>CAWIPY010000017.1:0-535770 GCA_963837965.1 uncultured Pseudomonadota bacterium | reverse complement strand
CGAGCCGGCGCACGACGATCGAAAGGGCGCGCTGTGCTTCATTTGGTCGGAACCTGCTTCGCCATCGCCGCCACGTGCCCGGCGAGCCGGGCCATGGTCTGGGCAAGGCCCTTGTCGGCGCCGTATTCCTTGATGAGGCGGGCGCGCTCTTCGGCCGAGGGAAAGACACCGTGCCAAGTCAGCCGCGTGCCGCCGCCGCCGATATCGTCGAAGCTCAGGGTCTGCGTGAACTGCACCGGCTCGGCATCGTCACCACCACCGTGCGTGTAGACGATGCGCTCCGGCGGCACGATTTCGTCATAGGTGACGCGGTTCTGGTAATCGCGGCCGTCCGGGCCGTGCATGACGAAGCGCCAGACGCCGCCGGGCCGGAAATCGAAACTGCGGGTGGTGAGCGAGAAGCCGTCCGGGCCCCACCAGGCCGCGAGATGCTCCGGATCGGTGAAAGCCGCGAACACCAGATCGCGCGGCGCGTCGAATATACGCGTGCCGATGATCGCGCGGGAATCCCGCTCAAGGTCGATGCCGCTTTGGGCGCCCATGTTTCTTCTCCTTCGGTTTTTCCGCCGCGGCCTCCGCCTGCAGCGTCTGCAGGTAGTCGTCGAGCCGATCGAGCCGCTGCTCCCACAGCCGGCGGTATTCCTCCAGCCAGTCGTCGGCCTCCTTCAGCGCCTTCGCCTCGATCTTGCAGGGGCGCATCTGCGCGTCGCGACCGCGCGTGATCAGTCCGGCACGCTCGAGCACCTTGAGATGCTTCGAGACGGCCGGCAGGCTCATGGCGAAAGGCTCGGCCAGCTTCGACACCGAGGTCTCGCCAAGCGCCAGCCGCGCCAGGATGGCGCGGCGAGTCGGATCGGCGAGCGCGGCGAAGGTGGCGGAGAGGCGGTCGGCTGGCATCCTTATTTCACCGATTAGTTAAATAACTTACTGGTTAAGTACATGATCGCGCGGCGCTGTCAAGCGCCCCTGGACGGCCCCGCACGACAGCCGTTATGATTGCGTTGATTGCAATGCTAGCACCTTGTGCCTAAGCCACGTCAGAGCAATAGGATTTCCATGGCATCGCTCACCGTCCGCCAGCTCGACGAGCGGCTGAAAAAGCTGCTGCGTCTGCGTGCTGCCCGGCACAATCGGTCCATGGAGGATGAGGTGCGCACCATCCTGCGCCTCGCCGCCGAGGAGACGGGGCGCGAGGCGCTGGACATGATCAACCCGCCCAACGCGCCGGCGCAAACCGGGGCCGCGCCGGCGGCCCCGGCGGCCCGGCAGACCCGGCGCGTGCTGCTCGTCATCGGCGGCGGCATCGCCGCCTACAAATCCCTCGATCTTATTCGCCGGCTGAAGGAGCGCGGGCTGGCCGTCCGCGTCATCCTCACCAAGGCGGCGCAGGAATTCGTCACGCCGCTGGCCGCGGGGGCGCTCGCCGGCGAGCGCGCCTTCACCGATCTGTTCGATCCCGCGCACGAATTCGATGTCGGCCATATCCGCCTCGCCCGCGAGGCCGAACTCATCGTGGTGGCGCCCGCCACCGCCGACCTGATGGCCAAGCTCGCCGGCGGCCTGGCTTCCGATCTCGCCACCGCAGTGCTGCTGGCAACCTCGGCGAAAGTGCTGCTGGCGCCGGCGATGAACCCGCACATGTGGGCGAACAAGGCGACGCAGCGCAATGTCGCGCAGCTTGCCGCCGACGGCTTTGCCTTCGTCGGTCCCAACGAAGGCGAGATGGCGGAAGCGGGCGAGCGCGGCCGTGGCCGCATGGCCGAGCCGACGGAAATTGCCGAGGCCGCGGCCAGGCTGCTCGTCCGCGCCGATGCGCTGCTGCAAGGCGCCCGCGTGCTGGTCACATCCGGGCCGACGCATGAGCCGATCGACCCGGTGCGCTATATCGCCAATCGCTCCTCCGGCAAGCAGGGCCACGCCATCGCGGCAGCAGCAGCAGCAGCGGGAGCAGCGGTGACGCTGGTCAGCGGACCGGTGAACCTGCCCGACCCGCCCGGCGTCGAGACCGTCCACGTAGAGAGCGCGCGCGACATGCTCACCGCGGTCGAGCGCGCGCTGCCGGTCGACGTGGCGATCTTCGCCGCCGCGGTGGCGGATTGGCGCGTGGCCAACGCCGGCGCGCAGAAAATCAAGAAGGCGCCGGGGGAAGCCGCGCCCGCTTTGTCCTTCGTGGAAAATCCCGACATTCTGTCCACCATCGCGCACCGCAAGAAGGAGCGGCCGCGCCTGGTGATCGGATTTGCCGCCGAGACCGAGAACGTGGCCGCTCACGCCAGGGAAAAGCTGGCGCGCAAGGGCTGCGACTGGATCCTCGCCAACGACGTGTCACCGCAGACCGGCATCATGGGCGGCGACAGCAACACCATCGAACTGGTCAGCGCGTCCGGCGTGGAAGCCTGGCCGCCGCAATCGAAAGAAGCCGTGGCCGCCATGCTGATCGCGCGCGTGGCCGAGGTGTTGAAGAAGGAACACCAGTGACACGCCATGTTCGCGCGTCATTGACGTGCTGTGCGCGAATGAAGCGCCGATGATCGGGGGTCCCGGTGGACGAAAACGCCGCGACCCGGGGTCCCGGGTCTGCGGCGCACCGCTCCACTCCCCTACACGCCGCGCCGCGCCCGGGACACGCAAATCACTGCGCCGTCCAGCCACCGTCGATCGAATAGGCCGAGCCGGTAATGGTCGCCGCCGCCTCGCTCGCCAGGAAAACCGCCAGCGCGCCGATGCTCTCCGGCCTGGTGTAGTCGAGCATCGGCTGCTTCTCCGCCACCAGCGCCACCTTCGCCTCGTCGAACGACTGGCCGGCGGCCTTGGCGCGCGCGTCAATCTGCTGCGCCACCAGAGGCGTCATCACCCAGCCCGGACAGATCGCGTTGCAGGTGACGCCCGCATTCGCGCTCTCGATCGCCACCACTTTGGTCAGGCCCACCAGCCCGTGTTTGGCGGCGACATAGGCGGCCTTCTGGCCGCTGGCGATCAGCCCATGCGCGGAGGAAATATTGATGATGCGGCCCCATTTGCGGCGCTTCATGCCTGGGATCGCCGCGCGGATGGTGTGGAACGAGGAGGATAGATTGATGGCGATGATGGCGTCCCACTTCTCCGGCGGGAAATCCTCGATGTTGGCCACGTACTGGATACCGGCATTGTTGACCAGCACGTCGACGGCGCCGAATTCCTGCTCTGTGGCAGCCACCATCGCGGCGATCTCCGCCGGCTTGGCCATGTCGGCGGACGAATAGCGCGCCTTGACGCCGAACTCCTGCTCGATGCCGGCGCGCGACTTTTCGATCTCGCCCGGATCGCCGAAGCCGTTGAGCATCACACCGGCGCCGTCCCTGGCCAGCGCGCGGGCAATCGCCAGCCCGATGCCGGAGGTGGAACCGGTGATTAGCGCGCTCTTGCCTTTCAACATGGCGTCCTCGTGCGATGGCGGGAGTGGACTTGCGGGGGGCGGCGGAAACCTGCTCCCATTTTTGCTGCGATGCAATATATACCAGTGAAGGCTATGCCAGTTCGCGAATCTGCGCCGATCGCGCTACATTGGCGAAGGAGGTCCCTTGGCCCGCAAGACGAATGTTCAGTCGGTCTTTCCGGCACCCGGCCACGACCATGACCGCTGCGCCACCGCGGCAATCGCCCATGCCGAAGCGATCTGCGCCGCGCGCGCTGAGCGGCTCACCCCCATGCGCCGCCAGGTGCTGGAGGCGCTGCTCGCAAGCCACGCGCCGCTCGGCGCCTACGAACTGATCGACCGGCTGGCCGAGCAGGGTTCGCGGCCGGCGCCCATCACCATCTACCGCGCCCTCGATTTCCTCCGCGAACAGAGCCTTGTCCACCGCATCGAGAGCCGCAACGCCTTCATCGCCTGCGTGCACAATCACGAAAGCGGCGATCCGGTCGTGTTCCTCATCTGCGAAAAATGCGGCGCCGTGGGCGAGGCGGCGAGCGCAGCCGTCGCCGATACCATCAGGTCGGCCTCGCGCGCCGCCGGCTTCACGCCGAAGACGCCGGTGATCGAGATTTCCGGCATCTGCGCGCACTGCAAGTAGTTCCCGTCATCGCGACGCCGGCCGCAACAGAGTTGCGTTCGCCCGCATAGCTTCCCGCGCCGTCACGCGGTAGAACCGGGCGCCGGAATTTTCATGTCCACCACCTCCGCCACCCACCACCATACGCGGCCGCTCGACGCATTCGCCGCCACGCTCACGGTGCTGCTCTGCCTGTCCTGGGGCTTCAACCAGGTCTCGGTGAAGCTCGCCATCCACGACATTCCGCCGATGCTGCAGGGCGCCATCCGTTCGGCCGGCGCCGCCCTGATGGTCGCCGCCATCGCCTGGGCGCGCGGACGGCCGCTTCTGGCGCGCGACGGGACGCTTCTTCTCGGCGCGACGGCGGGCGTGCTGTTCGCCGCCGAGTTCATCCTGATCTACCAGGGACTGGTCTACACCACCGCCACGCGGGCGGTGCTGTTCCTCTATCTGGCGCCGTTCTTCGTGGTGCTCGGCACCCGCGTCTTCCTGCCGGCCGACCGTTTCCGCCTGTCGCAATGGGCGGGTCTGATGCTGTCCTTCGCCGGCATGTTGCTGGCCTTCGGCGTGCCCACCCCCGCGCTCGATCCGCGCCAGTTCATCGGCGATATGATGGTGGTCGGCGCCGCACTCTTGTGGGCCGCCACCACGCTGCTCATCAAAGCGAGCCCGCTCTCCCGTATCGCGCCCGAAAAAGTGATGCTGTATCAGCTCGTGGTTTCCGGCCCGGTGATGGCGATAGCCGCGTGGCTTGCCGGCGAGCATATCGTGCATGCGCCCTCCGCCATCGCCATCGGCGCGCTGGCCTATCAGACCTTCTGGGTGGTGAGCGTCACCTTCGTCATCTGGTTCGCCCTGGTGATGCGTTATTCCGCAAACCGCCTGTCCGCTTTCACCTTCCTCACCCCGCTGTTCGGCGTCGCCGCCGGCCATCTGGTGCTGCACGAGCCGCTGACACCGGCCTTCTCCGCCGCGGTGGCGCTGGTGGCCGGCGGGCTGATCTTGGTGAATCGGGCCAAATGACAGGACTAGCGCCGCGAAAAATGGCCCCTGGCGCCTGCATTGACCCTGTCATATTTGTCTGGCACGCCCTTGGCGGGAACTTTTGCCGGGGCTGCATTGTTTCTGGGATATCCTCATGAGTACCAGCGCGCAGGGTCGTCATAATACGGTCGGAGTGGATGTCGGCGGCGTCATGGTCGGCGGCGGCGCGCCGATCGTCGTGCAGTCGATGACCAATACCGACACCGCCGACATCGAGGGCACCGCCCGCCAGGTGGCGGCGCTCGCGCGCGCCGGCTCCGAACTGGTGCGCATCACCGTCGACCGCGACGAGGCGGCGGCAGCCGTGCCGCACATCAAGGACCGCCTCGGCCAGATGGGCGTCAACGTGCCCATCGTCGGCGATTTCCACTACATCGGCCACAAGCTGCTCGCCGACCACCCGGCCTGCGCCGAAGCGCTCGACAAGTACCGCATCAATCCGGGCAATGTCGGCTTCAAGGGCAAGCGCGACCCGCAGTTCACCCAGATCGTCGAGATGGCGATCAAGCACGGCAAGCCGGTGCGCATCGGCGTCAACTGGGGCTCGCTCGACCAGGAGCTCTTGACCAAGCTGATGGACGAGAATTCGGACTCACCGAATCCGCGCGACGCGCGCGAGGTGATGCACGAGGCCATGGTGCAGTCGGCGCTTCGGTCGGCCGCGCGCGCCGAAGACATCGGCCTGCCGAAGAACCGCATCATCCTCTCGGCCAAGGTCTCGGCGGTGCAGGACCTCATCGCCTGCTATCTCGAGCTCGCCAGACGCTGCGACTACGCGCTGCATCTCGGCCTGACCGAAGCAGGCATGGGCACCAAGGGCATCGTGGCGTCTTCAGCGGCCATGGGCGTGCTGCTGCAGCAAGGCATCGGCGACACCGTCCGCATCTCGCTCACGCCCGAGCCGGGCGGGGACCGCACGCGCGAGGTGCAGGTGGCGCAGGAGCTGCTGCAGACCATGGGCCTGCGCACCTTCGTGCCGCTGGTGGCGGCCTGCCCCGGCTGCGGCCGCACTACATCGACCACCTTCCAGGAGCTCGCCTCCGACATCCAGGGCTTCATCCGCGACTCGATGCCTGTGTGGAAGACGCAGTATCCGGGCGTGGAGACGCTCAACGTCGCGGTGATGGGCTGCATCGTCAACGGCCCGGGTGAATCCAAGCACGCCGACATCGGCATTTCGCTGCCCGGCACCGGCGAGCAGCCGACCGCGCCGGTATTCATCGACGGCAAGAAGGCCGCCACTCTGCGCGGCGCAACGCTCAGCGCCGACTTCAAGCAGATGGTGATCGACTATATCGAGCGCCGCTTCGGCGCCGGCGGCGCGCGGACCGCGGCCGAGTGAAAGCCAAAACGTTTCTGGTCGGCTTTGTGGCGCTGATCGTCATCGGCGCCGCGCTGTCGGTCTATTTCAACCTCACCGCCACGCGCCCGCTGAAGACCGTCACGGCGGTCGCCGCCCCCGACGGCCGCTACAAGGCGGTGCGCGTGTCCTTGACCCGCGATGGTGCGTGCTTCGACACCATCTCGGTTTATCTTTCCGTCTACCCGAACAGCTTCGCGCAGAGCGAAAAGACGTACCAGGTTTATTCCGGGCCCTGCGCCCCGCCGTCAGAGCGCGGCGACCTGCCGAAGATGCAGTGGCTGTCCAACACCGCATTGCAAGTGACGTACGCGCGCGCGCCAAACGCCCTGCGCACGATGAAGCCCGTCGACGCGTCGAACTATGTGCACGTGACCTACGTAGCGCAGTAGGGCGGAGAAAAGGTCGCGAAGCGCGGCCTGCCTTCAGTTACCTTTGCAGTGCGGAGCGTTAAGCGAAGAGAAACCTGTCAAGGCTCATGCACGAGGCCGTGACTTTTGTTTCGCTCAACCCACGCTGCGATCCAAGGAAGCCACCTATGAACAAACTCCAGCCCGTGCCGCTCGGCCTAGCCTTTGGCGTCTTGTGGGCGGTCTACGTGTTCTGCGTCGGCATCACCGCCATGTTCAACTGGGGCGGCGGTATCGTCGAAGGACTCGGCACGCTCTACATCGGCTACGCCCCGTCGATCCTCGGCGCCTTCATCGGCGGCGTCTGGGCCTTCGTCGACGGCCTGGTCGCGGGCGCCATCGTCGCCTGGATCTACAACATGACGGCGCAGTAGCGGCGGCTCGCTCGCCGTCGACCGACCGTCACCCCGAGGCGCGAGCGCGGAACGCGCGAGCTTCGAAAGGCGACGGCCCCCGACGCCGGCGCATGTTCCTTGGCGGCCCGGCGCACCAAAGCACACGTATAAAATTTGACATTCCGCTTGCCGCATTCGCGCCGAATTTTTGGCGGCGCGGAACCCAATTCATCACGAGCGGTTAGCATTCGAGACAAACAAATTTCGCGGACAGAGCGGGCCGCCGCGGAACGCGGCGAGGCTCCCGCCGTCGCAGAGAGGGAACCTATCATGGCACAGATGGATGAAACCGTTCGCCCGGCGGCGACGGCGGAAGATTTCGCGCAACGCAACGCACCGCGCGGGGACGGCAGTTCCGGCCTGCACGGCGTCTACGGCATGTTCGATAGCGCCACCGAGAGCGTAAAGAGCAGAGCGCGTGAAATGGCCGAAGAGCAGAAGTCCGCCGGCGCCGAACGCATCGACGCCTTCGGCCGCGCCGTGCATGGCGCCGCCGACGAACTCGGCAAGGAGATCCCTGGCGCCGCTTCCTACATCCATTCCGCCGCCGATTCCCTGCAAGGCGCCTCCGAGCGGCTGCGCCGGCGCAGCGTCGACGATCTGTTGGCGCGCCTCGACGGTTTCGCCCGTCAGCAGCCGGCTGCGGCTTTCGCTGCTTCCGTCGTGGCGGGTCTGGCGCTGTCGCGCTTCCTGAAAAGCTCGAGCCATTAAAGAGAAAGGGGGCGTCCGATGACGACATCCCAGAACGACCGCAGCATCACGGGGATCGTCACCGATCTCCTGATGCAGTTCACCACACTGCTGCGCACCGAGAGCGAGCTCGCCCGCGCCGAAATCAGCGAGAAGATCACGAAGATGGTCGCCGGCCTCGTCATGGTGATCGCCGGCGCTGTCCTGCTGATGCCCGCGCTGGTCATCCTGCTGGAGGCGGCCGTCACCGGGCTCGAAACAACCGGTCTCGCGCCCTACTGGTCTGCGCTCGCCATAGGCGGCGGCGTGCTCCTGATAGGGCTCATCCTGACGATGATCGGCGTGAGCCGCCTCAACGCCAAGCGGCTGGTGCCGAACAAGACCATCCATCAACTGCAAGAGGACGCCGCCGCGGCGAAGCGGCAGGCGCGGAGAGAACATGAGTACCAGCGAGCAGCTTGAACGACAGGCCGAATCGACGCGCGGCCAAATCATCGAATCCTTAGACGAACTGCGTGAACGATTAACGCCGGGACAGATAATGGACCAGACACTCGACTTCACGCGCGACGGCCGCGCCGGCCAGTTCGTGCGCAATCTCGGCCAGCAGATGGTCGATAACCCGCTTCCCGCCGTGATGATCGCGGCCGGCATCGGCTGGCTGATGATGGGCAACCGCCGCTCGCGCCCCAACGGCGACGGCTACTACGGCACCGTGTCGGAGTCCGCCGACGCCTTCTCCGATGCAGCCCAGCGCGCCCGCCGCGCCAGCGCCTCCGTCACCAACCGAAGCGCACATGCGGCTTCGGAGATGGCGGACAGCGCCTCGGACTTCGCCAACGACATGGCGCAGCGCACCGGTGAGACGGCCGAACAATGGTCGGATCGGGTGCGCGGCACGCTCAACGACCTGGCCCAACGCACCGGCGAAACCACCGAGGACTGGGCGGCGCGCACGCGCGGCCTCGCCAACGGCATCAGCCAGCGCGTCGGCGAGACGTCGGAGCAATGGGCGACACGCGCCCGCGCCATGATCGGCGACGCGCAGCAGCGTACCGGCGAGACCGCCGAGCAGTGGGCCGAGCGTACGCGCAGCGCGGCGGCGAGCCTGAGGGCGCGCGCCCGTGCCTTGCGCGACAGCCTGCGCGAGGCGGCCGGGTCGGCTACCGACGCGGCATATTCCGCCTATGGCAGCGCGACGCATATGGCGGCCGACGCCTATGACGCCACCGCCGGCGGGGCGCGGCGCGCGGCCGGCGCCATGCGCCGTTCCGCCTCGGCGGTCGGCTCGGGGGCGGCAAGCAGCGCCGGCAGCATGGCGCAGTTTCTCAAGAATGAGCCGCTGGTGCTCGCCGGCATCGGCGTGGCGTTGGGCGCCGCGATCGGCGCCATCCTGCCGGTCAGCGAAACCGAGAACCGCTACATGGGCGAAACCAGCGACGCCATGAAAGAACGCGCCAGCGAGATGGCGGAGGAGAAATGGCACGAGGGCAAGGAGGCCGCTCAGCACGTCGCCGACGCCGCTTGGCGCCAGGCCAAGCACGAGGCGCAGGAGCAGGGCCTCACCGGCGATGCGCAGGGGCAGCCTTCGCTCATTCCGGACACGCCGGCCGAAGCGCAGCGGCACGAAGTGAAGCCGGGCGAATAAGCGCGCGACTCTGCGCGGCACGCGCGGGCTCGACCCGCGCATGCATCTTCAAAAAATGATGGATTGCCGGGCCAAGCCCGGCAACGACAGGGGAAGAGCACAGCGGCTAAAACCAGCCGCCGCCGTCGCTGGCGCGATTGGCCAAACTCGCCTCTTCCAGATCAAGCTCATATTCGATGCGCCGCCGCGCCTCGTCGGTGATCTTGCCGTCGCGCAACAGGCGGAAGATGAATTCGCGCTCGGCATCGATCAGCTCCTTCTTCACGCCTGCGCCGACGCGCGTGAATTCGAGCCCGTCCGCAAGGTTCTGGGGCAGAATCTGCGAACGGCTTAAATGGCGCGTGCGCAGCAGTTCCACCACGCTATCCGGCAGCTTGCGCTCGCCGGCGACCTGCTCCAGCCGCTTTTCGACCTCGGCGAGCGCGGCCTGGCGCGCGTCGAGCTCCGTCGCGATCTCGCTCATGTGCTCCTCGTTGCCGAGCCGCGGCAGACCGAGCCACCGCACCACGAAGGGCACCAGCGAGCCGAGCCCGATCAGCGTCACGATGATCACGCCGAAAGTGACGAACAGGATGAGGTCGCGGTGCGGAAACGGCGCGCCATTGTCGAGCGTGTAGGGGATCGCCAAGGCGGCGGCGAGTGAGACCACGCCCCGCACGCCGGTGAAGGCGACGAAGAATGGCAGCTGCCACGGCGGCGGCGGATCGCGCCGCGCCACCGCCGGGATCCAGCGCGGCACGTAAGCCGCCGGGAACACCCAGATGAAGCGCGCCACGATCACGATCAGCGCGGTCAAGGCCGTCGTCGTCAGCAATTCGGACATCGAAAACGTGGTGGCGTTGTCCATCAGCGCGCGCGCTTCAAGCCCCGTCACCAGGAACACCAGGCCCTCGATCAGATAGACCAGCAAGTCCCAGAAGAAGACGCCTTGCAGACGCGTCGCCGACGAAATGAGCAGCGGCCCGTTCCAGCTCACATAGAGCCCGCAGGCGACGGTCGCCAGCACGCCGGAGCCGCCGAGATGCGCCGGCACCCAGAACGCGAGGTAGGGCGTCATCAGCGACAGCGTGATCTCCACGCGCGGATCGTGCGCCCATTGGCGCAGGCGCAAGGAGAGCCAGCCGACCGCGATACCCCAGACGATCTCACCCGCCACGATCGCAGCGAAAGTGCCGGCGGCTTCGGATAGCGAGAAGGTGCCGGAGACGACCGCCGCCACCGCGAAGCGGTAGAGGATGAGCGCGGTCGCGTCGTTGTTGAGCCCTTCGCCCTCCAGCACCACGATCAAGCGGCGCGGCAGCGGCAGCCGCCGGGCCACCGCCAGCGGCGCCAGCACGTCGGGGGGCGATACGATGGCGCCGAGCAGGAAGCCGACCGCCCAGCTGAATCCGAGCAGATAATGCGCTGCCGCCGCCACCGCGCTTGCCGTGAACACCACGCAGCCGAAGGCGAGCAGTGCGATCGGCCGCAGGTTGAATTTGAACTCGCGCCAGCTCATGGCGACACCGGCCGAATAGATGAGCGGCGGCAGGATCACCAGCAGCACGACTTCCGGCGCCAGCGTCACCCGCGGCAGGCCGGGAACCAGCGCCATGCCGATCCCCGCCACAACCAGCAGGATGGACGGCGCGATGTTGAGGCGCCTGGCCGCGACGGCGACCGCCGCCAGCACCGCCAGCATGAACAGCAGCGTCTGCATGATCGCTGTCATCGGAGCCGCCTCTCGCTCGTCTTCCGGAAGCAGATCAAATCGCACTCGCCGCGATGTTCACCGTGAGCGCGAGCAGCGCCGCGTTGAACAGGAAAGAGACGATACCATGGGCGGCGACCGTGCGGCGGATCGGCTTGGATACCGTGGCCACGTCAGATACCTGGGATGTCATGCCGATGACGAAGGAAAAATAGACGAAATCCCAGTAATCCGGCAGTTCGTCATCGGGGAAATTCAGCCCGCTCTTCTTGCCGCCGCGCTCGCCGTAATATTCGTGCGCGTAGTGCAGCGCAAAGATCGTGTGAATGAAGGCCCACGACAGCAGGATCGTGAGCGTGGCCAGCCCGAGCTGCCACGGACCGCGTGCGCCAGGGTTGCCGTGCGCGCTGCCGAGCAGCGCGACGATGGCGCCAAGGCTCGCCAAGGCTGCGGCAACAGTCAGGATCAGGACGCCGAAACGCCCCTCGTCCTCGAACCCGGCCCAGCGGCGCATGCGCCTTTCATCGCCGACGGCCATCAATTGATAGGCGGCGATCAGGTAGAGCATCACGCCGATGTCCCAGCCGACCAGCAGGCGGGTCGCCAGTTCCCAGCGAGCGGGAGACAGCGCGATCGCGGCCAAGCCGACGAGCGCCGAAACGAACAACCTCGGCCGCGCGCGGACGATGCGGGCAAGGCGCGTCAGGCCGCGTCTAGGCGGGTTTACGGGGCGCGCCATTACCGGCTCGCTCGCGCCGCCCGGAAATCACGCTGGCGGCGCTCGCCCCAACCGGTCTTCCGGCCAAACGCCCGACGGAACCTCGCGTCCATGGCGGCCATTTACCTTTCGTTAGCCCTCGCGGCAATTCCGCCGCCGGATGCGGTAGTGTCGCCGGCATGCACAGACCCGCCAAGCACCGCGTGCGCAAGCGCCTGAGCCTCGCCTATGACATCCTGCGCCTGCCGCGGGTACCGCGTCCCCTGGGTCTGGCAGTGCTGGCCGTGCTCGGCCTCGTGCTGCTGCCCTACCTGATCGCGCCGTTTTATGCTTTCGGCGAGCCGGTATCGACGGTGATGATCTGGCGGCGGATGATGGGGGAACGGGTGCACCGCATCTACGTGCCGCTGTCGCAAGTGTCCCCGGCTCTGTCGCTCGCCGTCATCATTGCCGAGGACGGCCGCTTCTGCACCCATCACGGGGTCGACTTCACCCAGATCCAGAACGCCATCGACCATGCCGACGACCTCGGCGATATGCGCGGGGCCTCCACCATCACCCAGCAGGTGGTGAAGAACCTGTTCCTCTGGCCCGGCCACAGCTTCGTGCGCAAGGCGCTGGAATTCCCGCTGGCGCTGTGGACCGACCTGGTTCTGTCCAAGCGGCGCATCCTGGAAATCTACTTCAACATCGCCGAATGGGGCCCCCACGGCGAATTCGGCGTGGAGGCGGGGGCGCAGCGGGCCTTCCACCGGCACGCCGACCACCTCACCCGCCGCCAGGCGGCGCTGCTGGCCGCGGAACTGCCCAATCCGCACGCGCGCGACGCCCGCCGTCCGGATCGGACTTTGCACCGCCTCGCCGCGCTTTACGTCGCCCGCTCCCGTGCCGCCCCGGCCGCCGCCACCGCCTGCCTGCGGCAGGGCCGTTGACCGTCCGGCTGCGGCGGTGAGGGCTAGCGTTTGGACAAGCCATCCTCTATAAGCCCGCTCAAATCGCCATAACCCGCGTATTTCCAGGAGTTCCACGTCCATGGCTGTGCCGAAACGAAAAACCTCGCCGTCGCGCCGCGGCATGCGCCGCTCGGCCGACGCACTCAAGCGCCCGACCTATATCGAAGACAAGGATTCCGGCGAGCTGCGCCGGCCGCACCACATCGACCTGAAGACGGGCATGTACAAAGGCCGCCAGGTGCTCAAGGCGAAGACCGAGCAGTAAGAGCCCCGGGAGAGCCCTGTCATGTTCATGCTCGGCTTTCCCCTGCTGCTGCTGCCCTTCGCGATCTACAACATCGTCGCCTTCCTGATGCCGGGCGTGAGCTGGACCGGCATCGTGACCAGCGTGCACATGGTGTCCGGCGCCGCATGGACCATGTCGGCGGGCGATCTGCTGGTGGCCTTTGCCATCTTGGTCCTGTTCGGCGAGGTGCTGAAGTCGACTCGCATCGGCGTGCGCACCATCATCGACCACGGGCTCTCGCTCATCCTCTTTCTCGGCATGCTGGTCGAGTTCCTGCTGGTGACGCAGGCGGCGACCGGCACGTTCTTTCTGTTGCTGGTCGTCAGCTTTGTCGACGTCCTCGGCGGCTTCGCGGTGACCCTGCGCACTGCGCAGCGCGACCTCACCGTCGAAGGTGCCTCGCACCTTTGACCGTTCCTTCCCTGCGTATTTCCTCGACGAGACAATGAGCCGCGATTTCCAGTTCCCCGGGCGCTCGCCCGTGATCGCCTGCGAAGGCATGGCCGCCACCTCCCATCCGCTGGCGACGCTCGCGGCCATCGACATCCTGCGCGCGGGCGGCAACGCGGCCGACGCGGCGGTCGCCGCCTGCGCCACGCTCTGCGTAGTCGAACCGCACATGACCGGCATCGGCGGCGACTGCTTCACGCTTATCGCGCGGCCGGACAAGCCGGTCTGGGGCTACAACGGCTGCGGCCGGGCAGGCGCCAAGGCCTCCGAGCAGGCACTACGCAACCAGGGCATGGACGCGATCGGCGGCACTTCGGCGCATGCGGTCACGGTGCCCGGCTCGCTGGAAGCCTGGGAGGCGATCCTCAAGGAGCACGGCCGCTTCGGCCTCGACCGCGTGCTGCAGCCGGCGATCCGGCATGCCGAGAACGGATTTCCGGTGGCCGCGCGCGTGGCCTGGGACTGGCAGCGCCATGTTGCCAAGCTCAGTGCCGACCCCGCCGCCGCCAGGCATTACCTGTTCGACGGCAAGGCGCCGCAAGAAGGCGACGTGATCCGGCTGCCGGCGCTGGCCGCCACGCTGAAGACGCTCGCCGCAAAAGGCGCGCGCGCCTTCTATGAAGGCGAGATCGCCGACGACATGGCGGCGACGCTTGCCGCGCGCGGCTCATTCCTCACGGCGGAAGATTTCGCCAACCATCGCGGCGACGCGGTGGAGCCGATCTCGACCAATTACCGTGGCCTCGACCTCGTCGAGATTCCACCCAACGGGCAGGGGCTCACCGCGCTGGTGATGCTCAACATCCTGGAGAATTTCGATCTGGCCGCACTCGACCCGCTCGGGCCGGAGCGTTTCCATCTGGTGCTCGAGGCGGCACGCATGGGCTTCGCCGTGCGCGATACCCATATCGCCGATCCCGCGCACATGCGGATCGCGGTCGCCGACCTGCTGGACAAGGGCTTCGCCAAGAAGCTGGCGTCGAAGATCGACATGTCCAAGCGCGCCAAGCTGCCGCCGCATCCGACGCCGGGCAAGGACACGATCTATCTCACCGTGGTCGACCGCGACCGCATGGCCTGCTCCTTCATCAACTCGCTGTATTCCAGCTTCGGCACCGGCATCTGCACCGAGAAGACCGGCATCCTGCTCAACAACCGCGGCTCCTGCTTCACGCTCGAGCCCGGTCATCCCAACACCTTCGGACCCAACAAGCGGCCGATGCACACCATCATCCCGGCCATGGCGATGCGCGACGGCCGCTGCGACATGAGCTTCGGCGTGATGGGCGCCGACTACCAGCCCATGGGCCATGTGCAGATCATCACCAACATGCTGGACTACGGCATGGACGTGCAGGAGGCGATCGACTGTCCGCGCTTCTTCTTCGAGGGCGAGCAGACGGTGGTCGAGCACGCGACGCGACCCGGGACCATCGAGGGGCTGAAGGCACGCGGGCACAACGTCGTGATGGCGCCGTCGCCCTGGGGCGGCGCGCAGACCATCAAGATCGACTGGCAGCGCGGCGTACTGATCGCCGGCTCCGAGCCGCGCAAGGACGGCTGCGCCATCGGGTATTGAGGCGCTACCGGGCATCCCAGTCGCCTCAGCTAGTTCTTTTCACGCCAGTTTGGCGGAAGCGGCAAATCCTGCGCATGCGGAGGATGACCGAACTCGAGCTCGGAAATGACGCGGAGCATTGCCGCACTTCCAGCATCGCAGCGACAATGCAATTCAAATTTGTCGCGTTACTGAACGTGTTGGCCGCAAGCGCGAACACAGTTCATTAATTATCTCCGAAGAAGCGGCAGAACGCTTTAACCTAACCGAAGCGTCAATGCGCTATCGAGCGGCATTCCACATGTGATCCGCTGATGGCCGACCACCCCATAACGCTTGACGCGATCGACGCCTTCATCGCCGAGCGTCACAAGGGCCTTACGTTTCCCGGCTGGCTCGAGCGCCGGTTCGAGCACGATACGCGCCGCCGTCGAGCGCAGCGGTTGCGCGCGGCCATTCCCACGATTGTCGTCATCTACAATCTGTTCCTGATCTTCGATTGGCTGCTGGTAGGGGATAGGATCGATATCGCCATTTTATTGCACTTCGCCGTCGTTACGCCGTGGATCCTGTTGACCGGCTGGCTCACGAAAGATGACAGCTCTAAGTTGTTGCGCGAGGGTTTGGCCGCGTCGATCCCGGTCGCGATCGTTCTGCAAATCCTGGTGAGTTTCGTTCTCACAGCGTCTCCCAACGCCGACCACTATCAATATTTCGTGCTGCTCGTCGTCTTGTTCACGAACACGGTGCAGCGCTTGCCATTCAGATACGCCGTCGTTGTTTCGAGCATAATCATCGCGTGCCATGGTCTGGCCGTTGCCGTCAGCGGCCACCTGCCGCTGCCGGTCGCGCTGGTTGCGGTTGGGACGCTTGCCGCCGCTGCCTATCTCACCCTGGTCAGCAATTACTATCTCGAGCGGGACGCCCGGCGCGCCTACCTGCATGCGCTGCGGGATCGGCTGCGGCACAAAGAGGTGGAGGAGGCAGCCAAACGCGATGCCCTCACCGATCTTTCCAACAGGCATCATCTGGATACGTGCCTTGCCGAGCTTTGGCAAAAGAACGACGACACCGTGTCGCCGGTCGCGATGATCATGCTCGACATCGATCATTTCAAACCGTTCAACGATCGGTATGGGCATGTTTCAGGCGATGCATGCCTGAAGCGCGTCGCGGCCTGCATCAGCGCCGAACTGCGCAATGTCGACGATCTCGGCGTGCGCTATGGCGGCGAGGAAATTCTCATCGTGCTTCCCAAAACGGACGTATCGAGCGCGACCCGTATCGCCGAACGGATGAGGCGCTCGGTCGAAACACTGGCCATTCCGCACGAGGGACTCGGGGCGACGCGTATTGTCACTGTGAGCTGCGGAACGGCGGCCAGCCCGGTTTCGACGGTCGCGGCAATGGAATTGATCGCGGCGGCCGATGCCGCGCTTTACGCGGCCAAGCGCAGTGGCCGCAATCAGGTGTGGCCTCAATTGTTGCGCGACACCGAGGACCAAGGCGCCGGCGTAAACGTTGTCTCCCTGAGATAGCGGCCGAATTCATCGGCACAAAAACGCCGGCAGTGTTCGCGACACTTCGCAACCGCGCGGCAGCTCGACCGCTTTCCAGCAAACCGGATATTGAAGCGAACCTCATATCGAGCCCGCGCGAAAGCGTTCGAGCATCGACCGGTCGACTTCCACGCCGAGGCCCGGCTTGGATGGGATTTGCACCCATCCATTGACCTGCTCGATCGGTTCGCTGACAAGCCGCTGCCGGAACGGGTGCGCCGAGCGGTCGTATTCGAGCACCAGCTCCTGCACGAACAGGCTGTGGTGGGCGACCGGGAGGGCGGCGATCACCTGCAGAGAGGCCGCCTTGGCGACGGCCGAACCCCCCACGTGCGGATTGACCTGAACGCCGTGCGACTGCGCCAAAGCGACGATGTGGCGCACCGCGGAAATGCTCCGCGCGAGCCGATGTCGGGCTGCGCAAGACCGTCGGCATTTCTATGCGCCGGCACGAGGGCCGCTATTTGACGGCCCTCGTGCTCGACTGGTGTTAATGGGCGTACTTGAATTCAGGCGCGCTCTTCAGCTTCTTCTCTGTCGCACCTGGGAGAATCGCTCGCGCAGGCGCGTCGCGGTTTGCATTGCCGTTCGCACCGGCGTTCATATTGTTGGTCGCCGCCGAATTGGAGTTGGCGCCAGTGGTCTGAGCGACCGAACCATTGACCGCAGCAGTGTCCTCACTCGGATTTCTCATTTGCCACTGTAGGGAATCGAACGAGACGGCGACGTCGTGCTGCCCGATGCCCAGGAACCCGCCGACACCAATCACGACTGCCTTCACTTGGCCATTGCGGTCCACCAATACGTCTTCGATCGCGCCGATTTTTTTGTTCTGGTCATTGTAAACGTCGACGCCGTCGAGTTTCTCGGCACTCCAGAGGTTCCGGTCATTGTTGGTCACATAGCGCACCCGCCCGCCGGTCGTGCTTTCGGGCGAATTGGCAACCATCCCAACGGAATCGTCCGCGTCTCCGCGCGCGGCGGCCGTGTTCGGCTGTGCTGAGTTGCCGCGCGGCTGAGGCGAATTAGCCTGGCCCGTCATTCCATGATTCTCTCTAGGCGTTGCCTGCGTGCCTCGATTCGAATTCATCGTGCTGTTCTGCTGCATTGCTGAGGATTGTCCCTGTTGCTGCGGCATGTCGCTCTGGGCCAGAGCTGGTGCGCACAAGCACGTCGTCGCCAGAGCGGCGGCGAGAATCGTCAGTCGCATGTTTCACCTCACTGTCTTGGATTGATAGAGCGGAACCTGAATGGCTCTTCCGGCGGCCGTTGTCGAAAATGCCGGATGCTCGCGTCTCATCGCCAACACAGCCCGCCGGATAAGGTTCCGGTTCGTGCTAGTGGAGTCGGTGCAGACACGTCCTGGTCGTCGTTCGCTTCAGGGCGCGATGCGCCCTATCGAAGGAACTGCGTGGGGGCTTCAAGCGTCGTCCCAGCGTGACCGAAAACCGATCCAAATCATTGTCCAATTCGCGCGCGCGCACTGCGGGATTGGAATCGAAAAAACCGGCGCGGCTCGCGACTATACAGGCTGGGCGCGGGATCGCGGCGTTGGCGGTCGTGCTGTTCCACGCCAACGTCGTCATTCTTCCTCTGCAGCTTTACGGTGGCACGCACGGGCCACGATTGTTCGACATTGGCAATGCCGGCGTCGAGTTCTTTTTTGTGCTCTCCGGCTTCATTATTTTTATCGTCCACCGGAACGATTTTGGCAGGCCAGAGAGAGCATGGCGGTTCCTGCGTAAGCGCTTTATGCGGATCTACCCGATCTACTGGCTGGTGATGGCCCTTGTGTTGGCCGTCCATCCGCTTGTGCACAGTGTAGGGGGCAATCTGCTGAATCTCGGATGGGTGCTGAAATCGCTGACACTACTGCCCACCAACGGATTTCCGTTGCTTGCGGTCGCCTGGACGCTGGAGCATGAAATTCTCTTCTATGCGGCTTTTCTTTTATTGGTTATTAGTCCGCGCATCGGCCGCACATTATTCGCCGCATGGGGGCTGGCTTGCTTAGCGGGAATGCTGCCCTTTGTGCATGCCTATGTGCACCCGTTTCCCTGGCACTTTCTCTTCTCGCCGTTCAACCTGCTGTTCGGCCTCGGCATGCTGTCGGCGATTGCCGCCGAGCGGATCAAGCCGGCTTGGGCGGGCCTTCTGCTCTGGACCGGAGCAGCCGCCTTCCTGGCCGCTCCACTGACCGCCGCCTACAACATCGTGGACTGGAACAACGGCGTGATGACTCTCTGCGAGGGGATCGGCGCGGCGACCGCAGTGGCGGCGCTCGCTGCGGGAGAGCGCGGGCGTGGATGGTTCGTTCCGTTTGTTCTGGCGCTCCTCGGGGACGCCTCCTACTCGATCTATCTGGTCCATCTTCCCGCCATGAAGCTCGCAGCACCGCTCATTGGCGCCCTTGGCTTGCCGGCCGTCACCCCGGCGCCGTTGATGCTTGCCTTGTGCGGCGCGATTGCTCTCGGTGCAGGGATCGCGCTGCACCTGTTCGCGGAACGTCCGCTGCTCAAGCTCGCCGGGCGACAGTCCCATAGCAAGGCGGTTGGCGCATATCCGGATGCATTTAACCGGCCGCTCCGCTCGGCGGCCTCCAATTCCACCCCTTCGGCCCGCCGGGGCCGCGATCTAGGCCGAGTGCCGGTGCGAGCGCAGAAGCCGCGTTCCGACGCCGAGCGCGCGCTGCGGCTCAGAGGGCGCCGCCGATGACACAGCCGCGTCCACACCGCCGTTGGCTGGAGATAGGGGACCAGCGACTGGCGCTCGATCTTCACGGTATCGAGCCGGGTCGGCGGACTGCCATCGTTGCGCATGGACTCCATGGCTCGCCTGACCAGCCGCACATGCTCCCGGTCATCGCTGCATGCCGCAATGCCGGCCTCGGCGTCATCGCGCCCAACTTGCGAAATTCAAATGCGAATTGCAGCGACGGAAACTCGCAAGATTTCACGATGGCCGGTGCGGTCGCGGACCTCGCGGAGGTGCTGAACTGGGCCGAGATCGAAGCGCAAGGCCCGATCGCTCTCGTCGCCGGCCACAGCATGGGCGGCTACGCGGCCCTGCGCCTTGCCGCCGAAACGTCACGGGTGCCCGCTGTCCTCGCGATCTCGCCCGTGACGGCGGGCAGTTTATTGATAAAGGCCCATGAAGCGGATAATTCATTGGACCTCCTCGACCGAGAAGTCCCGCGAGCGCGGGAGGAATGGCCCTTCCACGATCTAACGCCGCTCGCGGCCAAGATCACACAACCCGTTGCCCTCATCGTCGGCGCGCTCGATCATCTGACCCATGTTGCGCATGTGGCAGCGTTGCGCGACAAACTCCCCAATGCGGTCTTTTGGCGCGTGCTCGACGCGGAGCCGCATTGTCCGGTGGGCCCGGGTTATCCGCCTGCACTCGAGGCTGCGCTTAAATGCCTTGTCTGAAAGAGCATCGTCGAAGATAGGGGCGGCCGGCTATCTCATCGCAAAGACTTTGCCGGACGACGCCGGCAAAGATCGAGCGAGCAAGCGCCGACCACTACATCGCGCCGGCACGAAAGCGGTCGAGCACCGAGCGGTCGACCTCGACGCCCAGGCCCGGCTTGGATGGGATTTGCACCCATCCATCGACCTGCTCGATCGGTTCGCTGACAAGCTGCTGCCGGAACGGGTGCGCCGAGCGGTCGTATTCCAGCACCGGCTCCTGCGCGAAGAGGCTGTGGTGGGCGACCGGAAGGGCGGCGATCACCTGCAGAGAGGCCGCCTGGGCGACGGCCGAACCCCACACGTGCGGATTGACCTGAACGCCGTGCGACTGCGCCAAAGCGATGATGTGGCGCACGGCGGAAATGCCGCCGCACGAGCCGATGTCGGGCTGCGCGATGTCGACCGCGCCGGCGCCGAGCAGCTCGCGAAAGCCGTAGAGCGTGTGCTCGTTCTCGCCGCCCGCAATCGGCATCGAGAGCTTGCGGCGCATTTCGACGTAGCCCGCGATGTCTTCCGGCGCCACCGGCTCCTCGTACCAGCGTATGTCGTATTCCTCGAGCGCACGGCCGAGCCGTAGCGCCTCGGCGCGGCCGTAGGCATGGTTGGTGTCGACCATCAGCGTGATCGGCCTGCCCTGGATCGCGCGCCCGATCTCGCGCATGCAGGCGATGTCGTCGGCGACGCCATAGCCGAGCTTCACCTTCATCAAACTGAAGCCCGCCTCGAAATGACGAAGCGCTTCCTCCGCCAGCCGCTTGCCTTCGCCCTGGCCTTTGACGCGATAAAAGCCGGTCGCGTAGGGCTGGACGCGGGTGCGGAACGCCCCGCCGAGAAGCTTGTAGACCGGAACCTGGTAGAATTTGCCGGCGATATCCCAGAGCGCAGTATCGATCGCGCTGATCGCCGCGACCACGGAGCCCTTGCGGCCGTAGTCGCGCGTCATGTGATACATGCGATGCCATAGCACCTCGGTATCGAGAGGGTCGGCGCCCGTGACCAGCGGCCGCAGCGCCTTGTCGATCACGGTGGCCGCGATCTCCGGCGGCTCCAGGCCTTGCGCAAAGGCCTCGCCCCACCCGCTGATCCCTTGATCGGTGATCACTTCCACCAGCGTGGCGGAACGCTGCCTTACCCAGCCTTGCGAAAACGCGAACGGCTCGGACAGCGGACTTTTCAGGACGTGAATCGCGATGTCGGCGATCTTCATGATGCGCTCGCGGGGTCAGCGCCCACGCCATTGCGGCGCGCGCTTTTCGACGAAGGCCTTCACGCCGGCGCGGAAGTCTTCGCTGCCGTAGCAGGCGCGCACGAGGTCCTCGTCGTCGGGCAGTCCGGCGTGCTGCAGGCGCCGCATGGCTTCCTTGGTGACGCGCATGGTGACGGGAGCGTTGCCCGCCAGGCGCTGGCAAATGCCGGCAACCGTCTCATCGATGGCGTCGGGCTCCGCCAGCGCCATGACGAAGCCCGCCGCCAGCGCGTCTTCGGCGGCCAGATTTTCCGCCATCAGCAGCATCCGCTTGGCGCGCGCCTGCCCGAGCGCGGCGATCAGCCGGGCGTAATTGGCGACCGACAGGCAGTTGCCCAGCGTGCGCGCGATCGGCACGCCGAACTTGGTTCCCGGCGTGGCGATGCGCAGATCGCAGCAGGCGGCGATCGCCAGCCCGCCGCCGATGGCCCAGCCTTCCACCACCGCAAGCGTCGGCATCGGTAGAGCTTCGAGCGCGCCAAGATAGCGCTCGATCTGAGATTCGTAGGCGACGCCCTGCTCGGGCTTGGTGAAGTCCTGGAACTGGGCGATATCGGTGCCGGCGACGAAGGCCTTGCCGCCGGCCCCGCGCAGGACCGTCACGCGGACGCTTTCGTCTTTACCGAGCTCTGCGCAGGCCGCTGCCAGCCCCTCATACATGTGCCACGTCATCGCGTTGCGGGCCTGCGGCCGGTCGAACAGGATCGTTGCCACCGCGCCGTCGCGCAGCAGACGCACTTCACCGTCACTCATTGCGTTGAAACTCCGGGTTCTTGGATGATTGGCGAGGCGCAGCGTAGCACGAGTCTTCCACCGTCATCCTGAGGGGCGCACCAACGGCGGGCCTCGACGGGTGACGGGTCAGCTCAGCGGATCTTGGTCAGCTCGGAAGTAGCGCGATAGGCGGCGATGGCCTCGGCCGGCGCCGCGCGGCGGCGCTCGCGGGTCTGCGCGTGCTGCTGCTTCATCGCCAGCAGATGGGCGAGGAACGGCGCCTGGCGATAGACGGCCGGCGCTTCGCGCGGGTACAGCGGCGCCAACGGCACCAGCGCGCGGCTTTCGCCGTCCGTCTCGCTGGGCATTCTCGCCGCTGTTGGCTCGCCGATACGCATCACGCCGCCTGTCTCAATCCGGGACACCAAGCCCGCCCTTACCCTCCAATTGGCAAGCCCCGTGCCGATGCTGCCGTAACGCTCGCAAATCCGCGTTCTGTGCGTGAATTTTCGAATTGTTTAAGGATTATCCGTAGCTTGAACGCGGCCTCCGCTCTCCGCCCAACGCGCGGCGCGGCCTCGGCGTTCCAAAGAGGGGCGAAGCGTGACCCAAATTGACCAGCCGTCAGGTGCTCCCGAGGTCGCCGAGATTCTCGTCTCGGTCGGCGAGGCCGCCTATGAATGGCGGCTCGACAGCGACGCCTTGCGCTGGACCGCCAACGCGGCCGCCGTGCTGGGCACCGATCCTGCCGAGATCGCCAGCGGCCGGACCTTCGCGACACGCGTCGAGTCGACCGAGGGCCGCAGCCGCCACGACGCCGTGACCCAGTCCGGCGAAAGCGACGAGGGTGAGGGCGTGCCCTACGAGGCGCAATACGCCTTCCGGCGCGCCGATACCGGCCGGGACACCTGGGTCGAGGACAGCGGCCGCTGGTTCGCCGGCCCCGACGGCAGGCCGATTTCCGCCCACGGCGTGGTGCGCGCCATCGACGCCCGCCATGCGCGCGAACAGCGCCTGATCACGCTGGCCAATTTCGATCCGCTGACGGGCGAACTCAATCGCGCGCAGCTTGTCGAGATCCTCGGCGCGACGCTGGAGGAGGCCATACGCTTCCGCACCTCTTGCGCGTTCCTGCTCATCTCGATCAATCATCTCGGTCACCTTAACGAGGCCTACGGCTTCGACGCCGCCGAGGAGGTGATCGCCAAGGTTGCCGAGCGCATCCGCGAGCGGCTGCGCGGCAAGGACCATCTCGGCCGCTTCTCCGGCAACAAATTCGGCGTGATCCTCACCAATTGCACGGGCGAGGAGATGGCGGTCGCCGCCGATCGCCTGCTGGCAGCCATCCGCGACGAGACCATCCCGACCAAAGCGGGGCCGCTGGCGGTGACGGTGACCATCGGCGGCGTGACGGCGCCGCGCCACGCCCGCTCGGTGCCGGAAGTTCTCTCCCGCACGATCGACGCGCTGCATGCCGCGCGTGCGCGTCGCCATGGTTCCTTCGTCGCCTACCAGCCCAGTGTGGAGCGCGACAAGCTGCGCCGCGAAAGCGTACGCGCCACCGACGAGATCGTGGCCGCGCTCAACGAGCGCCGCGTCACCCTCGCCTTCGAGCCGGTGGTGGAGGCGAAGTCGCGCAGGGTCGCGTTCTATGAATGCCTGATGCGGGTGCAGCGCCTCGACGGCAGCATCGCGCAGGCCGGCGAGGTCATCCCGGTGGCCGAGCGCGTCGGGCTGGTACGCATGCTCGACCACCGCGTGCTCGAACTGGTGGTGAACGAGCTCGCCGCCGCGCCCGCCCTGCAAGCCAGCGTCAACGTCTCACCCGCTTCCGCTGTCGATCCGAACTGGTGGGCGGGGCTCGGCGCGCTGCTGCGCGCGCATGCCGGCGCTGCCGAGCGGCTGATCATCGAGATCACCGAGACCGCCGCCATCCAGGATGTCGCCGACGCGCGCGGTTTCGTCAGCCGCGTCAAGGATCTCGGCTGCCGCATCGCCATCGACGATTTCGGCGCCGGCCACACCTCGTTCCGCAACCTGCGCAAGCTCGGCGTCGACCTGGTCAAGATCGACGGCGCCTTCGTGCAGAACATGATGAAGTCGGTCGACGACCGCGTTTTCGTGCACACGCTGACCGACCTCGGACGCCGGCTGGGGCTCAAGACGGTGGCCGAATGGGTGCAGGACGAGCAGATGGCGGCGCTGCTCGCCGAATGGAACGCCGATTACCTGCAGGGCGCGCTGATCGGCCTCGCCTCACCCGAGCGGCCATGGGCGTCAGACAAGGGCCAGGTGGCCGCCGGCTAACGCTGTCTGTCATGCCCCGCGCTTGCGGGGCATCCAGTAACCGCGGGCGTTTCGCATCAAGCGCACGGCCGGGACGGCTGGATCACTCGCCGGAGCCTGCACCCGCGCCGGCGGGTGCTGACAGCTTCAACATGGGGCGCGCTACCCCTTGCCGCCGCCCATCTTGTCCAGCCGCTTCTGCATCTCGTCGAGCTGGCGCTTGAGATTGTCCATTTCGCTGCTGCTTCCGCCGCCCGAAGGCTTTTCGCTCCCAGGGCTCTTGCCCTGCCCGCCTGCGAAAGGCGCGAACATGGCGAAGGTCTTTTCGAACATCTCCATGTTGCGCCTTACCTGCTCCTCGATCGGGCCGAAGGTGCCGACGCCGAAGGCCTGCGCCATCTGCTCGCGGAACTTGCCCTGCTCGCGGGTGAAAGTCTCGATGGACTGTTCGAGATAGCGCGGCACCAGCATCTGCATGCTGTCGCCGTAGAAGCGGATGATCTGCCGCAGGAAGGCGATCGGCAGCAGGCTCTGCCCTTCCTTGTTCTCCTGTTCGAAGATGATCTGCGCCAGCACCGAACGCGTGATGTCATCGCCGCTCTTGGCGTCGTAGACGACGAAGTCCTCGCCCTCCTTGACCATGCCGGCGAGATCCTCAAGCGTGACGTAGGTGCTCGTGCCAGTGTTGTAGAGCCGCCGGTTAGCGTATTTCTTGATTGTGACCGGCTCTTTTTTTTCCTCTGCCATAGCCATGTTGTTCACACGTTTTCCCTGCCCAGGACTTCAGCATAACCGCATTCCACGCGCAGGGGCCAATATTTTATCGCGGCGCGGGAAGGCGTCTGACGCGCTGCGGCATCCCTTGCGGAAAGGTCAAAAAAGGGCCAATTCTCGGGAGTATTCTTCCTCCGCCCCTTGTTGACAGGGCAGCCCGGCGGGCCTGAGTAATGCGGCAGCGCCAAAAAGCCTTGACGCGCCCTGCGCAACCGACCTGAAAAAGGAGTTTCCCCGATGTCAGACGATATCGTCATTGTCAGCGCCGCCCGCACGCCCGTGGGCTCCTTCAACGGGGCATTTGCCAACCTGCCGGCCCATGAGCTCGGCAAGACGGCGATTCAGGCGGCCATGGAGCGGGCGGGCGTCGAGCCGGGGCGCGTCAATGAGGTGATCATGGGTCAGATCCTCACGGCGGGGCAGGGTCAGAACCCGGCGCGCCAGGCCTCGATCGCCGCCGGCATCCCGGTCGAGAGCCCTGCGTGGGGCGTGAACCAGCTCTGCGGCTCGGGCCTGCGCACGGTCGCGCTCGGCTTTCAGCAGATCCTCAACGGCGACGCCGACATCGTCGTTGCCGGCGGCCAGGAATCCATGAGCATGGCCCCGCATTGCCAGCATCTGCGCCAGGGCGTGAAGATGGGCGACTTCAAGATGATCGACACCATGATCAAGGACGGGCTGTGGGACGCCTTCAACGGCTATCACATGGGCAATACGGCCGAGAATGTCGCCAAGCAGTGGCAGATCACCCGCGACATGCAGGACAATTTCGCGCTCGCCTCGCAGCAGAAGGCCGAAGCCGCCCAGAAGGCCGGCAAGTTCAAGGACGAGATCGTCCCCGTCACCATCAAGACCCGTAAGGGTGAGACGGTGGTGGACGCCGACGAATATCCCAAGCACGGCACCACCCTGGAGGCGCTCGCCAAGCTCCGGCCCGCCTTCGACAAGGAAGGAACCGTCACCGCCGGCAGCGCTTCCGGCATCAATGACGGCGCCGCCGCCGTGGTGCTGATGAAGGCCTCGGAAGCCGCCAAGCTCGGCAAGACGCCGCTGGCGCGCATCGTCTCCTGGGCTCATGCCGGCGTCGACCCCGCCATCATGGGCACGGGCCCCATCCCGGCCTCGCGGGCCGCCCTCAAGAAGGCCGGCTGGAAGAAGGAGGACCTCGACCTGATCGAGGCCAATGAGGCCTTCGCCGCCCAGGCCTGCGCCGTCAACAAGGACCTCGGCTGGGATACCGCCAAGGTCAATGTCAACGGCGGCGCCATTGCGATCGGCCACCCGATCGGCGCCTCCGGCACCCGCGTGCTGGTGACGCTGCTCTACGAAATGCAAAAGCGCGACGCCAAGAAGGGCCTGGCCACGCTCTGCATCGGCGGGGGAATGGGAATTGCCATGTGTGTGGAGCGCTGATAGCGCGAAACACACCAAGCCAAGTGTGTTGAGCGCTGATAGCGCGAAATACACCAGGCGAAATCGCGTGGAGCGCTGAGAGGGCGCTGACGCCGCGCGGCAATTTGATCTGTGTCATGGCCGGTCAAAACCGGCCATGACCATTAGAACAAACGCTTTCTGGAGGGGACGATCCAATGGCTCGCGTTGCGTTGGTTACAGGTGGCACCCGCGGCATCGGCGCCGCGATCGCCAGGGCGATGAAGGCGGCCGGCTACACCGTCGCCGCCGTCTATCACGGCAATGAGGAAGCGGCGCAGAAGTTCAAGGATGAGACCGGCATCGCGGTGTTCAAGTGGGACGTCTCCTCCTTCGAGGCCTGCGCGGAGGGGGTGAAAAAGGTCGAAACCGACCTCGGCCCCGTCGATGTCCTGGTCAATAACGCCGGCATCACCCGTGACACCATGTTCCACCGCATGAAGCCCGAGCAGTGGACGGCGGTGATCAACACCAATCTCGGCTCGCTGTTCAACATGACTCGTCAGGTCTGGGAAGGCATGCGCGAGCGCAAGTTCGGCCGCGTGGTCAACATCTCGTCGATCAACGGCCAGAAGGGCCAGATGGGGCAGGTGAACTACTCCGCCGCCAAGGCGGGCGAGATCGGCTTCACCAAGGCGCTGGCGCAGGAAGGCGCGCGCGCCGGCATCACCGTCAATGCCATCTGCCCCGGCTACATCAACACCGACATGGTGGCGGCGGTGCCGAAGGACGTGCTGGAAAAGAACATTATCTCGCAGATCCCGCTCGGCCGCCTGGGCGAGCCGGAGGAAATCGCGCGCTGCGTGGTGTTCCTGGCTTCCGACGAGTCCGGCTTCATCACCGGCTCGACGCTAACCGCGAACGGCGGGCAGTATTTGGCTTAGGCCGCGATCTTTTCATCCGAGCGGAAGCAAGACCGCGCAGCGAACTCTGCGTGGTCCCCTCCCCCTTGTGGGGAGGGGTTGGGGTCGTTGTGCCACCCCCCTCCCTAACTCTTCCCCCACAAGGGGGGAGGGAACAGGCTGAGATTGCCGCTCGCCCCGTTCAACATCGACAGAAAGTGCAATTACTATTTTGCACGCCGCGCTTACGCTAGCCTCACCTCCGATCCCCACCCCGGAGGCAAGCATGGCCAAGGTTCTTTACGAGCGCGACGGCCGCATCGCGCGCATCACCCTCAACCGGCCCGAGGTTCTCAACGCCATCGACGACGACGTGCCACGCGAACTGGCGGCGTGCGTCGAGCGCGCCGACAACGACGCTCAAGTGCACGTGATCGTGCTTGCCGGCGCCGGCCGCGCCTTCTGCGCCGGCTACGATCTCGCCTATTACGCGCAGGCCAGCGGCTCGCAGACCGGCACGCAGGACATGCCGTGGGACCCGATGAAGGACTACGCCTTCATGAGCCGCAACACCGAACTGTTCATGAGCCTGTTCCGCTCGCGGCGGCCGGTGATCGCCAAGGTGCACGGCTTTGCGGTCGCCGGCGGGTCCGATATCGCGCTGTGCTCCGATATGATCGTCATGGCCGAGGACGCCCGCATCGGTTACATGCCGGTGCGCGTCTGGGGCTGCCCGACCACCGCGATGTGGCTCTACCGGCTCGGGCCGGAGAAGGCCAAGCGCATGCTGTTCACCGGCGACAAGATCGACGGACGCGAGGCCGAGAAGGTGGGCCTGGTGCTCAAGGCGGTGCCGGCGGAGGCGCTCGACGACGAGGTGGAAGCGCTCGCCCACCGCATGGCCGGCATTCCGCAGAACCAGCTCATGATGCAGAAGCTGATGATCAACCAGGCGCTCTACAATATGGGGCTGCAGACCACGCAGATGATCGCCACCGTGTTCGACGGCATCACGCGACACAGCCCGGAAGGCATCAATTTCAAGCACCGCGCGGAGCAGGTCGGCTGGAAGCAGGCGGTCGACGAGCGCGATCAGGGCACCTTCGACTGGACGGCCAATGCCCCGATGCCGGGAAACAGGTGACGGTTATCCCGTCCCCCGCTGACAAAGGCCGGCGCGCCATTGCATGATGACGCTCCCGCCGGAGGAAGCCCCATGCAAGGCAAGATAGCGCTCGAGGAGCACGTCGCCATCGAGGCGACGCTGGAGGATTCGCACGTGTTCGGCCCGCACGTCTGGGACGTGCTGCGCCCGCGGCTGATCGACGTGCAGGACATCCGCCTGAAGGAAATGGACAAGCACGGGATCGAAATGATGATCCTGTCGCTCAACGCGCCGGCGGTGCAGGCGATCCACGATACCCGGCGCGCGATCGAGGTCGCACGCGTGTCCAACGACAAGCTGGCCGAAGACGTGCGAGCCCGGCCCGGCCGCTTCCAGGCTTTCGCCGCGCTGCCCATGCAGGATCCGGAGGCGGCGGCGAAAGAGCTGACCCGTTGCGTGAGGGAGCTCGGCTTCGTCGGCGCGCTGGTCAACGGCTTCTCCCAACGCGGTACGCCGGAGAACCTGCTCTATTACGATCTGCCGCAATACCGGGATTTCTGGAAGACGGTGGAAGCGCTCGACGTGCCGTTCTATCTGCACCCGCGCAACCCGATCGCGAGCTGGACCAAGTTCTACGAGGGCCATCAATGGCTGTGGGGGCCGAACTGGGCCTTCGCGGCGGAAACCGCCGTGCACGCGCTGCGGCTCATCGGCTCAGGCCTGTTCGACGAATGCCCGGGCCTGCAGATCGTGCTCGGCCATCTCGGCGAAGGCATCCCGGTGCAGCTCTGGCGCATCGATCATCGCAACGGCTGGATGAAGGCGCCGCACAACTACGCCGCCAGACACGCCGTCGGGCATTATTTCCGCAAGCACTTCCACGTCACCACCTCGGGCAATTTTCACACGCCGTCGATGCTCAACGCCATGGCCGAACTGGGCGCCGAGCGGGTGATGTTCTCGGTCGACTGGCCGTTCGAGGCGGTGGACGAGGCCGCGGCCTGGTTCGACAAGGCCGAGATCGGCGACGCCGAGCGGATGAAGATCGGGCGCAGCAATGCGGTCAACTTGTTCAAGCTGAAGATCTGACCGGCCCTTCCGGGACGCCGGTCTTCGGCAGGCGCCCGGAACGGCGGCAATCACCGCCTGTTCTTCCTCTTCAGGTCCGCCAGCTCTATGCGCGACCAGATCGGCTCGTTGGCGCCGCTGCCCCAGGCATAGGGCCGGTAGAACAGGTGCTGGCCTTCGCGCGCCATCCGCCGCATCTCGTGCACCCAGCGCGGGTGCACATAGGTGGCGTGATAGTGCGTCGCCGTGCCCACCGCCGGCACGTAGAGCTTGCCGTCCAGTGTTTGCTGGGCGATGCGCTTGGCCCGCGACCACGAGCCGTGTTCGGTGACCACCTCGGGCTTGCCGTCGCAGGCAAAGGTGAACTGGCAGCCGAGATGGTGGTGCGCGTTCTGGAAGATCACCCCGCAGACGTTGCGCGGATAGATGCCGGAGAAGACGCGGTTCATCACCACCTGCGCCACCGCCACCTGGCCGCGATAGGGCTGATCGCGCGCTTCGAAATAGATCGCCTCGGCGAGGCAATGCTCGGCCTTGGCGCGCGAGGCGCCGTGCAGATGCAGCCGCTGTGACGGCGACGGCGGCGGCGCCGGCCGCGGCAGCACCGAAATGACCGCCGGCAGCACGATGCGGGTCACCGGCGGCACCGGCATCGCCTCGGACACCATGCCTGCATCGCCTGTAACGAGGCTGGCGAGCTGCAGCCTGGCTCGCGGCGGTGCCGCGGACCCGACCGGCGCGTAGGCCATCGCCTTCTGCAGCGTCGCGGTCGGAGCGACCTGCGCCGCCTTGATGTCGGACGTGCCGGCCGGCTTGTCGCCGGCGGTCATTTGGGTGGCCGCGGCGGGAGACTTCGATGATTCCGTCTTCGCGACAGCCTGCGGCGCGACGGGCTGCGGCGCCGGCTGTTCCCGTTTCGCAGCGTCGCGCGCCTTGCGCGCCATGTCCTGTGCGCGTTGCGCCAGGTCCGCAACCGTCGCCTGCTTCAGCGCTCGCGGCGAGACCATGGCGACCTCCATGGCGTCCGCCTGGCGCGCCGCGGCGAGCGCCGCCAGCGGCGAGGCGTTCGCCGCCATGACTCTGGGTGCATTGAGCGCGGGCAGAGGCTCCATGGCGAGACGGTCGGGCGGTATGGCGACCACGACGGACGCTTCGGCTTCGCCGATCGAGAACTCGTCGACCGCCTTGCGCATCAGCGCGGGCCATTCGGCCATACGCGCATGGCGATGCGCGTTGTAGAAAGCCGCCGCGCTTTCGAGCGGCCGAATGTTCATCAGGTCCAATCCGCTGATCGCCACTGCAACGACGGCAAAAGCGACGCAGATGCGCTTGGCGCGATCAAATATCTTTTCTGCGAGCGACAGCTCGAACGGGTCGTCGTTTTGTTTGCTGCGCGTCAACATGTCCGCTCCCCCGCGTCGTCGTTTGAATAATTTTCTTGACGACGCGAGGGATCATAGCGGCGCGATGCACAGGCCGGGCGGATGTTAAATGTTTTTTCACCAAACAAGGCAAATGGGCATGATTAATTTAACCATGCAGCACAGGGCTTTTTGACACTTCTTGAAGTGCGGATGTGGAGGCGCGCGACGCGCGTCGTCAGTCGAAGCGATAGTGCTTAACCGCGGCTTCGTCCCAGACCATGCCGTTGCCGGGACGCTGCGGGATCACCGCGTGACCGTCGGCGACCGCGAGCGGCTGCTGCAGCAACGGGTTCGCCCAATCGACGTATTCGAGGAAATGACAGGTCGGCGTTGCGGCGAGCAGATGCGCGCTGACCTCAGGAAACAGATGCGACGACATCGGAAGACGGTTAACGGCGGCGATCTCCGCCGCCTCGCGCCAGCCGGTGACGCCGCCGATGCGCTCGAGGTCCGGCATCACATAGTCGACCGCGTGCGAATCGATGGCCACCGCCATGGCGGCCGGCAGCGAGAAATTCTCACCGAGCTGCACCGGCGTGTTCAGTGCGCGCGCGAGGGCCGCCGCGCCGATATAGTCGTCATGGCGGATCGGCTCCTCCAGCCAGAAGATGTCTTGCGTATCGAGCGCGCGCCCGCGCTCGAAGGCCTCCTCGCGCGACAGTGCCTGATTGTAATCGACCATCAGATTGACGTCGGCCCCGATGCGCTCGCGCACCGCCTTAACCGCCGCGATGTCCTCATGCACGGTCGGATAGCCGAGCCGCAGCTTCACCGCGCGAAAGCCGCCCATGGCGAGCAGGGTTTCCGCTTCGTCGGCAAGCGCGCCCAGATCCGCGGTGATACCGAGACCGCAGCTGTTATAGGCCGGAATCGGCCGCGGCTCGGCGCCGATGAGCCGGCAGAGCGGCTCGCCGGCCGCGACGGCGAGCGCGTCCCAGGCGGCCGTATCGAAGCCGGAGACCGCCATGCGCACGATGCCCTGCATGCCGATCAGCGCAAAGCGCCGCGCAAGCTTGGCTCCCAGCGCCGCCGGATCGAGCGGCTCGCGGCGGGTGAGGTTCTCGATCTCACCCAGCAGGCTGGCGATCGCGGCGGCCGCCGCTTTCAGATAGCAGAACAGGTAGGAGCGGCCGGTGACGCCCTGCTCCGTTTCCAGGTCGATCAGCAGCAGCGGCACCTGCCGCAAGGCGCCCTGGCTGGTACCGAGCACGAAGGTGAGCGGCACCTCGACCGGCGTCGCACGCACGGCGCGCACGCTGAGAGCCGGAAAAGCCGGTTGGTCGGACATGTCGGTACCCCAGGCAGAAACCCCCGTGTCGGCGGGCACTATAGCGCGGAGCGGGCGGAAATCCTGGCGTTCTTGAACCTTTAACGCCGGTCGCCCATATTAGGCTGTGCTGGAGGGCAGGTGCCTTGCAGCGGGGTGCCGCGTTCAGGACCCCACGTCAAAGTCGCTTCCCTTTGAGGACTTTGAGGGCCCGATGTCACGAGTTCCGTCGCTTTCCAGCCCGTTTTTGTTGGGTTTTGACGAGATCGAGCGGCTGCTCGACCGCGTCAGCAAGGGTGCCGACGGATATCCGCCCTACAACATCGAACGGCTGCCACGCGACGGGCAGAACCCGGAACGCCTGCGCATCACGCTCGCCGTCGCCGGTTTCGGCCGCGAGGAACTCGATGTCTGCATCGAGGAAAACCAGCTGGTGATCCGTGGGCGCCAGCACGACGACAAGGACCGGCACTACATCCACCGCGGCATCGCGGCGCGCCAATTCCAGCGCACTTTCGTGCTGGCGGACGGTATGGAGGTGCAGGGCGCGGATTTGAAGAATGGCTTGCTTTCGATCGACCTGGTCCGTCCGCAGGCCGAACGGATCGTCAAGACGATCGCCATCAACGAGCAGCCAGAGTAACGCGTGCAGCAGGACTCGACGCGACAACAAGAAAGGAGTCGAGGGCCAATGAACAAGATGACCAAAGACAAGACGACTGAATTTGACGCGACCCATCCGGCGATCACGCAGGAGGCGCTGGCGCAACTCGGCGACGGGCAGCTCGCTTATGTGAAAGCGATCCGCTCCGAGGACGTGGCCAAGCAGTTTCCGCAGGCCCCGGAGCTGGAGCCCGGCATCATGCTGTTCGCGCTGCACGCGGCCGATGGCACGCCGATCATGCTGACCGACACGCGCGAAGCCGCGGTCGCCAACGCCTGGAGCCAGGAGCTCGAACCGGTCAGCGTGCACTGAGCGGACATCAGGTATCAATATATAAGGGTGGGCTGAGCGAAGCGAAGCCCACCGTCTGATTCTCGGAAGAACTTCGCACAGCGGTGGGCACGGCGCTAACGCGAGCCTTTGCCCACCCTATAATCCAGCGAAAACCTTATTACGCCGCGCTCGATGCCGGCGGCATGGCCAGCACGGCGTAGATCGCGTCGGCGTCGCTCGAATTCGCGCAGCTTGCGCTGAATGTCCGCATCGCGCAGCAGGCGCGCCACCCGCGCCAGCGCCTTCAGATGATCGGCGCCGGCGGCTTCCGGCGCCAGCAGCAGAAACACCAGGTCGACCGGCTGCGCATCGAGCGCCTCGAAATCCACCGGCCGCTCCAGCCGCGCGAACAAGCCGAACAGCCGTCCGAGCTTCGGCAGTTTGCCGTGCGGGATCGCCACGCCATTGCCGACCGCGGTGGAACCGAGCTTCTCGCGCTGCAGCAGTATCTCCAGGATCGCGCGCTCGTTCTGTCCGGTGACTTCGGCCGCGCGCGCGGCGAGCTCCTGCAGCACCTGCTTCTTGTTGTTGACCTTGAGAGCCGGAACAATCGCCGACGGCGCGACGAGATCGTTGAGCGTCATGGACATGTCCAATGATCGGAAGGGGCAGCGCCGTGTTGAAAGGGATGTTGGAGGCGGCGGACCATAAGAGCGCTCGCCGCTTCCGTCAATGGCGGGGGCTCGCTCGAATGTGCCAATTTTTCTTGCATTTTGCGCGCTTTTCAGCGCCCGCGCTGGGCCTGATGGCCCTTTCGACGGCGTTTGTAGCGCCGTAGCCGTTTTTCGATACGCACCGCCGCCTGATCGGCGCTGTCATAGGCGTCGGCTGCCGTGCCTTCGGCCTCCAGCGAGGCGCCGGAATCGAGATGCAGCACGCAATCGGTGCGGAAGCCGAAGCCGTCCCGGCCCACCACGGCATGACCTGAAAAGCCGCCGCGGAAATATTTCGACGTTGCCTCCTGCACGCGCCCGGTGATTCGCTCGCGCAAAGCCGCGCCGACACTGATGTTCTTGCCCGAAACGCGTAAAGGCATGGCCCGCCTCCTGTCCAGCGCGGAACTCCGCGCCGCTCACCGCCCCGGCTAACGTGTCAAGCTTATGAATGTTGCGGCAAAGGTCAATGCGGGGAGGGTGCGCGAGATTGAAGCGCACACCCTCGCTGCGCATCCCCGGCGCGCAACACGGCGCGTCCATCTTTTTCTCGGTGCTCATGCTGCACCGCATCGGGGAAAACGTCAGCGTTCTTGCACGGTCCTCAGCCTCAGCCCACCGCCTGCTTCTCACGCCGGCGCTGCACCGAGGACGGAATGCGCATGGCTTCGCGGTATTTGGCCACGGTGCGGCGCGCAATATCGACGCCGGCCGCGCGCAATTTTTCGACGATGGTGTCGTCGGAGAGCACTTCGGCCGCGCAGGCTTCGCCGTCGATGAGCTGACGGATGCGATGGCGCACGGCTTCCGCCGAATGCGCCTCGCCGCCGTCCGCGGCGGCGATGGCCGACGTGAAGAAATATTTCAGTTCGAAAATGCCGCGCGGCGTCGCCATGTATTTGTTGGCGGTAACGCGCGACACCGTCGACTCGTGCATGCTGATGGCGTCGGCGACGGTCTTGAGATTGAGCGGCCGCAGATGCTGCACGCCCTTGGCGAAGAAGGCATCCTGCTGGCGCACGATCTCGCTCGATACTTTCAGGATGGTCTTGGCACGCTGATCGAGCGCACGCACGAGCCAGGTGGCCGTCTGCAGGCAATCCGCGATATAGGTCTTGTCCTTGTCGTTGCGCGTGCCTTTCGACACCTGCGTATAATAGCGCTGATTGATGAGCACCTTCGGCAGCGTGTCGGAATTCAGCTCAATCTGCCAGGCGCCGTCGGGTCCTGCGCGCACCAGCACGTCAGGCACGATCGGCTGCACCGAAGTCGAGCCGAAGGCGAGGCCGGGCTTGGGATTGAGATCGCGGATCTCCGCGATCATGTCGGTGAGATCCTCGTCGTCCACGCCGCACAGCCGCCGCAGACCGGCAAGATCACGCTTGGCCAGCAGATCGAGATGCTCCACCAGCACCTGCATGGCCGGATCGAGGCGATTGCGCTCTTTGAGCTGGATGGCAAGGCATTCCGTGAGATTGCGCGCGCACACGCCCGGCGGATCGAGCGCCTGCACCACGCCGAGCACCGACTCGACTGCGGCAAGCGGCGCACCGAGCTTCTCGGCCACGCTTTCGAGATCGCCGGTCAGGTAGCCGGCCTCGTCCACCATGTCGATCAGATAGCGGCCGATCATGCGCGCGGTCGGATCGGACACGGCGAGCGTCAGCTGCTCGGCCAGATGATCGGCCAGCGTGATCTCCGCTGAAACGAAGGCTTCCAGATTGTAGTCGTCGCCGCTCCCGGCCCCGTTGCCGGACCGTTCCGAATAGGTGGGTGACGGCGCCTCGGATGTTGCTGAAACGCTCGCCGTCATCGGGAAAAACATTCTCCAGCTCGGTGCCAAGGCCTTGCTCCATGGAGCTGCGGCTGGTCTCCAGTTCCTCGCCGATCCAGTCGGACGAGGCGCCACTGTCGTCGTCGCCTCCGTCGCCGGCCTGCTCGGCCCTGTCTGCACCGGGCTCGCCGTCCGTGGTGGGCGGCGCCTCGTCGTCCTCGGCGCGCTCGAGCAGCGGGTTGCGCTCCAGTTCGTTTTCCACATAGGCGGCCAGGTCGAGGCTGGAGAGCTGCAGCAGCTTGATGGCCTGCATCAGCTGCGGAGTCATCACCAGGGCCTGGGTCTGGCGGAACTCCAGTCTTTGCGACAAAGCCATAGTGGGTTTCCCGGCGGAAACTGGTCCGATTCTTGCTTGTTTTCTCTATATCAGCTTCCGCGGCCGAGTGGTATGCGAATCCCGCGTAGGGGATTGCACAAAATTTGTGCTGAAGAGATCAGTGGATAATCTGTGCGCAGCCCAATTCTCGGCTGCCATCCCCGGGGAGTGTCCCAAAGGCTTGGGCTTGAAATGACCGGCTGATCGGCCGCCCTGGATTACAGCTTGAATTCCTCGCCCAGATAGAGCCGCCGCACGTCCGGATTATTGACGATGTCGTCGGCACGGCCCTCCATCAGCACTTCACCGGAATAGATGATGTAGGCGCGGTCGGTGAGGCCCAGCGTCTCCCGCACATTGTGGTCGGTGATCAGCACCCCGATGCCGCGGTTGGTCAGGTGCCGCACCAGCGCCTGGATGTCGCCGACCGCGATGGGGTCGATGCCGGCGAAGGGCTCGTCCAGCAGCATGTAGCTTGGCCGCGTCGCCAGCGCGCGCGCGATCTCGACGCGGCGGCGCTCGCCGCCGGAGAGCGCGATGGTCGGTGTCTTGCGCAGGCGCGCGATATTGAATTCCTCGAGCAGCGCGTTGAGGTCGGCTTCGCGCCGGCGCTTGTCCGGCTCGACAACTTCCAGCACCGCGCGGATGTTGTCCTCCACGTTGAGGCCGCGAAAGATCGAGGCCTCCTGCGGCAGGTAGCCGATACCGAGCCGGGCGCGCTGGTACATGGGGAGCACGGTGACGTCGTAGCCGTCGAGCTCGATGCGGCCGCGATCGGCCTTGATCAGGCCGGTGATCATGTAGAACACCGTGGTCTTGCCGGCGCCGTTGGGGCCGAGCAGGCCGACCGCCTCGCCGCGGCGCACATACAGGGTGACGCCTTTCACCACCATGCGGCCGCCGAAGCTTTTCTCCACCCCGTGAGCGGCGAGATAGGCACGCTGGGCCTGGCGGCCGTCGCCGCGCGTGCTGCGCTGGCCGCCCTGCGCATGCGCCACCGCGTTGGGTTGCCGCACCGCCTGTCCGGGCGCCCGCGCCGTGGCTTGCGGCTGGCGCGTCTGGCCCGGCGGCATGGGCCGGCGCGGCGGCGGCGGCGTGCGGCGCCGAAACAGCGTGAGGATGTTCACCGGTTTCCCTCGCGGCGCGATACGGAGCCGACCCTAGCCGATTCCGCGCCCGAAAGGGCGTATGGGAGGTGGCGCGGGGGCATGCGGGTCAGCGTCAATGCAGCCGCCGCGGCGCGTGCGGCCGGCGCGGCGATGGCGGCTGCTTTTTGTCCGGCCGAGCGCCCGGCAGCGTCCCGGGCGGCGCCGTGCCGGGCAGGAACAGGCCCTCCACGCGGCCGCGGCCGTTCTTGCCCGATTCCACCTTCGCCGCCCCGTTGGTGAGGTCGACCACCAGCTTCTGACCGCGCAGAATATTCTTGCCCTGGGTCATCACCACGTTGCCGGTCACCGTCACGGTGTTGGTCTTCATGTCGAAAATGCCGAGGTTGCCGGTGACGGTTTCCTCCTTCTGCGTCACCACCACGCCGCCGCGCGCCTCCAGCCGCTTGATCCGCTGCTGGCCGCCGGGCCCGGGATCGGCCGCAGGCAGCGTCTTGTTGGTGCCGGTCTTGCTGTCCTGCTCGTAGAACACCACCAGCGACTTGCAGCGCAGATTGGTGTCGCCCTGCCGCACATGCACGTCGCCGCTGAAGGTGGCTACCTTTTGCTTGTCGCGCACTTCCAGCGTCTGCGCCTCGATATGCACCGGCTCGTCGCGGTTTTGCGCGAAGCCCTGCAAGGCGTTGGGCGGACCCTTCGGCTGCGCGCGCGGCGCCGCAGCCGGCAGCAGCAGCAGGACGGCAATCGCCGTCAGGAGAATACGCGCGCGGGTCATCGTCACCGCACTCCCGCCCGGGCCTCTGGCGCGGCGGCTTTGCCGGCGGCGCCGGCGCTGCCGGTTTGCTGCAGCCTCAATGTCATGTTGACGCCGTGGTCGAAGCGCACCACGTCGCCCGACCTGAGGATTTCCAGTGCGTTGGCGTTGAGCTTGCCTTGCAGGAGCTTCACCTCGACCGGCTTGTCCGACACCACGTGGCCCGCGCGAATGTCGACGACCGCCTCGCTCAGCCGGCCGGCATAGCCCGTGGTCGAAGTAATCTCGATGTTCTTGTCGAGCTTCAGGATCTCGCCCTTGGTGTTGTAGATGCCGCGGGTGGCGGTGAGCAGCAGACTGCTGTTGTCCTGCATTTGCACCTTCGCGTGCAGGTTATGCAGATCGACGATATCGGGCCTGGTCAGGTCCTGCGCCGCATTGTCGGCTGACAGTTCGTAGGCGCGCGAGTCGTGGGTGTAGCCGGACAGGTGCGGCGACTCCATGGTGATACGGGTGCCGGAGACGACCAGGTCGCCGAGGTTGACCGGCAGCTTCGACAGCATGCGCAGCGGATTGAAATAGGTCGTCAGAAAGAGCGCCAGCGCCGCCAGCGCGACAAGAACCGGCAAGGCGATGCGCAAGATCCGCACCCACCGGCTGTGGCGCCGGGCGGCCCTGAAGGCGCGCTCCGCGTCGCCGCGGCCCATGGTCCAATAGGCGCGCGCGGTCTCCACATCGGTTTTGGCCGTGATCGGACGGTTCATGCCCACCCAGTTGGCTCGCGCATCATTCGCTTTCGGAAATCACGTTCTTCCCCACGACGCAACTTGCCGGGCGAATATGGCCCCGCGGCGGCAAACGCCGCCCGCCAGCGTCAGATATTAACCAATTACGCCCGCGAGGACAGGGACTTAGACAATCACGCGCCGTGCGAGAAGATGTCCTGGCCGGGCCAGCCGGCGAGATCGAGCCGGGCCCGGTCGGGGAGGAAGCGGAAACACGCCTCAGCCAGCGCAGCGCGCCCCTCGCGCGCCAGCATGGCATCCAGCCGCGCCCTCAGCGCGTGCAGGTGGAGAACGTCGGTCGCGGCGTAGGCGACCTGGGCGTCGCTTAGATCGTCGGCGCCCCAGTCGGTCAGCTGCTGCTGTTTGGACAGGTCGATGCCGAGCACCTCGCGCGCCAGGTCCTTCAGCCCGTGCTTGTCGGTATAGGTGCGCGCCAGCCGCGAGGCGATCTTGGTGCAATAGACCGGCTCGGCCATGACGCCGAAACTGTGCGCCATCAGGCCGATGTCGAAACGCGCGTAATGGAAGATCTTGAGCACCGACTTGTCGGCAAGCAGGCGCTCGATATTGGGCGCGTGGCTCTGGCCGGCGGCGATCTGCACCACGTCGGCGGAACCGTCGCCCGGCGAAAGCTGCACCACGCAGAGCCGGTCACGGTGCGGGTCGAGCCCCATCGCCTCGGTGTCGATGGCTACGGCGTCCTTGTAGGCTGAGAGATCAGGCAGATCGCCGCGGTGCAGGCGGATGGTCATTCAGGCTCCGGCTAATTTTTTGCGGACAGGATTTCCGAAAAACCGGACACGACATTTCGGAAGTATGCGCGGGTTTGGTGCCCAGGAGAGGACTCGAACCTCCACGGAGTTACCCGCTAGTACCTGAAACTAGTGCGTCTACCAATTCCGCCACCTGGGCACGTCGGGACTAGGTATTGAGCCGCCCCGGCCTTGTCAATTGAACCGGCTTACCAGGCAGAACGCGGAGGAGCCTATCGGCCCTGGACGGGCCGCGGCCGATCCTGTAATTGGCCCGCAAGCCGGTTTTCCTCCCGCCGAAAGCGCGAAATGACCGCCCGCAGCAATCGCGACACCCTGATCACCATCTATGGCGGCTCCGGTTTTCTCGGCCGCCACGTGGTGCGGGCGCTGGCCCGGCGCGGCTACCGCATTCGCGCGGCAGTGCGCCGGCCGGAACTCGCCGGTCACCTGCAGCCGCTCGGCATGGTCGGCCAGATTGCTGCCGTGCAGGCCAATATCCGCAATCCGGCCTCGGTCGAGGCGGCGGCGCGCGGCGCTGACGTGCTGATCAACCTGGTCGGCATCCTGTTCCAGCGCGGCCGCCAGCGCTTCGACGCGGTGCACGCCGCGGGCGCCGAAAACGTGGCGCAGGCCGCCATGGCGCATGGCGCGCGGCTGGTGCATGTCTCGGCCATCGGCGCCGACGCCAAGTCCGGCTCGCTTTACGCCCGCACGAAGGCGCAGGCCGAGCAGGCGGTGCTGGCGGCGCAGCCGACCGCCGTCGTCTTGCGGCCCTCCATCATGTTCGGGCCGGAGGATGATTTCTTCAATCGCTTCGCCGCCCTGGCACGTATCTCCCCGGCGCTTCCGCTGATCGGCGGCGGCAAGACCCGCTTCCAGCCGGTCTTCGTCGGCGACGTGGCGGCCGCGGTCGCCGAGGCGGTGGCCGGTAACGCCCAGCCCGGCACGACCTACGAATTGGGCGGGCCGGACGTGCGCACGTTCAAAGAGCTGATGCAGTTCGTGCTCAAGACCATCGAGCGCAAGCGCCTCTTGGTGCCGCTACCGTTCTTTGCCGCCAAATTGAAAGCGTCGTTCCTGCAGTTCATGCCGAAACCGATGCTGACGCCCGACCAGGTCGAGCTGTTGCGTGTCGACAACGTGGTCTCGCAGGCGGCGATCGACGAAGCCCGCACGTTGCGAGGGCTCGGCATCGAGCCGGAGACGATCGAGGTGATCGTGCCGAGCTATCTCTGGCGCTTCCGCAAGACCGGGCAGTACCACACGCTGCCGGAGGCGTGAGCGGTCAGGGTCTCTTCTTCCGAAACACCGTGTCGGGATAGCGGGCTCCGGGCAGCAGGCGGTTGTCAGGACCGAAGAGCGGTACGCCTTTCGCGCTCGCGAGATCGCGCGAATAGACCGTCTCGAACTGCGCTGAGATCGGAGCATCCGAGAGGCGGAAATTGCTGTGGCGGATCGCCAGCAGCCCGCCTGCCTTCAGGCAGCGGTGGAAATCCGCAACAGTTGCCGCGAAATCTTCGAACCGGATGCGATGATCGCAGCGCGTCGTCCCCGGCTCGCTCAGGGCGCCATGCCGGAGAACGGCCATACAGAAGATAGCGTCGTAATAGGCCGACGGCTCGCGCACGGTGCTGGCGGCGGTCTGGAAGGAGATGCCGGCGTTGCCTGCTCTGCGCAGCCGTTTGCGCGCCTGCGCGATATTGAGTCGGTTAATGTCGATGCCCTTGATCATCGCACGCGCGAAATAGCGGCGCAGTGCGAACACTTCCTCGCCGGTCGAGCAGCCGAACGAGAAAATCGTGGCCTCGTTGTCCGCTCCGAGCTGCTGCTGCACGAAGCAGAATATCTCCGGGTAGCGATCCTCGCTGGTATCGTTGTTGGGCTGGAACAGGCCTTTCGGGCGTTCCAGGCGCAGCCATGTCTTGGTTCGATAATCGGAGTTCGTCACGAACCGCCACGGCGCGGCGGCCAGACGCAGGAAGAAAGGACGCTGACCGCTCACAAAAAATAGAGCAGGTAGATGCCGACGGTGCCGACCAGGATGCGCCACCAGGCGAACACCGCGAAGGTGTGGCGCTGCACGTAGCGCAGGAACGTCTTCACCACGATCCAGCCGAAGATGAAGGAGAACACGAAGCCGACCGCGATGGCCGCCAAGTTGCTGTGGGCGAGTTCGTGGCGATCCTTGAACGCCTCGAAGGCGAAAGCGCCCACCATGGTCGGCATGGCCAGCCAGAACGAGAACTCCGCCGCCGAGCGGCGGTCGGCACCGAACAGCATGGCGCCGACGATGGTCGCGCCGGCGCGCGACACGCCCGGGATCATCGAGACGCACTGGAAGAGGCCGATAATCAGATACATCAAGAGCGGATAGCCGGTGGCCTCGTGATAACGAGGCTTCAGGTCCATGCGGTCGACCCAGAGCAGGATGAAGCCGCCGATGATGAGCGAAATACAGACCACGCGCGGGTCGAACAGATAGGTCTTGATGTAGTGATAGGTGAGCGCGCCGATCACCGCCGCCGGCAGAAAAGCGATCAGCACGCCGATGACGAAGCGCGCCGCCGCCCAGTCGGTGAACATGTGGGTCGCGAGCTGCCACAGCCGGCCGAAATAGATCGACAGCAGCGCCAGGATGGCGCCGAGCTGGATCAGCACGGCGAAGGATTTGCCGAAATCGCTGCCGCCCCAGCCGAGGATCCGCTCCATCAGCAGCAGATGGCCGGTCGAAGAAACCGGCAGGAATTCGGTGAGCCCCTCGACGAAGCCCAGCACGGCGGCCTCGACAAGCTCGATATGCGCCGATAGGCCAGGAATGGCCGCCTGCATGGCGTCGATGGTCATTGCGGAAAGCTCCGGGGCAGTCGCCCTGCGCGCAAACAGCGGCAGGATTCGGGCGGGGGTGAGCGCTTTTGGCGCAACTCCCTCCTCCGGGCAACGAAAAAAGCCGCAAGCGGTGGGCAATTGACGGGCGTGGCGGATTTCTCTAGTGCGCCGGCCAATACCCGCCTATTCACCCCTATCCTTCCAATCGGGGCTTCATGCTGACGCTGCTGCAACAACCGCTTTGTCCGCTGTCGCGCTATGTCCGCCTCATCCTGGGCGAATACGGCATCGAGGCGCGGCTGGTCGAGGAGCGGTTCTGGGAGCGGCGCGAGGAGTTCCTGGCGCTCAATCCGGCCGGCGAGATCCCGGTGCTGGTAGCGGATGGCCTGCCGCCGGTACCGGGCGCTGCCATCATCGCCGAGTTCATCGAGGAGACGCGGCCGCCATCGGAAGGCGAGGACCGCCTGCTGCCCGCGCGCGCCGCCCAGCGGGTGGAGGTGAGACGGCTGGCGAGCTGGTTCAACACCAAGTTCCACGTGGAAGTGAGCGGGCCGCTGGTCAACGAGCGCGTATTCAAGCGGCACATGACGGCGGAACAGGGCGGCGGGCCCCCCGATACCGACACCCTGCGGGCGGCGCGCCACAATATCCGTTATCATCTGGCCTATCTCGGCTGGCTGGCGCGCACGCGCGACTGGCTCGCCGGCGAGCGGCTCACGCTTGCCGATCTCGCCGCCGCCGCCCACCTGTCGGTGGCGGATTATCTGGGCGAAGTGCCGTGGAACGAGGAAGACGCAGCCAAGCACTGGTACGCGCGGGTGAAGTCGCGGCCCGCGTTCCGCCCGATTCTGGCCGACACGCTGGCCGGCCTGCCGCCGCCGGTGCATTACGCCGATCTGGATTTTTGAACGAGCCTGAACAGCTCAAGGCCGCGCTCACCGAGCGCGCGCAGGCGCTGGGTTTCGACGCCGTCGGCGTGACGCGGCCGGACGCCATACCGGAAGCGAACGATCGGCTCTTGCGCTTCCTGGCCGAAGGCGCGCACGGCGACATGAGTTGGCTCGCGACCACTGCCGACCGGCGCGGCAATCCGCGCGCGCTCTGGCCGGAGGTGCGCTCGGTGATCATGCTCGGCATGAATTACGGGCCGGATGCCGATCCGCTGGCCATCCTGCGCGACCGCACGCGCGGCGCCATCTCGGTCTACGCGCAGGGCGACGACTATCATGACCTGATCAAGAAGCGCCTGAAAGTCATCGCCCGCTGGCTGACGGAAAACGCCGGCGGCGACGTTAAAGTGTTCGTCGACACCGCGGCGGTGATGGAAAAGCCGCTAGCCGCCAGCGCAGGGCTCGGCTGGCAGGGCAAGCATACCAATCTGGTGTCGCGGCAATTCGGCTCGTGGCTCTTTCTCGGTGCGATCTTCACGACGCTCGATCTGCCGGCGGACGACGCCATCGAAGACAGTTGCGGAAGCTGCCGCGCCTGTCTCGACATCTGCCCGACCGACGCTTTCCCCGCGCCCTACCGGCTCGATGCACGGCGCTGCATTTCGTATCTGACCATCGAGCACAAAGGCCCGATCCCGCGCGACTTGCGGCCAATGATGGGCAACCGCATCTACGGCTGCGACGATTGTCTCGCCGTCTGCCCCTGGAACAAGTTCGCGGTCGCGGGACGCGAGGCGAAACTGGCGGCGCGCGAGAGCTTGCGCAGCGCGAGCCTGGCGGAGCTTTCGCGGCTCGACGATACGCAGTTTCGCGCGCTGTTTTCGAAGAGCCCGGTCAAGCGCAGCGGCCGCGACCGCTTCGTGCGCAACGTGCTGATCGCCATCGGCAATTCGGATGATGCGTCGCTCGCGAAAGAAGCTGAAAGATTGCTCGACGACGCTTCGCCGCTCGTGCGCGGCGCGGCGGTGTGGGCGCTGTCGCGGCTGGTGACAAGGGAGAAGTTGGAAGCCTTGCAGAAGCCGGAAAGCGAGGCTTCGGTAATAGACGAATGGGCTGCCGCACTCTCATGACGTCATCACCCGCGAAAGCGGGTGATCCAGTATGCTCGGTCTGTATTTGAGCCGCCGACGCTGTGAGTACTGGATGCCTCGCCTTCGCGGGGCATGACAGCGGAGAGTCAAAACTCCCCCACCGCCGCGATCAGCCGTTCGATGTCCTCCGGGCGCGAGAGGCGGTGGTCGCCGTCCTTCACCAGCGTGAGCACCACGTCGTCGCGCGCGCAGCGCGTCACCAGCTCTTGCGCGTGCTGCCACGGCACATCCGGGTCCTGCACGCCCTGCAGGATGTGCACCGGGCAACCGGTCTCGATCATCCCGCCCAGAAGAAGGTGCTGACGGCCCTCCTCGATGAGACCCTTGGTGATCGGATAGGGCTCCTCGCCATAGAGCGACGGGCGCAGCCAGAAGCCCTGGCTCTCGATCTCCTGCTTGATGTCGTCGGGGAACTGCTTCCACATCAGCTCCTCGGTGAAATCGACCGCCGGCGCGATCAGCACCATGCCGGCGATGGGCGCCGCGCCATCGAGACCGCGCAACGCCTGCGCCAGCAGCAGCGCCAGCCAGCCGCCCATGGAGGAGCCGATCACCACCTGCGGCCCTTTGGCGAAGCGCGTATAGACCGCGAGGCTTTCGGCCAGCCAGCGCCCGATGGTGCCGTCGGTGAAGTCGCCGCCGGATTCGCCGTGGCCGGAATAGTCGAAGCGAACGCAGGCACGCCCCTCGCTTTCCGCCCAGCGGTCGAGCGCCGCCGCCTTGGTCCCTTTCATGTCGGATTTGAAGCCGCCCAGCCAGAACAGGCCGGGCCGCTCGTTCTGGCTCTTGCCCTCGCGCGCGCGCACGGCGATGGTCCGTACAGGCGGAGGTGATTCGACGGTGAGGGAGGTCAAATGAACTTCGCTCATGCGCGACGGGCTCACGGTTGGGATGAGGGCTCCGCGCACCTTGTCGCCGCAAGCGGGCCGACCGCGCAAGGGGGCCCGCGGCCGAACCGCGCCCACGCGCGCGCGCTCGCCGGCGCCACCATCCTGCAGCTCGTGCCGAGCTTGCGCGACGATCCGGCCGGCCATGCCGCCGTCGAGATCGCGCTCACTTTGCTGCAGGCCGGCGCCCGCGCCCTGGTGGCCGGCGACGGCGGACCGCTGGTCGGCGAGTTGCGCGCGTTCGGCGCCGAGTGGTTGCCGATGGTCAGCGACAGCGTCAATCCGCTGCGCATCCGGCAAAACGCGCGCGCGATCGCCAGGCTCATTGCCGCGGAGCGCGTCGACATCGTGCATGCGCAGAGCGCGGGCGCCGCCTGGAGCGCGATCGCCGCCACCGACAGGCAGCCTGTCTTCCTGGTGACGTCGTTTCCCGACCGGCTGCCGCCGCGTTCTTACGCCGGCAACATGTTCCGCGGCTCGCTGGTGCGCGGTGACCGCGTGATCGCGCCGTCGTCCTATGTCTCGCGCGCGATGATCGAGCGTTACAAGCTGCCGGCGGACCGCATCACCGTGATCCCGCGCGCGGTCGACACGGCGCGTTTCAATCCGGCCGCGGTGAGCGGCGAGCGCATCGCTGCGATCCGCCGCGTGTGGGGCGTGCTGCCGCATATGCGCGTGGTGCTGGTCGCCGGGCGCATGGCGCCGTGGAATGGACAGATGAACGTGGTGGACGCCGCGCGGCTCATCATCGGCGGCGGACCGGCACGCACCACCGTGTTCGTCTTCGCCGGCGAGGATCGCGGACAGGCGCGCTATGCGCGCAGCGTGCGGCGGCGCGCCGAGACGCACGGCATCGACACGCTCTGCCGCTTCGTCGGCCATTGCAGCGACATGCCGGCCGCGCTCGGCGCCGCCGACGTGGCGGTGGTGGCGCCGCTGGCCCCGCCGCTCGCCGGCCGCGCCGCCGCCGAAGCGCAGGCCATGGGACGGCCGCTGGTGACCTCGGCAATCGGCGTGCTGCCGGAAAACGTGCTCGCGCCGCCGCGCATGAAGGAGGAATTGCGCACCGGCTGGGTGGTCCGTCCCGGCAATGTGGCGGAAACCGCGCGCGCCATCGGCGCCGCGCTCGCGCTCGATGTGACCGCCTACGAGGCGCTGGGCGCCCGCGCCCGCCAGTTCGCCGAATTCATGTTCTCTCCGCAGAGCGTTGCCGAAGCCATCCGCGGGGTCTATACGTCGTTGCTTGCGCGCGATTGCTGACCGCCATTTCGGGGCGGTCGAGCGCCTGCGTCCGGACCGCCATAGCGCGCGGACATATAGACGCGAAAGCCGTCACAGCCGCAAACTGTCGAGGTCTGACGTTCATGCCGAGTTCGCCCGCGCCAGCCCTGCCGACGCTCGACCAGCGTCCTGCCGGCGCGCCGCGGGAGGGCTTCGCGCCGAAGTCCGAAAAGCCGGAAACCGCAACGCCGCGCGCGCCGATCACCGTGCTGATCGTGGTGCCGACCCTCGAAGTGGGCGCCGCCGATGCCGGCGCGGTCTGCCTCGCGCGAGCGCTCACCTCGGCCGGCCATCGTGCCATCGTCGCCTCGCGCCCGGGCCGGCTCGTCACCGATATGACCGCCGCCGGGGCCGAATTCGTCGCGCTCGATCTTGCCAGCTACAATCCGGTCGTGATGCTGCGCAACGCCTTGGCGCTCGCCCGCGTCGCGCGCGAGCGCAATTGCGCCGCCATCCATGCGCTCGGCCGCGGCGCCGCCTGGAGCGCTTGGCTCGCCGCGCGGCTGCGCGGCGTTCCCTTCATCACCAGTTGGTACAAAGGCTTCCGCGACCAGAATCTCTTCAAGCACGTCTATAACGGCATCATGGCGCGCGGCGACCGCGTGGTGACGGCGAGCGAGCAGATCGCACAGCTCGTTCATGACCGCTACGGCACGCCGTGGGCGCGCCTGAGCGTGTTGCCTTCCACGATCGATTTCGAGCGCTTCGATCCCGACGCGGTTTCGCCCGAACGCATCCAGGCGATACGCGCGTCCTGGGGCATCAAGCCCGAGACCAAGGTCATTCTGATCACCGGCCGCATCCTGCGCCGCAAGGGCCATCACGTGGTGGTCCGCGCGGCGCGCCGGCTCAAAGACATGGGGATGAAAGACTTCGTCTGCGTCTTTGTCGGCGAGGATCGCGGCCACAGCCGCTACACGGGCGAATTATGGGATCTGGTGCTGGCGACCGGCACGATCGATGTCATCCGCATGGCAGCGCCGGTTTACGACATGCCCGCCGCCTATGAGGTGGCGAGCGTGGTGGTCTCGGCGGCGGTGCAGCCGGAAGGCCTGCAGCGCGCGATCCTCGAGGCGCAGGCCATGCGGCGGCCGGTGGTCGTATCGGATCTCGCCGCGGGCCCGGAAGTGGTGTTGACCCAGCCGGCGGTGCCGGAGGGCCGCATCACGGGCCTGCGCTTTCCCGCCGGCGACGACGCGGCGCTCACCGCCGCCCTGGTGCGGCTGTTCTCCATGCCCGAGGCGACGCGCCACGCGATCGGGCTGCGCGGCCAGGACTGGGTGCGCGGCCATTTCAATCCGGCGCTGGTGGCCGAACAGACGCTCAGGCTTTACGAGGCGTTCACCCCGGCCCGCGACGGGGCTCCGGCGCTGGTGCCGCAAGCAAGAGAAAATTAGAGACATTTGAACGATTTGGCCCCGGCTTTCGGGGTTTTTGTCGACACGGGTCCGGAACCGCGTTGACTTCTTCGCATTTTCTACCAATGTTTCCGATGCCGAGGCGGCATCAGCCGCCGCGGCGATCTTTGCAACGACATGAGGAGAGTAAAGCCATTCGTCGTCCGATGAAGTCCACGCAGCCCGTCCAGAAGGGCGGCCCGCGCGTCAACGAGGATATCCGCGCCCGCGAGGTTCAGTTGATCGATGCCACTGGCCATAATCACGGCGCGACGCCGATCCAAGCCGCCATAGAGATGGCCCAGAACGCGGGGCTTGATCTCGTCGAGATCGCCCCGAACTCCACGCCGCCAGTCTGCAAGCTCCTGGACTACGGCAAATACAAGTACCAGGCGCAGAAGAAGGCGGCGGAAGCCCGCAAAAAACAGAAGGTCGTCGAGATCAAGGAGATCAAGCTCCGGCCCATGATCGACGACCACGACTACGACGTGAAGATGCGCTCGATGAAGCGCTTCTTCGAGGAAGGCGACAAGGTCAAGATCACTCTGCGCTTCCGCGGCCGCGAAATGGCCCACCAGGAGCTCGGCGCCAGGCTGCTCAATCGCGTCAAGGATGACGTCGAGCCCATTGCCAAAGTAGAGTCGGAGCCGCGCTTTGAAGGCCGGCAAATGATCATGATCCTGGCGCCGCGCTGATTTAGCCAAGTTTGTCATGCAGGAACGGCCACCGGGCGCTGGACGGCGCACCGGTGGTCGAGCCCGAATTCGTTGGTTCGTAGCGCCGGCTATGGGTTCCGGGTGCGCGTCCAGCAGCCTTCGCCCGGACGGCGCCAGCGCCGCTGCGGGTGGCCGCACCGGACTGACCGACTATTCAGAGGGTTTCCGTATTAGGACGAGGCCACCTTTGCGAGCGGCATGCGCTCGGCACGGGCCCGCCGCAGCGCCGAGGGTCCGAAGCTGCCCAGCACATTGGCGCCCACCGGCCACAGCTTATTGGCGCCGCTGACCACATTCACCAGCTTCTGGATCGGACAGCGCGCGATTTCCTCGGGCGGTCGCGAGATGAACAGATCGGCATGATAGAGTCCCTCGGTCTCAAGCCCCTCGGAGTCGAGCCCGCGCGCCTCGACGGCGCGGATGGTGGCTTCCATCTCCTCGCGATTGGCGAAGCGGCGCTGCACGAAAGTCGCCCCCTCGTACTGCTCGGTCGTCAGGCCCATGTTCGACAAGGTCCTGGCGATGTCGCCATAGGGGAACATGCGCAGCACGAACGACGTGACCCAGGGCGTACGGCCACGGCGGCTCGCCTTCATCACGCGCTCGAAGGTCTTGCTGGTGACATAGCCGACGCAGCCGGTGGAGACGATGATGTCGACATCGGCCAGGTCGGCAGCCTCGTCGGGCGTCAGGTCGCGGCTTTCCAGGTCGATGGCGAGGCCGCGGTCGAGCAGACCGCATTTCTCCGCATAACGTATGGCATTCTCTGAAACATCGAGGCCGATCACCCGGACGCCCTCATTGCGCGGCCATGCGCGATAGAAGTGGCGATCGAGGTCGAGCACCTGCTCGCTGCTCAGGGTCTGCAGCGACGGCGCGGTGTAGCGCTGGCGCAGAGCCTCGTAGTCGAGCGCGTATTTCATCAGCGCGCCATTGATGGCGTAGGAGCAGCCGAGGTCGAGCACGGTCACCGGCTCGTCCTGGACTTCCTGGCGCGCACGGATCAACTGGCCGAACACGGGCTGCGCAAGATGCGGTATGATGTAATCTAGCTGCCCTAAGTATTTAAAATAGTTTCTTGGGTCATTAGATGTATAGAGATCGGAGAAATCCATTTTTGCTTCGTTTAGCTTAGTAAAGCTGACAGGCTTGTTCATAGAAACGACTCCCTCTCCGCGCCTTTGTCGGATACCCAACCTCAAAATATGCTGTGCTGTAAAACTCATATAAACGAAAAAAGCCTCTTGGGCAACCGCGAACACTTCAAATAGCCTCAAAATGCATCGCCAAATCGCGGAAAAACCGGATAGAACTTCGCCATTCGCTTCAGGTTCCGGCCATTTGCCCGCCGCCGCGGTGGCTTGCGCGTTCGTATTGTCAAGCGCGGGCGTCTCTGCCATAACGCCGCCCTCTCGCCGCCCGGCCGATCAAGGGCTGCCGTGGCAGCGAGTTTAAGCTCAATCCCGAGCACCCGCGGGGAGGCCAACAGCCACCCCCATTTCGGCCGCGCGATTTGCGCTCAGTGGCCGTTGTAGGAGAGCCAAATGCCCAAGATGAAGACCAAATCGGGCGCCAAGAAGCGCTTCAAGATCACCGGCACCGGCAAGGTGAAATACCAACAGTCCGGCAAGCGCCACGGCATGATCAAGCGGACCACGAAGACGATCCGTGAACACCGCGGTACCGCGGTTTTGTTCAAGACCGACGGCGACAACATCAAGAAATACTGGCTGCCGAACGGCTGACCGGATTCTTGGTTTTTTGACCGCGTTAGTGACGCGGCCGTCCCCGTTACTTCAGTTCGCCAGGTTCAAGGAGATTTGTCATGGCCCGCGTCAAACGTGGCGTCACCGCACACGCCAAGCACAAGAAGGTCCTGAAAGCCGCCAAGGGCTATTATGGCCGCCGCAAGAACACCATCCGCGTCGCCAAGCAGGCCGTGGAGAAGGCCAACCAGTACGCCTTCCGCGACCGCAAGCGGCGCAAGCGCACTTTCCGCGCGCTCTGGATCCAGCGCCTGAACGCCGCGGTGCGGCCGTTCGGCCTCAACTATTCCAAGTTCATCGACGGGCTGGCCAAGGCCGGCGTCGAGGTCGACCGCAAGGTGCTGTCCGACCTCGCCATCCATGAGCCGACGGCCTTCCAGGCGATCGTCGAGAAGGCCAAGGCCGCCCTGCCGGCGTAATTCCCTGCGCGTCGTCCCCGCGAAAGCGGGGACCCAGTAACCGCCGGCTCTCGTAATCTCGCTCATGCCGGGGTTACTGGATCATCCGCCTTCGGATGATGACGGACCGTGGACTGTGAAAGGCTGAAGCCACACCCATGTCCGACATCGCAAGTCTCGAAAACGAAGTCCTCGCCGCCGTCGCCGCCGCGCAAGACGAGGCGGCGCTGGAGGCGGTGCGCGTCGGCGCCCTGGGAAAAAGCGGCTCGGTCTCGGCGCTGCTGAAAACGCTGGGCTCGATGACGCCGGACGAGCGCAAGGTGCAAGGTCCGGCGATCAACGGACTGAAGGAACGTGTCGCCACGGCCATCGGCGAACGCAAGCAGGCGCTGGCCGATGCCGCGCTCGACGCCCGCCTCAATACCGAAGCCGTCGACGTCACTTTGCCCGTGCGCGAGCCGCCGGCGGAGACCGGCCGCGTGCACCCGATCAGCCAGGTGACCGACGAGCTCACCGCCATCTTCGCCGATATGGGTTTCGCGGTGGCGGAAGGCCCCGACATCGAGACCGACGATTACAACTTCACCAAGCTGAATTTTCCCGAAGGCCATCCCGCGCGGGAGATGCACGACACTTTCTATTTCCCGCCCAAGGCCGACGGCTCGCGGCTCCTTTTGCGGACGCACACCTCGCCGGTGCAAGTGCGCACCATGCTCAGCCAGCAGCCGCCGATCCGCGTCATCTGTCCCGGCCGCACCTACCGCAGCGACAGCGATCAGACGCACACGCCCATGTTCCACCAGGTCGAGGGGCTTGTGATCGACAAGGGCTCGCATCTCGGCCACCTGAAATGGATTCTCGAAGAGTTCTGCAAGGCCTTCTTCGAGGTCGACAGTGTGAAGATGCGCTTCCGGCCGTCGTTCTTTCCCTTCACCGAGCCGTCGCTGGAGGTCGATATCCAATGCCGCCGCGGCAAGGATGAGATCAGGTTCGGCGAGGGCGAGGATTGGCTGGAGATTCTCGGCTGCGGCATGGTGCATCCGAACGTGCTGCGCAATTGCGGGCTCGATCCGGAAGAGTACCAGGGCTTCGCCTGGGGCATGGGCATCGACCGCATCGCCATGCTGAAATACGGCATGCACGACCTGCGCGCCTTCTTCGAGGCCGACGTGCGCTGGCTCTCGCATTACGGCTTCCGCCCGCTCGATTTTCCGACGCTGGCGGGGGGATTGAGCGGATGACGGTTGGAGTTGCGCGATGACTCGCAACGAGCACTCTTCACCTCCCCCCTTGAGGGGGAGGTCGGACCGCGAAGCGGTCCGGGAGGGGGGTAGCAACGCTGCTCATCGGATCGTCGCACCCATTCATCGGAACCGCGCGAAGGCACTGCGTCAAAAAATGACTGATGCGGAGCGTCAACTTTGGTCGGCATTGCGGGCGCATCGTTTGGACAGCATGAGCTTCCGCCGCCAAGTCCCCATCGGACCCTTTATCGTCGACTTTGTCTGCCAGGATGCGCGGCTGGTGGTCGAAGTCGACGGCGGGCAGCATGCCGAATCCAAGCGCGACCGCAATCGCGATCAATGGCTTTCATCGAAGGGCTATCGCGTTCTTCGTTTCTGGAATTCTGACGTTCTGAAAAACCGAGCAGGCGTTTTGGAAGCAATTCTCGATGCCGCCAAGGCCCCTACCCCCCTCCCTAACCCTCCCCCTCAAGGGGGGAGGGAAAAGGCTGCGGCCAGCGGAAAGACGGAATGAAATTCACCCTCCCCTGGCTCAAAGAGCATCTCGACACCGACGCGTCTCTGCCTGAGATCGTCGACAAGCTGACCATGATCGGGCTCGAGGTGGAGAACGTCGAGGACAAGGCGGCGCTGCTTGCGCCCTTCGTCATCGCCTCCGTCGTCTCCGCCGAGAAGCACCCCAACGCGGATCGTCTGCGCGTCTGCATGGTCGACATCGGCCAGGTCGGCAAGGGCGAACCGCCGATCCAGGTCGTGTGCGGCGCGCCCAATGCCCGCGCCGGCATGAAGAGCGTGTTCTCCGCCCCCGGCACCTTCATCCCCGGCAAGAACATCACGCTGGAGGTCGGCAAGATCCGCGGCGTGGAAAGCCGCGGCATGCTGTGCTCGGAAGCCGAGCTGATGATCTCCGACGACCATGACGGCATCATCGACCTGCCGGCCGACGCGCCCGTTGGCCAATCCTATGTCGGCTGGACAGGCAGCGCCGAGCCGGTGATCGAGATCAACCTCACACCCAACCGGCCGGACTGCACCGGCGTTGCCGGCATCGCGCGCGACCTAGGCGCCACCTTGATCGGCACCTTCAAGGACCGTCCGCCCAAGCCGGTCGCCGGCCGATTCCCCTGCCCCGTCACGGTGACGATCGGTACGGCCGAGCTCTGCCCCGCCTTCGCCCTGCGGCTGGTGCGGGGCGTCAAAAACGTCCCGTCGCCCGATTGGCTGCAGAAGCGGCTCACCGCGATCGGTCTGCAGGCCCATCAACGCGCTGGTCGACATCACCAACTTCATCACCTTCGACCGCGCCCGCCCGCTGCACGTGTTCGACGCCGCCAAGGTGAAAGGCAATCTCACCGTGCGCCGCGCGCAGAACGGCGAGACGCTCACCGCCCTCGACGGCAGGACCTACACGCTCGACCAGGGCATGTGCGTGATCGCCGACGAGCAGGGGGTGGAATCGCTGGCCGGCATCATGGGCGGCGTGGCTACCGGCTGCGACGCGAACACCACCGATGTGCTGATCGAGTCTGCGCTGTGGAACGAACTCAATGTCGCGCAGACCGGCCGCAAGCTCGGCATCAATTCCGACGCGCGCTACCGCTTCGAGCGGGGCATCGATCCCGCTTTCACGATCCCCGGCCTGGAGCTGGCGACGCAGATGGTGCTCGAGTTCTGCGGCGGCGAGCCGTCCGAGATCCTGGTAGCCGGCGACCCGGCGCCGGAGGAGCGTGTCATCGACTTCCCGCTGACCGAACTGACGCGGCTTGCCGGCATCCGGCTCGACATCGTCGAAGTGCGCCGCGTGTTGGAGAAGCTCGGCTTCTTCGCCGCCGGCCAGCCGAAGCGCGTCAAGGTGGCGGTGCCGTCGTGGCGGCCGGACGTGCACGGCCGCGCCGACATCGTCGAGGAGATCGTGCGCATCGTCGGCGTCGACCAGGTGCCCTCGACGCCGTTTCCGCGCGGCGACCTGGCGCGCAAGGCCGTGCTCACGCCGATTCAGAACCGCACCCGCAAGGCCAAGCGCGCGCTCGCTGCCCGCGGGCTGACCGAGGCCGTCACCTGGTCGTTCGTGTCCAAGCGCGACGCCGAGCTGTTCGGCGGCGGCAGCGCGGCGCTCGCGCTGGCCAATCCGATCGCGGCGGAGCTCTCCGACATGCGGCCGAGCCTGATGCCGGGACTGGTGGCGGCGGCCCAGAAGAATGCCGACCGCGGCTTTCCCGACGTCGGCCTGTTCGAGGTCGGCCAGGTGTTCAAGGGCGACCGCCCGGAGGACCAGCAGACCGCGGCCACGGGCCTGCGGCGCGCCCTGGCGCGGCCGGACGGCATCGGGCGCCACTGGCAGCGCAAAACCGAGCCGGTGGACGCCTTTGACGCCAAGGCCGACGCCTTCGCCGTGCTGGCCGCCGCCGGCGCGCCCATGCAGGCGCTTCAGGTGGTGCCGGGCGGGCCGGCGTGGTTCCACCCCGGGCGCAGCGGCACCATCCAGATGGGGCCGAAGAACGTCATCGGCACGTTCGGCGAACTGCACCCCCGCGCGCTCGACGCGCTCGACGCGGAAGGGCCGCTGGTCGGCTTCGAGGTCGTGCTGGACAACATCCCCGAGCCCAAGGCCAAGCCGACGCGGGCGAAGCCCCTCCTCGAGCTGTCGCCGTTCCAGCCGGTGACCCGCGATTTCGCCTTCATGGTGGATGCGGGGGTCAAGGCCGGCGACATCGTGCGCGCGGCGCAAAGCGCGGACAAGAAGCTGATAACCGGCGTGACGGTGTTCGACGTCTACGAGGGCACGGGGATCGACCCGGGCAAGAAATCGATCGCCATCGCCGTCACCATCCAGCCGCGCGACAAGACCATGACCGACGAGGAAATCGACGCGCTGGCGGCCAAGATCGTCGCCGAGGTGATCAAGCGCACGGGCGGCACGCTGCGCGGATAGCGGCGCTAGAGCGGGATGCGTTAGGGTCGAACCACTTCACGAGTCCGAATGTTCCCCGCTCGTCCCCGCGCAAGCGGGGACCCAGGACCAAATTTTTGAAATTTCGTTTTTTGGCCCTGGATTCCCGCTTGCGCGGGAATGAGCGGAGTGTGAACCGATTCGACCTGATCTCATCCCGCCCTAGCGAACCGTAAAGCGCTGCATCGTGAATGAGGCTTGCCCGCGAAAGAGCCAGACGCCGTGGCCGTAGAAGCAGCCGCCGCCGAAGGTCACGCCCGCGTCGCCAAGATGTGAGAGCGCCGCGGCGAAGGCGCGCGGCGCGGCATCGCCTTTCCTGCCGAACACGGACGTCCACCGCGCCGGCTCGAGCGGGATATCAAGCGAGAAGGCGCCGTCCTTCAAGACGACCCCGGCGGTCGACCACCAGCGGTAAAATTCGTAAGGGCCCTTGCCGCTCATGTCGTCGCCCTTCCGCTGCAGGAAGAGGCGCACGGCCGCGGGCACCTTGCAGGTGTTGTTGGCGGCCGTGTGATAGTCGAAGACGGCGTCGCCGCGCGTCGCGATCGTAAAGGCCGCGCTGACGGCGCGCGTTGCCGCTTCGCTCGTCGGCTTGCTGATGTAGTGCACCGATCCCGGCGCCAGCGGGAAATCAAAGGCGAATTCCTCATTGGGCGCGGGAGGCTTCAGCTTCACACCGGTCGAATAGCGAATCTCCCACCCGTGCGGACGGTCGCTCCCGTTGCAACCGGCGAGCACTACCAGTGACACAAGGGCCGCTGCGATCTTGTCGACAGTGAGAATGATTCACCCCGCCAGCAGGTCGGCAAAGGCGAAGCCGTCGCGCTCCACGGTCTCGCCGACCTTCACGTCGATCCGGCCCTTCAGCATCGGCCCGGCCGAGACGAAGGAATGGAATTCGCCGTTCTCGCCGCAAGGGTCGGTGCCGGCCGGCAGGTCATCGAGCAGCGCGCCCTCGAAACGGCGGCCGGCGAACGACGCCGGCAGTTTCTTCAGGTCGACGACGGCAAGATGCGCCGCGACGCCGCCTTCGATCATCTCGCGCGCCAGCGCGGCGGTCGGCTTGAGCCAGAGCGGGAAAACGGGCGTGATGCCGGTGCCGGCCAACTGCTTCTCGCGATAGGCGCGGATGTCCTCGAGGAACAGATCGCCGAAGACCATGTGGCTCACGCCGCGCGCCTTGGCCGCCGCGACCGCCGCGGCCATTTCGCGCTCGTAGACTTCGTTCGGGCATGGATAAGGAATGCGCACCACGACCGGCTCCAGGCCCGCCGCGGCGAGCTGCGCCTGCAGCAACTGCTCGCGCACGCCATGCATGCTGACGCGGGCGAAACCGTCGGTCACCGTGGTAAGCGCGCCGACGACGTCGTAGTCGCCCTGCTGGCGCACCGCGTGCAGCGCCCAGGCGCTGTCCTTGCCGCTCGACCATGCGATCAGTGCCCGCGGACGCTTGGCCATGGCGCTTCTCCAATTAACGATGGCGGCGATGATGCCGGCGTTCGTAGCGACGGCGGCGTTCACGCTCGCGTTCCCGCTCCCGCTCGCGCTCGCGCGAGCGGGAAGAGCGCTCCGGTTTGGGCTTGTCCAGCATGCCCATGGCGCCGAGCGCGGCCAGCGCCGCGCGCTCGCCCGATTCCCAGGCGCCGTCCACCGTGCCCCACTTGCTCCGGTGCACTGCCTCGCCGGCGAACCAGATGCGGCCGCCCATCGACTCCATCAGCGTGCGGCGCGCATCGGCATGGCCCGGGCTCGCCCCCGACATCGCGCCCAATACCCAGGGTTCCGCGTTCCAGCGCGTGATCTGGCTGCGCGCGATCCTGTCTTTGGCGCCGGAACCGAACAGCGCGCCGATCCACTCGCGCGCGAAATCGAGCATGGCGGCCTCGCCTTGGGCGGTCAGATCGCGGCCGAAAGCGCCCGCCACTTCGAGCATGTGCAGGTCGCTGCCGGACACCCGGCCGAGCAGCGCCGCGGTGCGCGGACCGCTCGCCTGCTCGAAAACCATATCGTCCGGGCGCAGACCGAGCGGATTGCCCGGCATCATCAGCCCGATATGGTCGTAGCTGCCGAGCGCGAGCGCGCGGCAGGCGGCAAGCGTCTCGCGCGGCAGTTCCGGCTTGAACGTGATCTTGCCGGCGCTCAGCACATTGGTCGACACCGTCACGATCACCGTGCGTGCGCGCAGACGCTGCTTGCCCGCGTGCACATCGACGCCTTGGCGATCGCGGTCGATGAGGCTCACAGGCGTCGACAGTTGCGGCGAGGTGCCGGCGGCGAGCTTCGCCAGCAGCGCGCCATAGCCCTGGCGGCAGAAGTCGGCGAAGTCGCGCCGGCCGGCATTGGCGAGATCGGCGGCGGAGATGCGGTCGAGCGGCTTGCCGCAGAAATAGGGGCCGAGCACGAATTCGATGGTCGGCCGCCAGACGCCGAGATCGGCCGGCAGCGCGCGTGCCGCAGCCACATCGCCCTTGCGCCCGGCCTCGTCGATGGCGCGCTGCGAGCGCACCAGAGCGGCGAGGAAATTCTCCAGTTCCGAGGCGCGCGCGTCGCGCGGGCCCACGCGCACCGTCTGGCCGCGCGGCGCCGCATAGACGGAGAGGCCGTCGGCCGGCGCCGCCTTCTCCAGCGGATTGCTGCCGGGATAGTGCATCCAGTGCGCGCCGAGATCGAACGGCACGCCCATGCGCGTATCGGTGATGCAGCGCCCGCCGATGCGCGGCCCCGCCTCGAACAGCGCCACCCGCGCCTTGCCGGCCCGTGCGCGCCTGGCGGCGGCGATCCCGGCCGCGCCGGCCCCGACGATGACGACATCGACATCCGGCTCTCCGCGCGCATGCACCGCGGGTGCCGCCAGCAGCGCGGCGGAACCGGCAAGAAAGGCGCGGCGGGTAAGCCTCGGCATGATTTCCGAATGGTTGACGTTTGCCACGCCAATTTGCCCGAAGCCGCCTGCTCCCGCAAATTTCATGGTCAAGAAACCGTAACAGATGCCGTCGGGGGATGAACCAAATTGCAATGACTCCTTGCTAAATTTGGCGGCAATAAGAGACGGCGCGACGACAAGCGCCGCCAGGCCGGTGTCAAGAACTGACACGGGGGGAACCGGGCGAAATGGGCGTCATGGTCGATGGGGTCGGGCGGTTGATCGCCCGCTATCTGGAAAAGCCGGCGCAAGGCTTCGAGCCGTATACACCGAGCGAGCCTGACGCCTTGCGCGCGACGCTGAAGCCCGGCGACGTGCTGCTGGTCGAAGGCAGCAACCACATTTCCGGCGTCATCAAGTACCTCACGCAGTCCACCTGGTCGCACGCCGCGCTTTACGTGGGACCGATCGGCGACCGCGTGAGCATGGGCGGCGAGCCGCTGGTGCTGGTGGAGGCCAATATCGGACAGGGCGTCGTAGCTGCGCCCCTGTCGAAATATACCCGCTTTCACACCCGCATCTGCCGGCCGGCCGGCTTGAGCGCCGACGACTGCGCGCGCGTCTGCGCCTATGCCGCCGAGCGCATCGGCTTCGACTATGATCTGAAGAACATCATCGACCTGATGCGCTATCTCTTCCCGCTGCCGGTGCCGCAGCGTTGGCGCCGCCGCATGATCGCGCTCGGCTCCGGGCATCCCACGCGCATCATCTGTTCCGCCCTGATCGCGCAGGCTTTCGAGCAGGTGCGCTATCCGATCCTGCCCAAGGTGACACGGGTGGAGAACAAGGCGGCGCGCGCGGAGATCCTGGAAATCCGTCATTCCTCGCTGTACGCACCGCGCGACTTCGACATTTCGCCCTATTTCGAGGTGGTCAAGCCGACGCTGGCGCGCGGCTTCGACTACAAGGCGGTGGCCTGGGCCGACCTGGCCGAACACCAGGCGGCGAGCCTGGTTCCGGCCGAAGACGCCCACGTGGCCGCGCTGGAGGCCGAGGCGCTGGCGGCAATGCGGTAGGCGCAGGCCGTCTCACGAGGGCTCTTACCGTCCCTCAACCTCTCCGCTGTCATTGCCGGGCGTGACGTCCGAGTGTGTGGCCCGCTCTTGCCGTTAGCTTCCGATAGTCTTACCTCTGGCCCGCCATGATCGACGCCGCCGCAAAAGCGCTTGCACAGATGTTCACGCCCGCCCTGCGCGCCGTGCTGATGAAGGCGGTCGGGCTGGCGCTGCTGCTTATCATCATCGTCGGGGTGGTGCTCCAACGCATCCTCTCGGCACTGGCGGAAAACGGCGCCACCTGGGCCGAGCACTCAACGGGTTTCGCCCATCATGCGCTCTGGCAAACGCTCGCCTGGCTCTTGTCGATCATGGCGAGCCTCGGCATCGTCACCGGCGCCCTGTTCCTGATGCCGACCATCGCCGCCTTCGTCGGCAGCTTCTTCGTCGACGAAGTGGGCGACGCCGTCGAACGCGAATACTATCCGGCCGAGCCGCTCGGCCGCGCCCTGCCGTTCTTTCGCGCAACGATCGAGGGCCTGAAGATCGCGTTCCTGACGCTGCTGGTTTATTTCTGCGCGCTGCCTTTCATCTTTTTCGCCGGCCTCGGCGTGATCATCCTGTTCCTCGCCAACGCCTACCTGCTCGGCCGCGAATATTTCGAGCTCGCCGCCATGCGCTTCCGCCCGCCGTTCGAAGCCAAGGCCATGCGCAAGGCGAACGGCACTTACGTCTTTCTCTGCGGCATGGTGATCGCCTTGTTCGTGTCGATCCCGGTTGTGAATCTGGCGACGCCCATCTTCGCCATGGCGTTCATGGTGCATGTGCACAAGCGCATGAGCGACAAGCGGGCGGAGCTGTTCGAGCCGGGGCGGTAGCTGCCCCTGCTGCTGTCATGCCCCGCGAAGGCGGGGCATCCAGTACCCAGGATGATTTCGCGATTACTGGATCACCCGCTTTCGCGGGTGATGACAGGTGAGTGTGTGGCGCCCGCGACGGCTACTTCGCCACCGTCTTGCCGGGCCATTGGCACAGGTCGGCGATAAGGCACACCTCGCAGCGCGGCTTGCGCGCCAGGCAAGTGTAGCGCCCGTGCAGAATAAGCCAGTGGTGGGCGTGGCGCTTGAACTCGGCCGGGACCACCAGCTCCAGTTTCTGCTCGACTTCGAGCGGCGTCTTCCCGGTGGCGAGCCCGGTGCGATTGCCGACCCGGAAGATGTGGGTGTCGACCGCAATGGTCGGCTCGCCGAAGGCGATATTCAGCACGACGTTGGCCGTCTTGCGCCCGACGCCGGGCAGCGCTTCCAGCAGCTCGCGCGCGCGCGGCACCTCACCACCGTACTGCTCGCCCAGGATGCGCGACAACGCCACCACGTTCTTCGCCTTGGTGCGGAACAGGCCGATGGTCTTGATCAGGTCGCGCACCTTGTCCTCGCCCAGCGCCACCATCTTGGCCGGCGTGTCGGCGGCGGCGAACAGGGCGGGCGTCGCCTTGTTGACCCCGGCGTCGGTCGCCTGCGCCGACAGCACCACCGCCACCAGCAGGGTGAACGGGTTGATGTGGGCCAATTCGCCCTTGGGGTCGGGATTGGCGGCCTGGAAGCGGCGGAACGCCTCCTCGACCTGCGCATTGGTCCATTGCGGCAGCGCGGCCTGCGTCGCCTGGGCATCGGCTTTCAGGCGCTGCAGCGGGGCCTTCACCTTGGCTCTCCTGCCCTTGCCGGCCTTGGCGGCGGGCTTGCGGGCCTTGGGACCGGATGCCTTGCGCGCAGATGCCTTGCGGCGAGGTGCCTTGCGCTTCGGCGCCTTCTTCTTGGCCTGCTTGCTCTTTGCCTGCTTGCGGGTCGCCTTTTTCGCCATGATTTCCGGTATAGTGACCGCCATGACCGCCGACAACGACCGCGAGCTCGAACCCACGATCTTTTCCGCCGTGATCACACCGCACCGTTCGCTCGGCCGGGTCGGCTTCTGGATCCTGATCGGCGGTTACGGGCTGGTCAGCTTCGTGGCCGGACTCTCCTTCCTGCTCATGGGCGCGTGGCCGGTGTTCGGCTTTTTCGGCCTCGACGTTCTGCTCCTATACTGGGCTTTCAAGCTCAATTACCGCCACGCCCTGGCCTATGAAGAGGTGAAGATCACCCCGGCAGCGCTGACCGTGCGCAAAGTCAGCCATCGCGGCGTCGTGCGCGAATGGGTGCTCAACCCGCTCTGGGTCAAGCTCGACAAGGTGGTGCACGAGGAATTCGGCATCGAGCGGCTGTTCCTGGTCTCGCGCGGCAAGGAACTGGGCATCGCCAGCTTCCTCGGTCCGGCCGAGAAGGCGACATTCGCCAAGGCGCTGGGGACTGCGCTCAACGAGGCCAAGCGCGGCGTGACAAGGACGGTGCTGAATTGATTCGCCGGTTTTTCGCCGTACCCTGAGAGGGCGGAGAAATCCAGAAATCGGGTGGCTGGCGCCGCCCTCCCGTCGTAAATCGCAGGCCATGAGCATGACCCTGCAAACCACGGCTTCGCCCGACCCCTTCACCTTGAGCCCGCTCACCACCGCGGCGGCGGACTACGACGTGGTGCGACGCGCCATCACGCATATCCGCGGGCACTGGCGCGCGCAGCCCGAGGTCGAGGACATCGCCCATGCCGCCGGTGTCTCGGCCACCGATCTGCATCACCTGTTCCGCCGCTGGTGCGGGTTGACGCCGAAAGCCTTCCTGCAGGCGCTCACGCTTCACCATGCGCGCGAATTGCTGCGCTCGTCAGCGAGCGTGCTCGACACGGCCTACGAAGTGGGCCTCTCCGGCCCGGGCCGGCTGCACGACCTTTTCGTCACCCACGAATCCATGTCGCCAGGCGAATGGAAGGCGGGCGGCGAAGGCCTCACCTTGACCTATGGCTTCCACCCCTCCCCCTTCGGCATGGCGCTGGTGATGATCACGCCGCGCGGGCTCGCCGGACTTGCGCTGGCGGACAGCGGCAAGGAGCGGGCGGCGCTGCGCGATATGAAATCGCGCTGGCCGAAGGCGAAATACGTGGAAGACTTCGCCGCCACTGCGCCGACCGCGCGCCGCATTTTCGACGCCGCGCTCTGGCGCAAGGACCAGCCGCTGCGCGTCGTTCTCATCGGCACCGATTTCGAAGTGCGCGTGTGGGAGAAGCTGCTCAAAGTGCCGATGGGCAAGCTCACCACCTACTCGGATCTCGCCGCACGCGCCGGCGTGCCGAAAGCCGCGCGCGCGGTCGGTGGCGCCGTCGGCAAAAACCCGCTCTGCTTCGTGGTGCCGTGCCATCGCGTCGTCGGCAAGAGCGGCGAGCTCACCGGCTATCACTGGGGCCTGACCCGCAAGCGCGCCATGCTCGGCTGGGAAGCCGGCATGGTGGCCGCGTAAATTCTTTCGCACTGCACACATCCACCGGAACCGTTCCGCGCCGCGCAGGAACGCGGCGCGACACATGCGCGTTATCTTTGTTGAAAATGCACGATGGAATTCAGGAGCCGTGTCATGCGCATTCGCTTTGTCTTTGCGCTGCTGGCGGCGATGATCGTCGCGCCGGGAGCGGCCGTTGCGCAGAACGCGCTATACGGCCTGCTTGGCGGCGCGGTGGCCGGCGCCGTGGTAGGCGGACCGGTCGGCGCCGCGGCTGGCGCAGCGATTGGCGTCACCGTGGGCGGATTGACCGAACCGCCCGAGCCCGCGTCGCGATATGTCAAAATGAAACCGCCGCCGCCCCAACGGGGAGCCCTGAAGTTCGATAAGACCGCTGCCGCCCAAAGTTCTCATTGACACGCTTTTGTCCGGTGGGAATGACGAGAAGGTAGCGCGAAGCGGCGAGTTGCGTGGGATTGAACGGCCTTGTGGCAACAAGAAGAGCCCCGCCTTTTTGGGCGGGGCTTTTTCTTTGCAGGGACGCAAGCAGCCTTCAGCCGCATCTACACAACTCGTCACGCAAAGTGTTCGGCAAGGCGCGGTTCCAACAGAACGTCGCGGCGCCGGAACACGTTGTATCCGCATCGCAATTGACAATGAGGAGGCACAGATGCGGAAGCGTATTCTTTTAACCTTGCTGGCCGCGGCGGCCATCGCTCCCGGCATGGCGCTGGCGCAAGACATCGAAGGCGGTGCTGCGCGCGGCGCGGCGGCCGGCGCGCAGGTGCTGGGGCCGGTCGGCGCGGCCGTGGGTGGCGTGGTTGGCGGTGCAATCGGCGTGATCGAACCGCCGCCGCCTCCGGTCGTGACCTATGTGGAGCGGGAAGACGTTCCCTCAGTGACGGTCGAGCGCGACGTGGTGGTTGGGCATCCGCTGCCGCGCACGGTTGTCATTCACCGGATTCCGCGTCATCCGCGATATGCCTACGCGGTGGTGAACCACGAGCGGGTCATCATCGAGCCGCATTCCCGCAGGGTGATCAAGATCATCGAACGCGATTGATCGAGGCCGCGCTTCGCTGTCGTGCCCCGCGAAAGCGGGACACGGCAGCCTTCGGGTCACGCCGCCAGGTCGAGCTTCGAGGCCACCGTGGCATCGGCATTGAGTCGGTAGATCATCGGCACCCCGGTGGCGATCTCGCGCTTGACGATGGTGTCAGGCGACAACCGGTCGAGCACCATCACCAGCGCGCGCAGCGAATTGCCGTGCGCCGAGACCAGCACGCGCTCGCCGCGCAGCACGGCGGGGAGAATTTCATTGATGTAATAGGGCAGGACCCGCGCGGCGGTGTCGCGCAAGCTCTCGCCGCCGGGCGGCGCGACGTTGTAGGAACGCCGCCAGATGTGCACCTGCTCGGGGCCCCATTTCTTGCGGGCGTCGTCCTTGTTGAGGCCGGAGAGATCGCCGTAGTCACGCTCGTTCAGCGCCTGATCCTTGTAGGTGGTCAGGCCGGTCTGCCCCAACTCCTCCAGCATCAGGTCGAGGGTGCGCTGGGCGCGCATCAGCACCGAGGTGAAGGCCACGTCGAAGGCGAGCCCCTGCGCCTTGAGCTTGCGGCCCGCCGAGCGGGCCTCCTCGACGCCCTTCTCGCTCAAATCGACATCGCGCCAGCCGGTGAACAGGTTCTTCTTGTTCCAGTCGCTCTCGCCGTGGCGCACGAGCACAAGCAGACGGTCGCTCATTGCAAGGCCTTTCGATCCTGTCATTGCCGGGCTTGACCCGGCAAGCCATCTTTCAAAAGAAGATGGACCACTCGAACTCGGGTGTTCCCGAGTTCAAGCCATTATAGATGCGCAAGTCGGATATATCCGACTTGCGATTGTCAAGCCCGGGGGTGGCAAAATCCGAGGCCGCTTCGGCCCGCGTTCATGGCAGGATGGCGCACCGCATGGGAGGCCTTGGATGACCGAGCAGGGAACGGACGGCTTTTCGGCGCTGTGGCCGACCATGTTTCTGCGCCGCACGCTGCCGTCGGCCGAGGTCGCCAACCAGGCGCTGGCCGCCCTCATCCTCGAGCTCGACGAGCGGAAGGCCGACCTCACCACCGACTATCGCGGCGGCAATTTCCTCACCGTCGAGCACCCGGCGGTGGCCTGGCTGCGCGAATGCATCAACCGCACGGTGGCCGGCTACTTCGCCCAGATGAACATGATCTACAACGTCGACTGGTCGCTGCACGGCTGGCCCAATGTCAACCGGCTGGGCGACTATCACGACCCGCACAACCACCCGCATTGCTATTTGTCGGGCACCTATTACGTGCAGGTGCCGACCGAGCGCGCGCCCTTGCGCACGCGCAAGGACGTGCGGCCGGGCGCCATCACCTTCTACGACCCGCGCGGGCCGGCGGTGAACATGAATGCGATCCGCGGCGATCCTTACGTCAATCCGGAGCACACGGTGATGCCGAAGCCCGGCGAAATCTTATTGTGGCCGGCATTCCTCATGCACTTCGTTCATCCGAACCTGAGCGAGACCCCGCGCATCTCGATCAGCTTCAACGCGATGCTGAAATGGTCGGACGAGTATGTGCCGAGGCAAGACTGATCGCACGCGAGCGATCAGGCGCTGCGCATTTTTCGTGCGATGAGCCCCGCGCTGACGAAGCAGACCGCGACGACTGCCAGCAATACGCAGGTCAGCACCAGCCAGAGCGGATCGCTTTGCACCACGAAATTATCGAGAAGGTAGGTGCATACGAGCGCAAAAAAGCCGACGAAAAGCAAACCGAGCATCTGTTTGCCTCTCGGCGTATTTAGATCGACGGCCATTATCGCCCCCCGGGTTATGCGGCCTTCAACGCATAACGCCGACGCCGGAGGAACGCAAAAAATCTGGGCGGGCAACTTTATGAAATTTTTATATGGCGATCAGAAATTACCGAGCCCCAGTACGTCCATCATCGAATAAAGCCCGGGCTTTTGCCCACGCGCCCAAAGCGCGGCATGCAGCGCGCCACGCGCGAAGATCATGCGATCCTCGGCCTTGTGCACGAGCTCGAGCCGCTCGGCAGGACCGGCAAAGATCGCACTGTGCTCGCCCACCACGCTGCCGCCGCGCAAGGTAGCAAAGCCGATGTCGCCGGCCTTGCGCGCGCCGGTGTGGCCCTCGCGGCTCATCACCTTGTGGCGGTCGAAATCGATGCCTCGCCCTTCCGCCGCCGCGCGCCCGAGCAGCAGCGCCGTGCCGGACGGCGCGTCGACCTTCTGGTTGTGATGCATTTCCAGGATTTCGATGTCGAAGGAAGGATCGAGCGTCTTGGCCACGCGCCGAGTCAGCGCGGCGAGCAAATTGACGCCGAGGCTCATATTGCCGGACTTGACGATCACCGCTTGCTTGGCGGCCTCTTTGATCTTGCCCTCGTCTGCGCCGTTCAGGCCGGTGGTGCCGACGACATGCACCTTGCCCGCCTTGGCGGCAAGCTCGGCGAATGCGACCGTCGCAACCGGCGCGGTGAAGTCGACGATGCCGTCGGCCTTCTCGATCAGCGCCGCGGCATCGCCGGAGAGCTTGACGCCGTTTTCCGGCGTACCGGCCAGCGTGCCGGCGTCCCAGCCGATCAGCGGCGAGCGCGCGTCTTCCAGCGCGCCGGCCAGCGAAAATCCCTTGGCTTCGGTGATCGCCTTGACCAGCGTGCGACCCATGCGCCCGCCAGCCCCCGCGACGATCAAGCGCATTTCGGCCATGGCTCAAGCTCCCGGATTTTAGGGGCGGTATAGCGCGGCAGGCGGGAAACGCCTAGGGCTGCGGGCCGTCATAGCCCTCGACAACGATCAGATCGGCGTCGGCGCTGGCTTGGCGTATCGCGATCAGTTCCGCATACTCCGGCGAGCGATAGCATGCCATGGCCGTTTCGTAGTCGGGGAATTCCAAGACGACAATTCGGCTGCGACTTTTGCCCTCCACGACTTCGGCCTTGCCGCCGCGCGTTACATAGCGGCAATTGTATTTGCGCAGAATTTCCGGCAATGCCGCCGTGTATTTCTGGTAGCCGGCCTGATCACGGACTTCGACCTGCGCAATCCAATAGCCCTTCGGCATATTCGTCCTCCCGCTATTTGCTGGTTGCTTGCTCGATATCGGCGACGATCGCCTCGGCCGCCGCCTTGGGATCGGCGGCGGCCACGATGGGACGGCCGACCACCAGATAATCCGCGCCGGCTTCGATGGCGCGCGCCGGCGTCATCACCCGCTTCTGGTCGCCGGTGGCGCTGCCCGCGGGGCGAATGCCCGGCGTTACCAGCACCATGCCGGCTCCGGCAATATCGCGCAGGCGCGGGGCCTCTTCCGCCGAGCAGACGAGCCCGTCCACGCCGATGTCGCGCGCCTGCTGCGCGCGCGCCGCCGCCAACTCGCTCACGCTCATGTCGTAGCCGGCGGCGGCAAGGTCGGCGTCGTCGTAGGAGGTGAGCACGGTGACGGCGAGAATGCGCAAGGCGGAGCCTTGCTTGCCCGCCACCGCCGCTTTCATGGTCTGCGGAAAGCCGTGCACCGTGAGGAAGGTGGCACCCATGCGCGCCACACTTTCCACGCCCTTCTCGACCGTGTTGCCGATATCGTGCAGCTTGAGATCGAGGAACACCTGTTTGCCGGCGGCGATCAGGCCGGCCGCGAAGGGCAGGCCGCCGGCAAAGGCGAGCTGGTAGCCGACCTTGTAGAAGAGCACCCGCTCGCCGAGCCGGGCTACCATCTCCTCGGCCGCTTCGACCGAGGGCAGGTCGAGGGCGACGATCAGCCGTTCGCGCGCATTCAACCGCAAGATTATCTCCTCACATCATCAGCCGCGCCATGTCCACCAGCCGCTGCAATTCGGCGCGGAACAGATTGGCGAGGCCCAGGTCGGCAATGTTGTCGTCGTCATCGAAGGTCTGCGCGGCGTTGGGGATCGCCACCTGCTCCGGGATCACCAGGGCGCCGCAGCCGAGCTCGAGAATTTGGCGTAGCGCCATCAACGAGCGCACGCCGCCGCTGCGGCCGGACGAGGCGGCGCCGATGGCGAACACGCGTCCCTTGAAAGCGGCGTAGAGTCGGGTCGCCGCGCTCGCGCACCCGCGACACCCAGTCGATGGCGTTTTTCAAGAGCGGTGTGACCGAGGCCGAATATTCCGGACTGGCGATGAAGACGCCGTGATGCGCCGCGATCATCTGCTTGAGCGCCAGCGCATTGGCGGGCTGGCCGTGCCGCGAGTCGAGATCGGCGTCGTAGATCGGCAATTCATAGTCGGCGAGCGAAATGCGGGTGACGTCGGCGTCGATCAGCGTCAACTCCTTGGCCGCCAGCGCCGCCAGCTTGACGTTGTGCGAGCCGGTGCGGTTCGAGCCGGGGATGACGAGGATTTTCGGAATGGACATCGGCGGCTCCGCGGGGCGAGCGGGCCTATAATGCACTGACTGCCATGCCCCGCGAAAGCGGGGCATCCAGCAAGCGCATGCTTATGAACGGCAACTGGCGCCGGGAGTACTGGGTCGGCCGCCTTCGCAGGCGACGACGGTCCTATCCTAGACCCCGCGATAGACCCAGACCCGCGCCGGCGGCACGTTCTTCCAGATGAGCTCGGAAGCGGTCGCCTTGATGCCCGACAACGCCTTCGGGATCGGCGTCACCATGGCGTAGGTGAATTGGACGAAAGGCGCGCCGGGCGCCAGCAGCGCCATGGCGTCGGAGATCAGCCGCAGCCGGGTGCGTACCGGCTTGGTGACCAGCGGCAGGCCGGAGACGATGGCCGAAGCCGGCTCCTTCACATAGGTCTCCAAGAGCCGGCGCAGCCGATAGGCGTCGCCCTGCACCACGGTGGCTTCCGGATAGCGCGTGCGCAGCAAGCGGCAGAAATCGGGATTGAACTCGACCAGCACCAGACGCGCCGGGTCGACCCCGTGCTGCACCAGCGCCTGAGTGACCGGGCCGGTGCCGGGCCCGAGCTCGATCACCGGCGCCTTTGATGTCGGATCGACATAGCGCGCCATGGTGCGCGCCAGCGCCTTGCTCGAAGGCATTACGGCGCCGGTCGACAGCGGCTTCTCGATCCAGGAACGGATGAACTGCACCTCGTCATCGAGACGCAGGGGCTTCTTGGCGACGCGGACGAGGGATTGTTGTGGCATTTGCTTGGTGGTCACGCGCACGGCTTGGGAGGCGCCTGCCGCCCCCTACGAAATTAACACCGGTACAGATCGGCGGGCGGGGGGTCAAGATGGTCCGTCGGAGTGGCTGCTTCTGCTTCCCAGACCATCAAGAAACTCCTTGACTCGACTGAAGAAACCCACGGACTCGGGCTGGGTATTATCGGACGATAGCTTTTCGAATTCAGCCAGCAGCTCGCGCTGGCGCTTGGTCAGGTTTTGCGGCGTTTCCACCATTACCTGAACGTACATGTCGCCCGATTGTTTCGACCGCAGCACCGGCATCCCCTTGCCGGACAGGCGGAAACGCCGCCCGGTCTGGGTCCCGCCCGGAACCTTCACACGGACCTTGCTGCCGTCGATCGAGGGCACTTCGAACTCGCCGCCCAGCGCCGCCGAGACCATGGAAATCGGCACGCGGCAATGCAGATCGGCCCCGTCACGCTGGAAGAACTCGTGCGGTTCGAGCGAGAGGAAAATATAGAGATCGCCGGAAGGCCCGCCGCGCAGGCCGGCTTCGCCCTCGCCGGCGAGCCGGATGCGGGTGCCGTCCTCCACGCCGGGCGGAATGTTCACAGACAGCGTCCGCTCGCGCATCACGCGTCCCGCGCCCGAGCAGCTCGGGCAGGGATCGTCGATCACCTGGCCCCGCCCCTGGCAGGTCGGACAGGTGCGCTCGAGCGTGAAGAAGCCCTGTGCGTGGCGGATCTTGCCGGCGCCGCCGCAAGTAGCGCAGGCCTTTGGCTTGGTGCCGGACTTGGCGCCGGTGCCGGAGCAGACCTCGCAGGTAACGGAGGTGGGGATGCGGATCTGGGCGGTCTTGCCGTAGAAGGCCTCTTCCAGACCGATTTCCATGTTGTAGCGCAGGTCGGAGCCGCGCTCGCGTCCGGAGGCACGGCCGCCGCGCGCGGCGCCCATACCGAAAATGCCTTCGAAGATGTCGGCAAAGGTCGAGCCGAAATCGGCGCCGAAGCCGGCGCCCGCCCATGCCGCCCTGCTCGAAGGCGGCGTGGCCAAAACGGTCATAGGCGGCGCGCTTGTCGCCGTCCTTGAGCACGTCATAGGCCTCGTTGATTTCCTTGAATTTGTGCTCGCAGTCGGCATCGCCCGGATTGCGGTCCGGGTGATGCTTCATGGCGAGCTTGCGGAAAGCCGCCTTGAGGTCGACTTCGGTGCAAGTGCGCGTGACACCCAGGACTTCGTAGTAGTCGCGTTTCGACATGCCGCTTGGTCCTAGTCCCCCACACGGTCATGGCCGGGCTTGACCCGGCCAACCAACATCTTGCGAAGGAGATGGACCCCCGGGTCAAGCCCGGGGGTGACGGTGTGTATATCTTGCGCCGTCGTCATACGATCGGCGGCCGGCGCTTACGCCGACTTCTTGTTGTTCTTGTCGTCGTCGACCTCGGTGAACTCGGCATCGACGACGTCTTCCTTCTTGGCCTCGCCGGCAGACTTCGGCGCCGGGCGTCGCCTGCGCTTCCTGGCTCTGCTTGTACATCGCCTCGCCGAGCTTCATGGAAGCCTGCGCCAGCGTGTTGGCCTTGGCCTGGATGGCATCGGCGTCGTCGCCCTTCAGCGCTTCCTTGAGATCCGCCATGGCATTCTCGATCGCGGTGCGCTCGGCATCGCTGACCTTGGAGCCATGTTCGGCGAGCGCCTTCTCGGTCGAATGCACCAGGGCTTCGGCGTGGTTCTTCGCCTCCACCGCCGCCTTGCGCTTCTTGTCTTCCTCGGCGTGGGACTCCGCGTCCTTCACCATCTTCTCGATGTCGCCTTCCGACAGGCCGCCGGATGCCTGGATGCGGATCTGCTGCTCCTTGCCGGTCGCCTTGTCCTTGGCCGAGACGTTGACGATGCCGTTGGCGTCGATGTCGAAGGTGACCTCGATCTGCGGCACGCCGCGAGGCGCCGGAGGGATGCCCATCAGGTCGAACTGGCCGAGCATCTTGTTGTCGGCCGCCATCTCGCGCTCGCCCTGGAAGACCCGGATGGTCACCGCGTTCTGGCTATCCTCGGCGGTGGAGAACACCTGGCTCTTCTTGGTCGGGATGGTGGTGTTGCGGTCGATAATACGGGTGAACACGCCGCCCAGCGTCTCGATGCCGAGCGACAGCGGGGTCACGTCGAGCAGCAGCACGTCCTTCACGTCGCCCTGCAGCACGCCGGCCTGGATGGCGGCGCCGATGGCGACCACCTCATCCGGGTTGACGCCCTTGTGGGGCTCCTTGCCGAAGAACTGCTTCACGACTTCCTGCACCTTCGGCATGCGAGTCATGCCGCCGACCAGAACCACCTCGCCGATCTCGCCTGCCGACACGCCGGCGTCCTTAAGCGCCTTGCGGCAGGGCTCGACGGTCTTCTGCACGAGGTCGTCGACCAGCGCCTCGAACTTGGCGCGGGTGAGCTTCATGGTCAGATGCTTCGGACCGGTGGCATCCGCCGTGATGAAGGGCAGGTTGACCTCGGTCTGCGTGGTGGACGACAGCTCGATCTTGGCCTTCTCGGCGGCTTCCTTGAGCCGCTGCAGCGCGAGCTTGTCGTTGCGCAGGTCGATGCCCTGCTCCTTCTGGAATTCGTCGGCCAGGTAACTCACCAGCCGCATGTCGAAGTCTTCGCCGCCCAGGAAGGTGTCTCCGTTGGTCGACTTCACCTCGAACACGCCGTCGCCGATCTCGAGGATCGAAATATCGAAGGTGCCGCCGCCGAGGTCGTAGACCGCGATGGTGCCGGTCTTCTGCTTGTCGAGGCCGTAGGCGAGCGCGGCCGCGGTCGGCTCGTTGATGATGCGCATCACCTCGAGGCCGGCGATCTTACCGGCATCCTTGGTGGCCTGACGTTGCGCGTCGTTGAAGTAGGCGGGAACGGTGATGACGGCCTGATCGACCTTCTGCCCGAGATGGGCTTCCGCCGTCTCTTTCATTTTCTGCAGGATGAAGGCGGAGATCTGCGAGGGCGAATACTGCTTGCCGTCGATCTCGACCCAGGCGTCGCCGTTGGAGGCGCGCGAGATCTTGTAGGGGACGAGCTTCTTGTCCTTCTCCACCGTCGGGTCGTCGTAGCGCCGGCCGATCAGGCGCTTGACCGCGAAGATGGTCTTTTCCGGATTGGTAACCGCCTGGCGTTTGGCCGGCTGGCCGACAAGGCGTTCGCCGTCGTCACTGAAGGCAACGATCGAAGGCGTGGTTCGCATGCCTTCGGCGTTCTCAATCACTTTCGGAGCCTTGCCTTCCATGACGGCAACGCACGAATTGGTGGTGCCGAGGTCGATGCCAATGACCTTGCCCATGGTTCTTCCTCTCAAATTGCGGCAGGCTGACCGGGCCGCTTGGCGCCCGACGGGTCAAGTCGGCGGCTCATCCGCTAACCCCCTGTCCAGCCCCCTGGATACGCGATTCACCGCGGGTTTCGCGGTTCATCGCTCATATAGGAGGGCCCCCGGGGGCCGCAAGCCAGGGCATGGCGAAATCGGCCTTGCCAGGTGGGTCCAGCCGGCCGCCAGGGCGGAATCTTTATCATTGCGGCGCCGGGGGGAAGCCGGTTAGGAGGCGCCCCGGGGGGTAGCCCACCGAGAAAGCAGCCAGCACCGCATGTTTCGCCCCGCCTTGGTTCTCCTCGTCGCCGTCTGGGCCGGCCTTTGCGGCCTCGCACCGGTCCGTGCCGCCCAGCCGGTGTTTCCCGCCGGTTCGCGCATCGGCCTAGTGCTGCCGCCGGGAGATCTCGAGCCCAGCGGCCATTTCCCCGGCTTCGAGGACAGCGCGCACAAGGTGAGCATCGCGCTGTTCGACATACCCGGCCGCACCTATTCGGGGCTGGAACAGTCGGGCTTCGCCGGCAAGATCAAGGGGCTCGCGGTCGAGAAGCGCGAGCTGTTCTCCTTCGCCGGCGGCCTCGGATTTCTCATCACGGGTGAAACGACTGTTGCCGGCGAGAAGGTTCGCTCCTGGTATCTGCTGGCCAATACGATGAGCCCGAAGGCCGGCCGGATCGCCGCCTTCGTCCGCGTGCACGTGCCGGAGAAGGCGCGCACGACCTATCCCGATAAGGCGATCCGCGCCGCTTTGCGCAGCGTCACCTTCCGGGCGCCTCCGCTCGATGCGATGCTCGAGCATCTGCCTTTCAAGCTCAAGGACATGGCGGGTTTCCGCGTGATGCGGGTGGTGCCGCCGGCCACGGCGGTGCTGATCGACGGACCGGAGAACGATCCACTCAAGTATCCCTACATGGTGGTCGGAATGGGCGGCGGCGCGCCGCGCCGACCATCGGACCGGGCCCGCTTTGCCCGCGACTTGCTCTCTTCCGCGCCCGTGCGCATCGACAAGGTCACCTCGGCGGAATCGCTGCGGCTCGACAACAGCCCGGTGTTCGAGGTCAGGGCTGACGCCAAGGGACCGGATGGCGTACCGCTGACGCTGGTGCAGTGGCTGCGCTTTGAGGGCAGCGCCTTCGTGCGCATCGTCGGCGTCGTCCGCAAGCAGGACTGGAACACGTTGTTTCCGCGCTTCCGCGCCGTGCGCGACGGCGTCAGCCTGCATTGAAAACAGGCGTCCCGGCGGATTCCCCCGCCCTGGTTCTCAAAACGTGATGACGCTGCGCACGCCGGCGATGAAAACGTGGTCGAGCGTCTGCGCCGGGTCGTCTGGATCCTGCCCCCCACTCGGGCGCAGGATGTATTGCAGGTCCGGCTGCACCGTCCACCAGGGCGCAAGCTGTGCCGCATAGCTTGCCTCGAACACGGTTTCGGCGTCGCGCACGGCGTAGGGCGGCCCGCCAAGGTCAAGAAAGTCGCGGTCGAGTGCCACCGCGTCGGTGCTGATCTTGGTGTAGGCCACGCCGAAGGTGAAGGTGTCGTTGGGCCGGCCGGGTAGCGGCCCGTTCACGCCGAAGCCGCCGTCGACATAATAGGAAACCAGATTGCGATCTGCCGGCGCGACGCTGCCCCGCAGAAAGACGTTGACGCTGCTGTCGCCGCCGCGCCAGACCATCTGATCGGCGATGGCATAGATGCCGCCATTGCCGCGGTGCATGGCCGGCGGCGGCGCCGAGGGATCGGCGAGGCTGAGCAGCGCGCCGCCCGCCCCATTGCCGTAGTGCTGGTCGGTAAAATCGGCGGTCGCGTACCAGCCCCCGATTTTATAGACGCCGGGTAGGCCGACCGCGTGCTTGCCGTGATTGATGCGGTATTGCACCTCGCCCATGAACAGGGCGCCGCCGTCGAAGCTGAAGGTCGTGCCATAGCGGTCGCATTGCTGCGGATCGGGATTGCTGCAGTTGGGCCCGGCCGGATCGCCCGAGAACACCGCGGCAAGCGCAGTGAAATCGTCCGACGGCGTGAGCTTGAGCCGCACGCCCGGCGTCGCAAGCGGATAGGCCGGCCCGCCGCTCAGCATATTGGCGGCGAGATTGTTGCCCCAGCCGAACGTGCCGTTGATCAGCCCGCCGGCGGTGTTGCTGAGGTAGAATTCGGCGTCGGCGTTGATCTGGCCGAAGCGCAGTGAGCCATAGCTGCCGAAGTCCTGCTGGAACCAGAGATCGAACAGCCGCGTCGTTTGGAAGGCGTCGATGCTGCTGGGCGGCGAGATGCTGCCGGCCGCGGCGTCAATGCCGCCCTTGGTGTTCTGGATCTGAAAGGCGTTGACATGGATCTTGGCACCGGTCCAGCCGATCAGCTTCTGCAGATCGGCATCGATCTTGAGCTCCAGGAGACCGGCATAGATGCTGCGCTTCTGCAGCCCGCCCGAGAGCACCGATTGGACCTCGTCGGTGTAGTTGAGACCGATATCGATGCCGCGATTGCTAAGTGCCGTGCGGGCGCCGCCCCAGTCGCCGGTCAGCGTCTGCTGCTCCCAGATCGATTTCGGCTTTGCCGCTTGCCCGCCGGGCTCCGCCGCGTGCGCCGCGGAAATCCCCACCGCCGCCGCGATGGCGAAAGCCAGCGACCCCCGAACCATTGCACGCCACCTACGCTAGCCGAAAAGCTCCGGGCCATTATCGCTGCCCCGGCGGCTGCGGCAAACCTCATTTTCACCGATTCCCGGGCGACGAAAAACACCCGGGTCAGCGGTGCAAGCCATCGCATGGCTCGCGACCGCGCCCGGGATTTGAGGTTGGAGGGTTCAGAAGGTGAAAGTGCTGCGCAGTCCAAACACCGCCGCATCCTTCACGGTGACGTTCGGATCGTCCGGATGGGCGACATTGCCGCCGGGATGGATGATGTATTGGAAGTCAGGCTTGACGATCCACCACGGCGCAACCTGGTAGGCGTAGTTGACTTCAAACACCATCTCGTAATCGCGGATGAAAGCGGGCGGTCCATTGAAGGCAAGCGCGTCATCGTCGGCGGCCGCCGCATCTTTGCTGATATTGGCGTAGGCCACACCGAAGGTCAGCACGTCGGCCGGCCGACCCGGAACAAGACCGGCGAAGCCTGCGCCGCCGTCGACATACCAGGACAACAAATTGCGGTCGGACGGCGAGAAACCGCCGCGCACGAACAGGCTCATGCTGCGTTCGCCCTGCCGCCACACCATCTGATCGGCGATGGCGTAGAGACCCCAGTCGCCGCGGTGCTGGTTCGCATCTGCGGTCGGATCGACGCCGAGCGAGACCACCGTGCCGGTCGCATCGATGCCATAGCGCTGGTCGGCATGGTTCGCGGTCGCGTACCAGCCGCCGATCTTGTAGGTACCCGGCAGGCCGATGGCGTGCTCACCCCGATTGACCTTGTACTGCAGCTCGCCCATCCACAGCGCGCCGCCATGAAAGCTGAACGTGGTGCCGTGCGCGTTGCACACCTGCGGATCGTCGAAGCAGTCCTTGCCCGCCGGATCGCCGGAAAACACGCCGGCCAGCACGGATATATTTTCGGTCGGATTGACCCGCACGCGCGCGCCCGGCGTGGCAAGCGGATAGGCCGGCCCGCCGTTGGTGATGTTGGCGGCGAGGATGTCGCCCCAGCCGAAGGTGCCGTTGATGAGGCCGCCGGCCGTGTCGCTGGTAAAGAACTCGTCGTCGGCGGCAAGCTGGCCGAGACGCACCGACATCAGCGGGCCGAACTCCTGCTGGAACCATGCGGTGAACAATCGCGTAGTCGGCAGGGCATCGATATTGCTCGGATCCGAAATGCTGCCGACGTTCTCGGCGACGTTGTGTCCGCTGTTGTGAATCCAGAACGTCGTGACGTGAGCGCTGGCGCCGCGCCAGCCCATGAACTTCTCCAGATTGGCGTCGGCGGAAAATTCGAGCCGCCCCTCATAACTCGGCTGCCGGTAGATGCCGCCGGAGGCGACGGTGAAGCCTTCCCCGATGTACTGCAGTGTGAAATCGATGCCCGCGTCCGAGAGCGCGGTGCGCGCGCCATGCCAGTCGCCGCTGAAGGTTTCCTGCTCCCAGATCGATTTCGGCTTCTGCGGCTCCTTGGCCGGTTCTTTAGCCTGCGCGGCCGCGACGCCACCTAACGCCGTTCCGGCCGCCAGGACCAGACACAGCCGCCGCACCGTCGAATGACGGCCATTCTCACTGCACTTCCACATAACGCCCCCATTTGCCTCGGTCGAAAAGTCAAAAATCCATCTGTCGCCTGCCGCTAGCGCGCCAAGGCTGCGAGCTTCTCCAGCGCGCCGAAATGCGCCGCCCACACCGGCGGATTGAACAACGAGTACGGCTCGGCCTTCTTCAGGACCGCTCGCGCGGCGGCTGCTTGCTGGCGGTAGTCGGCATAAGTCGCCGCGGCGGCCGTGAAGTCGCCGTCCGCCGCCGCCATCTCGATGCGCCTGAGCGTCAGCACGACACCCGCCACCGCGCCGCGCGCAACGCGGCGCTCGGCAAGGCCGTCGGCAATGCTGGAGTCGGTCGGCGCCGGAAACCATTCGCCCAATTCGCGCCATTCGTTGCCGACCGCATCGATTGTCAGCGCGATGGTGGCGGCATCACGCGCGGGCAGCGCGGTGTCGAGCACGCTGGCGAACGCGGTGATCTCGTCGAGCTCCGCCTGCAAGGTCGTACGCGTCGTCGGCTGCTCGCCGTCGCCGACCGCATTGAGATAGGCGACCAGGTCGGCGCGCTCGCCGTCGCTTAGGCCGAGCGCGAAATGACGATCGAAATAGCCGACCACTTCGCCGTAGCTGGCATAGCGCCCGTCGTGAAAATAGGGCGCGTTGAAATTCGCATTGACCAGCGTCGGCGTCTTGAACAGACCGCCGGTGCCGACATCGTGCACACGGTGATCGACGAAGGCCGAGGAAGGCTGATGACAGCTTGCGCAGCTCATGGCCACGTCGTGCGGGAATGGCCTGTTGAACAGCGCCTCGCCGCGACGCGCGGCTTGCGACGCCTTGGCGCTCAGGCGACCGCCGGCCTCGAGCTGCGGATTAGGCAGGAAGGCGATCTCGCGCACGTAAGCTTCCAGCGCGTCGAGCACCTGCGGCGCCGGCTCGGGCCCGGCGAATTCGTTGACGATGACGTTGCGGATGAACAGACGCAGCGAGCCGTAGCGGCCGTCATGACCGTAGGGCACGAGATAGCGCGCGCCGCGCAGGCTCGGCGGCGTCACCGCGTCCAGCACATGGTTGTCGGTCTTGGGATTGAACAGCGCGCCGGTGGTGTCGAAACTCCCCGGCCGTGTCGACAGGCCGGGAACATAGAGCTTTGCGTTGCCGGCGCCCTGCTGATGGCAGGTATCGCAGCTCATGCCGCTTTTGCGCGCCGCGCCGCCGAGAATTCCCGGCGACGAGAACAGCATGTCGCCGAGATTGAACAGGTAGGAGCGCTGGCCGCCCGCCGCTTCGAAGGCGAACCGCTCAGTCGGCTGATCGAGCTGCCCCTCGTTCAATTCGGTGCCGAAGGGGAGGACGCCTTCCCGGGTGGTGATCGGCGTCGCCTGCGCGACACCGATCACCAGCCAAGCCGCCGCCCCCGCCGCGGAAATCCAGCGCGGATGCATGGGTCAGCCCGCCAGGTTCGGAGCTTGCAGGCCGAGCTTGGGCGCCGCGCTCTGCAAGAGCACCGCCAGCTCCTCGGCCGCCTTCTGCAGGGCCGGCTGGTCGACCTGCTTGAGGTCCTTCATCTCGACGAGTTTCTCGACGTCCTCGATTTTCTCGTCGATGGCCGCGGCGAGCTTGGCGTCCTTCGCCTTAAGCGGGCCTTCGAACACCAGCTTGTAGAGCGCCTCGATGCCCTCGACGTTCTCGTGCATGTCGATCAGCGAGGTGCCGGCATAGGGCGACTCGCCGCCCTTGGATTTGTTCTCGCCCACTTCGTAGGCGAGCTTGGTAACGCCGTTGAGCAGGCCTTGCGGCGTGAACTTGAAGCTTTCCGCCTTCACCTGCTTTTCGAATGCCGCGAGATTGGCCACCAGTTCGTCGACCGCCGCGCCGGTTTGACCGAGCTTGCCGGCGAACACCGCGGCTTCCACCGCGTGATAGCCGTGCTTGGCGTCGGGCCAGACGTCGATTGCCTCGTCGAGCTTCTCGAAGAACTCGCCGGTGATCGGCTCGACCGCCTCCCAGCCCTTGCGCGACTTGATCCAGGCGGCCTGCGCCGCCTTGACGTCGTTCGCCTTGACCGCTGCCTGCAACTGCTTGGCGCCGGCAAGCGCATTGCCGATGTGCTCGACGACGAAGGGCTTGTAGTTCGCTGCGCCCTGGCTCAGCGATGGCGCGTCGGCATGAGCCGGCGCCGCCAGAAAAGCGATCGCCGCGAGCGCGCCGAGCAGCGATGCGCGCATGCCGCCCGATGGTGTGATGATGTTGGCCATGATGTCGTCCCCGTGGGTGGAAAATCGCCGCGAGGATTCATCGCGGCCGCGCCGCGCGTCAACAGAAAAGCCTGCAAAATCAATAGTTTATAATTAGTCCAATGTGATTTCGGGGGACAGGAAAGGCTCATCCGCGCACGCGGCGGCAAAGCTCGAATTAGTACAATGAAGAAATCATGCGTAACCGCTTGCGCGCCTTCGCGAACGAAGCGCGCATGCGCCGCGGCGATCAGAAGCTAGAATCGCTCCAGGCAAGAAGTGCGCGCGCCACGCCAAACGCGACAATTGCGCGCACTTGCTCGCAGACTGCGAGCGCCGCTCAGTTCGCGTCGCCTGGATTGTCGTTGCTGTTGGCCGGGCGCGGCGTCTTCGCCGCCTTGGCGACCGCGACCAGCGCAGGGCGCAGCACGCGCTCGCCGATCATGTAGCCGGCCTGAATCACCTGCGCGACATGACCGGGGGCGACATCCGCCGCCTCCATTTCGAACATCGCCTGATGAAAGTTGGGATCGAACTTCTCGCCCTGCGGCGAGAACTTGCGCACGCCGCTCTTCTCCAGCGCCTTCATCAATTCGCGCTCGGTCAGCTCGACCCCCTCGATCAGCGACTTCACCTTGGCATCGACGTGCTCGCGCAGATCGGGGCCGACCGCCTCGAGCGCACGGTGCATGTTGTCGGCCACCGCGAGCACCTCGCGAGCGAAGCTGGCGATGCCGTAGAGTCGCGAGTCGGCGACCTCGCGCTCGGTGCGCTTGCGCAGGTTCTCCATCTCGGCCAGCGTGCGCAGCAGCTTGTCCCTGTATTCGACGGCCTCGCGGCGAGCCTCCGCCAGCGGATCGGGCGGGGGCGCCGCCGTATCCTGCGCCTGCGGGTCCTGCTGGGGCGCGCCGTTACCGTTTTGCTGGCCGCTCTCGGTCTCGGCCACTGCGTCGGCGTTGTGGCGAGCGGTCGGGTCCGTCATCGTAGATCAACCTCAAATGAATGGTGGATGCCGGGCATATCAGGGCTCCGGCCGCAAAAATCAAGCGTTCCCGGGCCTTTTACCCGCCCAAGCCTCCACCCGCCCAAGCTTTTAACCGCCCAAGAGCTTGCTCACCACCCGCGCGGTATAATCCACCATGGGGATAACCCGGGCATAGTTCAGCCGGGTCGGCCCGATCACCCCGATGACCCCCACGATGCTGCCCTTGGTGTCGCGATAGGGCGCCACGATGGTGGAGGAACCGGACAGCGAGAACAGCTTGTTCTCCGAGCCGATGAAAATGCGCACACCCTCCCCGCCCTCGGCGCGGCCGAGCAGGTCGATCACCCCGCGCTTGGTCTCCAGCGCGTCGAACAGCGAGCGCACCCGCTCCAGGTCCTCCAGCGCGTGCAGATCCTCGAGCAGATGGGCGTGGCCGCGCACGATGAGCTGGCGGTCGTCGCTGTCGCCGCCCGACCAGCTTGCCAGCCCGTTGGAGACGATCTTCTGGGTCAATTGGTCGAGCTCTGCCTGACCTTCCTTGACCGCATTTTCGGTCTCGGCACGCAATTCGTTCAGCGTCTTGCCGCGAATGCGGGCATTGAGGAAATTGCCGGCCTCGATCAGCGACGAAGTCGGCAGGCCCGGCGGCACATTGAGGACCCGGTTTTCCACCTGGCCGTCCTCCGCCACCAGCACCGCGAGCGCGCGCGCCGGCTCCAGCCGCACGAACTCGATGTGCTTGAGCCGCACATTGCTCTTGGCGGTGAGCACGATCCCGGCCGAGCGCGTCAAGCCCGACAACATCTGCGAGGCTTCGGTGAGGACCGATTCCAGCGACTTGCCGGCGCCCGAGCCGGCGATTTGCGCCTCGATATTGCGCCGGTCACCCTCGGTGAGGTCGCCCACCTCCATCAGCGCGTCGACGAAAAAGCGCAGGCCCAGTTCGGTCGGCAGCCGCCCGGCCGAGGTGTGCGGGGCGAAAATCAGCCCGAGCTGCTCCAGGTCCGACATCACGTTGCGCACCGAAGCCGGCGACAGCGATATCGGCAGGATGCGCGACAGGTTGCGCGAGCCCACCGGCTCGCCGGTCGCCAGATAGCTCTCGACGATCGAGCGGAAAATCTCCCGCGAGCGCTCGTTGAGCGCCGCCAGGCTTACTTGTGTCGCGCCGATCGGGATGTCGTGGGAAGCCACCGCTTAACTCCTTCACCCGTCCCAAGAATTGACCATTCTATCGCACTTGTTCAAGCCGGGCTTATGGCTATGGTGTGCGCCGAACAGCAAAATGCGGGCGGCTTGACGTCGGCCCCAGGGAGGACCCATGCGGCCGAGCCGCCGAGAAGTCGACGAATTGCGCCCGATTTCGCTCGAGCGCGGCGTGGTCAAATACGCCGAGGGCTCCTGCTTCGTGAAATTCGGCGATACCCACGTCCTGGTGACAGCCAGCCTGGAGGAGCGGCTGCCGCCCTGGCTCAAGGGCCAGGGGCGCGGCTGGGTCACCGCCGAATACGGCATGCTGCCGCGCGCCACTTCCGAGCGCACCCGCCGCGAGGCCTCGGCCGGCAAGCAGGGCGGCCGCACGGTCGAGATCCAGCGGCTGATCGGACGCTCCTTGCGCTCGGTTGTCGATCTGCAGGCCATGGGCGAGCGGCAGATCACCATCGACTGCGACGTCATCCAGGCCGACGGCGGCACCCGCACCGCCTCGATCACCGGCGCCTGGGTAGCGCTTGCCGACTGCTTCACCTGGATGAAGGCGCGCGACATGATCAAGGCGAACGTACTTCGGGATCATATCGCGGCGGTGTCCTGTGGCGTCTATAACAACACCGCGGTGCTCGATCTCGACTACGCCGAGGATTCGGAAGCGGAGACCGACGCCAATTTCGTCATGAGCGGCGCGGGCAATATCGTGGAGATCCAGGCCACCGCCGAGCGCACCCCGTTCAGCGAGGACCAGTTCATGGCGCTGCTCGCGCTCGCGCGCAAGGGCATCGCCAAGCTGGTGGACTTGCAGAAGCTGGCGGTGGGGTGAAGGCGAGCTCCATATTGTGACTCGTCGTGGCCGGGCTTGTCCCGGCCATCCACGCCTTTACTTGTAGCGCTGCCGCCAGACGTGGATGCCCGGACAAGTCTACAGCCGGGCCGGCCGAAGGCCGGACCCGGTTGCGCGGGCATGACGGAGAGAAAATGCCACGCCAACTCACTTCCCCCGTCGTCATCGCCACCCATAACCCGGGCAAGCTGCGCGAGATGCGCGAGCTGCTGGCGCCCTATTCGATCGAGGCGCAGTCGGCCGGCGAGCTTGGCCTGCCGGAACCGGAAGAAACCGGCAAGACCTTCGCCGCCAACGCGCGTATCAAGGCGCTGGCCGCGGCGAAGGCGACCGGCCGCGCCGCCTTCGCCGACGATTCCGGGCTCGTGGTCGACGCGCTCGGCGGCGAGCCGGGCATTCATTCGGCGCGCTGGGCCGGTCCGGACAAGGATTTCCGCGCGGCCATGAACCGCATCCAGACCCTGCTGGTCGAGCGCGGCGCCAAGGCGCCGGAACAGCGGCGCGCGCATTTCATCGCCGCGCTCTGCCTCGCCTGGCCGGACGGGCACGTTGAAGAGTTCGAGGGCCGCGTCGACGGCGCGGTCGCCTGGCCGCCGCGGGGGGACAAGGGGTTCGGCTACGACCCGCTGTTCCTGCCCGACGGTCATGAACGCACCTTCGGCGAGATCGGCTCGGAAGAAAAGCACGGCCTGCCGCCCCGGGGCAAAGGCCTCTCCCACCGCGCCCGCGCCTTCGTCAAGCTCGCCGAGGCTTGCCTGCGAAAGGCCTGACCCTCGCCTCGTACGCGCCGAAAAATCGTTACAATTTTAAATACTTATCCGCAGCCGGCAACCGATCCGTGCTGGCAAGGCGAGGGCGAAAGTGCCTAAGATCGTTAATATGAAATCCTCTCCGCGCGCACCGCAGTTTGCCGTCTATGTGCACTGGCCGTTCTGCCTGTCGAAGTGCCCCTATTGCGACTTCAACAGCCACGTCCGCCACGGCGGCATCGACGAGACCCGCTTCCTGCGCGCCTATGAGACGGAAATCGCCCGCACTGCCGAGCGCATCGGCGCGCGCGAGGTTTCGAGCATCTTCTTCGGCGGCGGCACGCCCTCGCTGATGCAGCCCGCGACCGTCCAGACGATACTCGACGCCATCGCCAGGCATTGGACAATCGCGCCGAACGTCGAGGTGACGCTGGAGGCCAATCCGACCAGCGTGGACGCCACGCGCTTCCGCGGCTACCGCACGGCGGGCGTCAACCGCGTCTCGCTCGGCGTGCAGGCGCTCGACGACGCCGCGCTGAAGGAGCTCGGCCGCCTGCACACGGCACAGGAAGCGCTCGACGCCGTCGCGGTCGCGCGATCGATCTTCGATCGCTACTCCTTCGATCTCATCTATGCGCGCCCGCGCCAGACGCTGCACGGCTGGGCGGCCGAGCTGCGCCGCGCTATCGCCGAAGCGGCCGAACACCTTTCGCTCTATCAGCTCACCATCGAACCCGGCACGCCGTTCTTCGGCCTGTACAGCGCCGGCAAACTCACGGTGCCCGGCGAGGATCTGGCGCGCGACCTCTACGATCTCACGCAGGTCATCTGCGCCGATGCCGGCTTGCCGGCCTACGAGATTTCCAATCACGCGCGGCCGGGCGCCGAATGCCGGCACAACCTGATCTATTGGCACGGCGACGAATATGCCGGCATCGGCCCGGGCGCCCATGGCCGCCTCAACATCGGCAATCGCCGCTACGCCACCGAGACCGACAAGCGCCCGGAGAGCTGGCTGATGCGCGTCGAGTTGGGCGGGCTGGGCATCACCGTCGACGAGAAGCTCACACCGGTCGAGACCGCCGACGAATATCTGCTGATGGGCCTGCGGCTCGCCGAAGGCATCGACCCCCAGCGTTTCGCCGCTCTCGCCGGCCGCGCCATCGACCCCAACCGCCTGTCGTTCCTGCGCGAGCAGGGCACGGTCGAATTGACCGCCGGCGGCCGCCTGCGCGTGACGCAGTCGGGCTTTCCCCTGCTCGACGCGGTGGTGGCCGACCTGGCCGCCTGACGTCCAACCGCCGATGAGGCGCCGGCTGCACGGCAACGGCGCCGCCATGGCGATTTCCTTGCCGCGCCAATGCCGATAAGATTTTCGGGCGGCGGCGAAGCCGCGCCGGCGATCCATAACAACAACGAAAAGCGAAGCGAGGGAGGCGGTATGGCAAGCGAGCGGGCGCTCGAGGGTAAGGTCGTGATCGTTACCGGCGCCGGGCGCGGCATCGGGCGCGATATCGCGCTGCAGGCGGCAAGCGAAGGCGCCAAGGTCGTGGTCAACGATCTCGGCGGGGCCGCCGACGGACAGGGCGCCAGCGCGGCACCGGCCGAAGAAGTGGCCGAGGAAATCCGCAAAGCGGGCGGCGAGGCGGTCGCCAATTTCGACAGCGTCGCGGAGCCGGCGTCGGCCAACAACATCGTCAAGACCGCGGTCGACAGGTTCGGGAAGCTCGATGGCGTCGTGAACAATGCCGGCATCCTGCGCGATGCCATCTTCCACAAGATGAGCGTTGCCGACTTCGAACTGGTCATCAAAGTGCACCTGCTCGGCAGCTTCTACGTCTCGCATGCCGCCGCGCGCCTGTTCCGCGAGCAGGAGAGCGGCGCCTTCGTGCATTTCACCTCGACCTCCGGCCTGATCGGCAATTTCGGGCAGGCCAACTACGCCGCGGCCAAGATGGGGATCGTGGGCTTGTCCAAGTCGATTGCGCTCGACATGGCGCGCTTCAACGTGCGCTCGAATTGCATTTCGCCCTTCGCCTGGAGCCGGCTGATCGGCACCATTCCGACCAAGACCGAGGCGGAGAAGGCGCGCGTCGAGCGCATGCAGAGCATGACGCCGGAAAAGATCGCGGCGCCATCCGTGTTCCTGCTCAGCGACGCGGCCAAGGACGTGACCGGCCAGATCTTCGCCGTGCGCATGAACGAGATTTTCCTGATGGGCCAGTCGCGGCCCTGCGCTCGGTTCACCGCGCGGAAGGCTGGACCTGCCGCTCGCTTGCCGAGCACGCCATGCCGGCGCTGAAATCCTCGTTCTATCCGCTCGACCGCTCCGGTGATATTTTCTCCTGGGACCCGATCTGATGCGTGACGATTTCAGGCTGATGCGGTTGCCTCAAGGTGCGGCGCGCTCCCTCCCCTTGAAAAGGGGAGGCGCGGGAGATCGCTGCGCGACAGGCAATCGGCCTGGAGGCATATCGCGTTAGGCGCGGCACAAGGACCTCGCTCATGTCGTTCGGAATTCTCGCCTTCGGCGCCTATATCCCGCGCTATCGTCTTCAGCGCCGCGCCATCGCCGAGGCCAATGGCTGGCTCAACCCGGCCCTGAAAGCACAAGGCAAGGGCGAGCGGGCCATGTGCAACTGGGACGAAGACCCGGTGACCATGGCGGTGGAGGCCGCGCGCGACGCGCTCACCGGCCGCGACCGGGCAACGATCGCGAGCTTAAGCTTTGCCTCGACCACGTTTCCGTTTCTCGACCGGCTCAATGCCGGCGTGGTGACCGAGGCGCTCTCGCTGTCGGAAGACATTGCCGGGCTGGACGTCACGGCGACACAGCGCGCGGGCACGTCGGCGCTGGCGAGCGCGCTCGGCGGCTCGGCCGAATCGCTGATCGTGGCGGCCGACAAGCGCCACGCCAAGGCCGCGAGCCCGATCGAAATGGCGGCCGGCGACGGCGCCGCCGCCATCCTGGTCGGCGAAGGCGAGCCGGTCGCGCGATTGCTGGCGAGCGTCACCCGCGCCGCAGATTTCGTCGATCACTACCGCACGCCCGAATCCGAATACGACTATCAATGGGAAGAGCGCTGGATCCGCGACGCCGGCTATCTGCCGATTGTGGTGCCGCTCATTAAACGCTGTCTCGACAAGGCGGGCTTGAGCGCCGCCGACGTGAACCATTTCTGCATGCCGGCGACGCTGCCGCGCGTGTCCGCCGCCGTCGCCAAGGCCTCAGGGCTTGCCGACACCGCCGTGCGCGACAATCTGCATGCGGTCTGCGGCGAAACCGGCGCCGCGCACCCGCTGGTCATGCTGGCGGCCGCGCTCGAAGAGGCAAAGCCCGGCGAGCGCATTCTGGTCGTCGGCTTCGGCCAGGGCGCCGACGCATTGCTGTTCGAAGTAACGCCGGCGATCGCGCAGCTGCCCGCGCGGCTCGGCGTCAAGGGCCATCTCGCGCGCCGGCGCGAGCAGACCAACTATTCGAAATTCCTCGCCTTCAACGACACCATCGAGATCGAGCGCGGCATGCGCGCGGAGGCCGACAAGCTCACGCCGCTGTCCGCGCTGTGGCGCAACCGCAAGACCGTCACCAGCTTCGTGGGCGGCCACTGCACCAAATGCGGCACGCTGCAGTTCCCCAAGACGCGCGTCTGCGTCAACCCGAATTGCAACGCCATCGACACGCAGGAAGAGCATCCCTTTGCCGACAAGACCGGCCGCATCAACTCCTATACCGCCGACCGCCTCACCTATTCGCCCGATCCGCCGGCCTGCTACGGCATGATACAGTTCGAGGACGGCGGGCGCTGGATGATGGACTTCACCGACGTCGACGCCGACGATATCGCCGTCGGCCAGGCGATGCGCATGATGTTCCGCGTCAAGGATATCGATACCCAGCGCGGCTTCCGCCGCTATTTCTGGAAGGCCGCGCCCGCCGCGGCCGCATCAGGGAGGACCTGACATGCCCAAAGGCATTCGCGACAAGGTCGTCATTCTCGGCATGGGCTGCTCCAAGTTCGGCGAGCGCTGGGATTCGAACGCCGAGGACCTGATGATCGAGGCCTATGGCGAGGCGCTCAAAGATTCCGGCATCGAGACCAAGCAGATCGACGCCGCCTGGCTCGCCACCGCCATCGAGGAGCAGCACGTCGGCAAATCCGCCGTGCCGCTCGCCGTGGCGCTGCGGCTGCCGTTCATTCCGGTGACGCGCGTGGAAAACTACTGCGCCAGCGGCACCGAAGCCTTCCGCGGCGCGGTCTATGCGGTCGCCTCCGGCGCCGCCGATATCGCGCTCGCGCTCGGCGTGGAAAAGCTGAAGGACACCGGCTATGGCGGGCTGCCGCAACGCGGGCGCGGCACGCTCAACAACATGACCTGGCCTAATTTGTCGGCGCCGGGCTCCTTCGCCCAGCTCGCCGCCGCCTACCGCGCCAAGCACGGCAGCGCGCCGGAGGATTTGAAACGCGCCATGGCGCATATATCGGTCAAGAGCCACGACAACGGCGCCAAGAACCCGAAAGCGCATTTGCGCAACAAGATCACCATCGACACCGTGCTGAACGCGCCGACGGTCGCCGAGCCGCTCGGGCTCTACGACTGCTGCGGCGTCAGCGACGGCGCCGCCTGCGCCATCGTCACCACGCCCGACATCGCCAGGGGAATGGGCAAGCGCGATCTCATCGCGGTCAAGGCGCTGCAGCTTGCCGTGTCGAACGGGCTCGAGGCGCAGCACAATTCCTGGGACGGCAGCTATTTCGCCACCACGCGCGTGGCCTCCAAGCGCGCCTATCAGGAAGCGGGCATCGATAACCCGCGCGAGGAGATCGACCTGATCGAGGTGCACGACTGCTTCTCGGTGACCGAACTCGTCACCATGGAGGACCTGCACATTTCACCGGAAGGCGGCGCCATCCGCGATGTGCTCGACGGCTTCTACGATGCGGAAGGCACGGTGCCTTGCCAGATCGACGGCGGTCTCAAATGCTTCGGCCACCCGATCGGCGCGTCGGGCCTGCGCATGATCTACGAGCTCTATCTGCAGATGCAGGGCCGCGCCGGCGAGCGTCAGCGCAAGGAGCCGCCGCGCCTCGGCCTCACGCACAATCTCGGCGGCTTCCCGCATCAGAACGTGAGCTCGATTTCGCTGATCGGGCGGTATGAGGGGTGATGCTCGTTCTGGTCATTCCGGGACGCCGCGGAGCGGCAGGCCCGGAATCCAGGGCTCCATGAAAGCCCTTGCCGTATCGCTCTAGATTCCGGGCCCGCGGGCTGAAGCCCGCGTCCCGGAATGACAGAGTAGCTAAATCCGCCGTCCCGCCTTCTCCCAATAGGGATCGCGCAGGCGGCGCTTGAAGATCTTGCCGGAATCCTCGCGCGGCAGGCCGCTCCGGATCTCGATGTGCTTGGGGACTTTGTAGTCGGCAAGATGCGCCGACCATTTGCCGGCGCAGCGCGTCAATATCGAGCGTCATGCCCGGCCGCGGCTCGACCACCGCCATCAAGGCTTCGCCGAATTCGGCGTCCGGCACCCCGAACACCGCGCAATCCTGCACGCCGGGCAGCGTATGGATCACCGCTTCGATCTCGGCCGGATAGATGTTGACGCCGCCGGAAATCACCATGTCGCGCTTGCGGTCGCAGACGAAGAGATAGCCGTCCTCGTCGAAATAGCCGAGGTCGCCGCAGGTGATGAGGCCGTCGCGTTTCACTTCGGCCGTCTTGTCCGGCAGGTTGTGATAGACGAAATCCGCATAGCCTTCGATGCGCGCATAGATTTCGCCGACCGTTCCCGTCGGCACGGGCTTGCCGTCATCGTCGAGGATGAGGATTTGCGCACCCGGCGAAGCCCGCCCCACCGTTCCCGGCTTGCGCAAGGCATCCTCGCTGGTGGCAAAAGTGACCGGGCCGTTTTCGGTGGCGCCGTAGAATTCGTAGATCACCGGCCCCCACCAGTCGATCATCGCGCGCTTGACATCGGCCGGACACGGCGCGGCGGCGTGAATGATGTGACGGAGCGACGAGACGTCGTATTTGCGGCGCACATCCTGCGGCAGCTTGAGCAGGCGGACGAACATGGTGGGCACCATGAACATCACCTCGATGCGGTGCTCGGCGATCAACCGCAGCAGCGTCTCCGCCTCGAAGCGCGGCATCAGCACCAGGACCTCCGCAAGCCGCGCCGCGCGCAGGCCGAACGAGTTGGGCGCCGAGTGATAGAGCGGGCCGGGCAGCAGGCAGCGCGCATCCGCGACCACGCCGTAAATCAGCGAGCGCAGCATTTCGTTGACTTCGTTTTCGCGCGGCGTCGGCGCCTTGCGGCGCACGCCCTTGGGGTGGCCGGTGGTGCCCGAGGTGTAGATCATGCTCTGCGGCTGCGGCACCGGCGGCCCTTCATACGGCGTTTGGCCGGCAAGCCATGTCTCGAAATCGATCGCGCCGGGCGGCACCGCGGCCCGCTCCGCATCGATGGAATAGGCGCTGACGATTTCCGGCGGCGTGGCCAGCCAGACGACCGGAACGCCGGGCGGCGTGGCGCCGTCGAGGCCCGACAGCAGGTCGGCATGGCCGACGAGCGCCTTCGCCGCGCAGTCCTCGACGACGTAGGCGACTTCCTCCGCCTTGAAGTGCCAGTTGATCGGCACCGCATAGGCGCCCAGCGTCATGGCGGCATAGCTGGCTTCCAGGAAGGCGATGTCGTTGCGCATCAGGATCGCAACGCTGTCGCCGGGCTCGACGCCGAAGGCGCGCAAGCCGCTGGCAAGCCGCCGCACGCGAGCCCCGAACTCCTGCCTGCTGCGAATGCGATTGCCGCTGACGATGCCCGACGCCATGGCGGGCATTGTACCGGGCTTTGGCGGCAAGGAAACTGTGCCCTCGCCCGCGGCGGGAAAACCGTGTTGGCTATCGGCTCTAGGCGCCCGGCCCGAACGACTTCGGCGCCGGACTGATCACCTGCCCGCCGGTCGGGCCGACGCGCAGCACCGCCAGTCCGCGCTCATTGGTGCCGTCGCGCTTGAAGCGGAAAATGCCGTCAATGCCGGCGAAGCCGGAGGAGTTGGTCAGGATATGCTCGGTGAAGGGCTGCGGCCCTTGCGTCTTCACCAGCGCCGCCACCAGCGCGACCGCGTCATAGGCGAGCGTCGCGGTGCGCACCGGGTCCTGCCCGAAGCGGGCGCGATAGCGCGCCGAGAAGCTGCGGAAGCCGGCCGACTCCGGCGCCGCATACCAGGCGCCCTGTAGCTGCTGGTCCTGGAAGATGCGGGGATCGTCCCACAGGCCGGTGCCGAGCAATTGCAGGCGGCGCATGTTGACGTGGGCGGCGGCCAGCGCCGACACGACTTGCGGCACCGCGTCGGCGCCGTCGGGTATGAACACGCTGTCGATGCGGCTCGCCGCCTGCGCCACCGCGTTCACCGGCCCGGCGATCTGGCTGGGGTTGAGCGGATATTTCTCCAGCACCACGATGCGCCCGCCGTGACGCGGCACATCCTGCTGGAATGCCCCCTGCACGACCGAGCCGTAGGCGTTGTCCGGGATCAGCCCCGCGAAGGAGCGGCGCCGGCGCGAGATGGCGAAGTCGACGATGCGTTTGACGTCGGTCTCCGGCAGGAAGCTCAACAGATAGACGCCGGGCGAAGCCACGCTCGAATCGGTGGAGAAGGCGATCACCGGGACATGACTCTGCCGCGCCACCTGCGCCACCGCGCGCACCGACTGCGCGAACAGCGGGCCGAGGATGATCTGCGCTCCTTCGCTGATGGCGGCCTGCGCGCCGGCCTGCGCGCCTTGCGGCGTGCCGGCGTCGTCCTTCACCAGAAGCTGAATGTTGGGGTTCTTGAATTCGGCCAGCGCGAGCTGCGCCGCGTTCTTCATCGACTGCGCGGCAATCCCCGCGTTGCCCTGCGCCGACAGCGGCAGGATGAGCCCGACCCGCACCTGGCCCGTGCCGATATTCGTCTGCGGCGGCGGCGGCGGCGCTTGCGGCGCCTCGTTGCTGCCGAACTGGCCGAAGCTGCCCATCTGGCCGCCGGCACAGGCCGTAAGCGCCAGCCCCGCGGCTACGCAGAAGGCTACGGTCACGCTGCGTCTGGTGTGCAGCCTCGGTCGGTTTTGTGGCGGCGACGTTCCTGTCATCCCTTCCCCAAGATGGCGGCTTTGCCGCTGTCACCATCTCATGTCAGTCAGAATTTATCCCATAAAAGTTAAGGCAATGAAAGAGAAGGGGATTTTGTCGCGGCATGACGGCCATGCCGGTCCCGTCTAAAGTGGAAAAATGGGCAAAGCCGCCAAACCCGCCGCTGCCGGCCACGCGCGCCGCTATTCGCTGCATGGAACCACGCTGGAAGCCGCGAAAGCGGCGCCCGGGCTCTACATCGTCGCCACCCCGATCGGTCACTTGGCCGACATGACCCTGCGCGCGCTGGAACTTCTCGCCGGCGCCGACCTCATCGCCTGCGAGGACACCCGCGTTACCCGCCGGCTGACCGAGCGTTACGGTATCGACACGCCGCTCAAGCCCTATCACGAGCACAATGCCGCCGAGGCGCGGCCGAAGCTGCTCGCCCGCCTCGCCGACGGCGAAGCGATCGCACTGGTGTCGGACGCAGGCACGCCGCTGATCTCCGATCCCGGCTACAAGCTGGTGCGCGAAGCGCAAGCGGCCGGCCACCCTGTAACGGCGGTTCCGGGCGCCTCGTCCGTTCTCGCCGCCCTGAGCGTCGCCGGCCTGCCGACCGATCGCTTCTTTTTCGAAGGCTTCCTGCCGCCCAGGCAGGCGGCGCGGCAGAAGCGGATCGCGGAACTCAAGAGTATCCCGGCGACGCTGGTGCTGTTCGAGAGCGGGCCGCGTCTGGCGGCGACACTCGCCGATCTGGCGGCCGGCTTGAGTGCGCGCGCGGCGAGCATCTGCCGCGAACTGACCAAGCTGCACGAGGAGGTGCGCCGCGGCGACCTCGCCACGCTGGCGCGCGACTATGCGCAAGGCGGCGAGACGCGCGGCGAGATCGTCATCGTGGTGGCGCCGCCGGCGGAGGAAGAAGCAGCGGTCGACGTCGACGCGCTGCTGCGCCGCGCGCTTGCGCGCGCCTCGCTGAAAGACGCGGTCGGCGAAGTGGCGCTCGCCAGCGGCCGCCCGCGCCGCGAGGTCTATCAGCGCGCGCTCGAAATGACGAAGGACGACGGCAATGCCGCGCCGCAGTGACCGCGACCTGCCCAAAGCAGCGCCGATCGCCCATGCGCCGCGGCCGGAGCGACAGGTGGCGTTCCAGCTCGGCCTCTCCGCCGAAAGCCGTGCCGCCGCATGGCTCGTCGCGCGCGGTTTCCGCATCCTGGCGCGGCGCTGGAAGTCGCCGGTCGGCGAGATCGACATCGTCGCCCGCCGCCGCGCGCTCCTGGTGTTCGTCGAGGTGAAGGCGCGCCACGATCTCGACGAGGCGGCCTGGTCGGTTACCCCGCGGCAGCAGCAGCGCATCGCCGCCGCGGCGGAAGCCTGGCTTGCCACCTATGGCAGCGACGGGTTTCGCGACATCCGTTTCGACGTGATCCTGGTCGCGCCCGGCAAACTGCCGCGGCATATTCCTGCGGCGTTTGAAACGCAGTAGTCGTTCCGGGGCCCGCGCCGTAAGCGCGTTTCGCGCGTCTTCGGCGCGCTATACGCTTTCGGCCGTCGTCCGGTGCGTCAGATCTGGCCCTTCAGCTTCCAGCGGTAGTGCGGCGCCCGCTCACCGCGCAGGAAACGTACGGCATCGATCGTGTCCACGACAATTGAAACCGCGTTGGTGGCGAACAGCAGGATGAGCCAGTAGGCCAAAGCCGGATCGCTCATGATGGTGTCGATGCGTGTCGCCATCCATACGAACATAGGTACCCACAAGAAGTGGGTCGAACCGAGGATGCGCGTAAATCCGATGCGCTGGTAGATCAGCGTCTGGCCGGCGACGGCAATCGCCGTTACCGCCAGGACGACCTGCGCCTCGATCTGCGCGATGAAATAGAGGCAGGCGAGGTTCACCGCGACCAGCCACGCGCACCACAGACGCGGAACGGGACGAAATCGCAGAAAGACCACGCCGAACAACTCCAACATGCGCATTAGAAAGCCGACCATAGCCATCTCCATTACCGCCGACCGATCCGGTCATGCGCCAAGGATTAGGAGCGTCCCGGCCCATTTCGCTACTGCGCAATCTGGCGTAATCAACTACGCTTTCCGTAGTTGACGGGGCCACTGTGTCAGGAGAGAGAACTCGTATGCGTCAATATGGCCAGTTCTGCCCGATAGCTAAATCGGCCGAGATCATCGGAGATCCCTGGTCGATCCTCATCGTGCGCGAAATGCTCCTCGGCAGCAGCAGGTTCAACGTCCTGCAGCGCGGGCTGCCCCGCATTTCGCCGACGGTTCTCAATACGCGCCTGAATGAGCTGGAAGAGCGGGGCGTGATCGTCAAGCGCCGTCTGAACGGCCAGCGCGGTCATGAATATCGCCTCACGCCGGCGGGGCGCGAGCTTTCAGCGGTCGTCGAGGCGCTGGCGATCTGGGGGATGCGCTGGGCGCGCGAAGAGATGGGACCTGACGATCTCGACGTGTCCTTCCTGATGTTCGACATCCAGCGGCGCATCGACGTGACAGCTCTGCCGGAGGGCGAAACCGTTCTGTGCTTCCAGTTCACGGACGTAAAGAACAAGAATTTTCGCCATTGGTGGCTGATCTGCCAAGGCAGCGAAATCGATCTCTGCTACGAAAATCCCGGCAAGGATGTCGATTGCTATGTCGCGGGCACGTCACGGGACATCATCGGCATCTGGATGGGCGACATTCCGCTGTCAAAGGCATTGAATTCGGAAAGCGTTCAGCTCACGGGCGATCGGCATTTGTGCCGGACTTTCCCGAAATGGTTCACGCTGTCGGCGGTCGCGAAAACGCCGAGACCCACACAGGCAGAAAGGCGGCTACAGGCAGCCTCGCTGCGTGCCGTGTGACAACGCAAGCAAACCATCGGCGCAAGGAGCTCACGTGACCGCTTCCAGCAAAGAAAGGCAGAACGTCAGCCCGTATTGGCACGCGATGTTGTCGGGCGAGCACCCTGCGTTGCAGCGCGGCCGCAGATTGTATCGCATGCTTTCTCCGACCGCGCACAACCGCTGCCGCCTGTGCTGCGCCGGATTCGACGGCTTTACCGCGCCGGCAATGCGTCTCATGGGCCGGGGGCCTTGGCGGCGCAATCCGCATTTCTGCGAGAAGTGTGAGGTGGCGCTGGAGAAGGAGCGCGGCGGCGCGGAGATAGAGATTGCGATGCTCTATGCCGACGTGCGCGGGTCCACGCGGCTCGCCGCAAGCGCGGGTCCGGCCAAGTTCGCCGCGCTGATGGATCGCTTCTTCCAAACGGCCATGGCCGTATTCACGGAAAGCGACGCCATCGTGGACAAAATGGTGGGCGATGAGGTGATTGGAATTTTTCTTCCCGACCTCACCGGGTCCGATTATCGCCAACGCGCGGTCACGGCCGGAATTGAGCTTTTGCGCGCGACGGGCCACGCGGACTCTCAAGGACCTTGGCTTTCGATCGGTGTCGGCGTGCACGCGGGCAAGACCTTCGTAGGCTCGATCGGTGCCGAGGGCGGCAATTATCAGTTCGCCGCTCTCGGCGACCCGATGAACTACTGCGCGCGGCTAGTCGGCGCCGCCAAGGCTGGCGAAATGGTCGTGAGCGAGGCTGTGTGGGGCGACGTGTCGGATGAATATTCCACAGAGCCGCGCCGCGTGGAGCTCAGCGGATATCCGGAGCCGGCAGATGTCTACGCAGTGCGGCTGACAGCCGAACGATAGGTGGCCGATGGTCCGGGCTTCTAGTCGCCGTTCACGAGCAAAAGTCTAGGGCGCGACTTAAGTAGGTTTCCCCAAAACCGGGTGCCGTTTTGCCCGGGGACACGGAGCGCTTCTGCGCGGTGCGCCGCAGTGACCGCGACCTGCCCAAAGCAGCGTCGGTCGCCAATGCGCCGCTGCCAGTCCCCGGACAAACGAGTGCCGGCTCCATTGGAGCCGGCACAGTGAGTTAAAGCACAAGATCAGGAATCAGAGCGGCAGTTTGCCCGCCAGCATCTTCTTCATGATTTCATCGTAGGGCATGGTCTTGCCCGGGGGCTTCTCATTGGCGAGCTTGGCCCAGGGCGCGCCCGGCTGCTTGTACCAGTAGCTCGGGTCCTTTTCTGCGTTGAGCTTCGGTCCGCAGTCGCCCTGCAGGCCCGAGCGGCCGATGCGTTCCATGACCGCATCCTGCGCCTTCGCCAGGTTGTTGAGCGCGGTCTCCGCCGTCACCTCGCCGGCCACGGCCTCACCGATGTTCTGCCACCAGAGCTGCGCCAGCTTGGCGTAGTCGGGAACGTTCAGGCCGGTCGGCGTCCAGTACTTGATGCCCGGGCCGCGGAAGAACTGGATCAGCCCGCCGTACTTGGAGCCGTCCGGATCGTCGAACGACTTGTCGTTGATGGTGCTCTTGCGGATGAACGTCCAGCCGACATGCGACTTCTTCAGGTCCACCGTCTTCGACGTGACGAACTGCGCGTAGAGCCACGCGGCTTGGCTACGCTTGAGCGGCACGTTCTTCAGCAGGGTCCACGAGCCTTCGTCGCGATAGCCGGCCTTCATGCCGGGCTTCCAGTACGGCCCATGCGGGGTCGGCGCCATGCGCCACAGCGGCTTGCCGGAGGCGTCGACCGTGTGATTGCCCTTGCTCTGCGGCTCGAACATGGTGGCGGCAAAGGCTGAGTACCAGAAGATCTGCTGCGCCACGTTGCCTTTGGCCAGACTCGGCAGTGACTGATAGAAGTCCATGCCGAGAGCGCCGGGAGGAGCGTATTCGCGCAGCCAGTCCATGTATTTGCGCAACGCAAACTGGGCGGCCGGGCCGTTGGCGGAGCCGCCGCGGCTGACGCTGGAACCCACAGGACGGCAGCCGTCCATGCGAATGCCCCATTCGTCCACCGGGTAGCCGTTCGGGATGCCTTTGTCGCCGGCACCGGCCATGCCGAGCCAGTCGTCGGTGAACCGCCAGCCGAGATCGGGCGCCTTCTTGCCGTAGTCCATGTGGCCGAACACGGCCTTGCCGTCGATCTCCTTCACGTCGTTCTTGAAGAAAGCCGCGATATCCTCATAGGCCGACCAGTTGAGCGGCACGCCGAGGTCGTAGCCGTACTTCTTCTTGAACGCCGCCTTCAGCTCGGGCTTGTCGAACCAGTCCTTGCGGAACCAATAGACATTGATGAACGACTGGTCGGGAAGCTGCCAGAGCTTGCCTTTGAACCCGCGCGACTTCAGGCCGGTGGCGTCCGCCAGTCCCACGAAATCTTTGAGATCGAAATAGGGGTCGGTGACGGACTTGCCGTCGCCCTTCATCCAGTCGGTGAGGTTGCGGGTGTAGGGATAGCGGGCGTGGAAGCCGATGAAGTCGTCGTCGTTGATATAGGCGTCGTAGATCGGCTTGCCCGTCTGCACCTGCGTCTGCAGCTTCTCCACCACGTCGCCTTCCTGGATCACGTCATGGGTGACGTGGATGCCGGTGATCTCCTCGAAGGCCTTGGCGAGCGTCTTCGATTCATAGGCGTGGGTCGGAATGGTCTCGGAGACGACCTTGATGTGCATGCCCTTGAAGGGCTCGGCCGCCTTGATGAACCACTCCATCTCCTTCATCTGCTGTTCTTTTGTAAGGACCGACGGCTGGAATTCGTTGTCGACCCATTTCTTGGCGGCGGCCATGTCCGCGTTCGCCGAGCCCGCAAACAATGCGAACGAGGCGACTGCCACGCTCCAGAGGAGCGTTTGCCGCAGCGTCTTCCCCATAGACTTTGTCATCGTTTTCGTCTCCTCCCGGCCTTCCCTCTAGTTGACCCGGTTACCGGCGGCGCGAAGGCCGAAAACGCCCCGGCGGGCAACTCACTGCTCAGCCCCAGCGCATGACCACGGCCATCCACACCAGGGAGATGGCGAGCGCGATCCAAAGGCTCGCCTCGGTCAGGCCGATCCAGGCGAGCTGCACATAGGCGCTCACCAGCAGCCCGACGAACAAACGGTCGCCCGGCGTCGTCGGGATCGGCAGAAATCCTCGACGTTCCGGGCTGGGCGCTACGATCTGCCAGATCGCCATGCAGACGAGGACGAGGCCGATGACGGCGAAGAAGATCGCCGTCGGCACCGTCCAGACCATCCAACCCAGACCCATGACCAGTCCTCCGCCTTAGACGCGGCCGAGCGCGAAGCCCTTGGCGATGTAATTGCGAACGAAATAGATGACCAAAGCGCCGGGCACGATGGTGAGCATGCCGGCGGCCGCCAGCAGCCCCCAGTTGAGGCCGGACGCGCTCACCGTGCGCGTCATCACCACGGCGATCGGCTTGGCATTGGTGATGGTGAGCGTGCGCGCGAACAAGAGCTCCACCCATGAGAACATGAAGCAGAAGAAGGCCGTCACGCCGACGCCCGCGCGGATCAGCGGGACGAAGACGCTGATGAAGAAGCGCGGCAGCGAATAGCCGTCGATAAAGGCGGTCTCGTCGATCTCCCGCGGCACGCCGGACATGAAGCCTTCCAGGATCCACACGGCCAGCGGCACGTTGAACAGCGTGTGCGCGAGCGCCACCGCGATGTAGGTGTCGAGCAGCCCCAGCGCCGAATAGAGCTGAAAGATCGGCAGCAGAAACACCGCCGCCGGCGCCATGCGGTTGGTCAGCAGCCAGAAGAACAGGTGCTTGTCGCCGAGGAAGCGATAGCGCGAAAACGCATAAGCCGCCGGCAGCGCCACCACGAGGCAGATGACCGTGTTGATGCTCACGTAGGAGAAGGAATTGATGTAGCCCCAGTACCAGGAAGGGTCGGAGAAGATCTCCAGATAGTTGCCGATGATGGGATGGTGCGGGTAGAGCGTCAGACGGGACATGATGTCGTTGTTGTCGCGCAACGACATGTTCAGCATCCAGTAGATCGGCAGCATCAGCACGATCAGGTAGATGACGAGCCAGACGATGCGGAGCCGGATGTTGACGATCTTCTTCATCGCTTCTCTCCCGTGCCCGCCCGCATCAGCACCTGATAGAAGAGGTAGCTGAAGGCCAGGACGATCAGGAAATAGATGATCGAAAAGGCGGCCGCCTTGCCGACGTCGAATTCGCCGAGGGCGAGCTTCACGAGATAAATCGAGAGGAAAGTCGTGGAATCGCCGGGGCCGCCGCCGGTCAGCACGAACGGCTCGGTGTAGATCAAGAAGCTGTCCATGAACCGCAGCAGCACGGCGATGGTCAGCACGCCGCGCATCTTCGGAAGCTGGATGTACCAGAAGACCGCCCAGCGCGAGGCGCCGTCGATGCTCGCCGCCTGATAATAGGCGTCGGGGATGGCGCGCAGGCCGGCATAGGCGAGCAGCACCACCAGCGGCGTCCAGTGCCAGACCTCCATCATCATCACGGAGACCCAAGCTTCCAATGGCACCGTCGGATAGTCGAAATGAATGCCGAGCGTGTGATCGATGAAGTGGCCGAGCAGACCGATATCGGGGCGCAGGAAGATCACCCAGATGGTGCCGATGACGTTCCACGGGATCAGCAGCGGCAGCGCGACGAGCACCAGGGTGGCCGAGGTTCCCCAGCCGCTCTTGCGGGGGATGGTCAGCGCGATCGCCACGCCGAGCGGCACCTCGATCAACAGCACCAGCCCGGAGAAGATGAACTGGCGGACCAGCGCGTCGTGCAGCCGCCTGTTGTGCAGCATCTCGCGGTACCAGTCGGTACCGACGAAGATGCGGTGCGTGGAATCGAATATGTCCTGCACCGAATAGTTCACCACCGTCATCAACGGGATGAGCGCATTGAAGGCGACGAGCAGGAAAACCGGCGTCACCAGCAGCCAGGCGCGTTGGTCTTGCCATTTTTCCACGGCGCCGCTCCCTAACCGACCAGCCGACCGTCGGCATAAAGCCGGGTCATTGCCGGGTTGAATTCGACGGTCCCGCGCTCGGCCGGGATCGGCTGCTCGGGCGGCACGACCACCTTGATCTCGTGGTCGCCGAGCCGGCAGGTGACGATCTTGCGGGTGCCGAGGTCCTCGACATCGCGCACCTGCACGGAAAGGCCTTCTTTCCCGCCGTCAATGAAGCCGACGGCTTCCGGCCGCACGCCAACCTCCAGCACCTGGCCGGTGCGCGCTTTATCCGAGAGGTGACGGGCCAGTGGGAGATGCTGGCCCGCCACCTCGGCGCCCTCCGCCGACAGGCGGCAGGGCAGGAAATTCATGCCGGGGCTGCCGATGAAATAGCCGACGAAACGATGCGACGGGACCTCGAACAGCTCCTGCGGAGTGCCCTCCTGCAGCACTTGGCCCTCGTGCATCACCACGACCCGGTCGGCGAAGGTGAGCGCCTCGCCCTGGTCGTGCGTCACGTAGATCAGCGTCAGTTTGTAGCGCTTGTGGATTTCCTTGAGCTTGCGCCGCAGCCGCCATTTGAGGTGCGGGTCGATCACCGTCAGCGGCTCGTCGAACAGGATCGCGGCGACGTCCGAGCGGACCAGCCCGCGGCCGAGCGAGACTTTCTGCTTGGCGTCGGCCGCGAGCCCGCTGGCGCGCCGCTTGAGATCGGCGCCGAGCTCGAGCATCTCCGCCACTTCCGAAACGCGCGTGCGCACCTCCGCTTCCGGAACGCCGCGGTTGCGCAGGGGAAAAGCCAGATTGTCGAACACGGTCATCGTGTCGTAGATGACCGGGAACTGGAAGACCTGCGCGATATTGCGCTGGACGGGCGTCAGCCAGGTCACGTCGCGGCCATCGAACAGCACGCTGCCGCCGCTCGGCCGCAGCAATCCGGAAATGATATTGAGCAGCGTCGTCTTGCCGGATCCCGAGGGCCCGAGCAGTGCATAGGCGCCGCCGTCCTGCCAGGCGAGGTGCATCGGCCGCAACGCGTAATCGTCGTCGCTGGCCGGTGCGGGCACGTAGCTGTGCCTGATATCCCTGAATTCGATGCGCGCCATCAGAGCGCCCCCGCCGTTTCGGCCTGCCTGCCCTGCGCCGGCGCCGCCGCAAGGCTGCCGGCGCCGTCGAAGACGAACAGACGGTCGGGATCGAGATGCAGGCTTATCTCGTCGCCCAATGCGAATTCGTGCACGCCCTCCAAGAGGGCGATCAGCGTGAAGCCGCTGTGCCGGACGTGAACGTAGGTCTCCGACCCGTTGATCTCGGCGAGCTCGATTTTGGCGCGGAGCACGCTGCCGTCACCGCCCCCGTGCACCACGCCGATATGGTTGGCGCGCACACCGACCCGGTAGTCGCCCGGCGGCAGGCCGCGCATATGGGCGGCAACCGGCAAGGCGACGCTCGGCGAAAGCCGGCACTCCTGCGCGCCGATGGTGGCGCGGATGAGATTGATGGGAGGATCGCTGAAGACTTCCGCCACCCGCACGGTGGCCGGCCGGCGATAGACTTCCAACGCGGGCCCGCTCTGCAGCGCGCGTCCTGCGTCCAGAACAACGGTGTTGCCGCCGAACAGCAGCGCTTCCTGCGGCTCCGTCGTGGCGTAGACCACGGTCGTCCTGCCGTGGCGGAAGATTTCGCGTATTTCGCTGCGCAACTCTTCGCGCAGCTTGTAGTCCAGGTTCAGCAGCGGCTCGTCGAGCAGGAGCAGCGGCGCATCCTTGACCAGGGCACGAGCGAGCGCGACCCGCTGCTGCTGGCCGCCGGACAACTCCGACGGCAAGCGGCCGAGGAAACGATCGATCCGCATCGTCTCCGCTGTTGATTTGACCTTGGCGTCGATCTCGCCCGCGGAAAGACGCGCGGCGCGGCGCAGCGGCGATGCGATATTTTCATAGACCGTGAAGTTCGGGTAATTCACGAACTCCTGGTAGACCATCGCCACGTTGCGCTTGCGCACCCCGAGGCTGGTGACGTCCTTTCCGTCCTCCAGGATCGCGCCGCTGGTCGGCCGGTCGAGCCCCGCCATCAGACGCAGCAATGACGTCTTGCCCGCCTGCGTCGGACCGAGCAGCACATTGAACGATCCCGAAGCGAAATCGAGGTCGACGCCGTACAGATGCGTCTGCCCGCGCACGACCTTGGTCACGTCTTGCAGGGTCAAGCGCATTGGCGTCCCTCTTCGAGACCCGGTGCGATGCCATGCGCGGAAAGCCATTCGGTCAGTCGTCCGACCGTGGCGGGGGATGCGTGCAACCCCAGCTTGGAGCGGCGCCACAGCACGTCGGTCGCCGTCAGCGCCCACTCGTAGAAAGTCAGGTATTTGATTTCGGCTTCGTGCAGGCCGTCTCCGACGTCGCAGCCGAGGTCCGCCATGCTCTTGGCGTCGCCAAGCAGTTGCTCCGCGCGCGTCCCATAAGCGTGTGCGTAGCGCTCGGCGAGGCTTTGCGGCAGCCAGGGATAGCGGCGTTTCAATCCGCCGGCGAAACGGCCGAAATCCGCGCCGGGCATGTCTCCGCCCGGCAGCGGCGCCGAAGCCGTCCAGGCCGGGCGGCTATTCGACAATGGTCTCTGCAAGAGCGCCATCGCCTCCTCGGCCAGCCGACGATAGGTGGTGATCTTGCCGCCAAAGACGGATAGCAGCGGCGCCTTGCTCTCGGGCGCGTCGAGCTCGAGCTTGTAGTCGCGCGTAACCTCGGACAGCTCGTCCGATTCGTCTTCCAGCAAGGGCCGCACGCCCGAATAGCTCCAGACCACGTCGGCGGGTTTTACGGCGCGGTCGAAATAGGCGTTCACCGCCTCGCACAGATAATCGACTTCTTCGTCCATGATCGCGGCGGACGCGGGGTCTCCCTGATACTGCACGTCGGTGGTGCCGATCAGGGTGAAGTCGTGTTCGTACGGAATGGCGAAGATGACGCGCTTGTCGCGGTTCTGCAGGATGTAGGCATAGTCGTGCGCGAAAAGGCTGCGCACCACGATGTGGCTGCCCTTGGCCATGCGCAGATGCCGGCTCGGCTCGATATCGAGCGAGCGGCGCAGCACATCGGTGACCCACGGTCCGGCCGCATTGACGATGCAACGCGCTTTGACCGAGCGTTCCGCTCCGCTCAGCTTGGAGCGCAGAACCACGTCCCAATGGCGCGCGCCGCGCTCGGCTGCCATGACGCGCGTCCGCGTCAGGATCTGCGCGCCGCGTTCGGCGGCATCGAGCGCATTCAACACCACCAGTCTGGCGTCCTGCACGAGCCCGTCCGAGTAGATGAATCCTCTCTTCAGCCAGGGCTGCAGCGGCGCGCCGGCCGGATGCGTGCGCAGGTTGACGGATTCGGAGCCGCGCAACAGTTCGCGTTTGCCCAGGTGATCGTAAAGGAACAGCCCGATACGTATCATCCAGGCGGGCCGCAGGCTGCTCACATGCGGCATCACGAAACGCAGCGGCGTGATGAGATGCGGCGCCGCGCGCAGCAAGACCTCGCGCTCCTGCAGTCCCTTGCGGACGAGGCCGAATTCATACTGCTCGAGATAGCGCAGGCCGCCGTGGATGAGCTTGGTGCTGGCGGAGGAGGTGTGAGCGGCGAGATCATCCTGCTCGCAGAGGAGAACGCTCAACCCGCGGCCCGCGGCATCGCGGGCGATGCCCGCCCCGTTGATGCCCCCGCCGATGACCAGCAGGTCGTAAGCGGACTCGTGGCCCGTCATCCGTTCCGCCCCCAAAGTCCCGCCTTGCAATTCCGCGGCTTCGCCAAAAAAAGCGTCCGCGGGCGACGGCGACCATGTTAACTATTAACAAAAATGAACATATTCGAACAGAAACGCGTGTCAATATCTGTTGCAACGCAAAAGTGCCCCGCCTCGCCGGCAAGCCGGATCGGGCAGAGAAGCCTTATTCCGTGCTGCGGAATTGACTGTTGGTGATCGAGCGCGTTAGTCGGCCACGTAGACGGCTGTTTTCGCTTCCGAAAATACGTTCGCCATCTGGGCGGGGGCTGGACGGTCGGTGAACAGAGCCGTGATCTGCGACAGGTGCGCCAGCCGGACCAGCGATTGGCGGCCGAATTTCGAGTGATCCGCCACCAGGAAGACCTTGCGCGACTGCGCGATGATCGCTTCGGCGACCCGGACCTCCCGATAGTCGTAATCGCGCAAGGTGCCGTCGAACTCTATCCCCGAAATGCCGATGACGCCGAAATCCACTTTGAATTGCCGGATGAAATCGATCGTCGACTCGCCGATCACGCCGCGGTCGCGCGAGCGCACCACCCCGCCGGCGACGATGACCTCGCAGTCCGGATTGGCGCACATCGCCACCGCTACGTTGAGATTATTGGTGATAACGCGGAGATCCTTGTGCTGCCCCAAGGCCTTGGCGACCTCCTCGGTGGTGGTGCCGAGGTCGATGAAGAGCGACGAATGGTGCGGGATATGCTGCGCGACCAGGTGCGCGATACGGCGCTTCTCGTCGCGAAAGAGCGTCTGCCGCGTGTTGTAGGCGAAATTCTCGATGCTGGAAGGAAGGCCGGCGCCGCCGTGAAAACGGCGCAGCAGATGGAGATCGGCGAGCTGGTTGATGTCGCGGCGGATGGTCTGATGGGTGACGCCGAAGTGCTTGGCCAGCGTCTCGACGGAGGCGAAACCGTCATGCTGGACCTTGGTCACGAGTTCCTGCTGCCGCGGATTGAGAGCTTTCATAATCGCACCGCAAAACAGAGCCGCATCGCCCGGCAGACCGGCCATACGAAAATTTATGTTCGGAATCCAACAGGAATGTACAGTGGTTTTTTCCAGATCGCCCCGGGGGCCGGTTGGTCTCACCCCGCTTGAGACGTTGTCAAGCTATTGATCTTTCTTTCTTTTTCGAGAGCGCGAACCAGCAATTCCGTCACGGTGCGTGTGTCGCCGGCTGCCCTTTCGGACCGGCGAATTCGCGCGCGGCGAGCGCCTCGCGCCGCAGCCAGTCGCACCAGGCATCGAGCCCTTCGCCGCTGCGCGCCGAGACGTGCAGGACCGGCCCGTCGGGGTTGATACGGCGCAGATTGGCCAGCGCCTGCTCGACCGAGAAGTCGAGATGCGGCAGCAGATCGCATTTGTTGAGGAGCACCAGCGAGGCGGCGCGAAACATGTGCGGATATTTCAGCGGCTTGTCCTCGCCTTCGGTGGTGGAAAAGATCACGACCTTGGCGCGCTCGCCGAGATCGAACAGCGCCGGGCAGACCAGATTGCCGACATTCTCGATGAGCACCACGCCGCGAGCCGCGGGCTTCAGCTCGGCCAGCGCGCGCGCCACCATGTCGGCATCGAGATGGCAGCCGGCGCCGGTGTTGACCTGAACCACCGGCACGCCGGCGCGGCGGATGCGCTCGCCGTCGTTCGCGCTGGCCTGATCGCCCTCGATCACAGAGAGCGCCATTTCGCCCGCGAGCGCGGCAATCGTGCGCTCCAGGAGGGTGGTCTTGCCGGCGCCGGGCGCGCTCAACAGGTTGAGCGCCAGAATCTCGCGGCCGGAGAACCAGGCGCGGTTGCCGGCGGCCAGCGCATCGTTCTTGGCCAGCACGCGGGCTTCCAGCGTCAGCACTTTGCCCTGACGGCCATGATGATCGTGACCGTGGTGATGATCATGATCGTGGCCGTCCGGCTCCGCACCGTGGGCGTGGCTGTGCCAGGTGCCGTCGGCGTGGAAGTGGCCGTGCGGATCGTGGCCGATCTCGGAAACCGCGCCGGTCTGCAGATTAGTCAGCGTGGTCTTGCCGCCGTCTTGGCCGTCTTGGCCGTCTTGGCAGCCGCAGGTCGCGCACATCAGGCAGCCTCTTCCAGTTCGATGCTTTTGATGGTGAGTTCCTCGCCGGTGAGCCGCTGAAACTGCGGCGAGCCGCAGGGGCAGGCGGTCAGCAGGTCGGGCGTGGCGAATTCGGCGGCGCAGATATCGCAGCGCGCCGAGGCGTCTACCTGACGGATATCGAGCGCGGCGCCTTCGGCCGGCGTGCCGCGCGCGACTTCCGGAAAACAGAAGGCGATCGCGTCGGGCATGACGCCCGACAGCTTGCCGATCTCGAGCGTAACGCGGACGACCTTGCGCAATTCGGCGGCCTCTTCAACGAGCTGCACGATGTTTCGCGTGATGGCGAGTTCGTGCATGGCGGCGGCTCAGCAGATGCGCGGCAATTGCTCGCCGACCAGCATGTCGACGATGCGCTCGCCGCCGAAGACCGTGTGCATGGTGACGCGGCCCGGCCTGCCCGCGGTGACCTTGCCGATGACGCTCGCCTCACGGCCGAGCGGATGTCCGCGCAAAGCCTCGAGCGCGGCGTCCGACTGTTCGGGCGGAACGATGGCGACAATCTTGCCCTCGTTGGCGAGATAGAGCGGATCGAGCCCGAGGATCTCGCAGAAGCCGCGCACCTCCTGGCGCAGCGGCGTACGCTCTTCGTCGATCTCGATCGAAACCTGCGCCGCCTCGGCGATCTCGTTGAGCACGGTGGCGATACCGCCGCGCGTCGGGTCGCGCAGGAAGCGCGTGGCGGGCGCGGCCTCAAGCAGTCCGGCGATCAGCGCGTGCAGCGCGGCGCAGTCGCTGGCAATCGGCGTGTCCAGCGCCATGTCGCCGCGCGCGGCCAGAATCGTGGCGCCGTGGTCGCCGAGCAGGCCATTCACCAGCACATGATCCCCCGCCCGCGCACGGTGCGCGCCGAGATCGATGTCGGAACGAATGGTGCCGACGCCCGTCGTGGTAATGAACAGCTTGTCGCAGGCGCCTTTGTTGACCACCTTGGTGTCGCCGGTGACGATCTGCACACCGGCCGCGTGGGCGGTCTCGGCCATCGAGCGCGCGATCCGGCGCAGGAGATCGATGCTCACGCCTTCTTCGATGATGACGGCGCAGGAAAGATAAAGCGGCACGGCGCCGCTGACCGCGAGGTCGTTGACCGTGCCGCAGACGGCAAGTTTGCCGATGTCGCCGCCGCGAAACTCCAGCGGATCGACCACGAAAGAGTCGGTGGTGAAGGCGAGCCGGTCGCCGCGGGCAGCGAGCGCGGCGAGATCGAGGCGCGCCTGGTCGTCGAGCGGCGCGAGCAGGGGATTGTCGAAGGCCTCGACGAAGACGTCGTCGATCAGGTCGCGCATGGCCTTGCCGCCGCCGCCGTGCGCGAGCGTGACGGTTGGCCCGTGGACCTTGCCGCGCGGGCGCGGCCGGCGAACCGGCGTGATGTTCATGCGGCACCCGCCTCGACTTTTTGGCCTTCGCTCTGCCGCTTGCCGCCGTACTGGTAATAGGCGGCACAGGCGCCTTCCGACGACACCATGAGCGCGCCGAGCGGCGTCTCCGGCGTGCAGGCCGAGCCGAACACCTTGCACTGCCAGGGCTTGATCGCGCCTTTGAGCACCTCGCCGCACTGGCAGGATTGCGGGTCGGCGATCTTCACATTGGGCACGGCGAATTTGCGCTCGGCATCGAAGCGGCCATAGGCCTCGCGCATCTTCACGCCGGAATGGTCGATGGAGCCGAGCCCGCGCCACTCGAAGAACTCGCGCAGCTCGTAGACGCGCGATACGGCCTTCAGCGCGGCCGCGTTGCCCGCTTCCGGCACGATGCGCGCATACTGGTTCTCGATCTCGCAGCGGCCTTCCTTGATCTGCTTGAGCACCATCCAGATCGATTGCAGCACGTCGAGCGGCTCGAAGCCGGCGACGACCATCGGCCGCTTGTAGAAGCGCGCGATGAATTCATAAGGCGCCGTCCCGATGACCATCGAGACGTGGCCGGGGCCGAGAAAGCCGTCGAGACGCAGGTCCGGGCTGTCGAGGATGGCTTTGATGGTCGGCACGATGGTGATGTGGTTGCAGAACACCGAGAAATTCTCGATGCCCTCGCGCTCTGCCTGCAGCACGGTGAGCGCGGTCGAGGGCATGGTGGTTTCGAAGCCGATGCCGAAGAAGACGACGTCGCGCTCCGGGTTTTTACGCGCGAGCGCCAGCGCATCCATGGGCGAATAGACCATCCGCACATCGGCGCCGTCGGCCTTCGCCTGCGCGAGGCTCTTGCGTGAGCCGGGCACGCGCATGGCGTCGCCGAAGGTGGTGAAGATCACTTCCGGCCGCTCGGCGATGGCGACGCAGTCGTCGACGCGGCCCATGGGCAGCACGCAGACCGGGCAGCCGGGGCCGTGCACCAGTTCGATCGACTGCGGCAGCATGCCCTCGATGCCGTAGCGGAAGATCGAATGGGTGTGGCCGCCGCACACTTCCATGATCTGCAAGGGCCGCTGCTTAGCCAATGGGATGCCGGCGGCGAGCTTCTCGATCTCCTTCACCAGCACCTGCGCCTTGGCGCGGTCGCGGAATTCGTCGACATATTTCATTCCGCTGCCTCCCGGCCGGCCGCCTCGGACGGCGCTTCCGAGGCCTGCATGCTTTCCAGCTCCGCCTGGGCTTCGCCGAGCTCCTGGAGAATCTTGAGCGTTTCGGCTGCTTCCTCGGCGTCGATGCGGCTCATGGCGAAGCCGACATGCACCAGCACCCATTCGCCGACGCAGGAATCGACCGGATGCTCGTCGTCGACCACGCAGCAGATGTTGATCTTGCGCCGGATGCCGCAGACATCGACGGTCGCCACCATGTCGTCGGCATTGTCTATGCTGACAATGCGGCCGGGTATGCCGAGGCACATGGCGTATCCTTTCCCATGGTTTTGGCATTGATGAGGCGGGCCAGTCCGACGGCCGCCTGGCCGAGCGCGAGCCCGCCGTCGCCGGCGGGGACTTCCGCGTGCGTGAGCACGGTGAACCCCGCGCCGCGCAAGCGCGCGGCAGTGCGTTCGAATAGAATGCCGTTGTGGAAGCAGCCGCCGGAAAGCGCGACGGTGTCGAAGCGCGGCGCGCCATCGCGGCGCGCAAGTCTCTGCGCCACGGCGCAAAGGGCCTCCGCAAGGCCAAGATGGAAACGCAGCGCGATCTGCGTCGCGGTTACGCCTTGCGCGATATCGTGCAGCAGCGCACGCCAGAGCGGCGCGGGATCGAGATCGAGCTGCCCGTCAACAGCGGTTGCCATGGCGAATGGATAGGCGGCGCCGTCATCGGCGGCCGCGGTGGCGAGCGCTTCCAGCCGGGCGGCGGCCTCGCCCTCATAGGCCTGCCGCTCGCGCGCGATGTCGAGCGCGGCGGCAACGGCATCGAACAGCCGGCCGCAGGACGAGGCCAGCGGCGCATTGATGCCGCCCGTCAGCATGCGGTCGACGAGGGGGCGCGGCTTGCCGGCAAAGAAATTGTGCAACTCCATCGGCATATGGCTGTCGGCATCGGGGCCGAAGGCGGCCATGAGATGGGCGTAGAGATTGCGCCACGGCTCGCGCACAGCCTGTGCGCCGCCCGGCATGGCGATCGGCTTGAAACGCGCCAGGCGCTGGTAGTCGGCATAGCCGGCGAGAAGGAATTCGCCGCCCCAGATGGTGTCGTCGACGCCCCAGCCGAGACCATCAAGCACGATGCCGAGCACCGGGGCGGCGTCGGGCGGACGTCGGTTCTCGGCGAGGCATGCCGCGATATGCGCGTGATGGTGCTGCACCTCGATCAGCGGCAGCCGATCCTGCTGCGCGCGGGCGCGGCCGAGCTTGGCGGAGAGATAGTCGGGATGGCGGTCGATGACGAGCGCCTGCGGGGCGTGCTCGAACAGGTCGCGATAAAGCGCGAGGTGCTTCAAGTAGTCGTCATAGGTGGCGGCGTTTTCCAGGTCGCCCTGGTGCTGCGAAAGGATCGCTTCGCCGTCCTTGACCAGGCAGAAGGTGGCCTTCAGCTCGCCGCCGAACGCAAGGAGATCGGGGCCGCCGTCGAAGCCGGCCGGCAGCCGGATCGGCGCCGGCGCGTAGCCGCGGGCGCGCCGCAGCACACGGGCTTTTCCATCCATGACGCGCACCACGGAATCATCGACGCGATTGGCGATGGCACGGTCATGGGTGAGCGCAAAATCCGCGATCCCTGCGAGCCTTTGAACCGCATCGCTGTCGGCGGTCGCCGGCGGTTCGTCGGAGAGATTCGCCGCTGGTCATGACCAGCGGCGCATCGAACTCCTGCAGCAGCAGAAGATGCAGCGGCGTGGTCGGCAGCATGAATCCGAGCGTATCGAGCCCCGGCGCGATGCCTTCGGGCAGGCGCGCGCGCCCGTGCGTGCGCAAGAGAACGATCGGCGCCTCGGGGCCGGTCAAAGCACGCTCGTCTTCCGGCGCAACTGTGCAATAGCGGCGGATGACGGCAAGATCGCGCGCCATCAGCGCGAAGGGCTTGGCGTCGCGCCGCTTGCGCCGGCGCAGCCGCGCTACCGTGTCGGAGTTAGCGGCGTCGCAGGCGAGATGATAGCCGCCCAGGCCCTTGACCGCGAGAATGGCGCCCTGGCGGATGAGATCGGCCGCCCGCGCGATGTCGTCGACGCCCGACACGCGCGGCAGCGTCCTATCGCCAAGCGCGGCAAGCCGTGCCTGTGGCCCGCATGCGCGGCAGGCGATCGCCTCGGCATGGAAGCGGCGATCGGCCGGATCGCCGTATTCGCGACGGCAGGCCGCGCATAATGGAAACGGCGCCATCGTGGTGGCGGCGCGGTCGTATGGAATCGCGCGCAGGATAGTCAGCCGCGGCCCGCAATGGGTGCAGTTGGTGAAGGGATAGCGGTACCGCCGCCCACCCTTGTCGGCGATCTCGACTGCGCAAGATCGGCACACGGCGGCATCCGGCGTCACCTGGGTATGGGCGCCGCCGCCGGCGCTCTCGGCGATGCGGAATTCCGCCGGCAGCACGCCGCCATAGCGCCGGCGTTCGACTGCGTCGATACGGGCGAGCGGCGGCAGGCGGCGCGCGATGGCGTCGATGAGCTGGGCGACCCGCTGCTCCTCGCCCGTCACGCGCAGCAGCACGCCTTCGCCATCGTTGAGCACCTCGCCGGCAAGGCCGAACTCGCGCGCGATGCGCCAGACGGTCGGGCGGAAGCCGACGCCCTGCACGCGCCCGCGCAGGCGCACTTCGAAAGCAGTCGTCGGCTCCGGCACGCGTGCCGTCATGGCGGCCTGTCCGCTCACATGCTGCTGATCTTCGGCAATGCCGGCCGTGCCGGCGATCGCCTCAGCGCGGACTGTAGCGGATCGGCACCGCGATGGCGATTTCGCTGCCGGGCACCTCCGGTGACCGTAGCGCGGCACGCCGGTATGCCGTTATGCATGCGCGCTGGCGCATGCGCCAGAACCGCGACGCCAGGCCGCCGCTACGCGCTCAAGCGCTCGAAAAACTGATCCACCTGCGAGCGGATGCGCGAAGCGACGCTGCCAAGGTCGTCGGCCACCGCCTTGACCGCGGCGGCGCTGGTGCGGGTGTCCTCGGTGGCGGTGCCAACCTGGTCGACCTCGGCGGCGGTCTCGTTGGTGCGCCGTGCCGCAGTCTCCACGCTGCGCGCGATCTCGCTGGTGGCGGCGCCCTGCTCGGTCACCGCGGCCGCAATGGCGCCGCTGATGTCGCCGATCTCGCGGATGATCGTCTCGATGGCTGTGATCGCCTCGATCGAGCGCGTGGTGGCCCGCTGCATGCCGGCGATCTGGCTGGCGATTTCTTCCGTGGCGCGGCTGGTCTGCCCGGCCAGCGCCTTCACCTCGCCGGCTACCACGGCAAAGCCGCGGCCGGCCTCGCCCGCGCGCGCCGCCTCGATGGTGGCGTTGAGCGCGAGCAGATTGGTCTGCTCGGCGATGTCGGTGATGAGCTTGATCACGTCGCCGATGCGCCCCGCCGCTTCGTCCAGCTCCTTGACCGCGATATTGGTGCGGCCGGCCTCGCTCACCGCCTTGGCGGCAATGGCGTTGGACTGCGCGACCTGGCGGTCGATCTCGTTGACGGACGCGGACAATTCGTCGGCGGCGGAGGCGATGTCGCGCACATTACCGGACGCCTCGGCGGAGGCTTCGCTCGCGCGCGCCGTCTTGGCGGAGGCTTCGTCGGCGGTTTGGGCAAGCTGGCTGGAGGCGCCCAGCATCTGATCGGCAATACGGCCGAGCTCGGCCAGCGTCGCCTCGACCTCGGCCGAGAAGCGCGTGATCTCAGCCGACGACCGCGTCTGCTTGTCCTTCTGCGACTCGGAATCGTCGATGATGGTCCGGCTGAGGTCCTTTACGTGCAGCATGGCCTGCTGAAACACCTCGATCGAGCGCGCCAGCGCCCCGATCTCGTCCTGCCGGTCGCGGAACGGGACGGCCACTTCGGCGTCTCCCGCGGCGACCGCTTCGGTCACGCGCGCGATGGCGGCGAGCGGTTTCGTCACGCTGTCGCGGATGGTGAGCGTGCCGAAGGCGGTGACCGCCAGTGCGACCGCCGCCAGTGCGACGAAGGCCCACACCGTCCAGCCGAACTGCGATCCGTCGTCCGCGATCGGGTTTGTTGCGCGCATGTGCATGCTGCCGATGAGCACGAGTGCAAGCGTCGCAGTGGCCATCAGCGCAAAGATCGCATAGAGCTTTGCGGCAATCGAAAGCTTCCGCAGTGGCACGCCCGCCCCCTTACCCGCGCATGAGCTTCTTCCGGCGGGCATCTTGGCGGTAATGTGTTAACGTTTTGTTTTCCTTGACTATATGTGGCCGAACGGGGCGAGAAGGGTATGCAATGAGCCTGAAAATCGCGGTGCAGATGGACCCCATCCAGGGGATCAACGTGAAGGGCGACTCTACCTTCGCGCTGCTGCTGGAGGCGCAGAAGCGCGGCCATGCGCTTTCCTACTACACTCCCGACCGGCTGGCGCTGCGTGACAACCGGCTGTTCGCCACGGTGGAGACCTTGCAGGTGCGCGACGCGGTCGGCGACCACTTCACCTTGAGCGACGCGCGGCGGGTGGAGCTTACCGCCTTCGACGTGATCCTGCTGCGGCAGGACCCGCCCTTCGACCTCCAGTACATCACCACCACGCACCTGCTCGAGCGCATCCACCCCCGCACGCTGGTGATCAACAATCCGGCCTCGGTGCGCAACGCGCCGGAGAAGATCTTCGTCACCGAGTTTCCCGAATTGATGCCGCCGACGCTGATCACGCGCGACCTCGCCGAGATCAAATCGTTCCGCGCCGAGCACGGCGACGTCGTGATGAAGCCGCTCTACGGCTTCGGCGGCGGCGCGGTGTTCCGCGTCACCAAGGACGACATCAATTTCGGCTCGCTCTACGACATGTTCTCGAACACCTACCGCGAGCAGTGGGTGGTGCAGAAATTCCTGCCCGCCTTCAAGCAGGGCGACAAGCGCATCATCCTGGTGGACGGCGAATATGCCGGCGCGGTCAACCGTGTGCCGGCGGCCGATGACCTGCGCTCCAACATGGTGCGCGGGGGCGCGGCGAAGGCGACCGACCTGACGCCGCGCGAGCGCGAAATCTGCCAGACGCTCGGGCCGGCGCTGCGCAAGCTGGGGCTTCTGTTCGTCGGCATCGACGTGATCGGCGACTTCATCACCGAAATCAACGTGACATCACCCACCGGCATCCGCGCCGTGAAAAACGTCGGCGGGCCGGACATCGCGGCGATGATCTGGGATAAGATTGAAGACAAACGCAGGAAGGTGGCCTGACAAGCCGCCCTGCCGGAGAACCTGAGCGAGAAGGAGATGCCCGCCATGCTGGGCCTGGTGCTGCTGTTGGCCGTGCACATCGTCGCCGCCGTATTCTGGGTCGGCGGCATGGCGTTCGCTTATACGATCCTGCGGCCGGCGGCCGGGCCGATGGAGCCGCCGGTGCGGCTGTCGATGTGGCGGCGGGTGTTCGCCAGCTTTTTACCCTGGGTGGGCGTGGCCATCGTCGCGCTGCTCGTCAGCGGCTTCTGGATGATCTTCATCCTCTTCGGCAGCATGGCCGCCGCCCCCACATACGTGAACACGATGCTGGGCCTGGGCATCGTGATGATGCTGATCTACCTCCATCTCACCTTTGCGCCCTATAAGCGCCTGCGCCGCGCGGTGGATTCCGGCGCCTGGCCGGAGGCGGGCAAGGCGTTGCACCAGATCCGCATGATGGTCGGCATCAATACCATCATCGGCGCCATCGTCATCATCGTCGGCGGCACCGGCCGCTACTGGTGAGCAATCGCCTCGGGGGCTGGCGCTTTACGCTCCCTCATTCCCTGGCAAGCGGTCGATGCGCTAGCCCGCCAGCGCCACATCCTGCTCGAAGCCGGCGATGGAGAACACCATGCGCTGGCGGCCGAGCCGGATATGCTGCACCTCCCAGATCATCTCCTCCACGTCGGCGCTGGCCGCTTCGGCGTCGAGGCGCGCCTGCCGGGCCTGATGGAGCTCGTTTTCCATTGCCTTGCGATCGATCATGACATCCGCCCGTTCCCTGTTGGCTTGGGCGAAGGCTAGCCCGAGTCGATTTGTTCTGCAAATGTTCTTGTCGATCTCCACAATTTCAGCTACTACTCTGACGGGAACCAGGGTCGAGGCGGACAGATGGTCCAGCGGGTCAGCACCGTGGCGTTCGAGGGCATCGAGGCGCGGGCTGTTGATGTCCAGGTCCAGGTTGCGCCCGGCCTGCCGGCCTTCAACATCGTCGGGCTCCCCGACAAGGCCGTATCGGAGGCCAAGGAGCGCGTGCGCGCGGCGCTGATCGCGTCCGGCCTGGCGCTGCCGGCCCGACGCATCACCGTCAATCTCGCGCCGGCCGATCTGCCCAAGGAGGGCAGCCACTACGACCTGCCGATCGCGCTCGGCCTGATGGCCGCCATCGGTGCCGTCCCGCCGGACGCGATCGCCGGCTTCACCGTGCTGGGTGAGCTCGGGCTCGACGGTTCGCTCGCCGCCGTGGCCGGCGTGCTGCCGGCGGCCATCGGCGCCAATGCCCGCGGCCAGGGGTTGATCTGCCCGGCGGCATGCGGCCCCGAGGCGGCCTGGGCTTCGCCGGAAATCGAGATCGTGGCGGCGCGCTCGCTGATCCAGCTCGCCAACCATTTCAAGGGCACGCAGGTGCTCAACCGCCCGCAGCCGAAGGTGCGCGAGCTGGAGGACCTGCCGCTCGACCTCGCCGACATCAAGGGCCAGGAAAGCGCCAAGCGCGCCCTCGAGGTGGCGGCAGCCGGCGCCCATAACCTCCTGATGATCGGCCCGCCCGGCGCCGGCAAGTCCATGCTGGCCGCGCGTCTGCCCTCGATCCTGCCGCCGCTCACGCCGACCGAACTGCTGGAAGTCTCGATGATCGCTTCGGTCGCCGGCGAGATCGAAGGCGGCGCGCTCACCAACCGGCGGCCGTTCCGTAGCCCGCATCATTCCGCTTCCATGCCGGCGCTGGTCGGCGGCGGCCTGCGTGCACGGCCGGGCGAAATCTCGCTTAGCCATAATGGCGTGCTGTTCCTCGACGAACTGCCGGAGTTCGCCGGCCAGGCGCTCGACTCGCTGCGCCAGCCGCTGGAAAGCGGCGAGGTCGCCATCGCGCGCGCCAACCACCGCATCACCTATCCGGCGCGCTTCATGCTGGTGGCCGCCATGAACCCGTGCCGCTGTGGACGCGCGTCCGATCCCGGCTTTGCCTGCAAGCGCGGGCCGAATACGCGTTGCGCCGCCGATTACCAGGCGCGGCTGTCCGGTCCGCTGCTCGATCGCATCGACCTGCATATCGAGGTGCCGGCGGTCACCGCTGCCGACCTGATCCTGCCGCCGCCCTCGGAAGGCTCCGCCGAGGTGGCCGCGCGCGTCGCCCGCGCCCGCGACGTGCAAGCCGGTCGCTATGCCGAGCTCGGCCACCCGCACGTGCTCACCAATGCGCAGGCGGGCGGACCGCTGCTCGAACAGGTGGCGCGCGCCGACGGCGCGGGCTTGAGCCTGCTGCGCGACGCCGCCGACGCCATGCGCCTGTCCGCGCGCGGCTATCATCGCGTGCTGCGCGTCGCCCGCACGCTGGCCGACCTCGACGGCGCCGACAAGGTCGGCCGCGTGCACCTGGCCGAGGCGCTGTCCTATCGTGCATTGGCCGAGGATCGTGCCGTCCGCGCGGCGTAAAGCCGCGCCGCTTAACAGGCCGGTAACCGCCTTCGCCTACCCTTCCGATAATTCGCGCTCGCCTGCCCGCGCCGAGGCAACCAGCTATGACGCGTATCCGCATCGCTTCCTTGCTCGCGCTGGTCGTTGCGTTGCCGGCCGCCGCAGGCAGCTCCTACATCGCCACACAGGCGCATCCGGCGCCATGCTTCACCGCCGGCGCAACAGGCTATCGCTTCAGCGACGCCGGCGAGGCCGGCATCACCGTGCGCATTGACGACAAGGCGGCACATTCGGACCTGCGTCTGCAGCTCGTCGACGATCCGGCCAAGGCCGATTTCATGCTGATCGACGGCAGCGGCTCCGACGAAGCCTGCCGCGGCGCCGCCGCGATCAAGAGCATCCGTCTCGACGACCATGCGCGCGAACCCGACCTGACCGTCGCACTGTCGCGCTCGCCCGCGCCTTACAAAATCTTCGTGCGCTCGCAGCGCTTCTCGGCCAGGCAAGCCGCCGCCTTGTTCGCGGTGCTCTGGCGCGGCGACAAGATGGCCGCCGCGCGGAACAATTCGTTCGCCCACAATTGAAAGCGGCCGCGTTAACCCCGCCTTCACCACGTTTGCGCGCCGCACATGGCCGCAACCGCCCCGGGGAATGGAATCGCAACATTCGCAGCGCCAAATAGGCCGGTGACCGGAGCCTGCGGAGAGCGCCGGCGCGGAACTTCAACGCACCGCCGGCAGCCATGCGACGCCATTCAGCGCATTCGAAATCACCGCAGGCCGAGAAAGCCGCACGGCCGAAATCCGCGGCCAAGCTCGTACGCGCCGCCCGCATTCGCTCGCGCAATAAGGCGGCCCTGGTGCTGTTCGGCCGCGCCGCCGTCACCACGATTGCCGTGATTTCCGGCACCGCCGGCTTCCTCATCGGCATCCTGCTGCAACGTCCCAACTATGACCCACAAACCTTTTCGATGGGTGTCGCGGCGCTGCTCGCCCTCGCCTGCGCGGTGATAACCGGTCTGCTCATGCGCCGCCGCACGCTGCTCGGCAAAATGCGCAATCTGGAAGCACGCGTCGACGAATTGTCCGACGGCATATGGGAACTGGGGGAAGCGGAAGAGCGCGGACGCAGCCTGCTGGAAGCGCAAGGCGACCTGATAGTGCGGCGCGACGCGCAAGGCGCGATCACCTATGCCAACGGGGCCTTCTGCGCGCTCGTCGCACAGAAGCAGGACGCGCTCGTCGGTACGAGCGTCGATCTGCCGGTGCTCGAACAGGACCCGATCTCGGTGCTGACCGACGGCACGCGTGTGCACGACCAGAAGATTGCGAGCGCCGCCGGCGCGCGCTGGATCGCCTGGCGCGAGGTGCCGGTGCGAAGCGAAAGCGGAAGCGAAATGCAGGGCGTCGGCCGCGACGTCACCGACCGGGTCGAGGCCGAACGCGCGCTCGAACATGCGCGCGACCAGGCGGAAGCCGCCAGCCGCGCCAAGTCGCGCTTTCTCGCCATGGTCAGCCACGAGATCCGCACGCCGCTCAACGGCATTCTCGGCATGGCCGACCTCCTGCTCGACACCCGGCTGACCCCCGAGCAGCGCACCTACGCCAAGGCCGCGCGCACCTCGGGCGAGACGCTGCTCTCGCTGATCGAGGAGGTGCTCGACTTCTCCAAGATCGAGGCCGGCAAGCTCGATCTCGAGCAGCGCCCCTTCGCGCTGGCGCCGCTGGTCGAGGAGACCGTCGAATTGCTCAGCCCGCGCGCGCAAGCCAAGGGCATCGAAATCGCCAGCTTCGTCGACGAGCGCCTGCCCGCGACTTTGATTGGTGACGCCGCGCGCTTGCGCCAGGTGCTGCTCAACCTCGCCGGCAACGCCATCAAATTCACCGAGCAGGGCGGCGTCGCGGTGATCGTCGGGCCCGGCGAAGCGAGCGGCGAGGTGCGCTTTGAAGTGCGCGACACCGGCATCGGATTGAAGGCGGACGACCAGGCGCGCATCTTTCGCGATTTCGAGCAGGCCGACGGCTCCTCCACTCGCAAATTCAGCGGCACCGGCCTTGGGCTCGCCATCAGCAAGCGCATCGTCGAGCGCATGAACGGCCACATCGGCGTGCAAAGCGCGCCCGGCGCCGGCGCGACTTTCACGGTGACGTTGCCGCTTGGCGCCGCGATGGCCGAGGAGAACGAAGGCGCTTTCGTTGCGCCCGATCTCACCGGCAAATCCATCATGATCGTCGCCGGCGCTGAGATCGAAGCGTCGCTGCTCGCGCGCCGGCTCGGCCGCTGGGGCGCGCGCACCTGCGCGGCGCACGATGAGGAGGTCGCGGCCGCGCTGGTGCCGGAGCGGCCCTGGGACGCGGTGCTGGTCGACTACCCGCTCGCCACCGCGACGATCGCCGCCGCCGATTTCGCCAGGCTCGGCGTCGCGCGCCGCATCGTGCTGATCCGTCCCACCGATCGTCACGAATTGCCGGCGCTGAAGGCGGCCGGCTTCACCGGCTACCTGGTCAAGCCGGTGCGCGCCGCTTCGCTCGCCGAGCGTCTCACCGCGGACGATGCTTTCGAACACCCATCGGCGGAAAGCGCGCGCGATGAGGCGGCAAGCGAAAAGCCTGCCGACAGCAAGGGCCTGTCGATCCTGGTGGCGGAAGACAACGAGATCAACGCGCTGTTGATGCGCGCGCTGCTCACGCGTCTCGGTCATCGGCCGACTATCGCCGGTACCGGCGAAGCGGCCTTGGAATCCTGGGCGGCCGCGCGGGCCGCGAGCAGCCCTTACGACCTGGTCTTCATGGATGTGCAGATGCCGACGATGGACGGGTTGGAAGCCACGCGCCGCATCCGCGCCGCCGAAGCCGAGGCCGCCGGCGAAGTGTCGCCGACCCGCATCGTCGCGCTCACCGCAAACGCGCAGCGGGAAGACCGCGAGGCTGCGCTCGCCGCCGGCATGGACGGCCTGCTGGTGAAACCGCTCGACGCGGATCGCCTGCGCGAGGCGATCGCATCGGCGCGCGCACGCAACTCAGACACGATGGCGGCGTGAAAACGCCGGTGTGCATTGTCATAAATCCGTGTTGGCGCCATGCTGTACCGGGGTGTCGGCACGCGACCGCCGATTCGCGGCCGCTCAAGTTTTGCGCCAAACGGACACTCCATGCCTGACCTTATCAATCCACCGCGTAACCTCTTCGAGCGCTTCCGGCCGCTGCCGGCGGGGGGCGGCATCCCGCTGCTCAACGCGCTGCAGGCCTATGGCGGCCTGCAGGCCTGGGCGGCGCGGACGCATCGTCCGGCGCAGAGCCTCGGCCGCGTGCGCTCGCTGGAAGTGCGGCTGGCGCGGACCGCCACGGAGGTGCGCCAGGCGCAGAAGCTGCGCTACCGGGTGTTCTACCAGGAGGGTCCCGCGGTTCCCAATCCGGCGCGGCTGTTCGCGCGCCGCGACGTCGACGCCTATGACGCCATCTGCGACCATCTGCTGGTGCTCGATCACGCCAAGCGCGATCCGCTCAACCGGCCGGCGGTGGTCGGCACCTATCGCCTGCTGCGCCAACCGCTGGCGGAGGAATACGGCGGCTTCTACACCGCAGGCGAATTCGACATCGACGCGCTGATCGGACGGCACGCCAACCGGCAGTTTCTCGAGCTCGGCCGCTCCTGCGTGCTCACGCCCTATCGCAACAAGCGCACGGTCGAACTGCTCTGGCACGGCATCTGGTCGTACGTGCTGCAAAACCGCGCCGACGTGATGATCGGCTGTGCGAGCCTCGACGGCACCGAACCCAAGCGGCTGGCGCTGCCGCTGTCGTTCCTGCATCATTACGCGCGGGCGCCGGAGGAATGGCGCGCGCGGGCGCTGCCCAACCGCTATATCGAGATGAACCGGCTGTCGAAGCAGGCGATCGATCCGAAGGCGGCGCTGCGCATGCTGCCGCCGCTGATCAAGGGCTATTTGCGGCTCGGCGCGCTGGTCGGCGACGGCGCGGTGGTCGATCACGAATTCGGCACCACCGACGTGCTGGTCGTGCTGCCGGTGGCCGAGATCAAGCAGCGCTATCTCGAGCATTTCGATTTGAGCCGGCGCGCGGCGTAGTTCGTTCCGTCCGTCCCCGCTCACAACTTCCGAAGCGCCACGGCCTCGACCTGGTGGCTTTCCACCTTGCGCAGGATCAGGTCGGCGCGCTGGCGGGTCGGCAAAATATTTTCGTGCAGGTTGATCAGGTTGATGCTTTCCCAGATGCCGGACGCGGTTTCGATCGCCTCCTCGTCCGACAGATCGGAATAGCGATGGAAGTATGACTTGGGATCGCGGAACGCGGTGCCGCGCAGCGTCAGAAAGCGATCGACGTACCAGTGCTTGAGCACCGCGTCATTGGCGTCGATATAGACCGAGAAATCGAAGAAGTCCGACACGAAGGGAATGGCCGCGCCGTCGCGCGGCAGCCGCCCGGTCTGCAGCACGTTCAAGCCTTCGACGATGAGGATGTCCGGCCGGTCGACCTCGACCCATTGGTTGGGGACCACGTCGTAGATCAGATGCGAATAGATGGGCGCGCGTGCAGGGCGCCGCCCGGCCTTGACGTCGGTGAGGAAGCGCAGCAGCGCCGGCAGGTCGTAGCTCTCCGGAAAACCCTTCTTCTCCATCAGCCCTTCGCGTTCGAGAATGGCGTTGGGATAGAGGAAGCCGTCGGTGGTGACGAGGTCGACCGTGGGCACGTTGGGCCAGCGCGCCAGCAGCGCCTGCAGCACGCGCGCGGTGGTCGACTTGCCGACCGCCACCGAGCCGGCGACGCCGATCACGTAAGGCATCTTCACGTCCTCGGTGGCGAGGAAGCGCTGCTGCGCCAGGAACAGCCGCTGCGTCGCCGCCACATACATCGACAGCAGGCGCGACAGCGGCAGGTAGATGTCCTCCACCTCCTCGATGTCGAGCCGGTCGTGCAGCGAGCGCAGCCGCGTCACCTCTTCCGGCGACAGCGTCATCGGCGTGTCCTCGCGCAAGGCCGCCCATTCCGCGCGCGTGAAGCTGCGGTAGGGCGAGAGGGCTTCTTCGGTGCGCTGTTCCATGCTCAAGGCTGTTTTCGTTTGCGCAAGATCTTCAGGACCGTGCGCTCGGTTAAGGCTTGCGTGACGCTTTTTCCTGATGGCCGCTCTGCGCCGTGCGCTGTTCGAGCGCGGCTTCGACTTCGGCGAGCCTCACCCCGCGCGCTTCCAGCAGCACCAGCAGATGGTAGAGCAGGTCGGCCGCTTCCGAGACCACGCGTGCCTTGTCTTCCTGCACGGCGGCGAGCGCGGTCTCGAAGGCCTCCTCGCCCATCTTCTTGGCGCAATGCGCGATGCCCTTGTCGATCAGCGCGCGGGTATAGGATTCCGCCGCGCTTGCCTGCGCGCGTTCCTGCACCCGCTTTTCCAGGTCGGCCAGGGTGAATTTGCTCATCGAAGGTTCCTTCGGGGCGGGGGTTTAGCACCGATCTCTCGGCTCGTCATTCCGGGCTGGCGGGCTTCGCCCGCGCCCCGGAATGACCGGCCAAACTACGGGTCCAGCCGCATCGGCAGCCCGGCCTTGGCCATGTATTGCTTGGCTTCGCGCACCGAATGCTCGCCGAAGTGGAAGATCGAGGCCGCCAGCACCGCCGTGGCGTGACCGTCGCGGATGCCCTCGACCATGTGCTGCAAGCTGCCGACCCCGCCCGAGGCGATCACCGGCACGGGCATCGCGTCGGCGACCGCGCGGGTGAGCGCAATGTCATAGCCGGTGCGGGTGCCGTCGCGGTCCATCGACGTGAGCAGGATCTCGCCGGCGCCCAGCGCCACCACTTCCCTGGCGTACTCCACCGCATCAAGGCCGGTCGGTTTGCGGCCGCCATGGGTGAAGATCTCCCATTTGTCCGGCTCGCCGGCTTTGGAAACTTTCTTGGCGTCGATCGCCACTACGATGCACTGGTCGCCGAACTTCTCCGCCGCTTCCTTGACGAACTGCCGCCGCGCCACCGCGGCGGTGTTGATCGACACCTTGTCCGCGCCGCAGGTCAAGAGCTTGCGGATATCCTCGATGGTGCGCACGCCGCCGCCGACGGTGAGCGGCATGAAGCAGGCTTCCGCCGTGCGGGTGACGACGTCGTAGATGGTGTCGCGGTTCTCGTGGCTCGCCGTGATGTCGAGGAAGGTGAGCTCGTCGGCGCCGGCCGCGTCATAGGCGATAGCGGCTTCCACCGGATCGCCGGCGTCGCGCAGGTCGACGAAATTGACGCCCTTGACCACGCGGCCGTCCTTCACGTCGAGGCAGGGAATGACGCGGACCTTGAACATGCGCTACTTCTTCTTCGCCGCGCGAATGAGCGCAAGCGCCTCGCCCGCGTCCAGCCGGCCGTCGTAAAGCGCGCGGCCGGCGATGGCGCCTTCCAGTCTGGCGGCACGCGGCTCGAGCAGCGCCTTGATGTCGCCGATGGAGGCAAGCCCGCCCGACGCGATCACCGGAATGGAAATCGCCTCGGCGAGCGCGATGGTGGCGTCGAGATCGAGGCCCTGCAACATGCCGTCGCGCGCGATGTCGGTGTAGATGATCGCCGCCACCCCGGCATCCTCGAAACGCTTGGCGATGTCGAGTGCCGAGAGTTCGGAGGCTTCCGCCCAGCCTTCCACCGCCACTTTGCTCTCGCGCGCGTCGAGGCCGACCGCCACGCGGCCGGGAAAGTCGCGCGCCGCCTGTTTCACGAAGGGCGGATCGCGCACCGCGGCGGTGCCAATGATGACGCGGGTGACGCCCTTTTCGAGCCAGGCCTCCACCGTCGCCGTGTTGCGGATGCCGCCGCCGAGCTGCACGGGGATCGAGATGCTTTCCAGGATGCGCTCGACCGCGGCGGCGTTCACCGGCTTGCCGGCGAAGGCGCCGTCGAGATCGACCAGATGCAGATATTCGAAGCCCTGGCTCTCGAAGACCGCGGCCTGCGCCGCCGGATCGCGATGGAAAACGGTCGCGCGCGCCATGTCGCCCTGCTGCAGGCGAACGGCGAGGCCTTCCTTCAGGTCGATGGCGGGGAAGAGGATCACTTTACCCTCCCCCTTGTGGGGAGAGTTCGCGCACCAAGCGTAAGCGAGGTGAGCGGGGTGGGAGCGATCGCGATGTCCCCCACCCGCTCGCGACCTGCGGCCGCTCGCCGCCCTCCCCACAAGGGGGAGGGCAAATCGTGCATGACGATGCTCACAAGACTGCTCACGGCTTCCACTTCAAAAAATTCGCGATCAGCGCCAACCCCAGCCGCTGGCTCTTCTCCGGATGAAACTGGGTGCCCACCATGTTGTCGCGGCCGACGATGGCCGTGAGCGGTCCACCATAGTCGGCCTGCGCGATCAGGTCGCTCGCTTGCGACGTCTTGAGCTCGTAGGAATGCACGAAATAGCCGTGCAGGCCGTCGGGACCAAGCTCGATTTCGTCGAGCAAGGGATGCGGACGCAGCATGTTCAGCGTATTCCAGCCCATGTGCGGAATTTTCAGACTTGCATCGGACGGCGCGATGCGGTCGACCTCGCCGGCGATCCAGCCCAGGCCGGGCGTCACTTCGTACTCGCGCCCGCGTTCGGCCATCAACTGCATGCCGACGCAGATGCCGAAGAACGGCGCGCCGCGCTGGAGCACGTTCTCGTTCAGCGCCTCGACCATGCCGTCGATGGCATCGAGCCCGCGCCGGCAGTCGGCGAAGGCGCCGACACCCGGCAGCACCACGCGCGAAGCGGACGCCACCTGCGCGGGATCGCTGGTGACCTTGATCGCTTGCGCCTTGTCGAGCTCGCGCGCCGCGCGCTCGAAGGCTTTCGCCGCCGAATGCAGATTGCCGGAGCCGTAATCGACGATGGCGACGCTCATTTGCCCGGCTCCGGAAACAGGCCGATCACGTCCGAGCCCGACGGCGCCCCGCGCCGCACCGGCGCTGCATATTGCGGCTCGGCGGCAGGGCGCGGCGGCGGGGCGGCCGCGGCCGGTGTCGCGCGCGCGGCCCACGCGGCGAAGAAACGCCGCTCGGCATCTTCCCGGTCGTCGCCGACCGCGAAGCCGAGCATGCGCCAGCGTCGCCGCTGCAGCTTCCAGCGCCACAGCGTCGACGCTTCCAGGCCGACCAGCAGCGCCAGCAGCACGTCGAAGGTGATCTGCAATGTCGACGGCGCATGCGTCATCGTGAAAGCGACGCCGACCGCGCCGGCCAGGATGAGATAAAGCAGCAGCACCAGCCAGAGCCGCCGATAGAGCATCCACAGCGGCCCGAGCAGAAAGGCCCAGAAATAGAATCCGTCGCGCACGAACAGGAAGCGCTGCGGATCGCTTTCGGCCTCGCCGGCCTTTATCGGCGGTGCATGTACGGTGTAGGTGGGCATCTGTGTTACGCCTTTGACTACTGCCTACCGCCATATATTGAGCTGTCATGCCCGGCGAAAGCGGGGCATCCTAACCCCTGTCTCCGATGAGCTCGGGACCGCGGTGATTACTGGGTCCCCGCCTTCGCGGGGACGACAGTCACGAATTCATCCCCCCAGCGAGCCCTTGGTGGACGGCACCTCGTCCCGCGCGCGCGGGTCGATCGTCACCGCGGCGCGCAAGGCGCGCGCCAGCGCCTTGAAGCACGACTCCGCGATATGGTGATCGTTGGTGCCGTAAAGCGTCTCCAGATGGAGGGTCATGCCCGCATTCATGGCGAAGGCCTGGAACCACTCCTGCACCAGCTCGGTGTCGAAGGTGCCCACCTTGTCGCGCACGAACTCGGCCTTGAACACCAGGAACGGCCGGCCGGAAATGTCGAGGGCAACCCTCGTCAGCGCTTCGTCCATGGGCAGGTGCACGTCGGCATAGCGGGTGATGCCCTTCATGTCGCCGAGCGCCTGCTTCACCGCCTGGCCGAGCGCAATGCCCACGTCCTCGGTGGTGTGGTGCTGGTCGATATGCAGGTCGCCCTTGGCCTTGGCGCTGATGTCGATGCGCGAATGGCGCGCCAGGAGGTCGAGCATGTGGTCGAGGAAGCCGATACCGGTCGCCACCTCCGAGCGGCCGGTGCCGTCGAGGTCGACTGCAACCTCCACGTCGGTTTCCTTGGTCTTGCGCTTGACGGTGCCTTGCCGCATTTGGCGTCCTTTGGGGCGAACCCCGAAAACCGCGCGCCTTTTATCAGGGCCGGCCGGGATTCGCCACTTTCGGTCGCCATCGCGATAAATAGCAAAGCTCTGCGGATCTAGCGTCCCCTCCCCCCTTGAGGGGGAGGGACAGGGAGGGGGGTAAAACGCACGGACCCCGCTTGCTATCGCACCCCCTCCCCAACCCTCCCCCTCAAGGGGGGAGGGAGCACGCCGGCATTCGCCTGAACGCGCGGCGCCTTAACGACCGCCCGCGTTTGCATCCCCCGCCTCGCCCGCCTACATGTCTGCCACCCCGAAGGTTCCCCGTATGTCATCCAACGAACTTCCCGCAAGTCCCTCCTGGCACGGCACCACCATCCTCACCGTCCGCAAAGGCGGCAGCGTGGTCATCGGCGGCGACGGCCAGGTCTCCATCGGGCAGACCATCGTCAAGGCTAATGCCAAGAAGGTACGCCGCCTGGGCAAGGGCGACGTGATCGGCGGCTTCGCCGGCGCCACCGCCGACGCCTTCACTTTGTTCGAGCGGCTGGAGGGCAAGCTCGAGCAGTATCCCGGCCAGCTCACCCGCGCCGCGGTCGAGCTTGCCAAGGACTGGCGCACCGACCGCTTTCTGCGCCGGCTCGAAGCGATGATGATCGTCGCCGACACGAATGTGTCGCTGGTGCTGACCGGCACCGGCGATGTGCTCGAACCGGAGAACGGCGTCATGGGCATCGGCTCCGGCGGCAACTACGCGCTTTCGGCCGCGCGCGCGCTGCTTGACAGCGACCGCGATGCCGAAGAGATCGTGCGCCGCTCGCTCGACATCGCCGCCGAGATTTGCGTCTACACCAACCGCAACGTGACGATCGAGAGTTTGAAGACGTGAGCCGCCGCTTTCCCTCTCCCCGCAAGCGGGGAGAGGGTGGCGAGCATCGAGCGTCAGCGAGATGCGAGCCGGGTGAGGGGCAAGTAGTGTTTCATCGCGCAGCAAGGGCCCCTCACCCGCCCTTCGCTTCGCACGCAGCCTAGTTTACGCAGGCTGCGTAGACTTGCCTGCGTGCACCCTCTCCCCGCTTCGCGGGGCGAGGGAGGAAAGAAAGCATGACCGACTTCTCCCCCCGTGAAATCGTTTCCGAGCTCGACCGCTATATCGTCGGTCAGAACGACGCCAAGCGCGCGGTCGCCATAGCGCTGCGCAACCGCTGGCGCAGGCTGCAGCTCGACGACAAGCTGCGCGAGGAAGTGCTGCCCAAGAACATCCTGATGATCGGTCCGACCGGCGTCGGCAAGACCGAGATTTCGCGGCGCCTGGCGCGGCTTGCCGGCGCGCCCTTCCTCAAGGTGGAGGCCACCAAGTTCACCGAGGTCGGCTATGTCGGCCGCGACGTCGAGCAGATCGTGCGCGACCTCGTCGAAATCTCGATCTCGCTCACCCGCGAGAAGAAGCGCAAGGACGTGAAGGCCAAGGCCGAACTTGCCGCCGAGGAGCGCGTGATCGACGCGCTGGTCGGGCCCGGCTCCGGCCCGTCCACCCGCGAGAGCTTTCGCAAGAAGCTGCGCGCCGGCGAGCTCGACGACAAGGAAATCGAGATCGAAGTCCAGCAAGGCGGCGGGATGCCGATGTTCGAAATTCCCGGCATGCCGGGCGCGCAGATGGGCGCCATCTCCATCGGCGATATCTTCGGCAAGATGGGCGGCGGCCGCACCAAGTCGCGGCGCGTCAGCGTGAAGGATTCGCACCCGATCCTGGTCAACGAGGAATCCGACAAGCTGCTCGACGACGAGGCGCTTACGCAAGACGCCATCCGCACCGTCGAACAGAACGGCATCGTCTTCCTCGACGAGATCGACAAGATTTGCGTGCGCGAGGGCCGCCAGGGCGGCGGCGACGTCTCGCGCGAGGGCGTTCAGCGCGATCTGCTGCCGCTGATCGAAGGCACCACCGTCGCCACCAAGCATGGCGCCGGTGAAGACCGACCACATCCTGTTCATTGCCTCGGGCGCCTTCCACATCTCCAAGCCGTCGGACCTGCTGCCGGAGTTGCAAGGCCGGCTGCCGATCCGCGTCGAACTGGCCGCGCTCACCCGCGATGATATGCGCCGCATCCTGACCGAGCCGGAAGCCTCGTTGATCAAACAATACATTGCGCTGATGCAGACCGAAGGCGTCACCCTCGACATCACCGAGGACGCCATCGACGCCATCGCCGACATCGCGGTGGCGGTCAATTCGAGCGTGGAGAACATCGGCGCGCGGCGCCTGCAGACCGTGATGGAGCGGGTGCTCGACGAGGTCTCCTTCTCCGCGCCCGACCGCCATGGCGAGACGGTGAAGGTCGACGGCGATTTCGTGCAGAAGAACATCGGCGACCTGGCGAAGAACACCGACCTGAGCCGGTTCATTCTTTAGCGCTCTAGCGGGAGCCGTGCCGCAGCGGCGTCTGCGCGCAGCGCCCGCAATTCAGCAACCACCGGCTGTAGAAGGCGGCACTGTCACCCCCGCCCCGACATCTTCGCCGTCTGCGGCCGTCGCCGCCCGGGACTAGTTTTGCTCGCAGCCTCTGACGGTTAGCGACAAGACCAATGCCTTGTCACTGGGCGTGCGGGGGGCCGGGCGGCGGCTTTATTTGCAACCCATGTGACAAATCCAGGTTTACAGGCCGATCAAGAACCGCAATAGATATTGGACAGAGGCATCGATCCCAAGAAAACGTCCCAAGAAAACGTCCCCAGCGATCCAAGGGAAACGTCCCATGTCTGCGCAGATCCGGGGCGACGTGGCCGCCGGCGTCAATGGCGGCCTTACTCCGGGCGAGCATCTTCGGGCGGAAATCGAGCGGCTGAACCTCGATCAGGTGGCGGTAAGCAACGCCACCGGCGTGTCGCGGCAGTCGATCAACAACATCGTCAACAACCGCCAGCCCATCTCCCGCGCCATGGCCGCCAAGCTCGGCCGGCTCACCGGGCACAGCTCGGACTACTGGCTGCGCGCCGCGTTTCCGCCCCCCCATCGCACCGGTAGCAACGCCGGCATCGCCGAAAGCGTGCCGGGCGACGGCCGCCCGTTCGGGGTCGGAGTCCTGGTCAATCATCAGATTATGCGAGCGATCAAGGACGGCGTGGTCGGCGTCGACCCGTTCGACGAGCAATACGTGCAGCTCGCCTCCCTCGACCTCACCCTCGACGACTTCATCATCACCACCGAGGGCGAGAAGATCGACGCCACCGCCCCCCACGTTTTTCTGCTCAAGCCCGGCCGCACGGTCAATGTCTGCACGCGCGAATGGCTCGAATTTCCGCAGGACTATATCGGCCGTGTCGGTGCCATGGCGGCGCTGGCGAAACGCGGCATCATAACCTCGCACGGATTCCAGATCGATCCCGGCTTCAAGGGCAATCTGCAGTTCTGCATCTTCAATGCGTCCGGCCAGAATGTGCGGTTGCGCGGCGGCATGCCCATCATCAGTCTGGAAATCATGCCGCTCAGCGTCGCCCCCGCCTCCGACGAGCGCGCGACCCGCCATCTGCGCGAGGCCGGCGACCGCGAGAACGTGCGTGTCATCTTCGGCACCGACATTTGCGACAGGCTGATCCGCGACGCCATCCGGAGTGGCGCCAATGTCGAGATGGGTGGTGATGGCGCCAAGGCGAGCGTGCCCGAACTCGACATCGAGGTGTTCGACACCTCTGCCGACGCCGCGCTCGACGAGGCCGTGCATGGCGCCCTGGATGGACTCAAGGCGCTGCGCGAGCGGCCCAATGAGGCGCGCGAGGACCGCGAGAAATACGCAATGTTCTTCGGCACGATCGCCGAGCGCCTGCATCTCAATGGCGAGCAGGCGCGCCGGGCGCTCGCCCGTCTCGGCCATTCGGTCGCGCGCGCCGACGTCGCGATCGCCGCATTGCGCGACGGCGGCGAGGTGCTTGTGCCGCTGCCGGTGAAATCCGCCCGGATCACGCTTCGCCACCTTGCTCGCCGTTTGCGGGAGGATCCGCTCGATCTGATCCTGTTGCTGACCGGGATGACGAGGACGGGCGCGCTGGATTGACATGACTTATCAGCGCTCTACGACTAGGTCGGAAGCTACTGTCTAGTTTGATATAAAAATAGTTTGACAGCAACCATTGCGCGCGTATGCTTTCGGTTGCGGGGGCCTAACAAACAAAGCCATGCGCCGAGCCTCCGCTGGGAGGTAAGATGATGTTGAAATCGTCGAAACGCGCAACGAAATCGTCGCCACGGTCGATCTGCAACGGCAAGTCCGCACAAAACGATGCCCGCTCCGCCATCGACCTCGAATTTCTCTCCATTGAGCTGAGCCTGGCGCGGGCGCGGGCGCTCATTCACGGCCAGCCGCCATCCGCTTCTGCACGCGGCGACAAGTTCATGCTGGACTAGCGCTTATTGGGCGGTCGCGGATCGCATCAATGCGGCGATGGCTGGGTGTTCCGGCGCGGGGTCGTCAGGTGTCCCCCGGAACGGCAGTGAAACGATCTCTAATCGCGGCCACGCTCATCATCCGTGCCCGGCTCGGTCACCGCAACCGGGTCGGAGGCCGGGAAGGTATCCTCAAGGCCCTGCTCCAACTCGCGCTCGAGCGTTTCCTTGTCCGGCTTGCGCTCTTTCTTCGACCCGCTTTCGGTCTTCGGCCTCTCGGGCGTCTTTCCGGGCGTTGGCTTGCTGGACATGGTTCGCACCTCTCCTTGCACGCGACACGGAAACGAAGCCGCTCGACCGGCTCCGCTCAGCGGACCGCGGCTCAACGGACCTTCGACCTGCGTATCCTCACATAAAGCGCCCCCTCGCCGCCATGGGCGAGGTGCGCGTCCTCGAAGCCGACCACCAGGCTGCGGAACTCGGGCAGGCCCAGCCAGTGCGGCACCTGCCGCTTCAACACGCCGGGCTCGCCGCCGCCGCGCGCGCCTTTCCCGGTGATTACCAGCACGAGGCGCTTATCGCGCGCGCTGGCCTCGCGCAGGAAATGCAGCAGGGCGGAATGGGCTTGCGCCTGGGTCAATCCGTGCAGGTCGAGCCTGCCATCGATCGCCTCCTTGCCGCGTGCGACCCGTCCCCGCAAGCGGCGGCCGAGCGGCGCCAGCGCGGGTGGCGCAGCCGGCGCGCGAACAGCGGGCGACGCCGGAGCGCGAGTTGCGGTGCGTTCGTGCGAACTCGCAGGCGAAGGCTCCGGCAAGGCCGCCGGCTCTTCCTCGGCTTCCGGCGCAAGCTGCGTGCCGGCGCGCAGCGGCTCTATCGAGCGGGTGAACGTCTTCCACAGCACCCGCTCGTCACGGCTGAGGACGCGGCGCCGGCTGCGGTCGCGGGAGCTCATAGACAGGAGCTCATGGGGCGCGACCTCCTGGCGGCGGCCGGCTCAGGGGCGAGGTCTGGGCAGCGGCGTCAGCTTGATGGAGGCCGCGGAAAGCGAAGCGGCAGCGACCGCATTCGGCGCCGGGGCCGCCTGCGCGACAATGGCCTTCGGCCGCGACCTCGGCAGGGGGATGCCGCTCGGCGCCGTGGTCTCCACCGCGATGTTCTTCGGCACCAGCATGACGAACTTGCCGAACTGCTTGATACGCCCGGCGACCAGACCGATGCCTTCGCCATGACCGAAATAGATATCGGCGCGCGCCACCCCGCGGATCGCTCCGCCGGTATCCTGTGCGAACATCAAATGCTGGAACTTGTCTTCCGGCGCGGTGCTGTTGATCGGGAACCGCGCGTCGATCCAGATCGGCGTGCCGTAGGTATGAGTCGACGGATCGACCGCCAGCGAGCGCTCGGGCGTAAGGTGTACGCCTTCCGCTCCGACCGGCTCCTGATCCGATTTGAGCTCCGTCTCCTTGAAGAACACGAAGGAGTGGTTCATCAGCCGCAGCGCCCGACCCTCTTTCGGGTGGTCGGTCATGTACTCCCGGATCTTGGCCATCGACATTTCCTGCGGCGTATAGATGCCGCGGTCCATCAGGATCTTGCCGACCGGCGTGTAGTGCTTGCCGTTGCTGGCATCGTAATTCAGCCGCAGCAGCTTGCCGTCGTCGAGCTTGACGCGGATCGAACCTTGGATCTCCGCGAAGAAGGCGTCGACCGGGTCCTTGATCCAGCAGATCGCCAGGCCCTTGCCGTCCAGCGCGCCGGAGGCGATCGCCGAGCGGTCCAGATGCCGCAGGCCGCCGCTCCTGGGTGTGCGATAGAGCGGCACGGCGAACTCGGCCGTCTTCTTGCGCGAGCCCTTGACCTGCAGCTCCCAGTAGCCGGTGTAGAATCCGCCGGTGCCGCTGTAGTAGCCGATCGTCTGATTGGTCGTGACGCGGATCGGCTTGAAATTCGTCTCGAAGAACTTGCGCGCGCTTGCACCGTCCGGCGCACCCATGTCGAGCGCGTTCATGCAGGCGTTGTAAAGACCGCTGTAGAACGGCTTTCTTTCACGCAGCTTCTTGCTGGCATGCCTGATGGCGCCGCAGCTCTTTAGATAGGCACCGAAGGCGGCGACCATATTGTCTTTCGTCCAGCCGTCGAGCGTGTCGAACTTCAACGTCTCCACCTTGGCGTGGCGAAAGTGCAGGCTGTGACTCTGCGCCGGCGCTGCAACAGCAGCGATAGCACAGAAAGCAAGTCCGCCCGCGATGGTGCGAAATGGCGACGGCGTCATGTGTGTTTAATGCCCCGCTTCGGTGGCCACGAGTTTCCAGTTCGGATCGCGCGAGGAGGTGTCGCGCGCGAAGGTCCATACGTCGGTCACGTCGGCTACCTTCTCCGCATTACCGTCGATCACGTTGCCGTTCTTGTCGCGGGTCGCCGAAATCAGCTTGGACTGGAACTTCAGCGTCAACTGGGCCGTCTTGCCGCGCATCTCCGCGCTGGTGATCTCGGATTCGTCGATCGACACAAAACGGTTCTCGACCGTCTCGCCGCGCTTCTCGCGCTCGCTGATGGCCGTATCGAAACCATCGTAAACCTCGCGCGCTAACAAGCTCTTAAGCATACGGCGATCGCCCGCGGCATAGGCGTTGACGATCATCTCGTAGGCGCTGCGCGCGCCGTCAATGAAATGCGCGGGATCGAACTCGGCATCCGCGGCGGAGACGGCGTCGAGGCCGGCGGCGAGCGCCGAGCCCGGTTCGGTCAGCCCTTTCCAGCGCTCTTCCGGCGCCACCGGCTCGACCGGCTTGGTCGCGACTGTTTCCGTGGGACGGCCAGGCAGCGCGACGACTTTCTCGGTTGCCGGCCGCGCCTGCTCGCGCGCGGAATAAGGATCGTAGGGCGGCCGTTCGCGCCCGGTGCGCTGGCCGAGCACGCTGCGCAGGCGCAAGAAGATGAACACCGCGAGCGCCAGGAATATGATGGTGTAGATGTCGAACACGTCGGACATGCTTTCAAAAACCGTGGCAGACCAGCCCTCGGCGGCCAAAACATGGCGGCGGGCCCTCTCGGCGCATATGTATGTGGGCGGGCACGCCGATCCATAGGCTTGGCGCCAGCGTTTCGGCGCATTTCAAGCCTTATTTGAGAAGCTTAGACGATCGGAGCGCCGCCGCCAACCACAGCCGGCGCCTGCCCCGACACCAGTAGCGGTTCCGGAACCGGGGCGACGCCGGCTAGCGAGGATTGAACACCGATGAATGTGGCAAAATGGCTGTTGCTCGCCGTGCTGGCGCTGCCGGCTATGGAATTGGCGGCCTTCGTGGCCGTGGCCGCCCAGATCGGTTTCATGCCGGCTCTCCTGCTGGTCGGCGCCACCTCGTTCGCCGGCGGACTGATTCTGCGCCATGCCGGCGGCAGCCACATCGGCCGCGTCCGCATGGCGCTGGGCGAAGGCCGTTTCACCGCCTTGTCCGCCGACAGCAGCGGCAGCCTCATCCTGATCGCCGGAATCCTTCTGCTTATTCCAGGGTTTATTACGGATACCCTGGGCGTCTTGCTGCTCGCTGCGCCCTTGCGGCAGTTGGCGGGCGCGGCGCTTCGACGCGGATCGCCGCCTGCCGCCCCCGACGGGGTGATCGATCTGCCGCCCGAGCAGTGGCACCGGGTGCCCGATCCCGAATTGCCCAGGCAGCGCGACGACGACAAGGCGCGTTAGCCGCGCGCCGCGCCAAATCCTTGTTCGCCCACAGACCCTGTGATAGCCAGCCTCCGCGGGCGCGATACGCGGCGCGAGGGAGATTTCATGAGCATGAGCGATAACGGCTCCTTTGGGGGAATGGGCGAGCAGCAACCGCAACTCAACGTAGTCGCGCAATACATCAAGGATCTCTCCTTCGAGAATCCGAACGCGCCGCGCTCTCTCATGTCGGGCGGCCAGCAGCCGCAGATTGGTATCCAGATCAACGTCGACGGCACGCCGCTGTCGGAAACCGACGTCGAGGTGACGCTGCATCTCGAGGGCAAGGCCGAGATGAACGGCGAACTGATGTTCGGCTTCGAGTTGGACTTCGCCGGCGTGTTCCGCATCAGCAATGTGCCGCAGGAAAGCCTGAACGCAATCGTGCTCATCGAATGTCCCCGGCTGCTGTTTCCATTCGCGCGCGAGATCGTGGCTTCGACCGTGCGCAATGGCGGCTTCCCGCCGCTGCTGCTCGACCCGGTTGATTTCGTCGGACTTTATCGGCAGCGCATGAGCCAGATGCCGCCGGGCGAACAGCCGGTGGCATAGCCGAGACTGTCATGCCCCGCGAAGGCGCGGCATCCGGTATCGCTGACCTAAGCTATCGATCAAATTATCGATCCGTGATTAGTGGATCGCCGCTTTCGCGGACGATGACGCCTAGCGAGTGCTGCCCGGCAGATAACCGAGCCACAGCGCATCCTCGCCCAGGTCCGCAATGAACGCGCGGTGTGCGGCGCGCTCTTCTTCGCTCACGCGGGGAGTGAGCGGGGCGGCCCGCTTGCGCAAGCCCGCCGTGCCGTCACCGTTGGCGAGGCGGACGCCGAGCTCGGCGAGCCCGAGCTGCGCCTGCCGTGCGCCGATCAGCTCGACATAGACTTCGGCCAGAATTTCGGCGTCGAGCAAAGCGCCGTGCTTGGTGCGCCGCGAATTGTCGATGCCGTAGCGCGCGCACAATGCGTCGAGATTGTAGGGCCCGGCGGAATGCTTGCGCCGCGCCAGCATCAGCGTGTCGACCAGGCGCTCGCGCGCGATCAGCGCGCGCTTGATACGCTTGAGCTCGGCGCAGAGGAAGCCGTGATCGAACGAGGCGTTGTGGATCACCAGCGGCGCATCGTCGCCGATGAAGGCGAGGAAGTCGTCGGCGACGTCGGCGAACAACGGCTTGTCCTTGAGAAAATCGGCGGTCAGTCCGTGGATGGCGGCGGCTTCCGCCGGCACGTCGCGCTCCGGATTGAGATAGACGTGGAAGGTGGCGCCGGTCGGTATGCGATTGAGCAGCTCGATGCAGCCGAGCTCGACCAGGCGATGCCCCTGCGAATGATCGAGGCCGGTGGTTTCGGTGTCGAGGACGATCTCGCGCATTTGTTCTCTTCTGGTCGTCCCCCGCGAAAGCGGGGACCCAGTAATCGCTGGCCTTTCGGCGTTATTGGATGTCCCGCCTGCGCGGGGCATGACACCGAGGGTGGCGCAGACTCAGCGAGTCTGCTTCGGCATATTACGCACCTGCTGCAGAATAGCACGCACCTGCGCGCGGGCGTGCTCGAAGCCGTGCCCGCTATCCACGATGAAATCCGCCCGCGCGCGCTTTTCGGCATCGGGCATCTGGTTGGCCAGGATGGCGCGGAATTTCTCCTCGCTCATGCCGGGCCGCTCGAAGGCACGCAGGCGCTGCAGATCGGGCGGCGCCGTCACCACCGCCACGGCGTCGCAGCGCAATTCGCCCCGCGTTTCGAACAGCAGCGGTATGTCGAGCACCGCCACCTGGGCGCCGCCACGCTCGGCCTCGGCCAGGAAGCGCTCTTCCGTCGCCCGCACCAGCGGGTGCACGATCGCCTCCAGCTTCCTGATGGCGGCCTCGTCGCCGAGCACGCGCCTGCCGAGCTTCTCGCGATCGACCTTGCTGTGCTCGGTGGTGCCCGGGAACGCCGCCTCGATCAGCGGCGCCGCTTCGCCGGCATAGAGCTGATGCACCGCCGCATCGGCGTCATGCACCGGCACGCCTTCCTCGGCGAAGAACTTCGCCGTTGTAGATTTGCCCATGCCGAGCGAGCCGGTGAGACCGAGGATGAACATGGTCAGCCCGCCACCAAACCTGCGCGCCGCATGAAATCCAGGAGCGGCAGCAGCGGCAGGCCGAGGATGGTGAAATAGTCGCCCTCGACCTTCTCGAACAAATGCACGCCGATGCCCTCGAGCTGATAGCCGCCGACGCTGGTCAATGCCGCCCCGCCCACCATTTCCAGGTAGTCGTCGAGAAACGCGTCGGAGAAATTGCGCATGGTGAGCCGTGCGGTATCGACCAGATCGAACAGCACTTCCCCATCGCGCACCAGCGCCAGCGCCGAATGGAGCTCATGGGTCTGCCCGCGCAATTCGCGCAATTGTTCGGCTGCGGCAATGCGGTCGGCCGGCTTGGTGAACCGCTGACCCGCCCGCGCCATAGTCTGGTCGGCACCCAAGACCAGCCGGCCGGGGATCGAAGCCGCAACGTGCTGCGCCTTGGCGCGCGCCAATAGCCGCGCGACCGCGGCGGCGTCCTGCTCGCCGGTTTGCGCCTCCACCGCGCGCTCGTCGATCTGCGCCGCCCGCGTCTCGAAGCGCAGGCCGCAGGCGGCCAGCATCTTGCCGCGGACTTCGCTGCGCGAGGCGAGCACCAGCGGCTGGGGGGCGAGCCAGAGGGGCATGGCTTAAGACTTTGCCGCTCGTCCCCGCGGAAGCGGGGACCCAGAGCCGCAAGCACTGGAGTCCCGCTTACGCGGGAATGAGCGGAGTTCGCGATTAATGTGCACAGACATGTCAGGTCGCCGGCGCGCGGCGGCGCTCGGTCAACAGCCGCATCACGGCGGCGGCCGTTTCCTCGATCGAGCGACGTGTCACGTCGATTGACGGCCAGCTATGCTTGGCACACAGCCTGCGCGAAAACGCCACCTCCTCAGCGACGGCCTTTTTGTCGATGTATTGCGCGTCGTCGCGATGCGCGCGCAAGCCCAGGAGCCGATTCTCGCGGATCTGCACGATACGCTCGGGGCTGGCATAAAGTCCGACCACCAGCGGCTTCTGCAGCTTCTCCACCTGCGGCGCCAGCGGCACGCCCGGCACCAGCGGCACGTTGCCGGTCTTGACGCCGCGGTTGGCCAGGTAGATCGAGGTGGGTGTCTTGGAGGTGCGCGACACCCCGACCAGCACCACGTCGGCGTCCTCCAGCCCTTCCGGATGCTGGCCGTCGTCATGCATCATGGAATAGTTCAGGGCGTCGATGCGGCCGAAATATTCGGCGTTGAGCACGTGCTGGGCGCCTACCCGGTGAATGGTCTCGGCGCCGAGATAAGACTGGAATACGCGCAGGATCGGCCCCAGCACCGACATGCAGGGGAGGCCGAGCTCGCGGCATTTCGCCTCCAGCGACTGGATCAGGTCCTCTTCCAATAGCGTATAGAGCACGAGCCCCGGCGCCTCGGCGATTTCGGCCAGCACATGGTCGAGCTGCTTCTTCGAGCGCACCATCGGGTAGAGATGCTCGACCGGCGAGACATTGGCATATTGGGCCGCCGCCGCCCGCGCCACCGTGATGAGCGTTTCGCCGGTCGCGTCGGAGACGAGATGCAGATGAAAATAACCGGTGTCGGCCATCGGGATAGCGGCAGGACGCCCTGTGGACAGAACGGGAGAAGGCCATGCCTTGGCGGCGGGCGCAAGCGGCCTGGTCGAATGCTCCAGATTCGATCCACATGGCTGCCTGCGGGAGAGCGCCGCTACGGGCAACCGTATGCTTCCGCCCCATGTGGACGGGCGCCTGGGGAAAGGGCTGGATAGCTCGTCGAAAGGCCCCGAAAACGGCCGGTATGGATGTGGATGGTACCGCCGGGAAAAGCGCGGGATTTTGAATCCCGCCGCGGCGGTCGGTGGACAGACTGTTGATCGACAGGCATGAGTCCAATCCACCCTCCAACAATCACTACAAAGAGTCTTAATAGTATTTATGGAAGAAGGCGTTCAAAACGCATCCGTGGGGACAAAGCCGTTGCTTGCCGTTCTGGCTAAGCGGCGCCTGGAAGTTCCGCCGGTCTGGATGATGCGGCAAGCCGGTCGCTATCTGCCGGAATACCGCGAACTGCGCGCCAAGGCCGGCAGCTTCCTCGATCTTTGCTTCAATCCCGAGCTTGCCGCCGAGGTAACCCTGCAGCCGGTGCGCCGCTTCGGCTTCGATGCCGCGATCCTGTTCTCCGATATCCTGGTGATCCCGCTCGCTCTCGGCCGCAAGCTTTGGTTCATCGAAGGGGAAGGACCGCGGCTAGAACCGCTGAGCGATGCCGCGGCCCTGCTGTCGGTCGGGCACGAAGCCGATGCCAAAGTGCTGGCGCCGATCTACCAGACGGTGGAACGCGTGAAGGCGGCGCTGCCGGCCGAGACGACATTCATCGGCTTCTGCGGCGCGCCGTGGACGGTCGCCACCTATATGATCGCCGGCCGCGGCACGCCCGATCAGGCCCCGGCGAAGACTTTGGCCGCGGCCGAGCCGGACGCCTTTCAGCATCTGATCGACTGCCTGGTCGAGGCCTCCGTCGGCTATCTCGTGCGGCAACTGGATGCCGGCGTCGAGGTCGTGCAGATTTTCGATACCTGGGCCGGTTCATTGTCTGCGCAGGATTTCGAGCGCTGGTGCGTGCAGCCGACGAGGCAGCTCGTCTCCAAGCTGCGCGCGAAGAAGCCCGGCGCCAAGGTGATCGGATTTCCGCGCGGCGCTGGCCGCAACATTCCGCGCTATGTGGCGGAAACGGGCGTGGATGCCGTCAGTGTGGGTAACGAGATAGATCGGGCGTTCGCCCGCGACGAGATCCAGAACCTCGTGCCGGTGCAGGGCAATGTCGATCCGAACATTCTTTTGCAAGGTGGCGAGGCGCTCGACCGCGAGGTGGACGACGTGCTCGGCACGCTCGGGCAAGGCCCGCTGATCTTCAATCTCGGCCACGGCATTTTGCCGCAGACGCCGATCGCGCATGTGGAGCGGATGCTGAAGCGGGTGCGGGTTAGGATAGGTTAGCGCACCGCCCAAACCCTCCCCGCAGGGGAAGGGTGCCAAGCGAGGCAAAGCCCTCACCCTGTCATGCCCCGCGCATGCGGGGCATCCAGTACGCCGCAGCGCTTGCGATTTTTGCGAGACAGGGGTTACTGGATCGCCCGCCTGCGCGGGCGATGACACCCGTGTGCAGCGCGGGCTAGACGCAAACCAATGTACCGCTGGATCCTCGCCTTCCACATCATTTCGGTCATCGCCTGGATGGCCGGCATGCTCTATCTGCCGCGGCTTTTCGTTTACCATGCCTCTGCCAAAGCCGGCTCCGAGCAGTCCGAAACCTTCAAGGTGATGGAGCGCCGGCTGCTCAAGGCCATCATGACACCGGCCATGATCGCCACCTGGCTGCTCGGTATCGTCTTGGTGCTGCAGGGCGGCTGGCTGGGCGCCGCCTGGTTCCATATCAAGATCGGCCTGGTGCTGGTGATGACCGTTCTGCACGGCCTGTTCAGCCACTGGACGCACGAATTCGCTCTCGACCGCAACATGCGCTCGCCGAAATTCTACCGTATTGCCAATGAGATACCGACCGTCCTGCTAATCGCCATCGTGATCCTGGCGACCGTCAAACCGTTCGGCTGACCTACCGCCGTACACAGCCGGCAAAGCCGCCCCCCTTGCGCGAAAGCGCGGCTCAACTTATCTTGATCGCATCCCACCGAACGCAGGCGGATGCAGTCGCGTTCCGGACCCATAGTGTACGGGTCCGATCGCAGCATCGGGTTCCGGGATACTTCCCCAATAGCCTCTCCAGACCTGCGATCCCTACCTTCTTTTTTGCACCAGCGTCGCACTTTTCGTTTTCGGAACACGCCGCCGGTCCATCTTCCAACAGGACTCGACCCGCATGCGGGAAATGAAACTCCAGGACCTCAAAACCAAGGCGCCAGCCGATCTCCTCTCCTTCGCCGAGGAGCACCAGGTCGAGAACGCCAGCACCATGCGCAAGCAGGAGCTGATGTTCGCCATCCTGAAGCAGCTCGCCACCCAGGAGGTCGACATCATCGGCGAGGGCGTCGTCGAAGTGCTGCCCGACGGCTTCGGCTTCCTGCGCTCGCCGGAATCGAATTACCTTTCGGGCCCCGACGACATCTACGTCTCGCCCTCCCAGATCCGCCGCTTCGGCCTGCGCACCGGCGACACGGTCGAGGGCCATATCCGCTCGCCGAAGGAAGGCGAGCGCTACTTCGCGCTGCTCAAGGTCAACACGATCAATTTCGAGGACCCGGACAAGGCGCGGCACAAGATCAACTTCGACAACCTGACGCCGCTCTATCCCGACGAGCGGCTGAAGATGGAGCACGACGATCCGACCAAGAAGGATCTGTCCGCCCGCGTCATCGACATCGTCTCGCCCATCGGCAAGGGCCAGCGCGCGCTGATCGTTTCGCCGCCGCGGACCGGCAAGACCGTGCTGCTGCAGAACATCGCCCACGCCATCACCGCCAACCATCCCGAGTGCTACCTGATCGTGCTGCTCATCGACGAGCGGCCGGAGGAAGTCACCGACATGCAGCGTTCGGTGAAGGGCGAGGTGATCTCCTCGACCTTCGACGAGCCGGCTTCGCGCCACGTGCAGGTCGCCGAGATGGTGATCGAGAAGGCCAAGCGGCTGGTCGAGCACCAGCGCGACGTGGTGATCCTGCTCGACTCGATCACGCGCCTCGGCCGCGCCTACAACACGGTGGTGCCGTCGTCCGGCAAGGTGCTGACCGGCGGCGTCGACGCCAACGCCCTGCAGCGGCCGAAGCGCTTCTTCGGCGCCGCCCGCAACATCGAGGAAGGCGGCTCGCTCACCATCATCGCCACCGCGCTGATCGACACCGGCAGCCGCATGGACGAGGTGATCTTCGAGGAGTTCAAGGGCACCGGCAACTCCGAGCTCATCCTCGACCGCAAGGTCGCCGACAAGCGCACCTTCCCGGCGATCGACATCACCCGCTCCGGCACCCGCAAGGAAGAGCTGCTCACCGAGCCGGCCGTGCTCAAGAAGATGTACGTCCTGCGCCGCATCCTCAATCCGATGGGCACCATGGACGCCATCGACTTCCTGCTCGACAAGCTGCGCAACACGAAGACCAATGGCGAGTTCTTCGAGTTGATGAACACCTGACGCCGGTCTGGCCTTCGCCTTTCTCGGGTTTTCTGGTCCTCGCGGCCGGCCTCGTTTGTTCGGGGCCGGCCGCGACCATATTCGTTGTCGCGCAAAGCAGCTCAACGGCCATTGGCTTGCATTGTGCCGCTTCGCTTAATCGAATCTTGTCGAATGGCTCTTTAATTCCGCGCTGCGCGGCCGGCGTGCTATCCGCCCGGCCAGAAAGCGTAGCGGCTATGGCATTGCGGCTTCCCGTCATTTTCCTCATCGGCGTCGGTTTCTTGCTCGCTACCAACCCAGCATCGGCGCGGAAAGCACCCGCACCGACGGTGGTGCGTATTTCCTCCGGCTTGGTGCGCGGCGTCATCCACGATGGGCTGCGCGAGTTCAAAGGCATTCCCTACGCCGCGCCGCCGGTCGGTGCGCTGCGCTGGAGCATGCCGCGCCCGCCGAAGCCGTGGAAAGGCGTGCGCGACGCCGGGAAATACGGCAGCGCCTGCCCGCAACTGTCGCGCTATGGCCTGACGGAGGCGAGCAACGATGAGAATTGCCTCACCGTCAATGTCACCGAGCCCTATTCCGGCAAGCCCGACCATCGCAAGCGTCCGGTGATCGTCTGGATCCATGGAGGTGCCTTTGTCGGCGGCTCGAGTTCGCTCTATCCGCTGGGCACTTTGGCCAAGGCCGGCGATGTCGTTATGGTGTCATTGAACTACCGCCTCGGCGTGTTCGGCTTCTTGGCCCATCCTGCTTTCGCCAAGGCGCATGACGGCGGCTATGGACTCGAGGACCAGCGCCTCGCTCTGCACTGGGTGAAGCGCAATATCGCGGCTTTCGGCGGTGATCCGCGCAACATCACGATTGCCGGCGAATCGGCAGGCGCCGCCAGCGTCTGCATGCACATCCTGGCGCCCAAGGAAACGCGCGGCCTGTTCGAAAAGGCGATTGTACAGAGCGCCGGCTGCGCCACGCCGCTGCCCAGCGTGGCGGACGGCAACAAGATCGGCGAGGAGATCGCCAAAGTGGTCGGCTGCGGCGAGCGCAAGACTGCGTTGTCCTGTTTGCGCAAGAAATCGGTGAAGGATCTGCTCGACGCCGGCAACAAGGTCTCCGGCGGGAGCATCACCACCTTCTTTCCGGTGATCGGGGCAAAGACGGTGCCGATGCAGGGTGCGCAGGCACTGGCGCGCGGCCAATACGTCAAGGTGCCGGTGATCAACGGTGGCACCCGCGACGAGTTGCGTCTCTACGTCGCCTATGATGTCCAGGCGGACACCAAGATCACCAAGGAGAACTACGCCGACAAGCTGAAGTCAATCTATGGCGACAAGGCCGCAGCGGTCCTCAAGCAATATCCGGTGAGCGATTATTCCTCCGCCCCTACAGCGCTCGGCACGGTGATGTCGGATTTCATCCCGACCGTTGGCATCAACAATTGCATTTATCTCGAAACCGGCAAGCTTATGACGAAGCGCGTGCCGGTCTATCAGTTCGAGTTCGCCGATCGTGACGCGCCTCCTGTGACCACCGATCCGGGCTTCGAGATGGGCGCGGTGCATTCGTCCGAACTGCCTTATCTCTTCCCGCATTTCGACAATACGAGCAAAGCCGCCGGGCCCGATCTCAAGCCGGGATCGCAGAAGGTTGCCGACGATATGATCGCCTACTGGACGAGCTTCGCCAAAACGGGACGGCCGACGGCGTTGCATGCGCCGGTGTGGCCCCGATTTAGATCGAACACGAGCGTGATGCGCTTCGAGCCGGGCAAGGTCGGTTTGTTCGACGCTGCGGCGGAGCACAAATGTGCATTTTGGAAGACGCTCTATCCAAAAATACTATCGCAGTGACGTTGGGCACAGCAGGAACGTGCTGCTGTAAATCGCCCCCGCATCTTCGAGAGCTTGAATACGTACGGACGCGGCTCGCAGTTCGTCGCGCGTACAGATACATCGGTTGTCATCGCCCGCAAAAGCTGGCGATCTGGTTGCCCGTAGCATACCTCGAATAGCGGGTACCTCGCTTTCGCGGAGGAAGGCAGAGGATAAATGGCCGGTCTTATAGCCGGCCATTTTCTTTTCACTAGACGAGCGCGCTGAGCGACGCCGTGAACACCGAGATCAAGGCGCTCATGATGTGGGCGACCGCGATCGTGACAATCATGTGCTACAGCCGCGACCGCGGCCCTGCCGTCGATCAGCAGCCAGATCACGCGCGTATGATTCTGAGACATCGGAAGCTGTGCCGCCGGTGCAGATGTGTCCGGTTGCTTTTCGTGTGAGAGCTCCGGCTGGGGCTTCGCACACGCGCAGTAAAGACTGGATAGAGAGATTGCCGCAAAATGACCTTATTGCGCACAGCCAGCGTTGCGCTTTTGCCGCATTCTCAGCCGTTTATCCGACGGTACCGTGCCACGACAGGCGGAACGGATCGTAAGCCGGTGCGTTATGGGCGGAGCTCTTTTCGGGGAGGACTTGTCCGATATCCGACTCTGGCGGCACGGAAATGTCCGTCACGGTGCGCGAACGTAGCGCGCCGCGCGTGGCGTTTGCGCTGCCTTCAAGTGTCGGCTACGCGACGAACGTCGCAGCGCTTTAGCGGCGGACCGAAATGAGTGGCGATAGGGGCAGGGGCAAATCCGCAAATTATCTGTCACTGCAAACGAGGAACATGATGCATCGTCTGGGGACACTTGGAGTACCCGCCGCAATATTCTTGATGGCTTTTTCGAATCCCGCCGCTGCCCGCCACCGGCATCATCACCATCATCATTCCTACCGCTCGGCTCACGCGAGCGGCTGCACCCTCACCAATAATGGCCGCCAGCGTTGCGGTCCATCGGTGCGCACAGTGCGCAGGGCGCGGATCGTGCGCGGCCGACGCGCCTACGCGTTGGATGTCAACGGCAACCGCGTTGCTCGCGCCGGCCAAGGCACGGTCATCGGCGGCCGGCCGGGCGGTTGCCCGCACGCCTATTGCGGCTGCGGATTGCGCAAATATCTCGGCCTGTCCGACAAGCGGCTCAATCTCGCATGGAATTGGGCGCGCCTGTTTCCGCACGTGTCCGGTCCGCGCGCCGGCGTCGCCGCCGTGCGCGCGCATCACGTGATGTATATCGAAGGCCGCGCCGGCAACGGCGGGTGGCTCGTGCGCGACTACAATTCCGGCGGCGGCCTGTCGCGCGTGCACGTGCGTGACGTGCGCGGCTACGTCTTCGTCCAGCCGCGCGGGTAGCGCTCGTCGACTTGAGGCTGCTCGCATTTTCCGCTCATTCCCGCTCGCGTGGGAATGAGCGGTTTTTATTTGCTCGGCTTCAGCCGCTCGCCGGATCGGGCATGCAGGTGACGGTCTTGTCGCCGCTCTTCTTCTCGGTGAGCTTCTGCTTGCAGACCTGAAGGCTGGAATAGCCGCAGCGCACGCGTGAGTGCGCCTTCTGATGGAAGCCGCACCAGTCGGCGGCGCTGGCGCTTCCCATCGACATCGCCAGCGCCCCCGCGATGGCCAGCCCTGTCGTCAGCCCCATGAAAATCCGCATTGCCGTCCTCCAATCCTGCGCCCCCGATTGGTGGGATTGTGATTGTGATCGGAAATGGGGATGGATCAAGACCCCCGCATGCCGGCGGCCGCGGGTGCAATGTCGGCCGGGTCGCTCAGCGGCAGCGAGCAGGTCGCGCCCACGCAGACAAAGGCGGCCGGTCCCTGTACTGCCTTTAGTTTCTCCTGCGCCGGATGCGCCGGTGGCAGCGCCTCGGCGCTCGGCGCGCGCAGCACGATGCGGGCAAGGAACGGTACCTTCAGCGCGGCCGTGACCAACGCATCGCCGTCGCCGGTGACGACGATCTCGGCCGCGCGCAGACGCAGGTCGAGGGCGTTGAGCAGCGCCATGTGGCCGAACAGGTTGCGCGCCTGCGCCGAAAGAATGCCGTCGAACAGGCGGTCGGCCTTGCCGCGCCATTGCTCGTCGCCGGTGAGCGCGGCCAGCCGCACCAGGTTGCCGGCTTCGACCGCATTGGGATTGGGAATGGCGTCGTCGGCGGTCGAATGCGGGCGCACGACCAGGCCCTCGGCGTCGTCGGCGGTGAGATAATAGCCGCCGCTGTCGGGGTCGGCGTAGTGGGCGTCGAGCGCGTGCTGCCAGCGCAACGCCCGATCGAGCGGCGCGCCGTCGCCGCTTGCCTCGTAGAGCGCGAGCGCGGCGCGGATCATGGCGGCATAGTCGGAGGCGAGCCCCGGATAGAGCACCTTGCCGTCGCGGTAGGAATGGCCGAGCCGGTCGCCCTGCGTCATGCGGCCGGCGATGAAGTCGAAGGCGCGCCGCGCCAGCGCGATCCAGTCCGGCTCGTCCAGGATCACGCCGGCATTGACCAGAGCGGCGATCATCAGCCCGTTCCAGTCCGCCAGCACCTTGTCGTCGAGCCCCGGCCGCACGCGTTTCTCTCTTAGTTCCAAGAGCTTACCGCGCAGCATGGAAAATCGTGCTGCAGCATCGCTGACGCCTGCCGCAGCATGACCCGTTCCATCGCGTCCTTCTTTGCTGCGCGGTAAGCTATTGAGACGATTGAGGATATTGTGACCCTCGAAATTGCCGCCGGCCGTTACGTCGTATTCCGCAGCAAAGTCGGCGGCGTCGGGTCCGAGTGCCTCCTCGACCTCGGCCAGGGACCAGACGTAGAACTTGCCCTCCTCGCCCTCGGAATTGGCGTCCAGCGAAGCGGAAAAGGCGCCGTCCGCCGTCACCATCTCGCGCATGAGCCACCCGACGGTCTCGCGCGCGCGCTGTGCGAACAGCGGATTGCCGCTGCGCTGCCAGCCGAGCGCCAAGAGCTCGAGGAGCTGGGCGTTGTCGTAGAGCATCTTCTCGAAATGCGGCACCAGCCATTTCTCGTCGACCGAGTAGCGGGAGAAGCCGCCGCCGAGATGGTCGTAGATGCCGCCCTCGCTCATCCGTTCGAGGGTATGCTCCACCGTCTCGAAGAAGCGCGCGTCGCCCGTGCGCTGCCCCGCGCGCCAGAGGAATTCCAGCATCGCCGGTTGCGGAAACTTGGGCGCGCCGCGCAGCCCCCCGTTGACGGGATCGAACATGTTGCCGACCTGGCCGGCGGCGCCGGTGAGGTCGTCGGGCGATACCGTCACGCGCCCTTCCGGCCGCGCCTTTTCGGCGAGCCGCGCCAGCAGCGCCTGGCGGTTCTGCTCGATCTTCGCCGGCTCGTCGCGGAACATGCGCGCCACCTCGCGCAGCACGTCGACGAAGGCCGGCCGCCCGTAGCGCGCGTCCTTGGGAAAATAGGTGCCGCCCCACACCGGCTCGCCCTTCGGCGTCAGGAACATGGTCAGCGGCCAGCCGCCCTGCTCGCCGAGCAGATGCAGCGCGTTCATGTAGATCTGGTCGATGTCCGGCCGCTCCTCGCGGTCGACTTTGATGTTGACGAACAGCTCGTTCATCACGGCCGCGGTCGCCTCGTCCTCGAACGACTCGTGCGCCATCACGTGGCACCAGTGACAGGCGGCATAGCCGACCGACAAGAGAATCGGCTTGTTGGCGGCTTGCGCTTCCTGCAAAGCCTCCGGTCCCCATTGCCGCCAGTCCACCGGATTATGCGCATGCTGCAGCAGGTAAGGCGACGTCGCCTGCGCGAGGCGATTGGTGTGCGCGGTGTCGGGGGAGGAGGACATGGGAACAGCCTAACGCGGTTTTGCGCGGGGACGAAACCGCCGCGCCAAATAATGTGAGTGTCGTCGCCCGCGCAGGCGGGCGATCCAGTAATCACCGCAACGTCAGCGTTTACTGGATGCCCCGCATGCGCGGGGCATGACAGTTTCGAATTGCGGCGTCACGGCAGAATCGCGAAGGCCCGTGCCGGGAAGCCCAATCCGTGCCGCACCTTCGGCCAGGTCACAACGATGAGCGCGCCGGTCTCCGGCACCTGATCGAGATTGGCCATCACCTCGATCTGATAATGCCCGTGCTTGAGGATATAGGTCTCCGAATCCATCTTGTCGGTGGTGTCGGTGTCCATGGCCTCGTGGCCGGTGGCGGTGACGCCGCGCTGCTCGTAGAGGAACTTGATGGTCTCGAACGCCCAGGCCGGGAACGGCGCGCGCTTGAAGCGCTCGGGGTCCTTGTCCCAGTCCTTGTACATGTCGGTGCGCAGCGCGACGAACGAGCCCTTCGGCACGCGTCCGTGCGCCTTCTCCCACGCCTTCAGGTCGGCGACCGAGAAGGCATGGTTCGGATCCTTCTTCAGATAGGGCGTGTCGTCGAGCACGATCAGCGGCAGGATCATCTGTTTGAGCGGGATCTGATCCATGGTCTTGCCGCCTTCGGCGAAATGCGCCGGCGGATCGACATGCGTGCCGTACTGGCCGACCATGTTGTAGTAGGTGGTATGAAAGCCGTCCTGCTTGATCGTATAGGTCCGGTGCGTCTTCGGATCGTAGGCGGGCGTGAACGTGGCCTGGCCGAAGCCCGACCACACCGGCGTACTCGGCCCGAAGCTGTGGGTCAGATCGACGAACTTCTTGCCCTCGATGATCTTGTACGCGCGCATCAGGTCGCTGTCCGCCTGCGCGGGCGCAGCGAGCGCAATCAGCGTGACGGCCGCGGCGAGACGCAAGGCCGCTAGACGCAACGTCGCATGGCTGATGGTCATGGTGCCCTCCTCTGACGGCTGCTGCCGGCACCATCATAGCGCGCTTTGCGCTGAGTGCATCTCGCCGTCGCCCTGAAGTGGCGGCGCGCACCTTCAGGATGACGGTGCGAGGCAGGCGCGACGCTTCGGGCGGCTTACGGCAATCGCCCGGGCGGGCGCCGCGCCAGCGAAATCACGATGGAGACCATCAGCAAGGAAAGGATCGGGCCTTTCATCACGTTGAAGGTACCGTTCATCAGCCTGTGAAATGTCTGGTCCATGACGTTCGGGGCTTACGCACAGAAATGCAGCCGTTCTCCAAAATTGCTCCCCGACGATGACGTTGATTGTCTCGGTTTGCAGTGTCGATTGCGTTACGCGACACTAACGTAGTTGCGCGGTACGGAGTTCCGTCAGCGAGCGCAGGGCTGGTAAGCGCGCTTGCGCGCGGCACCTAGCCCGGATGGAGCGAGCGGCAGCGAAGCGAAATCCGGGAGCGGCCGAAATTGCAGCCGCGCCGCCCCCGGATTCCGCTTCGCTCCATCCGGGCTAAAGAATCCCGGACCAGCGCTCCGCCTACGCCCTTACCGCATCGCGAGGACGAGCTTGCCCTGCAGGTGGCGGCCTTCGCTGACGGCGTGCGCCTGCGCGGCGTCGGCGAGCGCGTAGCGGGTGATGGCCGGCGGCGTCGCCGCGCCGGCGGCCAGCAGCTCGAGAATGCGTTCGAGATGCGCGCGGTCGCGCTGCACGTCCGGGCGCAAGGTTTCGACGTCTGCGCGCGGCGCCTGGAAACCTTCCGGCGCCGGCGCGATCCAGATGAGCCGGCCGCCGGGTTTCAGCACCTGGTAGCAGCCAGCGCGCACCGCGCCGCCCACCGTATCGAACACCACGTCGCAAGCCGGGCCGATCGCGGTGAAGTCTTCGGTGTGATAGTCGATCACCCGGTCGGCGCCGAGGCCGCGCACATAGGCGTGATTGTTCGGGCTGGCGGTGGCGATGACATGCGCGCCGATGTGCTTGGCGAGCTGCACGGCAAAACCGGCAACGCCGCCGGCGCCGCCCTGAATGAGGATGGTCTCGCCCCGGTTGAGCTTCGCCGTGTCCTCGATCGGCGGTGAGCGCGGTGAGGCCGATAAGGCCGAGCGCGGCCGCCTCGAGATGGCTCAGGTTTTCCGGCTTCTTGGCGACCAGCGCCGCCTTGATGGCGATCTTCTCCGCATAGGCGCCTTCCTGGCCCTGGTCGCATACGCCGAACACAGCGTCGCCGACGTGCAGATCGGCGACGCCCTCGCCCAGCGCGCTGACCGTGCCGGAAAAATCGCGGCCGAGAATGTGCGGGAACTTGTGCAGCGTGTAGCGCCCGCCGCCGCGGCGCACCTTCGGGTCGGCGCCGTTGACGCTGGCCGCATCGATGTCGACCACCACTTCGCCCGGTCCCGCCTTGGGGTCCGGCGCGTCGCCATAGCGAAGCATTTCCGGTCCGCCGTGGCCGGTCAGCAGCATGGCTTTCATCGGCGTCCTCCGCTGGTCAGGGACAATACGATCGCCCCGAGAACTTGTAGCGCATCGGCGGTGCCGCCGGACTCGCCTTTTTCGAAGTCATCGCCCGCCTGGCCCATGGTATTGGTCACGTGCGCGAGGCAGAGCACCGCCTTGCCGCGGGCGCGCGCGAACGCATAGAGCGCCGCCGCTTCCATTTCGACCGCCAGCACGCCTTTGGCGCGCGCCGCCGCGATCGCCTCTTCCGTTTCGCGGAACGGCGCATCGGTGGTCCAGCTCGCGCCGACCAGGGCGCGCAGTCCCGCCTGCTGCAAGGCGGCGACAGCCTCGCCCACGAGAGCGGGATCGGCTTCGGCGAATTCGCTGGGCGCGGCATAGTGGTAGCTGGTGCCCTCGTCGCGCAGAGCGCGGTCGATCACGACGAAATAGGGCGTGGGCCCGGCCGGCGTGATCTGGCCCGCCGAGGTCAGGTTGATGAGCAGCCGGCAGCCGCAGGCGAACAGCTCTTCCGCGAGCAGGACCGCAAAAGGTGCGCCCACGGCACAGCCAATGATGCCTGCCGTCTGCCCGACGAGCGGGAAGGTAAAAAGCTCCGTGTGATAGCAGGGCCAGTGCTCGAAGCGCGTTGCGCGGCCGGAGTGGCGCAAGCCGCGCAGAATGTCACCGTCGGGATCGAGAATGCAGACCGGCGGAACATCGGCGGGTGCAAGGCGCTTTTGCCGGCGCGCCTCGCGCAGCAGCGCGTCTGGCGCGAAGACCGACGCCGCCGTCGGCGCTTTGTGTTGCAGGATAGGCGCGGCGGCGCCTATGGGACTATCTTCGTTCGGGGGCATTGCTGGCGTCTCGGTGAGGACGCCGCCATCGTACAACAGCAAGGAGATGAATGGTCCTCCCCGGCTTCTTCAAAGGTACCGAGATGCCCTCCGGCTGGTGGGAAGCGCTGTGGCCCGATCCCGGAACGGTGCTGGCGCAGGTCGGCCTTGCCGCGCGCATGGACGCGGTCGACCTGTGCTGCGGCGACGGCTGGTTTACTTTGCCGATGGCGGCACGCGCGGCTCATGTCACCGCCATCGACATCGACCCGGCGATGCTGGAGGCCGCGCGCGGCCGCCTCACACAGCACGGCATTGAGAACTGCGCGTTTGTCGAAGGCAGTGCCTATGACATCGACACGCTGCTCGCGCGCCCGGCCGATTTCGTGTTCATGGCCAATGCATTTCACGGCGTGCCGGAAAAGACGCGGCTTGCCGGCGCGGTCGCGCGCGCCCTCGCCGCAAACGGCCTGTTCGCCATCGTCAATTGGCACGCGCGCCCGCGCGAACAAACGCCGGTCCTCGGCGAGCCGCGCGGCCCCGCCAGCGAACTGCGCATGACGCCGGAGGCATCGCGCGACGCGGTCGTGCCGGCAGGCTTTCGCGTGCGCGAGCTGGTCGAACTGCCGCCTTATCATTACGGCGCGGTGTTCGAGAAGGTTTAGTGTTTGGTCATTCCGGGGCGCGGCCGTAAGGCCGGGTTTGCTCGCTCCGCGCGCGCCCCGGAATGACGCCGTAGAGTTCGCCGGCAATTGCGAGGCGCCGACATCCTTCGAGGCTCGCGTGCGGCGCACGCTCGCACCTCAGGATGACGGGTCACGCGCGGCGATCGCGGCGGAGTCCGTAGCCCGGATGGAGCGAGCGGCAGCGAAGCGAAATCCGGGAACAGCCGATATTGCGATAGCGTCCTCCCGGATTTCGCTTCGCTCCATTCGGGCTACGGCTTGCTATTCCGTCGCGCCGTGCGGACGCATGCCGTGCGGATAGGCGGCCCTCATCGCTACGTCGACATTTGCGGCGAAAGCACACCATCAGCGGACGCGGGCGTGCTCGGCCTGAGGGCAAATTGCGCGGCCAAAGCTAATGCCAGGGTCAGGCAGAAAGTCGTGCCGGCGGCGACGAAGCGCAGCTTGACGGTGTCCCAGGTGCTGCCGTCGGAGGCGATCAGCGACAACAGCAAAGGGAGCGTCAGGAAGAGGCTTAAGCTTGCGAAACCGAAGCAGTTGGCGAGGCGCCAACCTATCGTAGCGGCCGACTGATCGATATTCGGCAGGTCTTCGTGGGTCTGACGATCCAGATAGTACGAGATGTAAACGCAGACGAGCGCCGGACCCCAACCCCATTTCAGCATTGCGTAGTAAAGCTCAAGGGTCGGCAGGGTCGCGTACTGGCTGTGCGAAAAATAATAGATGGCGATGGTCAATCCGAGCGGGCCGGCAAGGAATGCGACGAGGAATGTCCAGCAGTAAGTGATCAGGTGAGACTGATTGAATTCGAGCCCCATGAACCGCCACGCGGACCGTAGCGTCAGGACGACGACAATCGCCAGGCCATAATTGGACAGCGAATACATTATCCATGTCATCACATGCTGCGAGTCCTGGGTAGGATTGAAGCCATGGCCTCTCACCACGTCGCTGGTGATTGCGGATGCATAGACGCCCACGTAGACCGCTAAAATGAGGACGATGACGTACACGATCCAATAGCGCAGGGGGTAGTGTGGGACGGAATAACGGAAATCGAGGCCGAATTTCGCGGCTTCCGCACATAGCTCCTTACGCGAGCCATTGCGGTAGATCAGATAGCACGCAACCAGGCGCGAGAATCGATTATGGAGGTTTTTAATTCTATCGAAGACGCCTGCCAGCGCGAGGTTAGCCGGCGGACCGGATTTCCAGGTGAGTAAATCGTGCGATACCTGCTCGTATTCGACGAGAAGCTTGTCGAATCCGAAGCTCTCTTCGAGGAAGAATGTTGCGTCCTGGCCGGAGTCGTGCCCCTGCGTCAGCCACCATCTCATATAACAGGTCTCTGCCCATAGGCGGTCGGGCGCATTGGGGTCCTTGTGGAAATCTTGCTCGGTCACGCCGACGGAATTTGCGATGACGGCGGCGACCGCTTCTTGCGGGACGCGCAGCGAGAACCGGATCTGCGCGACGATTTCTCCCGCGAGCTGCGGGATGCTGATCCAGCGGTAAATCAGGTCTCGTATGATCAGCAGCACATTCCATTCGCCCTCTTTGGTTATGAGGTAGAGGTAGATCGCACCGATCGCCGTCACGATGAGCAGATATGATGCGGATTGATCTTTGACTGCATCGAGGATGTTTTTGGGGATCATCCCGCCGAACATCGACGCCACAGCGATGACGTCGCGGTGAGCATAAACGAGCAGGAGGAACAGCGCGCAGGCAAAGGCGATGAAGATCGAGCTGCCGATTCGATATTGCATGCGGCTCGTCATGTATTTCGGAAATGTCGGGACGTCGGCGACTGGAACGGCTCGTCGCGCGAAGGCGACCGAAGCCAACCGGGCGGCAAACACCATCCCAAGGAGGGTGACGGCAAGCTGGATCAGGTTAGGTTGGATTTGCAGGCCATGAGCCTGTTGGGCGGAAGCCGGCGTGCACAATGCGAACAACGAGATCGCTAGGAAGAGAATGCGTGCCATTTGCGTTACTCCTGCGAGAAGACGCGGAAAGCCCGTCGGATGCCGTTACTCCCATGGTGTCGATCGAGGTTACCGCTGGCACGGCTTGGGAAATGTGTAGTGGATCACATTCGGATAGATTCTTTGCGGCTTGCAATTGTTGCGGGTGCTTCTTTGACCTTCAGTTGGGCCGGCGCCGCCGGCGGCGAGTGCCGTCATTCGCATTTCCGGGACGCGCGCGGGGCGAGGCACCTGATGGGCAAACCTCCCGCTGCGCGCCACGCCGCCTTCGTGCTCGGCCATTATCGCTGGGGCGCATGAGGTCTGCCGCGCGCCTATCCCGGCAGCCCCGAGAATATGCGCAGCGCCTCGTTGAGCCGCAGGATATCGCGGTCGTCGAGTCTTTCGATGCGGTAGCCAAGTTTGCTTTGCGGCGCGGTCAGGATCTTGTCGACCATGATGCGCGAAGGAAATTCGAGTCCGTTGTTTTCGCTCGGCTCGACGGCGACGCGAAACAGCGGCAGGTCGGTGGGATCGCGGGTGAAGCCGCAGAACGTCACCGAATTGAGAAATTCAAAATCGGCGTGCTGAACGATGACGACCGGACGCGGCTTGCCGCCATAGTCCGTGCCGCCCGCGCTGGTCCAGATTTCGCCGCGCGTCAATCGGAGGTCCCTTCGACTATCGCGTCGACTCAGGCCTGGTCTTCGGCCGCATAAGGGCTCTTGTTGGCAAGCAGGGACTGCCGTCGCGCTTCCGCCGCGAATTTTGGCGAGCGCACATCGGGGACCCAGATCGTCAAGGGGCGCATGCCTTGGGCGCGCAGGCGGGCGCGATGGGCGCGCACCTTGTCGCGCGAGGCGCTCGCCTTGCTCTTGCCGTGCTTGCCGCCTTGCGGCTTTGCTTTCGATGGCATGCTCGCCTCCGGTTACATGTAACCTAGTTGTTTCCGCTTTACGGGCAAGCTGGGATTGGCTTCAACGCTTTGATGAATTCTCACCGCCCCACCATCTTCGCCCTCTCCTCCGGCCGGCCGCCGGCGGCGATTGCCGTCATCCGCATTTCCGGGCCGCGCGCAGGCGAGGCGTTGAAAAGCCTCACCGGCAAAGACCCTCCCGCCGCGCGCCATGCCGGTTTCGTGCGCGTGCGCGACCCGGAAACGAAAGTCATGATCGACGAGGGCCTCGCCCTCTTTTTTCCCGGCCCGCGCAGCGAGACCGGCGAGGACGTGGTCGAGCTGCAGTTGCACGGCGGCCGCGCGGTGATCGCGGCCACGCTTGCCGCCCTCGGCAAGATCGAGGGTCTGCGCCCGGCCGAAGCCGGCGAGTTCACCCGCCGCGGCTTCGAGAACGGCAAGCTCGATCTGACCGCGGTGGAGGGCCTGGCCGACCTGGTGGCGGCGGAGACGGAAGGCCAGCGGGCCCAGGCGCTGCGCCAGATGCAGGGCGCGCTGCGCACCCGCGCCGAAAGCTGGCGCGAGCGGCTGATCCGCGCGCTGGCGCTGGTGGAGGCGGCGATAGATTTTGCCGACGAGGCGGACGTGCCGGAGGACTTAGGCGCGCCGGCGCTCGCCATCGCCCGCGAACTTGCCGGCGAGATCGAGGCCGCGCTGGCCGACGGTCACCGGGGCGAACGGTTGCGCGAGGGCCTGGTGGTGGCCATCGCCGGCCCGCCCAATGCCGGCAAATCGACCCTGCTCAACCGCATCGCGCGGCGCGAGGCGGCGATCGTCTCGCCCTATGCCGGCACCACGCGCGACGTGATCGAGGTGCATCTCGATCTCGGCGGCTGGCCGGTGACCCTGCTCGACACCGCCGGCATCCGCGAGACCGGCGATCCGGTCGAGATGGAAGGAGTACGGCGCGCCCGCGAACGGGCGGCGGCGGCGGATCTGGTGCTGTGGGTGGTGGACGCCAGCGAGACCGGGGCCGCTGCGGTCGTGGCGGGCGGCGCGGAGGTCGGCGGCACCCCGATCAGTGCGGAGGGCGCGGGCAGCGTGGCTGGGTGGGATCCAGCGGCTGATCGGGAGTCTGAAGGCCGCGCCCGCGGAAGCATCGAACGCGGCCTTCAGTTCTTCGCCGGACCAGGGACCGCCGCCGGGAACGGCGCGGTCGGCGCTCCAGGGCTCGGAGGCCGCATATGGCACCTCCGCCGCTGGCTTTCGCCCGGTCGAGCCGCCGATTTGGCTGATTCGCAACAAGATCGACCTGCTTTCCGGGTCAGCCGGAAGGAATGAAGCGCAAAGTCAAGGAGATCGAAAGAATGAATCAAAGATACTGACTAACAAGAGTTTAAAATTCGTGGTAAACAAAGGGTTAACGGATAGAAGTGAACTAGGATTCACGAGAAGATGATTTAGGATTCACAATTTCAGCGGTTACCGGCGAGGGTTTTGAGCCGCTTTTTGGCGCTCTGGCCCGCTACGCCGAGGAATTCCTCGCCGGCGCCGAGCCGGCGCTGGTGACCCGCCAGCGTCAGCGGACGGCGCTGGAAGACGCTCTGGCGGCCCTCCGCCGCGGCCTGGTGCCGGAACTCGGCGCGCGTGAGGACTTGCTGGCCGAGGAACTGCGCATCGCCGCCCACGCGATCGGCCGGCTCACCGGCCGCGTCGATGTGGAGGACATTCTCGACGTCATTTTCCGCGATTTTTGCGTCGGCAAGTGAGCGTTGCCGTTGGGACCATGCGAGCCGCGCAGGCGGCGTGTGGCAAACGGCCGCCGTGGCAACCGGTCGTCTCGCGCGTTGCCAGCGGTTGCCGGACGCTTGCCGTGGACCAGGAGTATGCCATGCCCGAGAAGCCGGACCTGCCGGAGTGGAAAACGATCGGCTGGATCGGCCTTTTTATTTTGTCCCTGGCGATCGGCTTCGGATCCCTTTATTTCGGCAAGGCGCCGTCCGGGCGGACCCATCCGGCCACGCAGCACGCGGCTAAATAGGCCTGGGTACTTCAGAATGGGTCGGAAGGGTGCCTGAGCCCGCGATGTTCCACGTGAAACATTTGGCCGGACGGCGATTTCTTTGACCCGGTGCGGCGCCTTCGCTAGAACGCGCGACTATGGATCGGTTCGATGTCATCGTGATCGGCGGCGGCCATGCCGGCTGCGAGGCCGCGGCGGCAAGCGCCCGCATGGGCGCCCGCACCGCGTTGGTCACCCATCGTTTCACCACCATCGGCGCCATGAGCTGCAACCCCGCCATCGGCGGGCTGGGCAAGGGCCATCTCGTGCGCGAGGTCGATGCCCTGGACGGCCTCATGGCACGCGTTGCCGACGCCGGCGGCATCCAATTCCGTGTCCTCAATCGCCGCAAGGGCCCCGCGGTGCGCGGGCCCCGCGCCCAGGCCGACCGCAAGCTCTACGCCAACGCGATGCAGGCCGCGATCCGCGCCACGCCGAACCTCGACGTGGTCGAAGGCGAGGCGGATGACCTCGTCATCGCGAACGGCCGCGTCTGCGGTATCAAACTCGGCGATGGCCGCGCGCTTTCCGCCGGCGCCGTTGTGTTGACCACCGGCACGTTTCTGCGCGGCCTCATCCACATCGGCGAAAAGAAGATCCCCGCAGGCCGTGCCGGCGAAGCGCCGGCGATGGGCCTGTCCCGCACGCTTGACAGTCTCGGCTTTGCGCTCGGCCGTTTGAAGACCGGCACGCCGCCACGCCTCGATGGGCGAAGCATCGACTGGTCCGCCTTGCAGATGCAGCCCGGCGACGATCCGCCGGAAGCCTTCTCGATGCTGACGACGCGCATCGCCAACCGTCAAATCGAATGCGGCATCACGCGCACCACGCCGGCGACGCACGACATCATCCGCGCCAACGTGCATCGCTCGCCGATGTATTCCGGCCAGATCGAAAGCACGGGGCCGCGCTATTGTCCGTCAATCGAAGACAAGATCGTCAAGTTCGGCGAGCGCGACGGCCATCAGATCTTCCTCGAGCCGGAAGGCCTCGACGACAACACAGTTTACCCGAACGGCATTTCGACCTCGCTGCCGGAAGACGTGCAGCACGCGCTGGTGGCGACCATTCCCGGACTGGAGAAGGCGCAGTTCGTCCGGCCCGGCTATGCCATCGAGTACGACTATGTCGATCCGCGCGAGCTGCATCCGACATTGCAGACAAAGCGGCTGCGCGGGTTGTTCCTGGCCGGTCAGATCAACGGCACGACAGGCTACGAAGAGGCTGCGGCACAGGGGCTTTTGGCCGGTCTCAACGCGGCGGTGCTGGCCGGTGGAGGTGATGAAATCGTGCTCGATCGCGCGGAAGCCTATATCGGCGTGATGATCGACGACCTTGTCACGCGCGGCGTCGTCGAGCCCTATCGCATGTTCACCTCGCGCGCCGAATATCGCCTGCAGTTGCGCGCCGACAATGCCGATCAACGTCTGACCTCTAAAGGCATCACCATCGGCTGCGTCGGCTCTGAGCGCGCGCAATTCCATGCGGAGAAAAGCGCGGCGCTGAACGACGTGCGCTCCTTCGCGAAGTCCGTTTCGCTCACGCCGAAAGAAGCGGAGCGCTACGGCATCACGCTGAACAAAGACGGCCAGCGCCGAACGGCCTTCGAGATGCTGTCCTATCCGAACATTTCGATCGCCGATCTCGCGCGTGTATGGCCGCGCTTCGGCGAGTTCGGCGCAAAGGTCGCCGAGCAGATCGAGATTGACGCGAAGTATGATGTCTATCTTTCGCGCCAGGCGGCGGACGTCGCCGCCTATCGGCGCGACGAAAGCTTCGCGTTGCCGGACGACCTCGATTATGCGTCGCTGCCGGGACTCTCGAACGAAATGAAACAGAAGCTGCAGACGCATCGGCCGCGCACCATCGGTCATGCCGGCCGCGTTGACGGCGTGACGCCGGCAGCACTGACGCTCATCGTCGCGCATGTGAAGCGCGGCAAGAAGCGTCTCGCGAAGTCGGCGTGAGCAGACGCGCGCAGAGTCATTTCGATCTAACTGCCGACAAGCAACGCGCGCTCGCGCTCACGCCTGTTTCACGTGAAACGGAAAAGCGACTCGATGCCTTCGTCGCGCTGCTGCTGCAATGGCAGAGCCGCATCAATCTGATCGCGCCGTCGACGATCCCGCATATCTGGACGCGGCATGTCGCCGACTCGCTGCAGCTCGTGCCGCTCGCGCCGCAGGCGCGGGTGTGGGTGGACTTCGGCGCGGGTGGGGGCTTCCCCGGACTGCCGATAGCCTGCGCGCTGGCCGATACGCCGGGCGCAATGGTCCATCTCGTTGAAAGCAACGGCAAAAAAGCCGCCTTTTTGCGCGAAGCGGTGAGAACCACCGGTGCGCCGGCCACGGTGCACCAGGAGCGCGTGGAGAATTTTGGGGAAAGCTGGCCGGAGCGGGCCGATGCGGTGACCGCCCGGGCGCTGGCGCCGCTGAAAGCCTTGTGCGATCAGGCGTTTCCCCTCCTCGCCAGGGGCGCCCTCGGGCTATTTCCCAAGGGGCAAGATGTAGATGCCGAATTGACCGTAGCCGCTAAATATTGGACTATCGGGGCGGATAAGGTGCCCAGCAAGACCAGTCCGGAGGGCTGTATCGTGGTGGTGCGGGGGCTGTTACCCGCTAAAGCGGCGTGAAAAACGGCGACCAACCTTCACCGTTCGTCGCCGCGAAAGCGGGGACCCAGAACGCGAGATCGACGTGCGGGACTCCTGGCCTCTGGATTCCCGCTTCCGCGGGAATGAACGGAGTGAGGGGCGTGGCTTGAGACTGAACAACGCAACGAAGGCCTAGGCCAATGACCGATACGCCGACCATCGATCCCGACGACCCGCAGGTGGTCCCCTTCGGCAAGCCGCCGGAGCGGCCCGAGCCGTCGCCGCGCCCGCGCGTCATTGCCATCGCCAACCAGAAAGGCGGCGTCGGCAAGACCACCACCGCCATCAATCTCGGCACCGCGCTCGCGGCCATCGGCGAACACGTGCTCATCGTCGACCTCGATCCGCAGGGCAATGCCTCCACCGGGCTCGGCATCGACCGCAAGGCGCGCGCCACCTCGACCTATGACGTGCTCACCGGCGAGAAGCCTATGCGCGAGGCGGTGCTGCCGACCGCGGTGCCGCAGCTCTACATCGCGTCGTCGACCATGGATCTCTCCGGCCTCGAACTGGAGATCGGCCAGCAGCGCGACCGCGCCTTCCGCCTGCGCTCCGCGCTCAACGCGCTCAATGCCGGCGAGCGCAGCCACGACTTCTCCTATGTGCTGGTCGACTGTCCGCCCTCGCTCAACCTGCTCACGGTCAACGCCATGGCGGCGGCCGATTCGATCCTGGTGCCGCTGCAATGCGAGTTCTTCGCGCTCGAAGGACTGTCGCAATTGTTGAAGACGGTCGAGCAGGTGAAGACCAATCTCAACCCCAAGCTTTCCATCCACGGCATCGTGCTGACCATGTTCGACTCGCGCAACAACCTGTCGAGCCAGGTCGTCGCCGACGTGCGCGAGTTCATGGGGCCCAAGGTCTACGACACGGTGATCCCACGCAACGTGCGCATCTCGGAAGCGCCGTCCTACGGCAAGCCGGTGCTGGTCTACGATCTCAAATGCGTCGGCAGCGAAGCGTATCTGCGGCTCGCCACCGAGATCATTCAGCGCGAGAAGGAATTGAAGGCGGGCTAGCCTCCGTCATGCCCGGCCTTGTGCCGGGCATCCATGTCTTACTTGCAGCAATCGAGCAAGACGTGGATGGCCGGGACAAGCCCGGCCATGACAAAAACAAAAGCAGCGAGACAAAGAAACGAAGAGGCGCAGCGTGGCGACAGGTTCAGGAGCGGCGGCGATGGCGGATCATTCTCGATTGGGGCGCGGACTGGCGGCGCTGATCGGCGACGTCGGCGACGAAAGCGCGGCCACCGAGCAGCAGCACGGAAAGAAGCCGCGGCGCGCGCCGATCGAAAGCTTGCGCGCCAATCCGCGCAATCCGCGCCGCAGCTTCACCGAAGCCGAGCTCGAAGAGCTGGCCGCCTCGATCAAGGAGCGCGGCATCATCCAGCCGATCGTGGTGCGCCAGCCCGGCGTTGAGAAGGACGGCTACGAGATCATCGCCGGCGAGCGACGCTGGCGCGCGGCGCAGCGCGCCGGCCTGCACGACGTGCCGATCGCCGTCGTCGAAGCCACCGACGCGCAGTCGCTGGAATTCGCCATCATCGAGAACGTGCAGCGCGCGGACCTTAATCCTATCGAGGAGGCGGCCGGCTACGTCGCGCTGATGGAGCAGTGCAATCATACGCAGGACGAGGTGGCCAAGATCGTCGGCAAGAGCCGGCCCTATGTCGGCAACATGGTGCGGCTGTTGAAGCTGCCCGACGCGGTGAAGAACCTGGTGCGCCAGGGCAAGCTCACGGCGGGCCATGCGCGTCTGCTCGTCGGCCATCCCAATCCGATGGCGCTGGCCGAACTGGCGATCGGCGAGGGCTACAGCGTCCGCCAGCTCGAGGAATGGGTGCGCGAGGAGGCGGCCAAGCCCGGCGACGCCACGTTCGACGCCATGCAGAAAAAGATTCGCGCCGCGACCGCGAAGGACGCCGACACGCGCGCGCTGGAGCGGCGGCTGTCGGATGCGCTCGGGCTCGCCGTGAGCATCGATCACAAGCCGTCCGGCGCCGGCGCGCTGCACATCAAGTATCGCGATCTGGATCAGTTGGATGCGATTTTGCAGAAGCTGGAGCGGTCATAAACAATACGGAAGTCTTCGGCGCCGCAGAAAACCAGGCGCCGATAATGACAAACGCATGCCAGTTCAAGAACGCCGACATCGATTAAAAAGTGTCGGCGGAGGGACGTAATCGGTTTTTAGTCCCAACGTGCCCTCCCGCGGATTAAGGCGTATACTTCCACAGCCTCGCCGCCACAGCAGTCCGCCCTTTCATTCTCGCGGCCAGTCCGCCGAGGTTCTCTATTTTATCATGACCCCGCCATCTAACGACGAAAAACCGATCGTCGAACCCAATCCAGGCGGTCACCAGGACTCGGAAGCGACCACGCGGGCGCTTCGTACGCGGATTCGGCAGCAGGAAATCCTGGCGGAACTTGGCGTCTTTGCGCTGCAGCGGAAGGAATTTCTCGAACTTCTGAACGAAACGACGCGCCTGGTCGCCGAAGGCCTCCATGCGGAATTCTGCAAGGTTCTGGAATACCAGCCGGCCGAAAACCGCTTTCTGGTGCGGGCGGGGGTCGGCTGGGACGAAGGCGTGGTCGGCTCGGCCACGGTCGGGGCCGACCTGGAATCTCCGGCGGGATTTGCCTTGAAAACCGGCAAGCCGGTGATCTCCAATCACCTCGAAAACGAGCAAAGATTTCGGACGCCGGAATTGCTGGCCGAGTACACCATTCGCCGCGCCATGAATGTCATTCTGCAAGGCGACGGAGCGCCATTCGGCGTGCTCGAGGTCGACAGCCGTTCAGAAGGCGAGTTTAACGAACAGGATGTCGCATTCCTTCAGGGCGCCGCGAATATTCTCGGCATGGCGATTGAACAGCAGCGGTACCAACGCAAGTTGAACGAAGCGCTCAATCGCCATCAGATTCTTCTCAAGGAGGTCAACCACCGCGTCAAGAACAGCCTGCAAGTGGTCTCCAGCATGTTGCAACTCCAGGCCAAGACAGCCGGCGACCCGATCATCAGCGAGCGACTTAACGCGGCGTCGATGCGCATCGTGACCGTCGGGCGCGCCTATGACCGGCTCGCCTATGCCGCCGATTACGAGAAAATCGAACTGACCGCTTATCTGCGCGAAGTTCTCAAGGAAATCGAAGCCGCCGTTTCGCCATGCAACGTGGATTTCGAGGCAACCGCAGAAATTCAATTCTCGGCGGATCGCGCAATACTGCTGGCGCTGATCATCAATGAACTTGCTTCGAATGCAGCAAAATATGCCTACCGCGGTCAAGGCAGTGGCACGATCTGGGTGAAAGTCGCGGCTCCGGCGGAACGAAGCTTGCTCGTGTCAGTTCGCGATGAAGGCATTGGCTTGCCGGCCGGCTTTGATGCGAACAAGAGCAAGGGGCTCGGCATGCGACTGGCCGTCGCGTTGGCAAAGCAATTGGGCGCCGAATTGCTGCGTCCCCCGAGCCCAACTGGCACGACCTTTACGCTGAGCGTTCCGCTCGACCATCCCGCCGCCCCCTAAGCACCGCCGCTGCCGCAAACTCTTGTTTCGGGCCGGCATCGCCGCAACCGGCGGGCAATCAAGTGTAGCCGGGTCAAGCGCAGCGAAATCCGAGATCGCCTATCGGCACGTCCGACCTGCTTGCATTCAAGCGAGCCACGGCCCAAAGGCATGGATGGTCGAGACAATTCTACAGGCCACGCGCCTGCCGAGGGCATGAGTTCTTGCGGGCCTGCGATCCCGCCGATTGCCTCCCCCAAACGTCATGGAACCAACATTGAAATTGCGCGTTGCTGTCGCGGCTTAGGGCTCGAGGAGGCGACGATGCGACTTATCCTATTCATCATCGTAATTATTCTTTTGCTCGGCGCACTGCCGACCTGGCCTTACAGCTCCGGCTGGGGCTACTACCCGTCCGGCGGACTCGGGCTGGTGCTGATCATTCTGTTGATCCTGGTGCTGGTCGGCAGGATTTAGAGCAGCGCTTCGGGTCTTGTTTGCGTCTCGCGCGCCGCCGCGCTGGTGATTAGGCCGCGTTTAAGCGAGATGCGTTCAGGCAGATTCGCTGTCGCGCAGCGGACTTCATCACGTCCCCTGAAAAGGGGAGGTCGGCGAACCCGGGCCGGGATCGCCGCGTGGGAATCCGATCGCGCATTCCAATGATCCCCACCCCGACGCTTCCCCTTTGCAAGGGGAGGGCGCGCGCCGCACCTCGCGGCGACTGCTTCCGCCTGATTTATAACGCGTAGCAAACGTAGCCCGGATGGAGCGAAGCGAAGTCCGGGATCATGAATCCCGCGTCTCGCGTTCGTTCCCCGCATTCCGCTTGCGCTCCATGCGGATAACGGGTTCGGCGCTGAAGATCACTCCTTTCCCTTCATCGCCAGCGGATGCTTGCCTGCCTGCCAGTGCGCTTCGATTTCTTCCAGCGTGTGGCCTTTGGTCTCCGGTACGAACGACCAGGTGAACAGCCAGGCGCAGGCGGCGAGCGCGGCGTAGAGCCAGAAGGCGCCCGGCTTGCCCAGCGTGCCGACCAAGGTGAGGAAGGTGAGCGCGACCAGAAGATTAGTCAGCCAGTTGACCAGCGTCGCCACGCTCATGGCGAGGCCGCGCGCGCGCAGCGGATAGATCTCCGCGATGAGCAGCCAGAACACCGGCCCGAGCCCGATGGCGAAGAAGCCAACGTAAGCCATCAGGCTGCCGGCGGTGACCCAACCGACGGAGGCGCCGCCCTGCCAGAGGAACCCGCCGCCCAGCACGATGAGGCTCGCCATCATGCCGGCTTCGCCGATCAGCAGCAGCGGGCGGCGGCCGACTTTGTCGACGAGCCACACCGCCACCATCGTTACGACCAGATTGACCACGCCGACGCCGATGGTGGCGAAGATAGCGGCATCGGCCGAGCCGAAGCCGGCGAACTGGAAAATGGTCGGCGCGTAGTAGATCACCGTGTTGATGCCGGTCACCTGCTGCAGCGCGGCCAGCACGGTGCCGACCATGAGCGGCATGCGCAGGTCGGGCCGCAGCAGCATGCGCAATCCGGCGTGCTGCTGCTTGGCGAGGCCGTCGCCTATGTCGCGCAATTCGCCCTCGACGTCCGCGCCGGCGCCGCGGATGCGTTGCAGCACCCGGCGCGCCTCGTCGACGCGGCCGCGCATCACCAGCCAGCGCGGGCTCGCCGGCATCAGGAGGATGCCGATGCCGAGCGCGAAAGCCGGCACCACGCCGAGGCCGAACATCCAGTGCCAGCCGCCGGGATGGGCGAAGGCGTAGTCGACGAGATAGGAGATAAGGATGCCGGCGGTGACGGCGAGCTGGTTGAGCGAAACCAGCGCGCCGCGGATGCGGGCCGGCGCCATTTCGGAAAGGTAAAGCGGCGCGACGAAGGAGGCGATGCCGATCGCCGCGCCGATGAACAGGCGGCCGCCGATCAGCCAGGGCACGTTTTGCGCAAAGGCAGTGACGAGCGAGCCGAGAATGAACATGGCGGCGTTGGCCATGATGACGCCGCGGCGGCCATAGCGGTCGGCGAGGGCACCGCCGAACGCGGCGCCGACGGCCGCACCCGCCAGCGCGATGCTGGTGACGATTTCCTGCAGCGTGGCGGAGAGCGCGAACTGCTGCTTGAGATAGAGGATAGCGCCGGAGATCGCTCCGGTGTCGTAGCCGAACAACATGCCGCCGAGGGCGCCGACACAGGCGACGATATAGACGAAGGGCATGGCGACAGGACACCCGAGTCGGTTTGCGCTTCAGCAAAAGCGCATAGGGTGGGCGGAGCGAAACGACGCCCACCAATAATATCGGCACTGGCCGGCGTTCAAACCGGTGGGCGCGATGCCTTCGGCGCCTTCGCCCACCCTACGACCTTAGATCGCCCGCCCAGGCGGGCGATGACAGCCGAATTATCGGCGCGGCGGCGAGGACGCGCATTATTCCGTTTTCACCCCGTTTTCACCCTGTTTTCTTGGCGAAGAAGGAGCACCAGCCGTTCGGGCTGATGTTACCCTCGACCAACTGGCACGAATGCGGGGCCAGGAAGAAGCGGCAGTCCGAGCACTTCTGCCCCTTGTTGGGTTTGTCCTGGTATTTCGCCACCTTCTTGCTGGTCTTGGTCTGCGCCTGCGCCATCCGGCTCTCGCCGAGCGACAAGGCGGCGGCCAGCGCGGCGCCCGCGCCGAGCACGCGTGGAAACAGTTCGCGACGTGACAGTGCGCCGGAAGGCCGGTTTTGCGGGCGGGAAGAAAGGGGCTTTTCACGGGCGGACATCGGGCCTCTCCGGAAATCGCTGGGAGTCGCCACCGCCGGGCCAACGCGAGCCGCTAGCGGAGGTTCCAACAGCACCCGGACGGATGCTAAGCAGGCGCAACGTTATCGCGACCAGGGGAGGATACCGGTGCCAGCTTCCATGCACGGCGAATTGCAGCCGACCATCAATCGCTTCCGGCTCGGCGGCTTCGAGGTGACCACCATCGTCGACAGCCAGGTGATCCGCCCGGGGCTGACGCCGTCGTTCGGCGGCGAGGCGCAGGCCGAGGAGGTGAAGGCGCTGGCGCGCGCCAACCGCATCGACGCCGACCGCTACCTGCACCAGTTCCAGCCGATCCTGGTCAACACCGGCAAGGAGCTGGTGCTGTTCGACACCGGCAACGGCTCATTGCGCGAAGAGCACGAGCAGCTCAAGGGCCGGCTGCCGGCGGGGCACCTGGTCGAGCGCATGGGAGAAGCCGGCTACAAGCCGGAGGACGTCGACGTGGTGGTGCTCACGCACGGCCATCCCGATCACATCGGCGGGCTGACCAAAGGCGGCCAGCCGGTTTTTCCCAACGCGCGCTATGTGATCGGCGCGGCCGAGTTCGATTTCTGGCACAAGGGCGAGAACGTGCGCGAGGCGCGCAAATTCAACCGCGTGCTCTACATGCAGCACGTGGTGCCGCTCGCCAACCGCGCCACCTTCATCCAGCCGGGCGACGCGGTGGTGCCGGGCATCACGGCGGTCGACGCCTTCGGGCATTCGCCGGGGTTGATGGCGTTCCTGATCGAGAGCGACGGCAAGCGCATGCTCAACTGGGCCGACACCTGCAATCACTACGTGATCGCGGTGCAGCGGCCCGACATCCATCTCGACGTCGACGACGACAAGGAAAAGGCGGTCGAGACGCGCAAGCGCATCCTCGCGATGGCGGCGAGCGAGGACCTGCTGGTGGCCGGCTTCCACATGCCGTTCCCGGCCATCGGCTATGTGGAGAAGAGCAAGGACGGCGGCTTCCGCTGGGTGCCGCACGGCTATCAGATGAATATTTAGCGCGGCGCCTATTGCTGCGTTCCCCGGACGCGGTGCAGCGCGAAGCGGTGCACCGCAGATCCGGGGTCCAGCTTTGTTTCAAGAAAACCGGGGTCCCGGGTCTGCAGCGCACCGTTTCACGCTGCGCTGCGCCCGGGACATGCCCGCCTAGGCTTCCCGCCGTCTCGCATTCACCGCGATCGACAACAACGCCCGCTGCGCGATCGTCTCGGCCAGCGCCGCATTGCGCCGCGCCTCCAGCGAGGCTTCGGCGAGCGCCGCCATGGCGCGCAAAAGGCGCGCCGCGGTGAACACGCGCAGCGCGTCGCCGACCGCCTTCTGGCGGGTGAAATGCACCGGCGGCGCGCCGCGCTTCATGGCGAAGTCGGCCGAGTCGCCGCCGTCCACGGCGAGCCGCATCTTGTGCAGGTTGGCGACGTGGCGGATGGCGGACGAGATGATCGCCGCCGGCGAGGAACCGCCGGCGCGCGCCTTGGCGAATTCGCCTTCGACGCCGCGGGTGTCGCCGGCGAAAGCGGCGTCGAGCACGCCGTCGAGCGCGAGATCGGACGCGTCGGACACCACCGCCATGACGTCGGCGAGCTCGACCCGCTCTTTGCCGCGCGCGTAGAGCGCGAGCTTGCGGATCTCGTTGCGCGAGGCGAGACGGTCGCCGCCGACGAGCGACTGCAGCAGGGCGCGCGCATCCGGGGCGATGGTAAGGCCGGCGGCGCCCATCTCGTCGTCGATCAGGCGGGCCAGAGCGCCCGCGTTATCCGCGTAGCAGGGCAGCGCCGCGGCGACCTTCGCCTTTTCGCACAGCGCGCGCAGCGGCGCGTTGCGCTTGAGGTCGCCCGCCTCGATGATGACGCGGCATTCGTTCGACGGGGCATTGACCACGGCTTCGACCGCGCCGGCGATGTTGCGCGATCCCGCCTTGACCAGCACGGCGCGGCGGCCGCCGAACAGCGGCACGGTGTGCGCCTCCTCGACCAGGCGCGACGGATTGGCGGAAAGCTCCTCGCCCTCGATACGCACGAAGGCGAAGGGATCGTTCGGGTCGTCGACCGAGGCGCGCACCAGCGCGTCGACGCGCTCGCGCACCAGGCCGGCGTCGGGGCCGAACACCAGCAGGATCGGCGTACCGGCGTCGGGGCGGGCGATGAAGCGGTCGACCTCGGCGGCTTTGATGGCGGTCATGAGCCTTTCCGCGTGGCACGGCACCACCCTCTCCTACAGGGGGAGGTTACGCAGTGCGTGCTGCGAAGCTTTACGTCCCCGCCACGAAATAGGAGGCGAGGCGGGATTGGATGCTGTCGGCGATCACCTTGGCGGCGCGATTTTCCGCGTCGCGCAAGCCCCGCACGCCGGCAAAGCGCTGCTCCTGGCCGGGGATGTTGTAGGACACGCGCGAGAAGGTCCTGCCGCGGACCACGATCTTGCCGGTGCGCAGGTCGGTCAAGGTGTAGGTGGCGTTGATGCCGTAGTCCGAGATATCCGTGCGCGCAGTGTTGACGTCGACAATGACCGACTTGTTGGTGGACGCGAGCTGGATGGTCAGCTTGTGGGTGGAGGCGGTCTCGCCGCCGCCGCCGGTCAGTCCGAACATGAGATCGTTGCGCACCTCGACCCCGACGCGGGCGAGCGGCGTGCCGTTCGGCGTGTTGATCGGCTCGACCTTGACGCCGGCCATCTTGTTGTCGAGGCCCGCCGTATGGACCACGGCCGGATCGCCGTAGAGCGGCTGGAAGCAGGCCGGAGCAACAGCGGCAAACAAATGAGGCCGATCCGCACAATTCTCCCTCCCCCCTTGTGGGGGACGGCTGGGGAGGGGGGTCGGCTCATGAGCATCCAGACATTCCGTTCGGCCCCCACCCCTAACGCATCCCCACCAGGGGGAGAGGAATCAGGCCGGGGGCGTGGCCGGTTAGGCCACCACATTGACGATCCTCTGCGGGACGACAATGACCTTTTTCGGGCTCCTGCCGTCGAGCGCCTTTTTTACCTCATCGAGGGTTAAAACGGCAGCCTCAACCGCGTCTTTTCCGGCGTCGCGGGCGACGGTCACCTCGGCCCGCTTCTTGCCGTTGATCTGCACCGGCAGGGTGATGGTGTTCTCCACCAGCAGTTCGGGCTCGAGCTGCGGCCAGGCCTCGCTGGCCACCAGGCCGTCGTGGCCGAGCGCGGCCCAGCACTCCTCGGCCAAATGCGGCATCATCGGGTTGAACAGCCGCACCAGGATGTCGCCGGCTTCACGCAGGGCCCAGGCGAAATCCGGGGCGGGGGCGGTCTCGGCCGAGCCGATGGCGTCGGACAGCGCGTTGGCGCATTCGTAGATGTGGGCGACGCAGCGGTTGAAGCGCAGGCGGGCGATGTCGTCGGACACATTGGCGAGCGCGCGGTGGGCCGCCTTGCGCACTTTTTGCGCTTCCGGGCCGAACTTGTCCGGGCGCGCGGACGGCCCGGTGACGTCGGCGATCTCGCCGACCAGCCGCCACAGCCGCTGCACGAAGCGCGAGGCGCCCTGTACGCCTTCCTCCGACCAGATCACGTCGCGGTCGGGCGGCGAATCCGAGAGCATGAACCAGCGCGCGACGTCGGCGCCGTAGCTGTCCATGATGTCGTCGGGATCGACGGTGTTGCGCTTCGACTTCGACATCTTCTCGATGGCGCCGATCTCCACCGGCTCGCCGGTCGCGGTCAGCGTCGCCTTGCGCGCGTCGCCTTCGCTCACCACGGTGACTTCCGCCGGCATGGCCCATTCGCCGTTCTTCTTGCGATAGGTCTCGTGAACGACCATCCCTTGCGTGAACAGGCCGGCGAACGGCTCGTCGAGATCGACGTGGCCCGTCTTCTTCATCGCGCGCGTGAAGAAGCGGGAATAGAGCAGATGCAAAATCGCGTGCTCGATGCCGCCGATATACTGGTCGACCGGCATCCAGGCATTGGCGATTGCCGGCGTGGTCGGCGCTTCCGCGTTCCACGGATCGGTGAAGCGGATGAAGTACCAGGACGAGTCGACGAAGGTGTCCATGGTGTCGGTTTCGCGTCGTGCGTCGCCGCCGCACGACGGACACTTCACGTGCTTCCAGGTGGGATGGTGGTCGAGCGGGTTGCCCGGTTTGTCGAAATTGATGTCGTCGGGCAGCGTCACCGGCAGGTCGGCCGCCGGCACCGGCACCACGCCGCATTTCTCGCAGTGGATGACCGGGATCGGGCAGCCCCAATAGCGCTGGCGCGAAATGCCCCAGTCGCGCAGGCGATAGTTGACCTGGCGCTGCGCGACGGGAGCCACACCCCGCTCATTCCCGCGCAAGCGGGAATCCAGTGGCCGCTCGCTCGGTGCTTGTGGCGCCGGGTCCCCGCTTTCGCGGGGACGAGCGGATGCGGGTAGCATCTCGCGCTCAAGACGCTTCGCCACTTCTTCCTTCGCTTCGCGCGATGGTCATGCCGTCGAGGAAGCGCGAATTGAACAGCGTGCCCTCGCCGTCATAGGCCTCGGTGGTGATGACGAAGCTCGCCGGGTTCTGGCCGGGCGGCAGCACCACCGGCGTATTGCCGAGACCGTATTTGTTGACGAAGTCGAGGTCGCGCTGGTCGTGCGCCGGGCAGCCGAAGATGGCGCCGGTGCCGTAATCCATCAGGATGAAGTTGGCCACGTAAACCGGCAGTTTCCAGTTCGGGTCGAACGGATGCACCGCGCGGATGCCGGTATCGAAGCCCATCTTCTCGGCGGTGTCGATCGCCTCCTGCGAGGTGCCCATGTGGTGGCACTGCGCGATGAAGGCGGCGAGCGCGGGGTTCTTCGCCGCCGCCGCGGCCGCCAAAGGATGATCCGGCGACAGCGCCATGAACTTGGCGCCGAACAAAGTGTCCGGCCGCGTGGTGAAGATCTCCAATTCGCTCTCGCCGCCGGGGGTCGTTTTGGCATCGAGCATGAAGCGGATCAGCAGGCCTTCCGAACGGCCGATCCAGTTCTTCTGCATCAGCCGGACCTTGTCCGGCCAGCGATCGAGCGTGTCGAGCGCTTCAAGAAGCTCCTCGGCGTAGTCGCTGATCTTGAACACCCACTGGTAGAGGTCGCGCTGCTCGACCAGCGCGCCCGAGCGCCAGCCGCGGCCGTCGATCACCTGCTCGTTGGCGAGCACGGTCCGGTCGACCGGGTCCCAGTTCACCTTGCGGTATTCGCGCGCGACCAGCCCGGCGGCCAGGAAGTCGAGGAACATCTTCTGCTGGTGCTTGTAATAGGCCGGGTCGCAGGTGGCGACCTCGCGCGCCCAGTCGAGCGACAGCCCCATGGACTGGAGCTGCTTCTTCATCGCCGCGATGTTGGCATAGGTCCATTCCTTGGGGTGGACCTTCTGCGCCATGGCCGCGTTCTCGGCCGGCATGCCGAAGGCGTCCCAGCCCATGGGGTGGAGCACGGCATTGCCCATGGCGCGCTTGTAGCGGGCCACCACGTCGCCCATGGCGTAGTTGCGCACGTGGCCCATGTGGATGCGCCCGGAGGGGTAGGGGAACATCTCCAGGACGTAGTATTTCGGGCGCGGGTCGTCGTTTTGCGTGGCGAAGATGCCGCGCTCGTCCCACGCCTGCTGCCAGCGGGCCTCGGCCTCGCGGGGATTATAGCGCTCGGGGCGCGCGGCGGTTTTGCTCGATTGGGCGGTCATTTGGGGGGCTTTTTAAGGCCCCGGGTCGTCGCATGGAAGGGGCCGGCGGTCAACAAGCCGACGGCCGGGCGGCCCTCGCCGTTAGGCAAAGGCTAAACCTATTGACCCCCGTTCGACACCGTCCGTGTCGCTGTGACCTTGCGTGCAGCTTTGCGAATAGTGCTTCGGATGGAAAAATCCGATCGTCCCCGCGAAAGCGGGGACCCAGGGCGGAAACGTCCGCGGTTGTACTTGTACTTCTGGATTCCCGCTTTCGCGGGAATGAGCGGAGAATCATCGTCCAATCGAAATATGCTCTGAATGCGCCGCCGCTACTTCGCCTGTATCGATTCCAGGTAATGCGCCAGCGTTTCGACGCGCGACTTGACCAGTTGCTCGCTGCCGTGCGGGCCGTAGTCTTTGGCGACGTCCATCTCGTAGCGCGCGCCCCAGACCGGCATCTCGCGGGGGCCGTGGCCTTTGATGAGCTGGCGGCCGTCGATGATCTTGACGATCCTCTCGAACGGAAACTTGCCGTTGTTGCGTTTGGCGATCGCGGTGAGGTCGGCGGGCCGCACCTTGAGGACATGCGCCATCGGTCCGTCGCCGCGGCCGTCGGCGCCGTGGCAGGCCGCGCAGGACATGCCGTATTCCTCGGCGCCGGTGGCGGCGCGCTGGGTAAAGGCAGATGCCGGCGCGGCCGGGGCCGCAGCCGTCATCAAAGCGGCGGCGAGCAACAGGTGCGGGCGCATGGCGGGGCCAGGCCTTCCTCTCTTCGAGGCGGCAAGGCTATCCAGGCGGCGGTGCGCTGCCAATGCCCCCGCCCGACCCGGGAATGCCGGGGGCCCCGGATCGGCCGGGCTGTCCGCCCTCGATCGCCTCGCGCAGCGCCGCCATGAGCGCGTCGATCTGGTAGGGCTTCTCCACCAGCGGCGCCGCGGGAAAGGGTTGCGCCGCGACCTCGTCGGCGCGCATGCCGGTGAGAAAGACGAAGGGCGTGCCCTGCTCGGAGAGCAGCGCGGCGACAGAGATGCTGCTCTGCGTGACGCCGCTCAGCTTGATGTCGAGCACCGCACAATCAAACGGAGTGCCGCCGCGCAGGGCGTTGAGCGCTTCCTCGGCGTTGCCCAGGCAGGTCACGTTGGCGCCGGCGGCTTGAAGGACCTGCTGGATGTCGAGCGCGATGAGGAATTCATCGTCGAGTACGAGGCAGCGCTTGCCGGCGATGAATGCATGGGCATCCGTCACGCTCGTCTCCGAGTTCTTGCCGATGGAACTTTATATCGCGGGACGGCATTGTTGATGCGAACGAGGGGGACCGGCATTTAAAAAAGACACACGGGGAGCAATTAATTATGTCTGGGTACGGACCGAATGATCCTGGGAAACGGCCGACACAATGGGCACACGACGCCCTGCGCGCAATGTCCGCTGCGCCGCCATCCATCGTTGCGTCAATTCACAGATAAAGAACTGGCTTTCGTGCAGGACATGAAAGCCGATGAGCTGCGCGTCGACGCAGGGATAAGCTTCCTACGCGAAGGCGCGCGCAGCGATCATCTCTACACCGTGCTGTCCGGCTGGGCCTTCCGCTACAAGATGCTCGCCGACGGGCGCCGGCAGATTCTCAACTACGCGTTGCCCGCCGATATGGTCGGCCTGCAAGGCTCGCTCATGCACGAGATGGAGCATTCGGTCGAGGCGCTGACACCGCTCACGCTGTGTGTGTTTCCGCGCGCCAAGCTGTTTGAGCTGTACAGCAAGTTTCCCTCGCTCGCGTTCGATATCACCTGGCTCGCCGCGCGCGAGGAGCAGCTCATCGACGAGAACCTGCTGAGCGTCGGCCGCCGCACCGCGCTCGAGCGCACCGCCTATCTGCTGCTGCATCTGTTCGTGCGCGCACACGAGGCCGGCCTGAGCAAGGAGAACACCATCCAGTTTCCCTTCACCCAGCAGCATCTCGCCGATACGCTCGGCATGTCGCTGGTGCACACCAACAAGACCTTGAAGCGACTGTCCGCTTCCAACGCCATTCGCTGGAAAGACCGGGTGTTCGAGATCGTCGACCGCGCCGTGCTGGTGCGCATCGCCGACGACGACGGCGCGCAGAGCAGGCAGCGGCCGTTTATTTGACGGATCATCGGGTGTCATCGCCCGCCAAAGCGGGCAATCCAGTAATCGCAGACGTGACCGCTCTTGCGCAATCGTTTAGACAGGGCGTACTGGATGCCCCGCCTTCACGGGGCATGACAGCGGAGTATGTTGCGCGACATGCGGTCCAGCACCCCCACCCCCGGCCTCGATCACGTCCGTACCGAGATCGCGCGCGCCTGCCGCGAGGCGGGCCGCGATCCGGCCGAGGTCACGCTGGTGGCGGTGTCGAAGACCTTCGGGCCCGAGCAGATCGAGCCGGTGATCGCCGCGGGCCAGCGCGTGTTCGGCGAAAACCGCGTGCAGGAGGCCAACGCGAAATGGCCGCCGCTGATGGAAAAATACGGCGGCATTGAACTGCATCTGATCGGTCCGCTGCAATCCAACAAGGCCAGGGAGGCGGTGGCGCTGTTCGACGCCATCCATTCGGTCGACCGCGCCAGCCTGTGCGAGGCGCTGGCGAAGGAGATCGGCAAGCAGGGCAAGCAGCCGACCTTGTTTGTCGAGATCAATACCGGCGCCGAGCCGCAGAAGGCGGGCGTGCTGCCGGAGGACGCCGACGCCTTCCTCGCCGCCTGCCGCGACAGTTACGGGCTGACGATTTCCGGGCTGATGTGCATTCCGCCGTTCGAGGAAGCGCCGGGGCCGCATTTCGCGCTCACCGCCAAGATCGCCCGCCGCAATGGCCTGGCGCTCTTGTCGATGGGCATGAGCGGCGACTACATCACCGCCATCCAGCTCGGCGCCACCCACGTGCGCGTCGGCAGCGCCATCTTCGGCGAGCGTCCCTACAAGGAAAAGGCATGACCGACCAATCCGAATTGCAGCGCTGGGAAGAGCGCTTCGCCAAGCCGGGCTATCTGTTCGGCACCGAGCCGAACAAATTTCTCAAGGACCACGCTCATCTGCTGCGCAAGGGACAGAAGGCCTTGGCCATCGCCGACGGCGAGGGCCGCAACGGCGTGTTCCTGGCCGAGCAGGGGCTCGACGTGCGGTCGGTCGATTTCTCACCCAACGCGCAGGAAAAAGCGCGCAAGCTCGCCAAGGAGCGCGGCGTCGCCTTGCGCGTCGAGCAGGCCGATATCATCAATTGGGATTGGCCGGCGGCGGAGTTCGACGTGGTGGCGGCGATCTTCTTCCAGTTCGCTCCGCCGCCCGCGCGCGACACGATCTTCGCCGGGATCAAGAAGGCGCTGAAGCCGGGCGGGCTGTTGCTGCTCGAGGGCTACGGGCCGAAGCAGCTCGAATACAAGACCGGCGGGCCCGCCGTATCTGGAAAATCTCTATACGCGCGAGCTGCTGGAGCAGGCTTTCGCCGACTTCTCCACGATCGAGGTGCGCGCCTACGACCAGGTGATCGAGGAAGGCCCGCAGCACAGCGGATTGTCGGCGCTGGTGGATCTTGGTGGGGCGGAAGTAACTACTTGAACCTCGGTGGCGGATAGCCGGGCGGGGTGGTCGGCGGCCTGCTCGACGGATAGCCCGGCAAGGTCGGCCGCTGGCTCGGCGGCGCGCCGGCTTCGGCGAGCGCATGGGGGTCGAGCGGCTTCTTCAGCAGGCTTGAGCGCAAGGCTTCTCCGCGCGGCGAAGGGGGAGGAGCAACGGGCGTCGCCGGAACTGGCGCGGCCGCCGGTGCCGCCGGCTGCAGCGGCGCATCGAGCGGCGAGGAATAGTCGAGCTCCTCCGCGCCCGCGCGGTGGCTCATGCTGGCGCTGCGCCAGCGCTCGATCACCGAGGCGATCAGCTCGTTGCCGACCGCGTTGCCGCCGTCGGAGCGGGTGCTGCCGGAAGCCTCGCTGTTCGGACGCACGTCGGGCGGCAGCTCGACGAAACGCATGCGCGTCGGCAGCGCGACGCCGGAGCCGAAGGTGAACACCTCGCGGGTGCCGAGCGAGGGGATGAACGACAACAGGTTGGCCGCCGCGTCCGACACCGCCGAGCGGATCAGCGCCTGGTCGCGGTCGTTGGCCAGCCGCATGACGAACAGCGTCGAGCACTGCGAGATGATGGTCGGATCGATCTCGGCCGGACGCTGCGTCACCAGGCCGAGGAAAACCCCGTATTTGCGCCCTTCCTTGGCGATGCGCGAGAGCGCGCGCTTGGTCGGGCCGAAGCCGACCTTCTTGTCCGCCGGCGCGTAGCGATGCGCCTCCTCGCAGACGAACAGCAGCGGCGCCGCCCCGTCGCTCCACAGGCCGAAATCGAAGGCCATGCGGCAGAGCACCGAGACCACCGCGTCGACCACTTCGGCCGGGAAGCCGGCGAGCTGCATGATGGTCATCGGCACGCCCTGCGGCGGCAGCCGGAACAGGTGGCCGATGATTTCCGCCATGGTGTCGCCGCCGATGTTCGCGTTCTCGAACATGAAGGCGTAGCGCGGGTGGTTGCGGAAGGTCTGCACGCGGCCGATCAGCCGGTGGTAGACCATGCGCGAGTTGCGGTTCTCCAGCTTGCCCATGCGCTCGTCGAGCAAAGTGAGCAGATCCTCGATGCGGTAAGGCACCGGGGTATCGGCGGTGAAGCCGATGTCGCGCGGATCGCGGCGCTTTGTGAGCGGGCTCGCCGGGCCGGCGCGATATTGCAGATAGGCCGCCTTGGCGAAGGGAATGACCTCGGAGAGGATCTCGACCTCTTCCTCCACGCCGGGGCGCCCGCCGAAGAACACGTCGACGGTCTCTTCGAAATTGAACAGCCAGAACGGCAGGCGCAGATTGCGCGGCGTGAGCACCTGCGCCCTGTCGCCGAAACAGCGGGCGTATTCGTTGTGCGGGTCGACCAGGAAGATGCGCAGGTTCGGCCTGGTTTCCAGAATCTTCTGCAGGATGATGGCGACGCCGCTCGACTTGCCGACGCCGGTGGCGCCGAGGATGGCGAAGTGGCGGCTCACCAGGTTGTCGATGTCGATATGCACCGGGATGTTGGCGTTCTGCTGCAGGTCGCCGATGTGCGCGCGGTTGTCGTCGGCCAGGCCGTAAACCGTGCGCAGCGCGTCCTCGGGCAGGATCTCGGCGTCATCGCCGATATTGGGATATTCGGTGATGCCGCGCTGAAAGCGCAGCGCGCCGCCGCCGTAGTCGCGCAATTCGCCGATCAGGTCGAGGCGCGCCATCTTGCGGAAGCTCGGCGTGTCGCCTCCGGTCAGCGCCTGTTCGCCGATCTCGGTGATCATGCCGATGGTGACCGCCTTCGGCGAAATCAGGCCCATGAACTTGCCGACCGTCGGCACTTCGCCGTGGCCGCGCGAGGTGAGTTCGATGGTGGCTTGCGCGCCGGTGACGGCCGCGACGCGGCCGATCGTTTCCGATTGCGCCGGTGCGCGGACGCGCTGTGCGTTGGCAAGGTCCATGGCAGTCCCTGTCGCTTGCGTTCTTATTGTCGGGGAACGCGTAGAAACAGCGCGCCCGATACCATCGATATCAATAACAGGATGCCGTTCTGTTAATGGTGCAGATACGCAGCCGGGGACGTGCCCGCATGCTTAACCGATGGTCGCCAAGTGCGGAAGAATGCAACGACCGGCCAACTCATCATTCGATAACGATACGCGTCTGTGGACCGAGGCGCGCGAGCAGGCGCTGCAAGGCGCGCAGCTTAAGGGCGACGCAGCCGGCGGTCGGCGCGAAGCCGGGCCGCGCCGCGTGGATGAACACGGCGCTGCCGCGGCCGGCGACACGCGGGCGCGTGTTATGGTCGACCTCGATGATGAAGTCGTAAAGCGCGTCCGTCCGCGTCAGCCGGTCGGCCATTGACCCAGGCGCCAGCTTGACCGGCCGGTTGTAGCGGCGGTCGGCCGGGTCTTCGCACCAGCCGTCGTCGGGCGCGATCGGGCGCGACGGCAGCAGGCTCGGCGGGCGTGGATGACGGTCGGCCCGCCACCACAACCGCTTCAGCCGGAAGGTGCCGCGCGGGGTGGCGCCGTCGCCTTCCCGCTTGTTGGCCTTGATGCCGGTCCGGCCGAGCGCCACCGGCAGGACGAGCCCACCGGCGGTGAGCCAGCCCTTGGCCGACTCGCCGGCCCGGCGCCGCACGCTCAGTCGGGAAAGTGACCTTTTACGCATGCTTGCCGATTCTTTGCCGATCCCTTGCCGGATCGGCCCGCGCGGCCTAAACCCGGTTCAGACTTGCTCTTTTAGCCGCGAATGTTCTACTTCGCGAATATTCAAGCAGGGGGCCCGGCCGATTTCGTGCCCCGAGGGGCCCCGAGGCCATGCCGAATAAGCGAACCATCCTGATCGTTGACGACGACGCCGAACTGCGTGAGGCGCTGGTCGAGCAACTGGCGTTGCATGAGGAATTCGACGCCACGGCGGTCGACTCGGGCACCAAGGCGGTGCAGGCGGCCAAGGGCGGACAGATCGACCTGGTGATCATGGATGTCGGCCTGCCCGACGTGGACGGCCGCGAGGTCGTGCGCATCCTGCGCAAGAACGGCTTCAAGTCGCCGATCATCATGCTGACCGGGCACGACACTGATTCGGACACCATCCTTGGCCTGGAATCCGGCGCCAATGACTACATCACCAAGCCGTTCCGCTTCGCCGTGCTGCTGGCGCGTATCCGCGCGCAGCTTCGCCAGCACGAGGCCAGTGAGGACGCCGTATTCAATATCGGGCCCTACATGTTCCGCCCGAGCTCCAAGCTGCTGCTGACGCCCAAGGGCGGCAAGGTGCGGCTGACCGAGAAGGAGACCGCCATCCTGCGCTATCTCTATCGCGCGGGGCAGAAGCCGGTGTCGCGCGAGACCCTGCTGCAGGAAGTGTGGGGCTATAATTCAGGCGTCACCACCCACACGCTGGAGACGCACATCTACCGGCTGCGGCAGAAGGTGGAAAAGGACGCGGCGGCGCCGCAAATCCTGGTGACGGAAGCCGGCGGCTACAAGCTGGTGCCGTGATTTGATGGACAACGCTTCGGCGTGCCGCAGCTTGTTCCCCTTCCCCTTTGTGGGGAGGGGTTAGGGGTGGGGGTGGATACACAGTGACGCGGCGAAAAGGACCCCCCTTCCCAACCCTCCCCCACAAGGGAGGAGGGAGCACGCCACACCGCGCGGCCCGCGCGGTTGCATCATGACCATCGAAGACGACATCGCCTTCTTCGAGCGGGTGCCGACGCTCGCGGTACTCGGCCCGCAGGCGCTGCGCGTGCTGGCGATCGGCGCTGAGACCCGCTACCTGCAGAATGGTGCCGTGCTGTTCTATGCCGGCGAGCTCGCCGATGGCGGCTACATCGTACAGGAGGGCTCGCTGGTGCTGGAGCCGGGCACGCCGAACGAGGGCCATGAACATACCGTGGGGCCCGGCACGCTGCTCGGCGAGCTCGCCATGCTCACCGATTCGGTCAGCCCGGTGACGGCCATCGCCAAGGAGCCGACGGTGCTGATCCGCATCTCGCGCAACCTGTTCCGCAAGACCCTGGAGGGCTATCCGGCCGCCGCGCAACGCCTGCGCGACAGCATGGCCGAGCGCGTCGACTCATGGACGCGCGATCTCGACGCGGTGAAGGACAGGCTGGGGCGGAACGACGTCGATTTATGAACGGACAACTGGAAGCCTGCGCGGAAGCGCAGACTCTTGTGCGTTGCCGGGCGTGTTTGTTCGTCACCCGAAGCGGTCAAGATAGCCACGGCCTAATCACGCGCGCCGGTTGATCCGAAACCGGGAGCGTCCTGATGGACGGCCTTGCGGCATTCGCGGCCGTTAGCTAGCTTCTCGAGTGCAACGGGGGCCATTCGCAGTTGCGAACGAGAAGTTCGGGGGCGACTTCATGGCGGTTGGTTTTCTTAGCGCACTCAGAATTGGGCTGAGCGCAGTGACGGCGCTTGTTGCGAGCTTGCCGCAAGCGCGACCGGCAATCGGAATGGCCGGTCGCGCCATCGTCTCAAACACATCGCCAGACACGCTTTCATGCCGCTTTCAGCGCCGATAAAGCTGTGCGCTGAGGCTCGCAAGGCACAGGCCTCTGAGAGCCAAAGCCGGGCCGTGAAGCGGCGCGAGTTCATCTCGCTTGTTGGAGGCGCGGCGGCGGTCTCGCCGCTTGCGGCGCGAGCGCTGCCAGTCAACGATTGGGGTGACGGCTTCCATGTTACGGCGCGGACTCTCGGCTACGACCGGGCGGCATCCTTTTACATTGCGCGCGGTCTGCCGCTTCGCGAGATCGAAGATTACGTGCGAAAATGCGTCATATTGGTTTCCTTGCAGAACCGACATTCCGGCGCGGCAATCATGACGAAGCTCGGTGACTGGCGCGTGCGGCCAGTGGGCGGAGTTGCGCAGGCAATTCGCGGCCGCCGCGACTGGTTGGCTGAACTCGACAAGAAAGGGATCGCGTCGGCGGCTCGGATAGCATTCGAATGGGCGCAATTACCGGATGATTTCAATTTGCATCCGGGAGATTCGGTCCAGGGGATGCTGTCGGTGCCGGTTGACCGCGGCAGAACGTTCGATCTGATCATACGCTGGCAGTCAGGGACAGACAGACATGAAGCTTCGATCAAGCAAATTCGCTGCGATTGATCGGCGTCAGCTTCTGACCGGCGCGGCTGGAATGGCCCTCCTGCCTTCACAAACGGCGCGCGCCATGCCGCCCGATGTCTTTGCTCGCGTCTACGAGCACGCCCCCGCACCCGATTTCTCGCTCGAAGACGTGGATCGCAAGGTATGGCGATTGTCGACTTTGCGCGGCCGCGTTGTGATCGTGAATTTCTGGGCCACTTGGTGCCCGCCTTGTAAGCGCGAACTGCCGTCCCTGCAGAGCATGTTTAAGGCAGTCGCCGATAAAAAAGTGGAGGTTCTCGGAATCAATGCGGGGGAAAACTGGGAGAAGGTGACCGCGTTTACGGCCGGCCTAAAGTCTCCGCCAACCTTCCCGATTCTGATGGATGAGAAAGCCGCCGTTATGCATCTGTGGCAAGTGAAAGCACTGCCGTCTACCTTTGTGGTCGACCGCGACGGACGCATCGTGCTGCGCGCGCTAGGCGGCCGCGATTTCAACAAACCCGATGCGATCGAAGACGTGACAAAGCTTGCGCTGCAGAGCTAGAGTTTCAATGCGACACTGGTGTCTATCAAACGAGGTCTGTCATGAAGTGGTACCTGCGAACGATCCTAGCCGCCGCTCTGGCGATGGCTGCCTACACGACCACATTTGCTGCAGGCTTTGATGATCACGACGCGCTTCAGGGTGCGAAGGAGGAGAAGGTCGTCTTTGACATCACCGCGGGCAACGCCAAGGCGTTACTCGGTCGGCTCAAAATCATCGATGAAACGCGCCAGTCGTTGATTCAACAGGGCGTGACGCCGCATTTCGTCCTCACGTTTCGGGGTCCGGCGACGAAACTCGTGCAAACGGACATGTCCAAAATCAAGCCCGAGGACCGGCCGATTGCAACCAAGATCGCGGCGCAGCTGAAGAAAATGCGCAGCGCGAAAGGGGTTGATGACCTGGAGCAATGTTCGGTAGCGGTTCGCGAGCAGGGTACGCGCGCGGAAGACGTCGTGCCATCTGTAAAGGTGGTCGGCAATGCCTGGATCTCCTTGATGGCCTATCAAAACCGCGGATACGCCTATATCGCGCCTTGACCTTCGATGATCCTGCCGGCGGCTCAAAAATAATATGAGGCGATGAACCTTTGCTACACGCGCTGTCGCCGGAGTTTCTCCGGTGACAGCGCTACAGCGCAAGCAACACGATTTCGTTATTTTCTGAAAGTCGCGATTGGCCCGAGGGGGATGTCGCAGACACGCATCTGGTGTCGCGCACGGCCGGAACAACGCGCGTCAGATTTCCACCGTCGCCGTCACCGGCACGTGGTCGGAAGGGCGCTGCGCGCCGCGGTAGTTCTTGGCGATGTCGATGCGCGCGACGCGGTCGGCCAGCGCGTCCGAGCTCCAGATGTGGTCGAGCCGGCGGCCGCGGTCGGCGGTCTTCCAATTGTCCATCGCGCGGTAGCTCCACCAGGTGTAGAGCTTCTCGGGCTCGGGCGTCAGCACGCGCATGGTGTCGATCCAGCCGCCCGCCTCGCGCGCGGCGGTGAACTTCTCGCACTCGACCGGCGTGTGCGAGACCACCTTCAACATTTGCTTATGACTCCACACGTCGTGCTCGAGCGGCGCCACGTTGAGGTCGCCGACCAAAATGGCCCGCTGCGATCTCTCCGGCCGCAACGCCTGGTGCGCACGCATCTCGTCGAGAAAGGCGAGCTTGTGCTCGAATTTCGGATTGCTCTCCGGGTCGGGCTCGTCGCCGCCGGCCGGCACATAGAAATTATGCAGCGTGATCGGATCGCTCAAACCCGCGCGCTCGCCGAGCACCACCGAGACGTGGCGGCAGTCGGTCTTGCCGCAGAAGTTCTGCAGGTCGCTTGCCTCGAACGGCACGCGCGAGACGATGGCGACGCCGTGATAGCCCTTCTGCCCGTTGAGCGCGACGTGCTCGTAGCCGAGCCGCTTGAAGCGCCTGAGCGGGAAGGCGTCGTCGGGACACTTGGTCTCCTGCAGGCAGAGCACGTCGGGGCGGGCGCTCTTGAGGAATTTCGCCACCAGGTCGATGCGCAGGCGCACCGAGTTGATATTCCAGGTGGTGATCTTGAGGGGCATCGGCGCAACATACTCATCCGCCATGCCCCGCGAAAGCGGGGCATCCAGTAATCCACCTGCTTGTTCGGCGATTACTGGGTCGCCCGCTTGCGCGGGTGACGACAACGGCGTCAGTTATGATAATTCGTGAAATCGATGTGGAACATGCCCGGGCTGGGCTTCTTGGTGGTGTCGAGGTTGTACACCGCCACCGTGGTGTCGAACCCTTGCGGGTCGGTCACCGTCCACTGCTTGAGCTGCATGTCCTTGGCCGAGAACATGATCATCAGCCGGCTGGTGCCGACCAGGGCGTTCTTCTCCTCGACCACCACCGTGATGAAAACGTCGTCGGCGTAGACCGCGACGAGGTTGGTGTCCTTCATCAGGTCGACGTGATCGGCGAGCAGGAAGCGCAGCGGCGTCTGCGACAGCGGATAGACGTCCTGCGTCGCCAGCCGCGTGTCGCGAACCACCACGGTCTGGCCGTCGGCGACGATGGAAATCGGGCTCGGCGGATTGTAGTTGAAGCGGACCCGGCCGGGCTTCTGGATGAAGAACTCGCCATTGCTTCGCCGCCCGTCCGGGCCGATCTGCACGAACTGGCCGGACAGCACGTCGGTGGTGGAAAGATATTTGTCGACGCGGCCGATGATGGCGCGCTGCTTGGGAGTGAGCGCGGTGGTGGTGCCGGTCTGGCCGAGCAGGGCGGCGAAGGGATTGGTCACCGGGGACGGCTGCTGTTGCTGCTGGTCCTGCTTGGCGCGCTGCTCCGCGGCCTGGGCGCGCGCCATGGCCGCCGCCTCGGGCGATTGGGTCTGGGCGCCGACCGTGCCGGTCACCAGACGCTGCTTGGCGTGGTGAGCGTGATGGTGCGGCCGCGGCGCCGGCAGCGGAACGTTCTGGGCCAGAACAGGGCCCGCCACCATGGCGGACAGGATCAAGGCGGCAATCGCCGCATTCCGGCCGGTGGCTAGCGCCTTGCTCAGTTCCATTCCGATCTCCGCCTCGCGCCCCCTTGCGGGTTCCGGGATCATATCGGGGGCGGGTGTGGCTATTTCACGGCCCCGGAGCAAGCTCTTGGCTTCCGCTTAATCGCGAATAGCCCGATTCTCAATAGCTTTTGCGTGCCGCTGCACGCGCTCAAAAGCGGTCGTTCCCTTCCTCGGGGATGAGGATTTCGCGCTTTCCCGCATGGTTGGGCTGGCCGACGATGCCCTCCTGCTCCATGCGCTCCATCAGCGTGGCGGCGCGATTGTAGCCGATCTGCAGCCGGCGCTGGATGTAGGAAGTCGAGGCCTTGCGGTCGCGCTTCACCACGGCCACCGCCTGTTGATAAAGGTCGCCGCCCTCGGCGAGCCCCATGCCGGTCGAATCGAACACGGCGCCATCCTCGCCCTCCTCCAGCTCGTCGCTGGCGGTGACCTCCTCCAGATAGTCGGGGGCGCCTTGCGACTTCAGGTGGCGCACGACCTTCTCGACCTCGTCGTCGGACACGAACGGCCCGTGCACGCGGCTGATGCGGCCGCCGCCCGCCATGTAGAGCATGTCGCCCTGGCCCAACAGTTGTTCGGCACCCTGCTCGCCCAGGATGGTGCGGCTGTCGATCTTGGAGGTGACCTGGAAGGAGATGCGGGTGGGGAAATTGGCCTTGATGGTGCCGGTGATGACGTCGACCGAAGGGCGCTGCGTCGCCAGGATGCAGTGGATGCCGGCCGCGCGCGCCATCTGCGCCAGACGCTGGATAGCGCCCTCGATGTCCTTGCCGGCGACCATCATCAGGTCGGCCATCTCGTCCACGATCACCACGACGAAGGGCAGCGGCGCGAGATCGAGCTCCTCCTTCTCGTAGATCGCCTCGCCGGACTCCTTGTCGTAGCCGGTGTGGACGGTGCGGGTGAGCTTCTCGCCATTGGCCTTGGCTTCGGCCAGGCGCGCGTTGTAGCCCTCGATGTTGCGCACACCGAGCTTCGACATCTTCTTGTAGCGTTCCTCCATCTCGCGCACCGCCCATTTGAGCGCCACCACCGCCTTTTTCGGATCGGTGACGACGGGCGTGAGCAGATGCGGGATGCCGTCATAGACGGAGAGCTCGAGCATTTTCGGATCCACCATGATCAGGCGGCACTGGTCCGGGCGCAGGCGATAGACCAGCGAGAGGATCATGGTGTTGATGGCGACCGACTTGCCGGAGCCGGTGGTGCCGGCGATCAGAAGATGCGGCATGCGCGAGAGATCGACGATCACCGACTCGCCGCCGATGGTCTTGCCGAGGCAGAGCGGCAGCTTGGCCGCGTGCTCGTTGTAGTCCTTGCCGGTGAGCAGCTCGCGCAGAACCACCCTTTCGCGGGTCGGATTGGGCAGCTCGATGCCGATGGCGTTGCGGCCGGGCACCACGGCGACGCGCGCCGAGATGGCGCTCATGGAGCGGGCGATATCGTCCGCCAGCCCGATCACCCGCGAGGACTTGATGCCGGGCGCCGGCTCCAGCTCGTAGAGCGTGACCACCGGGCCGGGGCGGGCGTTGATGATCTCGCCGCGCACGCCAAAGTCCTGCAGCACCGTCTCCAGCGCCTGGGCGTTGGAATCGAGCAGCTCCTTCGACATGATGGTGCGGTCGGAGGCCTTGGCAGCCGTCAACAGATTGAGCGAGGGCAGATCGAAGCCGCCGCCCGCGCGGCGGGCCGGCGCACGCGGCGCGGCGCGCTTGCGCGGCGCGGGCCGGGCGACCTCGTCCGCTTCGTCCTCGTCGGCTTCTTCATAATCGTCCGCTTCCTCGCCGGAGGGCTGCAGCGGCGGCGCCGCACGCCCGTGCGCGTCGAAGCGCGGCTCGAGGCGCGAGCCGGCGGGCGCAGGTCGCTTTTGCGGCTGCAGCGCGCTACGCAGCACCAGGCCGAGCCGTGCCTTCCAGCTCAAGAGCGCGTGCGCGATGAGGCCGAGCCAGGCGGATGCGGTATCGTTTTCCGGCTCTTCGTCCTCTTCCTCCTCGTCGGCCTGCGCGGCGGCAGCGGCGCGCTTTGCCCTCATCTCAGCGAAGGGCCGCGGCCAGCGTAATCCGGTGGTGACCGCGAGGCATGCGAGCGTGCCGATGCCGACCGCGATGGCGACGACAAAGGCCTTGAAGCCAGATATCGCGCCGAGGATCAGCGCCGGCAGTTGCAGCAGCGCGTCGCCGAAGACGCCGCCGAGCCCCGTGGGCAGCGGCCAGGTGCCGACGCGCGGCAGGGTGGAGGCAAATGCCGCCGCCAGCAGCGTGACCGGGATCCACATGAGACCGCGCCATTTCTCGCCGAGCGGCCGGTGCGACAAGAGCCGCCAGCCGAGCAGCGCCTCCGGCGCCAGCAGCAGCACTGCGGCCAGCCCGAGCAGCTGCATGGCGAGGTCGGAGAAGATGGCGCCGGGAAGCCCGAGCAGATTGTGCACCGGCTTCTGCGTGGCGTGGCTGAGCGAAGGATCCTGCACCGACCAGGTGGCGAGCGCGATGGCGCCGAGCAGCGCCACTACCAGGAGCGCGATGCCCGCGAGCTCGCTCAGCCGTCGTCGCAGGATGTCGCGGAAGTGCTCCGAGACGAAGGCGACGATGTCGAGATTGCGGTCCGCTGAAGCCATCCGATTACACCTGTGCCGTTTCCCGCTCATTCCCGCGCAAGCGGGAATCCAGCGCGACAATCGCGAGCTCAGAATACGCCGCTCCTGGGTCCCCGCTTGCGCGGGGACGAGCGGGATATGAAAGCGTTCGGCGCATGCCTACCTCAACACCTCGACCAGCCGATGCAGCGCCTCGGCCGTCGCCTCCTTGTCCTGCACCATGGCGACGCGGATGTAGTCCGCGCCCGGATTGGAGCCGTCCGCCTGCTCGCGGGCCAGATAGCGTCCCGGCACCACGCGCACGCCGGCCTCCGCCCACAGCCGCCGCGTCACCGCTTCGCTGCCGCCATATTGCGACACGTCGAGCCAGAGGAAGAAGCCGCCGGCCGGCCGCCGATAGCCGTAGCGATTGCCGACGATCCGGTCGGCGAGATCGAACTTGGCCGCGTAAAGCTTGCGATTTTCTTGCACATGGCTCTCGTCGGCATAGGCGGCGATAGCGACATGCTGCATCGGCACCGGAACCTGCGGCGCGGCCACATTGCGCAGCTCGAGAAAGAAGCCGAGGAAATCGCGGTCGCCTGCGGCGAAGCCGACGCGCAGGCCGGGAAGATTGGAGCGCTTCGACAGCGAGTGGAACACCACCACATTGGCGAAGTCGGGCCCCGATGCTTCCAGCATGCCGGGCGGGGCGTGCTCGCCGTAGATCTCGCAATAGCATTCGTCGGCGAAGACGACGAAGCCATGGCGGCGCGCGAGGCCGCTGAGCTTTTCGAGATAAGCGCGGTCGGCCACGGCGCCTTGCGGGTTGGACGGCGAAGCCATGTAGCAGGCGACCGTGCGCGCCAGCAGCGCGTCATCGAGCGCATCGAGATCCGGCAGGAAGCCGTTTTCCCGCGCGGCCGGCAGATAGACCGGCTCGCAGCCGGCGGCGAGCGCGCCGGCGGCATAGGCCGCATAGAACGGATTGGGGATCAGCATCGCCGGCTTGCCGGCGCGTGGGCTCACCCAGCGCTGGGCGGCGACTGCGGCGAGGAAGAGCCCCTCGCGGGTGCCGTTGAGCACCAGCACCTCGCTCTCGGGGTCGAGCGCGCGCGGCAGCGCATAGCGCCGGCCGAGCCAATCGGCCACCGCGCGGCGGTACGGTTCGATGCCCTTGTTGGCCGGGTAGCGGCCGAACTCGGCAAGGTGCGCGGCGATCGCCGGACCGACAAAGGGTGGAATTGGATGCTGCGGCTCGCCGACGGAGAGATTGATGACGGGCTTGCCCGGCTCGATGCCGGCGAGCAGCTCCGTCAGCCGCACGAAGGGCGAGCGGGAGGGCGCCGCCGGAGCAGGGGAAGGGGAAGGCTCGCGCTGGGCGGTCATCATGGACATGGGTTTTACTGGTTACACGAGCGGCTTTAGGGCCGCGGCTCGCCAGGGCTCTGCCACCATAAAGAGGGCGAGGTTAAGACCCGATTAACCATCGGGGCCGAAGTCGGCGCGCTGTTTCGCCCATCGCTTGATCGGCGTCAAATCGGCGCCGGGTCCCGGGCGTCTGATCGCGGCACCCAGCCAAGGAGGCCGCATCATGCACAGGCGCTCGTTTCTCCTCGGGGCTTTGGCGACGCCCCTCGCCGTCTGGACCGGAAAGAGCAGGGCGTGCTCGCTCGCCTTCGTCAACAATCGTGCGATCGCCAAGATCGTGGTCCGCTCGATGGACCTGCCGGCGAGCTTCCCCGAACGTCCAAAATTCTTCGTCTTCCCGCGCGGCATCACGCGCGACGGCAAGAGCAGCGTCCTGCCGGGCATCAAGGCGAAGATCAACGGCATCGGCAATCACACCGTGAGCTGGACGTCGCGCTATGGCAATGCGGCGATGGTCGGCTTCGATGGCGGCGCCACCGACGGCTTGAACGAAAAGGGCCTGGCGGCGCATGTGCTCGTGCTCGGCGTGTCGCAGCACGAGCCGGCCGATGGCCGCCCTGAATTGGCCGACGCGCTCTGGGTGCAATACGTGCTGGAGAATTTCGCCAGCGTCAGAGAGGTGGTCGAGGCGCACACGTCCGGCAAATTCCGCGTCGTCGGCTCCTGGTCGACCGATCTCGGATTGTTGCAGCCGCTCGGCCTGCATCTGGCGGTGGAAGACAAAAGCGGCGACTCGGCCGTCTTCGAATATGTCGGCGGAAGGCTCGTCATCCATCACGGTCAGCAGTATCGCGTGATGACCAACGATCCGCCGCTCGACGAGATGCTCGTGCGCATGAAGAAGTACAAGGGTCTCGGCGGCAATGAGGCGTTGCCCGGCGGGGCTACGCCGGAAGATCGTTTCGCCCGGCTCAGCGTCTACTATAAATATCTGCCCGACCCTAAGAATTACACCGATGCGGTGGCTGGCGCCCTGTCATTGCTGCGCATCGCGCAGGTGCCATTCCGCGATCCGAAGCGGGTGCCGGCGGGCGGACCGGGAATGGCCGGCGTGCAGACCAATTGGGTGAGCGCGGCCGACGTGACCAATGATATTTATTACGTCAACAGCGCCACCGTGCCGAGCCTGTTCTGGCTGAACCTGGACAAGGCCGATTTCAGTCCGGGCGCCGCACTCTTCTATCTCGATGCGAACGACCCGAGAATAGGCGGCGACGCGCGGCGCTTTCTCAAAGCCTGGAAGGCGCCGGTCTGAGCGCGTCGTCCTTCAAAAAGTGAGGCCCCGGCCCATTGCTGGACCGGGGCCTCGACGGGAGGGACAGTGCCGGGTTTCCGCCCCTACCGCTAGCTCGTCATTTCATTGGCGCGTGATCTTGTCCGAAAACCGGTACCCACTTTTCGGGATCACGCGCGCGCCTACTGCACCACCTCGCCGTGCAGCGAGAGATCGAGACCGTCGCGCTCCACTTCTTCGGAGACGCGCAGGCCGATCACGGCATTGATCACAAACAGAATGATCAGGGTGGCGATGGCGTCGTAGACCAGCGTGCCGAGGATGCCGTAAACCTGCACGATCACCTGGTGGGCGTTGCCGTCGATCAGGCCGCTGCCGGCGCTGTTGATCACCTTGCGCGCGAACACGCCGGTGAGCAGAGCACCGATGATGCCGCCGACCGCATGCACGCCGAAGGCGTCCAGGCTGTCGTCGTAGCCGAACATGTGCTTGAGGCTGGTGGCGCCCCAGTAGCAGCCGACGCCAGCCGCCGCGCCGATGAACAGCGAACCCGTCGGATCGACGAAGCCGGATGCCGGCGTGATGGCGACCAGTCCCGCAACGGCGCCCGAGCAGATGCCGAGCACGCTGGGCTTACCCTTGAGCGCCCATTCCACGAACATCCAGGCCATCGCCGCCGTGGCGGTCGCGATCTGGGTCACCGCCATGGCCATGCCCGCGGTGCCGTTCGAAGCCACCGCCGAGCCGGCGTTAAAGCCGAACCAGCCGACCCACAGCAGCGAGGCGCCGATCATGGTGAGCACGAGGTTATGCGGCGCCATGTTCTCGTGGCCGAGACCCTTGCGCTTGCCGAGGACGAGCGCGCACATCAAGCCGGCGACTCCCGCGTTGATGTGAACGACGGTGCCGCCGGCGAAGTCGAGCACGCCCAGGCCGCCGAGCCAGCCGCCGCCCCAGACCCAGTGCGCGATGGGCGAGTAGACGAGCAGCGACCACAGGCCCATGAACCACAGCATCGCCGAGAACTTCATGCGGTCGGCGAAGGCGCCGGTGATCAGCGCCGGGGTGATGATGGCGAAGGTCATCTGGAAGGCCATGTACACCGACTCGGGGATCGTCGGCGCCAGCGAGCTGGTCGTGTTGGTGCCCATGCCGATCAGCAGGAAGCGAGAATTGCCGCCGATGAGCGAGCCGCCCTCGGTGAAGGCCCAGCTGTAGCCGATCACCATCCAGAGCACGGTGACCAGGCACGTGATGGCGAAGCTCTGCATCACCGTCGCCAGCACGTTCTTCTTGCGAACCATGCCGCCGTAGAACAGCGCAAGGCCCGGGATGGTCATCATCAGCACCAGCGCCATCGATGTCATCATCCAGGCGGTATCGCCGGAATCGATTTTCGGCGGCGGCGGCGCAGCCGGCGCGGCGGCCGGCACGGCGTTCTGCGCGAGGGAGGGATCGGCGACAATTACCCCGATCGCCAGTGCGGCAAGCGCTATCAGCCCCGCCCGCAAATACTTCTTCGACGTCATGGTCATTAGCTCCTGTGCGTATCGTTTGCGCTGCGGGTCATCAAAGTGCGGCCGCGTCGGTCTCGCCGGTGCGGATGCGCACGGCGTGGTCGATGCCGAGGACAAAAATCTTGCCATCGCCGATCTGGCCGGTCTTCGCCGCGCCCGTGATGGCGCTGGTGACTTTCTCGACCTGCTCGGCCGGCACCGCGACTTCCACCTTGATCTTCGGCAGGAAGCTGACCGCGTATTCGGCGCCGCGATAGATTTCCGTATGCCCCTTCTGGCGGCCGTAGCCCTTCACCTCGGTCACGGTAAGACCCTGGACCCCGATGGAGGTCAGGGCGTCTCGGACCTCGTCGAGTTTGAAAGGCTTGATAATGGCCATGACGATTTTCATGGATTCGATCCCCGCTTGAGCCCGTTTCGTCCCTTACGCAGTGCGGGCGGTCCACTGAGCCAGCCCCCCGAAGCTCTTTCCGCAGGCATGGCTGCCAGAAGGGAATCAAACGCCGTGCCAGTTGCCGGCGAGCGGTCTAGGCTTCTGATTTGGCAGGGGAAATCCGATCGCGGGCAATCGGAGCCAAATACCGCCGGAGGATGCCGCCTAAAGACGGGTCAGGGTCTGGGCGGTCTGCATAAAAAATAGGCAAGCGGAAACAAGCAAAAAGCCGTGCCCGCGGAACGGGCACGGCTTTGGCGCAGGCGAAGTTCCGGCTACTGCAGCGCCTCGCCGTGCTGGCTGACGTCGAGGCCCATGACCTCATCCTCGGTGCGCACGCGCAGCGGCACCGCGACGCCGATCGCCTTGAGGATGACGTAGGTCAGCACGCCCGACCACACGATGGTGACGACGATCCCGTAGAACTGCGCCAGCAGCAAATGAGCATTGCCTTCGAGCAGGCCGCGCACGCCGCCCGGCAGTGCCGGGCTCGCCGACAGCGCGCCGACGGCGAAAACGCCGGCGAGGAGGGTGCCGGTGAGCCCGCCGATGCCGTGCACGCCGAACACGTCGAGCGAGTCGTCATAGCCGCATTTCAGCTTCAGCCAGGTGCAGGCCCAGAAGCAGACCCCGCCGGCGATCACGCCAATGAGGATAGCTTCCATCGGCAGCACGAACCCGGAAGCCGGCGTGATGGTGCCGAGGCCGGCGACCGCGCCGGAAATCATGCCGAGCACGGAAGGTTTGCCGCGCGTCCACCATTCCAGCGCCATCCAGGTGACGGCGCCGGCCGAGGCGGCGAGATGCGTCGCTACGATCGCCATCACCGCGCGCGCATCGGCGGCGAGCGCCGAGCCGCCGTTGAAGCCGAACCAGCCGACCCACAACAGGCCGGTGCCGACGACCGCGAGGGTGAGATCGAACGGCGCCAGGTTGTCGTGGCCGTAGCCGCGGCGCGGTCCCAGCACATAGGCGGCGGTCAAGCCGGCGACGCCGGCATTGAGGTGCACCACCAGGCCGCCGGCGAAATCGATGGTGCCGTAACGGCCGAGAAAGCCGCCGCCCCATACCCAGTGCGCGATCGGCACATAGACGAAGAAGAGCCACAGCACGCTGAACATGAGGTAGGCCGAGAAGCGCAGCCGGTCCGCTACCGAGCCCGCCACCAGCGCAACCGTGATGACGGCGAAGGTCATCTGGTAGAGCATGAACAGCGCTTCCGGGATGGTCGTGGCCCAGGGTGAGATACTGTGCGGCGACATGCCGATGAGGAAGACGCGGCCGAGCGAGCCGATGATCGCGCCGCCGCCGACGAAGGTCAGCGAATAGGCGAGAAAGGCCCACAGGATGGAGACGACGAAGGTGGCGGCGAGCGACTGCGCCATGGTGGCGAGCACGTTCTTCTTGCGCACCATGCCGGCGTAGAAGAGCGCGAGGCCCGGGATCGTCATCATCAGCACGAGTCCGGTGGCGGCGATCATCCAGGCCGTGTCGGCGGCGCTGATCTTCCCCGTTTGCGCAAAGGCAGGCGTTGCGGCGAAGGCCGCCAGCGCGGCCACGGCGAGGCGGATAGACGCCCGTTTCATCTTGGTTTTTCTCCCGGCTGATTGTCGTGCGTTGTCTGCTGATTCCGCTCATTTCCGTCCCCGCCGGCGCGGGGATGAACTCCAGCGGGAATCCAGCGCTTGCTGTCCCGGGCCCCCGCCTGCGCGGGGACGAGCGGATGGTGGCGTGGTTGGAGCTACAATGCGCCGGTGTCGGTCTCGCCGGTGCGGATGCGCACGGCCTGCTCGAGCGGTATGACGAAGATCTTGCCGTCGCCGATCTGGCCGGTCTTGGCGGCGCCGGCGACGGTTTCCATCACCTGCTCGAGCTGCTCGCTGGCGATGGCGACCTCGATGCGCACCTTGGGCAGGAAATTCACGGCGTATTCGGCGCCGCGATAGATTTCCATGTGCCCTTTCTGGCGGCCATAGCCCTTCACCTCAGTCACGGTCATGCCGTGAATGCCGATACGGGTGAGGGCGTCGCGCACCTCGTCGAGCTTGAACGGTTTGATGACCGCGATGATCAGCTTCATGGCTTCCCCCCGCAGGATGGCGCAAAGGCCGTCCGGCGTAGGCCGAAACGGTCGCGCGCACGCAAGGTACCGGCTGGCGGCCTAGAAATTAAGCGGATTGTTGCCGCGCCCACAGGCGGTCCGCCGCGCAAGGCGGCAAATTAGGACAGCAATGCCTACCTATCTGGTGGCGGGGCGAAGGCGAGGTGCAGATCGGCGATCACTTTCGGCAGGGTTTCGCGGGCCTGGGCCCGCGTCATGCCGGGCTTGACGCGGGGGTCGTAGAGCAAAGTGAGCAGGTCGCGGTCGTAGACGGTGAGATAGCCGACCATGCGGTTCTGGTTCAGCGTCGTCCAGCGGTTGTGCTGGTCGTGGTTGGACAGGCCAAAGGCGTGCAGCAGCTCGTGGTAGGCACAGTCGAGAAAGACATCCTTGCCCTTGTCGACGATGACGAAGGAGACCGAGCGCAGGATGTCGCCGTCGCTGGAGGACTGCACGCTGGTCATGCATTGCGGGTCGGTGCGCTTGATGAACTCGTGCGCGACCTTGGTGCCGAAGGCGGCGGTCAGCGCCGACTTGAAATCCTTCTCGTCGATCAGCCGCACCTCGATGTCGGCGCGCGGGCCATCGACCACGCTGAGGCCGAGGTTCGGCACCTTGCGCGCGTATTCCTTAAGGACGCGCGTCATCGCCGCCGCGCGGTCCACGCTGCCGCCGGCGATCACCTCGGCGCGGATCGGATGATCGAAGCGGCGGATGCCGCGCGGCCGCGCGCCGATGCGCAGATCGGAACCGAAGGCGAGCGCCATGAAGCCGCGCGTCAGTTCGTCGGCGGAGAAACGGGTGTATTCGGACGGCGCGCCGCGGAAGGCGCCGGGCGGCGGAGGCCGCTTGCCGGAAGCGGCGAGGGCAACCGATGCGATAAAGAAAATGAATAGCAAGAATCCGCTCATTCCCGCGAAGGCCGGAATCCAGAACCGGAATCGCGATCCTTGCGATTCAGCGCCGGGTCCCCGCTTTCGTGGGGACGAACGTAATTGTACATCCAACGCGCAGAATCCTTATTTCGCTCTCTTGCGCGGCTAGCCTTCGCGCCGCTTGCGCACCAGGCCCTCCTGGGCGACCGAAGCGACCAGCGTGCCGTCGCGGGTGAATATAAGGCCGCGGCTGAAACCGCGCGAGCCGTGCATGTTCGGCGAATCCTGCGCGTAGAGCAGCCAGTCGTCGGCGCGGAATGGACGGTGCAGCCAGAGCGCGTGGTCGAGACTCGCCGCCATGAATTCCTTTTCGAACAGCGTGCGGCCGTGCGGCGCCAGGGCGGCATCCAGCAGCGTCATGTCGGAGGCATAGGCCAGCACGCATTGATGGATGGCCAGGTCGTCGGGCAGTTTGCCGGTGGCGCGAATCCAGAGATGGAAGCGGCCGTCCGGATATTTCTTGCCGCCATAGCGGTCGAATTCTACCGGGCGCAGTTCGATCGGCCGCTCGCGCTCGTAATAGCGCCGCACCGGATCGGGCATGGTCGGCAGCATGTTCTTGCGCATCTCCGCCTCGCTCGGCAGCGATTCCGGCGGCGGTACGTCGGGCATGCTGGCCTGATGGTCGAGGCCGGGCTCGCCGGTGTGAAACGACACCAGCATGGAGAAGATCGGATGGCCGTGCTGGCGCGCGGTGACGCGGCGGGTGGTGAAACTCTTGCCGTCGCGCATGCGGTCGACGTCGTAGATGATCGGCACCGCCGGATCGCCGGGCAGCAGGAAATAGGCGTGCATGGAATGGGGTGGGCGGCTCGCCTCGACGGTGCGCACGGCGGCGACCAGCGCCTGGCCGATCACCTGCCCGCCATAGACCCGCTGCCAGCCGGCCTTCGGACTGCGCCCGCGGAAGAGATTGAGATCAAGCTCCTCGAGATCGAGGATTTCGAGCATTTCCTGGACGGCGGCGGACATGGGGCTGCGGGAATTGGTTGCGGGACTGCCAATGAGGCCGCTGGTCGGGGGTAAGTCAAGCCGCGCGACTGCTTACCTCCCCTGACACGAGGGAGGGAACCGGGCCGCCATGCTCTGCCGAAAGATGCTAAGCTGAATCGATGGAAACACATTCGGAAAAACGCGACGTGGTGATCGGCGGCGGCGGCTTCGCCGGCCTGGCGCTCGCCATCGCGCTGCGCGAAGCGCTGGGCGAGACCTTCGCCGTCACGGTGGCCGATCCGGCCTTGCGCAACCAGCCGTCCAAGGACCCGCGCGCCACGGCGATCGCGGCGGCGGCGCGCCGGCTGTTCGAGGCGATCGGCGTGTGGGACGCCGTGGCCGACGACGCGCAGCCGATGCTGGACATGGTGGTGACCGACTCCAAGCTCGACGACGCGGTGCGCCCGACCTTTCTGACCTTCGGCGGCGAGGTGGAGGAGGGCGAATCCTTCGCCCACATGATCGAGAACCGGCACTTGATCGACGCGCTGGTGAAGAAGGCGAAGGAGATCGGCGTCGATCTGCGCGCGACGGCGGTGACGTCTTTCGATTGTAAAGGAGATAGCGTGGGGCCCAAGCGCCGCCACCGTAGCTATGCCGAACGGCGTGAAGACGACGCAGGCGCCAGCAAGAGCGTCCATGTGCACCTCGCCGACGGCTCGGATATCGCCGCGCGCCTGCTGGTCGGCGCCGACGGCGCACGCTCGTCGATCCGCGAGCAGGCCGGCATCGCGATCAACGGCTGGAACTACGGCCAGTCGGCCATCGTCACCACGGTCGGCCACGAGCGCGATCACGAAGGCCGCGCCGAGGAGCACTTCCTTCCCCCCGGGCCCTTCGCCATCCTGCCGCTCACCGGCAGGCGCTCGTCCATCGTGTGGACGGAGAGCACGAAGGAAGCGGAGCGCATCGTGGCGCTGCCCGATGATGAATTCCACGCCGAACTGGAGAAGCGTTTCGGCCTGCGGCTCGGCGAGATCGAGGTGATCGGTCCGCGCCGCGCCTTTCCGCTCGGTCTGTTCACCGCGCGCTCGTTCATCGCCGAGCGGCTGGCGCTGATCGGCGACGCCGCACACATCATCCATCCGATCGCCGGCCAGGGACTCAATATGGGCCTGCGCGACGTGGCGGCGCTGGCGGAAGCGGTAGCCGACGCCGCGCGGCTCGGGCTCGACATCGGCGCGGCGGACGTGCTGGAGCGCTATCAGCGCTGGCGGCGCTTCGACACGGCAATGATGGGGGTGGCCACCGACGGGCTTAACCGGCTGTTCTCCAACCGCTCCGACGTGCTGCGCCTGGTGCGCGACGTCGGGCTGGGTCTGGTCGAGCGCGCGCCGGCCTTGAAGCGGATCTTCATCCGCGAGGCGGCGGGATTTACCGGCGAGGTGCCGAAGCTGATGAAGGGCGAGGCATTGTAGGCACTGCAGTGCAGTTTACCCGGCGTCATGCGCGGGCTTGACCCGCGCATCCATCTGACAACCTCTGTTGTCGAAGACTTACGAAAGGCTTCCGTTGCCGCAAGTCCTCATGGATTGCCGAGTCAAGCCCGGCAATGACAGCGGAGCGGTCACGACAGCGGAATGCTCCCCACATGCTCCTGGAACGCCTTGCGCGAGGCGATCGCATCGTACCAACGGTCGAGATGCGGCGTGGCCGGTCGGCCGGGCACCAGCGCGCGGTAGCGGTAGCACATGACGCCGACCGGGATGTCGCCATACGAGAATGCGTCGCCGGCCAAGAACTTCGTTTTGGCGAGCTGCGCGTCCATGATCTGCATGGCGGCGGTGGTCTTTTCCTGCGAGGCTTTGATGGCCGCCATGTCGCGCTTGTCTTCCGGCGTGCGGATGAGGCCCCAGAATGCCGGCGTGATGGCGGGGCCGACCACCGACAATTGCCAGTCCATCCACTGGCTCGCGCGCGCGCGGGCATGTGCGTCTTTCGGCTCCAGCGCGCCCTGCTTGTCATGCTTGCCGGCGAGATAGCGCACGATCGAGTTCGACTCCCAGAGCAGGAAGCCGTCTTCTTCTTCCAGCGTCGGCACCAGGCCGTTGGGGTTCATGGCGAGATATTTCGGCTCGCGGTTCTGGCCGAACTTGCCGCCGACATCGATGCGCTCGTGCGCGAGGCCGAGCTCGCCCACCGCCCACATCGCCTTCTGCACATTGGACGAGGTGTTGCGGCCCCAGATTTTGATCATGGCGTCTTCTCCTCCCGGATTGTCATGCCCCGCGAAGGCGCGGCATCCAGTACTGTCCTGAATAATATCGCAGCGGTTATGATTACTGGATCACCCGCCTTCGCGGGCGATGACAGCCAGTGGGTGCGCTCACTCCAGCCTTCTCGCCTCCTCCGGCAGCATGATCGGAATGCCGTCGCGGATGGGGTAGGCGAGCTTGGCCTTGCGCGAGATCAGCTCCTGCTTCTCGGCGTCGTATTCCAAGGTGTCCTTGGTGATCGGGCAGACCAGGATCTCCAGCAGCTTGGGATCGACTGAGCCGGCAGGGCGTTCGGGGGTGGCTTCGGTGGGCATCGGTCTCTCATTCGTCATGCCCGGGCTTGTCCCGGGCATCCACGTCTTTAGGCCCGCACACTAAAGGCGTGGATGGCCGGGACAAGCCCGGCCATGACGGTTTCTTGGCTACTGCAACTGCGGCTCGCCCTCGCTGTTCTTCTTGGCGAGCTCGATCTCGGTGATGGCGACCAGGATTTCGGCGCGGGTCTTCAGGTCCGGCGCCTCCAGCAGCGCCTGCTTCTCAGGCGCGCCGTAGGGCGACATCATCGACAGCGCGTTGACCAGCGCCTCGTTGGGCGCCTGCTCGATGCCTTTCCAGTCAGCCTTGAGATCATTGGCCTCGAGGAACTCGCGCAGTGCGCCGAGCACCGCCTCGCGGTCGACCGCCTCCTCACCCTTGCGCGCGACGAAATCGCCGGCAAACGGCGCGTAGGTTACGCGGCACTGGCGATAGAGCGTGCTGACCGGCAATTCCGCCTCGATGCGGAAACGGGCGACGCCGGTGAGCTCGAGCAGGTAGCGGCCGTCGCCGCTCTCGGCGAGCTGGGTGATGCGGCCGACGCAGCCGACCGTGTAGAGCGCCGGCTTGTCGGGCGTGCTGGCGCGGGCGGCATCGGGCTGGATCATGCCGATCAGCCGGTGGCCGTCGCGCAGACTGTCGTCCACCATGGCGAGATAGCGCGGCTCAAAAATATTGAGCGGCATCTGCCCGCGCGGCAACAGCAGCGCGCCCGGCAGCGGAAACACCGGGATAACGGACGGCAGATCGATCGGCCCGCGATATTGGGCGTTCATGGGCATGGCGTTTGGCTCCATACCACGACGCTGTCATGCACCGCGCATACGGGGCATCCAGTAAATTGGATCGGGCGTTTTCGCGGGCGATGACACGGAGAATGGATCACGAAAACAAAATCGACGACAGCTTCTTGCGGCCTTCCACCGCGGCGGGGTCGGCAAAGCCCCAGGCCTCGAAGAACTGCACGAGCTGCTTGCGCGCGCCGTCCTCGTTCCAGGTGCGGTCCTTCCTGACGATCTCCAGCAACTGGTCCACCGCCTCGGCGCGCTTGCCGGCGGCGTTGAGCGCGGCGGCAAGATCAAAACGCGCCTGATGGTCGAGCGGATTTGCCGCGACCTTGGCTTCCAGTTCATTGAGCGGGCCGACCGACTGTGCCTGCTCGGCCAGTTCGACCGCGGCGCGGGCGGCGGCGACCGGCGCCTCGTGCTGCTTGGCGGCCGGCACCATGGCCAGCGTCTTCTTGGCCTGCTCGATATTGCCGGTCTCGACATAGCAGCGCGCGAGACCTGCGAGCGCGTGCACGTCGCCGGAATCCTGCTGCAGAAGCTGGGCGTACATGTCGGCGGCGGCCGCCGCGTTGCCGTCAACCAGCGCGGCATCGGCGGCCTTGAGCAGATCCTGCTCTTCGCCGCCCACCTTGCCCTTGGTCAGGCGCTCGAGGAAGGCGACCACCTGGCTCTCCGGCAGGGCGCCCATGAAGCCGTCGACCGGCTGGCCATTGGAAAACGCGATCACGGCGGGAATCGACTGGATGCCCATCTGGCCCGGGATGGCCGGATGCTCGTCGATGTTCATCTTGGCGAGCTTGACCTTGCCCTTGGCCGCCTTCACGGCCTTTTCCAGGATCGGCGTGAGCTGCTTGCAGGGGCCGCACCAGGGCGCCCAGAAATCCACCAGCACGGGCTGGTTCTTGGATTCCTCGATCACGTCCTTCAGGAAGCCTTGCGTGGTCGTTTCCTTGACCGCATCGGCGGCCGGCGCCGTCATTACCCCACCGTTTTCCATCTTTCCTCGCCTCTACTCGGCCCGAAGCTCTGGTTCCACGCCCGATTAGATGGGTCATCCGCCCGCCGAATGCAATTGGGTCATGGCTCGTGGGTCATGGCTCGGCGGCGGCCCGGCCGGATACCTGCTCGATGCGCGGCTCGTGGCCCGTCGATCGCAGGAATTTCACCAGGTCGCCGCGCAGGATCGCGGTCGTCATGGTGTTGATTAAAGGATGATAGTTGAGGGTTTCATGCTCCATCATGGCGGCGTCGAGCACGACGGTGACGCGGCCCTGCGTGTCGTTGATCGCGCCGAAGGGCGACACCGAGCCCGGCTCGACCCCCCAGACCTCGCGCAGGAGATCGGCCGAACCGAAGGAGAAACGGCCGGCGGCGCCGAGCAGGCGGTGCAGGCCCTTGAGGTCGATTTCCGCGGCCTCCTCGGCCACCACCAGGTAAAGCGCGTGCTTCTTGTCGCGCAGGAACAGGTTCTTGGTGTGGGCGCCGGGAATTTGCCCGCGCAGGGCCCGCGACTGGTCGACGGTGAACAAAGGTGGGTGCTTGACCGTTTTGTGAGCGATGCCGAGGGCATCCAGGGCGGCGAAAAGCTGGTCTGGGGTCGTGGCCATGGGGCCAATAAGTCGAAAGTCCGGGCCAGTATCAAGGACAAGATCAAGTGAAGATCAAGATGACGAGGTCGAACATGATGACAAGGATTACGATCGCGGCTCTCGCCTTTGCGGCTGTCGCGGCTGTTCGCGGGGCCGCCGGCGCAGGCCCAAGAGGCGCCCTGGTGCGCGGCGGTGGATATCGGCACCGGCAATGTGCGCTGGGAGTGCGAGTATTATTCGATCGAAGCCTGCCGCCGCCATGTGCTGGCCGGCAACCGCGGCTTCTGCAACCTCAACCCGCGCTATCGGGGGCCGGAGCGGCGGTATGAAGAGCCGCGGCGTTACCGCCGGTAAGCATTCGGGCCTCACGAAGCGCACCTTGGCGGCATCTTTGCCGGGCAGCGACTATCCGGGCCGCAATGGTGTTAATAGCTGTGAAGGGCCAATGAGGTCGACGATGCCACGCATTCTGATGGCTGCCGCCGCGATCTTGGCGATCTTGTTCTACGACGGCCGCGCCGCGCAGGCATATACCGGCAACGCCCCCTGGTGTGCGGTTCACAACATCGGCTGGGGCGACGTGGAATGGGACTGCGAATTCTATTCGATCGAACAGTGCCGCCCGGAGATTCTTTCCGGCAATCGCGGGTTCTGCAGCCCGAACCCCTACTATCGCGCGCCAGCGCGGCGTTACACACCGCGTCATCGCCGCTACCGGCATTGAAGCCTGCGGAAGAGGAAGCAACCAAGATGCGAGGCGACCGATGATCAGGATCTCGTTGGGCTTGGCGGTGATCGCAGCCGCAGCGGCTTTCGGCGGTGGGTCTGCGCGCGCCTATGACAATGCGCCCTGGTGCGCCGTCTACGACATGGGCGACGCCGGCGACCACTGGGTCTGCGAATACAGGTCGATCGAGGACTGCCGTCCCCATATTCTGGCCGGAAACCGGGGCTTTTGCAGCCCGAGCCCCTATTACCGTGCGCCGCAAGGGCGCTCCGCGCCGGCCCGGCGCCACCACCGCTATTGATGGAGCGATATGCCATGCGCGGGCACTGGAAGGCAGGGCGGACGACAAGGCGGGCATTTTTCGCCGCGGCCGCCATCCTGGCCGGCGCGGCCTTCGGCTGCGGCAGCGCGCAGGCCTATGGCGACGCGCCCTGGTGCGCTGTCATCTCCGGCGGCTTCGATGCCCATTGGGAATGCGAGTACAACTCGATCGAGGAATGCCGGCCGCACGTGATCGCTGGCAACCGGGGCTTCTGCAACCAGAACCCCTACTACACGCCGCCGGCGAGGCGCGCCCCAGCCCCGCGCCATCATCGTCGCCGGCACCGCTGAGGTGCCGGCGACGGGCCCTGGCCGCCGTGGACAGGCAAGGTTCCTTACCGCATCCGTCATCACGGCCGCCATCGAGCGGGCCGAGGGCTGCCCGGCAGGCCGCTGTTGCCAAGAGCGGCGGCTTGTGGCTATAGGAACGGCCTTGTGGCCATGTCGGGCCGGACTGGCGTTTCTGCCGGCCAAGTCCTACCTAGCCGCAAAGGACGCGGGTGTAGCTCAGGGGTAGAGCACGACCTTGCCAAGGTCGGGGTCGAGGGTTCGAATCCCTTCGCCCGCTCCATTTTCCGGAAAATCGGCATCGCGCGCGCGTGCGGGCTTCAGTGCCCGTGCAGATAAACCGCGTATGAGCTGAACAGATAGACGACGAGCAGCGCAAGGCTGACCCAGCCGATGGTGCCGCGCACGCGCGTCTCCGGCTTGTACAGCATAGCCACGATGAAGATGCCCGACATGATCACCGCGGCGAAAGCCGTTATGGCGTTGGCGGGCGAGACGGCGCGCAACAGCGAGCCCTTCGAATAGGCGATGTCGTCGATCGCCACGATCAGAATGTCGAACAGGTTGCTGCCGAGCAGGTTGCCGATCGCCATGTCGACGGCGCCGAGCCTGAGCGCGCTCACTGTCACCACCAGTTCGGGCACGGAAGTCGCCGCCGCGATGAACAGCGTGCCGACAAAGGTGGTCTTCCAGCCCATCACATCGGCGATCTGCTGGCCGACGAAGGGCAGCCAGGCGCCGGCGGCGACCACGACCGCGGCGGCGGCCGCGTAGCGCAACAGCGCCGCGCGCAGCGTGATGCCGCTCTCGGTCTTGATCATCTCCGGCGGCGGCCGCGTGCGGCGCTCGTAGACGAAGGCCGCGCGCATTGCGATCAGATAGACGGCGATGATGAAGGGCGTGTAGCCGCTGATGTGCAGAAAGCTGAAGCTGAGCGCGTTCTGGCTGAGCAGCATGAAGGCGCCTGCCGAGCCGATCAGGATGACGCCGAAGCCGGCGGTGAGCACATGGCCCTGATCGATGCGGCGATACATCGGCTCCCCGCGGCTCAATTCGTCGAGCAGCACCAGCATGACCAGGTTGAATACGCAGCTTCCCAGCGCGTCGCCGACGGCGATGTTGGGCGCGCCGGCAACGGTGACGGCGGTGACGCCGGTGATCAGCTCCGGCAGCGAGGTCGCGGTGGCGAGCAGCACCAGGCCGATCCACGAGCGTGACAGGCCGGTCAGGCGCGAAATGATGTCGCCGTATTGGATGAGAAACGGCCCGGCGGCGCCGATCACCAGCGCGCAGACGGCGAACTCCAGCCAGGGCCACAGGATTGCCGGCATGCTCAGGCCCTCGCTCGCAGCGCCACCACCGTGATGGTGGCGATTTGCGTCACGACGAGCGGCGCGAGGCTGAAGGCCAGCACGACGGCCCACATGGTGCCGTCGAGCGGCGCCAGATGCATCACCTCGGCGATCGGCGGCACATAGGGCGGCACCGCCAGCAAGGCCGAGCACAGCGCCAGCGCGGCCCAGACCCATGGGTTGCGCGTGATCTCGTTGTAGAACAAGTTCGACTGCGGATGGCGCATGTCGAAGACGTGCCAGAGCTGCGTGTAGGCGAGCGTGAGGAAGGTGACGGTCACCACCCCGCGCGCGTCGAGATCGAGCCAGAGCCGTGCCGCCGCCAGCGCGCCGAAGGTGCCGGCGGTGAGCGCCACGCTTTGCAGCGCGATGACGCTCCATTGCGCGCGGCCGAGGATCGGCTGGCGCGGATCGCGCGGCGGCCGCTTGAGGATGCCGGGCTCGCCCTCGCCCAAGGCGAGCGCGAAGGCCGGGAACACATCGGTGACGAGATTGAGATAGAGGATTTGCAACGGCATGATCGGCAAGGGCAGCGTGGACAGGATCGCCAGCCCGACCACCTGCACCTCGCTCAAATTGCACGATAGGAGATAAGCGACGAAGCGCCGGATATTGCCGAAGATGACGCGGCCCTCGCGGATCGCCTTCACGATGGTGGGGAAGGCGTCGTCGAGCAGGATCATGGCGGCGGCCTCGCGCGCCACGTCGGTGCCGCGCAGGCCCATGGCCACGCCGATGTCGGCCTGCTTGAGCGCCGGCGCATCATTGACGCCGTCGCCGGTCATGGCGACCACCTCGCCGGCGCTTTGATAGGCGCGCACCAGGTCGAGCTTCTCGGCCGGGCTGACCCGCGCGAAAATGCCGATCTCGCGCAGCGCGTGATTGTCGCCATTGGTCAGTTGGGCGACATGCCGGCCTTCCACCACATGCGCGGCGGTGGGGCCGAGGCCGACGGCACGGCCGATGCTGCGCGCGGTGACCGCATGATCGCCGGTGACCATGACGACATGGATGCCGGCATCGTGGCAGGCTTTGATGGCGCCCGGCACGTCGGCGCGGGCCGGATCCTCCAGTCCGATCAATCCGACAAAGGTCAAGTGCTCGTAGGGCGGCGCGTCCGCTTCCGCGCCCGTCTTCACGGCGCAGGCCAGCACGCGCAGGCCATGATGGCCGAGCTCCTCCACGCGGGCGTGCCACTCGTCGCGCCTATCGTCATCGAGCGGCACAGTGCCGTCCTCCGCCACGATCGTCTCGCTCGCCCCCAGCACGGCTTCCGGCGCGCCCTTCACCGCGTACAGGTAGCTGTCGCCGCGCCGGTGCACGGTCGCCATCATCTTGGCGCCGGTGTCGAAGGCGTGCTTGCGCGCGATCGGGCTGTGCTTGAGCAGCGCCGAGCGCCGTAGGCCGGCGCGGAAGCCCGCGCGCAGCAGCGCCAGCTCCATGGGGTCGCCGCTGCCTTCCTCTTCGGCGTTTTCGAGCGAAGCGTCGTTGCAGAGCACCGCCGCCTCCAAAAGCAGCGACAGCAGTGCATCGTCGCCGAATTGCGGCTGGCTACCCTTGCCGGTCTCGAGCTCGATCTCGCCGGTCGGCACCCAAAGCCGGCGCACGACCATGCGGTTTTCGGTGAGGGTGCCGGTCTTGTCGGTGAGGATGACGGTGGTGGCGCCCAGCGTCTCCACCGCGGACAGCCGCTCGATCAGCGCGTTCTGCCGCGCCATGCGCCACATGCCGCGGGCAAGCGCCAGCGTTGCCACGATCGGCAGGCCCTCGGGAATGGCTGCCACCGCCAGCGCGATGGCCGCTTCCACCATGAGGAAGGCGTCCTTGCCCTCGGCGATGCCGAAGCCGGCGATGACGATCGTCAGAATGATGACGGCCCAGACCATTTGGCCGGAAAGCCGCGCCAGGCGCCGCTCGAGCGGCGAGCTTTCCGGCTTCGCCTCCTCGACCAGTTGCGAGATGCGGCCGAGCTCGGTGGAAAGCCCCGTCGCCACCACGACACCGATACCGCTGCCGCGGGTAAGCGCTGTGCCCTTGAACAGCATGGAAGCGCGGTCGGCCAGGCGCGCATCGGGCGCCACCGGCCACGTGTGCTTGTCGACGGCGATCGACTCGCCGGTCAAGGTCGACTTGTTGGCGGCGACACTGGAGGCTTCGACCAGCCGCAGGTCGGCGGAGACGGCGTCGCCGGCTTCGAGCACGACGATGTCGCCGGGCACCATCGCTTCGGCAGCGATGAGCCGCACGTGGCCGTCGCGCCGCACCCGCGCGGAATGTGTGCCGAGTGCCCGCAGCGCCTCGATCGAGCGTGCCGCCTTCAGCTCGGTGAGGAAGCCGATCAGCGCGTTGAGCGCCAGCACGACGACGATGGCCGCCCCTTCCTTCCATTCGCCGAAATAGAACGCCAGCGCCGACGCCGCGCCCAGCAGATAGACCACCGGGCTCTGGAACTGATGCAGCAGCAGGATGAGCGCATTGGCCCGGCGCCGCGTTACGATGCTGTTGGGCCCGAACGTCTCGCGCCGCCGGCTGACCTCCTCCTCGGAAAGCCCCGCGGCGAGCGAAACCCCCATGCGCGCGAGCGCGTCTGCCTCCGGCAGCGCATGCGGGTGATCCGGCAGGGCGGCGGACGTTTGCGCGGGCGCAGTTGCGATCTGCGGGCGAATGGCGGCGCCTCCTCGCGGCTTGGGGGCGTGGACCGAAAGACGAAACTATTGAAATGACTTGGGAAACACTTGATCCAGGTCAAGGCGTTCAATCGTCATCTTGATGATTATATCAGCGGATTAGATGGCGGCAGGCGGCGGGGCGCGCGGGGGCCGTCGCGCAAGCAGCGAGAGGACTTTGCTCGATGCTGGTACCGGACGGTACGCAGGACCCGCGCAGCTTCAAGCTCACCTCGGTGGAGGATTATGAGCCGCTGATCGGCGCGCAAGAGGTTGAGCGCCTGCTCAGGAAGGTCGAGCCGTTGCGCGACCTGCATCTGGTCAACATCAATTCGACCTATTACGGCGGCGGCGTCGCCGAAATCCTGTCCTCGCTCACCCTGTTGATGAACGCCTCCGGCATCCGCAGCGGCTGGCGCGTGATCCAGGGACGGCCGGACTTCTTCAGCGTCACCAAGAAGATGCACAACGCGCTGCAGGGCGGCAACATCGCGCTCACCGATCTGAAAGCGCGGATCTACGAGGAGGTGGCGTTCGAGAATGCGGCCCGCCTGCATATCGATCACGATGTAGTGATCGTGCATGACCCGCAGCCGCTGCCGATCATCCAGCATTTCCGCAAGAAGGCGCCTTGGGTGTGGCGCTGCCATCTCGATCTGAGCAATCCGCATCCGGACGTCTGGGACTACATCGCCCCGCTTATCGAGAAGTATGACGCGGTGGTGATGTCGCTGCCCGAATACGCGCAGAAGCTCACGTCGCCGCAACGCTTTATCATGCCGGCGATCAACCCTTTCTCCACCACCAACAAGGAACTGTCGGACGCGGAGATCAAGGATCGTTTCGAGCACCACAATATCCCGACCGATCTGCCGCTCGTGGTGCAGGTTTCCCGTTTCGACAAGTGGAAGGACCCGCAAGGGGTGATCGACGCCTTTCGCATCGCGCGCAAACAGGTCGATTGCACGCTGGTGCTGGTCGGCAACGTGGCCACCGACGATCCGGAGGGCCAGGAAGTGTTCGCCTCGATCTGTTCGCAGGCGGAGGACCGCATCCGCATCCTGTCGGTGCAGGATACCGCGCTGGTCAATGCGCTGCAGCGGCGTGCAGCGGTGGTGCTGCAGAAGTCGATTCGCGAGGGTTTCGGCCTCACCGTCACCGAGGCCATGTGGAAAGGTGCCGCCGTGATCGGCGGCAATGTCGGCGGCATCAAGCACCAGATCCAGGACGGCGTGAACGGCTATCTGGTGGACAGTCCCGAAGAGGCGGCTGCCCGCATCGTGGAGTTGGTCAAGGACCGGGGCCTGCGCGAGCGCATGGGCGGCAAGGCGCGGGAGACCGTCCGTAAGCGGTTCCTGATGACGCGGCTGATGGAGGACTGGCTCGATCTGGTGGGATCGTTCGAGGCGCGATTCCAGTTGAGAGGGGCGGCGCAACACTGAATTCCGAAATTCAAGGAGATCGTCATGACGGCTAATGCCCCTCACGTGCTGTGGTTCGAAAATGTCGGCCGCGGCGACGTCGCCAAGGTCGGCGGCAAGAACTCGTCGCTCGGCGAGATGGTGGCCAATCTCGGCAGCAAGGGCGTGCAGGTGCCCGCCGGCTTCGCCACCACCGCCGATGCCTACTGGCACTATGTCGAGGCCAATGGCCTCAAGCAGAAGATCACCGACGCGCTTGCCAAACTCGCCGCCGGCAAGATGACGCTGGCCGAGACCGGCGCTGCCGTCCGCGCCATGTTCGTGCAGGGCGAATGGCCGAAGGAAACCGCCGACGCCATCCGCAGCCACTATGCCGAGCTGTGCAAGCGCATCGGCAAGGACAATGCCGACGTGGCGGTGCGCTCCAGCGCCACCGCAGAGGACCTGCCCGACGCCAGCTTCGCCGGACAGCAGGAGACCTATCTCAACATCCGCGGCGACAAGGCGCTGCTCGACGCCTGCCGGCGCTGCTACGCCTCGCTGTTCACCGACCGCGCTATCAGCTACCGCCAGATCAAGGGCTTCGACCACATGAAGGTCGCGCTTTCCATCGGCGTGCAGCGCATGGTGCGCTCCGACATCGGCGGCTCCGGCGTGATGTTCTCGCTCGACACCGAATCGGGCTTCCAAAAGGTGGCGCTGATCAACGCCGCCTGGGGTCTCGGCGAGAACGTGGTGCAGGGCGCGGTCGACCCCGACGAATACATCGTGTTCAAGCCGCTTTTGGAGAATTCCGCGCTCTCGCCCATCGTCGAGAAGCGGATCGGCGAGAAGGCGAAGAAGATGATTTATACCGCCGACGGCGCGCATCCGACCAAGAACGTGCCGACCTCGAAGGCGGAGCGCGCGGCCTATGTGCTCGACGACGAGGATATCCTCAAGCTCGGCCGCTGGGCGGTGATCATCGAGCAGCACTACGGCCGGCCCATGGACATGGAATGGGCCAAGGACGGCGAGAGCGGCGAACTGTTCATCGTGCAGGCGCGGCCGGAGACGGTGCAGTCGCGCCGCACGGCCGGGGCCATCCGCACCTATCGCATCAAGTCGAAGGGCAAGAAGCTCATCTCCGGCCTGTCCATCGGCGATGCCGTGGTGGCGGGCAAGGTCTGCATCATCGACAGCCCGAAGGAGATCGACCGCTTCGTCGATGGCGCGGTGCTGGTGACGCAGACCACCGATCCGGACTGGGTGCCGATCATGAAACGGGCGGCGGCCATCGTCACCGATCACGGCGGGCGCACCTCGCACGCGGCCATCGTCAGCCGCGAACTGGGTCTGCCGGCGGTGGTGGGCACCGAGAACGCCACCGAAGTGCTGCACGACGAGCAGCAGATCACCGTCTCATGTGCCGAAGGCGAGGAGGGCTTCATCTACGAGGGCACTGCCGACTTCGAATCGAGCGAGATCGATTTCACCAAGACGCCGGAAACCAAGACCGCGGTGATGCTCAATCTGGCCAATCCGGCGGCGGCGTTCCGCTGGTGGCGCATCCCGGCCGACGGCGTCGGCCTCGCGCGCATGGAGTTCGTGGTGTCCAACCACATCAAGGTGCATCCCATGGCGCTGGTGCATTTCGACAGGCTCAAGGATGAGCAGGCGAAAGCCGAGATCGCGGCGCTTACCGCCGCCTATGACGACAAGGAGGAGTATTTCGTCGACCGCCTCTCGCGTGGCCTGGGCCGCATTGCGGCGGCGTTCTATCCGCAGCCGGTGATCGTGCGCATGAGCGACTTCAAGACCAACGAATATGCGGGCCTGGTCGGCGGCGCCGAGTTCGAGCCGAAGGAAGAGAACCCGATGCTCGGTTTCCGCGGCGCTTCGCGCTACTACTCGCCGCGCTACAAGGCGGGCTTCGCGCTCGAATGCCGCGCCATCCACCGGTTGCGCGAGAAGATGGGCTTCAGCAACGTCATCGTGATGATCCCCTTCTGCCGCTCCACCAAGGAGGCCGACAAGGTGCTGGCGGTGATGGCGGAGAATGGCCTCAAGCGCGGGCAGAACGGCCTGCACGTCTATGTGATGTGCGAAATCCCCTCGAACGTCATCCTGGCCAAGGAATTCGCCCAGCGTTTCGACGGCTTCTCCATCGGCAGCAACGATCTCACCCAGCTCACCCTCGGCGTCGACCGCGACTCTTCCGAGCTTGCCGGCCTGTTCGACGAACAGGACGAGGCGGTGAAATGGATGATCCACAGCGTGATCGACGCCGCCCACGTCGCCGGCGCCAAGGTCGGCCTGTGCGGGCAGGCGCCGAGCGATCATCCGGAATTCGCCGAATTCCTGGTCGACTGCGGCATCGATTCCATGTCGGTGAGCCCGGACAGCTTCCTCGAAGTGAAGCAGCGGGTCGCCGCCCGCGAGGCGGCCGCGCCGAAGCCGCGCGCGCGCGCGCACGGGTAGCATTGTTTCACGTTCCCGCCGCTCGTCCCCGCGCAAGCGGGGACCAAGGGCAACGAGATATTGAATTCACCAAGAACTGGATTCCCGCTTACGCGGGAATGAACGGAGTGTGGATGCGGCGCGTGAGCAAAGCATGTCGGAGCTAAGGCAGGATCGCACCACGGGTGCTTGGGTCATCATCGCGCCGAAGCGTGGGCAGCGGCCGCATGCGCGCGAGGCCAATGCGCGGCTGCCGGTCCGCCCGCGCTATGATCCGGAGTGCCCTTTCTGTCCCGGCAATGAAGCGCAGTTGCCCCCAATCGTCGCCGAAATCGCTTCGCCCGATGCCACCGGCTGGTGCGTGCGCGTGGTGCCCAACAAGTTTCCCGCCGTGCAGCTTGCCCAAGCCGAAGAGGAAAAAGTGGGCGCCGGGCAGCGGGTGCGCCCGGGGCGCGGCATTCACCAGGTGATTATCGAGTGCCCGCGCCACGACGCCAACCTCGATAGCCTGAGCGCCGACGAGCTGATCGCGGTGGTCTCGACCTACCGCGAGCGCTCGCGCGCCTTGCTCGAAGAGGACGGCATGCAGGCGGTCATGCTCTTCCGCAACCGCGGCCACGACGCCGGCGCCTCGCTGCTGCATCCGCACGCGCAGGTCATCGCGCTCGACATGGTGCCGCCGAAAGTTGCCGCCATGGGCGCGTGGGCGGCGCGCCACCACAAGGAGCATGGCTCCTGCGCGCTCTGCGATGAGCTCGCAGCGGAGCAAACGGAGGGCACGCGCGTGGTGGACGCGAACGAGGGCTTCATCGCGCTGGTGCCGTTCGCCGCCGAGCATCCGTTTGAAATCTGGATCGTGCCGAAGGCGCACCAGGCCTCCTTCACGGCGCTCGATGACGACGCGCTGCCCGGCTTCGCCGGCCTGCTGCGGCGGACCTTGCGCCGGCTGAGCGCCACACTGAACGATCCGCCCTATAATTTCGTCGTCGATACCGCGCCCAGGAGCGGCCTCGCGGCGCCGCATTGGCATTGGAAGCTGCGTATCGTTCCCGACGTCGCCACCTGGGGCGGTTTTGAACTCGGCGCCGGCTTGCCGATTAACCCGTCGAGCCCGGAGAACGACGCGCGCGAGCTGCGCGCCGCCGCGCCGGGGGCATGAAAAGGGTCGCCCCATGAAGATCGTAATTTTCGAAACCGAACCGCGTGAGGCATCCGCCTTTGATGCGCTGAAGCGCGGGCACGAGCTGGTGCTGACCGAGCATGCGCTGCGGGCGGACAATGCCGCGCAATATGCCGACGCCGACGTCGTCTCCACCTTCATCTATTCGAAGCTCGGCAGCGACGTGCTGGCCAAGCTGCCGGCGCTCAAGCTGATCGCCACCCGCTCCACCGGCTACGACCACATCGACACGGATTACTGCGCCGGCCACGGCGTCACCGTGAGCAATGTGCCGACCTATGGCGAGAACACGGTGGCCGAACACGTGTTCGCGCTGCTGCTCGCCATCAGCCACCGCCTGCGCGAGGCGATGGAACGCGCCCGCTCCGGCCACTTCACGCCGGAAGGGCTGGAGGGTTTCGATCTGCAGGGCAAGACGCTCGGCGTGGTCGGCACCGGCAATATCGGCGCCCATGTCATCCGCATCGCGCGCGGTTTCGGCATGAAGGTGCTCGCCTTCGACGTCAGGCCGCAGCCGCGGCTGGCGGCCCAATACGGCTTCACCTATGCCAGCCTCGACGACCTGCTGGCCGGATCGGACGTGGTCACCCTGCACGTGCCGGCCATCCCGCAGACCGAGCACCTGATCGACGAACGCGCCATTGCGCACATGAAGCCCGGCGCCGTCCTGATCAACACCGCGCGCGGCTCGATCGTCGACTCGCGTCCGTTGATCGAGGCGCTGCGTTCGGGCAAGCTCGCCGCCGCCGGCCTCGACGTGCTGCCCGACGAGCCGCTGATCCGCGAGGAGGCGGAGCTGATCTCCTCGATCTACGACAACCAGCAGGACATCCGCGAGCTGGTCGCCGACCACATCCTGCTCACCATGCCCAATGTGGTCGTCACGCCGCACAGCGCCTTCAACACGCGAGAGGCGATCGTCCGTATTGTCACCACCACCGTTTCCAATATCGTGGCGTTTCTTGACGGCGCGCCGAGCAATGTCGTGGCGGCGCCAAGGGGGCCAAGAGGAAAGGCTGCAAAGGCTTCATGAGCGGGCCGGCGAGCGGACTGATCGCCGACATCGGCGCGACCAACACACGGCTCGCCATCGTGCAGCCGGGTGGCGCGATCACGCACGTGCGCGTGTTTGCGACCGACGACTATGCCAGCCTGACCGACGCCATCGAGGCCTATCTGGCGGCGGAGATGCCGCCGACCCGGCCCAGGGTGGCGGTGCTGGCGGTGGCGGCGCCGGTGATCGGCGACCAGGTTACCATGACCAACCATCCCTGGTCGTTCTCGGTCGACGCGGTGCGCAAGCATTTCAATTTCGCCGAGCTGCGGGTGGTCAATGATTTCGTGGTCAACGGGTTGGCGGTGCCGCATCTCACCGACGCCGATTGCCGCAAGATCGGCGGCGGCGCGCCGATCAAGGGCGCGCCCGTCGGCCTGCTCGGACCGGGCAGCGGCCTGGGCGTCAGCACGATCGTGCCGTACGGCAGGGAAGTCATTTCCATTCAAGGCGAGGGCGGCCACGTCACCATGGCGGCAGCCGACGACCGTGAGGCGGCGGTGCTCGAATTGATGCGGCGGCGCTTCGACCACGTCTCGGCCGAGCGCTTCCTGTCCGGCCCGGGGCTGATCAACCTCTATAATGCGCTGTGCGAACTGTCCGGCGAGCCGGCGGCGCCGCTGACTGCCGCGCAGATCACCAATCCCGGTATCGAGGATGACTACCCGCGCGCGCGCGAGGCGACCGCGATGTTCTGCGCCATGCTTGGCACCATCGCCGGCAATCTCGCGCTGACGGTGGGCGCGCTCGGCGGCATCTACATCGCCGGCGGTATCGTGCCCAAGCTGGGCGACACCTTCGCGCAATCCAATTTCAGGGCGCGCTTCGAGGCCAAGGGGCGTTTCTCCGGCTTTCTGACAGCGATCCCGACCTACGTCATTACCCATCCGGAGCCGGCCTTTCTGGGCGCGGCCATGCTGGTGGAACAATTGCGCGAGAGGGGTTCTTAGTTCGACCGAAACGGGGGCGGCGAGGGCGTGCGGCGCCGGATGGCGTCGGACATGAAGCACAGGGTTAGAGCCTCATGAATGGGCAGCAGGAGCGCGAAGCGAACGAGGCCGGCGCCCCGCCGCAGACGGCCGATCTCACCGGCCTCTCCAGCGACGAAGCGCAGCGCAGGCTCGCGCAGTACGGCGAGAACGCGATCGAGGAGAAGCGCGTCAGCCTTTTCCGCAAGTTTTTCGGCTATTTCTGGGGGCCGATTCCCTGGATGATCGAAATCGCGGCGGTGCTGTCGGGCGCGACGCAGCGCTGGGAAGACCTCGGCGTCATTCTCGCCATGCTGCTGATCAATGCCGGCGTCGGCTTCTTCGAGGAGTTCAAGGCCGATAACGCGATCCAGGCGCTCAAGCAGAATCTCGCGCCGGTGGCGCATGTTCTGCGCGACGGCAAGTGGCAGGATTTGGCGGCGCGTCTGCTGGTGCCGGGCGACGTCGTTTTCCTCAAGCTCGGCAACATCGTGCCGGCCGATATCGAGCTGCGCCAGGGCGACTACCTGAGCGTCGACCAGTCGGCGCTTACCGGCGAATCCCTGCCGGTCGACAAGAAGATGGGAGATCCCGCCTATTCGGGCTCCATCGTGCGGCAGGGCGAAATGCGCGGGGTGGTCACCGCCACCGGCATGAACACTTATTTCGGCAAGACCGCGCAACTGGTGGAGACCGCCGAGCAGCACTCGCATTTCCAGCGGGCGGTGCTGCGCATCGGCAACTTCCTCATCATCATCACGCTCTTCCTCGTCGCGCTGATCATCCTGGTGGCGATGTTCCGCGGCGGCAGCCTGATCGGCACGCTGGTGTTCGCGCTGATCCTCACCGTCGCCGCCATCCCGGTGGCCCTGCCGGCGGTGCTGTCGGTGACCATGGCGGTCGGCGCGGGGAAGCTCGCCGCCATGAAGGCGATCGTGTCGCGGCTGGTCTCGATCGAGGAAATGGCGGGCATGGATATCCTGTGCTCGGACAAGACCGGTACGCTGACCAAGAACCAGCTCACGCTGGGCGACGTGGCGCCGCTCGCCGGCGCCGACCGCGACACGCTGCTGACGGCGGCGGCGCTCACCTGCGAGCGCGAGGCGCCCGATCCGATCGACGCGGCGGTGCTCAAGGGGGCCGATGAGACGAAGCTTGCCGGCTACAAGACGGTCAAGTTCATGCCGTTCGATCCCGTGCACAAGCTCGCCCAGGCCGAGGTCGCAAAGGACGGCCGCACGCTGAAAGTGGCCAAGGGTGCGCCGCAGGTCATTCTCGACCTGGCCAAGCCGGACGAAGCGGTGACGAAGAAAGCGCAAGAGCTGACCGACGATCTCGCCGCGCGCGGCTTCCGCACTCTTGGCGTCGCCCAGACCGGCGAGGACGGCCAATGGAAATTCCTCGGGCTCTTGCCGCTGTTCGATCCGCCGCGCGACGATTCAGCCGAGACCATCGCCACCGCGCAGAAGATGGGATTGAAGGTCCGCATGGTCACCGGCGACCATACGGCCATCGCCCGCGAGATTTCGGCCAAGCTCGGGCTCGGCAACGACATCGTCTCGGCGCACGAAATCTTCACCCACGACGGCAGCGACGGCGACGCCGCCCGCATCGAGCAGGCCGACGGCTTCGCCGAAGTGTTTCCCGAGCACAAGTTCAAGATCGTGCGCGCCTTGCAGAAGGCCGGCCACATCGTCGGCATGACCGGCGACGGCGTCAACGACGCGCCGCCGTTGAAACAAGCCGACGTCGGCATTGCCGTCAGCGGCGCCACCGATGCCGCGCGAGCCGCCGCCGACCTGGTGCTCACCGCACCCGGCCTGTCGGTGATCACGCGCGCTATCGAGGAGGCTCGCCGCATCTTCGAGCGCATGACGAGCTATGCCACCTACCGCATCGCGGAGACGATCCGTGTGCTGTTGTTCATGACGCTGGCGATCGTCGTGTTCAATTTCTATCCGGTGACGGCGATCATGATCGTGCTGCTCGCCATCCTCAACGATCTGCCGATCATGATGATCGCCTACGACAACGTGACGGTCGCTCCCCGTCCCGTCCGTTGGGACATGACGAGGGTGCTCACCACCAGCGTCACCCTCGGCTTGATCGGCGTGGTCGAGAGCTTCGCACTGTTCTGGTTCGCCGACCGCATCCTGCACATGCCGCGCCCGCAGCTCCAGACGCTGATCTTCCTCAAGCTGCTGGTGGCCGGCCATCTCACCATCTACATCACCCGTAATGTCGGCTGGTTCTGGGACCGGCCGTGGCCGAGCTGGCGCCTGTTCGTCACCTGCGAAGTCACGCAGGTGCTCGGCACGCTCGGGGCCGTCTACGGCTTTATCGTGCACCCGCTGGGCTGGAAATACGCGCTGCTCGTCTGGGCGTATGCGCTGGCCTGGTTCATCGTCGAGAACGCCGGGAAGATCCTGGTCTATCGCGCCTTCGGCGGCGGCTCGATCTGGGGCGGCCGTCGGTTCGGTGGTGCTCATCGCCGGCTGGGCCAGCATGACGTGGTCGTGAGCGATTACGCGCACCAGACGGGCAAGGCACAGAAGCATTAATTGGCGGGCGCGGTCCGGCGATTAATTGTGTTGCGTCAAATTGCGGTGACAGCGCCGCGCTAGAGTGAGTTAAGGAATCCCGGTTCGTCCTCCATGTCCATTCGCAACCTCGACAAGATGTTTCATCCGCGCTCGATCGCGGTGGTCGGCGCTTCCGACCGGCCGAAATCGGTGGGCGCCGCGCTGATGGACAACATGCTGCGCGCGGGCTACCGCGGCCCGGTGCTGCCGGTGAACCCGAAAGCGACGGCGATCCACGGCATCATGACCTATCCGGATGTGGCCAGCCTGCCGATGACGCCGGACCTTGCGGTCATTGCGACACCGCCCGACACCATCGCGCCGCTGGTGGCCGAACTCGGAAGCCGCGGCACCCGCGCCGCCGTCATCCTGACCGCCGGCTTTGCCGAGGGCGAGGCCAAGGTCGGCAGGGAACGCGCGGCCGAATTGCTCGCCGCCGCCCGGCCCCATCTCCTGCGCGTCGTCGGGCCGAATTGCCTGGGCGTGGCAGTGCCCGGCATCGGGCTCGACGCCACCTTCGCGCCGGCGCCGCTGCTGCCCGGCAACATCGCCTTTCTCACTCAATCGGGCGCCATGGCGACCACGGTGCTCGACTGGGCGCTGCCGCGGGGCATCGGATTTTCGGCCGTCGTCTCCATGGGCGACATGGCGGACGTCGATTTCGGCGACCTGCTCGATTATTTCGCCCTCGACGAGAAAACGGAAGCGATCCTGATCTACGCCGAGGCGGTGACGCATGCGCGCAAGTTCATGTCGGCGGCGCGGCGTGCCGCGCGGGTCAAGCCGGTGATCGTGGTCAAGAGCGGGCGTGCGGAAGAAGGCGCGCGCGCCGCCACTTCGCACACCGGCGCGCTGGCGGGTGCCGACGTGGTCTATGAGGCCGCGTTCCGCCGCGCCGGCATGTTGCGCGTCAATGAAGTCGAGGAACTGTTCGACGCCGCCACCACGCTGGCGCGCAATGCGCCGCAGCGCGGCAACCGGCTGGCCATCGTCACCAATGGCGGCGGCGCCGGCGTTTTGGCGACCGACCGGCTGATCGAGGAGGGCGGCCGGCTCGCGTCGCTTTCGGCTGAAACGATCGCCAAGCTGAACGGCGTGCTGCCGGCGACCTGGAGCCACGGCAATCCGGTCGACATCATCGGCGACGCCGACGCCGACCGCTACGCCAAGGCGCTTCGGATCGTGATGGACGACGACGAGATCGACGCCGCGGTGGTGCTCTATTGCCCGACCGCCGTCGCCTCCGCGCAGGACGCCGCCAAGGGTGTCACCAGCGTGCTCGCCGGCGGCGCGGCCAAGAAGAACGTGTTCACCTCCTGGATGGGCGACGCCAGCGTGGCGGAAGGACGCGCCGAATTGATCGCCGCGCGCGTGCCCGACTACGAGACGCCCGAGCGGGCGGTGCGCGCCTTCATGTATCTGGTGCGCTACCGGCAGAATCAGGACCTGCTGCTGCAGACCCCATCGAACAGCGCGCCGAGCCCGCGCGCCGACGTCGGCAAAGCACAGGCGATCGTGCGGCAGGCGCTGGCGGACGGGCGCGAATGGCTCGATCCGAGCGAAATCGCGGCTTTCCTTGCCTGTTACGGCATTCCCTTCGCGCGCACCGAAGCGGTGGCAAACGCGAAGGCCGCGGGCGATGTCGCGGCCGCCATGCAGGCGCCGGTGGCGCTGAAGATCCGCTCGCGCGACGTGATCCACAAGTCGGACGTCGGCGGCGTGGCGCTCAACCTGTCGGGCCGCGACGAGGTCCAGGCCGCCGGCCGGCGCATCAACGAAAGCGTGGCGCGGGCCATGCCGAAGGCGCGGCTGGAGGGCTTCATCGTGCAGGAGATGGTGGTGCGGCCCGGCGCCTTCGAGCTGATCGCGGGCGTCACTGCCGATGCGACGTTCGGGCCGGTGATCCTGTTCGGACAGGGCGGCACGGCGGTGGAAATCGTCGGCGACAAGTCGCTGGAACTGCCGCCGCTCAACTCGGCGCTGGCGCGGGCGCAGATCGAACGCACGCGCATCGCCGCGCTGCTGAAAGGCTACCGCGGGCGGCCCGCGGCCGATATCGACGGCGTGGTCAACGTGCTGGTGCAATTGAGCCAGATCGTCTCCGATTGCGCCGAGGTTTCCGAGCTGGACCTCAATCCGCTGCTTTGCGACGCGGCGGGCGTGATCGCGGTCGATGCGCGCATCCGCGTCAAGGCGGCGAGCGGTCCGGCGCAGGCGCGCCTCGCCATCCGGCCCTATCCGCAGCATCTGCAATGCGAGGTGACGACGCACAAGGGCGCGCGCTACGCGGTGCGGCCGATCAGGCCGGAGGACGAGCCGGCGCTGCGCAGGTTCGCGGACGCGGTCGACAACAGCGATCTCTGGCACCGCTTCTTCGCACCCTTGCGCGCGCGCACCCACGAGACGGCGGCGCGGCTTTCCCAGATCGACTACGACCGCGAAATGACGCTCGTTGCCTGGGACGACGGCCAGGTGGCGGGGCTCGCGCGCGCCACCGCCGATCCGGATTTCGAGGCGGCGGAGTGCGCGGTGATCATCCGTGCCGACCTGCGCGAAAAGGGCCTGGCGCGCCAGCTCTTGGCGGCGCTGTTCGATACGATCGCGGCACAGGGCGTGCGCCATGCGGTGATGGTTTTTCCGCCCGAGCAGGCGCGCATTCTCGCCATCGCCAAGGAGCTGGGCTTTGCCGTCACGGAGGAAGATGGGCAGATGCGCGCGGTGAGGGGGCTGAAGAAGGCGACTTAACCCCGTTCATTCCCGCGCAAGCGGGAATCCAGAGCCAAGATCGAACGCTTACCACGTCTGCGGTCCTCGTTTTCGCGGGGACGAACGGAAGAAATTAAACGCTGACGGCGTCGGCCTTCACACATCTTATCCCGAGCTTCTTGAACAGCGCGCGCGTGTCGTCGGCCGAGCCGTTCAAGTCGATGGCGCGGCAGGCGTCCTCGATCACGACGGCCGTAAAGCCTGCCTTGTGTGCATCCTCGGCCGAATAGCGCACGCAGAAATCAAAGGCGAGACCGCCAAGGAACACGCGGGTGAAGCCGCGCTCGCGCAGGTAGCCGGCAAGGCCGGTATGGGTCGTGCGGTCGTTCTCGTAGAAGGCCGAATAGGAATTGATCGTGCGGTGATAGCCCTTACGAATGATCAGTTCGGCGCGGTCGACATGCAGGTCGTCACGGAAGGCAGCGCCGCGCGTGCCCTGCACGCAATGGTCCGGCCACATGATCTGCGGGCCGTAGGAAACCTCGATGGTGTCGAACGGCGTCGTGCCGGGATGCGCGGAGGCGAAGGAGAGGTGGCCGGCAGGGTGCCAGTCCTGGGTCAGCACGACATGGGCGAACTTGCCCGCCAGCGTGTTGATCACCGGCACTACTTCGTCGCCGCGCGGCACCGCGAGCGCCCCGCCGGGGCAGAAATCGTTCTGCACGTCGACCACCAGCAAGACATCCTGCTCGCCGGGCCTGAAACTGTCGGTCATGACGCGGCCTCGCGCTCGTGCCAGCCGTTTACATGGTCAGCGCGGTGGCGGGCCGTTTATTGGACTGAAATTCGCGGGGAACGGCGTGGGGTTGGGCCGTGCGGAACATGGTGAGCGCCCATTCGCCGCGCTCCTCGTCGAAGCGCAGGATGTAGGTGTCGCCGTCGGCGGTCTGCACCTTGAAATAGCAGTAGTCCTCGCCGTACCAGCGGTCGATGACGTCGGCGATGTCGAGGCTGCGCACGTCGAGATGGAGCCTGAACGGCACCTCAGTACCGCCCTCTCGGCTGGTTTCCACGCAAACCCGCATCGACCCACCCTTCCCAAAGTCCGGCCAATTCAACAAGGCAAGTTTGATATGGGCGTTGAGCGCGGTCAATCGCCCCGGCGCGCATTTGGGCAATGCGGTGCAGTGGTAGCGAACGGACGCTTTAGCGTGCTGGGTTCAGGCCGCAGTTGTTGCCGCCATCCCCACCCGGCGATCCGGCTCAAGGCCATGCCGCCCCACCCCTTTTCAGGGGTAGGTGACGAAGCCGTAGCGCGACAGCGAATCCGCCTGAGCGTATTTTCGCTTCAAAGCCGGTTGATCTCGACGTCCTCGCAGGAAAAGCCCAGCATCGACAGCCCCTCCTCCAGGAAGTCGCCCAGCAGCGGCTCGCCGAGAAGATATTCGGCGGTGCGCTGGTTGTGGGCGCGCGCGGCCTCCTCGCGCACCGAGGGCCAGTCCTCGGCGGTGTAGTCGTCGCGGCCCAGCCACATCATGGCGACGAGGTCGATCTGTTCGTCTTCCGAGAGGGCATCGATGAACTGGGTGATTTCTTCGACCACAGGATCGTCGCCGTAGTCTTCCAGCACCTCGACGTCCTTGTCGTCGGAGGGGTTCGAGCCCGGATCGGGCTCCTCCACGTCCTCCTTGGCGTCGAACTCGTGGGCCTTGATGATGATGAAGCAGACCTTCTCGGGCGAGATGGCGAGATCCACGTCGTCGCCTCCGTTGGTCTCCGATCCGCTCGTCGTTTTCTGCTGCATGGGCATCACTCTTCGGCATCTCTTTGTGGGCGTTCGATTGGCGTCAGGGAACCTCGATCGGCAACATAATGGTCCGCGTGCGCACGGCCCCATTTGAGCTAACTCAAGAACGCCGGCAATTTCGGAACCTCACGGGAGTTTGATCCAGATCGGCGCGGCAGGGAAGCGCTGTCCGGAAGGAGCCGGCGAGTACCGGCACACAGCCGGCGCAGTCAGCCTCGCGCTCGAGCGCGCAGCAATGCTGGCTTCCGCGCCGTGCCGCGGCTTGAGCCATGTCAATGAAGATGGCGAGCGGGCGGGCGAACTTACGCCTACATAAAATCAAACGAACGTCGGAATGGAACCATGGAAACCCCAGTGGAGATCGATTTTCAAGGCATGGAAGCGAAACCCGAGGCGCGCGCGACCATCGCCAAGCACGTTGCCATGCTTGAGGACCGCTTCGGGCGGGTGACGGCCGGCCGGGTGGTGCTGAAAGGCCCTGGCGGGCGCCATCGCACGGGCGGCCTCTACGAGATCAACATTCATCTCGCGCTGCCGGACGGCCGTGACGTCAATATCGACCGCACGCCGCAGAACGACGAGCGCTATGCCGACTTCAACTTTGCGCTCAACGACGCCTTCAAGCGCGCGCGCCGGCAATTGCAGGATCAAGTGCGCAAGCTGCAGGGCGAGGTAAAGCAGCACGACGGCCCGCCGACCGGCACGGTGACCGAGCTCGATCCGCTCGGCGAATTCGGTTTCATCGAGGCCGATGACGGCGGCGAAATCTATTTCCATCGCAACAGCGTACTGGGCGGCGAATTCGGCAAGCTCGAGATCGGCTCGCGCGTGACCTTCGCCGAGGAAATGGGTGAAAAGGGCCCGCAGGCGAGCACCGTGAAGCCAATGGCCAAGCACAGCTTGAAGGTGTGAGGCATGAGCGCCGGTCTCGTTGAAAGGTGAGGCATGGCGGGGCGAGCCGAAACCCGCGAGGTGCTGATCCCGCCTGAGGGGCTGGCCGGGACCTTGCATATTCCGGCCGGCGCCCACGCGGTGGTCGCTTTCGTGCATGGCAGTGGCTCCAGCCGGTTCAGCCCGCGCAACCGCGCGGTGGCCGAGGCGCTGAACGGCCGCGGCTTTGCCACCCTGCTGTTCGACCTGCTCACCGAGGACGAAGAAGCCGACCGCGCCAATGTGTTCAATGTTCCGCTGCTCGCCGGCCGGCTGACCGATGCCATGCGCTGGCTCGACGGCGACGACTGGGCGGGTACCGTTCCGCTCGGCCTGTTCGGCGCCAGCACCGGCGCTGCCGCCGCCTTGGTCGCCGCTGCCGATGCCGGCCCGCGGGTGAGCGCGGTGGTATCGCGCGGCGGCCGGCCCGACCTGGCGGGCAAGGCGCTCACGCGCGTGCGCGCGCCCACCCTGCTGATCGTCGGCGGCGCCGACACCGTCGTCATCGAGCTCAACGAGCAGGCGCTGGCGCAATTGCCGGAGCCGAAGGCGCTGGAGATCGTGCCGGGCGCCAGCCATCTGTTCCCCGAGCCCGGCGCGCTCGACGCCGTGATCGAGCATGCGGCGCGCTGGTTCACGCGCTATCTTGTCCCGTCAGCGCGCGACAGCACGCGCGCATAAAAGACAGGGCGCGCCATGTCTTTCGACAACCGCAAACAGGCCGGCATCGAGCTCGCGCAGGCGCTTGCGTCCTACAAGGACGAGCAGCCCGTGGTGCTGGCATTGCCGCGCGGCGGCGTGCCGGTTGCGGCGCAAGTGGCGGAAGCGCTGAATGCGCCGCTCGATCTCATCCTGGTGCGCAAGATCGGCGTGCCGATGCAGCCGGAGCTCGCCATGGGCGCGGTGGTCGACGGCGCCAAGCCGCTGATTGTGCGCAACGAGGACGTCATCGCGCTGGCGGACATTTCGAACTCCGAATTCAAAAAAGTATGCGACGCGGAACTGGCTGAGATCGAGCGCCGGCGCATACGCTATCTCGGCGGTCGCGCGCGCGCGGAGGTCGAGGGCAAGACCGCAATCGTGATCGACGACGGGGTCGCCACCGGCGCCACCACGCGTGCCGCCTTGCGCGCCACGCGGCTGCGCAAGCCGAAAAAGTTGATCCTGGCGGTGCCGGTTGCGCCCACCGACAGCCTGCCCGATCTGCGCAAGGAGGCGGACGAGGTGGTGTGCCTGGAGGACTACGAGTTCTTTGGCGCCATCGGCTATTACTATGCCGACTTCCGCCAGATCTCCGACCAGGAGGTCATCGACACGCTGGCGCGTTTCGCGCAGGCGCATAAGGAAGTGCCGCGATGAGCGACGCCGGCCCCCAACTGTTTGCACTTGCGGCCACGGCCGCGCTCGGCGAGGCCGTCGCCGCGGCGCTGGATATGCCCCTGGCCGCGCACGAAGAGCGCGACTTCGAGGACGGCGAGCACAAGACGCGGCCGCTCGAGCCGGTGCACGGCCGCGACGTCTATGTGCTGCAGAGCCTGCACGGCGGTCCGGCCGAGAGCGCGAGCGACAAGCTGGTGCGGCTCTTGTTTTTCGTCGGCGCGCTCAAGGATGCCGGCGCCGGGCGCGTTACCGCGGTGACGCCTTATCTCGCCTATGCGCGCAAGGATCGCCGGACCAAGCCGCTCGATCCGGTGATCACGCGCTACGTGGCGCAGATGTTCGAGGCGGTCGGCACCGATCGAATCGTCACGCTGGACGTGCACAACCCCGCCGCCTTCGAGAATGCGTTCCGCATTCCCAACGTTACACTGACCGCGGCGCCGCTGTTCGTCGCCTATGCTAAGGCGTTGGGCGAGGAGAAGCTTTCCGTGGTGTCGCCCGACCTCGGCGGCGGCAAGCGGGCCGAGCTGTTTCGCGAAGCATTGGAAACCGCCACCGGCCATCCGGTCGGCAAGGGCTTCGCTGAAAAACATCGCAGCGCCGGCGTGGTTTCCGGCGACATGTTCGTGGGCGAGGTGGAGGGCGCGACCGCACTCGTCATCGACGACCTGGTCAGCACCGGCGGCACCCTGCTGCGCGCGGCGCAGGCGGCGCGCAAGGCCGGCGCGAACAAGGTCATCGCGCTGGTGACGCACGGGCTGTTCATGCCGGGCAGCGCAGAGGTGATCGCCGACCGGGCGATCGATCGTTTCGTTGCCACCGACAGCGTACCGCCGTTCCGGCTCGACGAGGCTTCGCTGGCGAAGGTCGACATCCTGCCGGTGGCGCCGCTGCTGGCGGAAGCCATCCGCCGCCTGCACGACGGCCGCGCGCTCACGGATATGATGGTTTTCTGAGCATCCGCTCCAGCCGCCGCGCGTCTGCCGCCGCTATCGCCAGATATTCGCGCGCTCGGTTCGGCCACTTCTCCGGGGTGCGCGGATGCGCCTCCAGCATGTGCGCGATGGTGAGGCGCGCGCGCAAAGTGGCGCGGTGGCAACGGTAAAAGGTGAAAAGCTGCTCGGACAGATGATCGTGCAGCACGTGAATGGCGCGCCGGCGGATGTGCGCGCTTGCCCATTCGCCGCCCAGCCGCTCGCACTCGACGCACAGATAGGCGATCTCGTCGAACGGATCGACCGCGCGCAAACTCGCATTGAATTCCAGACAGTCGATGATGGTGATCGGATCGATCAGCCAGATGTGCTCGGGACGCAGGTCGCCGTGGCCGTCGACGATATGCCGCCCGCGCACCCGGTCGGCGATCAGCCCCGCGCGTCGTTGCAGGAAGCGGCGCTGCGCCAGGTCGATGCGTCGGACCAGTCCGGCGGGAAGCTTCAGCCGCGCGTCGAGCAGCACGCGCTTATTGTAGGCGAGACTGTCGTGCCAGTTGCGCAGATGGGTCGCCGGCGAGACGAAGACCGCGCGGGCGCGGTGATAGAAGGTCACCAATGTATCGACGACGCGATCGAGCTGTGCCGCGCTCACTTCGTCGGCCAGGATGGCGCTTTCCAGCGTGCGGCGCTCGTCGAGCCGGCGCATGACGACCAGCCAGTCGACCGCCTCGCCTTGCCCGCCGAGGTGTAATCCCTGCGCCGTGCGCACCAGCGGCATGACGGCCTCATAGACATGCGGCGCCAGCCGCCGGTTGAGCGCAAGCTCCGCGCGGCAGGCCGCCTCCCGCTTCTCCAGCGTGGAATAGTCGAGATAGGGAAAGCGCACCGGCTTCTTCAGCTTGTAGACGCGGTCGCCGGCGAGGAAGACCCAGGACATATGGGTCTCCTTGCCTTCGAGGTCGGGGGCCGGGTGCGCATAGGCGCCGGGCGTGGCGAGAAAGGCCACCTTGTCGGCGAGAGAGGGCGGCCCGGCGGGTGGGGTAGGGCCGCCGCGGTGCTGCTCGGGCAGGGCGATCGTGGGCAACGGCTTTTCCCTGAAATTGGCCTGGGCGCGCAGAAAATCCACATAACTATCCCTGACGTGCCGCCGCAACGGGGCCGACCGGCCCGCCCCACGTCTTCTGCCAGGCGCAAACGCCCAGCATTTCGGACGCTTTTCCGGAAAGTTCCGCGAATTCAAATGACTTCGCTTCGCGGTTGTATGATGCCAATATAATATGGCTGCATCGCCGCGGGGACTTGTCGTGCATCACTATCGCGTCGCCGGACTCGATGTCCTGAGCGAGATCGAACTGCCGGGAGCCATTGCCGCGGCCCGGCAGCAGGACGCTGCAGCCGCAATCCTGGTGCGGGCGGGCCAGGTACCCCAAGCCTTGCCGCAGGCAACCGCGCGCGGTCCGACCTGGGAGATCGGCGGTGACCGGTTTCTGCTCAGCGTTCCCGGCGTGGCGCGGTTTCTGCTCAGCGGCGGGCGCGAGATCGTCTACGAGCAGGACGCGGATGTCGCGCCGGCCGACATCTCGATTTTCCTGCTGGGGACGGTGCTCGGCATCCTGCTCCACCAGCGCGGGCAGGTGGTGCTGCACGCCAGCGCGGTGCGCGTCGGCGGCAAGGCCGTGCTGTTCTGCGGCGCGTCCGGGACAGGCAAGTCAACCCTGGCCGCGGCTCTGGCGCAGCGCGGTTTCCCGCTGGTGAGCGACGACCTGTGCGCGGTGACGGCGGGCGCCGGCGCGGTGGCCGTGCAGCCGGACGGCCGCAATCTCAAGCTTTGGGCGCAGGCCATTCACAAGCTCGACCTCGCCGAGCGCCGCGGCGCGGCCGTACGCGACCGCCTGGAGAAATACTTCGTCGAGCCGGCGGCCGTGTTCAGCGACTCGCTGCCGCTGGCCGCGGTCTACGCGCTGCGCGAAGCGCGCCCGCCGCATCAGCCGGGGATCGAGCGGCCGAACGTGGTCGACGCCGCGCTGATTCTCAGGCGCAACGCCTACCGGCCGCAGATGGTGAACCGCATGGGACAGAAGGCCGACTATTTCCGCGCCGCCACGCAAATTGCCAACAGCGCCGGCATCTTCCATCTGACGCGGGCGCTCAGATTTCGACCACATGCCCGGCGTCATCGCTCAGCTCGAGCAGCACTGGCTGGACATCGGCCTGACGGAGCGGGCGGCATGAACCGCAAGACGACGCGCACGGTCTGGCTCGCCTCCTATCCGAAATCCGGCAATACGTGGATGCGCATGCTGATCGCCAATCTGTCGGCCAAGGATGCGCCGGCCGACATCAACGATCTGCCGGAGCGCGGCGGCATCGCCAGCGCGCGCGGGCCGTTCGATTATCTGACTCTGATCGATTCCGGCCTGCTCACCCATGAGGAGATCGACGTCTTGCGCCCCCGCGTCTACGAGGAACTGGCGAACGGCGCGCTGGACGATGAATATGACGCGCCGTCGGATGCGCCGCCGGTACGCTTCGTGAAGGCGCACGACGCGTATACGCTGAATGCCAATGGCGAGCCGCTGCTGGCGGGCGCGCGGGGCGCCGATGCGGCGATAGTCATCGTGCGCGATCCGCGCGACGTGGCGCCGTCGTTCGCCAATCACAATCAGAACCAGTATCGACTGCGCTATCGAACTCATGAACGAACGAGAAAGCCGCGTTTTGCGGTAAGCCGGGCCGCCAGCACAATCAGTTTCGCCAGCAGCTTACCGGCTGGAGCCGGCATGTCAAAAGCTGGCTCGATCAGGCGGATATTCCGACACTTCTCGTGCGCTACGAGGACATGCAGGCCGATGCTGCAGGCGAATTGAAGCGGGTGCTCGCCTTCGCCGACCGTCCGTCGAATGAGGAAGACATCGCGCGCGCAGTGACCTTTGCCGATTTCGGGCAATTGCGCGGTCAGGAGCGGGAAAAGGGCTTTCGCGAGGCGCCGCGGCCGTACGCCGGCGGCAACTTCTTCCGCCGCGGCGAGGCGGGCGCCTGGCGCGAGGAGTTGAGCGCCGAGCAGATCGCGCGCATCGAGGCGGCGCATGCGCCGACGATGCGGCGGCTGGGCTATGAATTGTCTCCCGCGTCTGCCTTGGTGCGGTCCGCATAGGAGGAAAACATGGTGGTGCGAAAGCAGGGCGATTGGCTCGCCGCCAAGGTCGGCGACGAGATGGTCATGATGAGCGCCGAGAAAGGCAACTACATCGGGCTCTCCGAGGTCGGCGCGCGCATCTGGGAACTGCTCGAGACGCCGCAGGAGCTCGACGCGGTCTGCGCGCAGTTGCAGGGCGAATACGACGTGGCGCCGGATGCCTGCCGCGCCGAGGTGGAAAGCTTCCTCAACGAACTGGTGCAGCATGGCGCTGTCGCGCTCGATCCGCCGCCCGCTGCGTAGGTTCGCGCAGGTCGGCCATCGCCGCCGCGCGCTGGTCGTCGAGGCGGTGATCTGCCTGCTGGCTGGCGCGGCTGGGGTTGATCTTGGTGCCGTTCCCCAGGCTGGCGCGCCGGCTCGGCGCCTTCGTGCCGCCGAGCGATCCGCGTGCGCTGGCCGTGCGCGCGCGCACGCCGCAAGCGGCGCTGGCGCAAGAGGTCGGCTGGGCGGTGACGCGCGCCGCGCGCCACGTGCCGTTCAAGGCGGTGTGCCTGCCGCAGGCGATGGCGGCGCGTGTCATGCTCAAGCGGCGCGGGGTGGCGAGCGTGATGCATTTCGGCGCCGCGCGCGGGCAGGAGAAGGCGCTCGATGCCCATGCCTGGCTCGATGCCGCCGGCGTCGAGGTGACGGGCTATCCGGTGGCGAAGAATTTCGCCGAAATCGCCTGTTTTGTGTGAGCTTTGCGCCGCATGAGGTCGCGCTGAATTAGCCGGCCGCTCTATGGAGCTGCAATAATGTCACTCGGGGCGTATTGTGGCGTTGGATGATTTTGTAGTTGTGGTATGATTTTTAATACGCTGCGTATTAGCTCGGCCCTGCGACCTATCGGTTGTTGATCATAAAACATAAGTCAAGTCCGGAAAGCCAGCATGACGTTCGAAAATGGTACTGCCGCCTCTGCTCATCCTTCGCGACAAACCGATTCGCCCGCCCCAGAAAGAAGTGGCGGACGCCGAAGGTGCTCCTGGAGACCGTAGTCGAGGACGACACTGCCAGCAGTACTACACCGGTAGCGACGGCCATCGGCCTAGGGACAGGAAACCCCCCTTCTTAGTAAGACGTCACATCTGGATCGCGCGTGAGTATGAAGTCCGACACCGAGATTTTGGCCCAGCGCTGACGCCGCTGTCGACTGGAACGCCGCAAGCGCGCAAGCCGTGGCAGACGCCGAAAGTCCCCGTGGAGACCGTCGAGGACACCAACGGCTCTGACCATAACGGCGGCGACGGGCAGGGTCTGACGAAGCCGGACATCATAATTTTGGCCGAGTATCAGGGATACCGCGCGCAAGAAGCCGAAATTAGCTAGGCTCCGCAGCGAGTTCTGGTGAATTTGAGGAAAGCGCGCCTGTTCGGTCGTCCGCAAGCCGCAACTTCCCAACCGGACGACCGGTTCGCGAGAAAAATTAGAGACACCTATGAGTGGTCTTGCGGGTCTCGTGCACCGCGACGGACGACCCGTCGAGCGCCATGACATGGAACGACTGGCGCGTGCGTTGCCGCAATTCGATGGCGCGCGCGCAACGCTTTGGAACGGCGGTTCTGCCGGCTTCGTCCACCGCCTTTACGCGATAACACCCGAGGACCGCTTTGAGCGGCAGCCCTGGGCGAGCCGCGACGGGCCATGGCGTCTGGTCTTTGCCGGCCGGCTGGATGACCGCGAAGCGTTGGCCGCCCAGCTAGGGTTGCCGCTGGCCGACCTGCGCGAAATGGCCGACGGCGCGCTCTGCCTCGCGGCAATCGAGCGATGGGGCGAGGAAGCACCGGCGCATCTGTTCGGCGCGTTTGCATTCGCCTGCTGGAACGAGCGCGACCGCCGGCTGTTGCTGTGCCGCGACCCGATGGGCGGCCGCTCCCTGTATTTTCATCGCGGCCTGCATTTCATCGCCTTCGCGACCACGATCAACGCGTTGCATGCGTTGCCGGAAGTTCCCCACGCGCTCGATGAAACGGTCGTTGGCGACCTGCTGGCGAATAATCCGTTCGAGACGCGCCGCACCGTTTATCGCGGCATCGAACGCGTCCGCCCCGGCGAGATCGTTCTCTACGCGGGCGGCGACGCGACCATGCGGCGCTATTGGCAGCCGCAGCGCCGCGCGCTCGGGCTGAAAAGCCACGACGATTGCGTGGAAGCCGCGCGCGAGCAACTCGACCGCGCCGTGGCGCGCACGCTGCGCAGCGCCGGGCCCGTCGCCGTATCCGCCAGCGGCGGCCTCGATTCGAGCGGGGTCGCCGCCACCGCGGCGCGCCTGCTGGCGCCCGGCCGCCTCGCCGTCTACACGCGCATGCCGCCGCCCGGCTTCAACCGGCCGGAGACCGGCGGAAGCTATTATAGCGAGCGCTCCAAAGTCTCGGCGCTTGCCGGCATGCACCCCAACATGGACGTGACCTTCATCGACGACGCGGCGCTTCACGTCTTCGATCGGGAACCATTCCGCGCCATTGCCGCGACGGGGCTTCCGATCCTCACCGCGCACAACTTCGGCTGGTTCGCGCAACTCGACGACCGGGTGGTGGCGAACGGTCATCGTGTCCTGCTCACTGGCCAATCCGGGCAACTTTTCGCTCGGCTGGCTGGGGACGAAATCTCGCTCGATCAACTGGTGGCGGGCGGAAATTGGCTGCAGGCGGCGCGCGAAGTCTTCGCCATGCGGCGCGTCACCGGCAAGCCGATCGCGGCGACGCTTGCGCACTTCATTCTCGGCCCGCGCGAGCCGGAGGCCTTGCGCGCTGCAAGACGGCGGTGGCACGGAATTGGGGACGGCCACGAACGCAACGCCTTCCTCTCGCCTGCATTTGCCAGAGAACACTGGCTGGTGGAACGCATTCGAGAGATCGGCGGATGGAATGACGAAGCAAATGGGGCGATCCATTCGATATGCGGGCCCATTGGCTGATCAATGCGGCACGCAGGGCTTGCTCGGGACATCGTCGCGCAAATGCTCGCCTTGCGCGGCATCGAATTGCGCGATCCTTTGGCCGACGCGCGGCTGGTCGAATTCTGCCTTAACGTGCCGGAAGAGCATTATCTGCGCGACGGTCGCCCGCGCGCGTTGCAGCGCGACGTGATCGCCGACCGGGTGCCGCCGGAGATCTACGACAACTACAAGTTCGGCGAGCAGGTGCCGGAATGGTTCGACCGGCTGAGCGCGCGCCGCGACGGCCTGCTCGCCGACATCGAGCGCATCGCGCGCTCGCCGCTCGCTTCGCGCGCCATCGACGTCGACGGCCTGCGCCGGGCGGCGCAGAACTGGCCCGCCGACGCACGCGCCGCGAAGGCGGCCGGCCCCAAGTTCCGCTATGGTGTCGCGCGCGCGGTCGCCATGGGCAACTTCATCCGCTGGTTCGAGGGCGGCAACCGGTAGCATTTTCTCTATTATAATGATGCGATGCCGCAGGGGCGGACTACATGCAGAATCAAGTGCCGCTCGATCTGCTTATCGCCCGCGCCGCGGCGGACCCGCAGCGGCTGGTGCGGCTGGCCGCCGTCGTTTTCAACCTCGGCGACACGGCGCGCGCGCGTGAACTCGCCCTCAAGGCCTTGCGGGACGCGCCCGACGACGCGGATATCAGAAGCCGGGCCGCTCCGATACTTTCAAAAGGCGTACCGCAATGGCATTTCGCAATCGTGCGCGACGCGGCGCGCAATGCCGCCTACGAGGAGGCACTCAAGCGCGTCGTAACCCCGCAGACGCGGGTACTGGAAATCGGCACGGGTTCTGGAATTCTGGCGATGATGGCCGCGCGCGCCGGCGCTCGTTACGTGGTCACCTGTGAGATGGTGCCTGCTGTCGCAGAGGCCGCGCAGGAGATCGTTGCGCTCAACGGCTTATCGGAGCGTGTGCGCGTCGTTGCGAAGAAATCCCACGATCTCGATGCCGAGCGCGACATAGGCGGGCGGGCGGACGTACTTGTATCGGAGATCGTCGACAACAAGTTGCTCGGCGAAGGCATGTTGCCCGCGACCGAACACGCCGTGCGGTGCCTGCTCAAGCCGGACGGAAAAGTCATCCCGGCGCGCGGCATCGTCCGCGTGGCGCTCGCGCGCGACGCCGAGTTGCAGCGCGAGCGAATGGATTCGATCGACGGCTTCGACCTGTCGCCGTTCAATCGACTGGCGCCAAGTTCCTATCGCATTGCGCGCGGCCATACCCGGCTCGATCTGCTGAGCGCGCCGGCCGATCTCTTCGATTTCGATTTCCAGTCCGGCGGACCGTTTCCGGAAGCGGCCGCTTCGACGATCGTCACCAGCGCGGGCGGCGAGGCAAACGGCGTCGCGCAATGGATTGCTTTGCAGATGGACGGGGAAGGCTGGTACGAAAACGACCCCCGGCCGGGCACGTCGTCGGCATGGGCGGTCATATTCTGGCCGTTCCATGCACCGCGCGACTGTCCAAAGGGGACGGCCGTCGAAATCTTCGGTCACCACAACCGCAAGCGGCTACGAATCTGGACACAATAACACCCGGCGTGCGCGGCTTTGCGATGTGGCTGATCGTTCAGCCTTCCTTCACGTCGGCAAACTCGCCGCCGGTCATGCAAAGCGCCCGTTTTGATTTTCGCCGGATTCCCGCTTGCGCGGGAATGAGTGGAAAGATCAATACCCCACAGCCAATGACCCGCGCGTGCGGCGGTCGGCGGCGCCGACATAGCCGTCCCCGGTCGCGAGAATGGAATTGGCGTCGGTGTGCGGCTGCATCGGCACGATATTGTGGCCGCGCGCGCGCAAGGCGTCGAGCACGGACGGCGCGAAGCCCGGTTCGACGAAGGTCTTGGCCGGTTCCCATTGGTTATGCAGACGCGGCGCGCTCACGGCGTCGCCGATTGGCATGTGGAAATCGATCACGTTGGTGATCACTTGCAGCACCGCGGTGATGATGAGGCTGCCGCCCGGCGAGCCGGTGACGATGAAGGGCTTGCCGTCCTTGAGAACGATGGTCGGCGTCATCGACGACAGCGGCCGCTTGTTCGGGGCCGGCAGGTTGGCGTCGAAGCCGACCAGCCCATAGGCGTTCGAGGTGCCGGGCTTGGCGGTGAAATCGTCGAGCTCGTTATTGAGCAGCACGCCGGTGCCGGACGCGACCAGGCCGAGGCCGTAAGCGAAGTTGAGCGTATAGGTGTTCGACACCGCATTGCCGTCGCGGTCGATGACGGAAAAATGCGTGGTATTGCGGCCTTCGCCGCCGGCCGGCTTGCCCGGGAGGATGTCGGCTGCCGGCGTCGCCTTCGCGCCGATGTCGGCGCGCCATTTGGCCGCGTATGCTTTCGACAGCAGGCGGGCAAGCGGCATCTTGACGAAATCGGGATCGCCGAGGAAGACGGCGCGGTCGGCATAGGCGCGCTTCATCGCCTCGATCGTGTCGTGCAGCGCCTGCGCGTCGCGGCCGTGCTTGCCCAAATCGTAGCCTTCGAGAATGTTGAGCATCTCGATGAGGCAGACGCCGCCGGAGGAGGGCGGCGGCATCGAAATTATGTCATAGCCGCGATAGGTGCCGCGCACGGGCTGCGCGCTCCACCGCGCGATAATGCGCCAGGTCGTCGGCAGTCATGATGCCGCCGGCCTTGTCCACCGCCTCGGCGATTCTGTTCGCGATGCGGCCGGTGTAGAAGGCCTGGGGCCCCTGCGCGGCGATCGCCTTCAGCGTGCCGGCAAGCTCGGGCTGGACGAGGCGGTCGCCTTCCTTCAGCGGCGCGCCGTCTTTGAAAAAAATGGCCGTTGAGGACGGCCAGCGCGACAGGCGTTTGGCAACGTGAGCAAGCGCGTCGACAGCGTGGCCTTCGAAGGGAAAGCCGTCCTCCGCCAGCTTGATGGCGGGCGCGATCAGGTCGGCGAGGGTGAACTTGCCGGAACCGTATTTCTCCTCGGCCAGCGCGAGGCCGGCCACGGTGCCGGGCACGCCCACGCTGAGCCCGCTATCGCGCGACTTGTGCGGATCGGGCTTGCCGTCATGACCGAGGAACATGTTTTGGCTCGCCGCGGCAGGCGCGGTCTCGCGATAGTCGATGGTGGTGTCGGTATTGTCCTTGGCGAGGTGGATCACCATGAAGCCGCCGCCGCCCAGATTGCCGGCGTCCGGGTAGGTGACCGCCAAGGCAAAGCCCACCGCCACCGCTGCGTCCACCGCATTGCCGCCGCGCTTGAGAATATCGACGCCGACACGCGCCGCGCGCGCCTCCTGCGCCACCACCATGCCGTTATGGGCGAGCGCGGTCTGCGCCGGCAGGATGGCGGGCTGGGCCTGCGCGGCGATGGTGAAAAGGAGCGCGACAGCGAATGAAAGAATGCGGACGATCATTGTTCGCACGACCTTGCTCGCGGGCGGCAATCTCTCCCGATCGTCCCTGCGAAAGCGGGGACCCAGACCGGATTTCCGCTTGCGCGGGAATGAGTGGGTGGAGAGGCTTTCACGCTCACGAAACGTTCGCAAGCGGGGAGAGGGAACTATCGCGCCTGGCGGTGATACACCGTGTTCGGCCGCATGTCGGTGGCGCTCGCCACCCGGTTCGACATGTTGAAGAAGCCGACCACCGCGGCGATGTCCCAGATGTCGCGATCGCTGAAGCCTTCGCGGCGCAAGGTCTCGCGGTCTTCCTCCTCCACGCTCTCCGGCGTAACGGTGAGCTTCACGGCAAAGTCGAGCATGGCGCGCTGGCGCTTCTCGAGCCGCGCCACGCGGTAATTCATCACGATCTGCTCGCCGAGCAGCGGGTTGCCGGAATATTGCCGGATGGCGGCGCCGTGCGCGGTGAGGCAGTAGTAGCAGCGGTTCTCCGCCGACACCGCGACCGCGATCATCTCGCGCTCCAATTTCGAGAGGGCGCTCGGGCCCAGCATCAGGTCGTTGTACATCAAGATGAAAGCTTCCAGCTTCTTCACGTCGAAGGCGTAGGCCGCCAGCACGTTGGGCACGAAGCCGAGCTTGTCCTGGCATTTCTGGAAATAGGCCGCCATTTCCGGCGAAAGCTCCGCCCGCGGCAGGTCGAGGGCGATAATCGGCTCGTCGTCGCGCGGCGCCGCCTTGGCGGCTGCCTTTGCCTCTTTGCTGGCCTTGGCCATGGTCATCACGTCCTTTTCAGCGTTCCTCGCAAGGCGGAGCCTACCTCTTTCCCGGCCTCAGGCGATACGCGGGAGCCGGCTATTTTCGCCTGACATTTCATCGCCTTAAAGTCGCCCACGGAAAGGCCCAAACGGGCCTGTCGCGATGTCGTCACCCAACATGTGTTGCCCTCGACGCGGCCGCGCGCAAGGTGAACACTCGGCGCAAGGGTGCGACTGATTCTCGCGCGCAGGATCCCGAAAAGGCCGCCGGCGGTTTTCGGAAAAGATCGTGCGTCAAACAAGGCTTTCGCGGAAGGGGACCCTATGGCCGTGGAGATCGTCCACTACGAGGAAGAGGCCGTCGCCCGCGCGGCCGTCCGCGAAGCCGGCGCCCTGCTGGCCGGACGCCGTCCCGACATCCCGCCCAGCTTCGTCGCCCAGCTCTACGCGCGCACGGTGCCCGAGGACGTGGTGCACTACACCGCCGCCGACCTTGCCGGCCTTGGCGAAGCGGCCTGGGATTTCCTCCTCGAGCGCGCGCCCGGCACGCCCAAGATCCGCTGCCGGACGGTGAACCTGCAGGATGGCGGCGAGCCGCGGCCGGTGCTGGTGCTCGAGGTTGCCAACGACGACATGCCTTTCCTGGTCGACTCGGTGATGGGCGAGCTCGCCGAGCGCAAGCTGACCATGCGGCTGGTGGCGCATCCGGTTTTCGGCGTGCGGCGCGAGGGCGCCGCGCTCGAGGCGCTCGGCGCCGCTGACGCGGCCGGCAGCGTGCGTGAAAGCTTCATCCACATTCATCTCGATCCGCTCGACATGGCGGCCTGCGCCGACCTGGTGCAGGGGCTCGAAAGCGTCCTGGCCGAGGTACGCCTGGCGGTGCAGGATTGGCGGCCGATGCTCGACCGCGTCAACGGCATCGTCGCCGACCTCAAGACCAATCCGCCGCCGCTGCCGGTGGACGAGATCGCCGAGGCGATCCAGTTCCTGCAATGGCTGGTGGCCGACAATTTCACCTTCCTCGGCGTGCGTGATTACACCTTCGATGGGCATGCGCTGGAGCCGGATCACGACGGCGCGCTCGGCATCATGCGCACGCGCGGACTGCGCGTACTCAAGCGCGGTGAAGAGCGGCTCGAGATCACGCCGGAGATCATGGCGTTTCTCAAGGAGCCGCGCCCGCTCATCATTGCCAAGGCCAATATTCACGCCCGCGTCCATCGGCGCGTCTATCTCGACTATATCGGCGTCAAGCGCTTCGACGCCGCCGGCAATCTGGCCGGCGAATTCCGCATCGTCGGCCTTTTCACCTCCACCGCCTATACGCGATCGGCGCATGGCATTCCGTACCTGCGCCGCAAGCTGGCGGCTGTCGAGAAGCGCGCCGGCTTCGAGCGCAGCAGCCACTCCGGCAAGGCGCTGGCGAACGTGTTGGAGCATTATCCGCGCGACGAGCTGTTCCAGGCCGACGTGGACACGCTCTACCGCTTCGTGATGACCATCCTCCAGCTCGACGAGCGGCCGCGCGTGCGCGTGCTGGCGCGACTCGACCAGTTCGACCGCTTCGTGTCCGTCCTGGTCTATGTTCCGCGCGAGCGCTACGATAGCCACATTCGCGCGCAGATCGGCGACTACCTGGCGGAAGCCTTCCACGGGCGGGTGTCGGCCTTCTATCCGTTCTTCCCGGAAGGGCCGATGGTGCGCGTGCATTTCATCATCGGCCGCTCCGGCGCCGCCACGCCGCCGCTCGACCAGAGCAAGCTCGAGCAAGACGTCGCCGCCATCGTGCGCACCTGGAACGACGAGCTGGCCGAGGTGCTGGCGCATGACAATCCGCCGGTCAAAGCGAGCGAATTGTTTGCTCGCTATCAGGACGCCTTCTCGGTCGGCTTCCACGCGGTCTATTCGCCGCAATCCGCGGCCGACGATATTCGTGTGATCGAGCAGCTCAGCGACCAGCGCCCGCTCTGCGCCGATTTCCATCCGCGGGCGGATACCGATCATCGCTCGGTCGGTCTGAAGGTATGGAGCTTCGCGCGGCCCCTGCCGCTGTCGGAGCGCGTGCCGGTGCTGGAGAACTTGGGCTTCCAGGTGGTGAACGAGCGCACCTACCGCATCGCGCCGGCCGGCAGCGAGCGCGGCGTCTGGCTGCACGACATGCGGCTCGAATGTCGCAACGGCGGCGAGATCGACCTCGCCAGGGATAAGGCGCGGCTGGAAGCCGCCTTCCTGATGGTGATGCGCGGACTGGCGGAGAACGACGGCTATAATGCGCTGACGCTGACCGGCAGATTGGGTTGGCGCGACGTGGCATTGATCCGCGCGCTCTCGCGCTTCCTGCGGCAGATCCGGGTGCCGTTCTCGCAGGACTACATGTGGGCGACGCTGGTCAAGCATGCCACCGTCGCCGCCGCCATCGTCGAACTGTTCCACGCGCGGTTTGATCCGAGCGCTGGCGCCGAGGCGGGGCGCGCGGACAAGCAGGCGGCGTTGGCGGACCGCATTGAAGAAGAATTGCAGAAGGTCGAGAGCCTGGACGAAGACCGCATCCTGCGCCATTTCGTCAACGCGGTGCAGTCGGCGATCCGCACGAATTTCTTCCAGACCGACGCGCAGGGCCAGCCCAAGCCGATCATCTCGGTCAAGTTCGAGAGCGGCAAGCTTACGGGCATCCCGCTGCCGCACCCGCTCTACGAAATCTTCGTCTATTCGCCGCGGGTGGAAGGCGTGCACCTGCGCTTCGGCAAGGTGGCGCGCGGCGGCATCCGCTGGTCCGACCGGCCGCAGGATTTCCGCACCGAGATTCTCGGCCTGGTCAAGGCGCAGCAGGTCAAGAACGCCTGCATCGTGCCGGTCGGCGCCAAGGGCGGCTTCGTGCCCAAGCTGATGCCGAAGGGCGCGCCGCGCGACGTGTTGCAGGCCGAAGGTATCGCCACCTACCGGCTGTTCATCTCCAGCCTGCTCGACATCACCGACAATATCGGGCCCGACGGCGCCATCATCGCGCCGGTCGATGTGGTGCGCCACGAAGGCGACGATCCCTATCTCGTCGTCGCCGCCGACAAGGGCACCGCCACTTTCTCCGACATTGCCAACGAAATCGCCGGCGCCCACGACTACTGGCTGGGTGACGCTTTTGCGTCGGGAGGCTCGGCCGGCTACGACCACAAGGCCATGGGCATCACCGCCCGCGGCGCGTGGGAATCCGTCAAGCGTCACTTCCGCGAGATGGACATCAACATCCACCAGACGCCGTTCACGGCCGTCGGCGTCGGCGACATGTCGGGTGACGTGTTCGGCAACGGCATGCTGCGCGAGAACACGACCAGGCTGGTGGCGGCGTTCGATCACCGCGACATCTTCATCGATCCCGATCCCGACCCCGCCGCGGCGTTTGCCGAGCGCAAGCGGCTGTTCGAATTGCCGCGCTCGAGCTGGCAGGACTACGACAAATCGCTGATCTCGAGAGGCGGCGGCGTGTATCCGCGCGCGTCGAAGGCAATCGCATTGTCGGGCGAGGCGCAGGCGCTGCTCGGCGTGGGCCCCAGCGTCACGCCGCACGAGCTGATGAAGGCGGTGCTGAAGGCGCCGGTCGATCTGCTTGTTCTTCGGCGGCATCGGCACCTATGTGCGCTCGTCGCACGAAACAGATGCCGAGGCGGGAGACCGCGCCAATGACGCCATCCGCGTCACCGGCGCGGACTTGCGCTGCAAGGTGATCGGCGAGGGCGCCAATCTCGGCATGACGCAGCGCGGCCGCATCGAGGCGGCGCTCAAGGGCATCAGGCTGAACACCGACGCCATCGACAACTCCGCCGGCGTCAATACCTCCGACGTGGAGGTCAATATCAAGATCGCGCTGTCCGGGCCGGTGCGCTCGGGCGCGCTCACCATCGAAGCGCGCAACGCGCTGCTCGCCGAGATGACCGACGAGGTGGCCCGTCTCGTCCTGCGCAACAACTACCAGCAGACACTGTCGATCTCGCTCGCGCAGCGGCGCGGACTGGAGGATCTCGGCTTCCAGCAGCGGCTGATGCAGACGCTGGAAAAGCGCGGGGCGCTCGACCGCACGGTGGAATACCTGCCCGACGAGATGGCGCTTGCCGAGCGGCGCAAGCGCGGCGAGTCGTTGACGCGGCCGGAGCTGGCCGTGCTGCTCGCCTATGCCAAGCTCGCCCTTTACGCCGAGCTGCTCGACTGCGCGGTGCCGGACGATCCCTATCTCGGGCGCGAGCTCGTGCGCTATTTCCCCACGGAGATGGGCGAGCGCTTTGGCGAGGCGCTGCACGCGCATCGCCTGCGGCGCGAGATCATCGCCACCCAATTGACCAACTCGATGATCAACCGCGGCGGCGCCACGCTCATCGTGCGCATCGCCGACCAGACCGGCGCCGCCGCCTCCTCGATCGCGGCCGCGTTCGCGGCGGTGCGTAACAGCTTCGGCCTTGTCGAACTGAACGAGGAGATCGACGCGCTCGATAGCCAGGTGGCCGGCGACGTGCAGCTTTCCCTCTATGCGGCGGTGCAGGACCTGCTGCTCGACCGCATCGTCTGGTTCCTGCGTCATGTGGAATTGACGCAAGGGCTCGAGAAGATCATCGGACACTACCGCGACGGCATCGCGCAGGTGGCGGCGGCGCTCGACACCGCGCTGCCGAAGCCGGCGACTGCGGCCTGCGACGCGCGCATCGCCGAACTGATGAATGTCGGCGTACCGGACGCGCTCGCCCGCCGCGTCGGCGGTCTGTCCGTGCTCAAGGCGGCGCCGGACATCGTGTGGGTGGCCGACCGCGCCGGCAAAGCGGTGAGCGAGGTGGCCGCCACGTATTTCGCAACGGAAGCCTTCTTCCAGCTCGACCGGGTGGCGGGCGCGGTGCCCAATATCGTGGTCGGGGATTATTTCGACCGGCTCGCGCTCGACCGTGCGCTCGATTCAATCGGCGACGCAGAGCGGCGGCTGACCGCGTCCATGGTCGGCAACGGTGGTGCCGGCGCCGGCGCGGTGGCCGAATGGGTCAAGCCGCGGCAGGCGGAAGTCGAGCGCATCCGCGCGGCCATTCACGAGATCGCCGGCTCGGGGCTCACGCTGTCGAAGCTCTCGGTGGCGGCGAGCCTGCTGGGGGATTTGGCGAGGCAGTGATTCCCTCTCCCCGCTGCGCGGGGAGAGGGTGGCGAGCGCCGAAAGGCGCGAGCCGGGTGAGGGGCCGTGCAATGCCCCTCACCCGACCTCGCTATGCTCGGTCGACCTCTCCCCGCGAAGCGGGGAGAGGTGAAAACCGTCAATGCCTGAAATGCCTTGTCCCCGTGAACACCATGGCCACGTCGTGGTCGTCGGCCGCCTTGATCACGTCGGCGTCGCGCATCGAGCCGCCGGGCTGGATGACCGCGGTGGCGCCGGCCTCGATCGCGGCGAGCAGACCGTCGGGGAACGGGAAGAAGGCGTCGGAGGCGACCACTGAGCCGCGGGTCAGCGGCTCGGCAAGATTCATCTCGCGTGCGGCGTCCTCCGCCTTGCGCGCGGCAATGCGGGCGGAATCGACCCGGCTCATCTGCCCGGCGCCGACGCCGACGGTGGCGCCGTCCTTGGCGTAGATGATGGTGTTCGACTTGACGTGCTTGGCGACGCGGAAGGCGAAGCGCAGGTCGTTCAATTCCTTCTCGGTCGGCGCGCGCTTGGTGACGGTCTTCAACTGCATCTCGTCGACCACCGCATTGTCGCGCGACTGCACCAGCAGCGCGCCGGCCACCGACTTCACCGTCAGGCCGTGGGCGCGCGGATCGGGCAGGCCGCCGGTCACCAGCAGGCGCAGATTCTTCTTGGCGGCGACGATCTTGATCGCCTCCTCCTCGGCCTCCGGCGCGATGATCACCTCGGTGAAAATCTCGGTGATGGCCTTGGCCGCTTCCGCGTCGAGCTTGCGGTTGAGCGCGACGATGCCGCCGAAGGCCGAGACCGGATCGCAGGCGAGCGCCTTCTTGTAGGCCTCGAGCAGGCTCGCGCCCTCCGCCACGCCGCACGGGTTGGCGTGCTTGACGATGACGCAGGCCGGCCCCTTGCGCGGGTCGAACTCCGCGACGCATTCGAAAGCCGCGTCGGTATCGTTGATGTTGTTGTAGGAGAGCTCCTTGCCCTGGAGCTGACGCGCGGTGGCGACGCCGAAGCGCTCGTTGGGCGCGCGGTAGAAGGCGGCGCTCTGGTGCGGGTTCTCGCCGTAGCGCAGCGCCTGGATCAGCCTGCCGCCGAAGGCGCGGTAATCGGGCGCCTCGTCGTGCAGCGTGTCGGCGAACCAGTTGGAAATGGCCGCGTCATAGGCCGCGGTGCGCGCATAGGCTTTTGCCGCGAGTTTCTGCCGCAGCTCGAGCGTGGTCATGCCGGCATGCTGCGCCAGCTCCGCCAGCACCTTCGCGTAATCGGTCGGCTCCACCACCACGGTAACGTCGGCATGGTTCTTCGCCGCCGCGCGGATCATCGCCGGCCCGCCGATGTCGATGTTCTCGATGCAGTCGTCGAAGGCGGCGCCCTTGGCCACCGTCGCCTCGAACGGATAGAGGTTCACCACCAGGAGATCGATCGGCTTGATGCCGTGGCTCTCCATGGCGGCGGCGTGCTCCTTGTTGGCGCGGATGCCCAACAGCGCGCCGTGCACCTTGGGGTGCAGCGTCTTCACGCGGCCGTCCATCATCTCGGGAAAGCCGGTCAGCTCCGCGACGTCGATCACCGGCAGCCCGGCGTCCTTGAGCGCCTTGGCGGTGCCGCCGGTGGAGATCAGCTCGACGCCGTAGCTTGCGAGCTCGCGGGCGAAGTCGGTCAGCCCGGCTTTGTCGGAGACGGAAAGCAGGGCGCGGGTGATGCGGCGGGGATGGCTGGCCATGCGGAACCGCTAGCACAGGAAGGCGGCGAATGTGTATGCGACACGCGGCGCATCCACAAAGCAGCCGGCTAGAACGGCAGTTCCGGCTCCTCCGACCGGTTAGGGCGGCTGCCCGCCGGCGCCGGCGGGGTGTGGCGCAGCGTCCAGCGCACGCTTTCCGCATGGCGGGCGTGGCCGTAGATGACGATCTGCACGGTGCGGCGGGGGCCGTCGGAGCCGGCCAGGAACACGCTCTCCTCCAGCTCCACCGTCTCGCCATAGGTGGAGAACGACCAGACTTCGTTGTCCGGCAGTAAAAGGATGACGCCGTGGCCGTCGGACAGCCGGCTCGCCTTCACCGACGGGTGCAGGTGGAAGCGGATGGCGAATTCGTCGGCGGTCTTCAGCGGCAGTGCGCGGCCGTCGGCGGGGGCGAAACTGTCCTCGCCGTCGAGCGCGCGGCCGTCCGGGCTCAGCCGGATGGCGCGGGTATGCATCACGCCGAAATCGGGCGCATAGCCGTCGTGCGAGGCGCGCAAGACCACGCCGTCCTCCCGCTCCTCGCGCTCGACGCTCACCTTGTGCGGCCCGCTCACGATGGGGATGCCGCCCAGCATCTTGCGCAGGTTCGATTCGAAGAAGCGGCAGCAGGACTGGTCGTTGAAGGTGACGGTGGAGTGCGCGGCGGTCGCCCGCGCCACCTGCCGCCAGTTCTCCTTGTTGACCGCGGGCAGCCCGCAATTGACCACCAGCCGGTGCGCCTTCCACGACAATTCGAAGGACAGGCAGCCGGCATGCGCCTCCTGGCTCACCGCCAGCGGCGGCGGCTTGCCCGTATCCATCAGCAGGGCGGTCTGTCCGGCGTCGATGCGCTGATAGCCGGAATGCGGCGCGTTCGCCACCGGCGTGCCGCGCGCGTCGTCATAGGCGAGCACGGTGGCCAGCAGATCGACCGGCGTCGGCCCCATGCCGTTGAACTGCGCGAAATTGCCGTCGCCCTCGCGGAAGAAACGCAGCATCGGCATCATGCGGTCGATCGCGTTGTTGAGCGCCGCCGGCGGCTGCAAATGGCGCGCGGCGAAGAGCTGGCGCAGCGGCAGAAGGTCCGCCAGCAATTCGATCAGCACGCCGGGATTGCGGCTGATATGGCCGCCGTCGGGCAGGATCTGCCGGTTCAACTCGTCCATCAGCCGGCGCGCATTGCCGCGCAGGTGATTGGACTGGCCCTGCAGGCAGAGCGCCGCGTAATTGAGCGCGACCACCGCCTGCAGGCGCGGAAGACCCTCGCGCGTCTGCTTGAGCGAGCGGCGCAGGTAGCGCACCTGCCGCGACAGGCTGCGGATGAAGCGGCGGTAGAAGCGCGCTTCCGCGTCCTGCAACACGAAGGGCGACTGGCTCAGCCAGCAGACGAGGCGTCGCGACAGGATGTCGAGGCGCCAGCCGAGCGGGTGCCACGAGCCCTGCAGGTTGATCCATTCGTCGACCAGCGAGCGGGCATTGGCGCGGGTGATGGCGGAATCGGCGGCGCGCAGATGGCGCAGCCAGGAGAAGCTGAGCAGGATCACCGCCCATTCGTCCGACGGCGGCGTCATTTCGAAAGGCGAGCGGCGGTCGCAGATCACGATCTTGCCGGCGAAGGCGAAGCGTCCGGCGTAGATTTCCGCGGCACGGGTGGCGTCGGCGGTGCGCAGGTCCTGCGGCGCGATCACCAGCCGGTCGGTGGCCGCCGAGCCGTAGCGCCAGCGCAAGAGCGGTTGGGCGTTGATGCGCGCTTGCAGATTGCGGAATGCGCGGCGCCCGATGAGCAGCGAGAGCCCGGTCCGTTCCGCGACGGAAACCCGCATCATGAAGCAGCCCGTCCCCTGCGGCACGGCCCCGATTCCCGCCCGCGCCGCCACGATAGCGGAACGGCGGGCGCAGGGCCAATATGCCTTTAAGGTCCGTGGATTAGTGAGCGTGGCCCGGATGCGGCCTCGCATGCTTGCGCGGGAGGGCCGGTGCGTACGGCGGTCTCAAGCCAGTTCCCTGCCCTCCAGGGGAGGGGAACAGGCAGAACTTCGCAGCACGCTCATCCCGCAATTCTGATGCGCGCTAAGCAGTGCGCACCAGCCTTGCCGCGTAGAAGCCGTCCATGCCGCCCCAGCGCGGGTCGGCGTCGGGCAGGTGCAGCGGCAGGGTGCGCAGGTCGCCGGCGGCGCTGAGGAGTTCGCCATGGCCGAAGACCTCTTCCGGCGTAACGGGCCGGCGGGCGAGGCGGGTGTCGCGCGCCAGCAGCGCCTCGATCTGTTGCTCGCCTTCCTCCGGCTCCAGCGAGCACACGCAATAGACCAGCGTGCCGCCGGGCCTGGTGAACTCTACCGCGCGGTCGAGCAGGCGCGGCTGCAGGGCCGCCAGCTTTTCGATATCGGCCTCGCCCTTGAGCCAGGGCACGTCGGGGTGGCGGCGAATGGTGCCGGTGGACGAGCAGGGCGCGTCGAGCAGCACGGCGTCGAACGCTTCGGCGTCGCCAAGCTGCCATTCCAGCACGTCGGCGGCGATAGCGACGGCTTGCAGCGACAGCCGCGCCAGGTTTTCGCCGACCCGGGCGAGCCGGGCCGGCGCGCGGTCGATCGCGGTGACCTGGGCGCCGGCATGCGCCAATTGCGCCGTCTTGCCGCCGGGCGCCGCGCACAGATCGGCGACGCGCAATCCGCGGATGTCGCCGAGCAGCCGCGCCGGCAACGAGGCGGCGGCGTCCTGCACCCACCAGGCGCCTTCGCGGAAACCGGGCAGCAGCGCGATGGCGCCCTGCGCCTGCGTGCGCACGGTGCCGGTCGGCAGCACGCGGCCGCGCAGATGCTCGGCCCAGCCGGCGGCATCGTCCTTGACCGTGAGATCGAGCGCCGGTTCGTGGCCGTTGGCGGCGGCGATGGCGCGGGCGATTTCGCCGCCATAGACCTTGTTCCAGCGCTCGAGCAGCCACGCCGGCGTATCGGGCGTGGCGTCGTCGACGGCCACGGTGGCGCGGCTCTGCGCCACCCGGCGCAGAACCGCATTGATCAGGCCGGCATAGCGCGCCGCGCGCCGGTCGGCCTGCGCCAGCCGCACCGACAGATCGACCGCCGCATGGTCGGGCACGTCCAGCCACAGGATCTGCACGGCGCCCAGCAGCAGAATGGTCTCGGTGCGCGGGGCGTCGGCGGGAAAGCCTTTGTCGAGATAGGCGCCGAGCAAGCGGCGCAGCGTACCGAGCCGCCGCAGCGCGGTGGCGACGAGGCGGCGCATCAGCGCGCGGTCGCGGTCGGGGAGGGCGGCGAGCCCGAGATGCGCGCTCTTGCCCGAGAGCTGCTCGTCAAGCGCAATACGGCGCCGCAGCACACCGTCGAGGATATCGGCGGCGATCTTGCGGGCGGCGAGGCCGGGAACTTCCGGCTGGGGAGATGTGCGCGGACGCGCCATGCAGAATCACATGTGCGCGGTAATTGTGTCCCTGTCGCGAAGAATGCCGCGAAAGCGTCCGCGATTCACAGCTTTGACGCGGCTTTGCCGCGCTCGAACACATAATTAGGTTGTGAGGATTTATATAGACTACTATAAATTGTAGTTGCGCGTATCGTCGCTTTCAGACTTTATACCTAGCTTCGGATGACGCTCCTTACGCTGAAATCATTCGCCGCGCCGCACCCCGCCAGGGCGGCGCCCTCGTGCTGGCCGGGACGTGCTTTGCCGCCGGGCTGACCGCCGGCGTGTGGCTGATGCCCGGCGCCGCCGTCCCCAGCCTGGCCGCCCCGGCACCTGTCGTGTCCGCAGCCGGTCGCGCTACCGCGCGCTCGCGGGGTTGGCACTGCGCGGCGGCCATCCGGCCGACGTCGTGCGGGTGATCGACGGCGATACCTTCGTGGCGCGGGTGCACATCTGGCCGGGCATGGACATCACGACGCGGGTACGGCTGCGCGGCGTCCACGCGCCCGAACTGCACGCGCGCTGCGAAGACGAGCGCGAGAAAGCGCGCGCCGCCCGCGACGGCCTCGCGCAATTGCTCGCCGCGGGAGAGGTCGGCGTGTCGCACATCGGCCAGGACAAGTATGGCGGCCGTGTCGATGCTTCGGTCTCCACCGCGCGGACACCCGATGTTTCCGAAGCCCTGCTCGCGCGCGGACTTGCGCGCCGCTATCACGGCGGCCGTCGCGCAAGCTGGTGCGGGTGAAGCTGCCGTCATTCCGGGACGGCCCAAAGGGCCGGACCCGGAATCTAGGGCCAAGTCCGACGCTCTTCCCGTGTCGCTCTGGATTCCGGGTTCACGCGCGGAGTTTATCATCGGGCCGCGCTTCCACGCGGACCCGTTGGCGCGCGCCCCGGAATGACAGACAAATGCTACTTCAGCACGATCACTTCGGTACCCACATGCGCGCGGCGGTACAGATCCAGGATGTCGTGATTGTACAGCCGAATGCAGCCGTGCGAGACGAACCTGCCGACGGAATCCGGATTGTTGGTGCCGTGAATGCCGTAATTGCCGTGGTCGAGGCCGAGCACGGCGGCGCCCATCGGATTGCGCGGCGACCCGCCGGGAATGACCGGCGCATGCCGCTTGATGCTGGGCGGCGCCTGCCAGGCCGGCTTGCGCAGCTTCAACGCCACCCGGGCGCGCCCGTGCCAGGCCATGCCCGCCTTGCCGACGCCGACCGGATAGCGCACGGCGCGGTTGCCGCCCAGCACGTAATAAAGCTCGCGCCGGTGGGTGATGATGACGATGCTGCCGGGCCGGTATCCGCCGACGAATTCGACCACCTCGCCGGCAAGCGCCGGCAGCGGCGCCGCCGCGGCCACGGCGCCCGCCAGGATGCCGCTCAGCACGTGACGCCTGGAAAACTTCATCGCTGGACGATCACCGGCGTGCCGACCGGGACGAGCCGGAAGAGCTCGCTGATGTCGCGGTTGTACATGCGGATGCAGCCGTGCGAGACGAAGCCGCCGATCAGGTCGGGCCGGTTGGTGCCGTGAATGGCGTATTGCGTGCCGGCGAGCGTCATCGCGGCCACGCCCATGGGATTGCGCGCACTGCCGCCGGGAATGACCGGTCCGCGCACGCCGTGATTGATCGCGCGCGGCGCGCGCCAGGCCGGCTCGACGAATTTGCCGGAGACACGGGTCGCGCCGCTCCATTGCATGCTCGGCCGCCCGACGGCGACGGGAAAGCGCAGTGCCTGGCCGCGGCGCAGCACGTAATAGAGATGGCGTTCGTGCGTCTTCACCACGATGGTGCCGGGCGCGTAGCCTTCGAAGGGCACCACGCCGCGCGTCGACGCCTGCGCCGCGATCGCCGCCAGCAGCGCGAAAGCCATTACGATCGCGATGAAGATTGCCGCTCGTCTGAGCACCAGAGCCATGACGCCCACCCGCCATTATCGGACACGGCGATACTAATGCGGCGCCGACGGCAATCGGGCGAAAGCGCAAAGTAACGTAAATGGCGGTTAAACTTGTGGGTAGGCGTTAACCGTCACTCTCAGACTCATCGTCCAAGAGGCGCACACCCTGCAGTCGTCTCGGCGCAGGCGAGGACCCAGTAAACACCGGCGCTTCCGTGATTACTGGATCGCCCGCCTGCACGGGCGATGGCCGGCGGATGTGAATGGCGTCAATGGTTTCCCGTTCGTCCCCGCGCAAGCGGGGACCCAGGGCGGGTTATCGCGAATGGTTCGTGCATCCCTGGATTCCCGCTTGCGCGGGAATGAGCGGAGGTGTCAACGAGCCGAGAGCAGCGGAGCGAATGCTCCGCTCACGCCTTGGCGTGGCGCTTGTTCTGCCTATTGTCGACCAGATCGTCGACCACGGCCGGGTCGGCCAAGGTCGAGGTGTCGCCCAGATTGCCGAACTCGTCCTCGGCGATCTTGCGAAGAATCCTTCGCATGATCTTGCCGGAACGCGTCTTCGGCAGACCGGGCGCGAACTGGATCAAGTCGGGCGAGGCGATCGGGCCGATCTCCTTGCGCACCCATTGCACCAGCTCCTTGCGCAATTCCTCGCTCGGCTGCACGCCGGCCATCAGCGTGACATAGGCGTAGATGCCCTGACCCTTGATGTCATGGGGATAGCCGACGACGGCCGCCTCCGACACCTTTTCGTGCGCGACCAGCGCGCTCTCGATCTCGGCGGTGCCCATGCGATGACCGGCGACGTTGATCACGTCGTCGACGCGGCCGGTGATCCAGTAATAGCCGTCTTCGTCGCGGCGGCAGCCGTCGCCGGTGAAATACTTGCCGACATAGGTGGAGAAATAGGTCTGCACGAAGCGCTCGTGGTCGCCATAGACCGTGCGCATCTGCCCCGGCCAGGAATCGGCGATGCACAGGTTTCCGCTGGTCGGGCCGCTCTGCACAATGCCCTCGGCGTCGACGATCTCCGGCTGCACGCCGAAGAAAGGCCGCGTCGCAGAGCCGGGCTTGAGCTTGGTCGCGCCGGGCAACGGCGTGATGAGAATGCCGCCGGTCTCGGTCTGCCACCAAGTGTCGACGATCGGGCAGCGGTCCTCGCCGACCACGTGGTAGTACCACTCCCAGGCTTCCGGATTGATCGGCTCGCCCACGCTGCCGAGCAGGCGCAGCGACTTGCGCGAGGTCTTCTTCACCGGCGCGTCGCCGCCCTGCATCAGCGCCCGGATCGCGGTCGGCGCCGTGTAGCAGATATTCACCTTGTGCTTGTCGCAGACTTCCCAGAAGCGCGACGTGCTCGGATAGTTCGGCACGCCCTCGAACATCAGGCTGATGGCGCCGTTGGAAAGCGGGCCGTAGACGATGTAGCTGTGGCCGGTGACCCAGCCGACGTCGGCGGTGCACCAGTAGACGTCGCCGTCGTGATAGTCGAACACGTATTGATGCGTGATCGAGGTGTAGACCATGTAGCCGCCGGTCGTGTGCAGCACGCCCTTCGGCTTTCCGGTCGAGCCCGAGGTGTAAAGAATGAACAGCGGGTCCTCCGCGCTCATCTCCTCGCAGGGGCAGTCGGCCGGCACCGTCTTGGCGATCTCGTCGTAATAGACGTCGCGGCCCTCGTGCATGGTGACGTCGCCGCCGGTGCGGCGCACGACGATCACGGTCTTCACCATGCCGTTGGCGCGGTCGCAGGCGGCGTCGGTGTTGTCCTTCAGCGGAATGCTGCGGCCGCCGCGGACGCCCTCGTCGGCGGTGATGACGCAGGTCGAGGTGCAGTCGGTGATGCGGCCGGCGAGCGAGTCGGGCGAGAAGCCGCCGAACACCACGGAATGGATGGCGCCGATGCGGGCGCAGGCCAGCATGGCGACCGTCGCCTCCAGGATCATCGGCATGTAGACGGTGACGCGGTCGCCCTTCTTGACGCCGCGCGCCTTGAGCACGTTGGCGAACTTGCAGACCTCGGCGTGCAGTTCCTTGTAGGTGAGCTTCTTGTCGTCCTTGGGGTCGTCACCTTCCCAGAGAAGCGCCACCTGGTCGCCGCGGTCGCCGAGATGGCGGTCGACGCAGTTGTAGCAGGCGTTGAGCGTGCCGTCCTCGAACCATTTGATCGACACGTTATGCGGATCGAAGGAGGTGTTCTTCACCTTGGTGAAGGGCTTGATCCAGTCGATGCGCTGGGCCTGCTCGCGCCAGAAGCCGTCCGGGTCCTTTACCGAGAGGGCATACATTTCCTGGTACTTGGCGTCGTCGACGAAGGCGCGCTTCTTCCACTCGGCCGGCACGTCGTAGATCTTCTCGGACATGGCGATATCCTCCCTGCCAACGCGGCTGACCCGCCGGCGATTTTTCGATGATCTGCCCCCATTATGCGACGGCGCTGCGGGCAGGGACAAGGCGGCGAAGGGACGACTTTCGACGGGTGGGAGTTAGCCCTTGAGCCCGCCCATCTTGCACACGATCTTCCATTCCTCCGGTGTCACCGGTTGCACCGACAACCGCGTGTTGTTGATCAGCACCATATCCTTGAGCTTGGGCTCTTTTTTCACGTCTTCGAGCGTCACCGGCCGGGGCAGGGCCTCGACCGCCTTCACGTTCACCACCACCCAGGGCGCGCCCGGCTCCCCCGTCGGATCGGAATAGGCCTCGCGAACGATCTCGACGATGCCGACCGCCTCCTTGCCGATGTTGGAGTGGTAGAAGAAGGCACGGTCGCCCTTCTTCATCTTCATCAGGTTGAGCTTGGCCTGGTGATTGCGCACGCCGGTCCAGGCCTCGCCCTTGGCGCCTTTCTTGACCTGCTGCTCCCACGACCACGAATCGGGCTCGGACTTCATCAGCCAGTAGGCCACGGCATTCTTCCTTTCCGCTACTCCGCCTTGAACGGCCGAGTCATCAGCGATTCGATCGCCTGGTCCACGCTCAGGCGCTCCGCCAGAACGGCGGCGACGGCCTCCGAGATCGGCATCTCGACGTTCCTGGCGCGCGCCATTTCCAGGAGGACCGGCGCGGTGAACACGCCTTCCGCGAGCTTGGCCCCGGGCGGCTCACCCTTGCCGAGCGCAACGCCGTAGGAGAAGTTGCGCGATTGCGCGGTCGAACAGGTCAGGATCAGGTCGCCCAGGCCGGACAGGCCCATCATCGTCTCGGTGCGCGCGCCATGCGCTTTGCCGAAGCGGGTGAGCTCGGCAAAGCCGCGCGTGATCAGCGCGGCGAGCGCGCTGGCGCCGAGGCCGCGCCCGCTGAGAATGCCGGCGGCGATCGCCAGCACGTTCTTGGTGGCGCCGCCGAGCTCGACGCCGCGCACGTCGGTGGTGTGATAGGGGCGGAAGCTGCCGGAGCCGATGGCGTGCGCCAGGGCGCTGGCCGTCGCCGCGTCGGCCGCCGCCACGGTGACGGCGGTCGGCAGGCCGCGCGCCACGTCGGCGGCGAAGCTCGGGCCGGACAGGATCGCCGGCACCGCCTTGCCCGCGCATTCCGCGATGATCTCGCTCATGAACCTGTGCGTGCCGTGCTCGATGCCCTTGGCGCAGGCGACCAGCGGCGTGCCTTCCTTGATGTGGCCGTCGAGTGCCGTCGCCACCGCGCGCAGCACCTGCGCCGGCACCACCAGCAGGATGGCGTCGCTCGCGCTCGCCGCCGCGACATCGCGCGTCACCGCGATTGAATCGTCGAGCCTGACGCCGGGCAGGTAGCGGCTCTCGCGCTTCCGCTCCAGGCTTTCGGCGTTGGCGACATCGTGCTGCTCCCACAGCGTCACGTCGCGGCCGGCGCGCGCGGCGGTCAGCGCCAGTGCCGTCCCCCAGGCGCCGCCGCCGAGCACGGAAATCCGTTGGATGGTCATGCGGCAAGTTTCCAAAACGAAATAATGGAAACGAGCGGTGCAACAATGTGCTCCCTCTCCCCTTGCGCGGGAGGGATGGGGAGGGGGGTACTTTGAAAACAATGCATTCGAAAAGAAAAGATACCCCCCTCCCGGCGAGCTTCGCTCGCCGACCTCACCCGCAAGGGGAGAGGTGAAGAGAGTTTGCGGCGCGGCTCGACCATCATGGTGACGCTTCGGGGAACATCCCTTTTAGATCGCTCAATCACTTATACGCCGCCGTGCGCTGCAGCGCGCCTTTGGCCGCGGCGATCTCGTCGAGCGGCCAGCGCGCGCGGGGCGCCACGTCGAGCGGATCGCGCATGCCCAGCGCCAGGCGCTCGCAGCCTGCCCAGGCGATCATGGCGCCGTTGTCGGTGCACAGCTCCAAGGGCGGCGCCACCAGCACCGTGCCGGACTCCAATGCGACGCGGTTCAGCACCTTGCGGATCGCCAGGTTGGCGGCGACGCCGCCGGCGGCGACCAGTGCGGTCGGCGCGCCGTATTGGGCGCGGAAAATCCTTAAACCCGCCCGCAGCCGGTCGAATACCACGTCCACCACCGCCTGCTGGAACGAGGCGCAGAGGTCGGCGACGTCCTGGTCGCTGAGCGGCGCGATGCGCTCGGCTTCCAGGCGCAGCGCGGTCTTCAGGCCGGAGAGCGAGAAATCGGCATCCTTGCGATGCTGCATCGGTCGGGGCAGGGCGAAGCGCTGGGGATCGCCGCGCATCGCCTCGCGCTCCACCTGCGGGCCGCCCGGATAGCCGAGGCCGAGCAGCTTGGCGGTCTTGTCGAAGGCCTCGCCGATCGCGTCATCATGGGTGGTGCCGAGCCGCACATAATCGCCGACCCCGCGCACCGCGACGATCTGGGTGTGGCCGCCGGAGGCGAGGAACAGGCAATAGGGAAAGGGCGTTCCGTCGGTCAGCCGCGCGGTGAGCGCGTGCGCCTCCAGATGGTTGACCGCGATCAGCGGCCGGTTCTTTACCAGCGCGATCGCCTTGGCGGTGGTCAGCCCCACGATGACACCGCCGATCAGCCCGGGGCCGGCCGCGGCGGCGACGCCGCTCAGCGAGTCGAAGCCGCAGTAGGCTTCTTTCATGGCGCGCGCGATGATGCCGTCGAGCACCTCTACATGGGCACGGGCGGCGATCTCGGGAACCACGCCGCCGAAGGCCGCGTGCTCGCTCACCTGGCTCAGCACCACATTGGACAGGATACGCCCGCGTCCGTCGGCGGCACGCTCCACCACCGCGGCGGCGGTTTCGTCGCAGGTGGTCTCGATGCCAAGGACGATCATATATGGCTCCCGCTCTCCCTTTTCCCGAAAGGGTGAACTAAAAGACGCCCTACCATCGAGAGGTCATATGGCGCAATCCACCGCCCTTTTGCGTATCGGCACGCGCGGCAGCCCGCTGGCGCTGGCGCAGTCGCGCGCCGTGCGGGCGCACCTCGCCGCCGCCCTCGGCGCGCCGGAGGACGATCTCGAACTCGTCATCATCCGCACCTCCGGCGATACCATCCAGGACCGGCCGCTCAGCGAGGTCGGTGGCAAAGGCCTGTTCACCAAGGAAATCGAGGAGGCGCTGCTCGGCGGCAAGGTCGATCTCGCCGTGCATTCGTCCAAGGACATGCCGACCTTTTCGCAACCCGGGCTGATGCTCGCCGCCTGTCTCGAGCGCGAGGACCCGCGCGACGTGTTCATTTCGCGGAAAAGCCGTTCGATCCAGGATCTCCCGCGGGGCGCAACGCTGGGCACCGCGTCGCTGCGCCGGCAGGCGATCGCCAAGCGGCTGCGGCCGGACCTCAAGGTGACGCCGCTGCGCGGGAATGTGGAAACGCGGCTGCGCAAACTCGACGACGGCCAGGTCGACGCCACGCTGTTGGCGCTCGCCGGCATGAAGCGGCTGGGTTTGCAGAAGCACGCCACACACATCATGAGCGCGGAGGAGTTCCTGCCGGCGGTCGGCCAGGGCGCTATCGGCATCGAGGCGCGCGAAGACGACGCGCGGGTGCGCGAGCTGCTGGCGCGCATCAATCACGCGGACACTTTCACCGCCGTCACCTGCGAGCGCGCCTTTCTCGCCGAGCTCGACGGCTCCTGCAAGACGCCGATCGCCGGTCACGCCACGGTGTCGGGAGACACGATCGCATTCCGCGGCCTGATTGCGCGGCCCGACGGCGGCGCGGCGCACGATATCGCCGGCCACGGCAGCCGCGGCGATGCCGCCAGCATCGGCACCGACGCGGGGCGCGAATTGAAGCACCGCGCCGGGCCGAATTTTTTCGATGAAGTCTAAGATGAGTTCTCCGTTCGTCCCCGCGAAAGCGGGGACCCAGCGCAAAGCTTCCCTGGATTCCCGCTTGCGCGGGAATGAACGGGGTTTGGCGCTGCGCTCTGCAAAGAACTTTAGCTCATGAGGGTCGTCGTCACCCGCCCGCAGCCGCAAGGCGAGCAGACCGCAGCGGCGCTCCGCGCGCGCGGTCATGACGTGCTGTTGGCGCCGCTGATGAAGGTCGAGCCGATCGCCGCCGATCTTTCCGGCACCTGGGGCGCGGTCGTCGTCACCAGCGCCAATGCGCCTTCCGCCATTGCCGCCGATCCGGCGCGCGAAGCGCTTCTCACCTTGCCGCTGTTCGCGGTCGGCCGCCGCAGCGCCGAGGCTGCGCGCGCGGCGGGCTTTACCGATGTGACTTCCGCCGACGGCGATGTGCGCGACCTCGTCCGCCTGCTCGCCGAGCGCAAAGCGAACGGCGGCGCGCCGTTGCTCTATCTCGCCGGCGCCGACCGCGCCGCCGATCTGATCGCAGAGCTTGCCGCCCGCGGTATCGCCGCCGAGATGCGCGTGGTCTACCGCGCGGTCACCGCGCCATTCCCGCCGGAGCTCGTGGCCGCGCTGCAAGCCGGCGACGTGGAGGCCGTGCTGCATCTCTCTCGGCGCAGCGCCGAGAACTATCTTGCCGGCGCCCGCCAAGCCGGCATTGCCCAAGCGGCGCTGGCGGTGCGGCATTATTGCCTGTCCGCGCCGGTGGCCGCCCCGTTACAAGTCGCCGGCGCGCGCCACGTGGCCGTGGCGCCGCAGCCGCAGGAGGCGGCGCTGATTGCACTTCTGCCGCTTTCGTCTGCTTGACATGGCGCGGGTAAGGCAATTGCGATATTGCGATGCAGCGGCGAGGAGCCGATTCGTGAGGGTTTGTGGATGACAGAGAAGCGCAAAGCGCCGGAGGGGCCCGAGGATGCCCACCGCCGCAAGCGCGCGGCGCCGACCATCGACCTCACCGCCACCGAAGTCGCGCCTGCCGAAGAGCCAAAGGATCCCGCGAAGCCGGAACCGCAAATGGCGCAGGCCGATCCCTCGCCGGAACCGGAATCAGTGAAGGCAGAGCAGGCAGAAACGCCGCCGCAGCCTGAAGCGCAGGCCGCGTCTGCTGCCGCGGACGAGCCGCAAACCGCGCCTGCCGAGCCGCCGGCGGAAGCGCCACCGCCTCCTCCGCCTCCTCGTAGCAACGGCTACTTGGCGGCTGCCGGCGGCGGTGTCGTCGGCGCAGCCATTATCGCCGCGCTGGCAGCCTGGCTGTGGTCTGCCGGCATGCTGCCGCCAGGACCGAAAGGCAACGGCGAGGGCGCGCAGATCGCGGCGCTGCAAAGCCAAGTGCAGGCCTTGCAGAACCGCCCGTCGCCCGCGGGCAACGATCAGGCGGTGAATGCACTGCGCCAGACCGTGCAAAAGCTGGAGAGCGACATCGCCAAGCTGCCGCGCGGCAACGGCGGCAACGGCGGCAATGGCGATTTGGCGAAGCGGTTCGACGCCATCGACCACGCCATGGATGCGCTCAGTGCCGAGATCGGCAAGGTCAACAAGCGCGCCGACAGCATCGCCGCCTCCGCGAAGGACGCGCAAGCCGCCGCGGCGAAGGCGGAGAAGACGGCCGCCGATCTGCAGAACAGCGTACAGCACGCCGCCAGCACGGCCTCCTCGGCGGTTTCGCCCGGCGAGCTCGCGCCGTTGCAGCAACAGGTTTCGTCGCTCGAGCAGTCGCTGAAGACGACGCGCCAGCAGCTGCAAGAACTCGGTCAAGACCATAGGCCAGCAAATGCAGCAGTCGCTCGATAATACGCGTCAGCAAGTAGAACAGTCGTTGAAGTCGACGCGCGCCGAGGTCGACACGCGGCTCGCCAATGTGTCGGCCACCGACAAGGCCGCGCGCCTCGCCCTGAGCGCCGTCGCCCTGCGGCAGGCGGTCATGAGCGGACACGCCTACCAGGCCGAGCTCAAGCAGGCGCAGGCGCTTGGCGCCGACGAGAAGCAACTGGGGCCGCTCGTGCAATTTGCCGCCAGCGGCCTGCCCACCAAGGCTGACCTCGGCAAGGAACTGCAAACGCTGCTGCCGGCGCTGACCAAGGCCGCCGGCACGCCGCAAGCGCCCGCCGGATTTCTCGCGCGCCTCGAGGCCAATGCCGGCAAGATCGTGCGTGTCAGCCCGGTGAATGCGCCGCACGGCGATAAGCCCGCGGACGTGCTGGCGCGGCTCGAGGTCGACGCCGCTCACGACGATATCGCCGCGGCGCTTGCCGACCTCAACAGACTTCCCGCCCCGGCGCGCGCGCCCGCGCAAGACTGGATCGCGAAGGTCAAGGGGCGGCAGTCCGCGCTCGCCGCCGCACGCAATTTCGCCGCTTCCACCGCGCAAGCGCTCGGCCAAACGCCGGGCGCGCCTGCGCCGGCGGCCGGCGGGAAATGAGGGCGGCATGATCCGCGTTGTCCTTTACCTGATCGCGCTCGCCCTGCTGGCCGGCGGCTTTGCCTGGATCGCCGACCGCCCGGGCGATATCGCCATTACCTGGCTCGGCTACCGGATCGAGACCTCGGTGATGGTGGCGCTGCTCGCGGTGCTCGGCATCGTCATCGCCGCGCTGCTGCTGTGGTCGATTGCGCGCGCGATCATTCGCTCGCCCGAGCAGGTCTCGCTGTTCTTCCGTCACCGCCGTGCGGTGAAAGGCTATCTCGCGCTGTCGCGCGGGTTGATCGCCATCGGCGCCGGCGATCTCAAGCTCGCGCGCCGCTCCGCCGACGACGCGGCGCGGCTTGCGCCCGGCGACCCGCTCACGCTGCTGCTTGCCGCGCAGTCGGCGCAGATGGCCGGCGATCGCGTTGCCGCCGAGCGCGCCTTCCGCGAGATGACCTTGCGCGACGAGACCAAGCTCCTCGGCCTGCGCGGTCTCTATATCGAGGCGCACCGGCGCGGCGACCATCATGCAGCGCGACTGGTGGCCGAGGAAGCAGCCAAGGCTGCGCCCGGCCTCACCTGGGCGGGGCAGGCTGTGCTCGATGACCGCTGCGCGGCGTCGGACTGGGAAGGCGCGCTTGCCGCGCTCGAACACATGAAGAGCGGCATGGAGAAGGCCGACGTCCGCCGCAAGCGGGCGGTGCTGTTGACCGCGCGCGCGCAGGCGCTCGACGAGATCGACCGCGACGCCTCGCGTGCGGCGGTGATGGAGGCGGTCAAGCTCGCGCCCGACCTGGTGCCGGCGGCGGCGCTCGCCGGACGACGGCTGGCGGAAGCCAACCAGCAGCGCAAGGCGGCAAAGATCCTCGAAGCCGCATGGCTAAGTAATCCACATCCGGACGTCGCCGAAGCTTATGCCAATCTGCGCTTTGGCGATTCCGCGCGCGAACGTCTGGCGCGCGTGCAGAAGCTCGCCGCCAGGACGCCGGGCGAGCGCGAAGGCGCTCTGGCGGTAGCGCGCGCTGCGCTCGATGCCCGCGCCTTCCAGGTCGCGCGCGACGCGCTGCAGCCCTACCTCTCGGCGCCGACGCGCCGTGTGGCCGAGCTGATGGCGGCCATCGAGGAAAGCGAGCACGGCGACACCGGCCGCGTGCGCGAGTGGATGGCCAGGGCCATGCGCGCCGCGGGCGATCCGGTGTGGACCGCCGACGGCGTCGTGTCCGACCGCTGGCTGCCGGTCACGCCCAGCGGCCGGCTCGACGGCTTCGAGTGGAAGGTGCCGCTGGCCGAAATCGGCGTCAGCCGCCCGGTGATCGAGGTGACGCCGCCGCCCGCGCCCGGGCCGGCGGCGGAGGAGCCGATGCCCGAAGCGGAGACTGCACCGGCGCCCGAGCTCAAGCCGGCGCCGGTGATCGAGGCCATGGCGGACGCGCCGGCGGTTGCGCCGGACTCCGACGTGCAGCAGCCGGCCCAGCCGCCGGAACCCCCGGTTGCCAAGACTGCCGGCGAGAAGACTGCCGGCGACAAGACCGCTGGCGACAAGACCGCTGGCGACAAGGTCTCCAGCGAGAAGGCTTCCGGCGATGCGCTTGTCGGCGAAAAGAAGCCGGCCAAGGCCAAATCTGCAGAGAGGTCGGCGGAGAAGGCCAAGCCGGTGGAGCCGGTGATCCCGCTGGTGCATGCGCCCGACGATCCCGGCCCCGATTCGGCGCCTGACGGCGAGCCGAGGCCGGAACCTCCGCCTGGGAGCGATGCCTGGCAGCGGCTAAGGGACTTGTTCCGATAAGGCGCCATTATTCCGGGGTCCCACTTTTGGGACGGCCCCGGAATGACGAGGCATCATTGCTTGCAAAGCATTCCCTCCGCCTCTATCAGGGGCAAGTTTTCGGGACCGTTCCCGGAGCCGGCGTAGCTCAGCGGTAGAGCATCCGCTTCGTAAGCGGGTGGTCGGGGGTTCAAATCCCTCCGCCGGCACCACCCGCCTTCTGTCCGGCCCGGAGACGTGGGTAACGGAACGCACCTAAGACATGGGCGACAAACTTCGGGAGGGAGCGCGCCGCAAGCGCGGCTGCACTGTTCGTTCCCTGCAATGGATCATGCCGTAGTGCCCAAGCCGCCGCCCTTGCTGCTGTCGCGGCGCTTCGCGCCCCTGTTCGTCTGTCAGTTCTTGGCGGCGTTCAACGACAATTTCCTCAAGACCTCGCTGGTCTTCCTCATTCTGTTCCACTCCGCCGGAGGCGCCAAGGCCGCTGCCCTGATCACCCTGGCGAGCGGGGTATTCATCGCACCGTTCTTCTTCCTCTCCGGTCTCGCCGGCCAGCTTGCCGATCGCCACGACAAGGCGCGAGTGGCGCAATGGCTTAAATTCGTCGAGATGTTCGTCGCCGGGCTTTCGGTGCTCGGCTATATGCAGCAGTCGCTGCCGCTACTGTTTCTGGCGCTGTTCGGCTTCGGCGCGCTGGCCACTTTGTTCGGTCCGGTCAAATACGGCATCCTGCCCGACCACCTGCGCGCCGAGCAATTGCCCGGCGGCAACGCGCTGATCGAAGGTGCGACCTTCATTGCCATTCTGACCGGCACGATTGTCGGCGGGCTCGCCTCGCGCGAAAGCGGCGATGCGGCGCTGTTTGCCGCGCTGTTGATGGGCGTGGCGCTCGCCTGCTGGCTGGCGGCGCTGGCGATCCCGCCGAGCGGGCAGGGCGCGCCGCATCTAACGGTCAGCGCCAATATCGCCGCCTCCACCATCGCCATGCTCCGCCATCTGCGCAGCGACGAGCGGTTGTGGTGGGGCGCCATGGTGGTGAGCTGGTTCTGGCTCGTCGGCATCGTGGTGCTGGCGCTGCTGCCGACCTTGATCAAAGGCCTGATCGGCGGCGACCAGGATACGGTCACCGCCTATCTCGCGCTGTTCTCGGTGGCGGTGGGTATCGGCTCCGCGCTTGCCGCGGCCATCGCGCGCGGCCGCATCGTGCTGATGACCACGGTCGTGGGCGGCGTGCTGATCGCGGGCTTTGCGCTCGATCTCGGCGTGGCGACGCATGGGCTTATCCCGGCGGCGACGCCGCAGGGACCGGCGGCCGTCTTCGCCGGCGCGCTCGGCATCCGCGCCGCGGTCGATCTCGCCGGCTTGGCCATTGCCGGCGGCCTGTTCATCGTGCCGGCCTTCGCCGCGGTGCAGGCCTGGGCCGGCGTCGATTATCGCGCCCGCACCGTGGCGGCGGTCAACGTGCTCAGCGCCGCTTTCATGACGGCGGCGACAGTCGTGGTGGCGGGCTTGCAGCGCTTCGGCGTGACGGTGCCGGTGCTGTTCATCGGCGTGGGCGCGGCGACGCTCGCCGTGGCGCTGGCGATCTGGCGGACAATGCCGAAAGCGTCGTGAGCACGGATACTACTTCCGCATCGCCAGCACGCGGTCGACCATCTCTCCCGCCACGCCGAGATAATTCGCCGGGTCCACCAGCGCCTCGAGCGTCCTGCGGTCGGCGTATTGCGTGATCTCCTCGTTCTCTTCCAACAGGTCGATCAGCGGCCGGCCCGTCTTCACCACCTCACGGCAGATGTCGTAGACCACGTCGTGCGCGTGGTTGCGGCCCATCTTTTCGCCGAGCCCCATCATCACCGCTTCCGACATCAGCAGTCCCTTGGTGATGAACAGGTTCTCGCGCATCTTTTTTTCGTTCACCTGCAGGCCTTCCACCAGGAAGCGCGTCTGCGCCAGCGCGCCGGCCGCCAGCATGAAGATTTCCGGCAGCGCGATCCATTCGATCTCCCAGGGTCCGGTCGAGCGCTCGTGATCCTCGACCATCGCTTCCAACAGCGCCGGCACCAATTGCTTCACCATGGCGGCCTGCGCGGTGATATATACCGACGAGATTGGGTTGCGCTTCTGCGGCATGGTCGATGACGAGCCGCGGCCGGGATGGAACGGCTCCTGCACTTCCTCCACCTCCGTCTGCATCAGCAGCTTCACGTCGAGGGCGATCTTGCCGCATGAGCCGGCGACCAGCCCGAGAAAGCAGCCGGCCTCCGCAATGGTGTCGCGCACCGTATGCCATGAGATCGCCGGCTGGCCGAGCTTGAGCTCCTTCATCAGCTCTTCCTGCACCTTCAAACCGTCCTTGCCGAGCGACGACAGCGTGCCGGCGGCGCCGCCGAATTCGCCGACCAGCACGCGCGGTTTCATCTCGTTGAGGCGCTGCTTGTGCCGCTCGAACGCGGCCAGCATGGTGGCCATCTTGTAGCCGAAGGTGATCGGCACCGCCTGCTGCAGGTTGGAGCGGCCGGCCATGGGCGTGTCGCGGTATTTCTTCGCCAGCGCGGCAAGCGCCGCGCAAATCGCATCGATCTCCTGGGCGACAAGGTCGAGGCCTTCGCGCATCTGCAGCACGGTGGCGGTGTCGGTGACATCCTGAGTGGTGGCGCCCCAATGCGACCATTCGCCGAGCTTGTCCTTGCACAGCTTCACAAGCTGCTGCACCACCGGCAGCACCGGATAGCCGATGCGCTCGGTGGCCTCCTTCAGCTTGTCCATATCGATCAGCTTGGCGTCGCAGTGCCTGACGATCTCGTCGGCCGCTTCTTGCGGGATGATTTTCAGCCTGCCTTGCGCCTTCGCCAGCCCCGCCTCGAAGTCGAGATATTTCTGCACGCGGTTCCCGTCCGACCACACGGCGCGCATGGCCGGCGTGGTGAAGATGTCGCGGAACACCGCGGAATCGAGAATAGTGGAGGGCATGCGACGGCTCCTGATCTCAAAGGCGGGCGGACATTAGCGGGTTGCGTGCGGCGATCAACATGCTGGGGCATCGCGCCCGGCTCCATCGGCCGGCGTGCGTCAAGCAAACGTTAGCCTGAACGGAAGCTTACCGGCCGCGCGCGGTTGCAAATCAGTATTCTTAATGACGCGCAAGGTTACCCGAAAGTTCGATGCAATCAGGATACCGATCATAAACAATAGTCCTTCAGGGGCTCTTCAGCATAGCCCCAGATGGCCGGCCGGCGTTAGTATTTGAATACTGTATCTGCCCCTAGTGTCGCGTCCAACAAAGCGCAGACAAAAAGCGCAAACGAGACACTCCAGTTTCGCGTCAAACAGGGCAGACCGCCGTGCGTGCCAGTACCTTCGTCATGATCGGCTTCGCAGTCGTCTTCGGCTTGCTCGCCGTGTTCATTGCCCAGGTCTGGCTCAACAACCAGGCGGACATGCGGGCCAAGCACATGGAGCGCGGGCCCAAGCCGGTCGCCACGCGCACCATCGTGCTGGCGGCCAAGCCGCTGCGTTTCGGCACCGTGCTCACCGCGTCGATGCTCAAGCAGGTGCCGTGGCCCGCCACGGCGCTGCCGCCCGGCGCCTTCCTCAAGATCGGAGACGTTCTTTCCGGCGGGCGCCGCGTCGTGCTGGCGGCCATGGAAAAGGACGAGCCCGTGCTGGCGGTCAAGATCACCGGGCCGGGCCAGCGCGCCACTTTGTCCGCGCTGGTGCGCAAGGGCATGAAGGCTGTGACCATCCGCGTTAACGACGTCGAGGGTGTCGGCGGCTTCGTGCAGCCGGGCGATCATGTCGACGTCGTGCTGACGCGGCAGCTCGCCAAGGGCTCCGCCACCACCGAGATCGTGCTGCAGGATGCGCGGGTGCTGGCGGTCGACCAGAGCGCCGATGAGCGCGCCACCAAGGCGACGGTGCCGAAATCGGTCACCCTCGAAGTGGCCACCGTGCAGGCGCAGAAGCTATGGCTCGCCTCTTCGGTCGGCAATCTGTCGCTGTTGCTGCGCCGCGCCGGCGAAACCGCCGAGACGCGCACGCGCAAGATCACGCTTAAAGACCTCGCCGACAACGCCGCCGTCGCCAACGACAAGGCGCCGACCACGACGGTGACCGTGATCCGGCCGAAGGCTACGCAGAACTACACCGTCCCGGTCGAGAAGGACGGTAACGCCGCGTTGGCCGAAGCGAGGATGAAAAGCGTCGCCCGCTGAGCGGGCGCAAGCAAATCCATCAGGGGGATGGGGAGTGCGTCGTGAACAATAACCAGAACGAACATACCGCCGGTTTCGGCTGGCGGCGCCGGGACGGGAGTCGACGAGGCGGGGGAAGCTGGCTGTGGGACCTCGCGCTGGCTCTGGCCGTGGCGCTGATGGCGGCCCTGCTGCTGCGCGGCGCCGACGCCCATGCCGCCGAGCATCTCGTCCAGATCGGCGGCAGCCACCGCACCGCCATGCTCACCGTCACCCTCGGCAAGTCGCGCGACGTGCGCACCGACCAGAGCTTCGTCGACGTCACCGTCGGCGATCCGGATGTCGCCGACGTCAACCCGCTCACCGACCACGCGCTCTCGATCCTGGGCAAGAAGATCGGCACCACCCGCGTGTCCGTCTATGGCGACAGCAAGCAGCTTGTCGGCATTTTCGACATCGAGGTCACCTATGACGTCACCCGCCTGACCAATGAGCTCCGGCGCCGCTTTCCCCGCTCGCGGCTGCGCGCTTCCTCGGTCAACGGGCGCATCATGCTGTCCGGCCGGGTGGCCGACGCCACGACCCTCGATCAGGCGGTCACGATCGCGCGCCAGTTCGGGCCGGACATCATCAACACGGTCTCCGTCATGTCGCCGCAGCAAGTGCTGCTGGAAGTGCGCTTCATCGAGATCGCGCGCACCGCCGGCCGCGAGCTGGGCGTGCAGTGGAACCGGTTCGGCAACAACAGCCTGATCAATATCGGCAACGAAACCCCAGCGGGCGGCCTGCCCATTACGCCGGCCGGCAGCAACAATTTCAAGAATCCGGGCATCGTCTCCGGCGGCGCCAACGGCACCAGCGTGCTCCGCTCCGCGGCGGTCGCCGCCGGCGTGCTCTCGGGTGCTGCTCCCTTCGGCTTCATGATCGCGCATATGGTGGCGGGCGGCGTGTCGGCCGACGCGCTCATCAACATGCTCGAGCAGAAGGGCGTGGCGCGCGCCCTGGCCGAGCCCAATCTTGTTGCGCTGTCGGGCGACACCGCGAGCTTCCTCGCCGGCGGCGAATATCCGATCCCCGTGGCCGGCAGCCTCGGCCAGGTCACCGTCGACTACAAAAAATACGGCGTCGGCCTCGCCTTCACCCCGACCGTGCTGGGCGGCGGGCTCATCAACATGAAGATCGAGCCGGAAGTCTCGCAGATCGATCCGAATCACACGGTGTCGGTGGCCGCCGGCGTGTCCGTGCCGGCGCTGATCGTGCGCCGTGCCTCCACTACGGTCGAGCTGCGCGACGGCCAGAGCTTCGTGATCGGCGGCCTGCTGCAGACCACCGGTCACCACACCATCGATCAGCTTCCCTGGCTCGGCAGCATCCCGGTGCTCGGCACGCTGTTCTCGTCCAAGTCCTATCAGCGCGACGAAACCGATTTGGCCATCATCGTTACGCCGCATCTGGTGCGTCCGGCCCGGCCCGGCGACCTGATCAAGACGCCGCTCGATGACAGCCTGCCGCCCAATGACGTCGACTTCTTTCTGCTCGGCAAGACCGAGATCACCCGCGCCGAAGCGCGCAAGCTGACGCCGGTTTCCGCCCGCATCGACGCGGCGGCGAGCCAGCCGTTCACCGGGCACATGCTCGATATGCCGAGGAAGGTTTCCGATGCGGCCGTCCAGTAATCTCTCGCCCCTGCCTTTGCCCGCGCGTCCCCGCGAAGGACACGCCTTGCGCCGAAAGAGCTGGATTCCCGCTTGCGCGGGAATGAGCGGAAAACTGATGCCGCTTGCGCTTATCTTCGTGCTGACGGCAATGAGCGGCTGTTCCGAATATCTCTCCCGCCGCGACGCAATTTCGCCGATGGCCGGCGATGCCGTGGCCACTGACGCGATGACCGAGATGGTCGATCCATGGCCGCGGGCCTCCGCCCAGCGCAACATCGGCTTCGACGGCCAGCGCATGGAAAACGCCGTCCAGCGCTACCACACCAACCGCACCTATCTGCCCAGCAATACGGGCACATCGAACGGCTATTCGGCCGCGCCGGCACAGCCCAGCGGGACACCGGCCGCGCCGGCTCCGGCCCAGCCGGCCGCGCCGACCAAATAAGGAAAGACGACGAAGCAGATCATGCGTATCAATCACAGCGCCAAAGCGAGCCAGACACGCGTCGTGGTGCTTACCGCAGACGCCGAATTCGACGCATCCGTGCGCGCCACTTTCGGCGCATCGAGCGCGATCGATCTTGCCGTGGTGTCGGGCAGCGTCGCCGAGAAAGCCGAAGCGGTCGAGGCTGCGGGAGCGACGGTCGTTGTGGTGGATATCGACGCCGAGCGCGCGGACGAGATGGCCGCGCTCGCCCGGCTGATGGCGCGTGTCGGCGCCTGGCCGCCGGTGATCGCGGTGACGCAGAACTTCGACGCGGGACTTGCCCGCACGCTGATGCAGATGCGCATCGCCGATTTCCTGGTCAAACCGGTCAAGCCGGTCGATCTGGTGCGCGCCTGTGCGCGCGTGTCGCAGAGCCCGGCCGGCGCCGAGCAGCAGACCGACGCGCAGATTTACAGTTTCCTTCCGGCGGTGGGCGGCGCCGGCGCCACCACACTGGCCGTGCAGACCGCGCTGATCCTGCTCAACAGCGGCGGACCGCGCGCCAAGCCCGCGACCTGTCTGGTCGATCTCGACTTCCAGCACGGCACGGTGGCCGACTATCTCGATCTCGAGCCGCGCCTGAACCTGACCGAAATCGAGCCGCGTCCCGACCGCCTCGATCGGCAATTGCTGGAAGTGATGCTCTCCTATCACGGCTCCGGCTTGGCGGTGGTGGCGGCGCCCAACCGGCCGGCCGAGATGCGCTCCTTCGACCCCGACGTGGTGACGCGCCTGCTCGACCTCGTATCGAGCAATTTCCAATATGTCGTGTTCGACATGCCGCGAACCTGGTTTTCCTGGACCGACAGCGTATTGCTCGGCTCCAACAAGCTGTTCATCGTCAGCGAGACCACCGTGCCCGGCCTGCGGCTCGGCAAGCAGCTTGTCGCCGCGATCACCGAGCGGCTCGGCGAGGAGCCGAACCCGCAGATCATCGTCAATCGTTTCCAGCAGCGTGTGTTCGGCGCGGGGCTCAGGCTTGCCGATCTCCAGCAAGTGCTGGGCGAGGCCTTCACCGCGGTCATTCCCAACGACTATGCGCTGGTGCGCGAAGCCATCGACCGCGGCGTGCCGCTCGACGAGGTCAAGGCCGGCAACAGGATCACGGCGCAACTGAAGAAGCTGGTTCTCGACAGCGTTGCCAAGCCCGAGCCCAAGCCGGCGCCGCTCTTGAAGAAGCTGAAGCTGGTGGGGGCGAAATAAGAGGCAAAGTCATGTTCGCGCGCTCTCTCTCCGTCACCCTGAGGTGCGCGCCGTCGGCGCGCCTCGAAGGGCGGCGGCATCGACCTGTCATCCTTCGAGGCTCGCGGAGTCTATCATCGGGCCGCGCTTCGCGCGGACCCGTTGGCTCGCACCTCAGGATGACGGTGCAAACGCCGTGCGCGTGTCGCAACCACGGAGGTCTTTAGCCATGACCGGCCGTTTCTCCCGCCGCCCTGCCGCGGCCGAATTGCCGGTGATGGAAGCCCCGCCGACGGCGCTTGCCGGCATGACCTGGGCGGCGCCCGCGCCGGAGCCCGAGCCGGTCGCGGCACAACCCGTCAATCCGCTGGTCAGCGACAAGCTGCTCGAAGCCAAGGTGCGCCTGCACCGCAAGCTGATCGAGGAGATCAACCTCTCCGCCCTGGAGAAGCTGCCGGAAGACGAGATCCGCCGCCACGTACAGGGGCTCGTCTCGCAATATGTGATGGCCGAGCGGCTGGCGCTCAACGCCCATGAGCTCGAGGGATTCGTCTCGGAGATCATCGATGAGATGACCGGTCTCGGTCCGCTCGAACCCTTGCTCAAGGACGAGAGCATCGCCGACATCCTCATCAACGGTCATGAATGCGTCTATGTGGAGCGGCGCGGCATGCTCGAGCCCTTGCCGGTGCGCTTCAAGGACGAGCAGCACCTGCTGCGCATCATCAACAAGATCGTGTCCGCCGTCGGCCGCCGCGTCGACGAATCCCATCCGCTGTGCGACGCGCGCCTGCAGGACGGCAGCCGCGTCAACGTGGCGGTGCGCCCGATCGGCGTCGACGGTCCGCTGGTGTCCATCCGCAAGTTCTCCAAGAAGAAGCTCGACCTATCCAGGCTGGTGGAGGTCGGCGCGCTGCGGCCGCCCATGGCGGAGCTGCTGGCGGCCGCGGTGCGCGCGCGCGTCACCACGATCATTTCGGGTGGCACCGGCTCCGGCAAGACCACCATGCTCAATGCCCTCTCCGCCTTCATCTCGGAAAAGGAACGCCTGCTCACCATCGAGGACGCCGCCGAATTGCAGCTCCAGCAGCCGCATGTCGGCCGCATGGAAACCCGCCCGCCCAACGTCGAAGGCAAGGGCGAAATACGCCAGCGCGACCTCGTCAAGAACGCGCTGCGCATGCGGCCCGACCGCATCATCCTCGGCGAGTGCCGGGGTGAAGAGGCGTTCGACATGCTGCAGGCCATGAATACCGGTCATGAGGGCTCGATGGCCACCGTCCACGCCAACACCCCGCGCGACGCCATCTCGCGCCTGGAGCAGATGATCGGCATGGCCGGCCTGCCGATGACGGTGGCCTCGATCCGCGGCCAGATCGCCAACGCCATCCAGTTGATCGTGCAACTGTCGCGCCAGTCCGACGGCAAGCGCAAGGTCACCTCGATCGCCGAGGTCACCGGGCTCGAGGGCGACATCATCCAGATGCAGGAAATCTACAAGTTCGTGCGCACCGGGACGGCTGCCGACGGCACGGTCGAGGGCCATTTCGCGGCCACCGGCGTGCGCCCGCGCTTCCTCGGCCATCTTGTCAATCTCGGCATCAACATCCCCGGCAGCTATTTCGACCCGAGCAAGCCGCTGTAGAAATGCTCGATTTCAACCCTATCTATCTGTTCTACCTGCTGATCGGGCTGTCGGCGGCCTTGTTCGCCGAGGGCGCCTATCTGTTGTTCTACAACAAGTCGTCCTACCGCAAGAACCTCAATCGCCGGCTCAAGGTAATGGACGACAGGCCGGACCGCGAAAGCGTGCTGGTGCAGTTGCGCCGCGAACGCGGGCTGACCGGCGGCGGCGACTACCGGCTGCCGGTGGAGGCCTTCAACCGGCTGGTGCTGCAGTCCGGCATCACCATGGGCTTCACGCGCCTGCTTATGTTGATCGCCGCCGGCGCGGTCGCCGCCTTCGCGGGCGTGCTCTTCTATGACGGCAAGTTGCTTTACGCAGGAGGAGCCGCGCTGTTCGCAGGACTCGTGCTGCCGCCGCTGATCCTCGTCATGCTGCGCAGCCGCCGGCAGAAGAAATTCGCCGCCCAGTTTCCCGACGGCATCGACATCATCGTGCGCTCTTTGCGCGCCGGCCATCCGGTGCCGGTCGCCATTACCATGGTGGCGCGCGAAATGTCCGACCCGATCGGCTCGGAGTTCGGCATCGTCACCGACGAGATCACCTACGGCGCCGATCTCGAGACCGCCATGCGCAACCTCTATTTCCGCGTCGGCACCGACGACCTGCCGCTGTTCGTCACGGCGATCGCCATCCAGGGCTCGACCGGCGGCAACCTCGGCGAAATCCTGGAGAACCTGTCGGGCGTCATCCGCCAGCGTTTCAAGATGCGCCGCAAGATCCGCGCGCTGGCGGCCGAAGGCCGCGCCTCTGCGCTCATCCTATCCTCGCTGCCGATCGCCATGTTCGCGACCATCCAGTTCCTGGTGCCGAGTTTCTATGCCAGCGTCTGGGGCCAGGACATCACCAAGATCGCGCTGGCGCTGGCGGCGGGCTGGATGGGCATCGGTAACGTCATCATGTTCCGCATGGTCAATTTCAAGATTTAGAAATGAACGACGTTCTCACCACCTTCGCCGGCATCTTCCGCGACAGCGCCAGCTTGATGATGGCATTGATGGTGTTCCTCGCGACCGGCACGCTCGCCTTCGCCGCCATGGTGTTCGTGCGCGTGCGTGGCGCGGTCAAGCGGCGCACCGCGCGAGTGATGGACGAGGGCACCCGCGCCGGCAATCCGAAGCGCTCGCTGCGCTATTCCAGCCGCCTGGCGGCGGCGCGGCTCATCGAAGTCACCACCAAGCATTACGCCACGAGCAGCGCCGGCGATACCAAGGTGCTGCGCACGCGCCTGGTCCAGGCTGGCGTGTTCGATCCGCGCGCGGTCGCTTATTTCTTCATCGGCCGCGCCGCGCTGGCCGTCGTGCTCGCCATTGCCGTCTTCGTTTTCGTGCCGGCCTTCCTCGGAAAGACCGGCACCGCCTTCTGGCTCATGGTGATCGCCGCCGGCGTCGCGGGCTATGTCGGCCCTTCCATGTACATCGACCGCCGCATCGCCGGCCGCAAGGCGGAGCATCGCTCCGGCTTTCCCGACTTCATGGACCTGCTGGTGGTCTGCGCCGATTCCGGCCTGTCGATGGAGGCTTCGCTCGAGCGCGTCGGCCGCGAGCTCGGCGACAGCTACCCGTCGCTGACCGCCAACATCCACATGACCAATCTGGAAATCCGCGCCGGTCGGCCCTTGAAGGACGCGCTTGAGCGCTTCGCCGGCCGGCTCGCGCTGGAGGAGGCTCGCGCCTTCGCCACGCTCATCAACCAGTCGATCGATCTCGGCTCTTCCATCACGGATGCGCTGCGCGTCTATTCCGACGACATGCGCCATGCCCGCCTCTCGCGCGCCGAGGAGAAGGCCTATGCGCTGCCGGCCAAGCTGGCGGTGCCGATGATGATGTGCATCTTCCCGGTGCTGTTCGTCGTCATCCTGCTGCCGGTCTTCGTGCGCCTGCACATGGGCCACTATTTTTGAGCGGCATTATTTGACGTCCGCGTCTCCGGAGCGCGCACGGCATGCGGGCGAGCGCGTATGCCGCGACCGCTTGCGCGCCTTCGCCGTGACGCTGGATTCAGGGCGCCACGCGGTCGCGGATCGGCACCGCGCGCGGACGTGCCAGGCTACCGGTTAACGTGGTTATTCCCCGAGAGGTGGCTCGCCACCGCCGCCTTCGCCGGCTTCGGCACGCTCGCCGCGGAAGCTGCCGCCGCTGCGGTGGCGGCGGCGCCGTCGATAGCCGCCGCCGTAGCGCTCGCCCTGGGCACCTTCGCCGCCTCTTTGGCCGCGTTCGGTCTGATCGTGACCGTTGGCGGCGGGCTGCGGCTGGCCGCCGCCGGTGATGAAGGCGGGTAGGCCAACGGCGCTCTCGTCGGTCGTGGCCTGCTGCGGCGGCCGTGTCACCTGCTGATCACGCGGCGGGAATGGCTGCGCGTCGCGCGGCAGGTAAGGCTGCGGCTGCTGTTCGCGCGGCGCGAAGCTCGGCTCGTTCTGGCCCCCGTAGGACTGCCCCTCGTCGCCTTCTTCGCTGTAGCCGTCGTCGCCGCCCGCTTGCGGCTGCTGCTGGTAGTAGGGGTTCTGCTGGCGAAACTGCTCCTGCGCCGCAGCGATCAGGCGGAAATAATGCTCAGCGTGCTGATAGTAGTTTTCCGCCGCCACCGGATCGCCCGAGCCTTGCGCGTCGCGCGCGAGCTGGATGTACTTTTCGGCGATATGCGAGGCGGTACCACGGATTTTTACGTCGGGTCCGTTCGACTCGTAGACCCGCGTCAGCGGATTCTGGCTTTTGCGGTGACCGCCGCCACCGCCGCGGCCGCGCATGCGTTTCTGACCGTTTCTCATGCCTTTTCGCTGACCTTTCGTCTCATTCGCGGCTGTCGCACCGCCGACCTTTGCCAACTACAGTTCAACCCACACGAAAACCCGCTGCACCGGCCGCGACGCCGACGCCGACTTTCCGCGCGAATGCTCGAACGTTCTTTTTGACCGTTATCGTGATTGCAACAGCAACCCCAGTAGCCGCGATCTTGAGCCGCGGCGTTGCTAACCTCTTGTCATGCGCATCGCCAAAGTATCGAAATTGATGCGCCCAACCGGTGAAGCATCCAGACCCGCATCTGGCGGTGTCGTTGCCGTCTTGCTTGCCGTTGTGGCTTAAAGCCGGCCCTCGTCAACCGCCCTGCGCCGCCGCCGCACAGAGCGTAATGCTCCGGGGGTTCGTCAAGGCAGCGCAACCTCACGGGTCGATTCCGTAACCGGAAGCTAGTCGTTTCCGCGACGGTTTCCAAGAGGTTTTTTCGCAACTTATTCAGGGGCTGCAGTTTTCACCGGGTCGCAATGCGCCTATCACATGGCCGCCTTTATAGGTATTTTTTCGCAGGCAAAGCGCGCGGAATCCCCGCCAGATCGGTCCGTGCCGCCCCCGCCTGCAATCCAGCTTTGGTGAACAGTGCGCGTACCGCCGGCTCCTGACCGAGGCCAAGTTCCACGATCAGCCGGCCGCCCCGCGCAAGCAGTGGCGGGGCTTGCGCCACAATGGCGCGGTAGCAGTCGAGCCCCTCCTCGCCGCCATCGAGCGCAAGCCGCGGCGCGTAGTCGCGCACCTCCGGCTCCAACGTCGCGATGTCGGCGCGCCTCACATAGGGCGGGTTCGATACGATCAGATCGAATTTGCCCTCGATGCCTTCGGCGATGTCGCAGGCAACGAAGGTGCAGCGGTCCTTCAGGCCATTGCGTTCGGCATTGGCGCGCGCGACCTCCAGTGCGTCTTCGCTGATGTCGGTGCCGAGGCCGACCGCGTTGGACAATTCGCCGAGCAGCGCCAGAAGCAACGCGCCCGAGCCGGTGCCAATGTCGAGAATGCGCAGCATTTCCATTTGCGTGGCATCGCGCCCGATCAGGTCGAGGGCCGCTTCCACCACCGTCTCGGTTTCCGGACGCGGCGTGAGCACGGCCGGCGTGACCTCCAGCGTCAGATTCCAGAATTCCTTGCGGCCGCGGATGCGCGATACCGGCTCGCGCTTGAGGCGCCGCGCAGCCAAGCCCTGCACGGCGGCAACCTCGCGCGCTTCCAGGATGCGTTCGGAGTCGGACAGCAGGCGCGCGCGATCGACGCGCAGCGCGTGGCAGAGCAGGGCGCGGGCATCGACCCTCGCATCTTCAATACCGGCGCGGTTGAAGGCTTGCGCCAGCAACTGCATCGCCTCGGCGACCGAGACGCCGTCTTTCAGCGCGGGAATGATCCTCACTGGCTAGAGCCCTATCGGACTAGATACAATCACAGCGTCCTTCACCGTTCGCCTGCGCATGATGCCTCGGGTCGAGTCCCGTCAGGTTTTCGCGATCATACGCGCGCGCCTTCGGCCGCAAGAAGCTCCGCCTGATGCTGCGTCACCAGCGCGTCGATCACCTCGTCGAGCGCCTCGCCCTCCATCACCTGCGGCAGCTTATAGAGGGTCAGGTTTATGCGATGGTCGGTGACGCGGGCCTGCGGGAAATTGTAGGTGCGGATGCGCTCGGAGCGGTCGCCCGACCCGACCTGTCCGCGCCGGTCGGCCGCGCGTTCCGAATCGCGCTTGGTCTTCTCCTGATCGTAGAGCTTGGCGCGCAGCATGGTCATGGCCTTGGCGCGGTTCTTGTGCTGCGAGCGCTCTTCCTGCACCGCCACCACGATGCCGCTCGGGATGTGCGTGATGCGGATGGCGGATTCCGTCTTGTTGACATGCTGGCCGCCGGCGCCGCCCGCGCGCATGGTGTCGATCCTCAGATCGGCGTCGTTGATCTCGACGTCGACATCCTCCACCTCCGGCAGTACGGCCACCGTCGCGGCCGACGTATGGATGCGGCCCGAAGCCTCGGTGTCGGGCACGCGCTGCACGCGGTGCACGCCGGACTCGAATTTCAGCTTGGCGAAGGCGCCGCGGCCGCGGATCTCGGCGACGATCTCTTTGAAACCGCCCTTGGTGCCCTCGCTCATGGAGATGATTTCGGTCTTCCAGCCCACCTTGGCGGCGTAGCGCTCGTACATGCGGAAAAGATCGCCGGCGAACAGCGACGCTTCATCGCCGCCGGTGCCGGCGCGGATTTCGATGATGACGTTGCGGTCGTCCATGGCGTCTTTGGGCACCAAGGCCAGGCCGATCCTCCGCTCCAGGTGCTCCTTGCGCTCCTCGAGCGCAGGCTTCTCGGCTTCAGCGAGCTTGCGCATCTCGCCGTCGGTGGACGGGTCGTCAATCAGCGCTTCCAGGTCGGCGATCTCGCCGGCGATGGCGCGATAGGCCTTGATCGCGTCGATCACCGGGCCAAGCTCGGCGAATTCGCGCGACAGCTTGATGTAGTCGTCAGGGGATAAATTGGTTGCCAGCTCGCTTTCCACCATGGAATGGCGGGCGAGCAGGGCGTCGAGCTTCTGTTGTGGTAGGGCGATCAAAGTTGCGGTCTCATTTCTTATACGTCATGGCCGGCTTCGTCCCGCATGTGGGCCGAAGCGGCATCAGGCGCGGCTATACCAATAACCTTTCGGCGAGCGAAGGCCCGGGCACCGCGCTTAGGTAGGCATTTTGCGCCCCTAAGCGAGATGTCCGGCGCGAGTTTGCGGCCGGTGCGGCCGAAGGCCGGACCCGGTTCGCCGGACATGACAGCTATAACTGCAAACCCTCCGTCGCCGCGAAGCTCTCCAGCTTGTGGCGGATGGACACGCTGCCGACCGGCTGCGCCAGAAACGGCAGGATTGCCTGCTCGCCCTTGCGCACGTCGAGCTCCATGAGCAGCGCCTTGACCGGGCCGATGGCGGAGGGGGACAGCGACAGCGAGCGGTAGCCGAGAATCGCCAGCGCCAGCGCGCCGATCGGCTGCGAGGCAAGCTCCCCGCACAGCGCCACTGGTTTGCCGTGCTTGCGGGCTCGGTCGGCCACGTCCTTGAGCGCGCGCAGCACCGGCGCCGACAAGGGGTCGAATCGGTCGGACACGCGGATATTGCCGCGGTCGGCGGCATAGAGGAATTGCATCAGGTCGTTGGAGCCGACCGAAAGAAAATCCACCCGCTCCAGCAATTCGTCGAGCTGGAATAGAAGCGCCGGCACTTCGAGCATGGTGCCGATTTCCACCCGCTCCGGCAGGCCGTGGCCGTGCCGGCGCAGATGGGTCAATTCCAGCTCAACCAGTGCCTTGGCCTGGTCGAACTCCTCCACCATGGCGATCATGGGGAACATCAGGCGCAACTCGCGGCCGCCCGAGGCGCGCAGCAGCGCGCGCAACTGGCTGCGCAGCAGCCCGGGCCGGTCGAGGCCGAGCCTTATGGCGCGCCAGCCCAAAGCCGGGTTTTCCTCCTCCACGTTGCGCATATAGGGCAGCACCTTGTCGCCGCCGATGTCGAGGGTACGGAAGGTCACCGGCTTCTTGCCGGCGGCGTCCATCACCGCGCGGTAGAGGGCGAACTGCTCCTGGGTGCGTGGAAACGCATTCGCCACCATGAACTGCAGCTCTGTGCGAAACAGGCCGATGCCGGCGGCGCCGGTCTCTTCGATATGGGGCAGGTCGACGGCGAGACCGGCATTGATCATCAGCACGATACGCTGGCCGTCCTTGGTGACGCAGGGCTTGTCGCGGAGCGCATGATATTGCGCCTGGCGGCGCGCGCGCAGACGCACCCGCTCCGCATAGGCCGCCTCGATGTCGGAAGGCGGCCGCATGTGCACGTGGCCGGTGGCGCCATCCACGATGATGGCATCGCCCGATTCGACCAGGCCGGTGGCGTTGGAGATTTCGCCTACCGCCGGGATGCCGAGTGCGCGCGCCACGATGGAGACGTGCGAGGTAGGCCCGCCTTCCTCCAGCACCAGGCCGCGCAGCCGCCGGCGGTCGTAATCCAGCAGCGCCGCCGGTCCCATGGCGCGCGCCACCACGATGGCGTTTTCCGGCAACTGCTCCTTGCTGGGCGCGTGGTCCTGGCCCATCAGCACCCGCATCAGCCGGTTGGCCAGATCGTCGAGGTCGTGCAGGCGGTCGCGCAAATAGTGGTCGGAGGCGCGCAGCATGCGCGCGCGGGTGTCCGACTGCACGCGTTCGACGCCGGCCTCGGCGGTGAGGCCGGTCATCACCGCCTCACGCATCTTGTGCAGCCAGCCCTGGTCGTAGCCGAACATGCGGTAGGCCTCGAGCACCTCGCGGTGCTCGCCGCCTTCGATCACGTCGCGGTGCTCGACCAAACGATCGAGATCGGCGCGCAGCGCGGCGATGGCGGCGTCGAGCCGCTTCAGTTCGCGCGGCACGTCGTCGGCGATGACGTTGGTGATCACCACGCGCGGCTCGTGCAGCACCACATGGCCGAGGGCGATGCCGTCGGACAGCGACGTGCCGACCAGATGCAGGGTGTGGCGCGCCGCCGGCTCGGCGCCCGGGCGGGCAAGCGCCGAGAGCTCGCCCGAGGCGATCATCTCGGCGAGCACCATCGCCGTGGTCTGCAGCGCTTCCTCTTCCTCCTCGGTGTAGGTGCGCCGCGCCCGGTTCTGCACGACCAGCACGCCCAGCGTGTTGCCGGCGCGCAGGATCGGCACGCCGAGGAAGGAATGGTAGATTTCTTCGCCGGTCTCCGGCCGGAACGAGAAGGCCGGATGGCTCTGCGCGTCGGAGAGGTTGATCGGCTTGGCCTCGCTGGCGACGAGACCGACCAGGCCCTCGTCGCGGCTCAGCACGGTGGCATGCACGGCCTCGTGCTTGAGGCCCTCGGTGGCGTACAGTTCCAGCGTTCCGTCTACGCGCAAGACGTAGACCGAGCACACCTCCGCCACCATGTTGGCGGCGATCAGCACGACCACCTTGTCGAGACGGTCTTGCGCGCTGACCGGCTCCGCCATCACCTCGCGAAGCCGGCGCAACAGCACGCGCGGACCGCCGAGCGCGCCACGCATCGTCGAAGCCCTTGTCAAGCCGCGGCCTTTTGGCCACGGCCACCTCCTACGGCCCAATCATGTACGAATAGCGACCGTGGGGACCGCCTGTAACCCACGGTCGCATATCGGGCAGGCTATAGCGAATGCCCCATGCAAGGGGCAAGCCAAACCCTTGATCCGTCACCCTGAGGTGGCCGCCGAAGGCGGCCCTCGAAGGGCGACGGCCCGGGCCGAGCATCCTTCGAGGCTCGCCCTATGGGCTCGCACCTCAGGATGACGGATTGAGGTCCAGTGACCCCCTCACGCCCCCAGCTTCAACAGCGTCTCGGCATTGCCGTGGCAGAGCTTGGCCATGTCGTCGGGCGCCAGCGAGATGGCATTGAGGAAGCGGCGGCCGGCCATGTTGGGCGCATAGGGGTAGTCGACCGAGAACATGATGCGATCCATGCCGAAGGTCATCTGCGCGGCCAAGAGCGGCGGCTCGGTGAAGATGCCGCTGGTGGTGAGCCAGACCTGATCGAGGATGGCGCGGCTGATCGGCCGGCTGAGATGGTCGATGTCGAGCGTCGACACCTTGTCGAGCCGGTCCAGCATCACCGGGAGCATCTCGCCCATATGGCCGATGATGATCTTCAGCTTACGATGCTTGTCGAGCGTCCCGGCCAGCACCATGCGGAGCACATGGATGGCCGTCTCCGAATGCCAGCCCCAGCCGGCGGTGGCCAGCACGCGGGAGGCGCCCGGCTCCAGGCCGGAATAATAGGCTTCGCGCACGGGCGCCGGCGGAATATGCGGGTGGATGTAGATCGGCACGTCGAGCTCGACCGCGGCCGCCAGCAGGTCGTCATAGCTCGGGTGGTCAAGAAAGCGGCCCTCGGTGGTGCCGTTGACCAGCGCGCCGGGGAATTTCAGTTCCTTCACGCAACGGCGTAGCTCGTCGGCGCAAGCCTCCGGGCTCTGCAGGGGCAGCACGGCAAAGCCCATGAGGCGGTCGGGATGGCGCGCGCAAGCTTGAGCCAGATGATCGTTCATCTCGCGCGCCATGGCGACACCGTCTTCGCCCGGCACCAGGTCGGGGCCGGGGCCGCTGTTGGAGAGGATTTGCAGCGTGATGCCGGCTTCGTCCATCGACTTCAGGCGTTGCTCGCCGATCTCGGGCAGCAGCTCCATCGGGTTGGCCCGGTTCTTCGGCACCTGGCGCGGGATGTAGCCGCGCGCCTTGATGACGGCCGGGTCGATGCGCTTGACCAGCGCCGGCACCGAAAAATGTTCTTCGAGCGTGATCACCCGCATGGCGTTCTCCCGGCCTTAGGCCTTGTCCAGCCCGTACAGCGTATGCAGCGTGCGCACCGCCAGCTCCGAATAGGCGGCGTCGATCAGCACCGAGAACTTGATCTCGGAGGTGGTGATGGCGCGGATGTTGACGCCGCGCTCGGCCAGCGCCTTGAACGCCTTGGCGGCGACGCCGGCGTGGCTGCGCATGCCGATGCCAATGACCGACACCTTGGCCACGTCGGTCGCCGTGTCGAGGCGATCGAAGCCGATCTCCTTCTTGGCCTTCTCGATGGTATCGCGCGCGCGCTCGTAGTCGGACGACGGCACGGTGAAGGTGAGGTCGGTGGTCAGCCCGTCGGCGGAGACGTTCTGCACGATCATGTCGACATTGATGTTGGCGTCGGCGAGCGGACCGAAGATCGCAGCGGCGATGCCCGGCTTGTCCTCGACGCGGCGGATCGAGATCTGCGCCTCGTCCTTCGAAAACGCGATTCCCGTAACGACCTGCTGTTCCATGATTTCACTCTCGTCGCAAATAAGCGTGCCGGGCGGCATGTTGGCGTGCGGGTTGATGTCTTCCGGCTTGTCGAAACTCGAGCGCACGAAGATCGGCACGTTGTGCATCATGCCGAGCTCGACCGAGCGCACCTGCATCACCTTGGCGCCTTGCGAAGCGAGCTCCAGCATTTCCTCGTAGGCGATCTTGTCGAGCCGGCGCGCCCTCGGTACGACGCGCGGATCGGTGGTGTAGACGCCGTCCACGTCGGTGTAGATGTCGCAGCGCGACGCCTGGATCGCAGCCGCGATCGCCACCGCCGATGTGTCGGAGCCGCCCCGGCCCAGGGTCGTGACGCGGCCTGAGTCCTTGTACATCCCCTGGAAGCCGGCGATCACCGCCACCTGCCCAAGCTCCTGAAAGCGTTTGATCAGCTCCGAACCGTTCACATCGAGAATGCGGGCGGCGCCGTGTGCGTTGTCGGTGAGGATCGGCAATTGCCAGCCCTGCCAGGAGCGCGCGTTGACGCCCATGCCCTCCAGCACGATGGCGAGGAGGCCGGCGGTCACCTGCTCGCCGGTCGCCACCACCGCGTCGTATTCGCGCGCGTCATGCAGCACCGCCGCCTCGCGGCACCAGGAGACGAGCTGGTTGGTCGCCCCCGCCATGGCCGAGACCACCACCGCCACGTCATGGCCGGCGTCGACCTCGCGCTTGACGTGGCGGGCCACATTGCGGATGCGGTCAAGGTCGGCGACCGACGTTCCGCCGAATTTCATCACCAGCCGTGCCATTGACGTTCCCGGACGCTGCCGTTAGGCGCTTAAATTGCGGCCGGCGCGGGGGGTGGCCCCAGGCGCCGGCCCGAAAAGGCGGGTATACATAACGGCGGCCCGGCCCCCCTGCAACAATGGCCGCTGAGCGAGAAAGCCCCGATGGTCAGCCGCAAAGCCCACGCGACCAGCGTCGATAGCGCCGAAGTCGAGCGCTTTTCGCGCCACGCCGCCGACTGGTGGAACCCGCGCGGGCCGATGGCCGCGCTGCACAAGCTCAACCCGGTGCGCCTTACCTATATCCGCGATCAGGCTGCCGCGCGCTTTGACCGCGACCCGCGCAAGCTCGACTGCCTCAAGGGGCTGCGCATGCTGGATATCGGCTGTGGCGGCGGCGTCCTGTCGGAGCCGCTGGCGCGGCTAGGCGCCGACATGGTGGGAGCCGACCCGGCCGAGGAGAACATCGAGGCCGCGCGGGCGCACGCCGAAGATCAGGGCGCGGCGGTCGACTACCGCGCCACCACGGCCGAGGAACTGGCGGAGGCGGGCGAGACTTTCGACGTGGTGCTGGCCATGGAGGTGGTCGAGCACGTCGCCGACGTGGAAGGTTTCGTGTCGACCTGCGCGTCCATGGTCCGCCCCGGCGGGCTGTTCATCGCCGCCACGCTCAACCGCACGCTGAAGAGCTTCGCCCTGGCCATCGTCGGCGCCGAATACGTGCTGCGCTGGCTGCCGCGCGGCACCCATCAGTGGGACAAGTTCGTCACCCCGCGCGAGCTGGAGACCACCGTCGAGGCTACCGGCCTGAGTGTCATCGGTGAGCGCGGCGTCGTCTACAATCCGTTCGCCGACCGCTGGCAATTGTCGTCCGACATGGATGTCAATTACATGCTGGCGGCCGCGCGGGCCGCGCAAGGAGAAGTCTCGTGATTCTGGAACTGGTTGAATTCAACTCGCCCAAGGGCTGGACCCGCGAGCAGGTGGCGGAAGAAGCCCGCTCGGTCATTCCCAAATGGCAGGCGAATAAGGAACTGCTGCGCAAGCATTTCCTCCTCGAAATCACCGGCTCGCAGGCGAGCAGGACCGGCGCCGGCGTCTATATCTGGCCGTCGGTCGAAGCCGCGCAGCGCGCGCACAACGAGCAATGGCGGCAATCGATCATCAAGCGCACCGGCGGCGCACCCACGATCCGTTATTTCGATCTGTTCCTGCTGATCGACAATGAGAACGGCAAGGCCACCGAATTCCCCGAGGCCGCGGAGATCAAAGCGGCCGCGGCCTGAGCGCATATGCTGCTCTGGTCAGCGCGAGGCCCGACCAGTACATCCATCATTCCGCAAAAGACGAGACTAGATCCGGCTCGCGCGGGTCGGAGCCTTCGCGCATGACCACGGAGAGAACACATGCTCTGGGCCGTCTTCACGCTGATCGCCGCGGCGGCGCAGACCGCGCGCAACGCCATGCAGCGCGAGCTGACCGCCACGCTCGGCACGGTCGGCGCCACCCATGTCCGCTTCCTGTTCGGCTTTCCCTTTGCCCTCCTGGTGTTCCTGCCCGGCGTGATGCTCGTCGCCGGTTACGGACTGCCGCATCCGCCGCGCGAATTCTGGGGCTGGGTGGTGCTCGGCTCGCTCGCCCAGATCGCCGCCACCGCCACCATGCTGGCGGTGATGGACAAGCGCTCTTTCGTGGTGGCCTACGCCTATATCAAGACCGAGCCGGTGCAGGTGGCGCTGTTCGGCCTCATTTTCCTCGGCGATCACGTCACGCCGCTGTCGGCCGCGGCCATCTTGATCGCCACCGCCGGCGTCATCGTGATCTCGTTGAAGCCGGGCGCCGCCCAGGTCAGCACCAAGGCATCGACCGTGGTCGGCCTGTTGTCGGGCGCACTGTTCGCCTTCGCCGCCATTGGCTATCGCGGCGCGATTCTTTCGCTGCATCTGCCGCATTTCGTCATGGCGGCGACCTTCACGCTTGCCGTGGGCCTGGTGTTGCAGGCTGCCATTCTCACTGCCTATCTGGCGTTGCGCGATCCCAAGGTGCTCGGCGCCATCGGCAAGGCCTGGAAGCCGTCGCTGTTCGCCGGCTTCATGGGCGCTTTCGCTTCCGAGTTCTGGTTTCTCGCCTTCGCCATCACGACCGCGGCCAATGTGCGCACGCTGGCGCTGGTCGAGGTGCTGTTCGCGCAGGGGGTGACGCACTTCGTCTTCAAGCAGCCTACTTCCAACCGCGAGCGCATCGGCATCGCGCTGGTGGTGATCGGCGTGGCGCTGTTGGTGTGGGCCATCGAGCTGGCGAAATAGCGGCGCCCGAATTGCGCAGAGACCACTCCGCCTGAACCCTATTCGCTCTTAGGCGCCGGCCGGCAAGCCCACCGGCGCCGCGGTGAAGATGCTGCCGGTGCCACGTCCGCTCGAGTTTGGCAGCGCGGCGTTAAGTTGCGATGAGTTCGAAATGCGGCGCATGAACTGTTGCGGCAATCGGAATGATTTGACCGTTATCGCCTGCCGTCCAACTAATTCCGCTCCTCCGGCAGCAGCGGCAGGGGATGCACCTCGATGCCTTCCTCGACCAGTTCGGCGGCCTCGTCGGGCGTCGCCACGCCGTAGATGGAGCGGTGCTCGATCTCGCCGTAGTGCATCTTGCGCGCTTCCTCGGGAAACTTGCTGCCGACATGCTCGGCATGTTTGAGCACCTGGTCGCGCAGTTCTTTCAGCTTGGCGCGGAATTCCTGTTCCTGCGGCGAGACAATGGCGACCGGCGCCGGCGTTTCTGCCGCCGGCGTCTCTGTCGTGGGCGCTGCGGGCGCGACCTCGGACGGCGCTTCTCCTTGCGGCTTGCGCTTCTTCGACGTGGCCAGCCGCGGCGCCATGATCGCCTTCTCGACCTTCGCTGAACCGCAATGCGGGCAGGTCACCAGCTTGCGCTTGGCCTGCTTGTCGTAGGCGTTCGAGTTGGCGAACCAGCTCTCGAAAGCGTGGCCCTTCTCGCAAACCAGTGCGTAACGGATCATTCCGCCCCCATTCCCGGCACGACGTGCAAATGCGTGGGCTCGGCCATCGGCTCGACGATCTCGAAGCGGCGGCCGTGCTCCAGCGAAGGAATGCGCGCCCGCGCCTTCGACACTTCTTCCGGATCGACCTCGGCCATGACCAGGCCCGGCTCGCTGCCGCCCTCCGCCAGGATGCGCCCCCAGGGGTCGACGATCAGCGAGTGGCCGAAAGTCTCCCGCCCGCTCTCGTGCTTGCCGCATTGCGCAGCGGCGAACACGAAGCAGCCATTCTCGATGGCGCGGGCGCGGTTGAGCACGTGCCAGTGCGCCTCGCCGGTCTGCCGGGTGAAAGCAGAAGGAATTGCCAGCATGCTGGCGCCGGCTTCCGCCAGCGCGCGATAGAGCGCCGGGAAACGCAGATCGTAGCAGATGGTCACGCCGAGCCGGCCCCAGGGCAGATCGGCCAGCACGGCCAGTTCACCAGGCCGGTAGCTGTTCGACTCGCGGTAGCTTTCGCCGCCGGCGAGATCAACGTCGAACATGTGGATCTTGTCGTAGCGCACCGCAATCTCGCCCTTGGCATCGATGACGAAGGCGCGGTTGGCGGCGCGGTCGTGGCTGAGCTTGATCGCCAGCGAGCCGATATGCACGGTGATGCCGAGTTCGCGCGCCAGCGCGCGGAATGCGGCAAGCGAGGGGTCGCGCTCCTCTTCCACGACGGTGCTGAAAAGCTGCTCGCGCCTGGCGGCAAGGATGTTGGTCATTTCCGGCGTCAGCACGTATTCGGCGCCGGCGTTCTTGGCTTCGCCGATCAGGCGCGCGGCCGAGTCCACATTCGCGCCCGGCGTCATGCCGGAGCGCATCTGGATCATGGCGGCTTTGAAAGTGCGGGTGGCCATCGGCAGTTACCAACTTCTCTTGCCCATGCGGCTCATGCCGCCGCTCCGTCGCCCGCCAGCAGGCGGTCCAGCTTGCCGGCACGTTCGAGCGCATGCAGGTCGTCGCAACCGCCGACATGCACCGGCCCGACGAAGATCTGCGGCACGGTATAGCCACCGCTGGCCCGCGCGACCATCTCGCTGCGCCGCTCAGGGTCGCGCGAAACGTCGATTTCGGTGAAGGCCGCGCCCTTGCGTTTGAGCAGGGCCTTCGCCCTGATGCAATAGGGGCACCAGCGGGTCGTGTAGATTTCGATAAGAGGCGCAGGCATTTAGGGGGCCGTACCAGGCTGTTTCCGGATCATTTTTATATGGGGCTGCGCACCGGCGCCACAACCCGGGCGAATACCAGCACATCGACATGCGCAGCCCCCGCCCGCAGCAGGGCGCGGGCGCAGGTATCCACCGTCGCTCCCGAGGTGAGCACGTCGTCGACCAGGATGAGCCGCCGCCCGGCGACCTCCGCCTTGCGGTCCGCCGGCACGCGGAACGCGCCCTGCACATTGTCGGCGCGCTGCGTCTTCGACAGGCCGACCTGCTGCGGTGTGGCGCGCACGCGCTTGAGCGTATCGTCGAGTACCGGCACGCCGCTCGCGCTCGATATCGCCCCGGACAGCGCCGCCGACTGGTTGAAGCGCCGCGACCAAAGCCTGCGCCAATGCAGCGGTACCGGCACCAGCGCATCGGCGCCTTCCGTGAGTTCGCGCCCCGCGCGCGCCATCCAGCGCCCCATCGTGGGCGCGAGATCGAGCCGGTCGCCGTATTTGAACGAGAGCACCAGGGCGCGTGCCACCTCGTCGTAGCGTACCGCCGCGCGCGCGCGGTCATAGGCAGGCGGATTGGCGATCGCCTCCATCGACAAGAGGCCCGGGCCGGGATCGTAGGTGAAGGGGATGCCGAGCCGCGCGCAGAACGGCGGCTCGATGAAGGAAAGCTTGGACCAGCAGCCGGCGCAAAGCCCCGCACCCTCGCCCAGCGGCGCGCGGCAGGCCGGGCACAGCGGCGGCAGCGCGGCGTCGAGCGCGTGGCGCAGGAGCGTGCGCAGCGGAGTAACCCAGCGCGCCACACGCGGTGGCTGGACGCAGGTGGTTTCGTCGATCTCAATCATCGTGGGCACGCGATCACGGTTCGCACAGCCTACTCCCTCCCCCGCCTGCGGGGGAGGGTTGGGGAGGGGGAATTCGGGCATAGATTGTCTTAGAACTGCCCCCTCCCTGTCCCTCTCCCCGCATGCGGGGAAGGGGACGATCTGGTGATGACGTGCCCAGCACTGCGCTTTTCGATCGCCCTCTCCTGCGCGCCCGCCAACGGCGTGCGCAGGCGCTGGGGTCCGAGACCTTCCTCATCGACCGCGTTGCCGAGGAATTGAGTGAACGGCTTTCCGCCGTGCTGCGCCAGTTCGGCTGCGCCGTCGATCTCGGCACGCCGGGCAATGCGGTCGTCAATGCGCTGGCGGACAGCGGCAAAGTCGCCACGCTTGTCCACGCGGCGCACGCTGTGTGTGGCGACGCCTTGCACTTGGACGTGGTCGCCGACGAGGAAGCGCTGCCTTTTGCCGACGCCTCGCTCGATCTCGTCGTCTCCGCGCTGGCGCTGCAGTTCGTCAACGACCTGCCGGGCGCGCTCGTCCAGATCCGCCGCGCGCTCAAGCCCGACGGTCTTTTTCTCGCGGCGCTCACCGGCGGCGAAACGCTCACCGAATTGCGCCAGGCCTTCGCTGCAGCGGAAAGCGAGCTCGAGGGCGGCATCTCGCCGCACGTCGCGCCCTTTGCCGATCTGCGCGACCTGGGCGCTCTGTTGCAGCGCGCCGGCTTCGCGCTACCGGTCGTCGATTCCGATCGTGTCACCGTGCGCTACGACAACGCATTCGCGCTGATGCGCGATCTGCGCCGCATGGGCGCGACCAACGTGCTCGCCGAGCGCCGCCGCGCGCCGCTGCGGCGCGCCACGCTGATGCGCATGGCGGAAATCTATCGCGAACGCTTCGCCGATGCCGACGGCCGCCTGCGCGCGACCTTCGAGATTGTCTGGCTCTCAGGCTGGGCGCCGCACCAGAACCAGCAACAGCCTCTCAAGCCAGGCTCTGCAAGGCAACGGCTTGCTGATGCGCTCGGTGCGAAGGAGCGACCGGCCGGCGATAAGGCCGGCGGCTAAATCATCCCGCGCGCGGCGCCTGCTCGATGGCTTGCTTCAATTCCGGCTTCAGCCCCAGCGCGATCAGCACTTCGGCCATGATGAACATCGGCCCGATAAAGGCCTGGAACAGATTGTCGGCCAGCGCAGGTCGGCGGCCTTCCCACATATGGCCGACGAGCTGAAAGACCCAGCCGCCGACGAAGAACACCGCGAACACGATCCAGGCGGCGGCGCTTCCGTAACTGCGGGCGATCCATTCCGCCAACAGCAGCATCGGCAGCATGATCAGCGCCATGGCGAAGCCGATGACCCGGTCGAGAATGACCCAGCCGATCACCGCGATGGCGGCCACCAGCATGGCGGCGGAGAGCCCGCTTTCCGTACGCGCCAGGGCCAAGGGCACCAGGATGGAAAACACGATGGCCGGAATGCCGACGAAATGCGTGGCGCGATTGCGCTCGTCGCGATGATAGCTGGCATAGAGGGCAAGCTGGCGTGCGAAGAAGCTGTCCATGGCGGTCTCCTCCGGTCGGCGGCCGCTGATGGGCCGTTGCCGGAAGCATACACCCGCAACGGCGGGCTGACACGCCCGGCCGCAATCTTTTGCGTCTGGTTCTAGCCGAAAATCCCCGACGCCGAGGTGAACATGAGGTTGACCTTGGTGCCGATCGTGCCCACCACCGCGACGATGGCGATCGAGATGCCGGCCGCGATGATGGCGTATTCGATGGCTGTGGCGCCCTCGCACGCGCTCGGCAGGCGGCGGATTCTCGCTCTCAAACTGATAACATCGATACGCATTGGCCTTGCCCCTGGAGCTACAGCAGCGCGATCAGGTGAGGCACCAGCGGCACGTCGGCCGGCGGCATGTCATAGTCCCGCAACCGGTTCGGTCTCACCCAGGCCAGCCGCTGACCTTCCGTGGCTCTGATCGTCCCTTCCCAGCGCCGGCAGACATAGAGCGGCATCAGGAGGTGAAAGTCCGGATAGACGTGGCTGGCGAAGGTGAGCGGCGCGAGGCAGGGCTCACTGACGTCGATGCTGAGCTCCTCCTTGAGCTCCCTGATCAGCGATTCTTCCGGCCGCTCGCCGGCCTCCACCTTGCCGCCAGGAAACTCCCAGAGGCCTGCCATCGGCTTGCCTTCGGGCCGCTGCGCGAGGAGGACGCGGCCGTCGGCATCGACGAGGGCGCAGGCGGCGACAAGTACGGTTTTCGTGCTCACGGCCTTCAACCCTCGACGCTAAACGGCCATCGTTAAGAGGATTTGAACTCGAATGCAGGAGAGCCGAGCGCAACGTCCGCGCGGTTAACCGACCGTTACGAGCGGTAGTCGCCGTTGATGGCGATATATTCCTTGGTGAGATCGCAGGTGAGCACGCGGTCGCGCCCCTTGCCGAGCCCAAGCGCCACTTTCAGGCTGATCTCGGGCTTTTTCATCTGCCCGCTGACCTTCGCCTCGTCATAGGAAGGATCGCGCGCGCCCTTATGGGCCACGCGGATGCCGCCGAACCAGATCGATAATTTATCGCGGTCGGCCGGCTCCCCCGCCTTGCCCACCGCCATCACCACCCGGCCCCAATTGGCGTCCTCCCCCGCAATCGCCGTCTTCACCAGCGGTGAATTGGCGATCGACATGGCAATGCGCCGCGCCGATTTGTCCGACACCGCGCCTTCCACCACGATCTCCACCAGCTTGCGCGCGCCTTCTCCGTCGCGCGCGATCTGCTCCGACAGGTCGGCGAGCACGGCATGCAGCGCCTGCCGGAACCCGCGCAGGCGCGGATCGGAGGCGCGGGCGATGCGCGGGGCATCGTCGGCCTGGCCGGTGGCGAAGATCAGCAGCGTGTCGGAGGTGGAGGTGTCGCCGTCGATGGTCACCGCGTTGAAGGTGTCGGCGACGCCTTCCTTGAGCAGCGCCCGCAGCACGGGCGCCGAAATGGCCGCATCGGTAAAGACGAATGACAGCATCGTCGCCATGTCCGGCGCGATCATGCCGGCGCCCTTGGCCATGCCGTTGACGGTGACCGTGGCATTGCCGAGTTTCGCCGTGGCGGTCGCCACCTTGGGGAAGGTGTCGGTGGTCATGATCGCCCGCGCGGCATCCAGGAAGCCGTCCGGCTTGGCGTTCGCCACCAGTCCATCCATGACGCCCGCGAACTTGCGGGCATCGAGCGGCTCGCCAATGACGCCGGTCGAAGCGAGGAAAATCTCAGCCCTCGCGCAGCCGGCCGCCTTGGCGGCGAGATCGGCAGTCAGCCTGGTCGCTGCCCGCCCGGTTTTCCCGGTGAAAGCATTGGCATTGCCCGAATTGACCACCAGGGCGCGCGCCTTGCCCCCCTTCATGTGCTCCCGGCACCACTCGACCGGCGCGGAGGCGCATTTCGACTGGGTAAAGACGCCGGCTACGGTTGTGCCCGCATCGAACAGCGCCAGCAGCACGTCGGTGCGCCCGGGGTAGCGGATGCCGGCGGCGGCGGTGGCGAGCCTCACGCCGGGAATGGCCGGCATGTCGGGCACGTGTTTGGGGGCAAGGGGGGAGATGGCGGTGGACATGGGCGCGGCATCCAATGGCCTGTCGTCGCCGGGCTTGTCCCGGCGATCCCGATTAGACGGGCACTGACGTGCCTACCTAAGCGAGATGGCCGGGACAAGCCCGGCCATGACGCAGAATTAAACAGATGCGCTGGACGAAAACTACTTCTTCGCGGGCATATCCGCCTTCGCTGGCGCGCCTGCCTTGGTCGGCTCGTCCTTCTTCGACTCGTCGGCGGTCTTGTAGAACTTCTCGATCTTGGCTTCGCCACGCAGCTTCTGCACCAGATCGGCCTGCGCCTTGCGCTCCACGTATTGCTGGATCTGGGTTTTTACCTGGTCGAACGTCGGCGCCGGCTTGACGCGCTTGTCCTCGACCTTGATCACGTGCCAGCCGAACTGGGTGTGCACCGGGCCGGAAATCTCGCCCTTCTTCAACCCGAATGCGACCTTGGAAAAGGCCGGCACCATCTGGTCCTTGCTGAAATAGCCGAGGTCGCCGCCATTGGCCTTGCCGGAGGGATCTTCCGTATCCTCCTTGGCGAGCTTGGCGAAATCGGCGCCGTTCTTGAGCTTGGCAATGATGGCCTCGATCTTGGCCTTGGCCGCGTCGCTCGACTTCTGGTCGCCGGGCTTGGCGCGGATCAGGATGTGCCGGGCATGCACCTCTTCCTGCTGGCCCATCTGCTTGACCGCGTTCTCATAGACCTTGTGCATTTCGGCGTCGGTCACCGCGGCATTGCCGACCGACTGCAGCAAGTCGGACATCAGCAACTTGCGCCGCTCGAATTGCATGTGCCGCTTGAACTCGGCCGTGTTGTCCAGCTTCTTGTCCTCGGCCGCTTTCGACACCAGGATCACGTCGGCCATGAACTGCACGAGGTAGTCGCGCTTGGCCGCCGGCGGCATGGGCGGAATCTGGCCGGCCTGCGTCTCGGCCAGGTCGAGATCGCTCTGGTGGATTTCGACGCCGTTCACCTTGGCGATGAGCGGGTCCTTGGCATCTTCGGCGTGCAACGGCCCTACCGCTGCAAGCAGCAGCGCCAGGGCGGAGGCGGCAAGGCCGGTCCGGCGCGTAAGGGCTGTGCGACCGGCGAGAAGGGAAGTGATCATGGCGCTGTCCTTGGAAAGGGAGTTCCGCTAGCTTGAGCGGCGGTCGGCCGCCTTGTCACCCAACAAGCGTGGCATTGCAATGGCGGACGCGCCGGGCGGCGCTAAACTCACCGTGACCCAACCGGCGGCGAATGCCGTTAAGGCCCTTCCCAGGCGGCCAATTGACAATAATTCGACCCCCTCCTATCTCTCGGCTAACCGGCCGGGTTGTTTGGTTCGGCCCCCGTTCGCGTCGATTTCGCCCGAAAAGTGCCGCATTTCCGGAGCGCCGGAAGCAAAATCCGGCCGCGGCGGCGTGATAGTGAAGCGCCGGTCAAGAAATTGAGGAGCTCTCCATGATCGGCGCCGTCGCCCGTAAGCTGTTCGGTTCCGCCAACGACCGGCGCATCCGCAGCTATCAGCCGCGCGTCGACAAGATTAACGCCCTTGAAAAGGAGGTCGAGGCCCTTTCCGACGATCAGCTCAGGGCCCGCACCGACGAGTTCAAGCAGCAGATCGCCGACGGCGCCAAGCTGGACGACCTGCTGATCCCCGCCTTTGCCACCGTGCGCGAGGCGGCCAAGCGCACCCTTGGCCAGCGCCATTTCGACGTGCAGCTCATCGGCGGCATGATCCTGCACGAGGGCCGGATTGCCGAAATGAAGACCGGCGAAGGCAAGACGCTGGTCGCCACCCTGCCGGTCTATCTCAACGCGCTCACCGGCAAGGGCGTGCACGTGGTCACCGTCAACGACTACCTGGCCAAGCGCGACGCGGAATGGATGGGCCAGATCTACGGATTCCTCGGCCTCACCGTCGGCAACATTGTCCACGGCATGGAGGACGAGGAGCGCCAGAAGGCCTACGGCTGCGACATCACCTACGGCACCAATAACGAGCTCGGCTTCGACTATCTGCGCGACAATATGAAGTACCGCATGGAGGACATGGTCCAGCGCGGTCACGTCTACGCCATCGTCGACGAGGTGGACTCGATCCTGATCGACGAGGCGCGCACGCCGCTGATCATCTCCGGCCCGCTCGACGACCGTTCCGAGTTCTACAACACCATCGACACCTTCATCCCGCGGCTCGACAAGTCCGACTACGAGGTCGACGAAAAGCAGCGCACCGTCACCATGACGGAGAGTGGCATGGAGAAGATGGAAGTGGCGCTGCGCGAGGCCGACCTGCTCAAGGGCGGCAAGCTCTACGACATCGAAAACGTCTCCGTCGTGCATCACGTCAACCAGGGGCTGCGTGCGCACACGCTGTTCCAACGCGACAAGGACTATATCGTGCGCAACGGCGAGGTCGTCATCATCGACGAGTTCACCGGCCGCATGATGCCGGGCCGGCGCTATTCCGAAGGCCTGCACCAGGCGCTGGAGGCCAAGGAGCATCAGCCGATCCAGCCGGAAAACCAGACGCTCGCCTCGATCACTTTCCAGAACCTGTTCCGCATGTACGACAAGCTTGCCGGCATGACCGGCACGGCGCTCACCGAGGCGGACGAGTTCATGGACATCTACGAGCTCGAGGTGCTCGAAGTGCCGACCAACATGCCGCTCGTCCGCATCGACGACGACGATGAGGTCTACCGTTCGGCGCCCGAGAAAAACCGCGCCATCATCACGCTGATCGAGGACTGCAAGCAGCGCGGCCAACCGGTACTGGTCGGCACCACCTCGATCGAGAAATCCGAGCATCTGGCCGAGCTGCTGCGCAAGCAGGGCTGGCAGCAGCACGATTTCTCCGATCCCAACGCCTTCGCCGAGCTTTATTCAGGCGACGAGAAGTCGTCGAAGAAGAAGGTTTTCGCCATCCTCAACGCCCGCTACCACGAGCAGGAGGCGTTCATCGTCTCCCAAGCGGGCGTTCCCGGCGCCGTCACCATCGCCACCAACATGGCCGGCCGCGGCACTGACATCCAGCTCGGCGGCAACGCCGATATGCGCATCCGCCAGGAGCTCGCCGACATCGAGGACTGGGCCGAGCGCGACAAGCACCCGCGCGCCAACGAAATCCGCAAGCAGGTGGCGAAGCTGAAGGAGAAGGCGCTGGCCGCCGGCGGTCTTTACGTGCTCGGCACCGAGCGGCACGAGAGCCGGCGCATCGATAACCAGCTGCGCGGCCGCTCCGGCCGCCAGGGCGACCCCGGCCATTCCAAGTTCTTCCTGTCGCTGGAAGACGACCTCATGCGCATCTTCGGCTCCGACAAGCTCGAAGGCATGCTGACCAAGCTCGGCTTGCGCGAGAACGAGGCGATCGTCCATCCCTGGATCAACAAGGCGCTGGAAAAGGCGCAGCAGAAGGTCGAAGCGCGCAACTTCGACATCCGCAAGAACCTGCTCAAGTACGACGACGTGATGAACGATCAGCGCAAGGTCATTTTCGAGCAGCGGCTCGAATTGATGCGCGACGAGTCCGTGGACGACACCGTCGCCGACATGCGCCATTCCGTCATCGAGGACCTGGTCGCGAAACATATCCCCGAGAAGGCCTATCCCGAGCAGTGGGACATCGACGGCCTCGATACAGCCGTGCGCGAGGTGCTCACCCTCGATCTGCCGGTGAAGGACTGGGCCAAGGAGGAGGGCATCGCCGACGAGGAGGTGCGCGAGCGCCTGTTGCGTCGCGCCGACGAGTTCATGGCGAGCAAAGTGGCCAAGTGGGGCCCCGACGTCATGCGCTATGTCGAGAAGTCGATCCTCTTGCAGACGCTCGACCATCTGTGGCGCGAACACCTGATCATGCTCGAGCACCTGCGCCAGGTGATCGGCCTGCGCGGCTACGGTCAGCGCGACCCGCTCAACGAGTACCAGTCGGAAGCCTTCGCGCTGTTCGAAGCCATGGTCTCCAACCTGCGCGAGGCGGTCACCGCCCAGCTCATGCGGGTGGAGATCGTACAGCAGCCGCCGGAGGAAGAGGAGCAGGCCCAGCAGCTTCCCTACATGGAAGCGCACCACTTCGACCCCAATACGGGGGAGGACGAATTGGCGCTGGCCGACAGCCCGTTCGCTGCCGCGCTTGCCGGCGGCAACGGCGCCGCGGCGGCGACCCGCAGCCCGCCGGTCGAGCGCAACCCGAAAGACCCCACCACCTGGGGCAAAGTCGGCCGCAACGAGCCCTGCCCCTGCGGCTCCGGCAAGAAATTCAAGCACTGCCACGGCCGGTACGCGTAAGCCGCGGCCTCGCCAACTGCCGTTCCCCGCGGAGGCGGGGGACCCAGTAACCCGAATGCGTTTGGCGAGTGCTGGATGGGCCGCCGGAGCCTGCACCCGCGCAGGCGGGTGCACGGCATAACTGCCGAATGCTTGGCGCGGCCGTGCCCGAACCAAACCGGGCGGCATCGCATTATCCCTGGGACTTAACGCCGGGGAAAAACGCGATGCAGATCGAGCCGCAAATCGCCTTCCATAATCTCGACGCGCCGGCAGGCGCCGAGGCCGCCATCCGCGACCACGTGGGACGGCTCGAACGCAGGTTCGGCCACATGACGACCTGCCGCGTGCGCGTCGATCAGAAGAACCAGAATCCGAGCGGCACCATCCCGCCGGTGGTGCATATCGAGATTTCAGTGCCCGGCCGCAAGGACGTGGTGGTGGCGCACGAGCCCGGGCATCTGCAGCGACGCTTTCAATCGGCGGACTTTCACAACGCGATCAACGACGCTTTCCGCATCGCCGAGCGGCGATTATCGGACCTCAAGGACAGGCTGACCGACCATGGCACCGCCGCCATGACGCACGAGGCGGCCCACGAATATCGTGGCCAGATCGCCGAGCTGACGCCGGGCGACGATCACGGCTTTCTCCTGACCAAGGAGGGTGGCCTGCTCTATTTCCACCGCAACAGTCTGCTGAGCGGCGATTTCGACCGGCTGCAGCGCGGCGATGCCGTCACCTATGTCGAAGAAATCGGCGACACCGGTCCGATCGCCAGCAAGGTGCGCGCGGCCTAAAGCCAGCGGGCGGCAACGGCGGCCGTCAAACCGACCAGTCGGCATCGAGCCCCGGACGATGCGCAGCGTCGAACGCGTCCGTTTCCAGCGGCACCAGAAAGGCGCAGCGCAAACCGCCGGGCGCGAAGTCCAGCGTAACCTGACCGCGCAATTCGGCCTTGACCCCGCCCTCGATCAGCTTGGTGCCGAAGCCGCGCTGGTGAGGCTCCGCCACCGGCGGACCGCCCTCTTCGAGCCAATCGATGCGCAGCCAGGTCCGCTCGTCGCTTTCCTGCCGCTCAGGCCGCCAGCGGATCTCGATGCGGCCGCCGGGGGCCGACAGCGCTCCGTATTTGGCGGCGTTGGTCGCCAGCTCGTGGAACGCCATGGCCAGCGTGAGCGCCGCGCGCGGACGCAGCACCACGTCCTCGCCGCGCAGCACCGTCCGCTCGGGACCCGCATAGGCGGCCAGTCCGGCCGACAAGAGTTCGCGCAGGTCGGCGCGTTCCCAGTGATGCATGGTGAGCTGGTCGTGCGCCTTCGACAGCGCGATCAGCCGGCCCTCGAAGCGGCCCCGGAAATCTTCGGCCGACGGCGCGTTGCGCGCGGTCTGCGAGGCGAGCGACTGCACGGTGGCCAGCGTGTTCTTGACCCGGTGGTTGAGCTCGTCGATGAGCAGCCGGTTGCGCCGCTCCGCCGCTTTGCGCTCGGTGACGTCCTGCACCACGCGCACGAGATAGAGCAGGCGGCCGGCCGGATCGCGCACCGGCGACGAGCTCACCGACATCCAGATCACCCGGCCGTCCTTGCGCACGAAACGCTTCTCGACCGAATAGAACTCCAGCTCGCCCTCCACCTGCTTGCGGAAGGCCTCGCGGTCCGGCTCGACGTCGTCGGGATGGCTGTAGAGGGACAGCAAGCTCGACAGCAACTCACCGCGGCTGTAGCCGGTGATCGCGCAGATCGCCTCGTTGACGCGCAGGAAGCGGCCGTCGGGGGCGATCTCGGAGATGCCGATGGCGGCATGTTCGTAGGTTGCCGCAAGCCGCTGCTCCTGCTCAAGCGCCAACAGGCGCGACGTCTCCAGCGCCGAGGCGACGCGCTTGCGGTCGGTGATGTCGAGGAAGCAGTTGACCGCGCCGACCAGTTCTCCGTTCGCGTCGCGCAAAGGGTCGATGTTGATCGACACGATGATGCGCGTGCCGTCGGCGCGTTCGACCATGCGCTCCACGTCGCGCACGGCGGTGCCGGTCGACAGCACCTCGGCTACCAGCGATCGTTCGGCAGGCTGGCCGTCGAGCGTGAAAAAGCGGGAGCCCGCGTTGAAGTCGTCGTGGGTCTGGCCGGGCGCCGGTGCGCGGCCCCAGATTTTCGCCGCGCGATTATTGTATTGGAGGATGGTGCCCTGTGCGTCGCAGATGAAGGTGGCGATCGGCAAAAGGTCGAGGATACCGTCGGAGGCCCGCAGCATCGCGCGCAGCGGCGGGGGGATCGCGCGAGGCCGCGCTCTCTCGCTCGAATCCAGCATTCGCACGCCTTTCGTGCCTGGACCCTCGACTCCCGCTACTCCCGACCGCCATCGGGCCCGACCAGCCGGTGCCTTGTCAATGGGCTGCTGCCGCCCGCCGGAGCTTTCCCCACCCCAGCCGGGTTCACTCGGCAGCCTGCGCGGCCGGTTTGCGGCCGATCCAGTGATCGATGAAGGCGGCCAGCCAGGCGCGCGAGGCAAAATCGTGCACCGCGCGGTCGGCGATATGCTCGGCACGCTGCTTGGCGCCGGGCATGGTCATGCGATGCGCCCCGCGCACCAGCCAGCGGTACATCATGGCGTGGGTGACTTCCGGGTGGAACTGGATGCCGTAGCCCGTTCCATAGCGGAAGGCCTGCACGGCGAAGGAGCCGTCGCCCTCGGCCAGCAGCTCGCCGCCCGCCGGCAGGTCGAAACCCTCGCGGTGCCACTGGTAGACGTGGTCCGGCCATTCGGGGGTGAGCTGGCGGCCGGCTTCGGTCGGTCGCACCGGATAATAGCCGACCTCGGCGTGGCCGTGCGGATGCGGCCACACGCTCGCTCCGAGATGGCGCGCCATCATCTGCGCGCCGAGACAGACGCCGAGAAACGGCTTCTTCTCCTTCAGCGGCACGCCGATGAAGTCGGTCTCGGCCTTAAGGAAATCGTCGGGGTCGTTGGCGCTCTGCGGCCCGCCGAAGATCACCGCGGCGGCGTGCCCCTCCATCGTCTCGGGGAGCGGATCGCCGAAGCGCGGGCGGCGGATATCGAGCGGGTAGCCGAGCTTCTCCAGCACCTGGCCGACCCGGCCGGGCGACGAATGCTCCTGGTGGACGATGATGAGAACAGGCTGTTTCAACATGATATTCTGCGCAGTTTCCCACCCGCGCCGTCGATAACTAACCGCTTTGCCGCGATTTGCAAAGCTGGAGCTGGGACGGGCGGCTATGTGCCCTGCGCGGATCTTCGGCGATTCTGGCGCGTGCCCACCATCTTCAGCAGCAGTCGGCGGGGGACCAGTGGAAGGATTGTCGTGACCAGCTTGTTGGCGAAGCCCGGCACCACGACGCGGCGGCCGCGCATCAGCCCGCGGTAGCCGGCCTCCGCCACCTTCTCCGCGCTCTGGACGAGCGGGCCGTCGGCGCTGCGTTCCTTCTTGAGCCCGGCGACCTCGGCGAACTCTGTCGGCACCGGCCCCGGGCACACCACCGTGACCCGGACGCCGCGGCTGCGCAACTCGGCGTGCAGCGCCTCGCTGAAGGAGAGCACATAGGCCTTGGTGGCGTAATAGACCGCCATGCCCGGCCCCGGCAGGAAGCCGGCCATGGAGCCGACGTTCAGGAGGCCGCCCTTGTGGCGCGCGAGGCTGTCGGCGAAGGCGAGCGACAGATCGGTGAGCGCGCGCACATTGACGTCGATCATCGCCAGCTCTTGCGCGCGGTCGCGGCTGCCGGCGAGGCCGACCAGGCCGAAGCCGGCATTGTTGACGAGATACTGCGGCTCGGCCCCGTGCGCGCGCAGTTCGTCGGCGATTTTCTGCGTGGCGCCGGCGGCTGCGATGTCGGCGGCGATCACGATGGGCCGCCGCTTGCCGGTGGCGGCGAGTTCGTCGGCGAGCGCGCGCAGACGATCCTCCCGCCGGGCGACCAGCGCGAGCTGATGGCCGCCGCGCGAGAAAACGCGGGCCAGTTCGACGCCGATACCGGCGGACGCGCCGGTGATGAGGGTGACGGGGCGTAAGTCGCTCATCGCTCACCGCTGTCATTCCGGGGCGCGGCCGAAAGGCCGCGAACCCGGAATCCAGGGGCGGCAAAGGTAACGCTCGTCGTGCAGCTCTGGATTCCGGGTTCGCTTGCTTTGCTCGCGCCCCGGAATGACGAACTCGAAATCTGGCGCGTGCATTGGCATCACCCCCCGCCGCCGCGGCTCGCCATCACGCGCTCGCGCAGCGCGATGCGCTCGGTGCGCGAGATGCCGAGGAGGTCGGCGGCGCGCCAGATCATGTTGTCCTCGAATTCGGTGATGACGCCGTCGGCGCAGACGATCTGCCACATCATCTCGACCACGCGGGCGCGGCCCTGCTCGTTGAGCGAGCGGTTGAGGCGCGCGGTGAACTTGTAGAGATCGATCGACTCCTGTTCGGCGGCGGTCGCTTCCGCGACCAATTCGTCGGTCTGCGCATCGTCCAGATCGAAGCGCTGCTTGAGCACGTCATGCAGCTTGTTGAGCTCCACCTCGGAGGTGGAGCCGTCGATGCCGGCGGCGTGCACCAGCAGCGCCGCGGCGGCGAGCCGGTAGTCGTTCTCCTCGTAGGCGGCGGGATGCTTGCCCTCATCGCCGCCGAGCTCGGAAAAGATCTTCTTGAAGGATTCGAACATTCCGCCTCGTCCGCTTTCGCCTGTCCGCCCCGCTTTGTCCGCGAGCATTCTATCTAGGAACACTTGCGGCCGCCCGGTAGCCCGGGCGGCCGGCGCAGTCAACGCGTCACGCTCAGGCGCTCACGCCGCGGCGACCGCCACGTCCTCCAGCGCCCGGTTGCGCGGCTCGACGCCCCAGGCCCAGACCACCGCGATCTGCACCACCAGCAGCGCGATCATCAACCAGAGCACGCCGGGCAGATGGTAATGCACCATCAGCGAGCCGACGATGAACGGCGAGACCACGGTGGCGCCGCGGCCGAGCGTGTTGCAGATGCCGTTGGCCCGCAGCCTTATCTCGGTCGGGAACAGCTCGGGCGTGTAGACGCCGAACAGCAGCGCCGTCTGCACGTAGATCGCCACGATCAGCACGAAGCCGACGCCCAGCACCGCCGCCGGATCGGAGGCCGCGTTGAAACGCGCATAGTACCAGCCGAACACGATTGTGACGATCGAAGCGCCGATGATGCTCCAGCGCCGGCCGACGAAATCGGCCGCCCAGGCGCCGACCGCGCAGCCGATCAGCGAGGCCGCCGACAGCACCAGCGTGTATTGCAGCGAATGCGTGATGGTCAGCCCCTGGCGCAGGAAGAACTGCGGCAAGAAGATCACGAAGCCGAATATCAGTGTGTTGATGGTGATCAGCACCCAGCTCCCCACCACCATGCGCTGCAGGAGCGGCGGCTTGAGCATGTCGGCGGCGGTCACCTGCGCGACGGCAGCGGCCGGCGCGGGTGCGGGCAGCGGCTTGCCGGCGGTGGCGGATTCCTGCTCGATGCTGGCGATGAGCGCCTCGGCTTCCGCGTCGCGGCCTTTCGATTCCAGCCAGCGCGGCGACTCGGGCAGGCGCTTGCGCAGATACCAGACGATGAGCGAGCCCACGCCGGCGATGACGAACATCGGCCGCCAGCCGAAGCTCGGGATGATCAGGTAGCTCAGGATCGCCGTGATCGGGAAGCCGGCCACCACGATGAAGGCCATGAAGGCGAGCCAGCGCCCGCGCGTCCTCGGCGGCACGAATTCGGTGAGCGTCGAGTAGCCGACCACGATCTCGGCGCCGAGGCCGAGCCCCTGAATGAAGCGGCAGACGATCAGCCAGCCCATGTTCGGCGCGAAGGCGGCGGCGAGCGAGGCGAGACCGAAGATCAGGAGATTGATCTGATAGGTGAAGCGGCGGCCCAGATGATCGCCGACGAAGCCGGTGATCAGCGAGCCGATCGTCATGCCGACGAAGGTGAGCGAGAGGAACTGCAGGTTCTGCGGCAGCGTGGAAAAGTGGCTGTGGATGACGGCGGCGAGCACGCCGCCGGCGACATAGAGATCGTAGCCGTCGAAGAACATGCCGGCGCCGACCAGCCAGAAGATGCGGTAGTGGAACGACGAGATCGGCAGCCGGTCGAGACGCCCGCCGGCATTCACGGAACTGGCCATGTTGGTTTTTCCTCCCCTGGGAAAACGCTTGATACTCGCGGCCGGTCTTTCGCCGGCTTGCGCGGAGAAGGTTAGTGGAGTGGACCAACGCCCGCCATGGGGGTTGCTCCGGGCGGGGGATGTCTGGACGTGAATATCGCTCGCCCTGCCGCGCCTCTCGGCTCATGTCGAGAAGCGCGGAACGCGCGGCTCGAAGAATGAGGCAGCCGCGTCCTTCGAGGCGCGGCGCTTTGCGCCGCTCTTCGGGATGAGGCGGAGAGAGACTTGCGATTGGCCGCTCTGAGTCCCCTTGCGCGCGGACGAGCGGAGTTTGTGGCGCGCGCCTAAAACCTACCGCGCCACGGCCTTGCGCTGCCGCCAGCTCTGGTCGAGCAGCCGCAGATTGTTCTGCACGAACTTGTTGTTCGGGTCCCGGCGCGCGGCGGCGAGGAGCTTGGCGCGGGCTTTGACGTAATCGCCGCGCAGCATGTAGGAGAAGCCTTGGTTGTTCAGGATCTCCACCGTCGCGCCGCTCAGCTTGATCGCCTGCCCATAGGCGCGGTCGGCGAGTTCGAATCGGCGCAGTCGGTCGTAGCAGGCCGCAAGCCCGAGCCAGGCCTCGGCATCGTTCGGGTGCAGTTCGGCCGCACGGCGGAAATGTTTCTCGGCCATGCCGAAATTGTTGGCGCGGTAGTCGCGCTTGCCCAGCGAGAGGTCGTCGTAAGGGTCGCTGCCGAGCTGGCCCGGCTCGGCCGCGGCCGGCACGCCGAGCGGCTCCGGCACCGCGGGATCGGCCTTGGCGAGCGCCATCGCGGCGGGCGACTTGGCGAAGGGATGATTGGGGTCGTCGCCGGCCGCGCCAGCGGCGAAGGGGTGGTTCGGGTCGGCAGACTGCGCCAACTGGTCGTGTGCGGTGCTGCAGGCGGCCAGCATCAAGGCTGCCGCCGTCACCGCCAGGATAGGGGCCAATCGCGTACGCATTACACCAGCCTGATCGCCCGCTACCCGGGCACCGCTCGCCCGCTACCCGGACACCGCCACGCTAGGCGAGGGCGGTTAAGAACCCTTTACTTTCAGGGAGATGGCCCTCCCCTGTCGGCGCGGGGCGGCAAGGCGGCGGAGCGGGGCTTTTCGCTTATCCCCCCGGCGATGGCGCCCAGGCCGGCCCGAGCGCCGGCACCAGCCGCCGCTTGAGGCGGCGGGCGGGGATGGCGCGATAGACCTGCTTGGTCGCATCCACCAGGTGCACCCCGGCGAACGGCGCCGACAGCGTCGCACCGGTGCGCTCCCAGGCGAGCGCCGAGCGCAGAAACCAGCCGCGTTCGACCGGGGGTACATAGAGCGCCTCGCCCCAGCCGGTCGGGGTGAACCAGGTCTCGCGCAGCACCTGGTTGATCTGCGAGCGCGAATAGGGCCGGCCGTGGCCGAAAGGCGTGGTGTCGGTACGCGCCCATACGCCGCGCCGGTTCGGCACCACCGCCAAGAGCCGCCCGCCGGAGGCGAGCACGCGCCACACTTCGCGCAGCATGGCGGCCGGGTCGTGGGTCATTTCCAGCGCGTGCACCAGGAGGATGCGGTCGACCGCGGCGTCAGGCAGCGGCAGCTCGAATTCGTCCACCAGCGCCGACAAGGCCGGCCGCATGCTCGGCCATTTCACCACGCCCTGGCCGGCCGGCATGAAGGCGAGGCAGCGCTCGGCCTCCTCGCGGAACAGGCCGAGATAGGGGGTCGCATAGCCGATGCCGAGCACGCGCAGGCCGACGGTATCCCTCCACATCCCGCGGACGCCGCGGCCGATGAAGCGGCGGGCCACCACGCCCAGCCGCTGGCCATAGAAATTGCGCAGATCGACGACGTCGATGGACATGAGTTGAAAATAGCACGAAACCGCGCGGCAAATCGCGCCCGCGCGGGGAACAGGGCACGTGCGCGCGGGTTCCTCCGCGTGTTACGGTTAACCCCGCCAACCGACGAGGAACGAGAATGACCGCCGAGACCCGCCTTTTCCGCTGCCTGTCCGACAATTACGGCGTGCTGCTGCACGATCCCGATACCGGCGCCACCGCCTCAATCGACGCGCCGGAGGCGGAGCCCGTCGAGAAGGCGCTGAAGCAGACCGGCTGGAAGCTCACCGACATCCTGGTCACTCATCACCACGCCGACCACACCGCCGGAATCATGGCGCTCAAGCAGAAATACAAGTGCCGCGTGGTGGCGCCGGAGAAGGAGGCGAAGAAAATTCCCGGCGTCGACGAGACGGTGCACGAGGGCGACGGCGTTGTGGTCGGCAATCTCGCCGCCAAGGTGATCGAGACGCCCGGCCATACGCTCGGCCACATCACCTATTGGTTTCCCAAGGACAACCTCGCCTTCGTCGGCGACACGCTGTTCTCCATCGGCTGTGGCCGCGTGATCGAGGGCGATGCCGAGATGATGTGGCGCTCGTTGAAAAAGCTGCGCGAGCTGCCGAACCAGACGCAGGTCTATTGCGGGCATGAATACACCGCCGCCAATATCCGTTTCGCCCAGTCGGTCGACCCGGACAATCCGGTGCTGCAGGCGCGCGCCGCACAGGTCGAGCGGCTGATCGAAGAGGGCGAGCCGACGATTCCCGTCACCATCGGCGACGAGAAGATGGCCAACCCGTTCCTGCGCGCCGACGTGCCGGATCTTGCCGCCGATGTCGGCATGGCGGGCAAGCCGGCGGCCGAGGTGTTTGCGGAGATCAGGGGACGGAAGGACAAGTTCTAGCCTGTCATCCCGGGGCGCGAGCGTGAGCCAAGCAAACCCGGAATCCAGAGCTACATACTCCGTGCTCGCAGCCCCTGGATTCCGGGCCCGGCGCTAACGCGCCGTCCCGGAATGACAAGGATAGAAATTGCAATCGCCCTTTCCCACCGCCGCCGATATGATCGCCAAGCTTGGCCTCCAGCCGCATCCGGAGGGCGGTCATTACCGGGAGACCTTCCGCGACACGCGCACGCACGACGGGCGCGCGGCCTCGACCGCGATCCTGTTCCTGCTGGCGCGCGGCGAGCGCTCGCATTGGCACCGCATCGACGCGGTGGAGATCTGGCACTTCTACGCCGGCGCGCCGCTCAAGCTGGAGATCGTCGACGGCGCGAAGGAAGAGATCGTCCGGCTCGGCGCCGACGTCCATGCCGATGAGGTGCCGCAGGTGACGATACCGGCGCGCGCCTGGCAGGCGGCGGAATCTTTCGGCGAGTGGACGCTGGTCGGCTGCACGGTGGCGCCCGGCTTCGACTTCGAAGGCTTCGAACTCGCGCCGCCGGACTGGTCGCCGCGCAAATAAAGCGTTCGCTGTCTAAAAGCGCCGCGGCGGTGGCGGACCGAAGCCGTCGCGCATGGGTGGCGGCGGCCCCAAGCCGTGGCGGAATGGCGGGCGGCGGAAACGGCCGCGCGCACGCGGCACGGCGACCGGCGTGCCGCGGAAGCAGCCGACCGTGTAGGGATATTCGCGCGTCAGCACGTAGTGATAAATCGAGACGCGGCGCCCGTTCCACATGACGGCGCTGGTGCGGCCGTGGCAGGCGTCGAGATCGGCATCGGTCAGTTCGCGGCCGTGCGCGTCGTACATGCTGTAGATTCCGAAGCCGTCGAGCGCGTAGCCGATCAGCTTTTCGTTTGCGCTTTCGTTGGGCAGGCAGCGGCTGGGCCCGTGATAATGATATTCGCCCTGCATCTGCGGATGGCCGTCACACAAATCCTGCACCTCGTGCGCGACGGCGTCGCGTCCACCGTCGTCGAGAGCGTTGAAGATCGCCACGCCGTTGAGCGCAATGCCGATCATGCCCATGGGCACGCAGGAGGTCTCGCGCGCGATCTGCGGATTGGCCGGCAGCGTCAGCACGATGCGCTGCGCTTCGATGCGGTTCGGATTGGGGTCGATGCGGCGGGCGGGATCGCGCGGCGACACCGGAAATCGGCCCGTCGGCGTCGCGACCGGCAGGCCGTTGCCCTCGATGCGCCGGACGACGCGGTCCTTGCCGAAGTCGCGGATGGTGAAGCGCGCCTGCGGCCAGGTCACGCGGCCCTGCACCTGGGTTTTCTCGGTCAGGTCCCAGGTCGTGCCGTGGATCCACGCTCCGGCATGGCGCGCGCCGCGCCCAGGCCCCGGCCGCATGCGGCACGCCACGACATAACCGCGCCGCGGTGTGCTGCTGATATGGCCGTCGCCCAGCGGCAGATGATGAATGTCGAGAACGTCGCGTTTGGGCAACTCGTGCGCCGTCGCCGCAAAGCCGGGCACGATGACGGCGAGCGCAAGGCTCAACGCGAAGGTTATTGCCGGAGATTTCTTTGCGGGTTGCCGGCGGGAACGATGATCGTTCATGCCGTCAGTTTAGTCCGTCTTCGCCCTGCGGGCTACGACGGGCAACCTTCGCTCACTTCGCGGGCCGAACTCGCGGTTTTGCCCGGCGCGAAGGTTGGTGGAGCCAGGGGGAGTCGAACCCCCGACCTCTTGAATGCCATTCAAGCGCTCTCCCAACTGAGCTATGGCCCCTCCTGGGAACGGGGATCAGGTATCAGCAATCAGACGAAAAGCAAAGCGCGGGAGCGCCGCCAAGTCTGATCACTGAAGCCGATCCCCGGTATCAGTTCTCCTCGTCCTTCTCGATGCTCTCGCCGATGATGTCGCTCACGTCCTCGTCGCCCTCTTCCTCTTCCTCGATGAAGGCGGCGTCGTCCAGGCTCTCGTCGATCTCGACGTCTTCGTCCTCGCCGGCCGCCTCGGCCCCTTCGGCCGCGGGCTTCTTCTTGCCCTGGCTCTCGGCGTCGGCGTCTTCCAGCGACACGATTTCGACATCCGGCGTCTCGGGCTTCACCGCTTCGGCTTCGGCCTGCGGCCGCGGGGCCGCCGGCTCGGCGCGCGCGCGCGTCGGCGCCGCCGCAGCGATCGGCACCACCTTGCCGGTATAGGGCGAGATCACTGGCGTCTTATTAAGATCGTAGAACTTGCGCCCGGTTTCGGGGCAAATGCGTTTGGTGCCAAGATCGGGTTTCGCCACGGTCTGGGGTTCCTCGAAAAATCGCAAAATCGGTGCATCACTTGGCTAGTCGCAACCCCGCTGTCAATAGCGGGAAAACGGCGGCGTCAAGGCGCTTCTTGCCGGGATGACGGCATCGCCGGGCGCGTGGTAGGAGAACGCGGTTTTCGTTAAGGATGAGCCCTTGGACTCTGCCGTATTGACGCCGCTGACCGCCCGCCGGGCCGGCCCCTTGCACGGCCGCGCGCGGGTGCCGGGGGACAAATCCATCTCGCACCGGGCCTTGATCCTCTCCGCCATGACCGTGGGCGAGAGCACGGTGGCCGGCCTCTTGGAAGGCGAAGACGTGCTGCGCACGGCCGACGCCATGCGCGCGCTCGGCGCCCGGCTCGCGCGCGGACAGGACGGCATCTGGCGCATCCATGGCGTCGGCGTCGGCGGCTTCGCCGCTCCCGTCGGCCCGCTCGATCTCGGCAATTCGGGCACCGGCTGCCGGCTGGCGCTCGGCGCCGTGGCCGGCTGCCCGATCGTCGCCACCTTCGACGGCGATGCGTCCTTGCGCAAGCGGCCGATGCGGCGCGTGCTCGATCCACTGGAGCGCATGGGCGCTCGCGTCATCGATTGCGCCTCGGGCGACCGCCTGCCGATCACGCTGCAAGGCGCACGCGATCCCCTTCCCATCGTCTACGAATCTCCGGTGCCATCGGCGCAGCTCAAGTCGGCGGTGCTGCTGGCGGGCCTTGCAGCGGCGGGCGAGACCACGGTGATCGAGAGCGAGGCGAGTCGCGATCACACCGAACGCATGCTGAAGCATTTCGGCGCGAAAATTGTCAGCAAGCCGCATGGCGAGCACGGCCGCCGCATCACCTTGCAGGGTCAGCCGGAGCTGGAGCCGGCCCATGTAATGGTGCCGGCCGATCCCTCCTCAGCGGCGTTCCCGCTGGTCGCCGCGCTGATCGTGCCGGGCTCCGAGGTGACGCTGGAGGCGGTGATGACAAACCCGTTGCGCACGGGCCTCTACACCACGCTCAAGGAGATGGGCGCCCAGATCGAGACGCTGGCGGCGCGCGACGATGGCGGCGAGGAGGTGGCCGACCTGCGCGTGACCGCCTCTGCGCTGAAGGGCGTCGACGTGCCGGCCGCGCGCGCGCCGGCAATGATCGACGAATACCCCGTCCTGGCGGTGGCGGCGTCGTTTGCCGCAGGGACGACGCGCATGCGCGGCCTGCATGAGCTGCGCGTGAAGGAGAGCGACCGCCTGATGGCGACCGCGGACATGCTGCGCGCCAACGGCGTCGCCGTGGAGATCGAAGAGGATGACATGATCGTGCACGGCAAACCGGGCGTCGCCGGCGGCGGCACGGTGACGACCCACATGGATCATCGCATCGCCATGTCGGCGCTGGTGCTGGGCTTGGCCAGCGAGCAGGCCGTGCGAATCGACGATTCCGCCTTCATCGCCACCAGTTTCCCCGGTTTCGTCGAACTGATGCGCGGGCTGGGGGCGGATTTGGCATGAGGAATGAGGCCCACGGCGCAAAGGGCGTCGTCCCATGATCATCGCCATCGACGGACCCGCCGCCTCCGGCAAGGGCACCCTGGGCAAGCGGCTTGCCGCCCATTATGGCCTGCGCCATCTCGACACCGGCCTGCTCTATCGGGCCGTGGCCAAGGCGGTGCTCGACGCCGGCCGGCCGCCCGAAGACCGGGAAACGGCCGTGACCGCCGCCAAATCGCTCGATCCGGCCCGTTTTGATGACGCCGCGCTGAAAAGCCACGCGGTGGGCGAGGCGGCCTCGGTGGTATCCGCCATTCCGGAAGTGCGCGCCGCGCTGCTCGCATTCCAGCGCGATTTCGCCGCCCGGCCGCCCGGCGCCGTGCTCGACGGCCGCGATATCGGCACCGTCATTTGTCCGGGCGCCGAGGTGAAAATCTACGTCACCGCCAGCCCGGAGGCGCGCGCCCGCCGCCGCGCGCTCGAATACAAGGCCGCCGGCCGCGCCATCGACGAGGCGGCGGTGCTGGCCGATATCCGGGCGCGCGACGCCCGCGACATGGGCCGCGCCGCCGCCCCCCTGAAACAAGCGCCGGATGCACACTTGCTCGATACCACGGAGATGGATATATCGGGCGCCATGCGGGCTGCCATCGACATCGTCGAGGCCACCCGAGCGGGCCGAGGGCGCGGCTGAAACGCCCCTCGCTGTTGGAGGACAAAGCCCCGCTCGCGCCTCTGCGTTTTGGCGTCCCGACCTGAATCATCGTTCCAAAAGCACGGTCACTGCGCCGGCCATCCGGGATTCCGGATGGCTGCCAAAGCTCTGCGGGAGCTTTGGCCCGCGCTTTTTGAACGCCATTTTCAACCCGCCGGCGCGCCGCAAACAGGAGAATACATGGCCACCGCCACAGCTAGCGCTCAGACCCCCTCGCGTGAAGATTTCGCCGCCATGCTCGACGAGTCCTTCGAGCACGGAAACCTGCAGGAAGGCTCCGTCATCAAGGGCACGGTCGTCGGCATCGAGAAGGACATGGCCGTCATCGACGTCGGCCTGAAGACCGAAGGGCGCGTCGCCGTGCGCGAATTCGCCGGCCCTGGACGCCAGTCCGACCTCAAGGTCGGCGACGAGGTCGAGGTCTATCTGGAGCGCGTCGAGAATGCGCTCGGCGAGGCGGTGCTGTCGCGCGACAAGGCGCGCCGCGAGGAGAGCTGGGGCCGGCTGGAGAAGGCCTTCAACGCCAATGAAAAGGTGCAGGGCGTCATCTTCAACCAGGTCAAGGGCGGCTTCACCGTCGATCTCGACGGCGCGGTGGCCTTCCTGCCGCGCTCGCAGGTCGACATCCGTCCGATCCGCGATGTCAGCCCGCTGATGAACAATCAGCAGCAGTTCCAGATCCTGAAAATGGACCGCCGCCGCGGCAATATCGTCGTCTCCCGCCGCACCGTGCTGGAAGAGACCCGCGCCGAGCAGCGCCAGGAGCTGGTGCAGAATCTCGAAGAGGGTCAGGTCATCGACGGCGTGGTCAAGAACATCACCGACTACGGCGCCTTCGTCGACCTCGGCGGCATCGACGGCCTGCTGCACGTCACCGACATCGCCTGGCGCCGCGTCAATCATCCGACCGAGGTGCTGAACATCGGCCAGCACGTCAAGGTCAAGATCATCAAGATCAACCACGAGACCCACCGCATCTCGCTCGGCATGAAGCAGTTGCTCGAGGATCCGTGGCAGGGCATCGAGGCCAAGTACCCGGTGGCCGCCCGTTTCAAGGGCCGTGTCACCAACATCACCGACTACGGCGCCTTCGTCGAGTTGGAGCCGGGCATCGAGGGTCTCATCCACGTCTCCGAAATGTCGTGGACCAAGAAGAACGTGCACCCGGGCAAGATTGTCTCCACCTCGCAGGAAGTGGAGGTGCAGATTCTCGAGGTCGACCCGGTCAAGCGCCGTATCTCGCTCGGCCTCAAGCAGACCATGCGCAATCCGTGGGAAGTCTTCGTTGAATCCCATCCGCCGGGCTCGGTGGTCGAAGGCGAAGTCAAGAACAAGACCGAGTTCGGCCTGTTCCTCGGCCTCGACGGCGACGTCGACGGCATGGTCCACCTGTCCGATCTCGACTGGAAGCGTCCGGGCGAGCAGGTGATCGACGAGTATAAGAAGGGCGACGTTGTCAGGGCGCAGGTGCTCGACGTCGACGTCGAGAAGGAGCGCATTTCGCTCGGCATCAAGCAGCTTGCGGGCGATCCCATGGCGACTGCAGGCGAGCTGAAGAAGGGCTCGGTGGTCACCTGCGAGGTGACCGACGTGAAGGAGAGCGGCCTCGACGTGAAGATCGCCGGCACCGAGCTTAACGCCTTCATCAAGCGGGCCGATCTTGCCCGTGACCGCGGCGAGCAGCGGCCCGAGCGCTTCGCCGTCGGCCAGAAGGTGGACGCCCGCGTCACGCAGTTCGACCGCAAGGCCCACAAGGTGGCAGTCTCCATCAAGGCGCTGGAAGTCGCCGAGGAGAAGGAGGCGATCGCCCAGTACGGTACCGCCGATTCCGGCGCCTCGCTCGGCGACATCCTGGGCGCCGCGCTCAAGCAGCGCGCCGGCGGCGGCGAAGAAGGTGACCAGGCCGAGGCCGAGAAGGCGGAGGAGTAAGACCTCTCTCCGTTACCGTTTCATCGAAAGCGACCCCCGGGTGCCCGCCCGGGGGTTTTTCTTTCCGACACGAACGTGCCAAAAAGCGTGCGGATAAGCGCGCTGCTTCTCTTCTACCTTCACCTTTCAGGGGGGCTGGAACGAGAGACCGGCGTCGCAACGAGCAACGCTGTAATATCACCGGAGTGAAGGACTGCCACCCATGTCGCTCGATGCCGATGCCATCGTCGATCGCCGCCGGATGCGGCGCAAGCTGACCTTCTGGCGTGTGCTCGCCGCCATCATCGTCTTGGTGGCCGCCGGCGGATTCGTCTTCCTGCTGCTGCCCGGTCATGGCCTGGCCAGCGGCAACTTTATCGCCCGTATCAAGATACAGGGTCTGATCCGCGACAATCGCGACCGCGTGGAGGCCATCGCCCGGCTTGCCCGGTCGAATGCCAAGGCCGTCATCGTGCATATCGACAGCCCCGGCGGCACCACAGCGGGCTCCCAGCAGCTATACGATGCCCTGCAAGCATTGCAGGCCAAGAAGCCGATGGTCGTGGTGGTCGACGGGCTCGCCGCCTCCGGTGCCTACATTGCCGCGCTCGCCTGCGATCACATCATCGCCCACGATACCTCCATCGTCGGCTCGATCGGCGTGCTGTTCCAGTACCCCAACTTCACCGACGCGCTGAAGACGCTGGGTATCAAGGTGGAGACGATCAAATCGACGCCGCTCAAAGCCTCGCCCAGCGGTTTCGAACCGACCAGCCCGGAGGCGCGTGCCGCCATCATGTCGGTCGTGCTCGACTCCTATGCCTGGTTCAAGCACCTGGTGCAGACCCGCCGCAACATGAGCGATGCTCAGCTTGCCGCGGTTGACGACGGTCGCGTCTTCACCGGCCGCCAGGGGCTCGGCCTCAAGCTGGTGGACGCGACCGGCAACGAGCAGACCGCGCTCGCCTGGTTGCGCCGCGTCAAGAAGGTGCCGACCAACGTGCCGGTGCGCGATTATGCGCTGGAACCGCGCTTCAGCGAACTTTCCTTCCTGCACGCCACCGCCTTTGCCTTCCACGCCGTGGGGCTTTCGGCGTTTGCGCAACGCATCGAGGATTGGGGCGGAGTGCGGGCGATCGAGCGACTTAATCTTGACGGTCTCTTGGCGCTTTGGCACCCTGCCAGTTCCAATTGAACGGTCGAGGCGGCGTCAATGATCAAGTCAGAGCTCGTCCAGCGAATCGCCGCCCAGAATCCCCACCTCTATCAGCGCGACGTCGAGAACATCGTGAACGCCATCCTCGGCGAGATCACCGGTGCCATGGCGCACGGCGACCGCGTCGAACTGCGCGGCTTCGGCGCCTTTTCGGTCAAGCACCGGCCGGCGCGCACGGGGCGCAATCCGCGCACCGGCACCCATGTGGCGGTGGACCAGAAGTCGGTTCCGTTCTTCAAGACCGGCAAGGAAATGCGCGAGCGCCTCAATCGGGAGGCCGGTGGGGCCTTCGGCGACAGCGGCGACGAGGCGTAGCGGACCGGCGCTGCCGTCATCGCCCGCCCAGGCGGGCAATCCAGTATTCAGGATGTTTTCTTTCGCGCTCTGGGCTGCGGCGCACCGGATTCCATGCTTTCGCGGGGAATGACACTCGCGTAAACCTGTTCGGGCAAGAGGACACCCATGGCCCGCAAGATCGTCATTGGCATCATCGTGGTGCCGCTCGCCATCGTCATCATCGTCTTTGCCGTCGCCAACCGGCAGACGGTGACGGTGTCGTTCGACCCGTTCTCCGCCGCCGCCCCGGCCTATGCGGCGAGCCTGCCGCTGTTCGTGCTGCTCTTCATCGTGCTGATCCTCGGGGTCATCGTCGGCGGCGCCGCTGCCTGGCTGCGCCAGGCCAGTTGGCGGCGCACCGCGCGCAAGCTCGATGCCGAAGTGCGCGCGCTGCATGAGGAACTGGCAAGGACACGCCAGCACTTCGACAGCCAAGCCCGGACCACCCAGCCGGGCAGCCAGCCGGCACGGGCCATCCCGCCGCCGGTGGAATAGGGCAGGGCGGGGGTGCTATAAGCCGCCGACGAGGCTAGGCCATGAACATCCAGAGCATCGACCGCCGCATCCTGCTGACACACCTGCATGCCGTGGAGGAAAGGTTCCCGCTGCGGTTCGTCGGCCTGCTGGAGCGCGGCAGCGCAACTCACGTTTTTGGTGAAGACGCGGTCAATTTGCTGGCGGAAGATCGCGAGGGCCTTTCCTATCTGGCGCTCGCTGGCGCAGAAGCGGACCTTTCGGACCGGCTCGGCCGGCCGGTTGGCATCATTTTGCGTAGCGAACTGCATGGCAACGACGCAAAGCGCATATTGGCCGGCCTAAAGCCCTTATGAACGATCGCTCTCCGCGTGAATGGCTAAGCGAAGCACGTGAATACGCTCTGGAAGCCCAGAAACTCGTGGCAGATCTAAGCCAAGAGTTGTTTGACGGTGATCGCGAATGCCAGTTTGCCGTATCATTTTGTCTGATTGTGGTGGGAGAGGCGTTGAATCAGGTGCCTAAGGACGTTCAAGCCCTCGCACCGGAGATACCGTGGGTTCCGATTAAGGCCTTGCGCAATCGATTGGTCCATAGCTATTGGCTCATCAACACGAGGATACTCTTGCGTATTTCGCAGGGTGACCTTTTTACGCTGGCCACATCGATAGACCGCCTGATGAAGAACCTAGGCTGATGGCTCTCGCAATCAAAATCTGCGGACTGCGCACGCCGGAAGCGCTCGACGCGGCGCTGGAGGCCGGGGCCGACTTGGTCGGTTTCGTGTTCTTCCCGCCGAGCCCGCGCCACCTCGGACTGGAGGCCGCGCGCGTGCTGGGCGAGCACGTCAACGGCCGTGCCGGCAAGGTGGCGCTTACGGTTGATGCTGCCGACGACACATTGACCGACATCGTCGCCGCACTCGCGCCCGACATGCTGCAGCTGCATGGCAAGGAGACGGCCGAGCGTGTCGTGCAGGTGCGCACGCGTTTCCGGCTGCCGGTGATGAAGGCACTGCCGATCGCGACGCGCGCCGACCTGTCGCCGATCCGCGAATATGCGCAGGTCGCCGACCGCCTGCTGTTCGACGCGCGCCCGCCCAAGGAAGCGACGCGCCCTGGCGGCCTCGGCCGCCGCTTCGATTGGACGCTGCTTGCCGGCATCAACGCGAGCGTGCCCTATATGCTGTCGGGCGGTCTCGACGCCGGCAATGTGGCGGAGGCGATCGCGATCACGCAAGCGCCCGGCGTCGACGTCTCCTCCGGCGTGGAAAGCGCGCCCGGCGTCAAGGACGTCGAAAAGATCCGTGCATTCATCCGAGCGGCGCGCCTGGCCGAGGCGCCGCTCGATCTGTCGAAGGCGAGTATCGTATGACCGCGCAGCAACCCAACTCCTTCCGCACCGGACCCGACGAGCGCGGGCATTTCGGCATCTACGGCGGCCGCTTTGTCGCCGAGACGCTGATGCCGCTGATCCTCGATCTGGAGAAGGCTTACAACGAGGCGAGGGCCGATCCCGCGTTCCAGAAGGAAATGGACGGCCATCTCGCGACTTTTGTCGGCCGGCCGAGCCCGCTCTATTTCGCCGAGCGCCTGACGCAACACTGTGGCGGCGCCAAGATCTATTTCAAGCGTGAGGAGCTCAACCACACCGGCGCGCACAAGGTGAACAACGTGCTCGGCCAGATCATGCTGGCCAAGCGCATGGGCAAGACCCGCATCATCGCCGAGACCGGCGCCGGCATGCACGGCGTCGCCACTGCGACACTCTGCGCCAAGTTCGGCCTGCCCTGCATCGTCTACATGGGCGCCGTCGACGTCGAGCGGCAGAAGCCCAACGTGCTGCGCATGAGGATGCTCGGCGCCGAGGTGCGGGCCGTCACCTCGGGCTCGAACACTCTGAAGGACGCCATGAACGAGGCGCTGCGTGACTGGGTCACCAATGTCGCCGATACCTTCTATTGCATCGGCACGGTGGCCGGTCCGCATCCCTATCCGGCCATGGTGCGCGATTTCCAATCGATCATCGGCAACGAGACGCGCGAGCAGATGCAAAAGGCCGAAGGCCGTCTTCCCGATTCGCTGATCGCCTGCATCGGCGGCGGCTCCAATGCCATGGGATTGTTTCACCCCTTCCTCGACGAGCGCTCGATCGAAATCTACGGCGTGGAAGCGGCCGGCCACGGCATTCCGAGCGGCCAGCACGCGGCCTCCATCGCCGGCGGTCGGCCCGGCGTGCTGCACGGCAACCGTACTTATCTGTTGATGGACGACGACGGCCAGATCACCGAGGCCCATTCGATTTCGGCCGGCCTCGATTATCCCGGCATCGGCCCCGAGCATGCATGGCTCAACGACATGGGCCGTGTGCAGTTTCTCTCCGCGACCGACGACGAGGCGGTCGCCGCGTTCCAGCTTTGCAGCCGGCTGGAAGGCATCATCCCGGCGCTGGAGCCGGCGCACGCGCTGGCGCGTGTCTTTGACCTTGCGCCGCAGAAGCCATCGGATCACCTGATGGTGGTCAATCTCTCGGGGCGGGGAGACAAGGACCTGGCCAGCGTGGAAGCGTATTTGGAAAGCAAGAAGTGATGAGCGACATTTTCTGCTGCCGTCCCCGTTATGGCGGGGACCCGGTAATCACTGACGGTCGTGTGGATACCGGATCGTCCGCCTTCGCGGACGATGACGGTACCCGTTTCAGTGCCGCGCGGAGTTTCGCATGACCACCCGCATCGAGCGCCGCTTCGCCGCGCTGAAAGACGAAGGGCGCGCCGCGCTGGTCACCTTCATCATGGCCGGTGATCCGGACATCGATACCTCGATCGCGATCGCAAAGGCTTTGCCGAAAGCCGGTGCTGATGTGATCGAACTCGGCATGCCGTTCACCGACCCGATGGCTGATGGCCCCGCCATCCAGGCGGCCGGCCAGCGCGCGCTCAAGGCAGGCCAGCGCATGACCAAGACGCTCGCGCTGGTGCGCGAATTCCGCAAAGGCGACGACGACACGCCCATCGTGCTCATGGGCTATTACAATCCGATCTATATCTACGGCGTCGACAAGTTTCTTGCCGATGCGAAGAGTGCAGGCGTCGACGGCTTGATCGTGGTCGACCTGCCGCCGGAGGAAGACGAAGAACTGTGTCTGCCGGCGCTCAAGGCGGGCCTCAACTTCATCCGCCTTGCCACGCCCACGACCGACGACCGGCGCCTGCCCAAGGTGCTCACCAACACGAGCGGCTTTGTCTATTACGTCTCCATCACCGGCATCACGGGCTCCGCCGCGCCCGATCCGGGCAGGGTTTCGGCGGCCGTCCAACGCATCAAGCGCCTGAGCGCGCTCCCCGTCGCGGTCGGCTTCGGCGTCAAGGACGCGGCAAGCGCCCGCGCCATCGCGGCGGGCGCCGACGGCGTGGTGGTCGGCTCGGCGCTGGTGGAGGCGTTGCGCAAGAGCCTCGACGCGGACGGCAAGGCGACGGCGGGCACGGTCAAGGCGGTCGCCGCTCTGGTGGCCGAATTGGCGGACGGCGTGCGGTCGGCCAAACGGGTAGCCGCCGAGTAACCAAGCCGCGGGGTGCCGGTTATAATGCGGTCAAAACGGGCCTATATAGGCAGGTCATGAACTGGATCAACAACGTCGTCCGGCCGAAAATCCGCAGCTTCCTGCGCCGCGAGACGCCGGAAAACCTCTGGATCAAATGTCCGGAGACGGGGCAGCTCGTCTTCTACAAGGACGTCGAGGCCAATCAGTTCGTCATCCCCTCGTCGAACTACCACATGCGCATTTCGGCGCCGCTGCGCCTGAAATCCATGTTCGACAACGAGGAATACGAGGAGATCGCGGTGCCCGAGGTGGCGCTCGATCCGCTCAAGTTCCGCGACGAGCGCCGCTACGCCGACCGCCTGCGCGACGCGCGCACCAAGACCGGCCTGGCCGACGCGGTCAAGCTCGGTATCGGCCGGCTCGACGGGCTGATGGTCACGATCGGCGTGCAGGATTTCGATTTCATGGGCGGCTCGCTCGGCATGGCAGCGGGCGAAGCGGTGATCGCCGGGCTGGAAACTGCCGTGCAGCGCGGCACGCCCTTTATCATGTTCGCCGCCTCCGGCGGCGCGCGCATGCAGGAGGGCATCCTCGCGCTCATGCAGTTGCCGCGCACGACCGTGGCCGTGCAGATGCTGCGCGAGGCGAAAAAGCCCTACATCGTCGTGCTCACCAATCCGACCACCGGCGGCGTCACCGCCTCCTATGCGATGCTGGGCGACGTGCACATCGCCGAGCCGGGCGCGCTCATCGGCTTCGCCGGGCCGCGCGTGATCGAACAGACCATTCGCGAGAAATTGCCGGAAGGCTTCCAGCGCGCCGAATATCTGGAAGAGCACGGCATGGTCGACATGGTCGTGCACCGGCACAAGCTGCGCGCGACGCTCTCCGACCTGTGCCGGGTGCTTACCAAGGAGCCGGCGGCGTCGCCTACCGCTTCGGCCGAGCCGGAGGAACCGGCGGAGATCGAGGCGGAACAGCCGATAGCGCCGGTCAATAGCTGACGTTGCGCCGAGCCCGGCGTTGTGCCTTAAACCGTCACCCTAAGGCGTTTCAGCCCGCTTTTTCCCGCCAGGGGCTGGGCGAGACGAACTCTCGAAATGTGGCCCTGGGTCCCCGCTTGCGCGGGGTCGAGCGGGATGAAACCGTGCGTCTTCACTGAATGCGTCGTAGCGAGATGACCCCGATCGACTCCATCGTTGCCCGGCTGACGGCGCTGCATCCCAAGCGCATCGACCTGTCGCTCGGCCGCATCCAGCGGCTGCTGGCGGCGCTCGGCCATCCAGAAATGAGAGTGCCGCCGGTCATTCACGTCGCCGGCACCAACGGCAAGGGCTCGGTCGTCGCCTTCATGCGCGCCATGCTGGAGGAGGCGGGCTACCGCGTGCATGTCTATAGCTCGCCGCACCTGGTCCGCTTCAACGAGCGCTACCGTCTCGGCGCCTGGGGCGAGGGCAAGCTGGTGTCCGACGAAGAGCTCGCCGAGACGCTGGCCGAATGCGAGCGCGTCAATGCCGGCGCGCCCATCACCGTGTTCGAGATCACCACGGCGGTCGGCATGATGCTGTTCGCGCGCCATCAAGCCGACGTGCTGCTCATGGAAGTCGGCCTCGGCGGCCGGCTCGACGCCACCAATGTGATCGACGATCCGCTCGCCGCCGTCATCACGCCCATCGCCATCGACCACACCGATTTTCTCGGCGACAGCCTCGACAAGATCGCCTTCGAGAAGGCCGGCATCCTCAAGCGCGGCGCGCAGGCGGTCGTCGCCGCGCAGCACCGCGACGCGCTCGCCGTCATCGAGCGGCAGGCCGCGCGTGTGGGCGCGCGCGTCCGCGTCGCCGGCGAGGACTGGACCGCAACGGAAGAGCGCGGCCGTCTGGTTTATCAGGACGAGAGCGGCCTGCTCGACCTGCCGCCGCCGCGGCTCTACGGCCGTCATCAGTTCGAGAACGCGGGGCTTGCCATCGCCGCGCTGCGCGCGATCAAATCGTTCAAGCTCACCCCCGCCGCCTTTGAAGCCGGCATGGCCAAGGCCGACTGGCCGGCGCGCATGCAGCGGCTGACGCAAGGCGCGCTGGTCGATCTCGCGCCCGCGGGCGGCGAACTGTGGCTCGACGGCGGCCACAATCCGGAAGGCGGCCGCGCGGTCGCCGCGGCGCTCGCCGACCTGGAGGAGCGCGTATCGCGCCCGCTCATCCTGATCGTCGGCATGATGGCCACGAAGGACTGCCAGGGTTTCTTGAGCAACTTCACCGGTCTGGCGCGGCGCATGATCGCGGTGCCGGTGCCCAACGTGGAAAAGGGCCTGAGCGCGGAAGCGGTGGCCGATGCCGCGCGCGCCATCGGCCTGCCCGCCACCAGCCGCGACGATCTCGCGGAGGCGCTGGACGCCGCGCGCAAGCTCGACCTCGACCCGCCGCCGCGCATCCTGATCACCGGCTCCCTCTATCTCGCCGGCGAAGTGCTGCGCCAGAACGGGACGCTGCCGCAGTAGTATTGGTTCGTGTCCCGGGCGTAGCGCAGCACGAAGTGGTGCGCTGCAGACCCGGGACCCCGGTTGCTCGAAGAAGAAAGCCGGGCCCCGGATCAGCGCCGCACCACTCCGCTTCGCTCCGTGCTGCGGAGCATCCGGGGCACGAGGCTCTCACTTCAACAGCTTCATCAAATCCGCCTTCTTCTGCTTCACTTGCTCCATGGTGCATTGTCGCGGCGCCTTGTCGGGCCGCCAGCGCATGAATTTCGTGCCGTGACGGAAGCGGTCGCCGCTGAAATGGTCGTAGCAGACTTCGACCACCAGCTTCGGCTTGAGCGGCTGCCATTCGCTCGACCGCTTGGTCGACCAGCGGCTCGGCCCGCCCGGCTTGCTGCCCGTGAATCCGGGCGGCGCGATCATCGGCTCCAGCTTGTCCGTCAGCGCCTTCTTTTCTTGCGCCTTGATCGACGAGGTGAAGCCGACGTGATCGAGCAGGCCTTCGTCGTTGTAGAGGCCGAGCAGCAGCGAGCCGACCGTCTTCTTGCCCGTGCCGTAACGGAAGCCGCCGACCACGCAATCGGCCGAACGGTAATTCTTGATCTTCTGCATGCCGTGCCGGTTGCCGCTCTGGTAGGAGAGGTCGCGGCGCTTGGCGACGATGCCGTCGAGCGTGGCGCCCACCTGCGCCAGCCATTTCTTCGCGTCCGCCAGCTTCGGCGTGGCCGGCGACAGCCGCACCGATGCGTGGCCGCGCAGATATTTTCTGGCGAAGGCCTCCAGCGCCTTGCGCCGCTCCGCCAGCACCTCCTTGGTCAACAGCGCGCCGTCGCCGTCCACCAGGAGGTCGAACACGATCAGCAGCGACGGCGTCTCCTGCGCCAACCTGTTCACCCGGCTCGCCGCCGGATGGATGCGTTGCAGCAGGTCGTCGAAAGAGAACGCCTTGCCGCGCGGCACCACGATCTCGCCGTCGAGCACGAAATTCTGCGCCTTGAGCGCCGCCAGCGCGTCCACCAGCTCGGGAAAATAGCGGGTGAGGCTCTGCCCCGATTTCGACTGCAATTCGACGCGGTCGCCGTCGCGGAAGGCCAGGCAGCGGAATCCGTCCCATTTCGGCTCGTATTGCCAGTCCTTACCCTGCGGGATGTCGCCCACGGACAAGGCTTCCATCGGCGGATAGGGGCGGCGCAGGGCGAGGCTCATGGCCCGTCAACGCACAAGCGGCGAAAATCGGCGCGTCGGGAGGCGGGCTTTACCGACTCTCCCGGCCTCATGCCGAGGAGCGCGGCGAAGCCGCGCGTCTCGACGCATGGGCCGCCTGATGCTTCGCGACGGCAGAATATTTTCCAATCCCCTTCTTGACATCATTCCGCAGATAGGACTATACACAAGGCGTCCTGCTTGGGCGGACGGCGCTCTCATGAGGCGCCGCCCTGCTGGAGCAGGGCGCGGCGCGCCGACAATGCGTGCCGCAAATGGAGCGCCGGGAGGCGCAGCACCCCCGATCGCAAGGGGGTGGCGCGCCCGGGGCGGGCCTCATCTCCCCGCTCCCGAACGGCGCGCGGGCCTGCCCGATCGCAAGGGCGGCCCAAAGGGGGCCTCGCAAGCCCCCTGGCGCCTCCCGGCGCTCCATTCCCCTTTTTGGGGAAAGGAAAAAGGGAAGCCGGCCTACCCGGGGCCGTCAAACAATACGGGCGGCGGAGCGTTGGCTTCGAGGTTGCGCTCAGCCCTTTAGCTGCGCGATCAGCCCGTAAATGTCGCCGAGCACATAGAGGTCGCGCACCTTGCCGCCCTCGAAGGTGAAGATCGGCATGCCGGTCCACCACACGTGGCGGCCGGAAGGCGGGACGCCGAACAGCTCTTTTCGGTGAAAGCCGTGGAAGCGCATCTTGCCGGAGACGCGGTCGCCTTCCTCGATCAGCGCCAGGATGTCGGTGGTGTATTGGCCGAGCGCACCGGTGACGTAATCGACATAACCGGCGAATTCCGCGTGGCCGGTGAGCACCGGACCGAGCGAGCCGCGAAAGGCGAAGCCTTCATGGAAGATCTGCGGGATCAGGCTCTTGTCGGCGCGGTCCCACAGCTCCTTGTAGAAAACGCGCACGACTTCCTTCTGCGCCGACAGCGTGACGCTTTCGAAGCTGAGGGCGGGCTCGTCCATGGCCCGCACGGTATCGTAATCCGGCGCGGCAGGCGACCGCTCACATCTCCACCGTCGTCTTGCGGTTCTCGCCGAGGTCCGGTTTCTCTCCCGTCGCGCGCGCCTTGGCGAATTCGTGGCGCACGACATCGCGGCTCGCGGGCCCGTCCCAAAGCTCGGCCGTGTGCGGTTCGAGGCGCAGCACGCGCGCATTCGCGTCGCGCGGTCCGCCGGGCCACCACACGTCGTCGGATTTCTTCCAGTAGCGGGCGGCGAGCGCATCATCGTTGAGCACATGCCCGCGGCCGGTGATCGAGAGCCAGGCGTTCTCGCTGCCGTCGACCACGGTGAAACAGACATCGGGGCAGACTTGGATTTCGTCGTCCTTCAGCCCGCGCACGTCGGTGATGAAAAAGATCGCCTCGGCGTCACGATCCGGCCGCGCGTCGAGCGGCCGCGCGCGCAAGCCGCCGGCAAAGCGCGTGGTCAGCATGCCGGTCGAGGTTTTTTCCAGGATATCCCAGACGCGCTGCGCGTGATCCATGCGGCGTCAACGGGAAGGCGGCGCCGGCGGTTCCGCGCGGTCATTCCGGGACGCGCCGAAGGCGCGAGGCCCGGAATCCAGGGCCAAAGAACTGTGCTTTCGTTTGGTTCTGGATTCCGGGCTCGCCGCTTCGCGGCGCCCCGGAACGACGAATCGAGAAGCAATCGACCTAAAGCTGCCGGTCCACCATCGCCTTCTTCAGCGTGGCGATTTCCTTGGCCGGGTTGAGGCCCTTCGGGCAGGCTTTCGAGCAGTTGAGGATGGTGTGGCAGCGATAGAGCCGGAACGGATCCTCGAGGTTGTCGAGCCGGTCGCCGGTCGCCTCGTCGCGCGAATCCTGCACCCAGCGATTGGCCTGCAGCAGCGCCGCGGGGCCGAGATAGCGGTCCGAATTCCACCAGTAGCTCGGGCAGGAGGTCGAGCAGCAGGCGCACAGGATGCACTCGTACATGCCGTCGAGCTTGGCGCGATCCTCGTGGCTCTGCCGCCATTCCTTTTCCGGCGCCGGCGTCGTCGTGTGCAGCCAGGGTTCGATGGAGGCGTATTGCGCGTAGAAATTATTCAGATCGGGCACCAGGTCCTTGACCACCGGCTGATGCGGCAGCGGATAGATGCGCACGGGCGCCTTGGTCTCGTCGATCGCGCGTGTGCAGGCGAGCGTGTTGGTGCCGTCGATGTTCATGGCGCAGGAGCCGCACACGCCTTCGCGGCAGGAGCGGCGGAAGGTCAGCGTCGGGTCGATGTTGTTCTTGATCCAGATGAGCGCGTCCAGGATCATCGGCCCGCAGTCGTCGCGGTCGATGAAATAGGTGTCGACGCGCGGGTTGGCGCCGTCGTCCGGGTTCCAGCGGTAGACGCGGAACTCGGTGACGTGCGTGGCATGCGGCGTGCGCGGCCAGGTCTTGCCTTCGGTGACCTTCGAATTTTTCGGCAGCGTGAATTCGACCATCGTGTTTCCGCTTTCTCTGCCTTGTCATTGCCGGGCTTGACCCGGCAATCCATCGCTTTTGCAAGATGGATGCGCGGGTCGAGCCCGCGCATGACAGACCGTTAGTAAACCCTCGCCTTCGGCTCGATATACGAAACGTCGTTGGTGAGCGTGTAGGTGTGCACCGGCCGGTACTCGAGCGTGACATTACCCTTCTCGTCCAGCCAGGCGAGCGTGTGCTTCATCCAGTTCTTGTCGTCGCGGTCGGGATAATCCTCGCGCGCATGGGCGCCGCGGCTTTCGGTGCGGTTCTTCGCCGACTCCATGGTGACGACCGCCTGCGCGACCAGATTGTCGAGCTCGAGCGTCTCGACCAGGTCGGAATTCCAGACCAGCGAGCGGTCGGTGACGCTGACGTCGGCCAGCCCGTCGAACACCTCGTGGATGCGCTTGGCGCCTTGCTCAAGCACCTCGCCGGTGCGGAAGACGGCGCAATCCTCCTGCATCACCTTCTGCATTTTCAGCCGCAGTTGCGCGGTCGGCGTGCCGCCCGAAGCGAAGCGCAAGCTGTCGAGACGGGCCAGCGCCTTGTCGGCGGAGTCCTTCGGCAGCGGCGGCTGCTTGTCGCCGGGGGTGAGCACTTCGGCGCAGTGCTGCGCGGCCGAGCGGCCGAACACAACGAGGTCGATCAGCGAATTTGAGCCGAGCCGGTTGGCGCCATGCACCGACACGCAGGCGGCTTCGCCGATCGCCATCAGACCGGGTATCACCGTGTCGGCGTCGCCGTTCTTCTTGGTCAGCGCCTCGCCGCGGTAATTGGTGGCGATGCCGCCCATGTTGTAATGCACCGTCGGCAGCACCGGAATCGGTTCGCGCGTCACGTCGACGCCGGCGAAGATGCGCGCCGTCTCGCTGATGCCGGGCAGCCGCTCGTGCAGCACGGCGGGATCGAGATGGTCGAGGTGCAGGAAGATGTGGTCCTTCTGCTTGCCGACGCCGCGCCCCTCGCGGATCTCGATCGTCATGGCGCGCGAGACAACGTCGCGTGAGGCCAGGTCCTTGGCCGACGGCGCGTAGCGCTCCATGAAGCGCTCGCCTTCCGAATTGACCAGATAGCCGCCTTCGCCGCGCGAGCCTTCGGTGATCAGGCAGCCGGCCGGATAGATGCCGGTCGGGTGGAACTGCACGAACTCCATGTCCTGCAGGGGCAGGCCGGCGCGCAGCACCATGGCGTTGCCGTCGCCGGTGCAGATGTGCGCCGAGGTGCAGGAGAAATAGGTGCGCCCGTAGCCGCCGGTCGCCATGATGGTCATGTTGGCGGAGAAGCGGTGGATCGAGCCGTCGTCGAGATTGAGCGCCACCACGCCGCGGCAGCGGCCTTCGTCGTCCATGATCAGGTCGATGGCGAAATACTCGACATAGAACTCGGCGGAGTGCCGCAGCGCCTGGCCGTACATGGTGTGCAGCATGGCGTGGCCGGTGCGGTCGGCGGCGGCGCAGGTGCGCTGCGCGGTGCCCTTGCCGAAATGCGTGGTCATGCCGCCGAACGGGCGCTGGTAGATCTTGCCGTCGTCCTCGCGGCGCGAGAACGGCAGGCCCCAGTGCTCCAGTTCGTAGACCGCCTCGGGCGCGTTGCGGCAGAGATATTCAATGGCATCCTGGTCGCCCAGCCAGTCGGCGCCCTTGACGGTGTCGTACATGTGCCAGCGCCAGTCGTCCTCGCCCATGTTGCCCAGCGCGGCGGCGATGCCCCCCTGCGCGGCAACCGTGTGTGAGCGGGTGGGGAAGACCTTGGTGATACAGGCGGTGCGCAGGCCCGCTTCCGAGCAGCCGACCACGGCGCGCAGGCCGGAGCCGCCGGCGCCGATCACCACCACGTCGTAGGAATGATCCTGGATCGGGTAGGCGCGGCCGTTGATTTTCGGCGCGCCGCCGCCATTGCCTTTGCCGTTCGCCGCCATCGCGTCAGACTCCGAACGAGAGTTTGAGGATTGCGTAGCAGGCGGTGAAGGCGACGAGCACCACGTAGAAACTGTTGCCGACCAGGCTCACCAGTTTCCACTTTTCGTCGTGCACGTAGTCGAGGATGATTTCCTGCATGCCGATCCACATGTGGTAGGCGGTGGTGACGATGAACAACAACATGATGATGGCGATCAGCGGCGACCCGAGAATCTGCACCACCGCGGCGTGGCTGCGCCCGAGCAGGGCGAGGATGATCAACACCAACGCGATGGTGAGCGGCACGCCCCCCACCGACGTCAGCCGCTGATACCAGAAATGCGTGGTGCCGGAGCGCGCCGGGCCGAGCCCTCGCACGCGGCGCATTGGTGTGAGCATGCGTGGCGGCGTGGTCATCGCGGGCCTCCCATGGCGAGAAAGCCGATGCCCCACAACAACGCGGTGAGCGCGATCGAGCCGACGATGGTCGCCAGCGCCAGCATCTCGCGGTCGGCCGGCTCGAAGCCGTGCAGGGTATCCCAGATCAGATGGCGGATGCCGCCCAGCATGTGCTGCATCAGCGCCCACGTGTAGCCGAACAGGATGATGCGGCCGATGATGGAGCCGGTAAACCATTCGAAATCGGCATAGGCGTTGGGGCCTGAGGCGGCCGCGATCAGCCACCAAGCCAGCAGCGCCATGCCGAAATAGAGAGCCGCGCCGGTGATGCGATGCACGATGGACATCACCATCGTCAGCATCGGCTTGTAGATTTGCAGGTGAGGTGACAGCGGACGCGCGCGGTGCGCCGTTCCCGCTTCAAGCTCGGCCATCGTCATTCTCCCGAACGGTTCCGTGCCGACGATCGCGTGCGGTTCCTAGCCAATGTAAGTCGTTCTCGCAATGCACCAATCCGCGAGTGTCGGTCCGGCGCGCGCTAAAGGCTCCATCGGCAGTCTCAACGCGCGGGACCGCACGACCGTCAAAGGCCGCGTCCGGCTTCCTCCTGCCCCCGCGGGCGGGGAAAAAAGGCAACCGGATCCCGGCACTTCAATGAAAACGAAGCTTGAACCGGAAAATCCCGCGGTGCAATATGTTGTTTATGTAGCCTGCCTTCGCCAAATAAGAAGGTGGCATTACCATGCGCTTCGATTTCACCGATCTCAGCCTGTTCCGCCATATCGTCGAGGCGGGCAGCATCACCCACGGCGCCGTGCGCGCGAACCTCGCGCTGGCGGCGGCTTCCACGCGCATCCGCAAGATGGAGCTGGCCTTCGGCGCCGAGCTTCTGGTGCGCGGCCGCCAGGGCGTGACGCCGACACCGGCCGGCCGCACGCTTTTGCAGCACGCGCGCGCCATTCTGGCGCAGAGCGAGCGCATGCAAGAGGATCTGACCCCCTATGCCCGCGGGCTGGCCGGCCAGGTGCGGGTCCTGTCTAACACCAACGCGCTGACCGAGTTTCTGCCCGAGACGCTTAGTTCGTTCCTCATCTCCTATCCCGACATCAGCGTCGATCTGGAGGAGCGCCTGTCGGACGAGATCGTCGGGCTGATCGCCGAAGGCGCCGCCGACATCGGCATTGTCGCCGGCACGGTCGATCACGGCGGCCTGCATTCGTTTCCGTTCCGCAGCGACCGCTTCGTGCTGGTGGTGCCGCGCAAGCACGCGCTCGCCGGCCGGAAGCGGATCGGCTTCGCCGAGGTGCTCGACTACGACATGGTTGGCCTCGACCGCGCCAGCGCCATCCAGCGCTTTCTCGCCGACAAGGCGAACCGCATCGGCCGGCCGCTGCGGCTGCGCGTGCAGCTACGCTCCTTCGACGCCATCTGCCGCCTGGTCGAATGCAATGTCGGCGTCGGCATCGTGCCGGAGAGCACGGTGCGGCGCACCGAACGCAACATGGCGATCACGTCGGTCCAACTCGCCGACCCTTGGGCCTTGCGCGAGCTGACCATCTGCGTGCGCGACGAGGACGCGCTGCCGCCTTATGCTCGGCAGTTGGTCGATCATCTCCGGGCGAGCGCTTGACACCCAACAAGGCAATCTTGTCGCCCGGCTGCGTCCTATTTCCCTTGCGCCTTCATCTTTGCCTCGATCGCCTCCAGCCGCTTCTTCGCCGCTGCGATGCCGAAGGCGGCGGCCTTGCGATACCACGCCGCCGCCTGTGCGAGGTCCTGCTTGACGCCCTTGCCCTCCTCGTAAGCGATGCCGAGGCTGAGCTGTGCGGTCGGCGCGCCTTGGGCGGCCGCTTTGCGGTACCAGGACAGCGACAGCGCGGTGTCCTGCGCGACGCCGATGCCTTTGTCGTAGAGATAGCCAAGCGCGTTCTCGGCGATCACATTGCCCTTGCCGGCTGCGTCGCGGAACAACGAAGCGGCCTTGGCCAGGTCTTTCGGCACGCCGCGTCCATCGAACAGCATCAGGCCATAGGCGGACTCGCCGAAAGTCGAGCCGTGCTCCATCGCCGTCTTGTACCAGAGCGCGGCGGTGGCGAAATGATCGGCCTTATGATGGGCGCGGCCGAGCTGATACATGAAGCGCGCGCTATCGGGATATTTCTGCGCGGCGGCCTCGCAAGCCGGGATGGCGCGGGCCGCATCAAGGGCGACCAGCGTTACGCCGGGCGCCTTGCGGGCGGGGTCGAGCGAATTGGCGGCGAAGCTGTCACAGTCGGTGACCGGCGCCGTGTCGGTCTTGACCTGCGCCTGCGCCGCGGCGGCGCCCAGGCAAAGCGTCAGCAGGGCAATCGTTGCGCTGTTGCGCGGCATGGCGGCCTCCGGCCTCACTTCGGCATCAGGACCCAGTAGTCCAGATCCAGGATCACCGCCGGATCGTATTCGCCGCTGTCTTTGTAAGGGAAATCGGCGCACGGCCGATCCTTGGTGGCGACCGTGCGCAGGCGCAGAGCGCCGACGTCGTTGCGGCCGGGCACGTCGACCGTCTCCAGTACCTCCGACCAGGCGAACACGGTCGAGCCCGCAAACAGCGGCGCCACGTGGCGTCCGCCATTGATCGCGGCAACATGGAAGGCGTTGCCGAGCCCGTTGAACGAGAGCGCGCGCGCCAGCGAAATGGCGTGGCCGCCATAAATCAGCCGGCGCCCGAAGCGGCCCTGCGCTTCGCTGAACTGGTTGAAGTGCACGCGCGCCGTATTCTGATAAAGCCGGGTCGCCATCATGTGCTCGGCTTCCTCGACCGTGATGCCGTCCACGTGGTCTATCCGCTCACCCGTGCCGTAGCCGCCGAAACGGTGCGGGCTTCCGGCAAGCACATCGTCGTAGGCGCCAGCATCGATCTTCGGGCAGGCGCCGCCGAGTTGTGCCGGCTCGACGGCTTTCGGCAACGCCGGCACGGTTGGCTCAGGCGCGGGCGCCGCTTCGTCGCGCTTGCGCACCATGACCCAGCGCGCATAGTCGAGCACGCAATCGCCGGTCTCGTCGAAGCCGCGCGAGCGCACATAGACGATGCCGGTCTTGCGGTTGGCGTTCTCGCGCAGGCCGATCACCTCGGAGACCGCGTTCAGCGTGGCGCCAGGATAGACGGCTTTGAGGAAACGGCAGTCGGCATAGCCGAGATTGGCTACCGCGTTGAGCGAGATGTCGGGCACGGTCTTGCCGAACACCACGTGGAAGACCAGCAGGTCGTCGAGGGGCGCGCGGTCGTAGCCGATCGCTCGCGCGAAGGCATCGGAGGATTGCACCGCGAAGCGGGAGCCGAACAGCGCTTGATAGAGCGCCACGTCGCCGGCTGTAACCGTGCGCGGAGTGGCATGGCGTATCTGCTGGCCGAGCCGGAAATCCTCGAAAAAATTGCCCGGTTTGGTTTTCGACGCGGACTGATAGCTCACAAAACGGCTCCTTCTTCGATTTCGGCCGGCGCTGCTATTCTCACAAACCCGTGAGCCGAACGCCAGCTTGCGACAACGGGAACTGATGAGGGCGTGTGCGGGCCCTCATGTTAGCGGATGAGGTGCAGGTGCAACTGTAAACCTCTGGAGGACGCGACCATGAAAAAGAGCATTCTTCTCTCCGCCATTCTGTCGACCGCCATTGCCGCCGGCATCGCACTGGCGCCGGCTGCATATGCGGCCGACACCATGAAGAAGGACTCGATGTCCAACGGCATGAAGAAGGAAGACTCCATGTCGAAGGACCACATGAAGAAGGATTCGATGTCCAAGGACAGCATGAGCAAGGATTCGATGAAGAAAGACGACATGTCCAAGGACCACATGAAGAAATAACTCGGACGAGGCGGCCGGGTCCGCGCATCCGCGGGCCCGGCCGCGCCGTATATCCGGGCGCCGGGCAAAAAGGTAGCATTTGCGAATTGGGGCGGCGGGAAAGGGTGCCATGACCGCGGAAACCATCAGCATCGCCAGCGGCAGAGGAACTTATTCATCCCGCCTGGGTGCGCGTCTGCCACTGGATCAATGCCCTGGCCATCCTCATGATGATCGGGTCCGGCTGGCAGATCTACGACGCTTCGCCGCTGTTCAATTTCGAATTCCCCAGCCAGATCGCGCTCGGCAACTGGCTGGGCGGCGCCCTGCTCTGGCATTTCGCCGCCATGTGGCTGCTGGTGGTGAATGGCCTCGTCTATGTGACGCTGGGGTTTGTCACCGGCCGCTTCCGCCGCAAGCTCTTGCCGATCTATCCGCGCCAGGTAGTCGCCGACGTCAAGGCCGCGCTCACCTTCAAGCTCGCGCATGACGACCTTTCGCACTACAACGCCGTGCAGAAGGTGCTTTATGTCGGCATCATCCTGACCGGCGTGGTGATCGTCACCTCCGGCCTGTCGATCTGGAAGCCGGTGCAGTTCCAGGAGATCACCGCCTTCTACGGCGGCTACAACACCGCGCGCTATGTGCATTTTGCCGCCATGACGGCGATCGTCTGCTTCCTGGTGGTGCATGTGAGCCTGGCGCTGATCGTGCCGAAGAGCCTGCGGGCGATGGTGACGGGGAGGTAGCCATGAAAGAACGCAAACAAATCCCCGGAGTCGACGCCAAGCTCGCCATCAAGGATGCCGCCAAGCTGATGCCGGACCCCATGCGCCGCGGCTTCCTGCGTGGCGCCGCCAGCCTGGGCGCTTTGGCCCTGCTCACCGGCTGCGATATCATCGACAGCGACAGCACCGAGAACGCGCTGAAGGTCGTCTCGCGCTTCAACGACAGAGTGCAGGCCTGGCTGTTTAATCCCAACAAGCTGGCGCCGACCTATACGGAAGCCGATCTCACCCGGCCGTTTCCCTTCAACGCCTATTACGACGAGGACGAGGCGCCGGTGGTCGACCCCGCCACCTACAAGCTGGAGATTTCCGGCATGGTCGACAACAAGACGCCGTGGACGCTCGACCAACTGCACAAGCTGCCGGAGGTCTCGCAGATCACCCGCCATGTCTGCGTCGAGGGCTGGAGCGCCATCGGCTCCTGGCAGGGCGCCGTCTTGTCCGACTTTCTCAAGCGCATCGGCGCCGACACACGCGCCAAATACATCTGGTTCAAATGCGCCGAGGGCTATACCAATACCATCGATATGGAGACCGCGCTGCACCCACAGACGCAGATGAGCTTCAAATACGACCACAAGCTCCTGCCGCGCGCCTATGGCTTCCCGATGAAGATCCGCATGCCGACCAAGCTCGGCTTCAAGAACCCGAAATACGTGGTGGCCATGGAAGTAACCAACATAAACCGCGGCGGCTACTGGTCGAACCAGGGCTATAACTGGTTCTCGGGGCTGTAACGCGGCCGACACGTCAGTCGGCACGGGCGCGGGGTAGAGCGGCGGCTCGCCTGCTCGGCATTGTGGTTCAGGTCTTCGTCCGCGGGACATCGACCTCAGTGATGAGACGCGCGCCGCGCTGGAAGGTGAGATAATCCCAGAACCAGTTGAACGCGACGATGAAGCGGTTGCGCAGGCCGATCAGGAAGTAGATGTGCGCGACGCTCCAGAACAACCAGCCGATGAAGCCTTTGAGGCGCAGCCGGCCGAACGACACTACCGCCGCGCGGCGACCGATGGTGGCGAGATCGCCGAGATGGCGATAGCGGAACGGCGTGTGTTCGATGCGCCCGGCGATGCGCGCTGCGATGCGATGGCCGACATATTTGCCCATCTGCTTGGCGGCCGGCGCGATGCCGGGCACCGGGCGCCCATCGCCATAGAACACGGCCGCAGTGTCGCCGATGATGAAGATTTCCGGGTGATCGGGCAAGGACAGGTCGGATTCGACCTTCACCCGCCCGGCGCGATCCGCGCCAACGCCGAGCCATTGCGCCGCCGGTGAGGCCACGACGCCGGCCGCCCAGATCACGGTGTCGGCGTCGATGCGCCCCGCGCTGGTGTCGACGCCGGCGGCGTCGCAACCGGTGACCGTCGTTCCGGTGCGCACATCGACCCCGGCGTTCACAAGGGTGGCTTGGACATAATCGGACATGTCGAGCGGAAAGGCCGGCAACAGCCGCGGGCCCGCTTCGATGAGCACAATGCGCGCCGCGCGCGGATCGATATGGCGGAAGTCGGCCGCCAAAGTCTGACGCGCGATATCGGCGATGGCGCCCGCGAGTTCGACGCCGGTCGCGCCACCGCCGACGATCACGAAGGCAAGCAGGCGGTTCTGCTCGGCGCGATCCGCCGTCGCCTCGGCGCGCTCGAAGGCGATCAGGATGCTCCGGCGGATGCGGGTGGCGTCCTCGATGCGCTTGAGGCCGGGGGCGACGGCGGCCCATTCGTCGTGGCCGAAGTAGGAATGGGTCGCGCCGGTCGCGAGCACGAGATAGTCGTAAGCGATCTCCCCGGCGGTCGTGCGCACGCACCGGCGCGCCGCATCCACGGCGACGACCTGTTCCATCAGCACTGTGGCGTTGCGCTGGTCGCGCAGGATGTGGCGGATCGGCCAGGCGACGTCAGCCGGCGACAATGCCGCGGTGGCGACCTGATAGAGCAGTGGCTGGAAGCAATGGTGGTTCTGCCGGTCGATGACCGTGACGTCGGCTGCGGCGCGGCGTAGCGCCTTGGCGGCTTCCAGCCCGCCGAAGCCCGCCCCCACAATGACGACTTTCGGGACGCGTGCGGCCATCTCGCACCTGCTCATTCGACACCGGCCGAACCTAATCTCGGTACGGGCGGGGCAGTTGCCAAGGCATGAACGAGGCTTTAGCAATCCCGCGGTGTCACGGCGGGCCCAGCCGACCGTGGCAGAGAAACGCACGCGAGGCCCAATGGCAACCCATAATCTCCTCCTGCTCCCCGGCGACGGCATCGGCCCCGAAGTCATGGCCGAGGTGAAGCGCATCGTCGGCTTCTTCAACGCCAAGGGCCCCGACAAATTCGCCACTGAGGAAGCCCTGGTCGGCGGCGCCTGCTACGACGCCCATCAAGTCGCCATCACCGACGAGACCATGGCGAAAGCCAAGGACGCCGACGCCGTCATCTTCGGCGCGGTGGGCGGGCCGAAATGGGACAAGGTCGGCTACGAGCAGCGCCCGGAAGCGGGCCTCCTGCGCCTGCGCAAGGAGCTCGACCTCTACGCAAACCTGCGCCCCGCTGTGACCTATCCGGCGCTGGCCGACGCCTCCTCGCTCAAGCGCGAACTGGTCGAGGGCCTCGACATCATGATCCTGCGCGAGCTCACCGGCGGCGTCTATTTCGGCGAGCCGAAGACCATCACCGATCTCGGCAACGGCCAGAAGCGCGCGGTCGATACCCAGGTCTACGACACCTACGAGATCGAGCGCATTTCGCGCGTCGCCTTCGAGCTCGCACGCAAGCGGCGCAATAAGGTCACCTCCATGGAAAAGCACAACGTCATGAAGACGGGCGTGCTGTGGAAGGAGGTGATCCAGCAGACCCATGATCGCGAATTCAAGGACGTCGAATTGCAGCACATGCTGGCCGATGCCGGCGGCATGCAGCTCGTGCGCAACCCGAAGCAGTTCGACGTCATCGTTTGCGACAACCTGTTCGGCGACATGCTCTCCGACGTCGCCGCCATGCTGACCGGCTCGCTCGGCATGCTGGCTTCCGCTTCGCTGGGCGAAGCCGATGCGAAGACGAAGAAGCGCAAGGCGCTCTACGAGCCGGTGCACGGCTCGGCGCCGGATATCGCCGGCAAGGGCGTCGCCAACCCGATCGCCATGATCGCCTCGTTCGGCATGGCGCTGCGCTATTCGTTCGACATGGGCAGCGAGGCCGACATGATCGAGCAGGCCATCGCCGCCGCGCTCGACAAAGGCCTGCGCACCGCCGACATCGCCTCGCCGGGCACGAAGACCGTTTCCACCTCCGAGATGGGGTCGGCGATCATCGAGGAGCTGGAGAAGCTGGCGGCCTGATTGAGCGGCCCGGCAACAAAAAACGCGGCCCGTCAGGGCCGCGTTCGCATTCGCGCGCTACGCGCGTTAGCCGCCTAATAGTGAATCCACGGATTGTGGCTGCTCGGCAGCGTGAACGGGCCGGGCAGTGCCGACATGCTGCTGCCGAAGACCGTGTTGTCGAGCACGCTGTCGGCGCGCTGGTCGGGGTTCTCCGCGTAATCTAGCGTATTCCGCTCGCTCGGCAGCGGCTCGGTGCCCGGGTCGAGATAAGAGCGCTTCTGCACGATGATCCTGGTGCGGGTGCGGCCGTTCTCGTCATGGCTGACGACGACCGTGTGGTCGCGATTGTAGTAGACGCGCTTCTTCTTCGGGGCCGCATTCGCCGGCGCAACCGAAAGGCCAGCCGCTGCGACGACAGCTCCGGCGAAGGCTAACGCGACGGCAAGCTGCTTCAACCGCATGGTGTCCTCGCCTTCCAGGCCCCTATTCCAGAATGCAGTCTAGCCGGGTTTGGTTCGCCGCAATAGGGCCAAATCACAGGCAATTGTCCAAAGCCCGCGCACAATAGACATGCCCCGCGCAAAACACGCCTTGATCTGGCGCAAACGTCTAGCCGGCGCAGGGCGGAAAGCCATATTCGGCCTGCCGCAGCCGCCGGTTGATTCGGTTATGGTCGGCGTTGAGACGGGTCTGCAGCTCGGCGGCGCCGGCGATGATGTTGAAGCGCCAGACCGGCATGCCGTGCGCCACCAGCTCATAGGTGAGGTCGCCGACGGTCCAGTGATAGCGGCTGCTGCCGGCGAGCGGCGGTGCCGGCACACCGACCGGCCAGCCGCGCAGATCGAGGCGGCAGCCGTGCGGTCCGCGGTATTGGGCGGTGAAGAGCGGCACGCGGCCCGGGTTGAGGTCGAGTCTGACCAGCTTCAAGCCGGCGGTGTCGAGCCGCGGAATGCTCGTGCCGGCCGGCAGCGAGGCCAGGGTGATGGCGGTCGGCGACTCGTTAGGCCCCTCGTCGAGGCCGCGCGCGGTCCAATAGCCGTGGGCGACGAAGACCGCTACGGCGAGAACCGCGGCCAGGCTCACGGCGGCGGCCGCCACCTTCGGCCAAAAACGCCGCTTGGCGACCGGCAGAGAAATCTCCGGCATGTCCTCGATGCTCTCGCCGATCGCCGCCTTCAGCCGCGCCAGCGTGGCATAGCCGCGCGCGAGGTCGCGCTCGACTGCCAGGCGCGCCGCCAGCTCGGCGCGTTCGGCCGGCGGCAACTCGCCGTCGACCAGCCCGTTCAAGCGCAGGAAATCTTGTTCGTCGCTAGCCATGGCGGGACTTCATCGGACGGACGCTGCTCGCCTCGATCGTCGCCAACAGGGCGCTACGGGCGCGGGCGATGCGGCTCATAATGGTCCCGGCAGGAACGTTCAATAGGGCGGCGGCCTCACCATAGCTGAAGCCGGCGATGTCGATCAGCGAAATGATCTCGCGGTGAGCCGGCGCCAGCGCGGCCAGCGCCTGCGTCACCGTGATCTTGGCAATGCTGGCTTCGTCGAAGCGCCAAAGGTCGGCCGCCCCAGGCTCCTCGAGCGCCGGCCGCTGCAGGCGCCGCAGCTCGTCGAGCGCCGCGTTGCGCACGATCTGAAACATCCAGGCGCGGTAGGCCGGCGCCTCCTCAGGCACCCGGCGGGCAGCCAGTGCGCGCGTCGCCGCTTCCTGCACAAGGTCGCGCGCCGCATCGGCGTCGCCTAACATGGTGCGGGCGAAGGCGTAAAGCCGCGGCAGCAGCGCCATCATGCCTTTATGCGGATCCTCGGCCACCCGCGTTTCCCCCTGGGCGTAACTATCGGGCCGGCAGGGGCGACGTGCAACTGGGCGCTGCGATCGCATTCATCGCCGGCGGCGATGGAAAGATTTCGCCGCTGCTATGGACTGGGGCGCAATGCCACCCAGATAGACGAGCATGCGCACGGTGGCGCCGGGCAGCTGCTCACCCCAGCCGGCCGCCAGGCTCCGGTTGTCTTGTGCTCTTTTGTCGCCTAGAAGCGCTGCCACCCCCTGGCAGGTGGATGGCGAAGGCGTCGGTTAGGTTTCCGGAGAAATAACAATGGGTTACAAGGTCGCCGTGGTGGGAGCCACGGGCAACGTCGGGCGCGAGATGCTCGACATTCTGGCCGAGCGGGAATTCCCCGCCGACGAGGTCGTGGCGCTGGCGTCGCGCAAGAGCATGGGCACGGAATGCTCGTTCGGCGACAAGATCCTGAAGGTGAAGGCGCTCGACCACTACGATTTCACCGACGTGGATATCTGCCTGATGTCGGCCGGTGGCGCGGTGTCGAAGGAATGGTCGCCCAAGATCGGGGCGCAGGGCGCGGTGGTGATCGACAATTCGTCCGCCTGGCGCATGGACCCGGACGTGCCGCTGATCGTGCCCGAGGTGAATGCCGACGCGGTTACCGGCTTCCGCAAGAAGAACATTATCGCCAACCCGAACTGCTCGACCGCGCAGCTCGTGGTCGCGCTCAAGCCGCTGCACGACGCGGCGAAGATCAAGCGCGTGGTCGTGGCGACCTACCAGTCGGTGTCGGGGGCCGGCAAGGACGCTATGGACGAACTGTTTTCGCAGACCAAGGCAGTCTTCACCGTCAATGAGATCGAAGCGAAGAAGTTTCCCAAGCGCATCGCTTTCAACGTGATCCCGCACATCGATGTGTTCATGGACGACGGCTACACCAAGGAAGAATGGAAGATGGTGGTCGAGACCAAGAAGATTCTCGACCCCAAGATCAAGCTCACCGCCACCTGCGTGCGCGTGCCGGTGTTCGTCGGCCATTCCGAAGCGGTCAACATCGAGTTCGAGAATCCGATCTCGGCCGACGAGGCGCGCGAACTGCTACGCAAGGCGCCAGGCTGTCTGGTGATCGACAAGCGCGAGCCCGGCGGCTACGTCACGCCCTATGAATGCGTCGGCGAGGACGCAACCTATATCAGCCGCATCCGCGAGGATCCGACCCTCGACAACGGGCTGGAGATGTGGGTGGTCTCCGATAATCTGCGCAAAGGCGCAGCCTTGAACGCGGTGCAGATCGCCGAATGCCTGATCAACCGCAAGCTGATCGAGGCGAAGAAGAAGGCGGCGTGAAAATACTCCGTCATTCCGGGCTCGCGGCCCTGCGGCCGCGCCCCGGAATGGCGAACAAATTAGTAGGCGCCCCTATCCGTCGTGCCCGATGCTCTGCGCCAGCCGCTCGAAATTGCCCACGGCGGCGCGCCGCTTCTCGTAGAAGCCGATGACGCGCTGCGCGGTGTCCGCCTGCAGGCGCTCGAAATCCTTGCGCGCAGCCTCGATGGCCATGGGCGGCAGGCCGTTCGGTCCGCGGCGCATGATGCAGATCTGCATAGCAGTCGGCCATGACAGCCCGGCGGCCTTGGCCAACAGCAGCGTGATGTCGTTGTCGCCGCGCCGATCGCTGAGCACGTTCTCCACCAGTTCTTTCGGCGTCCGCGAAAGCGCGGACAGCGCGACGATGGTCTCGGCGAAGTTGCCGCTCGTCGCAAGCTCATAGACCGCGGCGTCGGCGGACTTGGCCGGTCGCGGCGCGGCTTGCGCGTGCTCGGGCCCCGGCAGGCCGACCACCTCCTGTCCGGTAATGCCGGTGAGAACCTGCCGGACTTCGGCGACGGCAGCGGTTTTGTCGGCGGTGAGCTTTTCCAGCACGACCGCCGACGCCTTCGAGATCAGAGTCTTGAAATGCGCGCGCGGAATGTCCTTGCGCATGCCGACGCAGATCGCCAGCACCTCGTCGTCGATGGATTTATCCACCAGGGTGCGGAAGCTCGTATCGGAGAAGCGCGCGCCCTCGTTGCGCGTGACGGAGAGCACCACGTCGCGGTTACCGCGCGCCACCAGCACCTCGCTGACGTTCTCGCTCAGCGTGGCGCGCCTGGAAATGGCGAGCAGATGCTCCTGGCGGTCGCCGCGCGGCGGCCGCCAGCAGATCGTCGTCGGTGAGCCGCGGCGATCGGCTGAGGATGGGGCCGGCGACCGCGATTTCCTCGTCCTGCGCCAGCCGGCGCACGGTGTCGCGGGGCGCGTTGGCGATGGGCGCCAGGCGATGGGCAAGCTCGGCGCGAGCTTTGCTCTCGATTGTCGCGGCGAGGCGGGAAATCACGCCGTCGAACAGGTCGATATGCTCTTCCGCATAGCTGCCGGCGCCGGCCAGGAACAGGTCGGTCACCCGGCGAAGAATTTCGGTCTGTTTGCCGGGCGACCCGCACGCCAGCGTGGCTTCGATCTCGGCGATCAGCGATCCGTTTGTCATCTGAAAAGCAGCACCGCTCCGCTCTATTCCGCGCGAGCAGTAACGGCAGGAAATTACCATCGCGTTAGACGGACAGCCGGCATTCTCGGCAACCCGCGATCGATGCCGCGGCGGCCGCCTTCGACGGCGCCGCCTCTACGCGACAAGGTTAAGGCGCGGTTAGGGCGTCACGCAGCTAGAAGCGCGGCTGCGCGAAGGCCATGGCATGTTGCTCCGCCGCCACCCGGCGGAACTCGCCATTTTCACGGTCCAGCACGAAAAGGTCGCCGCTCGCCACGCCGAAATAGGCGCCGTGCAATGCGATTTCGCCGTTGTCGGCCATCTTGGCGAGGCGCGGGAAGGTCATCAGGTTGTCGAGGCTGTTGAGGATATTGGCGTGCTCAAGCCGCGTGACGTATTCGGCCGGTGCCAGCGCGCCGCGCGGCGTCTTGTCGGCGGCCGGCTGCATCAGCTTCATCCATTTGCCGATGAAGTCGCCCGGCGACAGCGGTTCGGCCTGCTCGGCGAAGGCTTTGACGCCGCCGCACTGCGCATGCCCGAGCACGACGATGTGCTTGACCTTCAGCCCGCCGACGCCGAACTCGATCGCCGCCGACACGCCGTGCGCGCGCCCGTCGGGCGCGTAGGGCGGCACGATATTGGCGACGTTGCGCACCACGAACAATTCGCCCGGCCGCGCGTCGAAGATCACTTCCGGCGAGACGCGCGAGTCGGAGCAGCCGATCACCATGATCTCCGGGTGCTGGCCCATTTCCGCCAGCTCGCGGAAGCGATTCTGCTCGCGCGGCAGTCGTTCGGAGAGGAAGGCGCCGTAGCCGTCGATCAGGCGCTGGGGAAAGGTCATGTTTTTACGCTCCGTGGCCCCCGGCGTTGTATTCACGCCCAGATCGCCATTGGCAAGCCGTAAACGTCACGCGGCGTCGGATCGGGGAACGGCCTTGCAGTCCCCGCATGGATGCGGCACGCGATCGCAGCGCAGGCCGCGGCGTCCAAAAGGTCATCTTGCGCCGCGCCCCTCGGCGGCGCCGCGTCGATGAGTTCCGCCGGCAGCCCCGCCTTGCGCAGCAATTCGCGGCGCAGCGCCAGGCCGGGCGGATAGGGCCGGCTCTTGACCTTCTTCGGCTCGCCCAAGGCTCGCTCGCCGTTGAGCCGCCAGAATGCCAGTTCGGGGTGAACCTCGAATACGCGCGCACTCAACACGGGCTTGGCGCGCAGAACGGCGTCCACCTCGCGAATCTTGGGCGCGATGTTGAACAGTTGTTTCGAGACCTTGCGCGGCGGCTCGGAGCTGGCCAGAGCGGCCGCGCAGGCGGCGGCGTAATCGCCTGCTTCGATGGCCGCGCGCGACGGGACCGAGAACACGGAGGACTGCCGCGCGCCGAGCAGTGGCCGCACCGCATTTTCGGCGGCGCGCCCACCGGCGCCAGCCCGCTCCGGGAGGCCGATGGGCACGTCCACCGCGATCACCGTCGGCGCCTGCACAGCCGCCAGCACGTCGGCGAAGCGCGCAAACACGGCCATCGCATGCTCGCCGCCGGCCGGGCGCACGAAAACCGCGATCCACCCCGCCGGACAACCGTCCACGCCGGCGAGCCATACGTTTTGGTTAGGGGCATTCATCGCGCCGACAGTGGCACGCGGGTGGCGCGGACGGTAGGCTGGGCGTGACCGACAGGGAGCAACAAATGACCATCCGCCCGCGCCGCAGCGTGCTCTACATGCCCGGCTCCAATGCCCGCGCGCTGGAGAAGGCGAAGACGCTGGCCGCCGACGGCGTCATTCTCGACCTCGAGGACTCCGTTGCGCCCGACGCCAAGGAGGCCGCGCGCGCGCAGGTCGCCGATGCGGTGAAGGCCGGCGGCTTCGGCACGCGCGAGGTGTTCATCCGCGTCAACGGCATCGACACGCCCTGGCACGCCGAGGACCTCGCCGCCGCGGCGCAGGCCGCGCCCGACGCCATCCTGGTGCCGAAGGTTTCCACGCCGGACACGGTCGAACTGATCGGCCGCCGTCTGCTCGACATGGGCACGCCGCACAAGACGCGGGTCTGGGCGATGATAGAGACGCCGCTTGCCCTCTTCAACATTCTGCCGATCGCTGCGCAGGCGCGCGATTCCGAGACCCGGCTCGCCGGCTTTGTCATGGGTACCAACGACCTTGCCAAGGATACGCGCGCGCGCCTGGTGCCGGGCCGCGCGCCGATGCTGGCATGGCTTTCCACGTGTGTCGCCGCCGCCCGCATCCATGGCATCGACATTCTCGACGGCGTCTACAACGACATCGCCAACACGGATGGCTTCTACGTGGAATGCACGCAGGGCGTCGAGCTCGGCTTCGACGGCAAGACGCTGATCCATCCCAACCAGATCGAGCCCTGCAACCGCGCCTTCTCGCCCTCGCCGGAGGAGGTGGCGCAGGCGCGCAAGATCATCGGCGTCTTCGACCTGCCGGAGAACAAGGGCAGGGGCGTGGTCTCGATCGAGGGCCGCATGGTGGAACGCCTGCACGCGGAGATGGCGCGGCGCACGGTGGCGATCGCCGATGCGATCGAGGCGCGCGGATAGTGTGCGACGACCCTCCCCTGGAGGGGTAAAGCAAAGCGCGTCGCGGCGAAACTCATCCCATTTCCCTGCGTTGTTCCTCCACGAAAAACCGCAGGAAGGAGCTCCGATCATGCCGGAAATCCACCAGGGCAATGGCGTCGTCACCCAGATTACCACCGTCCAGGTCGACCCCGACAAGCAGGACGAGGTGTTGCAGCTGATGAGCGAGCGCGCCCATTACATGGCGCAGCAGCCCGGCTTCATCTCGATCAGCCTGCACCGCAGCCAGGACGGCAACCACGTGGTCAACTATGTGCAGTGGAGCGACCGGCAAAAGCTCGAGGCCGCCCATCACTCGCCGGAATTCCGCAGGCGCTGGCCGCAGTTCGGCCGGATGGCCGGCGAGATCGATCCGTCACTCTATGAGGTGGTGCTGGTCGAGGGGAACTAAGCCCCGCTTCAATGCGCGCGCTGCGGCACCGGACGCATTTCCATATCGGGGAAATTGTTGTCCCATTTGGCGGCGCCGGTTTTCAGGTCGATTTCGAGATCGAACAACCGGTGCTCGACGGCGGGATCGCCGCCGCAGCGCTTGTCGTGCACTTCGTAGACGCCGACCCTGGCCGTGCGCGCGTTGCTGTCTTCGCGCAGCACCAGCTTGGAGCAGCGCTGCGCTTGCGGCGTGAGCAGGTGGTGCTGCGTGATGATCCGTTCGGCGCGCGCGAAGGCCGCCTTTGCTTGATCTTCAGTCTGCGCCAGCGCCGACGCCGCAAGCAGGACGCAAACAGCGCCGGCCAACGAGATCCTTACGCCCACGGACGTGCTTCTGTCTGCTTCTTCTCGTAGGCGGCGATCTTGTCGGTCTTCTGCTGCGTGAGCCCGATGTCATCGAGACCTTTGAGCAGGCAATGCTTGCGGAACGGTTCGATGTCGAACCTGACCTCGCCGCCGTCGGGACCGCGGATCACCTGCTCTTCCAGATCGACGGTCAAGGTCGAGTTGGCGCCGCGCTCGGCGTCGTCGAACAGCTTCTCCAGATCCTCCGGCGAAACACGGATGGGAAGAATGCCGTTCTTGAAGCAGTTGTTGTAGAAGATGTCGCCAAAAGACGTGGAGATCACGCAGCGGATGCCGAAATCCGAGAGCGCCCAGGGCGCATGCTCGCGGCTCGAGCCGCAGCCGAAATTGTCATCGGCCACGATGATCTTGGCGTTGCGATAGGCCGGCTTGTTGAGCACGAAATCCGGGTTCTCGCTGCCGTCGTCGTTGTAGCGCATCTCGGAGAACAGGCCCTTGCCGAGCCCGGTGCGCTTGATCGTCTTCAGGTACTGCTTGGGGATGATCATGTCGGTGTCGACATTGATCATGTGCAGGGGCGCGGCGACGCCTTCGAGAACGGTGAATTTCTGCATGGCTTGATCTCCCGGGACGGCAACCTTCTAACCCGAACCGCACCGGCGCGGAAGGTCCGCCCGGCACGGGTCTGCCGGGCGCCGAAGGCATGCCCTCAGTCCGCCGCCGCCTCGATAGCTTCCATGTCCTCGTCGGAAAAGCCGAAATGGTGGCCGATCTCGTGCACCAGGACATGGGCGATGATGGCGGAGAGGCTGTCCTCCCGATGGGCTGCCCAATAGGCCAGGATCGGCCGCCGGTAGAGCCAGATCATGTTGGGCATCAACCCAGTCACGTCTGGCCGGAAAGGCACGCCGATGCCCTGGAAAAGGCCGAGCAGGTTATAGGGGCTGCCGACCCCCATATGGGCGACCACCTCGCGCGTCGGGAAATCGTCCACCCGGATGATCAAATCCTCGCAAAGATTGCGGAAATCGGCCGGCAGCCTTGCGTAAGCGGACGCCGCCAGCTCCTCGAATTCAGCAAGGGAGGGGGCCTGCGCACTCGGCGGGACTTCAAATCGGCTGCTCATGCTGCCTATCTAGGGCGCGCCAGTGAGCTAAGCCAGATGGTGGAACCGGCTGGTCACCCGGTGTTAACCATGTTAACCTTTGAGCAGTAAAGCGTTTCATGGAGACCCGTATGCGTATCAATACGGTCGGTATTGGCCTTCTGGCGGGCCTGGCGATGGTGGGCTTGAGCGCCTTCCCCGCCGCGGCTGAAGATTTCACCTGTCACGACAAGCCGGGGCAGGTGCTCTACACCTACAATGGTACGCCGAGCCAGTTCCACGACCGCGGCTATCGCCGTGGCGCCAGCAGCTACGCCAGCACCCGCTACACCACCGGCTCCGCCCACAGGCGCCATTATCGCGCCGGCGCCCGCGCGACCTATTACCGCTCACGGCGTTATGGGTACGACCGTTAGCGCGCTCTTTGCGAGCGCATGATCTTGGCAGGACCTTGCTTTGCTCGCTCAAGCGAGCGGGGCGAAGGCGGAAAACCGGTTCCCCCTTTTCGGGATCATGCGCTAGGCTGGCCGCGCGGGGCTAAGGAGCGCGCGATGGCGAAAGTGGCGGTTGGTCTGACTGCGGCGATATTGATGGGCGCCGTCCTGCTGGGCGGTTTGGCCGCGCAGGCGGCGACCGAGCACAGCACGACCACCCGCGAATACGCCGCGCAATCGCGGCCGCGCATCGTCATCCACCCCCGCCGCCGCTATCTCCCTCCCAATGCCAAGCGTCATTGCAAGTTCTGGCTGGCGAAACAGATTTGGCCAAACGGCCAACCCGTGATCACGCCGCAAATGCGCTGCTGGTGGCAGTAACGAGTCTGGGCCGGTCATGCCCCGCGAAGGCGGGGCATCCAGTACTCACGGCTTTTCCGATACCCGATGCTGGGGTTACTGGATCGCCTGCCGGAGTTAACCATCGGGCCGCGCTTCGCGCGGACCCGTTGGCGGGCGATCACAGCAGAGTGCTACTTCCACTCCCTCACATCGACGAAATGCCCGGCGATCGCCGCCGCCGCCGCCATGGCGGGCGACACAAGGTGCGTGCGTCCCTTGTGGCCCTGGCGGCCTTCGAAGTTGCGGTTGGAGGTGGAAGCACAACGCTCGCCGGGGCTCAGCTTGTCCGGGTTCATGGCGAGGCACATGGAGCAGCCCGGCTCGCGCCAGTCGAAGCCGGCCGCCTTGAAGATCTTGTCGAGCCCTTCCGCTTCCGCCTGCTCCTTCACCAGTCCGGAGCCGGGAACGATCATCGCGTTGACGTTGCCGTTGACGGTCTTGCCGTTGGCGATGCGTGCCACCTCGCGCAGGTCCTCGATACGCGCATTGGTGCAGGAGCCGATGAACACGCGGTCGATTCTGATGTCGGAGATCTTCTCACCACCGTTCAGCCCCATGTATTTGAGCGAGCGTTCGGCGGCGTGGCGCTTGTGCTCGTCCATGATATCCGAGGCCACCGGCACGCGGCCGCCGATCGAGGCGACCTGCTCTGGGCTGGTGCCCCAGGTCACCAGCGGCGGCAGCTCGGCGGCGTGCAGCCTTATCTCGTGGTCAAAATGGGCGCCGTCGTCGGAATGCAATGTCTCCCAATAGCGCATGGCCTCGTCCCAGGCCTTGCCTTTGGGCGCCATCGGTTTGTCCTTGAGATATTCGTAGGCCTTCTCGTCGGGCGCGATGAAGCCGGCCTTGGCGCCGCCCTCCACCGACATGTTGCACACCGTCATGCGGCCTTCCATCGACAGGCCGCGGATCGCTTCGCCGGCATATTCCAGCGCATAGCCGGTGCCGCCGGCGGTGCCGATCTCGCCGATGATGGCGAGGATGATGTCCTTGGCAGTGACGCCATCCGGCAATTTGCCCTCGACCACCGCGCGCATGTTCTTGGATTTGGTCTGGATCAGCGTCTGCGTTGCCAGGACGTGCTCGACTTCCGAGGTGCCAATGCCGTAGGCGAGCGCGCCGAAGGCGCCGTGCGTCGCGGTGTGGCTGTCGCCGCAGACGATGGTGGTGCCGGGCAGGGTAAAGCCCTGCTCCGGGCCGATGATGTGGACGATACCCTGGCGCTTGTCGAACTCGTCAAAATACTCGATGCCGAATTCCTTGGCGTTCCTGGCGAGCGCCTCGATCTGGGTGATGCTTTCCGGATCGGGATTGGGTGTGTTCTTGCGGTCGTGGGTCGGCACGTTGTGATCGACGACGGCCAGTGTCTTGTCGGGGGCGCGCACTTTGCGCCCCGCCACGCGCAGGCCCTCGAAGGCCTGCGGCGATGTCACCTCATGAACCAGATGACGGTCGATATAGATAAGGCAGGTGCCGTCCGGCTGCTCGTCCACCAGATGGTCGTCCCAGATCTTGTCGTAGAGGGTGCGCGGTTTCATTGCTCAAAGGCCTTGTTCGGATGAATTGGTTTAGGGCTGGCGCATGCCGGCTCGAGCCGGCGGCAGCCGGTCAAAGGCGTGCTTGCACGCTCGCCATCAGCCGCCCGAAGAAGCGCCAGGGCAGCCGGGCGTGGTCGGCGAGGACGATGCGCTGAGCCTTGGAAACCATGGGGCGGTTTATAGCCCTTCGCGCGCGGGCGGACAACGCGCGCGACATTGGCGGCTTGCACTGAAACCGACTTGCCCGGCACAAAGCCGGGCAAGTCACGGAGAGTTTCGCGAAAAATCGGAGAAGGGCGCTTTGGCTACTCGGCCTTGGCTGCCGCCGCCTCCGCGCCGACCGGTCCGGCAGCCTCGGCGATGCGGGCCTTCTTGCCGCGCAGGCCGCGCAGGTAATAGAGCTTGGCGCGGCGCACCTTGCCGCGGCGCACGACCTTGATCGAGTTGATCATGGGCGAGTAGAGCGGAAACACGCGCTCCACGCCCTCGCCGTAGGAGATTTTGCGCACGGTGAAGTTCTCGTGCAGGCTGCGGCCGGCGCGCGCGATGCACACGCCTTCATAGGCCTGGATGCGGCTGCGCTCGCCCTCCACTACCTTGACGTTCACGATCACAGTGTCGCCCGGGCCGAATTCGGGGATGGTCTTGCCAGCCGAGAGCTTCTCGACCTGCTCTTTTTCGAGCTGCTGGATCAGGTTCATGGCGAAATCTCCGTCGGCAGCGCCAGCATCAGGCGCGCGGGCTCAAGGTCCGGTCTGAATGGGTCGGCGGGCTTCTACTGCAAGCCTGCTATTTTGTCATGCTTTTTATTGGCGAAAGTGGCGGTACGGCGGCAAAGGGCCGATTTTTGCGGCGGATCAAGGCGGCTAGGCTCGCCCCTGCTACGAGAGCCGTAAGGAGGCCGCAGCCATGCTCAAGCGCCCGCTTTTCGCCCTTTCGGCCCTGATTATCGTCGTTTTCGCCCTTGCCGGCCCGGCCGAGGCCGGGCTCCGGGTGTGCAACCACTCCGGCCAGCGGGTGGACGTCGCCTTCGGCTATCCGCACGGCCAGTTCGGCTGGACCTCGGAGGGCTGGTGGGTGATCCAGCCCGGCCACTGCAAGCAGATCATGAACGGCGATCTCACCAACCGCTACTACTACCTCTACGCCACCGGCTCGCGCGGCGGCGTCTGGCAGGCCAAGCCGGGGCAGAGCGGCGGCTTCTTCTGCGTGCAGCACGACCGCTTCGTCCTGCAGAACCGCAATTTCAAGCGCGGCAGCGTGCTCGATTGCGCTGCCCGCAACCTGCAGGGCAAGCAATTCTTCGTCGTCGATACGCAAGGCGCGCCGAACCACGTGCATAATCTGCGCGACTAGGTCAAAGCCGTGCGGCAAATGACTTACCTCCCGTGGGAGGGGAAGTTGAAAGTGCCCGTAGCGGGCGGAAATTACTGGCTCTTCCGCTTCTGATACGCCGCCCACAGGTCGGGCCGCCGTTCCCTGGTCAGCCGCTCGGCTTCCGCCCGCCGCCAAGCGGCGACCTTGCCGTGATCGCCGGAGAGGAGCACGTCCGGGATCGGCTCGCCCTCGAACACCGGCGGTCGGGTGTATTGCGGATATTCCAGCAGGCCCTCGGCGAAGCTCTCTTCCGCCGCGGAGGCCTCCTTGCCCATCACGCCGGGCAGGAGCCGCACGCAGGCGTCGATCAGCGCCTGCGCCGCGATCTCGCCGCCCGACAGCACGAAATCCCCGAGCGAGACCTCGGTGAGGCCGCGCGCCTTTATCAGCCGCTCGTCCACGCCCTCGAAGCGGGCGCAGACGATCACCGCGCCGAGGCCGGCGGCGAGGTTGGCCACCTTGTTCTGCGTCAGCGGCGTGCCGCGCGGGCTCATCAGCAGGCGCGGGCGGATGTCGTGCGGCAAGGCGTCAAGCGCGCGCGCGAGCACATCGGCCTTCATCACCATGCCGGGTCCGCCGCCGGCCGGCGTGTCGTCGACCGTGCGGTGCTTGTCGCTTGCCGCGCTGCGGATGTCGTGGGTGTCGAGCGACCAGATGCCGGCATTGAGCGCCCGGCCTGCGAGGCTGACGCCCAGCGGGCCGGGAAACATATCGGGGAAGATGGTCAGGACCGATGCGCGCCACATGGCGACGGCCTCACCCGCTCGTCCCCGCGCAAGCGGGGACCCAGGGGCCAAGCTCACGAGCGCAGATTATGCCGCTCTGGATTCCCGCTTGCGCGGGAATGAGCGGAGGTTGTGTTACGCGGTGCATTGTCACTCTTTCGCTTCGGTGGCCGCTGGCACCGCCACCACGATGCGCTTCGCCTCTAAATCCACCTCGGGCACCACCGCCCGCGTGAACGGCAGCATCAGCGTCTGCCCGCCGCCCGCGGGCGCGATCTCGATGATGTCACCGGCGCCGAAGTTGTGCAGCGCGCTCACCGTGCCGACGCTTTCTCCCGCCGCCGTCACGGCCGTAAGGCCGACGAGATCGGCGTGGTAGAAGGTGTCTTCCTCCTCGATCGCCGGCAGACGGTCGCGCGGCACGAACAGATCGGTGTTGCGCAAACTCTCCGCCGCAGCGCGGTCGTTGACGCCGGCGATGCGGGCGACCAGGAAATCCTTGGCCGGCCGCACGCTCTCGATCTCGAACGCGCGTGCGCCGTCTTCGCTTTCCAGCGCGCCGTAATCGGCGACCGCAAGCGGGTCCTGTGTGAACGGCCACAGCTTGACCTCGCCGCGGATGCCGTGCGCGGCGCCAATGCGCGCGACGCGGATGCGCTCGCTCACGGCTCAGCCAGCGAGGTCAACTCGCCGGCGCGGCGGCGGCAGGTGCCGCGCTGGCGGCCTTGGCGGCTTCCTCGGCCTGTGCCTTGCGCTCCTTGCGCGGCACCGCCTTCTGCGGATTGTTGCGCGTCGGGCGCTTGAGCACGCCGGCGGCGTCGAGGAAGCGCATCACGCGGTCGGACGGCTGCGCGCCCTTCTTCAGCCAGGCCTTCGCCTTGTCGAGGTCGAGCTTGAGGCGCTCTTCCTTGTCCTTCGGCAGCAGCGGATTGAAGTAGCCGATGCGCTCGATGAAGCGGCCGTCGCGGGGGAAACGCGAGTCGGCGATGACGATGTGGTAGAACGGCCGCTTCTTGGTCCCGGCGCGGGCCATGCGGATGACGATAGACATTTCAGACGTTCCTTTCTGGCGAAAACGAATTCATTTTTTCTTTCCGGGCATGCCCGGCAGTCCGGGAAACTTGCCGAGACCCGGCATGCCGGCGCCGCCGGGGAAATTCGGCGGCAGCTTCGGCATACCAGGCATGTTCGGCGGCAGGCCGCCGGGCATTCCGCCCGGTATCTTTTCGGCGAGTTTGGCCATCTCTTCCGGCGACGGCATGCCGCCGCCAAAGCCCATCGCCTGCGCAATGCCGGCGAGCGGCCCGCGCTTGCCCTTGCCCATGGCCTTCATCACGTCCGCCATGGTGCGATGCATCTTCAGCAGCTTGTTGATGTCTTCGGCCTTGGTGCCGGAGCCGGCGGCGATGCGCTTCTTGCGGCTGTGCTTGAGAACTTCGGGATGGCGGCGCTCTTTCGGCGTCATCGAGTCGATGATCGCCACCTGCCGCTTGATCATCGTCTCGTCGATATTGGCCTGGGCGAGCTGGTTCTTCATCTTGGCGACGCCCGGCAACAGGCCCATGAGGCCGGACATGCCTCCCATGCTCTGCATCTGCTGAAGCTGGTCGCGCAGGTCGGAGAGGTCAAAGGCGCCCTTGCGCATCCTCTCGGCTGCGCGCGCGGCCTGCTCGGCGTCGATATGGGCGGCGGCCTTCTCCACCAGCGCCACCACGTCGCCCATGCCGAGGATGCGGCCGGCAATGCGCGAGGGGTCGAACTCCTCCAGCGCGTCCATCTTCTCGCCGGTGCCGATCAGCTTGATCGGCTTGCCGGTGACCGCGCGCATTGACAGCGCCGCGCCGCCGCGGCCGTCGCCGTCGACGCGGGTGAGCACGATGCCGGTGAGCCCCACACGCTCGTCGAAGGAACGCGCGAGAGTGACCGCGTCCTGGCCGGTGAGGCTGTCGGCGACCAGCAGCACTTCGTGCGGATCGGCGGCCTGCTTCACCTCGGCCGCCTCGCTCATCATCGCGTCGTCGAGCGTGGTGCGGCCGGCCGTGTCGAGCAGCACGACGTCGTAGCCGCCGAGGCGGGCGGCTTCCAGCGCGCGCCTGCCGATCTGCGGCGGCGTCTGGCCTTGCACGATGGGCAGCGTGTCGACCTGCGTCTCGCGGCCGAGCACGGCGAGCTGTTCCATGGCGGCCGGCCGGCGCACGTCGAGCGAGGCCATCAGCACCTTCAGACGCTGGCGCTCGGTGAGCCGCTTGGCGATCTTGGCGGTGGTGGTGGTTTTGCCGGAGCCCTGCAGGCCGACCATCATGATGGCGACGGGCGGCGCCGCGTTGAGGTCGATCGACTTGCCTTCGGTGCCGAGCGTCTGCACGAGCTGGTCGTGCACGATCTTCACCACCATCTGGCCGGGGGTGACCGACTTCATCACCTCGACGCCGACCGCGTGCTTCTTCACCTCAGCGGTGAAGGCGCGCGCCACGTCGAGCGACACGTCGGCATCGAGCAGCGCACGCCGCACCTCGCGCAGCGCCGCGTCGACGTCTTCCTCGGTGAGGGCGCCGCGGCGGGTGAGGCGGTCGAGAATGCCGCCGAGCCTTTCCGACAGGGAGTCGAACATCAGACTTTCCTTTCACCTCTTCCCGCATGGGAGAGGGTGAAAACACGTAGTGCGCCCGAGGGCGCATCGCGCTGTCGGGCGGGGACCTCCGGCCTCTGAAGGACCGGGCGGCGGAACTTGCAATTTCGCGTCTTTGGCTAAGACGGGCGGAAACTAGGGACGGGAGGGGGGCAAGTCAAGGCGAAGCGCCCCCTCCGTCGTCATCCCGAGGGGCGAGCGGCCGAAGGCTGCGAGCCTCGAACGGCGGCGGGGCAAGGCTTACGGCGCCAGTTCGTAGCTTACCGTCACGGCGGCGCGCAACTGCTGCTCGCCCGGCGCCACCGGCACCGCGCCGGCGCTGGCGCGCATGAGGGCCATTGGTCGGGGCGGGGTGGGCGCGCCCTCCTCGGTGATCGTCATGACCCGGCCGAGCTTGGCGCCGGCGGCTTCGGCGTAGAGCGCGGCCTTGCGGTGGGCATCGGCTACCGCCTCCGACCGCGCCCGGTCGAGCAGCTTGGACTGGCCGGACACCTCGAACTCGATGCCCGACATCTCATTGGCGCCGGCCGCGATGGCGCGGTCGAGCAGCGCCGGCAGCGCCTTGATATCGTGGATCTTCACCGTGAGCTGGTTGGTGACCTGGAAGCCGAGCAGCCGGTTGGTGCCGCCCTTGGGGTCGTATTGCGGCTGCAGCGACAGCCGCGAGGTCTGGATGTCGCGGTCGGCGATGCCGTTGTTCTTGATCGCGGTCATCACGGCAGTCATGTGTTTGGCGTTCGCGTCGCTCGCCTCGCGCGCGGTCTTGCCCTGACTCGTGACGCCGAGGCGGATCACCGCGGTGTCGGGCGCCACCGAAATGGTCGCCTGGCCGGTGACTGTGACCAGCTTGTCGGTCGCCTGCGCCGTGAGCGGGACGGCGGCCGCGATGACGAGAGCGAAGAGGGGGGTGCATAATCGGCGCATGGCGATTTCCTGGGGCATGATCCGGTCCGAATGCCATTCCCCATCCTGGCCGGGGAAAGGTCTTTCGGGATCGTGCTCTAATTCACCGGAACGAACACGTCGACCTTGACCTTGTCGGATGCCTGCTTGGGCGGGCCCTGCGGATATTCCTCAATGAATATGTCTTTGGCTTCAAGTCCCTTGTCGTCGAGATAGTTGATGATCGCTTCATAAGTCCGGTCCATGGCGCCGTAGGTGCCGCGGTGGACGAACTTGAGCGCCTTACCGGCAGGCGCCTTGCCGACCGCGATGCCGCCCACGATGCGGCCCTTGGACGCTTGCTTGGGGACTGCCGCCACCGGCACCGCGGCGCGGAAGCTGAAGCCGGCGTCGCCGGTCGCCGTATAGATCGTCATACGCGGTCCGCTCGGCGCGATGCCCAGGCTCGCGATGGCGGCATCGAGCGATTGGAACGATTTGGCCAGCGTGTCGAAGGCGTGCTCCCAATTGCTGTGGCCGTCCAGGTAGATGATGGTGCGTTCCGGCAGGGTCACCTCTTCGCCAAAGGCGTCGCCCGGCTGCAAAGATGGCGGCGCTTCCAGTTCCGGATCTTCGGGCACGACCGGTATCTGGCCACCGGGCGAGGCGGGCGGCGGTGAGACCGGCGCTTGTGCGATTTCGGCCCGGGCCAGGACGGCGGCGGCGAGCGCCACGGCCAGCACGACAGGCATGGCGAGGCGTAGGCGGGGCATTTTCCAGGCTCCGAACGCGGGCTCCAGGCCGCTCCTTGGGCGGCTCTGGTCAATCCGCGCGTGTTCGCCATATAAACCAGGCGAATTCGGGGGCAAAGGGACGCTACGGCAAATTCATGGGCGCGCTCGCCAACCAGCCTTTCGTCAAAATGAACGGCGTCGGCAACGAGATCGTCGTGGTCGATCTGGCCGCGGGCGGCAAGATAACGCCCGAGGAGGCGCGCGCGGCGGCGGCGCCCGTGCCCTACGACCAGCTCATGGCGGTCTATCCGCCGCGCACGCCCAGCACCGACGGCTTCGTGCGCATCTACAACAATGACGGCTCGGAGGCGGGCGCCTGCGGCAACGGCATGCGCTGCGTGGCCGACCAGATCGGCAAGCGCAGCGGCAAGGACGTCCTCACCTTCGAGACCACGTCCGGCATCATCAACTGCTGGAAGAACGCCGACGGCACTTTCACAGTCGACATGGGTGCGCCGCGCTTCAATTGGAACGAGATCCCGCTGGCGGAAGAAATCCGCGACACCCGCGGCATCGAATTGCAGATCGGCCCGATCGACAAGCCGATCCTGCACACGCCCTCGGTGGTCAATATGGGCAATCCGCACGCCGTCTTCTGGGTGGATGACGTGAACGCCTACGACCTCGTCCGCCTGGGGCCGCTCCTGGAGAACCATCCGATCTTTCCCGAGCGCGCCAATATCACGCTCGCGCATGTCGCCGCGCGCGACCACATTGTTATCAGGACATGGGAGCGCGGCGCCGGGCTGACCAAGGCCTGCGGCTCGGCCGCCTGCGCCAGCCTGGTTGCCGCGGCGCGGCTCAAGCGCAGCGACCGCAAGGCGCGGGTCACGCTGCCCGGCGGCGAACTGATCATCGAGTGGCGCGACAACGATCACGTCTACATGACCGGCCCGGTCGAATTCGAATTCGCCGGCACGTTCGATGCGGCGCTGTTCGAGAAGGTGGCGGCGCCATGAGTGTCGACGTCGTCACCTTCGGCTGTCGGCTCAACACCTACGAGTCGGAAATCATCAAGCGCGAGGCGGATAAAGCCGGGGCGCGCGATGCCGTGGTGGTGAACACGTGTGCGGTCACGGCGGAAGCGGTGCGGCAGGCGAAACAGAGCATCCGCCGGATCAGGCGTGAAAAGCCCGACACGCAAATCATCGTTACCGGCTGCGCCGCGCAAGCCCAGCCGGAAGTCTTCGCCGGGATGGCGGAAGTGGATCGCGTCGCCGGCAACGAGGAAAAGCTCGACGCGCGGCTGTGGCAGGCGAACGAGAAGGTTGCCGTCGCCGACATCATGGCGGTCAAGCAGATGCGGCCGCATGCGATCGCGTCGATCGAAGGCCGCGCCCGCGCCTTCGTGCAGGTACAGAACGGCTGCGACCACCGCTGCACCTTCTGCATCATCCCGTTCGGCCGGGGTAATTCGCGCTCGCTCGCCGTAACCGACGTGGTGGCGCAGGTGCGCCGGCTCACCGCGAACGGCTATCGCGAGGTGGTGCTGACCGGGGTCGACATCACCAGCTATCGCGATGGCGACGTTCGTCTCGGCGCGCTGGTCAAGCGCATCCTGAGCGAGGTGCCGGAGCTGGCGCGGCTGCGCTTGTCGTCCATCGACTCGGTCGAGGCCGATGCCGACCTGTTCGATGCGCTCGCCAGCGAGCCGCGCCTGATGCCGCATCTGCATCTGTCCTTGCAGGCCGGCGACGATCTCATTCTCAAGCGCATGAAGCGTCGCCATTCGCGCGGAGACGCCATCGCGTTTTGCGAGAAAGTGCGCGCCTTGCGTCCCGACGTCGCCTTCGGCGCCGACATCATCGCCGGCTTCCCCACCGAAACAGATGCGGCCTTCGCAAGCTCGCTCGACCTGGTGGACGAGTGCGGGCTCACGCAATTGCATGTGTTTCCGTTCTCGGCCAGGCCCGGCACGCCGGCCGCCCGCATGCCGCAGGTTCCGCGCGACGTCGCCAAGGAGCGCGCCCGCATCTTGCGCGAGAAGGGCGAGGCGGCGTTGCGCGCGCATCTGGCGCGCGAAGTCGGCGCCCGCCGCCGCGTGCTCACGGAAAGCGCTGCGCTCGGCCGCACCGAACAGTTCGTGGCGGTCCGGCTCAATGCGCCGGTCGAGCCGGGCGCGCTGCTCGATCTCACCATCGCCGACCACGACGGACGACAGCTACTCGCCGCCTGATTCTTTCCAACCGCAGCCCTTGAGTAATTCCCGCATGTGCTCCGGCACCGGCGCGGTAACCGTTACGGGCGGCTTGTTCTTGGAGATCGGCACGGTGACCTCTCGCGCATGCAGATGGAGCGGCAGGCCGCCTTGCCGCGGCGCGCTGCCATAGATGGGATCGCCGACGATCGGCCAGCCCATCTCGGCGCAGTGCACGCGCAGTTGGTGCGTGCGGCCGGTGAGCGGCTGGAGGGCGAGCCAGGTGAGTTTTTTCGACGACCCACCCAGCTGCGTGCTCCCTCCCCCGCTTGCGGGGGAGGGCTGGGGAGGGGGCTGGCCGTTGGAGATTCCGGGGTTATCAACTGCGACGCCCACCACCGACCCCTCCCCACAAGGGGGAGGGGAGAAGCGTCCCATCACCTTCCACAGCGTCGCCGACGGGAGGCCCTGCGGGTCCGGCTTCATCCACCAGCCGCGCGTAGCGTCGAGCTTGGACAGCGGAATATCGATGCGGCCCTGGTCGGCCTCTGGCCCACCTTCCACTATCGCCCAGTAGAGCTTGCCGACCTTGCCCTGCTTGAACAGCTTGCCGAGAGCGGCAAGCGCCTTGCGGTGGCGGCCGAGCACGAGGCAGCCGGAGGTGTCCTTGTCGAGCCGGTGCGCCAGCGCCGGGTCGCGCGGCAGACCGAAGCGCAGCGCGCCGAAATAGGCGTCTACCGCCTCCCCGCCCTTCGGACCCTGATGCACGGGCAGGCCGGCCGGCTTGTCGATCACCAGCATCAGCCCGTCGCGGTAGAGCAGCCGGGCGAGCATGTCTTCCGGAGTCATCCCATCCTCGTCATTCCGGGGCGCGGCCGAAGGCCGCGAACCCGGAATCCAGATGCACGCGTCGAAGTCGCCGCTGGATTCCGGCTTCACGCGCTTTCGCGCGTGCCCCGGAATGACCAAATGGGGTTTCTAGGTCAATCGGGAACGGCTATCAGGGCCCCACATGGACGACACCACACAGACCGAAACCGCGCAAACCGACACCGAAGCCGAGCCCGCCAAAAAGGCGAGCTGGTGGAAGCGCCTGAGCGGCGGACTGGGGCGCACCTCGACGTCGCTCGGTTCCACCATTACCGGCCTGGTCAGCAACCGCCGGCTCGATCCGGAAACCCTGGATGCCCTGGAGGATGAGCTGGTGCGCGCCGATTTCGGCACGGACCTCGCCATCCGCATCGTCGACGAGTTCGGCCAGGGGCGCTATCCGCAGGGCCTCACGCCCGACGAGGTCAAGGGCGTGCTCGCCGCCGAGATCGAAAAGGTGCTCACGCCCGTGGCCAAGCCGCTGGAGATTACCGCGCGGCCTTTCATCGTCCTGGTGGCCGGCGTCAACGGTTCCGGCAAGACCACCACCATCGGCAAGCTGGCCGCGCGCTTTAGCCGCGCGGGCAAGAAGGTGATGCTGGTGGCCGGCGATACCTTCCGCGCCGCGGCCATCGATCAGCTCAAGATCTGGGCCGACCGCACCGGCGCGTCGGTCATGGCGCGCGAGCAGGGTTCCGATGCGGCGAGCCTTGCCTTCGATGCGGTCACCGCCGCCAAGGCGCAGAGCACCGACATCGTGCTGGTCGATACCGCCGGGCGCCTGCAGAACCGCGCCGAGCTGATGGGCGAACTGGAAAAGATGATCCGCGTGATGCGCAAAGTGGAGCCCGAGGCGCCGCATGCGGTGCTCCTGGTGCTCGACGCAACCGTTGGGCAGAACGCGCTGCAGCAGGTGGAGATCTTCGGCAAGATCGCCGGCGTCACCGGCCTCGTGATGACCAAGCTCGACGGCACCGCGCGCGGCGGCATTCTGGTGTCGATCGCGTCCAAATTCGGCCTGCCGGTGCATTTCATCGGCGTCGGCGAGGGCGTCGACGATCTCAGCGACTTCACCGCGCGCGACTTCGCGCGGGCGGTTGTGGGATTGGAGAAATAAATGAGGCCCGTGTCCCGGGCGTAGCGCAGCACGAGCGAAAGCGAAGTGATGCGCTGCAGGCCCGGGACCCCGGTTGAAAGAAAGCTGGGTCCCGGATCAGCGGTGCACCGCTGCGCTAGCGCTTCGCGCTGCACCGCATCCGGGACACGAGTCTCCGCAATGCCGCAAGCGTGAAAAGAAGATGTCCGAAAAACAAAAACTCAATCCCATCCTCAAGCTCGTCCTCGATATCGGCCCGCTGGTATTGTTCTTCGCCGCCAATGCGCGCTTCGGCATCTTCGCCGCGACGGCGGTGTTCATGGCGGCAGTGCTGATCGCGCTCGCAGTCGCTTACGTGAAGACGCGCCATGTCGAGATCATGCCGCTGGTCACCGCGGTGATCGTGCTGATCTTCGGCGGCCTCACGCTCTATCTGCACAATGCGGAGTTCATCAAGCTCAAGCCGACCATCATCTACGTACTGTTCGGTGGCACGCTGGTCGGCGGGCTCATGTTCGGCAAGTCGTTTCTCGGCGTGCTGTTCGCTTCGGTATTCGATCTCACCGCGGAGGGCTGGCGCAAGCTCACCTGGCGCTGGGCGCTGTTCTTTTTCGCGCTGGCGATCCTCAACGAGATCGTCTGGCGCAATTTCTCCACCGACACCTGGGTGAGCTTCAAGGTGTTCGGCGTGGTGCCGCTCACCTTCCTGTTCGGCGCGGCGCAGTACCCGCTGCTGCAGCGCTATGCCGCCAAGCCGGAAGCGCCGGCGGAGGGCGAGTAGGGCGGACGCCTCCTGTGCGGGCTGTCATGCCCCGCGAATGCGGGGCATCCAGTAAGCGCAGGCGAACGATTGTAACAACAGTTGCTGATGAGTACTGGATCGCCGCATTCGCGGGCGATGACAATCACGGTTTGCTGCCCAGCGCCTTCTTGATCTGCGGCTCGAGCTTGTTCGCCAGATTCTGCCCGTCGATCGGCCCCACCAGCTTGTAGGCAATGCGGCCGTCGCGATCGATCACATAGGTTTCCGGCACGCCATAGACGCCCCAGTTGATCGACTCGCGGCCGCTACGGTCGGCGCCGGTGGCGACGTAAGGATTGCCGTAGCGGCCGAGGAAGCGGCGGGCGTCGCCCGGCGCGTCCTTGTAGTTGATGCTGACAAGCTGGATGCGCTTGTCATGCGACAGCGCCTCGAGGAACGGCACTTCCTGGTGGCAGGGGACGCACCAGGAGGCCCAGACATTGAGCAGCGTCACCTTGCCCTTGAAGGTGGCGTCGGTCAGTCCTGCTACCTGTTTGCCGTCGCGCACCAGGCCTTCGACCGGCGGAAGGTCGGTCTTCGGCATGGGCTTGCCGATCAGCGCCGACGGCAGCAGCGAAGGATCGCCTTCGTGCAGGCCGACATAAAACAGGATCGCCAGGCCGAGAAAGCCTAGGAGCGGCAGCAGCACGAAGATGCTGCGCCGGGTTCTGCTCTTGCTCGGGGTTTCGCTCGTCGCCGCGCTCATGAAGAACTCCGCCGCGCGCGCCGGCTGACGCCGCGCTCTTCGAGATCGCCGAGGATGCGGCGCTGCGCCGAATAGTCGAGCACCACCCAGGCGATCAGCGCCGCCACCACGAAAGCCGTCACCGCGTAAGCCGCGACGATGAAGCCCGCTTCCTGCGCGAAGCTCATCGTCATGCGTTTTTCCTCTGCCGCATGATCGTGTCCGAAAACCGGTCTCCATCCTCGATCGGGGTCGAGGACATGCTTTTCGGGATCATGCGCCGGCCTCCGCCAATTCCTGCGCCTGCATCAGGCGCATGGTGCGCACGCGGCGGCGCAGGATCTCGTTGCGCATGGCGGCGAGGTGCAGCGTGAAGAACAGGCAGGTAAAGGCGAGCGCCATGATGATCAGCGGCCACAGGATCGAGGGCGCAATGGCCGAGCCGCCGAGGCGGAAGATCGAGGAACCCTGGTGCAGCGTGTTCCACCAGTCGACCGAGAACTTGATGATCGGCAGGTTGACCGCGCCGACCAGCGCCAGCACCGCCGCTGCGCGCGAGCCGCGGCCGGGGTCTTCCGCCGTCCAGTACAGCGCCATCACGCCCAGATACAGCAGCAGCAGCACCAGCATGGAGGTGAGCCGCGCATCCCAGACCCAGTAGGTTCCCCAAGTCGGCCGGCCCCAGAGCGAGCCGGTGACGAGACAGATGAAGGTGAAGGCGGCGCCGATGGGGGCGGCGGCCTTGCCCGCCACGTCGGCGAGCGGATGGCGCCAGACCAGGGTGCCGAGCGCGGCCATGCTCATCACCACCCAGCCCATCATGCCGAGCCAGGCCGCCGGCACGTGCAGATACATGATCTTCACGGTCGCGCCCTGCTGATAGTCGTCCGGCGCGTTGACCGAGCGGTAGAGCCCGACGATGAACAACAGCACGGTGACCGCGATGAGCCAGGGCAGCACGCGGTTGACCAGCCTGAGAAAGCGGGTCGGGTTGGCAAGGTCGATGACGGCCATGGCGACTATCTAGTCTTGCGGTCGGCTCGGGGCAAACCCTTCACCGTTCGTCCCCGCGCAAGCGGGGACCCAGGGGCCAAATCCGCTGGGCGTATGAAAAACCCGGCTTCCCGCGGTCGCGAGAACGAGCGGAGTGCAGGCCCGGTCCGGGTAGGACAATGAGTTTCACTCCAGGCCGTGGCGCAGCGCCGCCGCGGCGGCGATCGGCCCCAGCACGAGGCTGGCGAGAGACAGCGCGCAAAGAATGGTGAAAGGTGGGCCGAAGGCCTGCGTTCCGCCGGTAGCGGCCTCGGCGGCCGCCACCCCGAAGATCAGCACCGGGATCGTCAGCGGCAGCACCAGCACCGCCAGCAGGATGCCGCCGCGGCGCAGAGCCACCGACAGGGCAGCCCCGATCAGGCCGATGAAGGTCAGCGCCGGCGTGCCGGCGGCGAGCGTCAGCACCAGCGCGCCCATGCCGCTCATCTCCACGTTCAGCATCAGGGCGAGCAGCGGCGTGACGATGACCAGCGGCAGTTCGGTGGTCAGCCAATGGGCGATGCCCTTGGCCGCGACTGCCAGTTCCAGCGGCATCGGCCCGGTCATCAGGAGGTCGAGGGAACCGTCCTCGTAGTCGCTGGTGAACAGGCGGTCGAGCGCCAGCAGGCTGGCCAGCAGCGCGCCCAGCCAGAGAATGGCCGGTCCGATGCGGGCCAAGAGCTTCAGGTCCGGTCCGACGGCGAAGGGGACCATCACCACGACGATGAGGAAGAACAGCGCGCCCATCAGCGCGCCGCCGCCCACCCGCACGGCGAGGCGCATGTCGCGCAGCATGAGCGCGAGGAAGCCGGTCATGGGCGGGGGCTCCGCCAATAACGCGGCGATGCGGACCCATCGTTCCCTCGCCCCTTGTGGGGGAGGGACAGGGAGGGGGGTCCATCGGGGCGGAAGAAACGGCCCCCACCCCTGACCCCTCTCCACAGGGGGGAGGAGAACAGGCTGCGGCAAGCGGCTCTGCCCAATGCAATCATGCCGCCCCCATCCTCAGCTCCCGCGCGCCGTCCAGACCGATGGCGCCGTGCGTTGCCGCCACGATCAGCCCGCCGCCGTCGAGATGGAAACGCATCATCTCGGCCAGCCGCGCCTGCGAGGCGGTATCCAGCGCCGAGGTCGGCTCGTCCAAAAGCCAGAGCGGTCGCCTGACGGCCGCCAGACGGGCGATCGACAGGCGCCGCCGCTGCCCCGCCGACAGATAGGCCGCCGGCAGGTCGGCCAGCGGTGCGAGATCGACCGCTGCCAGCGCGCCCTCGATATCAGCGGCGCTGCCGCCGAGGAATTCGGCCCAGAACCTCAAGTTCTCGGCTACGCTCAGCGCCGGCTTGAGCGCGTCCAGATGGCCGACGTAATGTGCCTGCTCGCCGATCGCGGCCTCCGCATCGCCTCCCTCGAGCGCCAGCCGCCCGGCGGCGATGCGCAACAACCCGGCGATCATGCGCAGCAGGGACGATTTGCCGGCGCCGTTGCGGCCGGTCACCAGCAGCGCTTCGCCCCCGGACAGGCGGAAGCTCACGCGGCGAAAGACCAGCCGGCCGCCGCGTTCGCAGGCTAGATTCTCCGCGGAAAGCTGCATCAGGCGGCCCGCCCACGCGCGCGGGCTTGCGCGCCGCAGCTGCCAGGCTCTGGAAATGCCGAAATTTGGCGCATCTTACGCATCAATCCCGGTAAAAGTGGCGTCCGCCCCAAAAAGACCTTATAAGCCCGCACCGACGGCATACCGTTAAGATTTGAGGCGTAAGTCCCGCCGCCAAAAGACGTTGGTCTTTTCAATAGCTTACGCCAAATCGCGCCGACTGGTCCCGCGCCGGGAATGGAAATAGCCCTCATGACCTCGCTCGACAGCTTTCGATGCTGCAAGACCCTTAAAGCAGGCGGCAAGACCTACGCCTACTACAGCCTCCCCACGGCGGAGCGGAACGGCCTCAAGGGCATCTCGCGCCTGCCGTTCTCCATGAAGGTGCTGCTGGAAAATCTGCTGCGCAACGAAGACGGGCGCACGGTGACCAAGGATGACATCAAGGCGGTTGCCGAGTGGCTGAAGACCAAGTCCTCCGAGCACGAGATCGCCTTCCGCCCGGCGCGCGTCCTGATGCAGGATTTCACCGGCGTGCCGGCGGTGGTCGATCTCGCCGCCATGCGTGACGCCATGAAGAACCTCGGCGGCGATCCCAAGAAGATCAATCCGCAGGTGCCGGTCGATCTGGTCATCGATCATTCGGTGGCGGTCACCTTCTTCGGCAACAATGCTGCCTTCAAGAAGAACGTCGACGAGGAATACCGGCAGAACCAGGAACGTTACAAGTTCCTCAAGTGGGCGCAGCGCTCGTTCGACAATTTCCGCGTGGTGCCGCCGGGCACCGGCATCTGCCACCAGGTCAATCTCGAATATCTCTCGCGCGTGGTCTGGTCGAAGAAGGACAAGGTCAAGGTCGACGGCAAGGAGCAGGCCATCGAAGTGGCCTATCCAGACACGCTGGTCGGCACCGACTCGCACACGACCATGGTTAACGGCCTGTCCGTGCTGGGCTGGGGCGTCGGCGGCATCGAGGCGGAAGCCGCCATGCTCGGTCAGCCGCTGTCGATGGTGCTGCCGGAGGTCATCGGCTTCAAGATCACCGGCCGCATGAAGGAAGGCGTCACCGCCACCGACCTCGTGCTCACCGTCACCGAGATGCTGCGCAAACGCGGCGTTGTCGGCAAGTTCGTCGAGTTCTTCGGCCCCGGCCTCACTCATCTCACCCTCGCCGACCGAGCAACGCTCGGCAACATGTCGCCGGAATACGGCGCCACCTGCGGCTTCTCGCCCATCGACGACGACACGCTGGCCTATCTCAAGAACACCGGTCGTCCGACCGAGGTGGTGAAGCTGGTGGATGCCTACGCCAAAGCGCAAGGCATGTTCCGCACCGCAAAGACGCCGGATCCCCATTTCACCGACGTGCTCAAGCTCGATCTCTCCACCGTCGAGCCGTCGCTCGCCGGTCCCAAGCGTCCGCAGGACCGTATTGCGCTGAAGGACGTCAAGACCGGCTTTGCCAGGTCGATGGAGAAGGAATTCAACAAGGCGGCCGAGCTGAAGAAGCGCGTGCCGGTGGCTGATAAGAATTACGATCTCGGCCACGGCGACGTGGTGATCGCCGCCATCACCTCCTGCACCAATACTTCCAATCCCAATGTGATGATCGGCGCCGGCCTCTTGGCGCGCAAGGCGGCCGCCAAGGGGCTGTCCGCCAAGCCGTGGGTGAAGACCTCGCTGGCGCCCGGCTCACAGGTGGTCGGGGAATATCTCGAGAAGTCCGGCCTGCAGAAGGACCTCGACAAGCTCGGCTTCAATCTGATCGGCTACGGCTGCACCACCTGCATCGGCAATTCCGGCCCGTTGCCGGAAGAGATCTCGCAGTCCATCAACGACAACGATCTGGTGGCGGCAGCGGTGCTCTCCGGCAATCGCAACTTCGAGGGCCGCGTCAACGCCGACGTACGGGCCAACTATCTGGCGTCGCCGCCGCTGGTCGTGGCCTATGCGATCGCCGGCTCCATGCAGGTCGATCTTACGAAAGAGCCGCTCGGCGCCGATGACAAGGGCAAGAAGGTCATGCTCAAGGACATCTGGCCTTCCAACAAGGAGATCGGCAATTTCGTCGCCAAGAACGTGACGAAGTCGATCTTCGCCAGGAAATACGCCGACGTGTTCAAGGGCGACGCGCATTGGCGCAAGATCGCCGTCAAAGGCGGCCTGACTTTCGCATGGGACGACCGGTCGACCTATGTGCAGAACCCGCCCTATTTCGAGGGCATGCAAAAGCGCCAGCGGCCGCTCGAGGATATCGTGGACGCGCGCGTGCTGGCGCTGCTCGGCGATTCGATCACCACCGACCACATCTCTCCGGCCGGTTCGATCAAGCAGGACAGCCCGGCCGGCGAATATCTGCGCGATCACCAGGTGCGGCCGAAGGACTTCAACCAGTACGGCACGCGCCGCGGCAATCATCAGGTCATGATGCGCGGCACCTTCGCCAACATCCGGCTGAAGAACCAGATGGTGCCGGGCGTCGAGGGCGGCTTCACCGTGCACTATCCGTCCAAGCAGCGCATGACGATGTACGACGCCGCGATGAAGTACAAAGAGGAGAAGGTGCCGCTCGTCATCTTCGCCGGCAAGGAATACGGCACCGGCTCGTCGCGCGACTGGGCGGCCAAGGGCTCGGTGCTGCTCGGCATCCGCGCCGTGGTGGCGCAGTCGTTCGAGCGCATCCACCGCTCCAACCTGATCGGCATGGGCGTCATGCCGCTGGTGTTCGAGGAAGAGGACACCTCGTGGCAATCGCTTGGCATGAAGGGCGACGAGCAGGTCACCATTCGCGGCCTGCACGGCGAGCTCAAGCCGCGCCAGCGGCTGATCGCCGATATCGTCATGGGTGACGGCACGCTCAAGCGCGTGCCGCTGATCTGCCGCATCGATACGCTGGACGAACTCGACTACTTCAAGAACGGCGGCATTCTGCAATACGTGCTGCGGCAGTTGGCGGGCTGAGCACCCATCCGTTCGTCCCGGCGAAGGCGGGCCCCAGGGCCATGAATGCGGGCGTTGCGATAGCCACTCCTGGATTCCCGCTTGCTCCGGAATGAACGGAGGCGGTGGAAACCTCACGAAAACGCGAGACTTGCCTCACCGCGAAGTGAGTGGCGGGTGATCGACGCGGCGTCTTAAATGTGTTCCGTCGCACTCTTTCCATTTGCGGAACCGCCCATGCGCCATCGCATCGCCGCCATTGCCATTGCCATTGCCGCCGCGCTTGCCGGCGCCGCGGTCACACAGGCTGCGTCGGCTGGCCCGCGCGCCGTCGTGCAACTGTTCACCAGCCAGGGCTGCTCGTCCTGCCCGCCGGCCGACCGCCTGCTCGGCGAGCTCGCGCCGCGACCCGGCGCTGGTGACGATGAGCCTGCCGGTGGATTACTGGGATTATCTCGGCTGGAAGGATACGCTCGCGCTGCATGGCAACTCGACTTTGCAACGCGACTATGCGGTCGCTCGCGGCGATCGCGAGGTCTATACGCCGCAGGCGGTGATCAACGGCGTGGTGCACGCGCTGGGTTCCGACAGGGCGGCGATCGAGCGCGCGGTTGCCAGGACGCAGCAGGAAGCCCCGCTTCAATTGCCCGTCACGCTGGCGGTCGCCGACGGCAAGGTGACGGTGCATGTGCCGGCCGCGACCGGCGCGCACAGCGAGGGCGAGGTCTGGCTGTTCCCGATCACCAACCAGGCGCGGGTCAAGGTCGGCCGCGGCGAGAATCGCGGCCACACGCTGAGCTACCACAACGTGGTGCGGCGACGGGTGAAGCTCGGCGACTGGCGCGGCCAGGCGGAGGATTTCACGCTGCCGCTGGCCAAGCTGCCGGACGCGAAGTTCTCGTTGCGCGACGTCGACCATGTCGTCGCGATCCTGCAAAGCGGCTCGGTCAGCCGGCCCGGCCTGATGCTGGGCGCGGCGACGGCAAGCCTGCGCGCAGCGGCGGTGCAGTAAGCGAACGACTACCCGAAAGCTGTCGTCGCCCGCGAGAGTGGGCGATCCCGTGCTTGTTGCCGTGCGGGACGGCATAGCGCAGGGCCCAAACAAAAATCGGGCCGGCAGATACTCGCCGGCCCGAAGGCATTGGGGATTGAACCGTACGCGGAACTCAATCGGCCCGGCCGGCCGAGCCCCGGGGGGCTGGGGGGCTGAGGAATCCGGGTCCCGAACCGGACCGGGCCTTGAGGCAACGCTGACCTTATCCCACCCCAGCATGTCCGGCGGTTGACCGAAATTGGGCGTTATTATGGTCGGTTTAACGACTTCGTGATCGATACCGCGGCGTTTTCGCGCCGTTTATGACGATTTTTATTCAGTGCAAAGCCTTGCCGTCCGGCCCGGTCGGCGCGATCATGACAGTTCAGTAAAAGGAGGCGCCGCATGTTCGATACCGGCGATAGTGATCCCAGCCAGTCCCTCGGGGGCGGCACCCCGGCGCGTCACGCCCCCGCCCCCAGCCAAGTGACCTTCAGCCGCCGCGAGCTCAACCGCATCCTCGATCTCTACGGCCGCAAAGTCGCCGCCGGCGAATGGCGCGACTACGCCATCGACTTCCTCAAAGACCGCGCGGTTTTCTCGGTGTTCCGGCGCACCAGCGAAGTGCCGATCTATCGCATCGAAAAAAACCCGAAGCTGTCGCGCCGCCAGGGCGCCTACAGCGTGATCTCGGCCACCGGCCTGATCGTGCGCCGCGGCCATGAGCTCGAGCGCGTGCTGCGCGCCATCGACAGGTCGGAGCTCAAGCTGGTGGCGAGTTAGGCCGGCCCCCCGTTTGCCCCTTTCCCCAGCGTCCTCTGCATCAGCAGAGTGTCGAGCCAGCGGTCGTGCTTGAAGCCGACGTCGGGCAGGCGGCCTACTTCACCGAAGCCGAGCGCGGCATGCAGGCCGATCGAACCCGCCTGGTTGGGCGAATCGCCGATCACCGCCAGCATCTGCCGGTAGCCTTTGCGTTCCGCCGCTGCGATCAGCGCGGCAAGCAGGGCGCGGCCGGCGCCGCGCCGCTGCGCATCGGGCGCCACATAGACCGAGTCCTCGACCGTGAATCGGTAGGCCGGTCGCGGCCGGTAGGGCGCGGCATAGGCGTAGCCGATGAGCGCGCCATCGGCCTCGGCCGCCAGATATGGATAGCCGGCATCGACGAGCGCACCCATGCGCCGCGCCATTTCGCGCGCGTCCGGCGGCTCGAGCTCGAACGACGCCGTGCCGTTGATGACGGCGTCGGCATAGATGACGGTGATGGCCGGGATGTCGGCGGGGGTGGCGGCGCGGATGTACAAGGGCCTTTGCTCCTCACCATGAGGATAGAGACAGAGCGCGCAATAAAAAACGCCCGGGCGCAAGGCCCGGGCGTTGCATTGCGGACTGTTCTGTCGCTTAGCGCCGGTCGCCCAGGAAGCGCAGCATGAACAGGAACAGGTTGATGAAGTCGAGATAGAGCGTCAGCGCGCCCATCACCGCCTTGCGGCCGGTGATCGTGCCGTCGTCATTGGCGCTGTACATCTCCTTGATCTTCTGGGTGTCCCAGGCAGTCAGGCCGGCGAAGATCAGCACGCCGAGCACGCTGATGATGAACTCCATGCCGCTGCTCTTGAGGAAGATGTTGACCACCATGGCCAGGATCAGCCCGAACAGGCCCATCACCAGGAACGAGCCGATCGGCGAAAGATCGCGCTGCGTGGTGTAGCCGTAGAGGCTGAGCGCCCCGAACGAGGCCGCCGAGATAAAGAAGGTGCGGGCGATCGACGCCTGGGTGTAAGTGAGAAGCACCGACGACAGCATCAGTCCGAGCAGGCCGGCATAGACCATGAACAGGGTCAGCGCCGTTCCGACTTGAAGCTTGTTGATGCGGAAGCTCAGGAAGAACACCATGCCGAGCGTGCCGATGAACAGCACGATCATCAGCGGGCCGCCAAAGATTGCGCGGCCGAAATTGGTGAGGCCCGAGATCTGACCGCCGGCAACCTGGATGGCATCGCCGCCGGCTGCTTGATAGGTCAGATACGCCGACACGCCGGTCAAAGCGACGCCGGCGGCCATGTAGTTGTAGATGCGGAGCATGTAGGCGCGCAGGCCCGCATCGATTGCCGCCGCCTGTCCGACGCCGGTGCGGGCGGCATAGTTACGGTCGAAGTCCGACATCGAAGTTTCCTCTCTTGTCCCGGCTTGCGGGGCCGGACCCGTGGTATCCCAGCCGGTCAGCCGGCGTGGATGTCTTCCCGAATGTAATCCCTGGCCAGTCTGCGCGCCAGATATGGCTCGATCATGGCCCGGCATGATTGCCAATGTTTAACAAACCGCTCGTCGCGGACTATAACCACGATCCTGGCCGCTGGGTCTCTCCAAGCGGTGCCGCGCGGCGGAATGTCGCGAAAATCTAGAGATTTCGCAGCACCGAGGCCGGCTTCTGCCCGAGCGCGCTGAAGGTGCCGATGAGGCCGAGAACAACCGTCACCGCCACCGCGCCCAGCGCCGCCGCTGCTGCCGGCAGCGGCAGCCAGGTGAAGGAGAGGTGCATCAATTGCGCGACGATGAGCCAGGCCGCCAGTGAGCCCGCCAGGGCGCCGAACAGGGCGGTAGCGGCGCCGAGCAGCAGGTATTCGATCGTGTAGGCGCCGATCAGCCGGCCGCGCGTGGCGCCCAGCGTCTTCAGGATAACCGCGTCGTAAACGCGTTGACGTTGCCCGGCGGCGAGCGCCCCGCCAAGTACCAGCGCGGCGGCGATCAGCGTGACGGCGCTCGCGCCGTCGATCGCCAGCACCAGCTTGGCGATGATCGTGCCGATCGCTTCCAGCGCTTCCTTCACCCGCACGGTGGTCACCATGGGAAAGACCTGCGCCGCCGCGCCGAGCAGCTTGCCTTCCTCGGCCGGCGTCGAGCCGCCGGGATAGGCGAGCGTCGCCAGCCGCATATGCGGGGCGCCGCGGAAGGTGTCGGGCGAGAACACCATGACGAAGTTGATGCTCAGGCTCTGCCAGTCGACGCGGCGCAAATTGGCGATGCGCGCCGTGATGTTGCGGCCGAGCACGTTGACGGTGACGCTGTCGCCGAGCTTGAGCCCCAGGCCGTCGGCGATGCGCTTTTCGAACGAGACCAGCGGCGGGCCGTCATAGCCGGACTTCCACCAGTGGCCGGCCACCACGCGCGAGCCCTTGGGCACGGCGTCGGCATAGGTGATGCCGCGGTCGCTCTGCAGCACCCAGGCGGCATCGTCGGCGGGCTTGAGCTTGCCCGCCGGCGTGCCGTGCGCGGCGACGATGCGCCCGCGCAGCATGGGCACTTCCTCGATCCTGCCGGTGGGCGCGTGCGACTTGAGGAAGGCGTTGAATGTTTTCGCCTGCGCCGACGGGATGTCGAGGAAATAGAAAGAGGGCGCCTTCGCCGGCAGCTCGGCGGAGAACTGCTGGCGCAGGTTGCCGTCGATCTCGATCACCGTCACCAGCAGCGCGATCCCTAAGCCGAGCGACAGCACGATGGTCGGCGTCAGCGCGCCCGGCCGGTGGATATTGGCGACTGCCATGCGCAAGGAGATGAGCCGCGCATGCGGCGCGTGGCGCGCGGCGAGCATCACCAGCGCCGCCACCAGCCGCAGCAGCACGAACACCGCGGCCGCGGTCGCCACATAGATGATCGCCACCCGCCGGTCATAGGCGAGCAGTACCGCCAGCGCGGCCAATGTCAGCACCGCGGCGGCGGTGAGCGCGACATAGCCCTTGCGCGGCCAGGCCGCCTGCGGCGCCACCGCGTCGCGAAACAGCGCGCCGACCGGGACGTCGTGCGCGCGCCCGAGCGGCCACAGCGCGAAGGCCAGCGCGGTGAGCAGGCTGTAGACCAGCGCCAGCGCGAGATCGCCCGCGTGCACCGCAGGCTTGATCGGCAGCGGAATGAGCGCGCCGAACAGCCAGGTCAGCAGATAGGGCAGCAGCGCGCCCAGCACGAGGCCGATGAGCCCGCCGGCCAACGCCAGCAGCAGCACTTGCGTCAGATAGATGGAAAAGACCCGCGCGCCGCTGGCGCCCAGCGCCTTCATCGTGGCGATGGTATCGCGCCTGCGATCGAGATGGCTCTTCACCGCGTTGCCGACGCCGACGCCGCCCACCAGCAGCGCGGTGAGGCCGACTATGGTGAGGAACTGGGTGAAGCGGTCGATGTCGCGTTCCAGCCGCGGCGAGGCGTTGCTGCGGCTGCGGATCTCCCAGCCGGCCTGCGGAAACGCGTGGCGCGCCCGCGCCATCATGCTCTTTGCCGCGGCATCGCTCGTATTGCTGGCTGGCAGCCGCAGCCGGTAATGCCAATGCACCAGGCTGCCCGGCTGCAATAGGCCGGTGGCGCGTAAGCCGGCCTCCGTCACCATGAGCCGCGGGCCGAAGCCGATGCCGCCGGCAAGCTTGTCCGGCTCGCTGCTCAGCGCCGCGCGGATGATGAAGGTCGCACTGCCGACTTTGAGCCGCGCGCCGGTCTTCAGATTGAGGCGCGCCATGAGGGTGGGATCGGCGGCTGCGCCATAGGCGCCGTCGTGCTCGGCCAGTGCCGCCGACAGTGGCATGGCCGGATCGAGCACGACCTTGCCGAACAGCGGATAGGCCGAGTCGATCGCTTTCATGTCGACCAGCGTCGCTTCGCCTGCGCCGGCGCGCGCCATGGCGCGCAGCGTGGCGGCGCTCGACAGCGTGCCGTGTTCGCGCAGGAAGGCGAGCTCGGGCTTTGTCGCCTGGCGCGACACAAGCGTGAACGACAGGTCGCCGCCGAGGATGACCTGGCCCTCGCGTGCAAGCCCGGAGGCGAGGCTCGCCGCCACCGAGCCGACCCCCGAAATGGCCATGGCGCCGAGCGCGATGCAGGTGATGAACACGTAGAAGCCGCGCAAGCCCCCGCGCAATTCGCGCCAGGCGAAGCGGAGGGGGAGCCACGGCGCTGCCTCCCCCGCATGCGGGAATGCGTCGGCTTTCATGCGCGCTCTCCGCCCCTGTCATTCCGGGACGGCCCGCAGGCCCGGGCCCGGAATCCAGGGGCCGCGAATGAAGCACTTCCTTTATCGCCCTGGATGCCGGGCTCGCTCGCTTCGCTCGCGCCCCGGAATGACAAGAACTGCGTCATGGTGCACTCCCATCGATATGCCCCGACCGGATGCGCACCACGCGGCCGCAGCGGGCGGCGAGCGCGGCGTCGTGGGTCACCAGCACCAGCGTGGTGCCGCGCCGCCGGTGGCCGGCAAACAGCAGTTCGATGATCTGCTTGCCCGTGTCCTCGTCGAGATTGCCGGTCGGCTCGTCGGCGACCAGGATGTCGGGATCGGGCGCAAGCGCCCGCGCCAGCGCCACGCGCTGCTGCTCGCCGCCGGAAAGCTGCGCCGGATAATGGTCGAGCCGGTCGCCAAGGCCGACGCCAGCCAATTCCTCGCGCGCGCGCTTCTGCGCCTCGGTCACGCCGGCGAGCTCCAGCGGCACCGCCACGTTCTCCAGCGCCGTCATGGTGGGGATGAGGTGGAAGGACTGGAACACGATGCCCACATGACGGCCGCGGAAGCGGGCGAGCGCGTCCTCGTCGAGCCTGTCGAGGCTCTTGCCGGCGACCGCCACGCTGCCGGTGTCGGCCCGCTCCAGGCCGGCCATCACCATTAGCAGTGTCGATTTGCCCGAGCCGGACGGACCCACGAGACCGACGGCCTCGCCGGTGCCTATATTGATGGTGATGTTCTTGAGGATATGAACGCGGGCGGCGCCTTGCCCGAGCGAGAGATTGACGCCGGCAAGCGCGATCGCCGGCCCCGCCTGGGAGGTGTCGGTCATGTGGCCTTTCCGTTCGCAGCCCCGCTCATATGGGAACCGCCGGGTCGCGGTCCAGCATCTCGCCGCGCTTGTTGCGCTCATCCTTGTCTTCGGGCCCGCCTTCGCTCAGAACGCCGGCCAGGCCGCCAAGCCCGCCGGCGCGGCAGCGAAGCCCGCCACCCCGCCGCCGATGCCTCCAGAAAAACCCGTCACAATCGTGGCGCTGGGGGATTCGCTCACCGCCGGCTACGGTCTTTCCGCCGATGATGCTTTCCCCGCCAAGCTCAATGCGGCGCTCAAGGCCAAGGGCGTCAGCGCCACGGTGATTAACGCCGGCGTGTCGGGCGATACGGCGGGCGGCGGACTCGACCGACTCGACTGGTCGGTGCCGGAGGGTACCGACGGCGTAATCCTCGAATTGGGCGCCAACGACATGCTGCGCGGCATCGATCCGAAGGTCACCAAGGCGGCGCTGTCGAAAATCCTCGACCGGCTTGCCGAGCGTCATATTCCCGTCCTGCTCGCCGGCATGAAGGCGGCGCGCAACATGGGTCCCGACTACGCGCAGGCTTTCGACGCCATCTACCCGGCGCTTGCCGCCAGTCACGGCGTCGTCTTCTATCCGTTCTTCCTTGCCGGCGTCGCCGGCGATCCCGAGCTGAACCAGGATGACGGCATGCACCCGACCGCCGCGGGCGTCGACAAGATCGTTGCCGACATCCTGCCCAAGGTGGAGACGCTGATCGCGCGCGCGCGGGCCGCGCACAAAAGCTGAATTGGAATCCGTTCGATGCCCCGTCTCTTTACCGGCGTGGAGATCCCCTCCGCTATTGGACAAGCGTTGTCGATGCTGCGCGGCGGCTTGCCCGGCGCGCGCTGGATCGATCCGGAGAACTATCACCTTACGTTGCGCTTCATCGGCGATGTCGACGAGATGACGGCGCGCGAGATCGCCGACGTGCTCGGCCGCGTACAGCGCGGGCCTTTCGATCTGCACATGGAGGGCCTGAGCTCGTTCGGCGGGCGCAAGCCGCGCGCCGTGGTGGCGCAGGCGGCGTCCTCGCCGCCGCTCACCGAGATTCAGGCGGAGCAGGAGCGGCTGATGCAGCGCATCGGGCTCGAGCCGGAAGGCCGCAAGTTCATGCCGCATGTGACGCTGGCCCGTTTGCGCGATTCCTCGAGCCGGCAGGTGGCCGAATATCTGGCCGCGCGCGGCTTCTTCCGCACCGCGCAGTTCCGTGTCTCGCGCTTCGTGCTGTTCTCCTCGCGCGCATCGGTCGGCGGAGGGCCTTACGTGGTGGAGGAGGCTTATCCGTTGAGGGCGTGAGCCGCTGCGCCGCGCCGCACTCCGCCGGTCATCGTCCGCGAAAGCGGACGATCCAGTACCCCTCGGAAATTCAGTGATTACTGGATGCCCCGCTTTCGCGGGGCACGACAGCTACGTGAAGGGCGAGGTCCGGATCACGCCGCCTTCAGCATGCGCGACTGCGCATCGAGCATGGCGGCCCATACGCCGTGCGCGTCGTTGACCGCCTCGCGCATCAGCGACAGCGCCGTGTAGCGCGGCGGATCGACCTCGCCGACCACGCTGCCGAAATCGAAATGCAGGTCGGCGTCGAACTTGCGGGCGAGCCGCTGCATGCGCCGGTTTTCGGCCAGGCAGTGCATGTGCAGCGCCCGGATGCCGCGGTTGCGCGCCGACAGCAGCGTGCGCTGCAAGAGCACGCTGCCGACGCCGTGGCTCTGCCAGGGCTGCTCGACGGAGAAGGCGGCCTCGGCTTCGCGCACGAGTCCGGCACCATAAGGGCGCAGCTCGGCGGCGCCGCGCAGGACGCCGTCGATGAAGAAGCCGTGCACCACCACGCCGGAATCGAAGGCGGTCGCGGCGTGGCGGGTAATGAACTCGTCCGACACGCCGCCGGAGAAGCGCCGGCTGCGGCTTTCGCGGTCGAGCCGCAGCAGATGGTCGCGATAGGCGTCGCCTTCGCCCATCCACAATTTGCGGACGGTGGCGCCGGGGGGCAGAGGCAGTAGCTCAGGCATGGCCAGTCTCCTTGAAGGATCAGGCCCGTGCCTCGGTCGTTTCCTGGAATTCCCTGCGGGCGACGAATTGCCCGGCGTCAGTTATATGGTGCATTGCAACAAAATAGCGACGGGACCGCCGTGCGGCGTGGCTCCTCGGCGGAAAACGCATGGCTGGGCAGTTAGTTACCGCAGCTTTGCTGCGCAGCATGGAGGAACCCGCGCAGAACACCCATTTTACCGGGCACGCCGATAGGCTAGGTGTCGCGCGCCGGCCGCCCGCCACCTCTCACCGCCCGCCAGTTCCAGCTTCTCCCAGTTCCAGATTTCCGCCATGTCATCCAGCTTCGCCACCCGTTACGCGGCGCTCGTCGCCGCCGGAGAGATCGAGGCCGATCCGGCCCAGGCGAGGCTCGCCGGCCGGCTGGCCGCGCTCGAAGGCCGGCTCGAACAGCGGCTGCTGGCGCAGAAATCCTCTTCGCTCGGCTGGCTGTTCGGCCGCAAGAGCAATCACGAGCCGCCGCTCAAGGGTCTCTACATCCACGGCGAGGTCGGCCGCGGCAAGACCATGCTGATGGACCTTTTCTTCACCACCAGCCGGGTCGGGCAGAAGCGCCGCGCCCATTTCCACGAATTCATGGCCGACGTTCATGAACGCGTGCGCGACTTCCGCCACAAGATCAAATTCGGCGAGATCGCCGATACCGATCCGATCCTGCTCACCGCCGACCAGATTGCTTCCGAGACCACGCTGCTCTGTTTCGACGAATTCCACGTCACCGACATCGCCGACGCCATGATCCTCGGCCGCCTGTTCACCCGCCTGTTCGAGCGGGGCGTGACGCTGGTGGCCACCTCCAACGTGGCGCCGGAGGATCTCTACAAGGATGGGCTCAACCGCGCGCTGTTCGTGCCCTTCATCCGCCTCTTGCAACGCAACGTCGACGTGGTGCGCCTCGACGCCCGCACCGACTACCGGCTGGAGAAGCTGGAGGACGTGGCGATCTGGCACGTGCCGGCCGACGAGGAGGCCGAGGTCGCGCTTAACATGGCATGGCAACGGCTCACCGGCCTTTTGCAGGGCGAGCCGCGCGACATCCACCTGAAGGGCCGCGTGCTGCGGGCGCCGGAAGCGGCCAAGGGCGTCGCCCGCTTCGCCTTCGCCCAACTGTGCGAGCAGCCGCTTGGGCCCAACGATTATCTGCGGCTGGCGCGCGAGTTCCACACCCTGATCGTCGACAACGTGCCGGTGATGGATTTTCCGCAACGCAATGCTGCCAAGCGCTTCATCATCCTGATCGACACGCTTTACGACAACGCGGTGAAGCTGATCGCCTCGGCGGCCGCCGAGCCGCAGGAGCTCTATGTCGCCGACCAGGGCTACGAGGCGAACGAGTTCAAGCGTACCGCCTCGCGGTTGATCGAGATGCGCTCCGGCGACTACCTCGCCCTCCCGCACGGCGCGCGCTCGCGCGAGGACTCGGGCGATACCGGCGGCATCGTGGAGACGTGAGTGGGGCGGCTTTGCGCAAAAGCGGCTAAGCTATCGCCTACGGAGTTGCCCCATGTCCGATCAAACGCCCGACCAACCGCATGACCAGGCCTCCGATTCATCCGGCGCCGCGCTGCCGGCGCCGCGCAAGCGCATACGTCCGCGCTGCGCCATCTGCGGCAAGGACGCGCGCGCGCCGATCCGCTTCGACGCGGTGCGGCCGGAGATCGCCAGCCTGATCGTGGCCGATTACCCCGATCTCAAGCCGAACGACCATATCTGCGAGCGGCACCTCAACGAGTACCGCTCGCGCTACGTCGCCCATCTGCTGGCCAGCGAGCGGGGCGAACTGTCCGACCTGGAAAAGCAGGTGGTGGAGAGCCTCGCTCGGGAAGAGACGGTCAGCCGCGACGTGGAGTCCGCCTGGGAGCATCACCGCACGGTCGGCGAGCGGGTGGCCGATGCGGTGGCCGATTTCGGCGGCTCCTGGGTCTTCATCGGCATCTTCTTCGCTGTGCTGGTGGTGTGGATGGCCTTCAACGTCGTGGGCCGCCGTCGCGCGCCGTTTTCGATCCCTATCCTTTTATCCTGCTCAACCTGGTGCTTTCGTGCCTCGCCGCCATCCAGGCGCCGATCATCATGATGAGCCAGAACCGCCAGGAGTCGAAGGATCGCCTGCGTTCGGAGAACGACTTCCGCGTCAACCTCAAGGCGGAGCTGGAAATCCGCCACCTGCACGAAAAGGTCGACCACCTGCTCAACCGGCAATGGGAGCGGCTGGCGGAGATCCAGCAGATCCAGCTCGAGATCATGCAGGATATGGGCCGACGAAAGCGATGAGGTCACCTCTCCCCGTTTGCAGTGAGGGGTGTTCCGCAACGCTGCGCTTTTCGAGATGCCCTCACCCGGCTCGCATCTCGCTTACCGGCCGGTGCTCCGCTAGCGGAGATAGGGCCAAGAAAACCCTCTGGACTCCCGGCCCGCGCGGTGCTGGTATTATGTATACAAGAGGCCGACGGCGCGGCGGCGAAAGCCGGGCCGCCATGCGTTCCATCCCTTGCCGCATCGCACCAGAGCGTTTAACCACGCCACGTCACCACGCTTTGGCCGCGCCCCGCGGCCGCATCCAAGACAGAAGAGATTTTCCATGGCGCGAAAGAAGATTGCGTTGATCGGCGCCGGCCAGATCGGCGGCACCCTTGCCCACCTCATCGGCCTCAAACAACTCGGCGACGTCGTCATGTTCGACGTGGCCGAGGGCATCCCGCAAGGCAAGGCGCTCGACATCGCCGAGTCCTCGCCGGTCAACCGCTTCGACGCCAAGTTCAGCGGCACCAATACCTACGACGCCATCGAAGGCGCCGACGTCTGCATCGTCACCGCCGGGGTGCCGCGCAAGCCGGGCATGAGCCGCGACGATCTGCTCGACATCAATCTCAAGGTGATGGAGCAGGTCGGCTCCGGCATCAAGAAATATGCGCCCAACGCCTTCGTCATCTGCATCACCAACCCGCTCGACGCCATGGTGTGGGCGCTGCAGAAATACTGCGAGCTGCCGCAGCAGAAAGTGGTCGGCATGGCCGGCGTGCTCAACTCGGCGCGCTTCCGTTATTTCCTCGCCGACGAGTTCGATGTCTCCGTCGAGGACGTGACCGCCTTCGTGCTCGGCGGCCACGGCGACTCCATGGTGCCGCTCATCCGCTATTCGACCGTCGCCGGCATTCCGGTGCCCGATCTCATCAAGATGGGCTGGTCGACGCAGGCGCGCATCGACGAGATCGTCAAGCGCACCGCCAACGGCGGCGCCGAGATCGTCAATTACTTGAAGACCGGCTCCGCCTTCTACGCGCCGGCCGCGTCGGCGATCTCCATGGCGGAAAGCTATCTGCTCGACAAGAAGCGCGTGGTGCCCTGCGCCGCCTGGCTCAACGGCGAATACGGCATCAACGACCTCTATGTCGGCGTACCGGTGGTGATCGGCGCCAAGGGGGTCGAGCGCGTGGTCGAGATCGACCTGGCCGGCGCCGAACGCACCGCCTTCGAGAATTCCGCCAAGACGGTGCAGGGGCTGGTGGACGCGTGCAAGAAGATCGCGCCGAATCTCGGCTGAGCTACGGCTGTCATGCCCCGCGAAAGCGGGGCATTCAGTATACGCGATCGAAGCGAGAGGATGAGAGCTTAGTATAACTATCGAGCCACGGTGATTACTGGATTGCCCGCTTTCGCGGGCGATGACAATCGAAGGTCATTGCCAATGAATATCCACGAATACCAAGCCAAGGCGGTGTTGCGCGAATTCGGCGTGCCGGTGCCGCGCGGCGTGCCGGCCATGAGCGTCGACGAAGCGCTCAAGGGCGCCGAGGAATTGGGCGGTCCCGTCTGGGTGGTGAAGGCGCAGATCCATGCCGGCGGCCGCGGCAAGGCCGGCGGCGTCAAGGTGGTCAAATCCATCGACGACGTGAAGGCCGAATTCGACCCGCATCCTCGGCTCGACCCTGGTCACCCACCAGACCGGCCCGCACGGCAAGAAGGTCAACCGCCTCTATATCGAGGAAGGCTCCGCGATCGACCGCGAATTCTATCTCTCTGCCCTGGTCGACCGCGAAACCTCGCGCGTCGCCTTCGTGGTCTCCACCGAAGGCGGCATGGATATCGAGGAAGTGGCGCATAAGACGCCGGACAAGATCCTCACCTTCTCCGTCGATCCGGCGACCGGCATCATGCCGCATCACGCGCGGCGGGTGGCGCAGGCGCTGAAGCTTTCCGGCGATCTCGCCAAGCAGGTCGGCGACATGCTGCCCAAGCTCTACGCGGCCTTCACCAGCAAGGACATGAGCCTGCTGGAGATCAATCCGCTGGTGGTGACCAAGGAGAGCAAGCTCATCTGCCTCGACGCCAAAATCGGCTTCGACGACAACGCGCTTTATCGCCATGCCGATGTGGTGGCGCTGCGCGACCTGACGGAAGAAGACGAGAAGGAGACCGAGGCCTCGAAATACGACCTCAACTATGTCGCCCTCGACGGCTCGATCGGCTGCATGGTCAACGGCGCCGGCCTCGCCATGGCCACCATGGACATCATCAAGCTCTACGGCTCGGAGCCCGCCAACTTCCTCGACGTCGGCGGCGGCGCCACCAAGGAGAAGGTTGCGGCCGCGTTCAAGATCATCACCTCCGATCCCAACGTGAAGGGCATCCTGGTCAACATTTTCGGCGGCATCATGAAATGCGACGTGATCGCCGAGGGCGTGGTGGCGGCCGTGAAGGAAGTGGGCCTGAAGGTGCCGCTGGTGGTGCGGCTGGAAGGCACCAATGTCGATCTCGGCAAGAAGATCATCGCCGAGTTCGGCCTGAACGTGACCTCCGCCGACGACCTCGACGACGCCGCGCAGAAGATCGTGAAAGCCGTGAAGGAAGCGGCGTGATGGTGGCGCGATTTACCACAGGCGATGCCACGCGGTCACCTCCCCTTGAAAAGGGGAGGTCGGCTCGCGAAGCGAGCCGGGTGGGGGTCAAATCGACCTCGCGCTTCGATCGCACGACTGTTAAAACGCACGCGCGCCCGCAACCTCCGCCGCGCATTACACCGAAGTCGAAATGCGCCTTTGGCAAAGGCTGCGCAATCGACAGCTCGGCATCGATTTTCGCCGGCAGCATCCAGCCGGCAACTTCATTCTCGATTTCTATGCACCCGCGCCGCGCCTCGTGATTGAACTCGATGGAGGCCAACACGCGCAGCATAAAGCGGCGGCGCGCGATACCGAGCGTACACGCTGGCTGGCTGAGCGGAGCGTCGACCATGCTGCGCTTCTGGAATTCTGACATCACTGCAGAATCTGCCGGGCGTGCTGGAAGTAATCGCGATTAAGATTGCCGAATTGCGACGCTTAAGAAATGACCCCCACCCGGCGCTGGCGCGCCGACCTCCCCTTTTCAAGGGGAGGTAAAGACTCGCGAGGCCGTGCCTAATGTCCATCCTCATCGACAAGAACACCAAGGTTCTCTGCCAGGGCTTCACCGGCAAGAACGGCACCTTCCATTCGCAGGCAGCCCTCGACTACGGCACGCAGATGGTCGGCGGCACCTCGCCCGGCAAAGGCGGATCGAGCCATCTCAACCTGCCGGTGTTCGATACCGTCGCCGAGGCCAAGGAGAAGACCGGCTCGACGCCAGCGTCATCTATGTGCCGCCGGCCGGCGCCGCCGACGCCATCTGCGAGGCGATTCAGGCCGAGGTCCCGCTCATCGTCTGCATCACCGAAGGCATCCCGGTGATGGACATGGTCAAGGTCAAGCGCGCGCTGTCCGGGTCCAAGTCGCGGCTGATCGGTCCGAACTGCCCGGGCGTGATGACCGCCGGCGAATGCAAGATCGGCATCATGCCCGGCAACATCTTCAAGGCGGGCTCGGTGGGGATCGTCTCGCGTTCCGGCACGCTCACCTATGAGGCGGTGTTCCAGACCACCGCCGAGGGCCTCGGCCAGACCACCGCGGTCGGCATCGGCGGCGATCCGGTCAAGGGCACCGAATTCATCGACGTGCTGGAAATGTTCCTCGCCGACCCGAAGACGAAATCCATCGTCATGATCGGCGAGATCGGCGGCTCGGCCGAGGAGGACGCCGCCCAGTTCCTCAAGGACGAGGCCAAGCGCGGCCGCAAGAAGCCCATGGTCGGCTTCATCGCCGGCCGCACTGCGCCCCCGGGGCGCCGCATGGGCCATGCCGGCGCCATCATCTCCGGCGGCAAGGGCGACGCCGAATCCAAGATCGCGGCCATGGAGGAGGCCGGGATCAAGGTTTCGCCATCCCCGGCCCGCATCGGCAAAACACTGGTGGAAGTATTGAAATCCTGATTCAGTCGTTAGGTCTTTCGTAGACTTACGGAGGTCATAAATAGCGTTAAAAGCTGGTCTGCTGCCGGCGCCGGGGCGTTGCCGGCGGCGGGCCGCATGATCCCGTTCATGCACCGCAAAATGCGCGTTTCGCGCCAGGAAAGCCGCCATGTCCCGCCAGGACGCCAACACTGCCTTCGCCCGCACCTCCTTCCTTTACGGCAGCAATACCGCCTACATCGAAGACCTCTACGCCCGCTATGAGAAGAATCCGGGCTCGGTCGACGCCGAGTGGCAGGCGTTCTTTCAGGGGCTGAAGGACGAGGGCGCCGACGTCGCCCGCGAAGCGCGCGGGCCCTCCTGGCAGAAGCCGAACTGGCCGCCGCGGCCCAACGGCGACCTGGTCGCCGCCCTCGACGGCCAGTGGGCCGAAACCGAAAAGCAGATCGGCAAAAAGATCGCGGCCAAAGCGCAAAGCGTGGGCGTCGAACTCTCCTCCGCCGACGTCATGCAGGGCACGCGCGATTCCATCCACGCGCTGATGCTGATCCGCGCCTACCGCATGCGCGGCCACTACTACGCCAACCTCGACCCGCTCGGGCTGGAGCCGCCCAAGGACGAGAGCGAGCTCGATCCGCGCTCCTACGGCTTCACCGAAGCCGACATGGACCGCCGCATCTATCTCGACTGGGTGCTCGGGCTCGAATTCTCCACCATGCGCGAGATCGTCGCCATCCTGCGCCGCACCTACTGCCAGACCCTCGGCGTCGAGTTCATGCACATCTCCAATCCGGCGCAGAAGGCGTGGATTCAGGAGCGCATCGAGGGCCGCGACAAGGAGATCACCTTCACCCGCGAAGGCAAGCGCGCCATCCTCAACAAGCTGGCGGAAGCGGAAGGCTTCGAGAAATTCCTCGACGTCAAATACACCGGCACCAAGCGCTTCGGCCTCGACGGCGCCGAGTCCCTGATCCCCGCGCTGGAGCAGATCATCAAGCGCGGCGGCAATCTCGGCGTGCAGGAAATCTGCCTCGGCATGCCCCACCGCGGCCGCCTCAACGTGCTCACGCAGGTGATGGGCAAGCCGCACCGCGCGCTGTTTCATGAATTCAAGGGCGGCTCAGTGACGCCCGAGGAGATCGAAGGCTCCGGCGACGTGAAGTATCACCTCGGCGCGTCGTCGGACCGCGAGTTCGACAACAACAAGGTGCACCTGTCGCTGACCGCCAATCCCTCGCACTTGGAGATCGTCGATCCCGTTACGCTCGGCAAGGTGCGCGCCAAACAGGACCAGCACAACGCCACGCCGGACGAGCGCACCATGGTGCTGCCGCTCCTGATCCACGGCGACGCCGCCTTCGCCGGCCAGGGCGTGGTGGCCGAATGCTTCGGCCTCTCCGACCTGAAAGGCTACCGCACCGGCGGCTCGATCCACTTCATCGTCAACAATCAGATCGGCTTCACCACCTATCCTCGCTATTCGCGCTCGTCGCCCTATCCGTCCGACGTCGCCAAGATGATCGAGGCGCTGATCTTTCACGTGAACGGCGACGATCCGGAGGCGGTGGTGTTCGCGGCCAAAGTGGCGACCGAGTATCGCCAGCAGTTCCAGCGGCCGGTGGTCATCGACATGTTCTGCTATCGGCGCTTCGGCCACAACGAAGGCGACGAGCCCGCGTTCACCCAGCCGCTGATGTACAAGAAGGTCAAATCGCATCCCACGACGCTGGAAATCTACGGCAAGAAGCTCGTGGGCGAAGGCGTCGTCAGCGAGGCCGAGGTCGAGAAGCTGCGCGCCGACTGGCGCGCGCGGCTCGACATCGAGTTCGAGGCGGCGCAGGGCTACAAGCCCAACAAGGCCGACTGGCTCGACGGCCGCTGGTCGGGCCTCAAGGCCTCGCACGAGGTCGACGATCCGCGCCGGGGTAACACCGGCGTCGAGGTCGGCCGTGCTGCGCGAGATCGGTGAGAAGATCACCAAAGTGCCGGAAGGCTTCCACGTTCACCGCACCATCCAGCGTTTCCTCGATAACCGCGCCAAGGCGATCGAGAGCGGCGAGGGAATCGACTGGGCGACCGCCGAGGCGCTCGCCTTCGGCTCGCTGCTCAAGGAAGGACACCCGGTCCGCCTGTCCGGACAGGACAGTGAGCGCGGCACCTTCTCGCAACGCCATTCGGTGCTGTTCGACCAGCAGAACGAAGACCGCTACACGCCGCTCAACGAGTTGGCGCCCGATCAGGGCCGCTACGAAGTGCTCAATTCCATGCTGTCGGAAGAGGCCGTGCTCGGCTTCGAATACGGCTATTCCACCGCCGAGCCGAAGGCGCTCACGCTGTGGGAGGCGCAGTTCGGCGATTTCGCCAACGGCGCCCAGGTCATCTTCGATCAGTTCATCTCGTCCGGAGAGCGCAAATGGCTGCGCATGTCCGGCCTCGTCTGCCTCTTGCCGCACGGCTACGAGGGGCAGGGGCCGGAGCATTCCTCCGCGCGGCTCGAGCGCTTCCTGCAGATGTGCGCCGAGGACAACATGCAGGTCGCCAACTGCACGACGCCGGCCAACTACTTCCACATCCTGCGCCGTCAGTTGAAGCGCGAAATCCGCAAGCCGCTGATCCTGATGACGCCGAAGAGCCTGTTGCGCCACAAGCGCGCGGTCTCTCCGCTCGGAGCCATGACCGCGGGCACGACCTTCCACCGCATCCTGTGGGACGACGCGCAGCGCGCGCCCGAGGAATCGGCGATAAAGCTCAAACCCGACGACCAGATCCGCCGGGTCGTCATGTGCACCGGCAAGGTCTATTACGACCTCTACGAGGAGCGCGAGAAGCGCGGCATCGACGACATTTATCTGCTGCGCATCGAGCAGCTTTATCCGTTCCCCTCGAAGGCGCTGGTTTCGGAGCTGTCGCGCTTCAAGCAGGCCGAGATGGTCTGGTGCCAGGAAGAGCCGCGCAACATGGGCGCCTGGTTCTTCGTCGACGTATTCTTGAGCTGGGTGTTCAACCAGATCGGCGCGACGCACAAACATACGCGCTATGCCGGCCGGCCGGCCGCGGCCGCCACCGCCACCGGGCTCATGTCGAAGCACCTCGCGCAATTGAAGCAGTTCCTGGACGAGGCGCTGGCATAAGTAGAAGCTGTCGCCCTCCGCGAAAGCGAGGGGCCCGGTAATCACAGGACTGGCGATATCGCGCTGTCGGTGGTTACTGGATCACCCGCCTCCGCGGGTGACGACGTCCGCGATTAATGGAACGGACCAAGTCATGACCGACATCCGCGTGCCCACCCTGGGCGAATCCGTCACCGAAGCCACCGTCGGCAAGTGGTTCAAGCAGCCGGGCGAGAACGTCGCCGTCGACGAGCCGCTGGTGGAATTGGAGACCGACAAGGTGACGCTGGAAGTGCCGGCGCCGGCCGCCGGCGTGCTGTCCGAGATCGCCGTCAAGGACGGCGAGACGGTCGCGGTCGGCGCGCTGCTCGGCCAGATCAGCGACGGCGCTGGCGTCGCCAAGGCGCCCTCCGCCACAGCCACCAAGCCGGCCGCCAGCGCGACCGGCGCGCCCGATCAGAAAACCGACAAGACCAAGCCGATCGGCGCCGGCCCCGAGCAGCCGCGCCTACGCGAATTGCCGCCGGCCGGCCAGCCTGCCGGGGTGCCACCGGTCATGCCGCCCGCGGTGCGCAAGCTCGCGGCGGAAAGCGGCGTGGACGTCGCCAAGGTGCAAGGTACTGGCCTGCACGGCCAAGTCACCAAGGGTGACATGCTGGCGGCCATCGAGCGCGCGGCCTCCGCCCCGACGCCGGTGCCGAGCGCGCAGATGCGCGCGCCCTCGCCGCCCGACGATGCCGCCCGCGAAGAGCGCGTGCACATGACGCGGCTGCGCCAGACCATCGCCCGCCGCCTGAAGGACGCGCAGAACAGCGCCGCCATGCTGACGACCTTCAACGAGGTCGACATGAGCGCAGTGATGGCCCTGCGCAACCAGTACAAGGAGCTGTTCGAGAGGAAGCACGGCGTGAAGCTCGGCTTCATGGGCTTCTTCGTGCGCGCCTGCATCCAGGCGCTGAAGGAGATCCCGGCCGTCAATGCCGAGATCGACGGGACCGACATGGTCTACAAGAACTATTACCACATCGGCGTCGCGGTCGGCACCGAGAAGGGCTTGGTGGTGCCGGTCGTGCGCGACGCCGACATGAAATCGCTCGCCGAGATCGAGCAGGCCATCTCCGATTTCGGCCGCCGCGCGCGCGACGGCCAGCTCAAGATCGATGAGATGCAGGGCGGCACCTTCACCATCTCGAACGGCGGCGTCTACGGCTCGCTGATGTCGACGCCGATCCTCAACGCGCCGCAGTCGGGCATCCTCGGCATGCACAAGATCCAGGAACGCCCGATGGTGGTCGGCGGCAAGATCGAGGCGCGGCCGATGATGTACCTCGCGCTCTCCTACGATCACCGCATCGTCGACGGCCGCGAGGCGGTCACCTTCCTGGTGCGCGTGAAGGAATGCCTGGAGGACCCGGCGCGGCTGGTGCTGGATTTGTGATAGATTGGGGGCATGCCCACGGTCGCGATCTTCGAAGGAGTTCAAAATCCAGTTTTATGCCAATGAGCATCCGCCGCCTCATTTCCATGCGGTGGATGCCGAATTCAGGGCGCAGATCGGGATCGACGACTTGCGAGTCTTGAAAGGCGGTCTGCCACGCGCGAAGTTGGCAGTCGTGCGGGCTTGGGCCGAACCGCGGCGCGACGTTGAGGCGAATTTGGGACGTTACGGGTGCGGAGGGGAAGCCGGAGAAGATCAAATGAGCGAAATGCCTTGCATCTTATCCGCAGAGCCGGTCGTCCATGGAGTTCTCAAACTGACATGGAACGACGGCTATGAAGGGATCGTCGATCTGCGCGGGATTATCGCCAAGGGGAAGATTTTTGGGCCGTTGAGCAATCCCGACTACTTTAAGAGTGTTCGGGTGAGCGAATACGGTCATTCCATCTACTGGGGCGAGCCCGATAACGAGGATGTCGATTTCGGTGCCGACCGTCTGCGGGAGATGTCCGAGCAGCAGGCAGCACTTCTCTCGCGCGCCAACTAAAGCAGCTTTATTGTCATATCGCGTGTTGCTTCCGCATCGCTGATGTGACGCTTGCGACTGCGGAGATCATGATGGCTTCCTACGACCTCATCGTCATCGGCACCGGCCCCGGCGGCTATGTCTGCGCCATTCGCGCGGCGCAGCTTGGCCTCAAGACCGCGGTCGTCGAGAAGCGCGCCACCTTCGGCGGCACCTGCCTCAACATCGGCTGCATCCCGTCGAAGGCGCTGCTGCATGCCTCCGAGCTCTACGAGGAAGCCGGACACAAGTTCGGCAAAATGGGCATCGGCGTGACGCCCACGCTCGATCTTGAGGCCATGATGGCGTTCAAGGATCAGGGCGTGGACGGCAACGTCAAGGGCGTCGACTTCCTGCTCAAGAAGAACAAGGTCGATGCGTTCCACGGCGCCGCGCGCATCGCTGCTCCCGGCAAGGTCGAGGTGAAAGGCGAGGGCGGCACGCAGACGCTCGACACCAAGTCGATCGTCATCGCCACCGGCTCCGATGTCGCGCGTCTCAAGGGCATCGAGATCGACGAGAAGCGTATCGTCTCGTCCACCGGCGCGCTGTCGCTGCCCGATGTGCCGAAAGACCTGCTCGTCATCGGCGCCGGCGTCATCGGCCTGGAGCTCGGCTCGGTGTGGCGGCGGCTCGGCGCGCGGGTGGCGGTGGTCGAATTCATGGACGGCGTGCTGCCCGGCATGGACGGCGAAGTGCGCAAACAGGCGCAGCGCCTGTTCGAGCGCCAGGGCATGACGTTCAAATTGTCGTCCAAGGTCACGTCGGTCGATTCATCGGGCCCGCGTCTGAAAGCCACGGTCGAGCCGGCGAAGGGCGGCGCTGCGGAGACGATCGAAGCCGACGTGGTGCTGGTCTGCGTCGGCCGCGTGCCCACCACCGAAGGCCTCGGACTTGACGAGGTCGGCGTCAAGCGCGACGAGCGCGGCCGCGTCGTCACCGATCATTACTACGCGACCAATGTCCCCGGCATCTGGGCGATCGGCGACGTCATTGCCGGGCCGATGCTCGCGCACAAGGCGGAAGACGAAGGCGTGGCGGTGGCCGAGATATTGGTCGGCCAGGCAGGCCATGTGAATTACGGCGCCATCCCCAACGTGGTCTACACCTATCCCGAGATCGCCGTGGTCGGCAAAAGCGAAGAGGAACTCAAGGCCGCCGGCGTCGCCTATAAGGTCGGAAAGTTTCCGATGACGGCGAACGGCCGCGCCAAGGTCAACCTGACCAGCGAAGGCTTCATCAAGATCCTCGCCGATGCCAAGACCGACCGCGTGCTCGGCGTGCACCTCGTCTGCGCCGACGCCGGCAACATGATCGCGGAAGCCGCGCTCGCCATGGAGTTCGGCGCTTCGGCGGAAGATATCGCGCGCACCTGCCACGCCCACCCGACGCTCAGTGAGGCGGTGAAGGAAGCGGCCATGGCGGTCGATAAGCGCGCCATTCATATGTGAGCCGTGCGGAGCGTTCCGACCGTTCGTCCCCGCGGACGCGGGGGCCCAGCTTTGTGCGACAAGCACTGGATTCCCGCCTGCGCGGGAATGAGCGGAACAAATAGCCCCTAAAACAAATGCACCGCGTGCGGCGCCCACAGGCCGATTGCCGTGAAGCCGAGACCAGCCACGCCGAGAAAGCCCGCCAGCCAGCCGAGCGCCGCCATGGCGGTGATCACCTCCGCAGAGGCGAGCACGATGCCGATCTGGAACGCCGCCGACGCGACCTCGTAGTGATGATAGCGCGCCAGCGCCAGATCGCGCTTGTGCTCGGCGACCTTGGCCTTCTCGGCGAGCTGCTTGCGTCCTTCACCGCTTTGCGGGTCGTCGTTGTAGCGTGCCGAGGTCTTTTTCCAGTCGCCGATGACCTTGGCGAGCCTCGCCTTGACGGCGGGGTCGGCGGCGCGCTCGGCTTCGAGCCGCAACTGCTCGCCCGCCGTGGTCAGAATGGTCTGGCGGATGTGCTTGGCCTGATAGAACGCCCACAGGTCGTTGGCGGCGACATTCTGCGTGATCGTGGCCGTCTGCGCGCTCTTGCCCAGCGTCTCCGAGAAGGCCAGGAACAGCGCCAGCACCGAAATCAGCAGGGCGATCTTCTTGTTCGACTGACCGGCATGCTGCGCATGCTCGGCATGCTCCATGTTTTCGTGCGCGCTCATCGCCCCTCTCCACGTCTTATTCGCGGCGACGATGATATGAAAATCTGGGCGGGCGCAAGGCCTCTACCTTGTCATTGCCGGGCTTGACCGGACAATCCATCGGAATCTTTCGTAAGAAGAAGATGGAAGCGCAGGTCGAGCCCGCGCATGACAGTTTTGTTATTACGCGCGCGGATGCGTGCTCGCATAAACGTCGAGTAAACGCTCGGCGTCGACCGCGGTGTAGACCTGCGTCGTCGAGAGCGACGCATGGCCGAGCAGTTCCTGGATCGCGCGCAGGTCGCCGCCGCGCGCCAAGAGATGCGTGGCGAATGAATGGCGCAGCGCGTGCGGGGTGGCGCTGTCGGGCAGGCCGAGCGCGCCGCGCAAACGCTCCATAACGAGCTGGATGACGCGCGGCGAAAGCGGTCCGCCGCGCGCGCCGACGAACAGTGGCCCGTCGGGCGGTAAGTTGGGGCAGAGCGCGACATAATCGGCGATCAGCCCGGCGACCTGCGGCAACAGCGGCACCATGCGCGCCTTGTTGCCCTTGCCGGTGACGGTGAGCGCGTCGCGGTTTGGCGCGAAATCGCGGGCGGGCAAGCCGAGCGCTTCCGAGATGCGCAGGCCCGCCCCGTAGAGCAGGCCGAGCACGGCGGCATCGCGCGCGAGAATCCACGGCGCGCGTGTTTCGCCGGCGCGCGCATCGACCTCCGTCATGCGCTTGGCGGCGCTCGCCGGCAGTGGTTTCGGCAGGTTCCTCGCCAGCTTGGGCGCGCGCACGGTGCTGAGCGCGCCCACCTTGCCCTTGCCGTTGCGCTCGAGGAAGCGCGCGAACGAGCGCGTACCGGCAAGGCCGCGCATCAGCGAGCGGTTGCCGGCGCCTTGGCCGCGCCGCGCCGCCATGTAGGCGCGCACGTCGGCAGGGGTGAGCTTCGCCAGCCGCTTGAGGCCCGGGGCGCCGCCCAGATGTTCGGCCAGAAAGGAGAGGAACTGGACGACATCGCGCCGATAGGCTTCCAGCGTCTTCGGCGACATGCGCCGCTCGGCGCCGAGATAGGCGAGCCAGCGCGCCATCTCGGCGGATACGTCGGGAGCGATGGTCTTTTGCGCTCGCTTCATATTGCTGCTGTCGTCCCCGCGGAAGCGGGGACCCAGTAACCCCTGTCTATCCGCATCGAAACCGCGGGGGTTACTGGGTCCCGGCTCGCGCGTCGCTGCGCGCCGCTTTGGCCGGGACGACACTAGGAGTGCTTCCTTAACCCTTCCTTCAAGCTCCGGAATCGGCCAGACCTTCAAATATGACCAGCCGTGTCGTCGATGTCCTGGTGCCGGTGGCGCTCGATCAGGCCTATTCCTATCGGGTTCCGGCGGGCGTCGACGTGGCGCCGGGCGACGTGGTCGTGGTGCCGTTGGGCGCGCGCGAAAGCCTTGGAGTTGTCTGGGCGGAGAACCCCAACCCCAATCCGCGCCTGCACAACCGGTTGAAAGACATCGACGGCAAGCTCGACGTGCCGCCGCTCAAGCCCGAACTGCGCAGCTTCGTCGACTGGGTGTCGAACTATACGCTCGCCTCGCGCGGCACGGTGCTGCGCATGGCGTTGCGCATGGGCGAGCATCTGGGTCCCGGCCGCGAGCGCGTCGGCGTGCGCCTTGCAGGCCCCGAGCCGCAGCGCATGACCATGGCGCGCGCGCGCGTGATGGCGCTCATGCGCGACGGGCTTACCCGCGGCAAGGGCGACGCCGCGCGCGAGGCGGGCGTGTCGGCCGGCGTGGTCGACGGGCTGATCGACGAGGGCACGCTGGAAGCGGTGGTGCTGGCGCCCGAACCGGTGACGCAGCCGCCCGATCCCGATTTCGCCAAGCCCGAATTCGCCCTCGGCCAGCTTGCCGCGGCGGATGCGCTGCGCACCACAGTCGCCCAGGGCGGCTATACGGTGACGCTGCTCGACGGCGTCACCGGCTCCGGCAAGACGGAAGTCTATTTCGAGGCGGTGGCGGAGAGCGTGCGCCGCGGCCATCAGAGCGCTGATCCTGATGCCGGAGATCGCGCTCACCGCCCAGTTCCTCGACCGCTTCACGTCGCGCTTCGGCGTGCGTCCGGCCGAATGGCATTCGCAATTGTCGCCGCGCACGCGCCAGCGCACCTGGCGCGCGGTGGCGGAGAACGAGGTCTCGGTGGTGGTCGGTGCGCGCTCGGCGCTGTTCCTGCCCTACGCCGATCTCGGCCTCGTCATCGTCGACGAGGAGCACGACCCCGCCTACAAACAGGAGGACGGCGCGCATTATCACGCGCGCGACATGGCGGTGGTGCGCGGAAGCATCGCGAAAATCCCCATCGTGCTCGCCTCCGCCACGCCTTCGGTCGAATCGGAAGTCAACGCCCGGCGTGGGCGATACCGTCACCTGCACTTGCCCGAGCGTTTCGGCGGCGCGCATCTGCCGGCAATCGAGGCCATCGACATGCGGCGCGAGGGCCCCCCGCGCGGCCGCTTCATCTCGCCGCGCCTGGCCGAAGCCGTGCAGCACACCTTGGAGCGCAAGGAGCAGGCGCTGCTGTTCCTCAACCGCCGCGGCTACGCCCCGCTCACGCTATGCCGCGCCTGCGGTTTCCGCCTGCAATGCCCCAATTGCGATGCCTGGCTGGTCGACCACCGTTTCCGCAAGCGCCTCGTCTGCCATCACTGCGGCTTCTCCATGCCGCCGCCGGCCGAATGCCCCAACTGCCACGCCACCGAAAGCTTCGCCGCTGTCGGGCCGGGCGTCGAGCGGCTGGAGCAGGAAGCCGCCGAGCTGTTTCCCGCGGCGCGCGTTCTCGTCTTGTCGAGCGATCTGATCGAATCGATCGAGCGCCTGCGCTCCGAGCTCGACGACGTGGCGCAGGGCCGCTTCGACTTGGTCATCGGCACCCAGCTTGTCGCCAAGGGCCATCACTTCCCCAAGCTCAACCTGGTCGGCATCGTCGATGCCGATCTCAGCCTCGGCAACGGCGACCCGCGCGCCGCCGAGCGCACTTTCCAGCTTCTGCATCAGGTGGTCGGCCGCGCCGGCCGCGAGGAGGGTCGTGGTTTCGGTTATTTGCAGACGCACCAGCCCGAGCACCCGGTGATGCGCGCGCTCATTTCCGGCGACCGCGAGGCCTTCTATTCGAGCGAAATCGAATTGCGCGAGCGTACCGGCTATCCGCCCTTCGGCCGGCTCGCCAGTCTCGTCATCAGCGCCAACGACCGCCCCGGCGCGGAAGGGTATGCGCGCTCTCTGGTCGCGCACGCGCCGAAAGAGGAGAGCGTGCGCGTGCTCGGACCCGCGGAAGCGCCCATCGCCGTGGTGCGCGGCCGTCACCGTTTCCGCCTGCTGGTCAAATCGCCGCGCGCTTTCGATATGTCCGCTTATCTGCGCGTTTGGCTCAGCAAGGCGCCCAAGCCGAAGGGCAATGTGCGGCTGGAGGTCGATGTCGACCCGATGAGTTTTCTGTAGCCTCACTTCCCCCTGAGAGGGGGAAGTCGGCGGACAAAGCGCGGCGGGCGGGAGTCGATTTTACGCGGCAGCCTTGTCCGGCGGCGCCATGAATTCCGGGCCGACCGGCTGCGCGATATTGGCGGCGAGGATTCTGTCGATCTCGGCCATCGCCGCCGCGTCCAGGGTCCAGCCATAGACCTCGGCGACGGGATCGAGCTGATCTGGCCGGCGCGCACCCCAGAGCGCGACGCCGGCGCCCTGCTTGTCCAGAATCCAGCGCACCGCCAGATGCACCACGCGTTTGCCGTAGCTCGCCTGCGCGAACTCATCGAGCGCGGCCACCGCCTTCAGGTACTGGCCGAAACGCGGCTCGACAAACTTGGGATCGCTCTGGCGCAGGTCGTCGCCGGAGAAGGTCGTCGTCGCCGTCATCTTGCCGGCGAGCAGCCCGCGGCAGAGCGCGCCATAGGCGAGGGTGACGATGCCGTTCTTCCGGCAATAGGGCAGCGCGTCGCGCTCGATCTCGCGCTCGAACAGGTTGTAGGGCGGCTGATCCGTGGCGAGCGGCGCCACGGCGCGGAACCTGTCCATCTGCGCGGGGGAAAAATTGCTCACGCCGATGGCGCGGATTTTTCCCGCCTTGAGCAGGTCGTGCATGGCGCCGGCTGTCTCCTCGATCGGCACGTTGGGATCGGGCCAATGCACCTGATAGAGGTCGATCACATCGGTTTTGAGGCGGCGCAGGGAGTCGTCGATCTCCTTCATGATGCGGCCGCGGCTGGCGTTGCGGTACGGCTTACCGTCCTTCCAGTCGAGCGCCACCTTGGTGGCGACGACCACCTTGTCGCGCCGGGAGCCTTCGGCCAGCGCCTTGCCGACGATCTCTTCGGAACGGCCGAAGCCATAGACCGGGGCGGTATCGATCAGGCTGATGCCGCGGTCGACCGCCTCCTGAATGGTGCGGATCGACTGGGCGTCGTCGCTGCCGCCCCACATCCAACCGCCGATCGCCCAGGTTCCGAGGCCAACGCGCGATGGTTTGAGGTCGGTGCCGGGAATGGCGGTGGTTTCGATGGCCGCTTGGTTTGCTTGCTGCATGTCGATGATGCCTTTCGCGTGGTATCGATTGCCCGGCCCGTCGGCGCTTGCGCCACGCGCGACATAGGCAGCGCAAGCGCGCGGCAAAAGGTGGTGCGCATCCAGCGACGCGCAGAGCAGCTTTTCGGATTTGCCTGTTCGACTATTGGCTCAGAGCGGAGAGCAATTTCGCCAAAGTCGCGGCAATTTCGAGCAAGTCGTCACTCGGGCAATTCGGTGTGCTTCGCGGTGGACTGCAACAAGACGCTCGCTGCCGCGGCGAAGATGCAGGCAAAGCCGATGGCGTCGGTCACGCTCGGCCGCTCGCCCACGAGCCAGGCGGAGCCGATGACGCCGACCACCGGCACCAGGAGCGAGCCGAGCGCCGCGGTGCTGGCGGGCAAGCGGTCGACCACGACGAACCAGAGGAAATAGGCCAGCCCCATGCCGATCAGGCCGTTGTAGCCGATCCAGGCGTAAATATGCGTCGGCAGCCCGGACAGATGCGGCACGCCTTCGAAGATCAAGGTGCCGCTCGCCAGCATCAGCCAGCCGAACAGCAATTGCCACGCCGCCACCGCCAAGGTGGCCGCGCGGATGCGCGCCCATTTCAGGTAGATGGTGCCGGCCGCCCAGCTCCAGGCGCAGATCAGCGCGAACACCGCGCCGAAGGGAAAGCCGGTCTCCGCCAGCGGCGCGATCAGGATCACCAGCCCGATGGCGCATAGCGCGAGCGCCACCAGCTTCCTCCCGGTGAGCTTCTCCTGCAGCACGAAATAGGCCAGCAGCGTCGCCCAGATCGGCATGGAATAGGCGATCACGATGGCGCGCGACGTGGTGCCGTAGATCTGCGCATAGGCCGAGCAGACGTTGAAGATCGCGACGTTGAACAGGCCGGCGATCATGACCTTGCGGCGTTCGCCGCGCGGAACGGCAAGGCTCACCCCGGTGGCGGCGGCGGCCACGAACAGCGTCAGGTCGCCGAGCCCGATGCCGAGCGCGCGCATGGTCCACGGCGGCAGGGCCGTCAGGATGATGCGGGCGGCGACCCAGTTGAAGCCCCAGGCCAGTCCCATGACGACGACCAGCAGCCTGGCGCTCGCCGCCGCATCGGCCGGTTTGCGCGGCGTCATTCCGGCATCTCCACATGCTTCACGTTCGGCTGCAGCAGCACGCAGGCCGCCGCCACGAAGATCATGGCGAAGCCGGCGAGGTCGGTCGCGGTCAGATGTTCGTCGAGCAGAAAGGCGGAGGCGGAGACGCCGATCACCGGCACCAGCAGCGCGCCGAGCGAGGCGGTGATGGTCGGCAGCCGGTCAATGATCGACCACCACAGGAAATGGGCGAAACCGACGCCGATCAGGCCGACATAGAGCACCGCCAGTATGGCCTTGCCGTCGATCGCCAGGAAGTGCGGATAGCCCTCGAACAGGAAGGTGCCGGCGGCGATGAACATGAAGCCGAACAGCAGTTGCCAGGCCGCGTTGGCCAGCGGGGCGATCGTCACTTTCGACCATTTGATGTAGACGGTGGCGAAGGCCCAACTGAAGGCGCAGCCGAGCGAATAGAACACCGAAGGCGGAAAGCGCGTGGCAAACAGCGGCCCGACCAGCACGCCTAGCCCCCCGATGCACAGCGCAAGCGCGGCGATGCGGATGCCGTTGAGCTTCTCGCCCAGCACCATGCGGCTCATCAGCGTGGTCCAGATCGGCATCGAATAGGTGATGATGATGACGCGCGTGGTAGCGCCGCTGATCTGCGCGAAGCTGGAAAGGATCTGGAAGGCGGCCACATTGAAGAAGCCGGCCACCATGATGTGGATGTGCTCGCCGCGCGGCACCTTCAGCCGGTGGCCGGTGACTGTGGCCGCGCCGAACAGGATGGCCGTGCCGATGCCGGCAGCGGCGAAGCGCAGCGCCCAGGGGCTCACCTCGCGCAGGGCGATTGCCGTCGCGATCCAGTTGAAGCCCCAGGCAAAGGCCAGCAAGAGGACGAGCAGCCTGGCGGTGCCGACGGCGTCGGCCCTCTTGGCTTGTGACATTGGCATCCCGGCGGCATTCCCGACATTGCGCCGTCACCCTGGGACGTCGGCGCGATCCCGCGCCGAGTCTCGAAGGGCACCGGCCCCTGCCCGTCATCCTGCGAGGCTCGCTTACGCTTGCACCTCGGGAAGACAGGGAGAGGTGGCCGCACGCTATAGCGGCCGGACACCGCTGGCGAGACATGCCGGCCATGCAAGTTCGCTGCTTTGCGCGCCGCCGGCCGGGTGGCTGGAAGAGGCTGCGCCAAGCCGCCGTGTTGCACCGCCGTTTGCGCTGTGTTAGCTAGCCTCCCGATCTCACGGGGGTTTCCGCGGGCTTCCGCGACGGTCCCCGATGATCGGAATTCCCTCTTGGATTCCAACAGCTTGCGCCGCCGGTTCCCGCGACGGTGCTGAAGCCTGGATGAAGCGAAGAAACGAGCGTCCCCGTGGCAGGCGAAGACCATATTGTTCCTGGCGTGGCAGGCCGCTACGCGACCGCCCTGTTCGAGCTGGCGCTCGAAGAAAAGGCCGTTGACGCGGTCAAGAGCGACCTCGAGCAGTTCGACGCCCTGATTGCGGCCAGCCCGGACCTCAATCGTCTCGTGCGCAGCCCGGTGTATGGTGCCGACGAGCAACTCAAGGCGCTCGGCGCCATCCTCGACAAGGCCGGGATCAAAGGCATTGCCGCCAACTTCCTGCGGGTGATCACCACCAACCGGCGCCTTTTCGCGGTGCGCGACATGATCCGCGGCTACCGCATGCTGGTCGCCCGCCATCGCGGCGAGGTCACCGCCCAGGTGACCGTGGCTGAGCCGCTCAACGACAATAATCTCGAGGCGCTCAAGGGCGCGCTCAAGAACGTGACCGGCGGCAAGGACATAGACCTCGCGGTCAATGTCGACCCCGCCATCATCGGCGGCCTGATCGTCAAGGTCGGCAGCCGCATGATCGATTCGTCTCTCCGCACCAAGCTGAACGCGATCAAATTCGCGATGAAAGAGGCCCGCTGATGGATATCCGCGCCGCAGAAATTTCCGCCATCCTGAAAGAGCAGATCAAGAACTTCGGCCAGGAAGCCGAGGTGTCCGAAGTCGGCCAGGTGCTCTCGGTCGGCGACGGCATCGCGCATGTCTACGGCCTCGACAATGTGCAGGCCGGCGAGATGGTCGAGTTCGAGAACGGCACCCGCGGCATGGCGCTCAACCTCGAGCTCGACAATGTCGGCATCGTGATCTTCGGCTCCGACCGCGAGATCATGGAAGGCCAGACCGTCAAGCGCACCGGCGCCATCGTCGACGTGCCGGTCGGCAAGGGCCTGCTCGGCCGCGTGGTCGATGCGCTGGGCAATCCGATCGACGGCAAGGGCCCGATCCAGGCCGAGGCCCGCGCCCGCGTCGACGTCAAGGCGCCCGGCATCATCCCGCGCAAGTCGGTGCACGAGCCGATGGCGACCGGGCTCAAGGCCATCGACGCGCTGATCCCGATCGGCCGCGGCCAGCGCGAGCTGGTCATCGGCGACCGCCAGACCGGCAAGACCGCCATCCTGCTCGACACCATCCTCAACCAGAAGCCGCTCAACGCGCAGCCCGACGAGAAGATCAAGCTCTACTGCGTCTACGTGGCGGTCGGGCAGAAGCGCTCGAGCGTCGCCCAGTTCGTCAAGGTGCTGGAGGAGAACGGCGCGCTCGACTACTCGATCGTGGTCGCCGCCACCGCCTCGGAGCCGGCGCCGATGCAGTTCCTGGCGCCGTTCGCCGGCTGCACCATGGGCGAGTATTTCCGCGACAACGGCATGCATGCTGTCATCTTCTACGACGACCTGTCGAAGCAGGCCGTCGCCTACCGCCAGATGTCGCTGCTGCTGCGCCGTCCGCCCGGCCGCGAAGCCTATCCCGGCGACGTATTCTACCTGCATTCGCGCCTGCTCGAGCGCGCCGCCAAGATGAACGACGCCAACAAGGCGGGCTCGCTCACCGCGCTGCCGGTGATCGAGACCCAGGCCAACGACGTGTCGGCCTACATCCCGACCAACGTTATCTCGATCACCGACGGCCAGATCTTCCTGGAGACCGACCTGTTTTACCAGGGCATTCGTCCGGCGGTGAACGTCGGCCTCTCGGTGTCGCGCGTCGGCTCGGCCGCGCAGACCAAGGCGATGAAAAAGGTCGCCGGCAAGATCAAGGGAGAGCTTGCCCAGTACCGCGAGATGGCCGCCTTCGCGCAGTTCGGCTCCGACCTTGACGCCACCACCCAACGCCTGCTCAACCGCGGCGCGCGCCTGACCGAGCTCTTGAAGCAGCCGCAGTTCTCGCCGCTGAAGATGGAGGAGCAGGTCTGCGTGATCTGGGCCGGCACCAACGGCTATCTCGATCCGCTGCCGCTCGATCGCGTGAAGCCCTTCGAGACCGGCCTGCTGCAGGTGCTGCGCACGCAGAATGCCGATCTTCTCGATTCGATCCGCAAGAGCGGCGATCTCTCCGACGCCGACGCGGCCAAGCTCAAGGCTGCGGTCGAGGCCTACGCCAAGACGTTTGCGTAACTTTCTATCTTAACCTCCCCCGCTTGCGGGGGAGGTCGACCCGCCGAAGCAGAGCGGAGGCGGGTCGGGAGGGGGAACGGCTTAATCGGGAAATGGCCCCCTTCCTAACCCTCCCCCCGCAAGCGGGGGAGGGGACAAACCGAGGTAAGAGGATAGACAGAGCTAGCGATGGCTTCCCTCAAGGACATGCGCGTGCGCATCGCCGCCACCAAGGCGACGCAGAAGATCACCAAGGCCATGCAGATGGTCGCAGCCTCCAAGCTGCGCCGCGCGCAGGCGGCGGCGGAAAGCGCGCGCCCGTTCGCCGAGCGCATGGACCGCGTGCTCGGCAACATCGCCGCCGGCATGACCGGCCGCGCCGGCGCGCCCAGGCTCTTGGCCGGCACCGGTTCGGACCAGGTGCATCTGTTGATCGTGGCCACCGGTGAGCGCGGCCTCGCCGGCGCCTTCAACTCGTCGATCGTGCGCCTTGCCCGCGAACACGCCAACCGGCTCATCGCCGAAGGCAAGGACGTCAAGATCATGACGGTCGGCCGCAAGGGCTACGACCAGCTCCGCCGCCAGTTCGAGAGCCGCATCGTCGAGCGCACCGACCTGCGCAGCGTGCGCGCCATTGGTTTCGAGCACGCCGAGAACATTTCCAGGAAGGTGCTGGCGATGTTCGAGGAGGGCCAGTTCGACGTCGCCACCCTGTTCTACTCCCGGTACAAGTCGGTGGTTTCGCAGGTGCCGACCGCGCAGCAGGTCATTCCGGCCAAGCCGCCGGCGGGCGCGCAGAGCGGCGTCTTTTACGAATACGAGCCGGAGGAGGAGGATATCCTCCACGAACTGCTGCCGCGTTATCTCGCCGTGCAGGTGTTCCGTGCGCTCCTGGAAAACGCCGCCTCGTTCTACGGCGCGCAGATGAGCGCGATGGACAACGCCACCCGCAACGCGGGCGAAATGATCCGCAAACAGACGCTTACCTACAACCGCACCCGCCAGGCGATGATCACCAAGGAACTGATCGAGATCATCTCCGGCGCCGAGGCGCTCTAGTTCCCGAGACGAGGACGACATGGCTACAACCAACGTAAACGGCAAAATCACCCAAGTCATCGGCGCGGTCGTCGACGTTCAGTTCGAGGGCCACCTGCCGGAGATCCTGAACGCGCTGGAGACCAACAACCACGGCAGCCGCCTGGTGCTCGAGGTCGCCCAGCATCTCGGCGAATCGACCGTGCGCACCATCGCCATGGACGGGACCGACGGCCTCGTGCGCGGCCAGGACGTCACGGATACCGGCGAGCCGATCTCTGTGCCGGTGGGCGAGGAGACGCTCGGCCGCATCATGAACGTCATCGGCCAGCCGGTCGATGAGGCCGGCCCGGTCAAGACCAAGCAGACGCGGGCCATCCATCAGCCGGCGCCCGAATACATCGAGCAGTCGACCGAGGCGGAGATCCTGGTCACCGGCATCAAGGTCGTCGACCTGCTGGCGCCCTATGCCAAGGGCGGCAAGATCGGCCTGTTCGGCGGCGCCGGCGTGGGCAAGACGGTGTTGATCATGGAGTTGATCAACAACGTGGCCAAGGCGCATGGCGGCTATTCGGTGTTCGCCGGCGTGGGCGAGCGCACCCGCGAGGGCAACGACCTCTACCACGAGATGATCGAGTTGGGCGTCAACAAGGACCCCAAGAAGGGCTCGGTCGAAGGGTCCAAATGCGCGCTGGTGTACGGCCAGATGAACGAGCCGCCGGGCGCGCGCGCCCGTGTCGGCCTCACCGGCCTGACGGTGGCGGAATATTTCCGCGACCAGGGCCAGGACGTGTTGTTCTTCGTCGACAACATCTTCCGTTTCACGCAAGCCGGCTCGGAAGTGTCGGCGCTGCTCGGCCGCATCCCTTCCGCCGTGGGCTATCAGCCGACGCTTGCCACCGACATGGGCGCGTTGCAGGAGCGTATCACCACCACCACCAAGGGGTCGGTCACCTCGGTGCAGGCAATCTACGTTCCGGCCGACGACTTGACCGACCCGGCTCCGGCGACTTCCTTCGCCCATCTTGACGCCACCACCGTCTTGTCGCGCGACATCGCTGCCAAGGGCATCTACCCGGCGGTGGACCCGCTCGACTCCACCTCGCGCATGTTGTCGCCGCTGATTATCGGCGAGGAGCACTACGCGGTGGCCCGTTCGGTGCAGGAAGTGCTGCAGCGCTACAAGTCGCTGCAGGACATCATCGCCATTCTCGGCATGGACGAGCTGTCGGAAGAAGACAAGCTGACGGTCTCGCGCGCGCGCAAGATCGAGCGCTTTCTATCGCAGCCGTTCTTCGTCGCCGAGGTGTTCACCGGCTCGCCCGGCAAGCTGGTCGATCTGGCCGACACCATCCGCGGCTTCAAGGATCTCGTCGCCGGCAAGTACGATCACCTGCCGGAGGCCGCCTTCTACATGGTCGGCACCATCGAAGAGGCGGTCGAGAAGGGCAAGAAGCTCGCGGCGGAAGCGTAGCCATGGCCACCCCCTTCCATTTCGAACTCGTCTCTCCCGAGAAGCTCGTCTTTTCCGGCGACGTTGATCAGGTCGACGTGCCTGGCACCGAGGGCGATTTTGGCGTGCTCGCCGGCCACGCGCCCTTCGTGACCACGCTGCGGCCGGGCATCCTGACGGTGCACGGCCCCGGCGGCGCGCAGCGCATTGTTGTTCTGGGCGGTTTCGCCGAGGTGTCGGCCGAAGGCCTGACCGTGCTTGCTGAGGTAGCCGAGGCGGTCGAAAGCTTCGACCGCGACGTGATCGCGCAGCGCATCAAGGAGATGGAACAGCGCGTCGAGAAGATGGAGCCGGGCGGCGAGCTCGATAAGATGATCGAACGGCTCGACCATTACAAGCAGGTCGATGAGGTCGCGCAGACGGCGGCGCTGTAGGGCATTTGCGATCCTGGCCCCTGCGTCCCTGCTTTCGCGCCGGCGAACGGGTGTGATGATTTGGCGCCATCAAGCGCCGGCGAATTTCTCGAACTCGCGAACCACCCGCTCATATGTCCCGCGCTTGAACGGCACCACGAGATCGGGCAGCTCGCTTAAGCGCGCCCAGCGCCATTCCGCGAACTCCGGCTCGTGTCCGCCGGGCGGATGCGCGATGTCGATCTCGCGCTCCTCGCCGCTGAAGCGCAGCGCGTACCATTTCTGCTTCTGCCCGCGGTATTTGCCGCCCCAGGCCTGGCCGATCAGCTCGCGCGGAATGTCGTAGGTGAGCCATTCGGCGATCTCGCCCAGCTTGGTCACCGAGCTGATGCTGGTCTCCTCGTGCAGCTCGCGCAACGCGGCTTTGTAAGGGTCCTCGTTGTCGTCGATGCCGCCCTGCGGCATCTGCCAGACATGGATGGGGTCGATATGCTCGGGCCCTTCCGTGCGCCGGCCGATGAACACCAGCCCGTCGTGGTTGAACAACATCATGCCGGCGCAGGGCCGGTAGGGGAGCGATGCGAAGTCGGTCATATGAAAATCCCAGCGTCATGCTCCGCTAAAGCGGGGCATCCGGTAATCACCGAAGTTCCGACGATGACTGGATAATCCGCTTTCGCGGATGATGACACAATGGAAATGTGGCGCGTCACGACGACTTCGTCTTCACCGCCATCATGGTGATCGGCACCAGCACGAAGCCTTTGCCTTCCACCTGCTTGCTCCAGGCGGCGATGCGCGCGACCGTCGCAGGCAATGCGGTGGCAAGCCCGATGGCGTTGCCGCGCTCGCGCGCCATCAGCTCCAGCCGCGCCAGCGCGTGGTCGATCCCCGTGGGCGTCGGCACCGCGTCGAGGACGAGGTCGGCCTTGGCGAAGGGCACGTTCTGGCTGCCGGCGAGCTGACCGGCGACGCTGCGCGCCGAGGCGCCGTCGCCCACATAGATCAGCCCGCGCGTGGCGGCCTCCTGCAGAATGGGCTGCAGCGCCGGCTTGGAGGCGGTGAATTTGCCGCCCATGTAGCCGATCAGCCCGACATAGCCCTGGAACCGGCTCATCTGCCAGTGCAGCCGGTCGAGGTTCTGGGTGGCGCTCTGCGACACCAGCAAGGTCTGCGGGCCGGGATCGTTGTTCGGATAGTCGAACGGCTCCATCGGCACCTGCAGCAGAATCTCGTGCTTCAGGACGCGCGCCTGTTCCGCCAGCTTCGGCAGATCGCTGCCGTAGGGCGCCAGCGCAAAGGTGACCGGCGCCGGCAGCTTGGCCAGCGCCTCGGCGGTCCCGGAAGCGCTGATGCCGAGTCCCTCGACGATCACGGCGATACGCGGCCAATCCTTCTTGTCGGCTGGAATCGCGCGCTTCGCGGCGTAGAGGGTGTACGGCCGCGCTCCGTCGGCGCCGACCTTCGGGATCGGGCCGTGCTGGGTGACTTGCAGCGATTTCGGATCGAGCGGCGCCTTCAGCGCGGCGTGGCTGTCCTTGTTGGGCGCCTTGCCCGGTATGATGACCTCACGGCTCTTGCCGCTGGAACCGTCGATGATGGTGACGGTGGTGCTGCCAGGCGGCACCATCCGCTTGATGGTGACCTTGCCGCTATCGCCGGCGGCCCCCGCGGCGGGTCCGTCATAGCGCGCGTGGTGGCGGCCGTCGCCGCCGCTGTCGGCCTTGCCCTTGTCCGCCTGCGAGGGGACGGCGGAGACGACCGCCATCGGCTCGCCGCCGAGCGGATCGTGTCCGAACAGGCCCCAGGCTACCACCACGATGCCGAACAGGCCGAGCGCACTCGCCAGCACTTGCGGCGCCAGCGTCAAAAGCTTGGCAAGCGGGCTTTTCTTTTTCTGTTGCTGGCCGAGTGGGGCGTTCAGGTCATCCGATGCCACGGCGCAGAACCTCGCGAATCATTCGCTCAGTGTACCACGCGGTGATTCCGGCCGGGGCCCCCGCAAGCCTTCTGCGCGTGCTGCCAAAAACGAACGGGGCGGCCCGAAGGCCGCCCCGCAGGGTCACGTTTTCTGAAAGCGCCCGCTCAGTTCGGGATCGGGGTCTTCGGGTTGGGCGGGAAGGCCGAGTTGACCATGACGCCGTTGAGCAGGTCGTCGGCCGTGTGCAGCGCCTTGTCCTTCTTCGGATCCGGCGGCACGTAGGACTGCGAGCCCTTCTTTTCCGTGCCGCCCGCCGCCTTGAGATGGCCGCGCAGCGAGGCCTCGCCCATGGTGTCGGTCTTGCCTTTGATGTCGGCCGGCTCGTCCTGCCTCACGACGATGTCGGGCGTGATGCCCTTGGCCTGGATCGAGCGGCCGGACGGCGTGTAGTAGCGCGCCGTGGTCAGCCGCAGCGCACCGTTGCCGGAGCCGAGCGGGATGATGGTCTGCACCGAACCCTTGCCGAAGGACTGGGTGCCGAGGATCGTCGCCCGCTTCTGATCCTGCAGCGCGCCGGCCACGATCTCGGAAGCCGAAGCCGAGCCGCCGTTGACCAGCACGATTACCGGCTTGCCGCCGGTGAGATCGCCTTGACGGGCGTTAAAGCGTTGCGTCTCTTCCGCGTTGCGGCCGCGGGTGGAGACGATCTCGCCCTTCTGCAGGAACGTATCGGAGACCGCGATCGCCTGGTCGAGCAGGCCGCCGGGGTTGTTGCGCAGATCGATGATGTAGCCCTTCAGCTTGTCTTCGGGCACCTTCGCCTTGATGTCGGCGATCGCCTGCTTCAGGCCGCCCGAGGTCTGCTCGTTGAACTGCGTGATCCGGATATAGCCGATGTCCTGATCCTCGACATGCGAGCGGACCGAACGCACGCGGATCACGTCACGGGTGAGCGTGACGAGGATCGGCTTGTCCACGCCCTTGCGCATGATGGTGAGCTTGATCTTGGTGTTCACCGGGCCGCGCATCTTCTCGACCGCCTGGTTCAGGGTGAGGCCCTGCACCTGCTCGTCGTCGAGCTTGGTGATGATGTCGTTGGCCAGGATGCCGGCCTTGGCGGCGGGCGTCTCATCGATCGGCGCCACCACCTTGATCAGGCCGTTTTCCATGGTGACTTCGATGCCGAGGCCGCCGAACTCGCCGCGCGTCTGCACCTGCATGTCGCGGAAGCTCTTGGCATTCATGTAGCTGGAATGCGGGTCGAGACCGGTCAGCATGCCGTTGATCGCGTTCTCGATCATTTTGCTGTCGCTCGGCTTCTCGACGTAGTCGGCGCGTACGCGCTCGAACACGTCACCGAACAGGTTGAGCTGTCGGTAAGTGTCGGACGCCGCCGCCTCGGCGTTGGCCCCGGCAAAGATCGCGCGCGGCTGAGTCATGAGCAGCGCCATTGCCGCTCCGAGTGCCGCGCCGAGGAGAAGTAGGGAGGTCTTGCGCATCATCCACGAGCCTTTTCGCCTTCGCCAGCCGCCCACCATGGGCCTGGATCGACGGGAGTCCCGTCCTTTCGCAACTCTATGTAGAGCACCGGTTGGCTGGAACCTGCCGCCAAGATAGAGGCAATACGGGAGCCGTTACCCATCACCGCAACGGGTTCTCCGGTCAGTACGAACTGTCCGAGGTCGACAGATATCCGCGCCATCCCAGCGAGCAGTATATGATAGCCGTTGCCGGGATCGAGGATCAAGAGTTGCCCGTATGAACGGAACGGGCCCGCGTATACCACCCATCCGTCGGCCGGGGAGGTAACCTGGGCGCCGGCGCGGGTTGCGATGGAAACGCCTTTTTCCTGGCCGCCGACGCCATCCGGCGCGCCGAAATCCTTCAGTTTGACGCCATTAACGGGGATCGGGATTTGCCCGCGCAGCGACGCGAAGGGCGCGGCAGGGCTTAGCCGGCCGGGATCGTGCAAAGCGGCCAGTGCCTGGCGCTTGGACTTGCGCACCGCCTCCTCCCGGCCTTCCCGCGTGGCCGCCGGCAGATTCCGCTCCAGCGTGGCGATCAGGTCGCGCAGATTGTCCGCCTTTTTGGCCAATTCGGCCGCATGGGCCCGCTCGGCCTGCAGCGCCTTCTCGCGCTCGGCCTGTTGTTTCTGCCGCTCCTGCACCAGCGCGCCGACGCGCGTGCGCTCGGCGCCGAGTGAGGCGAACTGGCGCTTGAGCAGGTCGCGCTGGGTCGCGATCTCCTTGCGCACCTTCACCAGCGCCTCGAGGTCGTTGACGAGCGCCTCCACCTGGCGATGCATTGCCGGCAGCACGGCATCGAGCACCATCGCGGTGCGAACCGCCTTCAGCGCGTCCTCGGGAGTGGAAATCAGCGCCGGCGGCGCGTGATGGCCGATGCGCTGCAAGGCTGCCAGCACCTCTCCGATCACTGCCCGGCGGCCCTGCAAGGATTTGCGGATTCGGGCCTCATTGGCGTCGAGCGGCGCCAGTCGCGCCTGCGTCGCGTCGACCTGGTTTTCGACGCGGCGCAGCTTGGCCGCGGTATCGATCAGGGCTTGGTTGAGCTTGCGGCGATCGTCGCCGATCTTCTCGATTTCGAGCTTGAGTGCCGCCTCGGTAGTGGCCGATTTCTTCTGCTGTTCCTGGGTGGCCTTGAGTTCCTGGTCGTGCTGCTTGAGAAGCTTGAGCTTCTCGGCCCTGTCGTTTTGCGCGGGCTGCGCGGATTGCGCCGGTTGGCCGAGCGCCGCCTGCGGGCCGGCCAGGGCGAGCGGCAAGGCGACGCCGAGCCCAGCAACGAGCGCGGCGCGCGGATCAAGATTGAACCCCCCGAGGCAAATCATCTCAGGCAAGTTACGCCCGCAGGTTGGGACGGCAAGAACATTGTGGCGGAAGTTATAGCGCCGCGATTAAGTCCAAATCGGGACTTGCGCATGAATTCTGGGTTACTTAGGCGCGGTGATAGGGGTGGCCGGTAAGGATGGTCGTGGCACGATAGAGTTGCTCCAGCAGCATCACGCGGACGAGCTGATGCGGCCAGGTTGCAGCGCCGAAGGCCAGCCAATGTTCCGCCTCGTCGCCAAGCGAGGCCGCCAGCCCGTCGGGCCCGCCGATCAGGAAGACCACGGCCGGCCGGTCGTCCGCCCGCCACTTCGCCAACAGCGCGGCGAGCCCCGCGCTGTCGGTGTTCTCGCCCTTGGCGTCGAGCAGCACCACGGCCGCGCCCTGCGGCACGACATTGGCAAGCGCGATCGATTCCTCGAGCATGCGCTTGCTCGCATCGTCCGCGCGGCTTTCCTTGATTTCGATGACCTCGACATCGCGCAGGCCGATTTGCCGCCCCGTCTGCGCCGCGCGCTTGCGATAGCGCTCGGAAAGCTCGGTTTCCGCGCCCTTCAGGCGGCCAATGGCGGCAACGACGATACGCATTTAGTGTCCCGCTTCCGAAGTTCGCTCACCCTTTGCAGCAATGCTGATGCGAACTTCGGAATCGGGACACTAGCAACTTAACACTCTCGTGTGGCTGGATTTGAAGTTCCTGTTCGACTCGCGTCCACGGTAATAGGAACTTCAAATCCGCCACCGAGCCGTCAATAGTTTGCGCGGCTCGTGTCCGTTCGGCCGCCGGCCCACATCTTCTCGAGATTGTAGTGGGCGCGGACTTCCGGCCGGAACAGATGCACCACGACGTCACCCGCGTCGATCAGCACCCAGTCCCCCTGACGCAGGCCTTCGACCCGCACTTTGGAGACGCCGGCCTTCTCCACGTCCTTGATCACATGCTCGGCCATGGACGCGACGTGGCGCTCGGAACGGCCCGACGCCACCACCATGAAGTCGGCGATGGAGGATTTACCGGTGAGATCGATGGTGACGCTGTCCTCGGCCTTCATGTCTTCCAGGCGCGCGAGGACGATACGGAGCGTCTCCTTGGCGGTCGGGTGCCGGGAGACGGGTTCGGGCGCACGTCGCGTGGCCCGAGAGAGTGCAGTGCTGCGCAGGGGTCCTGATCCTTTCGTTTTGTCGCACTCGCCCCGATTCTCGTCCGGGGCTCCTCAAAAGATAGCTATTTGCCCTTCTTCCCGCCAGCCTTCCCGGCGGAGTTGTTGGCTGCCTTTTTCCTGGTCAAGCCCTCGGTGAGCGGACGCAGCGAAGTTCCCTTGCCGCGCCGCATGGCGCGCAACGCCGTGGACGAAAGCGGCGACTTCAGTCCATGCAGAAAGGTCCAGGCCGGCGGCCTGCAGTCCGGCAGAGCGGCCGCCTCGTACTCGGGGATGCGCGCGCGCAGGAGCGCCTGCCCCGCCGGGCTGGCCCCGGCGTAAAGGCTGGGCCCGAGGCGGTCGACCACCACGAACGGCACCAGCTTTGCGATCCCACGCCATCTCTGCCAGCGGTGAAAGCTCCGCAAATTGTCCGCGCCCATGATCCAGACGAAGCGGACACCTGGGCAGCGCGTCTTCAGCCAGAGGATGGTGTCATACGTGTATCGCGTTTTGATGACGGCCTCGAGGCCGGTGATGTCGATGCGGGGGTGGTTCGTGAGCGCGCGGGCCGCCTGGATGCGCGTGGTCACCGGACCGAGGCCGCTGGTGTTCTTGAGCGGGTTGCCCGGCGTCACCAGCCACCAGACGCGGTCCAGCTTGAGCCGCTTGAGCGCGAGCAAAGAGGCGCCGAGATGGGCCTCGTGCGGCGGATCGAAAGTTCCGCCGAACAGGCCGATCCGCATCCCGGGCGCGTGAGGAGGGATCAGGCGCTCAGGGCTCGAGGGCAGGGGCGGGCTCACGGTCTGATCTGGCCGCTGCCGCGAATGCGGTATTTGAAGGTGGTGAGCTGCTCGACGCCGACCGGACCGCGCGCGTGCAGCCGGCCGGTGGCGATGCCGATCTCGGCGCCGAAGCCGAACTCGCCACCGTCGGCGAACTGGGTCGACGCATTGTGCAGGACAATGGCCGAATCCACGCGGGCGAGGAACTTCTCCGCCGCCGCGGCATCGTCGGTGACGATGGCGTCGGTGTGGTGGGAGCCGTAGCGCTCGATATGTCCGATGGCCTCGTCGACGCCGTCCACCAGCCCGACGGCGAGGATGGCGTCGAGATATTCGGCCGACCAGTCGTCCTCGCTTGCCGGCTTGACGCGCGGGTCGACGCCTTGCGTCGCCCGGTCGCCGCGAATCTCGCAATTCGCCGCGAGCAGCATGTCCACCAGCGGCTTGAGGTGCGTTTCCGCCACCGCGCGGTCGACCAGCAGCGTCTCCGCCGCACCGCATACGCCGGTGCGCCGCATCTTGGCGTTGAGCACGATCTCCTTGGCCATGGCGAGGGAGGCGCCCCGGTCCACGTAGACGTGGCAGACGCCTTCCAGATGGGCGAATACCGGCAGCCGTGCCTCCGATTGCACCCGTGCCACCAGCCCCTTGCCGCCGCGGGGGACGAGCACATCGATATTGCCATCAAGGCCTGCCAGCATGAGGCCGACCGCCGCGCGGTCGCGGGTCTTCACCACCTGGATCGCCTGCACCGGCAGCCCCGCCTCCCCCAGCCCCTGCTGCATGGCGTCCTCGATCGCACGGCTGGAGCGCAGGCTGTCGGAGCCGCCGCGCAGGATGGCGGCGTTGCCCGATTTCAGGCAGAGCGCGCCGGCATCAGCGGTCACATTGGGGCGGCTTTCGTAGATGATGCCCACCACGCCGAGCGGCACCCGCACCCGCTCGATGGCCATGCCGTTGGGCCGCGTCCAGGACGCCATCACGTCGCCGACCGGGTCCTTCAGGTCCTGGATGACCTCAATGCCTGCCGCCATGGCTTCCACCCGGGCATCGTTGAGGGTCAGCCGGTCGAGGAAAGCCTGATTTGCGCCGCCGGCGCGAGCTTCCCCGACATCTTCGGCATTAGCGGAAAGGATTGGCGCCTTTTGCGCGCGGATGGCGGCGGCCATGGCGGCAAGTGCGCGGTCCTTCTGCGCGGCCGGGGCAAGCGCCAGCGCCCGCGCGGCCCCGCGCGCGCCGCGGCCGATTTCGGCCATGGCGGCGGCGATATCGCGGGTGCCCTCGATGCTCTTGAGCGGCGCTGTCATGTGGATGGCCCGTCAGCCCCATTAATCCACGGTTTCCTAACACGGACGCGCGGCCGGCGCGAGACGGGCCCGGCCACGCCGTTGGCCTGTGACTAGCTGGGGATAGCGAGGACAACCGCCACACGGCCGTCAAGGATCAATTGACCTACACATTGGGCTGGCAGGGTAGCGCCGTCGCAGGAGGGTTCCATGGCGTACCGCACCAAGCTGCCCAGCCGATTCCCGGTTGGTACCAAGTTCGTGATCGAGGGCCGCAAGGGCGGGAAGGGTCAGGGGCAGGTCTATAGCCGGCATCTCGAATTCCCCGACGGCACGCTCTTGCCCTTACCTTCGCCGCCGGTGCCGGCCCAGCTCAAGCCGAAGGCGCCCATTTCGCGCCGCCAGTGCGCCAGGACGCGAAGCCGGAAGAGTTAGGCAATTCAAGCTTTTACCGCGCAACATGGGCCGCAGCAAAAAAATAGGGGCCCGGCGAAGGGCCCCTTGGGGGTAGTCGTGGCCTACGGCGCCTTGGCAAGCGCCGTCGCCCATGCCGCGATAGACCGGGTGGGGTGCAGGAACGAAGGCTGCCCCGGCCGCCTCGGCTTTATGCGGCAAGAGGAACCTGCGGCCCCCGCCCAAACAACCTGCCAAATCGTCGCGCGGCGGCTCGCCGCGCGGGCAGAACGCGAAAGCCCCGGCTCCGGAGCCAGGGCTTAAGGGCGATCTGTCAACCGCCTTCCAGAAGTATCGCGTCGTCCAGTCGAAGAGACAACGCAGCGGATTCCGCGAAGTTCCCTCCGCGCCCGCTATCACTCGCCGCCCAGCACCAGGTCGTCACGGTGGATGAGTTCGGTGCGGCCTGCATAGCCCAGCGCGCTGCGCACGTCGGCCGAGGAGCGCCCTTTGATCTTGTCGGCGTCGGCTGCGTCATAGGCGACAAGACCGCGGCCGATCTCGTGCCCGTCCGGCCCGCGTACCAGCACGGCGTCGCCGCGTTCGAAGCCGCCTTCGACCTTGATGACACCCGCCGGCAGAAGGCTCTTGCCTGAGCGCAGCGCCCGCACTGCGCCTGCATCGACGGTGAGCGCGCCGCGCGGCTCGAGCGAGCCGGCGATCCACTTCTTGCGGGCGGTGACCGGATTGGCCGGCGTGAGGAACCAGGTGCAGGCGGCGCCGTCGGCGATCGCCTGTAATGGATGATCGACCCGGCCCGAGGCGATCACCATGTGGGTGCCGGCGGTGGTGGCGATCTTGCCGGCCTCGATCTTGGTCAGCATGCCGCCGCGCGCGGTCTCCGAGGCGCTCGCCCCCGCCATGGCCTCGACCGCCGGCGTGATGCGCGGCACCAGCGGCACGTGTTTGGCGCCCTTTTTCTCCGGCGGCTTGTCGTAGAGCCCGTCGACGTCCGACAGCAGCACGAGCAGATCGGCGCTCATCATGGTGGCGACGCGGGCGGCGAGGCGGTCGTTGTCGCCGTAGCGGATCTCGCTGGTTGCTACCGTATCGTTCTCGTTGATCACCGGCACGGCCCGCCATTCGAGGAGCTTGGCGATGGTCGAGCGGGCGTTGAGATAGCGGCGGCGCTCCTCCGTATCGCCGAGCGTAACCAGCACCTGGCCCGCGGTGATCTTGCGGGCGCCCAGCGCCTCCGCCCAGGCGCGCGCCAGCGCGATCTGGCCGACGGCGGCGGCGGCCTGCGCCTCCTCGAGCTTGAGCGCGCCCTTCGGCAGCTTGAGCACGGCGCGGCCGAGCGCGATGGCTCCGGAGGAGACCACCAGCACGTCCTTGTCCTTGTGAAGGGCGGCGACATCGGCGGCCAGCGCATCGAGCCAGCCGCGCTTGAGGCCGCCGGCGGCGGCGTCCACCAGCAGCGAGGAGCCGACCTTGACCACGATGCGGCGGAAGTCCTTGAGCGACGGCGTTTTAGGCATGATCCCGGCGGGCGCGTAAATGTCGGCGCCCTTTAGCATGGGTTTCCCCGGCCGTCATGCGCACGGCCTATTGGGCGCGGCCCACCTGGTTCGGCGCGGACGGTACCTATTGCGCCAGAAAGCCGCCATCGACGGGAAGGACGTGGCCGGTGATCATGGCAGCCGCCGGGCTGGCCAGGAAACAGATCGCCGCCGCGACCTCATCCGGCTCGGCCAGCCGACGTAACGGCGTCATCGCCTCGATGCGTCTGATCATCTCGGGATCCTTCAACAGGGCCGCCGTCAATTGCGTCCGCACGTAAGTCGGTGCGACCGCGTTGACGCGGATGCCGTTGGTCGCCCATTCGGTCGCCAAAGCGCGCGTCATATTGACGACCGCGCCTTTCGTCGTCTGATAGGAAATGTTCGGATAAAGGCCGCCGCCGGACAGGCCCATGATCGACGCGATGTTGACGATCGCGCCGCCGTTGCCGGCGGCGATCATGGCGCGGGCCGCCGCGCGTGCGCAAAGGAAGGTGCCCGTCATATTGACGGACACGACCTTGTCCCAATCCGCGAGAGGCAGGTCGATGGCGGCCATGCGGATTGCGATGCCCGCATTGTTGACGAGGACATCGAGAGCGCTTTCGCGCTCGGCGATGTGTTTGAAGGCGGCTTCAACCTCGGCTTCGTTCGAGAGGTCGGCCTGGATTGACCAGGCCTGCCCTCCGGCCTTTTCGCACGCGGCTGCAGTTTCGGCCGCCGAATCCGCATCAAGATCGACGACGACGACCGTCGCGCCGAGGGATGCGAACGCCTTCGCTGTGGCGCGGCCGATGCCGCCGCCACCGCCGGTGACAAGCGTAACGAGACGATCGAGGCGAAAGAGTTCGGGCATGTTCGGCATGTTTTCCATCGCCTGCTTGGGATCGAAGCCGAATTGGCTCCGGCACGATAGACGGCATAAAGCGCATTATTCACGCGAACGAACAAGCGCGCTCGGTTTACGCGCATCGAACGTAACACTGGCAACAATCTGCGGAATACGGTTTGTGCAGCAAATTGCACGATCTGAAAATATCGGGCGAGCGACTTCACCGAACATTGTTTGCCGACGCGAGCTACTGCGCGATCAAGCGTGCCAGCCGCTAAATTGAGCAGTTGCATTCAATCTGCAAATTGGCCGATATTTATGCAACTGCATGATCTTTGGCATTTGCACCTGGATAGAGGCAGCTCGCATTTCGAAAAACCGGATGGCGGAAAACTGGGTCTGGCTTGTTGAGGGGCATCAGGCACGATGAGTCGTCAGGCGCAGCGCCATTTCGTGCAGGTTCGGGGACCAAGTAAGATCCCGGATCGCTTTCTGCGCACCATTGCCACGCCGAACTTCGGCCGCCGTGGCCCGGTCTTTGCAAGCCTTGCTTTGAAGGTGATCGAACTCCTCAACACAGTCTTCAAGACGACAGGCTTGGCAGTGATCCATCCGTCCTCCGGTACCGGCGCCTGCGAAGCCGCGCTGACCAACACATCGCGCCTTGGCGACCGGACGCAGCGGCAAGCCTGCCGCGAAATTCTCAGCCGCCCGCTTGGGCGCAGCGATGCAACGATGCCGTCCGATGGCGGTCGGCAGACCCGCCCGCCAGCCCTCCGAACCCGGTCGTTGGAATAAGTTTCAGCGACCACATCAGAGAAGGAGTAATCCATGCCTTCGTTCCATTGGCTGCCGCAGGCTCTGCTGCCGAGAAGGCGGGCTTTGCCTTTGCTCGGTGCCGCGCTTGCCGTCATGTTGGCGGTTGGCCAGACCCCGGCCTCGGCGAAAGATCTCACCGAGGTCAAATTCGTCGAAGCGGTCCACAACCTGGGCTACATCAACCTCTATGTCGGCATGCACGCCGGCATCTTTGAAAAGAACGGATTGAAGTTGAAAGTCTCGGCGGCCGGCGGCGACACGCAGGCTTTCGCTTCGGTCCTCGGAAAGAGCGCTCCCTTCGCCATCGGCGACGCGACAATGGTGCAGATGTCGCGCGAGGCCGGCGGTCCCGGCATTGTCGTCGGCACCGTCGTCCAGCGGGCGCACTACTTCGGCGTCTCGAAGACCCTGCCGATGTTGACCAGCGCCAAGCAGTTCAAGGGGCTGACCGTGGTGACGTCGCCCGATCCCAACACCAATTTCAGCGTCACCAAGAAGCTGCTGCTTGATAACGGCCTCAAGCCGCAAGTCGATACCAAGATCCTCCAGGTCAATCCCGGCACCGAGATTGCCGCCATGCTGGCCGGCCGCGCCGACATGGCGGTTGCCTATCAGCCGGGCGTCGCCCAGGCCGAATCGCAGGGGGCGAAGGTCGTCTTCGACTTCGCCAAATATGTCGGCCCGTTCTGCAACACCGGCATCATGGTGCTGCCGGAATACGCGAAGGCGCATCCGGATATCGTGCTCGCGCTGGTCAAGTCCTTCGAAGAGGCCGGGCGGCTCGTTTATTCCGATCCCGCTTATGCCAAGAAAGTGGCCCGGGAAGAGTTCCCTGACCTCCCCGGCGCCGTCGCCGACAAGGCGATCGAAGCCGAGATCCAATACAAGATTCCGGCACAGACGGTGGTTACTCAGAAGGATGAGTGGAATAACCTGATGGCCATGCAGAAATTCCTCGGCAACGTCAAATACTCGATCCCGATGGACAAGGTCGTCGACAACTCCTTCGCCGATAAGGCGGTGAAGGAAGCAGTCGACATCAAGGCTCCGAAATAGCGCCGGCATCAAGGGCAGGGAGGATGGATGGCGTGATGCCACCCAGTCGACCCAATCAAACAACGCCGGGGGCGGGCGACACCGCGCCGCCCCTGGTCGTCAGTCACCTCCGCAAGGTGTTCGGCGAGCATCTCGACAATCCAACCGAGGTGATTGCCGACATTTCCTTTTCGCTCGGCCGCGGCGAGGTCGTCTCGGTCGTCGGACCGTCCGGGGCGGGCAAGAGCACCCTGCTCAATCTGCTCTGCGGGCTCACGCCGCTGACCGCCGGCACCGTCGCCTGGCACGGCGGCGCCAGCCACGGCATGCCCAAGCGCGTCGGCTACATGCTCCAGAAGGACCTGCTTCTGCCCTGGCGCACGGCGCTGCGCAACGTAACCCTCGGCCTCGAAGTCCACGGTGTACCGGTCGGCGAACAGGTCGAGCGGGGCCGCCAGCTTCTCGACACGCTCGGCCTGCACGGCTTTCATGACTACTATCCGTCCGCCTTGTCGGGTGGAATGCGGCAGCGGGTAGCGTTCGCGCGCACGCTCGCCAATGAGCCGGAAGTGCTTCTGCTCGACGAACCGTTTGCGGCGCTCGACTTCCAGACCAAAGTGATTCTCGAAAGCGACATGGCGCGCCTGGTGCGCAGTCAGCGCCGCTCGCTCCTGCTCATCACGCACGACGTGGAGGAAGCGGTCTCGCTCTCCGATCGGGTGATCGTGCTCAGCCATCGCCCGGCTCGAATCCGGGCGGTCCACGACATCGAGATCGATGTCGACCGGACCGACATGATGGCGGCCCGTGAGTCACCGCATTTCAGCAAATATATTCGCGCCATCTGGAGCGAGCTCGAAGTGCGGGGGCGCTCATGAACGCCGAAGGACAGAAGATCGTTACGGACGCGGCCGTGAGCAAGCCTTCGACGCCACGGAAGAGGCCGTGGGTGTCTCCGGCCATGCGCGGCACTCTGCTCGTGCTGCTTTGCCAGTTTGCGGTGCTGGCGGTGCTACTCGCCGCCTGGGAGTTCGCCACCACGAGGAATGCCCTCAGTTCCTTCCTCTTCGGCTCGCCGAGTGCCATCTTCGGCTTCCTCGTCAAGATGGTGCAAGACGGCAGCATCGTCACCGACACCAAGATAACCGGTATCGAAACCCTGCTCGGCTTCGCCATTGGCAATGTGCTCGGCACCATGATCGGCCTCGCGCTGTGGTACTCGCGCTTCGTGTCGCGGGTTGTTCAGCCCTTCGTCGTCGCGCTCGGCTCGATCCCGATCATCGCGCTGGCGCCGATCTGCATAATCTGGTTCGGCACCGGCCTCGCCTCGAAAGTCGCGATGGCGACCCTTTCGGTGGTGGTCGTGGCGCTGGTCACGGCCTATAAGGGGGCTCTGACCGTCGATGTCGATCAGATAAACATGATGCGCACGCTCGGCGCCTCTAAACGGCATATCTTCGCCAAGCTGATCGTGCCGGCTTCGCTCGGCGATATCTTCGCGGGGCTCAAGCTGACGGTTGGCTTCGCGCTGATCGGCGCCATCATCGGCGAATTCATGTCGTCGTCCCAAGGCCTCGGCCACGCCATATTCAAGGCCGGCAGCCTCTACATCATTCCGAAGGTCTTCGCCGCCTTGGTGGTGACCATCGCGCTCGCTCTTTGCCTCACTTACGTGGTCGGTAAGATCGAGCGGCTTCTGACGCCCTGGCGGAACGAGGCGTGATCCCGAAATCGCATTCTTCAAAAAGAGAGCTTGACCATGCGCGTTACCAAAGCCGGCAATATCAAATACGCCCTCTCCGGTGATGATGCCTTCGTAGCCACCATCGACCCGGGCCAAACCGTCACCGTGGAAACCGCCATCAACGTCAATGACGGCACGATCCGTTTCGTCGGTCAGCAGCTCACCGAGTCCGACGTGACGCTGCCTTACGTCAATGGAGCGACCGGCCCGATCGAGGTGCGGGGCGCCAAGCCCGGCGACATGCTGAGCGTGGAGATTCTCGATATCGCGCTCGACAAGATCGGCTTCACGTCGCTGTGGCCGGGGATCGGCATGTTTCCCGATTGGGTGCGGCGCAAAGAATTCGGCATCCAGACGCGCGTCGTCGAAGTCAGCGATGGCGTCGTCCATTGGAGCGACAGCCTCAAGCTGCCGGTCAAGCCGATGATCGGGGTCATCGGCGTCGCCCCCGTGCATGGCGCGGTGCTGACCATCGACAACGGCACGCACGGCGGCAATCTCGACGTCCAGGAGATCACGGCAGGCAATACGGTCCAGTTGCGCGTCTCCAAGCCCGGCGCCCACCTCTTTCTCGGCGATTGCCACGCCATTCAGGGGGACGGCGAGGCCAACGGCATGGGCGCTATCGAAATCGCGACCGAGCTGAAAGTGCGCGTCCGGCTCGACCCCGCCCCGCGGCGGCTCAATCATCCGCGCATCGAGACACCGACGCACATCTGTACGCTTGGATGCGCCCGCCCGCTCGAGGACGCCATGCGCCTGGCGTTCGAAGAGATGATTTACTGGCTGGAAGATGATTATGGGATTCCCGCGCCGGAAGCCTACATGCTGCTCGGCCAGATCGCCGAGGCGCGATGCACGCAGGTGGTCAATCCCAAATACACCTACATCTGCAAGGTCGACCGGCGTTTCCTGCCGCGTTCCTGATGACGCGAATAGCGGCGCTTGTGCGCTGCGTGCGCGTCGATCCCTTGCGAAGGCTTTAGGCGGGATTTCTAGCGGTGTGGCGTGCATGCACAAAGGGGCGGCCAGCGGCCGCCCCTCGGCGTTTAGAAAGTGCATGTAGAAAGCGCGCGGCGCGCCGGCGCCGGGTCACTTGTTATTGTTGTACTTGAACTCCGGCATCGACTTGAGCTGCTTTTTGGTGGCGTCGAGCACGGCGTGGTCCGGATAATTTTGGTCCGCGGCCGCGTTTGCCCCTGCACCCGCGCCCGTCGTTGTCGTGGCCGGCCGGTTGGCGGAAGTTTTGCTTTGGACCGGCTCGGTCGCCCACTTCAACGCGCTGAATTTGACCGCCACGTTGTGTTCGCCCATGCCAAGAAATCCGCCCACACCGATGACAACCATTTCGATGCGGCCCTGTCGGTCGAGCAGCAACTCGTTGATGTCGCCGATCTTGTCGTTCTGATTGTTGTAGACGTTCAGCCCGATCACCTTCGAGCCGCGCCACAGATCTGTGGCGGCGACGTCACCGCGCATCTGCGTTTGCGTTTGCTGATTGGCGGCCGGCGGCGGCGCTTTATTGCTTTGCGCCATGGCAGGAACGGCGAGCAACGTTGCGCCGAGCAACGCGGCATTGAAGCATTTCAGAAGCATCGTTTTCTCCCTGGAAGGACCCATTCCTTCGTTGTCAGTTCACAACTCGCCGGGGCCGCTTCGGTTCGCCAGCGGACAAAACGGGCGGAAACTTTTTTATGTGTCAAAAGACACAAAGGGCGCGGCGATCCGCATCTCGCCCGCGCGACTCTTGTTTCAATCGTCCGCTTCAATTCGGCCTTGCTCAGGACGCTCCGCTGGCGACTTCATTTTCAAGCGGAGTATGCGCGCTCTGTCACTTTCATTTGCAGCCATTCGAGATCTGACGGCTTCGGTCGGGCGGTCGGCTTGGGGCGGAACTTTCGTGCGCCGCTCAAGTTATCGGCAGCCACGTGAAAGCGGAGGTCCACCATGGCTGAAGTGACGGCAGCAGAGCTGACGGCCCGTGAAACGGGCGATTCGGCACTGTCCTGGAGCGCTATTATAGCCGGCGCGGCCGCCGCTGCAGCGCTCACTCTTGTCCTTATCGCCTTCGGCAGCGCGGTCGGCTTTTCGGCTGTTTCGCCGTGGTCCAATTCCGGCGTCTCCGGCCAGACCTTCCACATTGCCAGCGGGCTCTATCTGGTGGTGGTCGCAATGTTGTCGTCCACGCTCGGCGGTTATTTGAGCGGACGCCTGCGATACAAGTGGCGTGGCATCTATAATGACGAAGTGCTCTTCAGGGATACCGCGCACGGATTCCTGGCCTGGGCCTTGGCATTACTGTTGGGCGCAGCCGTGCTCGGCGGGGCGGCGACTTACCTCGTGGGCGGCAGCGCTACCCGGGCCGGCTCCAACGCTCCCGTCGCGCAAGCGATCAGCGCGCCGTACAACTACTTCGCGGCCATGCTGTTTCGGCCGGCGGCGGGTCACACGGCCGCGGCCGGCGGTGGCGCGGCCCCCGTCATAAGCCGCGACGCCCGCGTGATCCTGGCCCACAGTGCCGCGACCCTTGGGGACCTTCCGGCCGCGGACCGCGCCTATCTGGCGCGGCTCGTTTCGGTGCAGACCGGATTGAGCGAGTCGGATGCCCAGAAAAGAGTGACGGCCGTGCTCGACGAAGCGAAGTCGGAAGCCGATCGCGCGCGCAAATCGGCCGCCGCGTTGTCGATCTGGCTCACCATATCGATGTTTGTAGGGGCCTTCGCTGCGAGCTTGGCGGCTATCGAAGGCGGTCAACTGCGCGACCGACGATGGAAGGGCGTGATCGGCACGCGCGCCTATCGCGAAGCGCGCATCGAAAACTAGGAGGCGACGATGGGTTATATTCTGCTGTGGTTGCTGGGAATTCCGATTCCGATCCTCATTTTGATCGCGCTGTTCGCCCACTAAAGGGGCGTGGGCGCAACATTTCGATCATGGTTGCCAGGGGGCCGTCAGCGAAGGGTAATTTCGGCTGCGGTAGCTCAAGGCACGATCAACGGAAGTTTGCCGGCAGGCTGTTATGGATCGCGGTCGCCGCGATCGCGGCATGGCCCTCGCCCACGCTGATCTGGTGCAGGTCCGAGACCACGTCGCCAGCGGCGTAGAGCCCCTCGACCGAAGTGGCCTGCTTGTCGTTGACGACCAGATAGTCGAGCGCGGTCGTGCGTGCGCCCAACCGGCGCGCCAGCGCGGAATGCACGTCGCAGCCGAGCACCGGATAGATCACATCGAACTGCCGCGTGGCGCCGTCTCGGAACGCGACCGCGACGCCGGACTCCGTCTCGCGGAATTCGATCGGAGCCGACGATGCGAGCGCGACACCGGCCGCACGGGCAACATCGAAAGCATCGTCATCGCCGCCTTCGCGCGCGGTCGCGATCACCGTGACCTTCTTTGAATAGGTGCGCAGAAAGGCGGCCTTGTGCGCGGCCGTCGCGAGCGGGCCGACCACCCCGATCGTCTTGTCGATCGCCTCATAGCCGTCGCAGATCGGACAGTAGCGGACTTTCGCTGTCGCGACCGCGTGCCGCAAACCGGGCAGGTTAGGGGCCGCGTCGGTGATGCCAGTCGCCAGCAGCACGCGCGCGGCCTCGATCATGTCGCCGCCAGCGGCGGCCGCGAATGCGCCGTCGCCCCTCCGTAAAGCCTCGGCGCGGCCGTCGCGCATGTCGACGCCATATTGCCGCGCCTGCTCGCGCAGGCGCGCAAGCAGGGCAGGCCCCGATATGCCGCGGGTGAAGCCAGGATGATTATGGCTTTCAGGAATGCGCGCCGCTCGGCTGCCGCCGGCATCGATCAGCAGCACGCTGCGGCGGAAGCGCGCGAGATAGATCGCCGCCGTCAAGCCTGCCGGTCCTCCGCCGATAATGAGACAGTCCCACTGCATGGTCTGTTTGCATCCGCGGCTTTTGTGCGGGTGGAGAGGGTTGGCCACTTGCTCGGAACGCGGGAGCGGAATCGCGCTGCGGCGACCGCCCATAGGCGGGAAAAGTCGAAAGCGCCGCCTTCGGTTCCGGCGGGCGGCGTCAGTGCCGAGCGCTTTGAGCTGTTGGGAGAGCCTTTCCGGCGCCGGATCAATGCGCCCGGCGGTCAGCGAATGACCGGCGGCGTGACATGCGTCGGCGGGATCGCTGCCAGTGCACGCGGCGCCGCCGGGGTGTGCTGCGCGGGCGGCGCGAACACCATCCCGCCGACCAGCAAACCCACCAGAAAAACGGCAACCGCCATTCCTACCAAGCCACCGTCCTGCGGCCTCTCGATGCCTCGTAATTGTTTGGCCAGCAATTCCTCGTCCCGCCGTTCCATGTCCCCAATCTCCAGTCGCGCAAACCTCCCCGCCTTTTCAGAAAATGTTCCTCTAAAACGCCCGACACCGCGCGGCGTTCCCAGCATTCCCCGCCATGCGAGGCGGTAAAAAGAAACCGCCCGGCTGTTAACCGGGCGGCTTGCCTTGATTCCGTCTGATCGTTTCAGCGATGGCGCCGATGCCGATAATGCCGATAGTGGCGGCGGTGGACGACCTGCTGCAGGCTCAGCCCAGTCACCGTTGCGACGGCGTTGAGGCCTGTCATGCCCTCCACGCTGATCGGTTGCAGCGCAAAAGCGTTGGGATAGCCGCCGAACAGCGCATTGGCGCGGGCGCCGACCAGAACCGCGGCACCGGCCGAGGCGCCGCCATAGCCACCGGCCAGGGCGCCGGGGCCCGCATGGTTGGTCGCGGAGAACACGGCCCAGGCGAGGCCCACATTGCTGCTGATCCCCACCTGCGCGCCGAAGCGGTAGATTGTGGCGCGATAGTATTGGCGGGGCCCCGCGGTGGGCGTGAAGGTGCAATCATAGGCCCGCGCCGACACCACGATGAAACCCAGCGGCTGCGGGCTGCGGCAGGCCAACATGCCGACCTGACCTGCGTGCGCCGGGCTCGTCGCGGTGAATGCGAGGCCAAACAGCGCGGCGGCAAAGGCCGACCGAACGAGGAGCTTAAGCGACATGACGCTACCCTTTCCCGACGTTAACCAGTGGATCGACGTTGGCGCTTTCCCGTCAGGCGGTCAACCGGAAGGGTCATCCAAGGGGGGCCGATGACCGCATAATCCACCAAGCATGCGCTTTTCGCGCAACGGTGTGAAATGCGTCACAGCCCGAACGGCAGCGGTGTCATAGAAAGGAGGCATGGACCCCGCGCCCGGCAAACGACCGTTATGCCCGAACTGCGGAGATGCCATGCGGCTCGCGCGGGTCATTCCGGGCACGGCCGAATTCGTGCCGACCAACGTATTCGGATGCGCGGCCTGCGGCATCTATTATAGCGAGGCCAGCCGCGGGCCCGATGTTGCGGTGCAAAGCAACGGCTGCCGCCGCTGAGCGGGGAACGTCAATTTCGCCCCTGGCACCAGGCGCGCCGGACCGCTCATGGGCAGAATGCACGAGGTCGCTGCGGATAAGCAGGCGGCAAGACTTCGTCGCCCCGGAGCGCTCCACCCCGCCGGGCAGATCGAAGGGCGGCGCCTCAGGCCCCGCGGCTCAGGCACATGGTTTCCAAATCCTGACCGGTGCGCAGTCAAAGGCCGCCACGCCGATTAAGCGCGTGTTAAGCGCAAACTTTCAGTCTTCGACCGCGTCAATCTAGAACTAATGAGTATTAGCAAGAATATACCCTCTGCTGGGCAGAAGGCGGCGCTGTTTTGAGCATATGGGGCAATAGGCGGGAATTGGCCGCGAGAGCGGTCGAGCGGAAATTGCGGGTGTAAGTTGGTCGCGGTTCGAACATGAAGTCCTTGCCGAGAGCACAGCGGGCATTTGCCGGCCGCGAAATCGCGCCCGAGATCTACATCCCGCTCGTTGATTCGCTCTACCAGGAAGGGCGCACGCTGCTGGCCGGTTATTTCGTGGCGACCAGCTCGATCCTCCTCACCTATTGGGAGTCGGGCGAAGTCCTGCTGCTGGTCTGCGCGATCGCGTTTTCCATCGTCATTCTGGCGCGCGCCATGGAAATGCGCGCTTACGGCCGGTCGCGTGAGTCCGTGAAGTCGAGCGAGTGCGCGCGGTATTGGGAAATCCGCTACGGCATTGGCGCGGCGTCGTCGCTGGCGATTCTGGGCATCTGGTGCTATGTCGGTTTCGCCTACACGCGTGACGCTTATGTGCACCTCGTCAGCTTCACCACCACCATCGCCTACGTGATCGGCATCACCGGCCGCAATTTCGGCAGCGGTCGCCTCGTCATCGTTCAGATCGTGAGCGTCGCGGTCCCGCTGATCGCCGGGCTAATCGTCTACGACGACGCTTATTACGCGGCCTACGTGCCGCAAGTGGTCTTGTTCTTCGTCGTGGTGGCGGTTGTGTGCGAGCGCCTGCGCCGCAATCTGCTCGACGCCGTCATCTCGGAGCGAGACATATCGCTGCTGGCGGAACGCTTCAATACGGCCCTCAGCAACATGCCGCACGGCCTGTGCATGTTCGACCGCGACCGCCGCATCGTCGTCGCAAACTCAAAGCTGAACGAGCTGTTCGGGCTGCCGCCGGCGGCCGATCTGAAGCAGCGGAGCATGTCCGATCTGGTGGCCGAATGCGTGCATGCGCGAAAACTGTCGGACTGGAACGCCGAACAGTTGAGCCGCAACCTGGAAGAACGCCTGTCGGGACGCACGACGGAGAAGTTTTCGATCGAGCTGGAAGCCCAGCGCACGCTCGAATTCTCGGTCGAGCCGATGGAAAACCGCGGCATGGTCATGCTGGTCGAGGACATCACCGAGCGCAAGCTGGCCGAGTCCAAGATCTACCACATGGCGCGCTTCGATACGCTGACCGAACTGCCGAACCGCGCCATTCTGCAGCTTCGCCTGGAAGAAGCGCTCAACCACAGCCGGCGGGGCCGAGCCTGCGCGGTGCATTTCATCGATATCGATCAGTTCAAGCAGGTCAACGACACGCTCGGGCACTCGCGCGGCGACATGTTGCTGCAGGCCGTCGCCAAGCGACTCCGCGCCGCGGTGCGCGATACCGATGTCGTCGCCCGTTTCGGCGGCGACGAGTTCATCGTCCTGCAGTCGCCGATCGACGACGTCAAGGAGGCGTCTGCGCTTGCCGAGCGCATCTTGCGTTCGGTCGGCGACACCTATGACATCGACGGCAACGAAGTGGCGGTCAGCGCCAGCATCGGCGTGGCTCTCGCGCCGCATGACGGCACCGATGCCGACGAGCTGCTGCGCAATGCGGACATGGCGCTCTACCGCGCCAAGGCCGAAAGCCGCGACACTTGGCGCTTCTTCAAATCCGAGATGGAGGCGCGCGCGCGGGCGCGCCGCAGTCTCGAGCTCGACCTGCGCAACGCGGTGGCAAACGAGGCCTTCGAAATCTACTACCAGCCGATCGTCGACCTGAAGACCGGCCGCATATCGGCCTGCGAAGCGCTGCTGCGCTGGCCGCACAAGGAGCGCGGCATGGTGTCGCCGGCCGAGTTCATACCCGTCGCGGAAGAGATGGGCATCATCACCGAGATCGACCAGTGGGTACTGAAAAACGCTTGCGTCGAATGCCGGCGCTGGCCCGGCAACGTCCAGGTCGCGGTTAACCTTTCGCCGATCCAATTCACCCGCACAAACGTCCCGCGCCTGGTGCGCGAAGCGCTGACTGAATCGGGGCTCGCCGCCAGCCGGCTCGCCGTCGAGATCACCGAGACCACGCTGCTCCAGGACACCGCCAAGAGCCGCGCGGCCTTGCGCGAGCTGGGCCGGCTCGGCGTGCGCGTCTCGCTCGACGATTTCGGCACCAAATATTCGAGCCTGAGCTACCTGCACAGCTTCCCCCTGCACAAGGTCAAGATCGATCAGTCCTTCGTGCGCAATCTCGCAGGCAACGAGCGCATGATCACTCTTCTGCGGGGTATCGTGCGCCTGAGCGCGGAACTCGGCTTGCGCGTGGCCGTCGAAGGCGTGGAGACCGAGGAACAGCTTGCGCTGGTTTCTGCGCAAGAGGGCGTCGACGAAGTTCAGGGATATCTCTTCGGCGTTCCGATGCCCGCGTCCGCCATTCGCACGCTGCTCGAGGCATCGACGCCCGCGCGTGCCGCCATCCGCGTCGCGTGAAATCCGCCCGCGCCGCGCGGGAATCCAATCAAATTGTCAACTCAAATTCACGTTGCATCTTGCAACCGGGGCCGGATTTGCAAGTTGCATTAACCTTAATTACAGCTAACCTTATTGTTTGTTCCTTAACGAAGTGTTAACTTCACTCTCGTCGGCGCGTGGTTTGCCGACGGGGACGAAGACAATGAATGCAGTTGCGTTGGCCTATTCCTACGAGGCCGGTTCCACGCCATTAACGGTTTCCTCGCCAGGGTCTGCAAGTGGACCGGAAATTGCCAACAAGAGCGCCGCCCGCGTTTGGCAGGTCCTAGAGAAGGTCGATTACCGCCTTGTCGAAACGGAGAAGGACCGCGCCGCTGTCGGACGCTTGCGGTACGACGCTTACCTCCGCGAAGGCGCGATCGGCCCGGATCCGTCCCTGTCCTTCACGGACGCCCATGATGAGGACAAGAACGCCTGGACCTTCGGGGTCTATATCGACGAGGAACTCGCGGCCTCCATCCGCCTGCATGTCGCGACGAAGGACTGCCCTGTCCTGCCGAGCCTCGAAGTGTTCCCCGATCTGCTCGAGCCGGAACTCCAGGCCGGCAAGACGATCGTCGATCCGACCCGCCTGGTGACGGATCAGCGGTTCGCGCGCCTGTATCCGAGCCTACCTTATATTACCGTACGCCTGTGCTGGATGGCGACCATCTATTTCAAGGCCGAGCACGCACTCGCCGCCGTGCGGCCGGAGCATCAGGCTTTCTACAAGCGCACGTTCCTGTATCGCCCGCTCTGCGGACCGCGCGAGTACCCGCTGCTCAGCAAACCAATTACCTTGATGACCTCGGATTATCGCCAGGTTTCCGACTACGTGTACCGGCGCTACCCATTCTTCCACTCGACCCATTTCGAGCGCCGGGCGCTGTTCGAACGACATCCCGCGCTGGTGCCCGCCGCAGCGCCGCTGGAGCCGCGACCCGCCGAGCAGCTGCCGCTGTTCGCGGAAGCCGAATGATCGTCGGCGCCGACTGCCGAGCCTGTTTCTCGTCGAGGAACGCCGCGCAATAAACCGCATCGAATTCGCGGTAATCGTTGGTGATTTCCTCACCCTTGCGGATGGCCCGGCGGGCAAGGACATAGCCGCTCTTCAGGTAGGTATTGGGATTGTCGGAGTGATTCATGTGATGGTCGTGATCGACCGTCAGCAGGATTTCGCCGTCGACCTTGTAGCCGTGCTGCTTGATGTAGTCGCGTGCAGCCTTGGGCAGCCGGGCATAGGCCTTCGGCGAAAAGCTCCGGTCGAAGCCCTCGACGAAGCGCCAAATCTTGGCACCCTTGCGGATGTGTTCGGCGGCGAAAACGCCGAGCCCATGGATCGGGCTGCGGTCGACATAGGTCTTGACGAGCAGCATGGCTTGTTTCCGCAGGTAATTACAATCCAATAGGGCGGCGCGCCGCGCCAGGCGAGAGGGCGCGGGAACCGTTCCACATGAATTTCCTGTAAACGCGTGCAGACCGGCACCGCACCCGGCCGCCGGGCGGGCTGGAACTCGCGAAACTCATGGGCTTGCCAGGAACCGCCGCTTCCGCTCCGGCGTTGGCTTGGGAGCGGGGTTTCAACCAGCACGGATCGAGCGATGGCGTTTCTGCTGTATTTCGTCGTCATAGTTGTGAGCGCGGCGAGTGTGATGTTCGGCCTCGACTTGGCGACCTCGCCGTTGTCGCCGCCGCCGAATGTGCTCATCGGCCGCGCCGCCCATGTGGCGCCTGCCCCGGGCTCCGGGCTCGCTCAAGAACGGGACAAGCACCCGGAACAAGTTACGAAGACGGCGCGCGCGGCAAGCGCGCGCACACTCAGCCCGATTCGCCCGGCGAGCCCAAAAGTGGCCAAGCCGGAGCGCCAGGCTGCCGACACGGCAGCAAAAGCGGCAACCGATACGTGGCTCCCGCCAGCGCCGCGGAAGGCTCAAGTGGATGCGCCGCCGCTGAACCGCCAAGACGCATCGGCGCTCCAGCCGAAAACCGCGCAGCTCAACATGCCTGATGATCAGGCATCAACCGCGCACGCGCCCGACGATTCGACGCCGAAACAAACCGATGCTTCGAGCGTGCCCGCGCAATCGGCAATGGCCCAGAATAATCCGCGTTGCGACGTCGCTGCCTGCAGCGCGGCCTACAATTCGTTCCGCGCCGCCGACTGCACCTATCAGCCTTATGATGGTAAGCGTCGGCTGTGCACCCGCACCGGTGGTGCGACCCTGGCTGCGGCCGACCCGGTGCGAGCGCGTCCTGCACCCAAGGCTATCTCCGATGCATCGGGGCGCAACGACGGCCACGAACTCGACGAGGTCACGCGCATCGTGCGGCAGATGACGCCAGGCAACGCCGACGTGCCGGTGCGCCGCGCCGATGGCAGCATTGTCATCGTCCATACCGGCGCGGCGCGGGCGCAGGCCTCATGCGACGTTTCCGCCTGCGCGCGCCGTTACAACTCGTTCCGCGCTTCCGACTGCACCTATCAGCCGTTCGGCGGCCCGCGCCGTCTGTGCACGCGGTGACGTTTCAGCGACCAGAGATCGGCATTGTGCTATCCGACCACGTGAATTTCGACCCGCGCGAGGCCGCCGAGGCCGATGGCATGCGCCGCCGCGGGCGTGAGATCGATGATGCGGCCACGCACGAAGGGGCCGCGGTCGTTGATGCGCACCACCACGCTGCGGCCATTGCCCTTGTTGGTGACGCGCACGCGCGTGCCGAAGGGCAGGCTCCGGTGGGCGGCGGTGAGCGCGCCGGGGTGAAGATGTTCGCCGTCGGCGGTGTGGCCGCCGTGATAGGCGTAGACCGACGCGATCCCCGATTGCGCATTGGCGGCCGGCGTGAAGGCAAGCAGCATCGTCGCGCCGCAAAGCGCGGCGCCCAAACGTCCCATCATTGATGAAGTCTCCCCGAATTGGCCCCCAAGCCGGGGCGGCTCTTAACGGCGCGATGTGCGCTTTCGCGGCCGGAATGGGGTCATTTCGCGGAGCGGGGAACCGCGCGTGCGAAGGCGCGGCGCATTCCGCCTGGTGTCAGCCGCCCCAGCAACGAGGATGATCGATCATGCCGGCGAAAAAGGGCCGGGCCGCCATTCATATCGGCACCTCGGGCTGGAGCTATTCGTCCTGGCGCGGCCGCTTCTTTCCACGGGAGGTGATGCTCAAACATCATCTCGCCTATTACGCGACGCAGTTCTCGACCGCCGAGCTCAACGGCGTATTCTACCGCACGCCGTCATTGGACGCGGTGCGGGCGTGGCGGGATGGGACGCCAGCGCATTTCGTGTTCGCCTGGAAGGCGTCGCGCTTCATCACGCACTGGAAGCGCCTGAGCGACAATTCGCGCAACAGTCTGGCCCTGATCGAGGAGCGCCTGAACATTCTCGGGCCCAAGGCCGGACCGGTGCTGTTCCAACTGCCGGCACGCTTCGAGGCCGATCCGGCGCGGCTGGCGGCGTTTTTCAAGCTGCTGTCGAAGCGGCGGCTTTACGCCTTCGAATTCCGCCACCGGAGCTGGTACGAAAAGGAAGTGCTGACGCTGCTGCGCCGGCATGGCATGGCGCTATGCATCTCCGATCACCGCGACGCGCCGGCGCCCTGGGTTGCTACGGCACGTCATGTCTATTTGCGTGGCCACGGCCCTGGCGGTGCTTATAAGGGCCACTATTCGGACACCGTTCTGCGCGACTGGGCGCGCCGTGTCGCGGGATGGCGCCGTGGTGGCCGGAGCGTGTATATTTACTTTGACAACGATCAGAAGAGCGCGGCGCCGGCCGACGCCTTGCGGCTGGCCGCGATCTTGCGAGATTCCTTTCGCCTGAGCCCGCATAGCGGGCGGGCATGACGAATTTGGTGTCGGGTAATGGCGTCACGTCCGGGGCAAACGGCATCGCTGCTGTTCTATGTTTCCGTACTGGCCGTTGCCGCCAGCACGGTGGTTTTCGGGCTCGACTGGTTGCGCGCGCCGATGCTGCCGATGCCGGAGACGGAAGCTTCCGTGCAGGCGGCCAAACTCGCCGCGAACCTGCCGCCGCCACGCAAGGTGGTTGTTGCAAAGGCCAAGCCGCGCTCGGTCTATCCGGCGCGGACGGCGCCTAAGCCCGCGCCGCAGCAAGGCCAGGCAACCGCGGCGCGAGGGCCGGCGCCGCAGAGCGGGCAGAATGCGCCCACCGCGCCGACAAACACAGCGCCCGAGGCGACCGCCCAGCAGGCGCCGGCCGCACCGGCACAGCAGCCGCCATGCGACATAGCCGCCTGCAGCGCGGCCCATCGCAGCTTCCGCGCCTCCGACTGCACCTGGCAGCCTTACGACGGCCCGCGCCGTCTGTGCACCAAGGGCCAGCCGCAGCAGCAGGAGGCGAATGCAGCGACGGTGGATCCGTCGCAGTTCTCCAATAAGTGCGACATAGCGGCCTGCCGAAGCGCCTATTTCACCTTCGACCCCACCGATTGCACCTATCAGCCCTCGAACGGCCCGCGGCGCCTGTGCGCCAAGGGCACGCCGCCGAAACCCGAAGGCGCGGCCGAGACGGCGAATGCCGCCCCGGCACAGGTTTCCAACAAATGCGACCAGGAAGCCTGCAAGCGCGCTTACGTGACCTTCGATCCGGCAGATTGCACCTACAAGCCGACGCTTTACGGTCCGCGGGCGGTCTGCACCAAAGGTTCACCACCCAAGCCACAGGCGAAGGACGAGCCCGCTGCTGCGCCGGCGGCGCCTGCAGCGCCAAACGCGGCACCGAGTTCTGCTCCGGTCGAGGCGAAGACAGAACAGCCGGCGCCGCCGAAGGCATCGGACAAGTGCGACGTCGACGCTTGCAAGCAGGCTTACACCTCGTTCGATCCTGCCGACTGCACCTATCAGCCGCCGGAGGGGCCGCGCACTCTCTGTAGCAAGGGCGCGCCGCCGAAGCCTGAGGCGAAGACGGAGCCTGCAGCGGCGCCGGCGCCGAACGTTTCCCCACCGCCAGATGCCGCGCCAAATGTCGCGCCGGCGGCCACGCCGACTGCCGAACAGGCAAAGCCGCCCGAGACGGCGCCTGGCCCCGCAGCCGCGGCGCCTGCGCCCGCCGCAGCAACGCCTGCACCCGCAAGCACCGCCAATCCGGCGACGCCCGAGACCCCGGCGGCCGCTGCCGCGCCCACCGCGGCGCCGGGTGCAGCCGCGTCCCCGCCGGCTGCGCCGCCGTCAAATGCTGCGAGCAGCAATCCGCCGCCATCCCCGAGCGCAGAAAACACCAACCCGCCGCCGCCGAAGGTGTCGGACAAGTGCGATATCGAAGCCTGCAAGCGGGCCTATTTCACCTTCGACCCGGCGGACTGCACCTACCAGCCATCCAATGGCCCGCGCCGCCTTTGCACCAGGGGCACGCCGCCCAAACCGGAGACCAAAGCCGAACCTGCGCCGCCTTCTCCTCCTGTCGCCGCTGCGGCGCCTGAAGCGCCTGCCGCGCCGGCGCAGGCTTCCGACAAGTGCGATATCGACGCCTGCAAGCGCGCCTACATCTCCTTCAGTCCCGTAGACTGCACCTACCAACCTTCCGACGGCCCGCGCCGGCTCTGCACGAAAGGCGCGCCGCCGAAGCCGCAAGCCAAGACTGAACCGGCCACCAGCGCGCCGAAGCCCGTTGACGCCGCGCGCCGCGGGCATCCCGCGCCCGTCAGGGCGCCCAACCATCCTGTGCCGCCCGGCTTCGTCCCCTCCGGCCGCTGAAGCGCACGCGGCTTGCTGCGCGCATTGCCGCGCACGCGCGGTCGCGGATGGTTCGCCACAAAAGCAATTCGCTCAGTAGATCACCACGCTCCTGATCGACTTGCCTTCGTGCATCAGGTCGAACCCGTCGTTGATCTTCTCCAGCGGCATGGTGTGGGTGATCAGGTCGTCGATATTGATCTTGCCGTCCATGTACCAGTCGACGATTTTCGGCACGTCGGTCCGCCCGCGCGCACCGCCGAAGGCTGTGCCGCGCCAGACGCGCCCGGTGACGAGCTGGAACGGCCGCGTCGCAATTTCCTGGCCCGAGCCGGCAACGCCAATGATGATGCTCTCGCCCCAACCGCGATGGCAGCATTCCAGCGCCTGGCGCATGGTATGCACGTTGCCGATGCATTCGAAGGAGAAGTCGGCGCCGCCGCCGGTGAGATCGACGATCGCCTGCACGACTTTGTCGCGGCCGACCTCGTCCGGGTTGATGAAGTGCGTCATGCCGAACTTTTCGGCCATGGCGCGCTTCTCGGGATTGAGATCGATGCCGATGATCTTGTCGGCGCCCACCATGCGCGCGCCTTGAATGACGTTGAGGCCGATGCCGCCGAGGCCGAACACCGCGACATTGGCTCCTGGCCACACCTTCGCGGTGTAGATCACCGCGCCGATACCGGTGGTGACGCCGCAGCCGATGTAGCAGATCTTGTCGAAGGGCGCGTCCTCACGGACTTTCGCCACGGCGATTTCCGGCAGCACGGTGAAATTGGCGAAGGTCGAGCAGCCCATGTAGTGGAAGACGGGGTCGCCATCGCAGCGGAAGCGCGAGGTGCCGTCCGGCATCAGGCCTTTGCCTTGCGTGCCGCGGATGGCGGTGCACAGGTTGGAGCGGCGGGAGAGGCAGGTTTTACATTGCCGGCATTCCGGCGTGTAAAGCGGGATGACGTGATCGCCCACGTTCACGCTTGAGACGCCCGGGCCCACGTCGCGCACGATGCCGGCGCCCTCGTGTCCGAGGATGGCCGGGAAGATGCCTTCCGGATCCGCGCCCGACAGCGTGAAAGCGTCGGTGTGGCAGATGCCGGTGGCCATGACCTCGACCAGCACCTCGCCGGCCTTCGGGCCCTCGATATTGATCGTCTCGATGGTGAGCGGTTCGCCGGCCTTCCAGGCGACCGCGGCGCGCGTTTGCATGCTAGTTCCTCCCCGAATGGTTCGGATTTTTTCTAGCAGTGCATGCCTGCGCTGTCATTCCGCGGCGCGAGCTTTGCTTGCGGGCACGGTATGACTGGTGATCTTACGGCTGCCAAGCCGCTTCCTCTGATTCTGCTTCGACGCCGCCGCGCGTCTCATCGATCACCTTGAGCAGCGCGCGCAAGGCCTGCGGCACGCCCTGGCCGGAGGCCGATGACAGCAGCAGCGGCGCTTTCTTGGCCGCCCGTTTCAGCTTCGCGCCTTTCGACTTGATCTCTTCCGGCGTCAGGCTGTCCACCTTCGACAGGGCCACGATCTCCGGCTTGTCGGTGAGCCCATGGCCATAGGCTTCCAACTCGCCGCGCACGGTCCGGTAGGCGGCGCCAGGATCCTCGGCCGTGCCGTCGACGAGATGCAGCAGCACGTTGCAGCGCTCGGTATGCCCGAGAAAGCGATCGCCCAGACCCGTGCCCTCATGCGCGCCTTCGATCAGCCCGGGCAGATCGGCGAGCACGAACTCGCGCTCGTCCACGCGCACCACGCCGAGCTGCGGATGCAGGGTGGTGAAGGGGTAATCGGCGATCTTCGGCTTGGCGGCGCTCACCGTGGCGAGGAAGGTGGACTTGCCGGCATTGGGCAGGCCGATCAGGCCGGCGTCGGCGATCAACTTCAGCCGCAGCCGGATGGTCAGTTCCTCGCCGGGCTGACCGGGATTGGCATGGCGTGGGGCGCGGTTGGTTGAAGTCTTGAAGCGCGCATTGCCGAAGCCGCCATTGCCGCCCTTGGCGATGGTGACGCGCTGGCCGATATCGGTGAGGTCGGCGAGCAGCGTCTCGCCGTCCTCTTCGTAAACCTGGGTGCCTGCCGGCACCTTGAGGATTGCGTTCTTGCCGCTGGCGCCGTGGCGGTCCTTGCCCATGCCATTGCCGCCACGCTCAGCCTTGAAGTGCTGCTGATAGCGGTAGTCGATCAGTGTGTTGAGGCCGGTGACGGCCTCGACCACGACGTCGCCGCCCTTCCCCCCATCGCCTCCATTAGGCCCGCCGAACTCGATGAACTTCTCGCGCCGGAACGAGACGCAGCCGTTGCCGCCGGCGCCGGACTGGATATAGACCTTGGCTTCGTCGAGGAATTTCAACTTGCTTTCGCCTTCGTGCGTTTGCGTTCGCTCACCGCGCGCTCAAGCACGTGGCGGATATAACGTTGATAGGGGACGCCTTCGTGCTTGGCAGTCTCGCGTACGGCATCGAATAGTCCTTCGGACATACGCAGATTAACGCTCTTTTCCTTGGGACGGATTTCAAAGTGCATGGGCTTGAACTGCGAGAAATCCAGATTCGAAAGATCTTGTTCCAGAAACGCTCCCGCTTTTTCGTCGGTCTTAAAGCGCGGAACTTTTCTGGGCTTACGAACCTTCCGCTTCATAGCCATCGATCTCCTTCTTATGCATATAGCGAGCGCTCAACGGCCGGATCAGATGCTTGCCGTCCAGATGCCTGAACGTGAACACAACGAACATCGGGCGCCCGCGGCTATTTCGACCGATGGCCATGAGGCGCTCTTCGCGCGCCGCGTGCTTCAGGTCCGGAGCAACGCGAGGATCGCTGAGCAGGAACGACTCGATTTCGGCAATGGAAATGCCGTGCTTTTGGCGCTTCTCCCGGTTGCCGGCGTCCCAATCGAAGCCATCAGCCGCCAGGGCCATGGCACATAAATAGGCGTTTGCCTATACAAATGTCAATGCCTCACCGCGCCGACAGGAAATGCGTGGTGCCGTCCAGCTTGATGCGCTCCAGCAGGTCCACCTCCCACGACAGGTAGGCGTTCATCGCCGCCTCGTTGTCGTTCGGCCGCTCATAGGGCTTGAGCCAGACGTCGAGCGGCTCGTCGGCCATCCTCTCGGCGGTCGAGGTGGGGAAACCGGCGGCGGTCCACGCGGCGTTGCCGCCTTTGAGCCAGTGCACCGGGCGGTCGGTCAGCGCCTGGACCTCGCCGACGGCCAGGCTGGCCAGGACCCCGTCTTCCGAGGTGAGGATGACCTCCCCGGTCGGTGCGATCTTGGCAAGGGCGCGGGCAAGGCGCGAGCGGATGGCGAACCAGGCGCCGGGAATATGTCCGCGCCGGTAGTGCGGACTGGTCGACAGATCGATCACCGTTACATCGTCGATCGCGATCGCCGCGGAGGGCTCGACCCACTGCGCCGCCGGCGTGCCGAGCAGCGTAGGCGCCGGCTCGCCTTTTTCGTCGCCCGCCTCCGGCAGGACATAGACTTCGCGCCAGCCCATCTGCTTGAGCCAGGCGGCGGTCATCAGCGCACGCACTTGGCTGTCGTCGGAAACCACGATGCGGGCGCCCAGCACGCCGGCATAGACGTCGGTCGCCTGCACCAGTTGCCCACCGGGAGCGGAAACCGCGCCGGGATAGTGGCCGGCCAGGTATTCGTGTGGCTCGCGGACGTCGAACACGTAAGTGGTACGTGTTCGGTCTTGCCGCCATTGCTCGATCTGCGCGCGGTCGGTGCGCGTGACGCCGTATTTGTGGGCGACGCCTTCGGCCGCCTGCTTGGCCCAGGCGAGCCCTTCTTCACTGAATGCGGGCGTGCGGCCGGTCTCCCCGCCGGCGCAGGCGAGGCCCGCCAGATGCCAGCCCATCGTGCCGTTGCGCAGCGCCATCACCTTGTTGGGCACGCCGGCGTTGATCAGCGACTGCGCGCCGATGATGCTGCGGGTGCGGCCGGCGCAGTTGACGACGATGGTGGTGTCTGGCGAGGGCGCGATGTCGTGCACGCGCAGCACGAGCTCCGCGCCGGGCACGTTGATTCCGGAGGGGATGGAGACGCGCGTGTATTCGTCGAACGGACGGCTGTCGAGCACCACCAGCCTGGTGCCGTCGTGCATCAGCGCGTCGAGCTCCTTCGCGCTCACGCTCGGCGTGCCGCTGTCGTGCTCGACGAATTCGCCGAAGGCCTTGCTCGGCACGTGCACGCCGGAGAAGGTGACAAAGCCGGCCTTTTCCCAGGCGGCCGAGCCGCCGTCGAGATAGGAGATGTCGCTATAGCCTGCGCCTGTGAGAACACCGGCAGCGCGCGCGGCCAAGCCGTCATCATCGTCGATCAGCACGATGCGCGTGCTTTTGCGCGGCACCAGCCGCGCGAAGCGTAATTCGAGCCGGCTGAGCGGCACGCTGCGCGCCCAGAGCAAATGATTTTGCGAGAAGGTCAGTTCTTCGCGCACGTCGATGAGCGCGAGTTCGCCGCCATCTTCCAGCATGGCTCTGACGGCGGCCGCGCCGACGGGCTTAGCCGCCGCAGTATTCGTGTGCAGGTTCATGAGGCGGTCATGCGCATCGTGGCGATTTCGCCGGTCTTCGGGTCGATCTTGATGCGCTCGATCTTGTCGAGGTCGGTGCCGGTGACGCGGATGAAGCGGGCATTATCGGGATAGTCGATCGAATGAATGTCGCCGTCCTGGTAGATGCCGGCCTGCCCCGGATTGAGCCGGTACTTCTTGACCGGCTTGACCTTCGCGTGGGTGGGATCGCTGCCGTCGTCCTCGCGCTCCCATTCGGTCATGTCCGTATATTGCTTGGCTTGGCCGTAGATCGCCCACGACTTGCCGTGATCGTGTGGCGGCGACACCCGAGCCTTGCCCATGATGTGCGCGAGCACCTGGAAGCCGAGCTTGGGATCTTCGTACAGCGTCTTGATGCCGGTCGGCCGATCGTCGCCGCAGTATTTGTCGACGAAGTCCTGGTTCTTGAGCAGGCGTTCGAGATTTTTCATCACCTCACTGCGCCCGGCCGGGCCGGGATCATGCTCAAGCGCCGTGCGCGTATCGGCAATGAATTGGTCGAGATCGTATGCCATGGGCGTTCTCCCGCGAGCTTTGTTTGGAGGCGATATTTGCCCAAGTCACAGCCCAATGCCAGTGGGCCCTCTTGGCAGTGCAGGCCTCACGCGCTTGGCTTGCGGCGCTCCGCCACCTGTGAGGCCATGATTTCCGCCTCATAGCCGCCACCACGGAGGCCCGCGATGACACCAGCCTGGTCCGCCGCCGGCCGGTTCTGGCTGACCTTCCACTTGCCTTCGATGCGGGCGATTGGAATTTCGAGTCCGACAATGCCTTTTATCTGCGCCGCCACGAATGCTTCCGGTGCGTCGGAGACGAGCCAGGGATCCGTCCGCAATGCTTCCTTTTGGTCGGTCAGGTCGCCGATCTGACGGCGCAGCCAGTCCGCATCGTCGATCACTTGTGGCCGGCCCCAGGCGTGCACGGTAATGTAGTTCCAGGTCGGTACCACCTTGCCGGTTTCGCGTTTGGTCGCATAGAGCGAGGGGCTGATGTAGTGCTGCGGCCCCTGGAAGACGATCAGGCATTCCACGACGGCGGCCAGTTCCTGGACCTGCGGATTGGCGCGCGCGAGATGCGCGCGCAGCGTGCCGCGTTCGGAAGCCTCGGCGCCAACGAGGAAGGGGATGTTATTTGCCTGCAGTCCGGCGGGGCCGGCCGTGATCAAAAGGCCTAGGGAGTGGCTGCGGATCAACGCGTGCTGAACCGCAAGCCGGTCCTCGCGGAAGTGGTCAGGCTGGTACATGGCGCCGCCTCCATCGTGCCGTCACGACACCTTCTTCATTCGGCCCCAGGCCTTGATCGCCGACCAGATGCCGCGTTCGAGGCGGAACCGGTCGATCGGCGCCGAGGATTTGATGGCGCGGATGCGGTAGAGGCCGACGCCGGTCCACTGGAAGCCGCACTTCTCCAGCACCCGGCGCGAAGCGGGGTTGGTGACGCGGGTGCCGGCCTGCAGCGCGTCGTGGCCGAGATCGGTAAAGGCGTAGTCGATCAGCGCGTGCAGCGCCTCGGTGGCGTAGCCCTGGCCCCAATGGTCCACGCCCAGCCAGTAGCCGAGCTCGAGCGGGATCTCCTGCGTCATCACCCCGCAGGCGCCGATGACCGTCTTGTCGCGCAGCGTGATCAGGAAGACGGCCTCGCCGCCTGCCTTGTTCGCTCCGCTGATGAAACCCTGGGCATCCGACAGCTTGTACGGATGCGGAATGCGCGCGGTGTTTTCGGCGATGCGGCGGTCGTTGGCGAGCCGCGCGATCGTTTTAGCGTCCTCGAGCCGCGGCGCGCGCAGGGTGAGCCGCTTCGTTTCGAGGACGGGGATACTGCCCTCGCGATCTGGCTCTCTCGGTAAGGCTTCGCAGAGTGTCATGGCACGGGCTCCGGGTTGCGCAGCGAAAGTGCTGCAAAAGCGAAGAGGGGGAGCCGGTCACCCGTCTCCCCCTCTCAGAGCCCTATGAGCCCCGCCGGTTTGACTGAATGACCGGCGGACCTCGATTTATGTCCACCGTCTTATTCGGCCGCAGCCTCCGTCATCGGAAGTACCGATACGTATTTGCGGCCTTTGGTTTTCGTAGCGAACTGAACCTTTCCAGCGACGAGGGCGAACAGGGTGTGATCCTTGCCAAGACCGACATTGCGGCCCGGATGCCACTTGGTCCCGCGCTGGCGTGCGATGATGTTGCCGGCGAGCACGGCTTCGCCGCCGGCCGCCTTCAGGCCGAGCCGCCGACCCGCCGAGTCGCGGCCGTTACGCGAAGATCCGCCTGCTTTTTTGTGCGCCATGGTGGTCTCTCGAATTCTCTGTCTGTGTACACCGATTCCGCGAAGGAATCATCTCACTTCTTTTTGCGTTTTGTGGCCACGCCCGCCCTCTTGGCGGCCGTTACCCAACCCGGCAGGCCTGTCCGGCCCTTACTCGCCGTCGGCGGCAGCCGCCTCGGCTGCCGGTTCCGGCTTCCTCGCCTCGCGTTTGGGCCGCGGCGGCGGCGTCTGCGAGGGCTGCGCGCCTTCGGTGAGGATTTCGGTGATGCGGATCACCGAGAACTCATGCCGATAGCCGCGCTTGCGCCGCGAATTCTTGCGCCGGCGCTTCTTGAAGGCGATCACCTTGTCGCCGCGCTCGTGCTGGAGCAGCTCGCCCGCGACGGTTGCGCCCTGCACGGTGGGCACACCAAGCTGCGGCGTGTCACCGCCAAGCATGAGCACCTCGCCGAATGCGACTACCTCACCCGGCTCGGCCGTCATGCGGTCGACCCGGATTACGTCTTCCGGGGCAACGCGGTACTGCTTGCCGCCGGCCTTGATGACTGCGAACATCCTTCTGTCCTCGTGTTCGGCTCCGGTCTCGGGGCATCCCCGGACCGGCTTCTTTTCAGTCGGTTTGTTGTGTGTTTTGAAGGGCTTAAGAGCCCTGGCAAAAACACGCGGGCCTGTCCAAGGCCCGCGTTTGGCCTTCATATGCGGAGAAAAGGCCGTTCTGTCAAGGAAATGGGCCGTGGCGGCAAGGCCCGGGCGGCTGTGCCGCCCCGGGCCCCTGCTGCGGCTTTCAGGCCGGCGGCTTGGCCGGATCGTGGCTCGGCTGTGCCTGCGCGGCGGCCGTAAAGGCGCCGTTGTCGGCCTCCGGCAGCGCCAGGCGGTAGCCGACGCCCAGTTCGGTCACCAGGATGCGCGGCGAGTTGGGATGCGGCTCGATCTTCTGGCGCAGCTTGCGCACGAAGATGCGCAGATAGTGCGTGTCGTGCAGGTGGGTGGAGCCCCACACCTCCTTCAGGAGATGCTGGTGGGTGACCACGTTGCCGGCATGCTGGGCCAGCACCTGCAGCAGCCGGTATTCCTTCGGCGTCAGCGCCAGGCGGCTGCCGTTGAGCAGAACGGCGCGGGCGGCAAGGTCGACCGTGAGCGGTCCGATCTTGACCGTCGGTTCGCCGCTCGCCGCGCGCGACTGCCGCCGCAGCGCCACCCGCACCCGGGCCATCAGTTCCGCCATGCCGAAGGGCTTGACCACGTAGTCGTCGGCGCCGGTCTCGAGCAGGCGGACCTTCTCGGGTTCGGCCGAACGCACCGACAACACGATGATCGGCACGCTCGACCAGGAGCGGATGCGCTCGACCACCTCGGCGCCATCCATGTCGGGCAGGCCGAGATCGACAATGACCAGGTCGAGCGGCCGCAGGGTGGCGGCGCGGATCGCCTCGGCGCCGGTTGACGCCTCGTGCACCACGAAGCGATTGAGCTCGAAGCCCGTCCGCAGGAAGCGGCGGATCTGGGTTTCGTCGTCGACGATGAGAACGATAGGGGAAGCTTCAGTCATCGGAGTCGTTTTCCAGTTGCGGGACGGCGGCTTCCGTCACCGGCAGTTCGATCGCCATCGTCGCGCCTTGGCCGGGGCCGGCGCTGATGGCGTTTATCGTGCCGCCATTGGCGGCGATAAAGGCATTGGCGATCCACAGGCCGAGCCCCGAGCCGCTGATGGTGGCGGCGTGGCGCTCGCCGCGCGCGAAGCGTTCCCAGATGCGCGACTGCTCGTCGGCAGTGATGCCGGCGCCTTCGTCGGCAACGGCAATCGCCAGGCGGCTGTCGCGCGCGCGGACGGAAATCATGATCTTCGAGCCCGGCGCCGAATATTTCACGGCATTGTCGAAAATCTGCACCAGCGCCTGCTGCACCAGCACGGGATCGACGTGGACGAGCGGCAGATCGGCCGGCAGGTCGAGGGCTATGCGCCGGTCGGCGAGGCGGCTGCGGCAGCGCTCCAGCGCGGAATTGATGATGTCTTCCGGGTCGGCCCACTCGTTCCGCGGCTTGATGGCGCCGCTCGAGATGCGGGTGGCGTCGAGCAGGTTCTGGATGTCGTTGTTGAGCCGCTCGGCCTCGCTCCTCACGTCGTTCGCCAGCGCCTTCAGCTTCTTGTCTTCGGCGACCGCCGGTGCCGCGCTGAGTACGGTGGCGGCACCGAGAATGGAGGCGAGCGGCGTGCGCAACTCATGGCTGACCGAGCCGATCAGCGCCTCGCGCAACTGGTCGGTTTGCGAGCGCATGCGCGCTTCGCTGATGGCATGTGCGACGCCGAGCCGCTCGAGCGTGGCGGTGGCATCGGCCAGCACCGCCTCGACACGGGCCCGCAACTCCTCCGAATGCTCACGCGACCCGCGCCCGAAATTGACGGCGATGACGCCGAATTCCGGATTGCGCGGCGAAACGGTCCGCACCAGCCAGGTTTCGCTGTCGTCGGCCGTGATCATCGCGCCATGGGCAACCTCCGTGGTGCCGCTGGCAGCCTGGCCGACGGCGGCCAGCACCGCCGCCGGCACGGTAATGCCGGCGCGCCGGCCATTGCCGATCTCGCGTGCCGGCGCGAACAGCACAACCTTGCGCTGCATGACGGTGGCGAGATGGTCCTCGATGGCGGCGTGAATGTCGGACACGTCGTAGGCCAATGCCAGACGGCGCGAGAAGGCGTAGAGATCGCGCAGGTCGATCTCGCGCTGACGCGACAGCTCCAGTTGCCGCTTGAGGCGGGTGGCGAGCTGGCTGACGACGACCGCGACGAACAAGAACAGGATCAGATTGAGGACCTCGTGCGGGTCCTTGATGCGCAGGCTGTAGAGCGGCGGGTAGAACAGAAAGGCGGCGGCGAGCGCGCCAACGACGGCAGCCGCCACCGCCGAGACAATGCCCCAGCGGCTGGCGGCGATCAGCACCGGCAGCACGAAGACCACCGATCCGTGCTGCAACCCGCCGAGTTGGACCACCAGGTCGAGCAATGCGGCGGCCAGCGCGACCAACCCGAGGCTTGCCGCCACGTGGCGCAACTCGCTGCGAAAGCGATCGAAGTTCTGGATGCGGAGCATCGAACAGCCGGCTGCGCGGCCTTCCTTTCGGGCCCTGACTATAGCCCGCGGTCCGCACCCTTGTCTGGGCCGGTCCGCTTCGCTACATAGCCACCGTCCAATTAGGGCTTTTTGAGGCCCGTTTGGCTCCGGGAGAGGTGGCTGAGTGGTTGAAAGCACCGCACTCGAAATGCGGCATACGGGCAACCGTATCGGGGGTTCGAATCCCTCCCTCTCCGCCACCTTCAGGCGCGAGCGACTGGAAACGAAAATTTTCCGTATCGGATGTGACGCTGCGAGTTCGGCCGCCTGCTTCAGGGCGCCGCGTCGTTGAACGTTTGATTGCTAACGAGGCTGCGCTTCCGTCAGCATCCGCACAAAGTTCGGATTGATGAACAGCTTCTCGCGGCCCATCGTGCGCTCTTCGAGCAGCCCGATTTCAACGAGCTTCTTGAGGTAAACGGACGCCGATTGCCGCTGCGCGATGCCTGCATCGACTAGATTGCCGATGCGGCAATAGGGCTGCGTGAACATCAGTTCTGCAAGTTCGCGGGAGTAGATTTTTGGCGCTTGCTTGCGGATGATTTCGGCGGATTTATCGAGCAGATCGCGAATCTCCGAAATCTTCGTCGTGGTCCAGCGCGCGGTTTCATGGACCGCCCGCAACATGAACAGGACCCAGTCCTCCCATGCCTGGTCGGTCGTGACCTTTAACAGCAGGCTGTAGTAGTCGGCCTTGTGGCGAATGATGAATCCGCTGAGATAGAGAACAGGGAGCTTCAGGAGCTTCTTCTCGATCAGAAACAGGAGATTGAGCACGCGGCCGGTGCGGCCATTGCCGTCCGTGAACGGGTGAACGGCTTCGAACTGATAGTGCGCAACCGCCATGCGGATGAGCGGATCAATCTCTTCATGCTCGTGCAGATAACGTTCCCAGTTCGCCAGCAGATCGCGCAGCCGCGATTGACCCTCGGGCGGCGTGTAGATCACCTCGCCGGTCTTGTCGTTTGCCAGCGCCGTGCCGGGGGTTGAGCGAACGTCCATGTCAACGCCACGGATCGTGCGGCAGATCTGGACGGCTGTGGCTGTCGTGATCGGTCGCTTCGCGAGCTGCTTGAATCCTTCGTAGAGGGCGTTGCGATAACGCAGGGCTTCCTTTGTTGCTGGGTCGGCCTGCGCCTCGGCGACGCTATCCGCGAACTGGAACAATCGATCGGTCGTCGTGACAATGTTCTCGATTTCCGAGCTCGCCTGCGCTTCCAGGAGCGGGATCGTATTGATGAGGACGGCCTGATTGGGAATGAGGTCGCCCGCGACCTTAAGCTCCGCGAGCGCCGCCCGAGCTTCGATGCAAGCTTTGAGTATGGCCCGGCTTTCGACATCGGCGGCCGGTGGGAGGGGCGGTAAGTCGTTGAAAGCCTTGGTTGGGTCAAACTTCATGTCGAAGTGATCCGGTAATTTCGACACGTCCTTCTGACATGTCGATGCCGGCGACACGTTGGCATGACGTGTCGAAAAAATCTACGAAAATCGACAAATAGGCCCTAAGTGGTGCCTACTCCGATCACTCCGCCATCGGGGCCCGGCGCCTCCGATCCTTTCATTTTCGAAGGTGCGGAGGAGCTCGCGCAAGCCTGGCGCGACGGGCTTCTGCCTGATCCGGCACCGACCCGAATGGGCTGATCGGCATCGGGCGCTGAGCGCGCGCGTTTCAGGAGCCAGCCCTTCAGGCGAAAGCAATTGGAAACGAACTTTTCTGCCCTCTCATCGCCGGAAAGAAATCCGCATATTCTGCGCGTCTTGCTCCGGGCTGACGCCGCCCCTTGACCTCCGGCGTCGATATTCCTTCCGCGCTGTTTTTCCCCAGCCGTATTCCGCCGGAATTTGGCGCGAAACCCTTACCCGGTTGAAAAAGTGTGGTTTTCTTGTTCTTTGCGTCCGCATGTTTCGCAATACAATTCGGCTGGGGAGGGCGCCGGAATATCAAATCACGCTTTGATCAATTTGCTATGTTTGGTGATCCCGACGAAAATTCCAAGCGAGCAACCCATGGCAAACGCCCGTTCCCTCGCAGGCTTGATGAAATTTCTGCATCGCGGCGAGTGGGGCGACGCCTTCAATGAGACGCTGGATCGGCACTTGGCGCCGGCTTGCGCCAATGCCGGCGTCGCAATCGACGAATTGCCTGACCGTATCGGAGACCAGAATACATCTGTGCTTTGGGGCTGCGTCTTCGAAGACTTTCTGACGAGCAACCTCGATGACGGCCGCAACATCGTCGACGACTATCTGAAGCGGCGAGGCTGGAAAGAGAGCGCTTCGAACAAGGCCTACATCAGTGCACTGCGCTCCTCGGTGATGAGCATCTATGAGATCAGCGACATTGTGTTGGATGAATCTTTCCTTGCCCGTGATCTGGTGCGGGGAGGAGACCCAATACGGGTGAGTGAGCGATCGGGCACTCGCTACCTCAAGCCGTGGGACCGGATGGCGGCACGCCTTTTACAAGTGGGGTCGAGGACCGAAATGGCTGGTGGTGCCTTGCCGTTCGATTATGAGGCGAGCGAAGCTGTTCTGGTTGCGCTTGGTCGCGCGGGCAAAGAGGCGCGCGCGGATGCCGGCAAATTTGCCCGCCGGCTCGGGCAGGGGATCGACAAAGCGCTTATTGCAGAGGCGGTCACGGATACGGAGCTTCTGCGTGCCTCGGCGTTCCTGTTCACGACGATCTGGCTCGACAATCTGCTACAGCGGACGCTGAACCCGACCTTGCCGCAGATGTGCAACTCGGATGGCGACGAGCTTGCGTTCACCGCGGTCAGCTATCCGCTCAAGCCCGAGGCCAGCGCCGAAGCGATCCGGCTTGCGCTCGCTGCAATTCGGGCACTGCGTCCGGAAAGTGAAACGTTCTGGAACTGGATCGGCCCGAAACAACCCGCTCGCAAGAAGCGACGCGCCGACAGTCAGACCTTCATCACAACGCTCGACGACGGGTCGCTCGTGCTTGGGACGGTGGAGTTGAAGGACAGAATGCTGGTCCTCGAGGCGAACTCGCGGCAGCGGGCGGAACGAGGGCGGGCCCTAATTGAGCCGGTTCTCGGGGACCTCATCGGCGAAGCCGCCATCGAGGCCCGAACTGTCGCGCAATTGATGGCATCAAGACCGGACGCCGAATCGAAGCCATTGTCCTCCGGCCTTTCACCGGAGGAAGAGCGGGCCGTCATCCAAGAGAGCATGGATCGTTACTACATGAACTTGCTCGATGAGCCGGTGCCGATGCTCGGAAACATGACACCGCGACGGGCCGCCAAGTCGGCGAAAGGACGCGAAAAACTCGTCGCATGGCTCAAATTGCTGGAAAACGGAGCGGCTCGACAGGATGCGGCGTCTCCAATGGCGGACTGCGATTTGAACTGGATGTGGACAGAACTCGGCGTTGCCGATCTGCGCCGCTAAATCTTGTTTCACCGCATGGGCGGTGGCCGGTCGCCGGATGCCAACGCGACAATCGCGTGAGCGCTTACCGGCTGGTGGTGAATAGGCGATCTACGCTGTCGGGGCCGAAAAGAGCTCCGTGCCGCGGTTGCCGTAGATTTCGTTGAACAGCCACAAGGCCATGGACGCATAGAAATTGACGTTGCCGCTCTGCAGCGGCCGCACCGTGCCGTCGGGATTCTGGAAATTGCTGAAGCCGCCTTTGTCGTCCTGAACCGTCAAGATCCAGTCGGCGACGCTTTGCGCGCGGCTGCGGTAGGCCTCGTCGTTCATGCCGCAATAGGCGATGAGCAGGCAGGTCGTCGGCCAGAGCGCGGCGGTGCGCGTATCGTTGATGATGGGAAGGGGATAGACGTCCGCCTTGCCGTTCAACTTCTTGGATTCGACCAGGCTGCCGGGGAACGGGCCGGCGCAGTTGCTTTCGGCCCAGGCGATTGCCGCCCGCGTCTGCTCTTTGAGGCGGGGGAAGTCGCACGATCCGTCCAGGGTGTCGAGCAGCGCCTCGGTGTCCATCAGGCTCATCGCGTATTGCGGATGGCTGTCGCTCACCGCGAAGGGCGCCATGTGCTCGGAAATCCTTGCCACCAGCCGGCCGCGCAGCGGCAGATGGGTCATCGCGCCGCGCAGAATGGGACGCAGCACCTGGGTCAACGGGTCGTTGCGCAGCTTTGCCGCATCGAAAGGCCGCCAGATGCCTTCCGTTTCGTCGAAATTGCGCTCGATGTGCGTGAGCATGCGCTCGCCGGCTTCCTTGAAGCGGAGCTCGCCGGTGGTCTTCCAGGCCATCAGCGCGAAGTGGGCGTATTCGCCGACTTCGATGATATCGGAGAGCTGCAAGCTGCCGTCCGGCGCCAGCGTACCGGAGATCATGCGGTCAGCCGCCTTGACCAGCACGTTGTGATAGTGGCGGTCGCCGGTGACCTTCTCGTAGGTATTGAAGCCGTCGAACACGCACTGCGCGCCGTCGAGCGTGAAGGCGGAATGATGCTTCCATCCGCCGTTCGGGTCCTGCCGCGCGGCCAGCCAGGCAAGCGACTGCCGGGCGGAGTCGATATAGCGCTCGGACCCGGTCAGCACGCCGGCATAGCAGCGCACTGTCACCGAATGGCCCACGAGGGTGGCGTCGCCGCGGATGCCGTAGAACTCATCCCCATCGGCGTCGATATAGCCTTCGCGCGACTGCCGGCCGATGAACCAGTCGGCGTTGCGCACGATGGCGGTTTCGTAACGGTTCAGGGCGTTGCCGGCCATGGCGACAAGCTTATCTGCTCCGGCTAGCGGTACAGAGCACAGGTGCCAAATGGTGCGAGGGCCGGCAAGGGGGAAAAGGCATTAACCGCGTGAGCCGCGGCCGCGTAAAGGCGAGGTAACAGATAACAAAGCGAATACGGAAGCTGGATGGGGGCCGAAGCCGGCGGCGTCAGCCTTGCGCGGCCGCGCTGGGCGGGTTGGCGACGGTGATCACGGTGCCGCATCGTTCGCAGCGATGAATAACGGCACCGCCCTCCTTGGAGGCCTGCATGGCCACCTGGCAGAGGGGACAGGGTTTCGGCGGTCTGATCTTGGACGCACTCATAGTATGCACATACCGGAACCCGGTACGGTGGGGTCAACTACGGATGTCTACTTAGGCTCACAGCCCTGGGCAGCCGGCCGGCGCTCACCTCGCCTTTAACGCGACCCGGCCGGCCTCCTCGGCCAAGGGCGGAAAGCGGGTGCGGGAGGGCCAGGTCCAGTCCCACGGCGGCGAATTGCGCGCTCGATCCGGTCCGTGCGGCCGGTAGCGGGGCACTCTGCGGTGCGCCCGGCCGTTTCGCCGCTTGTCTCGACAGCGACACTCATATCCTGTGGGATGGGGGCCGGAGCAGGCGCGAGACTGGCATCATGACCGGGGTCCCGGCGGAAAGCGCGAAGCTGCTGATCACCCGCGACGGCTTGCAGGCGCTGATCCGCGTGCTCGCGGACGCGGGCTATGCGGTCATCGGGCCGAAGGTGCGCGAGGAGGCCATCGTCTACGACACGGTTGCGGGCATCGCCGACCTGCCGGCCGGCTGGACCGACCGTCAGGCACCTGGGCGCTATTCCCTGCAGCGGCGCGAGGACGGAGCCCTGTTCGGCTTTGCCGTCGGGCCGCAGGCGTGGAAGCGGTTCCTCCATCCGCCGGTCATGACAATGTGGAAGGCGGAACGGGGGCGCGACGGCGTCACGATCGCCAGCGAGACGCCCCCGCCGCCCAAATTCGCCTTCATCGGCGTGCGCGCCTGCGAGATCGCCGCCATCGCGGTGCAGGACAAGGTGTTCTGCGACGGCCCCTATCCCGACACGGACTATCAGGCGCGTCGGCGCGACGCCTTCATCGTGGCGGTGAACTGCGGTCATGTCGGAGGGACATGTTTCTGCGTCTCCATGGATACGGGACCAATGGCCCAGACCGGATTCGATCTGGCGCTGACCGAGCTTATCGACGAGGACCGCCATGAATTCCTGGTCGAGGTCGGCAGCGCGGCCGGTGCCGCCATCATCGGGCAGGTCCCGCATGAGGAGGCGTTAGCAGCCGATATCGCCGCCGCCGACGCGATCGTGGCGCGCGCTGCCAGCCAAATGGGCCGCAGGCTGGAAACCGACGGCATAAGGGAGCTGCTGGAAGGCAATCTCAATCACCCGCGCTGGGATGAGGTGGCCGCGCGCTGCCTCACTTGCGGCAACTGCACCATGGTGTGCCCCACCTGCTTCTGCACCACCGTCGAGGACCACTCCGATCTCGCCGGCACCACCGCCGAGCGCGTGCGCAAATGGGATTCCTGTTTCACCATGGATTTCTCGTTCATCAGCGGCGGCAGCGTGCGCAAGAGCGGCCGTTCGCGCTATCGCCAATGGATGACGCATAAGCTGGCGACATGGATCGACCAGTTCGGCATGTCCGGCTGCGTCGGCTGCGGCCGCTGCATCACATGGTGCCCGGTGGGTATCGACATCACGGAGGAAGCCGCGGCGATCAGGGCGACGCCGCAGGCAGCAAAGGCGAACGGGCATGGAGGGACTTGAGCGCATCGTCGGAGGCCACGCTTTCTTCGCGGGCCTGTCGGATGAATACAGCCGGCTGGTCACCGGCTGCGCCCGCAACCACCGCTTCGAGGCGGAGCAGTATCTGTTCCGCGAGGGTGAGCCGGCCAACGAGTTCTTCCTGATCCGCCACGGCAAGGTGGCGCTGGAGATGCACGCGCCCGGCCGCCCGCCCATCGTCTTCGCCACGCTGGGAGAGGGCGAGATCGTCGGCGCTTCCTGGCTCATCCCGCCCTACCAATGGATGTTCGACGCACGCGCCATGGAGCTCACCCGCGCCATCGGCATCGATGCCGCCTGCCTGCGCGGCAAGATCGAGAGCGACCACTATTTTGGTTACGAGATGATGAAACGCTTCCTGCCCATCTTCGTGAAGCGGCTGCATGCCACGCGGCTGCAGATCCTCGATGTCTATGGAAAGTAACCTGGCCGCACCGGCGGCCGATCCGTTCGTGCCGCAGCTCTACCGGGTCGAGGACGTGCGCCGCGACCTGCCCGACACCGTGACGCTGGCGGTCAAGCCGGTTTCCGGCGCGCGGCCGGCATTCCGCTCCGGGCAGTTCAACATGCTCTATGTCTTCGGTGTGGGCGAAGTGCCGGTCAGTATGAGCAACGATGAAACGGACGAAGGGCACTTCGCCCATACCGTGCGCGCCGTTGGTGCGGTCAGTAAGGCGCTGGTCAAACTCTCGCCCGGCGAGATCGTCGGAGTGCGCGGCCCCTTCGGCACGAGCTGGCCGATCAGCGCCGCCGAGGGCGCCGACCTGGTCATCGTTGCGGGCGGGCTGGGCATAGCACCATTACGCCCGGCGATCTGTGCCGTGCTGGCCAAGCGTGAACGTTATGGCCGCGTAATCATCCTTATCGGCAGTCGTAATCCCGCCAACATCTTATTCCGCCAGGAATTGGAGGAATGGCACCGGCGGCTCGATGTCGACGTCGAGGTGACCGTCGATCACGCTGACGCTGGTTGGGGCGGCAATGTCGGCGTCGTGCCGGATCTCATCCCGCGCGCCGCTTTTGATCCGCAGGAGGCCGTCGCGCTGGTTTGCGGCCCGGAAGTGATGATGCGCTTCACGGTCACGGCACTGCGCGCAGCCGGCGTCGCGCCGGAGCGCATCTATCTCTCCATGGAGCGCAACATGAAATGCGCCATCGGCCTGTGCGGCCATTGCCAGTTCGGCCCCACCTTCGTTTGCAAGGACGGGCCGGTGATGCGCTACGACAGGATCGCCGATATTTTCGCCATCCGGGAGCTTTGAGATGAACGCGCGCGCGCGGCCCAAACTCGCGGTCTGGAAGTTCGCGTCCTGCGACGGTTGCCAGCTTTCGCTGCTCGACTGCGAGGACGAGCTGCTCACGCTCGCCGGCGAGATTGAGATCGCCAATTTCCCGGAGGCGTCCAGCGCCATCGTCGACGGTCCCTACGATCTCTCGCTGGTGGAGGGCTCGATCACCACGGCGCACGACGCCGAGCGCATCCGCATGGTGCGCGAGCAATCGAAGCACCTGGTCACCATCGGCGCGTGTGCCACCGCCGGCGGCATCCAGGCCCTGCGCAATTTCGCCGACGTCAACGACTTCATCGCCGCGGTCTACGCCTCGCCGCAATACATCTCGACGCTCGCCACCTCGACGCCGATCTCAGCCCATGTGCCGGTGGACTACGAGCTGCACGGCTGCCCTATCAACAAGCTCCAGCTCGTCGAGGTGATCTCCGCCTTTCTCGCGGGCCGCAAGCCCGCGATCGGTAGCTACAGCGTCTGCGTCGAGTGCAAGCAGCGCGGCACGGTCTGCATTATGGTGCAAGGCACTCCGTGTCTCGGCCCGGTCACCCATGCCGGCTGCGGGGCTATCTGTCCTTCTTACCGGCGCGGCTGCTATGGCTGCTACGGCCCCATGGAAACGCCCAACACCGCCGCGTTGGCGCGCGAATGGCAGGCGCTGGGCGCGGGGCATCGGGATATCCTGCGCGCCTTCCGCACCTTCAACGCCGCGGCGGAGCCGTTCCGCAAGGAGAGCGAAGCCCATAGGGACGAAGTTCATGGCGACTAAGACGATCCGCGTCGACTACCTCGCGCGCGTCGAGGGCGAGGGCGCGCTCGACCTGCATGTCAGCGACGGACGGGTGACGACGGCGCGGTTGAACATTTTCGAGCCGCCGCGCTTTTTCGAGGCCTTCCTGCGCGGACGCGGCTATGCCGAATTGCCTGACATCGTAGCGCGTATCTGCGGCATCTGCCCCATCGCGTATCAGATGAGCTCGGTGCACGCGATCGAAAACGCATTCGGCGTGCAGGTTCAGGGGCAGTTGCGGGCGCTGCGCCGGCTCATCTATTGCGGCGAATGGATCGAGAGCCATGCCTTGCACGTGGTGATGCTGCATGCGCCGGATTTCCTCGGTTTCCCCGATGGCATCCGCATGGCGCGCGAGCATGGCGACGCCGTGCGCAACGGATTGGCGCTGAAGAAGACGGGTAATGAATTGATGGCGCTGTTGGGAGGGCGCGAAATCCACCCGGTCAACGTACGGGCGGGCGGCTTTCACCGCGTGCCGACGCGCGCCGAGCTGGCGCCGATGGCGGAAAAGCTCAAGCGGGCGCGCGATCTGGCGGTCGGCCTAGTTCGTTGGGTAGCGGCGTTCCCGTTTCCAGAGCTGGAGCGCGACTACGAGTTTGTCGCGCTGCGTCATCCGGACGAGTATCCTTTCAACGAGGGGCGCCTCGTCTCCAGCCGCGACATCGACATCGATATTTCCGACTTCGACAGCGAATTCGAAGAACGCCACGTGGCGCATTCGACCGCGCTGCATGCGGCTGTCACGCGCCGCGGTGCCTATCTGGTCGGGCCGATGGCGCGCTATGCGCTTAATTTCGACCGCCTGCCGGCGTCGGTGCAGGCGCTGGCGCGCGAGGCGGGGCTGGGTCCCGTGTGCCGCAACCCGTTCAAGAGCATCGTCGTGCGCGCGCTCGAAATCTTCTATGCCTGCGAGGAGGCGCTGCGCGTGATCGCGGCATACGAGCCGCCTGATGCTGCCGCCGCCTTCATCGAGCCGCGCGCAGGCGTCGGCTTCGGCTGCACGGAGGCGCCGCGCGGCATCTGCTGGCACACTTACGAATTTGGCGAGGACGGGACCATCCTTAAGGCGCGCATCGTTCCCCCGACGTCGCAGAACCAGCCGAGCATCGAGGAGGATCTGGCGACAGTGGCGGGCGCGATGCTGGATGAACCGGACGATGCCATTCGCGCGCGCTGCGAGCTGAGTATCCGCAACTACGACCCCTGCATCTCGTGCTCGGCGCATTTCCTCAAATTGACGGTGCATCGCGCATGAGCGGCCATGGATTCGCCGCGCAAGGTCCTCGTCGCCTGTCTGGGCAACCCGGATCGCGGCGATGACCGTATCGGCGCGCTGGTGGCCGAGGCGCTCAGCGGCCGATTGCCACCGGACGTGGCGCTTATCGTCCGCAGCGGCGATATGCTGGCGCTGATCGATGACTGGGAGGGTAGCGACGCGTTCGTTTGCGTGGATGCCGCCGCGCCTATGGGACTACCCGGCCGCATTCACCGGTTCGATCTCGCGCGGGATGAGTTGCCGGCGGAGATGGCGGTCGCCTCGAGCCACGCCTTCGGCCTGGCCGAGGCGATCGGTCTGGCGCGCATGCTTGGGCGCGCGCCGCGCGATATCGTGGTCTATGCGGTGGAAGGCGCCTGCTTCGATGTGGGCGCAGCCGTTACCTTCGAAGTAGCCGCTGCCGCCGACCGTTTGGTGGATCGCGTGGTTGCGGAGGTGGCGCGGCTGCGCCAGCAATCGCTCACGGCTGCACGGGCGGCCGCGGCGGCTTGCGGATCTGCCAGCGCGCGATGAAGAACGACGGAACGAAAACGATCAGCAGCACGACCACCGCGGCGACCGGGCTGTCGAGGGCGCGCTCCTGGCCGAATTCGCCCAGCACGACAATGATCGCCGCGAACAGTACGAATGCGGCCACCGTGAACACCGTCACGAAGATCAGGTAGGCGGCCAACGGCCGGATGCGCGGATTGCGGTCGCGGCGGGTAAAATAGACGGCCGCGACCAGGAAGGCGGCCCAGAGCCCTACGGCGAAGGCGTACATTGGCTTTTACCGTCCTCGTCGTATTGCGGTCACGACCTGTCGCCCTCGAGCAGCAACGGGTCGGCCTGCGTCACGCGCGACGGGGTTGCGCCCCAATCGTGCTTGATCGCGTGGACATGAACGTCGCCGGCGCCCACTTTGTTCAGGACGGCGACGGCGCGCTTCTCCGCCTCCGCATCGGGAACGCGCACCCACAAGACGAGGCCGCCCTTGTCGACTTGCTCCTGCACGTCGACCGCGTGATGGCGGGCAATGGCGGCGGTAAAAATGGCACCGAGACCGGCTCCCGCGGCGCCGCCCACGAAAGCCGCTGCGATGGCCAGCGCGAGCGCGCCGCCGGTCGCGGCCACGGCTGCAGCTCCCGCGATGCCGCCCACATAGATCGGCAGGCCGAAAGCCGCAGCTTCGCCCTCGGTGAGCGAGTCGCTGGAGACGAACGAGCTATGCGGCGCGCGAGTGCTGTCCTCGATGTCCCGGACGCTGCGGTAGAAGCGCTCAACCTGTTCCTTGGCCTGTGGGTCCGTGCCTAGCACCGACATGGCGGCCCGGTCGAAGCCGGATACTTCCAGCTCATCCACGGCCTTTTCCAGGGTCGCGGCGTCACGGAAGATGCCGACGGCTTCCTTCACCTTCTCGTTGTTCTCGTCTGCGTTGCTCATTTGTCCATCCTCCGACCGCTTTATTAGAATAGCAATGCCGCGTGCGGCGAAACTGATCCAGGTCAAATGCGGATCGATAGATATTTGCCCGGCTGTGCGACCGGCCGCGGGCTTGCGCGGGCTCGCGGCCCATGGCCAAAATTTAATGTTGGTTTTCTTTAAACAGTTGAGGAGGTTCGCGGTCGCACCTATTGCGGCGTGCCTGGCGGGGGCGTTTCCAAGGCCCCGCTTGACCTGGGTCAAAGCCGCGCGGCCATTGTCCATATTTTATAATGCCGTCAGCGGGGCTATCCGTTCGTAACCAGCAGGGAGTGAACGATGACATGCATCCTGGTGGCGACGGATGGCTCGGAAGGCGCCGATCGCGCCGTTGACTATGCGGCGCAACTGGCGAAAACGGAGAATGCGGAGCTGTTGATCATCCACGTCACCGGTGGCTACGGCGTGCCGGACAACGTGTTCAGGCAGTTCACGCGCGCGGAGCAGACTTGGCTGCGCGAACAACTCGAATCGGTATCGAATCACATTCTCAACGCCGCCCGCGCGCGAGCCCGCGCCACCGGCGTCGCGACGATTTTCCTGGAATCGCGCACCGGCGACGTCGCCGAGACGATCATCGATGTCGCCGAGCAGAAGGACGCGGCGAACATCGTGGTGGGCAAGCGCGGCGTCGGCCGCATCGCCGCCCTGCTGCTCGGCAGCGTCTCGCAGAAGGTCGTCAGCCTCGCGCACAAGCCGGTGACGGTAGTGCCTTAGATTGCGATCCGCAGAGATTGAAGAATTCTCCGCTCATTCCCGCGCAAGCGGGAATCCAGGGCCGAATATCGTCGGCATCTGTTTGCAGCCCTGGGTCCCCCGCTTTCGCGGGGACGAGCGGTTGGAGATGCTTCGGTCTGACTGGATCGGACACTACGTCGTCTTTTTCGATTTGCAATTCACGTCGCCAACTCGGCGCGCTCCCCTCGTCCGTGTGGGGAGGGAACAGGCAGAGATTGCTGCGAGCGGATATCCTTTATCGACGTGTTAGGCGTCCACCCCTCGCCGCTTCGGCCCCCGCCGCCAGTTCCACCACTTCCGTGGTGATCTCCTGCTGACGAAGCTGGCGCTCGCGGTTCGAGAGGCCGCCGAGCTTTTTGTCGATATTGTTTCGCGCCGCCAGCATGGCGATCATGCGCGCCTCGTTCTCGGCGGCGAAGGCATGCAGGGCAGCCTCGCACAGCTGCGCATAAACGTATTCCTCGGCCAGCCGCTCGAGCAGGACATCCGGCGAGAGCGCGATAAGCGGCGCCTCCTGCCGCGGCGGCCGGCCGAAGCGCGCGAAATCGATGGGCAGCAACGAGTGGCGCTCGACCGCGGTGCCGCCGGTGCGGGCTGAACGCGTATAGAGAATGTCGACCTCCGTCACCGTCCCGCTGGCGAAATGGCCGTAGAGATCGTCGGCGAGCCGGTTGGCGAAGCTCGGTATGGCGTCGGCATGGCCGGCCATCGGCTCCGACCAGGCCGGCTCGATGCCCCGCTCGCGCGCGACCATGGCGCCGCGCGTGCCGACGACGAAAACGGTGGCCTGACGTCTATGCGCCGCTGCCGCCTCCAGCACGCGCTCGCTGAAGGCGCCGGCAAAGCCCTGCTCGGCGCAAAAAAGAATGAGCGCCGGCTTGGGCTGGCCGCGCAACGGCGGCGCCGGTGCATCGAACGGCAGCAGGCTGAGCGCCTGCCCGATGGCGCGCGACACCACCTCGCTATAGGCCTCGACGCCGGCCAGCAGCGAGCGCGCCTTCTGCGCGCGCGAGGCGGCGATGCCGCGCATGGCGGTGACTACCGCCTCGAGCTGGCGCACGTTCTGCATCTGGGTGACGATGTCAGCCAGGCGCTCGGCCATCACGCCTGCTCCGGTGACGGTGCAATGCGCGCGGCAAGCTCGGCAAGGACCTTGTTGAACTCGGTGCGCGCGGGCTCATCGATCTCGCCGTTCCGGGCGAGCGCCTCGACGATCTTCGGCGCGGAGCGGTCGAGCCAGCCAGGCAGCTCGGCGCGGAATTTCTCGATTTGCTCGAGCGGCAGCGGGTCGAGCAGGCCGCTCTGCAATGCGTAAACGAGCGCGACCTCGTCGGCCAGCCGCAGCGCCGCATATTGCGGCTGCGACAGGACGGCGCGAATGCGCTGCCCGCGCGCAATCTTGCCCTTGACCTGCTCGTCGGTCACGCCGCCGAAGCGGGTGAACATTTCCAGTTCGAGGAACTGCGCATAGTCGAGCCGCAAGGTCTCGGAGACTTCGCGCAGCGCCGGCGCCTGCGCCTTGCCGCCCACGCGGCTGACACTGGTACCGACGTCGACTGCCGGCTTGTGGCCCTCGTAGAACAGCCGCGAGTCGAGAACGATCTGGCCGTCGGTGATGGAGATCAGGTTGGTCGGGATGTAGGCGGAGAGGTTCCCCGCATCCAATTCGGCGATCGGTAGCGCGGTGAGCGAGCCGCCGCCGGCCGCCTTCGACAATTTGGCGGCCCGTTCGAGCAGCCGCGCGTGCACATAGAACACGTCGCCGGGATAGGCCTCGCGGCCCGGCGGCTGCCGCGTGAGCAGCGCGATCTCGCGGTGCGTGGCCGCGTGCTTGCTCATATCGTCGATCACGACCAGGGCGTGCTGGCCGCGGTCGCGGAAGTATTCCGCCATGGTGACGCCGGTGAAAGGCGCCAGCCATTGCAGGCCGGGCGCATCCGATGCGTTCGCCACCACGAAAATGCAGCGTTCCGGCGCGCCGTGGGTTTTCACCGCGTTGATGACGCGCTTGACGGTGGACGATTTCTGCCCGATTGCCACATAGACGCAGAAGATGTCGCTGTTCTTCTGGTTGATGATGCAGTCGATGGCGATGGCGGTCTTGCCGATGGCGCGGTCGCCGATGATCAGCTCGCGCTGGCCGCGCCCGAGCGCGAACATCGAGTCGAGCACCAGCAGCCCGGTATAGACCGGCTCGCTGACGAAATCGCGGTCGATAATGGCGGGGGCCGGGCGCTCGATCGGCTGGTGTACTTCGCTGTCGATCGCCGGGCCTTCGTCGAGCGGGCGGCCGAGCGGGTCGACGGTACGGCCGAGCAGGGCGGGTCCGACCGGCACGCGCACCACTTCGCCGGTGCCGCGCACCAGATGGCCGGCCTCGACGGTGTCGATGTCGTCGAGCAGCACGCAGCCGAGCGTATCGCGGTCGAGGGTGAGGGCGAAGCCGGTCTGCCCGCCCTCGAAGCGCAGAAGTTCATCGGCGCGCACGTCGCTTAAACCCGAGACAACGGCGATGCCGTCGGCGACGGCCTCCACGCGGCCCACTTCGTCGGTGCGCGGCGCGAGCTGCGCGGCGCCGACGCGCTTTCGCGCCTCCTTCAGCCAGGCGTCAAGATTCGCTTGCGTGTCGTTCACGGCTCAAATCCTCGCGAATCCGTTCAAGGTCCGCCTGCCAGCTATTGCGCAAGATCACGTTGTGGCCGTGCAGCTCGATGCCGGCCAGCACCTTGGGGTCCTCGGCGAAGGTCAGCGGCAACTCCGCGCCGAAGGCCTTGTTGAGCGCGTCGCGCACCTGGCCCTTGTCCTCGTCGCTCAGCATCTGTTGCGTCACCACCTCGACGGGGCGCCCGCTGGCGGCGGCGGCGGCGGCAAACGCGGCGCGCGCCTCCGGCGTCAGTTTGCCGATCTCGGCGCAGAGCGCGGCGAGAAACGTCTCGAAGGCCGGCTTCGCCGGCAGCCGGGCGAGCAGGCGGCGTGCGATGTCGACGGAAAGCGCGGCCGCATGATCGACGATCTCGCCTTCCGCCGCGGCGCGGTCGCGCGCTAGCGCCGCCTCGGCTTCGTGGCGCAGCTTGGCGGCGTCCTGGGCAGCCAACTCCATGAGCCTCGCTTTTTCGCCCTGCGCCGCCTTCTGTGCGTCGGCGAGCAGCCGGTCGCGCTCGGCCGCAACCTCGGCGCGGCCCTTCTCCGCCTGCGCGAGCGCGTCGGCGGCCTGTTTGCGGGCCGCGTCGGCCTCGGCGAACAGTCTGTTGGTCTCTTGCTGGCGTTTGGCGACGATATCGGCGATCGGCCGGAAGAAGAACCGTGCCAGGAGCCAGATGAGGATGAGGACGTTGACGGTCTGGAGCGCCAGCGTCCACCAGTCGATATGCATGAGCTAGTGCGCGGTCGTGATGAACGGGTTGGCGAACAGCACCAGCAGCGCGACCACCAGGCAGTAGATCGCCATGGTCTCGATCATCGCCAGGCCCACGAACAAGGTGCGCGAGAGGGTAGCTGCCGCTTCCGGCTGGCGGGCGATGGCGTCCATGGCGGCGGCGACCGCCCGGCCTTCGGCGAGCGCCGGCCCGATGGCGCCGAAGGAGACCGCGATCGCCGCGGCGGCGATGCTCACGATTTCGAGCACGTTCATGGCTTCAAGTCCTTTCTTTGGATTGACGGCGGCTGCCTTCGCTTACACCGCTGCCGATGAAAACGATGGCGAGAACCGCGAAGATGTAGGCCTGAATGGCGCCGACCAGGAGATCGAGCGCCATCAGTGGGATCGGCACCAGCAGCCCGGCGAGCGAGAGAATGATGCCGATGACGAAGACCGCGCTCATGATGTTGCCGAACAGGCGCACGATCAGCGAGAAGGTGCGGGTGAACGTCTCCACCACGTTGAGTGGGATCATCACGACGGACGGCTCGGCAAAGGTCGCGAGATAGCCGCGCAGGCCGCGCGCGCGGATCCCGAAATAGAAGATGGCGCAGAACACGATGAGGCCGAGCGCGGCGTCGGTCTCGATATGCGCAGTCGGCGGCTCGACGCCCGGCACGAGCGAGGACCAGTTCGCGACAAGGATGAAAAGGAACAGCGTACCGATCAGCGGCACGTAGGGGCCCGGCGCCACGCCGATCGCGCCCTGGATCTGCTCTTCGACGGCGGTGACGATCAGCTCCAGCACCGTCTGTGTGCGCGACGGGCTGATGGTAAGCCGGCGCGTCGCCAGCCAGGCGCCAAGCGCGAGCGCGGCCATGAGGCCCCAAGTCACCACCACGGGCTCGGTGATCGGTACCGGTCCGATCGAGAACACCGTCGTCGCCGTCAGCGGCGAGCGGATCATGGCGATCGCCTCCCGTCGCACGATGACGGTGCGCGCCGCCAGGAGCCCCAGGGTGGCGGCAAGCAGGGGCAGCGCGCCGAAATAGATCGTGATGGCGGCAAGCAGGATGCCGACCGTGACAAAGCGCGTGAGCTGAACCGCGGCGACGGCCAGCAACGCCCGCCCGGCCGCGAGCATGCGCAGGTTCCAGCGCAGGCTAAGAAAATGGACGGTGCCAAGCCCTGCGCCGGCCGCCAGCCAAGCGGCAGCGAAAGCCAGGTCATGCGCGCTGAAATGAAACCCCGTCATCATTGTCATTGCTTATGCATCCATTGCCAAGCCGACCAGCCGCCGAGGATCACGCCCAGGCCTAGAAGTGGCGCGCTGAAGAAAATTCCGGTGCCGAACCGCTGATCGAGCCAGCGCCCGATGAATAGGCCGACCAGGGTCGGCACAACAATGATCCAGCCCAATACGCCGATCTGGCCGACATACCGCGCCATGGAGGGTTCGCCTTCGCGCTGCCATTCGTGCCGGCGCTGGCGCTCCTTGCGCACGGCAGCGGTCATGTGGTCGTCGTCCGCCGTGTTCGAGTCTTCGGGGTCTATGTTCATCCGCCGCCTCCCAGGGCATTGGGACGCGCGGGCCGCAGATAGCGCACGATCTGCCGGATGGCCTTCATCTGCAGTTGCAGGCTCTCGGTGCGCGCGGTCCGCTCGGCGTCGAGCGCGCTGCGCAACTGGGTCAATACCACGTGTTCGAGACGGTCGAGATCGTCGCCGACGATGGCCTGGCGGGTGGCGATGGCGACCTCGCGGCCGTCCTCCACGCGCAGCACCCCGCGCCGCACGGCGCAGTAGCGCCGGCGGCCGTCGGCGCGGTGCCAAGCCACCACCGACACGCTTAGCACGGTCAGGAAATCTGTGTGGCGGTCGAGGATGCCGAAGCTGCCGGTCTCGTCTTCGGCGCGCACGGAGACGACGTCGGCTTCGTCAATGACGACGGCGGTGGGCGTGGTGATCAGCAGCCGCATCGCGAATCCCGTTTCACGCGCCGACGGCGCTTGGCTTGTGGCGCGCCTCATCGATCGTCCCGATCATGTAGAACGCGTTCTCCGGCAGATCGTCGTGGGCACCGTCGAGGATCGCCCGGCAGCCCTTGATGGTTTCGGCGAGCGGCACCGAGCGGCCGGGCTTGCCGGTAAAGGCCTCCGTCACCGCAAACGGCTGGGTGAGAAAGCGCTGCAGGCGGCGTGCACGCGCGACGATAAGCCGGTCGCGCGCGCTCAGTTCCTCGATGCCGAGCAACGAGATGATGTCCTGCAGCTCCTTGTAGTGCGCGATTGTCTCGCGCACCTCTTCGGCCGTGCGATAGTGGTCCTCGCCCACGACCGTGGGATCGAGCAGGATCGACGACGAGGCGAGCGGATCGACCGCCGGATACATGCCCTCGGCGGCCATGCTGCGCGACAGCACGATCATGCTGTCGAGATGGCTGGAGATCGCGGTGACGGCGGGATCGGTGAAGTCGTCGGCGGGCACGTAGACGGCTTCGATGGCGGTCACCGCGACGCCTGCGACCGAGGCGATGCGCTCGTGCAGGGCGGCCACTTCGCTGGCAAGCGTCGGCTGATAGCCGACGCGCGAGGGCAGGCGCCCGAGCAGGCCGGAGACCTCGCTGCCCGCCTGCACGAAGCGGAACACGTTATCCATCAGCAGCAGCACGTTCTGCCGCTTCTCGTCGCGGAAATATTCGGCGACCGTGAGCGCGGTCAGCCCCACGCGCCAGCGCGCGCCCGGCGGCTCGTTCATCTGCCCGTAGACCAGCACGCTGCGGCCGAGCACGCCGGAGCGTTGCATCTCGGTATAGAGCTCGTGGCCTTCCCGCGAGCGCTCGCCGATGCCGGCGAATACCGAGATGCCCTGGTAGCTTTTGACCATGGCATGGATGAGCTCCATGACCACGACGGTCTTGCCGACGCCGGCGCCGCCGAACATGGCGGCCTTGCCGCCCTGGCCGAGCGGCGCGAGCAGGTCGATCACCTTGATGCCGGTCTCGAACAGCGTGGTGGCGGGACTGCGCTCGTCCAGCGGCGGCGCGGCCCGGTGAATGGCCGAGATGGGCGTGCCGGCCGGCAGCGGCGGCCCGTTGTCGCGCACAGTGCCCGTGACGTCGAGCAGGCGGCCAAGCACGGCCTCGCCGACCGGCACGGTGATCGGTCCGCCGGTGGCGGTGACCGGCACGCCGCGCTTGAGGCCGGCGGTCGATTGCAGCGCGACCCCGCGCACGGTGCGTTCGTCGAGATGGGCCTGCACCTCGACCGTGAGCCTGCCCGGTCGGTCCCACTCGACCGCCAGCGCCTCGTCGATGCGCGGCAGCGCGCCGTCTTCGAACATGACATCGACAACGGCGCCGCGCACCGCCAGCACCGATCCCCTTGGCTGCGCCTGGGTGCTCGTCATTTTGAGGCTCTCTCCTTGAGCGGCCCGCCGGTCCGCTCGGGCGGGATGGATGCGTCCCCGGATGATTACGCCGACGCCTCTGCGATCATTGCCTTGATCTGAGACAAAATGGCCGCCGGGCCACGCCTCACCGCGGGAACAGCCGCCGCCGCACGTTAACCCTGCCACCGATTTCCTGGCATTTTAGCTGTTGTCTTCAAAGATAAACCACCGAGAGCGCCTAAAACGCGCCCCTCTCCAACGGGGACCAAATGGCGCTCACCGATATCAATCAGGCCGCCCCGGCGGCGGCATGGAACCTCTTTCTGGGGCTGCGCCGCCGTCTCGCCGGCGCGCTGTCGGGGGAACATTCCCATACGCAGAAAATGGCCGCGGGCGCTTTCGCCATCCGCATCGCCAGCGCCGCCATCGTCTTTGTCTCGCAGGCGCTGCTGGCGCGCTGGCTCGGCGCCGGCGAATTCGGCATTTATGTGTACGTCTGGACCTGGCTGCTGCTGGCCGGCGACCTGGTCCATCTCGGCCTGCCGCTGACGGCGCAGCGCTTCCTTCCCGAGTACCGCCAGGCGCAAGAAGAAGACCTGCTGCGCGGCTATCTGAGCGGCAGCCGCTGGCTCGTCTTCGCCGCGGGCACGGTCGTCGCCCTCGCCGGCGCCCTTATCGTGTACGGCTTCGGCGACACGCTCGGCCGCGACCTCGTCATGCCGTTCTACTTCGCCTGCGTGGCCTTACCGGTCTACGGCCTCACCTTCATGTCGGACGGCTTGGCACGCTCGTACAACTGGATCGATGTCGCGCTGCTGCCGGCCTATATCGTGCGCCCGCTGCTGCTGATCGGTGCCGTGGCGACGCTGCTCATCGCTGGCGTGCATCTCGATGCGTCCAGGGTGATGGGCGTCATGGTCGGCGCCTCCTGGCTCGCCGCGCTGGCGCAGATGCTGCTGCTGAACTCCCGGCTGCGCAAGGTCGTCACTGCAGGTCCGAGGCACTACGATCTACGGCACTGGCTCGGCACGGCCCTGCCCATGATCTTCGTCTGGGGCCTCTATACGCTGCTGACCTCCACCGACATTCTCATGCTCAAGCAGTTTCGTCCGGCGGAAGAGGTCGCGCATTATTATGCCGCCGCCAAGACGCTGGCGCTGGTGAGCATCATCTATTTCGCGGTGGCGGCCACCAGCGCGCACCGCTTCACGAGCTACCACGTGGTCGGCGACCGCGACGGTCTCGGCCGTTTCGCCGCCGCGACCGTGCGCTGGGTATTCTGGCTTTCGCTCGCGCTCACCCTGGTCATCCTGGCGGCCGGACGGCCGCTGTTGAGCCTGTTCGGGCCGGATTTCGTCGCCGGCTACCCGGTCATGGCCATCCTGGCCATCGGCCAGCTTGCGCGCGCCTCAATCGGCCCCGCCGAGCGGCTGCTCACCGTGCTCGGGCAGCAGCGCATCTGCGCGGGCGCTTACAGCGTCGCCTTCGCGGTCAATATTGGAGGCTGTCTCGTGCTGGCGCCCGCCTACGGCGCGGTCGGCGCAGCGACTGCGACTGCGGCAGCCTTTGCCGTCGAGTCCGTCCTGCTGTTCCTGATCGCCAAGCGTCGGCTCGGGTTGCACCTGTTCGTCTGGCGTCCGCGCGAGCGCACGTGCTGAGCGCGGCACGCAGTCTGTCAAGGTTAATTGAACTGCAACGATCTTTATGGTGCGCGGGTAACGGCTTGTGAAACCAGTTCTGTTAATTAGAAGCACGGGGCCGAGGTCGCTCACGCGCGCGTCAAGCAAGAAGCCATTGTCATGTCCATGGTAAACGCATTGCTCGCGGCCGAGCCTGGCAATCCCGTGGCGAATATCGCATTGGCGCCGCGCACGGCCGTGCGTGCGCAGGCAAGCGACGCGCCGGTCATCATCGAGTACGCGCGCGGCTCGCGGCTGTTCGAAATAGAACCCGATTGGCGCGATCTCCTCGCCCGCGCGCTCGAACCGAACGTCTTCATGCATCCGGCGCTGATCGCCGCTGCCGAGCAGAATCTCCCCGGTCCTCGTGTCACGCTGCTGGCCTGGCAGCGCGTCGGCGACCGGCAGATATTGCAGGGCCTGTGGGCTTTCGCCGTCGGCGTACCCGCCCACGCGGTCTGGCCCGCGTCCATGCTGCTTTCGCCGCCGGTGCCGCACGGCTATCTCGCCACGCCGGTACTCGACGCCGGCGCTGCCGAAGCCGTCCTGCCGGCAATGCTCGATCATATCGCCGGCGATCCGGCTTTGCCCAAGGCAATAGCGCTCGATCAAATGCGTATGGATGGAGCGACCATGCAGGCGCTTGCGCGTGTGCTGGATGCGCGCGGGGCCGCGCCCTTCGTCCTGGCCGAAGCGCGCCGGCCGATCTTGAAAACCGGGCTCGACGGCAAGCAGTATTTCGAACAGGCGTTGTCGGCATCGAGCCGCAAGAAGCTGCGCCAGCATCGCCGCCGCCTGGCGGAGAAGGGCGAGCTGGTTCTCGATGTCTACACGGAACCGCAGGCGGTGCGTCTGGCCTTCGAGGAATTCCTCGCGCTCGAGGCGGGAGGCTGGAAAGGCCGCCGCGGCACAGCCCTCGCCGCCGTGGCCGATGAAGCCGCCTACGCCCGCGCCATGGTCGCGAATCTCGCCGAGCGCGGCGACGCCTGCGTGTACGCGCTCTCGCTGGACGGCAGGCCGGTCAGCATACAGGTCGTGCTTCGCGCGGGCTCGACCGCGTTCACCTGGAAGACCGCCTACGACGAGGCGATGCACGATCATTCGCCCGGCATGCTGCTGCTGGAGGACTACACCAAGGCCTTCCTCGCCGACGACACGATCCTGAGCGTCGATTCCTGCGCCTTCGACGAAAGCGGATTCATGTCGGTGTGGAGTGACCGCCAGGTAATCGGCCAAGTGTGGATCGATGCGCGGCCCGGCCGCTCGCTTCGCTTGCTGGCACGCGGCGTCTTGCAAAAATCTTTTCTCGACCTGCGCGCCGTCGCGAAGGCGGGCTATCTGTCCTGGAGGCGGAAGTGGAAGAAGAGCTAGTGCTGGAGCGCGGCGCGCCGGTTGCGCCGCCATGCGCTGAGAAGACATCCGGGCAGTCCGCGATGCATGCGACCGACGTCGCGATCGTGGGCGGCGGGCTGGCGGGCTCGCTTGCCGCGGCCATGCTTGGCCGCGCCGGCATAGACGCCGTGCTGATCGACCCTCGTCCGGAATATCCGCCCGACTTTCGCTGCGAGAAGCTCGACGGCGATCAAGTGGAAATTTTGAAGAAGACCGGCCTCGCCGACGCCGTGCTGCGCGTGTCGACGCCGGACCGCGAATCCTGGGTCGCGCGGGGCGGCCGGCTGGTCGATCGCCGGCCGGGCGATCAGGAAGGTATTTTTTACGCCCCGCTGGTGAATACGGTGCGCGGGGAAATCCCGTCGCGGGTGCGCTTCTTCGAAGCGAAGGCGACGGCGCTCAGCGCGGGATCGGACACGCCGACCGTCGCCATCTCGACCGGCGAAACCATCGCTGCCCGGCTGATCGTGCTGGCGAACGGCTTGAGCGTCGCCTTACGCGACGGACTGGGGCTCAAGCGCGAGATTCTGAGCCCCTGTCACTCGATCAGCATCGGCTTCGATCTCAGCCCGGCTGCCGGCCGGGCATTCGCCTTTCCCGCCCTGACCTACTATGCCGAGCGGCCGAGCGACCGCGCGGCCTTGATCACGCTGTTTCCCATCGGTCGCGCCATGCGCGCCAACCTGTTCGTCTACCGCGAGATGGACGACCCGTGGCTGCGCGCGTTGCGCGCCGCGCCGCAGGAAACGCTGTTTGCGCTGATGCCCGGCCTGCGGTCCTTGCTGGGCGATTTCACCGTCGACGGCGCGATCAAGATCCGGCCGGTCGACCTCTATGTCACGCGCGGTCATCTGCAGCCGGGCCTGGTATTGGTCGGCGACGCTTTTTCGACCTCCTGTCCCGCCGCCGGCGCCGGTGCCCGCAAGGTGCTGACCGACGTGGAGCGGCTATGCAATGTGCATATACCGCAATGGCTTGCCACCGCCGGCATGGGCGCCGACAAGATCGCCGCCTTCTATGACGATCCCGTCAAGCGCGCCTGCGACGCGTTCTCCTTCAACAAGGCCAATGCGCTGAAGGCGTTCTCGACCGACCCTGCGCTCACGTGGGCGGCACGCCGCCGCGCAAAATTCGTGGCGCATTACGGCCGCGGCATGCTGCGGCGGTTCCGTTCGCCGGCTGCGCCCGCGCCCAGGCCGGTCCACTCTATGCCCGTGCCCATGGTTGGAGACGCACGCTGATGCGGTCGATGGATCTGGCGCTCCCGAATGAGATCGATGCCGGCACGGTGCTCCTGCCGGGCAAGGACTGCGCACGTGCCACCATGGGCGCGTTCGATCTGGCGCTCTACGACGATCTCGCTGCGGTCGAGGCGGATTGGCGCAGCTTTCAGCAATACGCCGATTGCACCGCTTTTCAGACCTTCCGATGGCAATCGGCCTGGCAGCGCCATATCGGCGCGCGCAACGGTGCCGTTCCCTGCGTCGTCGTCGTTCGGGACCTGGCAGGCGCTATCGCCTGCATCCTGCCCTTGGCGACGCGCCCTGCCGGATTTGCCCGCGAGCTCGTCTGGCTGGGCTCCGAGCTTTGCGACTACAACGCGCCGCTGCTTGCACCGGGCTTTTCCGCGCGCGTCGACCATGCGGCGTTCAACAGTCTGTGGCGCGCGGCGCTCACCCTGCTGCAGGCGCAGCCGCACACGCGCTTCGACATGATCCGGCTGGACAAGATGCCGGAATCGATCCGCGGCCAAGCCAACCCGATGCTGGCGCTGTCGACCTCGCTGCACCCGAGCGGCTGCTATGCCACCGCGTTGGCGCCGGCCTGGGAAGCCTTCTACGCCGCCAAGCGCTCGCCGGGGACGCGCAGGCGCGACCGCACCAAGCGAAACCGGCTTGCAGCGGCCGGCGAGATCAGACTGGTTACCCCAGACACGCCGCGCGACGCGCTTGCGGCCTTCGACGTGCTGATCGAGCAGAAGTCGGCCTTTTTCGCCCGTCGCGGCATCCCCAATCTGTTCGCGCGGCCGGGCTACATCGAGTTCTTCCGCGAGTTTGCCGCCGGCCACAGCGACGACGGCCTCGTGCATATCAGCACGCTCAACGTGGGCGCGCAGGCGGTCGCCGCCAATTTCGGCCTCACCCTGGGCGGGCGCTACTACTACGTCCTGTCGAGCTATACGGACGGCGAACTGGTGCGCTTCGGTCCCGGCGCCGCGCACCTGCACGAACTCATGCGCTACGCCATCGATCGGCAATTCACGATGTTCGATTTCACGGTGGGCGACGAGAAGTACAAGCTCGACTGGTGCGAGGGCGCCATGCCTTTGCACGATCATATGTCGGTGGCCAGCTTTCGCGGCGCGGCGTTCGCCGCACCGGCCTTGGCTGTGAAGAAACTCAAACGCACGATCAAGCAGAGCCCGCTGCTGTGGGCGTCTTTCAGCAAGGCGCGCGGCCTGGCCGCCGCGCTGGCCGGCTCGGCGGCGAAGGTTGCTCCTTCGCCGGACACATCCGACTCCTATCCAGCAGAAGTGGGAGGTGAAGCGACGTGAAAATCCTGCATGTCTTGCGCGCGCCGGTCGGCGGCCTGTTTCGTCATGTGGTCGATCTCGCCAACGGACAGATTGCGCGCGGCCATCAGGTCGGCGTGATCGCGGACAGCCAGACCGGTCACGCGCTTTCCGAGCGGACGCTGGCATCGCTTGCACCCAAGCTCGCGCTAGGACTTTCGCGCGTCCCGATCGCCCGCCGGCCCGGACCGTGCGATCTCGCCGCGGTCTGGCACGTGGCCCGCCGCATCCATGTAACCGGCGCCGAGGTGGTGCACGGCCACGGCGCCAAGGGCGGCGCGCTGGCCCGGCTCGCGCCGGCGCGGCGTGCGCTGGTGCGCGTCTATATTCCGCATGGCGGCAGCCTGCACGACGGCGTGGGCGGCCGGCTGCACATCCTGATGGAACGGATGCTGAAAGCGCGCGGCCAGCTCTATTTGTTCGAAAGCGAGTACAGTCGGAAGGTCTATTTCCGCAAGATCGGCCATCCTCCCGGCGCTGTGCGCGTGGTGCACAACGGGCTGCGCCCGGAGGAGTTCGCGCCGGTCGCGCCTGCCGCCGACGCTGGCGATATCGTCTATCTCGGCGAAATGCGCGGGCTGAAGGGCGTCGACGTGCTGATAGATGCCCTCGCGCAGCTCAACGGGCGCGGCCGCCGGCTGACCGCGACTTTGGTCGGCGAGGGGCCGGAGACTGCTCTGTTCCGAGATAGGACCGAGCGGCTCGGCCTTGCCGGACAGGTGACCTTTCGCGCGGCCATGCCGGCGCGCCAGGCATTCGCGCTCGGCCGCGTCGTGGCGGTGCCTTCGCGCGCGGAGGCGCTGCCCTATGTGGTGCTGGAGGCGGCAGCCGCGGGCAGGCCGCTGGTTGCCAGCAATGTCGGCGGCATTCCGGAGATATTCGGCGCCCATGCCGCCCGCCTGGTGCCGCCCGGCGATGCCGGCGCCTTGGCCGCAGCCCTCGCCGGCGCGCTCGATCGGCCGGACGACGCGGCGAGAACGGCGCAGGCCCTGTGCGCGCGGCTGCAGGAGGGGTTTTCGGTCAACGCGATGGTGGACGCTGTGCTCAAGGCCTACCAAGACGCACGCGCCGGCTTTCGTCAGGGGGCGCAGGTCAGTGGCGCCATAGTCACCCACGCCGCGTTTTGGAAATAGCGCGCTTGACCTAGGTCAAGGCCGGGGCCGCGCCGAGGAAATATCCGTACCGCTGGGGCTTTTCTAGACGCGCCAGGACCTTCCTCGTGAAATCGCCTTCCTCGTGAAATCGTCAGAGCGTTTGCCCGAGATGCGTGCAATGGAGCCGGCGGGCTTCCTATATGCATAGGGTCGCCCACGTTTCGCCTGAAGGGATCGCCGCACGCAGAATGACGGTAATGATCAACCGCCATGATCCTTGCGGCTGCACGGGTGTTGTCCCGTCGCCTCCGACGGCGCGTGGCTGAATAGGATTTCGAGCGATGGAAGAAAACAACCGCAGCCGACAGATCATGACCTGGTACGTGATCGCAGCGATCTTCGGCGTCTTCATCATTCAATCGTTCTGGACGAGCTATAATGAAGTCGCGACCATTCCCTACACGCAGTTCGAAAAGCTGCTGTCCGATAATCAGATCGAAAAGGTCACAGTCAGCCAGAACAACATTCAAGGCACCCTGAAAATGCCGCTGCCCGGCGGCAAAAAATCTTTCTACACCAACCGGGTCGACCCGCAGCTCGCCGGCAAACTTGCCGCCCACAACGTGGTCGTCACCGGCGCGCAGTCGAGCGGGCTCTTTCGGGACATTCTGTCCTGGGTCATTCCGCTCGGCATCTTCTATTTAATGTGGATGTTCTTCTTCCGGCGCGTCGCCGAGCGCCAGGGCATGGGCGGCCTCATGGCGATCGGCAAGTCGCGCGCCAAGGTTTATGTCGAGAAGGACACCAGGGTGACATTCAAAGATGTCGCCGGCGTCGATGAGGCCAAGGACGAGCTTCAGGAAGTCGTCTCCTTCCTGAAAGACCCGAGGTCTTACGGCCGGCTGGGTGCGCGCTCGCCCAAGGGCATCCTGCTGGTCGGCCCGCCCGGCACGGGCAAGACGCTGCTGGCGCGCGCGGTCGCCGGCGAAGCGGGCGTGCCGTTCTTCTCCATCTCGGGCTCGGAATTCGTCGAAATGTTCGTCGGCGTCGGCGCCGCCCGCGTGCGCGACCTGTTCGTGCAGGCCCGCAAGGCCGCGCCCTGCATCATCTTCATCGACGAACTCGACGCGCTCGGCCGCAGCCGCGCGGCCGGCGCCTTCGGCGGCGTCGACGAAAAGGAGCAGACGCTCAACCAACTCCTTGCCGAGCTCGATGGCTTCGATCCGAGCTCGGGGGTGATCCTGCTGGCGGCGACGAACCGGCCGGAAATCCTCGATCCGGCGTTGCTGCGCGCCGGCCGTTTCGACCGCCAGGTCCTGGTCGACCGGCCCGACCGGCTGGGCCGTCTGGCGATCCTCAAAGTACATATCGGCAAGATCAAGCTCGGCGACAACGTCGATCTCGATGTGATCGCCGGCCTTACCACCGGCTTTACCGGCGCGGATATCGCCAATCTGGTCAATGAGGCCGCCATTGTCGCCACGCGCCGCAATGCCGGCGCGGTCGACCTCGACGATTTCACCGCGGCCATCGAACGGATCGTCGCCGGGCTCGAGAAGAAGAGCCGTGTGCTCAGCGAGAAGGAGCGGCGCCGGGTCGCCTACCACGAGATGGGCCACGCATTGGTGGCCTCCACCCTGCCGGGCGTCGATCCGGTGCAGAAGGTCTCGATCATACCGCGCGGTGTCGGCGCCCTCGGCTACACCATGCAGCGGCCGACCGAGGACCGCTTTCTGCTCAACGAAAGCGACCTGAAGAACCGTATCGCCGTGCTCATGGGCGGCCGCGCCGCCGAGCAGCTCATTTTCGACGGCGAGATATCGACCGGCGCCGCCGACGACCTGCAGCGCGCGACCGAGATCGCCTTCGAAATGGTCACCCATTACGGCATGGACAAGAATGTGGGCCAGCGCACCTACGCGCAGACGCGACCGCAATTCCTAGGCATCCCCCAAACCGAACGCGTGGAGGCCGCGGAGACGACGACCCGCGAGATCGACGTGGCGATCCGCGATATCGTCGCGGACGGCCTGGAGCGGGCGACCGACGTGCTGAAGTCGCGTCGGACGGACCTGGAGGAAGGCGCCAAGCTCTTGCTGTCGAAGGAGACGCTGACGACGGACGACTTCCCGCCGATCGGTCCGCGGAAGCGTGACGAGGGCGAAGCCGGCGAGGAGAATCTGCGCCGGTCGGCGTGATTAACTTTTATCGGCGGCTCATGCCTGCCAGCGGCAACGGCTCAGGATGCAGCGGCGCGACGCGAGATTCGTCGCGACATTTTCTCCGCGAGGCTCTCAGCAATGCCCGGCCGGCTCCAGGGACAGACCGCGATACAAATCGCGCAGCCGTAAATCTCGTGAAAATAGCCGATGCACTTGTCGAAATCGACGTACCACTTCTGATCGCCCCGCACTGTCTGCTTTTCGTCGAAGATGGCCTGCGGCGGACAGGCGCTGGTACAAAGCTGACAGTTTGCGCAAAAATCGTCGGCGCCGAACGTATCGGGCCCGTCGGCGACCAGGGGCATGTCAGTGCGCACCGCGGCCAGCCGGAAGGACGAGCCGAGTTCGCGATTGATGATCGAGCCGTGCTTGCCGAGTTCGCCGAAGCCCGCCGCGAGCGCGGCCGGGATCAGACTGACCGGCCCGGCTAAGGGACCCCCATGGGCGTCGGCGTGATAGCCCTGGCGATGAATCCAGTTGGCGAGATTGCGTGCGGCGCGCGTGCCGCGGTTATAGGTTGCGATGACCTCGACCCCCGCGACGACGTCCGGTGCGGTCGACAGCCGGTCGTATTCCATGGCGACGCCGATCACGATCAGCCACGGTTCGGCGACCTCGTAGCCCTCGAAAACCCAGAGCGGATCGAGCGGGATGATGCCGATGAGATCGGCTTCGTGCGCCCGCGCAAACTCCTTCACTTCGGCGGACCAGGCTGCCGCGCTTTTTTCCACGGCAGGCGCCGCGACCGGCTCCGGCTTCCTCGGGCCGCGATCGCCGCTGCGAAGTTCCGCGCGGATGCTCGGGTCGGAGTCCATGCGGTCGAACAGCGCCTGTTGCAGCTTGGCGAAAGGCATATCCAGATTGAGATGCCAGAAAATCGGACTCGGCCGCCGCGGCGTCCTTCGCCGAGGCCGTTGACGGTGTTTCCCGATACCGGCGGGAACAGACGCTTCAGCGCCTCGGGCATGAGATACAATGCGCGTCTGACCGGACTCATGTCGTCTTTCTGAATTGCCTCGTGCGCGCCTCGGCCCGTCAAGTAGCGGCGATCGACGAAACGCGGCGTCTTGACGCTGCTCTCGAATTCCTTGGCGAGCGTGCCCCGATCCAGGACGGTTACCTTCGGCGTCAGCCCGAACTTGTCTTTCACCGACATCAGAAATTCGGCGGCGACACGGTGCCGTCCGCATCGTGCCGCACTTCGATGGACAACTGCAAGTCTTCGAGATCTTGCGCCGTCACCGCCTCCGCCTTGAAGTCGTTGATATGCGTATTCTGGAAGACGAAATCTTCGAACTCGGTGTGGTTGAGATTGATGCCGCGTATCTTGAAGAAGCCTGACGTTCTATGGGCGTGCTGCAGATACGGGAAAGACTGAAAACGGTCCCGTGCCGTCGGCGTGCTCGTGCCAGATGACCAGGTCGCCAGAGCTCCAGCGCAGAAATGGCGTGACGTTATTGGTCCAAAGCGGTGTGACCACCAGCGTGCCGCTCTCGCCTTCGGCGACCGGCTCGAGCGTTACCGGATCGAGCACCTCGATCAGATACATGTCGGTCCAAATACGGAAGCCGCGCCCAGCGTCGTCTTCGGCACCCATCATGCCCGCTTCGGTCATGCCGAAGGTGTCGCGCACTTGCGCGGCCCATTGGCGCGATAATTTTTCGCGTTTGGCGTCCGACAAGGGCTCCGCCGAGCACATGATCGTGTCGACCGAGCTAGGAGCGTGTCCGTTTAGTCCTTGTTGGAGGGCGGCGGTCGCATGATTGCATCATGCGGCGGCGCGGGCGAGCTTGCGCAGGTTATGACCGGTGCAGATCATCGCCCATTCGGCCTTTACTTTTTCGACCCCCCGCAACAGGAACTGACGGAACCCGTTGGCTTGTTTGATCTGTCCGAATACCGGTTCGACCACCTGCTTGCGTAATCGGTAGCGGCTGCGATGGCCGGCGCGTCTGAGCTTGGCGCTCATGCGGGCAACCAGCGATCCGGGCTTGAGCGGTCGCTTGGCGGTGGCGGACTTGGCGCCGTGGTGCTGTCGTCCGGTAGCGATGTAGCCGTTGATCCGCCGCCCGCCGAGCGTGGCCAGATTGGCGGCCGAGCAGTAGCCGGCATCGGCCGAGACCTCGTCCGGGTTGCGCTTGAGGTTGGTCTTGATGCCGTCGAGCAATGGCGCGAACTGCGCCTGATCGCTGCCGTTGTTGGACAGCGTGTGCGCGACGATGATCTGCGCCGTCGCATCGACCGCGGCTTGCGCATTGTAGCCCTGGATGTAGCCGTCCTTGGTCTTGAGGATGCGGCTTTCCGGGTCGGTGAAGTTGCGTTGCACCTTGCCGTCGAGCTCGGCTTTCGGCGGTGCTGGCGTCCGGCCCTTTTTCTTCCTCCCGTCTGCCGGGCGCTGCTGTTGCGCCTGTTGCCGGCGTCTCATCTCCTCTGTGGCGGCGGCCTTGGCTTCGGCTTCAAGCTCGGCCTTGGCGGCGCGAAGCTTGGCAAGCCGTTGCGCCTTGTCGGCCACCCAAGCAGGCATCTCGTCGCCGCGCTTGTTGCCGTAGAGCTTGTCCTCCTCGGCATCGGCGGCCTCAGCCGCCTTGAGCCAGCGGTCCACCTCGGCCGCAAGCTCGGCTTCGCGCTGCTTCATGCGCTCATAGCTCATCGCTTTGTGTTTCGACGCATTGGCCTTAATCTTGGTGCCGTCCAGCGCGACATGGCCGAGCTTCACCAGCCCGGCCTTCTCGGCCAGCCTGAGCACCTGCACGAACAAAGCGGCCAGCGCCTTAAGATGCCGCCTTCGGAACTCCGAGATGGTGCGGAAGTCCGGCGCATCGCCCGCCACAATCATCATGAAGTCGGCCCGCTCCACGGCCGCCTTGGCGATCCGGCGCGACGACTAGTGCGCTCGAATGGCCGCTTCAGCGGCCGTCAACGCCGCGGTCGAACGGCGGCTGGCCCAGCGCGCTCCGGTAGCTCGCGGCAATCGCGGAAAGATCAAGCTCCTCCCGCACCAAAGCCACGATCAGCCGCGACAGGTGGTCCTTGGGCACGTAGTCCTGCACGCGCGGCGGCAGAAGCTGTGCCTCATCGATCTTCCAGGGGCGAAAATCCTTGCTCATGGCCCCGCAAAGAATCAACTCGCCGCCGCTTGACCAGCCATTACTTGGACAAGCTCCTAGCCGCGAGATCCATCCCCTGTGCTTCAGCCAGGTTCGCGAGGTGCAGCCCATAACTGCTCATGCCCATCCAGATGCTGGGCTTGAGCGCGCTGAATGAGTTCCAATTGCATGAGCGAAGGCGTCGTCGTTCCGGCCCCGGCCCAGTTTGCGGCGATTCCGGCATGACCCGCCGCGCGGGCCATCAAGTGGCCGACAGGATGGATGCCTAGCGGAAACGATACATGCGCCGCGCCGCCCGGCTTGCAGCCAGCGCACGCATAGGCGCGCGCGAAGCTCAAAAGCGCATACTCGAGATCGGTGAAGCTGCGCGGATAGAAAAGCGGGGCACCGGTGGAGCCGCCGGAGCGCCAGTATTCGGCAATGCCGTCGGCGCTCTTGAGACAGAAGCCGTCATAGAAATCTCGGTCGGACAAACGAGCGCAGCATATCCTTGTCGAGAATCGGGATTTTGCGCCATTCGCTCGGGTCATCGAGCTTGTCCAGATCGATGTGATCGAGCTTCTTTTTGTAGAACTGCGGCGCGGCGCGCCTGTTCGACAGCATGCCGTTTGCGGACGCGTTGGATATCGTCGATTTCCCGGCGCGACTTCGGCAACTGCAGAGACATGTACCGCAATCCGTCAACCGCTAAGATTGGAAACGAGGCGAGGCCTCGTGTCCATCCGCAACGTGACGGCCCCTCAATGGGCTGAAGTATCACATGCTCCGCCCGCAGAGTTCAATCGCTACGACGTTTCGTCGAAGGCCGGGCTCTCGAAGCCGAGGCGGCGCAGCCCGGCCTGCACTTCCGGGCAGCTCATGAACAGGCGCCAGAGCAGGCCCGAGCGGTAGTTCTCGATCATCGCCACGATCGGTCCCTGGTCGATGGCAAGATGGCTGTCGGCGACCCAGCCGCGCGACAGGTTGAAGCCGTCGACGAAGCCGTAGTCGCTCCAGAGCTTGTCGCCCAGGTCCTCGTAGAGGTGCCGCAGCACGGCCATCGATTCCGCCGGCACATATGGCATCGATGACAGCGCTGCCGTCGGTGCGATCACCCCGCGGTCGTGATGCGGGCAGAAGGCGCCATAGCCGGCGTCCCCGTCGCAGGCGGTAAGCCCCCAGCAGTCCGGCCCGTAGCCGGCAAAGCCGCCAGGGTTGGCGATGCAATGCGCGCGGTTGATCAGCGTGTGTGCGCGGTTCTGCTGCCAATAGTCGGCGTAGACGTCCCGCAGGCCGCGCGGATCGAGCCCGAGAAAGGAGAAGTGCGAGAAGAACAGCGGCCCGCCGTGCGGGGGCCCAAGCGGTAGAGTTATGCCGTAATAGCTCTGCCCGTTGCGGAACACGGGGCTGTCGGCCCAACCTTTGTGGTAGGCGGCCGGCGATATGGCGTGATCCGGTGAGGCGGCGGCGAGCACGTAGGTGATCAGGCACTCGTTCCAGCCGGTGATGGCGTGATCCATGTCCCAGCCGTAATTCGGGCTCCAGTGCCAATAGAGCCGTTCGCGTCCGTTGGTGTGCCAGTTCCAGTCGACCGCATGCCAGAGCCGATCGATGGCCGCGCGCAACTCCGTTTCGCGCGGTTCGGCGCGGGAGAAATACTGCCGCGCGCACAAAAGGCCCATCATCAGAAACGACGTCTCGACCAGGTCGCCGCCGTCGTCCTTGGACGAGAAGGCAATGGCCGCGCCGGTGCCGCCGTGCATGAAATGCGAGAAAACGCCGTGGTAGCTCTCGGCACGACCGAGATAGTGGAGCATCGTGTGCAGGCGCTCCAGCACCTGCGCGCGCGGCAGAAATCCGCGTTCGACACCCACCAGCATGGCCATGATGCCGAAGCCGGTGCCGCCGGTGGTTACTGTCACGCGGTAATCATAGCCGGACACGGGATTGCTGCGCTCGCGCGCCATGCCGCTTTCCGAATGGCCGAAGTCCCAGAAGTAGCGAAGCGTCTGACGCTGCACCAGGTCGAGCAAAGCCTCGTCCGTCAGGCGGGCATCGGCGGCTGCATGGGCGGCTTGGCTCATTCGTCGGCGTGCCATTCCACACTGCGGGAGGCGAGCGCCTGCGAGCTTGCCCCGATCTCGATGACGAAGATGCCCGGCTCAAAAATATGTTCCGGCTTGGCCAGGCGTACGGCGTGAAAGAAACGAAGATCGTCGACCGTGATCGTGAAGCTGACGCGCTCTTCCTCGCCCGCCTGCAGCCTGATCCTGCGGAATTGCTTCAGCTCGCGCACAGGCCGCGAGCGGCTGGCCACCGGGTCGCGGATATAAAGCTGCACGATCTCTCCGCCGGCCATGGCTCCCGTATTGCGCACGCTCACCGCGGCGGTCAGGGTATCGCGCTCGCCGCGCAGGATCGTCTTGTCGAGTTCGAGCGCGCCGTATGCGAAGCGGCTGTAGGAAAGGCCGTGGCCGAACGGGTAGAGCGGCGTAGCCGGGCCTTCCAGCCGGCAGGCGGTGGTGAACTTGCGGAACACGCGGTCGCCTTTGGCGTCCCGCTCTTGATCGCCACCCGCATCGAGGCCGATCTTGTCGAGAGGCCGGCCGGTGGGCGGCTCCGCATAGTGAATGGGGCACTGGCCGGCGCTGCGCGGAAAGCTCATCGCAAGCCTTGCCGAAGGATTGCAATCGCCGAACAACAGATCGGCCACTGCATTACCGGTCTCCGTGCCGCCGAACCAGGCATGCAAAATGGCGTCGGCATGGCGGTCCTCCCATTCGAGCGCCAGCGGTCTGCCGCTCAATGTCACCAGCACCAGCGGCTTCCCGGTGTCATGCAAGGCGCGGAGCAGGCACTGCTGGCTGCCCGGCAGGCCGATGTCGGTACGCGTGGACGATTCACCCGTCTGCTCCTTGGCCTCGCCGACGCAGGCGATCACCACATCCGCCTGGCGCGTCACCGCGACGGCTTCCGCCACCAGCGCTTCGGGCGGGCGCGCATCGATGGCGGCGATTTCGCCGAAAACGTTCAGGCGGGCGGCGATGTTCGGATCGTCGACGATATTGGCTCCCTGGGCATGAAGCACGGGGCCGGCGGCCGCAGCCTGGATGCCTTCCAGCAGCGTTACGCTGTCCTCGGGGCGGGCGGAGACCGCCCAGGTGCCCTGCATATTGACGCGGCTGTCGGCTAGCGGCCCGACCACGGCAATGGTCCCCTTGCGTTGCAGCGGCAGCGCGCCGTTGTTCTTCAGCAGCACGCACGACTTTGCCGCCGCCTCCCGCGCCAGGCGGCGGCTGTCGGCGGTCAAGGTGACCCTTTGCCGCCGCGCTTCATCGAGCCGTCCATAGGGGTCGTCGAACAAGCCAAGCCGCTGCTTGGCGGTGAGCACGCGCCGGCAGGCGGTGTCCACATCCGCCTCAGTCAGGCGACCCTCTCCGACCAACTCCGGCAGGTGGCGAAAATAGCACTCGCTCACCAGGTCGACGTCGATGCCCGCGCGGAAAGCGAGCAGCGTGGCTTCCTTGGCATCGGCGGCGACGCCGTGGTTCACCAACTCGGGGATCGCCGTGTAGTCGGATACGAGCAGACCGTCAAAGCCCCAGCGCTGGCGCAAGAGGTCGTGCAGCAGCTCGCGGTCGGCGCTGCAGGGAATGCCCGCGAGATCGTGGAAGCCGACCATGACCGCGCCGACATGCGCCTCGACCGCCGCCTTGAACGGCGGCAACACGACGTTATGCATACGGTAGGGGCTCGCGTCGACGGCGTTGTAGTCGCGTCCGCCCTCGGCGAAGCCGTAGCCGGCGAAGTGCTTGGCGCAGGCCATCGTCGCGTCCGGCCGCGCAAGATCGGTCCGCTGGTACCCCTCCACCATGGCTCTGGCGAAGGCGGCGCCCAGCACCGGGTCCTCGCCCGGACTCTCGGCGCAACGGCCCCAGCGTGCGTCTCGCGATACATCGAGCATGGGCGCCCAGGCCAGCGTGACGCCGGCGGCGGCCGCTTCCTCCGCCGCCACGCGCGCGGTGCGTCGGACGAGATCCATGTCGAACGAGCCGGCGAGCGCGAGCGGGAGCGGGAAAATCGTGCGGTGGCCGTGGATTACGTCGAGGGTGAAGATGGCTGGAATGCGGTGGCTCGATTCCTCGACCGCGATCTTCTGCCAGCGGGCGAGCTGCTTCAGGTCGCCACCGCCCGGCAGAAAGCCGACTTCGCCGCGACGAATGCGGTTTTCGATCCCGGCCGCCGCGGCGCCCGCGCCGGTCGTGTCGCTCCCGCCGGGCATGAGCAGGCTCAACTGCCCCACCTTTTCGGTCAGGCTCATGCGCCGCAGCAGAGACTCGATGAAATCGGGCATTGGCCGCCAGGATCGCGCCGTATTGCCGGCGAAGCGCTTTAAGCCGTCTGCAGCGCCTCGGCCTTGGGAAGGTCGTCCGTTGTAGCCTCTTCCTGCGCGCGTTGGGCGATGAGCTGGTCGACGCGCTGGGCGATTGCAAGACCAGCCGTTTCACTGGGCACCAGGAACAGACCGGCACGACGCGCCGCCGCCCCCAACGACGGCAGGCTGGTCAGCCAGGCGAACAGGATCGCGGTAACCAAGCCGGCCAGCAGCGGCACGTACCACCAGAAGTCGGCCGGCGTCCAGGTCCAGACCAGCACGCCCGCCACGATCCCGATGACGGTGTGTGGGGCGAAGGCGGCAACGGCATTGCGTAGCCCGGTGCCATTGCCGCCGCGCAGTTGCGCGCCCCAGCGCGTATTGCTGCCGCGGAGGATGCTGAACACGAACCGGCTATGCGACAGCATGAAGACCGGCGCCACCAGCGTGGACAGCACGCTTTCGATCAACACGCTGAGGAGGAGGCCGCGCAAGCCGCCATGCATGCGCGCCGCATCGCGGTCGTGCAGCACAACAGCAACCGCGATCAGCTTCGGCAGATAGAGCATCCCCAGCGAGGCGACGGCGATGCTGACGAAGGCGACCGTGTGGGAGATCGGCCAGGACAGCACCGGATACCGCCCCACATAGGTGACGGGGGTGCGGTCGATCTGGAAGGCGTGGGCGGTGAACAAGATGATCAATAGCAGCCAAATCGGCGAAGAGAGGTAGCTCATCGCCCCGAACGCCATGTGCATGCGGCTCGGCAGCCGAAATCCCTGTGCGAACAGGAGCTTCACGTGCTGCAGGTTGCCCTGGCACCAGCGCCGGTCGCGCTTGAGATGCTCGATCAGCGTGGGCGGCGAGGTCTCGTAGCTACCGTCGAGATCGGGGGCCATCCACACCTCCCAGCCGGCGCGGCGCAGTAACGCCGCCTCGACGAAATCGTGGCTCATGATTTCGCCGCCGAGCGGAGGCCGGCCCGACAGGATCGGCAGCCCGCAGTTCTCCGTGAACGGCCGGATGCGGATAATGGCGTTGTGGCCCCAGTAATTGCCATCCGGGCCCTGCATCTTGGCGAGCCCGGCCGCGTACATGCGTCCATAGACCCAGGAGGCGAACTGCTGGCTGCGCGCGAACAGCGATTCGCCGCCGATCAGCAAAGGTGGCGCCTGGATCAGCGCGGTACGCGGGTTTGCGTCCATCAGACGGACCAGGCGGGCGAGCGTGCGGCCGGTCATCAGGCTGTCGGCGTCGAGCACCACCATGTAGTCGTACATGGCCCCCCATTTGCGGCAGAACTCGGCGATGTTGCCGGCCTTGTGGCCGGTATTGTCGGCCCGGTGCCGGTAGTAGAGGCGGGGGCTTGCGGCGTTACGGCGATGCCTGCGCCAGGCAGCCTCTTCCTCGGTGCGGAAGGCCGGATCGGTGGAATCGCTCAGCACGAAGAAGTCGAATTCCTTCTCGGCGCCGGCTTCGCGCAGCGAATCCGTCATGGCGGCGATGCGGGCGAAGACCTCGTCGGCATTCTCGTTGTAGACCGGCACCAGGAGGACGGTGCGCGGGCGCCCGGCGTTCGCGAGCGCTTCTTCCGGCTCCGGCGGCTCGCGCAACGGCATATCCAGGCTGCCGCGCCAGAGCGCATGGGCGCCAAGGCAGGCGACGAAGAACGACAGTGCGATCAAGGCGAACAGCAGGATGAACGTGGCGACAAGCACGCCCTCCAGCAGCGATATGCCGTCCACGCGAAAAATGGACAGCAGCCGGGTACTGGCGGCCGCCGTGGCCGACAGGGCCAGGCCGAAGATCAGCCAGCGCTGAGCCGAAAGATCATCGCGTTTCGTCGGCATTCGTCACGCGGATGGTCGCGCGTCGCAAGAGGCGTTGCGGGCGTCGCAGTTCGATGAGGACGCGCAAGCTCGCCATCAGCACCGTGCCCGGCGTCCAGAAGGCAAGCTCTTGGCGCGGCATCGGCGCAGGGCAAAGAGGAGGGGTGGCGTCTTCGTGCATGGGTTCAAACTCATCACTAGCTGGGAGCCGCCTTCGCGACTTTTTTGTGTTCGATCATTTCAGAATTACGCGCCGTTTACGGGAATCGCGCATCGTTACGCCAAGGGAACTACCAACGCTGCCGAACGTTCCGCTTCCCGACGATGCCTAGGTTTCTCCTTAAACGCATTGCACGGTGAACTGGTTTCCGCGGGGCCAAAGGCAAGTATGCCGGGCTGCATTTGGGGCAAGGGGGATATGCAAACAAACATGACGACCGAGGCGGTAAACCAGTCGGACAGGAGGGGGCGCGCCGCCGGCCTCAATCGCAGGCAGTTGCTGCTTGCCGGAGCACCTCTGGTGCTGACCGCCGTCGGGCTTGCCAATGGGCGCGCCAGCGCCGCCCAATCGGACGCCTCTCTCGGGCCGCCGCAGCCGTTCGACTTCGAGAAGCTGCGGCAGGCCGCCAAGGCGCTCGCGGCGAAGTCCTACGTTCCGCCGAAGCCGATCGCGCCGGACGTCGTGAGCAAGATCGATTTCGACGTGGTGCAGAAAATAAAATTCCGCCCCGGTAAATCGCTCTTCGACAATGGCGCCGATCCTTTCCCGGTGCGGCTATTCCATGTCGACAAATTCAATCCGCTGCCGGTCCGGATCAATGTCATGTCCGGCGGCATGGCCCGGCGCGTCATCTATTCGCCGGAGGACTTTGATTACGGGGATACCGGGCTGGCGCAGAAGCTGCCAAAGGAACTCGGCTTTTCCGGCTTCCGCGTGATGAACGGGCCGGCCAGCAAAATCGACTGGCTGGCCTTCCAAGGCGCCAGCTATTTCCGAAGCGCCGGCGAGGACAACCAATACGGCGCTTCTGCGCGCGGCATCGCCGTCGACACCACCGCCTCCGCCAAGGAGGAATTCCCTCGCTTTGAGGAGTTCTGGCTGGCGGAGCCGGATCCGCATCAGCCCTCGATCACCATTTATGCGCTGCTTAACGGGCCGAGCCTGACCGGCGCCTACCAGTTCATCGCGGAAAAGCACACCGGCGCCATCATGCAGGTGATGACCGAACTGTTCATCCGCAACGACATCGCCCAGCTCGGCATCGCGCCGCTCACCAGCATGTACTGGTATGGGGAAAACGACCGGCAATACGCGACCGACTGGCGGCCGGAAATCCACGACAGCGACGGCTTGGCGCTGTGGACGGGCAAGGGCGAGCGCATCTGGCGGCCGCTCATCGATCCGCCATCGGTGCTGACCAATTCGTTCCTCGACGAAAACCCCAAAGGCTTCGGCCTGATGCAGCGCGACCGCAAGTTCGAGGACTATCAGGACGACGGCGCCTTCTACAACCGGCGGCCGAGCATCTGGGTGGAGCCGCTGGGCAACTGGGGGGGCGGCGCCGTGCAACTGGTCGAAATTCCGACCCAGGACGAGATCCACGACAATATCGTCGTCCTTTGGAAGCCGAAGCGGCCGGTGAAGGCCGGCGACAACATCAAGTTCGCCTATCGGCTCTATTGGCAGAACGACAACCCATTCCCGCCGAGCGATATCGGTCGCGTGACCGCCACCCGCATCGGCCGCGGCGGTGTGCCCGGCAAGACCGCGCCGACCGATAAGGACAGCTGGAAATTCGTCATCGACTTTGCCGGCGGACCGCTCACGGGAATGAAGCCGCGCTACGATATCGAGCCGATCGTGAACGCCTCGCGCGGCAAGATCAGCAATGCCTATGTGATCAAGGTGGTCGGCACCGAGCGCTGGCGGGTTGCATTCGACGTCCACGCGCCGGGCAAAAAACAGATCGATCTGCGCTGCTTCCTGCGCCTCGACAACAAGACGCTGACGGAGACCTGGCTCTATCAGTTCTTCCCGCCCAACGGTGCGGCGTAGGTTTCGGGTCTCATTCCGGGACGGCCCCGAAGGGGTCGGGCCCGGAATCCGGGGCCGCGCGAAAGCTCGTTATGTCGCTGCGGATTCCGGGCTCGCTCGCCTCGCTCGCGTCCCGGAAGGACCCAATGTTCGTTTGAGTTAGGCGGCGGCTCGTCTCACGGTGTGTATGCCGAGGATTGCACCGGATGAGCGGTGCCGAGCCTCACACACAGGAGACGAGCCATGAAGCAGAATACGCTTTTTGTCGGTTTGGATGTGCACAAAGAAACGATCGCGGTCGCAGTTGCCGAGGGCCCCCGCGGGAGTGAAGTGAGATTCATGGGAACTATCGTGAACAAACCCGAGGCTATTGTTCGCCTCGTCACAAAGCTCGCTAAGCGCGAAGGCGAGCTACGCTTTTGCTACGAAGCTGGTCCCTGCGGCTATGCTATCCACCGACAGATCACCAAGCTTGAGCATGAATGCATCGTGGTTGCACCTTCTCTCACGCCAACTCGTCCAGGCGACCGAGTGAAGACCGATCGTCGTGATGCTGTAACGCTTGCTCGATTGCATCGTGCAGACGAACTCACAGCAGTATGGGTGCCAGACGAAGGGCACGAAGCGATGCGCGACCTGGTCCGTCTGCGTACGGCCGCGATGGAGGGCCTGCGCAGGGCGCGCCAACAGTTGCAGGGATTCCTGCTTCGTCAGAACCTGATCTTTACAGGCGGTCGCAGTTGGACAAAGAGGCATCGCCGTTGGCTAGCAACGCTTACATTCGATCAACCGGCGCATCGGATCGTACTGCAGGAATCCATTGACCTGGTCGACGATGCCGGGCTGCGGCTGGCCCGATTGGAACAGCAGATCGCGGATATGCTACCGCGCTGGTCATTGCGACCGGTGGTCAACGCCATCCAGGCCATGCGAGGCGTCAGTTTTATCTCGGCGGTGACTGTCGCGGCGGAGACGGGCGACCTCCGTCGCTTCGACAAACCGCGTCAGTTCATGAGTTACCTTGGCTTGGTACCATCCGAACATTCTTCCGGCGCGCGAACACTTCGCGGCGGCATAACGAAGGCCGGCAACAAGAGTGCGCGGCGCATGCTTATCGAGGGAGCCTGGGCTTACCGCATGGCGGCGCGGGTCGGGCCGGTGCACCAGGAGCGGCTTACAAGCCTGCCGAAGGCTGTGCGCGAGATCGCCTGGAAGGCGCAGCTGCGTCTCTGCAGCCGCTATCGCCGTCTCGCCGCGCGAGGCAAGCCGAAAACAGTCGTCACCACGGCCATCGCTCGGGAAATGGCAGCCTTCATCTGGGCAATTGCCCGACACGTTCAACCTGCTGAAGCCGCCTGACCGCCATCACGTCATCAACCAAGGAGACGCAACACCAAAACTTCGCCGATCAGCCCCGCGCGCATCACCGGAGGCAGAGCTTCCCAGGGAATCCTCGAGGGTCCTGAGTGACCGAACTTGTTCGATGTCCGACGGGAGACAGGAGGCAGCCCGAGACGAATTAACGGTCCTGCGGTAACCAACCCGCGCATCAGAGTGTGATTCAGCCGTCGTCTTGAGCTCTGCCTCCGACCATGCGCGTGCTATCTGATCTCACGATCCAGGCGGGTCGATGAAGAAGCTTTGCAAAATCCTTGACAAACGAACATCAGAGGACCCGAAGGATATAATTTAGTTCAAGATATCCCGCCGCCCGCGCGCCGGGCGGATATCTTTATATCGGCCGTGGCCGGCGTATAGCCCGCTGCCGGCGCATCATGGTGACGCGTGAACGGCCAGAAGCCAGCCGCGGGCTTCGGCTGCGGGACGGTGTGGTCGAACACGGCGCCGTTCGGGGTGCGCACCAGCGTGAGCACGCGGTTATGGAAGTGCTCGAGGCCGGGCCGATGGCCGATGCTCACCACCGTCGTGGCGTTCAACTCATGGTCGAAGATCGACATCGCACGGCGCTGGCTCACCTCGTCGAGCGCGGAGGTGGCTTCGTCCAGGAACACCCAGGCCGGCCGATGCAGCAGCAGGCGCGCAAAGGCGACGAGCTGCTGCTGGCCGAGCGAGAGATTCTTGTCGAGCCGCGTTTCCATGTCGATGGCGGGCAGGAATTCGGCGAGCCCCACGCGCTTGACCACGGCGGCGACCTCGGCGGAGTCGAAAGCGTCCGGCGGGTCCGGATAAGTGATGGCCGCACGCATGGTGCCGAGCGGCAGATAAGGCCGCTGCGGCATGAACATCATGCTGTCCGGGTCGGGCAGGCGGATGATGCCGCTGCCCCAGGGCCACAAGCCCGCCAGCGCGCGGAACAGCGTGCTCTTGCCGGCGCCGGACTCGCCGACGATCAGCACGCGCTCGCCGGGCTCGATTTCCACCGTGGCGTCGGAGATGACCACGCGTCCGTCGGCGAGCAGTACGCTGACGCGCTCGAACGCGAGGTTTCCTTCCGGGTGGCGGACGAGCTTGATGGTGTCGCTGTTTGCGTCCATCGCGTCCACCTTGTCGACCGCGGCCTTGAAGGCGCTGACGCGCTGCAGGGTGGCGCGCCAATCGGCGATCGAGGGGAACTGGTCGACGAACCAGCGCAGCGAGGACTGCACCTGGTTGAAGGCGCCGACCACCATCATCAGGCCGCCGATGGTCAGGCCGCCGCTGAAATAGCCGGGAGAAGCGACCACGATCGGCACGACGATCGCGACCCAGCCGTAACCCGAGGTGATCCAGGTGAGCTTGGACAGCGCGCCGGAGAGGTCGCGCATGGTCGTAATGACTCGGCCGACCGTGTTGTCGAGCTGGCGGCGTTCGTCGCATTCGCCGCCGGACAGCGCGATGCTTTCGGCGCTTTCGTTCACGCGCACCAGCGCGAAGCGCAGCTCCGCCTCGCGGGCGTAGAGCTCGGCGTTCAAGCCGATCAGCGGCGTGCCCACCTTCCAGGTCAGCAGCGAGCCGATCGCCGCGTAGATGATGGCGCACCAGACCATGTAGCCGGGAATACTGAAACTGTAGCCGCCGAACTTGAAGACGAGATGGCTCGACAGCGTCCACAGGATGCTGATGAAGCTGATCAGCAGCAGCGAGGCCTGGAACAGGCCGACGCCGAGACCCGCCGACAGGTCGGTCAGCTTGCGGGTGTCTTCCTCGATGCGCTGGTCCGGATTGACGCCGATCTGGCCGGCGAGGCCGAGCCGGTAGGCGCGCCCCGCGACCAGCCATTCATCGAGCAGGTGATGAGTCAGCCATTCGCGCAGGCGGACTTTCAGCATCTGCTGCATCCACGTCTGGCCGACGACGAACGCGAGCAGTCCGCTGACGATGGCGAGGAAGATCAGCAACTGGTGCAGCAACTGCGACAGGTTCTTCTGCGCCAGCGTATCGAAGAAGGAACCGTTCCAGGTGTTGAGCTTCACCTGCCCGAACATATTGGCGATCAGCACCGCGATGATGCCGACGACGAACATGATGATGCGCGTCCGGTGAGGCGAACGCCAGAGCGCGCGCAGCAGCGTGCGGCTCTCGGAAATCGCGCTCCTTTTTTCGTAAATTGCCGTCGGCGGCTTGAACTCCGGCTCAGCCGACCGTCCGGCCGCAGCCGTCCGTCCGGCGGCCTCGTTCATGAGGGGATCGCCGTGCAGGCGCGAATCGGCGTGCTCGCCTGTCAGGTTTCCGCTATGTCGTTGTCGCACTTTTTCTTTCTTTTGCTGGTCCCCCGAGACCAGCGCTCTGCTGCCATAGGCACCCAGGTGAGGGGATGATTCATATCAAACAGCCTAAATTGCAAGCCTTAATCGCAAGCAAACGCCGCCAGGGTTTACGCCATTTGGGCTATGGAACTTTCTCACGTGGGCGAAACCGACTCGCCGCAAGTTCCAAGGCGATTTGGCGATGAATAATAAAACGAACGAGCTTTTCGCGTGGATCACGCAGCAAACAAAGCGCAGCGCCGGCGCCATGGAACAAGCGATCTCGGCGACGCAGTTAACACGGCGGCGCGAGGCGTTCAGTCAGACAGTCGTGCCGGCGAAAGGTTCGGTGCTCGCCTCGCCGGTTATCGCCAATTGGGATCCCGAGCCCGACTATTTCTTCCACTGGCTGCGTGATTCGGCAATCGTCATGCGCAGCGCCGCCGATCTGATGGACGACGCCCGGACGGACCACGAGCGCGCGCGCTGGCGCGGCCACTTCAACGACTTCATCGAATTCAGCCTGGCGCTGGGCGAACTCGACGGCGCTGAATTTGCCGGGCAAAGCCGCTACCGGCAAGCGACGCGGCACGGGTTCCGTGAGTTTCTCCGCCCCGATGCGGAGATACGTGCGCTTGCAGGGGATATATTGCTCGGCGAGCCGCGTTTCAATCCGGATGGAACCATCGACGTGTTTCGCTGGTCACGGCCGCAGTACGACGGCCCGGCGCTGCGCGCGCTCGCGTGCCTGCATTATCTCGATGTCGGGGGGCCGCCGAGCGACGCGATCGCGACGCTGCTGCGTCGCGATCTGGGCTTCACGGTGCGCCATGCCGGCCGGCGCTGCATCGGGCCGTGGGAAGAGCCGGGGCAGGATACGCATCATTATTATGTCGCGCTGGTGCAACTCGGCGCGCTGATGCATGGCCGCGCTTTCGCCGGCGAAGGCGATGCGTGCGACGAGGCGGAGGCGACATTGCGCGCGGCGCTCGATCGCCATTGGTCGGAGCGCCATCAGGTCTACACCGCGATGGTGCCCGCGGCCGGCGATGACGCCGACGACGTGATCGACGCCGCGCAATTGCTGGCGGTGCTCGACGCCGATCTGCCGGACGGCCCGCACAGCGTGCTGGACCCGCGCGTGCACAGGACGATGGCGGCGATCGAGGCGTTCTTTGTGCGTGAGTTTCCGATCAATCGCGGCCGTGAAGCGCCGGCGCTCGGCCGCTACAAGGGCGACCGCTATTTCGGCGGCGGCGCCTGGTATCCGACCACGCTGGCCGCGGCGACGCTCTGCTACGCCCGCGCGCGGCAGCCCGGAGAAGACCGCGACGCATTGGTGAAGCGCGGCGATGCCTTCATGGCGACCGTGCGCGACCTCACGCCGCCGGACGGCGCGCTGTCGGAACAGGTCGACCGCGAAAGCGGCGCGCAAGTATCCGCCCGCCATCTGGCCTGGAGCTACGCGGCATTTATTTCCGCGGCGCGCGCACGCGCGCAGGCGCTGGCCGCCGCGAATTGATTCTCGTCAAAACGCCGCCGAGCGGACGGCCTAGATTTATCAAAATCGGTCAATGCGCACTCCACTCATTGCTCCGCAATCGGGAATCCAGGGATATGACTGCGCGGCTCGAAATTTTCGCGTCGGGTCCTCGCTTTCGCGAGGGCGAGCGGGCGATTTCGGCTGAACGCCGCTAGCCATAGAGGAGCCTGCCAATGATCTCGCGACGTGAAGCCAGCGCCGGGCTGATCTCGGCCGCCGTCCTTGCCGGCACTACCCGCTTTGCCGGCGCGGCGGAGCCGAAAATCGTAGCCCTGCCGCCGCCCGACACGAGCGCGGCCATGCCGCTGATGCAGGCCCTCAAGCTGCGGCATTCGACGCGCGAATACAGCGACAAAGCGATCCCGCAACAGGTGCTCTCCGATCTGTTGTGGGCAGCCTTCGGTATCAACCGTCCCGCATCCGGCGACCGCACCGCGCCCTACTGGCGGCACATCATGGTGATCGACGTCTATGCCGCCATGGCCGACGGCGTCTGGTTCTACGATCCCAAGGCGCACGCCTTGCGCCAGCATTCGTCTGATGACATTCGCGCGCTGACCGGGACGCAGGACTTCGTGCCCGGCGCGCCGCTCAATCTCATTTTCGTGGCCCATGGCGAGCGGATGCATGACGTGTCTCCCGCCGACCGGCGGCTGTTCGCCTCGGTCAATGCCGGCTTCACCGGGCAGAACGTCTATCTCTACTGTGCGTCGCAGGGGCTGGGCAGCGTCTTCCGCGGGGCGGTGCCCTACGAGAAGCTGGAAAAGGCCATGCGACTCGGCGCGGGCCAGTTCGTCACCTTCTGCCAGACGGTCGGCTATCCGAAGGCCTGATCGTTGCCGAAGGGTGCAAACGCGGCTAGACATGCCGTATGAGCGACCGCCGGCCCGCCTTCAAAAACTCGCCGACCAATCCATCGCTCGGCGAAATCCAGACGCTGCCCGCGCGCAAGCCGGATATGCCCTATGCGCCGGCCATCCGCGTCGAGGCGCCGGGCGATCTCCTGTTCATCTCAGGCGCCACGCCGTCACCGCTCTATCACAAGCATCCGCACGATTTCTCCGAGCACAATCATCCGGTCCGCATCGAGGACCAGACGCGGTTGGCGATGGAGAACGTCAAATCGATCCTCGACCATGAGGGCCTCACCTGGACCGACGTGGTGAAGGTGACGAAGTATCTCACCGACATGCGCGACATGGACGGCATGGTGGCGGTGCTCGCGGAATATTTCGGCGACTGGACGCCGGCCTCGACCACCGTCTGCGTCAATCAGCTTTCCACCCCCGGCGCGCGGGTGGAGCTGGACATGATCGCGGTCTATCCGAAGAAGTAGCCCTCGCCGTCATTCTGGGGCGCCGCGAAGCGGCGAGCCCGAATCCATATTCCGCAGAGTTACATGGTGTGTAACAAGTTACGTGTGCCGAACCGGCAACAAAAAATCCCTGATAAATCAGGGGCTTATGGAGGGGCAGTTTCCACTCTGGAAATTGTGTGCTCCAAAAGCACAACGGGGCCCCGGATTGGACCCGAGACCCCGTTGCTCCAGCCCCGCCTTCTGGAAGGGCGGCGGAATGTGAGGGCCCTTGTGGAAGGGGCCTGAAGGGAACGGACCCTCCCCTTTTGGATGGGGGAGGGAGGTGGGAGCGAGAGGGACTTGCACCCTCGGGGACCGGGTCGGAAATCCAGCCCCCCGCGCTTGCTCGCCCCAAAACCGATTGGCATCCGGACAGCTAAAGCAGCTGTCTGGGTGCGAATCAGTCGCTTTGACGATGACCCACAATTCCGGGACCGGGGCAAATGCGCAAGGCCGGGTTTTCCGTCCCCGCTGCTATCCCCAGGGCGTCCACAGAGGCAGGCAATGGCCGATAGCGACGAAAAGCGCAACGAGGTGCAAATCAGCGCGCTACTCCGAAGCGCCGATTATGATTCCGGGTTCGCGGCCTTATGGCCGCGCCCCGGAATGACAGGGGTTAGATTTGCCGCAGCACAGCGACCGGCACCTCGCTGAACATCTCCGCGAGCGACAATGTGTTGGTGCGCTGACCGCGGTTCGCGCCAATAAGATATTCGTAAGTCCCGTTCGCTTCGGGCTCGACCACGCCGTCCCATCCCGACGGCCATTGCTTTCCCCCGTCGGTCAGCGGGCAGAAATGCCGCCCGATGGCGACGACCAGCCGTCGTCCCTTGAGCGTACGCGCAAAGGCGATGACGTGCTCGGCATGGGCGCCGCTCACCGGCAGCGGTTCGTAGGCGCCTTCGCGAAACAGATCGGAAAATTCATGCCGCAGCCGCAACAGCGCGCGGGTCAGGGTCATCTTGATGCGCCCGTCCGGCCAGTTCTCGGCGAGTTGCCGCCAATCCTGCCTGTCATCCGCCAGCTCACGCTGCCGCATGCCGAAGTCGACGGGGCGGCGGTTGTCCGGATCGACCAACGACAAATCCCAGAATTCCGTGCCCTGGTAGAAATCCGGCACGCCCGGGGTGAGCGTCTTCAAGGCGAGCTGCGACAGCGAGTTCAGTGCGCCGACAAGCGTCGTGCGCGCGGCGAACGCGCCAAACGATTCGATGAAGCGTGCCGAGGTTTCCGCGTCGAGCACTTTGCCGACAAATCCGTTCAGGGCTTCTTCATAGGCCAAGTCCTGATTGTTCCAGCTCGTCTCCTGCTTCGCCTCGCGCGCGGCCTTCAGCGCATAGCCTTGCATGCGCGCGACAAAGTCATCGTCGACCGTGCCCGGCCAGGCGCCGATCAGCGCCTGATAGAGCATGTATTCATGGCCGATCGAGGGGCTGCGCTTGCCGTCAACCTGCTGCACCAGCGGCGCGTTCAGTTCGCGCCAGCTCTGCACGGCGGCGTCCCATTCGCCTGCCATCTCGGCCAGCACCAGGATGCGCGCGCGGGCGTCCTCGCCGCGCTTGGTGTCGTGCGTGGCAGTGGCGGTCAGGCCCGCCGGCGCCGTTTCGGCGCGCTGCCGCTGGAGCGCGTGAAATTCATCGAGCGATAACGCGTCCGCCGCCGGCTCGCCGCCCACTTCGTTGAGCGCCAGCAGGCGGTGGTAGCGATAGAAGGCGGTGTCCTCCATGGACTTCGCCATCAGCGGGCCGGTGAACTGCTGCAGCTTGAGCGCGAAATCGCGCACGCGCGGCGCGCTGTAGCCCGGGTTTCCGGCGAGCTCGACGGTGACGGCGTCGCGCAGGAAATCGAATATCTCGGGATCGGGGCCCAGCCAGCGCGCCCGCGCGCGCGCGATGGCGCCTTCGATGATCTTGCGGTCGCCGGCCGCGGCGCCGGCGTCGGTCACATAACTGCGGTAGACGGGAAATTCGAGCACGTAGAGCTGCAAGGCGGCGCGCAATCGGTCGAGCGTATAGTCGCGCGTGGAGAAATGCCCGGCGGCGATGCGCGCCAGCGCGCTGGTCAGCACGGTGAACTCGGACGCCAGCATCGCCTCGATCACCCGCAGCTTGGCATTGTCGAGAATGCGGGCGAAGTCTCGTTGCTCGCCGGTGAAGGTGCGCCAGCTCCGCTCCAGCCGGTCGAGGCCCTTGCCGTCGAGCAGCACGCGCGAGATGATGTTGAGCCATTCATAGCCGGTGGTGCCGGCGACGCCGGTGAGTTTCGGCATCGGCTCGCCTTCGGCCAGGATCTTCTCCACCACCACGTAGAAGGGCCCGCGCCGCCGCGTCCGCCCGCCCATCTTGGCGGTCAGGCGGCGCAGCCGGTAGGTGTATTGCGCCGGGTCGCGCAGGCCGTCGATGTGGTCGAGCCGAAGACCCTGCAAATCGCCGGCCGCAATCAGCCGCGCCACCAGCGTATGGATGGCGCGGAAGGTGGCCGGATTTTCCACGCGCAGGCCGGCGAGATCGTTGATGTCGAAGAAGCGGCGATAGTTCACCGCGGAGACCGCCACGCGCCAATAGGCGACGCGGTAATGCTGGCGCTCGAGCAGGCGGTGCAGCAACGCGGCGCCCGCGTCGCTCAGGCTGCGATAGGCGGCGAGCCCGCGCTCGATGATCGCCGGGGCGCCGGCAATATCGGCGAGCCGGCGTTTGAGTTCGGGCGCCTCGCGGTAGGAAGGCGCCCGCGGGTCGCGATAATCGTCGGCCAGCGCGAGGAGCGCGGCGCCGGTCTCGGTGCCGGCGGCGTCGGCCGTGGCCACGATGGTGCGCAGCATCTCGCCGTAGCGCTGCGGGTTGATGGGCAGCTTGTGGTCGAAATACCAGGCGGCGAAGCTGCCGGCTTCCGGGTCGTATTTCAGCGCCAGTTCGCCGCTTTGCAGCACCTCGCCATAAGGCCGGCCGAGGATCGGCGCCAGGACGCCGGGATGGCGGCGGTGCGGGATGCCGTCCCAGGCGATGTCGAAATAGCCGGCATAGGGCGAGCGCTGGCCCCATTCCAGCACGTCCAGCCACCAGGCATTGTCGGCATGGCCGACGCCCATGTGGTTGGGCACGAAATCGAGGATCAGCCCGATGTCGTGTCCTTTCAGCGCGGCGGAGAGCCGGGTAAAGCCCTCCTCGCCGCCGAGCTCGGGATTGATCTGATCATGATCTACAACGTCATAACCGTGCGTGCTGCCCGGCCGCGCCTTGAGGAAGGGCGAAGCGTAGAGATGCGTGATGCCGAGTTGCTTCAGATAGGGGACGAGTTCGGCCGCCTGGTCGAAGCCGAACGCCTTGGTGAGCTGCAGCCGGTAGGTGGCGAGCGGCACCGCGGGCGGCATTACGTCGCTCCGATGCTTGCATAAACCGACCAGGGCGGCAGTTCGTGCGGCGGCGCATCGCCCCAGGTCGGCTTGCCCCACGTTGCGATCGGGTTGGCACTCGGCGCCTCGGACAGGTTGGCGAGCAGCATCAATGTCTTTTCGCCCGCCGCCCAGCGCGCGGTGAGCAGGCCGGACTCAAAGCGCACCTCGCCCGGCGTCTGCATCGCCGGCAGCAGCGGCGCGACAAAGCGTTGGCGCGCGGCGAGCAAAGCGCGGGTCAGCGCGAGGCGTTTGGCATGCTCCGGCCGGCTCGGCGCACCCCAATCCAGCACCGCCATGTCGCGCGTCTCGGCCGCCAGCGGATCGGGAATTTCGTCGCCGTGCAGTGCATAGGCCTCGGCGAATTCGCGGCGGCGGCCCTGTCGCACGGCGTCGGCGAGATCGCCCTTGAAGTCGCAGAAGAAGGGGAACGGCTCGGGGGCGCCCCATTCGTCGCCCATGAACATCAGCGGCGGCCCCGGTTGCAGCAGCAGCACCGCCAGAGCGGCTTCCAACGCTTCCGGAGTCGCCAGCACGCTCAGCCGCTCGCCCATGGGCCGGTTGCCGATTTGGTCGTGGTTCTGCACGAAGTTGACGAAGTCGGCGCGCGGCAATTGCGCGCTCGGCTCGCCGCGTGCCTTGCCGCCGCGGTGCGTCGAGGCTTCGCCCTGATAGGCGAAGCCTTGCGCCAGCGTGCGCGCGATGCGCATGCCGGCGTCCTGGTAGTCGCGGTAATAGCCCTGGCGCTCGCGCGTGAGCAGCACGTGCCAGGCGTGGTGATAGTCGTCGTTCCACTGCGCGCGATAGAAGCCGTTCTGCGGCTTCGATGTGGGCTGCAGGAAATGTGCGGCGTTGTCGTCGTTCTCCAGCACGAGGTGGATATGGCGGCCGGTCTCTTGCGCCAGCTCATGCACGGCCGCCGCCAGCTCGATGAGCACGTTGGGCCGGCCCGGCTCGACGATGGCGTGCACCGCGTCGAGCCGCAGGCCGTCGAAGCGGTAATCGCGCAGCCAATGCAGCGCGTTGTCGATTGCGAAGGCGCGCACTTCCGGCACGCGGTAGTCGATGGCCGCGCCCCAGGGCGTATGGTGATCGCTGGAAAAGAACGGCGGCGCGATGCGGTGCAGGTAATTCCCTTCCGGCCCGAAGTGGTTGTAGACCACGTCGAGGAACACCATCAGGCCGCGCGCATGCGCGGCATCGACCAGCGCCTTCAATTCGTCCGGCCGGCCATAGGCGGCATCGGGCGCGAACCACAGCACGCCGTCGTAGCCCCAGTTCCAGCGACCGGGAAAGTCCGCTACCGGCATCAGTTCGAGCGCCGTGATGCCGGTCTCGGCCAGATGGTCGAGCCGTTCCGTCATCGCGCCGAAGGTGCCTTCGCGCGTGAAGGTGCCGACGTGGCTTTCGAGGAAGACCGCGCGCTCCCAGGGCAGGCCTTTCCAGTCGTTCGCCTGCCAGGGATAACTTGCGTGGTCGATCACCTCGCTCGGCCCGTGGGCGTCCTGCGGCTGGAAATGCGAAGCGGGATCGGGAATGTCGAGTTCGCCGTCGATCGTGAAGCAATAAAGCGTGCCCGGCCCGGCATCGGCCGCGTGCGCCACGAACCATTCGCCATGCCGGCGCATGGCGAGCCGGTCGCGGCCGTCGAGCAGCAACGTCGCTTCGCGCACGGCCGGCGCCCACAGCCGGAAGGTGACGCCGGCTGCGGAGATGAGCGGTCCGAATCGCGTCTGCTCGCTCACGGCTCACCCGCATAGGCCAGTACGCAGCGCACGTGGGCTCCCCAATTGCCGCCCGGCGGCAGGTTCACGGTGTGCTCCTGGTGGTCCGAAGTGTCGAGCACGCAATTCCAGCAGCGCACGCCGGGCCATTCCGGGAACGTGATCTTGATCGGCTCGTCGGCGCCATTGAGGACGATGAACAACGGCTTGCCGCCTTCGTGCACCGGCGCCAGCACATAGGAGAGGAAGCGCGCATGGGGCACGTTCCAATCTTCCTCCTCCATTTCCTTGCCCTGCGGCGTGAGCCATTTCACGTCATAGGAGCCGTCGGCTTTCTGGCCCTGCAGCCAGTCGCGCGGCGTGAGCTGCGGAAAATCGCGGCGCAGCCGGGTCAACTCGCCGACGAAGGTGGTGAGGTCATCGTCGCTGCCACGCTTCGACCAGTCCACCCAGCCGATCTCGTTGTCCTGGCAATACGCGTTGTTGTTGCCGTTCTGACCGTTGCCAATTTCGTCGCCCGCCAGCATCAGCGGCACGCCCTGCGCGAGAAACAGACAGGCGAGCTGATTGCGCCGCAGCCGGCGGCGCATGGCCAGCACGGCCTTGTTGTCGGTCGGGCCCTCGACGCCGCAATTGGTGCTGAGGTTGTCGTCGGAGCCGTCGCGGTTGTCCTCGCCGTTCGCCTTGTTGTGCTTGCGCTCGTAAGAAACGAGGTCAGCCAGCGTGAAGCCGTCATGCACGGTCACGTGGTTGACGCTGGCGCGCGGGCTGCGGTTGTCATGGTGGAACTGCGCCGACGATCCGGTCATGCAGTGGGCAAGATCGCCGATCAGGCCGTCGTCGCCGCGCCAGAAGCGCCGCACGCTGTGGCGGTAGAAGTCGTTCCACTCCGACCAGCCGGTGGGAAAGCCGCCGACCTGGTAGCCGCCCAGGCCGAGGTCCCAGGGCTCGGCGATCATCTTGACGCGGGCGAGCACCGGATCCTGGCGGATGGCGGCGAAGAACGGCGCGTTGCGGTCGAAGGCCGGCTCGCGCCCCAGCGTGGTGGCGAGGTCGAAGCGGAAGCCGTCGACGTGGAAGGCCTCCACCCATAGGCGCAGCGAGTCCATGACCATCTGCAGCACGCGCGGATGCGCCAGCTTCAGCGCATTGCCGGTGCCGGTGAAGTTCTCGTAGTAGCGCGGCTTGTCCGGGAGGAGCCAATAATAGGAGGCGTTGTCGATACCGCGGTAGCACAGCGTCGGGCCCAGGTGATTGCCCTCGGCGGTGTGGTTGTAAACCACGTCGAGGATGACCTCGATGCCGGCATCGTGCAGCGCCGCCACCGTGGCACGGAAGGCATCGATGGCATTGGTACCGGCATAGCGTGGCTCCGGCGCGAAGAAGCTCAACGTGTTGTAGCCCCAGTAGTTGCGCAAGCCCCGGTCGGTCAGATAACGGTCGTCGAGAAAAGCTTGGACGGGCAGGAGCTCGATGGCCGTGACGCCGAGCCTGCGCAGGTGGTCGATCATGCCGGGCTCGGTCAGGCCGCGGAACATGCCGCGCGTCGATGCCGGTATGTCGTCGCGCTCCCGCGTCAGTCCTTTCACGTGCGCTTCGTAGATGATGGTGTCTTCCCAAGGAATTTGCGGCCGCGGCTCGTGGCGCCAGGTATGTGCGGGATCGACCACGACGGATTTGAACATCGCGCGCGCGTTGTCGCGCCGGTCGAATGACAGGTCCTCCTGCTTAGCGCCGGTGCGGTAACCGAAATGCGCGTCGATCCAGGTGAACTGGCCGCCGAGCTGTTTGGTGTAGGGATCGATCAGTAGCTTGTTCGGATTGAAGCGGTGGCCCACTTCCGGCTGATAGGGCCCGTGCACGCGGTAGCCGTAAAGCTGGCCCGGCGTTACATGCGAGAGATAGACATGCCAGACGTCCTCACTGCGCTCCGGCATGACGACGCGCTCGGTCTCGCGCCGCCCGTCGCGATCGAACAGGCACAGCTCGACCTTGGTTGCGTTGGCTGAGAACAGGGCGAAATTGGTGCCGCGTCCATCCCAATTGGCCCCCAGCGGATAGGGCGAGCCTGCCGTGATATGCCCGTTAGGCCTCGGGGACGAGGTAGATGGCAGCGAGCGGGGGGACAACAAGGCGAAGCTCCGGGCTTTCATGGGTCGGGAATGTAAAAACCGCGCCAGCGTTCCCGACATTGGCGCCACCGTAAATCTCCGCGTCGGAGTTGAACACTTCACGCCAGGTCCCGGCGAACGGCACCCGGACACGGTAATCGCGCAGAATCTCCGGCGTGAAATTTACCACGACCACGCAACGCTCGCTGGGATTGCGCCCCTTGCGCAGCCAGGCATAGGTTGAATGGGCGGCGTCGTCGGCCACCAGCCATTCGAAGCCGCCCGGATCGCAATCTAGCGCATGCAGCGCAGGGGTGTCGCGGTAGAGGCGGTTGAGATCGCGCACCAGCCGCTGCACGCCCGCATGCTGCGGCTGATCGGTCAGGTGCCAGGGCAGGGCGATATCGTGGTTCCATTCGCTGTCCTGGGCGAATTCAGAGCCCATGAACATCAGTTTCTTGCCGGGGTGGCCGTACATGAAGGCGTAATAGGCGCGCAGGTTGGCGAAGCGCTGCCACTGGTCGCCCGGCATGCGGCCGAGGATCGAGCGCTTGCCGTGCACGACCTCGTCATGGGAGAGCGGCAGGATGAAGTTTTCCGAAAAGGCGTAGTGCAAGCCGAACAGAATGTTGCCGTGATGATGGCGGCGATAGATCGGGTCCTTGGAAATGTATTCCAGGGTGTCGTGCATCCAGCCCATATTCCATTTGTAGCCGAAGCCGAGGCCGCCAACGTCCACCGGGCGCGAGACCATGGGCCAGGCGGTCGACTCTTCGGCGGCGGTGGTGGCGTGCGGATAGTCCTTGTACAGTTCTGTGTTGGTCCGGCGCAGGAAGGCGATGGCATCGATGTTTTCGCGCCCGCCGTATTTATTGGGGATCCAGGCGCCGGCCGGCCGGCTGTAATCGAGATAAAGCATCGAGGCGACCGCATCGACCCGCAATCCGTCGACGCCGTAACGGTCGAGCCAGAACAGCGCGTTGGACAAGAGGAAGTTGACCACCTCGACGCGGCCGTAGTTGTAGATCATCGTGCCCCAGTCGAGATGGCGGCCCTGCATCGGGTTGGCATGTTCGTAGAGGGCGGTGCCGTCGAACTGGGCAAGCCCATGCGGGTCGTCGGGAAAGTGCCCCGGCACCCAGTCAAGCAGCACGCCGACGCCGGCCTTGTGCAGGGCATCGATCAGATGGACGAATTCGGCCGGCGAGCCGAAGCGGCTGGTCGGCGCGAACAGGCCGGTCGGCTGGTAGCCCCACGAGCCGTCGAAGGGATGCTCGGCGATGGGCAGCAGTTCGACATGGGTAAAGCCCATTTCGGCCGCATAGGCCGGCAATTGCTCGGCCATCTCGTTATAGGTCAGCCAGTATTGCCCGTGTTCGCCCTTCTTGCGCCATGAGCCGAGGTGCACCTCGTAGATCGACATGGGCTGGTCGAGCGCGTTGATGCTGTCGCGCGTCGGCGACGGCCGCGGCAGCCTGGCGTTGTCGACCACGACGGAAGCCGTGGCCGGACGCATCTCGCTGCCGAAGCCGATCGGATCGGATTTCAGTGGCAGCAGGTGGCCGTCGCGGGTGACGATCTCGTACTTGTATCTGTGCTCGGCGCGCGCACCGGGCACGAAGATTTCCCAGTAGCCGTTGCCGCGCACGCGCATGGCATGGCGGCGCCCGTCCCAGAAATTGAAATCGCCAACGACGCTCACCCGCTGCGCATTCGGCGCCCACACCGCGAAGCCGACGCCTTCGACACCGTCCAGCGTCATGACGTGGGCGCCGAGCTTCTCATAAAGCCGCAGGTGATTGCCTTCGCCGAGCAGATAGAGATCGTAGTCCGTCAGCAGCGGCGGGAACCGGTAGGCGTCCTCCATCTCCACCTCGCGCTCGCCGAACTGCGCGCGCAGGCGATAGCGCTGCGGTCCGTCCAGCGCGCCGGCGAACAGCCCGGCCGGGTCGATACGTTCGAGTTCGCGTTCGCCGTGCTCGCCGACGGCGACGACACGGCTGGCGTCGGGCAGGAAGACGCGCACCACGGTCTCGTTATTCTCGGTGTGCAGGCCGAGATAGCCGAAGGGATCGGCATGGCGGCCGGCGATGATCTCGCGGGCGACGGGCGAAAGTTCGGTCATGGTGTGGGCTCCCCGGGCTGTTCATCGAGGCTCGCGCGCTGTTCGGCGAGGCTGATGACCCCGCGCTGCGCGAGGATGCGTAAAGTGGCCTCGATCGGGATGTGCGACCAGGACGGCCGGTTGCTCAATTCGTATTCGATTTCGTAGAGCGCCTTCTCCAGCAGGAAGAGATTGAGAAGATCGCGGCTCTTGTCTTCCTCGGCCGGCCAGAGATGCGCGTCGCCGAGGGCTTCGCGGTAGCTCTCCCAATAGGCCGCGGTCATCTGCTCGCCCCAGGCGCGCAGGCGTTTGGCCAGCGTGGCGCCGTCTTCGGGGGTCAGATTGGGCGTGCGGAAGAGCGCCGCGCTGGTTGCGTAGTCGATGGAGCGCAGGAAGCCCGCCACGTCGCGCGCCGGCGGCTCCTTGCCGCGCCGCTCGTCGAGCGAACGGCGAGGCTCTCCCTCGAAATCGAGAATATAAGCGTCGTCCTTGGCCACCAGGACCTGGCCCAGATGGAAATCGCCGTGGTGGCGGATCTTCATGCCCTCGTAGGTCTCGCCGCGGCCCTGCTCGATATGTGCCGCGATGGCGTCGCAGTTCTCGAGCAGCCGTTCGGCCAGATTCGAGGCCGGCTCCGGCAGGTTCTTGAGGCCGCGCTCGAGCAGCACGAAGACGTTGCGTGCCCGCGCCAGCAAGCCGTCGGTCCAGCGCGCGGTGTCGGCGGTGGCGATCGGCTCTGGCTCGAAGGCCGGGATGCCGGCGCCGCTGGCGAAGGCCAGGTGCAGTTCGCCGGTGCGTTTGCCGATCTGGCGCATGCGCTGCAGCATGGAGGCGGTTTCCGACGTCTCGGTCATGGCCTCGTCGGGCAGCAGGCGCTGCTCTTCGACGAAGCGATCGAGCGAGGCGCTGGTCACGCTCCAGGCGTCGCCCTGATTCTCGACATAGGCGTGCACCACCGCGAGCGCGCTGCGATTCTCGCCTTCAAGCAGTTCGATGCTGCCGAGCAGCGCCGGCGCATTCTGGTAATGCGCCACATCGACCAGGAAGCGGCCCACCTCGATCTCGGGGTGGATGCCGGCGGTGATGCGGCGCAGAATTTTCACGACGAATTTGCCGTCAACGATCACACTCGAATTGGACTGCTCGCGGTCGACCGCCTTCACGTTCTCGATTTCCGGCAGCGGTCCCAGCGCATAGGCCGTGGTGGCGCGGAATTCGAGCTTCTGCTCGTCGTTGCCGACCGTTTCGCCCGCATGGATTTTCGTCATCAGGGCTCTGATGAATTCCGGTTCGGCGGTGGTGTCGAGCAAGGTGCCCTCGCGCGGGCCCCGGCGCACGGCGGCAAGCACGGTCGCCGGCCCTCTGTCGATCGCGGTGTAGCGTGTCCAGCGGATGGTCAGCGGCAGGAAGTAGCGGCTGGTGCCGTGGCTGCCGCTCACGTCGATGACAGCGGCGACGAAATGATCGTGCTCGTACTCGATCGGAATGGCGGTCGCGACCGAAATGGTGAAGGGCGGGTAGGCCTTGTCGGCGAACCAGCGCCGCTCGGGAATGAAGCCCGGCAGCACGTCCATCTCCAGCGTGCGCTTCGTCCAGCCGGAGCGCAGCGATTCCCAGCCCGGGCCGAGCACCAGCGTGGTGACTTCGCGCGGCAGGACCCGCTCCGGCTGGCCTTCGGCTTCCTGCTCGAGCGAGAACCAGAAGAAACCATAGGGCGGCAGGGTCACCAGATAGGGCAATTCACCGATGCGCGGAAAGCGCGTCCGCCCCAGCATTTCGACGGGAATTCGGCCCTTCCACTGGCTCATGTCCAGCTCGACCGCCTGTGCCGAGCGCGAGATATTGGCGACGCAGAGGATCGCCTCCTCGCCGAGCTGGCGCACATAGGCGAGCACCGCGCGGTTGGCCGGACGTATGAAGGTGAGCGTGCCGCGGCCGAAGGCGCTGGTCGACTTGCGTACGCCGATCAGCCGCTTGGTCCAATTCAGCAGCGAGGAAAGGGAGCGCGCCTGCGCCTCCACGTTGACGGCGGAGAAGCCGTAGACCGGATCCATGATGCAGGGGAGGAAGAGCTGCGCCGGATCGGCGCGCGAAAAGCCGCCGTTGCGGTCCGGCGTCCACTGCATGGGCGTGCGCACGCCATTGCGGTCGCCGAGATAGATGTTGTCGCCCATGCCGATCTCGTCACCATAATAGATGATCGGCGTGCCGGGCATCGACATCAGGATCGAGTTCATCAATTCGATCTTGCGGCGATCGTTGTCCATCAGCGGCGCCAGCCGCCGCCGGATGCCCAGATTGATGCGCGCGCGCGGATCGGACGCATAAGTCGACCACAAATAGTCGCGCTCGGAGTCCGTGACCATTTCCAGGGTCAGTTCGTCGTGGTTGCGCAGGAACATGGCCCATTGGCAATTGGGCGGGATTTCCGGGGTCTGCCGCATGATGTCGGTGATGGGGAAACGGTCCTCCTGGGCTATCGCCATGTAGATGCGCGGCATGAGCGGGAAGTGATAAGCCATATGGCACTCGTCGCCCTCGCCGAAGTAGGCCTGCACGTCCTCCGGCCATTGATTGGCCTCGGCCAGCAGCACCTTGCCGGGCGCGTAAGCGTCGAGCTCGGCGCGTAAACGTTTGAGAACGGCGTGGGTTTCCGGGAGGTTTTCATTGTTGGTGCCCTCGCGCTCGCAGAGATAGGGCACGGCGTCGAGGCGGAACCCGTCCACGCCGCTGTCGAGCCAGCGCTTCATCACCTGAAGCACCGCGCTGACCACCCGCGGATTGTCGAAATTCAAGTCCGGCTGATGCGAGAAAAAGCGGTGCCAGTAGTAGGCGCCGGCCTCGTCGTCCCAGGTCCAGTTCGACTTCTCGGTATCGGTGAAGATGATGCGGGTGCCGGAATATTTGTGGTCGTTGTCGCTCCACACATACCAGTTGCGCGCGCTGGTGCCGCGGCCGCTGCGCTTGGCGCGCTTGAACCAGGGATGCTGGTCGGAGGTGTGATTGACCACCAGCTCGGTGATCACGCGCAGGCCCCGCCGCTTGGCCTCCTGCATGAAGCGGCGGAAGTCCTTCATGTTGCCGAATTGCGGATTGATGTCGCCGTAGTCGGAAATGTCGTAGCCGTCGTCGCGCCCCGGGCTCGGGTAAAACGGCAGCAGCCACAGGGTGTTGACGCCGAGATCGCGCAGGTAGTCGAGCCGCTCGGTCAGCCCGGCGAAGTCGCCGATGCCGTCATTGTTGGAATCCTGGAACGCCTTGACGTGCAGCTGGTAGACGATCGCATCCTTGAACCACAGCTCGTCTTCGGCGTTCTCTTGCGCGGCGGGCGGTTCGATATGCGGTGCGACGTTCATTGCGCCTCTATGCGTGACAGCGGAAAACGAGGGCGGGATCCTCGGCGGGATCGATGCGCAGGCGGCGGCCGCCCCATTCGAGCAGATGCTGTTCGCCGGTGACGAGATTTTCGATCGAGCGCACCTGGCGCTTCTCGTTCTCGGGGCCGATCAGCGTGTCGCCGAAATGCAGCCAGAACTCATGCGGCGCATCGGTGAGCGCGATGGCGACGGCCACCGCGTTGCTACCGTCCGCCGATTCCTTGATGAAACCGATGACGTTGTCATCGTCGATCTGCAGGAACCGCAAATCGGCGGTCTGCAGCAGGGCCGGATTGGCCCGGCGCATTTCGTTGATCCGGCGCAGATAGTCCTTGATGTTGCCCGGCTTGTTCCAATCGCGCGTCTTCAGCTCGTATTTTTCCGAGTTGATGTATTCCTCACGGCCGGGGATCGGTTCGTACTCGATCAGCTCGAAGCCGTTGTAGATGCCGTAGTTGCCCGACAGCGTGGCCGCCAGCATGGCGCGGCACTTGAACAGCCATGGCTCCCCCGTCTGCAACTGGATCGGCAGGATGTCCGGCGTGGTGACGAAAAAGTTGGGCCGGAAATAGTCGCGCTCGGGATGGCTGGTGATCTCGGTCAGATATTCCTGCAATTCCCACTTCTCGGTGCGCCAGGTGAAATAGGTGTAGGACTGCGAGAAGCCGAGCTTGGCCAGCGCCTTCATCAGTTTGGGCCGGGTGAAGGCTTCCGCCAGGAACAGCACGTCCGGATGCCGCGCCTGCACTTCGTGGATCGCCCATTCCCAGAACGGCAGCGGCTTGGTGTGCGGATTGTCGACGCGGAAGATCTTCACGCCTTGGCCGACCCAAAACAGGAATAAGTCGCGCAGGCCTTCCCACAGCGCGATGCGGTCGGCCGCGCTGAAGTCGGGATTGACGATGTCCTCGTATTTCTTAGGCGGGTTCTCGGCGAACTTGATCGAGCCGTCCGGCCGATAGCGGAACCACTCCGGGTGCTCCTTCAGCCAGGGATGGTCGGGGGAGCACTGCACCGCGATATCGAGCGCGATCTCCATGTCGTGCTGATGACAGGCCGCCACCAGCCGGCGGAAATCTTCAAGCGTGCCGAGCTCCGGATTGACCGCGTCGTGGCCGCCATGCTCGTTGCCGATGGCGTAGAAGCTGCCGGGATCGTCGGGGCCGGCGTTGAGCGTGTTGTTCTTGCCCTTGCGGTTGGTGCGTCCGATCGGATGGATCGGCGTGAGATAGAGCACGTCGAAGCCGAGCCCGGCGATTTCCGGCACCCGCGCGATGCAGTCGTCGAAGGTGCCGTGCCGGCCGGGCACCGGGCTCTGGCTGCGCGGCACCATCTCGTACCAGGCGCCGGCGCGGGCGCGTTCGCGGTCGGCGACCAGCGGCACCACATGGCTACGCGTGAGATCGGGACGGACCTCGGTCTCGGCCATGGCCGCCGCCAGCTTCTCGTCGAGCAGCACGGTGCTGTCGCCTGAGGCGGCGAACTGTTTCGCCGCCGTGGCGGCGACACGGCGCGGGCCTTGCGCTCGCGGCATCAACTCCTCGATGAGATGCAGTCCCTCGCGCGCCTCCAGCGTGACGTCCTGGCCGGCCTGCTGCTTGAGGTGGAATTCCTTGCGCCAGGTGGCGAACTGGTCGGTCCAGGCCTCGATGGCGAAAAGGTACCAGCCGGGCTCGGGCGGCGTGAAGCGGCCGTGCCAGCGGTCGTTGGAGTGCGGCGCCATCGGCTCGCGACGCCATTCGCTTTCGCGCTCGCGCCGCCATACGAGCGCTGCCGCGATCACGTCATGGCCCTCGCGAAAAATATCCGCCCAGACGTCAACCGTTTCGCCGGCAATACGTTTGACCGCATAGCGGCCGCAGTCGACGCAAGGGTAGATTTCTTCTATGCGGAAGCGCGGACCCGTCGGGTCGGCCGGGGAAACGTCCCAGGCCGCGCCGCGGGCGTCAGGCCTCAAACGCTTTTCATGCCGCTCCGCTGCGGGTGATTTCATATCCATCGTCTCAGATGTTGACCCCACCAAAAGACCACAAACAGGCCCCTAGAAGAACCAGAAAAAAAGCCCAAAGTTCCTCAGCAACTTAACAATAGCTCACCGTCCGCCCGGTCCGGCCGCAGGAAGTACACACAGCATGAACGATCTGGTCGCGATCGCGCGCTTTTGGGGCATAGAACCCGAATATTATGACGTTTTCGGTAACCGTCACGATGCGAGCCCGGAGACTTTAGCGCGGCTGACGGCCGCCATTTCGCGCGGCCGCGAGCGGGCGGACCTGCATGACGACCCGGCGGTGGAAATCCAGCGCGCCTTTCAGGGCGACGGCCGCCGATTGTGGGGGATCGCCGTGCAGCTTTATGCGCTGCGCTCGCAGCGCAACTGGGGAATCGGCGATTTCACCGATCTGGCCGATCTGGTGACCACGGCTGCCGCGCACGGCGCATCCGCCATCGGTCTCAATCCATTGCATGCATTGTACATCGACCATCCCGAACAAGCGAGTCCCTACGCGCCCAACAGCCGACTCTTCCTTAACCCGCTCTATATCGACGTCGATGCCGTCGCTGAATTTCCCGGCGCCGCCGCCGCCGGGCTCGAAGCGGAGCTGAGCGCGCTGCGCGCATGCGAGTTGATCGACTATGCCGGTGTTGCGCGCGCCAAGCTCGCGGGGCTTCGTCGTGCCCATCAACATTTTCGCGCCGGCGCAGACGACAAGCGGCGCGCCGATTTTCTCGCTTTCCGCGAAGAAGAAGGCGACACGCTCCTGCGCTTCGCCTGCTTCGAATGTCTCCGCCACAAGTACGCGCCCCGGATGTGGCCCGAATGGCCGGCGCCATGGAATCGACCGTCGCGCGGCGATCTGCAGGCGTTTCGTCGCGAACATGCCGAAGCCTGCGAATTTCACGAGTTCCTGCAGTGGGTCGCCGACCGCCAGTTGCGCGCCTGCCAGGAAGCGGCGCACCGGCACGGCATGCCGATTGGACTCTATATGGATCTCGCGGTGGGCATCGACGGCGCCGGCGCCAGCGCCTGGATCGAGCAGGAGGTCGTGCTGGCCGACGTCTCGGTCGGCGCCCCGCCGGACGAATTCAATCCGCACGGCCAGAACTGGGGGCTGGCACCGTTCAACCCGCAATCGTTGCCGACCGACGATTTCGCCGTGATGCGCAGCCTGATGGCCGCCATCATGCGCCATTGCGGCGCGATCCGGCTCGACCATGTGCTCGGATTGAAGCGGCTGTTCATGATTCCGCGCGGGATGGCCGGCGAAGACGGCACCTATGTGCGCATGCCGTTCGAACAGCTCTTGCGCGTCATCAGCGAGGAGAGCCACCGCCATCAAACCATCGTGATCGGCGAGGACCTCGGCACGGTGCCCGAGCATTTCCGCGAGACGCTCGCGCAATGGGGCCTGTGGGGATTGCGCGTGATGCTGTTCGAGCGCGACGGCGACGGCAGCTTCCGCGCGCCGGAGCGCTATCCGGCCGAGGCGCTGGCCACCTTCAACACCCACGACATGCCGAGCTTCCGCGGCTGGTGGGAAGGCCACGACATGCGCGTCAAGCGCGGGCTCGGACTCGATCCGGGCGAAAGCGACGAGCAGCGCGCGTGGACGCAGGAGCTCTTGCGCAACGCGCTCGCGCAGTGGGCGCCCGGCTATGCGCCGGACGATATTGCGGCGGTGGCCGCTTTCCTCGGCGCCACGCCCTCGCGCCTGGCGGTGATCGCGCTCGACGATATCCTGGACGTACGCGAGCAGATCAACATACCCGGCACCGTCGATCAGCATCCGAACTGGCTGCGCAAACTCCCGCTGCCGGTTGAGGAGCTTGCGGCGCACGACGGCCTGCGGCGTGTGGCGGAAGCCTTCGCGCAGGCGGGGCGACGGTTTTGATTCTTCTTACCCTCCTTTCAGGGGGAGGGAATTGAGAGGCCGTGCCTCAACCCACCGGCACGTGCCAGATGTCGCGGGCGTATTCGCGGATGGCGCGGTCGGAGGAAAACCAGCCCATGCGGGCGGTGTTGATGATCGCCGCGCGCCACCAGTCCGCTGGCGAGCGCCACAACCGGTCGACTTCGCGCTGGGCCTGCCAATAGGCCTCGAAATCGGCCGCCACCATGAAACGGTCGTAGTCGGCAAGCGACTGAGCGATCGGCAAATAGCGCGCCGGATCGTCGGGCGAGAATACGCCATGCGCCAAGCTCTCCACCACGGCGGCCAGCCGCGGCGAGCCGGCGATCGCGGTCGAGCCTTTGAAATGCGTGACGCGGCGGCCCTCAACTTCGGCGGCGTTGAGGCCGAAGATGAAGATATTGCCATCGCCGACGTGCTCGCGCATCTCGATATTGGCGCCGTCCAGCGTGCCCACGGTGAGCGCGCCGTTGAGCGCGAGCTTCATATTGCCCGTTCCCGACGCTTCCATGCCGGCGGTGGAAATCTGCTCGGAAAGATCGGCGGCGGGAATGATCGCCTCGGCGAGGCTTACATTGTAGTTGGGCGCGAACACGATTTTGAGCCGGTCGCCCACCGCGGGATCGTTGTTCACCACGCTGGCAACATCATTGATGAGCTTGATGATCAACTTGGCGCGTTGATAGCTTGCCGCCGCCTTGCCGGCGAAAATCTTGACGCGCGGCACCCAATTCTCGCCCGGCCGGGCGCGGATCGCCTGGTAAAGCGCGATTGCCTCGAGGATGTTGAGAAGCTGGCGCTTGTATTCGTGCACCCGCTTGATGTGCACGTCGAAAAGCGCGTTCGGCGGCACGCGCACGCCGGTGCGCGCGTGCAGGAGATCGGCCAACTGCCACTTGTTGGCCGCGCGGGTCTTGCGATACTGCGCGACGAATTCGCCATCCTGCGCCAGCGGCTCCAGTTCGCCGAGCCAGCGCGGATCGTCAAGCACACGCTCGCCCAGCCGACCGGCCAGCAGACTGGTGAGCGGCTCGTTGGCCTCATACAGCCAACGGCGGAAGGTGATGCCGTTGGTCTTGTTGATGATCTGCGTCGGCACCGTGCCCGCGAGGTCGCGGAAGACGGTCTGGCGCAGAAGCCGCGTGTGCAGCTCGGACACGCCGTTGACGCAATGCGAGCCGAGGAAAGCGAGGTGCCCCATGCGCACGCTCTTGTGGCCGTTTTCCTGCACCAGCGAGACGCTGGCGAGGAAATCCGAATCTTCGCAGCCCGCGCGCTCCACCGATTTCAGGTGAAACCAGTTGATCAGATAGATGATCTGCAGGTGGCGCGGCAGCAGCCGGCCGAGCAGCTCGACCGACCAGGTTTCCAGCGCTTCCGGCAGGAGCGTGTGGTTGGTGTAGGACAGCGTCGCGCGGGTGATCTTCCAGGCCTGTGTCCAGTCGATGTCGTGCTCGTCCACCAGGATGCGCATCAGCTCGGCGACCGCGAGTGCCGGATGGGTATCGTTGAGCTGTACGGCGGCGTGCTCGGGAAGCGTCTTCAACGTGCCGAACTCGTCGATATGACGGCGCGTCAGATCCTGCAGGGAGGCGGAGGTGAAGAAGAATTCCTGGCGCAGCCGCAGTTCCTGGCCGGCGGGCGTGGCGTCGTTGGGATAGAGCACGCGCGAGATGGCCTCGGCGTGCGCCCGCGCGGCGGAAGCGCCGAGCAGGTCGCCGCGATCGAGCGCGGCGAGCTGGATGGGCGAGGGTGCCCGCGCCGACCATAGCCGCAGCGCATTGACGTGGTGCCCGCGCCAGCCGGTGATCGGCGTGTCGTGTGCCACCGCCAGCACGGTTTCCGCCGCATACCAGACGGCGCGCGCGGTAGACTCGTCGCCGCCGAGATATTCGACCGTGCCGCCGAAGCCGATGGAATATTGTTTGCTGGAGCGGGCGAACTCCCACGGGCTGCCGTGGGCGAGCCAGTCTTCCGGAAATTCCTGCTGCCAGCCGTCGCGGATGCGCTGCTCGAACAGCCCGTTCTCATAGCGGATGCCGTAGCCGTAGGCCGGGATGCCGAGGGCTGACATCGAATCCATGAAGCAGGCGGCGAGGCGGCCGAGCCCGCCGTTGCCGAGCGCCGCGTCCGGCTCGATGCGGCGCAGATGATCGAGGTCGACGCCCATGCTGGCGAGGGCGCGCCGGGCGGGTTCCACCAGCCGCAGGTTGCTCAGCGTATCGAGCAGCAGGCGGCCGATGAGGAACTCGATCGACAGGTAATAGACGCGCTTCTTCTGCTGCCGCTTGGCCTCCTCGCGCGAGCGCATCCAGATATCGACGACGCGGTCGCGCACAGCCAGCACCGTCGCCTGGTACCAGTCATGGTCAGTGGCGTTGCCGCGCTGCTTGCCGACGACATAGGTCAGCTTCGCCTCGATCGCATCGCGGAGGGCGGCCGCATCGGCATGGAGGTCGGGCGATGCCGAAGTTCGGTGCTTGGGTTTCAGTTGCTGCATTCCGACTGTCTGCGGGGCTACCGAGGTTCCGGTATTTCAGCAGGGTCTCCAAACAAACGTGTCACATGGTCCATGACCGGATCCGGCTGCAGCGGGAAGCCCCGGCGGCAACGTTTCACGCCACATGCTCTATGATGCACGAAACGCGCTGATGGAACAGCCCGCGGCCACATTACCCCCGCTCTTCCAAAGAGCCTGATTTTTGTGCAGGCGTCGGCGGGTCCGGTTGACGACAGATAGTCGGAGACGCTGCGGATATAACCCCTCCGTCTCGATTGGTTCCGGGTAACCCCCACCCCGGTGCCGCTACGGGCATTATACTTGAGTCGGGAGACTTCAGTCGGGTTCGCGCGGATCCCACCTGCGCGCCGGTCATCTTATACGGGAAGGCACGCGCGATACCAGGAGGCATTACGGCGGAGAGCCGCGTGAGCGAGGAATGCTGCGCTGCGGGAATTTAAGCAGGTGGATTGCGACCATGGGCACGCGTCCGATCTAACGGCGAAGCTTCATGGATTTAAGCGAGTGCCTCGGCCTCCCTACCTCTCAAGGGTTGGGAGAATAAAGAGACGCCGCCACCTTCTCGCCGAACGCATCGGTCCCCAGCGGTCCGCCGAGATCGGGCGTGCGCGATTCCGGCTCGGCGATCGTCGCGTCGAGAGCGGTCGCAATGGCGGCGCCCGCGCGCTTGAGCATATCGTCGCCGCGCCGCTCGCCGAGCCAGGAAAGCAGCATCGCCGCCGAGCCGATCAGCGCCGCCGGATTGGCCACGTTGCGGCCGGCGATGTCGGGCGCCGAACCGTGCTGGGCCTGCGCCACGGCATGCTCGCTGCCGGCATTGAGCGATTCCGCCAAGCCAAGGCTGCCGGAAATCTCCGAGGCTTCGTCGGAGAGAATATCGCCGAACATGTTGGTGGTGACCACCACGTCGAACACGCTCGCGTCGCGCACCAAGAGCGCCGCCATGGCGTCGACGATGCGCTCCTCGTAAGCAACCTGCGGGTAGCGTGCCGCCACTGCGCGGGCGACTTCGAGAAACAGCCCGTCGGTCACATGCAGCACATTCGCCTTGTGCACGGCCGTCACCTTTTTGCGCCGCTCCATCGCGAGCCTGAACGCGGCTTCGACGATGCGCGTGGAGCCTTCGCGCGTGACCTTGCGGACGCTGAGCGCGAGGTCGGGCGTCGGCATGAACTCGCCGGAGCCGAGATGCATGTTGCGGTCGGCGTAGAAGCCTTCCGTGTTCTCGCGCACGATCACCAGGTCGACGGGCTTGCCGCAGCGCGGCGGCAGGCCGGGCCGCGAGCGCGCCGGACGGATATTGGCGTAGAGGTCGAGCGCCTTGCGCAACTCGCCGGAGGGGTTGCGGCCGCCTTGCGCCGCCGGCGGATAGTCGTTGTGCGACACCGGACCGAGCAGCACGCCGTGGGCCGCGCGCGCCTTGTCGACGATGTCCCCTGGCAGCGTGGTCCCTTGCGCGCGGTGCGCCGCCCAGCCGACTGCGGCGTGTTCGAAGGCGAGCGAGAGGCCGAAGGCGCGCTCGGCCGCCTGCAGCACCGTCAGCGTGGCCGCCGTGATCTCCGGCCCGATGCCGTCGCCTGCCAGCACCAGCAGGCGCAGTACGTTTGTGGTCATAGAGAGACCTGACGACGTGCCTTACATAATCGCGAACTCGGTATTCTTGCGGTCGGTCACCAGCATGGCGCCGGGGTAATGCGTGATGCAGAATTCCGGCTTCACCGTCGCGATCACCGATTGCGGCGTCACTCCGCAGGCCCAGAACACCGGCAGTTCGTCGTCGCGCACCTCGACCGCGTCGCCGTAGTCGGGCTGCATCACATCGCGAATGCCGATCAGCTCCGGCTTGCCGACATGCACCGGCGCGCCATGCACCGAGGGAAAGCGCGTGGTGATCTGCACCGCGCGGATGGCGTCGGCGGGCTTCAAGGGCCGCATCGACACCACCATCGGCCCGTGGAACGGTCCCGCCGCGGCGGTAGGAATCGAGGTGCGGTACATGGGCACGTTGCAGCCGCGCTCGATGTGGCGCAGGCCGATGCCTTCCGCCGTCAGCGCCTCCTCAAACGAAAACGAGCAGCCGATGACGAAGCTAACCAGATCGTCGCGCCAGAATTCCCGCACGTCTTCCGGCTCGGCCACCAGTTCGCCGTTCTTCCACACGCGGTAGCGCGGCAGGTCGGTGCGGATGTCGATGTCCTCGCCCAGTTCCGGCACGCGGCAGTCGCCCGGCGCCGAGGTGCCGATCAGCGGGCAGGGCTTGGGATTGAGCTGGCAGAAGCGCAGGAAGTCGGCGGCGAGGGCCTTGGGCAGGATGGCGAGATTGCCCTGCACGTAGCCGGGCGCGAGCCCGGCGGTCTGGCCGCGGTGCGCGCCGGCGCGCACATCGAGCCGCGCCGCGCGCCCCGTTCGTTCCGCGGACATTGCGTTCGGGCGAGGCATGGCCGTCATCGGCGTGCTCCCTTCGTTCGATATGGCGCGCGAGCTTAGAGCCGGTTGGCCTCGAATTGAAGTGGCTGGCGGATGCGCCGGACCACCAGCGCGAGGAGGGCGGCGTCCGCCAAGGGCGCCAGCGGCACCGCCACCGCATTGGCGGGCACGACGATCAACGGCGACAGGTAAAGAAGTGCGATGGCCACGCGCTCATAGGGCAGCCAGCCGCTCCTGAGCGCTTCGCCGATCAGCCAGGCGCCGGGCACCGCCAGAATGACTAGATCGTAGACACCGAGGAAAGGCACGCACAGGCTGGTCGCCGCCACCATCACGGCGATCTCGGCCGCGCCGCCCGGCCGCCGCCAGACCGCGAGCACGAGCGCGACAATGGCGCAGACTGCCGCGGCGGCTTGAACAAGCCAGGCTAATCCCGCCGTCCCGCCGACGAGCCTGATCGCGGCATAGGGGCTGGCGAAGGTCGCGAAGCCCGGCGCTCCGCCGGCATTCCACGATTTCGCGATGGGCAGTACGTCGAAGAACCCCCGCCACGCCTCGATGCCGAAGACGGCGGCTGAAGCCGCGCTCAGTGCGACGACGGTAACGGCCGCGGCGGCAAAGGCGCGCCAGCGCCGCGCGGCGAGAAAGGCAAGCGGGGCGAGAACGGCAAGCTGCGGCTTGTAGACGAAAACGCCGATGAGCGCGCCCGCGGCGAGCGGAGTGCGCTCCAGCATCATGGCGGCGCCGGCGAGCAGCGCCGCCGAGAGCAGGCCGTTCTGGCCGAAAAGTCCGCACACCCATGCTGCGGGAAAGGCGAGGCTCGCCACGACCGATCCGCCCTTGAGTAGGCCGCGAAGCGCCAGCGCATAGGCCGCCGCGGTGCCGGCTACCCACAGCGCCGCCGCCGCCGCGAACGGCACCAACGCGAAGGGGAGCCAGATGAATAGAGCGGGCGGTGGGTAGAAGAACGGCGGGTAGATCGCCACGCCGAGCAGCGCCGTGAGGGCTTCGCGTTCCGCTTGGCCATAGGCATCGGCGGCACGGCCATGCAGTGCGAGCTGGGCCGACGTCCAGAACGCGGCGAAGTCGCGGCCGACGTCCATCGCCGGCGCCAGCAAGGGGATGAGCGCCACCGCGCCGGCCAGCACGACCAGCAGCACGCGCGTGAAGGCGAGGACACGGTCGCGCGTCAGCCAATCGGCGTCGCGGAGGACGGTCATCTCAGGATGCATTCGCGACCCTGTTTTCGATTCTTCGCGGCGTGTCGGCGGGACCGGCCTTCCGGGGAAGGCCGATGCGGCCAGACTATGCCTGCATGTGTGAGCATAGCGTTGATGCGCGCGGCTGCTGGCGCGGCAATGCCGTCACCGATGTTGAGCGCCGGTCCGCGCGGCATCGGCGGGCGCGGGCAGGTCGACCATGGGATTGCGCCCGTCGCGCGCCGACCTCGGGCAGGCACATTTTATCAAAAATTGCATATTGAAGCGCTCGCCCGCTATAGTAGTATTTGCGCGCGGCGTCTTTGATATTCAACCTAGAAGAGTGGCGGGGGAGCGGGAGGATGGACAGCTACGAAGGCTTCGCGGGCCATCTGAACGAGACCTTCCAGGTCGCGCTCGGCACCTCGTCGGTCGAGATGACGCTGGTCAAGGCCAGCAAGGGCACGGCGCGCGGCTGGGACGGCCTGCGCAAGCAGCCGTTCTCGCTCTATTTCAAATGCGCCAAGCCGGTCATTCTGCCGCAGCGCGCCTATCCCTTCGAGAAGGCCGGCTTCGGCAGGATGGATATTTTCATCGTTCCGGTCGCGCGCGAGCGCGACGGCATTCTCTATGAGGCCGTCTTCAACTGAGGCCGCTCCCCCGCCCGCCAGACCATGCCGACGCTGGCCAGGCCCTCCTCCTCCTCGGCCGCGGCGAAGCCGAGCCGCGCGTAGAGCCGCCGCGCCGGATTGCGCGGATCGACCGACAGGCGCACGAGGCCGGCGGCGCACTGCGTCGCCTCGGCGAGCACGGCCTGCATGAGCAGCGTGCCGATGCCCTGTCCGCGCCATATCGGCAGCAGCGCGATATCGACCAGGCACCATTCCGCGCCCGCGCGATGCAGGATCATGCGCCCGGCCGGCGCGCCGTCTTTGAGCACGATGAGCCTCTCCGCGTCCGCATAGGCGCGCGCATAGTGCAGGCTTTGAAAGTCGAACTGCTGGTCGAGGAAGCTGCGGCGCGCCTCTGCCGGCCAGGCGGCGATGAGCGCAGCGTCCGGCCGCGCACTTTCGAACAGGGCGCGCTCAAATGCGGCATCGTGCTCCCGCGCGGGACGCAAGATCATCCCGCGCGCGGTCAGGGCGGGGTGGTGCAGCAAGGCGGGTCAATTGCGCGAGGGGTAGACACCGTAAAGCGAAATGCAGAAGTTCATCGTCAGATAAGGCTGCATATTGTTGTGCGCCTGGCTGCCGCCGTTGGGGCCGATCGCTTTGGGCGACATTTGCGTGTTGGGTGCCGCGCTGATGTAGGCTTTCGCGGGATTGGAGAAGCCGAGCCACGTTGTGGAATCCGGAGATCCGGTGGCTTCGGTGGTATGGCCGGCGGCTTCCGCCGCCTGGACCAGATGATTGTGACTCGGCATCTCGCTTGAGATCAGAGTCACGGCCGACGATCCCGTCATCTCGCCCAGAGCGTACGAGCTCAGGCCCGCGCCATCGCCCCACTGCATCGGGGCGCGGCTCTGCAAATTGGGTAGGCCAAAGGTACTTTGGCCGTTGCCGCCGTAAGTCGTGCCAAGCAGGGAGAACAGCGCCGTGTTCTGCGAGATGCCCATAAGCTGGCCGTCGCAAAACGCCCATTGGTACGGCGCGAAATTGAAGCCAAAGGCGCGGATTTCTGCGACAAAGGGCGAGGCCATGTGGGTTCTCCCATCGAGCTCAGTTGCGGCTCGGGTAAATACCGTAGAGCGAAATGATGAAGCTGACGCATTGCAGCGGCATGATGTTCTCGTGCGGTTGATCTCCCGCCGGCATTGCTACACGCTTGCGTGCTGAGATTTCCCAATGTCGGCCCCGGTGAGCCCGGCTTCGTGTACAGGAAAGCGCTGTTTCCCGTTACAGCGCCGGTCAAATTGCCGGTGGGCGACGACAAAGTGGCGTTCGTCGTGGTCGCTTGGAGTGTGTGCATGTGTGACGGCATGTTCGTGGTGAGCAGCGTCACTTCCTCCGAGCCGCCCGTCTGGCCAAGACCATAATTTGATAGACCGGGCCCTTGTCCCATGCCGACGGCAAGGCGCCCCTGCAGGTTGGGCAAGGCGAATGTGCTTTGGCCGTCGCCGCCATAGGTCGTCCCGATGAGGCTGAACAGCGTTTCGTATTCCGCGATCGAAAGAAGCTGGCCGTTGCAGAAGGCCCACGTTAGCGGCGCGAAGTTGCCGCCGAACATGCGGATTTCGCCGACATAGGGTTCTGACATTGTTTGCTGCCTCGCTTGGCTTGGCTGGCGTCAAGGGCCTAATTGCGTGACGGGAAAATGCCCTGAAGGGCGATACAGTAGCTGAGCACGAGATAGGGCTGCATGTTGCTGTGCGGCTGACTGCCCCCGGTGGGCTGTATGCTCGGCGGAGCAAGAGTTACGACACCCGATGCATCGGACGCGTAGGGCGAACTCGCGTCTGCAAGGAGAGTGTCGATCGGAATATTCTTGTCGCCGGCCGCGGTGGACGCCTGCAGCCCATGCTGGTGCATCGGAAGTTGGCTGAGCAGAAGCGTCACCGCTTCGGTGCCGCCGATCTCGCCGATTCCGTAGGTCGAACTCATGTGGATCGGAACGCGGCTGCGCAGATCGGGCAGTGCGAAGTTGTTTACTCCATTGCCGCCGTATTGGGTCCCGAGCAGCGAGAACAGCGCGGTGTTCTGTGCGATCGACAAGAGTTGGCCTTGACAGAGGGCCCAACCCTTTGGCGGCCAATCCCACGGGAGCAATTTGATTTCACCGAGAAACGGATCCAATGGCGCCTCCGTTATATTGGCTGCAAGTGAAGAAGCCGCGGATCGAGGCGGCCAGAAGAGGACTAAACGCAATGAGGGTATTATTGATATATTACACGTGCAAGTAAAAAGTTGTCTATTTATAAGAATACAACTTTTAGTAAGCAATTCCTTGCGGAGAGGATGGGTCGAATTCAGTTTTGAACCGGCTCAGGCCTTTCGGTCCTGATTTTTTCCGAACCGAGAAGTGACGGATCAGACAAGAGATCGCCTCGAATGCAGAGGCCGCCGGTCCCACCCCAGTGCGTTGAATGACTTTTGTTTTCGTGCTATGCGGGTGTCTCGGCGCGCAGGCGGCTAAGCAACGTCGCTCGTCACAGTCGGCCACCGGCGTGTGAGGTGGCGAGGCACGGCGAGCACCAGTGTTCTTGAAACGGCGGAGACGATAATGGGATCGCGTATCGATGGAAGCGTGCAGTCGACAGACCGCCGGTCGATTGAGCGCAAGCCGTGGTCGACGCCGCGGGTCATTGTTTCGGAAATGAACAGTGTCGAAGGCGGAGTCCTGCCGGCTCCTGAACCGAACAACCCTGTCAACTTTTCAGTAGTATCCTAAGCCTTAAACAGAGCGCCTCGGATCGTCCGCGCTCACCTGTTCTCTCGGCAAAACCAGGCGAGATACTGCGTCGCTCGAAAGGTGCGGAGCGCAAACAGCGCGCTGGTCTCCAACTGCTGCCCGCCGGCCGGCTGCGCCAGCAGCCGTTCAAGGCTCTTGAAGTCGATATATTTGTGCAGGTTCGGGTTGCGCGACATGACCTCGACCTCCGACTTTAGGCGCGGCTGTGCAGCCCTGAACATAGCGAGCGTGTCCGGCATCAGCCAATCCTGCCGTCGGCCACGGTTCTGAAACGCGGGTGGATAGACGTCGGCGAGCGCGCGACAGGCCAGATCGCGGTAGCGGCCATTCCTCGCACAATGCAGTTCTTCGGGGATGGCGAGGCCGAATTCGACCACGCGCTTGTCGGCGAGTGGGCGGGTGAGTTCGAGGCCGCATGCCGCCGCATTGCTCTCGTCGTTGAAGCGGTCCCGCACCGTCCAATTGTTCAGACTTCGTCGCCTCTGTGCCGGTGTGCCGGCGTTCCACGGCAAGTAGCCGACCATATCGGACAACCTGGTTGCCCCAGTCTGCATTTGAGCCCGCGCAAAATCGGGCGCTATGGCACGGTCCGCCCAGGCCGGCGCAAACCCGCGGCGAACCGTCTGCCATGCACGTTGGATCCAGTAAGGCGCCAGGCGCCGGGCGATGTCGCCGCGCAAAGTCTGTCCAAGTGAATGACCGGACGCGCGCAGATGCGGTCCCAATTCCGCAAATAAGCGACGAAGCTGTCCCGTGCGCAGGAAATGCGCCAATGCGCCGACGCCGCGCGGGTTGAGCGTCTCGTCTCCGAGCAGCCCGTCCATGATCAGGCGAGCGCCGGCGCCGGAGGCCTCCCGGAACAGTGCGCCCGTGATATGGCTTCCAAGATGCGGGATTGTATCCGCCGCATAAAACGTCCTTTCGACATCGGTGCAAATGTCTTCGTCACGCCGGACGAAATAGCGCACGTCGAGATGCGGCATGTGGCGCCGGCAGATTTCGACCCAGCGCCGCGCGCAGCGAAGCGGTCCCTCGTAACCTTCGGGCATCACCGAAGAAACAGTGATCAGCTTGCGGCCTTTGGCCCGCAGGACGGGCCCGCAAAGGCCGGCGATAGCTCCGCTGTCATAGCCGGCGCTCAGAAGCAGCGCGGGCGGGCCGATCAGCCGGCGCACGCGGCATTCGACGGCTTCGGTGAAGATGCGCCGGTAATTCTCGATGTAATAGCGTTCGTCGCGATTGACATGGGCTGGATCGCTTCGCGGCATCCAGTAGCGGTTCTTGGACAGTTCGCCGGCGTTATCGATCGTGAGCGTGGTGCCGCCGGTCACGGCACAGATATCCTCGAACATGGTCGCGCCTTCCCGCGGGGTTTGATCCGCGAGAATGAATTTCCCGATTGCTTCCTCGCTCACTCTGCGCGGAACGTCCGGCAACGCCCACAATGCCTTGATCTCGGTGGCGAAAGCGAAGAAACGATTGGCCCGATGATAACGGACGGTCCGTTGGCCCATGTGGTCGCGCGCCAGCACGAGCTTGCCGGCGCGACCGTCCCAGACGGCGAAGGCGAAATCGCCAAGCAGATGCTCGGCGCAATTTTCACCCCACTCTTTGTAGGCGCGCAGTACGAGCGCGCTGTCGGGCATATCGCGCAGACGTGCCGGGCCGATGCCGAAGATGCCGGCCAGTTCCTCCCGGTTGTCGATGCGGCAATCGGCGATCAGTGTGAGGTCGGCATCACGGTCACGCAGCGGCTGGCGCTCGAACAGGTCTTCCTGATTGACCCGCATGAGGCAGTGGCCGAGCCCGATCGATCCCTCGGCGACGAACTTGCGCCCGTCGGGCCCGCGATGGGCCAGCACATTGCCCATGCGCTCCAGCTCGCGTGCGCTTACCGAACTGCCGTCAAACCTGAGAATTCCGAAGATCGCGCCCATGATCTGGCCTGGAACAGCCCCTTCGAGCCGGAAATTTCTGCTGTTTCGCGCCGCCGCGACCCTGTCACCGTGAACGGCGGCGTTCACGTTTTCTAGCCCAGGTTGTCAAACCTGCCCGAATGTCTGTAAACGGGCAAGATGTCGCCGCGTGTTGCGAAGCGAGGAGTTGAATGGAAGCAGCCGCCGGGTCATCGAGGTCGGGGGTCTACGACCTTCTCTTCGCAGACTATCCACCCTGGCGAGGCGAGCCCGCACGGTCGCTCGTGATATGCACGCAGCAGCGCGCCGGAAGCACCCTGCTGGGAGAGGCGATTTATTTTGCGGGCGGATTGGGCTGCCCGCTCGAATATCTTCACGGCGGCTTCAGGCCGGAGTTCGAGTCACGCTGGAAGCCGGCCGGTTTGCGCGACTATGTCGCCACCTTGCACCGGCTGCGGACCGATCCGTCGGGCACCTTTTCCATCAAGCTGTTCTGGCGTGACCTTCTCAAGCTTGCACGGGAAATCGATCCACTAGGATTCAGACGGCCGCCGGGCCTGGGTCTTTCCGATGAGATATCGGTTGTCTCGCGCGAGATGCACCGGCGGATTTATGCGAATGTCTTCAAGTTCTTTCCCCGGCCGGTCTTTGTCCTGTTGAAACGTCGCGATACGGTGCGTCAGGCCGTTTCCTTCGTCACTGCTGCCCAAACGCGCGTCTGGCGGAAGTTCGGCTCCGAGCGGGGCAAATCGGCGGCGCATTACGACTTCGATAAGATCGTCAGGATGTTGGCGACCATCCAGAAATGGAATGCCGACTGGCTTGATTTTATGCGAGCGAACGACCTGCCATATTACGAGATCGCCTACGAAGATCTCTTGCACGACTATGACGCGACGCTCAGGCAATTCTTTGCGGCGGTCGGGCGGCGGGATGCGCCGATCATTGCGCCGCGATTGCACCGCCAAGCCGATGCGCTTTCGGACGAATTCGTAGAAAAATTCCTGGCCGAGTTCCGGCAGCGGGCCCGCAGCTGAAACCCGCGAGCACGCCCAAATCCCCTCCCTGGACACCCCCCATCGCTGCCTGCATGGTCCGGCCATGGCCGCCAATTCGCAAACCTTGCAGCTCATTTCCCGCCTCACGCCGCTCGCCGAGGTGCTGGGGCTGATCGATCACGAGGTGAAACCGGTCACGCCGCGCCCGCTCGATGTCGCCGCGGCGCTCGGCCGCACGCTGGCCGCCGACGCGGCCTCGGGCGTCAGGCCGGCCGCGGCCACCGCGCTCCTCGACGGCTGGGCGCTGGCCGCCGATTGGACGCTCGGCGCCGGCGGCTATGCGCCGGCGCTGCTGCCGCGGGTGCCGACGCGGGTCGAGGCAGGCCAGGCCATGCCCCCCGGCACCGACAGCGTGGCGCCTTTCGACGCGGTCAAGGCCACTGCCGCCGGCGCCGAGGCGCTTATCACCGTCAATCCCGGCGACGGCGTGCTGCCGGCCGGCGGCGATTGCGAGCCCGGCCTGCCGCTGCGCCGCGCCGGCGACCGGCTGCGTCCCGTCGATCTCGCCGCCTGTGCCGCCGCCGGGCTTGCCCGCCTCACCGTGCGCGAGCCGCGGCTGCGGCTGCTGCCGCTGCGCGGCTCCACCATCGCCAACGCCGCCGCCCGGCTGGTGGCGACCGACATCGAGCGCCGCGGCGGCGCGGTGCGTGTCGACGAGCCGGGCCGCGGCCTCGATGTCGCGGTTGCCGCGGAGAACGCGGACGCCATTGTCGTCATCGGAGGCACCGGCGCCGGGCGCAACGACACCAGCGTGCACATGCTGGCGCGCGAGGGCCGCGTGGCGGTGCACGGCCTCGCCCTGGCGCCGGGCGAGACGGCGGCGCTCGGCTTTGCCGGCGCGCGGCCGGTGCTGCTGCTGCCGGGGCGGCTGGACGCCGCGCTCGCCGTCTGGCTGCTGCTGGGGCGGCGTATGCTGGCGCGGCTTGCCGGCGGAAAATCCGAGGAACCGGGCGAGAGCTTGACCCTGTCGCGCAAGGTCGCCTCCGCCGTCGGCCTGGCCGAACTGGTGCCGGTGCGGCGGCGCGAGGGCGGCGAGGCCGAGCCGCTGGCCAGCCGCTATCTGCCGTTTTCGGCGCTCACCCGCGCCGACGGCTGGATTCTGGTGCCGGCCGGGAGCGAAGGCTATGCCGCCGGAGCCAGGGTCGAGGTGCGGCCATGGCCTTGAGCGTATTATAGTAAGTTCATGAGCGAGCAGCGCCTGCCGACCGACGATCTCACCGCGCGCGTGCGCGCGGCCGCCCGCCAGGAGCAGTTCCTCGAGGTGGTATCGGCCGAGGAGGCGCGCGCGCGCTTCGAGCGGCATCTCGATCTCACGCCGCTGCCGGGTGAGACCGTATCGCTTGCCGCCGCGCTTGGCCGGGTCCTGGCTGCAGACGTGGTGGCCGCGGTCGACGCGCCGCCGTTCGACCGTTCCAACGTGGACGGCTTCGCCGTGCGCGCCGCCGATACGCTGGGCGCCAGCGACGGCCATCCGAAGCTGCTCACCCTCAACGCGGAGGTGATCGCCTGCGGCGACGCCCCGACCCTGGAAGTCACGCCGCGCACCGCTACTACCGTTGCTACCGGTGGGGTAATTCCGCGCGGCGCCGATGCCGTAGTGATGATCGAGCACACCGATCTCATCGACGGCGCTCCCCCGCAGATCGAGGTGCGTCGTGCGCTCGGCCCCGGGCAATTCATCTCCTACGCCGGTTCCGATATCGCGCGCGGGGAAACGCTGCTGCGGCGCGGCACTCGCATCGGTTCGCGCGAGATCGGCATGCTTGCGGCCTGCGGCCTGGCGGAGGTCGTCGTGGTGCGGCGGCCGAAAGTGGCGGTGCTGTCCACCGGCGACGAATTGGTCGCACCGGGGCAACCGTTGCAACCGGCCGGCGTCTACGACAGCAACGGCGCCATCGTCGCCGCCGCCGTTGCCGAGGCCGGCGGCGAGCCGCTTTCCTTCGGCGCTTTTCCCGACGACGCCCCCACGCTGGAGAAAGCCGTGCGCGAGGCGCTTGACGCGGCCGACATGGTGGTGCTGTCCGGCGGTACCTCCAAGGGCGCCGGCGATCTCTCGCACACCATCGTCTCCCGGCTCGGAACGCCGGGGATTGTGGTGCACGGCGTGGCACTCAAGCCCGGCAAGCCGCTTTGTCTCGGCGTCGTCGGCGAAAAGCCGATCGTGGTGCTGCCCGGCTTCCCCACCTCGGCCATCTTCACCTTCCACGCCTATGTCGCACCGGTCATTCGCGCCCGTGCCGGCCTGCCGCCGGAAGCGGCCGAAAGCGTCAGCGCGACCGTGCCGGTGCGCGTCCCTTCCGAGCTCGGCCGCAAGGAATTCCTGCTGGTGTCGCTGATCGACAGCGGGCGGGGCACGATCGCCTTCCCCACCGGCAAGGGCTCCGGCGCGGTCACCAGCTTCTCGCAGGCCGACGGCTTCATCGAGGTCGATGCGCTCGCCAGTGCGCTCGACGCCGGCAGCCAAGTGCAGGTGACGCTGATCGGTTCCGCCGCCCACGCGCCGGACCTCGTCATCATGGGCAGCCACGACGTGGCGCTCGATGTGGTCGTGGGTGCGCTGTCGGAGCGCGGCTTCGCGGCGCGGGTGCTGGCGGTCGGCAGTCTCGGCGGTGTGGCGGCGGCTGCGCGCGGCGAATGCGACGTGGCGCCGGTGCACCTGATCGATCCGGCTACGGGCCAATACAATATGCATCTAGCGCAGCCCGGCCTCATATTGGTGCAGGGTTGGCGGCGCATGCAGGGCATCCTGTTCCGGCCCGGCGACGAACGTTTCGAGGGCAAGAGCGCCGCCGAAGCGCTGAGAGCTGCGCTTGCCGATCACGCCGCGCTGATGGTCAACCGCAACGCCGGCTCCGGCACCCGCGTGCTGATGGACAAGCTATTAGAAGGCGCCAAGCCTGCGGGCTATGCCAACCAGCCGAAGTCGCATAACGCCGTCGCTGCGGCCATCGCGCAGCAGCGCGCCGACTGGGGCCTCGCCATCGAGCCGGTGGCCAGAATGTACGGCCTCGGCTTTCTGCCGGTCGCGCCCGAGCACTACGATTTTCTTATTGTCGAGGCGAGGCGGGAGCGCCCGGCTGTGCAGGCCTTTCTTTCCGCCTTGCGCGACGAATCGGTGCGCGAACGCATCCGCGCCATCGGCATGCAACCGGCTGACTGATTCAGATGTTCAGGTCGGCGAAGACCGCCGAATGGTCGGAGGCGTGACTGGCGCTGCCGTCCTGCCGCCGATACGCGCCGCTGATCACCTGATAATCGCGCAGCATGCCGGTCAGGTCGGCGGACAGCCAGATATAGTCGATGCGCTCCGAGGCTGGCTGCGTGGCCCAATGGATGGCGGTCGGCTGCTCGTCGCCCTTGAGCCGTCCCGCATCGCGCAGACCGAACGCATCCATGCGGCGATAGGGCTCCAGATCGGGCACGCCGTTGAAATCGCCGGTGACGATCGTGCGGCACGGCGGCGTTCCCGACAGCGCGGCTAGATGGCCGATGAATAATTCCATCTCCTCGCGTTTCACCGCCGCATCCTCGGTGTGGTCGAGATGCACGTTGACGACCAGCAGCGGGCCTCCCGTCGTCTGCAGCCGCGCATAGGTGGCGTGCCGCGTGCAGATCGAGCCTGCGGGCTTTGCGGCTGTCTTTCCGTCGCGCGAGATCCAGAAAGCGCCGCTGTCGGAAACGTCTATGCCGTTGCGCACAAGGATGGCGTCGTGCGCGTCGTCGGCATCGTAGAACGCGGGATCGTGCCAGGCGCGATGCGAGCCTTGCAGACCCTGCGTGATGAATGCGAGTTGCTCGTCGGTATCTTCCTGCAGTGTCAGCACGTCCGGATTGGCTTGCCGGATCAGACGGAGCACGGCTTCCCGTCGGAACCGCCAGGCGTTCCGGGCTTCGGTCCTCCTCTTCTCCGGAATTCCCGCATTGCGCACATTGTAGGAAAGGAATTTCATGGACGGCGAAGCTGCTGCTGCGGATGAATCGAGCGCCGTTCTAACCAGCGATCGTATCAGGCCGGTTAATCTTGGCCACGTTACCCCCGTCGCGGCGAAGGAGATCGGTGCCGGGGTTCAATCCGCCTCATAATCTCCTAAACTCGGCCCCAGTATCCATGTTGGACCGTTATGTTGTTCTGTATCAGACGCATTTCGCTCGCGCTCCTGCTGCTGCCGCTCGCCATCGGGGCCGCGCAGGCGCAATTGCGTGGTCACGGCGGGCCGGTGCGCGCGCTCGCCATCGCGCCGGACGGCAGCCAAGCCGTCTCCGGCAGCTTCGATACGGCCGCCATCCGCTGGTCGCTCACCCGCAATGTCGCCGTGCAGGTGATGCGCTTCCACGACGGCGCGGTGAATGCGGTGGCCTATCTGAAGGATGGCCGCATCGCCACCGCCGGCGGCGACGCCCGCATCGCCATCTGGACGCCGGGCAAGCCGAAGCCCGATATCGTGCTGACCGGCGACACCGCTCCGATCGTCGACCTTGCCGTCTCGCCCGACGGCAAGTGGCTTGCGTCCGCCTCCTGGGATCGTACCGTGCGGCTGTGGCCGCTCGACGCTGGCAGGCCGCGCGTGCTCGAAGGCCACACCCAAAACGTCAACGGCGTCGTCTTTGCGCCCGACGGCAGCAAGCTGATCAGCGCGGGCTACGACAATACGCTGCGCATCTGGCCGATGAACGGCGGCGATCCGACGGTCCGCACGCTGGAATCGCCGCTCAACACGGTGGCGGTTGCCCCCGACGGCGAGATCGTCACCGCGCGGCGCCAGCGGCAAGATCTATTTCCTGTCGCCCACGGGCGAGATGCGGGGCGAGGTGCAGGCCTCGCCGACGCCGGTGATCGCCGTCACCGTGTCGCCGGACGGCAAGCTGGTCGCCGCCGCCGGCATCCGCGGCTCGGTGGCGATCATCGACCGCAAAGAGCGCAAGCTTGCGCGCACGCTGATCGGACCCGGCCTGCCGGTGTGGTCGGTGGCGTTCTTTCCCGACAGCCGCACGCTGCTGACCGGCGGCGCCGACCGCATGATCCGCCGCTGGGACGCGCTCAAGGGCGAACCGATCGACACCGCGGTGATCGGCGCGCCGAAGGATCCGCTCGCGCAATATGCCGGCGATCCGGGCGCCAAGGTGTTCCGCCATTGCGTGGCCTGCCACACGCTCAAGCCCGGAGAGGGCCCGCGCGCCGGCCCCTCGCTCTGGCACATATTCGGCCGCCGCATCGCGACCCTGCCGGGCTATAATTTCTCGCCTGCGCTGACGAAGATGCACATCGTCTGGTCGAAGAAAACGGTGGCGAAATTGTTCGAGATGGGCCCGGCGCACTACACGCCCGGCACCAAGATGCCGGAACAGACCATCGGCTCGCCGGCTGACCGCAAGGCGCTGGTGGATTTTCTGGCGCGGGTGACGAAGTAAAGCGCGCTTTTTATGCGGTTGCCGCCGCGATCAGTTCCAACACGGCCCCGGCGAATGCTTCCGGCGCCTCGCGCGGCGGATTGTGGCCGACGCGCGCGAGCAGGCGGCGTTCGAACGGGCCGGTGAACCTGCGGTCTTGTGCGGCAAAGGCGGCCGGCGGCTGCACGCCGTCGGCCTCGCCCTGCAATGCAATCGTCGGCACCGCGATGTTCGGCAGCGCCGCCAGTTCCCGCTCGATCTCCTCCAGCGCCGGATCGCCCGCCGCATAGCCGTAACGGTGGCGGTAGGACTGGATCGTCACCGCGACGAAGTCGGGATTGTTGAAGGAGGCCGCGCTCGACTCGAATTCGGCGTCGTGGAAGTCCCAGTGCGGCGACCACTCTCGCCAGAGCAGCTTGCACAGCGCGCGCCGGTTCTGTGTGAGCCCGGCCCGTCCGCGCTCGCTATGGAAATAATATTGGTACCAGTAGCGGCGCTCCTGCTCGGGATCGGCCGGGTTAACCGAGCCGGCGATGTCCTGGATGTTGTAGCCGTTGCCGGTGACCAGCCAGCGCACACGCTCGGGCCACAGCGCGGCGACGATGCAGGCGGCGCGGCCGCCCCAGTCATAGCCGGCGAGGCCCGCGCGCTGGATGCCGAGCGCGTCCATCAGCTCTTTCAGGTCGTTGCCCAACGCGGCCTGCTCGCCCGAGCGCGGCGTGTCGGCTGCGAGGAAGCGCGTCGGGCCGAAGCCGCGCAGATAAGGCACGATGACGCGACACCCGCCGTCGGCGAGCCGCGGCGCGACCGCGTCGTAGTCGCGCACGTCGTAGGGCCAGCCGTGCATCAGCAGCACGGGCGCGCCGTTGGCCGGCCCGCTCTCCTCGTAGGCGATCTCCAGCGTACCGGTGCGGACGCGCTTAAGGGTGGCCGTCAGGAGTCCCCCTTCTCCGCCCGCTCGCGCAGGTAATCGTCGGTAGTACGCACCGTCGGCCGCGGCGGCGCGCCGAAGGGATCGAAATTCTCGTCCGCCATGGCCTGCACGCGGCAGTCGGCGCACATTTTGATGACGTCGAGCCGTTTCTTGGAATCCTTGAACATCCAGTGCTTGCCTTCCAGGCTCGCCACCACGCGCTCGACCGAACTCTTCACGCCGAACGGCGTGCCGCAAGCGATGCAGAGGAACGGCTCTTCCTTCTTGAGCACGCGCCGCTCGGCGGTCGCCGCGCGGAAATCGATTCTGGGCGTAAGGCCGATCACCTTCTCCGGGCAGGTCGCCTTGCACAGCCCGCATTGCACGCAGGCATCCTCGGCGAAGCGCAGAATCGGCTGCTCGGGGTCGTCCGACAGCGCACCGGTCGGGCAGGCCGAAACGCAGGCGAGGCAGAGCGTGCAGCCCTCCACCTTCACGTCCACCGTGCCGAAGGGCGCGCCTTCCGGCAGCGCGATGGCATCGACCGGCGCCGGCGCCACGCCGTGCAACTCACGCAGTGCGTGACGCGCGACGTCGCGTTTGTTGCCGACGGCGGCGAAGCCGGCGGGCCTGGCAGCGGCTTCCATCGGCGCGATCGCGCGCAAGGTTTCGCCGAGCGCGTCGGGATCGTCGGTTTCGATCGCGGCCACGCGGTTGCCGGCAAAGCCGAGAGCGGAAAGGATCGGCTCGGCCAGAGCGATGGTGTTGTGCAGCCCAGTGAGATCGTGGCGGGGCTTCGCCCGTGTCAGGAAACGCACGGCGGATGCACCGTAGGCAAAGGCGCCGGCCACCGCTTCCAGGCCGATCTGCGTGATCTCGTTCACCTCGACCGGCAGCACGTTGGCCGGCAGCCCCTCGCCATAGCGCGCCAGCGCATCGATTGTCGGCGTGCCGTGCTCCGCATCATGGAACAGCAGGACAGGGCGTTCGCCGCCGGCGGCGCGATAGGTCGACAGCAAGACGCGCAGCTTGCGCAGCATGAGATCGGCCGGCGGCAGCGCATAGCCGGCGGCGCCGGTCGGGCAGGCCGATGCGCATTGGCCGCAGCCGGCGCACACGGCCGCGTCGATCGCCACCACGTCGCCGGCCGGCGCGATGGCGCCCGTGGGACAGAGATCGAGGCAGCGATGGCAGCCGACGATGCCGGAGCGCGAATGCGCGCACAGGTCGGCGGCAAAATTGACGTAGCGCGGCTTCTCGAACTGGCCGGTGAGGTCGCGCGCCTTCAGCACCGCGCGCAAGACGGCGGCCGGATCGCCCGGGTCGGCACGCAAGTAACCGTCGCGCAGATCGGCGGACGGAAACAGCGGACCATCGCCGCTGAGATCGATCAGCAAATCGCAGCGCATCGCGACGTCCTTGCGCGGCGGGCCGAAGCGCAAGGCCTCGCGTGAGGAAGGCGCCGGCTGGGCATAACCGTCGACCGTCACCTCAAAGCCGCCGAGCGCGCCCTTGGCGGCGCTGATGCGGCCCTTCACCAGTGGAAATTCGGTGGTGCGTGGCGGCAGCGCCGCCTCCGCTTCCTTGATCAGCACGGTGAGGTCGAGGTGGTCCTTCAGCAGGCCGGCAGCTTCCAGCGCCTGTTCGTCCTTGCCGTAGAGCAGGGTGACGCCTTCGCTGCTCAGGCTGACATAGCTGGTCTCGGGCGCGGGCTCGTTCGCCGCCGCGATCAACGCCGCCATCTTCGGCCCGGCCGCTTTCGCGTCCTTCGACCAGCCGGCGGTCTCGCGGATATTGACGAAGCTGAGTGTCGCATTGCTGCCGGCTGCCACTTCGGCAAACAGCGGCGCCTCCTGCGTGCAGGCGACCTGCACGTCGCCGCCGCCGGCCGCCGCCTTGCGGAACCGGTCGATCTCAGCACGGCAAAGCTGACGGCCCTCGATCACCTCGGCGCCCTTGCAGGCGCGGCTTAACCGCGCAGCATCGAGCGGCATGGTGTCTTCGCAGGTGCAGATCAGGAGTTTGCGCGGCCGCTCGGCCATCTGAACTCTCAGCCTCAGTTATAGTCGGCCCACCCTCCCCGGAAGCGAAAGCCCCGTAGCGGCATCGCTTTAACCTCGAGCATCCGCGTGGCGGCGGGACTGGCCACGGGACCTCACGGCCTATAATTATAGAAATTCCAAGAAGAAAGGTAGGGCGAGGATATGGCGCTTCAGGCGCGGTCGAGCTCGGGACTGCTTGCGGCGACGGAACTTGTGCTTCCGCCGCCCTATACGGCGGTTCGCCTGCGCGAATCCGGCGACGCCTTTGCGGAGGCAAAAGCGCGCGCGCCGCGTGATGGTGCCGGTACGCTGGTTTATGTCGGGCGCTTCGACCTTGCTGAATTCGCGCTGGTGCTGGAGCCGGAAGAGCCGCTGGTGCAAGCGCGCCGCGCCTTCTATGCCGGCATGGCGGCGTTGGGCGACGCGCTCGCCGCAACGGCGGGGCCGGAGACCGCGGTCAACATCGGCTGGCCCGATGCCGTTTACGTCAACAGCGGGCTGGTGGGTGGCGGCCGGCTCGCCTGGCCGCAGGGGGCGCGCGAGGATCAGGTGCCGGACTGGCTGGTGTTCGGCGCCATGGTGCGCACCGCTTCCATGAGCGGCGACGAGCCGGGCGCGAGTCCGGATGTCACTGCGCTTTCGGAGGAAGGCTTCGGCGAGAGCATGAACAACCAGCTGGTAGAAAGCTTCGCGCGCAATTTCATGACCGCCGTCGACGCCTGGCAGGAAAGCGGCTTTGGCGCGGTGGCCATGAACTACTTCGGCTATTGCGAGCGCGAGCAGGGCGTGCGCCGCGACATCGATGACAACGGCGATCTGCTCATACGCCGCATGGCATCGCATGACGCTGAGCGGCAGGAACTGCTGCCGCGGCTCGCTCAGCCAGCCTGGTACGATCCGCAAGGCCGGGGCCCGTGGGCATGAAGCTGCTGCGCACCATCCGGCTCGATCCTTCCGACACTTTCGTGTTCGATCCCGCCGCCGAGCCGGGCGAATGGGCGGTGTCCGGCGCCTTTGCCTTCTGGAGCGGAGATCCCGCGACGCTGGAAGGCAAGGCGCGTACCGCCTTCCGCAGCGGCTTCCTCGGTGCGGAGTTGCTCGGCTGGTCGACCTTGGTGCAGATCGTGGAGGCGGGCGAGGCCGACCGTACCAACCTGATCGAATTGCTGACGCAGCAACTGATCCGTCATTTCGGCGCGCCCGACCTGCAGGCCGCCGCCGCGGCGGCGGAGGATGAAGTATCGTTCGTGGAGTCGCTGTGCACGCAGCCGCGCGACACGCTGATCGCCGTGCACCGCACGTTCGAGGAAGGCAACGTGCGCGAAGCCTTCCGCACGCTGCGCCCGCGCGACGGCGCGAGACCTGCGCGCGCCTTCTCCTTCATGGAGGTCGAGGGCGCGGACGAGGAGCCGGCGGAAGATGTCGATTTGATTTCGATTGCGCGAGGCGAGCAAAAGTGACTGTGTTCGGTGGTCGCTCCGTCATCCTGAGGTGCGAGCGCGCGATTGCGCGCGAATCTCGAAGGATGATCGGTCGGGGCCGCTGCACTTTGAGGCGCGCCTTCGGCGCGCACCTCAGGGTGACGGTGCAGAAGCACGGCGCGGGGCCGTCATGACCGACTTCTGGCTCTCCTGCGGCCATCACCTGCTCGATCGCGACGAAGGCGGCGGTCTGGTCGTCACCGACGACTTCCTCAAGGTCTATCTGGCGCGGCCGGAACTGATCCCGCCGCCGGAAGCCTGCGCGGTCGAGCGCACGCTGCATGCCGCGCTTCTGGCCGACCCGCGCATGCCCGTCTCAGCGTCCGACATCGGGACGATCGAGGACGCCGATGCGCGCGAGAACTGGCAACTGCTCATCGCCTTCCGCGACCACCTCCTGCGCCACAAGACGCTGGAAGCCGCCTATGTGGACCTGGTCCGGCGCGGCGTCGGCGCCACGCCGCCGCTGTTCGTCAATCAGCTTGTGCACGTGATCCTGCGCAATGCGCTCGACGGCGTCGAGGATGCCCGCGTCCTGCGCGCGGCCGAACTGTTCTTTCGCGCCCAGCGCGTCACCTTGCACGAAGGCTCGCTGATCGCCGCCGACGAGGAGACGGTGGCCGGCGGTGCGCAGTCGCCGGTGAGCCCGCTAGTCTCCATGCTCGGCTTTCCGGCGGAGGCGGCCATCGACGTGATCAATGACGACAATGCCGGCACCTACTGGGAGCGCAGCGATCGTTTCGACATGGCGCTCGACCTGACCGGCGGCCGTGCCGGGCTTGCCGCGCTGGCGGAAGCCATGCGGCGCTGGCTCGTCCACCTTCTCGCCATCGAGGTCACCATCGAACCGCTCACCGAACTGCGCGATGCAACGCTCACTTGGTATGTCGGGCTCGACGCCGATGCCACGCGCATCGGCGATATGCTGTGGAACGGTGAGGCGCTCGAAGAGGCCGCCATGTCGCGCGTGGCCGGCCTGTTTCGGCTCACCTTCAGCGATCCCGCGCTGATGCTCGATAAGGTCAAAAGCGAGCCGGTCTATCTCATTCTCGCCACGACGCCCGATAACATCATCCGCATGAAGCCGCAGAATCTCGTGACCGGCCTGCCGATCCGCCACCTGGAGACCGTGAGCTAGCAGGTGCGGCGCAATATGGCGCTTGGCCGCTTGTCGCGCTAAGAATCAGGCTGTCCGCCGCAGGCGGAACCTTGAACGAACTTTAAACGTAGACGAACGCACACAGATGCCCGATCGAGGACTTGAAGAAGCCATCCGCGCCGTCGGCGGCGTCACCGAGCTCGCCCGCCGCATCGGCATCTCGCAGCCGTCGGTGTCGAATTGGACCCGGGTGCCGGCCGAGCGGGTGCTCGCGGTCGAAGCGGCTACCGGCGTCGATCGCGGGCTGCTGCGCCCCGATCTCTATGGTGAGAACGCCGCGTCCGCCCTCGACGAAATCGACCTCGCCCGCGCGCAGGAATACGCGCTGCTGGCGACGCTGCTCGCGCGCGCGCCGGACGCCGCCACGCTCAAGCGCCTGGCCGCGCTGAAGGGCGACGCGAGCCCGCTCGGGCTCGCCCATATCGCGCTGGCCGATGCGGCGGCGGCCGGCGATCCGGACACGGTCGCGCGCGAGTTCTTCGACCTGTTCATCGGCATGGGCCGCGGCGAGCTGCTGCCCTACGGCTCCTACTATCTCTCCGGTTTCCTGCAGGAGCGCCCGCTGGCCCGACTGCGCGACGACCTCGGCAGGCTCGGCATCGCGCGCAGTGAAGGCGTGGTGGAACCGGAAGATCACGCCGCCATCCTGTGCGAGATCATGGCGGGTATCATCACCGGTGATCTTGGGGCGTCCGCCGGGACCGATCAGCAGATTTTCGAGAAGCACATGGCGCCCTGGATCGGGCGCTTCTTCGCCGACCTGGAACAGGCTGAAAGCGCGGATTTCTACCGTCGGGTCGGTACGGTCGGCCGCGTGTTCGTCGAGATCGAAACGCAAGCCTTTGCGCTGCCGGCCTGAGGCGCGTAAAGTTCAGCGGATCGAAGCGAGGAGGAATGGCGATGAAACCGGAACGCAACGACAAGCTTGCCCGCCGCGATTTCCTGCGCGTCATGGGCCTTAGCGTGGGTGCCGGCGCCGGCCTCGCCATGGCCGCCGCGGCGCCGCTCGCCACGCAAGCGCAGGCGACCGAGTCCGAAGCCGAGGCCAAGAAAAAGCGCTATAATCCAAACGCGCCGGACGTGAAGAACTATTACCGCGTCAACCGCTACTGATGTTTCGGTTAGCCGTTCGTCCTCGCCAAAGCGGGGACCCAGGGTCAAAAAATTGCGATGCTGCGGTTTAGACCTTGGATTCCTGCTATCGCAGGAATGAGCAGACTTCGGTTGCCGCCAATGCGCTGGAGTTAGCGAGCATGCCGACTGACGCCGTAATGCCGATTTCCGTCGTCCTTGAATGCCGCGCCAGCAAGCATCCCTGGCAGGACGAGGTCTGGCGGCCGCTCGGTGTGCTGCCGCGCACGCCCGGCGAGCCCGGCCAGGTATTGGCCTCGGGCGACGGCTGGACGCATTTCCTCGGCGGCTCGCTTGATATCGAGCTGTTCCGCGGCGAGACCGAAGGCTATCGCACTAATCTTTCGCAGGAGACGCCGGTCGTCTACGTCGTGCTCAACCGCAACGACGAAGCGGAAAGCATGGCATTCAAGCCTTTTCTGGCGACGGTCTGCCCTTACGAGGCCGAGGCCTATACGGCCGGCGACGAGGACATTGTCGACGGCGTGCCGATGCCGCCCGAACTCGTCGAATGGGTCCGCGAATTCGTTGCGACGCATCATGTCGAGCGGCCGTTCGTGAAGCGTAAGAACAAGCGCGACAAGGATGTCGATATGGGCAGGCCCGCGCAGCCGGGACGCGTTTCGTCGTGAGCGAAGATTTCGGCACAAGACTGAGCCGTTGGTCGCAGCGCAAGCAGGCGGCCCGGCGCGGCGTTGCGCCTGATGAGGCGGGCGAGGAGCGGCGCCCCGAAGCGCCGGCCGAACCGCCCGTCGCGGCGGTGCCGGCCGAGGCGCCGCCTGCCGACGTTGCGGCCGAGGAGGCGCCGGTATTGCCGCCGATCGAAGAGCTCACCGCCGAATCCGATTACACGGCATTCCTCGGCCAGAACGTGCCGGAGACACTCAAGCGCGCGGCCTTGCGCAAGCTTTGGCGCAGCGATCCGGTGCTGGCCAATCTCGACGGGCTCAACGATTACGATGATGATTACAACGCGGTCGAAACGCTGGTCGAGACCGTGCGCAGCGCCTATCGCGCCGGCAGAGGCTATGTCGATGAAGCCGAGGAGAAGCTGGCGCGGCTCGAATCAGACGGGAGCGACGAGCCTGTCGAGGATGCCGAATCGCCGCCGGGCGGGCATGTGCGCGCCGAATCGGCCGGCTCTGCGGAAAAAAATAATCAGCCCGGTGTGGACGGCGGCGATGCCGCAGCGCGGCAGGTTGCCACCGAGCAGGAAGCGAGCGACGGCGCAGACGCGTTGCCCCACAAGCCGATTTGACGATGCCAGCCTGATGGTGCGCTGCAGCAGTTGTTGTCACTCTAATACTTTTGGCTGCGACAGAAGCGCCCGCGCTGCCTGATTGTGAATTCATAGGGTAACGCTATAATTTGTGAACGTTCTAATCTGGCGTGCCAATAAGCGGACAACGCACGGTGTTGGCAGATTGGAACGATGCCTACCGTCTCTTCCTGGGGAGGAAAGATTGGCATCCGCGCATCCTGCACGACGCAGCGCTCAAGACGCGACGCCGCACGCCGGAAGCTGCCGATCCGGCGGTGCCCTCCCTTTGCGTCCATTCGTCAACATGGCCGGTGCCGCGGCTTGCGCCGCTTCGCCGGCCCTATCGGAGGACTGACCATGCGCACCGACAAGAAAAGCGCAGGTGAGGTCAATCGCCGCCGCCTGCTCAAAGGCGCGGGACTGGCCGCTGCTGCCGCTGCTGCCGCGCGCCGCCGCCAAGGATGCCGTGGCCGCGCCCGCCGGGGCCCAGCCGCAGCACACCGGTTATCGCGAGAGCGAGCACGTGCGCACCTATTACAAGCTCGCCCGTTTCTGACGCCCGCTTCGCCTTTTCGAACGCCCGCGCGAAACCGCCGGGCCGCTCCGACCCGACTTCAGGAGGAAGACCATGCTCAGGAAGAAGTCCAACGGCACCGCAAAGCCCGCCCGCTTGATGGAAGGCTTGGCCTCGGTCGCCGGCGCTGCCGTCGATCGCCGCAAGTTCCTGGCGCGGTCCGGCCTCTTGGCCGGCGGCGTGGCGGCGGCCGGCATGATGCCGGGCGCGGTCAAGAAAGCCGACGCCGCGGCGGTGGGGCCGCTGAGCGCCGGCGCCACGCGCATCAAGTCGGTCTGCACGCACTGCGCGGTCGGCTGCACGGTGATCGCCGAGGTGAAGAACGGCGTCTGGGTCGGGCAGGAGCCGGGCTACGACAGCCCCATCAATCTCGGCTCGCATTGCGCCAAGGGCGCCTCGGTGCGCGAACACGCGCACAGCGACCGCCGGCTGAAATATCCGCTCAAGCTCGTCAACGGCCAATGGACCCGCATCAAGTGGGAGCAGGCCATCAACGAGATCGGCGACAAGATGCTCGAGATCCGCAAGAAGTCGGGTCCCGACTCGGTCTACTGGCTGGGCTCCGCCAAGTTCTCCAACGAACAGTCCTATCTGTTCCGCAAGTTCGCCGCCTTCTGGGGATCGAACAACACCGACCACCAGGCGCGTATTTGTCACTCCACCACGGTCGCAGGTGTCGCCAACACCTGGGGCTACGGCGCGATGACGAATTCCTTCAACGACATGCATAATTCGAAGTCGATGATCCTGTTCGGCTCGAATCCGGCCGAGGCGCATCCGGTCGCCGTGCAGCACATCCTGCGTGCGAAGGAATTGAATAAATCGAAGCTGATCGTCTGCGATCCGCGTTTCACGCGCACCGCGGCGCATGCCGACGAATTCGTCCGCTTCCGTCCCGGCACCGACGTCGCGCTGGTATGGGGCATCCTCTACCACATCTTCAAGAACGGCTGGGTCGAGAAGCAATACGTCAATCAGCGCGTCTGGGGTCTCGACCAGGTCGAAAAAGAAGTGATGAAGTGGACGCCGGAGGAGACGGAGCACGTCACCGGCGTTCCGGGCGCGCAGCTCGAGCGCGTCGCCAAGATGCTGCACGAGAACCGTCCCGGCACGCTGGTATGGTGCATGGGCGGCACGCAGCACACCATTGGCAGCAGCAACACCCGCGCCTACTGCATCCTGCAGCTCGCGCTCGGCAATGTCGGCGTCTCCGGCGGCGGCGCCAACATCTTCCGCGGCCATGACAACGTGCAGGGCGCCACCGACTTCTGCATCCTGTCGCACAGCCTGCCCGGCTATTACGGCCTGTCGGCGGGCGCCTGGCATCACTGGTCGCGCGTCTGGGACGTCGACTACGAGTGGGTCAAGGGCCGGTTCGCCAGCCAGAAGCTGATGCAGTCGGCCGGCATTCCGGTGTCGCGCTGGTTCGACGGCGTGCTCGACGACAAGAAGAACATGGACCAGCCGGACAACGTGAAGGCCATGGTGTTCTGGGGCCACGCGGTCAATTCGCAGACCCGTCTCCCCGACATCAAGAAGGCGATGGAGAAGCTCGACCTCATGGTCGTGATCGATCCGGTGCCAACCTTCGCCGCCGTCATTCCGGACCGCAAGGACGGCATCTACATCTTGCCGTCCACCACGCAGTTCGAGACCTATGGTTCGGTCACCGCGTCGAACCGCTCGCTGCAATGGCGCGACAAGGTGTTCAATCCGTGGTTCGAGAGCAAAACCGACCACGAGATCATGTACCTGTTCGCCAAGAAGCTCGGCTTCGACAAGGAGCTCACCAAGCACATCAAGGTGAACAAGAACGAGCCGCTGGTCGAGGACATCACCCGCGAGTTCAACAAGGGCATGTGGACCATCGGCTATACCGGTCAGTCGCCGGAGCGGCTTAAGGCGCACATGGCCAACCAGCACCGCTTCGATCCGACCACGCTGAAAGGCAAGGGCGGCGACGTCGACGGCGACTATTACGGCCTGCCGTGGCCGAGTTGGGGCCCGCCGGAGATGAAGCACCCGGGCACGCCGATCCTCTACGACACCTCCAAACCGGTGGCGGAAGGCGGGCTCACTTTCCGCGCCCGCTTCGGCGTCGAGCACAACGGGCAGAACCTCTTGGCCGAGGGCTCCTATTCAAAGGGCTCCGAACTCACCGACGGATATCCCGAGTTCAGCATGGCCATGCTGAAGAAGCTCGGCTGGGATAAGGACCTCACCGGCGCGGAGAGGACGGCGATCGAACACGTCGCGGGCATCAGCAGGCCAAGCGGCCAACAGACCGGGGAGTCCGAAAGCCATCTGCCGGCGGATTACGACGCCAAGGTCGGCAAAGTGAACTGGAAGACCGACCTCTCCGGCGGCATCCAGCGCGTCGCGATCAAGCACGGCTGCGCGCCCTTCGGCAACGCCAAGGCCCGGACCGTAGTATGGACCTTCCCCGATCCGGTGCCGCTGCACCGCGAGCCGCTCTACACCTCGCGCCGCGATCTGCTGCCGAAATACGCGACCTACAAGGACCGCAAGTCGTACCGGCTGCCGACGCTGTTCGAGTCGATCCAGAAGAACGACCACTCCAAGCAGTTCCCGATCATCCTCACCTCCGGCCGCCTGGTCGAATACGAGGGTGGCGGCGCCGAGTCGCGCTCGATGGCCTGGCTCGCCGAGCTGCAGCAGGAGATGTTCTGCGAAGTCAATCCGGCCGATGCCAAGAACCTCGGCATCAAGGCCGGCGGCAAGATCTGGGTGCATTCGCCGGAAGGCGGCAAGGTGCTGGTGGCGGCGCTCGTCACCCCGCGCGTTGCCCAGGGCGTCGCCTTCATGCCGTTCCACTTCGGCGGCTACTGGCAGGGCAAGGACCTTCGAGCGAAATACCCGAAGGGCAGCGACCCCTATGTGCTGGGTGAAGCCTCCAACATGGACGGCACCTACGGCTACGACGTGGTCACCCAGATGCAGGAGTCGAAAGTCACCCTCTGCCGCATCGAGGCGGCGTAAGGCGCCAGTAAAGGAGAATTGACATGGCACGCATGAAATTCCTTTGCGACGCCGATCGTTGCATCGAATGCAACGCCTGCGTCACCGCTTGCAAGAACGAGAACGAGGTGCCGTGGGGCATCAATCGCCGGCGCGTCGTCACGCTCAACGACGGCAAGCCGGGCGAGCGCTCGATCTCCATGGCCTGCATGCACTGCACCGACGCGCCCTGCGCGGCGGTCTGCCCGGTGAATTGCTTCTACACCACGGCGGACGCGGTCGTGCTGCACAACAAGGACCTGTGCATCGGCTGCGGCTACTGCTTCTACGCCTGTCCGTTCGGCGCGCCGCAGTATCCGAAGGTCGGCAACTTCGGCTCGCGCGGCAAGATGGACAAGTGCACCTACTGCGCCGGCGGCCCGGAAGCCGACGGCAGCAAGGAGGAGTACGAGAAGTACGGCGCCAACCGTCTTGCCGAGGGCAAGCTGCCGCTTTGCGCCGAGCTCTGCTCGACCAAGGCGCTGCTCGCCGGCGACGGCGACGTGATCGCCCAGATCTACAAGGAGCGCGTCAAGACGCGCGGCTACGGATCGGGCGCCTGGGGCTGGCAGACGGCCTACCACCAGACCATCGCGAGCTGACCCATTCACCGGCGGCGCGGGGGTTCCGCGCCGCCGGTCAACAAGAACACGCAGGTTTCCAGAAGGAGAGGATGCCATGGCGACGCTTCTCGCTCAGGTCCGCTTCATTGCCGGCGCTCTCGCGCTCGCATTCCTTGTCGCGGTGGCGGCGCCGGCCACGCAAAGCCTTGCGCAGAACGGCCCGACCGCTGCGACCAGCGAGCAGCAGATGCTCCATCAGCTCAAAGGCGGCGTGATTTCCGGCACGGTGAGCATTCCCGACCGGAAGGCCGCCAATCTGGAGCATCCGGGAGGGCGCAACTGGCAGGCCTTCCACACCGTCACGCTGAAGTGGATCGGTGGCGTCGCCATCCTCGGCATGCTGGTCCTGCTGATCCTGTTCTACATGTGGCGCGGCACCATGAAGATCGAGAGCGGCCGCTCCGGCCGCACCATCGTGCGCTTCAACGGCTTCGAGCGCTTCGTGCACTGGCTCACCGCCACCACCTTCATCGTCCTCGGCATCACCGGGCTGAACATCACCTTCGGCCGCGCGCTGATCCTGCCGTGGCTCGGCGCCGACGCCTTCAGCGCCTGGTCGCAATGGGCGAAGTACATCCATAACTATCTCAGCTTCGCCTTCACCATTGGCGTGGTGCTGATGTTCCTGATGTGGATCGGGCAGAACTTCCCGACCGCGGCCGATATCCAGTGGTTCAAGATGGGCGGCGGCATGGGCAAGAGCCACAAGCGCGCGCCGGCCCACAAGTTCAACGGCGGTCAGAAGCTGTTGTACTGGTTCATCGTGCTCGGCGGCGCCGCCATGATCATCACCGGCTACATGCTGTTGTTCCCGTTCTATTACGGCATGGGCGTCGGCGACATGGAACTGGCCGAGATCTTCCACGGCATCGTCGGCATGCTGTTCATCGCGCTGATCCTAGCCCACATCTATCTCGGCACGCTCGGCATGGAGGGCGCCTTCGAATCGATGAGCGAGGGCACGGTCGACCTCAATTGGGCCAAGGAGCACCACAACCTCTGGGTCGAGGAAGAAGAGTCCCACGGCGCCGGCGGCGCCCGCGCCCAGCCGGCCGAATAGCTTCGCCGCCAACCTCTGAACTGACTTCCGCCCGGCGCTCGCGCCGGGCGTTTTGTTCTTTTCGCTCTTTTCTGACCGCCGAAGCTTTGGCGTAGGCGGGTCGGGCGGGGGGTCACTGTCGCCTGCCCCGTCGCTCGTTCAAGCCGGCCACCTGCTCCTGCCCGGCGCAAACGGGGAGGGGACACCGGAGCGTGAGATGGCGTGCTATACCTCCCGTTCACCATCGGGAGTTTCGTCCATATATGAGCGGCATGCGCATCATCGGTCTCGCCGGCTGGAGCGGGTCGGGCAAAACCACGCTGATCAAGAAGGTCATACCGCGGCTGATTGCGCGGGGCGTCCGCGTCTCCACCCTCAAGCACGCGCACCACGGCTTCGATCTCGACCAGCCAGGCAAGGACTCGTTTTTCCATCGCGCCGCCGGCGCGACCGAAGTGATCATCTCCTCGTCCAAGCGCTTCGCCATCCTGCACGAACTGCGCGGCGAGGCGGAATGGGATCTGCCCGAACTTGTCGCCAAGATGTCACCGGTCGACCTTGTGCTGGTCGAAGGCTACAAGCGCGATCCGTTTCCCAAGCTGGAAGTTCACCGCGCCGCCAACGGCAAGCCGCCGATCTACCCGGAGGACCCGCATGTGGTCGCGGTGGCCTCCGATGTGCTCTTGCCGGAGGCTACGCTGCCCGTGGTCGATCTCGACGACATCGAGGCGATCGCCGACCTGCTGCTTAAGCACGCGGTGCCGGTGAGCGACATCGCAGCAAGCAGGACCGAATATGCCGCACGATGACGGGCTACAATCCGCTCATTCCCGCGCAGGTGGGAATCCAGGAATGCCGCCTCTAACGCCAGGGTTTGCATCCCTGGGTCCCCGCTTGCGCGGGGACGAGCGGCCTAGATAGGACGCTTGCGATGGCGCAACTGACCGACGACTGTTTCGCCTTTTCCGGTCCGCTCCTGCGGCTCGACGACATGGAGCGGCTGATCGGGGAGCGCATCGCGCCGGTGCGCGAAACCGAACGCGTGCCGCTGCACGGCGCGCGCGCTCGCGTCGCCGCGAGCGACGTCAAGGCGCCGGTCGACCTGCCGCCCTTCGACAATTCGGCGGTCGACGGCTACGCCGCGCGCCACGGCGATCTCAATCCCGAAGGCGACACCCTGCTCACCATCGCCGGCCGGCTGACCGCCGGCGCCCGCGCGGATATCGCGCTTGGGCCCGGCCAGGCCGTGCGCATCTTCACCGGCGCGGCCATGCCCAAGGGCGCCGATACCGTTTTCATGCAGGAGGACGTCAAGGTCGAGGACGGCCGCGTCGCGGTGCCGAGTGGCTTGACGCTCGGCGCCAACCGTCGTCTTGCCGGCGAGGACGTACCCAAGGGCCGCGTGGTGATTCGCGCCGGCACCGTGCTGGAAGCGCAGCATATCGCGCTGGCCGCCGCGCTCGGCTTGACAGAGCTCTGCGTGCGCCGGCGGTTGAAGGTGGCTATCTTCTCCACCGGAGATGAAGTGGTCGAGCCGGGCGCGGCGCGCGGCGGCGCCGCCATCTACGATTCCAACCGTTTCCTGCTGGTCGAGTTGCTGGAGCGGCTGGGCGCCATCGTTACCGATCTCGGGATCCTCGCCGACGAGCCGGCGACGCTTTCGCGCGCGCTCGCCAAGGCCGCCGCCTTTCACGACCTGGTGCTTACCTCCGGCGGCGTTTCCACCGGCGAGGCCGATCATGTGCGCAGCGCGGTCGAGCGCATCGGCAGTCTCGTGTTCTGGCGCGTTGCCATCAAGCCGGGCCGGCCGGTGGCGCTCGGCGTTCTACCCGGCGCCGGCGGGCAAAGCGCCGCTTTCGTCGGCATGCCGGGAAATCCGGTGGCGGTTTTCGTCACCTTCGTGCGCGTGGTCAAACCGCTGCTGCGCCGGCTGTCCGGCGCGAGCCCGCAGAAGCTTGTGGCGCTGCCGGTGCGGGCCGCCTTCGCCTACAAGAAAAAGAAGGACCGCCGCGAATATGTGCGCGTTGCGTTGCGCACGGGCGCCGACGGCGAGATCGAGGCGGTGAAGCACCCGCAGGACGGCGCTGGCATCCTGACCTCGCTCACCGAGACCGACGGTCTCTTGGAATTTCCCGAGGACGTCACGTCGATCGAGCCGGGCGCCCGGGTGGGGTTTTTGCCGTATGCTGCGTTGATCGGCTGACGGTTCTTACCTCTCCCCGAAAGGGAAAGGTCGATTGCCGTCGCGAATAGCGCGTTTACGCGCTTCTTCGACGCGTTATGGCGACGGCAATCCGGTGGGGGTCAACCGAAGCGCTGCCATGACCCCCTCCCTGACACCTTCCAGGGGAAGGGAACGGAAAGGCCTCGCGCAGCTCAACTACACCCGCACATACGGCGTGCTGAACGCCTGCGCCGCCGGTCGCTGCAGCCCGTCGAGCACGTAGACGCCGATGATTGCGATCACGGCGGCCGCCACGCAGGCGATGATGAACGACTTCATGGTTTTGGCTCCCTCGGCTCCGCCCTATAGCTTGTTACTATATCAGATAAAAAGCGGCGTTGAGCCAGGTCAAGCGGCAAATCACGGTGCTGCATGTTGCAGCGCAACGTTGGCGGCCCGCTCGGCGTCTTCCGGGGTATTGACGTTGAAGAAGGGGTCGATCGGTGCCGCCGGCCAGTCGGCGATGGCGATGCCGTGGCGGGCGGTCCACACCTCGATCTTGCGCAGGTCCTCGTCGACGAGCGCCTTGCGCAGGTCCTCGCGCAGCGCCAGTGGCCACAGGCCCACCACCGGGTGGCGCCATTCGCCGGAGCGGGCGCAGGCGAGCGGCACGCCGGCGCCCTTTTTTCGGCGGGCCTGGTGCAGCTTTTCCACCAGGTCGTCGGGAAGGAACGGGCAGTCGCCAGGCACGCTGACGATCCACTCGATGCCGTTGTCCTGGGCGGCGAGCCAGTCGAGCCCGGCCAGGATGCCGGCGAGGGGGCCCGGATGGCCCGGCACGTTGTCCGGCACCACCGTGCAGCCGGTATCGGCGAAGCGCGCCGGGTCGCCGTTGGCGTTGATGATGATGTCGGTGCACTGGGCGGACAGCACGGCGAGCACGCGGTCGAGGATGGAGACGCCGCCGATCTCGATGCGCGCTTTATCACCACCACCCATGCGGCGTGCGAGCCCGCCGGCCAGCACCAGGCCGAGGGTGGGGGGAACGAGGATATCAGTCATTGCTCGTCATGCACCGCCGCCTTGCGCCGGTGCTTGGGGCTTTCTTCCGCCACCGCGTCGAGATCCTGGTCGAACACGATGCGCTCTTCACCGGCGAGCGCCACGAAGCGCTTGCCGCGCGCGCGGCCGATCAGCGTCAGGTTCGCCTTGCGCGCCAGCTCGACGCCCCAGGCGGTGAAGCCCGAGCGCGAAACGAGAATCGGAATCCCCATGCGCACGGTCTTGATCACCATCTCCGAGGTGAGTCGGCCGGTGGTGTAGAAAATCTTGTCGTCGGCCGCGACCTTCTCCCTGAACATCCAGCCGGCGATCTTGTCGACCGCGTTGTGGCGGCCGACGTCCTCCATATAGACGAGCGGGCGGTCCTCCTGCGCCAATACGCAGCCATGGATGGCGCCGGCCTCCAGATAGAGCGAGGGCGTGGTGTTGATCTTGTGGGTCAACGCGTAGAGCCACGAGGTGCGAAGCTGCGCCTCGGGCAGTGCGATCGTCTCCAACGCTTCCATCAGGTCGCCGAATACAGTGCCCTGCGCGCAGCCGCTCGTCTGTACCTTCTTCTTCAGCTTCTCCTCGTAGTCGGTGCGTCGCCTGGTGCGCACCACGACGGTGGACAGTTCCTCGTCGTAGTCGACGGCCGTGATCTCGTCGTCCGGCAGCAGCATGTTCTGGTTGAGCAGATAGCCGATGGCCAGATATTCGGGATAGTCATTGATGGTCATAGCGGTGACGATCTCCTGCGCGTTGAGGAAGATCGTCAGCGCGCGCTCGACCGTGACGGAGGTCTCGACGCGCTGGCCGGTCTGGTCGATGCCGGTGACGCGCTCGGTCAGCCGCGGATCGGCGGGATTGGGCCTGATGATGTAGTTGTCGATTTTCGTGTCCATGGCGCGACTATAGCAGAAATCCTGCCCGCCTTTAATTGGGCAGTAATGGCGGCTTTGTCCACCCGTGCGCGGGGGCGGCAACCGAGCGTCACCACCCCGGCAGGAACGCAGCGCCGCCGGTGTCCGGATCGGCCAATTGCTCCACCGGCGCGCCGTAGAGTTCTTCGAGCCGCGCGCGCTGAAGCACCTCCGCCACTTTGCCGTCCGCGATGCAACTGCCTTCGCGCAAAAGGAAAGCGCGGTGGGCGGCGCGCAGTGCGTGGTTGGGATCGTGGGTAGTGAACAACACGCCGTGGCCTGAGGCGGCGAGCGCCTTGATCTCCCGCATCACCTTGCCCTGGTTGCCGAAATCGAGGCTGGCGGTCGGCTCGTCGAGCACGATGAATTGCGGTTCCTGCGCCAGCGCGCGCGCCAGCAAGGCGAGCTGCCGCTCGCCGCCGGAAATCTCCGTATACGGCCGCTGCGCCAGTCTGCCGATGCCGAAGCGCTCAAGCGCGGCGATGGCCACTTCGCGGTCGTGCGCGCTCGGCCGGCTGAACAGGTTGCCGTGCGCCGAGCGCCCCATCAGCACCACGGTCTCCACGGTGAAGGCGAAAGTGCCGATATGCACCTGGGGCACATAGGCGACGATGCGCGCGCGCTGCTGGATCGAATACTCGTCCAGCGGCTTACCGCCGAGCGTCACGGTACCGGCCTTGACGCGCAGCAGGCCGAGCAGTGTCTTCAACAATGTGGTCTTGCCGCCGCCGTTCGGCCCGAGCAGCGCCAGCACCTCGCCGGTTTCCAATGCGACATCGAGCCCGCTGCCGACGATGTGGTCGGGATAACCGATGGTGACGTCGCGGGCGGCGAGGATCACGACCAGTTCCTCTGCATGTGCGCCAACAGCCAGATGAAGAATGGCGTGCCGACCACGGCGGTCAGAATGCCGAGGGGGATTTCCACCTGCGCCACAGTGCGCGCCAGCGTGTCGATGACCAGCAGATAGCCGCCGCCCAGGATAGCCGCCGCCGGCAGGAGCCTGGCGAAATCCGGGCCTACGAGCGAGCGGGCGAGATGCGGTACCACCAGGCCCACCCAGCCGATGATGCCGGCAGTCGCCACGCTCGCCGAGGTGGTGAGCGTTGCCGCCGCCACGATGGCGATGCGCAGCGGGCCAGTGGAGACGCCGAGCGCGCGCGCCTCCTCCTCCGGCAGCGACATCACGTTCATGCGCCAGCGCAGGGCGACCAGCACCGCGGCGCCGATCGCCACCGGCCCGAACAGCGGCAGCAGATCGGATACGTCGATCGCGGCGAGACTGCCGAGCAGCCAGAAGGTCATGGCCGGCAATTGGTTGTAGGGATCGGCGAGATATTTCACCAGGCCGACGCCGGCGCCGAGCAGCGCGCCGACCACCACGCCGGTCAGCACCAGCACCAGGACGGGATCGCGCGCGCGCACCATGGATCCGATCATGTAGACAAGCGCCACCGCGATCAGCCCGCCGGCAAAGGCCAATGCCTGGATGGCGAAGACGCCGAGCGAGAAGAAAATGCCGAGCACGGCGCCGAGCGCGGCACCCGAGCTGGCACCTAGAATGTCGGGCGACACCAGCGGATTGCGGAACAGGCCCTGGAAGGCGGTGCCGGCCACCGCCAGCGCAGCGCCAACCAGTACGGCGGCGAGCACGCGTGGGCCGCGCACCTCGAGGATCACGCTCTGCACGGCGGCGGACACATGCGGCTGTGCGCCGGTCGCCTTGGCGAACAGCACGCTTGCGAGATCGGCAAGCGACACCGGATAGCGCCCGACGGTGAAGGCGAGCAGCAGGCCGAGAACGAGCACGGCTGTCGCGATCGCCAGTCCGGGCAGGGCGGAGCGGGTCATGCTAGTCTGTGCCTCGCAAACCTTCGGCTGTCATCACCCGCGAAAGCGGGTGATCCAGTAGACGCGGAGGGTCCGTATGAGCATCACGCGCAGTTATTGGGTTTACATTCTCGCCAGCCGGATCGGCGGCACGCTGTACATCGGCGTGACGAACGATCTGATCCGGAGAGTCTATGCGCATCGGGAGAAGCTCGCAGAAGGATTCACGAAGAAGTACGGCGTCGCCCGGCTAGTCTACTTCGAACAACATAGCGATATCGAGGCCGCAATCCGGCCCGAGAAGCGGCTGAAGAAGTGGAATCGGGCATGGAAGATCAAGCTCATTGAAGAGAATAACCCGAATTGGGACGACCTCTATTTGATGATTGCGAGGCCGTAGCTCCTGGCTGGCCGCGCTTCCCTTGTCATGCCCCTCGGCTGTCACGCCCCGCGGAGGCGGGGTATCCAACAACCCCGTCTTTCAGAACGGTGCTGCTTTTAACAATGATCTGTGTTTACTGGATCGCCCGCCTGCGCGGGCGATGACAGCTGCGTGTTTGGCGCGGCTTGGGCACGTCCGATCGCTATTGGGAGCCCAACTAGCCCCTCCCCGCCAGCACTTGCTTGATCTGCGTGCCCGTCGGCGTGCGGTGATAGAACAGCGTGTAGAACTCCCGCGTCAGCTTCGTCATGTCTTCGGGAAAGCGGTCAGGATAGAGAATCTTCGCCAGCCACCACAGGCCGATCAGGCGGTTGACCGAGGGCGGGAAATCGACCCAGCCGAACGGCATCTTAGGCGACAGGTGCACGTCGCCATTCTTCACCGCCTTCACCGCGGCCCAGGCCGGGTCCTTGCGCACCGTGGCCGCAAAGAAGCGGTCGATGGTGAGGATCACGTCCGGATTCCATAACAGCACCTGCTCGATCGATACGTTCGCGAGCCCGCCATGCGTGGCCCCGGCGACGTTCTGCGCCAAGAGCTCGATGGTCTCGACATTGATCGAACCGCCCAAACCCGTAACCAGCCCGCGCGGTCCGCGCGCGTAGTAGACGCGCGGGCGCTTGTCGTGCGGGATATCGGCGATGCGGCTGGTGATCGTGGTGAGCGTATGCTCGGCGTAGTCGGTGAGCTTCTTGGCGTCAGCCTGCCGATGCGTCAGTTCGCCCAGCTTGCGGTAGGTCGCGGGGATGGCGCCGAAACGGCCGTCGAGCAGCGCATAGGGAATGCCGGTCTGCGCCTGCACGCGCTCCGCTAGCGATACGAAAGTGGCGCGCGTCGAGCCGACGTCGAGGATCAGGTCGGGCTTGAGCGTCAGCACGACTTCGAGATTGGCCGTGTTGCCGCGCCCGGTAAGCCGGCCGACCGTCGGGCGGTGGCATATGTCGGGCAGCAGATAGGCGCATTCCTCAGACCGGTTCGGGCGCGGCCAACCGAGCAGGAGATCGGGCGCGAGCGTGTAGAGCAGGATGGCCGCGGGCGGTCCCGCGGGAAACACGCGCGTGACCTTTGCCGGAATGGACAGCGTACGGCCCGTGGCGTCGGTGATGCCTTCCGCGCGGGCGATGCGCGGCGCGGCGAGCGCGGCGGCGGAAGCGGCGATGAAGGTGCGGCGGGTGAGGGGCATGGCTATATTCATACTCGGCTGTCATCGTCCGCGAAAGCGGACGATCCAGTAATCACTGAAGACGCCGTGAATACTGGATTGCCCGCATGCACGGGCAATGACAGCCCTTGCTAATCCACCCCAACCATCACATTGCTCGCCTTGACGATGGCGTAGGCGTCCTTGCCGGGGCTGAGCCCCAGTTCGTCGGCCGAACTCATTGGTGATCGAGGCGGTGATGATCTTGCCGCCGCCGATGTCGATGCGCACATGGGCGGTGGTGGCGCCTTTCTTGACCTCGACGATCTTGCCCTTGAGCTGATTGCGCGCGCTGAATTGCATGGTGTGCTCCTTTACTCTATCGGTCATCCTTCGAGGGCCGCGCTTTGCGCGGCCGCCTCAGGATGATGGAAGTGAGGCGCATTCAAAACCATATTCCGCGAGAATCCGCTGCCCCTGCGCGGACAGAAGATACGCAGCAAACTGCCGCGCGGCTGAAGAAGTTCCCTCCATCACCGCGAGGCCATAGTCGGCGCCGACCGCCAGCTCCGGCGGCAAATCGACGATTTGCTGATCCGGATACTTTTTCTGTGCGGCCAGCGCATTGGTGCGGTAAGTGAGGAAGATATCGGCGCGGCCTTCCGCCAGATGCCAGCCATAGGCCACACGGCCCGCCGGCGGAACGGCGCTGTCCTTGGCCCCGGTGAGCTGGAGTGCCTTCGCTGCAAGCGCCGCCCGCGCGCCCGGCCTGAGGGCCTCGGCCCGGCGGAAAACCTCGAAGGCGTAGTCGCCGGAAGGATCGACCCTGGGCGTCGAGGTGGCGAGCCTGACCGCGGGATCGAGCATGACGTCGATCAGCGTCGCGGTGGTCGCCGGCAGGCCCGGGCGCACCAGCGCCGACAAACGGTTGCGCGCGAACCGCGTCACCGCCCCGCTTCGTTCGACATCGTGCAGCGCCTGCGGGTGTGCCATGTTGGCGGAGGCGAACACGTCGGCGTGAGCGCCGGCGGCGATATCGTCCTTCAACAGGCCGGACGGCCCGAACTTCATCTCGACCGTGTGACCGCTCACCGCTTCATACGCCCGCGCCGCATCGCCCAGCGCTTCACGCAAGCTTCCGGCGGCGAAGAGGGCGATGGTGCGGGTGGCATTCATGCCTATGCTGCTGTCATGCCCCGCGAAAGCGAAGCATCCAGTACTCCCGGCAACGAAACAAACGCGCCAGCGTGATTACTGGATCGCCCGCCTTCGCGGGCGATGACAGGCGCGCTCACCTCTCCCCGCAAGCGGGGAGAGGTGAAAATGCGCTCACGCCCCAGGCTTGTTGGCGTCGGGATGGAAGAGCTGCTTACCCTGCACCCGGTAATTGGCGATCACCTTCTGGCCTTCCGGCGAGATCAGATAATCGATGAACTGCTGACCAAGCTTGACCTTCACATGCGGGCAGCGCTTCGGGTTCACCAGGAACACGCCGTATTGATTGAACAGGCGCGGATCGCCCTGCACTTCGATGACCAGGTTCTGCTTGTTCTTGAAGTGGATCCAGGTGGCGCGGTCGGTCAGCGTGTAGGCGTTGGAGGCCGCCGCGGTGTTCAAGGTGGCGCCCATGCCCTGGCCGATGGACTTGTACCAGGGGCCTTTCTGTTTGTTGATGTCGATGCCGGAGGCCTTCCAGATCCTGAGCTCAGCTTTGTTGGTGCCGGAATTGTCGCCGCGCGAGATGAAATCGGCCTTCTTGTGCATGATGGTGGTCATCGCCTTGCCGACGTCCTTCATGCCCTTGATGCCGGCGGGGTCGCTCTTCGGGCCGACCACCACGAAGTCGTTGTACATTACTGGATGGCGCGGGCCGCCATAGCCTTCCTTCACGAATTTCTCCTCCGCCGCCTTGGCGTGAACGAACAGCACGTCGGCGTCGCAGCGCCGGCCGGTGTCGAGCGCCTTACCGGTGCCCTGCGCCACCACTTTCACCGTGATGCCTGTCTTGGCCTTGAACTTCGGCAGCAGATAGCCGAACAGGCCGGAATTGCGCGTCGAGGTGGTCGAGGCCACCACGATGGATTTGTCCTGCGCCTGGCCCGGCGGCGCGACCAATAGTGCGGCGCCGAGCGCGGCGATGGCGATCAGGGTATGACGGTTGGGCATGATCTCTCCTCTTCTGTTTTAACGTTTCTCCTCATCCTGAGGTGCGCGCATTGCGCGCGTCTCGAATGAGGAGGCCCCCGGCCGTCCGCATCCTTCGAGACGGCTGCTTCGCAGCCTGCTCAAGATGAGGACGGAAGCTGCTCACACCAGCAATTCGCCGGCGATGAACTTGCGCGCCTCGTCGGTGCGCGGCTTGACGAAGAATTCCTCCGCCGGCGTGTTCTCGATCAGCCGCCCGCGATGCATCAGCACGACCTCACCGGCGACGCGACGCGCCTGGCCGAGATCGTGGGTGGACATCACCACCTTCACCCCGCGCGCGCCGATCTTGCGCACGATGTCCTCGATCGCCTTGGTGGCGGCGGGATCGAGGCTGGCGGTCGGTTCGTCGAGGAACAGGAGGTCCGGGTCGCGCGCGAGCGCGCGCGCCAGCGCCAGCCGCTGCTGCTCGCCGCCGGAGAGCCGCCGCGCCGGCCGGCGCTCGAGGCCGCTGAGCCCCACGTCGGCCATGAGCTCCGCGACGCGGGCTTCGCGCCGCGCCCGCGGCACCTTGGCCGCGGCGAGCGCATAGCGGATATTGCCAGCGGCGCTGCGCCTGAGCATGGCCGGGCGCTGGAACAGGATGGCGCGCCGGGTCGGCGGCGAATGCTCGCGGCCGCCCCACGTTATCAGCCCGCTCGACGGCCGGATTAGGCCCATGGCGGCGCGCAGGAGCGTGGTCTTGCCGGCGCCGTTGGGGCCGATCAGCACGGTGGGCAGGCCGGCCTCGATCTTCAGGGTGACGTGATCGAGGATAGCCACCGCGCCGGCGAGGAGGCGCACATCGACGAGCAGGACCGGCAGATCGAGCGAATGGGTCCGCATGCTCATCCTGCATAGTGCTCGCCGGTGCGGCGGACGCCCCAGGCCAGCGCGTTGATGATGATGACGATGCTGATCAGCACCATGCCCAGCCCGATCGCCAGCGGCAGGTCGCCCTTGGAGGTTTCCAGCGCGATGGCCGTGGTCATGGTGCGGGTGAAGCCGTCGATATTGCCGCCGACGATCAGTATGGCGCCGACCTCGGCCGCCGCCCGCCCGAAGCCGGCCAGCAAGGCGGTGACCAGGCTGAAGCGCGCGTCCCAGATCAGCGTGGCGATGCGCTTGAGCGGACCGACGTTCATGGCGGCGAGCTCGTCGCGGTATTCGGCCCACAAATCCTCGACAGTCTGGCGGCTCAGCGCCGCGATGATCGGCGTCACCAGCACGGTCTGCGCGATCACCATGGCCTGCGGCGTGAACAGAAGGCCCCAATCTCCCAGCGGCCCCGACCGCGAGAGCAGCAGATAGATCGTCAAGCCCACCACCACGGGCGGTAAGCCCATGAGAGCATTCAAGAAAACGATCGCTGCGTCGCGCCCTGGAAAGCGGTTGAGGGCGATGGAGGCGCCGATCGGCACGCCGATCAGGGCGGAAAAGAGGACCGCACTCAGGCTGACTTCCAACGACAGCCAGACGATCGCCATCAGCACCGGGTTGCCGGTGAGCACCAGATGAAGCGCTGAAACGTCGCCATCGCCCGACATCGCGGTGCTGTTCCCATGAACCAAGCGGCCGAATTTTTTAACCTTTTTGCGCGACGGGTACAAGAAACGCCAATTCCGGAAACAGAGCAAGAATATGCAAGTATATGGGGCCGTGGGAGCCCGAGCCCGGCGTCCAAGATGGGTTGTCCGGCGGCCGGCGGTGGCTATATTGCCGCCGCCTGCGCTAGGCGGTTGGCGTGGCCGGGTGGTTGCAGGCGCGGGAGGCGCGCCTTGTGCGCGCCTTGCTGTAAAAGGGGGCGCGCGTCTTGCTGTAAAAAGGCGTTTGCCGGGACTGAGCTAGGAGGGGTGGCCGAGTGGCTGAAGGCGCACGCTTGGAAAGCGTGTATACGGGAAACCGTATCGAGGGTTCGAATCCCTCTCCCTCCGCCAGTCCTATCCGCGGCCAACATTCTCCGTGGAGTTTTGGCGCGTCGAAATTGCCAATAACCACGGGCTTCGCGCGAAAACCTCCGCACTGCGACGAACCCGCCGAGGCCTGAAATTCTCTCTCTCGGCCCGTTTCTCTCCAAACCTCCCGACTTGGCGGATTTAGTACGGTTCTCGTAAGCGACTGATTTTGAATCGCTTTTGATGGCGCCAACCTCCGCACTTTGCAGAGATATCTGCGGGCTAGCGGGAGCGGCTGGAATCCAACGCGGGAGTTGATTTCGCAAAGGTGTTTTTCAGTCTCCCGATCCGGAGCGTCCGTCCAATTCCGCTATGCTCCGAAAGCGACCGACCATGACAGAGTTCGAAACTGAAGCATGGGCCACTTCCGGACTGGAGCTCCAACCCAGATTTCTCCGCGTAAGCACCCGTAAGCCCCGGCCCCTGGACTACCCTCGAATGCCCATTGCTGTACTCGCCAATCGGACTTTCTTCGCGCATTCGTCGCCCAACACAATAGCCCAATAACGCGCCGATAAAGATAAGCGCGCAAGCCACCCAGATAGCCTGATATCTAAACGCATGAGATCGCGCCCAGAGCTCTTGCCGCTTCATCTTTCCCAGCCAAATGAGCGCAAGGACCGCAGCTGTGGTCGCACCGATGATCGTATAGGCCAAGGGTGTCAAAAGCATTCACCCCTAATCACTTAGATAGCGACTTGAGTTCCCACCTCGACTACTCGGCCCGTCGGCAGCTGGAAATAGTCGGTCGCATCGTTGGCGGCTCGGGTGAGCAAGATATAGAGCCGATCTTGCCACCCCGGCATATCTGATCGCGCTGCCGGCCTAATAGCTCGCCGCGAAAGGAAGAAAGAGGTCGACATGATATCGAACTGCCAGCCGAGCTTCCGCGCGATTGCAAGCGCTCGCGGCACGTTTGGTCTTTCCGTAAAGCCAAATTGCAGCACTATACGAGAGAAATGAGGCGACACGTGCGAAATTTGTACGCGGTCCTGTTGATGAACGCGCGGCGTCGGCGCGCTGACGACCGTGAGGATCACGTTGTGTTCGTGGAGAACCTTATAATGCTTCAGACTGTGCAAAAGGGCAGTCGGCGCGAATTCAGGGTCGCTAGTGAAGAACACGGCCGTTCCATGCACCAGATGAGGCGGCTTTTTCTCCAAACTTGCGATCAATCCATCCAACGGCGTTTCCATGCGACGGGTCTTTTGCATCATCAGGCGCGTCCCCCGTCGCCACGTGTACATCATCGTCATGACCATGCCGCCCAGCACCAGCGGCACCCAGCCGCCCTCGATGACCTTGAGCATGTTGGCGGAGAGGAAGGTCAGATCGATGAACAGGAACGGCGCGATCAGCGCCGCCGCGGCTAGCATCGACCAGCGCCAGACGCGCCAGATCACCACGAAGGCCATCATGGCGGTCACCACCATGGTGCCGGTGACGGCGATGCCGTAGGCGGAGGCGAGCGCAGTCGACGAGCGGAACAGGATCACCAGCGCCAGCACGCCGACCAGCAGCAGCGTGTTTACCTTGGGCATGTAGATCTGGCCGGCCAGCGCCGCGGAGGTGTGGCGGATTTCCAGGCGCGGCAGTAGCCCGAGCTGGATCGCCTGCTGCAGTCATAGAATATGCGCCGGTGATGACCGCTTGGCTGGCGATCACGGTCGCAATGGTCGCCAAAAGGACGATCGGTAGCAACGCCCACGCCGGGTACATGAGGAAGAACGGGTTCTTTATAGTCGCGGGATTGGCGAGCAGCAGCGCACCCTGCCCGAGATAATTCATGAGCAGGGCTGGAAGCACTACCGTGAGCCAGGCAAACCTGATCGGACCGCGGCCGAAATGCCCAAGGTCCGCATAAAGCGCCTCGCAACCAGTTACGGCGAGAAAGATGGCACCCAGCGTGAATAGCGAGATGACACCGTGCTCAAACAGAAACCGCACGCCGTACCACGGATCGAAGGCAAACAGGACGACGGGGTTTTGCGCGATGTGCCAGACGCCGGCAGCGGCCAGCGCCAGGAACCAGACTAGCGTCGCCGGCCCGAAGAATGTTGCCACCCTGGCGGTGCCGCGCGACTGCACTGTGAACAATACGATCAGGATGACGACGGTGATTGGCACGACATAATCATCGAAGGCCGGCGTGCTGACTTTCAGCCCTTCGATGGCGGAAAGCACGGAGAGCGATGGCGTGATGACCGCGTCGCCATAGAACAAGGCGCCGCTGATGATACCGAGCAGGACGATGGCGCCGGCGCCGCGGGCGACTACACGCGAGGCGAGCGCCATCAAGGCCAGCGTACCGCCTTCGCCGTTATTGTCGGCACGCAAGAGGATCAGTACGTATTTGGCGGTGACCACCAAGAGCAGCGCCCAGATAATCAGCGACAGGACGCCGAGCACGATGCTGTGCGTCACCGGATGATCCTGGCTGGCGGCAAGCGCCGCTTCGTGGAAGGCGTAGAGCGGGCTAGTGCCGATATCGCCGTAAACCACGCCTATGCTCCCTAAAGTGAGCGGCCAGAAGCCGGCACTTGGATGTGCACCTTCGTTCTCATGGGAACTACCAGATTGAATGGACCCGTTTGAAGCGGCCTTGTCGGTGACGTTTGACATGGAATCCTTGATGCAATTCCGATCTATGGTGCTTGCTTATATACATCCGGCCCTGTTGTTCCAACGCCCGCCAAACGGATAACGAATTGAATTGTCCAGTAATCTCGGCCTGTGCCACGGGCGAGAACTCGTGCCTGCCCGCGCAGGCTACAGCTACTCAGTTTTCGGCGATCGGTACCGATCCTGACTTCCGTCGAATTGATGCGTGGGACTCAGGATCAGCCTCGCGCGCGCCGACCCTTTGCCGACGCTGCGCGATGTAGACGGGATGGTATTGGGCATCGGCGATATGGCGGGCCCCAGCCGCACTAATTTCTTGTGGGTGACGGCATGGCCAGTGTGCCTCCCTAGGAAGCGCCCGCAGCTCGAATTCGTTCAGCGTCTGCGCGTCAGTCTACTGTGGGGCAGAAGCGGCAATGCCCCAACTTGCGCTTCCAAACTCAAGCTGCCGCTCATCTCCGGACGTTAGGAAAGCCGCACACCAGCGGTTTGACGTCTCTTTATGCCGTCTTGATATACCGCAACGGCATTCCGCATAGCTTCCTTATCCTCCCCGGCCTATTTGCCTGCCAGACGTCTCAAGGAGAGCCGCGATGCTCGACCTGCTTGCTCTGGCAATCGGCTTAGGTCTGTTTGCCACCTCGATCAGCTACGCCTTCATCTGCGACCGCCTCTAGAGGTGCTTCAATGTCGCTCGACTATTCACTTGCCGCCCTGGTGACCGCCGGGCTGCTGGTCTACCTCACCATCGCGCTTTTGCGCCCGGAACGCTTCTAGGGGGCCGGTCATGACACTTGTCGGCTGGGTTCAGATCATCCTCTATTGCGCCATCATCGTCGCCCTGACGCCGGTGCTCGGCGCTTACATGACGCGCGTGTTCGATGGCGAGCGCACGTTCCTGTCGCCCGTGCTCGTGCCGGTCGAAGCGGTTCTTTACCGCGCCGCCGGGGTCGACGAGAAGCGCGAGCAGCGCTGGCTCGGCTACGCCGTCGCCATGCTGCTGTTCAATGTCGCCGGCTTCGCCATTCTCTACGCGCTGCTGCGCCTGCAGGACGTGCTGCCGTTCAACCCGGCGGGGCAGTCCGCGGTCGCGCCGGACCTGGCGTTCAACACGGCGATCAGCTTCATCACCAACACCAACTGGCAGAACTACGGCGGCGAGAGCACGCTGAGCTACCTCACGCAGATGGTCGGCCTGACGGTCCAGAACTTCGTCTCGGCCGCGACCGGCATCGCGCTCGCCGTCGCGCTGATCCGCGGCTTCGCGCGCGCCTCGGCCAGCACCATCGGCAATTTCTGGGTCGATCTGACCCGCTGCACGCTCTACGTGCTGCTGCCGATCTGCGTGCCCTATCGCGCTGTTCCTGGTCTGGCAGGGCATGCCGCAGACCCTCGGGCCCTACATCGACGCGACCACGCTCGAAGGCGCCAAGCAGACCATCGCGCTCGGCCCGGTCGCCTCGCCAGGTCGCGATCAAGATGCTCGGCACCAACGGCGGCGGCTTCTTCAACGCCAACGCCTCGCATCCGTTCGAGAACCCGACCGCCTTCTCGAACTTCATCCAGATGCTGTCGATCTTCGCCATCGGCGCGGCGCTGACCAACGTCTTCGGCCGCATGGTCGGCAACGAGCGCCAGGGCTGGGCGATCTTCGCCGCGATGGGCGTTCTGTTCCTCGCCGGCGTCGCGGTCTGCTACTGGGCCGAGGCGCACGGCAATCCGCATGATGCACGCGCTCGGCGTCGACCGGCGGCAACATGGAAGGCAAGGAGGTCCGCTTCGGCATCGCCACTTCGGCGCTGTTCGCGGTGATCACCACCGCCGCCTCCTGCGGCGCGGTCAACGCCATGCACGACAGCTTCACGCCGCTCGGCGGCATGATCCCGCTGATCAACATCCAGCTCGGCGAGATCATCTTCGGCGGCGTCGGCGCCGGGCTCTACGGCATGCTGCTGTTCGTCATCCTCGCCGTGTTCGTCGCCGGGCTGATGGTCGGCCGCACGCCCGAATACCTCGGCAAGAAGATCGAGGCGCGCGAGGTGAAGATGGCGATGCTCGCCATCCTGATCCTGCCGCTGATGATCCTCGGCTTCACCGCCATCGCCGTGGTCTGTCCGCCGGCGTGTCGCAGCCATGAACAACGCCGGCCCGCACGGCTTCAGCGAGGTGCTCTATGCCTCACCTCGCAGACGCGGCAACAACGGCTCCGCCTTCGCCGGGCTTTCCGGCAACACGCTCTTCTACAACCTGACCGGCGCCGTCGCGATGCTCATCGGCCGCTTCTGCGATGATCGTCCCGATGCATGGCGATCGCCGGCTCGCTGGCGCAGAAGAAGATGATAGCCGGCCTCGAGCGGCACCTTCCCGACCGACGGCGCCGCTGTTCGTCGGCCTGCTCGTCGGCGTGATCCTGATCGTCGGCGGCCTCACCTTCTTCCCGGCGCTCGCGCTCGGCCCGATCGCCGAGCATCTCGCCGATGCAGGCCGGCCAGCTCTTCTGAGCGGACATTCGGAGCCTTCGCCATGGAAACGTCCAAGACTTCGCAAGCGGATGCCGGTCTCGACCCTGCTCGATCCGACGATCATCGGGCCGGCGTCGGCCAGGCCTTCGTCAAGCTCGATCCGCGCACGCTCGCCAAGAACCCGGTGATGTTCGTGGTCGAGGTCGTGGCGCTGCTCACCACCGTGCTGTTCATCCGCGACCTCGCCGTTGGGCGGCGCGCACGTCGGCTTCACCTTCCAGATCGTCGTCTGGCTCTGGTTCACCGTCCTGTTCGCCAACTTCGCCGAGGCGGTGGCCGAGGGGCGCGGCAAGGCGCAGGCCGCCAGCCTGCGCAAGACCCGCACCGAGACGCTGGCCAAGCGGCTGCTGATGCCGGACAACAAGAGGTCTACCAGGCGTGTCGCGGCCACCGAACCTGCAGGCCGGGCGACCTCGTGTCTGGTCGAGGCGGGCGACCTCATCCCCGGCGACGGCGAGGTGATCGAGGGCGTCGCCTCGGTCAACGAGGCGGCGATCACCGGCGAATCGGCGCCGGTCATCCGCGAGTCCGGCGGCGACCGCTCGGCCGTCACCGGCGGCACCACCGTCATCTCCGACTGGATCGTGGTGCGGATCACCGCCGCGCCGGGCTCGACCTTCCTCGACCGCATGATCGCGCTGGTCGAAGGCGCGGAGCGGCAGAAGACGCCGAACGAGATCGCGCTCAACATCCTGCTCGCGGGCTGACGATCATCTTCGTCTTCGCGGTGGCGACGATCCCGAGCTTCGCCGCCTATGCCGGCGGCGCGATCTCGGTGATCGTCGCTGGTGGCGCTGTTCGTGACGCTGATCCCGACCACGATCGGCGCCCTGCTCTCGGCCATCGGCATCGCCGGCATGGACCGGCTGGTGCGCTTCAACGTGCTCGCCATGTCGGGCCGCGCGGTCGAGGCGGCGGGCGACGTCGACACGCTGCTGCTCGACAAGACCGGCACCATCACGCTCGGCAACCGCCAGGCGACCGAGTTCCTGCCGGTGCCGCGGCGTCACCGAGCGCGAGCTCGCCGACGCGGCGCAGCTCGCCTCGCTGGCCGACGAGACGCCGGAGGGCCGCTCGATCGTCGTGCTGGCCAAGGAGAAGTACGGTATCGCGCGGCCGCGACAGCCGACACCACGGCGCGCGACTTCATTCGCGTTCACGGCGCAGACGCGGCATGAGCGGCATCGACATCGACGGCGCATAGATCCGCAAGGGCGCGGTCGATGCGGTCCTCGACATTCGCCCGCGACGCAGGCCGGCCAGCCGACGTGCAGCGAGTCCGCCGCGGCTTCCGCGAGGTCAGCGATCGCCGACGCGATCGCCAAGGGCCGGCGGCACGCCGCTCGGCCGTCGCCAAGGACGGCCGCCTGCTCGGCGTCATCCACCTCAAGGACATCGTCAAGGGCGGCATCCGCGAGCGCTTCGCCGAGCTGCGCCGCATGGGCATCCGCACGGTCATGATCACCGGCGACAACCCGCTGACCGCCGCGGCGATCGCCGCGGAAGCCGGCGTCGACGACTTCCTCGCCCAGGCCACGCCGGAGGACAAGCTCAAGCTGATCCGCGACGAGCAGGCCAAGGGCAAGCTGGTCGCCATGTGCGGCGACGGCACCAACGACGCGCCGGCGCTGGCCCAGGCCGATGTCGGCGTCGCCATGAACACCGGCACGCAGGCCGCGCGCGAGGCCGGCAACATGGTCGACCTCGACAGCGATCCGACCAAGCTCATCGAGATCGTCGAGATCGGCAAGCAGCTGCTGATGACCCGCGGCGCGCTGACCACCTTCTCGATCGCCAACGACGTGGCCAAATATTTCGCCATCATCCCGGCGATGTTCGTCGCCTTCTATCCGCAGCTCCAGGCGCTCAACGTCATGGGTCTGGCGACGCCGCAGAGCGCCATCCTGTCGGCGATCATCTTCAACGCGCTGATCATCGTCGCGCTGATCCCGCTGGCGCTGCGCGGCGTGCCTACCGGCCGATCGGCGCGGCCGCGCTGCTGCGGCGCAACCTGCTGATCTACGGCCTCGGCGGCATCGTCGTGCCCTTCGTCGGCATCAAGGTGATCGACCTCGCCGTCACCGCCCTGCATCTTGCCTGAGGAGGACGCCATGCTCAAGCAAATCCGCCCCGCCATCGTCCTGCTCGTGCTGTTGACGGTGCTCACCGGGCTCGTCTATCCGCTGGCCATCACCGGCATCGCCCAGGTCGCTCTTCCCGTATCAGGCGAACGGCAGCCTGATCGAGCGCGACGGCAAGGTGGTCGGCTCGGCGCTGATCGGGCAGGCCTTCACCGAGCGCCAGTATTTCCACGGCCGGCCGTCGGCGACGACCGGCCCCGATCCGAAGGACCCGAACAAGTCCATTCCGGCGCCCTACAACGCCGCCAATTCCGGCGGCTCCAACCTCGGCCCGACCAGCAAGGCGCTGGTCGAGCGGATCAGGCAGACGTGGACGAGCTGCAGGGCCGAGAATCCGAGCACGCCCGGTCCCGGTCGACCTGGTGACCGCCTCCGGCAGCGGTCTCGACCCGGACATCTCGCCCGCGGCCGCCTTTCCAGGTGCCGCGCGTCGCCAAGGCGCGCGGCCTGCCGGAGAGCCGCCTGCGGGCGCTGGTGGAAAGCCACATCGAGGGCCGGACCTGGGGCTTCCTCGGCGAGCCGCGGGTCAACGTGCTCGCCCTCAATCTCGCGCTGGATCGGGAGCGGCCGTAAGATCGAGCCCCAGAGGGCGACATGGCTGGCGACGCGCCGCAAAGAGCTTCCCCGGACGCGCTCCTCGCCCTGGCCAAGAAGGAAGGGCGCGGCCGGCTGAAGATCTTTCTCGGCGCCGCGCCCGGCGTCGGCAAGACCTACGCGATGCTGACGGCGGCGCGCGCCGAACGCGAGGCCGGCCGTGACGTCGTCGTCGGCGTGGTCGAGACCCACGGACGCGGCGAGACCGAGGCGCTCGTCGAAGGGCTCGAGGTCATGCCGCGCCGCCCATCGTCTACCGCAACCAGGTCGATGCGCGAATTGGACCTGGACGCCGTGCTCGCCCGCCGGCCCGAGCCTGTTGCTGGTCGACGAACTCGCCCACACCAACGCGCCGGGCAGCCGGCACCCCAAGCGCTAGCAGGATGTCGAGGAGCTGCTGAACGCCGGCATCGATGTCTGCACCACGCTCAACATCCAGCATCTCGAAAGCCTGAACGACGTCGTCCCGCAGATCACCCGCGTCCGCGTGCGCGAGACGGTGCCGGACTCGATCCTCGACAGCGCCGACGACATCGAGCTGGTCGACATCACGCCGGACGACCTGATCCAGCGCCTGAAGGAAGGCAAGGTCTACGTTCAGGACACCGCGGCGCGCGCGCTGGAGCACTTCTTCTCGCCGCAAACTCTGACCGCGCTGCGCGAGCTGGCGCTGCGCCGCACGGCCGAGCGGGTCGACGCCGCCTGATCGAGCGCATGCAGGCGCACGCCATCGCAGGGCCCTGGGCCGCGGGCGAGCGCATCCTGGTCTGCATCGGCCCCGATCCGATCTCGCCGACCGTCGTCCGCTACGCCAAGCGCCTCGCCGACCTGCTTCATGCGCCCTGGACGGCCGTCACCATCGAGCGGCCCGGCACCATTCTAGACGACACCGCGCGGCAGCGCATCGACGCCGCCATGAAGCTCGCCGAAAGCCTTGGCGCGGAGACCCAGACGCTGACCGGTGCCGATCTCCCGGCTGAACTTCTGCGCTTCGCCAAATTTGAGAACGTTAACACAGATCGTCA
>CAWIPY010000016.1:0-138105 GCA_963837965.1 uncultured Pseudomonadota bacterium | reverse complement strand
CAGGGCGACCGCAAAAAGATCGATATGGCGTTGCGCAAATCGACGAAGATCTGCGACAGATCGGCAGGCTATTCTTGGCCTGAAAGCCGGGCGCCGCCAGACCGTGCAGCACGGTGTAGTTGCCGGAACGGTTCGCATCGTTGAGCGTGAGCAAGGTCGAGCGGATAAGTAGAGCGCCTGCTCGAGGCTGACCGGCAGCTTTGCCGTCTTCCTCTTTTTCGCCGTCGTCTTGTGTTGGGCCGCCTGAACCGAGGTCGCGAAGGCTGGAAACCGCGCAACAGGTTGGACAACGCGTGCGGCGCCGGCAGCATCGAAAGCCCGATCGTTGCCGGCACGCTGAGTACCAGCGCGAGCAGTACGTATAAGGCGTAACGATACTTGTTCATCGCTTCTACCATGCAACGCGCCAGGCCGACGCGTCCCCCGACGAGGCCTTCATTGGGTCCGTAGCCGATGCCGCCGGCAAGCTGCATGTTGTTGGCGAGCCGGTAAGCGGCGGTGATGGCCATTCCGCTCTGCCCTTGGAACGTCCCATAATTCATGGTCATCGCGAAGTGCTCGCTCGGCAGGAAGGGTTGGCACGCCGGCCATGGCGACGCCGGCATCGACCTTGTCGCTACGGGTGTAAAGATCGTCGATTCGGCCGTTCATCGAGGTGATCTGTGAATTAATGGCACCTTATTTCCACGGCCCTGAGCGGCCCGTCAGTTCAACGTCACCGATACGCCGCCGCTCACCCCGTAGTCGTTGATCTGCGGCGCGCCGGAAAATGCCGCGTTGACGCGGATGCTGTCGGTCACCGAATAGCCGAGCCCGGCCGCCATTCCCGTCTCGCCCTTGAAATAGCCGAGCGCGGCCGAGAGCGATATCTTGCCCGGCCGCATGTCGAAGGCGAGGCGGGAGGAGGCAAGCGCAAGCGCCGTGCCGGCGCGCGATTCGCGCAGGTTGTCGTTGATCTGCGTCTGCAGCGAGGCGAGCTGCGTGTTGATGGCATCGATTTCTCCGCTGGTCGCCAGACCGAGACCGGCGAGCGTGCTGGTGCCCAGATTGCCGCCGGCGTCCGATGTGACGATCTGCGTCGGGCCCGCTTGCGCCGCCTTGCTGGCCGCCGAGGTGATGCCGGGCGCGGTGTAGGTATTGGTCGCCGTGCCGAACACCTGCTGGCCGGCGCGCGTGACGGTGGCGCCGTTGCCGATGGCCGCGGAGTTGGAAAAGCCGGCGCTGGTGTTGTTGCCGAGCGCGACGGCGCCCGTTCCGCCGGCCTGCGCCTGGTTGCCGATAGCGACGGCGTCGGCTGCCGTGGCCGACGCCGCGTTCGCGGCGGTCGCATTGCCGCCGATGGCGATGGCGTTGGCGCCGTTGACATTGGCGTTGAAGCCGATGGCCGTGGCGTCGGTCGAGGCGAGGGTGACATTGGCGCCGGTGCCGTAGATCGAGGCGCCGCTCGCCCCGTTGTCGGTGGCGCCGCCGCCGGTCACCACCGAATTGGGCGCCGAGACCGCGCCGTCGCCGATGGCGATGGCGTCGGTGCCGGCCGCGCTGGCGCCGGGCCCGATGGCCATGGCGTTGGTGCCGCTGGCGGAAGCCGCCGGCCCGCTGCTGGCGATGTCGATGTAGGCGCCGGTGCTCGCCAGCCCGGCGACGGTGGTGTCGAGGCTGGCGATGTCGGTCGTGTTGGTGGTCACCTGGGTATCGAGGGCGCCGAGCGCGCCGCCGACATTGTTGTAGGTGCCGCCCTGCACGGAATAGCTCGGCGCGGTGAGCAGGCCGCTGCCGTTGACCGCTCGCGCCGCCGCCGAGCGCGGCGGCGACCGCGCTCATGTTCGCCGCCGTGCCGCTGGAGAGCGTGCTGATCGCGGTCGTGTTGGTCGCGATGTTGGTCGTGTTCGTCGCCACGTTCTGATTGGTGGCATAGAGCTGACTGCCGTTGACCGCATCGGTGCTCGCCGCCGACAGCGTGCCGGCGGAGACGCCGGTGAGCGTGCGCGTGCCGCCGGTGCCGGTGAAGTCGACCGACGTGCCCCCGGTCGCCGCGCCGACGGTGATCGGCGCGCTCCCGCTGGCCTGCTGCACGAGGCCGACGGTGCCGCCGTTGATCTGGCTTTGCAGGCTGTACAATTGCTCGCCATTGACCGCGTCGGTCGAGCCGGAGGCGACCGTCCCGTCCGCCACGTTGACGATCTTGCGCTCGCTGCCGACCGCGCCGACCGAGACGGTGTTGGCGACGTCGGCGACGGAACCCGCGCCCAGCGCCACGGAGTTGGCGGCGTTGGCGCTCGCGCTCTCGCCGAGCGCCACGGCGTTGTCACCACTCGCGTTGGTGCTGAAGCCGACCGCCGTGGCGGAGGAGCCGCTAGCTGTGCTAGATATAGCCAATGGCAGAGCTGCTGTTGCCGCTGCCAAGGAGGAGTAGCCGACCGCCGTGGCGCCGTGTTGGCTGGCCGAACTTTCGCTGCCCAAGGCTGTGGCGTAGTAGGCGCTGACACTACTTTTATATCCGAGCGCCACCCCTTCGGTGCCGACGCCGACGTGCGCCTGGTCGCCGATGGCGGTGGAGTCACTGGACGCCGCACTGACATTCGCGCTGGTGCCGTAGATCGAGGCGCCGGTCGCGCCATTGTCGGTGGCGTTCGCGCCCGTCACGACCGAATCCGCCGCCGAAACCGCGTTGGCGCCGATCGCTATCGCGTTGCTGCCGCTCGCCGCGGCGCTGTCGCCGAAGGCAAGCGCACTGGCGCCGTTCGCGTTGGCGGCGAAGCCGAGCGCCGCAGCGTTGCTGCCGCTCGATCCGACCTGCGCCTGGTTGCCGATGGCAATGCCGTTGCCGGCTGCCGAAATCGACGTAAGCGGCATTGCCGGCGCCGCTCGCGCTGTTGCCGCCAATGGCGACGGAATTGGCCGCATTTGCGCTCGTGTAAGAGCCGAGCGCCGTACTGTAGTCGCCGCTTGCCGCGCTGTGCCCGCCAATGGCGGTTGCATAACCGTTGCTCGGGCCGGACGCGGTGGAGGAAATGCCGATCGCCGTGCTGTCTGTGCCGCTTGCGTTGCTGTTGTATCCGATCGCGGTACCGTTGAGGCCGCTTGCACGGCTCAGGCCGCCGAAAGCGGAAGTGCCATTGTTGCTCGCTTGGGCGCTGTCGCCGAAGGCAAGCGCACTGGCGCCATTGGCATTCGAACCGAAACCGAGCGCCACCGCGTCACTGCCGCTCGAACCGACCTGCGCCTCGTTGCCGATAGCGATTCCATTGCTGGCGAAATAATCGACGTTAGCGGCATGCGCCGGCGCCGTACCCGCTATTGCCGCCGATGGCGATGGAATTGGCGCCATTGGCGTGCGCATAAGTGCCGATTGCCGTGCTGTAATCGCCGGCTTGCCTCGGCTGTTCGTGCCTAATGCAGTCGCCCACCCGGCGGCGGTGCCGATGGCGTAGGCGCGATAACCCACCGCCGTGCCTTGGCCTGTCGCCTGCGAACACGCGCCGATGGCTGTCGCGTTGTCACCTTCGGCATCGACCCCAGTTCCGACAGCAAGTGCGTCGTTTCCATTGGCCGTGCTTTTGTTGCCGATCGCCACCGCCGCGCGCGCTCATGCCATTGGCAGTATCGGCTATTCCGCAGGCAACGTCGGAGCCCAAATTCGTCGTAGAGCCGCCGCCCCCCAGGCTCGTCTCCTCGCATACGAAGCCTGCCGCCGCCGGCCGAACCGTCGTGGCCGTGACGCCGGCCAGCACCGCAAGGCACAGGCCCGCCGACAGGGCGATGCGCCGCGCATTATCGTGCAGAAAATCCATTCGAGCCTCCATCCAACTGCTGGACGGCGGCGGGCACCACACTGCTTTTTTATTGCACTTATTGTAGCGAAGCCCCGAACGCCCAACCCCTGATCGAATTTCGCCCCCGCGACCGTCGACCCGGGTCTCTGTAGGTGCCGACCGAGTTACTATAGAGGAAGATTCGCGCCGCGGGGCGATCTTGCGCAAAATAGTTTCCCGAGCCGCAATTCTCGCTCACGCGATGAACTTCAGCCGCTCCGCGCCCGCTAGGCCGCCGCTCCCAAGCTCAATGTGCGGGGCCGAAGGGCCGAAAATGTCACCTTATTGTCACGATCCTGAGCGGCCCGTTAGTTCAACGTCACCGATACGCCGCCGCTCACCCCGTAGTCGTTGATCTGCGGCGCGCCGGAAAATGCCGCGTTGATCGCGGATGCGGTCGGTCACCGAATAACCGAGGACGGCGGCTATTCCCGTCTCGCTTGCAATCAGCGTTCGCGCTCTTTGAGCTCAATGTGGTTCAAGTCGGACGGAAAGCATCTGCGCCGGTGTCATCCTGAGCTCTCGTGACTGAGCTGCGTCGCGGAAACGGCAGATTGGTTTCTGAGTTGAGTTGCAAAAGTAGGAGTGTGCTAATTCACAGCGTCAAATTATGATTGGCAGCGACTGGGGCGTGCGCTTACACTGGTGTGCTGTTATCTCGCGTTCGCGGTCAAATTGGCTGACATCCATGTCTGGCGGACTCGATGAACACTGAAACGTCTCGCCTCAGCTTTCGCGAGCACCGGCTAGGTCCGCGCCCGCGCTGATGGCGCTCCTATCTGAACTGGCGTAAGCGTACGCGTAGTACAGAGTGGTTGGTCCCGCTGGGTCTATAAATGAGGCCGACGAGAGGCGAGGAGATCCCACCGCCACGCCCCGCAGTCGCCGTCTGCCGCGCGGGCCACCGCCGTTTCCAGCGAGGGAGCAGAACGAGCGCACATAAAGGTGAACACGAACGGCCTCACCTGCCCATCGGGCGCGCTACCGGCGAACACACACTGGCGCGGCATCGCGACGATGTAGCTCTCATAGGTCAGGCGGTAACGATCGGTGGTCCTGGTGAGGAATGCCTTGATGCGCGATACCTCGGCGCAGCTGGGCACGATAGCGGTAGCCAGCTTAAAATGTTTTCACGCCCTTCTCTCGGACGAAATATCAAAAATCCAACGAGCTGGCATGTCACTGATAAGTGACAACAGCTGCGCGGCCGCACGGTGATCACAGGGTTGACCTAATGCTGGCCGATTCCAATAAATGCCGGTCCAATCAGCCAGATAAAATTGCAAGGCAGAGTCTAGCATTTCGGGTTTAGTTTCCCCCAAAACAGCTGCCTCTTTCAAAAATGACGCCCACGAACTACGATCCATGCTGTCCAAGGAAGTCGGTTCTAGAAGTAGCTTAATAGCATTGCGAGCAGCAATTTTCAGCTGTGCGCGTGTCTTGTTTTTTTGCCAAGAGACAATTCGAGCAACAATCAGAACAAGCAAAACCGCAACGGTGATTTCGGCTAGATTGATAAGAATAGGCGGCCAATCAATCGGCGCTAGCCCGTTAAAGCCGATCAGAATTGTGTAAACCCATGCTGCGAGTGAACCCAAATATATCCACCAAATCTTTGCGTGATTCACTTCAAACGGACCAAGCCGCAGCCAGGGCCGGGGCCGCTGCGCAAACGCTCCTTCCTTCAAAGAAAGAACACGCTCAATTTGAGCCGCGCGGGCAACGAGCTCATTATAAAGCTGATCGTTTCGCATGTTGTACAACGCCGCACTGGAGGTCACGAGCAACCCGAATAGTCCCAGTAGAGAGGTGCCAACTTGCTCGTTTCGAGCAAATGCGACTCCGACCCCGGTTCCGATCGGCAAGAGAGCAAGCAATTTGAACCTAATTTCAGTAAGCAGCCGAAAATTGCTACATACTTCTTTATATTCGTGCATGTATTTTGCGGCCATCGAGGCTTCGTCGCTCATAGGTGTTTCCTCGCAATCGAAGGTCGATTTTGCTCGTTGCCTCGCTCGATGTTTGATGGAACCCCACGTGCTGATTTCAATCTCGTCCACATGCAAAAATATATATGTCAAACCGGAACCGCCATGCTCATTCTGATCGCGGCAAATTCGCCGTCAATTGCTTAGACGCTCGTCGAGGGCGATCTTCAAGTCGCCTGTGGGAAGCGTTACGTTGAATGTGAACTGCCCTTGGTTCGTAGTGGTGTCCGAACCTTCTGCGCCAACTGAGCCGACGAATTGTACGTCAATCAAGCTTGAGAGAAGGTCGAGAACACTGGTGGGGAGTTTAGGTTTCCTGTTTGCTTTCGGCTTCTTTCGGGCGGGTGCCGAGCCTGAGCCAGGTGCAGTTCCAGGAGCGACTTCGTCAGGCTCGCCTGCAATGGTGAGGTCTATTTTTCCGGTTATCGCCTTCTTGACTTCCTCGCCGCTACTCGCCTGCACTTGAATAGTCTCCAACTCCATATCGATCCGGAACACGTAGTTCGTGCGATCGGGCGGCAGCAAGAAGGCGTCGGCCCTTGAAAGGATGGTATCGGAGCCATTTGAGTCCGGAACGCCCGAGATCGACATGATGAGCGGACCCGGCGCGCCTGTGAGCTCTACCGGGAGCTGCGCAATTCCGGTTTCAAAGTGAAGCGACGTTTTGACCGCTGTTCCAGGTAGTGCGCTCTGCTCGTCAACGACTAATCCGTCTTTGCGAAGAGAAAGCGCGAAATCTCCGACGGCAGCTCCAGCTACACTATTAAAGATGAAGGTGAAGATCGAATGAGTTACGCGCCCAGAGCCACCCACGTCGTTTAATCCCACCTGCTTACGGAATGTCTCTTCCCGCAAAGTGGGTTTGGGGTTTGCTGGTTGAGACGGCTGCGTGTTCGGCGCAGATGGAGCCGGGGATGGCGTGGGTGTCGGGCCCAAGGGCGGATTTCTGGCGGCATTCTCCCGATCGAGTTTGGCTGCCTGAGCAAGTTGAGCGCCCTTCGCCGTCTCACTTTGGAGGGCCTGTGCTGTCGAAACCGCCGCCTTCCCAAGGTCGGCTGCGGATTGAAGGGCCTTATTCGCTGCTTCGCCAGTCATTTTGCTGGCTGATTTGCCGAGCGCTTGCGACAAGTCGGCTAGTTTCCCGACGATTGTCGTAAGCTGTTCCGTCTTCGACATGTCTCGAAACAGATTCCCGTTCTGTACTGCCGATAAAGCCTGCTGAAGACCATTCGGCTCAGGGAGTGCCTGCGGCTGAACGATGGTCAGATTACCCTCTGGCACAGTCACATTGAGCGTTTGGCCCTGGAATCTCGTCTCCGTCCCAACCGGGCTTATGGCAGGAGCAGCGTTAGGAATACCCGATTTATCCCAGTGGAAAAACCGCTCTGGATCGAGATATTCAGCGCTATTCGCGCGACCGAGGACGGCCTCAGCAAACAAACCGCCGGTTGGAACATAGACATGATCGACGGAAACGATCGGGTCCTTCTGTTCGCGGTCGTCATAAAACGAGATCGTCCTGTCCGCATAGGCGACCAGCGCCTCAATATCGGTTGGGACATTGGCTCCAAATCCGAACCGCTTCAGAACTTTACTTTGAGCGTGAGCATCTAAACGCCTCAACTTTAGGATAAAAGCTCCGGTGACGAAGCCGATAATATTTGGATCGGCTATGGCGGATAGAGGCAGCCGGCCTGCTCCGCCTTGGGACAATTCGACCGCACCGATAAGGCGAACCAATTCCTCTGGTTCGAGAGAGTTGAGGATGATGCGTGTGAAGTAATAGCGTCGTCGCAGCACAAGCCGTTCTAGCCGGTCCTTGAAACGATTGATATCCGCGGTTAGCGCGTCGAAGGCGGCTTGGCGCGCGGCATTCTCGGCAATTATCGCATTGCGCTTGGCGACCGCAAGCGCATATTTCTTTGGGTTTTCGGCGCCAGGCACGGCCCACTGTTTTGTGTAACGGCCGGACCGATCTGCATCCCTGATGGTCACCCTTCCAAGTGGCGTATTCTGGACTTCGAGATGCTCGTCGTCGGTTTCTAGGGTTGCTTCTTCCACCTCGACGGAAATCACAAAAAGACCTCCGTCATTCCGATCGATCTCGACTACGAGGTCAAGCCGGCTGACCGCCTCGATTCTTTCGAAACTGTAGTTCCGCCGACGCACGTCACCAGCCGTGCGAATATTGTCTTCCTCGCCTTCGATTTGTGTGCCGCCCGGCGGTTTGGCGAACAATCTGATGGTAACCGCTTTGTCGTAACTAAAAGCCAAAGATACTCGGAGATTCCTTATTGTCCCGTTTGGCCTCTGTGGCTCAGGCGGGACCGGAAGCAAATCGGGCGCGGCGGGCACATCTTCGGTAACAAAGTAGCTGTCACCTTGTGCTTTCAGTCCTGCATCATCTATATGTTCGCGAATGACGTCCCAATAATCGCGAATGAACTGAAAACCTGTAAAATCCAGATATGTGAAGGGGAGAAGCAGAATCGGCTCGATCTTTTCGACCCCCATACGAACGAGATAATGTTGCAGCACCTCGTAATATTGCAGGTTGAGCGCATGCATGTGATTGTAATTTGTAATATTTGTTGTCGTCGCTTCGATATTCTCGGCCTGTGTGTCCTCGATAACAATCGTCGACCACAGCGAACGGATTGCGGAGGCAGTCTGGCTTGTTGAAAGCTGTATCCTCTGCTGCACCTCGCCGATGATGCTTCTGTCACCGGAAGTGTCGGATTCGATCTTCCCCAACGCCTGCGACTGGCTCATGATAAGTCCGCCAGCCGCTACGCCCGACACTCCAGCGCCGATCGTCGCTCCGATTGCGGTTCCTGCCCCAGGTTCGATTACCGTTCCAATTGCCGCTCCCACGCCCGCGCCAACAGCCAAGGCGCCGACAAAACTTGCCGCTGTTGCTGTGGTCCCAGTTTCCGTCGCCGAACCGCCTGACTGGTGCTCGCGGGCAACAGCAGAGGTGATTTCTTCAAGCGCCCGGTTCTGGACGAAATCGGCCTGCTCGGCCTCAGAGACTTTAGTGGCTTCGTTGCGCGCAATCGCTTGGCGACGATACCAGTTTACTTTGGCAATGTTCCGAGATTCACCCGGCGCAAACGACACACTGTGAACGACTTCCCCAAGATTTGTGCCGAGGTTGGTCCATTCCTGCAGATGTCCACAAACATAACCAAGCTCTATTACTGGGCAGGTGAGATGCGCGAAAACGTCACTCAGCCGACCGACATAAACCTCATTTTGCTTGGCTAGCCTAGAGACATAATTGACGAGCTTCGCCTCCGAATTGGCTGCTGCAATTTCGCTGAGAACTTTGGGCAATCCGGATCTTTTGATCTCGTCCTTGAGCCCGCCTAAAAACATATCGAAAGAATTGCGCTTTCCCGCATCTGTTACCTTGCCTGAGACTGGCAACTCGGGTGCGCAACGGGCGTCCACGCCGATCGCTAAGTCACTCAGTTGCGTGTCCTTAACGAAAGTTGTGAAGCGCACCCGGGTGGCAATCGCCCCGAGGATGGATGGCAATAGCTCCGATGGTGCAGATGGCGGCTCGAAAAAGCCATTATCCTTGAGGGTTCTGAGGATCTCCTTCTCCGCTTCGCGCCCCAGCTCGGCAAGTGCCGAGACGCTCTTGACTCCGATCGTGTTCAGCGCATCGGCCTGCTGTCTTCGGAGCGCGATCAAAGCGGTGAGGGGCCAACTCGCGGCGTCCTTTATGTCCCGAGAATCGAATGGAGCCTTTACAAGCTTGGTCAGATCAATACTGGTATCTCCGCTGTTCGCACTTGCGATCAGCCGACGAGCAACAATAAGAGGCGAGAACTGGAGTAAGTCGTTAAGCGAATTAATGCCGATGCGGCGGAGAGGTTCGACAAAGCTGGAGCCAATTTGTCCAATTCCGGTCGGCGCATACGCCGCCCCAACGAACGCTAACGCATTAACGGACGAAGTTGCCATCTTGCGTCACCCTCTATTTGTAATCATATACGCGGCCAAGGCTCGTGCAAAGCAGATTCGAAGCAGTAGAATCGCCTTGGCTTAGAGTGTCTTATTCTGCGTAGGCTGATTTGAACTTAAATTGTGAACCTGGTCGGTCGTTCCTATGTCGCGGTATCGCGAAATGAAGAGCGGTACGCGGGCCTATTAAAGCGTCTGCAGTGGTCGAAATCCGGATCTTTCAAAACGGTCGTATTTCTCCATGGCTGATTATACCCTGTCACCAAATGCCTGTCCTCACCCAAATGAGTGAGGTGAGTTTGCTGAGAATAGGTGAGATCTCGCAGGTGCGTCCTGGGCGTGGCCGCTCATCCTGATCGCGGTGACGGCGGTCATTAAGTACTTCCGCGGCCTTGCCGGCAAGCGGCACGAAATCGAGCTCGCCAACGATTCGCCCGTGCCGTAGGAGATAGTGAGCCATGTGGACCTGGCTTGCGAGCCTCATTTCGACGAGTCGTGATGCTGCGACCCGGTTTCGACCTACCTCGCACTTTTGAATTTGCTGGAATGTGGTGCCGACCTCTTTGGCAAGCCTCTCCGCCACAAATCAGCTACTCTCGGGAATCAAAACGCTCATCTCCTCACCGTCAACTCAAGCTACTGCGAGCGTAGGCTGTAAGCGAGTAGCACAAAGACGTCGTCGACGCGCTTGGGATCGATGGTGGTCGTAACTGTCCATGCGCCAGGTGCACCTTGACCGCTCCAAGCGCCGGTGGCTGGATCGGCCGCGGCGGTTCCCGGCGTGATGCCCGTTTGGCCGCCACCCACCGAGCTCCTGACAATAGGCTCCGCATTGCTGATGCCGATCGTTCTACCCTGTGTGAAATACGGAAAACGCTTCGCCGACAGATCGACGGTGATTCTGCTCGCGCCAGTGACCGACGCGCTTACGAAACGCGCCCATTCCGACGGGAACTCGTTACGCAGGCTGAAGAGCCTGATGAGGACGCCGGACGTCGCATCCGAAAGTGTAGCCGTCACCGCAGCAGCCGCGGCCGTCCGTAACACTTCGCCGCCGTCGCGCGCGGTGTAGCGCAGATGCAGGATGATGTCCGAAATCGTGTTGTAGTCGAAAGTCTTGAACTGCATAGGCAACTCGAGGCGCCAGCGGCTCACCGCGCCTGCGCCTTCGAACGGGAGATAACGCTCATCGCGCCCCTGCGATTCGAACAAACCTGAAATCGCTTTGGCCTGAGCTCGTGACGATCGACTCAAGGATCTTGCGGTCGTCGACGAAGCGCTCGTCCGGCCCGCTCGGATCGTCGGAGGGCCGCCGGTTGTAGCCAGCGGCAACATCGGCCGTGCGCCGGTAAGCGCTCCTGAGCAACGTTGCCTTGCAGTGGATGGTCGTATAGGGGCCGGTGACGCAAGGGATGGTGACGCTCACGGTCTTGAGCCGCCGCATGAAATGCCCAGGCGTGTCGAGGTCGAATAGCCATTCCGGAATCTCGAACTCGCAAGTGCCGGTCTCCTTCAACGCAATGAGCTGCCCTGCCGATAGGCCCAGCAACGAGACGTGTTTGGTCAGCTCGTATTCGCGGATATTACCGTCGAGATAGGTTACCTCCAGGCGCTTGAGATCATGCGCCAGATTATCACCCGCCATCAGTCCCTTCTTCAGCGAATCCCAGTAGCCGAAGCGGATGATCGAGGTCTCGCCATACTTCAAGCCGAGTTCGTGTTGCATGCACATCTCGGCACGCTTCGCGAGATCGTAAGAAAGCTGATAGCTCTGAAAGTAGAGACCGGCCACCTTGCCGATGGCCCAGTCGTAAAGGTCCTGGCTGGTGAACTTGCTGCGCAGGAAATCGTCGGTGTCGCGCGCGTCATCGATCTGGCGATTGTGATTGCGAAGCTCCGCCTCGGCCATCGCGCGGCGAATCCGCGCGGCGGCCAGCTGCTGATCGATCTGCTTGAGTTCGATCGTCGCGAGCTCGGCCTGCAGGTCCCATTCCTCCTTGCGGCGGCCATGTTCCGCGGTGCGGCCGATCACCTGCGAGGAAATATTGAGAATGCTCGCCGCGGCGTCGAGCGCAATCGCCGCCTCCTCGACGCCGACGCCGATGAAATAGCCGCCGACCTCAATGCCGGCCGTGGTGGGTGAGCCGACTTTGACGTTGCCGAGCCTTTGCACGAGCCCGGCAAGGACGCGCAGATGTGCGGCGATCTCGATCGGCACCGTCGACGCGCCGAGCAGAACGAGCGACGTAAGTTCCAGTGCGTTGAGCGTTTTGCGGCCTTCGTAGAAGACCTTGCGCGCCTGAGCGACGTCGCGGCTACGCTCCAGTGCAGTGATATTGGCCTCCGCCTCGCCGACCTGGGCGACGCGGACGTCGCGGACCGCTTTCAGCATCCGCAGTTCCTGGCCGGAGCGCAATGCCGACAGCGCCTCGGTATCGCGCTTCTCCAAGGCGGCCATCAGCGCCGCGCCGAGATTTCGCACCTCCGCGGCCATTTCGTTGGCCTTTTGTACGATCGCCTCGAAGCGTTGATTCGGCAACGACACGGACATGTCGCTGAGCACCTCGCCGATGCTTAGCCCGGCAGCCCGCGCGCGAACGAGCAGAGCCGGATCGATAGGCGGCTCGAACAGCGGGAGCTGGCGCGCCTGCCCTTCGATATTCATGCAGTGCCGAATGTTGAATAGCCGCCCGCCGATCGTGTCCCAGTAGCCGAGCAGCTTGTCATTCACAGGGACGGGGAAGTAGAGCGCCATGTCCGGCAGGTCGGGCGATGGCGACGGCGGCGAGGCCGGCGCCTCGTCGTTGCTGTTGCCGATGAGCAGCTCGATGTCCTGAAGTGCGTTGCCGAGCGCACCGAACCGCGGCTGCAGGCTGTTGAAGGTCTCCGGCACGTGATGGAGGTTCCGATCGATGATCTCCGGCCTGCGGCCGAGGATTTCCGCCGCCAGCACGTAGAGCTGTGCGGCCTCGTTAATCGTCTCGAGCGTATCGGCGCGGAAAAGCTGATCGGCCCATGCGACCAGGTTGTCGACATACTTCATCACGACCGTCTTTTGATAGGCGGTTGTGCGCAGTCGCGCGATCGCATGTGGATTGAAGGGATCGTTTCGCCAGACCTCGACGGCCGCTTTCAGCGCATCGGGCGGGCCTTCCGCGATGAGTTCTTCGATCGCTTTGACCGACTCGGCCTCGTAATCGCTGCTCAGCCGCTCGAAGAACGGCTTCGTGTGCCAATAGCGCTGCGGCCCGCTTCCGCCGGCGGCGCCTGTCGGGTCGAAGATAAAATGGAACCAGCGTTGCGCTTCGTCAAAGCGCTGATTGCTGCTCAAGCGCGCCGCGATGAGCAGCGGGATGTGAAAGAAGAGCTCCCAATTGTAAATTTCGTAGGCGCCGCCGGCGGCGAACTCCACCTCGTCGATCGGATAAGTCTTCAGAACGCGCGGCAGCGGCTGGTACGCGTCGAACGACGCGGGGTCGGCAAACTTTTGGCTATCGAGCGACAAGAGCGCAGGCAGGCCCTGCCGCCGCAGCGCTTTGACGAACTCGCACACATAGGGGTGATGGAAGTTGGCGAATTGGTACTGACGCGTCGTCCAGAAGACAGGCAGAAGGGTTCGCTGAGCTGGGTTAGGCTTCAAATCGATCGGCACCATCTCGCGCACGACGCGGCGGCCGTCGTGTGTGCGCGCCAGCATCGTCAATGCGTGCGGCGCCGCTTCCACGGGCGCAGGCGCTGGATCATGGCCATCGGTCGGCGGCGGAGTGGCGGGAGCCGGATAATAGTCCGCGCGCCAGACGGTCGCGAGGTTCGCATTGATCCAGTCGGTGAACGGCGGGCGCTTACCGGATGCGCCGGCCGAGCGGCCAATGAAGGTCCGCCGGTCGTCCATGAAAAAGAATGGCCGATCCCCGACGAATTGCAAATCCTGGTGCGGCGGCAGCAGGCGATACGTCCACGGCGTGCGGTCGAGGACCCGGATGTCAAGTTTGTTGACAAGCGTCGGCGCAGGGCTGCCGGCAATCGAGGCCGGCTCGTTCACGTCCGACAGAACGGTCGGCAATATCACGTTGGGGAACGTTGGAAACGTTCCATCAAACAGGATTAGCGGCGACGCAGTTTCGGTGAACCACATCCGATCGAACTTCGTCCCGCTCGGCGCCAGCGCGAAATTGCGTCGGGCGACCTGCGCGTTTGGCATCGCGGTGACAATCTTGCGGCAACCGGAGAACCGAAACTCGCCGAACGGGTAGGCGATCTGAGCATCGCCCGAAGTGGGCGCGCTCCGATAGTCGCGGCGCAAATAGCCGCGCACCGCAAGCGTATCGCCGGCGACCATGGCCTTGAAGGAGAACAGTTCCGGCCGCACGACGGGCTTGGGATCACCCGACGGCGATGTCGGGGGGGGAGGCAGCGATCCTCCTGGATGGCCACCTCCTCCACCTCCGCCGCCGTCCGGGGGGATGTCGCCACCCACGCCGCCGTCGTTGCGGATGCGCGCCATCGTATTTTGGGGCGCGCCCACGCGATCGCCGAACAGCACCTTGTCATCACCTTGATAGGCCATGAAGGTGACCGGGTCCGACACCACCTTTCCGCTCCAGCGTCCGCGCTGGTATTCGCTCCAGGCGAGCTGGATTTCGAGGTAACGCGCACCAGCACTCACCTTGCTGCCGGGCGCCGGCATGACGACCTGCTGCTCCTGCTGCTTCTCGGTGAAGATCGGCCAGATCAGCATCAGCTTGGCGTTCCATAGCACCGGGATGATGTGATCGCCTTCGATATCGAGCTCGACCTTCTCCCACGGCGTCCAGACCTTGGTGTCGCCATCGCGACGCCGATAGAAATAGGTGCGCGGCGCGTGGAACGTGCGCCCGAAGACGTGGAGCACGTTATCCTCGTCCTCATAGACGCCGGCGATCTCCAGCCGCGCGACCTGATCGAGCTTTTCGAGGTAATGCGTGAACGCCTGCTCGGCGGCATCATCGTCGAGTTCGGCCTGCATCAGCTCGTTTTCGAGCTCTTTGAAGAATGGCGTCTTGTCGTCGCGTAGCTCGGGCTCAATCCAGTTTTCCGGATAGAGCCAGATCTTCCGGCTCGCCTCCCAGACGCGGAAGGTCTTCATCCAACTCCATTGACTCCACTTCGGGTCGTCGACAGCGATGCCCGCCTCCAACCCCAAAAGGCAACGCTGCGCAAAGAGCTGGGTGGACGCGATCGCCTGCTGGATGCGCGAGGTGAGCTGGCATGCGCTCATCTCGACGTCGGTCAGAAAATGGGCGAACAGGTCGTTGCTGTCGGCCGGCCCGGCGACCGCGCCCCACATCTGCGGCCGCGCGACGAGATAGGTGACAAGCGCTGCGCGCTGCTGTTCGCGCAAGGAATCCTGTAGTGGCGCAGCGAGCGTCTGCCACACCGCATCGTCATACTTGGCCTTCGCAGCGCCGCGCACGGCGGCAGCGACTGCGTCGCTCACACTGATTTCGCACAATTGCCGCGCCACGGCGGCGGGAACGCCAAGCCGCTTCGCGGCGACGACGGCTCGGGCCAGGCGCGCAAGGAGCCCGATCCGATAATCTTGCGGTAATTGCGCTTGCAAAAGGCCGCGATCGTTCAGGTCCGCGGAGGCGCCGATGAGGGTCGCGACATCTTCTTGCGCCCAACCGAGCCATCGCGACAGCGCATCGGCGAACGACTGCTTGCCGGCGAGACGAGCCGCATCATCGGTCGCGGCGCGAATTGCCGTCATTGCGCCGAGAATGTTTTCCGCGGCCGCGGCGTCGAGCGAGAGCTCACGCCTCACCTGCTGAAACTCGACCAGAGAGTACCAGCTTTCGAACGGAACCGGCGTGCTCGCCGGATCAGGAGCGATCGCGAGCCACGGATTTTCATCGAACAGCCAGTTTATTTGGCTCGCTGGCAGTTTGGTCGCTTGGATCACCGACGCGATCTTGAGCAGCTTCTCCAAAGTTTCGAATTGCGCCGCCACGTTGTCGCGAGAGAGCGCGGGGGTTGTGATCTCAGCCAACGTCAGTAGCCGCTGCCGCGCACTCTCACCGCCATGCATCACCCGCTCGAGCAACTGCCCGCAAAGGTCGCCAGACAGACTAAGGGCGGTGGCGGTACGATCAATGACGATGCTGCGCGCCTGCGCCTGCCGATCAGCGGGCGACGCCGCGTCGATAGCGGAAAGGGCGGTACGCATGCCCTCGAGCGTTTGCGCAAGTGCGGATTCAGTCGGAACGAACGACGCCGCGGGATTGAAGCGATGGCGCAGCAGATAGTCGAGCTGGGGAATGTCGAAGCCGGAAGCTTGAATGGCCTTGACGACCTCAATCACTCGCAGCGTGTCCTGCATGTGATCGAGCTCGAACGGATCGACCCCGGTGAGATCCATCGTAATCAGGAGATTGCCGATCGTGAGGCCGAGTTGGCGCGCCAAAACGGCGTGACGATAAAGTGTTGACAAATTGCCGAGCGAGAGTTTGCCATCCGTTCGCGCAATCAGAAGCGCGAGACTTGCCGGGTCGAGACGGAACGCCGCTTGCAATACGGCAGCGTGATCGGCGAGAAGCTTATCGGTTGCGGCGAGCTCCTGTCCGTCGGCACGAAGCCGGAAGGCGTCGTCTTGCGGCTTGAAGACCGACGGATTGTAAAACAAGCTTTGATAGAGCGATCCCGGCTCGACCGTATCGATGGGTCGCCACAGGGCGAGCACGACGGCAGACGGCAGACGCAGGGCCGCCGCCACGGCCCCCAGATGGTTGAGCCTGACCAGCGTTTCGTTGTTGAGCGTTGGGGCGTTCGCTCCGGCAATCGTGCTGAGAACGCGGCCAAGCTCGGGGATTGTCCAGTCGAGCTTCCGCCAGAGCCGCACAAAGCGGTGCAGATGGTCGAGGATGTCGGCTGTGAGGCCCGCGACCTGAAGCTTTGTCGTGTCGCAGGTGTCAAGCGGCGCGCCAGCCTTCGGAACGATGGAGGCGGCATTCCCCGGATTTACGAAGCTCGTGGCGAGCGCCGCATCGAGCTCCGCGTAACTCAAGCCGGAACGGTCCAGCAGGTCCTGCACCAATTCCAGCGCGGCAAGCGCCGTGCCGCCCCAGAAATCCTCGGGCTGCCGTGGCGGCGTGAGCGGCGCGCCGACAACGATCTTGCGCTCGACATCGGTTAGACCCAAGCGCTCGGCGGCGAGCAGAACGATGTGAGGATCGTTCGCGTCGAAGGTGGCCGGCGGCGGGATCAGCGCGTCGATCAAGTCATGGCGAGACACGCCGAGATGGGCGAGGACCGCCCTGGCTTCCGCGCTCGGTAGATCGAACGGCAGGCTCCACGGATAAACCGCGCGGCCGAGTTCTGCGTAAGCTTCGGCGTTCCGGTATTGCGGGCTTGCGCGTCGCTCGTTCGATGACCCTGTCGTCTGGCGGCTGCGCGTCGCAACCTTGAGACCACTCGCATCTTTGACGATGCCGTAGGCGAAGGCATCATCCTGGATGCGCCATCGTTTTCCGACTTCGAGTGTTTCGATTGTTGCCGACGAATGCAGTGGCGGCGTAAATGCCCCCGACAGGGCCGTTGTCGTGAGAGTCCCGAGAGATCGGGCTCCAGCGTCGGCGCCAGGGCGAACGGGGCAAAAGTCATCGGCGCCGCCACCGCATTCTCGAGGACCTCGTTGACGATGTCGATGAGCGGCAACATCGTATTGGTATTTTCGCAGGTTAGCTCGATCTCGCCGAGATCGGGACGGCGAGCGAATAGCGCGTGCCGCGCGCCGCGATCACCGAGGAAACGGAGCGCATCGACGAGATACGCGGCCGCACCGTGCGCGGAGGCGCATTCCTGGCAAGCGCAGAAATCGAAGCTGCCGAACAAGGTTTCCCAGTCGGGGATGCTGTCTTGCGCCAGCTCTTTCTGCTTTTGCGTGTCGATCGTCGGCAACGCGCGCAGGCTGGTGCGATTGAAGGCGCTGGCGTTTTCACTGGCGAGCGCCAATGCCAAGGCCGCGCGGTGGGACGCTTTGGAGTGAATTTCGGCAGCGCGCGCAGGCGGCAACACATCCTTGTATTGGTCGGCGAAGGCGGCAGGGTCCATCCGTGCAATCTGTTGCGCGGAGCCGAGCTCCTTGAGCGCGACGGCCTCGCCTGCGTTACCAGTGAGACGATAAAGCCGTTGCAGCGACTGAAGTTGATGTCGATCGTCTTCGCTTAGTGACTGTCCGGCCGGCAAAGATTTGAAGAACTGTGGCGGGTAGGTCGTTCGCAGGTCATAGGTTGGATTGGCCTTGAGGAAGGTCGCGATCGGCGAAACGCCGAGGCGCTCGGCAAGGAACATCGTCGGGAATACCGCCTCGACCTGCGTAATCAGCGTACGGACATAGTTTTCGGCCTTCTCAGCAGCGTCGGCGCCCGGCGTTTCTGGAGGCACGCTCACACCCTGCGCTGCGACGAGCGATTTCCAGTCGTCCGCACCGAGGCGGACGAGATCGGACGCCTGGCGGATGTCCCGGCGCGCACGCAGTGCGGCAACCAGGGCGGAGTTGTTGTTGGTGAGCGCACCGAGTTGCACTGTGAATTTGAGATCGGCGGCGCGGCTTGCCCAAGTGGGATCTGCCTCCAGCAGCTTCCAGAAAGCTGCCGGGTCCTGGCCTTGCTTCACGTACCGAGTAACGAGCGCATTGAGGTCGTTGGCATTGAGAATGCGGCCGAGCAACGGCTGCAACGGCGCGGCATTGGCGGTCGCGAAGTCGGGCAGATAGTCCTCGATCTTCTTGTCGCCGATTTGCTTCGGAACGGCGCCGCGCGCAACCGCCGCTGCGAGCGCGTCGCTGCGCGTGCGTGCATGGCTGCGCAGCAAAGCGTCGCGATTCGCCGGCAGGCCCTGATCGAGGAGCGCGTAGAAGACGGGCGCGGGAATCTTCGTGTCCCGCTCCATCTGATGCGCCTGCACCAACGCCGCGACCTGCTCGGACGGATAGCCGCTTTGGGCCGCCAGCATGCTGACGTCGTATCGGCCGTCGCCCTCGGTGAGGTCCGCGATATTGCGGCTGCCGAGAAGCGGCTTGAGGTCGGCCTCTATCCGCTCGAAATCGGAACGCGGCGGTTGCGCCGCCGTGGCCACCGTGAAATCGACAACTTCGAGCGGACCGGCATTGGTGAGAATGCTCGCGCCGCTCGGCTCCGTTTCGACCATGGCGTCGCCGCTCAGGACTGCGACGCGGATGTCGACCGGACCTGCATTGTCCGGCGGGGGTGTGTAGGAAATGGCGTAAGAGCCATCTTTCGCGTCGATCGGCGATTTCCCGGCGACCTGATCGCCCGCTGGAGTTTGCCGGTACACTTGCACGAAGCCGGCCGCGAACGGCATATCGTCCGCGTCGCGCACGACGCCACGCACGACCCGCGCTTCCGTATCCAAGGCACCAAGCCGCGCATTGATCCCCCGCACGGTCGCGGCGTCGATGACGCCGCTTGCGGGAACACTGAGCTCTGCCTGGAGCGCTTTGACGACGGCCGCCGTCTCGGGCCCGAAGACGCGCGACCTGCGTTCCGCGGCCGAAACCTCGCGTCCAAGCGCTTGCAGCGCTTGTTGAATCTGCGCGACGTCGTCGCCGCGCATGCCGAGGGAAAGTTGACCAGACGAGATTTGCAGGCGCATCGCGAGCCTCCTCTGCATTCCCTAAAAATCACCGTCGAAAAATCACAACCGTTCGATAAGTCCTCGTCTGTTGGCTCCCGCGGTCACCCTAGTCGCCCCAAGGATGGACCGGCATGCTGTCGAGAAGCTGTCTCGCCTTTTCCGAAATCTTCAGAGCCGTCTCCTGGCCGGTGAATACCGCGCCGAGATGTGTCGCACCCTGATGCTCGGCCCATTCGTGGGCGATGGTCGCGTCCAAGCGCGTCTCCAGATCGGCGGCGTTCCACTCCTGCCAATGTGGCGCATCCCTCAGCATTCCCGAATCGACCCAGATTCTGCCTGGCCCGCCGGGCGACGGTCGCACATTGCCACCGACTTTGTTACCAAGAACGAACCCGCCCTGGACCTGAGTTGGAATTCCCAATTCCTGCATCCGCTGACGGACCTCAGCGTCAATGCGCGCTTTATCCGCGGACGAGAGAGGCCCCTTCGGAACCCACCCCAAATCCGCCATCGCGCCTGCCTTCAAGGCATCAGCTTCAGCTTGGAGCGCCGCGGCATTTTTGATGTGCTTGAATCCCATCCCGACATAAGTGAACGGACTTCGTGGATCGTATTTGGCGCCGATGATGTCGGCGGCGAGTTTCGTTAAAATGGCCACGCGCGTGTAGCGATCGAGGTCGAGTTGGGAATTCGGGACAGGCCCATTGGTCAGGAACTCGATGTGACAGCCAGCGCAGCCGTGCCCCGCCTCCCAGATTTCGGCTTCCTTAGTGTAGCCGCCCATCGCGTAATCGAGCGCGCGCGGATTGCGATAGAATTGGCGCGGCCCCTTCGCGTGCCAGCGCGTGCCGGCGGATGACACTTCGCCGGGATTGGGATCGAGCAGCATCTCGGGCACCTCGTAGACCGCCTCGTCGAGGAAATCCATGATCGGGATGCCGTGATTGAGAATAATCGACACCTTCTTGTTGTCGATCGGCTTGATGGTTTTGAAGTCGTCATCGCTGTAGGCGAACGTCCCTGGCTCATACTGAAAGAAGATGACGCCCGGGCTCGACTTGTAGGTCCATCCGTTCTGGAAATTCGAATTGAGCGCCGGTTGCTTGCCGTCGCGATCGAGCAGCAGGACCGGCGAATTGTTCGCGTAGACATAAAGGTTAGGGCCGCCGTCGATGCCCGTCGGATCGGCACTGACCCAGCGGCCGAGCCATGGCGCGTAGTAACGCGCGCCGTGATACTGCAACCCACTCTCCTCATCGCGCTCCTTGCCGATATAGCGATAGCGGCGCGGTGTTTCCGTTTGCGATCGCACCGCCTGGAAGGAGGTGCAACCGAACGGCGTGTACTCCTCATACGAGATCACTTGCGCCAGGTGATCGAGCTCGAGCACCGCCGACCCCAATTGGTTGGTGAACTGGTAACGGATCAGCCGCTGCGTCGAAGCGTCCGTACCCTGCGTGCGTGTCTCGACGGACGCGACGCGCCGGGTGTCGTCCGTAACGTGTAGTGTTTCGCGCACGAGCGGATCAGCGCCTTCGCGCCGATAGACCTCGAAACCTTTCAGATAGATGCGCTGCTCCTTGAGATCGCCGGACGCCGATTCCGTGACCTTGCGCGCGCGCTGGCCGCTGGCGTAATAGACGTACCAGGTCCGCTCGCCCGCTCGTGCGATACCGTCTTCGTCATCCGCATTCACGGCCTGGCGCTGTGTCATCCGCAGCTGGTTGCGGAAATCCCATTGCATGACTTGCAGCTGTGGCATCCGCAGCATGCTGCCATGCGCGTCGTAGCCATCGCCGCCGGTGCTGAAGGTCTCGGGCGCGACAATCGTCGTGCTCGTCAGCCGGTTGCTTGTCTGGCTCGGTTCAAGCTGGCTTGTTTCCTCGCATACATAGACACGCGTCCAGCCGGGATTGAGCGGATCGCCGCCGCGATGTGCGACCTGCGATAAATTCCCGGCGGGGTCATACACGTAGCGTTCAAGATAGCGCCCCATCGCATTGCCATCGCTGCCGGACAGCAGGATGCCGATGCGCATACGATCGTTGTAGCTGCCGGGCGCCGGTGCACCGCCGACCTGGCCGAGATGCTCACGGCCGCTCGCTTCGATAAGCCGATAGGTAGCGTCGTAGGCATAGTCCGCACTCGGCTCGACGCGGCGATTACGGAAATAGATGGTCTGCTGCGCGTCGTCGCGGATATGGGTGATGTTACCCTTCGGGTCGTAGGTATAGGTTAGGCTTTGAACCTGGCAGCCGGGCCAGCCGGCCGCGGGCGCTCGCGGGCAATCGTTAGGAAACTGCGCGGAATCGCGCCGGGTGATGATGCTGGTCAAACGGGAGGTCAGCCGGTCGAAGGCGTAGTCCGTGGTGACGCCGTTGCCGTATTCAATGCGCGTGCGCCGACCCTTCGCGTCATAGTCGATGTTGGCGACAAAGACCGTCGTCGCCGTCTCGCCGCGCAGATTCGCTTCGATGTTCTCCAGGAGATTGTCTTCGTTGAATGTCCGGCGAACGACGCTTGCGTCCGGCGCGGTCACTTCGAACGGCCGATTGAGCGCATCGAACCGGCTGTGACTGACGTAGATCTCGAATTCCAGCGGCACGCTACCCGACCAGTCGATGATGTTCTTGTAGTCCTGCGCCAACTGGCGGCGGCTCGTCAGGACGTTGCCCTTAAAGTCGTATTCATCAGTGGAGGCGACGCCGGCTTGGTCGAACTGCTGAACTGATTTGCCGCGCGCATTGCGCGCTTCGTCGTCGCGAAGGCTCTCGCCGTAAACTGTGCGTCCGACTAAACGCTCTGGCCCGTCGCCTTCGCACAGAAACACATCAGTCGGCCGTTGCAGCAGGTCGCATGACGTGCGGACGCGATTGCCGCGGCTATCCCACGCGTAGGCCGGCTGACCGAGGACATTGGCTAAAGCCCAGCGCTCGCCCGCCTCCATGCTGGCCGAATGGATACGGTTTCCTAGGATGTCATAGTCGTACTGCGCGATCAGCCGGTCGGCGGCATCGAAGACCTTCCGCTGGTTACCCTCGGTATCGAAAGCAACACGCGCGGCATAGAACGCCTCCGTCGGCGGCTGAGCAGAAGGCTCGTCGCTGTATTTTGTGCGGTTGTGCGCGACTGTAAGAAAGGCGCGAGCAAGCGGATCGGCATGCGCGAGGGCAGGAGTCGCGGCGTGTATCGCCGCCTGCATCGCCGCCCGTTGCTCGTCGGGACCGAGCGCGCCGCCTTCGCGCTGCGCATACCATGTCGGCAGATACTGCGACGTAGACAGCCGCCGGAAAAAGTCTCCGACGTCAACGTCGTTGGCTGGATCGGCGATCAACACCGTGTCGTTGACATCCCAGTTTTCCTGCCGCCATGCGCTGAAATTAACCTTCTCCCAGGTGTTGTTCGGCTGCAGGTTACCAATGAGCCGCTGCATCGGGTCATAGAACAGTAATGGCGCGACGCCGATCCGCGTATCGGCCTCGAATGTCTGCGTGTCGGTGAAAAACGGCTCGAACTGCTGGACCGGGTCGCCTTTGTTGTTGAAGATCGTCCAGGCACTCGCGACCCAGCGCGGCGTGATGCTGTGATCGGTAAACACCGGTTGGCCCTCGACCAGCACGATGCGTCCCGTTGCCGGATCGCGTTGTGGCACCGGGCCGGCCTCGACTTGCCGTTTCTTCTGGATTTCGCGCCCGAAGCCGTCGGAATAAGAGAAGCTGTGTTGCGTTTTGCTGTGCTCGCCGGGGGCAAGGTCCGCGTCGTGGGTCTCGCGCACGATCGCATAGACAACATTCGGTGACGGCTGCGGCTGCGCTTTGCTGCGGTAGTAAGCGGACAGGTCATATACGAGCCGCGACGTCGCCGCGCCCAGGATCGCCTCCGGCGCTCCGAGCGGATCGGCAAGATGCGCGGCAATGACATTGTCCGGCAGATCAGGAGCGAATCCATGGAGACGGTCGCCGCGACGCGGCGTCTCGTCGCGCTTTCCCATCACGGCCGTGCCGACGATCATGCCGATGGCGTCGAAGCTCGCCGCGACGCGATTACCGTTCGCGTCAGTGGTGATCGTTGGCGCGAGCACGCGATAGTCGATGGCCGGAATGGCCACACCGCCCGGCCCGCGCTCACCGGCGGTGATCCTGTTGCCAAGGGCATCCTCAGTCTCTAGGAGCAAGAGATCGTAGCCGTCGCGGCAAACGGTCGTTATCGCACCCATCGGCGTCTGATAGCGGCACGGCTGGAAAAAATGCTGCTGCGCGAACGCAAATTCTTGCGCGGCGCTGTCGCTGCCGGATGGCGAGTAGAACACACGTCCCGAAGAGACCCACCACTTCTCGTCGCCCTCGAAATGAACGTAACCCGCATCGGCGAGCATCGAGTCGGAGACGCGGGCGCCATAAATTTGCGTGACCAGGCTCGGCGTCAAAGCGAGCTTATAGGTTTCAAACGGTAACGCGCGCGTTTCGACCCTGCCGCTCGGCAGCACCGCTGACAGATCGTCGCTGCGGTAGAGCGTGCGCGCGTGCTCGACCAAGCGCTTTTGCAAAACGCTGGCATTGGGCACGACTTCATAAGGAATCTCGGCGGCGCTGCGCGCGGCGTCGCTGATCTGCTCGATCGTGAAGCGATTCTGGTCCGGTGGCAGCGTGATGCCGGCGATCTCGTAGCTACGCGTCGCCGACGGCCGCGGCACGCAATGACTATCCGCAGCGTCCACGGCATTGGTGAAATCGTTCTCGGTATAAACGACATACAACGCGGCTTGCTCAGCTTGATCGCGAGGCGCAAGCGAAGGATCTGGCACGCGCCGCGAATAGCCGACCGCCGCCGATTTCAGCGTCATGCCGTATTCGTTTGTCTCGAGGACCAGATTGTGCGAGACCCTCGGATCGTTCGGCACGCGCTCGTAGTTGAAGCTGATCAATTCGCGCGCGTGGATGAGAAAAACGGCATGCCGCTGCTGGCCCTGCGCCTGGACCAGTTGCATGGCGAAATTCTGCTCACTCACCGAATATGGGTGCGGCTCCTTGTCGGTGCCGTCGAGGGCGTAGAGCTCCTGGCGCAGCATCGTGCCCTTCAGGGCCCGGCAGGCTTGGCGCTCCTCATCTGCCGTCAAGCCCACCGGCAGCGGCGTGTCGTCGAGCAGAAGCCGCTTCGCCTGGGCATTCGTGAGGCCGGGCTCTCGGTAATATTCACCGACATCACGCTCGTCGAGCATCCCGGCGAAGAAGTCCGAGACATGGTCACGTCCGAAATAAGCGCCGGTGTGGAACCAGGTGCGTGTCAGGGCTGGCGGCACATGCGATGAAGAATCGATATTGTCGGCTGGCCGCAATGATTGATCGCCGGCAAGCGCGGCGAATTCTTCGGTGTCCAGCTGCTCTACCATGCCGAAACCGCGGAATTCGCGTTCGACGCCGTCGTAAAAGCCGTGATGATATGCGAAACGGGTGACGAAGCGGTTACGGCTGATGTCGTCGTAGGTTTCGGTGCGTGCGACCACATGCACCGGGAACGGCAGGCGCGTAACCCAAGGCCGGCCCGCGGCTTGATCGTCAAGATAGTAGCGGGTCGACGAGGCGTATTCGATGCGCATGCGCGCGCCGAGATTGTTTTCGATTCCAATGAGCAAATGCGGCTTCTGTCCGCCCATCAAATCGAGGTAGGAGATCGGCGCTGTCGCATTGTCCGGCAAAGGCGTCGACCACACGAGGCAAGTCGTACCGTTCGCCAGAAGATCGAGAGCATTGACGGATGACATGTCATCGATGCGCGGGAAATTTGCGAGCGCATAAGGCTTGCTCCATCCGTTACCGGAATAGTTGAAGTAGAGCCGCGGCCCATCGGCGGCGAGATAGACGATGTCCGTGACCCCCGACCCGTCGATGTCGGCAAGCCGAAGCCGGCGCGGATCGAACAGCTCCGGCGCATCGAAAACGGGTGCGCCGTCCATCGTGACTTTGCGCCCAAACCGCCCGTAACCGAGATTGGGCCAGTAGCACACCTCGCCGTTGCGGATGCGCACGAGATCGGCAAGGCCATCGGCTGTCATATCGGCGAGAAAGACGGTGCCTGTCGTATCATTGAAGACGAGCGACGGACCCGCGGCTTCGTCCGCCCCCATGCGGATATATTCCGTGGCGCCGAACCCTGCATCGGCGAGCGAGGGGTTCCAGGCGATCACGTCGTCCTGCGTGATCATCACATCGGCAAGACCATCGCCGGTGAGATCAAGCATCCGAAGATTCGGATCATCCCAAGCGATGTTGGGCTGGCTCGCGAAGGCGCGGAATGGAGACCAATCGTTCTGCGCGTCGCGCCCGAAAAAGCCGGCGTCTGGCCTCGCGAGCTGCACGAGGTCGAGCGCGCCGCTGCCGGAGACGTTGCTGAATTGCGCGTGCGTATCCTTGCTTATGGACGGCTTCTGCCCAATGAGTTGTTGTGGCCCCAGTTGCCCGTCACCGAGATTGGGTTTGTACCACCAGGCGCCGCCCTGATCGCTCAAGACGCCGGTGACCCCTTCACCATTGAGGTCGAGCCATTGATGCCGAGAGCCGTCGATCCCGCCGGCCAGGTTCGTGCAACTCGCGTCGTCGAGCACGACGACCTCTTCGGCAATCCGCGGCCGCGAATAGGTGAGTTCGAGCGGCGGCATTGCACGTGCAAAGCCATCATCGGCATAGCCGGTTACCGTGGCGCGGCGCAGAAAGGAGCCAAGCCGCGTGCTTCCGAGATGTACTAGCTCATCGCTGATCGAGAAGCCGGCGGGGCTCGGGAAGTCGTCGTAATCGAGCGTCAGCGAGCGCACGAGCCGCGGCTGCGGCCCAAGCTCGTCGAAGCGGTGGAACATCAAAAAGCGCCGGCAGCGGCGATAGGTGCGAACCTCGAAGCCGGGGCGGTGCGTCGAAAACGGATCAGGTCGAACTGGCCACGCGAGGTCCGGCTCAGCGACGGGCACACTTTCCCGGTGGTCGCCATAGTCGCACACCAGCTCGAAAAGCCACTGGGTTTGCGCGAGGTCCGGCTGAACGAGTGTCGAGGGTCGATTGCCGTAGCGAACGCGCTTCAGGTAACGGTTGGCAGCACGGCTTGTCTCGGTGCGATTGATCTCACACGCGGTAGCGCTGTCGACGCCGGCACTGTCCTCGGCGTCGTAGTCATATTTCGCGGCGTTGCCTTTGGCGTCGAACGAGTCGCAGATCAGCCAAGTAAAAATCCGCCGCGGATTGTCCGGGTCGAAAACCCGGCTCGCAGCCGTTCGTCCGTAAATGTTTGTGACATTGTCGCGTGAGATTGTTCGCCAGTGCACATCACCGGGCTCGGCGACATTGATCCATCGCTCGATGCGCGCGAAAGGCCCTTCGATGCGCGGCCGATAGCGCGCAACGCGAAAGTTGTCGCGCCGCTCCTCCAATGGCGTTCCGTCGGCACCGACGACCGGAACTAGATCCTCGGATCCGGCGAGCAAATAGGTGTCGGAGCCTTGGTCGTCACGATAGCGCGGCAAGCCCCGATCTGTGCGCCGCGAAATATTCGGAAGCCGAATGCTCCAACCAAATCCGAAAGGGCCGTTTCCCTCGCCGGAATCGTAGGTCAGCGTCAGCGACGGCGTGAAGCCGGCACGTCCAGGACTGAGAGGCAGCGGAATCGAAAGCGCGCCCGTGCCCGTGACCGGATTTGCGCTGAATGTTTCGCCGATACCTTGGATGGCCCCGCCGCCTTTGGGCGTCGATATCGTTGGCGCGGAAAATCGCTCGTCTTTCGCAGCAGCAGCCTTGCCGCCCTGGTTCGCGTTGGACGCCGACCGCCAATCGAAATCCACTTTGGCCACTCCGCACCATCGATGACAAAGCGCCTCGGAAACTCGGAGTAAAGTTCTAATTTGCGTCTTGTTGAGCATCCGATCAGGTCGAAATGCTCGAGCGTAACGGACCTCTTAAGGCAACAAAACGACGTTCGGAGCGTTTTCGAGGCCAAGCACGGAACGTTCTGATATTATACGTCGGGAGTGCCCTGTTGGGAAGAGCGCGCCCACGCGCCACGCCGAAAACAGCGAGTGCGACGACTGCCACAGAAAGATGCTTAGCCTAATAAAAATGGAGATGGGGCAATCGGGGTTGTGCGGTGCCCCGACACCAATGAACGCTGGCCGGGTCCTGCAGGCTCAAGCGGATTAGGTCATTTGATTCGCCGACCAGGAACACATTGAGAGCCAACCCCCGCGGCTTGACAACTGTCGGATAGATTCGGCCGGTATCTCAAAGACTAAGTTCGATGCGGGCTCCCTTCCCTGGGCGCGATTGCGATCACAAATTCAGAGAATGTTCGTTTCCAGTCGCAATCCCGCAACCAAAATTAATCCCGGCAGATCGAACGGTTGCATTTGGTGTTCCGGATTTTTATTCGGATGACGGGATGCGCCAACAACTACCTTCGATTTGAGCGAAAAGCAAATTACTTACAATGGCTTAAGCGGCCCGGCCCGTGGCCGGCTCAGTCTGCCCCACAATCCGACACGGACATGATGGACCTTTTGTAAGTGCGGCTCGACTGAAGCGCCGGGCCAAGCTTCCTCGTCATTTGCATCGATGTTTCCGTTTTGCTTAGGTCGGTCGCGCCGGTCATGTCCCCACGAGTGGTGTAGCTCGGCGGTAGCGAAGCCGCTCGCGAGCGCGCCCTTCACAGCGCCGTAGCGAGCGGGCGGCTTCGCGGGTGGTCATCGACAATTCTCCGGTAGGGTTCGGGTTGCGACACTCCAACGCAAACCGAGGAACCACCGATGACCGATCCGATGATGACCCTTCGCACGCTCATGGAGAAGACCCCCGATGCCGATCTCCTGCGTGAGATGATTGGCTTTGCCGCCCAGCGCCTGATGGAGCTCGAAGTCGAGGGCCAGACGGGTGCCGGCTATGGCGAAAAGAGCCAGGAGCGTCTGGTCCAACGCAACGGCTATCGCGACCGTGACTGGCAGACCCGCGCCGGCACCGTCGAACTGCGCATCCCGAAGTTGCGCAAGGGCTCCTACTTCCCCGGCTTCCTGGAGCCCCGCCGGATGGCCGAGAAGGCGCTCACCGCCGTGGTGCAGGAGGCCTACGTACAGGGCGTTTCCACCCGTTCGGTCGACGATCTGGTGCAGGCGATGGGCATGACCGGCATCTCCAAGAGCCAGGTCAGCCGGCTGTGCGCGGAGATCGATGATAAGGTGAAGGCCTTCCTCAGCCGGCCGATCGAGGGCGACTGGCCCTACCTGTGGATCGACGCCACCTACGTGAAGGTGCGCCAGAACGGTCGTATCGTATCGGTGGCGATCATCGTCGCGGTCGCCGTGAACAGCGACGGGCGGCGCGAGGTGCTCGGCATGGATATCGGCCCCTCGGAGGCCGAGACGTTCTGGACGGGCTTCCTGCGCAAGCTCGCCCGCCGAGGCCTGCGCGGCGTGAAGCTGGTGATCTCGGATGCCCACGAAGGCATCAGGGCTGCCGTCGCCAAGGTGCTCAATGCGACTTGGCAGCGCTGCCGCGTGCACTTCATGCGCAACGCGCTGGCGCATGCCGGCAAGCAGGGCCGGCGCGTCGTCTCCGCCTTCATCGCTACTGCCTTCGCGCAGGACGATGCCGACAGCGCCAAGGCGCAGTGGCGCCGTGTCTCCGATCAGCTCCGCCCCAAATTGCCCAAGCTCGCCGGCTTCCTCGACGAAGCCGAGACGGACGTGCTGGCCTATATGAGCTTCCCGGTCCCGCACCGCGCAAAGCTGCACTCGACCAATCCGATCGAGCGCCTCAATGGCGAGATCAAGCGGCGCACCGACGTCGTCGGCATCTTCCCGAACGAAGATGCGATCGTGCGCCTTGTCGGCGCCATCCTGCTCGAACAGAACGATGAATGGGCGGTGCAGCGCGCCCGCTACATGACTCTGGAAACCATCGCGCCCTTGAGCGATGATCCCGCCCTCAGTCTGCCGGCTCTCGCCGGCTGACGACCGACCCGGCTTATGCCGGAGATCGCGGCGACCCGCCGCCAGTTACACCACGTCACGGGACACGATCGTCGCGCCTCCCGCCCCTCTCGCAACTGTTGAACCGAAAGTGCGCCGGACGGCGCGACGGGACCGCTCACCGGAATTGCGTGGATCCGCGCGTCGATGGCAAGTCGTCGGGTGTAATCGGCGCGGGTTGAATTGCAGCAAATCCGCAGTGTATTGCAAATGCGCGTGGTCTTTTCCGAAAGCCGCTTCCCGTCCGGATCTTCCGGAGCAGGTTTTTGGAGAGATGCGCGCGGCTGACGGAACAACAACAATGGTGGGGAGACGTCGATGAAGCCGCCTTGCTCCGGGATGCAGCGCCATGGCGCTGCTTTTACGCGAGTCTGCATCGCGCTTCTCGTTGCTGCGGCGGCGCTTATCGCGAGCGCGCCGGCGCGCGCCGCCGACGTGAGCGTGTCGGAAGCGTGGACGGCGCCGAACGATAAAATCGGGGCCGACGCAATCCTCTCGATGGTGGTGAAAAACAATGGGGCAGAGGCCGACGCCCTGGTCCGTGCCGCTTGCCCCTTCGCCAACTTTGCCGAGAAACGCACCGTCGATCGCGGGGAAGGCGCGCCGTCGGCGCGCGAAATTCGCAGCATTCCGATTCCGGCGCATGCGACGGCGAAACTGACGGCGCAGGGTTACCACGTCGTGCTGTTGCAGATTCGGGAGAAACTGGTGAAAGGGGAAACCTTCGACTGCTCCCTCCGCTTCCGCAAGGCCGGCCCGATGAACGTTAAGGTACGCATCGCGCCCGGCCCGGGCGAGTGACCGCCGCGCCGGATCAGCGCGGAACGCGGTCGAGACGCCGTCTGCGGCTTTCTTCTACTTTTTGGACCTGACGCGCCTGCAGCCTGCCCACATAGACGCCGGCGGCGCGCAGCACATGGCTGCGGCTGAGCGATTCCGCCTTCTCGGCGTCCCCGGCCATGATCGCGTCGAGAATTGCCTCGTGCTCGTGCCATACGTTCTCGGACATCTTCTCGTGCTCGCGCAGTACGTCCGCCATGACGCGCCGCAGATAAGAGCGATGCGGCACGGCGATCTCGCCGATCAGCGGATTGTCCGAAAGCTCGCCGACGAAAGCGTGAAAACCCATATCGGCGGCGATCTGATCGGCCATCGATCCGCGCTCGATGGCGGCGCGTCCTTCCACGATGTGGCGCGGGCCCTCGCGCCGCGCGCGCTCGGCGTTGATCTGCGCGGCGAGACGCGCGGCCAGCCCTTCCAGCGCGGCGCGCACTTCGTAGAGATTGCGCACAAAAACGGGATCGAGCGGCGCCACCACGAAGCCGCGGCCCGGCGCGTCGCGCACGATCCCCTGATTGCGCAAGAGCAGCAGCGCCTGCTGCACCGGCTGGCGCGAGACGCCGTAAGCGCGGGCGAGATCGTCCTGGATCAGCCGTGTGTCGGCCGGCAGCACGCCCTCGACAATTTCCGACACGATCGCCTCCACAACCTGATCGACCAAGCTTGGTTGAATGGCAATCGTGCGCATGCGCTCTCTTCGGTTGAGTCGCGGGCCAGCCTTAAAGCCTGCCCAAACTATTGTGCCATGTTCGCATTTGGAATATGAATTCAAAAGACCGACGTTTGGATAATGCCGCCGACCGGCTTCCAATCGTCCGTCTCCTCCTTTCGGGAGACCGGGGTGCGTCCCAGCGGGTCCGCCCCAGCCGCCTGAAGTGACGAAGCAGCGTCACCGGGAGGACTCGCCGGCGCGATCGCTCGGCCCATTGCCGGCCGCGGCGCGGCGAACGCCCCCGAGGGGCGAGGAAGGAGGGGCGACAGCGGGCGATCGGAGTCGGGCATCGATCTCGACCGCCCCGGCACACGCAATTTCCCGACCATCCACAGAATGACAAAGCGAGCCCCCGCCGCTGCCGCGGTATGGGAGCTAAAAAACATTAGGGAGGAAGGCGTCCATGGAAGTTCGCAAGAAGACCCATAGCTTATCGTTTCGCCTCGCGCTCGGCCTGTCCGCCGGGTGCTCAGCCCTCGCTCTGATTGGCGCGTCTTACGCTTTCGCCGAAGGTAAATCCGGGCCGAAAGCCGCGGAAGTCAGCGTCGCCAAGAGCCCCGACACCACCAGCGAGCGGCTGCTTAACGCCGACAAGGAAGCGGGCAACTGGATCACCCATCACAAGGATTATTCGGCGCATCGCTTCTCGACCCTCGACCAGATCAACGCCGGCAACGTCAAGAATCTGAAGGTCGCCTGGACCATGCAGCTCGGCGGCATCGAAGGCGGCGGCATCTGGTCTCACGGCGGTCTCGAAGGCACGCCGATCGTCGAAAACGGCTTCATGTACGTCACCGACGGCTGGGGCTCGGTCTACAAGATCGATACGCATGGCGGCAAAGGCCGGATGCTGTGGAAGATGGATCCCAAGACCGACCACGACTGGGCCGGCGCGATCGCCTGCTGCGGTGTCGATAACCGCGGCGTCGCGCTCTACAAGAACCTGGTGATCTCGCACACGCTCGACGGGCGCCTGATCGCCACCGACAAAGAGTCGGGCCAGGTGCAATGGCAGCGTCAGGTCGCCAATCCCGACAAGGGCGAGGTCGTCACCGGCGCGCCGCTCGTCGTGAAGAACATGGCGATCACGGGCGTCGCCGGTGCCGAATACGGCATTCGCGGATGGGTCGCCGCCACCAATCTCGACACCCATAAGGAGGTCTGGCGCACCTTCACGATTCCTGGGAAGGGCGAACCGGGGTCCGAGACCTGGGGCGGCCAGAACAACGCCGAGACCAGCGGCGGCGGCTCGACCTGGGTCACCGGCAGCTACGATCCGGCGACCAACACGATCGTCTGGGGCATCGGAAATCCGGGTCCCGATTGGGACAACGCCTACCGCCCCGGCGACAATCTCTACACCGACAGCTCGCTCGGGCTCGACGCCGACAGCGGCAAGATCAAATGGCATTTCCAACACACGCCGAACGACCCCTACGACTACGACAGCGTGGCCGAGAACGTATTGGTCGACGTGAACGGCAAGAAGCTGGCGCTCGAAGCCGATCGTAACGGCATCGCCTACGCGGTCGACCGCACCAACGGCCAGTTCGAGTGGGCCGTGCCTTTCGTGAAGAAGCTGACCTGGACGAAGGGCATCAATCCCGAGAGCGGCAAGCCGGTGGAATACGACGCCAAGAAGCAGGTGCAGGTCTACAATCCGGACGCCACGCCGACGCGCGAAAAGACGCTCGTCGACATTTGCCCCGGCAACATGGGCGGCAAGAACTGGCCGCCGACGGCCTATAACCCGAAGCTCAAGCTCTGGTACATTCCGGTGATCGAAAGCTGCAACCGCATCACCGTGAAGCCGGAGAAGGGTCGCAACAAGGCGCGCGACTTCTTCACCGGCGGCGGCCCCTCGCAGCCCGTCCGCATCACCGGCTCGGTGACGGCGGTGGACGTGACGACCGGCAAGATCGCCGGCAAGCACATGCTTCCCTTCCCCAATCTCGGCGGCATGCTGGCAACGCCCGATCTCGTCTTCTCCAGCCAGCCTTCAGGCCAGGTCTACGCGCTCAACGCTAAGACGCTGAAGCAGCTGTGGTCGTTCGACACCGGCGGCGGTGTCAACGCGCCTCCCATGACCTTCTCCGTCGACGGCAAGCAGTACATCGCCGTGCTCGTCGGCATGGGCGGCGCCTGGGACAAGTGGTTTATCGACGCCACGCCCGAGCTGAAGAAGATGCAACCGGGCTCCACCCTGTACGTCTTCTCGCTCTGATCCTGACGAACGACGAGGCCGCGCAAGCGGCCTCGTCGCAACGCGGAAAACCCATGAAACAGACGATCATTCGCGCGAGCGCACTCGCGGCGCTGGCGATTGGCTTTGGAATTCTTCTCGCGCCGCCCGCGGTCGCCGCCGGCAAGAACGCGGGAGAGAGCGGTCAGGCGATCTACAAGCGTGCCAACTGCGTCGGCTGCCACAAATGGCACGGCAACGGGGGCGGCGGCTATGGCGGCGCCGCGCTGTCGCTGCGCAAGACGGAATTCGACAAGGCGCAGATCATCTTCACCGTATCGTGCGGCCGGCCCGGCACGGGCATGCCGTATTTCCAGCGCGGCTCCTACGGCGCCGACATGAGCAGGAATCCCTGCGGCGTGACGATGAAGGGGCTCGGCGACATCAAGGTCGCCCAGGGCGGCGTCTTCCTGCGGCCGGCGGAAATCGCCGCCGTGGCGGATTACGTGCTCAAGCACATCAAGGGCAAAGGTGAGCCGAACCTCGCCGATTGCGTCGCCTTCTTCGGCGGCCGGTCGCGCGTGTGCGAAATCTATCGCAAAGGCGCGCACCACGCCCTGCCCATTCCGACGACCACGCGGTGAGGAGGTAACGACGATGCGCAGGACCTTATCCGCTTTGCTTTTGGCCGCGGCGCTGGCGACGCCCGCCTGGGCCGCACCGCTCGCCGATCTGCACGGCGTCCATGTCGGCATGCAGGCCGATGCCATGCCCAAGTCCGACTATCGCGATTTCGTCTGCGCCGGCGCGCAGGCGACCAAACTGAGCGGGTGGGGGGACTGGAAAAGCTGCCCGGCCGACGCCAAAGGGCTGCGCGCGGTGCACGTCGCATTCGAGACGCCCGGCGAAGACGACACGATCGTCGCCGGCCACCCCGTCGTGCTCACGCTTGCATTCGACGGCGAAGGCCGGCTTGCGCGTATCGTCATCGAGACGAAGGCGAAGACGAGCCTTTACATGCGCAAGAAGGCGTTTCTGCTCGCCCATCAGGCGCGGACCCATTACGGCAACGCGGGCTGGACGTGCAAGGCCGAGAAGCCCTCCGGCGACGAAGAACCGATTGGCCACATGTTCATCAAGAAGGACTGCTCGAAGACGCTCAAGGATCGCACCGTCCTCGTCGCGAGCCGGCTCTATCACAAGGCCGGCGGCGGCCCGCGCGACTTCGTCAGCAAGAGCCGCATTACGATTTCCTGGCAGGGAAACCCGAAGTAACGCGCCTCGATACGCGGCCGCGCGTCAGCGCGCGTCCTGCTCGTCGGTGTACCAGCCCGGCTTTTCCGGATAGTGCGGGCCATCATAGATCTCGACCACGACGGTTTCCTCGTGCGCCACCGCGGGGCCGTGCACGTTGCCCTTCGGATTGCAGTAGAAGCAGCCGGCGGTCAGCGTCACGCCGGTCGCGGTGTATTCGTACTTGCCCGTCAGGCAGAACATGAACTGGTTCGACGCATGGTAATGCGGCTGCGGAATGCCGGCGCCCTTGTCGAACTTGATGAGCGCGATCGAGGCGCCGGTCTCGTCGTTGCGCCAGAGCATCTTCTCATGGATGCCTTTGAGCGATTTTTCGCGCCAGGGCATGCTTTCGGACTGTATGAGCAGCTCTTCCAGCTTGGGCGCCTCGTTGGGCAGCATCGTCGCTCTCCGTTTGCCTATTCGTTCTCGCCTGGCGACCAGCGCACGTGCTTCAGCTCGATAAGTCGCGACACGTAAGGAACGTCGGCGCGGTTGGTCAACCGATGCACCGCCCGCATCTCGTCGATGAAGACGGTGGAGCCGAGCGGTTCCTCGGTCTTGATGTGTTGGCCGAACACGGTCTCGATCTCGTTCTCGCCGCCGCCCAGCGAGATCACGAGATAGGGATGATAGTGGATATGGAAGTCGATGGTTTCGCCGGGCTCCAGCCGGATTTCCCAGACGCGGACATGTTCGTTCTCCAGCACGACGCGCTGGCCGACCTCGCCCAGCGCGATGCCTTTTGCGGCGGCGTGCTTCACCCCATGGGGATCGGGCATGGCGCGTTCCCTCTCGCTCAATCCTCGATAACCGCGATGGCGTTGATCTCGATCAGATAGTCCGGCGAGACCATCTTGGTGACCTCGACCATGGTGGAAGCGGGCAGCGGCGGCTTGAAGTACTCGCTGCGCACCTTATGGATCGTGTCGAAATGCTCCATGTTGCGCACGTAGACGTCGACGCGGCAGACGTCGTCGAGGGTGCCGCCGGCGGCTTCCACCGCGGCCTTGATGTTCTCGCAGACCTGCCGGGTCTGCACCTCGATGTTACCGACGCCGGCGATGGTGCCGTCCGGCCGGCGCGCGGTCATGCCGGAGACGAAAACCAGGCGTCCCCGCGCCTCGGTGACGGTGGCCTGCGAAAAGACGCCGATCGGTTTGCGGATCGCGTCCGAGGTGACCTCGCGTTTAGGCATAGTGCTTGTCCCCGGGCTTGCGTGAAAGGGCGAGCAGGGGCTCGGCCGAAATGCCGAGGTCCTGCGCGAGCTTGATCAGGTTGGCGGCAACGGACGGATCGAGCCCGACCGTTCCGTTGGCGCCTTCGCGCCGCCGCCATTCGGGCTCGCCGGGCAATGCGATCCGCTCGACGCCCGGCGCCGGCTTGCCGGCGCGGATGCGCTCGGCGGCGGCTGCTGCCTGGGCGCGGAATTGCGCGGGGTCCGCGAAATGCCTGACGTCGATGGCGATGAATAGATGCGAGCAGTCATAGGGAACCGCCGGATTGCCATAGAGCGGATTGACGCCGTCGCCATGGCCGCCGCCGGACAGCAGGCCGCACATCAGGTCGATGATGAAGGCGAGGCCGAACCCCTTGGGTCCCGCCGCCGGCAGCAACATGCCGGCGATCGCCTGTGCCGGATCGGTGGTCGGGCTGCCGTCGTTGCGCACGGCCCAGTTGGCGGGAATGGCGTCGCCGGCCTTCTCCGCCAAGCGGATCTTGCCCATGGCTGCTTCGCTGGTCGCCATGTCGAGCACGATCGGAATCGGGCCGTCGCTCGGCAGCGCAATGGCGAGCGGATTGTTGCCGACCACGCGCTCGGCGCCGCCCGGCGCCGGCATCAGCGGCCGGGTGTTGCACATGGCGATGCCGATGCAGTCCTTGCCGGCCGCCTGCGTGGCGTAACGGCCGGCGGCGCCGAAATGAAAGCCGTGGCGCACCGCCACGATGCCGGCGCCATGCTCGGCGGCGCGCGCGACCGCGATGTCCATGGCCTGCTCGCCGGTGAGCTGGCCGAAGGCGTTGCCCGCGTCGAGCACGACGCAGCCGCCGCGCTCGGAGACGACCGTGGCGCTTTCGCGCGGACTGACCGAACCGGCGCGCAGCCGCGCGACATACATGTCGACCAGCAGCACGCCATGCGACGGCAGTCCGGAGAGATCGGCCTCGACCAGGCCTTCCGCGACGGAGGCCGCCGCCTTCTCGCCCAAGCCCGCCGCGACGAAGATACGGCCGACCAGAGCGGCGAGCTCGGCGGCCGGGACTGCGGCGGCAGGTGGCGCTGGCGAAGGCGGCGTCGTCATGGGACCCTTCATACGGCCAGCGGCATGCGCGCGTCGTTGGCCGCCGGCCGCAGGAATTCGGGGTGCTTCTCCAGCGACTTGGCTACCTTGGTGAGCGTGCGCTCGATGTGCTCGCGGTTGAGCGCGAGCGCGCCCGTCAGGTCGCGGGCAAGCGCCGCCTGCATGATCTGTTCGTGCTCCGCCACGTCGTTGCGTGGCGACGATTTCGACATGATGGAGAGCGCGACATAGCGCTCGGTTTTTTCGAACAGGCCCTCGCGGATCGACAGCATGGTGGGCGAATGGCAGGCGGCGACCAGCGCACGGTGGAACGCGCGGTGCTCCTTCGACCATTCCGGACTGATCATGCCGGGCTGCCAGCGCTTGACCTTGGACTGGCGCGAAAGCCGGTGAAAGGCGGCGAGCAGGTCGGCCTCCCACTCGACGCTGCCGTTCTCGATCGACCAGCGCAGGGCGATGTCTTCCACTTCCATGCGCGAGCGCATCAGGTCGAACAGCCTGTCGCGTGACACCGCGGCGACGCGAAAACCCTTGTTCTGCTCGAGCTGCACCAGGCCTTCCGCCTCCAGCCGCATCAACGCCTCGCGGATCGGGCTCCAGCCGGCTTGATAGCGCACGCGCAAGGCCTCCAGGCGCAGCCGGTCGTTCGGCATCAACCGGCAGTTAACGATGTCGGCACGGATCTGCGTCAGCACGCGCGCGTGAAGCGTTTGCGTATCGGTTTCAATCTGGTCTCGGGACATGAAACGATCCATCTGCTGGCCAGCGCCGGACGCGCCATCCGACGCCTTCTTCAGTGCCTAGCGCATCGCCTTGCGACAATCAAACAGATTTTCGAAAATCTGTTGACCTTTCGATTGTGCGAGTGGCAGGATGCGTGCCAGCCGGATTTTCACGCTCGACGCGGCAAATCTCGATGCGGCAGGCGAGGCGAAACGGGAGAGCAGACATGAAACGATTGAGCAGAACACGTTTGAGCGGGCTGGCACTGGGCGCAGCGACTTGCCTCGCCGTGCTGGCCGCCGCCGCAGCGCCGGTGCCGGCGTCCGCGCAGGGCAAGACGCTCACGAAGATCACCTTCTCGCTCGATTTCATACCGCTCGGCCGCCATGCGCCCTGGTACGCCGCGGCCGCCGAGGGCTATTTCAAGGCGCAAGGCCTCGACGTGTCGATCATCCCCTCGCACGGCACGGCGCAGACTATCCAGGCGATCGAGTCGGGCACGGCGCAGATCGGCTTCACCGACGTGCCGAGCCTCGTGCTTGCGCGCGCCAACGGCGCCAAGCTCAAGATGGTGGCGGTGAACTACGAGAAGGCGCCTTACGCCATCTTCAGCCTCGCCAACGGCGCCAATGTCACCAAGACCAAGCAGCTCGAAGGGCTGACCTTGGGCAGCGGCGCCGGCAGCTTCACGCCCAAGATCATCCGCGGCTTCATGGCGCAGCACGGCCTCGATCCCAAGACGCTGAAGATCAGCAATGTCGCGCCGTCGGCGCGGGCGAGCGCGCTCTTGTCGGGACAGGTGCCCTCGATCGAATTCTTCGTCATGGCCAAGCCCGGCCTGGAGGGTGCGGCGAAAGCCAAGGGCACCGAACTGCGCACCTTCCTGCTCGCCGACCACGGGCTCAAGCTCTACTCCAACGGCATCGTCACCACGGAAGACTATCTGGCCAAGCACCCCGACATCGTGAAGCGCTTCGTGAAAGCGAGCCTGCAGGGCTGGCAGTTCGCGCTGCGCAACCCGAAGAAGGCGGCGGAGGACCAGATCAAATTCGTGCCGAGTCTCAATGTCGCCAAGAGCGTGGCGGAGCTTGCGGTGGTGAAGAACCTTGCGGTCACGCCGGAAGTGAAGAAGCATGGGCTGGGCTGGTTCGACCCGGCCGAAATGAAGGCGAACCTCGCCTTCGTCACCAAATATGTCGGCATCGGCGGCAAGGCGCCGGCGGCCAGCGACCTCTACGCAACCGGCTACCTGCCGTCGCCGCCGATCGAACCTTGACGCGGATGCAGCCCGGCGAATGAACTTTCACGACAGTGCGCGAGGGCGGATGAAGGTGCAGTCTGCCCCCGAGCCGTTCGGCCAGTTCAGCAAGGTCCACCAGTCTTTCCGTCGGCCGGGCCAGGCCGAGCTGACCGCGATCGAAGACATCTCCTTCGACCTGCAGGCGGGCACGCTGGTCAGCCTGCTCGGCCCGAGCGGCTGCGGCAAGACCACCTTCCTCAAGATCGTCGGCGGCCTCATCCGCGCCACCAGCGGCAGCGTGCGCATCGGCGGCGCCGACGTCACCGCGCCGCATGACGATTTCGGCATGGCGTTCCAGCAGCCCAACCTCATGCCCTGGCGCACGGTGCTCAAGAACGTGCTGTTCCCCATGGAGCTGCGGCGCGCAACCGGCGCCAAGGTGAAGCGGCGCGCCCTCGATCTCCTCGAGCTGGTCGGGCTCGAAGGCTTCGAGAACGCCTATCCTTCCCAGCTCTCCGGCGGCATGCAGCAGCGCGTCGCGCTCTGCCGCGCGCTGGTGCACGAACCGCGCTTGCTGCTGATGGACGAGCCATTCGGGGCGCTGGACGAATTGACGCGCATGGAGATGCAGGACCTGTTGCTCGACATCCGCGTCAAGACGAAGGCAACGGTCATGTTCGTCACCCACAGCATCGGGGAGGCGGTCTATCTTTCCGATACCGTGGTGGTCTTCTCCAGGCGTCCGGCGGTGATCGCCGACTATATCGAGGTGACGCTGCCCTATCCGCGCAGCGCGGAGATCCGCTATTCCACCGCCTTCACCGAGCTCGAACATCGCGCCGGCCGCGCCCTGGGGATCACGCGATGAACGCGCTCAAGCTGCACCGTCTTCTTTACCCGCTAGCCGGCTTTGCAATCATCCTCGTGCTCTGGCAGGCCTATGTGGAGCTGTTCCACGTAAGCCCGATCGTGCTGCCGAGCCCGCTCGCCATCGCGCAGGCATCCTGGCAGCGCTACGATCTGCTGCTCGGCGAAACCTGGCCGACCTTCCTGGAAAGCGTTTACGGTTTCGCGCTTGCGCTCGCCATCGGCATTCCCATGGCGGTGTGCGTGGCCAACTCGCGCATTCTCAATCTCTCGCTCTATCCGATCCTCATCGCCACCCAATCGGTGCCCAAGGTGGCTGTGGCGCCGATCGTGCTGGTCTGGTTCGGCCTCGGCATGCAGTCGAAGCTCGCCATCGCCTTTCTCGTCGCCTTTTTCCCGGTCGTGGTGGACACGGCGACGGGGCTGAGAGCGACGCCGCCCGGCCTCATCGAGCTCGGCCGCTCGTTGCGCGCATCGCGCTGGCAGATGTTCTGGAAAGTGCAGTTTCCCGCGGCGCTGCCCTTCGTCTTTTCCGGCGCCAAGGTGGCGGTAACGCTGGCCGTCATCGGCGCGGTGATCGGCGAATTCGTCGGCTCGGTGAACGGCCTGGGTAATCTGCTGCTGTCAGCCAATTCGCAGCTCAACGGGCCTTTGGCATGGGCGGCGCTCATCTGGCTGAGCGTGCTGGGGATCGTCCTCTTTCTTGCCGTCGCATTGGCCGAACGGCTGCTGATGCCGTGGGCGGAGGCTGGGCAACATTGAGCGGCTGTTGCCGGGGCCGCTGAGCCCTCCCTCTGCACCGCATCCCGGCCCATCCCATTTTGTAATGTGGTCCAGCTTCCACTGCCGGTGGGACGTGTATATGATCAAGTAATAACTGTGCTTTGCTGCCAAGCGATAACCCGCAATCGGGGGCGACGCCCAACACCGAAGCCGACAGTCAGATCGGCCGCGGACTAATAGCCAAGGGAGGAGACCATATGGCAATCTCAAGCAGGATTCTGGCTCTCGGCCTTGCCGGCCTCGGCGCGATGGCGCTGTCGGCACCGCCGGCGCAAGCGGCGTGGAAGCCGACGCGCAACGTCGAGTTCATCGTCCCCGCCGGCATCGGCGGCGGCGCGGGCCAGATGGCGCAGCTGATCCAGGGCATCGTCCAGAAGCACCATCTGATGCCGACCTCAATGGTCGTCATCAGCAAGAAGGGCGGCTCTGGGGCGGAGGGCTTCCTCTACATTAAGAACCACAAGGGGGATCCCCACAAGCTCATCATCACGCTGTCCAACCTGTTCACGACACCGCTGGCCACCGGCTCGCCCTTCTCATGGAAGGACTACACACCGATCGCCATGATGGCGCTCGACGAATTCGTGCTCTGGGTGAACGCCAAGACGCCTTACAAGACCCCGCAGGAATACATTGCCGCGGTCAAGAAGGCGAACGGCAACATGAAGATGGGCGGCACCGGCTCCAAACAGGAGGACCAGATCATTACCGCCGCCATCGAGCAAAAGACCGGCGCCAAGTTCACCTATGTGCCCTACAAGGGCGGCGGCACGGTTTGTACCCAGCTGGTCGGCGGCCATATCGATTCGTCCGTCAACAATCCGGTCGAATGCGTGGCGCATTGGCGCGCGGGCAACGTGCGTCCGCTCTGCGTCTTCGATACCAAGAAGATGCCCTATCCGGCAAAGATCACCAAGGACATGTCGTGGGAGGATATCCCGACCTGCCAGTCTCAGGGTCTCCCCATCCACTATACGATGTTGCGCGGCATCATGACGGCGCCGGGCGTGTCGCAGGATGCCGTCAATTATTACATCGATCTGCTCAAGAAGGTGCGCGCGACGCCTGAGTGGAAGGCCTACATGCAGAAGGGCGCCTTCAATCAGGAATTCATGACCGGCGCGCCGTTCAAGAAGTGGCTGGGCGAGACGGCGGCCCTGCACAAGCAACTGATGGAAAAAGCCGGCTTCCTGCACAAGTAACGGTCTCTGCGGATGCGGGGGCGCCTTTGCGGCGCCCCCGCAGTTTACTTGTGGCTATGCGTGTCCTCCGCTAAGAACGCTTACGCGTGTCCCGCGCGATCGCCAGGGCGTTCGGAGTTTCAAGAGTTCCGCACATGAATCACGGTTCCAGCGAAAACGAAAGCGTAAGCGGCAGCGTCGTCTCCAACCGCACCATGAACATGGTGGTCGCGCTTGCGCTCATGGCTGTGGCTGCGGTGGTGATGGTGTCGAGCTATCGCCTTGGCGCCGGTTGGGCCAAAAACGTCGGCCCGGACTCCGGCTACTTTCCCTTCTATGTCGCGCTGATCATGTTCGTTACCAGTAGCGCCACGCTGCTGCAGAACCTGTTGTCGCGCGAAGCCGACGGCGGCGGTTCGTTCATCGCGCACGGCGAAATGATGATGGTGCTTCAGGTCCTCATCCCGACCATCATCTTCGTCGTGGCCTCGCTCTATATCGGCATCTACATCTCGACCTTCCTGTTCATCTCCTTCTTCATGACGTGGCACGGCCGCTATCCGATCTGGAAGACGCTCCCGGTCGCGGTCCTGGTTCCGGTCGTATTGTTTGTCGTGTTCGAAATCTGGTTCCTGGTGCCGCTGCCGAAGGGGCCGTTCGAGCATTGGCTCGGCTACTGAGCGGGCCGGCGGCCGCGTGAGGTGAAGAAAGAACAAGAACAAGCGCCGACGGATTGACGGGAGGTATCGCTTGGACGCCTTTTTCTCGCTGATGCACGGCTTCGACGTGCTGCTGACGCCCATGAACATGGGCTACATGGTCATTGGCCTCCTGTTCGGCATTCTGCTCGGCTTCCTGCCGGGCGTCGGCGGTGCCAACGGCATCGCCATCCTGCTGCCGCTCACCTTTTCGATGGACCACACCACCGCCATCATCATGCTGGCGGCGATCTATTGGGGTGCGCTGTTCGGCGGCTGCATCAGCGCCATCCTGTTCAATATTCCGGGCGAGCCGTGGTCGGTGGCGACGACCTTCGACGGCCACCCGCTTGCGCAGCAAGGCCGTGCCGGCGAGGCGCTCACCGCCTCCATGTCGTCGTCCTTCATCGGCGCGCTGGTTGCGACCATCGTGCTCACCTTCCTGGCGCCGATCGTCGCCAACTTCGCGCTTGAATTCGGGCCGCCGGAATTCTTTTCGGTCTATCTGCTGACCTTCTGCTCGTTCATCGGCATGGGCCGGCAATCGCCGTGGAAGGTTATTTCCGCGATGATGCTGGGCTTCTGCTTCGCGTCCGTCGGCACGGACGAAATCACCGGGGGCGTACGCCTCACCTTCGGCACGGAAACACTGCTGACCGGCTTCCACTTCCTGATTGCGGTCATCGGCCTGTTCGGAATCGGCGAGATCCTGGTGACCGTCGAGAAGGGTCTGCACTTCGAGGGCCGCAGCGCCAAGATGAATCCCTTTGTCGTCTGGCAGACCTGGAAGCAACTGCCGAGGTTCTGGGTCACGATCCTGCGCGGCATCGGTGTCGGCATCTGGCTCGGGGTCACGCCGGGCGGCGCCACGCCCGCCTCCTTCATGAGCTACGGCCTTGCCAAGCGGTTTTCCAAGACCGGTCACAAGTTCGGCACCGGCGAACTGGAAGGCGTGGTGGCGCCGGAGACCGCGGCGCACTCCGCCGGCACCTCGGCGCTGCTGCCGATGCTGACGCTGGGCATTCCGGGCTCGCCGACGGCGGCGGTGCTGCTCGGCGGCCTGTTGATTTGGGGCATCGACCCGGGGCCGCTGCTGTTCGTCGAGCAGAAGGACTTCGTCTGGGGCCTGATCGCGTCGATCTATCTCGCCAATATCGTGGGTCTGGCGATCGTGCTGTCGACGGTGCCGCTGTGGGCCTCGATCATGCGCATCCCGTTCTCGATCATCGCGCCCATCATCATCGCGGTCTGCGCCATCGGCTCCTATACGCTGTCGAACGCGCCGGCCGACCTGATCTTCATGGTGATGTTCGGCGTCATCGGCTACCTGTTCAAGAAGCTCGATTATCCGCTCGCGCCCATGGTGCTGGCGATCGTGCTGGGCGGGCGCGCCGAGAGTTCGTTCCGCCAGGCGCTCGTCGGTTCGCACGGCGACCTGTCGGTGTTCTGGTCGAACGGCCTGGTCGGTTCGATCACCGCCCTCAGCATGGTCATGCTGTTCTGGCCGCTGATCTCCAAGGTGATCGCCATGCTGATGACGCGCTGGCGCGGCGGCGGCGGGGGCCTGCAGCCGGCGCGGTGAGGCGGCCACAGTTTGCGCCTTTCGCCGCCCGCCCGCGGTGAGCCCCGCGGGCGGCCGGCATTTTGCCGCCGGTTCAGGCCCGGGTGGCTCTGCGCAGCTCAACTTTGGCACGGCGGCCGAGAGGCCGGTTGCGCGCTCTTGGGGTTCTGGCATAATGTATACCAGCATGAGCACCCGAGACCGACCCGTGCGCGGCGACCGCGCGCGGACCAGCCAGCCACCGTCCATCCTGCCGCCGGCCGAAGCCCAGCCGGTGCTGGAGCCGTTCGATTCCACGCCGAGCTTCAAGCACAAGGCCTACGCCGCCTTGAAGAACGCCATCGTGGCCATGGACATCTACCGCAGCCGCGACGACATCCGGCTCGACGAGCGCAAGCTGGCGCAGGACTTCGGTATCAGCCGCACGCCGGTGCGCGAAGCCATGGCGCAGCTCGAGAGCGAGGGCTTCGTGCGTTCGGTGCCGCGGCGCGGCATCTACGTGGTGCGCAAGACCCGGCGCGAGGTGATCGAGATGATCGAGGCCTGGGCGGCGCTGGAAAGCATGGCGGCGCGCCTGATGACCAAGGTCGCCACCGACGAGGAAATCTCGGGGCTGCGCCGGATGTTCGCCACCTTCGAGAACGGCCGCCTGCGCGCCCATCTCGACGAATATTCCGACGTCAACATCGAATTCCATCAGACCATCATCCGGCTGTCGCGCAACGACGTGCTGATCGATCTCGCCGAGAACCTGTTCACCCACATGCGCATGATCCGGCGCAAGACCATCGGCGAGAAGGATCGCGCCGACAAATCGATCCGCGACCACGTGAACATCATCGAGGCTTTGGAAGCGCGCGCCACCGACCGCGCGGAAGACCTGGTGCGCGATCATGCGCTCGGCCTGGCCGAGCACGTTGCCCAATACGCAGACTATCTGGACTGAAAGGAACGCAACCGTCGAATTCGTCTCGCTCGCCGTCCCTCTGACAGGGACCCGGAAAGCACCGCATCGGACAAGGCGTGGCCGCGCCGAACCGAAAGCGGCGGTGACTTATCGGATGTCTGCGTTCGCAGACGGCGCGCGGGAATTTGAGGGAGGAACACCATGGCAGAAGCAGCGCTCAAACAAATGCCCGCCGCCGCCGAAACGGAGCAGGAGCTCACCGACGGCTTTCACCTCGTCATCGATGCGCTCAAGCTCAACGGCATCGACACGATCTACGGCGTGCCCGGCATTCCGGTCACCGACCTCGGCCGCATGGCGCAGGCCGCCGGCATTCGCGTAGTCTCGTTCCGCCACGAGCAGAGCGCGGGCTATGCCGCCTCGATCGCCGGCTTCCTGACCAGGAAGCCCGGCGTCTGCCTCACCGTCTCGGCGCCCGGCTTTCTCAACGGCCTCACCGCGCTGGCGCACGCCACCACCAACTGCTTCCCGATGATCCTGATCTCGGGCTCGTCCGAGCGCGAGATCGTCGACCTGCAGCAGGGCGACTACGAGGAGATGGACCAGCTCGCGGTCGCCAAGCCGCTGTGCAAGGCCGCCTACCGCATCCTGCACGCGCAGGACATCGGCATCGGCGTGGCACGCGCCATTCGCGCCGCCGTCTCCGGCCGTCCGGGCGGCGTTTATCTCGACTTGCCGGCCAAGCTGCTCGGCCAGGCGATGGACGCCGCCAAGGGCGAGAAGTCGCTGGTCAAGGTGATCGATCCGGCGCCGGCGCAGATCCCCGCAGCCGAAGCGGTCAAGCGCGCGCTCGACGTGCTGAAAAGCGCCAAGCGCCCGCTCATCATCCTCGGCAAGGGCGCGGCCTATGCGCAGGCCGACGACGCCATCCGTGCCCTGGTCGAAAAGGCCGGCGTGCCCTTCCTGCCCATGAGCATGGCCAAGGGCCTCCTGCCGGACACGCATCCGCAATGCGCGGGCGCCGCGCGCTCGACCGTGCTGAAGGAAGCCGACGTCGTCATGCTGATCGGCGCCCGCCTCAACTGGCTGTTGTCGCACGGCAAGGGCAAGACCTGGGGCGAGGCTCCCAAGAAGTTCATCCAGATCGACATCGAGCCGAAGGAAATGGATTCGAACGTCGAGATCGTCGCGCCGGTGGTGGGCGATATCGGCTCGTGCGTGACGGCGCTGCTCGACGGCATGGCCGGCAACTGGCCGGCGCCGCCGGCCGACTGGATCAAGACCGTCACCGACAAGAAGGAAGGCAACATCGCCAAGATGGCGCCGAAGCTGCGCAACAACAACGTGCCGATGGACTATCACGGCGCGCTCGGCGTCCTGCGCGAGGTCGTCAAGGAGCGGCCGGACGCCATGCTGGTCAACGAGGGTGCCAACACGCTCGATCTCGCCCGCGGCATTATCGACATCTATCGTCCGCGCAAGCGCATCGACGTCGGCACCTGGGGCATCATGGGCATCGGTCAGGGCTACGCCATCGCGGCGGCGGTGGAGACCGGCCAGCCCGTGCTGGCGATCGAAGGCGACTCGGCCTTCGGCTTTTCCGGCATGGAGATCGAGACCATCTGCCGCTATAACCTGCCGGTCTGCGTGGTCGTCTTCAACAATGACGGCATCTATCGCGGCACCGACGTCAATTCCGCCGGCGCCGATCCCGCCACCACGGTCTTCGTCAAGGGCGCGCGCTACGACAAGATCATCGAGGCCTTCGGCGGCGTCGGCGTCAACGCGACCACGCCCGACGAACTCAAGCGCGCCGTCGATGCCGCCATGGATTCCGGCAAGCCGACGCTGATCAACGCGGTGATCGATCCGGCCGCCGGCACCGAGTCGGGCCGCATCGGCAATCTCAACCCGCAGAGCGTGGTGAAGAAGAAGTGAGGTAGCCGCTCGTCCCCGCGAAAGCGGGGACGCAGAGCGAAGTTGCAACGCTGCACTGGATGCCCGCTTGCGCGGGCATGAGCGGAAAAGAACGGGAGGTTTACAATGGCCAAAGCGAAATCGAAGAAAGCGACCAAGGGCAAGGCGAAAGCGGCGGCCAAGAAGGCTACCCGCAAGGTGGTCAAGCTCGCCCGCAAACCGGCCGCGAAGGCCAAGGCGGCAGCCAAGTCCAGCGCCAAGACCGGCGCCAAGACCGGCGCCCAGACCAGCGCCAGGCCTAAGCCCAAGGCGAAGGCCAGCGGCAACGGACTGCCCAGGATCAGCAGCAAGCCGTGGGGCGAGGACGGCAAGGCGCTGCAGGGCGTGCGCATCCTCGACTTTACCCATGTGCAGTCGGGCCCGACCTGCACGCAGCTCTTGGCTTGGTTCGGCGCCGACGTCATCAAGGTCGAGCGTCCCGGCATCGGCGACATCACGCGCGGCCAGTTGCGCGACGTGCCGGGCGCCGACTCGCTCTACTTCACCATGCTCAACCACAACAAGCGCTCGATCACCATCGACTCCAAGCATCCGCAGGGCAAGCGCGTGCTCGACGAGCTGATCAAGAGCTGCGACGTGCTGGTGGAGAACTTCGCGCCCGGCGCGCTCGAGCGCATGGGCCTGACCTGGGACCACATCCACAAGACCAACCCGCGCATGATCGTCGCCTCGATCAAGGGCTTCGGCCCCGGTCCCTTCGAGGACTGCAAGGTCTACGAAAACATCGCGCAATGCGCCGGCGGCTCGGCCTCGACCACCGGCTTCCGCGACGGTCCGCCGCTGGTCACCGGCGCGCAGATCGGCGACTCGGGGACAGGCCTGCATCTCGCCCTCGGCATCGTCACCGCGCTCTACCAGCGCACCCGTACCGGCCGCGGCCAGAAAGTGCTCGCGGCCATGCAGGACGGCGTGCTCAACCTCTGCCGCGTCAAGCTGCGCGACCAGCAGCGCCTGGCGCACGGGCCGCTCAAGGAATACAGCCAGTACGGCGAGGGCGTCCCCTTCGGCGAAGCCACCCCGCGCGCCGGCAATGATTCCGGCGGCGGCCAGCCGGGCTGGATTCTCAAGTGCAAGGGCTGGGAGACCGATCCCAACGCCTATGTCTATTTCATCACCCAGGCGCCGGTGTGGGAGAAGATCTGCGATCTCATCGGCAAGCCGGAATGGAAGACCGATCCGGACTACGCTACGCCGCCGGCGCGGCTGCCGCGGCTGCGCGCGATCTTCAACACGATCGAGGACTGGACCACCACCATGACCAAGTTCGAGGTCATGGAGAAGTGCAACGCCTTCGACATCCCGGTCGGCCCGATCCTGTCGATGAAGGAGATCGCCGAGCAGCCGGCGCTGCGCAAGACCGGCACGGTGGTCGAGGTCGATCACCCGACCCGCGGTAAGTACCTGTCCGTCGGCAATCCGATCAAACTCTCCGACTCGATTTCCGAGGTGCAGCGCTCGCCGCTGCTCGGCGAGCACACCGACGAGATTTTGACGGACGTGCTGAAATTGTCGGCAAAAGACATCGCCGAGATCAAGAATTCCGGCGCGCTGTCGGCGCCGCCGAAGAAGGAAAAGGCGGCGTAGTTCCCTCATCCCCGCTTGCGGGGAGAGCACTCTTCCTTCACCTCCCCCCTTGCGGGGGAGGTCGACCGGCCGAAGGCCGGTCGGGAGGGGGGTAAGCGGCAAGCACGGAGTTTGCGGCTTACCCCCCTCCCTAACCCTCCCCCGCAAGGGGGGAGGGAATAGGCCTGAGATTGGGGAGGTTTTTCATCATGCGTATCGTCGTCCACGGCCAGCAGGCGTTCGGCAAGGCCGTACTTGAAGCCCTGCTCAAGCGCGGCGATGAGGTGATTGCCGTCTATGCCGCGCCGGAGAAGGAAGGCGCCAGGGCCGACCCGCTGAAGGAGGCGGCGCTCGCAGCCTCGCTGCCGGTCCACCAGCCGTCCTCCTACAAGGACCCCAAGGTCTGGGAGGAATTCAAGGCGCTCAAGCCCGACCTGCAGGTGATGGCCTTCGTCACGCTGTTCGTGCCGGAGGATTTCCTCAACATTCCGACCCACGGTTCGATCCAGTATCATCCGTCGTTGTTGCCGGCCTATCGCGGCGCCAGCGCCATCAACTGGCCGATTATCCTGGGCGAGAAGGAAACCGGGCTGTCGATCTTCTGGCCGGACAATGGGCTCGATACCGGCGACGTCCTCATGCAGAAGAGGACGCCGATCAGCGACACCGACACGCTTGGCTCGGTTTATTTCGATCGCCTGTTCCCCATGGGTGTCGAGGCCATGCTGGAATTGGTCGATCTGGTCAAAGCCGGCAAGGCGCCGCGCATCAAGCAGGACGAGTCGAAAGCGACGTACGAAGGGCGCTGCGGGCCGGGCAATGCCAAGATCGACTGGGGCAAGTCGTGGCGGCAGATCGACCCGCTCATCCGCGGCTGTAACCCGGCGCCCGGCGCCTGGACCACGCTCGAGGGCAAGACGCTGAAGATTTTCGACGCCAAGCCGCTGCCGGCCAAGGACCCCAAGGGCATCGCCGGCAAGCTCGGCGAGATCGTCGCGGTCGAGGCCGACAGTTTCACCGTCGTTTGCGCCGACGGCCGCATGCGCATCACCCGCGTGCAGCCGGAAGGCGCCAAGAAGATCGACGCCGCGGAATTCATCGCTTCTACCAAGCTCGCAAAGGGGGCGCGCTTCACCTGAGTCACTGCCGTCATGGCCGGGCTTGTCCCGGCCATTCCGATTAGGGAGGCACGGTGCCCTCCTAAGCGGGACGCGCGGCACAAGGCCGGGCATGACGAAGCTGAGACTGTCTGCCGGCTCACCACTCTTTATATTGAACGGATCATCCCATGCCCGCCTCGCAGCACCAAAATCCGAAGTCCGACATTGAAATTGCCCAGGCCGCCAACAAGCGGCCGATCATGGAGCTTGCCAAGGAGCGGCTCGGCATCGCGGCGGAAAACCTCGAACCGCTACGGCCACTACAAGGCCAAGGTCTCGATGGACTACATCAGGAAGCTGCAGGACAAGCCGAACGGCAAGCTGATCCTGGTCACGGCCATCACGCCGACGCCGGCCGGCGAGGGCAAGACCACCACCACCGTGGGCCTGACCGACGCGCTCAACGTGATCGGCAAGAAGGCCATGTGCTGCCTGCGCGAGCCCTCGCTCGGGCCCTGCTTCGGCGTCAAGGGGGCGCCGCCGGCGGCGGCTATGCGCAGGTGGTGCCGATGGAGGACATCAATCTGCACTTCACCGGCGACTTCCATGCCATCGGCGCCGCCAACAATCTGCTCTGCGCGCTGATCGACAACCACATCTACTGGGGCAATGCGCTCGGCATCGACCAGCGCCGCGTCACCTGGCGGCGCGCGGTCGACATGAACGACCGCTCGTTGCGCTCGATTGTTTCCTCGCTGGGCGGCGTCGCCAACGGTTTTGCCGCGCGAGGACGGCTTCGATATCACCGTTGCCTCCGAGGTGATGGCGGTGTTCTGCCTGGCTAAGGACTTGAACGACCTGAAGAAACGGCTCGCCAACATCATCGTCGGCTACACCCGCGACCGCAAGCCGGTGCGCGCCGGCGACCTCAAGGCGCAAGGGCCGATGACGGCGCTGCTCAAAGACGCGCTGGCGCCCAATCTGGTGCAGACGCTGGAAGGCACGCCCGCCTTCATCCATGGCGGCCCCTTCGCCAATATCGCGCACGGCTGCAATTCGGTGCTCGCCACCACCACCGCGCTCAAGCTCGCCGACTATGTGGTGACCGAAGCCGGCTTCGGCGCCGATCTTGGCGCCGAGAAGTTCCTCGACATCAAGTGCCGCAAGACCGGCCTTGCGCCCGACGCGGTGGTGCTGGTCGCCACCATCCGCGCGCTCAAGATGCACGGCGGCGTCAAGAAGGAAGACCTGAAGAAGGAGAACCTGACCGCGCTTGCCGCCGGCATGGCCAACCTGCAGCGCCATGTCGAGAACATGCAGAAGTTCGGCCTGGTGCCGGTGGTCTCGATCAACCGCTTCTCCGCCGACACCGACGCGGAGATCGCGCTGGTCAAGGAAGCTTGCGCCAAGCTCGGCGTCGAGGCGCTGATGGCCGACCACTGGGCGATGGGCGGCGAAGGCGCCGCGGACGTTGCGCGCGCCGTGGTCAAGGCGGTGGAAAGCGGCAAGTCGAAGCTCAAGCTCGCCTATCCGGACGACATGCCGCTCCTGGAAAAGGTGCGCACCGTCGCCCAGCAGATCTACCGCGCCAAGGACATCGACGCGCCCAAGCCGGTGCGCGAACAGCTCGCCACTTTCGAGAGCATGGGCTTCGGCCACCTGCCGATCTGCATCGCCAAGACGCAGTATTCGTTCTCCACCAATCCGGACGCCAAGGGCGCGCCCGAAGGCTTCACCATTCCGGTGCGCGAGGTGCGGCTCTCCGCCGGCGCCGAGTTCGTGGTGGTGATCTGCGGTGAGATCATGACCATGCCCGGCCTGCCGCGCGTGCCCGCCGCCGACTCCATCGATGTCGGTCCCGACGGCAGGATTGTCGGGTTGTTCTAGCTTTTCTTCTACCTCCCCTGAAAGGGGGAGGTCGGTTCGCGCAAGCGACCCGGGTGGGGGTCACTTCGATGCAGGCATGACCCCTCCCTATCCCTCCCCCTTTCAAGGGGAGGGAGCGCGCCATGCCTGTTGCAATTGCTTCGCTCTCACATCGGCGCAAGGGTCACGGCTTTGTGTGAGCATCCCCGCTTGCGCCCGTCTTCGCTCAATGATGCTATGCGCCGCTTCGAAAGTCAGAGGTCCCCCACATGATCAAATTCTACTACAGCGGCGCGCCCAATCCGATGAAGGTCGCGCTCATGCTTGAAGAGTGCGAGCTGCCCTACGAGCCGATCCCGGTCGAAACCCGGAAAGGCGATCAGCACAAGCCGGAATTTCTCGCCATCAATCCGAACGCCAAAGTGCCGGCCATCGTCGACGGCGACGCCACCGTCTTCGACTCCAACGCCATCCTGCTCTATCTCGCCGAGAAGACCGGCAAATTCCTGCCCGCCAATACGCCGAAACTGCGCGGCGAACTCTTGTCGTGGCTGATGTTCGTCGCGTCCGGCGTCGGCCCATATTCCGGCCAGTCGGTGCATTTCCGCAGCTACGCGCCGGAGAAGATCGACTACGCCATCAACCGCTACATGTACGAGGCGCAGCGCCACTACGGCATTCTCGATGCGCGGCTCGCCACGCAGAAATACGTCGTCGGCGACGCCTACGGCATCGTGGACATGGCGGTGTGGGGCTGGGCGCGGCTCATCCCGATGGCGCTGGGCGAGGGCACGTGGGCCAAATTTCCCAACCTGAAGCGGCTGGTCGACGAAATTTCCGCGCGCCCGGCGGCGGCGCGCGCCAACGCGATGAAGGATAAGCACAAGTTCAAGACCGACAACGACGAGGAAGCGCGCAAGGCCATGTTCAGGCACATGGACGTCAAGGTAGCCTGAGGCTTGTCACCTCCCCCTGAAAGGGGGAGGACGGTTCGCGTATGCGAAGCGGGTCGGGGTCACTTCCATGCGCGCATGACCCGCTCCCTAACCCCTCCCCCTTTTTCAGGGGGAGGGAAGAGCAAGCTGCGCGCGCAATATTCCACCGGAACCCTGCCCGCCCGCCGGCCGTTGCCCCTCCATTCTCAAGGGGCAGCCGCATGGACCTTACGCGCATTCCAATCGGCCGCGATCCGCCGAAGGACATCAATGCCCTCATTGAAATCCCGCTCGGCGGCGTGCCGGTCAAATACGAGTTCGACAAGACGTCCGGCGCGCTGTTCGTCGACCGCTTCCTGCACGCCTCCATGTTCTATCCGGGCAATTACGGCTTCATCCCGCACACTCTGTCGGAGGACGGCGACCCTTGCGACGTCATCGTGATCGCGCAAGTGCCCGTAGTGCCGGGCGCCGTCATCCGCTGCCGGCCGGTCGGCGCGCTGATGATGGAGGACGAGAGCGGCAAGGACGAGAAGGTGCTGGCGGTGCCGGTCGACGCCCTCCACCCCTATTACACCGGCGTGCGCAGCTACCGTGACCTGCCCAGCGTGCTGATCGAGCAGATCGCCCATTTTTTCCAGCACTATAAGGACCTGGAAAAGGGCAAGTGGGTCACCATCGTGCGCTGGGTCGACACCGAGGAAGCCGAGCGCCTGGTGATGGAGGCGATCGCGCGCGCCGGCCGGGGGTGACACGTCAACCGTTCGTCCGCGAAAGCGGGGACCGACGGCAGCAATCTCTTGACCTTCAATCGCATTTCCGGATTCCCGCTTGCGCGGGAATGAACGGAGAGTTGTCACCACTTTATCTGAACCGCTAAAATTTTACACAATTTGCACGCCGCCGGAACAACGGCTTCTTTGCACCTTGCCGGTATTCTGCTCCCGTCACTGAAGCCGAACACCGCGTGCAGTCCATGTCCAACACCGTCCTTTCCTTCCGTCGCCATGCCGAACCCGAAAGCGCATCTTTCGTCGACGAACTGATCGGTGCCGTCGACAGCGGCGATGCCACGCACCGCCGGCGCGTGCTCGAGCGCGTCACCGATCTGTTCGCCGCCGGCTCGCGCGGCTATTCCGGCGAGCAGGTCGCGTTGTTCGGCGACGTGCTGGAGCGGCTCGCCGCCGACATCGAGGTTGACGCGCGCGCCCAACTCGCGGCCCGGCTGGCGGCGATGGAGCAGGCGCCGCCGCGCCTGGTGCGCGCGCTGGCCTTCGACGACGCCATCGACGTCGCCGCGCCCGTGCTCGCTCGTTCGCCGCAGCTCAGCGACGAGGACCTCGCCGAAAACGCCCGCAGCAAGAGCCAACGGCATCTTTATGCCATCGCTCAGCGCCTCACGCTTACCGAGAGCGTGACCGACGTGCTGGTCGAGCGCGGCGACGCCAGCGTCGTGCGCAAGGTGGCGCGCAACAAGGGCGCCCGCTTCTCGCTCGCCGGCTACGAAAAGATGACGGTCCGCGCGGGCCGCGACCGTCGGCTCACGCTCATCCTCGGCCAGCGCAGCGATCTCCCGCGGCAATGCTTCCTCCGGCTCTTGGAGACCGCTTCGGCCCGCGTGCGCGCCCGGCTGGAAGCGGCCAATCCGCGCGCCGCAGGCGCGATCCGCGACAGCGTGGACACGGTCGCCGTCGCGATGCAGCGCGAAGCGCGCGAAGGACAGCATGAGTTTTCCGCCGCCGCGCAGAGCGCCCGCCGCCGCTTCCGCAACGGCCAGGTCAGCGAAGCCAATGTCCATGGGCCGGCGCGCGCGCACGAATTCGCGCGCACCGCGGCCGCGCTCGCCAAGCTCGGCTGCCTGCCGATCGATCTGGTCGAACGCGCCCTGCTGGACGAAGGCGAGGACATGGTGCTGATTCTCGGCAAGGCGGCCGGCTGCTCCTGGAGCACGGTGAAGGAACTATTGCTGATGCAGACCGGCAAGCGCCGCCTGCAGGCGGACGATCTGTCCCGCGCCGGCGAGCGCTATCAGAAGCTCGGCCGGCAGACGGCCTGCAACATCGTCGGCTTCTACAAGCGCCGCATGGAACTGCGTGAACGCAAGGGCGCGCTCGCCGCTGTGGCGCAGGATCAGTCGAGCGCGAAATCGCTCCAGCGCACCGCGGCATTGAACATGGCGGTGCGCACGCGCGTTACCGCATAAGGCTCGCCGAAGAGCCGCAGCGTTTCCTTGTCGCCGCCTTGCACGACCACGACGGCGGCGTCCGCTTCGCCCTGCTTCGCGAAGACGCGCTCGCGCATGCGGTCGGCGATCTCGTCGATCTCTTCTGCCTCGAGCAGTTCGTCCAGCACGCGCACCACGTGGATGACCTTGCGCGGATGCTCGTGCACGGCGGCATAGGCAAGCTTGTAGGTCATGGCCGCGCCCGCATGTTGTCGCTTCCGTTCGGCACAATGCAGTTGGCCGACGGCCAAATCAACGCTTTCCACCGGGGCATGCGCTCGTAAACGCTATAGGGCAAGGCTATGAATCGCGCGAACGCCGCCTCCGCCGGAGCGGAAGCGGCGTCTCGTTTCTTTCCGCTGAACTCTAGAGTGTGATCCGCAGAGATTGAAGCAATCTCCGCTCATTCCCGCGCAAGCGGGAATCCAGGGCCGCATATCGTCGGCATCTATTTGCAGTCCTGGGTCCCCGCTTTCGCGGGGACGAGCGGTTGGAGGTGCTTCGGCCCGACTGGATCGGACTCTAGTGGAACAGCAGCAGCGCCTTGGACAAAGTCTGCGACACGCCCCAGAGCAGGGGGATGCCGACGAAAGCCCAGGCCAGAAGCACCTTCGTATTGAGTGCGCCGTTATTCATGCTCGTGTCCTCCTTTTACGCGCCGGCCGGTTCGCTGACGGCGGCGACGTCCGCCTGCGCGCGCTCGGCTTCATGGTCGGGTTTCATGTGGAAGCGGTGGTGCACCGCCTTGATCATGGCGTTGCAGATGAGGCCGATGATCAGCAGGCCGGCCATGATGTACATGGTCGTGTTATAGGCGTGCGCCTTCGGCACGCCGTGGTCGATCTGATACTGGCGGATGTAGTTGACCAGCACCGGCCCGAAGATTCCCGCAGCCGACCAGGCGGTGATCAGCCAGCCGTGAATGGCGCCGACATAGCGCGTGCCGAACATGTCCTTCAGATAGGCCGGCACGGTGGCGAAGCCGCCGCCATACATCGAGATGATGATGACGAAGCACAGCACGAAGAGCCCGACGCTGCCGATCGAGCCGGTGTGCGGCACCAGGGCATAGAGCACCGTTCCGATCACGAAGAAGCAGAAATAGGTGTTCTTGCGTCCGATATAGTCGGAGGTCGACGCCCAGAAGAAACGCCCGAGCATGTTGAACAGGCTGAGCACACCGACGAAGCCGGCCGCCGCGGCGGGGCTGATATGGCCGGGGAACATCTCCTGGCTCATCGCCGAGGCCTGGCCGAGCACGCCGATGCCGGCGGTCACGTTGAGGCAGAGCACCCACCAGATCAGCCAGAACTGCGGCGTCTTCAGCGCGTCATAGACGTAGACGTCGTTCTTGGTGATCAGCTTCTGCGCCGTCACCGGCGGGGTGTAGCCTGCCGGCTTCCAGCCCGGCGCCGGCACGCGCACGATCGCCGCGCCGACCCACATGAAGATCAGATAGGCGATGCCGAGCCCGATGAAGGCTTCCGCCACGCCGACATGCGTCGCGCTCGAAAACTTCGCCATCAGCCAGACGGAGAGCGGCGAAGCGATCATGGCGCCGCCGCCGAAGCCCATGATGGCCATGCCGGTGGCAAGGCCGGGACGGTCGGGAAACCATTTGATCAGCGTGGAGACCGGCGAGATGTAACCGATGCCGAGCCCAAGCCCGCCGAAGAAACCATAGCCGAGATAGACCAGCCACAGCGCATGCGAGTAGATGCCGATCGCGGAAATGAAAAAGCCGCCCGCCCAGCACAGGCCGGCGGTGAACATTGCCTTGCGCGGTCCGCCTTCCTCGACCCAACGGCCGAACAGCGCGGCCGAGACGCCGAGCACGAAGATGGCGATCGAGAAAATCCAGCCCAGACTGGTGAGCTTCCAATCGCCGGGCGCCTGGTGGGTGATGCCGATCAGCTTGGTCATCGGCAGGTTGAATACGCTCAGTGCGTAAGCCTGCCCGATGCACAGATGGATACACAAAGCAGCCGGTGGGACCATCCACCTGCTGAATCCTGGCTCCGCGATCGTTCGCTCGCGGTCGAGAAATGGCAGCAAGCTCATTGCGCGTATCTCCCCTGTCTTATTTATCTTTGTTTATTCCCAGCCGTGCCGAAGTGTTTGCAACGCGCACGTCTGGATCGTGGAGATTGATAGTGGCGATAGCTTAAATCAATAAATTAATTCATATGACGGCACATAAAATGAGGATATCGCAATAGCGAAATCCTATGCGGCAAACGCACAAAGTCTGATCATGCAACCGTACGCGACTAAAGTAGAAGTCCGTTGCAGGTGATTGCGCGCCGCGATCAGTCCGACAGCAGCGGCGCGATGCGCCGCGCTTCCGCGACCAGCGCGGCGGTCAGCGGCGTCATCGGCTCGCGCGACGGCACTACGAGGCCGATGGTGTGCGAGGCTTCCGGCTCGACAATGGGGATTGCGCGCAGGGTGTCGGTGAGGCCGAGCGTGGCGGCCAGCCGCGCCGGCATCACGCTCGCCCAGCGCCCGGTGCGCACGTGGGAATAGAGCAGGATCATCGAATCCGATTCGAGCATGATGTTCGGCACCACGCCGGTGTCGCGCAGCATGTGCTCGAGGATGCGGCGGTTCTGCATGTCGGGCGTGAGCAGGCAGAGCGGCACCTGCGCCGCCTCCGACCAGGTCACCGTTTCGCGGTCGCCGAGCGGCGCGTCGGCTGCGACCAGCAGGCGGTACCGCTCCCGGTAGAGCGGCACGGCGGTGACGCGGCCGAGCGGCTCGTTGTCGAGATAGGTGAGGCCGGCGTCGATCTCGAGGTTCTCCAACTCCGTCAGCACCTCGATCGAGGTGCGCGAATAGACGGTGAACTGCACATTGGGATGGCGCGCCCGGTAGGGCGTGGTCAACGTCTCCACCATGGCCAGCGCGGTCGGGATCGCCGACAAAGTGAGCCGGCCGGAGAGCCCGTGCTTGAGCGAATTGACCTCCTGGCGCATGGCGCGGGCGTCGCCGACGATGCGGCGGGCCCATTCCAGCACCCGTTCACCTTCCGGTGTGAACCCCTGGAAACGCGAGCCGCGGTGAACAAGTAGAACTCCGAAGGACTCTTCGAGCTGCTTCACTCCGGCCGACAGCGTCGGCTGCGTGACCCCGCAGACCTCGGCGGCGTGTCCGAAGTGCCTTTCGCGCGCGAGCGCCAGCAGGAATTCAAGTCGGTCGATCATGGGCGCGCTTCGGCCGGGCTGGGCATCGGAGGGGTGTGGGCAACCTGTGTCCGGAAATTCCGCAGACAAAATCAAGAATATGCAATTTAATCGTCCATTATGGGAAAATTCAAGGCTGAGGGGCCTGGTTAATAGGAATTCCCTATCGACCGATTAGATCGGCGGGCTTGTTAATCCACGTCGGGGGCGGCTCTTTACCGGCGGGAGAAGCCGAATATGAGCATGTCGCAGCAAGTTCCAGCGGGCGATCGCAACGCCCCCCGTCCCGGCCGGCGCCGTCCGCCCCGCACGCCGAAGGGCCGCCAGGTCGACCCGGCGGCGCTGGCGGACGTGCGCGCCCTGCTTACCGACCGGCCGCGCCGCCGCGATCTGCTCATCGAGCACCTTCATCTCATCCAGGATCACTACGGCCATCTTTCCGCCGCCCATCTCGCCGCGCTTGCCGCCGAGATGAAGATGGCGCTGACCGAGGTCTATGAGGTCGCCACCTTCTATTCGCATTTCGATGTGGTGAAGGACGGGCTGGCGCCACCCGCCGTTACCGTGCGGGTCTGCGATTCATTGTCCTGCGCCATGGCCGGCGCCGAGGACCTGCTGGCGCGGCTGCCCGCCATTCTCGGCCAGGAGGTGCGCGTCATGCGCGCGCCCTGCATGGGCGCCTGCGACAAGGCGCCGGTCGCCGCCATCGGCCACATGCAGACCTTCCACGCCACGCCCGACGCCGTGGTGGCGCAGGTCAAAGTCAATCCGCATCCGCAGGCCTGGAAGCCGAGCGCCGATTTTGCGCGCTACACGGAGCACGGCGGCTACGCGCTGCTGAAATCCTGCCTCGACGGCACCCGCACGCGCGACGAGTTGATCCAGATCGTCAGCGATTCCGGTTTGCGCGGTCTCGGCGGTGCCGGCTTTCCGACCGGCCGCAAATGGTCGCTGGTGCGCAAGGAGCCCGGCCCCCGCATGTTCGCCGTCAATGCCGACGAGGGCGAGCCCGGCACCTTCAAGGACCGCTACTATCTCGAGCGCGACCCGCACCGCTTCATCGAGGGCGTGCTCATCGCCGCCTGGGTGGTGGAGGCGGTGGAGACCTACATCTACATCCGCGACGAATATCCCGAACTGCGGCTGATGCTCGACGACGCGCTGGCCAAGGTGGAGAAGGCGGGCCTTGCCCCCCACACCAAGCTGCATCTGCGCCGCGGCGCCGGCGCCTATATCTGCGGCGAAGAGTCGGCGATGATCGAGTCGATCGAAGGCAAGCGCGGCCTGCCGCGCCATCGCCCGCCTTACGTCGCGCAGGTCGGCCTGTTCGGCCGTCCGACGCTGGAGCAGAACGTGGAGACCATGTTCTGGATCCGCGACATCGTGGAGAAGGGCGTCGACTGGTTCACGTCGCACGGACGCCGCGACCACAAGGGCTTCCGCAGCTTCTCGGTCTCCGGCCGCGTCAAGAAGCCGGGCGTCAAGCTGGCGCCGGCCGGCGTCACCATCCGCGAACTGATCGAGGAATATTCCGGCGGCATGCTCGACGGCCACACGCTGAAAGGCTTCCTGCCGGGCGGCGCCTCCGGCGGCATTTTCCCCGCCTCGATGGCCGACCATCCGCTCGACTTCGGCACCCTGGAGCCGCACGGCGGCTTCGTCGGTTCCCACGCGGTGGTCATCCTGTCCGACAAGGACGACATGAAGGCGGTGGCGCTGAACCTGATGAAGTTCTTCGAGGACGAGAGCTGCGGCCAGTGCACGCCCTGCCGCGCCGGCACCGAGAAGGCGGTTGAGTTGATGGAGAACGGCCCCTGGGACGCCGCGCTGCTGACCGAACTGTCGACCGCCATGCGCGACGCCTCCATCTGCGGGCTCGGCCAGGCGGCGCCCAACCCGCTTCTGTGCGTTCTGACCTATTTTCCCGAGGAGCTTGAAAAGCCCCTCGGGCGTTGGTGACTTCGATCCGTCATCCTGAGGTGGCGCGAAGCGCCCTCGAAGGATGACGGGCACGAAATCTGGGGCCGTCGCCCTTCGAGGCTCGCTTCGCTCGCGCCTCAGGGTAACGGCGATAGTTCGGAGATGACGCCATGACCGATATCAAGAACCCCGCCGGTTACGGCCATGACAAGAAGGGCGCCGCGGGCGGCGCCGACAAGCACGCGGGCAGGCCGGGCGTCACCCACACCGGCCCCATCGACGCGGTCGAGGGCACCGGCCATGGCGCCGAGGCGATCGCCTTCACCCTCGACGGCCGCGAGGTGAAGGCGCGCGAGGGCGAGACCATCTGGCAGGTGGCCAAGCGCGAGGGGATCGACATCCCGCATCTGTGCTACTCGCCCGAGCCCGGCTATCGCGCCGACGGCAACTGCCGCGCCTGCATGGTCGAGATCGAGGGCGAGCGCGTGCTGGCGGCAAGCTGCATCCGCAAGCCGGCGCCCGGCATGAAGGTCAATGTCAGCAACCACCGCGCCGCCACCGCGCGCAAGATGGTGTTCGAACTGCTGGTCGCCGACCAGCCCCAGCGCGAGACCTCGCACGACCCGCAGTCGAAATTCTGGGCCTGGGCCGAGCGCATGAATGTCGGCACCAGCCGCTTCGGCCGGCGCGAGGCGCCGCAGCCCGACCGCTCGCACCCCGCCATGGCGGTCAATCTCGACGCCTGCATCCAGTGCAATCTCTGCGTCCGTGCCTGCCGCGAAGTGCAGGTCAACGACGTCATCGGCATGGCCGGCCGCGGCCACTCCGAGAAGATCGTGTTCGACTTCGACGACCCGATGGGCGCGTCGACCTGCGTCGCCTGCGGCGAATGCGTGCAGGCCTGTCCGACCGGCGCGCTGATGCCGGCCACGGTGGTCGATCAGGACAATGTGCGTACCGAATTCGCCGACCGCGAGGTCGACTCGGTCTGCCCCTATTGCGGCGTCGGCTGCCAGCTCACCTATCACATCAAGGACGACAAGCTGCTCTACGTCACCGGGCGCAACGGCCCGGCCAACGAGCAGCGGCTGTGCGTGAAAGGCCGCTTCGGCTTCGACTATGTCAGCAATCCGCAGCGCCTGACCCAGCCGATGATCCGCAAAGAAAACACGCCAAAAGTGCCGCACGAGGTCATCGATCCGATGAACCCGTGGACGCATTTCCGCCCCGCCACCTGGGACGAAGCGCTCGACAAGGCGGCGCAAGGCCTCAAGACCATCCGCGACCGCGACGGCTCCGACGCGCTGGCCGGCTTCGGTTCGGCCAAGTGCACCAACGAGGAGGCTTATCTGTTCCAGAAGCTGGTGCGCGCCGGATTCGGCACCAACAATGTCGACCACTGCACGCGGCTGTGCCACGCCTCCTCCGTCGCCGCGCTGCTCGAGGGCGTCGGCTCCGGCGCGGTGTCGGCCAGCTTCAACGAGTGCAAGAACTCCGACGTCATCGTCGCCATCGGCTGCAATCCGGCGGAGAACCATCCGGTCGCCGCCACCTTCTTCAAGCAGGCGGCCAAGCGCGGCGCCAAGCTGATCGTCATGGATCCGCGCGGCAACGCCTTGAAGCGCCATGCCTGGCGCATGATGCAGTTCAAGAACGGCACCGACGTGGCGATGCTCAACGCCATGCTTAACGTCATCGTCACCGAGGGCCTGTACGACCGGCAATATGTGCAGACCTATGTCGAGGGCTTCGAGCAGTTCAAGGAGCACATCAAGGACTTCACCCCCGACGAGATGGCGCCGATCTGCGGCATTCCCGCCGATACGCTGCGCGAAGTGGCGCGCACCTATGCGCGCGCGAAAAGCGCGATCATCTTCTGGGGCATGGGCGTGTCGCAGCACACCCACGGCACCGACAACGCGCGCTGCCTGATCGCGCTGTCGCTGATCACCGGGCAGATCGGCCGGCCCGGCACCGGGCTGCATCCTTTGCGCGGGCAGAACAACGTGCAGGGCGCGTCCGACGCCGGCCTCATCCCCATGTTCTTCCCCGACTACAAGTCGGTGGAGGCCGCCGATATCCGCGGCAAATACGAACAGGTCTGGGGTACCAAGCTCGAACCCAAGAAGGGCTTGACCGTGGTCGAGATCATGAACGCCATCCATGACGGCCAGATCAAGGGCATGTACATCCTCGGCGAAAACCCGGCGATGTCGGACCCCGACCTCAACCATGCCCGCGAGGCGCTGGCCGCGCTCGAGCACCTCGTGGTGCAGGACCTCTTCCTCACCGAGACGGCCTGCTATGCCGACGTGGTGCTGCCGGCCAGTGCCTGGCCGGAGAAGGACGGCACGGTCACCAACACCAATCGCCAGGTGCAGATGGGCCGCGCCGCGCTGCCGCTGCCGGGCGAGACCCGCCTCGACTGGTGGATCACGCAGGAGATCGGCAACCGCGTCGGCATGAACTGGAATTATGCCGGTCCGCACGAAATCTACGCCGAGATGTCGTCGCTGATGCCCTCGCTCGACAACATCACCTGGGACCGCGTCGGCCGCGAGAGTGCGGTGACCTATCCGTGCGACGCGCCCGACAAGCCCGGCCGCGACGTGGTGTTCGACAAGGGCTTCCCGCGGCCCGGCGGTTTCGGCCAGCTCGTGGCGGCGAAGCTCACGCCACCCGACGAAACGCCGGACACCGAATACCCGTTCATTCTCACCACCGGCCGCCAGCTCGAGCATTGGCACACCGGCGCCATGACGCGCAGAGCCTCCGTGCTCGACGCGCTCGAGCCGGGGCCGACCGCCGCCTTGTCGCGCGGCACGATTCAGTCGCTCGGCATCGCGCCCGGCGACATGGTGCGCGTGTCGACGCGGCGCGGCACCGTCGAACTGAGCTCGCGCCAGGACGACGGCATTCCCGACGGCGTGGTGTTCATCCCGTTCGCCTTCTTCGAGGCGGCGGCCAACCGGCTGACCAACCCGGCGCTCGATCCGTTCGGCAAGATCCCCGAGTTCAAATACTGCGCCGCGCGGGTGGAGAAGGCCCTGCCGCAGCAGGAAGCGGCGGAGTAGGGCTAAGCATCATCGCACGTCGCAGGGTGGGCAAAGGCGCGTGGCGCCGTGCCCACCGGGGCCTTTTTTGCGCTATAGTGCGCTATGGCCAACAGGACACCCTGCACTATCGTTGCTTTGCTTCTCGCCGCCTTGGGCGCATTCGTGTGTGCGGGTGTGCCCGCCGCCGCCGCCGACCGCGCCATCGTCATCGGCGCCGTCTACAATCTTACCGGCGGCCAGCAGGATCTCGACGTTCCTTCCTCCCGCGGCGCGCGCCTCGCCGTCGACGAGGCCAACAAGGCGGGCGGCGTGCTCGGCCGCCCGGTCAAGCTCGTCCTGGTCGACGGCCACACCAAGCCGAGCGTGATCGCGCGCGAAACCGCCGCGCTGTTCAAGCGGCACCCGTCGGTCGCCGGCCTGATCGGCCTGTCGGACACCGACATGGTGCTGGCCGCGGCGCCGATCGCCGCGAAACACAGGCGCGTCTTCCTCACCTCCGGCGCGACCTCGCCGAAGCTGCCGCACGAGGTGCCGCGTTACCTGTTCCTCGCCTGCTTCGGCGACAACGAACAGGCCGCTGCCGCCGCCGAGTTCGCGGTCGACAGGTTGAAAGCGCGCAGCGTGGTGGTGCTTTACAAGCGGACCTCGACCTACGCGCGCCTGCTGCACGGTTATTTCGAAAACCGCTTCAAGCAGCTCGGCGGCAAGGTGCTCACCGTGCGGCCCTACACGCTGGCGACGATCAAGCACGCGGCGCAGGGACTGCCGCAGGCCGATCTGGTCTATTTCGCCGCGCAGCCCAACGATGTTCTTGCCGGCATCGCCGCGTTGCGCGGCGCCGGCGTCGCGGCGCCGATCCTCGGCGGCGACGGGCTCGATATCGGCTCGGCCTGGAGCGAGGACGCGCAGGCCGACCATGTCTACTTCACCACGCACGCATATCTCGGCGCCGACAATCCGGACCCGCGCGTACAGGCGTTCCGCAGGGTTTTTGCAAAAGCCTATCCGGGCAAGAAGGCGGATGCTTTTGCCGCGCTCGGCTATGACACGGCCCGGCTGCTCATGGCTGCCATCAAGTCCGCCGGCAGCTCGCAACCTCAAGCCGTGCGCAAGGCGCTTGCCTCGATCCACGATTTCGCCGGCGTAACCGGCACCATCAGCTATCGCGGCGGCAGCCGAATTCCGGCGAAGTCGGTCAGCATCATTGCGGTGAGCAAAGGCCGTCAGTCGCTCGCCGCAACCGTGCTGCCGAAGAAAGTTCCTGCGCCCTAGCCGGCGCAGCCCGGATTGAGCGAAGTGAAATCCGGGAACGATGGCCGCTTGCGAGCGGCGTCTTCGCCGATGCGGCCGCGGCCTATTTCTTGAAATACGGCTCCACCTGTCCCTTGAGCTTCATGGTCAAGGGATTGCCGTAGCGGTCCTTGGTGCTGCCGACCACCACGCGGACCCAGCCCTCGCTCACGCAATATTCTTCGACATTGGTGCGTTCCTGCCCCTTGAAGCGGATGCCGACGTCGCGCTCCAGCGCGGCGGCGTTGTAATAGGGGCTCATCGGATCGTTGGAGAGCCGGTCGGGCGGGGAGTCGGGCGTGTCGTTCATGCGGGCCGTTTTAGCAAGCCCGCGGGCCGCCGCAAGCGCGGCCCGTCGCGCCGTCCCCTGAAAATAGTCCTTGACGGCAATCCTGTCGATAGATTATATTCCCTTTATCCTCCCCAACCAGAGGGCGTTCTCATGAGACGCAAACGAGGGCGGGGGAGGTGCGGCGCCCGCGGGCGAGGCTCGTAACCTCGCACCCGGGCGGCGCCGGGGCTCCGCCCGGGGGTACTATGGCCCCCCGCCAGGAGCTGGCTGACGCAGAGCCGGTCAGGCGTCTTTCTTCGCTTCGAGGAAGATGCCGAGCCCGGACGCGAAAGCGCGGTCCCGGCGCCGTAAGGAAAGACGCCGCTGGTGGAGCGCCGAGAGGCGCCTCTTCGCCGATCGCAAGGCGAAGAGGGCACGCCTCGCAAAGCGTGCCGGGCGGCTTCGCCAGCCGCCCAGGGGGTCTCGCAAACCCCCGCGTCTGTCGGCGCTCCGCTCCCCTCACGGGGAGTCGAGAGGAGACGAAGAGGGCGCACCCCGCGCCGACCAAACAACAGGGGCGGCGGAGCGTTGGCTGAGACGGAGAGACATTCGCTTTAATGCAGCGTCGGCCGCTCTTCCACCAGGCGCAGATCGAGCTGTCCGATCCATTCCGCGCGCATCGCCTCGGAGGCGCGCAAAGCGTCCTCGGTCTGCTGCCAGGTGGTCGAGTTGGAGCCCAGCAGCACGATGCCGCCGATCACCGCGGCGATGGCTGCAAACAGCATGAACGGCACGAACGGGACCAGCCAGAGAAACGTCAGCAGCAGCCAGACGCTGCCGGCGCCGATCGCCACCTTGGCGGCAAGCGACAGCTTGCGGCAGCGCTCGATCGCCAGACGCAAGTCCTCGATGCGCTCCTCGATGCGCGTGATGTCTTGGCGGGATACGTGGTCGTCCATGGGGCTCGGCCGGGTCCGCGTGATGCTGCGGCCCGAAACTATCCCGGTTGGACGACCGGTGGAATGACGCTCCCGCGCGAAAAAGCGCCGCCGTCAACCCCGCTTGTCGTTGGGGGTAAGCCGCTTGGCGATATCCTTGTTGATGGTGATGGCCTCGATCGCCTGAATGCCGTCTTCGTCGGCGTAATAGTCGACGGTGATCTGGTCGCCGGCCTTCAAGCTCGGCGCAACGGAGGTCGTCTCCGGAATGGCCGCGAACTGCGATCGGTCTTCCAGCGTGATGGTGCGGCTTGCCGGGTCCCAGGCCGAAACGACGGCACTGACGGAATCGGCGAAGGCAGGGGCGATGCTCGCCGCCAGCAGGCCGGCGGCAAGGAGGAACACGCGCGTGGTCATGGTCGGAAATCCTTTCAGGATCCGGTCGGAAACGGTGACACTGGGCGGCTCATATCGCGGCCGGCTGCCTGCCGGCGGCTTTGGCCTTCCTCCGCCGCACGGCGCGAGGAGGGCTTACGCGGGGCGCGTTTCATTCCGCGAGCCGGACATGATCGCGCGGCCTGTGGCGCGATTGCGGCGGCACGGGTGATAGACAGAAAGAGTTTATGCAGCGCGCGGCTAATTTACCGCGTCTTTACGCCCGGCGTCCGCGGCTTGGCCGTGCGGACAGCCGCCGGGCTAGCGCATGTTCGCCCAGGGATCGACGCGGGTTGGCTTCACGTCTTGGTCGGTCGCGCGCAGGGTCCGCTGGTATTGCTGGTTGACGCGCGCGTTTTCTTTCTGCTGTTCGTGGTATTCTTTCAGCAGCTCGTTATTGTCTTCCCTCTTCTTCTCCGCTGCCGCCTCGCGTGCCGCTTCCCGTGCCGATTGGCTGTCCTGCTGCGCGTAGACGAGCGCCGGCTGGGCCAGGAAGGCCAGCGCCAGCACACCCATCGCGATTCGTTTCATTGCCCTTTACCCGACTGTTGGCCCACCCGCGCGGACGCTAGCATGGCGGTCCGGCCCCGCTCAATTGCCGGCGCGTCAAGCGAAATGCCGCACCAGGGCCAGGCCGCCGAACAGGCCGGCCAGGCCGGCAGCGACCGATGCCGCCACGTAGAGCGCGGCCAGGCCCAGTTCGCCGCGCTCGTAGAGCAGGGCGCTATCCAGCGAAAATGTCGAGAAAGTGGTGAAGCCGCCCAGCATGCCGGTGGTCAGAAACAGCCGCCAGTGCTGCGACGGGGCGCCTTCGAAGGCGAACCAGGAGACAAGAAGCCCCATGGCGAGGGAGCCGACCACGTTGACGGTCAGCGTGCCGAAGGGAAACGACGTGCCGAGCAGGCGGCTTGCGCCGATATTGACGCCGTGGCGAAGGGCGGCGCCGACGCCGCCGCCGAGAAACACGATGAGATAGCCCATGGCCGTTCTTCCTACGTTGCCAGGGCAATGAAAAACCGCCCTGTGGCGGACAGAGTCCTACCGTCGATTGCGCGCGGTAGGAGTCATCAGCCCTCGCAGGCGGTTATCGGGGGACCCCATCCCCATCGGCTGCGCAAAATATCGGCGGCCCGCGGCGCGGTCAACCGGGACCGTGCCGGGCCTGCTCGTTTCTCATCGCACCCCGGGATGGCTTCGAAGGCGTCAGAGCTCGAGCTTGCTGAAGATGGTGACGTCGAGGTTGACGCGTTCGTTCGACAGCGTCACCGCCGTGGTGAGGATTTCGCCGTTACGCAGCTTGCCGCTGGCGATCGCGCCACGCACGGCCTTTTCCATTTCGCGCTTCGCGTTGAAGCTGACGTTGGTCAGGAAGCGATCGAGCGCCGTTTTCAAAGCCGTGTCGTTCATGGCGCAAGTTAAACCCGCAGTCGCGCGGCTATTCAAGCGGCGGCGCCGCCGTTCATGCGGAGTTAGTTAATCCCGGCGCGACCTTCGGGCGATTAACCGCCGGCGTTATGGATAATTCTCAAATCGCGTTGGTCGGGCTTCCGAGCAATGCGATCATCGCCGCGCAATCAACGCTGCCATGGCGCGGCCCCGCGGTGCGCCGGCGCCCGAAACCGAGGAGAATGGCCTTGAACTACTTTTCCCAGCCGAAGATTCCGCGCGCGCAAGCGAACGAGCCCGCGGTCGAACGCAAGGTCGCTGCGGCGGCGCCGGTCAAGTCGTCGCCCGAGATCGTTTCCACCTTCGGCACCGGCATGCTGATCACCGGCAACATCGTCTGTCCCGGCGCCGTGCATATCCACGGCCGCGTCACCGGCGAGATCCAGGCGTCGCATGTGACCGTCTGCGAGAGCGCCAAGGTCGAGGGCAAGATCATCGCGCAGGAAGCTGTCGTGCAGGGCCTGTTCAACGGCACCATCCACGCCAACAGCGTCAGGCTGCAGGGCTCGGCCAAGGTCGAAGGCGAGGTGTTCAACAAGTCGCTGACCATCGATCCGAACGTGCAGTTCGAAGGCGTGTCGCGCCGACTCGAACGCGCCATCGACGCGCCGAAGTCGGATCAGGCGGCTGTCGACCGGCGCGCGCTCGAGCCGCTCGAACTGAGCATCGCCGACACGGTCGCCTGATCGCCATCGCGCAATCTTGCGGTCCGCGCGTTCGAACGCGGGCCGCCGCCGCTTGTTCTGGCCCTTCTATCTGGTCAGACGCGCCTGCTGCACGGCTCTCTGGAAAAGCGTCGTCATCGCCTCCGCGATGCCGTCGGTCGGGCTGACCTCGAAATAATAGCCGGGCGAGGCGCAGGCCTGCATGTTCTTGGCGATCTCGCTGTTGACCGAGGGGCCGTAGGGCCCCGGATTGAACGGATCGATCCAGCTCATGTACCAGGCATTGGTCGGCAGCGCCAAATAGGTCGTATAGAGCACGGCGATCTTGATGCCGCGTGCTTTCAGCGCCGTGCAATCGTCCACCGTGATCGGTTCCTGGCAGCGCCCGCCGGTGGTCGTCTTCGTGCAGGTCGAGGGATAATAGGCGTCGCTCACGCCATCGGACACCAGGAACAGGAGCTTCATCGGCTTCGATGGGCTGGTCCCGTTCCCAGGCTTGCTGATGTCGTCGTTGATGGATGCCAGCACGCCGTCGAAATCGGTATCCTGATCGTTGTTGTAGCCCTGGTTCTGAACCGTCATCAGATCGATATTGTTGGCCGCCGTCTTGGCGCCGGCCAGGTCGGAAGACAGTGGGAAAATGCTGGTCAGTCCCGGTTTGTCGGCCGAAGCGCCGAACGTATAGATGGCCATGCGGAACTGGTTCGGCACCGTCGCGGTCGCGCTCGCCGTGTCCATCAGTTGCTGGGTCGCGCTGCGCACCACGTCGATGCGGGTGGTCACGCCCAGCTTTTTTGCCAGGCTGTAATAGTCGTTGGGCGCAGCCGACAGGTCATGACAGGCGAACGCGCACTGGTCGGGCGTATTGGCGACCATGGTGTCGACGTCGCCGGGCGTGGCGCCCACGCCCATCGACGGCGTGTTGTCGAGCAGCAGATAGAAATCCATGTAGTTCGGCAGCCCCGACGCAGCGGTCGACGATCCCTTGACCGTGATCGAGTTGATCGCGAACAGGCCGAGAAACATCGTCGGCACCTTGGCGGTGTATGTCACGAGCGCGGTGCGGCCCTCGCTGCCGTCATTGACCTTGACGTTCACCTTCGTATAGGCGCCGCGCTTGAGCGTCTCCGCCTGCGCCTCGAAGAATTTCTTCGCCTGCTTCTTCGCCTGGCCCGGCGTCAGCGACATGGCGCTCTGGTTGACCGCCGAAAGCGCGGCCATGTCAGCATAGCCGTTGAGCGTCGCTTGATCGTCGTTGGCCCAGCTATAGTCGACGGCGGCGCCGACCGCCATCATCAGCGGGACGGCGGCGATGCAGAAGATGATGGCGACATTGCCGCGCTGATTGGCATGGAACGAGGCGAGGAGAAGCCGCAGCCTTTGACGCGCCGACGCAGTGAACATGGCCTTGCACCAATCTGTTCTCTGCGTTGTCTAGGGCGTAAGGTATGAAACTGCCGTAAAAATGGTTCCCTGCAATTCGTGGCGGCCGCAGACACCAATTCTTCAGGTTAATGATTTGCGGCTCTTAATGCACCGCGGCGCCGGCGCGCGGCACGATGGCGCCGGGATGGCGGATGACCTGGGCGGCGAGCTTGTGCGCGGCCTCCGCGGCTTCCAGCGGCCTGCGGCCGCGCAAGGCGCGCGGCGAGATAGCCCGCATTGAAACCGTCGCCCGCGGCGGTCGCATCGACCGGCACGACGACTTCCGGCACGGGTGCCGCTTCGCGCGCTCCGCCGGCGGCGATCAGCGCGCTGTTCGGGCCGTTCTTCACCACGATCTCATTAACGCCGAAGGCCTGTAGCCGGTCGATGGTGGCTTCCGGCGAGGGGTCGCCCCAGAGCACCGCCTCGTCGTCGTAGGCCGGCAGCGCGATATCGACGCGCTTGAGCGCTTCGGCGAAGGCCGTGCGCGTGCGCGAAAGATCGCCTTTCCAGTCGCGCGGGCGGAAATTGCCGTCGAAAGCGATTTTGGCGCCATTGCCGCGGGCGAGCTCGACGGCGGCGAGAAAGCGGCCGAGCCCGACATTGGAATAGAGCGACAGCGTGACACCGGAGAAATAGATCAGCCGCGCGACGAGCAGCGCTTCCGCCAGCCGGCTCCAGTTCGGCAGTTCGAACAGTTCGCGCGCGGGAGCCGCTTCGCGCCACGCGTGAACGCGGCGCCGGCCTTGGCTGTCGGCATCGACCAGCGCGAGCGCCGGCAACCGGCCGGGAATGCGCATGATCAGGCCGGTGGCGATACCTTCGGCCTGCGCCAGTGAGACGATGGCATCGGAATAGGGATCGTCGCCCAGTGCGCTGGCGAAAGCCGTCGGCACACCGGCGCGCGCGAGATAGATGGCGGTGTTGAAAGTGTCGCCGGCGCTCGCCAGCGCGAAGCGCCCTTCGGCGCCGCGCGCCAGCTCCACCGCTGCCTCGCCGATGCAGATCGCAGGTTTGACGTCGCTCATGCGGCGTCTTCTATCACGCCGGCGTGCCCATGTCGTCCGCGCGCGAGCGCGGCGAAATAGCCGGCGGCGCTCAAGATTGCGATGCAGAAGCTCACCGGCCAGTCGGTGTAAAAGGCTACCGTCAGCCCGAGCCAGGCGTCGGCCAGCGCGATGAGCGCGGACAGCGCGAGGCCGCTCCACAAGCCGGCGGCCAGCCGCTGCGCCGCGGCCGGCGGTCCGACCATCAGCGTGAACACCAAGAGCACGCCGACGATCTGCGCGCATTCAGATACGGCCACCGCGACGACGGCGAGGAATGCGGTCGACAGGAAGCGCAGCGGCACGCCCTTGGCCTCGGCGAGTTCCGGCTGCAGGCTGGCGAAGATCAGCGGGCGCATGATGGCGGCCAGCCCCGCCAGCGTGACGGCGCCGAGCGCGGCCAGGGTGGCGATCATGCGGCGATCGACCGCCAGCACATTGCCGAACAGCAGCGCGGTCGCCTGGCTCGCGAAGGCGGTGTAGTAGTGCAAGAACAACAGGCCGAAGCCGAGCGCAAGCGCCAGCACGACGCCGATGGCGACGTCCCGGTTGCTGATGCGCTCGCTCAGCAGCCCCATCGCGATGCCGGCGGCAAGCGTGAAGCCGATCAGGCCCCACAGCGGTGCAAGGCCGATCAGCGCCGCGCCGGTCGCGCCGGCAAAGCCGATATGCGAGAGCGCGTGGCCGGCGAAGGTCTGCGCGCGCATCACCAGAAAATAGCCGACCACGCCGGACACCACGGCGACGATGCCGGCGGCGGCGAAGGCATTGGTCATGAATTCGTATTGGAACACGCGAACGTTCTCCTCATTCGTCAGCCCGGCCTTGGACGGGCATCCACGTCGCTATGGAGGCTCTCCAAGCGAGACGTGAATGGCCGGGACGAGACGGCCATGACGGGACTAGCTGATGCCCATGCCCGTGCTCGTGCTGATGCTCGACATGTTCCACATTGCGGCCGCGCGCCATGACGAAGATGTGGCCATCGGCGCGCACCACGTGAATGTCGCTGCCGTAGAGCCGCGACAGCACCGGCGCGGTGATCACCTCGTCGACGCTGCCGAGCGCCGCCTGGCCGTTGCCGAGATAGAGCACGCGGTCGACGGCACCGATGAGCTGGTTGATCTCGTGCGCGCTGAACAGGACGGTGACGCCGCGCTCGCGGCATACCTTGCGCACGACCTGGATGACCGTCTCTTGATAGCGTGCGTCGAGACTGATCAGCGGCTCGTCGAGCAGCAGGAGCTGCGGCTTGCCGATCAGGGCCTGTGCCAGCAGCAGCCTTTGCCGCTCGCCGCCCGACATGGCCGCCAGCGGCCGCCGCGCCAGCGCGCGCGCGCCCACCAGAGCGAGCGTGTCGTCGATCATGGCGCGCTCGGCGCGCGACAGATGCGGCAGGCCCCAGCGCTCGCCGTTGAGCGAGGATCCGATGAAGTCGATACCGCGGATGCGAAGATCGGGCAGCAGCGTGCGTACCTGCGGCAGATAACCGATGGCGATATCGCCGCGCCGGGCCGCGCGCCCGAACACGCGCAACGCGCCCGCGCGCGGCGGGCAGAGGCCGAGGATGGCGCGCATCAGCGTGGTCTTGCCCGAACCGTTCGGCCCGAGCACGCCGATGAACTCGCCGGGCCGGATGACGAAGCTCACGTCCTTGAGCACGTCGCGCGCACCGACGCGCAGCGTGGCGTTGTCGAGCTCGATGGCGCTGGTCATGATCGTGCCGCCGTCGTCACGACCCTGACCTTGCCAGCGCCTTGTCGAGTACGTCGAGCTGGACCAGCATCCAGTCAGCGAAGCTCGTATCGGCCGGCGCCATCTCGCTTACCGCCACGACCGGCACATGCGTCTTGTCGGCAATGGCGACCAGCCGCCTGGTCAACGGAGTCGATACCTGTTTGTTGGTGATCAACGCCTTGACCCTGTGCTGCTTGAGATCGTTCTCGAAACCGGCGAGGTCGCGCGCGCTCGGCTCGGTATCGTTCATCATGGCGGTCTGGAAGCTCTCGTTGCGCATCTTGAGTCCGAGTGCGGCGGCCATCGGGCCGAACACCGGCTCCGTCGCCGTCACCGGAACGGCGAAATATTTCTCGCGCATGCGGTAGACGCGTGCTTGCACCCGCGCGAGCGAGGCAAGCGTCGTCTTCAGACCTGCCGCATAGTCGTCGGCATGATCGGGGTCGGCCTTGGCGAGCGCTTTCGCCAGCGCGCGGGCGACCTTCGGCATGGTGGCGGGGTCGTACCAAAGATGCGGGTTGTCGCCCGCCTTCCAGGCCGCGATTTGCGCCACATCGATGACCGTGCGGCCGGGCCGCGGCGCAACGCGCAGCAGATTGGTCATCCAGGAATTGTAGCCGGCGCCGTTGACGATGACGATCCTGGCATCGGCAAGCTGGCGCGCCACCGCCGGCGAAGCCTCGAACAGGTGCGGGTCCTGGTCCGGATTGTTGAGAATGCTGACGACTTCGATCAGCAGCCCGCCGATCTGGTGGGCGATATCGCCGTAGAAATTCTCCGCTGCCACCAGCTTGACGGCGCCGCCGTTATCCGCGCGGGCGGGGCCGGTCAACCCGAGGACGGCGGCGACGGCGAGGCCGAGAAGGAATTTCATGGCGTGTATGTCCGTGAGCCGGCGATCGCTTCGCGGCAAGAATGTTATATTGTAACATTTCTCGGTCGGCAAGTCCGGCTGGCGCGTCTCCTGGGCACGGATTGCGGAAAGCGCGCTAGGGCCGCGCCCATCGGCGCTCGGCTAGCCAGCGAAGTAATAGGCCATGAGCACGACGAAGCCGCTGATCGCGATCATCGCGTGCATGCCGATCAGCCCGTCCGAGACCTTGCCGCGGCGCAGCCGCGCCGCCAGCAGCGCGGCGCCGAGCAAGGCGGCAAAGACGAGCAGGGCAGCCGCCGCCGCGCCGAAGCCGGCGGTGCCTTGGCGCAAACCGTGCACCGGGCCGCTGATGGCGATCGCCAGCAGCACCAATCCTGCCAGGGCGGTAGCCGCATGCAGCAGGCCCCACGGCAGCGGGGGCAGGGCTGCGTTCTCGCGCATGTGCAGCACGGCGAGAACGGAGCCCGCCAGCACGGCGATGGAGAGGAGGCTGAAGGCGGCGGTCAGCATGCGTGGAAAAGACCTGACTCGCCCTTGGCACCGATCATGCGGCGAAAATGGCGCAGGTGGCAAGCGGTACCATCAGGCATTGCCCGAGCGGCGCGGGAACCGGGGCCGCCTCCTGACGTTAGAGTTTCGGCGGGGAGGCACCCAGTGCAAGCAATGATGGAGAGCATGATGCGTAAGATGATCGCTCTTGCCGCAGTCCTGTCCGCGTTCGCCCTGACGATGCCTGCCGCCTCGGCCGCCGGTATGAAGAGCGGCAATTACTGCCTGAAGGGCCCTGGCTCGCAGATGGATTGCAGCTATCAGACCGTAGACGCCTGCAACGACCACAAGCAAGGCACGCAGACCTGTGTCAGCAGGGCCAGCACGACCGGCATGGGCAAGAGCATGAAGACCAAGAGCAAGATGAAGTAGCGTCCTACCGCGCGCGGCGAGGTTCTGCGCGCGAGCATGGCATCGGGAAATTCGACAGGCGCCATCGCGGCGCCTGTCGCGCGTTTCAGGCCCCGTTTTTGGCGCTAATCTGCAGGGGCAGCTTCAGCTTTTGGATACGATCGGATGCTAGGCTGAAGGTGAGTCTCCCCCTCACCGCGCGACTTTGCAGACATGCGCGAGGCCGCCGCTCATGCTCAGGCTGGCGATCGTATTTCTCCTGTCGAACTTCACGCTGACGCTGCTGGCGATCTGGCTCGTGGCGTCACTTTTCGCGCTGGCGCGCGCACCCAAGCCGCTCACCGCCTCGCTCGTCACCGAAAGGCTGCTGGCCTGGTTCGTGTTCTTCAATATTGGGGTCAGCTATCTCTACAACTTCGTGATGCACGCGTTTTTCGGCGAAATGACCGCCCGCTTCATCGGCTGGGCCGACAGTCCCTTTCAATTCGAGGTGGCGACCGCCAGTCTAGGCTTCGCCGCGGTCGGCTTCCTGGCCACCTTCAGGAGCTTCGACCTGCGCCTGGCCGCGATCCTGGGGCCGGGCCTGTTTACGCTCGGCGCCGCGGCGGGCCATATTCACCAGATGAGCATCACCCACAATTTCGCGCCCGGAAACGCCGGTGTGATCCTCTATACCGATATCGGTATCCCGCTGGTCGGCTTTCTGCTGCTGTGGCTTAATGCCAGGCTCGCGCGCGGCGCGGTGGCGGCATCCGCGTGAGCGGGCAGGGGACGACATGAATAGAAAACCGGGCGCCGTCGGCAGGGCGGTCCGTGCCGAGTGGTTCCTCGGCGTCAGTCTGGCGACCACGCTCATCTTCTTGCTGGCCGGCAAGGCGATGTTCGCCACGCTTACCCATCCGCTCGGGCTCACCCTCATCTTCCTCTGGCTGTTCCTCGTCATCATGGGCTCGGCGCTGGCGGTGGTGCGCCATGCCGACCACATCGCGGAGGCGCTGGGCGAGCCCTATGGCACGCTTGTCCTCACCCTCTCAATCATGGCCATCGAGGTGATGAGCATCTCCGCCGTGATGCTGCACGGTGCCAACAATCCCACATTGGTGCGCGACACCCTGTTCGCCATCGTCATGATCATCCTCGGCGCGATGGTGGGCGCCTCGCTCCTGATCGGGGGCTGGCGCCACCGCGAGCAGCATTACAACCTGCAGGGGGCCAACGCGTATCTGAGCGTGATCATCCCGATTGCCGTGCTCACGCTGAGCCTGCCCAATTTCACCACCACCACCGCCGGGCCGACGCTCTCCACCGCGCAGCAGATCTTTCTCGTCATCATGTCGGTTGGCCTCTATGCCGCCTTCCTGGCCATCCAGACCGGCCGCCATCGCGCCTATTTTACGGAAGAAAGCGAGGAGGCGCCGGTGCGCGGCAGGGGCGACGGGCAGGCGCCGCTCTACCGCCACGCCACCCTGCTGATCGTCTATATGGTGCCGGTCGCCTATCTGGCCGAGCAGCTCGCGCACCCGGTCGACTACCTGATCGAGACGCTGCGCATGCCCACCGCGCTTGGCGGTGTCGCCATCGCCATTCTTGTGGCGACCCCGGAAGCGATCGGTGCCACTCGCGCTGCGCTTGCCAACAAGCTGCAGCGATCGATCAACATCTTTCTCGGCTCCGTGCTGTCGACCATCGGCCTCACCGTGCCGTTCATGCTGGCGATCAGCTATTTTACCGACCACACAATCGATCTCGGTCTTACGCCGGCCAACGACCTGCTGCTGTTGCTGACCCTTGCGGTCAGCGTGGTCACTTTTGCCAGCGGCCGCACCAACATCCTGCAGGGCGCGGTGCATGTGATGCTGTTCGCCGCCTTCGTGATGCTGATCTTCCAGGCGTGAGGCCGCCGATTGACCCTCTCCCATCGTTCCGCGGCGCGGCCGTCAGGTCGCGAGCCCGGAATTCATAGCGTCGGAGCTGCGGAGTGACCGCCATCGCTTCCGTGGGGCTCCCGCAGATGGTGCGCGTGCTGGCGCGATGACCTGCGAGTATGGATTCCGGGCCCGCCGCTTTCGCGGCGTCCCGCAATGACCGCACGAAAATGACGGGACGGCACCGCGTCGGCGCTCACTCCTCCGCCTTGCTCTTGCGCAGGCCGCGCATGATCGCCGTGATCAGCGGAATGAGTATAGCCGGCAGCACGGTCTCGAGCGGGTCGCGCGCCGCGCGCGAGAGCCAGGCGACGCGGGCCGGCAAGGGGCCGATCTGCTCCTCCAGCCCCTGCAGGGCCATGTCGCGCAGCTCGACCGCGGCGGGCAATTCCGGACCGGGTTTGACCAGGAAGGCGATCAGCACGACGACCAGCGCCACGACAAAATCACCGAGTGCCGCCGCGGCCGCGGCCCATACCGGGCCCCAATGGCCGGCGAGAAAGAAATAGGCGGCCACGTTGAGCATGGCGAGACCGAAGACGGCGATCAGTCCGGCGAAGGCGTAAAGCATCGAACGGTGCAGCGCGATGCGCAGCCGCGTTTCGGCGATGATGCGTTCGGCGCGCCAGAGAACGCGGAGATGGCGGAAGACGATCTGCACGGCGGATGCACTCCTATCGCGGCATCATGCGGCCGATAAGCATGCCGAGCACCAGCGCGCCAAGCACGCTGGCGAGCGGATGGGCGACGACGCCCTTTTCGGTTTCTTCGGTGAGGTCGGCGATCTCGCGGGCGAGTCCGCGCAACTGGTCGGTCAGTGCGGCGGCGCCCAATTCGACCGCCGCTTCAGCCTTGGCGGCGCCGCTCTGTGCCGCCGCCTGCTGCGTGCGCATGGCGGCGATCTCGCGGCGCAGCGCCTCGATTTCGGCATGAAGTTCGGCGTCGCTCATGGCGGCAATGCCTCGCTATGTCGGCGGGGAACTCTAGCAAGCTGGCGGCGGCGCGCCAAGTTTAGCCGGCGGAGAACTCGTCCGCCGCGGCCGGAAAATGCTGCAGCCGCAGCACGGCGTGCCGGATCGCGGCCACCAGCGGCGTCGCCACGGCCACGCTGACGACGCCGAATAACGCGCCGAACAGCACCAGGCTGGCCAGCGTCAGCGCCGGCGGCAGATGCACCGCCTCTTTCTGGATCATCGGCATCACCGCGTAGCCGACACCGACATGGATGACCGTGTAGAGGCCAAGCACGATCGCCAGTGTCGTGGTGCCGAGCGGCAGCGCCATCAGGAGGATGGGCACGCCGGCGATGATGGCACCGAGATAAGGCACGAAGTTGAACAGTCCGGCCTGGATGCCGAGCAGAACCGGACTCGGCACGCCGAGCGCGGCCAGCATGATCACGGTCAGGACCGCCAGCAGCAGCATGGCCGCGAGCTGCCCGATCAACCAGCGGCGCAGGTAGAGCGCGGTCTCGTCCAATATGATCGCCGCCTGCAGGCGCCGGTGCTGCGGCAGCAGATCGACAATGCCATTGCGATAGGCGGCCGGATCGATGGCGACGAACAGGCCGATCAGCACCACGATCACGGCCGCGCCGATGCCGCCCACGGCCAGCGCGAAGGCGCTGCGCGCCTCGCCGAAGAGCTGATGCGGATTGGGAAACAGGAGCCGGCCGAAATGGCCGAGCGTCGAGCCGCCGGCTCCCGCGCTTGCCGGCGCGACGCCGAGCGCGGCCATGCCCTGTTCGAGCACGTGCAGTTGCTGGGTGAGTGCGCGCACCAGGTCGTTGATCTGTTGGGCGAAGCTGAAGCCGCTCCAGAACAGGAGGCCGGCGATCACGATCGTGATGCCGACGCTGACGATCGCCAGGTTCCATGAGCGGTGGAGCGGCAGCAGCAGCGACAGCCCGCGTGTGCAGGCATCAAGCAGGGCGGCGAACAGGAGCCCGGCGAAGATCAGCAGCAGCGTGTCCGCCGCCATCCAGGCAAGGAACAGTCCGGCTCCGCCCGCGAGCCCCACCAGCACCGCTTTGACCGGCCCGGTCGAGAAGGTGCCGGACGAGACGTCCTCTTGTCGTTGCGGGGTGCCGCGGCTCATCGCGGGATCCTCCGGCGCAAATGTCTTCGCCGGCTAATCTACGCCTTTTCGGTCTCGGGCGGGCAAGGAGCCGCTCCGGTTCCTTCCGCCATTCCGGGCCGCCTGACACAGACCAACGAGCGTAGACGAAAACTCAGCGCGTCAGCACGACGAAATTGGTGGAATTGTCGGTTTCGTCGCTCAGCGCGTTGTCGGAGACGATCAGCGAGGAGCCGGGGGCGAGCATTTCATCGATGCGTTCGATTGCCTCGGGCGGCAGGGTGATGCGGTCAAGGGCTTCGGCGGCGCTCGAAGACGACTCGTCCGCCTGTGCGGCATCTTCATTCTTTTGGTGGCGATGCCGCCGGCTGGAGTGATGACGGTAGCCGCTGGGGACCGACAGCGCGGTCCAGCGCATGGCCTTGCCGTCTTCGGTGAGACCCATCGCAGTATAGATATGGGTGCCGATCGGGCGGTCGGGATCGGCGATGGTGACCGGCATGTCGAACAGTTCGTCGAAGCCCTGGCGCACGAACACCTTTTTCTGCTTCAGGCTGACGAACACCGAGACCGGCCCGTTCCGTTTTACCGCCAGGCTCGCAGGCATCGCCGGCGGCAGGCGGATCGTGCCGGTGGCGAGCGGACCGGCCGCGGCCGGCGTTGCGCCGATCGGCAACGCGTCACCGCTTTGGCTGCTCTCCGCAGGCGTCGTGTCGCCGGCAGGCGGCAGATCGGAGGGCGCATCGCTTGCGGTCTTGCTGTTGGAAGACGAGGGTTCGTCAGCAGCCGCCACTTGGACATCGGCGCCTTTGCCAGCGGCGGATCTCGCCGCCAGGCTCACCGCGCTCTTGCCCGCTCCGGCGTCGGCGACGACCACGGCCGTCAATTCCCCTACCGGCTTGTCTATCGGCTGCTTGGGCACGAACAGCTTCGCGTTCTCGATCGGCACAGGCGCCACGGCATCGCGCGTTACCACGACGCGCGTCCCCACCTTGGTGGTGTGGTAAAGGCGGATGGCGAAATCGGTCGGCAGGCGAATGCATCCGTGCGAGGCCGGATAGCCCGGCCGCGGTCCTTCGTGCATCGCGACGCCCGACCAGGTGATGCGCTGCATCCACGGCATGGGAGCGCCGCTGTAGATGTTGGAGCGGTGCCAGCGGCTCTTCGACAGCACCGTGAACACGCCCTTCGGCGTCGGCTTGTCGGGCCGGCCGGTGGATATCGACGCGCGCCCGATCAGCCCGTTCTGGCCATAGAGCAGCGCCTCCTGCGAGCCGATGGCGACTACGATCTGGTACGGGCCCTTGACGGTCTTCGGATCCCAGTCCGTCGGTCGCTTGACATGCTCGCGGCGATGCCGGCGCGCTTGACGCTCGCTGCGCTCATGATGGCGCTGGTAATGCTTGCGGCGCTCGTGGTGGCGCACGCGGTTCCGGGGGGCCGTATCGTATTGCTCCATCCGCGGCGGCTGCCACTGCGGCGGCGGCGCGAAGATATCGAAGAACTGCGCGTGCGCCGGCGGCGCCAGCATGAGCCCTAGGCCGGCCGCCAGCGTCGGAGCGATCAAGAGTCTGCTTATCTTATTGGCCATGCGATTTCCCCCCCAACGCGTGGCGACTCGTCAGGTTCCATTCTACATCAAGTGGTAACGGCGTGAAGGTGGGAAGTTTGCGTTGACGCATATTTCACGACCTTGTCATCATGCGCCGCCGCTATGAGGAACATCGCATTTGCATAAAATTGTCCGCTCATTTTAAGAGCACCGCGCTCCCTGATTCAGAGGAATCCAGCGGGTCAGTGCTTCGAGTCCGTTCATCGCGAAGAGGGCCGCGCCGACAGGCGCCGCGAAGATGTCGATTGAGGCGGCGGCGTCCTTGCCCATTGCGTGCAAGGACGAGGGGCGCGGCAAAAGCCATAACCTGAACTTGCGGAGCGGCAATCGTCCGGCGCGTCATGCGGTGCCGACAGCGTAGAGACACGGATGGGCAGGAGACGCGTGCTCTTGGGCGCACGCGTCCCGTCCGCGCGCTAGGAACATGTCCCGCTACCGGGCCTTTGTGCTCCGCGTCCGGACGCCCTATATCTTCCTCCGAAACGGAGCCCCTTTTCCCCATGACCGTCCAAGCCGCCCCCGAAACCACGTCCGAATCCGCCTCGAAAATCCCCGTCACCGTGCTCACCGGCTATCTCGGCGCCGGCAAGACCACGCTTCTGAACCGCATCCTGTCGGAGCCGCACGGCAAGAAATTCGCCGTCATCGTCAACGAGTTCGGCGAGATCGGCATCGACAACGAGCTGGTCGTCAACGCCGACGAGGAAGTGTTCGAGATGAACAACGGCTGCATCTGCTGCACCGTGCGCGGCGATCTCGTGCGCATCATCGACGGGCTGATGCGGCGCAAGGGCAAGTTCGACGCCATCATCGTCGAGACGACGGGCCTGGCCGACCCCGCGCCGGTGGCGCAGACCTTCTTCATGGACGAAAACGTCGGCGCCAAGACCAAGCTCGACGCGGTCGTTACCGTGGCGGACGCCAAGTGGCTGAAGGACCGTCTGAAAGACGCGCCCGAGGCGAAGAACCAGATCGCCTTCGCCGATGTGATCATCATCAACAAGACCGACCTGGTTGAGCCGGAAGAGCTGCGCGAACTGGAGGCGCGCATCCGCGCCATCAATCCATACGCCACGCTCCACCGCACCCAGCGCGCGCAGGTGGACATCGCCGACGTGCTTGGCCGCAACGCCTTCGATCTCGACCGCATCCTCGATATCGAGCCGAAATTCCTGGAGGCCGAGGAGCACGATCACGATCATCACCACGATCACGATCACGGCGGCGGTCACCACCATCGCCACCACGAGCACGGGCTGAAGCATTTCCATGACGAGGACATGCAGTCGCTTTCGCTCAACACCGACAAGCCGCTCAACCCGGACAAATTCTTTCCCTGGATCCAGGACCTGGTGGCGGTGGACGGACCGAACATTCTGCGCTGCAAGGGCATCCTCTCCTTCAAGGACGACAACGAGCGCTTCGTGTTTCAGGGTGTGCACATGATCCTGGACGGCGATCACCAGCGGCCGTGGAAGGAAGGCGAAGAACGCACCAGCCGCATCGTCTTCATCGGCCGCGAACTGCCGGAGCAGAAAATCCGCGAGGGCTTCGCCGCCTGCGTGGCGTAGATTGGCATTGCCAATCGTGCCCCGTGTCCCGGATGCGATGCAGCATGAGCGCGGAACGCGCGAAATGATGCAGCGCTGATCCGGGACCCCGGTTGGATGAACGCGCAGCGACCGGGGTCCCGGGTCTGCAGCGCACCGCTTCACTTCGTTACGCGCTGCGCTGCGCCCGGTACACGTCTCTGCTTATGCGCCTGCGCGGGGCATGACAGCCGAATAGAAATCCGCGCCTATCCATTCGCCGGCTCACTCCTCTCAATGCCAATAGGGCGGATAGTCCGTGTTCTTCTGCTCGGCGGCGAGCAGCCGCAGCATGGCCGGCCATTCCAGCACGCCGTAGGGGCGCCGCGTGCCCGGCTGATAAAGGTGCGCGGTATGCGCCAGCACGTTCGCGCCCGGAAGGTTAAGCTCGGTGCGCGCAGCCATTGCGTCGACCTGCGCGCGGCACGACATTTCGAGCTGATACATGGTGTTGAAGGCCTGCTGCACGGTGGCGCCGCAGGTAAGCAGGCCGTGATTGCGCATGATCAGCGCGTCGTGCGGCCCCAAGTCGTTCACGATGCGCTCGCGTTCGTCGAGGTCGAACGCCGGCCCTTCGTAATCGTGATAGCCGATATGGCCGACAAAACGGATCGAGGTCTGCGACAGCGGTAGCAGCCCGCATTGCATCGCCGCCACCGCCATGCCGGCGCGCGTATGCGTGTGCATTACGCAGGCGACGTCGGGGCGCGCTTTATGGATCGCGCCGTGGATGACGTAACCCGACTTGTTGATGTCGTAGTCGGTGTCCGGCTTCCAGATGATGTCGCCGTCGACATGGATCTTCACCAGGCTCGATGCGGTGATCTCCTTGTAGAGCAGGCCGTAGAGATTGATCAGCAGCGCGCCCTCTTCGCCGGGAACGTGCGCGGTGATGTGGTTGTAGATCAGGTCGGTCATGCCGTATTTGTCGACCAGGCGGTAGCAGGCGGCGAGGTCGAGCCGGGCCTGCCATTCCTCCGGCGAAACCTTGTCCTTGATCGAGGCAAAATCGGTCGAATAGTTCATGGCGTTCCTCACCCATTCGGCGCTTGATCGAGCACTCGGCCAGCGCGCTTCGGTGCGAGCTTAGCGCCCGACGGAGCGGGCCGCCAAGCCGGGGTTCCGGCCGCAGGCGGCGCTGGCATCGCGCTCGAACTCTGCTATAGGGGGCCTCGGCCGCGAGCGTGGGGACAAGCAATCAAGCAGCAGGGACCGACATGTCGAAACAGGAGATGCGCGAGGAGACGGAGCGTCTGGTGCGGGAGGCGCTGGCGCGCAAATCGGTCACCGTGAAGCAGGGCGAGACCCGCATCGAGACGCGCTGCGGCAAGTGCGGCGCGCCGAACAAGGTCACTGCGCCGAAAGGCGCCACCCGCGTCGAGTTCACCTGCAAGGAATGCGGGCATAAGCAACGGACGCTTTGATTGCTCAGGCCCGGGAAGCGGGCACCCATGGCGCCAGACTCTGAATCCACCACTGCATCCCTGGATTCCCGCTTGCGCGAATGAGCCGACATAGGGGCAATCCGGCCAGAACCATTCAGCTCACCGCTCCGCAGACCCTGGCGCCGCCATCTTGCGGTGCTGCTCGGCCAGCGCGCCGGCCGGCGTGATGTTGGCGATGGCCGATTGCAGCTTGTTCTGCCAGCCGGTGACCACGTCACCTTCGCCCTTCATCATGGCCTTGAAGCCTTTCTTTGCCACCTCTGCTGGGTCCATCTTCTTCTCGGTGCCGATCTTGGTGTCGAGCATGTCGGCGCGCTCGAAGAAATCGGTTTCGGTGGCGCCGGGCATCAGGCAGGTGACGGTCACGCCGCTGTCCTTCAACTCGGCGCGCAGGGCGAAGGAGAACGAGTCGAGGAAAGCCTTGCTGGCGTTGTAGACGGCTTGATACGTGCCGGGGATGAAGCCTGCGATCGAGCCGGTGATCAGGATCTTTCCGTCGCCGCGGCTCACCATGTCGCGCCCGATCTTCTGGATCAGGTAGATCGTGCCGGTGACATTGGTGTCGACCACCCGCCGCACGTCGCCGAAGTCCTGGTCGAGAAAAGCCTTGCCGAGGCCGCGGCCGGCATTCGCCAGCAGGGCGTCGACTTGGCGCCCGCCGACCGCGGCGTAGAGCTTGTCCACGCCGGCAATCGTCGCGAGATCGCCGCTCACCGCCTCGACCTTCGCCTTGTCGCGCAGCTTGGCCGCCGCTTGTTCGATCGCCGGCTCGTCGGCGGCGATGACGAGGTCGAAGCCATTGTCGGCGCATTGCCTGGCCAGTTCGAAACCGATGCCGGTAGAGGCGCCGGTCACCACGGCGAGTTTCCTGCTTGTGTCGAGCATGGGCTCAGCTCCGCTGAATGTTTCCGTGCTGCGTCATTCGGAAAGTCACCGCGCCCGCATTTCGTTCCCCACGCCTGTACAGGCGGCGGAACGCGCGCACGTAAGCGCGCGTTGGTCTTGGGCAATTTATCATGGGCAATCGAAGATCGATCACATGCACAACGAAGACCAACGCGAACGAGCCCACGCGGGAACGGACGAACCCTGGAAGGAACCGGGCCAGACCGCGCAGGCGCCGGAGATCAAGCCGTCACCCGACGTGCTGCAAGAGGAGAAGCGCAAGAAGGGCATCAAGGACGGCGCCAATCCACTGGCGCCGGAGAGCCGGCCGCCAGCCGGCAAGCCGTGACTCATGCGCTATCAGTTCCATGTGCTCGACCAGCGGGTGGGCCTGAATATCGAAGCGGCCGAGCTGCCAGGCTACGAGGCCGCGGTCGAGCGGGCTCGCGCCCTGGCGCGGCAGCTTGTGCGCCAGCAGCCTTATGCGCGGAGTCCGGCCGCCTGGGAGATCACCGTCACCGACGGCGATGGTGAGGAAGTCTTGTCGATGAGGCTGTTGGAAGCGAGCGGCGATTGAGAACGCGATTAGGCCGTCATTCTGGGACGCGCGCCTCGCTCGCGCCTCGGAATGACAAACAAGAATGCTTGCCGCTCACTTCTCATCCGGCCCCACCACGTGGCGGCGGCGCGCATGCCGGCCTTCCTGCGGCGCCGCCTTCTCGTTGGCGTAGCCGGTCTTCGGCCCGTATGGGCCTTTGCGCTCGCGCCGCAGCCCTTCCGGCATGTTGCGCCGGTTCGGATCGGGGTTGCGCCGGGCATCGGTGTCGGCGTGGGGCGCTTTGCCCTTCAATCTGCCTGTCATGGCCCTCTCGCATTTTGCCTAAGTCAATGACCGGCGCGGCAGCCGGTTCCGCGGGGGCGCTTTCGCGGAGCCTGAAAGCCCGGTAGAAACGCCGGCATGTCCGACACCTCCATTCCCGTCCCCTCATTGGCCGAGCGCGTCCGCGCCGTCGGCGCCGACGCCACCATCGTCGGCGTGCACTTCCTCAAATCGACGCCGGTGTTCGTGCTCGGCGAGGAAGCCCTGCTGTTCGCCGGCACGGACAATGAGCGCCGGGTCGGCGTGCACGCCGGCGGCATCCTCTGTTCGGTAGGCGACGGCGCCCGCATCGTCACCGGCGGCGATGACGGCTTGCTTGTGGAGACCGATGCCGACGGCGAGCATCGCACGCTCGCCGCCGACGAGAAGAAGCGTTGGATCGATCAGGTGGCGCTGGCGCCGGACGGTTCGGTCGCCTGGTCTGCCGGCAAGACCGCCCATGTGCTCACCGCGAAGGGCGACGATCGTACCTTCGATGCGCCGTCGACCGTCGCCGGGCTCGCGTTCGCGCCCAAGGGGTTGCGGCTGGCGATCGCGCACTACAACGGCGCCACGCTCTGGTTTCCTAATGCGCAGGGCGCCGACCCGCAGGTGCTGCAATGGAAGGGCTCGCATCTCGGCGTCATCGTCAGCCCGGACGGCCGCTTCCTCGTCACCGCCATGCAGGAGCCCATGCTGCACGGCTGGCGGCTGGTCGACGGCCAGCACATGCGCATGTCGGGCTATTCGGCGCGCGTGCGCTCGCTCTGCTTCACGGCCGACGGCGACCATCTCGCCACCTCCGGCGCCGAGGCGCTGATCCTGTGGCCGTTCGACGGCAAGCAGGGGCCGATGGGCCGCCAGCCGAATATCATGGCGCGCAGCCAGGCGCGCGTCGTCGCGGTCGCCTGCCATCCTAAGCAGCCGGTGGTGGCGACCGGCTTCAACGACGGCAGCGTGTTCATGGTGCGCATCGATGACGGTGCGCTCATCAAGGTGCGCGAGGCGGATGGCAAGACCGTGAGCGCACTCGGCTGGGACGCGGCCGGCCAGCAGCTCGCCTTCGGCACCGAGGAAGGCCAGGCGGGCGTGCTCACGCTTTGAAGCGAATTGACTTTTTCCCGGCCCTGATTCTTGGCGCGTCGTGCGCGGGCATGACCCGCGCATCCATCTGAAAAGGTCAGGCTTGTTTCAAGAGGATGGATTGCCGGGGTAAAGCCCGGCAATGACCACCCGATACGGCGACGGCTGGACTCAATCCATCCGCGCCAAGGCCTGCTCCAGGGCCGCAAAGAACCTCGGCCATCCGTATGTGGCGCCCTGGTAAGCCTGGGTCTGATCCGCCCGGAAGCCGGTCTGCTCCATGCGCAGATGGGTCCCCGCGCCCGACGGGGTGAGCGTCCAGGTAACGACACTCTCCAGCCCAAGGGCTTCCCACGTGTACGACAGCGTCTTGTTCGGCTCGACGGTCAGGACCTTGCAGTCGACGGTGCCCCAGTCGGCGCGGAGACTGAAACGATGATCCACCGCCGGCTTGAAGTCGTTCTGCATCAGCCATTCCTCGATCAGATGCGGCTGGGTGAGCGCGCGCCAGATCTTTTCCGGCGCATGCGGGATGTCGCGTTCGACAATGACGGAGCGCGTCTCGGTCGTCGTTTCGTTCATTGGTCCATCCTTTTGAGCAGTTCTTCGAGTTGGTCGAAGCGGCTTTGCCAGAAGGCTTTCATCTGGTCTGTCCAGTCGATCAGCGGGGCGAGGGCATCGAGCCGCGCGCTGTAATGGGTCTGGCGACCTTGATGGCGGTCGCGTACCAGCCCGGCCTGCTTCAGCACGGCGAGGTGCTTGGAGACGGCCGGCTGCGAGACCCCGGCCTGCGCCGTCAGCGCCCCGACCGTCTGATCCCCGTCGCGGCACAGACGTTCGAAGATGGCCCGCCGCGTCGGGTCGGCGAGCGTCCTGAAGAGCGTGGCTTGAGCATCGGGCATGGGCTGATCTATAACTAGGTGGTTATTGATTGATTTATAACCGAGGGGTTATGCGAGTCAAGCGCCCGGGGGCGTCGGCAAGGGCGGCCCCGTTCACGGAAGCGCCTCATTCATCCGTTCGATTCCGGAACAAGGGCGAGAAGGAGCGAACAATGCACTGGATGTCATGGCGCGGTTCCTGGCGCCGCCTGCTGCTCGGCCTCGTTGCCAGCCTGGCGCTCGCCGCCGCCGGCTTAAGTCTGCCCATCGCCCCCGGCGTCACGCCGGCGCAGGCGCAGGTCTCTGCCGAATTCCAGGAAGCGCTCGCCCCTTACGGCCACTGGCAGCGTCATGCCCGCTGGGGCGAGGTGTGGGTGCCCGACAACGTCCCGCCGGACTGGCAGCCCTACGTCTACGGCCACTGGGTCTACACCGACGAATGGGGCTGGTACTGGATTTCCGACCCCGAGGAAGAGGAGTGGGGCTGGATTGTCTATCACTACGGCCGCTGGATTCATGACCGAGGGTCATGGTTCTGGATTCCCGACGACGAGTGGGCGCCGGCTTGGGTCGATTGGCGCTACGGAAGCGGCTATGTCGGCTGGGCGCCGCTGCCGCCGGAAGAGCTGATCTATGAATACGATGAAGCGCCGACCTATTGGATCTTCGTGCCGCCGCGCTTCCTCACGGCCTCGCGGCTGCACCCCTATTTCTTGCACCCGTCGCGCCGCGCCGATGTCTTCCGCCGCAGCCACGTGATCAACCGCACGCTGCGCTACAATCGCGGCCGCGCCGCGGTCAATCCGGGCATCTCGCCGGCCTTCGTCGCGCGGCGGCTGGGCCGGTCGCTGCCGACCTACCGCGTCAGCCCGCATGTGCTCACTGGCACGCAAGGCGTGGCCGGCGCGGTGCGCGTCAGCCCGCAGCAGGCGCGCGCGCAGCGCGGCCAGCGCCCGCGGGCCGTCGCCGTCGCAGCGCACCAACACGACGATCAAGGCCGCGCCGGCGTCGCAAACGCCGCAGCCGCTCACCCATGGCGAACGCGGCCGCCTCGGCGCGCATCCGCCGCGCGCGGCACAAGGGGCGCCGTCGGTGCAGCCGCTGCAGCAGCCGCGGCCGCAGCAGCAACCGCAGCACGCGCCGCCGCAGCAGCAACCGCAGCACGCGCCGCCGCAGCAGCGGCCGCAGCATGCGCCGCCGCCGCGGCTGGCGCCGCAGGCGCAGCCGCCACGGCCGCAAGCGCCGACGCCGCACGTCGTGCGGCCGCCGGCCCAGCCGTCACGGCCGCAGCCGCCCACGGTCCGCCCGGGCCCGGCACCGCATCAGCCGCAAACGAGGCCGGCGCCGCCGCCGCATCAGCCGCAGGTCAGGCATCCGCCGCCGCAACACGCGCCGCAGGGCGCGCGGCCGCAGCAGGGCAGGCCGGCGCCGAAGGGCGGGCCCGCCGGCAAGCCGGCGCCAAAGGAGCACGAGCGCGGCCAGCAGCCATCGCCGCGCTGAGCCTCACCGCACCAGCACGTTCCTGAACTGCCAGGGATCGCGCTTGTCGATGTCTTCGCGTGAACAGGCCTGGCCGGCCCTTGAGCGGCGTCCAGTCGGTGTACTGGCCGATGACCGGGCCGAGATAGGGCATCTGCACTTCCAGGCAGCGCCGGTAGTCCATCTCGTCGGCTTCGACGATGCCGGCGGCCGGATTCTCCAGCGCCCACACCATGCCGGCGAGCACCGCGCTCGTCACCTGCAGGCCCGTCGCGTTCTGATAGGGCGCGAGATCGCGCGTCTCGTCGATCGAAAGCTGCGAGCCGTACCAGTAGGCGTTCTTCTTGTGGCCGTAGAGCAGCACGCCGAGCTCGTCGATGCCGTCGGCGATCTCGTGCTCGTCGAGGATGTGGATGTCGTCCTGGCGCGCGCCGGCGCGGCCGAACAGTTCATGCAGCGACAGCACCGCGTCGTTGCAGGGGTGATAGGCGTAGTGGCAGGTCGGCCGGTAAGCCACCCGGCGCCCGTCGCGCAGGGTGAAATAGTCGGCGATCGAGATCGACTCGTTGTGGGTGACGAGGAAACCGTATTGCGCGCCCGGCGTCGGCGTCCAGGAGCGCACGCGGGTGTTGGCGCCGGGCTGGTCGAGCCAGACGGCGGCCTGGCAGCCGGTCTTGTGCTTGTGGCCGTTCTTCGGCAGCCACTTCTCGTGCGTGCCCCAGCCGAGCTCGGCCGGCTGCATGCCCTCCGACAGGAAGCCCTCCACCGACCAGGTGTTGACGAACACGTCCATCGGCTTGGGCAGACGCGCGCGCTGGGTGTCGCGCTCCGCGATGTGAATGCCCTTGACGCCGACGCGCTTGGCGAGCCGCGCCCAGTCCTCTTGCGTCTTCGGCTCCTTGAATTTGAGGCTGGTGTCCTTGGCGACGTTGATCAGCGCCTGCTTGACGAACCATGACACCATGCCGGGATTGGCGCCGCAGCACGATACGGCGGTGGTGCTGCCCGGCTTTCGCTTGCGCTTGGCGGCGAGCGTCTTCTCGCGCAGGGCATAGTTCGAGCGCGCCTCCGGCCCGAGCTTGGCGTCGAAATAAAAGCCGGCCCAGGGCTCGTTGACGGTGTCGATGTAGAGCGCGCCGAGATCGTTGCACAGCTCCATAATGTCGACCGAAGAAGTGTCGACCGACAGGTTGACGCAGAAGGCCTGCCCGCCGCCTTCGGTGAGCAGCGGCGTGAGCAGCGCGCGGTAATTGGCCTTGGTGACGCCCTCGTGCACGAAGCGGATGCCGCGCTCGTCGAGGATCTTGCGGTCCTTGTCGTCGGGGTCGACCACCACGAAGCGCGTCTTGTCGTACCTGAAATGGCGCTCGATCAGGGGCAGGGTGCCTTTGCCGATCGACCCGAAGCCGATCATCACGATGGGGCCGTCAATGCGGCCGTGCACGGGCCAATCCGTCATTCTCGTTCCTCCAGCAAAGCTTGGGTGATATCCGCCGCGGCGGACAAACGGAAGGGCGGCCGCGCGAATAATCCGCGCGGCGCGCTGTCATTTTCCTGTCGTCTAGGCGGCGCGCGGCCGGTGTTTTCCTGCTTGCCTTGCAATGGCGTCCGCGGCCAGAGCGGGCTCCGGCATCAGCGCGCCGGCGGCGTGGATCAGGCCGAAGGCGCCGTCGAGCGCGTGCGGCGTAAGCTCGCGCGCGAGCAGCCGGGTGCGCTCGAACGGTCCCGGCATCCACAAGGCGCCCGTCCTGGCGGTCGAGAAGCCGAAGCGGCTGTAGTAGGGCGCGTCGCCCACCAGCATCACCGCGCCGTGGCCGCGCTTCGCCGCCTCGGCGACCGCGCGGCGCACCAGCGCGCCACCGACGCCGCGGCTGCGGCAGTCGGCAGTGACCGCCACGGGACCCAGCAGCAGCGCGGCGTGGCCGCTCTCGGTCGCGACGTGCCAGAGCCGCGCCGTGCCGATCACGCGGCCGCGCTCGGCGGCAATGAAGGAGAGCCCGTCGGCCGGCAGCCGGCGCTCGCGCAGCCGCTCGGACGACTTGCGCCAGCGCGTCTCGCCGAAGGCCTCGTCGAGCAGCGCCTCGCGCGCGTCGATGTCGTTCAGTTTCTCGTGGCGGATCGTGATCATGTGTCGTGTCCTTGCCTCTCTTCTCCCTCCCCCGCTTGCGGGGGAGGGTTGGGGTGGGGGCATGTTCGCGCGCAAGCGCGCGCCCCCTCCCGACGCGCTTTCGCGCGTCGACCTCCCCCGCAAGCGGGGGAGGTGGGCTGTTGCGATGATCAGATGTGATACGTCTTCAGCGGCGGAAAGCCGTTGAAGGCCACCGACGAATAGGTCGCCGTATAGGCGCCGGTACCCTCGATCAGCACCTTGTCGCCGATCGCCAGACTGACCGGCAGCAGGTAGGGGTCGTGCTCGTACATGACGTCGGCCGAGTCGCAGGTCGGCCCCGCCAGCACGCAGGAGCCCATGCTGTCGCCGTCGCGCGACGTGCGGATCGGATAGCGGATCGCCTCGTCCATGGTTTCGGCGAGCCCACCGAACTTGCCGATGTCGAGATAGACCCAGCGCACGTCGTCTTCCTCGCTCTTCTTGGAGACGAGGACGACCTCGGCCTCGATCACGCCGGCATTGCCGACCATGCCGCGGCCCGGCTCGATGATCGTCTCCGGGATGCGGTTGCCGAAATGCTTGCGTAGCGCGCGGAAGATCGCGTTGCCGTAGGTCTTCACCGTCGGCACGTTCTTCAGGTACTTGGTGGGGAAACCGCCGCCCAGGTTGACCATGGCGAGGTTCATGCCGCGCTCGCCGCATTCCTTGAACACGGCGGCCGCCGAGGCGAGCGCGCGGTCCCAGGCGTGCTGGTTGCGCTGCTGGGAGCCGACATGGAAGGAGACGCCGTGCGGCTCCAGCCCGAGCCGCAGCGCGTGCTCCAGCACGTCGACCGCCATCGCCGGCTCGCAGCCGAACTTGCGCGACAGCGGCCATTCGGCGCCGATGCAGTCGGACAGGATGCGGCAGAATACGCGTGAGCCGGGCGCCGCGCGGGCGACCTTCTCCACCTCAGCCTGGCAGTCGACCGCGTAGAGGCGGACGCCCAGCGCGAAGGCGCGCGCGATGTCGCGCTCCTTCTTGATGGTGTTGCCGTAGGAGATGCGGTCGGGCGTGCAGCCCGCCGCGAGCACCATCTCGATCTCGGCGACCGAGGCGGTGTCGAAGCAGGAGCCGAGCTTGGCGAGCAGCGCCAGCACCTCCGGCGCCGGGTTGGCCTTTACGGCGTAGAACACGCGCGTGTCCGGCAGCGCCCTGGCGAAGGCGGTGTAGTTTTCGCGCACGACGTCGAGGTCGACGACGAGGCGGGGGCCCTCTTCGGGCTGATTACGCAGGAATTCGCGGATGCGCTCCGTCATGGCGCACACTCCCCACGGCTACGGGGGCTCGCGGACAAGCCCCAGGATGATGCGGCGCTCGAAGAGTCTGGCGGCGGTGCGCGATGGGGACGCGCCGGCGCTGGCACTCTCAAGAGCCGCCCATGCTGCCTAGGTGAGGAAGAGGAGAACCCCGTCCGCACGGCCGGCAATGATGAGCAAGCCTCTTCGGTAAGCCGGGTTTGGAAGCCGGCAGAGACCAAGGAAGCCCGATCGTCGTTGCTTTAAGCCGCGTCCCCTGCTGAGAGCAGAGTGCGCCGGTTTCGCCTCCGGCTGCCGGTCAGATTTCTTGGAGAGCTTGGCTTGTCTCTCCAGGCGGCTGGCCGGCCTCTTGTCCGGCTACCTACCGACCGACACACGGCCACAGGCACGTGCGAAATTGGGCAAAACTCAAATAACAAATTCTGCGCGCATCGCAAGAGAATTAGTTCGCGCGACCAAAAAACTTTCTTAATTTTTTGCGAGGCGGCCGCTCGGCGCTTGGCTCAGCGGCGCGCGGTGAACGGCTCGATGCGGTGCGCGGCGCGGATGAACTGCGCCATGACGGCGATGCCGCAGAGCACGAACAGGATGTCGAGAACGCGCGCGCCGAGATGGCCGAGGCCGAACAGGGTGGCGACCGCCCAGGACGAGGCGAAGGCCGCGCCGAACACCTCGGCGCCGATCAGGATGGCGGCGCTGACGACGGTGAGCACGTGAAGCCAGACGATGCGGCGGCCCTGAGGCATTGATCTACTCCCTCTCGACGCCGGCAATCTCCACGAATCCGGGCGTTGAATCAAGTAGCTAGAGGTTCCGTCATGGCCGGGCTCGTCCCGCCCATCTCGCTTAGGCGCGCACGATACCAGCCTAGGCGGGGTCACCGGGACAAGCCCGGTGACGACCAAGATAGTGTTTGATCTCGCGCATGGCGATGGCGCCATGATGGCGCTACTTACGCGGCATGGATCTGGCCCGCACTCTCAAAACCGTCCGCCCCTACCTCGCCGGCATTGCCGCTGCGGGGCTCGTCGCCGGCTTCGCCGCAGGCTTCGCAGGGCGTCCGGACTGGTCCGGCCCGATCTGGGCGGCGGCCACCATGCCGGTGCTGCTGGCGCTCGTCATCGAGATTGTGACCAGTTTGCGGCGCGGCGACGTCGGCCTCGACATCATCGCCGCGCTGTCGATGACGGCGGCGCTTCTCGTCGGGCAGGAGCTGGCCGCGGCGATCGTCGCGCTGATGTATGCCGGCGGGCAGTTGCTCGAAGGCTTCGCCGAGCGCGCGGCGCGCCGCGAGATGACGGCGCTCTTGTCGCGGGTGCCGCGCTCCGCCCTGCGCCACCGCGACGGCCGGCTCGAGGAGGTGGCGCTCGATCTGGTGATGCCGGGCGATCGCCTGCTCGTGCGGCAGGGCGACGTGGTGCCGGTCGACGGCGCCGTGGCGAAGGGCGTGGCGGTGCTCGACCAGTCGGCACTCACCGGCGAGTCCCTGCCGGTCCAGCACGCGGACGGGCAGCCCGTCATGAGCGGCTCGACCAATGTCGGCGAGGCCTTCGATCTCGTCGCTTCGGCGCGCGCCGAGGAGAGCACCTATGCCGGCATCGTGCGGCTGGTGGAAGCCGCGCAGGCGTCCCGTGCGCCGATGTCACGGCTGGCGGATCGCTACGCGTTGCTGTTCCTTGCCGTCACCGTGGCGCTGGCCGGCGCCGCCTGGGCTTTCACTGCCGATCCGATCCGGGCGGTGGCGGTGCTGGTGGTGGCGACGCCGTGTCCGCTCATCCTGGCGGTGCCGGTGGCGATCGTCTCCGGCCTCTCCCGCGCGGCCCGGCTCGGCATCCTGATCAAGGGCGGCCGCGCCATCGAGACGCTCGCCCGCGTGCGCGCGCTGGTGATCGACAAGACCGGCACGCTTACCCTGGGCCAGGCCCATCTGGTCGAGACGCGGACAGCCGAGCCCTTCACGCCGCAGGAGGTTCTGCGGTTCGCCGCCTCGCTCGACCAAGCCTCCAAGCACATCATCGCGCAGACGTTGGTCGGCGAGGCGCGCAGCCGCGGCCTCGCGCTGGCCGTGCCGTCAGAGGTGGTCGAGACGCCCGGCGAGGGTCTCACCGGTTCTGTCGATGGCCGTGCGGTGGTTGTCGGCGGCTATCGCTTCGTTGCCAGCAAGGTCGGCGAGGCGTCCTTGCGCACGCTCAGCAGCGACCGGCAGCCCGGCGCGGTCGGCGTCGGCGTCGCCATCGACGGCAAGGCCGCCGGCGTCATCATTCTCTCCGACGAACTGCGCGCCGGCACCGAGCAGCTCCTGCGCGCGCTGCGCGCCCTCGGCATCGCCCGCATCGTGCTGGCGACCGGCGACCGCCGGGAGGTGGCGCGTTTCGTCAGCGCGGGGCTTCCCGTCGACAGCGTGCGCGCCGAACTCACCCCCGACCAGAAGATCCTGGTGGTGCTGTCGGAGCGCAAGAACGGCCCGGTGATGATGATCGGCGACGGTGTCAATGATGCCCCCGCGCTCGCCGCCGCCGACATCGGTATGGCCATGGGCGCCAAGGGCGCCGCGGCTTCCGCGGAAGCCGCCGACGTGGTGCTGCTGGTCGACCAGCTCGACCGCGTGCTGCCGGCGATCAAGATCGCGCGCCGCTCGCGCCTCATCGCCCTGCAAAGCGTCGCCGCCGGCATGGGGCTGTCCATCGCCGCCATGATCGCGGCGGCATTCGGCTTCCTGCCGCCGGTCCAGGGCGCGCTGTTGCAGGAAGTGATCGACGTGCTGGTCATCTTCAATGCCCTGCGCGCGCTACGGGGCTGAGCGCCACTGAGCCTGTGTTCCCGCTGAATATGACGCAGGCGGCCCGCAAGCGCGGGAACGAGGGACAGGCCCGCACGTTCTCGAATGAGTCCGCGCCGCATGCGCGCGGCATGTCAAACAACACATTCAGGAAGGAACAATCACCATGGGTCTGTTCTCGAAAGACATCAAGAAAATGGACGACCTGTTCGTGCATACGCTGCAGGACATCTATTATGCGGAACAGCAGATCGTGAAGGCGCTCCCCGAGATGGTGGAGAAGGCGAGCAATGCCGAACTGAAGACGGCTTTCAAAAACCACCTCGAAGAAACCAAGGGTCACGTCAAACGGCTGGAAGAAGTGTTCCGTATGCACGGCACGCAAGCCAAGGGCGTCGACTGCCCGGCCATCGACGGCATCATCGACGAAGCCGAAGAGATCGCCGGCGAGGTTGCCGACAAGAAGGTGCTGGATGCCGCCCTGGTGGCAGCTGCGCAGGCGGTCGAGCACTACGAGATGACCCGCTACGGCACCCTGATCGCCTGGGCCAAGGAACTCGGACGCGCCGATTGCGCCAGCGTTCTGCAGAAGAATCTGGACGAGGAAAAGGCCGCCGACAAGAAGCTCACCGGCATCGCGGAGGCACGCGTCAACCAGATGGCGGCATAACGAAAGTCATCCGCCGCTGAGGAAAGAAGCTGCCGTGCGCCGGGTGGGGAAGTCCCATCCGGCGCGGCTCCGTTTTGCTCCCCCGCCGCGGCGCGGGCGGAAGAAGCGTCCTTCCGCCGGGGCGGGATTCGGATTAGATGTCCGCCATGAACGCTCCGCAGACATCTCCCGACACCGTCGAAAATCCGCTGCTTGCCGACTGGACCGCTCCGTACGGCCTGCCGCCCTTCGCCGCCGCCAGTCCCGACAAGTTCCGTGCCGGTTTCGATGCCGCCTTGGCCGCCCATCGCGCCGAGATCGACGCCATCGCCGCCGATCCGGCCGCGCCCAGCTTCGACAATACCATCGCCGCGCTGGAGCGCTCGGGCCGCGCGCTCGACCGCGTGGCCAACCTGTTCTGGGTGCTGGCCGGCGCCGACACCAGCGACGCCATCGAGGAGGTCGAGCGCGAGGTGTCGCCGCTGCTCGCCCGCCATTCCAACGCGACCTATCTCAACCGCGCCCTCTACGCCCGCATCGCCGATCTTCACGCGCGGCGCGACGCGCTCGGCCTGACCGCCGAGCAGGCCCGGGTGCTCGACCGCTATCACACGCGCTTCGTGCGCGCCGGCGCCGCCCTCGACAAGCCGGCGCAGGAGCGCCTGGCGTCGATCAATGAGCGGCTGGCGAGCCTCGGCACTTCTTTTGGGCAGAACGTGCTCGCCGACGAGAAATCCTATGCGCTCATGCTGGAGGAGGGCGATCTCGCCGGACTGCCCGACTTCGCCCGCGATGCCGCGCGCGCCGCGGCGGAGGAGCGCGGCCAACCCGGCAAATACGCCATTACGCTTGCGCGTTCCTCCTGCGAGAGCTTTCTGCAGTTCTCTTCTCGCCGCGACCTGCGCGAGAAGGTGTTCCAGGCCTGGATCAGGCGCGGCGAGAACGGCGGCGCAACCGACAACCGCGCCATCATCAAGGAGATGGTCGCGTTGCGCGCCGAGCGCGCTCGCCTGCTCGGCTTTGCGACCTTCGCCGACTACCGGCTCGACGACCAGATGGCCAAGACGCCGGCCGCCGCGCGCGAGCTCCTGGAAAACGTCTGGACGCGCGCCCGCGCAAAGGCGAAAGCCGAGCGCGACGCGCTGCAGGAGATGATCGCGGCGGAGGGCGGCAACTTCGCCCTGGCGCCGCACGACTGGCGCTACTACGCCGAGAGACGGCGCAAGGCGCAGTTCGATCTGGACGAGGCCGAGATCAAGCCCTACTTCCAGCTCGACCGCATGATCGAGGCCGCCTTCGAGGCGGCGCGCCGGCTGTTCGGCCTCGTCTTCACGCCCGTCGACGTGCCGCTCTATCACAAGGATGCGCGCGCCTGGGCCGTCAAGGACGCCGGCGGCCGCGAGGTCGGCCTGTTCATCGGCGATTATTTCGCGCGTTCGTCCAAGCACTCGGGCGCCTGGATGACCTCGCTGCGCGACCAGGAGAAGCTGATCGGCAACGTAACGCCGATCATCCTCAACATCTGCAACTTCGCCAAGCCGGCGGCCGGCGAGCCCGCGCTGTTGTCCTTCGACGACGCCCGCACGCTGTTCCACGAGTTCGGCCATGCGCTGCACGGCCTTCTGTCCAACGTCACCTATCCGCTGCTTTCGGGCACCGCGGTGCCGAGCGACTTCGTCGAACTGCCGTCACAGCTCTACGAGCACTGGCTGGAGGTGCCGGAAATTCTGCAGCGCTACGCGCGCCACTGCCGGACGGCTGAGCCGATGCCGCAGGCGCTGCTCGACAAGCTTTTGGCCAGCCGCACCTTCAACCAGGGCTTCGCCACGGTGGAATACACCTCGTGCGCGCTGGTCGATCTCGACATTCATGCCCTGGCCGATCCGTCCGGCCTCGACGTCACCGAATTCGAGCGCCAGGACCTTGCGCGTATCCACATGCCGGCGGAGGTCGTCATGCGTCACCGTCTGCCGCACTTTCAGCACCTGTTCTCCGGCGGCGGCTACGCGGCGGCCTATTACTCCTACATGTGGTCGGAGGTGCTCGACGCCGACGCCTTCGAAGCCTTCGAGGAGGCCGGCGATCCCTTCGATCCCGCGATCGCGAAGAAGCTGCGTGAGTTCATTTACGGCGCCGGCAATTTGCGCGACCCGGCCGAAGCCTATAAGGCCTTCCGCGGCCGGCTGCCGACACCGGACGCGCTGCTCAAGAAGCGCGGGCTGGTCGAGCTCGCGCCGGCGGCGGATGCGTGATAGCCGTCATTCTGACGTGCATGTCCCGGATGCGGTGCAGCACGAAGTGGTGCACCGCTGATCCGGGATCCCGCTTCTTTCTTTTAACCGGGGTCCCGGGTCAGCAGCGCAATACTTCGTACTGCGCAGCGCCCGGGACACGAGGCCCTCGATGAACCTTCACACCGCCGGCCACCGCACGGGCGTCGTCTGCGCGCCGCATTCAGCGACCGTCGAGGACGGCCGGCAAATCCTCGCCGAAGGCGGCAACGCCGTCGAGGCGATGATCGCCATGGCCGCCTCCATCGCCGCCGTCTATCCGCACATGAACCATATCGGCGGCGACGGCTTCTGGCTGATCCGCGAGCCCTCCGGCCGCGTGCGTGCGCTGATGGGCGCCGGCCGCGCGGGCAGCAAGGCGACCGTCGCGCTCTATCGCGAAGCCGGCTACGACGAAATTCCGGCGCGCGGCCCGCTCGCCGCGCTGACCGTGCCGGGCGCGGTAGCCGGCTGGACGCTTGCCGCGGAAGCCGCGCGCGCCCACGGCGGCAAGCTGCCGCTCGACGTGCTGCTCGCCGGCGCCATCGCACCACGCCCGCGACGGTTACACCGTCACCCGCAGCCAGGCGCGGCTGACGGCTGAGAAGCTCGCTGAGCTGGAAGGCGCGCCCGGCTTCGCCGCGCATTTTCTCGTCGACGGCAAGCCGCCGGAAGAGGGCGCGCTGCTCAAGCAGGCGGCGCTCGCCGCAACCCTCGATCATCTCAGCCACGCCGGCCTCGACGATTTCTATCGCGGCGACGTCGGCCGCGAGCTCGCCGCCGATCTGGAACGCATCGGCAGCCCGGTCACGCGCGCCGATCTCGAACAGTATCGCGGCTGGGTCGCGGCGCCGCTCTCGGTCTCCGTTCAAGCCGGCACGCTCTACAACGCGCCGCCGCCGACGCAAGGGCTGGCCTCGCTCATCATCCTCGGCCTCTTCGACCGACTGCGCGTGCAACAGGCCGAAACATTCGAGCACGTGCACGCCATCGTCGAGGCGACCAAGCGCGCCTTCCGCGTGCGTGACAAGGTGGTCACCGACCCCGACCGCGCCGGCGATCTCGACCGCTATCTGTCGGCAGCCTTCCTCGACGGCGAGGCTGCCAAGATCGACATGCGCAAGGCCGCGCAATGGCCGGCGCCCTACGGCGAAGGCGACACCATCTGGATGGGTGCGGCGGACGCTTCCGGCCTCGTCGTCTCCTACATCCAGTCGCTCTATTGGGAGTTCGGCTCGGGCTGCGTGCTGCCCTCGACCGGCGTGCTGATGCAGAATCGCGGCGCCAGCTTCTCGCTGCGGCCGGGCGCACTCAACGCGCTCGCGCCAGGCCGCCGCCCGTTCCACACGCTCAACCCGGCGCTCGCCGCGCTTCGCGACGGCCGCGTCATCGCCTATGGCACCATGGGCGGCGACGGCCAGCCGCAAAGCCAGGCCGCCGTGTTCACCCGCCATGTCCTCTTCCGCCAGCCGCTCGAAGCGGCGCTCGATGCGCCGCGCTGGCTGCTCGGCCGCACCTGGGGCTCGACGCATACGAACTTGCGGCTTGAATCGCGCTTCGACGGGAATCTGATCGACCGGCTGATGTCGGCCGGCCATGACGTGGCGGTGCTCGACGAAGCCTACTCGGACACCATGGGTCATGCCGGCGCGGTGGTGCTGCACGCGGACGGCACGCTGGAAGGCGGCCATGACCCGCGCGCCGACGGCGGCGCGGCGGGGGTGTGACCGTCTCGAGGTGCTCATGCGCGAGGCTTGAGCCCGGCGCATGCCATCTTTTGTTCACAGACTCGATCGGATTGCCGGGTCACGCCGCTGCGCGGCGCCCGGCGAATGACTGGGAGACTGTTCTAGTATTCACTTTCCCGCCCATTACTTTCCTTTCATGCACGGCGGCCACGATCACAGCCACGCCCATTCCCACGCGCCGGAGAATTTCGGCCGCGCCTTCGCCATCGCCACCGGGCTCAACATTGCGCTGGTGATCGCCCAGGTGTTCTACGGCCTGATGGCGAACTCGCTCGCGCTGCTCGCCGACGCCGGCCACAATGCCGGCGACGTCATGGGCCTGGTGCTCGCCTGGGGCGCCTATGCGGTGGCCGACTGGCGGCCGAGCGCGCGCTTCACCTACCGCATGCGCGGCGCCTCCATCCTCTCCGCCTTCGCCAATGGGCTGATCCTGCTGGTGGCGGTCGGCGCCATTGGCTGGGAAGCGATCTGGCGTCTCATGCATCCGGAGCCTGTGGCGACGGTCGACGTCATGATCGTTGCCGCGGTCGCGGTCTTGGTGAACGGTCTCTCAGCCTGGCTGTTGTCGCGCGGCAGCAAGAACGATCTCAACATGCGCGGCGCCTTCCTGCACATGCTGGCCGATGCCGGCGTGTCGGTCGCCGTCGTCGCCGCCGCCGCCGGCATCATGCTCACCGGCTGGGAGTGGCTCGACCCGGCGGCGAGCCTGTTGATCTCTGCCGTGATTCTGATCGGCACCTGGCGCCTGCTGCGCGAGGCGCTGCGGCTGTCGCTCAATGCCGCGCCGGAGAAGGTCGATCTCGGCGCCGTCGATCGCTATCTGTGCGGCCTGCCCGAAGTCGCCGAAGTGCACGACCTGCACGTCTGGGCGATGAGCACCACCGAGACCGCGCTGACCTGTCATCTCGTCATGCCCGGCGGCCATCCCGGCGACGACTTCCTGCATCGGGTCGCGCACGATTTGCAGCACAAGTTCGAGATCGGTCATTCGACCATGCAGATCGAATTGAGCGACGGCGCCGCCTGCACGCTCAAGAGCGAGAGCGCGGTGTGATCCGCGTCATCCGTCGAGGCTCGCGGCTTCGCCGCTCGCACGTCAGGATGACGGATCGAGGTCGAAATCCTCGCCTCTCAACTCGATCGGCTGACCATGCGGCGTGCGCTCGCAGGCATGCTCCCAGGCGTGCTTATAGCGGTGCAGCGCCTCGGCCGGCGCCACGCCCTTGTCCGCCACCAGCCGCTCGAGCGCGGCAAGCCAGTGCAGATAATAAGTCTCGCCGGTGTCGGGATCGCCCGCCGCTTGCGCGCGCTTGATCTCACGCGCAAGCGTCTCCGCCCATTCCGGCCAGGTGAACAGCCCGCGCTCGTGCAGCGCGAGCGTCATGGCGAAGGCCTGCGCCTCCCACGGCTCGCGGAACACCGGTCCCTCGGCGTCGTGCGGGATGCCGGGGACTTCCTGCGTGGCGCGGCGCGCGGCGATTTGGTCGATCATCTTACTTCCTTGTCATTCCGGGGCGCCGCGAAGCGGCGAGCCCGGAATCCAGGGCCCTGGATTCCGGATCGCCTCGCTGCGCTCGGCGTCCGGAATGACATTTAGACAGGCTCCAGATACGGCTCCCAGGCGTCGACCGAAACGTTCGATGACGGATCGCCGTCCGGTCCCCACAATTCATCCCCGGCGAACACCACGGTATAGAGCCATTGCGGGTTCTCGCCGTGGCCATGCGCGTTGCTGTCGGGGAAGACGTGGCAGCCGATCACGCGCTCCACCGTGCCGACATGCCCGCGCACATAGCGCGGCAGCCGCGTGTGCGTGAGCGGATTGATGTTCTTCGCGCGCACCCGGTCGCCCGGCTCGAAACGGCTTTGCGTATTGGTCTCGCGCTCGGTCGGCCCGCCGCGGTGCAGCACCTTCAAGACGTCGTCGCATGAGAGCACGCGCTTGACCGGCGTCGGTTCGTGCAAGGCATGGCCCGCGCCGATCTCTTCGTCGGCCACCAGCGCGCGCTCCTTCAGCATGGTCTCCAGCGCGGCGAACCATATCTGATAATAGCTCATCGACAGATATTCCGCCGGGTCGCGGTTCTCGCGCGCGAAGCGGGAGGCGTCGATATTCCACTGGCCCGGCATGGCCATGGCCAGGGCCAGCGCGAAGGCGCGCTTTTCCCATTCGGCATGGAACACCGGCTCGTTCGGCTCGGGGATGACCGGGCCGAAGCCGTGCATGCCGCCCATGTCCTGCGCGCCGTTCATGCCTGCTTCCTTTCACCTCTCCCCGCTTGCGGGGAGAGGTCGACGCGCCGGAGCGTTAGCGAAGGCGCGTCGGGTGAGGGGGCGTTACCGCAATTCTGAGCACATCGAAGGAGCCCCTCACCCGGCTCGGACCTTCGGTCCTCGCCACCCTCTCCCCGCAAACGGGGAGAGGGAAGTAAGCGCGCGCCGTTCATGGCAATGGCTCTGTCATTCCGGACGCCGAGCGCAGCGAGGCGATCCGGAATCCAGGGCCGTACGACGGCCCTTTTCCGTGGCCCTGGATTCCGGGCCCGGCGCTGCGCGCCGCCCCGGAATGACAAAAGAGAGAGAAGCCGTTCATTTGCCGATGTCCTTGGGTAACTTCGGCAATCCCGTGCCGATCATGGAATCCCGCGTCACCAGTTCGGCAAGGCGTTCCTCGCTCCAGCCTTCGGTGCCCTCGGGCCGCATCGGGATCACCAGGTAGCGAATCTCCGCGGTCGAATCCCACACGCGGATTTCGGTGTCGGCCGGCAGCGTCACGTCGAAGTCGTGCAGCACGCCGCGCGGATCGCTCACCGCGCGCGAGCGGTAGGGCGCCGATTTGTACCAGACCGGCGGCAGGCCGAGCACCGGCCAGGGATAGCAGGAGCACAGCGTGCACACGACCATGTTGTGCCGCGTGGGCGTATTCGCCAGCGCCACGATGTGCTCGCCCTGGCGCCCGGCATAGCCGAGCTCGGCGATGGCCGCGGTCGCGTCCTTGAACAGGCGCGCGCGGTATTCCGGGTCCGCCCAGGCGCGCGCCACCACGCGGGCGCCGTTGCGCGGGCCGACCTTCTTCTCATAGGTCTCGATCAGCAGGTCGAGCGCGGCCGGGTCGACATAGCCCTTTTCGGTGAGCACCGTCTCCAGCGCGCGCACGCGCAGCTGGGTGTCGGACAGCTCGGAATGGTCGTGGTCGTGATGGTGGTGGTGGTCGTGGTCTTTGGTCATGGGGCGCAATTTAGCGGAAGCCGGCGCTTTATGCCATCATCGGACATGGCCGTTTTTGCAAAGCTGACCGGCATCGCCGACCGTATCGACCGCACCACCACCGTCGTCGGCCGCGCGTCGGCCTGGCTGGCGCTTGTCGTCGTGCTGTTGCAGTTCGCGCTTGTTGTGGCGCGCTACGTGTTCGGCCTCGGCTCGATCTGGCTGACCGAAACCGTCATGTACGCCAATGCCGCGCTGTTCCTGCTCGCGTCGGCCTGGACGTTGCGTATCGGCGGCCATGTCCGCGTCGACATCTTCTATGCCCACGCCTCGCCGCGCAGCAGGGCGGCGATCGATCTCATCGGCGCGCTATTGCTGCTGCTGCCTTTTACCGCGGTGCTCATCTGGCTCTCGGTGCCTTACGCCGCGCGCTCCTGGGCCATTCTCGAGCGCTCGCAGGAGGCAAGCGGCCTGCCGCTGGTGTTCGTGCTCAAGACCTTCATCCCGCTGTTCGCCTTGTTGATGGCTTTGCAGGGCGTGTCGCAGGCGGTGAGGGCGGTTGTCGTGCTGCGTACCCCGCCCGTCGACCCCGGGCTTGCCCCGGGGGTCCATCCTCCTTCGCAAGATGGACTGCCGATTCATCACGCATCAAGACGGCGCGCCGCGCCTGATGCCCGGCAATAACAGAACGATATGCCGCTCGCTGAATCCCTCGCCGTCCTGCTCGTCGCCGCCGTCATCGCCGCGCTGATGGCCGGCTATCCGGTGGCGCTCACGCTGGCCGGCATTTCGCTCGCCTTCGCGCTGGCCGGCCATCTCGCCGGCGCGATGGATTTGGCGATTCTCGGCGCGCTGCCCGACCGCATCTTCGGCATCATGACCAATCCGGTGCTGCTCGCCGTGCCGCTCTTCGTCTTCATGGGCGTTATGCTGGAACAGTCGCGCATCGCGGAAGCCCTGCTCGAGCGCATGGGCCGGCTGTTCGGACAACGGCGCGGCGGGCTGGCGATCTCCGCCGTGCTGGTCGGCGCGCTGCTCGCCGCCTCCACCGGCATCGTCGGCGCCACCGCCGTCACCATGGGCCTGATCATGCTGCCGGCCATGCTGCGCCACGGCTACGATCCGCGGCTGGCGGCCGGCACCGTAGCGGCCTCGGCGACGCTGGCGCAGATCGTGCCGCCCTCCACCGTGCTGGTCGTACTGGGCGACCAGCTCAACAACGCCTATCAGGCGGCGCAGCTCGCGCAGGGCAACTTCGCGCCCAATGTGGTGTCGGTCAGCGACCTGTTCGCCGGCGCGGTCGTGCCGGGCCTGCTGCTGGTGGGCCTGTACATTTCGTTTCTCATCGCGATGGCGATCTTGCGTCCCGCCGCCTGCCCCGCGGTGGCCAAGAGCGACGCGCCGCCGGGCAGCCTGATCGAGGCGCTGCTGGCGCCGGTGGCGCTCATCGTCGCGGTGCTCGGCTCCATCCTCATGGGCGTGGCGACGCCGACCGAAGCGGCATCGGTCGGCGCGGTCGGCGCCGTTCTGCTGGCGGCGCGCAAAGGCGGCATCGGCCGGCACATGCGGCCAGTGGTCGACAAGACCACGCAGATCACGGCGATGATCTATCTCATCCTGATCGGCGCCACCGTGTTCAGCCTGGTGTTTCGCGCGCTGGGCGGCGACGTGCTGGTGCACGACGCGCTGAATGATTTGCCCGGCGGCGTCGACGGCGCGCTCATCGCCGTCATGCTGGCGATCTTCCTGCTCGGCTTCGTCATGGACGCCTTCGAGATCGTCTTCGTGGTGGTGCCGATCGTGGCGCCCGCGCTGTTGAAGATGCCCGGCGTCGATCCGGTCTGGCTCGGCGTCCTGATGGCGGTTAACCTGCAGACCTCCTACATGCACCCGCCGCTCGGCCCCACGCTGTTCTACCTGCGCGGCGTGGCCCCGCCGAGATCACCACGCGGCACATTTACGTCGGCATCATCCCCTTCGTGCTGATCCAGTTGTTCGCGCTGGTCGTGCTCTGGTTCGTGCCGGCGCTCGCCACGGCATTGCCGCATGCGTTATATCGCTAGCCCCACACGATCACCCACAGCCACGTCACCCCCGCCGCGACCAGCGACAGGAAGATCGCCGCCGAGCCCATGTCCTTGGCGCGCTTGATGGTGGGGTCGATCTCCAGGGTCACGCGGTCGGCGAGCTTCTCGATCGCCGTGTTGAGCAGTTCGATGATCAGCACGAAGAACAGCGTGCCGATCAGCGCGAAGCGCTCGCCCGCATCCCCCGTGACATAGAAGGCGGCGGGAATGCCGATGGCCAGCAGCGCCAGCTCCTCGCGGAACGCGGCCTCCGAGCGGGTGCAGGCGACGAGCCCGTTCCAACTGTTGATGGTCGCGTAGATGATCCGCTTCACCGCATGGCCCCGAATCGACTGCCCTGGCCGCAAACTACGCGCGCGCCTGGCGGTATTCCATAGGCGGGTCCGTCGTGTAATAAAGCCGTCATGAAAGCAGCCGACCTCTTCAACCTCAACGGCCGCGTCGCCCTGGTGACCGGCGCTTCCAGCGGCCTGGGCGTGCAATTCGCCCGCGCGCTCGCCGACAACGGCGCCGCCGTCGCCCTGGTCGCCCGCCGCGCCGAGCGCCTTGCGGCGCTCAAGCAGGAGATCGAGGCCCGCGGCGGCAAAGCCGTGGCCATCGAGGCCGACGTCACCGACACGGCCGCCATGACCGCCGCCTTCGACGCCGCCGAGCACGCCTTCGGCACCGTCACCGTGCTGGTCAACAATGCCGGCATCGCCATGGCGCCCGCCCGCGCTGTCGAGGTGCCGGCGGAGGAATGGCGCAAGGTGCTCTCCGTCGATCTCGACGCCCTGTTCTACTGGTCGCAGGAAGGCGCGCGCCGCATGCTGGCGGCCCGGCAGAAGGGCTCGATCGTCAACATCGCCTCGGTGCTCGGCATCGGCGTCGCCAAGGGCGTGGCGGCCTACGCCGCCGCCAAGGCCGCCGTCATCCAGGTGACCAAGGCGCTGGCGCTCGAGCTCGCCTTCAAGGGCGTGCGCGTCAACGCCATCGCGCCCGGCTGGTTCGTCACCGAGATCAACGACGACTATTTGAACAGCGAGGCCGGCGCCGCCATCAGGCGCGAAGTCCCGATGGGCCGCTTCGGCGCCGAGGGCGATCTCGACGGCGCTTTGTTGCTGCTGGCCTCCGACGCCGGCAGCTATCTCACCGGCCAGACGATCGTGGTCGACGGCGGCCAGGTGGTGCAGATAAAGGGCTAACGGCCGTCATCCTGAGGTGCGCGCCGTTAGGCGCGCCCAACGCAAGCGGCTCTAGCCGACTTGCGCACTTAATGATCCAATCTCGGCCAAACCGAAATTGGTGGATGACGGGCAACTAATTTTGAGGCCGCCGCCCTTCGAGGTGCGCGAAGCGCGCTTCAGGCTGACGCAAAAAGGCTGGGAAACACCAATGGACTTCACCCTCTCCCCCGACATCGAAGACCTGCGCCTGCGCACCCGCGCCTTCATTGCGGAAAACGTGCTGCCGCTGGAGGACGATCCTGAGAACTTCGCCGACCACGAGAACATCCCGCATGCGCGGCTCGAGCCCGTGCGCGAGAAGGCGAGGGCGGCCGGCATCTGGGCGCCGCAGTCGCCGAAAGAATATGGCGGCATGGCGCTGCCGGTGGTCGCTTGGGCTGCGATCTACGAGGAAGCCGCGCGCTCCATCTTCGGCCCGCTCGCCATCAACTGCATGGCGCCGGACGACGGCAACATGAACCTGCTCTCGAAAGTCGGCACGCCCGAGCAGAAAGAGAAGTTCCTGCGCCCCATCGTCGAGGGCAAGGTACGCTCGTCCTTCGTGATGACCGAGCCGCATCCCGGCTCGGGCTCCGATCCCGGCATGATGCTCACGCGCGCCGAGAAGCGCAACGACCGCTACATCGTGCGCGGCCGCAAATGGTTCATCACCGGCGCCGAGGGCGCCGCGCATTTCATCCTGATCGCGCGCACCTCCGACGACGCGCGCCGCGGCCTCACCGCGTTTCTCTACCACAAGGACCAGCCCGGCTGGCGCATCGTCCGCCGCATCCCGATCATGGGCCCGGAGGAGCACGGCGGCCATTGCGAGATCGAATTCGACGGCCTCGAAATCCCGCAGGAACACGTGCTGATGAACGAGGGCGACGGCTTGCGCGCGACGCAGATCCGGCTCGGCCCGGCGCGGCTGACACACTGCATGCGCTGGCTCGGCTTCGCCAAGCGCTGCATGGAGATCGCGCAGGACTATGTCGACCGCCGCGAGGGCTTCGGCATCAAGCTCGCCGACCGCGAGAGCGTACAGATCAAAATGGGCGAGGTGGCGCAGCAGATCGAGATCGGCCGCCTGCTCACCATGCACGCGGCCTGGAAGCTCGACCAGGGCGGCCGCGCGCGCAAGGAGATTTCCATGGCCAAGGTGCAGGTGGCCGACACGCTGCATCTGGCTTCCGACGTCGCCATCCAGCTCAACGGCGCGCGCGGCTATTCCAAGGACACCATCCTCGAATGGGTCTACCGCTATGCCCGCTCGGCCCGCCTCGTCGACGGCGCGTCCGAGGTGCACAAGATGGTGCTCGCGCGCTTCCTGCGCGAGGAGGGCCGCGATTTCTGGAAGTGGGGGTAGGGCGCCGACGTACCGCTTGCGCTGAAGCAAGCACCGCTCATTCCCGCGCAAGCGGGAATCCAGAGAAAGAGAAACGCAAATCTTCGGATTGTCGCCCTGGTCCCCGCTTTCGCGGGGACGAGCGGTTTTAGCTAGCCGCCCTTGCACTGCACGGCGATGTCGACGCGCCGGTTGCTCACGTCGGGCGTGTTGTCCGGCGTCCATTCCTGCAGCTTGCGCTCGCCCCAGGCGGTCTCGGTGATCGTGACGTCATCGCCGGCGAAGGCCGCCTTCAGCTTTTTCGCCACCGCGCTGGCGCGCCGCCGCGAGAGATCGTGATTGATATTGTCGCCGCCGACGGTGTCGGCATGGCCCGCCACGGCCACCGTGCAGCCCTTGCGCCCTTTCAGGATCGCGCGCAGCTTGCTCGCGATCAGCGCGGTCTGTCCGTTGTCGTCCAGGCCGCCGATCTTCTCGAACCGCACGCTCATCGGCGGAACGTCGGACGGCGGCGGCGCCGCCACCTGCCGCGCCCGCGCGGCGGCGGAGGGCGATACGTAGAACACCACCAGATCGTCCGCGCGCTTCTTCGGCGCGGCCTCGGCGCTCAGCGGCTGCTTCAGCGCGGCAACGGTGTCCTTGAGGTCGGTGCTCGATGCCGCGCCGGCGAAGCCCTGCGTCACCGCGGCCTGCAGGCCGGCGAGCGACTTCTGCGTTTCGCCGAGCGCGGCCGTATTGGCGGACACGCCGGCGCTCAGCGTCTCGGCGGTCGTTTGCATCTTCGCCAATGCGGCCTGCATCGCGTCGAGCGTGGCCGACGCTTCCTTGCCGTCCGGCTTGGCGCTGGCCGACAACTGCTCGCCGCTGGCCGCGGTCTGCTGTTTGTTGCCGGCGATCTGCTCTTTGAGGGCGGCAAGCTGCGCCGCGTTGGCGGCAAGCTGCTGTTTGACGGAGCCGATCGTCTTCTCGATGCGCGCCAGCGCGTCGCTGCGCGGGGCCTCATTGGCGTTGCGCGTATCGTCGGCGCGCGCGAGCCCGGCTTGCAGGGCGGCCAGCGTGGTGTTCGCCTTGTCGAGCTTGCCGTCGAGCGGCGCCAGTCCGGCTTTGATCGAGGCGAGCGAGACCTGCTTCTGGATGTCGGTGAGCGCCTCGTTGGTCTTCTTGATCCGGGAATTGAGCGTTTCGATCTCGCTGGTGGCGTCGGCGAGCGCCTTGGTGGTGGATTCGAGCGAGGGCAGCTTCTTGATCGCGGCCTGCGTCTCGCTGGTGCTCTGCGCGAGTTTGCCGGCGAGGGCGACGTTGTTGTTCGCGACCTTTTGGGCGAGCGAGGCGCTGGTGCTGTCGAGCTTCGAATCGAGGACCGCGAGCCGCGCGTTGAGGTAATGCTGCGCCTGCGGCATTCCCCATGTCACCAGCGCGTAACCCGACGCCGCCATGACCACGGCGGTGGCCGCCCCCGCGGCCAGCGCGGACGTGAGCCAGATGTGTTTTTGTTCCCCTGCCATCGCAGCAATCGTTCCGATTTGAATGGAATTGAAAGCATATACGCTGGCCGGTCGGACGCAAGTGGATGCAAGCGGACGCAAGTGGACGCAAGTGGGCGCAAGTGTGCGCAAGTGTGCGGCGCAATATGCGGTCGCGCATGCGCGCGTGGGCGGGGCTCGTAAGCCCCGCAGCCGGAAGGTCCCGGGACCCGACCCGGGCACTACGATCCTTCCGAAGGGGCTTGCTGGACCGGGGGCCGCTTCGCCTAGCCGGATTGTAAGGTGTGAAATCTTCGGCAATGGTGCGGCGGTCGACGCGCGCCGACACAAGCCCCGCCCCGGCACGGAAGGTGCATCATGGTGCTCAGACGAATTGCGATTGCCCTGGCCGCGATGTTCATTGCCGCAGCGGCGATCGCGCCGGCCCGCGCGGCCGGGGTGATGAGCGAACAGCAGGCGCGCGCCGCCGCGGTCGGGATTCTCAAGGGCGATCCTTACGGCAAGACCGACAAGGACGTCCTGCGCAACATCGCCGCCGCGCAGCTCGTCACCGCCGGCAGCGTCTGCGGCCGCAAGGTGACGAAGCCGCTCTGGCAATTCCACGTCACCGTGCCGAAACAGCGCAATCCGTCAGGCGACAATGCGATCGACGGCTATCTGGTGATCGACGGAAAAACGGGGAAGATGGTCTGCGCCGGCTTGCCGTTCCTGGATTGACGCGTGGCGCTAGAGCGGGATGAGATCAGGTCGAATCGGTTCACACTCCGCTCATTCCCGCGCAAGCGGGAATTCAGGGCCAAAAAACGAAATTTCGAAAGTTTGGTCCTGGGTCCCCGCTTGCGCGGGGGCGAGCGGGGAACAATTGACTCGTGAAGTGGTTCGACCCTAACGCATCATGCTTTAGGTAGCCGGATGGAGCGCAGCAAAATCCGGGGCCGGCGTCTCGGCAGTCAACTCGCATTCCGCTTCGCTCCATGCGGGCTTCGGCTGAAAAGCCGGCACAAAAGCCATCACACGAATGAGATTACGCTTGGTCCTTCGCACGCGCCTTCGGGCCCGGCCCGCGCATGTAGTGGCGCTCGGGCCGATAGCGGCCGGCGATGCGGGAGCGGAAGTCCTGCCAGCTCGCGCCCAGCGCGAGGACAAACGGGACCTTCTTCAACAAGCGCGCCATGATCGTGCTCCGCTTCAGTGCACCCGGCCCAGCATCGCCGTGAACGGCACCGAGAACATCTCCTCGCCGAGATCGTCGCTCGCGTGCAGCATCCAGTCGCGCCAGTCCTCGGGGCCGGGCGCTTCGATCATCGCGCGCACCATAAGGGAGGCCCGCTCGCGCGCTTCGGTCATGTCGGCGACCTGCGCCTCGCCGTAGTTGAGGAGCACCTTGTCAGTGTTGGAGCAGTGAAAAAAGACGTGGGCCATGGCTGCTCTCCGCGTTCGCTCGGTGGACGTGCGGCCGATTTAGCGACGCCGGGCGCGGCGGAAAATTCAGATGATGTCCATAAGGGATGGCCCGGAAGGAAAGCCCCGGAGCCGCAGTCGGCTACCGGCGCGGCATGCGGCCTGGCGCCCGGGTAGAGCGCGCCGAAACCTGCGCAGACGCAGCGCGCGGCCCCGCTTTCCGCATCGCTCCATGCGGGCTGGGGGACTGCCCTATTTCAGCGTCGCGATATAGGCGGCGATGTCGGCGGCGGCCCCGGGCGGCGGCGAGAAGTTCATCTTCGGATGCGGGCCGACGATGGCATAGGCGATGGCGCTGGTATCGAAATTGTACTTGCGCGCGATCACCTCGAACGGCGGGGAATCCGCCACCACGCTGCGGCCTTGCGCGGTCACCGCGTGGCAGCCGGCGCAGTGCTGCTCCGCCAGCCGCTTGCCCTTGGCGGCGTCGGCCGCGCGCGCGGGCGCCGCGCCGGCGCTTGCGGCAAGGACGATGGCGATGAACGCGAGGTGCCTCGGGCGGCGGGTCATGTGCGCCTTATAGCATGGGCCGGCCGTGCGGGCGAAGCCGCGCCGCGCGCGTGGCCGGCGCCCCGCCAAAGCGGGCGCGCGGCGTGTTACACCGCCGCGCCCGCCGCGATCGCCGCCAGGACCGACCGCTAGATCACAAGATCAATTGCCGCCGGCCGCCGCCCCGGACGTATCCCCCTGGTCCTGATCGGCGGCGCCGCCGTTGTCGTCATATTGCGCAGTCGTGTCGCCCTGATCCTGGTAGGCGGCACCGTTGTTGTCGTACTGCCCGGCCGTATCGCCCTGGTCCTGATCCGCGCCGCCGTTATTGTCATATTGCGCGGCGGTGTCGCCCTGGTCCTGATAGGTCGCGCCATTGTCGCCGTGTTGCGTGTCGTCGTATTGCGTGCCCGCGTCGGCGGATTGATCGCTACCGCCTTCGTCGTTTTGCACGCCGCTGTCGGCGGACTGATCCTGATAGCCGCCGTCGTCGCCGCTAGAGGCCGCTCCGCCTTGATCGCCATAGGACCTGTCGTCGCCTTGCGTCACCGGGCCGGACGACTGATCGTCGTACTGCCCGTTGTTGTCCGCGACTCCGGGCTGATCGCCATAAGACTGATTGCTGTAGCTTTGATCGCCGTTGCCCGCGTCCTGCGCCGAGGCGAGGGCGGGCAGACCGATCAGCGCGAGAACCAGCGCGCTCTTGACAAGGATACGCATGTTACTTTCATCCCCGTTGCCTCGTTAACCATAACGCAGTTCCGCCGCGCCATCTACAGGCGTGATGCCTTCCGCGACAACTATCGATTCCATTTCGAATTCACATCGATTCAAAATTGCCTAAAATTCTAATCGATCTGCCGCGCCTCACGATCCCTTCATCAGCGCGTCGCGCGCGGCGATCAGTTCCTCGAAGCGCAGCACGTCGCCGCCGCCGTCGGGATGCGCTTTCTTGGCCGCCTGCTTATAGGCTTGGTGGATTTCCACGCCGAACAACCGGCGGCCGGTCGGCAGGCCGAGCAGCCGGCGGTAATAAGTGTCGCGGTCCGGCGCGTCCGCGGCGCTCGCGCGCTTGCCGAAGCGCGGGCCGGTGAGCGAATGCAGCCAGTCGCGCATCGCGCTGAAGCGGCGCTGCGCGAGATCCTTCGTGCGCTGCTCGGGTTTTCTGCCGCAGGCGGCGCGCAGGCTGGGCAGCGCCTGCGCGGCGGCCTGCTGCAACGGCGCCTCCGCCGCCTGCCGCGCGACGTCGGCCGAAAGCCGCGTCGCTTCGGCATAGTCGAAGGGTGCTTCCGACCACAGCCGGTCGGCCAGGCTCTTCCACTCTGTCAGCCGCGCATTCATGGACGATCCGGTCACGATGAACGGACGGCAACGCCCCGCCGCTCGTCCGCGTTGCGGATCGTTCAAACTCGAATCGAATTTTGTGAGTGCGCAGAAAGCGAAGCCGAAAGTAAAAGCAAGACGGCGCCGAACATGACCGGGCCGAGCCCGGCCACGACAGCACCTCGCCTACTTCACCGAAATCGCCATGCCGCTCAGGTCGGCGTTGATCTGCAGGCCGACCTGCCTGCCGGTCAGCTTCAGCACGGCGCCCTTCTCATTGGTGAGCACGATGAACTGGGCGCCGACACCGGCCGCGCCGCCGCCGCCGGCCGCGCCGTACACGCCGGACACGTCATAGGGGCTGCGGATGTGGCTGACCGTGCCGTGGAAGTAGGTCTTGGACGCGCCGAACACGAGGCCGGCGCTCAGGCCGCCGATGGTGAGGTGATAGCGTCGGCCGCGGAAATAGAGCGTGCCGTCTCCGCCGGAGCCGCCGATGAACCAGCCGGCCTTGTACACGGCAAAGCGGATGTGCCCGCTGTCGGCACGCGCGGTGGACGTAAATCCGACGCCGGCCAGCGCAAGCAGCGCGATGAATGCGGCGCGGAGTCCGCGGGGAATTCGCATGGAAAATCTCCTCGGGTCGATGATCGGCAGGGCTCGGTGCGCATGAGCAGGCCGCTCACGCGGCGAATCAACGTCCGACTTATATCACGGCGCCGCCATGCAGGGCCGCGCGCCAAGGGAAAACGAAAATGCGGCTGCGACCACGAATTGCTATGCTCGCAAGGTATCAGGGGAGGATGCACTCATGCCCGGTCTGCTGACTAACCACATCGCGGTCGTCACCGGCGCAGGCTCCGGCATCGGCCGGGCCATCGCGGGCGGCTTCTGTGCCGAAGGGGCGACGGTCGCCGCCATGGATATCAATGGCGAGGCGGCCGCCGCCACGGCGGCGGACATCGCCGCGGCCGGCGGCAAGGCGTTTGCCTTCACCCTCGACGTCACCGACCGCGCCGCCTGCCGCGCGGTGGCGGCGGAGGTCGCGGACAAGATCGGGCGCGTCTCGGTGCTGGTCAACAATGCGGGCATCACGCGGCGCAACGCCTTCACCGCCGAAGCGGAGGCCGTGGCGAAAGACTGGGACGACATCCTTGCCGTCAATCTCGACGGGATGTTCAACGTCACCCAAGCCTTTCTCGAACCGCTGCGCGCCAGCAAGGGACGCATCGTCAACCTTGCCTCGATCCAGTCATTCGTGCATCTGCGCACGCCGTCGTCGACGGCCTATACGGCATCCAAGCACGCGGTACTCGGCTTCACACGCGCGCTTGCCGCCGAGCTCGGCAAGGAAGGCGTGCGCGTCAACTGCATCGGTCCCGGCTTCATCGAGACGCCGCTCAACGCGGACACCCGCGCCGGCAGTCCCGAACGCGTCAAGGTCTTCATCGATCACACGCCGCTCGGGCGCGCCGGCAAGCCGGAAGACATCGTGGGGCCGGCGCTCTTTCTGGCCTCGGATATGTCGTCCTACGTGACCGGCTCCATCGTCATGGCCGACGGCGGCTATCGCACCGTGTGAGCGTCAGGGATCAGACAACTTGGTGGTTGACGCGAAGACCCCGGACGCGCGCGCCCGGGGTCTCATCGTCAAATCACACACTGTTCTTACTGACCGCCGCCAGCGCCACCGCCGGCACCGCCCGCGCCGCCAGCACCTGCGGCGCCGCCGGCGCTGCCGCTGGCTCCCGCACCGCCGCTCGCTGCGCCGCCGGCATTCCCGCCAGCCGCCGCACCGGTCGTGCCCGCAGCCGCGCCGCCGCTGGGCTCATGATTGGCGCCGGGCACCACGTGCTTGGTCGGATAGGTCGGCGTCCGCGCCGTGCTGTTGCCGGAGTTCGGGGCAACCGTCGATGCCGCATTGGCGGCCGACAGGCCGAGCGCCGGGCCGATGGCGAGGGCCGCAGCAATCATCAGGGCGTTTCTCACTCGCATGGTTATCTCCTCGTTGGTCGGTTCGCGCGTCGCATGAACCGCGTGTTGCCAGTGAGAAGCGAACGCTCCATGCGGATACCAGTTCCTGGAACCCGCGCGGAGTTGAGTTGAGTGACCGAACTGTCGTGGAACTTGAGCAAACGAGACGGCCGCAGCATCGCCTCGCGCGTCAGCAAGGATTGCAGATGTTGGGGATGGGGCCGAGCGGATCCACGGCACGCGGAGCGCTCTCGTCTTTTTGCGTCGCGGGCGGAAGATCTTTCTGTGTCGGCTGGCGGTGGCCCGTCGGCGCGCGCGGCGTCACGGCGGCGCCGCTGGTGGCAGGCGCCGGGTGCTGCTGTGTGGTGGCCCCGTCGGGCGCCTTGGCGCCGCCGGTTTGCGCGGCCGCGGCGGTCACGGAAATTGCCAGCACTGCACCGATGAGCGAAATACGCATGGCGGTACCTTTCGCAAGGTCCCGTCCCGCCTATCAACCCGCTGCCTTGCAACCGGTTCCCGCACCGCCGCCACCCGGCCGGCGCGGCCTTTCGCCAAGCGCGCAAGCGGCCCGGCTATGACGTCAATGCGTGCCGGTCTCGAATTGATCCCGCGCGTAGCAGCCGCGCTCGATCTCCTCGATCAGAGGCTTCTCATGCGGCTGCCAGCCGAGCTCGACGCGCGCGCGCTTCGCCCGCACGCGGCTGTTGGAGCCCATGGTGTCGTTGGCCGGTCCCTCACCCCATTCGCCTGCGGCCTCTTCCACCGTCATCGCCTGCGTACGCCCGCCGAACCCGAGCATGCGGCCGATGGCCTCGCACATTTCGCGCATGGAATTTTCGCCGTTCTCCGCGAAATAGAAAGCGCCGGCCGGCGCCTTCTCGATTGTCAGCAGGTACAGCGCCACCAGATCATCGATGTGCACGTTCGACCAGCGGTTCTCGCCCGGGCCGATATGCCTGGCGGCGCCCGCCTTCTTGGCCAGCGCGATCAGCCACGGCACCTGTATGCTGTGCGGATTGAGGCCGCGGCCGCGCCCGTAGATCAGGCTGGGCGCGATCACGACGCTGCGCACGCCGTGTCGCCGCCGCCGCGCGCACCATGTTGTCGATCTCGACGCGGGCGGCGCGCGCCGACGACGGCGTGAACGGCGTGTCCTCGTCGAATACCGCCTCGACCAGCTCGCCGCGCGCGCGGGTGCCGACGATGCTGGAGCCGGAGGTATGCACGAAGCACTTGCCGCTGCCGGCGAGCGCATCGAGCATGGCTTCGACGGCGCCGCGATGGCTTGCGTCGGCGGCATCGACCGTCGCGTCGGCTTCGCGCGCAGCCTTGGCGATTACTTCGGCGTCGTCGAGCGCGCCGCGCACCGGAACGATGCCGCGCGCTTGCAGCGCCGCCGCCCGCGCGTCGGAGCGCGCGAGACCGCTCACTTGATGGCCGGCGCGCATGAGCGCCTCGGCCAGCGAGCCGCCGATATAGCCGGCGGCGCCGGTAATGAAGACCTTCATTGCCTGCCTTCCGGCTGGTCGGGCGGCGCGTCATTGATCGCGCGCAGCAGCGTAAGCAGCAGGCCGTTGAGCGGCGTCGGGATGCCATGTCGCGCGGCGGCGGCGACGATCGCTCCGTTCAAGGCTTCGATCTCCATCGTGCGGCCGGCCAACCGGTCGAAATACATGGATGTTCCCAGTTCGGGCGCAATGGTCAAGAGCCGCGCCATGCTCCGTGCCGTTTCGTCCTCGTCCAGCCGCGCGCCTTCCGCGCGGGCGACCGCGGCGGCCTCTTCGAGAACCGCCAGCGACAGCGCATGAATGTCGTCGCGCCGGAGCACGGCCTGGCGCTGCAGCGTGAGCGCGGTGATCGGATTGGCGACGGCATTGAGCAGCAGCTTGCGCCATTTCAGCGTCGTGAAATCATCGCTGAGCCCGACGCGCAGCGGCGTGCCTTCCATCAGTTGCGCGAAGGCGCGCCCGTCCGCGCCGTCCGGCACCGTCAATTCATGCGCGCTGACCGAGCGGTAGCGAACGCGATCGCGCGCCAGCCGCTCGCCGTTGTAATAGACGATTGCCGGCACGACCGCGGCGCCGTTCGCGTAAGGCGCGACCCGCGCTTCGTGGTCGACGCCGTTCTGCAGCACCGCGACCCGCGTCGACGGCGTGCACAGGCGCCTGAGCCAGGCGCCGGCGGCCGGCGTCTCGTGCGCCTTGGTGCACAACAAGACCCAGTCGACGGCTGAGGCCTGCGCCGGATCGGTAAGCGATTTGAGCCTTACCTCGAGGGCGGCATCAGCCGTCTCGACGACGAGACGGTCGAGTGGGCGGCGCACGCAACCGACCACCGCATGGCGCCCCGCCTCGGCCAGAAGGCCGGCGGCGACGCCGCCGATGCTGCCGAGACCGATGACGGCGACGCTGGTCGGTTGCTGCTGCGGAGAAGACATCATGCGCCATGGTCGGAGGAATACTTGACTTTGTCAATTATTCTCGCTTGTACAGCCCCATGATGCTCGCCTTGGCCACCGTGGTGAAATGCAGGTTGAAACCGACCACCGCGGCGCTGGTATCGGCCTCTACCGGCAGCTTGTCGGCGGAGACCGCGAAAACCGTGAACAGATAGCGGTGCGGATGGTCGCCCTGGGGCGGGCAGGGGCCGCCATAGCCCGGTTTGCCGAAGTCGGTTCGCGTCTGCAGGCTGCCTGCCGGCAGCTTGCCGCCCGCGCTGCCGGCGCCGGCGGCAAGTTCCGTCACGCCGGCGGGGATGTTCACCACCACCCAGTGCCAGAAGCCGGAACCGGTCGGCGCATCGGGGTCGTGGCAGGTGATGGCGAAGCTCTTGGTGCCTTCCGGCGCGCCCGACCATTTCAGATGCGGCGAGGTGTTGCCGCCGGCGCAGCCGAACCCATAGTCCTGCGACAGTATGAAATCCTGACCGAGATAATCGCCGTCCTTGAAGCTGCTGCTGGTAACCTTGAACGCCATCATCCGTCTCCGCTCGTTTGGAACCCGCCCGCGGGGCCGAAACTAGCGCACATGCGCCAAAGCGCAATCGGGGCGGCGCCCCGCCGCGGCGCGATTAACCTTTGCTCTCAAGGTAAACGCGAGGCAGTTTCCCCGCGCGCTGTGTCCTTGTGCTAGCTGCTACTCCCCGGCAGCGCAAAGGAACGAGCGCTTCATGAAACGTCTCCCCAACATCCAGATTCTGCGCGCCTGTGCGGCGCTCATGATTGTCGTCAACCATTGCGGCATCGAGACCGCCCGCATCGCCGCGACTTTGGGCCACGGCCCGCTGTTCGACGACAGTCCCTGGGGTTCCGGCGTTCCGCTATTCTTCGCGATCAGCGGCTTCATCATGGTAGCGACCAGCGCGGAGAGCTTCGGCTCGGGCCGCTCGGCGCTTGATTTCATGCGCCGCCGCATCGTTCGGATCGTGCCGCTCTACTGGCTGGTGACCACCTTCGCCTTCGCCGTTCTGTTGGTGGCGCCCGCGCTGATGAAGAAGGCGCCGCACGGCGACTATCTCTATGTGCTCTCGTCCTACTTCTTCTTTCCGTATATGCGCCTGAGCGGCGACGTGCGCCCGCTGGCGACGCCGGGTTGGACGCTCAACCTGGAAATGATGTTCTATCTCGTCTTCACCGTGGCTCTGCTGTTTCCGCGCCGTATCGGACTGTCCGTGCTGTTCGGCGCGCTCGGGCTCATGGTGGCCGCGCAGGTGAGCGGCCTCTTGCCTGGCGTCGCGCTCAACTTCTGGGGCGATCCGATCGTGCTCGGCTTCCTGTTCGGCGCCGCCATCGGCATCGCCTATGTCAACGGCTGGCGCCTGTCCGGCGGCTGGACGCTGGCGCTGGCGGCGATCGGCTTCTATGCACTCTTCCATGCCGTCTTCCCCGACCTGCCGGAGAACGATCTTTTCCGGCGGCTCGCCGCCGCGGTGCCGGCGGCAACGGTGGTGGCGGCCTTCGCGCTCGGCCCACAGATCGACGGGCGCCGCATGCTCTGGTGGCCCGCTTTGCTGATCGGCGACGCCTCCTACAGCCTGTATCTGGCGCATGAGTTTCTGCTGCGTGCCATGCATATCGTATGGGCCAAGGTGCTGGTCGGCCACCTTCCGCTGTGGCTGTTCATTCCGGTCGGCATGATGGTTGCCGTCTCGGCCGCGCTCACGCTCTACTGGCTGTTCGAGAAACCGATGACCCGTTGGCTTAGCACCGCGAGCAAGCCGCAACGCGCGGCGCCCGTCGCTGCGCCTGCTCCGGCCTGGGTCGAGCGCCGGCGCGTGCGGCGCCCTGTCCCGGCGCTGCAGCCGGCCTTCGCTGCCAATCCGGCGATGGCCTTTGGCAGGCGGCGGGACGACTGAAACGCTATTTCGGGCGTCCCTCTTTGAAGAGGCCCCATACAGCGATCAGCGCGGTGACAGTCGCAGCCAGAAACAAGACCGACAGCGCCGTTCCCTCGACCGGCCATTGCATCAGGCGCGCGAGATCGTACAACACATAGGCTGCAAAGGTGAACGCGAGGCCGTAGAGATAGGGGCGCCCTTGCGCAGCCGCCAACGCGGCAATGACGGCAACCGCTGCTTCCAGGATGATCGAGGCGATGAGCATGGCGACGCGAGACTAGCGTATTCCGGCTGCGCCGTCGATTTCCGCGAAGTCCAATATTCCGGCGCCTTTGAATTTCATTTCGCCCGGCCCGAGCGTCACGCTACAAGCGGCCAATGTCGCCCGCGCCCCTTCGCCGCTACCGCCGTCCCGCCCTCATCGCCGCTATCGTGCTCATCGCCCTCGGTCTCGATGCGGCAGCCGGCTTCAATTTCATGACGGCGGCCGGATGCATCACCCTGGTGCTGATGCAGCTTCTCGCCATGACCGCCGGCTCGGTGCTGGCGGTCGGCGGCGTGGTGGTGTGGATTTTTTCCGGCTTCAAGAACCAGCGGGCGCTCACGCTTGCGCTGGCCGCCGTCGCGTTCGGCCTCGTCTCATTCCTGCTCAGCCACGCCGCCGCCTATGTCGGCTTCGCGTGTCTTGACTAGCCTCACTGCTTGGTGCCGACACCTTCCAGCATGCCGCCGATGAAGCCCGCCGCGCGGCGAAAAGCCTTATCGGTGTCGCCGCGGAATGTGAAAGTGCGGCTGAGCACCACCTTGTCTTGCTTGAGATCGACCACCTGCACCTCGCCCCACTGGATCAGCGTGCTCATCTTGTGGATGCCGCCATAGACCAGGAGGCGCGCGTCGCTCTTGCGCGCCGCCGCGACCAGGCCCTTGGGCCCGAGGCTGCTGGTCGAGCAGCGCGCCTTGCCGCAGTCGAGCGGAACGAGCCGGTAGGCGCCCTGAGCGGCCAGTTTCTTGCGCAGCAACTGGTCGAATTCCTGCATGCGCGCGGCATGCTGCGCGGTCTGATCCTTGGGCTCGCCGGAGGTGTCGCGATAATCGAAGTCGGCGACTGCCAGCGTGAGCGCGCCGGACGTATCGGCGCGCGCGCGGTGCAGCGCAGGCGGCACGACAAGCAGCGCCAGCAACACCACCGCGCCGCCGAGCGGCGGCCAAAGATGTTTTCTCATCGTTTCCTCACCACGGTTTGTGCCTTGCCATTATAGGTCGGCCGGGCGCGAGCGAAACCCATCCATCTCGGTAGCACATGAGCAAGCCGTCATCGCGCCTCGCCCAGCAGCACGAAGGCCACCTTCTTGCCCTTGCCGTTCGCGGCGAGTGCAAAGCCCAGCGCCGTGAAACGCTTGGCGGTCAGCCGCTGCTTCGAGCCCGCCTGACCCAGCCAATCCTTGACGAAGAAGCGCACGTCGGCGTCGGTCGGCTTGACGCCACAGCCGCCGCAGGCGCCGGCGAGCGCCGCGATCGCGCGCCAGTGCAGCTTTTCGCCGCGCGGCAGCGCGCCGAACAGGTCGTGCTTGCCGTGCAGATGGAAACTATCGAGGTCGTTCGCCGGCAGCGTATGGCGCGCGGCCGTGTTCAACGCATCGCTTAGCGTAAGCGGCTTGGCGCCGGCCTTCTGGCGCGCGCGGTTGACGGCGGCAAGCGCGGCCTGGGCAGCCTGCGCCGGCGCGATCGCTTTCGCTGTCTCCCCTTTCTTCAGCCCGCGCGGCACACCCGGCCCGTCGAAGGTCTGCGCCGCATAGAGGCCCTGCCGGGCGTCGACGACGATGCCGTAGCCGAACCGGGTGATCCCGCGGTGCAGGATATTGGCGCGGTGCTCCGGGCTGTGCATCCAGCCGTCCTGCAATCGCGTAACCGTCGCCTTGTCGGGCGGCGGCCGGCAGCCCTGGCAGCGCGCGATATTCTCCTCGATCAGCCGCCATTTGCTGCCGCCCGCTTTCAGGTAGCGGTCCTGCACGGTCACGCCCTGCGGCGAGGTGTGGGCGTAATAATGATGCCGGTACATGTCCTCGACGTGGTTCTGCGCGATGGTGTTGAGCCGGTCGGCGAGCTCGAGCGGCGGCAGCCCATGCGCCTGCCGCGACTTGTTGAGGGCGTGCAGCGCCTCCTCGCGCAGCGTGGCGAGATCGCCGCTGGTGGCGGCAAAGGCCGGCGCGCCCAGCGCAAGCGGCAACATGATGAGCAATAGAAACAGCCGGCGCATGCGAACGACCTCTTTCCCCCGGTGGCTCAACGGCTGCCGCGCGGCGCCGTTCCGTCGCCGTGTACGGCCCGCATCATGTCCGAATTTCATCCGCCGCACTGCAACCACAATGGCCGTTGAATGTTTCATGACAGGCGCGCGACATCTGCGCGACTTGGCAGGGATCCCGACATCGGACGACCATGCAACAAGCGGACGTCAGGGTGCTGCCGCGGCTGGCGGCCGGCGGCAGCGTGTTGCTCGCTGCGGCGGAGCGCAGCCTCATAGCGCACAGCCGGCTGCGGCTCGCTGCCGAGCTCGCGATCGTCGCCACCGCCATGCCGCTCGCCTTCGGCTATGCCGTCTATCGGCTCGATGTGCCGTTCATGGCCGTGATGATGGCGCCGCTCGCCGCCTGCGTGCTCTTTCTTGCAACCGATCGCAGCTTCTCTTTCCCGCGCGAGTTCGCGCGCGGCATCAGGCGGCGCGAGCTCGTCTCGCTCGTGGTGGCATTCGCCGCCGCCGGCGCCGTGATCGCGGCCTGGGTTCTCCTCGCCCAGCCGCATCGTTTCCTCACGCTGCCTTCCGATCATCCCAGCGCCTGGGCCGGCCTGCTGCTGCTCTATCCGCTCCTGTCGGCGCTGCCGCAGGAGCTCGCCTACCGCACCTTCTTCTTCCACCGCTATGCGCCGCTGTTCGCCGGCCGTCCCTGGCTCGCCGTTGCCGCGAACGGAGCGATGTTCGGCTTCGCCCATGTGATCTACGGCAGCTTCGTGTCGATTGCGCTGGCCGCGCTGCTCGGCTGCGTGCTGGCGTGGCGGTACTGGCGCACGCGCTCGTTCTGGATGGTCTGGCTCGAGCACACACTGTGGGGCAGTTTCGCCTTCACCATCGGCCTCGGGCACTATTTCAGCACGATCCCCGGCCTGCATTGAGCGCCCGCGCGCTCGACAGGCGGCTGAGGCCTCGCTAACATTCGCCGTATGAATATGATCCGCCGCACCATCGAGATCGACAGCGAGACGGATACCCGTTTACGCGAGCTTGCCGCCGAGCGCGGGCAAGATATCGCAGCCGTGCTGGCGGAGGCCGTAGCACTTCTCGATTCGGTCATCGATATCGCCGGGCCCGATACGGCGGAGGATCTTCGGCGGCTGGAAGAATTCAAGCGCACCCGCCGGGCCGTCCCGCTCGACGAGGTCAAGGCCTGGGTTTCGAGCTGGGGCAGCGACGATGAATTGCCGCGCCCGCAGCCGCGCAGAATTGGATGATTCTCCTCTCGCCCGACGCCACTCTTGACGTCGAGCGCCTGCGTGATTTTCTCGATCGAAAGAACCCCGAGGCCCGCCAAACGCGCCTTGGCCGTCATCTGGAAAGCTCTCGACCAGGTTCAGACATTTCCGTCTTTGGGCATGGCGACGGACGCCGCCGAAATCCGCCAAATCGTCGTTCGCTTCGGCTCGTCGGGCTACATTGTGCGCTATTCGATCTTGCATGAAAGCGGCGATGTACTCGTGGCGCGCATTTGGCACGGCCGCGAGGCACGCGAGTAAGGGCCGCGAGCCCAAAAGTTCCACGGGTTCCCTGCAACCCAAATCGGTCGTAGAACGTTTCGAGGACAGCATTGCCCGACCTCGAAAGGGGGGAACCCATGCCCGAAGTCATCTACGAAATCGTCGAACACGACGGCGGCTGGGCCTACAAGGCCAACGGCGTCTTCTCGGAAAGCTTCCCCAGCCATGCCGCCGCGCTCAAGGCGGCGCAGGCCGCCGCCGCCGAGCAGCGCGTGCCCGGCGCGACCCAGATCATCCAATACGAGGACGAGCAGGGCCGCTGGCACACCGAGACCGCCCGCGGCAGCGACCGCCCGGCGACCGAGGTGAAGGACAAGGGCTGACGCTTCTCAAACTCCGGCGGGCGGCCTTAACGGGACGGCATGAAACGGTTGGGCGGAGCGGCGGTGATCGGCGGCCTGCTCGCCTTCAACGGCGGCTTCGTCGACGTCACCGGCTTTCTCGGCCTGCACGGCCTGTTCGCCGCCCACATCACCGGCAACTTCGCCACCCTCTGCGCGGCGATCGTGCTCGGCAGCAAGGGCTATCTCGGTAAGCTCCTGGCGCTGCCGGAATTCATCGCGGTGATCGCGCTGGCGCGCCTTGCCGGCGCCGGCATGCGCGCCGCCAAATGGCCGGCGCGCGACATCCTGATCGCCGTCGAAGTCCTGCTGCTGATCGCCTATTTCGCGCTCGCCGTGCGCTATGGGCCGTTCGCCGATTTCGACAGCGCGCCCGCCCTGTTCACCGCTTTCGCCGCCATCGCCGCCATGGCCGTGCAGAACGACATGCAGCGCGTGCATCTGCTCGACGTGCCGCCGAGCACCTTCATGACCGGCAACGCCACCGACGCCACGCTCGGCTTCGTCGGCATGCTCACCGGCGACCGGCCGGCGCGCACAGCCTCCTTCCGCGCTCATACCGGCCGCATCGCCGTCAACCTCTTGGCCTTCGGCGCCGGCTGCGCGGTGTCCGCCGTGCTCTATTGGCGCTACGGTTTCTGGTGCCTGCCGGTGACGCTCGTCATCACGCTGGCCGCCTGGGCGCTGATCCATGCCGAAGACGGGCCTGCCCGCGCGGGGTGAACCGGCCGGCACGGTTTCGCGTTGTGCCGTCCGGGGCGCATGAGGATATGCGCGATGCGAAAGCTTCTCGTTCTGCTGCGGGACAACTCGCTGACGCTCTTTCTGTGCGCGCTGTTTCTGGCCTGCTTCGCCGGCTACACCTATGCCGGCTGGCGCCTGCAGAACGACACGCTTGTCGCGCACGGGCGAACCGCCGTCGGCTTCTGGCAATTCCTCGGCAGCGGCAGGTTTTTCGAGGACGTCTCGTCCAACTGGCAGGCGGCCATCCTGCAGCTTGCCTCGCTCATCCTGTTGTCCAGCTTTCTCTTCCAGCTCGGCGCGCCGCACTCGCGCGATCCGCAGAAGCGCAAGAAGCGCGCGCGCAAGCTCTACCCCGGCCTTTCCGGCTGGCTCTATCGCCACTCGCTGTCGCTCGCTTTCTTCGCGCTCTTCCTCGCCTCGCAGGCGATGCATGCGGTCTACGGCGCCGAGGCCTACAACCAGACGCGTGCGCTCGCCGGCGAGCCGCCGCTCTCCACCGCGCAATTCCTCGTCTCGGCGAAATTCTGGTCGACGACGCTTGCGACCTGGCAGGCGGAATATCTGGTGATCGCGCTCTACATCGTGCTCAGCATCTTCCTGCGCGAGGAAGGCTCCGCCGAGTCAAAGCCCGTCCAAGCGAGCAAGAAGGCGACCGGCAAGCACAATGAATAGGCTAGTACCCGGAATCATTGATGCGTGCACCACCCGTTGCGTTCCCCGCACGCGGTGCAGCACGAAGTGATGCACCGCAGATGCGGGGTCCCGGTTCGCTTAATGGGGCAAGCAATCGGGGTCCCGGGTCTGCAGCGCATCACTTCGTGCTGCGCTGCGCCCGGGACACGACTGAGTCATCCTTCAATAAAACTGGGTACTGGTCCGATCCAGTCAGGCCGAAGCACTTCCAACCGCTCGTCCCCGCGCAAGCGGGGACCCAGGGCTGCAAATAGATGCGACGATACTCGGCTCTGGATTCCCGCTTGCGCGGGAATGAGCGGAGACTGCTTCAATCTCTGCGGATCACAATCAAGCGTGGTGAGTTGAGGCCGGAGCAGCCGTTGCAAGGACTGCGCGCGAATCCTCCACATCAAGCTCTAATAGGCCGGCCGGCCGGCGAGCTCGCCGACAATCTGCGTCCAGACCACGGCGTCGGCGATGGCTGCGACCACGGCAAAGCCGAGCGCGATCTTTCCCGCCAGGGCGAAGCGCCAGCCGAGCGCCGCCGCGGCAAAGGCGGGCAGCACCAGGACGACGAAGATGAGCGTCATCGGCACGGCGGCCAGCCATTCCATGCCGTCGCCCTTCGGATTGGCGCGCGCGCCGATGTAGGAAAATGTATAGAGCCAGAACAGCGTCTCGGCAGCGGCGGCGGCAACTACGATCGCAGGCAGACGGCGGTGCGGCATTGCGCGCCCCAACGAAATCCTATTCCCAGAGGCCGTAGCTCGTCCATTTGTCCTCGGGGATTTCCGGCCCGATCTTGTAGCTGAATTTGGTCACCGCCAGATGATCCGGCGCCGCCGTGCACGTGTAGGACAGCACGTACCATTTGTGGCGGCTGCGGAATGCGCCGGCTTTGGCGATAATGGTGTGACCGTCGATCTTCGCCGGATGCTCGGCGCCCGCCACCGCGCGGTCGGGCCGGAAATGCCGGTTGTCCTTGCGGATGCGCTTCATCGCGCTGTAGTCGCAGAGCTGTTCGAGTCGGTCGACCGGCGCGAGCTTTTCGAGGGTGCGGGCGAAGCGGCCATCGAGCGCGGAAGCGGCGTCGACCATGAGGAGCCCCACGCCGATCGCCACCACGAGCCGCCGCATCATTCCCCCACACGTCATGAATCCGCGTCCCCTTCGGCCTTTTACGCAATCGTTACGCGACAAGGCAAGCGCCGCGGACCCCTTTTCCAGCGTCAATTCGCGTCTGAATTGGGGCGATCAGCCGAATTTCGGATCGCGCTCGAGCAATTCGACTGAAATGCCCTGCGGCCCGCGCAGAAAGCAGATCTTGATCCCGGGCCGCGGGATGGTCGGCTCCATGGTGAACTCCGCGCCCTTGCCCTTGAGTTCCGCCACCGCTGCGTCGATGTCACGGACCGCGAGGCCGAAATGGTCGAGGCCCTGATAGGGCGTCTGCGGCGGGGCATTGATGCCGTCGCCGGGCGCGACCGGCGCGATGAAGATCATGGCGCCGCCGAGCTTGAGGTCGATGCGCGGCTTGCCCTCCTGCATCGAGCGGATCACTTGCGCGCCCAGCATGCGCTCGAACCATTGCGCCGTCGCCTCCGGATCGGGGCTGCGCAGATGGATATGGTCCCAGGTGAGGTGAGGCATGGCGGGGCTCCTTGATGCGGCGCGCATAATGGACAGGGGCGGCGATGGAGGCAATGGTGCGGCGGTCGCCTAGCTCACGCCTGCAGCCCGGATGGCGCGAAGCGTAATCCGGGATTCACGGTTCAAACCCGCCCGGGATTTTGCTGGCGATCCATCCGGGATACGTTTGCAAGTCATGGCAACGGAGGTCCACGCCATGATCGACGTCGTGCAAACGCCTGATGGCATTGTCGAGGTCCGCGCCGGCGGCAAGCTCACCCGCGCCGACTACAAGGACGTGCTGCTGCCGAAGCTCGACGCGTTGATCGCGGCCAACGGCAAGCTCAACGTGCTGTTCCTGTTGGACGAGACCTTCACCGGCTGGACGCTGGATGCGGCCTGGGAGAATACCGTGCTCGATTTCCGCCATCGCGGCGATTTCGCCAGGATCGCCGTGGTCGGCGCGCCGCAGTGGGAGGACTGGTGCGTGAAGTTCGCCGCCAGCCTTCTGATGCGCGGTCGAATTGCGCAGCTTCCGCCGCGAGCAACTGGCGGAGGCGCGGGCGTGGCTGAAGGGGTGACGAGCTTCCGCAAAAAAAGCAGCGGCCGTTAGGAAAATTCGAAAATGCACCGGAGTTGGTGTGGGCTTTCCCCATGGGAACGCTGAATATTATCTGACATGTATCAGAGATGTTCTAGCGGACCGTGAATTGGTTCAGGCGGTCCTAAACTGAGAGATTTGCGTGCGACCACGACCTCATAAGATGGGCGCATTGGTAAAAGCGAAAATCTTTATTCGGGCGATGAGATAGATAAATTTGTCATCGCTTACTCGCCCCCAAAGCGCTTTGCACAACCAACGCCTTTTATCGGTATCGAGCGGAACGTCTGAACCGCCTATGAAATGTCTGTATTCACCCACGCCGGTCAAAATGAATTCTGGCAATAGAGGTTCATAGAATCGACCGCCCAATATTCAGCCAAAACAAAAGAATGAGCAATTTTCGCCAGTTGTCTCGCAAACGTGATTTGATCATAGGCACCGGCAAGGTGGCCGACGCCGCCATATTGTTCTATGCGTTGTAAATCGCCCAAGTGCGCCCAGGTAAAGCACCGGATCTTCGGAAAGTGCCTTAGGAAATAAGCCTACTGGCGGAAAGCGAATTAGATACAAGATGCGAGGCGCTTCCGATGCTGGAATTTCGTGAGTGTGTGTCTTATTCCCCTTTTCATCTAGTACATGCAAAGAATACGTAGATCGACGCCGTTTCTTATCGCGATCTTCTGACGGGGATACCGCGCCTGTAAAGTGCCGCCATCTCAGCGAAAGGCGTTTCTATTTCTTTGTTGATAATCCGCTCACAGCACTTGCAACTAGCGTGCTCAAAGATGAGGCCGCCCCCTAAATTGCGTGGTATAATGTGTTCGTCGATCAAAGGACGTGGTGTTGCCGCAATAAATGCATCTGCTTGGCGCAGAGTAGTGTGGTGCGGGCGAAGGATTTTTCCATGACAAAAGACGAACGATCGCAACATGCAGTAAGATTGCAAAAGCTATTGAAGGGCGCATTTTCCGGCCCCCCGACGCCGCTCAAAGATATACCGACGCGAGAGGGCATCGGCTTGCAACAAAAAATGGCCTAAGACGCTTCTTCGCCAGCGCAAACCGCTTCGCTGGAAAGAAAGTCGGCAGTGAGGTTGCGGTACGCGAAGCGCTTGCCTTACGCCCTTATGGCAAGCATCGCACGTCTACGGTAATGTGGCGGCTGTGTATCTGAATCAAATCGGCCAAGTAGCGATGAAGATTTCTCTCGGCGCGTGCTGGTAATTGCCATCATCCGCGCTTGAAGATCGCGAAATAACCTTCGCTCGGTTCGTGTGGATTTTGCCAAGGACGCGGCGAAAAAGTGCGTGCTCAAATTTCGCCATCGCGGCGATTTCGCCACGGCCGCTGTGGTCGGCGCGCCGCAGTGGGGGACTGGTGCGCCCAGTTCGCCGCCCGCCTTCTGATGCGCGGTGAATTGCGCAGCCTCGCGCCGCGAGAACTGGCGGAGGCGCGGGCGTGGTTGAGAGCGTGACGCGCTCCGGCAAAAAATAGCGGCGCGTCACGAAAATTTCTCGATCCTGCTTATTGACTTTTCTCCTAACTAGGACTATCCTCCACAATACCCCGTTCACCGAGGGGCGCCTTCCGGAGGCGTCTTGAAGGCGAGAACGGGGTGCGGCGCCCGCGGGCGGGAGGGTACGCTCCTTCCGCACTCGGGCGGCGCCGGGGCTCCGCCCGGGACCACTACGAGTCCCTGCGAGGAGCTCGCTGACGGAGAGCCGGTTAGGCGCCTTCCAGGATCGGAAGGCGGCGAGACCCGGCCCCGAAAGCGCGGTCCCGGCGCCGTATGGGACGCCGCGATGGCGCGCCGCAAGGCGCCGCGCACCGGAAACGGTGCGCAACATCGCTAAATGGTGCGCCGACCGGCGCGCCATCGCCCCTCGACCAATGGTCGAGGGGGAGAAAAGGCCGCCCCCGACAGGGGGCAAACGGGCGTACCCGGCGCCCGCACAAAGAATACGGGCGACGGCGCGCGCGCGCGCCCCGCGCAAAACGCTTCCAAAAAAACTTATCCCCGCGCCGCAAACCGCCCGCACACTTCACGCGAACTTCACCTGCATGGAAGGACCGCCTGCATGACGTCACACCCCATCGCCGAAGACCGCTCCGACGCTTCCCTCGACATCGCCCGCGCCTGGGGCGACTGGCTCCACCTCTGGCGCCTGTGCGGCAACTCGAAATGCCAGCGCGCGCGCCGCTGCCGTGGCGACGTCAAGCGCTGCCTGCCGCGCAATTATCCGCTGCTGCCCGACGGCGTGCGCGGCTCGTTCGAGTGCCTGCTGGTCGCGCGCGATGACGCCATGCCCTTCGAGGAGGCGCTGTTACAGCTCGAGCAAACGCCCGGCGCGGCGACCTTGCGCGACTGGCATGCGGCGGTGGCGCGCTCCCTGGCGCCGCCCGCCGCGCCAGCGACGGATATGTGACACACATGGCACTATCCGCCGCAATTCGCGTTGCCCACAGGGACAAGCTTTCGTCCGTATTTCTTGCAGTCGCGGGCGGGCCGATTTGCTAAACCGGGGCGACCAAGGATTCTTCAAGAATGGCGCGCACTCCGATCTACGCCGCGGGCGGCATCGTGGTGCGCGGCGGCGGCAAGCGCCTGCTGGTCGCCGTCGTGCAGCGGAGCAAGGACGAGCGCTGGGTGTTGCCGCGCGGCAAGCTCAAGCGCGACGAAGACCCGAAGACCGGCGCCCGGCGCGAGGTGGTGGAAGAAACCGGCCATCGCGTGCAGGTGCACGAATTCGTCGGCGCGATCACCTATCGGGCGAGCGGGCGGCCCAAGCTCGTACAGTTCTGGCGCATGCACGCCTACGAGCGTCCGAGCCGCGACATCACGAAGGACATCCTGGCGGTGGAGTGGCTGCCGCTCAAGGCCGCGGTGCGGCGCTTGAGCTATCCGCTCGAGAAGCTGTTCCTGCAATATGCCGGCCGCCGCGCTCTCAAGCGTCGCCGGCGCGCCGCCAGTGCCGGCAAGCGCAAGGTGCAAGGCAAGAAGCCGAGCAAAAAGCCGCGCAAGAAGCAGAGCAAGAAACAGAGCAAGAAACAGAACAAGAAACGGAGCGAGCAGGCGACAGCGCGCAAGGCCAAGGCGGCGGCGCGGCGCGCGCGCAGGCCGCCCGCGCCGCGCGGGCGCAAGCACGCCGGCAAGACTTCGGCTCCTCCGCGCCGTGCGCACGCGCGGCGGCTCAAGGCGCCTCTGCCGGCGCCTGTGCATACCGGCGCCCGCGAACGCCGCGCGAAGAAGCTGCAACGCGGACGGGGCCGGCGCGCCCGTTGAGCCCGCTGCTAATCTTGCTGCGTTTTCGCTCGGGCAGGTATTATGGTGCCGTCCCCCAACGCCTTATTCACCGTACGTTCAGCGGCGAAGCAGGAACTTGCCGGCCAAGGGCGACGTTTTTCAATCATCCCCGAATCGCAGGATTCGACCGGCGCGTCCGTTCAATCATTGCGATCGATGAAAGAGAGGTTTGCCATGCAGAGGATCCTCACGGCCACGGCGGCCGCCGCGGCGCTGGCGCTCGCGACCACCGCCACTCCGCAATACGCCGAAGCGCATGACGGCGGCGCCGTCGCAGCCGGCATCATCGGCGGTCTTGCCGTCGGCGCCATGATCGGGGCCGCAGCCTCCCAGCCGCATTACTATTACGGCCACCCGCGCTATTACGCACCCGGCCCGGTCTATTACGGCCGGCATTGCTGGTGGCGTCATAGGCGCTACTGGAACGGCTATCGCTGGCATTATCGGCGCGTGCGCGTGTGCGATTGAGTGCGGCGGTACTGTCCGCGCGATGCGGCAGCGCAAGGAGAACCGAAGCCCGGCGTCGCGCGATGTCGGGCTTCAATCATAGTGCCGCGGCATGGAGCATTAAGCTTCCGGTAAGGACGGTCGGTCCATGATCGCGCCAGCTTGGCATTGGCCCCAGGGGACATCCATGAAACGCACCGCTCTCGCGCTCGGCGCGGCCGTCGTGCTGGCCGCGGCGCTGCCGTCTTCGGCTCAGGCTCGTTGCCATGGCTGCGGCGTCGCCGCCGGCGTGGTGGGCGGGCTCGCCGCCGGCGCCATCCTCGGTTCGGCGCTCGCCAACAGCCAGCCCGCGCCGGTCTATATCGCCCCGCCGCCGCCCCCGCCGCCATCGGCGGTGTACTACGACGACGACGACGCGCCGGTCTGCCGCGTCCACCACGAACGCATTTGGGTTGAAGGCTACGGCTGGCGCCGCCGCCGCGTCGAAGTCTGCGACTGACGCTGCCGGCAGCGATAGGCTTTCGGCGAGACGCTTTCGATGCCCGGCCCCCGCGCCGGGCATTCGCTTTCTCGCAGTGTCAGTGCACCATGTCGGTGAGCACGGCGGCCGTCGGCCAGCAATCGACTTTCAAATCCTTCTTCTTCTGATAGGTACCCAGCGCCGAACGCGTGAGCATGCCGGCCTTGCCGTCGACCTTGTCGCGGTAGAGGCCGAGCGCAGCGAGCCGCTGCTGCATCGTCTCCACCTGCCTGGTTTTGAGCTGCTTGTTCTTGCTCCACGCATGTTCGAACGGCCGGCCCCCGCCGATCAGGTCGGCGAGGTGGCCGACGAACAGCACGTAGAGGTCGGAGTAATTGTATTCCTTGATCACGTAATAGTTGTTCGGCGTCAGGAAGCCGGGACCGTAGGTGCCCTCGGGCAGCAGCAGCGATGCCGGCACCGACAGATCGCGCGACGGCAGCTTGGCGCCATACGCCGGCACGAAACCGTGCTTGAGCCAGGTGCCGATCGGCTGCTTGTGGGCCGGCTCGGCCAGGGTGCAATCGACCTTGGCCGGCACGCGCACCTCGATGCCCCACGGCTCGCCCGTGCGCCAGCCCTTCGCCTTGAGCTGCTTGGCGGCGGAGGCGAGCGCGTCCGGCACCGAATGCCAGATGTCGGACTTGCCGTCGCCGTCGAAATCGACCGCGTATTTATAGAACTCCGACGGCAGGAACTGGGTCATGCCCATAGCCCCGCCCCAGGAGGAGCGCAGGCGCGTGCGCGGAACGCCGTCCTGCAGCATCTTCAAAGCGTAGAGGAATTCGTTGCGAAAGAAGTCCTTGCGCTTGCCGACATAGGCTTCGGTGGCGAGCACGCGGACGGCGTCATGGCCCTCGACCTCGCGGCCGTAGTCCGTCTCGCGCGCCCAGATGGCCAGCACCACGTTGCCCGGCACGCCGAACACCTTCTCGATGCGCGCCAGCGTGCCGCGATATTGCACGGCCAATTGCTTGCCGCGCGCGGCAAGCCGCCGGAAAAGCCCTTCGCGCAGATACTGACCCGGCGTCCGCACGAATTCAGGCTGGCCGGGTGGCGGCCGCTCGGGCCGGCCCGGGATGGCGAGATCGGGCAGCCCGTAGTCGGGCTCAAGCCCGCGGACGGCGGCCTCGAAGGTCGCGCGCGAGACGCCGCGCTTCTGCGCGTCGGGCCAAGTTCCTTGCAGCCAGTGCTGAAAGCCGGCGTCGGCGCGGGCATGCGCGGGCGTCAGTAGGGCGAGACCGACGAGGATGGCGGCGAGTGTTCGCAAAGGATTGTCCTAGTGGGCGGGGCCGGGCCGCGGTGCCTTAACGTACACCGGATGGCTGAGTCGCTCGACCAGAGCGATGCCGATGGCCGAGAGGATGAACAGCCCGTGGATGATGGTCTGCCACATCACGCCGGTCTCGGTATAGGGCACTTCCTCGTGGCCGAGCCGGCCGGCATAGATGAAGGTGCGCAGGAGGTGGATCGACGAAATGCCGATGATCGCCATGGCGAGCTTGATCTTGAGCACGCTGGCATTGACGTGGGAAAGCCATTCCGGCTGGTCGGGATGACGGTGAAGTTCGAGCCGCGAGACGAAGGTCTCGTAGCCGCCGACGATGACCATGATGAGCAGGTTGGAGATCATCACCACGTCGATCAGTCCCAGCACCACCAGCATGATCTCCTGCTCGGTGAACTTCATGGCGCCGTGCACCAGGTGCCACAGCTCCTTGACGAAGAGCACGACGTAGACGCCCTGCGCGACGATCAGGCCGAGATAAAGCGGAAGCTGCAGCCAGCGCGACGAGAAGATGAGTTGCGGCAGCAGGCGCAGTCCCGGATAGGCCTTGGGAGGCACGGGTTCGTCGGCAGCCATGGACATTGTCGGTCACCCCTCGAAATGCGCCTGACGAGGCGCGAAACGCCCCCGCACATAGGCAGCCCTATAGCGGGCGCAAGATGGCCGAAGGATGGCTGGGCGCTGCGGCCTAAGGTCTTGTAGGGGTTTCCGAGTGATCAATTCTCTCGTGTCATTTCGAGGCGCGGCCGCCCGGATCGGCGCTTCGCACCGCCCGGGCGCAGGTTCAAGGCCGCAAGCCCGGCGCCCATAATACCAGGCGCGGACCCCACAACGCCGGCGCCGAGGAATGCTCCCGCGCTGATGAAGGAAGGCATATCTCGGCTACTTTGGCACCGTCGTGGGGTGACGCAGCATCGTCAATCCGAATTTTTGCGCCGTCATCGGCTTGCCAAAGAGAAAGCCCTGCACCAATTCAAAATCCATCTCACGCACGGTGAAAAAATCAGCCCGGCTCTGCACGCCCTCAGCCACAGTGCGAGCACCAAAGCCGTCGGCAAGGTCGAGGATTTGGTGGCACACCGTACGTTTCAATCGATCATCGGCACACCCGGAGATGAACTGGCGATCGATCTTGATCTCGACGAACGGAAAATCGTGAAGCCCGAGCAGGGATGGCCATTCCGGCCCAAGGTCGTCGATGGAGACGGCGATATTGCTGAATCGAAGCTGTCTGGCGAGGGCTTTCGCCGTATCCAGGTTTTGAACAATGTCGGCTGCGTCAATCTCGATAATCAAGCCTGCGAAGCCGGGATGGTTCGGCATCTGGCGCGACAAAATCCCAATCAACTCCGGGTCCTCGAAGAAAGCGATCGGCAGGTTGATGGAGATATCGATGGCCCGATGCTGAGTGACGAAATAATGCCAATCGTCGATTGCCCTGCTGATCACAAATTCCGACAGCGCGCGGAGATGGGGATCGCCCCTGTCGGGTAAGAAATATGCCGGCGGAACCACTCCCCAGTTCGGATGACGCACACGGACGAGCGCCTCGGCGCCGCATAGTTGGAGCGTCTGTGCATTAAATTTCGGCTGGTACCACAGTTCGAGCCACCCCGCAGTCAGCGCCTCGGACACATCAATTGCCGGGCTCGGCCGTTCCTCGATCGGCAAAAGCGCGGCCACGCTGTTGCGCAAGCTCACATTGTCGAAAGGCGTGGCAAGCAGAGGCAACATCGCGATGCCAAGATTTTCACCAAGCTCCTGGACGGCAGACACCATCAACGAATCGCGGGGGCCAATCAGAAGGGCATTGCCGTCGAATGCCTTCGCTTTGAGCGCTTGCATCATGACGGCAGCCTCGATACCGCCGGCCGACAGTCCGATGACGACAAGGTCGGGTCTTTCTCCATCAATGACCGTGTTGAGATCGCCGCTTTTCGTGCACTCGCAGGTGACGAAGCCGAGCTCCTCGAGAGCTTCGCCGAGAAATTTTCGAATGTGCCGCTTACTATCCGCGATGCAGACGCGCGGAGCGATTTTTCGCCGGCCGAACGCCGCTACCCTGGTTGCTTCTTCCAAGTCTTGATTTGCCATGGCTCCCCTCATGCGCTGATGGGAGCTAACCTTTGGCCAGATCATCCAGAAATTATGACCGCCGCTGATGAGACGGCCTCAAATTCACTGTAAACGCCTGTAAATACTAATCCGGACAATCAGAATGAATTTCAAACGGCAGTTTTATGGAAATATCGCCCGATCATTTTCGCTGTCTGTTAAACAAGCCGGGCTGCCGAAATTGGTGAGCCGAGGTCCTTTGAACTCCTAAAATTCCAGTGCCATGCCGACGCGGCCGAGCTGCTCTACTCCAGAGGCATTGGCGTAGCTGCCATAGACCACCGTCGGCATCGACAGGTTCAGCCGGTAAGCCGCTCCGATGCTGAGGCCTACTTCACCGCGATAAAAGCCGGTGCTCACCGAAACCGTGGTGCGGCCATTTTGCGAGGGCATGATCGTGGGCGCCAGTGCGGCCGCTGCCGCAATGCCGCGCGCCGCCTGCTTATCGACGGCGTCGATCCTGGAATTCAAGGAGGCATCTGGGCGTTCACCGACGACGTGCTGTTCTGCACTGCTGCAAATTCACAGCATCGGTCGGCGCGACGCCGGCCGCAACGTTGGTAACCCGGCGTTCGTTTCCGGGCGAGCCGACTGAAACCGTGTTCGCTTGATTGGCGACCGAGCCGCCGCCGATGGCCGCGGAGTTCGGCGCGGTGGCGCTGCTATTTGGTCCAAGCGCGCTTGAATTGGCGCCGCTTGCCGATGCGCCGTTGCCGAAGGCGGCTCCGTTATTGGCCGCCGTGGCCCCGGTGCCGACCGCAACGGCGTCCGCAGCGGTCGCGCCGGTGCCCAGAGCGACGGAGTTGGTGCCCGTCGCGGCCGTATTTTGCCCGATGCCGATCGTGCCGACGCCGCTGGCAATCGCGTTATCACCGACCGCCACCGACGAAATGCCGCCGGTACCCTGCCAGTTGGCGAAGGTCGTGAACGCATTGTTGATACGCGTATCGACGGAGACGTCCAGCGCGGTAAGTTGGTTGACGTTCACGCCATCGGTCGGATTGACGCCAGCCGCGACATTGGTGAGCCTACGCTCCCCGCCGACGACGCCGAATGACACCGTGTCGGCGGCGTCGGCGATCGATCCGTTGCCGACCGCGACTGAATTGGTTGCGCTGGCTGTGCTCTGATTGCCGATCGCGGTCGCGTTGGCGCCGCTCGCCGCGCTGGAAACGCCAAATGCAGCCGAGTTGTCTCCCGACGCAGTGCTTGAATTGCCGATAGCGGTGGTGCTGGCGCCGGTTGCCCGGCTGAGCATCCCGACTGCGACACTGTTGCTGCCGCTTGCCACGCTGGTCGAACCGAAAGCCGAGCTGTTGACCCCGGAAGCCACGGCGGAAAAGCCGAAGGTGGTGCTTTTATTGCCGCTCGCAACCGAGTAGGGACCCGCCGCCAGGCTGTCGTCGCCGGTCGCGATCGGCAGGTTTGGCGGTGGCATATTGGCGAGCGGTGTCGACGAGGTGATGAGCCAACTCGTGTCCTGAGCGAGAACCGAAATGACCGGCATGCAAAAGAATAAAATGGCGGCGGCCAGAACAGTTTGTACCTGCGACTTCCGCGTGCGCGCATACTCAATAGCCACTAACGCCTCCATCGAGCTCAAATGGTTCGAATGAAGACGCCTCCCCGGAAAAATCAAATGTCATGCGCCTGCGAAAAAAGCTAACCAAAAAAGCACCGCCGGCTCGATGACGCAATGTCATCCTTAACTGAGTTCCAGAAAGTAGGTACTCAGTTATTTTTGAATTCTAAGAAGGTATTTTAGTCCAGCATGTGTACAGAATTGCACATCGCGCCTTTCGGGACGGTGGTAAAAAAACGGAATAATTCGAATCGCCGATACCGCGTGAACTTCTTGTACTTCAGCCGATGCGGGATGACCGTGTCGGTACCCAGGCGGCGCATCTTGTCCTTCTCGTAGTCCTGGAAATTGCCCTCGAACCATTCGACATGGCTGTCGCCCTCGAACGACAAAATATGCGTGGCGATGCGGTCGAGGAACCAGCGGTCGTGGCTGATGATCACGGCGCAGCCGGCGAAATCTTCCAACGCTTCCTCTAGTGCTCGCAAGGTGTCGACGTCGAGATCGTTGGTCGGCTCGTCGAGCAGCAGGAGGTTGGCGCCGGAGCGCAGCATCTTGGCGAGGTGCACGCGGTTGCGCTCGCCGCCGGAGAGCTGGCCGACCTTCTTCTGCTGGTCCGAGCCCTTGAAGTTGAAGGCCGCGCAATAGGCGCGCGAATTCACTTCCTTCTTGCCGAGCAGGATGATGTCCTGGCCGTTGGAGATTTCCTCCCACACGCTCTTCTTGCCGTCGAGACTGTCGCGCGACTGGTCGACATAGCCGAGATGCACCGACTCGCCGACGGTGATGGTGCCGTTGTCGGGCTTCTCCTGGCCGGTGATCATGCGGAAGAGGGTGGTCTTGCCGGCGCCGTTGGGGCCGATGACGCCGACGATGCCGCCGGCCGGCAGCTTGAAGGTAAGGTCGTCGATCAAGAGATTGTCGCCGAAGCCTTTCGACAGGTGCTCGAAGTCGACCACGTTCTGCCCCAGCCGCTCGGCGACGGGAATGATGATCTGCGCGGTCTGCGTCTGCTTCTCGTTGGCCTGTTTGATCAGGTCCTCGTAGCGCTGATAGCGCGCCTTCGACTTGGCCTGGCGGGCCTGGGGGGAGGCGGAGATCCATTCCTGCTCGCGTGCCAATGTCCGTTGACGAGCTTCCTCCTCGCGGCCTTCCTGCTCCAGCCGCTTCTGTTTCTGGCCGAGCCAGGACGAATAGTTGCCCTGGTAGGGGATGCCGTGGCCGCGGTCGAGCTCGAGGATCCACCCCGTCACGTTGTCGAGGAAATAGCGGTCGTGGGTGACGATCAGGATGGCGCCGGGATAATTGCGCAGGTGGCCTTCCAGCCAGGCGACGCTCTCGGCGTCGAGATGGTTGGTGGGCTCGTCGAGCAGCAGCAGTTCGGGCTCCTCGAGCAGCAACTGGCAGAGCGCGATGCGGCGGCGCTCGCCGCCGGAGAGCTTGGCGACCTCGGCGTCGTCGGGCGGGCAGTTGAGCGCCTCCATGGCCTGGCTCACCTTGGAGTCGAGGTCCCACAGGTTCTGCGCGTCGATGATGTCCTGCAGGCGCGCCATCTCGTCGGCGGTCTCGTCGGAATAGTTCATCGCCAGCTCGTTGTAGCGGTCGAGCAGCGCGCGCTTGGCGCCCACCCCCTCCTCCACATTGCCGCGCACCGACTTGTCGGGATCGAGCTGCGGCTCCTGCGGCAGGAAGCCGACGCGGGCGCCTTGCGCCACCCAGGCCTCGCCGGAATATTCGGTGTCGAGGCCGGCCATGATGCGCAGCAAAGTCGACTTGCCCGAGCCGTTGACGCCGAGCACGCCGATCTTGGCGTCGGGGTAGAAGGACAGATTGACGTTTTCCAAGACCTTGCGTCCGCCCGGATAGGCCTTGGACAGGCCCTGCATGTGATAGATGAATTGGCGACCGTTCATTTGTCTCTTTCGACCCCTGAAACCCTGTTTCCAGCCCGAATCCGGCCGGGCGCGCCGCCCTGCGCATCCCTCATGCCTTGTCGGGAAATTCGCCGCTCATGTAGCCACCGCGCCCGCAAAGGGCAAGCGCGGGTTCCCTCCGGCTTGTCATTGCGGGGCGCGGGCGCGGCCCGCGAACCCGCAATCCAGAGCCAAACGAAAAGCGCCACCATGTCGCCCTGGATTCGGGGTTCCGCGCTGCGCGCGGCCGCGGAATGACCGGGGAGAGAATGTGGGCCGGTAAATCTTCGGCAAGCTTGATCGAAAATTTCCGCGGCTGCCCGCGCCGCCCGACCGCCGTCCTTAACCGGTGCGGTGTCATGATCCTTGCGCACAATGCTCCTAGGGTCCGCGCCATGACTCGCGCCGCTCTCACTCTTTCCGTATCGGCCGCAGGCCGGCCGTTCGCCGCGTTCCGCCATCGGCTCGCCGCCTTCTGGCAGGCGCTGGCCCGCCGCGCGGAGAGCGCTTACCGGCCGGAGCGGCACTACATGCGCGGCCCCGGTCCGGCCTGGCGCGCCAAACACACCCAAGAACGGCGTCAAGAACGGCGTCAAGCACGGCCCGCTTCCCGCCGCCTGACGCGAGCCCCCCGGCTTGTGAACGCCGCCGCCCTGTGGTCAATCCGCCGCCAGCGGGCGCGGACAGCGACAGGGGAAGCATCATGGGCGTGCGGGCTGCCATTCTCGACGACTATCAGAACGTGGCGATGAGGCTGGCCGACTGGTCGCCCGTCGCCAAGGATGTCGAGCTCACGGTGTTCACCGAGCCGTTCGCCGGCCGCGACGCGGCGATCAAGGCGCTGCAAGGCTTCGCCGTTATCGTCGGCATGCGCGAGCGCACGCCGTTCCCGCGCGCGGTGCTCGAGGCGCTGCCCGACCTGAAGCTGCTGATCACCACCGGCGCGCGCAACAATTCCTTCGACCTGAAGGCGGCGGCCGAGCGCGGCGTCACCGTGTGCGGCACCGGCAGCGTGGGCTCGCCGACCACCGGCATCGCCTTCGGCCTGATGCTGGAGCTCACCCGCCGCATCGGCTTCGAGAACGCGCGGCTGAAAAGCGGCGCGCCCTGGCAGGTGACGCTCGGCCGCGACCTCGACGGCATGACGCTCGGCGTGCTCGGCCTCGGCAAGCTCGGCCAGCGCTCGGCCGCCGTCGGCAAGGCCTTCGGCATGCGGCCGATCGCCTGGAGCCAGAACCTGACGCCGGAGAAGGCGGCCGAAGGCGGCGCCGATTATGTCAGCAAAGACGAGCTGTTCGCCCAAGCCGACATCATCACCATCCACGTGGTGCTGAGCGAGCGCTCGCGCGGGCTGATCGGCGCGCGCGAACTGGGGCTGATGAAGAAGACGGCTTATCTGGTCAATACTTCGCGCGGGCCGATCGTGGACGAGGCCGCGCTGATCGCGGCGCTTAAGGCGGGCACCATCGCCGGCGCCGGGCTCGACGTGTTCGACGTCGAGCCGCTGCCGCTCGATCATCCGTTCCGCACGATGGACAATGTGGTGATCACGCCGCATCTCGGTTACGTCAGCGAGCAGAACTACGCGACGTATTTCGCCGACGCGGTCGAGGACATCCGCGCCTGGCTCGACGGCAAGCCGGTGCGCGTGCTGGCGGCGAAGTGAGGCGCGCCGATCTCTGCTGTCATGCCCCGCGACTGCGGGGCATCCACGCGTTAGCGCCGAAGGCGGCAAAGGCGCGCGGCTTGCGCTCTTACCCTCCCCTGGACGGGGAGCGGGGCGGGGTGATTTGCGCGCGGAGCAAGTGAGATTGCAGCAAGCTTCACGCCAGGCTCACCCCACCCCGACCGTCTTCACTGCGCTCGGCGGTCGACCCTCCCCGTCCAGGGGAGCGTGAAGCGCGCTTGCGGCGCGCGTGCGCAAACTGACGCGCACTTTTTGCGCAGACGCCTTTCCCGATTCGATTATCAAACAGCCCGCGTTGCGTAATAGC
>CAWIPY010000015.1:0-38563 GCA_963837965.1 uncultured Pseudomonadota bacterium | reverse complement strand
TAGCGCAGCCTGTTCGCCCACTCTGGTGCCTCCATTCCCGCGCAAGCGACGCACAAGCGGGTATCCAGCTCTTGAGAATTGTGGCCTCCGGGTCGCCGCTTTCGCGGGGACGAGCGTGTGGATGTTTCAGCAACGCGCTTTAGCGCCGGCGCGCCGAACTGCTGTGCCGCGGCTTGGGCGCCGGCTTAGGCGCAGGCTTGGCGTCGGCTTCTCCCTTCTCGCTTGGCCGCCGCCTGCTGATCGTCCTGCGAATTTTCCGCGACCGCCGGCGGCTTGCCGCCTTTGCAGTCGGTGAGCCACACGTCGTAGATCGGATGCTCGACCGCGTGAAGGCCCGGGCTCGCCGCGAACATCCAGCCGGTGAAGATGCGCTTGAGGCTGCCCTTGAGCGTCACCTCGTCCACCTCGACGAAGGCGTCGGTCTGCGGCGTCTCGGTGGGCGGGCGCGAATAGCACACGCGCGGCGTCACCTGCAGCGCGCCGAACTGCACCGTCTCGTTGATGGCGACGTCGAAGGTCGTGGTGCGGCCGGTGATCTTGTCGAGGCTGGTGAACACCGCGGTCGGGTTGCCGATGCGCTCGGGCGGCGGCGCCACCACCACCTCCTTGGTCGGCGGCCGGTTCGATGCCGGCTGCTGCGGCGGCTGCTGCTGCGCAGGCTGCTGTTGCTGCTGCGCAGGCTGCTGCTGCTGCGCAGGCTGCTGCTGCGGCTGCCGCTGCCCCGGCGGCAGCCCCGGCAGCGTTTTCACCGGCGCGCGATCGGCGTTCTGGTTCTGGCTTTCCGGCGGCCGCGCCGCGCGCTGCGGCGCCTGGTTCGCGCCGGGCGGCGGCGGCAGCGCCTGCTGCTCGATGGCACCGTGGTTCGGGCGGTTTTGCGGCGGAGACTGATGGGCGCCGGCAGCGGTCGGGCGGGCGGCTCGTCCGCACGCTCATTAGGCGGCGGCAGATCGCGCTGGGTCGGGTAATAGCGCGGCGGGGCGGCGCGCCCATAGTCGCGATCGTAATTGCGATCGTCGTTACGGTCGTAATTGCGATCGTAATTACTCGTAGTTTTGATCATTGGACGGCGGCCCGCTCGGCACGTCGGCAGGCGGCCGTGGCGGCGGCTGATTGAAGATCGAGCCGAATTGCGCCGCTGCCGGCACAGCCCAGAGCATAACGCTCGTGAGCAACGCGGCCGTCGCAAACATTTCGAGATTCAATCTGGATCGCGCCATCTATCGGGGTGTTCCGCCTGCGCCCTTACCCGGATTCGCCTTTCCGCAGGCATGGCCCGGTTAACACGGCAAATGGGGCGGCGGAAGGGCGGAACCGCAGCGCTTTCCCCGGCGATCCCAGGACTCCACGCCTTGTAATCGCCCGTCGCCTTCGGCCGGTGGCCGGTGGCGAGAGTCTCGAGCCGGGCGGCCGATAGGCGGCCGGCGTGCCGGTCAGGTTGGGCCGGTGCGGCTTCTGCCATTCGTGCGGCGTGTAGCTTTCCGCGCTCGGCGGCGTGTCGACCGTATGATGCAGCCAGCCGTGCCAGGACGGGGGGACCCGGCTTGCCTCGACCAGGCCGTTGTAGATCAACCAGCGTCGCTCGAAGCCCAGCGTCGGATCGATCTTGCCGCCTTTGGTGCGGAAGTAACGGTTGCCGAACTCGTCCTCGCCCACCGGCTCCCCGTACATCCAGGTCCAGAACTGGGTACCGAAGGTCTGCGAGTTCCACCAGGTGAACAGTTTCAGCAGGAAACTTTTCATCGCGCCCGCGCATTGCTTGGCCGAGAGGGGGTCGCGGCCTTCTGCCACCTCCCCGCGCCCCTGTCCAGCCGCCTGCCGGGCCTCCAAACGGAAAACGACTGGATTTCGATGGAATTGATCCGCTCCGCCCTGATCACGGTCAAATATTGGCTGATCTGGCTGCCCGACCCGGTGGTGGCGGTGCTGATCATTGCGCTCGCCGCCGCCATCGCCCTCCTCCTGCACGGATGGCTGCGCAAGCTCACCCGCCGCCTGCTGCAGAACCGCTATCCCACTTTGCTGTCGGTATTCACCCGGATGCGCGGGGTGACGCGCTTCGCCATCCTGATCCTCGCCATGGTGATCGCGATTCCCGTGGCGCCCATCAGCCTCCACACGGCGCAGTTCCTGGCGCGGCTCCTGCTGATGGCGGTGATCGCGCTGGTCGGCTGGTCGGCGGCCACCGCCCTCCACATCGCCGCCAACATCTATCTGCGCCGCTTCCGCCTCGACACGGAAGACAATCTGATGGCGCGCAAGCACACGACGCAAGTGCGGGTGCTCATGCGCACGATCGACATCCTGGTCCTTTTGCTCACCGTCGGCGGCATGCTGATGAGCTTCCCGGCGGTGCGGCAATACGGCTACAGCCTTTTCGCCAGCGCCGGCGTCGCCGGCATCGTAGCCGGCCTGGCGGCGCGGCCGGTGTTGTCCAACCTGTTCGCCGGCGTGCAGCTCGCCGTGACCCAGCCCATCCGCATCGACGACGTGGTCATCGTCGAGAACGAGTGGGGCGTGATCGAGGAGATCACCTCCACCTATGTGGTGGTCCGCATCTGGGACCTGCGCCGCATGGTGCTGCCGATCACCTATTTCATCGAGAAGCCGTTCCAGAACTGGACGCGCGAGAACGCTCACCTGATCGGCAGCGTCTATCTCCATCTCGACTACCGGGCGCCGGTCGACGTCATCCGCGAAAGGATGCGGGAGATCGTCGGCCGATCGAAAGACTGGAACGGCCGGGTATTCGGCGTGCAGGTCACCGACGCGAAGGAAGCCACCATGGAGGTGCGCGCCATCATGAGCGCCAACACCGCCGGCCAGGCCTGGGATCTGCGCTGCGAGGTGCGCGAGAAGACCATCGACTTCCTGCAGCGCGAACACCCCGAGGCGCTGCCACGCCAGCGGCAGATCAATCTGCGCGAGGACGGCGCATCCGCGCAATTGAACATCGCCTCGAGCGAGCGGAGGGTCGCCGAACGGCGCTGACCCCGGTCCAGCCCGGTCGCGTACAGAAATCAGCCGGCGCTAATGGGCACCTTTGACCGCTCCCTTTCAGCCACGACGTTGGCTTCCTCTTCCTGGCGCACGATTTCCTCGAGCGTGCGGCCGCGCGTCTCGATTCCGAGGACGAGGACGACCAATGCGGACGCGGCGAAGCTCGCGGCGCCGAGCGTGAACACGCCGCCGTCGCCAACCACGCCGATAATGTAGCCGACGATGATCGGACCGGAGATTGCGCCGACCCGGCCGAAGGCCGACGCCATGCCGGCGGCGGTCGAGCGCGCACGGTCGGATAGAGCTCGGGCGTATAGGCGTACAGGCAGGACCACATGCCGAACATGAAGAACTGCATGATGAATCCGCTGATGAACAGCGATGTCATACCCACCGCATGGCCGTAGACATAGGCCATGACGGCGCTCATCAGCAGGTATATGGCGGTGGTCGGCTTGCGGCCGATAGCTTCAAGCAGCAAGGCCGCGCTGTAGAAACCAGGAATGCCGCCGATCGTGATCAGCGTGATGAAACCGATCGACTTCACCACGGAGAATCCCTGCTGACCAAGGATGATCGCGAGCCAGGAGGTCAGACCGTAAAAACCGAGCAGAGCAAAGAACCATACCGAAAAGACCATGATGTTGGAGCGGAGGTAGAACCGCGACAGCAGCACGGCAAAAGGATTGCGCGTCTCCAGCGACGTCTCGGAGAGGAAGGGCTTGGGCTCCGGCAGCTTGGCGCCTGCGGCCAATTCCACCCCTGCTTCAATCTTGGTCATGACCGCATCCGCCTCGGCATAGCGGCCGTGATCGGCCAGCCAGCGCGGAGATTCGAGAAGACTGCGCCGCACCCAGAATACCGCGAGCGAGAGCAGGCCCACGACCACGAAGACCCAGCGCCAGCCCGCCACCGGCAATACAGTGTAGGCGATGACGCCGGAGATCACGAAGCCGACGGCCCAAAAGCCCTCCATGAAGGCAATGTATTTGGCGCGCACATTGGCGGGGATGATTTCGGATAGCACCGCCTGCGCAACAGGCGCTTCCCCGCCCACCCCGACGCCGATGAGAAAGCGGAAAACCATGAGCGAGGCCACGCTCCATGCGCCGGCAGCGAGAAAGCTCGCCAATCCCCAAATGATCATCGTGCTTTGGAAGGCGATACGGCGGCCATAAATATCCGAGATCGAACCGATCAGGAGATTTCCCACGAGCTGGCCGACAAAGGTCATCGAGGCGAGATAGCCGATCTCGACCGGCGTAAGCTTGAAGTAATCCTTGAGCGCTCCGATCAAGAACACGAGCAGCGCCACGTCGACCTGGTCGGCCAACCAGGCGGTCGCAACGATCGCGAACATGCGCTTCTGGTAGCCGGTCATCGGCAGGCGCTCGAGCCGGCCGGGAATATTGATGTTGGCAGCCTCTAACGCGACTCCGTGCCCGGCACTCGCTGCACTCACGGTCCCCTCCCTGATAAAAGCATCTGGCAGACGCTGCTTATTATGTGAACAAGAGTGCCTATCACACGGCCAAAATGCCGTCCTTTCGGTCGTGTCTATCAATTCATTGGTGCGATGAAGCGAGTTGCGCGGGATATCGCGATGTTGCGCTGCAGGTCCAATTGCGCCCGCTCGGCCCGTTGCAGTCGGGGAAGCGGAGGCGTCGGGCTGGTTCCAAAGCCTGGAACGAAGGTCCCTCAAGGCTCAGCCGCGCCGGGTCTTCGGCAATCCGGACAGTCCTCGTCAGCGCGGAAGGCGGCCGATGGCGAGCGCCTCGCCATAACGCTATGGTCCGCACCAGGGCGGCGCACAATCAATAAGGACTAGTGTCCCGATTCCGAAGTTCGCTTGATTTTGCGGCATCCTCGTGAGCGAACTTTGGAATCGAAGGACACTAGCAACTTATTGATTCTAGTGTGGTTCGGTTCAGAAGTTCGCTTGATGGACTCGCGGATGGAATGAAGCGAACTTCTGAACCATCACACTAGGGGAGAGCATCGTGCCAGCCAAGCTATCCGATCTTCTGCGCCGGCAAGGCTGCCTGACGCTGCCGGGCGTCTATGACGGCGTGTCGGCGAAGCTGGCGGCGCATGTCGGCTTCGAAGCGCTCTACATGACCGGCTACGGCGTGGTCGCTTCCGCTTTGGGCATCGCGGACGCCGGCACCGCCACCTTCACCGAGATGCTCGACCGCGTGCGCTGCGTCGCCGGCGCCGGCGGACTTCCCTTCATCGCCGACGGCGACACCGGTTACGGCGGCCTGCTCAACGTCGACCGCACCGTGCGCGGCTACGCCGCCGCCGGCGCCTCCGGCATCCAACTCGAAGACCAGGAATTCCCCAAGAAGTGCGGCCACACCGAGTACCGCCGTGTCATCCCGCAGGACGACGCGGTCGCCAAGATCCGCGTCGCCGTCGATGCGCGGCCGAGCAGCGATTTCCTCATCGTCGCGCGCACCGATGCGCGCTATGCGCAGGGCCTCGATTCCGCGCTGCGCCGCGCCGAGGCGTTCCTTAAGGCCGGCGCCGACATTCTGTTCGTGGAGAGCCCGGAGAGCCTGGAGGAATTACGCCGCGTCGCTGAGACCTTCAAGGGCGCGACGCTGCTCGCGAACATGGTCGAGGGCGGCCGCACGCCTTATCTTTCCGCGCCCGAACTGGCCAAGCTCGGTTTCAAGGTCGCGATTTTCCCGGTATCCGCCCTGCTCACCGCGGCCGGCGCCATGCAGCTCTGCTACCGCCATCTGAAAGAGCACGGCATCGGCCAAATGAGCGGCCAGGGCAGCGCCGCGCCCATGTTGCCCTTTGCCGAGATGAACACGCTGATGGGCTTCCCCGCCGTGCACGCCTTCGAGAAAAAATACGGAGTGACGAAGGCGGAGTGACGCAGAATGCTTTGACACTTGCGCAAGACGCCCTCGTCCGGATGCGGTGCAGCATGAGCGCAATAGCGCGAATGGTGCACCGCTGATCCGGGACCCCGGTTAGGCGAATGCGCAGCAAACCGGGGTCCCGGGTCTGCAGCGCACCGCTTCACTTCGTTACGCGCTGCGCTGCGCCCGGGACACACAGCTCGATTCATTGCCTCGCGCCGATCACAATGAAACGCGCCTCACCCCACCTCGGCGCCGATTGCCTTCAAGGCCGCAACCGCGCATTCCATGTCCTGCGTGTAGTGCCCGCCGCTCAAGCCGATGGCGCCGATCATCTCGCCGTTTTCCTTGATCGGATAGCCGCCGCCAAAGACGACGAGCCGCGGCGTGTGCACGATGCCGTGCAGGAGCGGCGGATCGTCCTTGATGAAGTCGTGCCAAGCGTGGGTCGGGATGCCGAAACTCGACGCGGTATAAGCCTTGTCCTGGGAAATCCCGATCGACAGCTTGGGCGCGCCGTCCATACGGTGAAAGGCCTTCAAGTCGCCGCTCTCGTCGGTGATGGCGATGCACATGGCGAGGCCGAGGTCGCGGGCCTTGGCGACGGCGGCGTCGATGGCCGCCTGCGCCGTCTTGGCGTCCACGCTGCGTTTGACAATGCTGGACATTGGATTTCCTCCCCGGATTTTGTCGATCGGTTTTCGCCCCACGCGGTCGGCGAGGCTACGCTGGCCGATATCGCCAATCAATCAGGGGGAGTCAGGGCGCTGGCTCTCGCGGGCGCACATTCAGTCCGCCGCAGAATCAGCAGTTGCATTCCGCCAAAAGAGCCCGCTATGGTGCCCATGAATTAGTCAGCACCTGCCGATTCCGGGCAGGCGCTGGTTGTTCGGTTGACAGTGCCGGGACAAAAGGCGGGCTCCTTCAACGGGCCCGCCTTTTTCATGGGCGCGTGCTGCATGCGCCGACAACATGCCGCTCATCCCCGCCGCGATCGCTGGATTCCCGCTTGCGCGGGAGTGAGCGGAAACGGGGTCAATCGCAATCCCCGCAGCATTCCTCCCCCGCCCAGGCCTCGCGGCCTTCCTTGACCACGAACCAGACGATGGCCAGCGAGGTCGCCGCATCCACCCACCAGAGGCCGGTGAGCAGTTCGACGATCAGCCCGACCACCACCACCACCGCGAGATAGCCGCAGGTGATGCTTTCCACCGCATCGGCGCGTAGCGCGCGGCTGCCGATCGCCTCTGCCACCTTCAGCTTGCGCCGGGCAAGCACATACATGATCGGGATCGCCGCCGCCGTCACGGCCAGCCCGGCGATGGAGAATTGCTGGCCGTGGCCGGTGATGAGGCTCCAGCCGGCGCTCGCCACCACATAGGCGGCCAAAGCAAACAAGAGCGCCCCGCCGATCCGCGCGGCCAGGTGTTCGGCGCGCTCGGAGAATTCCTCGCCGCGCCTGAGTTCGACGCTCAAGCGCCAGATCAGCACAAAGGCCGAGATCAGCTCGATCACGCTGTCGAGGCCGAAGGCCATGAGCGAGAGGCTGCCGGCCGCCACGCCGGCGCCGATGGCGACGCCCGCCTCGATGGACATCCAGCCGATGGTGGCCCATTCCAGCCGGAAGGCCTGTGTAACGAGCGCGCGGCGGTCGATGCTCAGCATCTGGTCCATGCGGGCCTTTCCATAGTCAAGTCCTACCCTAACGCCGCGCGCCGCCCCGCGGCGGCATTCCGCTACGAATATTGCCGCCGCGGCTGAATTCACAGGCCTGTGCAGCATCCTCACGCTGCGGCAAGCCCGCCGCTTGCGCTCTAACGTCCTGAGTTGCTTCCGAGAATCACGGACTCCGTGCGCCGAATTGCGCCGGTTTTCCAACGGCCGTCCCCGCCGGCGGTATTCCTTGTGATCGCGACCCGGGGCTTGCCAAGCCCGGTTTTCCGTCATTTTTCCGTCATCCATCGCGGCATAAAAGCCTAACGGGGATGCCCGACAAAAGTGCTTCCCGCCCCGCCCCGATGGCTCGATACTGCCGGCACTTTCGCTGGGCTCGGCCCAATATGTCCACCGCAAGACACAAGATTTAGTGTTTGATTCAGTTTTACCGTCTATCCATTGTTGACGCGTGGAGTGAGTCAGCCTAGCTTTGGTGTGTTCGGTGCGGTGAGTTCAGGTTCCCTCCGGACCTTCAAACAATGCCAGTCGCGCTAACTCACCCGCGCCGGAAACGGTGTGAACGGGCGTGGGGTTTGCTGCGCCCGGAGACCAAAAAGGCCGGCGGAAACCGGCGTGCCGGGGCCGCGTGCCGGCCCCGAAAGGTGTGTGGAAGCGTTGTCGGACAGGGGCGCGTGAAGAACCGAGAAGCGCAGGGACTTGCGCCGAGACTTGAGCCGAGACTCGGGCAGGTTCGTTGAGAATAATGTGGCGGCAGGCCTGCCGCCCGCGGAATGGAAGGGGCAGAGAATGCGGATCGAACGGCGCTACACCAAAGAGGGACAATCGGCCTACGCGGACCTCGCGTTCCGGCTCACCACGTCCGAGATCCGCAACCCGGACGGCTCGGTGGTGTTCAAGCTCGATGATGTCGAGGTGCCGGAATTCTGGTCGCAGGTCGCCTCCGACGTGCTGGCGCAGAAGTATTTCCGCAAGGCCGGCGTGCCCGCCCGGCTGAAGAAGGTGGAAGAAAATTCCGTCCCCTCCTTCCTGTGGCGCTCGGTCGCCGACGAGGAGGCGCTGAAGGAACTGCCCGAGAAGGAGCGGCTGACCGGCGAGCATTCCTGCCGCCAGGTGTTCGACCGGCTCGCCGGCACCTGGACCTATTGGGGCTGGAAGGGCGGCTATTTCGACGGCGAGGACGACGCGCAGGCCTTCTTCGACGAGCTGCGTTACATGCTGGCGGCCCAGATGGTGGCGCCCAACTCGCCGCAGTGGTTCAACACCGGCCTGTTCTGGGCCTACGGCATCGACGGGCCCAGCCAGGGCCACTATTACGTCGATCCCTTCACCGGCAAGCTGACCAAGTCGAAAAGCTCGTACGAGCATCCGCAGCCGCACGCCTGCTTCATCCAGGGCATCACCGACGACCTGGTCAATGACGGCGGCATCATGGACCTGTGGGTGCGCGAGGCGCGCCTGTTCAAATACGGCTCCGGCACCGGCTCCAACTTCTCGGCGCTGCGCGGCGAAGGCGAGCGCCTTTCCGGCGGCGGCAAGTCGTCCGGCCTGATGAGCTTCCTCAAGATCGGCGACCGCGCGGCGGGCGCCATCAAGTCGGGCGGCACCACGCGGCGCGCCGCCAAGATGGTGATCGTCGACGTCGACCACCCGGACATCGAGCAGTACATCGACTGGAAGGTGCTGGAGGAGCAGAAGGTGGCGGCGCTGGTCACCGGCTCCAAGATCAACCAGAAGCACCTGCGCGCCATCATGAAGGCTTGCGTCAACTGTCAGGGCTCGGGCGACGACTGCTTCTCGCCGGAGAAGAACCCGGCCTTAAAGCGCGAGATCAGGCTGGCGCGCCGCGCCTACGTTCCGACAACGTCATCAAGCGCGTGATCCAGTTCGCCAAGCAGGGCTACAAGGACATCCACTTCCCGACCTACGACACCGATTGGGATTCGGACGCCTATCTCACCGTCTCCGGACAGAACTCCAACAATTCGGTGCGCGTCACCGACGGCTTCCTCAAGGCGGTGGAGGCCGACGGGAGCTGGGACCTCACCTTCCGCAAGACCGGCAAGGTCAAGAAGACGGTGAAGGCGCGCGAATTGTGGGAGAAGATCGGCCACGCCGCCTGGGCGAGCGCCGATCCCGGCCTGCAGTACCACACGACGGTGAACGACTGGCACACGTGCCCGGCTTCCGGGCCGATCCGCGCGTCCAATCCGTGCTCGGAATACATGTTCCTCGACGACACGGCCTGCAACCTGGCCTCGCTCAACCTCTTGACCTTCCGCGACGAGAAGACCGGCGCGTTCAAGGTGGAGGAGTACGAGCACGCCGTGCGGCTGTGGACGATCGTGCTCGAAATCTCCGTCATGATGGCGCAGTTTCCGTCGAAGCAGATCGCGGAACTGTCCTACCAGTACCGCACGCTGGGCCTGGGCTACGCCAATATCGGCGGCCTCTTGATGACCTCCGGCATCCCCTACGACTCGGACGCCGGCCGCGCGATTGCGGGTGCGCTCACCGCCGTCATGACCGGCGTCGCTTACGCCACCTCCGCCGAGATGGCGCGGCAGCTCGGGCCCTTCCCCGGCTTCAAGAAGAACCGCGAGCACATGCTGCGCGTCATACGCAACCACGCCCGCGCCGCCCATGGCGAGCGCACCGGCTATGAGCAGGTCGCTCAGCCGCCGGTGCCGCTCGACCACGCCGCCTGCGCCGACGTGCAATTGATCGCCCATGCCAAGGCGGCCTGGGACCGCGCGCTCGAACTCGGCGAGGCGCACGGCTACCGCAATGCGCAGGCGACCGTGATCGCGCCCACCGGCACCATCGGCCTGGTGATGGACTGCGACACCACCGGCATCGAGCCCGACTTCGCGCTGGTCAAGTTCAAGAAGCTGGCCGGCGGCGGCTACTGGAAGATCATCAACCGCGCCGTGCCGGAAGCGCTGCGCACGCTCGGCTATTCGGAGGCGCAGATCGCCGAGATCGAGGCTTACGCGGTCGGCCACGGCACCATGGCGCAGGCGCCCGCCATCAACCACACCACCTTGAAGGCGAAGGGCTTCACCGACGACGCCATCGCCAAGGTGGAGAAGGCGCTGCCCACCGCCTTCGACATCAAGTTCGTGTTCAACAAGTGGACGCTGGGCGAGGACTTCCTGACCGACACGCTCGGCATCGCCGCGGACGACCTTGGCCTTCCCGCTTTCGACCTGCTCGCCGCGCTCGGCTTTTCCAAGCGCGAGATCGAGGCCGCCAACATCCATGTCTGCGGCGCCATGACGGTGGAAGGCGCGCCGCACCTGAAGCCCGTCCATTATCCGGTGTTCGACTGCGCCAACCCCTGCGGCCGCACGGGCAAGCGCTTCCTCTCGGTGGAAAGCCACATCAAGATGATGGCGGCGGCGCAGCCCTTCATCTCCGGCGCCATCTCCAAGACCATCAACATGCCGAACGACGCCACGGTGGAGGACTGCAAGCAGGCCTACCTGCTCTCCTGGAAACTCGCCTTGAAAGCAAACGCGCTCTACCGCGACGGCTCCAAGCTCTCGCAGCCGCTCAACGCGCAGCTCATCGAGGACGAGGAGTGCGAGGACGACCTGGTCGAAGCCTTCCTCGACAAGCCGATGGCGGCGCGCGCCACCGGGCTCGCCGAGAAAGTGGTGGAGAAGATCGTCGAGCGCGTCACCGTGCTGCGCGAGCGCGAGCGCATGCCCGACCGCCGCAAGGGCTACACCCAGAAGGCCGTGGTCGGCGGCCACAAGGTCTATCTGCGCACCGGCGAATACGACGACGGCCGCCTCGGCGAGATCTTCATCGACATGCACAAGGAGGGCGCGGCGCTCCGCTCGCTCCTCAACAACTTCGCCATCGCGGTCTCGCTCGGCCTGCAATACGGCGTGCCGCTCGACGAATATGTCGACGCCTTCACCTTCACCCGCTTCGAGCCGCAGGGCCCGGTGCAGGGCAACGACTCGATCAAATACGCCACCTCCATCCTCGACTACGTGTTCCGCGAGCTGGCGGTGAGCTACATGGAGCGCTTCGATCTCGCCCATGTCGATCCGACCGAGACGGGCTTCGACGCGCTCGGCAAGGGCGTGGAGGAAGGCAAGTCCACGCCGGCCTCGCACTACGTCTCCAAGGGCCTGACCCGCTCGCGCACCGACCGCCTGTCGGTGGTGCAGGGCCCGAAGGGCCAGGGCACGACGAGCCAGGCGGCTGGCGTCCCCTCCCCCCTTGCGGGGGAGGGACAGGGAGGGGGGTCGACGAAAGTGACCGCGCTCCGCTCGGGCGCCGCCCGCGCCGAGACCTCCGGCGCCACCGCGCTCAAGAGCGAGCCCGAAGCCAAGCTCTCGCCGGCGCAGGCGCTGGAAGTGCTCAACGAGGCTGACGCGCGCACGCACGCCAAGACGGCGGCGGCCGAGAAGCGCGCGGAAGCCCGCGCCAAGGGCTACGAGGGCGAGGCCTGCCCGGAATGCGGCAACTTCACCATGGTGCGCAACGGCACCTGCATGAAGTGCGACACCTGCGGCGGGACCACGGGGTGTTCGTGAGACGCGGCATGCTCTGACTCGTCATCGCCGGGCTTGACCCGGCGATCCCGCTTAGGAAGTCTGGACAAGAGATTCTTACCCGCCCCGGTCGGGCCAAACCACTGGGAGACCGCCCTGAACGACAAATCGAAAGACGCCAAGGCCAAGGCCGAAGCCAGCTTCAAGCGCAAGCAGACGCAGGCGCGCGAGGGCGTCAAAGCCATGGCCGACTACGAAGCAGCCCAAGTCGCCACCCGCGCGAAGACCGCGCGGCTGAAGAAGCTGCGCGAGGCGAAGGAAGCCAAGGACGCAGCCGCCGAGGCGGAAGCGAAAGACAAGCCGGCGGCGAAGAAGAAACAGTGAGCGGGCGGTGCGCCGAGGACTGCGAAGCAGAAGCTTAGCCGGCGCGCGGCGATCGAGCGCGCGACGGACAGCACCGGCATGAAGTGCGATATGTGTGGGGCGGCCACGGGATGTTCGTGAGTTATGAGTTACTTGGCCCGCGTCTATAACGCGCGCCTTTTATATCCTTGGGAAATTCGCCTGTGGATACAGGCGGAAGTTACTATCGCGCGCGATTGCAATTTGCCGCGTCGAGGTAAAATGGTAATTCGCACGCTGATTCGTACGCTCAAACGCTAACGCCGAGCGTGAGCCCGGCGTTAGGACCTGCAACCCGCTAAGGCATGCAGGAAGTCAGAAAGCGGGATCGCTTTCCTCTGGCGAGGTTACTTAAGCGATCTTTCTTCCTGGCGTCCAGCAGGGCCTTAGCGTTCTCCAACGCCCATTTGGGCTATGAGGCAATGCATTGAAAGGCCAAAACAATGCCGAAGTATACCCGCAATTCCGGGAATGATTGGACGCCTCGCGAAATCAAACAACTTCGCCAGGAAGCGAGGCAGAACACGCCAACTCGTGTGATCGGGCTGCACCTCGGACGAACCGAAGGTGCGGTGCGCACTCGGGCTTCACAAGAAGGCATCTCGCTAAAGCCCACCAATCAGTCTCCTTATAAGCGGCGAAAATGACAAGCTAGCACCCAATCGGGCCGCCGCGGCTTGGCGCAGGCGCTCCCATTCGTCCGCCCAATTATTTCAAAAAGAATTTGGAGTATCCCATGTGGAACGGGGTAACAGCGCGATTCACCCAACTCGGCGCCAATCTGAAATTGACAACCGATCAAATTGCCGACGGATCAACCAAGCGCCATGGTGTAACAAGATGCCTAAATCAGCATTATTATGACAGCAATTCGGAGACAGACAATTCGATCTTGGTCGGATCTTGGGGAAAGCATACACGAATGCGCCCTCCAAGAGACATCGATCTTCTATTTAAGCTTCCAAAGAAAGTTTACGACCGACTACAATCCTATACGGGCAACAAACAATCAGCCCTCCTTCAAGAAGTTAAGGGCGTCCTTACCAAAACCTATCCAAGCACTGAAATGAGAGCCGACGGTCAGGTAATTGTGGTCCAATTCAATACGATAAACATTGAAGTCTTGCCAGCGTTCGAACTTACAAATGGGCAGTTTTGGATATGCGACACCAATGCAGGCGGCAAATACAAAGACACGGATCCGATTGCCGAACAACATAACATCAGGGATGCAAATTCGAGCTCAAATGGAAACGCTCGACTGCTAATAAAATACATGAAGTGCTGGCAGCGCGAATGCTCTGTGCCAATTAAATCCTTTTGGCTTGAATTGCTTGCTGTGGATTTCATCGACCAATGGAAGTACAGGTTGAATAGCCCATTCTATCACGACTGGATGACGCGGGATTTTTTCGAATATTTAATCGGAAAGAAAAACTCTCATGTTATTGTACCGGGTACTTTTGAATATATCGGACTCGGCGCCGAGTGGTTTAGCCGGGCCGAAAGTGCGAAAGATCGCGCGACCAAGGCTGAACGCTATGAATATGAGGACGAATTAGAGAAGGCGGGTGAAGAATGGCAGAAGATATTCGGGACACTAATTCCGAAGTACGTGTAGACGAGGATCGCCGACTTCAAATTCGAAATGAGTGTCTGCGGCAGGAGGAATCTTGCCTCTATACCGCAACAACATTTTTCCTGTGGCTTCGGAGAGTTCGGCTACAGAAGCAATTTTTTGTTGCGGCGCCAATTGTTCTAGGCGGAATAGCCGGCGTCAGCGTTTTTAAAAACTCGTTGCCCGACTGGATAATCGCACTTCTGGCTTTTTCTGCCAGCTTGCTCCCGGCGCTCGCGGATGCCCTCAAAATAGAAACCAGCGTCGACGAGATTTCGCGGTCTGCCGCCGAATACAAAATCCTACAGGGACGATTCAGGATGGCGGCCAACTTTTGTCCTTCCGACAGCCTGGAAAGGGCCGAAAGGGTGTTGGGCGAACTAGTTGACAGAATGGATATCCTGAGAAGCACCCCCCTGACGCCGCCAGAAAAATATTTTTTGGAGGCCCAACGAAAAATACATGCAGGACACTACACGCACGCGGTCGACGACCGCGGCCATGGCTCTAATGGCCCACAGGTCAAATAAAGCCCGTAGGATGGGCTGAACGCAGGAAAACCCATAGCCTTGACAGGGATTGTTGGCGGTTTCGTTTCGGTCAACCCACCTTGCGAAGACGCCCCACTTCCCCCGACCGGCTCGCTCGGCGTCATGATCGCATTGCCATCTTCGGCAAATTCGGGATCGCGCTTGAGCCGGTCGAAGCAAGCGTAGCCCGGATGGAGCGGGGCGAAATCCGGGGCTGACATTGCGATATCCGGCCCGCATTGCGCTTCGCTGCATGCGGGCTACACGATCTGACATTCTTCCGTCATGCCCGGCCTTGTGCCGGGCATCCACGCCTCAGGGGCACCTCAACCAAGTAAAACGTGGATGGCCGGGACAAGCCCGGCCATGACGCCTTCGGGGTGCCGGGCCGACCACAGCCCCGCGCTGCCTCCGAAATCAGCCAGCCCCTCAGATTTTTTTCTCATCCTCCTCTTGACCATCTTCCCTGCATATGCCTATATTCCTTTCACCTCGCTCGACGAGGGGGCGTCTTCGCGAGACGGTCCCGAAGGCGGAGCGGCGGGAAGGTCAGGGCCGGAGATGCGGCCTCAACCTTCCCGGGCCAGGACCGGGCAACCGGTTCGGGCTGGGGCGGCGCCCGCGGGCGGGGCTCGTAACCCCGCGCTCGGGAGGTCTCGGGACCCGACCGGGGGGCACTACGACCCCTCCGCAGGGAGCTCTGCTGGACTGGGACTGGCGCCAATGCCTCGTCCCAGGAAGCGCGGACCCGGGAACGGAAATCGCCGCAGCGGAGCGCCGAGAGGCGAGCGCGTCTTTACGCAAAGACGCGCGCCGCGCCTCTCACAGCGCGGAAGTTGAGCGCCTCTCGGCGTTCCGCCCCCCTCGACTTTCTTCCGGGGCACTCCCGGGCCCTGTCCGGGGGCGACTCCCCGGGCCCCTGTCCGGGGACTCCCGGCCCCTGTCCGGAGCACTCCCCGGCCCCTGTTTCGGGGCCGGACATGGAATTGCGAGCCTCGCGGCGCACAGGCGCCCGCGAGAAGGATGGAGCTTGCCCGCATGCCGGCACGCAGACGCATCGAGCCCGAAGACGACACGCCGGAAACAAAACGCCGCCGGCGCGAGGAGTTCGAGCGCCAGCGCGCGGAGAACGCCCGCAGCCTGGCGGAGGCGCGCCACAAGGTCTTCACCGCCTACCATCTGTGGCTGGTCTGCCGCGACAAGCGCTGCATGCGCGCGCGCGCCTGCGTCGGCGACACCGACCGCTGCCTGTATGAGCGTTGGCACGTGGTCATCCGGCCGGAGACCAAGATCTGGCTGCACAAGGTGATGGGGCTGCTGCTCGAAGGCTATTCCAACGAAGACGCCCTGCGCATCGCGAACGAGGACATCCGCCGCCACCGGGAAGCCGCCGCGCGGCTCGACGCGCATTATCCGGCGGCCGGCACTGCGTCGGAGGCGGAGCAGCCGGAAGCGCCATTGCAGACGGATGCGCAGGCGGCGTTGCACCCGGAGTCGCGGACGGCGGCCGAACCGCCCTCGCCTGCCGACGCAGCCGCGCCCGCCTATTCACCGCCGCGTGCCGGCCCACCCGAGCGCGGCCCGCGCATCCGGTTTCCGTGATGCGGCTGCAACTGCCCTTCCCCCCTTCGTCCCCGCGCAAGCCGGGACCCAGGGGCGGCGCTCACTGGATTGGCGCGTGCGCGGGAATAAGCGGCGGTCCCGCGTTGTTAAAGCTAATGCACCAGGCGCGCCGCCCAGTTCATCACCGCCTCGAACTGCTGCGGAAACACCACGAAATAGAGCACCACGGCGACGGGCGCGAAGGGCAACAGCCAATCCCGCATGGGCTTCTCCCGGCAAGCAGGCGCCATCGTGATACCGCCCGCCTGAAAAACCGCTTAGCCGCGTGTCGAGGAGTTGAGGAAAATTGGCGCGAAGTTGAAGTCCGGCGCGTCAGGCTGTCTACCCCGCCCGCATTCAGGGCATGCAACACGCCAAACATTCAGCCGTCATCGTCCGCGACGGCGGACGATCCAGTCATCGCGGTGTTGTCGGTGGTTACTGGATGCCCCGCATGCGCGGGGCATGACAACAAGCGGCGCGCGGCGATGCCTCGGGCCAGCCGGCTACTCCTCCGGCTCCGTCGTGAAATACAGCGGAAACCCCGCCTGCTTGCCGAGTTCGGTCGCCTCCTTCGCCTTGGTATCGGCGACGTCCTTGGTGAACACGGCGATCACGCAGGCGCCCTTCTGATGCGCGACAATCATCACGCGGTAGGCCTCGCTCTCGTTCATGCGGAAGACGGCCTTGAGCACCTCGACGACGAATTCGCGCGGCGTGTAGTCGTCGTTGAGCAGGATCACCTTCCACAGCTTGGGGCGCTGGGTCTTGGTCCTGGTCTTGGCGCGCGGCTTGACCTCGGTGGGGCTCATCGCGGGCGGCTCCAACGTCGGGCGGCGCACGATTATAGGCGAATAGGCCGCGGCTGTCGCCCCGCGACCCGCCAGCACGGCCGCGGGAATGACAGCCGCAACCGCGAAGCGCTATGCCCGCTGTTCCACCGTCAGCCGCTTCGGGCGCGCGAACATGGCGTCGACGCTCAAGGGGCCCGGCCCGGCGAACACGAAGTAGAGGAACACGAAGCAGTAGAGGACCGCCAGTTCACCTTTATTGACCAGCGGGTAGAAGCCGTGCGGCGCGTGCGCCATGAAGTAGGCGAAGGCCATCTCGCCCGACATGACGAGGGCGGCAAGCCGCGAGAACAGGCCGATCGCGAGCAGCCCGCCGCCGACCACCTCGATCACCGCGGCAAACCAGATCAGCGAGAACGCCGCCGGCGCCCCGTGGCCGAAGGGGACGGGAAAGGCGAACAGCTTGGACAGGCCGTGCTCCATGAACATCAGCGCGGCAATGATGCGCAGGACGCTGAGGATGGCGGGGGAAAGCGATTGCAGGCGCTCGGACATGGGAATGGCTCTCGTGGGTTGATCGCGGCGGAAGCATGGCGCGCGCGCGCCGCCGGAGCAAGGCTCTATCCGTGGCAGAATTGTGGAGCCGGCCGCCTCCGCTCGCCTGCCTGCCTGCCGCCCGCAGGATATCTGCTTGGCCCCGGCACGGCCCCGAAAAACAAAGCCCCGGCGTATGGTCCGCTCGGGGAAAGCGGCGCCGGGGCACGAGCGCTCGTCCTTGGGGGAGACGATGGGGTTGGGGCACGCTCGAACCCCTACCCTAGGGCCCGGCGCGGGCGCCGTTTTGAGCCAGATCAAATCGCGCCAGCGAAATCGAGGAAATCGAGCGGCGCTGCCGGTTTGCCGCAGCCGCTCCGCCGTGATCCGGCGCAAAGCGGGCCGGCCGTCTATATTCATGTTATACATGAACTTGAATAGCCTCGCCGTGACCTTCAACCGCCGCCACGAAGGCGCTCGAGGACCTGACCGACCCAGGCTAAACATATGCTTTACCTCATCCTGAAAGCCGGCATCTCCGGGGTACTCATTGCTGCCGCTTCGGAAGCCGCCCGGCGCGCGCCTGCCCTCGGCGCGCTCATCGTGTCGCTGCCGCTCACCTCGCTGCTCGCGCTGATCTGGCTGTGGCGCGACGGCGGCGACAACCAGCGCGTCGCCGCGCTCGCCCAGTCGACCTTCTGGTACGTGCTGCCGACGCTGCCGATGTTCCTTCTGATGCCGCTGCTGCTGCGGCATGGCGTCGGCTTTTGGCCGGCGCTCGCCGCCGGCTGCGCCCTTACCATCATTCTCTATCTCGCCACCGTTTGGACCCTCGCGCGCTTCGGCGTCACGCTGTGAGACGAGGCTTTTTCGCACGACCGGCGGTTATGTCAGCCTTGCTGCTTCATTGCCCCGCGCCGCGCGCGATAGGATGCAGGGCGAAGAAGGCATGGGGGGCCCCGCCGAGATGTGGAGGAGGCCCATGGAACTCAGACACGACACCGGCAGGTTCGCACGCTCGCGCCCGGTGATCGAATGCGCCCAGTGCGGCGAGCGCATCTACGTTCCCGAATGGACGGAATACCGCGAGGGCGGTCGCGTCCGTCACCTGTGGGAATGCGAGGCCTGCGGCTATTCATTTGAAACCTTGACGCGGTTCCCCGCCGCGGCGGCCGCGTAGCATCCCTGTGGAAAGGAGTAACGAGCCGGCTTAACGCAAGCGCCCTCACCTACGTCCGGAACGTTCATGAGGCGGCTTTCCGCACAAGCCGGCTTCTTGCCTTGCGGAACTCATGTTCCCGCCTGTGCATTATACTCCGCGCAAATTGAACAGAGCCGGAGGAATGTCATGGCGAGAACAGCGCAGCGCCGCGCCAGTTGGAAGCGTCCGGATTCGCCGATCGGCCGCAAGGGTCCGCGCAAGGCGCATCCCCGCTACAAGCGCAACATGAACAAGAACTGGAGCACCGGCGACGTCCGCGCGCTGCGGCGGCTCGCGCGCGAGAACACGCCGACGCGGGTGATCGGCCTCAAGCTTGGCCGCAGCGAGATCGCGGTCCGCGGCAAGGCGCAGCGCGAGGGCATCTCGCTCAAACCCACCAACCGCTCGCCCTACAACCGGCGCAAACGCCACCGCTGACGCCTGCCGACGCGCGGCTTAAGCGCGCGCGAAGTGGCCGCCGGTGTGCGGCCGGCGTACCCACAGGCCGACGGTCAGCCACCACGCGCCCTGGAAGATCAGGTCGACGCCGAGCAGGATGCCGGGCACCACCAGTCCGCTCCACGGAAAGCCGAGGATCAGCACCACGCCGAGCGCGATGCCGAACAGCCCGGATATGGTGAGGATCCAGCCGTGGTCGTGCCAATGCCGGGCGGCAATCCACAGCCGCAACGCCCCGCCGGCGAGAAAGAGCGCGGCGATCGCGAGCGTCAGGCCGAGCGACGTTGCCAGCGGATCGGCCGCCAGCATGAAGCCTGCGCCGACAAACAGGATGCCGACGATCAGGCTGAGCACGAGCGAGCTCCAGCCGCGAGCGCTGAACGCATGCACGATCTGGAAAAGGCCGACCACCACCAGCGCGGCAGCAAAGAACAGCGCGGTGACCAGCGAGGCCGCCACCACATTCCACAGCACGAACACGCCGCCGGCCAGCATGACGAGGCCAAGCAGCGCGCAGAGCCACCAACGGCCGGTAGGACATTGTGTAAGACTGGCAGCGGGCTGCCGCGTATTGCGATCGATATCGGTCATGACGAAGCCCCTTTCCGGGCGCCGCTCTACAGCGCCCGCGAAAGTTCCAACGCGTGCCTGTCCCTGCGCGTTCCAAGCGCGCCGAGCAGGCCAGACGGCGATGCACAGGAAAACGGTGGAAAGGAGCCGCGCGCCGGTATTCGGCACTAGGCGGCGCCGCACGGTTTTTGATTCAAGGTTGACGAATCGCCGCCAGCGTGACGGACTGTTAATTGAAATAAGTCACGCGGGCCGGCCCCCGGTTGGTCAGCCGACCCGTAGCGAGGTTCCTCCCGCGTGGCGTTATAACTGGGCGGCCGCAAGGCCGCCCTTTTTCGTGTGCGGTGCTTCGCCGCGCCGCTCCGTCAGTAGCAGCGGCGGCGGTCGACCCGGTGATAGCTGCCGTCGCGCCAGCGCCGGTAACAGCGGTCACGGTACCAGTAATAGCCCCCGCGACGCGGCTCGAGCTGGGAGCCGAGGGCTGCGCCGGCAGCGGCGCCGATGATGCCGCCGGCGATGGCGCCGCCGGCCTTGCCGGTCGCGGCGCCGCCGATGATAGCGCCGATGCCGCCGCCGATGATCGCACCGCCGAGCGTATTATCCTGCGCCGAAGCGGACGGCATAGCCGCCGTCAGCCCCAAGAAAGCAGCCGTCAATACAGCAATTACACGAATCATAGTCGTCACCTCCATCGCCCTTCTATCGGAGAAAGCCTGGTGCGGTACATTGATGCGGATCAATCGCGCATCGGCGCACGCCTCGCCCGTCAGGCGGCCTCGGCCTTCTCGGCCGCGTCTGGCGCCTCAATTTCCTCAGCCGGCAGCGGATCGATCGCCTCAACAAGCCTGAGGAAAGCGCTGCCCGGCAGCGGCGGCGCAAACACATAGCCTTGCGCCGAACGGACGCCGAGCTCGCGCAAATGCACCACCTGCTCGAAATTCTCGACGCCTTCGGCCACCACATCCATGCGCATGTTGTGGGCGAGATCGATCAGCGTCTCCACGATCGTGGTGGAGTTGCGGTCGGTGCCGATGGCGTCGACGAACATCTTGTCGATCTTGATGATGTCGACGCCGAGCTTGAGCATGTAGGACAGGCCGCTGTGGCCGGTGCCGACGTCGTCGATGGCGATGCGGACGCCGAGCCCCTGCAATGCCGCGATCACCTGGCGCGCTTCGGTGAAATTCTCGATCGGATCGCGCTCGGTCACTTCGAGCACGACCTGCGATAGCTTGATTGGCGAGGCCGAGAATATCTTGCGCACGTCCTTTACGATGGACTGGTCGCCGAACAGCTTGCCTGCAAAATTGAAGGATATCTTCATGCCCGGCCGGCAGCCGAGCGCCGGCCCCGCCTCGACGCAGACGCGCCGCATCAGGTCGCGCGTCATGTCGCGAATCAGCCCGCTCGAATTCAGCCAACGGTATGAAAGCGCCCGGCAGCACCAGCGTGCCGTCCGGCTTTTTCCAGCGCACCAGCACTTCGGCGCCGCGCAACTGGCCCGAGCGAATGTCGACCACCGGCTGATAGTAAGGCACGAATTCGCCGGCACGCAGCGCCTTCTCGATCTCCGCCACGGGATTGCCCGGCTGGCGGCGGTTCATCAAGGCAGCGATGGCGATAATAATCACGGCAACGCCGCCGCTGCCGAAGAGCCCCAGCCATCGCAGATCGGCCTTGTCGGCGGGCATCGGTCCGCGCGGCTGCACTACTTCGGCGTGGAAGCCGAATTTGCCGGATTTGGCCGAACCGCTGAACCGGCCGGCCTCGCCCGCCTTCGGTATCTTGCCGACCTCCCCGATCATGTTGCCGGACCGCGTGACGATGTGGGCATAGGCGCTGAACGGCCCGCCCTGATTCGCGACCTGTGGCAGGAACAGGCAATTGGGCACGAGCGCGGCAATAAAATTCGGGCCGCTCTGCACCTTACGGCGCAGGCGTACCATGGAGTAGCCATTGGCCAGCCGCATGACCTCGATGAAATAGCCAGGTGCGCCGGGCAAGGGTTCGGTCGACACCATTCGGCGCGCGCCGAGCTGATCGCCGTCACCCGTACACAGCGTCCGCCCGCCGGGTCCGACCAGGTCGATCTCCTTGATGGGCATCGTGTTGAACGCAGCGCCGCGCATGGCGGCGATCGCGTCCGGACCGCAGGAATTCACCCCCTCCGCGGCGAGCGCATCGAGCGCGCGCACAACTTGCGCCACCCGCGCGTCCGCCAACGAGACGGCGCGCTTGGCCGCGGTCGCCGCTTCCTGCTGGCCCTGCCGCTCGATTACCCCGCCGAGCCAAAGATCGAAGGCGACAAGGGGCGCGCCAGCCAGCAGCAGGCCGGCGGCGATCGCTATGATATTGCGCCGCGTGAATGCGCCTCGTAACCAATCCATGCGCGCCGGCCCGGCAACCCCTCTTGGTATCAGGATAGTGAGCCAGCTCGCCGTAAAGGCGCGCTTAAGCATAAGGCGCGCTAGGACGAAAACTGTGCAACCAGGGTCGCTCGCGTCGAGTATGGTTAGCGCCCGGTTAACGGCGCCGGCCGGATGCCGGTTTGCTGCGCGCTTCGGTCACGATATCGGCGATGAAGCGCGGCAGCGCAAAGGCGCCGGTATGCGCTTCCGCCGTCCAGTATTGTGTCGCGAATGCCTCTGCCTTGCGGTAACGCTCCGTCAGCAGGCGAACGGATGTGCGCCGCAGCCGCTTGTCATCGCTGGCAAAGCCCATCGCCATCAGCCCGCCGACATAGGTCGGCACCGCCGCGACGTAGCATGTCGCGTCGGCAAACAACGCATCGAAATGCCCGATGCTGGACCTCAACTCATCCGCCTGCAGGAACGGCACGCCGTTCTGCGTGACCAGCACGCCGCCCGTGTTCAGGCAGCGCTTGCAGGCGGCATAGAACTCCCTGGTGAACAGTACCGCGCCGGGCCCCTGCGGGTCAGTCGAATCCACGATGATGACGTCGAAGCGGCGTGCGGTTTCGGCAACGTAGTGCATGCCGTCGCCGATCACGCTCTCGAAACGCTTGTCGGCGAACACCGGCCTGGTGAATTCGGGGAAATGCTCCTTGGCGAATTCGACTACCGAGGCGTCGATCTCGACCTGGGTGAGCCGCTTCACGGACTTGTGCTTGAGCACTTCCTCGGCGATGCCACAGTCGCCGCCGCCGACGATGAGCACGTCGCGCGCGCGGCCATGCGCGAACAGCGGCACATGGCTCATCATTTCCTGATAGACATATTCGTCGCGGCTGGTGATTTGCGTGGCGCCGTCGAGCATCAGCATCTTGCCGAAGAACTTATTCTCGAACAGCACGAGATGCTGATGCTCGGTGCGGGTCTCGTAGAGCACCCGCTCGACCTCGTAGCTCGTGCGGAAGCCTTGCGGCTCGAAGAGGGTTTCAGAGATCCAGCGTTTCTCGGCCATCAGCCTGTCTCTCCCCGGTCCATACCGTCGTGCGGGGGGTTGTTCGTGACCCGATGTGAGGGCCTCTTATGCATAAATCACGCGGGACCGCCATTCCCTACAGCACGATAGTTCGAAGGGCCGCCAAGCGGAACGCCGCCGCGGCGGCGCCGTAGGTATCCGAAACACCTGCGGAAATTCGAGCTTGCATGGGCGGCGAAATCTGCGACTATACAAGGAGATCGGCGGCATCTCTCATCGCGATGTTTGTCGCCAGTTTCCAGCCCCATTGGAGGCCGCGGCAAGGTCCAATTTCAGCAGGGCATTGTGAGGGGGCGCGGCATGACGAACACTGCGGGCGAACGCAAGCCCGATCTCTTCCACTTTGTGATGATCAAGCCGTCGCATTACGACGATGACGGCTATCCGATTCAGTGGCTGCGCTCGGCGATCCCGTCGAACACGCTGGCCTGCCTCAATGCCCTGGCGGAGGACGCCAGCCGGCGCGAGGTGCTCGGCAACGGCGTCGACATCCGCCTGCATACCTATGATGAAACAAACCGCCGCGTTCGGCCCGACAAGATCATTGAGCTGATCGAAAGCGAGGGCGGCCGCGCGCTGATCGGCCTGGTCGGCGTGCAATCGAACCAGTTTCCGCGCGCAGTCGATCTGGCGCAGCCGTTCCTTGCCGCCGGACTGCCCGTCTGCATCGGCGGCTTCCACGTCTCCGGCTGCATCGCCATGCTGCCCGAACTGCCGGACGACATCAAAGCCGCGCAGGCCATGGGAATTTCCCTCTTCGCCGGCGAGGCCGAAGAGAGGCGGCTCGACGACGTTCTGCGCGACGCCTACGCCGGCAGCCTCAAGCCGCTGTACAATCACATGGACGCGCTTCCGGCACTGGCCGGGGAGCCGCCGCCGATCCTGCCGAAGAAACATGTGGCACGGACGTCCGGCTCGTTGTCGAGCATCGATCTCGGCCGTGGCTGCCCCTACCAGTGCTCGTTCTGCACCATCATCAATGTGCAGGGACGCAAGAGCCGCATCCGCTCCGCCGACGACCTGGAAAAGATCGTGCGCGAAAATTACGCGCAGGGCATCAAGCGATTCTTTATCACCGACGACAATTTCGCCCGTAACAAGGACTGGGAGCCGCTGTTCGACCGCATGATCGCCATGCGCGAAGGCGAGCGCATGAACATCGGCTTCACCATCCAGGTCGATACGCTCTGCCACAAGATCCCGGGCTTCATCGAGAAGGCGACGCGCGCCGGCGTGCGGCGCGTGTTCATCGGTCTGGAGAACATCAATCCGGACAATCTCATCGCGGCCAAGAAGCGGCAGAACAAGATCACCGAATATCGCGAGATGCTGCAGATGTGGCGCAACCACGGCGCCATCACCTACGCAGGCTATATCCTCGGATTCCCGGCCGACACCAAGGCCTCGATCCTGCGCGACATCGAGATCATCAAGCGCGAATTGCCGGTCGATATTCTGGAATTCTTCTTCCTGACGCCGCTGCCGGGCTCGGAGGACCACAAGGTGCTCGCCGCCAAGGGCGCCTGGATGGACCCCGACATGAACAAATACGACCTCAACCACCGGGTCTCGCATCACGGCACGATGTCGGACCAGGAATGGGAGGAGGCCTATCGCGCGGCTTGGCACGCCTTCTACACGCCCGAGCATATCAACACGATCCTGCGGCGCACCTGCGCGAGCCGGATCGGGCGGCCCGGAACCACGCTGTCGACCATCCTGTGGTTCTATCTGATGATCCTGTTCGAGGGCGTGCACCCGCTGGAAGGCGGCGCCTTCCGGCTGAAATTCCGCCGCGACCGCCGCAGCGATCTTCCGCGGGAAAACGCCATCGTCTTCTACGCGCGCTACTGGGGCGGCACCGCGCTCAAGGCCTGGCGCTATCTGCGCGTCTATCTGCGCTGCCGGGCGATGCTGAACGCGGCGCTGAAGGCGCCCGACCGCTGGACCTACAGCGATCTTGCCATCGCCCCCCCGGGGACGGACGAGTTCGAAACGCTCGACCTCTATCACGCGACGGCGGGCGGAGAAGGCGCGCTTGCGCGCAAGAAGCGCGACGAGTCCATCCGCAGCAAGACACATGCCGCGGCGGGCGCAACCAAGGAGCCGGTCGTCGCGGCGGAGTAAACAGGCTCGGCGCAAGCGCGCATCGCCCGCTTCGATCGGACGGTCGGATCGGACGATATGGCCGGCGGCCTCTCCGGCCGCCCTGCCCGCGGGCCTCGCCGCGTGCGACCTCAGCCCGCGCCCTGGCCGCGGATCAACTCGCTCACCGCGATCTTCTTTGGGCTGAAGGCCTGCCGCAGCACCGGCACGCAGGCGTCCGGATTGGCATCGCCGCACATGAAGACGTCGAGCGCGGCATAGCCGTGCTCCGGCCAGGAGTGGATCGAGATGTGGCTCTCGGCCAGCACCGCCACGCCGGAGACGCCGCCATTGGGCTCGAAGTGGTGCAGATGGATGTGCAGCAGCGTGGCGCCGGCGGCGTCGACGCAGGCCCTGAGCGTCTCCTCGATGTGCTCAAGATCGTCGAGCCGGCTGGCGTGGTAAAGGTCCACGATCAGATGCGCGCCCGCGCAACGCACGCCGTTGCGCACCACGAAATGATCGTTTTGCTCGTCGAGACGCGCGTCGACGCTCGCCGGCGGCCCCTTGACCGCTGTGTCTTGTTCTTCTTTTCGGGTGGTACCTGGAGTCCCCAAGCCCTTCCCCGATCGCAAGAGGGCGTTCTGCGACATGCCGCTCTCCCCAACCAGAGATCGAAGCCCGAGAGACCGGCGTGCCGGCTCGCGGAATGATGTGAAAAGCCGCGTCACGCAAGCGTCACGCGGCAGGGGTCCCACATAGGGGTTCGACACCCTCGTTACAAGAAGAATCTGTAAACATTGGCGGATTCCGGCGCACGCGGCGTCCCACGACTGCTGCGGGCGGCGTCCCGCCGCTGCGACCCAAGGGCATTCCGGCCAGAAATTCCCGCGCCGAGGGCTTTGGGTGCATGCGGCCGCCGCGCTAGACTGCGCGCGGGGCACGAAGGCACATCAGGATGGCGCATCGGGCCGGCGCAGCGGCGCTCATGCTCGATTAAACGCGCCCATCAGGCCGAACCAGCCAGGGGAGGAATTTCCATGAAGCTCTATATGCACCCGGTATCGATGACGTCGCGGCCGGTGCGGCTCTTCATCGCCGAGAACAACATCCCGGTCGAGGAGGAAGTGGTCGATCTCTTCACCGGCGCGCATATGCAGCCGCCCTATTCCGAGCTAAATCCCAACTGTCTCGTACCGATGCTGAAGGATGACGACCTCACGCTGACCGAAAGCTCCGCCATCCTGAAATACCTCGCCGAGAAGATCGGCTCACCGACCTATCCGAAGGACCTCAAAGCACGCGCCAAGGTCAACGAGGTCATGGATTGGATCAACACGAATTTCTATCGCGAATGGGCCTACAACCTCTGCTACCCGCAGCTATTCCCGCACCTGAAACGGCGCAGCGACGAGGCGCAGGCCGCCACGCTCGAGTTCGGCAAGGAGAATTCCAAGCGCTGGCTCACGGTGCTCAACGACTATTGGATCGGACCGAAGAACAACTATCTCTGCGGTGATAGCATCACCGTCGCCGACTATTTCGGCGCCTGTCTTGTGACGCTGGGTGAGGTGGTCGGCGTCGACTTTGCGCCGTATCCGAACGTGAAGCGCTGGCTCGACACGATGAAGAAGCTGCCGACCTGGAACAAAGTCAACGAGGCATTCAACGGCCTGGTCGAGTCGGTCAAGGGTCAGCCGTTTGTGACGCTGGCCTCGTAGAACGCAGGCGACCGGACGGGTCGTAGCCAAGAGGAGCGGACGCGATGAGTTTCTTTCCCGGCAAGGACCCGAACGCGGGCGACGCCTATGCCTGCGATGCGATCGATCAGGTGATCGTGCCGCGCACGGTCGACCTCGGCGATTTCGCCGTGCGCCGCGCGCTGCCCTCCGCGCGCACGCGCATGATCGGGCCGTTCATCTTCTTCGACCATTTCGGGCCGGCGGAATTCCGCACCGGCAGCGGGCTCGATGTGCGGCCGCATCCGCATATCGGGCTCGCCACCGTCACCTATCTGTTCGACGGCGAGATCATGCACCGCGACAGCCTGGGCACCGCCGCCGCGATCAAGCCGGGCGAGGTGAACTGGATGACGGCCGGGCGCGGCATCGTGCATTCGGAGCGCACCGGCGCCGAGTTGCGCACCACCGGCAGCCCCATCCATGGCTTGCAGATGTGGGTGGCGCTGCCGGCGGCCAAGGAGGAAATTGACGCGGCGTTCGCTCATCACGAGACCACCGAGTTTCCCATCGTGGCGGAGAACGGCAAGAGCGCGCGCGTGGTCGTGGGCTCGCTCTACGGTGCCTCCTCGCCGGTGCCGGTGGTGCACGAGACCGTGTTCGCCGACGTGCACCTGAAGGCCGGCTCCACGCTGCCGCTCGATGCCGATCATGAGGAGCGCGGCGTCTACGTGATCGACGGCGTTATCGACATCGCCGGCGACAAATTCGAGCCGGGTCGGCTTCTGGTGTTCAAGCCGGGCGATCGCGTCACGGTGACGGCGGCGACGGACTGCCATTTCGTCATCGTCGGCGGGGCGCCGATGGATGGGCCTCGCCACATCTGGTGGAATTTCGTCTCCTCGCGGAAAGAACGCATCGAGCAGGCCAAGGCGGAGTGGAAGGCCGGTCATTTCGGCAAGGTGCCCGGCGACGAGATCGAGTTCATCCCGCTGCCGGAACAGTAGCGAGCCCCGCACCGTCTGGCCGGACAGACTTCGAGCATTGAAACGAGCATCAGATGATGCTATTTTTCGTGCTTGGCAGGACTTTAAAAATGCGCACGACGGTCGCTCTCGATGACGAATTGCTGGCCAAGGCTCAGGAATTCACCGGCCTGAAAGAGAAATCGGCGCTCATCAATCGGGCGCTCAAGACTTTGGTCGAGCGCGAGGCCGCAAGGCGATTGGCGCGCCTGGGCGCCAGCCAGCCCGGTTTCGTCGCCGGCCGGCGACGGCGACCGAAAACCAGGTGATTCTGGTCGATACCTCGGTTTGGGTGCGGCATATCGATCGCGGAGTCGAAGCGCTTTTCGCCTTGCTCGAAGCTGACGGCGTGCTGTCCCATCCGTTCATCATCGGCGAGATCGCCCTGGGTAACCTCCGGCACCGTGACTCCGTGCTGAGCGATCTTCGGCTTCTGGGCCAAGCCAGCGCTGCCACGCACGACGAGGTCCTGGACTTGGTCGAGCGCCACGAGTTGTACGGGCGGGGCATCGGATACGTCGACGTTCACCTGCTTGCAGCGGCTCGTTTGACCGAGGATACCCTTTTATGGACATTCGACAAGAAGCTCGCCGCCGCTGCCGCGCATTTGGGTGTCGGCTATGAGCCGCATGCTTGAATATTTGCCAAAGCGGCGCACGCGTCGTGCCCGGATCAGAACTGATAGCCGAAACGGTGCGCCAGACGCGGCAGTCTGAACGCCGCCAGCGACAATCTCGCTTTACCTAATCGATAGATTTGCCGGAACTGTAGCCGCTGCTGGCGGGTTCCCTTGCCGGAGCCCGCCCGCATGTTCACCCGCCTCGTCACCCTCTGGGAAACGGTCCGTACCAGCCTGTGGGCGCTGCCGCTCGCCATGGTGTTCGCCGGCTGCGGATTGGCCGTCGGCGCGCTCAATATAGACCTGGGATTCGGCTCGACCTCCGTCTGGTTTCTGTTCAGCGGCAGTGCAAGCCAGGCGCCCGAATTCCTTTCCAGCCTGGTCACCGCCATGATCACGATGGCGACGCTCGCCATCTCGATCACCATGGTGGTGCTGACGCTGGCCGCGCAGCAGCTCGGGCCGCGGCTCATCCGCAGCTTCATGAGCGACCGCCGCACGCAGCTTTCGCTCGGCCTGTTCGCCGCCACGGTGGTCTATCTGCTGCTGGTGCTGCGCAGCGCCTACGGCCACGGCAACTCGGTCTCCAACCTCGCTGTCACCGGCGGCACGGTGTTGGTGCTGCTGTCAATCGCGACGCTGGTCCTGTTCGTCCATCACCTCGCCCATTCGATCATCTCCGATAATGTCATCGATCGAGTCGGCGCACAGCTCGACTACGATCTCATGCGGCTTCTGCCGGAGAAAACGCCGGAAAAAGCCGCCCCGCCGACCAAAATCGAAAAGACCGGCGCGCCGGTTATCTCGCCGCATGGCGGCTATGTGCAGGCGATCGATTTCGATTCCATCGTGGCAGCCGCAGCGCACGCCAACGCAAAGGTGGCGATGGACATTCGCGCCGGTGATCACGTCGTGCCCGGCCGTACCATCGCCTATGTCGTGCCGGAAACGGAGCTCAGTGACGACTTCTGCCAGACGATTCAGAACGCCGTGGTGGTCGGCGCCGAGCGCACCGCGGTGCAGGATATCGAATTCTCGATCCGCCAGTTGGTGGAGATCGCCTTACGAGCCCTCTCGCCGGGCATCAACGATCCCTATACGGCCGATGCCGTGCTGGACCGCCTCACCCTGTCGATCGCCCAAATCATGACGCGCGGCTCGGCCAAGAGTGTCTGGGAGGACGCGGACGGCACCGAGCGACTGGTCGCGCCGGTTTCCACCTTCGAAGGCATAACGGACGCGGCTTTCAACCAGATCAGGCAGCAGGCCCTGCCCGCGGTGGTGATCCACATGGCGGACTGCATCGGTCAATTGCTGCAACAGGCTGAAGACGGTTATCGTCCGCCGCTGGAAAAGCACCTGCGGCTCGTCGTCAATGCCGGCCGGCGTTGCATCGCGGCCGAAGACGACCTGCGCGCCCTCGAGGCGCGGGCGCAGGTCGCTACCGAGCAGAGCCACAATGGCCGGGCGCGCGGCGAGAGCAGGATCGCTTCAGTTTGAATCAGATCGTCCCGCGTTCTCTCGCTTCACCTCCAGGGAGGGCTAAGCGCCGCGCGCGCCGCACCACTTCAGTCAAAGACGTTCACGCTCAAATGCCGGATCATAGAACCCGCGGAATCCCCAGCCGCTCCGCCTCCGCCAGCACGGCGGCGATGTTCTGGTAGCCGGCGCCGAAGTGACTGTTGGGGTCGGGCAGCGGCCGCGTGTCGACACCGGCCAACCGATAATACTTGTCATGCACCAGGCATTGGCTGCGGATGAGCGGCCACAGCATGAGGCCGAGCATGCGCTGGTCGTGGCCGTATTTGGCGGTAGGGCCGTTGACGAAATAGCGGCGCATCAAGTCGACGATATCGATGCCGCAATCGGTGCGCCCGGCCCAGGTGCAGCCGATCATCAGTTCGTTGTGCAGCACGTGATCGCGCACCACATGGAACGGCTGGCCGCTGTCGATCCACTGCCTGACCAGATCGGCCTCCGGCGTCGACAGCCGGGCGTCGCAGTCGCGTACCAGGAAGCGCTCGACGGTTTCGTCGTTCATCACCAGGAAGCGCTGGAACAGACCGACCCCGGGATATTCGTCCTCGATATTGCGCACGTCCGCGCCGTTCTCGCGCAGGAAGGCCACGCAAGGCTGCGGCACAGCGGCATCGACATAGAAGCGGCAGCTCCAGCCCGGATAGACGGTGCGGGCGAGCACCAGGTTGATCATGGCGCCGTAGCTGTAGAACGGCGCCGGACCCCACAGCGAAAAGGAGATCACGTGGCTGCCTCTGCGCCCGCTCGGGGCGTGCATGGCCATGGGCGGCGGATTGCGGCAAGCCTCCTCGTCGCGCAGGGTCAGCCCGCGCTGGCCGTAATGGATCGCCTCCTCCGTGCGGCGGGTATAGAAGCAGCCGACCTTGAGCACGTCGAGGATCTGCAGGTTTTCGCCATGCTGCGCGAGATATTGGCGCGCCTGCGCGATCGCCTCCTCATAGCGCTTCATGTTGGAGAGCGTAACGATAACGTTCCTGCGCAGACGCGGCAGGTCCGGCCGGGCTGCGACCAGTTCCTCGGCGAGGACGCGCGCCGGCTCCCAGTTGCGGCTCTGGAAGAAAGCGTCGAACAGCAATTCCTTGGCGTCGAGATCGGCCGGATTGACCACGGTGATCGCGCACAGCCTGACGATCGCCTGCTCGTTCTGGCCGGCGCGCAGCAGCGCGCGGATGTCTGCATGCGGCACGGCAGCGGGATTGGGAAGCGTGCCGGCGGACGTCGTCGACATGCTCCCCCCGGCGCTATTTCTTCGGCAGATCCAGCCGGATATGCAGTTCCTTGAGCTGCTTCGGCGTCGCTTCCGAGGGCGCGCCCATCATCAGGTCCTCGGCGCGCTGATTCATCGGGAACAGCACCACCTCGCGCAGGTTCTCCTCGCCGGCCAGCAGCATGACGATGCGATCGATGCCGGGGGCGATGCCGCCGTGCGGCGGCGCGCCGAGCGAGAGGGCGTGCAGCATGCCGCCGAACTTTGCCTCCAGCACGCTCTCGTCGTAGCCGGCGATGCCGAAGGCCTTCTTCATCACCTCGGGACGATGGTTCCGGATGGCGCCGGAGGACAATTCGACGCCATTGCAGACGAGGTCATACTGGATCGCCTTGATCGACAGCAGCTTGTCGTGATCGTTCGGGTCGAGCGCGAGGAATTCCTCGACCGCCATGTTCGGCATGGAGAACGGATTGTGGGAGAAGTCGATCTTCTTCTCCTCCTCGTTCCATTCGTACATGGGGAAGTCGACGATCCAGCAGATCTCGAAACAATCCTGCGCGATCAGGCCGAGCTCCTCGCCGACCTTGGTGCGCGCGGGGCCGGCGAACTTGACGAAATTCTTCGGATTGCCGGCGACGAAGAAGCAAGCGTCGCCGACGCCGAGGCCGAGCTGGTCGGCGATCATCTTCCGTGCGCTCGGGACCGATGTTCTTGGCGAGCGGGTCCGGCGCACGCCCTCCTCGCCCTCGCGCCAGAAGATGTAGCCGAGGCCGGGCTGGCCCTCGCCTTGCGCCCAAGAGTTCATGCGGTCGCAGAAGGCGCGGTTGCCGCCCTTCGGGCGCAGGGATCGCCCACACCGCATTGCCGGGTCGGTTTCCAGGATGCGCGCGAAGATCTTGAAGCCGGAGCCGCGGAAGGCGTCGCTCACGTCCTGCATGACCAGCGGGTTGCGCAGGTCGGGCTTGTCGGTGCCGTATTTGGCCATCGACTCGGCATAGGGGATGAGCGGGAATTTTGGCGTCACCGTGCGCCCGTCGGCGAATTCCTCGAACACGCCGCGGATCACCGGCTCGACCGCGTCGAACACGTCCTCTTGGGTGACGAAGCTCATTTCCAGGTCGAGCTGATAGAACTCGCCGGGCGAGCGGTCGGCGCGCGCGTCCTCGTCGCGGAAGCAGGGCGCGATCTGGAAATAGCGGTCGAAGCCCGCCACCATGATGAGCTGCTTGAACTGCTGCGGCGCCTGCGGCAGCGCGTAGAACTTGCCCGGATGCAGGCGCGACGGCACCAGGAAGTCGCGCGCGCCCTCGGGCGATGACGCGGTGAGGATCGGCGTCTGGAATTCGAAGAAGCCGGCCGCCTTCATCCGGTTGCGGATCGAATCGATGATGGCGCCGCGCAGCATGATATTGGCGTGCAGCTTCTCGCGGCGCAGGTCGAGGAAGCGGTATTTGAGCCGGATTTCCTCCGGATAGTCCTGCTCGCCGAACACCGGCATGGGCAGTTCGGCGGCCGCGCCCAGCACCTCGATCTCGGCGATATAGACCTCGACATGACCGGTGGGCAGGTCTTGGTTGACCGTCCCCTCGGGCCGCATCCGCACCTTGCCGTCGATGCGCACCACCCATTCCGAGCGCAGCGTCTCGGCCAGCTTGAAAGCCGGGCTGTCTGGATCGGCCACGACTTGCGTGATGCCGTAGTGGTCGCGCAGGTCGATGAACAGCACCCCGCCATGGTCGCGGATGCGGTGACACCAGCCGGACAGGCGTACAGTCTCGCCGATGTCGCCTTCGCGGAGCGCGCCGCAGGTGTGGGTACGATAGCGATGCATAACGGTATTGACGTCTTTCTTGGGCGTTTTGGGCTGTTCCGGGGACAACGCCGGGATTGGGCCGAAGCCGCACGGCCCGCCTGCGCGAACCGCGCCTCGGCGGGCAGGAAAGCGCATGGGGGTAGCGCTTTGTCAAGGCAAGCGGCGCGGCACAGCCGGCATGAGCGTTAGCGGCTCGACACAGCGGCGCCCCGCCTGCACATTAGCGTTTCGGAGTCGCCATGCCCCCCAAGACCAAGCTCCAGAAGAAGCCGGCCAAATCCGCTGTGAAGTCGCGCGCCAAAGCCCCGGCCATGGCCGAAATGTCCACCGCCGAGGCCACCGTTGCCACCCTCATCGCCCATGGCCTCGACACGGTCTATGCGCTGCCCGGGGTGCACAATGATCACCTGTTCGATGCCTTGCACCGAGCCGGCGAGCGTCTAAGCGTCGTCCATACCCGGCATGAGCAGGGGGCGGCCTATATGGCGCTGGGGGCGGCGCTGGCGACGGACAAGGCGCAAGCCTATGCCGTTGTACCGGGCCCGGGGCTCTTGAACTCCGGCGCCGCCCTGCTGACCGCCTACAGCATGAACGCGCCCGTGCTGGCCTTGATCGGACAAATTCCGGCGGCGGCGATCGGCCGTGGACGCGGCGAGCTGCATGAAATCCGCGACCAGGCCGGTATCATCGCCCGGTTGGTCGATCATTCCACCCGCATCGACGCGCCTGCTGAAGCGGCGGCCAAAACCGTCAAGGCGATCCGCGCCATGCGCCAGGGACGGCCCGGCCCGTCCGCGCTCGAATGCGCTATCGACGTCTGGGGCAAGCGCGCGCACCTGGCCGGGATCGCGGCGCCCTCCCCGTCTCGCGCGCGGCACATCGACGAGGATGCCATACGCCGCGCCGCCCGGCTGCTGGCGAAGGCCAAGCGCGTGCTCATCGTGACAGGCGGCGGCGCGCAAGGGGCTTCGCCTGAAGTGACGCTGCTCTCCAATATGCTGCAGGCGCCCGTGCTTGGCTATCGGCGCGGCCGCGGGGTGGTGGACAGCCGCGATCCGTTCAGCGTAAACCTGCCCCTCGGTCATGAACTGTGGGGCGAGGCCGACGCCGTGCTCGGCGTGGGCACGCGCATGTATTACCCGCTCACGCAATGGGGCACCGACCGCGACCTCAAGATCGTCGCCGTCGATGCCGACAAGTCCGCGCCGGCGCGCATCCACAAGCCCAACCTCGCCCTGATCGGCGACGCGGGCGCCGTGCTGCGGCAGCCTGATCGACGAACTGGCCAAGGTCAATCCGCGCCGCGCCGCGCGACGGGACGAAATGCAGGGCCGCCAGGCCAAATGGCGCGCACGGCTGCAGGCGAAACTCGCGCCGCAGCTCGCCTTCCTCGACGCGATCCGCGCCGCGCTTCCGGAGGACGGCATCTATGTGGACGAGGTCACCCAAATCGGCTTTGCCGCCCGCCTTGCCTTTCCCGTTTACAAGCCCCGCACGTTCCTCTCGCCCGGCTATCAGGACAATCTCGGCTGGGGCTACGCCACCGCGCTCGGCGCCCAGCATGCGCGGCCGGACGTGCCGGTCGTCTCGATCAACGGCGACGGCGGCTTCCTCTACACGGGCAACGAGCTCGCCACCGCCATGCGCCACCGCATCCCGCTGGTCGCGGTGGTGTTCAGGGACGACGCCTACGGCAATGTGCGCCGCATCCAGGAGGAGCGCTTCGGCAACCGGCTGATCGCCTGCGACCTGGCCAACCCCGATTTCGTCAAATACGCCGAAAGCTTCGGTGCCCGCGGCGCGCGCGCCCGCAGCCCCGGCGAACTGCAAAGCGCGCTGCGCGACGCGATCGCCGCCCGCGAGCCCGCGCTGATCGAGGTGCCGGTCGGGCCGCTGCCCAGCCCCTGGGAGTTCATCCATATGCCGCCGGTGCGCGGGAAGCGGAAATAAGGCTGTTGCCATGAGTAGGCCGGATCGGGTTAGGTCACCCGCAACAATGGAGCCGATCACCACGACCGCCGAACTCGAACGGGTCTGCGCCCGGATGGCGCGTCATCCCTTCGTCACCGTCGACACCGAGTTCCTGCGCGAAACCACCTATTACCCGCTGCTCTGCGTGGCGCAGATGGCGAGCCCGGACGACGCCGTCGTTATCGACGCGTTGGCCGACGGCATCGACCTTGCGCCCTTCTTCGCGTTGCTGGCGGACGAGAAGGTCGTCAAGGTCTTTCACGCCGCGCGGCAGGACATCGAGATCGTCTGGAACATGGCGAAGACGATCCCGCACCCGGTGTTCGACACGCAGGTGGCCGCCATGGTGCTCGGCTACGGCGATTCCATCTCCTACGACCAGCTCGTGCAGCGCATCACCGGCGACGCACTCGACAAGTCGCACCGCTTCACCGACTGGACGCGGCGGCCGCTCTCCGACGCTCAGATCGCCTATGCGCTGTCCGACGTCACCCACCTGCGCCGGGTCTACGAGAGGCTCGCCGCCGATCTCAGCAAGCAGGGCCGCGCCAACTGGGTCGAGGCGGAGATGGGCATTCTCACCTCGCCCGAGACCTACCGCGCCGATCCGGAGCGCGCCTGGGAACGGCTGAAGAGCCGCGTGCGCAAGCCGAAAGAGCTGGCGGTGCTGATCGAGATCGCCGCCTGGCGCGAGCGCGAGGCGCAGACGCGCGACGTGCCGCGCGCGCGCGTCTTGAAGGACGACGCGCTCGGCGACATCGCCGTGCAGGCGCCCACCAGTACCGAGCGACTCGGCCACCTGCGCTCACTGCCCAAGGGCTTCGAACGCTCGCGCTGGGGCACCGAGATCGTGGATACGGTCAAACGCGGGCTCGCGCGCGATCCGGCCACGCTGCCCGAGCTCGACCGCTTCCGCGCGGCGCCCAAGGGCGCCGCTACCGTCGAGCTGATGAAGGTGCTCTTGCGCATGACCGCCGAGCGCCACGGCGTCGCCGCCAAGGTGATCGCCACCGTCGACGACCTCGACCGCATCGCCGCCGACGATCGCGCCGACGTGCCGGCGCTCAAGGGCTGGCGGCGCGAATTGTTCGGCGAGAAGGCCCTCGCCTTGAAGCACGGCCGGCTGGCGCTGGCGGTGGAGAACGGAAAAGTGGTGACGGTGGAAAAGGAATGACGCCGATTCAAACTATCGGCAACTCATTTCCGACGCCGCCACCCTGGTGGTCTGTGTCTTGACGTATGACGGATGTGCGTGATGCGCACTTCGTCGTTTTCGACAGTGTAGAAAACGAAATAACGCAGACGCGGCACAACGATCACCCGGGAATTCGGCTCATCGGTAGCACGGCCCCCGTGGGGCGCATGGCCGAGCGCCCGAGCATGTTCGATAAGCCGCACTACCAGGCGCGATGCCGCGACGGGATCGTCCTTGCTGACGTGGTCGTAAATTCGTTGCAGATCGACCTGCGCCGGCCGAGTGAACCGGACCCTCATGCGTTCCGGTGCAATTGATAGAATTTTTCCATCTCGTCGTCCGGCACGAACTCGCCGCGACGAGCGGCCGCCATGCCTTCGCGCACGGCGGCGCGTTCCTCATCGGAAAGTCGATATATCCCGGTGCGGCGAGCTTCGATGACCCGTGCCACCTGCGCCAATTCCTCCTGGTCTTCTTCGGGCCAGGACTCCACCTGCCGCAGGATTTCTTTGACGTTCGCGTTCATCGTCACAATCTAGCACACATCGCTTCTCCTGCCACCCGTTCTTCTCGTGGCTATGATTTGCCTCCAGGCGTCTGCCCCTTGCTCTCGTCCTTTTCCCCGATCTGCGTCAGGCTGGCGAGCAGCACCGCCAGAATGCCGGTGAGAAAAATGCCGTCGAATGTTCCCGCCCCGCCGATGGAAGCAACCGGCGCGCCCAGGCCCTGCACCTTGTCGAGATTGAGCAGATCGGCGCCGATCAGCGTGCCCAGGCTGCCGCCGATATAGGCGAGCGGCGCCGCGCGCCGCCGCGACAAGATCAGCGCCATGATGGCCGTGCTCAGCGCGGGCACGAACACCGGCTCGGCGATGCCGACACCGGGGATCGGCTGCGCCACGAAATAACAGACCATGGCAACGCCTGCGGCCGCCACGGCGGCGCGCAGCCAAAGCCCGTTCTTGGCGGCCAGATAGAACGACATCAGCGTCGGGATGACAGCGCCGCCGATATTGACCGCGATGACGGTGCCGGGCCAATCGATCACCACCGGCGCCATGTACTGCATGCCGAAGAAGCTGAACTCGCGCCCCGCCACCACTTGCCGGCCGGGCAGCGCGGCCACAGGAATGTTGTAGTAGCTGCCGATGAGCGAAGCGAAGAGCAGGATGAGGGCCGCGGTCGAACTGACGCCCAGACGCATATAGGCATAGCGGAGCGCGCCGAGCTGCAGGAGCAGCAGGACGACGAAGAAGATGCCGACCAGGATCGAAAATGAGTACGGCGAAAGCGGCAGGTAATGAAGCAGGCCGTGGGGCACGTCAGCCAATTCGTTACGCATGATCGCTCACGGCCGCGCCGATCCGAGCGATCGCACCGCGGCAGCTCCGGCCAGCCAGATGCATTCGAACACCACCATCAAGATCAACAACGCCAACACCGAGACCAGGAAGCCGACGGCGAAATGGAAAACCTCGGTGCCGCGGGCGAACCAGAAGCCGAACCCGAACAGGAGAAGCGCGCACGCGAGCAGCGCGGCCCAGCCGTGAAGGACGGAATGCGTAGGCTTGGCGGTATCGCTCATCGCGCTGTCCATGTGTGCTGAAAGCCGGTTACATCCAAACCCGCGCCGCCGCCCCTGATATAACTCCGCTTACCGACACCCGGTTTCTCGCGCGAAAAGTCTCGACGCGCCGCCCCGACACGGACGGAAAAGACCGCTCCCGCGGCTACATATCGTGATCGGCAGACGCCAAAACAGGACGATCTTGCCAAGAATTAATCTCTTCGACAGGAAGCCGTAAGCCGCACCGGCTCACTTTGCTTCGATGGAGCTGCGGTCCGGCGAACCAGGCTCGGGTGATCATAAACCTGACAAACCACGAGACGTGCTGAAGAAAGTCACCGCGATGAGCATGGGAATCGAAATTCACAATCCGAAAATCAATTACCGTCACCCGGCGGCGGCGATCGCCGGCGCCAGTGGTCGATATCGTCGAGTTCGGCGTTTTCACGTGCCGGTGTCCGAACACGCACGAGCCGGTCGACAGCGGTATCGAATTGGATCGGCAAACCTTCCGCAAAATCGGAAAGCTCTTCGTGCGGGTGCGGTGCCGCTCCTGCCGCGACACTCATCTTGTCAGGATGGCCAGCGGCGAACTGTCCCGGCGCCCCTAGGAGCGTGATCCGCAGAGGATCGAAGCATTCTCCGCTGATTCCCG
>CAWIPY010000014.1:0-81617 GCA_963837965.1 uncultured Pseudomonadota bacterium | reverse complement strand
CCCGGGGGCACTACGGCCCCCTGCCAGGAGCTGGCTGACGGAGAGCCGGTCAGGCGCCTTTCCCATCGGGGAGGAAGCCGGGACCCGGCCCCGAAAGCGCGGCCCGCCGCCGTAAGGAAAACGCCGCCAGTGGAGCGCCGAGAGGCGCCTCTTCGCCGATCGCAAGGCGGAGAGGGCACGCCTCGCAAGCGTGCCGGGCGGCTTCGCCAGCCGCCCCGGGGGCCTCGCAAACCCCCGCGTCTTTCGGCGCTCCGCTCCCCGGCATTTTCCGGGGGGAGAGACAGGCAAGACAGGCCTGCCCGGGCCTCGACAAAAAACAGGGCGGCGGAGCGTTGGCTAAAGCGAAGTGCGCGGGCTGTTTGGCAATCGAATGGGAAGAGACGAAACGCGGGAGCCATGAACGATCGGCACGCTGCCGCCGCTTTGGGTCCCATGCGTCGAGCAGTGCGGCCGCAGCATAACCTCCCTGCCGTTCGTCCCCGCGGAAGCGTCGCGGAAGCGGGGACCTGGTCCCCGGCGACTTTCTGGATACCCGCTTTCGGCTTTCGCGGGCACGAACGGAGGGCTAAGCACCCGGATAAACCACCTCACCCGTCCCCAAAGCCCCTCCCCGCCTTGCGGTATTCCGGCCGCGGCGGCGAGAAGATGTCGAGCACGCGGCAGCCATCCGGCCCCGCGCGCATGGTGTGCGGCACGTTGCCGGGCGTGCGCCAGAAGTCGCCCTGCTTCACCGGGATTTCCTCGTCGCCCTGGAAGCGGATCGCCGACCCCTGCAGGCACACGCCCCATTGCTCCTCGGGATGATGGTGCATCTTGCCTTCCGCGTTGGGCGCGATCGTCACCACCGACAGCATGGCCTGCTCGCCGGCGAAGATGCGCGTCGTCACGCCGTCGGCCAATTCGCGCAGCAGGCCATCGTCGGGCGCGTCGAGATTGTGGAATTCGTCCTTCTGGCTCATCGGTGTTTGCTCCCTCATTTACCTGTCATTCCGGGACGGTCCGAAGGACCGGACCCGGAATCCAGAGCGACACGACAACGGGTCCCATGTGGCCCTGGATTCCGGGCTCGCTCGCTGCGCTCGCGCCCCGGAATGACAACAAAGTCACTTCTTGCCGTAGGCGCCCTGGTAGCGGCCCTCGCGGATGGCGGTGATAGTGTCGGCCTCGCGCTTGATCTGCGCCTTCACCTTTTCCAGGAGCTCCGCCGCGATGCTCTGCGGAAACGAGACAATGCCGTCCTCGTCGCCGACCACGATGTCGCCCGGCGCGATGACCGAGCCGCCGATCGACACCGGCACGTTGATCTCGCCCGGTCCGCTTTTGTAGGGCCCGCGGTGGATGGCCGAACGGGCAAAGAACGGATAGGTGTCGGCGGCGATCGCGCCGACGTCGCGGATGGCGCCGTCGATCACGTAGCCTTCGGCGCCGCGCCATTGCGCGATGGTCTTCATGATCTCGCCGACCAGCGCGCGCGATTCGTCGCCGCCGCCGTCGACCACGATGACGTCGCCCGGCCCCACCAGTTCGAGCGCCTTGTGGATGGCGAGGTTGTCGCCCGGCCGCGTGCGCACGGTGAAGGCGACGCCGCAGAGCGCGCCGCTCTTGTGGAAGGGCTTGAGCCCCACCGCGCCCGGCAGCCGCGCGAGGTTGTCGCTGATGATCGAGGTCGGCGCCTCCTTGAACGCCGCGATGAGCGCGGGCGCCGGCTTCGGCACGCTTTCCATGGCGATGGCGATGTTGTCCATTCGAATATTTCCATTCTCGCGCGTCACGCGCCCAAGGGTCTCGGGGCCACGCGATCAGCATTACCTTCCCGTTCGTCCCCGCGAAAGCGGGGGCCCGGTCCTTTGGCGATTTATGGCGGATACCCGCTGGAATTCATCTCCGCGCAGGCGGGGGACGGGCACGAACGGAGAGGCAGTTGGCGCCTGTCAAATCCCCCTCACCTTGCCGGCTTCGCCCATGGCGCATTCGAGCGCGGCGCGGTCCCATTTGGCGAGGTCCGCCGCCGCCTCGTACGTGCTCGTGAGAAACTCCATCAGCGCGGCGTCGGGATCGGCGCTTTTGCGCATCGCGTCGTAAGGCAGGAGAAATTCGCCGAGCTCGCTGGCGAAAGAAGCCGCGGCCGGCTGCGACGCGCGCCGCGGCAAAGCCCTCCGGCGCCGGATAGGCATAAGAATAGAATGCGGCGTCCTCGACCGGCCCGCCGCCGCCCGGCCAGAAGCCTGCGCTCGACACTTCATGCGAATAGGCCTCGCGCGCCACGCTGTCGGGCAGGTGCGGCACGCCGCCGGGATGCGGCGGCGCGCGGCGGCCGGAAAAGCGGGTCACCGCGAGGTCGAAGGAGCCCCAGAAGAAATGCACGGGGCTCGCCTTGCCCAGAAAGCCGGTGCGGAAGCGGCCGAGCACGTCGGCCGTTGCCGCGAGCACGCGGAAAAAGCGGCCGGCATATTCGGCATCGTAGGCGTGGTGCGCCGTGTCCTCCTCGAAGGGGATGCAGTCGGCGATCTCGCACGGCATGGTGCGGATGTCGACCGCGATGCCGAGCGCGTGCAGCGCCTCCATCAGCCTGGCGTAGAACGCGGCCACCGGCATGGGCGCGAGCACGATCTGGCGGAAATGGCCGTCGCTGGTCCTGATCCACAGCACGTGATCGATAAAATCGAAATCGATGGCGAACTGGCGGGCGCCGTCCGGGATCGGCGAGGTGGTCAGCCCGCGCGCGGTGACATAGAGCGCGACCTGCCAGGAATGATTGAGCCAGGGCGCACGCGCAAGGCGCACCTTGCCGACGACCTGCGTCCACAGGTGCAGCGTGTCGCGCGTGTCCTTCCAGGCGGCATAGGGCAGTTCGGGCCAGCGTTCGGCGTTCGACATGAAACGGATCATGGGCCGGCTCGGCGAGCGCGGCAATCGCCCGTGCACTGTCCGGGACGGCCGCAGGACAAACCCGGACAGTGCACCGGGCGCCGGGGGTCGCCTTGGTTGAAGTCCCGAGCAACGCCCGTCCCAGTTTTGCACAGCCCGTGCAAATTTTACCTCCACGCCCGCCTCCGGCTCGGCTAGCGTTGGCGCCGGGCTACCCGGGGGGCAAACACCGGGGGACCAGACAGGGATGGTGGTGGTGTTCGGGCGTCGCGGCCGACAGGGCCGGATCCTACGTACCGTCGCGCATGGGCTGGCGCTGGGCGGAGGCTGCCTCGCGCTCGCCGCCTGCGCCAACAGCAACATGGCGGGCGGCGATCTGGCCGGCGCCAAGACGGAGAAGAGCGAAGCGGCCAGTCAGGCGCCGGCGTCGAAGGACGCCAAGGCGCACGCGCAAACGGCGCATGCGCATAAGCAAGTCGCCAAACAAAAAGCGACCAGGCGCCGCGCGGACGCCAAAGAGCCGGAGCCGGGTCCGCACGAAGTCGGTTCCTACAAGAACGTCAGCTACAGCGCGGTCGGGATCGCCTCCTGGTACGGCTCGGGCTTCCACGGCCGCGTCACAGCCGACGGCGAAACGTTCAACATGCATGCCCTCACCGCGGCCCACCGCACCCTGCCACTGCCCTGCAATGTGCGCGTGACCAATCTTGCCAACAACCGCTCGCTGGTGGTGCGCGTCAACGACCGCGGGCCCTTCGCCGGCGACCGCCTCATCGACGTGTCGGCCAAGACCGCCAAGCTGCTCGGCTTCTACGGCCGCGGCGTCACCCGGGTGAAGATCGACTATGTCGGTCGCGCCCCGCTGCCGGGCGGCGTCGTTGTGAAGACGACAGCCCTCGAGTAGCCGACATGAATTCGGCTGTCGTTCCCGCGCAGGCGGGGTCCCAGTAGTCACGACACCTGCGGTGTCTACTGGACTGCCCGCGTTCGCGGGCAATGACAACGAAGTGGAAAGACGCGGCCCTTGCATTGACGCGCCGGTGCCGTTCTGGCATTGCCGCGCTTTGCCTTTGGAAGAACCGTCCCGAAACGAATGCCGCCCAGACCTTTCCGCGTCGGCCGCGCGCGTACCGGCCTCGGCCTGTTCGCCACCCGGCCGATCAAGAAGAAGAGCCGCATCGCGGAATATAAAGGCCCCATCCTCGACCAGGAGGAGGCCGAGCGGGCCGAGCGGCGCGGCAACCGCTATCTCTACGAGGTCTCCAAGAACCGCACCATCGACGGCACGCCGCGCAGCAATCTCGCGCGCTACTTCAACCATTCCTGTAATCCGAACGCGGAATCGGTGATCTTTCACGGCCGCGTATTCATCAAGGCGCTGCGCGACATCAAGCCGGGCGAGGAAATCTTCTACGACTACGGCACCGATTATCTGAAGAACGTGATCGGCCGCTCCCGCTGCAAATGCTCGCGATGCCGCAGGCGAAGGGCAAAGCGCGCGCGCGAGATGCGCGCGTTGAAGAAACGGCGGGCGGCGCGTAAGAGCAAGGCCAAGCGCAAGGCGGCCAGATAGAGCTGCAGGAACGGTCAGCGGTCCAGTTCCGCGTAATGCCGGAAGATGCCGCTCTCGTTGAACGGGATGCGGCGCGGCGAGGCCAGGTACTTCTTGATCCCTGGGCGCTCGGCGACCTTGTCGCGCACGGCGACGAGGCCGGGCACGTCGGCCTCAATGTCCTTCATCGCGTTGGGAAAGGCGTAGCGCAGGCCCTCGATGAGCTGGAACACGGACAGGTCGATATAGGTAAGCCGCCGGCCCAGGAGATAAGGCCCCTTGCTCTTTTCCAGCACGGTCTCGAAATAGCCGAGATATTTCGGAGCGCGCTCGTCGAGGAAGTTCTCCGTGTAGCGCTTGGCCTCGGGCTTGGCGTCCTCGTAGTAGAGACTGGAGCCGAGCGGGTGATGGGTGTCGTGAATTTCCGCCACGAAGTCGGTCACCGTCAACTGCAACTGGTGCAGCCAGAGCCGGTCGGCTTCCGCGCGGGGCGCGAGTTTCAGCCGCGGGCCGAGATAGAACAAAATCTCAGCCACCTGGGCGATGATCAGCTTGCCCGCCTTGAGGAAGGGCGGCGCGAAGGGCGGGCGCTTCTCGCGCCCGTCGATCAGCCCCATCATCTTGGTGGTACCGCCGGACTTGCGCGCGACATCGTCGTACGAAGCGCCGGCGTCCTCGAGCGCCAGCCGCACGAACTCGCCGCGGCCCTGGATCTCCGGCCAGTAGTAAAACTGATAGCGCATGGGATGCCTCCCTTTGGTCAGCCCCCGACCTTGCCGCCGTACTGCTCGTCGCTGACCGGCTCCAGCCATTTGACGTGCTCGCCGCCCTGATGCTCCTGCATGGCGATATGCTCCATCGCATGCTCGGGCGTGGCGCCATGCCAGTGCTTCTCGCCCGGGGGAATCCAGACGGTATCGCCGGCGCGCACTTCGCGGATCGGACCCTCCCAGGTCTGCACCCGCCCGATGCCGGACGTGATATGCAGCGTCTGCCCGAGCGGATGGGTATGCCAGGCCGTACGCGCGCCCGGCTCGAAGCGCACCCAGGCCGAGCGCAGCAGCGCCGGGTCGGGTGCCTGGATGATCGGGTCCTGCCACACCGTGCCGGTAAAGCTCGGCGCGCCCATTTTGCGCGACGGCCGCGATCCGCAGGGGATGATGTCCATGACTGCCTCCCTTTTGTACAATGAAGCCGAGCCTAGCCCGTTTCCGGCCGAATAAAAAAGCCCGGCGTCGCCGCCGGGCTGCATCTTGCGCAAAGTTCTTCTTGCTTATTCCTGGCGCATGACCCTTTCCGAGAACCGGTATCCACTTTTCGGGGTCATGCGCGTCGGCCTCAGGCCGCCTGCAGATTGCCGGCGGCCGGCTTGCCGCGTTCGGTAAGCACTTCGTAGCTCACCTTCTGGCCCTCCATCAGCGAACGCATGCCCGCCTTTTCAACCGCGGTGATGTGCACGAAGACATCCTTGGACCCGTCATCCGGTTGGATGAAGCCGTAGCCTTTCTGGGTATTGAAGAACTTCACAGTTCCGGTAGCCATTCAGTTGTCCTTTCACGCTTTCGTTGGACGCCAACGCGCTCATCACGTGGGCGGCAACAATCCGTGTTTTGGGAGATCACTTGAGGCGCTGGCCCAAAGCCGGGTGCGTGGCAGCAAGATGAAGCCGAAAACCAGATTGCGGGCGCGCCATTAGACCGATTTCGCCGCAACGTCAACGGGAAAGCTCGCACGGGCGAGCCCGAAAACGCCCCCCTACAACGGTATTGCGACGTGAAATCACCACAACCGGCTGTGCCCCCCGGGCTCCCTTAGCTGATCGTGAAGGCCGTCCAGGCTGCGGCTTCGAACGGCGAAGCGGAAGTGGATGTCGCAAGGCTGAAACGCGCTTGTTGCGAAGCTGTCACCGGCACGTCTCTGCTTGCCCGCAAGCTAGCCGCGCCGGTAAACTCGGCCGTGGACGTTCGGAATAGTAGTCATGCGCGTTCTGCTCAGCCTCGCCTTGCTGCTCGTATTCGCCGCCCATTCCGCCTACGCGAAGCTTCCACCGCTCGCACGTCAGCCGGACGCGGCCCGCCCCGACGCAAGTACCATCGATCTGGGGCCGGCCAGCACCATGCTGGAGGCTGACTATTTCAGCATTCGACGGCCGCAGATGGGCGCCGCGCGCATCTTCCCCTGCCGCTTGCGCCTGCATGCCACGCGAGACCGGCTCCGGCTGGCGCAGTCCTGCGACTGAACGCTATCCGGCCATCGTCTTCTTCACTTCGGCAACCAGTTGCTTGAGTGTAAACGGCTTGGCCAGGAACGCGTATTGCTCCTTGCCGTGCTCGTCGCTCGGCAGGTTCTTGGCGAAGGCCTCCTCGGCGTAGCCAGAGACGAAGATGATCTTCACGTCCGGTTTGCGCCGTCGCAATTCCTTGAGCAGCGTGGGTCCGTCCATCTCCGGCATCACCACGTCCGACACCACGAGATCGACATTGCCGCCTTGTCTCTCGAAAACCTCGACCGCCTCGACGCCGTTGCCGGCTTCGAGCACACTATAGCCGCGCGAGGAAAGCCCGCGGGCATTGAGCGCACGCAGACCCTCCTCGTCCTCGACCAATAGAATCGTGCCCTGCCCGGTCAGATCGGTCTGCGCTGCGCGTGCCGCCTGCTCAGCCGCCGACATGGCGCCGGCGATCTCCGGCGCTTCCACGGGCGGCATCTGAGCGGCGTGTTCCTCCGCGCTTGGCACGTGTCGCGGCAGGAAAATGCGGAACATGGTCCGGCCCGACTGCGAGTCGACATAGATAAAGCCGCCGGTCTGCTTCACGATGCCGTAGACGGTCGACAGGCCGAGGCCGGTGCCTTTGCCGACCTCCTTGGTCGAGAAGAAAGGCTCGAATATCTTGTCGATGATATCGGGCGGAATGCCGCCGCCTGTATCGCTCACCTCGACCAGCACATAGTCCGCCGCCGGCATGCCTTTGGCGGCGAACTTGGCGCATTCCGCGGCCGCGACATTGGCGGTACGAACCGTGAGATTGCCGCCGTCCGGCATGGCGTCGCGCGCGTTGACCGCCAGGTTGACGATGACCTGCTCGAACTGGGAGAGGTCCACCTTCACCGGCCAAAGGTCGCGGCCGTCGACCACCTGCAGCGTCACCTTCTCGCCGATCAGCCGCTTGAGCAGCATGCCGAGATCGTTGACCGTCTCGCGCAGATCGAACACCTGCGGCCGCAGCGTCTGTTTGCGCGAGAACGCCAAGAGCTGCCGCACCAACGCGGCGGCGCGGTTGGCGTTCTGCTTGATCTGCATGATGTCCTTGAAGGACGGATCGGTCGGCTTGTGCGCGTTGAGCAGGAAGTCGGTGGCCATCATGATGGCGGACAGCACGTTGTTAAAGTCGTGCGCGATGCCGCCGGCGAGTTGGCCGACCGACTCCATCTTCTGCTGCTGCTGGATGCGGGTTTCCAGCGTGCGCTCGGCGGTGGTCTCCAGCGCGTACACGATGGCCGCCTCGCCGTCGCGCTCGGCCGCGTCCACCGCGGAGACGAAGAAGCTGCCCCAGCGCTCGCCCGGTCCGGCCAGCGCCGCCTCCACCGGCGTGATGTCGCCCTGCCCTTCCGCCGCCTTGGCGATCGAGGCCTCCAGCGCGGCGCGGTCGCGCTCGGCGACGGCCGCGTAGATCGAGCGGTCGTCGCCCTTGAGCTGGTCCTCGAAGGTGGCGGCGAAGCGCGCATTGCTGCGCGCGATGCGGCCCTGGCGGTCGACCGTCGCGATCGCCATGGGCGTATTCTGGAAAAAGCGCATGAAGCGCACTTCCGCGGCCCGCTGCGGATCGTTGCCGTCGTCACGCGCCCGGTTGAGCACCAAGGTGCGCGAGGGCCCGGGCTTGCCATCGGCGCCGAAGGCCACCTTATGGAACAGGCGCACCGGTACCGGCTTGCCGCCGCGGGTCTTCAGGTCGAGATCGAGGACTTCGATCTTCACGTCGCCGGGAGCTGCCGAGAAGGCGGTCAGCAGCGCTGCGCCTTCGCCCGCCACAATGTCGGTGATCTTGAGCGAGCCGGCGCCAACCTGCGCCAGGTCGTGATCGAGCCAGTTGGCCAGCGTGGCGTTGAGATAGACGATGTCGCCATCCGCATCGACCGAAAAGAAACCGGCCGGCGCATGGTCGAGATAGTCGATGGCGTGCTGCAATTCCTGAAACACGTTCTCCTGGCGCTCGCGCTCGCGCGTCACGTCGGCGATCGACCAGACCGAAAGCGCGGAGTCGCGCTTTTCCGGCCCGAGCGGTCGCACCCGCATGCGCAGCCAGCGCGCGTCCTCCGATCCGGCGATGCGGACCTCCTCCTGTGCGCGCCGGCCTTCGCGCGAGGCCTTGAGCAGGCGATAGATCGATTCGGAGACTTCCGGATCGCCCATGAACACGCGCTCGATCGGCTTCACATCGTGGCCGCCGACGGCGCCGATGAGGTCGAGATAGGCCGCATTTGCGTAAAACACGCGGCCGGATGCATCGGTAATCAGAATGCCCTCGACGGCATTGTCGACCACCGCCTTGAGCACCGGATTGCCCAGCTCGCGGCTGCCGAACCGCATGATGCCGGCGGCAAGTGCAAACAGTGCCGCCACGCCCACCGTGCCCAGCACGGCCAGCAGCAGCAGGATATAGGTCGCGGAATGTTCACGGCCGATGTAGACGAGCCCGGCAGCCGCGGCGACCAGGGCGAGCGCCACCAGCACCACCCAGCCGATCGAGCCGCCGCGCGGCGCGCTCTGGCTGCGGTCGAAAGCCGCCCGCCCCGGCGCTTCGCCGCCCGCCGCCTGCCGCGTTGCCCGTTCCTGGCCTGCCATGCCGCTCCTAAACTCCGTATGCCCAACTGCCCTAAGCTGGCGCGCTGGCGCAAGCTTCCTCATTAAAGCATGACCAGAAAAAGCCGGTACCGGTTTTGCAAGCTCGCTCACAGGCCGTTTGCCGCGCGTGGAACCGCCCGCCGGCGCAGCTTCAGCACATAGCCGATCACCTCGGCCACCGCCTTGTAGTGCTCGGGCGGGATGGCCTGGTCGACCTCGATCGAGGCATGCAGGGTGCGGGCCAGCGGCGGGTTTTCCACGATCGGAATGTCGTGCTTGCCGGCGATTTCCCGGATCTTCAAGGCGACCGCATCGACGCCCTTGGCCACGCAAATGGGTGCTTCCATGCCGCGCTGGTATTGCAGCGCCACCGCAAAGTGGGTCGGATTGGTGATCACTACCGCCGCTTTGGGCACATTGGCCATCATGCGCTTGCGCATGCGCGCCTGCCGCAACTGGCGCATCTTGCCTTTGACCGCCGGATCGCCCTCGGACTGCTTGAACTCGTCCTTCATCTCGCGCAGGGACATTTTCTGCTTTTCGAACCAGGTGCGGTACTGGAACAGGTAATCGGCGGCCGCCACCACGGCGAGCATGGCGACCACCGCGCCCAACAGCTTCATCGTCAGCGTCATGGTGAGCGGCAGCACGTCCTCGATGTGGCCGCGCGTCAGGTCGATGAGCCGCGCACGCTCGGGCCACATCAGCGCGGTCAGCACCGTGCCGACCACCACCAGCTTGACCACGCCTTTGACGAAGTTGGCCAGTGCCTGCTTGGAGAACAGCCGCTTGAGGCCGGCAAGGGGCGAGATCTTCGATAATTTCGGTGTCAACGCCTCGTAGGACCAGACCAGGCGGTGCTGCACCATATTGCCGGCGATCGCCGACAGCATGAGCAGCAGGAATGGCACCGAGAGCGCAGCCAGGAGCTCGAAGCCGATCTTCTCGACCAGCGCCAGCAAGGATGCGCCGTCGGTCCTGACCCGGAAAGAATTGGCGATCAGCCCGCGCATCAAGACGGTGACGTCGTGGCCGCTGCTGCCGGAAAAGTTCATCATCACCAACGCGGCGCCGCCGATCACGAACCAGGTATTGACCTCCTGGCTCTTGACCACGTCGCCACGCTTGAGCGCGTCGTCCAGACGCTTTTGCGTGGGGTCTTCTGTTTTCTCGGTATCGTCCTGCTCGTCGGACATCGCGATTTCCGCCTCAGCCGTGCGGCGCCAGCAGGGCGAGCACGCCGTGCAGATAGTCGATGAAGGTGCCCATCATGACACCGATCACCAGGAGCAGCAGCAGCAAGCCCAGCAGAATCGACAGCGGCAGGCCGATGAAGAACACCTGCATCTGCGGCATCAGGCGGCTGAGCACGCCGAGCCCGAGATTGAACAAGAGGCCGAACACCAGGAACGGCGCCGACAACTGGACACCGATACGGAAGGCGCTGGCGATCACCTGTGTGAAATGCTGCGCGATGTCGCCAGTGAGCGGCACCTCGCCGGGGCGGAAGATCGTATAGCTGTCATTGAGCGCGGCTATCACCAGGTAGTGCAGGTTGGTGGCGAACACCAGCGTGATGCCGAGAACGGTGAGAAAATTGCCGACCAGGGCGCCCTGCTCGCCGCGGTCCATGGGATCGACGGCGGTGACGAAGCCGAGCCCCAGTTGCTGCGCCACCACGGCGCCGGCGACCTGCAAGGCCGAAATCGCCAGTCGCGCGGTCAGCCCCAGCACCGCGCCGATGATGATCTCCTGCGCCGCCATCAACATGACCGGGCCGAGCGCACTGAGGTCGACGGTGTAGGCCGCCTCATGCGCGGGAACCAGCACGGCGGTGAGTACCAGCGCGACGGTGAGGCGCACCCGCTGCGGCATGCCCTGCTCGCCGATGCCAGGCAGCACCATCACCATGGTCCCGACGCGCGCGAAGGTGAGCAGGAAGGCCGCGGCGAGCGCGGGCAGGAAGGAAACGTCGATTTTCATCCGGACACGATGCGGGCGGCGATGCGCAGCATCTCGGCGTGCAGCTGCTCCCCCATGAACGGCAGCGCGATCAGCAGCGCGACGAAGATCGCCAGTATCTTCGGCACGAAGGCGATGGTCATTTCCTGGATCTGGGTCAGCGCCTGCAACAGCGAGATGGCGACGCCGACCACGAGGCCGACCAGCATCACGGGCGCGGCCACGATGATCAACGTGAAGATCGCCTCGCGCGCGATATCGAGGACTTCCGGTCCGGTCATTGTGCGGCATTCCCTCCGCTGTCATCGCCCGCGCTGGCGGGCGATCCAGTAAACGCAAGCTTTGCGGTGTTCACTCGATTTGCCTCGGCACTACTGGATGCCCCGCCTTCGCGAGGCATGACAGGCAACTCAGATCGGCATCTTCATGATGTCTTCGTAGGCGGCGATGATCTTGTCGCGAACCGCCACCACGGCGTCGATCGCCACCTCCGTCTCCGACACGGCGGTGACTACATCGACCATGTTGGCCTTGCCATTGGCGGCGGCCTGCGCCTGCTTGTCGGAGCTCTTGCCCATCTGCTCGACCGCTCCGAGCGCATCCTTGAGCGCGGCGGTGAAGCTCGTGGTGCTCTTGGGGTCGGTGCCGAGGCCGAGCCCGCTGCGCGCGGCCTGGCCGAGCGATGAATTGAGCGGACCGAGACGGGCCATGGCGGCATAGGCGCCGGCGGCGGAAAGCGGTGAGGCCATGCTTCAAACCCTCTAGGCTTTAAGAATATCGATGGTGCGCTGGATCATGCGGCGCGTGGCGGTGACCACGTTGATATTGGCTTCGTAGGAGCGCTGCGCCTCGCGCATATCGGTCATTTCGATCAACGGGTTCACGTTGGGATACTTGACGTTGCCGTTGACGTCGGCGGACGGATTGCCCGGCTCGTAGCGCATGCGGAAGCCGGACGTGTCGGTCGCCGGCCTGCCGAGTTCGACCAGCGGCACGCCGAGCTGGCGGTCGAATACGGTCTGAAAGGTCGGTATCTTGCGCTGATAGGGCGCGCCGCCAGGCGAGGAGGCCGTCGAATCCGCGTTGGCGATATTCTCGGAAATGACGCGCATGCGGCCGGCCTGCGCGCGCAGGCCCGAAGCGGCGATCGCCAGCGTCTTGATGAAGTCCACGAGCCTGCCTCCTTGTTATTTCTTGCCGAGCGCGATCTTGAAGAGGTTGAGGCTGTGGGAGTACAGCGCGCTCGCCGTCTGGAAATCCATCTGGTTGCCGGCGACCTTCATCATCTCCTGCTCGAGGTTGACCGCGTTGCCGGTCGGCCGCACCTCGTAGCTCTTGTCCGAATGGCTGCGGAACGCGGAATTTTCAGGCGCAAGGCCCGGCAGGTGGCCATGTTCCGTGGCTGCCAAGACGACGGGGGTAACGCCGGGAGCTCCCGTGGCCGCCGGGTCGAATTTCGGCGGCGTCAGGTCGCGCGCCTGGAAGCCGGGTGTGTCCGCATTGGCGACGTTTTCGGCGAGCACCTTCTGCCGCGACTGCGCCCAGTCCATCCGGGTCCGCAGCATTGACAGGATCGGAAGATCATTAATCGCCATGGAGTTCCCCTGCAAAGCCGCCGCGTAACGGCCTGGATGCCGCCCACTAGGCAGACTTTGCCGGGGGTATGGTTAACGGCAGGTAAAAGGATAGGGCCCCGAGTGTCCCCTTCCCTGCGGCGCGCAATCGCGCTTCGGCCGGTTCGCGGCAGGAAACCGCGATCTTGCCGCAAGAAGGGGCTTTATATGTTAACACTCTGTTAGTATTCGGACCGGCAAATAGTGCCTAGAGAATTAACCATTTGGGCGATTCTCGCCCTGGGGGCTCGGGGCACGTATTCGGGGAGTGAGTTTGATGGATGCCCTGTTCGGCTCAGCAATGCCGCTCGCAGCGCGCTTCTTCATCGCCTTCGTGGTGGTGCTGGCGCTGATCGGGCTGACCGCTTGGCTGGTGCGCCGCTTCGGCGCCAACCGCCTGGGCGGCGCGGCACGTGGACGCCAGCCGCGGCTGGCGGTGATCGACGCAGCCAGCGTCGACGGCCGCCGGCGCCTGGTGCTGATCCGCCGCGACAATGTCGAGCATCTGTTGATGATCGGCGGCCCCAGCGACGTGGTGATCGAGCCGAATATCGTGCGTGCCGCGGCGCCCGCCCCCGCGCGCGAGACGGCGCGCTTCGCGAGCGCGCCGGAGCCGGCCGGGCGCATGGCGCCGCCGGCGGAAGCCGCCTGGTCGCCGCCGGTCACCGAGCCGATGCCGCCGCCGTTGCCGCGCGCGCCCCGCGCGCCCGTGCCGGAAGAGCCGTCCTGGCAAGCGCCGGAACCCGCGCGCACCCGACCCAATGACACCCTGAGCGGGCTCGCCGCCGAGCTTTCATCGAAGATATCGCCGCCGGCCGATCTCGTGCCGCCGCCGCATCCGGTGCGCGAGCAGGTGCCGCGCACCACCGCAGCGCCGCCGATGGCGCCGGCCGCGCCGACGCCGCAGGAGGCATCGCACCAGAATCAGAACCTCGCCGAAATGGCCCAGCAGCTCGAAGCGGCCCTGCGTCGCGCGCCGGCGCCGGAAAGCCGTCCGCCGGTGACCGACGCTCTGGCCGTGCCGCCGCCCCCGCGCGCCCCCGCGCGCGAAGCGAGGCCGCGGATGGAGCCAAAATTCGAAGCGCCCAAAGTCGAGCAGGCCAAATTCGAACAACCCAAGTTCGAACAGCCGAAATTTGAGCCGCCCAAATTCGAACCACCGAAGCAGGAGTCGGCGAAGCCGGAGCCGCCCAAGGCCGAACGCCCGAAGCGCGAGCCAAAGTTCGAACCGCCCAAATCGGAAGCCCCTGCCGCCGAGGCGCACGCGGTGGAAGCGCCAAAGCCGCCCGAGCCCGCTGTGGACCTGGGGCATTTCGAGCCAAAGATCGAGCTCAAGCCCGAACCCAAATTCGAGCTCAAGCTTGAGCCCCGTCCGGCGCCGAAACCGCCGGAAGCGCCCACCGCGCCCGAAAAACAGTTCTACGACAATCTCGAAGAGGAGATGGCCAACTTGCTCGGCCGTCCATCCGGCAAATCGTGACAGCTCTGTCCGACCGCCGCGTTCGTCTGTTGACGGTGGCGGTTGGAGTAGCAGGGCTGATGGCGCTGGCGGTGACACCCGCCGGTGCGCAGGATGTCAGCATCAATTTCCCGCAAGGAGCGGGACTGACCGAGCGCGTGATCCAGATGATCGCGCTGCTTACGGTATTGTCGCTGGCGCCCTCCATCCTCGTGATGATGACGTCGTTCACGCGCATCGTGGTGGTGCTGTCGCTTTTGCGCACGGCGCTCGGAACCGCCACCGCTCCGCCCAACGCCGTGATCGTGTCGCTCGCGCTCTTCCTTACCGCCTTCGTCATGGGCCCGGCGCTGCAGACGGCCTACGATACCGGCGTCAAGCCGCTGGTGGCCAATCAGATCACCGCCGAGCAGGCCCTGGAGCGCGGCTCCCAGCCCCTGCGCGCCTTCATGGAGAAGAACGTCTCCGCGAAGGACCTCAAGCTGTTCGTCGACATGTCGCAGCAGGCCGCGCCGAAGGACCCGCGGGATCTGTCGCTGCGTGTGTTGGTGCCAGCCTTCATGATCTCCGAGCTCAAGCGCGCTTTTGAGATCGGCTTCCTGCTGTTCTTGCCGTTCCTCATCATCGACCTGGTGGTGGCGTCTGTCCTGATGTCGATGGGCATGATGATGTTGCCGCCGGTGGTGGTGTCGCTGCCGTTCAAGCTGATCTTCTTCGTGTTGGTCGACGGCTGGAGCCTTGTTGCCGGCAGTCTGATCCAGAGCTACGGGCACTAACAGCAGGCGCTGGCGAACATGCTGCCGGCATGCTATATAATCGGCATGGTCAAGTCGCTTGAACTCGCCATGGCTGAGATTGCCAACCTGTCAGACGCGGCCCAGGAAGATATTGGGCGTAAGCTTTTGGCACACGTTGAGAAGTTGCGCGCGCTCCGCGATGAAATCAACAAAGGAATCGCTTCGCTCGATCGTGGCGAGGGCCGGCCTCTGGACGTCGAGGATTTCTTGCGGCGTATGAACGAAGGTCGTGGCCGGGCCTAGCCAAGCTCCGCTTTGGTCGCAGGACGCCCTCGCAGATCTCGCCCATATTTGGAACTACTATGAGAAGGCAGCCGGGCGCGCGGTCGCAGATTCAATCGTACGCGGGATACACGGGACCTGCGGAATTTTAGCGGAGTACCCTCTCGCGGGACGCACGCGCCAAGAAATCCGTCCGGGCCTTCGTTGCCTCGTGCACTTGCCTCACGTTATTTTCTACCGCGTCGATGCGGGCGGCGCTGAAATCGTGCGCGTCCTCGATGGGCGGCGCGATATCGAAGAAGCTTTTGACGAAGGCTCATGATCGGCTTCAGTGAGGCCGCTCGCCTGTCGCCATCTACGGCCGTTGCCGGATCGACCCCGTCGGCGCCGCATCCGGCCTCAGCGGCGTTCCCGCCGGCGGCAGGGGCGAGGCACCTGGCTTCATCTTTCCCGGCACATTCGCGGCAGCCCTCTGCTGAGCAGCGTGTCCGCTCGCCGGTTCATCCGCAGCCGCAGGCTGCGTCGTCTTCGGCGCCGGCGAAAGCTTCGGCGCTTCCGTTGCGGCGACGCTCTCGCGCGCCAGCGCGTCGCCGAGCGGGTAGCGCTCACGCATGTCCTTGAGGAACGCGTCGAGTGTATCGATCCCGGACACCGTCTGCGCCACGCTGCTGAACTCCGGATCGCCGCTGCCGACCGGCGCGGTCACCACCTTGAAGGCATGCCCATCCGGCGTGTCTGCCATCTTGGGCATGTATTTGTCGCGGAAGCGGGCGAGCCCGATCGATTCTTCGGCGAGCGCATAGCCGATCGCCGCGCGCAGGATGTCGATGCGCTCGGCAGCACTCAACGGCGCGAACTGGCGCCAGCGGTCGCCATACATGAGCTCGATCTGCTCGGCCGCCAGCCGCCAGCGCTTGGCCGACCATAGAATGTCGGCGCGCAGGCGCATGGCCTGATGGTCCGGGATGTCCTTGATGATCTCCAGCGCCAGATCGTGGCGGCCGGTCTCGGACAAGGCGCGCGCTTCCAAGAGCAGCCGCTGGTCGCGCAGCTCGTTCGACAGCCCGTCGGTGCGGGTCGAGCGCAATGCGGCCAGCGCGCGCTCCGGCTTGCGGTCCATCAAATAGATGGTGGCGAGCCGCGTCGCCACCTGCGCGCGCGCGGCGCCTTGCAGGCGCTTATCGACCTGGTGCTGCAGCAGCTCGGCCGCCTGGTCGAGCAGGTCGACCGAGACCAGTCGTTCCGCCAACTTGCGGATCATCTCGTCGCCGCGCCGGCCGATCGGCGTCAGCTCGCGATAGTCGTAGAACAGGCCGAGCGCCTCGACCGGCGGCAACGCATTGGCCTTGCCGCCCAGGAACAGGCTTTCGAAGGTGGCCGCCGCCTCGTCCTCGATCTTGCGCGTGAGGTCGGAATTGGGATGCGCCAGCATCGCCGTGCGCATGACATGGAACGCTTCGCGGTAGCGCCCCTCCCCGGTGTAGAGATGCGCCAACAGCCGCAGGCCTTCCGTCTCGGTCTCGTCGCCGCGCCAGACAGCGGTGAGCGTTTCGAGCTGGCTGACCACGTCCTTGCGCGGCAGGTCGCCGAGCTTGTAGCGCAGCTCGACCTCGCGCAGGCGGCCTTGCGCGGCATCGGGCCGATCGGACGAGGCGGCGGCCGTACGATAGTTCTTCAGCGCGTCCTCGTTGCGGCCGAGCCCCTCGTCGAGCCGGCCGACCAGCACGGCGACCGAGGATGCCATCGCCTTCGGCACGCCTGTGGTCTGCAGTTCGTCGAGCACGCGGCCGGCGTCGGCGAAATCGCCCACCTCGATGGCCGCGCGCAGCTCGTCGCGCAGCGCCAGCCGCTGCAGTTCGAGCGGCAGCTTTCGCAGCGCCGCGTCGAGCCCGCTGAATCGGTTATGCGCCTTCGTCCATTGTCCCTCCCGCGCGTAGGCCATGGCGCGCCAGAGCGGCGCGTTGAGCCGGTTGCCGACGCGCGGATTGTCGAGATCCTTCAGCGCGGCGTGTGGGCGATGCATCATTACGTTGGTCACCGCCTTGAGCACGGTGCCGGTAACATCCTCGCCGCGCTGCTCGTCGGACAGCGCGACGTCGAGCACGCCCTTGGCTTCCGCCAGCATGTTCTGGGCAATGTAGAAGCGCGCGAGGTCGAGCCGCGCGTCGCGCCGCTTGGCGGGGGGCGCCATGGCCGCCTCGTAGATCAGCTCGGACTGGCGCGGATAGAACTTGGCCCGCTGGTCGAGGCCCCAGACATGGCTGTCGAAGGTCACAGGGAGGTGGTTGCTGACGAATTTCTCCTGCTCGCGGTTCGTGGGCGAAAGCGCGAGACCGTTCGGTCTGCCGACGGTGATCGCGTCCGGCTTGAGTTTCACGATCAGATCGTCGGCGAGCGGCTCGAGGACAACGCCTTGCGCCGAGGGCAATGCGCGCAGCTCGACGAATTCCTGCGGCTTGAGAAAGCCGCGGGCCGGCGCCAGCGCCGTGATCACCACGAGCCGGTCGCCCACCGCCGGATCGTTGATGCGATGAACCTTATGCGCATCGTTGAAGGGAATGGCGATGCTCGCTTGGTTTCTGCCGACGATACTGCGGGCAATCGTGAGCGGACGCGTCGGCGTCGTGACGCTGTCGGCGACGTCGACGATCCAGGAAGGCCCGTCGCCGGTGACGCTCACGAGGCGCGGGCGCGACAGGCGCAGCCGCACGATCGCAGCGCCGTCGCTGCCGCGCTCGAAAGACGCGCCGCGGATCGGCCGCGAGGGGCCGGCGTGCAGGCCGGCAAGGTCGATGCTCGCCTTGCTGTCGAACACCAGCCATAGCGTATCGGCGCGCCGAAAAATGGCGGCGGCCGTCGGCACCGCGAAGGGAAACGCGAGGCGCATGTTGTCGCCGTCGCTGTGCAACTCGGCCGCCACTGCGGCGTTCGCATCGGGCGCCGGCGCGGCTCTGGCGACGGCAGCCTTCTTCATTGCCGCCGGCGCCGCGTCATGGGCCGCCTGCGGTGGCACAAGTGCGGGCGGAGCCGCCACGGGCGCGGCCTTCGAGGCGGCCAGCTTGCGCGCGCCTGCCTTGTCATGACCGGTCTTGGCATCGGCGCTCTTGTCATCGGCGAGCTTGGCATCGGCCGGCTTGGCATCGGCCGGCTTGACTTCGGGTGGCTTGGCGAGCGCGGGTTGAGCCTGGGGAGCGGGCGCCAGCGGTTTGCCGGCGATCTTCGGCAAAGCCTCCGCTGAGGCCCCTGCGCGTTTGTCCGGCGCGGTATTGCCTTTCGCCGGAACGGTCTGCGGCGGCGCGATGGCCGGCAGCATCAGGCCCGCACGGCGCGGCGCGACGCCGCCGTGGCCGATGTCGACCGCGATGCTCGAGTCCTCGCGGAATGTGTGCACGCGCGGCTCGCCCTTGAATGAAAAAGCCACCGCAGTCGTGTCGCCCGACGTTGTCGCCTTGATAGACGCCACCGTCGACGGCATGGTCGCGATCGCGTCAGCCAGATCCCATTTGATCTTCTGGTCGAAATCGAGCACCAGCCGGCCCGGCTTCTTGTCCGGCACCACGTTGACGCCGTCCGGCACGTCGAACACGTAGCGGGTGAACGTCGGCTGGCTGGCGACGCGGACGCGGATGAAGCGCGGCTTGCGTGCCTTGGCGGCGATCTGCTGTCGGTGCAGCAGTTGCTCCGCTTCCTGCGCGCGGCGCGCGAGATTTTCGATCACTCGTTGCGGCAGACCCGGCAGCACGCCGGTCCATTTCTCGGGCAAGAGATCGACATACAGTTGCTCGGCCGCCGGGATGGCGTGCACCTTGAGCGGGCGCTGAAGCGCGATGCGTACCGCCGTGCCGTCGGGATCGATGCGCGCGGCGCTGATATAGGCGGGCGCGCTCGCGCTCAGACGGTCGACCGATACGTCCACCGGCTTCTTGAAGCGCATGATCATGATCGGGAAATGCACCTGGATGCGCGCGGACACGTTCTTCTGGAAGTGAAATACCAGCCGGGCATAACCGCCGTCGGTGAGTACTTCGACATGTCCTTTGATCGGTTCTTCGGCGCGGGCGGCCCCGGCGATGCCTCCTGCAAAGCCCGAGAGCAGCAGGCCCGCGATTATGACCGCGGCCGCCGCGAGCCCCCGCAGCGCGCGCATCGCCCTTCGCTCGCTTGTGCCTCGTGTCTCTATTGGGCTGAGGGGCTTTTTCGTCATGCAGCCGTTCCAGCCGGCGCGACTGCCGGTCACGGCAGCCTAGAGATCGCCGTTTAAGGCGGCGTTAACCGTGCCGCTCCCGCCGCGCCCTCACAGGCCGTTGGGTTTTCCTTCGATCTTGGGAAGCTGCTTGGGGTCCTGCTTCAGCGGCTGGCCGCTTGCGCGCGTGGCGAGCTCGACGGTGAGCCGCTCGGCGGCCTCCGGCGCCATCTGCGCGAGAATGGCCGACATGGCCCGCGGGTTCATCCTGGTCGACACCTCGATGAGTATCTTCATGTCGAGCCGGTCGAAGATGCGGGCGGCATCCTTCGGCTTCATGTTCTCGTACATCGAGATGATGCCCTTGAAGCGCTTTGTCTCCACCTTCTCGCGGTGAACCTCGGCGACCTTGACCTTGGCCTCGACGTTTTTCAACTCGGCAACCTTGCCTTCCACGCGCTGTTCGGCTGCCTTCAGCAGGCTCTCGCGCATGTCGAGATCGCGGGCGCGGGCGTCAAGCTGTTCGCGGCGCTTCTGCAGGCTTCCCAGAATGGCGCGCTCGCCCGGCGAGTTGATCTGGCCAGGCACGATCGGGATCACCGTCCCGCCGGCGTCAAGCTTGGGGGGGACTGCCGCCTTGCCGCTCGGCTTGAGCTTGCTGTCATTTTCGGACTTGGTGGGCGCGGGCTCTGGCTTCGGAGATTTCGAGCCGGAAGATCTTGCCTGCTTATCCACCGAGCCGGTGACGTCGCGGCTATCGCTGTCGCCGTTGTAGTTGAACATCTGCTGCGCCCAGGAGCCGCCGGCCGTGGCCGTTGCCGGATCGCTCGCGCCGTCGGCTACGACGATCCTGGGGTATTGCGGGACGCTTTCGGCGGCCTGAATCTTGAAGCCGTTCTTGGCGTGATCCTTCATCCGCTCGGCCAGGGTATAGCCGCCGTCGAACACGAGACCCGACACCTTGAGCGCGAAAAGGCAGATCGTCGCGATGAGCACGATCGGGATCAGCCGGAATTCGCGCGCGAAGCGGATCATGCTGCGCGGCCGCCGATGCGCGCCTGGGCGCGGGCAGCGAAGGCCTGCGCCGCGGCCGCCACCGCGCGCGCGTCCGGAGCGGAGGGCCGCTCAGGCACGCCGCCGCGGGCGGCGCCGGCGATGCGGCCAAGGTGGCCGAGCAATTCCTCGCCGGCGGCGAGCTTCTCGTCGACCGCGGCGGTGAGCTGCTCCATTCGCTCCAGCCGCTCGATCAAGGTCTGCTCGCCGTCGTGCATGGTCGATTTGAGGCCGCCGATGGCGCGTTCGGCCACCTCGGTCGCGGTGATCAATTCGGCGATCGTCGCGCGCAGCGTCTGTTCGTCCGCCTTGAGCAGGCGAAGCTGCTTGTTGAGGCGCACGCAATAAAGGATCGTCAGCAGCAGCAGAAACGAGACCATGGTCTCGACGAGGTATCCGTAATTGAAGCTCACGGGGCCTCCACACGATTGGTGGACTCATCGGCTTTCTCGAACATGGCGAAGGTGGTGCGCGGCTTGCGCAGCGCCTTGGCCACACGCACCGCGACGCGGTCGCCGACCCGTCCCATGCGGCCTTCCGTGAGCGTGACGTCGCCGCAGCGTACGTTCACCAGCGCGTCCGGCTTCAGCTCGAGGGCGAGCGTGTCGCCCACCTTGAGGTTCATCATCTGGCGCAGCGGCAGGCTCGCCTCATAGAGCACAGCATCGACAGCGACCTGCGCCTGGCCGATCTCGGTCGCGAGATGGCCTTCCCAGATCGGGTCGCGGCCGAACTTCTCGCCCATGAACATCTGGAGCAGAACGGCGCGGATCGGCTCGATGGTGGCATAGGGCAGCAGAAGTTCGATCGTGCCGCCGCGATCCTCCATGTCGATGCGCAGGCGCACCAGGATGGCCGCGTTCGCCGGCCGCGAGATGGCGGCAAAACGGGGATTGGTCTCGAGCCGGTCGATGTTGAACTTGACCGGCGAGAGCGGCTTAAAGGCGAGCTCGGCGTCGGCCAGCACCACCTCGATCATGCGCTTGACCAGATTGGTCTCGATCGTGGTGTAGGGCCGGCCCTCCACGCGCACGGTGCTCTGCCCGCGCCGACCGCCCAGCAGCACGTCGATGATCGAATAGATGAGGCTCGAATTGACGGTGGCGAGGCCGAAATTGTCCCACTCCTCCGCCTTGAAGACGGCCAGGATCGCCGGCAGCGGAATGGAGTTGAGGTAGTCGCCGAAGCGCACCGAGGTGATGCGGTCGAGCGATACTTCGACGTTGTCGCTGGTGAAGTTGCGCAAGGAAGTCGTCATCAGCCGCACCAGGCGGTCGAAAACGATTTCCAGCATCGGCAGGCGTTCGTACGACACCATCGCCGAATTGATGATGGCGCGGATGCCCGAATTGTCGGTGAGCGTTACATCGGACAGGCTGAAGCCGAGCAGGCTGTCGATTTCGTCCTGGTTGAGAATACGCTCGGCGCCGCCCTTGCCCTGGAAGCCCGACCCGTCGTCGACCATCGCGGCCCATTGCGCCGCGGCCTCGTCGCCGCCCTGCTGCGGGGTCGCGGACTCGGCCTTCGGCGCGCCCGTGTCTTCCTCCAGCGCCAGCCCCCATTCGGCGGCCAGGGCGTCCTGATCGATTTGTTCCTTGAGTGCCATCGCCGTTCACGCCGTCACTGGACGACGATCTCCTTGAACAGCACCGCGGTGATGCGGTTGGGGGAGACGGTGGCGTTGACCCGGCGGGTCAGCTCTTCCTTGAGCCGGTAGAGGCCGGCGGAGCCGTCGAGATCGGTCGGCCGCAGTTCGCGCAAATAGGTCTGGAAAGCATCCATGACGCGCGGCATCAGCGGCTTGATCTTGTCCACCACCTCGTTGTCCGGCACTTCGAGCACGATCTTGACCTTGAGATATTGTGTGCGGTCGCTGCCGGTGTTCGACAGATTGACCAGCACGTCGGGCAGATCGACGAAGACGGCAGGTTTGGCCTTGGTCTCCTTCTTCTTGGCTTCGCTGTGCTGCGAATGGCCAAGGAACATATAACCCGCTGCACCGCCGCCGCCGAGCACCAGCACCCCTGCGGCGACCATGACGATCAGCTTGAGCGGCAGCTTCTTTTTCTTCGCCTTCCCGCCCGACTGTCCGGCTTCATCTTCCGGGTTGTCTGCTTCTGCATCCGCCTTTTTCGCTTTGGCTGCCATGACGATCCCGATTTCAAGCTGCTAGTCGGCGCCCGCGCGCGGCATTGCGAAGCGAAAGCCGGCGGTGCGCCGATGCCGCGCTCCCCTTGCATGGAAGGTAGGTCGGTATGGTTAACGGATCCTTGCTTCTCCCCACGCGGGCGGCACCTTTTGCCGGGTGACGGCGGTTTTTGCCCCGGGCAAGCGCCTGCAGATTTCTCCTAAGATACTGATTTAAAACACCTTTGCTCGGTTGGCACGGGGGCTGCAAAGCCCCGCTTAGCCGCCTGGCTTGGGAGAGCCGGCGACGACACTGACCGGCGGAAGCGGCCTCGGGAGGGCCCATCCGGCGGAGACATTCAGGGGAGAGACCGATGCAGAACGCCATTCTCGTCGGACTGTCGCGTCAGGTCGCGCTCGCACGCGAGCTCGATGTGGTCGCCAACAACATCGCCAACATGGACACGACGGGCTACAAGGCCGACGGGTCCCTGTTCGAGGAATATCTGAACTCGAGCGCCCGCGCGGCCGGCGGCGGGGGCCAGGTCAGCTTCGTGCTCGACCGCGGCGTCTGGCACGATATGAGCCAGGGGCCGCTTTCCCATACCGGCAACCCGCTCGACGTCGCCATCGATGGCCAGGCCTTCCTCGCGGTGCAGACGCCGCGCGGCGTGCGCTACACGCGCAACGGCGCCCTGCAGATCAATGCCAGTGGCCAGCTCGTCACCAGCGAAGGCAATCCCGTGCTCGGCGATTCCGGCCCGATCACCTTTCAGCCGAACGACCATCAGGTGTCCATCAGCCGCGACGGCACGGTCAGCGTGCGAGAAGGCACGTCGAATGCAGACTCCCTGCGCGGCAAGCTGCGCCTCGTAGCCTTTGCCAACTTGCAGCAGTTGCAGAAGGACGGCGGTAGCACCTTCAAGCCGGGTCCGAACGCCACGCCGCTGCCGGCGCCGGCCGGCGCCGGTCTGATCCAGGGCGCCATGGAGAAATCCAACGTGCGCGGCGTCGTCGAAATGTCGCGCATGATCGAGATCACCCGCGCCTATACCACCATCTCCGACATGCTGAAGCAGCAGGCGGATCTTGGCGTGACGGCCATCGACAAGCTCGCCGAAGTACCCGCTTGATGAAGGAGAATTAACAGCATGCGCGCGCTCAACACGGCCGCCACCGGCATGATGGCGATGGAGCTGAATGTTCAGGTCATCTCCAACAATCTCGCCAACATGACCACCACCGGCTACAAGCGGCAGCGGGCCGAATTCCAGGACCTGCTCTACGACCACGTCAGCCGCATCGGCACGCAGACCTCCTCGCAGGGCAACATCCTTCCGGTCGGCATCGACCTCGGCTCCGGCGTCAAAGCGGTCGGAACGCCGCGCCTGATGACGCAGGGCACGCTGTCAAAGACCGGCGGCACCCTCGACGTCGCAATCCGCGGCGACGGCTTCTTCAAGATCCAGATGCCGGACGGCACCTACGCCTACACCCGCGACGGCTCGTTCCAGATGGACGCGCAAGGGCGCATCGTGACGGCGCAAGGCACCCCGGTGATGCCGAGCATCACCATCCCGTCCAATTCCAGCGGCCTCACCATCAATGCCCAGGGTCAGGTTTCGGTCATTCCGCAAGGGTCGACCACGCCGCAGATCCTCGGCCAGATCACGCTCACGCGCTTCATCAACCAGGCGGGCCTGTTGCCGATCGGCGACAACCTCTACACGGAGACGCCAGCCTCCGGCGCGCCGGAGGACGGCTTCCCCAACACCGACGGCGCCGGCGACCTGCTGCAGGGCAGCCTCGAGCAATCGAACGTCGACTCGGTCACCGAGATCACCAACCTGATCGCCGCCCAGCGCGCCTATGAGATGAACTCCAAGGTGATCACCGCGGCCGACCAGATGCTGCAGTCGACCTCCAACCTGATGCGTTGAGGTGAAGCCATGATCCGCACGTTCGTCGCCGCCGTCGCCACCGTGCTCCTGCTCGGCGCCTCCGCCGCAGCGCAGATGACGGCGGCCCTCGGGCCGCTGCATCCCACGCTCAAGCCGGAGGCCGTGGTCACCGGCAATCTGGTGCGCATCGGCGACCTGGTCGAGAACGCCGGCGAAGTGGCCGACGTGCCGATCTTCCGCTCGCCTGACATCGGCACCACCGGCACGGTGTCGGTTGCCGCCGTGCTGCAGGCGGTAGGCGCGCACGCGCTCAAGGGCCTCGACACCGGAGGCCTGAGCGAAGTGGCGGTGACGCGGGCGAGCCGCACCTTCCGGCCGGAGGAGATCGAGCAGACGATCGTCCGCGCGCTCGCCGCCAAGTTCGCACTCGGCTCGGCCGAGGACATCACGCTCAGTCTGGACAACGACCTCAAGCCCCTGCACGTCGCGCCCACTGCGAGCGGCGAGCCGCGCGTCGACCGCATCAATTACGACTCCCGCAGCGGCCGCTTCTCGACCACCGTCGCCATCCCGAACGGGGTCTCCGGCCGCTTTCCGCTGCGGGTCTCCGGCCGCGCCATCGCGACCATGGAAGTCGTGACGGTGGCAGGCTCCGTCGCGCGCGGCGCCACGCTGAAGGACTCCGACGTACTCATGGCGCGCCGCCCGCGCGCGCAGGTCGGACCGGACGTCATCACCGACCGTGCCAAGGCAATCGGGCTTGCGGCGCGCACCGCGCTGCAGCCTGGCCAGCCGCTGCGCGCGGCGCAACTCATGAAGCCGCTGGTTGTTCTGCGCAACGAACAGGTGACGCTGGTTTATCGCGTGCCCGGCATCACGCTGACCGTACGCGGCAAGGCGACCGAAAGCGGCGCCGTCGGCGACACCATCTCGGTGATCAACGAACAGTCCAAGCGCACCATACAGGGCGAGGTGATCGGGCCAGGCCACGTGGTCGTCGGTCAGCCGCCGCGGCGGCTGGCGGAAAACACCGTGGGCGCCTACCGCCCGCCGAACACGAGCAACCGCTAGCCACGCCAACCGCACCGCGCCGGACGCGCCTCAAAGTGAAAGTGACTGCGATGAATGTCATCAGACTGACGCGTCATGCGGTGCTGGCGGCCCTTGCCGCCTCGCTGCTCAGCGGTTGCGCCGCCTTCGACCGGCTGGCGACCATCGGCGAGCCCCCGCCCCTCTCGCCGGTCAACAACCCGACCGCGCGGCCCGGCTACAAGCCGGTGCAGATGCCGATGCCGGCGGCGCAGCCCGCCTCTTACAATCCCAATTCGCTGTGGCGCAACGGCTCGCGCGCCTTCTTCAAGGACCAGCGCGCGCACCAGGTCGGCGACATTCTCACGGTGAAGGTCAACATCACCGACAAGGCCATCATCGACAACGAGACCAAGCGCAGCCGCGTCGCCTCCGACGATTCCAATATCGACAACTTCTTCGGCAAGACGAAGGTGCCGATCATGAACACGCCGGTGCCCACGCCCGTGTTTACCGCCAACTCCAACACCTCGACCGACGGCAAGGGCTCGGTCAACCGTTCGGAGGCCTTGCAGACCAATGTCGCCGCCGTGGTCACGCAAGTGCTGCCCAACGGCAACTTGGTGATCGAGGGGCGCCAGGAGATCAGGGTCAATTTCGAGATGCGCGAACTGGTGGTCGCCGGCATCGTGCGGCCGGAGGACATCGAGAGCGACAACACCATCGATTCGAGCAAGATCGCGCAGGCGCGCATTGCCTATGGCGGGCGCGGCCAGCTCACCGACGTGCAGCAGCCCCGCTACGGGCAGCAGGCGCTCGATGTGTTGTTGCCGTTCTAAGGGGCGGCGCGCCTAGGTATTTGAGCTCCCACGCCGTTTTCGTCTCGCGAGCGGAAACGGCGTCAACGACGCGGCCTCCGGTAGCTCCCCTGCCGGAGGCCGCGGTGTTTTAGGATGGTCCACGGGACCGGGTTCGATTGCTGTGTTGCCTGACAATGCCGCGCGTTTTGCGGTCGGCCAGATCGGCAGTCGACGCGTGGTTCCTCTACAATCGAATTTGCGATTTCAATACATAGTGTTCTTGTAATCTTCTTCGAGCTTCCGATCAATTTTTTCCTGAGCCTTATCGTCTTCCGGCGCCTCATTCACTTGGTCGAGAATAATTTTGGCAAGTGAGGGCATATCGTTGCGGTTCTGCAAGGAGGCGGCGGCCCAGAGCTTTGAACGCCGAAACGCCTTGGCGCAATGCATGAAGACCTCGCGAACATTGACGACGATGGCGATGCTAGGCGCACGGTCCTTCACCGCCATGCTGGCCAGCAGATCGGTATTGATGGACAGCGTCGCAGTGCCGTTGACGCGCAAGGTCTCGTCAAACCCTGGCACCATGAAAAGCAAGCCGACGTTGGGATTCGAAAGAATATTCGCGAAGCTGTCCAGCCTATTGTTGCCTGGACGATCCGGAATGGCGAGTGTTGTCTCATCGATTACTTTCACAAAGCCGGGCGGGTCGCCGCGCGGGCTGACATCGGCCATTCCGTTGGCGTTCTGAGTGCCGACGCACAGGAACGGGGACCTGGAAATGAAATCTATCGCATGCTGATCGAGCCGACCGATGCACTTCTTGACAGCGAGGGGATGGACATCGGCGTATCGTTCGCGCAGCTCGTCCGTATTCGTAATTTGATCTGAGGCTTGCGATCTGCATTCGCTCATATGTCGCTCCCGCTCACATGATCGTACATCAATAGAACCTTACCTATCCCGCATCGACGTGCGCAAGATCAAATTGCTCCCAACAGCTCAGCCGGTTCGGTTGATGAGGTCGTCGGATGAAGGCATCGAGCCGGCGGAGACAGGCAACAGCAATCGCGGCCGCCGTCGGTCATAAGACTGTGCCAGTTCCATCTATCACGGCAGATTTGGTCGCCCTGCATCGGCGCGAAATCAGACAAGATTTGTATAGACCGAGTTGGATAGCGCCGTGGCGAGAGGTTGGCGCAATGCAGCTTGTTTGGTCGGTTTTTTTGCGACGGCACCTTGCGCCGCGCACTGCGCTTGCTGATCGACTTAAGCATCTTGCACCCGCCCCTCATTGTTCCGACATTGAACCTGCACCGGCATCGCGGCGAGGAGGCGACACCTGTTTCCGTTCACCGATACCGCTCCGCGCGCGGCCTTTTCGGCAGTCGTGCTCATGCTGATTGCCGCCAATGCGGTGGTCTTCCTGTTCACGCTGACGCTCTCGCCGCACGCGCTCAATTCGCTGCTGGCGCATTACGCGCTCATCCCGGCGCGCTACACCTATCCGGCGCTGGCGCGCGCCGCGGGGCTTGATCCGCACGACTACTGGCCGCTCATTACCGACGCCTTCCTGCACGGCGGCTGGCTGCACATCGTCTTCAACATGTGGTTTCTCTGGATCTTCGGCCCGGCGATGGAAGCGCGCTTCGGTCGCACCCTCTTCCTCGTGCTTTATTTCGGCGGCGCGCTGGTGGCGAGCGCCCTGCATCTCGTCACTCATCCGGAGTTGACGACGCCCGTGCTCGGCGCCTCCGGCGCCATCGCCGCGGTGATCGCGGCCTATGCGGTGATCTATCCGACCGAGCGGGTCATCACCATCGTGCCGATCTTCTTCATCCCGCTGTTCATTCCCGTGCCGGCGATCCTGTTCGCAGGGCTCTGGTTCGGCCTGCAACTGCTGCAAGGCACCACCGAATTGCTGCGGCCGATGATGGGCGCGGGCGTCGCCTGGTGGGCGCATATCGGCGGCTTCGGCTTCGGCGCCGTGTTCGCGCTGATCGTCTCGCGGCTGATGGGCGGCGGGCAGACAAAGGTCACGCGCTGGAGCGCGATGTACGAGCGCCGCCCCCGTGGCCGCCGCGTGCCGGACATCAAGCCGCGCGATTGGGACTAGCATTCCTTCGGGTGATGCAAACGCGCATGCAGGGCGTCAAGCGTCGGTCAGTACCTTCTGAAAACAACTGACCTTCGCGTTCCGATAGCCGAGGTGCTCATAAAATTCGGCGACCTTGGCGTTGTCCGCCCGCACCAGCACCTGCATCTTCCAAACCCCGCGCCGCCTCAGCCACTGCTCGGCGGCATCCATCATCGCGCGGCCGAGGCCGCCGCCTTGTCGATCCGGCGAAACCGCGAGGTAATAGACCCATCCGCGGTGACCGTCTTCGCCCACCATCGCCGTCGCGATCACCTCGTCCGCCTCGATCGCAACCAGAACTGTCGCGTGCGGGCCGCAGCGCGCGAAGGCGATGTCCTTAACCGGATCGTTCCAGGGCCGCAGAACGCCCGATGCCGACCACAGGGCGATGACTTGATCGATGTCGCCATCGGCGACGGCACGAATGTGGATGGTCATGGAGGATTATTGCGCTCACCGCTTGGATCGATCGAAATGACGGCGCGCCGGAACGACAATGCCCGGCGCGACGGCCGGGCATTGTGCCGATAAACTGAGACCGGCCGCCTCAGTCGTCGCGATAGACCCGCTCGCGCCGCTCGTGACGTTCCTGCGCCTCCACCGACAGCGTGGCGATCGGGCGGGCTTCCAGCCGGCGCAGCGAGATCGGCTCGCCGGTCTCCTCGCAATAGCCGTAGGTGCCGTCGTCGATGCGGCCGAGCGCCTCGTCGATCTTGGCGATCAGTTTGCGCTGGCGGTCGCGGGCGCGCAGTTCGATGGCGCGGTCGGTCTCCGACGAGGCCCGGTCGGCCAGATCGGGGTGATTCTGGTTCTCCTCCTGCAGATGCAGCAGGGTCTCCTTGGCCTCTTTGAGGATATCCTCCCGCCACGCCAAGAGCTTGGCGCGGAAATATTCGCGCTGCCGTTCGTTCATGAACGGCTCCTTGTCCGACGGCCGATAAGTCTTCGTCTTGGCCAACATCCCACTGACTCCCTGTCTTTTTATTCTTCGATGCGAAGCCACCCTCCCGGTGGGGCAGGCTTATATACGCCGGCCGCGGCGGCGACAACATCCGCGTGACGCGCCTGCAATGATCAGATTTGTGTGACGGCTCAGTGACTTGGCCTTTATCGGCCAACGGGCACCGAGCGCTGAGAGCGGCTAGCGGATGCCGGCCTTGGCCAGTTCTACCGCGACGCGCAGGTCGATCTCGGCCAGCACCCCATCGAGGCCGGGGTCACCGGAGCCATCGTTCAACCCTTCGGAGGCGACTTGCAGCCGTGACAGGGTCGACCGGTCGACCGAGCCGTCGAGCAGGCTCACTTTCAGCGAATCGAGCATGTCGAGCGCACGCCGGCCCTTGGCTGCCGCGCGCTTTTTGCGTTCGCGCGGGTCTTCCACCCCCTGCAGGGCGATCAGCGCGTCCATCGTTGCAACGGCGTGGAGCGACCCGGCGGCCCCCGCATTGCGGGGAGCCTCCTGCTCGCCCAGGCTGAAGCCGCTGCCCGATGCCCGGCGCGCGCCGGACGTCTTGGCGGCAACCGCAGCTCCATTCGGTCCGTTGATGCGCATGGCGAGCAGTCCCAGCCGGGGGCGGTCGGTTGTTGAATACCCTCGGGAACCTCTGCCCCTATGGTTAACCGCCGGTAAACAGGCCGGCAAAAATTACCGCCCCGGCCGATCCTGCCCGCCGCCCCGACCCCGCCGCCCCATGGCGCGGGCGCAAATTCCCCACAATCTCAAGCCCTTACGAGCGCCGAGGGTGTTGGCACGGCACTCGCATAGGGAAAGCCAGTCAGACGTCACATTGGGGAGCAGTGATGACGAAGACCTTGCGGGCCGCGTTCTTGGCGGCGCTGATGATCGTGTGCGTCCCGGTGGGAGCCGGGGCGACGTCGCGCATCAAGGATCTCGTCAATATCGAGGGCGTGCGCCAGAACCAGCTCATCGGTTATGGCCTGGTGGTCGGCCTCAACGGCACCGGCGACACCCTCAACAACATCCCCTTCACCAGGCAGTCGCTACAGGCGATGCTGGAGCGGCTCGGCGTCAATGTGCGCGGCCAGACCCTGCGCACCGGCAACGTGGCGGCCGTCATGGTGACGGCCAACCTGCCGGCCTTCTCCACACAGGGCACCCGCATCGACGTCACCGTGTCCGCGCTCGGCGATTCCAAGAGCTTGCAGGGCGGTACCTTGTTAGTGACGCCGTTGCTCGGCGCCGACGGCAACGTCTACGCGGTCGGCCAGGGCTCGGTCGCTATCGGCGGCTTCCAGGCGGAAGGCGATGCCGCCAAGATCACCCGCGGTGTCCCCACCGTCGGCCGCATCGCCAATGGCGCCCTCATCGAGCGCGAAATCGAGTTTAATCTCAATAGGCAAAGCCAGCTCCGCATGGCGCTGCGCAACCCGGATTTCACCACCGCCAGGCGCATCGCCTCCGCCATCAACGACTTCATCGGCGTGCCGACCGCGGAGCCGCTCGACCCCGCCACCATCGGCATTACCGTCCCGGCCCAGTACCGCGGCAACGTCGTGTCGCTGCTCACCGATGTCGAGCAGCTTCGGGTCCAGCCGGACCAGCCCGCCAAGATCGTCATCGACGAGCGCTCCGGCATCATCGTCATGGGCAATGACGTGCGCGTCTCCACCGTGGCGGTGGCGCAGGGCAATCTCACTGTCACCATCAGCGAGACTCCGCAGGTCAGCCAGCCGACCCCCTTCTCCCGGGGCGGCACCACGACGGTCGTGCCGCGAACGCGTATCGGCGTGCAGGAGGACGGCAAGAAGCTGGCGGTGGTCCACAATGGCGTGTCCCTCCAGCAACTCGTCGACGGGCTCAACGCGCTCGGTATCGGTCCGCGCGACATGATCGCCATTCTACAGGCGATCAAGGCGGCGGGCGCGATCCAGGCTGACATCGAGGTGATGTGATGGCTGGTGAATTCGCCCTGTCCGCCCCCGGCTTCAAGCCCGTCGACCTCATGATGACGGGCCCGGTCCACGCCCCCTCCGCCACCGGCAATAAGGCGCGGGCCAAGGCGGCGGCGCAGAATTTCGAGGCCGTGTTCCTCAACACGATGTTCGAACAGATGTTCACCGATATCGGCGGCGAAGGACCGTTCGGCGGCAAGGGTGCAAGCGGTGTGTGGCGCTCGCTGCTGACCAATGAATACGCGAAGACTGTCGCCAAGGCCGGCGGCATCGGGCTTGCCGGCTCGGTTTACAATACCTTGCTCGCCCGGCAGGAGGGCCATTCATGACCGCGACCGTACCGCAAGCCCCGATCGCAACCGGCAACGACGCGTCGCTGGCGATCGCCGATCTCAACGAGACGCTGGACCTGCTGGAGTTGGCGCTCGCCGAGGAGACCGCCGCGGTGCGTGCCGGCCGCCTGAGCGCCGCCCGCGCGCTGGAGCAGACGAAATCCGAGCTCGCCCGCCGCTATGCCGTCCAAAGCGAGCGGGTGAAGGCAGCGCGTAGTCTTATCGCCCAGGTGCTGCCCGACGCCATCCCGGCCTTGCGCGGCCGCCACCAAGGCTTCCAATCCCTATTGCAAACCAACCTGACCGTGCTGGCGACCGCGCACGCGGTTTCCGAGGGCATCATCCGCGGTGTCTCGGGCGAGCTCACCCGCCGGCAGACGCCCTCGACCTATGGCGCCAGCGGCCGCGCGAATGGCCCAAGCCCGCGGGCGAGCCAGCCGATGGCGGTCAGCCGCAAACTGTGAAGGCGAAGTCTCAGATGCGATACCGCGCGGCGAGCGCGGGTTAACCGCGCGTTAAACGGCGATCCTTGCGCATCGCCGCGCGAGATTATTGAAAATCTCGCGCCCGCCATATCCAAGTATTAACCCATTAACCGTACGTTTTTACCGATCCTTTCCGTCCACGTGCGAGGGTTTTCGTGAGCCCGCGCGCAGTTCTCGGACGGCCGGGATCGCAAGTCATGACTTCGAAACCAGAAAGGTTAGTACATGTCATCCGATATCATTCTCTCTGCCGGCGTTCGGCAGAACCTGCTTTCGCTGCAGAACACTGCCCAGCTGATGCAGACGACGCAACAGCGTCTCGCCACCGGTAAAAAGGTCAACTCGGCCCTCGACAACCCGATCAGCTTCTTCACCTCTCAGTCGCTGCAGAACCGGGCGGGTCAGCTCAATTCGCTGCTCGAACTCGATGTCGAACGGCATTCAGACGATCCAGGCGGCCAACAACGGCATCACCTCGATCACTTCGACCGTTCAGTCGATGCAGTCGACCCTGAACCAGGCGCTGCAGGACAATTCGTGGCAGGGCGCTTCCTACACGATCGACAGTTCGACGATCGGTAGCGCGTCCCTCAAGAACCTGACCTTCTCCGGCGGTTCGGTCACCGGCAGCGTCAACATCGCGTTGAACTCGACCGGCGCCGCGGGCACCCAGTCGACCCTGTCGACCACCTCGGCCTATCTGGCGCCGAGCGCTTCGGCTGCGTCGTCCACCGAAAGCGGCACCTATGACGGCCTGTCCGGCGCCGCCACCTACTCGTTCAAGGTCAACGGCCAGGACATCAACCTGACCAGCGCCTCGACCGGCAACACTGCGGGTGACACGCTCGCCCACGCCAAGACCTCGATCCAGGCCCAGCTCGACGCGCGCTTCGGCTCCGGCACCTTCACGGTCGGCAGCAACAGCGCGGGCGACGGCTTCAAGATCACCGGCAAGGCCGACGGCACCAACGACGTCACGATCAGCAACCAGGCCGGCACCGGCGCTGCTGCGCATCAGGCGACCGAAGCTGGCGGTGCTTATACCGGCCTCGGCGCGGGTGAAACCTACGCTTTCGACGTCAACGGCACGACCATCAACCTCGACAATACGACCGGTGACACGCTCGCCCACGCCGTGACGAACGTCCAGTCGCAGTTGGATACCGCGTTTGGCGCCGGCTCTTTCACGGTGAGCAACAACGGTACCGGCTTCACGATCTCCGGTAAGGCCGATGGTTCGAACAGCGTCTCCATCAACAACCAGACCGCGGCGGGCGGTTCTGCCGCGGCAGCTGGCATCGGCTTCGGCACCACACTGGTATCCGACGCCGGTACGCTTGACCAAACCGTCGCCGGTCTCGGCCTCGGCTCCTCGACGACGACCAGCTACGGCACGCCGTCCGACAGCTTCGACTTCACCGTGAACGGCACTTCGGTCTCGATCGCTTCCGGCACGGGCTTGGCCTCCGCTGTCAGCAGCGTCACCAGCCAGCTCTCCGGCACCGGGTTCGAAGCCTTCGATAACAGCGGCAAGCTGGGCATTCGCGAAGTTACCGCCCAGGGCGCGAGCCTGACGATCGGCGGCACCGATGCGACCTCACTGTTCGGCGCCACGCTGACCAATACCGGCACGGCGACGAGCACCGCCGGGGTCAACACCGTCGACCAGTTGGTCAGCGCGATCAACGGCAATTCCAGCCTGGCCGGGAAGGTGAAGGCCGCCAACGACAACGGCAGCCTGCGCATCACCAACCTGTCCACGTCGGACTTGTCGGTGCAGGGCGCGAGTTCGACCGCGGTCGACGGCAGCGGCACGACCCAGACGATCTCCGGCAACAACGTCCGTAAGGGCCTGGTCGCCCAGTTCAATCAACTGCGCGACCAGCTCGACAAGCTGGCCGGCGACGCCTCCTACAGCGGCGTCGACCTGCTGAGCGGCGACAATCTGAAGCTGACGCTCAACGAGACCGGCACGTCGTCCATCAACGTGCAAACCAAAGACGCCAACGGCAACGTGCTGACGATCAACAGCACGAACCTCGGAATCGCCTCGGCGGCCAACTCAGACTTCAATTCCAATACGACGATCAACAACATGCTCGAACTCGCTGACCACTGCAATGTCGACCTTGGACTCGCAGTCGTCGGCTCTTGGCTCGAACCTGTCGGCGGTGCAGACCCGTCAGGACTTCACCAAGAACATGATCAACACGCTGCAGACCGGCGCCGACAATCTTGTCCTGGCCGATACCAACCAGGAAGGCGCCAACATGCTGGCCTTGCAGACCCGCCAGTCGCTGTCGACCACCGCACTGTCGCTGGCCAACCAGGCCTCGCAGGCGGTGTTGCGTCTGTTCGGCTAATCGCCGAATAACATATTGGAGACGGAACGGCGGGGCCCTGCCCCGCCGTTTTGCTTTTGGGCATGGCCGCCCCGGCCGGACATTAACCGGGCCTTAAGCGCGCCGGGCGAAACCAGAGCAGGGAGCCGAAAACATGGCGCTGAAAGTCGAGCTCAAGCCCGGCGAACGCATTCTCATCGGCGAATGCGTGCTCACCAATGGCAGCCAACGGACGCGCTTTCTCATCGACGGTAAGGCGCCGATCCTGCGCGAAAAGGATATCCTGACCGCCCAGCAGGCCGATTCGCCGGCCAAGCGCATCTATCTCGCACTGCTTCTAATGTACACCGCGCGCGACCCGCGCCTGCACCACGAGACCTATTTCGCTCTCGTGCGAGATTTCGTCGGCGCGGCCCCCAGCGCATGGACGCAAATTGAAAACATCAATAATCATATCTTAACAGGCGACATGTACAAGGCGCTCAAGGAAGCCAAGAAACTCATCACCTACGAACAGGAGCTGCTGGGAAATGAACAAGGCCGCGCAAGCTTACGGAAAAGTGGGAAGGCAGGTCTCCAATCCGCGTGAATTGGAAGCCAATCTTCTGCTCGATGCCGCCGCACGCCTGCAAGCGGTAAAGGACGCCTGGGCCGGGCGCGACAACAAGCTCGATGCTGCGCTCTACCACAATCGTCGGCTCTGGACGCTTTTCATTTCCGCCGTGACCGAAAGCGAAAACCCCCTTTCCGCCGAAATCCGCCAGAACGTCGCGAATCTCGGCCTGTTCGTGTGCAATCAGACAGTGGAGATCATGTCGGACCCGAAGCCGGAAAGCCTCGGCTCGCTGATCGACATCAACCGCGAGATCGCGGCGGGACTGCTCGGCCGCGCCGCCTGATCCACCCGGCGCTGCATAGATATGAGAAAAAGCCGCGGATCGCACCGCGGTTTTTTTTGTCAATAAAGATCGCGTCGGATGGCGGCCGACCGGCCGTCTATTGAATGAAATTCACCAGACTGAGCTGCGCGAGCTTGGCGGTGGTCGTCAGCGAGGCCTGCAGGCTGGTCTGCAATGAAAGAATCTGCGCGCCGACGCTGGTCTGGTCCACGCCCTCGATCGACTGCAACATGTCCTGCAGTGAGTTCGTCGTCTGCTTGTGCCGATCCTGCGCCGACTGGAGCGTTGTCTGGGCACTGGCGAGGCTCGTCTCGATGTCGCTGATGCTCTGGACGCCATTCGGGACGCTGAGATTCGCATAGACACTCTGGCTGAGCGCGCCGTATTTCGCCGCCGCATTGGAATCGCTGGCCGAGTAGGTGGTGGCCGCCAGCGCCGCGATGTTCTGCACGATCCAGCGGATGCCGTCTTCATTGGCGCGGGTGCCGTAAGAGACCGTGGTAGTCGGATCGACTCGCGCCGTCGCCGTCGCGCGCGGAGACGTCGATCCGTTCTCGCCAGTATACCAGAACACAGTGTCGGCCGTCGTGCCGGCCACCTGGGCGGTGGCCGTATCGAATGGCGGGCCTGCGACACGCAGCGGCGGGTCTCCGAAGAAGTCGTTGGTAGCCGCCATGGTGGATGCCACCGGCAGCGCGGTACTGGCGATCTGGGTAACGCCGGCCGTCAGCGCGGCCTGGAGATTATTGGCGGTGTCCGCCGGCGTTGCGCCGATGGCAAACTGGTTGGGGCCGGACGGGCTCGTGGCCGCCGTCAGGGTGAGCGTCTGGCGCGAACCATCGGGCAGGTCGAAGCTGTAGGTGATGGCGTCGCCGTCGTTCGGATTTCCGCCGGAGAGATCGACTGAAATGGCGGGAGGAGAGCCCGAGGGGCCGGTCACCGCCGCATTGGTGAGCTGCGAATTGACGGCAGCCAGCTTGATGCCGAATGGCGAGCCGGCTACGTCCTCGCTCACCGAGACAGTCGAGCCCGCCGCCGCAGGAATGGCCAGCCGACCGAGCCCGCTCGTGCCGAGATCGGCCTGGTTGCGTTCGGCGATGACCTGCTTGAGGCCGGCCGCGGCGCCGTCCCCGTTGAGAATATGGTCGAGCGTGTCGGTGGAGGGCTGGTCGACGCCGCTGCCGGAGAACAGGTAGCCGTTGGTGCCTTTCGTATTGAGCAGGTCGAGAATCTGCCCGAGCTGATCTTGCGCGGTTTTCTGTGTCGCCGTCTGCCCGGTGCTGTCGATCGCGAACGTCGGCTGGGCGCTGATGGCATTTTGGACTGCGGTTCCGATGCTGCCGATCTGCTGGAGCGCTGTCTGCTGCAGGTTCAGATTGGTGCCGACCGTGCTGATCGTGTCGTCGAAACTGCCGAGCGCGGACAATTGTGCCTGCAGCGCGATGGCGACGTTGCCCTGCGGACCGAGCCCCGCATAGGTTTCGGCCTTTTGGCCGGTGCCAAGCTGACGCTGCAGGTCGCTCAGCTTGTTGTTGATGTCCAGCGCGGACCGGATCAGCGGTGCCAGGGTCGAGGAAACGCCAGAGAGTGTCGACATGATGGGCCTCAAATTACCTGCATCAGCGCATCCAGCATCGACTTGACGGTCGACATGACGCGGGCATTGGCGCTGTAAGTGTTCTGCAACGTGAGCAGGTTGCTCATTTCCGTGTCGATATTGACACCGGACGTAGAGTTGAAGCGGGATTGCAGCGCGTTGACCACGACGTCCTGGCCCTGCTGCAGATTGCTGGCGGCATTGGCGGCGGTGCTCTGCATGCCGATGACCTGTCCGAGATAGGACGTGAGCGTGCCTTGGTAGGGCGCATTGGCGCCCCCGATGCCGGTCGCCGGCGAGAACTGGAGAGAGGCGGCGGAAAGCTGGTTGTAGATCAAGTTCGGCCGGGTCGCGTCGCCCGCCGGGGTCGTCGCCGAGTAGCTGACCAGATTCGAAGGGCTGGCAAGGAGCGCGGGATTGACGGTGATCCGCCCGGCATAGCCCAGGCTTTGCGGGCCGCCGGCGGTGACCGCACCGGTATACGGCGTGTTGGCGTCCAGAAAGAGCGGCAGAGCTCCAGAGCCGCCGGTCAGGCCGGTGGCCGTGCTCGTCACCGAGGCGCTGTCCACCGTGACGGCCGGCGCGCCGGAATTGACGATAGCGAGTTGCGTGCCCGACGGATTGGAGAATTGCAGCCCGGCCGCGCCGAGCGCAGTGTTGAGCGCGGCGGCGACCGCCGCCGCGCCGCCGGAGAAATCGACGCCGATGACCGTGTCGTTGGGGTCGGCAGTCACGCTATTCGACAGCGGCAACGCCGCCGGATCGTCTACCCGCTTGATCGTGAGCGTGTGCTGGACGCTCGATGCGTCCGTGTAGGCCACCTGGATTGTGTTGCCGTTCGACATGCCGCCGATGTCGACACCGTAGCCGCCGGCAATCGCCGTGCCCGACGTCGTGGTGTCGGACAGCGCGCTCGACATCTGCGCCGCAAACTCGTCGATCTGCCCCTGTGCCTGGACGAGGATGCCGTCGCGCATCTCCACATAGGCACCGATTTCGCCCGACTTGAAGGCACCATTGGCCAGCAGATCGATCGTATTGCCGCCCGCCGTGGTCAGGGTGATCGAGCCGAGTGTGCTCTTGGAAGGATCGGAATTCCAGAGTTGCTTTGCCGTGATCGTGCCGGTCGGCGTGAATGTGAGCTGGCCGGCCTCCGTACCGACGAGTTGCGTCCCCGTGCTGGTGAACACCGAGACTTGCCCTTTTTCGCCGGTGACGACACGCACGTCCATCAGCTTGGCGAGTTGGTCGATAGACTGGTCACGCTGATCCTCGAGCATCGCCGCCGCGCTATCGCTGGCAACGCCGCTGGAGAGCTGCTTGTTGATTTTGGCAATCTGCTGCAGCGCGGTATTGACGTCCTGTACGTCGTTAGCGATGCCCTGATCGGCCTCGCTGCGCAATGCCTGGATGCTCTGCGTCGCGCCGTTGAGCTGCTGCGCCAGCGTCTGCGCGGCGCTGAGCGTCTGGTTCTGCGCGGCGAAGGAACTGGGGCTGGTCGACAGCGCCTGCGCCGCTGAGGCGAAATTGTTGAACTGCGCGTCGAGCGATGTGTCGGAGCCGGGCTGGCCATAGACCTGCTGAAGCTGCTGATAGAAATTCGCCTTGGTGTCGGCATAGGCGCCGCCCGCGCTTTCGGTGCGCAATTGCCGCTGCAGAAACGTGTCGAGCACGCGGTTGATCGAGTCAACGCGCACGCCTTGGCCGGCGAAGTCGGCGGTGAACGTATTTACCTGACCGACAGACTGCGCGACATAGCCGGGCGTCTGCGCGTTGGCTACATTGCCGGCGACCACCGAGAGGCCGGTCTGGGCCGCGGTCAGTCCCGAAAGCGAGGTAGCGAGCGCTTGCGTCAGGCTCATGGGCTCATCCCGGTTTGCGCGCGGCCGCGGCTCGTGCCCGCGCGCTCACCCCGGCTAGCGAATGACATTCAGCAGGTCTTGCGACATCTGGTTCGCGGTCGTGATCACCTTGGTGTTTGCCGAATAGGCTTGCTGGGTGACGATCAGCTTGGTGAACTCGGTCGCGATGTCGGTGTTTGAACTTTCCAGCGATTGCCCGACGATTCGACCGGAAGCGCCGGCGATCGGGGCACCGGAGGTATCGGTCGCCTTGTAGGCACCGCCGTCCAAGCTCTGCAGATTGTTGGGGCTGTTGAAATGCACCAGCGGAATATCGGCCAGCGCCACGTTCTGCCCATTGGAAAACGTGCCGGTAATCGAACCGGTGCTGGAGACGCCGATCGACTGCAATTCGCCGGCGCCATAGCCGTCCTGCTGCAGGTTGTTGACCGTCGGCGTGCCGCCGGGGCTGGCGTACTGGGTGATTGAGCCGCCCGGTGTGTTCATCGTGATGTTGCCGAACGGGACGCCGTTGATGCTGACGCCGGTCAGGGGCACGCCCGCGATGGGCGGCGTCAGTTGACCGCCGGCGTTGAACACGAAGTCGGTACCGGCGTTCTGCCAGGCGGTCGCCGTGCCGGAGGTCGCGTTGGAGTTGGTCTGATAGAACAGCTGCCAAGTGTCGCTGCCGCCGTTTGCGACGCTGTCCGTCTTCGCCCAGCGCAGTTGCAGATTGCCCTGCGTGCCGGCCTGGTCGTAGACGGTGACCGAGCCGCCGTCGACGGATTCGTTGACGAAGGTCGTCACGTCCTGGCCTTGCACCGTGCCGGTCCCGCTTGTCAGGGGATTGGCCGTAAAATCGGCGGGATTGAGCAGTTCCGAATTGGGCACGCTGGCCTTATAGGCGTTCGTCTGCGGAGAGGCGGGCAGATTGATCGCGTACTGCACGGCCGTGGTGGCGTGGGCCGGCAGCGACTTGTTCTGGAATTGCAGCGGCGCGGCCACGGTGCCTATCGAGTTACCGGTCGTCGGATCGATCGGCAGACCCTCAAGGTAGTAACCGCCGCCGTTCACCAGATAGCCGTTGGCGTCGAGCTGGAAATCGCCACGTCGCGTATAGTAGTCGGACCCGTTGAATACAGGCGACGTACCGGCGAAGCTGCTGGGCGACCGTACGAGCAAGAAGCCATCGCCGTTGATGGCGATGTCGGTGCCGGACGAAGCGGTCTCGATCGCGCCCTGGACGTTGTTGGTCGCCTGCGAATTGGCGATGACGCCGCCGGCGACCTGCTTGGACGGGGTCGAATTGCCCGGAATGAGATCGGAGAAGCTCGTATCGATCCCCTTGTAGGCGATCGTCTGCGCGTTCGCGATATTGCCGGAAATGTTCTGCATGGCGAAGGACTGCCCCTGCAGGCCGCTCACGGCTGAGTTGAGAGCATCGAACAAGCCCATGACTTTTCTCCATAGCGAGGCGCGCCGCCCGACGGCGCGTACAGAGCCTCGAACAGGCCCGTCGCAATCGCCGTGCCAGGAGAAAAATACAATCGGCTCAAACAGTTGAAGCGGACCCGGGCCGGCCCGCCCGGCGCTTTCTGCCGCCGGCGGGCAGATTTTGCCGGCGCCCGGCCGAAAGAGCCTGCGTCAGCTCGACGAAGCCGGGGCCGGCTCGAACTTGAGCGCCACGCCGTTGATGCAGTAGCGCAGCCCCGTCGGCCGCGGGCCGTCGTCGAACACATGGCCGAGATGGCCTTCGCAGCGGGCGCAGTGCACCTCCGTGCGGACCATGAAGAAGGAGCGGTCGGACTTGGTTTCGACCGCGTGCGGCAGCGGCTCATAGAAGCTCGGCCAGCCGGTGCCGCTTTCGAACTTGGTGGCGGAGGCAAACAGCGGCAGCGCGCAGCCGGCGCAGACGAAGTTGCCCTTGCGGTGCTCGCGCAGCAGCGGGCTGGAGCCGGGCCGCTCGGTGCCGTGATTGCGCAGGATGTTGTACTGCGCCGGCGTCAGGCGCTTGCGCCATTGCGCGTCGGTCAGCTTCCAGTTTGGGTCCTGCGCCGTGGTGGTCGTTGTGGCCGTGCTCATGGTTCCTGCCTCGCCGAATTTGACATTGGCCGCGATCGCTCCCAGCGCCGCGCCGGCCAATAACAGGGTGCGCCGATCGAATTCAATCATATCAGCTGTCTCCCGTATGTCCGTCCCAGATCTGCTTCACGCGCTGATCGCGGCCGCAGTTCCAGCGGTAGAATTCGTATTTGTACTTGTTCTTCTTGTAGAAGTCCTGGTGATAAACCTCCGCCGGGTAGAACCGGCCGGCATTGTCGATTTCGGTATAGATCGGCACCTTCAGTTCCGCCTCGACTTTCTTCTTGGAGGCCTCGGCCAGTTTCCGCTGCTCTGCGTCGTGCACGAAAATCGCGGTGCGATACTGATGGCCGACGTCGCAGAACTGCCGGTTCTTCACCGTCGGGTCGATGTGGTGCCAATAATAAATGAGCAGTTGCTGGTAGGAGACCTTCTTCGGGTCGTAAATGACTTCCACCAACTCCGCGTAGCCGGTGCCGCCGGCGGAAACCTGATGGTAGGTCGGGTTTTTGGTATGCCCGCCGGCATAACCCGACGTGGTCGAAATCACGCCCGGCACCTTGTCGAAGTCGCTTTCCACGCACCAGAAGCAGCCGCCGGCGAAGGTCGCCACGGCCTGCCCCGGCTTCGGCTGCGGCAGCGGCGCCATTTCGGCGGCCATGCCTGCCCCGGCGAAGACGGCGGCGGCGGCAAAGATCAGGCTGAGCAGCAGGCGGGGCATTTTCAACCTCCGAAGCGTTTCCTCGCGCCAAGACATATACCCTTTGCGCAAGCGCGCCATTCACTTGTGCATCACCGGGCCATCACGGATGTGCGAGCATCCGCTTGCCTCGCGGCCCCGCTCTGCCTAGTGTCCGCCCGCAAATAACGAGGAATTCCATGCGATTTGAAGGCACCAAAGGCTATGTGGCGACCGACGACCTGAAGGTCGCTGTCAATGCGGCGATCGCGCTGGAGCGCCCGCTCCTGGTCAAGGGCGAGCCGGGCACCGGCAAGACCGTGCTGGCGCTGGAGATGGCGCAGGCGCTGGGCAGCCCGCTGATCGAGTGGCACGTCAAGTCGACCACCAAGGCGCTGCAGGGCCTCTATGAATACGACGCGGTCTCGCGCCTGCGCGACAGCCAGCTCGGCGACGAACGCGTGAAAGACATCCGCAACTACATCAGGCGCGGCAAGCTGTGGGACGCCTTCGTCTCCGATGAGCGGCCCGTGCTGCTGATCGATGAGATCGACAAGGCCGACATCGAGTTTCCCAACGACCTGCTGCTCGAGCTCGACCGCATGGAGTTCTTCGTCTACGAGACGGCCGAGACCGTGAAGGCGCGGCAGCGCCCGATCGTCGTCATCACCTCCAACAATGAGAAGGAACTGCCGGACGCCTTCCTGCGCCGCTGCTTCTTCCACTACATCCGCTTTCCCGATCCCGACACCATGGCGGCGATCGTCGAGGTGCATTTTCCCGGCATCAAGCAAAGGCTGGTGAGCGAGGCGCTCAAACTGTTCTACGAGATCCGCGAAGTGCCCGGCATGAAGAAGAAGCCGTCCACCTCGGAGCTGTTGGACTGGCTCAAGCTGCTGATGGTCGAGGACATCGGGCCGGAGATGCTGCGCGAACGCGACCCGAAGAAGCTGATCCCGCCGCTGCACGGCGCGCTGATCAAGAACGAGCAGGACGTGCATTTGTTTGAGCGGCTCGCGTTCATGGCGCGGCGCGAGGGGCGATAGCGCGAATAGCGCGCCGAGAGAATGACCCGTTCGTCCCCGCGAAAGCGGGGATCCAGAGCCCAAAGCTCCGCGTTCGCTATTGTCTCCCTGGATTCCCGCTTTCGCGGGAATGAGCGGAGTGCGCATCGACCCTAACGAAACATGATCTAATACGGACACGCGCTATCGCCCCTGTTCTTTTCGGCGCGGGGTACGCCGTTTCCCTTTTTCCTCCCCCAAAAAGGGGAATGGAGCGCCGGGAGGCGCCAGGGGCTTGCGAGGCCCCTTTGGGCAACCCTTGCGATCGGGTCGCCCGCGCGCCGTGCGAGGGCGCGCGCCCCCGGATGCAGGGGCTGCGCCTCCGGGCGCTCCATCCGCGGCGCGCATTGTCGGCGCACCGGCCTTGCTCCTCCGCGCGAAGCCCTCGAGACGGCGCCACGCATCCAAACAAGACGCGGTGATGATAAAGGCGTTCGAGCGAACGGGGATAAGTTTTTTATCGGAAGGCTTTTCTTCCGCAGCGCCAAGGAGATAGGAGCGCGCGGCCGAGCACGAACGGACGGTGCGTCGTTCTCACATTGTGTGGCCGCCCCATCCTGTGAGACGCGTCGCTGAGGCGATGCTCCTCGGGATGAGGCGATCAGCGATTACCGGGTCCCTCGCCTTCACGCGGGACGACCGAAGGAGAAGGCGTCTCGGGCGGCTCTTCCGGCAGCGGCTCTTGCGGCAGCGCCTCTTGCGGCAGCGCCTCTTGCGGCGGCTCCGCGGCCACCGGCGGATGCTGGCGGTGACCGAATTCCACGCGCGGCTCTTCGTGATGCGCAAGCTCCGGCGCCACCGCGTGCCCCTCGCCTTCCGGCGCGGCGCCCTCTTCCACTGCCCTGTGTTCCGCGACCGTTTGCGATTCGTGGCCGGCTACCGCGCGCGCCGAGATCGCTTGGTGCGCCTCCGCCTTCAGCCGGGCCGCGATCCGCGCGGCCTTGCGCGCGCGCGTCTGCTCGCGATAGCGCGCCAGTTCCTGCTCCACGCGGGCAACCGGCCGGCTGCCCCAGTAAAGCCCCTGCGCGAAGGCGCGGCCGAGCGCGCCGCCGGCCCACACCAATTCGTAGGGCGCGGCCAGGAGCCGCCACGTGTCGTCATTCTCGACCATGCCGCGGGCGATCAGCTCGCCGGCGATGGCGGTGGTGTTGAGACCGTGGCCGCCGAAGCCGCTCGCTACCCACAGGCCCGGCTCGATCTCGCCGACCTGCGGCATCCGGTGGATGGCGCGGCCGAGCGTGCCGCTCCACAGATGCGCGATCTCGATTTTGCCGAGCGCGGGGAAGGCGCGTCTGACGTCGGCGACCAGCCCGCGCGCGACGAAACGCGGCTCGGCTTCCCAGACCCGCACCCGTCCCGACCATTGCAGCCGCTGCTCGCCCGGATGCTCGCCGCCGACGATGCGGTAGTGATTGTCGGCACGGTCGGTGTCGCTCACCGCGCCGCGATAGCGGATCACCTGCGCAAGCTGCGGGATCGGCTGCGTCACCATGACATAGGTCGTGATCGGCAACAGCGTCGCGGCGAGCTCCGGCATCAGGTCGCCGAGCAGCACATTGCCGGCGAGCACCACATGGCTCGCGCGCACGCGCGCGTCGGGAGTTGCGATGCGCTTGCGCACGCCGCTCGGATCGATCGACAGCGCCGGCGTGTTCTCGAAGATGCGCACGCCCATGCGCTCGGCGTCGGCGGCTAGGCCGAGCGCGTAATTGAGCGGATGGATGTGGAAGGCGCCCGGGTAATGGATGGCGCCGAAGTAGCGCGGGTTCGGCAGCGCCTCGCGCACGCGCTCCGTCGGCCAGGCTTCGCATTCGGCACCGATCCAGCGCAGCCGCTCGACATTGGCGCGCACCTTGTCGTCGCCGTCGGTCTTGGAGACGTGCAGCCAGCCGGGCACGGGATCGACGCCGGGCATGCCGGTCTCGTCGATCGCACGCCGCACATAGCCGACGCCCTGCTTCGACAGCGCGTAGAGCTGCTTGGCATGGTCGAGGCCGACGCGCTCGACCATGGTGTCGACGTCCTCGTGGAAGCCGGGCAGCACGAAACCGGTATTGCGCCCCGAGGCAGCCCAGGCGATGCGTCCGCCCTCCAGCACCGTCACCTGCCAGCCGCGCTTTGCGATCTCGCGCGCGACGGTCAGGCCGGCGAGCCCGGCACCGATCACGCAGACATCGGTATCGAGCTCATAGGTGAGAGCGTCGCGTTCCCGGCTTGCAACCCGGGTCAACTCGTACCAGCTATCGGCCGTGACCTGAGTCTCGCTCATCTGGTTCCGGTTGATCCGCCGCGCCGGGCGCTTACGTCCCGCGCCGGAGCGCACATGCTAAACTGCCGCAGATTCGAAATCGACGGTTTCGCATCGCCACACCCACATCATTCGAGGGGCCGAATCAAGCCATGCGACGCCTTCTGCTCTTCCGTCATGCCAAGGCCGAGCGCGGCGAGGTGGGCGCGCCCGACCGCGACCGCGCCCTGATCGAACGCGGCCGCAAGGATTCCGCCAAGATCGGCGCCTATATGGCAACGCACCATCTGCTGCCCGACCGCGTGCTCCTGTCGCCCGCGGCGCGCTGCCAGCAGACCTGGAAATACACCGCCAAGGCGCTGAAGCCGGAGCCGGCGGCGCTGTCGGTGGAAAAGCTCTACGACGCGACGCCGCATGCCATCCTGGCGGCGATCATGGATGCGCCGGCCTCTGCACACACGCTTTTGGTGTGCGGGCACAATCCGGGCTTGCACGAACTCGCCCGCATGCTGATCGCGTCCGGCGACGTGGAGGCGCGCGAAAGCCTCAACGAAAAGCTGCCGACCTCGGGGCTGGTGATCATCGATTTCGCCTTCGACGACTGGGGCCGCCTGCATCCGCAATCGGGCCGGCTGGAGCGCTTCGTCAGCCCGAAGACGCTGGAAGCCGCGGCGGGCTAGCGCCGACCTCGTGCTCCCCTCGCCTCTGGCGCATACGCAAAAACGTGGCATGATGGCGCGGTACGGCGAAGCGTGGGGCTTGCCATGTACACGCATATCCTGGTGCCGGTCGATGTCGCCGACGCCGAGCTTGCCCGGCCGGCGGTCGACGCCGCGGTCGCGCTGGCCAAGGGTTCCGGCGGCACGGTGCGGCTCGTCAATGTGCTGCCGATGACACCGGTGATGCTGGCCGAATACGTACCGCCCGACTTCGACGCACAGCAGCGCCAAACATCGGAGCTGGCGCTCTCGGCGGTCGCGCGCGAATGCGGGCTTGATCCCGCCCGCGTCTCCTTCACCGTGCGCCAGGGCGGCATCTATCACGAGCTCTTGGAAGAAGCGAAAGCGATCGGCGCCGACCTCATCGTGATGAGCTCGCACCGCCCCGCCATGCGCACCTATTTCCTCGGCTCCAATGCCGGCCACGTGGTGCGCTACGCCCCATGCTCGGTGCTGGTGGTGCGGGGCTGAGCCGAAGCGCTGCACGCCGACGAGGCGAGATTTTCTCTCTTTACGGGTGGCGATACCCTCGCCGCGTGCCCAGTCGCACTTTGCGCGTGCAGGCCGGTTGTGGCGAACGCCCTGATTTCTGTGATGAAATCCTCGCCCTGCCGGAACAGCGACTTAGCCGATCGGTCTCGCATCGGCGGGCGCAAAGCGGACGGCGCGCCTAACGGAAAGGGTCGACCAATGTCCCTCGCAAGCCTCATCGATATCACTTCGCTTGAACGGATGGCGTTAAGGCGCACAAAGGCGCCCGCGGCGGAAAACGCGGCCAATCCGCGCGACGTCAGCGCCATCACCGCCATGCTCGACTACGCCGTCGTCGAAGGCGCCAAGATGCGCCTTCCGCTCTTCGTCTCCGCGCTGCGGCTGGCGCAGCTCGCGCTGCGGGAAGAAACGGGGCGGATGCCCGAACCGAAATCCGAGAAGGCGGACGAAGCAGCCTCCCCGGCCGAATAGCGCTCGCGCTTCGCGCGCTCAAACTCGCGGCAACAGCAGCTCCGGCAGATCGTCCGGCCGGTAGCTGCCCGGCCGGTTGCGGCGGAAGAAGTTGCCGCCCTGCCAGAGGAAGAGCGCCAGGAAGGCGAGGATGATCAACGTTGCGCCGATGCTGTCCGCCTGCAAGGCGCGCGGCACCAAGGCGGCGAGCAGCAGGCTGACCACGACGAACAAGGCAAGGCCCGGCCAATAAAGCAGCGACGGCTTGCCCTGCACGAATTGCGCCCGGCTGCCTGCGCGTATCAGGCGACGGTGCAGTTCACTGATGAAGGCGACGTAGCGCGCGTCCAGCCGCTCCTGCTCGACCATGCTCTTCCACGACGAGGAGACGATGTCGAGCCGCGGCGCGCCCTCCGCCCAGAGCTCGGTCACGAAGCGATAGGGCTGCATGCTCGCCGGCTTGAACGACAGCCGCACCATGCGCACGTCGCGCAAATGCAGCCGGCCCGACCGGCGGCCGCTCGACCAGTCGAGCGTTTCGCCCCGGAGATGGAATTCCATGGGCGCCCCCAGGAGCGAGGGCCGATAGAGATAGCCGATGTCGTCCGACGGCTGGGCCGGTTCTTCGGCGCTCATACATGTAATTCCCGTGACAATGGCGCGTCCGTGCCTGTTTCATCGGCAATTCGCGCCGTTAACTATAACATCGGCGGAATTTAGGCTAATCGCAATCACCAGCACCGTTCCAATCGTTAAAGGTATATAATACCTTAATACACGTTAGTCGCGTGGCGAGTGGGGGCGTTGATCATGGCGAAGTTGTCGGAATTGTTCGGCCGCAGGGGCGACGAGCCGGGCGCCGAGGTATTCGGATCGCCTTCCACCAACGGCAATGGCAACGCTCGTCCGATCAGGATCGAGAACTACTCCGACGTCGGCTCGCGCATGGGCGAGGAAAACGAGGCGTTGCGCGCGCTGCTGACCGACACCGGCCGCAAGATCGGCGAACTCGACGAACTCAAGCAGGCCTTCGACAAGCTGGTGGCGCCGTTCAATTCGGCCTTGCGGGCGCTCGAGCAGGAGAAGTCGCAGACGCTCAGCCTCTCCGCCATGCTGGAGGAATCGCGCAAATCCTATGAGACCCTGCGCACCGAATTCTATGCTATCGAAAAGAAGGCCACCGCGCTGGAAGCCGAATCCGGGCGACTGCGCGAGGACCTCGAGCTCGCCCGCGAAAACGGCCGCGCGCTCGAAAGCACCGGCGTCGAACTGTCCAACGAGCTTTCCACCCGCGGCGCGCAAATCGCCGAGCTCGAACGCCAGCTCGAGCAGGAAACCAGCCAGCGCCGCGCCCTCAGCGAAAACCGCCGCGCCCTGCAGGAGCAGCTTGACGGCGCCGAGAAGCGCATCGTCGAATTGGAAGGCGAACTGGCCGCCGCGCGCGAGAAGCTGGCGCTGCTGGAGGACGAGAAGCGCTCCCTGCAGCTCGCGGTCGATCAGGGCCTGAACGAAACCGCCCGCCTGAGCCGCCGGGTCACCGAAGCCGAAAACACCCTGACCGCCACGCGTGCCCAGCTCGGCAAGGTCGAGGCGAGCTTCGCCGAAGCCTATTCCGAGCGCGGCCGGCTCGCCGCCGCGCTCGACGAGACGAAGGATCAGCACCAGGCCGAGCGCAACAACCTCAACATGCGGCTCGATGCATTGCAGTCGCGCGCCGCCACCGCCGAGCGCCTGCTGGCCGAAACGCGGCAGAACCTTATCGCGCGCACCGAGGAAGTGCGCGCCTTCGACCGCAAGGCGGTGGACGCCACCATCGGCCGCAACAACGCGGAAAAACGGCTGGCACAGATCGAATCCTCGCACGAGACCCGCGATCGCCAAGTGAAGGATCTGGAGCAGCAGCGGGCCGCGCTTTCCGAGCGCAACAACACCATGGCCAAGACGCTGAAGATGCGTGAGACGGCGCTCACCCGCGCCGAGGAAAAGATCGCTCAGCTCACCGAACGCAATGCGCATCTGGAAGCGGACGTGCAGGTTTCGCGGACCAACATCGAAAAGCGCGTCGAGGAGCTCGGCGCCGCCTTGCAGCGCGAGCGCATGGAGCGCGCCGTGGCTGAAGGCGCCCTGGAGGCCGCGCGCAAGGAGAATATCCGGCTGCAGGCCGAGGTGACGGCGCTGCGCTCGTCGCTGCGGCGCGGGCTGCCGCTCGAAGCGGAGGCCGCGGCACGCGAAGAGCCGGCCGTGGAAGCGGAAAACAAAATGCCTGATCCGACCGTCGCCAAGCCGGCGGAAGACACGCATCCTGCGCCGCCCCCGCAGGCCGCGCGGGCCGCCTCGAAAGGCTGATCGGCCAAATATTCGGACGATTTCGGAACGCGGGACGCAAGTCCCGCGTTTTTTCGTCACGGGTGGCGCTTGGACGGGGAGCCGCCCGTTTTCACGATCTATCGTCAAGGTTAAGGAAGGAGGCATTTCGATGCTGAAAGAGACTTTGATTGCCACCGCTTTCGCCGCCCTGCTGGCGGTGCCGGCATTCGCGCAAACGCGGCCGGCGGCGCAGACGCCTGATGCGGCGGCAAGTTCCGCCAGTTCCACCGCAGCCGGCACCTCTACCGTCCAGAAGCCGGGCTTCATGCGGAACCAGAGCGAGAATGAGTGGCGCAGCAGCCACCTGATCGGCGCCTCGGTCTACGGCCCCGGCGACAGTTCGATCGGAGAGGTCAACGACGTGCTGGTCGGCAGGAGCGGCAATGTACGTGCCGTGGTAATCGGTGTCGGCGGCTTCCTCGGCGTCGGCCAGAAGAACGTCGCCGTGCCGTTCAGCGCGCTCAACATCAAGCGCAACCGGAGCACGGGCGCGATCAGCAAGATCGCCGTTACCTATTCCAAGCAGCAGCTCAAGCAAGCCCCGCATTTCGCCTACTACGAGGCAGGGCGCAAACAGACCACCGGCTCGGACACGGGCTCCTCGAGCGGCGCGAGCCAAAAGTAAGACTGCACCGTCAAGGCAGCCGGGATGGTGTCTAACGACCACCGTCCCGGCCGTCCTCTCGGTTAGGCTGATATGCTGCGGCGGCATCGCCCGTGACTTGGCCACCGGCCTGCTCTACCATGACAGCCATGCGCAAAATCCTCCTGTTCGCGCCGCTGTTCGCCCTGTTGGCCGGCGCGCTCTGGTTCGCCGCCGAAAGTTGGGTGCATCTCTCGCACGGCGCCATTCCCTTCGTCGGCTGGCTCGCCATTGCCGGCGGCGTGTTTTTTTCGTTGCTGGTGGGCGGCGGCCTGATGGCTTTGATGTTCTATTCGCACCGTCACGGCTACGACGATCTCGACCGCGACACCGACACAGATATTTCATAGCATCTTGGAAAAGCTGTCCGGCGCGATCCCCCGCTATCGCGTCCGCGCGGGAGGCGCTATCACTGCGCGCACTCGCCGGCCTTCAGGCCAATTCGGGATCGCCCCATGAGCAAGACTCTCGTCCAGGAACAGTTCGGCAAGACCGCCGCCAGCTATCTCACCTCGGCGCCGCATGCCAAAGGCGCCAGCCTGGAAAGGCTGGTCTCGCTCAGCGCGCCGCAGAAGGACTGGCGCGCGCTCGACATCGCCACCGGCGGCGGCCACGTCGCCTACGCCTTGGCGCCCCACGTCGCCCGCGTCTGGGCGACCGACATCACCCAGGAAATGCTCGATCTGGTGCGGGCGGAAGCGGACAAGCGCGGCCTCGCCAATATCCGCACAGCCTATGCCAAAGCCGAGGCCCTGCCGTTCGAGGATGCAAGCGTCGACCTGGTCACCTGCCGCATCGCGCCGCATCATTTCGACTCCATTCCAGACTTTCTTGCCGAGGCGCATCGCGTGCTCAAGCCGGGCGGCGTCTTCGCGCTGGTCGACAATGTGGTGCCGGCAGGCAGCGTCGGCGACTACATCAACGCTTTCGAGCGTTTCCGCGACCCGAGCCACCTGCGCGCCTGGACCATGCAGGAATGGCGCGACGCGCTTGACGCGGCAGGCTTCGCCGTCGAGCACGAAGAGCAGATCTTCAAGAAAATGGAATTCAAAGCCTGGGCGGCGCGGCACGACGCCACCATGCAGGACCTGCTGCGTTCGATGCTCAAGGAAGTGACGCCCGACGTGCGCGCCGCGCTGGAGCCGACCGGCGACGGGGACGCGCTCGGCTTCCGCCTGTGCGAAGGTCTGTTCATCGCCAAGACGGCGTAAACCATCAGCCGCCTTGTCTTAGATTGTGATCCGCAGAGATTGAAGCATTCTCCGCTCATTCCCGCGCAAGCGGGAATCCAGGGCCGAATATCGTCGGCATCTATTTGCAGCCCCGGGTCCCCGCTTTTCGCGGGGACAAACGGTTTGAGATGCTTCGGTCTGACTGGATCGGACTCTCGTCCGTCACCCCGAGGTGTTCGGTGCGCAGCGCCGAGCCTCGAAGGGCGACGGCCAAGGTCTTGCAATTTGACCGATCATCCTTCGAGGCCCGCCTCCGGCGGGTGCCTTAGGATGACGGCGAAAAGCTGCCGCAGACAATCAGCGCGCGCCTACTTCCTGTAGTGCCGATAATGGCGGCGATAGTGATGCCGCCGATAATGCACGCGGCGCACCGGCTTCTCGTCCGGCGCCCACAGCCAGCCCTTGTTGTAGGCCTCGTTGACCAGCCAGCCGCCGACGATCGGTATGATGCAGGAGCCGATCAGGATGTGGGCCTCGCGATAGGTTAGCGGCCGGTTGAGCACCGCGGTGGCCAGGATGGGGGAAAACGCAGCACACCCAAAGGTCCCGATAGTGATCGGCGCGCCGGTCGGGGCATACCCCCAGAAAAGGAGGGGCGTGAAGGGCAAGCCGGCGGCGGTCCCGATCGCGTCGAGGCGGGGACTGACCCGCTTTTGGACCCGGGCGCTCGCGGTCTGCACGGAAAAAGAAAGCGCCGCGAGCGCGGCGGCCAAAACAACGGCTTTTCGGATCATCCGGATCTCTCCTGGTCACTCACGACGACGGCTCAGCCCCCGGCCGCGCATGGTAACTGAAATCGAAAGATGCGTCCGTCCGGGGCTAGACTTACGGCAATTCGACGGCGCGCTATGGCGTTGAGGCAACACCGCCACGGCCCGCGAGTTTCATGCGCTCCGATATCGCGCCCGCGGCGTGCGCCACGCTGGCCTTCCGCCCTATGCAATTAAGCCGTTGATCGCGGGCCGTTTCGCCGGCGTTCACCACTCCTTTACCACCCGGCGTTCAGACCCCATTAGGAATTAGCCACTGGTGATTCGGGTCGCTTTGGCCGGGCGGATCGGCGCACGAGGAATCACTGACAATGAAAAAATTCGGCGGGCTTTTCGCCCGCAAGGCCACCATTGCGCAGAACGGAGCGGATGACATGCCGCGCGGGGCTATGACGCCGTTGGTGCCGGCCGCCGCCACGGCTTCCGCCGCGCTGTCCGCTCAGCCGGCGTCCGCCCTGCCCCATAATCCGCTGGAAATCGATGAGGAATTATTCTGCGCCGTCGAACGTGGTGATGGCGAGGCCGAGGCCTTGCGCGAGAACTACCGGCGGCTCGAGGAAAATCTTGCCACTGCCGACGAACGAATCATCGCGCTCGAATCGGAACGCGACGACGCCCGCCGCCGCCTCCGGCTGGCCGAAGATGAGAAGTGCGAGCAATGCGCCTCGCTCGAACAGGCCGGCGCGGAACAGGCAAGGCTATCGGGCAAGCTGGCGGAGACGGAGGCGCGCCTGGAGGCTGCGCAGGAGCGTGTCGGCGCCATCGAGAAGGTGCTGGGCAAGGCGCGCGAGCATCTGCTCGCCCGTGCCGAGAAGATTCGCGATTGCGAGCGCCGCCTGAACGCCATGGAGAACGAGCGCGATGCACTGCAGGCGCGCATCGCCGAATGCGAGGCCGAGAGCATGCAGCGCGACGCCGCGCTGCGAGAAGCAAGAGAGGCGCAGGCCACGCTGATGGAGCGCAGCGGCGCGCTGGCGCGCGCCTTCACCGAAAAAGAAGCAGCGCTCGAACGCGCGGCACAGGCGCTTGACGCCCTCAACGAGCGGCTCGCCGCCGCGGAGGCCGCACGCGCAGCCGAGAGGCAACTCGCCGAACGCGCGATCGAACAGCTCAGCGCCGCGCTCCGGCGCGAGAAGACGGAACGCGCGGCCACCGATCGCGCGCTGGAGACCGCCCGCGATGACTTCGCCCGCCTCGCCCGCGAAGTGATGGCTCTGGAGCGCAGCCAGACGGCGAAAGAACCGAGGCTGCAGCCACTTGCGGCCAATGCGGCCTAGCACGCATTCGCCAACCTCCGCTCATTCCCGCGCGAGCGGAAATCCGCCCGATGCGAACGCCACCTCGAAGGTCGTCGCCCTGGGTCTGCGCGTGCGCGGGGACGAGCCGGAACGCATGGCCGCAACCCTCCGCTTGCCCCACACTTGAGGCGACTTCCCACAGCGCGGGCCCTCACCCGGCAAGTCATTTTTGGCGGACGCCGACGGAACGCCGCGCGCCTTCATTGATTTATCGCAATGTGTGGTGGCGCACTTCCGGCTAATGACGATCTGCTTCACCCCGGCGGGGGCGCGCCGAGAGCCGCCGAGAAACTTGTGTAATGCCGTATCGAGCCAATATCGACCTGCCACCATCGGTGCGCCACCATCTGCCCGAGCACGCTCAGGACATCTATCGCGAGGCGTTCAACCATGCCTATGGCGCGAACGCCGGCGAGTCCGATCGCGAGCAGCGCTCTCACATGATCGCCTGGGCCGCGGTGAAACGCTCCTACGTCAAGGCCGACGAGATGTGGGTTCCTCGCGATGGCTGACATGAACCCGCTGCCGGACGTTTCCGCGCCGGGCCAAGTTCGCGCGCTGGCGCTCGCCGAGCGCAATGTGCCACGCTACACCTCCTACCCGACCGCGCCGCATTTCACGTCAGAAGTTGGCCCCGCGGTTTATGCCGCATGGCTGGAACGCCTGCCGCGCGATGCCAGCCTTTCGCTCTATATCCACGTGCCGTTCTGCACGGAGCTGTGCCTCTACTGCGGCTGCAACACGCGCGCGGTGCGCAAGCGCGAGCCGGTTGACGCCTATGCCGAGCGCCTTCTCGACGAGATCGGCCTGATCGGCTCGCTTACCGGCCGCAGGCTCACCCATCTGCATTGGGGCGGCGGCACGCCTTCGATCCTCGGGCCGCAGTGGCTTGAGACCATCGCCGGCCGGCTCGCCTCGCTGTTCGACCTGTCCGGTCTGAAGGAACACGCCATCGAGCTCGATCCGCGCCGGCTCGACCGGCCGCTGGTGAAGACGCTGGCCCTGATCGGCGTCAACCGCGCCAGCATCGGCGTGCAGGATGCTTCCCCGCACGTACAGCGCGCCATCGGCCGCGTGCAGCCGTTCGAGCAGGTTGAGCGCGCCGCCGAATGGCTGCGCGAAGCGGGCATCGACGATATCAACATCGACCTCATGTACGGCCTGCCCGAGCAGACCACCCGGGACGTCGCGCGCAGCGCGGAGCTCGCCGCCGGGCTCAATCCGCAGCGTGTGGCATTGTTCGGCTACGCGCACGTGCCGTGGTTCAAGACGCATCAGCGGCTGATCGACGACGACGCCCTGCCGGGCCTGAACGAGCGGCTCGAGCAGGCGCGTACGGCGGCGGAGACGCTCGCCGGTCTCGGCTATCAGGCGGTCGGTCTCGACCATTTTGCACTGCCTCAGGACGCGCTGGCGATTGCCGCACGCGAGAAGAGGCTGCGCCGCAACTTTCAGGGCTATACCACCGACGAGGCCGACGCGCTGATCGGGCTCGGCGCGAGCGCCATCGGCAAGCTGCCGCAGGGGTTCGTGCAGAACGCGCCGGACACCGCCGGCTACGCCCGCGCGGTGGGCGGCGGCTCGTTCGCCACCATCAAGGGCCTCGCGCTCAGCGATGACGACCGGCTGCGCGCGGCCGCCATCGAGCGGCTGATGTGCGACCTCGAAATCGATTTCGACCGGCTGGAAGGCGGCACGCATTATTTCGCAGCCGAGCTCGAAGCGTTCCGCTCGCTGGCCGGGGAAGGCATCGTCGCGGTGGAGGGCAACCGGGTGATCGTCGCGCCCGAGGCGCGGCTTTTCGTGCGCATCGCGGCGTCGGTGTTCGACGCCTATCTCGGCGCGAGCGAGAAGCGCCATTCGGTGGCCGTGTAGCCGCGCCGATTGGTCTTCCTATTTCGACTTGTTGGGCTCTGGACGGCACGGTGCCGGCAGCACGATCGCGTTCGGCGGGCGTTTGAGCCAGAGGTGCGCCAGGCCGGTCGGCCAAGCCGCCGCCGCCGTCGACCCTTCCTTCTCGTGCGCGCTGAGCACAACCTCGTGCCCGACCTTGGCGGGCATCGGCGGCGTCACTGGCGGTTTGCGGTTCCAGATCATCATTTAATCATAATGCGCCAGCCCGCCGCCGGTGCATTGATTCAGCGCAAGAGGGCGTCGTGACGATCCCTTAAGGGAATGCTAGAAGGCGGCGCGACAAGCCACCGCCAGTCCGCGAGACCACCGCCATGCCGCGCTATTATTTCCACCTCACCGACGGCAAGACCGTCCTGTCCAACCATGCGGGCATGGACCTGCCCGGCGACGCCGCCGCGGTCGAGGATGCCCGCAAGCTCGCCGGCGACCTGCGGGCCGGCGAGAAGATGCCGGGCTGGAACTGGGGCGGCTGGTTCGTCGCCATCCTCGACGCGCACGGCAAGAAGATCGACGAAGTGCCGATCGCCGATGCCTTCGAGGGCGATTAGAGCGCCAGCGTCTCGCCCCAACTTCACTCCGCTCATTCCCGCGCAAGCGGGAATCCAGGGATGCAATCGCACCTCCGGAGGCTTCCGCCCTTGGTCCCCGCTTCCGCGGGGGACGAACGGCAGGATTCAGGCAACGCGCTCTCAGCGCCAAGCCGATCCGGCAAAGCAAAGAAGGGCCGTCCTCACGGACAGCCCTTCCATTGTCAGGCCGTGGCCCGGTTACGCTGGCCGAAAGGCCGTGCGCGTCGTTGCCCGCTGACGGATTAGGTCAGCTAGCTAAAGGACCTCGGCAGAGGCGAGGATCCAGTTCCGACATGCCGGCGACCGCGGCGATAGACAATGAGACACTGGATCACCTCCTTTCTGTTGTTAACGGACCCGCCCAATATAGGGGATCGAGCGCGATTCGGAAGCCCGGCGCCGAGCGGCACTGCCTAGCCCGGCCATACGATGAGTTCCCGCGCTTACCTACCTCACCAATTCCCGCATCGCCCGATCCAGCCCTTCCAAAGTGAGCGGATACATGCGCCCGCCCATGAGCTGCCGCACCATCTGGATCGAGTAGGTGAAGTCCCATTCCTTCTCGGGCACCGGATTGAGCCACACCGCCGCCGGATAGGTTCGCGCGACGCGCTCCAGCCATAAGGCCCCCGGCTCCTCGTTGAAATGCTCGACAGAACCACCAGGCGCCGTGATCTCGTAAGGGCTCATGGAAGCGTCGCCGACGAAGACGACCTTGTAGTCGTGCGGATAAGTGTGCAGCACGTCCCAGGTCGGCGTCGTCTCCTGGAAGCGGCGGCGGTTTTCCTTCCACACCTTCTCGTACACGCAATTGTGGAAGTAGTAGTGCTCCATGTGCTTGAACTCGGAGCGCGCCGCCGAAAACAGTTCCTCGGTCGCCTTGATGTGCCAGTCCATCGAGCCGCCGATATCGAAGAACAGCAGCACCTTCACCGCGTTGTGCCGCTCCGGCCGCATCAGGATGTCGAGATAGCCTTTGTGCGCGGTGCCCTTGATGGTGCCGTCGAGGTCGAGTTCATCGGGCGCGCCGGTGCGGGCGAACTTGCGCAGGCGGCGCAGCGCGACCTTGATGTTGCGCGTGCCGAGCTCGACCTCGTCGTCGAGGTCCTTGAACTCGCGCTTGTCCCAGACCTTGACCGCGCGGAAATTGCGGTTGCCCTCCTGGCCGATGCGGATGCCTTCCGGGTTATAGCCGTAGGCGCCGAAGGGAGACGTACCGGCGGTGCCGATCCATTTGCTGCCGCCCTGGTGGCGCTTCTTCTGTTCGGCCAGGCGCTGGCGCAGCGTCTCCATGAGCTTGTCGAGCCCGCCCATGGCCTCGATCTGTTTCTTCTCTTCTTCGGTCAGGTATTTCTCGGCGAGCTTCTTCAGCCATTCGGCCGGAATCTCGGCCTCGATCCCCTCGGAGACCAGCTCCAGCCCCTTGAACACGTGACCGAACACGCGGTCGAACTTGTCGAGATTGCGCTCGTCCTTCACCAGCGCGGCGCGCGAGAGGTAGTAGAAATCCTCCACCCGGCGCGAGGCGAGATCGGCCTCCATCGCCTCCATCAGCGTGAGGTATTCGCGCAAGGTCACCGGTACGCCGGCGCTTTTGAGTTCATGGAAGAAGGTGACGAACATGAGTGACAGATTGCGCTTCACCTGAGCGCCGTCAAGCGCCCTCGAGACACCCCGCTTGCCGCTCCCGGTGCGCGGGGCCAGACTTGAAGCCCGAAAGCGGGCGGCCCGGGCCGCCCGTCGTCGTTCATCGGAGGGGAAATGGCCGACGCCGCCGTCCTTGAGCAACTCGCGCCCAAAGGCGCCTTGCGCCTCGCCATCGCGGTGGCGCCCTCGCCCTCGGCGCAATTCGCCATTCAGGACGGCGGCGGCTACAAGGGTGTCGCGGTCACCCTGGGGCATGCGCTGGCCACGAAGCTGGGCGTGCCGCTCGAGATCGTGCCGCACCGGGCCTCCGGCGAAATCCAGAACTCGGCCGCCGACGACAAATGGGACGTCGCCTTCCTGCCTGTGGACGAAGAGCGCAAGAAGTTCGTCGCCTTCGGCAACGCCTATCATCTCCTGCAAAGCACGTTCCTGGTGGCGTCCGGCTCCAAGATATCCTCAGTCGCCAACGCCAACGCCAAGGGCGTCGGCATCGGCGGTGTCGCCAACACCGCCACCTTCCGCGCCGCTAAGAAGGCGACGCCCAATGCCACCCATATCGAATTCGGCGGCGTCGATGCCGCCACGGCCGCCATGAACGAGGGCCACATCGAAGCCATCGCCCTGTCGCGCGAGTTGCTGTCGGGCCTGGTCAAGAAGATCCCCGGCGCGCGCATCCTCGACGATGCCTTCCTCAATTCCTGCACGGCGGTCTGCGTGCCGAAGGGCCGGCCGGCCTCCTTGGCTTACGTCAGCGACTTCATCGAGGAGGCGAAAGCGTCGGGTCTCGTGCGCCGCGCGCTCGATGAGATGGGGCTGAACGCATCGGTGGTCGCACCGATGGGGATGAAGGCTTAAGCCGAGTCATGTCGTCGTCTGCATCGCCGCGCAAGGCACCGCCGCAACTTGCCGACTATCCCCACCGCGCGGCCGACATCGTCCGCTTCGGCGACCTCGATCCGCAGGGTCACGTCAACAACGCCGTGTTCGCGACCTATTTCGAGACCGGCCGCGTCGCCATGTTCCGGAATCGCGACCTCAGCATTGGCATCCCCAATGGCACCTTCGTGCTCGTGCGCCAGGAAATCGACTTCCTGCGCGAGTTGCGCTGGCCGGGCGACGTCGTCATCGGGACCGGTCTCGCCGAAGTCGGCCGCAGTTCGTTCACCGTCGCGCAGGCCATCTTCTCCGGCGACATTTGCGCCGCCGCCGCACGGGCGACCATGGTGCTGCTCGATGCGACGACCCGCGCGCCGCGGCCTTTGCCGCCGGAAGCGATTTCGCGGCTTGCGCAGTGGAAATATAAAGGCGCCTGATTACGGAGAAGCCTCTCTTGTTCGCACATGCTCCGGCCGCACGCCGAGCCCGATGACGCGCGCCGGCAGGCGCTGCAACAGCGGAAAAAGGTTGAGCAGCTTTGCCGCGAACGGCGGCTTGGGCCGCGTCGTGCCCTTGAGCACGGCGCCGAGCACGTTTTTCTGCACGGCGACCTGTAGCCATTGGATCACGCGCATCGGCATGGTGCGGCGGCGCTGCACGGCCTCGAGCAGCGCCTCGGTCACGCGGCCCTGCTTGAGCGGCGCCGCGAGGATATTCGCCGTGGCCACCGCATCCTGGATGGCCAGATTGATGCCGACGCCGCCGATCGGCGACATGGCGTGCGCGGCATCGCCGATGCAGAGCAGGCCGGGCTCATGCCAACGCGGCAGCCGATCGACGGCCACCGTCAACAGCTTCACGTCGTCCCAGCTTTTGATTTCGCCGAGCCGGTCGCTGAGAAACGGCGACATGAAGACGACGTTCTTGCGGAAGGCGTCGAGGCCCTCGGCCTTCACCGCGCCATAGCCGTCCTTAGGGATAATGTAGGCGCATTGCCAATAGTCGGTGCGGTTGAGCATGACCATCATGCGGCCGGTTTCCATGTGGCCGAAGGTCTCCGTCGTATCGCCCGGGCGGCGCGAGACGCGGAACCAGAGCACGTCCATGGGCGCGCCGATATCCTCCACCTTGAAGCCGGCGCGCGCGCGCAGCGTCGAATGCCGGCCGTCGCAGCCGACGGTGAGATCGGCGCGGAATTCCAGCTCTCCCTCGGGCGACGCCGCGCGCACGCCGACGACGCGCCCGCCTTCCTCGATCAGGTCGGTCGCTTCCGTCTTCATGTGCAGGTCGAAGGCGGGATATTTCCTGCCATGCTCGGCCAGGAAATCGAGGAAGTCCCATTGCGGCATGAGCGCGATGAACTTGCAGTGGGTCGGCAGATGGCTGAAATCGGCAAGCCTGATGGTGGTGTCGCCGACCTGGCCGCCGAGGCGCTCGACGCGCGAATGGGGCAGCTTGAGAAATTCGTCGAGCAGGCCGAGCTCGTACATCAGTTCCAGCGTCGAGGGATGGATTGTGTCGCCGCGGAAGTCGCGGAGGAAGTCGGCATGCTTCTCCAGCACCGCCACCTTCACGCCGGCGCGCGCCAGCAGAAAGCCGAGCATCATGCCGGCCGGTCCGCCGCCGACGACGCAACAGGTGGTGTGGATCGGGGTGGGCATTGAGAGGCCCTCCTGGATTTCCGCTCGTCCCCGCGAAAATGGGGACCCAGGTCTGGATTCCTGCTCGCGCAGGAATGTGCAGAGACTTGATGCCTACGCCTGTCGCTCCGGCACCCGCACGACGAGGCCGTCGAGCTCGTCGGTCACCTTGATCTGGCACGACAGCCGCGAATTCGGCCGCACGTCGTAGCCGAAGTCGAGCATATCCTCCTCCATGGGCGAAGGCTCGCCGGTCTTCTCGCGCCAGGCCTCCTCCACATAGACATGGCAGGTGGCGCAGGCGCAGGCGCCGCCACATTCGGCTTCGATACCGGGCACGTTGTTGCGGATGGCGGTTTCCATCACGGTGGAGCCGACCTCGCCCTCCACCGCGTGCTCGGTTCCGTTGAACTCAATATACGTTATCTTCGGCATGACGGCTGGAATTGGCGCAAATTTCCGGGAATTGCCCGGCCGGAATGGCGCGGGCGCCTTCCTATATAGGCATTCCGCCGGGGGCGCTATCCCTTGTAGTGACGTGAAGCGAGGCGGCCCCTGTTGACCGGTCCCGGCATGCGGACCGTCAGTGCGGCCGCAGCATCTCCGCGATCAGCGCGCGCGCGTCCTCGATCGCGGCCGCCAGCCGGTCGATGGCCGAGGCGCAGCCGCCGCTGGCGGCGGAAAGCTCGGCGGCTTCCGCCGCGCGCGCCACCTCGCCCGCTCCGATGCCGCGTGCCGAGCCTTTCAGGGTATGCGCCAGCGCCGCCACGGCCGCCGGATCGCTCTGCCGCATGCGGGTGATCAACAGGCCCGCCTGACGGTCGAACAGCTCCAGCAGCTCGCGCTCCAGGCTGGGGTCGCCGAACGTCATCTGCGCGAGATGCGCGCGGTCGATCGCGGCGGCGGCCGGCGTCGGATCGGCGGTCAAAATCGCAAGCTGGCTCACGGCTCTCCCCTTCACTTTCCTTGATCTTTGTTGCCGGGGAGTTTGGCCTATGCGGGACCAAAACGGGGTAAATCGGCGGCTCGGGAATACCCTGCTTTCCGCCGCGCTGGTTAATCGCCGTCTAACCTTCGCGGCAAAGAAGCGGCGGCGGGCCGCAGGATGGCCGCAATCGGCCTGCTTTGTTAACGGGCTTGGTCCGCGCGTTAATGGGGTTGGTCCGCGCGGGAACCGGCAAAAATCATGGTTACCCAATCGTTAACGATGATGAAAAAGTCCTAAGCGGGCTGGTTTCTTTCGAATTGCCAAAGCGATAGGATGTAAAAGGGGCTGTGGTGTCCGCCTTGCAGGCGTGGCCGACGGCCTGACGAACGATCCCGCGCGCGTGGGGTGGCCCAATGGCATCAGCCTTGGGGCGCGACAGAGGTCCGGCGTAACGACGAGGCGACGACCGCAATGGCCAATATTCCGCAGCAGTCCAAAGACGCGACCGAAGAGGCGCTCTCGGCCATCGAAGAGGCGCTTAGCCGGAGCGAGCCGAAGAACCCGATGGAACCGCTGGTGCCGAAGCCGGAGCCGGAGCGGGGGCCGATTGCGATCGAGCCTGGCCTCACCGCCGACCTCTTCCATGAGGACGAGGCCAAGGTGCCCGAATGGGCCGGCGAGGAAGGCCCGCCCCGCCGCGCCGCCAATGATGACCGCGAAACCATTGGCCAGATTCTGCAGACCCTGCACCGCCGCCCGAGCCGCCTGCCCTATATCATCGCCGCCATCGCCGCCGCTGTATGGGCCGCCGCGGCAGCAGCCACCATCGTGCTCTATGCGCCCCAGCTGCAGGGCCTGGTGGCCGTGCCGCGCACCGGAATCCCCGCCCTGATCGGGCTCGTCGCCGCCGTCGGCGCACCCATCGTCGCCTTCTTCGTGCTCGCCCATATGTTCCGCCGTGCGCAAGACCTGCGGCTAGTCACCGAGTCCATGGCCGAGGTGGCGGTGCGGCTGGCGCAGCCGGAGACCGCCGCGCGCGAGTCGATCGTCACCGTCGGCCAGGCGATCCGGCGCGAGGTCGCCGCCATGGGCGACGGCGTCGAGCGCGCGCTGGCGCGCGCCGCCGAGTTGGAAGCGCTGGTGCATAACGAGGTGTCCGCGCTCGAGCGCGCCTATAACGACAACGAAATCCGCATCCGCGACCTGTTGAGCGAACTGTCGAGCCAGCGGGAGACGCTGGTCAACCAGGCCGAACAGGTGCGCAACGCCATCGCCAGCGTGCATCTCGACCTGTCCCACGACATCACCTCGGTCGGCGATCTGGTGGCCGAGAAAGTCCACGAGGTGGCGCAGCGCGTCACCCGCTCGCTCACCGAGAAGGGCGAGCACATCACGCTCGCGCTCGGCCATGCCGGCGATTCCATGATCGACGCGCTCAGCGAGCGCGGCTCCACCCTGCTCGAGCGGCTGGAGACCACCGGCGACCGCGCCACCAGGGCCATCACCTCCGCCAGCGAGCGGCTGACCGAAAGTCTCACCTTCAAGACCGAGCACGTGCACCAGGAATACTCAGAGCTCGCCGCCAACGTGCAGGCGATGATGGAGACGCGGCTCGACCGGGTGTCGCAGGACTTCGCCCAGCGCGCGACGCAGACGATCGAGGACATGGCCGGCCGCTCGCAATCGTTCACCGAAGCGCTCACCGAAGCGGGCGCGCGCGTGTCCGAGACCCTCTCGGCGCGCGCCGGCGACATCACCGGCCAGCTACGCTCGACCGGCGAAGCGCTGGTGGTCGACCTCTCCCTGCGCGGCGGCGACGTCGTCTCGAGGCTGGAGCAAAGCGGAAGCGACATCGTCGCCAAGCTCGACAATACCGGGAGCGGCGTCGTCGCCAAGCTCGGCGACGTCGTCGGCAAGCTGGAGCAGAGCGGAACCGATATCGTCGCCAGGCTCGACCACACCGGCAGCGGCGTCGTCGCCCGCCTCGATCACACCGGCAGCGCAGTCATCGCGAGACTCGATCATACCGGGGGCGACGTCGTCGCCCGGCTCGAGCATACCGGCCACAGCGTCACCGAGAGCATGACGCAGCACAGCGGCGCGGTCGCCAACTCTTTCCGCGACAACGCGGAAACCTTGGCGCAAATGCTCGCCAGCCGCAGCGATGCGGTCAAGGACATGCTGGCGCAGCGCCTGCAGGCCTTCGAGGACATGTTCAACCACGGCGGCACCGCGCTGACCGAGAAGATATCGCGCGACTCCACGTCGCTCGGCAATCTGATCACCAGTCACATCATCGAGTTCGACCGCACCGTGAAGACCTATGGCGGCGAACTGGTCGAGCGTCTGGGCCAGCGCAGCCAGGACGTCGCCGAGGCCATGCGTGCCTATCTCGACACGTTCGACGAGCGCGTCACCGCCAAGTCGGAAACCGTCTCCGGCGCGCTCGACCACCGCCTGTCGCAGTTCGAGCACGACCTCGAAACCCGCGTGACCGGCCTGACCCGCAATCTCACGGTCGGCAGCCAGCAGGTGATCGACACGCTCGACGAACGCGTCAGCGCCGTCAGCGACACGATTGCGGTGCGCGGCAGCGAGGTAACCGAAGCCATCTCCGCGCGCGGCAGCGAGGCGGCCGACGCCATTGCCACGCGCAGCAGCGAGGCTGCCGAGACCATCGCCGCCCGCGGCAGCGAAGCCGCCGAGGCGATCAGAACCCGCGGCAGCGAGGTGGCCGATGTGATCGGCGCCAGGATCGGCGAAATCGACCAGACGCTGGGCGCACGCGCGCTCGAGGTCGCCGGCACGCTGGACAGCCGCATTGGGCATTTCGAAGAGCTGCTGGTCGGCCGCGCCGAGGCCGTCACCAGCCGGATCGAAAGCCGCACCAAGGCCGCCGCCGATCAGCTCAACGAGCGCATGGAGCAGCTTTCCCAGACCATCCAGACGAACTCGGCCGACGCCGAGCGCTCGCTCGGCCAGCTCGCCATCGCGACCAGCGATGCCATCCGCGTCTCCGCAGGCGAGGCCGAGCGCACGCTCAAGGGCGCGAGCGACGAGGTCGCCGCGCATTTCGTCGGCAAGGCCGAGGAGATCGCCCACGCCGTCGGCGCGCACACCCGCCAGATGACGGACGTCCTCTCCGACCGGAGCGGCTCGGTGCTCGACGCACTCACCGCCAAGGGCGCGCAGTTCGCCGAGCAGATCGGCACGGCCACCGATCAGGCGATCCGCTCGATCGACGAGCACGGCTTCGGCTTTGCCCGCTCGCTCGTCGACAACAGCGCCGAAATCACGCGCATGATCACGAGCGCGGGCGAAACCGCCTCACACGCGGTCAACCGCACCTTCAACGAACTGCAGGAATCCGCGCAGAAGGCGATCGAGCAGTCCAAGCGGACCGCCACATCGAGCGTCAGCGAGATGATGGAGACGCACAACATGGTGCGCTCCGACACCACGGCGCTGTTCGAGCGGCTGCGCGAAGCCAATATCATGTTGCAGGAAGTGCTCTCCGGCGCGCATGAGAATATGAGCTCGCTGGAGAACACGCTGATGCTGCGCGTGTCCGATTTCGTCACCTCCATGAACGAGGTCACCGCCTCGACCGGCGACGCCACGGCGCGCGTGGAATCGACCATCGGCAATTTCAGCGACGTCACCAACCGCGTGGTCAGCGACCTCGGCCAGCTCGCCCTGCAGTTCGACGGCCACGGCCGCGATCTCGCCAAGGCGATCGACCTGATCGACCGCAGCAACGAGCGCACCGGCACGGCGCTAGGCGAACGCCGCGCCGCGCTCGATACGCTGCTGACCTCGCTCGACGCCCGCACCGAGGACATCGACCAGCGGCTCAAGCGCTTCTCCGGCCTGCTCGACGAGCAGCTCGAGGCAGCCTCCGCGCGCGCCCGCGACGTCGCCCGCGTGGTGTCGGAGGCGAGCGCGGAAGGCGCCCACGCCCTCGACGACCAGCACGTGCGCATCCGCGAGAGCGCCGAAGAAGTGGCGCGCGTGGTCGCCGCGCGCGGCGAGGAAGGCGCCCGCATCATAGCGGAGCAATACGCGCACGTGCGCGAGAGCGCCGAAGACGTAGTGCGCGTGGTCGCCGAGCGCAGCGAGGAAGGCGCCCGCATCATCGCCGAGCAATATGCGCAGGTCCGCGAGAGCGCGGATGACGTGGTACGTGTGGTCGCCGCGCGCAGCGAGGAAAGCGCCCGCATCGTCGCCGAGCAGTACGAACGCGTGCGCGAACGCGCCGAGGAGGAGCGGCGCCGCACGGCGGACGCCATGCGCCAAGTCTATGAGCGGACGGCCGGCGACACGCAAGCCATGTTGAACGAGGCGAGCCAGCGCTTCGCCGAAGTACTGCAGGGCGTAAAGCAGATGACCGCCGAGATGATGCAGGAGCTGGAAACCACCCGCGCCGAACTGCATCGCGGCGTCTTCGACCTGCCGCGCGAGACCGCGGAAGGCACGGCTCAGATGCGCCGCGTCATCGTCGAGCAGATCGAAGCGCTGGCCGAGCTCAACCGGATCGTCGCCCGCCACGGCCGCAGCCTCGACGCGGTCGAGCCGCTGCGCCGCACGGCCGCGCGCGAGGAGCCGACGCTGGCGGTGGTCGGCGGGCGCAGCGAAGTCACCCGCGAGCTTGCCCGCCCTGCGCCCGTCCCCCCGCCGCCGCCCCCGCCGCGCAGCGACGTCGGCAGCTTCGCCCCGCCGCCCCGCCGGCCGGAACCGCCACCGCTGCGTCCCGAGCCGCCGGCGGCGCTCAACCCGGCGCCCACCGGCGCCGGCAGCGTCCCCGCCGCCGGCAATACCGGCCGCGGCTGGCTCAGCGATCTTCTCAGCCGCGCTTCGCGCGACGAGGAGGAGCCGCCTGCCCGCGAGACCATGCGCGAGCCTTTGCGCGAGACCACGCGTGAGCCCTTGCGGGAAAGCGCGCGCGATCTCCCGCGTGAACCGCTGCGGGAATTGGCGCGAGAGACGTCGAGCGGCGGCGAAGAGCGTACCCCGCGCCACACAATCGAGTCGCTCGAATTCGCTTTCCGTCGACATCGCCCGCATGATCGACCACAACGCGGCCGCCGACCTGTGGGACCGCTATAAGCGCGGCGAGCGCAACGTCTTCACCCGCAGGCTCTACACCTTGCAGGGCCAGAAGGCGTTCGACGAGATCCGCCGCAAATACCGCGCCGACCGCGAGTTCAAACAGACGGTCGACCGCTACATCAGCGAGTTCGAACGGCTGCTCGAAGAGGTCTCGCGCGACGACCGCGGCCAGGTCGTTGCCCGTACCTATCTGACCTCGGAAACCGGCAAGGTCTACACCATGCTGGCGCACGCGGCCGGACGCTTCGATTGAGGCGAATGCGCCCGCGCGGCAGGCGCGGCAAACAATGAAGCGGCAGCCGGCGCCGTCGGCTGCCGTTGTTGCTCTCGGTCATGCCGGTTAGTGCGGGCCCGCATCGTGGTACGACCGGCAGCGTCTATTTGCAGAAGCAAATTTTATCTGAGCGGATTCGCGCGACGGAAGCGCTCCTCCGGACGCAGCGGCATGTCCGTTCCCCAAACAAATTCGAATTGCCTTGCGCCCTCAAGTGGCGGATAGTACGGACCGCTGCTCTCGCCGCAAAGACGAAACGGTGGGCAAAGAGCGGGCGACAAAGCATCGCCGGCCGGCCACAAGGCGGAGCGGAGGTTTTTCCGATACGGCGTACAGCCAACGCCATATGAAAACATACGGCTCGTTTGGGAGGACATAAGCCATGCGTGGACGCGGATTTTCCGCCCGTGCACTCGTTGCATCGGGCGTCGCTGCGGCAGTATTCGCAGCCTTCACTCTTGCATTGATCGGGATGTCGGGCGCGGCCTTCTCCGCCGCGCCGAAGGACATCCGGTGGGGAACGGGGCCGCAGGGCTCGTCCGGCGGACGCGCGCTTGTCGTGCTCGCCAATGTCCTCAACAAATACATGCCCGAATATCGTATTTCGGTGCTGCCGACTCCCGGCGCGGTCGGCACGGTGAAGGGCTTCGCCACCGGCCAGTTCGACGGCTATTACGGCTCCGACGTCGCGCTGCGCGAATTCAAGAACAATGACCAGCGCTTCAAGGGCTTCCGCTCGCACGTCAAGGTCATGCCGGTGCAGTCGCTGTGGTGCTACACCCTCGACGTCGGCCTCGCCATCAAGGCGAGCGACATGGACAAGATCAAGTCGTGGCACGACCTGACCGGCAAGTCGGTCTATACCGGCCCGCCGCCGTTCGACACCCGCAAGCATCTCGAGAACGCGATGCATGCCATCGGCGTAAACCACGACTACAAACAGGTCGACCTGCACACCGCCGGTTCACAGCTCAACAACGGCACCATCAAAGGCATGATCATCTACGCCGCAGGCGGCAAGACCCCGCCGGGCTGGCTGTCACAGGCCTCTCTCGCCGTCGACTGGGCCGCGCTCAACCCGACCCCGCAGGAAGAGGCCGCGCTAAAGGCCAAGGGCTTCAAGGTCGAGCATGTGCCCGCGTCGCACTTCGGCAAGCAGGATCACCACGTCAAGGAGATCACCCTGCTGCCCTTCTACTGGGGCTTCGACGTCGGTCTCAACGTGCCGACGAACGAGATGTACAAGATGCTGAAGATCATCGAGGCGCATGCCGACGACATGGCCAAGCAGGACTCCAGCTTCCGCCAGATCGCGGGCGGCAAGTTTGCCGAGTTCCAGCATGCGGCGCTGGAGAGCACCTGGAACCTGGTCCCCATCCATCCCGGCCTTGCCAAGTATCTAAAGGAAAAGGGCATGTGGGATAAAAAATGGGACTCCAACATCGCCAAGTGAGCGGCTCAAGTGAGTGGCTCACGTGAACCGTGACGGCGTGGCCGGCACGATGCACCGAAGAACCAACGGAGGCGGGCGCGCGTTGATGCGTCCGCCTCGCCGCGTTCAGCCAGCTATGGGTCCGCCATGACCGACACCCCGTCGCAACGCCCGCCGCAGGCGTCCCCGTTCGCGCTCGACTTTATCTATTACGCCTCGGCGATCGCCTTCACGGTCTACCTATTCTACTACTACTGGACGAGCGCCGGCGGCCCCGTGCTCCTGGCCATGACCATGGTGCCGGTCACATTCGTACTGTTCACCCTGCAGCAACTGCGCGCGGGTGAATTCTATCCGAAACTGCCGACCAGCCTGAACTACGTCATCGCTTTCGGCTATTGTCTATTCGCGCTGTACTGCGCCTACTACATGAACACCAACTACATCGCGCTCGGGGAGCAGCGCAACGGCTTCTACGACACGCAGGACCTCATCTGGGGCGGCGGCATGGCGCTGCTCATCATCGAGTACGCGCGCAAGCGCCACATTCCCCTGTTCATCCTCAACGTCATCATCATCCTCTACGCTGTCTACGGTTATTTGGTACCCGGCATGTTCTATCATGCCGGCCTGTCCTGGGATCGCGTGATCTCTGCCTCCAGCGTCGAGATGGCGACCGGCATTTTCGCGCGTCTGCCGCAGCTCGCGCTCACCCTGATCGGTTCGTTCCTTCTGGTGCTGAGCATACTGCGCGGCTTCGGCTGCATCGACTTGCTGTTGCGCGCGACCAAGCGCGTCGCTATCCGCTCCCATCACGCCATCCCGCAGTCGGCGGTGATCGGCTCCATGCTGATCGGCACGGTAAGCGGCTCCGGCGCCGCCAATTCCATCACCGTCGGCTCGGCCACCATTCCGGCCATGATCAGCGCCGGCCTGCCGCCGGCGACCGCTGCGGCGATCGAGAACGCCTCCTCCATGGGCGGCCAGTTGATGCCGCCGGTCATGGGCATCGCCGCCTTCCTCATGGCCGAGTTTCTCGGCGTCGACTATTTCGACGTGGTGGCGCGCGGCTGGGTGCCGGCGCTCATCTACTACATCACCGTCGCCACCTCGGTATATCTGCTGGCGATTCACTACCGCACCCGCATGGTGATCGACCGAAAGGCCCATCCGCTTTCCTGGCGCGACGTCATCAATCTCGGCACGTTCGTCGTCACCGTCGGCGGCCTGGTCTGGCTGATGGCGGCCTACGGCATGGCGCCGCAATTTGCCGCGCTCGACATGTTCTGCGTCATCGGCGGCGCCGTCCTGATCGTCCACGCGGCGCCGTTGCTGCGACCCGGGCAATGGTCGTTCTCCGAGTTCATCGGGCCGCTGCGCCGCTTCCTCGATTCCTATATCGACATGATCACCGATCTGACGCTGCTGCTGGCGACCTTGTCGATCATGGCCGGCACGCTGGTGATCACCGGCGTGCCCACCAAGCTCGGCTTCCTGCTGGTGGAGGCGGCCGGCATCAACCTCGCCGCCATGGTGGCCATGGGCTTCATTTTCGGGGTGGTGCTCGGCACCGGGCTGCCGCCGGCCCCGGTCTACATCCTGGTCGCCATCGTGATCGCGCCGCCCTTCATCCAGGCCGGCGTCAACCCGTGGGTCGTGCACTTCTTCGCCTTTTTCGTCGCCGTGTTCGGCGAGCTGACGCCGCCGACGTCGATCACCGCGGCGATCACCTCGAAGATCGCCGGCGCCTCGTTCTATGTGACGCTGTGGCGTTCGGTGCAGATCTGCGTATCGCTGTTCACGCTGATGGTCGGCGTCTTCATCCATCCCGACCTGGTGATCCAGCCGGGTCTCGACCAGATGGGCGCCGCTTACCTGATTCTGGTGGCGACGCTGGGCATCACCTTCAGCCTGCAAGGCACCTTCGCGGACGCGCCGCTCATTGACCGTGCCGTGCGCGTGGTGCTCGCCGCGGCGTCGCTCTACGTGTTGCTCTCCTTCGATCTTACGGTATCCAGCATCGTTTCGCTGTTCGTGCTGGGGGCAATCGCCTACTGGTTCGTGGTCCGCCGCAAGATCCAGGAAGGCAGTGTGGAAGAGGTGGTGATCGAGCAGCCCGCGCTCGCCGCCAATGCCCCGCTCGGCCGGATGGATTGAGCCTCGATCCCTGTCATTCCCGCGCCTCCGCCGGCCGCCCCGCCCGCGAACGCTTGCCGCGGAAATAGGCCTTCAGCCACGGGTGCTCGGAGGCGAGCATGGTCTCCATGGTGCCGGCCGCGATCACCTTGTGGTCGGCGAGCACGGCGATGCGGTCGCACACCGTGTGCAGGCTGTCGAGATCGTGGGTGACCATGAACACGGTCAGCCCCAGCGTCCGTTGTAGCGTGGCAATCAATTCGTCGAACTCGCCGGCGCCGATCGGATCGAGACCGGAGGTGGGCTCGTCGAGGAACACGATCTCCGGATCGAGCGCCAGCGCGCGCGCCAGCGCCACGCGTTTGGTCATGCCGCCCGACAATTCGGCCGGAAACCTGTCGAGCACGCTGGCGTCGAGCCCGACCATGTCGAGCTTGGCCACCGCCATTTCGTCGAGCAGCTCTTCCGACACGTGAAGATATTCACGCACCGGGAATTGCAGGTTCTCGCGCACGCTCAGCGAGGAGAACAGCGCGCCCTGCTGGAACAGCACGCCCCAGCGCTGCTCGATCGCCCCCCGCTCCTCGTCGGACGCCTGATCGAGATCGGTGCCGAACACGCGGATGCTGCCGGAGCGCGGCGGCAACAGGCCGATGATGGTGCGCATCAGCACCGACTTGCCGGCGCCGGAGCCGCCGACGAAGCCCAATATCTCGCCGCGATAGACGTCGAGATCGACATGGTCGAGCACGATATGGTCGCCGAAGCCGACCACCAGGTCGCGCACGGCGATGACGACCTCCTTGCCATTGCCGGACGCCATGGCTCACATCCCGATCGAAGCGAAGAAGATGGCGAAGAGGCCGTCGAGCACGATCACCAGGAAGATCGATTCCACCACCGAGGCGGTCGTCTGCAGCCCGAGCGATTCCGCGCTGCCTTTCACCTTCAGCCCTTCCATGGCGGCGACCACGCCGATGATCAGCGCCATGAACGGCGCCTTGATGATGCCGACCTCGAAATGCTGGATCGAGATCGCCTCCTTCAGCCGCGCAATGAAAACGCCGGGATCGATGCCGCCATAGAGCCAGCACACCAGCCCGCCGCCGTAGAGCGCCGCCAGCGAGCCGAAGAAGGTAAGGATGGGCACGCCGATCACCAGCGCCAGCACGCGCGGCAGCACCAGCACCTCGATCGGGTCGAAGCCCATCGTCCTCAACGCGTCGATTTCCTCGCGCATCTTCATGGAGCCGAGCTCGGCGGTATAGGCGCTGCCGGAGCGGCCCGCCACCATGATACAGACGATCAGCACACCGAGCTCGCGCAGAACCAGGATGCCGACCAGGTCGACCACGTAGATGTCGGCACCGAACTTGCTGAAATGGAAGATGCCCTGCTGGGCGATGATGGCGCCGACCAGGAAGGTGATGAGCAGGATGATGGGCACGCCGCGCCAGCCGACATTGTCGAGCTGATGCACCATCGAGGTGAAGCGGAATCGGCGCGGATGGGCGGCTACGCGGCCGAGCGCGAGAAAAAGCGCGCCCAGCATGTTGACGAAATCGGCGAGCGTCATGGCTGCCGTGGCCGTGCCGTGACCGAGCCCGGCAAGCGCCGCGACGGCGCGATTCGGCTTGGGCGCCGGGCGCTCCAGCTTGACGCCGTGCACCTCGTCGACCAGGGCGCGGAAGTCGGCCCGCAGGCCCTCCACCTGGGTGGTGCAGCCGCGCGCGGAGAAGGCGCGCACCAGCCGCTCCAACAGACAGGCGCCGAAGGTATCGAGCCGCTCGACGCGGCCCATGTCGACATCGACGGCGTCGATCGCGCCGATGCGCCCGGCCTCGGCCGCGATCGAGGCTTCGAGGCGGCGGGCGTTGCGGGCAGTCCAGGCGCCGGCCCCTGCCAATTTCAGCCGGGAACCTTCGGCGCTGCCTTCGAGCAGGATGTCATCGTGCAGGATATCGGTCACGGGGAAAGCTCCAAATGGAGATGCGCGCATGCTTGCCGCGCGCCATACTTGACCAAGGCACGGGAACCTGTCGAGGGTTTGAGCTAGTGGTCCGATTCCGACATTGCTTCCCGTTGCCGCAACCTCCCGAGCAATGTCGGAATCAAAGGACCACTAGCAATTATTCGTTTCCAGTGGAGCCTCGAATTTGACATTTGATGAGCGGCTGGTCGCAAATGGGTATCAAATATCAAATTCGCTCCCCTAGACCCATGAATACCACTCTCACCCTCTCCCTTGCCATCGAACGCTGGCCGATCCGCGAGACCTTCACCATCAGCCGGGGCGCCAAGACGGAGGCCGTGGTGGTGATAGCCGCACTCTCCGACGGCCGCCATCTCGGCCGCGGAGAATGTGTGCCCTATGCGCGCTACGGCGAAAGCGTGGAGAGCGTCTGCGCCGAGATCGAAGCCATGCGCCCGCGTCTCGCCGCGGGCCTCACCCGCGCAGGCTTGCAGAGCGCAATGCCCGCTGGCGCGGCGCGCAACGCGCTCGACTGCGCCTTCTGGGATTTCGAAGCCAAGCGCGGCGGCCGGCCCGCGCACGAACTCGCCGGCCTCCCTGCCCCGCGCCCGCTCACCACCGCCTATACGATCTCGCTTGCGTCTCCAGCCGCCATGGCGGAAGCCGCCGCCAAGGTAGCCGGACGCGCTCTGCTCAAGGTGAAGCTCGGCAGCGATAACGGCAAGGACGGAGAACGCATCGCCGCGGTGCGCGCGGCCGCGCCCAAATCGGCGCTGATTGTCGACGCCAACGAAGGCTGGCGCGCCGACAGCCTTGCCGACAATTTCGCCGCCTGCGCCGAAGCGGGCGTGGTGCTGATCGAGCAGCCGCTGCCCGAAAACCGGGATGAGGTTTTGCGCGGGATCGCGCGTCCCATTCCGGTCTGCGCCGATGAAAGCGCGCATGATCGCGCTTCGCTCGCCGCCCTCGCCGGCAAATACGACGCAGTCAATGTCAAGCTCGACAAGGCGGGCGGGCTGACCGAGGCGCTCGCGATGAGCGCAGAGGCGTCAAGCCGCGGCTTCATTCTGATGGCGGGCAGCATGGTAGCCACCTCGCTCGCCGTGGCGCCGGCCGTCCTGTTGGCGCAGGAGGCGCGCTTCGTCGATCTCGACGGGCCTTTGCTGCTGGCAAGCGACCGCGAGCAGGGTCTCGTTTACCAAGACAGCCTGGTGTTCCCAGCCACACCCGCCTTGTGGGGCTAGGCGCCCGCCGACGCAGCCGGAAGATTGACCCTGGTCAATGAACCGACGGGTGGTTGCGTGTATTGGGATGGTATGAGCGTTGTTCACCTCTCGCCGTCCTACTCTTCCCGTGCCGTCGCCGAGCGCCTGCGCGCCCATGCTCGGCTGTGCGCCGAGATCGCGGAAGGCTGCTGGAGCGAGGAATCCGCCGCCGAGCTCAAGCGCATGGCGCGCGATTGCATGCAGGCCGCCGAGCGCCTGGCGCCGGGACGCAACGCTCGGCCGCACAGGGAACACTGAGAAAGCCGGGTTCCGCGGCCAAGTTCCTGGCGCCGTTCGCCAATTGTCCCAATATTTAAGTTAACCACGTCTTAACGCGGCGCTCCCCTTAGCGTACACTTCCCGGCAAAATCACCGCGCCGTCAGGGGGCGCGGCCAAGAACTAAGGGGACGGGGGTCATGCAGTTTCGCAGGCTTTTGTTGTGCGCCGCCCTGCTGGGCGCTGCGTTGGGCGCCAGCATCACTTCCGCGTCGGCGACCATGCGCATCGCGGAGGACCGCGGCGGCCAGATCGGACATTACCTGCAAGCCTTCGCCATGCTGCGCTCGACCGGCGAAAAGGTCGTGATAGACGGCAATTGCCTGTCGGCCTGCACACTGGTGCTCGGCATGATCTCGCCCAGCCATATCTGCGCGACCCCGCGTGCGCGCTTCGGCTTCCATGCCGCCTGGATGCCCGGCCGCGACGGAGAGCCGGTGACGAGCCGCCTGGGAACGCGGGCGCTGTGGAATGTCTATCCTGCCTCGGTGCGGCACTGGATCGATCGGCACGGCGGGCTGTCGCGCCACATGATTTATCTGCAGGGAAGCGATCTGCACGGCATCGTGCGCAGTTGCTCGGTGCGGCACCATTACGAGGCGCGGGCGCGTTCACACCGTCGCTACCGCGCGCGTCGCGCGTATCGCTACGTAGCCGGCAACGCTGCCAGCGACCGCCGCTAACGCCATCACCGCATAGGCCCCGGCGCCATAGGCGCCGTACAGCACTCCTGACAAGCCGGTTGTCGTCGCCATCGCCGTGGCGATCGCCAGCGAAAGATAGCCTTGCGCGGTAGCGCCCTGCCCTGCCGGCGCGCGCTGCGCCACGAAGCCGAGCGCGCCGAGATGGGTCGCGCCGAACGAAAGCGCGTGCAGTAGCTGCAGCGCCGGCAGCAGGGCGATCGGCGGGTCGAGCGCCATCACGCTCCAGCGCAGCGTGGCGCCGAGGCCGCCCGTCAATACAAGCACCGCCGGCGAAAAAAACGGCGGCAGCCGGCCCTGCAACGCAAACAGTACCATCTCCGCCACGACGCCCAGCGCCCACAGGCCGGCAATCGTGGTGCCGTCGAGGCCGGCCGCCCGCCATTGCAGGGTCGAGAAGCCGTAATAGACCGCATGGCTCGACTGGATCAGGCTCGCCGCCACCAGAACGGCGATGAACGCCGGATCGCGCAGCAGGCTGCGACGCGGTGGCGCCGACGCGCTGGGGGCAGCGGGCACCACCTCCAGCGGCGCGAGGCTCAAAGCCGCGAACGCGGTAATCAGGCTCGCCGCCACGATCAGCCAGATCAGGTGGCGTGCCGCGATGATATCGGCGGCGACGCCGGCGGCCATGCTGCCGACGATGAAGGTGGCCGAGCCCCACCAGCGCACCTGGCCATAGGCGCGCCCGCGCGCGGCCAGGCCCCTGAGCGCGTAAGTCTCCGTCAGCGGCATCACCGGCGCGAAGGCGAGCGAGGCCAAGGCGAAAGTCAGCATGATCGCGCCCGGGCCCGGCGCCAACGCCACCAGCGCAAAGCCGGCAACGGTCGCCGCACACGTCAGCATAATTCCGCCGCGCAGGGCCTCGCGCCGGTCGGCCTGGCGGGTGACGATGGGCACGGCGAACAGCCGCGCCAGCATCGGCACGGCCAGCGCCACGCCGATCAACTCGGCATCGAACCCCTCGGCCTTCAGCCAGACCGGGAAAAACGGCATCTGGATGCCAATGCCGGCGAAATACGCGGCATAGAGCGCCGCGAGGCGCGGCTCAAAGCCGGTTTCGGATTTCACAAGTGACCGCATCGACGATCGCGCCCCGGCTGGCCGAATCAGGCCGCGTGATTGATAAACTCCGCGGCGACGGAATGCACATGGCAGCCGCATGGCGAGCAATATAGAAGCCCCCGCCGGATCGCCGGCCGCGCCGAGGGAAGACGACTACCAGGCCTTGTGCGCGGCGCTGACAGCGAGCGCGCGCGGCCGCGCTTTTCTCGCCGAGTATGCCCGGCGCCATCGCGGCGCCGAAACCGAGACGCTGCTGGCGGCGATGGCCCGGCTGGAGGCGCTGGTGCGGACGCAGGCGGACACCGGGGCGGCGCATGCCGATGCCTTGCGCGGCGAGATGCGCGTCCTCGCCGGCACTATCCGCGCCGCGCGGCCGGAGCTCAACGCGGCCGCCCTGCCGGCGCGGGCGGCGAGGCTTGCCGTGCTGCTTGACCTGGTGGAGCGCCGCCTGCAAGCGCTGGCCGAGCCAATCACCGCTACCGCCGACCCGGCTGAAGCTGCCTCGCTGGCCGTGGTACCGCCGCCCGACGAGCCCGAGCTGCCGATCCCGACGCCGGCAGCGGCTCGATTGCCGGGCTTTGCGCTGGCGCAGCGAGAGTCGGCGGGATCGCGGCCAGCGTCCGTTCCGACAGACGCGCCGGCGGCTCAGGAGCCCATATCACGCACAGCCGTTGCAACGCCTGTCGAAGGAAGCGCCCCGCCGGAGCGTTTCGCGGCACTGCTCGCGCTCAGCGAAGAAGAACGACTGGCGCTGTTTACGTAAAGAAGCTATCCGCCATCAGCGCCGATGAGGCGGCCGAAAAGCGCCGCATCCACGTTGCCGCCGGACAAGATCGTTACGACAATCTTGCCGCCGATTTCCACCTTGCCGGCGAGCAGCGCGGCGAGGCCCACCGCGCCGCCCGGTTCCACCACCAGCTTCAGTTCCTCGAAGGCGTAGCGCACGGCGCGCGCGACTTCGCCGTCGCTGACCGTGCAGCCTTGCCCGATCAGCTTTTGCGTGATCGGAAAGGTCAGTGCCCCCGGCGCGGCGCTCATCAGCGCGTCGCAGATCGTGCCGCTCATGCGCGCATTGCTCTCGCGCCGCCCGCTCTTGAACGAGCGTAGCGTGTCGTCGAAGTCTTCCGGCTCCACGCCGTGGATTTGCGCGGCCGCCGCACCCGCCTTGATGCCGAGCGCGGTGCCGGCGGCAAGCCCGCCGCCCGACAGGCCGACCAGGACGATTTCCGGCGAAAGGCCGAGGGCGTGCAGGTCCTCCACGATCTCCTGGCCGATCGTCCCCTGCCCGGCGATGATCAAGGGATCGTCATAGGGCGGCACCAGGGTGGCGCCGCGCTCCGCGGCGATGCGTTCGGCGATCGCCGCGCGGTCCTCGCTGTCGCGATCGTAAGGCACGATCTCGGCGCCGAGCGCCTCGGTGCGCCGGCGCTTGGCGGCCGGCGCGTCGGAGGGCATGACGATGGTCGCACGCATGCCGATGAGGCGCGCCGCCGCCGCCACCCCTTGCGCGTGATTGCCGCTCGAATAGGCCACCACGCCGGCGGCACGCCTGTCGGGCGGGATCGAGGCGATCCTGTTGTAGGCGCCGCGGAATTTGAACGATCCGGTGCGCTGCAGGATCTCGGCTTTCAGGAACACGCGTGCGCCGAGACGCTCGTCGAGCACGGGCGCATGGATCAGCGGCGTGCGCACCCCGACGCCCTTGAGCCGTTCGGCCGCGGCGGCGATATCGGCGGCGGTAACGCTCTCAGGCATTTGTCGCCAAAAGCGCCTTGCGGACCGCCTCGGGATCGCGGGCAATCACCGTAAGATAGGCGCGCGCCGATTGATCAGGAGTCGCAGCCCCCTGCTCCCAGTCGCGCAAGGTCCCAAGCGGGATGTGAAAGCGCGTTGCGAACTCTTCTTGGGTCAGTCCAAGCGCTCGACGAATCACCTTGACCTGCGGTGTCCTCTTCATGCGTTTGAAGTCATCCGGAGTGAGTGGCTTCGCATCGGGATCACGCAACGCCGCAGCGCGGCGCTCGCTGTCGCTCATCGCGTCGAACCGCCGCCAATCACGCTTCCGCGCGTTAGCCGTTTTCTTCGTGGTATCGTCGGCGCTCATGCGGCTCGGCTCCTCGGGCGGAGATGATGCGAATGACTTCGCCTCTCATGGTGTAGACCACGTAGAGGAGGCGAGCATCCACCGTGCCAAGAATGACGTATCTATCCTCGCCGTAATCTTCCCGATCATCCAGCCATTCGATGGCCAACGGATCCCTGAATACATCCGTTGCCAGTTCGAAGGTAACCGCGTGGGCGGCCTCGTTTTGCGCGGCCTTGACCGGGTCCCAAGCAAATTCTCGCTCAGCCCTGACATGTACTGATAAGCAGTAGAGACGTCAAGTGCGCCACTGAGGCGCCGAACATACCTGAACAAGTCGCCGCTCAGCGGACATTCATACGGGCGCGGCGTTGCTTCCGTAAAGGCGTGGCGTCGCCCGCCGCGGCGGCTCGGCGCCGCCGCCGCAGCCAAGGGCGCCGTGTCGGCATCACCTGATTGCCCTCCGCCACATGGGTGAGGAAAATGCGCGCGCTCTCTTCCCACGTCATCGTCAGCGCAAAGTCGCGGCAAGCCGCGCGCGAGCATTTGAGCGCTTCGAGGCAGGCGCGCTTAAGGTCATCGTCGAGCACGCCGACCGGCGCAGTGCCGATCACGTCGCGCGGCGCCGCCGCCGGAAACGCCGCCACCGGCACGCCGCTCGCGAGCGCCTCCAGCAGCACCAGCCCGAATGTGTCGGTGCGACTGGGAAACACGAACACGTCGGCGGCGGCATAATGCGCGGCCAGTTCCTCTCCCTGCTTGGAGCCCACGAACAACGCTTCCGGATGCTGCCGCTCGAGGCCCGCGCGCGCCGGCCCATCGCCCACCACCAGCTTGGTGCCGGGCAGATCGAGCTTGAGGAAGGCCTCGACGTTCTTCTCCACCGCCAGCCGCCCGACCGTCAGGAAGATCGGCCGCGGCAGATCGAGCATGGCATCCTTGCGCGGGCGGAACAGCTCCGCGTCGACGCCGCGCGGCCAAAGCTTGACGTTTCTGAAGCCGCGATCCGCGAGCTCGGTCACCAGCGTCGGCGTCGCCGCCAGCACCGCCGCGCCAGGGCCGTGGAAGCGGCGCAACCAGGCCCAGGTCAGCGCCCGCGTCCACTCGGCCGGCAGCAGCAGCCGATCGGCGACGTAATCGGGAAAGCGCGTGTGGAAGCTGGTGGTGAAGGGTAGGCCGCGCTTCATGCACAGGCGGCGCATGCGCCAGCCGAGCGGGCCTTCGGTGGCGATATGGATGGCGTCCGGCTTGACGCTGTCCAAGCGGCGCGCGACCGCGCCGGGCGGCGGCAGCGCCAGGCGGATTTCCGGATAGCTCGGCATCGGCAGCGTGAAGAACTCGCCCGGCGCCAGAAACTCGATCTCGGCACCGAGCTTGCGCGCCTCACGCGCCATGTGGCCGAGCGTGCGCACCACGCCGTTGACCTGCGGGTGCCAGGCATCGGTCACGACCAGGATTTTCATGGTTTCTCCCGCTCATTCCCGCCCAAGCGGGAATCCAGGGGCCGCTTGTATGCGGCGGTAGTCGCTCTGGGTCCCCGCTTTCGCGGGGACGAGCGGTGTGTGGGTTTTGCCGTGGCTTTGCTCACGCCGCTCTTGGCGGCGCGAGCGCCGCCGGCGCGTGATCGGCGCGGGTTTCGGTCCAGGTGATGATCTCGAAAGTGCCGTCGTCGCCCTCGGCCACCGCGGTGCAGCTTTCCACCCAATCGCCGCAATTGATGTAGCGCAGACCGTAGTCGTCGTGGATGGCCGGTGTGTGGATGTGGCCGCAGATCACCCCGCCGGCCTGGTGCCGCTGCGCTTCGGTGGCGAGCGCCTTCTCGAAGGCGCCGATAAAGTTCACCGCGTTCTTCACCTTGTGCTTGGCCCATTTCGACAGCGACCAGTAGGGCGCGCCGAAGATGCGACGGAAGGCGTTGAACACGCGGTTGGCGGTGAGCGCGAAGTCGTAGGCCTTGTCGCCGAGCAGCGCCAGCCAGCGCGCCTGCGTCACCACGAGGTCGAAGATGTCGCCATGCACCACGAGATAACGTTTGCCGTCGGCGCCCTGGTGCACGAAATTTTCCACGACCTCGATGCCGCCGAAGTGCGTGCCGTAATAGCCGCGCAGGAACTCGTCGTGATTGCCCGGCACATAGATCATGCGCGCCCCTTTACGGGCCGCGCGCAAAAGCTTCTGCACCACGTCGTTGTGCGGCTGTGGCCAGTACCAGGAAGAGCGCAGCGCCCAGCCGTCGACAATGTCGCCGACCAGGTAAATGGTGTCCGCTTCGTGGTAGCGCAGGAAATCGAGCAGCTTCTCCGCCTGGCACCCGCGCGTTCCGAGATGCACGTCGGAAATGAAAAGCGCGCGGTATCGCTTCGTGGCGGGCTCCGTCACGCGGCGACCTTCTCCAGGCTCTTGCTCATGTGCCATGTCATTAGCAGGCCTTGATTGCAGTTTTGTGACACGAATGACGCGTCGCAGCTCACGCCGCCGCGCGCTCGGCGCGGCGGAAACGCACCAGCGTGAAAAACGGCTTCACGGGTCGCCGGTCGATCAGCTCGGCGCCGCCATGGGCCTGCGCCCAGGCGGCCAGCCGCTGGAAGGGAAACTCGGGACGCAAGCCGAACTTGCGCGCCTTCTGCGCCAGGAGCCGCTCGACCGCCGCCGCCAGCCCCCTTTCGGAATAGAGATGATTGACCAGGATAATCTGTCCGCCCGGCTTGAGCACGCGGGCGCATTCCGACAGCACCTGCTCCGGATCCTCCACCAGGGTAATGACGAACTGTCCGACCACGCAGTCGAACGTGGCGTCGGCGAACGTCATTGCCTGCGCGTCCATCACCAGCAGTTCCTTGACGTGCGGATAGCGCCCGCTCGAGAGCCGTTCGCGCGCCCGCGCGATCATTGGCTGCGACATGTCGATGCCGGTGATCTCGGTGGTCGCGTCGTAGTCGTCGAACGACAGGCCGGTGCCGACGCCGATCTCGAGAATCCTGCCGCCCACTTCGCGCGCGGCCAGCGCCGCCGCCCGCCGCCCCGAGAGAAAGAAAGGCCCGCACAGCGCGTCATAGACCGGCGCCCAGCGGGCATAGGCCTTTTCCATCACCTGACGCTCGGGATCGCGCTGCATGTCCTCGCCCCTCGTCACGAATCGCATCACCCCGCCCCGATTTCCGGTAGCAATGCTGTGCGACGGTTTGGCGACAGGGGCCCTGCGAACTCCTAGCGCCTCTTGGAGGGATTGCCTCGCGGCATTCTCAACTCCCCTCCCCCTTGTGGGGAGGGGTCGGGGGTGGGGGTCGTCGCGAGGGCGGAACCTCGCAGAAAACTCGGCGATGCCGCGGCTCGCCGGCCGCACCACGATGTTCTACCCTGCCCTGGAGAGGGAGGGTGAAAGAGCGCACGTACGGCCGCCACCCCACCTTGACGCGTCCCCTTCCCGCCCCCGACACTTCGCGCGCGAAGAAACGTCAGACGGGAGGAAAAACGCCATGGATCTCGGAATCGCCGGCCGCAAGGCCATTGTCTGCGCCTCGAGCAAAGGTCTCGGCAAAGGCTGCGCCATGGCGCTGGCCGCGGCCGGCTGCGAGGTGGTGGTCAACGGCCGCAACGAGGCCGCGGTGAAGGCGACCGCCGACGAGATCGCCAAGGCGACCGGTGCGAAGATCATCCCCGTCGCCGCCGACGTCGCCACCGCCGACGGCCAGGCCAAGCTGTTCGACGCATGCGCGCAGCCCGACATCCTGGTCAACAACAATGCCGGGCCGCCATTTCGCGATTTCCGCGAGCTCACCCGGCAGGCCATGCTCGACGGCGTCATCGCCAACATGGTCGTGGCAATCGAGCTCATTCAGAAAGTGATCGACCCGATGGCGCAGCGCGGCTTCGGCCGCATCGTCAATATCACGTCGTCGTCGGTGAAGGCGCCCATCGCAGGGCTCGATCTCTCCTCCGGCGCGCGCGCCGGCCTCACCGCGTTTCTTGCCGGGGTCTCGCGCACGGTCGCCGCCAAGAACGTGACGATCAACAACATCCTGCCCGGCTCGTTCGACACCGACCGGCTGCGCGCCAACTTCAAGGCGAGCGCGCAGCGGATGCAGAAGACCGAGGAGGAGGCAGCCAACGCGCGCCTTGCCACCATCCCCGCACGCCGCTTCGGCACGCCGGACGAATTCGGCGCGGCCTGCGCGTTCCTTTGCTCCACGCACGCCGGCTATATCACCGGGCAGAACCTGCTGATCGATGGCGGCGCGTTCAGCGGGGCGTTTTGAATTGACTGCCTCATCGTCCGCTCGTCCCCGCGCAATGCGCGGGAATGAGCGGAGAAGGAATCGACCAGTCCCCGCCGTGCCTCACGCCGCGCGAAACTCCACGCCCAGCCGCGTGGCCGTGCGCCAGATCACGTGGCACGGCTGCTTTAGGTGATCGCTTTCGATCACCAGCATGAAACTGTCGGGAATTCCGACTTGACTCGCCACTTCGAGACAGGCGCCGGCCGGCGAGAGATTGCGTACGCGGCAGTCGATGCCGCCGGCGCGGTTGAAGCTGATCGAGCCACGCTTTAGCGTGCGGTGGCGCTGCACCTTGCGTCGTTCATCCATGGGGCACCTCCTGGCTGCCCATGCAATTGCCGATGCACGCAACGATACGCCCAACCCTTTATCCGTTCGTGCAAGTGATCGTAGAAAACCGGGCAATTGCGTTAGCAATTGCTAACCAATCGCGCCCGCCGCGATACGCGCGAT
>CAWIPY010000013.1:0-143851 GCA_963837965.1 uncultured Pseudomonadota bacterium | reverse complement strand
ACCCGCGCATCCATCTTCCCTGCAAAAAAATGGATGGATTGCCAGGTCGCGCTGCTTCGCAGCGATACGGTAATGAAAGCTTGTGGCTATCCCAGCTTGCGCAAAGCGCCGCGCAGATCGTCAGCGCTCAGCCCGCTGAGTTCCTTATCAACCTTGGCATGGGTCTCCTTCCAGATCGGAAAGGCCTTCTTGAGCAGCCGGCGTCCGGCCGGCGTGATGAGAAGCAGGCGGTTGCGGCGATCCTCCTTGTCCACGTTGACCTTCACCAGCCCGCGCCGCTCCAGCACTTTCAGCGCCGCCGTCAGCGTGGTGCGGTCCATGGCCAGCAGCGCGGCCACGCTGCCGAGATTGGGCGGCGCCGGACGGTTGAGCGACATCAGCAGCGAGAACTGGCCGTTGGTCAGGTCGACCGGCCGCAGCGCCTCGTCGAAGCGGCGCGCCAGCGCGCGCGCGGCGCGCTGGGCGTGCAGGCACAGGCAGGTGTCCCGTACCACAGGCGTGACCTCGAACGACAAGAGATCGGCATTTGACATGGGATAAATATGTTGATATCAACCTAATTGTCAATGCCGGCGCGCGGGCCGCAGCGGTTTGTCCACGGCAATGTCGAGCCGGCCGCCGGCGAAATCCACGCAAGGAGGATCACATGCACGTTCAGCCCTACCTGTTTTTCGACGGCCGCTGCGAAGAGGCGATCGAATTCTATAAGCAGGCGGTCGGCGCCAAGGTGGAAATGCTCATGCGCTTCAGGGACAACCCCGACAAGTCGATGTGCACGCCCGGCAGCGAAGACAAGGTCATGCACGCCTCCTTCAAGATCGGCGACACGGCCGTCATGGGTTCCGACGGGCGCAACACCGGCAATCCGAAATTCGAAGGCTTCGCGCTCACCATCGCCGGCAAGGACGAGGCCGAGGTCGACCGCCTGTTCAATGCGCTTGCCGACGGCGGCAGCGTCACCATGGCGCTTTCGAAAACCTTCTTCTCGCCGCGCTTCGGCATGCTGATCGATAAATTCGGCGTGCACTGGATGCTGCTGGTCGCGCAGTAGCCGCGCGTAGCGACTGCGAACCGCGAAGAGCTACAAGAACGGGAAAAGACTGGAGAGTGCAGCCCATGCCGCTCAAGCTCTACTACCATCCGCTCTCGTCCTTTTGTCACAAGGCGCTGATCGCCTTGTATGAAAACGAGACCGCATTCGAACCGGTCTTCGTCGATCTCTCCGACGAGAAGTCGAGCGCCGCGCTGCGCGCATTGTGGCCGGTTGGCAAATTCCCAGTGCTGCGTGACGAGGCGCGGCAACGCACCGTCGCGGAGGCGACGGTCATCGTCGAATACCTCGACGCGTTCTATCCGGGGCCCGCGAGGTTCGTTCCCGACGATCCCGATCTCGCCTGGCAGGCACGAATGTGGGACCGCTTCTACGATCTCTACGTCCATATGCAGATGCAGAAGATAGTCGGCGACCATCTACGCCCGGCCGGTGCCAGGGACGCCGCCGGCGTCGAGCAGGCCAAAGCCGTGATCAACCGTTCATACGGCATGATTGACCGGGAGATGGCGGGCAAGACCTGGGCGATCGGCGGTGCCTACGGCTTGGTCGACTGCGCGGCTTCGCCGGCGCTGTTCTACGCCAACACCGCCGTGCCGATCGATCCGGCCCTGCGGAATCTCACGGCATATTTCGACCGTCTGATGGCACGGCCTTCCTACGCGCGGGCGCTCGAAGAAGCGGAACCCTACTTCGGCATGTTCCCGATGGATCAAAAACCCCACCTCGCCGTGGAGAAGCACTGATGCAGCAGGAAACCGCCAAGGCGCCATCCAAGGATTTCGTCATGTCGCGCGTGTTCGCCGCGCCGCAATCGAGTGCGGCCTGAGCGCAGCGCGAACTGTTCGCTGGAAGCAACAATAGGAGCAATCCATGCCGCTCGCGAAAAAGGCGATCACGCCTTGCCTGTGGTTCGATACGCAAGCCGAGGAAGCCGCGAACTTCTATTGCTCGGTGTTCAAGAACGCGAAGATCACCCAAGTCAGCCGCTATCCGGAAGCCGGGCAGCATATCCACGGAAAGCGGGCCGGCTCGGTGATGGTGGTGGCGTTCGAGCTCGACGGCCAGCCCTTCACCGCGCTCAACGGCGGGCCGACCTTCAAGTTCGATGAGGCGGTGTCGTTCCAGGTCATGTGCGAGACGCAGGACGAGATCGACTATTACTGGAGCAGGCTCGCCGGCGGCGGTGGCCAGGAAGGCCCTTGCGGCTGGCTGAAGGACAAGTTCGGTCTCTCCTGGCAAGTCGTTCCGGCCGCGATCCCACGCATGATGAGCGATCCGGACGCGACCAAATCCGCGCGCGTGATGAACGCTTTCATGACGCATGAAAAAGCTCGACGTCGCCGCGCTCGATCGCGCCTACGCGGGAGAGGCGGCGTGAACGCGGTCGGGGATTTCGGTGAGCGCAGGCTCACGCTCACCCGGGTCTACAACGCGCCGCCCCAACTGGTATGGCGCGCCTGGACCGATGCCCGGCACCTCGCGCAATGGTTCGGCCCGCGCGGGTTCACCAGTTCGGTGCCCGAACTGGACCTGCGTGTCGGCGGCGCCCTGCGCATCGTCATGCACGGGCCGGACGGCAACGACTATCCGATGAAGGGCGTGTTCCGCGAGGTCGTGGCGCCGGAGCGCCTCGTGTTCAGCAACATCGCCCTCGACAGCGAAGGCAATCACCTCCTGGAGGGCGAGACCACGGTCATTCTGGAAGCGCAGGATGGCAAGACCAAACTCACCCTGCACACCTATGCCAAGGGCCTGGTGCCGCTCGCCCCGCAGATGCTGGCCGGCATGGAGGCGGGCTGGAGCCAGAGCCTCGACAAGCTCGCGGAGCTGTCGGCCAAGGCCTGAACGCTTTTTATCGGGTTGAAGCGAGCGCCCCGGGCCGGCGCGCCTTACAAACAAAAGCCCCGCCGGAGATCGGCGAGGCTTTGCGCTACGCTACAAAGTTACCGTGGCCGGTCAGATCGCCATCTTCAGGTCTTTGGCCGCGCGGAAGGCCACCTTCTTGGACGCCTTGATCTTGATCGCCTCGCCGGTGGCCGGGTTGCGACCCATGCGGGCGGCGCGCTTGCGCACCTGCAGGATGCCGAGGCCGGCGATCTTCACGCGCTCGCCCTTCTTCAGGTGCTTGGTGATCATGGTGACCAGGTCGTCCATCATCTCCAGGCCCTGCTTCTTGGTGAGCTCATGCTGTTCCGAGAGCGCGGCGGCCAGCTGCCGGGTGGTGACCGGCTTGGCGATCTTAGGTTTCGCGGGGGCGGCTGCTTTTGCTGCCATCGAATTCACTCCTTGCGCGCACAATGCGCGAAGCCCCAAGCACTAGAAGATTCGCGTTGCTACGCAAGGGTTTTTTGCGCTTCGGGTGCGGGTTTAGTCACAGAAAGCTTGGTTTTGGGCGGCTTTTCAGGAACCCGGTGCCGTTGCCGCTCGGCCCGCTATCGTCTATGTGAGGTCGGCGAAGCGCCCGTAGCTCAGCTGGATAGAGCGTTGCCCTCCGAAGGCAAAGGTCAGAGGTTCGAATCCCCTCGGGCGCGCCAGCTTTTCTTCCTAGTATTTCAGTAAGAGGCGCCCGGGTCTGCCGCCGGGGTCACCGCGCCGGCAGATCGGGCAGCACCGGCACGCGGCGCGGCTGCGGCACATAGAACTCGCCGAGCTTCACCATCGGCCGGGGCTTCGTCAGGATCGCGGTCAGCCGGTCGCACAGCGCCTTCGGCGAGGTCGGCTTGAGCAGGAACTCGTGTGCGCCGTTGCGCAGCGCGTCCACCACATAGGAGCGTTTGGCGCGTTGGCTCAGCATGATAATCGGCAGGTTCGGGCGCGGGAACACGCCGGGGGAACGCACGATGCGCATCACCTCCATGCCGTTGAGCACGGGCATGTCGAGGTCGAGCAGCATCACGTCGGGGTCGCAGGTGCGGATCGCTTCCAGCGCGGCGAGGCCGTCGGTGGCCTCCATCACCGACTTGGCGCCGAGGTTCATCAGCATCGAGCGGGTGAGCCGCCGCATATAGGTATTGCTGTCGACGATCAGGATATTGAGACCCTGAATCATCTTTTGGATCGACGTGTTGGCCATCGTAATCGACCTGTCCGGCATTGGTCCCCTGCCGTGTTTTCCCCGTCGCCGGAATGTAGTTCAAAGATTCTGCAAGTTTGCTAAAATGAATAGTTCAAATTGTTGCGACCGCCGACACGCGCTGGCGCGTTCGTGCGTTATCGGCAACGATCGCATACGGCTAACACTTCGCTAAACGAGGCCACAAATGAAACTGCCCGGTCCCGACCATCCGATAACGATCACGCCGAACTCAAAGCGTGTGCGCGTCACCTTCGCCGGCAAGGTGATCGCCGATACGGCGCATGCGCTTTCCCTCAAGGAAGCGAATTATCCGGCGGTTAACTACATTCCGCGTGCCGATGCCGACATGGGCGCGCTTCAAGCGAGCGACCGCACCAGCCATTGCCCCTACAAGGGCGACGCGGGCTATTTCAGCATCGAGGTCGACGGCCGCCGCGCCGAAAACGCGGTGTGGACCTACGAGCAGCCTTATCCGGCCATGGCCGAGATCAAGGATCACCTGGCCTTCTATCCGGACCGGGTGGACAAGATCGAAGAGGGCTGAACCGCCGCGGGTTCAGCGGGTGTATCTCGCGCCGAACCAAAACGCCACCAGCGCAAACACGACGATCAGGGCCGCGAACGCCAGGCTTGCGGCGATCGGATCGACAAGCGTCGAGATGATGCCGATGCCGATCACGGGCAGCGCATTACCGGAAAAGCCGCAGACGAAATAGGCCGAGGTCACCTCGGCCCGCCGGTCGACCGGTGCGATCTGGTTTATCACTTGCAGGCTGCCGCGATAGCCGAGCCCGGTCGCCACGCCGCATAGCGCCGTCGCGCCGATCATGATCGCCATCGAACCGAACATCTGCGCCGCGACCATCAGCACGACGCTGGGCAGCATCAAGACCAGTGCTGCCAGCATGGCGGCGCGGCTGGTGAGGGTTTGCGTGACGAGAATGCTGATCGACACGATTGCCGCCAATTCGAAGAACAGTGCGCCGGCTATCGCGTGACTGGTCTCGTGCAGGTTCGCGGCCAAGATGCTCGGCGCGAGCGCGGCATAGAAGCCGACCAGCGCCATTGCGCCGAAGGCGGTGACGGCGGGCGCTACAAACTGCGCCCGGATGGCGCGCGGCACCGACAAGCGCGGCCGCAGCGCCAGCCCACGTAGGGTTTGCGCCGGACGCGACACCGTTTCGGTGGTCCGCCAAATCAGCGCGGCGACCACGATCAGGCTGATCAGATAGACAATGAACGGTAATTCCAGCGGCCATGGCGCGTACTGCGCCAGCAGGCCGGCTACGACCGCGCCGATCGCCAAGCCCAAGAAATTCGTGCTCGTTGCCACAATGGCGGCGCGGGACTTGTCTTCCTCGGCAATCAATTCGGCGAGCCAGGCCGTGCCCGTGCCGGCGCCGATGCCGATGCCAAGCCCGCTCAAGATACGCGCAATATAGAGCGCGGCGGTGTCGACGGCGAACAAGAAGACCAGCGCGCTGGCGATGGCGGTCGACAAGGCGCACAAAGCCGCCCAGCGGCGTCCGATCTTGTCGGAAACATGTCCGAAGATCAGCAGTGCCGCGAGATTGCCGATTACATAGACCGCATAGACCAAGGTCAGTGTGATCTTGGAAAAATGAAACTGGCGCTCGTAGATAATGTACAGCGGGGTCAGCATCGTGGAGCCGGCGAAAAGCGCGCCGATCATTGACGCGACGGCCGCATTGGCTGCCGATCCCGTCAGTTCCATCTCGCGCATGCGAGACGGCTGCCTCAATGCAGCCGCGGGCTGCGCAGGAATTTGGCGCGGTCGGCGGAATTGACCGCCACGTCGAAGGTCACCCCTTCGCGGTAGAGCGTGAGCGGCACCTCGACGCCGGCTTCGCCCAGCCCCCAAACCTTGCGGTAGAAGCCCGCGAGCGTTGAGATGCGCTCGCCGGCGACCGCCAGCACGACGTCGCCGGTCTTCAGTTCGGCGCGCGCGGCCGGTCCCTTGGGCGCGATGCCGACGACGACGACCTTGTCTTCGATCTCGGTGGAGTAGATCCCAAGCCACGGCCGCGCCGGCTTGTCGACACGGCCGAACTTGCGCAGGTCGTCCAGGATGGGCTTCAACAGATCGATCGGCACCATCATGTTGAGATGCTCGTCGCGCCCCTCGCGCTGACGTTCCACCTGCAAAGAGCCCATGCCGATCAACTCGCCCGACGGCGCGATCAGCCCGGTGCCGCCCCAGTTGGGGTGGGCGGGATAAGTGAAGATCGCCTCGTCCAGCACGTATTCCCAGTAGCCGGCGAATTCTTGACGCGCGGCGACACGCGCGGAGAGCGACCGGGTGCGGCCGCCGGCGCCTCCCACCACCACGCGCTCGCCGGCCTCGATCTTGCTCGAGGAGCCGATCGGCAGCACCGGCACGTCCACCATGCGTTCGAGCGCCTGCACCAGACCGAAGCCGGTTTCCGAATCGAAGCCGAGCGCATGGCCGGGCGCCACGCGGCCATCGCCGTAATGCAGCCAGATGGTCTCGGCCTCGGTGATGAGATAACCGATGGTGAGGACGAGGCCGTCGTCGATCAGTACGCCGTTGCCGGCGCGTTCGACGCCGAGGGTGTCGGCGGTGAAGGCGTCGGCGGGAATGAGGGAATGCAGGCCGACCATCGAGGCGAGCGCGCGTTCGAGATCATAGCTGTAGTCCTCCGGGCGCGGCTGCGCGGCCGGCGGAACCTTCCATTCGAGCAGCGAGGCCATCGGTGCGCTCCCGTGTCTTGGACGTTCAATCATACGCAGATCGGTGGGCGTGAGAAGCCGGTGCGGTACCGCGTTCTCGCTTCCCCTCTCCCGCGAGGGGAAAGGGCAAGAGTCCCGCGAGGGGAGGGCAGGTTGTCCCCGCTATGTCAGTCCCGAGAATTTGCACGTAGGATAACCGCATGATCCCGCTTTCGGTCCTCGACCTCTCGCCGGTATCGGCCGGCGTTCCCTCGGCACAGGCGCTGCGCAATTCGCTCGATCTGGCGCGCCTGGCCGACCGGCTCGGCTACACGCGCTACTGGGTGGCCGAACACCATAATCTGCCGTCGATCGCCTCATCGGCGCCCGAGATCATGATCGGACAGATCGCCGCGGTGACGCAGCACATGCGCATCGGCTCCGGCGGCGTCATGCTGCCCAACTGGGCGCCGCTGGTCGTGGCCGAGCGCTTCAAGGTGCTGGAGGCGCTCTTTCCCGGCCGCATCGATCTGGGGCTCGGCCGCGCGCCCGGCACCGATCCCGCCACCTCCTACATGCTGCGGCGGCGGCAGGGCATCGGCGAGGAGGACGATTTCCTCGAGCGTTTCCAGGAACTGATGCTGCTGGAGACCCGGGGTTTTCCGGACGGGCATCCCTTCCACAACGTCCAGGCCATGCCGTCGGAGGTGACGCTGCCGCCGATCTTCCTGCTCGGCTCCTCGGACTATTCGGCGCAGCTTGCCGGGCAGATCGGCGCCGCCTTCGCCTTCGCCCATCACTTCGCCAATTTCGATGCGGTGGAGGCGATGCGGCTCTACCGCGGCAATTTCCGCCCCTCGGCCGCGCATGCGGCGCCCTATGCCATCCTGGCCACCCATGTGGTGTGCGCCGATACCGACGCGGAAGCGGAGCGGCTGGCAACCACCGTGGAATTGAATTTCGTGCGGCGCGCCAAGGGCGAATATGTGCCGCTGGCGTCGCCGGAGGAGGCAGCGGCCTACGACTATACCCCGGTCGACAAGGCCCGCATCGCGCAGAACCGCAGCCGGCTGACGGTTGGCGCGCCGGCGACCGTGAAGGCGCGGCTCGAGCCGCTGATCAAGGCGACGCAGGCCGACGAGCTGATGTTGACGACGATGATCTACAACCATGAAGCCCGCAAGCACTCCTACGAACTGCTAGCTGAAGCGTTCGCGTGAGTCGCACTTCCCTGTCCCCGCAGGCGGGAGGAGGTGACGCGCGCCGCATCCGGCACACCCGCTGGTTACGTTGCCGCCCGCTATGCTAAAACCGCCGCGGGCGCGACCTGGCCCGCGTTTTGGCCATTGACCACTATCGATTGACGAACAGGAGGCTTCCTTGGGCAAGCAATTCACACTCACGACCACTGACAAGCACACGCTCGGCGCCTATCGGGCCGATCCGCAAGGAACGCCCAAGGGCGGCATGGTGGTCGTGCAGGAGATCTTCGGCGTCAACCACCACATCCGCGTCATGTGCGACCGCTTCGCCGAGATCGGCTATTCGGCGGTGGCGCCGGCGGTGTTCGATCGTTTTGTGCGTGATTTCGAGAGCGGCTATACCCCCGACGAGATCGCCCATGCGCGCAGCTATCTCGGCAATCTCAACTGGGAGCACATGATGGCCGACATCGCCGCCGCGGTGGAGGATCTCAAGAGCGCCGGGCCCGTGGGCGTGGTCGGCTATTGCATGGGCGGCACCGCGGCCTTTCTCGCCGCCTGCCGCATTCCGGGCCTGTCGGCGGCGGTCGCCTATTACGGCGGCATGATCGGCAAGTTCGCCGACGAGAAGCCGATGTGCCCGCTGCAGATGCATTTCGGCGAAAAGGACGAGAGCATCCCGATGGCCACCGTCGAGGAGATCAAGAAGAAGCTGCCGCAGGCGGAGCTTTATGTCTATCCGAACGCCGCACACGGCTTCTCCTGCGACGAGCGCGCCAGCTTCAACAAGGAAGCGACCGATCTCGCCTGGGGCCGGACGAAGGAGTTCCTGGCGAAGCATATGAAGTAGCGCCACGCCCGCGCCGCACATTCCGTAGCCGCCCCCGCGAAAGCGGAGGATCCGCTACACACCGAGCATGTCGTGATTACTGGATCGTCCGTCGGAGTTTATCATCGGGCCGCGCTTCGCGCGGACCCGTTGGCGGTAGACGACAGCCGAGTTTGCTTCGCGAAAGGCGCCGCGTCAGCTCAGAACCAGCGCTCTTTCACCACGATGGTGTCGCCGGGCCGTAGACGATAGCCGAGCGGCGCGTTGGTGGTGAGGCGCTGTCCGCCCGCGCTACGGGTGACCTCGACATTATCCTTGTAGGCGCGCGGCGAGAAGCCGCCGGCGACGGCTACGGCGTTCTCCACCGTCATGTTGGGCACGTAGGCGTACTTGCCGGGCGTGGTGACCTCGCCGAGAATGAAGAACGGCCGGTAGGCCTCGATCGATACGGTGACGTGCGGATTGCGCACATAACCTTGGCTGAGCCGGTCGGTGATTGCCCGGCCGACTTGGCGCGTGGTGAAGCCGCGCGCCTTGATGGTGCCGCCGAGCGGCAGATCGATGTTGCCACCGGCGTCGACCGTGTAAGTGCCGCTGATCCCCTGTTGGCCGAACACGATTACCCGCAGTTTGTCGCCGGCATCCAGCGTATAGCTCTGCTCGTAGCTGGACGGCGCATAGGCGTAGCCATACGCGTAGCCGGTGCCATAGCCGTAGGGCGCCGGCCGGTACGGCCCGCCGGCCGCGGCGGCGGGCGGATGATATTGCAGCACATAGGATTTGTACGGATAGGGCGCGGCGGCCTGCGCCGCATAGGCCGGGGGCGCATAGGCGGGCTGCGCGTTGAGCAGACCGCGGCCGCCGGCGGTGGGGTATTGGGTTTGCCCACCATTGAGCAGGCCACGGCCGCCGCTGGCGGCGTATTGAGTTTGCGGCGCATTCAACAGGCCGCGCGGGCTCGCTTGGGCGGCGGGCTGGGCAGCCTGGGCATAAGGCTGCGCGGCATAGCCCTGCGGCGGATAGCTGGCTTGGTAGTCGCCGTTATAGCCGGCCTGGGCATAAGCGTTAGCCGGCGCGTATTGCTGCACCACTGGAACCGGCTGCCCGGTCGCCGGATCGATGACATAGGAAGCCGCTTGCTGGCGTGCACAGGCCGCGACCGCGAGTGCGACCAGCAGCGGCATCAGGAATTTGGCAACCCGCATGAAAACGAATCCGGGCCCGTGGCGGGAAATCGAGGCCCGATTAACGCTTTATATGGTTAAGAAATTCTCACCGGCCCCTCATTCCGGGGCGGGAGCGTAAGGGCGCGGTGGCGAGGCCTCTCCCGGTCCCGTCCCCTGAAAGCGGGGCAGGTCAGGGAGAGGCTCTTTCACAGAACCGAAGGCAACATCCCACCCAGCGCACTGCGCGCGCTGACCTCCCCCTTCCGGGGGAGGTGAAGGCGAAGCTCAAGCCGTCGCCAGTTTCGCCCCCGTGCCGATGGGGCAGGAGACGCCGGTGCCGCCCAGTCCGCAATAGCCGAACGGATTCTTGGCCAGATACTGCTGGTGATAGTCCTCGGCGAAATAGAATTCCGGCGCGTCGGCGATCTCGGTAGTAACTGGGCCGTAGCCCTTCTTCTTCAACTCCGCGGCATACATTGCCTTGGAAGCCTCCGCCGCTTGTCGCTGCTCGGGGGTGTATGTGTAGATGGCGGAGCGATATTGCGTGCCGACATCATTGCCCTGGCGCATACCCTGGGTCGGGTCGTGGCTTTCCCAGAAGGTCTTGAGCAGGGCCTGGTAGGAAATCTTCTGCGGGTCATAGACCACCAGCACGACTTCGTTGTGGCCGGTGCGGCCGCTGCAGACTTCCTCGTAGGTCGGATTGGGCGTGAATCCACCGGCATAGCCGACCGCGGTGACGAAGATGCCGTCGGGAAGCTCCCAGAACTTGCGTTCCGCGCCCCAGAAGCAGCCGAGGCCGAACAGCGCCTTCTCGCTACCCTCGGGGTAGGGGCCTTTGAGCGTGTGGTGATTGATGAAGTGCTCAGCCGCGGTGGGGATGGGCTGATCCCGGCCGGGCAGTGCCTCGGCGCGACCGGGCATGGAGACTTTCTTGAAGCCGAACATGGGGTGTTCTCCTGCAAGGAATGGCAGGCATATAGGCGCGCGCCAGCCTAGCTTAAACGCGCGGGCCGATCACCCCTCGCTCACGAAGTGGCGATCACGGCCGCGCGTAGCCGATGAGCGGCTTCTTTTTGCGGCCGAGCAGGACGAAGACCACGCCGAGAAAGCAGAGCACGGCCCAGCTCGGCGCCGCCAGGAAAGTCACCATGCCCGGATCCCACAGCATGCCGTGGGCGTATGGCTGGATGACCGGCTTCAAATTGGCGAGGCTGGCGGCGTTGATCTGGTCCCAGAGGGCGCGGACGGTGGTGATGTTGACTGCATTGCTGGCGATCGACCTCGTCCCGTCGTAAATCACCAGGACAAAGGCAGCAGCCAGGCAGATCAGGCCGATAAAGCGGAAAAAGAAACGGATCATGGCGGATTAAGGCTTTCCCACGCGCGCGTGGGCGCTTCGTTACCCCGCGCTGGCCCAACGTTCAACCGGCCGTTTAAATCGTGGCTTCCCTTGAGCTAGAGCCGCCCGTTCCGCTAGGGTCCCCGGCGCCGGGCTTCCCGGTCGCGTATTTCCATGGAGTGATAATGTCCGCCAAGCGTCCCGGCCGCTCTCGGCCGACCTTTACCGACCAGGAAGCCCTGCTATTTCACAGCGTCGGCCGGCCCGGCAAGCTGGAAGTGGTGGCCACCAAGCCCATGGCCACCCAGCGCGACCTGTCGCTCGCCTATTCGCCGGGCGTGGCCGTCCCCGTGCTCGCCATCGCCGAGGACCCGAGCCGGGCCTATGATTACACTACCAAAGGCAATTTCGTCGCGGTCATCACCAATGGCACCGCCATTCTGGGGCTCGGCAACCGCGGAGCGCTGGCCGCCAAGCCGGTGATGGAAGGCAAGGCGGTGCTGTTCAAGCGCTTTGCCGACATCGATTCCATCGATCTGGAGGTTTCTTCCGAGGATCCGGACGAGATCATCAACTGCATTAAGCTGCTCGGCCAAGGCTGGGGCGGCATCAACCTGGAAGACATCAAGGCGCCGGAGTGCTTTGTCATCGAGCAGCGCCTGCGCGAATTGATGGACATCCCCGTCTTCCACGACGATCAGCATGGCACCGCCATCATCGCCGCCGCCGGTTTGCTCAACGCGCTCGATCTGACGGGCCGAAACATCAAGGACACCAAGCTCGTCTGCAACGGCGCCGGCGCCGCCGGCATCGCCAGCCTGGAGCTTTTGCGCGCTGTCGGCTTCCGCCCGGAAAACCTCATTCTCTGCGACACTAAGGGTGTCATCTACCAGGGTCGCAAAGAGGGCATGAACCAGTGGAAGTCGGCCTATGCCGTCGATACCAAGGCGCGCACGCTGAAAGATGCCTTCGAAGGCGCCGATATCGCATTCGGCCTGTCGGCCAAGGGCGCCTTCACGCCGGAGATGGTCAAGTCCATGGCCGACAAGCCGATCATCTTCGCTATGGCTAATCCCGACCCGGAGATCACGCCGGAAGAAGTGGCGCAGGTTCGCGACGATGCCATCATGGCGACCGGGCGCTCGGACTATCCGAATCAGATCAATAACGTGCTCGGCTTTCCCTATATCTTTCGCGGCGCGCTCGACGTGCGGGCTTCCGCCATCAATATGGAGATGAAGATCGCGGCGGCGCGCGCCCTTGCCGAACTCGCGCGTGAGGACGTGCCGGACGAGGTGGCCTCCGCCTACGGCATGCGGCCGAAATTCGGGCCGGAATACATCATCCCGGTGCCGTTCGACCCGCGCCTCATCTCTTATGTGCCGCCGGCGGTGGCAAAGGCGGCCATGGATACCGGCGTCGCGCGCAAGCCGATCGTCGACATGGACGAATACGGCGAGCAACTGCGATCGCGCCGCGATCCGATCGCCGGCACCCTGGTGCAGGTGTTCAACCGGCTGCGCCGCAGTCCCAAACGAGTGGTGTTCGCCGAGGGCGAGGAGGAGCAGGTGATCCGCGCCGCCGCGAGCTTCGTGCATCTCGGCCTCGGCAACGCGCTGCTGGTCGGCCGTGAAGAACGCGTGCAGGCGACCGCGAAAGAGGTCGGCATCGAGCTCGGGGAAGGGATCGATATCGTCAACGCGCGCCTGTCGACCCGCAATGCGGTCTACACCAACTATCTCTACGAGCGGCTGCAGCGGCACGGCTATCTGGTGCGCGACTGCCAACGGCTGGTGAACACCGATCGCAACCATTTCGCCGCCTGCATGGTGGCGCTAGGCGATGCCGACGCCATGGTGACGGGCGTCACGCGCAATTTCTCGGTGGCGCTGGAGGACGTGCAGCGCGTGATCGACCCCAAGCCCGGCCACCGCGTCATCGGCGCCTCGCTGGTGGTGGCGCGCGGGCGCACCGTGCTGGTGGCCGATACCGCGGTGACCGAAATGCCGAACGCGGAGGAGCTTGCCGACATCGCTATCGAGGCGGCCAGCGTCGCGCGCCGGCTTGGCTACGAGCCGCGACTCGCCATGCTGGCCTTCTCCACCTTCGGCCATCCGCAGGGCGAACGCTCGCAGCGGGTGATCGAGGCGGTGAAGATCCTCGACACGCGCCGGGTCGATTTCGAATACGACGGCGAAATGGCCGCCGATGTCGCGCTCGATCCGGAATTGATGGCGGCCTATCCGTTCTGCCGGCTGTCGGGCCCTGCCAACGTGCTGGTGATGCCGGCCTTCCATTCGGCGTCCATCTCGACCAAGCTGCTGCAGCAATTGGGCGGCGCCACAGTGATCGGGCCGCTCCTGGTGGGCTTCGACCGCTCCGTGCAGATCGTGCAACTCGGCGCCAAGGACGCCCAGCTCGTCAACATGGCGGCGCTGGCTGCGTATAACGTCAGTGGATAGCATCCTTTCCGCCGGGCATGGCAGTTCCGAAATCGGAGGAACTCGTGAGTAGAAAGCTGTCCGGGGTCATCGCGGCGGTCGCAACCCCCGTCGACGATAAGGGCGCGCCAGACGTCGGGCGCGCAACCAAGCTCGCAGGCTTCCTGCTCGAGAACGGCTGCGACGCGCTCAACGTGCTCGGCACGACCGGCGAGGCCACCTCGTTCTCGCGCGAGGAGCGCATGGCGGTGATGAGTGCGTACAAAGAGGAAGGCTTGCCGTTCGACCGGCTGATGGTCGGCACTGGCGCTGCCGCCGTGGCCGACGCAGTGGCTTTGACCAAGCATGCCGAGGCGCTCGGCTTTGCCGGCGCGCTGGTCTTGCCGCCGTTCTACTACAAGGGCGTACCGGATGATGGGCTCGCCGCCTATATCGGCGCACTTGTGGAGGCGAGCGCGATCCCGCTTTATCTCTACCATTTTCCCGCCATGTCCGGCCTGCCCTGGCATCTGGCGCTGATCAGGCGGCTGCGTGAGGCATATCCAGGACGTATCGTCGGGCTGAAGGATTTCCTCCGGCGACATGGCGTTCGCGCGCGCGGCGGCGGCGATTGACGACGACTTCGCCGTGTTCCCCTCCAACGAGGCTGCGCTGATCGAGGCGCGCGGCGGCGCTTTCGCCGGCTGCATCTCGGCCACCGCCAACTGCAACGCCGACCTGTGCGCGCGCGCGTGGCGCGAGGGGGATCAGGCCGCTCTCGATACGGCAGTCACGGTTCGCAAATTGTTCGATGGCAAGCCGCTGGTCTCCGGGGTGAAGGCGCTGCTGGCGCACATCCACGCCGATCCGCAGCTTGCACGGGTCAAGCCGCCGCTGGCGCCCCTCGCGGCGGCCGACCGCGCCGCCGTGACCGCCGGCTACGACGCGGCGCGAGCCAGGCGGGTCGCCTGATTTGCACTGCCATTCCGGCGTTGACGATCGGGCGGAGCCTCACTATAAGCCTCTCCCTTGGCGGCGAGCCTTCTCGCCGCCGTATTTTCTTGTACAATCCGGGTGCGTCCGCCGGCCTTTTTCGCCGCCGGCGCCCGATAGATGAGAGTCCCATGGCCAATACCAAGTCCGCCCGCAAAGCCACGCGCGTGATCGCGCGCCGGACCGAAGTCAACAAGGCGCGCCGGTCGACGATGCGCGGTTCGGTTCGCAAAGTCGAAGAAGCGATCGCTTCCGGCGACCGCACAGCGGCCGCGGCGGCGCTTAAAGCTGCCGAGCCGTTGATCATGCGTGCAGCGCAGCGCGGCGTCTTGCATAAGAGCACCGCCAGTCGCAAGGTCTCGCGGCTTGCGCATCGCGTTGCCAAGCTCGGCAGCTAGCCGAGCGTGCAGCGCGCCGCCGCGAGGCCCTCTCTCCGGCTTGCGGCGGCGGATTTCAGTGAAAATTTGGGCGGCTGGGCCGTGCGGTGCGGCGCACGCGTCACAAAATCGTATTAGCGCTGTAACGAAGTTCTGCGCGGTGCTGCAAGACGTGAAAAATTCGTACGACGATTGCATGAAAGCGCGATGGCGCAAGGCTTAATGCGCAGAGCTACCCTGAATCCCCGCGCAAGAATTTTTACGCGCCAATAACGACTTAACCTCAAAGCACGACTCGGGACCTGGAAATACCTGCCTCGCAGAGGTTTCCTGCGTCATCGACGAGAATATTATTTCCCGATAGCGCCGCTTTGCGCCGTGCAATTCGATTGGAAATTTGGTGCGACTCATCAACACGTTGTTAAGCCTTCTTGGCGTTGCGATACCGCCACAGCGCCGAGCATTCGCCGAGGCGCGGCTTCCGCGTCATCAAATTCCATTGCCGTCAAACAGCGCTTGTGTATTTTTAAAGACGTGGCCCGGACTTCTCCGGGCGTCTCAAGGAACAAGGTCTCGCCCAAAGGCTCATCGGCGGATGAGAACGGCTGTTGTTTGCCTGCTGTAACGCAAAAGCAGTGGCGAACGCTGGGGCAGCCAGACAGTCAGGTCGACTTTCGAGCACCGCACACGCGCGGTATTTCGTTGGACGAAAACTGACAGCAGACGCCGAGTGCGATGCGAGATAAGTTGGGCAACAGTCTGCAAGAGGGGGCTAATGATGATAGCGCAGGGTGCAGTGCCGGTCGCCAAGCGATCTGCTTTTGGAAATGCATCTTCCAATGTGAGCTGCCGCCTCACTGCCACCCGCTCTTCCTGCGATTTTTCCCGGTTTTCAGACAGTGTGCTTTCCGCGAGTCATAGCGCGTCCGATTTCGCCACCGGCGTAAGAGGCGCCGTTCCGCCGCCGGCTGTTTGAGGCGCAGCGTACTCGATCTTCGATGTCGTGCCGGTTGGCCTCTCGTGAGGCCTTCGCGGGTGGACCATCCGCCGACATTTTCGAATGAGTGCAGTAGCGTCTTGTTTTCCGGCGCGTCGGCGACTTTCCCAGTCGTTTAGGCCGGGCAACCCGCGTCCGTTTCAACCATTCACTGGAAAAGAGAAAAATAAAATGTCGAACGGCGCTCAGGAGAGCTGGTCACGGGTCAGGGATCGCCTGCGGGCGGAAGTCGGAGAAGACGTTTATTCGAGTTGGTTTGCGCGCATGGACCTGGAAGCGATCGACGACGGCACGGTGCGCCTTTCCGTCCCGACCCGCTTTCTCAAGAGCTGGATTTAATCGCACTATGCCGAAAGGGTATTGGCCTGCTGGCAGGCGCAGGACGACAAGGTGACGCGCATCGAGATTGCCGTGCGCTCGGCCGTGCTGCGTTCGGCGGTGGCCAAGCCGAAGGCCGAGGTCGAAGGCGCCGGCGCGCAGGCCGCCCGCTTCCCCAGCGGCAATGGGCAGGGTAACGGCCGGCCCATGTCCGCCGGCGACCCGAGCGTGCACGAGGCGCTCGGCGGCTCGCCGCTCGATGCCCGCCTCACCTTCGACAGTTTCGTGGTCGGCCGCTCCAATACGCTGGCGCAAGCGGCGGCCAAGCAGGTGGCGGCGGCCAAGCGCGCCGATCCGGTGATGTTCAATCCGCTCTACATCCACGCCGGCGTCGGGCTGGGCAAGACGCATCTGTTGCAGGCGATCACCTGGGCCGGCAACGGCGCGGGCGAGCGCAAGGTGCTCTATCTCACCGCCGAGAAGTTCATGTACGGCTTCGTCTCGGCGCTGCGCACGCAGACAGCGCTCGCCTTCAAGGAGGCGCTGCGCGGCATCGGCGTGCTGGTCATCGACGATCTGCAGTTCCTGCAGGGCAAGTCCACCCAGGCCGAGTTCTGCCATACGCTCAACGCGCTGATCGACGCCGGCCGTCAGGTGATCATCGCCTCCGACCGGCCGCCCTCGGAACTCGAAAGCCTCGACGACCGCGTGCGCTCGCGGCTGGCCGGCGGGCTGGTGGTGGAGATGGGGCCGTTGGGCGAGGAACTGCGCTTCGAAATCCTCAAAGCCCGCGTGCAGGCGGCGCGCGCCCACCATCCGAGCTTCGACGTGCCCGCGCCGGTGCTCGGCTATATCGCCAAGACGGTGACGCATAACGGCCGCGACCTGGAAGGCGCGCTCAACCGGCTGCTCGCCCATAACAAGCTGACCGGCCACGCCGTGACGATGGAGATGGCGGAGCGCGAGGTGCGCGACCTGATCCGTCCGCAGGAGCCGAAGCGGGTCAAGATCGAGGACATCCAGCGCATCGTGGCGCGGCAGTACAATGTCAGCCGCTCCGACCTGCTGTCCTCGCGCCGCACCGCCAATGTCGTGCGCCCGCGCCAGGTGGCCATGTATCTCGCCAAGACGCTGACGCTGCGCTCGCTGCCGGAGATCGGCCGCAGGTTCGGCGGCCGCGACCACACCACCGTGCTGCACGCGGTGCGCAAGATCGAGGGCCTGGTGGGCAACGACATGGCGCTGGCCGAGGAGATCGAGATCCTCAAGCGGCAGCTGCAGGAGTGAGCAGCCGCGGGCTCGTATCCCGGGCGCGGCGCGGCATGAAATGACGCGCCGCAGACCCGGGACCCCGGTTCAAGCCGGGTCGCGGATCAGCGCCACACCACTCCGCTTCGTTCCGTGCTGCGGCGCATCCGGGACACGTCGCGCGGGTGCCCTGTGGACGCCCTGGGGATAGCAGCGGGGACGGAAAACCCGGCCTTGCGCATTTGCCCCGGTCTTGCCACCTTTGCCCCCCGGCCTCGCATCCCGCGAGCGACCGGCTTGGCGATGCCCGGCTCCCGGGCCTTTTCCAGCGCCAAAGCGGGTCTTTTCCATGAAGGTTACCGTCGAGCGGACAGAGCTTTTGAAGTCGCTGGGCCACGTGCACCGCGTGGTCGAGCGGCGCAATACCATTCCGATCCTGGCCAACGTGCTGATCAGGGCCGACAACGGCATGCTCAGCCTGAAGGCCACCGATCTCGATCTCGAGGTCATCGACTCGATTGCGGCCGAGGTCGCGCCCGGCGGCGCCACCACCGTGCCGGCGCACATGATCTACGACATCGTGCGCAAGTTGCCGGAAGGCGCGCAGATCGTGCTGGAGGGCTCGGGCGACCGCGCCGTGCTGTCGATCCGGGCCGGGCGCTCGCGCTTCACCTTGCAGACGCTGCCGGAGAGCGACTTCCCCGATCTCGCCGCCGGCGAGATGACCCATTCCTTCAAGCTGCCCGCCGCCGATCTCAAGCGGCTGATCGACAAGACCCAATTCGCCATCTCGACGGAAGAGACGCGCTATTATCTCAACGGCATCTACCTGCATCCGGCGACAACCGAGAAGGTCGACACCTTGCGGGCGGTGGCGACCGACGGGCATCGGCTCGCGCAATGCGAACTGCCGCTGCCGGAAGGCGCCGCCGGCATGCCGGGCATCATCGTGCCGCGCAAGACGGTGGGCGAGGTGCAGCGGCTGATCGAGAACGGTGACGGCGAGGTCTCGATCGAACTGTCGGCCGGCAAGATCCGCTTCACCATCGGCAATGTGGTGCTGACCTCGAAGCTGATCGACGGCACTTTCCCCGACTATGCGCGGGTAATCCCGGTCAACAACGACAAGATGCTGACCGTCGACAAGAAGGATTTCGAGGCGGCGGTCGACCGCGTATCCACCGTGTCGAGCGAACGCGGGCGTGCGGTGAAGCTCTCGATCACGAACAGCCGGCTGGTGCTGTCGGTGACCAACCCGGATTCGGGCAGCGCCACGGAAGAGCTGGAAGTGGATTATGAAAGCGATCCGGTCGATATCGGCTTCAACTCGCGCTACCTGCTCGATATCGCGGCGCAGATCGAGGGCGAAGTGGCGGTGCTGCGGCTTGCCGATCCCGGCTCGCCGACGCTGATCCAGGACAAGGATGCCAAGGGCGCGCTGTACGTGCTCATGCCTATGAGGGTGTAGAGCTAGGCCACTTGCTCGGGTACCCTCTCCCCTTGTGGGAGAGGGTGGCGCGCGTCGGCGCGCCGGGTGAGGGGTCAGTGCCGCTTGGTCTTCATCATCGTCCGGTCGCAAAACGCAATCGCACCTACGCGCGGCTATTGCGGCGCAGTGCGACCGATGCCGAAACGGCGATGTGGCGCCTCCTGCGCCATCGCCGACTGGCGGGTTTCAAATTTCGACGGCAAGTCCCATTTCAGAATTTCATTCTGGATTTTGTCTGCTTTGACCGGAAGACGCTTATCGAGATAGACGGCAGCCAGCATTTGGAATCACGCGGCGATCGGCGACGTGATGCGGTGTTGGCGGCAGAAGGCTTTCGCGTGCTGCGATACTGGAACAATGACGTGGTTCAGCGCCCGCTTTCGGTTTTGGAAGACATCTTCGTGCGTCTTGCCGATGAGCCGCGCTGACCCCTCACCCGGCGCCACGCTTCGTTCGGCGCCACCCTCTCCCACACGGGGAGAGGGCGGGCTGCGGCTCGCGGCATGGGTTTGGCTATGACGGCCGCCTTCCTGCGCCGCCTCTCGCTGAGCAATTTCCGCAGCTATCACGCCGCGCAGGTTCGCGTCGACCGCGCCGGTCCCGTCGTGCTCACCGGGCCGAACGGCGCCGGCAAGACCAATCTGATCGAGGCGATTTCGCTGTTGGCGCCAGGGCGAGGCCTGCGCCGTGCCACCGTGGAGGAACTGGCCTTCTCCGAAGGGGACGGCTCCTGGGCAATCTCGGCGGAGATCGAAGGCATGCTCGGCCTCGCCACGCTGGGCACGGGTATCGAGCCGCCCGTGGGCGAGGACGTGTCCCCCGTGCGGCAGTGCCGCGTGGACCGCGAGCGCGTCGCATCCGCCGCCGCCTTCGCCGACCACCTGCGCTTGGTCTGGCTCGTTCCCGCCATGGACCGGCTGTTCAATGGGCCCGCTGGCGAACGCCGGCGCTTTCTCGATCGCCTGGTGCTGGCGGTCGACCCTTCTCATTCCACCCGCGTCAACGCGCTGGAGCGTTCGCTGCGCTCGCGCAACCGCCTGCTGGAAGATGGCGGCAGCGATTCGCACTGGCTGGATGCGGTGGAGCGGGAAACCGCGGAACTGGCGGTGGCGGTGGCGGCGGCGCGCGCGGAGACGGTGGCGCGGCTGACCGCGGCGCTTCATACCGCGCGCGGCAGCGCGCCGGGATTTCCGCACGCCGAGGTGGCGCTCGAGGGCTGGATGGAACAGCTCCTGCCTGCGCATAGCGCCACCGAAATCGAGGACCGTTACCGCGTGCTGTTGAAAGACAGCCGCGCGCGCGACGCCGCCGCCGGCCGAACGCTCGACGGTCCGCACCGCTCCGATTTCAAGGTGACGCACGCCGACAAGAACGTACCGGCGGAAGAAGCCTCGACAGGAGAACAGAAGGCGCTGCTGATCCGCCTGGTGCTCGCCCACGGCCATCTGATCAAAGACATGACCGGCTACGCGCCCGTGCTGCTGCTCGACGAGGTGATCGCGCATCTCGATCCCAACCGCCGCGCCGCGCTCTATGATGCGCTTTCGGAGTTGGGCGCGCAGGTGTGGATGACTGGCGCCGATCCGGCCGCCTTCGGCGACATCATGGCGCGCGCGCAGGTCTTCGAGGTGCGCGGCGGAACCGTGATTCCATGCAACTAATTGTTCCGTTGTGTCGACTATCAGACAAAAAACCGAAAGACCCAGGAACCAGGCGGCGCGGCACCGCTTTACCCCCAGAAGGCAATGGCATGGGACCGACTTATGGCGACAACGTCGGACAAACTCAGACAGGACATGCACCGGGCATTGGGCAATATTCAGCAAGAGCTCCAGCGCGTGGAAATTCTTGCTGCTGCGCTTGATGCCTTCAGCGCGCCGGTTCCCGAGTATGAGCCTGCGTTCCATCACCTCAATCTGCGTGAACTCGACCGCTTCGAGCTGCACGAATGAGGTTTGGTGGCGTGTGGTCTGCAGGGCTTTTGGAGCGAATAGCGTTTGGATGAAATCATCCGTTCGTTTTCTGCGACGCGCCTCCGCTCGCTTCGCCCGCGTTTGCGCGATTTAGATTGCGATCCGGAGAGATTGAAGCATTCTCCGCTCATTCCCGCGCAAGTGGGAATGCAGGGCCGCATATCGTCGGCATCTATTTGCAGCCCCGGGTCCCCGCTTTCGCGGGGGCGAGCGGTTGGAGGTGCTTCGGCCCGACTGGATCGAACTCTGGGTCCGCCGAAGCGCTGAGCGCTACGGCGGAAGTAGGGGAACCCAGTGCAAAACCTTCCATGCGGCCATGTTGCGATCGCGTCTCTCGATTTCGGCTGCGGTTCATTTCCGCGCCAGCGGGGAGGGAACCGATCGGGCTACGTGTCCAGTTGCCGTTAAGAATTGCGAACAATTTTAACGACCGCCGCAACGGAAGCCCGACACCTGCTTGCTACAGGTCGGCAAATTTGGCCGAGGGCTTCGTGCCATGGGTTCAGGCAGGCCGGCGGCACATGCCGCCGCAAGCGAGCAAGAGTGCCGGCAAGAGCAGGGCGAGGCGCGCCTTACCGAGGCGCTGGCCACGCTCGACGCGCACCGGCGCGACAAGCTCCTGGAAGCGGTCGCGTTCGCCGCGCGCGATTTGCTCAACACGTCCGACCTCGCCGTCTCGCTGCCCAAGATGGCCGAGCGTGTCGGGGCCGCCACCGGCGTCGACCGCGTCCATGTCTTTCTGGTCGATGGGACCGTCGACCCCGGACACATCCGGCGGCATTTCGTGTGGATTGCGCCGGGCCTGTCCACGCCGCGGGAGTTCCGCGAACCGAGCAAGCCCTTCGGCGAAGTCGGCCTTGGCACATGGGCCGCGCGGCTGGCGCGAGGCGAGACGATCAGCGGTCACACCCGTGATTTCGAGCCTTCGGCGCGCGCCTTGTTCGAGACCGCGGGCGTCAAGTCCGTATTGAGCGTTCCCGTCTTTGCCGACGGCCAATGGCACGGGCTGATCGGCTTCGACGACTGCCGCACCGAACGCGACTGGTCGAGCGCCGAGATCGACACCATCAAGATATTGGCCGAGCTTGTCGGCGCCGCAATCGGCCGCGCCGGGCATCTGCAAGGCCTGGCCGACGCCAGCCGCATTGTCGAGAAGAGCCCAACGATTCTTTTCCGGCTGAGTCCCGACCCACCGTTCAACCTCACCTATGTATCGCAGAATGTGAGCCGCTATGGTTATGACGCTGCTAAATTGCTGGCTAGGCCGGACCACTGGCTCGAGTTGATCGCACCCGACGACCTTGCCGTCATGCTGGCCCACATCAATGAGTTGAGCGAGGGCAAGAGCGATCATACCAGGATCGACTTCCGTCTGAAGAATTCCAACGGGTCACTCGTTTGGTTCAGCAGTGAGGGTTACGCACTGCGCAACAAGACGGGCAAGCTGACCGGCGTCGAAGGCATCCTCACCGACGTGACCGACCGCAAGGTCGCGGAAGAGAAGGTCTCGTTCTCCAACATCCTGCTGACCACCGCGATCGAGTGCTCGCCGGATGCCATTCTGATCGTCGATACGAACGGCCGTATCATCAAGTACAACCGGCACTTTATCGACCTCTGGCGTATTCCGCCGGGCCTTGCCGAAGACGGCGCCGATGAGCCGGTATTGGCGACGGTGGCTTCTCGCGTGAAGAACGAGCGCGAATTTCTGGAGCGCGTCCGTTACCTTTACGACCATCCCGAAGAGCAGAGCCACGAAGAACTTGAGACCGCGGACGGCCGAATCGTCGACCGGCATTCCGGCTCGCTGTACGACGCACAGAACAACTATCTCGGCCGTGTATGGTTCTTCCGCGATATCACTGAGAAGCGGCGGGCGACGGAGAAGATCGCGGCCATGGCGCGCACCGATTCGCTCACCGGCCTGCCCAACCGCGCGACCTTTCTCGATCGGCTTGGACTGGAATTCGCCCGCGCGCGGCGCAGCGGCTCCAAATTCGCCGTGCTTTATCTCGATCTCGACCATTTCAAGGACATCAACGATACGCTCGGTCATCCCATGGGCGATAAGCTCTTATGTGCGGTGGCGGAGCGGTTGCGGCAATGCGTACGCGACACCGATATGGTGGCGCGTTTCGGCGGCGACGAATTTGCCGTCCTGCAGGTGGATATCGGTGACGATACCGTGGCCACCGAGGCGCTGGCCGACAAGATCCGTGCCAAGGTGATGCCGCCCTACACCATCGGCGAAAATCAGGTATCGACCAGCGTCAGCATCGGCGTGGTGCCCTTCCGGGCCGATATCGCCGCCCCCGATGCTATGATGATGAAGGCGGACCTCGCGCTCTACCGGGCGAAGAACGAAGGCCGCAACCGCTTCAGCTTTCACGTCGCCGAGCTGGATGAGGAAACCCGCGACCGTATGATGATTGCTGACGATCTGCGCCGCGCGGTGGAGCGCAACGAGCTCGAACTCTACTACCAGCCGCAGGTCGATCTCGCGAGCGGCGACCTTGTCGGCCTGGAGGCGCTGATCCGCTGGAATCATCCCACCCGCGGGCTCATGCTGCCCGACACCTTCATCCCGACCGCCGAGATGAGCGGCAGCATCGTATCGATCGGCGAGTGGGTGATCGGGGAAGCGTGCCGGCAGATCATGACATGGAACAAAGCGGGCATCGCGCCGCCGCTGGTGGCGGTGAACCTCTCCGGCGCGCAGTTCAAGCTCGCCTCCCAGCTCGACAAGATCGTGATCGACCATCTCGAACGCTTTGGAGTGCGGCCCGGCCAGCTCGAGCTGGAGCTCACCGAAACGGTGCTGGTCGAGACGGCGCAGCGCCACAGCGATGCCTTCAAGCGCCTGAAAGCGGTCGGCGTGCGGCTGGCGATCGACGATTTCGGCACGGGCTATTCCTCGCTCGACTACCTGCGCTCGTTCCGGGTGAACCGCCTCAAGATCGACCGCGCCTTCGTCGACCACGTCACCACCAATGCCGACGATGCCGCGATCGTGCGTGCCACGATCGGGCTCGCGCAGGCGCTCGGTATCGAGGTGCTCGCTGAAGGGATCGAGACGGCGGAGCAGCGCGCCTTCCTGCTGGCGGCCGGCTGCAAGGTGGCGCAGGGCTTTTATTTCGGTCGGCCCATGCGGGCCGCTGCCGCCGCCGAGCTATTGCGGCGAGACCGGCAATTGGCGGTGTGATGAGCGCGCTACCGTTCCCTCTCCCTGAACGGGGGAGGTGAAGGTAAGATCTCTACATCTCGCCCAGCAGCTCCCGCCGCTGGCGCTCGGAAGCGTCGGAATACCGGCGCAGCGCGTGCGCCTCGCTCAACAGGCCGATCACCTGGCGGCGCTCGACGCTGTCGACCACCGCCAGCGCCTCCGTCTCGTAGCGGTCGAAGGCGGAAATCGCCTCCTGCACGGTCATCTGGGCCAGCAGCATGTGATCGCTCTGGCGCAGCAGCTCGCGCACCGACAGCGTGGCGCCGAGCTCGGGCGCGTGCGCTTCAGCCACCAGCACCATGCCGGCGTAGCGCCCGTCCTCGTCGACGGCCACCACCTGGCTGGTCGAGCCGAGCGGAAAGGCCTCGCGGAAAGCCGACAGCGGCGTCTCCGCCGGCGTGGTGCGCACGTCGGCGCGCATCATCTGCGCCACGGTCAGATCGCGGATCCAGCCGACGTCGGCGGCGCTGCGGATGGTTTCGCCGCGCAGATGGAAGCGCCAGGTGGCGAAGGTGTAGCCGAAGAACTCGCGGGTAAGCTGGCGGGCGATGATCGCGGCGATGAGCACCGCCGCGGTCAGCCACAGGTCGCCACTCGATTCGAGCGCGATGAAGCTCATGGTGAGCGGCCCGCCGATCACCGAGGCCGACAGCGCCGACAGGCCGATGATGGCGTAGGCGTCGGGGTCGAGGTGGGCGCTGGGCACGAGCGCGGTGACGCCGCTGGCGAACAATTGGCCGCCGAGCGCGCCGAGCAGCAGCGAGGCAAAGAACAGGCCGCCGCGGAACCCGGAGCCGAGCGAGATGATGGAGGCGAGCGATTTGAGCACGAAGATCAGCGCCAGCGTCTCCAGCGGCAGCTTGAACAGGCCGGTCAGGTGCAAGGCGCCATGACCGGAGGACATGACTTGGGGCGACAGCATGGCCAGCAGCCCCACCCCCGCGCCGGCGATCATGGGCCGCAGGGCGGGCTTGATGCGCACCCGAGCGAACAGCCGCTCACACGCGGCGACGCCGTGCATGATCAGGATGCCGAACACGCCGGTCAGGACGCCAAAGCCCGCGGCGATCGCGATGTCGTGCAGGGCAAGGGTGGAAATCGAACCGGTCTCTATGCCGAGCTCGCTGGGCGAAAGTGCCTGGGCAGTCAAATAGCCGATCAGGGAAGCGATGCCGACAGGGGCGAGCGAGTTGACCGTGTAGCTGCCGATGATCAGCTCGAAGCCGTAGAAGGCCCCGCCCAAGGGCGCGCCGAAGGCGCCGGCGATGGCGGCGGCGGAGCCGGCGCCCACCAGGATGCGCATGTCGCTGCGACGAAGACGGAAGGCCCGGCCGATCATGGAGGCGATGCCGCTTGCCCATTGCGTATAACCGGCCTCCAGCCCGACCGAAGCGCCAACGCCGCTCGACCAGACCGTCTGCGCCGCCACGATCAGGCTGCCGCGCATGGACATGCGGCCGCCGTGCAGAGCGTTGGCCTCGATGGGGTCGACCTCGGTGCCGCGCCGCCGGCTGATATAGGCGCTAACCAGGCCGAACAGCAGTCCACCCAGGCAGGGCGTCAAAAAGGCGCGCAGCGGATCGAGCACGAACCGGGCGGACAGGCGCTCGCCTGGATCGAGCCCGAAAAAGGTCACATGCATGAAGCCGACCGCCTCACCCATGACGACTACGACGAGGCCGGCCAGAAAGCCCACCACGGCAGCCAGCAGGATGACGCTCGACTCGCGGGCGCGCACCATCGCGCGCAGGCGGTGGGGAACTTCAAAGGTGAAACGTGGTCGGGCTACGGCCTTGGGACTGAACCAGCGCATTGGGAGCGAGTTTCGAATCGGCGAGAGCAGCCTTGCTTAGATGGCAACGCGCAGCCGCGTACAAGTGAAAGTTGGCCTGAACCAACTAAAAGGCCGTTCCGTGGCAACGCGAGCACTCACACGCGGTACCCTTAAAGGGTATTCCGATCGGCAGCGAAGGTGGTCGGAAGAGGGCTCAAACGGGAGCCAAAAAAGGCGATCTTTTCTGTGGTGCTGGCCCTTTAAAACTGCTTTGGAATCAACATATTAATTACCGTTAGTTTGCGCTGTACGACACCCTTTTTTCGTGTCACACAAACACCCACATCCGACTCGCTTTCCTGCCCTTTTCAAGGACGCCGCCGATGGCTGAACCGGCCCGCAATATCCCGTCCGACGCCGAATACGGCGCCGAGTTCGATCAAGGTCCTGAAAGGACTCGACGCCGTGCGCAAGCGGCCGGGCATGTATATCGGCGACACCGACGACGGCTCCGGTCTGCACCACATGGTGTACGAAGTGGTGGACAACGCCATTGACGAGGCGCTCGCTGGCTATGCGACCCAGGTCGAGGTGACGCTCAATCCCGATGGCTCCTGCACAGTCGTCGACAACGGCCGTGGCATCCCGACCGACATCCACAAGGGTGAAGGCATCTCGGCGGCCGAGGTCATCATGACCCAGCTGCATGCCGGCGGTAAGTTCGATCAGAATTCCTACAAGGTTTCGGGCGGCCTGCACGGCGTCGGCGTGTCGGTGGTGAACGCGTTGTCGAGCTGGCTCAAGCTCACCATCTGGCGCGACGGCAAGGAGCACTTCATCGAATTCCGCGACGGCGTTGCGGTCGCGCCGCTGAAGATGATCGGCGATGCGCAGGACAAGCGCGGCACGGAAGTCTCTTTTTTGCCCAGCACCGCCACCTTCACCATGACGGAATTCGACTTCGCCACGCTGGAGCACCGGCTGCGCGAGCTGGCGTTTCTCAATTCCGGCGTCACCATCGTGCTGTCCGACAAGCGCCACGCGGAGGAGAAACGCGAGGAGATGCGCTACGAGGGCGGCGTCGAGGCCTTTGTTAAATTCCTCGACCGCAACAAGTCACCGCTGATCGCCGGCCCGATCATGGTCAAGGGTGAGCGCGAGGGCATCGTGGTCGAGTGCGCATTGTGGTGGAACGACGGTTACCACGAGAGTGTGCTCTGCTTCACCAACAACATCCCTCAGCGCGACGGCGGCACCCACCTGGCCGGCTTCCGTGGCGCGCTCACCCGGCAGATCACCCAATATGCCGAGACGCAGGGCAGTTCGAAGAAGGAAAAGGTGGCGCTGACCGGCGACGACTGCCGCGAGGGGCTGACCGCGGTGCTGTCGGTGAAGGTGCCGGATCCGAAGTTTTCCTCGCAGACCAAGGACAAGCTGGTGTCCTCGGAAGTGCGTCCGGTGGTGGAGAACGTGATCAACCAGGCTCTGCAGGACTGGTTCGAGATTCACCCGCAGGAGGCCCGCACCATCGTCGGCAAGGTGGTGGAGGCGGCCGCCGCGCGCGAGGCTGCACGCAAGGCGCGTGAATTGACCCGGCGCAAGGGCGCGCTCGACATCTCCTCGCTGCCGGGCAAGCTGGCTGACTGTCAGGAGCGTGACCCGGCCAAGTCCGAAATGTTCATCGTCGAGGGCGATTCCGCCGGAGGCTCGGCCAAGCAGGGCCGCAACCGCGAATTCCAGGCCGTCCTGCCCCTGCGCGGCAAGATCCTCAACGTCGAGCGCGCGCGCTTCGATAAGATGCTGGGAAGCCAGGAGATCGGCACCCTGATCACGGCGCTGGGCACTGGCATCGGCCGCGACGAATTCAACGTCGACAAGCTGCGCTATCACAAGATCATCATCATGACCGACGCCGACGTGGACGGCGCCCACATCCGCACGTTGTTGTTGACGTTCTTCTACAGGCAGATGCCCGACCTCATCGAGCGCGGCCATTTGTTCATCGCGCAGCCGCCGCTCTACAGGGTGTCGCGCGGCAAGTCCGAGCAGTACCTGAAGGACGAGCGTGCGCTCGAGGACTATCTGATCGATACGGGACTGGAAGACTCCGTGCTGCGCTTGACCAGCGGCGAGGAGCGCGCCGGCGGGGACCTGCGCAGGCTGGTCGAGAATGCCCGACAGATCCGCAACATTCTCGAGGGGCTGCATAGCCGCTATAGCCGCAAAGTGATCGAACAGGCCGCCATTCTCGGCGTGCTCAACGCCGAGATCTGCGGCGACGCGGAGAAGGCGCGGGCGGCGGTGCCCTATATCGTGGCGCGCCTGGACGCGCTGGCGGATGAAACCGAGCGCGGCTGGCAGGGCGAGTTCAGCGAGGACGCAGGCTTCACCTTCTCCCGCACCGTGCGCGGCGTGAAGGAAGTGGCCATTATCGACCAGGCGCTGCTCGCCTCCGCCGACGCCCGCAAGCTCGACGAATTCGCGCCGTCGCTGCAGGCCGCCTTCCCGCGGCCGACGCCGCCGGCGGTGCTGCGCCGCAAGGACGAAATGATTTCGATCTACGGCCCGGTCGGCCTTTTCGAAGCGGTAACCGCCGCGGGCCGCAAAGGCGTGACGCTGCAGCGTTACAAGGGTCTGGGCGAGATGAACCCCGAGCAATTATGGGAGACGACCCTCGACACCAATGCGCGCTCGCTCCTGCAGGTCAGGATCAAGGAAGTCGATGAGGCCAATGTGCTGTTCGACGAATTGATGGGCGACGCGGTGGAGCCGCGCCGGCTGTTCATCCAGCATAACGCACTCGCGGCGAGCGTGGACGTCTAAGACTTTCCGCGAGCGCGCTCGCGAAAAGCGACACTCGCGTTCGTCCTCAATAACACGTCGTCGCGCGGCCCCATGCCCAGCCGCCCCGCCACACGTGGATCGGCGTTTCCCGCCAGTAGCAGCCGACGTGGCCATAGCCGGGATAGCGCGTGTAATAATCGAATTCGGAGAGCCGGACGCGGCGATGCGGCGGCACCACTTGGCCGAAGACGCGTGGGCAATAGCCAGGCTGCAGCGCGCCGGCCCGATAATAAACCACCGGAGGCGGCTGCACCACCGCCGCGCGGCAACAGCCGTCGCCGGTCCATACATAGCCGGGGCCGTAGGCGCCGATACCGTAGTCGCCCGCGTGGGCGGGAACGGCCCACAGGCCGAGGGCAAGGGCGCCGGAGGAAACAAGCGCGAAAACGAATGCCCGCACGACGAAGGCACGCATGACAAATCTCCCGCAAATGGCGCGATTGCGATGACCAAGAGAGCGGTCACCAATCGGACTTTGCGCAGAAATGTTCCGCCGACAATTGGCGTCGCGCATCGGCTCGGTTTACGCTTGGCAAACCGTTTAGGCCGATTCAGAAATGATTGCGCGGCGGCCGCTGCGCGACCGGCGTGGCGGCCCTTACCGCACAAGGGGCGGCGGCCCGCACATGTTGTGCGGACCGTGTCTGTCGTATTCGCGCGGGTGCCCCGCTCAGAAGCAGCCGGCGCGCCGGCTCCACACCCAGCCGCCGTGGCCATCACGCAGCGGCATCTTGCGGCAACTGGCGTAGCGGGAATAGCCAACCGAGTCATAGCCGCGATCGTAGTAACGGTACGGCCGGCGGACGTAATCGCTGTAATACGGGCGATGGTACGGATAGCCGTAATAGCCGCTGTAGCGGTACCGGCGACCATAGTAGCCCGTATAGTTCGGCCGGCTGTAATAACTGCGATGGTAGCTACGCCCGTAATCGGGATAGCCCTCTCCCTCATAAAGACGCTGGTAGTGGACGCTGCGCGTGTGGCGCACGACCTTGCGATAGCAGCAACTCGATGTGTACCAGACCCGTGTGTGGCGGTGTCGGTGGCGATAGTAGGGGCGATAACCGACGTGGGAGTAGTGGTGGCGTAGGTAGTAGCCGTCGCCATAGTAACCGTAGTTCCCGGCTTGGGCGGGGCTGCTGGCGAGAGCGAGGGACCCGAGCCCCAGCGCGCACAGCAGCGCGAATGCGATACCACGCATGACGCATACTCCTTGGACAATAGCCACGCGGCAGCGTGGGCTGCCGTTAACCATATTTATAGCTAAAGTTTCGGCTTTTGGCATCAAATTGTTCCGGCCCGGCCCGAAAAGCAGCCCAAAGCGCAACGCGTGCGGAGGGCAGATTAACCATTCGCCCGGCAAAGCGTTGCTCGGTCAAATGCCGAGTGTGCCTGGGGACAGGGGAAGGCTTGGGGGAGACGGGGGACATCGATGATGGTTCGCCGCGGGGCAGGTCAAGCTCAACCCGAACGTTACGGACGGCATTGCTTGTGTAGACACCGTGCGGGCGGCGTGTTCGCTTGTCTCAGCGCCCGCTCAAGGCAGGCAATACCTGTCCGAGTGCATTGATTTCCGCAGCCCAGGGCGGCTCACGACATCAGCTTGCTGCCGATCGCGAGGCCGATGATGAGCGCGCCCAGGAACAGCACCAGGAAGATGCCGAACAGCCACTGCGCGATGGTAGTGGCGGCATGGGCGATATCGCCGAAGCCGAAGATGGCGGCGACGATGGCGATGATCAAAAAGATAAAAGCCCATTTCAACATCGGTCGCCCCCTCCTCGCGCGCAGCGGCCGGTGACAATGACGCAGCCGGCGCCTAGTTCCACGGCGCCGGCACGGGCGCTGGCGCCCGCGTGCGCGGATCACGCGGTCCCCAGCGGCCCGCATCAACGCGCGCCAGGAAATCTTCCACGATCGCGTTGAACAGGTCAGGCTCTTCCAGATTCACCACGTGGCCGGTCTTCGGCAGCACCACCAGGCCGGAGGCCGGGATGGCGTCCTTGAGGAAAAGGCTCGGCTCGATGCAACGCTCGTCCTCGTCGCCGACCACGATCAGCGCCGGCGTCGCCAGCTTGCGGATGTCGTCGGCGAAATCATAGAGCGAGGGCCGCGCTCCCTGAAAGCCGCGCGAGGTGTTAGCCGAGCCGACCGCATCGTGCTCGGCCAGCCGGGCGGTGAACTCGGCAAAGCCGCGCGGGTCCTTGATGAGGAAGGGCAAACGCGCGGGGCCCATGCCGTAGGTGCCGGCCACACGTGCGGAGCCTTCGTGCTCGAACTGATCGCCCATCTCGTGCGAGGTCTTGTGGAAGTCCTCCGTGTACCAGCGCTCGGAGCCCGAGCCGGTGCCGGCCAGCACCATCGAGCGCACGCGCCTGTTGTGATTGAGCGCGACCTGCAGCGCGGTATAACCGCCCATCGACAGGCCGACCAAATGCGCGCTCTCGATGCCGAGATGATCGAGCACCGCCACCGCGTCGCGCATCACGTGCAGATAGCTGTAGACATCCGGCGCCGCCGGCGCGTCGGACGGCGTGTAACCGCGCGCCGAATAGGCGATGCAGCGGTAGCACCGGGCGAATTGGCGCATCTGCGGCTCCCAGCCGCGATGATCGGAGGCGAATTCGTGCAGGAACAGGATGGGCGTACCCTGGCCGGCCTCCTCGTAATAGAGACGCACTTTGTCGGAGGTGGTGGCATAGGGCATGGGCAGATATCCCGGAATTGACGAGCCGCATTCGCTTGCGGCGGGATCATACGGGATACGCGGCGAAGCCCAAATGCAAAGCGGCCGGCGAGGCCGGCCGCTTCCCCGTAGCTGCGGTTGCGTCAGCCCGGCTGGCGCGCGGCCCAGCCGGCGTCGAGACGCCGGCGCCAAGCCGTCTGGCGAAGGCCGAGCAGGCGGTGCGCGGCGGTCTTGGCTTCGGCGCGACTCGCCGCCGCGCAGGTACGGTACTCGAGATCGGAAACGCGCGAGACCAGCGGCTGTTTGCGGAACAGGCGGCTGAAGGCGCTGCCCATCCCGCTGTCCACCTTCAGTTCCGACAGCGCCTGCGCGACATTGCCCGCCGGCCCGAATGCGACGACGCGGCCGGTCATGGTATGGCGCACCTCATAGACGCCCGGCCCGATCGGGGCCTCGACCATCCCGCCGCTTTCTGCATCGGGAAAGCGTTTCCAACTGCTCCAGGTTTGCACCATCTAACCACCCTGTTATTGGGCCTCAGTATCGGCGGCCCTAAAATGCGCATCGAAAACGCGACAAACCTGGATCGGTTCCGGTCGATCCACCGTATCTTGCGAGTTCGGCATCACGGTTCATTGCGGTAGCTCAATTCGACGACGGTACGGCAGCACGACTTTCGGCGGAAGCCTGCGCCCCGCATCGGCGAAAAACCCCACTCACATTAGGGTCTTATTAACCAATCTGCCACGGTTCCGAGCCGGCCGCTACTGGGGTTCCATCCGCTGGCGCTGCCGCAAAACAAAAGCGGCGCCGTGAGGGCGCCGCCGGGAATTCTATTGCTGAACCAGTAGTTTATTCGCGGGCGAAGTGGGCTCGGTCGCGCGACGCGACGATCAGGCCCCTGGGGGTGACCACGACCCAGCGGCCGTCGCGACGCTCGATGTGCTGCACCGGCCCAAGGCCCGGCAATCGCGCCCCCGGCACGACCTGATAAACATCGCCGCCGGCTCGCACATAAACGTAGCCCCGGTAGACGTCGTCGATGGTCCAGCCGGGCACGACGCGGTTTGCCGCAGCGCGCAGCGGCAGCAGCGGCGGCCGCGGCGGCCGCGGCGGCGAGGTCGGAATGGCGCTGGGCAGCTTGGCGATCGAGCCGGTGATGTCGGGCGCCGAGCGCAGACGGTCGGCCAGCCTGTCGGAGATTTTGGCGATTTCGCTCTTCGCCGACTTGCGAGAGGCCGCCAGACTCGCTTTCAGCGATGCGACCTCCTTGTTGAGCCGGGTGACCGATTGCTGCAGCGCCTGCTGCTCGTGGACGGCGGCGCTGCCGACGGGCGGCGCGCTCTTGCCGCCGGTTGCTACCGCGCCGGCAACCGCGCCGAGCGCGGCGGCGATCGCCACGGTCACGGCGAGAATCGCCTGGCGCCGGTGACGCGGGCGCAGGCGCGGCCCTGCGCTCCGCGCACCGTTTTTGCGGGCGGGCGGAAGCAGCATGATCGCCCTGTCAGGGATGACTTCCGGTTCGTCGTTCGCCGGCGACAGCGACGGCGAATTGACCGCCGGCAGGTCGGCACGTGCGCCACCACGTGCGCCGCTGTTGGGCTGGCCCGCTTCCGGCGGCTTCGCCGCCTCGCCGCCGCCTTCGATGTCTTCGGCCATGGTCCGCTCCGCGCTTGACTTCACGAAGCGGTAACCATGTTTCGGTTACCAAGCGGTTACTGAAAAAGCCGATGTCATTCCCGGGCGCCGGCGCTTGCGCGCCGTCCCGGAATGACGTCGTGGCTAAACCTCCAGCCCAGTCTCCGCGGCGAGCGCCTTGAGCGACACAGCCGGCCGCGCGCCGACGTGCTGGATCACCTCCGATGCGGCGAGGCCGCCCAGCCGCGCCGCATCGCGCAGGTCCTGGTTGCGGGCGAGGCCGACCAGGAAGCCGGCGGCGAACAGATCGCCGGCGCCGGTGACGTCGACCACCTGCTCGACCGGTACGGCATTGACCGCCTCCATGCCTTCGCTGCTGATCACCAGGCAGCCTTTGGCGCTGCGGGTGACCACGGCGAGCCGCGCGTCGGCCTGCAGCGCCCGCGCGGCCGTATCGAAGTCGGAGGTCTCGTACAGGCTGTGCAATTCGTGCTCGTTGGCGAACACGATATCCACGATGCCCTTCTTGATGAGGTCGAGGAATTCGCTGCGGAAGCGATCGACACAGAACGAATCCGACAGCGTGAGTGCCACCTGCCGCTCCGCCTTGTGCGCGATGGCGGCCGCCTTGACGAAGGCCTCCTTCGCCAGCGGCGGATCCCACAGATAACCCTCGAGATAGGTCACGGCGGCGTCGCCGATCGCTTTCTCGTCGATGTCGTCGGGGCTCAGGTGCTGCGCCGCGCCGAGATAGGTGTTCATGGTGCGCTCGCCGTCGGGCGTCACCATGATGTAGCAGCGGGCGGTGGAAGGTCCCTTGCTGGCGGGCTTGACGTCGAAGGCGACGTTGGCGGCGCGGATGTCGTGGGCGAAGGTCTTGCCGAGCTCGTCATCCTTGACCTTGCCGACAAAGGCCGCGCGCGCGCCGAACGAGGCGACACCGACGATGGTATTGGCGGCCGAGCCGCCGGAGCTTTCGGTCGCAGGACCCATGGCCTCGTAGATCGCCGCGGCGCGCGGCTCATCGATCAGCGCCATGGCGCCCTTGTGCATGCCCTGCGCCACCAGGAAATCGTCCTCGGCGCGGGCGATCACGTCGACGATGGCGTTGCCGATGCCGAGCACGTCGTAGCGGGGAGCTGCCATATTCTGGGACCTCTTTCTGTTGAAACGCGGCGCACTATAACCAGTGAACCCAACGAGGCAATGCAGGGTTGGTGGGCTGCTCCCGTGGCGTCATGCGCGGGCTTGACCCGCCTGCGGACCAAGGCATCACCTGATGCGGCGGCGCCGGTAACCCTTTGGCGGGAGAAGGCCCGCGCATCCATCTCGCGCATCCATCTATTGTGCGAAAATGATGGATTGCCGGGTCAAAGCTTGGAATGACCGGTAAAGAGTACGGGCGGAGGCCCACGAATGTCACTGGCGCGCGATGTCAGCACCGTCGGAATCGGCACCCTGGTGTCGCGTGTATTCGCCTACACGCGCGACGCCTCGATTGCCGCGCTGCTTGGCACCGGGCCCTATTCGGAAGCCTTTTTCGTGGTGCTGCAGGGGATCAATTTCTTCCGCCGGTTGCTGGCGGAGGGAGCGCTCAACGGCGCCTTCGTGCCGATCTGGCTGCGGCTCGCCTCCGGCGAGGACGGCATTGCCAACGCCAACCGTTTCACCATCCGCACGCTGGTGACGGTCGGCGTCGTCACCGGCGCAATCGCGCTGCTTGTGGTGGTGCTCGCGCGCTTCATCGTAACCGTGTTTGCGCAGGGCTTCGACCCCGGCCAGCAGGATCTGACGACGCTCTATCTGATGGTCGCCGCGCCCTATATCGTGGTGAGCGCGCTGGTCGCGGTGTTGTCGGCGGCGCTCTATGCCGAGCAGCGCGTGATCGCGGTCACCGTCAGCACGGCGGTATTCAATATGGTGCTCGTCGGGTTGCTGTCCTTCATCATGACGAGCGACATTCCGCAGTTCACCATCGGCGCCTGGCTGGCGATGGCCGTCGTGGGCGCGGGCCTGCTTCAGTTCGCGATCACCGTGGTGGCCTGGCTGGCGAGCGGGCGGCGCTTTACGCGCGCGCGCGTGCGGGCGCGCGACGAGGGCGGCGCCTTCTTTGCGCGCGCGCTGCCGGGGCTGATCGCTTCCGGCGTGCCGCAACTCAAGCTGATCGCCGCCACCGCATTGGTGTCGGCCTCGCCGGCGGCGGTAGCGTGGCTCTACTACGCCAATCGCCTGTACGAACTGCCGCTCGGCGTCGCCTCGATCGCCATCGCCGCGGTGATCGTACCGCGCATCGCGGCGAGCGTGTCGGCGCGCGACCGCGCGGCTTACGCCGGAGCGCAGTCGCGCGCCTATGAGATCGCGCTCGGCGTCGCGTTGCCGGCGACGACCGGATTTGCGCTGCTGGCGCCGCAGATCGCCGGCGGCCTGTTCGAGCATGGCCTGTTCGGCGCCCGCGACACGGACGCGGTTGCCACCCTCGTATTGGCGATGTGCTCGGGCCTGCCCGGCCACGTGCTGGAGAAAGTGTTCGGCGCGGTGTCCTTCGCGCATGAGGACACGAAGACGCCGATGCTGGCGGCACTTACCGGTCTCGCGGTGGCGGTCGCCGGCGGCGTCGTGCTGTATCCGACCTTCGATTATGTCGGCGTGGCGGCAGCGATCGCATTGTCGGGATGGGTGGGCGCCGGGTTGCTCGGCGCGGTTCTTTATGGCCGCGGCTGGCTGCGACTCGATGAAGGTGCGGCGCGCAATCTGCCGCGCATCGCCGGCGCCACCGTCATCATGGGCGCCGCTGTCACCGGCGGCCTTGCCATCGTGGACGCGCTTTTGCCGATGCTGTCCGCCTCGGCGGCGGGGCGGCTGATGGTGCTGTTCGTGCTGGTGGCCATCGGCGTCCTCGTCTACGCCGCGGCGCTCGACGGCCTCGGCGTGATCAAGCTCGCGGATCTGGTCAGGGCCGTGCGGCGGGCAGGCTAAGCCTCTTGCCGAGGAGCGGCCGGGCGTGGCATGGCAACGCCACGTCAAACCACCTGAGGCCAAGCCAATGGCGTTCAAGGAACGCGTGTTCTCCGGCGTGCAGCCGACCGGCAACCTGCATCTCGGCAACTATCTCGGCGCGATCACGAAATTCGTCGCGCTGCAGGAACGCTACGAGTGCATCTACTGCGTCGTCGACATGCATGCCATCACCGTCTGGCAGGAGCCGGCCGAGTTGTCGCATGCGACGCGCGAGGTCACCGCGGCGTTTCTCGCCTGCGGCATCGACCCGAAGAAGAATATCGTTTTCAACCAGAGTCAGGTGGCCGAGCACGCGGAACTGGCCTGGGTGTTCAACTGCGTCGCCCGGATGGGCTGGCTGAACCGCATGACCCAGTTCAAGGAGAAGGTGGGCAAGGACCGCGAGAACGCCTCCGTCGGCCTGTTCGTCTATCCGAGCCTGATGGCCGCCGACATTCTCGTCTACCGTGCCACGCATGTGCCGGTGGGCGAGGACCAGAAGCAGCATGTCGAGCTCGCGCGCGACATCGCGCAAAAGTTCAACAACGACTATGCGGCATCGATCCAGTCGCACGGCTACGGCGACATCTTTTTCCCGCCACCGGAGCCGATCATCCAGGGGCCTGCGACGCGCGTGATGAGCCTGCGCGACGGCTCCAAGAAAATGTCGAAGTCGGATGCTTCCGACCAGTCGCGCATCAATCTGACCGACGACGCCGACGCCATCGCGCTCAAGATTCGCCGCGCCAAGACCGATCCGCACGCGCTGCCGAGCGAGGAGAAAGGCCTGGAGACCAGACCCGAGGCCGAAAATCTGGTCGGCATCTACGCGGCGTTGTCAGGCGTGAGCAAGACGCAGGTGCTCTCCGAATTCGGCGGCGGCCAGTTCTCCACCTTCAAGAGCGCGCTGGTCGATCTTGCGGTCGCCAAGCTCGGGCCGATCGGCGGCGAAATGAAGCGGCTGGTGCAGGACCCGGTCTATATCGACGAGGTGCTCGGCGACGGCGCGCAGCGCGCCCAGGTGCTTGCCGCCGACACCATGAAAGCGGTCAAAGACGTCGTCGGGTTCGTGCGCCGCTGAAACATATTCGCCGCCGGCGATTTGTTCGCATGCGCAATATTCCAGCAACGTGCCGCTTGTCGGCGCGGGCGCAGCCGTGCCACCATCCGCGGCTTGTGCGTCTGTTGCGTTTATTGCGTCGGTTGCCACGCGAATGTTCCAACGAGGCTTGAACGATCATGAGCACGAAGCGCCGCAGTTTCGAGAAGGGTCACAAGCGCAAATACCTGGTGGTCATCGATGATACCGACGAGTGCGAACGCGCCGTGCACTGGGCGGCCAAGCGCGTCGAGCGCACCAAGTCGCAGCTCATCATGCTGCGCGTGATCGAGACCAGCGAGCGCAATCAACAGTGGCTCGGTGTCGCCGACATCATGAAGGCGGAGGAGATGGAGGCGGCCAACAAGGCGCTCGACAAATACGCCGCGGTCGTCAAGAAAATCGACCATCGCGCGCCCGACCGCGTGATCCGCGAGGGCGACGCGGCGGAAGAGGTCGTCAAGCTGATCGAGGAGGACGCCGACATCGGCATCCTGGTGTTGGCCGCCGGCACGGCGAACGAGGGGCCTGGGCCGCTGGTGTCGAGCATCTGCAAGAGCGCCAGCTCTTTCCCCATCCCCGTCGCCATCGTGCCGGGGCATCTCAGCGACGAAGAGCTGGACGCCATGGCGTGACCCCGCCCCGGCCCCGCCCTTTCCGGGGCGGAGGCCGTGGTTGACCCCGGCCGCCACAAGGGCCATTTATCCGTCATCGTTCAGCCACCCACGGGCCTTGAACCCGTAAGGAGCGTAGAAGAAATGTTCATTCAGACAGAACCCACGCCGAACCCGGCGACCCTGAAGTTCCTGCCCGGCCGCCCCGTGCTCGAGGCCGGCACCCTCGATATGTCGACCCCGGAAGAGGCCACCCAGTCGCCGCTGGCGCAGCGCCTGTTCGACATCCCCAATGTCGGCCGCGTCTTCTTCGGCGCCGATTTCATCTCGATCACCAAGACCGACGGCGAATGGCCGCAGCTCAAGCCGGCCATCCTCGGCGCCATCATGGAGCACTTCATGTCGGGCGCGCCGCTGCTCGCCGAGGAGCGCGCCGCCGCCGAGGACGAATTCTTCGATGAGGGCGACGCCGAGACAGTGGCCACCATCAAGGACCTGATCGAGACGCGCGTGCGGCCGGCGGTGGCCGGCGACGGCGGCGACATCACCTTCAAGGGCTTCAAGGAAGGCGTCGTCTACCTGCACATGAAGGGCGCCTGCGCCGGCTGCCCATCCTCCACCGCCACCCTGCAGCACGGCATCCAGAACCTGCTGCGGCACTTCGTGCCCGATGTTGTCGAGGTGCGGCCGGTGTGATGCGGCTGTCGTGCCCGGCTCCGCAATCGCGGGGCCAGGCACCAACGGCCATCCAGGACGCCCCGCATCTGCGCTAGTATTCGAATCGCCGTGGTAACTGGATCGCCCGCCGGAGCCTGCCCGCGCGCAGGCGGGGCGGGTGATGACGGCCGTGGGTGATGAATGCGCGTCCTTGCCATCGATACCGCGCTCGATGCCTGCGCGGCCGCCGTGCTCGATACTCAGAGCGCCGCCATTGCCGCGCATGAATCGCTTACCATGCTGCGCGGTCATGCCGAGGCGCTGATGCCGCTCGTCGCCCGCGTCATGGAGCGCGCGAGACTGAAATTTTCCGATATCGACCGCATCGCCGTGACCACCGGCCCCGGCAGCTTCACCGGCCTGCGCGTCGGCATTTCGGCGGCGCGCGGGCTAGCGCTCGCCGCCGCCAAGCCCGTGGTGGGGCTCACCACGCTTGCCGCCTTCGCGGCGCCCTTGATCGCCGCCGACGATACGAAGCCGGTCGTGGTGGCGATCGACGCGCGTCACGGCCACGTCTATCTGCAGGTATTCGGTCCGGGCGGCCGCACGCTGGTGGCGCCGCGGGTTTCCGCGTTGCGCGATGCCTTGCGCGCGGCGGCGGGCGGCAGCCCACGCCTGGTCGGCAATGCCGCGGAGATTTTGGCGGCGGCCTGGCCGAAGGGCGAACTGCCGCCGAGCGAGGTCGAGCAGCGCGGCGCGCCCGCCATCGACTGGGTCGCGCGGCTCGGTGCCGCCGCCGACGAGAAGGCGGAGCCGCCCAAGCCGCTCTATCTGCGCGCGCCCGATGCACGGCCGCAGGACGCCAGCCAGTTGGCGCGCCGATGATGGGCTTGCTTGCACACTTCTTCATGCGCGCCGAGCCGGTGCTGTCCGAGGCCGGCTCGCGCGACGTGATGGCGATCGCCGGTCTGCACGCCGCCTCGTTCAGCCGCGGCTGGAGCGAGCAGGAGGTCGAGGGCCTGCTCATCGATCGCGCCGTCATCGCGCATCGCGTCACCGCCGGCGGCAGGTTCTTCGGTTTCATCATGTCGCGCATGGCGGCGGATGAAGCGGAAATTCTCTCGGTCGCGGTCGCCGCGCGGGCGCAAGGCCGCGGACTCGCACGCAGGCTGCTCGATCTGCATCTGCGCCGGCTGGCGGGCTTGAGCGTGCGTGCCGTGTTCCTGGAAGTGGACGAGCACAATGTGCCGGCGATCAAGCTTTACCGCCGCGCCGGCTTCCGCGAGGTGGGCCGACGGCCGAACTACTACGCGGGCCCCGATGGCAAGGCCGCCGCCGCGCTGGTGCTGCGGCGGGATTTGGCGTAGCGGCTGGGCAATAGACACGTCCCTGACACGCTCCCTATGATAGGCAGGGCCCTGAGCGAGCATTTTGATGACGACCCCACCGGACAAGACCTCGGCCGACAAGAGCCAGATCGAGGCGCTTTGCGCGGCCAAGGGCATGCGCATGACCGAGCAGCGCCGCACCATCGCGCGCGTGCTGGAGGAGGCCGTCGACCATCCCGATGTAGAGGAACTCTACCGCCGTTGCGCGCAGGTGGACGAGCGCATCTCGATTTCCACTGTCTATCGCACCATGCGGCTGTTTGAGGATGCCGGCATCATCGAGCGCCATGATTTCCGCCAGGGCCGCGCGCGCTACGAGCCCAGCTCCGAGGCGCACCACGACCATCTCATCAACCTGCGCAATGGCGAGGTGATAGAATTCCAGTCGGAGGAGATCGAGCGCCTGCAGGCCGAAATCGCGCGCAAGCTCGGCTACAGGCTGATCGATCACCGGCTCGAGCTCTACGCGGTGCCGATCAAGGACGAAAAGAGCGGAAGCTAGTGTCCCGATTCCGAAGTTCGCTTGATTTGCGGCATCCTCGTGAGCGAACTTCGGAATCGAAGGACGCTAGCAACTTATTGATTCTAGTGTGGTTCGGTTCAGAAGTTCGCTTGATGAACTCGCCGATAGAATGAAGCGAACTTCTGAACCACCACACTAGGGCGGATTCTATTCGATGGAATTGCCGACCTCTTCTTCGTCATGCGCGGGCTTGACCCGCGCATCCATCTTATTTTTATGCAACACGATGGATTGCCGGGTCACGCCGTCGCGCGGCGGCCCGGCAATGACGGCGGTGTGATGCTTCGCGCCCTCCTCATCGCGGCGTTCTTCCTCACCATGACGCCGCTCCTGATCTCCGTTCAGTGGCTGCTGGAGAAACTGCAGCTGCCGGGCTGGGGCTTCATCTGCGCCAATTATTACCGCGTGCTGCGCACGCTGCTTCGCATCAGGCTGCGCGTCGTCGGCGAGCCGGTGCGCGGGCGCGCCGTGCTGTTCGTGTCCAACCACGTTTCTTGGGTCGACATCGTGGTGATCGGCTCGATTGCGCCGGTCGCCTTCGTCGCCAAGAGCGAGGTGCGAAAATGGCCGCTCATCGGCGTCACCGCCGAAATGCAGCGCACCGTGTTCGTCGACCGCGGGCGCCGCCATCAGGCGGCCGACGCGATCAAGGCGATCGTCCAGCGGCTCAAATCGGGCACCTCGGTGGTGCTGTTCGCCGAGGGTACGTCGAGCGACGGCAACCGCGTGCTGCCGTTCCGCTCGGCGCTGGTGGGCGCCATCAAGCATGCGGCAGAGCACGCGGGCGGCGCCGCCGACATTCTCATTCAGCCGATGTCGATCGCCTATACCGGCCAATACGGCCTGCCCATGGGGCGGCAGAGCCGCCCGCTGGTGGCTTGGTACGGCGATCTCGATTTCATGCCGCATATCAAGGCGTTCATCGAACGCGGGGCGGTGGACGCCGTGGTCAGCTATGGCGAGCCGGTGGCGGCGAGCGGCGCGGCCGACCGCAAAGCCATGACCCGGACGCTGGAAACGGCGGTGCGCGGTCTTACCGCGACGGCCCTGCTCGGCCGGCCCCGCCCGGCGCACGCGGCGGAGTAATACAGCCGGATTCGCAACGGTTTTTCCCGGCCGCCGCCGAGAATTTTCCGTGGGCACCTTAAAATTGCAACGAAATCAGATATATGGAGGCACGGGACAAACGGCGGCAGGGCCGCTAGATTAGAGACCGGTTCGCAACGTCACGGCATGAGCAACTCCCGCAAGGTCCACGTCAAAAGCTTCGGCTGCCAGATGAACGTCTACGATTCCCATCGTATGGCGGACACCCTGGCGCCCGCCGGATTCAGCGAAACCGCGCTGCCGGAAGACGCCGATCTCGTCATCCTCAACACCTGCCACATCCGCGAGAAGGCGGCCGAAAAGGTCTATTCCGAGATCGGCCGCATTCGCGTGATGAAGGAGGCCGCCGCCGCGCAAGGCCGCAAGCTCATGATCGCGGTGGCCGGCTGCGTGGCGCAGGCCGAGGGCGAGGAAATCGTCCGCCGCGCCGGCGCGGTCGATCTGGTGGTCGGCTCGCAGAACTATCACCGCCTGCCCGAGCTGATCGCGCGCGCAGGCCGCGGCGAGAAGGTGGTCGACACCGAATTCCCGGTCGAGGACAAGTTCGCGCAGCTTGCGGCGCCCGGCCGCGAGGCGACACGCCGGCGCGGAGTCTCGGCTTTCGTCACCGTGCAGGAGGGCTGCGACAAGTTCTGCACGTTCTGCGTGGTGCCGTACACGCGCGGCGCGGAAATCTCCCGGCCGGTTGAGCAGATCGTTGCCGAGGTCGCGGGCCTGGCGGAAGCCGGCGTGCGCGAGGTGACGCTGATCGGCCAGAACGTCAATGCCTATCATGGTGAAGGCGAAGATGGCGCGCCGTCTTCGCTGGGCAAGCTGCTGCACCGCCTAAGCCGCGTACCCGGGATTGCGCGTCTGCGCTACACCACCAGTCATCCGCGCGACATGGACGACGATCTGGTGCGCGCGCATGCCGCGCTGGAAAAGGTGATGCCCTATGTGCACCTGCCGGTGCAGTCAGGCGCCAACCGTATTCTCGCGGCGATGAACCGCAAGCACACCCGCAAGGACTATCTGGACGCGGTGGCGCGCTTGCGCGCCGGCCGGCGCGATCTCGCCTTCACCTCCGATTTCATCGTCGGCTTCCCCGGTGAGACCGAGCAGGACTTCCGCGACACCCTCTCGCTGGTGGACGACGTCGGCTATGCCAGCGCCTTCTCCTTCATGTATTCGTCGCGGCCCGGAACGCCCGCCGCCGACATGGACGATCAGGTGCCCCACGAGGAAAAGGCCGAGCGGCTGCAGCGGCTGCAGGCGTCAATCACCCGCCACCAGCGCGCCTTCAACGCTTCCTTCGCCGGCCGCGAGCTCGACGTGCTGCTGGAAAAGCCGGGCAAGCTCCCTGGGCAACTGGTGGGTAAATCCCCATATTTGCAGGCGGTGCAGGTCATGGCGCCGGCTTCGCTCACTGGCGAGGTGGTGCGCGTGACCGTTACCGAGGTCGGCCGCAACAGCCTTTTCGGCACCCTTTCTTCACCTCCCACGGGAGAGGAGAGGTCATCAGCCGGACCCCTCCAGGGGAGGGTGGAAGAAAGTACAGGAGCTTAGAGCTACACCTTGCGCACACCGGATCCCGTGATCCCGCCCGCCGCAGCTTCCGAGGAAACTGCGACAACGCAGGTCGTGCTTGCGTTCGAGGACAATCGCCTCGCCTCCATCCTGTTCGGTCAATACGGACAAAACCTGGCGCTGATCGAGCGCCGGCTCGGCGTGATGGCCGATCAACGCGGCAATCACGTCACGCTGGAAGGCTCGCGCAATGGCTGCGAACAGGCCCGCCGCGTGCTGGAGGGTCTCTATGAGCAGATCAGGCGCGGGCGCGACTTGAGCCAAGGCGATGTCGAGGGCGCCATCCGCCAGGCTATCGCGCAGGGCTCGCTGTTCGACTACGCGCCGGATAGCGCGCGGCCGGCGTTCGAAGAAATAAACCTGCGCAAGCGTCCGGTGCGTGCGCGCACGGCCGCGCAGGACGCCTATATCCGCGCGCTCAAGCGGCATTCGCTCGTGTTTGGCACCGGGCCGGCAGGCACCGGCAAGACCTGGCTCGCGGTGGCGCACGCCGTGCAGATGTTCGAGCGCAAGGAGATCGACCGCATCATCCTGTCGCGGCCGGCGGTGGAGGCGGGCGAACGGCTCGGCTTCCTGCCCGGCGATCTGCGTGAGAAAGTCGATCCATACTTGCGTCCGGTCTACGACGCGCTCTACGACCTGATGGATGCGCGCATCGTCGAGCGCGCGCTGCAGGCCGTCGAAATCGAAATCGCGCCGCTCGCCTTCATGCGCGGACGCACGCTATCGAACGCCTGCGTCATCCTCGACGAAGCGCAGAACGCTTCTTCGATGCAGATGAAGATGTTCTTGACCCGGCTCGGCGAGAACAGCCGCATGGTGGTCACCGGCGATCCGAGCCAGGTCGACCTGCCGCGCGGCGAGACATCGGGGCTGGCGGAGGCGGTGAAACTGCTGGCCGGCGTCGAGGGCGTTGGTCATGTTGCGTTCACTCATGAGGACGTGATCCGCCACGAACTGGTGGCGCGCATCGTGGCCGCCTATGATCGCGCGGGCCCACGCGGGGACAGGCCATGAACTGGTCGCCGCATCAGCCCATGCCGATGCCGGACGTCGACGTGCAGGTTGAATCGCCGCTGTGGGATGCCGAGCCCGCCGCTGCCGAGACCGTGCGCAGGGCGATCCGGTCGGCCGCCACGCTGGTTCCCACGCAAGGCGAGGTCAGCGTGCTGCTCACCCACGATGCCGCCGTGCGGGAACTCAACCGCACCTGGCGCAGGATCGACAAGCCGACCAACGTGCTGTCATTCCCGGCCGCCAGACCGGCTGGCATTCCGGCTGACGCGCCGGGCGGCGGCCCGCTCGGCGATATCGCCATCGCCTACGAGACGCTCAAGCGCGAGGCCGCCGACGAGGGCAAGCCGTTCCTTCATCATCTCGCCCATCTTGCGGTGCATGGATTTCTGCACCTGTTGGGCTACGATCACCAGACTGATTCTCAAGCCGAAGTGATGGAGAACCTGGAACGCGCGGCGTTGGCCGGCCTCGGAGTAGCAGATCCCTACCATGCACATGAAACGGGCAATGCCTGATCGCGATGCCTGACGAACCTCCCAGTACGTCCTCCTCATACGAGCCGCGCCATCTGCCGGTGCCGATCAAGCCGGCGCAAAACGGCGAAGGCTTCTTCACGCGCATGTTCCGCACGCTGTTCGGCTGGCGGCAGAGCACGATCCGCGCCGACCTGACGGACGTGCTCGACGCCATGACGCCCGGCGAATCCGACTTCTCGCCGGTGGAAAGCCGGATGCTCCGGAACATCCTGGGCCTGCGCGAGTGCCGGGTCGGCGACGTCATGATCCCGCGCGCCGACATCATCGACGTTCAACAGGACATCAAGCTCGGCAATCTGGTGCGCACCTTCGAGCGCGCCGGCCATTCGCGCCTCGTGGTCTACAACGACACGCTCGACGATCCGGTCGGCATGGTGCACATCCGCGACCTGATCGCCTTCATGACGGCGCGCGCCGCGGTCGACCCGGAAAAGAACGCCAAGCGGAAGAAGCCGTTGCCCGCCGACCTCGACCTCAGGACGATCGATCTCGCCATGCCGCTGTCCGCGGCCAATATCGTGCGGCAGATCCTGTTCGTGCCGCCCTCGATGCGGGTGATCGATCTGCTCGCGCGCATGCAGGCGACGCGCGTTCATCTGGCGCTGGTGATCGACGAATATGGCGGCACCGACGGGCTCGTCTCGATGGAGGATATCGTCGAGCAGATCGTGGGCGAGATCGCCGACGAGCACGACGAGGACGAGTTGCCGGCGGTGGTGCGCCAGGCTGACGGTTCCTACATTGCCGACGCGCGCGCGCCGCTGGAAGACGTGGTGTCGATCGTCGGGTCCGACTTCGACGTCGGCGACGCGGCGGAAGAAGTCGATACCATCGGCGGCTATCTGGTGACCAGTGCCGGACGGTTGCCGCTGCGCGGCGAGATAATCCCCGGGCCCGGCCTGTTTGAATTCGAGGTGCTCGATGCCGATCCGCGCCGCGTCAAGCGCCTGCGCATCACGCGGCTGAAGGAAAAGCGCGCGATCGCACGCGAGCAACGCAAGCGCGGCGAACCCGATGCGGTGCTCGCCGGAACCACGCCGCCAACTCTTGCAATGGACGAAACGGGAGAGCAGAAAGACGACGGCCGGGCATCCTCCGGCGCTTCCGCCGACACGCATCGCCCGTGATCCTCACCCGTATCGCCCACTCCGTCGTGCTGGCCTCCGGCTGGCGCCGCGCCTTCGTCGCCTTCATTGCCGGCGTGCTGTCGGTGCTGGCGTTGCCGCCGATCAATTTCTGGCCGGTGCTGTTCCTGACGTTTCCGCTGCTGGTGTGGCTGATCGACGGCTCGGCCGCCGGACGCTGGAGCGGTCCCTGGCGCGCATTCGGCGCCGGCTGGTGCTTCGGCTTCGGCTATTTTGTCGCCGGCCTCTATTGGATCGGCTACGCCTTCCTCGTCGACGCCAAGACCTTCGGCTGGCTGTTGCCGATCGCGGTCGGCGGCCTGCCGGCGGTGCTCGCTTTCTACATGGCCTTCGGCTTCGCGCTCGCCCGGCTGATGTGGGTGCGCGGACCCGCGCGGCTCTTGGCGCTGGCGGTCGCGCTCAGCGCCACCGAATGGCTGCGCGGCCACCTGTTCACCGGCTTCCCCTGGAACACGTTCGGCTACGCGCTGACCTCGCCGCTCGCGCTGGCGCAGAGCGTTTCGCTCGTCGGCATCTGGGGACTGACCTTTCTCAGCGTGGCGATTTTCGCCAGCCCCGCGGTGCTTGCCGATGAGCGCAAGGACACGCCGCATCCATTTCGTGCGCCGGTTGCCGCGCTCGCGCTGCTCGCCGCGATGACCGCGTTCGGCGTCGCCCGCCTGCAACTCAACCCGACCTCCTACGTCCCCGGCGTGAAGCTGCGCATCATGCAGGCGGATCTGCAGCAGGACGAGAAGTTCAACTATGCCGACAAAGACAAGATCATGGCGCGCTACATCGCGCTGTCGGACCGCGCCACCAATCCGCATTCGAACGGAGTGCACGACGTCACCACGCTGATCTGGCCGGAGTCGTCGTTTCCGTTCTTTCTCGCGCGCGAACCGGCGGAACTCGCCAAGATTTCCGCGATGCTCAAGCCGGGCACCGAGCTCATCACCGGCGCGATACGCCCGGCGCCGCTCGCGCCGGGAGCGAAGGAAGTCCACGCTTATAATTCGATCTACGTGATCGATCCGGACGGCTCGATCCGGGGCATCTACGACAAGGAGCACCTGGTGCCGTTCGGCGAATACCTGCCGTTCGAGCCCTTACTCAAGGCGATTGGGCTGCGCCAGCTCACCCGCGAGGTGGGCGGATTCATCCCCGGCGACCGCCGGCGCGTCATGGAGGTGCCCGGTACGCCCAAGATGTTGCCGTTGATCTGCTACGAAGCGATTTTCCCCGGCGCCGCCGTTCCCGCCGGCGAGCGGCCGGCCTGGCTGGTCAATGTCACCAATGACGGCTGGTTCGGCATCAGTTCCGGTCCCTACCAGCACTTCCGCCAGGCGCGCGCGCTGGCCATTGCCGAAGGGCTGCCGCTTGCACGCGCCGCCAATACCGGCATTTCCGCGGTCATCGACCCGGTCGGGCGCATCGTCAATGCGCTGCCGCTCGGCGTCGAAGGCGTTTTAGACGCCGGCCTGCCGCGGGCGGCCAGCCCGACCGTCTATGCAAGACTTGGAAACTATCCCTGGATGATTTTGATGCTGCTCGGGTTGATTCTTGTAGCGCGGCGGCGAATGCATCTCTAGATTGAGTTCCCGCGAAAGGCTAGATGCGTAGGTTGCATGCTACTTTCCGCCCAAGACCTTTTGGCAGATGGCGAAAAAGCCCCTGAAAACTATAGGTAATTTTAACACCCTTTTGACGCTAGCTGTCGATCAATGAGAAATGATGGATTGCATAAATGCCCTTAAATGTGACATTACGCTGCACAATAATGGCATAGGAGAAATTTATGGCGAAGAAGGCCCCCAATCCGATCGACAAGCATGTCGGTTCGCGCGTCCGTATGCGCCGGATGATGCTCAGTATGAGTCAAGAAAAGCTCGGGGACGCACTTGGCCTGACCTTCCAGCAAGTGCAGAAATACGAAAAGGGCACCAACCGCATCGGCGCCAGCCGTCTGCAGCAGATTGCCATCATTCTGCAGGTGCCGGTGTCGTTCTTCTTCGAAGGCGCGCCCCATGTCGGCGGCCCACATCAGGGCGGCATGAGCGAGGCGCCTTCGCCGGCCTATGTCTCGGACTTTCTGGCCACCTCCGACGGCTTGTCCCTCACCAAGGCCTTCATGCGTATCAAGAACAGCAAGTTGCGCCGGCGCATCGTCGATTTGGTCGAGCAGATCGCGGGCGAGGAGTAATCCCGCTTTCCTATCCCACGCGGCCGCTGCCCACCGCGGCCCGCATCTTGACCTCGCCGTCCTCCACTGCAAGAACAGCCGCAACGTGCAACTGCGCGGAAGAATTTCCGCGCACGGGAGGGAGTAATCTGTGGCTCACACGAATTTCCAGTTCACTAGCGAATCGGTTTCCGAAGGCCATCCGGACAAGGTCTGTGACCAGATTTCCGATGCCGTGCTCGACGCTTTCATCGAAAACGACGTCAAGCTCGGCATCGCCGACGACAGCCTCGTGAATACGCGGCTTGGCTGCGAAATCTTGACCACCACCAACAAGATCGTGGTTGCCGGCGAGGGCCGCGGCCAGCATCCGTTCTTCGTCAAGCACGGCGAGAAGGTGGTCGTGAACCGCGAACTGATCACGGAGATCGCGCGCGGCGTGGTCAAGGATATCGGCTACGACCAGGACGGCTTCTCCCACTACGGCGCCGACGTCGAGGTGCTGCTGCACGGCCAGTCGCCCGACATCGCCATGGGCGTCGACGCCAAGAAGAAAAAGAGCGGTGAGGAGGAAGGTGCCGGCGACCAGGGCATGATGTTCGGCTTCGCCTGCACCGAGAGCGAGGTCTACGAAAAGAACTCGTTCATGCCGGCGCCGATCTTTTTCGCGCACAAGATCCTGAAAGTGCTCGCCGACAAGCGCCACGCCGGCCAACTCGCCGATCTGCAGCCTGATGCCAAGAGCCAGGTCACCGTCAAATATGTCGAGGGCAAGCCGGTCGGCTGCACCAAGGTGGTCGTCTCCACCCAGCACAAAGTGCAAAGCCGCAACAACAAGAAGTACACGCCCGGCCTCATCAAGGACATGATCGCCGACGCGGTCGAGTCGGCGCTGCCGGAAGGCTGGATGCCGACCAGGCCGTCGGACTTCCTGGTCAACCCGACCGGAAACTTCGTCATCGGCGGTCCCGACGGCGACTGCGGCCTTACCGGCCGCAAGATCATCGTCGACACCTACGGCGGCTACGCCCCGCACGGCGGCGGCGCCTTCTCCGGCAAGGACCCGACCAAGGTCGATCGCTCGGCGGCCTATGCCGCGCGCTATCTGGCCAAGAACGTCGTGGCTGCCGGCGTAGCGGAGCGCTGCACCATCCAGGTCGCCTACGCGATCGGTGTCGCAGATCCGATGTCGGTGCTGGTCGATACTCACGGCACCGGCAAGGTCGAGGAGAAGAAGCTCGAGAAGATCCTGCCCGAGCTGTTCCGCCTCACCCCGACCAATATCCGGCGCACGCTCAAGCTCAATCGCCCGATCTACCGGCGCACAGCGACCTATGGCCATTTCGGCCGTGCGCCTGAAAAAGACGGCGGCTTCTCCTGGGAGAAGACCGACCTCGCCGCGGCGATCAAAAGCGCGGTGGGGTAACAAGCCGGGCGCGATCAAACCTCTGCTGTCATGGCCCGCGAAAGCGGGCCATCCAGTATTCTGGACAGCCGCCGTATCGCGCGATACGCCGGCGTTTACTGGATTGCCCGCGTCTTGCGGGCGATGACATCATGAGCGAGCACGGCAAGAGCGACCAATCGCAGCGCGCCTTCTTCGGCCGGCGCAAGGGACATCCGCTGCGTCCGCGCCAAGCGGCGCTGTTCGACACGCTGCTGCCGCGCATCGGCATCGATACGGATAAGCCCGCGCCCGCCGATCTGCGCGTCTTGTTTGCCGATGCCAGCGAAGTGCGCCTTGAGATCGGCTTCGGCGGCGCCGAGCACCTGATCACCCAAGCAAAAGCCGACCCGGGGGTCGGCTTCATCGGGTCCGACGCTTTCATCAACGGCGTCGGCAAAGCGCTTGCGGCAATTGAAGAGAACAAGCTCGCCAATGTGCGGCTGCATTTCGGTGACGCCAGTGCGCTCATCGACCGGCTGCCGGCGGCTTCGCTTGCGCGTATCGATCTGCTCTATCCCGATCCCTGGCCGAAGCGGCGGCATTGGAAGCGCCGCTTCATACAAAACGAGTCGCTCGAGCGCTTGGCGCGCGTTTTGAAGAAAGACGGCGAACTGCGCTTCGCCACCGACATCGGCGATTATGCGGCCTATGCGCTGGCGCGCGTACTGCGCTCGAAGGATTTCGAATGGACCGCCGAGCGCGCCGATGACTGGCGCAAGCCGTGGCCGGGCTATTCGCAAACGCGTTACGAGGCGAAGGCGAAGCGCGAAGGCCGGGTGTCCGGTTATTTCATATTCCGGCGCAAATAATTCGGCTGTCATGCGCGCGCTTGACCCGCGCATCCATCCCTTTTTTGCGAATGGCGACGGATTGCCGGGTCAAAGCCCGGCAGTGGCAGAATAGAGAACTACTCCCCCGTCCCCTGCCGTACCTGCCAGAAGCGCACCACGCGTTGCGCCGTGGCGGCGGTCAGACGGTCGAAGTTCTCTTTGGCGGCCTCGAGCACCTGGCTCGACGGCTTGCCGCCGGGACGCGCATTCATCACCTCGCGCACGGTGTCCCAGCCGAATCCGGCAGAACGGGCCAGGATCAGCACCGGATCCGCGCGCTCGCCGTTCATCAGGCGGTCGACCACCTCGACCGGAACGGCGCAGACCGTGGCGAGCGCCGCGATGGTCTCCTCGTATTTGCCGCTTCTGGCGAATTCGGCGATGTCGGCCTCGGTGAGCTTGCGCTCCTTGTGCAGGGCGCGCACGGCGGCCAGCGCAGCCGTGTAGTTACGCGGTGCGGCGCGCGCAGCCACCTCGTCGGTGACCTTCGCCAGAATGCGGCGGATCTCGGCGCGGGTCTCCGGCTTCGCCTGCGCCAGCAGGCGCTTCTGCACCACGTCGGTCGCCTGCATGAGCAACTGGCGGAACAGCCGCGGCGGAATGTCGGTGCGCAGACCGACCTTCTCGGCAAGCAGGCCATCCTGCTGCGCGCGCTTGACCAGGGCGGTGAAGGCGTTTTCGGAGAGCTTGGCGTGCTGGTTGGTGGCGATCGAGCGGGCCACTTCGCGGTCGCCGCGCGTCACGATGATTTCGGAGAGCGCCTCGCTCAGGTTCTTCCGTGCCGAAAGCGCCAGCAGATGCGCCTGGCTCTTATTCTCGGCGATGTGCATCAGCTCCGGTTCGCCGAGCACGGCCTGCTCGAGCACGGGCCCGGCAACCGTGATGTCGTCGTTTTCTGCCAATGTCCTCATTACGCCGGTCGGCGCATTCGGCACCGGCGCAATGCGGCGGGCGAGCTCGGCTAGCGCCTTGGCCTCGATCTCCTCGATCAGGCAGCCGATGACGTCGTCGAACAGCGCGACATGGTCGCCGCTGAGCACCGGCGCTCCGTCGAGGAATAAGGTCGTCACGCGGCGCAACGTCTCGGCGCGCCTTTCTGCCGAGCCATGCTGGACGACCTCTTCCAGTTCGGGAAGCAGCGAGGCGGGAACACCCATTAGACAACCTGCAGATTCGCCTTGCAAACGGCAGTGAAAGCCGCGGCTTTAACGGAATTTAAGGGCAGATTCTGAAGGAAGGGTTAGCCGCCCAGGCCGCCTTGCCCTTGCAAGAGGCCGGAAATTCGTTATATTCCGGCTTGTAAGACACCCTCATAACCGACCGGGTTTTGAGAGTGGGTCCCCTGGGGCCCGCTCTTTTTTGTTACTTAAGATGGCCGGAAGCCCAGAACGCGAAACCCACGCGGTGCGAACCGCCGAAAGCCCGAGCGAGCCGCGGCTGATCGTGGAGCCGGGTTTGTCGGCCCGCGTCGCCCATCTGACTGAGCCGGTGCTCGACGAACTCGGCTACCGGCTGGTGCGGGTAAAGGTCTCCGGCGCCGACGGCTGCACCGTGCAGGTTATGGCTGAGCGGCCGGATGGCTCGATGACGGTGGATGATTGCGAGGCTGTATCGCGCGCGCTTTCGCCGGTGCTCGACGTTGCCGATCTGATCGACCGCGCTTACCGGCTGGAGATTTCCTCGCCGGGCATCGACCGGCCGCTGGTGCGCAAGTCGGATTTCGAGCGCTATGCAGGCCATCTCGCCCGCGTCGAGATGGAAGTTCCCGTCAATGGGCGCAAGCGCTTCCGCGGCTTCATCGCCGGCACCGAGGGTGAGGCGGCCCGCCTGCGCCGTGATGACGTGGGGGAAGGCGAGGAAGCGGATGTGCTGCTTCCGATGAACGAGATGAGCGAAGCGAAGCTGGTGCTCACCGATGAACTGGTGACGGAGGCTTTGCGACGCGAGAAGGCCGCCAAGCGCGAAGCGAAGGCGGCGAAAAAAGAAGAACGGCAGCGACGGCACAAGTCCGCATCCGGCGGGCATGCCATTCACAAAGGAGACTGAGCTATGGCTGTCAGCGCCAACAGGCTCGAACTGTTGCAAATTGCCGACGCGGTGGCGCGCGAGAAGTCGATCGACCGTGGCATCGTGATCACCGCCATGGAGGATGCGATCGCCAAGGCCGCGCGCTCGCGTTACGGCGCGGAGACAGACGTGCATGCAGAGATCGATCCCAAGAGCGGCGACCTGCGGCTCACGCGCCACATGCTGGTGGTAGAGGCGGTGGAGAACCCCTCCAACCAGATTACGGTCGAGGACGCGCGCAAGCGCCATCCGGCGGCGCAAGTGGGCGACACCATCGCCGACCCGCTGCCGCCGCTCGAATACGGCCGCATCGCCGCGCAGTCGGCCAAGCAGGTGATCGTGCAGAAGGTGAGGGAAGCCGAGCGCGACCGGCAATTCGCCGAATACAAGGACCGCATCGGCGACATCGTCAACGGCATCGTCAAGCGCGTCGAATACGGCAACGTCGTCGTCGATCTCGGCCGCGGCGAGGCGATTGTGCGCCGCGACGAGCTGTTGCCGCGCGAGGTATTCCGCAACGGCGATCGCATTCGCGCCTATATCTACGACGTGCGGCGCGAGCCGCGGGGCCCGCAGATCTTTCTCTCCCGCACGCATCCGCAGTTCACCGCCAAGCTGTTCACCCAGGAAGTGCCGGAAATCTACGACGGCATCGTCGAGGTGAAGGCGGTCGCGCGCGATCCCGGTTCGCGCGCCAAAATCGCCGTTATATCGCGCGATTCGAGCGTCGATCCGGTCGGCGCCTGCGTCGGCATGCGCGGCTCGCGCGTGCAGGCGGTGGTGAACGAACTGCAGGGCGAGAAGATCGACATCATCCCGTGGTCGCCGGATATCGCCACCTTCGTGGTGAACGCGCTGGCGCCGGCGGAAGTCGCCAAGGTGGTGCTCGACGAGGAGCGCGAGCGCATCGAGGTGGTGGTCCCCGATCAGCAGCTTTCGCTCGCCATCGGCCGGCGCGGACAGAACGTGCGGCTCGCCTCCCAGCTCACCGGCTGGGACATCGATATCTTGACCGAGCAGGAGGAATCGGAGCGCCGCCACGCCGAGTTCGAGAACCGCACCAAGGTCTTCGTCGAGGCGCTCAATCTCGACGAGGTGGTCGGCCAGTTGCTGGCCTCGGAAGGATTCGACTCGATCGAGGAATTGGCGCTGGTCGACGAGAAGGAAATCGCCTCGATCGAAGGCTTCGACGAGGAGACCGCGCACGAATTGCAGGAGCGCGCCCGCGAATACCTCGACAAGCAGGAGGCCGAGCTCGATGCCCGGCGCATCGAGCTCGGAGTGGAGGATGCGGTCAAGGAGGTGCCCGGCGTCACCACCAGGATGCTGGTCGCCTTCGGCGAGAACGACGTGAAGACGGTCGAGGACCTGGCCGGCTGCGCCACCGACGACCTGATTGGCTGGACCGAGCGCAAGGACGGCGAGGTCAAGCACGAGCCGGGCTATCTTGAGGGCTTCGGCGCCTCCCGCGAGGAAGCCGAGCATATCGTCATGCAGGCGCGGCTCAAGGCCGGCTGGGTGACTGAGGCAGAACTGGCTCCTCCGCCGGCCGAGGAAGTGCCGGCCGAGGTGGGCGAAGCGCAGCCGAGCGCTTAAGCGAAGGAAAGCGACTGGCAGATGCTGGCGACGGCGCAGGCGAGCGAACTCGACCGCGGGGCCCACAGCCCCGGGAACGAGCGGCAATGCGCGCTGACGCGTGAGGTCAAGCCGACCGCGGAGATGATCCGCTTCGTGGTCGGACCGGCCGGTGAGGCGGTGCCCGACGTCAAGCGAAAGCTGCCCGGCCGCGGCATCTGGATTACCGCCACCCGGCAGGCGGTCGAGGACGCGGGCCGGCGCAACGTGTTCGCCCGCGGCTTCAAACGGGCGGTGCGGGTGGCTCCGGGCCTCGCGGCGGAGGTCGAGCGGCTCATGGAGCGTTCCGCGCTGGAGGCGCTGGCGATTGCCGGTAAGGCGGGGCTAGTCGCCGCCGGCTCAGCCAAGGTCGAGACTGCGCTGGCGCGGGACGACCTGGCGGGGCTCATCCACGCTGCTGATGCCTCCGGCGACGGCACGCGCAAGCTTAACGGCGCCTTGCGGCGCAAAATGCAGGAAAAATCGCGCCAGATCGCGGTCGTGGACATATTTTCCGGCGAACAATTGGATTTGGCATTGAACCGCCCAAATGTGGTACATGCAGCCCTGCTTGCCGGGCCCGGGGCCACGACTTTTCTCTCGCGCGCTGCGCGTTTGAAGCGGTTTCGGTTCCCCGCTGCGGTCACCACGAATGCGCCGGCGGACGGCGCACGAGGACAAATTCTGAATGAGTGAAACGAAGAACCCTGGCGAGAAGAAACTAAGCGTCTCCGGCGGTAAGCTCACGCTCAAGCCGCGCACTGAGACGGGCGTCGTGCGCCAGAGCTTCAGCCATGGCCGCAGCAAGCAGGTCGTGGTCGAGAAGGTCAAACGTCGCGTGATCGGCGCGCCGGCCGAGGCCAAGGCTGCCGAGCCTGCGCCCGCGGAGGCGCCTGTCAAGCGTGGCGGGGCCAGGACCGCTGGCCGCGCGCCCGCCGGCGAGGCGCCCAAGCCGTCCGGCGTTGTGCTGCGCACACTCACCGAGGAGGAGCGCGCAGCGCGCGCCCATGCGCTGGCCGACAGCCGCGTGCGCGAAGCTGAGGAACGCAAGCTCGCCGAGGTAGAGGCCAGGCGCCGCGCCAGCCGCGAGGAAATCGAGAAGACCGACCGCGAGGCTGCCGAAGCGCGCAAGCGCGAGGAAGAAGATCGCCGTAAGCAGGAAGAAGAAGCCAAGCGCAAGGCCGACGAAGTCGTCAAGAAGCGCTTCGGTGAGGAGGAGACCAAGCGCGCGGCCACGCCGGCCCGTCCGGTCGTCGAAGCGGAAGAGGAAGAAGCCCCGCGCACGGCCCGCCGCGGCGCCGGCCGTCCGGCCGCCGCGCCGCGTCCGGCCCCGCGTGCCGGCGCTGAGAAGCAGCGCGGCCGTCTTACCCTGGTCAACGCGCTGCGCGCCGACGAGGTGCGGGAGCGCTCGGTTGCTTCGTTCCGCCGCCGCACCCAGCGGCTCAAGGGTCACGCCGCCAACGAGCCGAAGGAAAAGCTGGTGCGCGAGGTGACCATCCCGGATGTCATCACCATCCAGGAACTCGCCAACCGCATGTCCGAGCGCGGCGTCGAGGTCATCCGCCTGCTGATGAAGCAGGGCCAGATGGCCACCATCAACGATACAATCGACGCCGACACGGCTCAGCTCATCGCCGAGGAAATGGGCCACACCGTGCGCCGCGTGTCGGAGTCGGACGTGGAGGAAGGCCTGTTTGACGTGGCCGACGATCCGGCGACGCTCAAGCCGCGTGCGCCGGTGGTCACTGTGATGGGCCATGTCGACCACGGCAAGACTTCGCTGCTCGATGCCATCCGCTCGGCCGAAGTGGCGGCCGGCGAGGCCGGCGGCATTACCCAACATATCGGCGCCTATCAGGTGACCGCACCCTCCGGCGCTCCGATCACCTTTATCGACACGCCCGGCCACGCCGCCTTCACGGCCATGCGTGCCCGCGGGGCCAAGGTGACCGACGTCGTGGTGCTGGTGGTCGCCGCCGACGACGGCGTCATGCCGCAGACCATCGAGGCGATCCATCACGCCAAGGCCGCCAAGGTCCCGATGATCGTCGCCGTCAACAAGATCGACAAGGCGGACGCCAACCCCAACCGCGTGCGCACCGATCTGCTGCAGCACGACGTGCAGGTGGAATCCATGGGCGGCGACGTGGTGGACGTGGAAGTCTCCGCCACCAAGAAGACCAATATCGACAAGCTCTTGGAAATGATCGGCCTGCAGGCCGAAATCCTCGAACTCAAGGCTAGCCCGGACCGCGCCGCCGAAGGCACGGTGATCGAGGCCAAGCTCGACCGCGGCCGCGGGCCGGTGGCGACGGTGCTGGTGCAGCGTGGCACGCTGAAAACCGGTGACATCGTCGTGGCCGGTGCGGAATGGGGTCGCGTGCGTGCTCTGGTCTCCGACACCGGCGAGACGGTCGCCAGTGCCGGGCCATCGACGCCGGTGGAGGTGCTCGGTTTCTCCGGCACCCCCGACGCCGGCGACCGCCTGGCGGTGGTCGAGAACGAGGCGCGCGCCCGCGAGATCACCGATTACCGCGCGCGTCAGCGCCGCGAGAAGATGGCCGCTCGCGCGACCGGCATGCGCGGCTCGCTCGAGCAGATGATGGCGCAGGCCAAGACTGCGGGCCGCAAGGAATTTCCCCTGGTCATCAAGGCTGACGTGCAGGGCTCGCTCGAAGCGATCGTCGGTGCACTCGACAAACTTGGCACCGACGAGGTGGCCGCACGCGTCCTGCATTCCGGCGTCGGCGGCATTTCCGAATCGGACGTGACGCTGGCGGAGGCTTCCGGCGTGCCCATCATCGCCTTCAACGTGCGCGCCAACAAGGAAGCGCGCGAGGCGGCGGAGCGTGCCGGCATCGAGATCCGCTACTACAACATCATCTACGACCTGGTCGACGACGTGAAGAAGGCGATGTCGGGCCTGCTTGCGCCGACGCTGCGCGAGACCATGCTGGGCAATGCGCAGATTCTCGAAGTCTTCAAGGTCTCCAAGGTCGGCAACGTCGCGGGCTGCAAGGTCACCGACGGTACCGTCGAGCGCGGCGCCAATGTGCGGCTGATCCGCGACAACGTCGTGGTCCACGAAGGCAAGCTCTCGCAGCTCAAGCGCTTCAAGGACGATGTGCGCGAAGTCAATTCGGGCATGGAATGCGGCATGGCCTTCGAAAACTACCAGGACATGCGGCAGGGCGACGTGATCGAATGCTATCGAGTGGAGCAGATTCAACGCTCGCTGTGAGTCCAAGTCTCACTGCGCAGGTTAGGAAGACTCCATCTTAACACGAACACTGTCATGCCCCGCGAATGCGGGGCATCCAGTAGCCCCAGCAATTGCCGTGGTTACTGGATCGTCCGCATTCGCGGACGATGACGGCAGAGATTTTTACTATGGCACGGCACAAACATCATCATCGCGAAAGCGCGCCCGGCGGCTCGCAGCGCCAGTTGCGGGTAGGCGAACTGGTGCGTCACGCGCTCGCCGATATGCTCACGCGGGGCGATGTGCACGACGCCGTCATCGAGGCGCATCTCATCACCGTGCCGGAAGTGCGCATGAGCCCGGATCTGCGGCTCGCCACCGTGTACATCATGCCGATGGGAGGGCGCGACGCCGAAGCCGTGGTCGCGGCCTTCGAGCGCCATAAGAAATTCCTGCGTACGGAGATTGCGCACCGGATCAACCTGAAATTCGCGCCCGACATCCGCTTCCGGGTGGACGAGCGGTTCGAAGAAGCCGAGCGCATCGACAAGCTGTTGCATTCGCCGGAAGTGGCGCGGGATTTGAAGAGAGAGAATGACGATGAGTGATCAAACGAGCCACAAGCTCGCTTCGCCTCCTCTGCTTGCGGAGGAGGTCGTCGAGCTCCGCTCGTCGGAAGGGAGGATGGACGTTGCGCAAAACCCCCTCCCAAATCCTTCCTCACACGCGGAGGAGGGGGCCGGCCGTGCGCCGCGGCCGAAGCATCAGCAGAAGAAGCGCGACAAGCGCGATGTGCATGGCTGGGTCGTGCTCGACAAGCCGGTCGGCATGACCTCGACCCACGCGGTGAGCATTATCAAGCGGCTGACCAAGGCCAGGCGCGCCGGGCACGCCGGCACCCTCGACCCGCTCGCCTCCGGCGCCCTGCCGATCGCACTGGGCGACGCCACCAAGACAGTCCCCTTCGTCATGGAGGGTCGCAAGCTCTACCGCTTTACCGTGCGCTGGGGCGAGGAACGGGATACCGACGATGCCGAGGGCCGGGTCGTCGAAACCAGTGAGCAGCGGCCTGCGCCCGAGGCGATTTGCGCCCTGCTGCCGGGCTTCATCGGCCTGATCCAGCAGGTTCCGCCCCGTTTTTCGGCCATCAAGATCGAGGGCGAGCGCGCCTATGATCTCGCCCGCGAGGGCGCCGCGGTAGAACTGGCCGCCAGGCCGGTCAAAATCACCCGGCTGGAGCTGACCGAGAGCCCTGACCCGGATCATGCGGTATTCGAGGCCGAATGCGGCAAGGGTACCTATGTCCGCTCGCTCGCCCGCGATATGGGCCGGCAACTGGGCTGTTTCGGCCATGTCAGCGCGCTGCGCCGGGTGTCGGTCGGCCCGTTCGGCGAAGAAACCATGATTTCACTGGAAGAATTGGAGGCCGTGTGCCATAGAGCCGCGGCTGGCGAGACCAACCTCGCCGACGCCATCCTGCCCGTCGAGACCGCGCTGGACGACATCCCGGCGCTGGCCGTCAGCCGGGCAGATGCGGCAAGGCTCCAGCGGGGCCAAGCCGTCGTGTTGCGCGGACGGGACGCCCCCGTTTTCCGTGGGACAGTCTATGTCACCGTTGCCGGCCATCTGCTGGCGCTCGCTGAAATGGACCACGGTGAAATCGTCCCCAGGCGCGTGTTCAACCTGGCCGGGATCAAGGGCGCCCGTGCCGTCAAGAAAGGATGACCGATGTCGATTTCTGCCGGCCGTAAGGCCGAAGTGATCAATGAATTTGGCAAGAAAGCGGGCGACACCGGGTCGCCCGAGGTGCAGATCGCGATCCTGTCGGAACGGATTGTCAATCTGACCGACCACTTCAAGACCCATACCAAGGACAATCATTCGCGACGCGGCCTGCTCAAGCTGGTCAGCCAGCGTCGGCAGCTACTCGATTATCTGCGCCGCTCCAACGAGGCGAGCTACAAGTCCTTGATCGAAAAGCTCGGCATCCGCCGCTGATTTTCTACCCGCGCCGGGCGCGACGAGCCCCCGCGCGATTCGCGAGGCGCCCTGCAAGGTGCGGGCGCCGATTTGAGACCGGTGGCGCTGTTCGCCGCCGGCATGACGGGCAAGGACCGATAAGGATCGGCCTTGGGCCCAGGCCAGGTTCGAATGCTTGTGAGCAGGATCGCAAGACGCTGTCCGCATCCCGCGTGAACTCCGGGGCCGCGACAGCCTCTCGCCGTCTTGCTCATGGCTTTCGGGGCTCGCCGAAAAGCACGAGAGAGAATGACGACTATGTTCGATATGCATCGAGTTGAACTCGATTGGGGCGGGCGCAAGCTCGTCCTCGAGACCGGCCGCATGGCGCGGCAAGCTGACGGTGCGGTGCTCGCCACCTATGGTGAGACCACCGTGCTCGCCACCGCGGTGGCGGCCAAAAGCCCTCGCGAAGGCGTCGATTTCCTGCCGCTGACCGTCGACTATCAGGAGAAGTTTTATGCCGCCGGACGCATCCCGGGCGGCTATTTCAAGCGCGAAGGCCGGCCGACCGAGAAGGAGACGCTGGTCTCCCGATTGATCGATCGTCCGATCCGGCCGCTGTTCGCCGATGGCTGGCGCTGCGAAACGCAGATCATCGTCACCACCCTGTCGCACGATCTGGAGAATGATCCCGACATTCTGGCGCTGGTCGCATCTTCGGCCGCGCTGACGCTGTCGGGCGCGCCCTTCATGGGTCCGATCGGCGCCGCCCGCGTCGGCTTCATCAACGGCGAATACGTACTCAATCCTCAGCTCGACGAGATGACCGAAAGCCAGCTCGATCTGGTCGTCGCCGGCACCAATGACGCGGTGCTGATGGTCGAGTCGGAGGCCAAGGAGCTTTCGGAAGAGATTATGTTGGGCGCCGTGATGTTCGGCCACCGCCATTTCCAGCCGGTGATCGAGGCCATCATCAAGTTGGCGGAAAAAGCGGCGAAGGAGCCGCGCGAGCTCAGCGTCCCCGATAACGAAGCGCTCGAAAAAGAGATTCTCGGTCTCGTCGAGAAGGACTTGCGCGCGGCCTATTCGATCCCCGCCAAGCAGGAGCGGCAGAACGCCGTCGCTGCCGCGAAGGAGAAGGTGATCGCGCACTACTTCCCCGAAGGCGCGGAAAACCCGGAATACGACAAGCAGCGCATCGCCGGCGTGTTCAAGGAGCTTGAAGCCAAGATCGTGCGCTGGAACGTGCTCGATACCAAGAAGCGCATCGACGGCCGCGATCTCGCGACCGTGCGCCCGATCGTCGCCGAAGTGGGCGTGCTGCCGCGCACGCACGGCTCGGCGCTGTTCACGCGCGGCGAGACCCAGGCTCTGGTGGTGACCACGCTCGGCACCGCCGAGGACGAGCAGTTCATCGACGCGCTGCAGGGCACCTACAAGGAATCCTTCCTGCTGCACTACAACTTCCCGCCCTACTCGGTCGGCGAGACCGGCCGCATGGGCGGCACCAAGCGTCGCGAGATCGGCCACGGCAAGCTCGCCTGGCGGGCCATTCATCCGCTGCTGCCGAGCCCGGCGGAATTTCCCTACACCATCCGCATCGTTTCCGAGATCACGGAGTCGAACGGCTCGTCGTCGATGGCGACGGTGTGCGGCTCGTCGCTCGCGCTGATGGACGCGGGCGTGCCGCTCAAGCGCCCGACGGCCGGCATCGCCATGGGCCTGATCCTGGAAGGCGAGCGCTACGCGGTGCTCTCCGACATCCTCGGTGACGAGGACCATCTCGGCGACATGGACTTCAAGGTGGCCGGCACCGAGCAAGGTGTCACCTCGCTGCAGATGGACATCAAGATCGCCGGCATCACCGAGGAGATCATGAAGGTGGCGCTCGGCCAGGCCAAAGACGGCCGCCTGCACATCCTGGGCGAGATGGCCAAGGCCTTGACTGCCGCGCGCGCCGAGCTCGGCGAGCACGCCCCGCGCATCGAGATGTTCAAGATCCCCACCGACAAGATCCGCGAAGTGATCGGCACCGGCGGTAAGGTGATCCGCGAGATCGTCGAGAAGACCGGCGCCAAGATCAATATCGAGGACGACGGCTCGGTGAAGGTCGCCTCGGCCTCGGGCGAGTTCGATCAAGGCGGCGATCAACTGGATCAAGTCGATCGCGGCCGAGCCGGAGGTCGGCACCATCTACGAAGGCACCGTGGTCAAGGTGATGGACTTCGGCGCCTTCGTGAACTTCTTCGGCGCCAAGGACGGCCTCGTCCATATCAGCCAGCTCGCCCCGCACCGCGTCAACAAGGTCACCGACGTGGTCAAGGAAGGCGACAAGGTGAAGGTCAAGCTGCTGGGCGTGGACGAGCGCGGCAAGGTGCGCCTGTCCATGCGGGCGGTCGATCAGGAGACGGGCGAGGACCTGGAGGCCAAGCAGAAGGCCGATCGCGAGGATCAGCGCGAAGCCGCCGGCGGCGACGCGGCGGAGTAGGCCAGCAGCCGCTGCGGGCATTTTTCCAGCCCAGTAATCCGAAAGGGCGGCCTTCGCGGCCGCCCTTTGTCTTTGTGGCGGAATTCGGCTTTGTGGCAGGCATTTGGCGCGAGGTCGGCCATTGGCTCAGGCAATCTTTCCGGACGCAGCCTGCCTGCAGGCAATTTTAGTAGATATGTCAGTTATTTAGTGACTTTTGGTAAATGCAACATTTCGTGACAGGTATCACAGCGGCCGACCGGCCGCGCTCCTAGTTTCCTTTCCAACATACGGAGCGGAAAAGCTCCGTCGCCACCGGGCAAGCCCCGGAAAGACAATGGGAGCGCGTTATGACCCGTACGATCCTGATCTCGGTCGCCGCTTTCGTGCTGATCGCCGGCGTGTGGACTGTCAATCTGGTGACGTATCATCCCTCGCCCGACCAGGGCCTCAACCCGCTCACGCCCGTCAACATGACGGTGGGCGGCATCAATGGCTTTCCCCCAGCCTGAAGCCTGAGAAAAGAGGGGGTCGCCGGTAAGGACCTGTTAGCGGCGGCGGCAACACGCCGTCCTTGAGCGGAGGTAAAGGTCTCTCGCATCTGCTAAAGTGCCCGAAGTTCCAGCGCCGTCCTGGCTTCGGGCAACCTATGGCAACGCGGTCTCCGCCATCGACCAACCTGCTCTCGGACCTGCCCGAGCGGCTTTCCGCCGGGCTGCTCGAGCATGCCAGTAGGCGCCACCTTACCGCCGATGGAGTGCTGTTTCTGGCCGACGACCCGGGCGACGGCTTCTACCGGCTGGACGAAGGCCTGCTCAAGGTGAGCATCGAGTCGGCCAGCGGCGCCGAGCGCATCCTGGCCATTCTCGGGCCTGGCGCGATCGTCGGCGATCTCTCGATCATCGACGGCAAGCCACGCTCGGCCACGGTGACCGCGTTGCGCGATTGCAAGCTGCGCTTCGTCAGCCGCAGCGCCTTCGAGGCCTTCGCCGAGAAGGAGCCGGAAATCTACAAGTACTTGCTGAAAATACTGGCCACGCGCCTGCGCGATACGGACGCCATCGTGGCGGCGGGAAGCTTTCTGCCGCTCAAGGGGCGGGTGGCGCGCGCGTTGCTCGATCTCGCCCATGCCTTCGGCAACAATGTCGGCGGCACGCGCGTGGTCATCCGCCAGAAAGTGAGCCAGAGCGACCTCGCCGCCATGGCCGGCATCGCCCGCGAGAACGTCAGCCGCATCATGAACGACTGGATCCGCGCCAAGATCGTGACGCGGCTGTCCGGCTATTACTGCCTGGAAGACCCGGCCAAGCTCGAGCGCGAAATCGAGATTTGAGCGGGGTCGCGTAGCGTGCCGGTAATAACCCGGCCCAGCGCCTCGAAGTCCTTCGCCCGCGGCGAGGTGTGCCGCCAGGCGAGACCGATGCTGCGTGCCGGCTCCGGTTCGGCGAAGCGCAGCAGCTTGACGCGGCTGTCGTGCAGTTCGGCGTCGATCGCCACCTCCGGCACCAGCGTCACGCCGTAGCCGTTGGCCACCATCTGCATCACGGTGGCGAGCGAGGTGGCGCCCAGGCCGGCCGCCTGCTCGCGCCGTGGATTGCCGCAGAACGCCAGCGCCTGGTCGCGCAGGCAATGACCCTCCTCCAGCAGGATCAGCCGGCTCTGGTCGACGTCGGCTACGCTCACGCGGTTGCGCGTGCGCTGCGGGTCGGCCGCCGGCACCGCCAGCAGGAACGGATCGTTGAACAGCGGTAGCGTCTGGACATCGGCGCCATCGGCCGGGAGTGCCAGCATGAGGCAATCGAGCGCGCCGCGGGCAAGCTCGTCGAGCAGCATGCGGGTCTGTGTCTCGCGCACCTCCAGCCGCAGGCGCGGATAGGCCGCCTGCAGCCGCGGCAGCACACGCGGCAGCACATAGGGCGCCAGCGTCGGGATGATGCCGAGGCGCATGCTGCCGGTGAGCAGGTCGCGGTGACGGGCGAAGTCGACGAGATCGCGCGCGGCCGTCAAAATTTGTTCGGCGCGCTCCGCCACCTCGACGCCGATCTCGGTGAGCACGATCTCGCCCGGCCGCCGCTCCACCAGATCGGCACCGACCTCGCGCTCAAGCTCGCGGATCTGCATGGAGAGCGCCGGCTGAGTGATCGCGCAGTCCTCAGCCGCCCGCCCGAAATGCCGATGCCGGGCGAGTGAGGCAAGGTAGCGAAGCTGCCGCAAAGTGATCATTACGATCAGATAATCTTATTGTCGCACCCAATCAATACGATTGGACCTTATCGTCAGTTTGAGCGATAATAGTTACAGTTGCAACTGCCTTCCGGGATTTGCAACTTTGCGGGGTCCCACCGGGCCTGCCGCGAAGAGGAACCGCCAAGCCACGGCCACACGACGAAACACCACACCGCCGGCGCCGGTCAGTCCTACCGCTGACAACGTCATAATAGGTCCACACGGAACGGTTCGAACAAGATTATTGGTTACGATCGGAGAGAAACATGGACGCAAAGACTGATGATAAAGGTGCGGGCAAGTGCCCGTTCATTAACACACATACGAACCGCGATTGGTGGCCGAACCACCTGGATATCCAGGTCCTCCATCGGAACACCAATAAGTCCGATCCGATGGGCGAAGCCTTCGACTACGCGAATGAGTTCAAGAAGCTCGACCTGAACGCCGTCGTCGCCGACCTGCGCAAGGTGATGACCGACTCGCAGGAGTGGTGGCCGGCCGATTTCGGTCATTACGGGCCGTTGTTCATCCGCATGGCCTGGCACAGCGCGGGCACCTATCGCATCGCCGACGGCCGCGGCGGCGCCGGCGCCGGCCAGCAACGCTTCGCACCGCTCAACAGCTGGCCAGACAACGTGAACCTCGACAAGGCGCGCCGGCTGATCTGGCCGATCAAGCAGAAGTACGGCCGCAAGCTCTCCTGGGCCGATCTGATCATTCTGACCGGCAACGTCGCTCTCGAATCGATGGGCTTCAAGACATTCGGCTTTGCCGGCGGCCGCGCCGACGTGTGGGAGCCGGAAGAACTCTATTGGGGCCCCGAAGGCACTTGGCTGGGCGACGAACGCTACAGCGGCGAGCGCGAGCTCTCAAACCCGCTGGCTGCCGTGCAGATGGGTCTCATCTACGTGAACCCGGAAGGCCCGAACGGAAACCCGGATCCGGTCGCGGCGGCCAAGGACATCCGCGAAACGTTCTTTCGCATGGCGATGAACGACGAGGAAACCGTCGCGCTGATCGCCGGCGGTCACACCTTCGGCAAGACCCACGGCGCCGGCGATCCGTCGTTGCTCGGCCCCGAGCCGGAAGCCGCCACGCTCGAGGAACAGGGCCTCGGCTGGCGGAGCGGCTTCGGCACCGGCATGGGCGATGACACGATGGGCGGCGGCCCGGAAGTGACCTGGACGACGACGCCGACCAAGTGGAGCAACAACTTCTTCGAGAACCTTTTCGGCTTCGAATGGGAGCTGGAGAAGAGCCCGGCCGGCGCGCAACAGTGGGTGGCGAAGGGCGCGCCGGAGTCGATTCCGTATGCGCACAATCCGTCCAAGCGCCGCAAGCCGACCATGCTGACGACGGACCTGTCGCTGCGCTTCGATCCGGCATATGAGAAGATCTCGCGGCGCTTCTACGAGAATTTCGACGAGTTCGCGGACGCGTTCGCCCGCGCCTGGTTCAAGCTCACGCACCGCGACATGGGTCCGATCCAGCGCTATCTCGGCCCGCTCGTGCCCAAGGAAACGCTGATCTGGCAGGACCCCGTTCCGGCGGTCGACCATGAGCTCATCAGCGAGCAAGACATCGCGGCGCTGAAGGCGAAGATCCTCGCCTCCGGCCTGTCGGTGTCGCAGCTCGTCTCGACGGCTTGGGCCTCGGCGGCGACTTTCCGCGGCTCCGACAAGCGTGGCGGCGCCAACGGCGCGCGCATCCGTCTGGCGCCTCAGAAGGATTGGGAGGTCAACCAGCCCAAGCAACTCGCGACGGTGCTGGCGAAACTCGAAGCGACCCAGAAGGAGTTCAATGGTTCGCAGAAGGGCGACAAGAAGGTCTCGCTGGCCGATCTGATCGTGCTCGGCGGCTGCGCGGCCGTCGAGAAGGCGGCCAAGGACGCCGGCACCGAGGTGAAGGTCTCCTTCACGCCGGGCCGCATGGATGCATCGCAGGAGCAGACCGATGTCGACTCCTTCGCGCCACTCGAGCCGATGGCCGACGCCTTCCGCAACTACTATCGCGACGGTCACCTCATGTCGCCCGAGGAAGCCATGGTCGATCGGGCGGAATTGCTGACCCTCACCGGCCCGCAGATGACGGCGCTCATTGGCGGCCTGCGCGTGCTCGATACGAATGCGGACGGGTCGAAGCATGGCGTCTTCACCAAGAAGCCGGGCACTCTGACGAACGACTTCTTCACCAACCTGCTGACCATGGACACGGAGTGGCACGTGACGAGCGACAACGTGTACGAGGGCCGCGACCGCAAGACCAAGGAGCTCAAGTGGACGGGGACCCGTGTCGACCTGATCTTCGGATCGCACTCGCAGCTTCGTGCGCTGGCGGAGGTCTACGCCTGCGCGGACGCGCAGCAGAAGTTCGTGAAGGACTTCGCGGCAGCCTGGAGCAAGGTGATGAACGCGGATCGCTTCGACCTGCACCGCTGATGGCGGGGCGAAGCAGGGAGGGAATACCCGGCGCGAGGGGGAAAACTCAGCCGGTTTCTCTCCCTCTTGTGAGGGAGGGTTAGGGCGAGGGGTCGTTCGAGAAATATCGTCACCACGCCTCGCAACGGCCCTAAGCCCGCCTCCTCCCCACAAGAGGGGGGCACTCAGCGTGCGGCACGTATTGTCGCACAAAAGAAGAGCGGCCGGGGACATTTCCCCGGCCGTTTTCAGTTTGGAGGTTGGGTGGTGGTGAAAATAGAGCCTATTGCGCCAGCATCTCGACCATCGCGGGAGCCGGCGGGGCATCGCCGGCATAGGCGCGGATCAGGTCGGTGACGGTGGCACAAACCGCCAGTGCGACGGTGGCGAAAGCGAGGATGATGGTCTTACGAGGCTTACGCATGACGCTACTCCCTTACGTCCGGACGTCCCTTGTGGGGGGTAGCCCGTTGCTTTCCAGTTAACGCTAACGGGGAGTAAGCCGCCGCTCTGTGACGGCCATCACAGAATGTCGTTTTGCCAAAAATATCAAACTGATCAATGGCTTGCGCTTCTCTCCAGCCGCTGCCACCGCAAGCCAGCCCCATGTCCCCGAAGAGAGCCCATGGTGAAACGGGGGCAACGGCTGGTGCTGACCGGGGCGGGAGAAGACCGCGCAATCGCCGGCCTCTCTGTGCGCTCGGCGCCGGCACTGGCAAACCCGAGCGCTCCGCGATCAGGAAACTCTGTAGCTTTCGATTACGCCGCGATCCGGCTCTAGCCCGAGTCCAGGGCCGGCCGGCACGGGAATGGCGCCGGATGGATCGAGCTCGATCGCCTCGCCCCAGAGGCACGCGGCGCGCTCCATGTAGAATCTCTCGATGAAGGAGCGATCATCGCGCAGCGACAACATCTGTAACGTCGCCAACAAGCCGGGGCCGAAATACGGCGAGTGCGGCATGAGGCGCATATTGAAGCGATCCGCGAGCGCGACCACGCGCGCATATTCGGTGACGCCGCCGACCTTGGTGACCGACGGCTGCACCCACGACACCGCGTTCTGCTCCATCAGGTCGCGAAACTGATACGCGGTGCAAGCGTTCTCACCAGCGGCAAGCGGGATGCCACCCGTCGCCTGCACGCGGGCGAGCGCGTTGAAATCTTCCGGCGGCCACACCGGCTCCTCAAGAAACAGCGGCGTGTAAGGCCGGCAGCCAATCGCGAAAGTTATCGCGTCGGCGGCATCCATCGGACAATTCATGTCCACCATCAGCGGCACGTCGGGACCGATGGCGTCGCGCGCGGCGGCAACCGCGTCGACCGTCGTCTCGTGCAGCTTGATGGCGGTATAGCCCTTCGCCAGCGCCTGCTTGCATTCGCCTGCGATCTTTTGCGGGTCACTGATCGGCAGCAGACTCGCATAGGCTGGAATGGCGGCGCGGCGCCGAGGGCCGAACAGGTCGCCAAGCGACTTGCCTTCAACCTTCGCCGCGAGGTCCCACAGCGCGATATCGAGCCCGGACAGGGCGAACATCGTCACACCGTAGCGCCCGAACAGATGCAGTTGCTGCTGGAGCCGGTCCATGAAAGCCGGAATGGCAGCCGCATCCGGTACCGCCTCGCCGACGGCGCGCGACGCGACCATCTGCTTAATCGCGGCGACAACCGCATCCGAACAGGCATAGGCGAAGGCATCGCCCCAGCCGGTCAGTCCGGTATCGGTGACAACTTCGACCAGCACGATATCGAGCGCCGTCGTGCCTTTGCCGGCCTGCGCGAATTTCGCCGCGCCCGCGTCGAACGGAATACGGATGTGATGAGGAACGATTTTGTCGATGATCATCGCGCCGGCTCCGGCTAACCGGCCGCGAGCCTATCGGCCGCACGAACTGCTTACAAGCGAGCCGCCGCTCAGCCGCCGTTCTCCACCTTGCCGGCGGCTTCCTTCAGCGCCTCGGGCTGCGGCATGGCGATGACGTTGTAGCCGCAGTCGACGAAGTGGATTTCGCCGGTGACGCCGGTGGACAGGTCCGACAACAGGTAGAGGCCGGCGCCGCCCAGTTCCTCCAGAGCGACCCCGCGGCCGAGCGGGGAATATTTCTGCTGGAAGGCGAACATATAGCGTGCGTCGGTGATGCCGGCGCCGGCCAGCGTGCGGATCGGGCCGGCCGAGATGGCGTTGACGCGGATCTTCTGATGACCGAAGTCGACGGCGAGATAACGCACCGACGCCTCCAACCCGGCTTTCGCGACGCCCATGACGTTGTAGTTGGGCATGGCGCGGTCGCCGCCGTTATAGGTCAAAGTCAGCATGGCGCCCCCCTCCGGCATGAGGGCCGCGGCGCGCTTGGCGGCTTCCGTGAAGGAGTAGCAGGAGATCACCATCGTACGGATGAAGTTCTCGCGCGTGGAATCGGCATAGCGGCCCTTCAGTTCGTCCTTGTTGGAAAAGCCGATGGCGTGCACCAGGAAGTCCAGCTTGCCCCATTGCTGCTTGAGCGCGTCGAACACCTTGTCGACAGTGGCGATGTCCTCCACGTCGCAGGGCATCACCAGGGAGGAGCCAACCGACTCGGCAAGCGGCTTGACGCGGCGGCCGAGCGCGTCGCCCTGATATGTGAAGGCAAGCTGCGCGCCGTGTGCGGCCAAGGTCTTGGCGATGCCCCAGGCGATCGAATGGTCGTTGGCCACGCCCATCACCAGCCCGCGTTTGCCTTCCATCAGCCCCGGCATTGATCGTCCCTCGGCGTGTCGTCACCCGCGAAGGCGGGTGACCCAGTAGTCCCGGCAACGGCAACAAGGCAAGACCGCGAATACTGGTTGCCCCGCTTTCGCGGGGCATGACAGCAGAGAATCGCCTTGCGCAATGAACTCACGCGTCCAGCCGCTTGAAGACCACCGATGCGTTGGTGCCGCCGAAGCCAAACGAGTTCGACAGCACCGCGCCCAGCGCGACGTTGTCGCGGCGCTCGCGCATGATCGGCATATCCTCGAAGGCGGGATCGAGCTTCTGGATATTGGCGCTCTCGCAGATGAAGCCGTTCTGCATCATCAGGAGCGAATAGATCGCCTCCTGCGCGCCGGCGGCACCGAGCGAATGGCCGGTCAGCGACTTGGTCGCCGAGATCGGCGGCGTCTTTGCGCCGAACACCTCGCGGATCGCCTCGATCTCGCGCAAATCGCCGATCGGCGTCGAAGTGGCGTGCGGGTTGATGTAGTCGATCGGCGCTTTCACCGTCTCGAGCGCGAGCTTCATGCAGCGCATGGCGCCTTCGCCAGAAGGCGCCACCATGTCGAACCCGTCGGAGGTCGCGCCGTAGCCGGCGACTTCGGCGTAGATTTTCGCGCCGCGCGCTCTCGCGTGTTCGAGCTCTTCCAGCACCAGGACGCCGGCGCCGCCGGCGATGACGAAGCCGTCGCGGTCGGCGTCGTAGGCGCGCGACGCGGACTGTGGCGTGTCGTTGAACTTCGACGACATCGCGCCCATGGCGTCGAACAGGTCGGAGCTCGTCCAGCTCAGTTCCTCGCAGCCGCCGGCGAAGACCATATCCTGCTTCCCCCACTGGATGAGTTCGGCGCCATTGCCGATGCAGTGATTGGAGGTCGCGCAAGCGGAGGAGATCGAATAGTTCACGCCCTTGATCTTGAACCAGGTGGAGAGCGTCGCCGAGGCGGTCGACGACATCGCCTTCGGCACCGCGAAGGGACCGATGCGCTTGGGGCTTCCTTTTTCCCGGGTGATGTCGGCGCCCTCGACGATCGTCGCGGTCGAAGGCCCGCCCGAGCCCATCACGATGCCGGTGCGCGGATTGGAGATATCCTTCTCCTCGACGCCGGAATCGCGGATCGCCTGCTCCATGGCGACGTGGTTCCAGGCAGCGCCTTGGCCGAGGAAGCGCATGGCGCGCCGGTCGACCGAACCCGTCGGATCGAGCGTGGGCATGCCTTGCACTTGGCACCTGAAGCCGTGCTGGACGAACTGTTCGGCGCGGCTGATGCCGGACTTGGCCTCGCGCAGGCTGGCCAGGACTTCCTGCGTGTTGTTGCCGATGGACGAAACAATGCCCATCCCGGTGACCACGACCCGCCGCATCGTTGAACTATCCTCGCTCAGATGATTTCATTGGTGCTTAAGCCACAAATCGGCCAATCGAGGCAATTCCGCAAGGGCTGGTGCGTCCGGCCGAAGACGGCTCAAGCGCCGCCCGGCTGCATTGCTTCGTCCTGCTTGAACAGGCCGACCTTGAGATCGAAGGCGCGGTAGATCACGTTACCGTCCGCCGACAGCCAGCCGTCGGCGATGCCGAGCACCAGCTTGGCGCGCATCACCCGTTTGAAGTCGACGCCGTAGACGATCTTCTTCACCGACGGCAGCACCTGGCCGGAAAATTTCAATTCGCCGAGCCCGAGCGCGCGGCCGCGGCCGGGCGCGCCCAGCCAGCCGAGAAAGAAGCCGACGAGCTGCCACAGCGCATCGAGGCCGAGGCAACCGGGCATTACCGGATCGTTCTTGAAGTGGCAGAGGAAGAACCAAAGGTCCGGCTTTACGTCGAGTTCGGCACGCACCATGCCCTTGCCGTGTTCGCCGCCGGATTCGCTGATCTCGGCGATGCGATCGAACATCAACATCGGCGGCAACGGCAATTGCGCATTGCCGGCACCGAACAGTTCACCGCGGCCGCAGGCCAGCAGATCCTCGTAGTCGAAGCTGTGACGCCTCTCTTCCATTGCCTTGATGCCCCCGCGTGGGCTGCCTTTCCCTGAGCTTCCGTTGCCCCGGTTCGTATCATACCGGCTTGACAGGGCAAAGATGGAGGGTGCCGCCGGGGCCGGCAATGCGCGGCCGGAGGAAAAGCTTTCCGGAGGGCCCGCGACATTTTGGCCGCAGCGGGTTCCAACCAGATCGGTCGTACTTGCGAAGGAGTTGCATCTGTGCCGGCCAATGCGTATATGTTTCAAATGAAACGGTTTCTGCCGGTCCCGGCCGGCCTGTGAGGCATTGTTGATGAGCGTTCCGCAGAGCAGGGCATTTCAATCCGCCAAGCCCGTCGCCGAAGAGCGGACCGATTTCACTGGCTGCCCCTGGCACGATGTGAAATCCATGCTGCGCAGCGTCGGCCTGCGGCCGACCCGTCAGCGCATGGCGCTCGGCTGGCTGCTTTTCGGCAAGGGCGACCGCCACCTGACGGCCGAAATGCTCTACGAGGACGCGACCCGCGCCAAGGTGCCGGTGTCGTTGGCGACGATCTACAACACCCTGCACCAGTTCACGGAAGTCGGCCTGTTGCGCCAAGTGGCCGTGGATGGGTCAAAGGCCTATTTTGACACCAATACCTCCGCCCACCATCATTTCTTCGTCGAGGGCGAGGGGGAACTGCTCGACATTCCGGGCCCCGACGTGGTGATCGGCAGCGATCCGATCCCCCCGGAGGGCTACGAGATCGCCCGCGTCGACGTCATTGTACGGCTCCGCCGCAAGGCGTAATCGCAACAAGCCCGAACCTTTTCCGTCGTCCTGAGGCGGGAGCGCACTTGCGCGCCGGCCCCGAAGGGCGACGGCGCGGTCGGCTAATCGTCGATCTTCTCGTTCGGATAGGCGCCCCAGAGGCGGTCCTGGCGCACCCAGCCGTCAAAGCCCTTGCCGCGCAACTCACACCAGGTGCCGCTACAGGATTCCAGCCGTCCCAGCACCCCGCCCTGCAATTGAGCGACCACCCGCGATTTCGTGTCGGCACTGGCATAGAGCGGCACGAGCTGGTCCTTGAGGTTCGGCACCACCACGGCCGTGCGCTTGCCCGACAGCAACGAGTGGTAAACCCAGCCATCCGCCCCCTGCCAGTCGCGGATATGCCGCCAATTCTCGAACTCGGCGATGATCTCCACCGGCATGCCGGAGCGGGTGTAGACCCAGCGCACGTCCTGGTCGGTGCTGGGCCCACTGCGCACGTTGACGCGGTCGGCCTTCAGGCTGACAAATCGGGGCAGCGGCAGACCGCTGACCGAGCCGGTGGCGAGCGGCTGTGAACTGCGTGCGGCCGCCCGCTGCGGCCCGGCCAGGGCAGCAGCCAGCGTCACGGCGACGATGCAGGCGACGAGGCCTCGAATGCTTTGTGTTGTCCCGGCCATCTGGTAGGAAAATCAAACGAATGAGAGCGATCCTGACGCGCCCGCGAAGGGCAGTCTGGGGGAGCACGGTTAAAGAGGGCTGAATCGGCGTGCCAAAGAACAAAAAGCCGCTGGTGATTGTGACCCGCAAGCTGCCCGACAAGGTCGAGCTGCGCATGCGGGAGCTGTTCGATGCCCGGCTCAATGCCGACGACAAGCCGATGTCGCCGGCCGAGCTGGCGGAGGCGGTGAAGACCGCCGATGTGCTGGTGCCGACCGTCACCGACGAAATCGATGCCTCGGTTCTCTCCAAGGCGGGCGAGCAGCTCAAGCTGATCGCCAATTTCGGCAACGGCGTCGACAACATCGACGTCACCACAGCCGTCCAGCGCGGCATCACCGTCACCAACACGCCCGGCGTGCTCACCGAGGACACCGCCGACATGACAATGGCGCTGATCCTGGCCGTGCCGCGCCGGCTGGTGGAAGGCGCGGGCGTGCTCGTCGCGGAGCCGGACTGGGCGGGCTGGTCGCCCACCTGGATGCTCGGCCATCGCATCTGGGGCAAGCGCCTCGGCATCATCGGCATGGGGCGTATCGGCCAGGCGGTGGCGCGTCGCGCGCGCGCCTTCGGCCTGCAGATCCACTATCACAACCGCCGCCGGGTGGCGCCGCGCATCGAGGACGAACTCGACGCCACCTATTGGGAGAGCCCCGACCAGATGCTCGCCCGCATGGACATCATCTCGGTGAACTGCCCGCATACCCCGGCGACCTATCACCTGTTGTCGGCGCGGCGGCTGAAGCTATTGCGGCCCGAGGCCTATATCGTCAACACCTCGCGCGGCGAGGTGATCGACGAGAATGCGCTGGCGCGGCTGATCGAGGGCGGCCAGATCGCCGGTGCCGGTCTCGACGTGTTCGAGCACGAGCCGGCGGTGAACCCGAAGCTGGTCAAGCTCGCCCGCACCGGCAAGGTGGTGCTGCTGCCGCACATGGGCTCGGCCACGGTCGAAGGCCGCGTCGACATGGGCGAGAAGGTCATTATCAACATCAAGACCTTCATGGACGGGCACCGGCCGCCGGATCGCGTGCTGCCGAGCATGTTGTAAAACTCGTTTCAGCGTTGAGGAACCGGCAGTCGCTGGTTTACTTGCGGTCTTTCCGCGCAGATTTGCAGTTGTCCGAGGCGATCAAAGAGGCGATCCTGACGCTGAAACTACCGCTTCCGGTAGCGCCGGCTTTGTAATCGGCGCACATTGAGCAAAGCGGGGCGTCAGCGGATTGCGGAACGGGGCGCGCGAGCTGCCACGCCGAGGAGACTACCTAGATGAAGGGACGGGCGGCCGGAGCCCTCGCACTCGTCGCGCTGACGGCGCTGGCGGTCTGGTGGTTCGAGTTCCGCAGTGCGCCGCCGCAGGCCGCCGCCCAAGGCGTCCAGCCCAGTGTTCCAGTCACCGCCGGCACCGTAGCCGCCCGCGACATGCCCGTGGTGGTGCACGCGATCGGCACGGTCGAGGCCCACAATAAGGTCGCGGTCAGTAGCCGGGTCGACGGGCAGATAATGAAGCTCGACTTCACCGAAGGTCAGGAGGTGAAGGCGGGCGCTCCGCTGGTTCAGATCGATCCGCGTCCGTTCAAGGCCGCGCTCGAACAGGCCCGCGCGGCGAAGCAGAAGGACGAGGCGCAACTCGCCAGCGCAGAGGCCGATCTGTCGCGTTTCAGCAAGCTGCTCGGTTCCGGCTTTCAAACCCGGCAGAGCTATGACCAGCAGACGGCGCTGGTCGGCCAACTCAAGGCCGCGATCAAGGGCGATCAGGCGCAGATCGACAGCGCCGAGGTCAATCTCGCCTATACCGACATTCGCGCGCCTATCGACGGCCGGCTCGGCGCACGGCTCGTGGACGTCGGCAATGTGGTGCGGGCGAGCAACAATACCGTTCTCGTCACGATCAACCAGATCCAGCCCATTTTCGTCGGCTTCACGGTGCCGGAGAATCGGCTCGATGCAATCCGGCAAGCCCAGGCCGCGGCGCCGCTCGCGGTCACCGCGCTCGCCCGCGACGGCGACACGGTGCTCGGCCGCGGCAAGCTCACTTTCATCGACAACGCGGTCGACCAGACGTCGGGCACCATCGCGCTGAAGGCGCTGTTCGCCAACCGTCAGGAGCGCCTGTGGCCGGGCGAATTCGTCACCGTGCGCGTGGTGCTGCGGACCCTGCACGCGGTGCCGACCGTGCCGGCGCAGACGGTCGTGCAAGGGCCGCATGGCTACTACGCGTATGTGATCAAGCCTGATCTGACGGTCGCCCGCCGCGCCGTTTCGGTGGAGACGCTCGAGAACGGTCTTGCGGTCGTAACCAAGGGACTGTCGCCCGGCGAGAAGATCGTCGTCGACGGCCAGTACCGGCTGACCGACGGCTCCCGGGTTCGCCTGGTGCCGGCCCGCCGCGCCGGCTCGACCAGTTGAGCCGGCGGCAGCCGCGATGAGCATCTCCGCCCCCTTCATACGCCGGCCGGTCGCCACTTCGCTCCTGATGCTCGGTGTCCTGGTGTTCGGCGTTGCCGCCTATCTCTCGCTGCCCGTATCCTCGCTGCCGAACGTCGATTTCCCGACGATCACCGTCACCACGAATTTCCCCGGCGCCAGCCCGGAAACGATGGCCTCGGCCGTGGCCACGCCGCTCGAGCAGCAATTCAGCTCCGTCCCAGGTCTCGGCGAGATGACCTCGCTCTCCGGCGTCGGCACGACCACGATCACGCTGCAATTCGACCTGTCGACCAACATCAACGGCGCCGCGCAGGACGTGCAGACGGCCATCAACGCGGCCAGCGGCCTGCTGCCGAAAGATCTGCCGAGCCCGCCGACCTATCGTAAAGTCAATCCGAACAACTTCCCCGTCCTTATCTATGCCGTTCATTCAGACGCGCTGCCGGGCTACGTCGTGGATCGCTATGTCTCGGACGTGCTGGCGCGGCCGCTGTCAATGATACCGGGGGTGGGCGGCGTCTTCATATTCGGACAGAAAAAGTTTGCAGTGCGCGTCGAAGTCAACCCGATGGCGCTCGCCGCCCGTCATATCGGCTTGGAGGAGGTTCGCGCAGCCCTCGCCAAGGCGACCGTCAATCTGCCGAAGGGGGAGATCATCGGCGCTCACAGGGCGATCAGCCTCGATGCCAACGACCAACTGACCGATGCGGCGGCCTACCGAAACATCATCATCGCCTACCGGAAGGGCGCGCCGGTCCATCTCGGCGACGTCGCCAATATCCTCAATTCAGAGGAGAACACGCAGGTCGGTGCCTGGTACGACAACATTCCGGCCGAAGGCTTGGCGATCGAGCGGGCAGACGGGTCGAACGCACTCGCCGTCATTCGCGCCGTAAAGGCAATCATGCCGCAGCTGCAGCGCGGCCTGCCGCCCTCGGTCAAAGTCGAGTTGATGTCCGACCGCTCCGAGCTGACCCGCGCTGCGATTAACGATGTGCAGTACACGATGCTGCTGACCATCGCCCTCGTGATTCTGGTCATCTTCGTGTTTCTGCGCAGTCTATCGGCGACCGTGATCCCGAGCCTCGTCGTTCCCCTGGCGCTGCTTGCGACATTCGCCGTCATGTATGTCGCCGGCTTTACGCTCGACAACATTTCGTTGATGGGGCTGACGATTGCGGTCGGATTCCTGATCGACGACGCGATTGTCATGATCGAGAACATCGTGCGCCATATCGAGGCGGGCGAAGCGCCGTTGCAGGCGGCGCTCAACGGCGCCGGGCAAATCGGCTTCACGATAATTTCGATCACGTTCTCACTGATCGCGGTATTCATCCCGATCTTTTTCATGGGCGGGGTCGTCGGCCGGCTGTTCCACGAATTCGCCGCGACGGTATCCATTTCCGTGCTGGCCTCTGCATTTTTCTCTCTGACCCTGACGCCCGTACTGTGCTCGCTTTTTTTGAAACCGGCGCATGAGCAGCATAAGGGCCGATTCAACCTGGCCGCTGAACGTGGCTTTGACGCCGTTTTGCGCGGCTATGACCGTGGCCTCGGCTTCGTGTTACGCCATCAGCGGGTGACGCTTGTTTCGACGCTGTTGCTTGCGGTCGCTACCGTCTATCTCTATGTCGCGATTCCAAAGGGTTTCGTGCCCGAGCAGGACACGGGTCTGTTTTTCGGCCTGGTCGAGACGCGGCAGGATTCATCCTTCCATCATACGGTCCATGCGGCCCGGCAAATCCTTGACATCATCGACCACGACCGTGACGTTGCCGGCGTGTTTCTGCATGCCGGCGCCTATTCTTACAATCCGGGCGAAAACACCGGCCACATCTTCGGCCAGCTGAAGCCTTACGGCGAGCGCGACCGCGCCCAGACCATCCTGCAGCGTCTCGCAAAAGAGGCGAAATCGGTCGTCGGCCCGAAGCTTTTCATGCAGATACCCGCAGGCCATTCGGGTCGGCGGTCGGCTGGCGCGCACCGAATACCAATACACGCTGACCGACACGAATATTGACGAGCTCAATCATTGGGCGCCGATCATGGAAGCGGCGATGAAGAAGCTGCCGCAATTGCAGCAGGTCGCCTCCGACCAGCAGATTGCCGCGCCGCACATCGATGTCGTCGTCGACCGGCAGAAGGCCGAGCAACTTGGCTTGTCCGCCGCTCTGATCGACCAGACGCTTTACGACGCGTTCGGCCAACGCCAAGTCACGACCATCTATGGCGCGACGGACCAGAACAAGGTCGTGCTCGAAGTCGCGCCGCAGTTCAGCCAGGATTCAACCATTCTGCAGCGGCTGTTCGTCGCCGCGCCGAACGGCACGCAGGTGCCGCTGTCCGCCGTCGCGCATTACGTGAAGCGGCTCGAACCGCTGACGATCAGCCACCAGGGGGTGTTTCCGGCGGTGACATTATCTTTCAACCTGGCGCCCGGCGTGGCGCTCGGCCAGGCGGTCACTGCGATCGATGCCGCTTCGGCGAAGCTCGGTGCGCCACCGACTCTAAACGGGTCGTTCGAGGGAACCGCGCAGGCCTTCCGGAATTCGCTTTCCTCGATGCCGCTATTGCTGGCGGCGGCAATCCTCGTCGTCTACATCGTCCTCGGCATGCTCTATGAGAGCTACATCCACCCGATCACGATCCTCTCTGCCCTGCCGGCAGCCGGAGTCGGCGCTCTGATTATGCTGTGGGTCTGCCATTACGACCTGTCGGTGATTGCGATCATCGGCATCGTTTTGTTGATCGGCATCGTCAAAAAGAATGCGATCATGATGATCGATTTCGCGTTGTCGGCGCAACGCAATGCCGGCAAAAGCCCGCAGGAAGCGATCCGCGAAGCTTGCGTGTTGCGCTTCCGGCCGATCATGATGACGACGTTCGCGGCGCTGTTCGGCTCGCTGCCGATCGCATTGGGCCAAGGCGCCGGCTCCGAGCTGCGCCAGCCGATGGGCATTGCCTTCATAGGCGGCCTTTTGGTGTCGCAATGGCTGACGCTCTACACGACGCCGGTCGTTTATCTCTATCTCGAGCGGCTGGCGCGCCGGCTCGGCCGCTCCTCCCGGCCATCGCGCATGGCCGAAGCGATGGACCAGCCGCAGCCGGCGTTCGCCGAGGATGGCCGGGCGGCCGAGTAACGATGACGATCAACGACCGCTACGACACTCGATATCCGGCGCACCGCTGCGCTACCCTTTGCGCTGGGCCGCGTCCGTGGCACGCGCGTGAACTGACAAGTCCCTGATTGTCGGCTTCTCGCCCGAGAGCGGATTTCCCGGGTCCCAGCCATAGCCCAGCGTCTCAAACCGCATCGAGCGCGCATCGACCATCAGCAGTCGGCCGACCAGGCCCTCGCCGAAGCCGACGATCTCGCGGATCACCTCCAGCGCCATCAGCGATCCGAGCACGCCGGGCAGCGCGCCGAGGATGCCGGCTTCCGCGCAGGCGGGAATGGCGCCGGCCGGCGGCGGTTCCGGAAACAGGCAGCGATAAGTGGGGTTCGGCGTGCCGTCGGCTTGGCGCTCATGCGCGCGAATGGCGGTGAGCGAGCCGTCGAAGGTGCCGACCGCAGCCGTGATCAGCGGTTTTTTAGCGAAATAGCAGGCGTCGGAGACCAGATAGCGGGTGGTGAAATTGTCGGAGCCGTCGGCGACGACGTCGTAGTTCAAGATCAGATCGAGCGCGTTGCCGGCCTCGAGCCGCGTCATGTGCGTCTCGACCGCCACGTGCGGGTTGAGCCGCCCGATAACGTCTTCGGCGCCGTCGACCTTGCGCCGGCCGATGTCGTCGGTGGTGAAGATAACCTGCCGCTGCAGGTTCGACAGCGACACCGTGTCATCATCGACGATGCCCAGCGTGCCAACGCCGGCGGCGGCAAGATAAAGCAAGACCGGTGCGCCGAGCCCGCCGGCGCCCACCACGAGCACGCGCGCGGCCTTCAGCTTCGCCTGACCGGGCCCGCCGACTTCCCGCAGCACGATATGACGTGCGTAGCGCTCCAATTCCTGGGGATCGAGCATCAAGGTTACCCTAGGGCGGAAAGTTCATTTAGGCCAGAGGCTTGGCGTTGTGACAGTAAAGCGCGGCATGGCGCCGCCGCCTTGCACGGCAAAGGCGATAGGATAATCTGGCCGCAAAACAGCGGTCAGGGTCGCGTCAAGGTCATGCGGTTGTTCCTCGTCATGCTTGCGCTCGCGTTCGGCGCCACGCCGGCGGTTGCCCAATGGCAGTTGAATCCGGGGCCGGTGAAGCCGGCGGATAAACCCGTCCAGCATCATCATCACGCGCCGCTCAACCAGCATCATCATCACGCGCCGCTCAAGAAGAGCGTCCCACGCGCCCAGACGCACCGGGCGGCCACCGCCATCCCCGCCAAGAAGGTTCCGCTACCGCGGCACGTCCCCAGAAAGGCCGCCGACGTTGTCAAGAAAGTGCCGTTGCCGGTGCGGCCGCCCGAGAGGACTGGCGCCGAACAGCAAAGCGCCAAGGCCGCGAGCGCAAAAGCCGACGCTTCCGGCTCCGAAGCCTTCGCCGGCATTCCCCCCGAACAACGGCTGAAGATCCGCTCCGCGCTGTACTGGCACGGCGATTATTCCAACGGCGACAGCGACGACGATCCGGCGGAAGCGGCGATCAAGAGCTTCCAGAAACGCAACAAGCTCAAGGTCACCGGCGTGCTGACCGAGGATCAGCGCAAGGAACTGATTGAAGCCGACGAGCGCTACCAGCGCGAATACGGGTGGCGCGTGATGGTCGATCCGGCGACCGGCATCCGCATCGGCCTGCCCACGCGGCTAGTGCCGGATGTCTACGATGCGCCCCGCGGCACGCGCTGGTCCTCGCCGAATGGCGCGGTGCAGGTCGAGACCTTCCGCATCAAAGGCGCCGAGGCGAACCTCGCCAAGCTGTTCGAGGATGCCAAAAAGCATCCGGCCGGCCGGCGGGTTGAAACCAGTGCCCTGCACGACGATGGCTTCTTCGTCAGCGGCACGCAGGGCCTGAAGGATTTCGCGGTGCGCGCCAAGCTGCGTGACGGCGAGGTGCGCGGCTTCACCATCCTGTACGACCAGATGATGGAGACCATCGTCGAGCCGGTGATGGTGGCGATGGCGAGCGCCTTCTCGCCCTTCCCGCAGAAACCGATGCCGTTCGCCGCCTTGAGCCGGCGCGTTGAATACGGCACCGGCCTGATCGTGAGCGCCGACGGCGCCATCGTCACCGCGAGCCGGGTCGTGCGCGGCTGCGAGGTGATCGTGGCCGATGGGCTCGGCAATGCCGAGCGCGTGGCGGAGGAAGACGGCGGCGGCCTCGCGCTGCTGCGCGTGTACGGCGCGGCCAAGCTTACGCCGATGTCGCTCGCCGGCTCGGCCGCCACGGCGGGCGACATCAAGCTGGTCGGCTATCCCGATCCCAAGGAGGAGAATGGCCGCAAGGAGCTCATCACGTTCCAGGCGCGGCTTGTCGATGCAAACTCGATCCTGCCGCGCCAGCCGGTGCCGATGGCGGGATTTTCCGGCGCCGCCGCAGTCGACGGCAAGGGACAGTTCCTCGGCATCATGGAGACACGCAATTACGTGCTGGCGAGCACCAAACCGGCGGTGCCGCCGCTGCGGCTGGTGCGCGCCGGCATCATCCGCGACTTTCTGGCCAGGCACCACGTCGCCGTTTCGAACTCCTCGACGGCCGATGCGCGCGCGGCGGCCGTGCGGGTTATTTGCGTGAGGAAGTAGCTCACCCACTCAGTTGTCATGCCCCGCGAAAGCGGGGCATCCAGTGCTGGATCGCCCGCCTTCGCGGGCGATGACGGCTCAAATTGTGGGCGCAGTTCTACTTGTTCTTCCAATCCGGCTTGCGCTTCTCGACGAAGGCTTTCATGCCTTCCTTCTGATCGTTGGTGGCGAACAGAGAATGGAAGGCGCGGCGTTCGAAGTTGACGCCTTCCGCCAGGCTGGTTTCGAAGGCACGGTTGACCGCCTCCTTCGCCATCAGCACCGCGGGCAGGCCCATGCCGGCGATGGTCTCGGCGACCTTCATCGCCTCTTCCATCAGCTTGTCCGCCGGCACGACGCGCGCCACCAGGCCCGATTTCTCCGCCTCGGCGGCGTCCATCATGCGCCCGGTGAGGATCAGGTCCATGGCCTTGGCCTTGCCGACGGCGCGGGTGAGCCGCTGCGTGCCGCCGATGCCGGGAATGACGCCGAGCTTGATCTCCGGCTGGCCGAATTTCGCGTTGTCGGCGGCGATGACCAGATCGCACTGCATGGCGAGTTCGCAGCCGCCGCCGAGCGCGAACCCGGCGACCGCGGCCACGATCGGTTTGCGCGCATGCGCGGTGTGGTCCCAGGTGCCGGCGAAATTGTCGAGAAATGCCTCGATGAAGCTCCGCTCCGCCATTTCCTTGATGTCGGCGCCGGCCGCGAAGGCCTTCTCGTTTCCGGTGATCAGCAGGCAGCCGATATTGGCGTCGGCATCGAAGGCATCGACTGCCGCGGCGAGCTCCTCCATCAGCTTGAGATTGAGCGCGTTGAGCGCCTGCGGCCGGTTGAGCCGGATGACGCCGACCCGGCCCTTGGTTTCGGTGAGGATGTGTTCGTAGCTCATGGTTCTTTTCTCCCGGCCTTTCCCGCTGTCATTGCCGGGCTTGACCCGGCAACCCATCTTTATTCCACAAAATGGATCACCGGGTAACGCCGCTTCGCGGCGGCCCGGTGATGACCGCAGGAGCGGTCACTTCTGGCATGCGGGACAATAGAACGTCGAGCGCCCCTGTTGCACGATGCGCTTCACAGTGCCGCCGCACACGGGACAGGGCTGGCCCTCCCGGTCGTAGACCCGGAAGTTGTGCTGGAAGTCGCCGAGCGAGCCGTCGGTCCGGCGGTGGTCGCGCAGGGACGAGCCGCCGGCCTTGATGGCGTCGTTGAGCACCGCCTTGATGGCGTCGACGAGCGCGACCGCGCGCTCATTCGGTTTGCCGCTGCGGTCGGCGATGGTCGAAGCCTTGCGCTTCGGCGACAGCCGCGCGCGGAACAGCGCCTCGCAGACATAAATGTTGCCGAGGCCCGCCACCACGCGCTGATCGGAAAGTGCCGCCTTCAGCGAAGTCTGCTTGGCTCGACAGGCCTTGGCCAGCATCGCGGCGTCGAATGCATTGCCCAGCGGCTCCGGCCCGAGCGCGCGCAAGAGCGGCTCCTCGTCGAGCTTCGCGCGTGGCACGATCTTCATGGAGCCGAAGCGGCGCGGATCGTTGAAGGTGATGGTGGCGCCGTTGTCCATGTGAAACACCACATGGTCGTGCGCGGTGCTCTTGGATTTCTCGTGGTAGTAGATGCCGGGTGCGCTGTCCTTGCCGAGCCGGATCGAGCCGGACATGCCGAGATGCATGAGCAGCACGTCGCCGGAGGAGAGGTCGGCCAGCAGGTATTTGGCGCGGCGGCCGAGGCCTTCCACCTTCCGTCCTTCGAGCCGCTTTTCGAAATCCGCCGCGATCGGCCAGCGCAGCCCGCGGTGGCGCACTTCGACCTTGGCGAAGCTTGCGCCTTCCATGGCGGGCGCGAGACCCGTCCGCACGGTTTCGACTTCGGGCAGTTCGGGCATGGCCGGCTTTCTTTACCCTGCCCGGGGCCGGGCGCACTGACACATAGCGCCCTCTGCCCGCCCGCGCTATGGTCCTGCCCGCAAAGGAAAATCGGACATGGCCGCGGCCCGGAAAGAGACCCAAGCTGACACCCATTTCGGCTACCAGAGCGTCCCCCTGGAGGAGAAACAGGGGCGGGTGGACGACGTCTTCCACTCCGTCGCCCGCCGCTACGACCTGATGAACGACCTGATGTCGGTCGGCCTGCATCGGGCCTGGAAGGACGCGCTGGTCACCGCGGTCAACCCGCCGAAAGGCGATACGCGCTTCAGCCTGCTCGATCTCGCCGGGGGAACGGGTGATGTTGCCTTCCGCGTGGTGGGAGCGGGGGGACCCAACACCCGCGCCACCGTCTGCGACATCAACGAGGACATGCTCATCGTCGGCGCCGAGCGCGCGCTCGCGCGCGGGTTCGACGATCGCGTCACCTTCGAGCAGGGCAATGCCGAGGAATTGCCCTATGCGGACCGCAGCTACGACTGCGTCACCATCGCCTTCGGCATCCGCAACGTGCCGCGCATCGACCGCGCGCTTGCCGAGGCCTATCGCGTGCTCAAGCGGGGCGGGCGGTTCCTCTGCCTCGAATTCTCCGCGGTGGACGTGCCCGGGCTCGACGCGCTGTACGAAGCGTATTCGTTCAGGCTCATCCCGGCGATCGGCCAGGCGGTGACCGGCGACCGCGAGGCCTATCAATATCTGGTCGAATCGATCCGCCGCTTTCCCAAACCGAAGGCTTTTGCGGCCATGATGGAGCAGGCGGGCTTCCGCCGCGTGTCGTTCACGCCCATGACCGGCGGCGTGGTGGCGCTGCATTCGGGCTGGAAGCTGTGATGATGTCTTGTGTGTTGATGGCGGGCGCGGACTTGCCTCTAGCGTCCCCTCCCCCGCAAGGGGGGAGGGAGCGCGCTGTGCATGCGGCAAATCTCTCGGCACACATCAGGCCGCCTCGCATGGAGCACGCGTGATCTTCACCCTTTCCCATCTCACCCGTTTCGTCCGTGCCGGCTTCGTGTTCGCGCGGGAGGGCGTGCTCGGCCTGGTCGACACGCGGGCGCTGCCGCTGCCGCTCAAGACGCTGATCGCGCTCGGCCGCTTGATCGAGCGGCGCAGCGCCGGCGAGAGCAGCCGGCGGCTTTCCGCCGCGCTCACCCGGCTCGGGCCCACTTATGTCAAGCTCGGACAGTTTCTCGCCACCCGCCCGGACGTGGTGGGCACCGACATCGCGCGCGATCTGGAAAGCCTGCAGGACAAGATGCCGCCGTTTGCGCAGAGCGACGCGGAGGCAACCGTCCTTGCCGCGCTCGGCAAACCGGTCGACGCGATCTATGCCCGCTTCGGCCCGCCGGTGGCCGCCGCCTCGATCGCGCAGGTGCACCGCGCCGAGGTCGAAGTGGACGGCGTGCGCAAGCCGGTGGCGGTGAAAATCCTGCGCCCGGGCGTCGAGCGCCGGCTCAAATCCGATCTCGCCGCCTTCTTCTTCATCGCCCGTCACGCTGAGAACATGTCGCTGGAGGCGCAGCGCCTGCGCCTGGTCGAGGTGGTGGCGACGCTGGCGCGCTCGGTCGCCATCGAGATGGATTTCCGGCTGGAAGCGGCGGCGGCCTCCGAGATCGCGGAGAACACGCGTGCGGACAAGGGCTTTCGTGTACCGGGGATAGACTGGGACCGCACCGCGCGCGAGGTGCTCACGCTGGAATGGATCGACGGCACGCCGCTGCACGATCATGCCGCGCTGGCGGCGCGCGGCTTCGACCTGCCGGCGCTCGGCCGCACGGTGATCCAGAGCTTCCTGCGCCATGCCCTGCGCGACGGCTTCTTCCATGCCGACATGCATCCCGGCAACCTGTTCGTCGACAGCGACGGCAAACTGGTGGCGGTCGACTTCGGCATCATGGGTCGGCTGGGGCCGAAGGAGCGGCGCTTCCTCGCCGAAATCCTGTTCGGCTTCATCACCCGCGATTACCTGCGCACCGCGCAGGTGCATTTCGATGCCGGTTACGTGCCGCGCCATCATTCGGTGGAAAGCTTCGCGCAGGCGATCCGCGCCATCGGCGAGCCGATCCACAACCGCACCGCCGAAGAAATCTCGATGGCGAAGCTGCTGACGCTGCTGTTCGAGGTCACCGGCCTGTTCGACATGCGCACGCGGCCCGAGCTCCTGCTTCTGCAGAAGACCATGGTGGTTGTCGAAGGCGTGGCGCGCTCGCTCGATCCGCGCCTCGACATGTGGAGCACCGCCGACCCCGTGGTGCGCGAATGGATCGAGCGCAATCTTGGGCCTCTCGGCAAGCTGGAGGATGCCGCCAAAGGCGTGGGCGAGGTCGGCCGCTTCGCCGGCCAGATACCGGCCCTGCTCAGCCGCGGCGCCACGCTGATCGATCAGCTCGATGAGATGACGCGCGACGGCCTGGTGCTGTCGGGCGATACGGTGGAGGCCATCGGCCGCGCGGAAGGCCGCCGCAACCGCTGGACCAATGTGGCGCTGTGGGTGATCGCGGCGCTGCTGTTGTGGATCGCCGCGACGTTGCTGTGAGACCTAATGGATCAAGCCGGAACGGTCCCGCAAATTCTGCTCACCTCCCCCTGAAAGGCACGGCTATCGCGTGTGAGCAAGACGCCTCTTCTCCCTCTCCCCGCTTGCGGGGAGAGGGTCGGGGTGAGGGGCTTTTTCCACGATTTTTTGCGCTCAGAATCGCGGGTACACCCCCTCACCCGACGCGCCATAGCGCGTCGAAGATGCGCGTAAACGCGCTTATGGCGCGTCGACCTCTCCCCGCCCAGCGGGGAGAGGTGGGCGCTGCGGCGCCCTGTCCAAACGCGATTGCCCCGCTCTTGCCCCGCCGCCGGCCGGTCTATAATGACCCGCAAGTCCCATTCCTCGAGGAGGTTCCCATGTCGCAGACGGCGGAAAAACGCGGCGGCAAGCCGGCCATGCTGAAGGACAGCGCCTTCGTCTGGGAGGACCCGCTCGGCCTGGAAGCCGAACTCACGGAAGAAGAGCGCCTGGTGCGCGATACCGCACGCGGCTTCGCCCAGGACTATCTGATGCCGCGCGTGGTCGAGGCCTGGCGCGAGGAAAAGCACGATCCGGACATTTTCCGCGAAATGGGCAAGCTCGGCCTGCTCGGCGCCACCATCCCTGAAGAATACGGCGGGGCCGGGCTCGGTTACGTCTGCTACGGCCTGATCGCGCGCGAAGTGGAGCGCGTCGATTCCGGCTACCGCTCCATGATGTCGGTGCAGTCGTCGCTGGTGATGTATCCGATCTACGCCTATGGCAGCGAGGCGCAGCGCCGCAAATACCTGCCCAAGCTGGCCTCGGGCGAAATGGTCGGCTGCTTCGGTCTCACCGAGCCCGACTACGGCTCCGATCCGGGTTCCATGGCGACCCGCGCCGAAAAGGTGGAGGGCGGCTACAAGCTCAACGGCGCCAAGACCTGGATCTCCAATTCGCCGATCGCCGACGTGGCGGTGGTGTGGGCCAAGCTCGACGGCGTCATCCGTGGCTTCGTTGTCGATCGCGGCACGCCGGGTTTCTCCACGCCCAAGATCGAAGGCAAGCTCTCCTTGCGGGCCTCCATCACTGGCGAGATCGTGCTCGCCGACTGCGTGGTGCCGGAAGAAAACCTGCTGCCCAACGTCAAAGGCCTCGCCGGCCCGTTCGGCTGCCTCAACAATGCGCGCTACGGCATCGCCTGGGGCGCCATGGGCGCGGCCGAATTCTGCTGGCATGCGGCGCGCCAATACGTGCTCGACCGCAAGCAGTTCAACCGGCCGCTCGCCGCCAACCAGCTCGTCCAGAAGAAGCTTGCCGACATGCAGACCGAGATCGCGCTCGGGCTGCAAGGGGCGCTGCGGCTCGGCCGCATGCTGGAGGCGGGGCAGGCCGCGCCGCCGTCGATCTCGCTGATGAAGCGCAACAATTGCGGCAAGGCGCTCGATATCGCGCGGACCGCGCGCGACATGCACGGCGGCAACGGCATTTCAGAAGAGTATCACGTGATGCGCGTCGTCTCGAACCTTGAGACTGTGAACACCTATGAAGGCACGCATGACATCCATGCGCTGATTCTGGGGCGCGCGCAGACCGGGATTCAGGCATTCTTTTAAGCTGTTGAGCTGACCGAGGGGTGTCTCCGAAGCGCTCGGCATTGCGGCTACGCCTCCTCACCCGATTTCCGCGCCGCCGCTCGGAAATCGCGCTCTTCCCGCAAGCGGGGAGAGGTAAACGAAAGTACGCATGACGTCGCACACGATTCTGATGCTGTTTGGCGCGGGCGTCATCGGCGGCATGTTGACCGCGCTGGTCGGCGGGGCCGCGGTGGTCACCTATCCGGCGCTGATCGCCGCCGGCATTCCGCCGCTGCCGGCGACCACCTGCAATCTCACTGCCGCGTTCCCGGGCGCCTTTTTCGCCGCGCTCAGCGACCGCAAGCAGTTGCCGCCCTTCGACCGCGCCTTCGTCGGCATGATCGTGGCGTCCATGCTGGGCGCCGGCGCCGGCGCGCTGCTGCTGCTGGCGACGCCGATGCGGGTATTCGAAATCATGGTGCCGATTCTGCTCGGCTTCTCCACCTTGTTGTTCGCCGTCGCGGGGCGCGCCAGCGATTGGCTGCGCGCGCGCGCCAAGGCGCGCGGCCGCGACATCACCTTCAATGTCACCAGCCTGAAGATGCTGCTGCCTGTGTCCTTCTATGGCGGCTATTTCGGCGCCGGGGTGGGTGTGCTGATCCTGGCTGTCATGTCGATCGCCACCGGCGGCGACTACCGCTCGGCCAATGTGGCCAAGAACCTGGTGACCAGCTTCAACTGCGCTGCCGCCGCCGCGGTGTTCATCGCGCGCGGCACGGTCGTCTGGCCGCCGACGCTGATGCTGATGGCGGGCATCGTCATCGGGGGTCTGGCCGGCGCTTCGCTTGCGCGCATCGCGCCCCGCCATGTCATGCGCGTCGCCGTGGTCGTGGTCGGCGCGCTGCTGACGGTGTTCTTCGCCTGGCGCTACTGGTTTTAGATCTGCTCGGCCTGCACTTGCTTGGCCAGTTCCACCACGCGGCCGGTCATGGCGCTGCCGGGCTGGCTGAGCGGATCGATCACCGTGAAGTGGTTGGCGCCGGCGACGGCCTCGTAACGCGTCTCGGCCATGCCCTGCCGCCAGGCTTCCGCCATGGTTCTGCTTTGCCGCAGGAACTCGCTCAACTCGTCACCGCCCACGACGGCGTCGAGTATGCGGCCGGCCGGCACTTCCCAGTAGAGCGGCGAGCAGCGCATGCGCGCTCTGCTCGTCGAGCCGCAGGTCCTGGTTGACCGAAATCTGCACCAGCGGCGCCAAGTCGAACACGCCGGAAATGGCATAGCCGGCGGGCGCGAGATCGGCCGGCGCGCTCGGGTCGAGCGTCTTCCAGTCGGTCGCCACCATGCAGGCGGTGAGATGCCCGCCGGCGGAATGGCCGGCCACCATGATGCGTTGCCTGCGCTTGCGCCAGAGATAGAGGCTCGCCGCACGCATCTGCTCGATGATCTGCGCGATACTCACCTGCGGACAGAGATCGTAGCCGGCAACCGCCACGGTGACCCCTTGCGCGTTCGGTCCGGCCGCCATGCTGGCTGAAGGAGGACGGCTCCAGCGAGCGCCACCAGCCGCCATGGATGAACAACACGAGCGGCGTTGAGGCGCTGTCGCCCTCGGCGGGGAAAAGGTCGATGGTCTGGCGCGGGGAGGGGCCGTAGGAAAGACCGAGCTCGGCACCGCGCGCGGCGGCCCGGTAATCCGCCCCCTCGCGTGCCCAGCGGGCGAAAATTTCCGGATGCTCGGGCACGCGGCCCCGGTTGTTGTATTCGGTTTCGTAGTCGATGGGCATGAAGGTCCTCCGTCCGCGCGACAATGCGGCACCGCGCGGCGGCAAACAAGGCGTGTCGTCTCCTGCCGCGCGACAGCGAGGGCCAAAATCCGGTACCCCGGTCGAACATCATGCGGCCCGCCGCGGTTGCCGAACCGCCGCCGTCGCGGGGACGACAACCGAGAGAAAAGCCGCTATTTCTGCCCCATGAAAATCGACGGAAAACCGACACGCACGATCTGGGTGGAGGCCGACGGCGAGAGCGTTGGCATCATCGACCAGACAATGCTGCCGCACCGCTTCGCCATCGCGCAGCTTAGGACCGTGGAAGACGCCGCGCGGGCGATCAAGACCATGCAGGTGCGCGGGGCGCCGCTGATCGGCGCCACGGCCGCCTACGGCGTCTGGCTGGCGCTCCGCCAGGACACTTCCGACGATGCCCTGGAGCGCGCCTATGCCCAGTTGCTGGCGACGCGGCCGACCGCCATCAACCTCAAATGGGCGCTCGACGAGATGGTGGCGGCGGTGCGCAACCGGCCGCGCGGCGAGCATCTGGAAGCCGCGCGCGCCCGCGCCGGCGAGATCGCCGAGGAGGACGTGGCCATCAACCAGGCCATCGGCCGCCACGGCCTCAAGCTGATCGAGGACATCGCCGCGAAGAAGAACGGCGAGCGTGTCAACGTGCTCACCCACTGCAACGCCGGCTGGCTGGCGACGGTCGATTGGGGCACCGCCACCGCGCCCATCTATATGGCGCACGACAAGGGGCTGTCGGTGCATGTGTTCGCCGACGAGACCCGCCCGCGCAACCAGGGCGCCTCGCTCACTGCGTGGGAGCTCGGCAAGCACGGCGTGCCGCACACGGTGATCCCCGACAATACCGGCGGCCACCTCATGCAGCACGGGCTGGTCGATCTGGTGATCGTCGGCACCGATCGCACCACCGCGCAGGGTGACGTCTGCAACAAGATCGGCACCTATCTGAAGGCGCTGGCGGCAGCCGACAACGGCGTGCCGTTCTACGTGGCGCTGCCGTCGCCGACCATCGACTTCACCGTGAGCGACGGGGTCGAGGAAATTCCGATCGAGCAGCGTTCGGGTGACGAGGTGGCGATGATGACCGGCAAGACCAAGGACGGCCGCATCGAGACCGTGCAGATCATCCCCGACGGCTCGCCCGTGGCCAACTTCGCTTTCGACGTGACGCCGGCGCGGCTGGTCACCGGCCTGATCACCGAGCGCGGCATTTTGCAGGCGAACCGCGCCGCGCTGGCCTCAGCCTTTCCCGAGCGGGCCGAAAACAGGGTAAAATCGGTCGCAAAATAATTCCGGTCATTGCGGGGCGCGTGTGAAACACGCGAACCCGGAATCCAGGGTCGATGCGAATGAGAGCTGATGTGGACTCATGAGTTTCGTTTCGGCAACGCCACTGCAAATCCCCGTCGACGGCCGCCAGTCGGAGACGGCGCTCGGCGTCGCCAGGGGGGCGGCGCGGCTGCTGCACGCGCACGGCTTCTGCGTGGTGAGCGAACTGTCGCTGCCGTCCGGCCGCCGCGCCGATCTGGTGGCGCTCGACGGCGGCGGGGCGATCTGGATTGTCGAGATCAAGTCTTCCGTCGCCGACTTCCGGGCCGACCAGAAATGGCCGGACTACCGCGCCCATTGCGACCGGCTGTTCTTCGCCACCACCATCGAAGTGCCGTGCGAGATTTTCCCGCCCGATACGGGGCTGATCGTGGCCGATGCCTTCGGCGCCGAATTCAGATGCGAGGCGCCCGAGCACAGACTGCCGGCCGCCACCCGCAAATCCATGATGCTGCTGTTTGCCCGCGCCGCCGCATTGCGCCTGCAATCGCTCAGCGATCCGGCCGGGCCTTACGGCGATTTGACGTAACGCCCTGCTCACAAGCCACACAGCCGCTTCAAAACTGTTGCATCCTCCAACGGGTTGTATCACTCTTTTCGGCAACCGTGCCTGGGGGAAGACATGCATGCAACGGATTGGTTGGTCGTGATCGCGCTGGGCGCCGCCATGGGCCTGCTCGGTCAGGGAATTCGCGTTGTGGTCGGCTTGAAGAAAACCGCGGAAAAGGCTGCGGCCGTCAGTAAGACGCTGGCCGACGCGCTCGTACCGTCGACTCTGGTCGTGAGCTTGCTGATTGGTTCGATCGCAGGCGCGCTGGCCGCTGTCGCAACCAGCAACAACTTGAGTGGAGTGATTCAGGCACCGGCGCTACTGGCCTTGGCGGCAGCGGGCTATTCGGGCGCCGACTTCCTCGAAGGCTTCATGTCGAAGTACCTGCCGAAGCCTTAGCGGAGCGCGCTTTTGGCTTTGAGACGGGCTCCGCAAGCGCGGCGCGCGCTTTTTCTATTAAGACGGTCTCCGCTAGCGCGGAGCCCTTTTGGCCAAAATCCGCTGCAACGTGCGCCGGTGCATGTTCAGCCGTCGCGCCGTCTCCGACACGTTGCGGCCGCACAGTTCATAGATGCGTTGGATATGTTCCCAGCGTACGCGGTCGGCCGACATCGGATTTTCCGGCGGCTCGATCTTCCTGTTGTCCATGGCGAGCAGCGCGGCCACCACGTCGTCGGCGTCGACCGGCTTGGCGAGGTAATCGACCGCGCCCAGCTTCACCGCGTTCACCGCGGTGGCGATGTTGCCGTAGCCAGTGAGGATGATGCCGCGGGCGTCCGGGCGCCGGCGTTTGAGCGCGGAGATCACGTCGAGGCCGTTGCCGTCGCCGAGCCGCATGTCGACCACCGCGAAGGCGGGCGTCGACTTCTCGACCTGCAGGAGCCCATCGGCGACCGATTCCGCCGTGGCCACGACAAAGCCGCGGCTTTCCAATGCCTTCGCCAGCCGCTGCAGAAACGAGCGGTCGTCCTCGACGATCAGCAGGCTGCGCTCGCTGGGAACCTCTTCCTTCGTCGCCGGCGTCGCGACGTCTTCCATGACCATGTCCACGCTGTCACCCCCGTTCTGCGTTCTTCCTCGTTCTGCGCCTTTTTGTCTTTGCGCGCTTGTGTCACACGGGTGAAGATAGGGAGGGGATGCGGCAATCTCAAGCTGCCGCCAGGGTTAACGGCCGCTCGAAGTCCTCCCGGCGCCAGCGTGCGCGCACGACCGCGCCGCGCTCCGGAATGGCGCGATTCTGAAATGTCAGCGTGGCGCCCGAGCGCTCCAGCAGCGTTTTGGCGATGAAGAAGCCGAGCCCCAGGCCGGTCGGCTCCTCGTCGTCCTGGCTGGTATTGCGCTGGCGGCTGGTGACATAGGGCTCGCCGATGCGCGCCATGATCTCCGGCGCAAATCCCGGCCCGTCATCGGTGATCGACACCTGGACCGCGTCCTCGCTCCATTCCGCGCCCACCACCACGCGGTCGCGGGCGAAATCGACGGCGTTTTCCAGGAGATTTCCGAGTCCGTACAGGATGGCCGGATTGCGCTGTCCCACCGGCTCGGGCCCGCGTTCCGCCGGCAGCTCGACGTCGATGGCGACGCCGAAATTACGGTGCGGCGCCACGACCTCCTCGATCAGCGCGGTGAGCGGCATGCGGTCGAACGGCTCGCCGCCGGACGAGAGCTCGGTGAGCTTGGCAAGGATGTCGCGGCAGCGCGTCGCCTGCTCGCGCAGCAGCCGCACGTCGTCACCGTGCGGGGCATCGGCGCGGATAGCGTTTTCCAACTCCTTGGCGATCACCGAGATGGTCGACAGCGGCGTGCCGAGCTCGTGCGCGGCGGCCGCCGCCAGCCCGTCGAGCTGTGAAAGATGCTGCTCGCGCGCCAGCACGAGTTCGGTGGCGGCGAGGGCGTCCGCGAGTTGCCGCGACTCCTCGGTGATCTGCCACGCGTAAACGCCGATGAAGCCGATGGCGAGCAGGATCGAAAGCCAGACGCCTATCATGTAGATCGGCGGCAGCCGTAGCGGATCCTGCGTGTCCCAGGGCAGGGGGTAATGCACGAACATCAGGACGGTCGCGCAGACGATCGCGAAGCCACCGAGCATCAGCGTGAAACGCGGCGGCAGCGCCGTCGCGGACAGCAGCACCGGGCCGAGAAACAGGAAAGCGAACGGGTTCTGCAGACCGCCGGTCAGGAACAGCAGCACCGCCAGCTCGGCGATATCGAAGGCCAGCAGCCAGGCGGCGCGGTCGGGGTCGAGCCGTCGCGACATGCGGAAGCGCAGCCGCAGCGCCACGTTGAGCCATGCCGACACCGCAATGACCCCGAGGCAGGCATAGAGCGGCAGCGGGAACTCGAGCCCGAAATAGACCCCCAGCACGGCGACGGTCTGCCCGGCAATGGCGAGCCAGCGCAAACGGACGAGCGTGTCCAGCCGCACATTGCGGCCGGGATGGTGCTGGGCGAAGTCGAAGGTCGGCATACCCGTAATGTAATGCCTCGGCGCGGCGGGTATCAAACTAATGCGGCCGGGGCCGATCCTCCTTGGCGGCTCGGCCTTCGGCCGAGCGCCTCGGGATGACGAGAGAGGTGCAGGATAAGGCGCCCTTGCGCTTCGCGCGCCGGGGCGTCACATCTGCCCGCAGCATGGACGCGCAGAACGCCTCAGCCATCGCCGCCGACCGCCTGGTCAAGCTCTACAAGGGCGTGGCGGCGGTCGACGGCATTTCCTTCCGCCTGCCGGCAGGTTCGATCACGGGCCTGCTCGGCGGCAATGGTGCCGGCAAGACCACCACCATCGCGATGATCATGGGTCTGGTCATGCCCACCTCCGGCAGCGTCAGCGTGCTGGGCGCGCGCATGCCGGACGAGCGCTATCGCGTGCTGCACCGGATGAATTTCGAGAGCCCCTATGTGGACATGCCCACCAGGCTGACCGTGCGGCAGAATCTGTCGGTGTTCGCCCAGCTCTACGGCGTTGCCGACATCGACGCGCGCATCGGCAAGCTCGCCGCCGATCTCGACCTCACCGAATTCCTCGACCGGCCCAACGGCAAGCTGTCGGCCGGGCAGAAGACCCGCGTGTCGCTCGCCAAGGCGCTGCTCAACACGCCGGAGGTGCTGCTGCTCGACGAGCCGACGGCCTCGCTCGATCCGGACACGGCCGACTGGGTGCGCTCGCGCCTGGAGGACTACCGGCGCGACAACAGCGCGACCATTCTTCTCGCCTCACACAATATGAACGAGGTGGAGCGCCTGTGCGAGCGCGTCATCATCATGAAGCGCGGCCGCATCGAGGACGACGATACGCCGATGCATCTGCTCGCCCGCTACGGGCGCGAGACGCTGGAGGACGTTTTCCTCGATGTCGCCCGCGGGCGCGGGCGGCACAGTGAGGCGGCGCAATGACGCGGTATCTTGGCACGCGCGTGCTTCCAAGCTCCATTCGTTCCCGCGGAAGCGGGCACCCAGTATTTGCAGCAGACGCTGTGCTCGCGGACCTGGGTCCCCGCTTGCGCGGGGACGAACGGGTATATTGCTGATGCGCGGTCCTTCAACACTTGAATTCTCCCCCAACCGCGTCGGCGCCATGGTGCGGCGCTATTGGTATCTGCTGCGTGCGTCCTGGCCGCGCATCCTCGATCTCATCTACTGGCCGACTGTGCAGATGCTGATGTGGGGCTTCCTGCAGATGTATGTGGCGCAGAACGCCGGCTTCTTCGCCCGCGCCGGCGGCGTGTTCATCGGCTCGGTGCTGCTGTGGGATATCCTGTTCCGCGGGCAGCTCGGCTTCTCCATCAACTTCCTGGAGGAAATGTACGCTCACAACCTCGCCAACATCATGATGTCTCCGCTGCGCCCGGCGGAGTTCGTCTCGGCGCTGATGATCATGAGCGTGGTGCGGATGTCGATCGGCCTGGTGCCGGTGACGTTTTTGGCCATCGGGTTTTTCGGCTTCAATCTCTGGTCGCTCGGCTTCGCGCTGGCGGCCTTCTTCGTCAATCTGATCCTGACGTCATGGTCGATCGGGCTGTTCGTCGCCGGGCTGCTGCTGAGAAACGGCCTGGGCGCGGAGAGCCTCGCCTGGACCATCATGTTCCTGTTTCTGCCGCTCACCTGCGTGTACTATCCGGTGTCGGTGCTGCCGCACTGGCTGCAATACGTCGCCTGGGCGCTGCCGCCGACCTATGTGTTCGAGGGCATGCGCGCGCTGCTCATCCATCATGTCTTCCGTGCCGACCTGATGTTGGAGGCCTTCGGCTTCAACGTGGCGCTTTTCGCGGCCGCGGCAGTCGCCTTCCGGGCGCTGCTCCACAGCGCGCGCGAGCAGGGCACGCTGCTGCAGACCGGTGAATAGGGCCAAAAGTGTAATACTTTCGGAGGGTTGGCGGTTCCTCCGCCGTTGTAAATGGCTTGCCAATGCTTATCTGTCAGGTTGACGCTATGACAGAAAAACGACAGTCTTCTGCACTGCAAAAAGGGCCGGGGACAGATTCAATGGCAATCGGAGAATTCGAGGGCGCGGCCACGCTGCCCGGCGATTACGGGCATTTGCTGGCCACGCCGATGTACTGGTTTTATGAAATGGGCCACGCGGCGCTCAATCCGTCGCGCGCTTTCGCCGACGCCACGCGTCTGTTCTTCAAAAATCCGGCAAACCCGCTGGCGCACACGGCTTACGGTAAGTCGGTGGCGGCCAGCATGGAATTGTTCGAGCGCTCAACGCGCCGCTATCAGAAGCCCGACTGGCGCATCCATCAAACGACCGTGGGCGGCGAGCGCGTGCCCGTGCACGTCGAAAGCGTCTGGCATCGGCCGTTCTGTAACCTGCTGCATTTCGAGCGCGTCTTTGCGCGTCCGCCGCGGCGGCCGCAGCCCAAGCTGCTGCTCGTCTCACCTATGTCGGGCCACTATTCGACCTTGCTGCGCGGCACGGTCGAGACCTTTCTGCCCAACCACGACGTCTACCTGACCGAATGGGTCGATGCGCGCATGGTGCCGATCGGCGAGGGCCGCTTCGACCTCGACGACTATGTCGATTACATCATTTCCATTCTGCATCGCCTCGGCGGCGACTGCCACGTGATCGCGGTGTGCCAGCCTTCCGTGCCGGTGCTGGCGGCGGTGGCATTGATGGAAGCCGACCAGGATCCGTACGTCCCGCACTCCATGGTGCTGATGGGCGGCCCGATCGATACCCGCATCAATCCGAACGGCGTCAACGAACTCGCCGCCGGCCGCGGGATCGATTGGTTTCGCCATAACGTCATCACAAAGGTGCCGTTCCCCCATCCCGGCGTCATGCGCGACGTCTATCCGGGATTTCTGCAGTTGCACGGCTTCATGAGCATGAATCTCGACCGCCATATCGAAGCGCATCGCAATCTGTTCATGCATCTGGTCAAAGGCGACGGCGATTCCGCGCAGAAGCACCGCGAGTTCTACGACGAATATCTCGCCGTCATGGATCTCTCCGCCGAGTTCTACCTGCAGACCGTCGATACCGTGTTCATTCGGCACGCCTTGCCGAAGGGCGAGATGACCCACCGCGGCCGCAGGATCGATCCTTCGGCCATCCGCCGCGTCGCCTTGATGACGGTCGAGGGCGAGAATGACGATATCTCCAGCGTCGGCCAGACCAAGCCGGCCCACGACCTGTGTTCCAATCTTCCCGATACGCACAGGGCCCATTACGTGCAGCCGGCCGTCGGGCATTACGGCGTCTTCAACGGTTCGCGCTTCCGCGCCGAGATCGCTCCTCGCATCGCCGACTTCGCCCTGTCGCATGAGGGCTGGTCTGGCAAGTCGGCGGGCGGTTCCGCGGGCCGGAAAACAGCCGCCGGCCAATAATATCGGGCCTTTCCGGGCCCGCGCCGGCGGCGAGCGTGAGTCTTGTTGCTAAGTCCTTGTGGCGTTAGTTGTTTTTGACGCGAGCGGGAGTGCCGCGCGCGCCTTCCGGCGTGGTCTCGCCGGCCGGTCTGGGGAACCTGGAACTGTCGCCTAGGGGACACTACATATCGTGGCTGCGCACTGGCTGATCCCCCGCTTCTTGCGGCTTGCCGATTTAAGCAACGAAGGGGCTACGCCGCCCGGCGGTTATGGCACTATCCCGCCCCGCCCCCAGCCGGGTTGGACGACGTCAATGCCCCAGCGTGCCCTTCTTTATCGCCGGCCGAGCGAACCCTCGGCGATCAACATCATTTTCGACCGCGAGGTCTATCTTGTGCGCGTGCGCCGCCACCGGCAGGCGCGCCGCTACACCTTGCGCATCCATTCAGCCACCCGCGAGGTGCTGCTGACCATGCCTCCGCGCGGCAGCCTGAAGGAGGCGCGCGAGTTCGCCCAGAAACACGGCGGCTGGATCGCGGCAAGGCTCGACCGCCTGCCGGCGCCGGCGCCCTTCACGCATGGCACCGTGCTGCCCCTGCGCGGCGTCGACCACAAGATCGTGCACCGGCCCACCAAGCGCGGCACGGTCTGGATCGAGCTCGACGGCGAGCGCCGCATGCTCTGCGTCGCGGGCGAGGAGCCGCACCTCTCCCGGCGCATCCACGACTTCCTCAAGCGCGAGGCCAAGAGCGACCTGGAGGCCGCGAGCCGCGCCTTCGCCGCCCGGGTGGGCGTGCGCGTCAAGCGCGTGTCGATCCGCGACCAGTCGAGCCGCTGGGGCTCGTGCTCGACCACCGGCGTGCTCTCCTATTCCTGGCGGCTCATTCTCGCGCCGCCCTTCGTGCTCGACTATCTCGCCGCCCACGAGGTCGCGCATCTGGTGGAGATGAACCACTCGCGCCGGTTCTGGCGCCTCGTCGAGCGCCTCAGCCCGCATGTCACCCGCGCCAAGACCTGGCTCGACGTGCATGGCACCAACCTGCACCGCTACGGCCTGGAACCCGGTCGCCGCGCCCGGCGCTAGCCTTATTTCAGAGCCTGATGTAGTGAGCCGTCATGGCCGGGCTTGTCCCGGCCATCCACGTTTTGGGTGTTGCGGCTTTAAAGGCATGGATGCCCGGCACAAGAGCCTGTGCGCGGGCCGGCGAAGCCGGACCCGGGTGCCGGGCATGACGAAGGAAGCGACCCACCTATGCTGCGCCCCGGCACCTTCGCGCTCACCGCATTGCTCGCCGGGCTGAGCGCGATCGGCCCGCTCACCACCGACATGTACCTGCCGTCGTTGCCGGACATTGCGCGGCTGCTCGGCACATCGACCGCGCAAGCGCAACTCACCATCTCGTCCTATCTGATCGGCTTCGCCGTCGGGCAGATCGTCTATGGTCCCCTTTCCGACCGGCATGGCCGCAAGCCAGTGCTGCTCGGCGCGGTCGCGCTCTATGGCGTGGCGAGCCTCGCCTGCGCCTTCTCGACCACGATCGAGACTTTGATCGCGGCGCGCTTCGTGCAGGCGTTGGGCGGCTCCGGCGGCATCGTGCTGGCGCGCGCCATCGTGCGCGACCTCTACGCCGGGCACCGGGCGGGCCGCGAATTGTCGGTGATGGGAGCGGTGATGGCGGTAGCGCCGGTGATGGCGCCGATCGCCGGCGGCGCCCTGCAGGATGCCTTCGGCTGGCGCTCGGTGTTCTTCACGCTGGTCGTCGTGGCTGCCCTCGGCGCGGTAATCGTTTTTTTCCTCCTGCCGGAAACGCTCGGCGCGCGCGCGGCCGAGGCGGTGTCGCCGTCCTCGATCGCGAGGTCATACGCCATTGTCGGACGCAATCCGGCCTACCTCGCCTATGTCGGGCTCGCCACGTTCAGCTATGCCGGACTGTTCGCCTGGATTTCGTCGGCATCGTTTGTGTTGCAGAATCTTTATGGACTCACGCCGCTCATCTTCGGCTTTGTCTTCGCGGTCGGCGCGGTGGGCTATGGGATCGGCTCGACACTGTCGGCGCGGCTGACGCGCCATTTTCATCTCGACGGCATCCTCGGCATTGGCAGCGCCGCCGTCGCCGCCGGCGGCGTCGCCATGGTGGCAGCCCTCGCATTCGGCCTCGGTTCGGCGGCGGCGCTGGTTCTTTCCATGGCCGTCTATCTCGCCGGCCTGGGCATGGTGCTGCCGCAGTCGATCGCCGGCGCGCTCACGCCGTTCCCCGAGCGCGCGGGCGCCGCCTCTTCGCTGCTCGGCTTCGTTCAGCAGAGCGCGGCGGCGTTCGCCGGCGCGGTGGTCGGCGTGCTGCTAGGACGCAGCGCCTGGCCGCTTGCCATTGCGGTTATTCTGGCCGGGGTCGCGACGCTCGCGCTCTGGCTGGCGACACAGGGCGTGCGCCGCCGCGGCGCCGGCGCCGCATAGCCGAATTCAGCGCCGGCCGAATAGATTATTGAGCAGCCAGCCGTCGAGGCCCGCGCTTTCGCCGCGCGCCGCCGGTGCATTTGCGCCGACATCGGCGGGCGGGCGCAGCGCAGCCCCGTCGGTGGCGGCCGGCGGCAAGGGCACGCGGCTGCCGCCGCCCAACAGGCCGGAAAGGAAGCCGCGGTTGCTGGCCGAGCCGGGCAGCGCGGCGACGGCGACGCCCTGGTGCGCGCCGCGCATGAAGCGGCTCCAGATGTCGACCGGCAGACTGCCGCCGGTGACGTGTTTGGTCGGCGCGCCGTCGTCGTTGCCGAGCCAGACGCCGGTGACGAGATGGCCGGTGTAGCCGATGAACCAGGCGTCGCGGAAATCCTGGCTGGTGCCGGTCTTGCCGGCCGCCGGCCAGCCGGGCAGCGAGGCATGCTTGGCGGTGCCGATGGTGAGCGTCTGCTGCAGCATGGCGTTCATCATGGCGACGTAGCGCGCATCGACGACGCGGCCGAGCGGCCGGTCGTTGCGCGCGTAGAGCAGTTTCCTGCCGGCGGTGACGCGCTCGATCACGTGCGGCGCGACGGCATAGCCGCCGTTCGCGAAGGTCGCGTAGGCGCCGGTCAATTCGAGCACGGAGACTTCCGAGGTGCCGAGCGCGATCGAAGCATTGGGCTCGAGCTTGGAGGCGATGCCCAGCCGGTGCGCGGTACGGATCACCGCCGCCGGGCCGAACTCCAAAGTGAGCCGCACAGACACGGTGTTGAGCGACAGCGCCAGCGCCTGCGTCAGCGTCACCGGCCCGAGATAATCGTGCTCGTAGTTCTGCGGCTTCCAGCCGTGCACGCTGATGGGCGCGTCCCTGCGCACACTGTCGGGGGTGAGGCCGTGCTCCAGCGCGGTAAGATAGACGAACGGCTTGAAGGCGGAGCCCGGCTGGCGCTTGGCGGCGATCGCGCGGTTGAACTGGCTTTCGGCGTAATTGCGCCCGCCGATCATGGCGCGCACGGCGCCGCCCGGCGTCATCGCCACCAGCGCGCCTTCGCTGACCTTGTATTTCTTCCCCTTCTGCGTCAGTTCGTCGTCGACCGCCTTCTCCGCGCCGGCCTGCAGCGCGCCGTCGATGGTGGTGTGGACGACGATGTTTTCGTCTACGTGGCCGAGCACGTCGTTGAGGGCGTCCATCACGTAGTCGGCGACGTAGTTGATCGAGCCGTTGCCAGCCTGCGCCGTGACATGCGGGGGATGGGCGAGCGCGAGCCGCTCACGCGGACGGCTGACGTAGCCGAGGCTCGCCATCGTCTTCAGCACGATGCGGGCGCGGCGCTCGGCGGCGGTGAAATTGCGCGTGGGCGCAAGGCGCGAGGGCGCGCGCACCAGCCCCGCCAGCATGGCGGCTTCGGCAAGCGTCAGATGGCTGGCCGAGACCCCGAAATAGCGCTGGCTCGCCTGCTCGATACCGTAGGCGCCGGCGCCGAAATAGACGCGATTGAGGTAGAGCGTGAGAATCTGCGCCTTGGTGAACTTATGCTCCAGCCACAGCGCCAGCACGACTTCCTGCAGTTTACGGTGCATGGTGCGCTGCTGCGTCAGGAAAAGGTTTTTCGCCAGCTGCTGCGTGATGGTGGAGCCGCCCTGCGCGACGCCCCGGTGCAGGACGTTGGCGATGAACGCGCGTGCGATTCCCCAAGGGTCGACGCCGAAGTGCTGATAGAAGCGGCGATCCTCGATGGCGACGAAAGCCTGCGGCACATAGGCCGGCAATTCCTTCAGCGACGCGACCTGGGCGGCGCTGCCGCCGCGCGTGGCAAGCACATGGCCGTGCAGGCCGACGATTTCGATCGAGGGTGGCCGCTTGGGGATTTCCAGCGATTGAATCGGCGGCAGGTGGGCGCCGACCCAGACGAGCGACGCGACGCCACCGATGCCGAGCCAGAGGCCGGCAACCAGGCTCCAGTAAAGCGCGCGGCCGACGAGCGTACGCGGCCGAGCCTTATTGCGTTTCTTCTTTTTCCGCTTGCTACGGCGCGGCGCGGGCGGTCCACCGCCGGCCGGACGGTCGCCGGCCGAAATGCGCAACGAGGGCGCATTGTCCAATACCGGCTCTCGCCGCGTCGGTCCCCGTCGAGACGCCATACGCCACCCGCTTAACCCAAGCCGCCAGCGCGCGGGGCGCGCGCGGCCGTCCCTTGGGGCACGCTAAGCGGGCCCGTTTAAGGGCCCGTTAAGCGGGGATTGGTGAGTAATTTCGATGGCTTACGAGCCCAAGAAAAGACGACGATTGGGAATTTGTATAGACCCGGCAATGTCCAGGTAGGGTTCGTCCCGCTACATGCGCCGCATGGCATCGCAAGGCTCAACGAGCCGACCGAGGCAGTGCAAATCCGCCTGCGAGCAGCGGGCTAACCTGGAGCAATGCATGTACGATCCTAAGATTCTCAAGCGCGCGGCCGTTGCCGCGTTCGTTGGACTGGCCGTCGGCGCGGCGCCGGGGCTCGCCAGCGCCAATAAAGGCGTCACCCACAAGGCCAAGATCAGCCTGAGCCACGCGCGCGCCATCGCGCTCAAGGCCTATCCGGGCAAGATCATGAAAGAGGAACTCGAGCGCGAGCGGGGCGGCAGCGGCTTGCGCTACTCCTTCGACATGCGCCGCGGCAAGCATTGGCGCGAGGTGGGCGTCGATGCCATGACCGGCAAGGTGCTGGAGAACAGCCACGAAGGCGCCAATCCCAAGGATTGAGCGGCATGAGGCGAGCCGGCGACACAAAAGCGCCGGCTCGCCGCGGTTTCTGGGCGGTGAATTCGGCAGGATCGTGCGCATGAAAGTGCTGGTCGTCGAAGATGACATGGAAACGGCTGCTTACATCGTGAACGGCCTGAGCGAGCAGGGCCACGTCGTGGACTATGCCGGCACCGGCCGCGAAGGGTTGTTCCTGGCGGGCAGCGGAAGCTACGAGGTCGCGATCGTCGACCGCATGCTGCCCGGCCTGGACGGGCTGTCTCTGGTCAAGACTCTGCGCGAGGGCGGGGTGCGCACGGCAGTGCTGTTCCTGACCAATCTTGGCGGCATCGATGACCGCGTCGAGGGACTGGAAGCCGGCGGCGACGATTATCTGGTCAAGCCGTTTGCTTTCTCGGAGCTGCTGGCGCGCGTCAACGCGCTTGGCCGCCGGCCGCCCTTGGGCGTGACGGAGACCGTGCTGCGCGTGGCGGATCTTGAGATTGATCTCGTCAAGCGGAGCGTCCAGCGCGGCGGCCGTCCGGTCGACCTGCAGCCGCGCGAGTTCAGGCTCCTCGAATGCCTGATGCGCAACGCCGGCCGCGTGATGACGCGTACCATGCTGCTGGAGCAGGTCTGGGATTTCCATTTCGATCCAAAGACCAACATCGTCGAAACCCATATGAGCCGGCTGCGCGCCAAGGTCGATCGTGGTCATTCCAGCGCGCTCATTCATACGGTTCGTGGCGCGGGATATTCGCTCCGTGCCCCCGCCTAGAGTCATCCGCACCGCGACCTTCCGCCTGGCGGCGCTCTATGTGCTGCTGTTTGCGAGTTCGGTCGCCGTGCTCGGCGTGGCGGTCTATCTGACCACGGCGGCGGCACTGGACCGTCGGCTGGACGCACGCATAGCCGGCGAGATGGTGGCGCTGAAGTCGGCATTTCAGCAAGGCGGCCTGACGCGGCTGGAACAGCAAGTGCGGCTGCATCAGCGTACGCGCCCGGCCGGTCCGATGGACTATCTGGTGTTAGATCCTCGCGGCGCCCGGCTTGCCGGCAACCTGCCGATCGTCCCTACTCAGCTGGGATGGTCCAATGTCGACCACAAGGAGAGCGACGGCGACGTCAGTCATCGCCGTGTGCTGACCGCAGCGCTGACGGATGGCGCCCGCCTCGCCATCGCCGCCGACCGCGAGCGGATCGACGAACTCGAAGAGGCGATCTTCAACGGCTTTGCTTCGGCGTTCGGCGCGGTGATCGCGCTCGGCAGCATCGGCGGCATTGTGCTGAGTCTGCTTCTGCTCAAGCGCGTCGATTCGATCAGGCGGACGGCAGAGGCGATCATCGCCGGCGATCTTAGCCAGCGCGTCCCGCTGCGCGGCACCAATGACGATTTCGACCGGCTGTCGCTCACCTTGAACCGGATGCTCGACCGCATCGCCGAACTGATGGAAAGTCTGCGGCAGGTCTCGGCAGACATCGCGCACGACCTGAAGACGCCGCTGGCGCGCCTGCGCCATCGCCTGGAAACGGCGCAGAAGCAGTCGCAGGTCAGCGATGAGAATAGTGCCTCGATCGAGAGCGCTATCGCCGAGGTCGACGACATCCTCGGTATATTCGGCGCCCTGCTGCGCATCGCGCAGATCGAGGCCGGCACGCGCCGTTCGGGCTTCCGAGCGCTCGATCTCAGCGCCGTCTTCACCAATGTAGCCGACGCCTTCAGCCCCGCTGCGGAGGATTCGGGCAAGAGTCTCAACGCCAAGATCAAGCCGGCCATCCACTTTTGGGGCGACCGCGAACTGCTGACGCAAATGCTCGCCAACTTGGTCGAGAACGCCGTCCGGCACACGCCGTCCGGCACGCAAATCGACGTCTCGCTCGGCAGCGACCGCGAGCATATCGTCGGCATCGTCTCCGACAATGGGCCGGGCGCGCCGGCCGAGGAACGCGAGCGCATTTTCCAGCGTTTTTACCGGCTGGAGCACAGCCGCTCGACGCCCGGCAGCGGGCTTGGCCTCAGCCTGGTCAAGGCGGTGGCCGATCTGCACGGCATTGCGCTCGAGATTCGCGATGCCGAACCTGGGTTGCAAATCGTCATGAGATTTCCGACGGGCGGCACTAACGGAGAGGCAGCCGCAGGCCAGTCATCGCAACCGGAACGCTTTACGAAAGACAGGACACAAGGCGCATGAACGAAAAAGCCCTCACCAAGGTCCCCGAGGTCACGCTCGTTTTCTGGATCATCAAGATCGCCGCCACCACGCTGGGCGAGACCGGCGGCGACACCGTCAGCATGACGCTGAACTGGGGCTACCTGCTGGGGACCGCACTGTTTCTGTCCGTGCTGGTGGTGCTGGTGGTGTGGCAGACGATGGCGAAGAAATTCCATCCCTTCCTCTACTGGGCGACGATCATCGCCTCCACCACCGCCGGCACGACCATGGCCGATTTCGCCGACCGCTCGCTCGGTATCGGCTACAGCGGCGGCTCCACCGTGCTGTTCCTCTGCCTGATGGCGACGCTCGGCTTCTGGTACTGGACGCAAGGTTCGATCGCGGTGGAGACGGTCAACACGCCGAAGGTGGAAGCCTTCTACTGGGCGGCCATCACCTTCTCGCAGACACTGGGCACCGCGCTCGGCGACTGGGCAGCCGATACCGGCGGGCTCGGCTATGGCGACGGCGCGCTCGTGTTTGGCGCGGGGCTGCTCGTCTTGGCGGCGCTCTATTTCTGGACGGATATTTCGCGGGTCTTCCTGTTCTGGGCCGCCTTCATCCTGACGCGTCCGCTCGGCGCCACGGTCGGCGACTTTCTCGACAAACCGATCGCGCACGGCGGGCTGGATTTAAGCCGGCCGCTCGCTTCCGCGGTGATCGCGGCGTTCATTCTCGGCTGCATTTTGCTGCTGCCGCAGCGCGCCGGTACGCATCCGGGGCAACCGGCGGCGGGACCGTGAGAGGCGTTCAGTCGACGATTGGGGGCCGCGCGGCGGCTGCCGGGCTAGGCAACCGCTTCGGCGGCCGACGATCTCGCCACCTTTTGCCGTGTTTGCCAGAACCGCACCAACCGCTGCGCGGATTGCGGCGAAAGGGTATCGTATTGTCCTTGCAATGCGCTGAGCTCGGCCTGAAACGAGGCGGCTGACGCGCTGATCATGATGACCGCCCAGGCGCTTTCCCAATCCAGCATCACGGAGCGGCAAACCGCCATCAGACCGGTGACGTTGGAAACCGAGAAGAGACGATCGATGTCGTCGACCGGCACTGCGCTCAGGACGGAGAGGCTGACGATTACTTCGGGAAGGCGCTTCTTAATGGCAAACTCGAATACCTTCATTTTCAGCAGCTCGGTATCCTGGTTGAAGTTGTTTACGACGCGCCGCGCTTCGGCATAGCGCGCGGCCGAGACCGGCTGCGGGGCGATTCGCGCCGAGATATTCGACAGAACGTTCTTGATGGCATGTTGGCGCTCCGGCGGGGCGCGTTGCAGCAATTTCTCCCGCACCGCTTCGGTGGCCTGGGAGAGCAAATTCTGAAAATGGTGCGGCGGAACGTCGGTCCGGGCGGCAATCGATTCGATCAACCGGTCATCGCCGTCGGACTGCATGACGAGCTTCGCCATGCCGACGTCGGAGAAGTGCGCGCCGGAATTTCGGGCGAGCGTGTTGGCGACGTCGTCGTCGCCGTGATCGACCAGAGCGTCGGTAACTTTCGCATTGAGGCTGTTGCGGCCGGCAATGCGGGCGAGGTGCGCTTGGCTTTTTGTCGTCGCAATCTCGATCAGATCGCTGTCGGTCAATCGCGCCGATTGGGCCAGTACAGGTCCGGAAATTTCGATATTGTCGTGACGTGCCAGCGCGCGCACGGCGTCGCGAGGCGCGTTCGGAAACGGCGCGACGCGTGTGCTCAACTCGGCGAGCGCCCGGTCCTCGATGTTCTTGATGAGCTCGTTGAGTACGCCGCCGAACAGGTCCGATTGTTCTTCCGAAATCTGATCGGACTGGCCGACAAAAAGGTCGGTGACGCGCCGCAAGACTTCCACGCGTCTGTCGCTCGACGCGCCCCGCAACGCGGATTCAACTTCTCCGAAAATAGATGCGGTCTGTGGCATTGGACAATTCTTGTCGTTAGGCAGCGTCGGGTTTCTACTGAAACCGCCGGGGATGGGCGCCCTTGGATGCAATCCTGCATTGCAGATATTAACATTTTGGAATCGGCGGCATCTGCCTGCGCGAAGTTGCGCTCCTTCACCCGGGCACAGTCGGACGAAGTCCCGCTTGCGATTGATCGCCTCAGGAAATTCAATTATAGAGATTATATACAATATGTACGTACTAAAAGTAGTATAAAAGAACTACCCTGTCTTCGCCTTGCTTTCCGCCGCCTTGAACACCGCGATCAGCGCGCGCTTGATGGCGGCCTGCCGCGTTGGCGAGGTGATCTGCGCGCCCATCAGGTCGGTGACGTAGAACACGTCGACCACGCGCTCACCGAAGGTGGCGACGTGGGCCGACGCGATGTTGAGGTTCAGCTTGGATAGCGTCGCCGTCAGTTCGTAGAGCAGGCCGGTGCGGTCGAGCCCGGTGATCTCCACCATGGTGTAGCGGTGGGACCACTGGTTGTTGATGATGACGGCGGGCTCGAGCGCGAAAGCCTTGATGCGGCCCTTGGGCGCGGCGCGCTTGCCCACGACGTCGGGCAGACGCAGTTCGCCGCGCAGCGCCTTTTCGATCGAATCCGCGATGCGGCCGGCGCGCCGTTCCTCGTCCTCGTCGCGGTCGAACTCGCGCGAGACGGAGATGGTGTCGAGCGCGCGGCCGTCCGTGGTGGTGTAGATCTGCGCGTCTACGATGTTGGCGCCGGCCATGGCGCAGGCGCCGGCGATGATCGACAGCAGCCAGGGATGGTCGGGCGCGAGCACCGTGAGTTCGGTGACGGCGCGCTCGGCGTCGAAGCCGAGGGTGGTGGCGAGTGTCTTGCCGGCGCGCTCGGCGCCGCGCAGAAAATTGGCGTGCTCGATCTTGTGCGGCAGGTCGACCTTCAGCCAATAGGCGGGATAGTGCCTGGCGATATAGGCGTCGAGCTCCTCCGGCGGCCAGTCTGTCATGGCCTCGCGGAATTCGCTCTGCGCCAGCGTCACCCGCTGGGCGCGGTTGACCTCGGAGAAGCCGCCGGTAAGCACCGGTTCCGTTTCGAAGTAGAGCGTGCGGATGAGCTGCGCCTTCCAGCCGTTCCATACGCCGGGGCCGACCGCCTTGATGTCGGCGGTGGTGAGGATGGTGAGCAGCTTCAGCCGCTCGGCGTCCTGCACCAGGTTAGCGAAGTTCTCGATCGTCTTGCGGTCGGACAGGTCGCGCGACTGCGCCACGCTCGACATGACCAGATGGTTCGCCACCAGCCAAGAACATAGCTCGGTTTCGCTCGCCGAGAAGCCGAGCCGCTTGCAGAAACGCCTGGCTTCCCGGCTGCCGGCTGCGGAATGGTCCTCCGGCCGGCCCTTGGCGATGTCGTGCAGGAAGAGCGTGACATAAAGCACGCGGCGATGCGAAGCCTGGATCTTGTGGATCAGTTCGCTGGCGAGCTTGGTGTCGGTGCTGTCGCCGCGTTCGATTTCTTCCAGGACGCCGATGCAGCGCAACAGGTGCTCGTCCACCGTGTAGTGGTGATACATGTTGAACTGCATCATGGAGACGATCTTGCCGAAGGAGCGTACGAACTTGCCGAGCACGCCCGATTCGTTCATGCGGCGTAGCACGGTCTCCGGATCTTTCTTGGAGGTGAGGATCTCCAGGAACAGGCGGTTGGCTTCCTCATTCGCGCGCAGCTTGGAATCGATCAGCTTGAGAGAACGGGTGATCACGCGCATCGCGTCGGGGTGGAAGGGCAGATTGTGCTTCTGCGCGAGATGGAAGATGCGGATCAGGTTGACCGGGTCGCGGCGGAAGACACTGCCGTTGGCGACATTGATGCGGTTGCCGTCGACCACGAAATCTTCGCTGCCGGTGAGGCGCACGTGCTTGGCCGGGCGCCGGAACTTCGCCATCACGCGGCTCAAGACCGGCACGCTCTTGGCGTGGCTGTCCTCCAATTCGGCGGAGAGAATGGCGGTGAGATCGCCGACGTCCTTGGCGATCAGGAAGTAGTGCTTCATGAAGCGCTCGACGTCCTTCAGCCCGGGATGCTCGGTATAGCCTAGCCGCACCGCGATCTCGCGCTGGATGTCGAACGACAGCCGCTCCTCGGCGCGGCCGGTGACGAAATGCATGTGGCAGCGCACCGACCAGAGGAAATCCTCGCAGCGGCGGAACAGCTTGTATTCGTCCTTGTCGAACACGCCGCGCTTGACCAGTTCGTCGGGGTCGCGCACGCGGAAAACATATTTTGCGATCCAGAACAGCGTGTGCAGGTCGCGCAAGCCCCCCTTGCCGTCTTTCACGTTGGGCTCGACCAGATAGCGCGACTGGCCGGCGCGACGCAGGCGCTCCTCGCGCTCGGCGAGTTTGGCGGCGACGAATTCAGCGCCGGTGTTGCGCTCCACCTCGTTGTCGAAGCGCTCGATCAGCTCGTCGAACAGCGCACGGTCGCCGAGCAGGAAGCGCGCCTCCAGAATGGCGGTGCGGATGGTCATGTCCGCCTTCGCCTGGCGGATGCATTCGTCGACCGAGCGGGTGGCGTGGCCGACCTTGAGGCCGGTGTCCCACAGACAATAGAGAATGCTTTCGGCGACCTGCTCGCCCCAGGCCGTTTGCTTGTAGGGCAGCACAAACAGCAGGTCGATGTCCGAGCCGGGCGCCTGCAGCCCACGCCCGTAGCCGCCGGTGGCGACCACCGCCATGCGCTCCGCTTCGGAAGGGTTTTCCGAGCGATAGAGATGGTTGCGCGTGAAGTCGAACAGCAGGCGGATGACTGTGTCTTCCATCTTGCACAGCCGTTCGGCGCAGCGGCGGCCGTGCCGGTCCTTCAGCAGCAGCTTCTCGGCTTTGGCGCGGCCTTCGATCAGCGCGGCTTTGAGCCGCTGCGCCACCAGGCTGCGCAACTCGCTCTCGCCCCCGGCATGTGTCTTCGCAAGCTCTTCCAACTCGGCCGTGATGGCACGCACGTCGAGCAGGTCATGCGGCGCCCGCGGGGGTCGGTCCGGCGGCGTGCGGGTGTCGGGGTCGACGGCAAGCGAGGTCATGGTTCCTTCCCGATAGCGGAGGCGGCCAAAGAAGTCACCGCCTCGCGCCAAGATATTCATGGCGAAGCGCGCTTCGAGCCATTCGGTGGGATATTTTCCGGCTACAGCCTAAGATTTTGGCAGCAGGTGACGGGCGGCGCGGATTGTGGTTCCTTGCCGCCCGGAAGAACAGAAAAGCGGGAGAGAAACGCGATGCGCATGTTCCAGGTCTGCACCTGCGGCCAGCCCTTGCAGTGCAACGAGGGGCCGACGCCCGAGCCGAAGGGCACCGAGGTGCTGCTCAAGGTGCTGGCGGCCGGCGTCTGCCACAGCGATCTGCATATCGCCGACGGCTATTTCGATCTGGGCGGCGGCAAGAGGATGAATCTGGAAGACCGCGGCATGAAGCTGCCGCTGACGCTCGGCCACGAGAACGTGGGCGAGGTGGTGGCGGTCGGGCCGGAGGCCAAGGGCGTAAAAGTGGGCGAGGTGAGGCTGGCCGATCCATGGATCGGCTGCGGCACCTGCGCCGCCTGCCTGCGCGGTGAGGATTTCCTGTGCCGCAGCATGCGCAGCCTGGGTGTGTTCTCCAATGGCGGCTACGCCACCCATCTCATGATGCCGCATCCGCGTTATCTGTTCGAAATTGGCGATCTCGCGCCGGAGCGGGCCGCGCCGCTCGCTTGTTCCGGCATCACTACTTTCAGCGCCTTGAAGAAGGTGGCGACCCTCAAGGACGAGCCGACGGTGATCATCGGCGCCGGTGGCCTCGGGCTGATGTGCCTCGGTCTGCACAAGAAGATGGGCGGCCACTCGGCCATTGTGGTCGACATCGATCCGGTCAAGCGCGAGGCGGCGAAGAAGGCGGGCGCGGCGCATGTGGTCGACGGCGGCGCGGCCGATGCGGCCAATCAGATCATGAAGCTGACGAAGGAAGGCGCCGGCGCCTGGGCGGTGATCGATCTGGTCGGCTCGTCTAAGTCGGCGCGGGTCGGCTACGACAGCCTGGTCAAGGGCGGCAAGTACATCATCGTCGGCCTTTATGGCGGCGAGCTTACCGTCTCGCTGCCGCCGATTCCGATGCGGGCGCTCACCATCCAGGGCTCCTATCTCGGCAGCCTGGCCGAGATGGGTGAGCTTTTGAATCTCGTGAAGCGCGCCGGTCTGCCCGACGTGCCGGTCACCACCCGTCCGCTCGACGAGGTCAATGCGGCGATGGGCGACCTGCGCGCCGGCAAGGTGGTCGGTCGCATGGTGCTCACGCCGGCTTGATCGTGGCCGCGGAATTTTGCCGGCTGCGCGGGGTTAAATCCGGCTCGTGCAACAACGATGGAGGAACGGATGGACGCCAACGAATTGCGCAGCCTGCAGGCGCCGATAAAGCAGCGCTATAAGGAAAACCCGGAAACGGCGGTGATCACCTTGCAGGCGAAAGGCTCGCTCGACGAGGCCAACATCGCCTGCAAACTTGAGACGGGGCGCCTGCTGGCGCAGGCTGGGCTGCATCCGGCGGCCGGCGGTTCCGGCATGGAACTGTGCTCGGGCGATATGCTGCTGGAGGCGCTGGTCGCCTGCGCCGGCGTGACGGTGAAGGCGGTGGCGACCGCGCTCGACATTCCGTTGCGTTCGGGCGCCGTATCGGCGGTTGGCGAGCTCGACGTGCGCGGCACGCTGGGCGTGGCCAAGGATGCCCCGGTCGGGTTCCGCACGATCCGCCTGAATTTCGATCTCGACACCGATGCGCCGCAGGACAAGCTCGATCAGTTGCTCAAGCTCACCGAGCGCTATTGTGTGGTGTACCAGACCATCAAGGCCGGCCCGCCGGTCGAGGTGAAGATGGCGCGGGTGTAGGCCCGCAGCTACCTCTCCCCGCGTGCGGGGAGAGGTCGGCCGCCGCTAGGCGGCCGGGTGAGGGGGTGTCCTTTCGCCTTGCATTTCGATAGGCCCCTCATCCCGACCCTCTCCCCGAGAGTGGGAGAGGGAGAAGAGCAATGTCCCCCGACCTGCACTTCGCCCTCACGCTGATCGTCAAAATGGCCGTCACCGCCGGTTTCGTGGTGACGGCGACGCTCGCCGCCGAGCGCGCCGGGCCGCTGATGGGCGGGCTGGTGGCGACGCTGCCGCTGGGGGCCGGCCCGGTCTATGTGTTTCTCGCCATCGACCACGGCGCGCGCTTCATCGCAGCGAGCGCCGTCAACAGCCTCGCCATCAACAACGTCAACGTGATCTTCGCGCTCATTTATGTGCTCCTGGCGCAGAGTGAGGCGCTTATCGTCAGCCTGCCGCTGGCGCTGGCGGCGTGGTTCATGCTGGCCTACGGCGTGCATATGGTGCATTGGACCGTCGTGTCCGCCGGGCTGACCAATCTCGCCGTGATCGCCACCTGCGTCGCGCTGGCGCGGCCCCTGCGTCATGTGCGCATCCCGCCGGTGCGCACATACTGGTACGACCTCGCGCTGCGCGCCGCCATGGTGGCAATGCTGGTCGGCACCACGGTGACGCTCAGCTACAGCATCGGCCCTGCCGGCACAGGCATCCTGGCGGTGTTTCCGATCATTCTGATCAGCGTGATCTTGATCTTGCACCGGCGCGTCGGCGGCAAACCGACCGCCGCGGTGCTGGCCAATGCGGTGCTCGGCCTCACCGGCTTTGCCGGCGCCTGCGTGGTGCTGCATTTCACCGCCGTGCCGCTCGGCGCCGCCGCGGGTCTTGCCCTGGCGGCGGCGACCTCGGTGACCTGGGGCCTGACCGTGCTGACTGCGCGCCGACATGGGATCGATCTCTAGGCCATGGGCATGTTCCTCACCGGCCTGCTGCTCAAGATCGTCATGACCGCCGGCATCGTGGTGGCGGCCTCCATCGTGGTCGAGCGCTCTGGGCCGTTCATCGGCTCGCTGATCGCCTCGCTGCCGACCGCCGGCGGCGCCGCCATGATCATTCTGGCCTGGGAGCATCCACCGGACTTCATCGCGCAGAGCGCGGTCGGCAGCATGGTGTCGAACGCGGTGGTGGCGGTGTTCGCGCTCTCCTACGCGATCTTAGCGCAGCGCAACAATCTCCTGGTCAGCCTGGGCGGCGCTTATGTCGTGTGGTTCTTCGCCGCTTACCTGACGCGCTTCGTGGACTGGAGCGCAGCAAGCGCCGCGCTGCTCAATACGATCGTGTTTCCGCTGGCGATCCTGGCCGGCAGCCGCTTCCGCATCACCGGCGCCATCAAGCGCGTGCGGCTCACGGCGCGCGATCTCGCCTGGCGCGCCGCCGTGGTGACCTTGTGCGTGCTGGTCGTGACGGCGGCGAGCTATTCCATTGGCTCGTTTCTGTCCGGCCTATTCGCCTTCTTTCCCGTCGCGATGGGCTCGTTCTTCGTTATCCTGCACCCGCGCATCGGGGGACCGGCTGCGGCGAGCGTCGCCGCCCATGTGCAGGCGCCGCTGGTCGGGCTTGGCCTGAGCCTTATGGCTGTGCATCTGCTCGCGCAGCCGCTCGGCGTGTGGTGGTCCTATGCCATCGGCCTCGGCATCGGCCTCGCCTGGAACGCGCTGTTGTGGCTGGCGCGGCAGTGGCGCAAGGCTTGATCTAAATCATGGCGACCATGCCGCCTTTTCGCTGAGCTTCGTGCCTCTGTATACGTGCGGGAGAGCGCCGACCAAGCGGAGCCATCATGCGCCTTCTATTTGCCGCGGCCCTTTCACTACTTTATTCCGCGCCGGCGATGGCCATGATCAGAACCTTGCCGGTATCCGATCTGGTGGCAAGGGCCCAATTGATCGTGATTGCCCAAGTCGTCTCGATCTCCGAGGATCCCACCCGATCTTACGGCGCCCCAATTCGCAATGAGCTCAAGATCGTGCGCGTCCTCAAGGGAAGCTACGACGCCTCCAAGCCGCTCGTGCTGGGCACCTTCTACAAGCCCGGGCAGAGGGGGCGCGAGGATAGCCTTGTGTTTCCGGCGGTGGGGCGCCGCGTCCTGCTGTTCGTGAAATCGGATTCCGGCGGCAGGCTGAGTATAGTCAACGGCATTCAGGGATTGTGGCCACTCGAAGCCGGCACCGACAAGACATTGGGGATGGGATTTCGCTATTCCATCGACGAGATTGAAAAGCTCATCGCCGAACAAGAGAAATCCGGACAAGCCCGGCCGCGATGACCGCTATTGCAGCAGTCCTTCCTCCTGCGCCTTGATCTGCAACGCAAGGTAACGCGAGAAGATGCGGCATTGGGCGAGCGAGCCGGCGGTGAACCACAAGCCTTCCTGCGCGGTGCGGCGCCACATGTTGCGCAGTTCGCCGCCCTCGTCGAAACCCCAGACGGGCCCGATCTTGTCGGCGACCGCGTCGCCGAGATAGCGGCGAACGGTCTCCTGCTGGTTGAGGTAGCCGGTCGCCAGCACCAGCAGCTCGGCCTCCGCCGTGCTGCCATCCTTGAGCCGCGCGCCGTCGGCGGCGAAACGGTCGATGTCGGCGAAGTGCAGGAGCTTGACCGCGCCGGAGATGATCATTTCCGAGCAGCCGACATTGAAGTAATAGCCGCCGCCGTAGCGCAGATACATCATCTGGAAGCCGGTTTCGTCCTCGCCGTACCAGATTTTGAAGCCGCGCTCTTCCAGCGCCCTGATCAGCCTGCGATCGACCATCTTGCTTTTGGTGGTGGAGAGCTGATAGGCGCGCTGCAGCACCGGATAGGGGAACGAGGTGGCGATCAGATCGCAGTCGTCGAAGGGAATGCCCTCGGAATAGATGGCATAGACGCTCTGTGCTTCCTTAAGGCTTACCACGTAAGTCTTGCTGCGCTGGATGATGGTCACGTCGGCGCCGTTCGCGGTGAGCTCCTGCGCGACATCGTGGCCGCTGGTGCCGGTGCCGAGCACGAGCGCCTTGCGGCCCTTCCAGCGCGCGGCGTCATGGAAGCTGCCCGAGTGCACGACCTCGCCGGCGAAGTCCTTCAGGCCGGCCAGGTCGGGCGTCGTGGGAATGCTGGACACGCCGGTGGCGAAGACGAGATGGCGCGGATGCATGACGCGCGTTTCACCGTCCGCGCGTTTGAGTGTCACGTTCCACTGCTTGCGGACATCGTCGTAGCCGCCGCTCACGAGCTCGGTGCCCGTCCAGTAGTTCAACTCCAGACTTTCGACGTAAGCCTCGAACCAGTTCGCCAGCTTGTCCTTCGGGATATAGACCGGGAAGGTGGGCGGGAACGGCATATAGGGCAGGTGGTTGACATGCACTTCATTGTGCAGCGTCAGCGAATGGTAGCGCTTGCGCCAGTTGTCGCCGATGCGCTCGTGGCGGTCGACGATCAGCGTGTCGACGCCGAGCTGCGCTAGGCGCGCGGCGATCGAAAGGCCGGCCTGGCCGCCGCCCACCACCAATACGGCCGGGTCCCGGTCGGCAAAGGCGCGCTGCCTGTTGAGGCGGTCAAGCCAGTTCCCGCCGCCGAAATCGCGTGTGGAATCGGGCTCGCCGCGCCGCTTGAATTCTTCTTCGTAGCCGCGCAACTCCACGAGATTGGTGTTCATTGTCCAGGCGAGCAGGCGCGCGGGATCTTGTTCGTCGCGCTTGAGCCGCACAACGCCACTGCACGGGCCGAAAGCGGTGTCGAAACCGAACAGGCATTCGAGCGCTTCGGTGCCGGCGCGCCCGACCCAGCGCGGCGGCGTGCGTTCGGGCGGGATGTGGAAATTCGCAGGCCCGGGTGCGGGCGATCGTCGCGCGCAGGGACTTTTCGATCGCCTCGCGGCCGCATGCGGTCTCGATGTTCCAGGTGAAGGCGAGAAGGTCGCGCCACATGCCGTCCGGCAGGAACAGAGCAGCAGGCAGGCAGCAGCGGGCAGCATCCCGCGCCTGCAAGGCGGCCTCGAAGCGGGCGAGCCAGGCTTGCGCCTCCGCCGGCGCATTGGCCTGGGTCCGTTCGGCGACGTTCATCATGACGTTCTATTCACTCACATCCGCTCGTCCCCGCGCAAGCGGGGCCCAGGGCAGAATTTGGGGTGCTTTTCGACTGCGGCACTGGATTCCCGCTTGCGCGGGAAGGGGCGGAGTTTTCGCTATCGCGAACGGCAAGACTACCCCTTCCCGCCTTTAGCCAATCGCTCCTTCAGGCGATAGAGCGCCTCCATGGCCTCGCGCGGCGACATGTCGTCCGGGTTGAGGGCTGCTACCGCCGCGGTCAGCAGATCGCCGGCGCCCGCTCGCGCCGCGGGTGGCGGCTTGAACGGCGCGGCGAACAGCGGCAGGTCCTCGAAGCCCTTGGCGGCGCCGCGATCCTCCTGCTCGAGCTGGGCCAGCACCACTTTGGCACGCTCGATGACGGTCGCCGGAAGCCCGGCGAGTTGCGCCACCTGGATGCCGTAGGAGCGGTCGGCGGCGCCGGCGGTGACCTCATGCAGAAACACCACCTCGCCCTGCCACTCCTTCACCCGCACGGTGGCATTGTGCAGGCGATTGAGGCGGGCGGCCAGCGCAGTCAATTCGTGGAAGTGGGTGGCGAACAATGCGCGGCACTTGTTGACCTCATGCAGGTGCTCGACCGTGGCCCAGGCGATGGAGAGACCGTCGAAGGTGGCGGTACCGCGGCCGATCTCGTCCAGGATCACCAAGGCGCGGCTGCCCGCCTGATTGAGGATGGCGGCGGTCTCCACCATCTCCACCATGAAGGTGGAGCGGCCGCGGGCGAGGTCGTCGGCGGCGCCGACGCGGGAGAACAGCCGGTCGACCGTGCCGATACGGGCCTGCTTCGCCGGCACGAACGAACCCATCTGGGCGAGGATGGCGATCAGCGCGTTCTGGCGCAGGAAGGTGGACTTGCCCGCCATGTTGGGCCCGGTGATCAGCCAGATGCGGCCTGCCTCCGCCCCTCCTTCCCCGGCTTGCGGGGGCGGGTAGGGCGGCGGCGGAGGAGAGAGATCGCAGTCATTGGCGACGAAAGGCGTGCCGTCCTGCGACAGCGCCTGCTCGACCACCGGGTGGCGGCCGCCCTCGATCACGAAGTCGAGGGAGGAATCCACATGCGGGCGGGCGTAGTCACGCTCGGCGGCGAGCTGGGCAAGCGCGCTTGCCACGTCGAGCCGGCTTAACGCCTCGGCGCAGGACCTGATGGCCTCGGTTTCCGCGATGACCGACGCGGCGAGCCTTTCGAAAATCTCCAGTTCGAAGCCGAGTGCGCGCTCGGCGGCGCTGGCGATTTTCGCTTCCAAATCGCCTAGCTCGGTGGTGGTGAAGCGCACCTGTCCGGCCAGCGTCTGGCGGTGGATGAAGGTGGCGTTGAGCGGCGCGGCAAGCAGCTTGTCGCCGTGCTGGGCGGTGACCTCGACGAAATAGCCGAGCACGTTGTTGTGGCGCACCTTGAGCGCGCGCACGCCGGTCTGCTCGGCGTAGCGCGCCTGCAGGCCGGCGATCACGCGGCGCGATTCGTCGCGCAAGGAGCGCAATTCGTCGAGCGCGGCGTCATAGCCCTCGCGGACGAAGCCGCCGTCGCGCTTGAAAGCGGGCAGTTCGACCGCAAGCGCGGCGGACAGCTCGGCCGCCAGCCTGCCGTCCGGCTCTCGCGCCGACTGCATGGCCTGTGCGATCTCAGCCGGCGGTTCTTGCAGCGCGCCCAGCGCGCGAGCCAGGTCGGCGGCGGCCAGGATGCCGTCGCGGATGGCGGCGAGATCGCGCGGGCCGCCGCGGCCGACGACGATGCGCGCAAGGGCGCGGGCGAGATCGGGCGCCGCCCCCAGGCGCGAGCGCACCTCGGCCCGCAGCCCGACCTGTTCGACGAAGGCTCCGACCGCATCGAGCCGATGGTTGATCGCCACCGGATCGGTCAGCGGCGCCGACAGCCGCTGCGCAAGCAGACGCGAGCCGGCGGCCATGACGGTGCGGTCGATGGCGTCGAGCAGCGAGCCGCGCCGCTCGCCCGATAAGGTGCGCAACAGTTCGAGATTGCCGCGGGTGGCCTGGTCGATGGCCATGCTGGCAGACGGCGCCTCCCGCAGGGGCGGTGACAGCGGCGGGTGCTTGCCGAGCTGGGTGCGCTCGACATAGGTGACGCAGGCCGCCGCCGCGGTCAGCTCCAGCCGCGTCAGCGCGCCGAAGGCCTCGCTGGTGGCGACCGCGAAGAAGGAGGCGAGCCGCCGCTCTGCCGTCGCGCTGTCGAACACGTCGCGGGTCAGCGGCGTCACCGCCGGCAGTTCGCGCCAGAAGCGGGCAAGCTCGGCGTCGCCATAGAGCCCGTCGGAGACGATGATCTCGCCCGGCTCCAGCCGCGCGATCTCGGCGGCGAGCATCATGCGGTCGCACTCGGTGACGCGGAACTCGCCGGTGGAGATGTCGATCCAGGAAAGCGCGAAGCGCGCCTCCTCGCCGACGGACGAAAGCCGTGCGCGCGTCACGCTCAGCAGATAGTTGTTGCGCTTGGCGTCGAGCAGCGTGTCTTCGGTGAGCGTGCCCGGCGTGACCAGCCGCACCACGTCGCGCTTGACGACGCTTTTCGCCCCGCGCTTCTTCGCCTCCGCGGGATCTTCCATCTGCTCGCACACCGCGACGCGATGCCCGAGTGCGATGAGCCGGTGGAGATATTCGTCGGCGCGCTCGACCGGCACGCCGCACATGGGGATGTCCTGGCCGAGGTGCTTGCCGCGCTTGGTCAGCATGATGCCGAGCGCGCGCGAGGCGACCTCCGCGTCCTCGAAGAACAGCTCGTAGAAATCACCCATCCGATAGAACAGGAGGCAGTCCGGATTGGCGGTTTTGATCTCGACGTACTGCTCCATCATCGGGGTGACGCGGCCGCCTTCGGCGTCCGCTTTGGCCGTGACGCTCCCGTCGCTGTTATTGGACGGGGCTGAGCCGCCCTGCGGCTCGGGCTCGGACATGCCGATTATGTGCGTCAGCGCCATGGGAGGAAGGTAGCAGATGTGGCGCATGTTGCCACAGGCGCAGCCCAGTCCTCCACGTGTCATCGTCCGCACTCGGGTCCGGCTTCGCCGGCCCGAGCACAGGCTCCGTCGGACGATCCAGTATCCACAATCGAATATCGACCGAATATCGAAGGTACTGGATGCCCCGCATTCGCGGGGCATGACAGCCTGTGCGGCGATGCGCGCCCACCTGTCACTTCGACAGCTTCGCCGTGATCCGCTGACGCGCCGTCCCGAAAGGGCGGACTTTCTATTCCGCCGCCAGCGGCAGGGCGGCGTGGCCCTCGATCTCGGCGAGGCATTTGGCGAGGCTCTCGCCTTCCGGATCGGTGAGCGCCGCGGCGCGCGCGCTCGCGACGGCGTCGATCGCCCGCGCGAGCGGGATATGCCCGGCGAGCGCCGGCCGGATGACGCGCTGCTCGATCGCCGCGTAGTTCGCCGTTCCGCGCGCATGCGTGTCGCCATAGCCTTTGATCAGCCGCGCGCATTCGGCGACTTCGAGTGCGAGTTCCGGCGACTGCTTGGCGGCTTGCGCGACCAGCGCGAGCCAGGCGTCGATCGCCTTCTGCTCCTGCTTGAAGCGGTAGCCGAAGGGGCGCAGCGGCCGCAGCTTGGCGAGCATGAGAAACTTGAGGAAGCCGCCGACCGAGGTGGTCTCCACCTCCATGCCGAAATAGACATGCCCGAGCCAGCCGCGGCGCCGGGCGATTGCCAGGATCGGTCGCGCCACGAACGGCGGCAAGAGCTGTGTCAGCTCTTCGATGCCGGGCTTGAGGAAATCGTGCACGGTGAACGGCTCGTGGGTGACGCCGAGCTCCTCGCGCGCGATGCGCTGCATGCGCTCGGGCGCGATCTTGGCGACCGCCACGCGCACGACGTCCTCGTACGACATGCGCAAGGCGAGGTGGCGCGCGACCTCCTTCAAGAGCTTGCCCTTGGCGTTGCCGGCCTCGTCGGCCTGCGCGATGGGCTTGAGCCGCTCGATATAGCGCCGGGCGTAACCGATGTTCTGGTAGACATGCAGGCGGCGCACGCCTTCCAGAGCAGTCGCCTGCGCCAGCGCGGGGAAGTTCCAGGCCACCGCCTGCTCGACCGACTGCCTTGTCGCAGCCGCGTGCTTCTTGCGCTCGGTGGCGCGCGTGGGGGGCCGCTTGGCGCGTGCGGCTTCGAGACCGGCGCGGAAGCCGCGCAAATTGGCATCGACCGATTTGCCGTCGGCGCGGATGGCGGCTTCGAATTGCTCCGGCGTTAGCGGCAGCCGGCCCGAGCCGGCGATGGAGCCCAGCATGACGGCATTGACGATCGAGCCAGATTCTTTCGCCAGCCGCCCCATGTCGATCAGCAGCGCGTCGCGCGCATGCTCGTTGACAACCTTGATCAGCTTGTCCTGGTCGAAGCGGCCGTCGCCCATGGCGATCTTCTCGTCCATGGCATAGAAGCGGCTCGTCGAAGCGATGACGTGCGTGCGGTCCGGTGTGACGAAGCCGTTCGCCACCGTGCGGCCGGCTTCCAAGAGCTCACTGGTGACCGCCACGTCGATGTCGCCGACGCCCGGCGTCAGCGCCAGCACCGGCCGCTTGCCGCCGAGACCGGCTGCGTGTTCCGGCAGGATCTCGATGTAATAGGTGGTGGCGCCGGTGCGCTGGGCGACGCCGGGGATCGAGGTCGACTGGACCGGGAAGCCGGCTTCTGCCGCCGCCGCTACGATCCAATTGGTCAGCACGCCGCCGCCCTCGCCGCCGAGCGCGGCGATGAGCAGCTTTACCGGCGTCATTCCGGGACGGCCCGAAGGGCCGGGCCCGGAATCCAGGGGCGAAACGCGCTGGATTCCGGGTTCGCTCGCGGAGTTTATCATCGGGCCGGCCTCCGGCCGGACCCGTTGGCTCGCGCCCCGGAATGACGCTGTTTGTAGGGACGCGGACGCCGCAGCATTCCGCGGCGAAAGCCACCGGATCACGCTTCGGCGCAGGCGATGCTTCAGACGGTCGCGCCAGGTGGCGTTGCGCACGATCTCGGCGCGGTAGAACGAGGGGCACAGCACCGCCGCGTGGGCGACCTCGCCGCACAGTCCGCAGCCGACGCAACTCTCCACTACGGTCGCCACCGGATCGGTGCGCAAGGGATCGGGCGAGGGTTTCACCGTCAGCGACGGGCAGCCGGACAGCCGGATGCAGGAATGGTCGCCGGTGCAGATTTCGTCATCGACGCCGTAGCGGGCGCGGGTGACGCGCATTCCGCGCTTGAGCTTCTCGGCGTCTTCGGCGCGCACGCGGCGCTGGCGTGCCAACTGGCATTCGCCGTCGGCGATGACGACCTTCAGTCCCTTCTCGGCGGTCTTCATCGCCTCCTTCAGCGTCGCCGCCATGTTGGCGACGCCGTAAGTGCGCACGGTGCGCAGCCATTTCACGCCCATGGCGCGCAGCGTCTGCTCGATGCTCATGCCGGGCGCGCTGCCCTCGCGGCTCGTCGCGCTCGACGGAATGTATTGCTGGCCGGTGGCGGAGGCGTAGCCGTTCTGCATCACGATCAGCACGCCGTCGCCCTTGTTGAACAGGTTGGAGGCGACGCCTGTGATCAGGCCGTTGTGCCAGAAGCCGCCGTCGCCCATCACCGCGATCGGGCGCTTCTGCATGTTCGGCCCGACCGCGGCGGCGCTGGCGAGCGACATGCCATAGCCGAGGATGGAATTGCCGAGCGAGAACGGCGCGAAAGTCGCGAACGAATGGCAGCCGATGTCGGCCGAGATATGCGTCGGCCCAAGTTCGCGCTGCATCAGCTTGATGGCCGAAAAGACCGGCCGCTCCGGGCAGCCGGTGCAGAAGGCGGGTGGGCGCGGCGGCAGCGGGCCCAAGGCGGCGGCGGCCTTGGGCTTGTGGGCGAACAGCCCGCGCGCTTCTTGCGCCAGCGCGTCGGCGTCGAGGTCCTTCGGCCTCGCCGCCTGCAGGAAAGCGGCGAGACCTTCCAGCAGCACGTCGGACGAATATTCGCCGGCCTGCGGCAGCGGCCCCTTGCCGTAGACCTTGGTCTGCATGTCGGCGCGGCGCAATTCGACATTGACCGCGTCCTCGACATAGGCCGGGTTGCCTTCCTCGACCACCAGCACGGCGCGCTTGCCCGCGCAGAATTCGCGGATTTCCTCCGGCACGAGAGGATAGACGACGTTCAGCACGAGCAGCGGAATGCGCGACGCGCCGAACACGTCGGCCAGACGCAAGCGCTCGAGCGCGCGCAGCACGCTGTTGGTTAGTCCGCCCATGACGATGATGCCGACGTCGTCGGCTTCGCCGGGGATCAATTCGTTGAGCTTCTCCTCGCGGATGAACCTGCGCGCGGCCGGCAGCCGCTCCTCCACCTTCAGCTTCTCCTGGGTGTAGATCACCGGCGGGTGGGCGAGGCGCCCGTAGTCGAAGCGCGGCGGGCCGGCGAGCTTGTCGAGCCCGGAGACAATTCCCTTGCGGTTGGTCTTGGCGGTGAATTCGCCGGTGGCATGGCAGGCGCGGATGCGCAGTTCCAGCATCACCGGCGCGTGGCTCGCCTCCGACAGCTCGAAGCCCTTCTCCACCATGCGCACGATCGAGGGCAGGTCGGGGCGCGGATCGAGCAGCCACATCGACGACTTGAGCGCATAGGCGTAGGAGCGCTCCTGGATGACGCTGGCGCCCTCGCCGTAGTCCTCGCCCAGGATGATCATGGCGCCGCCGACGACGCCGGGCGAGGCGAGGTTGGAAAGCGCGTCGGCCGCCACGTTGGTGCCGACGATCGACTTCCACGTCACCGCCCCGCGCAAGGGGTAATTGATCGAGGCGCCCAGCATGGCGGCGGCGGAGGCCTCGTTAGCGCAGGTCTCCAGGTGCACGCCGAGTTCGGCCATGATGTCTTCGGCGTCCACCAGCACGTCGAGGAGGTGCGAGACCGGCGCGCCCTGGTAGCCGCCGACATAGGAGACGCCCGACTGCAGCAGCGCCTTGGTGACCGCGAGAATGCCTTCGCCGCGGAAGGTCTCGCCCTCGCCGAGCCTGAGCGCCTGCACTTCCTTCTTGAACGAGCGTTCCACCGCGGGTCTCCAGCCGATGGTTTGGATACAAACTATCTACCAGTTCCGCGCTACATATGCGAGGGCAGCCAGGTCGCCAGGATCGGGAAGGCGATGATGATCGCCAGCCGCAGGATGTCGGTGAGCACGAAAGGCAGGACGCCCTTGAATACCGTCGACAGCTTGACGTCCTTGATCACGCTTTTGATCACGAACACGTTCATGCCGACCGGCGGATGGATCAGGCCGAGTTCCACCGTCATCACGATGACGACGCCGAACCAGATCGGATCGAAGCCGAGCGTCTGGATCACCGGGAACACGATCGGGATGGTGAGGATGATCATGGCCATGGCGTCCATGATGCAGCCGAGCACCAGATACATCAGCATGATCAGGATGAGCACGCCGTAGCGGCCGAGGCCGAGGCCGGTGAGAAAGACGGTGAGCTTCTGCGGCACCTGGGTGATGGTGAGGAAATAGCCGAAGATCAGCGCGCCGATCAGGATGGTGAACACCGCCGCCGTGGTGCGCAGGGATTCGATCAGGCAGCGCCAGAAATCGGCGCGCGAGAGCTTGCGCCGCGCCACCGCGATGATCAGCGCGCCGGCCGCGCCCATCCCAGCCGCTTCGGTGGCGGTGAACATGCCGGCGTAGAGGCCGCCGATGATGAAGATGAACAACAAGATCACCGCCCAGACGTCGCGCAGCGCGGCTCTGCGTTCGGCCCAGGAATGGCGCGGCGTCTTGGGCAGGAAGTCGGGGCGGAAGAAGGCGATCAGGTTGATGGTGATCATGTACATGCCGACCGCGAGCAGTCCCGGGATAATGCCGGCGATAAACAGCTTGCCGATGTCCTGCTGGGTGATCAGCCCGTAGACGGCGAACACGGTCGACGGCGGGATCATGATGCCGAGCGAGCCGCCGGCCGCGATCACGCCGGTGGCGAAGCTTTGCGGATAGCCGAACCGGCGCATCTCGGGATAGGCGACCTTGGAGAACGTAGCGGCAGTGGCGACCGACGAGCCGCAGATGGCGGCGAAGCCGCCGCAGGCCGCGATGGTGGCAACTCCCAGGCCGCCGCGCAGATGGCCGAGGAAGGTGTTGGAGGCGCGGAACAGTTCGCGGCTCATGCCGGAGGCGGAGGCAAAAGCGCCCATCAGCAGGAACAGCGGAATGACCGCGAATTCGGCGTCCGTGGCGGTACGGATCGGCGATTGCGACAGGAGCTTCAAGGCCGGCTGGATGTTGCCGATCATGTAGCCGAAGCCGAGCACGCCGACCGTGCCCATGGCGATGCCCACGGGCACGCGCAGCATCATCAGCGCAAACAGCGCGGCGAAACCGATGAAGACGACGGCGTCGGTGCTCATCGGTACCGTGCTCCGCTCATTCCCGCGCAGACGCCAATCCAGCACATGCTTGCACGCGCTTGCTTGCGACGCCCTGGGTGTCGGCTTTCGTGGGGAGGAGCGATTGGGATGGCTGGCGATCGCATCGGCATTTGCGCGTCACTCGCCGGTATGGGCTTCGCGCGAGGGCGCGAGCTTCTGCGGCGCGATCACCAGCCGCACCGTGCGGAAAATCAACAGCAGCACGGCGGAGGCAAGCCCGATCCAGGCGATGAAATAATAGATCCACACCGGCTGGCGCAGGTCGAAGGTGCCGGTGCCGGCGGCGCGGATGTCGAGCACCTTTTCCGCGAACATCCATGTGAAGGCGGTCAGCCCCACCAGCGTCACCAGCGCCGAGAACACGTCCATCGCGCGTTGCACCATCGGCGGCATCGCGCTCCATAAGAGGTCGACGGTGATGTGATCGCCGCGATAGCTGGCAACGGCCATGCCCCAGAAGATGAGGATGCCGAGCAGCAGGCTGGTGACGTCATAGGCGTCGGGGATGCCCCAGGAGAAGAAGTAGCGCAGGATCACCGAGACGAAGGTGAGCAAGGTGACGACGGCGAGAAATCCCGCCGCCGTCACCTCGATCAGGTCGATGAACCTGTCGACGGGGCTTGGTCCGTCTGGCCCCCTCGCTGCGTCGTCCATCAATAGGCCGCGTGCTCTTTCTTGAGGTCGGCCTTGAGCTCGGCGAGCGCCTTCTTCGGATCGATGCCGGACTTCTTGGCCTGCGCCTCCCATTTGGCGGTCAGCGGCGCGGCCGCCTTGCGCCACAGCGCGATCTGCTTCTTCGTCAGCGTGTAGACGTGCTGGCCGGGCTCCGCCTTGATCTTGGCGATGCCGTTATGCTCGAAGTCGGCCCAGGGGGCGGCGATGCGCAGCGCCCATTTGCTGTTGCAGTGGTCGTCGATCGCCTTCTTCTGCTTGGCGTCCATGGCGTTGTAGGTCGCCTTGTTGAACACCAGCGCGAAGGTGGTCGTGTAGAACGGCAGCTCCATGTGATACTTGGTCACCTTGTCGATGCCGAACAGGATGATCGAGCCCCAGGGGAAGGTCACGCCGTCGGCGACATGACGGGCGAGCACGTCGCGCACTTCCGGCGCGGAAGCCTTGACATTGGTGCCGCCGAGCAGCCGCACGAATTCGGCGATGGTGCCCTGCGCCGGGCGGATCTTCAGCCCCTTGATATCGGAGGGGACCACCACCTTCTTGTCGACCATGTGCAGCGCGCCGGGGTCGTGCACGAAGGCGAGGCAGAACTTGACGTCCTTCATCTCCTTGGCCGCGTATTTGCGGTACCATTCGTCGAGCGCCACCGAGCCGCCCTTGCCGTTCGACATCAGGAACGGCAATTCGCCGGCGGCGATGATCGGGAAACGGCCGGGCGTATAGCCGGGATTGATGTAGGTCATGTCGGCGATGCCGTCGCGCGCCATGTCGTAGTGGTCGAAGGCCTTGCCGAGCTGCTGGGCGGGATAAACCTTGTAATGGATGGTGCCGCCCGATTCCTTCTCCACCGAGGCGCCCCAGTCCTCCAGCGCCTTCTGCAGCGGGTGAGACGGCGGCACCCAGTGCGAAATCTTCAGGTTGAAGGTCTTTTCCTGCGCCTGCGCGGCGCCGCAGAGCAGCGCGACGGCCGCCGCGGCGGCGAGCCATCCGGTGAAACGTGGTTTCATGGGCTTCCTCCCTCGGTTATCAGTCGGCTACGATCGCCGACCTTTGCGGTAATTGAGCCGGACTTTGCCGCGAATGTAAAGTTTGGTTTGGTGCCAAACTAATCGGCCGGGCGAGCGGTCCAAAGGCCTTCCTGGGGGGAACGATTGAACGAAACCACGCGACGCATCAAGCGCGGCAGGAACGCCGAAGCGGCAGGCAGCGCCGTCAATTACGGCCCGCTGGCCAACTGGATCGGCTTCAACCTGCGGATGGCGCAGGAATCGACCTTCCAGGCCTTTTCTCGCCGTTCGCTGGAGATCGGCGAAAGCCCGGGCCGCTTCGCCACCCTGACGCTGATCGCGCGTAATCCGGGCATCAGCCAGACCGAGCTGTCGCTCGCCAACGGCCGCGACAAGTCGAGCGTCACGCCGGTGGTGGAGGACCTGGTGCGGCGCGGCCTGGTCGAGCGCAAGCGGGTGCGCAGCGACCGCCGCGCCTATCGGCTCAGCCTGACCCCGGCCGGCCGCAAGACGCTCGCCAGCATGACCCGCGTCGCCCGCAAGCACGAGATCAACCTCGACCGCATCATCGGCCGGCGCGACCGCACGCGGTTCCTGGCGATCCTGAAGAAGATCGCGGCGGAGATTGAGTGATCTTGATGCCGGCCGACCATTTTCCCGGTCATTCCGGGGCGCGGCCGTTAGGCCGCGAACCCGGAATCCATAATCTCTGGTGCGGAGTATGGATTCCGGGCCCGCCGCTTGGCGGCGTCCCGGAATGACAGCGCGAATTGATCGGGTGCACGTGGCGCGCGTCACGCGGAGACGCCGAACTTTGCTTTCACTTCGTCCGGCACCGGATAGGCCTTCAGCGCGCCGGTGGCATCATCGCGCACGGTCCACACCCGCGTTTCCGTGCATTCGGCGCAGAGCTCGCCCTTGAGGCTGAGCCGGTGCTCGACCTGGAAACTGGAGCGCCCGAAGGCGACGCGGCTCTCCACCGTTACGTCGTCGCCGAAGCGGGTGGGCCTGACGAAGCGCGCGTGTGTCTTCGCCAGCGGAAAGCCGGCAAAGGGCAGCGTCTTGAACATCTCGTGCTTGGTGATGCCGAGCGCGGCCTCGAACAGCGCCGCGGTGGATACGTCGAATATCGCGAAATAGCGCGGATAGAAGATGATGCCGGCGGGATCGCAATCGCCCCACTGGATGCGCACTGTGCGGGTGTTGGTGAAGGGAGTCACGGGAGCTTTCTTGCGTCGGTCTTTCTCCTTCATCCCGAGGTGCGGGCCAACGGGTCCGCGCGAAGCGCGGCCCGATGATAAACTCCGCGAGCCTCGAAGGATGACAGGCCCGGGCCGTTGCCCTTCGAGGGCCGCCTTCGGCGGCCACCGCAGGGTGACGGAGCTTGGCTAGCGCGGCGCCATGCGCAGCGCGCCGTCGAGGCGGATGACCTCGCCGTTGAGATAGACTGTTGTGGATGCATATGCATCGCCAGCGCGGCGAATTCGCGCGGCTCGCCCAGCCGCTTGGGGAAGGGCACGGAAGCGCCGAGCGAATCCTGCACCTCCTGCGGCAGCCCGCGCAGCATGGGCGTGCCGAAAATGCCGGGCGCGATGGCCAGCACGCGGATACCGAATTGGGCGAACTCGCGCGCTGCCGGCAAGGTGAGCGCGGCGACGCCGCCTTTGGACGACGAATAGGCGGACTGGCCGATCTGGCCTTCGAAAGCGGCGACCGAGGCGGTGGAGATGATCACGCCGCGTTCGCCGTCGGCGAGCGCCGGCAGGCCCTGCGCGCCGGCGGCGACCAGCCGCATCAAATTGAAACTGCCGATCAGGTTGATATTGATGACGCGGGCGAAGTCTTCGAGCGGCATCGGCCCGTCACGGCCGACGATGCGCTTGGCCGGGCCGATGCCGGCGCAGTTGATGAGAATGCGGGCCGGACCGTGATCGGCGGCGGCTTTTTTGACCGCCTCTTCGGCGCTCGCCGCGTCGGCGACGTCGCAGTGAAGTGCGATGCCTTTGATGTCGATCGCCATCTCGGCGGCGGCCTTCTGGTTGACGTCGAGGATCGCCACTTTCGCGCCGGCGGCTGCCAGCGTGCGCGCGCAGGCCGCGCCGAGGCCGGAGCCGCCGCCGGTGACGATGGCTGCGTGTCCCTTCACTTCCATCACTGTGCCCTTTCGGCTTCGATGACGCGCGCAGATAGCGGCGTTGTGTAAAGTTCGTCAACAAGAGCTGCGCGGTTCTTCAACACCGCGCGCTGGTTGATCGAGCCCTTGTCGGTTGCCTCGCTCTTGTCCATGGATGGCGGCTCGTCCATCAGCATCACGCGCGTGACGCGGGTGGAGGAGCCGGGGCTCATCGCCGCGAGGCCGGTGAGCCGTTCGGCAAACTTCGTGCGCACCTTGGCGTGCTCGACGATCTCAGCCGGGCTCGCTTCGGCGGCGAGCCCCGCCAATTTGCGGCAGGCCTCGATATCGGGAAACACCAGCGCGGCGATGTCGTCCTGGTTGGCCCCGGCCAGCACCACGTCGCGCACATAAGGTGCGAAATAGTCGATGAAGCGCCCGCGCAACGGGCCGACGGAGACCCAGGTGCCGGTCGACAGCTTGAAATCCTCGGCAATGCGGCCGTCGAACAGGAGGCCCTTCAGCGGATCGTCCGGGTCGGCGAATTTCAACGCGTCGCCGATCTTGTAGAAGCCTTCCTCGTCGAAGGCGGCCGCGGTCAGATCCTGCTGGCGCCAATAGCCGGGCGTGATGTGCGGCCCGCGCAGCCGCGCCTCCAGCTTGCCTTCGTTGGGCACCAGCTTGAGCTCGACGCCGGGAAAGGGCAGGCCGATATTGCCGGCGCGGTCGAAGTCCCAGGTGCAGACGAGCGCGGCCGGCGCGGTCTCGGTTGAGCCGAGCGAGGTCAGAAAGATAATGCGCTCGCCGGTCGTCTCGACCGCGAGCTCGGTGAGAGCGTCCCAGGTGGCCTGGTTCAGGCCGGCGCCGGCATAGAACATCACTTTCAGCCGGCTGAAGAAGTTGCGGCGCAGGGTCTCGTCCGCGCGCAGATGCGGCACCAGCGCCTCATAGCCCTTCGGAACGTTGAAATAGATCGTCGGGGCGATCTCGCGCAGATTGCGCGCGGTCTTCGGCGCGCCGGCCGGCATCGGATTGCCGTCGTCGATATAGAGGGAGCCGCCGTTCACCAGCACCATGTTGAAGTTGTGATTGGAGCCGAAGGTGTGGCTCCAGGGCAGCCAGTCGACCACCACCGGCGGCTCGTCGGCGACGAAGCAAAGGCCGGCGGTCAGCATGGCCTGGTTGGAGCAGAGCATGCGGTGGGTGTTGATCACCGCCTTCGGGCTGCCGGTCGAGCCGGAGGTGAACAGGAACTTGGCGATGGTGTCGGGGGTGACGGCCGCGTGCGCCTGGGCGACGCCGGCTGCGTCTTCCGCGCCGATCAGGTCGGCAAACAGCGTGGCTTTGCGGCCGCCGGGCGGGTTGCGCGTCACCACCAGTTCGGCATCGTCCGGCACGGCGGCGCCGATGGCGCTGGCGAAGGCAGCCCCGTCGGCGGCAAAGACCAGGCCGGGCGTCAGCAATTGCATGATCGTGCGCAGTTTGCCGAAATCGCCCGACATCAGCGAATAGGCCGGCGAGATCGGCGCGTAGGGGATGCCGACAGACATGGCGGCCAGCGCCAGTAGCGCGTGCTCGATGGAATTGCCGGAGAGGATGGCGATCGGCCGCTCCGGCGACAGTCCGCGCCGCAAGAGCGCGGCGCCGATGCGCTGCACCCTGTCCAACACCTCGGCATAGCTCAGCCGGCGCCAGGCCTCGTCGTCGCCGCGCTGGGCGAGGAACACCCGCTCGGGCGCTTCTTGGGCCCATTTGGCCAACGGCTCGCTCAGCTTGCCGTGATAGGCCGCAAGCGGCTGCCCGGCGCGGATCAGGATGGTGCCGTCCTGCTTGCGCTCGATGACGGCGTCGGGCGCGCCCAAGCGCACCGCGCGCAAGGGCGCGGCGGAAGCCGGTTTGGCCATGCGGTTCAGGCTCGGCATTTCGTCCCTTGGCGGTTCCTCGGATCGCCCTTTTGGGCGATTTTGTTGTCCTGGACAACAGTACGGCGCGGCGGCGGCTGCGCGTCAAGAGCGGCTATTCCCCGCTCATTTCCGCGCAAGCAGGAAATCCAGCAAAAGAAGACCGGGTCCTCGCTCTCGCGGGGACGAAACGGGATTTACCTCAGCGCGTCACCTTGGGCGCACGCTTCTCGAGGAAATCCTTCACCCGCGCCTTCGCCTCCGGATCCGCCTGGGTGACCGCCGACATCAGCGCTTCCATGGCGTAGCCGGCGGCCGGATCGCTTTCGGCGATGCGCGGCAGGGCGTGCATGATGGCGAAATTGGTGAGCGGGGCGTTGCCGGCCATGCGGCGGGCGAGTTCAAGCCCCTTGGCGTGGCCCTTGCCCGGATCGACCAGATAGGTGGTGAGCCCCATGGTCTGGCCCTCCTCGGCGGAATAGGTGCGCCCGGTCAGCATCATGTCCATCATGCGGGCGACCCCGATCAGCCGCGGCAGCCGCACCGAGCCGCCGCCGCCGACGAAGATGCCGCGGCTGCCCTCCGGCAGCGCATAATAGGCCGAGCGCTCGGCGAGGCGCACGTGGGCGGCCGCGGCCAGCTCCAGCCCGCCGCCGACCACCGCCCCGTGCAGCACCGCAACCACCGGCAGCTTGCCGAACTGCATCTTCTCAAAAGCGCGGTGCCAGGTGCGCGAGTGCTCCAGGCCCTGCGGGGCGTCGCGCTCCTTCAGCTCGGACAGGTCGAGGCCGGCGGAGAAGTGCTCGCCTTCGCCGACCAGCAGCACCGCGCGCACGCCCTCGGGCGGCGCACCGAAGAAGGCGTCGATGCCGGCGATGATCTCCTCGTCGAGGGCGTTGCGCTTGTGCGGCCGGTTGAGCCGCAGCACGGCGATGTCGTCCTGCTGCTCGGCCTTGAGCGAAGGGGGCAAGCTACGGTCCGACGCCATCATTTCACCTCGTACACATCGAGCTTTACGCCGCGTGCCTGGCGCTCGCCGCGCGCCAGCGCGAGGATGCGGTTGAGCCAGCCCAGTTCGCCGTCGCCGGTCTCGAACCGCATCACGGTGCGGAAATAATAGAGCGCCGGATCGACCGTGTCGCCGCGGGCAAGTTGCGCCAGCACCTCCGGCGGGCCGTGCCGCAGACCCAGGCTGTTGACCAGGATGAGCGCGCCGCCCTCCGCCTCGATCGTGTAGCGCGCCTGGATATCGGCGGCGCCGTCGCTGCGGATGATCTGCCAGTCGGCGCCGCCCGGCAGGATGCGCCCCTTGAGCCTGGGCCCGCTCACCGTGCCGCCGCTGATGCCGATGACGCGGCGCCCGCCATAGGGCGTGGGGCCGAAATCGAGGATGGCGTCGAGGGCGGCCTCGACGGTGAAGATGGGTTGATCGGACAGCAGCATGGTTGGGCATCCAACTGGTGAGTGACATCCCCATTTGACCCTTCCTCTGGGCGGCCGTAAATACGGGTCCGCAACCGGGAAGCAGTTCAAATGGCGCGTATTTCTTCTCTCGCCGAGGCCATCGAGGCAAGTATCCGCGACGGCGACACGGTCGCGGTGGAGGGCTTCACCCATCTCATCCCCACCGCCGCGGGCCACGAGATCATCCGGCAGCGCCGCAAGCACCTGACGCTGATCCGCATGACGCCGGACCTGGTCTACGACCAGCTCATCGGCATGGGCTGCGCCGACAGACTGGTCTTTTCGTGGGGCGGCAATCCGGGCGTCGGCTCGCTGCACCGCTTCCGCGACGCGGTGGAGAACGGCTGGCCGCACAGGCTGGAGATCGAGGAGCATTCCCACGCCGCCATGGCCAATGCCTATGAGGCGGGCGCGGCCGGGCTGCCCTGCGCCGTTTTCCGCGGCTATATCGGCGGCGATCTGCCCACGGTGAACCCTAAGATCAAGCGCATCACCTGCCCCTTCACCGGCGAGGAGCTCGCCGCGGTGCCGGCGCACCGCCCCGACGTGGCGGTGATCCACGCCCAGCGCGCCGACCGCGCCGGCAACGTCATGATCGAAGGCGTGCTCGGGGTGCAGAAGGAGGCGGTGCTCGCCTCCAAGCGCTCGGTGGTCACCGTGGAGGAGATCGTCGACGAACTGCCCGCGAACCGCAGTCTCAACGCGGTCGTGCTGCCGCACTGGACCGTCGGCCATGTCGTGGAAGTGCCCGGCGGGGCGTTTCCTTCCTACGCGCAGGGCTATTACGGGCGGAACAACGCCTATTACAAGCAGTGGGACCCGATCTCGCGTGACCGCGACACGTTCCTTAAATGGATGGACGAGAATGTGCTGAAGGGCAGCCCAGCCGATTTCGCCCGCTATGCCCGCAAGCACCGCGCCGCGGCGGAGTGAGACGATTATGAGCGATACTCTCTGGTCATTCCGGGACGCGAGCGCGGCGAGCGGACCCGGAATCCAGGGGCGAAAGCCGATGTCTTGCGAAGTGGCCCTGGATTCAGGGCTCGCGCCTTCGGCGCGCCCCGGAATGACGAGGTAAATATGACCGACTACAAGCCGAATGAAATGATGACCATCGCGGCGGCGCGCGCGCTGAAGGACGACGACGTCTGCTTCGTCGGCATCGGCATGCCGTCGGCGGCGGCCAATCTCGCCCGCCTCACCCACGCGCCGAACATCACGTTGATCTACGAATCCGGCACGCTCGGCACCAAGCCGAACATCCTGCCGTTGTCGATCGGCGACGGCGAATTGTGCGAAACCGCGGTGACGACGGTGTCCGTGCCGGAGATGTTTCGCTATTGGCTGCAGGGCGGCCGTATCAAGGTCGGCTTCCTCGGCGGCGCGCAGATCGACCGCTTCGCCAATCTCAACACCACCGTGGTCGGCGGCACCTATGACAAGCCGAAGGTGCGCCTGCCCGGCGGCGGCGGCGCGCCGGAGATCGCCACGAGCTGCGGGGAAATTTTCATCATCATGGCGCAGTCGAAACGCAGCTTCGTCGACAAGCTCGATTTCGTCACCTCGATCGGCCATGTCTCGGGCGGCGGCTCGCGCGGCAAGCTCGGCGTGAAGACCAAGGGTCCGACCAAGCTGATCACCGATCTCGCCCTGTTCGCGCCCGATCCGGAGAACAAGGAGATGACGGTGGTCTCGCTGCATCCGGGCGTCACCCGCGAGCAGATCCAAGAGGCGACCGGCTGGCCGGTGAAGTTCGCGCCCAAGCTTGAGGAGACCGCGCCGCCGACCGCGCAGGAATTGGAAGTGCTGCGCGGCCTGCACGCGCGCACCGCCCGCGCCACGGCGGAAGCGGCGTGACCGTACGGAGTACAAGGTAGGCACCATGACCGACAGAATGCCCGAAGTATTCATCTGCGACGCCGCGCGCACGCCGATCGGGCGCTTCGGCGGCTCGCTCGCCAAGGTGCGCACCGACGATCTCGCCGCCGTGCCGATGCGCGCCCTGAAAGAGCGCAACACCCATGTCGACTGGGAAAAGCTCGACGACGTGTTCTACGGCTGCGCCAATCAGGCCGGCGAGGACAATCGCAACGTCGCGCGCATGGCGCTGCTCCTGGCCGGTCTGCCGGGCAGCGTGCCGGGCGTGACGCTCAACCGGCTGTGCGCCTCGGGCATGGACGCGGTGGGCAGCGCCGCCCGCGCCATCAAGGCGGGCGAGATGGATTTCGCCATCGCCGGCGGCGTCGAATCGATGACGCGCGCGCCCTTCGTGCAGGGCAAGGCGGACGCCGCGTTTGCGCGCAAGGTGGAGATTTTCGACACCACCATCGGCTGGCGCTTCATCAATCCGCTGATGAAGCAGCAATACGGCGTCGATTCCATGCCCGAGACCGGCGAGAACGTGGCGGAAGAATTCCAGGTCAGCCGCGCCGACCAGGACGCCTTTGCGCTCCGCTCGCAGATGCGCGCCGGCGCCGCCGAGGGGCGCGGCTATTTCACCACCGAGATCGTTCCCGTCGAGGCGCCCGGCGGCAAGGCCGGGCCGGTGCTGGTCGACCGCGACGAGCATCCGCGGCCCGACACTTCGATCGAGCAGCTTGCCAAGCTGAAGTCGCCGTTCCGCAAGGACGGCACGGTGACCGCCGGCAACGCCTCGGGCGTCAACGACGGCGCCGCGGCGCTGATTCTCGCTTCGGAAAAGGCCGTAAAGGAGCACAGCCTGACGCCGCGCGCACGCGTGCTCGGCATGGCGTCGGCGGCGGTGCCGCCGCGTATCATGGGCATCGGGCCGGTGCCGGCGAGCCGCAAGCTGATGGCGCGCCTCCAGCACAAGATCGGCGATTACGATTTGATCGAGATCAACGAAGCCTTCGCCTCGCAGTCGCTAGCCTGCCTGCGGCAGCTCGGGCTCGCCGACGACTCCGAGCACGTCAATCCGCACGGCGGAGCGATCGCGCTCGGCCATCCGCTCGGCATGTCGGGCGCCCGTCTGGTGCTGACGGCGGTGCACGGCCTGCATGAACGCGACGGCAAGCTGGCGCTTGCCACCATGTGCGTCGGCGTCGGCCAGGGCGTCTCGCTCGCGCTCGAGCGGGTCGCGTAGGGCGGAGCGAAAGACCGAAAGACAAGTAGGACAACAAGAATGGCGCTCGTGTTTCCCAGGGAGAGTCTCGGCGTCTTTCCGAAGCATCTGACGCCCGAATACCGCTCGACGGTGAAGCGCTCGCCGTCGAAGCCGCTGATCCTGGTGCCGCATACGCTGTCGGAGCTGACCGGCCCGGTCTACGGCCACGACGCGGTGCAGGAAGGCGACAACGACCTCACCCGCCAGCACAAGGGCGAGCCGCTCGGCGAGCGCATCATCGTGCACGGCCACATTCTCGACGAGGACAAGCGGCCGCAGCCCGATACGCTGGTGGAAATCTGGCAGGCCAATGCCTGCGGCCGCTACGTGCACACGGTCGACCAGCATCCGGCGCCGCTCGATCCCAATTTCACCGGCGCCGGCCGCGCCATCACCGACAAGAACGGCTGCTACCGCTTCGTCACCGTGAAGCCCGGCGCTTATCCCTGGGGCAATCACCACAATGCCTGGCGGCCAAACCATATTCACTTCTCGGTGTTCGGCCATTCGTTCCTGTCGCGGCTGGTGACGCAGATGTATTTCCCGGGCGACCCGCTGTTCCCGTTCGACCCGATCTTCAATTCGGTCACCGATGAGAAGGCGCGCCAGCGCATGGTCGCGCGCTTCGATTTGGAAAACACGATCCCCGACTGGGCGCTCTGCTTCCGCTTTGACATCGTGCTGCGTGGCCGCGAGGCGACGCCGCAGGACACCGACAAGCATTAGTCCATGGTTTGCATCGCGCCACAGCCGCTCGTTCCCGCGCAAGCGGGGACCCAGGGCGGCAAACAGAAAACAAACCGATCGCGGCACTGGATTGCCGCTTGCGCGGGAATGAGCGGACTGTGGGTAGCTCGCTGTCTTGAACGGAATAAACCGAATGTCTGAAATCACGCCCTCGCAAACAGTCGGCCCCTATTTCGCCTACGGCCTGGCGCCGCACAGCCGCTGCGACTGGAGCCCGGACCGCAAGGTCTATGATTGGAAAGACACCGTCGGCGCCAATCTCGTCACTCCCGACGCAACAGGCGAGAAGATCCGCATCGAAGGCCGCGTCACCGACGGCGACGGTCAGCCGATCAACGACGCCATGATCGAGATCTGGCAGGCGGACGGGCAAGGCCGCTACGCATCCCCGCGCGACACGCGCGCCCTGCCCAATACCCAGTTCAAGGGCTTCGGCCGCTCCGCCACCGACGCCGACGGCGTCTACGTCTTCGACACCGTCAAGCCGGGACCGGTGCCCGGGCCGGGGGGCAAGACGCAGGCGCCGCACATCGTGGTGGCGCTCTATTCGCGCGGCATGCTGCGGCAGGTCTATACGCGCATCTATTTCGCCGACGAGGCGGCGAACGGCTCCGATCCCATTCTGGCGCTGGTTCCCGAGGACCGGCGCGGGACTCTCCTTGCCCACAAGCATGAGTCGGGCGGGCAGGCGGTCTATCGCTTCGATATCCGCGTGCAGGGCGAGAACGAGACCGTCTTTTTCGAAGTCTGAGCCGGAAATCCCCGGCGCGGAAGGGTGCATTCTCGGCCCATCCCTTGCCCACGCCTTGTTCCGAGTGCGGGCCATTGCCCATGGTTCTCTAAGTTGCCGAGCTGACTGCCGGGGCGAATTCTTCGCTACCGGCCGTATTTATCGAAATCATCTGGTATTTGTCCGCCCACCGGCAGCCCACCCACTTTGCCCACCTTGATCGAGGTGTGATTTAGGATTGACGGAGCCGCAGGCAACTGGTTCGCTGGGCGATACACCGGCCCTCGAGAGCCGGGCTCGGGGAAGCGCCATGAACGAGCAAATCCTGCAGGAGATCAGCGAATTCTGCCGCGCGCGTGGTCTTGCCGAATCGACCTTCGGCCGCCGCGCCGTCAATGACGGCAAGCTCGCCAACCGGCTGCGCAATGGCGGCCGTATCACCACCGATACGTTGGAGCGCATCCGCGCCTTCATGGCGCACAATGCCGAAGGCGCTCCCGGCCGCCGCCGCATTCTGTTCGAGGCTTCGCCATCGCCGCAAAGCCTTCCCGTCGTGAGACCGCCGGCGCCGCCGGTTGCGTCGGGGCAGGCGAGCGATGACCCCACCCGCAATTTCCGCTTCTTCGACAATCGGCAGAAGTACCTGCTGTTCGTGAACACCTGCTCGGAGAAATGGGAGATCGCCAACCGCGTCGGCCTCGAACTGCACAATATCCATCCGCGCCCGCCGGCCGTGCGGGTGTTCGACGCCGGCGTCGGCGACGGCACCGTGCTCTCGCGCGTCATGCGCACCATGCACGACCGTTTCCCCACCATGCCGTTCTATATCGTCGGCAAGGAGATCAGCCTCGAGGACATCCGCCTCACGCTGCAAAAGGTGGCGGACCGCTTCGTCGAGCATCCGGCGACCGTGCTGGTGCTGACCAATCTCGCTTATGCCGAGGCGCCCTGGCTCGGGGTGAAGTCGCTTTCCGCCGCGGCCAGCCTGGTGTGGAAAGACCTGGCGATGGACGGCAACAGCGCCCACCGCTTCGAGGAGCAGATCACCGCGCTCGAGCCTTTCCTGGCGGAAAACTGGAAGGCGCGCGTCAGCGAGAAAAGCGGCAATCCCGTCTACGAGCGGCCGGTGATATTGGTGATCTACCGTAGCGACCACAAGTTCCTGCTCGACCAGATCATCCCGCGGCCCGGCGGCACCGTCGCCGACTACGACCTGGTGATCGCTTCGCAGCCCTATCGCGCACGCGCCTCGCTCGAGTTCAAAGCCAAGCGCGTGCTCAGCCCCCTCGCGCGCGCGCTCGGCCCCGGCGGGCGCATGATCGCGATCCATTCCCACGGGCACGACCCGGGCATGCAGATCGTCAACAAGATCTGGCCGGACGATCATCCCTTCGTGCACAACCGCCACGACCTGCTCAAGCAGGTCAAGCACGAGCTGGGCACGGCCGGGCGCGACCTCAACTTCAACGCCTATTCCGACCAGCGCTCGCTGTTCCGTTACGACATGCACACGCTGCCGTCGGAAATTTCCAACTCGATCGGCACCTCGACGCTGTTCGCCGCCTGGAACGCGGCGATTTACGTGGCGCAGATCGAGGACGACCGTTTGGCCGACGTCAACAGCGACCGCCGCTATATCGAGGCGACACGGGACGTGCTGCAGCAGAACGGCGGCCTTTGGTTTTACGACGAGAGCTTCGTGATCTCGCGCCGGCGCGAGTGAGTCGTGAGAGTGGCACGGTGCCGCACACACACTCCGTTCGTTCCCGCGCAAGCGGGAACCCAGAGCCGTATCACGGGATCGGTAATTTGTTCACCTGGGTCCCCGTTTACGCGGGGACGAACGGTTGAGAGATGAGCACGGCATTCTCCCACCAATTCTCCATCGAAACCACGCGTCCGAGCGCGGCCGAGATCGACGCGCTCGCCGACATGCTGCCGCGCGCAACGCCGGTCTATTTCTCCGCGGTGCCGACCATCACGCCGGCTGAGCTCGTCGCCGCCGCGGCAAGGCTGCGTAAAGCCGGCCTGGAGCCGGTCATACACGTCGCCGCGCGCCGCATCCGCACCCATGGCGACCTGCAGTCCCTGCTCGTTGCCTTGCGTGCCGAAGCCGATGTGCGGCGCCTGCTGGTGATCGGCGGTGACGTGGAGTCGGGGGGTGCGTTCCCCGACGCGTTGGCGGTGATCCAGAACGGGGCTTTGCGCGACGCCGGCATCGAGGAGATCGGCATCGCCGCCTATCCGGAAGGTCATCCGCGCATTCCGTCGGGCCGGCTGGAGGCGGCGCTCGACGAGAAGATCGCGGCCGCGGCGGCGCAGGGCCTGAAGGTGCATATCGTCAGCCAGTTCTCTTTCTCGCCCGAGCGCATCATCGCCTGGCTCAAGCAGTTGCGCGCCTGCGGCATCATGCGGCCGGTGAAGATCGGTCTGGCCGGCCCGACCAGCGTGCCGGCGCTCATCCGTTATGCGCGCCGTTGCGGCGTCGCCGCTTCCTTGCGCGGGCTCGTGTCGGGCGCCGGCAGCGGACTGATCGGGCAGGTGGTCGGCACGGTCGGTCCCGACCGCATCGTCGCGGCGCTGCGCGCTGCCGAGGGCATCGGCGACGCGGCGCCGCATTATTTTTCCTTCGGCGGCACGGTTGAAACCGCGCGCTACGCATGCGAAGCGTTCGCGGGACGGCACGACGCCCGTCGTGCTATGGCTCAACCGGACAGCGCGTGATCCCCAAAACCCGGGTTTGATCGGGTCGGGTCCCGGCTTTCGGACGGATCATTCGCTAGTGTCCCGATTCCGAAGTTCGCTTGATTTTGCGGCGTCCTCGTGAGCGAACTTCGGAATCGAAGGACACTAGCAACTTATTGATTCTAGTGTGGTTTGGTTCAGAAGTTCGCTTGATGGGCTCGCGGATAGAATGAAGCGAACTTCTGAACCACCACACTAGTGGAAAACGTTGCCCCGCGCCGGCTATGAGCGCCGGCGCCGTTCGCGGAGGAAAGCATGTCGCAACGCATAAAGCCGCCGTTCCGCGCCGACCACGTCGGCTCCATCCTGCGCACCGCGCCGGTTAAGGAAGCGCGCGCCAAGCGCGAGAAGGGCGCGATCACGGCCGCGCAATTGAAAGAGGTCGAGGACGCCGAGATCGTCAAGATCATCAAGAAGCAGGAAGACATCGGGCTGAAGCTCGCCACCGACGGCGAGTTCCGCCGTGCCTGGTGGCATTTCGATTTCATCGGCGGGCTCGATGGTATCGATGTGGTCGAAAGCGACCATGGCATCCAATTCCAGGGCGTGCAGACGAAGCCGCATGTCCTCAAGATCTCGGGCAAGATCGATTTCTCCCGCCACCCGATGATCGAGCATTTCAAGTTCTTAAAAGAGCACACCAAAGTGACGCCGAAGATGACCATCCCGTCTCCGGCCATGGTGCACTTTCGGCTCGAGCCCAATGCGGTGAGCAAGGATGCCTATGCCAATCGCGACGCCATCTTCGATGATCTGGCGACCTCCTATCAAAAGGCGATCAAGGGCGTTCTACGACGCCGGCTGCCGCTATCTGCAGCTTGACGACATTGCCTGGGCCTACCTGTGCTCGCAGGAGGAGCTGAAGAAGGCGCGCGAGCGCGGCGTCGACGTCGACCATCTGCAGGAAACCTACGCGGCCTGCACCAACAAGGCGCTGGAGGCCAAGCCTGCCGACATGACCGTTACGTCGCACATCTGCCGCGGCAATTTCCGCTCGACCTGGATTTCGTCGGGCGGCTATGAGCCGGTCGCCGAGGTTCTGTTCGGCAAATTGAATTACGACGGCTATTTCCTCGAATACGACACCGACCGCGCCGGCGGCTTCGAGCCGCTGCGCTTCCTGCCGAAGGGTGACAAGATCGTGGTGCTCGGCCTGATCACCACCAAGCAGGGCCGGCTGGAGCAGAAGGACGACGTCAAGCGGCGCATCGAGGAGGCGACCAAATATGTCGACCTCGATCAGCTCTGTCTCTCCCCGCAGTGCGGCTTCGCCTCCACCGAAGAGGGCAACGTGCTGGCCGAGGACGAGCAGTGGGCCAAGCTGCGCATGGTCGTCGAACTGGCGGACGAGGTGTGGGGTTAGTTCCCTCTCCCCGCAAGCGGGGAGAGGTAAGAAAGAAAATGCGGGAGCAAACCAACAATGACCCAACGCACCACGCCGCCCTTCCGCGCCGATCACGTCGGCAGCCTGCTGCGCACCGCGCCGCTGAAGGAGGCGCGCGCCAGGCGCTCCAAGGGTGAGATCGACGACGCCGGCCTCAAGGCTGTCGAGGACCAGGAGATCGCGAAGATCGTCAAACGCCAGGAGGAAGTCGGGCTGAAGCTCGCCACCGACGGCGAGTTCCGCCGCTCCTGGTGGCATTTCGATTTCTTCTGGGGCTTGCAGGGCGTTGAGCGGATCAGCGCGCCGCCGATCAAGTTTCACGGCGTCGAGACGAAATCCGAGGCGCTCATGATCAACGGCAAGGTCGACTTCGTCGGCCACCCGCAGATCGAGCATTTCAAATTCCTCAAGAGCGTCTGCAACGTCACGCCGAAAATGTGCATCCCGGCGCCCTCGACCTTTCACTTCCGCCAGGGCCGCAAGATGGTCAGCAAAGAGGCCTATCCCGGCTACGACGAATTCTTCGCCGATGTCGCCGCCGCCTGGAAGAAGGCGATCCGCGCTTTCTACGACGCCGGCTGCCGCTATCTGCAGCTCGACGACACCGCCTGGGCGATGATCTGCGATGCCAATGAGCGCGAACAGTCCAAGGCCCGCGGCGACGACCCCGATAGCCTGCCGGCGATCTACGCGCAGCTGACCAACGAGGCGCTCAAGGACAAGCCGGCGGACATGGCGGTCACCATGCATTCCTGCCGCGGCAATTTCCGCTCCACCTTCATCGCCTCGGGCGGCTACGAATTCGTCGCCGAGCAGTTGCTCGGCAACACCAGGCTCGACGGCTATTTCCTCGAATACGATAGCGACCGCGCCGGCGGCTTCGAACCCTTGCGGTTCTTCCCCAAGGGCGACCGGCAGATCGTGCTCGGCCTGGTCACCTCGAAGCAGGGCCGGCTTGAGCCGAGGGACGACATCAAGCGCCGCATCGAGGAGGCGACCAAATACGTGGCTCTCGATCAGCTCTGCCTTTCGCCGCAATGCGGCTTCGCCTCCACCGAAGAGGGCAACGTGCTGGCCGAGGAGGAGCAGTGGGCCAAGCTGCGCATGATCGTTGAGATCGCCGAAGAGGTCTGGGGGCGGTGACACTTCGTGTCCCGCGGGCAGCGCAGCACGAAGTGGCGCTGCAGATCCGGGAGCCCGCTTTCCTGAAGCCAACCGGCGTGCCGGATCAGCGGTGTGCCGCTTCGCCATAGCGCGTCGAAGACGCGCGTAAACGCGCTTATGGCTCCCGCTGCACCCGCATCCGGGACACGTGGGCTTGTCCCTGCCGCCCGCGCCGTTAATGTTCCGGCCTAGCCGCGCCGGGAATAGCCATGCCCATCAACTACCAAAAGCTCCTCGCCCTCGACATTCCGCCGGTCGAGCACACCTACGGTCCCAAGGACGTGATGCTCTATGCGCTCGGCCTCGGGCTCGGCCAGGACCCGATGAACGAGGACGAACTCGCCTTCGTCTACGAGAAAAATCTAAAAGTCCTGCCGACCTACGCCGTGGTGCAGGCCTATTCGCCCTATTGGCTGCGCCAACCCGAGATCGGCATCAACTGGCACAAGGTGGTGCACGGCGAGCAGGGCGTCACGCTGCACAAGCCGGTCATGACCGAAGGGCAGGTGATCGGCAAGACGCGCATCCTCGACGTAATCGACAAGGGCGCCGGCAAGGGCGCGCTGGTGCTTTCCGAGCGCCGCATCAGCGACAAGCATAGCGGCGAATTGCTGGCGACGCTGACGCAGACCACCTTCTGCCGCGGGGATGGCGGCTTCGGCGGCTCGACCCATGCGCCGCCGAGCCCGCATCCTCTCCCTGAGCGCGCGCCCGACGTCACCTGCGATCTGCCGACCCGGCCGGAAATGGCGCTGGTGTACCGCCTGTCGGGCGACATCAATCCGCTGCACGCCGAGCCCGAATTCGCTCGTGCCGCCGGGTTCCCGCGGCCCATCCTGCACGGGCTCGCCACCTTCGGCGTGGCCGGGCATGCCTTGCTCAAGTCGCTCTGCGGCTACGATCCGGCGCGGATAACGCACATGGCGGGACGCTTTTCGGCGCCGGTCTATCCGGGCGAGACCATCCGCACCGAGATGTGGCGCGACGGCAATGTCGTGAGCTTCCGCGCCCGCGTCGCCGAGCGCGACCTGGTGGCGATCAATAACGGCATAGCGGTTATTGATTGATCTCGTCATGGCCGGGCTTGTCCCCGCCGTCCACGTCTTTAAAAACCGCAGTGGCGAAGCGTGGATGACCGGCAGGGAGCCGGAACATGACGACGGAAGGGCGGTGCGATGGTGTCATCCGACAAGCGCGAGGACCACGCCGACATCCGCGAAGGCGTGCGTGCGCTCTGCGCCAGGTTCCCCGGCGAATACTGGCGTGCGCTCGACCGCGAGCGCGCCTATCCGACCGAGTTCGTCAAGGCGCTGACCGAGGCCGGCTATCTGGCTGCGCTGATCCCGGAGCAATACGGCGGCAGCGGGCTGCCGATCAGCGCGGCGGCGGCGATCCTGGAGGAAATCCACGCGTCGGGCTGCAACGGCGCCGCCTGCCACGCGCAGATGTACATCATGGGCACGATCCTGCGCCACGGCAGTGACGCGCAGAAAGAGCGCTATCTGCCCAGGATCGCCAGCGGCGAATTGCGCTTGCAGGCCTTCGGCGTGACCGAGCCGACGTCCGGCACCGACACGCTCAGCCTTCGCACCACGGCGCGGCGCGAAGGCAACGATCATTACGTGATCAACGGCCAGAAGATCTGGACCTCGCGCGCCGAGCATTCCGACCTGATGCTGCTGCTCGCGCGTACAAGCCCGCGCGAGCAGGTGCAAAAACGCACCGATGGGCTCTCGGTCTTCCTGGTGGACATGCGGCTCGCGCAGGGCACCAGCATGACCGTCACGCCGATCCGCACCATGATGAACCACGCCACCACGCAGATTTTCTTCGACGACATGCGCGTGCCGGCGGAGAACCTGATCGGCGAGGAAGGCAAGGGCTTCCGCTACATTCTCTCCGGCATGAACGCCGAGCGCATCCTGATCGCGGCGGAAGCCGTCGGCGACGCCAAATGGTTCATCGGCAAGGCGACCGCTTATGCCAAGGAGCGCGTGCTGTTCGGCCGGCCGATCGGGCAGAACCAGGGCGTGCAGTTTCCCATCGCGCGGGCCTATGCGCAGATGCGCGCAGCCGAACTGATGGTGCATGACGCGGCGGCCAAGTTCGAGGCCGGCGGCGATATCGGGCCGGAGGCCAACATGGCCAAGCTCACCGCCGGCGACGCCGCCTGGTTCGCCGCCGACATGTGCGTGCAGACGCATGGCGGCTTCGGTTTCGCCGAGGAATACGATATCGAGCGCAAATTCCGCGAGACCCGGCTGTTCCAGGTGGCGCCGGTCTCCACCAACATGATCCTGTCCTATATCGCCGAGCACGTGCTGGGTTTGCCGCGATCATATTGATTTCGCGCGTGCTGGGCGGCAGGGTTACCTCTCCCCGCTTGCGGGGAGAGGTCGCCATTCGCGCGACGAGCGCGAATGGCGGGTGAGGGGGCTTAGCCGTATGCGCGGAGCTGACAAAATCAGAACAGGTCTCGCCCGGCGTTTGCGCCGCAATTCGACCAACGCCGAATTGCGCCTTTGGAACAGATTGCGGAGCCGTGCAATTGCTGAGCACAAGTTCGTCCGTCAGCAGCCCTTGGGACGCTATGTCGTCGACTTCCTATGGCGAGAGAAACGATTGGTCATCGAAGTGGATGGGGGGCAACACAATGTCAGTGCGCGCGACCGCGTGCGCGACCAATGGCTGCGCGAGCACAACTATCCGATCCTACAATTCTGGAATAACGACATCATGAGCAACATGGACGGCGTGCTGGAAGTGATCGCAGGCGCTCTGCACGAGGAAGCGCCCCCTCACCCGGTTCCCACCGCAGGCGGGAACCGACCTCTCCCCGCAAGCGGGGAGAGGTAGGCCGTGCCATCCCTCCCATTAGAAGGCCTCCTTGTCGTCGCGGTCGAGCAGGCCGTCGCCGCGCCGCAGTGCACCTGCCGGCTCGCCGATGCCGGCGCGCGGGTGATCAAGGTCGAACGCCCCGAGGGCGACTTCGCCCGTGCCTACGACCACGTCGTTCACGGTGAGAGCGCCAATTTCGTCTGGCTCAACCGCGGCAAACAGTCGGTTGTGATCGACCTCACCAAGCCGCAGGACAAGGCGCTGCTCGAGGCCATGCTCGCGAAAGCCGACGTGTTCGTGCAGAACCTCAAGCCCGGCGCGCTGGCCAAGCTCGGCTTCGCAATGGCGCGCCTGCGCAAGGATTATCCGAAGCTGATCTGCTGCTCGATCTCCGGCTACGGCGAGAGTGGCCCCTATGCCCAGCGCAAGGCCTACGACCTGCTGATCCAGGCGGAGTCGGGCGTGGCCTCCGTCACCGGCGGGCCGGAAGGACCGGCGCGGGTCGGCGTATCGATCGTCGATGTTGCCGCCGGCCTCAATGCCTATCAGGCCCTCCTGGAGGCGCTGATCGCGCGCGGCAAAACGGGCGAAGGCGCGGAGATTTCCGTTTCAATGTTCGACGGCATGGCGGAATGGATGACGGTGCCGCTCCTGCACGGCGAGGGCGGGGCGCCGTTCAAGCGCATCGGGCTGGCGCATGCGAGCATCGCGCCTTACGGCGTGTTCCAGACCCGCGACAAGGCGCGACATCCTCATCTCCATTCAGAACGACCGCGAATGGCGCATGCTGGCCGACAAGGTGCTGGGCGACGCCTCGCTCGGCACACACGAGAAATTTGCCACGGTGCCGCTGCGGGTCAAGCATCGCGCCGAAACCGACGCTCTGGTCGCGGAGTGTTTTGCGCGGCACGATGTCGAGCCGCTGATGGCGATGCTGCAGGCGGCCGATATCGCCTTCGGACGCGTCAACGACTGGCAGCTTCTGTCGACCCATCCCCATCTGCGCCGCATCACCGTCGATGCGCCGAGCGGACCGGTGTCGACGCCGGCGCCCGCCCCACGCTTCGTCGGCGAGCCGCGTGAATACGGCCCGATCCCGACGCTGGGCGAGCATACGGAGATGGTGCGGCGGG
>CAWIPY010000012.1:0-364556 GCA_963837965.1 uncultured Pseudomonadota bacterium | reverse complement strand
ATCAACATCGCAACAAGGCGGCACGCGCGCCGTGTCCACCGTAAGCAGCGCCGGTGGGCACGGCGCCTTCGGCGCCTTTACCCACCCTAAGGCGCCGCGATGCTGTGCCTCATCCCTTCTTATACGGCGTCTCCGGCACCGGCGTGAGCGGCGGCTTGGCCGCCGCCCAGGCGAGGATGTTGTCGACCACGAGCTGGTCCATGGCCGCGCGCGTCACTTCCGTCGACGAGCCGAGATGCGGGAACAGCACGACGTGCTCCATGTCGATCAGCTCCTGCGGCACGTGCGGCTCATTGGCGAACACGTCGAGGCCGGCGGAATAGATGGCGCGCTTCTGCAAGGCCGCGATCAGCGCCTTCTCGTCCACCACCGAGCCGCGCGCCATGTTGACCAGCACGCCGTTGGGGCCGAGCGCGGCAAGCACCTCGGCGTTGATCAAATGCTGCGTCGACGGCCCGCCCGGCACGATCACCATCAGCGTGTCGACGTCGCGCGCCATGTCGAGGAGATTGGGATAATATTTGTGCGTGACGCCCGATTGCGGGTTGCGCGAGTGATAGACCACCGGCACGCCGAAGGCCTCCAGCCGGCGCACGATCGCCTTGCCGATGCGGCCCATGCCGACCATGCCGACGGTGCGGTTGCGTAAAGTCGCATTGGTGAGCGGGTAATGGCCGCCCAGCCATTTGCCGGCGCGCACGTAGCGGTCGGCCTGCGGAAATTCGCGCACCGTGCAGAGCAGGAGGCCGAGCGCGGTGTCGGCCACTTCCTCGTTGAGCACGTCGGGCGTGTGGGTGACGATGATGCCGTGCGCGCCCGCCCATTTGGCGTCGACGTGATCGTAGCCGACGCCGAAGCTGGAAATCTGCTCGAGCCTGGGAAAGCGCTGCATGAAGGCGCCGTCGATGCGCTCGTTCGTGTAGGCAACCACGATGGCGCGCACTCTGTCGGCGATCGATTTGAGAAAGGCGTCCTTGTCATGAGCGTCGATCAGGCAGTGCAGGGTCACCTTGCCGTCGAGCCCCGCCATCATGACGGGCTTCTTGTTGCCGATGAGCAGGACATCCGGTTTTTCGCCAGGCATTATGTATTCCCCTTATCTGAGTGTGTAAGCGTGCCGCAAATGCCGCGTGCTCCCCTCCCGCTTGTGGGGAGGGGTTGGGGGTGGGGGTCGGTGTCAAATGCAATGCAACTGAATGCATCAATTACCCCCCTCCCTAACCCTCCCCCACAAGGGGGGAGGGAACAGGATCGAGACCGCCGCTCGCTTCAATCCACTATAGCGAATCTCTTTTTATACGAGAAAACTGACAGGCTGTTCGACCAGCGCCCTGAATGCCGCCAGCAGTTGCGCGCCGAGCGCGCCGTCGACCACGCGGTGGTCGCAGGAAAGCGTGACCGTCATCTGGCTGACGAATTGCACGGAACCGTCTTCCGTTTCGACCGGCGCGCGGCGGGCGGCGCCGACGGCGAGCAGCGTCGCGTGCGGCGGATTGATGATGGCGGAGAATTCGCGCACGCCGTACATGCCGAGATTGGAGATGGCGCTGGCGCCGCCCTGGTATTCGTGTGGCGCGAGTTTCTTGGCGCGGGCGCGCGCGGCAAGATCGCGCATTTCGGCGGAGATGGCCGTGAGCGATTTGGTATCGGCGTTGCGTACGATCGGCGTGATCAAGCCGCCGTCGAGCGCCACCGCCACGCCGATATCGGCGTGCTGAAAACGCAGGAGGCGGTCTTCCGCCCACACGGCATTGGCGGCCGGCACGCGCATCAGCGCCGCCGCCCAGGCCTTGATGATGAAGTCGTTGAGCGAAAGCGTGAAGCCTGTCCCCTTCCCCGCTTGCGGGGGAGGGTTAGGGAGGGGGCCGAGCGCGGCATTGGCCTCCTCGCGCATCGCGATCAGCCGGCCGATCTCGATGTCGGCGGTGAGATAGAAATGCGGGATGGTCTGCCTGGCCTCGGTCAGGCGCGCCGCGATGGTCTCGCGCATGGAGTCGAGCGGCACTTCCTCGTAGGCGACGCCCTCGAACAACGCCTTGACTTGTGCTGCGCCGGCGCCGCGCGCCAGGGCGGGCCCGGCCGTAGGTGCTGCCGTTTCGACGTCGGCGGCGACGATGCGGCCGTGCGGGCCGGAGCCTTTGACGTTGGCGAGATCGATGCCGCGCTCGCCGGCCAGCCGCCGTGCCAAAGGCGTCACAGTCACGCCGCCGACGCGCGCCGGCCCGTAATTCTTGTCCGGCGTGCGCACCTCGCGGAAGGGATCCATGTGCGGATAGGCGAAGGACCGAGTCTCCCCCCGTTCGTCCCCGCGCAAGCGGGGACCCAGTTCTTCCTTCCGGGCTTGTGTGCTTTGGCCCTGGGCCCCCGCTTGCGCGGGGGCGAACGGAGGTGGAGCCGCGGCAGGTTTCGCAGGCGCTGTGGAAGAGGCGGCGACAGGCGTGCATGGCCGATGCACCGCTGCCGTCGGCAATCACCGCCACCACCGCGCCGACTTTGGCCGTCTCCCCCACCTGAAAGCGGATTTCGCTCAGCGTGCCGCCAGCCGTCGCCGGCACTTCCATGGAGGTCTTGTCGGTCTCGATCTCGAACAGGTTGTCGCCCGGCGCGACCGTGTCGCCCGCCGCCTTGAACCATTTCACGATTTTGCCCTCGGCGACGGTCTCGCCGAGTTGCGGCATCAGGACGTCCATTTAAGCCTTCCCAAACCCTCTTGCTGTCATGCCCCGCGTAGGCGGGGCATTCCAGTAATCGACGGCGCCTTCTGTGTCTACTGGATCGCCCGCTTTCGCGGGCGATGACAGCCTCGGCTCACCAACTCACCGACACATACTGCGTCTCGAGAAATTCCTTCATCCCCTCCTGCGCGCCTTCGCGACCGATGCCGGATTGTTTCATGCCGCCGAAGGGCGCCGCCGGATCGGAGACAAGCCCGCGGTTCAAGCCGATCATGCCGAAGTCGAGCTTCTCCGACACGCGCATGCCGCGCGACAAATCCCTCGTGTAGAGATAGGCGACCAGGCCGTACTCGGTGTCGTTGGCGCGCCTGATCACCTCGTCCTCGGTCTTGAAGGTCTGCAGTGAGGCGACCGGCCCGAAGATTTCCTCGTTCAGCATCTTGGAATCATCGGACACGTTGGTCAGCACGGTGGCGGGATAGAAGAAGCCCGGCCCGTCCGGCAGCTTGCCGCCGGTCAGCACCTTGGCGCCCTTCTTCACCGCGTCGTCGACCAGCTCGACAACCTTGTCGCGGCCGTCTTTGTTGACCAGCGGCCCGAGCGTGACGCCATCATCAAGGCCGTTGCCCATCGTCAGGCCTTCCATTTTCGCGGTCAGTTTCTTGGCAAACTCGTCATGCACCTTTTCATGCACGTAGAAACGGTTCGCCGCCGTGCAGGCCTCACCCATGTTGCGCATCTTGGCGACCATGGCGCCGTCGATGGCGGCGTCGATGTCGGCGTCGTCGAACACGATGAAGGGCGCGTTGCCGCCGAGCTCCATCGCCGGCTTGACGATGTTGTCGGCGGCCTCATGCAGCAGCTTGCGGCCGACCTCGGTGGAGCCGGTGAAGGAGACCACGCGCACGCGCGGGTCATGCAGCATGGCGGAGACCACCTTGCCCGACGAGCGCGAGGGGATGACGTTGACCACGCCGGCCGGCACGCCCGCTTCCTCCAGCGCCGGCATCAAAGCGAGCATGGTGAGCGGCGTGTCGGACGCGGGCTTGAGCACCACCGGGCAGCCGGCGGCCAGCGCCGGCCCGATCTTGCGTGTTGCCATGGCGGCGGGAAAATTCCACGGCGTCACCAGCACGGCGATGCCGGCCGGCCGGTGCTGCGCCACGATGCGCGCGCCGGAGGCCGGCGCCATCGACACGCTGCCGAGATTGCGCACGGCTTCCTCGGCGTACCAGCGGAAGAACTCGGCGGCGTAGGCCACCTCGCCGCGCGAGTTGGGCAGCGCCTTGCCGTTCTCCAAGGTGATCAGCTTGGCGAAGCGCTCGGCATCGCGCATGATCAGCTCGTAGCATTTGCGCAGGATCTCGGCGCGCTCGCGCGGCTTGCGCCCCGCCCAGGCCGCGAAGGCGCCTTGCGCTGCGTCGAGCGCGGCCATGGCGTCGTCGACGGTGGCGCTCGCCACCGACGCGATGGTGCGCTCGGTCGCCGGATCGGTGACGTCGAAACGGCCACCGTCGGAAGCCTTGCGCCATTTTCCGCCGATCCACAGATCGGTCGGCACGTTGGCGAGAAGATTGTCGTACATGGGTTCACTCCGTACTTCTTGTCCCGGGCGCAGCGCAGCGCGCTAGCGGTGCGCTGCAGAACCGGGACCCCGGTTTTCTTAAGCAAGCTGGGTCCCGGATCAGCGGTGCATCACTTCGTGCTGCACCGCATCCGGGACACGAACTCATCAACTCCCCAAACTCCGCCTTACCGTCTCCGCAATCCGCGCCGGCGTCGGCAGCACGATGTCTTCCAGGTTGTCGGCGGCCGGCAGTGGAATGTGTGGCGTGGTGATGCGCACCGGCGGCCCATCGAGATCGTAGAAGGCTTCGTCGGCCGCGATCGAGACGATTTCCGCGCCCCATCCGCAGAGCCGCGGATTCTCCTCCACGGTGAACAGCCGGTGAGTGCGCGCCACCGAACCAAGAATTGTCTGGGTGTCGAGCGGCACCAGCGAGCGCACATCGACGACCTCGGCGTCGATGCCGTGTTCCGCCTTGAGCGTCTCCGCCGCTTCCAGCGCGCGCGGCACCATCAGCGCCAGCGCCAGGATGGTGGCGTCCTTGCCGGGGCGCACGATCTTGGCGGTGCCGAGCTTGTCGAGGATCTCGCCGTCCGGCACTTCGCCCTTGGTGGCGTAGAGCGACTTGTGCTCGAAGAAGATCACCGGATCGGGATCGCGCACCGAAGCGGCCAGCAGACCGATCACGTCGGCGGGCGTGGAGGGCGCCACTACTTTCAGGCCCGGAATCATCATGCACCAGTTCTCGACGCTCTGCGAATGCTGCGCGCCGAAACGGGAGCCCGCGCCGTTGCCGGTGCGCACCACCAGCGGGCATTTCACCTGGCCGTTCGACATGTAGCGGCTCTTGGGAAATTCGTTGGCGATATAGTCGAAGCACACCGCGAAGAAATCGGAAAACATGATCTCGGCGATCGGCTTCAGGCCGGTCATGGCCGCGCCCATGGCGGCGCCGAGGATGGCCTGCTCGGAGATCGGCGTATCGCGCACGCGCAAGGGTCCGAACATCTCGAACAGGCCGACCGTCGCCTTGAACACGCCACCGGCCTTGGCCACGTCCTCGCCGAGGAAAACGACATCTTCGTCGCGCTCCATCTCCTGTGCAATGCCGCGGATGACGGCGTCGCGATAGGTCATCTCCGGCATGTCAGTTTCTCCAAATCAATTGCGCCAAGCCCAGCCGCCGTCGGCGTACACATCGGTGGTGATGAGTTCGAGCGGCGGGGTGGGCGCGGCCTTGCAGGCTTCGGTAGCGTCGTCGACGACCTTGCGTACCTCGGCGTCGATGCCGGCAATGACATCCGGGGAAACGCCGAACTGCAGCAGCCGGTCTTTGTAGATCATGATCGGATCGCGCTGCTTCCAGCGGTCGAGCTCGCCCTCGGGCCGGTACTTGGCCGGATCGGCGCGCGAATGGCCGCTGTGGCGGTAGGTCATGCATTCGATCAGCGAGGGCCCCTCGCCCGCCCGCGCCTTGGCGTAGGCCGCCTGTGCGGTGCGGTAGACCTCGTCGGCATCGTTGCCGTCGATGACGATGCGTTCGAGCCCATAGGACGCGGCGCGGTCGGCGGCCGGGTGCTCCACCGCGGTAACGTCGCCGATCGGCGTGTATTCCATGTAGAGATTGTTCTCGCAGACGAAGACCACCGGCAGCTTCCAGACGGATGCGAAATTGAGCGCCTCGTGGAAGGCGCCGATATTGGTGGTGCCGTCGCCGAAAAAGCAGACCGAGACGTCCTTGGCGCCCTTGTATTGCGCGCGCCAGGCGGCGCCGCAGGCGATCGGCAGATGCGCGCCGATGATGGCGTAGGAGCCCATGACGCCATGATCGACCGAGGTCAGATGCATCGAGCCGCCCTTGCCGCGCATCAGCCCGTTGTCGCGCTGCATCAGTTCGCCCAGCACCTTTTCGACGCTGACACCGCGCGCCAAGGTGTGGGCATGGCCGCGATAGGTGCAGAAGGAGAGATCGCCCGATTGCATGGCGCCGGCAAAGCCCGCGGCCACGGCCTCCTGGCCGAGGGAAAGATGGCTGGTGCCCTTCACCAGATTCTGCAGGAACAGGTCGTAGGCGCGCTGCTCGGCCTCGCGGATAACCACCTGGGTGCGGTATAGCGCCAGGCGCTTTTCCTCGCCGATGTCGTCGTTCAAGCCGGCGCCGGATTGCGACGCCCGGTCTTTCGCTGTGGCCATGGGGGTTCCTCGAAGCGCGGTCTTATCGTTGTCGGGCGGGAACTTAGCGCCGATGAATGCAGGCTCGCAACCGCCATTCCGGGGCACGAGCGCAAGCCATCCTCGCGCCGTCACACCGAGGGGCCGCGCCAACGGGTCCGCGCGAAGCGCGGCTCGATGATAAACTCCGCGCGGCCCTCGAAGGGCGACGGCCAGGCACCGTCATCCTTCGAGGCCCGCTTTGCTCGCACCTCAGGATGTCGGACCGAGGTGACGTGCGGGGGCGCTACTCCAACGGCCCTTCGACCGCCGCCTCGCTGGCGGTGTCCTTGCCCAACTTGCGTTCGCGGTAAAGCAGGTAGAGCCCGGAGCCGACCACTATGGCGGCGCCGCCGATGGTCCAGGCGGTGGGCAGGTGATCGAATACGAAATAGCCGAAGAGCGTGACCCAGATAAGCTGCGTGTAAATAAAGGGCGCCAGCACGGAGGCGGGCGCCAGCTTGTGGCCGACGATCAGGCAGAAATGTCCCGCGCTGCCCAAGACCCCGGTTCCGAGCAGCATCAGCGTTATCACCCAGTTCGCCGGCGTGTGCCAGACGAAGGGGATCACCGGCAGCATGACCACGGCGCCCACGAAATTGTTGAAGAACAGCGAGGTGCCGCTGGAATCGACGCGCGAGACGATGCGGGTGATCACGGCATAGAAGCCGTAGCAGATAGTCGCCGCCACGGAGAAGATGGCCTCCGGCGGTATGGCGCCGAAGCCCGGCCGCGTGATCAGCAGCACGCCGGCAAAGCCGAACAGGATGGCCGACCAGCGGCGCCAGCCGATCCATTCGCCGAGCAGAGGGCCGGAAGCGATGGCGACGATGAAGGGGAACGTGAAGATGATCGACAGCGCTTCGTCGAGTTGCAGCCAGCGCAATGCCAGGAAGTTGAGCGCGGTGGAGGCGACCAGCAGAACCGCGCGCACGATCTGCAGCTTGAGCGCGCGCGTGCGCAACAGGCCGGGCTGGGTCCACGGGTTGAAGATAATGAAGGTGAGCACGAAGGCACTGGTGTAGCGGGCCCAGGCGATCTCGAGCGAATCCATCCGGGTGTTGAGGTATTTCGCCGTCGTGTCGAGACAGGCGAACAGCCCCACCGCTACGCACATGAGGGCGATGCCGGTGAGCCGCTGGCGACGGTGGGCAGCAGGGTCGGTCATGGAGCGCAGGTTCTGCCCGGCTAACACGCGCGCCGCAAGACGTCGGTCTTGAAGCCGCTCGATTTCGGCGGATGCTCACGCAAGGGCGGGAACAGGCGGCACTGTGTCATCGGCGCGGCGCCGCGGGCAAGCGGGCTCGCTGGCCTTATTGAACCTGTCTCCCTGCGCCCGCGCGAGCCGGACCTGCAAAAAATTCGACGCTGCCGCGCACAACGCCTGCTTGCCTTGGCAGCAGCGATTTGCATTGATGCGCGAAATAGAAAATGTCGCGCGCCGGGCTTCCTCAGGCCGGCCAAGTGGAACTTGAAACCCTTAAGGGAGGAAACCATCCATGCCCCTCGTCAAGAGGCTGCTCGCTATCGCCTTCGCCACCGTGCTGTCGGCAGGAGCCGCCAGCGCCGCGCAGATGGAAATCAAGTTCGGCCATGTCGGCAAACCCGGCTCGCTCCTTGAGATGAGCGCGCAGGCGTTCGCCAAGCGCGCCAATGCCAAGCTGGGCGACAAGGCCAAGGTCGTGGTCTACGGCTCGAGCCAACTCGGCAGCGATTCCGAGTTGATGAAGAAGCTGAAGCTCGGAACCGTCGACCTCGCCCTGCCGTCGACCGTGATGTCGTCCTATGTGCCCAGCTTCGGCCTGTTCGAGATGCCCTATCTGGTCAAGGACCGCGCCCAGATGGCCCGCATCCGCGACCAGATCGTCTTCCCGAAACTGGTGCCGCAGGCCCTGAAGCACGGCTACCGCATCATCGGCGTGTGGGAGAACGGTTTTCGCCAGATCACCAACAATGTGCGGCCGATCCACAAGCCGGACGACCTCAAGGGCATCAAGTTGCGCGTGCCGAAGGGCACCTGGCGCGTGAAGATGTTCAAGGCCTACGGCGCCAACCCGACACCGCTCGCCTTCTCCGAGGTCTTCGTCGCCCTGCAGACCGGCGCCATGGATGGCCAGGAGAACCCGCTGGCGCAGATCGTGTCCGGCCACTTCCAGGAAGTGCAGAAGTACCTGTCGCTGACGGGCCACGTCTACACGCCGTCCTACGTGGTGGCCGGCGCGAGTTGGAACCGCATGCCGAAAGACGTGCAGAAGATCCTGTCCGACACGGCCAAGGAGATGCAGCCGGTGGTCTACAAGATGGCGGCCGATCTCGACGCCAAGCTGCTGGCGCAGATCAAGAAGAACCCGCACATCAAGGTGAACACGGCCGACAAGGACGCCTTCATCAAAGCCAGCAAGCCGATCTACGACGAGTTCGGCAAGGAAGTGCCCGGCGGCAAGGCGCTGATCGAACAGGCGCTTGCGCTCGGCAAAGGGTCGTAGCACCGGAGCGAGCGGCACTCGCCAACCTGTTCCCTCCCCCCTTGCGGGGGAGGGTTAGGGAGGGGGGTAATGGGTGGAGCCGATTGTGCTGCGGTTCAGCATGACCCCCACCCCCAACCCCTCCCCACAAGGGGGAGGGGAGCACGCAGAATTCGCGCGCATTCACGCCCTAATCGGTCCAATCCAAGTACACGTTAGATTGGGATAACACCCTTGAGTTTGCAAACCGTGCGCGCGGGCTTCGAGCGCCTGCTCGAGTTCATCGTGCTGATCTTGATGGTGGGGCTGACCGGCCTGGTGATCGCCGGCGCTCTCTTCCGCTACCTCGGCAACGCGCTGTCCTGGTACGACGAGATGGCCTCGATCGGTCTCGTCTGGCTCACCTATTACGGCTCGGCGCTGGCGGCGCTGCGCGGCGCCCATATCGGCGTGCCCGGCCTGGTCAACGCCATGCCGCCACGCTGGCGTGTCGCGGTGACGCTGTTCTCGGAAGCCGTGGTGATCTTCTTTTTCGTGCTGCTGGCGATCTACGGCGTCAAGGTGCTGCTGATCCTGCAGGGCGAGCACATGGTGAGTCTGCCCTCGGTGCCGACGCAGCTCACCCAGTCTGCGGTCCCCGCCGGCGCAGTGCTGTTCGTGATCGCCGAACTTTTGCGGCTGCCGGAAGTGCTGCGCCAGGCGCGCACCACCGGTTTCGTCGATCTGGAAGTGAAGGAGGCGCTTGAACTGGGCGAGCACGCGGGCGAGAGCCAGCCGACGGGGAGCGTGCAATGACCATCACGCTGATGCTCGTCGGCATGTTCGCCCTGGCGCTGCTCAACGTACCGATCGCCGTTGCGCTCGCCGTCGTCGCCACCGTGGCGATCTACCTTATCCAGGGGCCCGACAGTCTGCCCAACATCGCGCTGGTCATGAACGACGGCGCCTCCAGCTTCCCGCTGCTGGCCATCCCGCTGTTCATCCTGGCCGGCGCCATCATGAACGCGTCGAGCATCTCGCGTCGGCTGGTCGCCTTCACCTCGGCGATCTTCGGTTTCATCCGCGGCGGCCTGTCGATCGTGACCATCGGCGCCTCGATGTTCTTCGCGGAGATTTCCGGCTCGGCGGTCGCCGGCGTCGCCGCGCTCGGCACCATCCTCATTCCGGCCATGCGCTCGCGCGGCTATTCCAAGGAATTCGCCGCCGCGATCTCCTCTTCCTCCGCCAGCCTCGCCATCATCATCCCGCCGTCGATCCCCATGATCTTGTACGCGGTGATGTCGCAGACGTCGGTGGTGAAGATGTTCGTCGCCGGCATCCTGCCCGGCATCGTCGGCGCCGTGGGGCTCGCGATCGCCGCCTATGTGCAGGCGGTGCGCTACGATTTCCCCGTCGAGGAGAAATTCCAGCTCTCCCGCCTGTGGAAGACCTTCAAGGAGGCCTCCTGGGCCTTCCTTTTGCCGGTGATCATCCTCGGCGGCATTTTCGGCGGCTTCGTCACCGCCACCGAAGGCGCCGGGCTGGCGGTCGCCGCCGCGCTGTTCATCAGTATCGTGATCTATCGCGAATTGGACATCCGCGCGTTGCGCAAGGCATGCATCGACGGGGCGGTGCAGACCGCGGTGGTGATGCTGCTGGTGGCAGCCTCCGCCCTGATCGGCACTTTCCTCACGGAAGCCCAACTGCCGCAGGCGCTGGCGCACAGCATCACCAGTTTCACCACCAACAAATACGTGGTGCTCCTGTTGCTCAACGTCTTCTTCCTGGTGCTCGGCATGTTCCTGCACTCGGCGGCGGCGATCATCCTGACCGTGCCGATCGTGATGCCGGTGATCGCAGCGGTGCACATCGACCCCATCCATTTCGGCCTGGTGCTGACGCTCAACCTCGCCATCGGCCAGCAGACACCGCCGGTGGCGAGCGTGCTGATCGCCTCCTGCGCCATCGCCAAGTCGGACATCTGGCAGACCACCAAGGTCAACCTGCCCTTCATCGCCGCGCTGGTGCTGGTGCTGCTCTTGTGCACCTATGTGCCGTTTATTTCGCTGGCGCTGGTGCACCTCTTCTACGGCGGCTGAGCCGTCGGCAGGCTGGCCATGCGGATAAAATTTACGGAAATTCAAATACTTAATACGAGCGACACTTGCCCTGATACGACCTCTTGAAATTTGCGCGCCCTGCCCTAATTCATCCGCCGTCGGGCGCCTCCCGGGCTCGACGATCGGGCGCCGGCCGGTGTCCGGCGCCCCTTATGCCCATGTTGCTCAATGGAGGATGTGGCTATGAGGAATCCGAACCTCGATCCTTTCTGGCGGACCAGCATCGGCTTCGACCGCCTCTTCGATCTCATGGATGAAAGCCTTCGGCTCGAGCCGGAGGACAATTACCCGCCCTGCAACATCGTGCGCACGGGCGAGAACGCCTACCGCATCGCCCTGGCCGTCGCCGGCTTCAAGCGCGAGCAACTCGCCATCACGCTCGAACAGAATACCCTGACCGTCACCGGCCGCGCCGACGAGCAGCAGCCCGCGGGCGATTATCTCTATCGCGGCATCGCCGCCCGTCCCTTCGAGCGGCGCTTCAACCTCGCCGATTTCGTCGAGGTCAAGGGCGCCTCGCTCGATAACGGCCTGCTGCAGATCGAACTGCGACGCGAGCTGCCGGAAGCGATGAAGCCGCGCCGCATCGCGATCAATGGCGGTCAGCGTGTCGCCGCGGACGACAAGGTCCGCACCATCGAGCAGGCCAAGGTCGCCTGACGCCACAACCCAGCAAGGCGGTCCGGATTGCGCCGGGCCGCCTCTCATCGGCCTCTGGAGGAATGGCCATGCAACGGAAAGAAGCGAAGACAGCAAAGCCCACTGAATTTTCCCGGCCTGCGGACGATTTCGATCTCGACGCGCTGCTGCATCCGGCGCGTGCCTTTGCCCACCCGATGGACGTGGTGGCCGACCACGATCTCACCCTTGCTGAAAAGCGCGCGATCCTCGCCTCATGGGCGTCGGACGCCTGCGCGGTCGAAGCGGCGCCCGAGTTGCGCATGGGCAACGCCGGCACCCTGGTGCGCTGGGACGAGATCATGGACGCGCTGCGCCTCTTGGATGGGCAGGCGGCGGAAAGCGCGACGCGGCGCTCGCATGCCAAATGGCAGTGGCGGCGCTGGCGTGCGGGGCCGGAGGGCAGCGAGCCGGACCACGGCCCGCAGCTTGGGTGAGGCCGGCCATGCGAAACTTAAACAAGTTTTCTCTGATGAGAGAGCGTTTTCGCAACGCTTCTCCCTTACGTCCGCCCTGTGCGGCGAACGACGACGATCCGCCGGAGCCGCCGCCGGCTGCGAGCGCCCGCGTGCCGCGGCTGCCGCCGGCCTGCGACGCCTGTGCGACCCGGATCCGCGCGTCGGCGGCATGAACATTGCATCGCACAAGAAGGATGAAAAAAGGAGGATAGCCATGACGCCGGTCGCAACATTGCGTCGCCCGACCGAGCGCGTGACCTGCCGAAGCTGCGGTGTCCTGCTGGCAAAGCCGGACTGGTCGGAGAATTTCAGCGAGGAGCAGGTCGTTTTGAATTTCTGGTCCTGCACGGCATGCGGCCACCAGTTCGAGACCGAGGTGGCACTTGCCGGCAAGGTCAGGAATGACAGCGCCGTTCAGAAAGAGGCCGTTCGGGCGGTGCTGGTCGCGTAGGGTGCCGGTCGCTTAGGCAGCCTGCCCGGAACGGGGCAGCCGGTCAGCCGCGGCGCTGCGCCGACTGCGGCGTCCACTGATAGAGCCAAGTCTCCGAGATCGGCACCTCGTTGCGCCGGACCAGCCCGCGCAATTCGATCAGGCTCTCGCCTTTGGTATCCAGTTCGAAGCTGAGCCGCGCCCCACCGGTCTCCGGGTTTTGATGCAGCACGACGTTATGGATCGTGCCTTTATCGGCCTTTACGGCAGCCTCCATGGCCTTCGCCTCCCATGGGAGCAGTGAGCCGCCGGTCAGTTCGAGCACAAAAAGGCGCCGCCCGGCCCGGCTTTCGCCCACGCGCGTGGCCGTAAACCGCGCCAGATTGGCGGGCCGGGGCCGGTCCGAGGTCCAGTAAAGCCGATAGTCGAACGGATATTCGCCGCCGGCTTTCAGCGTCTGCTTGGGCCGCCAGAAGGCGACGATGTTGTCATCGATCTCCTTCTTGGCCGGGATTTCGACGAGCTCGACGCTGCCCTCCCCCCAATCGCCGACCGGCTCGACCCAGAGACTCGGCCGTTTCTCGAAATGCGATTCAAGGTCGTCATAGCTGGAAAATTGGCGCTCGCGCTGCATCAGCCCGAAGCCACGCGGGCTCTTGTCGGCGAAAACGCTGAGGCAAAGCTTTGCCGGATTCTTCAGCGGACGCCAGAATTCCTCCTGGTGGCCGCTGTGCAACGCCAGCCCGTCGGAATCGTGCACGGCGGGCCGAAAGTCGTCGACGTCGAGGCGATCGTTCGGCCCGAAAAAGAACATGCTCGTGCCGGTCCCGATGCCGGCTTTGCCGACGTCCTTGCGCGGATAGAGCACCAGCTTGGTGTCGTAGGTCGTCGTCTCGCCCGGCCGGATGGTGAACCGGAAGGCGCCCGTGGAGCTTTCGCTGTCGAGCAGAGCGTGCACCACGAGGGCCGAGTTGTCCGGCTCCGGCTTTTCGATCCAGAAGGTCCGAAAGGCGGGGAATTCTTCGTGCGGGCTGCCGGTTCCGATCGACAGGCCGCGGGCCGATATGCCGTAGCCCTGCCCGCGCGCCACCGCGCGGAAATAGCTGGCGCCGAGGAAGGCGCCGACCTCGTCGTAGTAGTCGGGCCGGTTGATCTTGGCGTGCAGGCGAAAACCGGCAAAGCCGAGGTCGGTATTGGCCGGCGGCGCCGGCGTGCGGCCGTAGGTGAACAGGCTGGGCGAATACTGCACCTGCCGGGCCACGCCGTCGCTGACGACGTAGATGGTGACCCGGTCCTTGGCCACCCATCCACGATGGAAGAACTGGATCTGGAACGGCAACGCGTCTCCGCGCCAGAGCGCATGCTGGGTGCGGAAGCGGATGTCGCGATAAGCGTCGTAGTCCAGATTGTTGAATGGAGGCGGCAGCGAGCGGTCGGGCGGCACGTAGGGCCGGCCGGCGCGCTCTTTGGCCAGGCGCTGGACGAAATCGTGTCCGAAGCGTGAGCCGGCCGCGGCCTTTTCGGCCGGAGCGGCATGGCTCTTTCCCAGCAGCGACAGGACAGCGCCTGAACCAACGATGAAATGACGGCGATTTACAAAGACGTCCGCATGTACTCTTTTAGATGCAGTAGCATGGTAAGGTGCAGGAATAGAATGCCCTGGCGGTAAATAAGTTCCCCGAGTGGCATGCGGCAGGTCGTCAGGCTTCGACCGCCTATTGCCAGCATCAGCGCGATTCCGGCTTAGTCCGGCGCGCCGTCCCTTTCGGCGGATGAACCACTTGCCGCACCCAGCCCAGGCAAGGGCTTTGCTTTTTTGGTGAAGATGACCGGCGTTCCCGGCTTCACCATTCTGCTCAGTTCCTCGGCATCCCAATTGGTGAGGCGCACGCAGCCGTGCGACATTTCCTTGCCGATTTCTGCCGGCTCCGCGGTGCCGTGTATGCCGTAACCTTCCTTGTCCAGGCCGATCCACACCACGCCGACCGGATTATTCGGCCCGGCTGCGACGGTGAACCGCTTGTCCGGTACACCCTTGAAGTTGAGATCCGGGTGATAGTGGTATTTCGGCTTCTGGACCACCTGCTTCACCTTCACCCGACCGCTCGGAGATGGCAGACTCTTCGAGCCGACCGTCGCGGGATAGTAGGCGATCACGTGGCCGTCCGCGTCATAGGCGGTCACGGCCTCGCGTTGCTTGTTCGCCTCAACGCGCATGGCCTCGGCACGAGGCTGCCGCCCGCGCACATTGGCAACGGTGATCGTCGTGCCGGCCTTGCCGAAATCCGCGCCCTTGTTGATCTGCTTCAGCAAACCCTCGTCCATGTGGAATTTTTCGGCGAGCAGTTCGGCCGGTGAGGTGTAGGCCAGGTGGTCGAGTTTCGCCATGGCTTGCAGCGATCCGGGCACGTGATCGATAAACGGGCCGTCGGTGTCGTCCTTGCTGATCGTGTATTCGACCAGAGCCGGCGCAGCCTTTCTGGTGAGCGATTGCCACACCGCCTTATCCAATTTTCCGTCCGGCTTCATGCCGTGCATCTGCTCGTAGGCGGCAAGCGCATGCGCCGTGTTTTCCCCGCGCCGTCCGTCGATGACGCCGGGAGACACATGCGCCCGGTCGAGCATGACCTGTGCGCGCAGCATGATTGGGCTGCGCTCGCGGCCGTTGACAGCGCCGTTCTGGAATTCGGCATGGTTGACCGCGTTCTGCGTGAGATCGGCGGCATTTGTCGCATAGTCGACAAGACAGAAAGCGCTCAGGACGGCCAGACTTAGATTTAATTTGGCAAACAATCGCATGAAGCGGAAAACCCTCTGCGCCGCCGCTTGTTCCGCCTCGGCATCATCGTTCTAGGCCCCTACGTCGTCGCAGCTCGAACGCGGAACTTGTCGCGGTATTGCGCGGGCGATACTCCAAGCCTGCGGATGAAGACGCGCCGCAAGCTGGCCGTCGATGCAAAGCCGCAGCGCGAGGCTATCGCCTTGACGGTAAGGTCGGTGTCCCCGAGCAACCGGCACGCTGCCTGCAAGCGCGCGGCCTCGACAAATTCCGCCGGCGTCCGCCCCGTATCTTCACGGAACATCCTGGTGAAGTTGCGCGTGCTCATCGCAGCGCGCTTAGCCAATGCCGCGACGCGGAGATCGCCGTTAAGATGTTCGTGACACCATCGCTGAATTTTCTGAATGGCGGGAACGGATGAGAACTGCGCCGCCAGTTGGGTTGAGAACTGCGCCTGGCCGCCGGCGCGCTTGAGAAACACTACGAGATATCGCGCGACGGCGAGCGTAAGGTCGCGGCCATGATCCTCCTCGAGCAGCGCCAGAGCAAGGTCGATGCCCGCCGAAATTCCGGCTGACGTGTAAAGATTGCCGTCGCGGATGAAAATGCAGTTGTCGTCGACGAGCGCGCTTGGATGGCGTCGCGCCAGTTCTGAGCCGAACGCCCAGTGTGTCGTCACGCGCTTGCCGTCGATGAAGCCGGCGGCGCCCAGCGCGAAAGCGCCGGTGCAGATCGAGCCGAAGCGGCGCGCCTGCGGTGCGGCATGCTTGAGCCAATCGAGGATCGCCGGCTCGCAGCCTGCGTCCGGCCCGCCACCGCCCGACACCAACAGTGTATCGACCGGCAACGGCAGCGCCGTCATGGCGTAGGTGGGCATGAACGCAAACCCGAGCGGCGTGGGCACCGGAGCGGCGTCAGGCGCCACGGTGACGACGTCGTAAAGCTTGCGCCGACTAAGAAAGTTGGCGACCCCGAAGACCTGCAGCGGGCCGGCGACGTCGAGCGGCGCCACGCCCGGATAGATCAGCATCGCCACGCGTCGTGCCCCATCGGCCAAATTGGCCGACGTCAAATCTCCAATCATCAATCTCTTGCTCTAAAGATATCAGCGTCCCCGGGAAATCTAAGCACATCGCCGACCGCGAAGCACCAACCGTCACGCAGATTGTGCCAAATGTCGCACAAATTGTGCCAAAAACCAGAAAATTCCGGGCGGCCCCATTCAACGGCTTACACAATTCGTAAAGTGAAATCCGAAGCGACGATACGTATCCCCTTGTAGCTCCTCAGGCGTCATCGGGAGCTATCCCGTCTCACAGTTCAATCGCCCTCGATCACGCCTATTTCCGCTGTCCTTCCACGCTGCGCTTCGGGACCCGACGCACTCGGGCCCGGAAACCGAAGACTCAAGCCGCCGCCTGACCGTCCGGCTTGTCCCTGAAAACAGATAGCCGCCGCGCGCCGGTGGAATCACTGGAGGCTGTAATGTCCAAGGTCCTATCCGTTGTTGCCGTCGCGCTCGCTCTCGGTGCGATATCGACTGCCCCCGCACAAGCAGCGGACCTCGACGTCCGACCGATCTACAAGGCGCCCGAAATGGTGCAGCCTCGGGATTACTTCCCAGGCCCGCACATCGACATCACCTTTGGCGCCCGCAAGCCACAGTGTCCCGATTGGGTCCCACTGACGCTTTACTCCGGCGGCATCGGCGCTGCGGATCCGATTTCGGGCACCCCTGACGCTTGCCTGAGCACCGGCTTCCGGGGAGCGATCAACGGCGGGTACGATTGGCAATTGGGTGAACGTTGGATCGTCGGCCTCGAAGGCGATTTCGGTTTGGCTTCCGACAAGGACACGAAAAACGGCATTCCAGGGACGGGCTTCTTGCTCGGCCTCGGCGGCGGCAATGGCGCCAACGACAGCATCACGCTGAACCGGACCTGGGATGCCAGCATCCGCGGCAAGGTCGGCATCATCGTGATGCCGCGGTTGCTCTTGTTCGGCGAAGGCGGTTTCGCCGCCCAGCACGTCGAAGCCAGCATGCACTGCGACGTGGCCGGGGCCTGCGCAGCGGTGGGAGCGTCGGTGGACGCATCCGCCTCCACGACCATGACCGGCTGGACGGCTGGCGGCGGGCTGGAATGGGCGGCGACTCAGAACCTGCTATTGCGGGCCGAATATCGCTACGCCGACTACGGGAGTTTCAAGCCCACTTTGGGTGTGAATGCCCCGGGCTCGGTTGCCGTCACGCCCGATATCAGGCTGGCCACGCACACGGTCTTGCTTGGTGTCGGCTGGCGTTTCAGTGGAATGTGAGATCGGACACTTCGAACACGATAGACGGCGAATAGGACAAGCCCGGTAGCATCGCGCGCCAGGCTTGTCCGTTCGGCAGGACGTGCCGTCGGCCACGGGCAGGGCATCGGTCGGTGCCTTGCGCACCGCCGGCAGAAGCGGCGAGTTGTCCATCTTGAAGGAAGCGGCCTATGCGTCGCCATCCGGCGCTCGATAAGTCCCGAGAACCCTGTCCCAGAAGAAATGAATTACGGCAAAATTGGTGTTCGCATGCCGGTGATGGACGAAATGAAGTTCCTGTTTGCGTCTGAACCATGCATAGCGCTGAAGCCATGACCCCTCGACGTGATACACCTTGTCGAAAAAGACATGCGCATAAAACGACGCCGCACTTGCGATCACCATCGCCACGAAAAGATTGAGCGGCAATATCAAATAGGCGCACCCCCCTGCGAGAGACACGGGGATGAAGAAATACGGCGTATTGTTACCTTCGTCACCGAGATACGTTCTCGAGACGAGATGGTCTTTGGAATAATAAGTATGATGAAAGTTGATGTGGTTACGAAAGAACTTGCCGCCGATTTTATGGTGACCGAGCTTGTAATGCATCAACGTCTGGCCAAATGACATAACCAAATGCGTGGCGATGGCGGTCATGAAAAAGAGGGAGATTTCCGGAACGAGCCGCGATGTCTGAAGCATAAGCGCTCCTCAGCGCTGTTTCGCCCCCAAAGGAAGCATAATGCGCTTCGGGTGGAATTGACAGGTCGGAAGATGAGCGCGGTAATTCCGGCGCGGCCTAGTGTGGTGGTTCAGAAGTTCGCTTCATTCTATCCGCGAGTCCATCAAGCGAACTTCTGAACCAAACCACACTAGAATCAATAAGTTGCTAGTGTCCTTCGATTCCGAAGTTCGCTCACGAGGATGCCGCAAAATCAAGCGAACTTCGGAATCGGGACACTAGCCGCCCTGCCCCGCCGCCAGGCTTAAGGCCAGCACCCGCGCCACATGCAGCGCATCGCGCTCCGCGCCGTCGTGGATCTGGTGGCGGCAGGAGGTGCCGTCGGCCACGATCAGCGCGTCGGCCGGCGCCTTGCGCACCGCCGGCAGCAAGGACAATTCGCCCATCTTGAACGACACATCGATGGTCTCGGCGTCGTAGCCGAACGAGCCGGCCATGCCGCAGCAGCTCGATTCCACCGTCTGCACGTCCAGGCGCGGGATCAGCCGCAGCACGCTCTCCACCGCGCCCATGGCGTCGAAGGCTTTCTGATGGCAGTGGCCGTGCAGCAAGGCCTTCTTCGGCAAGGGCTTAAGCGGGAGATCGAGCGTGCCTGCTTTCTGCTCGCGGGCGAGGAATTCCTCCAGCAGCAGGGCGTTGCCGGCCAGCCTGTCGACGGTGTCGCTCTTGACTAGCGCCGGCAATTCGTCGCGGAAGGTGAACAGGCAGCTCGGCTCAAGCCCGACCACCGGTATGCCGCGCGCCACGTAAGGCGCGAGCGCGGCCAGCGTGCGCTCCATTTCGCGCCTCGCCTCATCGACCTGCCCGACCGACAGGAAAGTGCGGCCGCAGCAGAGCGGGCGCGCATCACCGTCCGCCGGCTGCAGCGCGTGCACGCGATAGCCGCCGGCCACCAGCACGCTCAAGGCCGCATCGAGGTTCTCGCGCTCGAAATAGCGGTTGAAGGTATCGGCAAACAGGACGACGTCGCGGCTCCCTTCGGCGTCCGCGCGGTAAGTCCAGTCCGAACGGTCGCGATAAATGTCGGCGCGCCATTTCGGCAGGCTGCGCCGCGCGGAAAAGCCGGCGAAGGTCTGCGAGGCGCGGCGCAGGAAGGCGCTGCCGTCGCGCTTGTTAAACAGCGCCGGCCGGCGCGCGGCAAACGGCGCATAGCGCGGCAGCCAGCCGACCAGCCGGTCGTGCAGCGTGAGGCCGTGCTTCCCGGCCCGCGCTGCCATCACCTCGATCTTCATGCGCGCCATGTCGACGCCGGTCGGGCATTCGCGCCGGCAGGCCTTGCAGGAGACGCACAGCTTCAGGGTTGCCGCCATTGCATCGGAGGCGAGCGCGTCCGCGCCGAGTTGGCCGGTGACGGCAAGGCGCAGCGTGTTGGCGCGGCCGCGGGTGACGTCGCGCTCGTCGCGGGTGACGCGGTAGCTCGGGCACATGGCGCCGCCGGCGAGCTTGCGGCAGGCGCCGTTGTTGTTGCACATCTCGATCGCGCCCTGGAATCCGCCGCCCGAGCCCGGGAAAGCCGACCAGTCGAGCCTTGTCTCGATGCGCTCGCCCGCATAGCCGGGCGGATAGCGGAACAGGCCGCGGTCGTCGAACTTCGGCGGACGCACCACCTTGCCCGGATTGTAAAGGCCCTGCGGATCGAAGCGATCCTTCACCTGTTCGAAAGCGCGCGCGAGTCGCGGCCCGAACATCACCTCGTTGAATTCCGAGCGCACCAGCCCGTCGCCATGCTCCCCCGAATGCGAGCCCTTGTAGGCGCGCACCATGGCGAAAGCGGCTTCCGCGATCTCGCGCATGGCGTGGACGTCTTTTTCCTGCCGCAGGTTGAGGATCGGCCGCACGTGCAGGCAGCCGGCGCCGGCGTGGGCGTACCAGGTGCCGCGGGTGCCGTGCTTTTCGAACAGATCGCTGAGCTCGCGCGTATATTCGGCGAGGTGCTCGAGCGGCACCGCGCAATCCTCGACGAAGGAAACCGGTTTTCCCTCCTCCTTCATCGACATCATGATGTTGAGGCCGCTCGTGCGCACGTCGGCGATCGCCGACTGCAGTTCGGGATTGAGGACCTCGACCACGCCGCCCCATTTGGCGCCGCTCAGGTCCCAGCCGAAGCCGAGGTCGCCGATCAGCTCCTTGAGCTGGGCGAGGTTGAGCAGATTGTCCTCGTAGTCGTCGTCGCCGAATTCCACCAGCAGGATCGCTTCCGGCTCATCGCGCACGAATTTCTCCAGCGTCGGGCGGAAGATTTCGATCCCGCGCGCGAGCTCCACCATGGTGCGGTCGATCAGCTCGACCGCGATCGGATTAAGGCGGACGATGTGCTGGGCCGCGTTCATCGCCTCGTAGAAGCTGCCGAAATGCACGGCGCCGACGGCGCGTCGCGGCAGCAGCGGAGACAAGGCCAACTCGATGCGCGTCGAGAAGGCGAGCGTGCCCTCGGAGCCGACCAGGATATGGGCGAGATTGACGTTGTTGCGCCCGGGGATCAGCGCGTCGAGATTATAGCCGCCGACCCGGCGCTGAACCTTGGGAAAGCACGCCTCGATCTCGCTCCTTTCCCGCGCGCCGATGGCCATGAGGTCCTTGGCGAGCGGGCGGAACGGCACCGGGACATCGGCGAGATTGCCGCCGACGGGACCGAAATGCGCGAGTGCGCCGTCCGCCAGCAGGGCATCGATCGACACCACATTGTCGCGCGTGGTGCCGTAGCGCATGGACCTGCCGCCGCAGGAATTATTGCCGACCATGCCGCCGATGGTCGCCCGCGAGGCGGTGGAGATATCGACCGGAAACCAAAGTCCGTGCGGCTTGAGCTGGCGGTTGAGCTCGTCGAGCACGATGCCCGGCTCCACCGTGCAGCGCGCCCGCCGGACGTCGAGGTCGAGGATACGGGTGAGATACTTGGAGCAATCCAACACCAACGACTGGCCGACCGTCTGGCCGGCCTGCGAGGTGCCCCCGCCGCGGGCGAGCACGGTGACGCCTTCGGCCTTGGCGAACCCTATCGCGCGTTCGGCTTCTTCGATCGTGCGCGGAGCAACCACGCCGACCGGCATGACCTGGTAGTGGGAGGCATCGGTGGCATAGCGGCCGCAGGTGAAGCGGTCGAAATGCACATCCCCGCTCAATTCGGCCTTCAGCCGCCTTTCCAGGCCGGGCATCAGCACCGCCACGGCGTTCTTCCTTCTTGGGCTTCTTGAGCCGTGTCCTGCCTATGCATAACTGCCGGTTCGACCTGCGGAAATTTGCTTGACCGCAATGTCGCATTCATAGTTGAACCCAGCAAGACACCGCTCCCTCGCCGGGGACGGGCCTTGGAACCCCATGAAAACTCTCGTTTAGGAGCGTTTCGGCAATGGCTCAGAATTCGTCGCGCGCGGTTGGACGTCATTTCCTCCACATCCCCGGCCCTACCCCCATCCCCGACCGCGTGCTGCGGGCCATGGATACCCCGATCATCGACCATCGCGGCCCGGATTTCGCCAAGCTGACCAAACGGGCGCTCGAAGGCATCAAGACCATCTTCAAGACCACCAACCCGGTCATCATCTACACCGCCACCGGAACCGGCGCCTGGGAATCGGCGCTGACCAACACCCTGTCGCCCGGCGACAAGGTGTTGATGTTCGAGACCGGGCAATTCGCCTCGTTGTGGAAGAAGATGGCCGAGCGCATCGGCCTTCAGCCGGAATTCATCGCGACCGACTGGCGCCATGGCCTCGACCCGAAGGCGATCGAGGCGCGCCTGAAGGAGGACAAGAACAAGGAGATCAAAGCGGTCTGCGTGCTGCACAATGAGACCTCGACCGGCACGCTGACGCCGATCCCGGCGGTGCGCAAGGCGATCGACGCCGCCGGGCATCCCGCCCTGTTGATGGTCGACACCATCTCCTCGCTCGCCTCCACCGACTATCGCCATGACGAATGGGGCGTCGACGTCTCGGTCGGCGGCGCGCAGAAAGGGCTGATGCTGCCGCCCGGCATGTCGTTCAACGCCGTCAGCGACAAGGCGCTGGCCGCCAACAAGACCGCCAAGATGCCGAAATCGTTCTTCGCCTGGGACGAGATGCTGAACATGAACAAGCTCGGCTTCTTCCCCTATACGCCGGCAACCCAGATGATCCAGGGCCTGGTGGTCGGGATCGAGATGCTGCACGAGGAGGGGCTCGACAACGTGTTCGCCCGTCATGACCGGCTGGCGGAAGCCACCCGGCGCGCCATCGCCGCCTGGGGGCTGGAAAACCTCAACAAGAACGATGCGCAGGTATCGCCGACCATCACCGCCGTGATGCTGCCGGAGGGCCACGACGCCGACAAGTTCCGCGCGCTGGCGCTGGAGACGTTCAACATCTCCTACGGCTCGAGCTTCGGCCAGTATGCCGGCAAGTATTTCCGCATCGGCCATCTCGGCGACATCAACGACGCCATGCTGCTCGGCTGCCTCGGCGTCACCGAAGCGGCGCTGCAGCTTGCCGGCGTGCCGATCAAGAAGGGCGGCGCGCAGGCGGCGATCGACTACCTCGCCAGTGCGCAGGGCGGCGCGGCGAAGAAGGCGGCGGAATAGGCGTTGCCTAAATAATAGCTGTCATGGCCGGCCTTGTGCCGGCCTTTTTTTGTGGCCGGCGGGGTCAATCAAAAATCAAGGGCGCCTCAGGTCCCCCAGAAGAATAAATCAGTGTCCTCTGAAAGTTTTGGCCGATCGTTGGGCTATACTAGCCATGTTCGCAGCCGCGCGCGCGCAAGGCCTTCGAAGGCTGCATCAACAAGAAGCAAGGGAGACGGCAACCATGACGAAATACAAAGGTAACTGCTTCTGCGGAGCAGTCGAAATCGAAGCAAATGGAGAGCCCGAAGCAATGGGATATTGCCATTGCCGTTCGTGCCGTTCCTGGTCGGCCGCTCCCGTCAATGCATTCACCCTGTGGAAGCCGGAGCACGTCAATGTCATGAAGGGAGCGGAATTCATCGGCCATTTCGCGAAGACGGAGCTGAGCGACCGGCAATACTGCACGAAATGCGGCGGCCATCTCATGACGAACCATGCGCCTTTGGGCATGATCGACATTTATGCCGCCACCATTCCCAGCTTGAAATTCAGTCCCGGCGTCCACGTCAACTATGCGGAAACGGTGTTGCCAATGAAGGACGGACTAATGAAGCTGAAGGATTTTCCCGCCGAATTTGGCGGATCCGGCGAGGCCGTGCCGGAATAGCACCAACCAGATCAATGCCGCCATGCCGATCTTTATGGACCGCGACGCCCCGTCGCCTCTACGTCCTATTCGTGGTCCAAGCCGTATTCATTTGCCACTAGCGGGGAAATACAACTCAGCGCTGGCGTCGTCGGCTTACGACCGGCGACGCCAAGTTCAGTCTGAGGGGCTCGGCAAACTTCTCCGGGGCGAACCTCTCCGCGGCGAAGCGAGGGCGGAACAACTCTCATCGCTCGCGATTGGAGCGCTCAGGCGGTTTCGGCTTCCCGGTTCACGGCGGTTTCGGCGAGCTCCGTCAGCAACTCGTCCGTCTTCTTTTCCTCTTGCAGCGTCTGGTCCAGGAGACGAACGGCGTCCTTAAGCCCGAGCTCGTTGGCCCAGGCCTTGAGTGTGCCGTACCGCGAAATCTCGTAGTGCTCGACCGCTTGCGCGGCGGCGAGCAAGCCAGCGTCCAGCGCTGGCGAATCCGCGTATTCTTCCATGATTTCCGCGCCTTCGTCGGCCATGCCCACGATGGCGTCGCAGGTCTTGCCGTGCGGTTCCTTGCCGATCGCCGCAAAGACTTTTTCGAGCCGGTCGACGTGGCCTTCGGTTTCCGTGTGATGTTTCGCGAAAGCCTTCTTCAGTTCGTCGGACTGAGCGGCTTTCTCCATCTTCGGCAAAGTGGTGAGTATCTTCTTCTCGGCGAAATAAATGTCTTTCAGCGTGTCGTGAAAGAGGTCTTCGAGCTTGCGTTGCTTGGCCATATCGCCCTCCAATTGTTCGCTGGCGAATAGAAACACGGAGCGAGCGCGCCGGTTCCTTGACCGTCGTGATATTGCAAACAGCCTGGGCGTCCCGTACACGCTGGCGAACAGGGTCAGGGGCAAGAGACATGTCGCATCGGGCGGACATAAAGGTCGCGGTGGCCGGATTCGGTGCGATCGGCGAAAAGATTGCGCAGCGGCTCGATGAGGGCATGCCGGGCCTAAGCCTGGCGGCCGTTGCCGCCCGCGATCTTGGCCGCGTCGAGAAGGCGGTCGCCGGCTATCGTCATCCGGTTCCGGCCGTGCCGGTGGAGCGCCTGGCCGCGCTCGCCGATGTCATCGTCGAGTGCGCGCCCGCGGCCGTATTCCGCTCCATCGCCGAGCCGGCCGTCGCGGCAGGAAAGACGCTGGTGGTGATCACAGTCGGCGGCCTGATCGCCAATCCCGATCTCGAAGACCGCGCCAAGGAGACCGGCGCCCGCATCATCGTGCCGACCGGCGCGCTCATCGGATTTGACGCCGTGAGGGCCGCCGCCGAAGGCAAAATCGAATCGGTGCGCATGGTCTCGCGCAAGCCGCCGCGCGGGCTTTCCGGCGCGCCCTACCTCGCCGCCAACGGAATTAACGTCGACAATCTGACCGCGCCCTTGAAGGTGTTCGAGGGCAGCGCGCGCGAGGCCGTCGCCGGCTTTCCGGCCAATGTCAACGTCGCCGCAGCCTTGAGCCTCGCCGGCATCGGCCCGGATCGCACGGTCATCGAGATCTGGGCAGACCCCGCGATCGATCGCAACATGCACACGGTGAACGTGGTCAGCGATTCCGCCGAATTCAGCATGAGCATCGCCAACATCCCAAGCGAAAATCCGAAGACCGGCAAGATCACCGCGCTCAGCATCATCGCCGCCCTGCGCAAACTGACCGCGCCGGTCTGCGTCGGCACCTGAGCTGTCAGCCTAAATTTGCCGCTCGCCCGGAGACCCCGAACCTCTCCTTCGCGAATGCAATGCGTTCGGGTGCCGACAGCTTGTCGGCACGGGCGCTGTCGACCACGGCGAGGCGCGCGCCCAGCCCCGCCCGGTTGGCGATCTGGATGTTGAGCCCCGGCCGCGCGTTGAGCTCGAGCATCAACGGGCCCTTATCGCGATCGAGCACCAGATCGACGCCCACATAGCCCAAGCCGGTCATGGCATTGCAGCCGGCGGCGATCTCCAGCATGCGATCGAAATGCGGGATGGCGACGCCGCTCACCTCGGCCAGCGTGTCGGGATGCTGGTGCACCACGCTGTTGCGCCATACCGCCGTGAGCGTGCATCCGCTTGAGAGATCGATGCCGGCGCCGATGGCGCCCTGGTGCAAATTCGCTTTGCCGTCGGACTCGCTGGTCGGCAGCCGCAGCATGCCCATGACCGGCACGCCCTTGTAGGCGATGAAACGGATGTCGGGCACGCCGAGATGGGTGATGTTCTGGAAGACCGGATCGAACTCGACGCAATATTCGACCAGTACGGAATCTTCCTGGCCGCCCAGGCTGTAGATGCCGCTGAGGATGTTCTGCATGTGGAAGCGCAGATCGTCCCAGATCATCAGCCGGCGGCTGGCGAGGCGCAGGTTGTCGCCGACGCGGCCCTTGATCACGATGATGCCATTGCCGCGGCTGCCATTGGCGGGCTTGACCACGAAATCGCGGTACCCGTCGAGCTTCTCGCGCGCGCTGCGCACCTCGGCGGCATAGCGGAAGGCGGCGTAGAGCTCGGGCGTGGCCAGCCCGGCCTTCTGCGCAATTTGCTTGGTGATCAGCTTGTCGTCGACCAGCGGATAGAGCTTGCGCGGATTGTTGGGCAGGACGTAGACGCCATTGCGGGCGTTCATGCCGAGCACGCCCCTTTGGGCGAGCCCTTCCGCGAGGCGCCATGGCATGATCATGAGCGCTGCCCCGCCAGCACCTGAAAGCGAAAGAGCTCCATCAGCCGGTAGCCGGTATAGCGGCCGACCAGAAGCGTTCCCGCCATCAGCACCAGCACGAGTTCGGGGAAGGCGAAGAACAGGTGCTGCACCGGCGCCGCCGCCATCAAGAGGTAGCAGAAGGCGGCGAGGATCAGGCTGAACGCGGCCATGCGGATAGCCTCGGACGGGCCGCTTTCGTCCCAGATCACCGAGACGCGTTCGATGGTCATGGTGAGAATCACCAGCGGAAACAGCGCGACCGATAGGCCGGGCTCGAAGTCGAGCTTGGCGGACAGCACGGTCATCATGGCCAGCAGCAGGATGACGAACATCACGATGGCGCCGAGGCGCGCGACCAGGAGCAGTTTCAGGTGTTCGAAATAGAGGCGAACGATCAGGCCGGCGGCAAGCGCCGTGGAAAACAGCACCAAGCCCCACAGGAGATGGGTGTCGCGGAACGACAGCGCGATCAGGACCGGCATGAAGGTGCCGACGCCGCGCAGGCCGATGACATTGCGCAACAGCACCAGTACGAATATGCCGATGGGGATGGTCAGGATGACGCGAAAGATCGCGCGCTGAGCGGCCGGCAGCGAATAAAGCGAAAAGTTGGTGAGGAAGGAGCCGCTGTGCTTGCCGAGTGTCAGCGCCCGGCGCAGCACCGTCTGCTCCACGCGGGTCACGCCGATGCGCGGCCGGGCGACCTTGCCACCATCCGCTTTCACGAATGGGGCGTCGCCGCGCCACCAGGCGAAATAGCCGCGCGGGATGCGCGGTTCGCCGGTGGCCACCGAGAAGGGCTGCCATTGGCCGCCAATGGCGACTTCGAGCCAGGTCTTGGTCTCGACCGAAATGCCTGTCTTTGCCAGGTCGATACCGTGGACGGCATAGGCGAAATGCTTGTTGACGCGGAGAATCTGCGCGGCGACCGCGGCGACCTTGCGCGGCGCACGGTCCTCGCCAAGCAGGAAGCGGACGTTCTGCGAGCGGTCGGGCGAGATCAATTCGCGCAACAGCACCGAGACGAGAGTGGTCTCATCGGCCGATTTGGCGTGGGCGGCGGCGTACAGCGTGCGGGCGAGCGCCTGCCCGGTTGCCGGCAGAGTCGATTCCTGGGCAAATCGGGGCAGCAAGCGGCGCTCCGGCGCGAGCGCCTCGTTGCGGTGAACCAGGAAGCGCTGACGCGCCACCAGGGCGCCCGTGGCGTTACGGGCGGTCAGGTTGACGACCCGGTTGGGCCCTTCCGGTGCGATGGTGAGGCCCAGGTCGGGCGCCGCAACGCGTTCGTCGAGCACGCTGTACTCGCGCGAATCCTGTGGGGCGAACAGCGACACTTTGAGCGGCCCGCCGCCGTTGGCTGTTACGCGGACCTCGCTTTCGACCTCCCAAGCAGAGACGGAGGCTTTCTCGAAGAGCGGCAGACCGACGGCCAGCACCTTGTAAGCGGCAAGGCCGAGCCCCACCACGGCCAGGGCGGCGGCAAGCATGTAGACGTGCAGATTGCGCATCGGTCACTGCCCGCCGGGGCAAGGTTTCGGGAACAGGTGGGTGCGGCCGGAATCGACCAGGATACGGCCCTCGAGAAAGCGCCGCCCGATCAGCAGCGGCGTCCGGCGGTCGGAGCGGTCGGTCAGGGTGACGTCGGTCACAGCCTCCTGCCCGGCAACGCAAATCTTGAGACGGACGATCGGCCGCCGCGTGTCCTCGACCTCAGCCCGCATGACGCGCGCGGTGCGGTTGGTCTGCTGCTCGACGGCGGCGGTCTTGCCGTCCGCGCCGGTGATGGTGAAGCGGTACCAGATCTTGCCCTGACGCTTGAAGCGGTCGAGCCCGGTGACGCCGAGCGACGATGAATCGGCGCCGGTGTCCAGCTTGGCGTCCATCACGATCCCGTAATCGGGGAACCCGACGGTCTCGATCCAGCCCGCGGTGGTCGTCATCGGGGCATCCTGCGGGCCGGCAGCCTGCGCGGGCGCTCCTGTCAGGCACAGGCCAACAAGAGCGCACCCCAGGAGCATTCGCAACGGCATGGCGCCGTCTCCTTCGGTGTTCGGAAAGTGCGCTTCTATGGCGGTATTGTCCGCCGGCCGCTTTGACGTGAATCAACCGGACTGGGCGAAAACGGCCCGGTTGATAGGGCGTACGGCCTCATGAGGCGAGCCTCGAAGAGCGACGGAGAACGGAGAAACGTCTTGCCGCCGTCAAAGCCGTCCCTCGGCGCGCAGTTTGAACCGCTGGATCTTGCCGGTGGCGGTCTTCGGCAGCTCGGCGCGAAACTCGATCCAGCGCGGGTATTTGAACGGCGCCAGCTTCTGTTTGACGTGGTCGCGCAGCACCTGGGCCAGTTCCTCGCTCGCCTTGTCGGGCAATTTGAGCACCACGAAAGCCTTGGGCTTGACCAGCTTCTGGTCGTCGAACCAGCCGACCACCGCGGCCTCCAGCACCTCCGGATGCGAGGAGAGCGCGGCCTCCACCTCGAAGGGCGAGACATACATGCCCGACACTTTCAGCATGTCGTCCTGGCGGCCGGCACAGACGTAGTAGCCTTCCTCATCCTGGAAATACTTGTCGCCCGAGCGCGTCCACTCGCCCTGGAAGGTCGAGCGCGACTTCTCGCGGTTGTTCCAGTACATGACGGCGCTGGACGGCCCGCGCACATAGAGCTCGCCCAGTTCGCCCTGCTCCACCTCGCGACCGTTGTCGCCGATCAGCTTGATGTCGTAGCCCGGCACCGGCCTGCCGCTGGTGCCGTATTTGGTCGCGCCCGGTGCATTGCTGCAATAGATGTGCAGCATCTCGGTGCTGCCGAGCCCGTCGAGAATGTCGACGCCGTAACGCGCGTTCCATTTGCGCGAGATCTCTTCGGGTAGCGCCTCGCCAGCCGAAATGCAGCGCTCGATCTTCACCTCGGAACGCTCCGGCGCGCTGGGGCTGGCCAGGAACGCCGCGTAGAAAGTCGGCACGCCGAAGAATGCCGTGACCGGATAGCGCTTGAGCAGCGCGGCGACGCCGTCCGGCGTCGGCCGCTCCGGGTTGAGCACGATGGTGGCGCCGGCACTCAACGCGAACGTCAGCGCATTGCCGAGGCCGTAGGCGAAGAAAAGCTTCGCCACCGAATAGACTACGTCCGCTTCATTGAGGCCGGCGATCGGCGTGCCGTAGAGATCGGTAGTGTATTTGAGATTGGCATGCGTATGCACCGCGCCCTTCGGCCTGCCGGTGGAGCCGGAGGTGTACAGCCAGAAGGCGATGTCGTCGTCGACCGTCGCCGCGGTGTAGTCGTCGGGCTCGTCGGCGCCGATGACGTCCTCGAACAGGCGGTAGCCGTGCGGATTACCGCCGGACACGATGACGTGCTCGAGGTCCGGGCAGTCGGCGATCAGCGGCTCGAATTTCGGGAACAGCGCCTCCGACACCACGAGACATTTGGCGCGGCTGTCGGTGAGCATGAAGCGGTAGTCGTCCGCGGTGAGCAGCGTGTTGACCGGCACGGCGACGATGCCGCTCTTCAGGCAGCCGAGGAAGGCGACCGGCCAATCCACGGTATCGAGCATCACGATCATCACGCGCTCTTCGCGCCGGATGCCCAAGCCGCGCAGCGCGGCGCCGAAGCGCGCCGTCCGGTCGGCGAGTTGCCGATAGGTCAGCGTGCGCGAGCCGTCGATATAGGCCGGCTTTTCGGCGCGGCCGGCGGCGAGGTTCGTCTCCAAAACATCGGCCGCGAAGTTGTAGTCGCGTGGGACCACGCCCATTCCTTCACGCGCGCTCGATTCCACCGTCACTTCGGCAACCGTCATTGTGCTTCCTCCCGGGACTGTGCGTATTATGCCCGCCAAACCACGCGCTGAGAAGCGCAGCATATTTCCGCGCAGCAAGGCGGACGACCGGGCCCAGGCACGAGCATTCCGCGCCTTTTGCCCCGCAATGCCGACCGAGTGAAAGGGAGGAATTTCATGATTCTCAGCCGGGACCGCATCCTGACCACACACGTCGGCAGTCTGCCGCGCAACGAGAAACTGTCCGACCTGCTGGTGCGTCAGGAAGCCGGCGAGAGCTTCGACGTCTCAGAAATGGCCGCCGAAATGGACAAGGCCGTGCGCCACGTGGTCGACAAGCAGGTGGCAGCCGGCATCGACATCGGCAATGACGGCGAGCAGCAGCGGGTGGGCTTCCAGACCTACGTGCCGCGGCGCATGAGCGGCTTCGGCGGCGTGTCCAAGCGGCGGCGCGGTCGCGAGTTCGAGGAATTTCCCGAGCTGGTGGCCAGCCTGATGCGGCGCTTTCCCCAGGTCAGCAAGCAGCAGAACGCGCCCGAGTGCCAGGGAGAGCTGAAATATCTCGACGTGAAGCCGCTGGAGGGCGAGATCGCCCGCTTCAAGAAGTTCGCCGATGGCGCGTTCGCCGAAGGCTTCATGACCGCGCCTTCGCCGGGCATCGTTTCATCGACCATGTTGGACGCCTATTACGGCTCGCCGGACAAGTATCTGAACGCGCTATCGCGCGAGATGAAGAACGAGTACCGGGCGATCGCCAAGGCCGGCCTCACCCTGCAGATCGACGCGCCCGATCTCGCCATGGACCGCACCATGATGTACCGCGACCTCGACGACGCCGGTTTCGTCAAGGCGGTGGAGCGGGGCGTGGCGGCCATTAACGACGGCATCGAGGGCATTCCGCGCGAACAAGTGCGGTTGCACGTCTGCTACGGCAACTGGGAAGGCCCCCACGTCTTCGACGTTCCGCTGGAGCAGATTCTTCCCGCCCTCTACGACGCGCAGGTCGGCGCGCTGTCGATCGAGTTCGCCAATCCCCGTCACGCCCACGAATATGCCGCGCTCAAGAAGCACCCGCTGCCGAAGGACATGCTGCTCATTCCGGGTGTCATCGAGACCACCAGCAATTTCGTCGAGCACCCGGAAGTGGTGGCGCGCCGCATCCAGGACGCCGTCGCCGCAGTGGGCGAGCGCGAGCGCGTGATCGCCGGCACCGACTGCGGCTTCGGTACGTTCACGAACCGCGAGTGGGTGATCGAGCCGGCGGTGTGGTTGAAGCTCAAGTCGCTGCGGCAAGGCGCCGATATCGCATCGGCACGGCTATGGGGACGCAAGAGCGCGGCTTAGTTTTCAGACCTTATGCTTGCCGCCGCAGGCGTGTGCGCCGAGTCCTCACAAATGCTGCTCGTTCTGTGCGCGTCCGTACAGTTCCGCGCGCATTTTTGGAACTGATTTTCGGAACGGCACTGTCAGGGAGGCGTTGTTCCCCGGTATGTAACCGAGGAGGAACTCATGAAATTCCGTTACCTGCTTTCCGGCGCCGCCGGCGCGGCGCTCCTGATGGGCGGCGCGATGATCCAGCCGGCAAGCGCTGCCCAGCCGACCAGCGGCCACAGCGCGTGGTGCATGACTGTGCCTTCCATGAGCAAGACGGCCTGCCGCTATAAGACGCTGGCCGCGTGCAAGAAGCGCGAGGCGGCCGAAAACGGCTCGTGCGTCCGCAATCCGAAATTCGCCAAGAGCAAGATGAAGATGAAGAAGAAATCGACCACCGGCATGCACTGAATTCTCCGGCAAGGCCAATCTTCGCGACAGTGTCCCACCGGGCAGGCCTGCCCGGCGGGATGCTTCGCGTCGCCACGGAAGCCGGCAAGTGCGAACGCTGATCATGTTTTCAAACCGGGCGCCGCGGTACGATCAGATTGGCAGTTATGACCTGAACCGCCTCATCATCCTGATTGAGTGTCGTGGTGCGCACCTTGGCCAGGCCCTGCTCGGGCTTCGATCGCGAGGGCCGCACTTCGAGCACCTCGCTCCGCACGCGCAGGCGATCGCCCGGGCGCAGTGGCTGCGGCCAGCGCAACTCGTCGAGCCCGGCACCGACGATCCCGCCGGCGAGCGGCAATCCGTACATTACGAGCAGCCGCATGGTGAGCGAAGCGGTGTGCCAGCCGCTCGCCGCCAGCCCCCGAAATAGCGTGCGCGCGGCTGCGGCCTCATCGAGGTGGAAGGGCTGCGGGTCGAATTGCGCGGCATAGGCCTTGATCGCCTCGGCGGTGACGGGCTCGCTCTCGCCGCGCGGCGGATAGACCTGGCCGGCGGCGAGATCCTCGAGATAGAGCAGCACGGGCTCGCTGGTTGCCGTCATGGCTCGCTCGCTCCGCCGGCCAAGCTCGGATGCATTCGCAGCCGCGCGAGCAGCCGGGGCCTGAACCAGACGCCCGCCGCGATGGCCGCCGTATTGACGCAGCCGAAGGCGACAAGCGCCATCGCGACCACCACGAACAGCGCGCCGAGACTTCCGCCGAGGTGAACCGCGAGCCAGCCGCCGCCAGCCGCAATGCACACGCGCAAGACCGCCGACATCGCCGGCCAAGCCAACCGGCCGGCGCCCTGCGACGCGAAATAGAGGGCCAGACCGAAGCCGAAGAAGCCATAAAACGGACCGACCGTGCGCAGATATTCGGTGCCGACCTTGAGCATTGTCGGTTCGCTGCCGAACAAGCCAAGCCAGCCATGCGGGAACAGCCAAGCAAGAAGGCCGATGGCCTCGGTCAACACGCCGGCGATGACCGCGCCGGTCCAGGCGGCGCGCAAGGCGCGCTCGCGATCGCCAGCCCCAATGGCGGAGCCCACCATGGCGGCAAGCGGCGCGCCAAGACCGAACACCAGCGGCACCAGCAGATATTCGAGCCGCGCGCCGGTGCCATAGCCGGCAACGGCCACCGGGCTGAGCAGCCCGGTAAGGCCCGTTGTCACAGCGATGCTCAGATTCGTCGACACGCTCACGATGGAGGAGACCGCACCGACGCGGAGTATCTCGTAGAGCGACGGCCAGGCGAGCCGCGCCGGCCGCAATGACGGCTTCAATACGCCGCGGCCGGACCACAAGTATAAGGCGAACACCCCGCTGCCGATCACGTAATAGACCACGACGGCGGTAGCGCCGCCGACAATGCCGAGATGGGGAAACGGACCGAAGCCGAAAATCAGCGCCGGCGAAAGCGGGATCAGTAGCACCGCCCCAACGGCGACGACTATGGCCGGAAACACGATGTTACCCGTGCCGCGGATCACGGCGGCGAGCGAATTGAACAACCAAAGTGGCAGTGCGCCGGCGAACACGACGGTTGAATAAGCAATAGCGGCCGAGAGCGACCCCGCACGCCCACCCATCAACGCGTACAGGCCCGGTCCGCATGCCAGCATGACGATCGACGTCAGCAGGCCGAGCCCAACGCCGATGGCGACCGCATGCCATACCAGCGCATTGGCGCCATCCTTGTCGCCCGAGCCGAGCGCCCGCGCTATCGATGACAGAATGCCGCCGCCCATGGCGCCCGCCGAAATCATGACGAACAGCATCAGGACCGGGAAAACCAATGCCATGCCGGCGAGCGCGTCGATGCCGAGCTTGGCGACGAAATACGTTTCAATCAGACCGATCGAAGCCTGAACCACCATCACGACCATGTTGGGCAGCGCCATCCGCAGCAGCGTCGGCGTGATGGGTGCCTCGAGCAGTTTTCGCGTCCGCGGGTCCATGGCCAGCCTCGTTTCCGCCAAACATGTGCGTATGCACTTGTCTCTAGCGCTTATAGGTGTATATGCACGAGTTGGCAAGGCGGCGGTTTCCCGCGAACGGAATGCGAGCTATGCGGAAAGAACAGGCAGGCGGCCGAAAAGACGACGCGGCCATGCACGCGACGCCGTGCAACAGCCTGGCGCTACGCCAGGCATCGCGCCATGTTTCGCAGCTCTATGACCGCTACATGGCCGAGGCAGGTCTGCGCGGAACCCAATTTTCGATCCTGTCGACGCTGAGCCGATTGGGACCGATGCCGATCGGCAAACTGGCCGAGGCCATGGTCATGGAGCGAACCGCCCTGAGCCGGGCCATCGGCCCGCTCGAGCGCGACGGGTTGGTCGCGGTGGGCGAAGGACCGAACAAGCGGACCCGCCGCGTCGCGCTGACCGCCGCCGGCGAGAGCAAATTCAAGGCGGCGCAGGTACAGTGGCGGCGTGCACAAAAAGCGTTTGAAGCAGCCTTCGGCTCCGCCGACGCGGAGGCCCTGCGCGCCACCTTGCGCCGCGTCATCAACCTGGCGTGACGCGCGAGACTTCAAATTGCTATAGTCCTGCCACCATTGCCGGGGTGACCGGCAAAATAACCCATCCGATTCCGGGAGACGGCCATGGACGAGAGAACGCGCGAGCCCGCGCAAATCCGTGCGGAGGATATCAATCCGCGGCACAATTGGGGGCGGGCGCTGCCCTCGCTCGGTATCATGGGCGTCGATTTCGAGGAGCGGGTCGACTACCGCCGCCTGCACCGCTATCGTCTCAGCCGGGCGATGCAGGCGCTGGAGAGTTCCGAGTGCGGCGCGCTACTCGTCTTTGACGTCAACAACATCCGCTATATCACCTCCACCAAGATCGGAGAGTGGGAGCGCGACAAGATCTGCCGCTGGGCGCTGCTCACCCGCGGCGGCGAGCCGATCATCTGGGACTTCGGCTCGGCCGCCGTCCACCACAAGCTCTATGCGCCGTGGCTAAAGCCGGAGAACTGCAAGGCGGGGCTGCTCGGCATGCGCGGCACGGTGGCGCCCGCGTTCGGCCTGATGGAAAAGCACGCCAAGGAAATCTTCGCGCTGCTGAAGGAAGCCGGCGTCGAGAAGATGCCGGTCGGCGTCGACATCATCGAGCCGCCGATGATGTTCGAATTGCAGAAGGCCGGCATGAAGATCGTCGACGGCCAGCAGATCATGCTGGAGGCGCGCGAGATCAAATCGCAGGACGAGATCGCGCTTCTCAACCGCGCCGCCGCCATGGTGGACGGCGCCTATCACATGATCAACGAGGAGCTCAAACCCGGCGTGCGCGAGAACGACATCGTGGCCAAGGTCAACGAGTTCCTCTATCGCCACGGCTCCGATGACGTCGAGGCGGTCAACGCCATCTCCGGCGAGCGCTGCAACCCGCACCCGCACAATTTCACCGACCGGCTGATCCGGCCCGGCGACCAGGCCTTCTTCGACATTCTTCAGTCGTTCATGGGCTACCGCACCTGCTATTACCGCACCTTCAATGTCGGCCGCGCGACGCCGGCGCAGCACGACGCCTACAAGAAGGCGCGCGAATGGCTCGACCGCGCCATCGAGCTGATCCGCCCCGGCGTGATGACCAACGAGGTGGCGCAAGCCTGGCCGAAGGCGCCGGAGTTCGGCTTCCCCGACGAACTGTCGGCCTTCGGTCTGCAGTTCGGTCACGGCCTCGGGCTGAACCTGCACGAGCGGCCCATCATCTCGCGCGTGGTCTCGCTCGACCATCCGACCGAAATCAAGGAAGGCATGGTGTTCGCGCTGGAGACCTATTGCCCGGCCAGCGACGGCTATTCCGGCGCGCGTATCGAGGAGGAACTGGTTGTCACCGACAAGGGCGCGCGTGTCATCTCGCTGTTCCCGGCGGAGGAGTTGCCGATCGCGGCACGGTATTAGTCCGGGTCGACGTCACCGAGACGGCGCGCATGTGCCGTGACCGGCTGGATGGCGGGTGCGCGTCTCTCTATCGGCCTACCCGGCGCCCGCACGCAGCTTTTGCAGCCGCCGCTCCATTTCACGCCTTATTTGGTAGTCTGGGTCGCCGAAGACCCGGTCGCGCCGGGCGATGAAAGCGCGTTGTTGCCGCCGTAATCGAGCGGCGCTCCGGCGTCCGAGCTTGGCGAGGGCGGCCTTGTAGGCATCGTCGATCTGGCGATCAAGCCGTGATAATTCTGGATCCGAGCAGATCGCCTTCTCGACCGCGCGTCTTGCGGTGCCGCAATCGAATGTGGGCCGCAGGCTATTGGCGCCCGAGAGCGAGCGGCCCCGGTCGCGCTCCTGCCGAAGGTCCGCGAGATTCTCGGCTGCCGTATCCATGTGCGGGTTGATGCGCAACGCCTGCTCATAATCCGCGATAGCTCGGTCGATGTCGCCCTTGCCGCGCCAAGCAGCGCCGCGATTGTTGTAGGCGCGCACGAAGCCGGGATTGACCCTGATGGCACGATCGTAATCGGCAATGGCGCGATCATGGTCTCCTTTGGCCTGATAGGAATCGCCGCGGTTGGTAAGGAAATTAGCCTGCGGACGAAGTCGGATCGCTTCGTTGAAGTCGGCGATGGCGAGATCGTCTTCGCCGTTTTCCTGGTACGAGAGGCCGCGGTTGTCGTAGTTGATTGGATCGGTGGGCTCGAGCTTGATTGCCTCGCTTTCGTCGGCGAGCGCCTGCTCGCTGCGACCAAGCTTCTTGTAGGCGGCTCCGCGATTGGTAAAGGTACGGGCGCGACGCGGGTTGAGCTTGATTGACTCGTCGTAATCCTTGATGGCCGCGGCGTAGTCTTTTTTGAAGTAGTTGGCGACGCCGCGGTCGAGATAGGCCTGCGCGGATTTCGGATCGAGCCGCAGCGCTTCGTTATAATCCTCGATGGCCCGATCATACTGGCCGTTGGTGTTGAACACGTTTCCGCGCGCGTCGAAGTTGTCGGCCTTGTCGGACTCAAGGCGCACTGCCGCATTGGCATCGGTGAGGGCCTTGGCGATCCGCCCGGTCAGAAGATAAGAGCGCGAGCGGATGCGATATGCGCGCGCATTCTTGGGATCGAGCGCGATGGCGCGGTTAAGATCAGCAAACGCCGATTTCATCTTGTTGATGTACCAATAAGCCGCCGCGCGATTGGTCAGCAGGGCGGAAAGCTCGTGCGCAGGCGCGTCCTTGGCCGCCTCAATCAGCGTGTTGCAGGCGGCGATTCGCTGTTCGGGCGACTGGGCGCTGTCATCACCGGCGGCGCAAATTACGGTGTTGGCACTGGATTGGGCGTAGGACGGCGATGTCCCGAGGCCGGCAATTAGGGCGGCCGCGGCGATCAGAAGCGCACGACGCATGATGCGTACCCCGAAAGTTGAAACGCAATGATGGGCGGCATGCGACGCCACCCGCATCTGACTTAGCGCGGCAGGAAAGGTTGCCGCCTGGAGCCAAATTCCGCACAATATTACCGCACGGAAAATTGGCGGCCTAGGGGCCCGCCCCGCGCTACGGCCAAGCGCGCTTACAATGCCCCCGGCGCAGCTCTGCCAGCGGGCCATAGCGGCGGCGGAAGCCGGCGAGGTGCCTTTGCAGCATTGCCGCTCCGGGGGTGGCACAGCGCCGCAGGGCAGGTCTGCAGGCCTGCGCTGGCGGATCAGGGCCCAGAGTCCTATGTTAACAGCGCATTTCCGAACGAAAGCTGATGACGAACATGGAATTCAAAGCCGACCCGCTCGAGGCGAGGGCTGCCCCGGCGCTACCGAACATGCATAACCCGACCGCCGACAAATTGTGGCAGGGCTTTCGCGGCCGCTGCCCGGCCTGCGGCGAGGGCCGCATGTTCCGCGCCTACCTGAAGGTGGCCGACAATTGCCCGGCCTGCGGCGAGGAACTGCACCATCACCGCGCCGACGATTTTCCCGCCTATCTGGTGATCGTCATCACCGGCCACATCCTGGTGCCGATCGTGCTGGCGGTGGAGACGGCCTTCGCGCCGCCGATGGCGCTGTCGATTCCGCTCTGGCTCTCGCTTGCCGCGCTCATGAGCGTCAGCCTGCTGCAGCCGGTCAAGGGCGCGGTGGTCGCCCTGCAATGGCATCTCGGCATGCACGGCTTCGAAGAGTCGCGCAACATGACCGAACTGGAGCCGACGGTTATCCTGCCCTCTTCCTGATCCTTACTCAACTCGCTGCCTCACGCCGCGCGCATGCGCGCGATGAAACCCTGCGCCTCCTCCTTGAGATTGGCCGCTGACGGTTGAGGTCGGCGACCGCCGCCCGCACCTGCTGGGTGCTCGAACCGGTGCGGCCGGCGAAATCGCTCACCCCGCCGGTCGTGCGGCTTTAGTCTTTGCTGCAGGCACTCCGCAGCACGCTTCGCAGAACGCGCGCGCGAGAAAAACATCGACGCCCGCTCTTCCGATAAGCGGCATTTAACCTTTGCAACCTATGAGCCTGCCGCATCAGCCGCTGCAAAATGTCGTCCGGGTCTCGGATCACCAATTGGGCGTGGAAGCCTGTTTCGTCATCAGCTTGCCAATGGGGCCAATGGGGAGTGCGTCATGAGCAATCACGCCGGGAGCTACAATGTCTTGTTCTTGGGCAGCGGCAATGCCGCCCGCTCAATCATGGCTGAAGCGATGCTCGCGCACGGCGCGGGCGAACGATTTCAGGCCTATTCGGCAGGCCTGCACGCAAAGGATGCACTCGACCCTCGTGCCGTCGAATTGTTGAAGCGCTCGAACTTCGCGACCGTAGGCCTGCGGCCGAAAAACTGGAACGAATTCGTCGGCGAAGACGGCGTGCGCTTCGACTTCATCTTCACGGTCTGCGACAACGCGGTGCTGCTGCCGCGCTCGATGTGGCGGGGGCGGCCGGTATTCGCCCATTGGGGTGTCGCCAACCCGGCCGCGGCGCAGGGCAGCGAACCGGAGATCAGGCTCGCCTATGCCGACGCCTTCCGCATGCTGGCGAACCGCATCGGCATTTTCCTCAGCCTGCCGCTCGCCTCGCTCGACCGGCTGAACACGCAGCGCCAGCTCGATCTGATCGGCAGCACCCGCGACAAGGCGGCGATGGCGGCGGCATAATCAGCAACGAATCCAAGGCAATTTTACAGCCATTTTACTTGCCGCCGCGCCCGCCGGCGCGTGAACTGCCTTCTTGTGCATGGTCGCCGGTCCTCCCTTGGCTTGAATGGCGGTCAATCCTCCAGCAATGCACGTTAAGGGGCCGCCACTGGCGGCCCCCTTTTTTTTCAATCCAGTGAAGCGCCTTCTATTCCATTTGCGATAAAAAATTTCCTCACCCTTCGCCCCGGAATAGGAAGCGGCTCAGCGGGTTTGTCCTTACGGGAGCCCCCCGAATTCCGCATTCAAATAAGGACCTCAAACCATGAAGAGATTGCTCATCCCAGTCGTAACCGCCGCGGCGATGGTCTTCGCCGGCGCAGCGCTCGCCGCCGCCCCGGTCAAGACCGGCAACTCCGCCAAGGGCACGGTGCTGACCGACGAGCACGGCATGACGCTCTACACCTTCGCCAAGGACAAGGGCGGCAAATCGGCCTGCAACGGCAAATGCGCGGCCAACTGGCCGCCGCTCATGGTTTCGGCTGGCGCCAAGCCGAGCGGCAAATACACCGTCATCACCCGCACCGACGGCACAAAGCAGTGGGCCTTTAAGGGCAAGCCGCTCTACACCTGGGTGAAGGATAAGAAGCCGGGCGATATCACTGGCGACGGATTCCTCAACGGCGCGTGGCACATCGCGAAGCCGTAGGCGACGCCTCGCACACAAAGACTGGCATCGCCCGCGCAGGCGGGCGATCCAGCAAAGGCCTCATTTTAACGTTATTTTCCGAGCAATTGACTCGGCGTCGCCTGCCCGTTGTAACAATAAATTTCCTGCTTTCCGCGCCAGAATCCAGAGCGACGCCACGCCTGCCTCGCGCACCAAGTCGAAAGCAGCATTAAGAAGGGCATTCATGCCATGCAGAGATTTCTCATTTCCATCGTGACCGCCGCCGGCATGGCCTTCGCCGGCGCGGCGCTCGCGGCACCTCCGGTCAAGACCGGCGACAGCGCCAAGGGCACGGTGCTCACCACCGAGAAGGGCATGACGCTTTACCAACTGGCCAGGGACCCGAACGGCAAGTCCATCTGCAACGACAGGTGCGAAACCGCCTGGACGCCCTTGAAAGCCAAGCCGGCCGCCGAGGCGACCGGCGACTACAGCATCATCACCCGCGAGGACGGCAGCCAGCAATGGGCCTACAAGGGCAAGCCACTCTACACCTGGAAGAACGACAAGAAGCCGGGTGACACCAGCGGCAACGGCTTCCTTTATGGCGCGTGGCACGTCGCCAAGCCGTAAGGCAGCAGCGCGGTCTAACTCTCCAGCCCGGTCGGCACGTTCTCGTTCTCCGATTCGAGCTTCATGCCGGCGGCGAGCGCCATGGTCTCGGCCAAGGCGGCGAAATCCTTCTGCAGGTATTCTTGCGGATTCTGCTGCAGCATGGCTGCGCCGAAATGGCTTTGCAGCACCTCGCGGGTGGCCGCGGTGACCGGCATCGGCACGTCCATCTTGCGGCCGAGCTCGAGCCCAAGGTCGAGGTCCTTGCGCAGCAGCTCCGGCGTGAAGGTGGTGGTCCAGTCGAGATTGACCAGCGCCGGCGACTTGTAGCGCGTGAACATCGAGCCCATCACCGAATTGTTGAGGAAGGCAAGAAATGCGTTCCGCGGCACGCCCATCTTGTTGGTGAGCAGCGTGATCTCGATCAGGTTCTCGATCACCACGCCGAGCATGACATTGTGGGCGATCTTGCAGACGCGGGCGAGTTCGCCGTCGCCCACGTAGGAAACGCCTTGCGGAGCGATCGCCGCGATCAACGGCATGGCCGCTTTGCAGGCAGCTTCCGGTCCCGAAATCACCGCGGAGAGCCGGCCGGCCTTGATCACCTTGGCATTGCCGGAGACCGGCGCCGCCACGTAGTCGGCGCCGCGCTCCTGCAGCCGCCGGCGCACGGCGGCGGAGTCCTCGACCGAAATGGTGGAGCAGTCGACAACCACGCGCGGCAACTTGCCGCCGGAGGCCAGTCCGTCCTTGCCGAAGATGACCTCCTGCAGGTCCTTTCCGGTCGAGACGATGGAGAACACCACGTCGCAGGCGGCGAGATCGGACAGCTTGTCGACGACAATGGCGCCGTGGGCGGCGAGGGGCTCGGCCTTGGCGCGCGTTCTATTCCACACCGAGACCTGATGGCCGGCCTTGAGCAGGCGCTGGGCCATGGGCAGGCCCATACGGCCGGCGCCGATCCAGCCGATTTTCTGCGCAGTATTCGACATCACGAAACTCCCGTTCAACAACGCCGCCGCCGGCGGGCCACAGGGGGCGCCTTTAGCCTTTCCCTGCGCCCTGCGCCAGCGGCGAAGGCCGCCTGCTTGTGGCCGTTGCACCCGCCGCATTATCCTGCCGGCGAGAAATCTCACAAGCACGGGTCTTGTGCATGAGCGTGGTGGGTACGAGCGGTCCGGTCCTCTGGCGCGTCGACGAGCGCGGCGTCGCCTACCTCACGCTCAACCGGCCGGAAGTCTATAACGCCTATAACGACGAGATGATCGAGGGCCTGTTGGCGGCCTATGACGCGCTCGCCGCCGAGCGCTTGCGCGCGGTGCTGATTACCGGCGCCGGCCGGAATTTTCAGACCGGCGCCGATATCAACTGGCTCAACGCGGTGCGCGGCTCCTCGCCGCAGGCGAACTCGCACGCCTCGCGCATCACCGCCGAGGCGGTGCAGCGGCTCAACTTCCTCCCGGTGCCCACGGTGGCGCTGGGGCAGGGCGCCTGCTTTGGCGGCGGCACCGGCATCGTCGCCGCCTGCGATGTCGTGATCGCCGCCGACAATGCCAGCTTCTCGATCGCCGAGGTGCGCGTGGGCGTTGCCGGTACGATCATTGTGCCGCAGTTCAACGACGCTATCGGCCTGCGCCAGGTGCGTCGCTATGCGCTCACGGGAGAGCGCTTCGACGCGGCCGAAGCGCGCCGCATCGGCCTGGTGCACGAGGTAGTGCCGCTCGGCGAACTTGAAGCCGCTGGCGAGCGTATCGTCGGCCAGATCCTGGCGAGCGCGCCCGAGGCGGTGGCCGCGACCAAGCGGTGCGCCTTGCGCTTTGCCTGGAGCAACCTTGATGACGAAACTTTTGCCGACTTGACCGAAAACCATTCCGCCAGGCGCCAGAGCGCGGAGGCCGCCGAGGGCTTGAGCGCCTTCCGCGAAAAGCGAAACCCCGGCTGGGCGCCGCCGCCGAAGCCGAAGAACTGACAGCCGGGAGACACGCATGACCGCCGCGGAAAATTCGCTCGGCAAGGGTGGGGAGCCCGTGAGCTGGAATTTCACGCTGCTCGCCCACGACGACCTCGGCGGCTTCGGCGGCATGGGCGAAGGCATGTCGGTGCAGATCGCCAAAGACGGCCGGCGCATCATCTGGCTGGCGCACGAGAGCGCGCCGAAGAACTTCACCGGCGTCGACGTGTCCGACCCGCGTAAGCCGAAAGTGGTCGTGCAGACCGAACTGCCGCAGGCCTATATGCGCTCGAACTCGCTGGAACTGTCCGGCGACATCATGGCGGTCGCCTATCAGACGCTCCGACCGGGCCAGCAGCCGGCGGGACTCGAATTGTTCGACGTGTCGGTGCCCGAGAAGCCGCGCTCGATCTCGTTCTTCGACTGCTCGGGCCCGCATTCGCGTGGCGTGCACCAGCTCTGGTTCTGCGACGGCGAATACGTGCACATGGCGGCGGGCGCGCCCGATTTCGAGCCGAGCCACCCGCTCGACGACCAGTTCTACCGCTGCATCGACGTGCGTAATCCTTCCAAGCCCGTGGAAGTGGGCCGCTGGTGGATGCCCGGCACACGCAAAGGCGACACAGAAAGCCCACCGCCACGCCATGCGCTCGACAAGGGCTATCGCGCGCACAATACAAACGTGTACACGCAGCGGCCGGACAGGCTCTATCTCTGTTACATCGACGGCGGCATGTTCGTTATGGACATCGCCGACAAGGCGAACCCTACGCCGGTGTCGCACTGGACCAATTCGCCGCCCTATACCGGCTTCATGCATACGGCCATGCCGCTGTTCGACCGCGGCCTGCTCGTCGTCACCGACGAGTCGACCGAGGACGCCGGCAAGGACTGGCCCAAGCTGGTATGGCTCCTCGATGCGCGCGACGAGCGCCATCTGGTGCCGATCGCTACCTGCCCGATGCCATCGGTCGACGCCTACAAGGGGCGCGGCGGCCGTTTCGGCGCGCATAACATTCACGAGAACCCGCCGGTGCCGACCGCGTGGCAGTCGGACCAGATCGTACTGGGCACGTTCTTCAACGGGGGTCTGCGCGCCTACGACATTTCAAATCCCTATCAGCCGAAGGAAGCGGCGGCCTTCGTGCCGCCGGCGCCCAAGGGGACGCCCGCAGGCGCCGCGCAACTCAACGACGTGTTCGTCGACGAGCGCGGGATCGTCTACACCGTCGACCGGCATACCGGCGGGCTGTATGTGCTGGAGATGGATTTTTAGGGCGAACTGTTGTGCGCGGCAAAGGCGGGGCACCCGATATCCCTATCGCAAGTAGCGCAGGACGTTATTATCTCGCCAGCAGCCGCGATTACTGGATCGCCCGCTTGCGCCGGCAATGACTCATGCCGCTACACCGGCGCCAATCTCGCAATACCTTCGCGGGCCGCGGCAATCACCGGCGGCACGGCTTCCTCGTGGTTCGGCGCCATGATGTGGCAGCCGGCGACACCCGGGATCTCGGCAAGCTCCTGGATCATCTCGATGCAGATGCGGCGGCCTTCAGCTGGCGGGTCGCGCGCAGCCTCCATACGATCGACGATCGAATCGGGAATGATGGCCCCGTACAGCTTGTCCCTGATCCAGCGGGCGGATTTGGCGGAGCGCAGCGGCACGATGCCGATCAACATGAACAACTTGTCCGCCACGCCGTGCTCGGCAAGCCGCGCCAGGTAGCGGCGCACGACGCCCGCGTCCATGCAGAACTGGGTCTGTGAGAACTGCGCGCCGGCGTCAAGCTTGGCGGCGAGCCCCTTGGGCGCCCAGGCGGGCGGCGGATCGATGGGGATATCGGCGGCGCCGAGGAAGAAATCCGCCTTTCCAGCAACCTTGCGCCCGGACGGCAGTTCGCCGCAGTCGCGCAGACGGCGCGCGGTCTCCAGCAATTGCCGCGCGTCGAGATCGAACACCGGCTTGGCCTCGGGCTGATCGCCGGCGCTCGGGTCATCGCCTCGCAGCACGAGCAGGTTGCGCACTCCACGGGCCGCAGCGCCCATCAGGTCGCTCTGCAGGGCGATGCGGTTGCGGTCGCGGCATGTGAGCTGCAGCACCGGCTCGATGCCGGCCTCGACCAGCAGCGCGGCGGCAATAACGGCGCCCAGATGCGGCCGCGCGCCGGCGCCGTCGGTGACATTGACGGCATCGGCCAGCCCCCGCAACGGGAGCGCCTTGGCCAGTAGATCGTTGCTGTCGGTGGAGACCGGCGGCGTCACCTCGGCGGTGATGACGAAGCGGCCGGCGCGCAGCTTTTCTTGCAACCTCATAGCCATCGAAATCACGTGGCAAAATCCAGTGGACCTGGCAAGCACAAGCGATCAAATTACGGTTATTCGGGCGTTCGCACCGCACGAACGCTTTCGGTAACGCAGCGAGGCGGATATGTTTCAACCGACGAAATCCCTGGACGAAGCGCTTTCCTGCATCACTGACGGCTGCATGCTGGTAGTGCCACGGGAGGTGACCGGCGCCCCGATGGCGGCAACACGGGCGCTCATCAGGCGCGGCGTGAAGAACCTGCATCTGGTGACGCTGCCGACCTCGACGCTGCAAACCGATCTCCTGGTCGGTGCCGGCTGCGTCGAAACGCTGGAAACCAGCGCCGTGAGCCTCGGCGAGTTCGGGCCGGCGCCACGCTTCTGCGCGGCGGTCACGCAAGGCGCAATCGTGATGAAGGACGCCACCTGCCCCGCCCTTCTTTCCCAGTTGCAAGCGGCGGAAAAGGGCGTTCCGTTCATGCCGTTGCGCGGATTGATCGGCTCCGACGTGCTGAAATATCGCGACGACTGGAAAGTGATCGACAGTCCCTTTGGCAACGCCGATCCCATCGTGCTCCTGCCGGCGCTTAAGCCGGACGTCGCGCTGCTGCATGCCGGCATGGCGGACCGCTTCGGTAATGTCTGGATCGGGCGGCACCGCGAACTGGCGACAATGGCGCATGCGGCGGCCAAGACGGTCGTCACGGTCGAGAAGATCCACGACGACGATCTGCTCGCGGATCCCACGCTGGCGGCCGGCACGCTGCCGGGATTCTATGTCGACGCGATCGCAGTGGCCGAGCACGGCGCCTGGCCGCTGCCGCTGCCGGATCATTACGGCGCGGATGAAGGGCACATCGCTTTGTACGCGAGAATGGCGGCGACGCCGGAAGGCTTCGCGGAGTATCTGGACAGGTATGTGTACGAGAAGCAGCCAGCGTAGTGATTAGCCACAAGCACAGCGCGCCCTCTCCCCTTGGGGGAGAGGTGAAGCGGAGAGGCCTCGCGTGACAACCGGCTTCCAACCCGAAGAACTGCTCGCCGACGTCATCACTCGGCTGATCGGCGACGTGCGCCACATCGCGGTCGGCAATGCCTCGCCGATACCGGCGACCGCGGCGATCCTGGCGCGCGAGCGCGGAGGCGGCCGCCCTTACGTGTCGCTCCTGCAAAGCCGCAAACACACCTTCTTCACCGACGGCGCGCGTGAACTGTTCGACTGCGCCGGCCAAGGCCGCATCGACGTGTTCTTCCTGTCGGGCGGCCAGATCGACGGGCACGGCAATATCAACCTGGTGTCGACCGGCGATTACGAGCATCCCAAGGTGCGCTTTCCCGGCTCCTTTGGTTCGGCCTATCTCTATTACGTCGTGCCCAAGGTGGTCCTTTTCCGCACCGAACACTCGCGCCGCACGCTCGTGCCGCAGGTCGATTTCATCAGCGCGCCGGGCGCGAGCCAGCCGAACGTCTACCGCCCCGGCGGACCGATCGCGCTAATCACCAATCGCTGCCTGTTCTCCTTTGCAGACGGACGTTTCACCCTCGAGAGCGTGCATGCCGGCCACACGGTCGAGGAAGTGACCGAGAACACGGGCTTCGACTTCGCCCAGCCCGCGCAGGTTCCGGAGACCGCCGCGCCCTCCGCCGAGACGTTGCGCCTCATGCGCGAAGTGGTGGCGCCGCAGGTGGCCGAGTTCTATCCGCAGTTCGCGGCCAAGGTATGGGGGCTGGGCGAAGCAGCTCCCTCCCCCTGAGAGGAAGGTAACCTATGGCTCCTCTCCGCTCGCCAAACGAACACGAGGTGACGTCCGGTGAAAACAGTTGAAGCGGCGGTGATCGGCACCGGGTGGTGCGGCGGCATTCGCGCGGAGACGCTCGCGCGCTCGGCGCTGGTGGACAGGCTGCACGTCTGCGAGATCAGACCCGAGCGCCTCGCCGAAGTAAAGGCGCTGACGAAAGCTGCGACCGCGACGCCCGACTACCAGGACATCGTCGCCAACGACGCCATCTCGGTGGTCTATATCTCCACCACGCCGGAATCGAACCACTACCCGATCGCGCGCGACTGCCTGCGCGCGGGCAAGCACGTCCTCCTGGAAAAGCCGATCGCGCTCGAACTGTGGGAAGCCGACGAACTGATCGAGATCGCCAGGCGCAACCGGGTGAAATTCACCATCGGCTATTCGCAGCGCTTCAACACGAAGTTCGCCTACGCCAAGAAGAAGATCACCGACGGCACGCTGGGCAAGGTGGTGTCGGTCATGGTGAGCCGTCATCTGTCGCGCTCGCTCGGCAAGAAGATCGCCAGCCGCGTGCGGCTTTCGCCGGTGGTGATGGAATTGACCCACGATCTCGACTTCGTGTTCTGGCTCTTGGAGCCGGCCAAGCCCGTGCGCGTCTATGCGCAGGGCTCGTACGGCTACATGAAGCCGGTGAACGGCTCCTACGACGTGATGTTCACCGTCGTCACCTTCGACAACGGCCTCGTCGCCAATGTCTGCGGCGGCTGGAACCTGCCGCCGAGCTATCCGAACTATTGCGCCACCTGGGTGGAGATCCTGGGCACCGAAGGCTCGCTCGTGCTCGACGACACCCACCGCGACAACTGGCTCAATACCATGCAGGACGGCCAGCAGTTTCCCATGTCCACCATGCCGGGCGAGCAGGTCGATCATGTCTTCGCCGGGCAGATGGGGCCGGAGACGCTACATTTCCTCGAGGCCTGTATCCTCGACAAGCCGCCCATGGTCACGCCGGAATTGGCGCGCATAGTGATGGAGACCTATACCGCCGCCGATCTCTCCGCCGAACTGGGCGAGCCGGTCGGCCTGCCGCTGTCCAATCAGGCGCTGTCGCAGGTGGCGGAGATGAAGAAGAAACATATGGCGGGCGCGACGCCGTAGCTGGTAACTTATGCGTTCATTTTCCCGCGCGCGGCTATCCGGTGTTATAACCGCCGCGCTCTCATTACCCGCTCTGGGTCTCCGCTTCCCGGGGACGAGCTCAGATTTGTACGGTCACGCCGCGGCCTTTCCCCGCCGCTCATTTCGGTTATAACCGCGCTTCCACTCACCAATCCCGGATTTCGTCATGACCGCGACCGCTTCCGCCCGCACGAAACATGTCCGCGTCGAGGACGAGGCCCTGGTCACCGGCCGCGGCCATTTCACCGACGATCCGCGGCTGCCGAACCAGGCCTATGCCGCCTTCGTGCGCTCGCCCCACGCGCATGCCCGCATCCTGGCGGTGAACGTGGACGAGGCGCGCAAAGCGAAAGGCGTGCTCGCGGTGCTCACGGCGGCGGACATGCAGGCGGCCGGCGTCGGCAGTTGCTCACGCCATCCTCCGATGGTCGGCCGCGGCGGCGCCAAGATGGTCATGCCGTTCCGCCCCGCGCTTGCCGGCGAAAAGGTGATGCACGGCGGCGAGGCGGTGGCGATTGTCGTGGCGGAGAGCCTGCCGCTCGCGCTCGACGCCACCGATCTCGTACAGGTGGACTATGAGGAACTGCCGGCCGTCATCGAGCTCGACGATGCCAAGAAGCCCGCGGCGCAGCTGTTTGCGGAAGCGCCCGGCAACCTGATCATCGATTGGCCAGGGCCGCAGCCGAGCGAAGACAACGAGCGCGAGGTCGAGCAGATCATCAAGCAAGCGGCGCATGTCGCGCGGGTGACCGTGACCAACCAGCGCATGGTAGTGGCCTCGCTGGAGACGCGCGGCGCCACCGGCGTATACGACGCCGCCAATGACAGCTACACGCTGCACGCCTGCTCGCAGAGCGCGGAAGCCCTGCGCGGGCAAGGCGCGGCCGTGATGGGCGTGCCGCCCGACAAGTTGCGCGTGCTCACACAGGATGTCGGCGGCGCCTTCGGCATGAAGACGCCGTTCTATCCGGAATACGCTGCCTTGCTGGTGGCGGCGCGCAAGCTCGGCCGGCCGGTGCATTGGCAGTCGACGCGGTCGGAGGCCTTCGTCACCGACACGCAGGCGCGCGACACCGTTACCCATGCCGAACTGGCGCTGGACGACAAAGGCAAGTTCTTAGCCTTGCGCGTGCGCCATCTGTGCAACCAGGGCGCCTATGTGTCCACCGCCGGCATCAACATCAACACCGCCAATTTCGCGCGCTGCCTGCCCGGCATGTACCGCCTCCCGAAGGTGGACGTGGGCATCGCCTGCTATTTCACCAACAAGGTGCCGATCGGGCCTTATCGCGGCGCCGGCCGGCCGGAGGCGAACTTCGCGCTCGAGCGCGTAGTGGAGGAAGCCGCGCGTCTCACCGGCATCGACAGCGTGCGGCTGCGCAAGAAGAACCTCATCCCGTCTTCGGCCATGCCCTACAAGACGGCGATCGGCCAGACCTACGACAGCGGCGATTTCCCGGCCATCGTCGATCAGGCCCTTGCGCTTGCCGGCTACGCCGACTTCAAGAAGCGCAAGCGGGAGGCTTCGCGGCGCAGGAAATATCGCGGCATCGGCGTTTCCTGCATGCTGGAACATGCCGGCGGCATGCCGCTGGAGTCCGCCTCGCTCGACTTTCCCGGCGGCGACAAGCTCATTCTCGGCCTCAATGTGCAGTCCACCGGCCAGGGCCACGCGACCGTGTTCGGCCGCCTGCTGGCCGACAAGCTCGGCATCGATCCGGCGTTGATCGAGCACCGCCACGGCGACACGGCCATGGGGCTCGTCGGCTTCGCCTCGGTCGGCTCGCGCTCGGCCATGTGCGCTGGCTCCGCGATCATGCACACCGCCGACGTGCTGCTGGAGAAGGGCCGGAAGATCGCCGCCGGCTTGCTCGAGGCCTCGGAAGGCGACATCGGGTACCGCGCGGGCCAGTTCGAGGTGGTCGGCACCGACCGCAAGGTTTCGCTGTTCGAGGTGGCGCGCCGCGCTCATGACATGGGTGAGAGCCTCGACACCAAAGACAAGGCGGAAACGCCGCTGACTTTTCCGAACGGCTGCCATATTGCCGAGGTGGAAATCGATCCGGAAACCGGACAGGTCGACCTCGTCACCTATACGGCCGTGGACGACTGCGGCAATCCGCTCGACTTGATGATCGTCGAAGGCCAGGTGCACGGAAGCATCGCAATGGGCCTGGGGCAGGCGCTGGTGGAGAACGCGGTCTATGACGCGGGCAGCGGCCAGCTCGTCGCCGGCTCGTTCATGGACTACGGCATGCCGCATGCCCACACCATGCCGCTCGAACTGCGCGAGGCGCTGCATCCGGTGCCGGCGCGGACCAATCCGCTCGGCGTCAAGGGCACCGGGGAGGCCGGCACCACCGCGGCAATCGCCGCGGTGATGAATGCGATTTCGAATGCCATCCCCAACGGCGCCGCCGACCACATGGAGATGCCGGCGACTCCGGCGAAGGTGTGGGAGGCGTGTCGGAAGGCGGCGGAGAAGTAACCGCACCCAGATGTCGTCCCCCGCGAAAGCGGGGGACCCAGTACATACGAACAGTTCAGTGATTGCTGCATCGCCCGCTTGCGCGGGCGATGACAGCGGAGCGCTCGGCGCGAGCCAGCCTCACGCCTGCGAGACGAACTTCGTGTTCAGATAAGCGTGCAGGCCTTCGATGCCGCCTTCGGAGCCGTAGCCCGACTCCTTGACGCCGCCGAACGGCGTCTCCGGCGTCGAGATGGCGACCGAGTTGACGCCCACCATGCCGGACTGCAACGCGTCGCCGATCGCCGCCGCGTTTTTCTCCGACGTGGTGAAGGCATAGGCCGCCAGGCCGAACTCCAGCGAGTTGGCGCGCTCGACCACCTCGTCGAAGCTCTTGAACGAGACGATCGGCGCCACCGGGCCGAAGGGCTCCTCCGTCATGATCTTGGCGTCGTCCGGCACGTCGGTGATCACGGTCGGCTCGTAAAAGAAGCCCTGGTTGCCGCGGCGCGCGCCGCCGGTGTGCACCTTGCCGCCGCGCTCCTTGGCGTCGTTGACGAAGCTTTCCATGGCGTCGAGCCGGCGCGGATTGGCGAGCGGGCCCATGGTGGTGCCCTTGTCCATTCCATCGCCGAGTTTCAAGCTCTTGGCATATTCGGTGAAGCGGGCGACGAACTTCGAATAGTGCTTCTCGTGCACATAGAAGCGCGTCGGCGAAATGCAGACCTGTCCCGCGTTGCGGTACTTGAACCCGGCGATGGTGTCGCAGGCCTTGTCAGGATCGGCATCCTCGAAGACGACGACCGGCGAATGACCGCCCAGTTCCATGGTGGCGCGCTTCATCCCCTTGGCGGCGAGGCCGGCGAGATGTTTGCCGACCGGCACGGAGCCAGTGAAGGAAATCTTCTTCACCGCCTTTTGCGGGATCAGATGCTCGGAGACCTCCGCCGGCACGCCGAACACCAGGTTGAGCACGCCCGCCGGCACGCCGGCGTCGGCGAAGCAGCGCACCAGTTCGACACAGCCGCCGGGGGTCTCTTCCGAGGCCTTGATGATGAGCGAACAGCCGGCTGCCAAGGCGCCGGCAATCTTGCGCACCGGCGTCAGCGTGGGGAAGTTCCATGGCGTGAATGCCGCCACGACGCCCACCGGCTCCTGCAGCACGAGCTGGCGCACGCCCTTCTGCCGGCCCGGGATGATGCGCCCGTAAGTGCGGCGGCCTTCCTCGGCGTACCACTCGATGATGTCGGCGCTGGTGAGCACTTCGGCCCGCGACTCGACATACGGCTTGCCCTGCTCCTGGGTCTGCACCTTGGAAACCATGTCGTGGCGCTCGCGCAACAGCTCGGCGGCCTTGCGCATAATTTTTGAGCGGTCGTAAGCCGACGTCTCACGCCAAACCTTGAAGCCTTTTTCGGCGGCCGCCAGCGCCATATCCAGATCGGCCTTGCTGGCATGCGGAAGAGCGGCCAGCGCCTTGCCGGTCGCGGGATTGATCACGTCCTCGCCCGCACGGCCTTCGCCGTTGAGCCATTTGCCGTCGATATAAAGACCCAGTTCGCTGTACATGGAGACCTCGTCATTGCCGGAATTGATCCGGGCGGTGGATTAGCACTTTCGTAGCGGTACGGCCACTCGGGCCTTACGACAATGGAATTTGCGCCAAATTGCCGCCCCCGCTTCGGAAATTCCCCCAATTAGTGGTGGCGACAGCGGAAATTTCAGTGTTATTCTGGCTTTAAGCGGTGCCGGCCTGTCCTCTGGGGGCGGAGGGCAGGTTCCACGCAGGCGGGATAACAGGGGCGTCCCGATTCCCGTACGAGCACCGCATCGGAGAGGACGAAACCAAGGGGAGGATAAGAAATATGCTCTATCGGGCAGGACTGGCTACGGTCGCGGCTGCTGCGGCAATTGCATTTGCGCCAATCGGCGCCCAGGCGCAGGACTGCGGCACCATCACCTTGGGTGCTGCGGTGTCGTTGACCGGCAAATATGCCTCGAACGGCCACAACACGCAGAACGGCTACGAATTCGCCGTCAATAAGATCAATAAAGACGGCGGCGTGAAGGTCGGCGGCAAATGCTATCATTTCAAGGTCAAGTATTACGATGACGAGTTCGACGCCTGCGCGCGCCGCGCAGCTCGTCGAACGTCTGATCGATCAGGACAAGATCCAGTACGTCCTCGGTCCCTACGGCTCGCCGATCACCAAGGCGGTGCTGCCGGTCAGCGAGAAATACAAGATTCCGCTCGTGCAAAGCGAGGCGGCCTCGCGCTCGCTGTTCACACAGGGCTACAAATGGTCGTTCGGCATCATCGCGACCTCCGAGAAATATCTCTCGCCGGTCATCGATATGGCCGCCCAGATCGCCAAGGCGAAGGGCAAGAGCCCGTCGAGCGTGAAGGTCGCAATGATCTTTCAGGACGACGCCTTCTCACTCGACGTCCGCGCGGGCGTGGTCGACAAGATCAAGCACTACAAGATGAAGACGGTTGTCGACGACCGCATGCCACCCGATCTGAACGACATCACCGGCTTCTTGACCAAGGTGAAGGCGCTCAGGCCCGACGTGCTGATCGTCTCCGGCCACGAAAAAGGCGCGGCCACTGCCACCCGCCAGATGGGCGTGCTGAAGATCCAGGTGCCGCTGGTCGGCATGACGCACTGCGAGTTGGCCAAGGTGACCCAGGACTTCCGCAAGTCAGCCGAAGGCATCGTCTGCCCGACGCAGTGGGACGAGACCATGAAGGCGAGCGATCCCATCTTCGGGAGCGCGTCTCATTACAACAAGGAGATCAAGGCCGCCTTCAAATACAAGGTCGTGCCCTATCAGGTCGCGCAGGCTTCGGCCGCCATCTACGTGTGGAAGGAGGCCTTCGCCCGCGCCAACTCGCTCGACAAGAACAAGGTGCGCGACGCCCTCGAAAAGACCGACCTGAAGACCTTCTACGGCGGGATCAAGTTCGCCCCGGACCACAGCAATCCGGGCAAGGAGATCATCCTGCGGCAAATTCAGGGCGGCAAATATAAGGTCGTTTGGCCGAAAGCGGTCGCGGCGGCCAAGCTGAAATATCCGCGTAAGGTTCAATACTGAGCACCGGGAAATCGAAACGGGCGGCTTGGGGCCGCCCGTTTCTTCCCTCCAGCCGGGAAAACGTCCGTTTGCGGAGCGGCGTGACCGCCCGCTTCGGTCATTCGCCACGGCGAGGTCTTCCATAATGGAAACGATCTTAAGCAATATCTCGATCCTGACGGCGGCGCCGGTGCTCAATATCGGCCTGCTGATCGACGGCATTCTCATCGGCTCGATCTTCGCGCTCGCCGCCTACGGTCTTGCGCTGGTCTGGGGCGTGATGAACGTCAAAAACCTGGCGCAGGGCGATTTCATTATGCTCGGCGGCTACATCACCTGGAGCCTCGGCCGCCATGGCATCAACCCATTGTTCGGCGTTCCGGTCGCCTTCGTGCTGCTGTGGGGATTCGGCTGGGTCATCTACCGCCTGGTAATCTGCAAGGTCATCACCCGCGACCTGTTCACCTCGCTGCTGGCAACCTTCGGCATCGCCATCGTGATTCAGCAGAGCCTGAACCTGTTGTTCGGCCCCGATACCCAATCGGCGCATTCGGGACTGCCGACCTGGCAGTTCGCCGATGGTCTGATCACCGTCCCCTCCACGCGCGTCCTCGGCTTCGGGCTGGCGGTCCTGCTTGCGCTGGGCGTGATCGCCTTCATGAAGAACAGCCGCATGGGACAGGCGATCCGCGCCACCGCGCAGGACGCGCGCGCCGCCCGCGTGCTCGGCATTGACACCGAGAAGGTCTACTCGTTCACCTTTTGCCTGAACGCGGCGATCTGCGGGGCGGCCGGCGCCCTGGTGGCGCTGGTCTGGAACATCCAGCCCTTCTACGGCACCACCTATTCGATCCGGCTGTTCGTCATCGTCACCGCCGCCGGCTTCGGCAACCTGCCGGCGGTCATTGCCGCCGGCTTCGGTATGGGTGTGGTCGAGCAGTTCGGCGGCTTCCTGCTCGGCGCCGAGTTCCAGCAGGCGCTGATCGTGCTGCTGCTGCTGGCCGTGCTGTCCTACCGGCAAATCCAATACCTGCGCGTGCGACAGGCAGTGCAATGAACCTCGCCTCCCGACAGAATCTGCCGTTCGTGCTCATCCTGGTAGCGGGGATCGCCGCGCCGTTCCTGTTCCCCGACTACTCGAACGAAATCGCCGTGCTCTGGCTGATGATCGTGTTCGCCTCGACCTGGGACATCCTCGGCGGGCAGATGGGCTACAATTCGCTGGGCAATATCGTGTTCTTCGGCGCCGGCATGTATATCTGCGCCGTGGTCCAGATCGGGCTCTACTACGACGTGGGCATGTACACCTCGGGCGCGCGCACCACCCACATCGTCTTCACCACCTCACAATACTTCACCGGTTTCACCCTCGGCCTCGTGGCGGCCGGCATCGGCGCCGCGATCCTCGCCGTCGTTGCCGGCTGGATCGTCTTCGGCCTGCGCGGCCCCTACTTCGCGATCGGCACCCTTGGCCTCGCCGTCGCGGCGGGCGAACTGGTCGCCTCCTGGACCTGGGTCGGCGGCGCCAGCGGCATCTCGATGCCGGTGTTTCCCGGCGGACCCCATGTGCAGAAGCACTTCTTCTATTTCCTGCTGTTCGGCCTTGCCTTCGCCGTGCTGTGCTTCGTGCGCTGGCTCTATGCGACGAATTTCGGCCTGGCGCTCAACGCCATCCGCGACGACGAGGAAAAAGCGGAAGCCATGGGCCTGCATACAAAGCGCTACAAGCGCACCGCCTGGGCGCTTTCGGCTGTTTTTCTCGGCCTCGCCGGTGCGGTCTTCGGCAACATGACGGGCTTCATCGAGCCGCGCGACATCGCCTTCCCCATCGCCACTTTCAATCTCTACATGGTCGTGATGGTGCTACTCGGCGGCAAGGGCACGCTGTGGGGCCCGGTGATCGGGGCGGTGATCTTCCACACCGTCAAGGAGGTGACCTGGACCTACCTCCTGGGCTGGCAGTTCATCGCGCTCGGCTTGCTCATCGTCGTCACCATCGTCTATTTCCAGCAGGGCGTGGTCGGCTGGCTGATCGAGAAATTCCCCGCGCGGTTCGCACCGGCAACTCCCGCCGCCGACGACCAGCAGCCACCGCTGCGGCGCCCGCTGGCGCCGCATCCGAGGGGCGCCGAATGAACAACGCCATCATCGCGCTCGACAAGGTGACGAAGTCCTACGGCGGCGTGGTCGCCAATCGCGAGGTCTCGCTCACCGTGCCGCGCGGCCGCATCACCGGCCTGATCGGACCCAACGGGTCGGGCAAGTCCACCCTGTTCAATTCCATCGTCGGCTATCACCCGATCGATTCGGGCTCCATCCGCTTCGACGACCGGGAAATCTCGCAGCTCAAGGTGCAGGAGATCGCCCGCCTCGGCCTGCTGCGCACGTTCCAGACCACGCGCATCTACGGCAAGATGGACTGCATGCAGAACATGATGATCTCGATCCCCCACCGCAACGCCGGGGTGTTCGACATGTTCTCGCGCACGTCGGGCGAAGTCGCCGAGCGGGCCGGACAGCTTCTCGCCTTCGTCGGACTTTACGAGAAACGGTGGCTGCGCGCCGGCTCCCTCTCGTTCGGCCAGCAGAAGCTTCTCGAATTCGCCATGGCGCTGATGAACGAGCCGGAGGTGCTGCTGCTCGACGAGCCCACGGCCGGCATCAACCCGACCCTGATCAACGGCCTGCTCGATCGCCTGCAACGGGCCAACAGCGAACTGGGCATCACGCTGTTCATCATCGAGCACAACATGCGCGTGATCATGAACATCGCCAGCAAGATCTACTGCATGGCGCACGGCGAGATGCTGGCGGAGGGCGAGCCAGCGGAAATCCAGAGCGACCAGCGCGTCATCGACGCCTATCTCGGAGAGCATTGATGACGAGCCAGGAACCGGCCGCCGGCGGCTTCCATGGCGGCATCGCGCCGGCCATCTCGGTCGACGAGGTCGCGCGCCAGGCCGCCGAGATCGCGCGCGAGATCCCGATCGAGGAGCTCGACGCGCTTGCCGGCAACGACCCGCACCTGCACATCGACGACCTGCATGCGGGCTACGGCCAGATGGAAATCCTGCACGGCTTCAGCCTGCGCGTCGGCGCCCGGCAGTCGCTCTGCCTGATCGGCCCGAACGGCGCCGGCAAGTCGACGGTGCTGCATTCGATCTTCGGCTTCACCGACATCTATTCCGGCTCCATCGTCACCAAGGTAAACGGCAAGCCGATGGACGTGACGCGCCTTTCGCCCAGCGAGAAGCTGCGCACGGCCGGCGTCGCCTACATCCTGCAGGACAAGTCGGTCTTCCCCGGCATGACCGTGGAAGAGAACCTGTGGATGGGGGCCTATCTGATGGACCGCGCCGAAGCCAAGCGAGCGGCGGAGAAGGTGTTCGACAAGTATCCGCGATTGGCGGCGCGGCGCAAACATCCCGCCAAGGTGCTGTCGGGCGGCGAGCGCCGTCTGCTCGAGATCAGCCGCGCGCTGGTGATGGAGCCGCAGGTCTTGCTGGTCGACGAGCCGTCGATCGGCCTGGAGCCCCGCTTCATCGACATGGTTTTCGACATCCTCGGCGACTTGCAGCGCAAGGAGGGCAAGACCATCATCATCGTCGAGCAGAACGCCAAGAAGGGCCTGGAATTCGCCGATATCGGCTACGTGCTGGTGGCCGGGCGCCTGGCGCTGGCCGGCCGCGCCGACGATCTGCTCGCCAATCCCGACGTCGCGCGGCTGTTCCTGGGCGGCTAGTCGCTTTCGCAGGGGCACCAGCCCCGCTCATTCCCGCGCAAGCGGGAAATCCAGGGCGACAACGCAGATCAGAAATTTGGCGCTGGGTCACTGCTTGCGCGGGGACGAGCGGTGGCGCGCCTGCCGATCGCCGAAGCGGCCAGCGCAACCAATTGCGTCACCAAGCGTTTTGCGTGCGAACGCGGGAGGAAGCGCATGCCGGAATTGCCCGACGTCGAGAATTTCAAGCGCTACCTGGACCGCCGGGTGCGCAACAAGAAGATCGCCCATGTCGAGGTGAGCGCCAGCCGGCGCATGCTGGAGCACGTGTCCGGCCGCCAGCTTGCGCGGGCGCTGACGCGGCACAAAATCACGCGCTCGCGCCGCCACGGCAAGCACCTGTTCGCGCGCATCGACAAGGGCCCATGGCTGACATTCCACTTCGGCATGACGGGCTATTTCGATTACTTCAAGAAACCGGAGGACGATCCCAAGCACGACCATCTGCGCCTGGACTTCCGCAAGAACGGCCATCTTGCCTTCGTCGATCCGCGCAAGTTCGGCAAGCTGGGTCTGGTCGATTTGCCGGACGATCTGATCGCGGCGCAGAAACTCGGCCCCGACGCCCTCGACAAGAAGCTCACAGCCAAGAAATTCCGCGCGCTCATGTCGAAGCGGCAGGGCGAGGTCAAGGCGGCGCTGATGGACCAGAGCCTGATCGCCGGCATCGGCAACGTCTATTCCGACGAGATCCTGTTTCAGGCGCGGCTGCACCCGAAGACGCCGGTGGAGAAGCTAGACGCCAGGCAGATCGGCAAGCTGCACAGCGCCATGCGGCGCGTCCTCAAGATGGCGATCAGGAAGGGCGCCGGCTCGGACGAACTGTTCGAACGGGCGCCGGCGAGTTATCTGCTGCGCCACCGCGAGGACGGGGCGAAATGTCCGCGATGCGGCGGCAAGGTGCGCACGCTGAAGGCCGCCGGACGGACTGCCTATTACTGCCCGAAGTGCCAGAAGCGCTAGCGAAGAAGCGATTACTTCGAGACACGCAGCTTTGTTAGTTGAGTCCCGATCGTACTGAAGACGTTGGCAATGCCGGAGGACGACGTCAACAGATAGAACTTGTCGGTCGAGCTCGCACACTTCTTGAGAAGCGTGGAGGTCGGATCGCCCCCGGTGTTCACTTGAATGGTGTAGATCATGATGCCGGCAGCCTTCGCGTTGGCGCAGGTGCCGCTGCCGTCAGTGTCATACATGCGGTGGTCGACGGACGTCGACGTTGTCGTTCCGTTGCCGTACCACCGGTCCTGCGTGTTCAGGCCGTCGCTCAGCAGGATGATGACCTGCTGATACTTTTCGTTCGAGTTCATTGGGGGAGCGGTAAAGGGACCGCCGCCGACCAGGGTTTGCCACCCCCAGACCAGCCCGATCGGCTGGTTGGTGCTGCCGTTCGCCACCATGTTGTCCACGAGCTCCCGCATGGCCGTCCAGTTATAGCTCAGTCCCAAGACGGCTTGCGGGCAGGCGCTGTACTGCTCGGCCGGGAACTTGCTGGTGGCAACGCTCAAGTCCGGCTCCGTCACCAACCGGTCGTAGTCGGAAGCAGGACCTGAACTGCTGCCCCGGTCGGTGATGCAGCCGTTCCATTTGGTCGCGTCGACAGACCAATCGTGGGTGTAGCTGGTGCTTGTGGTCGTGACCGTACAGGCCTTGTTTGAGCCGCTCCCGGTGCACGAGCAGTTCGAATAACCCGAGCACGAGGCATATTTGCCGGTGCTGACGACCTTGCTGGTTGTCGTCGTGTGCGCCACGCTGTCATAGCAACCGATGCTGTTGCTCGGACAGATCTTGCCGCTCGTCGGGACGGTGCCCGTCGTACTGCTGCCGCCGGCCTTGGTGACGCAGGTGTAGCCGTTGGTCCATGTACTGTACGGACAAGACGAGCCCGGACCGACGCTCGAGCTTGGCATCGACCCCGAGGGCGCCAGATTGGTCCAGTCGATCCAGCTATCCCAAGAAGAATCGTAGTTCGCGGCATCGAGATTTACGTCCTTGACGAACGGAACGATCGATACGTAGACGTCTCCGTTGGTGCTGGCTGATTTCTGCAATTGCGTCAGCAGATCCTTCGTCGCGCTCTTGAGGGCCGTGAGCTTGCCGCTGTCCGCCATCGAGCCGGTATTATCGAGCACCAGCGCGACGCGAAGCAGGGTGCTTCCCCAGGTGGCGGTCGACGACGCGCCGATATTCATCTGCCGATAGCCGAGCATCTGCATGAAAGTGGTCGGAATGGCCAAAGAGCCTTTTGCCTGCACCGACGACGTCGCGGGGTCGTATGTCGCAGTAACCGAGATGCCGGTCGCATCCGAATCCTTCAAATTGGCCTTGAAATATTTAAGAGCGTTCTGCTGCAACGTATCGCTGTCGTCATTCGCGGCTTCCTTCGCCAGCATGAGCGCGGTGGCGTCGAGAGCGGCCTGCGTGCCTGCCCTCGCCGCCGAGCCACGGCTGTAATCTATGGCGGCGCCCACGGCAGCCATGAGCGGCAGCAAGGCTATGCCGAAGGTTATGGCGACGTTGCCGCCACGCGCGACGGCGAACGCACGCAAGTGACGGCGCAAGCGAACGATACTCAGCATTGGGACGTTCCCCAGTGGCGAAGTCTGGCGTCGCACCGAAACTGTGTCTGGCTGTTTAACGAACCGGCAATGGCAGGGCGGAGTTACGCCTATGCTCGGTGAAGCATCCCGGCGGATAATCGAGCTAATTCTCAATCAGGCAAATGGCTTGCGTGATTAACGTCGGCAGCGGCGCCGGCGAAAGTTAATCGGCAATTGCCTGCATGCCGGCCGTTATTTACGCCGCCTTTATACGGACTGAAGACCTGCCGAAGCGCGAGCTTCGGCCGCGATAAGCGCGGAACAACGAAACCGGCCGACCCGCTCAGTTTTTCAGGCCCGGCATTGGAAAGGCGAGCCCGAAGGGGCTGGACGAACCCTGCTTTTTTGCATCCGATTTGGCGCCGCCCTTTGCGTCCTTAGCCGACTTGAGCGGCGGAGCCGGGCGATTGATCGGCAAGGCGACGTAATGCTGCTTCTCGCAGTCGTCGATAGCGACTGCGCTTCTTGCATCGACAACCTTTCCGTTCGCGACGAAGACAGCCAACGTGCTTTGCAGGCCGTCAATTTTGGCGCGCATGCACGTTTGCCATGCCCAGCCATGACCGGCCGTGAGGACCCTCTTCTGGGTGTCGGCCAGTTCCACGTCACTGAAACGATGCACAATTGGAAAGAGCGAGGAGCCGATCGCCGATCCGTCTTGCTCGGGATCGTCGCCGCGAGGGGGATTTTCCAGAGCCAGCCGTATGAGCGGTCGATAGTTTGGTGGAGAAGAATCGCTCGGCTCATTCGAGGCGAGCGTATCGACCGCGCAGCCGCCCACACAAAGGCCGAGCATGATGCAAAACACAATCCGCAACACGAATTACCGCTGCCTGTTTGAACCGAATGCCGCAAAGTCAACTATTCGTTCGTATGGGCGGCGATTGAGCGGAAACTGAGGCTTCGCGGAATGCCTCGCATAAAGCGTCGGCTTGTTTCCGTAAAGTTCCCGGCAACACCACGCCCTTGAGCACGCAGGGATGAGGGAGCGCACCGTGCCGCGCTGCGTCCCCGCCCCGAATCAGGTCCCGGTGAACTGCGGCTTGCGCTTCTCCATGAAGGCCTTGCGGCCCTCGATGTAGTCGTTGGAGGCGAAGCACTGCGCCACCAGCGCGTCACACTTCTCGAGGTCGCGCTCGCTTTCCGGAGTCACCGCCTGGCCGACGATGAATTTCACCGAATTCACCGTCAGCGGCGCGTTGCCGCCGATGGTGGCGGCATAGTCCTGCACGTACTTCTCCAGTTCGTCCGCCGGCAGCACGCGGTTGACCAGCCCCATCTCCCGCGCCTCGGCGGCGGTGAACTGGCGCGCGGTGTAGAAGATCTCCTTGGCGAACGACGGACCGACCACGTCGACCAGCTTCTTGATGCCCTTGTAGCCGTAGCCGAGGCCGAGCTTGGCGGCCGGTACGGCGAACTTTGAATTGTCCGAGCAGATGCGCATGTCGCAGCACAGCGCCAGTCCCATGCCGCCGCCGATGCAGTAGCCGCGGATCATGGCGATGGTCGGCTTGGGAAATTCGTATATCGCCGAATTGGCCTCATCGACTGCGACCGCATAGCGATCGATCATTTCCTGGCTGGAACGCTCGCTTTCAAACTTGGAAATGTCGGCACCCGACACGAAGGCCTTGCCGCCGGCGCCGGTCAGCACCACCACGCGCACGTCCTCGTCCTTGGCGAAGCCTTCGAGGATGCCGCTCGCCGCCTCCCACATCTCCAGGGAGACGGCGTTATGGCGCTCCGGGTTGTTGAAGATCAGATAGCCGACGCCGTCCTGCTTGCGGGACAGCATTTTGTCGGTCTTGGTGGCGATATTCATTGCGCGCTTCCTTCTCTGACTCTCGCCGTCATCCTGAGGTGCGAGGTCGCGAAGCGACCGAGCCTCGAAGGATGGCGGCCCGGGATTCGGGGCATCACACCGCCTTGGCGCGGTGCAGTTCCTCGATCTCGTCGACGGCGAAGCCGAATTCCTTGAGCACCTCGTCGGTGTGCTGGCCCTGCTCGGGCGGCGTGGCGGCGATGCTGCTCGGCGTGCGCGACAGCGTCACCGGCTGGCCGACGAAGACCTGCTCGCTGCCGTCCGGTCGCTCGGCGCTCTGCGCGATGCCCAGGTGCGTGACCTGTTCGTCGGCGAAGACCTGATCTATCGAATAAATCGGACCGCAAGGCACGCCGGCCTTGTTGAAGATGTCGATCCACTCGGCGCTCGGCTTGCCGAGCGTGCGCTCCTCGATCGCGGCGTTGACCGCGTCGCGATTGTCCGAGCGCAATGCGTTGGTCGCGAAATCGGGGTTCTCCAGCAGTTCGGGGGCGCCGATCGCCTGGCACACCCGCTCCCACATCACCTGCCCAGCCGCCGCGATATTGATATAGCCGTCTGCGGTCTTGAAGACGCCGGTCGGGATGCTGGTGGGGTGGTTGTTGCCGGCCTGCTTGGGCACCTCTTGCGCCTGCAGCCAGCGCGCCGCCTGGAAGTCGAGCATGAAGACCTGCGCCTGCAGGAGCGAGGTGGAGACCCATTGCCCCTCGCCCGAGGTCTCGCGCTCGAGCAAAGCGGTCAGGATGCCGATGGCGCAGAACAGGCCGGCGGTCAAATCGGCGACCGGGATGCCGGCGCGCACCGGGCCCTGGCCGGGCAGACCGGTAATCGACATCAGCCCGCCCATGCCTTGCGCGATCTGGTCGAAACCGGGCCGGTCGCGATAGGGGCCATCCTGGCCGAAGCCGGAAATACTGGCCAGCACGATGCCCTTATTGATCGTTTTCAGGCTGTTGTAGTCGATCCCCAGCCTGTTCTTCACGTCGGGGCGGAAGTTCTCCACGACCACGTCGGCCTTCTCGACCAGGCGCTTGAAGGCGGCCAGTCCCAGCGGCGACTTCAGGTCGAGGGTGATGGAGCGCTTGTTGCGGTGGAGATTCTGGAAATCCGGGCCCTGGCGCGGGCCGCCCGGCCCTTCACCCTTTTCCAGGTGGGGCGGGGTTTCGATCTTGACGACATTGGCGCCCCAATCGGCCAACTGGCGCACGCAGGTCGGCCCCGAGCGCACCCGGGTGAGATCGAGGACGGTGAAACGGGAAAGGGCCTGGGAGCCCCTGGGAAACGGCATTTTCGGCGCTCCAAACGGCTGAAATCACCCCGGGATCGGATTTTTCTGGCCGACCATCTACGATCTTCCCCACCACCTTGTCTATCGGGCCATCCGGAACCAGCCCTTTGTTCACCACCCGCGGACCTAAGGGCTATTCCTGCTTGAAAAGTACGTCGGCACCTGTCATATGCAGGCCAGCGGATGAAAGACCCGGATTCGGGTTTGCGGGCCGCGTGCACGAAGCTCAGATCACGACGATTTCGAGATTTTCGCCCCGCCTCCTCCGTGATTTCCAACCCGAACGACAACCCTGGCAACGCGGGATGTCTTTGAACGAGCCGCGATTCCGCCGCCCGCACACGCTGGCCGGCCACTTCGCCGCATAGAAAGAGACCTTTGACTTCATTTAACGAGTTCGGCCTCGCAGAGCCGATCACCCGTGCCCTCGCGGAAGAGAAATACGTCACCCCGACCCCGATCCAGACCCAGACCGTCCCGCTTGCGCTATCCGGCCGCGACGTCATCGGCATCGCCCAGACCGGCACCGGCAAGACCGCCGCCTTCGCGCTGCCCATTCTCAACCACCTGCACAACAAGCGCTTCCGCCCCGAGCGGAAATCGGCCCGCGTGCTGGTGCTGTCGCCGACGCGCGAATTGTCCGGCCAGATCGCCGACAGCTTCCGCGCCTATGGCCGCCATATCCGCCCGCTCGCCATCGAACTCGCCATCGGCGGCGTGCCGATCAACCGGCAGATCCGCGGCGTCGCGCGCGGCCTGGAAGTGCTCGTCGCCACGCCTGGCCGCCTGCTCGATCTCGTGCATCAGCGCGCGCTGCGCCTCGACCAGATCGAGGTGCTGGTGCTGGACGAAGCCGACCGCATGCTGGACATGGGCTTCATCCACGACATCAAAAAGATCGTCGCCATGCTGCCGAAAGAGCGGCAGACGCTGTTCTTCTCGGCCACCATGCCGCAGGAAATCACCCGCCTCGCCGACCAGATGCTGCGCGACCCGGCCCGCGTGGCGGTGACGCCGCAGGCGACGACGGTCGAGCGCATCGCCCAGCGCGTCATCCACACCGAGAAGGCGTCCAAGCAGGCACTGCTGACCGAGCTGCTCAAGAGCGAAACGACCGACCGGGTGCTGGTGTTCACCCGCACCAAGCATGGCGCTGACAAGGTTGTGCGCGGGCTGCAAAAGGCCGGCTTAGCCGCCGAAGCAATCCACGGCAACAAGTCGCAAAACCAGCGCGAGCGCGTGCTCGCCGACTTCCGTAACGGCAGTCTGCGCACCTTAATTGCCACCGATATCGCCGCCCGCGGCATCGATGTCGATGGCGTCAGCCACGTGTTCAACTACGACCTGCCGAATATCCCGGAGTCCTACGTCCACCGCATCGGCCGCACCGCGCGCGCCGGGGCCGAGGGCATAGCAATCTCTTTCTGCGACCACGAGGAGCGCGCCTATCTGCGCGACATCGAGCGGCTGATCCGCATGGCGATCCCCGCCACCGACCGCCGCTCCAACGGCCGGCATGAGCCGCGCGCCGCCGCGCATCCGGGCGGCAGCGACGGCGACCGCCGGAGCCCCCGCGGTAAGCCGCAATCGCGCCGCTCAAAGGGGGCGCATGCCGGCGGCCATCAAGGCCGTCACAGTCATCAGAATGGCCGCCCACAGGCCCCGCAGCGCGAGGCCGCATCAGGGGAGCCAAACGGCATCGAGAATGTTACATTCCTGCAGCAGCCGCGTGGGCCGCGCCGCAATGGCGGCCGCCGCGCATCGCGCTGATTTAAGCGGAGATACTGGATGGCGAAAGAAGAAATGCTGGAATTCGACGGGACGGTTACCGAGGTCCTGCCGGATGGAAATTTTCGCGTCATGCTCGATAACGAGCACGAAGTGCTGGCCTATACGGCCGGCAAGATGCGCAAATTCCGCATCCGCACAGGCGTCGGTGACCGGGTGATCGTCGAGATGTCGCCCTATGACTTGAAGCGCGGGCGCATCAGCTTCCGCCACAAGGGCGATGCCCCGTCCCCGTCACAGCAGCGCCGCCCGAATTTCCGTCGACGCTAACGGGCCGGCGTCTGCGGCTACCCGCCGACGCCGCCCTCAAGCCGGCTTATCAAGCAGCCTTCTGAACAGCAGATTGACCACGATCACCAGCGCCGCGCCGATCAGCGTGGCGAGCAGACGATCGATCAGCACGCCGACATCGGGCGTCTGGCCGGCATCCAGCAGCAGGATGATCAGCGGCGTCATCGCCGCGCTATAGGCGAGGTAATTGCGCGCGCGCAGCAGCGGCCGCAGTCCGGCCAGGATGCCGACGACGGCGACCAGCGCCCAATCGGGCACCGGCGCGACAAGCAGCAAACCGGTCGCCGCCACGCCGAAGGCGGCGCCGAGTGCGCGCTGGGTGGTGCGCACCGGAAAGGCGTCGATCTGCCATTCGGCCAGCAGCGCCACGGTCAACGCGACCCAATGCATGTGGTGATCCGGCCAGAGCCAGCGCAACAGTCCCGCAACGCTCAGGCACAGCATCAGCCTGAGCGCATATTGCCAACCGGCGAGACGGGCGAGCGCGCGCCGCCAGCGCGACAGCCGCTGGCGTAAAGAGAGCGGCGGCGGCGCGGCATCTTCCGCCGGCGCACGCTGCCCAAGCGCGCGCGCCAGCACGCCGAACGCCAGGCTCAGCGCCGAAGTCCACAATGCGCCGGCCGCCATCAGCAGCAACATTGCAGCACGGTCGGGGATGTTTTCGGCCACCGCCACAGTGATGATCAGCAGCAGGATGAAACGGATCGCCAGCGTGGAAACCGGCCGGCCCATTGCCGCCAGCGCGCCGGCGATGCCCGCCAGCAGCACAACGACGGCATCGCTGGCCCAGCCATAACCGGCGACGAGCGCCGCGACGATGGCGGCCGCCCCCGCCGGCAGCAGCGCAGCGGACAGGGCCTGCGCCTGCGCGCGCCAGTCGCGGCCGGCGGACACGCCGCCGACCAGCAGCCCTCCCACCGCCATACCGAAGCCGAGCGGCAAGCGGCCGGTCGCCAGCCCGAACAGGATCGGCACGGCCATGCCGAAAGCGGAAGCGAGGATGGAGACCCAGTCGGTGTCGGCGTCGCTCGACCAGCGGAAGACCTCGGCCAGATGCGATTTTGTTTTCGCCTTGTCTTTCACGCTCGCATTCCGCCCCACAAAGCCCATATTGACCGGGACTGTTTCAACGCACCCGGTTCACCGCACACGACCGGACATTTCGGCGCCGGGTTTCGCCTTCCCGACATTGCACGGTAGCAGGCTGCCATGAATAGAACGCGTCTCTTTGCTTTTGCCTTCGCTCTTGTGTTCACCGTCGCCGGCGCGCTCACTCCCGCCGCAGCGCAGCACCACCCCGAACACGCCGGCAAGCCGCCGGCCGAGCAGGCGCAACAGCAGCGGCCGGCCGGCAAGGGCATCCTGCGGCTGCTTCCGGCCGATTCCGTCACCGAGCATTCGATCGACACGCCGCAGGGCAAGCTCGCCTATACGGCGACCGCCGGCACGCTGGCCTTCTACGGCGAATCCGGCGAGCAGACCGCGGCGGTGTTCTACACCGCCTATGTGGCCAAGAATGGCGGCCGAAACCGGCCGCTGACCTTCGCCTTCAACGGCGGGCCGGGCGCTGCCTCCGCCTTCCTCAATCTCGGCCTGGTCGGTCCACGCATCCTCGACCTCGGACCCAATGCGCGCGACTTCGCGCACGCTCATCTGATCGACAATCCCGACACCTGGCTGCGCTTCACCGATCTCGTGCTGATCGATCCCATCGGCACCGGCTGGAGCCGCACGGTGAAGCCCGGCGACGCCAAGGATTTCTGGAACGTGAGCGCCGACGCCGACGCCATGGCCAAGGCGATCGCGCTCTATCTGGACAAGAACAACCGCGCCGGCTCGCCGCTCTATCTCATGGGCGAGAGCTATGGCGGCTTCCGCGCGCCCAAAACGGCGCGCGCGCTGGTTCGTGAGCAGGGCATTTCGGTGAGCGGCATCGTGATGCTGTCACCCTTCCTGGAAGGCTGGCTCACCTTCGGCGACGACCAGTCGGCGCTGCGCTCGGCGCTCGAGCTGCCGTCCCTGGCCGCCGCCGAGCTCGAGCGCAAGCACGCGTTCAGCAACGAGGCGCTGGCCGCTGCCGAGAAGTTCGCCATGACCGATTACCTCACCACGCTGGCAGGACCCGCCGCGCAGGGCGGGGCGGCCGACGCGTTCTACGAGCGCGTGGCGAAGCTGACCGGCCTGCCATTAGACCGAGTGAAAAAGGCGCGCGGCTTCCTGACCGACACGTTCGTCAAGAAGCTCTATTCCGACAAGATCGTCAGCCATTACGACGCGACCTTCGCGGTCGACGATCCATTCCCCGAGCAACTGTCCGGGCACGGGCCCGACCCGATCCTCGACGCGGTGGCGCGCGCCTATGGCGGAGCCTTCGCCAGCTACGCGCGCAACGAGCTCGGCTACAAGACGCCGATGACCTACAAGCTGCTGGCCAACGATGTCACTCAGCATTGGAGCTGGGGCAAAGGTGGCCGCACCGGCGCAGGTGTCGATACCGACCTGCGCATCCTGCTCAGTTTCGACCCGTCGTTCCGCCTGCTCATCGCGCATGGACGTTCGGACCTGGTCACGCCGTTTGCCGACACCCGCTATGTGCTCGACCACCTGCCGCCGCTCGGCCAGGCCGGCCGCGTGTCGCTCAAGCTCTATCGCGGCGGCCACATGATCTATCTGGTGCCGGCCTCGCGCATCGCCTTCAGCAAGGACGCGGCGGCATTTTATGGCGCAAGCCAATCGAAAAGCCCGGCAACGCGATAGGCGTATATGTTCGCCAGCGAACATAATTCCGAGCGGGCGGACTGGAGCCATCGTATTCGCACCTCTGGAACCGCTCAGCCGGCTTTGGCGTTTAGGGTAAAGTCGTAGCTCGATTTGATCCGGGGGCCGACGAAAATCCGGCCGTGTAAAGACGGCGGTTGAGGCCGGGCGGCGGCGCGCTTGCAACGAATGCCGCGCTGGCCCCAGGGGGAACGTGTGGAAGCGAGCTATGGAGTATCGGCCGAAGGCCCAATCGTACAATTTCCTGCTTGGCGGTGAGATGGGCGCGCTAATGCGCGCCAAGGATTGGTCGAAGACTCCACTCGGCCCTATCGAGGACTGGCCGCAAAGCCTGCGGACGTCGGTCGATATCGTTCTCAGCTCCCGCTACGCCATGTTCGTCTGGTGGGGGCAACAACTGACCAATCTGTACAACGACGCCTACCAGCCGATCCTCGGAAAACGGCACCCACACGCCTTGGGACAGTCGGCGCGCGACATCTGGGCCGAGATTTGGCATCTGATCGGTCCGCGTGCCGAGGCCGTACTCCAGCGCGCCGAGTTGACCTTCGATGAGGCCCTGCTGCTGATCATGGAGCGGTTCGGCTACCCGGAAGAAACCTATTTCACGTTCTCCTACAGCCCTATCCGAAACGACCAGGGAGAAGTCGGCGGCCTGTTCTGCGCGGTGACCGAGGAGACGCGGCGCGTGATCGGCGAGCGGCGGCTCCGGCTGCTGCGGGAAATCGGAGAGACATCGTCGAAGACGCATACGCCCGAACAGGTGTGCGAGGCGGCGGCCGCGTGCATATCCGGCAACGCCCGCGATCTTCCCTTTGCACTTCTTTACCTGACGGATGAGGACGGAAAGACAGCCCGGCTCGTCGCGCAGGCCGGCATCGATCCGGGATCGCCCGGCGCGGATTTGGCAATCGACCTGGACGACCAAGCGCCGCTGTGGCCGCTGGCCGAGGCGGCGCGTGATGGCAAGTTCACGGTCCTTGACCACTTGGCCGCTCGATTTGGACGGCTGCCGAGCGGCGATTGGGACCGTCCGCCCGAGCGCGCCGTCATCGTGCCCCTCAGCGAGCAGGGCCAATCCGGCGTCGCAGGATTCCTGATCGCGGGTCTCAATCCATATCTCCTTTTCGAAAACGACTACTGGGGCTTCATCGACCTGCTCTCCAGCCAGATCACCGCCGGCATCGCCAACGCCCGCGCCTATCAAAAAGAACGCCAACGGGCCGAGTCGCTCGCCGAAATCGACCGCGCCAAGACGCTGTTCTTCTCCAATGTGAGCCATGAGTTCCGCACCCCCCTCACATTGATGCTGGCGCCCATCGAAGAAATGCTGAGCGAAGCGGCGAGCGCCGCCGACCAGGGCGCCCGCCAGCGGCTCGAACTCGTGCATCGAAACGCGCTTCGGCTCCTGAAGCTGGTCAATGCGCTGCTCGATTTTTCCCGGATCGAGGCGGGCCGCGTGCGAGCGAGATATCAGCGCACCGACATTGCAGGTTACACGGCAGATCTAGCCAGCAATTTCCGGTCGGCGACCGATAGCGCCGGGCTCAAGCTCGTCGTCGATTGCACGCCTATAAAGGCGCCGGTTTTTATCGATCGCGACCTGTGGGAAACGATCGTCCTCAACCTCGTTTCCAATGCGTTCAAGTTCACCTTCGAGGGCAGGATCGCGGTAAGCATCGCCGAGCGTGACGGCTTCGCCGAGCTTTGCGTCGCCGATACGGGGATCGGCATCCCGTCCGAGCAATTGCCGCTGCTCTTCGAACGCTTCCATAGGGTGGAAGGCGCCCGCGGCCGGACGTTCGAAGGGACTGGCATCGGCCTCGCACTGGTGCAGGAGCTTATCAAGCTGCACGGCGGCAGCATTTCGGTCGAGAGTGTGCCAGGCGCGGGCACGACGTTTCATGTTCGCATTCCGTTGGGCAAAGACCACCTGCCGCCCGAGCACGTCGTCGCGGAAGCGGCTCCGTCGGCTATCGGGACCCGGGCGCAGGCTTATGTCGACGAGGCGCTGCGCTGGCTGCCGGAATCGGCGGAGTCGGATCAGATGGTGTCCCCCGCACTTGGCGGCTCGGACGAGTTGGTCGCCGACGCGCGCGCTGCCGGGACGGGGCGGCGAATTGTCCTCGCCGACGACAATGCCGACATGCGGGCCTACGTACAGCGGCTTCTCGTCGGCCAGGGCTACGAGGTGGAAGCGACGGCTGACGGCGAAGCCGCCTTGGCGGCGACCTTGCAGCGCATTCCCGACCTCGTGCTCACCGACGCGATGATGCCGAAGCTGGACGGCTTCGGCTTGCTCGAAGCCCTGCGCGCCGAACCTAGAACCAAGGACGTGCCGGTCATCATGCTGTCAGCCCGGGCAGGCGAAGAGGCCAAAGTCGAAGGATTGAAGGCCGGCGCGGACGATTACCTGGTCAAGCCGTTTGCGGCGCGCGAACTGTTCGCGCGGATCGCGTCTGCCATCGCTTTGCGCAACGTGCGGCGCGAGGCCGCCCAGGCGCTGCGCGACGAAAGCGCCCGCATTCGCAGGCTGTTCGAACAGGCGCCGGGCTTCATCGCGATTCTCGAGGGTCCCGAGCACAGGTTCGAATTCGCCAACGATGCCTACAGCCGGCTCGTGGGAAAGCGCGAGCTGATCGGCAGGACGATCCGCGAAACGTTCCCGGAAATCGAAGGACAGGGATTCTTGGAACTGCTCGATCGCGTCTATCAAAAAGCGGAGCGGTTCGTCGGCGAGCAGATCCCTTTACGGCTGGCGCAAGATCCCGAATCCCCGCCGCGAGAATTCTTCCTGGATTTCATTTATGAGCCGATCGTCGGGGCGGACGGCCGAGTGACCGGCGTATTCGTCGAGGGATATGACGTCACCGCCCGCGTTTCGGCGCAAAGGCAGCTTCGCGAAAGCGAGGCTCGCTTTAGAACGCTGGCCGAGAACATTCCAACGCTATGCTGGATGGCGCGGCCCGACGGTCACATCTTCTGGTACAATTCACGCTGGCACGAATACACTGGAACGAGCCGCGAAGATCAGGAGGGCTGGGGCTGGGAGTCCGTCCACGATCCGACCGTGCTGCCTCAAGTGCGCGAGCGCTGGAAGCACTCGATCGCCACCGGCAAGCCGTTCGAGATGGTCTTCCCGCTAAAACGATACGACGGCGAATTCCGCCCGTTCCTTACCCGCATCGTGCCAACGCGCGACGCGGACGGCAATATCGTCAGATGGTTCGGCAGCAATACCGACATTACATCGCAGAGAAAATACGAAGAACATCTGAGGTTGCTGATCAACGAACTCAATCATCGCGTGAAGAACACGCTCGCAGTCGTTCTGTCGATGGCCTCGCAAACGTTCAAAGACGGCACGGATATTCGTCTTGCGAGAAAGGCCTTCGAAGCCAGGCTTTTCGCATTGTCGGCGGCGCATACCTTGCTGACCGACGAGAGCTGGACGGGCGCCGACATTCGTCTGCTCCTGACCGAGACGCTTGCCCCCTTTGTGGGCAAAGCCGCCGAACGCATCCGGTTCCAAGGGCCGGAAATCTGGCTGACTCCCAAAATGGTGCTTGGACTTTCCATGGCGATGCACGAACTCGCCACCAACGCCACCAAATATGGCGCGTTGGCCAACAAGATCGGGCGCATCGACATTTCCTGGAGCGTCGATGAATCGCCGCAGGGGGCACACGTAACGATCACCTGGTTGGAATCGGGCGGTCCGGCGGTCAAGGTCCCGGCAAAGCGCGGCTTCGGCTCCCGGCTTATCGAGCGCGGATTGGCCTCCGACCTCGGCGGCAAAGTCCATCTGAAATTTGCACCGGGCGGCCTCGTTTGTACGATGCGTCTCCCTCTGCAAAAGGCCCGCGATCTACTGAGCACCGTCGAATACGAAAAGGCGCGCGGACCCGATGCCTCAAGCAATGGCGGCGAGGCAGACATCGGTCAATTACGGACGCTGATGTAGCAGGCTAGTCCATGGCCGCCACCACGGCGCAGGTCGTGACAATGTCGTCCTCGCTGGCGCCGCGCGACAGGTCGCTGACCGGCTTGGCGAAACCTTGCAGGAACGGGCCGATCGCCTGGGCGCCCCCCAGCCATTGCGTGAGCTTGTAGCCGATATTGCCGGCGTCGAGGTCGGGGAAGATCAAGACGTTCGCCCGGCCGGCGACCGGGCCCATCTCCTTCACTTTCTTGGCGGCGACCTGCGGCACCAGCGCGGCATCGGCCTGCAATTCGCCGTCCACCGCCAGCGCCGGCGTCCGTTCCCGCACAAGCTGCAGCGCTTCACGCACCTTGTCGACGCGCGCGTGCTGCGCGCTGCCTTTCGTGGAAAACGACAAGAGCGCGACGCGCGGGGTCTCGCCGAGCAGCGCGGCAGCGCTGCCGGCGGACGCGATGGCGATATCGGCCAGCTCCGCGGGGCTCGGATCGGCATTGACCGCGCAATCCGCGAACACGAAAGCGCGCGCACCCTGACGCAGAAAGTCCGGCACCACCATCAGGAAGCAGCTCGACGGCAGCGCGATGCCCTCCGCCAGCCCCACCGTCATCAGGCCCGCCTCGATGACGCGGCGTGTGGGGTTGGCGCAGCCCGCCACCATGGCGTCGGCGTCGCCCTCACGCACCATCATGCCTCCGAAATAGAGCGGCTTTGCCACCAGCCTTTTGGCCATGGACGGCGTCATCGACGGGCGGGCCGCGGCGCACGCCTCGCCATAGGCCTTGAGCCGGCCATCGCGCCGCGGGTCGATCAGCTCGATGCCGTCGAGCGCGCCACCCATACCATGAGCGACGCTTCCGATCTCATCCGTTCCGCCGAGCAAAATCGGTTGCGCGATCTTCTCGTCTCGGAGACGCAACGCGGCGGCGATAACACGCGCGTCCTCGCCCTCCGGCAAAACGATTTTGCGATAGCGCCGACGTGCGATATCAAGCAGGCGAGCCATCAAATCCATGCTTCTCACCTTGTGAGAAAAGGTAACGCGTCCCGCGCATGACCCCGAAAGGCTTGTCCTCGACTTGATCGGAGATGGGAACCGGATTTCGGATGAGATCACGCGCAACTGAAAGAGCAATCAATGACCGAAACCACCGAAGCGATCAAGATTCACCGTGGCCTCAAGGGCGTCTATTTCGACCGCTCGCCCTGCACGTTCATCGACGGCAGAGCGGGTGAGCTGCGCTACCGCGGCTATTCGATCCATGACCTGGCGGAGAATTCGACCTTCGAGGAAACCGCCTGGCTGCTGTTGTACGGCGACCTGCCGACCGCGCAGGAGCTTCGCGGCTTCGACGCCGAGCTCAAGGCGGCGCGCCGATTGCCCGAGCCGGTGCTCGACATCGTGCGCGCGATAAAGGACGCCCACCCGATGGACGTGCTGCGCACGGCGGTTTCGGCGCTTGCCGGCTTCGATCCCGACACCGACGACAATTCGCGCGACGCGACCTTGCGCAAGGCGGTGCGGCTGACCTCGCAGGTGCCGATGATCGTGGCCGCGCATGGGCGCATGCGCGAGGGCCTGGACCCGGTGGCGGCCGACGAGACGCTCACCCATGCCGCCAACCTCTTGTGGATGCTGACGGGCAAGCAGCCGTCGCGCGACGCCTCGCAGCTCATCGACCGCGATCTCATCCTGCACGCCGAGCACGGCTCCAACGCCTCCTCCTTCACCGCCCGCGTGGTGACCGGCACCGACGCCGACCTGCACGCCGCCATCACCGCGGCGATCGCCGCGCTGTCGGGGCCGGCGCATGGCGGCGCGGCCGAAGACGTGATGAGGATGGCGCAGGAAATCGGCGAGCCCGCGCGCGCCGCCGACTACGTCAAGGAGAAGCGCAAGGCGGGCGTCGCCATCACCGGCTTCGGCCACCGCGTCTATCGCGCCGAAGACCCGCGCGCGCGCCACATGCGCGCCGGCGTCGAGCGGCTGTCGAAGGAAATGGGCGAGCCGAAATGGTTCGAGATCCTCCAGGCGGTGGTCAAGGCGATGGCGCCCTACGCCCGCCACGGCGTCAACGTCAACGTCGATTTCTACTCCGGCGTCGTCTATCACCTGCTCGGCATCAAGCGCGACCTGTTCGTGCCGATCTTCGCCATTGGCCGGGTGCCGGGCTGGGTGGTGCAGGTCATGGAGCAGCGGGAGAACAACATCCTGATCCGCCCGCTCACGCTCTACAACGGGCCCGAGCACCGCGAATACCGGCCGGTCGCCGAACGCGGGCGTTGAATCGCGCAAAAGTCTCACCAGACGAGAACCTCCGTCGCATTGCCATTGCGGCGGCGGCGGTCTTTTGCGTATGATCGCTGCTTAAGAAAACTAGTCTCACATAGTGAGAATCTGGCGACCGGCGCTCAAGCCGGCGCGGCAAGGGAGGATGCCATGGGTTGCGCGCGCAGACCGGCGCTGCCGGCCACTGCTGCCGGGCGAAGACCTGGTCTGCCCGCTGCTGCCGCAGGCAATCTTCGCGCTCGCGGCAACGGCTGCACCCTTCGGCCACCCGCGGCCGTTGCCGCCGCCATGCTGCGCAGACGCTGACGAGGGAGCCCGACGCGTGGACTTCATCCGTTACATGCCGGAGATTTTCGCGCCCTGGAACCTCACGGTCCTGGTGCTCGGCACGATCGGCGGCCTGATCCTGGGCGCGGCGCCGGGCCTGAGCCCCACCATGGCGGTGGCGCTGCTGATCCCGTTCACCTTCCACATGGATACGGCAAGCAGCCTGATCCTGCTCGGCGCCGTCTACACCGCCACCGTCGCCGGCGGCGCCATCAGCGCCATCCTGATCAACATTCCCGGCGCGCCCGCCAACATCGCCACCGTGCTCGACGGCCATCCGATGGCCAAGCAGGGCCGCGCGGCCGAGGCGCTGCACTATGCCTTCATCTCGTCCGTGATCGGCGGCGTGCTCGGCGTCTTCGTGCTCATCTTCTTCACTCCGATCCTCGCCGAGTTCGCGCTCAAATTCGGCCCCTCCGAACTGTTCTGGACGGCGGTTTTGGGCGTGACCGTGATCGGCTCGCTCGGCTCCGGCTCGCTGCTGAAAGGCTTGTTCGCCGGCGTCTTTGGCCTGTGGCTTTCCACCATCGGCTACGATCCGATCAACGGCGTCCAGCGCTTCGTGTTCACCGATCAACTGCAGGGCGGCATCAATATCATCGCCGCGCTGATCGGGCTGTTTGCCATCCCCCAAGTCTTCGGCATGTTCGAGGGCGCCTCGGCGGCGCAGCGCAAGGACACGTACGAGATGGAGAACCGTAACGTTCTCGACTCGCTGCGCGCCAACCTGCGTCGCGTCAAGACGCTGACCATCGGCAGCGCGGTCGGCATCATCGTCGGGCTGATCCCCGGCGCCGGCGGCCAGATCGCCGGCCTCGTCTCCTACGACCAGAACCGCAAGTTCAGTGACCGCCGTGACAATTTCGGCAAGGGCGAGCCGGACGGCGTGATCGCCTCGGAATCGGCGAACAACGCCATGGTGGGCCCTTCGCTGGTGCCGCTCTTGACGCTGAGCGTGCCGGGGTCGCCAACCGCGGCGGTGCTGCTCGGCGGGCTGCTCATCCACGGCCTGTTTCCGGGGCCGAATCTGTTCACGCAGCATGCCAAGGTCACCTGGACCTTCATCGAACTCGCTACTGCTCGGCCAGATCCTCATGGGCGTGCTCGGGCTCATGATGAGCCGCATGAGCCGCTGGGTGATGAACGTTCCTGACAATTTCATGGCGGCTGCGGTGGTGGTGCTTGCCGTGTTCGGCACCTACAGCGTGGAGAACAGCTTCTCCGACGTGCTGGTAATGATGACGCTGGGCGCGGGCATGTATTTCGCGACCAAGTTCGGCTTCAGCCCGGCGCCCGTGGTGCTCGGCATCATTCTCGGACCGATCGCCGAGACCAATTTCATGCAGGGCCGCCTGATCGCGCAAACCCAGCACGGGCTGTTCCAATATTTCTGTACCGGAAGCATCAACCTCGTCCTGATCGCACTGTGCGTGATCTCGGTCGGCTATAGCGGCTATGCCGAGGTGCGCGCGCGCAGGCGCCGCAAGCCGCAAGGGAGCGAGTCATGGCAGCACGCCTGACCGCCATCGCCTGCGTGCTGGTCGGCGGAGTCCTGTACTGGGCGGCGCTCGGCAGCGAGATGCCCAAGGCCTACTTCTTCCCGCAGATGCTTGCGCTGACCATGGCCGTGCTCGGCGCTGCCATGCTGGTCGGCGAATTCCGCGCCGGCGGCAAGGCGCAAGCCGCCGCCATCGTTATACCCTGGTCGAAGATCTGGCCCGGCATGGTGGTGCTGGCGGTCTACATGGCGGTCGCGCAGCAGGTCGGATTCTATCTCAGCGCCTGGCTCGCCTTCATCGCCATCGCGCTGATTTACATGCCAGTCACCGAACGTGCGGCAACCGTCAAGCGTTGCGTACCGGTCGCGACCGCCTTTCTGGCCGTGCTCTACCTCGTCTTCTGGACGCTGCTGCGCGTCCAGTTGCCGCATGGTTTCGCGTTTTGACCAAGGGAGGACGACAATGAGGAACACTTCAAGATTCCTATGCAGACTGGGCGTGGCTCTGGTTGCCAGCTTGGCGTTCGCGGCGACGGCGGCGCTTGCCGCCGACTATCCAGACAAGCCGCTGCAACTGATGGTCTCCTACCCGCCGGGCGGGGCCACCGACTTCCAGGCGCGCATCGTGACCATGATGGGCAGCAAGTACCTGAAAGAGCCCGTCGTTATCATCAACAAGGGTGGCGCCGGCGGCCAGGTCGGATGGAACTGGTTCGCCTCCAGCGCCACCAAGGACGGCTACGATCTCGCCGCCTATAACCTTCCGCATTTCATCGCCCAGTCGATCGTGTTCGACACAAAATACAACATCGATAATGTCGTGCCGATCGCCAACTGGGGCGCCGATCCGGCCGTGCTGATCGTGCCCAAGAACAGCCCGTTCAATTCGGTGAAGGATTTCGTCGCCTACGCCAAGAAGAACCCAGGCAAGATCACCGTGTCGGGCGCCGGCCTGTTCGTCGGGCACCACGTCGCCACCCTGCAGCTCGAGAAGGCCGCCGGCATCAAGCTCACCTACGTGCCGGCAAAGGGCGGCGTCGCCGCGCTGCAGATGGTCATGGGCGGCCAGGTGATGGCGGGCTTCAACAACCTGTCGGACGCTTATCGCAGCCAGGACCGCTTCAAGATTCTCGCGGTGGCGGACAACGAGCGCAACAAGGAGTTCCTGCCGAACGTGCCGACTTTCAAGGAGAGCGGCATCGACGTCGACGACTCCAGCGTCAACTTCCGCGGCATCATGGTGCGCAAGGGCACGCCGCAGCCGATCGTCGACATGCTGTCGAAGGAAGTGCCGAAGATGTTCCACGACAAGCATGTGGTGTCGAAGATGAAGGCGGGCGGCTCCCCGCTGCACATCATGGACCAGGCGCAGGTCGAAAAGATGTTTAAGGCGCGCCAGAAATACCTGATAGCGCTGCTGAAGGAGCTGCGCCACAAGAAGTGAGCGGGTTTTGCGAAATACCGGCTCCGCGTGGAAACGACACCATGCGGGGCCGGCACAAAGGCCGAATGGCGGCGCCGCGGTGGCGCCGCGCCGATTTGACGTAACGCGTTCAGAGTGATGAAAAATGGGCATGAATCCTGGCATCGCGAGGCGGCGTGCGGCAGGCGAGGACTCGCATCCCGTCGCAGGCATGAGGCCGCATGCCGCAGCCGACCGCGCACCCGCAAAACGCCGTGAGCACAAGCTGGGCGCCACCGCGCGCTCCTTCGCCATCCTCGACCACGTCGCCGCTTCCTCCAAGCCCGTCGACGTGCTCGACATCATCGCCTCGCTCAAGCTGCCCAAGGCGACCGCCTACCGGCTGGTCGACTGGTTCGTCAGTCAGGGCTACCTTTCGCGCGAGCCCGGTCGCCGGCGCCTCATTGTCGGCCCGCGGCTGACCAACCTTGCCTTCGGTGTTCTCTCGGCGTCGATGCGCAACGACGCGCCGCATCTCGTGCTGCAACGCCTGGTGCACGCGCTCAACGAGACCTGCAATATCGGCACCTTGCTCAACGGCGAGGTGATCTATCTCGACCGCGTGGAAGCCGAGCACTGGCCGCTGCGGCTGCATTACACCAGCGGCTCGCGCGTGCCGCTGCATTGCAGCGCCATCGGCAAGCTGTTCCTGGCGCTGGCGCCCAGCCCGCGCCGCCAGCGGCTGCTGCAAAGCCTGGAGCTGCGGCGCTTCACCGACACGACGATCATCGACCGCGCCCGGCTGGAAAGCGAGTTGCGCCAGATCCGCAAGGAGCAGGTCTCCTTCGACCGCGAGGAATACCTCGTCGGCGTCGTCTGCATGGCTGTGCCGGTGATCGGCTCCAACGGCGAGGTGCTGGCGGCGCTTGCCATCCAGGCGCCGCAGGCGCGCATGAACGAAGAGACCGCGCGTAGCCATCTCGCCGCCCTGCGCCGCGCGTCGGCGGAGCTCGCTCAGATTTTCCAACCGAGGAATTGAATGCCGGCGCGTTCCGCTTTAACGGAACGGATGAGCGCCGGATTGTGCAAAGGAAGTGACACTATGAAAATGACGACGGAAGAAGCCTTCGTGAAGGTCCTGCAGATGCACGGCATCGAGCATGCCTTCGGCATCATCGGTTCGGCTTTCATGCCGATCTCCGACCTGTTCCCGAAAGCCGGCATCACCTTCTGGGACGTGGCGCATGAGTGCAACGGCGGCTACATGGCCGACGGCTATACGCGCGCAACCGGCAAGATCGCCATGTGCGTGGCGCAGAACGGGCCCGGAATCACCAATTTCGTCACCTGCATCAAGACCGCCTACTGGAACCACACGCCGATGCTGCTGATCACGCCGCAGGCGGCCAACAAGACCATCGGCCAGGGCGGCTTCCAGGAAGTGGAGCAGATGGCGCTGTTCCGCGACATGGTCTGCTACCAGGAAGAGGTGCGCGATCCCTCGCGCATCGCGGAAGTCCTGAACCGCGTCATCTCGAAGGCGAAGCACATGTCGGCGCCGGCGCAGATCAACGTGCCGCGCGACTTCTGGACCCAGGTGATCGACATCAACCTGCCGCAGATCGTCGAATTCGAGCGGCCGGCCGGCGGCGCCCATGCCATCGCCGAAGCGGCCAAGCTTCTTTCGGAAGCCAAATTCCCGGCCATTCTGTCGGGCGCCGGCGTCGTGCTCGGCAATGCCATCCCCGAATGCGCAGCGCTTGCCGAGCGGCTCGATGCGCCGGTCTGCAACAACTACCAGCACAATGACAGCTTTCCCGGCGGCCATCCGCTTGCCTGCGGCCCGCTCGGCTACAACGGCTCCAAGGCCGGCATGGAGCTGATCGCCAAGGCCGACGTGGTGCTGGCGCTCGGCACCAGGCTCAACCCGTTCTCCACCCTGCCCGGCTACGGCATCGACTATTGGCCGAAGAACGCCAAGATCATCCAGGTCGATATCAATGCCGACCGCATCGGGCTGACAAAGCCGGTCGCCGTCGGCATCTGCGGCGATGCCAAGCAGGTCGCCAAGGCCATCCTCGCGCAGCTTTCGCCGAGCGCCGGCGATGCCGGCCGCGAGGATCGCAAGGCGTTGATCCATCAGACCAAGTCGCGCTGGCTGCAGACGCTGTCGAGCATGGATCACGAAGACGATGACGACGGCACCACCTGGAACGCGGACGCCCGCAAGCGCGACGCCGACCGCATGTCGCCGCGCCAGGCCTGGCGCGCGATCCAGGCCGGGCTGCCGAAGGACGCCATCATCACGAGCGACATCGGCAACAATTGCGCCATCGGCAACGCCTATCCGACCTTCGAGCAGGGCCGCAAATATCTGGCGCCAGGGCTGTTCGGTCCCTGCGGCTACGGCTTTCCCGCCATCATCGGCGCCAAGATCGGCAACCCGGACGTCCCTTGCGTCGGCTTTGCCGGCGATGGCGCTTTCGGTATTTCGATGAACGAAATGAGCTCGATCGGACGCGAGGAATATCCTGCCATCACCATGGTGATCTTCCGCAACTACCAGTGGGGCGCCGAGAAACGCAATTCGATCCTCTGGTTCGACGACAACTTTGTCGGCACCGAGCTCGATCCGCATCTCAGCTATGCGAAGGTGGCGGAAGGTTGTGGCCTGAAGGGCGTGCAGGTAAAAACGCAGGCCGCGCTCACCGAGGCGCTGCAGAAGGCCTGCGAGGCGCAGAAGAGCGGGATAACGACCTTCATCGAGGTTCAGCTCAATCAGGAGCTGGGCGAGCCGTTCCGCAGAGATGCCATGAAGAAGCCCACCGTCGTGGCCGGCATCCGCCGCGAGGACATGCGTCCGCAGCAGGTGGCCTAGATAGAGTACTAGCGATGAACTGGGGCGAGCCGCAAAGTCCGTTTCACCTCTCCCAACCCTCTCCCCAACAGGGAGAGGGAGCCCTCTACGCGCGGCCAATCATTCATTCCCAAACAACTCAGATGAAATCCGAGGCAAGCCGATGACAATAGCAGTCAAATCGCCGGTCGAAGCCGACACGAAAACGGTAGTCGACGACCTGGTGCGGCGAGCGCGCGCGGCGATGGCGGAATTCGCTGACGCCGATCAGGCGCGCGTGGATACGGCGGTGACCGCGCTGGCGTGGTCGCTCTATAATCCGGCGCATGCCAAGGAACTGGCCGAGCTGGCGGTCAAGGACACCAAGCTCGGCAATGTGCCCGACAAGATCATCAAGAAGCAGCGCAAGACCTTCGGCACGTTGCGCGATCTGATGCGGGTGAAATCGGTCGGCATCATCGAGGAAGATCCGGCCAAGGGCATCGTCAAATACGCCAAGCCCGTCGGGGTCGTGGCGGCGATCACGCCCTCGACCAATCCGGGCGCCACGCCGGTCAACAAGGCGATGTTCGCAATCAAGGGCCGCAACGCCATCATCATCGCCGCCTCGCCCGCAGGCCTCGCCACCACGACGCGGGCGGTCGATTACATGCGGGCGGAGCTGAAGAAGGTGCGCGCGCCGCAGGACCTGGTGCAGATCCTGCCGGCGCCGGCTTCGAAGGACATGACGCAGGCGCTGATGCAGGCTGCCGACCTGGTGGTCGCAACCGGTTCGCAGGACAATGTGCGGCGCGCCTATTCCAGCGGCACGCCGGCGATCGGCGTCGGCACCGGCAACGTGACGGTCATCATCGACGAGACCGCCGATCTCGGCGACGCCGCGCGCAAGATCTGCGCTTCCAAGGTGTTCGACAACGCCACCTCCTGCTCGTCGGAAAACGCGATTATCCTGGTCGACGCTATCTACGATCAGGCCATGGCCGCGCTCGAGCGCGCCGGCGGCTACCGTTGCTCGGGCGCCGAGAAGTCGCGCATCGAGGAGGCACTGTGGCCGAAGGGCAAGCTCTCGCGCGACCTGATCGCGCGCGATGCCGATGTATTCGCCCGCGGCTGCGGGCTGCCGGCGGCGGCGGAGAAGTGCAAGTTCTTCATGGTGGAGGAGACCGGCATCGGGCGCGACTATCCGTTCTCCGGCGAGAAGCTGTCGCTGGCGCTGACGATCTACCGCGCCAAGGATTTCGACGACGCGATCGCGCGCGCCAACGCGATCCTCGCCTATCAAGGGCGGGGCCATTCGGTCGGCCTGCATACCAAGGACGCAAAACGCGGGCGCATTCTGGCCGAACGCGCCGACGTCGTGCGCGTGCTGATCAACCAGGCGCACACCTTCGGCAACGGCGGCGGCTTCAACAACGGCCTCAACTTCACGCTGAGCATGGGCTGCGGCACCTGGGGCGGCAACTCCATCACCGAAAACCTCAACTACAAGAACTTCCTCAACATCACCCATCTGGTCACCACCATCCCCGAAGACCAGCCCGCCGAAGAAGATCTGTTCGGCGCCTATTGGAAGAAGTACGGGCGGTAGCTCACAGCATTTCGTCATTGCCGGGCCGCCGCGAAGCGGCGAGACGCGGCAATCCATCTCGGCGAAGAAGTTGGATGCGCGGCCAAGCCCGCGCATGACGGCGGAAAGGTCGGTCAATGAACTTCGAAGAGCACGCCGCCAAGTCGCTGGTCCTGGCGCCGGCGGGGATTGCGACGCCGCGCGGCATTTTGTGCATGAGCGCGGACGCGGCGCGTCAGGCCGCCGAAAAAATCGGCCCCTGCGTGGTCAAGGCGCAAGTGCCGACGGGCAAGCGCGGCAAGGCCGGCGGCATCAAGCTCGCCAACACGGCGGCGGAGGCCGAGCAGGTAGCCGGGCAGATTCTCGGCATGACCATCGGCGATTACACGGTCGAGCGGCTGCTCATCGAGGAGCAGGCGAAGATCGCCCGCGAGTTCTACGCCGCCGTGCTGCACGATACCGCGGCGCGCAAGCCGCTGATCCTGTTCTCGACCGAAGGCGGGATGGACATCGAGGAGATCGCCGCGGAGAAGCCGGACGCGATCCGCCGGCTGCTGGTGGAGATAGACGCCGAGCCCTCGCCCGCCGACATCGCCGGCATGCTGGCCGGCCTCGACCTCGGCGCCGCCGAGGCGCAGATCGCCGACATCCTCGCCCGCCTCTACGCCGCCTACCGCGCGCGCGACGCCGAGCTCGTCGAGATCAACCCGCTCGCGCTGCTCGCGGACGGCCGCGTGGTAGCGCTCGATTGCAAGTTTGTACTGGATGATGCCGCGATCTTCCGCCAGGGCGACATCGCCCCGCACGGTTCGCCCGGAGCCATGACCGCGCTGGAAAAGCGCGGCGCCGACGCCGCCCTCAAGCTGATCCAGCTCGACGGCAATGTCGGCGTGCTGGCGAACGGCGCCGGGCTGACCATGACCACCATGGATGTGATCAGCCACTACGGCGGCCGACCCGCCAACTTCCTGGAGATCGGCGGCGAGGCCTACACCAAGGCAGAGATCGCGCTCGACCTGGTGCTGTCAAATCCCGGCGTGAAAAGCCTGGTGATCAATTTCTGCGGCGCCTATGCGCGCACCGATGTGATGGCCGACGGCGTGGTGAAGGCTTGGGCCAAGCTGAAGCCAAAGGTGCCGGTGTTCTTCTCCATCCACGGCACCGGCGAGGACGAGGCAGTCAAGCTGGTGCGCGAAGCGCTCGGCATCGAGCCCCACGATTTCATGGAAGACGCCATCAAGCAGGCGGTGAAGGCAGCGTCATGATCGTTCGCAAAAAAGACCGCGTGGTCGTGCTCGGCATCACCGGCAGGCAGGGCACTTTCTGGACCGAGAAGATGATCGCCTACGGCACCAATGTGGTGGGCGGCGTCAACCCCAAGCGTGCCGGGGAAAGCCATGTGGGCGTGCCGATCTTCGCCTCCACCGCAGAAGCGGCGCGCGAAGTCGGCGCCGATGTGGTGGTCGGCTTCATCCCGCCGCCGAGCGCCAAGGATGCCGCCGTGGCGGCGGCCGAAGCCCGCGTCAAGTTGCTGGTCGTGCTCACCGAGCACATCCCGGCGCAGGACGTGATGGCGATGCATGCCGCCGCGGCGAGACACGGCACCCGGATCGTCGGGCCCAATACCGCCGGGCTGGTGACGCCGGGCGAGTGCTTCGTCGGCATCATGCCGGCTTTCGTGCCCAGCGTGTTTGCGCCGGGCCGTGTCGGCGTGATCTCGCGCAGCGGCAGCCTGGGCACGCTCGCCTGCCTCAACCTGACGCGCGCGGGGCTCGGCCAATCCGCCTTCATCGGCATCGGCGGCGATCCCATGCTCGGCACGACGACGCGCGAAGCGCTGCAGGCGCTCGATGCGCATGTCGGCACGGACGCCATCGTCATCATCGGCGAGATCGGCGGCAGTATGGAAGAAGAGGCGGCAGAATACGCACGCACTGTCAGGAAACCGATGGTCGCTTTCATCGCCGGCGCGGCTTCGCCGCCCGGCAAGAAGATGGGTCATGCCGGCGCCATCGTCACCGGCTCAGCGGGCAGCTATGCCGGCAAACGTAAGGCGCTGGAAGCGGGCGGCGTCGTGGTGGTCGACACGCCGGCACAGATCGCACCCGCGATCGCGGCGGGGCTCAACGTGCCGGCGAAGCAAGTCGCTGCTCAAGTCTAGGTAAGGTTTCGCCGAAACAGCCTGATCCCCTCCCCCGCAAAGCAGGTGAGGGGTGCGCTGTGCGCGCGGCACTACTCACTTGCAGCACGACTAAAAACCAAATTCCTCGTTATGCGCCCCCAGCGCGGGGGCGGACGCGTCCGTCGCGGCGCCCGGTCGTAATGATCGATTAATCGGCACTGGGACTGCCGGCAGCGTCTCGCCGTTCTCGTTGACAAGACGCGGCGCGAACACGCCACGCGCCTTGAAGTGCGGATCGTCGAGCGCCGCCCGCACATCCTGCATGATCGAGCAGCAGCAGTCGGCCTTGTCGAATATCGGCTCCCATTCGGCGGCCGTACGGACGGCGATGATCTCGGCCACGCGCGCGATAGCAGCGGCGGGGTCCCGCGCATCATCGACAAATTCCGGCTCGAGCCCGATGGCCAACGCGAAAGCCTCCCAGAATTTCTGTTCGAGCGCGGCAATCGCCGCCACCTTGCCATCGCGTGTCTCGTACAGATGATAGCGCGGCGAGCCGCCGGTGAGACGATCCCCACCATCGAGCGGCCAATGCCCGGCGCCGAGCCCGGTGCCGATCGCCCAATACGCGAATGGAAGCGCGCCCTCGCTCATGGCGATGTCGATGAAGCAGCCCTCGCCCGTCGCGTCGCGCGCGCGCAGCGCCAGCAGGATGTTCATCACCGCCGGATACGAACCGCCGGCGATATCGGCGATCAGCGCCGGCGGCAGCGTTCGGTGCCCCGGCTGGCCCGACGACAGCGCCAGCAGTCCGGCGTCGCCGATATAGTTGAGGTCATGGCCGGCGCGGGCCGACCGCGGACCGCTCTGGCCGTAGCCGGTGATGGCGCAGTAGACGATGCGCGGATTGACCGCGCGGAACGCCTCGTAACCGAGCCCGAGACGCTCCATGACGCCGGGCCGGAACTGCTCGACCACCACGTCGGCGCTTCGTGCCAGGGCGAGCACGCGCTCGCGGCTGGGCGCGTCCTTCAAGTCCGCCGCAACGCTCTTTTTGCCGCGGTTGAGCATGGCGAACAGCACGCTTTCCCGCCCCCAGTGAGGCTGGTAGCGGCGCATGTTCTCGCCGTCCGGGTGCTCGATCTTGACGACCTCCGCGCCGGCCTCGGCCAGCATCAGCGTCGCCATCGGTCCGGGCAGCAGGGTGGTGAAATCGAGCACGCGGATGCCGGAGAGCGGCCCGCAAACCGCGGTGGTATCGGACATTTTTCCATTTCCCCCGCGCGCCGGGGTTCGCGCGCACCGGTGCCGTTATAGAGAGCCCGCCCCGCCGGCGAAAGCAGCCGAACAGGATGGCGCGCCGCTCGAACAGGGTCTCGATATAGAGCGCTGGTTCGCCGGTGCGCCCATTGACGAGACTTGGATGCAGCAGCGGCCGCATGGTCGTTTCGGCCTCCTTTCGACCGTCTCCGCAACCGCCATCAGGCGACCCGAATGGGCCGGCCGGCGTTGACTCGCGTCAATTCAACAGCCGTGCCGGCCGGGCAAGTTCCTGGCGATATTGAAATCCGGGGCGCGGAACATCACATGAACGACCGGAAGGCGACGCAATAGGCAATCCATGAGTGATTTTCCCAATAGCTGGATGTGGTCGGAAGCGTGCGACATGCTCGCACGGGCCGAGCGCATGCACCGCGAATTCATCCGGCCGGCACGGGCCGCCCGCATGGCCTGGGAGCCGCCGGTCGACGTCTTGGAGACGGAGCACGACGTGCTGGTGTTCATGGCGCTGCCCGGGGTCGAGCCGGAGCGGGTCGAGGCTGCCATCGAGGGCAGCGACCTCGTGGTGGCGGGCAGCCGGGTGTTGCCGGCGGCGCTGCGTACGGCGGTGATCCACCGGCTGGAGCTGCCCCAGGGCCGCTTCGAGCGCCGCGTAGGCCTGCCGCCTGGCCGCTACGCCTCTGTAAGGCACGCGATGGCGAATGGCTGTTTGTTGATCACCCTGGAAAAGGTGGGGGTGTCCCGTGGTTGAAAGTGAAATCATGAGAAGTCTTGAGCAAGGTGCCGAACCGAAGGCCAATGAGCCGGAAAAGGCACATCAGGAACAGAATTTTCCGCCGCTGCCCGATGACGCAATGATCATCGTGCCGGTGCGCAATTTCGTGCTGTTTCCCGGCATGGTGATGCCGGTCAGCATCGGCCGACCGAAGTCGATCGCCGCCGCCCAGCAGGCCGTGCGCGAGCAGCGGCAGGTCGGCATTCTCAAGCAGCGCGACCCTGAAACCTCCGACCCGAGCGGCCTCGACATGCACCGCATGGGGACGGTTGCCAATGTCGTGCGCTTCATCACCGACGCGAACGGCACGCATCACTTGGTCTGCCAGGGCGACCAGCGCTTCCAGGTCGTGGAATTCCTCAGCGGCTGGCCGTTCATGGTGGCGCGCGTGCTGCGCATCGCCGAGCCGGCGGGACATACCTCGGAGGTCGAGGCGCGCCTGCTGCATTTGCGCGGGCAGGCGCTGGAAGCGCTCGAACTGATGCCGCAGGCACCGCGCGAGCTGGTCGCCGCCATCCAGACGATCGACCAGCCGGGCGCGCTCGCCGACTTGGCCATGGCCTATATGGACGTGAAGCCGGACGAGAAGCAGGAAACCCTGGAAACGGTCGATGTCTCCGCGCGCATGGACAAGGTGTCTAAGCTGCTCGCCCACCGCATCGAGGTCTTGCGGCTGTCGGCCGAGATCGGCCAGCAGACCAAGGCCGCGCTCGACGAGCGTCAGCGCGAGGTACTGCTGCGCGAGCAGATGGCCGCCATCCAGAAGCAGTTGGGCGAAGGCGAGGAAGGCAAGGCCGCGGAGCTCGCCGAGCTCGACAAGAAGATCACCGAAGCCGAAATGCCGAAGGAGGTGGACGACGCCGCCCGCAAGGAGTTGCGCCGCCTGCAACGCATGCCGGAGGCCGCGGCTGAATACGGCATGGTGCGCACCTACCTCGACTGGTTGATCGAGCTTCCCTGGAAACTGCCGGAGCAAGCCCCGATCGACATCGAGGAGGCGCGCCGCATTCTCGACGCCGACCATTACGGCCTGCCCAAGATCAAGCGGCGCATCATCGAATATCTGGCGGTGCGCAAGCTGGCGCCACAGGGCAAGGCGCCGATCCTGTGCTTCGTCGGGCCTCCGGGCGTCGGCAAGACCTCGCTCGGCCAGTCGATTGCGCGGGCCATGGGCCGCAAGTTCGTGCGCGTGTCGCTCGGCGGCGTGCATGACGAGGCGGAAATCCGCGGTCACCGGCGCACTTACATCGGCGCGCTGCCCGGCAATATCATCCAGGGCATCCGCAAGGCCGGAACGCGCAACTGCGTGATGATGCTGGACGAGATCGACAAGCTCGGCGCCGGTATCCACGGCGACCCGTCGGCGGCGCTGCTGGAGGTGCTGGATCCGGAGCAGAACAACACGTTCCGGGACAACTATCTCGGCGTGCCGTTCGATCTGTCGCGCGTCGTGTTCATCACCACGGCCAACATGCTCGACACCATCCCGGGCCCCCTGCGCGACCGCATGGAGGTGATCAGCCTTGCCGGCTATACGGAGGGCGAGAAGCTGCAGATCGCCACGCGCTATCTGGTCAAGCGCCAGATGGAAGCGAACGGCATCAAGGAAGGCCAAGTCGAGATCACCGAAGCGGCGGTGCGCGAAATTATCGAGCACTACACCCGCGAAGCCGGCGTGCGCAATCTGGAACGCGAGATCGGCAAGGCGCTGCGTCATGCCGCGGTGCGTATCGCGGAAGGCGCCAGCGGGCCGATCACAATCGACAATGGCGACATCCAGGGCATCTTGGGCGCGCCGCAGTTCGAGAGCGAGGTGGCCATGCGCACCAGCGTGCCGGGCGTGGCGACGGGGCTCGCCTGGACGCCGGTCGGCGGCGACATCCTCTTCATCGAGGCGACGCGGCTGCCCGGCAACGGCAGGCTCATCCTCACCGGTCAGCTCGGCGACGTGATGAAGGAGAGCGCGCAGGCCGCGCTGTCGATCGTCAAGAACCGGGCCGCCCTGTTCGGCATCGAGCCGGAGCGCTTCGAGAAGAGCGATATCCACGTGCACGTGCCGGCGGGCGCCATCCCGAAGGACGGGCCCAGCGCCGGTGTCGCCATGTTCATGGCGCTCACCTCGCTGATGACCGAGCGACAGGTTCGCAGCGATACCGCCATGACCGGCGAAATCAGCCTGCGCGGCTTGGTGCTGCCGGTCGGCGGCATCAAGGAGAAGGTGGTGGCGGCACATCGCGCGGGCCTCAAGCGCGTCATGCTGCCGGCGCGCAACCGCAAGGACTACGAGGATATCCCGGAGGAAGCGCGCAACGGGCTCGAGTTCATCTGGCTCGAGCGCGTGGACGACGCGGTGGCAGGCGCGCTCGAGCCGGCACAGGGCTCGGCACACGCGGACGCCGACGCGGCGGCGTGAACTACACCCCGTTCATTCCCGCGCAAGCGGGGAATCCAGGGCTGCATTGGTGACGCTTCGAATTGCGACCCTGGGCCCCGCTTTCGCGGGGACGAACGGAACAGGTTTCGGTCAAACAGTTTCGGGCGATCGCCGCGGTGACGCGGTAGGCTCTGCCCTCTCCTAAAAGGCGGCGATGCAAAGGACGCCGACGAGCCGAAAGAGCGGGAGTAACGCCCCGTATCGCCCGAGTCTTTTTCTCTCCGTCGATAGCGCGCGTGCGTTGGCCGGCCTCGTCCCGGGCATGAGGGAGGCAGAGCACGGTCGGTTTAGGGCGAAAGTCTTGGCGGGCGCAGCTTTCTCAGCTCGTCCCCGCGAAAGCGGGGACCCAGGACCACATTGTTGAGGCTTTCGTTATTAGCGTGTGATCCGCAGAGATTGAAGCAATCTCCGCTCATTCCCGCGCAAGCGGGAATCCAGGGCCGCATATCGTCGGCATCTATTTGCAGTCCTTGGGTCCCCGCTTTCGCGGGGACGAGCGGTTGGAAGTGCTTCGGCCCGACTGGATCGGACTCTAGCGCTGGTTTCCCGCTTGCGCGGCAATGAGCGGACTTTCGATCGAGCCAATCGCGATACAGATTAAGGCTTGCTCTTCCTCGCCTTCATCACCTGTTCCGCCGCGGCGATGCCGGTGCGATAGGCGCCATGCGCCGTCGAATAATCGTGCTTCGAGCAGGCCTCGCCGGCGAAGAACAGGCGGTCGCCCACCGCCGCGGCGAGCACGGCGCGGCAGTCCGCCTTGCCCGGCAGCGCATAGGAATAGGCGCCGCGTGCGAACGGATCGGCGCCCCAACGGTGGACGCGGATCGGCTTCAGCCTCTTGGCGAAAGTGCCGCCGAGCCGGTCGGTCAATTCGCCGACCGCGAAATCGAAGAAGGCCCCCTCGCCCGCCGCTTCCAGATCGGCCGCCAGCGCGCCGCCGAAGAAGCATTCGATCATCGGCCGGCCGAACGGGCGCAGGTGGTAGGCGGCCGTGCGGCGGGTGTTCTTGTGGCCGAACAGGCGGCTGTTCGGTTCGAATTCATCCGCCTGGTCGAGCGCGATGAACAGCTTGTCGTCGAAGCCGAGCGGCATGTTGTGCGCGGCCTGTATCTTCTCCGGCAGCGCCGGCGCGAACAGCGATTCATTTTCGGCAAGCACAGTCGTCGGCAGCGTGACGATCGCTCTATCGGCGGTTACGACGCCTTTGGCCGTCTCGATCTTGAGCCGCTTGCCGCCGTGATCGATGCGGGTGATTGGACAACCGAGCACGGTCGGCACACCGGCGGCATGGTGCGCGACGGCATGGCCATAGCCCTCGACCACGCGCCAATTGATCTCGGTGTTGTCGTAATTGTCGAAGTCGCGGACAGAAACCTGACGCGCCTCAGCGCCGCTGATGAAGGTGACCACCGCGTCGATCAGGCCGTTCCAGCGGCCGCCCGGCTCGAACGCGGCCGCGACGGACGTGTCGGCGTCTTCGCGGGCGAGCGCGCCCACGCGTTCGTAGAAGGCGGCCATGGCCCGCTGATAGTCGGCCTGTTCATCCGGTGCGAAGCCGAAAGACGAGCGGGTCCAGGGCGGCGGCGTGCGGTCGACGGTCAGGCCCTGCGCCTCGGCGATCGCCACCCAAGGATTGCGGTCGGCCGAATGCAACCAGCCGCAGCCGAGATCGAGCGCGGCGCCCTCCGGCCCGGGCACGGTCCAGGCGCGGCCGCCGAGCCGGTCGCGCGCCTCGATGAGCAGACAGTCGATGCCGCCGTCGTGCAGATGCCGCGCCGCGGCGACGCCCGCCGCGCCGCCGCCGATCACCGCCACTTCGGTATCGCTTTTCATAGGCGACGTTCTGCGCTGGCTCCATCGCTATTGCAACGGCGGGCAACGCAAAACGTTCGCGCGAACCATTTGTCTGATCACCCGCTCGTTCCCGCGAAAGCGGGGACCCAGCGTCGAAATCCTGGATTCGCACTTGCGCGGGAATGACCGGAGCTTGGCTCTACGGCTCAGAACTCCAGCTTGTCCTGCACCGCGGCAAGGCCCGCCTTGGCGCAAGCCTCGTCCTTGTCGCCGCCCGGCGCGCCCGATACGCCCACGCCGCCGAGCGTCGAGCCGGCGGCCTGAATGACGAGGCCTCCGGCCGCCGGCGTAACCCTCGGTTGGCGGGCCAGCGCGGCACTGATGATGTTGTCCTTGATCAGCGCGCTGGTGTCGCGGCCGAAGGTGAGCGCCGTGTAGGCCTTGCCTTCGGCGACGTGCAGCGCCAGTGTCCCGGCGAAACGGTCGCGCAGCACGACCAGCGGAATGCCGAAGCGGTCGACCACCACGACCGCCACCTGATAGCCGTCCGTGCGGCACTGCTTGAGTGCCGCCCGCGCCAGATCGAAAGCGACGTCCGGCGCCAGCGACTTGTAGGTTATGACGCCTTCCGCCGCCTGAGACGGCGCCGCCCCCACGAGCGACGCCGCCATGGCCGCGGCCAACACGATACGCTTCATGCCAGCCTCCATTGTTCGCCCCCGTCCGCCTTGCGGACCTACGGCTTGATGTAGCTCCAGCCCTCTTCCTGCAGCTGCGTCAGGCGCACCACGCCCGCCGGCACCACGCGCGCCTCCGGCACGATCTTGATCGGGTGGCCTTCCTTCTTCTCCATGGCCTTCATGGTGTTGTGGCAGGCGGAGAACGTCACCTTCGACGGGAAGCTCATCTTCTCGATCTGCGCCAAGCGCGATTTTACCGGCGACTTGTCTTCACGCAGCATCATGAGGCCGGGGCCATAGGCCACTACCTCGATCTGCGCCTGCTCGCCCTTGCCGTGATAGTATTGCACGACATTCGCGACATTGTTGAGCACCAGATTCATCTGCGCCGGGTTGTTGGCGCTCACTTGGAAGGCGATTTTGTGGGTCTTGACGTTGTCGGCCGCGTGGCCGGGCGCGGCGAAAACCATGCCGAACGCGAGCGCGGCGGCGACGGCGAATATCCTTGCAGCATGTCTCATGACGTATTCTCCCAGAGGTTTTGATTAAGGTCGAACGAGCGTGTAGCCCCCCTCCACCAGCGCCAGGATGCGGGCGACGCCGACCTGCACCTTCACCGCTTTTGGATTGATGTTGACGTGTTTCCCCTCACGCTCGAGCGTATCGACGGTGTTCATGCAGATGTCGAACTGGACGCCCTGCGTGATCAGGCTGTCGACCCGCGCGCGGTTTTTGTTTTCCGCGCGCAGCAGATCGATGCCCGGGCCGAAGGTCACGACGACGATGGATATCTTGTCGGGGCCGTAGAATTTCAGCAGGTTATAGGGGACGCTGAGCGCCAGCGCCTCCTTCTGCGGCGTGTTGTCGGAGAGCTGGATGACGAGATGATGCGCGGCGAACGGCTTGTCGGGCAGCGGCGCCTGCTGCGATGGCGGGGTCTGCGCCGACGCGGGCGCGAGCGCCGCCGCCAGCATTGCCGTCAGGACTGCCACGACCCGCGTCGATCGACCGAGCGCCATCGGCTTTATCCTCTACCCGGCGACGCCCGGATTGTCGCTCACGCCCTTGAGTACGACCTGGTTGAACTTCTTCAGCTTCGCGGTCTTCTGGCCGCGCAGATAGGTGGCGAACACGTCCCACACCGGCTTGCCCGACTGCGGATTGACCGAGGCCCAGCCGGCGACCTTGTAGGTCTTGCCGGCATCGAGCTTGCGGCCGCTGTCGAGCGTCATGTCGGAGATGCGCTTGCCGACATTTTCCGCCGGCGCGCAGGCGTAGTCCATGCCGCCGACGCGCACCATGTCGCCGCCCTGCTGCCGGTAGGGATCGGGATTGAACAGGTTGTCGCAGACGTCTTCCATGATCGCCTTGATCTGCGCTCCGGTCATGTCCTGCACATAGACCTCCGGATAGGTGATCGCGGTCTCCGACAGCAGGTCTTCCATGGTGATGGGCTCGCCCGGCAGCACCGTATTGCCCCAGCGAAAGCCCGGCGAGAACACCAGCTCGGCGTCGAGCTCATGGCGCAGCGCGTCGCAGATGAGCTGGTCCATGGTGCCGTTGAAATTGCCGCGCCGGTAGAAGAGGTCGCCCGCCACGGCGAGCTTTTCGGAAAGCTGCGCCGCCTGCGGCTTGCTCACGCGCTCGATCAGCGCCTGCATGGCCGGATCGGGCTTGATCAGCCCGGCATAGACCGGCAGCAGATGATAGCGCACGCCCTTGACCGCGCCCTTGCCGAGTTCGAGATCGAGCACGGCGAGGAACTTGCCGGCGGAGCCGGCATTCGTCACCAAAGTCTTGCCGCCCGCATTCGCAACGGTGACCGGCGCCGGCACCGCGTCATGGGTGTGGCCGCCGAGGATGACGTCGATGCCGGTGACGCGCGCCGCGAGCTTCAGGTCCGGATCCATGCCGTTGTGCGAGAGCAGGATGACGGCGTCGACCTTGTCCTTGTGGCGCAGCCCGTCGACCACCTTCTGCATCTCTTCGTCGCGGATGCCGAAGGTCCAATCGGGCGTGAAGCGCTTGGGATGCGCGATCGGCACATAGGGCATTGCTTGCCCGATCACGCCGATGCGGAAGCCGCCGACTTCCTTGATCGTCGCCGGCTTGAACACGCGGCCGGAGGCCTTGTCGAACGCCGGCTTGTCGTTGAACTGGGCTTCCTCGGTGAGAAAGACGTTCTGCGCCAGGAATTCAGCTTTCAAGCGCTTGATATTGGCGCGCAGCGCGGGCTCGCCGAGGGTGAACTCCCAATGGCCCGTCATCGCTTCGATGCCGAGCAGATTGGCGGCCTCCACCATGTCGGCGCCATGCGTGGCGTTGGCGACCCCCGAGCCCTGCATGAGATCGCCGCCGTCGAGCAGCAGCGAGCGGCCGGCCCCGGTTTCGGCGCGCAGGCGGTCGATCAAAGTCTTGAGATGCGCGAAGCCGCCGAGGCGCCCGTAGCGGTGCGCGGCCTCGGCGAAATCGAGATAGGTGAAGGCATGCGCGCGCCGGCTGTGCGGCGCGACGCCGAAGTGCTTGAGGAAGGCCTCGCCGACCAGATGCGGCGGCCGGCCCGCCATGACGCCGATGCCGAGATTGACGCTCGGCTCGCGGAAATGCACGGGCTTAAGCTGCGCATGGGTATCGGTCATGTGCAGCACGCGGGCGTTGCCGAAACGGCCGACATCGTAGAGATCGTCGGCGCTCGCCGCCGCCCGCGCGATGCGCGGCACCGAGCCCGAAACCGCTGCCGCCGTGAGAAGCTTCAGCAGATCACGGCGGCGCATTTCGGCATTCTCCTCTTGTCGCTATCAAGACTCAGCGGACGACCTCGTCCTTCCAGAGCTTCTTCTGCTGCTCGGCCTGCGCGATCGAGGCATTCGCGAGGGCTTCGGCTTCCTTCGCCTTCTTGACTGCATCGTCGAACTTGCCGGCGTCGGCGGCCTTCTTGGCGGCCTTGAGTTCCTTCGTGGTGGTCAGCCAGCCGGCCTTCATGGCGAGCGACTTCTTGCTCGCCGCTTCCGCCTTGCCATAGGCCGCCTTGAAGTCGTCGGCCGAGGCGGCCAAGGCCGCGGTCACGAAACCGCCCACGCTGAGGATGACGGCCAACTGGATCAGGAAACGAGTGCGCATGTTATTGCTCCACTTGGTCCGTTACGGGCGCGCGCCCGGCCCGGAGATCGGCAGGCCGTTCGCCATGTAGGAGAGGAAATATTCGAGGTCGCGGTACATGTCGTCGTTCGGCTTCAGCGGCGTCGCACGCACCTGGCTGTTGCAGGAAGTGATGCGGCGGCTGGTGGTGCCCATGCCGCCCCAGGCCGAGCGGTAGATCGGCAGCGCGTTCATGATGCCCAGCGCGGGGGCCAGCACCTCGGTACGGATGTGCTTGCCCGCACTCTGCACGTGGCAGCTCGCGCAGGAGAAGTTGAGCTGGCCGCGGCGGGTGTAGAAGTATTCCTTGCCGCGCTCATAGGCGGCGAGCGCGCGCGGATCGTTCGGGATCTTGATATCCATCGCCTTGCCGCGCGACGTGTAGGCCATATAGGCCGTGATCGCCGCCATGTCGTCTTTCTTGGCGTTGAACGGCTTTTCGCCGTTTCTGGTGCGGCACTCGTTGACCGCCACCTCCAGGGTAATCACCTTGCCCGACTTGGCGTCGAACATCGGGTAGTTCTGGCGGATGCCGACGCCCTTGCTGGGGAAGCAGTCGGCATAAGTCTTGCCGTTCTTGAACGGCGTCTTGAACATCTGCTCGCCCTTGTCGACGGCGAACTGATACGGCGGGAATTCGTCGATCGCCTTCCACTGCTTGCGCAAGCCCGCGTCCATCGAGTAGGGGCCGTTTACGAAGTCGTTGTACGGCACCTTCGGGAAGCGCTTCTTGAAGTAATTCTGGAAGGCCTCCTGGTCCGCCTTCGGGTTGACGGCATTGTCAGCCAGCAATGGCTGCGCCGTACCGACGACGATCGCGACCGCGATGCATATTTTGCGCAGCATTCACCAATCCTCCCCTGTTGCCCCGCCAACCGGAGCTCTCTTTTTTGGCCTTATTGGATCTTGGCGGTGAGCGAATCCGATTTGCCTTCGTTGTCGACCCAGCTCACCTTCAGCGGATCGCCCTTCTTGCCGCCCTTGAAGCTGAACTTCACATAAGGGTCCTTGGAGACGGCCGGACCCCACAGCGCGGTGAAAACCGTCTTGCCGCCGTGCTCGAACTCCAGCACCTGGATGAAATGCGCCGGGATCGCCTTGCCCGTCTTCTTGTTCTTCACGAAGCCGGAATCCATCGGATGCTGGATCAAAGACTGGACCGTGGTGGTGTCGCCGCTCGCGACTGCCCTGACACGAATTGTCGACATTGGAATCGCCTCTCTGTTCGATGACGCCGGATCAGCCGCCGCAGCCGCCGACCGTGACCTTGACCTCTTTGGTCGCGCTGTAGAGCTTGCCGTTCGATTCCACGACGGCGACGACCTTGCTCGTCTTCGCCATCTTCAGCCGGTTCGAAGCCTCGGCCTTGGTCCCTTCCGGAATCTTGTAGGCAGCAGCCAGCGTGTAGGGGTTGTTCAGGACCAGAATGGCAATGCCGGTCACCTTGGGCAGTGTGCTGGTGACGGCGATCGGAACCACCGCGCCATTTTCGGCGATTTCCGGCGCGTCGAGGTTGATCTTGTCGGACGCCTCGGCGGCCTTGCCATAGAGCGCCTTGAGCGCATCGGCCTCGCTCTTCTGCTTGAAGGCGTCGCCCGGCCAGCCCTTGGCGTCGCCGGCGAAAGCCGGGAACGGGAAGCTGCCGAGACCGAGCCCGACCAGGCCGCCGGCCATAGCGCCCTTCAGGATCGTGCGTCGCTTAACGGGCGCGTCGCAAAAGTCGCTCATCACATTTTTCTCCTGTTTGACCCGCGCGCGCTCAGCGCGTGTAGAGGAAATCGACGATGTCTTCGATTTCCTTGTCGTTGAGAATGAGATTCCGCTTGAACGGCGGCATGACGGTCTGCGGATTGCGCTTGGTCTCGTCGGAGATGATCGCAATCAGCTGCTTGCGGTCCGGAAATCGCTTCTTCATGTCGTTGAGCTCAGGCCCGATATTGCCGGGAGAAGAACCGCCCTTGATCTCGTGACAAGTGAGGCAATTGCCTTTGCTGCGCGCGAAGGCCAGCTTCTGCCCTTCCGCCGGCGAAGCCGATGCGGGCGTCAACCCCAACACGACAGCGCCGACGACTGCGCCTGCAATCGCCGCCAGCACATAATGCGACTGTCTCAATTCCATCTGCTTTCCTCCCCCGCCCGGACCGTTATGGCCGATCCTATTTCGGTTCGAACTTGTCAAGTGGACCGGTGGTCCGTGGCGTTACGTCTTTTTTTTCCGCGCTCGATACGATTCTGATCTTCTTTGAATCGGCGCAGTTCTTCATGCATTCCGTCGCGGACGTATCCGGCCGCGGATCCTTCCACACAAAGCCGCCGTGGTTAGGCAGGCGCACTTTAGGCAAAGTCGAGCGATCTGCAATGAAATTGTTTGCCACAATGTCGTTCAAGTTAAGCACGTAAGCGGTCACTGCGTAAACATCGTTAGCAGATAACGAGTGCGGCGCGACGTATGGCTGCGCACGATTGATATAATCGAAAATCGTGATAACGAACGGCCAGTAGCTGCCCACTGTCAATTGCGGACGGTCGTCGCGCAAGGTTTTCATGCCGCCGGCGAGCTTCGGATAGCGGCCGGAGCCTTCGCCGAAGGTGCCATGGCAGCCCGCGCATTGCGCCTCGAAGACTTCCGCGCCGCGCGCGACGGAGCCACTGCCCGGCGGCAAGCCTGCGCCATCAGGTCGCACATCGATATCCCAACCGGCGATCTCCTGCTGCGTCGGCGCACGGCCGTAACCGTAGTGGCCGGGCTCGGCCGCGCCGGCCGGACCCGCGACAGCAGCGGCCAGCAGCATCGCGGGAAAAGCGGTGCGCGCGTCAGCCAAGCTGCACATTGAACACGCTCCCGTCGGGCTTCACCTGCCAAGTCTGAATTGCGTTGTTGTGATAGACCGAATTTTGTCCACGCACCTTGCGCAGTTGCGCGACGGTCGGCTGCACATAGCCGGTCTCGTCGACCGCACGCGATTGCAGCAGGGCGGGCTTGCCGTCCCAGCGCCACGGCAAAGTGAAACGCGTGAGCGCCTTGACCATGACCGGTGTTTTAAGCTCCGCGCGCGTCCAGTTCACACCGCCGTCCACCGAGACGTCGACCGCCTTCACTTTGCCGCGGCCGCTCCAGGCCAGCCCGCGGATTTCGTAGAGGCCGGCGCCGCGCGGCGATTTTTCCGGGCAAGGAAAGGTGATCACCGATTTGGCTTCCATCACGAAGGTGAAGCCCCGCGCGCGGCCATCGGGCATAAGGTCGGTGTATTTTGAGGTCTCTTCGCGCGTGAACCAGGGCTGATCGCCGATCTTGAGGCGACGCAGCCATTTCACCGATACGTTGCCCTCCCAGCCGGGCACGACGAGACGCAGAGGGTAGCCCTGCTCCGGCCGCAGCGCCTCGCCGTTCTGCGCATAGACCACGAGGCAATCGTCAAGGCACTTGTCGAGTGGCAGGCTGCGCGTCATGTGCGCACCGTCGGCACCCTCGGCCAGCAGCCATTTCGCGTTTTTCTTGAGCCCGACCTCTTCGAGCAGCGTGGAAAGCTTCACGCCCGTCCACTCGGCGCAGCCGATCATGCCGTGGGTGAACTGCAGCGAATTGAGCTGCGCGCCGCGCCATTCCATGCCGCCATTGGCCGGACATTCGATAAAGCAAACGCGCGATTCGCTGGGAAAGCGCTCGATGTCCTGCATGGTGAGGAGGAGCGGCCGCTCGACCAGGCCATGGATCATAAGGCGGTGCTGGCGCGGATCGACGTCGGCACGGCCCGAATGGTGGCGCTCGAAGAACAAGCCGTTCGGCGTGATGATGCCGCTCAAGTCCTGCAAGGGCGTGAAACTCACCGAGGATTCGCGCGTGGCCGTCAGCCAGGGAACGTTGCGGCGGATGACGTCTTTGACGAATGGCGAGGGCTGGCCGTAGGGGCGGTCGACCACGCCGGGCCCGAGGCTGAGGGACCAGGGCGGGTCCTGGGGCGGGTAGGCCGCCGCAGCTTGCGCGGCCTTGGCGGCAAAGGCAGCGCCGCCGGCAAGCGCCGCGCCGAACGCGAGGAATCCTCGGCGCCCGACCGGATCGGCGCTCCGACTGCGCGACGATGCCCCGCTACCTGAGACCGGCGACGCCACCCTGTTACGTTCCCCGCTTGGTTTTCTTGCTATTTTCTCATATTCAATTTGTCCTACGTGTCTCCTGGAGTCCAGCCCTTTCCTTAGGCAAGTTTACCCAGGCCCTGCCGCACCCCCGCCGGCGCTCGAGCGGGCCCGTCCACGGGCCCCGCGCGCCCGCTTGACCGCGAAGCCGCCACATCCCACCCTTGCCGGGGCGGCAGGAGCCGGGAAAAAGCAATCGTGACAGGGGAAAGCGACCATATCGTCGCCGAGGCAGCGGCGCGCATCCTGGCGGACTTCGCCGATCCCCAGGCGGTCAATCGTGCCGAGAACGGGGCGTGGCGGGGGCCGCTCTGGCAGGCGGTGTCCGAGGCCGGCCTGCCGCTCGCCTGGGTGCCGGAGGGACTGGGCGGCTCGGGCGCCAGCCTCGCCGACGGCTTCGCCATCCTGGGCGTTGCCGGCCGCTTTGCCCTTGCTGCGCCGCTGGCCGAGACGCTGCTGGCGGGCTGGCTGCTGGCCCGCGCGGGCCTCGAAGCGCCGGCGGGTGCCATGACCGTCGCGCCGGCGCGGCCCTCCGATCGCGTGAGCTTTGATGCCGGCGGCACGTTGAGCGGCCGGGCCAGCGGCGTGCCCTTCGCCTCGGAGGCGGAGCACATCGCCGTGCTGGCCGAAGGTGATGGCGGCCCAATGGTCGCGCTGGCGGCGGCCAAGGATTGCCGCCTGGGCGACGGACGAAATCTCGCCGGCGACGCCGCCAATGCCGTCAGCTTCGACGGCGTCAAGCCGCTGCGCAGCGCTCCCGCGCCGGCCGGGCTCGACCGCCGCGCGCTGATGCTGATGGGGGCGACGGCGCGCAGCGTACAGACCGCCGGCGCGCTGGAGGCGGTGCTGTCGCTCAGTGTCGCCTACGCCAACGAGCGCGTGGCGTTCGAGCGCAAGATCGGCAAATTCCAGGCCGTGCAGCAGAATCTCGCCCGGCTTGCCGGAGAGGTGGCGGCGGCCCTGGCGGTTGCCGGATCGGCCGCCGATACACTGTCGCAGACCGATGCCGCCGAGGACGCGGTTTTCCTGGAAGCCGCCGCGGCCAAGATCCGCTGCGCCGAGGCGGCGACGGAAGGCTCCGCCATCGCGCACCAGGTGTTCGGCGCCATCGGCTTCACCGAGGAGCACATCCTGCACCGCTTCACCCTGCGCATGCTGGCCTGGCGCGACGACTTCGGCAACGAAAGCTGGTGGGCCGCCGAGCTCGGCCGGCGCATCGCGCGCCGCGGCGCGGAAGAATTCTGGCCATTGGTGGCGTCGCGATGAGCACGGCTTTGCAATTCGATCCCATCCGCCTGCCGCCCGAATGCGAAGAACTGCGCAGCGAAGTGCGCGCCTTTCTGGCCGAGGAAATCGCCGCCGGCACTTTCGATCCGCACCGCCCCGGTCACGGGGATTCGCACGACCGCGCATTCAGCAGGCGGATCGGCGCCAAGGGCTGGATCGGCATGACCTGGCCGAAGAAATACGGCGGCGGGGAGCGCAGCTTCCTCGATCGGTACGTGGTCACCGAGGAATTCCGCGTGGTCAACGCGCCGGTGCGGCTGCATTTCGTCGCCGACCGGCAGAGCGGGCCGGCGCTGCTCAAATACGCGCCCGAGCACATCAAGATGGACATCCTGCCGCGCATCTGCCGCGGCGAATTGTGCTTCGTCATCGGCATGAGCGAGCCGGGGTCCGGTTCCGACCTGTTCGCCGCCAGGACCAAGGCCGCCAAGGTGGACGGCGGCTGGCGCATCAACGGCACCAAGATCTGGACCTCGAACGCGCATATCGCCGACTACATGCTCGGCCTGTTCCGCACGTCGCCGCCGACCAAGGAGAACCGCCGGCACGGGCTCACGCAGTTTCTGGTCGACATGAAGGCGCCGGGCATCACGGTCAACCCGGTCATCCAGATGACCGGGCAGCACGACTTCAACGAGGTCGTCTTCGACGACGTGTTCATGACCGATGATCATGTGTTGGGCGAAATCGACGGCGCCTGGAACCAAGCAACCAGCGAGCTCGCCTATGAGCGCAGCGGGCCGGAGCGGTTCCTCGAGACCTTCTACGTGCTCAACGAATTGATCCGCGCCGTCGGCTCCGAGCCGGACACCCGCAGCGCGGAAGGGCTCGGCCGGCTGGTGGCGCAGCTTCACACGCTGCGCCGCATGTCGGTATCGGTCGCCGGCATGCTGCAGGCCGGCAAGGAGCCGGTGGTAGAGGGCTCGCTGGTCAAGGATATCGGCACCGTCTGGGAGCAGAAGCTGCCGCATCGCGTGCGCGAACTGACCGCGTTTCTCGAGCCGGAAACAAGCAATCGGGCGACGCTGGAGGATCAGCTCGCCTTCGCCATGACGGTGGCGCCGAAGCTCACCATCCAGGGCGGCACCACCGAAATCCTGCGCGGCATCATCGCGCGCGGGCTCGGTTTGCGGTAACGATGCATAACGCTGTCTTTATCCGTCACCCTGAGGTGCTCGCCGCGCAGCGGCGAGCCTCGAAGGGTCGACGGCCAAAATCCCAAAGCATTTGGCCGTTCATCCTTCGAGGCTCCCGTGCTGACGCACGCTCGCACCTCAGGATAACGGCGCTATGCAGAACACCCTGAAGCGAGGCCAGCCCGTGCCCGACATCGGCAAGCTCCTGTGTCCGCAGACGGTGGCCGTGGTCGGCGCGGCCAACGACCTGCACAGCCTGCGCGGGCGCATTCTCGAAATCATGCTGAGCCATCCTTTTGCCGGCACAATCTATCCGGTCAGCCGCAGCGCAAGCGAAGTGCAGGGGCTCAAGGCGTATGCCTCGGTCGACGAGTTGCCCGCGCCGGTCGATCTCGCCATCCTGATCATCCCCGCGCAATACGTCGTGGCTGAACTGGAGCGCTGCGGCCGCACAGGCATCAAGGCCGCGGTCATCCTCTCTTCCGGCTTCGCCGAGGAGCTGGGCGGCGCCGGCGCCGCCATGCAGGACGAGATCGCGGCAATCGCCCGGCGCTACGACATGGCCGTGAGCGGGCCCAATACCGAAGGCTTCGCCAATATCGAGGCCGGCTTCTGCCCCACCTTCAGCCCGGCCATGGACAAGAAGGCGGGCGGCTTGAGGCCGGCGCGCGCGCTCGGCCGCGGCCAGGTCTCGGTGATCTCGCAGAGCGGCGGCATGGGCTTTGCCTTCTTCGACCGCGCCCGCCCGCGCCATCTGGCCTTCCGCTACATCATCACCACCGGCAACGAGGTGGCGCTCGACGCCGCCGACTTCGTCGATTTCCTGCTCGACGAAGGCGGCACCGATGTTTTCCTGCTGCTCCTTGAAGACGTGAAGTCGCCCGACAAATTCAAGCACGCGGCGGAGAAAGCGCTGCGCGCCGGCAAGCCGCTGATCGTCGGCAAGATCGGCCAGTCGGAGCCCGGCATCCGCGCCGTCGCCTCGCACACGGCGGCGCTCGCCGGCTCGCAGGCCGCCTACCGCGCGGTGTTCGAGCGCTACGGCCTGATCGAGGCGCGCGACCTCGATGAGATGCTCGACCTCGCCGCCGGCTTCCTCGCCTGCGGCGACAAGCTGCCGGTGGGAAAGCGCGTCGGCGTCTGCACCTCGTCGGGCGGCGCCGGCGTGTGGATGGCGGATGCCTGCGCCGCCGCCGGCCTGGACGTGCCGATCCTCGATCCGGAAACGCGCCGGTCGCTCGACGCGCACATCCCCTCCTACGGCACGTCGCAGAACCCGGTCGACTCGACGGCGCAGGGCGTGCAGAAGCTCGGCTACGCTACCTTTGCCCATCTGGTTGCGCAGTCGCCGCGCGTCGATGCAGTCGTCGTGGTGGTGACCGCGCGCCGCTCGGCCTACCTCGAAGACAACCTGCCCAAGCTGAAAGAACTCGCGCGCCAATCGAAGAAGCCCGTCTTCATGTGGACCTACACGCTGCCGGCCGAGCGCAGCGTCGAGATCCTCAACGAGGCCGGCTATCCGCTGTTTACAGGCGCGCATGGCTGCGCGCGCACGCTGCGCGCCATGGCGGACTACCGTGCGCTACGCGAACAGATGCTCAACCGTCCGCCCGCTGCGCCTGACCCGCATCCCGCGCGCGACAAGGTGCGTGCCGCGCTTGCCAAAGCCCCTCCGACGTTATGTGAATGGCGGGCGCGACCGCTGCTGGCGGCCTACGGCATCGGCGCGAGCCATGCCGGCCCGCTCGTGCATTCCGCGGCCGAAGCGGGAGCGGCTGCCAAAGCTTTCGGCTGCCCGGTGGCCCTGAAAGTGCAATCCGCCGATATTCCGCACAAGACCGAAGCCGGCGCTGTGGCTTTGAATATGACGGCCGAACACGCCTCCGCCGCCTATGAGCGCCTCCTTGCCAATGCGAAAGACTACGCGCCGAGCGCCGCCGTCGATGGCGTGCTGGTGCAGCCGATGGCGGCGCCGGGCCGCGAGGTCATTCTCGGCGTCAATCGCGACGCGCGCTGGGGACCGCTGATGATGGTCGGGCTCGGCGGCGTCATGGTCGAGGCCATGGGCGACGTGGCGCTCGCGCCGGTGCCGCTCGACCGCGACGCGGCGCTTGCGCTGTTAGCCCGTCTGAAAGGCGCACGCGTATTCGAGGCGAACCGCGGCATGCCGCTCGCCGACACGCAAGCCCTGGCCGATCTCATCGTGAAGCTTGCGCAATTCGCCGCCGACCATGCCGACACGATTGCCGAGATTGATCTCAACCCGGTGATCGTGCACGGCAAAGGTGAGGGCGTTTCGGTGGTGGACGCTCTGATCGTTAAACGCGGCGCGCAGGAAACGGCCCGCCGCAGCGCGGCGGAGTAACAGCAAAGGATATTCCCATGAGCGATATTGCCATCGAGAAGAGCGGCCACGTGGCGCTGGTCGAAATCCGCCGGCCGCCACACAATTTCTTCGACATTCCCTTGATCAAGGACATCGCCGCGGCGTTCGAGTCCTTCGACGAGGACGGTGATATCCGCGCTATCGTCTTAGGCTCGCAGGGCAAGTCTTTCTGCGCCGGCGCGAATTTCGGCGACGCTTCGCTGCTCGACGCGGAAGGCCGCCGGCCGAACGAGCCGGAGCCAGGCGTCGCGCCGCTCTACATCGAAGGCAATCGGCTGTTCCGTACCAAGAAGCCGATCATTGCGGCCATCCATGGCGCTGCCGTCGGCGGCGGCCTCGGCCTCGCCATGGTGGCGGATTTCCGCGTGACCTGCCCGGAGGCGCGCTTCTGCGCCAATTTCACCCGCCTCGGCTTCCACCCGGGCTTCGGCCTTACCGTCACCCTGCCCGCCGTGATCGGGCCAACCAAGGCGGCGATGATGTTCTACACCAGCCGCCGGGTGCCGGGCGACGAAGCCTATGCCATGGGACTTGCCGACGTGCTGGTGCCGCAAGATCAGGTGCGCGACGCTGCGCTCAAGCTTGCCGCCGAGATCGCGGAGAATTCGCCGCTCGGACTGATCGCCACGCGCACGACCCTGCGTGGCGACATCGCCGACCGCGTGCGCAAAGCGACCGACCGCGAGCTGGAAGAGCAGACGCGGCTGCGAAAGACCGACGATTTCAAGGAAGGCGTGAAGGCGATGGCGGAACGCCGCGTGCCGAATTTCAGCGGGCGGTGAGTAACAAGCGCAAGTCTTTCCGTTCGTCCCCGCGAAAGGGAGGACCCAGAAGACAAAATTGTTGAGCTTGCGATTGTCGCCCTGGATTCCCGCATGCGCGGGAATGAGCGGACTTTGGTACCGCCATCAAGCAACCACCGCCGTCGCCGACATTCCAGTCACACCATCGGCGCGCTCGGCGCGCAACGTGCATTCGTCGCCGTCCATGCGCCCGACCAGCCTGATCTCCTGATCCGCGAACAATGGCGCCTCGCCGCGAAAGGTGAAGCGCGCCACCGCGCGCCCGGCGATGTCGCCGGCGAACTCGGCGAGCCGCGTCGCCGTCAGCGGCCCGTGCACGATGATGCCGGGATAGCCCTCCTCCTGCGTCACATAATGCCAGTCGTAATGGATGCGATGCGCGAGGAACAAGGCCGCCGAATAGCGGAACAGTTCGGCCGTTGTCGGCGTCCAGACCTTGGCAGTTTCGCCGGCGGCCAGCGGCGCGCGCGGCACGGGCGTGACCGGCGGCGTGGGCACACCTTCGCCGCGATAGACGATGGTCTGCTCTTCCTCGACGCAGGGAGTATCCGCCTGCGCAAGTGTCAGCGCCACGCGCACGAATACCAGATCGCCGCTCCGGCCCTGCCGATGCTGCACCGAGGCGATGCGCGACGTGCGTGTCACTTCATTGCCGATTCGGAGCGGACGATGGAAACGGATGGTGGAGCCGGCGAACATACGCCGCGGCAGGCTGACCGGCGGCAGGAAGTCGCCGCGGCGCGGATGGCCGTCGCGGCCGAGCATGCCAGTGGGCGCCGAAGTCTGAAACAGCCCATAGTGCCACATGGGGGGCAGGCCGCGGTCGGGATGCACGCGATCGAGCGTTGCCGCCATCTGCGCGGCCAGATGCAGACCGACTGTGTCGGTCTCACGCATGGTGCGGCCGACGTGGGATTGATAGCTCTCAATCTCGGCAGGAGTGATCTGCGCGTTCGCCATGGGCTCGCTCCGGGCGGTCTGCCAGATGCCGTATTCATCCGCCGCGTCGTGCGACGCTGCATACGGACCTAGCTGGACGGTCGGAGTTGAGCTTAGCGCAGTTCGGAACGGCGGCCGAAGGGGCGCGGCGCAAAGTTTTCCTTGCCGGCCCGTGGCCCGCGCCGGGCGGCGAAAGACGCAAGCACGCCGAGCCGCACGTTGCGCTGGATGTCACGCTCGGCGACCGCATGGCGTGCTCTGCGTCTGGCTTTTCGCAGCTTCGAATCCAGGGTCTCGAAAAGCGCCTGCGGCACGCGAATGCGGTCCGGCGTACGCGCCATGGCGCGCAGCCACCGCTCCACACTCGCGCGCAGCCTCGGGGACGCGCCCCATGCCAGGCGATCCCATGGCGGGACCTCGACGGCCTCGGGAGCGACGCGCAGGTCGAGAATGATCGGGTGATGATCGGACGGTCCCCGGTCGAGCACCCGCCCCTGCACGCAGCGCAGTCCACGCGCCATGCAGCGGTCGAGTCGGAACGGGATGATGTTGCTCGCGGTGTGCGTCGGCTGGCGCGGCCCGATGTCCTTGAAACCGGACAGCTTGATTGGTCCGACGGCATTATAGTCACCGACAACGGCCGCAGGCCCGTCGAGCGTGCGCACGATGTGCAGGAGCTGCAGCCGGTTAAGCAACTGGCCGTGCGACAGGTGGACGTTGGCGAAAGAAATGCCGTTGAGTTCGACGATCTGCGCGACCCGCGGCGGCACGCGGCCGGGAACCTGCGAGGCCGGTAGCGGCAGTGCATAGGGCTGGGGTAACGGATGCGGACTCCATGCGGCCAAGCCATAGACGCGACCGTCGAGCGGCTCGCGATAAAAATGGCCGCCGATCAAAGCCGGCAGTTCCGCCAGATCGGCCGTCGCTTCCTGCAGAAGGAGTAGATCGGGGCGATAGCGCTCGATCAGCGCCGCCACGTCACGCGCGTCCGCGCCGACCAGACGCAGCAAGTTCCAACTGATGATCTTCACGTTCCACGTTCCCCACGGGCGCGCTTGAATTTTGTCGGTTCCATCCGGATGGATGGCGCACCCCCGAATGTGCCGCCGCCCGCGGCGGCCTCCCCCTCTGCTAGAAGAATCTGTCCAATATTTGGTGAATAAGTACCGCGTTTTCAAGCCCGAGACTGCGGAACTTCGTTACCCACCAAGGGCTTGCCGAGGATCGGGGGCGCCGGCAGGAGCGGCCGGGCGGGCTGTTCACCGGCCGTCCGCCGGCATAGCTACACTCCGGCTAGACTTGGCCGCGGACGGCGGGCGACCGGCCGCGGCTGCGGAAACGAGAGGCGTCCGGATCGATGGAGTGGCTGTTCGTCGCCGCCTATGTGCTGGTTGCCGGCATCGTCACGGCCCACGTCCTGCTGAGCAAAAGCGACGTGCGCGCGGCGCTTGGCTGGATTGCAGTGGCTTGGCTGTCGCCCGTTTTCGGCGCACTGCTCTATTTCGTCTTCGGCATCAATCGCGTGACGCGCCGCGCGCTCCATTTCGCCAAGCTGGAGCACCAGCGCGGCAGCCCGACCGGCCCCGACGCCGAGCCGGCCGTGCCGGCCAACATCGCCGCCCTGGCCGACGTCGGCCAGCGCGTCACCGAAAGCCCGCTGATCGCCGGCAATGCCATAACGCCGCTGCAGGGGGGCGATGCAGCCTATCCGGCGATGCTGGCCGCCATCCGCGAGGCCCGCCACAGCGTAGCGCTTGCCTCCTACATCTTCCGCGACGATGCGATCGGCCATGCCTTCGTCGACGCGCTCATCGAGGCGCAAAACCGCGGCGTTGCCGTGCGCGTGCTGATCGACAGTATCGGCAGTGGCTACGTCCTTTCGGGCACGCTGCGCCGCCTGCTTGCCGGCAAGATCCCCGCGGCGCGCTTCCTGCATACCTGGCTGCCGTGGCGCATGCCGTTCCTGAACATGCGTAACCACAAGAAACTGCTGATCGTCGACGGTAGAATCGGCTTCACCGGCGGCTTGAACATCGAAGCGGAGCACTCCTTCCGCCTCTCCTCAAGGAACTACATCGACGGCGTGCAGGTACGCATCGAAGGTCCGGTGACGCGGCAGCTCATGGATACGTTCGCGCGCGACTGGTCCTTCACGACCGAAGAGCTTCTCGACGGCGACGAATGGTGGCCGGCGATCGAACACGCCGGCTCGGTGTTCGCCCGCGGCATTCATTCGGGGCCGGACGCCGACATGTACAAGCTCGAGACCATTCTGGGCGCAGCGCTGGCGCAGGCGCGCGAGCGCATCCGCATCGTCACGCCGTATTTTCTGCCCGATCAGCGCCTCCAGTTCGCCATCGCGCAAGCGGGGCTGCGCGGCGTCGACGTCGAAATCCTAATCCCCGAGCGCTGCGATTACGTCTTTCTCGACTGGGCAATGCGCGCGCATCTGCGCTTCTTCGAGGATGTTCCGGCAACCGTCTATCTGAGCCCCTCACCGTTCAACCACGCCAAGCTCATGACGGTCGACGGTCAATGGTGCCTGATCGGCAGTTCCAATTGGGATTCCCGCAGCTTTCGGCTCAATTTCGAGTTCGATCTCGAATGCTACGACCACGCGCTGACAGCTGCGATCGACGCCTTGATCGACAAGAAGAAATCGCGCAGCCGGGCGGTGAGCTGGCAGGAGCTTTCGGCCGCCCCGCGATGGGAGCAACTGCGCGACGCCGCGACGCGGCTTTTCTTGCCGTATCTCTAAAACATTTTACTAAAATTGGAGGTATCTACAAAATACGCGGAAAAACAAGCGGAAATGGATGGATTCGGGCGGCGCGGAATGCCCCGAGAGTCGGCAAGTAAACGGTAGCCGCCGTTTTTTCGTCCGGAAGCGATGGATTTTCTCCAGAATTTTGCCTTACTCTTGGCTTGAAGTGGAGACTGTATCTTGGGCTGGGGATCATGTCGTTCGATTTCGCCCACCATACGCAGCCTCTTGAACACGCGGGCCTCGGCGGCCTTCCGCGTGGTTCGTGGAGTCATGCCGCCGCGCTGCCACCGGAATACCGCCGGATCACGCGGATTTATCTCGGCAGCGTCATCTTCGGCTTCGCTCTGATCGGAGCGGCGGCATGGTCGATTGACACCGGTCGCTCCGCAAATTCTGCTTTCGAGGCGGAGACGCCGGACCGGCCAATTGCACTTGTCGTCGGTAGCCCGCAGCCGTCTGAGGCCAATGACTCCCGTTACGCGCCCCTGAGCCTGGACGACGCATCGGTGGCGCCGCCATCTGAGCGGCTCCGCCGGATGAACGAGCGAACGGACGGAACCGCCTCACTGGAACCGTATCTGCCGGCCGTTCCGGAGCACAGCGGCGCGGCGCGGTTGCCCACGCGCGGCAGCCGCACCGCGGTCTATGATATCGCCGCGCATACGGTCTACATGCCGAATGGGCAAACGCTGGAGGCTCATTCCGGCCTCGGCAAGAAGCGGGACAATCCGAGCTACGTCGCCGACAAGAACCAAGGACCGACCCCGCCCAACGTCTATGACCTCAGCCTCAGGGAAAAGCTTTTCCATAAGGTCCGGGCCATCCGCCTGAACCCGGTGGGTGGGGGCAAAATGTATGGGCGCGACGGCATGCTGGCGCACACCTACATGCTGGGCGGCGGCGGCCAGTCGAACGGATGCCTCGTCTTCAAGGACTATTCGGCCTTCCTGCACGCGTTTCTCAAGGGTGATGTTGATCGTCTTGTCGTTGTCCGCCAAATAACCGATGCGAGTTGGCGCACCGCCAGCACCGAAACAGGGCCCGAGTACCTCGACACGAATTAGGTCGAGGCTATCTGAAAATGTAGATCGGGCTGGTCCAGGCGCGGGTGCCGTCTTCCAGAGTGACCCGCACATAGACCGGATTGTCCCCCTTTTCCTGCAGGGTAACGGCGCGCTGAAAACGCAAGGTGCGCCGATCGTCCGTCGTGGGCAGCCGGAAGATTTTCAAGAAGCGCGGCAGGTTGCCCGAATTGTCGAAGACAATGTCTTCCATCCCGACATCGGCGAGTGGCACGTCGCATTCGACCAGCGGCGTCTTGATCGCCAGCCGGCCGGCGCGGCCATCCTTCATGACCGCATCGAAGCCGCCGAAATTTCCGGTCGTCAACGCTTTCCAGGCCAGGCCGTCGCCGCCGACGCGGTCGAGCGTCTTGTCTCGATTGAAAAAGTTGATCGGCTGCGCGTCGAGGATTTCGTTGTCGCTGAAAGTCGCCGTGCCGTCCCAGACGACCTCGCGGAAACGGCCGCGATATTCGGCGCCTTCCCAGACCACACGAACACGGTTGCCAAGGTCGGCTTCCGAATAGGGCCGGATCGTTTCCAGCAATTCCATGCCGTTGAAGACGTCGACGCGTTCGATCGCTGCACCGGCAACGATATCGACTTCGATGGTGACCCCGCCCTCCGGCAGACGGACGATGTCGCCCATCAAGGCCTCGCTGCCCTCGCGGGAATGGGCCGGACCCAAAGCGGGGTCGTCGTGGTAGATCATCGTGGCAGCATCAAAGGTCGCGCGCAGGTCGATGACCATGCGGCCGCCGGGGCCGCCGCTGGTGGCGAAATGCCGGCGCTTGCGCAGGCAGTCGAGCAGCGCCGTCCGGCTGAGCTCCGGCATGAGATAGCAGGTCAGCCCGCCGATCGCCCCGAACTTGCCGGCGCCCGCGTAGCTCGCGCCCGGCCGCCCCTTGTGGCCGTCGGAATTGCCGACAATGCCGACACGGTAGCCGTTGCGGAACGCATCGTGCACCAGCCATTCGAACGTGCCCCAGGAGGAGTGGACCTCGACCGAGCGCTCGAAGCGGCCGTCGTGGGCAAGATTGATGTCGGCGTAACGTCCCCCGCAATGGGCGAAACACACGACGTCGAACTCCTTGTGGCGGGCGAAGGCCTCGAACAGCTTGCCCGCCGTCAGGCAGTCCGTGTCGATGTCTGATCTGTCCTCCACCAGGGCATGCGACGAGCGGCGGATGACCCGCCCCTCATCGGGAAAGTAGACATTACGGTCGCCGCCCAGTGCCGTATTGCCCGACCACTCGTAGCCCGGCAGCGCGACGAAGCGGCCCGGCTCGTCGAAGGCCGCCGTCAGGCGGTTCAGCTCGGCCCAGAATTCGCCGGTGATCTGAAAGTCGTTGCCCTGATGGCCGCAGGCGTCGACGAAGGCGCGGTCGCGCGCGAAGCTGAAATATTCCTCCGCGCTGCCGGTGCCGATGGTTTCCTCCGACTGCCCATGCAGGTCGCCCCAGAAGTGCACCAGGTCCCCCGGCGCGATGCGCAGCGGATTGGTCACCGCGGCCGCGGAACCGTCCTCCCCGATCAGCGCAATGCGCACCTCGCCGGGCTCCGCCACGGTCAGGCCGCCGATCTCGCAGGCGAAGTGGCCGGGCTCGAGCACGACCTCATCGGGAAGTCCGTCGATCTTCCCCTCGGCGCGCAGCCGCAGGCGCGTGTCGCACTTGTCGGACGGGTTGCCCCATTTGTCCTCGCCCCTGACTTTGAGGACGAAGGCTTCGCCGGGCCGCCGCAGCGTCGGCAGCACGGCGAGATAGCGCTCCGGCGGGCCGGGCACGATGGCCACGATCGGCTGCACCGGCAGCGGCTGATAATTGAAGGTGGCAATCGGATCGACCAGCACGCGGAATTCGAAAGTCTGCTCGCAGAAGGTCTGCATGCGCATGCCGGGCGAGCCGAAGTCGGTCACGCCGAAACGGATACGGATCTGATCGCCTTCGGAAAGAAAGCCCTTGACGACTTTGATATACAGCGTGCGGTCCCAGGGCCGCACATTGCCCTTCGGATCGAAGCGGACTTCCAGCACGGCGCCGTTCGACGCTTCCACCGTGGTGTAATTCGCCGCCTTCGGATCGGTGAATTGCGGAGCGCTCTGGTCGGAGGCAAAGCGGAAGCAGACGCGGATCGATCCGGAATCGTCGATTCCGTAGGCGCCTGCCGTATAGACCAGGGTCGGCGAAGCGTAGGAACCCGCCTCGAACTGGCCATCCGGCGATACGGTCGCCGTGCCGAGCAATTCCGGCGCGATGGGCGCGCGAATGGTGCCGCTGTTCAATTCCTCCCACGGCCGGGCCGCGGCCTGGCCGTCACCAAGTTTCTTGTTCATTGAGAGTCGCTTTCGCTGTTTCCGGCAAATGGGGCGGAAAGCTCAACCATGGCGGGCAGATGGATGATCCTCCAGCAGAAGATCACCGCGGATATGATACGCCAGCACCGTCTCGGTTGACAAATTGCGCGCCGCGATCGCGATTTCTTTTCGCGATTTGCAAAAACAACGAAAGCCGCATGACGGAACCGCTCGCGTCGATCGGCGGCGCCGGTTTCCTGCTCAGCGCGGCGGATGCGGAATAGTCGCCAGAGGATTACGAGTAAACGGCCGCCGACGCCGCGCGCGCTCTTTCAGTCATGGGGCCGCCTTAAGCGCGATGGCGCGCGCCATGCCGACGCGCGCCATCAATCCGTCCCAAGAGCCGACGCTCTCACCATTGCTTGTACGGCAGGAATTTTCCGCTCATCGTGACCTTTACGCGGTCGCCCTTCGGGTCGGGAATTCTTTCCACGTGAAGATCGAAATCGATGGCGCTCATGATGCCGTCACCGAACTTCTCGTGGATCATCTCCTTGATCGCGTCGCCATAGACATAGGTGATCTCGTGGAAGCGGTAGATGAGCGGGTCCTTCGAGACGGTCTCGGCCGCCTGCGCCTTCTTGGGCGGGCGCTGCAAACACGTCTCCACGTCCTTGGTGCGGTTGCCGAGATCGAGATACTTGGCCACCTTGCCCGCCGCTTCGGCGGGCAGCGTGTTCTGGCCGAGGCAGGCGGAGACGACGAAGATCTCCGACATGCCGGCTGCCTTGGCGATCTCGGCCCATGTCGTGCCCTTGGCGTATTTCGCTTCGATGATCGCTTCGACCATCTCCTCTGTCTTCATCATGTCGCTTTACCCCTTGATGTGAGTTGACCAATTCTGTGAAAGCCGCGGGCGGCGAAGTCTACTCTTCGCGTATCCAGCTTGCCCGCCTGATGGCCTGCGCACAAATGAGATCGAGCGCAAAGCCGATAACGCCGATGATCACGACGGTGGCGGCGGTCGCGGCGACGACTTTGTTCATGGGGATCTCTCTCCTTTCCGCCCGGTCTCGGTGGCGGATCCAGTTTGAGCTACAGAACGGTCTGTATCCTGCATGATCCATGCCAGCTGCCCGCAGGGCAGAAAATCCCGACGAATCAAGGAAGGAGCGCAAAATGCACAAGAAGAACGCCTGTCGCGCTCTGCGCGGAAGCGAAGGTGCCCGAGCCCGAGCGGACGGCCCACACCATCGGCCTGACATCGGTTGAGCAACAATCTTCTAACGGCGCTGTCACCCCACCCCGCCGCCTCGCTATCGCTCGGCGTCGACCCTTCCCCTTCAGGGGAGGATAAAATGCTGTGCCTGCTGCGACGCTTCGATATAAAGCGATCCTGCGCTAGAACCTCGCCATGCGGTAATAGGTCTTGACGTGCTCGGTCTCGCGATAGCCGCCCTGCTCGGCGGCAGGGCTCGTTTTGCCGGCTTTCGCCTCCGCAGCCCCGAGACCGATCGAGGCGCCGGCGGCGCCGAGGCCGGCCAGTTTCATGAACAGGCGACGATCCGGTTGCTGCGCATCGGTGTCGGCGATCGGCTTGGTTTCCCCGTATTTCCGGTACTTCCGGCGGGTGAGGACCTGTTTTCTTTTTGCCATCGGCCTTCTGCCTTCTCGTTCGTTGCGGCCGCCCTTGCCGACGGACCGCATTCGCAGATGAGCGACGCTCGCTCTGTCAGCCCACGCGCTGTTCGTCGGTCAGCGGCAGCCGCGCCAGTTCGTGGCGCTGCAATTTACCCGTCGTGCTGCGCGGCAGCTCCTCCGCACGCATATACTGCAAATAGCGCGGGCGTTTGTAGCCCGCGAGACGGTCGCGGCACCAGCGCACGATCTCCTCGCTGCCGGCGGTCTGGCCCTCGCGCATAACAAGCACCGCCTTGATGGTTTCGCCCCAATGCGCGTCGGGCACACCGAACACGCACGCCTCCTGAACCGCGGGATGCAGGCAGAGCGCGGCTTCGACCTCGGCCGGATAGACGTTCTCTCCTCCGGTCTTGATCAGGTATTTCTTGCGGTCGACAAAGCTCAGCGTCCCGTCGTCCTCGCGCCGCAGCAAATCGCCGGTATGCAGCCAGCCGCCTTTGAATACGTCCGCATTGGCGCCATCGTCGTCGAGATAGCCCGACATTACACTCGGCCCCCGCACGACGCATTCGCCTGTGCCGCCAACGGGCACCTCGTTCAATTCGTCGTCGACGATACGAACGTCCATGAGCGGTGACGGCCGTTTGCGCAAAGACGGCATTTCGCCCGGACCGGAGCGGCCGTGCGCCAGCAGATAGCTCGAACTCGCTTTGGCCAAACGCGTCGTAGAAGTCGATGTCGAGCGCCTCGGTGACCTTGGCGACCACGTTCGGCATCATGTTGGCATAGCCGATGGCAAAGCGAAGGCTCGACAGGTCGTGCGCCTTGCGTTGCGGATGGTTGACGAAATCGGTGATCACGCCCGGCAGCAGCAGCGTCCAGGTAAGGCGCTCGCGCTCGATTCTTTGAAACATCGCCGGAAGATCGACGCGCCTGAAGGTGGCGTAGATCCCGCCGGTTACGAAGGTCGCGTAGAGCGACTCGTCGCCGCCGCAATGGAACAGCGGCAGCCAGCCGACGAAACCGTCTTTCTCACCGAGGCCGAACCATTGCGCCAGGCGCAACCCGCGAACGGCGGCAGCCCGCTGGCTGATGAGCGCGCCTTTCGGCGCGCCGGTCGTCCCACTGGTGAACAGGATGTTGTGGATGTCGGAACCGTGCGCGACGTGAGGCGGTTCGTCGGCCGCACTGTTCCGCAATAGCGTCTCGTAATCCTCGAAACCGGGCGCCGGTTCGAACGCGATCCAGTCGGTTATATCCGTGAATTCGTCCCGCAGCCCCACGAGCAAATGAGCAAGCGCGCCTGATGTCAAAATTCCGGCGGGCTTTGCCTTGCGCAGGCAGGCAGCGATTTCCTTGGGATGCAAGCGCACGTTAAGGGTGGCGACGGTGACACCCAATGCCGCCATCGCCGCATAGCATTCGACATATTCCGGCCGGGTCTCGGCAAGGATTGCGATGGTGCTGCCGCGCTTGTGGCCGCGCGCGCGCAGCGCGTTGGCCAGGCGCCATGCCCGCTCGCCGACCTGGCCGTAGCGGCGTTCGCCGCCCTCCCATGTCACGGCCGTACGGTCACGGAACACATTAAAGGACCGGCGAAAAAGCGCGTCGACCGTGATATCCGCGGCTGCCGCCGCGTCGGCGCGCCAGGCATTCGATCCGAGCGAATCGCTACTGGTAGTAGCCGGCATAGGCCTTCCTCAGCTTCGCCTTCTCGATCTTACCGGTCGCGGTCTTCGGCATTTCCGGCACCTGGATGACGGCCTTCGGGCATTTGAACGGGCTCAGTTTCTCGCGCACGGCGGCGAGCAGCGGCTCGACGTCAATGGCTGCCCCTTCGCGCGCGACCACGATCGCGGTGATGGCCTCGCCCCAGCGCTGGTGCGGCAGGCCGATCGCCGCGACCTCCAGCACATCCACGTGCGACGCACGGATGGCCAGTTCGACCTCTATCGAGGAGACGTTTTCGCCGCCGGTCTTGATGACATCCTTGAAGCGGTCTTCGAACCAAAGCAGGCCGTCCGTATCGAAATGGCCCGCATCGCCGGAATGGAACCAGCCGTAGCGAAACGCCTCCTCGGTTGCCGGCAGGTTGTGCAGATATCCCTCCATCGTCTGCGGACTGCGGTAGACGATCTCGCCGGAACTGCCGACCGGCAGCAGATTTCCCTGCGCATCCATGATGCCGACCTGCACGTTGGTTGCCGGCGTGCCGACCGAGCCGGGATGGCTCAACTGGTGCTGCGGTTTGAAAAATGTCGACACCGGGCTCATTTCCGTCTGCCCGAACATCAGGCTGAAGCCGCAGCCGAAAATCTCGATGGCGCGGCGCAGATCGGCTTCCGGCATCGGCGCCATCGCGTAGACCGTCAGGCGCAGACTGCCCATATCCCGCGGTTGCGCCAATTGCTGCTCGACCAGCTTCTGGATCATCATCGGCAGCGCGAACAGAACGGTGATGCGCTCGCGCTCGATCAGTTCGTGCAGGCGAACCGGATCGAAGGCGCGCTCGATCACCATCGAGGCGCCGACGGCGATCGCCGGCGTGCACAACGCATTCAGTTGCGCGGTGTGGAACAGCGGGAGCACGACGCTGAGGCGATCGTCCTCGGTCATCTTGGTGTCGATGGCCGTGCCCAGCGATTCCAGATAGATGGCGAGATGCGTCCCGACCACGCCCTTGGGAGCCGAGGTGGTGCCGCTCGTATAAAGATACGTAATCGGCGCACGGTCTTCGATGTCTACTTCCGGCAGCGCCGACGACCGGTCGCGCGCGAGCGCATCGAACTCGACAAGGGAGACGTCGCGCCCGGCGAGCTTTGTCGCGCCGTCGACCGGGTCGATGACGACGATGCCGATCAGCGCTTCCGGCTTCTCGACGCTTTTCGTCAATTGCTCGAGCAGCGCCCCTTCGACGACGATCGCGCGGCAGCGCGAATGATCGAGGACGTGGGCGATCTCGTGCTGGCGCCAGAGCAGGTTGATCGGGACGCAGACGACGCCGAGCCTGGCGCAGGCGAAATAGACCGCAAGGAATTCGGCGCGATTGCCCGACATCAGCGCCAGCGCATCGCCGGTGCGCAGGCCGAGGTTCGAAAGGCCGTGCGCGACCCTGTTGGTCCAAGCATCGAATTCGCGATAGGACCAGCGACGACCGCCATCGCAGATCATTTCCTTGTCGGGATAACGTTCGGCGCTGCGTGTGACGAGATCGCCGACATTCACGCGGTGGATCAGACTGCTGATGTGCATGGTCCGACTCAAACCTCCCTGACGCGCCGGCATCCACAACGCTCAGCCGCACGGTGATCGCGACGGCGGAGGCGTCTAATGAATACCGCTCATTATTGGTGGGAGGCTAGACGATCTTCGCGCCACGTCCGCGATCCGCAAGGGCGCAAAAGCAACCCCCGCCGATGCCCCGGACTGGCGATGGAAGATCGGAATTTCCCCCCAATTCTTCCTCTTCCCGTTTACCGGCTTTATCCTGACGCGGCCTTGGATATAATCCGCGCGAAAAGGTGAATTTTGTTCATTAAATGACGGGCTTTGTTTCTTTGTCAACGACGAAATCGTGGCAGGGCTGCGAGACCGGCCCGGGCTGTCGGCCGGGACGTTACAGGTCGGCCGGCGCGCGTGGAGGGCAACGGCCCGCGCGCGGCGGCAGCACGGCCGGGCTTGGCGCGCTTGCGCAAGCGGCACGCAGCCCGTACCAAAGATGGGCCGCTTCGGCGGTGCACTGAAAGAGGAGAGATCGGTCATGGCGCGGGCTGGCGCGCGTCGACAGGTTAACCGGCTGCCGGCCGAGCAGCGAATTTCCGACATCATGATCGCCGCCCGTGCCGTTTTCACCGAAAAGGGCTACGACAACGCCTTGATTTCGGACATCGCCGAACGCGCCGGCGTGGTGGAAGGATCGATCTATCGCTATTTCACCAACAAGCGCGAGCTATTGGTGCGCGTGGTCGAGCAATGGTACGAGGGCATGCTCGCGCGCGATGAAGAACAATTGGCGAGCGTGCGCGGCACCTGGAACCGGATGCGGTTCATCATCCATCACCATTTGCAGTCGATCCGGCGCGAACCGGGCTTGAGCCGCCTCGTCTTCCAGGAGCTGAGGCCCGCTCCCGGCTACCGCAAGACCAAGCTTTACCGGCTCAACCAGACTTATACCCATCGCATCGTCGATCTGGTGCGCGAAGCCGCCGCGTCGGGCGAATTCCGTTCCGACATTTCGCCCTCGCTGGTGCGCGACATGGTCTATGGAACCATCGAGCACCGCACCTGGGCCTTCCTGCGCAATGAAGGCGACTTCGACATCGAAGAGACCGCCGACGCCACGACCGACATCATCTATCGCGGGCTGGCCAGGGCGCCGCGGCGCCGGATGCGCCGGATGCGATCTCCACGACGGCCTCGCGGCTGGAGAAAGTCGCCGGCCGGCTCGAGGCGCTTGCCGCCGACAAGCCGGCGCGGGGCAGGTGACGCGGTTCGTTTTTCCCGCCGGCGGCGCCCGGCGGTCCGAAGCCGACGTTTACACCTTCACCATCACCACCAGGCGGCCGCGCTGCACCGCTTCCCCGCCTTGGTTGAGCACCTCGAATGCGAAGGTCGCGAGCTGGCGTCCGGGCTTCGCTGTCGGACGAACCTCTTCGACCGTGACGCGGGCGCGAACGGTATCGCCGATTTTCACGGGACCGGCGAAATCCCAGTTCAGGCTGAGAAGCCCGATGACACGCTCGCCCAGAACGCCGGTTTGGGTGAGCAGGCCGATCGCCATCGACATCGTCAGCGGACCGTGCGCAATGCGTGTGCCAAACGGAGTTGATTGCGCGAAGACCTCGTCCATGTGCACCGGCGTGAAGTCGCCGACCAAGCCGGCGAACAGGTTGATGTCGCCCTCGCCCACGGTGCGCCCTTGCGTCGTTATCGTAAGGCCCGCTTCAATCGGTTGCATTGCCGTCCGCTGCATTGCCAGGTTCGTCCTTCGCTGCCGTGCTCAATCCTTGAAATAGTCCGGCTTGCCCGTCGTCCAGGTCTCGCCCCAAAGCTGGCCGCCGCCATCGACGGTCAGCACTTCGCCGGTGACGAATTTTGCCGCCGGGCCGCCGATATAGACGCAGGCTTCCGCGATGTCCCACGCGCTGCCGGCGCGCATCATGGGATTGGAACGCGGATAGGCGGCGCGCGCTTGGCTCGTGTAGACCTTCCAGCCCTCGGTCTCGATAGCGCCGGGCGCGACGCAGTTGATGCGAATGCCGAGCGGCGCCCACTCGACGGCCACCGAGCGGCTCAGCCCGATGACGCCCGAGCGCGCGGCGATCGTATGGGCGACGCCGTAGAGTCCGTGCGTCGTGACGACGACGATATTGACGATGCTGCCCGGCCTCTTCGCGTCCCGCCAATGGCGCGCCGCAGCCTGCATCATGTACCAGGTGCCGTTCAGATTGGTGTTGATGATCGCGTTCCAGCCTTTCGGCGAAAAGTCGATCGCGGGCTGCGGATACTGACCGCCGGCGCTGTTGATCAGAATATCCAGGCGGCCGTGTGCCGACCACACTTGATCGAAAAATTGGGCGACCGCCTCCGGCTCGCGAATATCGAGAACGGCGCACGACGCCTTGAGACCCTTCGCTGCCATGGCCGCGACAACGGCATCGAGCTTATCCTGGTCGCGTCCGGTGACGACCACATGCGCGCCGAGCCGGGCAAACAGCCAGGCGATCGCCTGGCCAATGCCGCCCGCGCCGCCCGATACGAGAACGACTTGGCCCGCGAAAGTCTCCGGCGCGTAGACGGTCGGATGGACGGCCAGCGCTTCGGCATCGAGGCCGAAGGTTTCGCCATCGCCAGAATCAGTCACGGCGCTTCATGTCCTTCAAGAGCTCGCCGGCAATGATCAGCTTGCGCACTTCGGTCGTCCCGGCGCCTATCTCCAGAAGCTTGATCGAACGATAGAGGCGATTGATCTCCGACTCCCAGATATAGCCGGAGCCGCCGTGAATCTGGACCGCCTTGTCCAGCACCGCATGGCAGGCGTCGGCGGCGTAGAGAACCGAGGCGGCTGTCAACATGTGGATTTCGCCGCGCCCGCCCCCGCCGATCTCCAGCGGGCTGGCCTCCGCCAGGGTTCTGTAGGAGAAGGTCCGCATCGTCTCAATGGTGACGTACATTTCGGCGAGCATCGACTGGATCATCTGAAAAGAGCCGATCGGCTTGCCGAATTGTTGCCGCGTCTTGGCATAGTCGAGCGACAGTTCGAAGGCGCGCTCGGCGACACCGAGGCAGAGCGGGGATACCATCGCGCGCTCGAGATCGAGACCGCTCATGACCACCGCTATGCCGCGGTTCTCCTCGCCGACCAGGTTCTCCGCCGGAACGCGGCACTCGTCGAAGACGAGCTCGCCCGTGGGGCTGCCGCGATAGCCCATCTTCTTCAGCGACTGGGCGACCTTGAACCCCGGAAAGCCCTTCTCGACGATAAAGGCCGAGATTCCGTGCGGGCCCTTCTCCGGCGCCGTCTTGGCGTAGACGAGAAGGACGTCGGCGACCGGTCCGTTGGTGATGTAGAGCTTGGTGCCGTTGAGGACGTAGTGATCGCCGTCGCGGCGCGCGGTGGTCCGCATTGAGCCCAGCGCATCGGAGCCGGCGCCAGGCTCGGTCAGGCCGAGCGCACCCACCAATTGACCCGAGCACAGGCCCGGCACGTATTTGCGCCGCTGCGCTTCGTTGCCATTGCGATAGATGTTGTTGGCGCAAAGGTTGTCGTGCGCGACCAAGGACAGCGTCAGTGCATGGTTCCAGCGGCCGAACGCCTGCACGACAAGTCCCGCCGACAGCAGGCCCATACCGGCCCCGCCATAGTCCTCAGGGATGGTTGCACCGAGAAACCCGTTTTCTCCGATTTTGCGGAAAGTTTCCGCCGGCCACCATTCTTCGGCGTCCATTTTCTCGGCGATCGGATACAGCTCATTACGGCCGAAACGGTCGGCCTGGTCGAGCACAGCCCGCTCGTCCGGGCCGAGATCGAAGGCGCTCGGTCGGTTCTCACCCAACATGCTGGTTCCTCGGCGATATTCCTGCCCTGGCGACCCCGGTCTCGTACCACCGAATGCCCGTGCGGTTCGAGCGGAGAAGCCTTGTAACACGGCGAAGGCGCCCCCCGCCGGCGCCATTAATGAGCGATTTTCATCAACGTTGCAAACCCTGCCGTCCATGCGCCATACGGTTTTGCGCCAACACTTTCGGGTATATCTTGGCCCTCTTTCCGCCGCCGGCTCCTTGGGATCTGACCCGAGACCGACGGTTGACATAGTTGATGAGTTGAAATCATTTAACTGGAAGACGCGGGCAGCGATGGCCGGCAAGAAGTTCAGGGAGGTGGAACGTGAGGGATGGCGTACGCATCGAACGCGCCGGCGAAGTCTTCACCATCGTGATCGATCGCGAGACGCGTCGTAATGCCCTCAACGAAGCGGTGGCGCTGGGCATCATCGCAGGGCTCGACGAGGCCGAGGCAGACCGTTCGGTGCGCGCAGTCGTTCTGACCGGCGCCGGTGACAAGGCGTTTTGCGCGGGCGGCGACCTGCAGCCGGCCGCCGACGGCACCCCATTCGCAATCGATGCTGCCGATCCGCGCCACTACGTTGCGCGGCTGCTGCGTCGCATGGACGCCTGCCGGCTCCCGCTTGTCGCGCGCGTCAACGGCCATGCCTTGGCCGGAGGTTTCGGCCTCGTTTGCGCTTGCGACCTCGTGGTCGCGCGCGAAGACGCCTTACTCGGCGTGACCGAGGTCAAGGTCGGGCTCTTCCCGATGATGATTTTGCCCTACCTGCTTCGAATCCTGCCCTATCGGACGATGATGGAGATGTGCCTGACCGGCGAGCCGCTCAAAGCATCCGATGCCATTGGCGGAAGTCTGGTCAACTACGTGGTCGCCGCCGGCGAGCTCGATGCCAAGACGCATTGGCTTGTGAACCGTCTCACGGGCAAATCGCCCACCGGCATCCGCCTCGGCAAGCAAGCACTGGCGAAAATCCGCGAGATGAGTACCGACAGCGCGCTCGAATACGCCCAGTTCATGCTCGCGAACATGGCGCGCACGGAGGACGCACGGGAAGGCTTCGCCGCGTTCAGCGAGAAGCGGGCGCCGAACTGGACGGCGAAGTGAAATTGCGATGAAGGACGTCGTGCGGATCGGCTGCGGTGCGGGCTTCTGGGGCGACAGCCCCGAAGGGCCGCGGCAGCTCGTTCGTGACGGCAAGATCGATTATCTCGTGCTCGACTATCTCGCCGAGATCACCATGTCGATCCTCGCGCGCATGAAAGCCAAGAATCCAGCCCTCGGCTACGCGACCGACTTCATTTCGCTGGTCATGAAGCCGCTCGGCCGCGAGATCGCCGAAAAAGGCATTCGCGTGGTCACGAATGCGGGCGGCGTCAATCTGGAAGCATGCCGGGCTGCTCTCCAAGCGGCATTCGAGGAAGCGGATGTCAACCTCAAGGTCGCGGTCGTGCGCGGTGACGATCTGTCGGATAGAGTCGATGACTTCCGCAAGCGCGGCATCCGCGAAATGTTCAGCGGGGCGCCTTTGCCGGAAAAGCTTGCGAGCGTGAATGCCTATCTCGGCGCTTTTCCTATCGCGGCCGCGCTCGATGCAGGCGCCGATATCGTCGTCACCGCTCGCTGCGTCGATTCGGCCCTCGCGCTTGGACCGCTGATCCATGAATTCGGCTGGTCGGCAACCGACTATGACCGCCTCTCGGCCGGAAGTCTCGCCGGCCACATCATCGAATGCGGCACCCAGGCGACGGGCGGTATCTTCACCGACTGGCGCACGACCGCCGAGTGCTGGGACGACATGGGATTCCCGATTGCCGAATGCCGGGCCGACGGAAGCTTCGAGATTACCAAACCGGACGGCACCGGAGGTCTTATCAATCCCGCGACGGTCAGCGAGCAGATCGTCTATGAGGTTGGCGATCCGGCTGCCTATGTCCTGCCCGACGTGATCTGCGACTGGTCGGAGGTGCGGCTGGAACAATGCGGCAAGGATCGTGTCCGCATCTCCGGCGCCAGGGGACGGGCGCCGACGGCCTCTTATAAAGTCAGCGCCACCTATGCCGACGGCTATCGCGCGCTTGTCACCATGATGATCGCGGGCCGCGAAGCGGCTGACAAGGCGAACGCCGTCGGAAATGCCATCTTGGCACGCACGTCGCGCCTGATGCAGCAAGCCGGCTTTGCCGATTTCTCCGAAACCTCGATCGAAGTGCTGGGCAGCGAAGCGAGCTACGGCCGCCGAGGAAAGGCCCGCGCGACGCGCGAGGTCATCCTCAAAATCGGCGTCCGCCATCCCTCGAAAGAGGCTTTGCAGATCTTCACGCGCGAGATATTTCCGGCCGCGACCGCCATGGCGCAGGGCTTGACCGGTTTTGCCGCCGGCCGCCCGGAACCGCAGCCCGTCATCCGATTGTTCTCGTTTCTCGCAGACAAGGCCGATGTGCCGGTCAGCATATCGATCGATGGTGTCGACCGTGATCTTCCAGTTTTGCTGCCGAACGCGGCGGCGGCACCGCCCGCGCGCAAGCTCATAGCTGCGCAAACGCTCCCTTCCGGAGCGACTGTCGAGGTGCCCTTGATCGCACTGGCGCACGGTCGCAGCGGCGACAAGGGAGACATCGCCAATATCGGCGTTATCGCCCGCCGGCCCGAATTTCTGTCCGCCTTGCGTCAGCAACTGACCGCAGAAGCCGTGCGCGATTATCTCGCGCACTATGTCAAAAGCGGCGTTGAACGTTTCGACTGGCCCGGGATCAACGGCATGAACTTCCTGCTGCATGAGGCACTCGGCGGCGGCGGTGTCGCCTCGCTGCGTCATGATCCACAAGGCAAGGCGCTGGCGCAAATCCTGATGGACTTTACGGTCGCCGTGCCCGCCGCCTGGCTCGAGCCCGGCAGCCTGCTCGAAGCATGGGGGCCGCCAGCGGCCGTTGGCCCGGAAACAACGGGTGCGGCGTGATGCTGGAACACGGCCATTCCGGCAAGCTCCCCACCGCATCGGGAGGCATCCGATTCCGCAAGGTACTGATCGCCAACCGGGGCGAAATCGCCTGCCGGATCATGCGCACGCTGCATGAACTCGGAATTGCCTCCGTCGCGATCTACCATCGGGTTGAAGCGCATGCCCGCCATACCCGAATGGCCGATGAAGCGATCGAAATATTCGGCGACACGCCGGTCGCGGCTTACCTTGACGCTGCACAGATCATCACGGCAGCGCGCGAACTGGGCGCCGACGCCATTCATCCTGGATATGGCTTCCTGTCCGAGAATGCCGAATTCGCGGCGACGGTCTCCGAAGCCGGTCTCGCCTTCATCGGTCCCGATGCCCCAACCATCAAGCTCATGGGCGACAAGATCTCGGCGCGCAATTTCGCCGACGCACATGGCATACCGGTTGCACCATCGGTCACGTCGGCTGGCGATGTCGACGCATTTGTTGCCGACGCTGCGCGCATTGGCTTCCCCCTGCTCATCAAGGCCGCGGCGGGCGGCGGCGGCAAGGGAATGCGCATCGTGCGCTCAGCCGAGGAACTCATGCCGGCTACGCGCAAAGCGTCCGGCGAAGCGGAGCGCTACTTTGGCGACGGACGCATTTATGCCGAAGTCTATGTCGAGCGGCCGCGCCATATCGAGGTCCAGGTGCTTGGCGACGGCGAAGGCAATATCATCCATTTGTACGAGCGCGAATGCTCGGTGCAGCGCCGCTTTCAGAAGATCATCGAAGAGGCGCCAGCCGCGAACCTGCCGGCCGAATTGCGCGACGATATTTGCCGCTCCGCCGCGCGGCTCGCGGCGGCGGCGCGCTATCGCAACGCCGGTACCGTCGAGTTCATCCTCGGCCCCGAAGGCAGATACTATTTCCTCGAGATGAACACACGGCTGCAGGTCGAGCATCCGGTCACGGAGATGGTGACCGGATTCGATCTCGTGCGTACGCAACTCGAGATCGCCTCCGGTCAGGGCCTGCCGTGCGCGCAAAGCGAGATCACGGTTCGCGGCCACGCCATCGAGTGCCGCATCTGCGCCGAAGCGCCCGAGCGCGATTTCATGCCGGAGACGGGAGCGGTGGACTATTTGCACGTTCCGGAAAAACCATTCATCCGCTTCGAGAATGCGCTCGATCCGGGCCAGAAAGTGACCGCCGATTTTGATCCGATGCTGGCAAAGCTCGTGGTCTATGGCGCGGATCGCGAGCAGGCGCTGGCGCGATCGGTCGACACGCTCAAGGAGATCGCTATTCTGGGCGTCCGCACCAACATCGATTATCTTGCCCGCGTTCTCGGTCATGACGCTTTTCGTGCCGGCGCGCTGCATACCGGCTTCGTCTCGGAGCACGAGCGCGCGCTCACCGCCGAGGCGCCGGATGCCGCGACGCTCGATGCCGTACTGATCGCGGCCGCTCTGGGCTTTCGCGAATTCCATGACATCGCGTTCGACGTTCCCGAGCCCCACGCGACCATCGGCCGGTGGAGAAACTGACGATGGTGTTCAGGCTCGCGGTGGACGGGGAAAAGCACGACATTGAAATTGTGCGCAGGCGGCCGCATTTGACGCTGCGCATCGACGGGCGCGAGCACGAAGTGTCGATCGTGGGGACGCTCGGCGATGGCCGCCAGACCGTCGAAATCGGTGGAACGACGGTCGCATTTGCGCGCGCGCAGGCGGGCGACCGAGCTGTCGTACGGCTGAATGGGCGCACATTCGAAGCGGCGATCGTCGATCCTTTCGCTGAGTCCGCGGACGCCGGCGGCGGACACGACGAGATCAGGGCGCCGATGCCGGGCGTCGTGGTATCGGTGCAAAAGAAGCCCGGCGACGCGGTCGCGCGCGGAGAGACCATCGTCACCATTGAAAGCATGAAGCTTCAGATGACTCTCGTCGCTCCCCGCGACGGGTGCATCGCGGCACTTCTGCGCTCGGAGGGCGAGACCTTCGAGAAAGACGAGGTCGTCGCACGCCTCGAAGCGACGACGGAAGGACCCTGAATTCGATGCGCAGACTCCGATCCATGGTCAGCACGTCGAGCGCCGACTTTCGACGCAACGAAGCGCATAACCGCGACCTTGTGCGTGTCTTTCGGGAGAAGCAGGAGGCGGCTCGCCACGTCCGCCCGCAGCGCGACCTCGACCGTCTGGCCAAGCAAGGGAAAATGCGCCCGCGCGACCGCGTCGAAAAACTGCTCGACCCCGGCACGCCTTTCCTCGAACTGTCGTCGCTCGCCGCCAACATGGCCTATGGCGGCGACTCGCCGTCGGCAAGCTCGATCGTCGGCATCGGCGTGGTGTCGGGCCGCGAGGTGATCATCCGGGCCGACGATCCCACGGTCAAAGGCGGCGCCTGGTATCCGCTGACGGCCAAGAAGATCGTCCGCGCGCTCGACATTGCCATGGAAAATCGTCTGCCGGTCGTCCACCTCTGCGATTCGGCGGGCGGCTTCTTGCAGCTTCAGTCCGAGGTTTTTCCCGACAAATACATGGCGGGCCGGATTTTCCGCAATCAGTCGCTCCTGTCGAAAATGGGCATCAAGCAGCTCGCGCTGGTGTTCGGCCACTGCACCGCCGGCGGCGCCTATATTCCGGCCCTGTCGGACTACAACGTGATCGTGCGCGGCACGGGCGCCGTGTTTCTCGGCGGCCCGCCGCTGGTGCGCGCCGCGACCGGCGAGGAAGTCACAGTGGAAGAACTCGGCGGCGCCGACATGCATACCAGCGTATCGGGGACCTGCGACTATCGCGCTGCGAGCGAGGACGAGGCAATTCATATCGGACGCGAGATCGTCGCGCAGTGGGAACGGCCGAACAAATGGGACTGCCAGCGCGACGCGCCGGATGAACCGGCCTACGACCCGCAGGAGATTTACGGCATTCTTCCCGACGACATCAAAAAGCAATTCGACATGCGCGAGGTCATCGCGCGAATCGTGGACGGCAGCCGCTTTCACGAATATCAGCCGGACTACGGCGTCACGCTCGTCTGCGGTTTCGCCAATATCTGGGGCTACAAGGTCGGCATCCTGGCCAACAACGGCGTCCTGTTCAACGATTCTTCGCTCAAGGGCGCGCACTTCATCGAACTCTGCGACCAGAACAGGACGCCGCTCGTGTTCCTGCAGAACATCACCGGCTATATGGTCGGACGCGAGTACGAGCGAAAAGGGATTACGAAGGACGGCGCCAAGATGATCATGGCGCAGAGCTGCTCGCGCGTGCCGAAATTCACCGTGATGTGCAACGGCTCGTTCGGCGCCGGAAACTACGGCATGTGCGGGCGCGCCTTCGACGCCCGGTTTCTGCTGGCCTGGCCGAACCATCAGATCGGCGTCATGGGCGGCGAGCAGGCCGCCAACACGCTGATGGAGGTCAAGCTCAATCAGATGAAGCGCGAAGGTGCGCCCATCGACAAAGGCGAGCTCGATCGCATCTGGGAAGAGACGCGGAAGGCTTACCACGAGCAGCTCTCCGCCTATTATTCCACCTCCGAACTTTGGGACGACGGTATCATCGATCCGGTCGACACGCGCAACGCGCTCGGCATCGCAATTTCGGCGTCGCTCAACGCGCCGCTCGGCGAAGCCGGCTATGGGGTGTTCAGGTTCTGACCACAGGCGAAGTACGCGAGCATCCCGGTTCAGCACGGAGAATAACGATGGCGGAATTCCAGGACATCTCCGTTGAGCGCGACGGCGCGGTCGTTCGCATCGCTTTTGCGCGCGCCGACAAGCTCAATGCCATGCGCAACGAGACGGCGGACGAGTTGCGGGCCGCGCTTGCCGCCGCCGAAGCCGATGCCGCCGTCAAGGTCGCCGTGCTCACCGGCGAAGGCCGTGCTTTCGGCGCCGGCTACGATCTTTCGACCATCGAACCCGGTGAGACCCCCGCGCTCGACACCGTGCTCGAAACGCATTTCAACCCGCTCATCCGGACCATGCGCGCGTCGCGCCTGCCGATCATCACCGCCGTCAACGGCCCATGCGCCGGCGCATCCGTGGGTATCGCGCTGGCGGGCGACATCGTGATCGCCGCGCGTTCGGCCTATTTCTACGAACCGTTTGTCGGCATCGCGCTGGTGCCGGATGCGGGCAATACGCTGTTCTTGCCGCGGCTTGCCGGGCGGGCGCGGGCGATGCCGGCGATGCTGCTCGGCGACCGCATCAGCGCCGAGCAAGCGCTTGCGTGGGGCCTGGTGTGGCGGGTTGTCGACGACGCCGACCTCGCCGCCGAGACGCTAGCCATCGCGAACCGCCTCGCCGAGCGTTCGCCCGCCGCCGTCGCCGCCACCAAGCGACTGATCAACGCGGCGACCGAAGCCGGCCTCGACCAGCAGCTCGACCTTGAGCGCGACCTGCAGGGCATAGCGGGCCGCAGCCCGGATATGAAGGCCTCCATCGCCGCCTTCTTCGCGGGCCGCAAATCCGGCTAGCGATCCGAGAGCCGCTGTTCCAGCAGGTGGCGTTGGATCTTGCCCGTGGTCGATCGCGGCAGATCGCCTGGCTCAATAAAAATAACGCTTTTCGGCCTTTTGTAGCTGGACAGGTCCGCCTGGCAGTTCGCCAGGACATCCGCCTCGGTCAAGCCGCCGTCGCGGCGAACGACGAAAACGACCGGAACTTCTCCCCACTTGGGATCCTTCCTGCCGACGACGATGGCCTCTGCAATACGCGCATCGCTCAACAAGACTTGCTCGATCTCGGCCGGATAAATGTTCTCGCCGCCCGACTTGATCATGTATTTGACGCGGTCGACGTAATCCAAAGTGCCGTCGGCGTTGCGGCGCAAGACATCGCCCATGTGAAACCAGCCGTTGCGAAAATCCTTGGCGTTGGTCTCGTCGGCATTCCAATAACCGCTGAACAAAGTCGGCCCGCGCATGGCCACCTCGCCGGGCGTGCCCGTCGCGACGTCGCGGTCCTCCGGGTCCACGAGGCGCAACTCGCAAAAGGCGCTTTGGCGCTTGGACAGGCTCGTGGGCGCCACCCCGACCGGGATGATGGCGCCGGTGGCCGGCGGGAGGCCGGTTTCCGTCGAGCCGAAGCTGTTGAGGTAGGGCGCGTTCAGCGCCCGGGTAGCGGCGGCGATTTCGTCGCGCGGCACGAGGTCGGCCATGGCGCCGCATGTCTGAACGTATTTGATCTTGGCGCTGCGCCGCGTGCAGTGGGCGGCGAAATCGCCCACGACGCCGGGCACCAGAACGAACCAGCCGACGGCGTAGCTTTCGAGGATGTCGATCAGCCGGTCCGGCTGATAGCCGTCCACCACATGCACGGTTCCGCCTCTGAGCAAAGTGGCGATGGAATGATCGGTTGACGCCATGTGAAAGAGCGGCGCCCAGGCGACAAAATTGTCGCGGACCGGAATTTCCAGCTCCGATGCGAAGCACATGGCGCGGGCCACCATGGCCCGGTGGCTGATCAACGCGCCCTTGGGCAGTCCTGTCGTACCGCTTGTGTAGAGGATGACCAGCCCGTCTTCCGGATCCACGGAGTCGTCGGGAGCGCGAGTGTCGGCGGCGGCAAGCAGGTGTTCATAGTTGTCGCCGAGAAGAATGCGTTGGTGGGCTGGAATGTCCAAGTCATCGAGGACGGGCGCGAGGTCCGCCTGGACGATGATGATCCGGGGCTCGACCAGGTTGATGCAGTGCGCCAGTTCGCGCCCGCCCAGGCGCCAATTGAGCGCCGCCACGATTGCGCCCATCTTGCCGGCCGCCAACTCCACATCCAGATATTCGGCGCAGTTGTGCGCGAGGATCGCCACCCGGTCGCCGGCGCCCAAGCCCCAGACGCGCCATGGCGTTGGCAAGACGGTTGGTGCGGTCATCGAGCTGCGCATAGGTGATTTTCCGCGCCCCGTCGATCACCGCGACGGCATCCGGATTTGCAGCCGCACACGAGCGGAATAGTCCGCCGACCGTGGCCCGGCCCGCGGCAAACGCCAGCTCGGATCGTCGGTTGGTCAAAGCCGGTCACCTCCGTTTTGTGGCAGCGACGCGACGAAACGCGCTCACCGGCCTCGCCAATTGGGCGCGCGCTTTTCGGCAAAGGCGCGCGGTCCTTCAATGGCATCCTCGCTGGCGTAGACGACTTTGTGAAGCTCGGCCGCCCGTTCCAGCCCGGCCTTGCAGCCAAGGTCCATCGCGGCGCGCACGCTGGCCTTGGCCGCGCGAACGGAGAGCGGCGCGGCGCGCACGATGTCGGCGGCGAAACGTCGGGCGCGTTCGCGCACGGCATCGGCGGTCGGCTCGAGGCCATTGAGAAAGCCATAGCCCGCCAGGGCTTCGATCGGCATCAGATTGCCGGTCAGCACCATCTCCATCAGGATCGGCTGCGGGAGCATGGAAAGGGCAGGCACCGCCCAGGGCGAACCGCGCCCAACCTTGACCTCGGTAATTCCCGCGCGGCTTCCCGCCAGCCCGACCCTGAGATCCGCATTGATGGCGAGCAGCATGCCACCGGCCATCAAGTCGCCGGTCATTGCGGCGATGATCGGCTTTTCCACCTCGCGCATGCGCCGATGGAAAGGATCGCGCACGCGGGTCAGCACGTCGACGCCCTCGGCTTGGCGAATGGCTGCCGCTTCCTTCAGGTCCATGCCGGCGCAAAACACGCCGCAGTCGGCCGACGTCAGGATCGCCACGCGCACGTCGGAGTCGCGGTCGATTTCCTCCCAGAGCTCGGTCAGCCGGTTGTTGACGGCGACGCTGAGCGCATTTTTCCGCTCCGGCCGGTTGATCGTGATGGTGGCGACGCCGGCATCCACCGCATAGAGAACGTCCTGCATGTCCCCGCTCATCTCTTCCGGTACGCGGCCAGCGAACCCGAATGCATGATCCGCCCGGCGAGCGGACGGCCGATGATTTCTTCGGCGTAGCGCGCCGCCTCGATCAAAGCCTCGAGATCGATTCCGGTTTCGATCCCCAGTTCGTGACAGAGGAACACCATGTCCTCGGTGCAGACGTTGCCTGCCGCGCTGTCGCTGCCATGGCCGGCGAATGGACAGCCGCCGAGCCCCGCGACCGAGGCATCGAACAAGTCCACACCCATCTCCAGCGCCGCATAGACATTCGCCGCGCCAAGCCCGCGCGTGTCGTGCAAATGCAGACCGATACGCGCGTCCGGAACGAGCGCGCGTACCGCGCCGACCCTCTCCTGAATGGCGCGCGGGTTGGCCCAGCCGACGGTGTCGGCGAGGAAGATTTCGGGCAGAGGAACGGCGCGTTCGGCGCATAGCGCGGCGATCCATTTCACCAGATCGGTGACTGCCGAGAGCGGCACCTCGCCGTCGAAATTGCAGCCGAACGCGGTCATGATGTAGGCGCCCTCGAGGCGCAGACCGCGCGCAAGATAAAGATCGAGCCAGTCGCGCTGCGCGTCGCGCATTTCGACCGCCGACACATTGTTGTTGCGGCGGCTGAACCCGTCGGTGGCGTAGAACAACAGGCGCGGATCGAGATCCACCTGCGGGATCGCGGCGGCGGCCTCGAAGCCCTTCCGGTTGAGCCAGAGTGCCGTATGGCGAACGCCCGCCACCGGCTTGATGGCTTCAAATAATTCGCGCGCGTCGGCCATCGTCGGCACCGCCTTCGGGCTGACGAAGGAGGCGACCTGGACACGACGCAGCCCGGTCCGGCTCAGCATGTCGATGAGGCGCGCGCGCTGATCCAGCGGGTAGTGTTTTTTCTCGAACTGGAAGCCCTCACGCGGGCCTTCCTCGTTGAACTGAACGAAGCGGGGAAAATCGCTCATGTCGCCGCACCTTCGCCATCGGGGGTGATTTCGGCCAGCAAGGCGCCGCGTTCGACCATGTCGCCCGCCGCATGGTTGATCGACGAGACAACGCCTGCACTCGGCGCGGGCACCCGGATTTCCATCTTCATCGATTCCAGCACGGCAATCACGTCACCTGCTTCGACCCTGTCGCCGACGCTGACATTGATCGCTACCAGCGTGCCCATTAGTGGCGCCTCCAGCGTACCGCCGAGACCGGCGGCAGCGCCAGCGTCCGTATTCAGCGCCGGCTCCACCTCCGCGGCAATGGTTCCAGTCGGTGAGTCCAGGCTGACGGTGTGCCCCGTGACCGTCACGTCGGCGATCAAGACACGCTCGCCGACCGAGACGCGCATTCCTGCGCCGCCAACGCGCTCCAAAGCGACGGCGAAAACCGTGCCATCAACGCCAATGGGAATTACCCCTTGCGGCGAGACGGGCCCGATGCGAACTGCTTTTTCTATGTCGCCGCAGCGAACGCGAAGGACCGGTGAATTGCTGAGCCCGGCGCTCAATTGCCAACCGGAAAAGACGTTCCAGGCGCTCCACGGCGAGGCGCTCGATGCCTGACGCTGGCCCTTCAGCCATGCGGCGGCGGCAATCGCCAGATCGAGATCGGTGATCTTTGACGTTGCTGCAAAGTTGAGTGTGTCAACCAGACCGGTGTGAAAGCTTCCGGCGCGGGTCTGGTCGAGGCGGACCAGGCGATTGAGCAGGACGAGGTTGGTCTCCAACCCTTGCACCACCGTTGCGGCCAGGGCCCGCTGCAAGGCGTCGAAGGCCGCGTCCCGGGTTTCGCCGCTGGTCACGATCTTGGCAATCATGGAGTTGTAGAACGGGGTGATTTCGTCGCCGGTTTCAATGCCCGTTTCGATGCGTGCAAAATCGGCGGGCAATGCGAGTTCGGTCGACTCGTCCGGTTGAGGGCGCGAAATTGCGGGCGGGATTTTCGGCGCAGAGCCGTGCCTCCACCGCGTGGCCGGTGCAGGAAATTTCGTCCTGACCGAACGGTAGGGCGTCATGGCCCGCGATGAAAATCTGCAGTTCGACCAGGTCGCGGCCGGTCACCATCTCGGTTACCGGGTGTTCGACTTGCAGGCGCGGATTGACCTCGAGGAAGTAGTGCGCGTCGCCGGACACGAGGAATTCGACGGTGGCGAGGTTACGCAAGCTTATGGCGCGGCCGATCGCGACCGCCTCCGCAAGCAGCGCGCCGCGCACCGCAGGCGGCAGCGGCGCGGCGGGGGCTTCTTCGATCACCTTCTGGTGGCGGCGCTGCAACGTGCATTCGCGCTCCCACAAATGCACCACGTTGCCGAGGCCGTCACCGGCGATCTGCACCTCGATATGGCGCGCCTGCGCAATGTGGCGCTCGCCGATCAAAGCAGAGACCCCGAACGCCCCCTTCGCCTCGCGCATGGCCGAGGCGATCGCCTCGTCCAATCCGTCGTCCGACAGGATCGCGCGCATGCCGCGCCCGCCGCCGCCGCCGGCCGCCTTGAGCATGACCGGAAAGCCGAGCGCGCGAACCATCGCCGCCACTTTGCCGGCGTCATCGCTCGCTTCCGGCGTGCCGGGAACCACCGGGACGCCGACCTTCACCGCCAAAGCCTTGGCACTGTCCTTGCGCCCCAGCAATGCCAGCGTCTCCGGCGTCGGACCGATGAACACCAATCCCGCCGCTTCTGCCGCGCTCGCGAGCGCCGGATCTTCGGAAAGAAAGCCATAGCCGGGGTGGACGGCGTCCGCGCCCGCCTGCTTCGCGGCGTCCACGATGGCATCGATGTTCAGATAGCTGTCCGCCGGCGCCGGCCCGCCAAGGCGAAAGGATTCGCCGATCGTGCGCACATGCAGCGCCCCTGCATCGGCGTCCGAATGGACGCCGGCAACCGCAATGCCCAGCCGGCGGCAGGTCCGGGCGATCCGGCACGCGATTTCACCTCGGTTGGCGATAAGTATCTTTTTGATGCTGTTGTTGATCATCGCCTACACCCTGAACACGCCGAAGCGTGTCTTTCGGACCGGGACGCGGGAGGCGCAGTCGAGCAGCAAGCTCAACGTCGCGCGGGTCTCGCCCGGCGTGATGATGCCGTCGATCCACAGGTGACTGGCGAAATTGTAGGCGTTGGCGAAATCCTCGTAATGCTTGCGGATCGGCGCCTTGAACTCTTCTTCTTCCTGATCGGTCCAGGGCTTGCCTTCCTCGTCCCGGATCTTGCGTTGAACCATGGCGAGCGTGTTCGCCGCCTGATTCGGTCCCATGATCGCGGCGCGCCCGTTCGGCCAGGCGAACATGGCGGTCGGCTTGAAGGCGCGCCCGCACATGGCCAGATAACCGGCCCCGTAGGCCCCACCGATCATGATCGTGTATTTGGGCACGTCGGCGCTGGCCATCGCGGTGATCATCTTCGCCCCGGCCTTGGCGATGCCGGCGGTTTCCGCTTCGCGCCCCACCATAAATCCGGTCACGTCGGCCAGGAACACCAGCGGGATGTCGCGCTGACAGCACAATTCGATAAAATGCGCTGCCTTGTTGGCGCTTTCCGTGAACAGCACGCCGCGATTGGCCAGAATGCCGACCTCGAAGCCATTGATCCGTCCGAAGCCGGTAATCAGCGTATCGCCATAGAGCGGCTTGAATTCGCGAAAGTCGCTGTCGTCGACCAGGCGAATGACGATCTCCATCGTGTCGGTCGGCACTTTCGGATCGCGGCTGACGATGCCGTAAATGTCGTTCGGGTCGTGCTTGGGCGCGCAAGGCGTCTGCGGCCGCCGGCTCGGATCGGGCGTCGCCGGCAGATTTGCCACGATGTCGCGCGCAATCGCCAGCGCGTGCGCATCGTCCCGCGCGATGTGGTCGGCGACGCCGCTGACAGCGCAGTGCATCCTGGCGCCGCCGAGCGTTTCGCGATCGACGTCCTCGCCGGTCGCCGCTTTGGTCAGTTCGGGCCCGCCGAGAAAGATGTAGCCCTGACCGTCGACGATCACGACCTCATCGCAAATCGACGGAATATAGGCGCCGCCGGCGGTACACGGACCCATGACGACGGCGATCTGCGGAATGCCTTCGGCCGACATGCGGACCTGGTTGTAGAAGATCGAGCCAAATTGCCCGTCATCGGGAAAGATCTGCGGCTGATCCGGCAGGAACGCGCCGCCGCTGTCGACAAGCGTGATGCATGGCAGCCGGTTTTCCCATGCGATGAGCTGGGCGCGGACGTGCTTTCTGCACGTGATCCCGAAATAGGTGCCGCCTTTGACGGTCGAATCGTTGGCGATGATCATGCATGGCCGTCCGTGAACGGTCCCGATCCCGGTGATCATCCCGGCCCCCGGCGGTACGCCCGCATGCATGTCGAGACCGGCCAGTTGCGCGAACTCGAGAAACGGCGACCCCGGATCGATCAGCGCCTCGACCCGATGGCGCGGCAGCATGCGGCCGCGCGCGACGTGGCGCGACCGCGTCTTCTCGCTGCCGCCGCGCCGCGCGGCCGCACGACGCGCCTCCAGCGTCTCGAGCAGCGCCTGATAAGCGGACTGGTTGAGGTCGAATTCCTCATCCTTACGCAGGTGAGACTTAATGACCGCCATCGGCTTCCCTGAGGTCCAATCCGCGAAGGATCTGATGCGTGTAAAGCCGGGTCAGATCGGCGCGACCCAAACGACCCGACGGCGAAAACCAGGTGCAGACTCCGGTCAGCATGGCGATCGCGGCGAATGTGGCCACGCGCGGGTCTTCCACCGCCCAGACCCCTTCGCGGTTACCCGCTTCGAAGATCGATTGCAGGCGCGCCTCGTATCGGCTCCGGCGCGCAATGATCGCGGCGTGGTGGCGCCCCTTCAGGCTGCGCAGCTCCATGTTGCCGATAAACACTTCGCGCTTGCGCGCCGTGTGAAAATCGATGTGGAACGCGATAAAGCGTTGCAAGGTCTCGAGCGCGCCGGTCGCTCCCCGGAGCGCCGCTTCAAGCTCGGCCTCCAGATCAGCCATCGTCGCGCTCAACAGCTCGAACAACAGATCCTGCTTTGAATCGAAGTAGTTGTAGAGCGAGCCCGCCTTGACCCCGACATCGGCGGCGACCTGGCGCAGCGTCGTCGCCTCGAAGCCGGACTTGTAGATGCGCGCGACCGCCTTGCGCCGGATGGCGGCAAACGTCTTCGAACCGGATGCGCCGACCGGCCGTCCCATTACGCGCCGCCCCCGGCCTTGGCGGCCAGCACTTCCGTCACTTCGTCCAAATACGCCATGACCGTCCAGACGCCGGTTGAAAACGAACGCGCGTTAGTTTTTAATGGGCGCCAAGCGGCCCCGTCAAGCGAGGGCCGCAGCAATCGGTCTCACCAGGGGGGACAAGACATGTATCTCACGCAATCTCTCCGCCGTGCGGTTCAGATCGCCGGTGACGATATCGCCACCGTTATGGGCCCCCGTCGCCACACCTACCGCCAGTTCGCCGAACGGGTGGGGAAACTGGCCGGCGCAATTCGCAATGAACTTGCCCTCGGCGAGGGCGGACGCGCTGCCATTCTTGCGCTCAACAGCGATCGCTATCTGGAATTCACCTTCGCCATGCCGTGGGCGGGCTGCGTCTTCGTGCCGGTGAATACGCGCCTGGCGGCGCCCGAAATAGCCTACTGGCTGAACGACAGCGGCGCAGAGATTCTGTTTGTCGATCAGGCGTTTACCGGCGTCGTACCGGCCCTGCGCCAGCAATGCCCCGCGCTTCGCGAGGTTGTCTATATCGGCGAGGGCGAGACGCCGGCGGGCATGCATGCTTACGAAGAGCTGATCGCGGCCGCCGACGCAAATCGACGACGCCGGCAAGGGCTACGACGACCTCGCCGCCCTCTATTACACGGGCGGGACGACCGGCGTGTCCAAGGGCGTGATGCTCAGCCACCGCAACATCGCCACCAACGGCCTGCACATGGTCCAGCCCCTCCGCTTCCGCCGCGAGATGCGCTGGCTGCACGCCGCGCCGATGTTTCACATCGCCGATGCGCTGGCGATCTTTCTCACCACCGCCGTCGCCGGGCGGCACGTGTTCATTTCCGGATTCGAGCCGGTGGTGGTGATGCGCGCCATGCAGGACGAGAAGATCACCGATACGCTGCTGGTCCCGACGATGATCAACATGCTGATGAATCACCCGGACGTCGGCAACTACGATCTGTCGAGCCTGACCCACATGACCTATGGCGCTTCGCCCATGCCCGAAGCGGTGATCCGGCGCGCCATGGAAGTTCTGCCGGGCTGCGAATTCACGCATGCCTATGGCCAGACGGAATGTTCGCCGCTCGTCTCGCTCAACGGCCCGGATGCCCACCGCGGGGAAGGTCTCGAAAAGAAGCTGTTTCGTTCCTGCGGACAGGCGGTGCTCGGGGTCGAGGTCAAGATCGTCGATGCAAACGGCGCCACGCTGCCGCCCGGCGAAGTGGGCGAACTGTGCGCGCGCGGCGGCAACGTCATGCTCGGCTATTGGAACAAGCCCGAACAGACGGCGGCGGCGCTGCGCGACGGGTGGATGTATTCCGGCGACGGCGCCTATATGGACGAACAATGGCTACATCTTCATCGTCGACCGGGTGAAGGACATGATCATTTCCGGCGGCGAGAACGTCTATTCGGCCGAGGTCGAGAATGCCGTTGCAACTCTCGGCGCGGTGGCCGAATGCGCGGTCATCGGCGTGCCCGACGAAAAATGGGGCGAGCGGGTGCACGCTATTGTCCGCCTGAAGAATGGCGCGGTGGCATCCGAAGCGGACGTCATCGCGCATTGCCATAAGCTGATCGCGGGCTTCAAGTGCCCGCGCAGCGTGACTTTCCGGACCGAGCCGCTGCCCCTGTCGGGCGCCGGCAAAGTACTGAAGACCGAATTGCGCAAGCCCTATTGGGAAGGACGCGACAAGGCCGTGAATTAGAGCGCATATCCCGATGAAGACCGCGGAGCAGGCGGCGGGTAAAGGTCGTCCCGCTTTCTTCGCGGCAGAAAACTTACGTGGACGGAGGAAGCGATGCGTTACCGGAAGCCGATGGCGCAGTCGAATGCGATCGCAGCGACATTCGCGGGAATAGAATCGGCGGACCCGGCAGCGCTCCGCTCCTTTCAGGAAGAGCGCCTGCGTCGGCAATTGTCGTACCTCTCTCAGCGTTCCGGCTTCTACCGCCGCCGCTTTCGCGAGGCCGGATTGTCGTTCGACTCAGTCCGCACGATCGAGGACCTCGCGGCCGTTCCGTTCACCGTGAAGTCCGAACTGCGTGAGAGCCTTGAGCGCGTGCGTCCTTTGGGCGAGCACCTTGCGGCGCCGCTGGAGGATGTCGTGCAAATCCAGGCGTCGTCGGGGACGACCGGCAGCCCGTCCTATGTCGGCCTGACCGAGAACGATCTCCTGTCATGGCAGGAGGTCACCGCGCGCACATTGTTTGCCTGCGGGATGCGGCCGGGCGATCTGGTGCTGCACGGCTTTTCCATGAGCAAGGGTTTTGTCGGCGGCGTGCCGATGTTCCAGGCCATCCAGTATCTCGGCGCCACGGACATTCCGATCGGCGCCGACGGCGGCGTCGAGCGCCTGCTGGTAGCCGCGCGCGACCTGCGTCCGCAATGCATCGTCGGCACGCCGAATTTTCTGCTTTATCTCGCCGACGCGGCGAAGGAAGCCATCGGCATGGACGTGGCCGATCTGGGCGTACGCCGCCTGATCGTCGGCGGCGAGCCTGGCGGCGGCATCCCGGCGATCCGCAATGAGCTGCAATCACGCTGGAACGCGACATGTTGCGAGTTGCTGGGCGGCACCGATCTCGGATGCGCCTATTGGGCCGAATCCGACGATCAAGCGGGCATGCAGCTCGTCGGACCCGAATACGTCCTGGCCGAGTTGATCGAGCCGGAAAGCGGGCGGGTGATTCCGTTCGACGACGGCGCAAGCGGTGAGTTGGTTTACACTGCGCTCGGCCGCGAAGCCTCGCCGGTACTGCGATTCCGCACCGGCGACCATATCGTGGTGACCGCGGCCGATCCGGGCAATGGCCGCACCGGGCCGGCGATCCGCTGTGTCGGGCGCACCGACGACATGCTGATCGTGCGCGGTGTCAATGTTTTTCCCTCGGCCATCCAGGATGTGGTCGCCTCGCACACGGAAACCAATGGCGTGATGCGCGTACTGGCGGATTTCGAAGGCCACAGCACGCAATCGAACCTGAAGGTCCTGGTTGAGCGCGCGGTGCATCGCGACCCGGCCGCGGACGAGGCGCTCAAGGCGGAAATCGAGGCACGCGTGCGCAACGCGCTGTCCATCAAACCCGACGTCACCATCGTGGCGGCGGACTTCTTCGAAAAGCCGGGCGTGCAGAAAGTGGCGCTCACATTGCGCAAAGCGCCGCAGGGGCTGTATCCTTAGAGCCTCCGCCGGACCGCGGTCAATTCCCTCGCCCTCCCAGTGCCACGCATAGCTGCCGGCAGCTAAAAGAGCTTCACGACCACCGGTTCAGCGCTATATGTCTCATCCTCCTGATTATAGCCGGCCATTCACATTTCCTCCCAAAACATGAGCGCCGAACATGGATCAATCGTCCGAATATGTGCCGCCGAAGGTCTGGACCTGGAATAAGCCGAGCGGCGGCCGCTTCGCCAGCATCAACCGTCCGATCTCCGGCCCGACACACGAGAAGGACTTGCCGGTAGGCCGTCATCCCCTCCAGCTCTACTCACTGGCCACGCCGAACGGGCAGAAGGTCACCATCATGCTGGAGGAGCTACTCGCGCTCGGGCACAAGGGGGCGGAATATGACGCCTGGCTGATCAGGATCGGCGACGGCGACCAGTTCGGCAGTGGCTTCGTAGCAGCCAATCCAAACTCGAAAATTCCCGCGCTGATGGACCGCAGCGGCGACAAGCCGATCCGCGTGTTCGAATCCGGCGCCATCCTGACTTATCTCGCGGAGAAGTTTGGCGAATTCCTGCCGACCGCGCCGGCCGCGCGCGCGGAGTGTTTCTCGTGGCTGTTCTGGCAGATGGGCAGCGCGCCCTATCTCGGCGGCGGCTTCGGCCATTTCTATGCCTACGCGCCGACGAAGATCGAATATGCGATCGACCGTTTCAGCATGGAGGTAAAGCGCCAGCTCGACGTGCTCGACAAGCGCCTGGGAGAGAGCGAATACATCGCCGGCAGCGCCTACACGGTCGCCGACATGGCGATTTTCCCCTGGTACGGCGGCATGGTGAAAGGCTGGCTCTACGGTGACTCGGCGGAATTCCTCAGCGTGCACGACTACAAGAACGTCCGGCGCTGGGCCGACATGCTGCTCGAAAGGCCGCCCGTGCAGCGCGGGCGCATGGTCAACCGCATCTCCGGCGAGCCGTCGAGCCAGTTGCACGAGCGCCACGACGCTGGCGATTTTGCAACGAAGACGCAGGACAAGCTGACCGCCGGCTGAGCGACTACAAGCGAGGTCAGTGAAAGCCCGGAATTGTTCAGCGCCTCACATCCGAGGGCCGCATGCCGAATTTCCGGCGGAACATCGTGCTGAAATGAGATGAGCTGCTAAAGCCGACACGATACGCAATCTCCGCCAGCGAAAGCGCGTCATTGTCGCTTCGCGAGAGCATGTCGAAGCTGCGCTCCAGCCGCCGATTCCAGATCCAGCTGGAGGCCGACGTTCCATCGAGTCGGAAGAGCGCATGGAGATAGCGTAGGGAGATAGCATTTGCTTTGGCGATCGCCTCAAGCGACAGATCCGGGTCACAAAGGTGTTCTTCAAGCCATGCTTTGACCGAGCGAAGGCGGGCTCTTTGTACGACCTGTTCGGCGACAGGCTCTTCCTGCTCGGTCGAATCGAAGGCCAGCGCCAATACATCCATAAGCTCTTCTCCCAGGCGAGCCCGAACGGAAGTATCGAGCGAAGAGCCTTGCGAGGCCAGTGTCGCGCAGAATTCGGTGGCAATGCGGCCGAGCCCCCGGCCGGTGCTCATGGTTGTCGAGATCGGGACTCGCTCCTTTGCGAAGCGCGCCGCGAATTCCTTTCGAGGCAATTCGAGATAATAAGACCGGACTTTGCCCAGGCACTGAAGATCATATGGTTCGGACGCGCAGAAGAGCGCGCCGATGCCGGCGTTGGTCGGTAGTACCGCCCCCGCCTGAAGGACATTTATATTCCCCGTCTGTATCAGTTGAACGTAATAACAATCCTTGTCGAGTTTCGACAGATGCGAGCGGCTTCTTGAGATGTGCTGATGCGAAAGCAGAACGTCCGTCAAGGCGACCGAACCGAATTGCACCTCACGGATAAAGCCGTCGTAGTTGGACTGGTCATCCGCCTTCACATCGACGTGGACGTAGACGTCGCAAATTGCCTCGCGCCAGGCCGCATAGCGCTTTTCGCGCTCTAAACTCTCGGTTGAGAAGACGAGATCCACACTGCCCTCCCGCAAACCCCCATGGAAGCCGACAGGCCCTCCGCGCGAGATCTCACGGCGATGACGAACCCAAGGGGCACCGCGTCTCGTTCTGTTTGTTTTCTAACAGGCTTTCCAGGCATTTGGGCCTCTTAGGCACGGCCGGCAACAAAATATGCATTTGAGTGCGCGCTCAAGCAAGCAGCTTGCGCGCGGAGGCAAGACTTCCGTTTCATCCGGTGATAATCTTAAAATTACGGCAGATTGGCCCATAGAGGCCACGGACCGTGTGCCGGCGCATCGTCGGCCGGAGGAATGCCCATGTTTCGCGCCCCGAACCCGAGGCAGGTGGGGAACGTCTTTCTGCGCCCCCTTCATTCTGAAGGTGGTATACGGCGCTGTTCGTCCCAGCTTATTTGCATCGCAACATATCGCATGGCTCGGTCGGGCGGCCTTGGGCGGCATCACCCTCTCGCCGCGTTCCCTTGTGGCAGTGTCGGCGGAGCAACGCCGGGATGAAAAAAGGGGCGACAAAGCGCTTCCACGTCACCCAGCAGGAAATCGTCTTCGCGGTTTTCGCCGCGCTGTTCATCTTCTGCTCGGTCTTCCTGAACGGATTCTTGACCGCCCAAAATATTCTGACGCTGCTGCAGAACGTGTCGGTTCTCGGCATTCTGGGCCTGGCGATGGCGATCGTCGTGATCGGCGGCGGCATCGACATTTCGCTCATCGCGACGCTTGCCGTGCCGCCCGGCCTCGTCTTGCAGATGGTGCAGAATGGCCATTCGCTCGGCGAATCGATTGTCACGGCATTTGCCGTCGCCGTTGCCTTCGGTCTGATCAACGGATGGCTGATTGCCTTCGCCGAGGTGCCCTCGCTCTTTGCGACCCTCGCCACCGGCATTTTTCTCGCCGGCTTTGGTCAGGCATTTCTGTTCCAGGTGGACGTCGTCCAATGGAGCGATGGCATGAAGGGCTTCGAGGAACTCGGACAGGGCAGCCTGTTCGGCGTGCCGATGCCCATCATCATTTTCGCTCTCGCCTGCGTGGCGGTCGCCTTTCTGCTGCGCCGTACGCGTTGGGGTGCCTACATTTACGCGATTGGCGACAATTCTTCGGCCGCGCGCGTCACCGGCATTCCGACCCGCCCGATCATCGTCCTGCAATATGTATTGGCGGCATTGATCGGCTGCTTCGCGGGTCTGGTGATGGCGGCATCGGTCAATTCCATGCCGACCCGGATATTCAATTCGACGCTGATCTATGACGTCATCCTGGTCGTCGTTCTCGGCGGCATCGGCCTCTCGGGCGGCCGCGGCGGCGTCATCAATGTGATCCTCGGGACATTGCTGATCGGAACGATGCTGAATGGCATGACGATCATGAACCTGTCCTACTCGGCACAGAACCTGGTGAAGGGAATTGTCCTGCTTGCCGCCGTCATCGCCGACTCATTCCTCAATCCGCGCAATGAAGAGACGGCGCAACAAGGGGATATTTGAATAGCGACACGTGGTGTCACACTAAGGGAGGAACCTATGACTTTGCTTTCCAGATGGATGCGTACGGGAATGTTGGCCGTTGGGATCGTAACGGCGGCAAGTGCCTGCGCCTTTGCCGCCGAACAGGGGCTCAACGAGCCCTTCCAGGCGCAATTCCGCAAAGCATTGGCGGGCAAGACAGTCGCCTACGTTCCCGTGGCGATGGGCTTCGATCTCACCGAAGGCTGGTGGGCGGGCTTGAAAAAAGAGCTCAAGCCCTACGGCGTGAAATTCGAACTGCGCGATCCCAACTGGAATACCAACGCGGGAGCGCAGGCCGTCACCTCGCTCATCTCGGAAAAGCCGGCCGTGATGGTGATCCACAATCCCGACGTGCAGACCTATGCCAGGCTGTTGAAGCGCGCCGAGGATGCGGGCATTTACGTCGTGCAGATCAATATGGGCTCGGCCTACCGCAGTTCGGCATTCGTCGGCGCGAACTGGATCGAAATCGGCGAGCGTGATGCCCAGGCCGTCGTCAATGCCTGCAAAGGCAAGTCGAACAAGATCGCCATCGTGCAAGGCGCGCTGTCGGCCGCGGCGAGCGCCTATACGCTGAGGGGCGTATCGAACGTGCTCGCCAAGCATCCTGAAATCAAGGTCGTTTCCAGTCAGGCGGCGGATTGGGATGCGGCCAAGGCCAAGGCGATAACGCAGACGGTGCTCAAGCAGCATCCCGACCTCTGCGGCATCGTCGGCTTCTGGGACGGCATGGACATCGGCACGGCGGCTGCAATCAACGAAGCCGGCCTCAGGGGCAAGGTGTTCCTGGCGACCTCCGGCGGCGGCGAACACCGGGGAGCCTGCGATCTGGTGAAGACCGGCGCCTTCGACCTCGACCTCAGCTACGACGTGCCGACCCAGGCGGCGCAGATGGCCGGCACCATCAAATGGCTGCTCTCCTCCGGCGTGAAGCCGGGTTCGGTGAAAGGCTCGGAATACACGACGCTGATTCCGATTACCAAGGCGAACGCCAGCGTGCCGACGACATGCTGGAACCTCGACGTCCTGAAGAAAGAGGCCGCCGCCGAATGACTAAAGCCCAGCCGGGCGGCAAACGCCCGGCTGGTCCATTTCCCGTGACGGCTCGGAGCTGCTTTTCCGATGCGAGAAGCCATTATTCGCCTGCGCTACCGCTATTGGCCCGACCATTGGCTTGGTGAAATACTCTCGAAGCGCTGGACCGAAACCGCCATTCCGGTTTTCGTCCTGCTGATCGTCGGCTTCTGGCTCAGCCAGTCGATCCACAATTTCCTGTCGCCGGCGAGCCTCGCCGACACGGCGCGGCAGGCTTGTGAGATCGGATTCATCGCGCTCGGTATGGCGCTCGTGGTCATCGTCGGCGGCATCGACCTTTCGGTGGGCTCGATGTTCGCGCTGACCGACTTCTGCGCCCTCTTCACCCTCGATGTACTCGGCTGGCCGGTGCCGCTCGTCGCCCTGGCAACCGTCGTCTGCGGCATGCTGCTGGGCGCCGTGAACGGCCTGCTGATCGGCTATCTGCGGCTGCGCGCCTTCATAACGACGCTGATCACGCTGATCATCTACCGTTCGGCCTACGACCTTCTCATCCAGAGCTATTCCAACAACATCGCCGCCGCCTTCCCGGATTTTCCCTCGTGGAATTTTGTCGCCTACGGGACGGTCCTCGGCATACCGAGTGTGGCGATCCTCTACATCATCGTGGCGATTTTCGGCCACATCTTCCTCACGCGCCTGCGCCCGGGCTGGCACATCACGGCAATCGGCGGGTCGCGGCGCTCAGCCTACAACTCGGGCGTCGCGGTCAGGCGCACGATCGCGCTGTGCTATGTCGCCAGCGGCGGACTCACGGCCATTGGCGCGCTGTTCTTTGCCGCACGCCTCGGCACGGTCGGCGGAGACATCGGCGTCGGCCTCGAGATCATCGTGCTGACCGCGACCGTGCTCGGCGGCATCACGCTCGGCGGCGGCAAGGGTTCGGTCACCAAATCGCTGGTCGGCACGCTGATCGTCCTCTTGATCATCAACGGTCTCACCACCCTCAACGCCCGCGGCGGCGTCAACCGCATCGTGCTTGCCGGCATCCTCCTGACCGCGGCGATGATCGATATCCGCTGGCAGAAGAACCGGTCGCGGATCATCAGTAAGGTCTATGTCAGCCCAACCTATCTCGCGCTGCCGGAGCCGCCGCCGACCGAGATCGGCAGCGGCGGGCCCTTCGAGCAGAACGACAAGCTGCGCGATGTGACGCTGATCGGCCTGGGGCGCATCGAGGCGCCGGAAGACGTAATCCTCGACCGTAATGACAATCTCTACGCCGGCTCGCGCCACGGCGACATTATCCGCTTCTTCGCGCCGGACTACGAGCGGATGGAAGTGTTCGCCCATATCGGCGGCCAGCCGCTCGGCATGGCATTCGACCGCAAGGACAACCTCTACGTCTGCATCGGCGGCATGGGACTCTACCGCATCGCCCCTGACGGCAGGGTCGAGAAGGCAACGGACGAAACGAACCGCAGCCTCTCCTCCGTGAACGACGACAGCCGGCTGCGGCTTGCCGACGACCTGGACATCACCGATGACGGCCTCATCTTCTTTTCCGAGGCCACGGTCCGCTACGAAATGGACGAATGGCCGATTGACGGTCTCGAGGCGCGCGGCAACGGACGCATCATCTGCTACGACTCGAACACCGGCAAGACGCATACGGTGCTGCGGGGCCTCAAATTCCCCAACGGCATCTGCGTCGCGAGCGACGGCCAGTCGATCTTGTTCGCCGAGACCTGGGGCTGTTCGATCAAGCGCTATTGGTTCGACGGCCCGAAAAAGGGCGCCGTCGAGACCGTGATCGACAACCTGCCGGGCTATCCCGACAACATCAACCTCGCCTCGGACGGCAATTACTGGCTCGCGCTCGTGGGCATGCGCAGCCCGGCGCTGGACCTCGCCTGGAAGATGCCGGGTTTCCGCCAGCGCATGGCCAAACGCGTGCCGGGCGACGAATGGCTGTTCCCCAACATCAACACCGGCTGCGTCGTGAAATTCAATGAGAAGGGCGAGATCCTCGACTCCTATTGGGACCTGCACGGCCTCAACCATCCGATGATCACCTCGATGCGCGAGCACCGCGGTTATCTTTATCTTGGCGGCATCGCCAACAATCGCATCGGCCGCTACAAGCTGGAGGGTGCCGATCCGAATTTCGCGCAGTACGAGAAACGGTGGGGGAAGCTATAGTGTTCGGCGCTCTTCGCGATCTTGTGCAGGGCTTTCTCGGCCGGGGCGAAGCGACAATCACCGTGCCGTCGTTCGACGGAGCACTGAAGCCTAACCAGGCGCTCGAACAGGCCGAGACCGTGTTCGAATGCGCCGCGCCGGAGGATCTGGCGAGCGATGGCGACAAGGTCTACCTCGCGGACGGGCCGCGCCTCTCGCGCCTCGAAGACGGCGGCGCGACCGTAATACGCACTTTCGATCAGCCGATTACCGCCCTCGCCTGCGTGCCCGGCGGCGGTATTGCCGTCGCTCTCAACGGCCGCGAAATCCGCGTCTATCCCGATCCTGCAGCGGCGAATCCGGACTCGACCTTCGCCGGGTCCGGCCTGCGCAGCGTCAATGCCCTGGCGCCGGGCGGTGACGGAGCGCTGTACGCCACCGACGGCTCTGCGGCGCACGATGCAGACGAATGGGCATGGGATCTGATGGAGCGGGGCCGCTCGGGCCGAGCGCTGCGCCTGAACTTGCCCACAAAGCAGGTTACCGTGCTCGCACAGGGCCTTCATTACGCATTCGGCGCCTGCGCGATTAACGGGTCCGCCCTCATTTCCGAAAGCTGGAGGCACCGGCTGATCACGGTTGCGCCAGATGGCGCGAGCAAGGTCGTGCTGAGCCATCTGCCCGTCTATCCGTCACGGCTCTCCCCCGCCCGCGGCGGCGGATGGTGGCTGACCGCATTTATCGCGCGCACGCAGCTTGTCGAGTTCGTGCTGCGCGAGCCTGCCTATCGCAAACGCATGATGGCGGAAATCGACCCGGAATACTGGATCGCCCCGCGCTTGAACTCGGGCCGGTCGTTCAAGGAACCGATGCAAGGCGCGCATTTAAAGACGATGGGCGTCGTCAAGCCTTGGGCGCCCCCGCGCTCCTACGGACTGGTGATCCGCCTCGACGCGGCCTGCAAGCCGATGTTTTCGCTGCACAGCCGCGTCGACGGCTCCAATCACGGCATCGTATCGGCCGTGGAAAGTGGCGACTGGCTTTACATGATCGCCAAGGGGCCGCGCCGCCTGCTCCGACTGTCGACCGAAGGGCTCGCGAAGGAATTTGGGGCATGAGCGATATCATCCTCTCCCTTGAAAAGGCGACGAAGCTCTATTCGGGCGTGCCGGCGATCGAAAACGTGGACTTCGAGCTCGCGCGCGGTGAGATTCATGCGCTCGTCGGCGAGAACGGCGCAGGCAAGTCGACGCTCACGAAGGTGATGGCAGGCGTCGTCAGCTTGACGTCGGGCGCGATGAAGATCGACGGCATGGCAGCCGCGCCGAACACGCCGCTGGAGGCGCGCCATCTCGGCGTCGCCATGGTGTTCCAGGAGAACAGTCTGGTCCCGACCATGACGGTCGCGCAGAACCTGTTCCTCGGCCAGGAACGCTTTTACAACCGCCTGCGCGGCATCAATATAGCGGCACAGCAGTTTCTTCAGTCGCTCAACTTTGACGTTCCGCCCGCCGCAACCGTCGGCTCGCTGGGCGCAGCCAAGAAGCAGATGGTCGAGATCGCGCGCGCCGTGCTGCACAAAGCGAAATTGATCATTTTCGACGAGCCGACCGCGGCGCTGACGCCGGAAGAAAGGAAATACTTTTTCGATCTCGTACGCGATCTCAAGAAGCGGGGCGTTTCCATCGTCTTTATCAGCCACGCGCTGGAAGAAGCGCTTGTACTTGCCGACCGGATCACCGTGCTGCGTGACGGCAGAAAAATCGTCACCGACGACGCGCACAAATTTGACCGGGCGCGCATCGTGCAGGCGATGGTCGGCCGCGACCTCTCGCATACGCTTTACGGCGCCAAGAAGGCGACGGTGCGCCCCGCCGGCGAGCGCGTCCTCACCATCCAGAATCTCAAGATGGCCCCGATGGTGAAGAACAATTCACTGTCCATCTTCGCGGGCCAGATCACGGGCGTTTTCGGCCTCGTCGGCGCAGGCCGCACCGAAACGTTCAAGATCGTTTCCGGCGTCCTCAAGCGCGACTTCTTTCACGGCGGCGAGATCATCCTGCGCGACAAGCCGGTGCGCTATCGGGTGCCCGCGCCGGCCGTGAAAGCGGGTGTCGCCTATGTTACGGAAGACCGCAAGATCGAAGGCTTCTTCGAGACCGCTTCGATCGCGCGCAATATCTATCTCGGCCTGCTGGCGAAATTCCCTGCCGGGCGCGCGCTGCTGTCCCGCCGGGATCAGTCGGCGTCCGGCGCCGATTGGATCAAGCGCCTCAACGTCCGCGCGACCGGCGACGAGTCGAAGGTGATCGAGTTGTCCGGCGGAAACCAACAGAAGGTCGTCATCGCCAAGTCCCTGATCCAGGAACCGGATATCATCATATTCGATGAGCCGACGCGGGGAGTCGACGTCGGCGCCATCGTTGAAATTCACGAATTGATCAATCGGCTCGCCGACGAGGGCAAGGCGGTCGTCGTCATCTCCTCCTACCTGCCGGAAATCCTCGGATTATCAGATCGCATCCTCGTCTCCCGCCAGGGAAAGGTCGTGGAGGAATTCACGGCGCTCGAAGCGACCGAAGAGAAGATCATGTACGCGGCAATTCATTGATCCGAGGCTCGAATGGCTGTTGAGACAGGACGACCGTGACTTCCGCCCCGGACATCGACAGCGTCCTCGCCGCCTATGAAACGGCGGCCGCGGCGCCCCTTTGGGCTGAAGTTTCGCGGTTCCGAAGCGGAGGCCGCGCAATCGCGCAGTCTGACCGCGCTCGATCTTTTCCGCGCCGCGCCGCACGACGCGCCGGCCCTCTACTATTTCGACACGTGCCTCACCTACGGCGACATCGATCAGCTCAGCGACCGTCTTGCCGGCTGGCTGTCGCGCAAAGGCGTCGGACGGGGCGACCGCGTCGCGATCATCCTGCAGAATGTGCCGCAATTCGCGATCGCAACGGTTGCCGCCTGGAAGCTGGGGGCGATCGTCGTCAGCCTGAATCCGATGTACCGCGCGCCGGAGCTCGCCAAGCTGTTCGCCGATTGCACGCCGAAGGCGGCTCTGTGCCACGACGATCAGTGGGAGACCGTTTCGAGCGCCGCCACCGGCATGATCGAGCCCGATCTCGTTCTTTGGACCAGCGGTCACGAGCTTCAAACCTGGAACGATACGCGCGTACTGCCGACGCCCGGCAAAGCGCCGGCGGACCTGGCGATGGCGAAGATCGTCGAGCAGGCGCTTCCGCCGCCTGCACCTTCGACCCCGGGTCCCGAAGACATCGGCCTGCTGCTCTACACGTCCGGAACGACCGGCGTGCCGAAGGGCGCCATGCTGACCCACCGCAATCTCGTCGCCAATGCGCTCATCAGCCGTGACCACTTCAAACTCAACGGCGACTCGCGAATCTTCGGCATTGCACCCCTCTTCCACATCACGGGTTTCGAACTCCAGCTCGTTGCCGGTTTCGCCGCGGGCGCTTCGCAAGTGCTTACCTACCGTTTTCATCCGTCGGTCGTACTCGAAGCGTTTCTCGAACGTAAGCCGACATTCATGGTGGGCGCCATCACCGCGTTCATCGCCCTGATGAACCAGCCTGAGGCCACGCGCGAGCATTTCGCGAGCTTCGCCCATCTCTATTCCGGAGGCGCCCCGATCGCGCCCGCGGTCGCCGAAGCCTTTGCGCAGCGCTTCGGGCATTCGATCCGCGTCGCCTACGGCATGACCGAGCTGACGAGCCCGAGCCATCTGACGCCGAACGACGGGCCTATCCCCATCGACCCGCGGTCGGGAGCGCTCTCGATCGGCCTGCCGATTCCGGGCGTGAGCACGATCGTCGTGGACGACCTGCGCCGCCCGCTGGGGCCGGGCGAATACGGGGAGATCGTCGTGCGCGGCCCCGGCGTGACGATGGGCTATTGGGGCAAGCCCGCGGAGACGGCCGAAGCTCTCGTCGGCGGCTGGATGCATACCGGCGATATCGGTTTCTACGACGAGGCGGGCTGGTTTTACCTGGTGGACCGGAAGAAGGACATGATCTCCGCTTCGGGCTTCAAGGTATGGCCGCGCGAGGTCGAGGACGTGCTCTACGGCTTTCCGGGGGTGCGCGAAGCGGCGGTCGTCGGTGCTCCGGATTCCTATCGCGGCGAGACGGTCGTGGCCTTCATATCCGCCGCGCGTGGCGTGGAAATCGATCCGGCCGAGCTTTCCCGCTTCTGCCGCGAACGCCTCGCGGCCTACAAGTGCCCCGCGGACATCCGCGTGATGGACGAACTGCCAAAGACGGTGACCGGCAAAATTACCAGAAACGTGCTCAAGCGGGACCTGGCGAGCGGTTAACGGAAAAGGCCGGCGGATGGCGAACGACATTCCTGAGATGAAGACGACAAGAGCGGCGCGCGACGTCATCACGATCGCCGATATCGAGGCGCTGGAAGCGCGCCCTTATGACGAACTGATTCCAGCAAGGACGCTGATCGACCTCTTGCGCGCGACCGCGCATTTGCATCCCGACCGCCCCGCCGTCACGACCATTCCGGCGGGAGGATATTCGGGCCGGTCGTCGACCATCTCGCATCGGGATCTCTACAAGAAGGTCATCCGCGCGGCGAACCTCTTTCATAGTCTTCTGGGAGCGCCGGACGGCGGCACGGTCGCCTTCCTCGGCCCCATTGTCGACGGAATGATGGAAGCGCTGCTCGGCGCGCAGACCGCGAGCGTCGCGAGCACGATCAACTATCTTCTCGGCGCCGAGGTCATCGCCGATCTGCTGGCCGCGGAGAACGCAACCGTCCTCGTCCTTTCGCCCCCCGATGTCGACGCCGAGATCTGGCGGAAGGCGCAAGCCGTCATCGCACGGACCCCCTCATTGAAGAAGATCGTGGTGCTGGGCAAGCCGGATGCGGCAAGCGGATCGATGGTCGCATTCGCCGAGGCGGCGAACGCGCACGGCGACGACGCACTGGCGTTCGAGCCGCGCGCCATCCAGGAAGACCGTCTGTGCGCTCTTCCATACCGGCGGCACGACCGGACGCCCCAAACTGGTCCGCTTGACACACGGCAATCAAATTCACGCGGCCTGGAGCTTCGCCCAGGTGCACGGCCTGACCGAGAACGACGTCGTGATCAACGGCTTCCCACTCTTCCACGTCGGCGGAACCATGACGACCGGTCTCTCGGTGCTGGCGGCCGGGGGACACGTGATCTTTCCCTCGCCCTACAGCCTGCGCGACCGCGGGGCGATACGAACCTATTGGCGCATCGTCGACGCCTTCGATGTGACGATCGTGAGCGGGGTGCCCACGTCGATCGCAGCGCTTTCCGACGTGCCGATTGAAAATGCCGATATCACGTCGGTTCGCATGGGACTGACCGGCGGGGCAGTTTGTCCCAAGGCCGTCAGTGAACGGTTCACCGGTCGGACAGGGATCAAGCTCTACGAGACCTACGGCATGACCGAGACCGCGGCTGCGATCGCTTTCAATCCTGGCCGCGGCACGCCGGCGCAAGGGAGCGTGGGGTTCAGGGCGCCGTTTGCCCAGACCCGGATCGTCAGCCTCGATGCCGGCCAGGACGATGCGACCTGTCCGCCCGGGACGAGCGGTGTTGTGCTCGTCAAGGGACCGCAGGTGTTTCCGGGCTATGTCGACCCCAGGCACAATCAGGATATCTTGCGCTCCGACGGCTGGCTCACTACCGGCGACGTCGGCTACCTGACCGACGACCAGCGGCTGGTTCTCACCGGCCGCGCCAAGGATCTGATCGTGCGAAGCGGCCACAACATCAATCCTTCCGATATCGAGGATGTGGCCAACGCCTTTCCGGGCGTTCAGATCAGCGCGGCCGTCGGCATGCCCGATGCCTATGCGGGCGAGGTGCCGATCCTCTATGCCGTTCCGGCGCCGGGCGCGCAGCTCGATGCGAATCTCCTTCAACACTACCTGCACGAGAACGTCGCCGAGCCGCCGGCAAAGCCGAAGCGGGTCATCCTGATCGACGCGTTGCCGACAACCGCGGTCGGCAAGATCGTCAAGAACGAGCTCAGGGACCGCGCCGTAGTCGAGAAGGTGAAAATGGAGGTCGAGCGCATCTTCGGTGCCACGGTGACCCCTGAGGTGACCGTCGCCAAGGACGAAAAGCTCAACACTGTGGTGCGCGTCGAAATTCCGACCGGCGATGCCGCAGCGCTCCGCAAGCTGCAGGACGCGCTGGATCCCTTGCCGCAGCGCTATGCCGTTTCCGCGCGGGCCGAGTAGCCGATGCCGAGCCCCGTCCTCCTGGATCGCGGCGGCGACGTCGCCGAATTGCACGCCTTCCAAGCACACCTGCAAAGTCGCGATCTGGCGGAAGGACCCGCGCCTTTCGCGAGAAACGGAAACCCAATTACGAGACGAGGACGTTCATGCAAATTCGATTTGATGGCCGCGTCGCCATTGTAACCGGCGCCGGCCGTGGATTGGGCCGCAGCCACGCGCTTGGATTGGCCGCGCGCGGCGCGAAAGTCGCGGTCGTGGACTTCGAGCCCGGGAGCGCTCGTGCGCCGGCCGTCGCCGCGGAGGTGGCGGCCGAGATCGTGGCGCGCGGCGGCGAGGCGGTCGCGGTCGGCGCCAACGTCGCGGAGATGGACTCCGTAGAGACCATGGTCGGCCAGGTGATCGATCGATGGAAGCGCGTCGATATCCTGGTCAACAATGCCGGCATCCTCCGCGACAAGAGCTTCGCGAAAATGGATCTGGCCGATTTCCGTCTCGTCCTCGACGTGCATGTGATGGGCACCGTCAACTGCACCAAGGCCGTGTGGGACGGCATGCGCGAGCGGAAATTCGGCCGGATCGTTCTCACCTCGTCATCGTCGGGGGTGTACGGCAACTTCGGGCAATCCAATTATGGGACGGCGAAAGCGGCCATGATCGGCCTGATGAATGTCCTGCATATCGAGGGGGAGAAATACAACGTCCGGACCAACACGCTCCTGCCGACTGCGGCCACCCGCATGACGCAGGGACTGGTGTCGGAAGCGGACGCGGCATTGATGACGCCGGAGTTGATAACGCCCGGCGTATTGTTCCTCGTCTCGGAGGACGCGCCATCGCGGGTGATGTTGTGCGCAGGCGCCGGCTCCTTCGCGCGGACGCTGATCACGGAAACGGCCGGGGTGCACCTGCCCGAGGCGGAACGCACGCCGGAGAATGTCGCGGCGGCGTTCGGCAGGATTTCCGATCCGAGCGGCGAAGTCACCGTCACTTCCGCGTTCCAGCAGACCGAAAAGCTCGTCGCACTGGCGCGACACGAAGAGCACGCCGGAGAACCTTGATCGCGAGGCGCGTCAACCGCGTCGTGGCGCACGCCGGGACGGCCGGGCAATTCCTCGGAGAGATGGTCGACGCGTCGCCGATTGTCCAAACCAGCGTGCTGGCGGTCCCGAGAGGACTCGAACCTCTGACCTTCGGTTTAGGAAACCGCTGCTCTATCCGGCTGAGCTACGGGACCGGCGAGGGGAACATCTAGCATGATGGCCACGGCGGCGCACCCCGACAAGGCGCGCCAGCCACGACTTTTCCGCCCCGATGAAGCGCCGTGACCTGCTGTGATCTGCCTGCAATCATTACTCTTTCGGAACCGCCTTCGAGGCTCGCTTCACTCGCATCTCAGGATGCCGGATACGCATTTCGTCACGCCTCCGTGACGGGCTCCGACGGCTGTGTGCCGAAGCCGATGCAGCGAGCGCAAACCCGGTTCCCCGGCTATTGACGGCCGCAATGTCGCGTACCGACAATCGGTATCATGCAACGCGTGCTTTCCTTGCTGGCCCTGTCGCTGGTCTTAGCGCCCAACGCGGCGCAAGCCGCCTGCCCGCTCGCGCCGATCGGCAAGGCGCATGTCGCGGCGGTCCGCGACGGCCGCACCATCCTGCTGGCGGACGGACGCGTGCTGCGCCTGGCGGCCATCGAGATCACCGGCAAGAGCCGCGAGGCCTTGGCCGGGCTCATCGGCAGCCGCGCACTGCGGCTCGCAAGGCTCGGGCCCGAGCGCGACCGCTACGGCCGTCTGGTCGCCTTCGCCTTCGCCGGTGACGACCGCCAGTCGCTGCAACAGCGGCTGCTGGCCGCAGGCCAGGCGCGCGTCGCCGCCCGCGTCGGCGAAGAGGCCTGTGCCAAGCCGCTGCTGGCCGCCGAGCGCGCGGCCCGCCAGGCCCGCCGCGGCCAGTGGCGCGATCCCAATTTCGCCCCTTTGGCGGCCGAAAGTTCCGCCGGTTTAGAGCGGCGGCGAGGGCGGTTTACCTTGATAGAAGGCAAGATCTTGTCGGTCCACCAGAGCGCGGGCACAATATATTTGAATTTCGGGCGGCGGTGGACGCGCGACTTCAGCGTTGCCATATTGCGCCGCAACGCGCACATCTTCGCCGCCGCCGGGCTGGACCCTGCGAAGCTTGCCGGCCGCCGGGTGCTGGTGCGCGGCTTTGTCGAAATGCGGCGCGGACCCATCATCGAGGCCGACGCGCCGGAGCAGATCGAGCTCGCCGGGGAAGGACCGTAGCGGCCGGGTAGGAACGGGGCAATGAGCGGGCCAAACGGCCGAGCGCTGATCGGACTGGCGGGCGTGGCGCTGGCGCTTGCCATGGGGCTTGCCGGCTGCACCGGTCTGCCGGCCGACAGCAAGGTCTCGCTGCAACTGCCCAAGCTCACGCTGCCGCAGCAGCCGGAAGCGCCCGCCCCTGTCACCACCGCCGAACAGCGCGAAAACGCGCGTATTCTGGCCTCGTACGGCGGCGTCTACCATAACCCCAAGCTGCACGCGACGATCCTCAAGCTGGTGAACCGCCTGGTGGCGGCGTCGGAGAAGCCCGATCTCAAATACGACGTCACGCTGCTGAATTCGCCGGCGATCAATGCCTTCGCGCTGGCCAACGGCCATCTCTACATCACACGCGGGCTGGTCGCACTCGCCAACGATGAATCCGAGCTCGCTTCGGTGATCGGGCACGAGATGGGTCACGTCATCGCGCGCCACGCGCAGATCCGCGCCGAGCAGGCGCGCCAAGCGGCATTGGTCGACCACGTAATGACCGAGGTGGTCAGCGACCCGCAGACGACGGCGCTGGCGCTCGCCAAGTCGAAGCTCGCGCTGGCGAGCTTCTCGCGCGCGCAGGAATTCGAGGCGGACGCCATCGGCGTCGGCATATCGGCTCGCGCCGGTCTCGATCCCTACGGCGCCTCCCGCTTTCTTACCGACATGCAGCGCAAGGCCGACCTGAGCTCCGGCGGCGACGAGGCGCCCGACTTCCTCTCCAATCACCCCTCCACCCCCTCGCGCGTGCACAACGTTCTGCTCAACGCGCGCCAGTACAGCGCGCCGGGCGCCGGCGAGCGCGACCGCAAGGCCTATCTCGAGGACCTCAACGGCATGATCTACGGCGAGGATCCGAGCGAGGGCTTCGTGCGCGGCCGTCGGTTCCTGCAGCCCAGGCTCGGCTTCACCTTCCAGGCGCCGCCCGGCTTCACGCTGGAAAACACGGCGCAGGCGGTGCTCGGCCTGAAGACCGGCGCCGGCGAGGCGATGCGGCTCGACGTGGTGAGCGTGCCGGCCGAGCAGTCGCTCGCCGCCTATCTGCAGTCGGGCTGGATGGAGAACATCGATCCGGCAAGCGTCAAGGCGATCGACATCAACGGCTTTCCGGGCGCGACCGCCACGGCGAAAGGCGAGAAATGGTCATTCCGGCTGTACGCGTTGCGCTTCGGCAGCGACGTCTATCGCTTCATCTTCGCGGCCCGGAGCATGACGCCAGCGGCCGACCGCTCCTTCGGCCAATCCATCGCCAGCTTCCGCCGCATGACCCTGAAGGAAAGCCGTGAGGTGCATCCGCTGGGCATCAGGGTTGTCACCGTCGGCAAACACGACACCGTCGCCAGCCTCGCCCGCCGCATGGCGGTTTCGGATCACGCGCTCAAGCGCTTCCGGGTGCTCAATGGGCTGGGTCCGCACGATCGGGTCAGGCCCGGCGAGTTGGTGAAGATCGTCGAGTGAATACTCTCGCCGTGATTACGATCGGGCACCCCAAACTCCGCTCATTCCCGCGCAAGCGGGAATCCAGGACGCAATTTCAGGCCCCGGCATTATCTCCCAGGGTCCCCGTATCGCACGGACGAACAGATTAGCCAGAAACCGCTTCCATCCTCAGCTCTCGCCGGCCTCGGCGTTGAGCGTGAACTCGCGCGGCACTTCCGGACCCCACAGATAGAACGAGTCCTCCGGCGCGTAATCGCCGGACGGCCAGCGCTCATCCTTGGGGATGTAGTCGATATCGCAGGAATATTCCGAGAAGCTGCCCCAGGGATCCATGATGTAGTGAAAATAGTTTGAGCCGAGCACGTGACGGCCGAGGCCCCAGCCTTTCTGAAAGCCCTTGTCGTGCATGTTCATGGCGCCGAGGCCGATGTCGTTGATGCTGGCGACGTCCCAGGAGCAGTGATGGAAGCCGGGCGCGCTCGACTTCACCAGCGCCAGCAGATGATGATCGCTGCCGTGGATGCCGTGCATGAAGGCGACGATGTCGGCGGCGCGGTCGGACAGCCGCAGGCCCAGAGTGCGTGCATAGAAGTCGAGCGAAGCGTCGATATCGCGCGTGAAGATCAGCACGTGCGAGAGCCGGCGCGGGCGCACCGCCGCCGCCTTGCCGCGTGTCGAGGCGCCGGCCTGGCCCGGCTCCGCCGAAATCCACTGGCTGTCAGCCTTGTTGTCCGGCGAGACCTTGGGCGCGACCTTCACCTCGATCAGCACGCCCTCATGATTGCGGAACCAGAAGCCGTTGCTGTCGAAACCGGGCGGCGGGTCGATCAGCTTGACCCCGTTGCCCTCGATCCGCGCCTTCAGCCGGTCGATGTCCTGGGCGTAGCAGCCGAACGAGAGGTGGTGCAGCGCCTTGGCCTTCGTGCCCTCCACCACCGAGCCCCAGCGGTGGTCATGACCGAAGGTCATGATTTCCAGCCTGTTTCCCCTGGCCGCGACATCCAGGCCGAAATTCCTGTAGAAATCCTGCGCCACCGAGCCGTCGGGCACGGACAGCACGAACTGATCGAGCGAATGCACGCCGAGTGCATCGGTCTCGGTGGTCGGCGCGACATAGCCGCGGATGGCGGTCATGGCTTCTCTCCCTGGGGCCTAATCGCTGTGCTTGGGGCGGCATTCTAGTGGCAAGGCCGGCGCGGGCCAAGCACACCTCAACCCGGCTCGGCGGCGCCCAATCGGCCCAAAAACGGCCGAAAGAGCGCATCGGCGCTGCCCCCATTCCCGCAAAAAACCGGTAAATGGGTATGCCGGCGATTGAACCATCGGCTCCCGCGGCTATTATATCCATGTAAGGGCCGGGCAATCGATCGCGCATGCGACATCTGAGCCGGAAAGCCTGCGCCGGCCGTTTGGAAGAAAACATGTACCCGTCCGAAAGCAGAGATCTAGCCGTCTCGGCGCTGATCTACATGGCCGCCATAGGCTTTGGCCTGGCGGTCGTCGGCGTGCCGGTGTACATGGCGACCCGCCCGACGGTCGTCGCCAACCCAAGCGCGCGCATTTTGGAACGGACCGCGGACCACGCCCTGGCGCGCCACGAAAAGCACAAGCTCTTTCCGGTAGCGAAGCTCTCAAACAAGCCGATCGTCAGTCCGGCGATCGTGGCCGACATGAACGCCAAGGTGGAAGCGAAGGCCGACAGCCGCACCGAACATGTCGAAGAGAACAGCGCGCGGCGCCATTACCGCGCGCAGAGGCAGGAGCGCGCGCGCCGCGCCGATCAGCGGCCTTCCTACGCCGAACATCGGCGTCCTACCTACCCGAATTTCACCAAGGTGTTCTAGTGTGGTGGTTCAGAAGTTCGCTTCATTCTATCCGCGAGTTCATCAAGCGAACTTCTGAACCAAACCACACTAGAATCAAAAAGTTGCTAGTGTCCTTCGATTCCGAAGTTCGCTCACGAGGATGCCGCAAAATCAAGCGAACTTCGGAATCGGGACACTAGGCGGCCCGTCCCCCGCGTTCCCGCAGTGCAACTCCATTTGCAACTCGGCTGCGCGGGCGGATGCTGCTAGACTGCGCGGCATGACGATCCTGGTCGTGCGTCATGGCGAAACCGACGGTAACGCCACACGTATTCTGCAACATGCCGACGTGCCCCTCAACGAGCGCGGGTTGCGTCAGGCGGAGCAGCTCGCGCATCGGCTGTCCGCCGACCCTTTCGTCCACATCCTGTGCAGCGACCTCGTGCGCGCCCGCATGACGGCAGCGCCGCTTGCGGCCCGCTCCGGCATTGCGGTCGAGGAAAGCCCGCTCTTGCAGGAGCGCAACTTCGGCGATCTGCGCGGTACCGCCTATGCCGACTTGCCCGAAAGCCCCTTTGCGCACGACTTCGTGCCGCCCAACGGCGAGGACTGGCCGACGTTTCATGCGCGCGTCGCCGAGGCTTTCGCCTTCATCGTGGCCCGGCGACGCGGCGTGAAGGGCACCTTGGTCGTGGTCACGCACGGTCTGGTCTGCCGCGCCCTGGTCGAACGGCACGCGTCATTGCCGGCAGGGATCGTTTGTCCCGAGCGCTTCGACAATACGAGCGTGACGATCCTGCAAGAAGACGTGCCCCATGGGGTGAGCCTGCTCAATTGCACGCGGCATCTCGAGGCAGCGCTCGACGTCGACCGCGAGGGCGGCGCGGCTTAGCGCGGAATTCGGCTTGCACGGATTCGCGAGGCTCTTTGTTAGTCGCGCCCCGCCTCGATTAGCTTCTCCGCGAGGCCGGTCGGGTTGGTGAACAATACCTCGTGGCTGCCCGGCATTTGCACCAGCCTGAACAGGCCGAGCCGCTGCGACATTCTCGGATGCCATCCCCACTCCGCACCCTGTGGCAGCGCCGTGTCCTCGGTGCAGTTGAGATAGCTCTTCGGGATCTTTGTCTCGTAGAATCGCGCGAGATCGAGCTTGTCGACAAACGGCTGGTAGGGTTCGGGCGAAAGCGAATCGTATGAGCTCTTGGCCAGCGCCTCATCGGCATCGTTGATGAACGCTTCGCGCCAGATTGGGTAGGGCAGCATCACGGAGCGGTCCGGCGAAGCGGCCGCAAGCTGGTCGAACAGTGCGCGGTAGTGCGGCGGCACCTCGTCGTTCAGGCTGTGGCCGCGCTCGGGCACGAAGGCATTCCAGAAGACGAGCCGGCGAATGCGGTCCGGAATCTCCTCTGCCGCACGAGCGATGATCGTGCCGCCATAGGAGTGCCCGACCATGACGAAGTCGCGCAAATCCTGCTGCACAATTTGTTTCACCAAATCGTCGACCTGTTGGGCATGATCGACTCTTTTCTCCACCCCCGCGCCATGTCCCAATACGGTGGGCGCGACGGCGGTGTGCCCCTTGGATTTGAGATGGTCGATCACCGGCTTCCAATGTTGCCCGGTGTGCCAGGACCCGTGAATGAGCACGAATGCGACCATGAAGCGCTCCCTTGCGCGAAAAAAGCCCCGCGCGCTTGCAAGCTTGGCATGCCCTGCAGCGGTCTGGCTTGGACGGGGGCGCTGCTCGGCTTGACTTTTCACGCCGGGCTATTTCGGCTTATTGTTGCAATACTCAGGGACTGTTAGACTGCCGACCAGCCATTCCGGGGAACCGCGATGCGTGTGTGGTCAACCGATGCGGTGCAGGCGCGCGAGAGCTTCGCCTTCTGGAATGATGCCGTTTGCGAGGCTTTTCTCCGTGTACGCACCGAGCGCTCGGAGCGCGCGCAGTTCAGCGGATCGATCGAATCCTGGCCGGTCGGGCCGCTGCACGTCAATTTCGTGAAATCGGAGCGGCACCTCGTCCGCCGCAACCGAAGCGCAGTCGCGCGCGATACCGACGATTGGTTTTTTGTCAATTTGCATCGGGGCGGCACCTGCGCTCTCACGCAGCATGACCGCACGCAATATGTCGGCTCCGGCGACCTGTGCCTGTTCGACAGTATCCGGCCCTTCGATCTCGACTTTTCCGAAGACATGGCGCTGGCGTGTTTTATGGTCCCGCGCTCCGCGCTGATCGCGCGCACCGTCGATGCGCCGCAGGCCGTCGTTCGGGCAATCCCGCGCCAGGGCGCGGGCGAACTCTTTCACCGCTTCGCAACCGGTTTGGCCAACGCCGCGCCACACCTGTCGCCTGAAGGTGCCTCGCAGGCGGGCACCATGTTCATCGATCTTCTGTCGCTGGCGATCGGCGCGACGCCGGCGGCGCGCGAGGCAGCGCGGCCCCGCGTCCGCCAAGCGCTGCTGGCTTCGGCGCATGCCTATATTCGCGCGCATCTCGGCGACGGCTCGCTCGACCTTGCGCGGGTAGCGGCGTGGACCGGCGTCGCGCCGCGAACCCTGCAGACCTGGTTCCAGCAGCAAGGCACCAGCTTTTCGGAATTTTTGCTCGAGCAGCGGTTGCTGCTCGCGGAGCGACAACTCCGCTCGGTCGCGTCGGACAGACGTATCACTGAAATCGCTTATGCGACTGGATTTTCCGACTTGTCCTACTTCAGCCGCTGCTTTCGCCGGCGCTTCGGTATGACGCCGTCCGACCGGCGGGTCGGCGCGGGCGATCGAGCCTGAGATTTCAACACCGATCATGCCGCCGCACGGACGCGGCGGCGCCTCGAATGCCTTGCTCCCCGTCTCCATCGGCCTAAGATGACGACGCCTATGCGAGCCGCCTTCACTGCACCCTGCGACGCGCGGGGATGCGGATCGGGCGTGCCGGCTGCAGACCTACGCTTGGATTCCGAACGGAAACAAAGGGGGGCTTGGCGATGGCGGACCAGACCAGATCGTATGATGGCTACGGGTCGCAATCCACGGCGGCCGGCTACTCTTCGTACGGGTCGCAGCAACGCGCCTCAACCTATCTGGGCCGTTCCGGCGCGGCCCCTTCCAGTTACTCGCCCCCTGCGGCGCCGGCGCGAACCTCGACCTATTCCGCCGGCTCCAACGAGATGCGCGGCACCGACATCATCGCCGAGTATCTGGTCAAGGAGAAGGTCCCCTATATCCTCGGCTACGCCGGCCACGGCGCCATCGGCCTGCTCGACGGGCTCTACAAACAGACGGACCGCATCCGCCACATCTCGCCGCGCATCGAACAGACGGCCGGCTTCATGGCCGATGTCTACTATCGTCTGACCGGCCAGCCGCTTGCGGTCTATGCCTCCACCGGCCCCGGCCCCATGAACCTGATGATCTCGGTGGCCAATGCCTTTTATGACGGCTCGGCCTTCTTCGTCATTACCGGCAACGTGCCGACGAACCAGCTCAACACCGGGGCCTTGCAGGACGACTATCGCTACCATGGCGACATGTCCTCGATGTTCACCCCCATCGTCAAAAAGTCCTGGCGCATCGGCAAAGTCGAGGACCTTGTGAAGGCGCTGCCCAGCGCCTTCTCGATGATGCGCCACGGCAGACCGGGCCCCGTGCATTTCGACATGCCCTACGATCTGTATATGCGCACCGCCCCGGTCTCGACACCCGAACCGAATGCGCACGGAGAGCCGCTCAACTGGCGCACGACGGTTGCCGACGGCGCCGTCGAGAAGGCGCTCAACCTTCTCACCGGTTCGCAGCGGCCTTTGATCCTCGCCGGCGGCGGCGTACGCGTCGGCCGCGCCTACGAGGAGCTGAAGGCGCTCGCCGAACAGCTCGATATTCCGGTCTATACGTCTTTCATGGGCAAGAGCGCGCTGCCAGCGGATCACCGGCTCCATCTCGGCGTTGCCGGTGTGTGGGGCGAGTATCCGGCCACCGAGGCCGTCCGCAACGCCGATGTGATCCTCGCGATCGGCGCGCGCTTCAACGACCTTCATACCGGCTCGTGGCTGCCCGGCTACGTCTATAACGTCCCGCCGACACGCCTCATCCAGGTCGATATCGACCCGGAAGAAATCGGCCGCAACTATCCGGTCGAGATGGGCATAGTCGGCGACGCCAAGGCCTTTCTTGGCCAGGCGGTGAGGATCGCCCGCGCCAAAGGCAGCCGTCACCTGGGCGGTTCCTGGCGCAAGGAGATCGAAGCCTGGCAAACGGACTGGCGCAATTTCTGCGCACCGTTCGAGCGCTCGAACGAGGTGCCGATCGAGCCGCGCCGCATCATGGCGGAGATGAACAAGATCTCGCCGCCCGACACGGTGATGGTCGACGACGTCGGCAACTGTCAGGTCTGGTCGGAGCAATACTGGAATCCGAAGACGCCCGGCAATCACCTGACGGCCGGCGGCTTTGCCGCCATGGGCTTCGGCGTATCCGGCGTTTTGGGCGCGCGGCTGGCGCGGCCCAATTCGCCCTGCGTGACGCTGTGCGGCGACGGCGGTTTCATGATGATGCCGCACGTCATCGCCACCGCCGTCGAACACAATCTTCCGGCGGTGTGGGTGCTGCAGAATAACTACGCCATCGGCACCATCCGCGACCTGCAGCTTGCCTATCACGGCGGCCGCGAGCTCGGCACCAGCTTCGTCAACGAACGGACCGGGCAATTGTGGAATCCGGATTTTTCCAAGATGGTCGAAGCGATGGGCGGACGCGGCATCCGCATCGAACACCCCGACCAATTCGGCGATGCCTATCGCGAGGCGATCCGCTCCAACATTCCGACCGTGCTCGACGTGGTCATCAATCGCGATACCGGCATACCCGTCACCGGCACCTGGCAAATGCCGCCCATTCCGGAAGTGCAGCCGACCTTCGGCCAGCGCAAGGTGCGGTGAAAACGCGGAGGGCGGTGGTTGCGCTCCCCTGGAAGGCACGTCAGCGCTTAAGGCAGATTTCGTTTGCGTCCAATCACCCGTTCGTCCCCGCGAAAGCGGGGACCCAGGGCTTCATTCTCTACGCCCTCCATTGTGGACTGGATTCCCGCTTGCGCGGGAATGAGCGGCGAGCGGATCGAGCCAATCGGAATCCGCAATACAAAAAAGCCCGGCGTCGCCGCCGGGCTTTTCGTATCTCGTCGCTGCCGCCTTGAGGCTTACGCCGCCTCTTCCTCGGCCGGCTCATCATTGGCCGCCTCGTCGGCGGGCTTCGGCCCGCGCCTAGGGCCCTTGGCGAGCGCGCCCTCGATCTCCTTCACCGCCTCGGTCTCGGTGATCTTCTGCACCGCCGAGATCTCGCGCGACAGCCGGTCGAGCGCGGCCTCGTAGAGCTGGCGCTCCGAATAGGACTGCTCCGGCTGGGTGTCCGAGCGGAAGAGATCGCGCACCACCTCGGCGATGGCGACGATGTCGCCCGAATTGATCTTGGCCTCGTATTCCTGCGCCCGGCGCGACCACATGGTGCGCTTGATGCGCGCGCGACCTTTCAGCGTGTCGAGCGCCTTCTTGACCAGCGGCGGCTCGGCCAGCTTGCGCATGCCGACGCTGACGATCTTGGCGGTCGGAACCCGCAGCGTCATTTTGTCCTTGATGAAGTTGATGACGAACAGCTCGAGCTTGGCCCCGGCGATTTCCTGCTCCTCGATGGCCATGATCTGGCCGACCCCGTGCGCGGGGTAAACGATGAACTCGTTGGTCTTGAAGCCTTGTCGCTGGGTCGTCTTCTTATTGGTGGTAGCCATTCCGGGCTGAACTCCTTCACCGGCCGCCTTGCGGGTGCCGGCAGCTTTGGCTGCGGGGGCCCCGCGGCGGGCGGCGCCGCGCGAGGCATGGGTCGTCCGCCGCGGGGCGGCAGACTTCTTGGTCCTCCGGCTGCCGCCGGCGGAACCCTTCTTCGACTTTTGACGCGTTTTTCCTGCCACTGCTTTACGCGTGGATCGCACGCCCTCTTAGCCAAGACCTCTGGAAGCAGCCGCGAAAAATAAGGCTCCCGATGGGGGGAGCGTTCCGGCGGCAGTATCCTTCATGATTTTCTCTATATAGCACATTTTTGGCCAAAATCAAAGCTTTATGGCGACGCAAAACCGCCATCCGCAGATAAAAATTCTGCAATTTTGGCCGAAGCGGTTAATCAGCGCCAGCTTCGGCGGTAGCGAGAGGTGCAAGGCGGTAGCGCGGCCCGCCGCATGGGGAACCGCCATTATCACCACCACCCCAGCGCGTCAGTCGCCGCTGCCTGGATCGGCTGAGAAGTACTTCTCAAACTTGTCCGGCTTGCCGTCCCATTCTTTGGCGTCGGGGGGCGCATCCTTCTTGGTGGTGATGTTGGGCCAGGACTTGGCGTATTCCGCGTTCAATTCCAACCACTTCTCCAGCGCCGGCTCGGTGTCCGGCTTGATGGCTTCGGCGGGGCATTCCGGCTCGCAGACGCCGCAGTCGATACATTCGTCCGGGTGGATGACCAGCATATTGTCGCCTTCGTAGAAGCAGTCGACCGGACATACCTCCACGCAGTCCATGTACTTGCACTTGATGCAATTTTCGACGACGACGTAGGTCATCCCACACTCCGGCGGTAACTCCTGGCAGCGCTGCCTATCCCATAGCTAAATGGGGTGCAAGCGCGCCCTGGTCTAGCCGATCCGCGCCTCTTTCACCCCTCGCCCCGGTGGCGAAACCCTAGCCCGAATCGGCGGCTGCCGCAGGGCCGTCAGCGCCGGAACCCTGGCCGGCAGCCATGGTCAGTTCCCGGTAGAGCGCGCGGGCGGCGCCGGCGTCGCCGCGCCGCTCGCTGCAGCCATCGACCTCCAGCACGCGCACGGCGCGGTCGAGCGCCACCGTCACCACATCGCCGGGCGCGACCTTCTGGCTGGACGCGCTCGCGCGCCTGCCGTTGAGCCGCACGAAGCCGGCCTCCACCAGCGCCGCGGCATCGCTGCGCGTGCGCACCATGCGCGCATGCCAGAGCCATTTGTCGATGCGTTGGCGGGCGAGGATGTCCGGGCGCGCGCTCAAGACGGCTCTTTGCCGTTCTGCTCGAGCTGCTGCTTGAGCGCGGCGAGCTTGGCGAAGGGCGAATTGGGATCCGGCTCCTTGTTGCGGCGGTCGCCGCCGGAGCCATAGGGCCTGGCGTAATACTGCTCACGCTCGGCGCGGTCCGGACCATCGTCACGGCGGCCGCGGCGCGGCCGGTCGCGGCGGGGCCCGCGCTCATCCTGCCGATCGCCCTGCCGACCGCCACGCTGATTCTGCCGCTCCGTGCGCTGCTGGCGTTCGTGGCGGTCGCGGCGAGCCTCGCGATCCTGCCCGTCTCGCCGCTCGTGACGCGGCGGACGCGCCGCGCTGTCGCCGGACGCCTCCGCGCCCGGCGTGGCGGCGGCCTCTCCGGCTTCGGCGGGCGCTGCGGCCGTCGCCGGCGCGGCAGCCTGTTGCGGCCGCGGACGGCGCGGACGATGCGGCCGGCGCTCGGTGCGGCCACCGGGCCGCCAGACTTCGATGAAGGCGGGCTCTTCGGCAGGCTTTGCCTCTGCCGCCGCTTCTGCCGCAGCCGTCTCGGCAGCGGGCGCTTCTGCTGCCGGCGCTTCAGGAGCCGCCGCAGTCGCTTCCGGCGCGGACACCTCGGCCGGCGCCGCCGGCTGCTCGCCAGCCGGCTGCATGATCTCAGCGTCCGAGAGCAGCGCCGGCTGCTCGACGGCAGGCTCGGCCTGCGCTTCCGTTTCAGGCGCGGCCGGCGCGGTTTCCTCGGCAGCCTGCACAGCTTCCGGCGGCGCTTCCGCTGGAGTTGTAGCTTCAACCTCGGCCGGCTCCGGCGCCTTTGTCTCCGTCTCTGCCGTCCCTGCCGTCTCTGCCGTCTCTGCCGGCTCGACCGTCTCTGCCGTCTCGACCGTCTCGACCGTCTCGGCCGGCTCGACCGTCTCGGCCGGCTTCGTCTCCACCGGCTCCGCCGGTTTGGGCCGCCGCTCCATGCGATAGCCGAGCGAGCGCAGGATGGAGGCGAAGTCCTCGCCCGATGCGCCGGTCAGCGAGGTCATCGCGCCGGTGACCGTGAACGAGCGCCCATCGACGGCGCCCTCCGGCTTCGCTGCCCCCGTCCCCTCGCGCCACGACAGCGCGGGGCGGACCAGGTCGGCGAGCCGTTCCAGGATATCGACGCGCACCGCGCGCTCGCCGCATACGCGATAGCCGGCGGTGCGATAGAGCGCCTTCGGCGTCTCCTTGGCCACGGGAATCGAGGTGCGCCCGCTGGCGGCGAGATGAAGGAGGTCGTCGACGCCCTTGGCATCGGGCGCTTCGTGCTTGAGCGCCCAAAGCTGGGTCGCCAGCGAACGCGGCGCAGGCTTCAACAGCACGGGCAGATAGATGTGATAGGCGCCGAAGCGGACGCCGTATTTGCGCAAGGTGGCGCGCGCCGGCTGGTCGAGGCCCTTGACCTCGTCCGACACCTTCTGCCGCTCGAGCACGCCGAGCGCTTCCACCAGCTGGAAGGCGACACCGCGCGCCATGCCGGTGACGTCGTCGGCCGCGGTCAACGAGAAGAGCGGCGCCAGCAGCTTCTCGATATGGTTCTTGAGCCAGAGATCGAGCCGCGTCTGCACCATCTCGCGCGCCGGTCCGGTGAGATGCTCGTCGGCAATGACGCGCAGACGCGGGCGCAGCGTGTCGTCGCCCGGCAGCAGCTTGGCGACCAGATCGCCCATCCAGCGCACCGCGCCATCGGCGGCGAGCACGATCTGGTCGTTCGGCGCGTGCGACAGGCGCGTGGCGCGCGACTCGATCTCGCTGGCCAGCACTTTCTGGGCGGCAGCATTGAGCGCCTTGGCGTCGGAGCCGGCGCCGGCGGCGTCGGGCGCGAACATGAATCCGTCGAGCCGGCCGATCATATGGCCCTCGACAGTGACTTCGCCGGTTTTTCCGATTTCGGTTTCCAACATCGCGTTCTCTCGCAGCCGCCGCATCAAAACGCTGGTGCGACGGTCCACGAAGCGCTCGGTGAGACGCTCGTGCAGCGCATCGGACAGCTTATCCTCGACCACGCGGGCCATGCCCTGCCAATGCTCCGGGTCGGCGAGCCAATCCGGGCGATTGGCGACGAACGTCCAAGTCCTGACATGCGCGATCCGGTTTGAGAGAGTGTCAATGTCGCCCTCGGTTCGGTCGGCCTGAGCAACCTGGCGAGCAAACCAATCCGTCGGGATGTTACCCTCTCGCATGAGGAATCCATAGAGGGTCACCGCCAATTCCGCATGAGTGGCCGGAGCGATCTTGCGGTAGTCAGGAACCTGACAGGCCTCCCATAGCCGCTCCACGTCGACCGGGTTCTTCGCCAGCGCCCGCACCTCGTCGTCGCGCGCCGCATGCTCCAGCACCAGGATGTCTTCTCCGACCGGCGCGCGCGTCAGGCCCGCCTCCGTCGGCGTCGCCGCCAGCGAGGCCTGCAATGCGCCGATCGAGGAAAAGTCCAGCGTCGAATTGCGCCATTGCAGCATGCGCACCGCATCGAAGCTGTGGCTCTCCAACGCCTGCACCAGTTCGGGCTCGAACGGATCGCAACGTCCGGTCGTACCGAATGTTCCGTCGCGCGTGGCGCGACCGGCGCGACCGGCGACCTGCGCAAGCTCGGCCGGATTGAGTCGGCGGAACTGATAGCCGTCGAATTTGCGGTCGCTGGCGAAGGCGACATGATCGACGTCGAGGTTGAGGCCCATGCCGATCGCGTCGGTGGCCACCAGATAATCCACGTCGCCCGACTGATAGAGCGCAACCTGCGCATTGCGGGTGCGCGGTGACAGCGCGCCCAGCACCACCGCGGCGCCGCCACGCTGGCGGCGGATCAGTTCGGCAATGGCGTAGACTTCTTCCGCCGAGAAGGCGACGACGGCGGAACGCGACGGCAGCCGCGTCAGCTTCTTCTCGCCGGCATAGGTCAGCATCGACAGCCGCGGCCGGCTGATGATGTGCGCGCCGGGCAGAAGCTTCTCCACCATGGGCCGCATGGTGGCGGCGCCCAGCACCAGCGTCTCCTCGCGGGCGCGACGGTTGAGAATGCGATCGGTGAAGACATGGCCGCGGTCGAAGTCGGCGCCGAGCTGGATCTCATCGATCGCCAGGAAGGCGACGTCCAGATCGCGCGGCATGGCTTCGACGGTGCACACCCAGTAGCGCGGATGGGCCGGCTTGATCTTCTCCTCGCCGGTGATCAGCGCGACGCTGTCGGTACCGGCGCGGTCCGCCACCTTGTTGTAGACCTCGCGGGCAAGCAGCCGCAGCGGCAGGCCGATCATGCCGGAGGAATGGGCCAGCATGCGCTCGATGGCGAGATGGGTCTTGCCGGTATTGGTCGGGCCGAGCACAGCCGTCACGCCGGCGCCGCGGGTCCGCGAGGCTCGGGCTTGCTGCGGGGAGAAGGTGAGGGTCATTACGCGTCCGGAATGGCGGTGAAGGGGCTCGCCGCTGGGTTCTGTACCACAATGCTACGGCCGAGAGGACCGCGGTTAAGCTTTAGAACGAGTCTGGAACGAACCGCGCCCGAATCACTGACTCCGAGCCTGTATGGATTCGTTCACGGCGATATCTGGCAAGCGCGCCCCGCTTCACTACCAGATCGAGTAGCGGCACGGCGATTCAAGGCTCCGTCGGCCGCTCCAAAGGTTAACAGCGCGATGGATTCGACTTGCGCCGAAGAGTCAAGGCCCGCCGCTCAGCGCGCCTTTCGCCCTTTGGCGGAGGCGCCGGTCGAAGGTGCCGCCGCCGTGACGAATTCGGTCGCCTCCATCACCGCCTCGCCGATCGGGGTCGGTCCCTGGACCCGGAACGGCACCAGCACGCGTGTCCCGGCGATCGGCGCCAGCCAGACCTCCATGTCGCGCTGCTTTTCCAGATATCTAATGGTTGCGCGTGACGGGATGTAGCCGCCAAGCGGAGAAAAATACACGGAACAGACCACCGCCGGCCCGGCATAGCCCTTTTCCGCCTTGACCTTTTCCATGCGCTTGAAGACGAGCCGGAGGTTGTAGCGCACCCGCCCGTCGAAGATCGCCAGCGTGCGCTGGCACGCCTGGGGCCCGAGCGGGCTGCCCTCGCCCATGACGTGCACCAGCGAGGCCGCCATCGGATCGAGCACGCCCCGGCGCTGCTCGGCGGTCACCGGCACGCGCTCCTTGTCGTGGTCGGGCGGCGGATCGGCCTTGAACTCCTTGACGTTGCCATGATCTACAACGACCCGCACCTCGTCGGTCTTGCTCCGGCTCTTGATGGTGGAGGCGTAGACGGACTTCAGCGGGCGCCCGTCGTGCAAGGTGCCGCGGGAGGCGCTGGTCCCCTCGCCCTTGGTCAGGACCCGCATCAGGCCCGTGGTGACGCCGCTCGCCGCCGCGGTGAAATGGCTGTCGGCGACGTCGACCGCCCAGTTGCCCTTGCCAATCGGGATGCCGGCCAGTGTCACGACGTAGCGGGCCTCCAGACGGCCCTGCGCCAGTGCAGGCATCGCCGCCAGCAGGCAGGGCGACAGCAGCAAGAGCCGCAAGGATCGAGGGATCAGCCGCAAGGCCAGCACGAAGCTCCAGTTTCGCCGGTCCGGACCAGTTCCGCGGTCGGGCGAGCTTGTCGGGCGGTGCGCTGCCGCCGCGAGGACTGCCCGCCATCGCCGGACAGGCCGCCCGCCGGAGTGAAGCCGCACCCGACGCGGGAATTTGGTCGTCGCGGAATACGTCTATTCTGTGTTCGATAGGCGCGTCGAGGGCCGCAATGGCCGGCCGCCGCGTGCTTGACGCCCCCTGCCCTCATCTCTATACGTCCCCGACTTCCGGACTATATAGGGCCTGATGGCGCCGTTTCGGCGCCGGCGCTTTTCGAGGGTTTAGCCATGTCCTGGCGTTGCGAGCTGACCGGCAAGAAGCCGCTGGTCGGTCATAAAGTGAGCCATTCCAACATCAAGACCAAGCGGCGGTTCCTGCCGAACCTGCGCAACGTCACGCTGGTTTCCGACACGCTGGGCCGCAGCGTGCGCGTGCGCGTGTCGGCCAATGCGCTCAAGACCGTCGATCACCGCGGCGGGCTCGACAGCTTCCTGCTCAAGGCGAAGGACGACGAGCTCGCGCCCAAGATGCTCGACCTCAAGCGGCAGATCGCGAAGAAGAAGGCCGAGGCCCCCGCGGGGTGATTCCCGTCATTCCGGGGCGCGCCAGAGGCGCGAACCCGGAATCCATACGCCCTGTCGCATTTTAAGATTCCGGCGTAGAGGTCTTCCCAATCCGGGTTAGCCTCTTCAATCAATGCTATTTTCCAGTCCCGTCGCCATTTCTTCAATTCTTTCTCGCGCTCAATTGCCGTCGTCGGGCCATCAAAACATTCATACCAAACCAGACGAGTGACATCGTAGCGGGAAGTCGCGCATGATCTTATTTTTGTGCTCATAAACACGGCGGATCAAATCATTGCTCACGCCCAAATACAGCGTGCCGTGCTTGCCACTGGCGAGGATGTAGACGTAATACATGAGCCGCATCACCGGGGCTATGGATTCCGGGTTCGCGCCCTGCGCCCGCGCCCCGGAATGACAGCCTGAATATCACCCCCCAACCAGCTTGAACTGCAGCAGCAGATTGCGCTGGATGGCCGAGAAATTATCGTCCGACACCATGGTGACGATAGTCTCGCCTTGCGCGTTGCGGCTGATCGCGATGCCTTCCATGTTGTCGATCTGATAGGCGAGATCGGCCTTGAACAGAGCGGGGCCGTCGACCAGCGCGCCCTCTATGATGTCGGCCAGATGAACGCGCCTGATGCGTATCGCCACGCCCGAGAGCGGAGAGAAGCGCCGCTCGAGCAGCAGCAGATCGCCGGGCGGCAGCACCGTGCAGTCGCTCACGGCGAAGCCCTCGCTGCGCTTGACGCTGAAGCGGGCGAATTGCTTGCCGCGCAGAACGTAGGCGCGCAGATTGCCGGCCGCGTCGAGGCTTTCCTCGGTGACGGCGATCAGATCGCCGGCGTGCGGGGCGCCCTTGGGCGGCGCGGCCAAGCACTCGAGGCTCTTGTTGTATTTGAGAGTCTTGAAGTCGGCCGGCACCGGAATCGGCTGCCCGCGCGCGGCCAAGCCGCCATGCGCAAGATCGAAACGCACGATCTTGTTGACCCGTTCGATGCCGACATAGAAGCGACCGTCGTTGCCGCGCGTAAGCGACTCGGTGTCGAACCAGTGACGGAGGGCGAGCGGCTTGCCGTCGGGCCCGATAATGGGCGCCATCTCGGCGTCCGCGATGCCGGCGGGACGGCCGTCGCGATAGACGATGCGACCTGCGAGCCAGGAGCCCTTATCGGTGACGCTGAGGAAGTGCGCGCCATCCGCGCGCATGTGAATGGCGGAGATGCCGCCGAAGGCCTTGGCGGTCGAGGTGAGCGCCAGCCCGCCGCGGAATTCAAGAGCACCGAAGCGCGTTTTCGACGGGTCGCGCGTGTCGAAGCTCTCGATCGGCGTCGCTTCAATCGCGATTTGGGTCGGTGCGCGGGCATAACGCACCGCCTGAGCCAGCGCGAACGAGCCGATGGCGAGGGCGAGCGCGACGGCGAGTGTGCCGGCGATCAGCCAGCGGGGGCGCGCTAAAGGATGTTTCATTCGCGCGATCAAATCTCCCCTCATTCCCGCGCAAGCGGGACTCCAGGAGTTTCAAATCGAGTCGGATGGTTGCCGCCCTGGGTCCCTGCTTTCACGGGGACGAGCGGGATAAGAGTATGAGGTCGCGCGTCAAGCAACGCGTCTCCGCGCGCGCGGCTGTTCGGCGGCCGCGTGTTCCTCGAACAGCTCGGCCAGCTTCTCGGTCATGGCGCCGCCGAGTTCTTCGGCGTCGACGATGGTGACGGCGCGGCGGTAGTAGCGCGTGACGTCGTGGCCGATGCCGATGGCGATCAATTCGACCGGCGAGCGGGTCTCGATCTCCTCGATGACCCAGCGCAGATGACGCTCGAGATAATTGCCCGGATTGATCGACAGCGTGGAATCGTCGACCGGCGCGCCGTCGGAGATCATCATCAGGATCTTGCGCTGCTCGGGGCGGCCCAGGAGACGCTTGTGCGCCCAGTCGAGCGCCTCGCCGTCGATGTTCTCCTTGAGCAGGCCCTCGCGCATCATCAGGCCGAGATTCCGCCGTGCGCGCCGCCAGGGCGCGTCCGCTGACTTGTAAACGATGTGGCGCAGGTCGTTGAGCCGGCCCGGATTGGCCGGCTTGCCCGCGGTCAGCCACTGTTCGCGCGACTGCCCGCCCTTCCAGGCGCGCGTGGTGAAGCCGAGGATCTCGACCTTGACGCCGCAACGCTCCAGCGTGCGCGCTAGGATGTCGGCGCAGGTGGCAGCGACGGTGATCGGGCGGCCGCGCATGGAGCCTGAATTGTCGAGCAGCAGCGTCACCACGGTGTCGCGAAACCGCATGTCCTTCTCGGCCTTGAAGGAGAGCGGGTGCAGCGGATCGATCACGATGCGCGACAGCCGCGCCGGATCGAGTTGGCCCTCCTCCAGGTCGAACTCCCAGGAACGGTTCTGCTGCGCCATCAGACGGCGCTGCAGGCGGTTGGCCAGCCGCGCCACCACGCCCTGCAGGTGCGAGAGCTGCTTGTCGAGATAGCCGCGCAGGCGCTCCAACTCGTCCGGCTCGCACAGCTCTTCGGCCGCGATCATCTCGTCGAACTTGGTGGTGAAGGCGCGGTAGTCCGGCCCGCGCGGCTCATTGGCGCCGAACTGGCGCGGCCGCTGCGGCTCGCCCGGCGTCTCGGTGTCGCCCATGTCGGTGTCGTCGGCCATGTCGGAGGTCGGCGCCTCCGCCGCCTCGGCCGCGGAGTCGGGCATGTCGTCAGCGGACACCTGCGTGTCGTCGACGCTCATGCGCTGCATCTCGTCGGATTCGGCCGCCTCGCCCTCCTCGCCGCTCTCCTGCTTGCGGCGATCCTCGTCGCCTTCCTCCTGTTCCTCCTCGGAATCGGAGGAACGGTCGTCGCCCATTTCGAGGGCGTCGAGCAGGTCGTGCACGGCGTCGCCGAACTGGCGCTGGTCATCCACGAGCTCTTCGAGGCGGTCGAGATCCTTGCCGGCGCGGTCCTCGATCAGCGGGCGCCAGAGGTCGACCAGTTTCTTGGCTGCCGTCGGCGGCGCCAGGCCGGTCAGCCGCTCGCGCACCATCAGCGACAGCGCCTCCTCGATCGGTGCGTCGGCGCGGTCGGTGATCTCGTCGAACTTGCCGCGGTGGAAGCGGTCGTCGAGCATGGCGGTGAGGTTCTTGGCGACGCCGTCCATGCGGCGCGCGCCGATCGCCTCGACGCGGGCCTGCTCGACCGCCTCGAACACGGCACGCGCCTGCTGGCCGGCCGGCTGCAGGCGGCGATGCACCGCGGCGTCGTGGCAGGCGAGCCGAAGCGCAATCGAGTCGGCATGGCCGCGCACGATGGCCGCCTCGCCTTTGCTCAGCTTGCGCGGCGGCTCCGGCAGCCGCACCTTGCCGCCCATGACGCCGGGCCGCTCGGCTGCGAACGATACTTCCAGCTCCGGCTTGCGCGCCAGCGCGCGCAGGCAGCCCGAAACCGCCCGCTTGAACGGCTCGGCCGGGGATTCCTTCGCGGCGGGCTTGGCTTTAATGTTGGAGGCCATCGTTCCCCTCGGGGCCGGGCTTGTCCGGCAATCCATCCTCCTCACGAAGACGATGGACGCGCGGGCCAAGCCCACGCATGACGAATTACGTCAGCTCAGCGCCACGTTCACCGCCGATTCCGGCAGTTCCTGGCCGAAGCAGCGCTGATAGAATTCGGCCACGATCGGCCGCTCCAACTCGTCGCACTTGTTGAGGAAGGTGAGCCGGAAGGCGAAGCCGATATCGTTGAATATCTCGGCGTTCTCCGCCCAGGTGATCACCGTGCGCGGGCTCATGACGGTGGAGATGTCGCCGTTCATGAAGGCGTTTCGGGTCAGGTCGGCGATCCGCACCATCTTGTTGACGATGTCGCGGCCCTTTTCGTTCTGATAGTGCTTGGCTTTCGCCAGCACAATCTCGACCTCGTTGTCGTGCGGCAGATAGTTGAGGGTGGTGACGATCGACCAGCGGTCCATCTGGCCCTGATTGATCTGCTGTGTGCCGTGATAGAGGCCGGAGGTGTCGCCCAGGCCAACCGTATTGGTGGTGGCGAACAGGCGGAAGGCCGGGTGCGGCTTGATCACCTTGCTCTGGTCGAGCAGCGTCAACCGGCCGGAAGCCTCCAGCACGCGCTGGATGACGAACATGACGTCGGGCCGGCCGGCGTCGTATTCGTCGAAGCAGAGCGCGACATTGTTCTGCAATGCCCAGGGCAGGATGCCTTGGCGGAATTCGGTGACCTGCTGGCCTTCCCTGATCACGATGGCGTCCTTGCCGATCAGGTCGATGCGGCTAATGTGGCTGTCGAGGTTGACGCGCACGCAGGGCCAGTTGAGCCGCGCCGCCACCTGTTCGATATGGGTGGACTTGCCGGTGCCGTGATAGCCGGTGACCATGACGCGGCGGTTCTTGGAGAAACCGGCGAGAATGGCGAGCGTGGTCGGCCGGTCGAAGCGGTAGTCCGGATCGACGTCTGGCACGTGCTCATCGGCTTGCGAATAGGCCGGAACTTCCAAATCGCTGTCTATGCCGAATACCTGCCGGATCGACACTTTCATGTCGGGCAGGCCGGCGACTTCTTCCACTGCGGCAGTCATTGATCCTCCGTGGCTTCAGAATGCCCGAAGCCCTGAATGCGGTCCCTTAACGGTCCGGCTGATGCAGGCGGCAACTTAGCAGACGCCGCCGCGGTGAAAAACCCGTGGGCCACGCATAGCCCCCATCAATGTTTTCAATGAGATAGGAAGCCGCGCCTCGGCGCGGAAGGCTTCGCGAAGGGCATTTTTGCGGTCATTTGCCGATGCCAGCGCACCGGATGGGAAATAAAGCGCGGGTCAGGCGAAACCCACCGATTTCAAATAGTTGTAGGACTGGATGATCTCCACCAGCCGGTCCTCGGTGGAACGGTCGCCGCCGTTGGCGTCGGGGTGATGGCGCTTGACCAATTCCTTGAAGCGCGTCTTGACCTCAACCGAGGTGGCGCCGACGTCGAGGCCAAGCGTATCGAGCGCCTTGCGCTCGGCGTTGCGCACAGGGCGCGCCACCTCAGCGCGGGCCTGCTGCTCGGCGCGCATCCCTTCGCCGAACAGGCCGAAGGGATCGATATTATCGCCGAAGGTCTGGGAGTCCGGCCGCATGGTTCCCTTGCCGGTTCCCATCTTCCAGGTCGGGCGATGGCCCGTCAGGGCGTCCTTTTGATAGGCCATGACCGCGGCATCGCTCATGCCTTTGAAGTAATTGTAGGACTGATTGTACTCGCGCACGTGGTGGAGGCAGTAGCGCCAGTAATCCTTTTCGAGGCCGCGGCCCTTGGGCGCGCGGTGGGTAGCCTTCTCGCGGCAGCCGTGCCATTCGCAGACCGGACCGTCGGTCTTGATCCGGCGATCCTTGTCCGGCTTGACGCGGACCTTGTCGAAGAGGGGCGAGTTGAATTTCATGGCCGGCTAATATGCGCTCTTGGCTGTGACGCGTTCAAGACTTGACAGTTGTGCTTCTTGCCAATTTCGGCCACGAAGCAGGCATTGACCGGCCCGCCGGCCATCCTTAAGTCGGACAGCATGCAAACCGTCGATGTGATCACAAAGAAGTTGACCGAGGCTTTCAAACCGGAAAGCCTCAAGGTGGTGGACGAATCCCACCAGCATGAAGGCCATGCCGGGCACCGGCCGGGCGGGCAAACTCACTTCCGCGTTTATATCGTGTCGGATGCCTTCAAGGGAAAGACCCGGCTGGAGCGCCACCGGCTGATCAATGGGGCCCTCGCCGGCGAATTGGCCGGCGGCGTGCACGCGCTTGCCATTCAGGCGGCCGCGCCGGGCGAGGGCACGGCTTAAGGCGAGCGCCAGCCTCCTTGCCGCGCTCGGCGACCTGCCTATTTCAGCGGCAGGTAGATATCGGTCAGGTGCTCGTGCTCCGGCGTATCGATATCCAAATTCAGATAGTGAAAATAGACCGGAAAATCGCGCAGGTCTTCGCCGCTTCCGGGCAGCCATTGCCGGTACAGGTAATACACGCTCTCGCCAATGCGGTCGCGCGAACCGACGTGACGCACCATGGCACAGCGCCCACCCGCGAAGGTCTTGGTGACGACCCCTTGCGGATTTTCGGGAACGGCATGCGCAACGCTACCGCAGATGTCGAAGCGAAACTTTTCCGGCGGCGTCGTATCTGGATTGTCGTGAGCAATGCCGTATGTCCGACACTTCTCGATCGGCGATAATCCACTGGCCTTGCGCCATTCGATAAAGCGCTGAACCGAACCGTTTAGCGAGCCAGGCGGGCCGACATGTTCGAGGACGGCAACCATGACCGGCTCGACCTGTGCGATCTTCACGTCCATCGTTTCAGTCCTTTCGCGATTGGTGAGCGGGAAGCGATAGCAGCCGCTCCAGGTCGCCCAGGCCGGCTCCCGCCTGAATTCGCTCGGCGTCTGGCCGAAGATGTTCTTGAACGCGCGCGAAAAGGATTCCGGATTTTCAAACCCGGCATCGAGCGCGATGTCGATAACCCGATCCTGGCTGTTGAAGGCCAAGCGGTAGGAGGCTCGTTTGAGCTTCATCAACTGGATATAGCGGCCGATATTCACGCCGCAGTACTCCGAAAACTGCCGGTGAAAGTGAAATTTGGAGAAGTTGGCGACCTTGCTCAGGTCCTCGACGGTGAGCGCCTCGTCGAGATGCTTGTCGATATAATCGAGCACGCGGTTGAAGCGCCGCGCATAGCTTTCCTGTATTGGAGCGAGATTGGCTTTCATTTGTCGCGCTTATGGCAGGCGAAGTGCGTACCGTCCTGACATAAATTGCTGAAGTCGGCCGCATGCGCCGTCGGCGACGAGCCGGCACCAGCATGCCGGCGCCCCGCTTATTCCGCCGCCGCGCGCGGCAGCGGCTGGATGCGCAGCGCGGTGATGCGGTTGCGCGCCTTACGCAGCACCCGAAAGCGGAAGCCGTGGAACGTGAAGCTCTGCCCCACTTCGGGAATCGACTGCGCCTCGTGGATGACTAAGCCGGCGATCGTCGTCGCCTCCCTGTCGGGCAGATTCCAGTCCATCACGCGGTTCAGGTCGCGGATCGAGACCGCGCCGTCCACGTTGACCGAACCGTCGGGCTGGCGCCGCACGCCCGGCATGGCGACGTCGTGCTCGTCTGTGATATCGCCGACGATCTCCTCCAGGATATCCTCCAGCGTCACCAGCCCTTCAACCTCGCCGTATTCGTCGACGACCAGAGCGAACGGCGTTTTGCGGCGGCGGAAGGCCTTAAGCTGCTCGGAGACCGAGCGCGTGTCGGGCACGAACCAGGGCGGCGTCAGCAGGGCGGATATGTCGACCTTCGCCGCGTCGCCGTCGACCGCGTGCAGCGCGCGCAGCAGGTCCTTGACGTGCAGTACGCCGACGATGTTCTCCGGATTGCCGCGCCAGAGCGGGATGCGCGTCACCGGCGAGGCGATCACGGCGTTGACAAGTTCCTCGGCAGATTCGTCGGCATTCAAGCTGATCATGTTGGTGCGATGGACCATCACGTCGGAAAGATCGAGATCGCGAAGGTCGAGCACGCCACCAAACATATCGCGGTCGATCTTCTCGACGCCGCCCTCCCGGTGCAGCAGATCAACCGCACCGCGCAGTTCCTCGCGCGCCGAAAGGATGCCCTGATCCTCGCCCACTACGATGCCCACGTGTTTCAAGAGCCAGCGCGCCATCGCCTCGATGCCCATCAGGATGGGCCCGAGCACTGTGACGACGGCTTGCATCGGCCGGGCCACCACTAGTGAGAAGCGATCCGGCGCGTTGAAAGCCGCCGTCTTTGGAAGGATTTCCGAAAACACCACGACGAGGAGTGTCATGGCGATCGTGGCGTAGAGCATGCCGGCATTGCCGAACCAGGCGAGCAAAATACCGGTCGCCAGCGACGACGCCGCAATATTGACCACGTTATTGCCGAGCAGGAGTGCGCCGAGCAACCGCTCGCGCTGCGCCAGCAGGCGGGTAACGATGCCGGCGCGCGCATCGCCCTGCTTCTCCAGCCGCGCCATGGTGGCGCGCGACGAGGCCGTCAGCGCCGTCTCGCTTCCAGAGAAGAAAGCAGACAGCAGCAGACAAAAGAAAATAATCGCCAGAGAAATCCAGTCGCCGTCGGTCATCGTTCGCTTAATTTATCAGACAAGAAAGCGCGCACCTCGGCGGCGTCGACGTCGTTCGCGACGAAGGCGCGGCCGATGCCCCGCACCAGAATGAAGGTGAGCTTGCCGCGCTTTACTTTCTTGTCCTGGGCGATCAGGTCCATCAATGCGTCGACGCCCGGCACCCCGCCGGGGACGTCCTGGAGATGGGTGGGCAGTCCGACCGCCGCAAGGTGAGCGCTGGCGCGGGCGGCTTCGGCCTCGCCGATCAGCCCCTTGCGGGCGGAGAATTCGAAGGCCAGCGCCATGCCGAGCGCCACCGCCTCGCCGTGCAGCAGCCGGTCGGAGTAACCGGCACCCGCCTCGAGCGCGTGGCCGAAGGTATGGCCGAGATTGAGCAGGGCGCGCTCGCCGCTTTCGCGCTCGTCGCGCGCCACGACGGCGGCCTTGGCGCGGCAGCAGACGGCGATGGCGTGCTCGCGGGCCGGGCCGCCGGCGAACATTTCCTGCCAGTTCGCTTCCAGCCAGGCGAAGAAGCCGGCATCGCCGAGCAGGCCGTATTTCGCGACCTCGGCATAGCCGGCGCGGAACTGGCGCGCCGGCAAAGTGTCGAGCAGCGCGGTGTCGGCGATCACCATCGCCGGCTGATGAAAGGCGCCGACCAGGTTCTTGCCATGACGCGAATTGATGCCGGTCTTGCCGCCGACCGAGGAGTCGACCTGCGCCAGCAGGGTGGTCGGCACTTGCACGAAATCGAGCCCGCGGCGAACGCAGGCCGCCGCGAAGCCGGCAAGGTCGCCGATCACGCCGCCGCCGAAGGCGACGACGAGGTCGCCGCGCTCGATGCGCGCCGCGATGATGGCCTCGCAGACCGTCTCGAACGTGGCGTAGCTTTTCGAGCCTTCGCCTTGCGGCACCACGATCGGCGCGGTGTGTAGACCTGCGGATTTCAGCGCCGCCTCGCAGGCGGCGAGATGCTGGCGGGCGATCGTCTCGTCGGTGACGAGGGCAAGCCGCGCGCCCGGCCGCAGCGCGTGCAGGCGCGCGCCGAGGCTCGCCAGCAGGCCGCGGCCGATCACGATGTCATATGCGCGCGCGCCCAGCGCGACCTGCACCACGATGGGCTCGGTGCTGCGCAGCGGCGCGGTCATGACATGCTCTCCGGGGCCGGCGAGATGGCGAGATGCGGCGGCAGCGCAGCAATGATTTCATCGACAATCACGTCGTGCGGCTCGTCCCGCGACTGCACCACGATGTCGGACCGAGCGTAGACCGGCTCACGCTGCGGCAGCAGGTCCTTGATCTTCTCGGCGAGCGGCCGGTCGTTGCGCCGCTTGGTGCGCTTGAGCAGAACGTCGAGATCGGCCTTGAGCCAGACGGAGACGCCTTTGATATGGATGAGGTCGCGCGTGCGCTGATCCATGACGGCGCCGCCGCCGGTGGCCAGCACCTGCGGACCGTCCTCCAAGATGCGGGCGATCACCCGCGCCTCGCCGGCGCGGAAATAGGGCTCGCCGTGGCGCGCGAAGATCTCCGGGATAGTCATGCCGGCGGCGCTCTCGATCTCGCTGTCGGCGTCGACGAAGGAAATGCCGAGCCGCGCAGCCAGGCGGCGTCCGACCGAGGACTTGCCCGCCCCCATCATGCCCACCAGCACGATGGAACGGCGGCCCAGGGCGTCGAGGATCGCCTGTTCCGGGCCGTTTTCAGCCGGATTTTGAATGGCCATCTGTGCCATGCTACGGTTTTCCCAAAAATTGCCCGTTCCGTATACCAGAATCACGCGGCCTGCGATGGCAGGCCTTGCCACCGGTTGAGGAACGTGGTGGGTCACGCGTAACCAGGGCCCCATCGGGCTGCCGCCGGGTTTCGAGCATGCCTAGCTTGTTCAGATTGCTGGTTTTTCTTGGGCTCATCGGCGGCCTCGCCTATGGCACGGTGTTTTCGCTGGCCAATTTCGTCAAATTGCACCCGCGGGAGATCATCGTGACGATTCCGCCCAGCAAGTACCTCAAGCAGCAGTGAAATCAGCGGCGATGGCGCGCCGTCCGGGAGCCGCCGACGACAGGCTGGTCGAGCTCTTCCTCGACATGCAGGCGGCCGAGCGCGGCGCCGGCGAGAACACGCTCGCCGCCTATCGCAACGACCTCGGCGACCTGTGCGCGTTTTTGCGCGGCAGCAAGCGCAGCATCGGCAGCGCCGGCACGGACGACCTGCGCGCCTTCCTGAGCGACCTTGCCGAGCGCGGCTTCAAGCCCGCCTCGGTGGCGCGGCGGCTGTCGGCGCTGCGCCAGCTGTTTCGCTTCCTCTATGCCGAGGGCAAGCGCGGGGACGATCCGGCGGCGGTGCTGGAAGGGCCCAAGCGCGGGCGCAGCCTGCCCAAGGTGCTCACCATCGCCGAGGTCGACAAGCTTCTCACCGAAGCGCGCGCCGCCGCGGACGATTCCGCACAGCCGAGGGCCACCCGCCTGCGCGCGGCGCGGCTCCTGTGTCTCCTGGAGACCGTCTATGCCACCGGACTGCGCGTCTCCGAGCTGGTGGCGCTGCCGGCTTCCGCCGCGCGGCGAGACCAGCGCATGCTGGTGGTGCGCGGCAAGGGCGGCAAGGAGCGGCTGGTGCCGCTCAACGCGGCCGCCAAGCGCGCCATGGCCGAGTATCTCGCGCTACGCGAAAGCGGCGAGGCCAAGCCGTCGAAGTGGCTTTTCCCCTCCTTCGGCGAGACCGGCCATCTCACCCGTCAGCACTTTGCCCGCGACCTGAAGGCGCTGGGCGCGCGCTGCGGCATCGGGGCCGAGCGGCTAAGCCCGCACGTGCTGCGCCACGCCTTTGCCAGCCATCTCCTGCACAACGGGGCCGACCTGCGCGTGGTGCAGACCCTGCTCGGCCACGCCGATATTTCCACCACGCAGATCTATACCCATGTGCTGGAGGAGCGGCTGAAGACCCTCGTGCGCGACCTGCATCCGCTGGCGGACGGGTAGTTCAAAAACCGCATAAAAGGCTTATTTACCCCTTTGCTTGACTTAAGGGGGTCGCCCGGGTCACTTCGCCCGGACTGCCCATTTAACCGGCCGAAAACATGCTCGCTGGAACCGTCCGCAGCTATCTCGACTTCGAAAAGCCCGTGGCCGAACTGGAGGCCAAGGTCGAGGAACTGCGCGCCCTGGGCGAGACCGGCGACGGCGTCGCCATTGGCGAGGAGATCACCCGGCTGGAGGCCAAGGCGGCCGAGGCGCTGCGGGAACTCTATGCCGACCTTACGCCCTGGCAGAAAACGCAAGTGGCGCGCCACCCGCAGCGCCCGCACGCGCTCGACTACATCGCCGGGCTGATCACCGATTTCGTACCGCTCGCCGGCGACCGCAAGTTCGGCGAGGATGACGCCATCATCGGCGGCTTCGGCCGTTTCCAGGGCGAGAGCGTCTGCGTGCTCGGCCACGAGAAGGGCTCCGACACAGAGAGCCGGCTCAAGCACAATTTCGGCATGGCGCGGCCGGAGGGCTACCGCAAGGCAGTGCGGCTCATGGAGATGGCCGACCGCTTTGATATCCCGGTGCTGTCGCTCGTCGACACCGCCGGCGCCTATCCCGGCATCGGCGCCGAGGAGCGCGGCCAGGCGGAAGCGATCGCGCGCTCGACCGAGACCTGCCTCAACCTCTGCGTCCCCAACGTGGCGGTGATCCTGGGCGAAGGCGGCTCCGGCGGCGCCATTGCGCTCGCCACCGCCAGCCGAGTGCTGATGCTGGAGCACGCCATCTACAGCGTCATCTCGCCGGAAGGCGCCGCCTCCATCCTGTGGCGCGACACCTCGAAGGCGCAGGAGGCGGCCACCAGCATGAAGATCACCGCGCAGGACATGGTGCGCTTCGGCGTCATCGACAGCGTGGTGCTGGAGCCCACCGGCGGCGCCCACCGCGACCCCGCCGCCGCCATCGCCGCCGCCGGCGAGTCGATCGACAACGCGCTCGCCGAACTCAAAGGCCTGTCGCGCGATGAGGTGCGCCGGCAGCGGCGCGACAAATTCCTCGCCATGGGCCGCACGACCAGCGTCCCGGCGCTGCGCCTGGGCTAGGCGGCCGAGCGCCGCCGCCTCCCCCGTCCACCGGGCGGACTCGCCTTTAGGCGCGATTTACCATAGACTTAGCGGTATTCGACGGCGGCAGGGTTTGCCTTGCGGATGCCACATCTTATGGATAACGATTATTGAAAGAGGGCCCGCCTCTTCGGGGAGTAGCGTTTGACCCATCCCGTTGCACGCGCGCTGCTGGCAACCGCGGCCATCGCCGTGGGCATTGCGCTTTCGAGCTGCAACAAAGACGACATCACGCCGACCGGCCGCGCCATGGCGCCGCTGTCGCCGCAGATGGTGTCATTGATCCAATCGAAGGACATGGACAAGGGTTCGCCGATCCTCGTTCGCGTGTTCAAGCAAGAGTCCGAACTGGAAGTCTGGAAGAAGAGCCGCGACGGCCGCTACGCGCTGCTCAAGACCTATCCGATCTGCCGCTGGTCGGGCGATCTCGGCCCGAAGAAGAGGGAAGGCGACCGTCAGGCGCCGGAAGGCTTCTACACCATCACACCTGGGCAGATGAATCCGAATTCGAACTACTATCTCGCCTTCAACACCGGCTATCCGAACGCCTATGACCGCGCCTGGGGCCACACCGGCTCCGAACTGATGGTGCATGGCGACTGCTCCTCGCGCGGCTGCTACGCGATGACCGACCAGCAGATCCAGGAGATCTATGCACTGGCGCGCGATGCCTTCTTCGGCGGGCAGCGGGAATTCCAGTTCGAGGCGTTTCCATTCCACATGACCGCGCTGAACATGGCCCGGCATCGCAACAATCCGAACTTCAAGTTCTGGAAGATGCTGAAGCAGGGCTACGACGACTTCGAGGCCACGCGGCAGGAGCCGAAGGTGGGGGTCTGCGATCGCCACTATGTGTTCGACGCCGCGCCGGCGTCCGGCCATAGCGGCCCGCTGTATTTCAACGCGCGCGGCAAGTGTCCGGCTTACCAGCTCGATCCGCAATTGGCCCCGACGATCACCGCCTACCGCCGGCAGCAGGAAATCAAGATGGCGAACTACATCGCCCGCGGCGTAGCGGTGGCGACGCCGCACGTGGGCGACGGCGGCATGAACCCGGTGTTCGCCCAGGAACTCGGCCTTTCGACGACCGCTGCCGACAACGAGGGCCGCTATTCCGTTGCGAACCTCAAGCTGACGCCCGGCGCCATGGCGCATCCGCCCGGTGCGCTGCCGCGTGTGCCCAATCCGCCCGGCACCACCATTCCGAAAGTGGGCCTGTGGCTGGCCAAGAATAAGAAGGCTGCGCCGCAGCCGGCGTCCGCACCGCAGCCCCCGAACCAGCCGGTGCGCGTGGCCCGCGTGCCGGTGCCGACGCCCGCCCCGCAGGCGAAGGAAGGCCAGCCGCAGCCGGAGCATCAATCGACCTCGCTCGCCGGCCTGTTCGGCAATTTCTTCAAGCCGAAGGCGGCAAGCCCGCAACCGCCCGCCACCGAGACCGCCAATGCCGACAGCAGCGCGCCGGTGACTCTGCGCGGCACCAATACCGAGATGGCGGCGGCGCCGAAACGTGACGCCGCAAAGCACACCCGCGAAAGCAAGGTGCGCACCGCGGCGGCGCCGGCGCGCCATCCAGCGCACAAGGCCGCGGTCGCCAAGGCCGAGCCGGCGCGTCGGCATAAGGAAGTGGCCAAAGCCGCGCCTGCCCGCAATGCGCAACCGGCGTGGCCCGCCGCGCAGCCACGGAAGGCGCCGGAGCCGGAAATCCGCACCGCCTTCTCCAACCCGCCGGCGAGCGAGAACAGCCTGCTGTCCGGCGCGCAGCCGGTGATGCCGGCCGGCTCGTTCGACAGCCGCTGGTCCGCGCTGCGCTGAGCATTCGTCGACATTTCCACAACGTCATGGCCGGGCTTGCCCCGGCCGTTTTGCTGATAAAAGCATCTGCGATGCCGACCGAATCGGGATGCCCGGGACGAGCCCGGACATGGCGGCGGAGAGTCGTATGGACTGCTATGTCTACGTCCTCGGCACCGTCACCGACACGCGCGTGCTGACCTATGTGGGCTGGACGGACGACGTCGATCGTCGGCTCGAGCGGCACAACGCCGGCAAGGGCGCGCGCACGACGCGCGGGCGCGTCTGGGTGCTCTTGCATGCCGAGCGCTTCGCGACAAAGCGCGAAGCGATGAGCCGCGAATGGCACCTCAAGCGCGACCGCGTCTTCCGCAAGCGGCTGGCGCGGACATTGAAGAGGTAAGAGCGGCCGTAATGCTCCTGGTTGGGTGCCATTGTTTGCGATGCGCGAGGCGGTGTCCGTAACCCTCTCCCCTCGGTGGGAGAGGGCAAGCGCATACGCCGCGCCGCTTCGTGCTATAAGCAAGAATCACCTATCTAAAGACAACCGTCATGACCCGACGCCCGACCTATGACCCTCGCGCCGCCGCCGAGAAGGCCTTCAAGGCGGCGACCACCAAGAAGGCCGAACTGCCGCCGGAGACGCCGTCTGTTCCCGGCGCGAAGGAGCAGGTCACGCTGCGCATCGACCGCGACGTTTTGGATTTCTTCCAGGCCGACGGCGCGGGCTGGCAGGAGCGGATCAACGAGGCATTACGGAAAGCGGCGGGGAAGTGACTCGTACGGCGCAATAGCGACGCTTATTGCGCCGCTGTAAGCTGCTGTCATGCCGAACTATCGCCGTGCTTTCGTCCCGGCTGGATGCTGGTTCTTCACAGTCGATTTGCTCCCACGTAAGCGAACACTGCTGGTCGATCACATCGACGTGCTGCGAGACGCGGTCGTGAACCTAAATGATGCCTGGGAAAAAGCCCGCAGAGTAGATTAGCGAAGCGTAATCCGCCGTCTACAAAAGAAATGGCGGGTTACGCCTTCGGCTAACCCGCCCTACAAAATCCGCCGTATCAAAATAGGGCTTGCCCCCCGCCCCCGCCCGGCGCAGGCTCCCGCCGCCATGCCCTGGATCACCCTCGTCGAAGCGCCGCCGCTGATTTACAACCACCGCTACCGCGGGCCGGTGATCGAGCGCGTGCTGCCGCTGCACGAGGCGCGGCGTGTCTGCGCGCACATGGGCGCGCCGGCCGACGCCTGCGCCTGGAAGAAGCGCGGCAAGTGCTACATCGTCATACCGCGCCACGGGCCGGTGCGCGACCTCGGCGCCTATCGCCGCCACGAGATGGCCCATTGCAACGGCTGGACGCACGGGCACGGCCGCTTCGCCGGCGGCGGCAGCGGCGCCTATAGCGACCGCTTCACCGCAGAAGCACAGCATTAGCGACGTCCGCCCGCGAAATTTTGCCGCGCGGGGTGTGACGAGTTGGCGGATTGCTTACCTTCAAATCCGTTTCGGCGGCCGGAACCACCGCCGCCGGCATGAATTATCGTCGTTCATTCCGGCCGGCCCGGCGCCGCCGGAAAGCGAACTCTCCGACGGAGGGCGGATATGAAGAATGATCCCTACAAGATCGATCCGAGCCGTTCCCCCCTGCTGCCCAATTCGGGCTACCGGATGTCCGGCCTGTTCATGGCCGGACTGGCGGGGGCGATCCTCATCATCGCCGGTATCGTCTGGGCGGCGCAGCGCTATGTGAGCGCGCCCTGGGCGACGGCGTCGTCGACGCACGTCGAGACAACGACCGGCGAGGCGTCTCGCTAGAGTCCGATCCGGTCAGGCCGAAGCACCTCCAACCGCTCGTCCCCGCGAAAGCGGGGACCCAGGGTTGCGAATAAATCCGACGATATTCGGCCCTGGATTCCCGCTTGCGCGGGAATGAGCGGAGCATGCTTCAATCTCTGCGGACCCCAACCCTCCCCTTTTCAAGGGGAGGGAGCTTGCCGCCCCTCGCGACAACTGCCCCGGCCTGAACTCACGCTTCGGCTTGTATCCGGCAGGATCGATGCATCCGCCGTTCATTCCCGTCCCCGCTTGCGCGGGGACGCGCGGATAATCCGATCCGGACACTGTTCGCGTTACTGTTTCGCGCCCTGCGGCTCCGCCAGGATCAGCGTCCAGTACACCTTGTATTTCGACGTCGGCGTATAGACGGCGGCGATGCCCATGCGGGTGGCGCCGGGCATGAGCATGGTGGCGTTGTGCGGCTTGGAATCGCGCCAGCCGGAGAACGCTTCCGCCAGGGTGTGGTAGCCGGCGCCGACATTCTCGGCGGCGCGGCTGGCGAGATAGCCTTCCTTGCGCAACTGCTGCACGAACGGCTTGCGGCCGTTGCGGTCGAGCTTGTCGTGCGCCGCCATGGACTGCGCCCGCACGCGCGCGAGATCGGTGAGCGCGGGATCGGGCGTCACCGGCGGCAGGCCATGATTGGCGCGATAGCCGGAGATCATCGAGGCGGCACGGGCCACGTCGAGCCTGGCGCCCGGATGGGCGAGATCGCGATAGAAGCTCGGCTGCTTGGGCGCCGGCGGCGTGCAGGATGCAAGCGCAAAGACGATGAGCAGAACGGCAACGCGTTGCATCGGATTTCCCTTGAGGCGCGGAGGCGGCGTGACTGTCGCGGCGGATGGCGGCTGAATGGTGGTGGTGGCAGCGAATGCTGAACTTTTCGTTCCCGGTGCTGCCCGGGCCGTCCGGCCTTTGCGGCGGCTAAACGGTGATCGGGCAAACGGCCTTAACGCGCGTTTAACCTTTTGGACGCGTGCAATTAACTGCAAAACAACGGGTTGGAGAATACCGTGCCCGACGAGCCGGACCCGATAGCCCATGGTCGTTTCCAACACCGCCTTGCTGCGCGACTGGCGCTATCCCGCCCTGATCGCCGGTGCGTGCTTTCCGGCGGCCTTCCTGCTCTTGCATTACGCGATCGGAAGCGGTTCGGCGTCGCTGTCGGCGCTCGGCGCCGCGCTCGTCTCCGTGCTGATCGGCGCTGCGGTCGCGCTTGCGCGCATCCGCGGCCTGCAGGTGCATAACCGGCGCATGCGCGTCGCGCTCGACAATATGAGCCAGGGCCTGTGCATGTTCGACGCCGACGAGCGGCTGGCGGTCTGCAATACGCGCTATCTGGAAATGTACCGGCTGCCGCCCGAGGTCGGCAGGCCCGGCACCAAGCTCGCGACCCTGCTCGAACGCCGCGTCGCCAACGGCACCTTCTCGCGCGGGATCGAGGAGTACCGGCGCGAACTGCGCAGCGCCATCGCCGACGGCGGTACCCGCGCCAACGAGGTGAGAGCCGCCGACGGCCGCATGATCCTGGTCACCAACCGGCCGATGGCGGGCGGCGGCTGGGTGGCGACCCACGAGGACGTCACCGAGCGACGCCAAGCCGAAGCCGAGCGCGCCGCCATGCAGCAGCAGCAGGAGCGGCGCGCGGCCATCGAGCACGCCATCGCGCTGTTCCGTAAGCGTGTCGAGGAGCATCTGCACACGGTGAGCGAAAGCGCCATGACCATGCGCGCCACCGCCACCACGCTGTTCGCCAATTCCGGCCAGACCTCCAGCGGCGCGGAGAGCGCGGTCGGCGCCTCCAACGAGGCCTGCACCAATGTGGAGACGGCCGCCATCGCCGCCGACGAACTGACCGGCTCGATCGGCGAGATCGGCCGCCAGCTCAGCCTCACCACCGATATCGTGCGCGCGGCGGTCGGCGAGGCGCAGGGCACCAACGCGCAGATCGCCGCGCTCAGCGACGCGGCTCAAAAGATCGGCGACGTGATCAAGCTCATCCGCACCATCGCCGGGCAAACCAATCTGCTCGCGCTCAACGCCACCATCGAGGCAGCGCGCGCCGGCGAAGCCGGCAAGGGCTTCGCCGTGGTGGCGGCGGAGGTGAAATCGCTGGCGGTGCAGACCGCCAAGGCGACCGAGGACATTTCCCAGCTCATCACCGCGGTGCAGCAGGCGACCTCCGGCGCGGTGGCGGCGATCGGCCGGATCGCGGCCCGCATGCAGGAGATCGACAGTTGCGCCACCGCGGTGTCGCTGGCGGTGGAGGAGCAGAGCATGGCCACCGGCGAAATCTCGCAGAACGTGGCGAGCGCGGCGCAGGGCGCCCAGACCGTGGTGTCGGTCTTGAGCGAAGTCGCCGGCGCCGCGACCGACACGCGGCAGTCGGCAGAAAGCGTGCTGTCGGCCTCGCAGGCGGTGGAAGACGCGGCGGCTGAATTGCGCCGCGAGGTGGAAGGCTTCCTCGCCAGCGTGGCGGCCTAGTTCCCTCTCCCCGCACGCGGAGAGCGTGAAAAGCGGCACCCTCCCAAAATAGAACGCCCTGCTGCATTCGCGCGCGGGGTCGGCTAGTTTCCCGCCCGAACGAATTCACGAGAACGAGGAAGACGAATGCGGTTGGGCTATTTCACGATGCCGGTGCACCCCATGGACCGGGACTGGTCGCAGACGCTGCGCGAGGACCGCGAGGCGATCATCCTCGCCGACAGGCTGGGCTTCTATGACGCCTTCGTCGGCGAGCACCTGACCGACGCCTGCGAAAACGTCACCAACAGCATGATCTTCCAGGCGACGCTCATCCACGCGACGCAGAACATCAAGCTCGCCACCGGCACCAGCAACCTCTCGCAGATGCATCCCGTGCTGGTCGCGGCCAATGCGGCGATGATGGATCACCTGGCGCAGGGGCGCTTCATCCTCGGCGTGTCGGCCGGCGCGCTCACCTCCGATGCCGAGGCCATCGGGCTGCTCGACGAGGACCGCAACAAGATTTTCGCGGAAGCGATCGACGTCATTCTCGCAATCTGGGAGCGCGACCCGCCCTACGACATCGACTTCCCCGACAACCGCTTCAAGGTCTCGCTCCGGCGCACGGCGGCGCTCGAGCTCGGCGTCGGCATCATGGCCAAGCCCTTCCAGAAGCCGCGGCCGGAGATCGTCGGCACGGTGGTCGCGCCGTTCTCGCCGGGCGTCGTGCTGATGGGCAAGCGCGATTTCCACCCGCTGTCGGCCAACTTCCTGCTGCCGCAGCATCTCAAATCGCATTGGGCCAATTACGCCAAGGGCAAGGCGGAAGCGGGCCAGAAGGCTCTGGTTTCCGATTGGCGGGTGGCGCGCACCATCTTCGTCGCCGACGACGACGCGACCGCGAAGCGCTACGGCTACGAGGACGCCAGCGGCCCCTATCGCTTCTACTTCAGCCAGATGCGGGCGAAGATGGAACGCGGCAACCGGCTCTATGTATTCAAGAGCCACAAGGAGCAGCCGGACGCGGAGATTACGCTCGACTGGGTGATGGACAATTGCGTCATCTTCGGCAGCGTCAACAAGGTGGTCGACGAGATCCTGAAGCTGCGCGAGATGACCGGCGATTTCGGCGAACTGGTCTATGCCGGCATGGACTGGGTGGACGAGAAGCTCGCCAAGCGTTCGATGCAGCTCATGGCGGAAGAGGTGATGCCGCGGGTGAACGCGGCGATCGGCAAGCGGGCGACCGCGGCGGAGTAGTCATTTCTCCGCTCGTCCTCGCGAAAGCGGGCACCCAGAGCGATAATCGCAAAGCCCGCTCCTGTAGTAACCCCTGGATTCCCGCTTACGCGGGAATGAGCGGGCTATTGGGAGTTTTACCGTGTCGCCGGCGGCAAGGGAGCGCCGAACAGGGTCCTGCCGTGGCGCGGCTCGTCGGCGACATCGCGGGCGCGGTGCATGACCGGCGCGGACGCCTGCTCCACCGCCGGCGCATTATCGTTGGCCGACACCGTCGGCTGTTTCCCTCCCGGCAGCACCACCACCCGGGTTCCGACCTGCACGCGGTCGTAGAGGTCCTCGATATCCTTATTGAGCAGCCGGATGCAGCCGGACGACACGAACTTGCCGATGGTGGAGGGCTGGTTGGTGCCGTGAATGCGGTAGAGCGTGTGGCCGAGATAGAGCGCGCGCGCGCCGAGCGGATTGCCCGGGCCGCCTGCCATCATGCGCGGCAGATAGGGCTGCCGCTCGATCATCTCCTTGGGCGGGAACCAGTCCGGCCATTCCTTCATCCTGGAGATGCGCTCGCTGCCCGACCAGGTGAAGCCCTCGCGGCCCACGCCAATCCCGTAGCGGATCGCCTTACCGTGGCCGAGCACCAGATAGAGATAGGTGTGCGGCGTATCGATGATGATGGTGCCGGCCGGCTCCCGGGTGCGGTAATTGACGAGCTGGCGCTGCAGATTTTCCGCCAGTGCCTTGGCGGGGCCGGTTTCCGGCTGTTCGTCGGGCGGCAGGCCCGACAAGGCCTGGCTGTCGGCGGGCCCGGCCTGCTCGTCATTCTGCCTTTGCACCGCCGCGGGGCCGATCGCGGCCGGCGGGCGGATGGCATTGGGATCGGAGTCGGTGCGGTGCTGCGCGTCGAACTGGTGGCCGTAAGACGGCGGATCGCTGCTGTAATAGGGCTGCGGCGCCCGCGACTGGGCAAGCGCCGAGGGCGCGGCAAGAGCCGCCGCCAGTGGCAGCATCAGCAGAAAGGCGCCGAAACGTCCGGTCATTCGTCACCCCGCGGCGGCCAAATCGCCATCGTCGATGTGTATGGCTTGCCCCGGGATGACGGCACATTCAAGGCCTTAATGCGGCCCGCCGCGCCTTTCGCCCACTCAGGATCTGGCCGGCTCTCCGGTACCAGCGACTCGGTCCGAATTGCCGATGCCCTAGTGCACCGCCGGCGCCGAATGGACGTCGACAGGCCGCAGCAGGAACAGCACCAGCGGGATAATGCAGGCGGAGAACAACGCGGCGATCCAGAACACGTCCATATAGGCGATCATCGTCGCCTGCTGCTGAACCGTCTTGGCGATCCAGCCGAGCGCGAGCTGCTGTGCGTGATAGGCCGTCTCGCCATGGGCGGCGAAATAGGCCGCCGCCTCGCGCACCGTCTGCTGATAGGCGTGCGAGGTCGGCACCACATGGGCGGACAGGTTGGCGTGGTTGACCTGGGTCTGCTGCGCAATTTCAGTGTTGGCGAGCGAAATACCGAAGCTGCCACCCAGATTGCGGGCGACATTGATGAGCGAGGAAGCCTGATTGGTCTTGTCGGGCGGCAGGTCGGCATAGGCGGCCGTGTTGATCGGGATGAACAGGAACGGCAGCCCGATCATCTGATAGACACGCGCCCAGGCGAACCAGCCGAAACCCACATTGGCGTCGAGCGAGGTCATGTGCCACATGGCGAGCGCGATCACGAACAGCCCGAAACCGATGAGGTATTTGGGCTGAATCCAGTTGGTGATCTGGCCTGCCATGGGCATCACGAACAGCATTGCGAGCCCCCCGGGCATCAGCGCCAGGCCGGAGAGATAGGCGGTATAGCCGAATCCCGTCTGCATGAGCTGCGGCAGAATCTGGGTCGAACCGAACAGGATGGCGCCCACCGCCAGCATGACAAGGAAAGACGTGCCGAACTGGCGACGAAACAAGAGCCGGACGTCGACGATCGGATCGCGGCGCGTCATCTCCCACGGCAGGAACAGCACTAACGAAAACGCCGATATCAGCGAAAAGCTGAGAATGAAATTGGAGGCGAACCAGTCGTCCTGCTGGCCGCGGTCGAGCACGATCTCCAGGAAGCCGAGCATCACCGTCACCAGGATGAAGCCGATCCAATCGACGTGCAGGCCGTGGCGCAACCGCTCCATGCGCTCGCGCTCGAGCGCCTCCGGCTCCACCAGCAGCCATTGCACGAGCGTGACGGAGAGGATGCCGAAGGGGATATTGATGAAGAATATCCAGTGCCAGGAGTAATTGTCGGTGATCCAGCCGCCGAGCGTCGGCCCGATGGTCGGCGCGATGATCACGGCGATGCCGTAGAGCGCGAAGGCCTGCGCGCGCTTGTTGGGCGGAAAGGTGTCGGCCAGGATCGACTGCTCGCTCGGCGCCATGCCGCCGCCGCTCAGTCCCTGCAGGATGCGGAAGAAGATGAGCGACTGCAGGTTCCAGGCGATGCCGCAGAGAAAGGAACTGATGGTGAAGCCGGCAACGCACAGCATGTAGTAGCGCTTGCGGCCGATCACGCCGGCGAGCCACCCGCTGACCGGGATGATGATGGCGTTGGCGACCAGATAGGTGGTGATGATCCAGGTCGCCTCGTCCACGCCGGCGGCGAGATCGCCGGCGATGTTGAGAAGCGCGACATTGGCGATCGAGGTGTCGAGCACCAGCATGAAGGTGGCGATCGACACCACGACCGCGATCAGCCACGGATTGTGGTCACCCGCCGCCGACCGGCTTTGCCCGCCCCGGCCGCCTGCGGACACCTCGCTCATTTGACCTTCACCGACTGACCTTCACCGACGGCACGACCGACATGCCGGGGCCGAGATAGACCTTGGGCGGCTGGTCGAACACGATCTTCACCGGCACGCGCTGCACCACCTTGACGAAATTGCCGGTGGCGTTCTCCGGCGGCAGCAGACTGAAGGCGACGCCGCTGCCGGCCTGGATGCTCTGCACGTGGCCGTGGAAGGTCTTACCCGGATAAGCGTCGACAGAAATATCGACCTTGTCGCCGACATGCATATCGGCGAGGTCGGTCTCCTTGAAATTGGCGGCGACCCAGACATGAAGCGGCACCAGGCTCATCAGCGCCTGGCCGGGCTGGGCATAGGCGCCGACGGCGGCGGAAAGATTGGCGACGTGGCCGGCGGTTGGCGCACTGATGACGGTGCGATCGAGATTGACCTTGGTCTGTTCGAGCTTGGCCTGGGCGGCGTCGACGGAAGCCGCCGCGGCGTCGCGCTGGGTGCGCAGCACGGCGAGTTGCTTCTCCGCCACCGTCTCGGCGGCCTTGGCTGCCGAATAAGCCGCCTGGCTCTGGGTAAGCTGGGACGCGGTCTGCTGTGCGTTCTGCTCGGTGCCGGCGCCACGCGTGAGCAGATTTTGGGCGCGCGTATTCTGCTGCCGTGCATAAGTGAGCGCGGCCTCGGTTTGCGTCACCTGGGTCTTGGCCTGCGCGATCTTCGATTGCTGAGCGGCGATCTGCGCCTCGATGTTCGCCACGTTCGATTTGGCTTGTTCGAGCTCCGCCTGCGCCTGCGCGACCGCGGCCTTGTAGTCGCGCGGATCGATACGCACCAGCGGCTGACCGGATTTGACAAGCTGGTTGTCGGTCACCGGTACGCCGACGATCTTGCCGGTGATATCGGCTGAGACCGGCACCGTACGCGCGGCGATAAAGGCGTCGTCGGTGGAGACATAGTTGCGCGCGTTCAGCCACCAGATCACGCCGCCAATGGCGATGGCGATGAGAGCGATGGCGACGAGCGCGACGATGAAAGGATGGCGGCGCAGGGCCGCGAAGCGCCGGCGCGGCGGCCCACCGCCGGCGCCGGATCGCTCGTCAACCGGCACGAGCTTCGGCGAAACGACCTGCGCATCCTGATCGCGCAGTCCGGCCGGCCGGTCGCGTGCTTCCTGTCTCTCGTTGAGCGCCATAGGCCGCCATTTTCCCGCAAAGCCAACCCGCCCAGGCGGTCAATGACGGCGTTCGCGGAAGGTTCCGTCGGCCATGGCGGCCCTGCACGGCACGCAAAGCGTTCTATTTCTTCGCCTCCTCGGCCAGCACTTTCTTCGCCACGCGGTGGGCGTCGACCGCCGCCGGAAAGCCGCAATAGACCGCGATCTGCCGCAGGATGGCGGCCAGTTCCTGCGGCGTCAGGCCGTTGCGCAGCGCGCCGCGGAAATGGGTCTCGAATTCATGCATGCGGCCGAGACAGGCGATCATGCCGAGGTTGAGGATCGAGCGGTCGCGCGGCTTGAGCGTCTCGTCACCCCATACCGCGCCCCAGCAATACTCCGTGAGCAACGCCTGGAAGTCGCGATTGAAATCGTCGATGTTGGCGACGGCGCGGTCGACATAGTCGTCGCCCAGCACCTTGCGGCGCATTTCCATGCCTTTGTCATAGCGTGCCTGGTTCATGGGTTCGGTCCTCCCCGTTGCTGACGGCCGATCGGCCAAGTTGACAGTCACGGCACGATGCCGTCCATTCTCGGCGCCATGCAAGCGGCGGCCGTCGTCAACGGCGGCGGGTTGACCAGGGACGCAGTGATCGCTTTCCCCGTTCATCCTTCGATGCTCACCGCTTACGTGGCTCCCCTCAGGATGGCGGATCGGGGGCCTCCAGCGGGAAAACCGCAGAGTTCCAGCCCGTTGCGTGCCCCATCCCCCCGGCATTGGCCGCCGCACCCCCTTTCCTCCGAGCACAGGATTCGCCAGTTTGGCCCGTTCATTAGGCAAGTTCGGGACTACAATGGATCGGCCTTCCCAATGGCGAAGAACGCTCATCGATGGACGATAGCGACGAAGCGCTCATGGCCCTCGTGGCAAAAGGCGATCAGCGCGCCTTTCGCGAGCTTGCCCGGCGCCATGTGCCGGTCATGGTCGGGCTTGCCCGCCGCATCCTGGGCAACGGCGCCGAGGCCGAAGACGTGGCGCAGGAGGCCATGCTGCGGGTGTGGACCCACGCGCCCCGCTGGCAGCCGCTTGCGCTTTTCCGCACCTGGCTCAGCCGGGTGGTGGTCAATCTCTGCCTCGATCGCAAGCGCAAGGCGCCCTGGGTCGAATTGGAGGCAGCCGGCGAGATCGCCGATACCGCCCCGCTCGCCGGCGAGGCCGCCGAGCAGGCCGAGCGCGAGCGGCTCCTGGCCGGGGCCATCGAGCAATTGCCGGCGCGCCAGCGCGCCGCGATCGTGCTCAGCTACACCGAGGGCATGAGCAATGCGGAGGTGGCGGAAGTTCTCGATACCACCGTCTCGGCGGTGGAGACCTTGCTGGTGCGCGGCAAGCAGAACCTGCGCCGCGCGCTGGCCGTGGTGATCGGAAATGAATGACCGGAACACGACTGGCCGAAAAGAATGATCAAGGCGTATGAGCCGACAGGGACGCGTTAAGATGAACAACAACGAGTTCGACGAACTTCTCAGCCGGATGCTCAAGCGCCGCGGCGGAGAACCCGGCGACGGCGACGCCGCGGTGGCGCGCATCATGGCGCGCCTCAATGGCCCGCTGCCGCGACAACGCATCCCGTTCTGGCGCTGGCCGACGGTGCTGCTCGACTGGCAATTCGCGCCCGCCTGGCCGCGCATGGCGGCGCTTGCCGGCTGCCTGGCGCTCGGCTTCGCGATCGGTCTTTCCAGCCTCGATAATTACGATCCCTTCTACGGCGCCCGCGCGCCCCGCAACGATCTCGCCTCGGTCGTGTTCGGACCCGAGGTGCTGAGCGGAGCGCAGCCGTGAGCGCCGCCCAGGCCACAATGACGCTCAAGCGCAGCGGGCCAGGCTGGCTGCTGCTGGGCTCGCTCGCGCTCAATCTGTTCTTCGTCGGCGTCGCCGTGGCCATGGCCCTGCGCGGGCCGCCGCACCCGCACTGGAACCGGGACGTGTTCGTGCGCGTCGGCTGGATCGCCGACACGCTGCCGTCGGCCGACGCCAGTATCCTGCGCGACGGCATGCAGGCCCATCACGCGGCGATCGAGAAGGCGCAAGACGAATACTACGGCGCCCGCAACCAAATCCGCGCTGTGCTGCGGCAGGAGCCGTTCAAGCCCGAGGACATGCGCGCGGCCATGGTCAAGACCCGGGCGGCGCGCCAGACCTACGATCAAATGGTGCAGGAGGTGTTTGCGGACGCAGCGGCGAAGATGTCGCCGGCCGGCCGCATTGCGCTCGCCGACTGGCGAAAGCCGAACGATTTCAAGAGTTCCAAACGCGACCGGCATTAGGATACAAAGGGAAAACTGACCAGAATTTCACGCGCCTCCAGTCCCTTAGTCATTGAAAGTCGTCGGTATGCGTCACAGTTCAGAGGCTCCGCGCGCAAGGTGGAAAGCCGCGCGTCCATTGGTGACCATGCTGCAGACTGTTTCGCTCATCGTGCCGCTCGGGGGCTGCCTTCTCCGGCAGGACCTGCCCGAACCGAATCTGGTCGTTCCGGCCTCGTATCAATACGGGCCGAAAAGTCCGGTGGTGGCGCGGCGCGCCGTACCGCATCTCGACTGGTGGCGCCAGTTCCGCTCGCGCGAACTGACCGCGCTCATCGAACAGACGCGCAGCGCCAATCTCGACATCGCCGCGGCGGTGGCCCGCATCGTGCAGGCCGACGCGCAGGCGCGTATCGCCGGCGCCGCGCTGCTGCCGATCGTCACCCTCAATGGCACGGGCAGCCACACGCAGGCGTCGAAGACCATGAGCAAGGCGACCGCCGCGAACCTCGGCGCCAACACCTATATCGGCACCCGCGATATCGAGACGAACAACCTGCAGGCGACCCTCAACGCCAGCTATGAGATCGATTTCTGGGGCAAAAATCGCGCTGCGTTGCAGGGGGCCGAGGAGAGCGCGGTGGCCACCCGCTACGACCGCGAAGTGGTCGCGCTGAGCGCGGTGGCGACCACGGCCAATGCTTATTTCGCCGTGCTGGCGGCGCAGGACCGCCTGCGCGCCGCACGCGAGGACCTGAAAAGCGCCACCCGCGTGCTCGACCTGATCAAGCAGCGCGCCGCCGCCGGCACGGCCTCCGGGCTGGAGATCGCTCAGCAGCAGAGCGTGGTCGATACGCTGCGCGCCGCCATCCCGCCGCTCACCCAGCTTCTGCGCCAGAACAAGGTGGCGCTTGCCGTGCTGATGGGCCGTTCGCCCGAGCAAGTGAGCGTTCGCGGCGGCTCGCTCACCCACATTGCAATTCCGCGGGTGACGCCGGGCCTGCCCTCGGAACTGTTGATCCAGCGACCTGACATCCGCGAGGCGGAAGCTAACCTCGCCGCCGCCGACGCCAATGTCTATGCCGCGCGGGCGGCATTCCTGCCCACCATCACCCTCACCGGCCAGGGCGGCTATGCCAGCGCCGTACTCAAGGTGCTGCTGCAACCGGAATCGGCGATCTACTCGGCCGCCGCCAGTCTCGCGCAGCCGATCTTCGAGGGCGGCCAGTTGCTCGGCAATCTCGACTACCAGAAGGGTCGCCAGGACGAATTGCTGCAGAATTACCGCAAGGCCGTGATCTCCGGCTTCGCCGACGTGGAGAACGCGCTAGATGACATCCGCCAGACCGCCCTGCGCGTGCGATTGCAGACGCAGGTGGTGAAGAGTTCGCGCGAGGCCTTCAATATTTCCGAGGAACGGCTGCGCGAGGGAACCATCGACCTGGTGACCGTGCTGCAGACCCAGCAGACACTCTATCAGGCGCAGGACACGCTCTATCAGGCCGAGCTCGCGCGCCTGCAGGCGATCGTCAGTCTCTATCAAGCACTGGGGGGCGGCTGGCTACCGGAACCGGTGGAAGCATCCAATGCACGGTGAGCTGCCCAAGCTGAAGAAGACGAAGAAGACCCGCGGCCGCCGCCTGGTCGCGGGCACGTTGATCCTTGCTGGCGTGGCGGCGGCGCTTTACTACGTTTACGGCACGCCGGTGGCGCAGCAGAAGCATTTGCGCCGCTACGCCGCTTCCGGCGCGGTGCCTGTGCTGGCGCAGGCCGCCGCGCGCGCCGACGTGCCGGTCTATATCGACGCGGTCGGCACGACCAAGCCGCTCAACACGGTGACGGTGCGGCCGCAGGTCGACGGCAAGCTCATCAGTGTCAACTTCAAGGAAGGTCAGGACGTCAAGAAGGGCGACGTGCTGGCGCGTATCGACCCAACCATCTACAAGGCCGCGCTCGACCAGGCGCTGGCCAAGAAGGCGCAGGACGAGGCGCAGCTCGCCAACGCCAAGAACGACCTCGCACGCTACGAAAAGCTCGCGCGCTCAAACGCCATCAACAAGCAGCAGGCCGACACCCAGAAGGCGCTGGTCGCGCAATACACCGCGCAAATCCAGGCCGACCAGGGCGCTATCGAGAACTCACAGGCGACGCTGTCCTACACCGACATCACCGCGCCGATCGCCGGACGCACCGGCATCCGCATGGTGGACGAAGGCAACATTGTTCGCGCCTCCGATTCCTCGTCGGCCATCGTCACCATCACCCAGCTCAAGCCGATCTCGGTGATCTTCAACCTGCCGCAGCAACAGCTCGACCGCGTCAACGCCGCCTTCGAGCAAGGGCCGCTGCCGGTCGATGCGCTGCGGCCGGCCGACAACTCCGTGATCGAGCACGGTACGCTCAAGGTGATCGACAACCAGGTCGATTCCTCCACGGGCACGGTCAAGCTCAAGGCCGAGTTCGCCAATACACACCTGCAGCTTTGGCCCGGCCAGTTCGTCAATGTCCGCCTCAAGGTCGACACGCTGAAGCAGGTCGTGGTGATCCCCACCGGCGCGGTGCAGCGCGGGCCGGACGGCGCCTTCGTCTACGTGGTCAAGGCGGACAACACGGCCGCCATGCACAAGATCGTGATCGAGAAGCAGGACGAGAAGCAGACGGTGGCGAAGAGCGGCGTCACGCCGCCCGAACGCGTCATCACCACCGGATTTGCGCGGCTGACCGACGGCGCCAAGGTCGCGGTCGGCGGCGGGCGCAAGCCCGGCGCCACTCCGCAGGGCGCGCGCCCGCAAGGGGCCCGTCCGCAAGGTGGAGCGGCCAGCGCCGCGCAGGCGCATGAGCGGCATCGGGGCGGGGGCAGGAAGCCGCCCGCGCAATGAGCGTCTCTTCGCCTTTCATCCACCGGCCGATCGCCACCTCGCTGCTCGGCGTCGCGGTGATGCTGGCCGGTCTGCTCGGCTATCTGTGGCTGCCGGTTTCGGCACTGCCCCAGGTCGACTTCCCGACCATCCAGGTCACCACGCAATTACCGGGCGCCAATCCGGACACGATTGGCGCGCTGGTGACGGCGCCGCTCGAACGGCAGTTCGGCAAGATTCCGGCGATGCAGGTGATGACCTCGTCGAGCTCTTATGGGGTCAGCCAGATCACCCTGCAGTTCGACCTCAACCGCGACATCGACGCTGCGGCCCAGGACGTACAGTCCGCGATCAACGCCGCCGCCTCGCAACTTCCGCGCAACCTGCCCTATCCGCCCCTCTACGCCAAGGTGAACCCGGCCGACGTGCCGATCGTCACGCTGGCGCTCACGTCCCAGTCGAGCGATCTGCGCAGCCTGAGCGATCTTGCCGACACCATCATGGCGCCGCGGCTGTCGGAAGTGTCGGGCGTCGGCCATGTCACGATCGAGGGCGGTATCCGGCCGGCCATCCGCATCCAGGCCAACCTGTCGCGGCTTGCCGCCTATGGCATCGGGCTGGAGGACCTGCGCACCGCCATTGTCGGCGCCAACGTAGCGGGGCCAAAGGGCGCGCTGGAAGGCACGCATCAGGCCTACACCATCGCCGCCAACGACCAGATCGACAGCGCCGAGGCCTACAAATCGGTGGTGATCGCCTATCGCAATGGCGCGCCTGTACTCTTGTCCGACGTCGCCGACATCAAGGACGGGCTGGAGAACGACAAGGTCGGGGCGTGGTACCAGGGCAAGCCCGCTGTCGTTGTAGATGTTCAACGACAGCCCGGCGCCAACGTGATCGACACGGTGGAGCGCCTGCGCGCCGAGCTGCCGCGGCTGCAGCGCGCGATGCCGAGTGGCGTGCACCTCACCGTGGTCAACGACCGCACCGACACCATCCGCGCCTCCATCAAGGACGTGCAGTTTACGCTGGCGCTGAGTGTGGCGCTGGTCGTGCTCGTCGTGCTGGTCTTCCTGCGCACCATCCGCGCCACGCTGATCGCCGGCGTGGCGCTGCCCTTGTCGCTGATCGCCACCTTCGGGGTGATGTGGTTCGCCGGCTTCTCGCTCGACAATCTCTCGCTGATGGCGCTGACCATCGGCACCGGCTTCGTGGTCGACGACGCCATCGTGATGATCGAGAACATCGTGCGGCACATGGAGAACGGCGAGCCTCCCTTGCGCGCCGCGCTGCGCGGCGCCGGCGAGATCGGCTTCACGGTGATTTCGCTCACCCTGTCGCTGATCGCCGTGTTCATCCCACTGCTGTTCATGACCGGGCTGGTCGGCCGCATGTTTCGCGAGTTCGCGCTGACCCTGACCATCGCGGTGGTCGCTTCGGCGGTCATCTCTCTGACGCTGACGCCGATGATGTGCAGCCGCCTGCTGCGCGAGACCGATGCGCACGAGGGGCCCGGCAACGCCGTCACCCGCTTCTTCTCCGGCGGGGTGGAAATAATCGTCGACTTCTATCACCGCAGCCTGCAGTGGGTGCTGCGCCACCAGGCCGCCACCCTGATCGTTACGCTGGCGACGCTCGCCGCAACAATCGCGCTTTATGCGGTGATGCCCAAGGGCTTCCTGCCTTTGCAGGATACCGGCCTGATCACCGCGGTGACCGAGGCCGGTACCGACGTCTCATTCGAAGCGATGCAGCGGCGCCAGCATGAGGTGGAGGGCGCCATACGCGCGGACCCCGACGTCACCGGCTTGGTCTCCGTTCTGGGCGTCTCGCCGATGAATGCCACGCCCAATGCCGGGCGCATGGTGATTACGCTGAAGCCGCGCGAGCAGCGCAAGGACCTGGCGGGTGACATCATCGCGCGCCTGCAGCACGACGTTGCCGGCATTCCCGGCGTGACGGTCTATTTCCAGGCGGCGCAGGATATCCAGATTTCCACGCGCTCGAGTCGCGCCCAGTATCAGTACACGCTGGTCTCCACCAGCCGTCGCGAGCTCATGACCTGGGCCGACAGGCTGGTGAACGCACTGCGCCAGTCGCCGGCGCTGACCGAGGTCGCTTCCGAGGCGCAGGAAGGCGGCCCCCGCATCGTCGTCAAGGTCAACCGCGAGCAGGCCGGCCGCCTCGGCGTGTCCATGCAGAGCGTGAACGACACGCTCAACGACGCCTTCGGCCAACGGCAGATCTCCACCATCTACGGCCAGGCCAACCAATACCGGGTCATCCTGGAGGCGCAGCCGCGCTTCCAGCAGGACCCGAGCGCGCTGAACCGGTTGTTCGTCACCGGCTCCATGACGTCGACCGGCACCGTCGCCACCGCCGGCAATACCGTCGTCGGCGGCACCAACACCAACACGACGGCAACGCCGAACACCGTCACAAACTCCAACCAGATCCCGCTCTCGGCTTTCTCCCATTTCGTGCGCACTACGGCGCCGCTTGCGATCGCGCACCAGGAGCAGTTCCCCGCCGTCACCATCAGCTTCGACATCGCGCCGGGCCATGCCTTGTCGGACGCTCTCACCGCCATCAGCAAGGCGGAGCAGCAGATCGGCATGCCGGCCTCGGTCAATGGCAGTTTCTCCGGCGACGCCGCCGAATTCGCCCAGTCGCTGCGCGGCGAACCCTGGCTCATTCTGGCCGCCGCCATCGCGATCTACATCGTGCTGGGCATTCTGTATGAAAGCTTCATCCATCCGCTCACAATTCTATCCACGCTGCCATCCGCCGGTGTCGGCGCGCTGCTGGCACTGATGCTGTTCGGCTACGACCTGTCGGTGATCGCGCTCATCGGTATCGTGCTGCTGATGGGCATCGTGAAGAAGAACGCGATCCTGATGATCGACTTCGCGATCGACGCCGAGCGCCGCCAGGGCCTCACACCGCAGGAATCGATCGTACAGGCGGCATTGCTGCGCTTCCGTCCGATCATGATGACGACGCTTGCCGCGCTGCTTGGCGCGCTGCCGCTGGCGCTCGAGCAGGGTACCGGCTCCGAACTGCGCAACCCGCTCGGCATCACCATCATCGGAGGCCTGCTGCTCAGCCAGTTGCTCACGCTCTACACAACGCCGGTCATCTATCTCTACATGGAGCGGCTGCGCGCGCGGCTTAGCCCCGCGAGACGGCGCCATGTGCGCCACGCCCATCCACGCCCAGCGGAATGACGGCGATGACCCAATCTCCGCTCATTCACCCGTCGCGGGCACGGCCTCTCGCTCCCCTCCCCCCATTCGCGCAGCGAATGTCGGGGAGGGGTCGGCGGTGGGGGGAGCAGCTTCGCGTCACGGCCGGCCGTTTGCGTTTTGTAAGAGCCTCCCACCCCGATCCACATCGCTATCGCGACGTAGATCGACCCTCCCCGCCGATTCGCGGGGGGAGGGTGAGCGCCAGTGACGCGGCGGGGAGCCGGTCATGAACATCTCGCGGCCGTTCATCCGCCGGCCGATCGGCACCACGCTGATGGCGATCGGCCTGTTCCTGACCGGCGCGGTGGCCTACGCCTTCCTGCCCGTCGCAAGCCTGCCGGCGGTCGAGCTTGCCACCATCGCGGTGACCGCCAACCGGCCCGGCGCCAGTCCCGAGATCATGGCGGCGACGGTGGCGGCGCCGCTGGAACGCCAGCTCGCCACGATTTCCGGCGTCACCGAGCTCACCTCGGTTTCAGCACTCGGCAATACGCGCATTACCGTGCAGTTCGACCTGTCGCGCTCGATCGACGGCGCCGCCCGCGACGTGCAGGCCGCCCTCAACGCGGCGATGAGCGACCTGCCCGCCGACATGCCGCAGCTGCCGAGCTTCCGCAAATACAATCCGGCGGCGGCGCCGATCCTGATCCTGGCGCTCAACTCCGACACCATGACGCCGAGCGCCGTCTACGACGTGGCCGACAGCGTGATCGCCCAGCGCCTCTCCCAGGTGGATGGCGTCGGCGACGTGACCGTCGCCGGCTCCGAACAGCCGGCGCTGCGGGTGCGCGTCGATCCCACCCGCCTTGCCGCCGCCGGCCTCAGCCTCGATCAGGTGCGCACGGCGATAACGAATTCCAACGCGGTCGGGCCGCTCGGCGCCTTCGACGGCCCCGCCCGCAACATCACCATCGGCACCGACGGTCAATTGCAGAAAGCGGCCGACTACGACCCTATCGTGGTGAAGGCGCGGAACGGCACGGTGATCCGGCTGTCCAACGTCGCCAGCATTCGCCCAAGCGTGCGCAACACGCTGTCCGCCGCCTGGTTCAACAAGAAGCCCTCGGTCATTCTGCTCATCACGAGCCAGGTCAACGCCAACGTTATCGACACCATCGACCGCATCGACAAGGTGCTGCCGCAGCTCAAGCAATGGGTGCCGGCGGGGCTCAACATCTCGGTGCTCGCGGACCGCACGCAGACGATCCGCGCCAGCGTCGACGACATGCAGATCACGCTTGCCGCAAGCGTGCTGCTGGTGATGATGGTGGTGTTTCTGTTCCTGCGCCGCATGGCGCCGACGGCGGCCGCCGGCATCACCGTGCCGCTGGCGCTCGCCGGCACCTGCGCCGCGATGTGGGCGGCGGGCTTCTCCATCAACAACATTTCGCTCATGGCGCTGGCGGTGAGCGTCGGCTTCGTGGTGGACGACGCCATCGTGATGATCGAGAACGTGTTCCGCAATCTGGAGCGCGGACATTCTCCCTTGCGGGCTGCGCTGACCGGCGCGCGCCAGATCGGCTTCACCGTGGTGTCGATTTCGGTCTCACTGATCGCCGCCTTTCTGCCGCTGCTGCTGATGGGCGGCATCGTCGGCCGGTTCTTCCGCGAATTCTCGGTGACGCTCGCCTTCGCCATCGCCATATCGACCGTGGTGTCGCTGACGGTGACGCCGATGATCTGCGCCTATTTCGTACGGGTGCCACCGAGCACGAACGCCACCTGGCTTGACCGTGCGATGGAGGGCATGGTCTCCCGTCTGCTGCGCTTCTACGACCGCACGCTGACGGTCGCGCTCGAGCATCGCTTCTTCATGCTCATCATCTTTCTCGCCACCATCGCGCTCACAGTCGGCCTGTTCATCCGCACCCCCAAGGGCTATTTCCCGCAGGACGACACCGGCCTGATCTTCGGCGGCACGCGCGCTTCCACCGACATTTCCTTCGACGCCATGAAGGCCTTGCAGCTCAAGGCCATGGACGTGGTGCTGTCCGATCCGGCGGTGGCGGGCCTCGGCTCCTCGATCGGCGCCTCCGGCTGGAACCCTTCGGTCAACCACGGCCGCATGTTCATCGGCCTGAAGCCGCTTGCCGAGCGCGGCGGCGTGAGCACGCAAGCCGTCGTGGCGCGGCTGCGGGCCCGGCTCAACCACATTCCCGGCATCCGTGTGTTCCTGGTGCCGGCGCAGGACCTGCGCGCCGGCGGACGGCAGAGCAACTCGCAATACCAGTTCACGCTGTGGAGCTCGGACATCGACGCCCTGCAGCACTGGGTGCCGCTGGTGCTTAAGCGCGTGAAGGAAGTCCCCGGCGTGGTCGATGTCGCCACCGACCGCGAGCAGGGCGGCCTGCAGGCGACCGTCGACATCGACCGCAAAGCGGCGTCCCGCCTTGGCGTAAAGATGCAGGACATCGACGCCACGCTCAACGACGCCTTCTCGCAGCGGCAGATTTCGACCATCTATCGACCGCGCAACCAGTATCAGGTCGTCATGGAGGTCGACCGCCGTTACACGCGCGATCCCAACGACCTCAGCCAGATCTACGTGCCGGGCCGCGACGGCACCCAAGTGCCCCTGTCGGCGGTGGCGCATGTCACGCGCGGCATCGCGCCGCTCGTGGTCAACCACCAGGGTCAGTTCCCCTCCACCACCATCACCTACAATCTGGCGCCCGGCACCACCATCTCGCAGGGCACCGCCGCCATCACGCAGGCGGTCGCCGACATGCACCTGCCCGACATCATCCACACCGACTTCGCCGGCGACGTGAAGCAGTTCAAGCAGGCCGCCGGCGCGCAGGGCATCCTGCTGATCGCCGCGCTGGTCGCCGTCTATATCGTGCTCGGCGTCTTGTACGAGAGCCTGGCACACCCGCTCACCATCATCTCCACCCTGCCCTCGGCCGGCCTCGGCGCGCTGCTGGCGCTGCAGGTCTCCAACACGCCGCTGACGGTGATCGCCTTCATCGGCATTATTCTTTTGATCGGCATCGTGAAGAAGAACGGCATCATGATGGTGGACTTCGCACTCGACGCCGAGCGCCGCCGCCGGCTGCCGGCGCAGCGCGCGATCCACGAGGCCTGCCTGGAGCGCTTCCGGCCGATCCTGATGACCACGCTCGCGTCCATGCTGGGCGCGGTGCCTCTGGTGATCGCCATCGGGCCCGGCTCGGAGCTGCGCCGGCCCCTTGGCATCACAATCATCGGCGGGCTGCTGGTGTCGCAGGTGCTGACGCTCTATACGACGCCGGTGATTTATTTGCTGCTCGACGGGCTGCACCGCCGCCTCGGCGGCGCCATGCCGAGCTTCGCGCGGCGCGAGCGCGCTCTGCCTGCGGAGCCGGCGGAATAGATACGGGTCGTTGCGTCTTTCCGTCGCCCTTCGAGGCTCGCTTCGCTCGCACCTCGGGATGACGAGCGAGGTTGCGCGCTACACCCCCAAATATCGATGCTGCACATCCTTCGCCGCGGCCAGCTCCGGAGAAGCGCCCGACCACACCACCTTGCCGCGCTCGATGAGGAAATGGCGGTCGGCAACCCGCATGAGCGCGCCCACGTTCTTGTCGATCACCAGGATCGAAAGCCCGGTCTGCTTCAGTCGGGCGAGGCAGCGCCAGATCTCGGCGCGAATCAGCGGAGCGAGCCCCTCGGTCGCCTCATCGAGGATCAGGAGGCGCGGGTTGGTCATCAGCGCGCGGCCGATGGCCAGCATCTGCTGCTCGCCGCCGGAGAGCTGGTTGCCCATGCTGCCGGCGCGCTCGGCGAGCCGCGGGAACAACTCGTAAACCGACGAAAGCGTCCAGGCGGCGCCGTCGCGGGCGACCGCAGTGGCGGCGAGATTCTCGCGCACGGTGAGATTGGGGAAAATCTGCCGGCCTTCCGGCACCAGACCGATGCCGAGCTGGGCGATCCTGTAGGTGGGCAGCGCGCGGATGTCCTTTCCGGCAAAGCGGATCGCGCCCGCGCGCGCCGGGGTCAGCCCCATGATCGAGCGCACGGTGGTGGTCTTCCCCATGCCGTTGCGGCCCATCAGCGTCACCATCTCGCCCGGCGCGATCGACAGCGAGACGCCGAACAGGATCTGGCTCAGCCCATAGCAGGTCTCGATGCCGTCGACGGCGAGGACGGGATCAGCCATGCGCCGCCTCCCTCTCATCCTCGCCGAGATAGGCCTCGCGCACGGCCTCATTGGCGCGGATGTCGTCGGGCGCGCCGGAGGCAATGACACGGCCATACACCAGCACGGTGATGCGGTCGGCAAGCGCGAACACCGCCTCCATGTCGTGCTCCACCAGCAGGATGGTGAGCTCTCCCTTCAACTCGCGCAGCATGGTGACCATGCGCGCCGATTCTTCGGGGCCGAGGCCCGCCATCGGCTCGTCGAGCAGCAGCATGCGCGGGGAACCAGCCAAGGCCATGGCCAATTCCAAGAGCCGATGTTCGCCGTGGCTCAGGGCGGAAGCCGGCCAGTCGGCACGGGCACCGAGCCCCACGCGGTCGAGCGCCGCACGCGCTCCCTGGCGCAACTCCGTTTCCGTGCGGGCATTGCGCCAGAAGCGGAACGAGTGCCCGGCATGCGCCTGCACAGCCAGCGCCACATTGTCGAGCGCGCTGAAATCGAGAAACAGCGATGTGATCTGGAACGAGCGCGCCAGGCCCAGCGCGCTGCGCCGATACGGCGGCAGCGCGGTGATGTCGGCGCCGCTGAAGCGGATGCGGCCGGAATCGGGCCGGAGCTGGCCGGAAAGCTGCGCGATCAGCGTGGTCTTGCCGGCGCCATTCGGCCCGATCACCGCGTGCAGCTCGCCTTGCGGCACCTCGAGCACGAGATCGTCGGTGGCGACGATGCCGCCGAAGCGCTTGGCGAGATGCTCGACCTGCAGCAAGGGGGAGCTCATGCGCCCGCCTTTTCGGCCGCGGCGGGCTTCTCCTGCCGCAGCGTGAGCCAGCGGCCCGCCTGCATGAGCAGGCCGTCGATGCCGCCGCGCGCAAACAGCACCACCAGCAGCAGCAGCGGCCCGAGGATGATCTGCCAATATTCGGTGATGCCGGAGAGCGCCTCCTCCAGCACCAGAAGCGCCACCGCGCCGAACACCGCGCCGACCGGCGAGCCCATGCCGCCCAGCACCACCATGATGATGAGGTCGCCGGAGCGGGTCCAATACATCATCGAGGGGCTGACGAAATCGGCGTTATTGGCGAGCAGCGCGCCGGCCAGACCGCACAGCGTGCCGGCGATGACGAAGCAGGTGAGCCGGTAGCGGTAGGTGGGGAAGCCGATGGCGCGCATGCGCGTCTCGTTGGAGCGCGCGCCCTGGATCACCATGCCGAAGCGCGAGTTCACCAGCCGCCACACCAGGTAGACCGCGGCGTAAAGCAGCCCAAGGCAGATGTAATAGAACTGCGTCTTGTCGTTGAGGTCGATCGGCCAGAAAAACTGGCTGCGCTTGTAGATGGTCAGCCCGTCGTCGCCACCGTAGCGGGCAATGCCGCCGATGACGTAATAGGCCATCTGCGCGAATGCCAAGGTGATCATGATGAAATAGACGCCGCGCGTGCGCAGCGACAGCGCGCCGATGACGAGGGCGAACAGCGCGGAAGCGCCGAGCGCCACCGGCCACTGCACGAAGCCGGAATAGAGATGCTCGAAGGCCAGCATGCCGACGGCATAACCGCCGATGCCGAGATAGGCGGCATGGCCGAAGCTCATCATGCCGCCGTAACCGAGGATGAGATTGAGGCTCACCGCGGCGAGCGCCAGGATGACGATGCGGGTGAACAGCGTCAGCGTGAACTGGTCGTTGGTAACGTGAACGTAGACCGGCAGCAGCACCAGCGCCGCCAAGAGCGCCCCGGTGAAGAGGTTGCGCAGGCCCGCCGCCTTGCTCATTTGCCGCCTGCCGAGAACAGACCTTCCGGCTTCACGATCAGCACCACCGCCATCAAGAGATAGATCAGCATGGAGGAAAGCGCCGGCGCGGCGGTCGCCGCCGCGTCCGTGCTCAGCACCGCGCGCATCATGTCGGGCAGGTAGGAACGGCCCAGCGTGTCGATGAAGCCGACGAACAGTGCCGCAACCAGCGCGCCGCGCACCGAGCCGATGCCGCCGATCACGACAATCACGAAGGCGAGAATGATGATGTTCTCGCCCATGCCGACCTGCACGGTCAGAATCGGCGCCTGCATCAGGCCGGCGAGGCCGGCGAGCGCGGCGCCGAGGCCAAACACCAGGGTGAACAGCAGCTTGATGTTGACGCCGAGCGCGCCGACCATCTCGCGGTTGGACGCACCGGCGCGGATCAGCATGCCGATGCGGGTGCGCATGACCAGCACATAGAGGAAGCCGGCGACGACAAGCGTCACCCCGATCATCGACAGGCGATAGGCCGAGTAGGAGATGCCCGGCAGGATCGGCACGGGCGCCAGCAGCCATGACGGCAGCGGCAGGCTCAAGCCGGCGTCGCCCCAGATGAGGCGGACAAGCTCGTTGAAGAACAAGATCAGGCCGAACGTGGCGAGCACGTGGTCGAGATGGTCGCGGCCGTAAAGCCTACGCATTACAATGACTTCCACCGCCATGCCGACCACCAAAGTGGCGCCCACGGCCAGAATGACGGCCAAGATGAAGCTGCCGGTCCAGGCGGCGAAAGTGGCGGCGAAATAGGCGCCGAGCATATAGAGCGAGCCATGCGCCAGGTTGACCAGGTCCATGATGCCGAACACCAGCGTCAGCCCGGCCGCCAGGAGGAACAGCAGCAGGCCGAACTGCAGGCCGTTGAGGCATTGCTCGATGAACAGGGTCATGCCGTCACACGATAGCCCGAAAGCAGAAACGGCAGAAACGCGCAAAACCGCGTCCCTGCCGCCCCGGAGTTCGCAGGCCCGAAGACTACTTCATCGGGCACTTGCTGTGGAAGCTGTCCTGGCTGTCCTTCACGATCGTCGCGACGGTCTTGAGCACGTAGTCGTCGCCCTCCTTCACCACATCCTGCAGGTAGAAGTTCTGGATGGGGAAGTGGTTGTTGCCGTAATGGAAACCGCCGCGGATCGACTTGAAATCGGCCTTCTTCAGCGCGGCTTCCACCGCTTTCTTGTCCTTCAGGTTGCCGTTGAGGGCGCTCACCGCCGAGGCGACCAAGTTGGCGGCGTCATAGGCCTGGGCGCCGTAGAAGGACGGCTTGTGCCCGGGATACTTTTTCTTGAAGTCGGCGACGAACTTCTTGTTGGCCGCGTTGGGCAGGTCGTTGACCCACTCCTGCGCGCCCGGCACGCCGAGCGCCAGGCCCTTCTGCAAGGGCAGCGACAGTTCGTCGATGGTGAAGGCGGTGTAGAGCGGAATCTTGCCCTTCAGCCCCGCCTGCGCGTATTGCGACAGGAACTGCACGCCGGCCTTTCCCGGATAGAACACAAAGATGGCATCCGGATTGGCGGCCTTGGCCTTGGCGAGCTCGGCCGAGAAGTCGAGCTGGGTCGGCCAGGTGGTCAGTTCCTTGCCCACGACCTTGCCCTTGAAGGTGGAGGCGACGCCCGCCAGCATGTCCTTGCCGGCCGCATAGTTCGGGCCGATCAGGAAAACGCTCTTCACGCCCTTCTGATTCATGTAGAGGCCCATCGCCTGCGGCGTCTGGTCGTTCTGCCACGAGGTCGAGAAGAAATAGGGCGAGCACATTTCGCCGGCGAGCTGGTGCGGACCGGCATTGGCGCTGATCAGGAATGTGTGCGAGTCGAAGGCCGGCTTCACCGAGGCAAGCAGCACGTTCGACCAGATGTAGCCGACCAGGAAGTCGACGTGGTCGGACTGGATCAGCTTGAGCGTCTTCTGCCGCCCGATGGCCGGCTTGAAGCCGTCGTCCTCGTAGATCACCTTGACCGGGCGGCCGCCCATCTTGCGGCCCATGTGATCGAGCGCGAGCTCGAACGAGTCGCGCATGTTGTTGCCGATCACGGCGACCGGCCCCGAAAAGGTCGAGACGAAGCCGATCTTCACCGGCTCCTTGTTCTGGGCCAAGGCCGGCCCGGCGGCGAGCGCGAGCGCGGTGCCCGCGGCCAACAGCGCTTTACCCACGATGCGCATGATTATGTCCTCCCCCTGCGGGCCGATTCCGGCCCTTATGTCTTCGATGGCCCCTAATCTACCGGCATCGGGCGGGACAGGTCTACCGCTGTCGGAACTGCCGCAGCGGTTCCCCGCGCCGGAAAAATAATTCCAAGGGGAAGGCGCTCGGGGGAGAGACCACCGCACCGGAGCCGTGAGGCCGAGGGCGGGCATGAACCGTAGCTTTTGCAGCCGCGCAGCCGGGCTTAGCGGGGTCCCGCAACGACCGCCCGGGCCGGTATCACGCCGCCGCGGCCATTCCCCGCAGTTCGCGGAATGAAATCAATTTCCGCGCGTCCTCGTCCCACAGCACCAGGCGCACGCACTTGAGGCTTTCCCAGACCGTGAGCCGGCCGACCGTGCCGAGCTCGGGGTTTTCCTTCAGCACCCGCGGCAGCCGGTAATAGGGAATGCGGCTGCACAGGTGATGGACGTGGTGCATGCCGATATTGGCGGTGAACCAGCGCAATATGCCGGGCAGGACGTAATAGGAACTGCCGTGCAGCGCCGCCTCGTGCAGATCCCAATCGGCACCGTCGGACCACACCGTGTGCTCGAACTGATGCTGCACGTAAAAGAGCCAGACGCCGAAGGTCGCCGCCAGCAGCACCGTGAGCAGATTTACCAGGGCGAAGGCGACGACGCCGACCAGCCAGATCAGCAGACCGGCGATCACCGCCACCGCCGCATTGGTCGCCATGGTGCTGAGCCACGGGGTCCAGCCGCCACGCATCATCCCGACCGGCACCCGGTGCTGCAGGAAGAACAGATAGGCCGGCCCTACGCCGAACATCACAACCGGATGCCGGTAAAGCCAATACTGCAGCCGGCGCCAGCGCGGCAGCGCCAGATACTCGCGGACCGTCAGTGTATCGACGTCGCCCATGCCGCGACGAGCGAGATTGCCGGCGGTCGCGTGATGAACGGCATGCGTCCGACGCCACAGGTCGTAAGGCGTCATGGTGAAGACGCCGAGCACGCGGCCGGTCCAATCATTGAGGAAGCGGTGATGGAAGAAAGCGCCGTGCCCGCAATCGTGTTGGATCAGGAACAGCCGCATCAGGAAGCCGGCGGCCGGGATCGCCAGCAGCAAAGTGATCCACCAGAACCCGTAGGAATAAGACAACCACATCAGCAGCCAAAGCGCGGCCAGCGGCCCGGCGGAGACCGCGAGTTCGGCAATGCTGCGCGCTTGGCTCGGTTCCCGATAGCGCAGGAGTTTCCGAGTCCAGTCCCGCGCGTCGCCCGCACCGGTCGGCCGGACTGGACTGTGTGCCTTGTCCAAGCTGATATCCTTTGCTGCAATACGCGCCCAACCTCTGCGGCCGGCGCTTTTATACCCGTTGGCGTTTCGGTGGATCGAAGCGTTATTGTTGGATTAGCACGACTTTTTTATGTCTGCTGCCACCGTCAGCCTTATGTGGCATTGACGGGGAAGGAACTCAACCGCGGAGAGCGCGTCATGCCCCCTACCGTCGCCATCGTCGCCCAAGGAACCATGGGCGCAGGCGTGGCCCAGCGCCTGACCGAGAACAAGGTGACGGTGCTGACGTCGCTGACCGGGCGCAGCGAGAAGAGCGCCGAACGCGCCCGCGCCGCCGGCATGCAAGCGGTCGACGAGCGCGCGCTGGTCGAAGCCGACTACTTCCTCTCGATCGTGCCGCCGGGCGAGGCGCTGGCGCTGGCCAGGCGGCTGGCGCCGGCGCTCGCCGCCGGCAATACCAAGCCGACTTATGTCGACTGCAACGCGGTGAGCCCGCGGACGATGCAGCAAATCGCCGACGTGGTTCTGGAGACCGGCTGCCCCTTCGCCGCCGGCTGCATCATCGGCCCGCCGCCGAAGCCGGGCTCGACCAATACGAAGTTCTACGCTTCCGGCGCGGCTGCGAAGGATTTCGCGCGGCTGAACGATTACGGGCTGATCGTGCGCGTGCTGGACGGCGAGCTGACGGCCGCCTCGGCGCTGAAAATGTCCTATGCCGGCATTACCAAGGGCTTCACCGCGCTGAGCGCCGCCATGCTGCTGGCCGCCAACCGCGCCGGCGCCGGCGACGCGCTGCACACCGAGCTCGCCGAAAGCCAGCAGGCCCTGCTCGGCTGGCTTACGCGCCAGGTGCCGATCATGTATCCGAAAGCCTATCGCTGGGTGGCCGAGCTCGACGAGGTCGCTGACTTCGTCGGCAAGGATCGTCCCGAGCATGCCATGCTCGCCGCCGCTGCGCGGCTTTATGAGCGCATCGCGGCCGACGTCGAAGGCGGCAACGCGGAGACCGGCGCGCTCGATGAGTTCCTGCACAAATGACCCCGGCCACGATCGAAACGCGACTCACCCGCCGCTTCGGCATCAAGCACCCGATCCTGTGTGCGCCGATGGCGCTGATCACCGGCGGACGCCTGGCGGGCGCGGTGAGCGCCGCGGGCGGGCTCGGAATCCTCGGCGGCGGCTATGCCGGCACTCTCGGCAATGAGCCCGATCTCGACGAAGAGTATCGCGCCGCCGGCAATGCGCCCATCGGCGTCGGCTTCATCACCTGGGCCGCGCTCGAGAATCCCGAGGTGGTCGAAAAGGCGATCGCACGGCGGCCGGTCTGTCTGTTCCTCTCGTTCGGCGATCCGGCGCCCTTCGCCAAGTTGGCAATCGATGCCGGCGTGCCCGTCATCTGCCAGGGACAGACCATGCGCCACGTCGAAGAAGCGCTCGATGCGGGCGCCATGGCCATCGTCGCGCAGGGCACCGAAGCGGGCGGTCATGGCGGCAAGCGGGCGACGTTTCCTTTCGTGCCGGAGGTCGCCGATTTCCTCGCCAAGCGCGCGCCCGACGTGCTGCTGCTCGCCGCCGGCGGCATCGCCGACGGGCGCGGGCTCGCGGCCAGCCTGATGCTCGGCGCCGATGGCGCGCTGGTCGGCACGCGCTTTTGGGCCGCGGAAGAAGCGCTCACGCCGCCGGCGGCGGTCGCGCGCGCGGTCGGCGCCGACGGCGACAGCACCGTGCGCACCACCGCGATCGATTCGCTGCGCGGCGTCTCCTGGCCCGCACAATTTTCCTACCGTACGCTTGCGAACAATATCACGCGCGAATGGGCGACGCGCGAAGCCGAGGCGGCCGCGCACTTCGGCACGATGAAGGAACTCTATGCGCACGCGCGCGCGAGCGGCGATTTCGATGTCGCGCCTGTCATCGTCGGCGAAGCGGTCGGTCTTATCGGCGCGCGTCTGCCGGCCGCGGCGATCGTCGCCGACATGGCGGCCGATGCCGTACGTGCCCTGAAGCGCGGCACGACAATACTTCGTTAACGCGCGCCGCTGCGGCCTTTCATCTCTTGAGCGAGACGGCCGCAGGCAGGACCGATTGTCGCAGCATGTTCGGCGGCGCGCGCGAAGTCGCGTAAAGCCCTGTTGCACCGCGATTAATCATAGACCGACTTCTCCACGCCGCGAGGTTTATGAAAATTCGATGCGCCGATACCCTGCGCCGCGGGGCGAATAGCTCGCAGCACTCGAACGTCAAGGGAAGCGTATCGGCATGGTCGACAAGCTGACACACTTCGCCGCCGGCGCCCGCGCCGGCATTCGTCTATTTCTCGTCGCGTTCGTCGCGCTCGCCGTCTGCTCAGGCGCGCGGGCGCAGACATCGATGTCGGCGCGCTCGCACCATATTACCGTCGCGGTGCTCGGCGATTCCGTCGCGCACGATCTCGCGCGCGGCATGGAAGCGTTGTTCGAGCATGACCGCCGCGTGCGCGTCATCCGCCAGACCCGCTTCTCCACCGGCCTCGTACGTACCGACTATTACGACTGGAACGGCGTGGCGAGCGCCTTCATGCGCCTGCACAATCCCGACATCGTCCTGGTGGTGATCGGCGGCAACGACCGCCAGGACATCCGCGCGCACGGGCACCGCTACGATCCGCTCAGCAAGGGCTGGATCGTCCAGTACAAGCACCGCGTTTCGCGTTTCATGCGCCATTTCGAGCGGCGCGGCACGAAGGTCTATTTCATCGGCCTGCCGCCGGTGCGGTCCTCTTCGCTCGACCGCGCCTACCGGGTGATCAACCGCATCTACAAGGAAGAAGCCCATCGCCACGGCTTCCACTACATCAGCATCTGGCGCAAGTTCACCACGGCGGGCGGCGCCTACACGTCCTTCGGCGATAACCTCAGAGGCGTGCGCCGGCAGCTCCGCATGAACGACGGCGAGCATTTCACGCCAGCAGGGCGGCTGGTGTTCGCCGATTATGTCGCCGGGCAGACCGGGCTGCGCTGATGCTGTTTCCGACGCCCGAATTCGCCATCTTTTTCTTCCTGGTCTTCACGGCGGCCTGGGCCCTGCGCGACCATCTGGAGCCGCGCAAGGCGCTGCTGCTGCTGGCGAGCTATTACTTCTACGGCTATTGGGACTGGCGCTTCATGGCGCTGCTGGCCGGCTCCTCCGCGCTCAATTACGTCGCCGGCCTCATGATCGCCAACAGCGATGACGAGAAGCGGCGCAGCCGCATCGTCGCGGTGGCGGTGGCGCTCAATCTCGGCGTGCTCGGCATCTTCAAATACTACAACTTCTTCATGGACAGCCTCACCGACCTGACGGTGGCGCTCGGTGTCCAGCGCGACATGCCGTTCCTGGAGATCATCCTGCCGGTCGGCATCTCGTTCTTCACCTTCCAGGGCATCTCCTACGTGGTCGACGTGCAGCGCGGACACATCAAGGCGGTGCGCTCGCCGATCGACCTGTTCCTCTACATCTCGTTCTTCCCGCAGCTCGTGGCCGGCCCGATCGTGCGCGCCTCGCACTTCCTGCCCCAGCTCACGCGCAAGCCGGCGCTCACCCGCACGGCGGTGGTCACCGGCTTTCTGCTCATCCTCAACGGCATGTTCAAAAAGGTGGTGGTCGCGCATTACATCGCCAGCGGCCTGGTCGATCCGGTCTTCGCCGATCCGAGCGGGGCCACCAGCACGGATCTGATCGCCGCCCATTACGCCTATGCGGTGCAGGTCTATTGCGACTTCTCCGCCTACAGCGACATCGCGATCGGCGCCGCCGCCCTGCTCGGCTACCGGTTCCGCAAGAATTTCGACCGCCCGCTCGGCGCCACCTCGCTCGCACAGCTCTGGCAGCGCTGGCACATTTCGCTGTCCACCTGGTTGCGCGACTATCTCTACCGCGCCCTGCGCGGCGACAAGCGCGACCATGGTCTGCGCATGTACCGCAACATGTTCCTCACCATGCTGCTGGGCGGCCTCTGGCACGGCGCCAACTGGACCTTCGTCATCTGGGGGGCGATCCATGGGACGGGTCTGACCGCAGAGCGCTTCATCAAGACGCACTGGCATGCCTGGCGTTACGACCGCCGCCGCCTCAGCACCGTCGGCGCGGCCGCCGTCACCGAAACGCTGCCGCCCTCGCCGACCGCCAACCGGGTGGCGACCTTCGTCGGCTGGCTCATCACCTTCCACCTGTTTACGCTGGCGGCGGTGTTCTTCCGCAGCCCCGATCTCGACACCGCGCTGACCTACTTCTCCGCCATGTTCTCGTTCAAGGGCGGACCGCAATATTTGACCCCGTTCCTGCTGGCGCTGACCGCCGGGGCGGTCGCCATGCAGTTCCTGCCCGGCAACAAGATCGAGCGCTTTGCCGAGAAGGCGAAGGACTGGCACGCGCTGCCGCTCGGGCTCATCTTTGGCGGCGGGCTATTGCTCATCGAGATGATCGGGCCGCGCGGCGTGGCGCCGTTCATTTATTTCCAGTTTTAGCGTGCGCTCCCGAAAAATGGGTACCGGTTTTCGGAATAGAGCGCAGGCAAACTAAGACGAGGCGCATCACGTATGGTCGACGAAACGCTCAGCTATCGGGAAAAGAAGAACTTCTGGCGCTGGCCCTCGCGCAGCCTGCTGCCGGTTCCCCGGCTCGCCAAGCGGGAGGCCGAGCGGACCCGCGCCCCCGACACCCTCGCCAATGCCCGCATTGCCGGCGCCGCCATGCTGATCGCCTTCGCCCTGTTCCTGCTGTTCGAATCGGAGGGCCTGCGCCATTTCACCCGCGACCTTCCGGGCAATGCCGTGACCGACCTCATGGTGGAGGGCGCCGACCACTGGCACGGACTCATGGAACGGCTCGGCCCGGCGCACGTTCAGCCTGCCGTGCGCAGCGTATTCGAGCGACTCCGCGATATTCGCTGGTAAGGTATTCCGCCTGGGCCTGCGATTTTGCCCGAATTTTGCTTCAGGGTAATAGAATAAGTATTGCGGCCGGGGGTCGCCGGTTCCCGCGTCTCGCGCATTATCCCATTGGCGGTTAGCGATGAACGCAGTCCTGAGACGAATCTGGCGCACGAGCATCATCGGCAATCTGGTGGCCGGCTCGCTGGTCGTTCTGCCCTTCGTGCTGACCGTGCTGATTATCGGCTGGGCGATCAACTGGATCGTGGCGGCCTTCGGCCCCGGCACCTGGTTCGGCGACATCCTCACCACCGGCGGCGAGGCGCTGATCGGTCCGCAGCGGGAGTGGCTGGCCTTCCTGATCGGCACCGTCATCGTGCTGATCATCCTGTGGTTCTTCGGCCTGGCGGTGCGCACGCGGGCGCAGCGCACGCTGCAGCACGTCCTCGACGACGTTTTGACCAAGGTGCCGCTGTTCCGCGCCGTCTACCGGCCGGTATCGCAGGTGGTGCGGCTGTTCGCCGGCAGCAATGCCGACCTCACCGGACTGCCGGTGGTGATGTGCCGGCTCGGCGGCGACCAGGGCGTCGACGTGCCCGCCTTCCTGGCCTCCAACAAGACCTTCGAGGTCACGGGCGAGCGGCGCTACCTTGTCTATCTGCCCACGTCGCCGCTGCCGGCCTGGGGCGGGCTGGTGCTGGTGCCTGAATCCTCCGTCATCCCGGTGCCCGACATGGACGCCGACGCGCTGATCAAGCTCTATTTCTCGTTCGGCGTGCTGGGGCCGGAGACCATCCCGCGCGTCACCCAGCGCATCGAGAAGGTGCGCGTCGAAAAGGAGCGGGTCGAGACCGAGCGGGTCGAAAAGGAGCGCCGCGAGAAGGACGCGGCGGGGGCCTGATATCCGGTTGGTCGTTCCGGGGCCGGGGCGGCGCAAGCGCCGTCAGTCGCAAACCGTGGAGCGGCGAGGTGCCCCACGAGCGAGCGGGTTCTCTGCTGCCGCCTCCGAATCCCATAGCTATGCGCCAAACCCGATAATTTTGCTTTATGGGATATAACACATAATTCAGATTTATGTGTCAATTCCGATATTGTCTTTTTATCGGATTTAGCTCATAATATCCAGATGGCGGATTTGGCACGCGATCCCAGACAGATCGGCAATGTCATCCAGCGCGCCCGCAAGCGGCGCGGGTGGAACCAGACCCAACTCGGCGAGCAGGCGGGGCTGCGGCAGGAGACGATTTCCCTCATCGAAACCGGGAATCCGGCGACGAAGTTGGAAACCATCCTGGCTGTTCTAGCCGCTCTCGATCTCGAATTCCGAATCGTGCCGCGTTCCAAGGGACGGCCTGCCGATATCGGCGACATCTTCTGATGGCGCGCCGCCGGCAATATGCGCCGCTTCGCGTCTATATGAACAACCGCCTTGTCGGACAACTCCTGAAAGAGGCAAGCGGGGCGGTCGCCTTTCGCTATGACGAGAGTTGGCTGGGCTGGGATCACGCCCTTCCCGTTTCCCTTTCCCTGCCGCTGCGGGAAACCGCATACCGGGGCGAGCCCGTCGCAGCCGTGTTCGAGAACCTGCTGCCCGATTCCGATGCCCTGCGGCGCCGGGTAGCGGAAAAGGTCGGCGCACGCGGAACGGACGCCTACAGCATGCTGGCAGTCATCGGCCATGACTGTGTCGGCGCCCTGCAATTCATCGGCGAGGAAAGCGAAGCGGTCGATGCGACGGGAGCGATCGAAGGCGAGACCGTCAACGACCAGGCCATCGAAAAACTGCTGAACGGCCTTGTGCAGGCGCCGCTTGGCCTGAGCCGCGACGATGAATTTCGTATCTCGGTTGCGGGCGTGCAGGAAAAGACTGCCCTGCTCCGCTACAAGGGGAAATGGCTCAAGCCCCACGGCGCGACGCCGACGACGCATATTTTAAAAACCCAGATCGGGCAGTTGCCGAACGGCATCGATCTGTCGAACAGCATCGAGAACGAATACTACTGCCTGAAGCTGCTTGAAGCCTTTGGCCTGCCGGTGAATGCTGCCGAGATCAGGACATTCGCCGGCACCAAGGCGCTGGTGATCGAGCGCTTCGACCGGCAATGGACAAGAGACGGTCGCCTGCTCCGCCTGCCGCAGGAAGATTGTTGTCAGGCGCTCTCGATTCCGCCGACGCAAAAGTACCAAAGCGATGGCGGACCCGGCATGGTCGAGATCCTCGATCTGTTGAAGGGCAGCGACAACCCGGCGGACGACCAGACGACTTTTTTGAAAGCGCAGCTCGTGTTCCGGCTGATCGCAGCAAGCGACGGGCATGCCAAGAATTTCAGCATCTTTCTTGGCCCCGGCGGCACCTATCGTCTCACACCGCTCTACGATGTGCTGACGGCACAGCCGAGTCTCGATTCCCGGCAGATCGAGCGCAAACAGATGAAGCTGGCGATGTCGGTCGGACGGAGCCGCCACTACCTGATCGATACGATCCTTGGGCGCCACTTCGTCCAGACGGGCGAGCAAGCCGGCTTGCCGAAATCGCTTGTCCTGTCGGCGATCAAGGACATCGCCGGCAATGCCGAGAAAGCGATCGCGCAACTCGAATCGGTGTTACCCGCCGACTTTCCAGAGTTTATTCATGCTTCCGTATCGGCGGCCGTAAAAGGTCGCCTGCGCAGCCTGGAGCTATCTGAAAAATCGGAGCGCCACAGCGGCGGTCGATTGGCAGAGCCAAAAAACCGGCACGGGAATCGTGCCCGGACGCGGAAACGAAAAACTTAGCGTCGGGCTACGCTTGGCGCGGATGCGTCGGCCCGCGCCCCGGATCGACCATTCGATGCAGCGGCTACGCCGGCACGCTGTCGACTTCGCGATTGTGGAAGCGGTGGCGTTTGATCGCCGCCATGAAGTCGTTCATCAGACCGGCATCCTTGGCCTTGAATACGCCCTGGTCGGGCCCGGCTTCCGGCAGGTGCGCGGCCTGCAAAAGCTTCTCGCCCTCGCCGATCGCGGCGATCACCTTGCCGTGGTGGAAGCATTCCTGCACGAAGTTCTTCGCTGTGCCTGACTTGGCCAGCGCCTCGGCCGATTTGCCGCCCGGCACAATCACGGCGTCGTAGATGATCGACGCCGCATTCGGCGCGGCGCGGTTGATCTTGACGTCGCGACCCTTGCTGCACTTCACGTTGCCGGCGTGCGAGGCCACGATCTCGACCACGGCTTCCGCGGCTTTCAGCGCCTTTTCCACCGCCGCGAGCTGATCGGCATCGACTCCGTCGCCGGCGAGTATCGCCACCATGCGGCCTTTGATGTCCTTCGCCGGCTTGTCCATGCTCAGCGCGGGCGACTTCTTGTCATGCTTCTTCACCGGGCCGGACGGCGTCGGCGCCGACGGGGTCGGATTGTCGGGCGTGCCGGCGGGCTTGACCGGGATGCCGATATGCGCGGAGACACGCTGCGCGAGGTCCTCGTGGATGTTGACGATGATCTCATTGAGTGCGCGGTCGCGCACCGCCTCGTCGGTGCACTGGTTGAGCTCGAAGCCGATGGCGTTCGCAATGTGCGTCTTCTCCCATTCGGCCATCGAATTCCAGAACAGCCGGGCCTGGCTGAAGTGGTCGGCGAAGCTCTTGCTGCGTTCGCGCGTTTTCGTGCCTTCCATCTTTTCCGCATAGCTGCGGAACGCCTGCACCGCCTCCGGCGAATGCATCGGACAGCCGCCATCCAGGCTGTTGGGGAAATACGACACCCGGCCCTTGTTAATCTGGACGCGCATCTGCGCGTCGCGCTCGTTGTTGCGCACCGGCGCCAGCGGCCGGTTGATCGGCAGCTCGGCGAAGTTCGGGCCGATGCGCTTCAGCTGGGTGTCGAGATAGGAGAACAGCCGCCCCTGCAGCAGCGGATCGTTGGTGAAGTCGATGCCCGGCACGACGTGGCCGACATGAAAGGCCACCTGCTCGGTCTCGGCGAAGTAATTGTCGGGGTTGCGGTTGAGCGTCATCTTGCCGATGCGCCGCACCGGCACGTCCTCTTCGGGAATGATCTTGGTGGGATCGAGCAGGTCGTAGCCGAATTTAAGCTGGTCCTCCTCGTTCACCACCTGGATGCCAAATTCCCATTCGGGATAATCGCCGCGCTCGATCGACTCGAACAGGTCACGGCGATTGAAGTCCGGGTCCTTGCCGGCGGCGAGCTGCGCCTCGTCCCAGACCAGCGAATGCACGCCCTTCAGCGGCTTCCAGTGGAACTTGGCGAGATGCGACTGCCCCTTGGCGTTGACCAGCCGGAAAGTGTGGATGCCGAAGCCTTCCATCATGGCAAAGCTGCGCGGGAGGGCGCGGTCGCTCATCACCCACATCAGCATCGCCGCCGTTTCCGGGGTCAGCGATGCAAAATCCCAGAACGTGTCGTGCGCCGACTGCGCCTGTGGGATCTCGTTGTTCGGTTCCGGCTTCACCGCGTGGATGAGATCGGGGAACTTGATGGCGTCCTGGATGAAGAAGATCGGGATGTTGTTGCCGACCAGGTCCCACACGCCTTCGTCGGTGTAGAACTTCACCGCGAAGCCGCGCACATCGCGCGGCGTATCGGCGGAACCCCGCGAGCCGGCTACTGTCGAGAAGCGCACAAAGACGGGCGTCTCCTTGCCTTTCCTGAACAGCGAGGCGCACGACAGGTCGGTCAGGTCGTCGTAGCATTGGAACACGCCGTGCGCGCCGGCGCCGCGCGCGTGTACCACGCGCTCAGGGATGCGCTCCTGGTCGAAATGCGTGATCTTCTCGCGAAAATAGAAGTCTTCCAGCAGGCTGGGTCCGCGCGGGCCGGCCTTCAGCGTATTCTGATCGTCGGAAATGCGGACACCCTGATTGCCGGTCAGTTGTTCGCCCGGCTCGGCGGTTATCGGCGCCATCTGGTCGGTCTTGGGATTTTCCCGGCCTTCGTTGCGCGCGTCCATTTCGCTCGAGGCTTGGCCGCTGGTGCGGGCGTTGGCGGGCTTCGCCTTGCCGGGCGCGGGCTGGTCCATGTCGGTCTCCAACAGGTTGGGGATCAAACGATGCGCCGCGGCAGTACGGCGCCTTCACGACGCGAATGCATGAGCATTGGAATCGTTCCTGCGCATTGGTTGGGCATGCCATCCGCGAATGAGGGCGTGTATTTGCTTCGCGGAACCCGGACCGCTAGCATCCGGGCGAGCCGGGGGTTTTGCCGTGACCGTAGAAAGAAAGAGCCGCGTCGTGCTGCTGACCGGCGCCGCCGGCGGCCTCGGCACGGTGATGACGAAAGCCCTGCTGGCGCAGGGGCATGCCGTCGCCGCGGTCGACCGTGACGCGGCGGCGCTCGGCCGGCTGGGTGCGGCGGTCGCAAGCGACCGGCTCCATCCGATTGCCGCCGAATTGTCCGACCCCGCCCAATGCGCCGACGCCATGGCGCGATGCATTGCCCATTTCGGCGGCATCGACGGCGTGATCAACAATGCCGGCATCGGTATGAACGAGGTCCGTCCCGACGCCGAGAAGAACCACCCCGGCATCGAGGAACTCGATGTCGCCATCTGGGATCGCTTCTTCGCCGTCAATGTTCGCGCGCCGATGCTGATGGCGCGCGCCGCGCTGCCGCACATGCGCCGGCAGGGCTGGGGCCGCATCGTCAACAACACCACCAGCTATCGCACCATGCTGCGCGTGCTCCCTTATGGCGCCACCAAATCGGCGCTCGAATCCATGTCGGCCGTATGGGCGCACGAATTGAAAGACACCGGCATCACCGTCAACGTACTGGTGCCGGGCGGGCCGACCGACACGCCTTTCATTTCCGACGCGGCCGGCTGGGCGCGCTCGGAAATGCTGCGTCCCGAGATCATGGGCGCGCCAGCCTGCTGGCTCATATCCGACGCATCGGACGGCTTCACCGGCCACCACATTACGGCGGCGGATTGGGATGCATCGCTACCGGGGACCGAGGCCGCGCGCGAAGCGAGCCGCGGCATCGGCTGGCCCGAATTGGCCGCCCAGACCGCATGGTGGCCGAAAGGCAGCCCTTGAGCTTGCTGACGTCTTTTCCTTCAGCCCAGTTTTTTCAATAGCCGCGCGACCAAGCCCTGCTCCTCGGCGGTGAGCGGCGCCAGCGTTTCCGCGGTAATGTCGGCGGCGACACGTATGGCCGCCTTGGTCACCTCGCGGCCGCGCTCGGTCAGTGCCACAGCGCGGCGGCGGCGGTCAGTCGCGTCGGGGCAGATGGTGACGAAGCCGCGCGCGCCCAGCCGGTCGACCACGCCCTTGATGGTGGCGGCGTCGAGATAGATCAGGCGGCCGAGATGGTTCTGCGAGCTTGGCCCCATTTCGTAGAGTTTGGCCACCGCCGCGAACTGCGCCTGGGTCAGCCCCTCGATCATGCGCGAGGTGAAGATCGCGGTGTGCCGCTGCTGGGCCGCGCGCAACAGGAAGCTGATCTGCTCGTTGAGCCCGCATGGCGGCGAACCGGCCACCTCCGCCGCCGGCGTGACGATCTTCAGTTTTTCGCTGCGCATGCCAGTTCGCCGTTCCTTCCCGCGCGGGCGCACGATGCCTCGGCCGGAGCGAAATCATGACCGCGATCGCCATCGCGCAACAAGCGCAAAATTCAACCGGCCGTCCCCTTGGACCATGGATGTCCGCAGGGGGTCACACTGCCAGGTAGGCGTCCTGAGCGCTTTGATCGCGATCAAGTTGCTGCATCGTACCCTGCCAGCAGATCTGCCCTTTCTCGATGACGTAGACACGGTCGGCGACCAGCCGTGCGAAATTCATGTTCTGCTCAGACAGCAGGACCGACAGCCCCTCTTTTTTCAGCTCGACGATGGTGGCGGCCATCTGCTCCACGATCACCGGCGCTACGCCTTCCGACGGCTCGTCGAGCAGCACCAGGAGCGGATTGCCCATCAGCGTGCGCGCGACGCAAAGCATCTGCTGCTCGCCGCCGCTCATGCGGCCGCCCGGCCGATGCGGCATCTCCGCCAGATTGGGGAACAGCGCGAACAGCTTTTCCGGCGTCCAGGATGGCGCCGGGCGGCCGTCGGCGAAATGGCGCGTGGGCTGGCGCCCAACATCGAGATTCTCCGTGACGGTGAGGTCGACGAAGATGCGCCGGTCCTCCGGCGCGTAGCCGAGGCCGCGGCGCGCGATCTCGAAGGGCGCAAGCTGTGAGATGTCCTCGCCGTTGAAGCGCACGCGGCCGCGGCGGCGGGCGACGAGGCCCATGACGGCCTTCAGCGTGGTGGACTTGCCGGCGCCGTTGCGGCCCATCAGCGCCACCACCTCGCCGCGACCGACCTCGAAGCTGAGCTCATAGAGGATACGGGCGGCGCCGTACCAGGCGCTGAGTTTTTCGACGGAGAGCATGGCTTTGCTCATGGCGCAGCCCCCGCCACCATCGAGCCGCTGCCGAAATAGACCTGGCGCACGCGCGGATCGGCGCGAATCGCGGCGGCGTCGCCGTCTGCGATCAGTTCCCCGCGCGCCAGCACGATGATGCGGTCGGCATAGGCGAACACCACGTCCATGGAGTGCTCGGTGAACAGGACCGAAGTGCCGCGTTCGGTCACCAGCTTCTTGACCAGGGCGATGAGCGCATTGCGCTCGCCCGGACCCATGCCGGCGGTCGGCTCGTCCATCAACAGAAGGCGCGGCTCGTTGGCGAGCGCGATGGCGAGCTCGATGCGCTTGACGTCACCATAGGCAAGCTCGCGGCTGGGCCGGTCGGCCTGCTCACGCATGCCGACCTGCCCGAGCAGGTCAAGCGCGCGCGCGCGGTGCAGAGAGGCCGCCGGCCGCCACAACCTGTAGATCTCGCCGCCATGCGAGATCAGCGCCATCTGCACGTTCTCGACCACCGTCATCGAGCCAAAAGTTGCGGCGACCTGGAAGGTGCGGCCGACGCCGAGCCGCCAGATGTCGCGCGCGGGCCTGCCGGCGATGCTCTTGCCGTCGATAAGGACGGCACCGGAGTCGGGGGCAAGCTGCCCGTTGATGATGTTGAAGCAGGTCGACTTGCCCGCGCCGTTCGGCCCGATCATGGCAAGGAATTCGCCGGCGGCGATGTCGAAACTCACGTCATTGACGGCGCGCACGCCGCCGAAAGCCTTGGTCAGCGCGCGGACGGCGAGCACGCTCACGAGGCTTCCTCCGGCCTGCGGGCGGCGAGCCGCGCGAAAGCGCCGGCGATGCCTCCGGGGAAGGCAAGCACCAGCAGCAGGATGATGCCGCCGAGCAGCGCGCGCCAATATTGCGTGTCACGCATCACCATGTCCTGCAGCGTGGTGAACGCGGCCGCGCCGACGATCGGCCCGCTCAGCGTCTGCAGGCCGCCGAGCAGCACCATGACCAGACCGTCGATCGAGTGCTGCACGTGGATCGTTTCCGGCGAGATCGACCCCTTGGCGAAGGCGAACAATCCGCCGGCGACGCCGCAGACGCAGCCGGCGACGGCGAAGCCCAGCCAGTGCACGCGCTTGACATCGATGCCGATGGCTTCCGCGCGCAGCGGCTGATCGCGACCCGCGCGCATGGCATAGCCGAAGGGCGCGAACAGGAAGCGGCGCAGCAGCAGCACGGCGATGGCCGCACCCGTCAGCGTGAGCAGATAAAAGACCCAGGTCTTGTCGAAGGGCGGCGGCGGCCACACGCCGATCACGCCATTGGAGCCGCCGGTCAGATCGTCCCATTGATAGGCCGCGGCCCAGACGATCTGCGCGAAGGCCAAAGTCAGCATCGCGAGATAGACGCCTTCGAGCCGCACCGAAAACCAGCCGAACAGCAGCGCGCCGGCGAGCGCGACCAGCGGCGCGGCGGCCAGCGCCAGCGCCATTGTCGCAAGATTGGACGCGGCCAACGCCTTCACCACGAGCGCCGCTGCGTAGGCGCCGAGCCCGAAATAGGCCGCGTGTCCGAAGGAATGCATGCCGCCGGGGCCGGCGATGAAATGCAAAGTGGTGGCGAAGATCACGGCAATCAGCACGTCGATGCCAAGGATCATGAGATAAGGCGAGCTCTGCGCGAGGAGCGGCAGGCAGACAAGCCCCAAGAGCACGACGGCGGCGAACATCTTCATCGGGGGGGTCGCCGGCCGGATCGGGTCTTCCGGCTCGGAAACGGGACGCAACATCGTTTGCGGGCGGCCGAGCAGCCCATAGGGCCGTGCGATCAGCACCGCGGCCATGACGAGGAATTCGGCGACCAGCGTAAGCTTGGAGAAGTTGATCGTGGTGAAGCCGAGATGGACGACGCCGATGCCGATGCAGAGAGCCTTGACCTCGGCGATGATCACGGCGGCGAGATAGGCGCCGGGAATCGAGCCCATGCCGCCGACCACCACCACGACGAAGGCGTCGCTGATGGCGGTGAGGTCGATGCCGAGACTGGCCGGCTCGCGCGCGACCTGCAGCGCGCCGCCGAAGCCGGCGAGCAGGGAGCCGAGCGCGAACACGGCGGTGAACAGCAGCGCCTGGTTGACGCCGAGCGCGCCGACCATTTCGCGGTCCTGCGTGGCGGCGCGCACCAGCCGGCCGAAGCGGCTGCGCGTGAGGGCAAAATGCAAGACCAGCAGCACGACCGGCGCGAGGATGGCGAGGAACAGATCGTAGCTCGGCAGATGGCGGCCGAGGATTTCCACGGCCCCGGCAAGGCCCGGCGCGCGCGGGCCCAAGAGATCGTCGGGCCCCCAGATATAGAGCGTGGCGTCGTTGATGATCAGCACCAGCGCGAAAGTGGCGAGCAGCTGGAACAGTTCGGGCGCGCGGTAGATGCGGCGCAGCAGCACCATTTCTATCAGCGCGCCGAGCGCGCCGACAATGACGGCGCTGGCGAGGATGCCGCCCCAGAAGCCGAGCGCGCCGCCGATATCCGTGGCGAAGGAATAGGCGAGATAGAGGCCCAGCATGTAGAGCGAGCCGTGCGCGATGTTGATGATGCGCGTGACGCCGAAGATCAGGGACAGCCCGGCGGCGAGGAAGAACAGGCCGGAGGCGGACGAGAGGCCGTTGAGCAACTGAAACAGAAAAGCCGAGAGAGTCATCGGGGCCGTGCCACAAGCTCCCTCCCCCTCTCCCCAAGGGGGAGAGGGTGGCGAGCGCGGAGCGATAGCGAGCGCGAGCCGGATGAGGAGGCCGGTGAATCTCGATAGGCTCTTGCCCCCTCACCCGCCCTTGCTACGCTCGGGCACCCTCTCCCTCCAGGGGAGAGGGAAAGTGAGTGCGGGGAGAGGCTCAACTAAAACACTCAATTCTTTGCCGGGCGCAGCTTCTTCACCACCGAGTTCGGGCGGCTGCACGGAAGCGCCGTCGACATATTTGAAATCGGCCATGGTGCCCTTGCCGTTCTCCAGCGCAACCTTGCCGACATAGGCGCCCATGGTCGACTGATGGTCGAGCGCACGATACTGGATGGCGCCGAAGGGGCTGGCGACGTGCAGCCCTTTGAAAGCCGTCACCAGTTTATCGGCGTCGGTCGACTGCGCCGACGCGAGGCCGGCGGCAATCGACTTGATCAGCGTGTAGCCGACCACCGAACCCATGCGCGGATAGGTCTTGTATTTGGTCTGATAGGCGTTGAGGAAGCCGTAGTATTCCGGCGTCCTGATCTTATTCCAAGGGAAGCCGGTGACAATCCATCCGACCGGCGCCTCTTTGCCGAGCGGATCGAGGTATTCCGGCTCGCCGGTCAACAGACTGACGACGGTGCGGCCCTTGAAGATGCCGCGCGTCTCGCCCGAACGCACGAATTTGGCGAGATCGCCGCCGAACAGCACGTTGAAGATGCCGTCGGGCTTGGCGTCGTCGATCGCCTGCGCCACCGCGCCGGCGTCGATCTTGCCCAAGGGCGTCGCCTGTTCCGTGACGAATTCGACGTCCGGCTGCGCCTTCTTCATCATCTCCTTGAAATCGGAGGCGGCCGCCTGGCCGTATTCGAAATTGGGATAGACCAGCGCCCAGCGCTTCTTATGCGCCGCGAGCGCCTCCGGCACCAGCATGGCCGTCTGCATGTAGGTCGAGGGGCGCAGGCGGAAAGTGTACTTGTTGCCGTCCTGCCAGACGATTTTGTCGGTAAGCGGCTCGCCGGCGAGATAGAAAACGTGTTTTTGGCCGGCGAAATTGGCCACCGCCAGGCCGACATTGGACAGGAAGGAGCCGGCGAGGAGCTGCACGCCCTCGCGGGTGACCAGCTCCTGGGCGACGCGCACGGCCTCGCCGGGATTGGCGCCGTCGTCGCGGGTAATCACCTCGAGCTTCTGGCCGTTGACGCCGCCTTTGGCGTTGATCTGCTCGAGCGCGAGCTCCATCCCCTTCTTGTAGGGATCGAGAAAGGCGGGGAATGCCTTGTAGCTGTTGAGCTCGCCGATCTTGATGGTGCCCTGCGCCGAGGCAGTCGGCGCGAAGCCGGCGGCGAGGACACCGGCAAAAGCAAGAGCGAGCACGTGAGGCTTGGTCCGCATGACTCGAAAATCTCCCGGGGTGGCGGGGGTGGCGGTTGGCGCGCCGCCAGTCGTATCGCGCGGCCAACGCCGCTTCAGAAAGCCGCCTCCGCGGCGCGCGCTCCGCGAAGTGTCCGACCGGAGGCCGGAGCTTGTCAAGCAAACCGGACGGGCGCGGATCGGCGCAGAAGGCATCGTTCTGCTCAGCGGGTGTGCCGCAAGCGGCGTGCAATGCCCGCGGGCGGAGGTGAGCGCAGCCTTCGCACACGAGCGGCGCTGCCGGTACCGGAATCAATCCGGCGGCGTGCCCGGCTCAGAGAGCGCGCTACGCCGCTCGAATAGCCTGTCCCCGCAATTGATCCGCCGGCAGGAGGGCCGGGTGCTTCGAGACGTCGCGCCGCGCGCGGTTCGCGGCATAAGACCGAGGGGACTCCGCTCCCCGGTTCGGTGCGCTCAAGCCGGATCACGGCCTTCGGCCGGCGGGGGGACGTCAAGAGCGGGCCAAAAGCCGGCTACAAGGCCCAAGAGTTGGCCCGCGCAACCAGGCCGCCAGCCGAAGACCCCCCTGGCCGGCAAAAGGTCCACGGAATCCCGAAAAGCGGCTTGGCGCCGGATTGCAGCAGCGGCAAAACAGCCATGGGCTCAGCGCTTTTCTTTACCGGCAACCTCGGGCATTCTGACGATGAAGAAATTCGTTTGAGAGCCAACGATATCAACAATACCGCGAGGGAGGACGCTCATGCGACGCATTCTGCTCACCGGCGCAGCTCTGCTCACCGGCACGCTGGCGGCAAGTCTGTTGCCGGCCGCCGGCCATGCCGCCGGAACCGTCAAGATCGGGCTGGTCATGCCCTTCTCGGGCCAGTTCGCCGAACTGACCAACCAGATGTACAACGGCATCAAGGTTTACATGCAGGAGCACGGCGACAAGGTCGCCGGCAAGAAGATCGAGATCATCCGCAAGGATGTGGGCGGCATCAACCCGCCGACCGCCAAGCGGCTGGCGCAGGAGCTGGTCGTGCGCGACCACGTCGACATCCTCGCCGGCTGGCTGCTCACGCCCAACGCCATCGCGGGCTGCGCCGTGTCGAAGGAGGCGAAGAAGTTCATGGTGATCATGAACGCCGCCACCTCGATCATCACCGACAAGTCGCCCTATTGCACGCGCACCTCCTTCACCCTGCCGATGATCACGGTGACGCTAGGCCAGTGGGCGGCCAAGAACGGCGTCAAGAACGACTACACCATGACCTCCGACTACGCGCCGGGCCATGACTCCGAAAAGGGATTCATCCACGGCTTCACCTCCGGCGGCGGCAAAATCCTCGGCTCCGTGCGCATGGCGGTGAAGAACCCTGACTTCTCCGCCTATGTGCAGCGCGCGAAGGACCTCAGCCCCCAATCGATCTTCGTGTTCATCCCCGGCGGCTCGCAGCCGGCCACCTTCGGCAAGGCGCTGGCCGAGCGCGGCATGAGCGCGCAGCAGATCAAGGTGCTGGGCACGCAGGAACTGGCCGACGACGCGGCGATCAAGTCGATGGGCAAGGATTCGGTCGGTATCATCACCGCCGGCAACTACAACTACAACCGCGACAACGCGATGAACAAGAAGTTCGTTGCCGCCTACCGGAAGATGGCGAACGGCGAGAATCCAAACTTCGGCGCGGTCGGCGGCTATGACGGCATGCACCTGATCTACGCCGCACTGAAAAAGACCAAGGGTAAGACCGACGCGGAGAGCCTGATCGCCGCCGCCAAGGGGATGAAGTGGCAGAGCCCGCGCGGGCCGATGATGATCGATCCGAAGACCCGCGACGTGGTGCAGACCATCTACATCAGCAAGGTCGAGGACAAGAACGGCAAGCACGTCAATGTCGTGGTCGACAAGGTGCCGAACGTGCACGATCCCGTCCATGCGGGCGAGATGAAGTAGCCGCCGGCCCCGAAGCCAAGCAAGATGCGATGGGGCGGCCGTCAGCGGTCGCCCCGACTTTTTCCGGTTCGAACCCGCTCATTCCCGCGCACGCGGGAATCCAGTGGTATGATGGCTTAAGTTCGAACTATTGGCCCTGGGTCCCCGCTGGAGCCTGTGCCCGGGCCAGCCGCAGGCTGGGCCCGGCTATCGGGACGAGCGGACAACCGGGGACGTATCCAGAAACGAAATCGCAGCGGCCATGCTACCTCCCGTATTCGGCGTTCTGTTCGACGGCATCGCCTACGGCATGCTGCTGTTCGTGCTGTCGGTCGGGCTGTCGGTGACGCTGGGGCTGATGAATTTCGTCAATCTCGCCCATTGCGCCTTCGCCATGCTCGGCGGCTACGTTGCCGTGCTGCTGGTGCGCTCTTTCGGCTGGCCGTTCTTCGCCTCGCTGCCGATGGCCTTTCTCGCCGCCGCGCTGGTGAGCGTCGTGTTCGAGAGGGTGCTCTACCGGCGGCTCTACCGGCGCAGCGATCTCGACCAGGTGCTGCTCACCATCGGCATCGCCTTCGTCTCGGTGGCGGCGGCGGCGTGGTTCTTCGGCACGCAGCAGCAGCCGATCGAGGTGCCCGATTATCTTCGCGGCTCGTTCAACGTGATGGGGCTCGACATCGCCGGCTACCGGCTATTCCTCATCGCCATCGGCGCGGCCATCACCGTGCTGCTGGTCGGCACGCTCGAATTCACCCGCTTCGGCGCGCAGGTACGCGCGGCGGTCGACAACCAGCGCATGGCGAGCGGGTTGGGCATCAATGTAGAGCGCACCTTCGCCATCACCTTCGCGCTCGGCTCCGGGCTGGCGGGCCTAGGGGGTGCGCTGGCAATCGAGATCGTCGGGCTCGACCCGAACTTTGCCTTTACCTATCTCATCTACGTGCTGATCGTGGTGTCGGTGGGTGGGCTCGGCTCGATCGCCGGCTCGCTTGCGGCAGCGGTGCTGATCGGCATCAGCGACATCGCCGGCAAATACTACGTGCCGCAGCTCGGCTCCTTTCTCATCTATCTCGTCATGCTCGCCATTCTGATGTGGCGGCCGGCCGGCCTGTTCGGGAAACGCTGATCATGGCCGTTGCCGACACCAGCGGGCCGATCGCTTACCTCAAGGCGCAGACGCGCTGGCGCTGGATCGAGACGCTGTTCTGGCTCGCCACGCTGCTGCCGTTCTATTTTTTTCCGGACTATCTGCAACTCGCCAGCCAGATCGCCATCGCCGCACTGTTCGCGCTGTCGCTCGACCTGATCCTCGGCTATGCCGGAATCGTGTCCCTCGGTCATGCAGCGTTTTTCGGCACGGGCGCCTACGCCGCCGGGCTCATCTCGAAATACGGCTGGGGCGAGCCGATCACCGGCTTGTTCATCGCCGCCTTTGCGGCCGCGCTGCTCGGCTACGCCACCAGCTTCATCATCGCGCGCTTCCGCCATCTCACGTTGATCATGCTGACGCTCGGCATCGGCCTGCTGCTCGGCGCGGCGGCCAACAGCGCGAGTTGGCTGACCGGCGGCAGCGACGGCCTGCAGGGCGTCGATATCTGGCCGCTGCTCGGCCGCTTCAATTGGGACCTCTACGGCTACACCGCCTACGGCTATTCGCTGGCCGTGCTGTTCGTGGTGTTCCTCGCCGCGCGGCGGATCATCAATTCGCCGTTCGGGCTGTCGTTGCGCGGCATCCGCGAGAACCTGGTGCGCATGCCGGCTATCGGGGCGCCGAGCCGGGCGCATATCCGAATGGTCTACACCATCTCGGCGGCGATGGCGGGCGTCGCCGGCGCGCTGATCGCGCAGACCACGCAGACGGTGGCGCTCGATTCGCTCGGCTTCGAGCGTTCGGCCGAGGTGCTGATCATGGTGGTGCTGGGCGGCGCCGGCCGCCTCTACGGCGGGCCGATCGGCGCGCTCATCTTCATGGAGGCGCGCGACCAGTTCTCCGGCATCCAGCCGCAATACTGGTATTTCTGGATCGGCCTGCTGCTCATCGCCGTGGTGATGTTTCTGCCTAACGGCATCCTCGGCGGGCTGGCCATGCTCACCGCGCGCTGGAGGCGCAAATGAGCGCGCCGGCCCATTCAGCACAAGACTCAATCGCCAAGGGAACGATCGCTTTAGCCACGCGCCAGGTGTCGAAAAGCTTCGGCTCGCTGGTGGTGGCGCGCGATATCGGCATCGAACTGCCGGTGGGCGCGCGCTATGCGCTGATCGGGCCGAACGGCGCCGGCAAGACCACGCTGATCAACCTGATGACGGGAATGCTGGCGCCCAATGCCGGGCAGATCTTTTTGAGCGGCGAGGACGTGACCGCGCTGGAGCCGCAGGCGCGGGTGCGGCGCGGACTGGCGCGCACCTTCCAGATCAACACGCTGTTTCCCGACCTGAACCCGCTGGAAGCGGTGACGCTCGCCGTGTGCGAGCGGCGGGGGCTCGCGCGCCGCTTCTGGCAGAACGTGGCCGCCAATGGCGAGGCGATCGACGAGGCGCACGACATCCTGCTCAAGCTCAAGCTGGGCGACGTCTGCTATCAGCCGACGCGCGAGCTGCCTTACGGACGCCAGCGCCTCTTGGAAATCGCGCTCGCGCTGGCGACGCGGCCGAAAGTGCTGCTGCTCGACGAGCCGGCGGCGGGCGTGCCGCCGGAGGAGAGCGGCGATATCTTCGAGGTGGTGGCGGGGCTGTCCGACGACCTCACGCTGCTGTTCATCGAGCACGACATGCACGTGGTGTTTCGTTTCGCCACCCACATCATCGTGCTGGTGGGCGGCGCGGTATTCACCGAGGGGACGCCGGCCGAGATCGCCGCCGACCCGGGTGTGCGCGAGGTCTATCTGGGGACGCGCAAGCATGGTTGACCTGAATGGCTGAACCGCTGCTCAGATTGGAGGGCGTGACCGCGGGCTACGGCTCCGCGCTGGTGCTGCATGACGTCTCCTTCGACCTGCCGGAGAACGGCAGCCTCGCCGTGCTCGGCCGCAACGGCGTCGGCAAGTCGACCCTGCTGCTTACCGTCATGGGCTATACGCAGATGCGCGGCGGCCGCGTCCTCTGGCGCGGCAAGGACATTTCGCGCCTGCCGCCGCACCGGCGCGCGGCCGACGGTATCGGCTGGGTGGCGCAGGAGCGCGAGATCTTCCCCTCGCTGACGGTGGAGGAGAACCTGACGGTGGCCGCACGGGCGGGCGCGTGGAATCTGGGCAGCGTTTACACGATGTTTCCGCGCCTCAACGAGCGGCGGCGCAACATGGGCAACCAGCTCTCCGGCGGCGAGCAGCAGATGCTGGCGATTGCGCGCGCGCTGATGACCAATCCGGCGCTGATACTGCTGGACGAACCGTTCGAAGGGCTGGCGCCGGTGATCGTGGAGGAGTTGATCGGAGCGATCAAGGCAATGCTGGCCGACCGCTCGATCGCCATCGTATTGGTCGAGCAGCACACCGACGTGGCGCTGGAGCTGACCGCCGAGGCGATCGTGCTGGAGCGCGGTGCGGTCGCGCACCGCGCATCCTCGGCCGAGTTGACGCACGACACCGCCACGCTGGAACGGCTGGTCGGCTTACGGGTGGAGGCGTGACCTCTTCTTACCGCCCCTTGAAAAGATGAGGTCGGTTTGCGAAGCAAACCGGGTGGGGATCGCTTCAGACCCCCACCCCCAGCCCTCGCCCTTTCAAGGGGACGGGGTCCCCGCTGCGAGGATGTCGCCCCATGACCATGATCCCGCGCGAGCGCGCCGACTACTCGGCCATCGTCGACCGCGAACCGCTCAAGCTGCCGGGCGATGCGCGCATCGTGTTCTGGACCATCGTCAATTACGAGGTGTGGGACATTTCGAAGCCGATGGCGCGGACGGTGCTGCCGGCGCCGACCGGCGTGTCGCCCATGCCCGACGTGGTGCACTGGGCCTTCCACGAATACGGCATGCGGGTCGGCTGCTGGCGCTTCTTCGAGCTGTTCAAGAAGCTCGGCATCAGGCCGACGCTGTCGGCCAATGCGCGCATCTGCGAGGACTATCCGCGCGTGGCGGGGCAGGCGCGCGACGACGGCTGGGAGTTCATGGGCCACGCCTACGAGCAGGGGCCGATCCACAAGGAGGCCGACCAGCCGGCCATGATCAAGCGTACGCTCGACATCTGCGAGAATTTCACCGGCAAGCGGCCGGTCGGCTGGCTGGGACCCGGGCTGACGCAGACTTTGGAGACGCCGGACCATCTCACCGCCGCGGGCGTGCAATATATCGGCGACTGGGTCTATGACGACGAGCCGACGGTGATCCGCACCGCCAACGGGCCGCTGGTCACCCTGCCCTATACGCTCGAGCTCAACGACATCCCGATGATGCTGGTCCAGCACCACGAGAGCGACTACCTCTTGAAGCGCACGATCGACCAGTTCGATCGCCTCTACGCGGAGAGCAAAAAACGCGCTAAGTTCTGCGCGCTGGCGATCCACCCCTATATCAGCGGCCAGCCGCACCGCATCAAATATCTCGAAGCGATCTACGACTACGTCAACAAGCACCAGGGCGTGTTGCACTGGAACGGCGAGCAGATCCTCGACTGGTACAAGGGCGTAGCGAAAGCTTGATTGGTTACCGCCGAGCGAGGCGCAACAGCAGCCGGATCAGCCATCGCTTGCGCTTGTACGGCGGACGCAGCAGCGCCGTCGAACTCCAGCGCCGCTGCACCATCACGCCGCGCTTCTTGGAGAAGGTCTGGAACCCGTCGAACCCGTGGTAGTGACCCATCCCGCTCGGTCCCACGCCGCCGAACGGCAGATTGTGCTGCGCCAGGTGATAGAGACAGTCATTCACCGTGACGCCGCCGGACATCGTCGCCGCGAGCAGGCGGTCGACGCGGCTTGAGTCTCCGTCGAAATAATAGAGCGCCAATGGCCGCGGCCGCTTATTCACATAGGCAATCGCCTCGTCCAGCGTGCGATAGGAGATGACCGGCAGGACCGGTCCGAAAATTTCTTCCTGCATCAGCGCCACCGCCGGATCGGCACCGAAGACGAGGGTCGGCGGGAACACCCTGCTCTCCGACCCGACCCGCTCGCCGGCCGGATTGATCGGCGCCACGCGCGCGCCGCTCGCCGCGGCGCCGTCGGTGAGCGCGGTCAGGCGATCGTAGTGCTGGCCGCTCACGATGCGGGTGTAGTCCGGATTATCGACCAGCCGCGGATAGAGCCGGCCGACGATACGGCGCGCCTCCTCCTCGAACGCCATCTCCTGCCCGGCCGGCAGCAGCACGTAATCCGGTGCGACGCAGGTCTGTCCGGCGTTGTAAAGCTTCGCGATCATCAGGCGCTCGACGGCGCGCGCAAGAGGATAGCTCTCGTGCAGGATCGCAGGCGACTTGCCGCCCAACTCAAGCGATACCGGCGTCAGGTTCGGCGCCGCCGCCGCCATCACCATCCGGCCGACACGGGTGGAGCCGGTGAAGAAAAGATGATCGAACGGCAGGGCGGAAAATTCGCTCGCCATGTCCGCACCGCCGGTGACGCAGGTCACGTAGTCTGCCGGGAAGCTCGCCGCGACGATCCGGGCGATGACTTCCGCCGAGCGCGGCGCGACCTCCGAGGGCTTGAGCATTACGTGGTTGCCGGCGGCCAGCGCGTCCAGCGCCGGTCCGAGCGTGAGCAGAATCGGATAATTCCAGGCGCCGATGACGCCGGCCACGCCCAGCGGCTGAAATTGATAGAAGGCACGGGCAGGCTGAAGGAACCAGCTTCCCGCAACCCGCCGCCGACGCATCCAGCTTTTCAGGTGGCGCCGCGCGTGACCTATCTGATCGTAGAGCGGGAAGAGCTCAAGCAGGAGCGTTTCTTCCTGCGCACGGCCGCCAAAGTCCTCGGAAACCGCCTGCAGCAGCTCGGCTTCATGCGTGTGAACGCCATCGCGCAAGCTCGCAAGCGCCTGCATACGCCGGGCGTAATCGGGAGCCCCGCGCGCAAAGGCGGCGCGCTGCACCTCCAGGAGGTCTGCGAGATTGCTCATCCGCCCACACGATAAAAGCTGGCCTCGCGTCGGACAATAGCGCGGGCCTGCGCCGCGGCCTGTACAACATCCGGTGCACCTGCAACACTTGAACGGTTCACGAAAAGCCCGGGATTGGCCCCCATGAATTTCCCCAAACCGCCGGTCGGCATGCTGCCGAACGACCGCCTCGCCTATTCGCCGATCGTCAAGCGCAAGGCGCTCAAGCTGCCGAAGGGCGCGCGCATGGCGGTGTGGACCATCACCAATGTGGAGGAATGGGACCCGACTCAGACCATGCCACGCACGGTGCTGACCCCGCCGGCCGGCGGCGCGCCCATGCCCGACATCCCGAACTGGTGCTGGCACGAATACGGCAACAGGGTCGGCTTCTGGCGGCTGCTGTCGGTCTATGACGAGTTCAAGATTCCCGGCGTGATGAACATCAACGGCGTGGCGGCGCAGGCCTATCCCGACATCGTGAAGGCTTGCGCGGAGCGTAAATGGGAGTTCGTCGGCCACGGCTTCACCCAGCGCAACATGCAGAAGGTGGAGAACGAGCGCGCCGATATCCGCCGCAGCGCCGAGGTGCTGGAGCGCGCGACCGGCAAGCGCCCGCGCGGATGGCTCGGCCCCGGCCTGACCGAGACCTGGGAGACGCCGGACATCCTGGCTGAAGAAGGCTACGACTACGTGGCCGACTGGGTGCTGGACGACCAGCCGGTCTGGCTGAAGACGCGCGGCAAGCCGATCCTCAACATTCCCTACACGCAGGAAGTGAACGACGTCGCCATGATGCTGATTCAGCATCACAAGGCGTCCGAGTTCTACGAGCGGGCGATGGATCAGTTCGAGCAGATCTACAAGGACGCCAAGGATTCGGCGCGCGTGATGGCGATCTCGGTGCACCCCTACATCATGGGCGCAGCCGCACCGGGCGAAATATTTCCGGCAGATCTTCCAGAAGATCAGGAAGAAGAAGGACGTGCTGTTCTGGACCGGATCGCAGATCGCGGACTGGTACAAGAAAGTCGGGCCGAAGGTGGAGTAGTCGAGTAGGCATGTGGCAAGAGCGTCGCTCCATCCTCCGTTCGGCAAAAGAAAGGGATCAGTTCTCGATGTCTGACGTCATTTCTCCGCTCTACCGCTCGGCCTTCGTGCCACACGATCTTGCCGCGCCGCTGAAAGGGGCGGCGCAAGGACCGCTCGCCGGCCTGACCGCCGCAATCAAGGACATGTACGATGTCGCCGGCACCACCGCCGGCTGCGGCAATCCGACCTGGCTCGAGACGCATGCGCCGGCGACAACGACGGCCGGCGCCGTCCAGCGCATCCTCGATGCCGGCGCCACGGTGATCGGCAAAGCGATCTGCGATGAGTTTTTCTTCAGCGTGACCGGCGCCAATTTCCACTATGGCACGCCGGTCAACCCGCGCGCCCCGGGGCGGCTGCCGGGCGGCTCGTCGAGCGGCTCGGCCTCGGCCGTCGCATCGGGCGCCTGCGATTTCGCGCTGGGCAGCGACACCGGCGGCTCGGTGCGCATTCCCGCCGCCCTCAACGGACTTTACGGGCTGCGGCCGACCCATAACCGCATCGACCTGTCCGGCGTGCAGCCGATGGCGGTGTCGTTCGATGTGCCCGGCTGGTTTGCCGCGACTCCCGGCGTGTTCCGCAACGTGGGCGCGGTGCTGCTCGACGACAAGCGCGTGCCGGGCGGCATCGCGCGCGTGATCGCGCTGGAGGACGCCTTCGCCGCGGCCGACGAGGACGTGGGCGACTTCCTGCGCACCGCGCTGGAATTCATGATCGAGGACCTGCCGCCATTGGCGCATGCGCGCATCTCGCTTGAGGGCTTCGACCCTTGGCGCGAGGCGCTCCGGGTGATCCAGGGCTTCGAGGTGTGGGACACGTTCGGCGATTTCATCACCCGTCACCGGCCGACCATGGGGCCGGGCATCCGCGAACGGATGGAATTTTCGTCACGGGTGAGCGAGGCCGAGGTAGCGGCGGCGCGCAAGGTGAAGGCCGAGGCGCGCGCCCACATCGTGCAGACGGTGCAGCCGGGCACCGTGCTGGCGCTGCCGACCGCGCCGTGCGTTGCGCCGCGCGTCGACTCGACGCTCGAGGAGTTCGACCATTACCGCTCCCGCGTGATGCAGCTCACCTGCACCGCCAGCATTTCGGGGCTGCCGCAGGTCAACCTGCCGATCGGTACGCTGGGCGGCCTGCCGGTCGGGCTGTCCTTCATCGGCTGGGAGGGAGGCGACGAGGTGCTGCTCGATCTGGCCTGGGCGTTGTCGCGCCATTGCGGGATGGCGGGATGAGGCGTTTTGTGCTTTGACAGCGCGCGAAAACGAGAAGCTCCAATGACCACCGCATTCCTCGACAAGACGACCATCGCCGAATTGACCGCGCGCATGTATCTCGACACCGGCGCGGTGCGCTTCATGCAGGAGAAGCCCTTCATCTTCACCAGCGGATGGGCGAGCCCGGTCTATAACGACTCGCGCTGGCTTATCTCGTTTCCCGACGTGCGCTCGACGCTGATGGATTTCGCGGTGGCCAGCATCGACCGCGACATCGGGCGTTCCGAGATCGACGCGGTGGCCGGCGGCGAGACCGCGGGCATTCCCTTCGCCGCCTGGGTGGCAGACCGGCTGCACCTGCCGATGCAATATGTGCGCAAGAAGGCCAAGGGCTTCGGCCGCAACGCGCAGATCGAGGGCAGGCTCGACCCCGGCCAGCGCGTGCTGCTGGTCGAGGACCTCGCCACCGACGGGCGCAGCAAGGTGAACTTCGTCCAGGCGCTGCGCGCGGCGGACGCCCAATGCGCGCACTGCTTCGTGCTGTTCTTCTACGACATCTATCCGGAAGGGCGGACCATCCTCGCCGATCTCGGCGTCACCCTGCACGCGCTGACCACCTGGCGCCACGTGCTCAGCGTGGCCAAGGCAAGCGGCAAGTTCGAGCCGAAAATGCTGGCCGAGGTGGAGAAATTCATCGACGATCCGGCCGGCTGGTCGAAGGCGCACGGCGGGGCGACGGGCGCGGCGGACTAACGATACCGTATCCGATTAATCGGTTGGCCGTCATCACCGGGCCGGCGCGAAGCGCCGTGACCCGGTGATCCATCTTACGAAAAAAGATTGATTGCAGGGTCAAGCCCGGCAATGACGGGCGCATTGATCACCCGGAAACCGTATCAGGCTTGCCCGGCCAGCTTCCGCTTGATCCGCGTTATCGCCAGATCGAGCGCCGAGAGAAAGCGGGAAATATCCTGCCGCGTGAGCGGCGGCGGGCCGCGGGTGGTGGCGCCGGCCGAGCGCAAGCCGGTGAGCAGGTCGCGGGTGGCCAGCGCCATGCCGATGGAATCCGCGGTAAACGGCTTGCCGGTCGGCGGGATCACCGCCGTGCCCTTGCCGATGCAGCGGCCCGCCAACGGGATGTCGGACGTCACCACGATATCGGTCTCGCCGGCGCGTTCGGCAATCCAGTCGTCGGCGGCGTCCGGGCCCTCCGCGACAATCACCCGCTCGATCAGGTCGCTGCGCGGGATCGCCATATAGGAATTGGCGACCACATAGACATGAAGCGCGTGGCGCTCGGCCACCCGGTATATTTCCGGCTTTACCGGACAGGCATCGGCGTCGACGAAGATGCGGATGGCCGGCGGCTGAGGCTCTTCCATCGCTGCGGCCATCGTGATCCAATCATCGGCAATCAAACGCTACGGGAGGCATCAATGGCCAAGGCACGCAAGAAAGTCCAGCCGCGCCGCAAAAAGGCGCGCAGCAAGACCAGCGCGCGGCGCGCGGTCAAAGCCAAGACCCGCGCGACGTCGCGCGCAAAATCGCGCGCCAAGTCGCCCAACAGGTCCCGTACGAAGGCGCGCAGCAAGACTGCCGCAAAACGCAAGCCGCAGAAATTCACCGTCAGCCACCACCGCGACGAAGACTTCGACGCCGGCCTGCGCGCCTATTCGGCCTATCGCGATCTTGGCCTGGCGCCGGCGACCGGCGGCATGGTGCAGGCGCACGTCATCCGCATGACCAAGCCGTTCGAAACCGGCGAAGTCGACGTGCCGCACTATCACGACGTCGACTTCCAGATGGTCTATGTGCTCAAGGGCTGGTTCCAGAGCGAATTCGAGGGCGAAGGCGTGCATACCTTCCGCGAAGGCTCGTGCTGGATCCAGCCGCCGCGGATCAAGCACACCGTGCGCGGCTATTCCGACGATTGCGAACTGCTGGAGATCGTGCTGCCGGCGGAGTTCGATACGGTGACGCTGGAGGATTAGAATTTTTTCTCCGCTCATGCCCGCAAGCGGGCATCCAGAACTGGGCCCCCGCTTGCGCGGGCACGAGCGGCGTATTTCAGTGCTTCTGCGGTTCGATATCGTCGTCCTGCAGCACGCGCAGTGCGGCGCCGTCGACGTCCGAGTATTGGCCGCTTTTGAGCGCCCACAGGAAGGCGATGAGGCCGATGCCGCCGAGCCCCACCGCCATCGGGATCAGGTAGACGAGGATGTTCATGACATGCTCCCCGAGGAAGATTTGCCCCCGCGCGAAGCGCGCAATGCATTGAGCGTCACCGTGATCGACGACGCCGACATGGCGAGCGCGGCGATCAGCGGCGTAACGAAACCGGCAATGGCGACCGGCACGGCAATGGCGTTGTAGACGCCGGCGAACCAGAGGTTCTCCATCATCAGCCGGCGGGCGCCGCGCGCGATGCGGAGGGCGTCGTGGACAGGCGCAAGCCGCTCGCCGAGGAAGACGGCGTCGGCATGCGCCTGCGTCACGTCGGCGGCGGAAATCGGCGACAGCGAGACATGGGCGGCGGCGAGCGAGGGCGCATCGTTGAGGCCGTCGCCGACCATGAGCACGCGGCGGCCTTGCTTTTTGAGCGTCTCGATGAGCGCGATCTTGTCGGCCGGCTTCAAGCCGCCCTGCCATTGCGTAACGCCGAGCGCGGCAGCCACCGGCGCCACCGCATCGGCGCGGTCGCCGGAAAGGATGTGCAGGTCGAGCTTCAGCTTGCGCAGGCGCTCCACCACCTCGGCCGCATCGGGCCGCAGCTTTTGGGCGATATCAATGCGCGCCCTTCGATCTTCATGCGAGAAATAGATAAATGAGGCGCCGCCCACTTCTCCGTTCGTCTCCGCAAAAGCGGGGACCCCGGGCTGCACATCGCTAGGCCCGCGGTCCTGGCACTGGATTCCTGCCTGCGCGGCAATGAGCGGAGCATGGGCAAGGGCACAGAAGGATGCGCTGCCGAGGCGGGCTTCGCTGCCGTCAATCAGGGCACGCACGCCCTGCCCCGGCTCTTCCACCGCGCCCTCATAAGGCGTCTTCACCGTCCGCCTCGCGCGCCAGCGCCGCCGCCAGTGGATGGCGGCTCGACAGCGCGAGACGCGCCGCCATCTGCAGGAGTTCGGGATCGATGGCTCGCGTATTGGCGACGCGCGGCTCCGGCAGAGTGAGCGTCCCTGTTTTGTCGAAGACGACCGTGTCGGCTTCGGCCAGCCGCTCCACCGCGTCGCCGGCGTTGAGGATGACGCCGGCGCGGAACATGGCGCCGGAGGCGACTACCTGCACGGCAGGAATGGCGAGCGACAGCGCGCAGGGACACGTGATAATGAGCACGGCGATGGCCGTGACCAGCGCGTCGTGCACCGAGGCGCCGGCCAGCCACCAGCCGAGACCGGTGAGTGCCGCGGTGATGTGCACCACCGGCGCATAGACACGGGCGGCGCGGTCGGCGAGCCGCGTGGCGCGCGACTTGGCGCTGGCGGCCTTTTCCAGCAGGCGCTCGATTTCGTCGATCAGCGCGCCGCCGCCGGTGGACGACACATTGAGCGTCAGCGCGCCGTTGAAGTTGAGGCTGCCGGCGTAGACGCAGGCGCCGGCCGCGACCGCGCGGCGCGCCGTTTCACCGGTGATCACGCTCTCGTCGATTTCGGAGCCGCCGCCGATAACGGTGGCGTCGGCGGGGATGCGCTCGCCGGGCTTGACCAGCACGCGGTCGCCGCCGTGCAGCGCCTTGACCGGCACGGTGACCAGTTCGCCGTCGACCAGGCGGTGCGCGGTATCGGATTTCAGCGCCGCCAGATTGCCGGCGACCGCTCGCGTCTTGCGGCGGGCGGCATGTTCGAGCGCGCGTCCCGCCAGCAGGAAGAACAGCAGCATGATGGCGGAATCGAAATAGGCGTCCGGCGCATGGCGGGCGGTCTCCACCACCGACATTGCGAGCGCCAGGATCACACCGACCGAGATCGGTACGTCCATGTTGAGCGCGCCCGATTTGAGCGCACGGAAGGCGCTTCGGAAGAAGGGCTGGCCGGCATAGGCCGCCGCGGGCAGAACGATCAGCGCCGAGGCCCAGTGGAAGAAGTCGCGGGTCGACGGCGTCATGTCGCTGCCCGACCACACCGAAACCGACAGCAGCATGACGTTCATGGCGGCGAAGCCGGCCACCGCCAGATAGCGGGTCAGGCGGCGCGCTTCCGCCGCCTCCTCCTGCTCGGCGCGCAGCGGCACGAAGGGATGCCCGCGATAGCCGATGCGTTCCAGCGTCTCCAGAATCTCGGCCGGCTTGAGCTTGTTGTCGTCCCAGGCGACGTGCAGGCGGCGGTTGGTGAAGTTGAGCCGCGCTTCCGTCACGCCCGGAAGCTTCTTCATGGCGGTCTCGATGCGCGCGATGCAAGCGCCACAGTGCACGCCCTCGACCGCCAGATCGATACCGCAGGTGCCGTTGTCGGCCGGCTTGGCGTAGTGGGAAAGGTCGAGGGTGTCGCTCATCGCCGTACTGCGCGCCTTGTATTTCCGCTCGTCCCCGTGAAAGCGGGGACCCAGAACCGGATGCCCGCTTGCGCGGGCACGAGCGGAAAAAGAATCAGTTCAAATCCACGCGGTCGCGCGAGCGGAACACGCGCTTGCCATCGCGGTAGAAGTCGACGATCAGGTCCCACTGGCCGGCATGGCCAAGCGACTCGCCGCGGAACTCGCCGGCGCCGATCTTAGCCAGCTGGATGACCTTGTCGCGCCGCGAGTCGGCCGGGTGCTCGAGCGTGGCGTCGGCAGTGAGGCCGGTCACCGGCGCGCCCTTGGCATCGCGCACGCTGACGTCGAGGACGGCCTCGCCCTGGCGGTCGCGCTTGAGCTTGCCGTCGACGTGCCAATGCAACGCCGCCTGGCGCTCGGCGCGGGCGATCTCGCCCGAGAACAAGAGACCGGCCTTGTAGGAACTCGGCGTGTCGAGCCCGCCGAAGGTGGAGGTGGCCGCCTGCACCAGCCAGCCGTTGACCGCGAAAATCACCCCGAAAAAGCCGACCAGCCAGATGAGCACGGTGCGACCGGTGAGCTCACGCGGTTTCTTTTGCTTCGTCATGGCTCTCACCCTTTCGGTCCGAAGAAGTGGTCGCGCATCTCGGCGACCTCGCCGGTGTCGACGTCGATCAGCTTGAACAGGATGCTGGTCGAGGGGGCCGGCGGCGTCTTGCTGTAGTCGGTCACCACCACGCGCACTTCCTTGGTCTGGTCGGGGCCGACGTCGATCAACTGACGTCCATCCGTGCGCGGCGGCATGCCGACAAAGTCGATGAGCGAGGAGGGCAACCCGTCCACGCTGAGGATGAAGTCGCGGTGCTTGAGGTCCTTGTTGACGATGCGGATCGTGTAACCGTTGCGCAGCGCGCCGTCGGACAGCCGGACGAACATCGGATTGCGGTCGTGGATGATGGCGATGCCTTCGCTGCCGCGCGTGGCCAGCGTATAGATCATGACGCCGCCGGCGATCGCGATGATCGCAGCATAGAGCAGCGTGCGGGTGCGGATCAGCTTGTAGAAGGGCTGCTTGCCCTCCATGCGCAGCTTGACATTGATGTCGGTGTCATAGGCGATCAGCCGGGTCGGCCGGCCGAGCTTCTTCATGACGTTGTCGCAGGCGTCGATACACAGCCCGCACTGGATGCAGCCCAGATTGGCGCCTTCGCGGATGTCGACGCCGGTCGGGCAGACATGCACGCATTGCAGGCAGTCGACGCAGTCGCCGGCCGGTTCGCCGTGGGCGCGCAACTGCTCGGCCTTCTTGACCGAGCACCGCGGTTCGCCGCGGTCGTAGCGGTAGGTGACGTTGAGCGCGTATTCGTCAGTGAGCGCCGCCTGGATACGCGGCCACGGGCACATATAGAGGCAGACCTGCTCGCGCATGTGGCCGGCGAGCGCATAGGTGGTGAAGGTGAGGATGCCGATCCAGGCATAGGCGACGAGCGGCGCCTGGAAGGTGGCGAGCTCCTTCACCAGCGTCGGCGCATCGGCGAAATAGAGAACCCACGCGCCGCCGGTCCACCAGGCGATCATCAGCCAGATGAAATGCTTGGCGCCCTTGCGTGCCCAGGTGCCGGCCGTCCATTTGCGGCGGTCGCGCTGCATGTGCTCGCGGCGGTCGCCTTCGACCAGGCGCTCGACCGAGAGGAAAAGGTCGGTCCACACCGTCTGCGGGCAGAGATAGCCGCACCAGACGCGGCCGGCGAGGGCGTTCATCAGGAACAGGCCGATCGCCGCCAGGATCAACAGGCCGGTGAGGTAATAGATTTCCTGCGGCCAGATTTCGATGAAGAAGAAATAGAACCGTCGGGTCGGGAAATCGATCAGCACCGCCTGGTGCGGCGCCAGCGGGCCGCGGTCCCAGCGCACGAAGGGCAGCAGATAGTAGATGCCGAGCGTGACGATGAGCACCGCCCATTTGATGCGCCGATAGGTGCCATGCGTGCTCTGCGGATAAATCTTGCGGCGCGGGGCATAAAGCGGGATGTCGTCGCCAGGCGGCGCAGGCGGCGGCGCCGCATGGCCGACCTCGGCCTGCGCCTGGGCAGCGAGACGCACGAGCGCCGGCGCCTCCGGCGCCGGCTTGTCGAGCGACAAGGCATTGTCTACTGAGGTGGTCACTTCACGCCGCCCCCGAAGCTCCAGACGTAAACCGTCAGCGCCTTAATAGTGGGGTCGCTGAGACGCCCCTGCCAGGCCGGCATGACGCCGCCATGCCCGTTTTCGATGCCTTGCATGATGGTCTCCTTGGCCGAGCCGTAGAGCCAGATGTGGTCGGACAGATTGGCCGAGCCGATCTCCTTGTTGCCTTTGGCGTTGGCGCCGTGGCAGACGGCGCAATTCGCCTCGAAAAGCTTCTTGCCCTCGGCGAGATTGGCGCCCTTCTCGACCGGCAGACCCGAGAGCGAGCGCACATAGTCGGCGATGCTGGAAATCTGCTCAGGCTTCAGCACGTCCTTGAAGGGCGGCATGTTGCCCTGATGGCCCTTGTCGTTGCCGGAGCGGGCGCCGAAGCGGATGGTCTGCTGGATCTGCGCGAGCTTACCGCCCCACAGCCAGTCGTCGTCGTTGAGGTTGGGATAGCCCGCGGCGCCGCCGCCGCCGGCCCCGTGGCAGGGCGCGCAATTGTCGGCGAAGGCAACGCGGCCCTCGGCGCGGGCAAAGTCGAGCAGCTCGGGGCTGTCGACGATCTGCTGCAGCGAGGCCGCGGACAGCTTGGCCATCATCGGCCCGCGCTGGGCGTGGAGCGCCGCGAGATCGGTTTCGACCGCCGAGCGCGCATGCCAGCCCGTCACTCCTTGCGTCGAATTGGTCAGCAAAGGCCAAGCCGGATAGACGATCCAGTAGCCGACCGCCCACACGATGCAGGCATAGAAAAGCCACAGCCACCAGCGCGGCAGCGGCGTGTTGAGCTCCTGCACGCCATCCCATTCATGACCGGTCGTCGCGGTGCCGGTCAGCTCGTCGATTTTTGGTTGTTCGTCGGCCACCGGTCAGTCCTCCTTGAAGGGAATGTTCGCCGCATCGTCGAACTGCTGCTGCTTGCGGTGCGAAGGCCACAGCGCGTAGACCAGCACCACCGCGAAGATCGCGAAGAAGTAGATCAGGCCCCAGCGTTGGGCGAATTGGGCAACGGCTTCATAGGTCGGGTCCATGGCGGCTACCGGATGTTGGCCTTGTCGCTGTAGAGCTTGAAGTTCACTTCGGTGCCGAGCATCTGCAGATAGGCGATCAGCGCGTCGGCCTCGGTGATGCGGTTGGGATCGCCGTCGAAGTCGCGCACGCTCGCGTGCGGATAGCGCTTCTGCAGGGCGTCGGCGTCGGGCGCGTTGTCGGTCGCCTGCGTCACGACGTCCTTCTCGGCGTCGGCGATGTCCTGTTTGGTATAGGGCACGCCCTCCTCGGCCTGAACCTGGAGTCGCTGCGCCACGTCCTTGTAGTCGAGGTCGGTCGTCTCGAGGAAACCGTAATAGGGCATGACCGAGCCGGGGACGACCGAGCGCGGATTGCGCAGATGGTCGCGCTGCCACTGATCGGAATACTTGCCGCCGATGCGCGCCAGATCGGGGCCGGTGCGCTCCGATCCCCATTGGAACGGACGGTCGTACATGCTCTCGGCCGCGAGCGAGTAGTGGCCGTAGCGCTCGACCTCATCGCGCAGGGGCCGGATCATCTGCGAGTGGCACAGATAGCAGCCCTCTCGGACATAGATGTCGCGGCCGAGCAGTTCGAGCGGCGTGTAAGGACGTACGCCCGAGACCTTCTCGATCGTGTTCTTCAGGTAGAACAGGGGCACCACTTCGACCAGGCCGCCGATCGCGATCACCAGAAGGATGCCGATGACGAGAACGATCGAGTTCTTCTCGAGGATGGCGTGTTTTTGCCAGAGTGACATTGTCGTCCTCGCCTTATTCCGCCGGCGCCAGCGCGAGGCCGGCCGGTTCGAGTTCTTCCGCGGAAGTCGCGGTTTTCCAGAGATTCCACGCCATGATCAGCGCGCCGATGAGGAACAGCGCTCCACCCAGCGCACGAATGACGTAGAAGGGATGCATGGCCTCGACGGTCTCGACGAAGGAATATTCGAGGAAGCCGAGCGGAGTGTAGGCGCGCCACATCAGACCCTGCAGGATGCCCGCCACCCACATCGAGGTGATGTAGAGCACGATGCCGATGGTCGAGATCCAGAAGTGCCAGTTGACGAGCTTGAGCGAATACAGCTTGCGGTTCCACAGCCAGGGCACCAGGCAGTAGAGCGCGCCGAAGGAGATGTAGGCGACCCAGCCGAGCGCGCCGGAATGCACGTGACCGATGGTCCAGTTGGTGTAGTGGCTGAGCGAGTTGACGACCTTCACCGACATCATCGGACCCTCGAAGGTCGACATGCCGTAGAAGGCGACCGAGACCACCATCATGCGCAGCACGGGATCGGTGCGCAGTTTGTCCCAGGCGCCGGACAGCGTCATGATGCCGTTGATCATGCCGCCCCATGACGGCATCCACAGCATGATCGAGAAGGTCATGCCGAGCGTCTGCGCCCAGTCAGGCAGCGCCGTGTAGTGCAGATGATGCGGGCCGGCCCAGATGTAGATGAAGATCAGCGCCCAGAAGTGGATGATCGACAGCCGGTAGGAATAGACCGGACGCTCCGCCCGCTTGGGGATGAAGTAGTACATGATGGCGAGGAAGCCGGCGGTGAGGAAGAAGCCCACCGCGTTGTGGCCGTACCACCACTGCACCATGGCATCCTGCACGCCGGACCAGACGATGTAGGACTTCGGCGAGAAGATCGACACCGGGATCGCCGGGTTATTGCCCAGATGCAGCACCGCGATGGTGAGGATGAAGGCGAGATAGAACCAGTTGGCGACGTAGATGTGCGGCTCGGTGCGCCGCATGATGGTGCCGAGATAGACCAGGAAGTAGGTGACCCACACGATGGTCAGCCACAGGTCGGCGTACCATTCGGGCTCGGCGTATTCCTTCGACTGCGTGATGCCGAGCAGATAGCCGGTGCCGGCGATGACGATGAAGAAATTGTAGCCGAGCACGACGAACCACGGCGCCAGATCGCCGGCAAGCCGCGCGCGCGAGGTGCGCTGCACGACGTAGAACGAGGTGGCGATCAGCACGTTGCCGCCGAAGGCGAAGATGGCCGCCGAGGTGTGCAGCGGGCGCATGCGCCCGAAATTCATCCACTGGTCGAAATTGAGCTGCGGGAACGACAATTCCAGCGCGATCCAGAGCCCCACGGAGAAGGCGGCGATGCCCCAGATGACGGCGGCCGCGGTGGCGAATTTCACCGGCCCCATGTTGTAGTTCGGCTTGCCGTCGATGGTGAGCGGCGGCAGCTCGGCCGGCCGCTCGTAGAAGCGGTTGATGATGGCGAACACCGAGACGACGCTCGCGGCGCAGAACAGGTACATGTGGAAGGCGTAGCCTGCCGTGTAGGCCCGCGAGGCGATGAAGATCGACAGGAAGGCGAGGCCGGTGAAGAACAGCGCCAAGCCGCCTTCGCCGAGCGTCATGGATTTCTGGGGAGCGGTTGCTGTCGCCATCTGGAGTTCCCGGGGTTTTTTGGCTGGCTTACGAGAAGTTAATGCGGTCACGGATTTGTTATCGGCGCGCGTTCGGTTTCACTTTGATGCAGGTCAAATTGCCCGCTTTCCCCGCATGCTCGGCATGCTCTGCCGTCGCTGTGGCGCGTTGTCGCGTCATGTGAGCGCAAACTCCCGCTCGATGTCGGCCACGTCGATTTGCGGCTCCGCGGCGGCAGCAGCAGCAGCAGCAGCCGGCCGGCGCGCGCTCGCCGCGGAACAGGACGCCGAGGCTGAAGCCGTCGTCATTGAGCGCGAGCGCGGCGGCGGCGGCGCGGTCGGCCTCGCCGCCCAGCGCACCGTGGCGCACCTGCTTTTTCCAGTGGGCCTGCTCGGGCCGGAAGGTGATGCAGGGGCTCAAAACCTCGAGGAAGGCGAAGCCCGGCCGGGCGAGACCTTCGACGATCATGTCGGCAAGCCCGTTGGGATCGCCGGAAAAGCCGCGCGCCACGTAGTTGGCGCCGGAGGCGACCGCCAGCGCCAGCGGACTGAACGGCCGCAGGCCGAGGCCTCCGGGCGCGATGTCGCTGTCCCAGTCCGGCTCGGTGGTGGGCGACGGCTGGCCCTTGGTCATGCCGTAGACCCGATTGTCCATCACCACGTAGAGCAGGTCGACATTGCGCCGGCAGGCGTGGAGGAAATGGTTGCCGCCGATGGAATAGCCGTCGCCGTCGCCGCCGACCGCGATGACGGCAAGATCGGGCCGCGCCAGCTTGAGGCCGGTGGCCACGGGCAGCGCGCGGCCATGCACCCCGTGGAATCCGTAGGTGCTCATGTAGCCGGGCAAGCGCGAGGAGCAGCCGATGCCGGAGACCAGCACGACCTCGTGCGGCGCGAGGCCCGCCTTGGCCAGCCCGCGCTCGAGACCGGCGAGCACGCCAAAGTCGCCGCAGCCCGGGCACCAGACCGGATGGGCGCCGGAGGCGAAGTCCTTGGCGGCGTAGACGCAGTGCGGCGCTTCGGTCGACGCGTAGGTCTGTGCTTCGGTCATGGCGTTTCTCTTTGATTTATTCGGCTGTCTCCCGGCCAAGCGGGGGACGACAGCAAAGCGTGCGGGGATGCGCGCCGGCGTCACACCACATAGCTGGCGATCTCCGCGGGCCGGAACGGCAAGGGGCCGGGGCGCGCGACACTTTCGGCGCTGACCGGAATTGCCTTGTGACCAAGCAGGTAGTGGTAAAGCTGCGCGCTGTGGTTCTGCTCGACCACGATGACGCGACGCGCGCCGTCGAGCGCGCGCGCGATCGCCTCGACCGGCACCGGCGACAGCATGCGCAAGCCCACGACCCGGATCGGATATCCGTCGGCGGTGAGGCGGCGCGCGGCTTCGCGCACCGGACCGACGGTGGAGCCGAAGGCGAGCACGGCGGTGTCGCCCTTGCCCCAGCGCTTGCCCCAATAATCGCCGGGATCGAAGCGGGCGATCTTGCGGCCGCGCTTGTTGATCTGGGCAACGTGGGGGCCGGCGCCGCTGGCCGGCAGGCCGGCTTCGTTGTGGCTCAAGCCTTCCGCCACCCATTCATGGCCGGGCGTGCCGGGCAGCGGCATGGGCGTGACCGCCGCGGCGCCGAGGGCGTAGCGCTTGAACGGCTGATCTGCCGGCGCGCCATTGGTGCGGCGCTTCAACGGCGCCGGCCGCTCGGCGAGGGGGTCGATCACCGTACGGGCCTGGCCGAGCGCCTGGTCGGACAGCATCACCACCGGCACCTGCAGGGACTCTGCGGCATAGACCGCGAATTCGGCGGTGTTGATGCAGTCGGCAACGGACATCGGCGCCAGGACCAAACGGGGAGCGTCGCCATGGGCGCCGTGGATGGCGAGATTGACGTCGCTCTGCTCGGTCTTGGAGGCGATGCCGGTGGAAGGCCCGGCCCGCATGACGTCGACGATCACCACCGGGATTTCAGCGGCGACGGCGAGGCCCAGCGTCTCCACCATCAGCGACAGGCCGGGACCGGAGGTGACGGTCATAGCCGGCGTGCCGCCATAGGAAGCGCCGAGCGCCATGTTGATGGAGGCAAGCTCGTCCTCGGCGAGCACGAGGTGGCCGCCGAGCTTGTCGAGATGGGGCGCCAGCCATTCCAGCATGTCGGTGGCCGGTGTGATCGGATAACAGCCGACGAAGCGCACGCCGCCGCGCAGGGCGCCGAGCGCCACCGCCTGGTTGCCGCTGATCAGCCAGCGCTTCCCCCGCTGCGGCGGATCGAGCCGGACGTTGAGGGTGAGGCCGCCGGCGGCCTCGGCGCCGGCCATGGCGCTGTTCACGTTGGCGGCGGCAAGTTCGGCGCTTTTTCCCGCGAAGACAGCGCCGACTGCCGCCTTGATGTCTTCCGGCTTGAGGCCGATCAGCGCCGCTACCGCGCCGGCGGCGAACATGTTGACGCGCTTGCCGCGCAACGCCCGCTCCTGCGCGCTGGCGAGGCGGTCGCCCATGGCGAAGGACGCCACGCGCGCCTTGGTCCTGGCGATGCCCGGCGGCACCGGGCCCGCTTGCGGATCGGCGACGATGACGGTCGCCTCGTCGAGCGGGATCTCGAGGCCAAACTGCTCGATCTTGTCCCAGTCGAGGGCCACGAACAGGTCGTAGCGATCGGGTTGGGCTTCCACCGGCTCGGTGGAAACCTGCAGCAGCGCCGCCGACTCGCCGCCACGCACCTGCGGCCCGAACAACTGAGTCATCATGCCGTAGTAGCCGGCGTGCGCGGCCGCGCGCAGCAGGACGCTGCCGGCAGTCATCGCACCGGCTCCACCGCTGCCGGCAAAGGCAATGCTGATCGATGAACGCGCCACCTGGAGATGCCCCCTGCGCCGGATGGATGAGCGGGGATAATCGGCGGCGGCGGACGACAGACCTTGAGCAGGATCAAAAGAACGCGGAAATTTCGATGCAAATGGAACTTCAACGACAAAGGCGCGCCCCGCGCCCGTCGATGGGCCGCGGCGTCGCGCCTTGCAGCGCCCCCGAAATCAGGCGGCGGACTTCACTTCGATCTTCTTGGACTGGGCCGGCGCCGGCTTCGGCACCACGACCTTCAGCACGCCCTTATCGATGGTCGCCTTTATATCGTCGGTGTTGACGCCGTCGGGCAGTTCGAGCGAGCGCTCGAACGAGCCGTAGCTGCGCTCGACCAGCCGGTAATTCTTGTCCTTCTGTTCCTTCTCGGCTTTCTTCTCGCCCTTGATGGTGAGGACATTATCGGCGACGTTGATCTGCACGTCCTTTTCTTCCAGGCCCGGCAATTCGGCGGTGATCTCGATCTCTTTGTCGGTTTCCACCACGTCCATGCTTGGCAGGTTCATGCTGGCGGCCAAGCCGCCATTGCCGAGCGCGGGGAACCCGCGGGTGAAGCTATCGAACAGCCGGTCGATTTCGTTCTGCAGGGAGACGAACGGATTGTCGGAGCGAGCGACGCCGCGCTGGCTGCCGATGGGAATGAGGGATTTCAGGTTCATGGGAGATCTCCAGAATTTGTTGACGCCCTCTCGGCCGCGTCGTTGATTCACTACGATGCCGCCCGGCGGCGCTCCTTGAGGGAAATCAAGTTTCAACTTTGCGGAACGTTGCCGCTAGGCGGCTGCTATTGCGCCGCCTCACGCGGCTCGATGGTCACGCCCGAAGTCGGCTCGATCCAGACCAGGTGGTCTTTCACCGCCTTCACGCCGGGGATGTTCTCGGCGGCGACCTTCAGCGCGTCGCGTTGCCGGTCGTCGACGATCAGGCCCCACAGCTCGACCACGCCATCGCGCACCACGATATTGGCGGTGGCGGCAGGAGCCCATTCCTGCTTCTGCATTTCCGCCAGCAGGCGCTCGCGGATGGCGGCATCGTCGGGCGCCGCCGGCGGCGCCTCGCGCGCGAGACTGACCATGGCCCGCATCAGGTTCGAGCGGGTGATGATGCCGACCACCTGGCCGCCGCACATCACCGGAACCCGCTTGATGCGCTTGCGCTCCATCAGGTCGACCACGTCCTCCAGGCCGGCGTTTTCGTCGACCGTGCAGACCTCGCGGGTCATCACCTCGGCGACTTTTCGACCGTGGGCATGGGTGTATTCGGCAGCGAGGCGGCCCGGCCCCAGGAGGAACTCGAGCCAGCGTGAGCGGCGGCGCTCGGTGCGCGTCTCGCCACGGTGCAGGAAATCGCCCTCCGAGAGGACGCCCACCAGCTTGCCCTGCTTGTCGATCACCGGCAGGCCGCTGATATGGTGCTCCAGCATCACCCGCGCGGCGTCCATTACGGTGGCGTCGGGATCGGTCGCGATCACGCCGCGAGTCATGACATCTTCGGCTCTCATGTCACCCTCCATATGGTTGCGTGTATGAGAGCACGGCGCCGAATGGGCGTGTTGATGCAGGTCAAGGGCTAGCTCGGTCATCCTGAGGTGCGAGCGCGAAGCGCGAGCCTCGAAGGACGGCGGCCTCGGCGCCTCGGCCGTCGCTTCGAGGACCGCCTGCCGCGGCCACCTCAGGCCGACGGATCGCGTGACGTGCCCGCCTCCCAAAAAAAAGCCCCGGCAACAATGTGCCGGGGCAGTACAGAACCGAACTCGGTCGGGGAGGAACGACGTTCGGTTTCCCTTAGCCGTTGAGCCTGTTCAAGGCGCCACGGCTGCGGAGGACGATGCGGCGGGAGGTTGGGACCGCGATGGCTCCGGAATTCTCGAGCTGGGTAAGCGTGCGCGAAACTGTCTCGATGGTGAGGCCGAGATAATCGGCGATGTCCTGACGCGACATCGGCAGTTCGACTTCGCTGGCGCCGGCATTGCGCGCCGACATTTCCACGAGGAAGCCGGCCACCCGCTCCTGCGCGGTCTTGATCAGGAGCATGATGTGGTCCTGCGCGCGCTGCAATTCGCCGGCGGCCATGGTCCAGAGTTGGCGGGCCACCTCGGTATCGCGGCCGGCTAACGAAACCAGCGCACTGCGCTTGATTACCAGGACTTTGCAGTCTACCACCGCCTCGGCTGAGAAGCTGTGCTCGTCGCCGATCTCGAGGCCGAAGGTGTCGCCGGGAAGATAGAAGGAGCCGATCTGACGGCGGCCGTCATTGAGCACCTTGTAGGTGCGCACCGCGCCGCTGACGACCTTGTAGAGGTAATCGGCCGGCTCGTTCTCGCCGTAGATTTCGGCGTTGCGCGAGAACGGCATCGGCGCGCCCATCATCTCGACCGCGCTGCCGAGAGAGACGGAACCGGAGACGGGCACCGGCCGCGTGACGCGGTCAGTCGAGAGGCGGGGGGAAGTCCGGTTCATCATCGTCTGGGTCAGCATGGCGTCTCTCCATGAATTCGATGGTGAATGGATAGCCCTGGAACACGCCGCTCGAAATTCAGATAATCTCCATAGGGGATTTCCCGGAGGCTTGTCCGGGGGGCCCGCAGGCAAGTTCAGGCATGGCGCAAGTCTCTGAAACTTTTTATCTTTTTGAAACGACCGAGCGCGGCGTGATGCTCCGCTATGCGGCCGCGCCAGCGGCGGTGGCCATCGCCTGGCTGGTGCGGGAATTGCTGGCGCCCGCCCTGCCTAGCGAGACAATATTCCTTTATTTCGTTCCCCCGTTGATCATCGCGGCCTGGATCGGGGGGATGGGGCCGGGTCTGGTGGCGACCGTGCTGAGCCTCGGCACATCCTTCCTGCTGGTCGATGCGCCGGGCCCGTCTTCCGCGACGTGGATCAACTGCGCGGCCTTCGGCCTGATTGGGATCGGCGTATCGTGGGGCGGCGAGCTGCTGCACCGCGGCCGCCGGCGCGCCAATGCGATGACGCGCGACACGATAGCGCGGGAGGCGCATCTGCAATCGATTCTCGATACCGTGCCCGAAGCGATGATCGTCATCGACGAGCGCGGCATCATGCAGTCGTTTTCTACCGCGGCCGAGCGCCTGTTCGGCTACAAGGCCAAGGATGCGGTGGGACAGAACGTCAAAATCCTGATGCCGGCGCCCTATCGGGAAAGCCACGACGGTTATCTGCAGCGCTATCACACCACCGGCGAGCGGCGCATCATCGGCATCGGCCGCGTGGTCGTCGGCCAGCGCAAGGACGGGTCGACCTTTCCGATGGAACTGGCGGTCGGTGAGATGAAGAAGGGAGAGCGGCGCTTCTTCACCGGCTTCATCCGCGACCTCACCGAGCGGCAGAAGACCGAGGCGCGCCTTCAGGAGCTGCAATCGGAGCTGGTGCACATCTCGCGGCTCACGGCCATGGGCGAGATGGCCTCGACGCTGGCGCATGAGTTGAACCAGCCGCTGTCGGCGATCAACAATTACCTGAGAGGTTCACTCCGGCTGATCGGCGACGCTGGCGAGGGCGACGAGCGAGCGGCCATGCTGCGCGACGCGCTCGACAAGGCCGGCGATCAGGCCATGCGCGCCGGGCAGATCATCCGCCGGCTGCGCGACTTCGTCTCCCGCGGGGAAAGCGAGCGGCGGGTGGAGAGCATCACCAAGCTGGTGGAGGAAGCGAGCGCGCTGGCCCTGGTCGGCGTCAAGGACCGCGGCATCCGCGTCACGTTCCACTTCGATCCGACCATCGAAGCGGTGCTGGCCGACCGCGTGCAGATCCAGCAGGTGCTGCTCAACCTGATCCGCAACGCCATGGACGCCATGGAGGAGGCAACTACCCGCGACCTGGCGGTGTCGGTGGTGCCGGCGGGCGAGACCCATGTGCGGGTGAGCGTGGCCGACTCCGGCTCGGGGATCGAGCCGGAGGTGGCCGAGCAGCTTTTCCAGCCATTCATCACCACCAAGCGGCACGGCATGGGGGTCGGCCTCTCGATCTCGCGCACCATCGTCGAGGCGCATGGCGGCCGCATCTGGGTGGAGCCCAATGCGGGCGGTGGCACGGTCTTCCATTTCACGTTGACTGCGGTAAACGAAGGGGATGTCGACGATGCAGCCTGAGCCGATCATCTACGTGATCGACGACGACGATGCCGTGCGGCAGTCGCTCGAGTTCCTGCTCAAGACGGCCGGGCTGAAGGTGCGCGCCTTCGACAGTGCCACGGCGTTTCTCAACGCGCTGCCGGAAATTCACTCCGGCTGCATTGTCACCGACGTGCGCATGCCGGACATTACCGGCATCGACCTGCTGCGCAAGGTCAAGGAGCAGGGTCTGGACATCCCGGTGATCGTGATCACCGGCCACGGCGACATTTCGCTGGCGGTGGAAGCGATGAAGATCGGCGCCGTCGATTTCCTGGAAAAGCCGTTCGACGACGACACCTTGCTCGACGCGGTGCGGGCCTCGCTCTCGCGCACGGCCGATACGGCCCAGCGCAACGCCGAGCTCGGCGAGATTCATGACCGACTGGCAGTTCTTTCGAACCGCGAGCGCCAAGTCCTCGAAGGACTGGTGGCGGGCAAGGCCAACAAGGTGATCGCCTTCGATCTCGGTATCAGCCCGCGCACCGTCGAAATCTACCGCGCCAACCTGATGACCAAGATGTCGGCCAACAGTCTGTCCGACTTGGTGCGCATGGCGATGATGACCGGCATCCTCGAGGACAGCGGCAAGAGTACGCGCTAGCGCTCAGCCCCTCACTCCCAGCCCGCGCATGAAGCGCTCGCGGATCTGCACCGGGTCGCGGTCAGTCGTACCGACACCCGGCTTGCCGTCGATGCGCGCGGCGATCAGGCTGGGGCCGCCCTCAAGCGCGGTCGCGAACAGCCGGTCGAACGCCTCCTCGTCGGCGGCCCAATGGCTTTGCGCGATGCCGGCGGCACGCGCGATCTCGACCAGATCCGCGGTCGCGCTCGCCGTCTTCTGTCCACCGGTGATCTGGTAGATGCCGTTGTCCCACACCACGATGGTAAGATTCCGCGGCGCCCGCGCTGCGACGGTGGCGAGGCAGCCGAGCTGCATCAGCAGCGAGCCGTCGCCTTCCAGCGCTACCACGCGGCGCTTCGGCTGCGCGATGGCGACGCCGAGCGCGATCGGGATGGCGAGCCCCATACTGCCGAGCATGTAGAAGTTCTGCGGGCGCTGGCCGGCGCACCACAGATCGAAATTGGTGTTGCCGATGCCGCCGATCACCGCTTCCTCGTGCTTGAGCTGCGCCACCAGTCGCTTGGTCAGCTCGAAACGGTTCATGACCTTGGCATTATGGGCGCCTCCGGCGCCGGGGGCGTTGTGCGCGTGCGCCATGGCTCACGCACCGAACACTTTACCGCCGGTCAGGAGCGGCGACAGGATGAACGCGACCGGCGTCTGGATGGCCAGCGCCTGCTTGATCGAGCGGTCGAGGATGAAGCCGAGCTCGTCCTGCCGGGTGACGGTGTGGTGATCGACGGCAAGCGCGTCGAGCACCGGCCGCATGGTTTTCAGCACCATGGCCTGCCCAAGGTTGAACTCGCCGAGCGTGCCGCGCTCGGACACGAAGATCAGTGCCGGAATCTGGCTCGGCACCACCAGCGAGGCGAGCGCGTTGGGAATGGTAGCGAACCCTGAGGTCTGCATCAGCACCGCGCCGCGCATGCCCCCCATCCAGGCGCCGGTGACGACGCCGAGCGCCTCTTCCTCCCGCGTGCAGGCAAAGCAGGTGAAGAACGGGTCGGCATGCAGCCCGTCGATCAGCGGCGTGAGCACCCGGTCGGGCACATAGACCGTGAGCCTGACGTCGTTCGCCTTGAGGCAGGCTTGTACGGTCTCGTGCCAGGCCGGCGCGCCGGTTTCCGTGTCGGTCATCGGGGAAGCATCACTGATCCGATAAGCGCAGACCTCATGGTCATATCGGCCGCCGCGCGCCTTGGCAAACCTATCACGGCGGCACCTTCGCCGACGGCACGGACAGCCGGATGACCGACTTCATGGTCAGGCCCTGCACCACGATGGTGAACAGCACCACCGCATAGGTGGCGGTGATGATGATCGGGCGCTCGGGGCCGTAGGGCAGCGAGAGCGCCAGCGCAATCGAGATGCCGCCGCGCACGCCGCCCCAGACCAGCACTGGGATCGAACCCTTGATGAAGCGGACGAAATAGCTGAGCACGCCGAACGGGATAGCGATCGAGACGAAGCGTGCCAGCAGGATGAGCGGGATCACGCAGATCGCCAGCCAGCTGAAGCGGAGATCGAGCTTGATCACCAGCAGCTCGAGCCCGATCAGCAGAAACAGCACGGCGTTGAGCAGGTCGTCAATCAGCGACCAGAAGCCGAAGACATAGCGCTGGGTGGTCTCGCTCATGGCGTGGGTCGGCCCGCGCTCGCCGATCAGGACGCCTGCCACCACCACGGCGATCGGGCCGCTGGTATGCAGCCGGTTGGCCAGCGCGTAGGTGGCGGTGACCAGAGCAAGAGTAATGAAAACCTCGACCACGTAATCGTCGATCGCCCGCATGGCGTAATAGGCGACGGTGCCGGCGGCCAGGCCGATCAGGCCGCCGCCGACGGCTTCCAGGAAAAACAAGCCGCCCGCCGCCGGGATCGAAAGATGATCGCCGGTCGTGGCGACCGCCAGCAGGATGGTGAACAAGACGACGCCGACGCCGTCGTTGAACAGCGACTCGCCCGCCATCTCGGTTTCCAAGAGTTGCGGCACGCGCGCCGACTTGAGCATGCTCAGCACGGCAACCGGATCGGTCGGGCTGATCAGGGCGCCGAACACCAGCGCCCATTGCAGGGAAAGGTTCAGGCCGAGCAGATGGGCGAGGCCCCAGAAGCCGGCGCCGACGGTGAGGGTCGAGATCACTACGCCGACCGTCGCCAGCATGGTGACGGTACCGAGGCGCCGCCTCAGCGCCTGCCAGTCGACATGGATCGCGCCGGCGAACAGGAGGAAGCCGAGCATCCCGTTCATCAGGGCATCGTAGAAGTCGATCTTGCGCAGGCTGCCGCCGACCGCAGCCACCAGACTGCTGCCTGGAATGATGTAATCGAGGGCCAGCAGCAGCGCCGAGACCAGCACACCCATCATCAAGAGGCCGATATTGCTCGGCAAATTCAAATATTTCTTGTTGAGCCAGGCGAAACAGGCGGCCAACAGCAGCAGGATGGCGAACAGATCAAACAGTGAGGTCATCTCTTCACGTCTTGTTTCCGATCTTAGCGCGTCGTGAAAACGGCCCGCTCGGATCTGCGGCATGCCGAAAATGGTCATGCCACTACCGGTAATGCATCTGCCGCAGCCGATTTCCGCGAAATCGCCGCGGTCGAAATGCCGCACCCTCGCCGCAATTCGCGGGACAACGGGGAACCCGATGGAACAATCACAGCGCATATGGATTGAGCCTGTATCGGGTCCCTAACCCCTCCCCTGGGGGCTCGATTCAAACTTGCCCCGGGATTTTTCCCGGGGCTTTTCATTAGGCGCGCCAAACACGGCAGAAAAGGAACAATTGTCACCGGCCCGGCTTTGGTAATTGCAGGCGGTGCGCGGCCCAACATTCAAGTCGCGCAACATTTCACCGCCCGGTGACAGTCATGTATTACCAGTCCATACCGGCGCAAAATACCATCCTCAGAAATCTGCCGGCCGAAGCCGCGTCCGCCTTGGCGCCTTTGCTGACGCGGCTGCGGCTCAAACCGGGCGCCGTCCTGCAGGAGGCGCGTGCGCCGGTCGACAAGGTTTATTTTATCGAGAGCGGCATGGCCGCCCTGCTCGCGCCGACCCGGCACGGCCGCCCCTTCGAAGTGGGCCTGGTCGGCCGCTCCGGCCTGATCGGGGTGCCGGCACTGCTCGGCACGGCCCGGGCTCCCAACCGCTGCCTGATGGAGATCGAAGGCGACGCCCTGCAAATCGGCGCCGACGAGATCCGGCGCGCGATGGATGAGCAGCCGGCGCTGCGCCGACGACTCATGGGCTATGTGCAGGCGCTGCTGATCCAGAACACGCAGACCACCATGTGCAACGTCCGCCACCCGCTGCTGCAGCGCCTGGCGCGCTGGCTGCTGCTTGCCGCCGACCGGCTCGATTCAAACATTATTCCTCTCACCCATGAGACGATGTCGCAGATGCTCGGCGTGCGCCGCGCCGGTGTCACCAATGCGCTGACGCGGTTGGAAGAGGCCGGCGGCATAGCCAAGAGCCGCGGAGCGGTGACCATCATTGACCGCGCCGCGCTCGAGCGCAGCGCATGTGAATGCTATCGCGTTATCGCCGACGAATATGCCCAACTCACGGGGCCGACGGAAAGCACGCCGCCGCCTCTCGGGGAGAAACGACGCCATCGGGAGGACGAGTGCGAACCCGATTCGATGCGTTGCATCGAGGCTTGAGATGGAAAGAACCTTGTGCATCCCGCTCGGGATTATCGTCGAGCGCAGCCGCTTCGCCAGCCTTTGGAACAGGAATTCCTGGCGGGCCTCGGGCGTACTGATCGGACCGTCGCGCCTGCAGGCCGGCAGTCCGCTGTGGCGGGACGAGGATGTCGGTTACTATTTCGCCGGCGCGGGCGTGCTCAGCCTCTATCCGGTCGACGTGCCTTGCTACCGCGCCAACCTGCAACAGCCCGTGCCACGCCTCTACGTGGTACTGGCCGCGCAGGAATACGACAGCACGCCGCCCGGCGTTCATCTTTTGACAGCGGCGCCGCCGGAGGCGGAATCCCACGCGGTGAAGGGTGGCCCGATGCAAGTCGACGGCCTGCCGATGCCGAAGCAGCTTCTGCAGCTAGTCACCGCCTATATAAAGGAGCACGCGCCGCCCGATGTTCGCCCGCGCGGCGACGCGGCGCCGCCGCTCGACCGCACCGAGGGCAAACGTTAGCTAGTGTCCCGATTCCGAAGTTCGCTTGATTTTGCGGCATCCTCGTGAGCGAACTTCGGAATCGAAGGACACTAGCAACTTATTGAGTTTAGTGTGGTTTGGTTCAGAAGTTCGCTTGATGGACTCGCGGATAGAACGAAGCGAACTTCTGAACCACCACACTAGAGCAAGATCGCTTGGTCTGAATCACGCCGTCTCGCTTCACCTCCCCCTCCAGGGGAGGGTAAATGCTGTGCCTGCTGCGCCGCTTCGATATAATGCGATTTGCCAAAAACTTTTTTTCCGGATCATTGCGGGTCAGCCGAACGGCGGGGACCCCAATCAAAAATCAGCCGAGGCCGGTGGTCAGCGCAATCTGTGTCATGAAGACAACCGTGGTGAGCAGCCACACGGCATAGCCGTGACGCACCAGCCGATTGCCGGCCATCCGTCCGCGCGCCACCGCGACGGAAACACCGGCGCCGATCACCGAAGCAATGTTGGCGACTAGCATGAGGGCAATTCGATCGCTTGCGAGGGTGCGGGGGGCTTGCGCCTGCGCGGCGAAGGCAGCGCTGGTCTGGATGAGATCGAAGCCGAGATAGATCGCCACCGCGGCCGCGATGCCGAAGCCGATGGCCGGCCAGCAGACGTTCGTCTCAGCCCATGCGAAAACGTCAAAAATCTGCCGCCAGGGCTTGGCGCGCTTCATGACTCAGCCCTTCCGTGACCCGGACGGCAACGGGGGAAAGCGCGCGCCAGTTCCCGAAACCTGCATATTTCCGGAAGGCGACCGGCGCAATTTGATCCAGGTTAAATTCTGCCCGCGCCGACCATGCCCTTACTGTTCCGCGACTTTTCGGGGGCGGCCGGAGCGGGTGCAATGGACTGCAAACTCACCTTTCTGGGCGGCGCCGGCACGGTCACCGGCTCGAGATACCTGGTCGAAGCGGGTGGGAAACGCTTCTTCGTCGATTGCGGGCTGTTCCAGGGCTTCAAACAATTGCGGCTGCGCAACTGGGCGAGGCTCCCGGTCGATCCGAAAACGATCGATGCCGTCGTGCTGACCCATGCCCATCTCGACCACTCCGGCTATCTCCCGCTTTTGGTGAAGAACGGCTTCCGCGGGCCGATCTATTGCACGCCGGCGACGCGTGATTTGTGCGCGATCCTCCTGCCCGACAGCGGGCATCTGCAGGAGAAGGATGCCGAGTTCGCCAACCGCCACGGCTTCTCCAAGCATCACCCGGCGCTGCCGCTCTACACGATCGAGGACGCGCACGCCTCGCTCAAGCGGTTCGCGCCCGTCGACTTCGACGAGGACAAGTCACTCGGCACGGCCCTGAGCTTCCGCTTCGTGCCGGCCGGTCACATCCTCGGCGCGGCCATCGTCAAACTGACCTGCGGGGAGACCAATGTGGTCTTCTCCGGCGATCTCGGCCGGCCCAACAGCCCAACCGTGATCGACCCCACGCCGGTGCATCAGGCCGACTACCTGCTGATCGAATCGACCTACGGCAACCGCAAGCACGAGGCGAAGGACCCGCAGGACGTACTCGCCGAGATCATCACCCGCACCGCCGGGCGCGGCGGCACGGTGGTGATCCCGTCTTTCGCGGTCGGCCGCTCGCAGCTCCTGATGTATCACTTGCACCGCCTCAAGCAGGCCAAGCGCATCCCGGACCTTCCAGTGTTCCTGGACAGCCCGATGGCGATAGAAGCCAGCGAGTTGTTCATGCAACATGCCGGCGAGGAAGAGCTGAGCGAGAGCGAAGCACGCGCTATTTGCGGCGTCGCGCGCTTCGTCACCAGCGTCGAACAGTCGAAGGCGCTCGACCACAACGCCACCCCCAAGGTCATCATCTCGGCAAGCGGCATGGCGACCGGCGGACGCGTGCTGCACCACCTCAAGGTTTACGCGCCGGATGCGCGGAACGCGATCCTGTTCGCCGGCTTCCAGGCCGGCGGCACGCGCGGCGACGCCATGACAAAGGGCGCGCAAGCCGTCAAAATCCACGGCGCTTACGTCCCCATCCGCGCCGAGGTCGACAATCTGCACATGCTGTCCGCCCATGCCGACGCCGACGAGATCATGGCCTGGCTGCACAATTTCGAGCGTCCGCCGCAACAGACCTTCGTCACGCATGGCGAGCCGGACGCCGCCGACGCGCTCCGCCATCGCATCGAGGAGGAGCTCGGCTGGGACTGCAGAGTGCCCGAATATCGCGATACGGCGCAGTTGGCATGAGCGCGACCGACACCGCGCCCGAGCCGCGCAATCCGCTCACCGCGCGCCGGCTCGGCATCGATACCCGGCAGGAGGCGGTCGTCTTCCTGCGCGAGGACAGCCACATCGTGCGCGCCGAAGGCTTCGCCGCGCATGCTCAGGTGCGCGTGACCAACGGGCACAACTCCATTATCGCGACGCTGTTTCACGTCAGTTCCACCATCCTCCACCGCAACGAAGCCGGTCTCTCGGAAGCGGCCTGGAAGCTGCTCAAGCTCGACGGCGGCGGCGACGTGCGGGTGAGCCATCCGGCGCCGCTGGAATCGCTGAGCATGGTGCGCGGCAAGGTCTACGGCCGGCGGCTCGACGCGGAGTCCCTCGCCACCATCATCGGCGACATCGCCGCCGGCCGCTATTCGCGCATCCATCTCTCCTCGTTCATCACCGCCTGCGCCGCGCGCCCACTCGACCGCCATGAGGCGATCGGCCTTACCCGCGCCATGGTGGACGTCGGCGAGACACTGAGCTGGGACGTGCGTCCGGTGGTGGACAAGCATTGCGTCGGCGGCCTGCCCGGCAACCGCACCACGCCGATCGTGGTCTCGATCATCGCGGCTTGCGGGCTCACCATGCCGAAGACCTCCTCGCGCGCCATCACGTCGCCGTCCGGCACCGCCGACACCATGGAGACCCTGGCGCCGGTCGATCTCGACCTCGCCACCATGCGCCGCGTGGTGGAGCAGGAAGGCGGCTGCATCGCCTGGGGCGGCGCGGTGCGCCTGAGCCCGGCCGACGACATCCTGATCTCGGTCGAGCGCGCACTCGATCTCGACAGCGAGGGGCAATTGATCGCTTCGGTGCTCTCGAAAAAAATCGCCGCGGGCTCGAGCCACGTCGTGCTCGACGTGCCGATCGGGCCGACCGCCAAGATACGCAGCCTGGAGGACGCGCACTCGATCTCGCAGGGGCTGATCGAGGTGGCGGAGGCTTTCGGCCTGCACGCCCGACCCGTCTTCACCGACGGCACCCAGCCGGTCGGCCGCGGCATCGGGCCGGCGCTGGAAGCGCGCGACGTGCTGGCGGTGCTCGACAACGCGGCGCATGCGCCGCACGACCTGCGCGAGCGCGCTTTGCTGCTGGCGGGCACACTTCTGGAACTGGCGGGCAAGACGCCCGCGGACGGCGGCCGCAGCATGGCCGAGCAGGTGCTGGCGAGCGGTGCGGCCGCCGCCAAGTTTCGCCGCATCTGCGAGGCGCAAGGCGGCATGCGCACGCCGCCGGTCGCGTCGCACCGGCACGACATCGCCTCACACAGCGCCGGCCGCGTCGTGGCAGTCGACAACCGCCGCCTGTCGCGGGTCGCCAAGCTCGCCGGCGCACCGGACGACAAGGCCGCCGGCGTGGAAGTGCACGTCTCGCTCGGCGAGGAGATCGAGCGCGGCCATCCGCTCTACACCATCCACGCGGAGACGCCGGGTGAACTGGACTACGCGCTGGATTATGCGCGGGCCAATCCCGACATCTATATGGTGACCGCGCCATGACGCCCTTGCTGTTGTTCGCCTTCCCCGGCAATGAGCGGCTGGCTTCGCTGCTGGCGCCGGCGCTTGGCGCCGAGACCGGCCAGGCGGTGCTGCGCCATTTCCCCGACGGCGAGAGCTATTGGCGCTACCAAACGCCGGTCGAAGGGCGGGAGATAGCGCTGCTGTGCACGCTCGACCGGCCGGACGAAAAGGCGCTGGCGCTCCTGTTCGCGGCCGCCGCCGCGCGCGAGCTGAAGGCCAGGCGCGTCGGATTGATCGCGCCCTATCTCGCCTATATGCGGCAGGACCGTCGCTTCCAGCCCGGCGAGGCGGTGACATCCGGCACCTTTGCCAGGATCGTGTCGGGCGAGATCGACTGGCTGGTGACGGTCGATCCGCACCTGCATCGCCGCGCCTCGCTCGACGAAATCTACAGCGTGCCCACGCGCGCGCTGCACGCGGCGCCGCTGATCGCGCAATGGATAGGCGACAACGTCGAGAAGCCGTTGCTGGTCGGGCCCGACCGCGAGAGCGAGCAATGGGTGGCGTCGGTGGCGCGCGGCGCCGACGCCCCGCATATCGTGCTGCGCAAACTGCGGCGCGGCGACCGGCAGGTGGAAGTCTCCGTGCCCGACCTTACGGCGTGGCGCGGCCGCACGCCGGTGCTGGTGGACGACATCATCTCCACCGGCCAGACCATGATCGAGACGCTGAAGCATCTCATCGCCGCAGGCTTTCCCGCGCCGGTCTGCATCGGCGTGCACGGCGTCTTCGCCGGCGGCGCCCTCGATGGGCTGATGCGCGCCGGCGCCGCGCGCGTGGTCACCACCAACACGATTTCGCACAGCACGAACGGAATCGACGTGAGCGGGCTCTTGGCCGGGGGCGTGCGCGAATTGATCGGTTGATACGGACGCGGGCCGCGGACTTTCTTACCTCTCCCTGGGCGGGGTGGGTGAAGCCTGCGCCGCCTTACCGCCAATCCACCGCGCCAAGCAGCATGCTGACATGGCCGTCGCCCCACATCGGCAGCAGCAGGCGGCCATAACCTCCGGCGCCTTCATAGTAGGTGGGCGCGCGCGCCTCCACCGTGGCGCTCGCTTGCGCGCGCAGATAGCCGAACGGATCGTGCAAGCTCAACTCGCCGAGGAACTTGCCCTTCACGGTTTCGCCATAGCGCTCGGCAAGACCGGCGCCGACGGTGTTGAAGCGAAAGCGCTCTGGCTTCTCGAAGGCGTCGATGAGCAGCACGCTGTCGGCCTGGTCGGTCAGTTCCGACAGTTTGACGTCGTCCCAGAACGGCATGTTGTTGTCGGCGCGCCTGAGGCTCTGCCAATAGTCGGAGACGCGGGCAAGGCCGGGCGCGAGCCGCTCGGGCAGCGGAAATGGAATCGGTGACGACATCGAGGCTCCATTCGGTTGGGCGTGGTCCGCATCCTAGTGTCCCGATTCCGAAGTTCGCTTGATTTTGCGGCATCCTCGTGAGCGAACTTCGGAATCGAAGGACACTAGCAACTTATTGATTCTAGTGTGGTTTGGTTCAGAAGTTCGCTTGATGGATTCGCGGATAGAATGAAGCGAACTTCTGAACCACCACACTAGCGCAAGATCGTTTCGGTTTGCAGCAGAACGTGCGGCGAACTCTCTTCACCTCTCCCCCGCGGGAAGGCTGGCCCGGCTGGCCCCGCTTCGGTCCGGTGCAATCTCGCCCTATCGGGCGCCGGCGAGATAGTCGGCCACGGCCTGGCGGTCGTGCGGGCTGAGCGCGGCGGAGATCGGCCCCATCACCGTGCCGCCGCGCTTGCCGTGGGCGAAGGCGTCGAGCTGCTGCAACGTATAGGCGGCGTGCTGGCCGTACAGGTTAGGCACCGCGGCGTTGTTTGCCATCATACCCATGCCGCCTTCCATCATGCCACCGGGCCCGCCGCCGGCCATGCCGTGCCCCATGCCGGGCGCGCCGCCCATCATGCCGCCGGGACCGAAGCCCGGGCCGGGTCCGCCGCGGCTGTGGCAAGCGACGCAGGCCGCCGCGCCGCGCGCGGGCTGGTGGAAGATGCGCTCGCCGATCGCCGCCAACGGCTTGTCCTCGACCTTGTCCGGTTTCAGCGGCTGGTCGCTGTAGTAGCGCGCGAGCTCATCGATCTGTGCGTCGGTGAGCGCCTGCGCAGGAGCGGACATGATGTCCGACTTGCGCGCGCCGCTCTTGAAGGCGTGCAGTTGCAGGCGGATGTAGGTCGCCTTCTGGTCGGCCAGCTTGGGATAGAGTGGGTCGGAGGTGGTGTTGCCGTCGACGCCGTGGCAGGCGGCGCAATTCGTCTCCACCAGCTTTTTCGCCGGGACAGGCGTCGCCGCTTGCGCCGCGGGCGCGGCTTTCGGCTTCGCCGCAGGGGTCTGCGCGCGCGCCGGCTCGAAGCGGCCGCCCGTCATGATCAGCGCCACCGCGCCAGCGAGCCGCAAATAGGGTCGGACGGACTGCATCGCACGCTTGCTCCAGACTTCGCACTTCCTCTTCCATAGCCTAGAATTATGGCAAAGCGCGCGCCAGTCCTCGGAATCCACGATTGCAGATCTCGATAGCCGGCGCGGGCAGCGCGCAATGGCCGCCCGCGTCGCCCGTCCTCTGCGGCACGCCCTTGTCAGCGGCGGTTGCGGCCGCGACCTTTGGCGGTCGTGTCGAGCGCCTTGCGGCAGGCGGGCGACAGGTTCTTGCGATGCTTCTCCAGGCAATTGCGGGTCTGCGCGTTGCCATGGCCGGCATTGGCACAATACTTCGCAATCTCCTTGCTGCAGGTAGTAGCAATCGGGCCGGTTTGTGCGACCGCGGTTGCGCTCATCGCCGCCGCGAACCCGAAAGCGGCCACAATCGTCATCAAAGCCTTCATTTTGCGCTCCATGCTCCTGTCGAGTGATGGCTATCGCAACGACGGGTTGCCAGCACTCTGCCAGTCCGTCAGGTGCACGATCACCGCGATCACCATGGTGAAACCGATCTTCTGCCGCGCCGCTGATGCAGCAAATTTCGACGAATTCGGCTCCTTTTTGCCCTTCGGTTCCTTGACATGAGTCAAGGCGCGGTAGCCCGCCGGCGGCAGAGTGCAAACGTTGCAAGCGGGGCGGAGTTCGCGACCACGGAGAGAACGCCATGATCGAACGCCAGAAGGACTTTCCCAGCAATGTCCTCGCCTTTGTCTGCAAAGGCCCCGTTACCAAACAAGACTATGATACCGTGCTGGTGCCGGCGGTCGACGAAGCCCTCAAGAGAGATGACAAGTTGCGCATTTACTATGAGACCGGTGACGATTTCAGTGTCGAGCCCGGCGCCATGTGGGCGGATTTCAAAGTCGGCATGGAGCATCTGACGCGCTGGGAGCGTATGGCCGTTGTCACCGACATCGACTGGATCAAGAACACAATGCAGTTCTTCAGCTTCATGATGCCAGGCGAGATGAAGACCTTCCCGCGCGCAGAGGCCGCGCAAGCCCGCGCCTGGATCACGGCGAAGTAATTACCAATTCAACGATCAACCGCGATTGCTCGGCGCGCATTATGGACGGCTGGTCTCGGTCGTTGGGCACCGGCACATTCGCCAGCGCGATCGATTCGGTCGAAGTACTCTATTTCATCGACCAACGGTCTGGCGGCGCCAACGTTGAGCGCCAAAGAATTGAATGGCCTCGGCGGCGACAAGATAATAGGGCATCGAGATCGGGGAAGCGCGTGTGCTCTAGCGCATGACCCGGAAAAGGTCTGCCCTCGACTTAACTGGGGGTGACGCCGGCTTTCAGAGATTATCATGCGTCATCAGAAGGAGGACGTCATGGAATCGACGCGGTTGAAATCCGCACTGCTGGCCGGCGGGCGGTCGACGCTGGCCGCTAACAATTTCTCGCAGGGAGGAGCGCGATCCCATCGCGCCCGGAGACCGGCCGCAGGCACGGCGGGTTGCGGTCAGTTCCCGCCGAGCTTGATGAACATGAGCGGCTGGCCGTGCTCGACCGGCTGTGAGTCCTCAACCAGAATGCGTGTCACCACCCCGGCGACCTTCGCCTCGAGCGAATTCATGAGCTTCATCACCTCGATGATGCAGAGCACCGTGTCCTCATTGACCGACCCGCCGACCTCGACGAACGGCGGATCCCCCGGCTTCGGAGAGCGGTAGAAGGTGCCGACCATCGGTGCGAGAATGGCGACCTCACCCTCCTGCGGCTGCGCCGCCCCGTTGCGCTTGGCGGGTGCGCCAGGCGGTGCGCTCGGCGCCGCCGGTGCCGCGGGCGCCGGCGGCGGGGCCGCGGTAACGGCCGGCGCGGCGCCCGGCCGCGGCACGCCGCTCTGCTCCCCGCCGCGCGACAGCGAAACCTCGACGTCGCCGAACCTGAACGAGAACTGGGTGATGGTCTCGTTCTGACGGATCAGTTCGATGATCGCCTTGATTTCTTCCAGCGTGATCTCGTCTTTCATTGCTGCCGGCTTTTCACTCTTGGCTTATTGGATGATGACGTAAAGCATGCAAAAGCTGCTTTAATTGTTCGGGCAAATGCCAAACGCTGCCGTCTATTTCGCTGCCGGGTAGATCGGAGGCAGATGCTCGGCGCGCGTCACGTCTTCCAACAGCAGCAGCATAGCGGTCCAATCCTCGCTCGCTCTGTCCCAGGATTTGGCAAGATTGAACATTTCCCGCGTAACGGCGCCCAGCAGCAAGGGCATGCCTACATCGGCCGCGAGGGACAACGCATGAGAGACATCTTTGTGCGCCATTGACAGCGGAAAATCAGGCTCGATATCGCCCGCCAGCACCTTCTTCGGATAGTTCACGATGAGTTGCCCCCGGCCGGCGGTCGTATTGCTCAATACGTCGACTGTCGCTGCGCGGTCGAGCCCCACCTTGTTTGCCAGGGTTAAGGCTTCGGCGACCAGCACCGTACCGACCATCGACATGTAGTTATTGACGAGCTTCAGCCTGATCCCCGCGCCGCTCGGGCCGGCATGAACGATCTGATTACCGATACACTCGAACAGCGGGCGGGCCTCTTCCAGATCCGAATCGGTGGCGCCGACAATGACCAAAGACGTGCCTGCCGCGGCATCGCGCGGCGTTCGGCCGATCGGCGCGTCGATAAACCGAAAGCTACGCTTGCGGACTTCCGCGGCGATGCGGTCGCTTCCGCTCGCCGAAATCGTGCTCATATCGATAACCAGCGCACCCGCTGGAAGGCCGTTGCAGGCGCCGTCCGGGCCAATGAGTGCCGCCTCGACGTGCGCCACATCGGGCACCATGCAGATGACCGCATCGGCACCACTCGCCGCCTCCTGCGCGGAGCCGGCAATACGACAATCCAACGCCCGAAAGGGGGCCAGCGCCTTCTCCGCAGGGTCAAAGACGCGCAGCCCGAAGCCCGCCTTGATCAGATTGCGAGCCATCCCGGCGCCCATGGCGCCCAGCCCGATGAACGCTACTTCTTTCATGTCTGCGGCACACCTCCGTAAGGCCCCCACCCACGGGAGGCCAGGTACCCGCCATCGCAAGGCACCGTGCATCCTACAATCGCGCTCGACGCCGGGGACAGCAGAAAGTAAATCACCTCGGCAACCTGTTCAGGTTGCAGAAGCCGCCCGTGAAGACTTGCATTGGCCAGCGCGGACATATCGCGCGGCTTATCAGTCGCGCTTCTGCGCGTGAGAAATGGTGTATCCGTCCAGCCCGGCGCAACGCCATTTACGCGCACGCCCCGGCGCGCCCACTCGACCGCCAAAATCGACGTCATATTGATGATGGCGGCTTTGGCGGGAGCATAGGCATAGGTCGGCCCCGGCAGGATGCCGGTCACGGAGGCAATGTTGACGACTGCTCCACCCTCTCCATGAGCAATCATCTTGCCACCAAATACCCGGCAAGAAAGGAAGGTGCCCTTCAAATGGGAACTGACGACAGCGTCCCAATCGGCGATATCCATTTCGTCGGCCTTGCCAGGCACCTGCGGCGCACCGGCGGCGCACACCAACCCCCCAATAGGCCCGCACTCGGTTTCAATCTGATCGGCCGCTGCCAGCAAGCTCTGTTCGTCGACGACATCGGCCTGCAAAGCGATGACGTCCTCACCAAGCGTCCTTGCCGCGTCTCGGCACCGATCCAAATCAATATCGAGCAGCGCGGCGAGCCCACCATCCTCGCGGATTCGCGCGGCAGTCGACAACCCGATGCCGCTCGCGCCTCCTGTGATAACAGTAACCGTCACGGGCGCCCTTACCAGACCGATTTGAGAAACATCAACGAAAGCTGCGGCACGAAAGCGATCACAAACAGCGACAGGATAAGCACTGCGACATAGGCAATGGAATTTCGAGCGATCGTCGTATAGGGCACGCCCGACATCGCCGAGGCGACGAACAGATTAAGCCCAATCGGCGGCGTGATAAATCCGACGGCGAGTGTCGCGACGACGATGACACCGAAATGAATGGGGTCGACGCCAATCTTTTCGCCTATCGGAACGAGGATCGGCGAGAGCAGCAAAATATTCGGCGCGGCCTCCATTACGCAGCCGGCAACGAGCAGCACTCCCATAATGATCAACATTCGAACGGTGTTGTTGTCTGACGCCTCGAGAAATATGCCGACGAACGCGTCCGGAATGTGCAGCACGGCGATGTTCTGCGAAAACACCAACGCCACGGCAATGATCGGCGCGATAAGTCCGCAGATTTGGGAGCTGCTGATAAGCACCGACGGGATATTTCTCGGCTTGATCTTGCGCGTGACGAACAGACCGACGCAGAGGGTGTAGACAGCGGCGACGGCACCCGCCTCCGTCGGCGTGAATATCCCGGCGTAAATGCCAATCAGAATAATTGCGATCGCGCCCAGCGCGTATTTCGTCTCATAGGCCGTGCGGACGAGTTCCGACCACGTGAACGGAACTTTCTTGCCGTAGTTGTTTTTTCTACATATGTACCATGCAACAACGCACATGCATCCGACCATGAACAACCCCGGAAGAATACCGGCGATAAACAGGTCGCTGACGCTTACCCCGACTGTAACGCCATAGAGAACGAATGCGATGCTCGGCGGGATGATGATGCCGACCACTCCGCCGGCGGCCACGGTCGCCGCAGAAAAAGCGGCGGGGTATCCCTCTTCTTTCATACTCGGCAGCACGACACGGCCGACCGTTGCGACTGTCGCCGAATTGGAGCCGCTTATGGCGGCAAAAATGCCCGATGCAACCATGGCGGCCAGGGACAGCCCGCCGCTCATCCATCCCACGAGCGAGCGCGAAAACCCGATGATCTGACCCGCGATGCCGCCCGCGGCGATGAGATCCCCGGTGACGACGAACAACGGCAGCGCAATCAGCGGAAAGAGATTAAGCGAATTGAACATCGTCAGACTGATGTTCATCAAAGGAAACTGTCGTGTGACGAGCGTCAGAAGAATGGCCCCGATACCGAGAACGGCGATGACCTCAACCCCCAGGAAGAAAAGGACAGCGATCAGGATCGCTATCCAAATGGAAGTATCCATGAACCTCTCCCTAGAACCAACCGCCGCCGGTTTGTCCGGTTAATCCATCGCCGCCACGCTCGTCGCAAGTGATTCACCTGCTCGATATTTGCCGACGATGCCGAGAACTCGCTGAACGATTCGAACTGTAGCGAGCAACCAGCCGAACGGCACCGCGGCAGTCGCTATCCATAGCGGCAGGTTGGCGCCCGTCATTTGTTGGTCGAACGCTATACTGTCCGCAATCGGGCTGTAGACGTACATCAGTATGACGACCGCCACGATCAGCAGGCAGACATCGGACAGCAGGTACAACAGCAACTGCCCAAAGGGAGGCAGAGCGTCGCGAATCGCCGTAAAGGCGAGATGCGATCTCGTCTTGGCGAGCTTGGCCATTGAGATGTAGGTCAGCCAAATGAATGCATAGATGCTGGTCTCTTGCGACCACAAGATCGACGAACGAAACACGTATCGCGCCACCACCTCGGCAAAAATCATCACGATGACATAGCTGTAAAAAACGCAACTCAGCGCGTCCTCGGCGTAGTCATCCAATAGACCAATGGCGCGTCGCATTTCCGTTTCCTCGCAAGGATCGGCCGCACTTGCATGCGGCCGATTTGGACAGAAGTTCAGCAATCCATGCCGGCGGGCTACGCCTTCCACCAGCGCCTGGGCTTCCCGTTGCCTGTTTTCGCGAGCTTGACCACCAACTCGTACTCCTTGCGGCCGTATCGGTCGATAAGACCGTTGAGCTTGGCCTTATTGCGGTCAACCGAAAGATAGTCGACCCACACCTGCCGTTCGGCATCGGTGAGAAAGGTGATCTTCGTATTGGTCGCTTTCCAGCCGACCTTCGGTCCGTCGCGCGTGATGCCAATGGCCTCGCGCAGGATCGGCTCGTAGTCGTTGTAGATCTTGTTCTGCCCGAAGAAGGACGCTTCTCGGATCACTTCCTGCAGGTCGCCCGGCAAGGATTTGATCCAAGCCGTGCTCAACCAGATGCTGTCGTTGTTATACATCCATTTCGTATCGACAATCTGGCCGACGACGGGCGCCATTCCACCATCGTAAACCGAGGTTGCCGCCACATGGATGCCGTCGACCGCCCCATCCTTGAGTGCCGTATAGACTTCCGACCATGCGACCGGCGTAGGATTGGACGGAAGAATCTCGAATGCCGCCTGCTCCAGCTTGGATCCGGTCACGCGAAATCTTGAGTCCACTCAGATCCTCCGGCTTCCGGATATCCTTGTCGACATGAGGCGACATCTCCAGCCAGCGCATGTAGGGCATGATATACGCCGCCGTCAGGCGGCGCTGCTCGGAGTTCGCCCGGACCGTGTCGTTAAACTCCCTGCTGAAGATTACTTTCCAGGCGTTTTCGACCGGGCCGATTGTGTAGGGCACGTCGAGCACATTCCAAATCGGCGCAAGCTGCGCGGCATTCTGCGTCGAACACGAGGCGCCCTGAATGATGCCTTGCTGCACCTTTTTCAACGCCGTGGTCTGAGACCCAAGCGCGCCCGCGTCGTGCATGTCGACGTAGATGCGGCCTTTGGAGTGTTCTTCGATGAAGGCCTTGAACTCGGGCGTGCCATGGATCCACGTCGAGTTTTTTGCCACCGGCCGTTTGGGAAACAGATTGATCGTGCCGTCGAGACCCATCGTCAGAATGAATTTCGCCTTCGCTTTCTTTTCCGCCTCGCCGGCTGCCGCTTCGGCAAAGGAAAGGGCCCCCTCTCCCAGCATGTAGGCGAACCCCACGCTGGCGACGGCCGCGCCATAGCGCGCCGAGATCGCCAACGCTTCGCGGCGGGTCAGCGTCCCTTCGGTACGGCTCTTAGTGTCTCCTTTGCGCATCGCGTGCCCTCCCAAGCGTTTTATTGAATGAAACACTTTATGTCGTCAGCCGACATGGTCGGAAAACCTAATGGCGGCTCAGCAAGACTGTCAAGGCAAAACGTCTTTGCACATGGCGCAAATCGAATGCTTGCTGCTCAAAGACCTTGAGCTGCGCACACTTCACTTCAGCGCATGTTTTGATCTGCACGACAGATGCCATTAGGGTGCGCCAACAGTTGATCTGAAGCGCTACCGGCCACCAACATCGTTTCGCTCACCGGCCCGGCGTTTAAGGTTGGAGATCAGGATGACGGATCGAATGGCGCGGGAAGAGTACGATTATGTCATCGTCGGCGGAGGCACGGCGGGATGTGTGCTGGCCAATCGTATGAGCGCCTCCGGCGCTCATACGGTCCTGGTTCTGGAAGCCGGACCAGCCGATCGCTATCCCTGGATTCACATTCCGATCGGCTATGCCAAGACGATGTTCAATCCTCGCTACAATTGGGGATTCTACACCGAGCCCGAACCGGAGTTGAACGGCCGCAAGATCTACTGGCCGCGCGGCAAGGTTCTCGGCGGATCAAGTTCGATCAATGGCCTGATCTACATTCGCGGCCAGGCACAGGATTACGACCATTGGGCAAGTGAGGGAAATTTTGGCTGGGCATGGAAGGACGTGTTGCCGATCTTTCGCAGGCTCGAAGGCAATGAGCGCGGCGAGTTGGACTATCATGGCGCGGACGGACCGCTCGGCTGTTCGGACATCCACGAGCGTCCCGAACTCATGGAGGCCATAATCCGCGCCGGCAACGACATCGGCGTTCGCACGACAAAAGATTTCAACGGCGCTACGCAGGAAGGAATTGGGTATTATCAGCTGCTGACGCGCAAAGGACGACGCTCCTCCACGGCGGTCAGTTATCTGAAGCCGGCACGCAATCGAAAAAACCTCGACGTGCTCACGGAGGCGGCGGTCGAACGGGTTCTTTTTCAGGGAACGCAAGCGGTCGGCGTCCGGTACAAGAGCCGCGGCACGACCTTCGACGTTCGCGCAAATCGCGAGGTGATCTTGAGTGCCGGTGCCGTTCAAACGCCGCAAGTGCTTGAACTCTCCGGCGTCGGAAGCCCGTCCGTCCTCAAAACGAACGGGATCGAGGTCGTGCATGCACTGCGCGGCGTCGGAGAAAATTTGCAGGATCACCTGCAGTTCCGATTGATGTTCCGATGCAAAAAGCCCATTACGACCAACGACGAGCTGGCATCGTGGTATCGGCGCATTGGTATAGGCCTGCGCTACCTGCTCAAACGCAGCGGGCCGATGGCGGTCGGAATCAACCATGTTGGCATGTTTGCCCGCGCGCTGCCGGACTCACGGACCCCCGACGTCCAATTTCATATCGCTGCCCTGAGCGCCGACAAGGTTGCCGACAAGACGCATCCTTGGCCGGGATTCACATTCAGTGTCTGCCAGTTGCGTCCGGCATCGCGAGGTTCAATTCACGTCCGATCCGCTTCCGCGACAGACGCGCCGGCGATTCGGCCCAACTACCTCACGGAAGATGAGGATTGGCGCTGCGCCGTCGCCGGCGTCCGGCTGGCGCAGACGCTCGCGACCGCACCGTCGATGAAAGAATACACCGAATTCGAGTTATCAGCCGCGGGCCCGGCTGGATAGCGAAGAAGAGATAAAATCATTTTGTCGAGAGGTCGCAGCGACCATCTTTCATCCGGTCGGAACCTGCAAGATGGGGGTCGATGATCGTGCGGTCGTCGATCCGATGCTCAGAGTTCATGGACTTTCGAACCTGCGCATCGCCGATGCTTCGATCATGCCGACTCTCATATCGGGCAATACAAGTGCGCCCTCAACGATGATCGGCGAGAAGGCATCCGATCTAATGCTTCACGGAGCGAACGTTTACTAAGGAAGTTAAAGTGGATTAACGCCAGGCTACGGCGTTCCGAAGCGATCGTGCGAAAAGGTCCAGCAAAGTCCATCTCAACGCCGTTTCATTGAGGTCCGCCTACATAGAATTGCCAGCCATTCGGCGCCGTCGCCTTTTCGAAACCGACTGTTATTCGACATGCGACAGACGTGGACGCCGGCCGGAGCCGGTCTCGCGGACGGGCCCCGCCGGCCCCTTCGCATAAACGAGATTGCACGTTTCCTAACTAGATCGCGCCAGCGACCTGTTCGATTCCCTGACACTGACTGGTGGGACCGCAGGTGGAAGTGCAGAATAGATGTGCGGTCGTCGGATTACTCGTGTCCAATATTGATGCACAGACTTCGGCACGCGGCCAATCACACGTTTTTTGGACCGCCCCCCGGGATCGACGATTGAATTGCCGCTTCCATCAAACCCCATAGGTGATTCTGGAACTCAGGTTGGCGTATAAGCTCTCGGATTATAGCCTAACGTGGCCAGCAACTGAATGGACTTTATGCGGCATGGCAAGCCTAGGCTATTTTTTCATCAGTGCGTCGAATGCCTGACCGAAGCCTTCAAACGAGATCGGGATCGTTACATTGTGTCCACGCGCATCAGCGAACGTGAACTTGCCCACCCTGGTTGCCGCGTGCAACCTTTTTAGAGCGTCGGTCTTGAGTTCGAATTCCGCGAAACAGCCGCTCGGTGTGCATCTTGCGAACGGCGCCGTCACACCCGGATCATTATCGCCGGTCTGAATTCGAACTTCCGTTTTGAACGACACGTTGACCGGAACCTGGATCGTCAATACGACCGGCCCGCCTTTCGCCGGGCGATCAACCGAGGCACGAGAGAACGGAACGTTCTTGCCTTTGAGCTGCGTGACCTGCGCCATGTCGCATATTTCATGCTGCGGCGTCTTAGTCGTGATCTCACATTGCAGAACCCAGTTGCCATAACTCGCGGTGGTTCGCTGGGGCACGTCATTTTGCGCCGCCTGAGCCACGTACCTGCCTGGCGCCGGCCGCGGCGCATGGGCGCGCGTCCGGGGCGACTGCGCGCCAGCCTGAACGACCGGTATCATCAGCAAAGAAAATAGGAGGCGAATTGCGGTACTCTTTGTCACGCTTTTCATGTACCCGTACTTCATCTCGGCAGCCGCCCCCTACATCATTCTGCTGTGCTGACTGCCCAATGTGAAGAAGCAAATTTGCTTCACCATTTGTAGCGCAGAGTTCCAGTTCCACCGTAGCTCTGATAGCCGCCGGCGAATTGGCCGTCAAACTTCGCCGTGATCGACCAATTGGTATTGAAGAACAGCTCGGCGCCAGCACCGGTGAGCACCGAATTGGTCGGCGGTGCCGCGCCGTTGACGGTGAAATTCGATCCATTTAGCAGCTGGAAGGATGCTCTCAGCGAAGGATTTGTAATCCAGTCGTGCGCCCACGCCAAGTGACTTTGCAGCACCAGTGGCATGCCGTCGAGCATCGTAAGATTGTCGAAGCGTGCACCGACCTCAGCTCTTGTGTCCGTCGCGTTCATGGCCGCGTAGTTTAGCGCGAAGGCACCGCCAGAGAGATCGGTTTCGCTGTAACTCGGCGTCCGGAAGTATTGCGTCTGCACCGCCGCGTAGGGGGTGATGCCGAGTATCGCGTTGCTTACCGGTATTCCATAGCGATAACCGCCCTCGAACCTCGCTGCATAGTCCTGGCCCTCAAACTCGCCGGTGAGTTGATCACCGAGCGCTGACCGGTTTGTGGTGAACCAGCTATTAGAGAAGGCAAATGCAACGGAGAGGTAGGCCGGCCCCCAATGGGTCGTGCCGTACACGCCGACCTGGAACGCATCGCTTCTGCCGCCGCCAAGCCCTTGCGCAAGGCCCCAATTGGTGCCGCCGCCGGCCAGCGCGAAGCCGAGAGACGTTGACGGTGTCACGTGATAGGTCATGCCTGACGCAAAGCCAAAGGTCCGGGTGTCGGCATTGACCGAGCCGAGCGTCGTATCGCCATCGGTCCTGTTGTAGCCGCCGTACGCCCCCGCCCAGAGTCCAAAGCGCTGATCGAACGTGGCGGAGACCTGGGGCTTCTTCTCGAGCACGGCATCGTAGGCTTGAGCGACCTCGGGCGGCAGGCTTGTCTGATTATAAGGGGCAAAGGCGGGCGCGCCGCCGTTGAATGCGCTGCCACCGCCGCCCGATGTCGGATAAAGCAACAAGCTGAGAAAGTCGCTCATCAGTTGGAATGTGCCGATATCGGCATCGGCTCCCGGCTGTCCTTCGAGTTCGGCAAGCGCGCTTTCCAGTTGCTGCGGCGTGTAATTGAACAGGTTCTGGAAGCCGGGCGGCGGGATCACTCCGTTGGCAATGGCATTGTCGATACCCCGCGCGACATTGAGCACGTTCTGCGGCGCTCCCGTCGGCAGCAACGGCGTCAGAGCCTCGTAGTTCACACTCAGGAGAACGTCACTCGGATCTGGATAAAGAAGCGTGCCCACATATGTCCCGAATGAAACCTTCGGATCGGAGAACGTACCGACCACGCCGGTACTGGCAGTCAAGACGGTATATGTCGTACCCGCAACAGGCGTGCTGCCGGTCGCGATCTTGAAGACCGCGGTGCTGGCAATGGTGGCGCCTCCGGTAACGGCCGCACCACTCGCGTCGGTGCCGGTGAGCGTGATCGTGTAATTCGCGTCCGAAGCCAGCACCAGGCTGCCGATAACGGTCATCTTGGTGCCCGGAATGCCGGGCGCGAAAGTGCCGCCGCTGTTGATCGTGATCGCGGCTGAGATGCTGCCCATTCCGGCCAGCGTACCGCCATTGCTGACAGTCAATGTGGTGGCGCTATCGGTGCCGTTGAGTACCACGGTGCCGGAGTTGACGTTCACCTGATTGATGTTAGTGAAATTATTGTCGTAGGTGAACGTATTGCCGGAACCCGGATCGAAATTGACCGTGCCCAGCGAGCCCGAGCCGACGATGTCGCCGGCCACCGTGCCGCCGGTGATGTTGAAGATGTCGCTGGCGTGGGTGGACAATTTCACCGCGCCGGACATGAGGCCCGCGCTTTGGTTGATGGTGAGCGGGCTGGTATCGGCGGTCGCATCGATCGCCGCCACACCGCCAATCACCGTGCCGCTGTTCGAAATCGCCGCGCCGCCGGCGAATGAGACGGTTCCCGAGATCGCAATGCCGGTATTGGCGGCGCTGATCGTGCCGGCATTGGTGATGCCGCCGGCGACGCTCGCCGTGCCCACGCTGGCCACGCTATTGAGCATAATGCCGACCAGCCCCGACGTGATCGTGCCGCTGGCGCTGTTGATGATCGCGCCGGCGATCGTGCCGCTGCTGCCGATAAAGATGCCCCGGCTGTTAGCGGTGATTGTCTGCGAATTGGTGATGCCGCCTTGCAGCAGCGTCACGAAGCCGACGTAGATGCCATTGCTGCCGGTGATCGTGCCCGAATTGGCGATGCCGCCGCCGGCGCTGGTCGTGCCGAACACGCCGACATTGGTGATCTTGACGCCGTCGTAGCCGCCGGACGCCGCCGCGATCAGTCCGCTGTTGTTGATGCCGCCCAGGAAGCTCGAAACGGCAGTGATGACGACGCCGCCGATCTGGCCGGACACGGTGCCGCTGTTGGTGATGTTGCCGGTGAAGGTCGTGGTGCCGTTGACCAGAACGCCGTAATGCCCGGCCCCGCCTAAGACCACGCCGGCATTGCTGATGCCGCCGGTGAAGGTCGCCCCGGTGATTTTGATGGCGGTGGTTACCGCATTGATCTTGCTCGCACTATCGATTCCGATGCCGAGGGTGGTGGCGGCCAGGATGCCGCTGTCGACGATGCCGCCGGCCAGCGTGCTGGCGTTTATCGCAATGGCGGTACCGGCGCTGATCGTCCCGCTGTTGGAGATATTCGCAGCGAAGGTGGAGACGCCGCCCAGGAAAATGCCCGTCGAAGCGGCGACGATCGTCCCACTGTTGGTAATGCCGCCCGAACCGCCGCTGCCGAAGACCGTTACATTGGTGACGGAGATGCCGCCGGCGGCCGATATCGTGCCGGCGTTCGAAATGCCGCCGAGGAAGGTCGAAACACCGACAACCACAATGCCGGTGCCGCTGAGGGCCGTGATTTGCCCGGTAGAGGTGATGCCGCCGCCGAATGTCGAGATGGAAGCGGCTACGATGCCGGCAGAGCCGGAAATGGTGCCGCCAGTATTGAAAATGCCGCCGGCAAAGGTGCTCACGCCGGCGACATAAATTCCGACACTGCTGGATGAAATCGTTCCGGTATTGGTGATGTTTCCGCCCCCGCCGGTGCCGAATACATCGATTGCGGTGACAAGGATGCCGGCGCCGGTGCCTACAACGGTGCCGCCATTGGAAATATTGCCGGTAAAAGTCTTCAGGCCGTTGCCAACGCGGATGCCGGTCTCCGCCAAGATGCTGCCGTTGTTGGAGATATTGCCGGTGAACGTCGAGCCGCCGTTGACGCCGATGCCCTTGGCGGTCGAGGCAGTGATAGCGCCGCTATTGACGATGTCGCCGGTGAAGTTCGGCACTTTCCATACGAAAATGCCGGTGCCAAAAATGCCGCCGGACGAAATCGTACCAGCATTCGATATGTTGCCCGAGAAGGCCGAGACGGTGTTCGAGCTCGCGGCGCTGCCGACCACGATGCCGAAACCACTCGCCGCGGTGATGACGCCGGTGCCGGCATTGGTGATGCCGCCGGAGAACGTCGACACCTTCTCAACGACGACGGCGCTGCCGCTGGAAGAAACCGTCCCGGCATTGCTGATGCCGCCGGTGAAGGTGGAGACGCGGTAGACGACAATTGCCCCACTGCTTGCATTGACGACGCCGCCAGCGGAGTTGGCGATGCCGCCGGTGAAAGTCGAGACGTTGAAGACACCAATGCCGGTCCGCGGATCAATGTGGCCGCTATTGGCGATGCCGCCCCCAAAGCTCGTGGTGCCGTTGACGATAATACCGCCGTCCGCCGCCGAGACTGTGCCGGCATTGCTGACGCCGCCGGAAAAGGTCGCACCGGAAATTTTGACGGCGGTCGCGGTCGAAGTAATCGTGCTGGCGCTGTCGACAGTAATTCCATGCGCCGAAGCCAGAAGGTTGCCGGTATCGAATATCGCGCCGGCAATCGTGCTGCTCGCGATCTTGATGCCGGTTGCCGCTTGGACAAGGCCGGCAATCGACAGGTTGCCGGCAAAGCTCGAGACCGAGGCGATATCGACGGCGGCCTTGCCGGCCGTGATCGTGCCGCTACTGGTGATGCCGCCCGAAAAACCGGTGACTCCGGACACCAGGACGCCGTCATTGGCGCCACCGGCCGACAGCACGCCGGCGCTGCTGATGCCCCCGGTGAAAGTCGCGCCGGTGATCGAGACGGCCGTGGCCGTCGAATTGATCTTGCTCGCGCCGTCGATCAGGATGCCATGCGCCGAGGCGTTGACGATGCCGGTGTCGACGATCGAGCCTGCGATTGTGCTGCCGGCGACCTTGATCGCGGTCTGCGCCGTGATCGTGCCGGCGTTGCTGACATTGCCCCCAGTGAAGGAGGAGACTGCGCCGACGTCGATGCCGATACCGCCCGCCGAAATCGAGCCGGAATTGGTGATGCCGCCCTGGAAGGTCGAGACGTTGTTGGCCAGGATGCCGGTGACGGTGGCCAGGATCGTCGCGCCGCCGGCGTTGACGATGCCACCCGAGAACGACGAGACATTGGTGACGGCGATGCCGGTTACCGGATCAATTGTTCCGGCATTGGTGATGCCGCCGCTGAAGCCGCTCAGGCCGGACACGTAGATCCCGCGCGTACCGCCCGACACCGTGCCGGCATTGCTAATGCCGCCGCCGAAACTGCCGCCGGTGACCGAGATGCCAGCGCCGGTCGAGGGGCTGATCAGGCTCGATGCGTCGACGGAAATGCCGCCGGAGATGGTGCCGGTATTGGCCACCACGCCGTTGATGGTGCTGTTCTTGATCTGGATGCCGCTGGACGACAGGGTGCCGGTGTTGATGATGCCGGCGCTCGAAGTATTGCCGCTGAAGCTCGTGTTGCTGGCGCAAATACCACCGGCCGTGCCCGTGTTGGTATAGGGAAACGGCCCGGTGTAGCAGGGGTTATGGAACGCCAGATACACATTATCGCCGTCCGAGCTGTAGCTGACCGTGCCGACCAGGCCGCCATAGCTGATCGACGGGTTGAAGGTATTGCCGCCGACGCCGAATCCGCCGCCAGTGTCGGTCATGATGGTGTAGGTCGTGCCCGCGCTCACCGTGCCGGCGAGGGTGAGCGTGGCGTTATTGAGCAGCCCGGTCCCGGTGATCTGGGTCAAGCTGGCGCTCAGGCCGTCGATGGTGTCGAGATAATAGGCGGTCGAGGCGAAGCTGACCGTGCCGGAAATGGTGAGCACGCCGCCGGCGATGCCGGGCAGGCCCGGCGCCAAGGTTGCCGCCGGCGTCGATGGAGATCGACGAGGCGATGAAGCCGGTGCCGGCGAGCGTTCCGCCGTTGCTCACCGTCATGCCGGTCGCGGTGTTGTTGCCGTTGAGTGCCACGGTGCCGGAGGTGACGTTGGCCTGGTGGATGCCGGTGAAGTTGTCGGCATAGGTGAAGGTATTGCCGGTGCCGGGATCGAAGTTGACGGTGTCGAGCGAGCCTGAGCCGACGATATTGCCCGAGACGCTGCCGCCGGTGATGTTGAACACGTCGGCGTTGGCCGAGAGCTTCACCGCGCCGGAGATGGTTCCACCAATCTGGTCGATGGTCACCGCGCTCGATGCGCCGGAGACGTCGATCGCCGCGCCCGCCGTGCCGCCGGCGATGGTGCCGCTGTTCACGATGGCCGCACCGCCGGTGAAAGTGACCCCAGCGGCGATCAAAATGCCGGTCTTGGCGGTGATCGCGCCCGAATTGCTGAGATTGCCGCTGAAGGCCGAGATGGCGATAAGCGAGATGCCGGCCCCGTTGCCCGCCGATATCGTGCCGCTGTTGGCGATGCCGCCTGCAAAATTGGATACGCCGTTGACGTAGATTGCGGCGTTCGACGCCGAGCTGATCGTGCCGGCATTGCTGATACCACCGGCAAAGCTCGATATGGTGTACGTGCCGGCGTGGCTGCTGCCGACGACAATTGCGGAGCCGCTGGGCGAAGTGATCACGGCACCGCCGGAATTCACGATGCCGCCGGCAAAGGTGTTCACCTTGAGGACTTCGATGCCGGCAGAGGTGTTCCCGGCAATATTGCCGCTATTGCTGATGCCGCCCTGGAAGGTGGTGACGGTGCTGACATAAATGCCGATGCCGCTGGCCGCTATCGTGCCGCTGTTTACGATACCGCCGCCGGCGCTGGTCGTGCCGAATTGGGTGACGGTCGTGACGTTGAGGCCGTACGTGGCGATGATGGAGCCGGCATTGGAAAGGCCGCCGGTAAAGGTCGACACCTTGTAAATACTAATGCCGCTGCGGTTCGCCGTGATCGTTCCGGTTCCGCTGTTGACGACACCGCCCGAGAATTCCAAGACGTTCTCGACGAAAACCCCCACGCCGCCCAAACCGGTTTCCGAAATCGAGCCGCTGTTGGTTATGCCGCCGTTGAAGGTCGATGCGCTGCCGACGACCAGCGCGCCTCCGTAGGTGCCCGTGGCGGCCGAGCTGATCGTGCCGGCATTGGTGATGCCGCCGGCAAAGCTCGACACGATGTTCGAGCCGGTCGTGCCGACGATAAGGCCGGGACCGCTTGTCGAATTAATTACGCCGCCGGCGGCGTTGACGATGCCGCCGGTAAACGCGCCGACGTTGCGAACTTCAATGCCTGTGCCGCCCGCCGTGATTGCGCCGGTGTTGCTAATGCCGCCTTGGAAGGTGCTGACGTTGTAGACGTAAATGCCGGTGTTGGCCGCCGAAATGGTGCCGCTGTTGACAATGCCGCCGCCGGCACTGCTCGAGCCGAACTGGGCGACGCTGGTGACATTGAGTCCGTATTTGGCGTTGATGGCGCCGGCATTGGACAGGCTGCCCGTGAAGACCGAAACGTTGTCGATATTGATGCCGCTATTGTCTGCCGCGATCGATCCGGTTCCGCTGTTGACGATTCCGCCCGAAAATGTCGAGACGTTTTTGACGAAAATCCCGCCGTTGGTAAGGCCGCCCGCGGCCGCGGAAATCGTGCCGCTATTGGCGATGCCGCCGCCGAAAGTGGTCGTCCCGTTGACCAGGATGCCGAAATTGGGTCGCCGAGATCGTGCCGGCATTGCTGATGCCGCCGGTCAAGGTCGCCCCGGTGATCGAGATCGCGGTGGCGGCGGATGTAATCTTGCTCGTGCCGTCGATCAGGATGCCGTGGCCCGAGGCGATTGATGGTGCCGCTGTCGAAGATCCCGCCGGTGATCGTGCTGAGCCGGCGATCTTGATGGCGGTCGGCGCGCTGATGGTGCCGGCATTGGAAATGTTGCCGCTGAAAGCGGATACTCCGCTGACATAGATGCCGGCGAAGTTTGTGGCCGTAATCGCGCCGCCGCTGCCGTTGGTGATGCCGCCCGAAAAGCTCGTCGTGTAGAAGACGCCGATGCCGACCCCGGCCGACACCGTGCCGGCATTGCTGATTCCGCCGCCGAAGGTCGCACTCCCTTGGTCGAGGATGCCGAGGTAGTCCGCCGAAATCGCACCGGTATTGGTAATGCCGTCGGCCATGTTCGAAACGTTGGAAAAATAAATTCCGTTGTAGCCGGAGATCGTGCCGGAATTGCTGACGGCGCCGGCGAAAGTCGAGATTATCACGAGGTAGACCGCGCTAGCGCCGGCCTGAATTGAACCGCTATTGGTGACGCCGCCGGAAAAAGTTGTAACGTCGAAAAGCTCAATTCCATAATGGCCGCTGCGCTGGCCGAAATTGTGCCGGCGTTGGAAATGCCGCCGGCTGAAGGTCGGCCCGGTGACCTTGATACCGGCGGTTGCCGCCGATACGATCTTGCTCGTGCTGTCGATCGAGATGCCACCGACGAGCGTGCCGGAATCGACGATCGAGCCCATGATCGTGCTGTTGGTGACCTTGATGCCGCTCGCGGTGATCGAGCCGGCATTGATCACATTGCCGGTAAAGCTGGTGCCTGGTGACGCAGATGCCGGGGACGTTGCCGGAATTGGTGTGCGGGAACGGCCCGCTGAAGCAGGGATTGCCGAACAAGAGGTCGACGTCGCCGCCGACATAGCTCAGCGTGCCCGTCATCGGGCCGAAGGTAACGGTCGGATTGAAGGTGCCGGCGACCGTGCCGGCATGCACGAGCGTATAGGTGGTGCCGGTCGAAATTGTCGAGCCGGCGGCGATAGTGACGGTGGCGCCGCCGAGTGTCACCGTGCCGCTGATCGAGGTCTCGCTTGCGCTCGCACTGTTGATCGTTTCCAAGTAGTCGGCGCCGGAGCGTGAAGCTCGACATTGCCGGTGACGCTGAGCGTGCCGCCGGCCGTGCCGGGATTGCCCGGCTCCAGGATGCCGCCGTTGGTGACCGCAATCGGTGGAGACGATGACGCCGGTGCCGGCCAGCGTGCCGCCGCTGTTGACGGTCACACCGCCAAACGTGCCGCCGGCCATGAGCGTGCCGCCGTTGACGCTGAAGGGCTGCGATGTAGCTGCCGCTCGGCGTCCAGGTGCCGCCGACTACCTGGTAAGTGTTGAAGCCGCGATACTGCGCGGAGGCGCCGATACTGGAGAGATTGAATGAGCCGCTGCCGGTGCCGCCCAGCGCGAACGTGTCGCTGCCGTTGCCGACCACATTGCCCGTGATGGCGTAGCCAGGCCCCAATTCGAAGGTGACGCCGCCGAGCCCGATGCTGACCGCGGTGCCGCCGCTGCCCGTTATGGTGCCCGAGTTGAAGATCGCACCGCTGGTGAAATGCTGGACGTGCGAGTCGACCTTGATGCCGGTATTGGCGACGATCCGTCCCGGTGTTGCTGATGCCGCCGGAGAAGGTCGATATCGTGGTGACGCCGTCTCCCGGTTGCCGCCGACGAAAATGCCGACACTGTGCGCCGCGATGAGGCCGCTGTTGCTGATGCCGCCGGAGAAGTTCGAGATCGTCGCGTGTGTACTGGAGCTAAGGCCTCGACCGAGACGACGATAACGCCCTTGCCGACTCGCCTGCGACCGTCCCGGTATTGACGACCGAGATGGTACCAGCGTTGACGATGCCCCCGGAAAAACTCGAGAGCGTCGCTGCGTAACTGGCGCTGCTCGAGGCATAGGCGCCGATCCGTGATGCCGGCATTCGGCGTAAGTTGCCGGAGACCGATATCAGGCCGCTGTTGGCGATGCCGCCGCCGAAGCTGGTCACCCCGCTCGCCAGAATACCGACATTGCCAGCCGACAGCGTGCCGGCATTGGAAATACCGCCGGTGAAGGTCGGACCGGTGACCTTCACGGCGGTCGTGGCCGAGGTGATCTTGCTGGCGCTGTCGACCCGGATGCCGTAGCTCGTTGCGTTGAGGATACCGCTGTCGACGATCGCGCCGGTGAGCGTGCTGCCAAGGATGCTGATGCCGGTTTTCGCGGTGATGCTGCCGGCATTGGAAATGTTGCCGCTGAATATTCGTGTCGTTGTTGACGCGAATAGCGGTAAGGCCGGCGGTGAGCGCGCCGGAAGCGATAACGATGCCGCCGCCATAGGTGCCGACACCGTCGACCACAATGCCGCGCTGACTGACGCCAGCAGCGACAATGGTCCCGCTGTTGGTGATGCCGCCGCCGAAACTCGTGACCCCGGAAACCTTCACCGCGGTTGCCGCGCCGCCGCCGGTAAACAAAATATTGCCGGCATTACTGATGCCGCCGGTGAAGTGTCGGGCCAGTGACCGCGACAGCGACGCTGTGTCCGGTGGAAACGATGATCGTACTCGCGCTGTCGACCGTAGATGCCGCCGGCGAGCGTGCCGGAATCGACGATGGAGCCGTTGATCGTGCTGTTGGTGACGATGATGCCGTTAGGGCTGATCGTGCCCGCAGCGGTATTATAGATGCCACTCGTGACAGTGGCGTTATTGATCGTAATGCCGCTGAGGCTGCCGGTGTTGGTGCAGCCCGCGGTGGTACCGGTGATGCTGGTGCTGCACGCGGCATAGGCCGGGGGCGTGCCGCCGCCGATCAGCAGCGCAACCACCGAACTCGACGCCAACAGCGAGCGCAGCAGTGTGCGCCCCGCGCCTCTTGGCGATTGCATTGGGAGACAGCCCCCGCACTCAGGCTGTGATTGACGCAGCCATTCCCACTAACGCCCCGCCGGAAGAGTATCGGAGGCGCGCATGACGCCGCAATGTATAGTCACCTATACCGGTGCATATGACGCCATCGGTCGGGGATTGTTGGCAATAGTTGCAAAAAAACAACACTGGCGCACTCGTCCGACAAAACACATCGCCAGCGCGGGCTTTCCCGACGCTTTGCGAACTGCCAATCATAGCCTGCCAATGCTGAGCGTGATAATCGAACCGACAATGGACCCCGCACAGAGCAACGCAAGAATACTTCCGCTTGGCGAAGCGCTGATGTACGCCGAGCGCTGCCGCAATGCCGGCCAGTTGCTCGAGGCAGAGGCGGTCTGCCGCCAGATTCTCGAGGCGCGGCCGAGCGTGCCGGAAGCCGAGCATCTGCTCGGCGTCATTGCTCACCAGAATGGCCGGCTTGGCGAGGCGATCGAGCACGTCAAGCGTGCCGCTAAGCTGGCGCCGCATGTGGCGCTATTTCACGCCAATCTCGGTGAAATGTTGCGGCTGGCCGGCCGGCCCAAGCTCGCCGCGGCGGCGGCGCGCTGCGCGCTCGAGATCGAGCCGGCCATGCCGGCGGCGCTGAGCAACCTCGGCGTCGCCCTCTACGAGCTCAAGGAATACGAGGAAGCCGCCAACGCCCAGCGCAAAGCGATCGCCGCCAATCCGAATTTTGCCGAGGCACACAGCAATCTCGGCAATGCGCTGCATGCCTTGCGGCGGTTCGACGAATCCGTCGCCGCCTATCGACGCGCCATCGAGATCAATCCCGGTTTTTCCGATGCCTGGGCCAATCTCGGCACCACGCTGCATCACAGCGGCAGTTTCGAAGAAGCCATCGTGGTCCTGCGCCGCGCCATCGCGCTGGCCCCGCATCACGCCAATGCGCGCTCCGGGCTCGGCATTCTGCTGCTGATGCGCGGCGATCTCGCCGAGGGCTGGGACGAATACGAATGGCGGTTGCGCTCGACCGAGCGCAAGGGGCCGAAATTTCCCGAGATCCCGTGGCAGGGCGAAAATCTCGCCGGCAAACACATCTATGTGCAGGCCGAGCAGGGTTTCGGCGACACGCTGCAATTTGCCCGCTACATGCCGCTCTTGCTCGCGCGCGGCGCCAAGGTGACGCTGCGCGTGCATCAGCAACTCGTCACCTTGTTGCGCGAGAGCCTGCCCGGTGTCGTCGTGATCGGCGACCGCGGCGATCCAGCGCCCTATCAATGCGACGCCGTGCTGTTGAGTCTGCCGCGCGTCTTCAAGACGCGCCTCGAAACCATTCCGGCCGATGTGCCTTACCTGCGCGCGCCTGCGGACGCGCTGCGGCGCTGGAGCGACCGCCTCGCAAAGCTGCAAGGATTGAAGATCGGCATCGTGTGGGCCGGTAATCCCGAGCACGTTAACGACACTCGCCGCTCGCTCGATCTGACGCGCCTGGCGCCGCTTTTCGACGTGCCCGGCACCGGCTTCGTGAGCCTGCAATTTGGCCCGCGCGCGGCCGACCTGAAAAAGCTCAAGCGTAAGCCGCCGATCGAAGACCTCGCCGCCAAGTTCGAGGATTTCACCGACACCGCGGCCGCCATCAGCGCGCTCGATCTCGTCATCACGGTCGATACGTCGGTCGCGCATGCTGCGGGCGCGGTCGGCAAGCCGGTCTGGGTGCTGCTGCCCTGGGTGACCGATTGGCGCTGGCTGCTCAACCGCGAGGACAATCCCTGGTACCCGACCATGCGGCTGTTCCGCCAGAAAAAGGGCGAGGATTTCGCCGACGTGATCGCACGCGTGGGGCAAGAACTGAAAGCGGTGGCGGCAGGCGAGACGGCGCGGCTGACGCCGTTCAAGGCCGAAGGCGAGCGCCGCGCGGCCGAAGCCGCCGCGATTCTCGCGGTGGAAGCGGCGCAGGCCGTGAAGCCTGTTGCATCTCCGGCCGAGGTGGCGTTGCCCGGTCAGGCCCTCATTCTCGCCGAGCAGAAGCGCCGGCACGGATTTCTAGCCGACGCCGACGAGTTGACGCGCCGGGCGGCTGCAGCCGATCCGAACAATGCCGAAGCCGTGCACATGCTCGGCATCGTCGCGCACCAGTCGGGCAAGACCGCCGAAGCCATCGACCACCTGCGGCGCGCCATCGCAATCGCGCCGGACAACGCGCTCTACCACGCCAATCTCGGCGAGATGTGCCGCCTTGCCGGTCGCATCGACGAGGCAATCGCCGCCGGCCGTCGCGCCGTCGAGCTCAATCCCGACTATGCCGGCGCCTTGAGCAATCTCGGCATCGCGCTGTTCGACCAGGGCAACTTCGACGAGGCACTCGGCTTTTACGATCGCGCCATCGCGCAGGATCCCAAATTCGCGCAAGCCTACAGCAACCGCGGCAATGCGCTGCAGCGCCTTAAACGCTTTGCCGACGCGGAAAAGGACTACCGCCGCGCTATCGAATTGCAGCCGAGCTTCCCTGACGCCTGGAACAATCTCGGCACCTGCCTGCGCGAATTGAAGCGTCCCGAGGAGGCCGAGACCGCTTATCGCAAAGCGCTCGACTTCACGCCGAACAATCCCGACACGCTCGACAATTTGGCGCTCGCGCTCAAGGATCTGGAGCGGTACGACGAAGCCGCCGATCTCATGCGCCGCGCGCTGACCGTCGAATCGCGCGACGAAAAGCTGTTCGTGCACTACGCCACGGTGCTGCTCGACCAGGACAAGGTCGATGAAGCGGCGGCGGCGAACGAGCGCGCGCTTGCACTCAACGCCAACAATCACGATGCCGTCAATCTTGCGGGCCGCATCGCCTTCGAGCGCGGCGATCTCGGCGCGGCGCTGGCGCATTACCGGCGCGCGCTCACGCTCAAGCCCGATCTCTCCGATGCCTACAACAATATGGGCAACGTGCTGAAAGAACTCGGCCAGTTACAGGAGGCGCAGGACGCCTATGCGCAGGCGGTCCTGCTCGATCCCAACATCGCCGGCGTCTACGTCAATCTCGCCGATTCCAAGAAGTTCGCGTCCGACGATCCGCATCTCAAAATGATGGAATCCTTAGCTGCCAAGTCCGAAAACCTGTCGAAGACCGACCGCTTGCAGCTCGATTTCGCGCTCAGCAAGGCCTACGGCGATCTGAAGGATTACCGGCGCTCGTTCGCCCATCTGCTTGCCGGCAATTCCGCCAAGCGTGCTGCCGTTTCCTACGACGAGGGAATGACCTTTGCACTGTTCGACCGGATCGAAGCCGTTTTCACGCGCGAGCTGATAGCGGCGAAATCCGGCGGCGGCGCCCCCTCGCGCGTGCCGATCTTCGTTATCGGCATGCCGCGCTCGGGAACCACCTTGATCGAGCAGATCATCGCCAGCCATCCAATGGTGCACGGCGCCGGCGAATTGATGACGTTCAACGATGTCGTTCTCGGCGTGCACGGGCCGGACGACCTGACGATCCCCTATCCGGATTTTGTGCCGTCGCTCGACGCATCGGGCTTGCGGCAGATCGGCGCCGGTTACGTCGCCAAGGTGCGCGCGCTGGCTCCGAGTGCCGAACGCGTCACCGACAAGATGCCTTCAAACTATTATTTCGCCGGGCTTATCCATCTCGCTTTGCCGAACGCTAAGATCATCCATTCCGTGCGCGATCCCGTCGACACCTGCATCTCCTGCTTCTCGAAGCTGTTCAGCGCCGAGCAAAGTCACACCTATGATCTGGCCGAGCTCGGCCGCTACTACAAACGCTACGCGCGGCTGATGGCGCATTGGCAGCGCGTGCTACCGGCGCAAACGATTCTCGACGTGCGTTACGAAGACGTCGTGGGCGACCTCGAAGCCCAGGCCCGACGCATTGTCGCCTATTGCGGCCTGCCGTGGGACGAGCGTTGCCTGTCGTTTCACGAGACCGAACGGCCGGTGCGAACAGCGAGCGCAACGCAGGTCCGGCGGCCAATCTACACAAGTGCCGTCGGCCGGTGGCGCCGCTACGCGGAGGACCTCGCGCCGTTGCTCGGTGCCTTGGATCTGCCGATGCCGGCCGAGTGACGTTGGGAGCCTGAGGCGTTGGGCGACGCCTAGACAAGCCACGACCGAAGGCGGGCACTGCGCCGAAGGATGTATTTCTGCACACCGGCCTCATTGTTGTAGCTTCGCCAGTAGGGTCCTAAATAAAATAAGAAAACCCGGTTTGCTGTCCGCCGAGCGGCTGCATGGCGATGCGACGACCATGCCGATCCTGGCCAAGGCAAGGTGATCACGTGCCATATCTGAACGTACTTGGGGGACGACCGGCCATTTGGCGGCCGCCTAGCATTGCGGCTTGACTTGTTGAGAACGACGGGTTTGGTGCCGCGCTCGCTGAGCAATTGCCGCAATTCGGCACTGCCATAAACTCTGTCGCCGAGCATCCTTTTTTTGTTGCTTTGGTGCGTCGGATCAAACGCCGGACCGGCGAACAATCGTGCGCCTAGCCGCCGGTCAGCCGGATGGCCCGGATGGCCCGGATGGCCGGATGGCAAGAAGACGACCTCCCGCATCTGAAATTGCGTGGATTTTCTTATTGAGCTCGTCGCGCGAGCGTCCTTGGCCGCTCTGCTCAATTGAACATGCCTTCTTATACAGGGAATGCAGGCTGCCTACGAACCGACCGAATAGCGACAATAGCGACGCCTTTGCATCGAGCTGTCTCCGCGGTGCGATTTGCACAACAAGTCGAAATAAAGACCCTTTCCTAGGTTAACTGGGCCCATGCGGTCGCTATCCGTTCTCGCTCAAAATTTGGTATCACTCCGATCGCAATTACCTCGCTCGTCTCGAAATTGTCGACCGTCGTTTCTATTTTGACGTCGGAACCGACTTTCTGCAGCACGACCGCCGTCCCATCGGTCAAGCGAAAGCGACCTTTCAGACGGTAGATGTGCAAGCTCTCATCTCCGGCAAAGTTGATCAGTTTGTCGCCATCGACCCTGCGATCGCCTCGCCAGGTCCAGGACCTCGAAGGGTAGCGGCCGGAACCTCATCGGACCGCTCAAACGAAACTGTATTGTCCCTGCTCCGCGCTCTTGAATCAGCAACTGCGCGTCATGCGCGCATTCGCCCAACAGCTTCACTGGAGCGGATATGCCGGCCTCGACCAGAACGGTCTGTAATTCGGCGAACTCGCCCACCGGCAACGTGCCGGTCTTGGTCAACAGTATGAGGTCCGCGGCACGGACCTGTCGCAGCAGCGTGTCACTAAGTCGGGGATCACCGAGGACATCGACGAAATTCATCGCATCGACCAGCACGGCCGTGGCCGCCAGTTCGAGATCGGGTTCGGCAACGGCGATTTGCGCGATCCTGGAAGGGTCGGCCACGCCGCTCGTCTCAATCAACAGGCGGTCGCAGCGCTCCCGCATGCGAAGAATCCGGTCTATGGCGTCATACAGGTCGCCGCTGGTCTGGCAGCACATGCAACCGTTCGCGAGCGCAATGACATCGCCTTCCCGGTTGACGATGAGCAATTCGTCGATCGCGATCTGTCCGAAGTCATTGACGAGCACGGCAATGCGCAAGCCGTGTTCCGCGGCGAGGATTGCATTGACGAGTGTTGTTTTGCCGGCGCCCAAATAGCCGCTCACGATGGTCACGGGCAGCGGCGGTTGGGGGCTGAACGTCGTGGTCATGACGAGACTAACCGACCGGATAATGACGGCCGCCCATCACAGTGCCGAGCACGGGCAGGTCTTTCAGCGCCGTCGGCGCAACCGCAAAAGGATCCTCGCCCAGGACTGCGAAGTCGGCCTTTTTTCCGGTCTCGATCGAGCCGATCTCGTGATCGAGTTTCAAGGTGAAAGCCGGTCCGAGCGTTATCGCATCTAGAGCCGCTGCAATCGAGATCTTCTGGTTTTCACCGAGAACGCGGCCGGACGGCGTCAAGCGGTTAACCGCGCACCACGCCACGTGCAACGGCCCCATGGGCGTGACGGGCGCATCGGAATAAATCGCCAGCGGGACGCCGTGGCGCAAGGCCGACGCACAGGCATCAAGGCGCATCGCCCGATCGGGGCCCATGGTTACTTCATAGTGCTGATCGCCGAAATACCAGATGTGGTTGGCAAACAGATTCACGCATATCCCGAGAGCAGCCATCCGGCGGAATTGCGCCTCGTCCGCCATCTGGCAGTGCTGCAACGTGTGACGATGATCGAAGCGCGGATAGAGCGCCTGCGCTTCCTCGATCGCGTCCAGGGCGGCTTCCGACGCTTCGTCGCCGTTGACGTGAATATGCATCTGCACGCCTTCCCGGTGCAAGTGAACAATCTGTTCCTTCAGCTGGTCGGGCGGCATATTCCAAATCCCATTGGGATGTCCGGTTATGTAGCCCGGCCATTTCAATCGACCGGTGTATCCCTGAATGGAGCCATCGGTCATCAACTTGACGGCGCCAAGCCTGAGCTTGTCGGTGGTGGCCTTTCGCACCTCCGCAACGCGTTGAGCCACATTTTCGGCCGGTTGACTGATACCGTTCAGCGCCGGAACGATGCGAAGCTGGAAATCGTCGCTGCCCGTTACGCGGCTCAGCATGGAAATATCTTCTTCCGGAAGTTCGTTCAGCAAGTCCGTTGCGGTCGTCACTCCAACCCGCATCGCGGTCTTGGCGAAATTACGCATGGCGGATTCCGTGCGTGCCATACTGCGGAAGTCGATGCCGAGGCGGCGCATAAGTGGGAACATCGCAGCCATTTCCTGCAATTCGCCGCTGGGTTCGCCATCATCGAAACGGGCTACCCCTGTCGCATTCGTGTCGCGATTGTAACCGACAACGGCGAGTGCTGCCGAGTTGACCGTCATGAGATGAAAGTTGGAGTGCATCACGACGACCGGCCTATCCGTCGATACTTCATCGAGATGTCGACAATTCAGCCGTTCCATGCGTAAAAAAATTGGGTCGAAACCCCAGGCAATTAGCGGTTTGCCTTCGGGCAGCTCGCCAAGCGCCTTTTGCAGCCCGGCCATGACACCGGCAATGTCGGTCAGCCCCTCCCATTTTCTCCCGTTGGGATCGACGCGGTCCTGGAAGCCGGCATAAGCGTAGTCCCACATGGCCCCTGTCATCATATGGGTGTGGCCTTCGACGAACCCCGGCATAAGGACAGCGTCGCGATAGCGCTCGTCTATTCGGTATTCCCCCCATGGGGCAGCACAGCCGCCATCGCCCACTGCCAGGATGCGTCCATCGCACACCGCAACATGCGTCGCCTCAGGCCGGGTTGGATCCATGGTGATGATCTTCCTGGCTGCATAAACGATCGACTGGCTCATGGCCTCTGCTCCTCGCGCTTCACGGGGGCGCAACCTAATCTGCTTTTCGCTGCGGGGAAAATGGTTTCCGGCAGACGATAAGCCCATCCAATTCGATGAATGAGGGCATGCTTCAAAGTCTCACTCTTCGAGAGCGCAAGGCAAAGCGTCCGCCGCAGCAGCTTAAATAAGAGCCATGAATATGCTCAACGACGCGCCATCCCGATCAATGCGGGCAAGCGCGTGAAAAATGCCCGACAACCATCGAGCATCGGCCCGTGCCCAAGCGCAACTACGCCCGGCTGCGGCATTCCTTGCTTGTTTGTGCAGGCAGCCCGCACTAGACTTCGTTCGGCTTTTCGGGGATCTCCTGCGCTCTCTCCTAGCGTACGGAAATAAGAGGGGAATCACCATGGCTCTCACGCGTAGGGTTTTCGTACAATCGTCGGCGGCGCTGGCACTCGCTGGAAGCAAGATTTCGATGGCTGCGGCCGAACAAGGCCGTCCGGGCGGAACCATGGTCATGGTGTCCACGCAGGTGCCCCGCCATCTCAATCCGGCCGTTCAGTCCGGCATTGCCACCGCCGTGCCCGGCACGCAGATCTTCGCCTCGCCGCTGCGCTACGACGCCGACTGGAAGCCTCACCCCTATCTGGCCGAGAGCTGGAAGGTGGCCGATGACGGGCTTTCGGTCACGCTCAATCTGGTCAAGGGCGCCAAGTTCCACGACGGGAAGCCTATCACGTCAGACGACGTGAAATTCTCCATCGAGACCATCAAAGCCTACCATCCGTTCAAGACGATGTTCGAGCCCGTCTCCGCCGTCGAGACGACGAACGAACACACCGCTGTCGTGCATCTGGCCCACCCGCATCCTGCGCTGCTCCTGGCGATGTCGGGCGCGCTGTGCCCGATCATACCGAAACACATTTTTGGCGACGGCCGGGACGTGAGGACGCATCCGGCGAATTCCGCGCCGATCGGCTCGGGCCCATTCAAGCTCGCGGAGTTCAAGCCCGGCGAGCAGATCACGCTGGTGAAGAACCCCGACTTCTTCATCAAGGGCCGTCCCCGTCTCGACAAGATCGTCATCCGCATCAACAAGGATCCGAGCGCTATCCTGTTGTCGATCGAAAACGGCGAAGCGGATTTCTACCCTTTTGTTTCGACCAGCCAGGACATCAGGCGTCTCCAGGGAGTAAAGCGCCTCGGCGTCACCGACAAAGGCTATGCGGCCGTGGGCCCGATCAACTGGCTGGCGTTCAACACGGCGAAGCCACCGCTCGACAACAAGATGGTGCGTCAGGCCATCGGCTACGCGGTGGACCGCAACTTCATCACTAAGGCATTGATGCGTGGCGTAGCGAAGCAACAGCGCTCGCCGATCATCGAGTTGAGCCCGTTCTTCGATCCGAAGATTCCGCCGTACAACCTCGATCTGAAGAAGGCCAACGCCTTACTCGATTCGGCGGGTCACAAGGCTGGCGCCGCCGGCAAGCGTTTCACGCTCACCGTGGACTACATCCCCGGTGCTGGCGAGGAGCAGCAGGGCGTCGCCGAATATTTGAAGTCGCAGCTCAAAAAGATCGGCATCGACGTCAACGTGCGCGCTTCGCCCGATTTCCCGACCTGGGCCAAGCGGATTTCGAACTATGACTTCGACATGACGATGGACCTCGTGTTCAACTGGGGTGACCCGGTGATCGGCGTGCACCGCACCTACCTCTCGTCCAATATCAGGAAGGGCGTAATTTGGTCGAACACGCAGCAGTACCGCAATCCGAAGGTGGACGAGTTGCTAAACAAGGCGGCGGTCGAAATGGACTTCGCCAAGCGCAAGGCATTGTACGATCAATTCCAAATGATCGTCGGCGGCGACCTGCCGGTCTATTGGATCAATGCCGTCCCCTACCACACGGCCTACGACAAACGGCTCGGCAACGTTCCGGAATTGATCTGGGGCTCGATGCAGTCGATGGACGAGGTTTACTGGAAAGAGCCTCGCTGAGGTCTGCATGCGGCCGGCCAGTCTTCGGTAGCGAGACTGCCGGCTTCCTGCCGGAGCGCGGAGTACAATGGGGTCCACTGGGTACATCGTCAGGCGGCTGATTTACGGAGTGGTTCTGCTGGTCGGCGTGCTGGTCCTCAACTTCTTCCTGATCCATGCAGCACCCGGTGACCCCGCCCAGGCGATTGCCGGGGAAATGGGCGGGGCCACAGCAAGCATGCTCGCCCAGATCCGTGCCCATTATGGGCTCGACCAGCCGCTGCTCACGCAACTCTTCATCTATCTCAAGCACGTTGCCGTCGGCGATCTGGGCAGCTCGTATTATTTCAATCAGCCGGTGATCAAACTGATTGCCGCGCGCGTGGGCCCGACCATCCTCCTTGTGCTTGCCGCGCAGTTGATTGCGATCACCGTTGGCGTCGCCATGGGCGTGCTCGCGGCACGTAAGCCTCACGGCGCGATGTCCAACTTGGTCGCCGTGTTTTCCACCATCGGCTATGCGGCACCGGTGTTCTGGACCGGTATCATGCTGATCATCTTGTTTGCGTCGATCATTCCGATTTTTCCCGTCGACGGCATGACCAGCGCCCGCTTTGCCGGCGGCTATTTTGCGTATGTCGGCGATGTGCTGTACCATCTGGCGCTGCCCGCCTTCACGCTCGCCATCATCTTCCTGGCGCAATATTCTCGGCTTTCGCGCGCCTCTATGATCGACGTGCTGGGCGCCGATTATGTGCGCACGGCCCGGGCCAAGGGTGTTGGCGAGACCAAGGTCGTCTTCAAACACGCGCTGCGCAACGCGGTGCTGCCGATCATCACGGTCGCAGGCCTCCAGTTTGGCAACTTGATTTCCGGGGCTCTGCTGGTCGAGTTCGTCTTCAACTGGCCTGGCATGGGCCGGCTCGCTTTCGACTCCGTCCTGAGACGCGACTATCCGACCCTTCTCGGCATTCTGTTCTTTTCCGCCGTAATGGTGGTGATCGCCAATCTGCTGACCGACCTTTCATACAGGTTCGCAGATCCGCGCATTCGCAGCGGAGTCCGTTGAGATGAGCCTTGCGCAGCCGACAGTGGACCTTGTTCCCGAGGCAGCTAGCCCTTTCAGCGAAGCCTGGACCGTCTTTCGCCGCAACAAGCCGGCCATGTTCGGGACGTTGCTTTTGCTCGCGATCGCGGGCTTCGTCATTTACGGGAGCTTCATCTACCGCGCGGACCCGTATGAAATTGTTTGGGCGCCACAGCAGCAGCCCGGCGTAGAAGCCACCGTTCCGTTGGGAACAGATTATCTTGGCCGCAGCATTCTTACGGGCCTTCTCAAGGGGGGTGGGCCGACGCTCGCCGTGGGCGCGGCTGCGGCACTCATCACTGTCATCATCGGTGTCTCGCTCGGCGCCGTGGCAGGATATTTCGGCGGCTGGCTAGACGATTTTCTGATGCGCATTACGGAGTTTTTTCAAGTCTTGCCTGCGCTTCTATTCGCCATGGTCGTGGTCACCCTGTTTTCGCCGTCGATGGTGACCACCGCCTTGGCCATCGGTCTGGTGTTGTGGCCGCAGACTGCGCGCCTGACCCGGGCCGAATTCCTGAAGATCCGCGAGCTCGAATACGTCACGGCGGCCCGTTCCATCGGCGCCAGCAACAACCGCATCATGTGGAAGGTGATCCTCCCCAACGCGCTGCCCCCGCTTATCGTTTCGGCGACCTTGTCGGTGGGTGTCGCGATTCTGTTCCAGGCCGGGCTCTCCTTCCTCGGGCTTGACGATCCCAATACAATGTCCTGGGGGCTGATGATTGGCGCCAACCGGCAGTATATTCTCGACGCTTGGTGGCCGGTGACCTTCCCCGGCATCGCCATCTTCCTGACCGTCTTGGCGGTAAGCCTCGTTGGCGACGGGCTGAACGACGCCTTTAACCCCAAGCTCCGCGAACGCTGAAATGGTCGAGCCGCTGCTTTCGATCAGGAACCTGAAAGTCGAATTCGTCACCCGGAAGGGCCGCGTCACCGCTCTCGACGACATCAGTCTCGATGTGATGCCGGGCGAAACGCTGGGCATCGTGGGCGAGTCCGGCTGCGGCAAGTCGATTACGGCGCTCGCCACCATGGGTCTCATCCCGAGCCCGCCGGGCGAAATCACCGGCGGCGAAATCGTCTTCGACGGCGAGGACATTACGAGGGCCGGTCCGAAGCGACTGCGAAGCTTGCGCGGCGCGGATATTTCCATGATCTTCCAGGAGCCGATGACGTCCCTCAACCCGGTCTTCACCGCCGGCGATCAGATCGCCGAGGCGATCATGCTGCACCAGTCGGCAAGCAAGGCCGATGCTCGCGAGCTGGCGATCGAGCTATTGAGGACCGTCGGGATTCCCGAGCCGGAGCGGCGGGCGGGCGCCTATCCGCACGAATTGTCGGGCGGCATGCGCCAACGCGTCATGATCGCGATGGCAATCTCCTGCCGGCCGCGCGTTCTGATCGCGGACGAACCGACCACCGCGCTCGATGTTACCGTGCAAGCACAGATTTTCGAGTTGATGCGTGCAATCCAGGAGAAGTTCGGCGTGGCCATCATGCTGATCACCCACGACATGGGGGCGATCGCCGAAATGGCTGACCAGGTAGTGGTGATGTATGCCGGCCGCGTGGTGGAAAAGGGCCGCGCTGACGATATCCTCGATGCACCACGCCATCCCTATACACGCGGGCTGATCGGTTGCATTCCAGTGCTCGGCAAGGATGCGCAGAAGGAAGGCCGAATGCCGCCACTCGCCGAAATTCCCGGCGTCGTGCCGGCGCTCCACCTTCTCGGCCGCGGGTGTGCCTTCGCCGACCGGTGTCCCAGCGCATTCGATCGCTGCCGGGCCGAAAACCCGCCGCTCAAGGGCAACGCGCACAAGGTCGCGTGTTTCGCGGCGGAAATGGAGGCGATGTGAGCGCTGAACCTCTGCTCGCAGTGCAAGCCCTCTCTGTGCGGTTTCCCATGCCACGCAAATCGCTGTTCGGCGAGCGGACTTACCTGCATGCCGTGCGCGAGGTTTCCTTTTCGATGCGGCCCGGCCGCACGCTGGGACTGGTCGGTGAGAGCGGCTCCGGCAAGACGACCACCGCCATGGCCGCTATCCGCCTGGTAGAAGCGCATTCCGGCATCGTGTTTTTCGATGGGTCGGATCTGATGAAGCTCAATGCCGAGGCCTTGCGCCAGCATCGGCGTCACCTGCAGGTGATCTTCCAGGATCCTTATTCCTCGCTCAATCCGCGCGAGCGTGTCGGCGCTATCGTGCGCGAACCGCTCGATCTTATGGCGAGGGAAATGCCTAAATCCGAGCGCGAGAAGCGGGTGCGCGAGTTGTTCGGCCTCGTCGGCCTGCGGCCCGACCAGATGGCGCTGTTTCCGCACCAGTTTTCCGGGGGACAGCGCCAGCGCATTTCCATTGCCCGGGCCCTGGCGACCAACCCAAGGCTGATCGTATGCGACGAGCCCGTCTCCGCGCTCGATGTCGCCATCCAGGCGCAAATTCTCAACCTGCTGCGGCGGCTGCAGGACGATTTCGGCCTCTCCTATCTCTTCATCAGCCACGATCTCGGTGTCGTGCAGTTTATTTGCGATGATATCGCAGTGATGTATCTCGGACAGATTGTCGAATACACCGACCGCGCCAGCTTGTTCGCCCGGCCGCGCCACCCGTACACCGCGGCACTGCTCTCCGCCGCCCCGTCGCTGTCGCGGCGCAAGAGCGCCGGCTATGTTCGCAAGAGCATGGCCAAGGGCGATCCGCCGAGCCCGATGAACGTGCCCAATGGCTGCGCGTTTGCCTCGCGTTGCCCGAGCGCCCAGTCGAAATGCATCAAGGAACGGCCCGAATTGGTTCGCGACGGACCGGGCTCGGTTGCCTGCCATTACCCCCTCAGTTGACCGGACGACTCCAATCGGCAACGTTGCATCGCCCTAACTATAGGATCGCCCCGATGAACATGAACCTCGGCGCTAACGACATCCGCGACGTCGTGGAAGCCGACCGCGCCCACCTCTGGCACCATCTCATTCAGCATAAGACGTTCGAGACGGTCGATCCTCGCGTTATCGTCGAAGGGCGCGGCATGCGGGTTTGGGACGCAGCCGGGAAAGAGTTTCTGGATGCGGTATCCGGAGGCGTATGGACCGTCAATGTGGGCTACGGCCGCGAGAGCATAGCCAACGCGGTCCGCGACCAGTTGGTGAAGATGAACTACTTCGCCAATTCCGCCGGCTCCATCCCTGGTGCGCTGTTCGCGCGCCGGCTCATCGAAAAGATGCCCGGCATGAGCCGCGTCTACTACTCGAACTCCGGATCGGAGGCCAATGAGAAGGTCTTCAAGATGGTCCGCCAGATTGCCCACCGGCATCATGGCGGCCGCAAATACAAGATCCTCTACCGTGAGCGCGATTATCACGGCACCACGATCGGCACGCTATCGGCCGGCGGCCAGCCGCAGCGCGCGGCTCAGTACGGGCCCCTGACGCCGGGCTTCGTGGAGGTGCCGCATTGCCTGGAATATCGCAACCAGTATGGCGCGGTGGAAAGCTACGGAGAGGCGGCAGCCGACGCGGTCGAGGCGGTGATCCTGCGCGAGGGACCGGATACGGTCGGCGCCATCTGCTTGGAGCCGATCACCGCCGGCGGCGGCGTCATCACCCCGCCCGCGGGCTATTGGGATCGCATCCAGGACATTTGCCGCCGCCACGAGATCCTGTTGCATATTGACGAGGTGGTTTGCGGGGTCGGGCGTACCGGCGAATGGTTCGGCTACCAGAACTACGGGGTGAAGCCGGATTTCGTGACCATGGCAAAGGGTGTCGCCTCGGGCTACGCGGCTATCTCCTGCACGGTCACCACAGAAGCCGTCTTCGATCAGTTCAAGGACGCCGCCGACGACCCGCTGTCCTACTTCCGCGACATCTCGACCTTCGGTGGCTGCACGGCCGGTCCCGCGGCTGCGCTCGAGAACATGCGCATCATTGAAGATGAAAAGCTGCTGCATAACACCAAGACCATGGGGGAGCGGCTTGGCCGCAACCTGGCGCGCCTGATGGACAAGCACGCCGCCATCGGAGACGTGCGTGGCAAGGGCCTGTTCTGGGGCGCCGAACTGGTGGTCGATCGCAGCACGAAGGAGCCGGCAGACGAAAAGCAGGTCCAGGCGGTCGTTGCCGACTGCAACGCGCAGGGCGTCCTCATCGGCATGACGAACCGCTCGCTGCCGGGATTCAACAACACACTCTGCCTAAGCCCGGCGCTGATCGCCACCGCGGGTGATATCGATGAGATAACGGGTGCAATTGATAACGCTTTGACGAAGGTGTTCGGTTGATTGGAATGCAGCGCTCGCGCATGTCGTGGATGAGGGCGCGAGCGATCGCTACGCGCCGCGACGAATGGTTGAGGCTTTCGCAGATAGACCTCCACGCCGGACGGTTCTATGAGACCGGGCCCTACCAAGGCAAATAGCATGCCCCACAAACATCTCCCGATCCCGTTATTCGCCGTCCTCGAGACTATCGAACAACGAGGGCTCGCTTTCCGAAGTCGCGGTTAATCGACTACGGCTCGCCAGCATGAAGCCGAAATCGGATGCGATACGCATCATAATTTCGGCTTGGGGGTTTGCGATCGCAAGATAGGGCAACTGAATGGGGAAGGTCAGCCAGCGATCGAAAACAGGGCCGCCTGTTCAGACCTATGGTCCCCGCCTGCATGGCATAGGACAGACTCAACACATCGGCAGTAAAGATGCGGTAGCTAGGTTTCTTGAAGTGGCGGGACACGGTACATGTCGCGGCGAATGGATCACAAAGTAATTTTGCATCCGGGACCGTACGTCCGATGAAGCCCTCAAGCGAAAGCAGCGTCGCACTCTTCGAATCGATATAGCGCATCACGTCTCCCGCTTCGCCCGAATCTCATGTCGGACCCCGAATGCCTCAACGGCACGCAACAAGAAACGCAACAAATTTAATGCATATACGACAGCACGGCCGCAGCCCCTCCGACGGAAAGCCGCGCCAGCCCGAGACGCATTCGCATCTGGATCGGCCTGCCGTTCATCGCCCGCCAAACCAACGGACGCTCGACCGTTACCTCTCGAGCGAGACCGGCAGCACTCTAAACCAACCCTTGCGAAATTTCCGCATGGTCTTGGCTAGGCCCTGATTAGGCTCCCCGCTGGCATATGAATTCACCTCGAACCTAATGCAACATATTGTTGTATATGAGCAATAAGGTAATGCCCGCTGAGAGGGATTTCGCACAATCGTTGTCAGCACCTCGAATAAGGCGGCGTGAATATTTTCGGATAAGCGAAAGAGATTCGAACCTGGTCAGCGGGGCACCATGCAAAGTGGCTAAAATCGTTGAGTTCAAAATCCCGTACTCTTTGGGCGAAGGACAGAGCTTCAGAGAAAAAAGGCGCGAAGAGAGGGTCATGGCGGCTTACAGCGGCACCAGGGGTTCAGAAATCTGGCAATAAGCCGCGTTAGACCTGCGCTTCTAAAGGCTCCTGAGAGCGGAGAGAGAACGCACCGGCCATGAGGATGGCGGAGGGAGAGCACCCCGCGGCGAACACTCCCTGAATTTGTGATGGCATTCTTGCCCAGTCCAGGGAAAATAGCCCGGACCGAACTCGGCATTGAAACAGCCGCAGAATATCATCCGAAATACGTGCGGAGCGCGCCCTCTAAGATTTGCAGCTTGGCGAGTCAAATGACATGAGAGGCTTCAGCCTAGAGGACCCCGCCTGACCGTCAATGTTACCGGTTCGCCAGACAACCCATTGCCTCATCTCTGGCCCGCGAACTCATGTTTTCCGTTCATGATAAGCACACTCCGCAAGAGTGGAGCGATCAAGTTCGCAAAGGAAGGCGTCGCGGGCGGTTGCCAGCTTTTTCTTCAGCCGGCAGTTCGGTGTAATGACGCAATCCCCGCCGTCCGGCCGGAAGCATTCGACCAGCGCCTGATCGGCCTCCAGTAACCGCACAACCTCACCGACCGAGATTTTGCTGGCAGGGCGCGATAGCCGGAACCCTCCTCCGGCACCCCGCTGCGTGGAGACAATACCTGCGTTGGCTAGCGCAGCCACGATTTTGATCAGGTGATGCCGCGAGATACGAAACTCCCGAGCGATCTCGTCAGTCGTAAATGATCGCTCCGGCTCACCAGCCAATCGCATCAGGGCGCGCAGACCATAATCGGTAAAAGACGTCAGCCGCATTGGTGTATCCCGATTTCGGCATTGCAGCAGCCATCATGCCATGATAAATAGGTATTTCCAATACCTATTATGGCCTTCTGATGACCCCCTCTGAACGCCGCGCCCAGATCACCGCCGAGATCATCGCGCGAACCGGCATTGACGAGCCCATGATCGATCGGCTGGTGCGATCCTTCTACGGCAAGGTTCGCGCCGATGAGCTTCTCGGGCCGATATTCGGCGCCCGGATCGCCGACTGGGAACCGCATCTCCGGCGCATGATCGCATTTTGGTCTTCGGTCGCCTTGATGAGCGGCGTCTATCACGGACGCCCGATGGAGAAGCACCTGCCCTTGCCGGTCGACGCCCGGCACTTTGACCGATGGCTCGCGCTGTTTGAGGAAACCGCCGACGAAGTCTGTCCGCCGGCGGCTGCGGCCCATTTTATCGAACGCGCTCATCGCGTCGCCGAAAGCCTGGAACTCGGGATCGCGGGGCAAATCGGCGTCTTGTTACGTAAAGGGGAGCGCCTTGCGCGGCCCGACTTTGACGTTTTCATTCCTGCAACTGCTGCTCGCGGACTGGAGAAGGCGACATGAACGATCGCAGCCGGGACGAGCACCCCAACCGCTACGAATTGCCGGCTTGCTTCATGCACGAGGCCGACCCCGCCTACACGGGGCTGAGTGCGCCCGATCCAGGCGAGACTGTGATCGGGTGGCGCAATGCAGAACGGGAGCGATTGATCCAACAAAGGCTAACGATCACATCCGAGCAGAGGCGCGATCACAGTGAATGCATCGCCAGCAGGCTCGATGAACTTGTCGGCGATCCAAGTGGGCTCGTCATCAGTGCGTATTGGCCCTTCCGCGGAGAGCCCGATCTCAGGGCGTGGCTCGACGGGGTTGCGGAACGGGGCGCGCGCACGGCATTGCCGGTCGTCATCGGCCGAGGCCAGCCCCTTCAATTCCGTCTTTGGCGGCGGGGCGACCCGCTCGAGCGCGGCGTCTGGAATATCCCAGTCCCTCCAAGCAATGCCGAGCGCGTTTCACCGGATGTGGTGATCGCACCCGTCGTCGGCTTCGACAATGACGGCTTCCGCCTGGGTTATGGTGGCGGATATTTTGACCGCACGCTGGCAGCGATGCCTGCCAAACCACGAGCGATTGGCGTCGGCTACAGCCAAGCACTTTTGCGAACGATCTATCCTCAACCGCACGATATTCCGATGGACTTCATTGTGACTGAAATAAGCGTCGTCACAAATCCTGCAATTCACCGTCGGGCGACCAGTCCTAATCTCTAGGATCAGGAGCGAGCTTAATGGCACCAAAGGCTACGCAATCGATCTCTCCCATTGCCCGCGTGGAGTGCGGTGAAAACGATGTGACGGTCGACGCCGCGCTGATTGCCGACGCCCTCGGCCTCGATCCTTCATCCGTGCCGGTCCGCATGCGTGAGGGCGAAATCACCGCGATTTGTGAGCGTGGGATTGATGAAGATTCCGGCTTTTACCGCCTTACATTCTTTCGAGCGGGATATCGCGCGCGGCTGGTCGTCGATTCCGAAGGTGCAATTCGTCAACGCACGTCGGTGAATTTTGGATATTCCGGATCGTCTTCACCTTCGCGGCAGGAGAAGCCATGAGCGGCAAGACCGAATTAGCCGGCCCCGAATTGGCGGACCTCGGCAAGTGCCTCATAGAAAGGATCCCGGACGCCGTAGTGTATGCCGATCGCGACGGCACGATTCGCTTTTGGAACTTCGGCGCTGAACGTATTTTTGGCTTCTCAAAAGATGAAGCGCTCGGCCGATCGCTCGACATCATCATTCCGGAGCGGTTTCGCAATCGGCATTGGGATGGCTATCGCCAAATGATGACGACCGGCCTATCGCGATACGCCGCCGACAAGCTTCTCGCGGTACCTGCTCAGACGAAGGCCGGAGACACATTGTCGATCCAGTTCACCGTAACACCGGTTCGGGACAGTGCCGGGGCGCTGGCCGGCATTGCAGCAGTGCTCCGGGATGTTACCGCCACGTTCCAGGAGCTGAAGCAACTCCGCTCAAAGGCTCATGTCATTCGAGGTTAAGCCGAAGCCTTCTATCTTTCCATATGCCAGTATAGGCGGGTGGGGAGCTAACGATGCCGACGGTAAAAAAGCCGAAACTCTTACTGAAGCGCGCCTATAGGCCACCCGCGGCCAGCGATGGCACCCGTGTTCTAGTGGATCGGCTTTGGCCGCGTGGACTGCGCAAGTCCGATGCGAAAATCGATGAATGGTCCAAGGACATTGCTCCAAGCACGGAGTTGCGCCGATGGTTCGGTCACAATCCCGAACGCTGGCTTGAATTTCGGCGTCGCTATCGGGCCGAATTGTCCAAAAACAGTCCACGCGTAGACGAACTTCGACGGATTGCTCGAAAGCGACGAGTTACCCTTCTCTATTCAGCGCGCGACGAAACACACAACAATGCGGTCGTCTTACGAGATCTGATCAAGTCCAGTTGACAAACAGTTCAAGCGGAGGCGGATATGCGGCGGGGTTTCTGGTTTGGTCCGCTTCTCGATCCGCCGTGCACTACGCATTGGACGTAGGCTGTGCTTCCTTCGGTGATACCAACAACATGGCCTCCGCAAGCGTGCATGTGCCGAGCGAGCGCAGTTTGCCGTCGATCACCATTGCCGGGACCGTGCGGATTCCAAGATCCGAAACGATGCGGCGGCCCTCCGGCTTGCCGACATCCAGCACGTCGAGCGTAAGCCCTGCGCGCTCGGCCGCCTGTGACCAGACCTTTTCCGCGGCGGGACAGGTGGGGCACCACTGCGACACCAGCAACTGCAGCTTCATGACCGTTCTCCTGCTAGAATGCTTGCCGAAGGGCCGATGATCCCGCCTTGATCTCGGTCAACCGCCGGTTCCTGTTCGGGCCTATGTTATTGTCATGCAGAAATCGCTGAAGCCTTCGCGCACGATCATCGCCGTCTCGAGCAGGCGCTAGAGGGCTCGGTGGCGCATGTCCGTGCCGGGCAATGGGACGCCGCAGCGGAGGCCTTCAGCATATTTCGCCGCGGCATTGACCGCCATATGGCGGTCGAGGAGGAGGTCCTTTTCCCGGCAGTCGAAGACGGCGCTGAAACGCCGCTGACCGCCATCCTGCGCAAGGGCCATCGCGACCTGCGGGTGTTCTTCGATGAGCTTGGCGACGCGATGGAAGACCGCGATGCGCAAGAATACGGCCGCATCGCTGCGAGCATGCGAGCGCTGCTTGAACGGCACGACGAGAAGGAAGAAGTGGAACTCTATCCGGCCGCGCAGGAGCGGCTCGGCGCTGGTGCCGCAGCGGCGGTGGCCGCACGGCTTCGCGCCTGAGCGTGCGCGGCCGGCAAGGCGGGAGGAGGAAATGAGCGAATATCGCGGCTGCCAGTTGCCGGAAGACCTTTACTACGATCTCGATTATGTCTGGCTCCGGCCCGGCAATGACGGGCTGATCACGATCGGAGTAACCGATCCGGCGCAGACTATGGGCGGACGCATCCTTGCAGCGCACATCAAGAAGGTCGGCAAGGCCATCCCCGCAGGCCGTCATGTCGCCACGCTGGAAAGCGGCAAGTGGGTCGGCGGCATTCCAGTGCCCTTCCCTGCCACGGTGGCCGAGCGCAACGAGGCCCTGCTCGCCGATCCGCATCTGGTCAATGTCGATCCTTACGGCGCCGGCTGGATCGCGAAACTGCGCCCCGATGACCCGCAGACCGCGCTTGCCGGCCTTACCACCGGCGGCCCGGCCGTGGCCGCACTCAAGCAGTGGATCGATCGCTTTGATGTCGAGTGCATGCGCTGCTCGGACTAGCGCGGGAAAGCTGCAACGGCTTTTTCAGTGCTCAGCCGCGCCGCCGCCGACAAGCTCGATGAGCGTGCCCTCATTCAAGCAGTGCTCGCGCCAAACGGGGTCTTGCGGATTACGCGCAAGCTCTTTACGGCACCGCCGCTTGGTCGGGCAGATAGAGCACAGGCGCTCTAGGTCGCGCATCACCGCCGGCTCACCTCGGGCAACACGCTCGGCATCCAAATGCAGCGCGTGCATCCGCTCAAGCAGCAGATCGGCCGCATCCGCTCCGCGCCGCACCATCCCGCGCAGCTCTGCCGGCTGGAGATGCAGTTCGCTTGCCATGTGTGCGACCTCTTGCTCGCCACAGCGATCGAGGCCACCAAGGTCACGGAGGATTTCGCGTTGTCTGCGGTACCAATTCGCGAGCGCGAAGACGGCGGGACCGATAAAGCCCGCACGCCCCACATCGCCTGTGGAACTGCCATCGAAGTCTCCTTTACTATTAAATTATCGCAATAATCGCCGCGCTCTTCTTTGCGCTATGTCAAACAAGAAGCTGAACCTGTTTGCCGGACGTTCCTTCCCGGTTCTAATAAGCATTCCCAAGATAGAACAATCAACGCACGAAATGAAAACGATATAAATGAAGGATTATGAACTCACGAGCGAGATTTCATCTCGCCATCCACTTGTTCCGGATTTAACGGCCCGCGCCTTCCCTTCGCGATGCCGCTCGTGTCAAGCCGAGCCCGATCGCGACCAGAAGCCCGGCAAATGTGACGAGCCAGGAAAGCAGGGCGATGTAGACAAAGCAGCTCGGAATGACCTGGAGAAATGGGAGATTCATGGCGCTGAGCCATTTGCACTCGTTGCGACCGTATACATGCCAAGCGGAAACACCGCTCCCCAATATTGCGGATCGTAGGAGAACGGAAATCGCTTGATGACATAGCGCCAAACCCCCAGCACCAGGAGCATCGGTATCCACCAGGTGCCGGTCGCCCAATAGAAAACGGTGAACCCCTTAAGAACGGAAGCAGGGACCGGAGATAAGGCGCATCCGGCGTGTTGATGATCAGCAGCGAACCGGCGAGCGTCGAGATGGCCATCGCGCCCATGTTGATCCAATAAGGCGGCGACAGATCGCCCGGCGAGAACTCGAAGAAGGTGTAGCGATAGAATATCAGCGCAATCATCCAGATGTAGAGCATGCCGCCCCATAGCCACATCGACAGGGCGAGGAAGTTCAACTCCAGTCGGTATGGCTGCGGCCAATGCGCCGCAATTAGAGCGCCGAGCACCGCAATCGATTGTGTCGATACGACGGCCAGCAGCCAGCCCCCGTTGATGCCGTCGGCCAGACTGGGCTTGTTCTCTTTGACCGAGAGGACGGCAAAGATGCCATAGATAAATACGACCCACAGTATGAGCGCCACAATCCACAGCGCCAGCGCGATGCCATAGTTCCCGGCGATCAGCACGAATTGGCTGCCGAGTACGCCCGAGCCGGCAACGATGGTGAAAAAGCCTGGGCCGCGCTGGTGATCCGCCAAATCGGAAAGCAGAGCGCGGGGAAACCAGATAATCCGCAGAACGGTCAGAGCCATCAGCACGACATAGGCCGCGATGTTGATGGCGAAGAGAGCGATATCGATGCCGGTGATGCCGAGCATGAAAGCGGCGATCGACACGATGCCTGTCGCCATCACCATGGCGAAATAGGCAGGCGAGAGGCCCTCCGTCGCCGCGCGCAGCGTTGCGGATGCGTGTCTCACAGCATGGCGTCGTCCGCCTCCCGCCCCTCGTCTTGCCGAAGCGCAAACGCGAAGGCACGGCGAAGGCAAGTGCGGGCCGGATCGTCTGTCCGGCCGATCAAGCCCATCAGCGTGATCCATTCTTCATCAGAGGCTTGCGTGGCATAGCGCAGCACGGCCTTGCGCGCGAAGCTCGCCAAATCGACGCCCTCGCACTCGGCCCGGGCCCGAACCCCGGCAGAAGCTGCAGGTCATCGAGGCCGAGGATGAGCTCGGTCGCCTGCGCGTCATCGGCCAATCCGGCCAAGATGTCTCCGAGCATCATGTGCCTGGCCTCAATGCACCCGCAGGGCCTCGGCGCCGGCCAGATCGATTCCTTCGATCTCGGCCGCCGAGACAAGCCGCGCGACATATTGGGCGTCGGCGCGGCGCCGCACGCTCTCGCGCAGATAATCCGCGATGCGTTCGGCCACGGCTTCATAAGGCAGCGCACGCCCTCATGCTTGCGGTCGAGCCGGATGACATGGAAACCGTAGCGGGTAGCAACCGGCTCCGCGCACAGTTCGCCCGGCGAAAGCGCGCTGATCGCCTGCTCGAATTCTGGCGTTGTCTGACCCGGCGTGATCTGGCCGAGATTGCCGCCTTGCGCACCTGACGGGCAGCGCGAATAGGCCCGCGCCAGCGTGGCGAAGCTGTCGGGATTGTCCTGCAAAGTCGCCAGCACCGCCGCCGCGTCGGCGCGCGCCTGCGCATAAGCCGTGCGGTCGCCTGGCAAGGCCGCGAACAGGATATGCGAGGCCTCGTAGATGTCGGGCGAGCGGAAGCGGGCCTGGTTGCGCGCGTAATAGCGCCGGCAGGTTTCGTCATCCGGCTGCGGCACCGTCACTTCGCGCTCGACCACGGCGCGCATGACGGCCTCTTCGTCGGTCTCCCGGCGGCCGTCTCCGTCGCCGAGCGGCTCGGCCGCGATGCCGAGATGGCGCGCCCGCTGCAACAACAGTTCGCGGATGACCAGCGCGCGGGCTGCACGCTGCCAGGCGGCGATCGGCTTCTCCGCCGGATGGTGTTGCATTTCGCGCTGGATTGCGTCGCGCGCGATCGCCACGCCGTTGACGCGTGACGGGCAGCGGCCGCCCGGCCGGGGCGTTGGCGTTAACCGAACAGCTCATGGCGATCACTCCGCCGGCTGCGGACGGACCGCTGGCGACCGCGCTGGCACCGGAAGCGACGAGCGCGCCGGCGCCGCAACAGCCCGGCGGCGCGGCCGGCCGTCGCTGCGCACGACCTGGTAGCCGCGGCGGCCGAGATACCAGACCGGCGCGCTCCAGATGTGCACCAGGCGCGTGAATGGAAACACGAGGAAAAGCGTCATGCCGAGGAACAGGTGCAACTTGGAAGATTGGGTTGACGTCGGCGATCAGCGCCGAGACGCCCGGCTGCAGCGTGAGAATGCCCTGCGCCCAGGTCATGAACTTCACCATCTCGCCGCCGTCGAGGTGCTGTAGCGAGACAAAGATGGTGCCGAGCCCGAGCGTGAGCTGCACATAGATCAGCAACAGAACCGCAATGTCGCCGAACGAAGAAGTGCGGCGGATACGCGCGTCGAACAGGCGGCGGTGCACCAGCAGGGTGATGCCGATGAAGCAGGCAACGCCGGCGAAGCCGCCGACCAGGATGGCCATCCACTGTTTGAACGTGTGCGAAATCCCGAGCAGGCCGAACACCCAGATCGGCGTCAACAGACCGACGAAATGACCGAGAAAGACGACCAGGATGCCGACATGGAACAGGTTGGAGCCCCACATCAGCTGCCGCCGACGCAGAAGCTGGCTCGATCCGCTGCGCCAAGTGTACTGCTCGCGGTCGAAGCGCAGCAGGCTGCCGAGCAGAAACACGGTCAGGCAGAGGTAGGGATACCAGCCGAAGACGATGTAGGTGATCAGATCGCGCATGGCCGTTTCCTCATTGACGCGGTAAGAGGCGAGTTGCTGGCGGCATGTCGGGCGCAGGCCGCATGGCGCCGCGCACGCGGGCAATCAGGCCGTCTTTGCAGCCGTCGCCGCCGTCGGGGCCGAAATTGACCGGCTCGTCCTCCCAGGCGGCGTCGAGCGCGGCGAGATCGGTCGGGTCCGGATCGGGCGCCTGCATCATCGCCGACGACTTCGTCTGTCTTTCGGTTTGGCATTCGCCAGAGCGACGAGCGCGCGAAACACCGCCTCGTAAGGCGAATGCCGCTTGCGCAGTCGCTCCGCCAGCGCGGCGAAGATGTGCGCCGGCTGGCTCAGGCTCTCACAGGCTTCCGGCAAAGGCCGCGTCGCAAGATATTCCAGGAACAGCGGCAGAAAGTCAGGCAGTTCGGTCGTCGTCATGGCGAGGCCAGCGCTTTCGTATTGCGACTTGAGATCGATCATGGCCTGGCCGCGGTCGCGGCTTTCGCCATGCACGTGCTCGAACAGATGCAGCGACAGCGAGCGCGTGCGGTCGAACAGAAGCACATAGCGCTCCTGCAAGTCGTAGAGGTCGCCGGTCGCAAGCTCCGTCGTCAGCTTCGAAAGCTGACGCCACACGCCTGCGGGCATGAGTTTGTCTTCCGCAAGCACAAGCCCGATCTCGGGCGCGGCGTCCTGCAATTCCGCGGTCGGATAGGTGAGCAGCGCGGACAGCGCCTTCAGGGTGCGGCTCATCACACGACCTCCATCGGCGTCTTGGCGCGCTTGCTGCCGCCTTTGGGCGAGCCGAACAGATTGGTTTCGGTTTCGCCCCCTGAGCAGCCGTTGCCGAACGAGAAGCCGCAGGAGCCGCGCAGGTCGTAGGCGTCCTCGTTGACCTCGCGGTGCGCGGTCGGGATGACGAAACGGTCCTCGTAATTGGCGATCGCCATGATGTGGTACATGTCCTCGATCTGCAGAGCGCTCAGGCCGACGCGCTTGGCGATGGCCTCGTCGATCACGCCGTCGACGGTCTTGGCGCGCATATAGGCACGCATCGCCAGCATGCGCTCGAGGCCGAGCGCCACCGGCTCTTCCTTGCCCGCGGTGAGCAGGTTGGCGAGGTACTTGAGCGGGATGCGCAACGAGCGCACGTCTGGCATCTCGCCGTCGTGGCCGATCTTGCCGGCCTGCGCGGCCGACTGGATCGGCGACAGCGGCGGCACGTACCAGACCATCGGCAGCGTCCGGTATTCCGGATGTAGCGGGAACGCCACCTTCCACTCCATCGCCATCTTGTAGACCGGCGAACGGCGCGCGCCCTCCAGCCAGTTCTCGGCGATGCCGTCGCGGCGCGCCTGTTCGATCACGGCCGGATCGTGCGGATTGAGGAAGATGTCGAGCTGCGCCTCATAGAGGTCCTGCTCGTCCGGCACGCTCGCCGCCTCTTCGATGCGGTCGGCGTCATAGAGCACGACGCCGAGATAGCGGATGCGCCCGACGCAGGTCTCCGAGCACACTGTCGGCTGCCCCGCCTCGATGCGCGGATAGCAGAAGATGCACTTTTCCGATTTGCCGCTCGACCAGTTGTAATAGATCTTCTTGTAGGGGCAGCCCGACACGCACATGCGCCAGCCACGGCACTTGTCCTGGTCGATGAGGACGATGCCGTCCTCCTCGCGCTTGTAGATCGCGCCGGAGGGGCACGCCGCGACGCAGGCCGGGTTGAGGCAGTGCTCGCACAGCCGCGGCAGATACATCATGAAGGTGTTTTCGAACTGGCCGTAGATGTCCTTCTGCACGCCTTCGAAGTTGACGTCCTTCGAGCGCTTGGCGAACTCGCCGCCGAGGATTTCCTCCCAGTTCGGGCCCCATTCGATCTTCTCAATCCGCTCGCCGCTGATCAGCGAACGCGGACGCGCCGTCGGCATCGCCGTCATTTCCGGCGACTTCTGCAGGTGCTCATAGTCGAAGGTGAAGGGCTCGTAATAGTCGTCGATCTCCGGCAGGTCGGGATTGGCGAAGATGTTGGCCAGCACCCGCCATTTCGAGCCGATGCGCGGCTCGATCTTGCCGTTCCTTTTGCGGCGCCAGCCGCCGTTCCAGCGTTTCTGGTTTTCCCACTCCTTGGGATAGCCGATGCCGGGCTTGGTTTCGACGTTGTTAAACCAAGCGTATTCCATGCCTTCGCGGTTGGTCCACACGTTCTTGCAGGTGACGGAACAGGTGTGGCACCCGATGCACTTGTCGAGGTTGAGCACCATCGCAATTTGAGCGCGGATTTTCATTCTGCGGCCTCCAGTTTGGGCGCGACGGGCAAGGGTTGCGGCTGATCGGGTGTCGGCGTGTCGAGCCAATCGACTTTCGCCATCTTGCGAACGACGACGTACTCGTCGCGATTGGACCCGACCGTGCCGTAGTAGTTGAAGCCGTAGGACAGCTGGGCGTAGCCGCCGATCATGTGCGTCGGCTTGAGCACGGCGCGGGTCACCGAATTATGGATGCCGCCGCGCTGGCCGGTCATTTCGGAGCCCGGCACGTTCACGATCTTCTCCTGCGCATGATACATCATGCACATGCCCTGCTTGACGCGCTGGGAGACCACCGCACGCGCCACCAGCGCGCCGTTGGTGTTAAACGCCTCGATCCAGTCGTTATCGACGATGCCGGCCTTCCTGGCGTCGATCTCGCTGATCCACACGATCGGCCCGCCGCGCGAGAGCGTCAGCATCAGCAGGTTGTCGGTGTAGGTCGAGTGGATGCCCCACTTCTGGTGCGGCGTGATGAAATTGAGCACGACCGAGTCATTGCCGTTCGGCTTGCGCTCGATCATCGAGTTGACCGATTTGGTGTCGATCGGCGGGCGATAGACGCAGAAGCCCTCGCCGAAGGCGCGCATCCACAGATGATCCTGGTAGAGCTGCTGGCGGCCGGTCAGCGTGCGCCACGGGATCAGTTCGTGGACGTTGGTGTAGCCGGCGTTGTAGCAGACCTTCTCCGACTCAAGGCCGGACCAGATCGGCGAGGAGATGATCTTGCGCGGCTGCGCGACAATGTCGCGGAAGCGGACTTTTTCATCCTCTTTCGGAATGGCGAGATGGCTGTGCTCGCGGCCGGTAAAGCCTTGCAACGAGGTCCAGGCCTTGACCGCGACCTCGCCGTTGGTTTCGGGCGCGAGGCTGAGGATGACCTCGCAGGCATCGATGTCTGTGTCGATCCGGGCGAGGCCCTTGGTCGTCCCCTCTTCCGCCACCTCGCCGTTGAGCTTCTTGAGAAAATCGACCTCGTGCTCGGTATTCCAACTCATACCCTTGCCGCCGTTGCCGAGTTGGGCCATCAGCGGTCCGAGCGAGATGAACCGCTTGTAGAGATTGGGATAGTCGCGTTCGACCACGGTCACCTGCGGCATCGTCTTGCCGGGGATCGGATCAATCTCGCCCTTCTTCCAATCCTTCACGTCGATGGGCTGCGCGATCTCGCCGGCCGTGTCGTGCAGGATCGGGGTCAGCACCACGTCCTTCTCGACGCCGAGCACTTCCGACGCCACCTGAGAGAACGCCTTGGCGATGCCCTTGTAGATGTCCCAGTCGCTGCGCGCCTCCCAGACCGGATCGACGGCCGCGGTCAGCGGATGGATGAAGGGATGCATGTCGGAGGTGTTGAGATCGTTCTTCTCGTACCAGCTCGCGGTCGGCAGAACGATGTCGGAGTACATGCAGGTGGTCGACATGCGGAAGTCGAGCGTGACCAAGAGATCGAGTTTTCCTTCCGGTGCCTTGTCGTGCCAGACGACGTCCGACGGCTTCTTCCTGCCGTCCTGGCCGAGATCCTTGCCCATGACGCCATGCTTGGTGCCGAGCAGATGTTTGAGGAAATACTCGTGGCCCTTGCCGGACGCGCCCAGCAGGTTGGAGCGCCAGATGAACATGTTGCGCGGCCAGTTGGCCGGATTGTCGGGGTCGTCGCATGACAGCTTCAGTTCGCCGGACTTGAGCGACCTGGCGACATAGTCCCTGGCCTCGATGTCCGCGGCGGCCGCTTTCTTCGACACCTCCAGGGGATTGGTCTGGAGCTGCGGGGCCGACGGCAGCCAGCCCATGCGCTCGGCGCGCACATTGTAGTCGATCAGCGCGCCGTCCCATGGGCCCGCCGGCGCGGTCGGCGACAGCACTTCCGACGCGTCGAGCGTCTCGTAACGCCACTGGTCCGTATGCGCGTAGAAAGCCGAGGTCGAATTCATCTGCCGCGGCGGCCGGCCCCAATCGAGGGCGAAGGCGAGCGGCAGCCAGCCCGTCTGCGGGCGCAGCTTTTCCTGACCGACATAGTGCGACCAGCCGCCGCCCGACTGGCCGACGCAGCCGCACATCACCAGCATGTTGATGATGCCGCGGTAGTTCATGTCCATGTGGTACCAATGGTTCAGGCCGGCGCCGACGATCACCATCGAGCGGCCCCTGGTCTTCTCGGCGTTGAGCGCGAATTCGCGGGCCGTGGTGATGATCTGATCGCGCGGCACGCCGGAGATCCTCTCCGCCCAGGCCGGCGTGTAGGGCTCGACATCGTCGTAGCTCTTGGCGAGGTGCTCGCCGCCCAACCCGCAATCGACGCCGTAATTGGCTACGAAGAGATCGTAGACCGACGCCACCAGCATCTCGCCTTCGACCAGTTGCAGCGTCTTGGCCGGCACGTTGCGCACCAGCACGTCCGGATGATCGGTGCCGAGGAAATGGTCGTGCTCGCGGTTGCCGAAATACGGGAAGCCGACGGCGGCGATCTTGTCCTTGACGCTCGCCAGCGAGAGCCGAAGCTTGGTGTCGGCGCCTTGCGACGCGCGCTCTTCGAGGCTCCACTTGCCTTTCTCACCCCAGCGGAAGCCGACCGATCCGCGCGGCACGACAACCTCGCCAGTGGTCTCGTCATAAGCGACGGTCTTCCATTCGGGATTGTTGGTTTCGTTCAATCCCTGCACGAAGTCCGACGCGCGCAGGAATCGCTCGGGCACGTAATGCTCGCCCTGCTTCACCAGGCGCACCAGCATCGGCATGTCGGTGTATTGCCGGGCGTAGTCCTGGAAATACTTGACCTGCCGGTCGACGTGGAATTCGCGCAGGATGACGTGGCCCATGGCCATGCCGAGCGCGGCATCGGTGCCCTGCTTCGGCGAGATCCACAGGTCGGCGAACTTCGATGCCTCGGAATAGTCCGGGCAGATCACGACGCTCTTGGCGCCCTTGTAGCGCGCCTCGGTGTAGAAGTGGGCATCGGGCGTGCGCGTCTGCGGGACGTTGGAGCCCCACAGGATGAGAAAGCCGGAATTGTACCAGTCGGCCGATTCCGGAACGTCGGTCTGCTCGCCCCAGGTCTGCGGCGAAGCCGGCGGCAGGTCGCAATACCAGTCGTAGAACGACATGCAGACGCCGCCGAGCAGCGACAGATAGCGCGAGCCGGCGGCGTAGCTCACCATCGACATCGCCGGGATCGGCGAGAAGCCGAACACGCGGTCCGGGCCGTAGGTCTTGGCCGTATAGGCATTCGCCGACGCGATCAGTTCGTTGACCTCATCCCAGGTCGAGCGGACGAAGCCGCCGAGGCCGCGCTTCTCGACATAGGCCGCGCGTTTCCCCGGATTTTCGACGATCGATGCCCAGGCCGCGACGGGGGTCATCAGCACCCGCGCTTCGCGCCACAATTTGAGCAGGCGCGACCGGACCAGCGGATATTTCACCCGGTTTGCCGAATAGATATACCAACTGTAGCTGGCGCCGCGCGCGCATCCGCGCGGCTCGTGGTTCGGCAGATCGGCGCGCGTGCGCGGATAGTCGGTCTGCTGGGTTTCCCAGGTGACGATGCCACCCTTGACATAGATCTTCCACGAGCAGGAGCCGGTGCAGTTCACGCCATGCGTCGAGCGCACGATCTTGTCGTGCTGCCAGCGCTTGCGGTAGCCGTCCTCCCAGCGCCGATCCTCACGGGTGACGATGCCGTGGCCGTCGGAGAATTCGTCGGTGACCCGGTTGAAGAAGGTCAGACGATCGAGAAAGTGGCTCATTTGCACGTGCTCCTCAAGCCATCTTCGCGACGGCGCTTGCCTTCGGCTTGATGCCGCGATCGAGATGCCAGAAGTAGACGGATACGCCGATCGCCATGACCGCGAGCAGCACATAGGCGAAGAATCCGCCGGCATAGCCTTGCGCGCCCATGGCATCGACGATGGCGCCGAGGAACGGCGGAATGATGAAGCCGCCCAGGGCGCCCAACCCGCCCACCAGGCCCGCCGCGCCGCCGACCGCCTCCGGCACGTATTTCGGCACCATCTTGAACACCGCAGCGTTGCCGACGCCCATGCCGACCGCGATCAGCAGTTCGCCACCGAGATCCGGATAAAACCCCTCCGCGAAAGTAAGGATGAGCGCGCCGCCCAGTACGCCGACGAAGGCGAGGATCGCGGCACGCTCGCCGCCGATGCGCTCGGACAGCACGCCACCGAACACGCGGATGACCGCGGCGAGCAGTGAGAAGCCGACCCCGCCCAGCACGGCGGCGGACTTCACGTCCATGTGGTGGAAGTTGATCCAATAGGTTGGAAACCAGGCTGTAAGCGCCAGGAAGCCGCCGAAGGAGACGAAGTAGAGCGCAACCAGGCCCCAACTGCGCGGCTCTTCCGCGGCGGTGATCACCGCCTGCCAGACCCGCTCATTGGGGAACAGCTCCTGACCGTTCTCCCTGGCAATCTTGCGGGCCGCGTCCGGCTCAAAGCCTTGCTTGCGAAGCTGGAAGAAAAAGGCGTCGCGCGCGAGCCACACGTAGAGCGCGGTGCCGACCAGCAGGAAGCCGAACCAGGCGAAATAGGAGCCGGCCAGACCCCAGATGGAGATCGCGTAAGGCAGCAGGAGCGTGAAGATGCCCGGCGCCAGATTACCAATGCCGCCATAGGCGCCCAGCACAGTGCCCTGGCGCGATTGAGGATACCAATAGGAAACCTGCGGAATGCCGACCGAGAACGAGGCGACGCCGCAGCCGCTCATGAAGCCGAAGATGATGATGATCGGATAGGCGGCGACAGTGAGGGTCGTGGCGGTGAGCAGAATGAATACCAGGCCCCACATGCCAACCAGAGAAATCGCGAACAGGGTCAACATGGGAATGCGGCCGCCCACGCGGTCGACCCAGGCCCCAAAGGGGATGCGCATGAGGGACCCGGTCAATTGCGGCGCCGCCACGAGGAGCCCAAGCGCCAGCCCGCTGAGGTGCATCTGCTCCTGGAAATAAATGGCCGCCGGCCCGTACAGCGAGACGGCAGCAAAACCGATGAAGAATCCCCACGTGCCCATGATCAGGCCCGTGGCCGGCGTTCCGTAGAGCAAATAGCGCCCTTCAGCGCCCCGGGTATTCGATTTGGTCGCGGCGCTGCCCGCCCGCAATGTCGCGCTCATATTGCGTCACTTCATTGGCCGCAAAGAATTTCCTGCCTGAAGTGGACAGGAAACGCGGCCAAATTCTTTGACGCGGATCAATAATACTGGCGGTTTCTCCGCGACAATTTCGCTTCACATATATTCACTAATAGGTTGACTTATTTTAATTTTTAGCTTGATATTTATCAAGCGTAAGGACGGGGATGATCGGCGTAGACTACTATCATTCGTCTCAGACAGGTTCGGGAAGAGACTGTGCGCCCATCCGATCGAAAGCTCGTCCGCGCGCTGCCGCTGTTCAGCGGCATGAGCGAAGCGAATTTCACCGAGTTGCTGAATGCCGCCTTCCTGCAGCGCTTTCCGCAGCACGTGACGCTGATCCACGAAGGCGACCCTCCGGATTTTCTGCACATCGTCGTCGACGGCACGGTCGAACTGTTCGGCACGCACGCCGGACATGAGACGACGCTCGACATCATCGAGCCGGTCGCCACGTTCATACTTGCCGCTGTGATCCGGGACGAAGTCTATCTCAAGTCCGCACGCACGTTGTCGCCGGCGCAGATCCTGATGATACCGGCAACGGCGCTGCGTGACGTGTTCAGCCGCGATGCCGCGTTCTCGCACGCCGTCGTCAATGAGCTCGCTGATCGATACCGCGACATTGTCCGCCTGCTCAAAAACGAGAAACTCCGCACCAGCGCGCAGCGCCTGGCGAATTGGATACTGCAGGCCAATCTTCACCAACAAAATCAGGGGCACATCGAACTGAAATTCGACAAACGCGTTCTCGCCTCTTATCTCGGTATGACGCCGGAAAGCCTTTCGCGCAATCTGGCGATGTTGGCCCAGCACGGAATTGTAAGCTCTGGTCGTGACATCACCGTTAAAGACGCAAAGGCGCTTCAACAATTCGCCAAGGCGAGCACGCTTATTGATGGATAAACATTAACATGGAGAGCTCTGAACCACAGGCGCACGGATTCGTTCAACGTCGTCTTGGGTCGGCCGACAGAGGGCAAGTTCTGCTCCAGCTTTCGTCAAGTTCGGAAGAGGTACTCGCCGAATTGCCTTATGCTCATCGCGCGGACCCTTTCCTCGAGTAATTCGACATGAGCTGAAAGATGCGAAGCGAGCGGGGTGACATTCCGGTAGCAATAAAGTCTACCGGATAGGTTCGGGATTCAGTTAAGACGACTGACGAGGCCAAAGGGGCCGGCATCTCAAGGAGACTAAGTGGGTACTAAGTGGGTACACAGCGTACCCATGCCGCGAACAAGATCGCGCTTGGAGCAAAACGATGCCGGGGGCGCCAATAAACCCGGTAACCTGCGACGAACGTGGCGGCTGGGTGTGGAGCAGGCGTGCGGGTTGCTTCTGACAAAACTACTTGAAGAGCTGAGCCCGGTTGAAGTGGTTCGGCTGGCGGTATTTCTTTTGGCGTCTTGAAGACCCAGTTGCCGAAGTAGAGACACAAGCCGGGAAGAGATCGTCAGAATTGCGGCAAGTCGATGTGCTGGTCTCGCAAGGGCCGGCATAGCGGATGCCGTCCGTCCGCTCGGCATGAACGAGGTGAGTTCTGTCGCTGGCGATAGGAATTCGGCTGGTTGAGAACGGAAGAGGTAAAGTGGCTAAAGGAGTTGGAGGTTGAGAAAACTCGGCTGCGCAACGCCATCTCTGACCTCACCTCGACGAGTTGATCCTGACCGAGGTCGCTAAAGGAAGCTTCTAAGCGCCGCGCGCGCCCGGATCGAGCACATTCCGAAGTGGTCCCACCATAAGAAGTGGCGCGCTTGTTGCGGCGCTGGGGCAGCACCGCTAGACGCATGATCTCCCGGGTCGCCACGCCACCAACCATATTCAACAAGAAAATCTCGCGCACTTGGCGCGATCGCCGTCTTCTCTGCTGGCATCCCGTCCCTACCTTGGAAATGCCAAGGGTACGACCTGAGTTGGCCAGCAGAGTCAGAAAGCACCCGGGCGAGATCATTTCGGAATGGCGGGCGAAATTCGTCTCGGAATGGATGGGCGACATCATTCCGGAATGCCGGCACCGCGGCCGACCAGCTTTTCGGCGTGCCGGTGGACGGGCGCTACGAAATGGGAAGCCTCGCTATAGACGCGTGCCGATGATCGCGTCGGAGCCGTCATAGTACTCGAGATAGCTGCGGCCGACGTCGGTTTGGGCATAGGAGGAATGCCGGTAATAGGCGTGGCAGGCGCAGGCTCCGGCACCGACGGCGAGAGCTGATCCGGATCGGTGATTGCAAATTCGCGATAGGCATCACCTGACTGGGCCGACCAATAGCAGGTCCCATCGCCCAATAACCGTTAGGGTCGGTGCTGACTTTCAGCCTGCCAACCGCATCCGTCCAATTGAGTCGGATCGACCGATTCCTCAGTGAAAATCTGCGCGTGCTGACCGTAGGCCGCCGCATGGCCGGATTGCCCGCAGGTGGGCAGAGGCCGACCAGCTAGGTCTGGCATTCTGACGACAGTGAGCCTTTGGCTGGTCTAGGCGATCCAGCATCTCAACTGGGTGAAAAATGTTTTTCCGTTTTTCGCGGAAAGACGCACGCGCATCCCCCGCCAGTCCGGGTGCGGTATCCCTCGAACAATTTGATCCCCCTAGGGAAGAGGACCCCGATTTGGTTCTCACGCAAAGACCACAATGGGTCTGCCCTGCCTCCAACAGCAAACGGCCTTTTGTAGCCACAGCCACTTCGAGCAGCTAGCGTATTTGCGCAAAGGGTGCCGTCGATAGGCCAACCATCAAGCTTCGGCAACTCGATAACCAATTCCGGGCTCTGTCAAAATAATTTGCGGGTCTTCGGGGCGCGTTTCCACCTTTTGCCGAAGTTGCGCAACGTAAACCCTGAGATATTGCGTATCCTCGCTATGCGCCGGGCCCCATACGGCGGCGAGGATTTGTTTGTGGGTGATGACGCGGCCCGCGTGCTTTGCAAGAAATGCCAGTAGCTCGAATTCCTTCGGCGTCAACTTAAGCTCGGCACCCGCCCGCGTCGCACGGTGGCGGAGGGAATTGACCTCAAGGTCACCGACTTGCAGCACCGGGATTTCCGCCTTCCGCTGCATGCGATGACGCAGTGCAGCGCGCATGCGCGCCAATAATTCGCCGACATCGAACGGCTTATTGACGTAATCGTCGGCGCCGAGATCGAGCGCTTCGATCTTTTCGCTTTCGCGCTCGCGGGCGGAAAGCACGATAATCGGTACATCAGACCATTCGCGCGCGCGGCGGATCACGTCCTTGCCGTCGCCGTCCGGCAGGCCGAGATCGAGCAGGACAATATCGGGGGCGCCGGCAGCAATGCTTTTGATCGCGCCCGCCATCGTGCCGACGCTCGCCATCTCGTAGTTGTTCGCTTCCAGCGCTGGCTTAAGGAAGCGCAGGATGGCCGCCTCGTCGTCCACGACCAAAACGCGGGTGTTCGCGCTCATGTGGCGCTCTCCTGCCGCGGGAATTTCATGATGAAGCGCACACCCCGGCCGCTCGGCCCGGGGCTCTCGGCGCTAATTGAACCTCCATGCGCGTCCATGATCCCCTTTGCAATCGCCAAGCCAAGCCCGGTGCCCTGGCTACCGTCCGCGCGGGAACTCTGATCAGCCCCTTTGACGAACTTGTCAAAAATGCGGGCAATCGCCTCCGCCGAGATGCCGGGGCCATCGTCGGTCACACGCAATGAAACCTGATCCGGCGCCACCTCGGCATCTACCACGACCCGCGTTTCGGCGGACGTATGGGCGACGGCATTGCCGACAATGTTGCCGAGAGCCTGCTCCACCATGGCCGCATCGGCGCGAACAAGCGGCAGGTCAGCAGGCAACTTCACGTCGATACTCTGCTTGACGCTGCGGCGACGGGCCGCGCTGACTACCCGCTCGACGATCTCGCGCAGATCGATCCAGTCACGGCGTAGTTCGAGGGCGCCAGCGTCGATTTGGGTGATCGCCAGCAGATTGCGCACCATCTCGTCGAGGCTTTCGGCTTCCTGTTTGATTTGGCCGAGCAAGTCCTGCTTGGCCGCCGCATCAAGCCTGTCGCCGTAGTCGATGAGGCTGGTTGCGGCGCCAAGTATCGACGACAGCGGGGTGCGGAAATCGTGCGAGATCGAGGCCAGCATGGTGTTGCGCACCCGCTCGGTTTCGGTCGCCGTCTTGGCGCTGACCATTTCGCTGGACAGCGAGGCGCGCTCCAGGGCGGCGGCGGCCTGCTCCGACAATGCGTCGAGCAAGGCGCGCGCCTCGGCATCGAGCGGTGATGTGCCTTCTGGTTTGGCAACACCGATCACGCCAAGCGTCTTGTCGCCAAGGCGCAGCGGATTGAAATACCACGGAAGCGTCGGCAGCGTGCCCGTGTCCGCGCCGGCCGGCTCGGCATGGCTATAAGCCCAGCGCGCCGCCGTCATCGTGGCGGGGTCCAGCACATCTTCAGGCGGCCAAGCAGCCGTGAGCGTTAGATCATCGCCATGCGCCAGAAGCACAATGACGCCACGCCCAAGGCTGGCATGGATTTCGCTGGCGGCGCCCTCGGCAACTGCATCGAGGCTCGCGAGACCGGACAATCGGCGGGTGAATTCGTAAAGCCGGCGCATCGCCCGCATTCGGCTCGCCGACACGTTTGCGTGCTCGCGCACGCGACCGGCCAGCGCCGAAGTGACGACCGCCACGAGCAAAAAAATTACCAGTGCGAGCAACTCGTAAGGCTCTGCAATAGTGAAAGTGTACAGCGGATTGATGAAAAAGAAATTGTAGACCAGAAACGATAATGCGGACGCGTAGATCGCTGGCCAGGTGCCGAAGCTTATGGCGACCAATAGGACCGCGACCAGAAAGACCATTGACAGATTGGGAAAGGGCGTCAACGCGATCAGCAACTCGCTAAGGCCTAAAGCGGCAGCGATAGCAAGCGTCGCGTAGACAAATGGTAAGGGTGCGAGTGAAAAAGCAGGTCTTCGTCGCGCCGGTGCTTTAGGCGCGGCCGCTTCGATTTGCCGCGTGACAAGATGGATGGCAATGTCCTCGGAGCGGCGCACCAATTCGTGCGGCAACGAGCGCCGCAGAAGTTCGCTGAAGAAGCCGCCGCGGGAGCGACCGATCACGATCTGGGTGACGTTCTCGAATTTGGCAAAGCGCAACAGCTCCGCCGGCAGGTCGCTGCCTGTCAGTGTCTGGGTCTCCGCCCCAAGCGCCTCGGCCAAACCCATCGCGTGATCCAACCGGCCGCGCGCGGCCTGATCCAGATTGGCACCGGGCCGCTCGACGGTAACGGCCAGCCAAGGGGCATCCATTAGGTCCGCCAGCCGTTTGGCGGTACGCACCACCGTCGGTGAGATGGGATCTGGCCCGATACAAGCGAGAATGCGTTCGCCGGCCGCCCATGGCCCTTCGATCGCGTGCGCTTGCATGCGCGAAACCAGGTCAGCGTCGATGCGCTCCGCGGCGCGGCGCAGCGCCAATTCGCGCAATGCGCTCAGATTGTGCGGCTTGAAGAAATGCTCGACCGCGCGAGCAGCGGTGTCTTGCACATAGACCTTACCCTCGGCCAGCCGCTTGAGCAATTCGTCGGGAGGGAAATCAACCAGGACGATCTCGTCGGCCCTGTCGAAGACCGTGTCGGGGACCGTTTCACGTACCCTCACCTTGGTGATCTTCTGGATCACATCGTTGAGGCTTTCGAGATGCTGGATGTTGAGCGTGGTCCAGACGTCGATGCCGGCGGCCAGCAGTTCGTCGATATCCTGCCAGCGCTTGGGATGGCGACTGCCGGGCACGTTCGTATGGGCGTATTCATCCACCAGCAGCAGACCCGGCCGGCGCGCGAGCGCCGCGTCGAGATCGAACTCCTTCATGATCTGATTGCGGTAGACGATTGGCTTGCGCCGCAAAGTGTCGAAACCTTCGACAAGCTCCTCGGTTTCCCGCCGGCCATGGGTCTCGATCAGGCCGGCGACCACGTCCCGTCCGCCGGTGATCTCGGCGCGGGCATTGGCAAGCATCGCATAGGTCTTGCCGACGCCCGGCGCGGCGCCGAGAAAAATCTTCAGATGCCCTCGCCCTTCCTTCTTGGCGAGAGCCAGCAATGCGTCAGGCGAAGCTCGTTGCGTCTCATCCGGCATGGGGCTCCTCTAGGTCCTGTGGACAGTTACCTGATGCATATAATTGTAGCAGCGATGGTGACGACGGCGAGAAAGTTTCGGGCGGTTTTCTCGTATCTTGTGGCGACACGTCGGAATTGTTTGAGGCGGCTGAAGCAGCATTCGACGAGATGGCGTTGGGCGTAGAGGTGCCCGTCGAGCGGATACTTAATCGCTCGCGACGGGTTGTTGGGAATGACGGCAAGGGCGCGCTTGGCGGTGATGGCGTTGCGGAAGTGATCCGCGTCATAAGCGGTGTCGGCCATCACCACTTCTGCCGCGAGCCCCTCGATCAGGGCGCCGGCTTGGGGTGCGTCGCCCTTCTGGCCAGCCGTCAGGATGAAGCGGACCGGACATCCCAAACCTCTGACGGCCAAGTGTATTTTGGTGCTCAAGCCGCCGCGCGAACGTCCAAGGGCTTGATCCTCAGCCCCTTTTTTGGGCGCCACTGGCGTGCTGGTGGGCACGCACGATGGTGGAATCGACAATCAGATATTCAAAGTCGGGATCGTCGGACATCGCTTCGAACATCCGCTGCCACACGCCTTTTTCGCTCCATCGGCTGAAGCGCCGGAAAACGCTGTTCCATTCGCCGAACACCTCGGGCAGATCGCGCCAGGGCGAGCCCGTCCGTACGATCCACAATACCCCTTCAACGAACATCCGGTTATCGCGACCCGTCGAGCCTCTCTGGTCCGCGCGGCCGATGATCAGGCCCGACATCCGCTCCCACTGCTCATCGCTCAGCAGCAACCGATCCAAAACTCCCATGACTGCCTCCCAAAAGCAGTCTTGAATCTGATTTGCGACAAAATGGGAATCCCAAGAGTCCACAGGACCTAGCCCACGACCTTACGACCGCAGCCGGTCGAGGGCGAGATTGAGCTGCAAGACATTGACCCGCGGCTCGCCAAGGAAACCAAGATCGCGGCCCTCTATATGGCTCTCGACTAAGGCGCGCACACGCGCTTCGGCCAAGCCGCGCGCCTTGGCGACCCGGGGTACCTGAATGAAAGCTCCGGCCGGCGAAATATCGGGATCGAGGCCGCTGCCGGATGCTGTTACCAGATCGGTCGGCACCGGCATATTGGGGTTTTCGGCCTTGAGCTTGGCCACATCGGCTTTAACGCGGTCGATGAGCGCCTTGCTGGTCGGGCCGAGATTGGAACCGCCGGACCCAGCTGCATTATAGGGGTCATCCACGGTCTTGCTCGGGTCTTTCGGATCGGGCCCGGTGGTGGCCGAGGGCCGCCCGTGGAAATATTTGGCGCCGGTGAATTGCTGCCCGATCAGCGCCGAGCCGATCACCTTTCCATTCTGTTCGATCAAGCTGCCACGGGTCTGATACGGGAAAATAGCGCCGGCAAGTCCGGTTACGACGAACGGATAGGCGACCCCAGTAACGAGCGTAAAGGCGAGCAGCATGACGAAGGCGGGGCGGATTTCCTTGAGCATGAGTTTGCTCCTCAAGCGAGATGCAAGGCGGTAACCGCGAGATCGATGACCTTGATACCGATGAACGGCAGGATGAGGCCGCCGGCGCCGTAGATCAGCAGGTTACGGCGCAAGAGCGAGGCCGCGCCGATCGGCCGGTATTTAACGCCTTTCAGCGCCAGCGGAATGAGAGCGATGATGATCAACGCGTTGAAGATAATCGCCGACAGGATCGCGCTTTGCGGCGTCGACAGATGCATGATGTTGAGCACGCCGAGCTGCGGATAGAAGGCGAGGAACATCGCGGGGATGATGGCAAAATACTTTGCCACGTCGTTGGCGATAGAGAAGGTAGTGAGCGCCCCTCGCGTCATCAGCAATTGCTTGCCGATCTCCACCACCTCGATCAGCTTGGTCGGGTCGGAATCGAGGTCGACCATGTTGCCGGCTTCGCGCGCGGCCTGCGTGCCGCTTTGCATGGCGACGCCGACATCTGCTTGGGCGAGGGCCGGCGCGTCATTGGTACCGTCGCCGCACATGGCGATCAGCCGCCCTTCCGCCTGCTCGCCGCGGATATAGCGTAGTTTGTCCTCGGGGGTCGCTTCTGCGATGAAATCGTCGACACCAGCTTCCGAGGCAATCGCCGCCGCCGTGACGGGGTTGTCGCCGGTGATCATCACGGTTTTGATGCCCATGCGGCGCAGCGCGGCAAAGCGTTCCTTCACGTCCGGCTTCACAACATCCTTGAGATGGATGACGCCGAGTATACGGCCGCCCTCGACGAGGCCGAGCGGCGTCCCGCCGGAGCGCGCGATCCGATCGACTGCCGCGCGGAAGGCCGACGGCTCGGCCAAGGCGTGGCCCGCCTGTTCTTCAGCGAATTTGAGGATGGAATTGATCGCCCCTTTGCGCAGCTTGCGGACGCCAACATCGACGCCGGAAAGCCGCGTCATAGCCGAGAATTCGATGAATTTGGCGTCGGCCGGTATCGCCCCGCGTTGCACCCCGTATTTCTCCTGCATCAGCGCGACAATGGAGCGGCCTTCAGGTGTCTCGTCGGCATCGCTGGCCAGCAGCGCCGCTTCCGCTGCTTCGCGCTCGGTCGCGCCTACAACTGGAATGATTTCGGTTGCCTGCCGATTGCCAAAAGTGACTGTGCCGGTCTTGTCGAGCAACAGCGTGTCAATGTCACCGGCCGCCTCTACCGCTCGGCCCGACATGGCCAGCACATTGAAGCGCACCAGCCGGTCCATGCCGGCGATGCCGATTGCGGACAGCAGCGCGCCGATGGTGGTCGGTATCAGCGTCACGAACAGCGCCACCAGCACGACGATGGAAATCGCGCCGCCGGCATAATGCGCATAGCTCGGAATGGTGGCAGTGGCGAAGACGAAGATGACGGTTAAGCCGACCAGCAGAATATTAAGCGCGACCTCGTTCGGCGTCTTCTGCCGCTCCGCCCCTTCCACCAGCTTTATCATGCGGTCGAGAAAGGACGAGCCGGGCGATGAGGTGATGCGGATAACGATGCGGTCGGAGATCACGGTGGTGCCGCCGGTCACCGCCGAGCGGTCGCCGCCTGACTCGCGGATCACTGGCGCCGACTCGCCGGTGATAGCAGCCTCATTTACCGAGGCGATGCCTTCAATCACCTCGCCGTCGCCGGCGATCACGTCACCAGCCTCGCACACCACCAGGTCGCCGCGCTTGCAGTTCGTCGGCGGACACACCTTCGATAGACCTCGTAGTTATCCGGCATCAGAATACGCTTGGCGCGCGTCTCGGTGCGGGTCTTGCGCAGCGTATCGGCTTGCGCCTTGCCGCGGCCTTCCGCCACCGCTTCGGCGAAATTCGCGAACAGCACAGTAAACCACAGCCACACCACGATCTGCAACTCGAATCCGAGTTTGGTGCTGCCGGCAATCAGGCTGCGCACGAACAGTACTGTGGTCAGCAGCGCGACGATCTCCAGCACGAACATAACGGGGTTCTTGCATCAGCTTGCGCGGATCGAGCTTGACGAAGGCATGACCGATCGCGGGCACGACGATCTTCGGGTCGAACAGCGCCGAGACCGGCATGCGCTTGCGGAATTTGGAAGTTTCCATTGTCGTGTCTCCGAAGCCCGCGGCTCAGAACACGGTGTGCGCTAGCATGGCGAAATGCTCGACGATGGGACCGAGCGCGAGCGCGGGGAAGAAGGTCAAGCCGCCGACGATGAGGATCACGCCGATCAGCAGGCCGACGAACAAGCCGCTATGGGTCGGGAATGTGCCGGGCGAGGCCGGCACGATCTTCTTTGCCGACCAGCGAGCCGGCCACGGCCATGCATCGGGATGATCACGAAGTAGCGGCCGATCAGCATGGCGATCCCGCCGGTCGTGTTGTACCAGAGCGTGTTGCCAGTTAGCCCCGCGAACGCCGAGCCGTTGTTGCCGGTCTGCGACGAATAGGCATAGAGGATTTCGCTGAATCCGTGCGGGCCGGCGTTGTGCATGCTGGAGATCGCCGACGGGATCAGCACTGCGATGGCGGTAAAGCCGAGGATCGACAGCGGCAGGATCAGCATGGCGAGCATCGCCATCTTGACCTCCTTGGCCTCGATCTTCTTGCCGAGATATTCCGGCGTGCGGCCGACCATCAGCCCGGCGATGAACACCGCGATGATCGACGAACAGCAACATGCCGTAAAGGCCGGAGCCGACGCCGCCGAAAATGATCTCACCGAGCTGGATCGATGCAGCATCGGAATCATGCCGCCGAGCGGCGTGAAGCTGTCGTGCATCGAATTGACCGAGCCGTTCGAAGCGGCGGTCGTCGCGACCGCCCACAGGCTCGAATTGGCGATGCCGAAGCGCACCTCCTTGCCTTCCATGTTGCGCCGGATCGATGCCGAGACGCGCGAAATTGGCGTTGCCGGCAGCCTTCCGCCCAATAGGTAACCGCGAGGCAGACGACCAGAATGATCAGCATCACGGCGTAAAGCGCCCAGCCTTGCCGCGTATCCTTGACCATGCGGCCGAAGGTGTGCGTGAGCGCGGCCGAGATCAGCAGGATGAACAGCACCTCGACGAAATTGCTAGAGCGCCGTCGGGTTCTCGTAAGGGACGACGAGTTGGCATTCCAGAAGCCGCCGCCATTGGTGCCGAGCTGCTTGATGGCGATCTGCGAGGCAGCCGGGCCCTGGCTAATGAGCTGCTTGGCGCCTTCTAGCGTGGTGGCGTCGATATAGGGGCCAAGGTTCTGCGGCACGCCCTGCCAGACCAGAAACAGCGCAGCGACGATCGAGAGCGGCAGCAGCACGTAGAGCGTGCAGCGCGTGAGATCGACCCAGAAATTGCCGACGGTCTTTGCCGAGGCGCGCGCGAAGGCGCGGATCAGCGCGACGGCGAGCGCGATGCCGGTCGCGGCCGAGACGAAATTCTGCGTGGTTAGCCCGACCATCTGCGTGAGATAGCTGAGCGTGCTTTCGCCGCCGTAGTTCTGCCAATTGGTATTGGTGGCGAAGCTGACCGCGGTATTGAAGGCGAGGTCGGGCGGCACAGCCGACTGATCGGCCGGATTGAGCGGCAGCAACGCCTGCAATCGCAGCAGCGCGTAAATGGCGACGAAGCCCGCGGCATTGAACAGCAGCATCGCGACCGTATAGGTGAGCCAGTCCTGCTCGCGCGTCTCGTCGACGCCGGCCGCGCGATAGAGGATGGTCTCCACGGGACGGAAGACCGGCGAAAGGAACGTGCGCTCGCCCTCGAACACCTTCGCCATGAAGCGGCCGAGCGGCACGACCAGCGCGGTGAGCACGACGAAATAGATGGCGATCTGAAGCCAGCCGTTGATGGTCATCGGAGCCTCTTAGAACCGCTCGGGCCGGAGCAGGGCATAGGTGAGGTAGACCAGCAGCCCCGCGGTCACGAGCCCGGCGAGCGAATAGTCGAACAGCATGGCGGCACCTTCACAGCCGGTCGCAGGCGACGGCGTAGCCGATCGACAGCGCGAAAAAGCCGAGGCCGATGGCGAGCATGGCGAGGTCGAGCATAGCTGCTCCTTTCAAAGTTGACGGAGCAACATTTCAAATAGAGGGAGGTCAATAAAGAAGCGATACGGAATGGGGCTGCGCGCGATCAAGAAGGTATAAAGATCGACTGCGTTCGAGCCCTGGTCTGCTGTGGCGCAACATCCGGCATTTTATATGCCCTTCTCAGGGGCTGGCACTCTGGCGATAACGGGTCTTCCGGTAGCCTAAATGATCCAGTTCCTTGGCTGGGTGAAACCGCCTCTGGAAGCTGAGCGGTCCTTGCCCCGGTCTCGGCAGCGCCCTCTCAGCGCTGGAAGATGGTTTCAACCGAACGCTGTTCGCGCTTGCGCTCTCCGCCACGCTATCAGAGACCGACGATCCATGGATTGCGGCTGACAAAGCATTTCGTGGCGGCACGGCACTGGCGGGCGCGCCCAAGATCACCAAGATGCTTCGCAAGCGCTGGGAGTATTCGTTGCGGCGTCGAAGTAACTAGCGTGCGGCGTATTCCCGGCCGCCTCGGTTTCCGGGTGGAAACCTCACAAGGAACGGTCGAAGCCGACAACGTCGTGGCTGCAACGGGGGCGTTTCAACTTCCTGTCGTCCCCGAAATCATTCCGGCGCGGGCTGGATTGTCACAAATTCATTCAAGTACTTACCGGAATCCTGGCCAGGCGCCCGAGGGTGCGGTCCTGATCGTAGGTGCCGGGTCCTCGGGTGTGCAGATTGCCGACGAGTTGTTGCAAGCGGGAAGACGGGTCTTTCTGTCAGTCGGCCCGCATGATCGTCCGCCGCGGGCCTATCGCGGCCTTGATTACGTCTGGTGGCTTGGAGTGCTTGGGAAATGGGATGCCCAGTCCCGCGCTCCAGGCACCGAACATGTCACCATAGCTGTGAGCGGTGCCAATGGTGGTGAGACGATAGACTTCCGCCGTCTCGGCGCGAAGGGAATAACGTTGGTGGGTCAAACGCAAGCTTATGAAAACGGGATTCTTACATTCGCATCGGATCTTGTCGACAACATCGAGCGAGGGGACGCCAATTATTTGTCCTTGTTGGATGAAGCCGACGCCTACATCGCCCGCAACGGTCTCAATCTTCCGGAAGAGCCCGATGCGCGAAAGTTCGCAGCAGATCCACCTTCCGTGAAGAATCCTATTCTCGCGCTAAATCTCAAGCGGGATGGGGTGTCTACTGTCATCTGGGCGACGGGGTACACTTGTGATTACGGCTGGCTGCAGGCCGACGCATTCGATGAAAAGGGAAATCCGAACCATCAGCGCGGTGTTTCGTCCGAGCCCGGAGTTTATTTTCTCGGGCTGCCGTGGCTTTCGGGCCGTGGCTCCAGCTTCATCTGGGGTGTTTGGCACGACGCAAAATATATCGCGGACCATATTGTGACGCGGAAAAGATATTTGGACTACCATTTTTCAAAGCAGCGCAAATCTGCGCCGCGGCGAAGTGCGCTCAAATCAGATGCGTTGGTCGAGACCAGATGAAATGGTGCGGATCGATTTGTGGACCAATATCGTGTATTATGGAGTTTGCCGTGGCACATACCCGCATCCGCAAGTTCAATACTAGATCAACCTATCCTGAACAGAAGCTCGATAATGATCTCTGCCAGGTCGTCGTGGCCAAAGGTGATATGGTGTTCGTGCGCGGGCAGGTTGGGCAAAACCTAGATACATCGGAGAGCGTGGCGATCGGTGACGTCGCCGGCCAGGCGGAGCAGGCCATGGCTAATATAAAATTGCTGCTCGAGGAGGCCGGCTCGAAGCTTCAGCACATTTGCAAGATTACGCTCTACATCGTCGATCCGCGCTATCGCGAGCAGGTGTATAGGGTCGTCGGCAAATGGCTGAAAGGAGTTTATCCCGTCTCCACCGGCATCGTTGTTACTGCACTGGCCCGCCCTGAGTGGCTTGTTGAGATAGATGTAATCGCAGTTATTCCGGAGGAAGGTTAGTGACCTTTTCGATCGTTGCGCGCTGTGCAGATACTGGGATGTTCGGCGTAGCAGTGTCCTCGTCCTCGCCGGCGGTCGCGGCGCGTTGCGCCTATGCTCGCGCCGGAGTCGGGGCGGTCACCAGTCAGAACGTGACGGACCCTTTACTCGGCATTCGTGCACTCGACCTAATGGCCCTCGGCGCCGATGCCGGCCAAGTGATCGAGGTGCTCAGTGCCTCATCAGATTATATGGAGTTTCGTCAACTCTTGGTCGTCGATCGCAAGGGCAACTCGGCTGTCCATTCGGGAGCACGCGCGCTCGGCGTCTTTGCCGAAGCGAAGGGGATGAATGTCGCGTGCGGCGGCAATCTCCTATCCGACATCGATGTGCCACGGCGAATGGTCGAAGCGTTCGAAGCTTCCTCCGGTCATCTCGGCGACCGCCTCCTCGCAACCATGCAAGCGGCAATCCTGGCGGGCGGCGAAGCCGGGCCGGTTCGCTCGTCCGGCATGAAGCTAGTCGACCAGGTGTCCTGGCCTGTTGCCGATCTGCGTGTTGACTGGAGCGAGTTGTGCCCCATTCAGGGCCTTACGGCTCTTTGGGAGATTTACAAGCCGCAGCTCGCTGACTACGTCATTCGCGCCCTCAATCCGACCGCAGCGCCCAGCTACGGTGTCCCCGGCGACGATTAGACGACGGCAGGCCCCCCGCAGTAAAGCGCAGCGCAATGACGCTCGACCTAGCCTCGGCTCACGCCTTGAGCCCTTCAAGCGTTAGATGATCACGCAGGGCACTGATTCGAGACGACTCAACTCTCAAATGGAGTTCCAGGTTTGTCGCCTGCCTCGTTGCGGACTCGAACGACGGGCCATCTATGCTTCGGCAAGAAAGTCAACAACCGTATCCATCATCCGGTCGCAAAGCCGCATTTGATCGATCGAAACAAATTCATCCGGCTTGTGACCTTGATCCATAAATCCTGGGCCACAGATTACGGTCGGCGCATCAAGCCGTGACCTAAATAGGCCTCCTTCGGTCCCAAACGGGACCTTGATGCGCGACTTGGACTGGGCAAACCTTGCGGCAAGGCTCAACGGCTCTGCCTCCTTAGACGAATCAAGTCCGGGATATTCGTTCAGAACCGCAAGCGCGATATCCGCCTCGTTGAATTTCTCCCGAAGTGGATGGACTATGTCCGACGCTGTTTCGTTGAGTTGCTCGAAGATCTTCCTCGTGTCGTCACTCGGTATATTTCTGATTTCGAAGTCGACAACGCAAACATTGGGGACAATGTTCATACTCCGCCCCCCCGCAATCTTTCCTACGTGCAACGTCGTGAATGGAATCTCAAACAGGGGGTCGCAATAGCCGCTAGTCTGTAAGGTTTTCTGCACCGCCCGAATTCCGTTTACGAAATCAACGGCCAAATGTATGGCGTTCAACGCGCGCGGCGCAAACGCAGAATGCGCGTGCGTTCCGCAACAGGTCGCTCTTCCAGCCAGCTTGCCCTTGTGACCGACGGCTACTTGCATGCCTGTCGGCTCTCCAACAATGCAGAGGCTCGGTCGCTCCGCTCTCTTTGCGAGTTCATCCAACATAGGCCGAACGCCAATGCAGCCCACCTCCTCATCATATGAAAATGCCAACTGGAGTGGCCGACTTAGTATTCTTTTTGACGCAACATCCGCAGCCCGCAGTGCACATGATATGAATCCTTTCATGTCGGCTGTGCCGCGGCCATAAAGCCGGCCCATCCGCTCGACTAAGCGGAAGGGATCGGAACTCCACGTCTGGCCGTCTACAGGCACGACATCGGTATGCCCCGACAGAATGATCCCGCCAGAACATGCCGGCCCAATCGTCGCGAACAGATTTGCCTTCGCCTCGCCCTTGCTCGGAACCAGGGTGACATCGAATCCACGAGCCACCAGAAAAGTACGGATAAAATGGATGAGGTCGAGATTGGAATCTCGGCTTACAGTCGGGAAACCGATCAGATCGCTCAGGAGGCTTACACTATCGAGGTCCATTCACACGCACACTCCAATGGAATGCAGGACAGAGCATTAAATGGCATCGTGATAGTCTGCATTCGCCTTGCAAATACGGTACATCGCGCCGGGTCAATGAACAAGTTGGGTATATCTAGATCTATTTCAGGGACGACCGGTTGACGGGCGGGCGCCTCCGGCTGCGCTCTACGAGCCTCCGGAGACCGGCGGTACGAGCATCTTAAGCGTCATCTGGGCGGGTTCAGAGTACCGGAGTTGAGGTGCCTCTGTTAACGACCCTCTATTCCCAGACTGCTTGAGGTTGAATACTGTTCCCCACGAGGCTTCTAGGAGTGTCTAGGAGTTGGTAAGGCCGCAGCTGTGAAATTCGTGCGTCTGTCCATCACTTCAGCGCCCTTTCTCGCCCCCGAATGCCGACGCTAATCCGGGTCGGCGAAGATGTAGCCTCGATGCGCGCCTCGAACTGTTGCCACATACCACTACGCACAACACCCAATATTGCACGGAAACAGCAGGTCACTGCGGCCTAGACAAGAGAACCGACTGAGTGGCTGAATTGATATGATGCACCTCGTGAACTGGCCGATCGGAGATGCGGTACGTTTGGTCGGCGAAGCCAGCGTCGAACTCGAAGTCGTCCGGCGCTTATGATCACGCTGGCGACCGCTCGTCGCTGTTCTTTCGCGCGACCCTCGACTGCGGCGTGATGAAAGTGCCGCCGCCCAACTCGCCGGAGATCCACCGATGCGCGCGCTGGCGGCACTCGCTCGCGCCTATGATCGTACGGCGGTGCGAAACGAGGTGCCGGCGTTCGGGTAAGGAAGCCCTGTTCTTAATCCCTCAAGCGAATGGGATTTCGAACACGGCGTGTTTGGGGCGCTGTACAAGGCCCAAAATTGTTGACCTCAAAGCACAGTACCTTTTAACGCGAGTACAGAGCTTCAGAGAAAGAGGCCCTTCAGAGAGGGTCTCAGTCGCGATCCCGCCTCGCGAGGTCCAGAGGTCCGACAACAAATCCCGGTGGGCCTGCGCTTTCTGCGGCCGGCCTCCACCGGAGAGAGAAGGCGCCGATAAAAGCGTGGCGGAGGGAGAGCGACTGGAAACTAACATTCTCTACCCCCCTGTCATGACTTCGGACCGGATAGCTCGGTCTCCCATCTCGCATTTAGTTTTACATGAACTTCTCGCTCTTTAGTCGATGTCGGCTAGCTTAGGCGAGATTGACAACTCCCAGTTTATCAAGAGGGAAGTATCGCGATTTAAAATCATATGCCGGCTGGCATCCGCTCACGTGCGCCACCTGGCAGTTAAGACGATTCGGCGAAAGCGATGAAAGTCGAAAGGCGCTGAACCGGTCCCGGACGAGAACAGGTGGCGGTCCAGCATCGCCAGCGCCTCCCAATCTTGCTGTCGCCGCGTGCGATGCTGCAGATAGGAGCGGGCGGCGCGACGTAGTGCGGCCGCGTCGCGGCGGCGAACGGCGAGCCTCAGCGCGAGCGCATACCGGTCGGGCACCACCGCGATCAGACGCCGGAAGTAGGCGGTCATGTCAGCGAACCGGCGCGGGCGAGCGTAGTAGAACATCGTCAACAACGTCAGGGAAAAGCCGAGCAAGCCGAAAATACAGCAAGGTTGTCGGCGATTGGAAATCGTCGCGCCAGCCCGCTCGCGTGTCGGCGCCGAACCCGCCATAGCCAATTCGCCGAGGGCCGATCGCCGCTTCATGCATCTTTTTCGATCGGGTATCGTACCAGGGAACCGTGATGGCCGGCAGCGTGCCAATCTCCCCCGTGATGGGACGCAATTGCCAGGTCCAGGTCACCGTGATCACGGGTCCGTCAGGAGTGCGTTTCACGTCGCGCTTTTCGGGATCGGAAAAAGCGATCAGCCATGGTTGGCGCATCGAGGGTTCCGCAGGCAGCCGCTGTGGGTCCGCGCCGACGGCTTTCAGGATGACGGTCCGGCGCACGCTGGCGCCTTTTTCGAGCTTTGCGGGATCTTGGCTCCATTCATCGGTGAGGGTGACCAACGCTGCCGGCAGCCACGGTGTGCCGGCCGCCACCGGGGCGGGCGAAACGTCGAGCGTCACCGGTTGTGACTTCACCTGGCGTTCGGTTCGCTGGCCGTTGTCGCCGATAACGGTCAGGTGTTGGACCAGGGAAGGAATGGTCAACCGCCCCGGCTTGTTGGCGAAAAGTGCGAGGCGTCGTTCAAAGACCTTGGTCAGGCGGCCTGCGACCGTTTGGTCCGACCAACTGTCCCGCTGAAGCTGCAGCCAATCGACCCCCTTCAGTTCGGGAACCTTCAAGACTTCATCGGCGATGGTCAGATTGTAATCACCGTGGACCGTCACCACGACCCGTTCGCCGACCGTCGGCGTGGACTTGTCGACGGTCACCCTCAGCTCCGCGTCGGCGGCGGCATGCGCGTTGCCGCAGGCGAGAACGAACGCGGTGCAGGCGATGGCGATCCACCGTACGACCATCACCATGCCCCCTTTTCGGCAATGGCTTTTCCCTCTGCGAAGCGGCGCGCGTAATCGGCGGCCAGCAGCGCTTTCAGGTACCTGCCCGGCGCATCGGGCAGGTTGGCGAGCCAGCGCCTGTTGGCCTCCAAAGCCTGAGCTGTAAGCGGCTTGTGGACGTGCTGCTGGTTGCGCAGCGCGACCTTCTGCGCGATGGTCAGAGGCTTTGTTGCGATCCGCTTGGCCGCTGGGGCAAGGGGGGACAACAGTCGCGAAACGACGTCGCGATTGTCGCGAACATCCTCTTTCCGGCCCGGCGTGGGATTGGCCGACGGGGCCAGGGGGAGCAACAGCCGCCAGACGATGTCGCGGTTGTGGCGCGCGTCCTCGTCGTCCGGATCGGCGAAAAGCACGGCATCGTAATAGGCGACGGCGAGTTCGTACGTCCCGGTCGCAGCCAGCGAGTTGCCGCGGTCGTAGGTGGCATTGTTGCCCGCGGCGGCAAAGGCTGCATCGGCGGCGGCATAGTCGCCGGCTCGGTAGAGCGCGACACCCAGCGGCGCGGGCTCCTTGAGCAAGTGGACAGCCAGCGCAGGCTGCCCGGCCAGCAAGGCGAGCTTGGCCCAAGCCCGAGGCCCGGCGATGAGCGCGAGGAGCACGGCGGCCGATACCAGAAGGGGCAGGGCGAAGCGGCGCATGTCAGCTTCTCCTTCTTCTCAGAAGAAGAAGCGCCGGGATGAGCGCCAGTCCCGCGATGTAGCGACCGAAGTCTCGATAATAGAGCGAGAACAGATCGGAGCGCCGCATATCCCGCGCCTCGTCGCTGGCAAGCGCGCCGGCGATGGCGGCCGTATCGTCGGCGTTTTCGAATGTGCCGCTGCCCAACTCGGCTAGATGCCGCAGGCCGCTTGCGTCGGGAGTCGGCATTCCGGCCGGATAAAGTTTCGGCGCGACGAATATGGTCGAGAGCCGCCCGCCTGCATCACGGATTTTTGCCGCTTCGGCGGCCGCCGCCGCATTGAGCCCGCCCCCATCCGAAACCAGAACAACGTCTCCGTGGATCGTGCCGGCTTCTCTGAGCACTTTTCGCGCCAGCGAGAGGGCAAAATCGGGGCGGGAGCCGCCATCGGGCATGGTTTCGGCATCGAGCACGGAAATGACGCTTTCCGGCGTTGCCGGGTCGACCGTCAGCGAACTCGCGAGATAGGGCTGGCCGCTATAAAGGACCAGAGCGACTGGACGGCCGTTGCTTTTCTCCAGAACCAGCGCGGCCGCGGCCTGTGATGCGGTGAGATTGCCGCCCTTCGTTATGGACGGCGACATGTCCATGACAATGACGATGCCATCGAGATTGCGCAGAGCCGGCGCCGTAGTGCGCAGGCCGGGGCCGGCAAGGCCGAGGACGAGAAGGACGGCGGCGACCAGCGCCGCCGGCGGCAACCTTGTCGTCACGCCGCTGACGACGTGGCCGTAACGCGCCATCACGCGGAGGAGTTCGGCATCGGCGGCTCGCTCCCAGCCCGCAAGACCAAAGGTGCGCCGGGCGATCCACCACGCGGCGACGCCGAGTACCGGCAGCAGGATCAGCCACAGCGGTCTGAGCAGGACGACGTTCCCGAATGCCATCAGGCCGTCCTCTCTCGCCAGCCGAGAAGAACGAGCGCCAGGCAAAGAGCTGCCCCTGCCGGCCAGATCCAGAGGTCGCGCCACGCCATCATCGGTGGTTCGCCGGCGACTGTCGGTTCAAGGCGGTCGATGTTCGCCGCGACCTTCTGCAGATCGTCGAATGTGCGGACCCGAAAAGCGGTACCGCCACTGCTCTCGGCGATGGACTTCAGCGGTCTGGGTGTCGACCGCATCGCTGCCGTCGGCGGCGGTGGCAAGGTCCTGCGTTCCGAGGGCGATGGTGTCGATGCGCACGCCGAGACGTTTCGCAAGAACGCCGGCCTTTGTCGGCGGCACAGATCCCGACGTATCGGTGCCGTCTGAAAGCAGGATGATGACGCGGCTCTTGGCAGCGGACTGCTCCAGTCGCTTCAGCGCGAGGCCGAGACCGTTGGCGATCGCCGTCGAGCGTCCGGAAATGCCGATGGTCGCGCCGCGGATGGTCGCGGCCAGCGCCCTGACGTCGTAGGTCAGCGGGGCGGCGAAATAAGCCTTTTCGGCAAAGATCACCAGACCGATGCGATCGCCCGCCCGGCCTTCGACGAAGCGCGAGGCGACCCGCTTGACGGCGTCGAGGCGCGAGACCGCCTTGCCCTCGAACCGGAAATCGGTGGTCGCCATCGATCCGGAGAGGTCGAGCACGAGAACGATGTCGCGCCCGGAAATCGGCAGGGCGTTGGTTTCAACCGGGATTCGCGGTCCCGCGAGCGCGGTTACGAGAAGAATCCAAAGCACGACCGGCAACAGCAGGAAAAGCCGCTTCCTCATATCGCTGTCGCCAGCCGCCGGCAGTCGCGCCACAATCGAGGGAGGGACGTAGACTGCGCCGCTTCGGTTCCCGCGGTCCGGAGGGAGAAGCCGGGCCAGCAGGACAACAGGCAAAGCCAGGAATGCGAAGGGGAACGCGAAATCCGGCATCTCACGCTCGCTGGCGGACAAGGCTGACAATCTCGCGATCCAGCGCATCGAGGTCGAGAGAAACGCCGGGACGATAGAGCGCGGCCCGCCAGTCCATCGCCTCGCGCGGCGTGGCACCGAGGCGGGAGAGGATCGTCGCCTGCCGATAGAGCCGCTCTGCAGGAGGAAGGCGGCGCAACGCCTCCAGTTCCAGGCGGATTTTGCGGACCGGCGAGCGGCGCAGTGTCATCAGCGGGGCGAAGATCGCAGCAACCGCAAGGGCCGCAAAGACCCCGAGTGCAAAAGCGGCGAGATGATCGTGCCAGTTAAAGGTGGCGAAGTTCGCCGGCAGGCGAATGGGGCGCAGCTTCGAGACGATGTCAGCGCTCATCCATCGTCTCCTCTTCCAGCGTGCGCGCCATATCCAGGCTTGTTGCAGAGGTCTCCACCGCGCGAACGGTGACGCCGAGCGCGCGCAGTCGGGATGGGCGGAGGTCGAGTGACAATTCTTGCCGAACCGTGCCGAGGATCACACGGCGCAAATGACCCGGAGTCGTGAAGAATGGGTAGGTTCCGGGCGGCGGTTTCCGCTCGAAAGCGTCGCACACCAACAGGACTTCCAGCGAGACCCGTCGCATCTGCGACCGCACCACATCTTCGAAATTAGGCCCCGGATCGTCGAGCGCGGTCGCGAGAAACAGCGTCGAACCGCGCGGCACCAGTCGACCGGCGCGGTCCAGCGCGTCGTCCAGCGATGCGTTGCCGGCGCGCTCGGCAAGTGCCCGCTCGTGCATGCGCTGAAGGCCGCCGGCGATTTCGGCCATTGCCCGGTCGCGGGCGCGTGGCGCGACGTACATGACGTCGCCATTACCGCCGAAAGCCATCAGGCCGATGCGGCCGCCGGCGCCGACCACGCGCCAGCCGGTGAGCGCGAGCGCCTCGGCCGCGGCCACCGAGCGCAGGCGCCCGCGCGTTCCCCACAGCATGGGGGCGCGGAAATCGGCGACCAGCAGCGCGGTCTTGTCACGGTCGTCGTGGAAGGTGCGCACGTGCACGCGTCCGGTGCGCGCCGTGGTCATGGCATCAACGTGACGGAAGTCGTCCCCCTCGGTGTAGGTGCGAACATCGCGGACATCGAGCCCACTGCCGCGCCGGCGTGTCGGAAAGCCGCCTGGCCGGCCGCTGGCGGCGAGACCGGGTTGCGGCAGATGCTTCACCAGATGGCGCAGTCGCAGGAGATGGTCGGCGTCGACCCGTGTGCCGGAGAGTGGGGGCTCGGCCATCGGAGGCGCGCCTCACAGAGGGGCAATGGCGTCGAGCAGGCGCCCGACGAGGCCCCGTGCCGTCTCGCCGTCGGCGACTCGCGCGCCAGGTCGGCACCAGGCGGTGCGCGAGGATGTCGGGCGCCAGTTCGGCGACGTCGTCGGGCACGCCGTAGTCGCGGCCGTGAAGGAAGGCGCGCGCCTTGACGGCGGCCGCGAGTGCCAGCGTACCGCGCGGCGAGACCGCATGCTCGATCGCGCGCCGGATTTCGGGCTGAGGCTCGTCCTCCCGCGTCGCCATGACGAGGCGGACCATATAGTTCTTCAGCGCCGAAGCGAGATGAACCTTCGCCACCTCCGCCCGCGCCGCGAAGATCGTTGCGGCGTCGAGGCTGTGCCCGACGCGCGACGGCTCCGCCGCCGTCTCGGTCTCGACGAGTTCGAGGATGGCGCGCTCGGCCTCGGCGTCGGGAAAGTCGACCAGCACATGCATCTGGAAGCGGTCGAGCTGGGCCTCGGGCAGCGGGAAAGTTCCCTCGTGCTCGATGGAGTTCTGCGTCGCTACCACCATGAACGGTTCGGGCAGACGGTGCGTAATGCCGCCCGCCGTCACTTGGTTTTCCGCCATCGCCTCCAGCAGCGCCGATTGCACCTTGGGTGGCGCACGGTTGATCTCGTCCACCAGCACCAACGAATGGAATACCGGCCCGGGAACGAACTCGAAGCTGCCGCGCTCCGGACGAAACACCTGCGTGCCGGTGAGGTCGGCGGGCATCAAGTCGGGTGTGCACTGGATGCGGGCGAACGAGCAGTCGAGCCCCTCGGCGAGCCGCTTGACCGCGCGCGTCTTGGCAAGGCCCGGCGGCCCCTCCACCAGCAGGTGGCCGCCGGTGAGAAGCGCGATCAGCAGGCGTTCGATCAGCCCGGCCCGTCCGATCAGGCCGGCCTCGAGCGCGCGTCCCAGCTCGGCGACGCGGCGGCCGTTGGCGGTCGCCTCAAACGCACACTCGGGAAGTATCGCACCGGCCTCGGGCATGCCTCGCATGGATCTTCCTTCGATCTCCTGCTTTCAATGCGACCAGCGTGGCTAAGAACCCCGGGGCAGCCAAGGGAGGTTTGCCCTCGCAAACCCGGGCAATTTGCCCGATCATGCGTAACGGGTCTGGGCGCGGTGCTGCGGCATCTTGCGTCGGCACGAAAACGCGGTCTCAATTCGGGTGCTGTTATTGCTTTGTGGGACGATGCACGGGGAACACGACGATGAGCCTGATAGTCGGACTGGTGCTGCGGCTTTGGCTCGTGATTGCCCTGGCGTTCGGCGGCGCGGTTGCATGGACGATCGCGGATAGCGCGCAAACGCGTCCGAACGGAAATGCATGGGACGCAACAACGCGTCGTCGCCAAAGTCGAGAGCATTCACATGTTGGCGAGTGGTGCGCCGTTCGCCGGGGTGGGGAGTTCTGCGCTCAGTGTCCTATCCGCGATGGCGCCGGGGACGTGTGTGGATGTAGATGGGCCCCGCTTTTCGAAGCGCCGGCTATGTGCTGACTGGAATGTGTTCGGCATGGAGGCGCCGGACTGGTTCAGCGCGATCTTCTCGGCGGTGTTCGAACCCGTTCCGCCGCTCAACCGCGTCATCGAGGTCATCGGCAGTGAACCCTACCATGTCAGTACCGGCTTCGATCCGGTGGCGGCGATTACCCGGACCTGGCAGCAGGTGCGCATCATCGGTGGCACCGCAGCGGCCATGGCGATCGCGATCGCTTTCGCCGGCGGACTTGCGATCGCACAGGCCCTGAAGCCGGTCGACGCGCATTGTCGCCGGACTGAATCGCCTTGCCGAAGGCGATCTGGCGATCCGTCTGCCGAGAACCGGCTCGCGGGAATTCAGTAGGATTGCGCAAGCGGCCAGTCACCTCGCTGCGCGGCTGGAGGATGGCGTCCGCGACCGTGCCCAACTCATGCGCAAGCTGCTGGAAGTACAGGACGACGAGCGCCGACAGCTTGCCCGGGAGCTGCATGACGAGTTCGGTCAAAGCCTGACCGCGGCCGGCGCGGTGGCGGCGTCAATCGAAGTCGCCGCAGGGAGCCGAACGGACATCGTCGACGACGCGCGGGCCATCGGCCGCATCACCCGCCAGATGATGGAGACGCTACGCGGTGCTTTCGCCCGGCTGCGTCCGCCCGACTTCGACGAGCTTGGGCTGGAGGCGAGCCTCAGGACCATGCTCGGCGGCTGGAATGCGAGCCTCGGCAGGCGAACCCGCTTCACGCTGAAGGCCAATGGCAACTTTGCCGATGTCTCGGCCGATGCCGCCATCGGCATCTACCGGATCGCGCAGGAATGCGTGACCAATGCCGCCCGCCACGGCAGGCCCAGCGAAGTCCGCGTCGAACTAAGCCGGGAGAGCGGCGGACCCGACGCCCGCGTGCGCCTGACCGTCTGACGACGACGGCGGCGGCTCGGGTGCGGTGATCGCCCGCGCGGCGGGTTACGGCATTCTCGGCATCCGCGAGCGGGTCGCGTCGCTCGGCGGTTCGCTGTCGATCATGCAGACGGAGACGGGCATCCGCATCGACAGCCTGATACCGGCAGGCTCGTTGGGGATGCCGGCATGACGGGTGCGCGCATCATGCTGATCGACGATCACCCGATCGTGCGCGAGGGCTACCGGCGGTTGATCGAGCGTCACCCGAACTATCGCGTCGTCGGCGAGGGCGGCGATGCAGCCGAGGCCTACCGGCTTTATCGTGAGCTTGAGCCGGACATCGTCATCATGGACATCGCCCTGCCGGGGCCGGGCGGCATTGAGGCGACGCGTCACATCCGACAATGTGACGGCACAGCGCGGATCCTGATCTTCACCATGCACCAGGGGGCGGCGTTCGCGCTGAAGGCGTTCCAGGCCGGCGCCAGCGGCTATGTGACCAAAAGCAGCGAGCCGGCGGAACTGGTGCGCGCCATCGAGGCGGTGCTGGGCGGGCGCAGGGCGATCTCGCCCGGATGTTGCCCGCGAACTCGCCGAGGACCGGCTGAGCAACGCCGCGACCGCCGTCGCCGAACTGACGCCGCGGGAGGTCGAAATCCTGCGCATGATCGCGCGGGGATCGACCACCGAGACGATCGCCGCCAGCCTGGCCATCAGTCTCAAGACCGCGCAGAATAACCACTACCAGATCAAGAGCAAGGTCGGCGCGCGCACCGACGCCGAACTGGTATGGCTTGCCATTGAGGCAGGGCTGGTACAGGTCGAGACGACAAGCAGTTCGGATAGATCATGATAATGCCACCGTCCACGCTTGTGCTTGTGGTATTCATTTCGATACGCGGGGAAGTGAACATGTCGCATGTCATCGTGAGGCTGTGGCCCGGAAAATGCTTCTGGATCGCACAAGACAGCCAAGCTAGATTAAAATGACGGCATGATCTCTTTCGCAAAAAAGCGCATGCCTTCAAGCGGCGGAATCGGCTGAATAATCAAATAGGAAACGCCGGCCGATTTCCATTGCCGAATCCGCTCGATACAATTTTCGACCGAACCCCACAAGTTTTCATTCAGCACGTCCGTCGGGGTCGGCGGCACTGCAAACCGGTGCTTCCTCTCTTCCGCGTAGAGGTGGCTCCATTCGGTAACCCTATCGGGTGTCAGACCGCTGAGACTGACGGTCGAAATCGCAATCGGAATATCTTTTCCGCTGCGTGCCCGCATATCCTGGGCCCATGCCTCGACGATCTCCGGCGGTTTTGAGTAGACTAACCAGCAATCGGCAATTTCGGCCGCCAGATTGCGTGTGGCCTCCGAATCGCCCGGGACCCATATCGGAATATGCGGCTTTTAAATCGGCTTGGGCTCCAAATAAGCATTTGCAAGCTCATAGAACCGGCCCCTGAAGCTGACCTCAGATTCGGTCCAAAGCCGCTTCGCAATGATGAGCGCTTCGCGCAGACGCGCTACACGGTCGTCGTGGCCATCCCACGGCAGGCCAAAGCTGGTTGAATTCTTCGCGAAACCACGCTGAGCCGAGCGAATAGATCAACCTTCCACCGAACATCACATCGAAAGTTGCAGCCATCTTGGCCATGACGGCCGGGTTACGCAATGAATTGTTGAATGTGTGACCGGCGAACGTGATACGTTTTGTGAGTGCCGCGAGAGCGGAAAGAACAGTCCAGTTCTCAAGCATGGGAGTTCGCTTGGTCATGTGCGCGTTAATGACGTGGTCGGGAAGCCACACGGAAGCAAAACCGAGCTCTTCGGCCTCCAGGGCCATCTGCCTGGCGTAATCCCAGCCCTGCCCTTTGGCTCCCATTTCGCCCTGTACCGCCAATCTGACACCGAATTGCATGGTCCCTCCGGACTCTCGAATTGTCTGGACCTCTTACCAGCTTGCGGCGTGCCGGTGCTGTCAGCTAGCTGACAGCGCAGACAAGCCGTATTGGCCGGGCGCCGCGGCCGTTGTTGTGCGGTGCGTACTTCGGTACAATCGCGCCTATTGCTGGACCGAGATCCATAAAGAACGCGAGCAGCCTATGCGTGAATATGCCCTCAGGCTCGGCATGGACCTTGCATCGACGTTGTCAAAAGCGGAAACGGAAGTTCTCGCGCAAGCTGGTACGGAGCGATGGGTGCCCCCCGGCACCATACTCCAGCGCCAGGACGACCCGGCCAATTACCTGAACTATTTGCGCTCGGGAATGGTCAAGACTTGCCAGGTCCATGCGTCCGGTTACGAAACGGTCTTGAGAATTCATTTGGCAGGGAGCCTGATCGGAGTTTCGTCGTTGAATTCGCGGGGACATTTGGATGCGACGTCGGTGACGTTGAAGGCGTCACGCCTGATCACGCTCAGCAAGCCGCGGTTCCTCCGGCTACTTGAGAAACATCCGGGCTTATGCATCAAACTGGTTGGTCTCCTGGCCGATCGTCTGAGCGACCTACACTTCCGCATCGGCGAACTACAGGGACAACCCGTCGAGCAGCGTCTCGCATACGCGCTGATTTCGTTGAGCCGAGCCGCCCCCGATGATAAGAATAAGAGCCGGCGTACTGGGATTTCGTTGACGCATGAAGAACTGGCTCAGTTAATCAACACCCGCCGTCAAACCGTCACCAGTACCCTTCGCCGCTTTGCTGAACTTGGGTACGTTTCGCGTTCCTTGAGGTGCATTGAGGTCGTGTCCCCGAAGGGCCTACGGAGGCTATTCGACCAGAATTTGGATAAATGCACCGGGCACTAGCTAAGTCTGCGTTTGGACGCGTCTCTACGAGTCCAACGCGAGCCTGTTCTTTCTTATTTGCCTGTATTGCCGAAGAAGAGGATAGCACATAGCAACAATGGAAACGGCCATGAGCGAGCCGCTCAACTAGATCGAAGGCAAACAAGCAACGGAAGGTCATGATTGCGGGCAAACTCGTCGATGTTGGTTCCCTCGACAGCCTTCAGGCCCTTCGCTTTTAGTGCAATCGCGCCAAACGCGACCTTGATCACACCGATTTTCGGAAAAGGCAAAAGTCCGTCCGCGATCGCGTCCCTGACATCATCAGGAACGTGGAGCGCGAACCCTTGGTCAACCGGCTGACGGCAAAGGCCTCGCCAGCGCATTGTTGGATAAATTGACTGCAGAGCTTGCCGAGCTTATTTCGGCACTACTGAAACGCCAAAGAATTCTTAGCCGTCCACTCAGCTGGCCACGAACCTGGCTGCACCAACCGGCCGCAAACCAACCTTCATGCCAACTATTTTCGTCCAGTGGGACCAGATCGCGCGGCGACGGCTGAATGGTGAGCTGTTGGACGGTGCGGCGATTGCCGCAACCGATCCCCTCCCCGCGCCCTCGGCACCGGCACCAGCGCCCGGCCTCCACCGGAGAGAGAAGCCACCGGCCGCGAGGATGGCGGAGGGAGAGCAACTGGAAACTAACATTCTCTGAATTTGCAATCCTCGAACTTGCCCGAGGGAGAGAGACTGAGGTCCAACTTCTCAACTGAAACCGCCAAAGAATTCGAAGTCGTCCTCTCACCTAGCCACGCGATTGTATTCTACCTTCTGCAAGCACTCCAGCAGATGACTTCGCGGAAGCGGAAGATCATTGTTGAAAGTCATCTGCGGACGGTCGTGCCGGTCAGCCGCCATTATCAGAGTTTCGGCGTCGATCTCCACCTCTGACGCCTACATGGGCCGGCGACAGCATAAGCATAGTCCCAGGAAGGTTTATGGATCGTTTGTTTTTATACCAATTGCGGCACTCGGTTACCGGACAAGCAGAGCGAATCGCGAGTCCGCTCCCGAATCGCATTTTAAGACTCACTATTGATCAACGTAAAGGTTCTATGAATCAATCAGCAGGCTGGTAGAATTCGAAATGCTCATCGTAGTGAGTCGATTTACGGTTGCCAATGGCATGGCCGATACAGTGCGCTCTGCTTTCCGTCAACGGCCACATCTAGTTGATAGCGCGCCCGGCTTCTTGGGGATGGAAGTAATGAGCCCGGTCGACGACAAAACAGAGATTTGGCTTGTGACACGCTGGTGTGACGAGCAAAGCTACCGGGCTTGGCACCGGAGCCACGATTATCACAAATCACACAAGGGCATTCCCAAAGGCCTCAAGCTAGTGCCCAAAAGCACCGAAATCCGTCTATTCGATGTATTTGCCGATTAGCGGACGAGAGCGCGAATGGACCCTGTGCTGAAAACGCTGGGAGACGATGGATTACAGCGGTTTCACAGACTTGAAGCCGATGCGGTGAGCGCTGTGACCGAGCGCTTTTATTCAACATTAGGCTCAATTTATACGCAGTTTGGACAGCGCGGGCGTGATGCCTGCAGCGAAGACATCACATTCCATCTGGAGTTTTTAAGGCCGGTTCTGGAGTTCGGCCTGCTGGATCCGATGGTGGATTATTTATGTTGGCTCGCCAGCGTGCTTGCCGCCCGGACAATTCCCAGTGAGCACGTCGCCGTATCACTCGATTGGCTGGCAGAGTTTTTTGTCGGGCACATGCCCGCAGAGGACGGGACGGTGGTGAAAACCGCGCTGCAAGCAGCGCGGACAAGTTTCTTGGTCGCGGGCGAGCTACCCTCAGCGTCACTGGCTCCCATGGCATTGTCTACACCGAAACCTGAAGATGCGGCCCTTGAGGCGGCGCTGCTCATCGGCAATCAACAAGAAGCCCTGGCCATCGTGAACGATTGTATCGACAGCGGGCGAAATCTAATCGATGTCGAAGTGAATGTCATTCAGCCTGCGATGTATCGGATCGGAGAGAAATGGCAAACAAATCATGTAACCGTCGCGCAGGAGCATATAGCTACGGCAATTGTGCAATCGGTGATGACGATGGCGTTGCTGCGGTCGACGCCGCCTGCGCTGACTAGCAAACGGGTGCTCTTAGCTTGCGTTTCCGGTAACCACCATTCCATCGGACTGCGTATGGTGGCTGACTCGTTTCAACTCACCGGTTGGGAAATTCAGTATCTCGGTGCCGATGTGCCCACCCCTTCGCTCATTCGACAGATCGGCGAGTGGTCACCGGATCTTGTGGGTCTTTCATTGTCATTTGCGCAGCATTTACGTGTCGTGAAGGAAGTTATATCGCAGTTGCGCGCCCGTTTCGGACCTGCACGGCCCCCTGTGATAATCGGCGGGCTTGCCATCAACCGCTTCGATCGACTAGCCGATGTGGTTGGTGCCGACGCATACAGCGTCAACGCGCAGTCTGCGATCAGCGCTGCGGATCAACTCGTTAGCGGATAGGACTTCCTGTGCCGTGGCTTGCACGCGACCTAGAACCGCTTTTGGCCGTCGTGGCGGCAACGCTAAATTTGGATGGTACTTTGATTGAAGCCAATGCCGGCTTCCTCCGGATCGTCAAGCTGGAAGGGCGCGACGCGCCAATTGGCGAACACGTGGCGCAATTGTTTTTGCAACCGAATTTTTCATACTTTGTGCGCGCTCTGGCGGACCCAGACGGAGCGATCTATCGCGGGCTGCTGACAATAGGCGATTTGGTCACGCCTCGGACATTGCGAGCCCGAGTTTGGCGGGTGAAGTCCAGGCTGCGCGTATTGGCGGAATATGATATTGACGAATTGGAGACGCTCAATGCGAAGGTGCTTGAACTCAATCGAAATTATGCGGACGCGCAACTTCAACTCACACAGACCAATATAAAGCTACGACAGCGTGAAGCAGAGATTTTGGCGCTATCGCTGACCGATCCGCTCACTGGCCTGGGCAATCGCCGTTGGTTCAACCAGATGTTGGCCACTGAGATCGGGCGCGTCGAGCGCATGGGTGGACAATTGTCGGCATTCATGACCGATTTGGACCACTTCAAGAAAGTCAATGATACTTACGGGCATTGGGTCGGCGATACGGTGCTGGCCGCTTTCGGCGCACTTTTGCGTGAGCAAACCCGCGGAACGGAGATCGTGGCACGGATTGGCGGTGAAGAATTCGTCGCCTTGATGCCGCACACTGATCTTGAGGCTTGTATAGCAACCGCCGAGCGGATCAGGGCGGCGCTCGCATCCGCTCAAATCAAGCCGATGACCGGAGGAATTACCGCAAGCTTCGGTGTGGCACAACTGTCGGCAGGCGAGCCGGGAGATGCGTTTTTGCGTCGAGTTGATAAGGCGTTATATGCGGCCAAACATGCGGGGCGGAACCGCGTCGTCTCCGGTTAATTGTAGATCGGCTTGCGCACCAAAGGCGGTTCAAAGGCGCTTTTCGTAAGACCGTATGTCCGCCTCAGCGACCGAGGTGGCTTGCCCCACACTGCGCGTTCGAGGGTTGCTCTTACGGACCGAGCCGAGCCTCATCGCAGGAGGGTAAGCGCTGTTCTCAGGCCACGGCTTTGAGCGCGGTCGCGTCGGCGTAGACCCAGGGCAGGAGCTTGTCGAGCCGGCTATTGGGGTGATTGTCGACGATCCGCGTGATGACGTCGGTCAGATAGGTTTGCGGATTGACGCCATTGAGATGGGGGTGGTTGCCGCCCTCCCCAGACGGCATCGCAATGTGCCAAGAAAGTGGGTGTTAACAGCCACTGAGCGGAAAGGACGGCAACCGTGACGGAAATTACAATGATCGGCGTCGACTTGGCAAAGAGCGTTTTCCACCTACACGCTACGTCTATGGCCGGCGAGCCCAAGTTTCGCAGGAAGCTGTCGCGGCAGAGCTTCTCCAGATTCATGGCCGAGCAGCCGCCGGCGTTGGTGGTTATGGAGGCCTGCGGCAGTGCCCATTACTGGGCCCGAGAGATGATCCGGCTCGGTCATAAGGTGAAGCTGATTGCTCCGCAGTACGTGAAGCCGTTCGTGAACCTGGCTGCACCACCGGCCGCGCGCCAACCTTCAAGTGCACTAATCGGGAGGCCAACGCTTCAGAATATTGTTGGGCACATTCTTATTCGCGCCATGCCTCCTTTGAATCGGAGTTCATGCAGGCTTCAAGTTAGACCGAATGGGTGCCCGCGCGTTGTGTGCTGGGTTGATCTAGGTCAAACCACTGGCCCAAACATTTGCCAGTCTTATATTTGTATCGGCTTCGGGGGCGACGCGGCCAGGAATCGCAACGGTCTCTACCTTATCATCGGGGTGCTTGCCGTCGCCGCCATGGTTTTTGGCTATCAGCTCTATCAGCAGCGGCAGAAGACCACGAGCATCGAGATCAATGTCGGCAAAAGCGGTATTGCCATCGAGAAAAGGAGTCCGGCATTTCCCGGGGTGCGGCCTTGACCTGGCGGCACCTGAGGCAATTCGACAAGAGGCTTCGAGGTCTGCGCTTCGATAAGGCTCAATGTTCGGTCAGGTCCTGCCAAAGGAGATAACACCATGTCGCTTGGACTCATTCTCGTCATCATCCTCGTCATTTTCCTGCTCGGTGGATTCAGTGGCCGCTTCGGCGGATATGGCTACGGTTACGGTCACGGCGGAATCGGTGTCATCGGCATCATCCTGATCATCCTCGTCGTGCTGCTTCTCATGGGGCGGCTGTGATCTGACAGGCGGAATGTCGGATGAGTCGTCTTCGCCTCCATCCGGAGAACCACTTCGTCGGCCGCATCGGCTGGCTGCGTGCGGCGGTGCTCGGCGCCAACGACGGCATTATCTCGACCGCGAGCTTGATCGTCGGCGTTGCCGCGGCAGCCGCGACGCAGAACGATGTCCTGATCGCCGGTGTCGCAGGCCTGGTGGCGGGCGCCATGTCGATGGCGGCCGGCGAGTATGTGTCGGTCAGCTCGCAATCCGATACCGAACAGGCGGATCTCGCGCGCGAGCGCAAGGAACTCAGCGAAAATCCCGAGTTTGAGCTTAATGAGCTTGCCGAAATCTATGTCAGGCGTGGCGTCGATCAGGCGCTTGCGCGGCAGGTTGCCCAGCAGTTGATGGCCAAAGATGCCTTGACCGCCCACGCGCGCGACGAGCTGGGGATATCGAAAATCACCACCGCGCGGCCGGTGCAGGCCGCGCTCACCTCGGCCGCGACGTTTTCAGTCGGCGCGGCCATGCCCTTGCTCATGGTGGTCGTGTCGCCGGCGAGTGCGCTGGTCCCCATCGTGTCGGCGGCGTCCCTGGGCTTTCTCGCTTTGCTGGGCGCGATCGGGGCGAAAGCCGGCGGCGCAAACGTGCTGCGCGCCACGGCCCGGGTGACGTTCTGGGGCGCCTTGGCGATGGCGCTCACCGCCGGGATCGGGAAATTGTTCGGCACGGTTGTCTGAAGATTGGGTACAGGCAAGAGACGCATCGGTTCGTCAATGGCAAATCCTCAAGGGTCCGGGGAGCGATGACATGCCGCTCTGGCAGCGACTGCTGATCACGCTCGCGACCATGCTGGTGACGAGCCTCGTTGCCGGCTTGCTGTGGCGCTGGCTCTTCAACACCGACATTCCGAGTTATCTGAGCGGGGTTGTCGGCGGCGTTACGGCGGTGCCGATATGGGAGCTGCTGAAACGGATCGAAATACGGTGACGGCCTGCGGCGGCCGGACATCGAAAGGATGAGACGCGATGGCGCTGCGCTTGATCGAGATGGTGCTGCGGGAGAAGGACGGCGACGACGTCCGCGCGCTTCTGAACGAGTGCAAGGTGCTCGAACACCGGCAGATTCGATCGGCGGACGGGGAAGTGCTGGTCCGCATCTTGTTGGACGCGGAGCAGAGCGAGAAGGTGCTGGATCTGTTGGAGAAGCGCTACTCCAACAGTGAGGGCAACCGGGTGGTGATTCTGCCGGTCGAGGCGACTTTGCCACGCGCCCAGGCGGAACCGGAGCCGGAACCGCAACCGGCTACCTCCGAGCCGCCGCCGCCCGAGGAAAAGCCGCCGGAGCGGATCGGTCGCGAGGAATTGTACGAAGACATCAAGAATGGCGCGCGGCTGTCGCGCGTCTATATGGCGATGGTGGCGCTGTCCACCGTCGTGGCGGCCATCGGTTTGAATGACAACAGCGTGGCCGTCATCATCGGCGCGATGGTGATTGCGCCTCTGCTCGGGCCGAACGTGGCCTTGTCGCTCGGCATTACCTTGGGCGACCTGATCGCTGCTTCGGCAGGGGCTTCTGACGGCGCTGGCGGGGATTGCGGCGGCGCTGGCCTTGTCGGTGATCTTCGGCGTGCTGCTGAACGTGGACCCGATATTGCCCGAAATGGCGTCGCGCACGTGGGTGGGTCTGGGCGACGTCGCGGTGGCATTGGCGTCCGGCAGTGCGGGCGCGCTGGCGTTCACCACCGGCGTATCGGCGACGCTGATCGGCGTCATGGTGGCGGTGGCGTTGTTGCCGCCGCTGGTGACGTCCGGGCTGCTGCTGGGCGGCGGGCATCCCACTCTGGCAATCGGCGCTTTCTCGCTGTTTCTGGTGAACCTGATTTGCGTGAACCTTGCCGGCGTCACGACGTTTGTCCTGCAAGGCATCAAGCCCACGAGTTGGTGGGAGAAGGATCGGGCCGTGAAAGCCACGCGCATCGCCATTGCGCTGTCGGTGGTCCTGTTGGTGGTGTTGGTCGGCATGATCCTGCTGGTGCACAAGGGCTGAGGCCGGCCGGATAAAGAGCCATAAACCTCGGGGCATACCGAAGGCGCCGTCGGTATTGTCCCGCCCACCGTCCCCAATTGATTCAAGGCTGCATTTGAGGCTGCGCAGCCCTATGTTAGCCGCAGTACTCCGCGAACAGATCAAACGACAAGGAATGCGTGTTGTTATCGATATTCGATCTTGTGGCGATTCTGCTGACGGTCAGCGCCGTGTTCGCCTTCGTCAACGCCAAGCTGCTGCGGCTGCCGACCACGATAGGGGTCATGATCATGGGGCTCGCCGCCTCGCTCATCCTCATCGGGCTCGAATTGCTGACCGCAGAGACGCAATTGTCCCGCGCGCTGTCCGACGCGGTGCGTCAGATCGACTTCACGGAAGCGCTGATGCACGGCATGTTGGCCTTCATGCTGTTTGCCGGGGCGCTGCAAGTCGACCTGGGCGCATTGAAGAGCAGGGCCGCGAGCGTCGGGCTGCTCGCGACCGTTGGCGTTGTCCTCTCGACAGCGATTGTGGGCATCAGCTTTTGGCTGGTTGCCGGCTGGCTCGGTAGCCCGATCCCACTGGTATGGGCGCTTGTATTCGGCGCGCTGATCAGTCCTACCGATCCCGTTGCGGTGCTCAGCATATTGAAGGCCGTGCATGTTCCAAAAGATACGGAAGTCGAGATGACCGGCGAAGCACTTCTCAATGACGGCGTCGGCGTGGTGATGTTCACGATTCTCGTGGCTGCGGCGGCTGGAGTAGAAGGTGCGGGGTTTGGCGTTGTGCAGGTCGCGCAAGTGTTTTTCGTCGAGGCGCTGGGTGGCGCGGTCCTCGGCCTTGCCGCCGGCTACGTGGCTTACCGCGCCATGCGGCTACTCGATGATTTTCGCATCGAGGTGCTGATCTCGCTTGCGATGGTCATGGGTACCTACGCGTTGGCCGGGAAACTCCATCTCAGCGGCCCGATTGCCATGGTATGTGCCGGCCTGCTGATCGGTGAACGCGGGCCCGCGGACGCCATGAGCGAAACGACACAGCGCTATCTGTTCGGCTTTTGGACGCTGATCGACGAAATTCTCAATATCGTGCTGTTCCTGTTGATCGGGCTCGAAGTGTTGGTGATGCGCCCCGATCAGACCGTGCTGCCGGTTGCCTTCCTGGCTATCCCCATCGTTCTGGCGGCGCGGTTGCTTTCGGTGGCGGTTCCCGTCACCGTGTTGAGTGTCCGCGTGTCGTTCATCAAGGGAACGATTCCACTGCTGACCTGGGGCGGCGTGCGCGGCGGGATTTCAATCGCGCTGGTGCTATCGGTCCCGGAATTCCCTCAGAAGCCGCTCATCCTGGCCGCGACATATGCGGTCGTTATCTTTTCCATCGTCGCGCAGGGGCTGACGCTTGCCCCGCTGGTACGCAGGGTCGTGACGACAATAAAGTGAAAGAACCACAGTTCGCGGTAAGCATTGAGCTTCCCCTTGAGACGGAACCGAGGGAGTGGGATCGGGTAGGGATACCTGCTACCGCGGAAATAGCCTGACAATCAGTGGCTTTCCGCGGCCGGGCTTTCGGGGACCCATAGGATTCTGATGCAAACCTGCGCCAAACCGGAAATGCCGAGGGCGCGCGCGGCAATCTGCGAAATATCGATTATTCTTCCGGCGACGGTAGGGCCGCGATCGGTGATCCGCACCACCGCCGAGCGCCCGTTTTTTTGATTCTCGACGCGGACCAGCGTCCCGAATGGCAACGTCCGATGCGCGGCGGTGAAATCCTCCGCGAAGAGTGTCTTCTCGCTCGCCGTCTCTTCGCTTGCGGATGAATAGACCGACGCAAGACCGCACTCGTCCGGCTTTTTATTGGCTGCGCTCGCCGGCAGCGATAAAGCGACCTGCAGCAACGCGACCACAAGCAGGTTGGACTTGGTGATCATGGATCGTTTCGCAATGTTGCGAGGGTGAAGCGATGGCGGTTAGAGCACGACCACCGGCGTGCCGGGCGGAACGCGATTGTAAAGATCGATGATGTCTTGATTGAACAGGCGTATGCAGCCGCTTGAAACCGCGCCCCCGATCGTCGCCGGCTCGTTCGTGCCGTGGATGCGGAAATACGTGTCCCGGTTGCCCACGTACAGATAGAGCGCCCGCGCGCCGAGCGGATTGCCAAGACCGCCTGGCATGCCGCCCGCGTAAGCGGCATAGCGCGGCATCCGCTTGATCATATCCGCGGTGGGGATCCACCTGGGCCACTCCGCCTTCCGGGCAACGGTCGCTGACCCTCGGAAATTCATCGCTTCTTCCCGCCCCACGCCCACAGCGTAGCGCAGCGCCCGGCCGCCGGGTTCAACGAGGTATAAGCGCCGTTCAGAGACGTTCACGACAATGGTCCCCGGCGAATAGCGTCCGGGAAATGCCACCTCTCGGCGCAGCAAGTCGCGGTCCACCTGGCCGAGTTCGAGCGCCGGTATCTCGTTCGACCCATCCATGGTGGGGCCGTAGATCGACGCATATCGATCGCTTCCCTGCTGTCCACCTGACAACGGACTTTGCGCCGCCGTGGCGCAGCCGGCGAGGACGAGGCAGAGGCCGCAGCAGACGGCACGGCGGCTCAGGCGGATACTGGGGACCTCGGCAAGGATCATCGTCACGCCATGCGTTGGAAGCCCGCTGACCCTTTCAGCGGATTAGAATAGATTTATTTCGGAAATCGGTCGAAAGCGCCTTGACCTAGCGCAAACGTCATTTCGAGCTGGATGAAATTCGGTCGTGGCGTGGGGCTGTTGATCTGGATCAACACCCCGCGGCAGGCTCGCTTTTATTTGTTTTAAGGGTTTTCACGCGCGCCGCTTTCCCACGCCGGTTTTCGATGCGTCGGGCGGCGGTTGAGCAACGACTGGGCTGGAACACAAAAGGACTCGCCATGCTGCGTAAAATGGCTTTGACGCTTTTTGCCGCTGCTCTGCTCGCCGCGGTTAACCTGTTTGCGCCTTGCACGCCGAGTGCTGCGCAGGCGGCGTCCGCCACCGGCACCGATTTTTCCGCGCAGCAACAGCAAGGTAAAAAAGGCAAACAAGGGAAGGCTGCCCCGGCACGAAAATCCGCTCCGCGCGCGGCCAGACAACGCCAGGCCGCGCCCCGCGCGGCCAGGCAACGCCAAGGCCGCGCCGCATGTGACCAGGCAGCGCAAGGCCACGCCGCGCGTGGCCAGGCAGCCGAAAGCCACGCCCCGCGTGACCAGGCAACGCAAGGCCGCGCCGCTGACCAGGCAACGCAAGGCCGACGCCCCGCGTGACGCAGGCAACGCAAGGCCAGATCGCCCGTTGCCGCGCGGCGGGTGGTCAAGCCACGCGGTACCAGAGCCGTCACCGCGTCTCGTTTACGCGGGGTGCCCGCGCACGGCACGGGTCGCGCCGTCATTCACGGCCACAATTACTCGGCGTGGCGCAGCGGACACCGCGGCCGCCATGGCAGCGGCTGGCGCACATTTGGCGCGCTCAGCGTCTTGGGCGCCATCGCGGTCGGCTCGACCGACTACTACCCCTACGCCTACATTTCGGCGCCCGAGCCCTATTGCGAAGGCCTGACCGAAGACGGTTGCGAGTTGGTGTGGCAGCAGGTGGAGACGATTGAGGGCGACGTTGTCGATCAATGCGTCGCTTATTGTCCGTGGCAATAGGCCAGCACAGGGGATTGCCATGCTTTCAGTCCTGATCGGCGTCCTGATTATCATCGTCGTCGGCGCGATTTGTTTCTGGGCTATCGAAAAATTCGTCAATGATCGGCGCTTGGCAAACCTTCTCAAATTGCTGGTGGTGCTGATCTGCGTGGGGGCGATCCTGCAGCGGGTGCTGCCGCTGGCAGGAATCAACTGGTTTTAGCCGCGCGCGGCAGCGTGTCGCCGCCCTCGGACGTCGCCGGCACGCTGCCCGAATCTAGCGGGATAGACCGAGCGGACCCGGGGGTTTGCTCGTTACATGCAATGGCGCGCCGGATTTCGATGGGGCGGCGCCCGCGTTCGGTGTCGTTGCCTGATGGTGCGGAATCATGAACGACATCACCAGCCAAAAGCCCAGCCACACCCACCAGTAATTTGTCCGTTGCGCGGAAGCCTTCTGCGGGCCCGGTGACGGCATTTGCGGTTCCGACCGCGGTATTTGCGGCGCCGGCCTCGCCCGGCTGCGGGAGCAGCCGCACCAGCCGCGCCGCGATGGCCGCCGCTTCCGGCGACTTCCAGCTTCTGCCCGAGACCAGATCGAGGATCGAGAGCAGCGTCTTCTCCGCGATCGCCTTGGGCATGGCCGCCAATCGCGTTGCTTCCTCCCACGGATCGACATTCATCCGCGCCAGTGCCGATAGGACGCTGAGGCGCATCCCGTTTGCGTCCTCGCACACCGGCGCAAACAGAAAGTCGTCGTATCTGGCACTCAGCGTTGAGAATCTTGCACGATGATCCACGATGGAGCCGCCTATGGTTACAGCTACCGGAGCACCGCTTTGCTTCGACTGGCGCTCTCGCCCTTCAATCCGGGGCGGAATGAAGGGGTGGCGCAAGGCTAACGGCCTTCGAGGGCAAATCGTTCAGGGCCACAAGAAATATATAGTGTTTCGGCAGCGCAAATGTGAGGGATGCAGCAAAGAGCAGTTGGAGCCAGGCGCGGCGCGACGCAGCGTGCTCCCCTTGCGGGAGAGGGGCCAGGAGTTGCGAGTGACGTGCTTAGGGAAGGCCACGGCACGAGCTGCTTCACCGAATGATGCTGGGGTTGCTCGGTGCGTTTGGCGCCATAAGCCGGCTCGACGCTCCCACGCGAGCGATTGGCGCAGCGCAGATTACGCTGCGCTAATGCGCGCTATCGGCTATTGACCGGCTTCGAATGCGCCGCTGCCCAGCTTGATTTGCATCAATTTTGTTCGGTCGCTCGTATGGCAATAAGGACCAGTAATCCATTGCGCTAAATGCCCGCTGAAACTAGCGGGCAGCAAAGCGACGGAGAAGGCGCCATGACAAAACGACTGCTTAGCCTTGCTGCGGCGGCATTGTTTTCAATGAGCATTGCGCCGGCTGTAAACATCGCCTCGGCGGCGCCCGTCCCCAATGCCCTCGCTATCGAGAATGCTGCCCCGACGAATATCGAGACCGTGCGATGGCGCGGCCGAGGGTGGCATGGCCAAGGATGGTACGGCGGCGGTGCTGGCGTGGCTGCAGGGGTGCTCGGCGGCCTGATCGTTGGCGGAATGCTCGCAGCTCCCTACTATGACCGCCCTTATTACGGCCCGGACTATTATGGTGGAGACGCGGTGGGCTACTGCATGCGGCGATTCAAATCTTACGATCCGCGCAGCGGCACTTATCTTGGCTATGATGGCTATCGTCATCCATGTCCGTAGGGCGAGTTAGCCGAAGGCCGATCCCGCTAGTCTTTCAAAAATGTAGGAAATGCGAGGCCTGTCATCGGGCGGTGCTTCGCGCCGACCTGTAAACTCGTTCTCTCTATGGAGTGCGGCTGGCGCATGAATTTCCCAGCTTATGCTATCGATCGGTTCTGGTTGCCGCATCGCACCTTCGTCGCTGCGGCGACGAAGGCTCTCGAGCGGGCCCGCCCATCGTCGTGCCGCGCGCGGCGCACCATGCGGGGTATTTGACGGCGTTGATTCCGCTGTTGATCAAAAACGGTTAGTCCGATTCGCTACCGCCGGATTGCCGTAGGGAAATCTGGCGGTTATTCTGCCGCTCGCGCAATAGGGAGGGGCAATTCCATGGGCGCCATCGACCCGATCGTGACGTTTCTTCTCGTTCTCGTAATTGGCATCGTCGCCGGCATTCTCTTCGACCGGCTGGCCGGCCCCTCCTGGCTCGCCCGCCAATTCTCCGGATCGACCCGCGGCATCATCACGAGCGCACTAGTGGGTGTTGCTGGCGCGTTCGTCGGCTACCACATCGCTTTGTTGTTGGCGCTCGGCGGCGGCCTGGTAACCGCGGCCATTGCGGCGGCGGCCGGCGCCGCTGTTGTGCTGTTCGTTTGGCGAATGGCTAAGTAACAAAGTTCGGCACTGGTTCGCGTTCGCGTGCCTGCGCTGCACAGGGCGGCTGTCAGTCTATCGTTCGCGCCAACCACCTTTCAGCAGGCGGCGCTGCCCCCGTTTTCGAAACGCTACACTTCGCGCCAAGGCCATCAAGTGCGCAGAACGCGTTCGACCGCTTCGTGCAGGTCCTCAAGCGTAAACGGCTACGGAGAAGCGTAATCGACGCATATCGGGTGCCGTGCGTTATCGTAACCTCTCACAATAAGAAATAGGACCCGCGCTAGATTGATTTGTCCGCCACAGCGGTTCCTATTTATCCCGAGATATTCACATTTACGACCGCGCAATCGATTTGCTCTGTTGCCGCGATAAGAATCGCAGCTTTCAATTTACTATAGACCCAACGCCTGAATTTCCGATGTCGCCGAGAAAACTCTCGATAATCATCCCAATGAGAGCTCATTCTCGACGACAAGCACCTTTAAAATCTTAGCCGATTGCATGGCGCGTCGACACCCGGGCATAATAGAGGTGGCGTCAGCGGATGAAATGGTAGATGCCGTTCAGCCCGATAAGCCCAATTACGATAAGGTAGATAGCAACAACGTAGTTCAACAATCTCGGCAAAATCAGGATCAATACGCCCGCGGCGAGGGCAATGATCGGCGAAACGTGTGCGGCAGTCATGACGATCTCCTTGATGGTGGAATGATTAGATTTTTTTACTTTGTCGCGGAGCGAACCTTGCGAATTTGTCGATCGCCGAGCAGGCGATCAAACTCTAATTTGGAAACGCCGTAGCACTCACACGTGCGGTGTAATAGGCCGCGGCGATCGATGATCGTCACGTTGCCGCGTTTATAGCGGATGAGGCCGGCCCGTTGCAGTCCGCCCGCCGCAGCGGTCACGCCGGTCCTCTGCACCCCCAGCATCATGGCGAGGAACTCCTGCGTGAGCAAAAACTCGTTCGATTGCATGCGGTCATGCGTCATTAAGAGCCAGCGGCAACACCGCTGCTCTAGGGAGTGAAAGTGATTGCATGCGGCCGACTGTGCGACTTGGTTGAAGAAGGCGTGAGCATAGTGGAGCATCACCGTTCGCAGCGAACCGCTTTGCCTTAGTTCCTTTTGAAACAGCGTCGCCTTCATTCGCAGGCCAGCGCCAGGAACCTGGACATAGACGTTTGTCGGCGCCCTATTGTCGCCGAATACGACGGGAAGCCCGACCACGCCTTCGTTGCCGATCGTTCCGACCTCGGCCGCGTCGCCGTTCCTCATGGTGTTCACCAGGGAGCCGACGCCGGTCTCGATGAAATAGACAAACTCGATAGGCTTATTGGCGCGATAGAGAGATTGTCTGTACTCCAGCGGAATCCGGTGAAGATGCGGGCGAAGCCGTTGGTAATCTCTGAGCGGCAGCAAACCGAGTAATCGGTTGGCATGCGGCTCCGAAGACTTGCGTCGGGCCACCATCTCAGTGCTCCTTGGGTCGTTGCAAGCGATTCACGCGGCACGTATTGCCTGCACCGCCGCTGGCCTCCGGCCAATTTTGGCTGTCGCCGGATCTTGTCGCTGCCCGCCGTGGGAAGATCGTCCGGGGAGGCTGCGCCCAATTGACACTTGAGGCAAGGCCGGGATTTCGGAGCGGAGATTTCTTAGCGATTTCCCTTGGTTACAGAGGAATGACAGGGCGTTGCCCGTTACGGCGTCGCCTGCCTACAATGTCTGTCATCGGACATATTGCTCAACTCCTTCGACAACGAGACGTAGCCTGCGGGAGCGATCCGGTCGCAGTACCAAAAGGATCGCTGATGCGCTTTAGGTGGCCTGGCCCCCCTCCCCAATCCCCAAAGCCAGCCTCCCTCTTAGTGCATAGTTCTTCCAACGGTCGCGCGATCCGGCCGCTGTTTCTCCTTCGTGCGGAGGACACGTCATGGACGATTCCGTGAAAGGATTCATCGAGCGCCAGAACATCGTCCGTTACATCGATCAGCTCAAAATTGAAACCGATCCCGTTCGGCGCGATATGCTCTCGAAACTGTTGGCCGAAGAGGAGGCGAAGCAGATCAAAGCCGCGACTTGATCCGACTGGCTACAGGGCTTTGTTACCATCACTGCGACTTGTATGGGGCATTGGACGCCATTCATCGCCTCAGCTTGGTTTGGCGACAATAGGTGACAACACGCGGTTCGTCTGTGCGAGGAACGGGACCATATGATCAAGCGAACAGTTGATCGTAGGACCAGGACCAGCCGAAAGGACTCCTTCGATCCGAAAATATATCTCAATACGGATGGCAGCGGTCACACCATTGTCAAGTATCGAGCGCGCGAAATGATATTTTCGCAAGGTAGCCCTGCGGATGTGGTTTTCTATGTGTTGAAAGGCAAGGTCAAACTGACCGTCGTATCCGAGCAAGGCAAGGAAGCCGTCGTCGCAATCCACGGCCCCGACGAGTTCTTCGGAGAGGGATGCCTGACCGGCCAGCCGCGGCGTTTGGCCTCAGCCGTGGCGTTGTCGGACTGCGAGGTCATGCGGGTAGCGAAGGCGGACATGGTTCGCGTGCTCCATGAGGAGCCAGCGTTTTCCCGGTTTTTCATCGATCACCTTCTGACCCGCACGCTCCGGGTCGAGGAGGACCTGGTCGATCAACTGTTCAATTCGAGCGAGCGGCGCCTGGCACGCACGCTCCTCCTGTTGGCAAATTTCGACAAGAGCGGCATTCCTGAGCCTATCATTGGCAAGATGAGCCAGGAGACGCTCGCCGGGATCGTTGGCACGACGCGATCACGCATAAGCAAGTTCATGAACAAATTTCGGAAGTTGGGCTTGATCGACTATAACGGACAAATAATCGTTCATAATTCGCTGCTGAATGTCGTTTTGAACGACAATCCGCATCTCAAAGCTAGAACGGAGCAATCCACCCGTTCGTCGGCCCGAACCGCCACTACAACATAGGACCCCTACGGTCCCACGAGAGTGGTCAATATTATACAGACTCCGCACGGCGCAGACAGGCAAGCTTAATGTCTGCCATCAGACATGATTTGATGTGGGTCAAAACGACATCGCACATTGTCGCGATACTTAATTTTCAGGTCCGCACTGCGGATGATTGGACAGCCGGGAGGGCTGGCCGTGCAGCATGTTTATCAGAGCGTAAAAATAGTTTTGGCTGCTCCGGTTAGATGCTCTAAGCACCGCACGGCCGCTAGCTATGAACGCGAATTGGAAAGATATAGGCAGGCCGAACTCCAGCTGCGAGAAATCATCGCTCTTGATGAGAGCTTGCTTCGTCAAAAGGACGAGACGATCCAAACTCAAGCGCTCTTGAGCAGCGAGTCCAATCATAAACTCTTGAACGATTTGCAAATGATCGTAAGCCTGCTGTCGTTGCAAAGCCGGGCGACGGCGGATGCGGAGGCGGCTTCGCAATTGGCTTCGGCGGCCGATCGCATCGCCATGATCGGCCGCATCCATCGGCGCCTTCATTCTTTTAATGGCGAGACAACTGTCGCGTTCAAGAGATTCCTCGAAGCTCTTTGTAGCGATTTCTCCATCTTGATGTCCGCCGGGCAGTGCGACAAGCGGGACATCGTTGTTGAAGCGGTGGAAATCGACCTGCCGACTGTGACCTGCCGCTCGCTCGGCTTCATCGCCAATGAACTGATTACGAACGCCGCCAAGTACGGCAAAGGACGGATTACAGTCCGTTTAGAACAGAATCTCGAAAAAGGTTATGCCCTGTCAGTTTTCAACGATGGCCCCGCTCTACCGAAAGACTTTACTTCGGCCGCCCGCAAGGGATTGGGAATGAAGATTGTTCGATCCTTTGTCGAACGGATAGGCGGTCAATTGTTGATCGGGCGCGGTGATAAAGATCAAGGTGCAATATTTACGGTGTTGTTCTCTTGATGGCTATAGACGATGGAGGCTTAACCTGTAGTCGAAGCATAACGCCGCATTCCGGCTGCTCGCAGTGCGCGCTGTCGCAATATTGAGCTTCACGGCCGACGCTTGGCTCGCAATAACGAGGGATGGCTATGACCATGAAAACGAGTTTGACGATCATTTCGGCGGGCCTAATGGCGGCGGCCGTTCTATGTACGCCGTACGCGCCTAGTGCGGCACAAGGGAGGGCGGCAATTACTAATGAGCTCTCCGCACAGCAACAGCAAGGTAAAAAAGGCAAACAAGGGAAGGCTGCCCCGGCACGAAAATCCGCTCCGCGCGCGGCCAGACAACACCAGGCCGCTCCGCGCGCGGCCAGGCAACGCCAAGCCGCTCCGCGCGCGGCCAGACACCAGAGGGCCGCTCCTCGCGTGACCAGGCAACGCCAGGCCGCGCCGCATGTGAGCAGGCAACGCAAGGCCACGCCGCATGTGAGCAGGCAAGCCAGGCCACGCCGCGTGTGACCAGGGAACGCAAGGCCACGCCCCGCCTGACCAGGCAAGGCAAGGCCAGATCACCCGCTGCCGCTCGGCGGGTGGTCAAGCCACGCGGCAGCCGAGCCGTCACTGCGTCGCGTATACGCGGGGTGCCCGCGCACGGCACGCGCCGCGCCGTCATTCACGGCCGCAATTACTCGGCGTGGCGCAGCGGACACCGCGTCCGTCACGGCAGCGGCTGGCGCACATTTGGCGCGCTCAGCGTGTTGGGCGCCATCCTGGTCGGCTCAAATGAATACTACCCCTACGCCTACATTTCGGCGCCCGAAAACTATTGCGAAGGGCTGACCGAAGATGGCTGCGAACTCATGTGGCAGGACGTGGAGACGATAGAAGGCGATGTCGTCCCGCAATGCGTGGCCTATTGTCCGTGGCGGTAGGCGCGCTCGTGAGAGCCGTCGCGCCCGGCGTAACTGGGCGTCACGGCACGGCTTACAGCAAAGCTGCTCGTGAGCGATGGTCTCGCTCACAATCAGTTCCTCGTGACGGCATGAATGAGGAGCGAATCATGAGTATTTTCGGAAGCATTATGGGCGCTCTTTGGTAGCGGTATTGCACAGGCGAGCACGTCACTGACGGCGATACCAAGCGCACTCTCGGCAAAGCTGTGGATTTAGCGGCAATCGTCGACAAGGCGGCGGTGGCAACGGACGAGAAGCTTGCGTGGCGAACCTCCATCGTCGCCATCAATTTCCTGCACTACGACATTGCAGGGCAGCATCGTGCTGACCTTGTCCTCGAGCTGCAGCGCCTCATGTGCGAACTTCGGGTTGCAGGCGCGAGAATGCGGTAATTGCGAAAGTCGGCGCCGATCTTCTCCATCATCGTCTTCTTCACGCCGATGTCGCTGATGATCCCAAAGCCAGGGACTTTGAGAGCTTCGGTGGTGCGCTTGACGGCCTCGTCGAAGCCAACCGGCACGGTCTTACTGAGGTAATATGCCATTATACCCTGGTCCCGCGGGCAAAACGGCTGCCGCAGCGATCGCCTCGTACGTTGTGGCAACGCTCAGCTGTAAGGCCAAAACATCGTGTGATAGCGGCCAAAGGGACCAAAGCATCGCCAGTTCCAAATCATTGACTCGCTCCATTCGTCAAGTCGGCAAAACGGGACTCGCAATCAGCCGCTTAGCCCTTTGTTCACGGACGACTAGACAGATGAGGTAGTCACCCGCCATGCCGGAAATCCGGATAGAGCAGCATGCCTCCATCGACGGCGACGGTGATGCCCGTCATGTAACCTGCCAGATCGCTGCACAGGAAGGCGACTACATGGCCGATTTCGTCAGGCTCGCCGATGCGCCCCATCGGAATCTTCGCGTCGAGGTCGGCAAGCCCCTTTATGTCCTGCCAGACATTGGCGTTGATGGGCGTCTTGATCGCTCCAGGCGCAATGGCGAGGACACGAATTCCCTAACCGCCGACCTCTTGCGCGAGTGTCTTGCTGAACATGCTGAGACCTGCCTTGGCGCTGGTATAGGCCGAGTATCCAGACCACGGGATGAATTCATGGACCGACGTCGTGTTGACGATGACGCCGCGGCTTTGCTTGCCCATGCGGCTCACAGCCTCGCGTGCGCAATAGAAGGCCCCTGCCAGATCGACCGCGATCACGCGCCCCCAGGCGTCGGATCGGCCTCGGCGCATAATGCGCGCGGCCCATCTATGCCAGCATTGTTGACGAGTATGTCGATGCCGCCAAATTCCGTGTCCATCCATTGGAAGAGCGCAGCCACGTCGGATGGCTTGGCGACGTCGGCAAGCTGCACGATCGATACTTTGACGCCGAACGCCTTGGCAGCGGCGGCCACGGCCTTCGCCGCCTCGGGGCCGTCGCGATAGGCGATGGCGATGTCGGCGCCGGCCTCGGCCAGCGATTTGGCAGTCGCCGCGCCAAGCCCGGAATCGCCACCGGTGATCAGCGCCCTGCGCCCCTTGAGATCGATCGGAATCATGACTGCGTCCTTTCTCAATCGGTGATGCGCACGTCATAATCGTGGCCTTCCCAGCTTTGGGAATCGCGCCAGCGGAACGTGAATTGGATCGTCTCGCCGGCCGCCGAGCCCGGCCACCGGCAGATCGACGGCGTGCAGGCCAAGCCCGGTGTCGCGCGTGTCAATGTCCTGGATATTCTTCCAACCATTGACGCCCCAATGCACGCGAGGCCGGCGCCTTGAGCGCGATGGTCAGCATTCTTGCCGCCTTGAGCAGAGCGGGATGGGCATTGGGACCCCAGAAATCGTAATCGATTTTCGGCCGTTCGCCGCCATAGCGCGCCCAGGTGGCAGCCGGCCGGTCGACAGGACGGCCCAGCGCGCGGCTGTAGCACAGCTTGATGAACTCGCTATGCGCCCATACCAGCGGCATGGCAGAGCCGCTCGGCTTGCCGGGCTTCAGACCGTATTCGGCAATCGGCGCGGCTGTCCCACACCTGCTCGGGGATCATGCCGAGCGGGCTGGCCATCGCCATCATGGCTTCGAGATAGGGCAGCGGATCCTCGCCCGCCGCACAGCGCATAATGGCCGCGCTCGCCCGTCAGCAGCGGCCAGCCGCGGCCATGGCCGGTGCCGTCGAAGGGGCGGCCATCGTGATGCTCGCCATAGCCATCGCTGTTGTAGCGATGCCAGACTGGGCCGCTCGGCGTCTCGTCTTGAGCAGGTGATCGACGGCCTTGAGGCTGTCGACAATCCAAGGGTCATCGGCCTTGCGCAGGCCGTAGCGCACGAGCTGCAGGAAATCGGTCGAGATCTGCGAACTGGCCGGCAGATCGGGATCGTGCGCCAGGTTCTTGATCAGCATCCGCTCGGATTGCGCGCCCGCGCGGGTCAGCACGTCCGCCGGCACGGTGCGGATGTAATAGCCGCTGAGGCCCAGTTCGCGGGCGAGCGGGGTGTCCGTGACGAATGCCCAATCCTCCAGCGACGCATTCCAGCAATCGGCCAGCCGCAACGCAAACTCCTTGGCCTCGCCGTCGAGAAAGGCGCTGCCTTCGACCAGCGCGGCGATCGCGACGGCCAGCGTGAAGGTGTTGATCCCGGCATCTTCCTCCCAGCGGTCCTGGCTGGTGGTGGGGCCTTCGCGCGCAATGAAGCGCAGCGCCCGCTGGATCATATCCTTGACCGGAATGTCGTGCAGCGCATCGTGCTCGTGCAACATCGCGGCGAGCAGAACCGGAAACGCCGCCTCGTCGAGCTGAATGCCCTGCCAGAACGGCGTGCCGCCCAGCCATTGGTTCTGGAACCAGTGGCCGTCCTCCTGCTGGGTGGCGATCAGATAGCGCAGCACGTCGCGCGCGCTGTGATAGGCCTGCATGGCCACGAACGCGCCGGCGGTCTCCACCAGATCGCGCGACCACACCAGATGATAGCCGCCGCGGCTCTGGCTGGCATCGCCCCATGGCACCGACAGGCTCGCCACCGCGGCGCCGCGATAGGTCCGGTCCTCATGAACCTTGAGCACCGTGGCCGACAGGCGAGCATGCGGTCGAGGTCGTCGGGCAAGGCCGGGCGCTTGGTCTCCGCCAGCCAGCTTTCCCAGGCGCGGCATTGCGAATCCCACTCGGCCGAAAAATCGTCCATCAGGCTCGACAGCGCGAGCGTCGCGGCGGCCTCCTTGCTGGTGGCGAGGCCCAGCGCCAGCCGCCCCGCCGGCGGCAGCTCGCCCATCAGGGTGACGGCGCCCGGACCGGCGCTGTCATATTCCCAGGTCATGCGGCCGTTGCGGTTGAAATCCTGCCAGCCGTCGCTGGCTTCCAGCGCGCCGGCCGAACAGCGCCGCCAGGCATCGGCGCCCTCGGCATCGGCCGCGCACAGCGCCAGCCCGAACGGCCCCTGCTCGGCCCACAGCACGCGTGCGGCCATTGTGCCTCGCCACCCAGGCCAGATCGTCGTCGGCATCGTCGCCTAGCCGCGCCGCCAGCAAGGCGTAAGGCCGCAGATCTTCGTCGCCTTCGAGCCGATAGCGCAGCAGCAGCGCGTCGCGGCGCTGCGACGGGCAGACCTCGAGCGTGAAGGTGAAGCGCGCGTGACGATGCACGATCTCGACCGCCGGCACGCCGGGTTTGGCCAGCGACACGGTGTATTGCCCGAGGCGGCGCAGCTCGACCCAGAAGCCCTTGTCGTCGGCAATGATGAAGCCGAGATCCTTGATCTGGGGAATGTCGATGCGCGGATAATAGACTTCGGTAACGATGCCCTGCGCGATCGTGAACCAGAGGCGCGACGAGCCCAAGGCTTGCGCCCACCATATCCTTCCGGGCCGTCGCCCAGGTCGGATGCGGATCGGGCGCGCTGGGAGCTTTCATGATGCGCCTTTCGTGCCGGTTCTTTGCATCGGGATGTGGAATATCCCATGGGGATCGTGCGCGAAGTGAAAGATCTTGGCGACGCGGATCCGACGCCTTTCCCAGCCCGCCAAGCGATAAGCGGCGACCGCCAACAACGTTCCGGCCAATGGACCGAGCCAATATATCCACCAGCCATGCCAAGTCGCCCGAGATCGCGGCGGGCCCAGACTGCGCGCCGGATTGGTGCTGGTGCCCGAGACGGGCGCTTCGAGCCAGACCATGATCGCATAGAGGGGCGGAAACAGGGCCGGCGTGAATTTGGCGCAGGCCGCGATGGCGCAGGAAAACGAACAGGCCGAAAATCAGCGCGAAGCTCGTGACTGTTTCGCCCAACAAGGCCAAGCCATGCCAAAGATGGCCCCCGGAACCGTCGCGCCATACTCGACGCTGGTACCCGTCGCCCCCCAGAAGAGCAGCGCATGGCGCCCAGCAGGGCCCCGACGAGTTGGCAGAGCACATAGGCCCCACGGCGAGCCTGGCTCTCATCCGGCCCATGATCCAGAAGGCGAAGGTGACAGCGGGTTAATGTGCGCGCCGCTCGCCTTGCCTAGCGGCGAAAGCGCGATCAACGCTCCTGTGCAGCCGAAGAGAAAGCCGGTAATGAGGCGCCGGACTCCATTCGGGCAGAAGCTGGAGCATGGGGCTGCCTCGCCCGAAATCGAAAATCACGATCGACAGCCCCACGGCAACGAGCAGACCCGTCCCCAACATCTCCGCGGCGAGCGGGGTCCAGGGAAGGCGTGGGGGCCTGGGCTTCATGTGCGAACACGCTCACGATTTGGGCTACGGTTAATGAGCCACGGATGC
>CAWIPY010000011.1:0-1245495 GCA_963837965.1 uncultured Pseudomonadota bacterium | reverse complement strand
AGCAGGCCCTGCCCGCGGTGGTGATCCACATGGCGGACTGCATCGGTCAATTGCTGCAACAGGCTGAAGACGGTTATCGTCCGCCGCTGGAAAAGCACCTGCGGCTCGTCCCCCACGCTGGCTGGCGTCGCATCGTGCCGAAGACGACCTGCGCGCCCTCGAGGCGCGTGCGCAGGTCGCTACCGAGCAGAGCCACAATGGCCGGGGCGCGCGGCGAGAGCAGGATCGCTTCAGTTTGAATCAGATCGTCCCGCGTTCTCTCGCTTCACCTCCAGGGAGGGCTAAGCGCCGCGCGCGCCGCACCACTTCAGTCAAAGACGTTCACGCTCAAATGCCGGATCATAGAACCCGCGAAATCCCAGCCGCTCCGCCTCCGCCAGCACGGCGGCGATGTTCTGGTAGCCGGCGCCGAAGTGACTGTTGGGGTCGGGCAGCGGCCGCGTGTCGACACCCGCCAATCGATAATACTTGTCATGCACCAGGCATTGGCTGCGGATGAGCGGCCACAGCATGAGGCCGAGCATGCGCTGGTCGTGGCCGTATTTGGCGGTAGGGCCGTTGACGAAATAGCGGCGCATCAAGTCGACGATATCGATGCCGCAATCGGTGCGCCCGGCCCAGGTGCAGCCGATCATCAGTTCGTTGTGCAGCACGTGATCGCGCACCACATGGAACGGCTGGCCGCTGTCGAGCCACTGCCTGACCAGATCGGCCTCCGGCGTCGACAGCCGGGCGTCGCAGTCGCGTACCAGGAAGCGCTCGACGGTTTCGTCGTTCATCACCAGGAAGCGCTGGAACAGACCGACCCCGGGATATTCGTCCTCGATATTGCGCACGTCCGCGCCGTTCTCGCGCAAGAAGGCCACGCAAGGCTGCGGCACAGCGGCGTCGACATAGAAGCGGCAGCTCCAGCCCGGATAGACGGTGCGGGCGAGCACCAGGTTGATCATGGCGCCGTAGCTGTAAAACGGCGCCGGCCCCCACAGCGAAAAGGAGATCACGTGGCTGCCTCTGCGCCCGCTCGGGGCGTGCATGGCCGTGGGCGGCGGATTGCGGCAAGCCTCCTCGTCGCGCAGGGTCAGCCCGCGCTGGCCGTAATGGATCGCCTCCTCCGTGCGGCGGGTATAGAAGCAGCCGACCTTGAGCACGTCGAGGATCTGCAGGTTTTCGCCATGTTGCGCGAGATACTGGCGCGCCTGCGCGATCGCCTCCTCATAGCGCTTCATGTTGGAGAGCGTAACGATAACGTTCCTGCGCAGACGCGGCAGGTCCGGCCGGGCCGCGACCAGTTCCTCGGCGAGGACGCGGGCGGGCTCCCAGTTGCGGCTCTGGAAGAAAGCGTCGAACAGCAATTCCTTTGCGTCGAGATCGGCCGGATTGACCACGGTGATCGCGCACAGCCTGACGATCGCCTGCTCGTTCTGGCCGGCGCGCAGCAGCGCGCGGATGTCTGCATGCGGCACGGCAGCGGGATTGGGAAGCGTGCCGGCGGACGTCGTCGACATGCTCCCCCCGGCGCTATTTCTTCGGCAGATCCAGCCGGATATGCAGTTCCTTGAGCTGCTTCGGCGTCGCTTCCGACGGCGCGCCCATCATCAGGTCCTCGGCGCGCTGATTTATCGGGAACAGCACCACCTCGCGCAGGTTCTCCTCGCCGGCCAGCAGCATGACGATGCGATCGATGCCGGGGGCGATGCCGCCGTGCGGCGGCGCGCCGAGCGAGAGGGCGTGCAGCATGCCGCCGAACTTTGCCTCCAGCACGCTCTCGTCGTAGCCGGCAATGCCGAAGGCCTTCTTCATCACCTCGGGACGATGGTTCCGGATGGCGCCGGAGGACAATTCGACGCCGTTGCAGACGATGTCGTACTGAAATGCATTAACGCCCAGCTTTTCTATCCTTGGGATCGAGCGCAAGGAACATCTCCACCGCCATGATTGGGCATTGAAAACGGGTTGTGGGAAAAATCGATCTTCTTTTCTTCCTCATTCCATTCATACATCGGGTAATCGACGATCCAGCAAATTTCATAGCAATCCTTCACGATCAGACCGAGTTCCTCGCCGACTTTTGTGCGAGCGAGGCCGGCAAACTTGTGAAATTTTTCGGCCTGCCGGCGATAAGAATACAGCGTCGCCGTCGCCGAGGCCGAGCTGGTCGGCGTCAGGTTCGACGTGCGCTCCGGGACCCAATGTTGATCTTTGTCGAGGCCGGCACGCGCACAAAGAGTTTCGACCGCAAGTCCTTTGGACCGACGTCCGTTCCCAATATTTTTCGCTATCGGTCCAGCGCCACCGCTCGCCCTCGCGCCAGAAGATGTAGCCGAGGCCAGGCTGACCCTCGCCTTGCGCCCACGAGTTCATGCGGTCGCAAAAGGCGCGGTTCCCGCCGCTTGGAGCCGGAATCGCCCACACTTTAACAGTGGATCACCAGATTTGCTCGCGAAGATCTTGAAGCCGGAACCGCGGAAGACTTCGCTCACATCCTGCATCATCGACGGATTGCGAAAGTCGGGCTTATCCGTGCCATATTTGGCCATCGACTCGGATAAGGAATCTGCGGAAATTTCGGCGTCACCGCCTTGCCGCCGGCGAATTCCTCGAACACGCCGCGGATCACAGGCTCGACCGCGTCGAACACGTCCTCTTGGGTGACGAAACTCATTTCCAGGTCGAGCTGATAGAACTCGCCGGGCGAGCGGTCGGCGCGCGCGTCCTCGTCGCGGAAGCAGGGCGCGATCTGGAAATAGCGGTCGAAGCCGGCCACCATGATGAGCTGCTTGAATTGCTGCGGCGCCTGCGGCAGCGCGTAGAACTTGCCCGGATGCAGGCGCGACGGCACCAGGAAGTCGCGCGCGCCCTCGGGCGATGACGCGGTGAGGATCGGCGTCTGGAATTCGAAGAAGCCGGCCGCCTTCATCCGGTTGCGGATCGAATCGATGATGGCGCCGCGCAGCATGATATTGGCGTGCAGCTTCTCGCGGCGCAGGTCGAGGAAGCGGTATTTGAGCCGGATTTCCTCCGGATAGTCCTGCTCGCCGAACACCGGCATGGGCAGTTCGGCGGCCGCGCCCAGCACCTCGATCTCGGCGATATAGACCTCGACATGACCGGTGGGCAGGTCTTGGTTGACCGTCCCCTCGGGCCGCATCCGCACCTTGCCGTCGATGCGCACCACCCATTCCGAGCGCAGCGTCTCGGCCAGCTTGAAAGCCGGGCTGTCTGGATCGGCCACGACTTGCGTGATGCCGTAGTGGTCGCGCAGGTCGATGAACAGCACCCCGCCATGGTCGCGGATGCGGTGACACCAGCCGGACAGGCGTACAGTCTCGCCGATGTCGCCTTCGCGGAGCGCGCCGCAGGTGTGGGTACGATAGCGATGCATAACGGTATTGACGTCTTTCTTGGGCGTTTTGGGCTGTTCCGGGGACAACGCCGGGATTGGGCCGAAGCCGCACGGCCCGCCTGCGCGAACCGCGCCTCGGCGGGCAGGAAAGCGCATGGGGGTAGCGCTTTGTCAAGGCAAGCGGCGCGGCACAGCCGGCATGAGCGTTAGCGGCTCGACACAGCGGCGCCCCGCCTGCACATTAGCGTTTCGGAGTCGCCATGCCCCCCAAGACCAAGCTCCAGAAGAAGCCGGCCAAATCCGCTGTGAAGTCGCGCGCCAAAGCCCCGGCCATGGCCGAAATGTCCACCGCCGAGGCCACCGTTGCCACCCTCATCGCCCATGGCCTCGACACGGTCTATGCGCTGCCCGGGGTGCACAATGATCACCTGTTCGATGCCTTGCACCGAGCCGGCGAGCGTCTAAGCGTCGTCCATACCCGGCATGAGCAGGGGGCGGCCTATATGGCGCTGGGGGCGGCGCTAGCGACGGACAAGGCGCAAGCCTATGCCGTTGTACCGGGCCCGGGGCTCTTGAACTCCGGCGCCGCCCTGCTGACCGCCTACAGCATGAACGCGCCCGTGCTGGCCTTGATCGGACAAATTCCGGCGGCGGCGATCGGCCGTGGACGCGGCGAGCTGCATGAAATCCGCGACCAGGCCGGTATCATCGCCCGGTTGGTCGATCATTCCACCCGCATCGACGCGCCTGCTGAAGCGGCGGCCAAAACCGTCAAGGCGATCCGCGCCATGCGCCAGGGACGGCCCGGCCCGTCCGCGCTCGAATGCGCTATCGACGTCTGGGGCAAGCGCGCGCACCTGGCCGGGATCGCGGCGCCCTCCCCGTCTCGCGCGCGGCACATCGACGAGGATGCCATACGCCGCGCCGCCCGGCTGCTGGCGAAGGCCAAGCGCGTGCTCATCGTGACAGGCGGCGGCGCGCAAGGGGCTTCGCCTGAAGTGACGCTGCTCTCCAATATGCTGCAGGCGCCCGTGCTTGGCTATCGGCGCGGCCGCGGGGTGGTGGACAGCCGCGATCCGTTCAGCGTAAACCTGCCCCTCGGTCATGAACTGTGGGGCGAGGCCGACGCCGTGCTCGGCGTGGGCACGCGGATGTATTACCCGCTCACGCAATGGGGCACCGACCGCGACCTCAAGATCGTCGCCGTCGATGCCGACAAGTCCGCGCCGGCGCGCATCCACAAGCCCAACCTCGCCCTGATCGGCGACGCGGGCGCCGTGCTGCGGCAGCTGATCGACGAACTGGCCAAGGTCAATCCGCGCCGCACCGCGCGACGGGACGAAATGCAGGGCCGCCAGGCCAAATGGCGCGCACGGCTGCAGGCGAAACTCGCGCCGCAGCTCGCCTTCCTCGACGCGATCCGCGCCGCGCTTCCGGAGGACGGCATCTATGTGGACGAGGTCACCCAAATCGGCTTTGCCGCCCGCCTTGCCTTTCCCGTTTACAAGCCCCGCACGTTCCTCTCGCCCGGCTATCAGGACAATCTCGGCTGGGGCTACGCCACCGCGCTCGGCGCCCAGCATGCGCGGCCGGACGTGCCGGTCGTCTCGATCAACGGCGACGGCGGCTTCCTCTACACGGGCAACGAGCTCGCCACCGCCATGCGCCACCGCATCCCGCTGGTCGCGGTGGTGTTCAGGGACGACGCCTACGGCAATGTGCGCCGCATCCAGGAGGAGCGCTTCGGCAACCGGCTGATCGCCTGCGACCTGGCCAACCCCGATTTCGTCAAATACGCCGAAAGCTTCGGTGCCCGCGGCGCGCGCGCCCGCAGCCCCGGCGAACTGCAAAGCGCGCTGCGCGACGCGATCGCCGCCCGCGAGCCCGCGCTGATCGAGGTGCCGGTCGGGCCGCTGCCCAGCCCCTGGGAGTTCATCCATATGCCGCCGGTGCGCGGGAAGCGGAAATAAGGCTGTTGCCATGAGTAGGCCGGATCGGGTTAGGTCACCCGCAACAATGGAGCCGATCACCACGACCGCCGAACTCGAACGGGTCTGCGCCGGGATGGCGCGTCATCCCTTCGTCACCGTCGACACCGAGTTCCTGCGCGAAACCACCTATTACCCGCTGCTCTGCGTGGCGCAGATGGCGAGCCCGGACGACGCCGTCGTTATCGACGCGTTGGCCGACGGCATCGACCTTGCGCCCTTCTTCGCGTTGCTGGCGAACGAGAGGGTCGTCAAGGTTTTTCACGCCGCGCGGCAGGACATCGAGATCGTCTGGAACATGGCGAAGACGATCCCGCACCCGGTGTTCGACACGCAGGTGGCCGCCATGGTGCTCGGCTACGGCGATTCCATCTCCTACGACCAGCTCGTGCAGCGCATCACCGGCGACGCACTCGACAAGTCGCACCGCTTCACCGACTGGACGCGGCGGCCGCTCTCCGACGCTCAGATCGCCTATGCGCTGTCCGACGTCACCCACCTGCGCCGGGTCTACGAGAGGCTCGCCGCCGATCTCAGCAAGCAGGGCCGCGCCAACTGGGTCGAGGCGGAGATGGGCATTCTCACCTCGCCCGAGACCTACCGCGCCGATCCGGAGCGCGCCTGGGAACGGCTGAAGAGCCGCGTGCGCAAGCCGAAAGAGCTGGCGGTGCTGATCGAGATCGCCGCCTGGCGCGAGCGCGAGGCGCAGACGCGCGACGTGCCGCGCGCGCGCGTCTTGAAGGACGACGCGCTCGGCGACATCGCCGTGCAGGCGCCCACCAGTACCGAGCGACTCGGCCACCTGCGCTCACTGCCCAAGGGCTTCGAACGCTCGCGCTGGGGCACCGAGATCGTGGATACGGTCAAACGCGGGCTCGCGCGCGATCCGGCCACGCTGCCCGAGCTCGACCGCTTCCGCGCGGCGCCCAAGGGCGCCGCTACCGTCGAGCTGATGAAGGTGCTCTTGCGCATGACCGCCGAGCGCCACGGCGTCGCCGCCAAGGTGATCGCCACCGTCGACGACCTCGACCGCATCGCCGCCGACGATCGCGCCGACGTGCCGGCGCTCAAGGGCTGGCGGCGCGAATTGTTCGGCGAGAAGGCCCTCGCCTTGAAGCACGGCCGGCTGGCGCTGGCGGTGGAGAACGGAAAAGTGGTGACGGTGGAAAAGGAATGACGCCGATTCAAACTATCGGCAACTCATTTCCGACGCCGCCACCCTGGTGGTCTGTGTCTTGACGTATGACGGATGTGCGTGATGCGCACTTCGTCGTTTTCGACAGTGTAGAAAACGAAATAACGCAGACGCGGCACAACGATCACCCGGGAATTCGGCTCATCGGTAGCACGGCCCCCGTGGGGCGCATGGCCGAGCGCCCGAGCATGTTCGATAAGCCGCACTACCAGGCGCGATGCCGCGACGGGATCGTCCTTGCTGACGTGGTCGTAGATTCGTTGCAGATCGACTGCGCCGGCCGAGTGAACCGGACCCTCATGCGTTCCGGTGCAATTGATAGAATTTTTCCATCTCGTCGTCCGGCACGAACTCGCCGCGACGAGCGGCCGCCATGCCTTCGCGCACGGCGGCGCGTTCCTCATCGGAAAGTCGATATATCCCGGTGCGGCGAGCTTCGATGACCCGTGCCACCTGCGCCAATTCCTCCTGGTCTTCTTCGGGCCAGGACTCCACCTGCCGCAGGATTTCTTTGACGTTCGCGTTCATCGTCACAATCTAGCACACATCGCTTCTCCTGCCACCCGTTCTTCTCGTGGCTATGATTTGCCTCCAGGCGTCTGCCCCTTGCTCTCGTCCTTTTCCCCGATCTGCGTCAGGCTGGCGAGCAGCACCGCCAGAATGCCGGTGAGAAAAATGCCGTCGAATGTTCCCGCCCCGCCGATGGAAGCAACCGGCGCGCCCAGGCCCTGCACCTTGTCGAGATTGAGCAGATCGGCGCCGATCAGCGTGCCCAGGCTGCCGCCGATATAGGCGAGCGGCGCCGCGCGCCGCCGCGACAAGATCAGCGCCATGATGGCCGTGCTCAGCGCGGGCACGAACACCGGCTCGGCGATGCCGACACCGGGGATCGGCTGCGCCACGAAATAACAGACCATGGCAACGCCTGCGGCCGCCACGGCGGCGCGCAGCCAAAGCCCGTTCTTGGCGGCCAGATAGAACGACATCAGCGTCGGGATGACAGCGCCGCCGATATTGACCGCGATGACGGTGCCGGGCCAATCGATCACCACCGGCGCCATGTACTGCATGCCGAAGAAGCTGAACTCGCGCCCCGCCACCACTTGCCGACCGGGCAGCGCGGCCACAGGAATGTTGTAGTAGCTGCCGATGAGCGAAGCGAAGAGCAGGATGAGGGCCGCGGTCGAACTGACGCCCAGACGCATATAGGCATAGCGGAGCGCGCCGAGCTGCAGGAGCAGCAGGACGACGAAGAAGATGCCGACCAGGATCGAAAATGAGTACGGCGAAAGCGGCAGGTAATGAAGCAGGCCGTGGGGCACGTCAGCCAATTCGTTACGCATGATCGCTCACGGCCGCGCCGATCCGAGCGATCGCAGCGCGGCAGCTCCGGCCAGCCAGATGCATTCGAACACCACCATCAAGGTCAACAACGCCAACACCGAGACCAGGAAGCCGACGGCGAAATGGAAAACCTCGGTGCCGCGGGCGAACCAGAAGCCGAACCCGAACAGGAGAAGCGCGCACGCGAGCAGCGCGGCCCAGCCGTGAAGGACGGAATGCGTAGGCTTGGCGGTATCGCTCATCGCGCTGTCCATGTGTGCTGAAAGCCGGTTACATCCAAACCCGCGCCGCCGCCCCTGATATAACTCCGTTTACCGACACCCGGTTTCTCGCGCGAAAAGTCTCGACGCGCCGCTCCGACACGGACGGAAAAGACCGCTCCCGCGGCTACATATCGTGATCGGCAGACGCCAAAACAGGACGATCTTGCCAAGAATTAATCTCTTCGACAGGAAGCCGTAAGCCGCACCGGCTCACTTTGCTTCGATGGAGCTGCGGTCCGGCGAACCAGGCTCGGGTGATCATAAACCTGACAAACCACGAGACGTGCTGAAGAAAGTCACCGCGATGAGCATGGGAATCGAAATTCACAATACAGAATCAATTACCGTCACCCGGCGGCGGCGATCGCCGGCGCCAGTGGTCGATATCGTCGAGTTCGGCGTTTTCACGTGCCGGTGTCCGAACACGCACGAGCCGGTCGACAGCGGTATCGAATTGGATCGGCAAACCTTCCGCAAAATCGGAAAGCTCTTCGTGCGGGTGCGGTGCCGCTCCTGCCGCGACACTCATCTTGTCAGGATGGCCAGCGGCGAACTGTCCCGGCGCCCCTAGAGCGTGATCCGCAGAGATTGAAGCATTCTCCGCTCATTCCCGCGCAAGCGCGAATCCAGAGCCGCGTATCGTCGCATCTATTTGCAGCCCTGGGTCCCCGCTTTCGCGGGAACGAGCGGTTGGAGGCGCTTCGGCCTGACTGGATCGGACTCTAGACCTCGATCACCGCCTCGCGCCCGATCAGCCGCGCCAGTTGCCGCAGCCGGTTGGACAGCCGCTCATGCGCCAGCTTGGCGAAACGTCCCGGCAGGCTGAGCACCAGCTTGCCGCGCCGCACCTGCAGGTGAGTCTTGCGCAGCACGCCGCTCTGCCCGGCGGTGAGGATATAGGCGACGCGCATGGCGGCGCCGAGCACCCGCGCGTGATCGAGCGTGCGGGTGGACGCGAGTTCGCGCAGCCGCGGCGACAGTTCTTCCTCGCTCAGGCCCGCATGGCGGAAATAGATGGCGAGCGCCAGATAGGCGCGGCCGGGATGATCGACGCCGATGAAGGCGCCGTTGGCGACGAGATTCATCGACTGCTCGCCGCGATAGTCGGGATGGGCGCGCCAGCCGATGTCGCCAAGCAGGCAGGCGGCATGGCGCAGGCGCCGTTCCTCGCCGGTCTCCTCGATGCCGGTGGACGCCATGAAGCGGTCCGTCCAGGCGATCAGCTCCTCGCCGTGATGCGGTGCGCGCGAACGCAGCACGTTGAGATCGGCGGCAGCGCAGATGAGCGGATCGTAGGCGCGCTCCTTCGGCTTGAGCAGCGAATAGAGCAGGCCCTCGCGCACGCCGAGCACGGAGATCACCACTTCCTTCGGCTTGATGGTGCGCACCAGGTTTTCCAGCACCAGCGCGGCATAAGCGAGCAGCGGCCGGCGGGCGGCGGGCACGACCTCGATCTTGGACAGGGTCTCGGTGTCGACGCGGTGCACCAGCCGCGCAAACTCCTGCGCCTCGCGCGCGGCGATGCGGTAATTGTGCATGACGTGGAACGGATAGCCGGTCTGCCACATGTGCAGCCTTGCCAGCGCGCGCCAGGTGCCGCCGACAGCGTAGAAGGTGCGGCCCTCGCCCTCGGCCAGCATGTCGATCTTGCGGAACGTCTGCTCGACGATTTTCTCCGCCTTCTTGATCGACTTGCCGGCGATGTCCTGCAGCGCCAGGCCGCCGAGCGGCAGCGTGAGTCCCGCTTGCACGCGCGTGCCGTGCACGTCGACCAGTTCGAGCGAGCCGCCGCCGAGGTCGCCGACGATGCCGTCCGGCTTGTGCATGCCGGAGATCACACCGAGCGCGGTAAGACTCGCCTCGCGCTTGCCCGAGAGGATTTCGATTTCGGTGCGGCAGATGCGCTCGGCCTGGCGGATGAAGGCGCGCCCGTTCTTTGCGTCGCGGCAGGCGGCGGTGGCGATCGCCCAGATCTTGCGCACATGCAGAATGTCGCAGAGCGCGCGGAACCGGCGCAGCGCCTCCAGGGCGGTATCAATGGCCTCCGGCGCGAGCAGCCCGGTGGTCTGCACCTCGCGTCCGAGGCCGGCCAATACCTTCTCGTTGAAGATGGGTGTCGGCGCCCGGGTCAGCCCCTCGTAGACGACGAGACGCACCGAGTTCGAGCCGATATCGATGACGGCGATGGGCGGGCCATGCTCGAGCCGGCCCTTGGGATAAGGGCCAATCGCGGACGAGCGCTTACGCCCCTTCCGCGAGGCGGCGTATAAGGCTGCGGGGCGACGATTCTTTGAGCGATTTGCCACGGCCCGAGAGGCTCGGATTTGTCATAAAATACTTGTGGGCGTTGAACGGTTCCTCGCCCGACCCGGCCTTTATGCGCGTGGATGTGCCGTCCGGCAAGACCTGCCAGCTCTGCTCGTTATCCTTGAAGTTTGCCACCATGATCTGGCCGAGGATCTGCTCGTGGACGGTCGGATTGAGGATCGGGCAGAGCGACTCGACCCGGCGGTCCAGGTTCCGCGGCATCATGTCGGCCGACGAGATATAGAGCGCCGCCTTCGGATGCGGCAGCGAGTGTCCCGCGCCGAAGCAGTAGATGCGGCCATGCTCGAGGAAGCGGCCGACGATCGATTTCACGCGGATGTTCTCGGACAGTCCGGGCAGGCCGGGGCGCAGGCAGCAGATGCCGCGCACCACCAGGTCGATCCGCACGCCGGCCATGGAAGCATCGTAAAGCGCGTCGATGATGCCGGGGTCGACCAGCGAGTTCATCTTCATCCAGATCGCCGCCGGCTTGCCTGCCTTGGCGTTGGCGATCTCCTGCCCGATGTGCTCCATGATGCGGCTGCGCAAGGATATCGGCGAGATCGCCATGCGCTCGAGCTCGGCCGGCTCGGCATAGCCGGTGATGTAATTGAAGATGCGCGCGACGTCGCGCCCGATCACGGCATCGGCCGTGAAGAAGGAGAGATCGGTGTAAACGCGCGCGGTGACAGGGTGGTAGTTGCCGGTACCGATGTGACAATAGGTGGCGAGCGCCGCGCCCTCGCGCCGCACCACGTAGGACAGCTTGGCGTGGGTCTTGAGCTCGATGAATCCGTAGACCACCTGCACGCCGGCGCGCTCGAGGTCGCGCGCCCAGCGGATATTGGCCTCTTCGTCGAAGCGCGCCTTCAGCTCCACCAGCGCGGTGACCGACTTGCCGGCTTCCGCCGCCTCGACCAGCGTCTTGACGATCGGCGACTCGGCCGAGGTGCGATAGAGCGTCTGCTTGATCGCCACCACGTTGGGATCGCGCGCCGCCTGCTGCAGGAACTGCACCACCACGTCGAATGATTCGTAAGGGTGGTGGACTACGAGATCCTTTTGCCGGATGGCGGCGAAGGCATCGCCGCCATGATCGCGGATGCGCTCGGGATAGCGCGGGTTGTAGGGCACGAATTCGAGATCGGGCCGGTCGAGCTTGGTGAGCTGGGAAAGATCGTTGAGCGCCAGCACGCCGTCGACCAGGAACACCTCGTCGTCGGCGACCGCGAGCGCCCGCTGAACGAAGCTGCGCAGCTCTTGCGGCATCTTGGCTTCCAGCTCCAGCCGGATCACCGAGCCGCGCCGCCGCTGCTTGAGCGCGGTCTCGAACAGCCGCACCAGGTCTTCGGCCTCTTCCTCTATTTCCACCTCGGAGTCGCGGATGGCGCGGAAGCCGCCCTGACCGGTCACGGTGTAGCCGGGAAAGAGCTGCCCGATGAACAGGACGGTCGCCTCCTCGAGCGAGATCAGGCGGATGTCATCGCCCTTGCCCGGCAGCTTGATGAAGCGCTCCACTTTCAGCGGCATGCGGATGAGCGCGTTCATCGCCTTGCCGTCTTTCACGCGCGCAAGCTGCAGCGCCAGCGAGAGACCGAGATTGGGGATGAACGGGAACGGATGCGCCGGGTCGATCGCCAGCGGCGTGAGCAGCGGAAACACGCGGGCGAGGAAATACTCCTCCAGCCACACGCGCTCGGCTTTCGTCAGATGCGCCCCGTCGACCAAGGTGATGCCGACCGTCGCGAGCTCGGGGCGCAATTCGATCCAGCGCTGCTGCTGGTCATGGGCAAGCTGCGCCACCGCCTCGCCGATGCGCACGAGCTGCTCGGTGGGGGTGAGACCGTCCGGGCTGCGGGTCACGATGCCGGCGCGCACCTGCCCTTTCAGGCCGGCGACGCGCACCATGAAGAATTCGTCCAGGTTGTTGGCCGAAATCGAGAGGAAGCGTACCCGCTCCAGGAGCGGGTGGTGCCCGTTGGCCGCCTCCTCCAATACCCGGCGATTGAAATGCAGCCAGGAGAGCTCGCGGTTGATGAATCGTTGCGCGCTTGAGCGCAGCGAGGGGTCGGCGCCGGCGGGCGTTGCCACGGGGGCCGCCTCACGCTCTTGCGGCGGCGTGATTTCTTCAGCCTGGGCAACAGCTTGTCGACGATCTGCCATATGCAACATCAACCCCGCTCGGGACTGCCTAGCCGGCGAAAATGGCGGCTGGATGACAGTCCGCGCCCGAACCGCGCTCCCCGTCAAGCTTCGACCCGATCACGTCAACGGTTGTGGCAAAGCCGGCTTAATATTCAGCGAAAGAGCTCGGCCGCCAGCGCCCGCGTCACCGGACGATGCCGGCGCATGGCCTCCTCGTCCAGCCGGATGACCGCCGCCCGCGCGGCGCTGAAGGAGCGCTCGATGCGGTTGGCCAGATAGTTGACCAAGGGCTCGTCCACGCTGAGCTGGCGGTCGGCGGCGAGCTTGACGATGAGCGACCGCAGCAGCGCATCGTCGGGCGGCGACAGCGTCACCGCCGGAACGCTGCGCAGGCGCGAGGCGAGATCGCGGATTTTCACCGCAAAACCCGCAGGCTGCGCGCGCGCGGTGATCAGCAGGAAGCAACGCTCTTCGCGCGCCAGGTTGAGCAGGTGGAAGAGCGCCCGCTCGTCCAGCCCCTGCGGCTCGAGGTCCTCCAGCACGAGGGCGCCGGTGGCGAAGGCGGCCGGCAGGTCGCTCTGGCCGAGCAGATTGGCCGAGAGCACGCGCGCGCCGGACAGCTCCGCCCAGACCGAGGCGAGATGGCTTTTGCCCGAACCCTCCGGTCCGACCAGCGCCATGATCGGGGCGGGCCAATCGGGCCAGCGGTCGATCAGCGCCAGCGCCGCTGCATTGGAGGGGCCGGCGAGGAAATCCTCGCGCGCGAAGCTCGTCGGGTGATCGAGCGCAAGCACGAGTTGGCGCGGCGCAACGAAGCTGTCCGTGCCGCTCAAGCCGCCCCCTCCCCGGTATAGATCGAGCTTTGCAGGTAGCGCCTGAGCGCGAAACGCACCAGCACGCCGATGGTGGCGGCCAGCGGCACCGCCACCAGCAGGCCGACGAAGCCGAACAGATAGCCGAAGGCGAGCAGCGCGAAGATCACCCAGACCGGATGCAGCCCCACGCTTTCGCCCACCAGCTTGGGCGACAGCACATTGCCTTCGAGGAACTGGCCGACGAGGAAGATACCGAGCACGATCAGGATCGAGGTGTAGTGCGGCCAGAACTGCACCACCGCCACGCCCACCGACAGCACCAGGCCGGTCATCGAGCCGACATAGGGGATGAAGCTGATGAGCCCGGAAATCAGGCCGATGAGCAGGCCGAAATTGAGGCCGGAGAGCATCAGCGCCACCGCGTAGAACGATCCCAGCACCAGGCAGACGGTAGCCTGCCCGCGCACATAGCCGGAGATGGTGGCGTCGATTTCGCGCGCCAGGCCGTGCACGGTCTCGCGCTGCTGCACCGGGATCCAGCTATCGACCGCGCGCAGCATGCGGTGCCAGTCATAGATCAGGTAGAACGCCACCACCGGCGTGACCACGATCAGCGAGAACAGGGACACCACGGCCCGGCCGCCCGACCACAGCGAGGTCAGAAAGGCGGTAACCCAGCCCATGCCCTGGGTAACGACGTCGCCGAGCGATTTCTGCGGGCTGAAGCCCGAGCCGAGCAGCTTCTGCAGCCAGGGCCGGCTCTGGTCGGTGATCAGCGCCTGCAGCTTGGCGACATAGGCCGGGATCGAGTTGATAAACGAGGAAAGCTGGCCGGCGATGAGCGGCACCACCAGCAGGATGACGGCGATAAAGATCAGCACCGCCACGGTGATGATCAACAGCGCCGCGATCATCCGGTTGAGCCCGAGCTTCACCAGCCGGTCGGCGAGCGGGTTGAGCAGATAGGCGATGGCGAGACCGGCGACGAACGGCAGCAGGATGCCGCTCAACAGCCACAGCAGCAGGATGAAGGCCGCAAGCGCCATCAGCCAGAAGGCCAGATGGCGCTGGAACGGGTTGAGGCGCCCCGCCGGCGCGGGCGCTCCCGGGAGCGGCGCTTGCGTGCTCACTGTCCGGCCGTCGCCGAGTTCATGTGACGCACCCATTCGATCAGATAGGCGGCGACCGAGAGGAGGGTCAAGGCCGCCACCAGGCCCATCAACACCCGCGTGAGTATGCCGGCATCGATGCCGAAGCCGAGCGAGCCGAGCACCACGCAGGCAAAGGCGATCTGTGCCACCGTGTTGAGCTTGGAAACGAGGAGCGGCTTCATCTTGACCGGGCTCCCCACCAGCCAGGACAGCACGACGGCGCCGACGATCATGATATCGCGGGACACCACCAGGATCACCAGCCAGCGCGGGATCAGGTCGTTGACGCCGAGGGTGACGTAGATCGACACGATCAGCGCCTTGTCCGCCAGCGGGTCGAGGTAGGCGCCGAGCACGGTGCGCATGCCGAACCGCTTGGCCAGGTAGCCGTCGACGCCGTCGCTGATGCCGGCAACCAGGAACAGGATAAAGGCGGCCAGCATCGCGCCGGACGAGATGGTCCAGACCACGACCGGCACCAGGATGATGCGCCCGAGGGTAATGAGGTTCGGAATACTCAAAGAGCTGACCCGGTCAGGCGCCGCGCTCCCCGCCTGTGCGGCGGGCCCGGCGCCCATTTCAATGGCAGAGTATAACGACGCACCGGCCATTGCGCGACTTGCGTTTTTTACGTAGGACCCCGCCAAAACAGGGACCATCATGGCAGAAAAGGCGCGCGGGCTCACTTACGCGCAGGCGGGCGTCGATATCGACGCCGGCAACCGGATGGTGGAACTGATCAAGCCGCTGGTCCGGGCCACCGCCCGCGCCGGCGCGGACAGCGAAATCGGCGGTTTCGGAGGGCTGTTCGACCTCAAGCGCGCCGGCTTTACCGATCCGGTGCTGGTCGCCGCCACCGACGGCGTCGGTACCAAGGTCAAGATCGCCATCGAGACCGGCCGCCACGAAACCATTGGCATCGACCTCGTGGCCATGAGCGTCAACGATCTCGTGGTCCAGGGCGCGGAGCCGCTGTTCTTCCTCGACTATTACGCCTGCGGCAGGCTGGAGCCGGAAACCGGCGCAGGCGTGGTGGCCGGCATTGCGCTCGGCTGCCGGCAGGCCGGCTGCGCGCTGATCGGCGGCGAGACCGCCGAGATGCCGGGGCTCTATTCTGGCGACGACTATGACCTCGCCGGCTTCGCCGTCGGCGCCGCCGAGCGCGGGCAATTGCTGCCGCGTGGCGACATTGGCGCAGGCGACGTCGTCATCGGGCTCGCCTCCTCGGGAGTGCATTCCAACGGTTACTCTCTCGTGCGCAAGGTCGTGGAGCAAAGCGGCCTGACCTGGGACGAGCCTGCGCCCTTCGTCATCGAAGGCACGCTGGGCGAAGCGATCCTCACACCGACGCGCATCTACGTGAAACCGTGCCTTGCGGTCATCCGCGCCAGCCAGGCTGTGAAAGGCCTCGCCCACATCACCGGCGGCGGTTTTCCCGACAACATCCCACGCGTGCTGCCGAAGGGGTTGGGCGCGCGCATCGATCTCGGCAAGGTGCCGGTTCTGCCGGTGTTCAAATGGCTGGCTGACGCGGGCGGCATCGCACAAGAAGAAATGCTGCGCACCTTCAATTGCGGCGTCGGCATGGTCGTCATCGCTGCCGCCGGCGATGCCGATAAGGTCGTGCAGACTTTCACGCAGGAAGGCGAGCAGGCGGTTGTCATCGGCGAAGTGGTGCGGGCGGACGACGAAACGCGCGTCGTCTACGACGGACAACTGGACCTGAGCTGGCGATGAGCCGCAAGCGCGTCGCCGTCCTGATCTCCGGCCGCGGCTCCAATATGGCGGCGCTGATCGAAGCGGCCAAGGCGAGCGATTACCCCGCCGAAATCGCGCTGGTGGTCTCCAACAAGTCCGCGGCCGGCGGCCTGGAAACGGCGCGCAAAGCCGGCATCGCCACCGCCGTGGTCGATCACAAGGCTTTCGGCAAGGACCGCGCCGCTTTCGAGCGCGCGCTTCAAGACGTGCTGCAGCAGCACCGCATCGAGATCGTCTGCCTCGCCGGCTTCATGCGCATCCTGACGCCCTGGTTCGTCGGCCAATGGCAGGAACGCATGCTCAACATCCACCCTGCCCTGCTGCCGGCCTTCAAGGGCTTGGACACTCACAAGCGCGCGCTCGAGGCCGGCGCGAAGATCCATGGCGCGACGGTGCATTTCGTCGTGCCGGAAATGGACGCCGGGCCGATCATTGCGCAAGGCGCGGTCCGTGTCCGCGCCGGCGATACGGAAGAAACCCTGAGCCGGCGCGTGCTGGCGGTCGAACACGCGATCTATCCGCGCGCGCTCAAGCTCGTCGCCGAAGGCCGCGTGCGCGTGGACAACGGCCGCTGCCTGATCGACGGCGAGCCGGCGCCAGATGCGGCTGATTTGGTGCCAGATGCCTGATTGAAGAGGCGTCGAAAACAAACTCCGCTCATTCCCGCGCAAGCGGGAATCCAGAGTTAAAATCACAAACTATCGTGTTTCTTCCTGGGTCCCCGTTTTCGCGGGGACGAACGGGCATGAGCTAGCCGGCCTTACGAACCCACACCTTGTTGTCGTGGAAGGCGGCACCGCCATAGGGCGCGATGGGGTCGGCGCCGGTCAGCGTGTTGATGCCGCAGCCGTCGGCATAGGCCGCGTTCGGCCAGATCGATTCAGCGATCAGCACGCCGCGCCGCACGCCGTCGTACAGTTTCGCGTGCAGGCGCACCTGGCCGCGCCTGTTGCCGAGCACGACGTAATCGCCCTCGCCGATCGCCAGCGCGCGCGCGTCCTCGGGGTGGATCATCACCGTCGGCCGTTGCTCCTGCGCCAGCGAAGTGGGCGTTTCGGTGAAGGTCGAATTGAGAAAACCGCGCGCCGGCGAGGTGGCGAGCCGGAACGGATGCTCCATATCCTGCTCCTCGATCACGGTGCAGTGGTCGGGCAGCGGCGGCAGTTTGGCAATCGGCCCGCTCTTGTAGGGCGCACGGAACGGCACGTTCTCCCAGTCCGGCTTGAAGCGGAACTTGCCGTCCGGCCAGTTGAAGCCGGTGAGGTAATGCGATTCTTCAAAGGGCGGCTGGCAGTCGATCCAGCGCTCGCGCTCGATCCGGTCATAGGTGCCGAGCTTGGAAACCCGCAGCATCTGGTCGATCAATTCGCGCGGGCTCATGGCGAAGCCGGGATGCTCGGCCCCGACCCGTTTCGCCAGCGCGCAGATCACCTCGTGATTGTTGCGGGCTTCGCCCGGCGGCTCGACCAGCTTGGGCCCGAGGATGATGTATTGGTGGCCCCCGCCGCGATAGATGTCGTCATGCTCGAGGAAGGTGGTGGCCGGCAGCACGATGTCCGCCACAGCCGCGGTTTCCGTCATGAACTGCTCGTGCACGCAGACGAAAAGGTCGTCGCGCGCAAAACCCGCCTTCACTTTGTTCTGGTCGGGGGCGACCGATATGGGATTGGTGTTCTGGATGATCAGTGCATCGACCGGGGGGCCATCGAACAATGCCTCACTGTCGCCAGTAAGGATCGCGCCGATGCGCGACTGGTCAAGCACGCGCACCGAACGGTCGAACACGTCGAGCCCTTCGATCAATGTCTTGTTGAAAGGATAGATGTCGGCGCTGATGTGGAAAGCCCCGCCGCCCTCCAGCTGCCAGGCGCCGGTCACCGCCGGAATGCAGCTTGCCGCATGCATGTTGGCCGGGCCGTTTCGCGAGCGGGCAAAGCCGTAGCCGAGCCGAAAGAAAGCGCGCTTGCGCTCGCCGATCAGCCGCGCGAATTCCTCGATCGTCTCCACCGGCGTGCCGGTGATGGCGGATGCCCAGTGCGGATCGCGGCCGCTCAAATGCGCTTCCAACTCACGCGGCGCGTCGGTGTACTTGTCGAGGTAGGGCCAATCCGCGTAGCCGTCGCGGAACAGGCAATGCATCACCGCGCAAGCGAGCGCGCCGTCGGTGCCGGGCTTCACCAGCACGGGCAGATCGGCCTGTTGCATGGTGCCGTTCATGTAGACATCGACCGCCGCGATCTTGGCGCCGCGTTCCTTGCGCGCGCGGGTCGCGTGGGTCATCACATTGACCTGCGTGTTGACCGGGTTGGTGCCCCAGATGACCACCAGGTCCGATTTCGCCATCTCGCGCGGATCGGCGCCGGCGATCTTGCCCGTACCGGCGGCGAAGCCGGCAAAGGCGGGATTGACGCAGATGGTGGAATGAAAGCCGGAATATTTCTTGGCGTGGCGCAGCCGGTTGATGCCGTCGCGCATGACCAGCCCCATGGTGCCGGCATAGTAATATGGCCAGACGCTCTCGGCGCCGTGACGCTGTTCCGCCTTCAGGAAATTCTCGGCGACGATGTCGAGCGCATCGTCCCAGGAGATGCGGCGGAACTCACCGGAGCCCTTGTTGCCGACGCGCTGCAGGGGATGCAGGAGACGGTCGGCGTGGTGCTCTCGCTCGGCATAGCGGGCGACCTTCGCGCAAACGACACCCGCCGTGTAGTCGTTGTCCTTTGAGCCCCGGACCCGGCCGATCGTGTGCGCATCGAGCACCTCCACCTCGAGCGCGCAGGTCGAGGGGCAATCGTGCGGACAGGCCGAAGGACGGACGGCGACGGTCATCTGGGAACCTCGAGCCGGTGTGCGCGGCCACTATACCTCGTCGCGGCCGAAGCTGCGACTGCTGCGCAAGGCGATATAGCCGAACCCCAGCAGCGCGAGAACGCCGATGCGCAGGCCCCAATGGGGCAGGCCTCCGGGCTCGGCGACGAAATAGGCAATGGCAGCGTCGCAGGCCAACCATAGCCCTAAGCCGACGCCGGCCAGCACGTCCTCCACCGTCAGGCGACGATGGTGGCTTACCCGGATGAGGCCGAAGCCGAGCACAAAGACCGCTCCGGCACGGCCCGCCCAGCTTTCCATGTGGTGGGCCGCCGCCGGCCCGATGAAGCCGGCCAGCGCCGGATCGGTGCTGATGATCTCGCCGGCGATATAGCCGAGCAATGCGCCGCCCGCCCAGATCAGGATGGTGAAACGTTCGAGCAGCGCCATCAGGATCGCACTGCCGGCCACGATCAGCGGCACGCTGGTGGCGAGGCCGAAGACGATGAGCGAGGCCTTGATGCTCTCGGCATGGGCGATATCGACGACTTCCGCCGCCGTTTCCGCGGCCGCCGCGATGGCAATGACGTTATCGAGGCTCATCACAATATCGGCGATGGCCACGATGCGCACCGCGCGCCACACCGTCGGGGCCGACTTGACGCGGCCGTCGGCGCTCTCGCCATCGTCGGCCACCAGTTTGAGCGCGACCCAGAACAGCAGCAGACCGCCGGCAAGGCGCAGATAGGGATAGTTCATCGCCTGCACGACGAGCAGCGTGAACGCGACCCGCATCAGCACCGCCACACCGGCGCCGAGGATCATGCCCCAGAGCCGCTGGCGCGGCGGCAGCGTCATGCAGGCGAGCGCGATCACCACCGCATTGTCGCCGGAGAGCACGAGGTTGACGCCGACGATCTGGAGGGCCGCGATCCAGAACGGCGCGTGGGTCAGGTCCTGCCAGAGAAACTCCAATGCGTCCCCTTTCGGAGCGATCGGCGCGGGCGGCTTACCCCACGATGTCGTTTTCGGAGAAGAACTGCGCGATCTCGCGCGCGGCCGTGTCCGGGGCATCCGAACCGTGCACGGAATTCTCGCCGATCGACTTGGCGTGCACCTTGCGGATGGTGCCTGCGGCCGCCTTGGCCGGGTCGGTGGCGCCCATCACTTCGCGGTACCTGGCAATGGCGTTTTCGCCCTCCAGAACCTGCACCACCACGGGGCCGGAAATCATGAAGTCGACCAGTTCGCCGAAGAACGGCCGCTCCTTGTGCACGGCGTAGAACGTCTGCGCCTGCTCCCTGGTGATGCGCACGCGGCGCTGGCCGACGATGCGCAGGCCGGCGGCCTCGATCATGGCATTGATGGCGCCGGTGATATTGCGCGCGGTGGCATCGGGTTTCAGGATCGAAAAGGTGCGCTCGACCGCCATCGGAAAAAGTCCCTTCACTGAGCTTGATCGGAGAGATAACCGGGTTTGATTGGAACGCCTCGGCCGCGCGGCTTATAGCGGGGCGACTTTGGCCCGGCAAGCCGCCTGGAATGCGCCGCCGGCTGGGGGTATCGCGAAGGTTTCAGGGGGCGGAAATGACAGCGCGCTATCGGATGTTCGCCGGCTACAACGCCTGGTGCAACGAACGGCTCTATGACGCGGCGTCGCAGGTGAGCGAGGCCGCCTACCGGGCCGACCGCGGCGCCTTCTTCAAGTCGCTGCACGGCACCCTCAACCACCTGCTGGTCGGCGACCGCATCTGGATGGCACGCTTCACCGGCCAGGGCGAGGTGCCGAAGAGCCTGGACGCCATCCTTTATGACGACTTTGCGTCGCTGCGCGCCGCCCGCCGCGCCGAGGACGAGCGGATCGGCCGCTATATCGAGGAACTGACCGAGGCCGACCTCGCCGGCACGCTCCGCTACCGGACCGTCGTGCGGCCGCAGGAGATCGAGCAGCCGCTTGAGCCCGCGCTCGATCATTTCTTCAACCACCAGACCCACCACCGCGGCCAGGCGCATGCGCTGCTGTCGGCCATCGTCGGCAACGAGGCGACGCCGAGCTTCGACCTGATCGTCTACCAGCGCGAGACGGGTGTGGGCCTCAACAAGCCTTCCTGAGCGTGCTAAGCGGCCGCCGACAGCACATTCATCCGGCAAGGACCCCACCCCATGGCGACCAATCGCGTCTACCGCATCGCGGTCATTCCCGGCGACGGCATCGGCAAGGAAGTCGTGCCGGAAGGCGTGCGGGTGCTGGAAGCAGCTGCCAAGAAGTTCGGCTTCGAGCTCCGGCTCGACGACTTCGATTTCGCAAGCTGCGACTACTACGAAAAGCACGGCCGCATGATGCCGGAGGACTGGAAGGAGCGCATCGGCCACCACGATGCGATCTATTTCGGCGCCGTCGGCATGCCGGACAAAGTGCCCGACCACATCTCGCTGTGGGGCTCGCTCATCCTGTTCCGCCGTGAGTTCGATCAGTACGTCAACCTGCGCCCCGTACGCCTGATGCCCGGGGTGCCCTCGCCGCTCGCCGGCCGCAAACCGGGCGACATCGATTTCTGGGTGGTGCGCGAGAACACCGAGGGCGAATATTCGGCCATCGGCGGCAAGATGTTCCCCGGCACCGAGCGCGAGGTGGTGGTGCAGGAAACGGTGATGAGCCGCGTGGGCGTCGACCGCGTGCTGAAGTTCGCGTTCGAACTGGCGCGCTCGACGCCGAAAAAACACCTCACCTCCGCCACCAAGTCGAACGGCATCGCGATTACCATGCCGTACTGGGACGAGCGCGTGCGCGCCATGGCGAAGAATTATCCGGACGTGAAGTGGAACCAGTTCCACATCGACATCCTCACCGCGCGCTTCGTGATGAATCCGGACTGGTTCAATGTCGTGGTCGCCTCCAACCTGTTCGGCGACATCCTCTCCGACCTGGGGCCGGCCTGCACCGGCACCATCGGCATCGCGCCTTCGGGCAACATCAATCCGGAGCGCAAATACCCGTCGGTGTTCGAGCCCGTGCACGGCTCGGCGCCCGACATCTACGGCCAGAAAATCGCCAACCCGATCGGGCAGATCTGGTCCGGCGCCATGATGCTCGACCATCTCGGCGAGGCGGACGCCGCCAAGGCGATCGTCAAGGCCATCGAGACGGTGCTCGCCGAGGAGAAGCTGCGCACGCGCGATTTGAAAGGTCCGGCCGACACGATCACCTGCGGCAAGGCGGTCGCGGACGCGCTCGGCTGACCTTCCTTTGTCATTCCGGCGCGCGAGCGCAAGCGAGCGATCCCGGAATCCCGGACTAAGAATTGGAGCATTGCCGTGTCGCTCTGGATTCCGGGTTCGCGCATTCGGCGCGCCCCGGAATGACCGAAGGGATTGCGCGGCGGAGCACTCTCAGTCAAAACGCAGCCCCATGCTCGTTATCGACGACCTCACCGTCCGCATCGCCGGCCGCACGCTGATCGAAAACGCGTCCGTCAACGTGCCGACGGGCGCGCGCGTCGGCCTGGTGGGCCGCAACGGAACCGGCAAGACCACGCTGTTTTCCGTCATCGCCGGCGAGATTGCGCCCGAGTACGGCAGCGTCACCTTGCCGCCGCGCTGGCGCATCGGGCGGCTGGCGCAGGAAGCGCCGGGCGGTCCCGACAGGCTCATCGAGGTGGTGCTGCGCGCCGACACGGAACGGGCGGCGTTGCTCGCCGAGGCCGAGACGGCGCACGACCCGCAGCAAATCGCGGAAATCCAGACCCGGCTCGCCGATATCGGCGCGCATGCAGCGCCGGCGCGCGCCGCGTCCATTCTGTCCGGCCTCGGCTTCTCGCACGGCGACCAGCAGCGGCCGTGCGCAGAATTCTCCGGCGGCTGGCGCATGCGCGTCGCGCTCGCCGCCACGCTGTTCGCCGAGCCCGACCTCCTGCTGCTCGACGAGCCGACCAACTATCTCGATCTCGAAGGCACGCTCTGGCTGCAGGAGCATCTGGCGCGCTATCCGCATACGCTGATCGTCATCAGCCACGACCGCGATCTGCTCGACAGCGCGGTCGGCCACATCCTCTCGCTCGAACAGAAAAAGCTCACGCTCTGGCGCGGGGGCTATTCGGCCTTCGCGCGCCAGCGCGCCGAGCGCATGGTGCTGGACCAGAAGCTGATCAAGAAGCAGGAGGCGCAGCGCAAGCATCTGCAGGCCTTCGTCGACCGCTTCCGCGCCAAGGCCACCAAGGCGCGGCAGGCGCAGTCGCGGCTGAAGATGCTGGCCAAGCTCGAGCCGATCGCCGCGCTCACCACGGACGACGTGCGGCCGATCGCGTTTCCGGCCCCGGACAAATTGCTCTCGCCGCCGATCATCGCCACCGACGGCGTTTGCGTCGGCTACGAACCCGATAAGCCGGTGTTGTCGGGCCTCAACCTGCGTATCGACAACGACGACCGCATCGCGTTGATCGGCGCCAACGGCAACGGCAAGTCGACTCTGGTGAAACTGATCGCCGGCCGTCTCGAGCCGATGCAGGGCACAGTGACGCGCGCGGCCAACTTGCGGGTTGCCTACTTCGCCCAGCATCAGCTCGACGAGCTCGTGGCGGATGAGAGCCCCTACGACCACGTGCGCCGGCTGATGGCGGACGCGCCGGAAGCGAAGGTGCGCGCGCGGGTGGGCGCGATCGGCTTTTCGGGCGAGGCCGGCGACACCGCGGTGAAGAAGCTCTCAGGCGGCGAGAAGGCGCGGCTGCTCCTGGGGCTCGCCACTTTCGACGCGCCGCATCTCGTCATCCTCGACGAGCCGACCAACCATCTCGACATCGACAGCAGGGCCGCGCTGATCGAGGCGATCAACGATTTTCCCGGCGCTGTGATCCTGGTCTCGCACGACCGCTATCTCCTGGAGGCTACCGCCGACCGGCTGTGGCTGGTGGCGGACGGCAAGGTGACGCCATTCGACGGCGATCTCGACGACTATCGGCGCGCGGTGCTCTCCGAGCGCAGCGGCGGCGCGGGCGAGACGAAAGCGCAGAACGCGGGGCCCAGCCGCAGCGACGTCCGCCGCGCCGCCGCCGAAAAGCGGGCCGAGACGGCGCCCTTGCGCAAACGGGTCAAGGATGCCGAGGCCGCGATGGCGCGTTTGAGCAAGGACCTGGCGGCGATCGACGGCAAGCTCGCCGACGGTTCGCTGTTTGCGCGCGAGCCGGCCAAGGCCGCGGAGCTTGCCAAGACACGCGCGGATATCGCCCGCGGGCTGGCCGCGGCGGAGGAGGAGTGGCTTGAGGCGAGCAGCGCGCTGGAAACGGCGTAAGCCGCTGCAAAGCCACGCCCCCAGTCGTCCCCGCGCGTGCCGAGACCGAGAGCAACAATTGCAGAACTTGAGGTGTTTAAGCTGGATTCCGGCTTACGCGGGAATAAGCGGTACTTGTCGGCAACCGTGCGCCAATCACTGCACGTAGACGTCGTTGCCGCGGGCGGTGCGGGCGGGGACGCGGCGCTTTTTCTTGTAGCGGCGCTGCGGCTTCGGCTTTTCCACTGTCGGCGCGGCGTCAACTACTTTCAGCCGGCCGGACTCGAACGTGTAGATGCCGGGCCAGGGACCGCTGAGATAGGTGATCACCACTTTGCGCCGGCCCTTCTTGGCAGTTCCGATCGAGACGCTGCTCGGCTGACCGCCGCGCCGCACCGCCTGGCATTCGGTCATGCCGAGCGCGATGCCGCCCAGGAGGGCGCCGGGCGCCATGCCGCCCATCGTGGCGCCGCCTTCCGGCTGCAGGCGATCCATACCGGCGGGAGCAGTCGATGCGGTCTTGACCGAAACCGGCGTCGCCCTGGGCGTTGGCCCCTGCGGCATCGAGGGGCCGGCGAGATCGCCAGCGACCGAGCCATAGGCGGGCGGCGCGCCGGCTTGGCCGGCGCTGCCGGGCTTTCCGCCTTCGCCTCCGCCGCAGCGGCCTGCGGCACGACCTTGGGCGCTTCCGGCGCGCACTGGCCGGCGGCATCGACAAGCTGGGCGGGCGCGACCGGGCCATTCGGTCCGAGCGCGACATTGCCGCTCGGCCGTGCATGCACCCAGTCCGGCGTCTGAATGATCGGCTTATTGAGGTAGTTGCCCTCTTTGATGTTCTCGGCCAGGTCCGAGCCGAAGCCGGAGCAGCCGGCCAGCAGCGCGGCCAGGCCGGCAACTGCGGCAAGGGCGGTGAGTGAATGGACGCGACGGCGCGGCAAGCGGCTTCCCCCAGAGCTTACGCAACAAGGCTCTATCTGCCTGTCCCTTAAGCCCAATTTTGCGTCATCACAATGGCAGGAGGCAAGGTGGAAGGCGGTGCAAGGTTACCAGCATGGTAAGGGCCGTCCGCTCGGCCGCCGGCCGATAGGGCCGCGACCGAGGACGCGGCCGTGCAGCAAGCGCGCGCCGCAAAGCCTTCAGGCTTTCTTGACCCAGCGCCCCTGCCCATCCGGCTGCCAATAGGTCGCTTCGAAGCCTTTGGCCTTGGCATCGCCCCAGGCACTGCGCGCGGCGGCCACTGCCTCCTCGTCCTCGCCATCGAACAACAGCACCACGCGGGCGTAGGCTTCGGCGTCCGCCGGCACACCGGCGCCGTCGAACAGGAAGCGCACGTTGGCGGCATTGGGGTTGCTGTCGGTCAGCGTGAGCAGGATCGGCTGCTGCGCCGCCTCCTGCTCGCGCCAGGTGCCGTGCGGGAGGAAAGCGTCGTCACGATAGGTCCATAGATGGGCGTCGAGCGCCTCGATGCGTTCTTCGGATGAGCCCTGTACGATAACGCGCCACCCGCGCGCGAGCGACTTCTCCAGCAGCGTCGGCAGCACGCTTTCCGGCTTCTGCCCTTGCAGGTGGTAGAAGAGAATTTCGGTCATCGGCCGTGCACGATAGCGCAACCGAGCGCGGCGTCACACCCCTGCTCATCGAACGATTCCTGACGCGATTTGTCAAAGCCGACAGAGCGGCCATCGATCCATCCACCGGCGCGCATAGCCTTGCTTGACGACTTATTGGCGCTCCTCGATACTTTATTTTCCACAGTGGCCTCCATCGGCGCACGCACTGAAATGAAATTCATGTATTCAAGTTTCGCTTTGCCGGCGGGCCTAGCCAAGCGTGCGCGACGACTTGCCCGGCCGGCCGCAAACTGGATGTTTGCGCTTGCCCTCGCCATCGCGCTGCCGGCGGTCGGACTGCTCGGCCCCGCCCCCGCGGCGCGAGCGGATACGATCGCAGAATATTGTCCGGGGTGCACCGGTGCGGGTTTCGGCGCTCGCTTCAATTCGGCAGAAGGTCAATCGGTGACCACTCCGACCGGAGTTGGTTGGGGCAACATCGTCTTCAATTTCTACAATAGTTCCGGCGGAAGCTTGGCTTTCGGGGACATCTATCTGTTGGATCAACCCTATAGTGGGCTGGCGGCAGACCTGTCCTCGTCCACGGCCGGTTACATTGCATCGGCAACCGCATCTGGCGGCACGTCCTACGTGTTCGATCCGTCAGTGGCGCTGCAACCGGGCACGCAGTATTATTTCTATACGAACGCGAGCTCCGGCGGCACCGGCGTTGCAGAGGGGCCGAACAGCTATGCTGGCGGCCAGGGTTATACTGCCTTTAATTTCCCGCCGGCGAACTACTCCGCAACCGGGGCCGACTTCGAATTTACACTGTCGGGCACGCCCGCGCCCGGCCCGATTCCGGGCACCGGCTTGCTGTCTTACCTCGTCGCCGGCTTGGGCGGGCTGATCTCGGTACGTAAGAGATTGCGCGCAGGGGCGGTCGCGCTGCTTGCGCCCGGCGCATGGGGAATGCCTTCGAGATAGCGGCTCTGGATCTCGCAGATGGCGCGCGGCCTTCACCGTCGCAGGAAATTCTCGATCAGCGTCGCCAGAAAAACCGGCGTCTCGTTCATCGGGTAATGGCCTGCATTGGCGATCACGGCAAGCTCCGCGTTCGGGTACCAGCGCATATAGGTATCGCGCATCAAGGCCTCGTTGATGGCGAGATCGTGTTCGCCGACGGCGACCAGGATCGGCACCGGATTGCCTTCGATCGCGGCATGGAAATCGTCCTTCGCCCAACTCGGCAGATAGCCCGCAAAGGCCGCGTCCAACGCCACCTTCTTCGGATAGGTGGCGATGTGATCGACCCAGGACTTCGAGAGCCGGTTGCCGGTGGAGAAATCGACGATGCCGTAAGCGATCTGCGGGTTGTCGACGGCGCCCTGGAACGCGCCGTAGGTGTCGGCGTCCAGCGGCGCCCCGGAAGCCGGCACCGGCGCGACGGCGACGATTTTGTGGACGCGTTGCGGCGCATCGGCGAGAACGCGCTGCACCGCTTTGCCGCCCATCGAATGGCCGATCAGGCTGAAGCGGTCGATCTGCAGGCTGTCCGCCAGCGCGATCACGTCGCGGGCAATTTCACCGATCGTGTATTCGCCCTGCAGATCGCGCGATCCGCCATAGCCGCGATAGGACGGGCAGATATAGGTGAACTCCTGCGGCGACAGCGCATCGTAGAGCGGCGCGAAGGTCGTCTGGTCGCCGAACCAGCCGTGCAGCGCGATGACCCGGTGCGGGCCCTCGCCGAATTTCTCGTAGGCCAGCAGCGAACTCATCGGCCTATCCTCCCTTTTTGTCGGCAGCGGGCGACTTTAGCACGCGGCTGTGACGGGTGAGCATAGCGCCGGATTTTGCCTATGGCTCGTCGGTGAACGCCGCCTCTCCGAACATCGATTTCGAGGTCGGCGCGAAGCGCATTGAGCTTTTCGACATAGTCGAGCAACTCGCGCCCAATCTTCTCCTGCGCCGCTTCAGGCAATGCGGGCCGCCTTGGAAAATGCCAGTTCAAACGTTTTCAGCATCGCAGCACGTACCACGTTTGCCGCGGCGCCATAGCCCTCACCGCTCGTAGAAGTCCGCCACCAGCCGGTCCAGCAGCCGTACGCCCCAGCCCGAGCCCCAGCTCTTGTTGATCTCGTTCTGGCGCGAGTCGAAGCCGGTGCCGGCGATGTCGAGATGCACCCAGGGTGTCTTGTCGTCGACGAAGCGCTTGATGAACTGCGCCGCCGTAATGGCGCCGGCATAGCGCGAGCCGCCGGTGTTCTTCATGTCGGCGAATCTGGAATCGATCGCCTTGTCGTATTCCTTGCCGAGCGGCATGCGCCACACTTCCTCGCCGGTCGCCTTGCCCGCCTTGGTCAGGCGCTCGGCGAGTTCGTCGTCGTTGGCGAACATGCCGGCATACTGGTGACCGAGCGCGACGATGATGGCGCCGGTGAGCGTCGCCAGATCCACCATGAATTTCGGCTTGAAGCGCTGCGCGGCGTACCAGATCACGTCGCCGAGCACGAGGCGGCCTTCGGCGTCGGTATTGATGATCTCGATCGTCTGCCCCGACAGCGAGGTGACGATGTCGCCCGGGCGCTGCGCCTTGCCGTCCGGCATGTTCTCCACCACGCCGATGACGCCGACCGCGTTGACCTTGGCTTTGCGCGCGGCGAGCGCGTGCATGAGGCCGGTAACGCAGGCAGCCCCCGCCATGTCGCCCTTCATGTCCTCCATGCCGGCGGCCGGCTTGATCGAGATGCCGCCGGTGTCGAAGCACACACCCTTGCCGATGAAGGCGACCGGGGCGTCGCCCTTCTTGCCGCCGTTCCAGCGCATCACCACCACGCGGCTGTCGTGGGCGGAGCCCAGGCCGACGCCGAGCAGGGCGTTCATGCCGATCTTCTTCAGACGCGGCACGTCGAGCACTTCAACCACCACACCGAGCTTCTTGAGCGCGGTGGCACGGCGGGCGAACTCCGCCGGATAGAGCACGTTGGCCGGCTCGTTGACCAGGTCGCGCGCCATGAGCACACCGTCGGCGATTCCGGAACGAGGCGCGAAGGCGCGGCGCACGGCCGCGGGATCGCTCACCGCGACCGTGACCGTGCGCGTCGCCGGCGGCTTCTCGTCGTCCTTGCGCTTGGTCTTGTAGCGGTCGAAAGCGTAGGCGCGCAGCTTGACTCCCTGGGCGAGATCGGCGGCGCGGTCGGCGTCCAGCGCCCCGCCCGGCAATTCGGCGAAGATGGTCGCCTCCGCCGCCCGCATCGGCAGCTTGCCCATGGCGGCGCCGCCGAGCTTGACGAAGTCCTGCTGCTGCAACTCCCGCACCTTACCGGCCCCGATCACAATCAGACGCGTCACTTTGAGGCCGTCCGGCACGCTGAGTTCCAGCGCGGTGCCTTCCTTGCCGGTGAAGCTCTCCGCCTTGGCCGCGCGCACGACCTGGTCGGCCGCCGCCCCCAATGCCTTGGCGGTGGCCGGACCGAATTTGAGCCCATCGTCGCAGAACACGACCAGAACGCCGCGGTTCGGGGCAGCGAACGGGCCAATAGCGAGCTTCAGGGCGTCGGGCATCGGGTCAATCCTCGTCTTGGTTCCGGCGGGCAAGCCGTCGCGGGCTTGCTGTGACAGGCCCCATATGCGCCCGCTTACTGCCGGCTGCAAAGGCCAAATCGCCCCTTTTCGAGGCTTTTTGCCTGGATTTGCCGTAGGCACAGGCTTGGCGGGGACCGGCTCTCTTAACCGCGCCAGCACAGGGCCTTGATGGGCGCACGCATGGCGTGCAGGTGCGACGGTATTTATCTTGTCAGAATCGCGCCTCGGGCCCACCCACAAGGGGTGCCAGAAGGCGCCGCCGGCTTTAACATTTTGTTGTGCATGTTCAACGGGTTTGCCTTTGCACGGCCACTTTGTCAGCCGAAAAAAGGTAAACCCTACGGGGGGTTGGATATAGTTGGCCGCGCCTGCCGCACGGTGGGGAAGCCGTGCGCGGAAGGGCGGCCGTTTGCCGGGCTTGGGGCCGGATTGGGGACGGCGCTGCGGATGGGATCGATCGACCGATATATCTTCCGCACGACGTTCAGTGCGTTTCTCGTCGTGCTCGTGAGTCTGACTGCGGTGATCTGGGTCACCCAGGCGCTGCACGACTTCGACCTCGTGACCAGCCAGGGGCAGACCATCCTGGTGTTCATGGGCATCACCGCGCTGATCATTCCGCTGCTGGTACTGGTGATCGCACCGATCGCGCTCTTGATCGCGGTCGCGCACGTGCTCAACAAGCTGTCGACCGATTCCGAAATCATCGTGATGAACGCCGCCGGCATGTCGCCGTGGATCCTGTTCCGCGCCTTCATGACGGTGGCGCTGGTGGTGTCGCTCATGGTGGCGGCGATCAGCGCCTATTTCGCGCCCGAGGGGCTGCGCATGCTGCGCGACTGGATCACCGAAGTGCGGGCCAATGTGGTGAGCAGCGTCGTGCAGCCCGGCCGCTTCACGTCGCTGGAGAACGGCGTCACCATCCATATCCGCCAGCGCCTCGCCAACGGGCAGTTGTCCGGCATCTTCCTCGACGACCGGCGCAATCCGAAAGAGCGCCTTACGGTGCTGGCGGAGCGCGGCGAACTGCTCGACAACAACCAGGGCACGTTCCTGGTGCTGCAGAAGGGCACCGTGCAGCGCCACGCCGCCGACCAGCACGATCCCGCCATGGTGGTTTTCGACCGCTACGCTTTCGATCTCTCGCAGTTCTCCAGCGGGACGCAGGCGGTGAAATATTCCATCCGCGAGCGTTATCTCTGGCAGTTGCTGTGGCCCGACCCGAAAGATCCGTTCTTCGTCAAGGAGCCGGGCCAGTTCCGCGCCGAGTTGCACGACCGGCTGATGGCGCCGTTCTATCCGATCGCCTTCGTGATCATCGCCTTCGCCTATCTCGGTGCGCCGCGCACCACCCGGCAGAGCCGCACCACGTCGATGCTCGGCGCCATCGGCGGCGTCGCCCTGCTGCGGGTGATGGGCTTCGCCTCCACCGTATTCGGCGCCACCATTCCATGGATGCTGTCGCTGCAGTACATCGCCGTCGCTCTCGCCATCGGCTTCGGCCTCTGGGTGATCCACAACGGCCTGGTGATCGAGCCGCCGGCTTTCATGGCGCAATGGCTGAACGCGCTGACCGAGCGCATCACGCAGCGTTTCGCCGCATTGAGCGGACCGTGAGCTGAACCATGCCGGTTGTTGGTGGAACACTGCTGCGGTACTTCGGCCTGCGTTTTCTGGGCGCGGTGGTGCTGGTGTTCGCCGGCATTTTTCTGCTGGTCGGCGTGCTCGACTATATCGAGCTGATGCGCCGCTCGAGCGATATTCCGAACGTGTCGGCGATCATGGTGGCGAAGACGTCGCTTTTCCGCGTGCCGCAGATCACCGAGCGCGTGCTGCCGTTCTGCGTGCTGATCGGCGCGATGTCGTGCTATCTCAACCTGTCGCGCCGGCTCGAACTGGTGATCGCGCGCGCGGCCGGCATGTCGGCCTGGCAGTTCATCTCACCGGCGGTGGTGGTGGCGTTCCTGATCGGCATCTTCATCACCACCCTGTACAATCCATTGGCGGCAACGCTCGACGAGCAATCGAAGCGCTACGAGGCGGAGTTGTTCGGTCACAGCCGGGCCGATCTGCTCTCCGGCGGGGGCCCGTTCTGGGCGAGCCAGAAGACCGCCGAGGGCCAGGCCATCATCAACGCCAAGTCGAGCCGCGACCAGGGCGTCGCGCTGTCCGGCGTCACCGTGTTCACCTTCGACCCGCACCACCATTTCGAGCAGCGCATCGAGGCGCGGGCGGCGATCCTCGATCCGGGGGCATGGCGGCTGTTGGACGCTCACGTCTATACGCTGGGCAAGCGGCCGCTCAGCGAAGCGGTGTATCGACTCAAGACGAGCCTGTCGCCCGAGCAGGTTCGCGAAAGCTTTGCCACGCCGGAAACCGTGCCATTCTGGGAATTGCCACTGTACATCAAGATTGCGGAACACGCAGGACTTGTCGCCGCAGGCTATAGGTTGCAATTCCAGAAGCTTTTAGCCCAGCCTTTCCTCCTGGCAGCAATGGTGTTCCTGGCTGCCTCGGTCAGTTTACGGTTCTTCCGCTTCGGCGGCGTGCAAAAGATGGTTTTAAGTGGCGTGGCTGCCGGCTTTCTGCTTTATGTTTTGTCGAAAGTAACCGACGATATGAGCAAGGCTGAGCTGCTGCACCCGGTGACGGCGGCTTGGTTGCCTGTGTTTGCCGGCGGGCTGACGGGGTTTATTGCGTTGCTGTACCAGGAGGACGGGTGATGGCGGGGCGGATCGACGCTCGTCCATCAAAACCCGGCGCCCGTCGCCGCGGGGCCCGCATTGCATTGGCCGTCCTCGCCGTCCTGGCGGGGGCGACGGTCGTGCTCGCACCGGCGATCGCGCAGCAGCTCGCCTTCCCGCAGCGGCCGCCGGCGCTGGCGAAATCCAAATACGCCATCGCACGCGAGAAATCCGGGCAGAAGCAGATGCTCGTACAGGCGCACGAGATCGACTACGACTACGCCAATCACCGCGTCGCCGCGGTCGGCAGCGTGCAGATCTATTACGGCGGCTCGACGCTGGAAGCCGACAAGGTCATCTACGACCAGACCACTAAGCGCTTGCACGCGGAAGGCAATGTCCGCCTGACCGAGGCCGACGGTAATGTCACCTACGGGCAGATCATGGATCTGTCGGACGACTACCGCGACGGCTTCGTCGACTCGCTCAGGCTGGACGCGCCGGAGCAGACCCGCATGGCCGCCGCGCACGCCGAGCGCACCGCCGGAAACATCACGGTCTTGCACAACGGCGTCTATACCGCCTGCCAGCCCTGCAAGGACAACCCGCTAAAGCCGCCGGAATGGCAGGTGAAGGCGGTGCGCATCATTCACGACCAGAGCGAGAAGATGCTCTACTTCGAGGACGCCAGCCTCGAGTTCTGGGGCCATCCGATCGCCTACCTGCCCTACTTCTCCACCCCCGACCCGACGGTCAAGCGCAAGACCGGCATGCTGATGCCGACAGTCGGGTCGAGCTCGAAATACGGCATGTCGCTGGAAGTGCCCTACTATTTCGCGCTGGCGCCGAATTACGACGCCACCGTCGCGCCGATGATCACCACCAAGCAAGGCCTGCTGATGCAGGGCGAGTTCCGCCAGCGCCTGATCAACGGCGCCTACGACATTCGCGCCTCCGGCATCTACCAGCTCGACCCCGGCTATTTCGTACATAACGACGGCACGCCGACGCCGGGCAACCGCCGCTGGCGCGGTAGCGTGGAAAGCGACGGCCAGTTCGCCCTCAACAAGCAATGGGTATGGGGCTGGAACGCGCTGGCGCTGTCGGACAAGACATTCCTGCAGGACTACAACCCGCACCTGTCGCGCTATAACGTCACCGACGCATTCCAGACCGGCGCCAGCGAAGGCACCTCCCAACTCTATCTCACCGGCAAGGGCAACCGCAGCTATTTCGACGCGCGCTCCATCTATTTCATGGGCTTTTCGGAGGCCGATCAGCAGGGCCAGATTCCAGTCATCCACCCCGTGATCGATTACACCTATACGGTCGACCATCCGGTCTTCGGCGGCGAACTCGGCTTCAACACCAACTTCACCAGCCTGACGCGCCAAGACGCGAACTTCGACCCCATCACCAGCAGCGCGCTCAACAACGGTACCTGCACGCAGACCGCCGACCCCGCCGTCATCAACAAGAGCAGTTGCCTGATGCGCGGTTTCCCGGGCACCTACAGCCGCTTCTCGACCGAGGCGCACTGGAAGCACAGCGTCACCGATCAGATCGGCGAAGTGTGGACGCCGTTCGCCTCGGTGCGTGCCGATGCCGCCTCGCTGCAGGTCAAGTCGGAGCCCGGCGTGTCGAACTATATCGATACCGGCAACAGCGGCCTGGTGCGCGCAATGCCGACGGTCGGCGTCGAATACCGTTATCCCTTCATCAGCGTGGAGTCCTGGGGCACGCAGACGTTCGAGCCGATCGCCCAGGTGATCGCGCGCCCGAACGAGCCGCAGGTCGGCAAATGGCCGAATGAGGATGCGCAAAGCTTCATCTTCGACGACAGCAACCTGTTCCGCGTCGACAAGTTCTCCGGCTGGGACCGCGTGGAGGGCGGCGGCCGCACGAACTACGGTGTCCAGTACACCATGCAGTTCAATCAGGGCGGCTTCGTCAACGCCTTGTTCGGCCAGTCCTACCAGCTTTTCGGCCAGAACTCGTTCGCCGAGGGCGGCATCACCAATACCGGCCTCGACAGCGGCCTCGACACCCGCCTCTCCGACTATGTCGCCCGCGTTTCCTATCAGCCCAACAGCATCTACACGTTCACCTCGCGTTTCCGCTTCGACAAGAACGATTTCTCGGTGAAACGCACCGAGCTTGAAGCGAACGCGTCCTTCGATCGGTGGTCCCTCGACCTCTTGTACGGGGATTATGCCGCCCAGCCCGACCTCGGCCTTTTCGACGAGCGCCAGGGGATACTCGGCACCGGGACGATCAAGCTGGACGCCAACTGGGTGTTGCTCGGCGCGGCCCGCTACGACATCCAGGCCGGGAAATTCGACCAGACCCGTATCGGCCTCGGCTACGTCGATGATTGCCTTATGTTGGCCCTGAATTACATGACTAGCTACGTGTACAGCGGCAACCCGGGCGTCAACCACACGATCATGCTGCAACTGAACTTGCGCACGTTGGGCGGCACAGCGGTGAGCCAGGGGGTCACCGGACTAGGCGGCCTGTAATCTGACGCCGGCGACGATGCATCGCCCCGCCGGCCGATCGATACAATGGGAAGGACGATGCGGAGGATTTATCTGAAGATGATGCCGTTAAGCCGGCTGGTGCCGGCGATTCTGCTCGCTGCCGGCCTCGCCGCAACGGCCTTGCCGGGCCCGGCCCACGCGCAAGTCGTGGTCGTGGCCAATGGATCGCCGATCACCAATTACGACATTGAGCAGCGCACCAAGCTGATGGCCTCGTCGAGCCACACGAGGCCGAGCCGCCAGGCGGTGATCCAGGACCTGATCGACGATCGCCTGAAAATATCCAAGGCTAAACAATACGGCCTCGTGGTGAGCGACTCCGATGTCAACCAAGCCTTCCATAACATGGCGACGAACCAGCACATCTCGCCGAAGCAGTTTGGCGAGATGCTTCGGCGTGCAGGAATAGCGCCCTCCACGCTCAAGGAGCGCATCCGCGCCCAGATCACCTGGAACCAGTTGGTGCGCGGAAAATTCTCCGCCTCACTGCATGTAAACGAGTCCGACATCCGGAGCGCGCTGCGGGCCCGCAATGAGGAGGCCGACGCGCCCGGCTACATCTATACCCTCTATCCCGTCACGATCGTGGTGGCCAATGCATCGGATCCGAAGGCCGTCCAGGCCAGGCGGGGTGAAGCCGAAGCATTGCGCAGCCGCTTTCTCAACTGCAAGCAAGGCCTCGAACTCGCGCGCGCACTGCGCGACGTCGCGGTGCGCGATCCGATCACCCGCAGCTCCGCCGATCTGCCGGACCCGTTGCGCAAGCTGCTCGGCAGCATGGAGATCGGGCGCTTGACCGCGCCGGATGTGACGGCGCAGGGCCTGCAGATGTTCGCCGTCTGCGACAAGAAGGCGACCAAGACCGATTCGCCGGCGCAGCATCAGATGCGCGAAGACATCTTCAAGAGGCGCTTCGAAGAGCAGTCCAAGCGCTATCTGCAAGAGCTGCGCAGCCAGGCGATGATCGAATACAAGAACGGAAAATGAGCCCGGCCGCGGCGCCCCCTCTGGCATTGACGCTGGGCGAGCCGGCCGGCATCGGTCCCGATCTGACACTCGACATCTGGCGGCGGCGGCGGGCGCTCGGCCTGCCGCCTTTCTATCTCATCGGCGATGTGGATTTCCTTGCACGGCGCGCGCGCGCGCTGGGGCTCGAAGTGAACCTCGCGGAAGCCGCGCCGGGCAACGCCAGCGAGATTTTCGCGCGCGCTTTGCCGGTCGTGCCGCTCGCCATGCCGGTCACCGCCACGCCGGGCGCTCCGGACGAATCGAGCGCGCCGGCGGCGATCGCCTCGATCCGCCGTGCGGTCGCCGACGTGATGGCGGGCCGTGCCGCGGCGGTGGTCACCAACCCGATCGCCAAGAGCGTGCTGACGCGGGCGGGCTTTCCAGATCCCGGCCATACCGAATTTCTCGGCCGGCTCGCCTCCGAGGCGACGGGCAAGCCGGTGACGCCGGTGATGATGCTGTGGTCGCCGGAGCTCGTCGTTGTTCCGGTGACCATCCACATCCCGCTGCGTCAGGTGTTTGCGGCCCTCTCGACGGACCTGATCGTGCAGACCGGCCGCATCGTGGCGCGGGAGCTTGCGACGCGCTTTCGCATCGACCGGCCGCGATTGGCCCTGGCCGGCCTCAACCCGCACGCCGGCGAGCAAGGCACGCTCGGCACGGAGGACGAAATCATCGTCGCGCCGGCGGTGGCCGAACTGCGCAGCGAAGGCATCGACGCGGTGGGGCCGCTACCGGCCGATACCATGTTTCACGCCCGGGCGCGCGCGCGCTATGACGTGGCGCTGTGCATGTATCACGACCAGGCGCTGATCCCGATCAAGACGCTCGCTTTCGACCACGGCGTCAACGTGACGCTCGGCCTGCCCTTCGTGCGCACCTCGCCCGACCACGGCACCGCCTTCGATCTCGCCGGCACCGGCAAGGCCGATGCGGCGAGCCTGGTGGCGGCACTCAAACTGGCGGCGCGCCTGGCGGCCGAGGCGCCGGCGCTTGCGCGCGCAAACGAATGAGCCAGATCGACGACCTGCCGCCGCTGCGCGATGTGATCCGGCGGCATGGGCTGACGGCGAAGAAGTCCTTAGGTCAGAATTTCCTGCTCGACCTCAACCTGACGACGCGCATTGCGCGGGCGGCCGGACGCCTGGAAAACGTGACGGTGATCGAGATCGGCCCCGGACCGGGCGGGCTGACGCGCGCGCTGCTGGCGTCGGGGGCCAAGCGCGTGATCGCGGTCGAGCGCGATGCGCGCGCCGTCGCCGCGCTCGACGAGATTGCCGCGCGCTATCCGGGACGGCTGCAGATCGTCGAAGGCGACGCGCTTTATTTCGACGCGCGCGCGCAGGCCATCGAAGCGCCGGCGCGCATAGTAGCCAACCTGCCCTACAATATCGCCACCGCGCTCCTGGTCGGCTGGCTCACTTTGGAGCCGTGGCCGCCCTGGTACGACGCGCTCGTGCTGATGTTCCAGCGCGAGGTGGCGGAGCGCATCGTGGCGCCGCCGGGCGGCAAATCCTACGGGCGTCTGGCTGTGCTGGCGGGCTGGCGCGCGCACGCGAAGATCGTGTTCGACGTGGCGCCGACCGCCTTCGTGCCGCCGCCCAAGGTGATCTCGTCGGTGGTGCGGCTGATCCCGCGCGAGGCGCCATTGCCTTGCGATGCGGGCGCCTTGCAGCGGGTGACCGAGGCTGCCTTCGGCCAGCGCCGCAAGATGCTGCGGCAGAGCCTGAAAACGCTGGGGGTCGACGCGGGCGCGCTACTGGAGGCCGCCCGTATCGAGCCGACCGCGCGGGCGGAGGAGATCCCGGTCGAGGGATTTGTCAGGTTGGCGCGGGCGTTCAGGGAGATCGGCGCAGGCGAGCAGCCATGAGCGGTCACAGCTTCGCCTGCAGGCCGCGGACGAAGTCGTAGAGCCCGGGCTGGCGCTCGCGCTTCAGTCGCTCGGCGGCGAGGATTGCCTTGACGTCGGCGAAGGCCTGGTCGAGATCGCGGTTGATAATGACGTAGTCGTATTCCGCCCAGTGGCTCATCTCGTCGGCGGCCTTCGACATGCGGTGCAGGATGGTGTCGTAGTCGTCCTGCGCGCGCGTCTTCAGACGGCGCTCGAGTTCGGGAATCGACGGCGGCAGCACGAAGACGCTCACCAGGTCGCCGCGCGCCTTGTCGCGCAATTGCTGGGTGCCCTGCCAGTCAATGTCGAACAAAACGTCGCGGCCGGCCGCGAGCGCGTCCATCACCGGCGCGCGCGGCGTGCCGTAGGAATTGTCGAACACCTCGGCATATTCGAGTAGCTCGTCGTTCTCGACCATCTCGCCGAAACGCCGCCGATCTATGAAAAGGTAGTCGCGGCCTTCTACCTCGCCGGGGCGCATCTTGCGCGTGGTCACCGACAGCGAGAGCGTGACGTCGTCGTCCTCGGCCAGCAGGCGGCGTGACAGGGTGGTCTTGCCCGCGCCCGAGGGCGAGGACAGCACCAACATCAGCCCGCGGCGGGCCACGCCTGTGTTCGGCTGCGCATGCGCCATGCTCACTCCAGGTTCTGCACCTGCTCGCGGAACTGCTCGACCACCGTCTTCAATTCGAGGCCGATATTGGTCAGCTCCACGTCGTTGGACTTGGCGGTGAGCGTATTCGATTCGCGGTGCAGTTCCTGCGCCAGGAAGTCGAGACGGCGGCCGGCCGGGCCGCCCTCGGCGAGCAGCTTCTGCGCCTGCGCGACATGCGAGGCGAGCCGGTCGAGCTCCTCGCGGATGTCGGCCTTGGCGGCGAGCATGATCGCCTCCTGATGCAGGCGATCGCTGTCGAAGCGTTGCGAGGCTGCGAGAAGGTTGGCCACCTGTTCGGCGAGCCGCGCCTTCACCGCTTCGGGCTTGCGGCCGGGGCAGGCTTCGGCCCGCTCGGCAAGCCGCGCGATCTCGTCAAGCCGCGCCAGCAGCAGGCGGCCGAGCGTCGCCCCCTCCTCGTGTCGCATGGCGGAAAGATCGGCGAGCGCCTGCTCGAAACCCCCAGCGATCGCCGCTTCCGCGGCCGTGCGCTCGTCCTCGCGTTCGTCTTGCTCGGCTACCTCCATCACGCCCTTGAGCGCGAGGATGCCGTCGAGCCTAGCCGGCGCCGCCTCCACGCTGTGCTCAAGGCTTTTCAGCGCCGCCAGCACGGCAGCAAGCACTTGCTCGTTGACCTTGACGGTGGGCGCGACGCCTTTGCGATCGACGGTGAGATTAGCGTAGACGGTGCCGCGGGCGAGTTCTTCGTTCGCGCGCTTGCGCGCCGGCACCTCGATGGCGTCCCAGCCCGGCGGCAGGCGCAAGCGCAGATCGAGGCCCTTGGCATTGACCGACTTGATTTCCCAGCTCCAGGCATAGGGGCCGGATACGCCATGGCCACGCGCAAAGCCGGTCATGCTCGACAGGGCCATGGATTGTCTTCTCTCTTTTCGTTTCGGTTTCGGCTTCGGCTGATTGGCCGCAGGAAAGCGCGGCGACCTTAGCGGCGGCGGTAAGCCGTCACAAGGCGGCGCTTCTCCCTTTCCCCGCACGCGGGGAGAGATTGACGGGCTACGGCTTGGCCGCGTCCTTCTTGTCCGCCGGCTTGTCGGCCGCGGGCGACTGCAACTCGTGCGCCTGCGCCTTGGCACGCTCGAGCCCACGCAGCTTGCCGACATTCTTCTCATGCTGCGCATAGGTTTCCGAGAAGACGTGGCCGCCCGTGCCGTCGGCGACGAAATAGAGGTCCTTGGTGCGCGCCGGATTGGCCACCGCCTCGAGCGAGGCCTTGCCGGGATTGGCGATCGGGCCCGGGGGGAGGCCGTTGATCACATAGGTGTTGTAGGGCGTCGCTTGCTCGATCTCGCTCTTCTTGATCGGACGGCCGAGCGTGCCCTTACCGCCGGCCAGGCCGTAGATGATGGTCGGGTCCGACTGCAGCCGCATGTTCTTCTTGAGCCGGTTTTCGAAAACGGCGGCGACGCGCGAGCGCTCGTCCGGCTTGCCGGTTTCCTTCTCAACGATGGAAGCGAGCGTGATGAGGTCCTGCGGCGATTTGAGCGGCAGATCCGACGCGCGGTGCGTCCAGATGTCCTTGACCTCGCGCTGCTGCGCATTCTGCATGCGCTTGATCATCTGCTCGCGCGTTTCGCCGCGGGTGAATTTGTAGGTCTCCGGGAGCAGCGAGCCTTCCGGCGGGATATCCTTGATGCGCCCGGTGAGCGCCGTGTCCTGCAGGAGCCGCGCCACGATCTGCTCGGAGGTCAGGCCCTCCGGTATCGTGAGCATGTGCTGCACCACCTTGCCGCCGATGATGGTGCCGACCACGTCGGCGAGGCTCGCATGCTTGGCGAACTTGTATTCGCCGTGCTTGAGACCGCCGCGCGCCTTCATCACCATGACGCCGCCGATGAAAACGTAGGGCTGGTCGACCACGCCTTCGCGCTGCAGCAGCAAGGCGATGTCCCTGATGCCGAGGCCGCGCGGAATGTTGACGACCTTGGCGGCCGGCAGGGGGCCGGGCGCATCGAAGCGCTGCTTGCCGAAATAGAGCGCGGTGCCGACGGTCACCGCGACCAGCACCAGCACCATGAAGACGGCATTGCCGGCGATCACCAGCGGATGGCGCACGCCTTTGGAGCGACGGCGCGGCAGCGGCACGCGCTCCGGCTCGAGCGCTACGCGGGGAGAGCGCGGCGGCTGCGTCGTGCGCTCGCCGGGCGGCGGCGGCGGAACCTGGGTGGGGCCGGGCCTGCTGCCGCGGTCGCCCCGCGGGGAGGCGCGGTCGTTGTCGCCCGGTGGGGAACTCAACCTTCGGCTCCTGTCAGTACCGGCAAGCTCACGTGATCCCCTCCCGGGCCCAGGCGCCCGCACCCGCTGCCGGACGCGCGCCTAGAGTCGCCGAAAACATCAAAAGCTCTCGCAGGTTAGGAAAGATTATGGCGAAAGCTGGAGCGCCGTCGCGCACTCTGGCGCGCATCATGCGCTATTCCGCGTAGCGGCGGAAGATGAGAGAGGCGTTGGTCCCGCCGAAGCCAAAGGAATTCGACAGGGCGGTGGAAATCTCCCGCTTGCGCGCCTGCCGCGGCACCAGGTCGATACTCGAGTCGACCGAAGGGTTGTCGAGGTTGATGGTGGGCGGGGCGACGCCATCGCGGATCGCCAGAATGCAGAAGATCGCCTCCACCGCCCCGGCGGCACCGAGAAGATGGCCGATGCAGGACTTGGTCGAGGACATCGAGATGCGACCGGCGGCATTGCCCACCAGGCGCTGCACCGCACCGAGCTCGATCTCGTCGCCCATCGGGGTCGAGGTGCCATGCGCGTTGATGTAGTCGATGTCATCCGGCGCGATGCCGGCCCGTTTCATGGCCATGGCCATGCAGCGATAGGCGCCGTCGCCGTTCGGCTCCGGCGCGGTGATGTGGTAGGCGTCGCCGGACAGGCCATAGCCGGTGATCTCGGCATAGATCTTGGCGCCGCGCGCCTTGGCGTGCTCGAGCTCCTCCAGCACCAAGATGCCGGCGCCCTCACCCAACACGAAACCCTCGCGGGCCTTGTCATAAGGACGCGACGCGCGCGTGGGATCGTCGTTAAAGCCAGTGGCAAGCGCACGCAGCGCGGCAAAGCCCGCGAGCGCCATGCGGTTGACCGGCGACTCCGTGCCGCCGGCGACCATGACGTCGGCGTCGCCCAGCGCGATCAGCCGGGTGGCATCGCCGATGGCGTGCGCGCCGGTCGAGCAAGCCGTGACCACGGCGGTGTTGGGACCCTTCAGTCCGAACTCGATCGACACGTAGCCGGCGGCGAGATTGATGATGCGGCCGGGGATGAAGAAGGGCGATACCCGGCGCGGGCCTTTCTCGTGCAGCGTTATGGCTGTCTCGGCTATCCCCTCGATGCCGCCGATGCCGGAGCCGATCAGCACGCCGGTGGCGGCCTGCTCATCGGGGCTTTGCGGCCTCCAGCCAGCGTCGTCGAGTGCCTGGCGCGCGGCGCACATAGCGTAGACGATGAAGTCGTCGACCTTGCGCTGCTCCTTCGGTTCCATCCACTGGTCGGGACTATAGGTGCCGTTGGAGCCGTCGCCGAAGGGAATCATGCAGGCGATCTGGCAGGCGAGATCGTCGACCTGGAAACGGTCGACGCGACGCGCGCCGCTCTCACCCGCCACGATGCGCGACCAAGTGGTCTCCACGCCGCAACCGAGCGGGGTCAGCATTCCCATACCGGTAACGACGACACGTCTCATGGCTGGGTTCCAGACATGCTGCAAGGCCCATGCTCCGCTCTAGCGGCGCATAGCCGACAAGCCAACGAATATTTTTTTGCGTTTCGCGCCGGCCGCCAGGCGTTTCGCTCAGCTTTTCGCGTTCTTTTCGAGAAATTTGACTGCATCGCCGACGGTCAGAATGGTTTCCGCAGCGTCGTCGGGAATTTCACAGCCGAACTCCTCCTCGAACGCCATGACGAGCTCGACCGTGTCGAGACTGTCGGCGCCAAGATCGTCGATAAAGCTGGCCTGCTCCGTCACCTTGTCGGGCTCGACGCCCAGGTGCTCCACGACGATCTTTTTGACCCGCTCGGCAATGTCACTCATCGTTCCAACCTCGTGCTTCATAGATTGGGCCGCGAACGCTATTCGCGCATCGCAGCCATGGCGGCATGGCCTCGTCGTGGGTGACGGTGGTGAGACAGTTCGATCGCGCGCAATACCTTGAAGCGACGTACGGTATCACTCGCGCCATCGGCCGCCCCAGCCGGGCCGAAATTCGGTTACCACACTTCAAATCGGTTGACTAGCAGTGTGAGCCTAGCCCTCTACCCCCTGAAAAGCCACGCCTTTCACCTTCCTTCTGCGCACAATACGGCGCGCGAAACAATCCCTGTCCGGCGGAATCGCACACCTCAGATCATTGCCATGCCGCCGTTGACGTGGATTGTCTGGCCGGTGACGTAATGGGCCTCGTCGGAGGCCAGATAGACCGCCGCGGCGGCGACATCGTTTCCCGTTCCCAGTTTGGCGGCCGGCACCCGGGCGAGGATGGCTTCGCGCTGCTTGTCGTTGAGCTTGTCGGTCATGGCCGAGGCGATGAAGCCGGGCGCGATGCAATTGGCGGTGACGTTGCGCCGGGCGTATTCGGCGGCCACGGATTTGAGCATGCCGACCAGGCCGGCCTTCGAGGCAGTGTAGTTGCCCTGCCCCGGATTACCGGTGAAGCCGACCACCGAAGAGATGCCGATCACGCGGCCGAAGCGGCGGCGCATCATGGTCTTCACCGCGGCCCGCGTGAGCCGGAAGGTGGCGGTCAGGTTGACGGCGATGACCTTGTCCCAGTCGTCGTCGGAAAGTTGGACGAACAGGTTGTCGCGGTTGACCCCGGCATTGGCGACCAGGATGTCGAGCTTCTCCATCCTGGCTTCGGCGTCGGGCACCAGCTTCTCCACCGCTTCCTTGTCGGCGAGGTCGCAGGGCAGCACGTGCACGCGTTCCTTCAGCTCGGCGGCAAGCCGATCGAGCGCGTCGCGACGGGTGCCGGAAAGGGCGATGGTGGCGCCCTGCCCGTGCAGCGCGCGCGCGATATCAGCCCCGATGGCGCCGGTGGCGCCGGTCACCAGCGCGGTCTTGCCCGTGAGATCGAACATCATGAGTTGCTCCCCACCGCAGCTATATAGGCGGCGACGTCCTCCGGCGAGCCGACGGCGCTTGCGGTGGCGCCGGCGGCGATGCGCTTGATCAGCCCGCTCAGCACCTTGCCGGCACCGACTTCATAGAAACGCGTGACGCCCGCCGCGGCCATGCAGGCGACCGACTCGCGCCAGCGCACGGTGCCGGTGACCTGGCGCACCAGCGCGTTGACGATGGCGGCAGGCTCCTGGATCGGTGTCGCCAACACGTTGCACACAACCGGAACAACCGGCCGCTTGACAGTCACCTGCGCCAGCGCCTCGGCCATCACCTCGGCCGCCGGCTGCATCAGCGCGCAATGGAAGGGCGCCGACACTGGCAACAGCATCGCGCGCTTAGCGCCTTTCTCCTTGGCGAGTTCGACCGCGCGTTCGACCGCCGCCTTGTCACCCGACACCACCACCTGCCCGCCGCCATTGTCGTTGGCGGCCTGGCACACCTGGCCCTGCGCAGCAGCGGCAGCAACGGCAGCAGCGGCAGCAAATTCGAGGCCGAGCAGCGCCGCCATGGCGCCGACGCCGACCGGCACCGCCTTCTGCATGGCCTGCCCGCGGATGCGCAAGAGCCGCGCGGCATCGGCAAGGCTGAAGGCGCCAGCGGCGGCGAGCGCGGAATATTCGCCAAGCGAATGCCCGGCGACGAACTGCGCGTCGCGCGCGAGGTCGAGCCCTGCTTCCGCCGCCAGCACGCGCATGGTTGCGAGCGATACCGCCATCAGCGCCGGCTGCGCGTTCTCGGTCAGCGTCAGCGTGTCGGCGGGCCCCTCGAAGATGACGCGGCTCAAGCTCTCGCCCAGCGCCGCGTCAACCTCGTCGAAGACGGCGCGCGCGGCCGCGAAATTATCGGCCAGACCCTTGCCCATGCCGACCGTCTGGCTGCCCTGGCCGGGAAATACGAATGCGACCGCCATGCCCCTGCTCTGCTTCGGCTGTTTCGGCTGTGTTGAAGGCTAGCGACCTTTTCATCCGACCCGGCAAGGCCGCTAGCGGGTCGTGCGCCCAAATTTCGCGCCGAAAGACACTGGGGGAAGCCCTCCTGTCAAGCTGCGGCCCCGTCGGCAACGAAGCGACAAGCTCTCCCGACCAGGGCAACCGTCAACTTCTGAAAGGCGCGGGCGATGAGCGACCTGGTGACCAAGGACCGCCTTGCGCGCGCCCGCGGCGATCCCGACTTTCGACAGTATCTGCTGGCCAATAACCTCGATCGCCTGCTGGAAGCGCTCGATCGGTTGCGCCGCTCCGGGCAAAGCGGCCCGCGCGCGGGCGGCGCAGATCCGCGAGGGGGTGGCGCTGGCCGTCGGGCTCGCCGACCGGCTGCAGCAGAACGGCGCCGGTTCCGGGCCGCAGGCGGCCTGAAAGCGCCCGCCTGGATGGTTTCGCCCGGACTACCGGCGGCCGCCGGCGCGCCTTGCTTTTCCCGGCAAAATCCCTATAAACCGCGCACTCCGTTGATCCTGGTTGGGAGCTGAACGGACGGCCGTTTGCGAGGCTTGCCCGCGAAAACGGCAGGACCGGTGGGTCCGTCGTCCCGTGTTCCCGCCTTTGAGCGACATTCGAGCCTTCCCAGGATGGCTCGAGGGGCTTGGCGCCGGGATCGGCGAACCGTTGCAATGGATCACAAGGGAAGGCATTTCCATGCCGCTATACGAACACGTCTTTCTCACGCGCCAGGACCTGAGCCCGCAGCAGGTCGAGGAATTGACCACGCAACTGTCCGGCGTCATCGGTCAGATGGGCGGCAAGGTCACCAAGAACGAATACTGGGGCCTGAAGTCGCTCACCTACCGCATGAAGAAGAACCGCAAGGCGCACATGACGCTGCTCAACGTCGAGGCGCCGGCGGCCGCCCTCAATGAGATCGAGCGGCAGGAGCGGCTGCACGAAGACGTGCTGCGCTATCTCACCATCCGCGTCGACGAGCACGAGGAAGGCCCTTCGGCGATGATGCGCAAGTCGGATCGCGACCGCGACGACCGCGGCGGGCGCGACCGCGACCGGGGTGACCGTGATCGCGGCGACCGCGATCGTGGTGACCGCGACCGCGACCGCGGCGAGCGCCGCCCGCGGCGCGAGGAGAGCAGCGACGACGTAAACACGCAGGCGGAGGGCTAAACCATGGCATTCGCATCCGCAGGCGGCGCCCGCCGTCCCTTCTTCCGCCGCCGCAAGACTTGCCCGTTCTCCGGCGCCAATGCGCCGAAAATCGACTACAAGGACGTCAAGCTCCTGCAGCGCTACGTGTCGGAGCGCGGCAAGATCGTGCCGAGCCGCATTACCGCGGTGTCGGCCAAGAAACAGCGGGAACTGGCGCAGGCGATCAAGCGCGCGCGCTTTCTCGGCCTGCTGCCTTACGTGATCCGGTAAGGCCGGATATTGAAACGAGGCCTCCGGGGTCAATCCGGGGGCCGATGGTTGGGGCGGACATCGATCCGCCTCTAACCGCTCAAAGTAGCGGGACAGCTTGTGATGATGCAGTTCGCACTTGTGGGAATCGGCGCGGGCGTGGCGGCAGCTCTGCTGTTCGCCTCGGTGACGTCCGGCTCGTTGCTGTCAGTGCTGCTGTTTTATCTGGCGCCGCTGCCGATGATGATCGCAGGCCTGGGCTGGAGCCATTGGTCGGCGCTGATCGCCGCCGTGACCGGCGCGCTCGCCCTCACCGCCCTCTTCGGCTCCATGTTCTTCCTGGCCTTCCTGGCGACCGCCGGCCTTCCGGCCTGGTGGCTCGGTTATCTCGCCATGCTGGCGCGTCCGGCACCCGCCGGCGCCAATGGCGGCGCGCCCGCGGTCGAATGGTATCCGCCCGGGCGGCTGGTGATATGGGCGGCGCTGATTGCCATTGCGGTCGTGGTGGTGGCGATCGCCAATTTCGGCCTCGACGCGACAGCATTCCGCGCCGGCCTGCACCATGCGCTCGCCCAGCTCATGCAGGTCGAGACCGGCACGTCGGCCGGCGAGCCGGTGAAGATGCCCGGCGTCGCCAATATGCATCGGTTCATCGATGTCCTGGTCATCGCCATTCCCCCGGCGGCGGCGCTGCTCGCCACCGCTACCAATGTGATCAACCTGTGGCTGGCCGGACGCATCGTGAAACTGTCCGGAAGGCTGGCGCGGCCCTGGCCTGAGCTTTCGGCCATGCGCTTTCCGCGCCCGCTGGCCGGCGCGCTGGCGCTGGCGCTTGCGCTTAGCTTCGTCGGCGGCATCGTCGGCATCATTGCGGGTGTCGCCGCGGCTGGACTCACGATGGCTTTCGCCGTGCTCGGTTTCGCGGTGCTCCACGCCATCACGCCGGGCATGAACGCGCGCGCCATTTTGCTCGGCGGCGTCTACGCGGCCGTGTTGGTCTTCGGCTGGCCGCTCCTGGTGCTGGGCATCATGGGACTGGCCGAGAGCACGATCGGCGTGCGCGCGCGCGTCACGCGGCTGCGCGGAGCCCCTCCCGGCGGTACTTGAGACAAACGAGACATCCACATCCGAGAAGATTGAAGATCAAGGAGAGACGAACATGGAAGTGATCCTGCTGGAACGGGTCGGCAAGTTCGGCCAGATGGGCGACGTGGTGCGCGTGCGCGACGGCTTCGCCCGCAATTTCCTGCTGCCGCGCGGCAAGGCGCTGCGGGCGACCGCCGACAACAAGGCGCGCTTCGAGTTCGATACGAGGCGAGCTCGAAGTGAAGAACCAGGCGGCGATCGGCGAGGCCGGCGCGCTCGCCGGCCAGATCGATGGCAAGACCTACGTGGTGATCCGCCAGGCGAGCGAAGCGGGCCAGTTGTTCGGCTCGGTCTCGACCCGCGACATCGCGGGCCTGCTCAACGCCGACGGCGCCGACATCGCGCGCTCGCAGGTGGCGCTCAATGCGCCGATCAAGGCGATCGGCCAGTACAAGGTACCGCTCGCGCTGCACCCCGAGGTCGAGGTGGCGATCACCGTGACGGTCGCGCGCAGCCAGGAAGAAGCAGAGCGCATCGCGCGCGGCGAGAACGTGCTGGTGCCGCGCACGGAGGCCGAGGAGGAAGCGGCGAGCGCTGCCGCCACGGCGGAAAGCTTTTTCGAGGAAGGCGCCGGCCAGGAAGAAGGTGAAGAGGCAGACGACGAGGAAGCGGCCGACAAGCCGGCCGGCGAAGCCTGACCGGACCGGGATCAGTCGGCCTTCTTGTCCGGCAACTTACCGGCCTTGTTTTCGGCCTTCACGCCCGCGGGCTCGCCCGCGGGTTTCGCGCCGTCGGATTCGATGGGCTTGGATTCCGGCTTGGATTCCGGCTTGGCTTTCGATTCCGATTGGGCATCGGACTTCGCCTTGTCTTTGGAATCCGACTTGGCTTCGGACTTCGACTCGGACTTTGCGGTAGCGTTCGGCTTGCGCGGCGGCAGCTTGCCGGGCTTCGTTCCGGCCTTGACCCGCTCATGCCGCGGCGCGTGGCGGGCACGCGCGGGCTGCTTGCGGTCGAGCGCGACCAGATAGCGGGCGATGGCGGCGGCCGTTTCCCGGCTGGCGGTATAGTGCACGCGCAGAAAGTTCTCCAGGCCGAACAGGCCGCCCGCCTTCGCCATGCCGGAGGGGCTTTTGTGGCAGATGGCGCAATTCTGCGAAAAGAGCTGGGCCGGGGTCTTGCCGGCGTCGATATTCTCCTCCGCCGAAGCCGGTCCCACCATGACAAGTGCCAAAAGCGCAACGACCGCCACCCCCACTCCGCTTCCCCGACGATAACAACCCTGCATTGCTTTCAACCCCTCGATTGCGTATTGCGCGAGCGAATCCAACCATTCCTGCGTTTGATACCGTATTGCGCCACGAATGTGACCCGTTATGAGACGTGACCCACGGCGGAATTGCATGACCGCGCCCCCCCGAGAGCATTGCTGGACCATGGGAACTTTGTTTTAATGGTGGCGTCCGAACGAATTTTTGTCGACCGCGTTCGTATGGCGGGGGCGTGCATTGCCATCGGTTGGAACCCACGGCAGCGCCAGGAACGCGGTTTTTTGATGGAGGCGGCCGATGGACCGGTTGCTTCAGTTTTTGCTGAAGACTTTCGTGCGGCGGGGCACTTTCAAGCTGACCACCTCGCGGGGGACGACTTTCACCTTTGGTGATGGCACAGGCGACCCTGTCGCCGTGCGTTTCACCTCGCGCGCCGCCGAATGGGCCATCCTGCTCGATCCCGAACTGAAGCTCGGCGAAGCCTATATGGACGGCACCTTCGTGGTCGAGCAGGGCTCGATCGCCGACGTGCTTGCCATCTGCCTCGGGCAGAATTCCGAGCTGCCGTACTGGGCGCGCCCGCAATGGGCGATCCGCTACATTGTCCGCCGCCTCAGCCAGTTCAATCCGCGCAAACGCGCGCGCCGCAATGTCGCCCATCACTACGATCTCGACGGACGGCTCTACTCGCTCTTCCTCGACGCCGACCGGCAATACAGCTGCGCCTATTTCGAGAGCCCGGAGAGCTCGCTCGACGACGCCCAACTCGCCAAGAAACGGCATCTTGCCGCCAAGCTCCTGCCCAAGAAGGACGCTCGCGTGCTCGACATCGGGTGCGGCTGGGGTGGGCTCGGCCTCTACCTCGCCCAATATACCGGCGCCAATGTGACCGGCGTGACGCTCTCGCAGGAGCAGCACAGCGTCGCCAATGGGCGCGCATCGGAACGTGGGCTCGCCGATCGCGCCCGCTTCGAGCTCCAGGACTATCGCGACACTAAGGGCCCCTTCGACCGCATCATCTCGGTCGGCATGTTCGAGCATGTCGGCGTCGGCCATTACGAGGAATTCTTCCAGAAATGCGCCGAGCTCCTGGCCGACGACGGCGTCATGGTGCTGCATTCGATCGGCCGCTCGGAAGGGCCCAACGTCACCAATCCGTGGATCGCCAAATACATCTTCCCCGGCGGCTATATCCCCTCGCTTTCGGAAGTGCTGCCGCACGTCGAGAATGCGGGCCTCCTCACCACCGACATCGAGGTCCTGCGCCTGCATTATGCCGAGACGCTGAAGAACTGGCGTGAGCGCTTCCTCGCCCATCGCGAGGAGGTCGAGCGCATTTACGACCAGCGCTTCGTGCGCATGTGGGAATTCTACCTCGCGGCGTCGGAAATGGCGTTCCGCGAACAGAACCTGATGAACTTCCAGATCCAGCTCACCAAGCGTCAAGGCGTCACCGCGATGACGCGCGATTATATCGGGCGCGAGGAGCAGCGCCTGCGCGCGCTCGAGAGCAAGGAGCGCCAGCCGTTGCGGCTGGCCGGCGAGTAGCCGCCGTTGCGCGCGTGAGCTTGGGCATTACGTCAACCTTTGAGGTCCTGCCATTCATCGAATATTCGAAATGTCGAGCGACAATGATACAAAGAAAGAATGAGGCCACGCTTTCCACAGCGTTGCGCGCCAATGGACATCGGATAGTACTATGGCATTAATGCACATCGGATAGCAATTATGTGACTTTGATTGTGCAGAACTCGGGTAGGCAACATGATCACTAGCAGTAGAATTCCTGACGCTGATGCCGATGCGACGCAAATCCGCTCCGTGGAAGGCAAGCGCAAACCGTGGGCGACACCGCACGTGATCAAGTCGGAAATCCAGACCGATACCTGGAAACCGAATTATGTTACAGACTTCACGACGGAGGGCCCTCCTTCGTGATGTGCCAGAGTTGCTTCTTCCCGACGCTTTCACATCGCCTGCTCAGAAATTGCCCCGCCGCGACCACTCCTGTCCCAGGCGCGTGAGCTTCGCATCGCGTCCCGCACAGAGCCGTTGCCGCGGCCGACCGCGGTTAGAGATTGTTCCGCCAATACCACTCAAGGTAGCGCGCAACAACAATTCCGTGCAGCGCCATTTGGGTTTCCTGCTCCCAGCCGGAATTATGATCTTCCGGCCCTCGCACAGCGAGCAAGTGGCGGATTTTTTCCAAGTCCACGTAACGTGAAATATCTTCCGATTTTTCCATGCGCGCGAGGTCGGTCAAGAGCTGCGGCTCGATTGATTTCGCCATGCGCTGGAAATCCGGTATCTCGTCGTCGTTTTCTCGCCGGCGTGTTTGGAATTCCGGCGGATAGACATCGGCCAGGGCCGCACGTGCGAGATACCGATTGCGGCCGTCCCTCACGTACAGATTTTCCGGAATGGCGAGCGCAAGCTCGACGACGCGCTTATCGTGGAACGGGCGCGTCAGGTCCAGCCCATACAAGGCGGCTTCGGGCGCTGTGCCTGCCACCGCTTGGTTTGTGATCCTGGCGAGAGATGCGGCAATCTGTTCGCGCATCGCTGCGCTCGCCCGGGTAGCGACCCGCAGTTTCTTGGGGTCAATAGCGCCTTGCGCCATCAATTGCCTGGCAAATGCCGGATTGACCGGCTGATCGCGCCAGGCCGGCACCGCGCCATACCGAACACGCCGCCAAAGTGCCAGCACAAAGTGCGGCACAAGAAACGCTGCGATATCGGCCTTGATGGCCGTCCAGACTGAATGGCCCGAGTTGCGCAGATGCCCGCGGAACTCGAGGGCGAACCGGCGAAACTGTCGCGTTGCAAGCAGATGAGCCAGCATCGCCTGCCCACGCGGATTTAGGGTGTAGTCGCCGCCGTGACCGTTCATGGCCAATCGCGCGCCACCATCGGCTATCGCGGCCCATAGCTCCCGCCTGACGAAATGATAGACGCCGTTCAACTGTCCGGTTTCGAGAAAGCCGCGCTCCAGTCCCGATAAGACGCTTTTGTTCTCGCGCGTTACGTATCGTATGTCGAGATGCGGCATGACGCGCGCGCACATCTCGACCCATCGCCGCGCGTGCCGGATGGTGCCGCGATAATCGGCCGGCATGACCGAGGCCGCGGCGATGAGCTTGCGGCCTTGCTTCGAAAGCACCGGCCCGGCGAGCCCGGCTATGGCCGCGCTGTCATAGCCGCCACTGAACATTAGGCCGGGCGGGCGGATGGTGCGCCGGATGCGGCAAGCCACTGCTTCGCCGAGCACGTCGCGGTAGGCCGCGATGAAATAGGCTTCGTCACGACCCTCATGCATTGGGTCGGCGTGCGGCTCCCAGTAGCGGCGCCTGGTGATGCCGCCATCGACAGCGACGGTCATGACCGTCGCCCCACTGACGCCCAGGATTCCGTCGAACAGCGTTTCACCTTCGGCGCGCGGGCGGGCGTGCATCAGCCATTGGCCGATCTTCGTCTCCGACAACGCGTGCGGCACGCCCGCCACCGCCCACAGCGCCTTGATGTCGGTGGCAAAGACAAAGAAGTCCTCAGCCTTGTGATAATGGACGTAGCGCTGGCCCATGTGGTCGCGGACGAGCACCAGCTTCTTCGCGCGGCTGTCCCACACGGCGAAAGCGAAATCACCCAGCAAATGCTCGACGCAATCCTCGCCCCATTTCTTGTAGGCGTGCAGGATGAACGCGCTGTCGGGCATGTCGCGGATATCTGCGGCGGACAGGCCGAAGGCTTCCGCTTGCGCTTCGCGATTGTCGATACGGCAGTCCGCGACCAGCGTGAGGCCGGCGGCGCGGTTACGAAGCGGCTGGGCTTCGAACAGATCCTCATTGTTCACGCGCATCAAGCCATGGCCGAGACCGATTGGCCCGTCCACGATGAATTTGCGCCCGTCCGGCCCACGATGGGCGAGCACATTGCCCATGCGCTCCAGATCGCCCGGGCTCGCGTCGCGGCCATCGAAACGCAAAATGCCGAAAATGGCGCTCATGGAGATCCCGCGGTCTCATTTGCATCGGGATCAGGCATCTTCAGCCTCAGGCCCAAGACAATGAGGCCGTCACAATAATAATGTATCAAGAGTGCTCCGCGTTTTCCGACCGTTCCGACAACACCACCGCGCCTGATGCGGCGCGCTTCATGGCCCGCGCGGATTGAGGAGCCTGCCATGGCCGAATATGCGGCCCGACGCAATGCCAAACGGTGCCCGGCCCATCCCGGCGAATTGCTGCGCGAAGTGATCCCCGCGACCGGCAAAAGCAAAGCCGAGTTCGCCGCACTGCTGGGGCTATCCGGTCAGCATCTTTATGACATTCTCGGGGAGCGCGAACCGGTGTCTCCTGCCGTCGCCGTGCGGCTCGGCAAATTGTTCGGCGATGGCACCGGCGCCCAGGTTCGCATGCAGGGCGCCTACGACACCCGGCACGCGAGCTCCCCCAGGAAATCAAGACGATTCCGAAGTTGAAGGCGGTCACCGCCTAGCGGGACGCCGACGCGCCCCGGTCAAAGAAAAAAGCGCTATTTCCCACCGCTCATTATAGCCCATGTGAATTGCGGGACCATTGGCACGCGTTGCGCCACGAATGCGAGAAAGCGCGTGCTATGCCACAATTCCAAGCTAAACACGGACATCCATGGCACTCGCCGATTCGACAGCCCGCAAGCAGGGTGATGACCTCGCCCTGCCCTTCCGCGCCGCACCGCACAATATCGAGGCGGAGCAGGCGCTGCTGGGCGCAATCCTCGTCAACAACGAAGCGTTTTACCGGGTATCCGACTTCCTCAACCCGGAACACTTCTTCGAGCCGATCCACCAGAACATCTACCAGCTTTCGCGCGATCTCGTCCGCGCCGGCAAGGTGGCGACGCCGGTCACGCTGAAGACCTTCCTCGCCGCCGATATCGACATCGGCGGGCTCACCGTCAGCCAATACCTGGCGCGGCTCGCGGCGGAAGCCACCACCATCATCAATGCGGAGGACTACGGCCGCACCATCTACGACCTCTCCGTCCGCCGCGCGCTGATCCAGGTCGGCGAGGACATGGTCAACGTCGCCTATGACGCGCCGGTCGATTTCGCCCCGCGCAGCCAGATCGAGGATGCCGAACGCCGGCTTTACGAGCTAGCCGAAACCGGGCGCTACGACGGCGGCTTCCAGCGCTTCGCGCAGGCGCTCACTACGGCGGTCGACATGGCCGCCCACGCCTTCCAGCGGGACGGCAAACTGTCCGGAATGGCGACCGGTCTCGACGATCTCGACCGCATGATGGGCGGACTGCAGCAATCCGACCTGATAATCCTGGCCGGCCGCCCCGGCATGGGCAAAAGCTCGCTGGCCACCAATATCGGCTACAACATCGCCAGGGCTTGGCGCGGCGAGGTCAAGCCGGACGGCCATCAGGTTACCGTGAATGGCGGCATCGTCGGCTTTTTCTCGCTGGAAATGTCGGCCGAGCAACTCGCGACCCGTATCATCGCCGAGCAAACCGGCGTTCCCTCCAGCCAGATCAGGCGCGGCGCCATCAGCGAGGCCGACTTCGAGTCCATCAAGGATGCCTCGATCGAAATGCAGAGCATCCCGTTCTATGTGGACGAGACCGGCGGCCTGTCGATCGCGCAGCTCGCCGCGCGCGCTCGCCGGCTCAAGCGCCAGCGCGGGCTCGACCTCGTGATCATCGACTACCTGCAACTGCTGCAAGGCTCCACACGGCGCTCATCGGAAAATCGTGTGCAGGAGATCACCGAGATCACCACCAAGCTGAAGGCGCTGGCGAAGGAATTGAACGTGCCGATCCTGGCGCTGTCGCAACTGTCGCGTCAGGTGGAAAGCCGCGAGGACAAGCGGCCGCAGCTTTCGGACTTGCGTGAATCCGGCTCGATCGAACAGGACGCCGACGTGGTGCTGTTCGTCTTTCGTGAGGAGTATTATCACCAGATGCGCAAGCCGCTTGAGTCCGACCGCGAGAAATTCGCCGAATGGCTGGCCGAAGGCGACAAGGTTCACGGCAAGGCGGAAGTAATCATCGGTAAGCAGCGCCACGGACCGACCGGCACGATCGAACTACAGTTCGAAGGCTCGATCACCAAGTTCTCCTCGCTCGCGCGCGAGGATCATCTGCCCGAGCGCATCTAGCGCCGCCGCCCTCCCCCGACACGCATCACCCGACCCCAGGCTGCGCATTGCGACGGCGCCCGCACCAGAAGTGTGGGCAGCCGCCCGCGTGTAATGGCACTTGCACGTCTACCGCAGGATGTTACGATTTTACCGTGAAGCGGCGCGGTGAATCGCGCGGGAGCGCGAGTGCCGGGCTGCGGCTCAACACAAAAACACATGCGGAGGGAGCGACAATGTTGAAAACCTTGCCTATCGCGGCAGCGGCGCTGGCGGCGCTACTGGGCGGGATCGGCGCGGCGAACGCCGAAGACACCCTGACGAAGCTCGGTGAGTTTCACATCTCCGGCTGGCACGGCGATTGGCCGGAAATCCCGCAGACGGGGCCGAAGGCCGACCAGGTCAAGAAGAACCTGGCCAAGGTCAAGTTGCCGCCCGGCTTCCATATCGATCTGTACGCGCTGGTGCCGGACGCACGCCACATGGCGATCGGCCCGCAGGGAGTCGCCGTGTTCGTCGGCACCCGCAAGACCAAGGTCTATGTCGTCACCGACCGCGACCGCAACTTCGTAGCCGACGACGTGAAGGAGTTCGCGCCGTCGCTGACGAAATCAATCCCCAACGGCCCCTGCTTCTCCAAGGACGGCTTCCTCTACATCGTCGAGCAGAACCGCGTGCTGATGTATCCGGCGGCCGAGTTCTTCTACGAAAGCCCCGACGTGGTGGCGGTGCCGATCGTGCCGCAGGGCGAGCTCATTCCGAAGGAAGAAGTCAGCTACAATCACACGGCGCGTGAATGCCGCATCGGCCCCGACAACAAGCTCTATATTCAGCTCGGTCAGCCGTTCAACGTGCCGTCCCACAAGAAATGGGCGCTCTACCACAAGATCGGCATGGGCGGCATCATCCGCATGGATCGCGACGGCAAGAACCGCGAGGTTTTTGCCACCGGCATGCGCAATCCGGAAGGCATGGACTTCAATCCGAAGGACGGCTCGCTGTGGAGCAATGACAACCAGGTCGACGGCATGGGCGACGACAAGCCGCCAGGCGAGTTGAACCGCGTCACCGAGATGGGGCAGAACTTCGGCTTTCCCTATTACGGCGGCGGTCACACCCGCACCGACGAGTATGCCAAGGACAATCCGGCGAAGGACATCATCTTCCCGGAAGTCGAGCAGATCGCTCACGCGGCGGACTTAGGCCTCACCTTCTACACGGGCAGCCAATTCCCCGCGAAGTACCACAATGCGATCTTCTCCACCCAGCACGGCTCGTGGAATCGCACGGTGCCGGCCGGCGCGCGCGTCATGGTCACCTTCCTCAAGGATGACGGACACGTGGCCGGTCCCTCGATCCCCTTCGCCGAGGGCTGGAACGATCACGGCATCTACAACGGCCGCCCGGTCGACGTGCAGCAGCTCTATGACGGCTCGCTGCTCGTCTCCGACGACCTCGTGGGTGCGATCTATCGCATCTGGTACGACGGCAAGTAGCCGCCGCAGATGAAACAACGGCGGCCCCGGCGGGAAGCCGGGGCCGTCCTACGTTGCGGACAAGGGGATCAACGCGATGAGCGTTCAAATGCTGCGACGCGCCGGTTTGACGGGTTGCGCCATGCTCGCCTGCACGCTGGCCCTCGGCAGCCGCCCGAGCGCGGCCGGCGACGTCGCCAAGGGCCGCCAGATCGCCGCCGCCAAATGCCAGATGTGCCACGGCCTCGACGGTCAGGCCAAACTGCCGGCGGCGCCCAATCTGGCCGGCCAGGTCGAGCAGTACCTGGTGACGCAGTTGCACGCCTTCCACGACGGCACCCGCAAGAACGAGATGATGTCGCTGGTGGTGCCGACGCTGTCGGACGGCGACATGGCCGACCTCGCCGCCTACTACGCGGCGATCGAAATCAAGATCGGTAAGGTGCCCGGCCAATGAGGCCAGGGCCGGGCGACGGTTGAGCTAGGCACGGCGCGAGCGCGACCACATCAGAACCGAAAGGTCAGGTCCCAGGCGCTCGCGAAAGTGAGCGCGATTTGTCCTGCCGTCAGCGCGCCGAGCAGCAGCCGTTGCCCGCGCTCGAGCGGACGGCCGCGCATGAGCCCGATCGCCACGATCAGGAAGACAAGCGTCATCGGCTCGAAGTAACGCTGAAACACCAGCTTGACCGGAACCATCGCCACCGCCCAGCCGATGAAGGAGATGGCCCACAAATCGGCCAGATGGCGCTCGCCGCTCGCCCGGATGGCGCGATAGCAGGCGAGCAGCATGACGGCTCCGATCGGGGCAAGGAGCACGAAAAGCACGCTCCTCGATCCGACCGACGGCATGCGTGCCGCGATTTCCCACAGGGCGCCGCCCCAGCGTCCCGCGGCGTGGTCGGCGTTGGTCGCCGTTGCCAGCGCGGCGGCCAGACCAAAGCCGGCCGCCAGCGCATATGCACCGATGCCGACCCAGTCTTTCGTCGCCGGGACGCGAAGATAGAAGACCGCGAAAAGGCCGGCGACGGAAAGCATGTAGGCGAGCGAGGCGTTTGCAACGCCTTCATTGACAGCCGCGGTGTGGAAGCGAGGTGGAAGAAGCCCGCCCCAGGAGGCGACGAGAACGGCGAGGCACAACAAGGGCACGGCGGCCGCCGCAATCCATCGCAAGTCGGGGCGTCGCAGCGGCCGCCATCTCCGGTCGATCCAAGCGTGCGCCGCCATCGGCAGGGCAAGCCAGGCGTAGATCTGCCGGGACATGGTTGCCAGCCCGCCGAACAGTCCGGCGGCCGCCGCGACGACCGCGTTCGGTTTCTCGGTCAGCAGCAGCAGCAGCCCGCACATCGCCATCAGCAGCGCCGCATTGTCGGTCACCACCCAGGCGGCGCCCTTGACGAAGTAGTTCGAGGCCGCAAGCGGAGCGATCAGCAGCAGCGCCTCGACTGCCGGCCGCCGCGTAGCCAGCCAAAGAAACAGCACGACGAGCACGGCGGCGCTGACGAGAAAATTCACCAGGCGCAGCGTGACGATGTCGGTGCCGAGCCATAATGAAAGGCCGGCCAAGAACCAATGATAGCCCGGCGCGGTGGCAGAGAGGGAATCGGCGGCAATATCCAGCCGCGGCCAATGGGCCGCGATATGCATGACCGCCGGAATATGGAAATTTTTCTCGTCGTAATCATAGCCGCCGTGCGGCTGCAGCAGCAGCGGCAGGGTCAGCGCGGCAAAGACCGCCAAAAGGATCGCAAGACATGCCGCCGTTTCCCACTTGCTTCGCGCGCTGGTCGGCGATGCGGGTGGGGAAGACAGACTCGTCATTGCGGGTTCGTCCGGATGGAACATGCGGTCTCGGGCCCGGTCTCGTACCGTCAACGGTCGGCCGCGGCGCCGACGGCGCCGCCCTTCCGGACAACCGGCTGCCGGTTGACGGTTGACGGTTGCATGTCCGCCGCGTGCGCAGCACCGGCAACCTCTAGACGGACGGATCGGCCAAGTCCAACAGCGTGGCGACGTCGCCGAGCCGCAAGATGGACGCCGCGCCCTCGGCCCGCTAATAAGCTGCCATCATGGCCGAGGCCGAACCCACAGCCGCACAAGAGCAAAACGCGCCCATCTTCGGCGCCGACGAGCAGGATTTCACCGCCGGCCCGCCGGGGGAGCAGGCCGGAGGCGTCCTCACCATCGACCTTGCCGCTCTGGAGGCCAATTGGCGCGCGCTGTCGCGGCGGGCCACCCCCGCCGAATGCGCCGCCGTGATCAAGGCCAACGGCTACGGCTGCGGGCTGGAGCCGGTCGCCTACCGCCTGGCGCGCGGCGGCTGCCGGACGTTCTTCGTCGCCGATCTCGCCGAGGCCGCCCGCGCGCGCAAGGCGGCGCCTGACGCCGCGATTTATGTGCTCAACGGGCTGATGCCGGGTACCGCGTCGGCCTTTGCCGAGGTGCGTGCAAGGCCGGTGATCGGCAGCCTCGTCGAACTCGCTGAATGGGACGCTTTCGTCGCCACCAATGCCTGGCATGGCGGCGCCGCGCTGCACGTCGATACCGGCATGAACCGGCTCGGCATCTCCGTGAACGAGGCGGCGGCGCTGGCGCCGCGCATCCGCGCCGAGAACCACGGCATCACCCTGCTGATGAGCCATCTCGCCTGCGCCGAGATGCCGGAGCACCCGCTCAACGACCGCCAGATCAAGACCTTCCGCGAGATCAGGATGCTCTACCGCGGCATCCCCTCCTCGCTCGCCAATTCATCCGGCGTGTTCCTTGGCAGCACCGCCTATTGCGACATGGTGCGGCCGGGGGTGGCGCTCTATGGCGTCAATCCGACGCCAGGACGTAACAACCCGATGCGTCCCGTGGTCGAACTGCAGGGGCGCATCCTGCAGGTGCGCAGCGTCGCACGCGGCGACGCCGTCGGCTACGACGCGGCGTGGACCGCGCGCCACGCCAGCCGCATCGCAGTGGTCGGAGTCGGTTACGGCGACGGCTTCATCCGTGCGAGCAGTTCCTCCGACGAGGCCCCGGGCGGCAACGTCATCGTGGCGGGGAAACGCTGCCCGATCGCCGGGCGCATCTCGATGGACCTCATGGCCGTCGACATCAGCGCCCTGCCCGACGGCGCGGCGCGCCGCGGCGACATGGTCACCCTGATCGGCGATGAGATCGGCCTCGATGCGGTGGCCAACGTGGCCGGCACCATCGGCTACGAGGTGCTGACCAGCCTAGGGCAGCGCTATCACCGGGTATATCGGGCGTAGCGGCCAAACGAACTTCTTACATCGGGACCGCGTAGAAGCCGACCGCCGTTTCATGCGAGCCGGCACCCGAACATTTCCGTGGTTGAAGATGTTGTACAACTTATAGTATATTTGTATATAAATACCTGTTTTGCGAGTAAACGCTAATTGCATCGATATTGGGGACGCTCCATGAAAAGCGCGCGCATCGCCGGGTGGCTCGGCTCGTTTGCGGCCCTTCTCACTATCAACCTTGCGCATGCGGCTCAGCCGAGAGCCTGCATGGGAGGAACGGGCTGCGCCGCCTCTTCGTGCCCCCCGACCATCACCGTCGCCCAAGCTTCCGTCCCCAATAACGCCTGCCCCTTCGCGGGCGAGAGCCAGGACGGCGTCGACGTCTTTTCGTGGAACGAGTTTATCGCCTTCAATTGGCCGGCCACGGCCAACTGCGCGGCCGACACGAAGAAATCGATCCTCGACATCACGAGCGGCAAGCAGGGACCGGTCGTCTGGCAGACGCAGATGTCGTCGGATGATGTCTTCGTCGCGCCGGGCGCAATAGCGGGCGGTCCTGCAAGCACCTCTGGCGGCCTTGCAGGCGGCCTCTGGGGATCAGTGATTTCTTAAAGTATGTTCTTGTATTGTTCTCGGAGGAGCACTAGCGTCGGACGGCCGTTCGGGGAGCGATTCTGATGTCCAATTGTCATGTCTAAGCGCAGCCTCTCCTTCATCTGCCAGAACTGCGGCGCGGCGCACACGCGCTGGCAGGGCAAGTGCGAGGGCTGCGGCGACTGGAATACCCTGACCGAGGAAGGCGCCGAGCGCCGAGCGGGCCCCGGCAGGGCGCCGCGCAAGGGGAGGCCCTTCGCGCTCGAGCCGCTGGCCGGCGACGCGCATGACGCGCCGCGGCTGGCCTCCGGCATCGGCGAACTCGACCGTGTGACCGGCGGCGGCTTCGTGCGCGGGTCGGTGCTGCTGGTCGGCGGCGATCCCGGCATCGGCAAGTCGACCCTGCTGGTCCAGGCGACCGCCGCGCTTGCCCGCGCCGGCCACCGCGCCGTCTATATCTCCGGCGAAGAGGCGGTGGCGCAGGTGCGCCTGCGCGCCGAGCGGCTGGGCCTGCGCGATGCGGCCGTCGAGCTCGCCGCCGAGACCTCGGTCGAGGACATCATCGCCACCCTCTCCGAGGGCAAGACTCCGCGGCTTCTCGTCATCGATTCGATCCAGACCATGTGGACCGACATGGTCGAATCCGCGCCCGGCACGGTGACGCAGGTGCGCGGCAGCGCGCAGACGCTTATCCGCTATGCCAAGCGCTCGGGCGCCGCCGTCATCCTGGTCGGCCACGTCACCAAGGACGGCCAGATCGCCGGCCCGCGTGTGGTCGAGCACATGGTGGACGCCGTGCTTTCCTTCGAAGGCGAGGGCTCACACCAGTTCCGCATTCTGCGCGCGGTGAAGAACCGTTTCGGGCCGACCGACGAGATCGGCGTGTTCGAAATGACCGGTTCCGGCCTGCGCGAGGTGGCCAACCCGTCGGAACTTTTCCTTTCCGAGCGCGACCTGGGCAGCCCGGGCACCGCCGTATTCGCCGGCATCGAGGGCACACGGCCGGTGCTGGTGGAAATGCAGGCGCTGGTGGCGCCCTCCTCGCTCGGCACGCCGCGCCGCGCGGTGGTCGGCTGGGATCCGAGCCGCCTGTCCATGGTGCTGGCCGTCTTGGAGGCCCATTGCGGCGTGCGGCTGGGCGGCCATGACGTCTATCTCAACGTGGCGGGGGGCCTGCGCATCCAGGAACCGGCCGCCGACCTTGCCGCCGCCGCGGCGCTGGTATCCTCGCTGGCGCATGCGCCGCTGCCGGCCGATGCGGTCTATTTCGGCGAAATATCGCTGTCGGGCGCGGTGCGGCCGGTGGCGCAGAGCGCCGCCCGTCTCAAGGAAGCCGCAAAGCTCGGCTTTACCCGCGCCGTCGTCCCCGAAGCGGTCCGCGGCGAAGCGGGCGAGCCGGCCCTCAATGTGAGCGATGTGGCGAGCCTGGCCAGCCTGGTCGCCGATATCGCCGCGCGCGGCCGGCAAGCCGGCGAAAGCCGTGGACAAGACGGGTGACGGCAGGGTGACGCCCCGCTATACAACGGAGCGTCGAAACCTTCTCCGGCGGCCCGCTCGCGCCCGGCCGCCAGAAACGGGCTCAAAATTAAGACCTTAAGGCCGAAATTGCCGCCCCTGTCCGGAGCCGCCGCAGCGCCTGGGGAATCGCTGCGCAGTGCCGGCAGTGTCGGCGCCACCGCCGCGCGGAGCGCCTGAACCGCCCATGCCGATCACGCTGCTCGATGTCCTGCTGCTCGTCGTGATGCTGATCTCCGGCCTGCTGGCCATGATCCGCGGCTTCATGCGCGAGGTGCTCTCAATCGCCGCCTGGATCATCGCGGCGCTGGCCGCCCTCGCGCTTTACTCCCGGCTTGCACCCTTCGTGAAATCCTATGTCGGCCTGGGCGACACCGCGACCAACGCCATCGCAGCGGCCATTGTGTTCCTGGTGACGCTGATCGTGGTCGCCGTCATCACCGTGCGCATTTCCGACATGGTGCTCGATAGCCGGGTCGGGGCGCTCGACCGCACCCTCGGCTTCCTGTTCGGCCTTGGCCGCGGCCTGCTCGTTGTCGTGGTTGCCTTCGTCTTCTTTGCATGGCTGGTGCCCGACCGCAGCCAGCCGAACTGGGTCAGGGGCGCAAAATCGAAGGTTGTGTTGGAAAGTACGGGACAATGGCTCGAGTCGCTGTTGCCGGAGAACCTCGACGAGACCATATCTAAATTCGGGCATCACAAGCACGAGGGCCAGGAACCGGCCGAGGCAGCGCCCGACCAGCGGACCGACCTGCAGCCTCCAAGCGGAACGCGATAGCGATGCGGCAAGCTGAGCGAGACATCGACCCGACGGCCGACGCGGAATTCGATCCGGACGCCGACCGCCTGCGGGAAGAATGCGGCGTGTTCGGCATCTTCGGCCATTCGGACGCCGCCGCCATCTCAGCGCTCGGCCTGCATGCGCTGCAGCACCGCGGCCAGGAGGCCGCCGGCATCGTCAGCTTCGACGGCCAGCGCTTCCATTCCGAGCGGCGCCTCGGCCTGGTCGGCGATACCTTTTCCCGCCGCGAGGTGATCGAGCGCCTGCCCGGAAACTCCGCGATCGGCCATACCCGTTACTCCACCACCGGCGAGACCATCCTGCGCAACGTGCAGCCGCTCTTCGCCGAGCTGGAAGGCGGCGGCTTCGCCGTCGGCCACAACGGCAACATCACCAACGCCATCGCGCTGCGCAAGCACCTGGTGCACGAAGGCGCCATGATGCAGTCGACCAGCGACACCGAGGTGATCCTGCACCTGGTGGCGCGCGCCAAGCGCAACCGCTTCGTCGACCGGTTCATCGAGGGCCTGCGCCAACTCGAAGGCGCCTATGCCTTCGTCGGCCTCACCAACAAAAAGCTGGTCGGCGCGCGCGACCCGCTCGGCATCCGCCCGCTGGTCATCGGCGAACTCGACGGCTGCCCCATCCTCGCCTCGGAGACCTGCGCGCTCGACATCATCGGCGCGCGATATGTGCGCGACGTGGAAAACGGCGAGGTCGTGATTTTCGACGAAGACGGCATGCAGTCGCACAAGCCGTTCCCGCCGATGCAGGCGCGGCCCTGTATCTTCGAATACATCTATTTTGCCCGGCCCGATTCGATCGTCGGCGGCCGCAACGTCTACGACGTGCGCAAGAACATGGGCGCGGAGCTGGCGCGCGAAGCGCCGGCCGAGGTCGACGTCATCGTGCCGGTGCCGGATAGCGGCGTGCCGGCGGCGATCGGCTTTTCCCAGGAAGCCGGCATTCCCTACGAGCTCGGCATCATCCGCAACCACTATGTCGGGCGCACCTTCATCCAGCCGACCCAGGCGATCCGCGACCAGGGAGTACGGCTGAAGCATTCCGCCAATCGCGCCGTGGTCAAGGGCAAGCGTATCGTGCTGGTCGACGACTCGATCGTGCGCGGCACCACCTCACGCAAGATCGTGCAGATGATGCGCGAGGCCGGCGCCACCGAAGTGCATTTCCGTATCGCCTCGCCCCCGATCACGCATCCGGACTACTATGGCATCGACACGCCCGAGCGCGACAAGCTCCTGGCGGCGACACACGATCTGGAGCGCATGCGGCAGTTCATCGGCGCCGACAGCCTCTCCTTCCTCTCGGTTGACGGCATCTACCGCGCCATGGGCCTGCCGGCCCGCGATCCCGTGCGTCCGCAATTCACCGACCATTGCTTCACCGGCGATTATCCGACGGCGCTCACCGATCTCGACGCGCAGGAAGCCTCTCCAAGGCAGTTGTCGCTGCTGGCCGAGGCAATCTAGAAACAATCGGAATCCGTCATGGCCGGGCTTGCCCCGGCCATTCACGCCTTTAAGACACAGACTTCGGCGCAAAGTTTTGATGCCGGCCCACGTTTACGACGGCCCGACGAAGGCCGGACCCGTTGGCCCGGCATGATCAAAGAGAGAAATGCCTGATAATCCCAAACCCCTCGCCGACCAGATCGCACTCGTCACCGGCGCCTCGCGCGGCATAGGCGCGGCGCTTGCCGTCCATCTCGCCGAAGCCGGCGCGCATATCGTCGCGGTGGCGCGCACCGTCGGCGCCCTGGAAGAGATCGACGACAAAATCCGGGCCGCCGGCTCGAGCGCCACGCTGGTGCCGCTCGACGTCAAGGACTCTGACGGCATCGCCCGCCTCGCGCTCGCGCTCAACGAGCGCTACCAGCGCCTCGACGTGCTGGTCGGCAATGCCGGTGTACTCGGGCCGCTGTCGCCGCTCGGCCATGTCGAGCCGAAGGACTGGGACAATGTATTTGCCGTCAATGTCACAGCCAACTGGCAGTTCATCCGCTGCATGGACGCGCTGCTGCAGCGCTCCGACGCTGGTCGCGCGGTGTTCCTGACCGCCGGCGCCGCGCACGGCGGCCGCGCCTATTGGGGGCCCTACGCCACGTCAAAGGCGGCACTGGAAGTGCTTGTGCGCACCTATGCGGCGGAAAACGAGACGACCAAACTGCGCGCCAACCTATTCTCCCCCGGCCCCGTACGCACCCGCATGCACGCCGCCGCTTTTCCCGGCATCGATCCGATGACGCTGCCGACGCCGGAAGAAGTCTCCCAAGCGATCGTGCCGCTGTGCCTGCCGGCATGCAGCGAGACCGGGAAGATTTACGATTATCGCGGCGGCAAGTTCCTCGCCTTCAATCCGCCGAGCTAGAAGGACCGGGGAACCACGGGGACGATCGCGCGTTGATTTGCCCGATCCGCCGTCCTCGTGCACCTTCAGGCGACCGGGGAGCCCCCATGCAAACCGTCAAATACAGACTGTTCGAGCCGCGGCTTGCGCCGCGTCGCACCAAGCTGGAGATGCCGGGCTGGGCCGGCAAGGCGGAGCCGCGCCGCGACGGCTCGCACGAATACGCCTGGCATTGCCTGCCCTTCACCGAGGGCGCGCAATACGGCATCGAGCTTTTCTACCCTTACGATAACGAGCTGCACGTAACCAAGCGCAACGGGAAGGTGGCCCTGGAAGGCGACTTCGGCCCCGGGCCGGGTACCGGCGTCCAGTGGCCGCCCTTCCGTTCCTTCGGCGAGAATTATTACACCTATCAGCTCCTGCTTGACCTGCATGTTGCGCCCGACATGGCGGTGCGCACAGAGCCGCATCCGCGCTTCTACACCGACCCGGAAGATGAGGTGCCGCTGGCGGTGCCGGCGCTGCTGCGCACGAACTGGTGGCCAATGATCTCCTTCGTGGTGTTCAAGGTGCCGCCGGAAGGGCGCCGGCACGTATTCCGGCCGGGGGAGCCGTTCATGCAGATGCTGTTCCTGCCGGCGGAGCCCGACTTCGAACTCGTGCCGATGAGCGAGGAAGAGGCGGCCGAACGCGAGATGCGTGGACGGCGCATCCACGCCAGCCGTGACACGCTGGGCAAGGATTCGACGTGGACATCGTCCACCAACACGGTGTTCGACGGCACCTATCGCTATCTCATGCGCGCGGCCAGGGAGAAGGCGCGCGAAAGCGGCGACTGAAGTCTAGCCTTCAGCCGCCGCGGAGAGCTTCGCAGGAGCAGCGATCAGTCGTGATAGTCGTGGTGATGGTGGTGATGGTGATGATCGCCGTTGCCGACCGTCACGCCAGCCACGCCGGGAATCCCGATGAAGGCGCCGCTGTGGTGATGATGGTGGTGGTGGTGGTGATGGTCGCGGCCGCGCTTGATGATCACCGTGTCATGATGATGGTGGTGATGATCCTGGGCGAGCTTCACGCCCTCCTGCGCCGGCATCTTGGCGCGCGCCGTATTGTCCGCCTTGAGCTGCTCGCCGGCATTGGGAACCGGCGTCAAAAGGTCGGCATAGGACGAGGCCTGCAGCGCCTCGGATGAATTCGGGATCGGCTGGGTGGCGGCCTGCGCGCCGCCCACAGTCGCGACGGCCGCCGCGGCGCCGAGCAATGCAGCGATTTTCTTGTTCATGAGCGTTGCCTTCCGTGTTGTTGAACAAAACATGTCGAACGGCGCGCAGATGCACGCGCCGGTCACGCTGGTCAACGTCAGGGCGAGGGGCGATGTTCCTGAAAATAAATAGGGAACCAAATCGCCGGGGCGCGAAACGGAACCGCTTCAGCGCTTGCGCTTGCTGCGCGCGCGGAACGGGTTCTCCTTCTCCCGCAGCATCAGCCGGATCGGCGTGCCGGGCAAGTCGAACGCCTCGCGCAGCGAATTCACCAGGTAACGCTTATACGCCTCGGGCACCGCATCGGCGCGCGTGCAGAACAGCACGAAGCTCGGCGGCCGCGTCTTCGTCTGCGTCATGTAGTTGAGCTTGAGCCTGCGGCCCGACACCGCCGGGGGCGGATGGCTGGACAGCGCCTGCTCGAACCAGCGGTTGAGCGCGGCAGTGGGCACGCGCCTGTTCCACACGGCGTAGGCGTCGACGATCGCCTGCATCAGCCGGTCGAGCCCCTCGCCGGTCAGGCCGGACACCGCCACCAATGGCACGCCCTTGAGCTGGCGCAGCTTGTCCTCGGCCTGCGCGCGCAGCCTTGAAATAGCGCCTGCCTTCTTTTCCTGCAGGTCCCACTTGCTGACCGCCAGCACGAGCGCGCGGCCCTCCTGTTCGACCAGATCGGCGATGCGCTGATCCTGCTCCTCGAACGGATGCTCGGCCTCGGTCAGCACCACCACGACTTCGGCGAAACGGACAGCGTTGAGCGCGTCGGCGACCGACAGTTTCTCCAGCTTCTCCGAGATGCGCGCGCGGCGGCGCAGGCCGGCGGTGTCGAAGATGCGGAATTTGCGCTCGCCCCAGGCGTGCTCCACCGCGATCGCGTCGCGGGTGATGCCGGCCTCCGGCCCGGTGAGCAGGCGATCCTCGCCGATCAACCGGTTGATCAATGTCGACTTGCCGGCGTTCGGCCGGCCGACAATGGCGACGCGGATCGGGTGAGCCTCACCCGGCGTCCTGCCCTCCTCCGGCTGCGCGGTCTCCTCCGGCAGCGCGGCGCGCAGCGCGTCGTAGAGGTCGGCCATCCCCTCATTGTGCTCGGCCGAGATCGCCACCGGGTCGCCAAGACCGAGCGCGTAGGATTCGAGCCGCCCCGCCTCGCCGGCGGTGCCTTCGCTCTTATTGGCGACGAGGATGATCGGCTTGCCGGAGCGGCGGGCGAGATCGGCGAAAGCGCGGTCGACCGGCGTCGGCCCGGCCCGCGCATCGATCATAAAGAAGACGGCGTCGGCCTCGGCAATGGCCGTCTCGGTCTGCGCGCGCATGCGGCCGGTAAGGCTGTCGGGCGCCGCCTGCTCGAGACCGGCGGTATCGACCACGGTGAATTCGAGATCGCCGAGCCGCGCCTCGCCCTCGCGGCGGTCGCGGGTGACGCCGGGGCGGTCGTCGACCAGCGCGAGCCGCCGACCGACCAGCCGGTTGAACAGGGTCGATTTGCCCACATTGGGCCGGCCGATAATGGCGACGGTAAAGCTCATGACGTCCTGTCATTGCCGCGCGCAGGCCGGCAAGCCAGCAGAAAGGTGCGCCGATGTGTTTGCCAGATGGATGCGCGGGTCAAGCCCGCGCATGACCGCCCATGCCTCAGTGCGAGAAGCCGCCCGAAGCCGGCGGCGTCGGCCAGGGGGAGTTCTGCTGCTGTGGCGGCGTGCTGCCGTCCGGCCAGGCCGACTGGCTGGGCTTGGCGGGCGTGGGCGCCGGCCAAGCCCCTTGGCCAGACTGCGGGGAGGCAGACGATGGCGACGGCCAGGACGACTGCCGCGCGGTCTCCGCCGCCGGCTGCGGCGCCGGCTTCGACACCGCCTGGGCGGCAGCGCGCGCCTTCGGCTTGGCCTTACGTTTCACCACGCGCTTGTGTTTCGGCTTCGGCTTGCGCTCGACCACCTGCTTCGGCTTCTCGGCCCGTGCGGCCGCGCTCTTCTGGTCCGGCGCGCCCATGGCGGTCTTGTTGGCGGCGCCACCTGCTTCCGCGGCGGCAGAGGCCGCGTCGGCCTGCTGCTCCTGCTTTTCCTGGTAGCCCTGCATGTATTGGGGCGGAATGCCCTGGGTCACCCCCGGCACGCCATTGGGAAACAGGTCGACACGATGGCCCGGCAGCGGCTTCTTCTTGTTGAAGCCGAAGATGTCGAGCTTATCCATGTCGAAGTCGCCGCCGTCCGCGCAGCCGGCGAGCACCGGTGCGATGGCGATCACGACAGCCAGCAGCGCGATGCGGGAATAAGCGCGCATGCGTCAGCTCTTGCCGCTGCCGGCGATCAGCGCAGAGAGCACCTCGGCGCGAGCCCGGGTGCCCTGCGGCGTGCGGGGATCGCCTTCAAGGAGTTCGATGTAGTGCTTGGCCTGCTTCACGTCGCCATGATGCCACGCCGACAGCGCCAGCAACTCGCGCGCGCTGGCAGCGAAGGTGCGCCCGGCGCCGGTGAGCGGATCGAGACGTTTCTTCAAATCGGCGAAGGAAGCGTGATCGACTTCGAGCATGCCGGCGCGCAGGCTGGCAAGATCCCGGACGGTCTGGTTGAGCGAACCGTCGGCGGCAATCTGGTCATAGGCCTTCACCGCCTCGGCCGGCTTGGTCTGGGCCAGTTCAGCGGCGGCGCGCAGGCGCGCCAGCATCGCGTAGCCGGCTGGCGCTTTCTTGGCGATCTCGGCAAAGGCTGCTTCCGCCTCCGCATGCTTGCCCTGCTCGCTGAGGGTCAAGGCGGCCTCGAATTTGGCGCCGGCGACGGCGGCCTGCTTGTTTTCCCACCACTGGTAGCCGCGCCAGGCGCCGACACCGATGACGATGAGGACGGCAAGCGCGATGATGTAGAGGCTGTAGCGCTCCCACAGCTTCTGCAGCCGCTCGCGGCGGACTTCGTCGTCTACTTCGTGAAAGATATCGGCCAAGAACAGCTCCCACCCGGCGGCGATCCCCCCTCCGGGACCGGTCGCGGGGTAACCTAACGATGTGGCGGACGCAAGGCAAAGCTAGGCCGGCAATCGTTAAGATCAGGAGAACTTAGGCCTTTTTCGCCTTCATCGGATAGACATGGTCGGGTCCGGGGAAGCTCCGCGCCCGCACCTCGGCGGCGTAGTCCGCGATCGCCTTGTCGATGCCCGGGCCGAGCTCCCCGTAGCGCTTGACGAATTTGGGCACCCGCGGGGACAGGCCCAGCATGTCCTCCATGACCAGCACCTGCCCGTCGCAGGCCGCGCTCGCCCCGATGCCGATGGTCGGGATGGGAACCGCGCCGGTGATCTTTCGCGCCAGAGGTTCCGCCACCGCCTCGATCACCAGGGAAAAGGCACCGGCCTTTGCCACCGTCAGCGCGTCCTCCTCGATGCGGCCCCAATCCTCCTCATCGCGCCCCTGCGCGCGGAACGAGCCGATCACATTAATCGCCTGCGGGGTGAGGCCGACATGGGCCATCACCGGCACGCCACGCTCGACCAGGAAACGGATGGTCTCGGCCATGCGGGTGCCGCCCTCCACCTTGATGGCGCCGCAGCCGGTTTCCTTGAGCACGCGGGCGGCATTGGCGAAGGCCTGCTCCTTCGAGGCCTCGTAGGAGCCGAACGGCATGTCGACCACCACCAGCGCGCGCTTGGACCCGCGCATCACGGCGCGGCCTTGCAGGATCATCATGTCCAGCGTGACCGGCACGGTGGTCTCCAGCCCGTGCATCACCATGCCGAGCGAGTCGCCGACCAGGATCACGTCGCAATGCTTGTCGGCGATCGAGGCGGTATGGGCATGATAGGAGGTAAGGCAGACGATCGGCTCGCCGTTCTTGCGCGCCCGGATGTCGGGAGCGCTGAGCCGCCTGATTTCGCTTTGAGCTGACATACGCGTCTTGGTCTTTCGTCGTCACATCGGGCCGAAAACCGGCAGCCCGATGACATAGGGGTGGAAGTAGAAGCCGAGCAGCAGATACACCACGACGCCGACCGCGACCACGATGACGTCGTTGCGCCAGCCGACCGGCGGCGTGGTGAAGCCGCGGTCGCCGCGCCAGCGGGCGGCAAGCCGCGCATAGCTCGCCCAGACGAGAAACGAACCGAACATCACGATCGAGCCGAGGTCGCCGTTGACCAGCAGATGCGCGAAGGCCCACATCTTGACGCTGTTGAGCATCGGGTGCTTCAGCCAGGCCTTGATATGGCTGGGGATGAAGGCCGCAACCAGCATGACGACCGCGATCAGCATCAGCGCGACGGTGATGTGCCGCATGTAGGGCGGCGGATTCCAGACCTGCACCCATTCGTGCGCGCGGTATTCGCCGTAGCCCCAGACGATCAGCGCGAGCCCTGCGAGCGCGAACACGGAAAACACGGCGCGGTAGCCGCGGCCAAGTTCCTCGATCGCCGTGGCGCGCAGCTTGCGGAACGTCACGAAGACGTGGGCCCCGAGCAGCAGAACGAGCCCGAAAATCAGGACAAGCAGACCCATGGACTAGACTCCCGGCAGCGGCGGCAGTAGAGGCGATGGCGCTGTGCATTGCAAGCCGTCCCCAATCGCTGCACGACAGAGCGAATGCCGTGCAGGCGCGTGGACTGGGTCCGCTTGCCGCGTCGGGCTTTCGGCACTGAAACGGGCCGCCGCTCAGGCTGCCTCTTTCACGTCCTTGATGTCCTTGAAAACGACGCCGGGCGCGCGCTCGCGCGTGTAGTCGAGGATGAACTGGTTGCGCGCCATGAACACCCGGTCACCGTCGAGGTCCTCGGCGCAGCTCGAATAGTTGGCCTGCACGAAATCCTCGAGCTTTTTCGGCTCATCGCAGGAAATCCAGCGGGCGAGCTGGAATTCCGGCTGATCGAAGCCGATGTCGAGACCATATTCGTCGGCCAGCCGCATCTTCAGCACGTCGAGCTGCAGCGGGCCGACCACGCCGACCAGCGCGGGAGCGCCATCGAGCGGGCGGAATACCTGCACCACGCCCTCCTCCGCCATCTGCTGCAAGGCTTCCTTCAGCTTCTTCGCCTTCATCGGATCGCCGAGCTTGACGCGGCGTAGGATCTCCGGCGCGAAATTCGGCACGCCGAGGAAGGCGATGTCCTCGCCATCGGTCAACGTGTCGCCGATGCGCAGGGTACCGTGATTGGGGATGCCGACCACGTCGCCGGCATAGGCCTCGTCGGCGAGCGCGCGATCCTGGGCGAAGAAAAACTGCGGCGTCGCCAGCGTGATCGGCTTGCCGGTGCGCGCGAGCCGCGCCTTCATGCCGCGCGTGAGCTTACCCGAGCACAGCCGCGCGAAGGCGATGCGGTCGCGATGGTTGGGATCCATGTTTGCCTGGATCTTGAAGACGAAGGCGGTCATGCCGTTCTCGTGGGCGTCGACCGTGCGGGCGCTGGAAGCCTGCGCGCGCGGCGGCGGCGCGAAAGCGGCGAGCGCGTCGAGCAGGTCCTTGACGCCGAAATTCTTCAAGGCCGAGCCGAAGAAGACCGGCGTGAGATGGCCCTCGCGGAACGACTTGAAATCGAAGCGGCGGCAGGCCTCCTTGACCAGCGCCAGTTCCTCCTCGATGCCGTGCGCATCGAGCATGGAGTTCTTGGCGGCGAGCGCGGCGACATCGAGCGGCTGGCGGTCGACGGTCTTGCCGTCGTCGCCGATCAGCCGCATCTCGCCCGAGGCGATATCGTAGGTGCCGGCGAAGTCGCGACCGCGGCCGATCGGCCAGGTCATCGGCGCGGTATCGAGCGCCAGAGTCTTCTCGATCTCGTCAAGCAGCTCGAATGGGTCGCGGCTCTCGCGGTCCATCTTGTTGATGAAGGTGATGATAGGGATGTCGCGCAGCCGGCACACCTCGAACAGCTTGCGGGTGCGCGCCTCGATGCCCTTGGCGGCGTCGATCACCATGACCGCGGAGTCGACGGCGGTGAGCGTGCGGTAGGTATCCTCCGAAAAGTCCTCGTGGCCCGGCGTGTCGAGCAGGTTGAACACGCGCCCGTCGTAGTCGAAGGTCATCACCGAGGTGACCACCGAGATACCGCGCTCGCGCTCGATGGACATCCAGTCCGAGCGGGTGGAGCGGCGGTCGCGCTTGGCCTTGACCTGGCCGGCCAGGTTGATGGCGCCGCCGAACAGCAGGAGCTTCTCGGTCAGCGTGGTCTTGCCGGCGTCCGGGTGGGAGATGATGGCAAAGGTGCGCCGGCGCTCGACCTCGCGCGCGAGCGGCGTGGCGGGTATCGAATCGGCCTGGGAAAGCGGCTTGTTCATGGAGCCGCATGTGGCAGGGAAAAGCCGCAGGATCAAGGGGCGCCGCTTGTTGGACCTGCCGCGGCAATCGTTCAAGCCGGGGTTCGCAACGCCTGCGCGGTTGGGGCCTTCGCTGGCAGAGGGAACAGGCCGATATAGCGTTCGAGCAAAGCGCGGTCGCCGCGCACCTTCAGCGCGCCCTCCTTCTCGAGCTTTGCCAAGGGCACGCCGCCATAGATGGCGCCGGCCAACGCGTGCTGTTCGCCTTCGACAATGACATCGGCCTCATCCGCGACGCCGCGGGCGATGGACAACCGGCCCTTGACGAGCCTTGCAACGAATTCCTCCTCGCCAAAACGGAAGCCAACCTTGCCCGAAACGTCCTTGGCGCGCTCCGGCGAAAACATAGAGCGCATCGACATCACCGTCGAAGCGACGCTGATCGGCAGGCGTGGGTCGTGCGATGGCGAACGCGCCGCCCAGCGTCCAACCACTTTGACGACCTCTTCCGCTTCCAGGCCCCAGGGCGTCAGCTCATAGACCCAGGCCGCGGCCGGCGGCGCCAATTTGCGTCGCACCAGAATGGCGGCGGCTTCCAGTTCCTCCAGCCGTTGCGTCAGCACATTGGCGCTAATGCCAGGCAGCCCCGCGCGCAGGTCGCTGAAGCGCTTCGGGCCGAGCAGCAGTTCGCGGACAATCAGCAGCGCCCACCGGTCGCCGATCAGTTCCAGCGCGTGGGCGGTACCGCAGGCATCCTCATAAACGCGCTTTTTCAATGCCTTATCTCCTTTATGACTTGCTAGTTATTTTTTCTAACTTTACTGTTGCGTAATATAACCTAACGTGCGATGCTGCGCAAGTGATCGCAAGCCCCCCGAAGCCAAAGGGAATGTCCGATGTCAAAACTCATTTTCGTCAACCTGCCCGTCTCAGACCTCGACCGCTCCATCGCCTTCTATGAAGCGATCGGCGGCCGCAAGGATGCCCGTTTCTCCGACTCCACCGCGGCCTGCGTGGTGCTTTCCGAGACCATCCACGTGATGCTGCTGACGCACGACAAATACCGGCAGTTTACCAGCAAGGAGATTGCCGACGCCCACAAGACCAGCGCCGCGCTGTTGTGCGTGTCGGAAGACAGTCGAGATGCGGTCGACGCCACCGTCGACAAGGCGGTCACCGCCGGCGCGCGCGAGCGCCGCCCGGCGCAGGATTTTGGCTTCATGTATGGCCGCAGCTTCGACGACCCGGATGGCCACAGCTGGGAAGCGATCTGGATGGACGTCGAGGCCTTTCTCAAGGCGACCGGCCGGCAGGCCGAAGCGGCCTGAACCGACCCGACCGATGCAGGTGACAGGCTGTCGCTGCGGCGGCCTGTCGTTCCTGCAACAACGCGACACAGGAGTACGCCATGTACATCGATGGATTTGTCGTCCCCGTCCCCACCGGCAACAAAGACGCCTACATCGCCCATGCCCGCAAGGTTTGGTCCTTGTTCCAGGAATTTGGCGCGACCCGCTTGGTCGAGGCCTGGGGCGACGACGTGCCGACAGGCAAGGTGACCGATTTTTACGGATCGGTGAAATCCGAGTCGGGCGAAACCGTGGTCTTTTCCTGGATCGAGTGGCCGTCGAAAGCCGTTCGCGACGAGGGCCACAAGAAGATGATGGCCGACCCGCGCACGAAAGAGTTCGGCGCCATGCCGTTCGATGGCAAGCGCATGATCTTTGGCGGCTTCGACCTAGTGCTCGACGCCGTCTGACACTCAAGAAAAGGAAATGTGCCGATGACCGCAATCAGCCCCTGCCTGTGGAGTAACTACAAGGCCGAAGAACAGGCGAACTATTACGTCTCACTCCTGCCCGACAGCCGCATCGATCGCATCGTACGCTGGCCGATCGAGGGGAGCGGCCCAAACCAGGGCGCGAAGAAAGGCGACGTGCTCACCGTCGATTTCACGCTGGCGGGCAAGCGCTACATGCTCCTAAACGGTGGCCCTCAGTTTCCTTATACAGAGGCGATCTCCCTCATGATCACCTGCGAAAGTCAGGCCGAGGTCGACCGGCTTTGGACCAAGCTGATTGGCGATGGCGGCAAGGAAGTGGCCTGCGGCTGGCTCAAGGACAAATATGGCCTCGCCTGGCAGATCGTTCCGAAGCGCCTGCTCGAACTTATCGCCGATTCCGACGCTGCCAAGGCCGGCCGCGCGATGAAGGCGATGATGAAGATGGTGAAGCTCGACATCGCGGCGATCGATACCGCCGTGAATGCGTAACACGGGTATAATTTGGAGGATACGACAATGCGCGTGATGGTTCTGGTAAAAGCAACGAAAGACAGCGAATCCGGCATCCTGCTCTCGACCGAAATGTTCGCGGCGATGGGCAAGTTCAATGAAGAACTGATCAAGGCCGGCATCATGCAGACCGGCGATGGTTTGAAGCCATCCTGGCAAGGCAAGCGCGTCGCCTTCGACGGTTCAAAGCGGAGCGTGATCGACGGACCGTTCGCCGCCACCGGCGAACTGGTCGCCGGCTTCTGGATCTGGAATGTCAAGGACATGGCCGAGGCGGTCGAATGGGTGAAGCGCTGCCCCAATCCGATGCCGGGGCCGAGCGAGATCGAGATTCGGCCGTTCTACGAGATGGAGGATTTCGCGGAGAACCTGACGCCCGAGATTATCCAACAGCACGAGCAGTTGCGCGAGCGGATCAAGGGCTGAGCAAAGCGCCCGGCGCCATGCCGCTCGACGGCAAGCGCGTGAACTTCGGTGGGTTCGCCTGCGTCCTCGATGCGTCTTGGGCGGCCCCGCCACGCCAACGCAATTCCCACGGAGGAATCTATGTCTCACGTCACGACCCTACCCGCGCCGGCCAGAGTCGGCCGCATCACCGCCTGGAGCGGTCGCATCATCAGCATCGTCCTCGCGCTGCTGTTGCTGATCGACGCCGCCATGAAACTGATCGTCGTCCAGCCTGTGATCGATGCCTCGCTCCTGCTCGGCTGGCCGATCGACCCGCTGACCATTCGGTCGCTCGGTGTCATCCTCGCGCTGTCAACGCTGCTTTACCTGCTGCCGCAGACGGCCGTGCTCGGCGCCATCATTCTCACCGGTTACCTCGGCGGCGCGATTGCGACGCATGCGCGCATCGCCGATCCGCTGTTCACCCATACGCTGTTCGGCGTCTATCTCGGCGTGGCGCTGTGGGGCGGCCTATGGTTGCGCGATGCGCGGCTGCGAGCGCTCATACCCTTCAAGGGTGCTGAAGCATGCGGGCCTTCGCCGCGGGCTTGATCTGACGCAATATTGGCCGCAATCACTCTGCTAGAGAGCGACGCCAGACCAGCGAACGGGCCAGCGATGCAAGCCATCCGCCATATCGTCCATCCGACCGATTTCTCCGAGGCCAGCGCCGCGGCGTTCGCGCACGCACTGCGCATTGCGCTCGCCGCCAAATGCCCTCTCTTTATCCTCCACGTCTCGGCCAGCGCCGCCAAGGACGACTGGGCGGAATTCCCCCATGTGCGGCACACGCTGCACCGGTGGGGCCTGATGGACGAGCACGAAAGCCCGGCGGCGATCGCCGAGAAGCTCGGCGTCAAGGTGGTCAAGGCGGAGATGATGCCGATGCGCACCGTGCACGGGATCATGCGCTTCCTGCACGACCATCCGGCCGACCTGATCGTGCTGGCGACCGAAGGCCGCGAGGGCCTCGCCCGGCTTGAGCATGCCTCGGAGGCGGAAGCGCTCGCCCGCGCGGCCAGGGTGATGACGCTGTTCGTGCCGGCCCGGGCACGCGGCTTCGTCGACGCGGTCGGCGGCAAGGTGCACCTGCGCCGTGTGCTGATCCCGGTCGATCACGCGCCGGCGCCGGCGCGCGCCATCGCCGCGGCCGCGGGTTTCGCGCAGATGCTCGCCGGCGGCGACACCGAACAGCGCCTCCTGCATGTCGGCCACGCCGCGCCGCAGCTTTCCGCGCCGGTCACGCTGCGCCCCGGTAACGTCGTCGATACGGTCGTTGCGGAGGCGACAGCGTGGACGGCCGACCTGATCGCCGTGGCGACCGCCGGCCATCACGGCTTCCTTGACGCGATGCGCGGCTCGACCAGCGAGCGCGTGCTGCGCCATGCGCCCTGCCCGGTGCTGGCGGTGCCGGCGGGCTAAAGCATTCCCGGCCGAAACAGCCGGCGCAGGTTGAGGCTGCGGCCGGAGACCATGAACTGGCCGTCGCCGCGGTAATGGATGGTCTCGGGATATTTCGGCGCGGCGGGCGCATGCGCCTTCACGACCTCGAAGATAAAGAAGTTATATTTGTCGCGCAGGCGGCCGTCGGCCAGCCTGCATTCGAGGTTGGCGTAGCACTCCGCGATCAGCGGCGCCTTGACGCGCTCGGCAGGCTCGGCGGTCAGCTTGAAGCGTGCGAACTTGTCGACCTGCGCGCCCGAGCAGTTGCCGATGCCGGCCACGGCGCGCGCGAGTTCTACCGTCGGCACGTTAATCACGCATTCGCGGGCGCCGCTCACCAGGCCGTAGCTGTGATTGCCGGCGGCGATCACGCAGCCGATGAGCGACGGCGTGAACTCCATCACGGTGTGCCAGCCCATGGTCATCACGTTGCGCTCGCCCTTGAAGGCGGAACTCACCAGCACCACCGGCCCGGGCTCGAGAAAGCGCCTGATCTGGCTCACAGGAAAGTCGCGCTTCTTATAGGGTCTCATCACAGCTCCAAGTTTCAAATAAGACATCCGGGCGGGAACATCCTACCGCTACGTACAACTCCGGGGGCAATCCGAAGGCCTTTTCACGATCCGGGCAAGCAAAACGAAAGCTTTGCATTTTAGCAAAGACCAACGCGCCGTGTTGCGACCACAGCCAGCCAAGCCCGGGTACAGCCATGTTTCGTCGCGCATTTCAAATCGTTCTTGCCGCAGCTTTGCTGCTGCCGACGCTGGCGGCGGCCGATCCGATTGCGCTCAAGCTTTCGTTCTTCACCTCGGACCGCTCAAACATCTACCAGTTCAGCGTCAAGCCGTTCGTCGACGCCGTGAACGCCGAAGGCAAGGGCTTGATCGAGATCAAGGTCTATTTCAGCGGCACGCTCGGCACGTCGAAAGACCTGCAAGGCAGCCTGGTCAAAGACGGCACCGTGGATATGGCGCTGATCGTCCCCGGCTATGCGCCAAACGACTTTCCGGATAGCGGCGTCATAGAGTTGCCCGGCCTGTACGACAACGCGCGTGAGGCGAGTCACGTTTTCACGCAATTGACCGGCCGCGGCGCCCTGCGGGGCTACGAGGAGTTCTTCGTCGTCGGCGCCTTCATTTCTCAAGGCGAGAGCATCCACAGCCGCAAACCGCTCAACTCGCTCGCCCAGTTGGCGGACCAGACCATCCGCACCAACAACCGGATCGAAACCAAGACCCTGCACAAGCTCGGGGCCATCCCCGCGGTGATCCCGATCAACCAGGTCACCAACGCCATCAGCGAAGGAAGGATCGACGGCGCCACGGTGCCGCCGGCCATGCTGTTCGAGTTCGGCATCGGTCGCGTCACCAGCCATCACTACATGATTCATCTCGGCGGCGCTCCTACCGCGCTTGTCATGAATCGCAAGAAATTCGAAAGCCTGCCGCCGAAGGCGCAGGCCATCATCCGCAAGTACAGCGGCGAATGGCTGTCGCAGCGCTCGGCTGATGCCTTCGCGGTGAAGAACCGGCAGGTCCTCAAGCAACTAGAAGCCGATCCGCGCCGCACCGTCGTCTTCCCATCCAAGGCGGATCGAGCCGTCAGTCAGCGCCTTTTCGAGGAGGTGATCGAAAATTGGGCGTCATCCGATCCGCGCCACCGCGCGCTGCTGAGCATGGCGCGGCAGGAAATCGCGAAATACCGGTCGGCGAACTGAGAGGCGACCATGCGCCGGACAGACCACTCAACCGAGGCCTGCGCCGTATCGCGCCGAGGATGGGTCGCCCGCGTCGCGCGCGGCGCGCTGGTCCTTGCCCTGTTCGCCCCGATTGCCGCGGCAGCCGAACCGACCGAGTTGAAACTCTCGTTCTTCGCCTCCGAACAGAGCGACACCTACCGCTACGGCGTGAAGCCCTTCGTGGACGCGGTCAATGCAGAAGCGGAAGGGCTCGTGCACATCAAGGTCTATCCCGACGGCGCACTCGGCAAGCGTCTCGCCGAACAGCCCGAGATGGTGCTCGACGGCCACGCGGACATCGCCTTCGTCGTGCCGGGGCAGACGCCATACCGCTTCCCCGACAATGCGCTGATCGAGCAGCCGGGACTGTTCCGCGACGCCCGCGAGGGAACCCTCGTCTACACGCATCTGCTGCAAACCCACGCGCTGCGTGGATATGGCCGCTTTTTCGTCATCGGCGCCTATACGCCCCATTCCAATTATCTGCACTGCCGCAAACCGATCGCCTCGCTGGCCGCGCTGCACGGACAAAAAATCCGAGCCAACAATCCGATGGAAGCCGAGGCATTGGATCGGCTGGGCGCCATGCCGACGGTCATGCCGGCCTCGCGGCTCGCAAAAGCCATCCGTGAGGGCGCGATCGACTGTGCGCTGCTCAGCCCGACCGGACTGATGCAGTTCGGCGTGGCACGCCTGACAGGTTACCATTACCTGCTCGGCTTCGGTTCGGCACCGCTTGCCCTGCTGATGAGCCGGAAGAAATTCGACAGCCTGCCGGAACCAGCGCGGCGCCTCATCCGCAAATACAGCGGTGATTGGACAGCCTCCGTCTGGATCGACGGCTTCGGCGCCGCCGAAAGAAGCTTCCTCGCCAAGCTCAAGTCGGAGACCGACAACAGCGTCGTGGAGCCCTCGCCCGCCGATCGCGAGACCGCGCGCCGCGTCTACCGCTCCCTGATCGACAATTGGGCCGCCAGGAGCCCGCATAACCGCGCCCTGCTCCGGCTTGTCGGGGCCGAGCTTTCCTCGATCCGCTCAGGAGACTAGGCCGACATGAGCACGCTTCGGAAACTGGCCAACTGGCGCTATCTCGGCATGCTGCTGCTCGTTGTCGCCCTGCTGGTCGGCGGCACCTCGATCATCGTCAAAGCCACGACCGATCATCTGCTTTACGAGAATGCCACCAATGCCGCGCAGAACTGGGCGCAATATCTGGCGGCGAACGTTACCGATCTCGAGCAGATCGCATCCGGAGAGATGCCATCGTCCGCCAGCATGGCCTTCTTCAAGGCGACGAAGAACGCCGGAGAAGTGTTCCGCTACACCATCTTCAACCGCTACGGTTACTCGATCCTCACGGCCGATCACGACAAGATCACGCCGGTCGACCTGTCGACCTTCAACCCCGAAGCCCTCGCTTCGGTCAAGCAGCGCCAGCCGATCGTCGACACTCAGGCGGGCCATAAGCCGGGCGAACCCGACTACTTCTCCGAGGCCTATGTGCCGGTGATGGTCAAGGGTGCGCCCGTCGCCGTGGTTGCGGCCTATGTCGATCAGACGGCCGAACGCGACTCGTTCCGTCACACCTTCATCGCGGCGGCGGCCGCGCTTTGCCTGATGACATTGCTGGCATTCGGCCTGCCCGCGCTTGCGTGGTACCGGCGCACGAAGGAGAAGCAGCAGGCAGACCGGCGCATCCAGTATCTCGCCCATCACGACGTGCTCACCGGCCTGCCCAATCGCGCGCGTCTGATCGAGCGCTTGCAGGCGGCACTCGCGGCACGACCCAGCGCCAGCGATATGTTGGCTGTGCACTTCATCGACGTCGACCGGTTCAAGCAGATCAACGACACGTTCGGCCACGACGGCGGTGACTTTCTGCTCAGCAGCATCGGCGAGCGCCTGCAATCGCTGACGCGTATCGAGGACATGGTGGCCCGGCTCGGCGGCGACGAATTCGTGGTCGTCCAGGCCGGCATCGCCGGCAGAGATCAGGCCGAGACCTTCGCGCAGCGGCTGGGGGCAACCCTGAGCGCCCCGGTGTACTTCAGGGAGCAGGAGATCGACGTAAGCTATACTATCGGCGTCGCGCTGGCCCCCACCGACGGGATCACGCCCGAGCGCCTGCTCAAGAGCGCGGACCTTGCGCTCTACGCCGGCAAAGCCGCCGGACGCGACTGCATCCGGTTTTTCGCGCCGGAAATGGATGAGGAACTGCAGCGGCGCATCGCGCTCGAAAAGGCCGTCCGCGAGGCGGCGGCGCACGATGGCTTCACCCTGCACTACCAACCGGTCTTTGAAATGAACGACCGCAAACTGGTCGGCTTCGAGGCCTTGGCGCGCCTGCCGGGCCCGGACGGCGAGTTCATCCCGCCGGCGGTTTTCATCCCGATTGCCGAGGAAATGCGGCTGATCGACAAGATCGGCGCCTGGATCCTGCTCGAGGCCTGCCGTACGGCCGTCACCTGGCCCGACGATCTGACGGTCGCCGTGAACCTGTCGCCGGCGCAGTTCGAATCCGGCAGCGTGGTGAGCGCCGTTGCCGAGGCGCTGCGACGCTCCGGTCTCGCACCGTCCCGGCTGGAACTGGAAATCACCGAGACATTGCTGCTGAAGAACACCGACGCCGAAATGGCCGCGCTGAAGACGCTCAAGGGCATGGGCGTCTCGATCGTCATGGACGATTTCGGCATCGGCTATTCGAGCCTGAGCTATCTGTGGAAGTTCCCTTTCGACAAGATCAAGATCGACCGCAGCTTCATGGAGAGCTTCGAGAAATCCGGCCGCGACGTGGAGACGGTGGTCAAGACCATCATCGCGCTCGGCCGCGAGATGAACATGCGGGTGACGGTGGAGGGCGTGGAAACGCCGCAGCAGGTCGACTTCCTCTACGACGCCGACGCCGACCAGGTGCAGGGCTTCTATTTCGGCAAGCCGGTGCCGGCTTCCGACATCGGGGCCGACGTGCTCAAGGATTTCAAGCGGGCCTTGGCGAATGGCGAGTCGATGCAGGCCAAATTCCGTGTCGTCAAAAGTGCCGGCAACACCTGAGCCGGCTCCCGCTCTCAGCGGCGCGCGGCGAAGGCTTCGCTGTATTGCTCCGGCTTGAAGCCGACCAGCAGCCTGCCGCCGTCGAGCTCGAGCACCGGCCGCTTGATCATGGACGGCTGCGCAAGCATCAGCCCCAGCGCCTTCTTTTCGGTAAGGCCTTCCTTGTCCTTGTCGGACAGTTTCTTGAAGGTGGTACCGGCGCGGTTGATGAGCGTTTCCCAACCGGCCTTCTTTGCCCAGCCTTCCAGCTTGGCGCGCGCGATGCCGGCGCTCTTGTAGTCGTGAAAGGCGTAATCGACGCCGTGCTGGTCGAGCCAGCGCCTCGCGCTCTTCATGGTGTCGCAGTTCTTGATGCCGTAGAGGGTAATGGGCATGGCCGGCTTTTTACACGTGGGGCGGGGCCGTTGCCAGCCCCGCCTCGCAAGCAAGCCGCGGGGCCTCGATCAGGCCGCCTTGCTGGCGCGCAGGCGATCCAGAACAGGCAGCAACTCCGAGGGGTCGGGTCGCTGCGTATAGTCGGGATTGATTTCCGCGTAGGCGATGATGCCGTCGGTGCCGATGGCCCTCGCGCGGGTTGCGATACGGAGCATCATTGGCGGACTGAACGACGCCGCTTAGAGCGAGCACCGCTCGGCTTCTGAACAGGTTATGACGAGCGTCGCCGGCGACTTGCCGCGCGTCAACCGCGCGATACGAACAGTCCCGCGAGAAGCGGCGCGTACGCGGCGAGCCTGTGGGATACGAACTCAGTGAAGAGCCGCACGCGCTTCGTCTTGCGAGTCTCCCCTTGTGTGAGAAGCCAGAGCGTTCCGTACAAGTGCAGGTCGGTGCCCGGCACCCTTTCCAGTAGAGGGTCGGCATCTCCGACGAAGCACGGCAGTGTTGTGATCCCGAGCCCTTGCCGTACAGCAACGATCTGCGCCTCGGCGTCCGTGGTCCTGAATGGAACCCCCGTGGTGCGAACCTCACCCTCGCTGGCCCAATCCGGAATTCCATGAATGCTTATGACGATCCACCGGATGGGATCAGGCGCGCCCGCACGCCACGCAGCCAGTCGATCGCGGGACATGTAGACGCCGCCGAACAGCTCCGGTCCCTTCAGGCCGTGAAGATTGAGCGGCAGGGTTTTGCGGTCGTAGACGACGCGGATCGCGACGTCGGCCTGTCGGTTGGTCAGATTTGCCAGCTCGCCGGACGACAAGATTTCCATCTCGATGTCCGGATGCAGACCCGCGAAATCGGCGAAGTCCGGCATCAGCAGGTGTGTCGCGAGGGGCGGTGCCAGCGTCACCCGCAGAAGCCCGCGTACGCTCTGGTCGCGACCGAAGACGCGCGTCTCGAGCTGGTTCGACGACGCTTCCATCTGTTCCGCGAGCTCGAGCACCTCCTCGCCCGCAGCCGTCAGGCGGTAGCCCGAAGGCAGCTTTTCGAACATGTGCGCCCCGAGGCGTTCCTCGAGCTGGGCGATGCGCCGCAGCACGGTCGCATGATTCACCCCAAGGCGCTCGGCGGCGGCTCGGACCGAGCCCCCACGCGCGACGGCGAGAAAGTAACGAACGTCGTCCCAGTCGATCATTGCCAGTCAATCATGGTGCAATCCGGCACCGGCCGGCGCCTTCCAAAGCCCGCATCTACAACATCATACAGCATTATCGGCTGAATGCGGCCCTTTTCCAAACGGCGGACACTGGTCGTCGCGGCCGGCGTCAGCCGTCCAGCCGGATCGATTTCGCACCACCCATGTGCGCGCTTGCGCACTCAACACCCGACGCCGGCGGACCCATTTCGAGGGTCTCGGAGGCAGATGCTGTCCCGACACCACGAAAGGGAACGTCATGGGAAAGCTTGAGGGTAAGGTTGCAGTCATCACCGGCGGATCGAGCGGCATGGCGCTGGCAAGCGCCAGGCGGTTCGTTGAAGAAGGCGCATATGTCTTCATCACGGGCCGAAAGCAGGAGGCGCTCGACGAGGCCGTCAGGCAGATCAGCCGGAACGTGACCGGCGTGCGCGGCGACGCGGCCAATCTCGACGACCTCGACCGCCTGTTCGCCACGGTCAAGCGTGAAAAGGGCAGGATCGACGTGCTGTACGCGAGCGCCGGCACGGGCGAAGCCGTCCCACTGGGCGAGATCACCGAGCAGCACTTCGATGCGGCCTTCAACCTGAACGCGCGCGGCACGCTGTTTACGGTGCAGAAGGCGCTGCCGCTGTTCAACGATGGCGGATCGATCTTCATGACCGGGTCCGTTGCTTCGCTGAAAGGTTATCCCGGTTACAGCGTGTATGCGGCCAGCAAGGCGACGCTGCACGCATTCGCCCGCGGATGGCTCAACGAACTGAAGGGCCGGAATATTCGGGTGAACGTTCTGCACCCGGGGCCAATCGCCACACCGATGCAGGACCAGGTTCTCACCGAAGAGGCGAAGCGGATGTTCGAATCCGCGATCCCGCGCGGAAAGATGGGCCGTCCTGAGGAAATCGCGGCGGCCGCGCTGTTCCTTGCTTCAGACGATTCGAGCTTCGTGAATGGGGTGGAACTGTCTGTCGACGGCGGCCTCTCGGCCATCTGAAAGGCTGGGGAATCAATATCAACACGGATTGGAGGAAAAATTCCTATGAGCATTGAGAAGAACATCCAGACCGTGAAGGACTTCTTCGCCGCGATCGGCCGGGGCGACAGGGAGGCTCTGCTGGCGCTGGTCGCCGAAGACATCGAGTGGATCATTCCGGGCGAGGACTGGCCGCTGGCCGGAACGCACCGCGGACACGCGGGGCTGGCGAATTTGCTTGAGACGGCATCCAAGTCAATAGAAACGTCCACGGAACCCGGCCAGTTCGTAGCGCAGGGAGACCGGGTCCTGGTCATTGGGTTCGCGAGGGGAAAGATCAAAGCTACGAAGAAGACGTTCGCCGACGACTGGATCTTCGCCATCACGGTCCGGGACGGTAGACTAACGCGCATCCGGGAGTACATCGACACTCAGGCGCTGGCGCGGGCTTCGCAGATGGACGCGTCCGGGCTGGCGTAACGCTGGCAATCTGCGGCCATCGGGTCTGGGTACACGATGAGCGTGTACATAGTGTTGTACTTGAACCAATCGTCCCAGTTATCGGTGAGGAGAAAGGCCCTCGATTCCGAATGAGCAGGGGCGCTCACGCCGTGAGCTAAGACAGTGAAGTACATCCCTTGCTCCCCTGTTCCTTCAGACGCCGCTTTTCGATTCGAAGAGCTTCGCCAGGTCTTCCATCGGCCGGAAGAGCTTCATCGGTTGATCGGGAAGTGGCAGAAAGCTCTCACGTAAATAGAACTGACGGGCCGCCTCATCTTTGGCATCCACGATAACGGCAAACGAGGCGATCTCGCTGCGGACCGCGCGGTACAGAGCGTCGGCAAGCAGGAAGCGGCCATAGCCTCGCCCTTGATAGTTTCGATCGACGGCGAGCCGGCCCAAAAGCGTCGCCGGAACGAATGGATAGCGCGGCAGCTTGCGGGCGATATCAGCCGGAAACTCGGCGAGTTTTACGCCGGTCGCGGACAGAGTGTAATAGCCGCCGATGGCGCCGTCCGGCAGCACGAGTACGAACGGCGCCGCCATGTTCTTGCGGGCATCCTGGCCAGCCTGGCTTCGTAGATAGCGATCGAGCGCTTCGGCGCCGCTGACGAACGAACCGCGATCGTGCTGCGGACCAAGCGCCTCGACCCGAAGCGATCCCTCGGGAGCGCCCGGCACCGGCTATACGCCAGTGGCTTCGCGATAGCGGCGCACCGTGTCGCGCAGGCGGTCATTGACGGGCTTCGGATTCAACAGCGCATCAACAAACGCCTGGCTGTCGCGCACCGACAGTTCGATCTGCTGGTGTTCCTCAATCGCCCGCCGTGCAGCATCTTGGACACTGGTCAGCACGAAATCTGTGACCGTCCGTCCCTGGAGGGCGGCGGCATGTTCGATAAGCGTCTTCTGCTCCGCCGTCACCCGCGTCTCAAGGCGTTGCGCGCGGGTGCGACCGCGGGCCGATTTCGAGGCTACGTTTGCCATGGCGATACTCCTACCGCCAATGTACGGCCAATGCCCGGCCATTTCAAGAGCTGAAGCCCCGCATGACTCTTTCCCGGGACCGGTTTCGGCGGTTATGCCTCAGTCGTAAAAAACGCTCCGAACAGGCTATAATTTACCCATTCCAGTACAGTATCAAAAACTTTCCGGCCAGGAAAAGACTGTCAGCGCTATCCGCGCTATCTGACGGTCTTTTGATTTCGGCAGGTGACTACTTCAAAAAAGACCGTAAGAAAGACCGTCACCTTATCCAGCTTTCCGCAACTCAAGAATACTTCGGCCGTAGGAACTCCCTATACAGTTCAAGCGGTTACCAGATCCGACGGCCGAACCACGATGTTTTACCGGCCATTCCAAATCCTATATAAGCCACTGAATTATAAAGATAATTTTTAACCCCCTCACTCCCACTCGATCGTCCCCGGCGGCTTGCTCGTCACGTCATAGACCACACGGTTGACGCCCTTCACCTCGTTGATGATGCGCGTCGCCACCAGGCCCAAAAAACTCATGTCGAATTGGTAGAAATCCGCCGTCATGCCGTCGGTCGAGGTCACGGCGCGCAGGCCCACCACATATTCGTAGGTGCGGAAGTCGCCCATCACGCCGACCGTCTTCACCGGCAGCAGCACGGCGAAGGCCTGCCAGATATCGTCATAGAGTCCGCAGCGGCGGATTTCCTCGATGAAGATTTCGTCGGCAAGCCGCAAGATTTCGAGCTTGTCGCGCGTGATTGCGCCGGGCACGCGGATCGCGAGCCCCGGCCCCGGGAACGGATGACGGCCGACGAAGACTTCCGGCAGGCCGAGCTCGCGGCCGAGCGCGCGCACCTCGTCCTTGAACAGTTCGCGCAACGGTTCGACCAGCTTCATGTGCATGCGCTCGGGCAGGCCGCCGACATTGTGGTGCGACTTGATGGTGACCGAAGGCCCGCCGGTGACCGAGACGCTCTCGATCACGTCCGGATAGAGCGTGCCTTGCGCGAGGAATTCGGCGCCGCCGACTTTCTTGGCCTCCTGCTCGAACACGTCGATGAACAGACCGCCGATGATCTTGCGCTTGCGCTCGGGGTCGTCGACGCCGTCGAGCGCCTTGAGAAACGTGTCGGCGGCGTCCACGTGCACCAGCGGGATGTTGTAGCTGTCGCGGAACAGGGTGACGACCTTCTGCGCCTCGCCGAGCCGCAGCATGCCGGTGTCGACCAGCACGCAGGTGAGCTGCTCGCCGATCGCCTCGTGGATGAGCACCGCGGCCACCGAGGAGTCGACGCCGCCCGACAGGCCGAGGATCACGCGGCCGCGCCCGACCTGGGCGCGGATCTTGGCGATCGCCTCCTCCTTGAACGCGCGCATGGTCCAGTCGCCTTTGCAGCCGGCGACCTTGCGCACGAAATTGCGCAAGAGCGCCGCGCCGTGCGGCGTATGCATCACTTCGAGATGGAACTGGGTGGCGTAGAACCGGCGCGCGTCGTCGCCGATCATGGCGATCGGCGCATTGGCCGAGGTACCGAGCACGTGGAAGCCTTGCGGCAGCACGGTCACGCGGTCGCCGTGGCTCATCCAGACGGGGTATTTCTGGCCCTTCTCCCAGACGCCTTCGAGCAGGGGCGACGCCGCCACGACTTCGAGCTCGGCGCGGCCGAATTCGCGGTGGTGGCCGCCCTCGACCCGGCCGCCGAGCTGGGCCGCCATGGCCTGCTCGCCGTAGCAGATGCCGAGCACCGGCACGCCGGCCTCATAGATCGCCTCGGGCGCCAGCGGCGCATCCTTGTCGAGCACCGAGGCGGGTCCGCCGGAGAGAATTACCGCCTTGGGGCGCATGTCGCGGAATGCGGCCGCGGCCTTCTGGTAGGGCACGATCTCGCAATAGACCTTCTCTTCCCGCACCCGGCGCGCGATGAGCTGGGTGACCTGGGAACCGAAATCGACGATCAGGACCTTGTCGTGCATGGCGGCCGGCTGCGCCGGAACGGCGTCGGGATCATGGGGCCGTTCGGGGCGGTTTTGTGCGGGCATGGCGGTTCCGGGTCAAGCGAGAACGAGGCTGTCGGGTAACCCCATATTAGCCCCCGACGTGCTTAGAAAATGGGGTGGAGACCGGCTTTTGCACAGCCCGCGGAGCTTTTCGATGGCGTTCGAGACCCAGCGCATGAGCATGCCAGCCGCCCCTTCGGCGCGCGCGGCCGAGCGTGCTGCGCTGTTTCGCGAATCCGTGCCGGCGATGCTTGAGCGCTGGGCGCTCGGCTTGGCCTGGGGGCTGGCGCCCACGCGCATCCGCGGCGTGCCCAATCTGCTCCGGCTCTGCGCGCGGGAGCTGCTGGCGCCCGACTACGCCCTGCCCGATCCCGAACGCGCGCTCGCGCAGCCGCCGGGCCTTGCCGGCATCGCGCACGAGCTCTCGCAGCCGACCTTGCTCGCCGCCTACCGCCGCGGCATTTATCCGCTCGCCCATGCGGGACCGCTGAAATGGTGGTCGCCGCCGCGCCGCTCGATCTTGTTCTACAACGACTTCCACATTGCCAAGCGCCTCCGCCGGCAGATGCGGCAGGGACACTACACCGTCACCTTCGATCGCGATTTCGAGCGTGTCATCGCGGCCTGCGCCGGCCACCGCGCCGGCCGCTGGCATCTCACCTGGATCACGCCGCGCATCATGCGCGCCTATGCCGACCTGTTCGACGCTGGCTTCGCCCATTCATTCGAAGTGTGGAACGAGCGCGGGGAATTGGCCGGCGGCGGCTATGGTGTGGCGGTGGGCAATGCCTTCGCGACGGAATCGCAATTTTCGCATGAGGCCAACACGTCGAAGATCGGCTTTGCCGTGCTCAACTGGCATCTCGCCCGTTGGGGCTTCGCCTTCAACGACGGCAAGCTGATGACGCCGACCTGCCAGGACATGGGCTTCCGCGAAGTTCCGCGGCGCGAGTTTCTCGCGCGCCTGGCGCAGGCCGAGAGCGCGCCCGGCAGACACGGCCGTTGGCAGGTGGAGGCGGACGTGGCGATCGTTGCCAACTGGCAACCGAAAGACGGCCGCCCTTGAGGGGCTATCGGCCGACGCTTCCCGTCGCCGCGGCGTCGGGGATGAAGCCTGGCGGCACCGGATGATCGGGCGCGGGTGTCCGCGCAGGCGCCGGCGCCGCGGCGACCGACGCCGCCGGCGGCAAGGCGGGCGCGGCACGATGCGGCGCCGCCGCTGACGAAGCCGATGGCGCCAGCAACGCGACCGGAGCGGGGGTCATTGGCTGCGCGTGGCCTCCAGCAGCCGCCGGACCGGCCGGCACGGCGGCCTTCTCGGCAGCTGGCGCTTCGCCCGCTGCGGCTCGTTCGGCCGGGCCGTGGACCAGCGCCTCACGCACAGAGGCGACCCATTGGGCGTCGGTACTTTCGGTACCGCGAAGCTCGCGGCTCGCCTCCGCGGCAGGACCAGCCGCTTTCTCCGGCGCGCGCTCGACGACCTCGTGCTTCTCGGCCTCTTTCCTTTCGGCCTCTTTCTTCGCGGCCTCGTGTTTCACCGGTTCGTGCTTCACGACGTCACGCTTTTCGACGACATGTTTCACGAGTTCACGCTTCACCAACTCGTGTTTCGCGACCTCGTGCTCCCGGCGCACCGGCACACGCGCGACCTCCATTTTCGCCCCTTCAGGCGCGCGCGCGGCACGCAGTCCGGTGGCGAGCAGCGTCTTGAAGGCGGCGACCGCGTCGGGATCGACGAGGCCGCAGCTCTTCTCGAAATCGGCGACGTCCCGGCGTACCAGCATGCGCAGGGTCGAGGCATCGGCACTCTTGTCGAGCATGGAGACGATGCTGGTGCGCAGGCCCTGGCAGTGCGCCTCCGGCGAAAAATTGGCGTGGTAGATCGAGTAGCCGCTGGCCAGCCCGAGAGGAATGCCCAGCACCGAGCCGACAACCTGAACCACGGTCATGAACCGGGTGAAGCCGGGGCCGTGCGTGGCGTGCGCAGCATGGGCGGCCGGCGCGGCATCCTGCGCTGTCGGATGAAACGAGGGCTCGCGCCTGGCCGTCAACATTGAAGGAACCCCCGCGGAAAGTGCGTCGCGTCCGCCAGACACATGAACTTCCAGGCGAATTTTTGGCTGTGATAGGGGCGCAATGGTGGTTTTTGCGTAAATTCGCGTTTATGTGCGGTTGAGCAGCGCGACGAAAAAGCCGTCGGTTCCAGTCAGCCGCGGCGTCATCCTTATCCCTTCGTCTGATAGGCGGGCGGCCTTGCCGAACAGAAAGCCGCGCTCGCCGAGCGCCTGCGCGACCTCCGCCGGCGGCGCGACGTCGAAGCCCGAATGCCGCGCCAGGAAGCCGCGCACCTGGTCACCGTTCTCCTCCTCCAGCACCGAACAGGTGACGTAGGCGATGCGGCCGCCCGGCTTCAGCAGCGCTACGGCGCGATCGAGCACCTCCGCTTGCTCCTTTCGGCGCTGGTCGAGCGCACCGGGCCGCATGCGCCACTTGGCATCCGGGTTCCGCCGCCAGGCGCCGGTACCGGTGCAGGGCGCGTCGATCAGCACGAGGTCCATGTGACCGGCCAGATCGTCCAGCTCGGTGCCGACCGACTTCGGCGTGCGCACCTGGACGTTGCGTGCGCCGGCGCGCTTGAGCCGGTCATGGATCGGGGCAAGCCGGCGCTTGTCGTCGTCGGTCGAGTAGATCTGGCCCTTGTTCTCCATCATGGCCGCCAGCGCCAGCGTCTTGCCGCCGGCGCCGGCGCAGAGGTCGAGCACCTGCTCGCCCGGCCTGGCGCCGGTGAACAGCGCGGCGAGCTGCGAGCCTTCGTCCTGCACCTCGATCATGCCCTTGATAAAGGCGGGCTCGGCATGAATTGGCGGGCTCTTGGCGTCGGCGCCGAGGCGGATGCGCAAGCCCCAAGGCGACCAGCGGGTCGGCTCGGGATTGAGATCGGACAGCATCCCGGCCGCCTTGTCGCGCTCGGCCTTGAGCGTATTGACGCGCAGATCGAGTGGGGCGCGCGCGGCCAGGGCCGCCCCCTCCTCCGCGCGGTCGTCGCCGAAGGCGCGGGTGAAATGCGGATCCAGCCAGTCCGGATAGTCGCCGAGCACGTGCGGCGGCGCGCCGGCCATGCCGGTCTTCTCCAGTTCGTTGCGCTCCTCCTCGCTGAGCGGCGCGGGCGCAAAGCGGGACCCGTCGGCGAGCTTCTCAATGGCAGGAGTGTCGAACCCGCGCTCGCGCTTGAGCATGCCGAGCAGAATGGCGCGGGGACTGTCGGCACCCATGATCCAGGCGCTCGATGCGCGCCGGCGCAACGCGTCGTAGACGAGGCCGGCGATGGCCGCGCGGTCGCCGGAGCCGGCAAAGCGATGCGCCTGCCCCCAGGCCTTGAGCGCGTCGGCGGCGGGCCGGCGTTCACTTTCGATCGCGGCGAAGACTTCGATGGCGGCGGCAAGCCGGGCACCAGGCGTCATGAATAAGGACTCACGGTAGGCCGGCGAGGATACGCACGGTGAAGATCAACCACATGACGAACAGAATGAGCAAGGACATTCCGAACAATGGCCCGCGCAGTGAAACGCGGTTGCTGGTGACATGGACATAGGCGTGCGCGATACGGAACGCGACGAAGAGCCAGGCCAAAACCACGAATAACAGGTCGGCATGCCGGGTCACTATTGCCAGGATCGTGAGCACATAGAACAGGACCGGGATCTCGAGCTGGTTATGCGCCGCGTTGCCGACCTGCAGGACATGCCTCGGCCAGTTCGGCTCGCGCAAGGCCACATCGCGCGGATGCACTTGGCGGCTTCGGACCAGTGTGAAACGATAGTAAGCCATCCAGAACCACAGCACGAAGGTCAGCGCGACTTCGACGAACAGGGGCAGCAGGACTTCACGGATGGACATCGGGCAGCCCTTCAATAGAACGTTCAATAGAACGGGTGTGAGCTAGCCATATTCCGGCCGGCGCGGCCAGAGAGTATAGTTGCGCCGTCCGCCGGGACATCCGAACCGAGGTTTTTCCAATGCGAATCCTGTTTGCATGCGCGGTCGCGGTTGCGCTCGGCGCCGCCCTGCCGGCCTTCGCCAAGGTCGAACGGCTTTCCCAAGGGCTTCACGACACGGCACATCGATACCGGCGGCGCGGTCCTCTACGTGCGCGTCGGCGGCAAAGGGCCGGCAGTCATCATGCTGCATGGCTTCGGCGATACCGGCGACATGTGGGCGCCGCTCGCCAAGGCCCTGTATAAAGACCATACCGTCGTCATTCCCGACCTGCGCGGCATGGGCCTCTCCTCGCACCCTGCCGGCGGGTACGACAAGAAAACGCAAGGCCGGGATGTCGCCGCGATCATGGACAAGCTCGGCGTCGCGAAAGCGCAGCTTGTCACGCACGACATCGGCAACATGGTCGGCTACGCATTCGCCGCGCAATATCCAGACCGCGTCACCAAATGGGTCGTAATCGATGCGCCCTTGCCCGGCATTGGGCCGTGGGACGAAATCATCAAGAGTCCCCTTCTTTGGCATTTCAATTTTCGCGGCCCCGACGTCGACCGGCTGGTGAGGGGACGCGAGCGCATCTACCTCGACCGGTTCTGGAATGAATTATCGGCGAACCCGAAAGCAATCGACGAGGCGACACGCCGGCACTATGCCCGTCTTTACGCGAGACCAGGCAACATGCACTTCGCGTTCGAACAATTCGCGACCTTCAATACCAAGGACGCCGCCGACAACAAGGCGTTCGCCAAGACCAAGCTGACGATGCCGATCTTCGCGCTCGGCGCCGATCATTCGTTCGGCGCTCAGCAGGCCGAGATCATGCGGTTCGTCGCCACGGACGTGAAGGGCGGCTTGATCAAGGACTCCGGCCACTGGATCATGGAGGAGCAGCCGGCGCAGACGGTGAAGATGGTCAGCGGCTTTCTCGAGGCACCGTAGGCTAGACGCCAGCGCCGGGTAATTCGGGCCCTCGCGCGGTCAATCGCCGATGCGGACGAGCTGCTTGCCGAAATTCTTGCCTTTCAGCAGGCCGATGAATGCGGCCGGCGCGTTCTCCAGCCCTTCCGCGACATCCTCGCGATACTTGATGCGGCCTTCCTTGATCCACTGCGACACGTCGCGGAGGAAGTCACCGAAAACGGCGGCGAAATCGGTCACGATGAAGCCGCGGACGAGCAGCCGCTTGGTCAGCACGTTGCGCATGAGCAGCGGCAGCCGGTTGGGGCCTGGCGGCAGTTCGGTGGCGTTATACTGTGCGATCAGACCGCACACCGGAATCCGGGCGAACGGATTGAGCAGCGGCAACACGGCGTCGAATACCGCGCCGCCGACATTCTCGAAATAGACGTCGATCCCCTTCGGGCATGCGGTCCTCAGGCGCTCGCCGAAATCCGGCGCGCGATGATCGACGCAGTCGTCGAAGCCGAGCTCGTCCTTGACGTAGCGGCACTTGTCCGCCCCGCCGGCGATGCCGACAGCGCGGGCGCCTTTGATCCTGGCGATCTGACCGACGACCGAACCGACCGCGCCCGAGGCCGCCGCCACCACCACCGTCTCGTTAGGCTGCGGCTTGCCGATTTCGAGGAGGCCGCTATAGGCGGTCATTCCCGGCATGCCGAGCACACCGAGCGCGGTCGAGATGGGCGCGAGCTTGGGATCGAGTTTGCGCAGGCCGGCGCCGTTTGACAGCGCGTGCGTCTGCCAACCGGTATGGCCGAGCACAATATCGCCGCGGGCGAAACGATCATTGTTCGAAGCGACGACCTCGCTCACCGTACCGCCTTCCATCACCTCGCCGACGCCGACCGGCTTGGCATAAGACGGCGCATCGCTCATGCGCCCGCGCATATAGGGATCGAGGGAAAGCCATTTGGTACGCAGCAGGACCTCCCCGGGGCCGGGCTGCGGCACCGGGTATTCCTCCAGACGGAAATCGCCGGATTTCGGCTCTCCGACGGGACGCGAGGCAAGCACGATGCGGCGGGCAGCTTCAGTCATGACGAACTCCTCATGATGCGCTTCATCGGTTCGCGTACCGGGCGCGGCCCGGCGCCGCGCCGTTATATTTGCGCTCTCGCGTTGATGGTCACACCGTGCATCAGATCGTGCGCATCGCTTTTGCACAAGTCCGCGCCCGAGATGCGCACGAATTCACCGGGTACGTGGGATGCGTCAATCGTCTTGGCGCCGACATAGCCCATGGCGGCACGCAAGTCACCCGACAACCCATGCCGCCCCCTGATGACGGGGACCTTGCAGCCGACTTGGCCCGACTTGGCTCGCCCTTTCCCGGCGCAAGCTGGAGCGCGTCCCAGAGGTCATGCTGAAACCGCATGGCGCAAGCTCCTTCTTTGCATTTGACAGGGGCGGCCAAAGCACGCTTACCTTAACAGACCTGTCAGGCAAGGCAGATCGGATGACCTCCCCCTCTCCGAGCGAAAAATTGATTCAAACTGCGACGCGGCTTTTTTACGAGCGTGGCATCACCGCGAGCGGCGTCGATGCCATCGTTGCCAGCTCCGGTGTTTCCAAACCGACCCTGTACGCGCATTTCGGCACGAAGCATCGCTTGATCGCCGCGGTTCTCGATCGCCAGCACCAGGAGCGGCGGACTTCGCTCGAGGCCCATTTGCAAACCCGTTCCGCGTTGCCTGCGGCGGAGCGGCTGCTTTCGATCTTCGACTGGATGGCGGCGCACCAACGTACCGCCTGGGCGCGCGGCTGCCCGTTTGTGAATGCTTCGGTCGAACTGGTCACGACCGAAGACCAGGCCGCCAAGGACATCATCCGGCGGCACAAGCGATGGTTCCGGGGCATTCTCGCTACGCTCGCCAAAGAGGCTGGAGCGGTCCCGACCGCGGCAGTCGCCTCGCAGATCCATCTTCTGATCGAAGGGGCGAACGCCAGAATGCTGACGGAAGGCGATTTGAGAGCGATCGAGGCCGCAAAGCAAGCCGCGCGCATAATTCTCGCCGATGCGCGGAACTCGCGACGCGCAAAGCGTCACGGCCGGTGAAAGCGAGCCCTATGGCGCACGACAGCATGTCCTCTTCGCGACTCGCAATAGCCGAGACCGCCGCGCCGACGCCCTTGCTGGTGGTCGCGGGCTTGGCCCTGGGGCCGGCGGTAGCGCTCGGGTTTGCCCGATTTTCCTACGCGTTGTTGCTGCCTGCGATGCGGGCGGACCTGCATTGGACCTACGCCGAGGCGGGCTTCAGCAACACGGCCAATGCGTTCGGTTACCTCCTCGGCGCCATGATCGCGGCGCCCATCGCCGCGCGCATCGGCGACAAACGCGCCTTCGCCATCGGGCTGGCGGTGACCGTCGCCACGATGATCGGATCGGGCCTCACCGGCGATTTCCTGCTGCTGTCCGGGTTGCGCGCGGTAGCCGGCGTCGCGGGTGCCTTGCCCTTTATCACTGGCGCCGCGCTCGCCGCCGCAGCCGGCGACGGTGGCGGGGCGTCGCGGCCCGCGCGGATGCTCGGCGTTTATTTCGGCGGCGCCGGCTTCGGCATGCTGGTCGCTGCCCTGCTCGTCCCCGAGATTGTCCAATCGAACGGCTGGCGCGACGGCTGGTTCGCCATGGGCGCGCTTGGGCTGCTCGGGCTGGCGGCAGCATGGCCCGCGCTCCTGCGCGCGCCAAACCTGCCACGGCCTTCACGCGCAGGCAGCGGCAAAAGCTCGTCGTGGCCACTACGCGACCTGCTCCCGCTTCTCGCCAGCTACACGCTGTTCGGCGCCGGCTACATCGCCTATGCGACGTTCATTATCGCCTGGCTGCAGACCAATCTTGAATTCGGCGTCTGGCAGGTCGCAATCTTTTGGGCATGCGTCGGCGGTCCTGCCGCACTGGCAGGGCTCGCTTGGAGCCCGATCCTGACACGCCTTCGAGGCGCGCGCGGCGTCGCGCTGGCAAACGCTTTCGTCATGCTCGGCGCAATGTTGCCGGTCCTCGGTCTTGGCCGCGCGGCGGCCTACGCTTCGGCCCTGTTGTTTGGCGGATCCTTCCTGATCGTGCCGACTTCGGTGACCACGGTCGCGCGCAACGCCACGCCGCCCAGTTCATGGACGGCCGTTATTGCGCTGCTGACGGTCGGTTTCGCGGTCGGTCAATGCGCGGGACCGCTGCTCAGCGGCTGGGTCTCAGACACCCGATCGCTCAGCAGCGGCTTGCTTCTCTCCGGCGCCCTTCTTGCTCTTGCTTCGCTGATTGCGCTCGCGCAACGCCTGCCGGATCGACCTTAGAATTACGCCCTGGTCGGGTAGTTCGGGCTTTCGCGCGTGATCGTCACGTCGTGCACGTGGCTCTCGCGTAAGCCGGCGCCCGAGATGCGCACGAATTCCGCCTTGGCGTGAAGCTCTTCGAGCGTCTTGGCGCCCACATAGCCCATGGCGGCGCGCAGGCCGCCCGACAACTGGTGCAGCACGTTGGCCACCGGCCCCTTGTAGCCGACCTGGCCCTCGACTCCCTCCGGGACCAGCTTGAGCGCGTCCTTGATGTCCTGCTGGAAATAGCGGTCGGCGGAGCCGCGCGCCATGGCGGCGACGGAGCCCATGCCGCGATAGGCCTTGTAGGAGCGGCCCTGATAGAGGAACACCTCGCCGGGCGTCTCGTCTGTGCCGGCGAGCAGCGAGCCGACCATGGCGCAGTCGGCGCCCGCGGCCAGCGCCTTGGCAAGGTCGCCGGAAAACTTGATGCCGCCGTCGGCCACCACCGGCGTGCCGCTCGCCTGGGCGGCCTCCACGCTGTCCATGATGGCGGTGAGCTGCGGGACGCCCACGCCGGCCACCACGCGCGTGGTGCAGATCGAACCGGGCCCGATGCCGACCTTGATGGCGTCCGCGCCGGAATCGATCAGCGCCTTGGCCCCCTCCTTGGTGGCGACATTGCCTGCCACCACCTGCACCACGTTCGACAGTTTCTTGATGCGGCTGACCGCTTCGAGCACGTGGCGCGAATGGCCGTGCGCGGTGTCGACCACGACCAAGTCGACGCCGGCGGCGATCAGTGCCTCGGTGCGCGAGAAACCCTTGTCGCCGACCGTGGTGGCGGCCGCCACGCGCAGGCGGCCCTGCTCGTCCTTGCAGGCATTGGGATTGGCCACCGCCTTCTCGATGTCCTTCACCGTGATCAGGCCGACGCAGCGGTATTGGTCGTCCACCACCAGAAGCTTCTCGATGCGGTGCTGGTGCAGGAGCTTCTTGGCATCCTCCTGGGTGACGGCCTCGCGCACGGTGATCAGCTTGTCCTTGGTCATCAGTTCGCAGACGCGCTGGCGCGGGTCGGTGGCGAAGCGCACGTCGCGGTTGGTGAGGATGCCGACCAGCTTGCCCGGCGCGTGGTTGGCGACGCGCTCGACCACCGGAATGCCGGAGATGCGGTTCTCCTTCATCAGGTCGAGCGCCTCCTGCAAGCTGGCGTCGGGCTCGATGGTCAGCGGGTTCACCACCATGCCGGATTCGAATTTCTTCACCTGGCGGACTTGGGCGGCCTGCTCTTGCGGATCGAGATTGCGGTGAATGACGCCGATGCCGCCGGCCTGCGCCATGGCGATGGCCATCTGCGCCTCGGTCACCGTATCCATCGCCGACGCCATGATCGGCGTGTTGAGGGTGATGCTGCGGGTAATGCGGGAGCGGATATCGACGTCGGAGGGCAGGACTTCCGACAGGCCGGGCCTGATCAGCACGTCGTCGAAAGTGAGCGCCTCGCGCGGGCTCGAATTGTCTCTTGCTGCCATTGCCAACTCCCGTTCTCACCCGCAAATAGGAAGCGGGGCCGGGGCCGGAAAGGCTAAAAAGCCCGGCTGCGAGGGTTTCCTCGCCCGACGTCACGGCCCGCTTTTGGGTTGGCGTGGGTCAGTAGCACGCCTTGGCGCTGATTCCTAGGGCAATCGCGGATGCCTGTTATGAACTCGGAGCGCCGGGCAACTCCTTTCTTCCGCCACCCGTTTGCTGTTGAAGAAGACGCGAAAATGCCCCTTCCCGCCGGGTTCCTTGCCGCATGCGCGCCGACCGCATCATCCCGCTGATCATCGCGGTCGCCCTGTTCATGGAGAACATGGACGCGACCGTGATCGCCACCTCGCTGCCGGCGATCGCGCGGGACATCGGCGCCAATCCGCTGGCGCTCAAGCTCGCCATCACCACCTATCTTTTGTCGCTCGCCATCTTCATCCCGGCGAGCGGCTGGACCGCCGACCGCTTCGGCGCACGCACCGTATTCCGGGCGGCGATCGCCGTGTTCATGGTCGGCTCGATCGGCTGCGCGATGTCGAGTTCGCTCACCGACTTCGTCATCGCCCGCGTGGTGCAAGGCATGGGCGGCGCCATGATGACGCCGGTCGGGCGCATGGTGCTGGTCCGCAGCATTCCCAAGCGCGAACTGGTGAACGCCATGGCCTGGCTCACCACGCCGGCGCTGATCGGCCCGCTGCTGGGACCGCCGGTAGGCGGCTTCATCACCACCTATGCCACCTGGCATTGGATTTTCATCATCAACATCCCCATCGGCCTTCTCGGCATCTGGCTGGCAACCCGTTTCATTCCGGATTTGCGCGGCGAGCAGCGCGAGCGCTTCGACCTCGCCGGCATGGCGCTGGCGGGACTGGGGATCGGCGGCGTGGCCTTCGGCTTTTCGGTGTTGGGGCTCGACTACCTGCCCTGGACCGTCGTCGCCGCGCTGATCCTGGGCGGCGCCGGCTTCATCGCCGCCTACCTCCTGCATGCGCGGCGCAGCGAAAACCCGGCGCTCGATCTCTCGCTGTTCCGGCTGCCGACCTATTTCGCCGGCATCGCCGGCGGCTTCCTCTTCCGTCTGGGCATCGGCGCCATGCCCTTTCTTCTGCCGCTGATGCTGCAGATCGGCTTCGGCATGTCGCCGTTTCATTCGGGCCTGATCACCTTCGTCGCCGCCGGCGGCGCCATGGGCATGAAGTGGGCGGCGGCGCGCATCCTGCGCCGTTTCGGCTTCCGCTCCATCCTGGTGTTCAACGGCCTGATCAGCGCCGTCTTCCTCGCCTCCTATGCCAGCTTCACCGCCACCACGCCGGTCATCGTCATGCTCGTCCTGCTGTTCGTCGGCGGGTTCTTCCGCTCGCTGCAGTTCACCAGCATGAATTCCATCGCCTATGCCGATGTGGAGCCGCAGCGCATCAGCCGCGCCACTGCGCTCGCCAGCGTCACCCAGCAACTGGCGATATCCTCAGGCGTGGCGCTGGGTGCGATGGCAGTCGAACTCACGGTTCATCTCCGGGGCGGCGGCGCCTTGCAGGCGGCGGACTTCCGTCCCGCCTTCGTGATCGTGGCGGGGCTTTCGGCGCTGTCGGTGCTGATATTCCTGCGCCTGTCACCGCAGGCGGGGGCCGAAATGAGCGGACGGGCCCCTCTTCCGACGGAAACCACCGACCGGCCGAGCGAATAGGAGGCCGTTTCCGCTCGATGAAGAGGCGTTAACCATGTTTGCCTAACGGCAGGCCCTGAACCTGGACAAGTCTTTGGTTCGACGTGTATTTTCCTGGGAACTTATGGTTAACGCGCAGGTGGCGTATGCGTATGGCCCAGCCTTTTTGGCTGTTGCGGGCCGCTTTGCTGGCGGGGTCGGCCCTCGTGCCTCTCGTTCCTTCGGCACATGCCGGGCCGCTGTCGGCTGCGCGGATGTGCGCGACGCAAACCCCGCATCTCGCCAGCCAGCGCATCGCTGCCTGCACCGATCTCATCAAGTCCAGCCAACTTAGCGGAAAGCCGGAAGGCGTGGCCTACAGCCTGCGCGGCCTCGCCTATCTCGACCGCGGCGACATCCCGCACGCGATCGGCGATCTCGACCGGGCCGTCGCGCTCGCGCCGGACTTCGCCCCCGCCTATCAAAACCGCGGCAATGCCTGGTACGCCCGCGGCAATTATGGCGAGGCGCTCGCCGACTATGACGCCACCATCAAGCTCGACCCGGATACGGCCTCCCCTTACGTGAACCGCGGCACCGTGCGGCGCGACCTCGGCTATACCAGCGGCGCGCTGCATGACTTCGATAAGGCGATCAGCCTCGATCCGCGCCACGCGCCGGCCTATAGCGCGCGCGGCGAGCTCTATCTGCGCCAGCACGACTACAGCCAGGCCATCGCCGACTTCACCCGTGCCGTCGAACTCGCGCCCGACTTCGATCACTACATGCTGCGCGCGCAAGCCTATGAGGCCGCGGCCCACTACGATCGCGCGATCGCCGACTACCGGCAGGCGGCTCGGCTCGAGCCGAACGACATTCGCGCCCTGACCGCTCAGGGTGACGTCTTCCGCAAGAAGGGCGACGAGGCAAAGGCGATCGCCATCTACGACCGCGCGCTCCGCTTCGACGCCAGGCGGCCCGCCACGTACAAATCGCGCGCCGATGCCTATGCCGCGAAAGGCGACCGCAAGCGCGCCATGGCCGACATCGGCACCGCCCTCAAATTCACCTGGCGCGCCGACCTGTTGAAGGTGCGCGGCGAACTGCGCCTCGAAGCGGGCGACATCGCCGGGGCGACGCATGACGTCGCCGCCATGCTCAAGCTCGACGCCGACAGTCCCGACGCCCTCGCGTTACGCGGCGCGGTGCTCGCGCACAAGAAGGACTATGCGAACGCGCTCGCCGATCTCGACCGCTCGATCGAGGCCAATGGCGGCGACGCCCTCGCACTCGGCGTGCGCGGGGAGATCTACTTCGCCAAGGGCGACAAGGCGCGCGCGCTCAGCGATCTCAATCGCGCCATCGCACTCGGTACGATCGGCGCAGGCCCCTACCGCACGCGCGCAGCCATATACGAGCAGAATGGCGACACCGCCAACGCGCTCGCCGATCTTGACACGGCGATCGGACGCGATCCAGGCAACCGCGCCGGACTGCTGGCGCGCGCTGCCCTCAAGCAGAAAACCGGCAACAGCGACGGCGCCATCGCCGACTACACTGTCGTGCTCAAGCGCGATCCGGAAAACCTCGCCGCCCTGCGCGGGCGCGCCGCGGCGCTGATACAGGCCAAGCGCTCTGGCAAGGCCATGGCAGACTACGGCCGCATCATCCGAATCGATCCAAACGATCCGCAAGCACGCTACCAGCGCGGCCTCGCCTACGAACACGATGGCGATCTCGATCGGGCGGTCGCCGACTATAAGGCCGCCCTGCTGGCCAACCCGAAATTCACCGACGCGCAACAAGCGCTGACGCGCATGGCGGCGGCGCGGCAGGACCAGCAGGAAAAGCTGGCCGCCACCAAGCGAGCGCGGGAACAGGCTGAAAAGGCGCAAGCCGAAAAAGAACAGGCGGCAAATGAGCTGGCCGCAAAATATGCGCAGGAAAAGGCGGCGGCCGATCACGTTGTAACCGAGGCGCCGGCGCCGCCAACGCCCGCCGCAACGACGCTGCCCGCCGCGACCCTGTCGACAGCAAGCGTGGCCGCGGTCCCGCTGCCGCCCGCAGCACCAAAGCGCCTGCCGAGCCGACCTCCGGTGCAGGAGGCCAGCGCCGACCCCGCCGTCATTGCCATTGCCGTCGCCAATTCGGCGACCACCGACAAGGCGGTCGAGAGTCCGCCCACACCCGCAACAGGCGCGCTCACTGTCCCGGTGCCGGTGCCGCTGCCAACGCCAAGGCCGCCGATGCCGCAAATTGCCTCGGCTCCGGCTGTCGAAAACTCCACGCCTCTATTGCCGCGCGAACGTGTCCGCTCTCATCCCGAAGAGCAAAGAGCTTCTCGGCACCGTGAGGGAACGACGGCGTTCACCGAAGTGTGGACGGACGCACATGGGCGGCGGCTCAGCGCGCGCGAAGTGCGAGAGCTCAAGCGGCTGTTGCGTGAAAGCGAGCGGCACGGCCCGCGCCGCAGCTTGCGCGAGATGCCGCGTACCCGCGCAGGCTCCAGGTCTTTCGACGAGGTCTGGCGCTACTAGCTATTTCTTGCAGAGCAGCATGGGCTGGTGCTGGGCGCCGCCCGGCATGTGCACGATCTCGCAGGACTTGAAGCCGACCGCGCGTGCCACCGCGAACAGGTAGTCCGTGCGGTAGGCAACGGCCGCTTCCGGCTGCTCGATCGATTCCACCCGTGCGTTGCCGACCGGATGCTGAAAGGTATGGCGGGTGCCGTAGGTCGCCGGCGGGTTGTCAAGGTTGAAATGCGAATGCATCATGGCCCCGCCCGGCTTGAGCAGGCGATAGCTTTCGCGGATGTAGTTCTCGAGCTCCGCTTCCAGCACATGGGTGAGCAGCGAGTTGGAGACGACGAGATCGAAGGTGCCGTCGGGCTCGGGGATGCGGTACGGCACCTTCTCGCCCAGTTGATTGTACGACACGCTCGCATCGCTGGAATGGTGAAAGCGAAACCGCTCGGTGTCGTAGTGCTGCTTGCACCAGCCGATGGCCTCCGGGTCGATGTCGATGCCGACATAGCGGCCGGTGAAACGGCGGCCGCGGAAATTGTAGTCGCGCAGCCAGTGCGCCCAGCGCCCGCAGCCGGAGCCGATGTCGAGTATGCTCGAATGCGCGTCCGCCAGCCCTTCGGTGAACACGAACATCCAGAAATCGCGGGCATGCACCAGGAAATGGACCTGGTTGTTGAGGATGCGGTTGCCGACGCCAATGCGCACGCGCAGGTGGTTCGGCGGCAGTCCGCGAAACTCCGGATAGATCAGCTTGGGTACGAGATCGAAGGCGTTGATCGTAACCCGGAACAGCGGATTGAACGTCAACAGCGAGGTCGACGGAAACAGCTTGCGGATCGCGCGGTCGAAGCTCAGCCGCTTCACCGGCGCTGCCTCGGTTTGGGTTGTGGAGCCGTACGACACGGGTTCACCACCCTTCGCTCTGTATGAATTCCGTCGCCATCGAAAGCATCTCCTAGACTCAGGCACTTAACATTGCGTTAGGGGACCAGCCGCTGCCGGCGGGAGGGCCCCCGACGGGAGGGCCGGCCCTCTCCGCGCGATGACCACGATGCAGGCGGGCGATCAGGCGATTGAACAAGGCGTCGGGCAAGACCTGCGCCAGCAGCAAAGCCGCCATCCCCTTCCAGAGCGGAATGCGGCCACTGCCGTCGCGCGTCTCCCGCCACAGCCTGAGCATCGTCAGTGGCCGATAGACGGCGCGATGCCGGGTGCGGATTTCCCGCCAAAGCCTGCTGTAGAGGCGCTTCTGATCGACGCCGGACGAGCGGCTCGGTTCCAGTTCGGCGTCGCTGATGGAATAGATGTAGAGCGGCTTTGCCACCTCGATGCCGCGGCAGCCGGCGCTCATGAGGCGCAGGCTGAAATCCCAGTCCTCATAGCCGTCGCGCATCGTCTCGTCGTAGCCGCCGGCGGCCGCCCAGCAGCGCTTGCGCAACACCAGTCCCACCGACAGCGTATTGGTGAACAAAAGATCGAAACGATTGAAATAGCGCGGAATGACGCCGGTTTCGACGCCGATCAGGCGCAGATGGGTGACGATCATCCCCACCTCGTCGGGAGCCGCCTGCAACACCGGCACCGTCTCGGCGAGAAAAGTCGGCTCGACCATGTCGTCGCAATCGAGCATGAAGACGATATCGGCGCGCGCCATGCGGATGCCGGCGTTGCGCGCGGCGGATGGGCCTTTGTTGTCCTGATAGGACACGCGCGCCCGTCCGTTGAGCGCCGCGAGCCTGCGCAAGGTGTCGCGGTCGTCGGAACCGTCGTCGACGATGACGACTTCGAAATCCCGGAAGGTCTGCTGCGCGAGCGACTCCATCAGCCGGTCGAGGAACCGGCCACCATTGTAGCAGGGAACGATCACGCTGACGGCGGGCCGCGCCGCTTCCGGCCGCAAGGCGGCCGCGGACGCCGCATCGGCTTCCGGTCTCGCCAAGTCTGGTCGCGCAACGTCCATGCCCGCAGATCCGCCTCGAATGGTTGCGGCACCCTAGCGGCGATCCGACCAATTTTCCTTTAACCGCAGCGAGGAAACAACGTGCGACTTTTCGCGATCGGGAACACTGTTTCTTCACCATGATTTTTAAGCTTGAAGTGCGCGCGACCGAGTAGTGTGTCGTCAGATCGAGTAGCTTGCCGCTATGACTTCGCAGGATGCCGTCATCGCTATGAAATCCGCGCTACAGCGGCCGGTCCGTGCGCTGACCAGCGTGCTGTCGCTGCGCTATTTCTTTCTGCGCGCCTCCACCGCCACGGCCGCCGTGGCGGCAGGGCTCGTGCAGACCTTCGTGTTCGCGCGGGTGCTCACGCCCGAGCGCTTCTCGGTCTTCATCCTGATCGGCACGGTCGGCGTTTCTTTGTGGCTGTTCGATCTGGGCGCCGCCAAAATCCTTTATGTGCGCCAGCGCGACCGCCACCTCGGCCAAGCTGCCGATGCGACCATCGCCCGCTATTCGAGCGCCATCGTGCTGCTCTATGCGCTGATCGTGGCCGCCGGCACCCTCGCCTGCTTCGCCTTCATGGCCAGCCGGCGAGCGGTGACGCCAGGGGAAGCGGCCGAATACGCCGCCTTCTTCAGCTTCTCCGCGCTCAACCTCGTGTGGTTTCCCCTGCGCAATATCAGCAACGCCGTCGACGAATTCATCTATTTCGAGACGCTGGAGGCGGTGCGGCGCGCCGGGCACATCGCGGTCATGCTCGCGCTGCTGGTCGGCCTGTCGCTGCCGGCGTTCCTTGCGCTCGGCAATCTCCTGTGGCTCGTCGTTTTCGGCCTTTGCATCGCCCGCCTGCTGCGCAAGGATGCGCTGGCGCCGCGCCTCGCGGGATTCGCGAGCGCTCTGGCCGGATTCTGGCGGCGCAACAGGCCGGCGCTTCTGCGCAGCGGCACATATGCCGGCGCCGAGCTGACCGTCTACAATTTTCCCTATCTGGTCGTGCCCATGGCCTTCGGCCTCGGCGCGCCCACCATCATCCTCGATACGGTGTTCAAGATTTTCCGCGGCACCACGCTGATCTACGCGGCCGGGCTCGATCCGCTGGTGCCTCAGCAGACGCGCGCCTTCGCCGCGCGCGACGCCGCGACCCTGAAGAAGGCCACGCTGACCGCCGCCGTTCTCATCGCGCTGCCGACGCTCGCCCTCTGTGCTCTGCTGCTGCTCGCCGGCAACAAGCTGTTCGCGCTGCTGCTCGGACACGCAGCCACAGTGCCGCGCGGCGCCGAGTTGATCCTGGTGGTGCTGCTGCTGGCCAATATGGCGCAGAACGTCGCCAGCAATCTGCTGCTGCACACCGGCTTCTTTCACGAGGTGGCGCGGGTGGCGAGTTTGCTGGTAGCGGGCATGGGGGTGATGACCGGCATCGTGCTCGCCCTCGGCCTCGATATTACCGGCTTCCTCGCCGGCTACATGATCGTCTACCTGATGGGCGCTGCGCTTTACCTCGTCTATGTGGTGCGGGGGCCGTTCCGCATCGCGGCCAATCGGACACCCTGACGCTTTGTCGCCCCCGCTCGCAGCCGCGAGGTTGCGCGGCGCGGGACGCCTCCCTATAGTCCGCGCCGTTCCGGTCGGGGCGTGGCGCAGCCCGGTTAGCGCACCTGTCTGGGGGACAGGGGGTCGGAGGTTCAAATCCTCTCGCCCCGACCAGAATTTCCAGCCGAAACAAAACGTTAGAGCCGACAGAGAACGCCGGACGGCCCCGGTTTTTACGGCGCGCGCCGGGGCATGTGCCTTCGTCATGGCCGCCCTCCAGGACAGCCGTCACATATCCGGTATCGAAAGCGCCGGTTTGGTCGGGCCCGCACGTTAATAGTTCACCCGCCGCGAATTGACGTGCCCCGGTTTAATGACAGCCGAAAATAAACGCTCTCCCGCCCGTCGGGTCTGCCGCGCCTGCGGCGGCAATCAGCGCATCTTCGTCGAGGTGCCGCGCATGCCTCAAGCCTATCAAGACCAGAGCGATCGGCCGCGCGTCCTCTATCTCAGGTGCGAGAAGTGCGCCCAGATCGAAGCCCTTGAAGAGTGACCCGGCAGCGGCCCAAGGCGGCCGCCTGCCAATCAAATGAGTTCGTCGGACTTGTTGTCGGTCTCGCCGAAGCGGCGCAGCGTCGCCGGCCGCGTACCGGCGTAAAGGTCGCCGAGGTGAGGCGCGATTTTCGCATTCTCGCGCTCGAACAGCGAATTCCCGGCAAGATCGCTCTCGACCAGGAACGGACCGAAATTCTCCACGTCCAGCACCCAGACCGCCTGCGCGAGCCCGAGTTCCTCCAGCCAGTGGACGCCGACCACTTGTCTGATGCCGCGGCCGAGCAGCGCGCCGGTGCCGTAGCCGACGGTGGTCAGATAGATCGCGTTGTTCGGCACGAAAGAACGCCGATAGACTTCGCTGGTCATGCCGCCCTTGCCGATGATGACGTTGCAGTGCGAGGTCTTGAACCAGCCGTCGAGATATTTGGCGAAGCGGAACGAGGCCGTAGCCGTCACCGCGCCGACGGTCAGTTTGCCGTCGGGGCCGACCGAGGCCGCCGGCGAACAGTGGAAATTGGCGCGGCCGAGTTCCTCCGGCGAACCCGGCATGCCCAAGCCGTCCTCCACCGCGCGCTTGTAGACGCCCTCGCGGGCGGTGAACACGCGCCCCTTCAGATAGACCACCGTGCCGATCTCGAGCGTGGCGAGGTCGGACGTAGCGGCGGGGAGATTGAGATGCACCGTCTTGAGGTCTGTCACGATCGTTACTCCGCGGCTTGCGCCGTTTCCCCTTGCCACTCGACGCTGGCGCGCCGCGAATAGTCGGTGAACCACATCGGATCGGTGCGGAAGGTAACGCGGCCGTCGGCGTGGATGCGCGCGCAGGCACGGCGCGAGGAAAGGCAGAACATGTGCACGCTCATCGGCATGCCGCCGGTGTGGCAGTAGCCGACCTCGATATGGCAATCGACTACCATGGACGAGCCCATGAAGCCCATGGCGCCCATGCCGATCGAATTGCCCATTTCCTTGAACTCCTCCTCGAGCGCCGCGATCTTCGGATCCGGATGGCGCGAGCCGACAGTGCGCAGGCATGCGGCCTGCTTGCCGAGCACCATGCAGGTGTCCTTGTTGCCGCCGAGCCCGATGCCGACGATGGCCGGCTGGCAGGCGAGCCCGCGCTTGCCGAAGGAGATCAGGGTGTCGAGCAGAAATCGCTTGATGCCTTCGATGCCGTCGGCCGGAAACAGCATGCGGTAGTCGGTGCCGAACAGACCGCCCTTGTGCACGGTGGTCAGCTCGACCCAGTCGGCCTCGGGATGAAAGGCGTATTCGATTTCGGGCGCGCCAATGCCGACATTGTTGTTGTGGTCGGTGCGCCAGAGCGGGTGCACCCGGTTCGGGCGCAGCGGCACTTCGGTCGTCGCCTTGGCGGTCGCCCGCCGGAGCGCCGCCTCCAGCGCAATCGGGCCGCCTTCGACCCTGGCGTCGTTGCCGAACTTCACATACCAGCGCGGGCAGCCGGTATCCCCGCACATGGCGCGGGCATCCTCCTTGGCCGCCTCGTAATTGTCGAGCATGGCCTTGATCACGAAGGCCGAGAGATCGCCCTTTTCGGTGTCGGCGCATCGTCGCAGGCCGGCGAGGTAATCGTCGGGGATTTCGATGGCGGCCTTGGCCATCAGTTTTTCCGCCGTGGCCTGCAAGATCGAAAGATTGAATCACTGAGTCACTCCGCGGCTTCTTGGTCCCTGAGCAGGGTTTCGCCCGGCTTGACGATGGTGAACTGACCGGAGCGTCGGAAACGTTCAGCCGGCCATTCTCCTGACGCACGACGGTGAAGCGGGAGGTCGCCAGGTCGCCGGGATCGGGAAAATCGCTGCGGAAATGCGCGCCGCGCGAGTTCTCCCGCTGCAGCGCCGCTTGCGTGATGACTTTCGACCATTTCGATCTGCGAGCGCAGATTGAGCCAATCGGACCAGGTCAGATTGAAGGCGCGGTCGTCATCGGCAACGCCGGAAGAGAGCAATTCGTTCTCCAGATCGGTGAGCGCCGTCAGCGCGTCCTGCATGACGGCGCGCTCGCGGATGATGCCGACCTCGTCCCACATCAGATCGAGCAGCCTTTCACGCAAGGCATTGAGTTCGCCGCCCTTGGCACGGAAAGGCGTTTCCGCGCGCTCGATTTCGGCATTCAGCACTCGGCGTCCTCATCGTGCAAGGCGATGCGCCCTTGCCGACATCCGCCGCCATGGTCGTCGCCCGCAATGCCGCCGAATACCGTCGAATTGGCCACGCCGTTGCCGCCGAGCCGGTTGGCGCCGTGCATGCCGCCTTGCTCCTCGCCGGCAACGATACAGGCCGGGCAATTCGGTCGAGGTATCCACGTCGCAGACCACGCCGCCCATGAGGTAATGCGCGGTCGGCACCACTTCAACGAGGCCGCCGGCAAGATCGAAGCCGCAATCGGCGCAACGCTCGACCATGCCCTTGAACTGGCTTGGCGCACCTTCTCAGGGCCCGAGATGGCCCATCGAGATGTACAGTCCGCCTTCCGGCGTGGTGCGCCCGGCTCTCATTTCGGCGTACATCGAGCGGCGAGACGATGTCGCGGGTCGCGCGTTCGCCGCGCTCGTCGTAGTTGAACATGAAGCGTTCTTTGGCGCCGTTGAGCAGATAGCCGCCGGCGCCGCGCAGCCCCTCCTCGATGATGGTGCCGGTCATGCGCGTGTGGCGGCCGGCCAGCACGCCGGTCGGATGGAATTGCACCATCTCCATGTCGCGCAGCGGCAGGCCGAAGCGCAGCGCCATGGCCAGCCCGTCCATGCTCTTGTCGCCGGACGGCGTGTGGTAGCGGTACATGGTCGGTCCGCCGCCGGTCGCCAGCAGCATCGCTTTGGCGGCCACGTAGCGATATTGCCCCGAGCGCATGTCGAGAAAGAGCACGCCGGCGACGGCCTTGCCCGTCCTTGTCGGGAATGAGCGCCAGCGCCCGGTATTCCTCCAGCCGCCTGACCGGCCGCGCCCACACCTGGTCCATCAGCCGGTTGATGATCTCGATGCCGGTGAGATCGCCCTTGTGCACCGTGCGGTCGAAGGTCTGGCCGGCGAAGGCCTTGCCGTGCAGCGATCCATCGGCGTTGCGGTCGAAGAAGCAGCCGACTTCGTTTTCCAGTTCGTGCACGCGCTCGACCGCCTTGGTCACCAGGGTCCAGGCGAGCTGCTGATTGGGCAGCCATTTGCCGCCCTCGATGGTGTCCATGAAATGGCGCTCGACCGAGTCGCCCTTGTGCAGCGCGACGTTGTAGCCGCCCTGCACCATGCGCGTGCAGCCCGATTTGCCGAGCAGCCCCTTGCAGGCAACCGTGATGTCGAGGCCCGGATTGGCCTGATGGGCGTGCAGGGCGGCGAACAGCCCCGCGCCGCCGGCGCCGAGGATCAGAACATCGGTGGTGAGCCGCTCGATCATGGGCCCTTCCTTCACAGCGCGCGCAAGATAAAGACTGCGGCGATGACGCCCGCCGCGCCGAGCGCGGCGCTGACCAATTGCTTCTGGCCCGGACGCCAGGGCAGGTTTTCGATCAGCAACACGCGGATGCCGCCGAGCAGATGTATGGCGAGCAGGAAGACAAGCCCGGTCTCGGCGAATTTCACCAGCGGCTGCTGCGTCCACTTGAGAAAGCCGTCGAGCGTGCCGGCGCGTTCGATGGCGAGCCCGAGCACCAGGAAATGCACGGGCAGGAAGCACGCGAGCAGCAGCCCGGATACCCGGTGCACCATGGCGGCGATCCAGAACAGATCGCGCCGGTACGCGGCGTTGTGCATGCCTTGCGGCTGCGTCGCTCCTTGCGTCAGCTGCGTCACCTGGCTCATGCGATCACCGCGTACACCGCACGCATCCCTAACAGGAAAAGCAACAGGCCGAAGCCCCACATCAGGCCGGTGAGCACGCGGCCGCGCAGCGGCGTCCACTCCGCCGCCACCTGGCGCACGCCGATCGAGCGCATGCACCGATACGAGCAGCACGAACAGTCCGTAAAAGAAGCCCCAGATCAGCGAGCCGCGGGTGCGCGCCAGAATGTCGGCCGCGCGACAGGCCGCTGTGCGTCACATAGATGATGGTGGCCAGATGAACGAGGATCAGCGGCGCCATGATCGCCGCCGTCAGCCGTTGCAGCAGATAGAGCCGCAGCGTCATGCCTAAATCCCTCCCCGCCAGAAGGCGCCAACGGTACGCCGCTTGAGACCGGCGATCGACTCGGTCGGGTTGATCGCCTGCGGGCAATGCTGCTCGCAGGACTGATGCGTATGGCAGGAATGGCACCCGCCGGGCTGGGCCACCGCGGCAAGGCGTTCCGCGTTGCCGCTGTCGCGCGCATCGTTGACCAGCGTCCAGGCGCGGTTGAGTGCGGCCGGGCCCAGATAATCCGGGTTCCAGCGCACCGAGTCGCAGGCCGCGTAGCAGATGCCGCAATTGATGCACTCGATCGCCTTGTCGATCGCGACGCGGCGCAGGCGTGTCCGGGCGAATGTCGGCGACTTTGTCGGCGCGGCTCTGTGACGGCGTGAAGGCGCCTCTGGCCTGCTGCCATTTCTCGAAGAAACGGCTCATGTCGGTGGCAAGGTCCTTGATCACCGGCAGGTTGGCGAGCGGGCCGATCTCGAGTTTGCCCTCGCCGGCAACCTTCTCCACGTGGGTGCGGCAGGTCCAGCGCGGGCGGCCATTGACCGTCATGGCGCACGATCCGCACACGCCGACGCGGCAGGCAAAACGATAGGACAGTGTCGGATCGATATGGCGCTGCACATAGGTCACCACATCGAGCACGGTCTGGCTGCCGAGGCGCGGTACCTCATAGGTCGCATACCGCCCCTCGTTGCGGCCGCGCCAGATGGAAACCTGGATCACCTCTCCCATGCGCTTTGCTGTCCGCCTGCCTAGAGTTTGCGTGGAAGGGCCCGTTCGTCCCCGCGCATTCGGAGACCCGGGGCAAAAGTTTCCGCGCCCGCGATTGTGTCTCCGGATTCCCGCTCTCGCCGATCGAGCGGGACCGTAAGCCGATCCTGGACCCCTTCTCTAGTCCTATTCTAATCGCCGAAAGTCTCCATTAAAAGCGCAGAAACGCGAATATTTGCTGCAGATTTCTTGAAGCAATGCTAGGCTTCAGCCGATGAATCTGGACGCCCTGCGCACCCTCGTCGCCATCGCCGAATACGGCTCGTTCGCGGCTGCCGCCCGCGCCCTCGATCTCAGCCAGTCGGCGGTCAGCACCCAGATCAAGAGCCTGGAGGCCGAGTTCAAGGCCGAACTGTTCGACCGCAGCAAGCGGCCGCCGGCGCTCAACGAAGCCGGCCAGTCCGTCGTCGCCAAGGCGCGCGACCTGATCGCCAGCTACGAGGCCATCCAGACCGAGCTTACATCCGGCGACGCGGTCGAGGGCCGCCTGCGCCTGGGCGCCGTCGGCAGCACGCTGACCGGCCTCATGCCGGCGGTGCTCACAGTGATCCGCAGCCGCTATCCGAATCTGCATGTCGAGATCGTCTCCGGTTTTTCCGGCGACCTGCTGCGCCAGGTGAGCAGCCGCTCGCTCGATGCCGCCGTCATTTCGGACTACGATTCCTCGCTGCGCGACATCCGCTGGCGGCCGTTCCTGCGCGAGCGGCTGGTCATCATCGCGCCGCCTGACGCGCGCGAGAGCAGCCCGAAGCGGCTGGCGCAGAAATATCCCTTCATCCGCTACAGCCCGAACGCCCCTGTGGGACGGGTCATCGATGCCGCGATCCGGCAGAGCCGATTCGAGGTGCACGAAACCATGCGGCTCGATTGGATCGAGGCGATCGAGGCCATGGTGCACCACGGCCATGGCATCTCCATCGTGCCGGAACGCCGCTTCGAGCGCGACGCCCTGTTTGCTCTGAAGCGGATCAATTTCGGCGCCACGCCTTATCATCGCACGCTCGGCATCATCGAGCCGGCCAGTTCACGCAAGGGCAAGCTGACCGAGGTCCTCTTCAACGAATTGATGGCGCTGGTGCGCAAGCCGACGATGGCGCGGAACGCCCGATAGTGTGCCCCGCGTGCGAAATATACCGTTCGTCCCCGCGCAAGCGGGACCCAGGGCTGCAGTCTCAGGACCGACATGTGTATTGCTGGATTTCCGCGTGCGCGGGAATGAACGGAGGTAGCGTTGCCGCCAAGCAGATACCGGTCGCGCTACTCCGCCGCTTCCTCCTCCGGCCGCGCCACCGCAGCATCGATCAGCTTGCGGCACTCGGCGAGCTCATGCAGCGCGGCGTGCAGCTTGCCCACATCCTCGGACGCCAGGCGGGCGGCGGGAGCGGTGGCTGGCGTCGGATCCGGAGCAGGCACGGGGGGCGCAGCGGAAGCCATCTCGGCCGACTGCGGCTCCGGCTCCCCGGCTCGATGGATCGCCCGGTCGGCAGCGTCGATCCGCGGCACCGGTGCAGCCTCGAGCGGCGGCTCCTGCCGCTCCGGCGCGGCATCCGCGCGCGCGCTCAAATCGCGTCCGATCAGCGAGGTAAATCGGCCACTTAGGCCGCTTTCTTCCTCCAACATCTCGGTTGCGGAAACGGCTTCCTCGTCGCCTTCCTCCTGCTCCACGGCGCCGTGCGGCGGCTGCGGCGCCCCTTCCTCCCAAACCGCCTGCACGAACTTGACACCCTGCTCGCGCAGGATGCGTTGCACGCCGCGGATCGTATAGCCTTCGCCATAAAGCAGATGGCGGATGCCGCGTAGAAGAGCGACATCGTCGGGCCGGTAATAACGGCGGCCGCCGCCGCGCTTCATCGGCTTGATCTCGCGGAAACGGGTCTCCCAGAAGCGCAGCACGTGCTGCGGCAGATCGAGATCCTCCGCGACTTCGCTGATGGTGCGAAAAGCGTCCGGCGCCTTGCTGTCCAAAGCGGCGATACTCCTTAACGAATCGGTTTAACGCAGCTTACCGAGGCGAACGCTTTACTTGAAGCATCACTTCAAGCCGGTGGATTGTGGCTGTCTCCGCCGCCGTTAATGCGTTGCTTGAGAATGGCCGAAGGCTTGAACACCATGACCCGGCGCGGCGAGATCGGCACTTCCTTGCCGGTCTTCGGGTTGCGGCCGACGCGCTGCCCCTTCTTGCGCACGACGAAGGAACCGAAGGAGGACAGCTTCACGGTTTCGCCCCGCTCCAGGCAATCCGTGATCTCCTTGAGCACTTGTTCGACAAGGGCGGCCGATTCCGTGCGGGAAAGGCCCACCTTCTGGTAGACCGCCTCGCACAGGTCCGCGCGTGTCACTGTTTTTCCGGTCATCGCCTGCCCTGCCCCCGGCGAGGGTATCCCGCTGAATTTTCAGGATATTCACATGATCCGGACGGGTCAACGGGTGCGTTGAAAATATGGCGGCGGTAAGTCCGCCCGCAGGCGCCCCCGCGGGCGGCGCAACTTCACCAGCGCAGCAGCGCCGAGCCCCAGGTGAAACCGCCGCCCATGGCTTCCAGCAGCACGAGATGGCCGCGTTTGATGCGCCGATCGGCCACCGCGTCGGCCAAGGCCAGCGGAATGGAGGCGGCCGAGGTGTTGCCGTGACGGTCCACCGTCATCACCACCTTTTCCGGCGAAATGCCGAGCTTGTGGGCGGAGCCGTCGATGATGCGTTTGTTGGCCTGGTGCGGCACGAACCAGTCGATGTCGGCGGCGCTGTAGCCGGTGGCCTTGAAGGCGTCCTCGATCACGTCGGTTATCATCACTACCGCGTGCTTGAACACCTCGCGCCCCTCCATCCGCAGATGGCCGACGGTCTGGGTCGAGGACGGGCCGCCGTCCACATAGAGCTTGGCCCGGTGGCGGCCGTCCGCGCGCAAGTGGGTGGTGAGAATGCCGCGATCCTCACGGCTGCCGGCCAGTTCCTGCGCCTCCAGCACCAGGGCGCCGGCGCCGTCGCCGAACAGCACGCAGGTCGTCCGGTCGTTCCAGTCGAGGATGCGGGAGAAGGTTTCCGCGCCGATCACCAGCGCGCGCTTGAAGCTGCCGGTGCGCAGCATGGAGTCGGCGACCGAGAGGGCGTAGACGAAGCCCGAGCAGACCGCCTGCAGGTCGAAGGCGGCGCCATGCGTAATGCCGAGGGCTGCCTGCACCGTGACCGCCGTCGCCGGAAACGTCTGATCCGGCGTGGAGGTGGCGAGCACGATCAGGTCGATGGCGCTCGGCTCGAGATGGGCATTGACCAGGGCGGCGCGCGCGGCATGCAGCGCGAGATCCGAGGTCACTTCGCCCGGCGCCGCGATGTGGCGCTCGCGGATGCCGGTGCGCTGCACGATCCATTCGTTGGTGGTGTCCACCGAGCGCGCCAGTTCGTCATTGCTGAGGATGCGCCCGGGCAGATAGCTGCCGCAGCCCAGCACCACAGATCGCAACAAGCTCACGAGCCCGCTCCGCTTGCCAGGCGCGCATCGGCCGTCGCCTGCAGGTCCTGGGCGATAATCTCACCGATCTTCGCGAGCAGTTCGTAACGCACCATGTCGTAACCGATGTCGATAGCCGAGGCGAAGCCTTCGGCGTCGGCCCCGCCATGGCTCTTGATGACGATGCCGTTGAGTCCGAGGAAGACGCCGCCGTTGGATTTGCGCGGGTCCATCTTGTCGCGCAAGGTGCGGAAGGCGCCGCGCGCCAACAGATAGCCGAGCCGGGCGGTCCAGGTGCGGCTCAGGGCTGCGCGCAGATATTGCCCGACCTGACGGGCAGTGCCCTCGGCGGTCTTGAGCGCGATATTGCCGGCGAATCCTTCCGTCACCACCACGTCGACGGTGCCTTTTCCAATGTCATCTCCTTCCACGAAGCCGTGATAATCGAAATGGGGGAAATGACCCTCGCGCAGAATGCGGCCCGCCTCGCGCACCTGTTCGAGGCCCTTGATCTCTTCCACGCCGATATTGAGCAGCCCGACGGTCGGCCGTTCCACGTCGAACAGCACGCGCGCCATGGCGGTGCCCATGGCGGCAAGATTGATCAGATGCATCTCGTCGCCGCCAATGGTGGCACCGACGTCGAGCACGATCGACTCGCCGCGCAACGTCGGCCACAGCGCCGCAATGGCGGGGCGCTCGATGCCCTCCAGGGTCTTCAGATTGAAGCGCGCCATAGCCATCAGCGCGCCGGTATTGCCGGCGGAGACCACGGCATCGGCCTCGCCTTTCTTGACCGCGTCGATGGCCAGCCACATGGACGATTTCCAGCGCCCGTAGCGCAAGGCCTGGCTCGGCTTGTCGTCCATGCGGATGGCGACGTCGGTGTGCACCAGCCTCGCCTTGGCGGCGAGGCGGGGCAGGCCCTTGAGCAGGGGCTCGACGGCGGCGCGGTCGCCATAGACCAGGTATTCGATGTCGGGGTGGCGGGTGAGCGAGATGTCCGCTCCGGGCAGCACCACCGATGCCCCGTGGTCGCCGCCCATGGCATCAAGCGCGATACGGACTTTATCGGGCATGAATCGACTTCGGCGTGAGGTGGGGCGCCGGCAGCACGCTCATCCGGCTTCGATAGCGAGCGACCATAGCCGGTCGGGCAGGCCAGACAAGACGGTTGTCGCGGCGTTCCACGGCTTGCCTACCAATCACGATTGGCCGCCGCCCAGGCGCTTCTTGAGCGTTTCGAGCGCGGCAAAGGGATGATCGCCGCCCTCCTCGACCTTGGGACCGACGAATTCGACGTCCGGCTTGCGTGGATAAGGCTCGATGCCAAGCAGCAGGAACTCGGTGGCGAGGGCGCCGAGATCGACCCTGCCGCCGACCAGCGGCTCGGGCGGCTCTTCCTCGTCGGGGTGGGCGTGATGGCCTTCCGCCGCGCTCGAGGCCGTCGGGGCCGCCGGCGAGAAGCTCATGTCGACCGCCTCCTCAACCTCGCTTTCCATGGGTTCAAGGGTCACCACACAGGTCTGCCCCAGCGTGGCGCTGATCTGGCCGGCGACATGGACGCCCGCCCCGCGCCGGGTCAGGTCGAATACCGCCGAAAACCGCGGCAAGGCGCGCAAGCCGGCGAGCTTGGCCAGCGCGGCACGCGCAGGCTCCGGCGCCTCGATTTCCAGATGCAGGCCGGATTCGGGCACGTTCTCGACGGCCACCGGCACGCTCCAGGCAGGATTTTCGGGCTTTTCCATCGGCTCGAGCTCTTATTCTGGCGGCGCGGCAACCGCGATGGCGTCGGGAAAGCGCACGCGCGCGGCGGCAAGTTCACCCGAATCCTGCGCCCCCAACTCCCGTACCGCCTCCCGCGTATAGGCGGCAAGGCGCGCGGCCGGCGCCGCGGCCGACCCGGCATAGATATTGCGCACGAGCGCCCCCACCAGGGCCTTGCCGTCACCCTCCTCCAGCCCAGCGCGATAGGCCTGCGCCCGCCCATAGAAGGCCTCGCCCACGCGCCGCATGTGCTTGGGGACCGCCAGGTCGCCGATGCCCATTTCCCGCAGGTTATGATCCATATCCCGGCAGAAATGGTCGAAAAGCTCCTGCCCGAGCGGGCGCAGGGCCTCGTCGGCGGAAAGGCGGTCGAGCAGAAGGGCGAGATGCAGGATGATCAGCTCGAAACGCCCGTTAACCGTATCCGGCACCGCATAGTCCCGGTAAAAGACCGGCAATCGCGCTTGCGCCACGATCATGCCATACAGGGCGGAAATGGTATCGGGCCGCGCCGAGCGGCGAAACAGGGGGAAAATCATCACGTTGGCTCGATGGTGACCGGCGTTGAAGTCGGTTTAGTCATGCCCAGCGCTGATGCAAGTCGCAAAAAGATGATGGGGCCGGTTCCACCATACATGACTCCGCCTAAGGTCCGCAGTGCCGCCCGGCGCGCGCCGGCGCTCGTTGCGCTGGCCTGCGGCCTGGCGCTTGCCGGCTGCGGCAGTTTCAGCGAGACCTTCCAACGCGGCTACGTCTTGCAGGAAGGTGCGCTCTCGCAGGTCCCGATTGGCGCGCCGCAGGAGCAGGTGCTGATCGTGATGGGCACTCCCTCCACCGTCGCCACCGTCAACGGCCAAGTGTTCTACTACATTTCCCAGAAGGCCACGCGCGCTGCCGCCTTCATGCCGCAGAAGGTGATCGACCAGAGAGTGGTCGCGATCTATTTCGACAAGGATCGCAAGGTGAGAAAGCTCGCCGATTACGGCCTGAAGGACGGCCACGTGTTCGACTTCTACGGGCGCACTACGCCGACGGGCGGCAAGGAGCTGAACTATCTGCGCGGCATCTTCAAGCACATGACACCGCAGTTCTGACATCCGGCCTGCGCATCCGGCCGGAAGAAAAAGGGCTCGCATGGCTTGCGAGCCCTTTCGCGTTTTCGGGACTCATGCGCCTCAGCGCGCCAGCACCGCGAGCAGCAGGAGCGCCACGATGTTGGTGATCTTGATCATCGGGTTCACCGCCGGCCCCGCCGTATCCTTGTAGGGATCGCCGACGGTGTCGCCGGTCACGGCGGCCTTGTGGGCTTCCGAGCCCTTGCCGCCGTAATGGCCGTCCTCGATGTACTTCTTGGCGTTGTCCCAGGCGCCGCCGCCCGAGGTCATCGAGATAGCGACGAACAGGCCGGTGACGATGACGCCGAGCAGCATGGCGCCGAGCGCCGAGAAGCCGGCCGACTTGCCGGCCGGTCCGCCACCCGCGATCACATAGATCACGAAATAGACGAAGATCGGCGACAGCACCGGCAGCAGCGAGGGGATGATCATCTCCTTGATCGCCGCCTTGGTGAGCATGTCGACAGCGCGGCCATAGTCCGGCTTCGAGGTGCCCTTCATGATGCCCGGGTCCTCGCGGAACTGGCGGCGCACCTCCTCGACGATGGCGCCGGCGGCGCGGCCGACCGCGGTCATGCCCATGGAGCCGAACAGATAGGGCAGCAAGCCGCCGAACAGCAGGCCGACGACCACGTAGGGGTTGGTCAGGGCGAAGTCGAGATGGATGCCCTGGAAGTAGGGATGCGTCGCCGCCTCCTTGGTGAAGAACGTCAGGTCCTGGTTATAGGCGGCGAACAGCACCAGCGCGCCAAGGCCGGCCGAACCGATGGCATAGCCCTTGGTGATCGCCTTGGTGGTGTTGCCGACGGCGTCGAGCGCGTCGGTCGCCTTGCGCACGTCCGCCGGCAGGCCGGCCATTTCGGCAATGCCGCCGGCATTGTCGGTGACCGGGCCGAAGGCGTCGAGCGCCACGATCATGCCGGCGAGCGCCAGCATCGTGGTGACCGCGATGGCGATGCCGAACAGACCGGCCATCCCATAGGCGACCAGGATGCCGGCGATGATGACGATCGCGGGCAGCGCGGTCGACTCCATCGAGATGGCGAGGCCCTGGATGACGTTGGTGCCGTGGCCGGTGACGGAGGCCGCCGCGATCGACTTCACCGGACGGAAATCGGTGCCGGTGTAGTATTCGGTGATCCAGATGATCAGGCCGGTGACGGCGAGACCGACGATGCCGCAGATAAACAGCGACATGCCGGTGAAGGTCTGGCCGTCGAGGGCGCCGAAACCGTTCGGCAGCAGCAGCTTCATCACCACGCCGATGCCGATCAGCGAGAGAATGCCGGTGACGAATAGGCCCTTGTAGAGCGCGCCCATGATCGACTGCGAGGCGCCCAGCCTCACGAAGAAGGTGCCGACGATCGAGGTGATGATGCAGACGCCGCCGATGGCGAGCGGCAGCGTCATCATATCGAACAGGATCGGCGTCTTGGCGAAGAAGATCGAGGCCAGCACCATGGTGGCAACGGTGGTCACCGCATAGGTCTCGAACAGGTCGGCGGCCATGCCGGCGCAGTCGCCGACATTGTCGCCAACGTTGTCGGCGATGGTGGCCGGGTTGCGCGGATCGTCCTCCGGGATGCCGGCTTCCACCTTGCCGACCAGATCGCCGCCGACGTCGGCACCCTTGGTGAAGATGCCGCCGCCGAGACGGGCGAAGATCGAGATCAGCGAGGCGCCGAAGCCGAGCGCCACCATGGCGTCGATGACGGTGCGGTCGTTGGGCGCGAAGTGGTGGATGCCGATCAGGAAGCCGAAATAGAGCGTGACGCCGAGCAAGGCGAGGCCAGCCACCAGCATTCCGGTGATGGCGCCAGCCTTGAAGGCGATCTCCAACCCGCCGGCCAGCGACTTGGTCGCCGCCTGCGCCGTGCGCACATTGGCGCGCACCGAGACGTTCATGCCGATGAAGCCGGTGGCGCCGGACAGGATCGCCCCGATGGCGTAGCCGACGGCGACAAGCCAGCCGAGCGTCACGCCGAGAATGACGAAGATGACGATACCGACGATACCGATGGTGGTGTACTGGCGCTTCAGATAAGCCTGCGCGCCTTCGCGCACGGCGCCGGAAATTTCCTGCATCCGAGCGCTGCCTTGATCGGCGCCAAGCACCGACCCGGTGGCCCAAACGCCGTAGACGACCGCGAGTAGTCCGCAGCCGATAATCGCCCACAAGATAGTCATGGGTTTCACCCTCAAATTTGTGTTGGCTTTGGCGGGAGGAACGCTCCCGCCGGTGCCAGGAGCGTCGAGGATGGCCGCTTTGAGGGCGCTTCACCCCGACCGGGAAGCGCGCGGGATATAGCCAAAAACCCTGGTGCGATGCAACGCGGAATTGCCTTTTTCCGCGGCATTCCGTGCGCCACCTGCCCGAAACAGCGAACCCGGCGCAAAACGGCGAAAAAGCCAACGCTTCGCCGCCCCTGTTGTTTTGGTCGGCGCGGGGGCGCCCTCTTCTCTTTCCCTCCGGGCTCCCTATCGAGGGGAGCGGAGCGCCGAAAGACGCGAGGGCTTGCGAGGCCCTCTGGGCGGCTGGCGAAGCCGCCCGGCACGCTTGCGAGGCATGCCCCTTTCGCCTTGCGATCGGCGAAAGGGCGCCTCTCGGCGCTCCACCTGCGGCGTTTTCCTTCCGGCGCCGGGACCGCGCTTTCGGGGCCGGGTCTCGGTCGCCTCCCCGATTGGGAGAAGGCGCCTAACCGGCTCTCCGTCAGCGAGCTCCTCGCGGGGGTCCTTAGTAACCCCGGGCGGAGCCCCGGCGCCGCCCGAGCGCGGGGTTACGAGCCCCGCCCGCAGGCGCCGCATCCGATCCCGCCCTCACGACGTCTCATGAAAACGCCCCTCGGTGGACCGAACGTTGGGATAATAGGCGCCATATAGGATCATTGTCAATAGGCATTTGCAGGCGGATGCATGACGATGAGCGGCCTCATCTCCGCAACGAAACGTGCCCTAATACCCCGTCTTCACCCGCGTCCAGATGCGGTTGATCAGGCGCTGCGCGCGGGGGCCGCGCGCGTTCACCGTGTAGAGCTTGGCCATGGTGGCGGCATTCGGATAGATGCCGGGGTCGTCGAGTATCTTCTTGTCGATGAATTTCTGGCTGGCCAGGTTGCCGTTGGCATAGGCGACCATGTCGCTGTTGGCCGCCGCCACGTGCGGATCGAGCATGAAATTGATGAAGGCATAGGCGGCGCCGGCATGCGGCGCGTCCTTCGGGATGGCGAGATTGTCGAACCACATCTGCGCGCCCGACTTCGGAATCGCATAGCGGATCTCGATGCCGTTATGGGCAGCGTGCGCGCGCTTTTCCGCCTGCTTGACGTCGCCCGACCAGCCGACCGCCAGGCAGATTTCGCCGCTCGCCAGCGCATTCAGATATTCCGAGGAATGGAATTTGCGCACATAGGGGCGCACCTTGGCGAGCAGCGCGGCGGCGCGGTCGAGATCGGCCGGCGCGGTCGAGTTGGGATCGAGACCGAGATAATGCAGCGCCGCCGGCAGAATGTCGTCGGCGGAATCGAGCATGTGCACGCCGCAGTCCTTGAACTTCGACATCAACTCCGGCTTGAACACGAGGTCCCAACTGTCGACCGTGTAGCCGGCGCCGAGCCGCTCGCGCACGGCCTTGACGTTGTAGCCGATGCCGGTGGTGCCCCACATGTAGTTGACGGCATGCCCATTGCCGGGATCGTAGACGGCCAGCCGCTTTTCGATTTCCGGCCAGGCATATTTCAGGTTCGGCAGCTTGCTCTTGTCGAGCGCGCGAAACACGCCCGCCCGGATCTGGCGCTGAAGGAAATAGGCGGTCGGCGCCACGACGTCGTAGCCCGAGCGGCCGGCGAGCAGTTTCGTCTCCAGGGTCTCGTTCGCGTCGAAGGTATCGTAGACCACGCGGATGCCGGTCTGCTTCGTGAACAGCTTGAGCATCTGCGGGTCGATATAATCCGACCAGTTGTAGACATTGACGACGCGGTCCGCCGCGGCGGCAAGCGGCGCGCTCAAGCTGCCGCATAGAACGCCGAGCGCCGCGGTGAGCGCGGCGACAACAACGGCAAGGCGCATGGACGGCCTGAAGCGCGTCATCTCTCGGTGGGAAGGCCGGCCGCCTTCCAGGCGATGATACCGCCGGCGAGGTGCGACGTGTAGGGAAAGCCATGCTCCTGCGCGACCAGCGAGGCGGTCACCGAGCGTTGGCCGGAGCGGCAGGCGAACACCACCTGCCTGCCCTGCGGGTCGGGAATGGCGGCCGGATCGAAGCGCGACAACGGAACGATCACCGCCTCCGGATAGCGCTCCAGCGCCGTCTCCTTCGGCTCGCGCACATCGACCAGCAGCATGCGGCCTTCGGTGAGGCCGCGCGCGACCTGCTCGGGGTTGAGGTTTTCCACCTGACCGGCGCGCGGATTCCGCCCAAACATCGGGAAGCTCCTTAAACGGCCGCCGTTCTAGCTGGATTTCAGCGCGCCTGCACCAGCAATTTTTTTGAACATCGCATGAACTTTTTACGAAAAGGCCGCGGGCGTCGGCAGCATTCGCATGCGCGAAAGAACCGCATGGAACGACAGCGATCGCAAATTCATTGTGCTTCCGCGAGGGGCGTCACATCGGGAGCATGTTCATGAAGACCGTTCTGATAGGTTTTGCGACTGCGCTGGCGGTCGTACTCGGTTCTGCGCCGGCCGCGCTGGCGCATTCCGACAACAGTTCCAACAACCAATGGAGCCCGGGCGGCGACGGATGCTGTGAATGGGGCCCGCAGTCTGGCTACGGCCGGCAGGGCCCCTGGATGATGAATCCGCATGCGCGCTGGATGATGGGCGGCGGACCGGGTTGGATGATGGGCCGCGGAGGCGGCATGATGGGCCGCATGGGCAATATGCGCGGCGCCATGGGCCACCGACAAGGCGCGGAGCGCGGCGCCCATTTCCGCTTCGTCCGCGGCGACGACCGCATCGACATCCAATGCCCCGCCAACAGGAGCATGGAAGACTGCGTCGATGCGGCCGGCACGCTGATCGACAAACTGGCCAAGCTGCACCGTCAGGGACCGCCGCCGCCGCCCAAGCCGCACGGACCCGGCATGCGTGGACCCGGCATGCACGGACCTGACGGGCAAGGACTTGGCGCGCATGAACCTGACGCGCAAGGACCTGGCGCGCAAGGACCCGGTGCGAACGGGCCCGACGGGCCCGGCCCGGGCGGACCGGGTGCGCAGAAGCCCTGAGGGCCAGAGCCGGCTCGTTCGGAGGCTGCGGAAATGTGGGTGCGGCCGCGAAGGATGCGCGGCCGCACGCTATTTTTTGAGAGGTTTCTTCTCGCCGTGGGTTGAGGCCGAAGGGGCGCGGGTCGCTCCGCGCCCCCGGATTTCTCCAGGCCGACCCTATTTCTTCGGCAGGGGCGCGCCGGTGTACAGGTTGAAGCGCTGGCCGCTGGCGGGATGCCGGAGCAGCAGCATCGGCTGGGATGCGGCCAAAATCGGACGCGCGCCGGCTGTCCAGCCGTTTCCGCCTGGGAGTTCAAAGCAATGCGGATGTGTGGCGTGAATGCCGCATATCGCGGCCGCCGGCGTGGGCAGCGATCGTTACACCGCCGCGTTACACGGCAACTTGCGTGCCGACTTCCACCACCCTGCCCGTCGGGATCTGGAAGAAGTCGGTGGCGTCGCTCGCCGAGCGCGCGAGCCCGATGAAAAGATGATCCTGCCAAGCGGGCATGCCCGAGGTCGGCGAAGGCTTCAGCGCGCGGCGCGACAGGAAGAACGACGTCGACATGATGTCGAACTGCAAGCCATGCTTGCGCGCGACGGCGAGCGCCTTCGGCACATTGGGCTGCTCCATATAACCGAACTTCAGCGCCACCTTGGAGAAATGCTGCGACAACGGCGTGATCTTGACCCGTTCCTCCTCCGGCACGCGCGGCGTGTCCGCGGTGATGATGGTGAGGATGACGTTGTGCTCGTGCAGCACCTTGTTGTGCTTGAGATTGTGCAGCAGCGCGGTGGGCGCGAAGTCGGGATCGCTGGTGAGGAACACCGCGGTGCCCGGCACGATGTGCGGCGGCTTCTTCTCCAGATTACGGAACAGCGTATCGAGCGGCACCTCGGTGCGCCGCGTCTTGTTGGCGAGGATGCCGGTGCCGCGCCGCCAGGTAAGGATGACCAGCACGAGCGTGGCGCCGAACAGGATCGGCGCCCAGGCACCCTCGAGCAGCTTGATCAGGTTGGCGGAGAAGAAGGTGATGTCGACGACGAAGAACGGCAATATCAGCAGTCCCGCCTGCCAGAGGCGCCATTGCCACTGCTTCCATATGACAACGAAGGCGAGCACCCCGTCCACCACCATGGTGGTGGCCACCGCGATGCCATAGGCCGAGGCCAGCGCGCTCGAGGTCCGGAACAGCCCGACCAGCAGCAGGACGCCGATCAGCAGCGCCACCGTCACGCGCGGAATGTAGATCTGCCCGGCATGGGTGGCCGAGGTATGCAGGATGGCAAGCCGCGGCAGCATGCCGAGCTGAATCGCCTGCTGCACCAGGGAGTACGCACCGGTGATCACCGCCTGGCTGGCGATCACCGTAGCGGCCGTCGCCAGCACGATCATCGGCACCAGCACCATGTCGGGCACCAGCTTGTAGAACGGGTTCTCGATCGCCGCCGGGTCGGCCAGCACCTTGGCGCCCTGGCCGAAATAGTTGATCAGCAGCGCCGGCAGCACCAGGCACAGCCAGGCGGTCTGGATCGGCTTGCGGCCGAAATGACCGAGGTCGGCATAGAGCGCTTCGCCGCCGGTCACCGCCAGAAAGACCGCGCCAAGCGTCACCAGGCCGATGCCGCCATGGGTGAGCATGAACTCGATCGCGTAGAGCGGGTTGATGGCGAGCAGCACGCTCGGATCGTCGCTGATGTGCATGCCGCCGGAAATCGCCAGCGAGACGAACCAGACCACCATGATAGGCCCGAACAGGGCGGCAACCTTGGCGGTTCCGCGGCTTTGCGCGGCGAACAGGCCGATCAGAATGCCGACCGCGATCGGCGCGACGTATTCGCTGAAGGCGGGTGTGGCGAGCTTCAATCCTTCGACCGCCGACAAGACCGAGATCGCCGGCGTGATCACGCTGTCGCCGAGGAACATGGAGGCGCCGATGACGCCGACCACGAAGATGAAGGCGGTGCGGCGGCCGACGGCGCGGCTGGCCAGCGCCGTGAGCGAGAGCGTGCCGCCCTCCCCGTTGTTGTCCGCGCGCAGCAGGATCAGCACGTATTTGGCGGTGACGACGACGATCAGCGCCCACAGGATGAGCGAGAGCACGCCGAACACGATGCTGCGGCTGACCGGATGGTCCTGGCTCGCCGCGATGGCCGCCTCGCGGAAGGCATAGAGCGGGCTGGTGCCGATGTCGCCATAGACCACGCCGACGCTGCCCAGCGCGAGCGCCAGAAAGGTCGGCGGTGCTTCATAGCCGACATCGGCGGCGCCGGCTTCGGCGGAACGTGCCGGTTCCTTCACACCATCGCTCATTGAATTTTGTATGTCCGCCACTGGGCTCGAAGCGCGGGCCTTATATCACCGCAGCCGGCGATACAATACCTCGGCCAGCCGGCCGCGCAGCCGAACCGCTCGCCTCCACCCCACCCTAACGCTTCAAGGCTTGAAATCGATCGGCAGCGGTGGAGCTTCCCGCATCAGGGTGATGGTCACCCGGCGATTCGGCGACATAGAGGGGCTGTCCGGGAACAAGGGCTGGGTGTCGGCCTTGCCGGCCACCTCGTAGATGTGGCCTGCGGGCAGACCCTGCGCCTGCAGGATCGCGCGCACGGCGTTGGCGCGGTCGGCGGACAGATCCCAGGCGCCGTAGCCGGGCGTGTCGGGAATCTTGCTGGTGGCGGTGTGACCGGTGATGGAGACGCGGTAGGGCATCGCCTTGAGCGCGGGCGCCAGCGCCGCGATCAGCCGGCGGGTGCGCGGGTAAGGTTCTTTGGCGCCGTCGGGGAACATCGAGCGGCCGTCCTGGTCCATGATCTCGATGTTGAGGCCCTTCTTGGTCTCTTCGACCATGATGTGCTTGGACAGCTTGGCGATGTCCGGCATGTCCTGCAGAGCCTGGCGCAGCGAGGCGGCGGCGAGCGCGAAGTTCTTGTCCTCCTTGAAGCGCGCGCCGAAGCTGCGCTGGTGGTCGTGCTCGTCGGGGGTCGGCGTGGCGGACGCATCCTTCGGGTCGATGTGGGCGACGTTCTTGAGCTTCGGCCGCGTCGGCAGGCCGGGAATCTCGATGATGCCGGAATAGCGCACACGATCCTGCACGCCGAAAGCGTCGCGCATGGAACCGGCCACCACCTGCAGCTTGGCCTGATCCTGGGTGGAGAAAGCGACCAGCATCACGAAGAAGCTGACCAGCAGCCCCATCAGGTCGGCGAAGGTGACGAACCAGCCGTGACCGCCGCCATGTGCTTCCTTGCGCCTTGCCATGCTACGCCCTTACGCCTTCACGTTCCGGTGCCCGCTCACGCGGCCGCGGGCTCGGCTTCCTCTTCGCGGCCCGCATCCGCTTCGCTGTGACGGTGCTTCTCCGGCAGGTAGGCCAGCAGCATCTCGCGCACCAAAGTGGGGCTCTTGGCTTCGCGGATCATCAGGATGCCGTCGATGATCAGCGTGCGGTTGACCTCCTCGTCGACCAGTTTGAGATGCAGCTTGTCGGCGATCGGCAGGCAGAACAGGTTGGCGAGCGCGGCGCCGTAGAAGGTCGCCAGCAGCGCCGTCGCCATATAGGGGCCGAGCTTGGATGGATCGGTCATGTTGGCGAACATCTGCACCATGCCGATCAGCGTGCCGATCATGCCGAAGGCGGGAGCGCAGTCGCCGACCGCGCGGTAGATTTTCTGGCCCTCATCGAGATGGGTGAGGAAGTTGTCGCGGTCGCGCTCGAGATTGTCGCGGATGAAATTGCTGTCGTAGCCGTCGGCAACGTAGCGAATGCCCTTGGCCAAAAACGGGTCGTCGATCTCGGCCTTCTCCAGGCCGATCGGGCCCTGCTTGCGCGCGATGTCGGCAAGTCCGGCGATCTCGTCGACCAGTTCGCGCTGCGTCATGCGGCGCATGGTGAAGGCGAATTTGGCGCCGAGCGGCAGGCCGTGAAAGATCGAGTTGAGGGGAAACCGGATCAGCGTGGCGGCGAAGGAGCCGCCGAAGATCACGATGAAGGCGTGCTCGCTGACGAACATTTCCATGTCGCCGCCCATCAAGATGACGATGGAAACGACGCCGACGCCCGCCAGCAGCCCGAGACCGGTAGAGATATCCATGACTTGACGACCCCACGCCTACGCCTACGGCACTGCAAACGCCGCATGAGGCGCCCGCGAAACCGACCCTAGACGGGCGCCGTTAAGGAGCGGTAAAGCCTAACCGTTGGTGAAAGAAAATCGCCCGCGGCACGCCTGCAAGCGGGCCCCGTGACCGGGCGGGAGAAAACTGCGAAAGTCGTGTCTGACGGCCCGGCGCCTGCCGGCCCCGCTCGAGAATCCCTGAAATTCGGAGGAATACCCATGCGCGAGATCGGCCATTTCATCGGCGGCGAAGTCGTGAAGGGGGCCTCCGGGCGGTTCGGCGACGTATTCGATCCCAATACCGGCGAAGTGCAGGCCAAGGTGGCGCTCGCCAGGCATTCGGAGATGGAGCATGCCATCGCCAATGCGGAAGCGGCGCAGCCGGCCTGGGCTGCCACCAACCCGCAGCGGCGCGCCCGCGTCATGTTCAAGTTCGTCGACCTCCTGCATCGGGACTTCGACAACCTCGCGCAGCTTCTCTCCTCCGAGCACGGCAAGACGGTTCCCGACGCGCGCGGCGACGTGCAGCGCGGGCTGGAGGTGGTCGAATTCGCCTGCGGCATCCCGCATCTGTTGAAAGGCGAGTTCACCGGGAATGCAGGCCCGGCCATCGACCTTTACTCGCTGCGCCAGCCGCTCGGCGTGGTCGCCGGCATCACGCCGTTCAACTTTCCGGCCATGATCCCGATGTGGAAGTTCGCTCCCGCCATCGCCTGCGGCAATGCCTTCATTCTGAAGCCGTCGGAGCGCGATCCTTCCGTGCCGATGCGGCTCGCCGAGCTGATGCTCGAAGCGGGCCTGCCGCCGGGCATCCTCAACGTGGTCAATGGCGACAAGGAAGCGGTCGATACGTTGCTCAACGATCGCCGCGTGCAGGCGATCGGCTTCGTCGGCTCCTCCGCCATCGCGGAGTACATCTACGCCACCGGCTGCGCCAACGGCAAACGCGTGCAGTGCTTCGGCGGCGCCAAGAACCACATGATCGTGATGCCGGACGCCGACATGGACCAAGCGGTCGACGCGCTGATCGGCGCCGGCTACGGCTCGGCCGGCGAACGCTGCATGGCGGTGTCTGTGGCGGTGCCGGTCGGCCAGAAGACGGCCGACGCGCTGATGGACAAGCTGATCCCGCGCGTCGAGAACCTGAAGATCGGCCCCTCCACCGACGACAAGGCCGACTACGGCCCGCTGGTGACGCAGGCCGCGCTCAACCGCGTGCGCGACTACGTCGATATTGGCATCAAGGAAGGCGCCAAGCTCAAGGTCGACGGCCGCGGCTTCAAGATGCAGGGCTACGAGAAGGGCTTCTTCATGGGCGGCTGCCTGTTCGACGAGGTCACGCCCGACATGCGCATCTACAAGGAGGAGATCTTCGGGCCCGTGCTGTCGGTCGTGCGCGCCAAGGACTACGAGGAAGCGGTGCGCCTGCCCTCAGAGCACGACTACGGCAATGGCGTCGCCATCTTCACCCGCGATGGCGACACCGCACGCGACTTCGTCCAGCGTGTCGAAGTCGGCATGGTCGGCGTCAACTTCGCCATTCCCGTTCCCCTCTCCTACTACACCTTCGGCGGCTGGAAGCGGTCGGGCTTCGGCGACTTGAACCAGCACGGCCCGGATTCGATCCGCTTCTACACCAAGACCAAGACGGTGACCTCACGCTGGCCGACCGGCACCAAGGAAGGCGCCGAATTCGTCATTCCGACCATGAAGTAAGGACGCGTCGCGATGGGGCTTCGCGGCGCGAGCGTTCTGACCGCATTGCTCTTGACGGCTTGCGCGGGGCAGCCTTTCGCGGCCGAGCCGCCGCCGGGCGTGTCCATGGTGGGCCGCTGGACCTTGCGGGCGCCGGACGCGCCGTCCTGCGGCATGAAATTCGACGGCGCAGCCGGCGAGAAGCACGGCGCCATCGAGCCGGATGGCGGCTGCCCGGGCAAGTTCTTCATGAGCCGGAGCTGGCAGATGGCGAAAGGCCGGCTCACCATCGACGATTACAAAGACCGGCCGCTGGCCAAGCTCACGCTCGCCGGCCGCCGCTTCAGCGGCACGTCGGCGAACGGCTTGCCGGTGACGTTGGCGCGGTGAAAACCGCCCTCAGATCGATTGCGATTGGCTTGACCTAACCCGCTCATTCCCGCGAAAGCGGGAATCCAGAAGGCAATTGCGGGCGCAGAGAATGTCGCCCTGGGTCCCCGCTTTCGCGGGGACGAACGGATAGTATGATGTCGCCGCAACAGGAAACGCTCGCATGGCCGCATACGAACTCTATTGCTTCGCCCAGTCCGGCAATGCCTATCGCGCCGCGCTGATGCTCAACCTGATCGGCGCCGACTGGGAGCCGATCTGGGTCGATTTCTTCGCCGGCGGCGCCACGCGCAAGCCCGATTACCGCGAAAGCGTCAACGAGATGGGCGAAGCGCCCGTGCTGGTACATGGCGGGCGCAAGCCGCTCTCGCAGTCGGGCGTGATCCTGACCTATCTCGCCGACTTGACCGGACAGTTCAAGCCGGCGGACGAGGACGAGAAGCTGGAAGTGCTGCGCTGGATCATCTTCGACAATCAGAAGGTCAACGGCTTTCTCGGGCCCTATCGGTTCCTGAAGAATTTCGCGCCGAAAGAGCCCGATCCGGCGGTGATGGCATTCCTCAAGGGGCGCATCGACGGCGCGCTGGCGATCGTCGAGAAGCGGCTGACCGGCCGCAAATTCCTCGTCGCCGAGCGGCCGACCATCGCCGACATTTCGCTGACCGGCTATCTCTATTACCCGGCCGAGGAATTCGGCTTCGATATCGCCAAGGAGCATCCGGCCATCGCCGCATGGCTGGAACGCATGCAGGCGCTGCCGGGCTGGAAGCATCCTTACGATCTGATGCCGGGCTATCCGCTGGGGACCCAGGGCTACCGCGATCGGTGATTATCTTGTCCCGGGCGCAGCGCAGCGCGTAACGAAGTGGAGCGGTGCGCGGCAGACCCGGGACACGTGCCCGCTTTCAATGCTCGTGATGATGATGGTCGTGCCCGTGATGGTCGTGGTCATGGTCGTGCTCATGCTCATGCCCGTGCGCCGCCTCATAGGCGCCGCCCTCCGGCTCGAACGGCGCTTCGATGCGGACAAGCCTGGCGCCGAGCGCCTTGAGCAACTGCTCGATGCCCGGCTCGGCGCGCACGCGGATGCGGTTGGCGAAAAGCTGCGCCGGCACGTGGCGGTCGCCGAGATGCCAGGCGAGCCGCGCCAGTTGCGACAGGTCGGCGGCACGCGCCTCGATGAGCGGCTCGGGCGCCGCCACCACCTCGATCAGATTGCCGTCGTCGAGAACGAGCACATCATCGGTGCGCAGGCGCGCGGGGTTTGCCAGATCGATCTCGAAGCGGCCGCCCTTCAATCCGGCGACCGCAACCTTCTGCGCGCTGCGCTGGGCGTAATCGAGGATGACGGTATCGGAGACCGGGCGGCCGGCCCGCTCGGCCGGGCTCAGGATACGGATGGCGCGTGGCATAGGGCGATCAGTTCAAGCGCGCCGGGCGCTCGTCGTCGTCGGCGAGCCCGTCGGATGGCGGCGCGAAATCCGCCGCCTCGCCGGTGGCGTTTCCAGCCGCTGTCGCTGCGGCGGACGCGGCATCCTTGCGCTGGTATTCGCGGTAGGACAGCCAGCCGAGCGGCAGGCAGGCGATATAGGCGATGGTGCCGATGCTGAGCACCACCCAAGGATAGCTGATCAGCAGCGCGAAGAAGAGCACCACCACCACGAACACCGGCAGCACCATCTCCGGCGGCACCCGCTTGCCGACTCGCTTGCCGGAGAACACCGGCAGCCGCGAGACCATCAACAGCGCGATGAGCAGCGTGTAGACGAAGGTCACCCAGACCACGATCAGATTGGCCGGCATGCCGAGCAGGCCGAGATAAATCGGCAGCAGCACGGTGATGGCGCCGGCGGGAGCCGGGATGCCGGTGAAGAAATTGCCGGCCCACAGCGGCAGGTTCGGCTCGACGCTCATCACGTTGAAGCGCGCGAGCCTGAGCGCCGCGCAGATGGCGAACACCATCGCCGCGATCCAGCCGGCCGACTTCAATTCGTGCAGGCCCCAGAAATAGAGAATCAGCGCCGGCGCCACCCCGAAATTGACGAAGTCGGCGAGACTGTCGAGCTCGGCGCCGAAGCGCGACGTGCCCTTCAGGAGCCGCGCCACCCGCCCGTCGATGCCGTCGAGCATGGCCGCGAACACGATCGCCGCGAGCGCGAGCTGCATATGGTTCTCGACCGCCATGCGCATGGCGGTGAGCCCCGCGCACAGCGCAAGCAGCGTGATCAGGTTGGGTACCAGCACGCGCACCGGGATCGCCTTGAAACGGCGACGGCGGCCGTTCGGCGACGGTGGCGTCGGATCGAGAGGCGGAAAGACCATGGCGGCCAATATAGGGCGTTGGCGGCGGCCGCGCCACGGCCGGCGGAACTCTATTTGCCGACGGGCTTAAGGTCTTGTCGCCCGCCTGGCTCAACCGGCGCGGAAGGCGCGCCCCGGATCGGCAAGCCGCAGGTCGGCCAGCACGGTTTCGCCGCCGATCGCGGTCTGCCCCACTGCCACCAAGGGCGCCACGCCCTCCGGCAGATAGACGTCGAGCCGGGAGCCGAAGCGGATCATGCCGAAGCGCTCGCCGGCGCCCACCGCCTGGCCGACCTTGACGAAGCAGACGATGCGCCGGGCGACCAGGCCGGCGATCTGCACCACGGCGATGCGGGTGCCGGCCGTGGCGATCACCAGCGAGTTGCGCTCGTTGTCGGCGCTCGCCTTGTCGAGGTCCGCGTTGAGGAACTTGCCGGGCTGATAGACGATCTTCTCGACCTGGCCGGCCACCGGGCTGCGGTTGATGTGGCAGTTGAAAACGCTCATGAAGATCGAGATGCGCGGCAGCGGCTTGTCGCCGAGACCGAGCTCGTGCGGCGGCGATGCCGTGGTGATCTGGCTCACCTGCCCATCGGCCGGCGACACCACCAGCCCGTCGCGGACGGGCGTGACCCGCGGCGGGTCGCGGAAGAAATAGGCGCACCACAGCGTGGCGGCCGTGCCGATCCAGCCGAGCGGCGTCCACAGCCAGAACAGGAACAGGCTCACCAGCGCGAAGGCGCCGATGAAGGGATAGCCCTCCGGCGTGATCGGCACGAGCTGCTGGCGGATGGAATCGTAGATCGACATGGACGCTTTTGGCCCCCGGCGCTTTGCTGGCGGAAGGGATATAGCGGCAGCCCCGGTGCGAGGCCACCCCTGCCGGCCGCAGCCGGTGTCGCACGGCGCGGTTTTTCGGAACCTCACCGGCCGAGGCTGCTTGGGGGCGGAAGACGCCCCCGCCTCAGCCTTCCATGGTGTGCGGCAGCCAGAGCGCGATCTGCGGAAAGGCCATCAGCATGGCGATCATGACCAGAAGCGTCAGCACGAAGGGCAGCGAGCCGATGATCACGTCGTAGATCTGGCCGCGCGGGCGCACCCCCTGCACGACGAACAGGTTGAAGCCGACCGGAGGCGTGATCAGCGCGGTCTCGATCAGCAGCATCATCAGGACGCCGAACCACACCGGGTTGAAGCCGAGCGCCATCACCACGGGCGTGATGATCGGCACCGTCGCCACCAGCATGGACAGCGACTCCATGAACATGCCGAGCACGAGATAGAACAGCACGATCACGACCATGGTCCCCGTCGGCGAGAGGCCGAGCGAGGTGACCAGCGTGGTCACCTTACCGGACAGGCCGATCGAGGTGATGACGAAGTTGACGAAATAGGCGGCGATCAGGATCGCCATGATCATCGCCGTGGTGCGCATGGTGCCTTCGAAGGTGTCGGACAGCATGCGCCAGCTCAGGCGCCCGCGCGCGGCGGCCAGCCCGAGCGCGGCGACGACGCCGAGCCCCGCCGACTCGGTCGGCGTGGCGACGCCGGCATAGATCGAACCGATCACCACCACGAAGATGATCAAGGGCGGGATGAGATCGGGCAGCGAGCGTATCCGCGCGGCCCAGTTGGTGCGGATCGGCCTGCCGCCCCATTTCGGCCGCACCAGGCAGGCGCCCATCACCGTGCCCATGAACAGCGCCGCCAGGATCACCCCCGGCACGATGCCGGCGAGGTAAAGCTGCGGGATCGACGTGTTGGTGAGCGCCCCATAGACGATCATGGGGATGGAAGGCGGGATGAGAATGCCGAGCGTGCCGCCGGCGACGATGGTGCCGAGATAAAGCCGCTCGTTGTAGCCGTGCTTCTCGATCTCCTCGATCGCCACGGTGCCGATCGTCGCCGCGGTCGCCACGCTCGAGCCCGAGACGGCGGCGAACAAAGTGCAGGTGCCGATGTTCGAATGCATGAGCCCGCCCGGCAGCCAGGACAGCCAGTGCGTCATCGCGGCATACATGCGCTCGGCGATGCCCGAGCGCAGCAGTATCTCGCCCAGCATGACGAACAGCGGGATGGCGAACAGGATGAAATTGATCGACACCGACCAGGCGGTCTCGCCCATGGCCAAGCGCAAGGGCAGAAACGAGTAGACGTAATCGAGCAAGAGGGCGAGCAGGACAAGCCCCGCCGCGACGGGAATGCTCAGCGCCAGGATGACCAGCAGGACGATTATCGCGGTCGCGACCAAGACGGCTTCCCCCGTTCAGGCGTTCTTATACTGCTCGTGTTCCTGGATGGCTTCTTCCAGCTCCTGCAGGGCGGTGCGCGAGCCGAGCAGCCGCCGCACCTCGTCGATCTGCCCGGTCGCCAGCGCCATCAGCGCGCGGATGAGCAGCAGCACCATCACCAGAAAGAAGAAGCCGAAACCGGCCACCCAGAGAAACTGCGGGATGGCGAGCGGCGTCGCCAGCGGCGTGAGCGAATGCGACCCGAGCGCGAGCGACTGCGCGAAGATGATCCAGCCCTCCCAGGTCAGGATGCCGGCGAAGACCATGAAGGCGAGCAGCGCCAGGATGTCGAGGACGGCGCAGATGCGGGTCGGCAGGAGCGTGTAGAGCGAATCGATGCGCACGTGAGCGCGATCGATGAGCGCCAGCGCCAGCGACCAGGTGGTGCTCACCGCCAGCACATAGCCGGAAATCTCGCTGGCGCCGCCGAGCGTCGTGTCGAACAGCTTGCGCATCAATACGTCGGCGGAAATGACGGCGGCGGCAAGCAGGACGAGGGCGCCGCCGAACCAGGCGCCGGCGCGCGACGTGAGCCGGGCCCATTGCAGCAGACGATCCATGCGGGGAGAAACCTCGGTGGCTGGAGAGCGGCCGCGCGCGCAGAATACGCCCGCGGCCGCCGCTGTCAGCGTCAGAGCTTGTCGATCGGGATATGGAGGTGGACGACCTTGCCCACCGTCGCGTTCCATTTCTCCGCGCAGGCCTTGCCGCAGCGCTGGCCCCATTTCACCAGCACGACGTTCTGCACGAGCTCCTTCTTGAGCTTTTCGTCGGCCGGCGTGATCTTGACCAGGGTCATGCTGCCCTTCTTGCCGAGCGTGCACTTGCCCTTGCCGGTGTTGCAGGCGACGCCCTCGTCGGTGGCCTGGCCGCCGATCTTCCACATGGCGTTCTCGAGCTTGCCGAACTCCTTGTTGAAGAAGTCATGCAGCGGCGCCGACCAGCTGTTCCAGCTCTTCATGTTGGCGCCTTCGTAGGAGATCGACCAGCCGACCGTGAGCGGCAGCAGGTATTTCGAGACTTCCGGCCAGCCCGCCAGATTGCCGCTGAGCGAGCCGGTCAGCGCGCAGTCCACCACGCCGCGCTGCAGCGCCGGCACGACTTCGGGGAACGCCATGGTGATGGTCTCGCCGCCTACGGCGGTGACGAAATCGGACTGCGTCTTGTTGAAGACGCGCACCTTCTTGCCCTTGAGGTCCTTGATGCTGCTGATCTTGTCGCGGCACCAGAACACGATCGGCGGGTTGGGCGCGAGCGACATCAGCCGCGTCTGGAACTTCTGCGCCATGTGCTCGGCCATGACCGGCTTCCACACCTCGCAGGCCTTGCGCGCGGTCTTGATGTCGTTGGTGATGCCGGCGAGGTCGCAGCCCTCGAACACCGGGTCCTCGCCCGCCATCTTGCTGATGTCGCTGGTGGCGAAATCCGTCACGCCGAGCTGCGTCATATGCAGGATCTGGAAATCGTTGATGCCGAGCACGTCCAGATTGTTGTAGTCGACGGTGACCTGGCCGTTGGAATCCTTTTCGAGCTGTTTGGTGTAGAAAGGTTTCTCGACCAGCTTGGTCTGCGCCAGATTGCTGAAATATCCGACCACCTTGATGTGGGTCTTCGGCAGTTCGGCTGCGTAGGCCGCGACGGTGGCGACGCCGATCGCCGCCGCCAGCACCGGAGCCGCCAGCAGAGTCCACTTATTGCGCTGCATCATCATCCTCCCTGCTACGCGGCGTCTCGTTCGCCGCAAAATCGATTTGAGCCCGCCATCGACCGCAAGGCCAAGGCCGGCATCACGTTTTTTGCCATGCTAGGCCGCCTGCGAGAGGCTTGCAATTGGAGACTCACGATTTCTGGTGCAGTTGCGAACGTGTCGAACATTGCCGCACTCTCGCTGCGCATTTCGTTCGCCGCCTTTTCACGATGTGCATGCGTGCAACTATTCTAGGCATAGACCGGCTTCGCATTCTTCACCGGCGCGCGCGATCACCCCGCCCTGCCCAACTTGACAGATTTCGCGGGTGCCGTAGCTTCACCGGGTGGCAGGTCGTTGGAGAGACAACCTTTCCAAGGACGGCGTGCCACGAGGGGCGAAAAATGGCGGTCTTCACCGGCGTGAGCCGAGCGAATCCGGCGTCAGCTGGATATGCGGCCGATGCACGGATGAGTCGTCATTCGGGGGCGGCAAAAACCGGCAATCACAATTGCGGCTGACGTGCGCTCCCCTCACGGGCGACGGGCGAACGGTCGCGCATCTGACTTTAATGAAGAAACGAACAAGGGAGAGGAGACGAGGATGTATCGACTTACAAGGTTGACGCGCCCGGCGACGCTCGTCGCGACCGCAGCGGCGATTGCCGTCGCTGGGTTCATGGCCGCGTCCGGCGCCCACGCCGCCGAGAAGGACAAGGCGAAGGCGAAGGACAAGGACAAGCTCATCCACTACAACTCCAACAACAAGGACTTCTGGCTGCATCCGCCGGCCGACTGGTTCATGGGCGACCAGACCGAGGCGCAGAAAGGTACCGCGGTCGCCAACACCCTGCCGCCGCCGACCGGTTACACCGACGACGAGGTCAAGGCGACGCTGAAGGACATCAAGCTGCCGAAGGGCTTCAAGATCGAGCTCTACGCGCGGGTACCGGCGGCGCGCCAGATGGCGCTCGGCGACGACGGCACGCTGTTCGTCGGCTCCTGGTTCGGCGTCGGCAAGGTCTTCGCCGTCACCGACAAGGGCGGCAAGCGCGAGGTCAAGACCGTCCTCAAGGACATGCAGGCACCGACCGGCGTGGCGTTCCGCAAGGGCGCGCTCTACGTCGTCGACATCAACAAGATCACGAAATACGACGACGCCGAGGCCAACCTCGACAAGATGGGCGCGGGAAAGGTCGTCTATGACGACATGCCGCCCTACATCCCGCACGGCTGGAAGTATCTGGTGTTCGACAAGAATGGCTGGCTCTATGTGCCGTTCGGACCGCCGTGCAACGTCTGCCTGCCGCCCACCTCAACCGCGCAGATCCGTCATATCGATCCCGAGCACGGCCTCGCCGAGATCGTGGCGCTCGGCGTGCGCAACAGCGTCGGCGGCGACATCGATCCGCGCACGGGCGACTACTGGTTCACCGAGAACGCCCGCGACTGGCTCGGCGACAACAAGCCGAGCGACAAGCTCAACCACCTCACCAAGCTCGGTGAGAACTTCGGCTATCCGCACTGCCACCAAGGCAACATTCCGGATCCGAAATTCGCCATGGGGCACAAGTGCTCGGAGTTCGCTCCCCCGGCGCTCAACCTCGGCGACCATGTCGCTCCGCTCGGCATGAAGTTCTACACCGGAAACATGTTCCCGGCCGACTACAAGAACAACATGATCATCGCGGAGCACGGCTCCTGGAATCGCCACAAGTTCCAGGGCGGACGGCTTATGCGGGTCACCGCCGACCCGTCCGGCAAGCACGTCAAGCAGCAAGTGTTCGCTTCCGGCTGGATCGGCGCCGACGGCAAATATCGCGGCCGGCCCGACGACGTGCTGGTGGCGAAGGACGGCTCGCTGCTGGTGTCGGACGACTTCAACGGCTCCGTCTATCGGATCAGTTATAGCAAGTGATGCGCCTTGAGGCCCACGCCCGCCCGGGCGCGGGCCTCGTCCGACCTGTTGCTGGTCCAAGCCATCGGCTTGGACCAGCGGCCTTCCCGTGACACTTTCTTTACGACAAGCGTCGAACCGTAACCTGCCCGGCGCGCGCGTTGCGATGCAGCGATGGCCGAGGCCTCGCGAGGCTTCCAACGAAATGACTGCGGCCCGTATTTTCTGCATCACGCTTGCCCTGTTCGCCCTGGCCGCCATTGCCGGGCGCGCGACGGCGGCCGACATCAAGGCCGGCAAGGAACTGGCGCAGGCCTGCGCCGGCTGCCACGGGGAAAACGGCATCTCGACAACCGAGCTCACGCCCTCGCTCGCCGGCCAGCCCGACGAATACGTGCAATGGCAGCTCGTCTATTTCCGCAACGGCGCGCGCAAGGACAAGGTGATGCAGCCGGTTTCCGAAGCGCTGAAGAACGAAGACATCCGCAATCTCGGCGCCTATTACGCCTCGCTCACGCCGCCCAAGCCCGCGCCTGCGCGCCCGGACGATGCGCTTGCGCAGAAGGGCAAAGAGATCGCCAAGCAGCAGCACTGCGCTGCCTGCCATTACGACAAGTTCGAGGGTTATCGCTCATCCGCGCGGCTGGCCAGCCAGCGCGAGGACGTGCTGCTGAAAGCGCTGCACGATTTCAAGTCGGGCAAGCGGGTCGGCTCCGGCGTCGCCTCCATGGGCGACGCGGTCTATCCGCTCGACGGCGACGACATGAAGGCGCTGGCGCATTTCATGGCGACGCAGCCTTGAAGGCATCATACTGACTCGTCATTCCGGGGCGCGAGCAATGCGAGCGAACCCGGAATCCAGGGCCGTACGGCGAAGTATTTCACGGCAGCCTTGGATTCCGGGCCCGGCGCTGCGCGCCGTCCCGGAATGACAAAACAGGCACCCCTACTCCGCCGCGTCCGCCGGCACGTCGTCGGCCGGCACGTCGTCGGCCGGAACGGGTTCGCCGCGCCCGCCTTCGTCCGCGACGGGCGGCGGGTTGCGGTTGGGGGCCGCCTGCCCCTCGCCGGCGAGCGCGAGCTTCTCGCGCGCTTCCTCCGCCTCGCGCTGCCGGTTCCACATGCTGGCATAGAGGCCATGCCGCACGAGTAGCTGCATGTGGGTGCCGCGCTCGACGATCTCGCCCTGGTCGAGCACGATGATCTCGTCGGCGCCGACGATGGTCGAGAGCCGGTGGGCGATCACCAGCGTGGTGCGCCCCGACGAGACGCGCTCGAGCGCGTCCTGGATTTCCTTCTCGGTGTGGCTGTCGAGCGCGGACGTCGCCTCGTCGAGCAGCAGGATCGGCGGGCCCTTCAGGATGGTGCGGGCGATCGCCACGCGCTGCTTCTCGCCGCCGGACAGCTTGAGGCCGCGCTCGCCCACTTCCGTCTCGTAGCCCTTGGGCGACATGCGGATGAAGCCGTCGATCTGCGCCAGCCTTGCGGCCTCCTCCACCTCGGCATCGCTCGCCTCCCAGCGGCCGTAGCGGATGTTGTAGCGGATGGTGTCGTTGAACAGCACGGTGTCTTGCGGAACCATGCCGATGGCCTCGCGCAGCGAGGTCTGCGTGACATGGGCGATGTCCTGGCCGTCGATGAGGATGCGGCCGCCGGAGAGATCGTAGAAGCGGTAGAGCAGGCGCGAGATGGTCGACTTGCCGGCGCCGGAAGGGCCGACCACCGCCACCGTCTTGCCGGCGGGCACCTCGAAGCTGATGCCCTTGAGGATCGGGCGCGGGGCCTCGTAGGCGAAAGTGACGTTCTCGAAACGGACATCGCCGCTCTCGACCTGAAGCGGCCGCGCATTGGGCGCGTCCTTGATCTCGGACGGGCGCGCCAGGATCGAGAACATCATCTCGATGTCGGTCACCGCCTGCTTGATCTCGCGGTAGACCATGCCCATGAAGTTGAGCGGCTGGTAGAGCTGGATCATCATGGCGTTGATCAGCACGAAATCGCCGACGGTCTTGGTGCCGGCCTTGACCTCGTAGGCGCACAGCACCATGGCCGCGGCGAGGCCGATCGTGAAGATCACCGCCTGCCCCGCGTTGAGCACGCTGAGCGAAGTGTAGGACTTGACGCTTGCGTCCTCGTAGCGCGCCATGGAACGGTCGTAGCGGGACGCCTCGCGGTTTTCCGCGCCGAAATACTTCACGGTCTCGTAGTTGAGCAGCGAATCGATCGCCTTCACGTTGGCGTCGTTGTCGCTCTCGTTCATGCGGCGGCGGATGCCGATGCGCCATTCGGTGGCGTTGTAGGTCCAGCCCATGTAGAGCACCACCGTGCCGATGACCGCGGCCACGTAGCGCCAGTCGAACTTCCAGATCAGCACCACGGTGATCAGCGCGACCTCGATAATGGTGGGCGCGAGCTGCAGGATGACCATGCGCACGATGGTCTCGATGGCGTTGCGGCCGCGCTCGAGCACGCGGGTCAGGCCCCCCGTCTTGCGCTCGAGGTGGAAACGCAGCGAGAGCGCGTGCATGTGGACGAAGGTGAGATAGGCGAGCCGTCTCACCGCGTGCATCGCCACCTTGGCGAACACGGCGTCGCGCCCTTGCGTCAGCGCGCCCATCAGGACGCGCATGCCGCCATAGGCCAGCGTCATGGCGATGGGGGCAGCCACCACCCAGCCGAGCCAGCCGGCGGCCGGCTGGGCGGAGCCGGCCAGCGCGTCGATGGCGTATTTGTAGGTGAAGGGCACCGCGATGGTCGCGAACTTGGCGGCGATCAGCAAGGCGACGGCGAGCAGCACGCGCAGCTTGAGGTCGCGGCGGTCGGCCGGCCAGATATAGGGCCAGAGGTGGACGATGGTGGAAAGCAGCGCGCCGCGGCTGGCGGAGACGCCGGCCGGCTGTTCGGGGGAGGAATGATGGTGACCGCGGTGGGGGCTCATGAGGCCTTCATATAGGGGCTTTGCCGCCGCTAATCACCGGGGCGGCGGGCATAAAGGGCGGCAACCACAGGACATTTCGCACGTTGTCTTGACGGCGCCACATCCGGCGCGCACATCCATGGCCATGAACAAAATCGATAAATTCAGCAAAATCGGGAAAATCTGCGTCTATTGCGGCTCCAGCCCGGGCACCAGCCCCGCCTTCGTGCAAGCGGCTCGCGAATTCGGCAAGATCCTCGCGGAAAACGGCATCGGCCTCGTCTATGGCGGCGGTTCCGTCGGCATCATGGGCGAGATTTCGCAGGCCGTGCTGCGCCACGGCGGCGAGGTGCACGGCATCATCCCGGAATTCCTGGTCCAGCGCGAGCACGCGCGCCGGGACGTGCAGGACCTTATCGTCACCCCCGACATGCACGAGCGCAAACGCAAGATGTTCGAACTGGCGGACGCCTTCGTCGCGCTGCCCGGCGGCGTCGGCACGCTGGAGGAACTGGTCGAGCAGCTCACCTGGGCGCAGCTCGGCCGCCACAGGAAGCCGGTGCTGGTCGCCAATATCGAGGGCTTCTGGGAGCCCCTGTGCGCCCTGTTCGACCATATGCGGGCGCTGCAATTCATCAAGGCCGAATTCTCTTTCGATCTGCTGGTGGCCGACCGGGTGGAGGACATCCTGCCCATGCTGATGAAGGCAATCGAGCAGGTGCCGGACGATGCCAGGAAGATGAGCGCGGCGGACGCCGAGCGGCTGTAATGGCCGCGCCGGCCGACGCTCCGTAGCTCCGTAGCCCGGATAGAGCGAAGCGACATCCGGGGACCGCCCTACCCGGCTTTCGCTGCGCTCAGCCGGGCTACAGCTCTATCCATTCTTCACGAATGTCACCGCCTCGATGCGGTTGCCGTCCGCGTCGCGGATGAAGGCGGCGTAATAGCCCTCGCCGTGCTGCGGGCGACAGGCCGGCGCGCCATCGTCGGTGCCGCCGGCGGCGAGCGCTGCGGCATGGAAGGCGTCGACCATATCGGTCGAGCGCGCGCGCAAGGCAGACATGCGCGCCGCTGTCCGGCGCAAGCGGCGTCATGTCCCGGCGCAGGTTGAGCCAGAATTCCGGATAGGTCTTGCCGAAGCCGACGGTGGCCGGCCGCGTCTCCAGGCACGTGAAGCCGAGCGTGCCGAGCACGCTTTCATAGAAAGCCGCGGCGGCGGCCAGGTCGCGCACGGCGATGGAGACGTGGTCGATCATGGGGCGCACCTTTCACCTCTCCCCGCTCGCGGGGAGAGGTCGATTGCCGAGCAAAGCGAAGGCAATCGGGTGAGGGGGCGTCGATGTCACGCACGACGGCGAGGCCCCCTCACCCGGCTCGGCGCTTCGCGCCTCGCCACCCTCTCCCCGCAGGCGGGGAGAGGGAAGTCACGCCGGCGCGCCGGACTTTACCAGCTTGTAGACGATGGAATCCATCAGCGCCTGGAAGGAGGCGTCGATGACGTTGGAGGACACGCCGACGGTGGTCCAGTGCTCGCCGGCCTCGTCCTCGCTCTCGATCAGCACGCGGGTGACCGCGGCGGTGCCGGTGTTGAGGATACGCACGCGGTAGTCGGAAAGCTTCAGGCCGTCGATGTATTTCTGGTACTTGCCGAGGTCCTTGCGCAGCGCCTGGTCGAGCGCGTTGACCGGGCCGTTGCCTTCCGCCGCCGAGATGGTGTTCTCGTTGCCGACCTTGACCTTGACCACCGCCATGGTGACGGTGACCCGCTCTCCCTTGGCGTTGTAGCGCTGCTCGACATTGACGTCGAATTGGGTGACGTCGAAATAGGCGGGCACCGTGCCGAGGGTGCGCCGCGCCAAAAGCTCGAAAGAGGCGTCGGCCGCCTCATAGGCATAGCCGATGGTTTCGCGCTCCTTGACGACGTCCAGGAGGCGCGCGATGCGCGGATCGTCCTTGTCGATCTTGATGCCGATGCGGTCCAGCTCGGCAGAGCACGTTGGACTTGCCGGCCTGCTCCGATACCAGCACCCGGCGGCGGTTGCCGACCGCCTCGGGCGCGACGTGCTCATAGGTGGCCGGGTCTTTCGCGATTGCCGAGGCATGGATGCCGGCCTTGGTGGCGAAGGCGCTCTCGCCCACGTAAGGCGCGTGGCGGTCGGGTGCGCGGTTGAGCCGCTCGTCGAGCGCGTGGCTGACATGGGCGAGCTTCTGCAGCGCCGCGTCGGTGACGCCGATATCGAACGCTTCCGCATATTCCTTTTTCAGCTTCAAGGTCGGAATGATGGACACCAGATTGGCGTTGCCGCAGCGCTCGCCCAGCCCGTTGAGCGTGCCCTGGATCTGGCGGGCGCCGGCGCGCACGGCGGCGAAGGAATTGGCCACCGCCTGCTCGGTGTCGTTGTGGGCATGGATGGCGACATGGTCGCCGGGGATGGTCTTGCACACCGCGCCGACGATTTTTTCCACTTCGTGCGGCAGCGTGCCGCCATTGGTGTCGCAGAGCACGACCCAGCGCGCGCCCTCCTCGTAAGCCGCCTTGGCGCAGGCGAGCGCGTATTGCGGATTGGCCTTGTAGCCGTCGAAGAAATGCTCGCAGTCGAGCAGCACCTCGCGCCCGCGCGCCTTGGCGGCCTTCACGCTGTCGCGGATGGAGGCGAGGTTTTCTTCATCCGTGGTCTCCAGCGCCACGCGCACGTGATAATCCCATGACTTGGCGACGAAGCAGATGGCGTCGGCGTGCGCGTCGAGCAGCGCGGCAAGACCCGGATCGTTGGAGGCCGAGCGGCCCGGACGCCGCGTCATGCCGAAGGCGGTGAAGGTGGCGTTGAGGCCGCGGTCCTTGGCGAAGAATTCGCTGTCGGTCGGATTGGCGCCGGGATAGCCGCCTTCGACGTAATCGATGCCGAGTTCGTCGAGCATGCCGGCGATGGCCAGCTTGTCGGCAAGCGTGAAGTCCACGCCGTTGGTCTGCGCGCCGTCGCGCAGCGTGGTGTCGAACAAATAGAGGCGTTCCTTTGCCATGCGCTCACCAGAGATAGTAGTTCGCAAGCAACGCGATGGCGACGACGATCGCGATGCACGCGGCGATGATGTGGTGGCGCTTCATGAGCCTGCCCTCGCTCTTTTCCTCAGATCAAGCCGAAATAATAGAGCGCCAGCGCGATCGCGCCGGCGATCACCACGAATTTCAGCACGATATAATAGAGCCAGTGACGGGGGAACGGCGTGTCGGGCTTCGTCATGACGGCTTCTCCGCGGCAAGTTGTTTGTGCAGCGTGGTGTTGGCGAGCCATTCGCCGGCGAGCGAGACGGAATTGCGCTGCTGGGCGACATAGCCGCGCTTCTCGAAGAAGCCGCGCGCGGTGTCGCTAGAATCGACGGAAAGCTTAGGCACGCCGCGGTTGCCGGCGAGCTTTTCCAGCGCATCGATGAGCATGGCGGCGACGCCCTGACCGGCCGCGGCCGGATGCACATAGAGCATGTCGATCTTGTCCTGCCCGGCGAGCGAGGCAAAGCCGACGGGCGAGCCCTGCATGGTGGCAACGAGCGTGAGCTGGCCGGCAAGCTTCCTGCCGAAGGCTTTTTCGTCCTCGGCCGCGGAGGCCCAGGCCTCCCGCTGCGCCTCGCTGTAGTCGTCGGCGGTCAGCTCCGCGATGGCTTCGCGCAAGATTTCCGCCAGCAGAGGCGCGTCCTCAGGGAGGAATGGGCGCAGGGCAAAGGTCGGATGCGCGGTGGCCATCAGCGACACCCCCATCGCACATCGTCATGCCCGCGCTTGTCGCGGGCATCCACGCCTTTGCATGGCGTCCGCGAAGCAAAGCGTGGATGGCCGGCACAAGCCCGGCCATGACGAAGGAGAGTCATCGCGCGATCTCCCAGGTGGTGCCTTCCTTGGAATCCTTCAGCACCACGCCCATGGCGGCGAGCTCGTCGCGGATGCGGTCGGATTCCTTGAAGTCTTTCGCTTTGCGGGCCGCGGTGCGCGCCTCGATCAGACCCGTCACTTTGGCCTCGTCTACATTCACGACTGTGCGACGCGGATGAGCCTGCATGAACTTGCGCTTCGAATGCGTCAGCAGACCGACGAGCATGCCAGACGCCCTGAGCGTGCGCTTCAACTCGGTTTGCGCCGAACCAGACGCCGGCCCACGGATTTCCCCGGCGATGCGATGAAGCTGGGTGAGCGCATTTGGAGTATTCAGATCATCGCAAAGCGCGCCGACAAAATCGGCGTCGGGTGCCCCGCTTGAATTCGTTTCATCGCCGATGATGTCGTACCAGCCGTCGAGTATCTTGGAGCTTTCCTCCAGGCCTTTCACCGTCCAGTCGATCGGCTGGCGATAATGCGTGCGCAGCATGTTGAGGCGCAGCACTTCTCCAGGCCATTCGGCCAGCAGATCGCGGATGGTGACGAAGTTGCCGGCCGACTTCGCCATCTTCTCGCCTTCGACCTGCAGGAAGCCGTTGTGCATCCAGTAGTTCGCCATCACCGGCGTATGGAAGGCGCAGCGCGATTGCGCGATCTCGTTCTCGTGGTGGGGAAAGACCAGATCGATGCCGCCACCGTGAATATCGAAGGTCTCGCCCAGGTGCTTCCAGGCCATGGCCGAGCATTCGATGTGCCAGCCGGGCCGGCCGGGCGTCTCGATCCCGCACGGCGAATCCCAAGCCGGCTCTCCCGGCTTCGACGGCTTCCACAAGACGAAATCGGTCGACTCGCGCTTATAGGGCGCCACCTCGACGCGGGCGCCGGCGATCATCTCGTCGAGCGAGCGTTTCGACAGCTTGCCGTAGTCCGGCATCGCCGACACATTGAACAGCACGTGATCCTCGGCCACATAGGCGCTGCCGTTCTGCACCAGCCGCTCGATCAATTCCTTCATTGCCGCGATGTGCTCGGTGGCGCGAGGCTCGACCGTCGGCGGCAGGCAGCCGAGCGCCTCAACGTCCGCCTTGAATTCCTTGTATGTCTCGTCCGTCACCTGATGGATCGAAACGCCGCGCTCGGCCGCGCGCGCGTTGATCTTGTCGTCCACGTCGGTGATGTTGCGCACGTAGGTGACGTGGTCGGCACCATAGATGTGGCGCAGCAGCCGGAACAGCACGTCGAACACGATCACCGGGCGCGCGTTGCCGATATGGGCGAAGTCGTAGACCGTCGGCCCGCACACGTACATGCGCACGTTGTTCCGGTCGATCGGAACGAACGTCCGCTTCTCGCGCGTCAGCGTATCGTAGAGCTTGAGCTCCATAGTAGAACACCTGTCGGCCCCTGGCCGGGCGTCCTTGGCATCTCGAAGAGGAGAAAAGACGGCCGCAGCCAGCGTTGGGGCGCTAGCGGATAATCTCGCGGCAAATGCCGCAAATGGGGTTAAGGCCGTTCATGGGGCGGCACAATGGTGAGTTGGGCGGGCGCCGTCAAGAGGGCGGAACCGCCCCGAGGCGCGGGAACCCGCGGCGGCATTTAAGTTAAACGCCCCTTAATATTTTTACTCGCATTGTGGCCGGCAGCGGTCTAAGGGCCTCCAACCCGAGCGGGCGAACCCATGCGGACACTTCTGGTCAGTCTTGCCGCCGTCCTGTGCCTCTGCCTGGTCACGTCCGCGCAGGCGGGCGAGCGGCGCATGTTCATCATCGGCGCCAATGCCGGCGACTATGGGGTGGACCGCTGCCTGACGGCCGGCGCCAAATGCGGCAAGGCCGTCGCCAACGCTTATTGCCGCGGCCACCAGTACGCCACCGCCATGTCCTACCAGAAGGTCGACCGCGACGACATCACCGGCGCCATCCCCAGCGACGCCTCGGGCGGCTGCCGCAACGGTCAGTGCGACAACCTGGTGGCGATCGTCTGCACGCGATAACCCTGGTTCCGTCCGTCCCCGCGAAACCGGGGGACCCAGGGCGGCTCTTCTGCGCTTTAAGAGCTGGATTCCCGCTTGCGCGGGAATGAACGGAGTTTGGGGCAGGTCCCGGTTACTTCGACCCCTTCGCCAGCGCGATTGCCTCCTTCAGCACGTCGAGATCGCCGATGTGGTTGGCGAGGATGAGCGCCAGCCGGGTATCGAGCGCGGCGGCTTCATCTTCGCTCAAACCGCGGCGGGCTTCCACCAGCGCCACGTAAGCGGCATCCGGCTCGGCGAACTGCGACTGCGTGATCAGCTTCGCCATCACCCCCTCCGCAAGGCGCGGTCGCGTGCCGCGGCAATCTTGGCAGCATCGGCGTGGCGCCAGCGCGCGCACAGGTGCTGGTCGGGACGCAGCAGCAAGGCCGCGCCGGGCGTGAGATCGAGGCGCTTGGTGAGCGTTCCGTCCGTGTCGATAAGGTCCTCGCCGATGGTGGCGAGTTTGATGCCGGTCGGCAGCGTGGGGGCGGCCCCATTCTTGGCATAGAGCAGCGTGAATTCGCCAGGGATGTGTTCCAGCAAATAGCCGTCACGACCGTCGTTGCGCACCGGCGCGTCCGGCAGCGGCGCGCCGAGCCTGGCGCTGCCGCTGAACACGTCTTCGTCCGGCGTGGACAGCGGGGATTCGTAGACCGTCGCCACCGACAGCCGACCGGAATTGATCATGCGGCGCGCGAAATCTGCCTTCGGCGCAAGGTCGAGCACCGCATTGCGTAAACGCCGCTCGGCATCCGAATGCGGCGCGATGAAATCGGTCGAGCGGGTGGAGTGGGCGATGTTCTCGTCGGCCGCCTGGATGCGCTCGCTCTCGTAGGAGTCGAGCAGCGCCGGCCCCGCCTCGCTCTTGATCACGGCGGCGAGCTTCCAGGCGAGATTTTCCGCGTCCTGGATGCCGGAATTGGCGCCGCGTGCGCCGAAGGGCGAGACCTGGTGCGCGGCGTCGCCGGCGAATACGACGCGGCCATGCACGAAGCGGTCGAGCCGGCGGCAGTTGAAGTGATAGAGCGAGACCCATTCCAGCTCGAACGGCCGGTCGCCGACCACGCGCTCGATGCGCGCGCGCACGCGCTCCGGTTCCTGCTCGGCGGCAGCGTCGGCGTGGGGGCCAAGCTGCAGGTCGATGCGCCAGACATTGTCGGGCTGGCGGTGCATCAGCGCCGACTGGCCGCGATGGAAGGTCGGGTCGAACCAGAAGCGGCGCTCGGTCGGATAGTCCGCCGCCATCTTGATGTCGGCGATGAGAAACTTGTCTTCGAAGGTGACGCCGGAAAAGGTGAGGCCGAGCAGGTCGCGCGCGGTCGAGCGCGCACCGTCGGCGGCGATCAGCCAATCGGCGTCGAGCCTGTAGGGGCCGTCCGGCGTATCGATGGTGAGGCGGACGCGGTCGTTATGCTGCTCGATGCCGGTCAGCCTGTTCTTCCAGCGCAGGTCGAGGTTCGCCAGTTCGCCGGCGCGGTCGCACATCGCCTTTTCCAGATAATACTGCTGCAAGTTGATGAAGGCCGGCATCTTGTGGCCCTCCTCCGGCAGCAGGTCGAAGGAAAAGACGAGATCGTCGCCGTGGTATACCTTGCCGAGCTTCCAGGTGACGCCTTCCGCGACAAGGCCCTCGCCCAGACCGAGCCGGTCGCAAATTTCCAGCGTGCGCTTCGACCAGCAGATGCCGCGCGAGCCCTCGCCGATGCGGTCGGCGTCGTCGATCAGCACCACCGGCACGTCGTGCAGCGCGAGATCGATGGCCGCCGCCAGGCCGACCGGACCGGCGCCGACCACCACCACCGGCCGGCGCGCCGGCTGAGCGGCTTCCTGGTCGGCGCAGCGCGTGTAGCCGTAATGATAGAGTGTCTTGTGCGGGGACGACGCCATCACTCTACCCCTGCAGCGCGGCCCACATTTCGCGGTCGCGCTCGGCGGTCCAGATCACCGGCCATTCGATGCCGCGCGCCTCGTCGTAGGCGCGCGAGACGTTGAACGGCATGCAGTGCTCGTAAATGGCGAAGCTTGCAAACTTCGGGTCCATCACGGTGCGGGCGGCGTCGAAGGTCTCTTTCAGCGAGCGGCCCTTGGCAACGCTGTCTTTCACCGAGGCATAAAGCGTGGAGAGGAAATCGCTGGTGAGCGCGATGCCGTCCTTGACCATCTGCGGCGAGGTGAGCGCCGCGCCGCGGCCGGGTATCAGCGCCTCGGCCTGCAATTCGGCGAGATGGTCGAGGGTCTGCGGCCAGTCGGTGAAATGCGCGTCGCCGCAATAGCAGGCGGACTTGTATTCGACCAGGTCGCCGGAGAACACGACGTTGGAGTCGGGCACTACCGCGATCACGTCGCCGGCGGTGTGGCCGCGACCGATGAACATGATGCGCACCTCGCGCTTGCCCAGCCACACCGACACCTCGTCGGGGAAAGTCAGATGCGGCCAGGTCAGCCCCGGAATGCTCTCGACCGCGCGGAACAGGCGCGGAAAGCGGCCGATCTCGGAGTCCATGTCCTGCTGGCCGCGCTCGGCGATCAGCCCGCGGGTGGCATCGGACGAAAGAATCTCCGCGCCCTTGAAGGCGGAAGCGCCGAGCACGCGCACGGCGTGGTAATGCGTGAGCAACACATACTTGATCGGCTTGTCGGTGACCTTGGCGACGCGCGCGATCAGCTCGTCCGCCATGGCGGGGGTGGCCTGCGCGTCGATCACCATGGCGCTGTCGTCGCCGACGATGACGCCGGAATTGGGATCGCCCTCGGCGGTGTAGGCGTAAAGCCCGGGGCCGAGCTCATCGAAGGAGACTTTCTTTTCCCCGAGGTCCTCGGTCGAGGCGAAACCCTTGGCCATGCGCTTTTCCTCCCGCCTTGCCGTCTTCTCGTTACGAACGCGAATAGCGTACCACGTCCTGCTCGATGGCGCCGAAGATCGAGCCGCCTTTAGCGTCGAGCATCTCGATGCGCACCTTGTCGCCGAACTTGAGGAACGGCGTCACCGGCTTGCCGGCGCGCAGCGTTTCCACCGTGCGCAGCTCGGCAATGCAGGAATAACCCAGGCCCCCCTCCTCGATCGGCTTGCCCGGCCCGCCGTCGGCGTCACGGTTCGACACCGTGCCGGCGCCGAGGATGGTACCGGCGACGAGCGCGCGGGTCTTGGCCGCATGCGCAATGAGGGTGGGGAAATCGAAGGTCATGTCGTTGCCGCAGACCGGCTTGCCGAACGGCTTGCCGTTGACGAAGGACAGGAGCGGCAGGTCGACTTTGGCGCCGTCGAAGGCGTGACCCAGTTCATCCGGCGTCACCGCCACCGGCGTAAAGGCCGAGGCCGGCTTCGACTGCACGAAGCCGAAGCCCTTGGCGAGCTCGGGGCCGGTCAGATTGCGCAAGGAAACATCGTTCACCAGCATGATCAGCTTGATCGCCTTGGCCGCTTCCTCGCGGGTCGCACCCATCGGCACATCGCCGAGCACAACGACAACCTCTGCTTCGAGGTCGATACCCCAGGCCTCGTCGGCCAGCGCGATCGGATCGCGCGGACCGACGAAGCTGTCGGAGCCGCCCTGGTACATCAGCGGATCGCTCCAGAACGAGGCCGGCACTTCGGCGCCGCGCGCCTTGCGCACCAGCACCACGTGATTGACGTAGGCCGAGCCGTCCAGCCACTGATAGGCGCGCGGCAGGGGCGACGCACATTTGGCCGGGTCGAACGGCATGTGCGCGAGATGGCCGCTTTCCAGCCCGTCGGCAAGCTCGGTCAGGCGCGGTTCGGCGTTCGCCCAGTCGTCGAGCGCGGCCTGCAAGGTGGACGCCACCGCGCGGGCGTCGGCACAGCGGGAAAGATCGCGCGAGACCACGACCAAGCGGCCGTCGCGGCCGTCCTTGAGGGATGCAAGCTTCATCGGATGCTCATCTCCCTCTCCCCGCTTGCGGGGAGAGGGTCGGGGTGAGGGGCTCTTGCGAGTTCAACGCGAAGCACAGCTAAGAAAATCATAAGGCTTTTTCCCCTTGCAACACCCCCTCACCCGGACCGCTTCCCGCCCAGCGGGGAGAGGTAAAGAAAGAGGAGCAAGCTTCGTCGTTATTTCGGCTCGCGCCGGTTGGGGTCGAAGTGCTTGTTCAGGCCGCTCCAGCAGTCGACGTAATTGTCCTGCAGGCTGTCGAGGGTCGCGCCGTACTTGGTGACGCGCTGGCGGAAGCGGGTCTCGAACATGAAGGCGAGCGTATTGGTGAGCTTCACAGGTTTCAGCTCCACATTGCTGGCATGCTCGAAGGCGTCGGTGTCCGGCCCGTGCGGCAGCATCTGATTGTGCAGGCTGAAGCCGCCGGGCACGAAGCCTTCCGGCTTGGCGTCGTAGACGCCGTACACCAGGCCCATGAACTCCGACATGATGTTGCGGTGATACCAGGGCGGACGGAAGGTGTTCTCCGCCACCAGCCAGCGCTCGGGGAAGATGACGAAGTCGATATTGGCGGTGCCCGGCGTTTCCGACGGCGAGGTGAGCACGGTGAAGATCGACGGGTCGGGATGGTCGAACAGGATGGCGCCCACCGGCGAGAAGCGGCGCAGGTCGTATTTGTAAGGGTAGTAGTTGCCGTGCCAGGCGACGACGTCGAGCGGCGAATAGTCGGTCTGGGTCCGGTGCAGTTCGCCGCCCCATTTGACGGTGAGCGTATGCGGACCGTCGACGTCTTCGTAAGCGGCGACCGGCGTGAGGAAATCGCGCGGGTTGGCCAGGCAATTGGCGCCGATCGGGCCGCGGTCGGGCAGGATGAAGCCGCCGCCGTAGTTCTCGCAGACATAGGCGCGGGCGGGGCCGTCGATCAGCTCGACGCGGAAGATAACCCCGCGCGGGATCACGCAGATCTCGCCCGGCTCGATGTCGATGACGCCGAACTCGGTGCGGAAGCGCAACTTGCCATGTTGTGCTACGACGAGAAATTCGCCATCGGCGTTGAAGAAATGCTCGCGCTCCATCGATTGGGTGACGAAGACAAGGTGCGCGGCCATGCCGGCGTGGGTATCGCAATCGCCGGCGGTGGTGATGGTGCGCAAGCCGGAGACGAAGGTGAGCTTCTCGTCGGGGATCGGCACCGGAGACCAGCGCAACTGGCCAAGCGGCAGTTCGCCGTCCTCGCGCGTCGGCGCGGTGCGCCAATGGCCGGCATCGACGCGACGGAAACGGCCGGTGTGCCGCACGGTCGGGCGGATGCGGTAGAGCCAGGAGCGCTGGTTGGAGGACTGCGGCGCGGTGAAAGGCGAGCCGGACAACTGCTCGGCATAGAGGCCGTAATTGACCTTCTGCGGCGAGTTGCGTCCCACCGGCAGCGCACCCTCCAGCGCTTCCGTCTCGAAGCTGTTGCCGAAGCCGGACATGTAGCCGGAGGTCATGGTGGGGAAGCTCCCTGGGCCGGGGCAAAACGCCCGAGCAAGTCATTTCGGCTGTTTAGTTTCTTATGAAACCAAGATCAAGTTCGCTTGGTCGAACCCACACGAAGGTCGCCCGTCCGACTTAGGGAACTCTGCACTTTTGCTGGCGTTGTCGGCGCGCTATGGGAACCCAGGCGCTGACCATGACGATTCTCCTGCTCAATTTCTCCGGCTCGATTGTCCTGCTGGCCGTGCCCCAGCCGGGTGCGCTCACGCACCGGCTCGCCGCCCTGCGCACCTGGTGTTCGGCGCAAAATCAGCCGGTGGCTCAGTGATTTAGAATAGTTACAAACTGGTTGCGCCCAGTCGCAACTTCGGCCAAAGTCGACCGGGGGCGGCAAGGATGGCGCAAGACGCTGCGCGCTTCGCCTTGTCGCGAGGCAAATGCGGGCCAGCGACGCCGATGACCGACCAGAATGCCGAGCGGACGGCCGGGCGACAGGTCAGGCAGGCGGAGGCCGCACTCAGGCTCGACCAATTCCTGCCCTACCGCCTGAACGTCTGCGCCAACCTGGTGTCGCAGGCGCTCTCGCGCATCTATGCCGAGCGCTACAAGATCGGCGTGCCGGAATGGCGCGTGCTGGTAACGCTGGGCGAGTTCGGCATGATGACGGCCAAGGCCATCGGCCTGCACAGCCACATGCACAAGACCAAGGTCTCGCGCGCGGTCGCGCTGCTCGAGCGGCGCAAACTGGTCGCGCGCAAGGCCAACCGCGCCGACCTGCGCGAGGCGTTCCTGTCGCTCACGCCGGCCGGCCGCGAGATCTACGAGGACCTGGCGCCGATCGCGCTCGATTTCGCCCGCCGGCTCATGGAGACGGTGGACGCCGCCGATCGCGCGGCGCTCGACCGCGCGCTGACCACCCTGATCGAGCGCTCGGCGCAGATGACGGCCAAATTCGTCGAACTCGGGCCAGCCGGGGCGCATGCCGTGAAGCTCTACACTTATTTCCGCTCCTCCGCCGCCTATCGCGTGCGCATTGCGCTCAATCTCAAAGGCCTGCCGCATGAGATGCTGCCCGTGCATCTCACCCGCGACGGCGGCCATCAGCGCAAACCGGCGTTCATCGCCGTCAACCCGCAGATGCGGGTGCCGGCGCTGGCGCTGTCCTCGGGCGACGTGATCACGCAATCGCTCGCCATCATCGAATACCTCGACGATATCCACCCCGAGCCGCCGCTTTTGCCCGCCGACGCGCTGGCGCGCGCCCATGTGCGGGCCATCGCGCAAACGATCGCCTGCGATATCCACCCGCTCAACAATCTGGTGGTGCTGCAATATCTCAAGAATACGCTCAAGCACGACCAGGCCGAAGTCGACACCTGGTATCGTCACTGGGTGATCGAGGGCTTCAAGGCGATCGAGGCGATGATCCAGCCTGCGCCTTACGCCTGCGGCGCGCATGTGACGCTGGCCGACCTCTGCCTGGTGCCGCAGGTGTTCAACGCGCGCCGGCTCAAGGTTCCGCTCGACGCCTTCCCCAAGATCGTGGCGGCGGAGGCGGCCTGCCTCAAACTGCCCGCCTTCGACAAGGCGCGGCCGGAGAACCAAGCGGACGCGGAGTGACGGCGGCGGGCAGGCCTGCTAGACCCACCACCCTCCGCTCATTCTCGCTCCAGCGGGAATCCCGGGCTTCAATCTCAAGCCAGGAGACGGATGCTCTGGGTCTCCGCTTGCGCGGGGACGAACGGGAAATTCGGTCGACCGCCCTGCCCATCCCTTCTTAGCCGTCTTATCAGCGCAACATTTCCGTGGCCAAGAGCAATGTCCTTCGCGCCGTCCTGTGGATGGTCGGCACGCTGCTGTCCTTCTCCGCAATGGCGGTCTCGATTCGCGAACTGTCGAAAGACGGCTTCAGCATTTTCGAGATCCTGCTGGTGCGCAGCGGCGGCATGCTGACGATCCTGAGCCTGCTGATGATCGCGCGGCCTAACTTGCGCGCACTCACGCGTCCGCGCCGCATGGGGCTCAACTTCACGCGCAACATCGTCCATTACGTCGCGCAATACGCCTGGGCGACCGCTCTCACCATGCTGCCGCTCGCCACGGTGTTCGCGCTGGAATTCACCATGCCGGCCTGGACCGCCCTGCTGGCGGTGTGGCTCCTGCACGAGCGCATGACGCCAAGCCGGGCCGGCGTGGTGGTGCTCGGGCTGATCGGCGTTTTGGTCATCCTGCGGCCGGGCATCGCCGGCTTCAATCCGGCCGCCCTGCTCGTGCTCGGCGCAGCGGTGGGCTACGCCGTCACCATGATCGCCACCAAGAAACTGACTCATACGGAAACCACGTTCAGTATCGTATTCTGGATGGGGGTCATCCAGTTTCCCCTCTCGCTGATAGGGAGCGACCTGCACGTGTTCCTGCACCTGCGGGCATGGGACGCGCTGCCGATCCTCGGCGTCGCGTTGTCCGGAACGACGGCGCATTATTGCCTGACCAACGCCTTCCGCGCGGGCGACGCCACGCTGGTGGTGCCGCTCGATTTCATGCGCATCCCGCTGATCGCGGTGGTAGGCTGGGCGCTCTACGGCGAATCGCTCGACATCTTCGTGCTGCTGGGCGCGCTCATCATCGTCGCGGGCGTCATGTGGAACTTGCGCGCGGAAACCGCAAACGCCCATGCCAGCGCATAATTTTTTGCAGCCCGCTCATCCTCGCCTTGCCATAATTCGGGGGTTAGAGTGCCGGCCATGAGGGGAGCCGTCTTAACGTCCATCGCCGCCGCCGTCATCCTGTCTTCGGGGGTGGCGCTGGCGCAATCGAACAGCCCGGCCTGCCAGAACTTGGTCGCCCAGCTCGGCGCGCTCGACCGCGGCAACAGCGATCCCACGCGCGCCGGCCAGATCCAGCGCGCCGAGGACGCCGTCAACCGCCAGCAGTTCGAGGTCGACAAGCTGGTATCGCAGTCGCGCCGCATGGGCTGCGGCAACGGCGGCTTCTTCTCGATCTTCAGCAATCCGCCGCCCGCCTGCGGGCCGCTCAACCGGCGCATCGAGCAGCAGCGCGACGCGCTCGACCACATGCAGAACCAGGTCCAGCAGTTGCAGGGCGGCACCACCCAGCGCGCCTCGCAACGACAGTCGCTGCTGCTCGCGCTCGCCAACAACGGCTGCGGCGATCAGTATCGCGCCGCCGCGCGTGCCGGCCAGCAGGGCGGCTTCTTCGACCGGCTATTCGGCGGCGGCACCATCTTCACGCCGGAACAGTCCGGCCCGATGGGCAATACCTATCGCACTGTCTGCGTGCGCACCTGCGACGGCTACTATTTCCCGGTCGAGTTTGAGACCACGTCGGATCATTTCCGCCAGGACGCGGAAACCTGCCAGCGCATGTGCCCGGCCGCCGATGCGCAACTCTACACCTATCATAATCCCGGCCAGGACATGTCGCAGGCGGTCTCACTCAACGGGCGGCTCTACACCGAACTGCCGACCGCGTTTCAATACCGCAAGACGCTCAACGCCGCTTGCAGTTGCCGCCGCGCGGGGGAAAGCTGGTACGAGGCGCTTATCGGCAACAACCCGGACGCCGCGCTGGCGCCGGGGGGCGGTGTGGCCGCGGATCCCAATGCCAGGCAATACGAACAGCCCGGCGCTGCCAAGAATACGGAGCAGGCCAAGGCGGGCGCCAACAAGGCCGGCAAAGCTGCCACGCCGCCGCCGGACGCCATGGTGGAAGCGCCCGGGCGCGTAGACAACACCAAGCGCAAGGTGCGCGAGGTCGGTCCGAAGTTCCTGCCCTCGCATTGAGCTGAAACCGAACCCGGCAGGCTAATTCTCCGTCGTCATTCCGGGGCGCGAGCGGAGCGAGCGAGCCCGGAATCCAGAGCGACATGGCGGCGCGTTGCGTGTGGTCCTGGATTCCGGGCCCGGCGCTTCGCGCCGTCCCGGAATGACGAACGGACCGGCCGAATGCGGCCGGGGCAAGCCCGGCCATGACGAACAGACCTAATAATCGAACGCTTCGCTCTTTGCCGGCTTGCCGGCAACGAGCGCGACATCGGGATCGGGCAACGGCGTGCCCGGATCGCGGAAGCGGTTGGTGATCGGGTAACGGCGGTCGCGGCCGAAATTCTTCATGGTGACCTTCACGCCCGGTGCCGCCTGGCGGCGCTTGTATTCGGCGATGTTCACCAGCCGCTCGATCTTCATCACCGTCTCGCGGTCGTAGCCGTCGGCCACGATGGCCGCCACCGACTCCTCGCCCTCGATCAGCCGCTCAAGGATCGGATCGAGTACCGCATAGGGCGGCAGTGAATCCTCGTCCTTCTGGTTCTCGCGCAGCTCGGCGGAAGGCGGCCGCACTATGATGTTCTCCGGGATCACGAGTCCGTCCGGGCCGAGCGCCCCTTCCGGCTTCCATGAATTGCGCAGACGCGCGAGGCGGAACACCTCCAGCTTGTAGAGGTCCTTGATCGGATTGAAGCCCCCGTTCATGTCGCCATAGAGCGTGGCGTAGCCGACCGACATTTCCGACTTGTTGCCGGTGGTCACCAGCATGAGATTGAATTTGTTGGACACCGCCATCAGCGTGGTGCCGCGCGCGCGCGCCTGCAGGTTTTCCTCCGCCACGTCGCGCGGCAGACCGGCGAAGACAGGCTTGAGCACTCGCTCGAAACCTTCCACGACCGGCGCGATGGGCAGGATCTCATAGTTCACGCCGAGCGCCTTGGCGCAGGCGGCGGCATCGTCGAGCGATTCCTGGGCCGTGTACTTGTAGGGCAGCATGAGGCAGCGCACGCGCTCCGCCCCGAGCGCGTCGACCGCGATGGCCGCGCTAAGCGCCGAGTCGATGCCGCCCGACAGGCCGAGCACAACGCCGGGAAAGCCGTTCTTGTTGACATAGTCGCGCAGGCCCAGCACGCAGGCGGCATAGTCGGCGTAGTCGCCTTCTAGCGCGGCGATCTGGGGACCGTCGGTGCAGCGCCAGCCGTCCCCGCGGCGCTCCCATTGCGTGGTGACCACCTCTTCCTTGTAGGACGAGAGCTGGAAGGCGAGCGAGCAATCGGCGTTGAGCGCGAGCGAGGCGCCGTCGAACACCAGTTCGTCCTGGCCGCCGACCTGGTTGGCATAGATGACCGGCAGGCCGGTCTCCTTGATGCGCGGCACGATCACGTTGAGCCGCTGGTCGGCGACATTGTGCCGATAGGGCGAACCGTTGAGCACGAGAAGGATCTCGCCGCCGGTTTCGGCGATGCATTCGGCCGGCTCGGGGCCCCAGATATCCTCACACACCGGCACGCCGAGCCGCACCCCACGGAAATTGACCGGGCCCGGCATGGGACCGGGCGCGAACACGCGCTTCTCGTCGAATACGCCGTAGTTCGGCAGATCGACCTTGTAGCGCAGGGCGGCGATGACACCGTTGTCGAGCAGAGCCGCCGCGTTGTAGAGCTTGCCGTCCTCAAGCCAGGGCGTGCCGACTACCAGGGCCGGACCGGGCGCGGCGGTCTCGCGCGCCAACTCTTCGACCGCCACGCGGCAGGCGGCCTGGAACGCCGGCTTGAGCACGAGGTCCTCGGGCGGATAGCCGGAAATATACAGCTCCGGAAAGACGACGAGATCGGCGCCCTGCGCGGCGGCTTGCGCGCGGGCAAGTCGCACCTTGTCGGCGTTGCCGGCGATGTCGCCGACGGTCGCGTTGAGCTGCGCCACGGCGATGGCGAGCTTGTCGGCTGGGCGCCCGTTCATGGGGGGTGATTTACCGCCTCGTCATGCTGGCCGCAACGAAGGCCCCTTCTTCCGCTCGTCCCCGCGAAAGCGAAAGCGGGGACCCAGGAAACAATCGGTGGCCGTTGCTATCGCTCTGGATTCCCGCTTGCGCGGGAATGAGCGGAAAGTCGTGGTTGGCCTCAGAGCCCCGCCACCGCCGGCAGCGGCTCCGCCCGCCCTGCCCGATCCTTCTTGAGCAGTTCGGCCAGGAGGAACGCCAGGTCGATGGCCTGGTCGGCATTGAGGCGCGGGTCGCAGACCGTGTGATAGCGATCGTTGAGTTCGGCATCGGTGATGGCGCGGGCGCCGCCGGTGCACTCGGTGACGTTTTGCCCGGTCATTTCCAGATGCACGCCGCCGGCATAGGTGCCCTCGGCGCGGTGCACCTCGAAGAAGCTCACCACCTCTTTCAGGATCAGGTCGAACGGCCGCGTCTTGTAGCCGCTGGCGGAAGCGATGGTGTTGCCGTGCATGGGGTCGCAGGACCAGACCACCACCTTGCCTTCGCGCTCAACCGCGCGGATCAGCGCCGGCAGATGATCGCCCACCTTCTCGGCGCCGAAGCGGCCAATCAGCGTGAGCCGGCCCGGCTCGTTGTCCGGGTTGAGCAGGTCGATCAGCCGTAACAGGTCGTCCGGCTTGAGCGAGGGTCCGCATTTCAGCCCGATCGGATTTTTGATGCCGCGGGCATATTCGATGTGGGCGTGATCGTGCTGGCGGGTGCGGTCGCCGATCCACAGCATGTGGCCGGAGGTGGCGTACCAGTCGCCGGTGGTAGAATCGATGCGGGTAAAGGCCTGCTCGAAGCCGAGCAGCAGCGCCTCGTGGCTGGTGTAGAAATCGGTGGTGCGCAGCTCGGGATGGCTGGAAAGATCGAGGCCGCACGCCTGCATGAAGCCGAGCGCCTCCGAGATGCGGTCGGACAATTCGACGTAGCGGCGCGCCTGCGGCGAGTCCTTGATGAAGCCGAGCATCCATTGGCGGACGCTGGCCAGGTTGGCATAGCCGCCCTGGGCGAAGGCGCGCAGCAGGTTGAGCGTCGCCGCCGACTGGCGATAGGCCTCGACCTGCCGGCGCGGATCGGGAATGCGCGAATCGGGCGTGAAGGCGGTGTCGTTGATGATGTCGCCGCGATAGCTCGGCAGTTCGACGCCGTCGCGTTTCTCCATCGGCGAGGAGCGCGGCTTGGCGAACTGACCGGCGATGCGGCCGACCTTCACCACCGGCGAGGCGGCGGCATAGGTGAGCACCACCGCCATCTGCAGGAACATGCGGAAGAAGTCGCGGATGTTGTTCGGCCCATGTTCGGCGAAGCTTTCCGCACAGTCGCCGCCTTGCAGCAGGAAAGCCTGCCGGTTGGCCACGCGGGCGAGCGCCTTTTTCAGGCTGCGCGCCTCGCCGGCAAAAACCAGCGGCGGGAAGGTGGCGAGTTGTTTCTCGACGTCGGCCAGCGCCTGCCGGTCCGGATAGTCCGGGACCTGCTGAATCGGCTTGCCGCGCCAGCTATCGGGCGTCCAACGATCGGGCATTACGCATTTTCCCAAGTTTCCCGCGCTTATACACGGCCCATCCGATCGAGGCCAGACGTTCGGAAACGCCGTATTCTTGCGGCCAATCGGCGGTTCGCCGGTAGGATAATCGCTTGCCGCAACCATTTGGTGTGATAGATTTTTCTGTCGGGGGAACGGTCATGCCAAATGCAATGATCGGAAAGGCGATTCTCGATCTCGCCGTCACGCGGCTTGGGCAAGTCTACAGAAACGTGCTTGTTCCCAAAGACGATGCGAACTGGAGCGGTCCCTGGGATTGCGCCGAGTTCGCCTCTTGGCTCACATACCAGTGCTACGGCTTTCTCTACGGCATTGCCGACAACAACATGAATCCCCATACCGCCGACGCTTACACCGGCGGATGGGAGCGCGATGCCAAGAACAAAGGCCGCATCATCCCTTACGAGACCGCAGCCAGGATACCGGGTGCGTTTCTATTGCGATTTCCGCCGCGACCCGGGGCGATGGGACATATTGTGGTGTCCGACGGTGGCGGCGGCACCGTGGAAGCGATGGGCCAAGCCTACGGCGTAAGGCGGGGCCGTGTCGCTCACCGCGAATGGGATGTCGGCGTCTTACTGCCGGGAGTCGACTATGACGATACTGCGGTGCCTGGCCCGCACCCCGCGCCGGGCCAACCGCCCGCACCTCCGCCGCCGCTGCCGCCGTCGATCTTGATCCTGCGGCGGCGCTGGCCATTGCACGCCGACGACCGAGTGCACAAGCTGCAGACCGCGTTGCTGCAGGCCGGATTCAACCCGGGACCCATCGACGGGCTGTTCGGGCCCCGGACCGAAGCAGCCGTGATGGCCTATCAGGATGCCAACGGGCTAGAGGTCGATGGCGAGGTCGGCCCGCAGACCGGGCGCGCACTGCGACTGCCCTATTGGCCGACCAACGTACCGATCCCGCCGTCGGAAGAACCGCAGCCAACGCACACACCCGACCCGCCAGTGGTCGATTGGCCGGAAGAAACACGCTCGGTTATCGCTTCGGCGAAATTCGCTGCCATTCGTAACGAATACGTGGCGCTCTGGCACACGATGGCAATCCGGAGCAGTAAAATCGCAGAAATCGACGGTCTGGTGGATCGCATCGTGATCGGCCGGCCGCGCTACGAAAGCGCCGCTGCAAGCTTTGCCGGACTTCCCTGGGCGGAAATTGGCGTCATTCATGCTATGGAGGGCAATGCCAGCTTCCATACGCATCTTCACAACGGCGACCCGATTACCGCGCCGACCGTGAATTGGCCGCCTGGCCGTCCGCCCGGCTGGCAGGCCGGCATGCCATGGGAAGCGAGCGCCAGAGATGCAATCACATATGACGGCCTCGACGCCTGGAATGACTGGAGCTTGGCCGGAATGCTCTATCGGTTCGAATTGTTCAACGGCATGGGAACACGAATCCATTTTGGCCGCGCGACGCCTTATCTTTGGAGCTACGCGAACCATTTCGTCAGCGGCAAATACACCAGCGACAACCACTTTGATCCCGGGGCTATTTCGAAACAGCCCGGTGCGGCTGTGCTTCTACGGCGCATGGTGGATCGCAAAATCATCCCTATGCCGGCTGGAGTATGACGCTGCGCAGAGGCGCCTTTTTGCAGCGGAAACTCGCTACTCCGCCGCGGCGCGGGCGTAGCTGACCGCTTTTTCGCGCATGGTGACGAGTTCCTCGGCCGCGGTCGGATGCACCGCCATGGTGGCGTCGAAATCGGCCTTGGTGGCGCCCATCTTCACGGCGATGCCGACCACCTGGATCAGTTCACCGGCGTCGGGGCCGACGAGATGACAGCCGACCACCCGGCCGGTCATGCCGTCGACCAGCAGCTTCATGAAGCAGCGGGTGTCGCGCCCGGACAGCGTCGCCTTCATGGGGCGGAAGGTCGTCTTGTAGACGTCGAGCTTGGCCAGACGTTCGCGCGCCTCGGCCTCGGTCAGGCCGATGACGCCCACCTCGGGCTGGGAGAACACCGCCGTAGGCACATTGGAATGATCGACGGGCGTCGGCTTGTTGCCATAGACGGTGTCGGCGAAAGCATGGCCCTCGCGGATCGCCACCGGCGTCAGGTTGACGCGATGGGTGACGTCGCCCACCGCGTAGATGTTGGAGATCGAGGTGCGCGAATATTCGTCCACCGCGATGCCGCCGTGCTCGGCTATCCTGCAGCCGAGATTGTCGAGGCCGAGGCCCATGAGGTTGGGACGCCGCCCGATGGCGAACATCACCTTATCGGAGACGATGGTGCTGTTGTCGGAGAGACGCGCAACGTATTCGTCGCCGGACTGCTCCACCGCCGACACGGTATGACCGCAGGTGACGGTGATGCCGCTGGTGCGCATTTCATTGCGCACGTGCTCGCGAACGTCGTCGTCGAAGCCGCGCAGGATGTTCTCGCCGCGGTAGACCAGCGTCACCTCGCTGCCGAGGCCGGCGAAGATGCAGGCGAACTCCACCGCGATATAACCGCCGCCCTGGATGACGATGCGCCTGGGCAGTTCGGGCAGATGGAAGGCCTCGTTGGAAGTGATCACGTGCTCGAGCCCGGGAATTTTCGGCCCGTAGCTCGGCCAGCCGCCGGTGGCGATCAGGATGGTCTTGGCCCTGACGGTCTCCCCGCTTGCCGCCAGGCGCACGGTGTGGCCATCCTCGATCACGGCGCGGCTCTTCACCAGTTCCACGTTGTAGCGCTCGAGCGTGTTGGTGTAGGCGGCCTCAAGCCGCGACACTTCCCGTTCGACATTGGCGGTGAGCGACGGCCAGTGGAAGGTCGGCTGCGGCACCGTCCAGCCGAAGCCTTCGGCGTCCTCGAACTCCTCGGCAAAGCGCGAGGCATAGACCAGCAGCTTCTTCGGCACACAGCCGCGGATCACGCAGGTGCCGCCCACCCGGTATTCCTCGGCAATCATGACGCGCGCGCCGTAGGCCGCGGCCACCCGCGCGGCCCGCACACCGCCCGAGCCTGCTCCGATGACGAAAAGATCGACGTTCCGCTCCGCCATCAGCCGCTAATGCCCTTTCACCACTAGATCAAACGCCGGCCCTCAAAGGGCAAACGTCACATATTGTGCCCTTTTTTCTTCATTTCCGCGCGGAATTTCGCGACCACCTCGTCGGACAAGTTGTTGGCCCAGGTCTGCGCGAATTGCATGCTGGCAAACATGACCTTGGGCTGCTGCTCGACCAGCTTCTTGCCGACGGGCGTCCGGTAGAAGGCAACGATCTGTTTGAGCTCCGGCTCGGTGAACTGCTGCGCATAGAGCAGCGCGACATGGTCGGTGATCTCGCCCATGCGCGGCTCCATCTCTTTGCGGATATTGTTCGCGACGTCGTCGAGATCCTTGGCCAGGTCGGGATTCTGCCGCAAGAAGAGGATCTTGGCCTGCTCGACCACGCCCGGTATCAGCGATTGGAAAACGCTGGTCGTGTGAATGATCGCCATCAGTTGCTTCGCGGTCTGGATTTCAGCCGCCGAGGGCTGCTTCGGCTGGGCATGAGCGGCCGGGCCAAACGCAACCAGCATGACGGCAAACGCCGCCGGTCGGACGGCGCGTTGGAGGGCCAGGAAAACGCTCATTTTCGTAAGCTCCGTTGTGTTTGAGAGGGATCAGGGCCGTTCGACAATGCCGACACCGTCCGGGCCCGCCAGAATCGCCATATGCGCGAGCCCGATGAACAGGCCATGCTCCATGACCCCGGGAATAGCGGCAATGGCCTGCGCCATCCCCCGCGGATCGTCAATACGGCCAAGGGCAGCGTCGATGATCCAGTGACCGCCATCCGTGACAAAAGCATGGCCGTCCCGCCCCCGCCGCAGGGTGAGCCGGCCGGGCCCTTGGCCGGGGCCCTGCAGTGCGGTGATGGTGCTTTCGAGCGCGCGGCGAGTGGCCTCCACGCCGAAAGAAGCCACTTCGACCGGCAGCGGATAGTGTCCCAGCGCCTCCACCCATTTGCTGCGGTCGGCGATGACAATCATGCGAGCGGAGGCGGCGGCGACGATCTTCTCGCGCAGCAACGCCCCACCGCCGCCCTTGATCAAAGTGAGGTCGGGGCCGATCTCATCGGCCCCGTCCACAGTCAGATCGAGCGCCGAAACCTCGTCGAGGCTGGTCAATGGGATGCCGCAGCGCGCGGCCTGTGCTTCCGTCTCCCGCGAGGTCGGCACCGCCACCACGTCGAGGCCCGAGCGCACGCGCTCCCCCAGCAGATCGACGAAATGACGTGCGGTCGATCCGGTGCCCAGCCCAAGCCGCATGCCGGGCCGCACGAAGTCGACGGCGCGCGCGGCGGCAGCGCGTTTCTGGGCATCGGCATCCATGACAGACCGGTCGTCGCCTGCGGGTGGATCACTGTTATTACCGCCTAATAGCCTCGATAGCCCGGCCTGGATAGCCGAAAAAGAGGCGCGAGGTCGCGCGCCCTTGCCCCGACGGACGCCGCCCATTAACGGTTGCCGCCCATGACCGCCTCCATGCTTGTCTTCGACCTTGACGGCACCCTGGTCGATTCCGCGCCCGACCTGGTCGATGCCATGAACGCGGTGTTCGTGCGCGACGGCCTGGCGCCGCTGCCCTTCGAGACAGCGCGCAACTTCATCGGCCGCGGCGCGCGCACGATGATCGCACGCGGAATGGAAGCGGTCGGCGGCGGCACCATTTCCCCCGGCGCGCTCGACGCCGTCTATGCCGATTTCCTCGCCCACTATTCGGCGCATATCGCCGACCGCACGCGCCCCTTTCCGGGATTGTGCGCTGCACTCGACCGGCTTGCGGGCCAAGGCCACCGTTTCGCGGTCTGCACAAACAAGCTCGAAGGCCTTTCGGTCATGTTGCTTGAAGCCCTCGGCCTCGCCCAGCGTTTCGCGGCGATCTGCGGGCAGGATACGTTTGGCGTACCGAAGCCGGACCCGCAGATGCTGCTGCGCACGATCGCGGCCGCCGGCGGCGATCCGAAACGCACGGTCATGATCGGCGATTCCGGTACCGATATCCGCACTGCCCGCGCAGCCGGCGTGCCGGTGATTGCGGTGGACTTCGGCTATACCGACCAGCCCGTCACCGAGCTCGGGCCCGACCGGGTGATCAGCGACTTTGCCGAGCTGCCGGCTGCCGTGGCAGGCCTTTGCGTCACCGGCTGAGCGGGACGGCGGAGATTATGGTTAACGCCGTTAAGGTTAACGGCGGCCCGGCTGTTGCACCCCAAGGGGGCCCTCCGTATCCTTTCCCGATGGTCGGGCGGCGCGTGCTGCCCGAATGGACGGGGTCAGCGTCATGTACCGAGTCATCGCCATCGCGGGCGCGGCACTCACTCTCGCCGCCTGTTCGTCAACGAACAACAACTTGTCGCAGTATTTTAGCGACAAGCCGGTGCTCGAGACCGTGCGCTTCGAGTCTTCCCCTCCCGGCGCCGAAGCGAAAACCTCGCTCGGGCAAGCCTGCACGACGCCCTGCGCGCTCGCGTTGCCGGGCGGCAAACCGTTCACCGTCGCCTTCACCCTCACCGGCTTTAAGCCCGGCACCGAGAACGTGCAGCCCTTTTCCATGGGCGACGGCACAACGCAACTGCGGCCGAATCCGGTGACGGTCGAGCTCGCGCCCGTGTCTCCGCCGAAGAAGATGAGAAAGCGGCGCAAAGTCATTCACCACAAGCGCGCGGTGAAACACGAGGTGAAGCGCGTGCACAAGCCAGTCGCTCACAAGCCGCCCGCGGCCAGGCCGGCACCAGCCCCCGCGGCCCCGCCGCCTCAAGCGGCGCCCGCGCCAGCGCCTTCATCCTCGCCCTGGCCGGCGCCGTCCGGGTCGAAATAACGGCGCGCTAAAGCTTGCACGGCGCGCGCGGCGGATGATCGATGCCGCCTCGCGCCTGTGCGCGCGGGTGGACGCCATGGCCAATATCCGCCACTATGACTATATGAAGAACGACAGCGGACCCAGAATCCGCGCTTTTCGGGACGGATCATGGCAGGTGACGGAATTTCCTTGGCAGAACGCGAGCGCGCCGCCCCGCGGCCGGCGCCGCTGATCGATCCGTTCCAGCGCGCCATCACTTATTTGCGCGTGTCGGTGACCGATCGCTGCGATTTCCGCTGCGTTTATTGCATGTCGGAGAACATGGCCTTCCTGCCGAAAAAGGACCTCTTGAGCCTGGAGGAACTCGATCGGCTGTGCAGCGCCTTCGTCGCCAAGGGGGTGAGCAAGCTGCGTCTGACCGGCGGGGAACCGTTGGTGCGCCGCGGCATCATGACGCTGTTCCATTCGCTGTCCCGCCATCTAAAGAGCGGTGCGCTCAAGGAGCTCACACTCACCACCAATGGCTCGCAGTTGGCGAAATATGCCGCCGAACTCAAAGGGCTCGGGGTCGAGCGCATCAACGTCTCGCTCGACACGCTCGACGACGACAAATTCCGCGCCATCACCCGCTGGGGCGAGCTCGACAAGGTGCTCGCCGGCATCGACGCCGCGCAGGCGGCCGGGCTGGCGGTAAAGATCAACGCGGTCGCGCTCAAGGGCGTGAACGAAGATGAGCTCGCGCCCATGCTGGAATGGGCGCATGGCCGCGGCATGGATCTCACCGTGATCGAAGTGATGCCGCTGGGCGACGTCGGCGAAACCCGCCTCGACCAGTATCTGCCGCTGTCGATGGTGCGTTCGCGGCTCGCCGAGCGCTACACGCTCGAAGACATCGACTATCGAACCGGCGGCCCGGCGCGCTACGTGCGCGTGAAGGAAACCGGCGGGCGGCTCGGCTTCATCACGCCGCTCACACATAATTTCTGCAAGTCGTGCAACCGCGTGCGCATCACGTGCACCGGCACGCTGTACATGTGTCTTGGCCAGGACGACGCAGCCGACCTGCGCGCGCCCCTGCGCGCCTCGGAAGCGGACGACCTGATCTACGCGGCCATCGACGAAGCGATCGCGCGCAAGCCCAAGGGCCATGACTTCATCATCGATCGCCGCCACCAGCGCCCCGCCCTGTCGCGCCACATGAGCGTGACGGGGGGCTGAGCAAGCCGCGGCGAGACGACTATGCCAGCTCCGCGGGCTTGGTCACCAGGTCGTGCAGTTCCGCCGGACGCAGCCGCGAGGGCGTGAAGCAGACGCCGATCGTGCCCGGAACGGCCCCCAGCGGCAGCATGGCGGCCACAATCAGCCGTCAGGTGACCGTCAATTGCCGCATGCCTTGCTCCGGCGCCTCTGCGCGCATAGCCCGCAAATCGGCCCGGTACCTTTGCAGGGCCCGGCAGTTAACCGAGCGTTTAGTGCCCCAAAACCTGTGGTTGAAGGCGCATTCCGGCCGGCCCGCAACCGGCCGCCTCGACCGGTGCGCGCAAGTTCACCTTGACGCCTCATATCGCCATCGGCTTAAGGTGGCGGGCTTGGCCGCAAGGCTGGGCTGTGGGGTTACGAAAAACAAGAAGAAAGGCCGGTTCACCGCCATGCGGGGCCGGACGGAGGGGAGTTCGCGAATTGGGCGCTCTCGACGCAGTTCTGAAGACGTTGCTGCCGGTGACCCGGGTCATCGACGCTATCACGACGTGGATCGGCAAGCGCGTGGCATGGCTGCTGCTGCTCGCCGTACTCGTGTCCGCGGTGAATGCAACGGTGCGCAAAGTCTTCGACACGTCGTCGAATTCCTGGCTCGAGCTGCAATGGGTGCTATTCAGCGTGGTGTTCCTGTTGTGCTCGCCCTGGACGCTCCTGGCCAACGAGCACATCCGCATCGACATCCTCAACAACATGCTGCCGCCGCGCGCCCGCAACATCATCGACGCGGTCGGCCATGCGTTTTTCCTCCTGCCGCTCGCCGTCGTGATGCTGATCACCGGCATCCCGTTCTTCCTCAAGTCCTATGAGATCAACGAACAGTCCTGGAATTCCGGCGGGTTGCCGCAATGGCCGGCCAAATCGCTGATCATGATCGGATTCGGACTCCTGCTTATGCAGGGCCTGTCCGAGCTCGTGAAGCGCATCGCGGTCATGCGGGAGCTCATCCCGGACCCGCATGCGAGCCAGAAGAGCTCGCTTGAAGCCGAGGCCGAGGAAGTCATCCAAGCAATGGAAAAGAAGTAGTCGGGCAGCCGGGGTCTCCATGGAAGCATTCATCATCGACAACATGGCTCCGATCATGTTCGGAGCCCTGGTGGTCTTCCTGCTGCTCGGTTATCCGGCGGCATTCTCGCTCGGCGCCATCGGGCTGATCTTCGGTTTCATCGGCATCGAGCTCGGCCTGTTCCAGCCGGATTTTCTGCAGGCCCTGCCCGACCGCATCTACGGCGTCATGAGCAACGAGACGCTGCTGGCGATCCCGTTCTTCACATTCATGGGGCTGGTGCTCGAACGATCCGGCATGGCGGAAGACCTGCTCGACACGGTCGGGCAGTTGTTCGGCACAGTGCGCGGAGGCCTAGCCTATGCGGTGGTCTTCGTCGGCGCGCTGCTCGCGGCCACCACCGGCGTAGTGGCGGCTTCCGTCATCTCGATGGGGCTGATCTCGCTGCCGATCATGCTGCGTTATGGCTACGACCGGCGCGTGGCCACCGGCATCATCGCCGCCTCCGGCACGCTCTCGCAGATCATCCCGCCGTCCATCGTGCTGATCGTGATGGCCGACCAGCTCGGCCGCTCGGTCGGCGACATGTACGAGGGAGCGTTCATTCCCGGACTTGTGCTGTCGCTGCTTTACGCCAGCTATGTGTTCGTCGTTGCCCATTTCTCGCCGAAGGCCGCGCCGGGATTGCCGGCGGAAGCCGTCGGCTTCAAGGAAACCGAACCGCGCATCCGCCAACCGCTCACCCGCATCAATGCCGTCTTGATCGCGGCATGCTCGCTCGCGGGAGTGGCCTGGCTCTCGTACCATCTTTATGAAATCGTGCCGGCCGAGATCGCGCTGGCCGCGAAATCCAACGCGTTCGACCAGATCGGCGAGTACGGCCTGTTGGCGCTGCATGCCGTCGCCATCGTCATCTTGCTCCGCCTTCTAATGACGAGCGTCCGTTTTCTCCAGGCGGGCGACGACGAGCGCGGGCTGCTTTCGCTGCTGTTCCTCACGATCGCCAGCGCCGTGTTCGCCTGGGTAGCCATGCGCAACTCGAGCGCGCATGGCGCCGACTACGTGGTTTTCTACCTGTTCTACGGAATCCTGTTCGCCTTCGCCGTCGCCGTGGTGAACTGGGTCATCCACAGACTGACCGGTTTCCGCTTTTTGTCGCACATTGCGCAGCAGACCACCTTCGTCATGGTGCCGCCGCTGTTCCTGATCTTCCTGGTGCTCGGCACCATCTTCATCGGCGTCGCCACGCCGACCGAAGGCGGCGCCATGGGCGCGACCGGCGCGCTGGCGCTCGGCTTCGCCAAGCGCCGGCTGAACTGGGACCTGATCCGCCAGGCGGTCGAATCGACTGCCAAACTCGCGGCTTTCGTGCTCTTCATCCTGGTCGGCGCGCGCGTGTTCTCGCTCACCTTCTACGGCGTGAGCGGGCACATTTGGGTCGAGAATCTGCTGACCTCGCTGCCCGGCGGCCAAGTCGGCTTCCTGGTCTTCGTCAACCTGTTCGTCTTCGTGCTGGCCTTCTTCCTCGACTTTTTCGAGATCGCCTTCATCGTCATCCCGCTGCTCGGGCCGGCTGCCGAACACCTGGGCATCGACCTGATCTGGTTCGGCGTCATCCTCGGCGTCAACATGCAGACCTCGTTCATGCATCCGCCGTTCGGCTTCGCCCTGTTCTACCTGCGCTCGGTTGCGCCGCGCGAACCCTACGTCGACCGCATCTCCGGCAAGCTCATGGACCCGATCACCACCGGCCAGATCTACTGGGGCGCGATACCCTTCGTGTTCATCCAGGTGACCATGGTGCTGCTGGTGATCTTCTTCCCGGCCATGGTGATGCACTACAAGGGCGTCGAGACGAACGTCGATCTGAACAAGGTGAAGATCGAGATTCCGCAGATCGCGCCGCCGCCCGCGCTCAACATCACGCCGCATTTCAAATAGCGGCGACGGCTGAACCGACGCCAATGGAAAACGGCCCCGGAGCGCATGCTCCGGGGCCGCTTCTTTTCCGCGTTCGCCCGCCGCGGATCAGGCGGTGTGGCGGTACATGAAGTTGTCGTAGGTGCCTTCGGCCACCTGGAACCACTGGTAGCCGTTGTTGCGGAAGGCCTTCATCGACTCATAGACCTTCTTGAAGTTGGCGTTCTTCTTGGCGATCTCGTCATGCACCTCGTTCATCGCTTTGAAGCAGGCTTCCATGATCTCCGGCGAGAAGGCGCGCAGCTTGGTGCCGCCGGCGAGCAGTTGCTTGAGCGATTGCGGATTGAGTTGGTCGTATTTCGACACCATCCAGTCGTTGGCGTAGGCCGCCGCATTGGTGAGGATGGCCTGATAATGCTTCGGCAGCGCGTTCCACTTGTTGAGGTTGACGAAGGCGGCGATCATCGAACCGCCTTCCCACCAGCCCGGGTAGTAGTAGTAGGGCGCGACCTTGTAGAAGCCGAGCTTGTAGTCGTCGTAGGGTCCGACCCACTCGGCGGCGTCGATGGTGCCCTTCTCCAGCGAGGGATAGATGTCGCCGGCGGCGATCTGCTGCGGCACCGCACCGAGCTTGGCCAGGATCTGGCCGGGGAAGCCGCCGATGCGGAGTTTGAGACCCTTGAGATCGGCGACGGACTTGATCTCCTTGCGGTACCAGCCGCCCATCTGGCAGCCGGTGTTGCCGGCGAGCAGCATGGTCACGTTGTACTTCTTATAGAACTCGTTGAGCACTTCCTTGCCGCCGCCCTGGTAGAACCAGCCCTGGTTCAGGCGCTGGTTGGGGCCGAAGGCGACCGAGGTGCCGAAGGCGAAGGTCGGATCCTTGCCGAAATAGTAGTACGAGGCGGTGTGGCCCATCTCCACCGTGCCGTTCGACGCTGCGTCGAGCGCCTGCAGGCCCGGCACGATCTCGCCGCCGGCGAACACCTGGATCTGGAACTTGTTGTCGGTCGCCGCGGCCACCGCCTTCGAAAGCTCGACCGCGCCACCGTAGAGCGTGTCGAGCGACTTCGGCCAGCTTGCCGTCATGCGCCACTTCACTGTCGGGCTCGACTGCGCAATGGCCGGAGCGGCGACAGCCGCGCTGGCAGCCGCGCCGAGACCGGCGGCCTTCAAGAATTGACGACGTTTCATCCGTTGAACCTCCCTCTTGGACATTATGATTTGGTGTGAGTGGGGTTTATCCCCTCTCCCACTGCACCCCTGCGGGGCGTGGCCGAAATCATGGCCGACCCCGCCCCTCAATACCAGTCTGCACCGCTACGACCAAAGTTGTAAGTGGGGACGAGCTTCCTACGCTGCCTAAAATGACAGCGGGGCCGGCTGTTTGGGCCGGCCCCGCTCGATGTCGATCTGGCGCTTTTTCGTTTTGGCGCTCGCTTCCGCTCAGCCCTTCTGGCCGCGCGTGCGAATCATGAAGTTCTCGAAGGTGTATTCCGCGACCTGCCACCACAGGTTCTCGTTGTCGCGGAATTCCTGCATGGAGGCGAGCACCTTCTTGTAGTTTGCGTTCTTCGCCGACTCTTCCGTGTTCACCTGGTTGGAGGCCTTCAGGCAGGCTTCCATGATCTCCTGGCTGAACGGGCGGAGCTGCGCGCCCTTGGTCAGCAGGCGCTTGAGCGCGTCCGGATTGACCGCGTCGTATTTAGCCAGCGTGCTGACGTTGGCGTACGCGGCCGCGCCTTCGAGGACCGCTTGGTACTGCTTCGGCAGGTCGTGCCACTTCTTCAGGTTGATCAGCAGATGGTTGGTGGTGCCGCCTTCCCACCAGCCGGGATAGTAATAATATTTGGCGACCTTGTAGAAGCCGAGCTTCTCATCGTCATAGGGACCGACCCACTCGGCGGCATCGATGGTGCCCTTCTCCAGCGACGGATAGACGTCGCCGCCGGCGATGAGTTGCGGCACGACGCCGAGCTTGGACATCGTCTTGCCGGCCCAGCCGCCGATGCGCATCTTGAGGCCCTTCAGATCGGCAACGGTCTTGATCTCCTTGCGGAACCAGCCGCCCATCTGCGTGCCGGTGTTGCCAGAGAGCAGGCACTTCACGTTGTAGTTTTCGCCGAAGCCGTCGATAAGCTTCTGGCCGTCGCCGTGATAGAACCAGGCGTTTTGCTGGCGCGCCTTCTGGCCGAACGGCACCGCGCAGAACAGCGCCCAGGTCGGGTCCTTGCCGATGTAGTAGTACATCGCGGTATGGCCGAGTTCGACAGTGCCGTTCTGTACCGAGTTCGAGCACCTGGAGGCCGGGGACGATCTCGCCGGCCGCGAAGGTCTGGATCTGGAACTTGCCGTCCGTGGCTTCCGACACGTATTTCGAGATCAGCGTGCAGGCGCCGAACAGGGTGTCGAGCGCCTTCGGCCAGCTCGCGGTCAAACGCCACTTGAGGGTCGGCATCGACTGCGCAATCGCCGGCTTGGCGATGGCGGCAGCGGCCGCGCCGGCGCCCACGGTGGCCAGGAAATTACGGCGTTTCATCAAGTTACTCCTTAGTTTTGGGAATTCAGAGTGTACTCCCCCTTGCGGAGCGGGTGAGTGCTCCGGAATGACCGGCACCATGCGTCCGCCATCTTGCGAGCGCAAGCCGATTTTCGTCGCGAGTCCGGCCCTTTAGCCGCAGGCGGGCGGGAGGAATTAAGCCTCTATGACGATCTTGGGAGCGGTGCGCCCGGCCGCGGCACCCGGCTTGATCTGCTCCCAAACCCGCTCGGCGATCTCGCGATAGATTTTTGCGTGCGCGCCGTCCGGCTCGCTGGCCACCACCGGCAGGCCGGAATCGGATTTCTCGCGGATGGTCATGTGCAGCGGGACCTCGCCGAGGAATGGCACGCCGAGCCGCTGGGCCTCGGCGTGCGCACCGCCGTGGCCGAAAATCTCGGAGCGCTCGCCGCAATGCGGGCAGAGGAAATAGCTCATGTTCTCGACGATGCCGAGCACCGGCACGTTGACGCGCTTGAACATGGCGATGCCGCGGCGGGCGTCGATCAGCGCGAGGTCCTGCGGCGTCGAGACGATGACGGCGCCCTTGAGCGGCACCTGCTGCGCCATGGTCAGTTGCGCGTCGCCGGTGCCGGGCGGCATATCGACCACCATGACGTCGAGCTTGCCCCATTCCACCTCGCGCAGCATCTGGGTGATGGCCGACATGACCATTGGCCCGCGCCAGATCATCGGCGTTTCCTCGTCGATCAGGAAGCCGATCGACATGACCGTGAGGCCGTAGCGCTCGATCGGCTTGAGCCGGTTGCCGCCGATGGTCTGCGGCTTCTCCTTGATGGCGAGCAGCTTGGGCATGGAGGGGCCGTAGATGTCGGCATCGAGCAGGCCGACCTTCAGCCCGAGTTCGCGCAGGCCCAGCGCCAGGTTGACCGCGGTGGTCGATTTGCCGACGCCGCCCTTGCCGGAGGCGACCGCGATGACCGCTTCGACGCCGGGTATGCCCGGCTGCACCCGATCGTTCGGATGCGCCGCACGGCGCGGCGCGGTGCCACCCTGCGCCGGAGGCTGCTGAGGTTGCGGTCGAGGGGCGCCGGGAGCACGCTCGGCCGTCAGCGCGACCAGCGCCGACTGTACGCCGGGAACCGCGCGCACCGCCTTTTCGGCGGCCTCGCGCACCGGCTCCCAGGCCTTCACCGCAGCGGCGTCGACCGTAAGGGAAAAGAACACCTTGCCGTCGGACACGACGACGTCGGAGAGCACCTTCGCATCGGTCAAGGCGCCGCCACCGGGCGCCGGCACCCGCGCCAGAGCCGCCACAACCTGTTCTTTCGTCACAGCCATATCGTCCATCCTTGTCGCCGGAAGCGCCCGTTTTTCGCCGCCACCATAGGCACGACGGCGGCCCGGTCAATGCGCGCATGGATACGCGAGAAGGGTGGTTGACGCGCCCGCCGCCGCGGGTGACCTATGGGCAGATAAGCGGCTGGCGTGCGCGCGCCAAGGCGCAATCCGATTTCGACCAGGAGGAACAGATGGCGAAGGTGGCGTTTTTGGGTTTGGGCGTGATGGGCTACCCCATGGCCGGACATCTCAAGAACAAGGGCGGCCACGAGGTGACCGTCTATAACCGCACCGCCGCCAAGGCCGAGAAATGGGTCAAGGAGTACGGCGGCAAATCGGCCCCGACCCCGAAAGCCGCCTCGCAAGGCCAGGACTTCGTGATGGCGTGTGTGGGCAACGATAATGATCTGCGCGAAGTGACATTGGGCGAAAATGGCGCCTTCCAGGCCATGGGAAAGGGCACGATTTTCGTCGATCACACCACCGCCTCGGCGGAAATCGCCCGCGAACTGCATGCCGCGGGCAAGAAGGCCGGTTTCGATTTCATCGACGCGCCGGTGTCGGGCGGATCGGCCGGTGCCGAGAACGGCGTGCTCACCGTGATGTGCGGCGGCGAGGCGGGGCCCTTCGCCAAAGCGGAAAAGGTGATCGCGGCCTACGCGCGCGCCTGCAATCTGATCGGCGACCCTGGCGCCGGCCAACTCACCAAGATGGTCAATCAGATCTGCATCGCCGGCCTGGTTCAGGGCCTGTCGGAGGGGCTGCATTTCGCCAAGCGCGCGGGCCTCGACATCGAGAAGGTGATTGCCACTATCTCCAAGGGCGCGGCGCAGTCCTGGCAGATGGAAAACCGCTACAAGACCATGGCGGCCGGCAAGTTCGATTACGGCTTCGCGGTGGAATGGATGCGCAAGGATCTCGGGATATGTCTCGGCGAGGCGCGCAACAACAAGGCGCACCTGCCGGTCACCGCGCTGGTCGATCAGTTCTATTCGGAAGTGCAGGCGATCGGCGGCAATCGCTGGGACACCTCGAGCCTGATCGCGCTGCTGGAGAGGAAGTGAAGCTGCGGACGGGTGCCAGAGGACGCGTCCGTTGCATGGCTTTCTTGTTGGTGTCCAGCACTCTCAGCCCTGGTGCCGCCTGCGTTCGGCCTCGTCCCAGGCAGTCAGCCCCTGATAATCCGGCACGAAGCCGAGCCCCTTTTGCGCATCGGACGACAGCACTGTTTGCGAGGTGACGACGTCCACTAGCGAAGGCGCATTTTTCAGCGCCCGCTCCAATGCCGCTCTCAGATCCTCCGGCTTTTCAACGCGCTCTCCGTGGAGGCCGAGCGCGCGCGCCATGCCGGCGTAGTCCGAATGCCGGAGGGTCGTGCCGACAACGCGGCCGCCATACGTTGGCGAAACGGCAGGCACGCTGGTACCAGTTACGGAAGGACATGCTGCGGTCGAGATCACCCGCGCCGATCTTATCTGGCGATAGGCGCGCATGCATGGCGAGCGCCTCTCCGAGATTAGCCAACCGGGACATCTGCACGTTCCTGGCTCGATCCACGGATGCAATGATTCTGTCTAGGACATTCCGGCTGCGCAATGGGCTCGTTCATTGCGGACGACATCAGGAGCTGCATTCCTTCATGCGGCACTCAGCCGGCGGTTTGCGCCGCCCATCTGCTCGGTCGTGACTCCGCAAGACGATGCACGAGCGGAATGGTCGCGCTGATGTGCTCGAACAACGATTTCTTGAGCGCCGTCATAGCGGCGCTGTGCGCGCCGTCGAGCCGCGTAATAATGGCGATCCAGCGCTCCGGACCACTGCGCGGCGTCGGCAGTATCGCCAATTCGCCCGCCGCGAGCCGCTGCGCGGCCGACAGGAGCGGCAGCACGGTCAGGTAGTCGCCTTCACGCACGAGCGTCACGACGGCGCCGGCGGAATCGCTTTCAAACACGACATTGACCCGGTTGACGCCGAGATCGGCCAGCGTCGAGCGCAGGTCGGTCGAGAGGACGCTTTGTCGTGCATGGCCGATCCACAAAGCCTGCTCGAAGTCGGCGACGGTGATCTCTTCCTTGCTCAACAGCCTGTGCCCGGGCCGGCAGACAATGAAATTGCGGCTCTTGAGGACGCGTTCGATGGCCAAGCCGCGTGGACGCTCTATCAACTCGAACGGGCCGATGATGATGTCGAGGCGATGATTGTAAAGGTCCGCAACCAGAGACGGGAAATAGTCGCTGTGCAGCACCACGCGCACCTCGGGCCGCGTGTGTACGAACTCGGCGATGATGCGGCTCACCAGCGGGTCGCACATGAACGGAGGTGCCCCGATGCGGATGGTGCCGTACTGTCCGGCGGAAATCTGGTGCGACATGCGGTCTGCCGCTTCGGCGGCGCCGCGAATGGTGCGGCCGAAGGCGGCGAGTTCGATGCAGGTGTCCGTCGGCGTGAGTGGGCGCCGGCTGCGCTCGAACAGCGGGGTGCCGACGCGCTCCTCCATCATGGCGATGGTCCGGCTGAGCGCGGGCTGCGTGGTGCTCAGCCGCGCGGCGGCCACCCGCAGCGTGCCGCTGTCGAGAATGGTGGCGAGCTGGACCAGGTGGCGCGGATCGAGCTTCATATCAATCTGGTATAATATACTGCCGAATTATGATTTTTAATCAAGTCCTTTCTTGCTTATGATGGCAGGCAAACCGGCCCATAAGCTCACAAATGCCGGACGAAACGACCGGGAGGAAATTCATGCGACTGCTTTTGCTCGCCATTGCCGCTGCTGTCATGACACTGGCCGGCGCCGCCATGCCGGCACAGGCGACCACGCGATTGATCTCCAATTGCTTCTGGCCGCCGCAGCATCCGGTCTGCACCAAGCTCTTGCCGACCTGGGCCAAATGGGTGGAGAAGGCGACCAATGGCGACGTGAAGGTCATCATCCCGCCCAAATCGCTTGCCCCGCCGCCGCAGCAATGGGCATCGGTCGAGAGCGGCATCGCCGACACCGCCTTCCAGTTCAACGGCTTCATCGCCAACCGCGTATGGGGGCCGACGGTCGCGATGCGGCCCTTCATCGCGACGCACGATTCCCAGGCCATGTCGCAGGCACTGTGGGAGACTTATGAAAAGTATTTTCCGCACGAATATAAGGGCGTGCACGTTCTCTCGATGTGGGTGGTCACGCCGGCCGAGTTGTGGAGCCAGACCGACAAGCCGGTGAATTCCATCGCCGATCTGAAATCACGCAAAATCTGGGCCCTACCCGGCACCAACGCCAATATCATGAAGGCGGTCGGCGCGGGCGTCGTGTCAGGGCCCGCCGTCCAGATGAACGAGATCGTGTCGCGCGGCGTGGTCGACGCCTATGTCGGCGTGAGCCCGGCGAGCGTCCGCGATTTCCGTCTGATCCCCTACACGAAGTCGATGACGCAGTTCCATCACGGCATCTATTCGACCAGCTTTTCATTCCTGATGAACGAAAAGAAATGGGAATCGCTGTCGAAGAAGGATCAGGAGGCCATCACGTCGGTGAGCGGCGTAAAATTCGCGCGTATGATCTCCGCCTACTGGATCCAGGCCGACAAGGAATCGATGGTCGACCTGAAGAAGGCCGGCATCAAGATCGTCAGCGCCGATCCAAACTTCGAGGCGGCCCTCATTAAGATCGGCGACAACTTGACCAAGAAGTGGATCGCGACTGCCAACAAGCGCGGTCTCGACGGCCAGGGGGCCTACGACTTCTACGTCAAACGCGTGCAGGAATTGTCGCGAAAGGTGGACTGAACGGCCGTCCCCCGACCGCACATCCAGATCGCCCGGAAGTGGCCATGCGCGCGTTCGCCCAAGCAGTTCTGCCGCCGCTGATGCGGATCGCCGAGTTCGTCGCGGCGATCCTTCTGTTCGCCATGATGATGCTGACCTTCGCCGACGTGGTGGGGCGATATGTCTTCACGGCGCCGATTTTCGGCGCCGCCGAGATGAACCAGTTCCTGCTGGCGATGAGCATCTTCGCGGGGCTTTGCCTGGTCAACGCGCGCGACGAGCACATCACCGTCGAGTTGTTCGATGCACAACTCGACCGCATCATTCCCCACACCGCGCGCCGCATCATCATTCAGATCTTCTCGGTCGGCGTGATGGCGATCATCGCCTTTCAGCTTTATGAGTATGCGCTCGACGCCCAGAAGATCGGCACCAGGACGATCGTGCTGGAATGGCCGCTCGATGTGGTGGCGTTTACGGTCGCGGGCCTCTCGGCGGTGAGCCTGGTCATGCAGGTCCTCGGCCTCGTGCTTGCGCGCGAGAGCCACGGTGCCGAAGACCTGGGGGGCTCGCTGTGACCCCGGCGCTGATCGGCTTCGCCGTCCTCATTCTGTTGTGCTTTTTCGGTTTCCGCGTGGGCTTTGCCACCATGCTGGTCGGCATCGTGGGCTTTGCCTATCTACGCGGTTTTCCGGCCGCGCTGTCGCTGATGGGACAGCAGGTCATGGAAAACGCGATGAACTACAATCTGACCGTCATTCCGCTGTTCATCCTGATGGGGACTTTCATCTACCGGGCGAAAGTCTCGAACGATCTGTACGACGCGGCCTATGCCGGCTTCGGCCGCTTCAAAGGCGGCCTCGCGCTCTCGACGGTGATCGCCTGCGCCGGCTTTGCGGCAGTGTGCGGCTCCTCTCTCGCCACCGCCGCCACCATGACCAGGGTCGCCATCCCGCCGATGCGGCGCTACCGCTACAGCGACAGCCTCGCTTCCGGCTCGGTCGCCGCCAGCGGAACGCTGGGCATCATGATCCCGCCGTCGGTGCCGCTCGTCATCTACGCCATCGTGGCGCAGCAGGACATCGGCAAGCTGTTCATCGCCGGCGTGCTGCCGGGCCTGCTGCTGGTCGGGCTCTTTCTCTGCGCAGTCCGATGGACGGTATGGCGGCATCCGGAATTCGGGCCGGCCGGCGCACCCCTCGATGCGAAGGTGAAACGGCGCGCTTTGCGCGTGGTATGGCCGGTGCTCTTCCTGTTCGTCCTGGTACTCGGCGGCATCTATGGCGGCATCTTCACGCCGACCGAGGCGGCCGGCATCGGCGCTTTTGGCGCCATGGCGATCTCGTTTACGCGCGGACACCTGCGTACGCTCGACGAATGGATTTCCACGCTGGCGGAAGCCGCCCGTACCACCGCGACGCTGTTCATCGTGATCTTCGGCGCGCTCGTATTCGCCGAGTTCATCAATCTTTCCGGCATGCCCTACGCGCTCGTGGACATCGTCGACTCGCTCCACCTATCGCCCGACGGGCTGGTGCTCGCCATCGTGCTGATCGCGATATTCATGGGCATGATCTTCGAGGCGATCGGCATCCTGCTGCTGCTGGTGCCGGTGTTCATGCCCGCGCTCAACCAGTCACATGTCGACCTTATCTGGTTCGGCATCGTCGTGGTGCTGGTGACCGAACTCGGCCTGATCACCCCGCCGATCGGGATGAATGTGTTCGTCGTCAAGGCGGTGATGCCGGACCTGAAGCTTGGGCGCATCTTCGCCGGCGTCACGCCGTTCATCGGCGCCATCCTGGTGGCGCTGGTGTTGATATTCCTGTTTCCGGGCCTGGCCACCTTCCTGCCGAAATGGATGTAGGCCGGCCCCTTCGGTTTTCGCCACTTGGAGAGATTAAGGAATGCCCGCTGCCAAGAACGTGCTCTGGATCATGGCCGATCAACTGCGCTGGGATTACCTGTCCTGCTACGGCCATCCGCACCTGCACACGCCGCACCTCGACGCGCTGGCCGCCAAGGGCGTGCGCTTCGATGCGGCCTTCGTGCAGTCGCCGTTCTGCGGTCCCTCGCGCATGAGCTATTACACGGGGCGCTATTGCCGCTCGCACGGCTCGACCTGGAACGGATTTCCGCTGCGCGTGGGCGAGCCGACGCTGGGCGATCACCTGCGCCCGCTCGGCGTGCGCGCGGCGCTGGTCGGAAAGACCCACATGACTCCGGACACGCAGGGCATGAAATGGCTCGGCATCGACCCGGCCTCCAACATCGGCGTGCTGGTCTCGCAATGCGGCTTCGAGCCGTTCGAACGCGACGATGGCCTGCATCCCGACGGACCCTACGATCCCGATCCGCCCTACGACAATTACCTGCGGCAACACGGATTCCTCGGCCGCAACCCGTGGGAGGAATGGGCGAACTCGGCGGAAGGTGACGACGGAGAAATCCTCTCCGGCTGGCTCATGCGCTACAACAACCTGCCGGCGCGCGTGCCCGACGAGCATTCCGAGACGCCCTATATGACGAAGCGGGCGATGGACTTCATGGCGGCGGCCGGCGACCAGCCTTGGCTCTGCCATCTCTCCTACATCAAGCCGCACTGGCCCTATATCGTGTCGGCGCCCTACCACGCCATGTACGGCAAGGAACACATTTTGCCGCCGGTCCGCTCGGAGGCCGAGCGGCAGACCGACCACCCCGTGTTCGGCGCCTATCAGAAGACGCGGATATGCCGGTCTTTCTCCCGCGACGAAGTGCGCGAGCGTGTCATTCCCGCCTATATGGGGCTGATCAAGCAGATGGACGATCAGCTCGGCAATCTGTTCGCTTTCATGGAGAAGCGCGGGCTCATGGACAACACCATGATCGTCATGAGCTCCGACCACGGCGATTATCTCGGCGATCACTGGATGGGCGAGAAGGATCTGTTCTTCGAACAGACCGTCCGCGTGCCGTTGATCATCTACGACCCGCGGCCGGAGGCGGACGCCACGCGTGGCTCGGCTTGCGCGGAGCTGGTCGAGGGCATCGATCTTGCGCCCACCTTCCTCGAGTTCTTCGGCGGCGAGGCCAAACCGCACATCCTGGAAGGCCGCTCCTTGAGCCCCCTGCTCCACCGCAAGGGCAGGCCGGAGAAATGGCGCGACTACGTCATTTCGGAATATGACTACGGCACCCGCCGCGCCCGCGTTGCACTGGGCATCGACCAGGCGCAAGCGCGGCTGATCATGGTGCGCGACAAGCGCTGGAAATATGTGCACTGCGAGGGTTTCCGGCCGATGCTGTTCGACCTGGAGAGCGATCCGCAGGAACTCAACGATCTCGGCGCCGACCCTGCCTACGAGCAGGAACGCGCGCGGCTGGCCGACGCGATTTTCACCTGGGCGCGCCAGCACCACAATCGCATCACCGTCACGCCCGAGCGCGTCGACCAGATGGCCGGACGAGAGCCGCCCGGCATTCTGATCGGCTACTGGGACGAGAAGGACTATGAAGAGGTATTCGGCAAGCCCTTCAAGAGCAGCGCCGGCTAGTGTGGTGGTTCAGAAGTTCGCTTCATTCTATCCGCGAGTCCATCAAGCGAACTTCTGAACCAAACCACACTAGAATTAAAAAGTTGCTAGTGTCCTTCGATTCCGAAGTTCGCTCACGAGGATGGCGCAAAATCAAGCGAACTTCGGAATCGGGACACTAGCCCTCACACCTCCATCACCAATCCATCCTCCGCCAGCAACACCCCCTCACCTTTCAGCGTGGCAAGCTGCGCCAGCATGCTCGGGTTCATGTGCGTGAGCAGCGTGCGCCTGGCGGCGAGCGCGGGGAGTTTCGGCTGCAAGATCTCCCAGCTCATGTGGCCGCTGATCTTGGTGCCGGCATAGGCGTAGCATTCGCAAACGAACAGATCGGCGCCTGCCGCAATCGGCAATAGAGCGTCCGTCCATTCGGTGTCGCCGGAATAGGCGAAGGTCTTGGCACCATCCGACAGCCGCAGCGCGGTCGAGGGCGCGCCCGACTGATGCACCACTTCCGCCGTCAGCACCGCATGGCCAAGCACGTCCGTCTCGACGCCGACGGCGATTTCCTGCACGCGCCAGGGAAAGCGCCACTTGGTGCCGGTGGACTTGGGAAAGAACACTTCCAGCGCAGCGCCGAGCCGTTCGCTGGTGCCCGGCGGTCCGGCGATCAGCAGAGGCCGCTCGCGCCGCGCCAGGAACTGATAGTCGAGCAGCAGGAACGGCAGCCCGCCGAAATGATCGCCATGCAGGTGCGAAAGCACGATGGCGTCGATGCCGTTGGGATCGAGCTTCAGCGCCTTCAAGCCGGGCAAGGCGGAGGCGCCGAAGTCGACGACGAGCGTCGCCTTGGCGGTCTCCAGCCAGAAGCAGGTGTTGCCGCGACCGCCCGATCCGAAGGCGTCGCCGCAACCGACGATGGTGAGGCGCATCGACCGTTACGCTTTGGCGCTCGGTCGCGCCGACACCTCAGCGTGCCAGCGATTCACATTCTCCAGGCCTTCCGGCACCGGGATTTTCGACGGCTTCATGAAGTCGATCGCCACCATCGCGCTGATATCGGCGACCGAGTAACGGTCGCCGGCCACGAAGGGACTGGCCTGCAACTGCTTGTCGAGGATGCCGAGAAACTCCGCCACCCGCGGTCGGTTGGCCTCGCCCCATTCCGCTACCTGCGGCACCTCCAGGTCCTTCATGGCCGGATGGGTGTGGCGAAAGACCTGCGCCACCGGCAGCATCAGGTTGAGCTCGCAGCGCCGGTTCCACATTTCGACCTCGGCGATCTCCTTGGGTCCCACCCCGAACAGCGGCGGCTCCGGCTGGATGGCTTCGAAATAGCGGCAGATGGCGATCGATTCGGAGATGACCGTACCGTCGTCCAGTACCAGGGCCGGCATGCGCTGCAGCGGGTTGATGGCCGCATATTCCGGCGTCTTGTGCTGCATGGCCATCATGTCGACCTGCTCCGAGGGGACGTCGATGCCCTTCTCGGCGAGGAAAATACGGGTGCGGCGCGGATTCGGCGCCCGGCCGGCGTCATAGAGCTTCATTTTCGTCAAACTCCCTCATCCGTTTCCCCTCGGGGCGGCACCGGACCATGGCGCAAGCCCGCTGTCAAAGGGTCGGTAAGCTTCGTTAACCAGGGTTTTTAGGTCCCTCTTAAGCAACCCCTTAAGGATTATGGGCGAGGTTAGCGGCCTGTATTTGTAGCGTGAGCCCCTCGTCCGCCGCCATGCGCCCAGGCAAGCAATCCGACCATTCCGCCCTGCCGCCGGAGACTTCGCCGGTGAAGCGGCGGCTTTCGGCGCAATATGTTCGCGATGCGCGCGACCGGCTGATCTCGTCGAGCGGCACCCGGCCGGCCTTCGACTACGAGTTGCTGCGCCTTTACGCGCAGAACCGGCTCTCGGCCTCGTTCGTCATCCTGCTGCTGGTGGCCACCGTCGGCTTCCTGTCGAGCCTGTGGAACGGCGCGGTGCAGGCTGGCCTGTGGACCGCCTCGGTGCTGGTCATCCACGCCGTCATGATCAGGAAGTGCCGGCAATTCCTCGACCAGCCCATGGTCGGCACCTCGGCGCATACTTGGCGGCTGCGCTTCATCACGCTCGATCTGTTCTACGGGCTGGCCTGGACGTTCGTACTGATGAACCCGGTGGGCTCCGACCAGAACACCGGCACCTTCATGCTGTTCGTCATGCTGCTGGTCGTGGCGGTGTCCTCGATGTTGGCATCGAGCCTGCCGATGGCGGCGTTCGCGGCGACTTTTCCGGTCACGGCGGCAATCGCGCTGCACTTTGCGCTGCAGGGCACGCTGCGCGACTACATCCTCGCTATCATGGCGGCGGGCGCGCAGGCCTATTTCGCCGTGCTGTCCTATCGGCTCTATTCCACCACGCTGGCGACATTGCAGGCGCGTGCCGAAAAGGACGCGCTGATCGGCGAACTCGAACAGGCCAAGGCCATCTCCGACGAGGCGCGCAAGCGCGCCGAAGCCGCCAACATCTCCAAGTCGCGCTTCCTCGCGCAGATGAGCCACGAGCTGCGCACGCCGCTCAATGCCATTCTCGGCTTCTCCGAGGTGATGAAATCGGAAGTGTTCGGCGAGCATTCCATTCCCGCCTACAAGGAATATTCCGCCGACATCCACAATTCCGGAGTCCACCTGCTCGGCCTGATCAACGAGATCCTCGACCTGTCGCGCATCGAGGCAGGCCGCTACGAGCTCAACGAGGAGTCGGTCTCGCTGACGGCGATCGTCGAGGACTGCCACCATCTCCTGAAGCTTCGCGCCACCAACCGCGGCATCAACCTGCACGAGATGTTCGAGCCCGACCTGCCGCGGCTGTGGGCGGACGAGCGCGCGCTGCGCCAGATCTGCCTCAACCTCCTGTCCAATGCCATCAAATTCACGCCGCCGGGCGGTGACATCTGGCTCAAGGTGGGCTGGACCGCCTCGGGCGGCCAATACATGAGCGTGAAGGACACCGGGCCCGGCATTCCGGAGGAGGAAATCCCGGTGGTGCTCGCCTCGTTCGGTCAGGGCTCCAACTCGATCAAGTCCGCCGAACAGGGTGCGGGCCTCGGACTGCCCATCGCCAAGAGCCTGGTCGACATGCACGGCGGCAGCTTTTCGCTGAAATCCAAGCTGCGCATCGGGACCGAAGTCGTCGTGACCTTCCCGCCGGAACGCGTGGTCGCAGCCATGGCGCCCGTGCAGGAAATGCAGGCGCCGTCGATTCAGCCCGGCGAACCGATCCTCACCCCGGAAGAAAAGCAGCGGCTGTCCCGTCGGCCGCTGTTCCGGGCTGGCACTTGAGCAAAGAAGTCCCGTGCGACAAAACTACAATTGTCTTAGAGAATGCGCCGCTTATGGTCGAAGCCCAATCGACACGGAGACGCATGACCATCGAAAGCCCCTGCACCAAGGTCTGCACGCTGGATGCCCGATCGGGCCTCTGCCTGGGTTGCGGCCGGACCATCGACGAAATCGCCCGCTGGGCTGCGATGAGCCCGGCCGAACGCGCGCGCATCCTGGCCGAATTGCCGGCGCGGCGCGCAAGCGGCGGCAGTGCCCCGGTCGACGCGGCGGGGTGACGCCGTGAGTCGCCGTCTGACCTGGTCGCTGATCTTAGGCATGGCGCTCTCGCTTGCAGTGCTGATTGCGGGAAGCGGCAACCAGGACGCGATCGCCCGGCTGTTGCGCCACGACACGAACGGGCTGTTGATCAAGATCGCGGCATCGGTGTTCGCCGGCGGCTTGGCCTTGGCCCTGTTCCGCGACAAGCTATCGATGGTGCTGGAGGCCATGATGTTCGGGGTTGTGGTCGGCCTCGTGCTGATGGTCGCCTATACCTACCGTTTCGAACTGCACGATGCCGCCGAGCGGATGCTGGCGGAGTTCATGCCGGGCCGCCTGGCAAGCCACGGCCGCAATGTCGAGGTGGTGCGCGGTCGCGGCGGCGACTTCGCGGTCGGTGCACATATCAACGGCGCTCGTATTCCGATGGTGCTCGACACTGGCGCGAGCTCGGTGGTGTTGACGCAGGACGCGGCCAAGGCGGCCGGGCTGCCCCTGGAAGTACTCGACTATTCGGTTCGGGTCGATACCGCCAACGGAAGCACACGCGCGGCACCGATCACGCTGGACCGGCTCGCCATCGGTGGCGTGATCGAGCGGGCCGTGCCGGCACTGGTCGTCAAGCCGGGCCAATTGAAGAACAGCTTGCTCGGCATGAGCTTCCTCAATCGGCTGGAAAGCTGGGAAGTGCGCGGCGACCGGTTGATGATGCGCGGCACGCCCTGACGGCTCGTCTCTGCCCGTCTCCGACCATCCCAATTCGATGCTCGATCCGTCAGGCCGGCCGGCAAACCACCGAAGCGTCACCGCCTAGCGGAATAGCGCCTCGCCCGCGACCAAACCCATGACCAGGAATACGATGAAAATTGCGATCGCAATGAAGAACAGCCACTTTGCGATGGTGGCCGCGCCGGCCGCAATACCGCCAAAGCCGAATATCGCCGCGACAATCGCGATGATGAAGAATATCAGCGCCCATTTCAGCATCTCAGCCTCCTCTTAGCCTTTACTCACAACGCGCCGCCGGAACGCCGGTTCCCCGCACGGGTTGGAACCAGCAGCCTGGTGCCGCGTTGTTGCTCCCACCGAACATCGGGAGACAGCAATGGACTGGGACAGAGTCGAAGGAAATTGGAAGCAGGTCAAAGGCCGCGTGAAAGAGCAATGGGGCAACCTGACCGACGACGATCTCGACAAGATCGGCGGACAGCGCGACCAGATGGAAGGCGTTCTGCAGGAGCGCTACGGCTACGCGAAGGATCAGGTGCGGAAGGAAATAGACGGCTGGCTTAACGCTCAACGATGGTGAAGCCCCATCGCCGCGCGCAGGTAAAGCCCAGCAATCGACAAGCATGCAAAAAACGACCAGCCCCCGAGGCCGCGACGGTGGAAAAAAGACGTAGCAAGATGGATCTTCCCGACACCGTCCGCCTCGTGGGGTCGGCTTACCGTCCCGTCATCAAGACCGTCGAGGAGGCGTTGCGGTTTATCGACCGCGAGCTGCCGATCGAGCTCCTGCGACGGTCGCGATGGACCTTTGCGCGCGAGCTTCTTATCGTCGCGAGCAAGAGCGGAAAGAAGAGAGACATCGGGCACGCGTTCCGTCAACTTAGCCAGGCCCTCGGTAACGACCGGCTGCTGGCCTCCGCTGTTGTCAGAGAAGAACCCAAGCGCGAGAGCTCTACCGCGGAACGGCCGAAAGCGGTTCGCGGGCGGCGAGCGGCAGCGACGCGGCAAATTCAGCCTGAACGGATCTGAGCTACAGCAGACTGATCAAGAACCGCAGCGCCGCCAGCATGAGGAAAACGCCGAAGGCGATTTCGAGTTGGCGGCGCGGCAGCCAGTGCGCCAGCACGACGCCGTACTTGGTCGTGTAGCTCGACACCGGCGCCATCAGCGCGAAGCCGATCACCGAGACGAAGCCGATCGACAAAGGCGGCAGCGCGCCGAGATGGCGCCCACCTGCCAGCATATAGCCGACGGTGCCGGCAATGGTGATCGGCACGCCGACGCCGGCGGAGGTGGCGACCGCCCGCTGCATCGGCTGACCGTAAAGGGTGAGCACCGCGTTCGACACCGCGCCGCCGCTCACGCCGACAAGCGAGGCGAACAAACCGGTGACGAAGCCAAAGGCGGGCAGCACCGCGCCGCCGGGCAATTCGTCGCCGAGCTTCCAACGATCGGCCCCAAACAACATGCGCGTGGCAATAAAAGACGCGAAGACGACGAAAGCGATCTTGAACACCGGCGACGGCGCATAGGCGGCGGTCAGCGAGCCGATCGCCACGCCGGCCACCGCCGGTACGGCCCAGATGCGCACCACGTGGGGAATCGCCGCGCCCTTCTTCTTGTGGCGCAGATAGGAGCTGACCGTGGTGGGCACGATGATCGCCAGCGAAGTCCCGATGCACATCTGCATGCGGATGTCCTCCGGCACGCCTAGCGCGCGGAACACTTCGTACAGCACGGGCACGATGACGGCGCCGCCGCCGATGCCGAACAAGCCGGCGAGCACGCCGACCACGATGCCGGCGCCCGCAATCCACAGCGCCAGCAGAACGACCTGTTCGACGGGATAACCCAGCACCCCAAAATGCCCCGGCGGGAGAAGGATCAGGCGGCGATGTGCGCTAAATCGTGCCTCGAGTCCAGCACCAGGGCCAGCGCCTCGGCGAGCACTTGCGCACCGGCGCCCGGCTTGACCGCTTCGGTCGCCAGATGGCGGCGGTACGCGCGCGCGCCGGGAACGCTGCGGAACAGGCCGAGCACGTGGCGGGTGATGGCGGAGAGGCGCACGGGCTTGTCGCCCCCTTCGGCCAGTTCGCGTTCGATATAGGGGATGAGCGCAAGGCCTGCCTGTTTGGCCGAGGCGAAGGGCGCCGGCTCGCCATAGAACAAAGGATCGACCCCGAGCAGCCGCCAGGGCTCCTGATAGGCCGCCCGCCCCATCATCACGCCGTCAAGCGGCCCAAGCTCCGCCTGCGCCTGTTCCAGGCTGCCAATGCCGCCGTTGAGCACGATGGGAAGCTCCGGATGCGCCGCCTTCAGCCGCCGCACCAGCGCGTAGTCGAGCGGAGGCACCTCGCGGTTTTCCTTGGGCGACAGTCCCTTCAGCCAGGCCTTGCGGGCATGCACGATGAGAGCGTCGCAGCCTGCCGCCTTGACCGCTTCGGTAAAGCCGAACAGCGTCTGTTCCGGGTCCTGCTCGTCGATGCCGATGCGGCATTTCACCGTGACCGGCACCCTCACCGCCGCTTTCATGGCGTCCACGCCATCGGCGACCAATGCCGGCTCCGCCATCAGGCAGGCGCCGAAGCGGCCTTCCTGCACCCTGTCCGAGGGACAGCCGACATTGAGATTGATCTCGTCATAGCCGAAATCCGCGCCGATGCGCGCCGCCGCGGCAAGCGCCGCCGGGTCGCAGCCGCCGAGCTGCAGCGCCACCGGATGTTCGGCCGCATCGAAACCGAGCAGTCGGGCACGATCGCCGTGCAGCACCGCGCCCGTGGTCAGCATCTCGGTATAGATCAGCGCATGGCGCGTGAGCAGACGGTGGAAGAACCGGCAATGCCGGTCCGTCCAGTCCATCATGGGCGCAATGCTGAATCGACGTTGCTGCACTTTTTGCGATTATTCCTTGCACCATCGCCGTCGCGCCGCGAGCAGGACGCATCGATGCGCTTTATTTCGACGTATTAGCGCCCATTTCAAGAGCGCGCAAACAGCCGCCAGGTGGCTCCCAGACAGGCGGCTGTCACTCCAGAGCGGCGTCGCGGGCGACGGCGTTGCGCTTGGCAGGTCAGGCGGAAGCCCGCTCGCCGGTTTGCGCGAACATCTGCCGGAGCTGGTACTTCAACAGTTTGCCGGTCGCGTTGCGCGGCAAAGTCCCGACGATTTCGAGCCTGCTCGGCAGCTTGTAGCGCGCGAGGAAATCGCCCGCGAAGCCGCGCAGTTCCTCGATGGTCAGGCTGTGAGCCGGCTTGAGCACCACGACCGCCACCACGCGTTCGCCCCATTTCTCGTCCGGTTCACCGATGACGGCGACCTCGGCGATGGCGGGGTGGCGCATCAAGCCGCTTTCGATCTCGGCCGGATAGATGTTCTCGCCGCCGCTGATGATCATGTCCTTGACGCGGTCGCAGATGTAGATGAAGCCTTCATCGTCGAGATAGGCGACATCGCCAGTGCGGAACCAGCCTTCCCCGTCGATCGCGGCGCGCGTCGCTTCCGGCAGTTTCCAGTAGCCGCTCGTGACGTTGGGCCCGCGCACCAGCACTTCGCCTTTGGCGCCGGGTTCGGCGACCTCGTGCCCATTGCCGTCGACCAGCTTCACCTCCGTGAAGAGCGGGGTCTTGCCCGACGACCCCACCTTGGCGAGAGCGAATTCGGGCGCGAGGAAGCTCACCATCGGGGCGGTCTCGGTGAGGCCGTAGCCCTGCTGCATCTTGACGCCGCGTTGCAGGAACGCGCGGAGCACCGGCTCCGGACAGGGCGCACCGCCCACGACGAGGACGCGCACCGTCGACAGGTCGGTCGTCTCGAAGGCCGGATGCTGCGCCATGAACTGGAACATGGCCGGGACGCCGAACATGGTCGTCACCCGATGCGCCACGATGTCGGCCAGCGCCTTGCCGGGGTCGAAGGCGCGTTGCAGCACGACGAGCCCGCCCTTCTGCAACGTCACCAGGGTCGTCACGTTGAGCCCGCCGATATGAAAAACGGGCGCACCGACGAGCGTCACGTCGTCCTGCACGATGTCGAGCGTATGCAGGGCGTTGACGTTGTTCCACCAGAAATTCCCATGCGTGAGCATCGCGCCTTTGGGCCGGCCGGTGGTGCCGGAGGTGTACATGATCATGGCGACGTCGTCCGCGCCGGCGGCGACATGCACGGTCGCCGGCAGTTCGCCGCCGACCCAGGCTTCCGGCTCTTCGGCCGCGAGCAGCGCGCTCACCGTCTTCAACTCGTCGCGCACCGCGCCGATGACAGGGCGGAGCTGCGCGTCGACGATCAGCACCTTGGCGGTGCAGTCGTTGAGCATGAAAGCAAGCTCCGACCCGGTGAGTCGGAAATTGAGCGGCACGAAGATGGCGCCGAGCCGCACGCTGGCGAACATCGAAAAGAAGAACATCGGCTGGTTCAGGCCAAGGAAGGCGACCCGATCGCCGCGCCCCACGCCGAGCGCCTGGAGGCGCGATGCACAGCGCTCGATCTCTTGTTGCACCTGCGCGTAGGTCCAGCGGTCGCCTTCGAAAGCCAGCGCCGCACGCTCCGGCGTCCGCTGCGCCCGCAGCCTGAACCAGTTCGCCAGCCCGATGTCCGGTGCCATGCTCCCGCCTGCCATGCCCCCCTCCCCTCGCGCGACAATTGCTGATTGTGTTCTTGGTCGCGGCTTTGCCGGCCAGATTTGCCCAGCTTGGGGTTTTTGGCAATGCCGGCGCCGGAGGGTGCTCCGTTAAGTATTTTACAGCGGGCGAAGCGGCAGCCTAGAATTGCCGCAACGAATAAAATGGGGGAAGCGCGATGATCGCGACTCTGGCCGACGTCGAGGCGTTGGAACGGCGGCCGCTGGCGCATTACCGGCCGGAAACCGACGTCTTCGCGCTTCTTTCCCAGGTCGCCGACAAGCACCCCGACAGGCTCGCCTTCCGTTATCTGGCGACCCCCGCCGTCGACGCCCCCACGCGGGACATCAGCTATGGCGAGTTCAAGCGCCGCATCGTCCAGGCCGCCAATCTCTTCCACCGGCTCGGCGTCGGCAGCGGCGATGCCGTGTCGATGCTCCTGCCCATTCTGCCCGAGACCTATTTCGCCCTGTTCGGCGCGCAGGCGGCAGGCCTTGCCAACCCGATCAACTTCCTGCTCGAGCACAAACAGCTCGCAGGGCTCCTGCGTGAGGCCAAATGCCGCGTTCTGCTCGGGCCGGACCCGGAGGTCTTCCCCGGCGTCTGGGACAAGATCGAGGCGGTGCGCCAATTGGTGCCGACGCTGACCACCGTGCTCCGCGTCGGTGGTCCCGCGCGAGCGTTCCGACATTGACGCGCTCCATTTCGACACCGAGCTCGACAAGCAGCCGGCCGATGCGCTCGCCTTCGCGCGCGCCATCGCGGCCGACGACGTGGCCGCCCTCTTCCATACCGGCGGCACCACCAGCCTGCCGAAGCTCGCCCGCCACACCCATCGCGGGCTGATCGTGCAGAGCTGGAGCAACGCCGGGATGATGCGGGCCGGCGCCGAGGAGGTCTATTTTAACGGGCTGCCGCCCTTTCATGTCGGCGGCGCCACCTGCAACGGGCTCGCTCCGCTCTCCGAGGGGGCGACGGTGATCCTGCTGACGCCGGCAGGCTATCGTCACCCGCAGGTGATGAGCAATTTCTGGGCGCTGGTGGAGCGCTTCCGCCCGACCGTGATCGGCATGGTGCCGACGAGCTGGGGCGTCGCGCTCAATGTCGCGAGCGCCGGGCATGACCTGAGCAGCGTCAGGCTGACCGCCGCGGGGGCATCGGCGCTGCCGGTCGAGATGGCCAAGGCCGTGCAGAAGAAGGTGCCGGTGCCGCTGGTCGAAGGCTGGGGCATGACCGAGCTTCATGGTTTTGCTTCGATGAATCCGGCGGACGGCGAGTCGCGCATCGGCTCCGTCGGCTTCCGCGCGCCCTTCACTGAAATCGTCGTCGCGCAGGTCGAGTCCGGACGGATTACCGCGATCTGCCCGCCCGGCGAGATCGGCAAGGTGCTGGTGCGCGGGCCTCAAGTGTTCGGCGGCTATGTCAATCCTGCGCACAACCGCGAAGCATGGATCGAGCCGCCCGAAGGCGAGACGGTGCCCGCCTGGAGCGGCGGCGGCCCCTGGTTCGATACCGGCGACCTCGGCCGGTTCGACGCCGACGGCTATCTGTGGCTCACCGGCCGGGCCAAGGACATGATCATCCGCGGCGGCCACAATATCGACCCGCTGGCGATCGAGGAGGTGCTGCACGGCCACCCCGCCGTCGAGATCGCCGCGGCCGTGGGCCGGCCCGACGCCCACGCCGGTGAGATGCCGATCGCCTTCGTGCAGTTGAAGGCGGGCGCGCAGGTAGAGGCGAGCGAACTGCACGATTTCGCCCGCAATCACATCTCGGAACGCGCCGCAGCGCCTGCCGAAGTGGTGATCGTGCCCGCCATGCCGCTGACCGCCGTCGGCAAGGTGTTCAAGCCACAACTTCGCTACCAGGCGGCGCAACGCGTGTTCGAGCGCCTGGCGCGCGCGGTGCTCGGCCCCACGGCAAGTCTCGAGGTCGACGTCGGCCCGCATCCCGAGCACGGCACGCTGGCCACGATCAAACTCGATGGCGCCGGCAGCGGAGCCGTTGCGGCGTTGCGCGCGGCGCTGATGCCGTTCCAGTTGCGCCATGAAATCGTGGGGAGCCGAGACGGCATGGCGACGCAAGCGCAACAGCAATCCGCCGGCTGATCCGAATGGCGCCCCCACCCTTGCCCGCAGGACCAACGGCGAGCCCGTTCTATACGGAGGAGCACGAAGCATTCCGTGCCATGGTGCGTCGCTTCGTCGACAAGGAAATCGCTCCCTTCGCGACCCAATGGGACGAGGCGGGCGAATTCCCGCGCTCGCTTTATGCGCGGGCGGGTGAGCTCGGGCTGCTGGGCCTCGGTTTTCCGGAAGAATATGGCGGCGTGGCGGGCGATCGTTTCATGTGGATCGTGCTCACCCAGGAGTTGGCGCGCTGCGGCGCCGGCGGGATCAGCGCGGGTCTCATGAGCCATTCGATTGGCGCGCCGCCGATCGCGCGGGCGGCCCAGCCCGAGATCAAAGCCCGTGTGCTGCCGGATATCCTTGCGGGCCGCAAGATTTCGTCGCTGGCCATCACCGAGCCGGGCGGCGGATCTGATGTCGCCAATCTGCAGACCACGGCACGGCGCGACGGCGACCATTACGTCGTCAACGGCCAGAAAGCCTTCATCACCTCGGGCGTGCGCGCCGACTATATCACCACGGCGGTGCGCACCGGCGGACCCGGTGCAGCCGGTGTAAGCCTCCTCCTGATCGAGGGCGGCACCCCTGGCCTTGCACGCAGCAAACTCGACAAAATGGGCTGGTGGGCATCGGACACCGCCATGCTTTACTTCGACGACTGCCGTGTGCCGGCGAGCCACCTCCTCGGCGCCGAAGGCTCGGGCTTCAAGCTCGTCATGCAGAATTTCAATGACGAGCGCCTGACCATGGCGGCCGGCGCGACGGCCTTTGCCCGCGTTTGCCTGGACGAGGCGGTTCGCTACGCCCGCGAACGGCAGACATTCGGGCAACCTCTCGTCCGCCATCAGGTCATCCGGCACAAGCTCGTCGATATGGCGCAGCGCGTGGCGGCAAGCCAGGCGATGCTGGAGCTCCTCGCCTGGCGGCTCGAGCAGGGCGAGAGCCCGATCGCCGAGCTCTGCATGCTGAAAAACCAGGCGACCCAGACCATGGCCTTCTGCGCGAGCGAAGCGGTGCAGATCTTCGGCGGCGCCGGCTTCATGCGCGGCGCCAAGGTCGAGCGCATCTATCGGGAAGTCAAAGTCAACGCCATCGGCGGCGGCACCGAGGAGATCATGAAGGACCTCGCCAGCCGTCAGATGGGGCTATGATCGGACGAATGCCAGCAGCCGGACAACAGCAGAACACGCCATGACCCTCTTCACAGCCGAGCACGATGAAGTCCGCCGTACGTTACGAAAGTTCATCGACGCCGAGGTCAATCCGCACGTGGATGCCTGGGAGGCGGAAGGCCGGTTTCCGGCGCACGAATTGTTCAAAAAGCTCGGCAATTTGGGCTTCCTCGGCCTCAACAAGCCGGCGGAGTTCGGCGGCCAGGGCCTCGATTACAGCTATGCCCTGCTCATGGCCGAGGAGATCGGCGCCATCCGCTGCGGCGCGGTGCCGATGGCGATCGGCGTGCAGACCGATATGGCCACCCCCGCGCTCGCACGCTTCGGCACCGACGAGGTCCGGCGCGAATTTCTGGCGCCGTCGATCGCGGGCGATTTCGTCGCCTGCGTCGGCGTAACGGAGCCGGGCGCCGGCTCCGACGTCGCCGCCATCAAAACCACTGCCCGCTCCGACGGCGACGACTACGTCATCAACGGCGGCAAGATGTTCATCACCAACGGCGCCCAGGCCGATTGGGTCTGCCTGCTCGCCAATACCGGCGACGGGCCGATCCATCGCAACAAGACGCTCATCTGCGTCCCGATGAAAACCAAGGGTATCGAGGTTGCCCGCACCCTCGACAAGCTCGGCATGCGCAGTTCGGACACGGCGCAGATTTTCTTCGACGACGTACGCGTGCCGAAGCGCAACCGCATCGGCGAGGAAGGGCGCGGCTTCACCTATCAGATGATCCAGTTCCAGGAGGAGCGGCTTTGGGCGGCCGCGTCGGTGCTGATCGCGCTCGAGACCATCATCAACGACACCATAGAATACACGCGCCAGCGCAAGGCGTTCGGCCGGCCGATCCTCGACAATCAGACGGTGCATTTCCGGCTGGCGGAGCTGGCGACGGAGTTGGAGCTTCTGCGCTCGCTGACCTACCGCGCCGCCGAAAGCCTGGTCGCCGGCGAGGATGTGACCCGGCTCGCCACTATGGCGAAGCTCAAGAGCGGACGACTCGCCCGCGAACTGACCGATGCCTGCCTGCAGTTCTACGGCGGCATGGGCTTCATGAACGAAACGCCGGTGACCCGCGCCTTCCGCGATTTTCGGCTGGTCTCGATCGGCGGCGGCGCCGACGAGGTGATGCTCACTATCCTCGCCAAGATGATGAACACGTTCCCGGGCCAGTCGAACCGGACAGCATGAGAGTTGGTCGATGATCGTTCTGTACCATTGCGCCAATGCGCGCTCGTTTCGGCCCCTGTGGACGCTCGAGGAGATGGGCCTGCCTTACGAGCTCAAGATGCTGCCGTTCCCGCCGCGGGTCCACGCCAAGGAGTATTTTGCGATCAATCCGCTCGGCACGATCCCGACCATGCTCGACGGTTCGCTGCGCATGACGGAATCGGCCGCCATCTGCGAGTACCTAGCCACCCGCTACGGACCGACGCCGCTTGCGGTCGCGCCCGACGAGCCCGATTTCGGGCTTTATCTGAACTGGCTCCACTTCGGCGAAGCGACCCTGACCTTTCCGCAGACGATCGTGCTGCGCTATTCCCAGCTCGAGCCGCCGGAGCGGCGTCTTCCGCAAGCGGCCGAGGATTACACGCGCTGGTTTCTCGGGCGGCTGCGCGGCATCGAGGCGGCGCTGGCCGACCGCGACTTCCTGTGCGCCGGCCGCTTCACCGTCGCCGACATCTCGGTCGGTTACGCCTTGATGCTCACCCGTTTCATCGGTCTCGACAAGAACATGCCTGAGATCGTTGCCGCCTATTGGCAGCGGCTCTGCCAGCGCGACGGCTTCAAGCGCGCGCTGGCGGCGCAGAAACTTGCCACCGAGCAGCAAAAGGTGCCCTCCTGGCCATGACCTTGTCGCGAGCCGTTGCGCAACACACCATGACATTCCCGGCAGAGCCGATATCCTGCTCTCCCGATAAGGACACGGGCGCCCTCGCCCGGAGGACGTGAATGAGCGACAAAGTCATCATTACATGCGCCCTGACCGGCGTGCTGACCGATCCGAAGCAGCATCCGGTCCCGGTGACGCCGGAAGAGATGGCGCGCGAGGCGAAGGCCGCCTACGACGCCGGCGCCACCGTCATGCATGTCCATATACGGCGGCAGGAGCCGGGCCTCGGCCATCTGCCGTCATGGGACCCGAAAGTGTCGCTCGCTGTGACGCAAGCAATCCGGGCGGCCTGCCCCGACGTCGTGATCAATCACACGAGCGGCGTGGTCGGTCCCGACTACACGGGCGCACTCGACTGCATCCGCCAGACCAGGCCGGAGATCGCCGCCTGCAACGCGGGCTCGCTCAATTATCTAAAGGTGAAGGCCGACGGCGACTGGGCCTGGAAGCCGATGCTGTTCGACAATTCGGTGGAGAAGGTGCGGGACTATCTCGACGCCATGCATGACGTCGGCACCCTGCCGGAGTTCGAATGCTTCGACGTCGGCATCGTGCGCAGCGTCGCCATGTACCGGCAGACCGGCATGTACGAGGGTCCGCTCGACTATAATTTCGTCATGGGAGTCGCTTCCGGCATGCCGGCCGATTCCGATCTCCTGCCGATCCTGCTCAAGCTCATCGTCCCGGGTGCGGCGTGGCAGGTCACGGCGATCGGCCGTTCCGAGATCTGGCCGCTCTTTCGGCGCTGCGCCGAGCTCGGCGGCAATCTCCGCTCGGGGCTGGAGGATACGTTCTACCTGCCCGACGGCAGCAAGGCGGCGTCGAACGGCCAGTTGATCGCGGCGCTCGCGGACATAGCGCGCGAAACGGGTCGCGACATTGCGAGCCCGGCCGAAGCGCGCGCGATGCTTGGCCTGCACCCGTAACGCCCATGCCGGTCATCGAATCCAAGATCGCAACGTCGGATACCGCGTTCGAGCGCAACAGGGCGACGATGCTCGCGCTCATCGAGCGCGTGCGCGACCTCGAGGAACGCACACGTGCGGCATCGGATGCATCGAAGGAGCGCTTCGCCAAGCGCGGGCAGTTGCTGCCGCGCGAGCGCGTCGCCCTCCTCCTCGACGCCGGCCGCCCCTTCCTCGAGTTGTCGACCTTGAGCGGCTATCTGCTCGACACGCCCGATCCCGACAAGAGCGTGCCGGGCAGCGGCGTGATCGCCGGCATCGGCTTCGTCTCCGGCGTGCGCTGCATGGTGAGCGCCAACGACAGCGGCATCGACGCCGGCGCGCTGCAGCCGATGGGGCTGGAGAAGAAGCTGCGTGTCCAGGAGATCGCGCTGGAGAACCGGCTTCCCTACGTCCAGCTCGTTGAGAGCGCCGGCGCCAACCTTTTGCGCTACCGGGTCGAGGATTTCGTGCGCGGCGGCAACATCTTCCGCAACCTCGCCCGGCTCTCGGCGGCCGGTCTGCCGGTGGTCACCGTCACCCACGGTTCCTCCACCGCCGGCGGCGCCTACCAGACCGGCCTTTCCGACTACATTGTCATGGTGCGCGGCCGCACCCGCGCCTTCCTGGCCGGTCCGCCGCTGTTGAAGGCGGCAACCGGCGAGATCGCCACCGAGGAAGAGCTGGGCGGCGCCGAGATGCACACGACCGTCTCGGGGCTTGGCGATTATCTCGCCGAGGACGACCGCGACGCGCTCGGCATCGCCCGCGATATCGTGGCAAAGCTGGATTGGAACAAAGGCTTGACCGATGCCGCGCCGAGCGGCGCCAAGCCCCCGCGCTATAGTGCGGAAGAGTTGCTGGGGATCATGCCCGACGACTACAGGCGCCCCGTCGACATGAGGGAGGTCATCGCCCGCATTGTCGACGATTCGGATTTCCTTGAATTTTCAAGCAACTACGGGTCCGCCACGGTCTGCGGCCACGCCGCGATCGAGGGCCACGCGGTCGGCATCATCACCAACAACGGGCCGCTCGATCCCCCCGGTGCCAATAAGGCGACGCACTTTATTCAGGCCTGCTGTCAGTCACTTACGCCGATCGTCTACCTCAACAACACCACCGGCTACATGGTCGGCCGCGCCTACGAGGAGGCCGGCATGATCAAGCACGGCTCCAAGATGATCCAGGCGGTGACCAGCGCCAGCGTGCCGCAGATCACGCTCTATTGCGGCGCGTCCTTCGGCGCCGGCAATTACGGCATGTGCGGCTACGGCTTCCATCCGCGGTTCTGCTTCTCCTGGCCCAACGCCAAGACCGCCGTGATGGGCGCCGAGCAGGCGGCCGACACCATGGCCATCGTCATGGAAGGCGCCGCGCAGCGACGCGGCCGGCCGGTCGAGGCCGAAGAGATTGCCAAGCTCAAGGCGCGCATCATGCACGTCTTCAACAGCCAGATGGACGTCTTTACGACGAGCGCGCGCATGCTCGACGACGGCGTGATCGACCCGCGCGACAGCCGCGCGGTGCTGGCGGAAACGCTGGCAATCTGCCGCGAAGCGGGCGCCCGCTCGCCGCAGGCGATGCAATTCTCCGTGGCGAGGCCATGACCCGAATGGACCGCCGCACCACCGCCGCCACGCCGTTTCGCCGCATCCTGATCGCCAATCGAGGCGAGATCGCGCTCAGGATCACGCGCACCGCCCGGCGCTTGGGCTACGAGACGGTCGCCGTACATTCAAGCGCCGACGCCGGCGCACTTCACGTGCGGGCAGCCGACCGGGCATGCGCCATCGGCGGCGCAGCGCCATCCGACTCCTATCTGCGCATCGATGCGATCATCGACGCGGCGCGCCGCAGCGGCGCCGACGCGGTCCATCCGGGCTACGGATTTCTGGCCGAAAATGCCGCCTTCGCCGGCGCGTGCCGCGACGAGGGCCTCGTCTTTGTCGGCCCGTCGCCCGAGGCGATCACGCTCATGGGCGACAAGATCCGCGCCAAAGCGTTCATGGGCGAAGCAGGCGTGCCCTGCATCCCGGGCTATCAGGGCGACGACCAGAGCGACGAACGGCTCGCCGCGGAGGCGGAGCGGATCGGCTTTCCCGTGATGATCAAGGCAAGCGCAGGCGGCGGCGGTCGCGGCATGCGCCGCGCGAACAGCCGAGACGCGTTCATCCCTCTCCTGCGCTCGGCACGATCGGAAGCGCAACATGCCTTCGGCCATCCGACCCTGCTGCTCGAGCGCGTGATCGAGGGCGCGCGCCACGTCGAAATCCAGGTGTTCGGCGACCGGCACGGCAACGCCATCCATCTCGGCGAGCGCGACTGCTCCGTCCAACGCCGGCATCAGAAGCTGATCGAGGAAGCGCCTTCGCCGGCCGTGTCTCCCGATCTCCGCGAGCGCATAGGCGCGGCCGCCGTCGGTGCGGTCAAGGCGATGAATTACGAAGGCGCCGGTACGCTCGAGTTTCTGCTCGATGCTGCCGGCGAATTCTTCTTCATGGAGATGAACACGCGGCTGCAGGTCGAGCACCCGGTGACCGAAGCCGTCACCGGCCTCGACCTGGTGGAGCTTCAGCTCCGCATCGCCCGCGGCGAAAGGCTGCCGCTGCGTCAGGACGAAGTGCGCATTTCAGGCCATGCCATCGAGGCCCGGCTTTGCGCGGAAGATCCGGACATGGATTTCCTGCCGCAATCCGGGCGCATCGCGCTGTGGCGGGCGCCCGCCGATTTGCGCGTCGATCACGCCATCGAAGACGGCACCGACATTCTGCCCTTCTACGATTCAATGATCGCGAAGATCGTCGTTCACGGCGCGACGCGCGACGAAGCGCGGCGCCGGCTCGCGCACGGCCTCGCCGAGACGGCAGCCTTGGGCGTCGCCACCAACGCCGGCTTCCTCCGGCGCTGTCTTGAGCATCCCGCATTCACCGCGGGCGCCGTAACCACGGACTTCATCGACACGCATCATGCCGCCTTGCGCAAGCGGTCGGACGCGGCGCTTGTCCCCCACGCCGCCCTCGCGGCGCTCGCCCTGCATGTGTCCGACGGGCCGGCTCGGCAATTTCGGCTCGGACGCGCATTGGCGCCGACCTTCTCGCTTCCGCTGCGCTTCCGCCTGGGCGGGCGAACCATCGTCTGTGATCTCAGGCGCAGCCGCGACGGCTCTTTCACCATAGCGGTCGACGGTCAAAGCACCGAGGCGGACATTCTCGACGTGACCGAAGAAACGCTGCGGTTTCGCTGCGCCGGCGTCGAGGGGCATATGACCTTCGCCCGCAACGGACGCCATCTCTATTTCTGCTGGGGCGGCGAAACCCATCACATCGAGGATGAGTCCCGCGCCGCCGCTGCAAAGCCGGCCCACGCGGGCGGCGACGGCCGCCTGCGCGCCGCGATGAGCGGTCGCGTCGCGGCTGTGCTTGTGAAGGCGGGCGACGCCGTCAGCGCCGGCCAGCCGCTCATGGTGCTCGAAGCCATGAAGATGGAGCACATCCATGCGGCGCCGGTCGCCGGAACGATTTCCATGGTGCATGTCGAGCAGAATCAGCAGGTTGCCGCCAACAAAATCATCGTCGAAATCGATCCGAAGGGTCCCGTAGTCGGCGCAACCGGAGGCATCACATGGCGAACGAAGTCCTGCATGAGCGCCGCGGTGCGGCGTTCTGGATCACGATCAACCGTCCGGAACGACGTAACGCCATCAACGCCGCGGTCATCGACGGGATCGCCGAAGGGTATCGCTTAGCGCACGAAGACGCTGGCATCCGCGTCATCGTATTGACCGGCACCGGCGACAAGGCCTTCTGCGCCGGCGCCGATCTGGAGCCGGGCAAGGCCTTCGCCTTCGACGCATCGCGTCCGAACGCGCCCTATGCCGACCTCTTGCGCACCGCGCAGAACGCGACCAAGCCGGCCATCGCCCGCGTCAACGGCGCCTGCATGGCGGGCGGCATCGGATTGCTCTGCATGACCGACATGGCCGTCGCCGCCGATACCGCGCGCTTCGGCCTGCCCGAGGTCAAGGTCGGCGTGTTTCCCATGCAGGTCATGAGCCTGCTGCAGACGCTGGTGCCGCGCCGCATCGTCAACGAGTGGTGCATCACCGGCGAACCCTTTGATGCCGCCGCGGCGCTCGGTGCCGGTCTGTTGAACTATGTGGTGCCGGCGGCGGAGCTCGACTCCAGGATCGACTGGCTGGTCGGCCGGATCGCCGATAAGTCGCCGACCGCCATCCGGCGCGGCAAATACGCGATGCGCGCCATTGCCGCGATGTCTTTTGACGAGGCCCTCGCCTATACCGAAGGCCAGATCGCGCTGCTCGCAATGACCGAGGACGCAAAGGAAGGCGTGGCTGCCTTCGCCGAAAAGCGCAAGCCGACCTGGACCGGCCGATGACTTGAGCGCGGCATAGGCGCTGCGCATGCCGCGCAAGCGCAAGCCGCCCACGCGCACGCGCACGCGCACGCGGCAACTTCGCGATCTCCCCGGCTCAGGCGGCGATGGGCTCTTCGACCGGCGAGAAGGAAAGGCCCAGACTGTCGGCCACCGCCCGGCAGGTGACGCGGCCCTGGTGAACGTTGAGACCGGCGCGCAGGTGGGGGTTCTCCAGCACCGCGGCAAAGCCCTTGTTCGCCAGCGCCAATCCGAACGGAAGCGTGGCATTGTTCAGCGCCTGGCTCGACGTAAGCGGAACCGCTCCCGGCATGTTGGCCACGCAATAATGGATGACGCCGTCCACCTCGTAGGTCGGATCGTCATGGGTGGTCGGGTGCGAAGTCTCGAAGCAACCGCCCTGGTCGATGGCCACATCGACCAGCACCGAGCCGCTTCGCATCGACTTCAGCATCGACCGCGTCACCAGCTTGGGCGCGCTGCGGCCGGGCACCAGCACGGCGCCGATCACCACGTCGGCGGCAAAGACTTCCTGTTCGATCGCCTCGATGGTGGAGAAGCGCGTGCGCACGCGTCCTGCGAACAGGTCGTCGAGCTCCCGCAAGCGGGGAATTGAGCGGTCGAGGATGCTCACCTCCGCACCGAGACCGACCGCCATACGCGCGGCCTGCGTCCCTACGACGCCACCGCCGATCACGGCCACGCGGGCCGGCTGCACGCCGGGAACGCCGCCCATGAGCAGGCCGCGCCCGCCGACATCGCGCCGCATGGCCGCGGCCGCCGCCTCGATGGAAAGCCTGCCGGCGACCTCGCTCATCGGGGTCAGCAGCGGAAGTCCGCCCTTCGCGTCGGTGACCGTTTCATAGGCGATCGCCGTGCAGCCCGAGGCCATCAGCCCTTTCGCCTGCGCCGGGTCCGGCGCGAGATGCAGATAGGTGAAAAGGATCTGGCCTTCGCGCAACTGCACCCACTCGCTGGGCTGGGGCTCCTTGACCTTGACGATCATGTCGGCGGCGGCGAACACCTCCGCCGCCGTGTCCGCGATCGCCGCGCCGGCCTGCCGATAGACCTCGTCAGCGGCGCGGATTCCCGCACCGGCCTGGGTTTCCACCAGCACGCTATGGCCGGCGGCGACGTACTCCCGCACCGCGCCCGGCGTCAGCCCGACGCGGTATTCGTGAGTTTTGATTTCCTTTGGCACTCCGACGCGCATGACCGCCTTCCTTTCTCACCCTCCTCCCCTAGCAAAATCTCCGGTTTTCTTTTCTGCAATCTGGCCCTGCTTCAGCGGCATTGCGAATGAAATCAACGGAATGTGAGGGCATGACGCAGGATTCGGAACATGGGTCGCGAACCTCGACTGAATGCGCCCCGACTCGCGGGAGCCGCGAGGGCTCCCGGCGATTGCGCTCGAAGACTTCGATGTCGCGGGCAGGCATGACCGGGCACGGGCGTCGTCAAGACTGACAATGCCTGGCGCGCCGCGGCGCATCTGACCGGATTTACCGGTCAGGCTTGCGGCTGCTTGGAAGGCGGCCGCGCGCGGCAATTCTGCACCGCCCGCGGTGCCGGCCTCACCCGTCGACCGCTCCTCCCGGCTGCGCAACATGCTCGCCAGGCCTTCCGCGGAATCCCAAATATCCTGGCTGATGGCTTGGCGCGTGCCGGCGGCGTCGCGCATTCGCAACGCCTCAATGGCCCGCTCGTGGTTGGCCAGCGAGCCGATCAGACTTTGTCGATCCGGAAGCATAAGCCGCACATAGGGTCCGATGCGCATCCAGGTCGGTTCGATCAGCGATACCAGCAACTGCGAACGGCTGGCGCGATAGATCGCCGAATGGAACGCCCAGTTGGCGCGCAGATAAGTGCCCGGATCGCCGGCCGATGCCGCGCTAGCCATCTGTTCATAGCAACGCTCGACCTCCGCCAGCTCTTCGGCGGTAATGAACAAGGCCGCTTTCTCGGCCGCCAGGCCTTCGAGCACCATGCGCACTTCGCGGAGTTCCATGAGCGAGGCATAGGTCATTTCCGGCACGCTCAAGGTGCGGTTCGACCGCGCGACGAGCGCGTGCTCGATCTCCAGGCGCCGCACGGCGTCGCGCACCGGCATCGGGCTTGTACCCATGGCTTCCGCCGTCGCCCGCAATGTCAGGTTCTGGCCGGGAATAATGAGGCCGGTCATCAAGGCCTCGCGCAGCTTGTTGTAGGCCTGCGACTGCAGGGTTTCCCGCACAACCGGAGATAACGCCGTCACCCACGGCTCGCCCGTCGCGTTCGTCCCACCGTCATCCGGAAGCGGCGAGATCGAGGACAGGGATGGAATGCTCGTCGAAGCGGGACCGGGTTTCCTCGCCATTTTCTCCCAAGCGCCTTGGTTTTTGGCCGCTTTTGGCGGCAGCGGAATCAACTTTTTGTCGCGGGTCATGGACTGTGTCATCAACGGAATGAACGGTCCAGCGACCCGCAATCTTGACATATCATATCACATGTACTGAAATTGTGAAGATAAGCCGCGACTGCCGCTGCGAGACCGCGCGGAAGTCATCGGCTTCCCTCGCACAGCCCGCGGAGAAGCGCATTGGTATCCCTCGGCAATTCAATGGCAAGCCGCGACATCGAATCGCTGCTTCACCCCTATACGAATCTGCGCCAGCACCAGACGAAGGGTCCGCTGATCATCACCGGCGGCCGGGGCGTGTACGTTCACGACGAGCAGGGCAAGGAATATATCGAGGGCCTGGCCGGACTTTGGTGCGCCTCGCTCGGCTTCAGCGAACCGCGCCTGGCCGAGGCGGCTCAGCGGCAGCTTAAGACGCTGCCCTTCTACCATCTTTTCACGCACAAATCGCATGAGCCCAGCATCGAACTCGCCGAGCGGCTGCTGAAGCTGCTGCCCGTGCCCATGTCGAAGATATTCTTCAATAATTCGGGGTCGGAGGCGAACGACACCGCGGTCAAGATCATCTGGTACTACAACAACGCCCTGGGCCGCCCGAAAAAAAAGAAAATCATCGCGCGCCAGCGCGGCTATCACGGCGTCACCGTCGCCGCCGCCAGCCTGACCGGCTTGCCTGCCAACCACCGCGATTTCGATCTGCCGATCTCCAACATTCTCCACACCGGCTGTCCCCACCATTATCGCAACGCGCTGGCTGGTGAGAGCGAAGAGGACTTCGCGGCACGGCTCGCCGCCGAACTCGATGCCCTGATCGAAAAGGAAGGGCCGGACACGGTGGCGGCCTTCATCGCCGAGCCGGTGATGGGTGCCGGCGGCGTTTTGGTGCCGCCGCGCACCTATTTCGACAAGATCCAGGAAGTGCTGCGCAAGCACGACGTGCTGCTGGTGGCCGACGAAGTGATCTGCGGTTTTGGCCGACTGGGAACCATGTTCGGCATGGAAACCTTCGGCATGAAGCCGGACATCGTCACCATGGCCAAGCAGATTTCGTCCGGATACATGCCGATTTCCGCGACTGCGATCAGCGCGCCGGTCTACGAGGCGCTGGTCAGCCGAAGCGACCAAGGTCCCTTCGCCCATGGCTTCACCTATTCGGGGCATCCCGTGGCCGCGGCGGTGGGCATCGAGACCCTGAAGATCTACGAAGAGCGCGACACGCTCGGGCATGTGCGCGCCGTCGCGCCTCATTTCCAGGAGCGCCTGCGCGCCCTCGCCGGCCATCCGCTGGTCGGCGAAGCGCGCGGTGTCGGCTTGATCGGCGGGCTGGAACTGGTGTCCGACAAGGCGACCAAGGCGCCGTTCGATCCCACCATGGGGGTCGGTCTCCTGGCCGCCGACATGGCCATGGAGAAGAACCTGATAACCCGTGCCATGGGTGACACGCTGGGCATCTGCCCGCCGCTGATCATCACCAAGGAGGAGATCGACCTGCTCTTCGACCGCATGACCGCGGCGCTCGATCTCACTGCGGCTGAATTGGTCCGCCGGGCGGCGTAAGCTCGCCGTGTCAGGTGCGCGCAGAAAGGTAACGACATGACGATCATCAATTGCGACATGGGCGAGGCTTTCAGCATCTACAAGCTGGGCGACGACGAGGGCATCATGCCCTGGATCACCGCGGCCAACGTCGCCTGCGGATTCCACGGCTCCGATTTCAACCACATGCGGCGGACCGTGCAGCTTGCGAAGCAGCATGGCGTCGAGGTCGGCGCCCACCCCTCGCTGCCCGATCTGCAGGGCTTCGGCCGGCGCGAGATGAAAATGGGACGCGACGAACTGGCGAATTGCCTGATCTACCAGATCGGCGCGCTGAAAGGCTTTCTCGAAGCCGAGGACATGCCGCTCGGCTTCATCAAGCCGCACGGTGCGCTGTACGGCATGGCCGGACGCAGCGAGGAGATCGCCCAGGCGGTCTGCGACGCGGCCGACGTGTTCAAGGTGCCGCTGATGGGCATCATCGGCACGTTGCACGAGACGATCTATCCGCAGCGCGGCCATAAATTCATCTCGGAATTCTACACCGACCTCAGCTACAGCGACGAAGGCCAGCTCATCATCACGCGCGAGCATGCGGCGGTCGATCCCGCCGACGCCGCGGCACGCAGCGTGCGGGCCATCCGCGATGGGCTCGCCCGCTCGGTCGGCGGCAAGGACGTTAAAGTGCGCGCCGACGCCATCTGCATCCATTCCGACACGCCCAACGCCGTCGCCATCGCCAAGGCCGTGCGGGACGCGATAGCCCCCCACCTCTCCGCGGCCTGAGCGGCCGGGCCGGCGAACCAAAGGGGGGACGACCATGAAGCTCGAAGGCAAGGTCGCCATCGTCACCGGCGGTTCGCAGGGCATCGGCGAAGCGATCGCCAAACGCTATGCGGCCGAGGGTGCAAGCGTCGCCGTCGTCTATCACCATAACGACGCCAATGCCGAGCGCGTGGTCGCCGAGATCACGGCCAAGGGCGGCAAGGCCAAGGCCTTCAAGGCCGACTGCGCCAAGGTCCCCGCCATCGAAAAAATGGTGGCCGACGTCATCGCCCATTTCGGCACCGTCCATATCCTGGTCAACAACGCCGGCGTCTTCCGCACCGTGCCGGTCGCCGAAACGACCGAGGAAATCTGGGACGAGCAGCTCGATCTCAACCTGCGCGGCCCCTTCTTCTGCGTGAAGGCGCTGCTGCCCGAATTCCGCAAGAACGGCGGCGGCAAGGTCGTCAACGTCACCTCGATCGCCGGCGTCGGCGCCTTCCCTAATTGCCCGGCCTATTGCGCATCGAAGGGCGGGCTGGAGATTCTCACCAAGGCGCTGGCCGCCGAGCTCGGCCGCCACAACATCAACGTCAACTCGCTGGGCCCGGGCAACGTCGCCACCCCGCTGAACGCCCATCTGCGCGGGCCCGGACACGAGGACTACCGCAAGCTGATGCAGACCATGACGCCCACAGGCCGCGACTTCCTAGAACCTGAGGAAATGACCGGCGCCGCTGTGTTCCTTGCCTCCGACGACGCCCGAGCCGTGCATGGCGCCACCTTGATGGTCGACGACGGCTGGTCGGCCTGGTAGCCGCCGCCCGCCTCAAGCCGCCGGACGGCGATAGCCCGACAGGAAGACGCCGGCGAACATCAGCAGCATCGCCAGGAAGAAGCTGAGCGTCAGCCGCTCGCCGAAGATCAGCGCGCCCCAGCCGATACCCGCCAGTACGGCGAAATAGTTGAACTGGGCGAAGAAGGTGGGCCCTGCCCGCCGGATGATCTCGAAGAACAGCACCAGGAAGGCGGCATCGATGCCGACCGCGATCACTGTCGCCAGAAGACCGGCATCGAAGGCGTGCGGCACCCAGCCCTGCCCGGCGATCAGCATCACCGGCAACAGAACGAGCGACGAGCCGAACAGCACGCCCGCCCCCATCGCTGCCGACGACGCGGCGGGCGGGCGTAGCACCGCGGCCGCCACGTTCGACGATGCGAACAGCAGCGGCGCAATCAACGCCAGCAGAAACCACTTCCAGGCATCGGGCGTCGCGCCAAGCGTCGCCCCAGGCACGACCACGATCGCCACGCCGAGAAAGCCGCAGAGCAGGCCGATGAGGCCCATGAGACGGAACCGCTCCAGCCGGCCGAGCACGCTCAGCAAGAAGGTGAACGGCGGCGACAGTGCCAGCACCAGCGTCATCACGCCGGCCGGCAAGTTGGGCGCGATGTAGGTCAGCAGTGTGATCGGAATGCCGATCACCAGCGCGCCGATCACGATGTAACCGACGAGGTGTTGGCGCGTAACCCCGAGCCGTTCGCCCTTCAGCGTAAGAACCAGCCAGAGCACCAGGCCGGCGCCCAACGACTGCCAGAACGAATAAGCGATCGGCGGCACGCCGCTCGTGGCAGCCAGCTTGTTGACGGTGAAAATGGCGCCGTAGATGAGGGCGGCCGCCGCCAACATGACGTAGGCCGATGCCGGCTTTGGCGGCTGCAGTTCCGTCATATGGTCTTCCCGATCGCCGTATCCTTGAGTTCGATCTCGATGAAGACCATCTCGCCCGGCCCGTTATTGATGACATCGTGCTCGACGCCGGCATTGCGGAAATAGGACTTGCCGACCGAAAGCTGCGCGGTCGAGACCTCGCCCTGGGGACCGACCAGCTTCAATTCGCCGTCGCGCGCCGGCACCACCACGTAATCGTGCTCGTGGCGATGAAATCCGGTTGCCGCGCCCGGGGCAAAGCGCCATTCGGTGACGCGAAGATGGTTGTTGTCGATCTGCACGGTGGGGACGGCCGTCAGCTTGTTCATCGTCTCCTCCCTCGGTCCGCGCGCGGCGGTCAGGTCCGTGTGACGCGGATGCGGTCCAGGAACGTGGCGCCGATGATGACGCCGCCCAGCAGAATCTGCTGCACGTAGCCGCCCATCTGCAGGAGGTCCATGGCATTGGACAGCATGGTGACGAACAACGTGCCCAAAATGACGGGCACGATGCCTCCCACCCCGCCCTGCAGGCTGACGCCGCCGATGACGGCGGCCGCGATGCTCTCCAGCATCAGGCTGCCGCCGAGGTTGGGCTCGCCCGAACCCGTGCGCGCCGTCAGCACGAGGGCGCCGAAGGCGGCGAGCAGCGAACAGACGACATAGGCCAGCATCAGGTAACGCCGCCTCGGCAGGCCGGCCAGATAGGCAGCCCGCGGATTGTTGCCGATCAGGTAGAGCGATCGTCCGAACACCGTCCGGTCGAGCAGAAAATACAGTCCCACACAGACCAGGATCGCCAGCAGCAGCGGCATGGAGACGCCGGGGATCAGCTTGCCGTTGTACAGCAGCCGGCTGAAGGCGTCGGGAACGTTGAAGACCGGCGCTCCACCCGAAATCGTGGTCGCCAGGCCCATGCAGATATTGAGGCTGCCCAGCGTCACCACGAACGGGTTGATTTCCAGCCAGGAGACGAAGAAGCCGTTGAAAATCCCCACGAGCGCGCCGAAGCCGAGGCCGGAGATCAGGCCCGCCGTGACGACGACCGCATCCGGATAGCCGGCCTTGGCGAGGCCGGTCATCGCGAGCGCGCTGGCCACGCTGGTCGCCGAGACGGTTGTGCCCAGCGATAGATCGAAGCCCCGGGTCAGAATGACCACCATCTGCCCGGCCGCGAAAATCAGCAGATAGCTGGACTGGTTGAGGATGTTCACGATGTTGCGCGGCGAGAGCACGTCCGGCGCCACCGAATAGACGCTCAGCTCCATGACCACCATGATGATGGGCAAGATCAGCACCAGCGCCCAGCTCACAAAGCTGCGGCGGGCCGCGCTTCGCTGCTCGCCGGGCCGGCCGATGGCTGCGGCGTCAGGCAATGATCGTCCTCCGCTTGGCCATCTCGTCCAGCGCCACCGCCAGCACCACGATCACTCCGAGGAAGATCGTCTGGACGCGCGGATCGATCCGCAGCAGATCCATGGCATTTGTCAGAATGAGAAGGAAAACGGCGCCGAGCGCCACCATTTCCACGCGGCCGACGCCGCCCTTGAGGCTCACGCCGGCGATCACGGCCGCGGCGATGCTTTCGAGGGTCAACTGCGAACTGATCACCGCCTGTCCCGATCCGATCTGCGCGGTGAGCGCCAGCCCGGTCACCGAGGCAAGCACCGAGCACGTCGCATAAGCGAGGATCAGGTAGGTCTTGGCGCGCACACCGGAAACGATTGCCGCCTGGAAATTGCCGCCGATGGCGTAGATATAGCGGCCCATCCGCGTGAAATTCTGCATCACCCAGACCAGGGCGACGATACCGATGGCCAGATAGACGGCCGAAGGAAGATCCAGCCACAGTCCCCTGCCGAACTCGTCCACATAGACCTTGGGCATGCCGTAAACGGGAATGCCGTTGGTGAGCAGCAACGCCACGCCGGTGGCGATCGACATCGTGCCCAGAGTGACCATGAACGGGGAAATGCGCAGAAACGCGACGGTCAGCCCGTTGATCAGCCCGATGGCCAGCCCGCTGCCGAGCCCGGCCAGGACGCCGGCCAGGATGATGATTCCGGGATCATTGGGCAACGACGGCTTCAGCCCGGCCATCGCCATGGCGCTGGTCACGCTGGTGAGCGCGACAACGGCACCGACGGAAAGATCGAAACCGCCGACGATGAGGACGAGCATTTGCCCGGCCGCGATGATGACCAGGTAGGAGGAGCTGCGCAGCACGTTAAAGATGTTCTGCACCGCGAGGAAATGCGGCACGAACAAAGCCATCAGGACGAGGAGAACGACCAGAACGATCGGCAGAAACCCGACCTTCTCATAGGCCCGGTACCAGCGGTCGGAAGCCGCCGTCGACGCGCCATCAGCGATCGTCCGCGCCGTCATCACCGCTCCGATGCACTTCGCAATGAAGCCGCCGCCTCCTGCGGCTCTTCGCGGAAGAAGAAGTGAGAGAGAACCTCGGGTTCATTGATGTCACTGCCGGTCAACTCGGCGACCATGTGCGAACGGTGCATCACATAGAGGCGGTGCGACATGTTCATCACTTCCGGCAGCTCGGACGAAACCAGGACGATGGCCGCGCCGGTCGAAAGCAGCGCCTTCATCCACTCGTAGACCTCGACCTTGGCGCCGACATCGATCCCCACGGTCGGCTCGTCGAACAGAAACACCGAAATATCGCGCGTCAACCCGCGGGCAAGCAACACCTTCTGGCGATTGCCGCCGGAGAAATTGGCCACCGCCCGCTCGATGTGGGGCGGCCGCAGCTTGAGCTTGTCGACGATGTCCTGAATAGCCCGCCGTTCGCCGCCCTTCTGCAGCACTTGCCGCCAGGAATAGGTCGGCAGGTCGAGCGCCGCCATCGATGCGTTTTCACGCACGGGCCGCGACAGGGCCAAGCCCTCGGCGACGCGATCGGACGGAAAATAGCAAAGACCGCGCTTCAACAGTGCCGACGGGGATGGGTGCGCCACGACCTTCCCCTTGACGCGGATGGCGCCCGAACTCGATCGGCTCCAATCCGTAGATCGCGCGGATGAGCTCGGACTTGCCGCAACCGACCAATCCGGCGATGCCGGTGATCTCTCCGGCGCGGGCGTAGAAGCTGACGTCGGTCACCGAATGGTCGGCGAGGGTGAGGTTCTCGACCTCGAGCAGCTTCTCGCCGGGCCGGTGATCGATGCGCGGAAACAGCACGCCGATTTTACGCCCGGTCATCAACTCCACCAGCTCGTTCTCGCTGACGTCTCCCGCCGCGACGGTGGTGATCTTGACGCCGTCACGCAACACGGTGACGCGGTCGGCGATCTGCTTGATTTCGCGCATGCGGTGGGACACGTAGATGATGCCGACCCCGGATTTCTTCAGCTTGGCGACGAGATCGAACAGCTTGGCCGCCTCGGATTCCGTCAGCGATGCCGTCGGCTCGTCCAGGATGAGCAGACGAACGTCGGTGAGGAACGCCTTGGCGATCTCCACCATCTGCTGGTGGGCACGCGAAAGTTCGCGGACTTTGCGGTCGGGATCGAGGTCAAAGCCGAGATCCTTGATGATCTCGATGGCGCGGGCCCGCATGGCCGGCTGATTGAGGAAGCCGCCGCGGGTGATCTCGCGGCCGAGGAACAGGTTCTGTTCCACCGTGAGGTCGGGGACGAGGCTGAATTCCTGGAAGACCGGGCTGATACCGATGACGCGCGCCATGTGCGGCGTCAGATGGGTAACCTTCTCGCCCTGATATTTGAATTCGCCGGCATCCGGTGGGTAGGTGCCGGCAATGATATTGATGAGCGTGGATTTGCCGGCGCCGTTCTCGCCGAAGAGCACGTGCACTTCGCCGTGACGCAGGTCGAAGTCGACGCCGTCCAGCGCCACGACGCCGGGGAAGTACTTCGACATGCCTGTCAGCTCAAGCAGAAGAGCGCCATCGCGGGCGGCCGAAGCCGTCCGCGATACGCCGTCCACGCTTGAATCTGTCGTCGTCATCCCATGATCGCGAGAGGCCATTCTCTCGGGATCAGTGAGCTTTCACCGAATAGACCGCCTTGAAGTCGGCCGGCGCCAGCACCAGGCTCATATTGATGGAGCTCAGGTTGCTCTTGGCGATCATGTCCGGGATGGCCTTGAGGCTCTTGTAGTAGTGCTTGTGCTCCAGCGCGCGGACCGCCGTGTCGATGGCGATGCGGCCCTGTAGAACCGGGTACTGGGTGGCGAAGCCGAGGATCTCCCCCTTCTTCAGCGTGTCCAGCATGGCCTGGTTCTCGTAGGACGACATGATGAGCACGTTCTTGCGCCCGGACTGCGCGACCGCGCCGACCGCGGCCTCGGCGGCGGGGGCGCAGCCCCAGATCACGTTCATGCTCGGATAGGCCTGCAACGCATTCTGGATCAGCCCCGATTGCACGGCCACGCCGGAATCGCCGAACTTGTCGCCGAGCACTTTGACGTTGCTCTTGCCCTTCACGGCGTCCTTGAAGCCGTTGAGGAAGGCTTCCGCCCAGCCGGAGCCCGCCGGACCCGGGAAGGTGCCGACATTGGCCTGCTTGCCCTTGAGATATTTGACCAGGTAGGAGCCGGTCTGCTTGCCCATGAGGGTGAAGTCGACGGTCATCTTCGCCGTCGCGGTCTGTTTCGACACCGGGTTGACCGTGCTGACGACGACCTTGCCTGCCTTCACGCCTTCGGCGAATTTCTTGTCGAGGCCGGCCTCGGAGATCGGGCCCACGACGATCGCGTCGAAATTACCGGCCATGCAGTCGTCGAACTGCGAGAGCTGCTTGGGCAGGTTCTCGTATCCGCCGGCCTGATACAGCGTCATATTGACGCCGAGCCGCTTCGCCTCCTCGACCACGCCGTAGTCGACCGCGACCCAGAACGTGTCCTTCATGTGCGGGAAGAGAACGCAGATATTCCAGGGCTTGGCCGCCTTCGCCAAAGGCTTGTATTCGACGACCTTCTCCTTCCCGGAATCGTAACTGTAGACCTTGGCCGGCCACCAGTTCTTGCCAGCCGCTTGCGCGTTTCCGCCCAATAACAGGGCTGAAACCGCCATAGCCGTTCCTGCCACCAGTGCTCGATACTTCATCGCACGTCTCCCCGATTGACTAGACGAATCTTATGCCTGGCCGCCCGGCGCCGGCACCATCACGCCATCATGAGGCCCCAAGCTTGGCAAAAATCGCCATCGCTTGCAATCTGATATTTGTGATATCGCCGTTGAGACGGGCAACGGCGATGGCTGCCCAAAAGTCCATCACGTGCGGCGGCCGGATTTCCGGCGGGTCATGACATAGGAGCCGCTGGCGTCGAGCTTGATGGTCGAGCCTGGGTCGACAACGATCGTCGTGGTTTCTTCTTCGACGATGGCGGGCCCTTGCAGGGCGGCGCCCGCGCCCAGCCGGGCGCCGTCGTAGACCGGCGTGCGCTGCGGCCGGCCGTTGGCCGCGAAAATTGCCTTGCGATGACCCTTCAGCGCCTTGGCGATGGTCGCCCCGCGGCCGAGCTTCGGCGCCTTCGGTTTCTCGACGCGGCCGAACAAAGTGCTTTCGATGTTCACGGCCTCGACGGCATTGTGCCGCTCGGCATAGGTGTAGAGCTCCTCGTGGCGGCGGTGGAACGCCTCTTTCACTTTTTCGATAGTCTTCTCGTTGATCTCGAAATTGCCGATCTCGACCGTGCATTCATGCACCTGGCCGACATAGCGCATATCGATGCTGCGGCTGGTATCGATATGGCCGCGCTTGAAGCCGTCGCTTTCGAGATGGCGAATGCCTTCGGCCTCGATCTTCTTGAACAGCTTGTTGATGGTCGCGTAGGCCGCCGAATGATCGAGCCGGACCGGGCAGGTCGCCATGTAGTTGTACTTCACGTCGGAAATGATCTGGCCGAAGGCGCACAGGCCCGACGCCAGCTTCGGCAGGATCACCGTCTCGACGCCCATCTCGCGCGCGAGCGCGGTGATGTGGGCGGCGGTGGCGCCGCCCGCCCCCACCAGGACGAAATCGCGCGGATCGTAGCCCCGCTCCACCGAGACGCGGCGGATGCCGTTGACCATGTTGTTGTTGACGATCGTATGCATGCCGTAGGCCGCCCGCTCCACCGAAATGCCGAGCGGATCGGCGATGCTCTTGATCGCGGCGTGCGCCTTGTCGACGTCGAGCGGCAGGCGGCCGCCGAGCAGACCCTCCGGATTGAGATAGCCGAGGACGAGGTTGGCGTCGGTGACCGTCGGCAGCGTGCCGCCCTGGCCGTAGCAGGCGGGCCCGGGATCGGCGCCCGCGCTCTGCGGGCCCACCTGCAAGAGGCCCATGCTGTCGATCCAGCCGATCGAGCCGCCGCCGGCGCCCAGCGTCTCCACCTGGATCATCGGCACGCCGATGCGGTAGCGCAGGAAGTCGATGTTCTTGTTGATGTTGGTCACGCCGTCCTTGGTCAGCGTGACATCGAAGGATGTGCCGCCCATGTCGACGGTGATCACGTTGTTCTTCTTGAAGGGCGCCGCCACGAACAGCCCCACCTGCGGCGCCGATGCCGGCCCTGAATTGATCGCGTAGACGGCGCGATCGGTCAGCGCCTTGCCGATGGCGAGGCCGCCGTTGGACTGGAAATAGCGGACGGGATTCTTCGCCCCCAATTCGTGGAAATGGGAATTGATCGCGGCGACATAGTGGGAAAGCGTCGGCACCAGATAGGCGTTGACGACCGCGGTCGAAGTGCGGGTGTATTCGCGCACCTGCGGATAGAGATCGCTGCCGACGGTGAGCGGCACACGCGGCATCATTTCGCGCACGATCTCGGCCGCGCGATGCTCATGCTTCTGGTTGAGCACCGACCAGACGAAGGAGACGGCGACCGTCTCGACGCCCTCCTTCAGGAAGAACTCGCACGCGTAACGGACGTCGTCCTCGTTCAGAGGGGTCCTCACCGAGCCGTCCGAGATCACGCGCTCGCGCACGCCCTTGCGCAGATAACGCGGCACCAGCATCTCGGCCGCCGGATATTCCGGGTCGTAGCGGTAGCCGTCCTCCTTGTGCCCGAGCCTGATCTCGATCGAGTCCTCGTGACCCGCCGTGCAGATGAGCCCGACCTTGGCGCCCTTGTGCTGGATGAGCGCGTTGAGCGCGACCGTCGTGCCGTTGATGCACAGATCGCATTGGGAAATGATATCGGCCGCGCTCTCGCCCACCGCCTCGGCGATCTGATGCAGGCCGTCCTTGATCGCCTTGGTGGGATCGGACGGCATCGACAGAACCTTGATCAGGCGGACATGGCCGGTGCGGTCGGCCAGGACGAAGTCGGTGAAGGTGCCGCCGGCATCGATTCCCAGGCGATATTTGGAACGCATCGCTTCTAATCTTTCTCGTTGGATTGCGGTGGGATCAGCCGGCGGTCGCCATTGCCTTGTCGCGCGTCTGCTTGGTCGCCGCGAGATCGACTTCCAGGCTTTCGGCGTCCCTGATCACGACACCGTAGTCCTTGAACGCGCCGTCGACGGAGACCAGCCCGTTCTTGACGTCCCAGACGACCTTCTCGATCGGCCGCTCATAGGGGTTTCCGTAACCGCCGCCGCCCGGGTTCATGTTGGTCACGGTCTCGCCCGGCCGCACGGTGCCGATCACGTTCTTGCGGATCGTCTCGACCTTGTTGTCGCGCCGCAGTTCAAGCCGGCCGACCTTGCTGTCCACCATGGTCGACACGGCGCCCGCCGCGCCGACCGCCGGAATGCGGCGGCCTTCGCCGAAGGTGATGAAGGTCATCTCGCGATCGACCGGCTCGGCCTCCCATGCCGTGCCGGAGCCGCCGCGGAATTTCCCCGCGCCGCCGGAATCCTCCATCAGCGAATAGCGGTGGATGATGATCGGGTAGGAATATTCGAGCAGTTCGACATCGCCCGAAGTGAGCGCGCCGAAGCAGCACTCCGGACCGCAGGCATGCCAGCCGTCCTGCTTCGGCGTGGCGCCGGCGCCGGAGATGATGGTCGCCAGCACCATGGTCACGTATTCCTCGCTGGTCCGCGTATCCCAGCCGGAAATGTTGAAGCCATTCGCGTGACCCCAGGACGCCGCCACCTTGGAAGGCATGGCCTTCTCGAAGGCGAGCCGCACCGCGTCGGTCAGCGTTTCCATCGGCGTCGTCGTGCAGTTCATGTGCGGCGCGGGCTCGACCGCGTTGCACAGGGTGCCTTTCGGGCCGAAATCGACGCTCACGCAGCGGTAAAGCCCCTCGTTGTAGGGCGGCGGCAGTTGCGCGAACATCATCAGGCCGAGATAGACGCCGGAGTGCGAATTGCCCTCGTAGGAATTGATGAAATAGGGAATCTGCGGCGGGCTCTTGATGGCGATGTGGCAGGTGTCCTTCTTGATGGTCACCGTCGCCGTGATCTCGAAATCGCCGAAGCCGTGGCCCGCGTCCTCGAGAACGGCCGTTCCTTCATAAACGCCGTCGGGCACGCCCTTGATGAGCGCGCGCATGTGCCGGTCCGCCATGGCGAGCAGTTCGCTGATGCAGGCGTCGGTCTCGGCGACGCCGTACTTGTCGAGCATGGCGATGAGATTGCGCTCGCCCACCTGGCAGGCGCCGATCAGGGCGTTGAAATCGCCCTCCTGGTCGCGGCGCGCCCGCATGTTGGTGAAGATCATGTTCATGATGTCGTGGCGGGGCTTGCCGCGGTCCCAGATCTTGATCGGCGGAATGCGCAGGCATTCGGCGTAGATTTCCGTGGCGTTCGGATTGTAGCCGGCCGGCACGCCGCCGCCGATGTCGGTGAGATGGCCCTTACACACCGTCCAGTAGCGCAGCTTGCCCTTGTAGAAGACGGGCTTGTACATGCACACGTCGATGGCATGGCTGCCGCCGAAGGCCGGATCGTTGTGCAGGATCAGATCGCCCTCGTGGATGTCGCCCTCGAAGAACTTGGCGACCGACTTCATGGCGGGGATCAGCGATCCTAAATGAATAGGGATGTCCTGGCCCTGCAGGATCATCTCGGGCACATGATTGAACAGCGCCGTCGAATAATCGTGGGCGAGGTTGAAGACGCTCGAGCGGGCTGTCTTCTCCAGCGAGAGCGTCATCTCGCGCTGGGTCGTCTCCAGAATGCCGCGAATGACGGACAGCGTGATCGGATCGACTTTCCGAGCCATCTTCTTCTCCTGATTGCCGGTTCGCCGGGCGCGCGCCGACGATTTCCGGAGGTGGCGCGGCCCGGCATCCCGCTCACCGAGGACTGATCATCTGTCAAATACGGTATACCGCGAGGGCGGTGAGTGGCAACGTCGCATCTAAAAATAATCAACATTGTCCAGGCTTGCGGCGAGAGGCCCGCGTGCGCCTGCGCTGTCCATTTTGCGGCCGAACGAGGTTGTCCGCGCAAATCCGCAACCATATGGCGAGCCGCGCCGCTCCGTGCCAGGATGGCAATTGTTGAGGATATTGTTACATCGGATCATGTTCTACAACGTTACACCGACGGAGGACCGGGTGCCCGACCACCTGAACGGGATCGATACGATCCAAGCCGAACCACGAGATCCGATGGATGTCGGCAAGCGCTTGCGCACCATCCGGCAGAACGCCGACCTCTCGCAGCGCGAACTGGCCAAGCGCGCCGGCGTCAACAACGCCACCATTTCACTCATCGAGCAGGGGCGGATCAGTCCGTCGGTGGCGTTGCTGAAGAAGCTTCTCGACGCGATGAACTTAACCTTCATCGAGTTCTTCTCGCTCGCCACCAACGATCCCGACATGGTGTTCTTCACGCCCGAGCAGATGGTGCCCTTGACGAAGGGACAAGTCCGGCTCAGCCGGATCGGCGGATCCGCCGGCCTCAATCAAATCCAGATTCTGTACGAGGAGTATGCGCCTAAAGCCGACACCGGCGAAGAAATGCTCCAACATGAAGGCGAGGAAGGCGGGATCGTCATCCGCGGCAACGTCGAGGTGACCGTCGACGAGCTCAGCCGCGTGCTCGGCCCTGGCGAAGGGTACTATTTCGACAGCCGGCGGCCGCACCGCTTCCGTAACGTCGGCGACGAAACCGCCATCGTCGTCAGCGCCTGCACGCCACCCTCGTTGTAGCGCGCGAGGATCTCGTCCCTGGATAAGGAGCGCACATGATCACCGACAGCCTGCTGCCCGCCGATCGCGAAGCGTGGACGTCGCTGTGGCGCGGCTACCTCGAATTCTATCGCACCGAACTGCCGCCGGCGATTTACGAGGCAACTTGGCAGCGCCTGCTCGGCGGCGGCCCTATTCACGGCTTCGCCTTGCGTGAACGCGCCGGCGATCCACCGATCGGGATCGTCCACTATCTCTTCCATCCGAGCGCCTGGACCGAGCGCGACATCTGCTACTTGCAGGACCTTTTCGTCGTGCCGGAACGCCGCGGCGCCGGCGGCGCGCGCATGCTCATCGCAGCGGTTGCCGCCGCCGCGCGGCAGCGCGCCTGCCCGCGCCTCTACTGGCTGACCCAGCAGGACAACGCGGCAGCGCGCCTGCTCTACGACAAGATCGCCAAGTTCAACGGCTTCATCCGCTACGAGTATCCGATGAGCTGAGGCGGAATTCCGCTGATAAATATCGAGGTCATTGCCGGGCTTGACCCGGCAATCCATCATTTTTCGAATGGATGGATCCCCGGGTCACGGCACTCGCGCCGGCCCGGTGATGACGGCGGATTGCCCAACCGGTCTCCGTATGCGACACGGCTCAGGCCGCGCCCAACGCTTCGCGCACCTTGGCGATCCGGGCATTGCCCTCCTGCCGCGCAGCCAGGGCCGCCGCCATGTCGACGGCGGCGAAGCGCGTCGGCATGTTCGGCTGAAGCTGCCCGATCACGTCCATGTCGGCGGAGATCACGGTGCCGAGCATGAAATAGCCGCCGCCCGACACCGCGTCCCGGTGCAGGATTATCGGCTCCGTGCCGCCCGGCACCTGAATTGAACCGTACGGATAGCAGCTATCAACGATATTGGAAGGATCGGAGCCCGCGCCGAACGGCTGCTTGCGCGGATTGAATTCGAGCGGACGGCCGCCGCGGAAGCGGTAGCCGATGCGGTCTGCCTCCGGCGCCACTTTCCAAGTGTCCTCGAAGAAGTGGCGGCCCGCCTCATCGGTCACGCGATACCAGTAGAGCCCGGTCAGTACGCGCAATTCCGCCGGCGCCATGACCGCGCCGCGAAGATCGGGGGCGACCGTCGCGCCCTCGCGCACCGCGCGCTTGCCCGGCCCGACCTCGAGAACGTCGCCGGCCTGCAAGGGCCGCCCCTGATAACCGCCGAGCGCCCCCAGCGCATAGGTCGACCGGCTGCCGAGCACGACCGGCACGTCGATGCCGCCGGCGACCGCGATATAGGCGCGGGCGCCGCGCTTGAGATAGCCGAACGAGAGAACCTGGCCGGCCTTCACCCGCAGCGCCGTCCAGGTCGGCTGCTCGACGCCGTCGAGCTTGGGGGGCAGTTCGGCACCAGCGATGGCGATTGTCGTATCCTGTTGAAAGCGAAGCTCGGGGCCCATGAATACGGCTTCCAGCGCGGCGTCCCCTTCGTCGTTGCCGACCAGAAGGTTGGCGGCACGCAGCGCGTGACGGTCCATGGCGCCGGAGAGCGGAATGCCAAGATGATAATAACCGGGGCGGCCCAGATCCTGAACCGTCGTACCGAGCCCGGGTTTGACGACCTCAATTGCCATGGAGGGCCTCCAGCAGCTTGGCGTTATAGCCGGTGGTATCTTTGCGGAATTCCTCGAGCGAGAAGGTGACCGGGCGCACCACAGGCTGGAAGCGGCCGGCTTCCACCTCGGCGACGTCATGATCGTACTCGGCTCGATCGATCGACTTGAACTTGATGATGTCGCCCGGATTGAAGAAGATCATGAAATCACGCAGATAGCTGATCTCTTGTTTCGGGTCGTAGATCGGCATGGGCGTGATGCCGAACATCTGGTAGCCGCCGGCCCCGCGCACCGAATAGATGCAGCCGAAGCAGCCGCCATGACCGACGGTCAGCTTCGGCGTGTCGGTTCGCGGCCGCAGGTACTTCGGCGCCTCGATCTGCTTGGCGCGCTCGACCAGCTGATAGGTGAACGGCAGGCCGGCGACGAAGCCGACCATCGAGACGAACCACGGCGAGCCCGAATGGGCGGCGATGAAGGCGTCGACGTTCGGATAGCCGTTGATCCGCGCGGCGTATTCGATATCGGTCGACTTTGGATCCTGGTGACGTTCGCGGAAGCGCATCAGCGTCTCGCGTGTCCAGGGATCGTTGTAGAACACCGGAATCTCCATGATCCGGGTGGCGAGCACCGGATCGGCCTTTTCGGCCGCCGCTTCGAGCGATTTGATCTCGGCCATCATGTCGTCCGGCTTGATCACGTCCGGATCGAACTTGACCTGGATCGAGGCGTTGGCCGGGCAGATCTCGGTAACGCCCTTGATATTGCTCTCCCGCACCGCCTTGGCCAGCGACAGGCTGACGAAGAACGCCTCCAGCGACATCTCCTCGTCGATCTCGACGAAGACATGTTCGTCACCCCCGAATGAATATCTTGTCTTCATCGGCTTCGGACCTCCTCATCTCGGCGGCGTGGAGAGCGGGTTTTTCTCCAACCAGTGCTCCAGCCACCGGGTGTGAACCTTGTACGCGGCCACTTCCGGATCGTTGGCCAGCGCCACATGCAGCGGAATGGTGGTGTCGATGCCGCCTACCTTGAGCTTGCCCAGGGCGGCGGCCATGCGTTCGCGGGCCGCGTCGCGGTTCTCGCCCCACACGATCAGCTTGCCGAGCAGGGAATCGTAGAACGGCGGCACCACATAGCCCTCGTACAGCATGGAATCGAAGCGGATATGCTCGCCTTCGGGTACCGCCAGGGAGGTGACCGCGCCGGGCGACGGCATGAAGCCCTTGGCCGGGTTTTCCGCGTTGATGCGGCATTCGATGGCGTGACCGTGCAACTTGACGTCGTCCTGCGTGAAGCTCAGCGGTTTGCCACCGGCGATATTGATCATTTCCTTGACCAGATCGATGCCGGTGATCATCTCGGTGACCGGATGCTCGACCTGGATGCGGGTGTTCATCTCGATGAAGAAGAATTCGCCGGTCTCTTCATCGTAAAGGAATTCGAGGGTGCCTGCGCCGCGGTAACCGACCGCGCGGGCAAGGGCGACCGCCGAGTTGCAAAGCCTGTCGCGGACCTCGGGGGTAAGGCAGGCGGCCGGCGCCTCCTCCCATACCTTCTGGCGGCGGCGCTGGATCGAGCATTCGCGCTCGTAGACATGCACAGCACGCTCCCCATCGCCCATGACCTGCACTTCGATGTGGCGCGCCCGCTCGATAAAGCGCTCAAGGTAGAGCCCCCCGTCACCGAAAGCGGCGGTCGCTTCCCGGCTCGCCTGCGGAATGAGGTAGTCGAGTTCATCCGGGGAGCGGGCGACATGGATGCCGCGGCCGCCGCCGCCGGCGGCTGCCTTGATCATGATCGGGAAGCCGATGCCGCCGGCAAGCTTGCGTGCCTCGGCGACGTCGACGATGCGGCCCTCGCTGCCGGGCACGGTCGGCACCCCTGCCCGCGCCGCCATCTCGCGGGCGGTCGCCTTGTCACCCATCTGGCGGATGGTCTCGGGGCGCGGCCCGACAAAGGTGAGCCCGGCCGCCTCGACCGCCTCGGCAAAGCCGGCGTTCTCGGCCAGAAAGCCGTAGCCCGGGTGGACCGCATCCGCACCCGTTGCAACGGCGGCCGACACGATCGCCTCGATGTTGAGATACGATTTCGCCGCTTGCGGCGGGCCTATCTCCACCGCCTGGTCGGCCAGCTTCACCGCCAGCATGTCGTGATCGGCCTTGCTCATCGCCTGGACGGCGGCGATGCCGAGTTCGTGCGCCGCGCGGTTGATGCGCACGGCGATCTCGCCCCGGTTGGCGATCAGCAGCTTCTTGATCGGCATGGCGCGGCCTGCCGGCGCTCAGCCGTCGATCTCGGCGAGCGCCTGCCCGGCCATGATGGGCTCTTCGTTCTCGACCAGAAAGCGGACCAGACGCCCGGCTTCCTCGGCCACCACCGGAGAGAAAGTCTTCATGACCTCGATCAGCCCCAGTGTGTCCCCAACTTCCACGCCATCGCCCTCGTTCTTGAACGGCGGCTGCTCCGGCGCCGGCCGGCGGTAGAAAACCCCAGGGATCGGCGCCTGAATTGTCTTAATGGCCATGGATTTCCCCGTTAGCGCCCCAAATTTTCCAATCGCAGCCAACGCAAGCAGCGCGCCGCACGTCGATTTGGCACAATTGATATATGTGATGTCAAGCTCTATCGGGCAAAAGGATGGGTTTCCCGGCGACCGTCAAGGGGCGCGCTATGGCCTCGGCCAGCGGGAGCGGGCCTTCACCGCATGACAAAAGGATTGGCGACAGAATCGGCCGTGGAAATCCACACGCTCTTGGTCTGCAGATAACTCCAGATGGCGTCCTGGCCGTTCTCACGCCCAATGCCCGAGCGTTTGTAACCACCGAATGGCGACATGTAGCTCACCGCACGATAGGTATTGACCCAGACTGAACCCGCTTCCAAGCGCTCGCTCGTACGGATCGCCCGCTTGATACTGCTGGTCCAAACGCCTGCCGCAAGGCCGTAGGGACTGTCATTGCCGATCGCAACCGCCTCCTCCTCATCCTCGAAGGGGATGACCGACAATACCGGGCCGAAGACCTCTTCACGGGCAATGCGCATTTGATTGTTGACGCCCGAAAAGATGGTTGGCTCCACGAACCACCCCTCCCCGCATTCCGGCCGTGTGGCAGGCGTCCCACCAAGGGCGAGTTGAGCGCCTTCCTGCTTGGCCACGTCGATATAGCCGAGAATTTTCTGGTATTGCTGCCACGTCGTGACCGGCCCGACCTGCGTGTCGAGGCTCATCGGATTGCCCATACGCGCGGTCTTCGCCAATTCGACGAGCTTTTCGAGAAATGGCTGCTCGATCGATTTCTGCACCAGCAAACGCGACCCCGCGAGGCAGGTCTGCCCGGTGGCGGCGAAGATGCCGGAAATCACTCCCTTGACTGCATCCTCAATGACCGCATCGTCGAACACGATATTGGGCGACTTGCCACCGAGTTCCAACGTCACGCTCTTTAGCCCGCGCGCCGCACTTTCATAGACCTTTTGCCCGCCGATCTCGCCGCCGGTGAACGCCACCTTGGCGACTTTCGGGTTGGCAACAAGTGGTTCGCCAACGTCGGGACCCAGCCCGGTCACGACATTGACCACGCCCTTTGGAAATCCAGCTTCCTCAAACAGCTTGCAAAATTCCAGTGCCGAAACCGAGGTATGTTCAGAAGGCTTGAGCACAACTGTGCAGCCGGCGGCAAGCGCCGGCGCCAACTTCCAAGAGGCGAGCAACAATGGGGAATTCCAGGGAGTGATCGCCGCGACGACGCCGACCGGCTCGTGGCGCGTAAAATTGAAAGTGTCGGCCTTGTCGATCGGAATGACCGATCCCTCGATCTTGTCGGCAAGGCCGCCATAGTAATAATACCATTGCGGCAGGTAACGCAGCTGCGCACCCATTTCGGCGAGCAGCTTGCCGTTGTCGCGCACCTCAAGCGCCGCCAGCTTTTCCGCGTCGCGCGCGATCAAATCGCCGAGCCGACGTAACAGCGCGCCGCGCTGGGTGGGCTTGAACTTGGGCCAGTCGCCGGACTTGAGAGCGGTGTAGGCCGCGTCTACGGCATTGTCTGCATCGGCTTTCGACCCCTTCGCCACCAGAGCCCACGGTTGGCCAACATAGGGATCGAACGTCTCGAACCATTCGCCCGAACTGGCCGGAACCCATTCGCCGCCAATGAACATGTTGTAAGTCGGCAAATTCGACATATGAACCCCTCCATCACAATGCTGATGCCCGCCTCGGGTGCCTGTCACATGCGGACGTCGTCAGCGATGAGCAAAGCTTCGGCAGCGACGGGCTGTTCGATCGGATCAATGCGTGGTGATCGGAAGAGATGCCGGATGCCGGCAACCCGCGGCTCAATCCGGCCTTGCAGCGCCGAGGACATTTCCAGCCTGTAAGCTAAAAGCCAAAGAAACAGGACGCCGAGCGCCCACCAGATGATTTCCCACGCCCAGAGCGAAGGGACACCGAAGAGCCACGCTTTCGGCCCTGCGTTTGGCGCCCCGAACAAATCGGTGCCGATGACCAGGCCAGGCCCGATCGCGCAAAAAAGCCAAAGCAGCCCGACAGCCCATGCAAACGCGCGAAGTCCGCGTCCTTCGACCCTTCGCGGGCTCGCTTCGGCCAGGAACGCGTGAAAACTCATGCGATGCTCGCGCTCGGCCTTGTCGCGGGTCAAAGGCGAGAAGATGAGGCAGATGGCGACGTTGCAGACGATGCCCCAGCCGGCGGGATGGATCATCCACGGCCAGTGCCCCCAAGGCACTACGATATGGAAATAGTCGGCGATCGTCGGTCCAAGCTGGCCGGTGAAGAGGACGATGACGAGGCCCGCGACCAGTCCGGAAACGGCAGCGCGCCGGGTAATCCAGGGCAGCCAGCATATCGCGGCCGCGGCCGGCAGAAGCTGAAAGGCCGAGGCAAGCGCAAGCGCCCCGAACTCCGCCTGCGCCCGCGGCGCATAGGTTGCAAGCAGCACCGCTCCGAGCAGTGTGAGGCCGACGCCGATGCGACCTGACAGCTTCTGCTGCCGGTCACTCGCGGTCGGATTAAGGAAGTGCACATAGAAATCGCGGGCAAACATGGTGCCCGTCGCCGAGGCATAAAGCGCGGCGGTCCCCTGCACAGCAGCAACAGCAGCAACAGCCAAGAGTCCCATGAACCACGGACCCCGCTCGCCGATCGCCTTCAGATAGTACGCGAGCAGCCCGATCTCATTGCCGCTGGTCAGGCTCGGCAGGTCATGGCCGACGGCAAGGCCCGCCTGGTTCACCGGTGCTGACGCGCCGAGGAATTGTGCGCCTAGGCTCCAGAAAACCATGAAAAATACGAGAACGAGCCCGACGGCACCGCCGGCGCCCCACACCTGCTGCGGCGCGAAGCCCCTGCTGTCGCGCGCGGAGAAAGCGGCAATGGTAAAGGCCGGCGCCAACTGCAGGCCCATCAGGCTGAAGCAATAGGTGAGCACCAGCGACGCCGGCCAGATACCGCCAACCGGCGCCTCCCGGCCGATGCCCGCGACGAATTGCACGACACCCGGCGTCTCGAAGTAGGCATTGTAACCGGCCTTGGATGCGCCCCACGGCCCGAGCTTGGAAGCGCCAAGCTTGGCAAGCAGCGCGACAAAGCTGTCGATGCCGCCGAGTTGCGTCCAAGCAAAAATGCCGACTGCGATAATGCAACTGAGAAACAGCATCCCCTGCAGCGTTCCGACATAGGCCGCCGCGCGCATACCGCCGAGGCAAACGTACAGAAACACCAGCGCGGTCAGCAACCACGTCGCGAAAACCCAAGGAATGGCCGCGCCGGAAACGACCTGGATCAAATAGCCCGCCACCGTAAGCTGCATGCCGAGAAACGGCAGCGCAAACAGCAACGCGATCCCCATAATGACGACCCGGATAAGACGCCCGCCGAAGTAGTCGGAAAACATTTCAGCCGGCGTGACATAGCCAAAGCGCTGGCTCAGCATCCATTGACGCTTGACGAACAGGACGCCGCTCAGCGGAATAGTGATAGCGCAGAGCGCGAGCGCGGCCGCTGGAAATCCGTCGCGAAAAACGACGGCCGGCAGCCCGATCGCCGTCCACCCGGTGAACGACATGACGGTGCCGGCGACGACGAACACCCAGGCGGGAATCTGCCGCTCGGATAAGAAGAACTCGTTCGCGGTCCGCGCAGTGCGCGCGCCGGTCGCTCCCCAGAAGACACAGTACACCGCGTAGAGAAAAAAGAAGACGAAGAGCCAGGAAACGGTCGGCGTCATGATCCGCCCGGCCCTCGCATATTCAACTCATCGATCATCGCGTAGGAGCCGCGAATGCCGTAGTTGATCATGACATAAACGACGAAGCAGGCAATAATGGCGCTGAAGCCGATCAGCCCGACAACGACATTCTTTTCACCAAAAGACGGATCGAAAAGAGCCCTCCCGACGAATCCGAGAACGCCGACCACGAAGGCGAGCAGCGCAAGAGACACTTGCGGTGTGGTGAAGCCGGTCGTGAAAATCCGGTTGATGATGACGTGGCTGACAAAGCCGGCGACGAAGCAGGCGAATCCGGCGAGAGCGATCACCGGATCGATGCTCGAGAACCCTGACAGTACGGCGCACACACCAAATCCGGCCCACAAGGCCCAATTCGTCATGATCGCCAAACGGTGCTCCTGCAGGGCAAACCGACTCATGCCTTACCCTCGCGTCAACGTAGCCAACATGGACGTCCTCGGTTCTATTTTGCAGGCCGCTTCGGGGCCGTCTTGCCGTTGGGCAACCCCGCCGGCGTGCTGTCGGGTAAGTGCACGCTGAGGCCGGAAAGGTTGCTCAGATTGTTCGGCGTCATGCCGACCTCTTTGAGCAGATTGTCGACGAACGGAATTTGCGCCCGATAGCGCATGGCGGCGTTGACCACGCTCTCGGCCAGGTTTGCCGGCTTGTCGTCGCCGCCGCCCGGCGCACCTGCCCCACCACCGCCGCCGCCAATGCTGCCGCCGGTCTGGCCGTTGCTGAAGCCCGGCAGGCCGTCGACCTGCAGGACCTTGATCGACTCGATCCGTTCCATCGGCCGCACGCTCTCGCGAATGATCGCCGGCAAGTTCTCGAACAGCCTTTGATTGAGCGCGGTGCGCCGCGATGCATCCGAGCGAACATTCTCCGCTTCGTTGAGCTTACGCTTGCCCTCCGCATCGACGTCGTAACGGTACCTTGCCGCATCGGCGGTGGCCTTTTCCGCCTCGGCATTTTCGAACGCAGCGGTCTTTTCGGCCGCGGCCAGCGAGGTGACCTTGATCGCATTGCGCTCGGCCTGTTGGGCGGCGTCGATGAGATCGATCTGCTTGCGGCGCTCGGCAATCTGACGCTCGCGCGCAGAGATGACGCTCTCCTGCGCCTCCACCATTCGCTTGCGGGCCTCCTCGGCCTCCGTCTGCGCTTCCGATTGCTCCTTCGTCTTTGCGGCAATGGCGATAAGGCGCTCCTGCTCTTCGATCTCGACGGCGCGGCGCCGCTGGATCTCAAGCCGCTCGGTTTCCCGATCGCGCAGGATCTTCTCCGATTCGACCGCCAAAGCGAGCTTGATGCGCGCCTTCTCGACAGCCTCGTCGGCGCTGATCCGCGTCTCCTCGATCTCGCGCGAACGCTGCGTTCTCTCGAATTCGACTTCGGCGCGTTGCTGCGCCCGGCGCATCTCGACTTCCCGTTCCTGTTCAAGCCGGGCGTATTCGCTATCCTTGCGGATATTCAAGGCGCGCAGCTCGGCTTCCAGATTCTTGGTGTGGATGGCGACCTGCGTCTCCTGCTCAACTTCGTTGCGCCGTCTCCTGCGCTCCTCGGTCTCCTCCGCGAGACGCATGCGGTTTTCCGCCTCGTTGATTGCAATCGCATTCAACCGGTTCTGCTCTTCCACCTCGATTGCGCGCCGGCGCTGAATTTCCAGCCGCTCCGTTTCCTGTCCGCGCTGGATATTTTCGGCATCGATCGCCAACTCATGCTTGATTCGCGCCCGGTCGACGGCTTCCTTGGAGCGGATTTGCGCCTCTTCGGTTTCGCGTTCCCGTTCCGCCTTCTCCAGGGCAACCTCTGCACGTTGCTGGGCACGCCGAACGGCAACCTCCCGGTCCTGCTCGAGGCGCGCATATTCCGCCTCTCTTTCGATTGCTAGGGATTGCTTCTCCGCCTCCAGGTTTTTGGCACGGATCGCAATCTGCGTATCCTGCTCGATGTCGTTTCGCTTCTTCTTTCTAGTTTCAATCTCTTCCGTCAACCGCGTCATACCTTCCGCGTCGAACGCGTTCGACGGATTGAACATGTTGATGTCGGTCTGATCGAGGTTCGTCAGCGAGGCCGCCTCGAGTTCGAGACCATTGGCGGTGAGTGTATCGGCCACCAGCGCTTTGACCTCACGGATGTAGGCACTGCGATTTTCGTGGATCTGTTCCATGGTCATGGTCGCCGCCACGGCGCCCATAGCGTCGACAAAGCGGCCTTGCACGAGGTCCTTGAGACTTTCCGGATTGAGCGTGCGGCTTCCGAGGGTCCGTGCCGCTGCGGCGACGGAATCCGCCGTCGGAATGACGCGAACGAAAAATTCGACGTTCACTTCCACCCGCATTCGGTTCTGGGTGATCAGCGACTTGTCGCCGGCGCGCCGGACTTCGATGCGCAGCGTATTCATGCTGACTTCCGTCACATCGTGTACGATCGGCAAGACCAGCGCGCCGCCGCCCATGACCACCTTTTCGCCGCCGAAGCCCGTGCGGACGAAAGAAAGGTCCTTCGACGAATGGCGGTAGAGCCAATGCAGCAGGTAGACGATGATGGCGACAATGATTGTCACCAGCATGATGATGGCAATAATGTCTGCGCCGTACATGTCAGCAGCCTCCAACAGCTATTGGTTTCGCTCGGGCACCGGCCAATCGTCGCCGGACCGATCCCGCCGCGCGGCGCCTCACGCGCAACCCGGTTCTCTCGTTCGCCGAGCGTATCGTCATCGCGAGTGCGCCGAATCGTTCATCGCGGTGGCCAGGATCGCCAGAACAAAGGCGACCTGGTTCACGAGGTCGGCAAGATTGTAGATCACCGCCATACTCGCGTCGGACGCGCCGCTGCCCAGACGCACGACGAGGTACGAAATGGGGTAGAGCGCCCAGCCGATCGTCACGATCAACCGGAGCCAAAAGAAGCCAAGCTGCAACGGCTCGCTTCCGCTTTTCGCGTTTATTTCGCTCAATCGACCGAAAAAAACCTCGCCCAACACATAAAGCCAAAGCACGAGGCCGATCAGGAAGCCGAGCGTCGGATAGATGAGGTGCGCTTCCCCCATGTAGCGCGCGAGCATCATCGCCACTGACGCCGCGAGCAGGCGCCAGAACAGGCCAGCGGGGACGCTGCCGGCCGTCGCTATGACGAAGTACAGACAGATGACCTGGAGCGGTGCCGCTATGATCCAGTCGACGTACCGGATGACGATCGGCATCTTGTGCGAAAACAGCCAGAGCGCTCCGGCCAGGAAATAGTGGAACGTGCCGACGATCGCGACGAGGCTCGACAGCGCCAGCGGCAGCTTCCAGCGCGGCGAAACCCATGCGCCGCCGATAAGAAGCAGCACGGACGTGCCCGCCATCACGACGAACAGCAGCACAAATGTGCCGCTGGCAACATCGGCATCCTGAATCATCGCCGGGTTCATGCGAAGGCGGCTCCTACAATTACGGCTGAAGGCGATGTCATACGGCTACCTCAAATCTGCGTTCTGATGTGCGGCGAGCGCGCATAGAGCGCCACCATGGGAAGGATCAGCAGCCCATAGATGAACTGCTGCCATTCGTATTTCAGGCCGATGCCGACGAGGAAAGACGTGAGAACCTGCAGGACCAGGACGCCGATGACGGTGAAGCCGTAGCCGCCCTGCCCCCCGAGCAGCGAGGTGCCCCCTATGACCACGGCGGCCAGTGTCGTGAAAAGATAGGGCTGGCCGACGCCAATGAAACCGCCGCCGCTCCAACCCAGCAGCAGGGATCCGGTCAGGGTCGACACGCAGCCGCTCACCGTGAACGCGCCGATCCAATAGCGCGCCTCCGAGATTGAAAGACGCTGGGCCGACGTGCGGTTGCCGCCTAAGGCATACAGGTACCGCCCGTAGACCGAATTCTTCATGCCGAAGATCAAGACGATGGCGACGGCAATCCAGATGAAAATGACCGGCGGCACGTCGAGGCCGAATGTGCTGCCGTTCATTGCGGCCAAATTCTTCAGCCAATTCGGCACGACGCCATAGACATTGCCAGCAAAGGCGGAACCAATGCTGGTGAGGATCTGCGTGCAGCCGGATACCGCGAAGCCGACGCCCAGAGTGACGATCAACGCCTGGCCCTGCAGGCGATAGCTCAGAACGCCGTTGCAAAAGCCTATCGCGGCGCCAATAACCAGGATGAGAATGACGGCAATCGGCGACGGAATGCCGAGGCCGATGAGATAAAGCAGGCCCACATTCGACGCACCGATCAGAAATGGGATCGAGAGATCGAGGCCGCCGAGCAGCGCCACAAGCGTCTGTCCGACCGAGGCCAAACCCAAGAATGCCGCGAAAACGAGCATCGATTTGATGTTGGCTGCCGACGCGAAGCCGTCGATATGCAGCGATGCCACGACGAACAGAGCGAGGAGCACCATCAGACCGATAAATGCGCTGCGATTGTCGACAAAAACTCGACTGACGACGGCGATCAGGATGATCGCGGCGCCAAGCACCAGCGCCGTAATGAAGTTCAAGACCGAGAAGAAGCCGTCGACGGTCAGCGACAGAATGATGAAGGCGAGGATGAGGATCGCTAGACCGATGAGTACACCGGCCCGCCGCACGATAAATCGTCGGAAGGCCGTGCGGGCGGAAACCGACTCGCGCGCGGCCGCGCTGCGGGCGGCCGCCTCTCCGATCCAACGGATGAGAAATGTGCTCCATAGCCAGAGCAACAGTGCGAAGGTGGCCGCCGTATAGAAGATGACGTTGAGCGCGGGCAATTGCTGCCAGAATCCGAGACCGGCACCGACGCCCGCCACGATGGCAGCGATGGCTAGACCCAGCCAACGCAAAGGCACCACGACGGAGGGCGCGGGCGTCGGACCATAGGTGTGATCAACCATCGCGCCGCATCCTCTAGCTACCGGCCTTCACCATGAAGATCGGCGCATGCATCAATAGCCAGCCGCCGACCAACGCGAGAAAAGCCAGCCCAGCGTAAATCACGGGCGTCATTGCGCCTTTGCTGGCCTGCCAGACCAGCAGGCGAAGCGCGACCACGCCGGCGAGTAGCAGGATCGCGAGCTGCGCGACGGCGGTCGAAAATGGCGAGCGCTCGAAATGGGTCGCCTGTTGGGGCCGCTCGAGCACCGGCGCCATCTGGTCGACATTCTCAAGCGCGGCGAGCGCGGCCGACGACGGCGCGGCAGCAATTGCAGGCGCGCCCTTTACCGGAGCCCTGTACGACAAATCCGAATAATCGAACTTGGCGTGCAGCGCCACGCCGACAAAGGCCAAGCCAAGCACCACGAACATCAGAAGTGGCGAGATATAGCGCAGCCAATGCTGCAGATGCGGCAGGGCCAGCGTCAGCAGCAGCGAGAGAACCAGGATGGTGCCGTAGCTCAGATCGGTAACGAAGCCCTGTACGTTGCCGAAATTGAACGTCGACAGCACATAGCCGATGAGAAACAGATTGAGCGCACCAAGCAGCGAACCGATGATGCTGGCGCGCCCCCCGGCCAGGCTGGTACCGCCGAGGACAAGGGCGGTCACCGAGATCAGGGTATAGGTGGTCCCCTGTGTCGGATCGCCCGAACTGATCAGACCGGTGAACGCCAAGGCCGCGACGCCGGCGAAAAGACCGGAGACGACGTGGGCCCCAATCCGCACGATGGTGATGCGCACCCCGGACGTATAGGCAGCCCTTTCATCCGAGCCCATCAGCCTCAGGTGACCGTAGAAGGCCGTGGTGGTGAATACCCACCACCCGACGGTAGCCAGCACGACCAGGAACAAGACCGGCGAAAAAATCGAAATGCCGGCGCCCCAAGACGCCATCCAGTCGGGCGCGGCGCCGCCCGGCCGCGGCAGGATGACGAGGTTGATGCCCGACAGCGCGAGATAGCCGCTCAGCGAGACGATGATCGGCTGCACTCGCACGTAGATGACGACCAGCGCGAACGCGAATTGATAGGCGACGCCCGCAAAGAGCGCATAGGCGAAAACGGCGATCGGCGAGGTGATGATGCCGAGCCCGTTGAGCTGAACAAGAGTGACGTTGATGAAGCCGATCAAAGGCCCGATCGACAGGTCGACGGTCGCGCGGCCGGCTAGCGCAGCAGCCATCAGCGCGTAGGTCGACAGGATGAGCGGCGCAACGACGATCTCGGCACCGCCGATGCCGGAACTCGACACGAGGCTGGGGCTTCTCAGCACGGCAACGATCAACAGCCCGAAAAACAACAATATCGGAACGAGCAGAAACGTGTTGAACGAGGTCGACCTCGAATTTTCAAACGCGTCACTCATGTCCTCGGCCAAGTCTCAGCGGCCCGGATACGGGGAAGGTCCGGACGCTCTCCGCGCTGTGTCGTTACGCCACAAGTCACCACCGCGCCGCCCCGTTTCGCGTCGGCCCTTCGTCCCGACCGCGATGGCGGTCGCCGCCCGAAGCCGGCCGCCTGTCACGATCGTATTCGACGATCCGCTCCAGAACCGGCATGAGATATTTCTTGAAAACCTCCGGGTTCTCGCACATCGGGAAATGACCGATGTCCTTCATGATGACCACTTCGGCGTTACGTATCTTGTCTGCCGTCTGCTCGGTCATTTCCGGCGTGCAGGCGAAATCATAGACGCCGGTCATCATGATGATGGGCACGCGGCCGGATATCTTGCGGCACAGTTCTCGGAAATCGTGATCCACGCTGTAGAAATACAGATCGCCTTTGAAGACCCCGGGGCCGCCTTGCGCGTAATACCACCAGGTTTCCCACCGGTATTCTTCCGGGCTTTGCGGCGCCATCAGGCCGAAAACCGACGTTGCACAGACCTCGCCGCCGTGGATATGGGGATGATGCAACGGATCGATCCACCAGCCGGGCGAATGATCGCAGGCCTCGATGGCAATCAAGGCCGCGATGTCGTTTTCATAGTTTAGCGCGAGGGGAAGGCAGATGTTGCCGCCCATCGAGCTGCCCATGATGACCGGCTTCTTCAGATCAAGCGCCTCGCAAAACGCCATGATGAACTCCGAATAGAACTTCGAAGTCAGCATGTATTCCTCTTCCTCCTTGAAGAACTCCTTGGGAGGAATGGATTTGCCGTGACGCGGCAGGTCGAACGCGATTACGCGGAAATTCTTGGTGATATCGGTGTCGCAAAGCTGATGGCGATACTCGCGCGCATCGGTGCCGGCGGTATGCAGGCAAACGAGCGGAATGCCCTGCCCGTTCTCCTCGTAGTAAATTCGATATTCTTTCCCGGCATAGGGAACGTAGACATAGCGACCGATGATCGGATCCGTCTTAGCCATTTTCGATAGCCTTCACTAACGATTGCATCATTGCCTAGGTGCGGCGCATCTTGGCCAGCATCCAGGTCAGCGCCCTGACATTCTGCCAGAAGATCTTGGTGTCGCCTTCGATCTTCAGCTTGCCATGAAGGGGGTGTGCCATTGCCCAGATATCGTTGAACATCGGCGGGGGAACCGGCTCAACGAACTTGTGCCAGGAACTCGCAGGCGCTCGCAGCGCGAATTGCCATCCCATTAGGTTGGCATTGATCTCGTCGGCGACCATTTCGATCCTGCCGTTACGGACCTGGACGTAGAAATCCTTTTCGTCGATACCGATGACGAAATTCGCCGTAAAGAACTTGCCGATCACGCGAAGGACCTTGTCTTCATTCACGCGTTTCGCCCAACCAACAATCCAATCGTTGTCGAGTTGGGTAAGAGTTGAATATCGCGTCATTCTCTAGCATTCCTGTGATGCGGCATGCGTTGGCAGAATCCTGGGTGAAGGGACGGCGAATGTCCGGGCACACGATCTAGTCCGGGAAGCGGGCATCTTCGTTCGGTTGCCTCCATTGCGCTCCCTCTATGCGGCACTCGGGAGCGCGGCCCTCGCCGGCCCGTAGACGCCGACCAATGTTGCGGTCGTTATGGTGGCGGGAATGACCGCCCGCACGAATTCGACGTAGTCGGCACTGTTGGAGAGTTCCAAGTGCTCGCTCTTGAGCGCGTATAAAGTGAAGATATAACGATGCGCCGAGTTCTGGCGGCCAAGGTCCGCCATAGCCGCGGTCGTATCCCGGAATGCCGAACGTCACGAAGTCGCTCGGCAACTCGATGACGCCCTGCGGCAGCCGGCCGCCCGGGCTTGCGCCTTCCGGCAGGCTGGTCGCATCGGCGGGAATATTGATGACCATCCAGTGCGCGAAGGCGCGTGGAAAGTTGAACTCTGGCGGCAGGTCCGGATCGGTCACCGCCAGCGCGAAGCTGCGCGTACCCTGCGGGGCGCCTTCCCAAGCGAGCGCCGGCGACACGCTGCCGCCTTCGGCACAGCGGTCCGGAATGACGCCGCCGTTGTCGAATGCCGGCGATCGCAGCACGAAAGGCGTTAGCGGCCCCTGCGCGACGGGGGGACGCCCCCATGTCGAGGGTTCGGCGGCAGCCGCCAATGCCTCGTCGACTACGCCTTCCCTGCGAAGACCGGCGCCTCGGCCTCCCGACGTTGCCGAAACCGAAGTCTGGCCGAACATGGCGGCAAGGATGCGATCCCCCTCGATCTCTTCGCCGGTCAATTCCTCGAAGACACCGCCGTTTCGGAACACAAGAACGCGGGAGCAGAAGCCGACGAGTTCTTCGATCTCGCTCGACATATAGACGACCGAATTGCCGCGCTCGGCGAATTCCTTAAGATGAACGTAGAGGTCGCTCTTCGCCCCGATATCCACGCCGCGGGCGGGATCGTTCAGAATCATAATGTTCGGGGACAGCGCAAAGGCGCGTCCGATCAGCACCTTCTGCTGGTTGCCGCCACTGAGCGATGTGATCTTGTCGCCGCGATCGCCCAACCGGATCGACAGCTTTTCACGCTCCCATTCAAACGCGCCGGACAGCGTGCTCCAGTCGATTATCGCCAACTTGCCGACGCGCGCCGTGGAGCGGTAGAGCGGCAACAGCATGTTTTCGAATATGCTGAGGTTGGTGAATATGCCTTCCCGCTTGCGGTCGCCGGAAACGTAGGAGATGCCATGCGCGCCGGCGGCGGCGATGCTTCCGATGGCCGAAAATCCGCCCTTGGATGAGGCGACCATCGGCTCAGAACTGTGCGCCCTCTGAATCCCGGCCAGGATACGTACAAAATCGGCCTGCCCCTGCCCGTCGAGCCCGACCAGCCCGACAATCTCGCCTCTATGGAGCCTGAACTGTATCGGCCGGCTGTGCGGCCAAATCTTCATGGCGTCTGACTTGAGCACAACGCTTTCGCCACGCATGTCCGTCGAGGCGGCCGGCGGTTTGGTCGGTCCGCTAGTGCGGCCGGCCATCAGCCGCAGCAGATTCTTTTCGTTGATATCTGCCTTTTCCAGCACACCGACGTCGCGACCATCGCGCAACACCGTCGCCCGATCACTGATACGGGTCATCTCCGCGATGCGGTGCGTGACGATGATGACGGCCGAACCATTGTCGCGCAGCTCGCGCATCTTCGCGAACAGGCGCTCTGTGGAATCCAGATCCAAGGCTGCCGACGACTCGTCCAGAATCAGCACTTTCGGCTGGCACAAGAGCGCCCGCCCGATCGTGATCCATTGCTTGATGCTTAGCGGAAGCTCCCCGACGGGAACGTCCAGATCGAGGTCGAAGCCGGTGAGTTCAGCCATCAACTTCCTGGCCGCTCTTATCTTCGCGGCGGTGGTGAGGTTCTTTGACCACAGCCGGTCGGCACCGACATAGAGGTTGTCGAGGACGGAGCACTCGTCGGCAACCAGAACCTCCTGAAAAACCGTGGCGATCCCGATGGCGCGAGCGTCGTTCGGCGATTTCGGCGTGTGGCCAAGTACGTTCACCTGGCCGGCGTCGACGGGCAACACGCCGGAAATCACTTTGGCGAGCGTGCTCTTGCCGGAGCCATTGCCACCGAAGATCGCGTGGATCTCGCCCAGCGAAGCGCTGAAAGAGCATCCATCCAGCGCCTTCGTCACCTCAAAATATTTGCGCACCCCCGTAATCGAAATTCCGGCCTGGACGAACGGAGACGTGTCGGCATCGCTCCGCAGCTCTCGACCCTGCGCAAGATCGGTCACTGTCCTGCTCCCAGGCAATTATCAACCGCGCTTAGCGCGTTTGCGCGGAAGGCGCCGCCGCCCCCGGAGACGACCGTGCGGCCGCTGCGGCCGCAGTTTTGGGCCGCCTGAGCCTTCGGATGGATTGAGCCCGCTAATGGCCGGTACATGCACTTGTGTGCGCCGAATTGATCCGAGGCCCATCTCGTTGGTTTCACCGTCAGCCCCACTCACACATCCGAGAGCGTGCGGGCGGCCCCAAGGCCGCCCGCACCCCGCCTTACGGCTTGTACTTTTCCGGATCGGCTGGATGCTCGAAGAAGTGATCGAGATATTCCTTGCCGCCCCAGTGGTCCTGGCTGAAGTTGAACCACTTATCCGACGAGTCGCTGCAATTGGCCGGGACAGCCTTGGCGAGCTCGTCGTATGTCAGCTTCTGGGGATCGACGAGGATGGACTGCACCCTGGGGCCCTGCCCTTCCATGGTGCGCATCATGATATTCCAGGTCAGCCCCATTTCGTCGGCCGGCGGCCAGCTCTGCAGGGCCGCGGAGACGAAATCCTTGTGGTGCCGCCAGTAGCACAGCGCGCCCAGTTCGCCGCCGACCGCCACGGGGGGCATCTTCCGCCCCGACTGCAGCAACGCGCGGATGACGCCGAGCTCGGCCGCCGACTGAACCGCCACACCGTCCAGCTTGCCCGGATGATTGGCCAGCCACTTCTGTACTTCGGCCTGGGCGATCTGATCGGTCCACATGCCGGCGACGTCGCCGACGATCTTGACCCCCTTGTATTTTTTCAAACCGGCCTTGATCCCGCGGTCAAGCGAATCGGACGTGCTGGTGCCGGGAATGCCTTCAACGACCAGGACGTTGCCCTTGCCGCCGATTTCCTTGCCGAGCCATTCGCCCTGCAATTGACCGGCGACCACGAAGTTGGTCGACGAGTTCACCGCGTAGGGCGAGGTGACGTAGCCGACCATCGAAAAGGTGGGAACGCCTTTGTCGTAGGCATATTTCACGGTCGCGTTCAATGCGGTCGGGTTCGAGCAGCAGATGATGAGAGCGTCGACGCCGCGATCCACGAGCTGGCGCATCTGCTGGATCTGCACCGAGTCCTTGAGGTTCGACTGGGTCACGATCACCTCTTTGATCAGACCCATCTTTTTCCATTTCGGAACGATGTCTTTCAGCAGATGGTCCAAAGCGGCGGCGCGCCAGGTATTGCCGGCGTAGCTGCTGGCATAGCCGATCGTCCACGGCGGCCCCTTTTTCGGCTTCCAGTTGTGATAGATGCTCGCGCCGATGGGCTGCTGCGGATCGATGTTATCCTTGGAGTACAGCCGCTTCTGAATATCAGGCGGAAGCTGGTCCACTCCCGCAGCGAATGCAGTGCCGGATAAGACAACCGCTGCAATACAGCAAATGAGCGCAGTTGCGAGACGTCGCATGCTTTTTCCTCCCTGCCACTCCAATTGCGGCTTCGCGAACCGCAAAATCGGGGCCAAGCCCATATTTTTCTTATTTCAAAAGCTAGTCTGAAAGATTCATGCGAGCAAGCAACGAAGCCTACCAACGACAACATAACTGCTATTGCAAATCATGACGTATCGTTTCGCATTCCACGCTTGCTTGGTCAGGACGTTCTACTCATAATTTCTGCTCACCGAGTCCGTGTTGGAGCGTGATGCCGCCTCGATCATCGACGCTCCATGCGATGTGGTTTGCCTTGGAGGAACGCCGCAATGAAGATTTTCGAGTTCGATCAGCCCGCCGATTATGGCCTGCTCGAGCCGAGCCGGCGTGGCGAGATGGACACCAAATCCTCTTGGGGCCGCCGGCCCGTTCGCGAACCATCCCGAGCTTCTTCTTCGTCCTTCAACCGTGAGGTGGCCGCGCCCAACGTTCGCACGGGAAAGGCGCTGAAAATGCACGTGCTGGATCTGGGCACGCTGAGCCTGGACAAGAACTTCATCGTGTCCGCTTCGACGGTGGCAACGCCGAAAAACCCGAATCCGCACGGCCAGGTCATCGATATCCCCGTCGCCGCGTTCTACATCGAGCATCCCGACGGCAACATTTTGTACGATACCGGCTGCCACCCCGATTGGGCTGGCTCGAACGGGCGCTGGCCCGAATTGCTGCAGGACCTGTTCCCGCACAGCGGCGGCGAAGAGTGCATGCTCCCTGCCCGGCTCGAAGCCATGGGTATCGGCCCCGATCAGGTACGGCATGTCGTGCTGTCACATCTCCACTGCGACCACGCCGGCTGCGTCGAATACTTCCGAAAATCCAACATTATCGTGCACGAGGACGAGTTCGCCGGCGCGTTCCGGCAATTCGCTCTCAACGACCACACGTCCCCCTATGCGCTCAAAGACCTCGGCAGCATGATCCGCGCCGAACTGCACTGGCGCGAGATCGGCCGTCACGAGCCCGATCAGAACATCGTCGACGGCGTCAGGCTGCTCAACCTTGGACCCGGCCACGCGCGGGGCATGCTCGCGCTACAGGTCGCACTGCGCAGCCAGGCTGACGTTATGCTCGTTTCCGACGCATGCTACACGGCCGAAAATTACGGGCCGCCGGCGAGACAGCCGGGCATAAGCTACGACACGCTTGGCATAACGCGCACTGTGCAGCGGATCAGAGCCCTGGCCGGTGACGCCGGCGCTGAGGTTTGGTTCGGCCATGACGCGGCCCAGTTCAGAACCTTCCGGAAAGCGACCGAAGGCTATTACGAATAGCTGCCGGAGCCGGGTTCGCGCGAAAACGTCTGGAAGGGCGACGCCGCCACACGCCGCGGCCCCCGGCCTGTTGGCTAGGGCGTCAACACGACGCGCCCAACGATCCGCCCCTGACGAAGGTCCTCGATCGTTTCGGTCGCCGCACTCATCGGCCGTCGACCGATCGGAATGGCGGGAACCGCTCCTTTGCGCACGAGGGCGAGCAGTTCCTGCGTTTCGGCCAGATTTCCCGTGTAACTGCCTTCGATGGCGGCCGCCTTCATCGGTATCAGGGGCAGCGACCACGGCGCTGCGCCGCCAAACAGGCCCACCATGATCAACTTGCCGCCTTTGGCCAGGGCATTGAAGCCAAGCTCCGCGGTTGCCGAACTTCCGACGAGATCGATCGCTCCCCAACACGGGCCGCCAAAAGCGACCGTTATTTGAGCGCCGGCGTCCGGCGCCGCACCGTCAATTGCCGCCAGCGCACCGGCCTTGATGGCTGCCTCACGCCGCTTCTGATCGATATCGACGACAATGGCGCCCTTGCCGCCCATCGCCTTGAGAATGGAGATGCACATCAAGCCGAGCCCACCGGCGCCGATGACCATGATGGGCTCTTCGGCGATCAGATCACCAAGCTTCTTCAATGCCGAATAGGTCGTCACGCCCGAGCAGGCATAGGGCGCGATGGTCACTGGGTCGAGATCGTCAATCGGCAGCAGATACTTCGATTTTGGAACGACGACGTGATCGGAATAGCCGCCATCGCAGTGGACGCCAATGCAGCGCGGTTTCATGCACAAATTCTCGTAACCCATGCGGCAGACACGGCATTCGCCGCAGCCGATCCACGGATAAACGAGGCAGACTTCGCCGACCTTCCGGTCCTTCACATCGGGGCCAATCGCGACGATTTTGCCCGCAGTCTCGTGTCCCATGGTCAACGGCAGCTTCATGCCGCGATCTTTGAGCGAGAGCCGCCTGCCCCCCCCGAGATCGTAGCTCCCCTCCCAGATGTGAAGGTCGCTGTGGCAAACCCCGGCGGCAAGGACCTCGATGAGGACCTCGTCGCCGGTTGGCTGCGGCGTCGCAATATCGACTGCTTCCAGGGGCTTTCCATAATCGACGAGTTGGTAGCTCTTCATCGCGCCTCTCCCCTGGAATGATGATTGCTCGCCTTCTTGGATGCGAGCGGCAACGCCCCCGGCGTCGGCTGACGCTGAGAAAATGGGTGCTCGGCAATTCAATACCAAATGAGAGCACGCGGCAAATCAAGTATCTGTCGTGCCTCGATAAGCTCAAGAACTATATTGGACTATCAGCTATAATCGTATCGCGACTTAGGTCACTTTCGGTCCACAATCCGGCAGTCACCAAACGCGCGACTTCTTCCCGCAGGCACTTGACGACGGCCGCCGTTGCCCGCGTCTTCGGACGACGGATCGTTTCGGCGATGACAAGCGTACGCGTGATCGTCGGATCCACGATTTTGCGAGCGCTGATATAACCCTTTGTCACTTCATGATAAACGCCACAGAATGGCAGAATTGTCGCGGCGTCGGTGCGACAGACCAACTCCTTGATCGCCGCCATGGAATCTAATTCCAACACGACGTCCGGCTTTAGCTGCGCCTCAGAGCAAACGTTATCGACAAGGATTCGAGGCCGTGCGGCCGGCCCGGCAGAATCAAGGGCACTTTTACCGCATCCGCCAAAGTAATGGTTGAGGCGCGCGCAGCATCGCATTTTGCGGAAGCGCTGCAAAAAAACATGTCCTCTTCTAAAAGATGGTGCCCAATCAAGTGGGGGACGCGGCCAGGATTGTACAGGACACCGATATCGAGCCGGCCGGCCACCAGCCAGTCGCGGAGGTCGCCACTGAAGGCCTCGCTGATATGCAGGCGAACTCCCGGAAATTCCCGACGGACGCGCTGAAACAACGCCTCGACAAGTATAATACACACCGATGGCGGCATGCCAAGGATCACATTTCCCGCGGGGGCGCCTTTCGCTGCCGCGAGGTTCGACTCGAGTTGATCGACCTGATCAAGCAGCGACTTGGCATGGTCGCAGACGATCTTACCGATATCGCTAAGCTGCGCTCCCCGGCCATTGCGCCAAAGCAAGCGGCATTCCGCATTCGGATTCGAGTTGGCGGATATGGCGGCTCAATGCCGGTTGGGCAATTCCCAATTGCCGGGCCGCCAGCGTAAAGCTGCCGAGCTCACCGACGGCGACAAAGTACCGAAGACGCTTGAGCTCCACGGGATCCCCCCATAACAATTTTTGTATAGCGCTCTTTTTTATTATGTGGATTGAGGCAAATCGCGCGGCAAATTGCAAGCTGATGCCGATTGCAAGGCAGCAATAGCTACACTTCCGGCTTTGGACTCCAAATATGCCCGTTAAACGTGTCGACGCTCGACCACCTGCGTCGCGGCACAAGGCTTTGCGCCGGCTCACATTTTAACAAAGGCTGACGGACGACATCCCGGCCCGAGCACATTGGTTCTTGGCCCTAAAAAAACACCGGGCGAGATGGCGTAGCGCCGTACCGACTACAAAACCCAGGTGCCCATACATTTTTGGAATGGCAAGACCGCGCCGGCATATCAACCGACGCCAGGCGAACGCCCGCCACGCGAACGATCAAAGGCGCAGACGCATTTTGACAGCATGCCGGACGCATGTGCCGGCACATGACTACAGCCGCGAAAGGGTGAGTAATGCCGATATTGCACGGAACGCCGAGCGCGCTCTTATGCTGCACCGCGCTCTGTCGACGACCGGTCGCGGCACGGATTTCGCATCCTCGTCCCGTGCAGAAGCCTGCAGCCAGCGTCCGCCCGGCAACGGGATAGCGTCGGCAAATCCGACGGAACGACGGGATCGAAAACGCTTCGGCTTTGCACATGCGCCCAACTCCGCTGCGGCCGATCCATATAACGAATGCTGCATACCCGTTAGCTTCCGTTTGCAGCTATGCTCGGCATTTTCGTCTCACTAGAATCTTCCGTTTTATAGATCGGAACACTTTCAGGACTGGTGAGATCGTCCGGATGAGCATACGGGCCCTGAGAGGCATCCTCGTCGTCGCGCTGGAACAGACGGTGGCGGCGCCGTTTTGCACTTCTCGGCTGGCCGATGCGGGAGCGCGCGTCATCAAGGTGGAGCGACCGTCCGGCGATCCAGCGCGACATTATGATGGGGTGGCGCATGGCGAAAGCGCCTATTTTGTTTGGCTGAACCGCGGTAAAGAATCGATCGCACTCGACATTAACGACGCCAAGGATGTGGCGCTCCTGCACGCGATTATCGGAGAGGCCGACGTCTTCGTGCAAAATATCAATCCCGGCGCCGCCCGGCGCGCCGGCTTCGGGGCCGCCGCATTGCGGGCGCGTCATCCGAAATTGGTCACCTGCGATATCAGCGGTTATGGCGACGATGGCCCATATGCATCGAGGAAGGCCTACGATTTTCTGGTGCAATGCGAAACCGGCCTGGCTTCGATCACCGGCACCCGCGATGCGCCGGCACGGGTGGGAGTGCCGATCGCCGACATTGGGTGCGGCATGAGCGCTTACGCCGCCATACTGGAAGCGTTGTTCGATCGAGAGCGGACAGGCCGCGGCCGCGCCATTTCGGTCTCGCTATTCGACGTGGTTGCCGACTGGATGGCTGTGCCGCTGGTTCATTGGGAATTCACAGGCAACGAGGAGGAGCGTGCCGGGGTGGACCACGCGACAATTGCGCCTTACGGCGCCTACCTGACCGGAGACGGACGCCGAATCGCAATCGCGGTCCAGACGAACGCCGAATGGAATCGCTTTTGCCGCGGTGTTCTGAAAAATCCGCAGTTCGTCACAGACGCCCGGTTTTCGACGAACAGCGAACGGTGCGCGAACCGAATCGCCCTCGACCAAGAGATCGAGGCAACATTTTCGCGGCTCAGCTATGGCGCACTGGTCAGCGTGTTGACATCGGCGGGCATCGCGTTCGGTCGACTGAAGACGGTCGACGAGTTCGCCCGGCACCCCCAATTGCGCCGTGTCGGCGTCAGCACACCGACCGGCCCCGTTGCGATTCCTGCTTCGCCGCACATAATTGACGGCGATGATTTTCTGCCTGGGCCTGTGCCGGCCATCGACCAGCACGGACCGGCGATCCGGCGCGAATTTGGCGATTCCGGCCCGAACTTGCAGGCCGTGGTCGCGTAGTCGAGGTGATGCATGCAAGGTCGGAATTGCTGCGGCTTTACCGATTCATTGCCTCATAACTTGGTCCGCGGACACGAGCAACGAGCCGGGATCGGCGCACCCGCGGCCGCGTCCCAGCGCGTAGCGCCGCTCAGTTCATCACAGTCCCGCCGTCGACTGCTATTGTCTGGCCGGTCACGAAGGCGCTGGCGCTCGATATGAGCCACATTACCGTGCCTGTCAGGTCGGCAGGGGTCAGGTTGCTCTGGATGGCTTGGCCCGCCTTGATGACGTCAAGCGCCTTTTCCGCCTTGTCGCCGAAGAATTGGCGGGTCGCCTCAGTGAGGACAGCGCTCGGGGCAATCGCATTGACCCGAATGCCATTGCGCCCCAGTTCCCGCGCGAGGCCGCGCGTCATTCCGATGACGGCCGCTTTCGAAGTCGTATAGTGAAGCACAAATGGCGTGCCATACGTCGCGGCCAGCGAAGCGATATTGACGATGCTCCCTCCCCCCGCTTCACGCATCATTGGCACCACCGCCTTGCAGCAGTTCCAGATCCCTTTTACGTTCACGGCCATGGCTGCGTCCCAATCGGCTTCCGGGATCGCCTCAAAGCGACCGCCGCGCAGCCCGCCGTAAAGTGCGGCGTTATTAACCAGCGCATCGATGCGTCCAAACGCCTGTTTGGCGGCCTGCGCCATTTCGAGTGCGGAGTCCGCTCTCACCACGTCGAGCGCGACGCCGATCACGTCTCCCCTCTCGCTCTTCGCCCGCGCGACCGTCTCCGAGCAATCGCTGATATCCGCGGCAACCACGCGCGCGCCGGCAGCGGCAAAGCAGCGGACATACTCCTGGCCGATCCCGCGCGCAGCGCCGGTGACGATGACGACTTTTTCTTCGATATCGATTTGCATGCCTGTATCTCTTTTTGGTGGAAGGCCTCCATCGTACCCGGCTCTCAATTCACTTGCCAGGGCAGCTTGCAGAGCGGCAGTGATTGTAGTGCGCGACGGTTACCACGGCCCGTTCGAATCATATCGATTGCCGACGGAGCAAATCGCTCACCGCCGCACTTGAGTGGTCGAAAATCGATGGAAGCAATAGCGGCCGAAGGCGGCTTGAGAAATGCCCCTGATCCGTCCGGGGCTGCCTGCACTCTGTCGTTCGGACGCGGGGGCCTACTCCGCAGCCATGCCTTGCACCTTCATTTCGCTGATCATCTGCTCGCGCATGACGAATTTCTGCGGTTTGCCGGTGGCGGTGAGCGGAAATTCGCCGACGAAGCGGATGTACCGGGGGATCTTATGGTGCGAGATCTGGCCCTGGCAGAAGGTCCGTATTTCCTCTTCGGTCGCCGATTGGCCTGCTTTGAGCACGATGAAAGCGCAGACTTCTTCGCCGTAGCGATGATCGGGCACGCCGAACACCTGCACCGTCTGCACCTTCGGGTGCCGCATCAGGTATTCTTCGATCTCGCGCGGATAGATGTTCTCGCCGCCGCGGATCACCATGTCCTTGAGCCGGCCGACGATGCTGCAATAGCCTTGCGGGTCGATAGTGGCGAGGTCGCCCGAATGCATCCAGCCGGCGGCGTCGATGGCTTCGGCCGTCCGCTCCGGATCGTCCCAGTAGCCGTGCATTACGCCGTAGCCGCGCGTGCATAGTTCGCCCGGCTCGCCGAGGGACACCGTGTGCCCGTCGGCGCCGACGATCTTAACCTCCACATGCGGATGGATGCGGCCGACGGTGGCCACCCGCCGGTCAATCGGGTCGTCGGTGCGCGACTGGAACGACAGCGGGGCGGTCTCGGTCATGCCATAGCCGATGGTCACCTCGCGCATGTGCATGCGGTCGATGATCTGCCGCATGGTCTCGATCGGACAGGGCGCGCCGGCCATGATGCCGGTGCGCAGGCTCGACACGTCGTAGTCCGAGAAGTTCGGATGCTCGAGCTGAGCTATGAACATGGTCGGCACGCCGTGCAGCGCCGTGCACCGGTGGCGCGCGACGGCGGCGAGCGTCTCTTCGGCATCGAAGCTCTCACCGGGGAAAACCATGGCCGCGCCGACGGCGGCGCAGCTCAGCACGCCCAGGACCATGCCGAAGCAGTGATAGAGCGGCACCGGAATGCATAGCCTGTCTTCCGCGGTCATTTCCATGCATTTCGCGGCGTAGCGTGCATTGTTGACCACGTTGAAGTGGCTGAGCGTTGCGCCCTTGGGCGCACCGGTTGTGCCGCTGGTGAACTGGATGTTGATGTCGTCGTCGGGATCCAGCGCGGCCGACAGCGCCTCGAGGCGCCCGCGGTGTGCCGGGCCGGCGAGCGTCGTCAGGCCGGCGAAGGTGTGCGCCGCGCGCGGCACCGGGTCGTTGTCCAGCACGACCACCTGTCTGAGCGAGGGCAATCTTACCGCCCGAAGGGGAGCCTCGCTCTTGTCGATCTCCGGGGCGAGTGCGCGCAGCATGGCGATGTAGTCGCTCGAGCGATGACGGCGCGCCATGACCAGCGCCTTGCAGCCCACCTTGTTGAGCGCGTATTCGAGCTCGGAGGTCCGATAAGCAGGATTGATGTTGACCAGAATGGCGCCGATGCGGGCGGTGCCGAACTGCACGTAGAGCCATTCGGCGCGATTCGGCGCCCAGATGCCGACGCGGTCGCCGCGCCCGATGCCCAGCGCCAGGAGGCCGGCCGCGACATCGTTCGAGTGCTCGCGCAGGTCGTACCAGGAAAGCCTCTGCCCCTTGTCGGCAAAGATCGCTGCCGGCTTGCCCCCGTTCTTGACGCAGGCGCGGTCGAGCAATTGAGAGATGGTCAGGTACTTCAGCGGATCGTCGGTGGCTCCCGCCACGTAGGAGACGGTCCCCTGCGGCCGCAGCCGTTCCTCCCCGCCGCCGGGGCTGCTGCGCAGGAAATCCGAGCTGAACGGGTTGTTAAAGCTCACCGGCCACGTCCCGCCATTTGCAGAATCAGAAATTGCGCCAGTCGCCGAGCTGCTCGAAGGCCTGCGCCGCGCGGTAGATCGTGCCCTCGTTGAAGCGCTTGCCCACCAGCATCATGCCGATCGGCAGCCCGTCGCTCATGCCGCAGGGTATGCTCATGGCCGGATGGCCAGTCACGTCGAACGGACAGGTGTTCGGCAGCATCTCGAAAGCGCGTTGGCAATACAGCCCGAGCGGCGCATTGGCAGCCGGCAAGGGCGTCGCCTTCATCGGCAGCGTGGGCATCATGATGAGGTCGAAGCGCATGAGCGCGTCGTCATAGGTCTTGCGCAGCAGGCGCCCCAGGTTCTGCGCCTTGGCGTAGAAATGGCCGCGGTGATGCTTGATGAAATATTCGCCAGCCAGCATCGAGATCTTCAGCGTGCGCGACAGTTCGTCCGCCCGCGCGCGCCAGTTGGCGTGCGCGTCGAGCAGGCTGGTGGTGTAGAGGCCCTTCCAGTTGAAGCCCATGCCGTTGCCGTGCATCATCTGCGCGGTGAGGCCTTCGAGCGCGATCGGCGTCCAGATCGCGCCGCCGTCGAGATGCATAGGGATCGACACCGGCTCGACGATAGCGCCTGCGCCGCGCAGGCGGTCAGCCGCCTGACGCACTTTCTCGTCGACGTCAGGCTCGCTCGCCGGCCAGCCGAAGCCTTCCGTCAGCAGGCCGATGCGCATGCCGGAGACGCCGCGGCCCAGGAAGCTGGTGAAGTTGTATTTCTCCACCGGCGGATTGTATTGGCGGGGATCGAGCGCGTCGGTGCCGGCGATGACTTCGAGCAGCAGGGCGTTATCGGCAACGTTCGTGGTCATCGGCCCGGCATGGTCGATGGTCGCCTCGATCGGCATGACTCCGGTGTAGGGCACGAGACCGTGCGTCGCCTTCATGCCGTAGCAGCCCGAATAGGCCGCCGGCATGCGCACCGATCCGCCCTGGTCCCCGCCGATCGCCATCTCGACCTCGCCGGCGCCCACGAGCGCGCCGCAGCCGGACGACGAGCCGCCGGCCGAATAGCCGCGCTTGTAAGGGTTGTGCACCGGGCCGAGCGCCGAGGTGTGGCTGCCGCCGGACAGGCAGAAATATTCGCAATGAGCTTTGCCGACGATGGTGCCGCCGGCGTCCAGAATGCGCGTGACCACCGTCGCATCAATATCGGGCACATAGCCTTCGAGCGTGGAGGCGCCGTTCATCATCGGCACGCCTGCAAGACAAATATTGTCCTTGAGCACGATGCGCTTGCCGGACAAGGGGCCGTGCGCGGCGCCGCGCACCTCGGTCTTCACCGCCCAGGCGTTGAGCGGGTTCTCGTTGGCGCCGGGCCGATAGCCGGGCGTGCGCGGATAACGGACCGCCGGCAGATAGTCCGGCAGCTCGTTGATCCGGTCATAGGCCTGGAACGTGGCTTCCAGCACATCGAGATATTCCGCGACTTCGCCCTGCGACATGTTGAAATGCAGCGAATCGACGATATCGTGCATCTGGTCGGCCGTCGGCCGTCTCACTGTCGACATGGGACCCCCTCGTAATATGTTGGTGGCGGGAGCCTGCGCTGCCGCGGTTCGCGTGCGCGGCGCCGCTCGCTGACCATTGCGGCCCGCAGCGGCGCCGTTCGGCCGCGCGCGGGCAGCGCCGTTAGTCTGCGGGCGTGCCGGTGCATTGGATGGCGCCGCAGCGGCTCCGGTGCCGACCGGCGGCCTGGCGCCCGCGTCGGCGGACGTCGTGGTGCGCGCCCCGCCGAGCCCGACCAGATCGGCAATCGCCCCGCCGCGTACCGTCGCAGTATCGAGCTCCCGCGTAATGCGGCCACGCTCGACCAGCACAATGCGGCTAGCGACGTCGAGCACCAGTTCGAGGTTCTGCTCGACGATAAGCATCGAAAGATGATGCTTTTCCCGCAACGACGCCAACAGATCGCCGATCTCCTGAATGATCGAAGGCTGTATACCTTCGGAAGGCTCATCGAGCAGAAGCAGCCACGGCACCGGCACCAGCGCGCGCGCGAGCGCCAGGATCTGCTGCTCACCGCCCGACAAGGCGCCGCCCTTGCGGTCCAGCAGGCGGGTGAGCCGCGGGAAAATCCCAACCACGCGCTCAATCGCCCGCTCCTCGGTCTCGCCGGAGTCGGGGGTCCAGGCCAAACGCAGGTTCTCATGCGCGCTCAGCGCAGGAAGAATGCCGCGCCCCTGTGGGACATAGGAAATGCCCAGACGGCTGCGCTCATGCGCCGCCCAGCCGGTCACATCCACACCATCGACGACGATCTTGCCCCGCCGCGCGGGCAACAGCCCCATGATGGTCTTCATGAGCGTGGTTTTGCCCATGCCGTTGTGGCCGACGATCCCGATCGCCTCGCCCTCGAAGAGCTGAAACGACACGCCGTGCAAGACCGGCACTTCGCCATAGCCGGCGTGCAGGTCGGTGACTTCGAGCACCACGTCGTTCGAGGCCGCGGCGCCTTCGTTGCCCGTGTTCCCGGCAAAATCCGTGGTTCCGCCTTCGCGAACGCTCATGCGCGGCTCCCCAGATAGACTTCCCGCACGTTCCGATCGCTCAAGACTTTGTCCGCCCGGCCCTCGATCAGGATGGCGCCCTGGTGAAAGACCGTAATGGAGGAATCGAGCCTGCGCACGAAATGCATGTCGTGGTCGACCACGATCAGCGTGGCATTCTGATTGATGCGCTTGATGATGGCGATCAGCCGGTCGGTCTCGATATTGGTCAGCCCCGCGGCGGGCTCGTCGAGCAGCACCAGCCAGGGCTTGTTGGCGAGTACGGCGCCGATCTCGACGAGCTGCCGCTGGCCGTGCGCCAGCTCGCCGACGAGGCTGCGTGCGATCGCGCCTAATTCCATCTCGGCAAGGACCTCCTCGACCACCGCATCCGCTCCGTCATGCCCAGCCGTGCGGCGGGCGGACAGCCACAGATTCTCCTCGACGGTCAACCCGTTCATCACCGAAGGGACCTGCGTCTTGATGCCGATGCCGAGCCGGACGATCTGGTGGGTGGACCAGCCGCTGACGTCCTGCCCGCGGACCAGCACGCGCCCGCTCGTATTCGCCCCGCGTATCTGGCCCGTGATCGACTTGAAGAACGTGCTCTTGCCCGCTCCGTTGGGACCGATCAGGCAGCGCAGCTCGCGCTCGCGCAGCATGAAGTTGACGTGATCGACCGCAAGGACGCCGCCAAACCGTACCGCCAGATCATGCGTCTCAACGACCGGCTCGCTCACTGGTTTGCTTCCTGCAGGCCGATGCGCCGACGGCGCGTGCCGCGCGCCTGGCGCCGGTGCACCTGCGATTGGGCAAAGCGCCGCCGCATGGCCACGAAGGTGGGCGCAAAGCCGCGCGGGATCAAAAGTACCACCAGGATCAGGATGGCTCCGAGGACGAGCGAATTGTCGATCAGCGTCTGGTTGCCCAGCTCAAGCTTCAGCATGCCGAGAGCGGCCGCAGCGAACATCGGGCCGATCAACGTGCCGAGGCCGCCGACAATGACCCAGATCAGGACCTCGGCGGTCTGGCCGAGACTGAACACGCTCGGCGTGACAATGGAGGCCCAGTTAGCGAACAGGCAGCCGGCGAGCCCGGCCATCGCCCCGGACACGGCGAAGATCGCGGTCTTGTAGGCCGGCACGTTGTAGCCGAGCAATTCCATCCGCACTTCGTTTTCGCGAATGCCGATCAGGGCCCGGCCGAAGGCGCTGGCCAGTATCCAACGGCAGAGCAGATAAGCGAGCACCAGCGCCGCGATCACCACATAGTAGTAAGCCGTGCCGTAGATCTGGAAGTTCGGATCGCCCGGCACGTTGAGCGGCGGAAAGGCTGGGATGCCGTTGAAACCGCCGAGCCGCGCATTGCCGATGCGGTAGGCGTCGCCCGCCGTCGCGTTCATGAAGCGGTTGAGGATGAGGGTGACGACCAGCGTCATGACGCCGAGGTAAACGTCGCTGATGCGGCCGTAGAACATCATGGCACCGATGACGGCGGCGACCACAGCGGGCACGATGAGCGCCAGCAGCAGCGGCACCGTGCTCTCGCCGAAATTGAAAGATGCGATGGCGTAGGTATAGGCGCCGAGCCCGAAATAGGCGGCGTGGCCGAAGCTCAGGATGCCGGCATAACCCCACATCAGCGCGAGCGAGAGCGCGAACAGCGCCCAGATCGCCAGCAAGGTGGGCGTATAGATGTCGCCCACCAGCGGCCATGCCGCGAGCAGCACGACCGCCACTGCAAGCCAGTGCCATTGGATACGCCCGATGCCGAAACCTGCCCCGGTAATCATGTCGAATTACGGAAGAACTGGCCGGTGATGCCTTGCGGCATCAGCCGAAGAAGGACGAGGGCGAGAGCCAGCATGGCGATTTCGCCGAGCACCGGCGTCGAAGCGAAGGAGACGATCTGGTCGACGGTGCCGAATACGGCCGCGGTCGTGACCGTGCCCGCGATCACGGCGGCGCCGCCGGTGATGACGGTGATGAAGGCCTTGGCGATGTAGGCCCCGCCACTCGACGGCAGGAGTCCGGTCAGCGGCGCCATCACCCCGCCGGCCAGCCCGGACAGCGCCGCGCCGACGGTGAAGGTCAGCATGTAGATGGTGCTCGGGTTATAGCCGAGCGCGGAAACCACCTCCCTGCCCTGCATGGCGCCGCGCGCCACCAGCCCGACGCGGGTATAGCGCAACGCGAACCACATGGCGCACATCAGGACCACGGCGACCGCGATGACGAAGAGATTATAACCACCCATCTGGTAATGGCCGACCCGGTAACCGGGGATCGGCGTCGCCACGCTGACCGGGGTGTTGCCGAAGATCATAGTGACGATGCCGACCAGCAGCAGGCTGAGGCCCCAGGTCGCCAGCATGATGTCGATCATGCGGCCGTAGAGGAAACGCACGATCAGCCGCTCGACGACGAGGCCGACCAAGCCCACCACGATCGGCGAGATGATCAGCATGGCAAAGTAGACATTGATGCCGGCCTTGACGGAGGCGATGGTCGCGTAGCCACCCAGCATGACGAACTCGCCGTGGGCGAGATTGATGACGCGCATCATGCCGAACACGATCGCCAACCCTGCGCTGATCAGCGCCAGAAAGGCGATCATGTACAGAATTTCGAGAACGACGATTGCCGCGTAGTCCATTCAATCTTTCCGTCGGGCCACGCCGCCCCCGAAGCGTACGGCCGGCCTTCTGCTCAGATCTTGACCTCGTATTGCTTGTTGTCGTTGGGGTTTTTCCGCAGGTTGCAATAGCGGGCCGTGTCGCTGGGCGGGCTCTGCTTGGTGGTCTGCAGGATTTCGAGCTTCTGGTTTTTGACCATCATCAGGTGGATGTCGAGGTAGCAATGATGCGTCGGCGGGTCGACCTTGACAGTGCCGGCCGGCCCCTCGATCGACACGCCAGTCTCCAGCGCCTTGACGACCGCGTCGTGCTCGACCGACTTCGCCTTGCGCACGCCCTCCGCCCACAGCTTGATGCCCTGATATTGCGAAACGGCGATTTCATGAATGTCCTTCGCCGAGCCGTAGCGCTTGGCGTAGGCCTCGCGGAACTTCTTGTTGGCGTCGGTGGTGATCTCGGGGCTGTAGTTGCCGGCGATGATGATGCCGTCGCCTTCCGCCGGCGACAGCGCGAGATGCTCGTTGCCCACGCCGAAGGTGGTCGAGGTCAGCGGAATCTTCTTGTTCATGCCCGACGCCGCCCATTGGCGGAAGAACGACAAATGGGCGCCGCCCACAAGCGCGGCGACGACGAAATCCGGCGCCGCGTCCTGTATCTTGGCGATTGTCGAGCCAAAATCCGACACGTCGAGCGGGAAGAAGTTCGTCGCCAGTACCGAGCCCTTGCGCTCGTCGACGTAATACTTGACCCATTTGGCCGTTATCTGACCGTAGTTGTAATCGGCCGCGAGCACATAGACCTTCTTGCCGAACTTCTTCATCGCGTATTCGATGATCGGCTCGACCGCCTGGGCGGGCGTCGTGCCCGTGCAGAAGCAGTTGCGGTCGCAGACCCCGCCCTCATAGAGCACATTGTAGAAATACAGGAGGTTGCCGCGCCGGAAGGTCTGCCGGATGGCTTCGCGCGAAGCCGAGGTGATGCCGGCATGGGCCACGTCGAACTTATTGCGCACGAGTTCCTGCGCGTAGCGGGTATAAAGCGCGATGTTCGATTGGCTGTCGTACTGCTTCAGCTCAATCTGGCGCCCGAGGAGGCCGCCCGCCTTGTTGATCTCGTCGACCGCCATGGCGGTTGTCTTGATCATCGGCTTGCCATAGGCGTCGAGGACGCCGGAACCATCCTGGATGGCTCCCAGCTTGATCGGTCCCTCGGCGAATGCGCGGCGCAGCGGCATGGCCGCCGCGACGGCGGTAGCGCCGGCGCCGTTCAACAGAGTCCTACGGGAAATCGCCATGACCTGCTCCTTGAAGGTTGCGCGGCTTGTCGCGCGCGCGTGACGGTTATTTGCCTTTTCGCTGCGGCTCTTGGCTCTGCTTGCCGTCCACCATGGTCGCCGGCCCGGCCGCCGACGGCGCCCCTGCGGCAGGCGTCACGGCAGATGTCGCAGCAGATGCAAAATCGACGCCAATTGAATCGCCGACGCTCCTGAGCGCCGGAAGCTGCAGCGCCATGCCGAGGATGCTGTCCATCACCTGGTTGATTGGCGTCTTCTGGGCGCCGTCGCCGCCGCCGTTGGCAGCGCCGGATCCGCCGCCGCCGAAGCCATTAAGCTGGTGAATGCGGATCGAGTTCGATCTTCTCCACCGGCTTCATCATCTGCGAGACGATCTCCGGCAGCCTGTCCAGGCGATACTGCTCGAGTTTCATGCGGATCAGCGCTTCGCTCTGCGCGTTCTCCGCATCGATGATGGCGCGTTCGCCTTCCGACTTGGCTACCAGGCTGACCCGTTCCGCCTCGGCCTTGGTGCGCGTCGCCTCGGATTCCGCGCGAATACGGCGCAGCAGCACGTCCGCCTCGGTCTCCGCCTTGGCCTGCTCGACCGCGCCCTGCTCGTTGATGCGCTTGAGCGCCATCTCGTGCGAGCGTTCAGCCACCGCGCGGTCGCGCTCGGTCTGGACGTATTCTTCCGCGAGCACCACTTCTGCGCGCGCCTTCTCGGCCTCGGCGCGCGACCTGGCTTCCTCGACATGTTTGGCGGCGAGCTGAATCGCGCTGTCCACCTTCTTCATTTCCACGTTGAGCTGGGAATCCAATTCGAGCCTGCGCAATTCGCTCTGCTTGGCGAGCTCCGTCGCCTTGGTCTGCCGCTCACGCTCGATGCGCGCTTCCTCGGTGGCGATCATCGCCTCCTCGCGCGCCTTGGCGGTCTCCGCGTCGCTCCCCGCCCGCATTCTCTCGATTTCGAGTTGCTGATTGATCTGCGCCTGCTCCTCCTGCTGCGCCAGGACAAGCCGCTGCTTGGTCGCTTCGAGCTGGGTCTGCCGCACGGCGACGTCTGCGTCGGCCTCGATCTCAGCCCGCTTCTTGCGGTTCACCGCGATGATTTCGGCCAACTTGCGCAAACCTACCGCGTTGAAGGCATTGTTTTCGTCATAGGCGGAAAACGCCGACTGATCCAAACGCGTCAACGAGACTGAATCGAGGTGAATGCCGTTCTGCTTCAGGTTTTCGCGCAGGAGCTCGGAGATCGCGGCGACGAACTCCGCGCGGCCCTCGTGCAGGCTGTCCATGGTGCGCCGGGCCGCCGCCGCCTGCACGGCGTCGACGAAACGCCCTTCCAGGAGATTGCGGATGCCGTCCACCGTGAACGACTTGGCGCCCAGGGCCTGCGCGGCCGTCGCAATGCCCTCCTGCGAGGGAATGACGCGGACGTAAAATTCGAGCTCGACGTCGACGCGCATGCGGTCTTCGGTGATCACCGATTTGTCCGCGGTGCGCCGGACCTCGATGCGCAAGGTCCGCATATTGATCTCTTCGACCTTGTGCAGGAACGGCAGGGCGAGGCAGCCGCCGGATATGAGGATGCGCTGACCGCCGAAGCCGGTGCGCACCAGCGCCATATCGCGCGTCGATTTGCGGTAGAATCGGTTGAGAAACATCACCGCGATCGCGATCACGACGACCACGATTACGATGGCGAGCAACCACGCGAGAACAACCATGTTGCCCCGAACCCCCGTGCCTCAAAAATAACCCGGCACCTTGTGATTTGACATGTGAAATGTCGCCGCTGTCAATAGAAATCCTTGCGCAGCTTGCCGCCTCGACAGGCACCTTGCTGCGGCAGTAATTGCGGCAAGCTAAACGGCCGCGCTGAAACTACATGCGCCGATCCGGGATCAAAATTGTGCGGCTTTCTTCGTTCGATTCCAGGACCGCTCAGGCCCAATCCGCACCCTATGCGGATTGGGAGTCACTTACGCCTGTCTGACGCAAACGCATCGAAGGAACAGTCGGCCGGCACGCAGGAGCCGATCGGCTCCGCGCCTTGCTTCGTTTCGGATTCGTTGCAGGGAAGAACTCTCGTGCAACCGGCCAGAAAGGAGAGCTGTAGTCGGTACATCGAGGCGGCGCCGGAAATGATGTATAAAGAGTAGCCCGGCACACCTTTCGCTGTCACCAGGCCCAGCTCCAATTTCGCATTGTCAACATTTCGTTGGCGCGGAAAAACGCTCTCACGCACCAATTGATTTAATCACTTAAAATTAGAGAACTTATTTGTTGGACCGATAAGGCCGACAGAGACACGCTGCCACATCAGAGGGGCGATAGTGGGAGGTCGCGTGTTCGCGGGACGCATTCGCGGCGCTAATTCCGCGCCATCACAGCAGCCGCTCGTCGACACGCGCGCTCCTGCCGAAAATGATGGCGTCGACACTTCGCCCATAGTCGGCGACCGCATTTCCAAGACGACCTGCTACATGTGCGCCTGCCGCTGCGGGATCGATGTCCACGTTCGCGACGGCAAGATCCGCTACATAAGCGGCAACAAGGACCATCCGGTCAACCGCGGCGTCTTGTGCGGCAAGGGCAGCGCCGGAATCATGCAGCACTACAGCCCGGCGCGGCTGAAAAAGCCGTTGCTGCGCACAGGCCCACGCGGATCGGGTGAATTCCGCGAGATCGAATGGGACGAGGCGCTGGGCATTGCCGCCGAGCGGCTCGGCCGCATTCGCGCGACCGCCCCGAAGAAGCTCGCCTTCTTTACCGGGCGCGACCAGTCGCAGTCGCTGACCGGCTGGTGGGCGACGCAATTCGGCACGCCGAACTTCGCCGCCCATGGCGGCTTTTGCTCGGTCAACATGGCCGCGGGCGGCCTCTATTCCATCGGCGGGTCGTTCTGGGAATTCGGCGAACCCGATTGGAACCACGCCAAATATTTCATGCTGTTCGGCGTGGCGGAGGACCACGACTCCAACCCGATCAAGATCGGTCTCGGCAAATTGAAGGCGCGCGGCGCGAAGGTCGTCTCGATCAATCCCTGCCGCACCGGCTATAGCGCCATCGCCGACGACTGGATCGGCATCCGGCCGGGAACGGACGGACTTTTCGTGCTGGCGCTGATCCACGAATTGCTGAACGCCGGCAAGGTCGATCTCGACTATCTGGCCCACTACACCAACGCCCACGCGCTGGTCATCCGCGAGCCCGACGCGGCCGAAGACGGCCTGTTCATGCGCGACGGCGAAGGCCGCGTGCTGTCATGGGACCAGGCGCGCGACGCGCCGGCAGACTCCCGTGACCCTGCCATCGAGCCGGCGCTTGCCGGCAGCTTCACCGTTGACGGCAGAAATTGCGTTCCCGTTTTCCAGTTGATCGCCGAGCGCTATCTCGACGCGGCCTATTCGCCGGACGCGGTGGCCAAGCGCTGCGGTGTCCCGGCGGAAAAGATCCGGCAGGTGGCCGCCGAACTCGCTTATGTCGCCTTCCAGCAGGCAATCGAACTGCCGGTTGCCTGGACCGATTGGGCCGGTCGCCGCCACGACACCATCAAAGGCCGCCCCGTCGCCATGCACGCCATGCGCGGCATCTCCGCCCATTCCAACGGTTTCCATACCTGCCGCGCCATTCATCTGCTGCAAGTGCTGCTCGGCACGGTCGACGTGCCCGGAGGCTGGCGCTACCGGCCGCCCTATCCGAAGCCGGTGCCGCCGCCGAACAAGCCGGCCGGCAAGGACGGCGGCAAGCCGATGACGCCGCTCTCCGGTTCGCCGCTCGGCTTCGTTACCGACCCCGCCGATCTCCTGGTCGAAGTGGACGGCACTCCGGTACGCATCGACAAGGCCTATTCGTGGGAAGCGCCGTTCGCCGCGCACGGCCTCATGCACACCGTCATCCGCAACGCCTGGGCCGCCGATCCATATCCGATCGACACGTTGATGATGTACATGGCCAATATGGCGTGGAACTCGTCGATGAACACGTCCGAAACGATCAAGATGCTGACCGACACGGACGAGAACGGCGACTATAAAATTCCCTACATCATCTACTCGGACGCCTACCATTCGGAGACCGTGGCTTTCGCCGATCTAGTGCTGCCGGATACGACCTATCTGGAGCGTCACGACTGCATCAGCCTGCTCGACCGGCCGATCAGCCATGCCGACGGACCCGGCGACGCGATCCGCCATCCGGTCGTCGCGCCCGACCGCGACGTGCGGCCGTTCCAGTCCGTGCTGATCGATCTCGGCGCGCGCCTCGGCCTGCCCGGTTTCGTCAACGACGACGGCGGCGCGCGCTACGCCGATTATGCCGATTACATCGTCAACCACGAGCGCTCACCCGGCATCGGTCCGCTCGCCGGTTGGCGCGGCAAGAACGGCGGCGACATCGGCCGCGGCGATCCCAATCCGCGCCAGATCGAGCTCTACATCGGCCATGGCGGCTTCTGGCATCACGAGTTCGCGCCGGACGAGCGCTACTACAAGATGGCGAACCGCGCTTATCTCGATTTCGCCGTCCGCATGGGTTTCCTCGCGGAAGCCGAGCCAATCGTCTTCCAGCTCTATTCGGAGCCCTTGCAGCGCTTCCGGCTGGCGGCGCGCGGCCACGGCGCGATCGTACCGCCGGAAAGCGAACGCGCGCGCATCGAGACCTACTTCGATCCGCTGCCGGTCTGGTACGCGCCCTTAGAGGAAACAGCGACCGACGGCGACAGCTTTCCCCTGCACGCGCTGACGCAACGGCCCATGCACATGTACCACTCCTGGGGCTCGCAGAATGCCTGGCTGCGGCAAATCACCAACCAGAACAGGCTTTTCGTCCACCGTGCTACGGCGGCGCGTCTCGGCCTCGCGGACGACGACTGGGTCTGGATCGAAAGCACCAATGGCCGCGTGAAGGGTCAGATCAGCCTCGTCGAAGGCGTCAATCCAAACACGGTCTGGACCTGGAATGCCATCGGCAAGCGCCGCGGCGCCTGGGGCCTGGACAATGATGCAGGCGAGTTCGAACCGCGGCTTCCTGCTCAATCACGCCATCGCCGATCTGTTGCCCGCCGATGCGCGCGGCCGACGCTATTCCAACAGCGATCCGGTGACCGGCCAGGCATCATGGTTCGATTTGCGCGTGCGGCTGCGCAAGTGCGCGGCGGATGAAGAAGGATTTACCGAGCCGCGGTTCGAGCCGATCGCGTCGCCGCCGAATTTCGCCCCCTCGCCACGCAAGCTCTCGTTCGGCGCGCATTTCAAGAGCAAGGAACGCTCCGGATGACCTGTTTGCCCGCAACAGTCGAACGGCAGCTCGGCCTCGCCGTCGATCTCGACACCTGCGTCGGCTGCAATGCCTGCGTCACCTCCTGCAAGGAGTGGAACAGCGGCGGACACATGGCGCCGCTGACCGACCTGACTCCTTATGGCGGCGATGTCGACGGCGTCTGGTTCAACCGCGTGCACACCTACGAACAGGACGGCGCGATGGGCGGCCGCACCGTGCATTTCCCGCGATCGTGCCTGCATTGCGCGGAACCTGCCTGCGTCACGGTCTGTCCGACCGGGGCATCCTACAAGCGCGGCTCGGACGGCATCGTGCTGGTCGACGAAGACAAGTGCATCGGCTGCAAGCTGTGCAGTTGGGCCTGTCCCTACGGCGCGCGCGAGTTCGACGTCGATGTCGGCGTGATGAAGAAGTGCACGCTCTGCGTCGACCGCATCTACAACGAGAATATTCCCGAGGAGGACCGGGTGCCGGCCTGCGTCGCCGCCTGCCCGACCGGCGCGCGCCATTTCGGCGACTTTGCCGATGCCGATTTCGGCAGTGTCGCGGCTTTCGGCCGCGCGCGGCGGGGTCGAACTGATGCCGGAGCTCGGCTACCGGCCGTCCAACCGCTACCTGCCCCCGCGCCATCGCACCGATCACACCATCACGGTCGCCGCACCGCCACTGCAGGCGGTCCCGGCCGAGGGCGGATTCCTTAGCTGGGTCGACCGCTTACTGTCGCGCTGACCGCATGCATCCCGCCGCCTCCGTCATTTTCTTCACCACCGCGACCGGCGCCGGCTACGGCCTTTTGGCTTTGCTAGGCGTCTGCGCGGCGCTCGGCCTGTTGCCAGCGCATTTCGCGCTCGGCCTGACCGGTCTCGGTCTGGCGCTGACACTGATCTCCTCGGGCCTACTCGCTTCCACAGCCCATCTCGGCCATCCGGAAAGGGCGTGGCGCGCGCTATCACAATGGCGTTCGTCGTGGCTGTCGCGCGAGGGCATCGCCGCCGTCTTCACCTATGTGCCAACCGCCGCGTTCGCCCTTGGCTGGATAGCCCTCGGCCGGGTCGATGGCTGGGTTGCCGCCGCCGGCCTGCTCGCCGCGCTCGGAGCCGTCGCAACGGTATCGATGACCGGTATGATCTATGCGTCGCTGAAACCGGTCGCGCAATGGCATTCGCCCTTCACCCTTCCCGGCTATCTCATCTTCGCTGCGATGACGGGTCTGACCCATTTCAACGCAATCCTGCAGGTATACGGGCTCGGATCGAAATGGCTGATCGGCTTGGCCGCATTGGCGACGCTTTGCGGCTGGGGCTTTAAGCGCGCGGTCTGGCGCCACGATGCCGGAAGCCATCACCGACCGACATTGAACAGCGCGACTGGGCTGGCCGAAGGCAGTGTCCGCTCCGTGCAGTGGCCACACACCGAGCGCAACTATCTGCTCAAGGAGATGGGCTACCGCATTGCTCGCAAGCATAGTCTCCGCCTGCGGCGCATCGCCCAGGGCCTCGCCTTTGGCGCTCCGCTGGCGCTGTTCGCGGCCGCCTTCTTCGCGGCGCAGTGGCCTACCATCGCCGCTTGCATGCTCGCCGTTCCGGTGCAACTGGCCGGGATGCTGATCGAGCGATGGTTGTTTTTTGCCGAAGCCACGCACACGATAACGCTGTACTACGGCCTGCCGTAAACGCCCTTCGCCTAACGCGGCCGATTCGCCGAAAACCCCACGTTCCTCTCATCGACTAAGTTAAGGATGTCCCGTTCTGGCGCAGCACTTCGCCGGCGAGATAGAGGGAGCCGGTGATCAGGATGCGCGGCGGCGGATCGAGGTCGAGCTTGCGCGCGGCGTCCAGCGCCTCCGCGAGATCGTCGCGGCTGGTGGCGGGCAGGCCGATGGCGCGCGCGGCATCGGCCACCGCTTCCGCGCTCAGGCCCTTTTCCACGTTGGGCACCGGCACCGCGATCATGCGCCGCGCCAGACCGGTGAAGTTGCTCAAGAAACCCTGGCAGTCCTTCGTGGCCATCATGCCGACGATCAGGATAAGCGGGCGCGATACGCGCTCCTCCAGGTCGGCGAGCGCCGCGGCGACCGCGCGGCCGCCTTCCGGATTGTGGCCGCCGTCGAGCCACAGTTCGCCGCCCGCGGGCGCGAGATCGACCAGCGCGCCTTGCGTCAGCCGCTGCATGCGCGCCGGCCAGTCGGCCTTGGCCATGCCGGCTTCAAAGGCGGCGGGGGTGAGCTTGAACGATTTGATCGCGCGCAGCGCGGCGATGGCAAGCCCCGCGTTCTCGAACTGATGACGGCCGTAGAGCCGCGGCGGCGGCAGATCGAGCAGGCCGCTCTCGTCCTGATAAACCAGACGGCCGCGCTCTTCCGTTGCGGTCCAGTCCTCGCCGGCGACGCGGACGGGCGCGCCCACACGCGCGGCCTGCCGCTCGATGACGGCGAGCGCGTCGCGGTGCTGCGCGGCGACGACCGCCTGCGCGCCGCGCTTGAGGATGCCGGCCTTCTCGAAGGCGATCTTGTCGAGGCTGTCGCCGAGAAAGTCGGTGTGGTCGATGGCGATGGGCGTGATGACGGCGGCGAGCGGATCGTCGATCACATTGGTGGCGTCGAGCCGGCCGCCGAGGCCGACTTCCATGAGCAGCACGTCGGCTTGATGGCGCGCGAACAGCATCATGCCGACCGCCGTGGTAATCTCGAACACGGTGATGGGCGCGCCGGCATTGACGCGCTCGCATTCGGCCAGCGTCTCGGCGAGCTCTTCGTCGGACACCAGCTTGCCCTCGCCCCAGGCGCCGAGACGGTAGCGCTCGTTGAAGCGGACCAGGTGCGGCGAGCTATAGACATGCACGCGGTAGCCCGCCTCCTCCAGCATGGCGCGCATGAAGGCGACGACCGAGCCCTTGCCGTTGGTGCCGGCGACGTGAATGACCGGCGGCACTCTCATTTCTGGATGGCCGAGCGCCGCCAGCAGCCGCTGGATGCGGCCGAGCGACAGGTCGATGCGCTTGGGATGCAGCGCCGTCAGCCGGGCAACGATGGAGTTGATCGGGGTCATACAACCGGAATTCATTCAAGGCGTGACAGATTACCCAAAGCCAAACTGGATTTGCACTGCTTCCAGTCAATTCGGCGCTGAATTTGATCTGGATCAACGCATTTCCGTGCCGTTTTCATTATATAATTTGGCCAATTAGAAAGAATGAAAATGAAATACCTTGTCCAACTTGTCGCGAACCTCGCCGCCGCGGTTGCCGCGCGTCGACAACTCTCCCAATACATGTGCACAAGCTGCGACTTGCGCAGCCATTGTCGTCTTAAGCCGGGAAATCGCCGGCTCTGCTGGGAGTCCCGGGCAATGTCGCCGCACTGGTAGATCAGGAATCGGAATAAGCGCCGCGGTGTGACAGTCCATTGCGCGGCGGCTGCGCCGACTATTCGTTCTAGGACCCTTCGTGCGGGGAGATCAGCGGGCTGATAGCGGCACCGCAGCCCGGTCCGACCGCGGTGCCACACGCCTCATTCGATCACCTGTAAAGCTCTAGCTCCGGCCGCGGGTCCGGTACGAACCCGTCCCGGTTCGGCATTTTGACTTTAGGCAGGCTTTTGGCATCGATCGTCTCGCTCGCGTTGATGATCTTGCCTTGCGAAAGGATGTAAGCAACCACGCTGTAGACTTGATCGTTCGTGAGTGAGCCCGGCGAATTGAAGGGCATCGCCCTTTTGACATAGTCGAACAGAGTCGTCGCGTACGGCCAGTAACTCTCAACCGTCTTGACCGGCCCTTTTGTCGCAAGCGTACCGCGGCCGCCAAGCAGCTTGTCGCCTCCGATACCTTTGGTCGGATTGCCCTGCAGGTGTTCGCCGTGACAGGCGACGCAGTTCTGCGCGTATATCTCTGCACCCTTTACGGCAGTGCCGCTGCCCGGCGGAAGGCCACGCCCGTCTGCGCGGCTGTCAAAGTACTCGGAGAGATCGGCGTTGCCTATCGATGCGCCGAATCCATAGTGCATCTGCGCTTGCGCGCTGGCGGCAACTGGACATCCGAGAATGACGAGAGCCGCTATGACAAGAGAAATCTTATGCATGGACATTGGTGACGCTCCCGTCGCTTGCGACGCCCCAGCTCTGAATTGCGTTCAGGTGATAGATAGAGGCGAATTTGCCGTGCGACCCACGGATTCCGATGAGTTGCGCGAGCGTAGGTTGGATATACCCGGTTTCATCCGTGCAGCGACTCTGCAGAACGGCCGGTTTGCCATCCCACATCCAGGGGAAGCTGAAACGCACGGTACACATGGGTTCCGGCGCCGAATCAATGCGGGCCGGGTACCAAGTTTTGCCGCCATCGGTCGAGACGTCGACCGACTGCACACGGCCACGCCCGGACCAAGCGAGGCCGCTGATATTGTAGAACCCTGCCCGCGGAAGCTTCGTCTCTCCAGAAGGAAATGTAATGACTGACTTGGCTTCCATGGTCAGCGTGAACTGACGCGCTTTTCCATCGGCCATCAGGTCGGTGTATTTCGAAGTTTCTTCGCGAGTCATGAACGGCTTGTCGCTGATTTCCAGCCGACGTAGCCACTTTATGTTGGTATTGCCTTCGTATCCCGGCAGAAGCAATCGAAGCGGATAGCCTTGCTCGGGTCGAATGGCCTCGCCGTTCTGTCCATAAGCAATCAAGGCGTCCGTAAGCATCTTTTCGAGCGGGACGCTGCGGGTCATCATCGCCGAATCCGAGCCCTCAGCCAGCACCCAGGTGCCGCCGTCTTTGAGACCGACTTCGCGCGCGATCGTCGCGAATGGAACGCCGGTCCATTCGGAAGTGCTGAGCAGACCATGCGTACCCTGCACCGTCTTCAGTGTCGGCTTATTCCACTCCGTCAGGCCATTGCCGGAGCACTCGATGAAGTGCTTACGGGTCACCGAAGGGAAACGCTTCAGATCGTCCATCGTGAACTTAAGGGGCTTATCGACCATGCCGTGGACGACCAATGCATGTTTGGCCGGGTCAATATTCGGCGTGCCGTTGTGGTCGCGCACAAAATGCAACCCCGATGCCGTGATGTTACCCAACATTTTCTCGAGCGGAGTCATGCTCCACGTCGAGTACGCCGTCGCTGTCGGAAATCGCCAACGGACTTCCGTTTCAAATTGTGACCGTGAGCCATAGCCGCCTTGCGCCCCAACGGGCCGGCCCTGCACTTTCGTGGGATCGGCGGGCACTTCGGAAAAATGGGCCCCGGGAGGCGCCTTCCCTTCCGCCGCATAAGCGATGCCGCTCGAGCCGGCGAGGCCGGCCAAAGCACCTGTCGCGAGCAGGAATTTCCGCCGATCGGTCAGACCGGGCTCCGGAAACATCCCGTCCTTGCACTCGCATTGTTCTTGTTCTGAGCGGCGCTTCTCGAGTTCACGGGCCTCGGCCGCAATCATTTCGTCAACGAGGCGTTGCGCCCTCTGGTCGTAGTGGACAGCTTCGAAGTCGTCCATCTGTTTCCCCCTTTTTTATTCGGCACAGAATTAGAGTACTCTCCTTCGTCGATTAATCTCTCTTATGGTGCCTATACGCTTATCGACGCAGCCTAACAGGCGAACGCCGTCGGTCGCCTTGTGAGGCGAGCCGAAGCGGCCCGTTTGATAAGCGAACGCCGCAGCGGACACGATCAGAACAGCCCGACAATCCTGCCGTCGGGACCGACATCGATGGAGTCGGCGGCGGGCACGCGCGGCAGGCCGGGCATGGTCATGATCTCACCGCAGATCACCACCACGAACTCGGCGCCGGCGGAGAGCCGCACCTCGCGCACCGGGATGGTGAAGCCTTCCGGCGCGCCCTTGGCGTCCGGATTGGTGGAGAACGAATACTGCGTCTTGGCAATGCAGATCGGCAGGTGGCCGAAGCCCATGCTCTCGAAAGTGGCGAGCTGTTCGCGCACCGGCTTGGGCGCGTCGATGTCCTTGGCGCGGTAGATCTGCTGGGCGACGGTGCGCACCTTTTCCAGGAGCGGCATCTCGTCCGGATAGGCGAGCTTGAGCTTGGACTTGCCGCTTTCCACCGCCCTGACCACGGCACGCGCAACGTCCGCGGCGCCTTCGCCGCCCATCGCCCAGTGGTCGGCCATCAGCGCCTCGACGCCGAGCTTGGCGCAAGCTTCCTTGACCAGCGCGATCTCCGCGTCGGTGTCGGCGGAGAAGCGGTTGATCGAGACCACCGGCACCAGGCCGAACTTCTGCATGTTCTCGACATGGCGCTGCAGGTTGGCCATGCCGGCGGCAAGCGCGGTCAGGTTCTCCTTCTTCAGGTCTTCCTTCTTGACGCCGCCGTGCATCTTGAGCGCGCGGATGGTGGCGACCAGCACCACCGCGTCGGGGGCAAGCCCGGTCTTGCGGCACTTGATGTCGAGAAACTTCTCGGCGCCAAGATCGGCGCCGAAGCCGGCTTCCGTCACCACATAGTCGGCGAGCTTGAGCGCGGTGGTGGTGGCGAGCACCGAATTGCAGCCGTGCGCGATATTGGCGAAGGGGCCGCCATGGATGAAGGCGGGCGTGCCTTCCAAGGTCTGCACCAGATTGGGCGCCAGCGCGTCTTTGAGCAGCGCCGTCATCGGCCCTTGCGCCTTGAGGTCGCCGGCGCGCACCGGCTTGCGGTCGCGGGTGTAAGCCACGATGATGTTGGCGAGCCGTTTCTTCAGGTCGTTCAAGTCCTTAGCCAGGCAGAACACCGCCATCACCTCGGAGGCAACGGTGATATCGAAGCCGTCCTCGCGGGCAAAACCGTTGGCGACGCCGCCCAGCGAGGAAACAATCGAGCGCAACGAGCGGTCGTTCATGTCGACCGCGCGCCGCCAGGTGACGCGGCGCTGGTCGATGCCGAGCGCGTTGCCCCAGTAGATGTGGTTGTCGATCAGCGCGCAGAGCAGATTGTTGGCGGCGCCGATGGCATGGAAGTCGCCGGTGAAGTGCAGATTGATGTCCTCCATCGGCACCACCTGCGCATAGCCGCCGCCGGCAGCACCCCCTTTGACGCCGAAGCAGGGCCCGAGCGAGGGCTCGCGCAGGCAGCACATGGCCTTCTTGCCGATCACGTTGAGCGCGTCGGTCAGGCCCACGGTGGTGGTGGTCTTGCCCTCGCCGGCCGGCGTCGGCGTGATGGCCGTGACCAGGATCAGCTTGCCGTTCGGCTTGTCCTGCAGCTTCCTGATGTAGTCCATCGAGACCTTGGCCTTGTAGTGGCCGTGCGGTTCGAGGTCTTCCGCCGCGATGCCGAGCCGCTCCCTGGCAAGCTCCATGATCGGCCGCTTGCTGGCGGCCTGGGCGATATCAATGTCGGACTTCGGATTCTGGTGCTGCGAGGCGGGCATGGGGTAAACTCTAGGTAAAACTACGTACTGCGGAAAACGCTCGCCTCTTTCTCATGAGATGAGCGCTTCCACAAACGTCGGACTTGTTATTGGGAAGTTGCTCAGGCGCTTTTTTTGGTCGCCGACCTCAACTCGTCGACCTTACGCTCCCATTTCAGTTCCTGCGCGAACGCGAGCGCCTCTTCCGGCGGCATGAATACTGTTTCCTTTTCCGCCGGATAATCGCGATCCACGACATCTTTCATGTAACGGGTGATCACGTCTTCCATAATCGGGATCAGATCCGTGTAGATTCGCGAGTGACGAGGAACGTGCTCTTCCCAGAGGTGGAACAGGTCGGATGAGATGATATGCACACCGTGCGCGCGGTTGCCCGCCCCGAGGCTCATCACCGGTACCGGCAAGGTTTCGGCAAGGTACTCGGCGACCTCCGACGTCGTCACTTCGCAGAGGATCGAGAAACAGCCCGCGTCGACGAAAGCCTTGGCGTCTTCAACCATGTCCTTTGCGCGTTTGGCAGTCTTGCCCTGCGCTACGAATCCGCCGAGTTGCGGCATCCGCATCGGCGTGATGCCGATATGGCCTTGAACCGGGATGCCGGCACGCACGATCGCTTCGATGTTTTTGGCGTGGTACTTGTTTCCTTCACACTTCATGACTTCCGCGTTCGCTTCGTGCACGAAACGGCCGGCATTTTCGACCGCCTGCTCCGGGGACACGTGGAAGCTCCAATAGGGCATATCGACCATGCGCAGACCGTATTTGGATCCCCGGTCGATCGCTTGCGCCATCATCATTACTTCATTGAAACTGACGGAAACGGTGCTTTGATGTCCAAACAGGATCATGCCGCCCGTATCCGAGACGCATAGGATGTCCATGCCAAGCCGGTCGGCGACGACAGCCGTCCGGTAGTCGTAGGCGGCAAGCTGGGTGATCGGTTCACCCCTCTTCATTTTCGCATTCAGCGTGTTGATGGTGACCTTTTTTCTCGCAGGTGCGTTAGCCATGAGTCTCCCTCCCATCTCCTGTTTGGTTTAAGAAGCTCGGTTTGCACGATTATGTCAGCCCGAGGACATCGAATAGCGGCTGATCGCCCGTCGAGCATACGGGCCACTGATGGGCGGTCAGTCAAATATCCTGCACCTATTGTATATTCGCCTAAACCTATGGGGCCCATGGCATATGTTCACCGCCATGCCACGCGGGGCCGCCGCTTTGCCGAGTCGTAGAACGGGGGCTCTACCAGGCGGATATTGGTGAAGGTTCCCGTCGGATCGCGCACCCCGTCCGGCGGACGGACACCTCTCCAGACATACCCCAGACCGAGAATTCCGTCGGCCACGACGCTGTGACATGCGGAGGTGACGGTGATGACGTCGCGGCTGGCCGGTCGCTGCAGGCAGCGAGGGGGCCGCCACGGCCAGGTCGGGGCATTTCCGTCGGCCCGGAAACAGGCAAGTTCTATCGCCGGCGCAGGACTGTCTGCACCGTCGTGAAATCGGCCCAGTCCGGCCTCGGCTGGAGTAACCGGCAGCGCAAATTCGTTGGTGAACAACACAAACCCGGCCTCGATGCGCAGCATGTCGACCGCTGTGAAACCCGCAGGTCGTGCCCGGCGCGATAGTTCCCGCCACAGTTCGGACGACTGGGCGCGCGGAGCGATGATTTCTACGCCGGCTTCGCCGGAATACCCAAGACGCCCTACGAGGCAGGAAATTCCGGCAATGGCGCACTCGCAGAATGTGAAATAACGAAGGCGAGATAGGCGATCTACGTTGGCGAGGTCGGTGAGCGCGTCAAGCGTCCTCGGCCCTTGCAGGGCAAAGATTGCCCGATCCGATGTCAGGTCCGCCACCACGAGCTCGGGCCGTTGAGACGCAAGCAGTATCTCACTCTCCTCTCGGCGCCCGCTCATGACTTCGAATGATGTCGGCCCGGTTTTCCAGATCGTCAGGTCCGCAACGGCATTTCCCGTCTCCCCTACCCTCACGGCGTAGCGGATTTCCCCCTCGGTGAGCCCCGCCAGGGCCCGGCCCGCCAGGTTCTGGACTGCCGCAAGAGACGCCCCGCCGCTCACGCTGGCACATTCGACAAATGAGAAATCAAACAGCGCACAATCGCGTCTGCAGGCGATCGCCTCGCCCCTGGAATCTCCAAAATCAGGGACGAGATGCTGACGATTTAATGCCATGGGACGTTTGGTGAACCAGAAACTGCCGGCCGACATTGACGAAAATGAATATGCCGACCAAGACGAGTACAATTGCAACGACACGCTGCATCGTTGCTCGCGGCACGCTGTGGGCGAGTTTGGCCCCGAACCAGGAACCAACTGTCAGCGCCACGGCGAGAGTGCTTCCCAACGCGATATCGAGTTTGCCGTACAAAACGTTGCCGAACGTAGCCGCGAACGCGATCGGGAGTTGAATGGCCTGGCTTAGACCCACCGTGGTGAGCACGGGCACTCTCATGGAAATCAAGAGCGGTACCAGCACCAGAGGGCCCCCGGTCCCGCTCAGAGCCGAAAGAAATCCCGTAGCCCCACCGATGGGAGCCAGAAACTTTCTGACCAACTTGAAACCTTCGGCACTGTTCGACGCGCGCCGGGTCCACAAAGCATTTGCGCCGGAAAATAACGTCACCGCGCCAATACAGAGCTGCAGGACCTTTGAATTCACCGCATGCACTGTCCAGGCGCCGAGGAATGCCGTCGGAGCGGCACCAAGGCACAACCAGCCGGCCATGCGCCAATCAATCGACCTGTTCCGCGCGAAAACGGTCGTTCCGACAATTCCGGACAAAATGTAAGCCATCATGGCCGCCGGAATGGCGGTGTGGACGGGAACATTCAGCAAAAAAAAGAGCGACGGCACAAGAATAACGCCGCCGACTCCCACACATCCAATGGATAGTCCGGAAACGAGGCCAAGAAGCGAAGTCCACAACAGGTCTGCCGTCTGCACTCTATTCCTCAGCCTCTACAGTGGCAGGTTTAGATTGCACCGCAACCTGACCCTGTGGTCCGCCTATCTATCCACGCAAAAAAATAGCTAGCGTCTATTAATACACCATAGTAGCATAATCGTATCACGTAGGCGCCGGGTCATGTTTATTCGCCAGTTTCAGTATCTCGTCGCGGTGGCGGACGAGCGTCATTTCGGACGCGCGGCGGACCGGTGCAACGTCACTCAACCGAGCCTTTCCAGCGGCATCAAACAGCTTGAGCTCGAACTTGGAGTGCCTATCTTCTTGCGCGGCCGCGGCCAGCGCTTCCGTGGTCTCACGCCGGAGGGCGAGCGCGTTGCGACTTGGTCGCGCGCGGTGCTGGCCTATTGCGACGGGATGCGCAAAGAAATTGCGAAAATGCGCAACGAACTCAGTGGCACTCTGCGCGTCGGCGCCATGCCGTCGATGTCGCCGGTGCTGCCTGATCTTTTGAAAGCTTTCCGGGAAAAGTATCCCGGCGTGCGCGTCGAAGTTCAGTTCACCGGCAATGACGCCATGAAGCTTGGTCTCAACAACTTCGCGCTCGACGTGGCTTTGACTTATCTTGATAAGGCGGATCTCGGCCGCAAGAACACGCTGCCGATTTACACAGAGCAGATGAGCCTCCTCGTCCCCGACCGGCCCGAATTCCAGCGCTACGAGGCCATCAGCTGGAAAGAGGCCGTCAATTTGCCGTTGGCCCTGCTTAGTCCTTCTACGCATGAGCGGCGGTTCCTTGATCGTGTCTTCGCCAGCGTCGGTTGCACGCCGAATCCCCACGTCGAGTCGGAATCAATTCTACATCTGATGTTCCAGGTGCAATTTACGGAATTGTGTACCGTAATCCCCTCTCATTTTGCGCATGCTCCAGGGCTGCATGCCGGCACACGGGCAATACCGCTGATCGATCCGGTGGCGGCTCGGGAAGTCGGGCTGTTTTGGGCCGAGGGCGAAATCGTGTTCCCGATGGTCAATGCGTTCGTTTCGATCGTTCGCTCACTCAACAAGTCGGGCGAGCTCCGCGCACGCCTTGCCGGAGATCACGGCGCCCCCAACGGCAAGCACCAAACCGCTGAAAAATCGGTAAGCAGCCGGCCTTCTCAGTCCAAACAACTGGCGCCCGTCACTTCGCCGCGGAATTAAAGAATCCGACGACCCGTTGCAGCGGCGCCGGATCGTCAGCAATTTGCGACACCTTCAGCACTGCACGGCTCCCGTTCGCCGCCTCCAGATAGAAAAACGGCTCCGGGGCTTTGCCGCTCCCCGGCGAGAATCCCGCAATTTGCGAATCCGGTCCGAAGACGGTGAACAGATTGAGCGTCTGCGGCCAGCAACGGATTTCAAGGCCGTCATCCGACGGAGAAATCGACTTGAGTACGCTCATCGCGTTGCCGTACCACTCACTCAGCCGGCGCAGCCCCTGACTGCAGCCCCATGGCGTGTAGTTTTCGGCATCTCCCGTCATTAAGTTTGGAACGTCGTAGGGCAGGACTTTCGAGAAACGGTCCCGATCGAGACCCCGATGCAGAAGCTCCACGAGGATCCATGCTTCGGTTTCCGCCGGCGAATGCTCTTCCGGATCGAAAACGTGGGGCACCGGCCGACCGTCCTCCAGAAATTGCATCCGAAGAGTCGGCAGGCTCATCGTCATCGACTTGTTCCTGGCGAACGCCTGGGTGACAAAGGTAGATTCTGCTGGGCAAAAACTCAGCCGGACGCGATCCGCCGGGCTCGAACCCGTTGCGTAACTGTTGGCAATCCGTGCGAGCCATTGAACCACATTGATCGCTTGCTCCCGCGCCCGGGCGAGGGCGAACATATCGTCGGCTTCGCCCAGCATCCAAGGCGCCGTCGTGCTCTGCCGCAATGGCTCAACCGAACTTGTCATAGCGAATGTCCTTTATCGGAACGCCGCCAACGATCAACATGCGGATAGCACTGTCCACCATGACCGGCGGTCCGGCCAGGTAGATAATCGCGTCGCCGAACGCCCCTTGCATCGCCTTCGCGGCCACCTCATGCACCATGCCGCTCAACAGGTTAATCGTAGGATATTCGGAATGCGCCGCGCCACTGGCGATCTCATCCGATAGCGCAAGCGTGACCTTGAGATTTTCGTGCCCAGCCGCCACAAACTGGGCTAAGCGATCGAGATAGAAAGTATCCGCCAGGGTTCGAACGCCGAAGAAAACGAAACCCTTGTGATTTCGAAAGTAATCGGATCCCGACGCCCGCTCAAGAATCGACATCATGCCCGCAATTCCCGAGCCGCCCGCGATACAGACGATGTTTCGATTTTCTTCTGGGGCGAAAACGGCCCGGCCAAGCGGACCGAAAACCTTCAATTCGGGCTCGTCCTGCCTGGCAGCCAGCCAATCGCTGAATCCGCCGCCCGGCTTGCGTTTCACAAGGAGAACAAGCCGATCAGCCGGAGATTCAAAATTGACCATCGAATAGGCGCGGCCACCCGGCAGGTCCGGCGCTTCCAGCACCACGAACTGGCCCGCCCGGAAGTCCATCGGCTTGTCCAGATGAAGGTCGAAATGGACGACATCCCGCGTGAGATTCTGGATGTTTCTTATAATTCCCCGAGAGGGTGAAGGCAGGGCTTGTTCGACAATGTCGATGTTGCTCGGCACCCTCAACACGCAATCGGAGCGTGGGTGCGTCTGGCACATCAGTACATCGCCCTTTTCCGGCTTCAGGCGCGCGCCGCCGGGCGCCTCCTTCCAGCGCACCTCAAAATCGCCGCTCATGACGCGGGCCCGGCAAGTGCCGCAGGTGCCGGTGGCGCATTCGTAGGGAAGCGTCAGGCCGTGCTGGAGACCCGCGTAGAGAATGCTCTCAGATGCGGCGGCCGGAAACGAAAATTCACCGCTCTTGCTCTGGATCGTGATCTTCATCCGCCCGCCGACGACCTCCTCATTTGAAGAAGTCGTCATCGTCGTCTTCTTCCGACTCGAACTCGTAGGTAAGCTCCTCCTCGATGTTCGCGAGGATGGCCCCGTTCTCTTCCTTGATGTCGTAGGTCTTGAGCGGCTTTTCGGTTTCACCTTGCAGGGCGAGCGTTCGCAGATCCCACGACCACAAGTGCTTGGTACAGGTAAGCAGGCAGCTCGCCACGACGCCGGATTCTTCCAGCGGCTCCTCCATGTGGGGACAGATCGGCGGGATCGCCCTGAATCCACCGCCGTAATTCACCACGAGAAGAACAATGCCGTCGACATCGAACTTCTTTATCGCATTCTCTGCGACGTCGTCGACGGCGCATATGCGTTTCCAAGCCATTTGTTTCTTCTTTTGAGTATTCGCTCAGTCTTCGCGCAAGGTGCGGTGGCTTAGATCGGCCAGTGCGAACCTTTGTCGAGGCGCCGATTCTCGATTCGCACTTCGCGGCTCAGGAAATGCGCCCGGTTGTTCTCGATCTTGAAGGTGTCGTTGTATTTGCCCACCAAAAACACGCGGCTTTCGCCGGCGTCGATATGGGAATTTATGCCGTCGAGAAGGTTTTGGCAGACAATCACCGAGCTCACCGCCTTCGCGGCCTCGCCCTTGTCATCGACTTCGACCGTATAGACGGACGTGTGACGGGTGAGCGGAGAGTGATCGGTGTTGTGCTTCGGCAGCAGCTTCAACATGTTGGCCAGGCCGTCACGGTCGAGAGCCAGATACGTCACATCCTTGTTGATTTCGGGGCTCCATGCCCTGATGGCGTATTCGAACTCTTCGCCGCAATTCTCCAGCCAGCCGTTCCAGTCTTGGCTGTCCAGCATAATTGTAGAACGGTAGATCGTGTCTCGCACCAGCGACTGTGCATCCATAAGAACTCATCCCCTCAGTATCGTCATAAAGCTGCGCACGCACCGAGCATAAGCCTCGCCGCTACCGTCTGATGACAGCGGAACGCCCTGCCCCGTTTGGACTTTGCTGTTACTCCGCCGCGACCGACATCGCCTCGGAGAACGGCTCGTCCGGCTTGCTGGGCCGACGATTCATCCAACGGCCCCATTCCTCGTAGTAATGGCGCATGCCGTTTTCGTCATGAATGGTCTGGTTTTCATGGCGTCCGTGCAGGATTCGGCGCGGCTCCGCGCCGGTCAGCATGGTCGTGCCCTGGCCCTGAACGCCGATCAGGTCCTCGTGCAGATTGCGGCCGAACGGTCCCCAGATCGAATTATGGTGATTGATTCGGATCTGGCGCTCTTCCGGCAGTGTCGCGCTTGAGCCCCAGGCCGCGGAACTCAATCATCACCTTGTCCGGACCCAAGGGGGTGACCACGTCGCACCGCAAGGCCGAGCCGCGCAAGTTGAAGTTCATGCCCGGGAAAAGATCGATCATGTACCATTGATTGGGCGGCAGATGCGGGAACGAAAGCGCGGCGCGGCTCTCGAAACCTTCGTATTTCTCGTAGTCGACCTCGAAGGTGCCGACGACGATGTGGCCGTGGTCGAAGGCTTCGTTCTTGCGCGCGAAATACGCATCGTTAAACCCAGTCACCCGGTTATGGTAATGCATGAAGTCGTGATAGAATTCGCAGTTCGTGTCGTGCCAGAGCTTATAGTTCGCGTTGACGATGGCTTTGTGGTAGTGAAACACCTCGAGGGGTTCGGCATCGAGCGTCTTGCGCAGGCACGCGAATGCCTGGCCACCCCACTCCTCGAGCGAAACCTTCGGACTGTCGTCGAGATTGACCCAGACAAAGCCGCCGAACTTGACCTCGCACCGCAAGCGGCGAAGGCCGACGTCTTCCTTGCACAACCGCTCTTGAAAGCCTTCTTTCTCGCGGCTGATGTAGACGCAATTGCCGCGCATGTCGTACTGCCAGGCGTGGAACATGCAGGTCATCCGCTTGGGATTACCCGAAGGCTGGCCTTCCAGGAAACTGCCTGACGGGCGCCGCTCGATAATCATGCCGCGGTGCGGGCACACATTGAGAAAAGCGCGCACCTCGTTATCCGGCCCGCGGCACACGATGATCGGCTCCCGAGCGATCGACATCGTGCGGAAGTCATACGCGTTCGGCAACTCCGACTCGTGACAGACCGGAATCCAGGTCTTCTTGAAGATCTTCTCCTGCTCCTCTTCGAAGATTACCGGGTCTGAATAGATCCGGCTGTCCACCCACTCGCTCGGCTGCAGCTTCGGTTCTGCCAACCACTGATTATGATTCTTGGCTGCCACGGCGGTCTCTCCTGATCGGCTAAAACGGTCTGATCGACTAAAACGGTCCCGCTCATAATATCAGGACGCGAGATTGAATCGCCAGTGAGCCGCAATCGAATGTTTTTATGTACCAATAGGCTGCGCAAACGTTTTACATCCCCCGGCACAGCTACTGATTGTATTTTCGGGCGCTACATCGCGATTTGGTCCCTGCTACGGCCTGGGGCCGCATATTGCCCGCCTTTACTGGCCTGCCGGGAGCTAATAGCGCCGCTCTATTTTCCGATTAGGAAGAACAATTTTGTCGCAAATGTTTGCTCCTGTCATTCTGCTTACCGATGGCGCTAAGCTGCAACGCATCGGAAGCAGATCGGCGCTTTGGTGCGAGCCTGGCATCTGAAGTAACTGAAACGAGAGAGGTGTAGATTACCGACGACTCTGCGGATTAAGGAAACGCCGATCTGCGCCTAATCGATGCGCCGACGGAACTCGCGGTTAGAAAAATCAAATCACATAAGGGAGGGGAAGATGAAATACAGTTGGAGACGCAAAGGAATGCGCCTGCTATTGGGCGCGTTGGGCGCGGCCTGCCTTCTCAACGCGGGATCAGCTCAAGCGGCTGCCACAAAGGACTACGGAAAGCCCGGCCAACCGATCAACCTAGTCATCGGGTATCAGCCCTACTACACGGAATCCTGGTCCGGCGTGATCATGCGGGACAAGAAATTCTTTGAAAAGTATATGCCGAAAGGCTCCAAGATAACGTTTCAGATCGGTCTGCAGGGAGCCATCATAGTCAACGGCATGCTCGCCGGTAAGGTCGACGTCGGTTATGTCGGCGATATGCCGGCCATCGTCGCGGCCAGCCACCCGGACATCCGCGACATCCGCATCGTATCGGTGCTCGGCCTTGGCTATGACCAATGCAATAACTTCCTGGCGAGGATGGACGCGCCCAAGTTTGATTCGCCTGAAAAGGCCCTCAAATGGCTTAACGGCAAAACTGTTGCTGTCCCGAAGGGAAGCTGCACCGACCGGTTCGCCCAAGCCGTCTTCAAACGCCTTAACATTAAGCCGGCTGAATACCTCAATCAGAGCATCGAGGTGATCACCAGCGGCTTCCGCGCGAAGAAACTCGATGCGGCGGTCATATGGGAACCGACGGCGTCCCGAATTATCAACGATCACCTTGCGCGGAGAATTGCGACGGGTGCGTCCGTAAAAGAACGCGACGGCGGCTTCATGGTTATGCCCGAAGCGTTGATTAAGCAGCGGCCCGATGTCGTCAAGGGATGGCTCAAGGCGGAACTCGAGGCCGAGCGCTATTTCGCCGATCCGAAGAATGCGATGTCTGTTGCCACAATGGCCCAAAGCCAGACGACCGGATTTCCTCTGAAAGTCCTTTGGGACTCGGCTTTCGGCAAGGATCCGGTCGGCACCGATACCCGCATCACCCTCGCCTACGGCTTTACCGACGACGCGAAGGACCTGATCGACAAGGCGTCGAAGTTCCTGGTTCAGATCAAGAGCATCAAATCGGTGCTGCGGCCCGACGCCCTCCAGCCGCAATTTACGGCGGAAATTCTCAAATCTGAGAAACTTACTGCGCCGGTCGGTGAAGTTAAGGCGCACCCGGATTCCGATTTCAGCGGAAAATAGTTCGCTGATGTCGATCCCGAACGCTCCGCGCCGGCGACGGCGCGGAGCAATCCAAGAAACAATGCACCCTGGTTGGCATGACCGAAACACAACTCACAAACGTCTCCCGATTGGAGCCCGACGTTTCGACGACTGAGGGCGAGAATTCGGCTTGGTCGTTATCGATGTATCGGATGGCCATGTGGCTGAAAAGTCCACGGCCCTATCTGATGCTTATTGGTTTTGCACTGTTTATCGGGTTTTGGTATTTTTCGGTGGAAGTCTGGAAGCTGCCGCGCTTCTCGGAAATGCCGGGCCCCACCGAGGTCCTCAAAGAGTGGCTGAGCCGCGACCCGACCTACGGGCTATCGATCTTCGTTCCCGAATACTACATGCACATATGGGTCAGCGTTCGTCGGATCGCCATTGCATTTTTCCTGGCGACCGCGATCGGCGTCCCGCTCGGGTTATTTCTCGGGTGGTCGACGCGCTTTAAACAATACGTCTTTCCGGTTTTCGAACTGCTTCGCCCGATTCCACCCTTGGCCTGGGTGCCGCTCGCGATCGTGATGTTTCGCGGCTCGGAGACGCCAGTCATCTTTCTGACCTTCCTCGCCTCGTTTTACGCCACGGCGTTGAACACGATGCTGGGCGTCGAATCGATTGATGAATCATTCGTGCGCGCTGCGAGTTGTCTCGGCGCAAAGCGCTGGCAGGTTTTCCGCCACGTTATTGTTCCCGGTGCGCTGCCTTTCGTGTTCACCGGCCTGCAGATTTCGATGGGCGTTGCGTGGTTCTCGCTTGTCGCCGGCGAGATGGTCTCCGGCCAATACGGGCTCGGATACGTGATCAACACCTCTTATACGATGGTTCGTTATCCGACGATCGTTATAGGAATGATCACGCTTGGCATCGTCGGCTATACGACCAGCGCCGCGATTCGGTTGCTTGGCGATTATATGATGCAGTGGCGCACGCGTGAGCTTGCGCTTGGGGGCTCATAATGAACGCATTCCGTCCAATGGACCAGGAGGGACCTAACTCGATGTCTCGTGATATTAGGTCAGGCCCTTCGAAGCGGACCGGTGGAGTCCGCATCATCGATGCCATGAAGACCTATGGCACCCGCGAATCCGGGATTCTGGCGGTAGATCGATGCACATTCGACGTGCCGGCCGGCGATATCACTGTCGTGGTCGGTCCCTCCGGTTGCGGCAAGACTACTCTGCTTAACGCGATTGCCGGATTCCACAGCCTGTCGGACGGCAGCATCTACCTCGACGACGAAATGCTATGCGGCCCCGGCAAGCTCAAAGCAGAGCCTGGTCCGGACCGCGTTGTAGTCTTCCAAAACGGCGCTCTTTTTCCCTGGAAGACGAATATCGAGAACGTGGCATTCGGCCCGATCATGCAAGGCACCATGAGCCGAGCCGAAGCGTACGACAAAGCCCGCCATATGATGGCAGAGGCCGGGCTTCGCGGTATTGAGAGAAATTATCCGGGCGAAATCTCCTCGGGCGTGCGGCGGCGCGTCGAAATCGTCCGTGCACTAATGAACGATCCGAAGATATTGTTGCTTGACGAACCTTATCGCGCCCTCGATACGCTGACAAAGTCAGTGATGCACGAGGCACTGCTGGAGATCTTTTACAAGAACCGCGTCACGATTTTCTTCATCACGCATGACTTGGAAGAAGCGATCTTCCTCGCGCATCGCGTAGTGATCATGACGACTCGTCCTTGCAAGCCGAAGAAGATAATCGATGTCGATATCCCTCATCCACGAGACTACAGTGTTTTGACGACCAAGCGGTTTCGCGAATTGATTGAAGAAACAGCTACCGCCGTTCACGAAGAAGCGATTAAGGCTTTTGAAGCCGGGGAGATGGAGCGGTAAGAATGAACCACGTGAAAACAGTATCAGTTAAGGCTGCGTCGTTTATTTTCGGCGAAAGCTTCTGGCGTGGATGCCTTGCCATTGCAATATTTGTTCTGTTCTGGGAAGCCGGCTCGCGTTCGCTCCAGTGGTTCGGGTTCGCCGTGCCCGCGATTTCACAAATCCCCCCGCCGACCGCCGTTCTTCGGGAAGCGTATCATCTCGTGCAAGACCCGAGCTATTGGTACAGCGCCTATCTAAGCACCATGCGCGTGTTCGAAGGCTTTATTGCGGCGATGGTCATCGGCATCCCACTCGGTCTGGCGATGGCGGTCAGCCCGACGTTTTACGGGATCAGCTTTCCGACATTCGAAGTGCTGCGGCCGATTCCGCCGCTCGCCTGGGTTCCAGCGTCGATCATCTTCTGGCCGACCCAAGAACTTTCGATCGACTTCGTCACCTTCCTCGGTGCCTTTTTTACGATCGTCATCAACGTCATTGGCGGCGCGCGGTCGATAGATGTCCGCTACTTTCAAGCCGCTCGATCAATGGGATCCTCCAGCTGGGACATCTTTCGGCGCATCATCCTGCCGGGAACGCTCCCCTCGATCGTGGTCGGCGCGACCGTCGGCGTTGGAATAACCTGGGCCGTTGTGGTCGCCGCCGAGATGATCTCGGGCGGCGGTAGCGCCGGCTCGATGGGAGGCAAGGCCGGGGGCGGCTTGGGCTTCTTCATTTGGAACTCATATGTCGGTGGTTCCTACACCCAAATCGTTGCCGGCATGATCAGCATCGGAATCGCCGGCTATCTTTCGAGCGCCTTGTTGCGCAAGCTCGGCGATCTCGTCACGCCCTGGCTTGCCGAGCCCTGAAAGCGAGACCTCACATGCAAGACTTGTCTTCCGCTAGTTCACTCCGCAACGCATCGGCTCCGGCCGGCGGAGAGGTGGTCGTCAGAAACGTCAGCAAGTCCTACGGTATTGACAAATTTGCAAAGCCGGTCGTGCGCGATTGCAGTTTCTCGATCGAACGCAGCAAGCTTACCGTTATGGTCGGGCCGTCCGGCTGCGGCAAAAGCACCCTGATCCGGCTGGTCGCGGGCTTTGAAAAGCCGGACGGCGGCACGATCACGACGGACGGAAAGCCGGTTACCGGCCCCGGCGTTGATAGGCTGGTTGTTTTCCAGGAGACGGCGCTGTTTCCGTGGATGACGACCTATGACAACATCATGTACGGCCCTCGCGCCCGCGGAAAAGACAACCCCGAGACGCGCGCGATGGCGGATAACCTCCTCCAAAAGGTCGGCCTGAGCGCCTTCCGAAAGAAATATCCTTCCCAACTCTCGGGCGGCATGCAGAGACGCGCGGAGCTTGCCCGGTCAATGATCAACGAACCGAGCATCATGATTCTGGACGAGCCCTTTCGCGGACTCGACGCCATGACCAAGAAGCTGATGCAGGAGTACTATGCAAAGCTATATGAGGAGTTTCGCCGGACGACGTTCTTTGTAACGACAGATATTGATGAAGCGATCTTTCTTGCCGATCGAATTTTGATCATGACCAACATTCCCGCCCAAGTACGGGCAACCATCGATGTTAATTTGCCGAGACCACGTCAGCTCGAAACAATCACCGAAAGCGATGAAGCGAACTCCATTAAGATGGAGGCCCTCGGACTGCTCCACGAAGAGGCGATGAAATCATTCGCCCGCGGCAGCAAGGCGGCGGCAGATTTCATCGATGCCTATTCGAAGAGAATTAGCACCGACTAGAGGTTGGCGTAATCCATAAGCAGTATAGGAGCGGGAATAGTCGTGGCAGCGAAAATCGTCGACGGCAGGGCAGTTGCTGCACAAGTACGCCAGGAGTGCAGAGAAAAAGTCGAAGCAATTCGAGCCCAATTCGGAATGAGCCCGGGTCTCGCGGTGATTTTAGTTGGATCCGATCCGGCGTCTCAGGTCTATGTTCGTAACAAGATCAAGGCCTGCGCCGACGTTGGCATACGGTCCTTCAGGTACGACTATCCCCATGATGTCGACCCCGAAGAGGTCATAGAGCAGATCAAGGTGCTCAATTCCGATCCGAACGTAAACGGAATCCTCGTTCAGCTTCCATTGCCGCCATCCTTCAATATGGCGCGGGTTCTCGATACGATCGTGATGGACAAGGACGTCGACGGGTTCCACCTGTATAATGTAGGAGGGTTAGTCACCGGCGGCACTGTATTTCCACCTTGTACGCCCTACGGCGTGTTGCGGCTTTTGCAGCACGAACAAATCCCGCTAGAGGGCAAGAACGTCGTTGTCGTCGGCGCCAGTAACATCGTCGGCAAGCCGCTGGCATTGATGCTGATGCAGCAGGAAGCCACCGTTTGCATCTGTCACGCCAAGACAAGAGATTTGGCGCAGTTCACGATCCTGGCCGATATTCTGGTCGTCGCGGCAGGTCACCCAAATCTCATTTTGCCCCAAATGGTGCGTACCGGGGCAGTTGTCATCGATGTGGGTATTAATCGGCTGGATGACGGCCGGTTGGTCGGCGATGTGGATTTTACCGGTGTAGCTCTGAAGGCGTCGCATATCACGCCGGTGCCCGGCGGCGTCGGCCCGATGACCGTTTGCATGCTGCTGGTGAACACCATTGCCGCCTGCGAGCGGGCCCAGCAGAAATCGGCTTTCGGCAATTCAAAGAGCTTACAGCTCGCGCCGACGGTCGAATGATTCGCCAAAAATGAAAGTTGAACTCGATTTTGCTTGCTGGAACTGAACCAAACGGGAAGCGCCTTTAACGGCAGAGTCGCGGCTATGGTCTTTTTAAACAGAAAGCAGGGATTGCGTGGTGCAGCCAGATGGTGGCACCAATTTCTTTTCGTGGTCGGAAGCTTTTCCGCTTCATATCGTCCCGAGCGGCACTACATGCGCGGCCCTGGGCCAAAATACCGCGAAGCACACGACATTTCGAAGCGAGGTCAAAGTAGTCACTAGACAAGCCGGATGACCCGCAACGGATACCAGCGACCAAGGCCTAACTGTCGAAATCCGGGCCGACTTCACCCTCCCAAACGAGGCGGTCAAGATTCGTCGGGCTTAACTCCCATAGGCGCACGATCACGGGTGTGCGCAAACACGATCGCAAGCGGCTAATTGAATTCTCGGCTGCGGCTTTCGACCAATATGGCGGGCTGACGAGCTTCAGTCCTGCAGCGCCAATGTCCCAATAAAATCCGTAGGCTGCCGACGCCTTTTCGCGCAGGTTCTTGTCGTTGGAGCGTTCTTCCTCCGACAGTTCGGGAAGCATTGCCAGCCCTCATCGTCTTCGAGCGTTCGGCACCAGAAGAAACTCATACTTATTTCAGAAATGATTTTGTCATTTTGACAGATCAAAGTCCACAATTGAAATTGAACGCTCGTCATCTGAAAGGCGAGATGCCGAGTACGCTTGTTTAGCGTCATTGGTGTGTAAATGGTTCGCCACTGGGATGCAAACACCGCTCTACGCGCGCTTGCAGAACAGTCGCGTGAGCGCGCATCGAAAGCTCTCTCTTCCAAGGGCCGGTTATCGTCGCGGTGCCGCGGGTGCGGGATTGTATTTTGCTATTCAGCAACCCTGCAACCGGCTCACCATAGGCGGTATCGTTCCAGATATAGAACCGAGCGTAGCTCAACTAAGAGCTATCTGCCCATCCGGACCAGCGTTACGTTCCCGCCCAATCAAGCTCGCAATGGGCCGTTGCCCGGGGAGACGCATGCAACAAGGCGGACAAAAGGCCTCGACGCGCGATAACGACACCTTCCGCCGTATGATGCGTCCGAGATCGGTGGCCATCATCGGCATGTCGTCCAAGCCGAACACAGCAAGTCACGCTGTACTGCGCAATCTCCAAGTGAACGAGTTTGCCGGGTCGGTCCACTTGATCGGGCGGAACGAGGCAACGGTAGAAGGGCTCCCGATCCATACCGACCTCGCCTCTCTCCCGGCAAATGTAGACGTCGCGGTGCTCACGATCCCCGCCGCCGGCGTCGAAGAGGCACTCGCGGCCTGTGTTGAACGCAAGGTCGGAACGGCCGTCGTCTTCGCCTCCGGCTTCGCCGAGGCCGGAGAAAAGGGGCGCGACTGCCAGGAGGCGATCGGACGAATGGCGCGCGAGGGCGGCGTCGCTGTGATCGGGCCGAATTGCATCGGATACACCAATCTCGTGGACGGGTTCGCCGTCGCCTTCGCGAGCGTCAACAAGGCCTCGCGCATCGCGCCCGGCACGCGCGACGCCGTGGCCATCGTTGCCCAAAGCGGCGGCTTGGGAAACCATCTGCGCCTCGGGTTGGAGGCGCGTGGTGTTCCCGTATCCTACACGATTTCGACCGGCAATGAGATGGGGCTTGGGCTGGGCGATTTCGTACAGCACTTGCTTGCGGACGATGCCACCCGGGTGATCCAGGTCTACGCAGAACACATCCGGCAACCCGCCGCCTTTCTCCAGGCTGCCGCCCGTACGCGCGAACTGGGAAAAGCCATCGTCATGCTGCATCCCGGGCGGGGCAGCTGCGCCAAGGAAGCGGCCAAGTCGCACACCGGCGCTCTCGCCGGCGATTATGCGGTCATGCGCGCGCAGGTCGAGCGGGCCGGCGTGCTCATGGTCGACAGCCTCGACGAACTGATCGACACCACCGAGATCCTGTCGCGTTATCCGCAGCCATCGCCCGGCGGGCTCGGCATCCTCACCTTTTCCGGCGCGTTTTGCGGGATCGCACACGATTTTTGCGAGGACCTCGACATAGATCTCCCGCCGCTCTCGGCGCAGTCGGAAGCGCGGCTGAAGCCGCGCATGCCGGAGTTTATCGAGCCACGAAATCCGCTCGACCTCGGCACCCAGCCGATCTGGCAGCCGGATATCGTCCAAACCGGCCTCAAAGCATTGCTCGACGAGCCCGCAATTGGCGGAGTTGCGATTTCAATTCCGGCCGGCGCACCGCAGTACGCCAATGCCTATCTCAAGCATATTGTGGCGGCGATGGAGTTAAACCGGAAACCCGTCGGGCTCGCCATGCTGGGCGACGGTTCGCCCCTGCCCCCCGAATTCGTTCAGACCGCGCGCGAAAACAAGATCGTGCTGTCGCGCTCTTCCGACCGTACGCTGCGCGCGATGGCCGCGGTTCTCAAGTGGGGAGGCCGCCCGGTTCCTGCGGCTTCGAATGCGCCACCTAGAATCGAGGGCCTTCCTGAATTTGCACCGGGCACCGTTCCGGAATGGCAGAGCAAGCAGGTGCTCGCTCACATCGGCGTGCCGGTTCCAAAGGGCGGAATGGCCAGTTCGGCCGAAGAAGCGATCGCAATTGCCACGAGAATTGGATTTCCAGTCGCGTTGAAGGCTCAAGCCGCCGCGCTCGCGCACAAGACCGAGGCGGGAGGCGTTCTCCTCGGACTTGCCGATGTCGACACCGTGCGCTCAGGATGGACAACTCTGGCCGCCAATATTGAGCGGGCGCAGCCGGGCCTGAAACTTGACGGCGTGCTGGTCGAGGCGATGGCTGAGCGCGGGCTCGAAATGGTCATCGGCGCGCGGAGGGATCCGCAATGGGGCCCGGTGGTCCTCGTCGGGCTCGGCGGCATCCTGGTCGAGGCCTTGCAAGACGTGCAACTCGTCGCCGCCGATGCCGGCCGAGACGAAATCATCGCGGCGTTCGAAATGCTGAAGACGGCGAAACTCCTGCACGGCTTCCGCAATCTCCCCCCGGTCGATCTCGGCGCTGCGGCTGACGTCGCCCAGTCGCTTGGGCGCCTGATGCTGGCGCGGCCGGAGATAAGCGATATCGAAATCAACCCTCTTATGGTGCACGCCCGCGGGCGCGGCGCGACCGCGCTCGATGCGCTCGTTGTCGTCGGCTGAACCATGCCAATGGAGACTGACAGGATGTCGGCAAATTTCATTACCTACGAACTCGAGGAAAACGTCGCCATCATCGGCCTCAACCGCCCGGAGAAGCGGAACGCGATGAACGACGCATTCATTGCCGCCCTACGCGAGACCGTGATTCGCGCCGGCGAGGAAGCGGATGCAGGCGTCATTTTCGGCCATGGCAAGAATTTCTCCGCCGGGCTGGATCTTGCCGAGCTGGCCAGCCGCCTCGCGCCTGACGCGCAGCGGCCTCGCAAGCGCCGTCCGCATCCCTGGCACGCCTGCTTCGATCTGATCGCGCGCGGGACGATTCCATTTGTCGCCGCGCTGCACGGAGCAACCATCGGCGGTGGCCTCGAACTTGCCGCTGCCGCGCATATTCGGGTTGCCGATGAAACGACGCTGTTCGGATTGCCGGAAGGTCAACGCGGCATTTTCGTCGGCGGTGGCGGCTCGGTTCGCATCCAGCGCATCGTCGGCTATCCCACGATGGCCGACATGATGCTGACCGGACGTCTGCTCTCGGCGGAGGAAGGTCTCCGCGCCAAACTAGCGCAGTATCTCGTCCCGGCCGGCGGTTCGCTGGAGCAAGCCAAGCGCCTTGCGCGCCGGATCGCGCAGAATACGCCGCAGACGAATTGGCAGATCACCAATGTGCTGCCGCGGATCAACGACCTGTCGCACGACGACGGACTGTTCATGGAATACCTGAACTCCTCCATGACGCGGCCCCCCGAATCCCTGCAGCGCCTGCGCGACTTCCTCGAGAAGCGCGCAGAACCGCTGACCAAGCCCGGGCATGCTGCAGAATGAAGGAGTGAATGCAACGGTGCTACTCGACACGACAAAGTCGCTCTAAGCGGCCGCCCGCATCGGGCCATGCCTTTCCGGCAATGACCGCAACCGACCACATGGGAGGAAACAATGACACGCGTTCTCGACAAGCGGAACTTTTTGAAGGCCGGCCTCGGAGCGGCGGCGCTCGCCGGCATGCCGTCGCGGCTGTTCGCTCAAGGCACGCCAGCACGCTGGGCCTATCTGAAGCCCGGGTTCACCGTGCTAATCGCGCAATACATCCGCGCCAAGCAACTCATGAAAAAGAACGGCGCGACGCTCGGCGATCCGACCGAATACACGGCTGTATCCACCTATTATAACGACTTCACTGCCGGCAATTACGAGGTGTGCATCGGAAGCTGGGATGTGTTCGCCGCGCGTTACCAGGCCGGCGTGCCGATCCAGTTGCTGTGCACGATCACAACCGGCGACATGATCTCGATCATCACCGGCGAGCCGTCAATCAAGGGCGTCGAGGATCTGCGCGGAAAGACTTTGGCCGCACTGCAATCGACCGGCACATATCGCATGGTGAGCGCACTCCTGAAGGAAACGCACGGGCTGGTGCTCGGAAAGGACGTCGCCATCCAGGGCGTCGACAACCCGGCGGCGGCGGTGACATTGGTAATGGCAAACCGCAGCGACGCCGGGCTGTCGTGGGAGCCGAACATTACATTGGCGCTGCACAAGAAGCCGGGGTTGCGCGCTATCTTCAACGCGGGCAAGGCCTATCGCGCGATGACGCAGCACAACCTGCCCTATTTCGCCGTTGGCGTCCGGCGCGATTGGGCGCAGAAAAATGTGCAGGAGGTCAAAAGCATTCGCCAGGCTTTCGCCGACTGCATCGATGGCATCAACAACCACACCGACGAAGCGGTCAAACTGGCCGGCGGCGGATCCGGTTATCCGCCGGAAATCATGGCTGACGCGATCCGCTCCCACCGTTTGCGGTTCTTGTTCGGATCGATGGCCGATCCGGCGGAGCGTGCGACGATCGACAAGGCCGGTGAGTTCCTGCGCCGCAATGGGTTGTTGAAGAAGCCGGTAGACGACGGCTTTTTCTTCAAGGCCTGACCGGACGCGCATTGCTCCTGCGGCGAGGCGCCATGGCGTTCCCGCGCGCAGGAGCACCCTTCTTCACCGGCTGCAGTGCGTCGCGTCGATCTAGCAGTTGAACCTCGTCGGAAGCGAGAAAGTCCGCGATATGATCGATGAACACCTTTGTCTTGCGGGGAATGTTGCGCCCGGAAAAGAAGGTTGCGCACGCTTCGAGTGGAGGAATGTCGCGCGAGAGGGGCGCTCGGACGAGCCTGCCGCTACGCACGTCGTTGCGGCACATCACGTTCGGCAGGATTCCGAGGCCGAGCCCGCTGATGACCAGTTCGCGCGCGACTCCTATGTTGTTGACAACGACCCTGGCCTGGCGCCGCAATTCGCCCTGCCCGTTTCCGCCCAGATTCCAGATCCCCTCCGCGAGCTGCTGCTCTGTCAGGATGCACTCGTGATCACGCCAATGCCCGTTCGGCAGGCCGCGTCGCGCGGCGTATTCGGGACTGGCGTACAATCCACGCGTCAGTGCGGAAAGGCGACGAAATGGCAAATCCGGATTCATCAGCCGCCCAATGTGGATGGCGATGTCGTAGCTTTCCTCCGATACGTCCACCCAGCGCCCGTTCACGTGGATGTCGAGCTCGATCTCGGAATAGGTTTCGGCGAAGGAGGCGATGGCGCGCGTGAGCCAGCCCGTGCCGAAATCTATGGGCATGCTGACGCGCAGCCTTCCCTTCAAGCTCGTTCGCATCTGCACAGCTTGCAGTCCCGCGCCTTCCACCTCCGCGGCGATGCGCGCACAATGCTCGTTCAGCCGGTGTCCAGATTCGGTCACCGCGATGCGCCTGTTGCCGCGCTTGAGCAGCTTCGATCCGACCTGGTCCTCGAGGTGGCGTATCTTGCGGCTGACGGTCGATTTCGGCAGCCCGAGGGTCCTCGCCGCCTTCGTGATGCTTTGCGAATTGACCACCTCGAAGAAGACCAAGAGCGCATTCAGGTCGATGTTCATCCGCGAGCCGCCTCCGATCCGGCCGGCGCCAGTGTAGCCCATCGTTCCAGGAGCGGAACAGACCCAGCCTTCGGCCTGGCAGCGCGCGTGCGGAGGCGCGGTCTTGCAACCGGCGTACACAGCAGCGCCGGCGCGGCTGCATACTCCGACTGGACATCACCACAATGACCGAAGCGCGCACAGAATCAGGTTCACCACCTGCCGGGTTCCGACCGATGCCCGCGCGCCCCAAGGCCGGCCGCTCGGAGGCGAGGCGGGACATCGCCGCGACCGCGCTGGTGGTGGTGATAATGGTGATCGCGATGCAGATCGCGAGCGGCTACGTGCCCGAGTACATCATGCCGTCACCGCTCGCGGTCTTGAAGGCAACCCGCGAGGTCCTGTTCAGCGACAAATCGCACATTGCGGTGACGCTGGCGCGCCTCGCGGCCTCCGTCGCGTTCTCGATGATCGCCGGCATCGCGATCGGCGGCCTGATGGGAACGGTCGGGTTCCTTCGCCCGATCCTGCGCTCGATCATCATCATCGACACCGGAATTCCGGCCCTGTCCTGGATGCTCGTCGCGGTCTTCTGGTTTCGCAACACGGAAGCGCGCATCTTCTTCATCCTGACGGTCATCTTGATCCCGTTCTACGCCCTGAACGTCTACGAAGGTATTCGCGCGCTTCCGCGCGATTTCGTCGACATGGTGGAGAGCTTCCGGCCCACGCGGTGGCAGGTGCTGCGCTATCTCATCGCGCCGCATATCCTGCCTTACGTATTCATGACGACGCGGTCCGTGATCGGCTACGCGATCCGCATGGCCGTGTTCGCCGAACTTGTCGCGTCGGCCATCGGCATCGGCTCCCGCATGAGCCTCGCTCAGTCGACCTTCCGAATCGACCGTGTCTTCGCCTGGACCTTCCTGCTCGTCGTGCTCAACTTCGCGCTGCAGGCCGGCGTCGGAGCGATCGAAAAGGTCGTTCTCAAATGGCGGCCGGAGGTCGAGGTCCGATGACGACGGCGGCACCGCTCCTGATCGAGGTCGCGAATGCGCGCAAGAGTTTTGCCGGCTTTGTCGCCGTCGAGGACTTCAACCTCAGCGTCGCCTCAGGCGAAATCGTCGCGCTGCTCGGCAAGACGGGCGCCGGCAAGAGCACGGTTCTCAACCTCGTCATGGGCACGATACCGCCCGACTCAGGCCGGATATGCGTGGCCGGTTTCGATCCATTTCATCAATTTCGAGCGCTCAGAGGAAAAATCGCGGTCAGTTTCCAGACCGATCGATTGTTGCCCTGGCGGACGGCGGTCGAGAACGCCGAACTGGGTCTGCTCATCCTCGGCGTCGAAAAACGGGAGGCGCGGGAACGCGCGCTGTCCTGGCTCGAGCGCGTGAAACTCACCGGCGCGGAAAACAAGTACGTGCACGAATTGTCCGGCGGAATGCGCCAGCGCGTCTCCCTCGCCCGCGCCCTGGCGGTCGACCCTGCGATCATCTTTCTGGATGAATCCTTCAGCCAGCTCGATCACGTAACCTCGAAAGCGCTGCGCACGGACTTCCACCGGATCGCGAAGGAATTCGGAAAGACCTGCCTGTTCGTCACACATCGGATCGCCGATGCGATCGAGATCGCAGACCGGGCGTTGATCCTCACGCAGGGAGCGCACATCGCGCTCGCGGAACAGATCACGGACGAGATGCGAGCGGAACTTGGTGTGCTGGACGCGCTACACGACCGCATCGCCGAAGCGATGGGCGGCGGCGAAGACACGGAATAGAGGGCAATCAGTCACATGGCCAGTTCGGATATCGTCATCGCGGGCTACTCCGAAACCAAGATCGCATATAAAGGGGGCCGTAGCGCCTATGACTTGGCCGGCGAAGTCTTTGCCGACCTGCTGGCACGTACCGGCCTTGCCAAGGACGACGTCGACGGGCTTTCCGTAACTTTCGCCTTGAGCGAAGCGTCGAACCCGTTCTTCGCCGTGTATATGACCGAAGCGCTGGGCATCTCGCCGACTTGGTTGAACGGGGGCGTAATCGGCGGCTGCTCCGCCACCGGCGGGGTCGCCCGTGCCGCCTCCGCGATTCGGGAAGGCATGTGCCGGTTCGCGATCGTACTGTCGGCCGACGCGCCGAGCACGTCGTGGCGGTCCAATTATGGCGCCTACCGGGAAGAATTCCAGGATCCGCCCGGCGTGCAGGGCCCGCCCGCGACTTTCGGGCTGCTGATGAGCCGTTACGACCACCAGTATGGATTCAAGCCGGAGGCGCTCGGTAAGATCGCGATTACCCAGCGCGCGCATGCTCTCGAAAATCCGAATGCGCTCGATAAGTTTCGCAAGCCGCTCACGATGGAAGAGTATCTGTCTTCCCGCATGATCGCCGATCCGCTCCGGATCCTCGATTGCGTGATGTTCTGTGACGGCGCCAATGCCTTCCTCGTCACGACCGAACAGGACGCCCGGGCGCTAGGGCTCGAGAAGATGGTACGGCCCGCCGCCTATGGCGAGGTCACCAATTATCGCGGCGCGGAGGCCTGCCCGGACATCACCGACAGCGGCTTCTGGAAGCTCGCCACCGATCTCTACCGGCGGGCGGGCGTCGGCCCGAAGGACATTCGAATGTTCCAGCCCTACGACGACTTCACCGTCGCCGTGCTCATGCAGATGGAGGCGTTCGGCTTCTGCCCACGCGGCAAAGGGTCCGACTACATTCTCGACACTGACCTCTCCTTCCGCGGCACGCTGCCGTTGAACACGGGTGGCGGGCAGATTTCGGCCGGACAGCCGGGGCTCGCAAGCGGTGGTCTCAATCTCGCTGAAGCCGTACGCCAGATGTTCGGCGAGGCGGGCACGCGGCAAATCGCGGATCCGAAGAACGCGCTGGTCACCGGCATCGGGGTGATTCCTTACGGGCGAAACTGGTCGACCAGTGCCGCCATGATCCTGGAGGCATGACATGACGACCGCAAAGCCCCGTCCGGTGCCCAAGCCGAACGTTTACGTCTCGACGGAGCCATTCTGGGAGGGCGCTCGCAATGGCAAGCTGGTCTTGCAATATTGCAAGGACACGGGCCGGTTCCAGCACTATCCCCGTCCGGTCAGCATGTATACCGGCAGCCGCAATCTGGAATGGCGAGAAGTGTCTGGCCGCGGCGAAATCTATGCCTGCACCACGGTGCGCATCTCCGGCCTCGGGCTCGAGGGCCGCGTACCGCTTAACGTCGCGACGGTGGAATTGGATGAGAAGGTGCGCATCATCGCCAACATTCTCGACAACAGTCCCGAGGAGATCAAGATCGGCGCACGCGTCGTGCTTGCCTGGGACCGGCTCGACGAAAAGACGCCCTACCCGGCCTTTCGGCTGGCGTGAACCGGTCGCGCGGCACAAGAGTACTTGCATGCTCCGCCCCGAATCCGCTTCCGAGCAGGTATTTCGTCAGGAGGTCCGCCGCTGGTACGAGCGGACGCTTCCTCGCGAACTGCGCGACCTGACCTTCCGCCCGCCGCCCGCTCTGATCACGCCTTGGTACAAGACGCTCGCGCGGCGTGGATGGATCGCTCCGCACTGGCCGCGTGAATTGACGGAATGGAAGCAAGCCCCGTCGAGCAGGTCATCCTTGGAGGAAGCGGCACGCATCGGCGCGCCCGAATACCCGACGCAGGGACTGAATCAGATCGGGCCGATCCTACAAAGGTTCGGCTCGCCAGCACAGAAGGATTCGCATCTTCCGCGCATCCTGAACGGCGACGTAATCTGGTGTCAGGGCTATTCCGAGCCAAACTCAGGTTCCGACCGTGCTTCGTTGAGCAGCGCCGGCGTCATCGAAGGCGAGCACATCGTCGTCAGGTCAGAAAACCTGGACAATGTGGGGGCACCACGCCGACTGGATGTACGCGCTTGTGCGCACAAACCCGACCGCGCCGAAACGGAAGGGCATAACCTTCATCCTGATCGACCTGGCCTCCCCGGGCATTACGCGCCGCCCAATTCGAACGCTCGCCGGCGAACACGAATTCTGCGAGGTGTTTTTCGATCGGGTGTCCGTCCCGCTCGGCAACGTCGTCGGACGATATCGACAACGGCTGGGAGGTCGCCACAGCTTTGCTGGCTCAGGAACGGCTACTGCTCGGGGCGCGTGGGATGGCCTTGAAGGCATTCGAACGCGTGCGCCGCATCGCGCGAGTGCTCGGGCCCAGGCTGAGCGACAATCAGCGAAGTAAAATCGCCAAAGCGAGGATCGAGTTGGAGACGCTAATCTCGTCCTTTCTCGACGCCTCCAAAGGGATCCGCGAGGGCCAGTCCGTCGACGCCTCCTAACTCAAGATACTGTCCACCGAAACGACGCAGTACATTCTCGGCCTCGCGCAGTCTCTCTCCGGCCCTTGCGCTGCAATCGAGAGTCCAATGAATATCGACGGCACGCAGATCGACTTCAACGAGCTGTTCCCGCAATCGCGCCGCCTCTCGATCTACGGCGGATCAAACGAAATTCAGCGCGGCCTCATCGCCAGCCGAATCCTCGATCATCCCCGCGGGGCCGCCTGATGCCGCAAATAACCGCCGACCGGAGCCTCATGCTCACCAGCGCGACGAAGCTGTTCGGCGCTTCAGGTTCCGGGCCACGCGTTCATCCCGAATCCGAGAATCGGACGGAAGTCGACCGAACGCTCTGGCGTGAATTTGCGGCGATGGGTTGGCTGTCGCTCTTGGTGGCGGCCTACGGATCGCCCAATGAATGCGAGCTGGACCTGGAGGTTGCCGCCCCGGAATGGCAGACTTCAGTTCAGCCGGCCTAAGCCCTCCGGTCGCGCTTCGAGGCGCGCAGCGTTTCGCGACATCCACATCATCGTCACGAGCGCGGCCATGGCCGCAAAACTCGTCACCGAGGACCACGCGTCCGGCAGCAGCGTCAGAACTCCGACTGCGAAAAAGACGGCCCGCCAGAAGACCGACACGGGCCGGAACAGCCATCCGATCATCGCTACCGCAATGCCGACGAACCCGACCATCACGTTCAGAAGGCCCCAGAGGGTGTCGCCAAAACCTCCTATCAACAGCAGTCCGGGATGCAGCACGGCGCTGAACGGAATGAGAAACCCCGGTATCGAGAGCCGGAACGCCGACCAGCCCGTATCGGACGGGGACGCCCGGGAGATAGACGCCGCGGCATAGGCGGCGAGCGCGACCGGCGGCGTCACCATCGACAGGATCGCAAAATAGAAGATAAAGAAATGCGCCGTCAGCGGAACGACACCAATCTGGGTGAGCGCCGGCGCGAGCAGAACCGCGGCCATGATGTAGGCGGAGGTCGTCGGCATGCCCGTCCCGAGCACCAGGCTGGCCAGCATGGTGAAGACCAGCAGCAGCCAAACGCTGCCATGCGCGAGCCAGATCATCGCGCCGGTGAACTTGGTGCCGAGACCGGTGAACGCGATCACGGCAACCACGATCCCGGCGAGCGCACAGGGCAGAGCCACGACCACCGTCCGCTCCGCCGCGACAGCCAACGACTCAATGAGTGCGAGCAGCGACCTTCGGGTGCCAGCCCGCAAGGTCCCGACCACCACCGTCACCGCCGCGCTCTCGATCGCCGCGTTCTCGACCGGAAAGCCCGAGATGATGCGATAAACGAGCCAGGCCAGCGGAATCAGCAGATGTCCGCGCGTGAGCAGCACCTCATGCACCGGCGTTTGCTCCGCAGTGTCGGTCGCGCCCAGATTTCGCGCTCGGGCGCGCAGGTCCACCATCAGCAGCAGCGCGAAATAATAAAGGAGCGAGGGTACGATCGCTGCCAGCACGATAGTCTGGTACGGCACCTGCAGATAATCGGCCATGATGAAGGCAGCGGCGCCCATCACCGGCGGAACGAGTTGCGCGCCGGTCGATGCGGCCGCTTCCACCGCCCCCGCGAAAGCCGGCCGATATCCGACCCGCTGCATCAGGGGAATGGTGAAGATGCCCGTGCTCATGACATTGGCGACGGCGCTCCCCGACACGCTGCCGAGCAGGCCTGAGGATACCACCGCCGCTTTGGCCGGCCCGCCGACGGTCCGGCCCGTCATGGCGAAGGCGAGCTGGATGATCATGCGGCCGCCGCCATACACGTCGTAGATCGCGGCGAAGAAAATGAAATAGAAGACGGTCGAAACCGAAACGCCGACCGGCACGCCGAACACGCCCTGCAGGGAGAGGAACTCAGCGTCGATGAAATGCTCGATTCCGCTATAGCGATGAGCGAGCGAGCCGGGCAAATATGGGCCGAAGAAGAAATAGGCGACGAAAATGAGTGAGAAGATCGTCAAGCCGAGTCCGAGCACGCGACGGCCCATTTCGAATAGCGCGACGATGAAGAAGATGCCGAGCACATATTGGGCCATCGTCACCGGGTCCAAACCCGGCACCCGACCGCCGGTGATAAATGCAGCATTCCAGGCAATGTAGACGGCCGGGACGAGGCACAACAGGCCGAGCAGAGCGGCGCCGTATCGCGCCCGCGGCGACCGACCACGCCCGAGTATGCTGACCGAGAGGGCGAGCGCAAATCCGACGTGCAGAGCCCGTTGCGTCAGCGTGTCGATGCTCGGCCAGAGCACAAACGCGATTTGCGCTGCGCTCCAGGCGAGGGCAATCAAGACGGACGGATCGGCGAGATCCGTCCATCGTGACAGCGATAGAAGGCTCGGTTCCGATGTTTCCCGATCGGTTGCCGGGCCGGCTTCGCTCATTTCAGCCATCCGCGCTCTTTAAAGTAACGCGCGGCGCCGGGATGCAGCGGCAGGCCCGTCGCCTTCTTTTTCCAACTCCCGTTGGCGCAGTCAAAATGGGCAAGCGCCTTGTGCGCGGCGCGCAGCTTGTCCGTCTTCTCGCACACCGTCTTGACAATCTTATAGGCGAGATCGTCGGGCATATCGGCGTTCGCGAACAGCACCGTCGTCGTGCCCGGCAACTTTACGTCCTTGTTCTGACCTTCGAACGTGTTTTTCGGCAGCACCTTGGTGTCCCATCCGAACTTGTCGCTCATCTCGCCCAAGATCTTGTCGGACGGCTGCAGGAAGGTCACGTGCGTGTTGTGCGCGATTTCGGTGAAGCCGGGGTGGCCGCGCGTGGCGACGTGAACGAAGACGTCGGCGGATCCCGCAGCGAAGCGGCTTTTCACCATCCCGAACGTCCCGAACTCGTAATTTCCGCCGTGGGCCGCGACCTCCTTCTGGCTACCGCCCGCGAAATCGAGCAGTTGCTGCCCGGCAAAATTGCCGATGCTGCCTTTCGAGAGCAGCAGCACGTGCGCCCCCGGCTTCACAGATTTGAAGTAGTTGCTCATGCCGTGCGGGAAACCGGTGCCGCGCGCGATCGGGACGAGGTAATAATCGTCGAGACCGCCGACGAGCGCGCGCAGGTTCTTCAACGGCTTCTTGTAAGCGATCTTGCCTTGCAGCGCCCAGTTGCCGACCACCGCCATGCCGAACCCAAGTTGCGCCTTGCCGGCGGATACGAGCCGCGGGTTGGCTACGCCGCCGGCAATCGGCGGCGTGTCGATGCTCGAACCGGGCGGCAATACGCCATGCAGCAGTTCGGCCAGGTTCACCGCATATACGTACCAGCTCGACCCCTGCGAAAACGATGCAATCGTAAGATGCACGGGTTCGGCCGCTGTCGCCGCCGACCCGACCCCGAGCATGGCTGCTCCGACGAGCGCAGCCATCCGAATGCGTCGCATCAGGCTGCTCTTCCGTTGCCAAAACCTCATTCACGCCTCCCGCGTTTTCATAATTCCAAGTCACACGTTCCAAATCACACGATACCTCTGCCGGAACCTTAGCTTGCCCTGCTCCCGCGCGCCAGCTTGCGGGCGGCATGGCATCTAAGCGGACGTGCAGATCTCGATGCTGTCGGCTGAAGAAGCCCTGTTCCCGCCTCCCAGCGCGACTACCCAGAAAGATCTCAATTGCTCTACATACGCTCTTTCCCTCTTTTCAACTTGTCAGCTTCCCTTGAATTTGGGCGGGCGTTTGCCATGGAACGCTTCCACGCCCTCCTTAAAGTCATCCGACTGTCTGAGCCGACTGTAGCAATGCCCCTCAAGTTCGATAGCCACGGCGAGCGTGGACTCCTCCGTGTCGTTCAGCAGCTTCTTCGCCGTGCGCTGCGCGAGCGGTGAGAAGGTGCGCAGTTCATCGACCAGCGCGTCGGTTGCCGCTTCCAACTCGTTGTCGGCGACACATTCGGTGGCTATGCCCCAGTCAAGAGCCTGCTTCGCCGCGATGCGCTTCGAGCGCATCACGATGTCCTTCGTCCGGGTAATGCCGACGATTTTCTGCAAGCGCGCCGATCCGCCCGAGCCGGGGATTTGACCGAGCTTCTGCTCGGGCAACGCGTAGTGGCAGGTCTCCGAAGCAATGCGGAAGTCGCAGGCCAACGAAATCTCGAAGCCGACGCCGAACGCATACCCACGGTTGGCAACGATTACTGGCTTCGAGCACCGCGCCGGCGCGGCAATATTCCAGGCCAGCTTCGAGACGTGCTCCGGAGACGCCTCCATGAATCCCTTGATGTTGCCACCGCTGGAAAAGTGTTCGCCCATGGCGCGCAGCACGACCACCCGGACACGCACGTCTTCATCGAGCATCTCGAAAACCAGCCGAAGCTGGTCGCGTTGCGGCATAGAAATGATGTTGAAAGGGGGGCGGTCGAGGATTATGTCGGCGCGCTCGTTGGCGGCATCGATCTCCACACGAAAACCGTCGAGCTTCACGAGCCGCGGATCCGTGAACGTCATTTCACTCATGCTGCGCTTCCCTGCTGATTGGCATCGGTACTTTCCGGTCGATATTCGCCCGCGACGAGCTGGCGCCGGAGCAATTTCCCGACCGGCGATTTCGGAATTCCGTCAACAAAGACGTACCGACGCGGGCGCTTGAAATTCGCCAGTCCGGACTCGCGCGAGAATTCATCCAGCTCTTCCGGCGTGACCGCGCCACAGCGCTTGACAAACGCCGCGACAATCTTGCCCCACCGCTCGTCCGGCAACCCAACGACGGCGACCTCAGACACGGCCGGATGCAGCGAAAGACAGCTTTCAATCTCGACCGGCGAGACGTTTTCGCCGCCGGTGATGATCATGTCGTCGACCCGCCCGGTGACGAAGAGGTCTCCATCCATATCGAAATAGCCGGTGTCCCCCGTGAAGTACCAGCCGTCGCGCAGCGCCTTGGCGTCGGAGTCCGGGCGGTGCCAATAGCCCTCGAAGGCCTCATCGCCGTTCAGCAGCGCGATTATTTCGCCCTCCTCGCCTGCCGCGGCGAGATCGTCAGGCGATGCGGCGTTCAACTTGACCACGCGCACCATCTGATTGATGCCGGCCCGGCCGGCCGAGCCTGGCTTTTTCGGCGCATCCTGGTCGATCGTGAAGGTGTAGATTTCCGAGGACCCGTAGTGATTGACGAACAGGTCGGGATCGAACGCCGCCTGCAATTCCTTCAGCAGGCCATCGGTCATCGGTGCGCCAGCAAAACCGAGCTTGCGCACCGACCGCACATTCGCGGCCTTGAACTCCACTCCATGGATCAGATCGTGATAAAGCGTGGGGACAAGGTAAAGATTGGTGATTTCTTCAGCGGCGATCAGCCTGAGGGCCGTTGGGATGTCGAACCGCGGCATACAGACAAAGGCTCCTCCGATCGTTGACATCGCGAGCAGCGAGCGTACGCCCATCGTGTGGTAGAGTGGCATCACCCCTAGGGTCCGCTCTCCGCGCGCATAAAGGTTCTGCGCGATATGCGCGACGGCCGCTGCACGCTCGGCCCGGTGGCGCCGCGGAACGCCCTTCGGCTTCGCCGTTGTGCCGGAGGTGTAGAGCATCACCGACCAAGCGTCGGCATCCGCTCGCGGGATCGCGGCAGGCGCTCCTGACTGCAACAGGCTGTCGAAGGCGATCTCGCCGGGTTGCGGATCTACTCCAATGGCGATACGTGGGCACTTCCGCGCTTCGCCAGATTTCGCTACCGCCTCTGAGGACACTTCTTGATAAGCGACGGCTTTCGCATTCGCATTCTCGACGCAGAAGTCCACGTCCTCCGCTTTGGCGCGCCAGTTGATCGGCGTGATTATTATGCCGGCGAACTGGCACGCCCAGTGCAACGTCGCGGCGGCGCAGGTGTTCTGCAAGGTTGTGATCAAATGGTCGCCCGGCTTCAACCCCATCGCGTCGAAGCCGACCACCAGTGCGGAGATGCGCTTGTACCACTGCGCATAGGTCAGCCGCGTGCCGCCATCAACAATAGCCAATGCGTGCGGATCTCGCTCCACGCTAGCGAGAAAGCTGGTACCGAGGTCAAGCATTCACGTTCGCCTCCCGTAACCTTTGCGCCGCGTCGAGCGCCGCCGCGACGATCGGCACGTAGCCGGTGCACCGGCAGAGATGGCCGCTGAGACAGTCGCGGATTTGCTGTTCGGTCGGGTCGTGGTGCGCGCTCAGAAAAAGATCGAGCGAAATCAGAATCCCGGGGGTGCAGAAGCCGCATTGCAGAGCATGATGGCGGCGAAACGCCTCCTGCAGGATCGACAAACGTGCGGGCTCCGGCGCCAGTGCTTCAACGGTACGGATGGCGCTTCCATCGGCCTGAACGGCGAGCGTGAGACAGGCGCGCGCCGGTACTCCCTCGATGTCGACTGTGCACGCCCCGCAAACGCCGTGCTCGCAGCCGACATGCGTGCCGGTAAAGCCCAGCGTGTGGCGGATGAAGTCGCTGAGCAGCATGCGCGGTTCGGCGCGGCCCTCGATCGCCCGGCCGTTCAAAGTGAGGCGAACCGGATGCGTATCGCCGGCATTCAGGCGCGGCATCGCCTCGCCTCCTCGATCGTTTCGCGTCCGATTTGACGCACCAATTCACGGCGATAGCGGGCGGTCGCGTGCAGGTCGTCGCGGGCATCCAAATCCCACGCGAATGCGTCTAGCGCTTTATCGAGCGCGTTCCCATCCGCCTCCCCTACCTCGCGCAGCATCGGACGATCGGCGACCCCGCCGATCGCGAGACGAGCGCCTCGGCCGTCGGCGATGGCCGCAAAAGAGGCAATTGCGAAATCTCCGTGGCGGCGGGCGAACTCTCGGAACGCCGTGCCGGCTCCGCGAGGCAGAACCGGGAAGCGCACCGCCTCGATCAATTCGTCGTCACCGCGCGCAGTCGCCATGGCGCCGATGAAAAACTCGGACGCGGGGAGGCTCCGCCGACGGCGGAGTGAGCTCAATTCGACGACTCCATTCAGCGCCGTCAGTATGAGCGGCAATTCGGCGCTCGGATCGGCCTGCGCGATCGAGCCGCAGATCGTGCCCCGGCTGCGCGTCTGCGCGTGGCCAACCCAGGGCAGCGCCGCAGCTAGCAGAGGTTGACGCGCGGCCAGTTCCGTCCAGGCCAGCAATTGCGCCTGCCGCACGCCGCAGCCGACGCGGAGATCGTTTCCATCCATGTCAATCGAGACAAGTCCGGGCAGGCGCATGATGTCGATAACGATCTTGGGCCGCGTCAGCCGCATCGACAGCATCGGCACCAGGCTCTGGCCACCCGCCAGGATTCGCGCCTCGGCGCCTTCGTTGGCGAGCAGCGCGTGCACGTCCTTCAACGAGTCCGGGCGGACGTAATCGAAAGGCGCAGGCTTCATGCGCGGGTCCCGATAAGAGCGCGCAGCCGCGCAAGCCAACCGGCGCGCGGCGCGCGGCCGCCGCCGAGCTGGCGCGACAGCGCCTGGAAGAATTGGCCGATCACGAAACGCGCGGCGCCGTCGAGCAGGCGGCCACCGACCGAAGCGACCTTACCGCCGATCTCCGCCCTGTAGTCGTAAGCGAGCATGGTGCGGTTCTCGGCCGTGGCTCGCAACCGAATGTGGCCTATGCCGCTGCCGATTCCAAGCAGACCGCTGACACTGCCGTTTAGCGTGACCGAATGAGGTCGATCGAGGTCGGTGAGCGAAATAACCGCTTTATAGCGTCCCTTCACAGGCCCCACGCCAAGTGTCACATCGGCGCGGAATTCGGTATCCGACACTTTTTGCACGTCGTGCGCACCCGGAATGATCGCAACCAGCGTCGCCGGATCGAGCAGCGCCTCCCATATCTGCTCCTGTCCCGCGGGCACTTCAGTCTCACCACTGCCGAACAACGCACGGCCGCCTGGACGCGGCGCAGCGGCGCGCGACGGCGCGGCAGCTTCCGGAGGGTGAATATGCGCAGCGAGCTTCGCCGGCGTAAGCGGAAGATCGATCTCGGCGAGCCCGAGCGCATCGACGACCGCATTGGCCAGACACACCGGCGTGCTCATGCAATTGCCCTCGCCTACGCCCTTGGCGCCGAGCGGTGTGAACGGCGATGGGGATTCGGTATGCAGGATGAGCGGCGCAGGCACTTCGGTCGCGGTCGGTACAAGGTAATCCGCGAACGTGCCGGCGAGAAAACTGCCATCCTCACCGTAAGCGTATTCTTCGTAGACAGCCGCGCCGAGCGCGTGGGCAAACCCGCCGGTCACCTGCCCCGCCACCATACCCGGATGCAGGATGCGGCCGCAGTCGTGCATGGTCACATATTTGTCGATGCTTATCGCGCCGGTGACGCGATCGACCTCGACGCCGCAGAAATCGAAGATGAAGCCGTGGCAAAGCGACGAGTTCACCTCGTCGGCTTCGTTCGGCGCGGTCAGTTCTGGTGGACTCCAGAATACCGTCTCGCGCAGCGCGTGATCCTCGGCGGGCACCGTGCCTGGCGACCAATGGCTCGACGCAGCCACGCGCCCGAACGGCACCGCGTTGTCCGGATTGGCGCGCGCCCGGATCTTACCGCCGGCGAATTCGATTTCTTCTGGCGCGACGTTCAATTGCGCGGCGGCGATGCGCCTGAGCTTGTCGGAGAGCCGCGTCGCCGCGAGTTGCACGGCGCCACAAACAGCCGGTGCAAAACGGCTGGAATAGTTGCCGGATGCGATCGACCAGGCGTCGCGCGCGGTGTCCATTTCCGTGATGACGCGGATGTCGGACGGCTTTAGCCCGAATGCGTCCGCTATGATCTGCGCGACGACCGTGCGGTGCCCCTGCCCTTGCGGCACGGACGCGACGTGTACGGAAACGCCGCCGGTCGGGTCGAGCGCGACGGTGGCCGTCGCCTGCGCGCCGTTCTTCGGGCCGGCCTTGGCCCGCTCCGCCGGCGTGAGCACGGCGGTGATGTAGCCCATGTTCGACACGCTGGGCTCGACCACCGCAGTCACGCCGATTCCGTATAGACGCCCTTCGCTGCGCGCCTTCGCTTGCCGTTCGCGCAGTTCGGAAAACCCGCCCTGTTCGAGCGCCTTGTCGACCGCCTCGGCGTAGTTGCCGGAATCCAGCAGCGCACCGGTCGCGGTGTGATACGGGAAGGCGTCAGCCGGGACCAGATTGCGGCGGATCACGTCGACCAGATCGAGTTTCAACTCGACGGAGATGCGCTGCATCAGCCGCTCGAGCGCATAGTACATTTGCGGACCGCCGAATCCGCGGTTGAGGCCGGTCGGCGTTTTGTTGGTCAGCACCACGCGGTTGCGGACCGAAACATGACGGATATCGTAAGCGCCGGTCAGGTTGCCGTGCATGCGGTAGAGCGTTGCCGGCTCCGGCGCGCGGATATGCGCGCCGACATCTTCGATTTGATCCCAATTCAGCGCGCGTACGCGCCCGTCGGTGTCGACCGCCGCTTCGAGCCGCGTCGTCCGGTTCGTCGCGGATACCGACGCCGACAGATGTTCGAGCCGGTCTTCCACCCATTTCACCGGACGGCCGGCGAGTTTGGCCGCAATGCCGATCAGCACCACATAGGGAAAAACCGCCTGCTTGACCCCAAAGCTGCCGCCGGAGTCGGGCGGCGTGCGCAGGCGCAGCCGGTTGACCGGCACTTTCAGCGCACGCGCCATCACCGGATGCAGGCTGAATGGCCCCTGGAAATTGGCGAGGACGTCGTAGGCATCGAGCGCGGCATCGTACTCGGCGACTACGCCGTAGGTCTCAATCGGCGTGCATGAATTGCGCGGATAGCGAACTTGCACCGCCAGGCGATGGGGGGCTTGTGCAAACTCTCGCTCTGGATCGCCGTACCGGAAAGACCGGTCGCTGGCGAGATTGGAGCGGAGCCCTTCGTGCAGCACGGCCGCATCGGGCGCAAGTGCGGCGACCGGGCCCATTACCACCGGCAGCGGGTCGTAGTCGACCTCGATCAAATCGATCGCGTCTTCTGCCAGATATCGACTTTCCGCCGCCACGACCGCAACCGGTTCGCCGACATAGCGTACGCGGTCGACAGCGATCGGCCAGCATTCAATCGGTGCGCGCACCCCGACGACGAGGCTCGCGCCGTGCGCCGTCACCTCCGCTCCCGTCAGCACGGCCACAACGCCCGGCATCGCCGCCGCGGCTTCGGCCCGAATGGCCCTGATCCGCGCATGCGCGTACGGCGAGCGAAGGATCGCCGCATGCAGCGTCCCGCGCCGAACCGGCACGTCGTCGAAATATCGGCCGTTTCCGCTCAGAAGCGCTGCATCTTCGACACGCTCAATGGAACGTCCAAGCCATGCGCTCGCGGAAGCCGTTACGCTCAATGCATTTCCTCGGGTGCCCAATACGCATGTCTAATACGCCGGTCGCCATGCCGGCGCCGACTTGAAAACCAACTTGTCACGTGAAGCGGACGAGTGCGATACCCGCTCGTCTCACCGCTTACCAAATCGTCTCATTCTTTCATCCGGCGACAACCGCCGGTGCGGCATTCAGCCGCGCGATGCGGCGGAATTCGCTAGGCTTTGCACCGGCGTGGTCACTGAAGAAACGCGAAAAGTGCGCGGGTGCGGAGAAGCCGAGGCGGGTGCCGATGTCGCACAGGGGCTCGGTCGAATAGACCACCGAATTGACCGCCAACTCCATCCGCAAAAGATTCAAATAGACGTGCGGCGTCATTCGCGTCGATCGCTCAAACAAGCGGTAAAACTGCGCGCGCGAGAGGCCGACTTCGCGCGCCAAACCGGCGGTGTCGCGCGAGGCGTGCGGCTGCTGCTGGATAAGTTCTATCGCCCGCTTGATCCGCCAGTCGAAGGTCTCGATATCGGCGTACACGCGCAACGAACGCGTGAACTCGCGCCAAGGTGTAAACCGCTCGATGACGGAGATCATCAGGTCGGAGAGGAGTTGCTCCTGCAGGCCTCCGGCAGTCGGATCGCTCACCATCAACGTGGCAAGGTCCATTGCGAGGCGCCGGATGCGCGGGGACAATGCGCCCGCCGGGCGTTCGAAAAAGCGGCGCAATGCCGCCGCGCCCCAGCCGGGGCGAAAGCGTCGCAGCCATTCCGGCTCAATATACAGCGCCAGGATTACTGTGCGGGGCTGCCGCGGATCGTGCACGTAGGCGTGCGGCTCCCAGGCGTTGACCAGCACGGCTTGCGTGTCGGTGAGGCGAACCAGACTATCACCTACCGAGAATTGAGTGTCGGCCCCCTCCGCCTTGATCAGCACGTGGCAATGCGGGTGCGCATGGCGTACCAGCGGACGGTCCATGTCGAGCAACGCGACTCGGCCGAAGGCGCCATGGGCTATACGTACAGCGTTGGACATCCGATCTAGCGGTCCGATTGTTCCCGAGCAGGCCTAAAGTCCTCCCGGCACAACATAATCCGCCAGCCGGGCCCGGAAGGCAATCGCCCCAGATGGGCGCCGCCACCGCGAACCGGAGCACTTGGCGGGACGGAAGGCCGTCGCTATCGTCCGCCGCTCGATCGGGCCCGGCACCAGGCAGAAACAGGGAATACCGGAATGAATGCAGTCAGTGAGCCACACAATACGCGCGAGCCGATCCGAAGCTTGCGAGATTGGCTCGATCATCTCGACCGGAACGGCCGCCTCGCGATCGCACGGCCGGAGGTGAAGCTGCGGTTCCAGCTCGCAGCCATCGCCAAGCGGCTCGACGGGCAGATGGCGACGCTGTTTCCCCATCCGGACAAACATGCAATCCCGGTCATCTCGGGGCTGGTCTCGGACCGCAACTGGATTGCCGAAGCGATGGGCGTCGATGCGAGCGAGGTGCTCGAACGCTTTCAGGAGGCGGCGCTCGCGCCGATCCCAACCGAATTGGTGACGCAGGCGCCGGTTCAGGAAGTAGTCGAGCGGAAGGTCGACCTCTCCAAGCTGCCGATACCGACCCATAACGAGCACGACAATGGCGCCTACATCACTGCGGGCCTGATGATCGCGCGCAATCCGCGCACGGGCGTACAGAACGTGTCCATCCACCGCCTGCAAGTCAGCGGACCGAACAAACTAGGCGCGCTGCTGCTGCCGCGCCATACACACATGTTCTACGAGATGGCGGAGCGCGCCGGTGAACCGCTGCCGGTCGCGATCGTTGTGGGGGTGGATCCGCTGACGCTGATCTCGTCACAGGCGATCGCGCCGATCGATTTCGACGAACTGACCATTGCCGGCGCGCTGCAAGGCCGCGCGCTTCCCGTCGTTAAATGCGTTACCAATGACGTCCGCGTGCCGGCGGAGGCCGAGATTGTGCTCGAAGGACGGCTGCTGCCGCAGGTGCGCGAAATGGAAGGGCCATTCGGTGAATTCCCGCAATATTACGGCGAGGAAGCGCCACGGCACGTCATAGAACTGGACGCCGTGACGCGGCGGCGTGATGCGATCTACCATACCATCATCGGTGGCGGACTCGAGCATCTCCTGCTCGGCGGCATTCCGCGCGAGGCGACGCTGCTCGCGCACATGCGGCGAAGCTTCCCGAACGTGCTGGACGTGCACCTCGCGCGCGGCGGCGTGTGCCGCTATCACCTCTATGTGCAGATCAGAAAGCGGCAGGAAGGCGAGGCCAAGAACATCATGCTGGCGGCATTCGCGGGCCATTACGATGTCAAACACGTCATCGTGGTGGACGAGGACGTCAACATCCACGACCCGGCAGAGGTCGAATGGGCGGTCGCTACCCGATTCCAGGCCGACCACGACCTCGTCATCATCCCGGAAAGCCAAGGTTCCAAGCTTGATCCCTCCACGCACAATGGGGTCGGGGCCAAGATGGGTCTGGATGCGACCAAGCCGCTGTCGGCGCCAGAAATGAAATTCAAGCGTATCCGCGTTCCAGGCGAAGAGTTGGTCGACCTCGATCGCGTGCTCGATAAGACGGCTAGCTGGCCCACCGTTCAGGGCTAAGGACGATTAGCCGAATTCCGCCAGCACCCGGCGGAACTGGTGGGGTGTTGCGCCAGTGTGCTGCTGGAAGAAACGAGTAAAATTGCTTTGAGCGGAAAAGCCGAGCTCGTCGGAGAGCTGCGACACCCCCAGCCTCCGTTCGCTCAGCGCCCGCACCGATTCCTCGACCCGTATCGCGTTTCGGAATAGCCCCGGCGACACGCCGGTCGCCTGCCTGAACCGATAGTTGAAATGCGGCCGCGACAAACCGGACGCGCATGCGAGCCCATCAAAATCGGCAGGATCGCAAGCGCTTTCACGCATCCGCTTGATCGCGCGGCGGATGCGATAGTCTCCTGCCGGAACATGGTCGCGAACCTCCGGAGCGCGCCAGTCGGCGAAGCGATGCACCACCGTCGCTGTCAATTGGAAGATGAGTTCTTCCACTTCCTGCGAATGGTCACAGGCGCCCTGCTCGATCGCCTCCACCAGACGGCTGCGCAGCCCTCTGATCTCGTCCGTAATTGCGACGCCGGGCCGGGCGAAGAAGGTATTACCTGCTGTACGAGGGGCTGCATACGCTTTCGCATCTGGACGACGAGAAGCGCCGCAGCGCTACCGCCCGCGCACTCAGCCCGCCAAGGCTGTCTCCACCAGCTTCACCCAATAGGATGTGCCGAAAGGGATCGCCTCGTCATTGAAGTTATAGGCCGGATGGTGAAGGCTCGCGCTGTCGCCGTTGCCGACAAAGATGAAAGCGCCGGGTCTCGCCTCGAGCATGAAGGCGAAGTCCTCGCCGCCCATCACCGGCCTCATGTCTACGTTCACGCGGTCTTGGCCGGTCACTTCGCGGGCAACCCTGGCGGCAAAATCGGTCTGCGCTGAGTGATTAATCACCACCGGATAGGCCCGGTTATACTTCAGACGCGCTTTCGCACCGTAGACGCTGGCGGTCGCCTCCACCACTTCATGGAGCCGCTTTTCCAAGAGGTCGCGCACCGGCGGCGACAGGCTGCGCGCGGTGCCGCGCAACTGCGCACTCTGCGGAATCACATTGTCGGCATTGCCGGCGTGAAAGGTGGTGATCGATACCACCGCAGAGTCCAGCGGATCGACATTGCGCGAGACGATTGACTGGACGGCATTGATGATCTGAGCGCCGACCAAGATGGTGTCGACCGCAAAGTGCGGACGTGCGGCGTGGCCGCCCTTGCCTTCGATGTCGATGGTGAGAAAGTCGACCGACGCCATCAGCGGACCGGGCCGCAACGCGAATTGTCCGACCGGCATGCCCGGATAATTGTGCATGCCGTAGACCTCGCCGACCTTAAAACGGTCCATCAATCCGTCATCGACCATGACTTTGCCTCCGCCGCCGCCCTCCTCGGCCGGTTGAAAGATGACCACCGCCGTACCATCAAAATTGCGCGTCTCGGCAAGATAGCGCGCCGCGCCGAGTAGCATGGCGGTATGGCCGTCATGGCCGCACGCGTGCATCTTGCCCGGCACGGTCGATTTATACGGCAGGCCGGTGTCCTCCTCGATCGGCAGCGCGTCCATGTCGGCGCGCAGCCCGATCACCTTATCGGCGGCCCCCTTGCGCCCGCGGATAACGCCCACCACGCCGGTGCGGCCGATGCCGGTCACCACCTCGTCGCAGCCGAATTCGCGCAGCTTCTCGGCCACCAGGCCAGCGGTACGGTTGACGTCGAACATCAGCTCAGGATGAGCGTGGATATCACGCCGCCAAGCGACGATTTCGTTCTGCAGGTCGGCGACGCGGTTCACGATCGGCATCAGTCTGTCTCCTCGGGCAGCCATCGCGGGCGCATGAATGCAATAGTCGATAACGCGGCACGTGGTTTAGCCGCTAGAACAGCCGGCTTTCAGTCGCTCCATCACCCGGCTCATTTACCTCACGGCACGAGTATCGCTTTGCCGAACACCTTGCGGTCAATAAGATCGCGCATTGACGACTTCGCTTCGGCGAGCGGGCGGACGTTGTAGATGACAGGCTTCAGCTTTCCTTCGTCGATCATTTTCAAAAGCGTCGTGAGGTCTTCGACCATCCATCCGTTTGAACCCACAATGTCGAGCTCAAGCGACCAGATATAGCGGATGTCGGTCTTCGGGTCGTACCCGTCAGTCGCACCGCAGGTAAGAAGACGACCGCCCCGCTTTACCATTCGCAAAGACTTTGCCCAAGAGCCTCCACCGATATAGTTCACGACGACATCGGCGCCCCCGCTCGTCCCGAATACGCGCGGCTTCCCGAACAGTCGGTGTGATTCAGAGAGATAATCATGGGTCGATGTATTGACCACGTGGTCGGCGCCGAGTTCCTTCAACCGTTCGGCCTTCTCCGCAGAGCTTGTACAGGCGAGAACCTCCGCACCGGCAAGCTTGGCGAGTTGAACGCAGCAAGTCCCCACCCCGCCCGTCGCCCCCAGTATTACGACGCGATCACCGGCTGCAACCTTCCCCCGTGTCACCATCATACGATGCGCGGTTCCGTACGCCACCGGCAACGCTGCTGCTTCCACGAAGCTGACCCGCTCCGGTATCCGCACGAGATACTGATGGGGGACCGACACAAGCTCACAAAACCCGCCGCGCAGTGTCTCGCCCATCATCCCCCGGCCGGGCTGCAACGGCATAATCAACACCCTGTCGTCCACACTCCAGGTCCCCGCGGGCACCTCTGAACCCAATTGCACGATGTGGCCGGCCACATCCCCGCCGGGGATCATTGGAAGCGGCGTCTTCAATGTCGGAATGCCCTGCAGGACCATGGGGTCGAAGCCATTGAAAGCCGCCGCTTCCACCCGCACCAAGACCTCGTCCGGGCCCGGCGTCGGATCCGGGCACTCCCGAACCTGGAGTGCGTCAATGTCTCCGTGCGCGTCGAAAAGAACAGCCCTCATAACGTCACCTTCATTTTCCAGTAGATTAACGCCAACCGCAAAGCGGAAGCGAACGCCAATAGCGCCCCAAGCGCTTGCGAGTGAATGCGATTGCCCTGATCTCGTTGATGATGCCATGCGGAAGCACGAGTATGCTCACGAACAGCACCAATCCCACGATCACCATGCGAAGCTGACCGAATTCGCGTGTGACCTCCGGTAACAGTGTCAATAGACAAGCGCCCACAATCGCGCCGGGAACACTGCCGAGTCCGCCGACAACGACCATCGTCAGGATCAGGATCGAATCGCCCAATCGAAACATTTCAGGGCTGATGTAGTTCGTCGTGTGTGCAAGCAAACTCCCGGCGACCCCGGCGAGTCCAGCGCTGATCGTAAAGACGAGTATCTTCAGATATCCGAGGGAAAGGCCCATGCCGGCTGCGCTCTGGTCGTCCTCCCGAACCGCGCGCATCGCATTGCCGAAATAGCTGTGGGTCAATCGATGCACCACCCACACGCAGGCCAGCATGACGATCATGCACGTGTAGTACGTGCCAAGCCGCCCGGAGAGATCGATGCCGCCGATACTCATGCCGGGGATATTGCGAACACCCATGGGGCCGTTGGTCAGCGCGGTCCAGTTCAACAGCACGATGCCGATCAGCTCGCCGACGGCCAGCGTGCCCACGGCGAAAAACAAGCGGACGAGCCGTATCAAGGGGATCGCCAACACGGCCCCGATCAGGGCGGTGGCCAGTCCGGAGATCAACAGACACACCGGAAACGGCAGGCCGTATTCTTTGGCCACCAGCGCCGACACATAAGCGCCGACCCCGTAGAAAGCGGCATGCCCCAGGGACAGCAAACCCATCGTGCCCGTGATCAGGTTCAGGCTGACCGTCAGAATTATGAAGATGGCGGTGACCTGCGAAAGGCGGAATAGATAACCCTGGTTCAGCGCGCTGAGGACGGCGGGCAGAACGCCCAGCACGATCGCCAGCATGCCGATCGTCCACAGTATTGATGTCGGAGGGCGTTTCTTAGACACGCTCGGCGCCCCGACTGAACAGACCACGCGGGAAGAAGATAAGCGTCACCAGCAACAGGCCATATGCGATGGCGTCGACCCATCGCGTGGAAATGAATTCGGCCGCAAAGCTTTCCGCGAGGCCGAGGATCAGCGCACAGACCACGGCGCCCGTGATATTGCTCATCCCGCCCATGATCATGGCCACAAATGCCTTCAACGTCGGCGTGAACCCCATATAAGGGAATATGGCGCCGTAATAGAGACCGATCAGAAGCCCCGACACCGCACCGAAGCTCGAGCCGATAACGAACGTCCAGACAATCACCGCGTTTGCATTGACGCCGGTGCAAAGCGCGCCGGTCAGATCGTCGGCGACGGCGCGGATCGACAATCCGATCGTCGTGCGCTTGAACAGGTAAATCAGCACGCCGAGCATTAGAATGGCCGAAATGGCGACGATGATGTCGCCGTTGGCGATGATGACGGGGTCGAACACGACCGGACGGTTGAGCAGATCGTTGGACGGGATCGGCTGCATTTCGCCGCCGAAACGCAGCTCGATCAGCTCCCGGATGATGATCCCGACGGCAAGCGAAGACATCAGCGTCGCCTCGCGCAGCGCCGGCGAGCGCAGAGACGTCTCGTCCTTCGATCGGCGGAACGGCCGGAACGCGATCCGTTCGAGAGACCATCCGCTGACCGCCCCGACGGCGGCCACGAAGAACACGACCGCAACCAACGGCGGCGCGAACGCATTGATGAGAATGAGCCCGGCAAAGGCGCCGATCGTATAGACTTCTCCATGCGCAAAATTGATCGCGCGGAGGACGCCAAAAATCAGCGTGAAGCCGATGGCGACCAGCGCGTAGTTCAATCCCGCGCTGACGCCGTTCACCAGGCTCTGTAAGAGGACGACTTCCACAAGGCTAGTCCTTCACATCCGAGAGCGGGGAAGGCGATCTCCGCCTTCCCCCTTGTTCATGTTACTGAACCGGGACCTGAACCCCGTCCTTCACCTGCGTGAACATGATGTTGTGCCGGGACACCTCGCGGGTCTTCGGATCGATGGAAAGCTCACCATTCGCCCCGTGAAAGTCGTGCGTCTGCGCGAGCTGGTCGCGAACGCTCGCCCGGGTGACGTTGGGCATGGCGCGCGTTGCCGCGTCCATGACCAGCATGCCCGAATCGTATCCATAGGCGCTCCAGATGCTGGGAGCCTTTCCGCCGGACTTCTTCACGAACCGGGCGGAAAAGTCCTTCTGAACAGGGTTGTTGGACCGGGGGTTGAACAGAGTCATCGAATAGATGCCGTTCATGGCGCCTTCCCGCCCAGCTTCAGCGACCGTGCTGTGATGCCGACCGAGCTGTCCACGACAGGCTGCTTGAGCTGGAACTGCTGCTTCTGCTTCATGAAGTTCGCCGCTTCTTCCTCCAGCATCGCCAGAAAGATGACATCGGGCTTCTCGCGCCGGATCTTGGTCAGAACAGCACGGAAATCGGTCAGACCCTCGTTGTAGATGTCGTGTGACGTGATCGTCCCGCCGCGCTTCTTGAATTGCGCGTCGAAGACCTTGCCGACCGATTGCCCCCAGTCGGTCTGAACCTGCACGACGGCCGCCCGCTTGAGCTTCAGCTTGTCGATGATGAAATCGGCCGTCGGCTGGATGTAGATCGGCGTGGTCAAGCTGGCGCGGAACATCCACGGATTCATCTTGGTAATATCGGGATGACTGGCCGTCGGCGTCAGTTCGACGAGCTTGCCCTTGTTGTATGTCTCGGCGGCGGCCATCGTCGCCGTCGACGTGAAGTCGCTGATCGAGGCGATGACCTTCGGATTGTCGATCAGCCGCTGCGCGATATTGATGGTTTCCTTCGGGTCGGCCTTGCTGTCGTAGCACTGAAGCTCGAACTTGACCTTGCCCGCATGCTTTTGATTGAATTCATCGACCGCGACTTCGAGGCCCGTTTGGATGGGCCCGCCAAATCCGGCCATGCGGCCCGACAGCGGCAGCGAACAGCCGATCGTGTAGGTCGGAGTTTGTGCCGCAGCGACGTGGATTCCGCCGGCCAGCCACGCTATTGCGGCGGAGCAGGCCAACATTCTACGAATCGACTTTTTCATTTCCCTCTCCTCTTCTTTAAATCACGCGGGCTGTTGCACATGACCGCCGAGGTATGCGCTTTCGACCCGAGGATCGTTCAGCAGTTCCGTCGCCGAGCCTTCAAGGACAATTCGACCGCCTTCCATGAGGTAGGCGAAGTCTCCGACCTGCAACGCGGCGCGCGCGTTCTGTTCGACCAGAAGGATCGCGGTTCCGGTCGAACGGACGCGTGTGACGAGCTCGAAGATCTGCTCAACCATCATGGGAGCGAGACCGAGCGAGGGCTCATCCAAAAGAAACAAGCGCGGACGCGACATCAGCCCGCGCGCCAAACAGACCATCTGCTGCTCTCCGCCGGACAGAGAGCCGGCGAGCTGCTTTAGCCGCGGTTGAATGGGTGGAAACAGCGCCAGAACGCTTTCGAGAACGGCGTTGTAGTCGGCACCCGTCAATCCTACCGCTCCGACGCGTAAATTTTCCAAGACCGTCATACTTGCGAAAAGATGGCGTCCCTCGGGCGCGTGGGCCAACCCGTCCCGGACAATCTTGTGACTGGGCAACCCGGTGATGTCCTGGCCCATCGCTTTGATGCTGCCGCCGCTCGGAGGATAAATTCCGCTGATCGTGCGCATCAGCGTGGTCTTGCCGGCCCCGTTGGCGCCCAGAATGCAAACGATTGAGCGCTCGGGGACCGAGATTGAGACGTTGCGCAGTATCTGTTGCGCTCCGATCCTAACGGACAGGTTCTCGACCTCGAGCGCCGTCATCGCGAACCGCCCAGATAAACGCGCAACACCTCGGGCGCAGAAGCAATCGTCTTCGGGGGTCCGTCGGCGATGAGCTGGCCCGCGGCGAGAACCAGAATGCGCTTGCACAGCGACATGATGAAATTCATGTCGTGCTCGACGACCAGTATCGTTATTCCTTCCTGGTTCAAGGCGGCAACGAATTCCGCCAGCCTGCCGGTTTCCGCTTCGTTGAGGCCGGCCGCCGGTTCGTCGAGGAACAAGAGCGTCGGATGAGTTGCCAAGGCGCGGGCGATTTCCAGATACTTGCGGCGGCCGTAAGAAAGGGTACTGGCGAGATTTTCGGCGACGTCGGTCAGCTCGGTCCGTTCCAATGCATTCCAGGTGCGCGTGCTGATGAGCTCGCTGCGGCCGCCAATATCGACCGGCAACAGCGGGCGCCACCAGCCGTAGCCGACGGCCCCGATGGCGCCGACTGACACGTTGTCGAACACGGTCATGGTGGGGAAAACACGCAGGTTTTGAAACGTCCGCGATACGCCGCGCTTTGCAATGGCCGTCGAGGACAATCCGGCGATTTCCCTTCCCGAGAGCCGAATGCTGCCGGAGCTCGGGCGCCCATAGCCGCTCACCAGATTGAACAAGGTCGTCTTTCCGGCGCCGTTGGGGCCGATAAGGCCAACCAGTTCTCCCGGTGTGATGCGGAACGAGACGTCATTGACGGCGGTCAAGCCCTGGAACCGGCGGGTGACGTTGTTCACCTCGAGGAGGCTGTCCGCACCGGGCGCCATCATGAGAGTGGCACGCCTTGCAGAATTTTTGCCATGTGGCCGCGCACCGCAGCGCGATCGACTTTTCCCGCACCGTTCAGAGGCAGCGCGTCCGTCACGACGATGCGCCGCGGATGGGCATAGGCGGGACCTTGCTGAAGGCAGAATTGCTTCAGTTCCCCCTCCGTCGGCGAAGATGACGGATCGGTCACGACGAGCGCGACGGGGGCATGGCCCTTGCTTGCATGCGGCGCCGGAACGACGCAGGCATCCCGAACGCCGGGGTGCGTCAACAGCAGTTCCTCAACCTCCTTCGGAAAGACGTTTTCGCCGCCGCAATCGAACATGTCATCGGCGCGCCCGCGGAAGTACCAGAACCCTTGCGCGTCGACTTCGAACAGGTCTCCGGTCGCCAGCCAGCCTTCCTTCAACCGCTGCGCGTTCACATTGGGCAGGTTGTTGTATCCGGGCGTAACGCCTGGATTACGGAGCCACAATTCGCCCATCCGCGGCTGCTCCTCGCCTTGATTGCCGACGAGCTTCGCTTCGCAACCGGGCCAGAGAACACCGCAGCTTCCGAGCGGCACGGGCTGTCCATCGGGCGGCGGACCTATGACCACCGGGCCGCCTTCAGTCGAACCGTATGACTGATAAACCGGGCAGTGGAACGCCTCTTCCATGGCCCGATGCAGCGTATCATGGACCGGCGCGGACCCCACGGTCAGGGAACGTAGCGCGGAGAAATCGAGCGAGGCGACCAAGTCGCGCTCCTGCAGGGCAAGACTGTATATGGTCGGTACCCCGGTCGCGTGCGTGCATTTGTAGTCGACGAGGTTCTGCAGGAATGCCCGGGGCTCGTATTTCGGCATAAGCACCATGGACGCGCCGCCGGGCAAACGCGTCTTCACCACCCCCGCCATGGCATTCTTGTGATAGAGCGGGACCGCGACGAGCGATCGTTCAGCCGGGTCGGTGGGGTAAAGCCGCTGAAAAGCGTCGATCCACCAGAGCTGGCCCGCGTGCGTCAGCACCACGCCCTTCGGCTTGCCGGTCGATCCTGACGTATAGGCGATGAAGGCCGCCTGCTCTGGCCGCGGCACCATTGGATCGAATGAGGCCGGCGCGTCCGTCATCAAGGCCTCGTAGTCCTGCCATCCCGGCAGCGACGCGCCCACCGCCAGACGCCGCGGCACGCGGCATTCATCGATAATATCGGGCAGGTGCTGGTTGACGCCCGGCTCGATTACGGCGGCGGCACAGGCGGAGTCGACGACAGCATGCGCCAGATGAATCCGGCCCTGGCGCAAATTCAGCGGCACCGGCACGAGGCCCGCGCGCATGGCGCCAAAGAAGGCTTCGAGGAATTCCGCACGGTTACCGATTCCGAGCGCGATGCGCGAGCCGGCTTCAAGCCCCCATTTTGAGAACATGGCGCCCGCTCGCTGAAGGCGCGCCTCCAGGTCTCCATGCGTGAATGTGCGCTCGCGACCGTCCGCCCAGTCGATGACAGCCGGGCGCTCGGGGAACTTTTCCGCCGCGCGGCAAGCCCAATAGCCAAGATTTTGGCTACGGGCACCACCGTCCAGAGTTTGCGTCGCAAAAGCCGCTTGGCGCATACGCATCCTTCATTGGCTTTGTAGGACTACTAGTATAAGATTTCCCTTGCCGGCACTTGTCAAGCTCGGTTTTTTTGCTCACGCAGTTCATTCGGTAGGCATTCAATGAAACGGATTTCAAAGCCTGCGGCGGCGACTGGCAAAGCCACCCGCTCCGTCGAGCGGCAGAGCGATCAGGCCTTCACATGTCTTTACGAGGCCATCATACGCTGTGAGCTTGCGCCGGGCGCGATGGTTTCCGAGCCCCAGCTCGAGGAAATGTTCGACTTCAGCCGGGTTGCGCTCCGGGTCGCCATCGACCGGCTGGCACAATTGAAACTGATCCAACCGTTTCATCGTCGCGGCTACAGAATTGCACCTATTACGCTACGCGACGTCAAAAACGCCTTCGAGTTGCGTATGCTCATTGAGCCGCCTTCCGCACGCATGGCGGTCGGCCGCATCGATCTGAATCGTCTGCGCTTGGTCAATGAGAAGAGCATGGTGTCAGTGCGTCCCGGCGATCGCGCGGCAGAATCGGATTTGATCGCGGCCAATCGGGAGTTTCACATCCTCATCGCGGAAGCTTCGAACAACGACAAGCTTGCTGCGCTGATCGAACAAGTTCTTCGCGACATAGACCGCGTCTATTACTTCGGATTGGTGCGGGACCCCAGATACATCACCATGCAGCGCGAACACGTGGAGCTCATAAAAGCGCTGGAAAAGGGCGATGCGGTGCAAGCAGAAAAGATTGCCCGTATTCACATCGAGGACGGCTACAGGATCGCCATGGATGCGATTTTGAATTCGTCGAGTCTCGCCGATACGGGACTTGAGGTCATCGCCGAATTGAACCGCCCCGGACCGCCGGCAACCCCGCGCCGGCGCGCTTGATGCAGATAAAGCCTTGGAAAGACGAAATTGCGATATCGTCCGCAATCATCGCGTCCACCTCAATGCGGGCAAACGAATTCGTCTTGCGGGTAGCGTCTCGCGCGGCGTAATAGAGTCAACACTGACAGCTTGAGGCGTGAACATGGCGGCCACTACCCACCCGATCAGTCCGGTGCTCGACCATGTCGTGGTCAACGTCGCGGAGAAGCTTGATGAAGCAGCCAGGCAATATGCCCGGCTCGGATTCCATCTGACCGAGCGCGGCCACCACACGCTCGGCACCAGCAACAATCTTGCGATTTTCAATACGAATTATCTGGAGCTCCTTGGTTTTCTGCCAGAACGGCTGAAAGGAAGCCCAAATTTCTGGCAGCATCCGCCGGGCCTGTCCGGGCTTGTGTTCAAGTCGGTCGACCCCAAGCTCGTCCACGATACGCTTGCGTCGCGGGAAGTTTCCGTGGAAGAGCCGATGTCGTTTTCCCGGCCGGTCGATGTCGCTGACGCCACTGAAGAAGCCCGCTTCTCCGTTGTGCGCGTGACCGGCGATCATGTCCAGAACGGCCGGGTCTTCTTCTGCCATCACTGGACCCCAGAACTTGTCTGGCGCCCGGAATGGCAGTCGCACCGCAATGGCGCACTGAACGTCGTCGAATTCGTGATCGCCTCCCAGGAGCCCTTTCGCACCGCTTCGCTGTACGAGCAGATGTTCGGTCCCGGTCTGCTGGGCTTAACCAGCGGCGGTGTTGCGTTCCAGGCGGGCGCTGCCCGCATATTGATTCTCGATTCATCTGCCGTCGCCGATCGCTACGCGGGCGCCGCTATGGTCAGCGATGACGGCTCGGATCGCATGGTTGCCCTCGCCGTCAAGGTCGCCTCCCTCGATACGCCGCGCAGGCTTTTTGAGACCGAGGCTGTTTCCCACCGGCCATTGCCGTCCGGCGGCATCGTCGTTCCCCATGAGCACGGCGCCGGCGTCGCGCTCGCTTTCGTCGAATGATGAGCTCGGGGCCGCGACATGCACTGGGTCAATCTTGGTGACCTGATCGATCGCAATCTCGATCTCGACAGGGTCGCGGTCATCGATCTTACGCACCCGCGGCAACCGGCAATTTACACGCACCGGGAAATCGATGCGCTGGCGAATGGCGTGGCGCGCTATCTCGTCGATCGCGGCCACCCGCGCGGCTCCCATGTGGCGATCGCCTCGCTCAATCGCGCGGAGTATCTGGCCGCCTATTTCGGCATCATGCGCGCCGGCTACGTTGCCGTTCCGGTCAACGTAAAGTTGCCGGGGGAGACCGTCGATTACATCATGGACGACGCGAATGTCGTGTTCGCCTTCACCGACGCGGCAAACCGTCCGCTGGTGCGGAGCGGCATTCCTGTGCTCGATTTCGATGGTGCCGGCGACGACGGCTTCGCCGACGCCATTGCACCGGCCGCCTTCACCAGTATCGTCCCGGCGCCGGATGAAATCGGGCAGATGCTGTATACATCCGGGTCGACCGGCCGGCCGAAGGGCGTTCCCTTGTCCCACCGGGGGCAGCTTTGGGCCCTTTCCACCCGCGTGCCTGGGATCAGCCCGAACGACCGCCATATCGTGGCGCAGCCGCTGTTCCACATGAACGGCCTTTTCTCATGCAAGGCTGTCTTCGCCAGCAATGCCTCCGTGGTGTTGATGCCCTCGTTCGAGGTCAGCACCTATATCGAGGCGATTTCCACCCACAAGGTCGTGGTTGCCACTGCGGTCCCCACGATGTGGGCTCGCGTCGTCAAGGAAACCGAGCTCATAGCAAGACTGGATTTCTCCTCGTTCAAAAGGCTGCAGCTCGGCTCCGCGCCGATGACCCGCAGCCTGTGGGACCGGCTTTTGCAGGCATTCCCGGGCATCGCCCTCAGCTTCGGGTATGGCACCACCGAGGCGGGACCCGCCGTGTTCGGTCCCCATCCGGCCGGCCTCCCCACCCCGCCGCTTTCGCTCGGCCATCCCATTGCCGGCAGCGAGGTAGAGCTCGCCGACGGGACGGCGGACGAAGGCATCCTGCTGATGCGCAATCCGGCGCTGATGCCGGGCTATCATAACCTGCCGGAACAGACCGCCAAGGTCATGCGGAACGGCTGGTATTACAGCGGCGACGTCATGCGCCGCGACGCGAGCGGGTTCTACTATTTCGTCGGCCGGGCGGACGACATGTTCGTATGCGCCGGCGAAAACATCTATCCGGGCGAGGTGGAAAAGCTGCTCGAGCGGCATCCGCAGGTGCAGCAGGCCGTCGTCGTTCCCCTGCCGGACGAGGAACGCAGCCAGGTCCCGGTCGCATTCATCGTCACCCGCACCGACGAGCAGCCAAGCGGGGCCGACATCCGCAAATTCGCCCTGGATCATGGCCCCGCCTATCAGCATCCCCGGCGCATCAAATTCGTCGGCGACTTGCCGTGGATCGGCACGAACAAGGTCGACCGGAAGGCGCTGATCGAACAGGCGCGGCATCTCGAAGCAACGCGGGGCTGGTCGGACTGATGAACGCCAGGAAGATGGTCGATCGACAATGAAATCGCCGGCAGACAAGATTGCCCTGGTCACCGGCGCGAGCCGCGGAATCGGCCGCGCCATCGCCGAACGCCTGGCGAGAGACGGCATGATCGTCGCGGCCCACTATCATGCCGCGGCCTCGCAAGCCCAGGCGCTCGTCGATCACATTACGTCCGCCGGCGGAACGGCCTTTGCGCTGAAAGCGGACCTTGCCGATCCGCATGGCGCGCAGGCGCTGGCCGATGAATTCGGCCGCGCCCTGACCGAGCGGTTCGGCGGCCCCGCCTTCGACGTTCTGGTCAACAATGCCGGGATCAGCCAGCGCGCCACGATCGAAGAGGTGAGCGAAGGCGACTTCGACCGGAGCCTGCAGGTCAATCTGAAATCGCCGTTCTTTCTCATCAAAGCCCTGCTGCCTCACGTGCGCGACGGTGGCCGCATCATCAACATTTCGTCGATGGCGACCCGCTCCGCCTTTCCCGACCTGGCGGCCTACGCCCCGGCGAAGGCCGGCCTTGAGGCGCTGACAAAATTGCTCGCCGCGCAACTCGGCCCCCGCAACATCACGGTGAACGCCGTGACGCCCGGCGCGACCGCCACCGAAATGAATGCGGCGGCGCGCGACCCCGTGGCATCGCGCAAGGTCGTCGAGACGATCGCGCTGCGACGGGTCGGGCAACCGGACGATATCGCCAGGATCGTCGCCTTTCTCGCCTCCGACGCCGGCGGATGGATCACCGGCCAGCAGATCGACGCGAGCGGCGGGCAACGGCTTTAGGGCCGCCCTCCCCACCGGCCGGCGAGCGGTCGGCGCGAGACTACCGCCCTGCCGCGTATCCTTGCATGCCCCGCGGATTTGCCGCGGCGCGGCGGCGCGGTCCCAGGCGCGAGGCTGCGGTCAGCCGTCCCTCGGACCACGCAGGCCCGATCTCCAGTTCGTGGCCGCGCGCACGCAGTTCGGCAACGGTCGCCTCCGGCAGCCGCTGCTCGGCGACCAGCACGCCCGGCCGTGCCGTGCGCGGCCAGAACGAAATCGGGAAATGCTCCGAATGCCAGGCCGGGGCGTCGATCGCCTCCTGCAGGTTCATGCCGGCGTGCACGTGGCGCAGGAAGAACTGGACTGCCCACTGGTCCTGCTGGTCGCCGCCAGGCGTGCCCCAGGCGAGATAGGGCTCGCCGTTGCGCAGCGCGAGCGTCGGCGAGAGCGTCGAACGGGGCCGCTTTCCCGGCGCGAGTGCCGCTGGATGTGACTCGTCGAGCCAGAACATCTGAGCGCGTGTGCCCAGGCAGAAGCCGAGCTCGGGTATCACCGGCGAGGACTGCAGCCACCCGCCCGACGGCGTCGCCGAGATCATGTTTCCGGCCTTGTCTATGATGTCGAAATGGACCGTGTCGCCATTGACCGCGCCCAAACGGCCAACGGTCGGTTCCCCGGCCCCTAAACTGCCGACCGCGCTGCGCTGCCCGTCGGCCCGGCGCATGTTTACGGATCCGCCGAATCCTTCGATGTGACCGGGCCGCAGTTCGAGCGAGGCCTGGTGCGCGACGAGTTTGCGCCGCGCATCGTTGTAGGCGATCGAAAGCAGCGTTTCGGTCGGCACATCGATAAAGTTGGGATCGCCATAAAAGGCTTCGCGGTCGGCAAAGGCCAGCTTTGCGCATTCGACCTGGAGATGAATGAATTCAGGCCCGGCGGGATCCAGCCCGTCGAGATCGAAACCCCTGAGGAGTGCGAGCTGCTGCAACAGCACGAGTCCCTGGCTCCAGGTCCCCGCCTTGCAAACCGTGTAATCAAGATAGTCGTAGGTAAGCGGCGCTTCGACCGTAGCCTGCCAGTCGGCCATATCGGCGCCGGTAAGCACTCCGTGGTGCGGCTCGCCGGAAACGTCCATCACCGCCTGGATCCGGCAGAAACGATCGATCGCCTCGGCGACGAAGCCTTGCGACCACGTTTTGCGCGCACGTTCGATCTGCGCGACACGGTCGCCGCCGGCGCTTTCCGCTTCGCGCAATATGCGCGCATAGGTCTCGGCAAGCGCGCGGTTTGTGAACAGGGTGCCCGGCCGCGGCACGTTGCCGTCGGGAAGATAAACAGCGGCGGAGGTCGGCCAGTGCTCGCGGAATAGATCTTCCACCGTCTGGATAGTGGCACAGGCCCGCTCGACCAGCGGATAGCCACCCTGCGCATAGCCGATCGCGGGCGTGAGCACGTCGGCAAGCCGCATCGTCCCATAATCGCGCAACAGAAGCATCCAGGTCTCGAAAGTGCCGGGCACGCAAGCGGCCAGCAGGCCGGTGCCGGGTATGATGTCGAGACCGAGCGCACGATAATGCGCAATGGTCGCCGCCTGCGGTGCCGGCCCCTGCCCGCAGATCACTTCCGGCCGGCCGCGCGTGACGTCGTAGAGAATAACCGGCACGTCGCCGCCGGGGCCGTTCAGATGCGGCTCGACAACCTGCAGAGTGAAGGCGGCGGCAACGGCCGCATCGAACGCGTTGCCTCCCCTCTCCAGCATCGCCATGCCGACGGCGGTGGCTATCCAATGTGTCGACGCAACGACACCGAAGGTGCCTTCAATTTCAGGTCGGGTGGTGAAGTGGCCAGTAAATGATCTTGAAGAACCGGTTGCCATACGAACTGTCGACCCGACTTTACGCTACGGAAATATTGGCATTGTTCAATTGTTTCGAACTCAGCAGCGCGCCGAGCACCATCTGCCGGGCCGCTTCTATCTGTTCGATAGTCACCTTTTCGGCACGATCGCAGTCACCGCTCACCAGAGCCTCGATCAGCGCCGAGTGTTCATGCCGCATCTCTTCGGACCTGTTCCTGATGGCCAGACCGAGATGGAAGAGCCGCTCCATCTCCTCAAGAATACCCTCCAACAGCGTGGCGAGCCGCTGATTTCCGGATGCTCTCGCCACCGAGACGTGAAACTCCTTGTTGGCCTTGAGGAATTGCGCTTCGCTCGCTCTGTTGCCGGGCATATAGCCGGCATCGCATACCCGGTCGAGCTCGTTGAGGCGCACCGAGTCCACCTTTCCGGCCGCCAGCTTCGCGGCCGCGGGTTCGAGCAGAAGCCTCAATTCGAAAAGCTCGCGCACAGTCTGCAGCGTCACCGGGGCCACGACGTAACCTTTGCGCGGGCGCGCGACGACCAGGTGCTCCTTGGCCAGGCAGGCAAGAGCCCATCTGATCGGGGCTTTCCCCGACCGAAATCGTGCAGACAAAAAGGACTCCGAAATCTCGGCGCCGGGCGGCAGCGCGCACGAGATGATGTCCTCCTTGGCGCGCTGATAGGCCTGCGCATTCAGGGATTGCGGCACCACCTTCTGCTCGGCAGGGATTTCCTTCGAGGCCGCCGCGGCACGCCGCGAGCTTTCCGGCTTCCGGCCCTTCAATCCGCGCGCTGACATGTCAAAAGCCCCTTCCGTGCGTCACAGTAGCGTTCAGGATATAGACACGCGTCGATTGCAGAGCAAACGAAAAGACCGACAACCCATGAATTAGACGGTGCTGCCGTGAGGGCATATGCGAACGGCGAGACCCCCGTGCGTTCCGCTCCGTCAACGCAGGCCGGTCCGGGGAAGACCATGCATCAGGCAATCGCATCTAATCCCTCCGCGCCGGCGCGACGCCTGCCAACTTCGACGATGCAGCGCGACCTGCTGCCGAGCGGCGGTCCATCTTCGTTGACATGTCAGACCTAAGTACTTAACATTATAACAACAAATATCAAGACGGTGGTGCCAGTGTGAAGGCCGGAGTGCCCGAAAAGAGCAAGGTCACTGAGTACCGCGTGGAGACGACGCCGTCGACCAAAGGGAAAGCCGACCCCAGGCGCCACGGCGCGCGCGCCGAGAGCGACGGCGACCTAGACACGATTGACCGCCACAGCCAATGTCCAGGGGCGTTCGCCCGCTGGGCGGAGGGCGATCGGCACGCGCTGATCTGAAGGGCCTTTGTTCATGTCCGATCTCTATAATCTCGGTGCATTGCGTAACCAGGATCAAGACGCGGATCAGCCGGCGCTCATCGACTGCCTCGACTGGGAACGGCCACGGACGATTTCCCATGGCGAACTTGACGCCCTCGCCAACGGCGTCGCTCGCGGACTGCTCAAGAGAGGTCTCCGCCGCGGCGACACGGTCGCAATCCTTTCGCAGAACCGCGCCGAATATCTTGCCGCTTATTTCGGCATCATGCGGGCGGGCCTTGTCGCCGTCCCTGTCAGCTACAAGTTTCCCGCAGAGACCATCGAATTCGTGTTCCGTGACGCGGCAATCAAGCTCGCCTTTGCCGACCCGCAAAGGTCCGGCCTCGTGCCGGCGGGAACCCCGCAGATCACGTTCGGCACGCAATGGGACGAATTCATCGACACTGGCGATTTCACGCCCGTTACGCCGGCGCCGGGCGAAGTCGCGATGATCCTTTACACGTCCGGCTCGACGGGCAGGCCTAAAGGCGTCGAGCTCTCCCACGACTCCCATCTCTGGGCGGTGCGTACGCGAATCCGCACGCCGCAGCCTGCCGGACAGCGGTTCCTCGTTGCTGCCCCGTATTTTCATATGAACGCGCTGGGCACCACGAAGTCGGCCCTTGCCGCCCACGCAACGATCGTGCTGCTGCCGCAGTTCAATGCGCGCCATTATTTGGAAGCGATAAGTCGCTTCCAATGCACGCATATCACCTCGGTACCGACCATGTTGGCCCTCGCCTGCCGCGAGCGCGACCTCCTGCAGAGCCTGGATTTTTCGTCTGTGCGCAGCATCCGAATGGGCTCCGCGCCCGTCTCGGACGCTCTGCTGCAAGAGATCAAGGCGAATTTTCCCGACGCCGAGATTACCAATGTTTACGGCACCACCGAAGCCGGCCCGGTCGTGTTCGGTCCGCATCCGAGCGGCCGGCCCGTACCGATCGGCGCGCTCGGCTGGCCGCGACCCGGCATAGAGGTGAAGCTCGTCGACGAGAACGGCCATGAAGCCGACGAAGGCGTGCTGTGGCAAAAGACGCCGGCACGCATGAACGGCTATCTCAACCAGCCTGAGAAGACCCGGCAAGTGCTCACCGAAGACGGCTGGTACAATTCGCGCGACGTTTTCCGTCGCGATGCCGAAGGCTGCTACCACTTCGTCGGACGCGCCGACGACATGTTCGTCTGCGGCGGTGAAAACATCTATCCCGGCGAGGTCGAGCAGATGCTCGAGAAGCACCCCGATATCGTCCAGGCATGCGTCGTGCCTTTGCCGGACGAAATAAAAGGCGCCAAGCCGGTCGCATTCGTGGTTGCCCGCGCCGGCGCGCATCTTTCGCAGGACGAGGTCAAACGCTTCGCCATCGAAAACGCGCCTCCTTTCCAGCATCCCCGGCAGGTCGCGTTCGTCGACTCATTTCCTTTGCTCGGAACGAACAAAGTCGACCGCAAGACCTTGCTGCGCGAAGCAACGGCCCGCTGGCTGTCCGACGCATCGGGAGCCGAGGCGGCTGCCGCCGGCTAGGCGGCAGGCCGCTCGACGGTGCGCGACGCGGCCTCCACGGTGTCCGTAACCGCTCATGTGCCCGCGCGCGGCGCCCTAAAACGCGTTCCCGCTTTGCTGAAGTCCGATTTAGTTAGGCTGAAGCGCCCTCCGACGGCTCGTCCCCGCGAAAGCGGGGATCCAGGGCTGCAAACAGATGCCTACGATATTCGGCCCTGGATTCCCGCTTGCGCGGGAATGAGCGGACAATGTTTCAATCGCTGCGGATCACAGTCTAAAGCCTGATCGCAATACATCGAAGCGGCGCGGCAGGCACGGCACCTTACCTTCCCCCTTGAGGGCAGGGCTATCGCATGTAAGCGAGGTGCCTCTTCTCCCTCTCCCCGCCCGGCGGGGAGAGGTGGGCGGCCACATGCGGTAGCCCTGCCTCCAGGGAAAGGTGAAGCGAGACGGCACGATTGAGATTGAAGCGACCTTGCTCTAGCCCGTCTGCGGCACGTAAGTGCAGCGGCCGATGGCGACGAGCTTCTCGGACGCATCGAACACATCGACATCGACCACGGCGGTGGACCTGCCCATCCGCCGTACCCGCGCGACACCCGTGACGCTCTCGCCGACCGCAGGCCGCAAATAGTCGATCCGCATGTTGATCGTCGGCACGCCGCCGCCGACCTCCATGCCGACGGCGAAATCGCCCACCGTGTCGATGAAAGAGGCGAGCGGGCCGCCGTGAAACTGGCCGGTGCCGGCGCGCCGCTCGAGTTCGGGCCGCAACGGCATGCTCACCTTGATCTCGCCTTTGTCATGGTCGACGTCGACCACGCGCAAGCCGAGGAACGCGATGAACGGCGAGCGGTCGAAGATCGCCTGGATCTGCTCGGCCGACAGCCGCTTCGAGGCTTCGGCGCTCATGGCTTCACCACGACCTTGCCGAACACTTCACGCTCTTCCACCATCCGGAACGCCTCGTTGACTTCTTCGAGCGGCAGCACCCGGTCGATCACCGGCTTGAGCTTGCCGCTTCCGATCAAGTCGAGCAATTTTCCGAGGTCCTCGCGCATCCACCCGTTCGAGCCGAGAACCTGTAGCTCGAAACTCCAGATGTAGCGCAGGTCTTCTTTCGGATCGAAGCCGGCCGTCGCGCCGCACGTGAGAAGGCGGCCTCTGCGATGCAGCACCTTCAGCGTCGGCACCCAGGTGTCGCCGCCGGTGAAGTTCACCGCCACGTCGACGCCGCCCTCGAACCGCCTCCGGTGCGGCTTCCCGAACATCCCGTAGATCGCCTTGGCGAAATCCTGCGCCTTATAGTCGATAAGCTGATCCGCGCCGAGCGCCTTGAGCTGTTCGAGCTTGCGCGGGCTTGAGGCACAGGCGATCACTTCCGCGCCGACCATCTTCGCGAGCTGTACGCAGCAGGTCCCTACGCCGCCGGAGGCGCCGAGGATCAACACGCGCTCGCCCTGCTGCACGTTGCCGATCGTGTACATCATGCGCAGGGCCGTGCCGTATGCGACCGGCAGGCACGAAGCCACTTCATATGACACGTTGTCGGGAAGACGCACGAGCTGATGCGTCGGCACCTTGCAGAACTCGGCAAGCCCGCCATGGCGCATTTCGCCGATGAGCCCACCCGCGCCCACGCGATCGATAGGGTCCACCAGCACCCGGTCACCCTTCTTCCATTCGCCGGCGGCCTTGCCCACTTCCACGATCTCGCCGGCAAGGTCGAGGCCCATAATCGCGGGCATCGGCACCTTGATTCCGGGCATTCCGCGCCGTGTGAAGAGATCGTGATAATTCAGCGAACATGCGCCGACGCGCAGGATCACTTCATCATCACCCGGAACCGGATCGGGAAACGACTTTTCGATCTGAATTGGTGCTGTGCCATGATCATGGATCACTGCCGCCCTCATGAATTCCTCTCCTTTGCCTTTGAAAAGATAACTGCTACGCCGCAAGCATCTTGCGGCCGAACCGCGATTGAATCCTTTGTCAACGCGTGGGTCTGAACTCCCGCCTTGTCCAACAGCCGAGCGCAAGCCTCCATGTCGGCGACGTCAAACCCGATGGCGACGGGCGCCGGCAGCGGCGGCGTCTGCGTATCCGGCAACAGTTCATTCCACCGGGAACGTGCGACCACGTGAACCACGGCGCCGCCCATGGTGAGCGGGATCCTGATGTCGTCCGCGCCGCGCTCCGGAGCCGAGCCGAAGACCGGCGCCAGGCGCGCGGCCGTCGCGGACGGATCGTCCGAGGCGAACCATAGTTGCGCGAGAGCCTGAGCGCCGTTGGGATGATCGAGCAGATGCGGCTGCCAGAGCACGTCGCGCGTAAGGTGCTCGATGTATTGAAACCGCGCCTCCGGATAGCGATCGCGCGGGATGATCGCGTTGCGGAACCGCGCGCGGCGGGTCGTTTCGTTGTGCGGACCGAACGCCGCGTCGCGCTCCAGCAGCCGCGGCGGATCGACCGGGAGACCCTTCCGCGACTGCTCGGCGTAGACGAGTTCGTCGTCCTCGCGGCAGCCGATCGCCACGATGTGGGCGCCCTCGTAAAGGGCGACCATGTCCTTCACGGAGCTGAACAGCGACTCGTCGGTGAGCCCGATGATCTCGAGATAGCCCTGGCGCAGCATGGCGCAGTGATTTCCCGAGCCCCAGGGCTCCACCGGGCCGCCCGGCATGCGCGACCCGGAATGAATGCTGCGCTGGGTGAGCTGGAAGCCGAGGCGGGAGAAGGATTCATGACCGTGGTTCAGGTTTTTCACCGCCACGCCCACGTGATCCACCTCATACCGCAGCATTATTCCGGGGCTTGTGCTCCCATCGGTCATTTCAGCTTGCCCGCGCTGGCTCGGACCGCCGCGGCGTCGAAATCGTTAAACGCTTTGACGAACTGGTTTGTGAACAGCGTGTCCGCTGGCACGACCGTTTTACCAATCACACCGCCTTCCTGCAGGATGCTGATGTAGTTCTTCCACGTCTGCAGCCGGAATTCGCCGTAACGCAGACTTGCGCCCGGCGCGTGGTAAAGGTGCTTTTGCATGTCCTGGAGCGCCGCCAAATTCTGCTTCATTCGCTTGTCCGACCCAGAACCGGAATTCGCCAGTGGATTGAAATCGTAATAGGCCTTTATGCACGCGACAAAATTGGCCTGGCAGGCGACCGTACCCTTCGCCACCGCGCGGCCAAAGCCCTCCAACATCTTCGGACGATTCTTGATCGTGTCGTCATGGGTGAAGAAGGCGTTCGAGAAAAGTTCCCGGTACTTGTCTGGATACTTGAGATATCGGATCTTTTGCCCGGTCTGCTGCAGGCGAATATTCATTGTGTTGAAGAGATTGAGCGCGTCGACCGCGCCGGTTGAAATCGCCCGAAACGCGGTCGGGCCGGCCCCGACTGCGACGAAGCTGTAATCCTTGTCAGCTTTCAGGTGCGCCTCCTCGTCAAGGAGTGCGCGAGTCACGGGCACGTTCTGCCAGGAAAGGCCACCTACCCCGATCTTCTTGCCTTTCAGATCCTTGAATGACCTAATCGAACTCGAGGCAGGAACGACGATCTCCCAGATGCTGGAGTAGATGTGGTTGTAGAAGAACTTGACCGGCACCGGGTCGCGACCCTCCTGACCCCACCAAATGGGCGCGCCCCAGCCGATATCGACTCGCTTCTGGGCCACCTGAGGATAGACACTCGCGCTGCCGTTCAGATTGATGAGCTCGACCTCCAAACCTTCGTCTTTGAAGTAGCCCAGTTTCTTCGCCATGAACCAGCTGGCCAAACCGGCGGAGAAACCGCGGGGATTGCCCTGCCCCACCACCACCTTCTCGAGCGCCGAAGCTGCTGCCGAATGCATGACGAGCAGTCCGGCAACCGTCGCCACCAACAGACCCGTTTTTGTTCGATTCATGTCAAATCTCCCCTCAGACTTGGCCGATGATCTAGCGTGCGACAGAGTCCGCGCTGCCCCGCGCAGCCTCTTCCCAAAAGACGATCTTCCTGTAAAGAAAACTCACGATCAGGTTCCCGAGCAGACCGATGAGGGCCAACAGGAATACGGTCGTTAGCAGCAGAGGTGTGTTGAGGTCGAGCCCTGATCTCTGAATTAGCACCCCAAGCCCTGCGCGGGACGCCACGAATTCAGCGACAATCGCCCCAATCAATCCGAGCGAAACGGCAATCTGCAACCCTGCGAAGATCGAACCGGCCGCTGACGGCAGCTTGACGCGGAAGAATATGAGAGCGCGTGAAGCGCCGCAGGCTCGAAGCACGTTTACCAGTTCGGGATCGGTTTGCCGGATGCCCACCATCGTGTTGAGGAAAACCGGGAAAAAGCACAGCAGCAGCACCATGACTATTTTAGATTCGATCCCGAATCCGAACCACACGATGATCAGTGGCGCGAGCGCGACCTTCGGCATGCATTGAAGCAGCACAACGTAGGGATAAACGAAGCGGTCGAATATTTTGGATTCCGCAACAAGCGCGCCCAGAACCACGCCAAAGCTGCAGCCGGCAAAGTAGCCTAACAGCATGGATTTCATTGTGAAGGCGGCATCCTGCCAAATTGTCTCCTGTCCCAGCGTATGCCATGCGGAGACCGCCACCTCGGCTGGCGTCGGCAGGATATATGACGGCACGCCCGCCAGAGTTACGTATAACTGCCATACCAAGAGGATGATGACGAAAGTCACCGCCGGGTACGCGACTTGAACGAGGCGTCTCATCGCGCGGTGCCATCGAGCTCGTGAGTGAAATAGCCACGCAATCTATCACAGATTTCCAGAAATCGCGGATCGCTCATCGTCTCCAACGAACGAGGCCGAGGGATGGCCACGGGGATGTCTGCAATCACACGACCGGGACGACCCGATAAAACAACGACGCGGTCGGAGAGAAATGCGGCTTCGGGAATACTGTGAGTGATAAACACAACCGACTTTTGCGTTTCAAGCCATAACTGCTGCAGTTCTATCCCCATGCGCTCGCGAGTCATCGCGTCAAGCGCAGAAAACGGCTCATCCATCAGCAGTATTTTCGGGTCATGAACCAGGCCGCGAACCAGCGCCACGCGCTGCTGCATGCCGCCGGACAACTCGCGCGGATAGTTCTGCTCGAATCCGTTAAGACCCACCATCTTCAGCAGTTCCGCGGCGCGCCGCCGCGCAAGTGCCGAATCCATGTGGAGAGCCTCCGCACAGATGAGCACGTTCTTGAGAACCGATCGCCACGGCATCAGGTTCGGCTTCTGAAAGACAACCCCGACGTCTCCGCTCGGCTGCGTAATCGCCGTGCCAGAAAGGCGCGCCTCGCCGGAGCTGGGCAGCACAAGTCCGGAAAGTATCTTCAACAGGGTCGACTTTCCGCATCCGGACGGCCCCAGCACCGATACGAATTCACCCTCAGCAACGCCAAAATGCAAGTTCGAGAGTGCCGTGAGCGGCCCCGTATTCGTATTATAGACGAGCGAAATATCGTCGAGGTCCAACAGCGGCCGCCGCGGGGTTGCGCCGTGGTGCACTTCTGTCTTATGGCCCGCGGCGACTTTGAGGATCATGGGTTCGGCCAAAGCGAATCGATGAGATGCGGCGGAGAAAAGAATTCCGAGACATCGACCCGGAAACTAAGGTGCCGATAATCGCCGTTGGGAAGACGTTCGTACTGCGCCGCAAGTGCCTCGCGATCGGCGCTGATTTGCTTCAATGCCTCGACCAGCCGTTCCACGTCGTCCATTGTCGTGTATAGGCCGAAGCTGGCGCGAACCATCCCGCGCTGCTCGTCGGCGCGCCGCTCGAGCTCTTCGTTGGAAATTCCGTCGATCAATCCCTCAAGGGCGAACATGATCATCTCGCGCACGTAGGGATGGGCGCAGAAGCATTCGTTGCGTACCGCGATATTGAAATAGTCGTTCAATATCGCGGCTGTGAGGGCGTGGTCCATTCCCTCGATGTTGAACGCAACCGCCCCCGCCCTCTTGGACGCCGGCAAATCCGAATCGCCATAGACGAGGAGACCCGGAATCATCTTTGCCCTTCGAAGGAGACCTTCGAGAAGAAGTTCCTCCTCGGCTTGTATATTTTCCATGCCAATGCGCTGCAAGGTATAAAGCGCCGCTCCAAGACCGATCGCGCCGGGAATATTCGGCGTTCCCGCCTCCTCGCGATCGGGCATGCGCTGTGTTGGCGTATAGCGGTCGACCCAGACGCCATCGACCATTCCGCCGCCGACTTCCACTGGCTCAATGGACGAAAAGAGCGATGAGCGCGCGACCACGACGCCAGGCGAACCCGGCGCATAGACCTTATGACCCGAAAACGCGATGACATCCAAATCATCGGCGCAATCTGCGTGGCCGCTCATTTGGATCGGCATGTGCGCGACCATTTGTGCCGCATCCACCACGATCAGCGCGTCGTGACGATGAGCGATGCGCGCAATCTCGTGAACGGGATTGACGATTCCGGTCACGTTCGAGACGCCGGTCACGGCGACATAATTGACCCGCCCGCGCCGCATGCGCAGTTCCGCTTCGAGCCGATCGAGGTCGACGGCGCCCAATCCGCTCGCCGTGGTGACGACAGGAAGGTGCACGACGTGGGGGAAGTGCTTGCGGTGAGGAAGGTCGTTGGAATGATGTTCCATTACGGTCGTAATGACCGTGTCGCGATCCGGGCGCGCGGCGCGAAGCGACTGAGCGATCCGGTTTATAGCCCCCGTCGCTCCGTTTCCGACAAAGAAGCACGTCCATTCCGGGACGCGGGCGCCGACGAAGGCGAGCACCATTTCATGCGCCCAGGCGTAGGCGGCTGAAGAAAGGCGCGCGCCATAATGGAGCGTACTGTGCGTGTTCGCATAGTGGGGCTGAAACGCGTCGAGGACCTTCTGTACAGGTCCCAGTCTGAGTGAACTTGCAGTGCTGTCGAGATAAACGCGGCGCGTGTGCCCTCCCCCGACGGTTGGATACACTGTACCGATGCCGATCGTACCCGCCCGTAGCCACTCGACTATGGCATCGACTATGGCGCGCCCGCTCGCCGGCGCATTCATCCTGGCTTGATATTGGCATATGTCGCATCGTGATTTAACGTTTCACGCATTCTGTGACATGTCAACTACGGTAGAGTCAAATGCCAGCGGGGCGCCAAACCTCTAATTTTCTTCTCTGCAATCCGACGCTACTTTGCGCCCTTGCGAACGAAATCAACGAAATCTCAGGCCATGACGCAGGAATCGGAACATGGATAAGATCGATCTCGCGATCCTGTCGGCGCTGACCACCAATGCGCGGGCAAGCCAAGTCGAATTGTCCGAGGGCATAGGCCTTTCGAGCACGGCGATTGCGCGGCGCCAGCGTGCGCTGGAAGAGCAAGGCCTCATTCGCGGCTACCAGGCCGTATTGGATTTGGCGCGCTTTGGACTCACCACCACGATCCTGGTCAGGATCACGCTGGAGAGCCAGAGCGACGAGGCGCTGAAGTCGTTTGAAGCCGGCGTAGTCGAATGCCCCTCGGTCGTCCGCTGCTTCCTGATGTCGGGAAGCGACGATTATGTCCTCATCGTGCTTGCGCGCGACATCGAAGACTTCGAACGCATTCACCGCACGGAACTCTCCCGGCTCCCGCGAGTCGCGCGCATCCAATCGAGCTTCGCGATGCGAGAGGTCGTCAACCGCGCGGTGCCACCGGTCGTTTTCAGTCGAACGCGGCGTCAGGGCATGGCGTGATGGGTCGTCTTATCGACAACAAAATCCTGTCTCGTCGATACGCCGACGGCAGAACGGGGCAAGGTGCGCGGAACCATGGCGGTGCCATCGGTCGCATAGATGATGTCCGAGGACGGTTAAGTTTGGCATGGTGGGGACGGCAGGCGGGATGAGCATATGACTTCGACGCAGACCCTCGACAACCCCTTATGGGCGTTTTCGCTGCGAGTCTATGGCGCGCCAAATGTCGCCGACGAATGCCTCGCTTTACAGGAACGCCTCGGTCTCGACGTTAACCTGCTGCTGCTTGCGGCCTATATGGGCGCCGTCGAAGGCGTGGCGCTGACCGCGGAAGATATAGCCGGGGCTGCCGACACGGTCGCGGCGTGGCATGAAAGCGCCGTGCGCGCCTTGCGCGACGTGCGGCGCGCCCTCAAGCCGCCGAGCCTGGATGAGAATAACCCGCTGCGTGGCGCCATCGCCACCTTGCGCCTACAGACAAAGGCGGCCGAGTTGGAAGCGGAACGAATTGAGCAGGCCATGTTGTGGAGTTGGTCGCGCGCACATTTGACGGGGCGGTCGCCCACTAACGCGGACGGCGCGCTCGCCGCTAATCTCAGCAACGCGGTCGTCCATTATGGAGGGATCAACGACAGGGACAACGATAAGAATAACGCGCCACGCCTGCAAGCGGCCGCCTTGACTTTCGCAGGCGCGGAAGCCTGACGGTCCACTACCATCGGGGCCCGCGTTCTGGTCGAACAGCCGCCCGGCACACCTTGCCGGCCCAACAGCCGGACGCACAAACGCCCCACCGATCCGCCACCGGTGATCCGCACGCGTCGCCTCCGGCGCGCACCTCTTACGAACTCTCGTGACCCGAGCGCCAGCGTTTGACCAGCCCACTGTCGACGTCGAAGAGGTCCAGGCATCGGCCGACGGTCTGATTGATGATGTCGTCGATGCTCTTGGGCAGGTGGTAGAAGGCGGGGACCGGTGGCATGACGATGGCGCCATTCTCCGTGGCCGCCAGCATGGCCTTCAGATGGCCGGCATGCAGCGGCGTCTCGCGCACCATCAACACCAGCCGTCGCCGCTCTTTCAGGATCACGTCGGCGGCGCGGCTCATCAGGCTATCGGTCGTGCCATAGGCAATATCGGCCAGCGTGCGGATAGAGCACGGCGCGACCACCATCCCGCGCGTTCTGAACGAGCCGCTCGACACCGCGGCGCCGATATCGCCATTGGCATAGGTGGCGCTGGCGAGCTCGCGCACCTCGCTGACGCTGAGCCCCGTCTCCTCCTTGAGCGTGACCGCCGCCGACTTGGAGACGATCAAGTGGGTCGGGACCTCGATGACACGCAACGCTTGCAAAAGCCGCACGCCGTAGATCGCGCCCGAAGCACCACTGATGCCGACAATGAGAGGAAGCGCCATTTCGAAATTCCCGCCTGGCCCCGACATCCCCATCGGAAATCGGAGGGCCATGGAGGCTATTGGTACCACGGCGAAATGGCAAACAGCGCCGGCCACTGAAGAAGATGTGACCGTTGCGTCCCGTTTACTTCACTGGCGAGAACGCTGCCGGCGTCAGGAAGAAGCTTTCCTGATGCACGAGGTAGGGCAGCAGCTTGGGAACGAAGGCCTGCCATGCTGGATCCGCACCGAGCTTGGCGCGCTGCGCGGTTCGATGGCCGAAATCGTCATAGGCCCAGATGAACACCACCGAATTCAGCGTCCCGCTTTCGGTCGTCCAGCAGCCGATGAGTTTCGCATAGCGCCCTATGACCGGCAGACCTTCCGCCTCATATAGCTTGAGCATCTCGGCAGCCTTGCCCGGCTGCACGCGGTAGGTGCGATGTTCGAAGATCATGTCTTTCCTTTTTGCGTTCTGAACGAAGCGGCGCAGCGGTCGAATGTCTATCGCCTCATGCGCTCAGCACCCGATGCGCTAGCCTGACCCAATATTCGACGCCGGTCGGCAGCACCGCATCGTTGAAGTCGTAGCGCGGGCTGTGCAGATTGTGCCCGTCTTCCGCCGGGCCGTTGCCGATCCAGATATAGGCGCCGGGCTTCTCGTTCAGCATGTAGGAGAAGTCCTCGGACGCCATGCTGGGCGCGAGGTCGGTGAGCACCGCACGGTCGGCGGCAGTCTCGCCGGCCACCTGCCGCGCCGTCTCCGCTTCGGCAGGCGTATTGATGGTCGCCGGATAGCGGCGCAGGTAATGGAAATGCGCCTTGGCGCCGAAGGCGCGGCAGATCAACTCGGCGCGCTCGCCCATGCGCTGCTCGATCAGGTCGCGCGTTTCGGGACGCAGCGTGCGCACGGTGCCGCGCAAGGTAACGGCATTGGGCACCACGTTCCATGTGTCGCCTGCGTGGATCTGCGTCACGCTGATCACCGCGGCATCGGTCGGGCTGACGCTGCGGCTGACGATGAGCTGCCAGGCCTGATAGAGCTGCGTGCTCACCGCAATCGGGTCGATGCCCTGATGCGGCATGGCGCCGTGGCTGCCCTGCCCCTCGACGATCACCTCGAAGGTGTCGAAGGCCGCCATCACCGGCCCCGCATGCACGGCGAACTGCCCGGGCGGCAGGCCCGGCCAATTGTGCATGCCGTAGACGGACGCTGCCGGAAAGTCGCGAAACAGGCCGTCTTCGACCATGGCCTTGCCGCCGCCCTCGTTCTCTTCGGCCGGCTGGAAAATAAAGGCAATCGAACCGTTCTCGGGCGGCATTTCCGACAGCACGCGGGCCGCACCCAGCAGCATTGCGGTATGGCCGTCATGGCCGCAGGCGTGCATCCTGCCTTGCGCCTGCGAAGCGTAGGAAAGGCCGGTCGCTTCCACGATCGGCAGCGCATCGATGTCGGCGCGCAGGCCGACCATGGGTCCGTTGCCCCGGCGCAGCACGCCGACCACGCCGGTGCCGCCGATCCCCTCCTTCACCTCAAGGCCGAACTCGCGCAGCTTGCCGGCGATGAAGGCGGCGGTTTCCTTTTCCTCGAAAGCCAGTTCGGGACGGGCGTGCAGATAACGCCGCCAGCCGACGAATTCGGGCGTGAGGCTGTCGATGCGCGGTTTGATGTCCATATTTGCCACCTGTTCAATGCAGGGTCAGGATTGATAGAGGCGAAAGATCGCCTGGGTGCCGTCTTCGCCGTGTCCTTGCGCCTTGAGCTTGTCATAGAGCTGCTTGGCGAGGGCAAGCCCGGGCAGGCTCAGCTTCATCTGCGCCGCTTCCTCGAGCGCGATGCCAAGATCCTTGATGAAATGGTGGACATAGAAACCGGCACTGAAGTCGCCGGCGACCATCTTCGGCCCGAGTCCATTGAGCAGAAAGCTCGACGCCGCGCCGGTGCCGACGACCTTGAGCACCGCCGCCGGATCGAGGCCGGCGGCTTTGGCATAGGCAAGACACTCGCTCACGCCCATCATGGTGCTGGCGATGGCGATCTGGTTGGCCATCTTGGTGTGCTGGCCGGCGCCGGACCCACCCATATGGGCGATGTTGCCGCCCATGCAGTCAAGCAACGGCTTTACCCGCTCGAAGGCGGCCTTGTCGCCGCCGACCATGATGGCGAGCTTGGCGTCGCGGGCGCCGACGTCGCCGCCGGAGACCGGCGCGTCCAGCGCGGTGGCGCCCTTCTCGGCGGCCGCCTTGGCGATGCGGACGGCGAGCGTCGGGCTCGACGTGGTCGCGTCGATCAAGACGGCGCCGGCCTCGGCATTGTCGATCAGCCCTTCATGACCGAGGTACACCTGTTCAACGTCTGCCGGATACCCGACGATGCTGACGATGACATCGCAATGCGGCGCGAGCGCGCCGGGCGAGTCGTGCCAGACCGCCCCTTTCTCGATCAGCGGCTCGGCGTTGCCGCGGCTGCGGTTGTAGACATGCAGCTTGTAGCCGCCGGCGAGAACATGCCCCGCCATGTGTCGGCCCATAATGCCGAGCCCGATGAATCCCACTGAATCGATGCCGTGCGCCATAGCCTCTCCTTCTCAATCTCGTTTGCTATTGGCCTCGCGCAGCAGCGCGCGAATGGCCTGCGGATTCAGGGGCTGGCGGTCGACCGTCACGCCGAATGGCGCCAGCGCGTCGTTGACGGCATTGCTCAGTGCGCCAATCGCGCCCATGACGCCGCCCTCCGCCATGCCCTTGATGCCGGCCGGCGTGCTCTTGTTCGGGGTGTGCAAGGAAATGATTTCGAAATTCGGGATCTCGCAGGATGTGGCCACAAGGTAATCGGCCAGCGTGCTGGTGACGTTCTGGCCAGTCTCGGCGTCATACTCGACATGCTCGAGCAGCGCGCCGCTCAGCCCCATGGCGATGGCCCCTTGCTGTTGGCCGCGCACGATCAGCGGGTTGAGCACGGTGCCGCAATCCTCCGCGACCACGTAGCGCTCGATCGCGATGCGGCCGGTCTCGACATCGACCTCGACCACGCAGGCATGGGTCGAATTCGAATAGGTCATCGGCGGCGGGTCGTAAGTCTGCGAGAAGTCGAGCCCGGGCGGCACGCCTTGCGGCAGCGAACTCGGATCGAGATAGGCGGTGCGGGCGATGTTCGCGAGAGTCAGCCCGGTCGCGGTCCATCGACCTTCGACCCGCCGCTCGATATTGCCGGAGACCATGCGCAATTCATCGGCGGTATTAAGCTTGAGCAGCGCGGCGGCAATCGCGAGCACACGGGCGCGCGCCGTTTCGCCGACCCTATATAGCGCGCCGCCACCGGCGGTAGCGCCGCGGGCGCCGCGACTACCCATACCGTACGGCGCCACATCGGTATTGCCGAGTTGAATGCGCACCGAGCACGCCTCGACGCCGAGCCCCTCGGCCACCGCTTGCGCCAGCGCCGTCTCGTAACCCTGCCCAGTGCCCATCAGCCCGACCGAGGCATTGACGACGCCGCTCGGCTCGATCCGCAGCCACACGGCCTCGTGTCCCGAGCCGGGAATGCCTGCAGATTTGTAGAAACGCGATCCGTAGGTCGTCGATTCCACCACGGTGCAGAGGCCGATGCCAAGATAGCGGCCGTCCTTCCGTCCCGCCGCCTGGCGCTGACGCAGCGCGCCGTAATCGACCGCGGCGGCCGCCGCCTCCAGCGTCTCGAACGGGGTGATATCCTCGAGCACCTCGCCGGTCGCCATGGTGTAGGGAAAATCCGCCGCCCTGAGAGCGTTCACCCGCCGCACATCGAGTGGATCGGCGCCAAGCTTGCGCGCGATGGCGTCTATCGTGCCCTCCATCACCCAGCTCGTGATCGACATCGGCGCGCGCATCGGGCCGGCGCCGCACTTGTTGGTCAGCGCAACCTTGACGTCATACGAATAGGTGTCGATGCGGTAGGGCCCGGTCAAAATCATGCCGACGACGCGGGCGAGGTAATTGGCCGGATAAAAGCAATAGGCGCCGAAATCCTCTTCGATGGCGAAGTCGAGCGCCAGGATGCGGCCGTCGCGATCGACGCCCGCACGCACGCGGCAGGTCTGCTCGCGGGCGTGGCTCGCCGCCTGCAGATTCTCCATGCGGTCCTCGCGCCAACGCACCGGCCGGCGCAAATGGCGTGCGAGCGCCGCCACTGTCAGTTCCTCGCGGTAGAGTGCGATCTTCTGGCCGAAGCCGCCGCCAACGTCCGGCACGATCACGGTGACCTGGGCTTCGGACAACCGCAGCCGCGCCGCAAGCTGCGTGCGCAAGGGGTGCGGCACCTGGTTGCCGATATGGAAAGTCAGATGCTCGCGACCCGGATCCCAGATGGCGAGGCAGCCGCGGGTCTCGATCGGCAGATGGGTCTGGCGGTGCTGCGCGAACGATGCCTCGACCACCATGTGCGCGCCGCGCATGCGCGCCTCCACCTCGCCTTTCGAAAAGCTCTGATGCGAGACGAGATTACGCGCGAGGCTGTCGTCGATCAGCGGCGCGCCATCGCGCACGGCCGCGTCATAGTCGAGGACAGGCGGCAACACCTCGTAATCGATCTCCACCGTATCGGCCGCGTCCTCGGCGAGATAACGGTCGGTTGCCACGAGGCAGACCACGGGATCGCCCTGGAAGCGCACCTTGTCGAGCGGCAGCGTGGTGATCTCGGTCGGCTGCAGGCCTTCGATCGGCGGCGCCATGCGCAGCGTCGTGGTCCACTGCATCACGTCATGCGCCGACACGGCCGCGACGATGCCCGGCATCTTGCGCGCCGCATCGAGATTGATCGACTTGATGCGCGCGTGCGCATGGGGCGAACGTACGAAGCAGGCATGCAGCGCGCCGGGCACGGCGATGTCGTCGAGATAACGGCCCTGCCCGGTCAGCAGCCGGTAGTCTTCCTTGCGCAGCAGCGGTCGCCCGATCTGCCGAAATTCCCTGGAATCGCTCATACCTGGGCGGCCCGCATGGCGGCGGCGGCTTTGCGAACGGCCGCGACGATGTTCTGATAGCCCGTGCAGCGGCAGAGATTGCCCGATAGCACTTCGCGGATTTCCGCATCGCTCGGGTCGGCGTTTTCCTTGAGATACGCCTCGAAGGTCATGATGATGCCCGGCGTGCAGAAACCGCATTGCAGCGCGTGTTCCTCGTGCATCGCCTGTTGCAACGCGCTGTAGCGGCCGTCCACCGCCACCGCCTCGATGGTGGTGATCGCGTGTCCCTCCATCTGCACAGCGAAAGAGAGGCAGGCGCGCGTCGGCGCGCCGTCCACCAGCACCGTGCATGCGCCGCATACCCCATGCTCGCATCCCACATGCGTGCCGGTCAGCCCGAGGTCGTCGCGCAGCACATCGGACAGCAGACGGCGCGGCTCGACGGCGACCTCATGCTCTTGCCCGTTCACGCTGAGAGTGACGATACGCTTGCTCATGCGAGCACCGCCTCCCCTGCCCGGTTCAGCGCCGCCGCGCAGGCGCGGCGGGTCAGTACATGGACCAGCTCCTGGCGGAAAATGGCAGGGATGCGCGTTTCCTCGATCTCGCAGACCGACTGCACGATGTCCGCCAGCGAAGAAAGCCACGCCGCGTCGGGCTTGCGGCCGACAAACTGCGCAGTGATGTCGTCGAAACTCACCGGCTTTTCCGATACACCCGCAACGGCGAGCTTCAATTCGCTGACCCGCTCCTTGGAATCGATCGCCAGCAGCGCTCCCACCGCGACGATGGCGAAATCGCCCTGCCGCTGATTGAACACTTCGAAGCCCCAGCCGAGCGCCGGCGGCATGGCCGGAAAGCGCACGCCGATAATCACCTCGCCCGGCTCGAGTGCCGTCGTCATGATCGACTGGAAAAAATCGGCGGCCGGAACTTCGCGCGCGCCCTTCTCCGAGCGGCACAGGATTTCCGCGCCGAGCAGCAGCACCAGCAGCGGAAGCTGCGCCGCCGGATCGGCGTGGGCCAGACTGCCGCCGAGGGTCCCGCGCCGGCGAATGGCGTAATGTCCGATCGAAGCCGCACCATGCGCGAGCAGCGGCAGCGCCTGCTTGACCTCCGGGTCGGTCGCCAGCCGGTGATGCCGGACCAGCGCGCCAATTTCGACGAAATCGCCTGCTACCCGCACGTAATCGAGATCGGTCAGATCGTTCAGATCGACCAGATGATCCGGCCGCGCCATTCTGAAATTCAGCATGGGCACCAGGCTTTGCCCCCCGGCCAAAAGCTTCACGTCGCCGTCGAGCGTGCGCAGACAGTCGAGCACCTCCGCGACGCTCTTGGGCCGGTGATATGCGAAAGCCGGTGGTTTCACGCGCGCGGCCCCTTGCTTACCAGAGCAGCGAACGGCCGCTGGCGGGATCGAAAACGTGCAGGCGGTTGACATCGACCGCAAGCGCCGCGACTTGCCCGGCCGTGTGCCGCAGATCCTTGCCGACCCTGAAAAACAGTTCCTCGCCCTCCAGCTCCATGCCGAGAAACTGGTCGGAGCCGACCGGCAGCACCGAGGTCACCTTGCCGCGGATGGCCCGTTCCGCCGGTGGCTCGCCCCGCTCGTCCACGTCCTCGGCGCGCATGCCGATGCAGACCTCTCCTCCCTTGAAGTCGTTGAGCCGCGTGGCGAGCGCCGGCGGCAGCGCCAGGTCCACCTGGCCCCGGCGGAAGCGCAACACGTCGCCAGCCCGCACGAGCTCGCCCTTCAAATAGTTGATAGGCGGATTGCCGAGGAAGGAGGCCACGAACATATTGACCGGCCGCTCGTAGATCTCGTGCGCGGTGCCGATCTGCTGCACCAGGCCATCATTCATCACCACGATTCGGTCCGCCAGCGTCAACGCCTCCGCCTGGTCATGCGTCACGTAGACGAAAGTCGTCTGCATCTCGGTGTGCAGATGCTTGATCTCCGCCCGCATGGAAATGCGCAACGCCGCATCGAGGTTCGACAGCGGCTCGTCCATCAGGAAGACCGAAGGCTGGCGCACCATGGCCCGGCCGAGGGCCACGCGCTGGCGCTGACCGCCTGAGAGCTGGCTCGGCCGCCGTTCGAGGAGATGCGCAATCTCGAGCTTGGCGGCGGCCTCGCGCACCCGGCGATCGAGCTCCGCACCCGCCACCTTGCGCATGCGCAGGCCGAACGCGATGTTCTCATAGACGGTCTTGTGGGGATAAAGCGCGTAGCTCTGGAACACCATTGCCACGTCGCGCCGGTGCGGCGGCTGGGCATTGACGATCTGTCGGTCGAACCACAGTTCGCCGTCGGTTATTTCTTCGAGACCGGCGATCATGTTGAGCGTCGTCGACTTGCCGCAGCCCGACGGTCCGAGCAGGACCACGAACTCCCGGTCCTTGATCTCCAGGTTGAGATCGTTGACCGCGATCACGTCGCCGTAGCGTTTTGTGACGTCCTTGAATTGAATGCGTGCCATGGCGCGTCGCGCTCCTCAGCCTTTGACCGCCCCGGCTGTCAGCCCGGATACGATATAGCGCTCGAACAGCAGGGCGAGCAGCACAGGCGGAATGATCGCCAGCACGCCCGCGGCATTGATGAAGGAAAAGCTGATCGTGAAATCGGAAGTGAACGAGGCCACGATGATCGGCAGCGTCTGCGATTTCGGCGTCTGCGTGAACATGAGGGCAAGTAGGAACTCGTTCCAACTCGACAGGAACGAGAACAGCACGACCGCGACCAGCGAGGGCAACGCAAGAGGCAGGAACACTCTGCTCATCGTCTGCCAGCGGGAGCAGCCGTCCACGCGCGCGGCCTTGTCGAGTTCGTCGGGCAGCGACTCAAAATAGCTGACCAGTATGAAGACGGAAAACGGCACGGTGATCGCGAGATAGGTGATAATAAGCGACCAGATCGTATCGAGCAGCCCGAGGTTGCGGATGAACAGGAAGAACGGCACCACCAGCGCGATATCGGGTATGACCCGCGTCGTCAGAATGCCGTAGATCGAGGCCTGCCGTCCGCGAAATCGAATCTTGGCCATGGCATAGGCGGCGGGCACCCCGATCAGCAGATTGAGAAAAGCCACACTCAAGGCGACGACCAGGCTGTTGCGCATCGCCGGCAGCAGGTTGCGCGCGGTCGACGGAATAAAGCCGCCCGTCGCCGGATCGCCCTTGCGGCGGTTGGCATAGGTCACCGTCTTGTCGCCGGCGAAGAAGATGGCCTTGAAATTCTGCAAGGTCGGGTCGTGTGGGAGCCAATGCGGCGGCTTGGAAACGATCTCTTTCTCGGTTTGAAACGAGGAGGAAACGAGCCAGGCTACCGGCGCCAGCACATAGCTGAGAAAGACCAATGAAGCCACGAGCAGGAATACGCTGCGCGCCACCTGACCGAGGCCGCGCCGGCTGCGGTAATGGCGAATCTCGCCGTTTGCTGTTGCGACCGTATCGCTCATGGTCAGATCCGCTGTGCCATGGTTCGGATGATCGCATAGGCCATCGCCAGCGTGGCCAGCGCCAGGATGTAGGACATGGCCGCGCCGGTGCCGAACGAAAGATTGCGGAAGGTCTCGACATAGATGCGCCATGCCACCACGTCGCTGGCGTTACCGGGCCCGCCTTCAGTCAGGATGAAGAACAGGTCGAAATGGCGGATCGCCATCATCGCATCATAGATGAAGACAAGCGCGAAGCTCGATTGCAGCGCCGGCAAAGTGATGTGGAAAAAGCGCTGAAAGACGCCGGCGCCGTCCACCTTGGCAGCAGCGTAAAGATCCGCGGGGATCGTCTTCAGCCCCACCAGTAGCAGGATCGTGGCCAGCGGTACTTCCTTCCACACGAAGGCCTGGGCGATCAGCGCAAGAGTCTTGTTGGCGTCACCGAGCCAGACCATGTAGTTGTCGATGAAGCCGAGTTGGAGCAGCGCACCGTTGAGAGCCCCGAAATTGGAGTCGTAGATCCACTTCCACATCAAAGCGTCGGCGACATAGGGGATCGCCCAGGGAATCAGCAGCAGCGCGCTTAATATCCGGCGGCCCGGAAAGTTCTCGTTGAGCAGCAGTGCCACCAGCAGCGAAATGATGCTGATGGCCACCACCGAGATCAGCGTGAAGACGACCGTACGCTCGACCGAGGCCCAGAAGGTCGGGCTGCTCAGCACTTCCGCGTAATTGGCGAGGCCGACGAAGGGCACCTTCCACGGCCGCGTCAACTTCAGACTATAAAGGCTGATGTAGAACGAATAGACGATCGGAAAGACCGCAACGATGAAAAGCACGGCCGCGAGCGGCGCCACCAAAAGATAGGCGCTGCGCTCGTCATAGGACAAGCGGGGCACGATGCGCGATCGGCGCGCGTTGGCGGCGCTGGCGGTCATGGGCGATCCGGATGAAAGAAGCGCAACGGGGCGGGCGCCGACCGGCGGCGCCCGCCCCTCTGGCGCGTCAGCTCTGCTTCTTGAGCGAAGTCCACTTCTCGGCCGACTTCTTCATTGCCGCCTCGGCCGTCATCTTGCCGAGCAGCGCCTGCTGCCACACGGCGCCGTTGACTTCCTGCCATTCGCCGAACCAGGGCGTCACCACGTCCTTCTTACGGGCAAGCGCCTGCTGCTTCTTGATCAGGTCAACGTCGCCATAAGCCTTATAGGCTTCGCGCATCTCGGGATCGTTGAAGAGCGACTTCACGCCGAAGCCGGCGCCGACGTCGTTGAACAGCAGCTTCTGGAATTTGTATTCGCCGTCGGCCTTGCCGCCGAACCATTCCATCAGCTTCACCGTATCGGCGGCATGCTGCGGATTGGCCTGCGCCCGCGGCGTCATACCGTAGAAGCGCATCCAGCCGACCGTCGCGTGCGAGCCGTGCTCGCCTTTGGGCATCATGACCAGCTTGGCGTGCCCGGCGACTTGGCTCTGCTTGGGGTCGTTCAGGGTGCGGAGGCGGTATTTCGGGATCAGGCCGAAGGCGTGCTGGCCCGACAGGAAGCTCTTGAGGCCGGCGAGTTCGCCGGTCTCCACGCAGGATGGCGACAAGGTCTTGTCCTTGTGCACGCAGTCGACCAGCATGGACAGCGCCTCGACGGCGCCGTTCTTCGGGTCCTGCATGATCGCATTGCCCTGATCGTCGGTGAAGTGCCCGCCGTGCGAGAACACCAGCGCGGACATGAACTCGATGACCCAGGTTTCCTTCGCCATGCCGACGAGCAGCGGGTATTCGCTGAGGCCCTTCGACTTGATCAGCTTGGCCTGTTCACGCACCTCGGCCCAGGTGGTCGGCGGGTTCTTGATGCCGGCCTTCTGCAGCATCGCCTCGTTGACGATAAAGCCCATGAAGTCGGTGTAGTAGGTAATGCCGTACTGCTTGCCCTTGTAGGTCATCGAGTCGACGCAGAACTTCTCGACGTCGGCATTGTACTTCGTCAGTTCCTTGTACTGGTCGACCGGCTTGATCCAGCCCGCTTCGGCCCATTCGGGCAACCAGCTATCGGAAACCCACAGGGTGTCGATCGGGGCGCCGCCGACGAATTTTGTAATCAGCGTCTCACGATACTGCGCCCAGGGCGTGTTCGAATACATCACCTTGAGGCCGGTCTTCTTTTCGAAGGCGCCGATGTGGCTCTTGACCGTATCGACGGCCGCCGACCAGGTCTCGAAATAGATCGGCGCGTCGGCCGACGCGCGCGGCACACGGCCCAGCGTTGCCGCCGCGGCGAGACCGGCGGCGGAACCTTGCAGAAACGAACGGCGGCTCAGCGGATTGTAGCGGGTCACGGCATCCTCCCTTACCCGATTGCGTTTACCCCGAAACGGTCGCGTCTTACGCGCTTGCGGCCGGGCGACCTGGAGCACGGGCGTCCCGCCGGACTTCGAGGCAGCTTAGCGTAGTCGAGTTAAGTCGTAAACTGACGACTTAAATAGGAATATTAGCTTGCAGCTTTGACCGGCTGCTCGATGGCGCGCGCGGCGGCAGCCGCCGCGGCAAAGCCGGCCAGAAAGGAGCGGACCTGCACAGCGATGATCCGGTCGACGCCCACCCGCTGGCTGGCGCCGTAGATATGGCGGCGGATGGCGAAGTGGGACACGGAGCCGTGCAGAACGTAGGCGAGCTCGTGCAGGAGCGCGAGATCCTTCGGCAATTCGATGTTCTGGTCGGCCGCCGTCTCGCTGACGATCAGCTCCAGGGTGTCGAGAAGGATGGCTTGATTATAGTCGGGCGCCATGCGCGCCTCGGCAAGCGATGCGTAGAGAAACAGGCGCAGCCACCGCCTGGTCAGCAACTCATTGAAATAATTGACGTAAAAGACGGTCAGCCGCTCGTCCCACGGGCGGCTGCGGTCCTTGAGCTGGGCGCGCCATACCGCCTTGAAGGGCGACGCGATGGCCTCGTTATAGACCTCCGACAGGAGCGCGGCCTTGGAGGGGAAGTAGCGATAAAGCAGCCGCTGCGCCACGCCGCAGGCCTCCGCCAGCGCGCGGGTCTGCGCGGTGAGGCCGTATTCGGCGAAGAATTCGATCGCACGCTCCAGGATGAGGGCGCGGCGCTGCTCGGGCGCCATGCGCGGCACGGGCTTCTTGCCGGCCTTGCCGGCCTTGCCGGCTCGCCGCGCCGCCTGACCTGTGCCAATGAGCAATTGCGAGCGCGCCTTCATCTGCCCCTCCGGCCGGGCCATTCCTGCGACAATAAGTCGTCACATGACGACATCTATACCGCAAGCGGTTGCGTTCGTCATCAGGTTCGAAAGACACGCGTGGCCCGAACGCCCGAGGCAGCGCACGCGCCGCAGCCCGGGCGGCGGCCTTCCAAATCGCGAAGACAAAATCCGGAAAGATCGTCGCGCCGGCAAGTCGGCGGATTGCCGGCCATTTGGGCATTATCGCCTAATCGCACTGCAAAGCATCTGCCTTGGCGGCGGCGTGTTCCAACTCATCAGCCGCGATTCATGTTGGTTTTCCAGCCGGCCGACCCTTGGCACAGCGGTTGCATGGATGCTGGCGTGAGCAGCCGCGAGCAACGAATGTCGATGCGAGTGGTCCTCGTGGACGGCGCTGCCGACCGCGCCAAGCGAGGGCGCGGGCATGAGCGCTGAGACCGCCAACTCCCGCAAGCAGCGGCTGGTGGTGGTCGGCAACGGCATGGCCGGCATGCGTACGGTCGAAGCGCTGATCAAGCGTGCCCCCGGCCGCTACGACATCACCGTCTTCGGCGCCGAGCCGCAGGTCAACTACAGCCGCATTCTTCTTTCCACTTTGCTCGCCGGTGAGATGGCGGCCGACGAAATCGTGCTCCACCCGCGCCCCTGGTACGAGCGGAATGGCGTCACGCTTCATGCCGGAGATCCGGTTGTCGCGCTCGATCCGGCCGCACGCACGGTCACGTCGGCATCGGGCCGCACGGTCGATTACGACAGGCTCCTGCTCGCCACCGGCTCGCGGCCGTTGGCGCCACCGATCCCCGGGCTCGATCTGCCGGGCGTTTGCCCCTTCCGCACCATCAAGGACGTCGAGGCGATGATCGACGCCTCGACACGACACGCACGCGCGGTGGTGATCGGCGGCGGGCTGCTCGGCCTGGAAGCGGCCTGGGGGCTGAAACGGCGCGGCATGGCGGTGACCGTGGTGCACCTGATGCCGACCCTGATGGAGCGCCAGCTCGATGCGACCGCAGGGCAGCTCTTGCAACACGACTTGGAGCGGCGCGGCGTCGCCGTCGTTCCCCTGGCGCAGACGGAGGAAATCCGCGGCCGGGAGCGGGCGGAAACCGTGCGCCTCGCCGACGGCCGTGATTTGCCGGCCGACCTCGTCGTCATGGCCATCGGCATCCGCCCGGAGATCGAACTCGCGCGGCGCGCCGGACTCGACGTCAACCGCGGCGTTGTCGTCGGCGACGACTTGCGCACCTCCGATCCGCACATCTATGCGGTCGGCGAATGCGCTGAACATCGTGGTTTGTGTTTCGGGCTGGTCGAGCCGCTGTGGGACATGGCCGAGGTCTGCGCACAGCGCCTTGCCGGCGGCCAGGACGCCGTATTCGCCGCGCCCGTTCTGTCGGCGCGGCTCAAGATCACCGGCGTCGACGTGTTCTCCGCCGGCGCGCTGATGGCGGAGGCCGAGAGCGACGACGAAGTCACCTATCTCGACGGTACCGAAGGCATCTACCGGAAGCTGGTGCTGCGCGACGACCGCATCGCAGGCGTCATGCTCTATGGCGACATTGCCGAAAGCGCCTGGTACCTGCGGCTGATGCGCGAAGGCGTCGACGTCTCCGCCATGCGGCCCGACCTTATTTTCGGCCAGGGCTATGCGGAAGAACCGACCGCAGAAGCCCCCGCAGGAGCGGGCGAACAAAGCGAGGCAAGCGGCATCGCGCCGGCCGCCGAGATGCGTGCCGTTCCCAGCGTTTCACGGCCGCGCATCGGCTGGCAGTGGATCAACCATACGGTGAGGCCCGCCTATGGCTGATGCGGTGCGCACCACCTGTCCCTATTGCGGCGTCGGCTGCGGCGTACTGGCAAGCCTGCGCGACGGGGCGTTGTCCGTCACCGGCGATCCCGAGCATCCCGCCAATCGCGGCCGCCTCTGCGTGAAAGGCGCGGCGCTCGGCGAGACGGTCGGCCTGGCGGGCCGCGTCCTGGAACCGAAAGTCAACGGCGCCGGTGCATCCTGGGACACGGCGCTCGATACGGTCGCCAACGCCTTCGCCGCGGCCATCGCCGCGCACGGGCCCGAACTCGGTCGCGTTCTATGTCTCCGGCCAGCTTCTGACCGAGGACTATTACGTCGCCAACAAGCTGATGAAGGGTTTCATCGGCGCCGCCAATATCGACACCAATTCGCGCCTGTGCATGTCCTCGTCGGTCGCCGGACATGCGCGCGCCTTCGGCGCCGATACCGTGCCCGGCTGCTACGAGGATCTGGAGCAGGCCGACCTCATCGTGCTGGTCGGCTCCAATGCCGCCTGGTGCCATCCGGTGCTTTTCCAGCGCATCGAAGCCGCCCGGGCGGCGCGGCAGGACGTGCGCCTCGTCGTGATCGATCCGCGCCGCACGGTAAGCGCCGACAGCGCCGATCTGCACTTGCCCCTCAAGCCCGGCAGCGACGCAGCGCTGTTCAACGGATTGCTCGGCCACCTCGCCGAAGCCGGCGCGGTCGATGAGAATTTCATTGCGCAGCATTGCGCCGGTTTCGACGCGGCGCTCAAGACCACGCTCACCATCCCCGAAACGGCGGACGCCTGCGATCTGGCGCCCGGCGCGGTCGCGCGCTTCTTCGATTGGTTCGCGCGCACGCAACGGGTGGTGACGCTCTATTCGCAGGGCGTCAACCAGTCGACGAGCGGCACGGACAAAGTCAATGCCATCATCAATTGCCACCTCGCCACCGGCCGCATCGGGCGCGCCGGCATGGGGCCGTTCTCGCTGACCGGCCAGCCCAACGCCATGGGCGGGCGCGAGGTGGGCGGCCTCGCCAATCAACTCGCCGCCCATATGGGCTTCGACGAAGAGTCGTGCGGGCGCGTGCAGCGCTTCTGGTGCGCGCCGACGCTGGCGCGGCGACCCGGCCTCAAGGCCGTCGATCTGTTCCGGGCGGTCGAGGCCGGACAAATCAAAGCGCTCTGGATCATGGCAACCAATCCGGCCATGAGCCTGCCGGAGTCCGATCTCGTGCGGCGCGCGCTCGCGACTTGCGAATTTGTCGCGATGTCGGACTGCGTCGAACGCACCGATACGACCATCCATGCCGACGTGCTGCTGCCTGCGCTCGCCTGGGCGGAGAAGGACGGCACCGTGACCAATTCGGAGCGCTGCATCTCGCGCCAGCGCGCCGTGCTTCCACCGCCGGGCAAGGCCAAGCCCGATTGGTGGATCATTTGCGAGGTGGCCAAGCGGCTCGGTTTCGCCAGTTCGTTCAGCTACGACGGCCCGCACCAGATCTTCCGCGAACATGCCCTGCTGTCGGCCTTCGAGAACGGCGGCAGCCGCGATTTCGATATCGGCGCGCTGGCCGATGCCGATTACGACGCGCTCGCTCCGGCGCAATGGCCGCAACGCGCCGGCGGTCGCCCGACGGCGCGGATGTTTGCCGATGGGCGCTTCTTCCATGCCGACGGCCGTGCCCGTTTCATCGCGGTAAGGCCGCGGCCGCCCGCGGCGCTCGCGTCGCGCGATTACCCGTTACTGCTCAACACCGGCCGCACCCGCGACCATTGGCACAGCCTCACCCGCACCGGCACCTCGCCGCGGCTTTCCCGTCACGAGCCAGAGCCCTGGCTCGCTGTCCATCCCGAGGATGCGTTGCGCTTCGGATTGCACGGCGACGGCTTTGCCCTGGTCGAAAGCCCGTACGGCAGCGCTGTTCTACGCGCGCGCATCGATGCGCGGCAAAGGCGCGGCGAAGTTTTCGCGCCCATGCACTGGAGCGACCAGTTTGCGGCCCACGCCAATGTCGGCCGCTTGATCGCGTCCCGTACCGACCCCGTTTCCGGCCAGCCCGAATTGAAATGTACCGCCGTGCGCGCACGCGCCGCCACCATGGCCTGGGAAGCTGTGCTGCTGACGCGCGACGCTATGGCGTTTCACGACGAAGGTCTCATCTGGTCGCGCTCGGTTGGCGAAGGCCATGCCATCTATCGGCTGGCCGGCACGCGCGACATTGAGAACTGGAACGACTGGGCGCACAACCGTTTGGGCGCCGGCGACTGGATCGAATATCAGGACCGGCGCCTCGGTCGCTATCGCGCTGCCGTGCTGCGCGACGGGCTGCTCGCCGCCGCGCTGTTCGTGAGTGCACCGGGCGAACGCGCCAATGTGGAATGGCTGGCCGGCCGCTTCGTCTCCGGCCGCATCGAGCGGCACGGGCGTGCCTCCCTGCTCGCCGGCGGCGCGGCGTCGAAGTCGGCGGGCGGACCGATCGTCTGCGCCTGCCATCAGGTCGGCCGCGCGGCGATCCTCGGCGCCATCGCGGCACAAAATCTCGCGAGCGTTGAAGAAATCGGGCGCGCGCTGCGCGCCGGCACCAATTGCGGCTCCTGCATCCCGGAATTGCGCGGCCTTTTGCGGGAGCTAGCGCCGGGGGCGTCCACACAGCAACCAACAACTCTCAGCGCATAAGGGCAGTCATGCACACACACAAGGTGGAACAGCTCATCATCGCGACCGTGGGGTTCTTCTGGTGTTTTCTCATGTGGTTCTCCACCGCCGCTTTCAGCCCGAGCATCGCGGCCAATTACCATCTGAGCATCAAAGCGCTCGGCCTGCTGGCGAGTTCGGCGATCTGGATGGCGCCGGTCGGCCGCATCGTCGCCGGCTGGGCTTCCGACCGCTTCGGCGCGCCGCGCACCTTCGCCGTCATCCTGGCCGGCTGCGGCCTGATGTCGATCGCCTCGGCTTACACCACCAATTACGACCTGCTGTTCGCCGAGCGGGTGATCGTGGCGATCGCCGGCGTGTCCTTCGTGGTCGGCATCCAGCATGTCGCCCAGTGGTTCGAGCCGCATGAGATAGGCACCGCCGAGGGGCTCTACGCGGGCACCGGCAATGTCGGCGCCGGCACCGGCGCGCTGCTGCTGCCGCGCATTTTCGGCACCGATTATCATTCCGCCTTCCTCTGGCTCGGCGTGATCGCGCTGGTGATCGCCGGCTGGTACCTGGTCCGCGGCAGCGCGGCCAAGACGCCGGAGCGGCGCCACATCGCGCGCAACGGCAGCAGCTTGCGCGGCACCGTATTCGTGTGGAGCCGCTATATCGCCATCGCGCTGATGCTCGCCTACGCCATGTCGTTCGGCCTGGAGATCGCCATGAACGCCTGGCTGCCGGGCTATTTCACCCGCGGCTTCCATGACGCGATCCTCGCCCTCGGCTTCACCGGCGTCGCCGGCGTGCAGATCGCGGCGGGCACCTTCGCGGCGGTGCAATCCTTCACCGCGTCGCTGTTCCGGCCCTTCGCCGGTTTCATGTCCGATCTCTTCCAGCACAAGGGCTGGACGCCCCTGCCCTTCATCGCCAAGACGCTGCCCTATGCGCCACGCCTGCATTGGCTGGGCCTGTCGCTGATCCTCATCACGCTCGCCATGATCGGCCTGGCCGCCGCGGGACTCTATGGCTCGCTGCACCTGTCGGTCATCGTGCTGGTGGCGTTCGGCATCTTCGTGTCGTTCGGAACCGGCGGCACCTTCGCGCTGGTGCCGCTCCTGTTCCCCGACCGCCCCGGCATCGCCGCCGGATTCATCGGCGGCGTGTCGACGGCTGCCGGCATCGTCTATCCGCTCGTGTTCGCCGGCGGCGCCAACATCCACATCGGGTACCTCAACGTCGCGCTCTACATGTTCGTGCCGTTCGTCCTCTTCTACTTCTGGGCCGCGCGCTACGAGCGCCACCCCGAAGAGCACGGCCTGATGAACAGCACGCTCATCGCCGGAAAGGCATGACCCGGCACTAAACCAAGCCGCAACCTGCAAAGCGAGGTCAATCATGAACCCGACAACGACCGCAAAGCCCCGCATTCACGAGCCCTGGTACAAATATGGCGTCGCCGCGCTCGTCGCCGAGATGGCGATCGCCATCATGGTGAGCGGCTATTCGCTCTACATGACCTTCCACGGGCTCGGCGGATTCCCCGGTAAGCACTGAGGCAGCGCACGGAAAGCGCGCCGCCGGCGCGGCGCGTCTTCACCCCATTTCCCCTGCAAGAACGCACGAGGCGACAACATGCAACCCGCTCAGATCACACAGGTGCAGGAGTCATTCGCAAAAGTGAAACCCATCGCCGACCAGGCGGCGGCGCTGTTCTATGGCCGCCTGTTCGAGATCGCCCCTCACGTCAAGCCGCTGTTCAGCGGCGACATGACCGAACAGGGCAAGAAGCTGATGGCCACCCTGGTGGTGGTCGTCAACGGCCTCGACAAGCTGGACGCCATCCTGCCCGCCGCCAGCGCGCTGGCCAAACGGCACGTCGATTACGGCGTCAAGCCGGACGACTACACCGTGGTGGGGGAAGCGCTGCTCTGGACGCTGGAACAAGGGCTGGGCGCGGGTTGGACCCCCGAAACCGCGCAGGCCTGGCAGGACGCCTATGGTGTGCTGTCGGGATTCATGATCGCCGAAGCCTATGGGGACGCCGGTGAGGCCGCGCCCCTGGCAGCGGCAGGGCAACACTGACCAGGCCGGCTGCCCGTCCAATCATGGGCGGGGCCCGCGTCAGGGTGCCACCCGCGGCAGCAGGCGCCGACTTATCCCGCGGGGGCGGCACGCGCCTCGTTGACTTGGCGGAACCCGCATCGCTAGCATGCATGCGATCTGCTAGGTCCGGCAACGCCCTGCATGAAAACCGCACCGTTCACTCGCCACGTGCCGCGAACCACCGCCGAGGCGGTCAGGATACTGGGCGAGGTCGCGCCCGAAGACGGCCGCGTGCTGGCGGGCGGGCAGAGCCTTGTTCCCATTATGGCATTCCGGCTGGCCAAGCCCCGGCACCTTGTCGACATCAACGAAATCGACGAACTCGATTACATCGCAAACGACGGCACGATGCTGTCGATCGGCGCGCGCGTGCGCCACGCGGCGTTCCACAAGCCGGTCGTTGACGGCCCTCTCGGCTTATTGCTGACGCAGGTTGCGCGCCACATCGCGCACTATCCGATCCGCACCCGCGGCACGTTCTGCGGCTCGCTCGCGCACGCCGATCCCGCCTCCGAGTGGTGCCTGGCGGCCGCGGCCCTCGGCGCGACGATGGTCGCCCGCAGCACGCGCGGCGAGCGGCGCATCGCCGCCGAGGATTACTTCCAGGGCGTCATGAGCACGGCGCTGGCGGAGGATGAACTGCTGGCCGAGGTGCGGCTGCCGCTGCCGGCCCCCGACACGAAGTTCGGCCTCTATGAGTTCAGCCGGCGCGCCGGCGACTTCGCCATGGCCGCCGCGCTGGTCTCGTACCGTCTCGTCGGCGGATTCATGACCGAATGTCATGTTGCCGTCGGCGGCGCCGAACCCTCCCCCCGCCGCATCACCGAAGCCGAACGTTTGCTTGCTGGGCAGCCTCCTGGCGACAAGACGTTCCGCGCAGCCGCCGAAGCGGCGGCCGATGCGGTGGAGGCGATGGAGGACCACCAGACCACGGCCGACTATCGCCGCGACCTCGTGCGTGCCGTCGTGCGGCGCGCATTGGAGCGCAGCACGTGAAGCAACCCACAACCTGTCTGCCCGCCGTCACGCAAGCGACACCATCTTGAAACTCAACGCCAGCGAATACACCCATGGATTCCCCGCTTGTCCGAAAATGACCGCGTGGTAAGCCAGCCCGCCACCGCCACGAAAGGTTCCGGGATGCCTTGGGTCGGCCGCTCGATCCGGCGCCTGGAGGATCCAGCGCTGGTGACCGGCAACGGCCGTTTCACAGCCGATCTGAAGTCCGCACATTGGGTGCGTTTCGTACGCAGCCCGGTCGCCGCTGGCACGATCAAGAAGATCAACGCACCACCGGGCGCGACAGTGATCACCGCGGCCGATCTTGCCGGCGTCAAGCCGATCAAGCCGATGCTGCACAAATTCAATTACAGACCCGTTGCCCAGCCTATCCTCGCAGATGGCGAAGTGCGCTTCACAGGCGAGAACGTAGCCGCCATCGTGGCGACGAGCGAAGCGGAAGCCGAAGACATCGCCGAGAAGGTCGCGCTCGATATCGAGGAGATCACGCCCGTCATCGACGCACGCGCGGCGCTTGAGCCAGACGCGCCGCAGATTTACGCTGAAGCACCGGGCAATGTCATCGTTGAAGGCATGGTGACAACGCCCGACTTCGACAGTATATGGGCAGGGGCTGCCACGACCGTCACCGTCGAAACACGTTCGCACCGGCAGAATGCCACGCCGATGGAACCACGCTGCGGCCATGCCACCTACGACGCCGCGACCGCGCGCGTGACCCTGACATGCGCCACGCAGATGCCGCATCTCACGCGTACGGCAATCGCCGATGTGCTTGGCATGCCGGAAAACGAACTACGCGTGATCGCGCCGGATGTCGGCGGCGGATTCGGTCAAAAAATGTCGCTTGCCGCAGAATACGTCCTGCTGGTTTGGCTGGCGCGCAGATTGAAAAGCTCGGTCGCTTGGCGCGAGGACCGTCGCGAGAACCTGATTGCGAGCTTTCACTCGCGCGACCAGTACATCACGCTGCAAGCGGCTTTCGACAAGGACGCCAAACTGATCGCGCTGGATAATCAGGTCGCCGCCAATGTCGGCGCCTACTCTTGCTTTCCCACCACTTGCGGCGTGGAACCGCTGATGGCCATGGCAGAGATGCCGGGGCCATACGACTTCCGTGCCTATTCCTGCCGCGCCCGCGGCGTCCTGACCAACACCTGCACTATGGCGCCCTATCGCGGGGTGTCACGTCCCGTGCTCACATTTGCGCTCGAGCGCGCCATGGACAAGGCTGCCGCGGCCTTCGGCCTCGATCCGGTCGAAATCCGCCGCCGCAACCTCATCGACAAATTCCCGTACACTTCAGCGACAGGACTCATCTTCGACGAAGCGAGCTATAAGCAGACATTGGAACTGGCTGCCGCAGCGGTGGACGTGCCCGCCTTTCGTCTGCAACAAAAAGAAGCGCGTGCGCAAGGGCGCTATCTCGGCATCGGTCTTGCGACGTTTTCCGAACGCACCGGCTACGGCAGTTCGGCTTTTTCCGCGCGCGGCATGGAGATTGTCCCCGGTTGGGAGACCGTCGTCATCTCAATCGATCCCTCCGGCTGGGTGGAGGCACGCATCGGCTCGTCACCGCATGGGCAGGGTCTCAGCACTGCGCTGGCGCAGATCATCGCCGATGAACTCGGAGTTGAGCCGCAGCACGTCAGGGTGATCCACGGCGACACCGACAACACTCCCTATGGTTGGGGAACGTTTGCGAGCCGCTCGCTGGTTATCGCCGGCGGCGCCTCGCTTGACGCAGCCAGAAAGGTGCGCGCCAAGCTGGTCAAGCTTGCCAGCCATCTCCTGGAAGCAGCGCCCGACGACATTGTGCTGGAAGAGGGCGCCGCCAGAGTGGCCGGCACCGACCGACGTATTGCGATTGCCGCGATGGCGCGCGAAGCCTATACGCAAACACACAAATTCAAGGGTGAGATCGAGCCGGGTGTGACGGAAACCGGCTCCTACGATCCTAGCGGCACGTTTTCGAATGCCTGCCACATCGCCGTTGTCGAGGTTGACGTGGAGACGGGCAGCACGGTGATCTTGCGCTATGTCGTGGCGGAAGACGCCGGCCGAGTCATCAATCCGATGATTGCCGACGGACAAGTGTGCGGCGGCATCGCCCAGGGCATCGGCAACGCGCTGTTTGAAGAGATTGTCTACGATGAAACCGGCAATATTCTTACCTCGACACTCGCCGATTATCTGCTGCCGACGGCGCGCGAAATTCCACAAATCGAGCTTAACCACATAGAAACGCCAAGCACGCAATCGAACACAAAAGCCAAGGGCCTGGGCGAAGGCGGCGCCATTGGTCCGCCGGCTGCGGTGATCAATGCCATCAACGACGCGCTTTCCCCCTTTGGCGTGGAGATTGATGAAATGCCGGCTACGCCGCAACGCATTCGCGCAGCGCTGCGGGCAAAGGACACGGCGGCATGAACGAGAAGATCAGCATCACGTTGACCGTTAACGACCGCGAACACAACGTTACCGTTGAGCCACGCCGCACGCTGGCCGACGCGATCCGCGAAGATTGCGGGCAAACCGGTACTCACATCGGCTGTGAGCATGGCGTTTGCGGCGCATGCACAGTGCTGGTGGATGGCGAGCCGGTGCGTTCCTGTCTCATGTTCGCTGTGCAAGCGGAACACAGACCGATACGTACCGTGGAAGGGCTTGCAAACGGGGACACACTGCATCCGATGCAGCAAGCTTTCATCGACCATCACGGACTGCAATGTGGCTTCTGTACTCCGGGCTTTCTGATGCTGGCTGTCGGCGTATTGGAACGTGAGCCTCATATCGGCGGCGATGATCTACTGGACGTGCTTTCTTCCAATCTGTGCCGCTGCACCGGCTATCAGAACATCATCAAGGCGGTACGCGCGGGCGCGCAGGCGATGCGGGAGAAATGAAAGCTTGCGTGCTTTGCTCTATCACTCCGAGGTGCGAGCGAAACGAACGCCTGAGAGAGACGAACTGGGCCGCCCATCCGGTCGAGGGCCGCGCTTAGCATGGTAGATTGATGACCAAGCAAAAGAGACCGTTCATCGGTCGTTCGGTCTCACGTCTTGAAGACCGTCCCCTGGTGCTCGGCCGAGGCCGCTTCGCGGCCGACATTAATTTTCCGGGGCAATGGCGCATGCGCGTCGTCCGCTCACCCGTCGCGCACGGCAAGCTGAAATCGATCGATGCCGCAGCGGCGCTCGATTTGCCGGGTGTGCACGCAGTGTGGACCTATCGCGACGTCGCGCACATTCCCCCTATTGGTTTCCGGCTCACTGGGCTGACGGCCTTGGAGCCCTACCGACAGCCCGTGCTCGCCCATGACACCGTGCGCTATGTGGGTGAGCCGGTCGCCGCTGTCTTCGCTGACGACGAGTACGTCGCAGAAGATGCTGCCGATTTGGTGCAAGTCGATATTGCATCGTTACCGGCGATTCTTGATGCCGCAGATACACCGGGCAAGTTCGACGGCGATCACAGCACCGCAGCAACCATCATTGAAAAAACCTCCGGCGACGTGAAGGCCGCATTTCGCGCCGCGTATCATGTGGTGACGCTCGACCTCGCGATCGGCCGGCACAGCGGTGTGCCGCTAGAGACACGAGGCGCGATCACGCGCTATGTGGAATCAACCGACGTGCTGGAAATGTACGGTGCAGCCAAGGTACCGCACTGGAACAGGGACCGGCTCGCGCAAATGCTGGGTCGAAAGGCCGAAAACGTTAAATTATTCGAGGGCCATGTCGGTGGCGGCTTCGGTATCCGCGGCGAAATATATCCGGAAGACGTCCTGGTATGCGCGGCGGCGCTGGAATTTCGCAAGCCTATCAAGTGGATAGAGGATCGGCGCGAGCACTTAATGGCTGCCAATCATTCGCGCCAGCAGCGCCATAAAATAAGCGCGGCGGTGGACAAGGACGGCTGCATTCTCGGCATCGAGAACGAGTTCTTCCACGACAATGGCGCCTATGCGCGGACTCACGCCGCTACCGTGCCAGACCTGACCGCTGCCATGCTGCCGGGTCCGTATCGCGTGCCCGCCTATCGTTCTGTGGGCCACGTGCGGCTCACCAACAAGACGCCCTGCGGCACATATCGCTCGCCTGGACGCTACGAAAGCACGTTCGTGCGCGAACGCTTGATCGATGCCATCTCTGAGAAGACGGGCATCGATAGCGTCGAGGTGCGTCGGCGAAACTTCATTCCGAAATCGGCCATGCCGTACGACCGCGGGTTCGGCACGCTTGGTACGCATGTCATTTACGACAGTGGCGATTATGCCGGGCTCACGGAAAAGCTACTGACCGCCGCTGATTGGCCGAGCATGAAACGCGAAATGGCACAGCGGCGCGCAGCCGGCGAGAGGGCCGGCTGCGGCTTTGCCATGTTCGTGGAGAAGAGCGGGCTCGGGCCATTCGACAAAGTACGGATCGAAGTGACGCCGAACGGGGCGATTGAAGTCGTGACCGGCGTCGCCTCGCTTGGGCAAGGCGTGGAGACCGTAGTGGCGCAGATCGCCGCCGATTCGCTCGGCGTCGACTATGCAGGTATCAAGGTTACGCATGGCCAGACCGACCGCATCGACAAAGGTTTGGGAGCCTTTGCCTCGCGCGTAACGGTCATGTGCGGCGAGGCGACACGGCTTGCCGCAGTGAATTTGCGCAAACAGGCGCTCGACGCCGCCGCAACGCTGATGCAATCGGCATCGAGCGCGCTCGACATCGTGGACGGGGAGATCGTCCGCATCGATACGCCGAGCCCGTCAATTTCGCTCGCTGCGCTGGCCGCGGCGAAGGGCGGCTTTAGCGCCGAAGCCGAGTTCACCTCAAGCCAGATGGTGTACCCATACGGTGCCCATGTCGTACAGCTCAAAGTAGATCCCGAAACGGGCGGCGTTGTCATCGAACGCTATCTGATCGCATACGATGTCGGCAAAGCAATAAATCCGGGACTGGTGGAAGGCCAAGTTCTGGGCGGCATGGCGCAAGGCGTGGGCGGTGCGCTGTATGAGGAGTTCCTTTATGACGAAAACGGTGAACCGCTGTCGCTGAGCTTCGCCGACTATCTGATGCCGACTGCGCGCGAGGTTCCACATGCCGAAATGGTCATCACGGAGGATGCGCCATCCCCGCTCAACCCGCTCGGCCTCAAGGGCGCCGGCGAAGGCGGCGTCACGCCGGTCGGTGCGGCGATTGCCTCCGCTATCGACGACGCGTTGCAGAGGCCCGGTATGGTGACGCAGCTCCCGATCACCCCCCAGAGGCTGAAATCGCTGATCGAGAATCGGAATTGAAAGAAGATACCAAGACCGCGCCTGCTCACCCGCGGGGCCGGTCGCGGAAGCGGTCCATCAGCGGCTTGTCTTGGCCACCGTCGATCTCGATCATGGTGCCGTTGACCATGTGCATCAGCGGAGAGGCCAGCATGGTCACGAGATTGGCCACCTCCTCCACCTCGGCAATACGGCCGAGCGGAATGGAGGCGGGCGCCAGCTTGTCGGCCTCCTCGCGCGGGATATCCATGTCCCGCGCCATGGCGTCGACCAGTCCGGCCCAACGTTCGGTGCGCACCGGACCCGGATTCACCGCGACGAAACTGACGTTGTCCTTGCCGTATTGCCCCGCGAGCGACAGCGTCAGATTCTGTCCGGCCGCGTTGGCGGCCCCTGGGCAGATTTCCCAATAGGATGGCTTGACGCCGTCATTGCCAATCAGGTTGACCACGCGGCCGCCGCCCTGCTTCACCATGATCGGCAGCACATAACGCAGGCAGCGCACGTAGCCTAAGAACTTGAGCTGGAGGCCTTTTTCCCAGTCGTCCTCGGTCAGGTGCTCGATGACGCCGCCGGCGGCCGAACCGGCGTTGTTGATCAAGATGTCAACATGGCCGAGCGCCTCGTGGGCCTTTTCGATGAAGTTCCTGGCGTCGGCGTCCTTGCGCAGGTCGGCGGGAATGGCGACGACCTTGCGGCCGGTTTCCTTTCCGATTGCCCGCGCGGCCTCTTCCAGCGGACCGGCGCGGCGCGCGCAGATGGCGACATCGACGCCTTCGCGCGCCAAGGCCAGCGCGATGCCCTTACCGATGCCTTCCGAGCCGCCGGTCACCAGCGCGGTCTTGCCTTCGAGCTTCAGATCCATCGCATCGCTCCTTATTCTTTGTGCGCCAGCCATCGGCCCGCTTCGGCCGAGGCAAAAAGCTCGGCGAGCGCGGCGTTGAACTGCGCCGGCTCTTCGGCGCAAATATTATGGCCCGAGCGCGGGATCACCAACAGGCCGGCCGTCGGTACGACCCGCTTCAGGAACACGCTGCCATCGATGCAAGGCTCATCTTCGTCGCCAACGACCACCAGCACCGGCACGGACAGCTTCCGCAGCCGCTCCTCCATCTCCCACAGCGTGGGGCGCTTGAGCTGAAGATTGAACATGGTGAGCGCCTGGCCGGTGGCCGAGTGCTCGGCCAGCATGCGGGCGAATTCGGCGTGACCGCGCGGATCCTTGTGTTTTTGCGCCTGCCGCATGGGCGCATCGGCATATTTCGCGGCCGCCGTCGCAAAATCCTCTTCGGTGAACATCTTGCCGGTCTCTGCGGCAACCGCCTTCATCGCCTCCCGCTGCTTCGGGTCGGCTGCCGAACCCCAGCCGCACCCGGCAACAACCAGCGAGATACAGCGCTCGGGCGCATGCATGCCGACGTGCAGGGCGGTATAGGCACCCATGGAATGGCCCACGACATGGGCCTTTTCGATCTCAAGCGCGTCCATCAGCGCGACGACGTCGCCGCGGAAGATGTCCTGGCTATAGCGCGCGCCGTCTTGCGGCACGTCGGACGGTGGATAGCCGCGCTGGCTGAAGGTCACGCACCGATGGGCCCGGGCAAAGTACCGCATCTGTGGCTCCCAGGTACGGAAGTCACCGGCATATTCGTGCACGAAGACGACAGGCGTCCCCCTGCCCGCTTCTTCATAATAGAGCCGGACGCCGTCACGCGCGCTGATATGCGGCATTATTTGCCCCAATTCGAGGCTCAATTATTTGCACGCGGAAGCCACGGGGTAAAGTCGCCGCCGCCCTAACTGCGCAAAATCGCCTTCGCGGCATCGCCGACCGCCTCGACCGACATTTCAGCATCGAGGAAGCACAAGATCCGGCAGGGGCAGCTTTCCAGCCCTTCGTAACGCCAGGGGAAGGCGCCGATCAGACAGCGTTTGCCGAGCACCAGTTCAATATCGCCACCGATGTTCTCCGCGTGCAGCAACCCCTCCTGAAAGGCCCAGGAGTGGAAGGGGAACATGTCCTGACGCACAATGCGCCCGGATTTCTTGTGGGTGTACTCGAATGTGCCGAAGAACTCCGCCGGCGTCTTGCCGTGCGTCTCGGTGAACTCGTCGGCGAGATCGGGCCGCATGCGACGGATCGAGGTGTTCATGGCATGGTCACAGGAGCCTGTGTCCATGCCCCACCATTTGATCTTCTTCTCCAGCATCCAATGCAACGTGTCGAGGTTGGGACCGGGGTGGTAGCAGAAGTATTTCACCAGATCCTGCTGCGGGCGGCCCTCGTAATGCCGGTGCCACCCAGTATGGACGATGAGAATGTCGCCCTCGCGGATGTCGGCGTCGGCAGACTCCAGAACCTCCGGCGTAATCACCGCCCAGTCGTGCATTTTCTCGGAAATATCGACTACCACGCCAGGGCTGACCAGATAATCCAGCGGCAAGTGGGCCATGTCGCCATCGCGGTTGTCGGTCGCGTGCATGGCCCCGTCAAAATGGGTGCCGACGTGCAGGGCGGTGTCGATCCGCTGCGCCACGATCATTTGGGTCTGCAGATTCTGCGCGTAATACATCTTGTTGCCGGCATAGCCGACCCAACCCGGCGTGTGCACATTCATGACGTGGGAGAGATCGACGATTTTCATCTGGATTTCCTCGGTAGTGACTATCAATCCCCTCAGCGCGGAGGACGCTTGGCGGAAAGGTCAGAGCTCTCGCGGCACCCTCTTTACATTGCATTACCGCCACCCCCCCGTCCGGCTCAATACCGATGAAAGCCCGAAATCCGGCTGACCTCCTCATAGGGGGCAATGTCGAGCTTACAGAGGTCACCATCCAAGCCGATGTATGGTGGACATTCGGATTTGAAGCAGTCGGTCTCGACAGCGTCGCGGACTGTCTGATGCCGGCCTTGCAGCCCGAAACACCCGCCGTGGCCGCATCGTATCGTCGGGCAAGCCCTTGAGCTACCAGAAATGGTTGTTGTCCGCTGCGCCTACGCGTTAATTTTGGCCGGTCCACCTTCGACCACCCGTATTGAAGGCCGAACGGGCGGAGCGACACGGTCTGGTTGCCGTCCCCGCGACGGACCTGTAAATGCTGCGCCTTGGCCGCTATGAATTGCAGGCCTCATCAAATAACAATTCGTCTAGCCTCGAAATCCAACTTTTCAAAAAATGCGAGTGCCTCGTTGATGAACACAACATATCTGAAGAAGGCGGAAAAGACCGCCTTGAGCGAAACGGCCACGGCGCGCGAAGTCGCCGAGCGTATGATTGCCGAGATTGCCGCGAAGCGTGAGGATGCCGTCCGCGCTTACGCGAAAGAACTCGATGGCTGGTCGGGACCGATTCTGGTGAGCGAAGAGGAGATCGAACGCCGCGCCAAAGACGTTCCCGAGCAGGTCAAGGCCGATATCTCCTATGCCATCGACAATGTGCGGCGTTTTGCGCAAGCCCAGCGCGCATCGATTCAAGACACCGAAATCCACTTTGCTCCCGGCGTCACCCTCGGCCAGAAGCTCGTACCCTGCGGCGTTGCCGGCTGCTACGTCCCGACCGGCCGCTATGCCCATATCGCCTCGGCCTATATGTCCGTGGCTACTGCCAAGGCGGCCGGCGTCAAGAAGGTCATCGCCTGCTCCACGCCCTACCAGGGCGACGGCATTCACCCTTACGTCCTCTACGCCATGCATCAGGCCGGTGCCGACGTCATCCTCACCCTCGGCGGCGTTCAGGCCATTGCCAGCATGGCCTACGGCCTCTTCAGCGGACATCCCGCCGACATCCTGGTTGGGCCCGGCAACAAGTTCGTGGCCGAGGCCAAGCGCCTGCTCTACGGCGAAGTCGGCATCGACGTGTTCGCCGGTCCGTCCGAAATCGCCATCCTCGCCGACGAAACGGCCGACGCGGACATCGTCGCCTGCGATCTGGTCGGTCAGGCCGAGCATGGCAGCGAAAGTCCGGCCTGGCTGATCACATCGTCCGAGCCCCTCGCACGCGCGGTGATCAAGCGTGTTCCCGAGCTGATCGGCACGCTGCCGCCGCGCGCCCGCGCCTCGGCGGAGGCGGCATGGCGCGATTACGGCGAGGTCGCCTTGTGCCGCACACGGGAGGAAATGGCCGAGGTCTCCGACCGTTACGCACCGGAACATCTCGAGGTGCATTGCGCCGATCTCGAATGGTGGCTCGAGCGTCTCGCCAACTACGGCTCGCTGTTCCTCGGCGAAGAAACTACTGTCGCCTACGGCGACAAGGCGTCCGGTCCGAACCATATCCTTCCAACCAAGTACGCGGCGCGTTATTCCGCCGGACTATCGGTGCACAAATTTTTAAAGCCCCTGACCTGGCAGAAGATGACGCGGGAGGCCGCCTGTGAGATCGGCGCGGTGAGCGCGCGAATCTCCCGCCTCGAGGGAATGGAAGCGCATGCTCGAACCGCCGACTTGCGGCTGGCCCGCTATCGCCCGGGGCACAACACAGACCTCGGTGAGCCGGTGCAGGACTGACCACGATGAGCGGCAGGCTCAATTCGCTTTTCTCGCTGCACGGCCGCTCCGCCCTGGTGACCGGCGGTAGCTCGGGCGTCGGCCTTGCCATGGCGCGGGCGCTGGGTCTGCAGGGCGCCAGACTGACGCTTGCCGCGCGGCGACAGCCGGACCTCGAGAAGGCCGCGGGCGAACTGGCCCGCGACGGCATAGAGACGCGCTTCGTTGCCGTGGACCTTGCGCTCGCGGAAGGGCCCGACCGGCTCGCTGCGCAACTCGACGCAAGTCCGATCGACATCATCGTGAACGCAGCCGGCGTCAACCTGCGCAAGCCGTTCGGCCAGGTCAGCATTGACGATTTCGATCTTCATATGGCGCTCCATCTGCGCGCACCCTTCCGGCTCACCCAGATCTTTGCGCCGCAGATGGCAGCACGCGGTTGGGGCCGCATCCTGATGCTGGCATCGCTGCAGTCGCTGCGCGCCTTCGCCAATTCGGCGCCCTACGGCACCGCCAAGGGCGGCGTCGTGCAATTGACCAGAGCGATCGCGGAGGAGTGGTCCGATAAAGGGATAACCTGCAACGCCATCGCGCCGGGCATGTTTCCCACCGGGCTGACGGCGCCGGTGTTCGCCAATCCGGAGCTCGCTAAACGCAACGCCGAACAAACGGCCATCGGGCGCAATGGCGAAATGCCCGACCTTTACGGCGCCACGATCTTCTTCGCTTCCGACGCTGCCGCCTATATCACCGGCCAAATGCTTTACGTCGACGGCGGATTTACCGCCAAATAGCAGCCGAGAACCGAGCGGGCACAGTCGTGGTCGGCTCCTGCTCGTTCAGCCCGACGCGTCGTCCGCCCGCCATTTCTTTTCCGCGGTCCGCCTACGGCCACACCGCTTCGAGCACCTGCTCCAGTCCGCGTTGCACGGCCTGCGGCCCCGCCAGCGCCGCCTGCTCCAATGGCTTGGAGACGACCGGCGCCGACTGCGTTCCGGTGACGCGCATGACCGGCGCATCCAGCCAGTCGAACAGCCGCTCCTGCGCCTCTTGCGCGATGCGCGCGCCGTGGGAGGTCCCGCGCGCAGTCTGTTCGACGATCAAGAGGCGGCTGGTCTTGCGCACCGAGGCTTCGATCGTTTCCCAATCCAGCCCCAGCGGATCCAGCGTGCGCAGGTCGATGATCTCGGCATCGAGCCCCGTCGCGGCGACCACGTCCATGGTGGTTTGCACCATCGAAAGATAGGTCAGCACCGTGCAGGCCGTGCCCGATCGCGCGACGCGCGCGCTGCCGAACGGGATGCAATAGTCCCAATCCTCGATCGGTACCTGGCCGACGGTCTGATAAAGATCGTTGTGCTCGACCACCAGGACAGGGTCGTTGCAGCGCAGGGCACTGTTCACCAGGCCGATATAGTCAAACGGCGTCGACGGCGCGACGATGCGCCAGCCGGGGTAGAGCGCGAACAGGCCGCTCGCGTCCATCGAGTGCTGCGACCCGTAGCCCGCGCCGGCCGAAACGCGGGAGCGCACCACCAAGGGCAAGGGAAAGCCGCCGCCGAACATGTGCCTGACCTTGGCGATCTGATTGAACAACTGATCGCCCGCCACCAGGCAAAAGTCGGGATACATGATCTCCACCACCGGCCGCAGCCCGTTCATGGCGGCGCCGAGGGCGAGGCCGGTAAAGCCATTTTCGCAGATCGGCGTTCCGACCAGCCGGTCCTTGAATTTATCCGCGATGCCCTTGGTCGCGCCCGCGGTTCCGCCGCGCAGGCGGTGCACGTCTTCCCCCAGCACGAAGATCGCATCGTCTCGCGCCATGTTGCGCAGCATGGTGCCGGAGATGACATCGACGAACTTCATCTCCTGCAGCGCTTCGGGCGCGAATTCCTCCGCTTCGCGGGTGCGCTGGCCGGCGAGCTCGGCAAGATCGCCGCGGATGCCGACCTCGACCTCCCCAGGGTCGGGCCACAGATCGGGCGGCACACGGCGGCGGTTGCTGCCCGGCTCAGGCTCGGCCACCATGCCGACGGCGTACTCGACAAGGCCGCGCGCGCGGGCGGCGAGTGCAGCCACCTGATCCTTGGAAACGATACCGCGGGCGATAAGCTGCTGCGGATAGGTCTCGAGCGGATCTCGCTCGAGCCAGTCCTGTTCTTCGGTCTTGTCACGATAGCCGAAGGCGCTGCCGGGGATCGGCCCCTGCTGATGGAAATGCCTGTAGCAGACGGCCTCGATCAGCACCGGCCCGCGGTTGGTGCGGATGTAATCGACGGCCCATTGCATCGCCTTGCGCACGGCGAACGGGTCCATGCCGTCGACTTCGAGGGCGGGGACGCCGAAGCAGGCCCCGCGGCTCGTCAAGCGCGTTTCGCGCGTCTGCTCGCGCACATGGGTGGAGACGGCGTAGTAATTGTTCTCGATAAAGAAAATGGTTGGACAGTCATACAGCGCCGCGAGATTGATGGATTCCACCGTGGTTCCCATCTGCGTCGCGCCGTCGCCGAAAAAAGTGACCGAAACATTGTCGCGGCCGCGATATTTGTCGGCGAAGGCGTAGCCGACCGCATGCGGCGGGTTGCCGCCGACGATCGCGTTGGAGCCGAGACATCCGGCTTCGGCGAAGCGCAAATGCATGGAGCCGCCGCGGCCGCCGCAGAACCCGGTCTTTAGCCCCATGATCTCGGCCAGCGTGCGCTCGATCACGCTGCGCATGTCCATGCCCGGCTCGGCCTGCCGCGGATCGTAGCCGGCGGGCGTCGCCCAATTGAGCACCTTGGCGAGGAACTGATGGTGCATGCGGTGCGTGCCGTTGATCTTGTCGCCCGCGCCGAGCACCGAGATGCAGCCGACCGCCGCACCTTCCTGCCCGATGCTCGAATGGGCCGGACCGTGCAGGATCTGCTCGCCCTTGAGCTCGAGCACCTTCTCCTCGAAGACGCGGATGATCTGCAACTGCTCCAGCATCCGCGCCAGCACGACGGGGTCTTCGCTCTCCCAATCGGCCTCGGTCGGCTCGAAGCGGGCCCAGATCGTCTCGTTCATGAAGGGTTTCAGCGCGGGCATTTCCTTGACCTGTCGTTTCGCTCAACAGAAAACATTGTCGCGACCTTCGCGCCGTTTTTCCCGGTCAGATCGCCAGGCTGACGAGGCCCATCATCAGCATGAACGAGAGCGCCAGACGGCGCACCGCGACCTCGCTCATAACGCCGAACAGCTTACCGCCCAACCATGTCCCGCCCAGATACGGGATGCAAAGCAGAAAGGCCGAAAGCAGAAGCTTGTGGGTGATGGCGCCGGCAACAACCAGCATCGCCAGTCCGGCCACCGAAATCGCCGTAACGAACACGGTGAGATTAGCGCGCGTCACCGCCTGCGGGTCGGGACCGGACAAGAGATAGAGGATGACGGGCGGCGCGCCGACGCTGGTTGAACCGAGCAGAACGCCGACCACACCGCCAAGCAGGAGCGAGGTTGCCGGCCGCGGCCGGCCGGAATAGCGCACGCCAACCAGAAGCACGGCGCTGAAGACGACGACCACCACGGCGATGAATTTGCGCGCGATCAAGGGATCGAGGGTGACCAGGAGATAGCCGCCCAACGGCACCGTCAGAAATGCCGGCACGAGGAGAAAAGCAAGGATGCCCTTGTTGATGATGGGCAGCGCTTCGGAAAACATCACCAGCGCGGCGGTGCTTTCCAGCAGCAGGGCGGTCACGACCGTGGCTAATGGGCCGATCAGAAGGCTAAGCGGCGGGGCCATCAACATGGCGCCGCCGAATCCGGTGACGCCGCGCATCAATCCCCCGAGGAAAACGACGGCGACGACGGCGATGGTGGTGATGTCTACGGTGCCGCCCATGCCGACCGTTCCGCAGGCCTCCGCCGGAGGCTCACGTGGTGAGGATGCCGCCGTCGACCGGAATGACGACGCCGCTGATGAATGATGCCCGTTCGGACGCCAGGAACGCCACCAGGTCGGCGACATCGTCGACACCGGTAAGCCGCCCCAGGGGAATGCGTGCGCTGACCCGCTCCTTGACCTCGTCGGTGAGAAGATCGCGGGTCATCTTCGTGGCGGCGACCGCGGGCGACACGGCATTCACCGTGATCTGGTGACGTCCGAGCTCGCGTGCCATGCCCATGGTCAAGGCGACGACGCCGGCTTTGCTCGTCCCGTAAAGGACGTTGCCGATCGAGCCCCCTCCCCGCGCCGCCGAAATCGAGGCGATATTGACGATGCGGCCGCGCTTCTGCGCGGTCATGAACGGGATCGCCGCCTTGATGCAATAAAGCATGCCGGAGAGATTGACGCCGCACACGCGCTCCCACTCGTCGACCGGCAGATCGGCCACCGTGCCGACCGATACCACACCCGCCGAATTGACCAGGATGTCGAGCCGGCCATGCTGATCGTGGACCTCGTTGACGGCGGCGGCGACGGCATCGGGATCGGTGACGTCCACGATCGAAGCGTCGACGCGGCGCCCGCCTTTGCTCAGCACGTCGACGGTCTTCCCCGCGTCATCGGCGTCGATGTCAACGATACGGACGGCACAGCCTTCCGCAGCAAGGGTCCGCGCGATGGCGGCACCGATGCCGCTGGCGCCACCGGTGACGATCGCGACGCGATCCTTCAGTTCGAGGTCCATTTCACCGCACCCGTAATGTCCACTCGCCGCTCAATTCCGCCAGCCCCGGCCGCCCACGGGCGCCAGATGCAGCAGGTCGCGCGCTTCCGCGACGCTCGCGGCATGACGCCCGTATTCACCGCAGATATCCGCGACGCGCCCGACCAGTTCGGCATTGCTGCGCGCGAGCCGATCCTTGTCGAACTTGATGTTGTCCTCGAGCCCGGTGCGCACGTGTCCGCCAAGCTCCAGGCACCAGCGGTTGACGTCGAGCTGGTTGCGGCCGATGCCGGCGGCCGCCCAGGTCGCATCGGGCATCAGCTCATTGAGCTCGGAGACGAGGAATTCGAGCAACTTGCGCCGCACCGGCAGCGCGTTCGGAATACCCATGACGAACTGCACGTGACACGGCCGCCGGAGCAGCCCGCGGTCGGCGAGGTTCCTGGCGTTGTACAGCATCGCCACGTCGAAAACCTCGATTTCCGGCTTGATGTTGTGCTCCAGCATGGCGCGGGAGAGATCCTCCACGAGGTCGGGCGGATTCTCGTAGATCTGCTTGGGAAAGTTCACCGAACCGGTCGCCAGCGATGCCATGTCCGGCTTCAGATACAGCATCTTGCCGCGCTCGTTCTGGCCCCGGCCGCGTCCGCCGGTTGAAAACTGCACGATCATGCCCGGGCAATGCTTGACGATGCCCTCCTGCACTTCAGCGAACCGTTCGGGGTCCGAACCCGGGCTTTCGTCGGGATTGCGCACGTGGATATGGACGACCGAAGCTCCCGCCTCGAAGGCTTCATGGGTCGATTCGATCTGCTCGTTCGGCGTGACCGGAACCGCAGGCGTATCCGCCTTGCGCGGAATGGCTCCGGTGATAGCGACGGTAATGACGGCGGGCGTTGTCATCAGGATTTCCCGGCAGTTGCACGCTGGATGAAGTGGAATGATCGGATATGCCGCCGCTCCGCCAGCTCTTTCACGAGCGTGACGAGGGGCGTGGGCCCCAGCGGATATTCGGTCTTGATCGGGCCGGCCGCCTTGAGCGCATCATATTCGCGCTGCGAATAAAACGCCGCCAGCAACAGGTCGTCGTCGGACGCGAACGGCCCGCGTTGCCGCCGTAGGCGCGGGATGCCCGGCTCGAGCAGGTCGCCTGGACGCGCCGTGGTCGGCTCGGCGCCCCCGGTAATGCGGTCGAAGAGATTCGGATCGATCGGACCCGCGATCTCGCCATAATAGCCGAGCACGTATTTGCGGACTTCGTCGGGCACGGACGCGTATCTTTCCTTGCCCATCACATTCAGGACCGCCTGCGTCATCACGAATTGCGCGAACGGGCTGACAATGATGGGATAACCGAGGTCGCACCGCACGCGCGCGGCTTCCTCCAGCACTTCCGGCAGACGGTCGGCGATGCCGAGCGGGGCAAGCTGCGATTTCAGGTTGGAAATCATGCCGCCAGGCATCTGGTGTTCATAATGAAAGGCGTCGTATTCGACGATGTCACCGAGCGGCTTGCCCTCGCGCTTGGCGATATAGCGCAGCCGCTCGGCCACTTCCTCGATCGGCGCAAGGTCGATAGGCACTTCAAACCCGTCGCGCCGCGCGTTACGCACGAACACCTCGGTCGCCGGATGCGACGCGCCGTTGGCGAGGGTCGAGGTGGCGGTGTGCACCACCTCCACCCCCAGCTCGATCGCCAGACAGGCGGTATAAGGCGCGAGGCCGCTCAGGCAGTGCGAATGCAGCTGCAGCGGCAGCGGGCCACAAGCGGCCTTGACGGCCGGTACCAAAGTCTGCGCCCGTGTCGGCGTCAGCAGGCCGCTCGGATCCTTGATGAAAATTGCATCGGCACCGAGCGCGACGAGTTCGCGCGTCTTGCGCGCGTAGTACTCGTCCGTGTGTACCGGGCTCACCGAATAGACAACACCGGCTGCAGTATAGAGGCCGACCTGCTTGGCCGCACGCAAGGGCACCTGCATGTTGCGCATATCGTTGAGCGCGTCATAAGGCGTGTGATAGCGAATGCCGTTGGCGAAAATCCGCTCGGCGGTCAAGGCGACGATGTCGTCCGGAAAGAACTCAAAGGTGAACAGACTCTGCGAACGCGTCATTACGATCAGCGGCGTCTCGGTCACCCAGCTGCTGAGGATGCGCATGCGCTCCCACGGGTCTTCGCGCAGGTAGCGCACGCAGACGTCGAATACGGCGCCGCCGGCGAGATCGATTGCCTCGAAACCGGCGCGGTCGAGCCGCGGGGCGATGTCGGCCATCATCGCGGTGGTCATCCGCGTCGCCCATAGACATTGGTGCGCATCGCGCAGCGTCACGTCTATCAGTCTAACGGTCTTCTTTTTGCTCATTGCGAGGCACGATTCCGGAAATTGTCCTCGATCCAGCGGGTATGGATTTCGGCGCGGGTGAATTCAGCCTGCTGCAGCAGGTAGGCGTGGAAAGGAATGGTCGTGGTAATGCCGGCCACCTGAAAGCGGGCAAGCGCGGATTTCGCGGTCTCGATCGCCGCCTTTCGGTCCGCCCCCACGACGATCAGCTTGGCCAGCAACGAATTGTAATACGGCGGCACCGCGTAGTTCTCATAGGCATGGCTATCGACACGGATGTTGCGGCCGTTCGGCGGCGACCAGCGCTTGAGCGTGCCTGGAGAAGGGCGGAAGTCCTGCGCGGCATCCTCGGCATTCACTCGGAATTCGATCGCGGCGCGCCCGTCGGCAAAGGTCGAGCCGAAGGACAATGGCTCCCCGGCCGCGACGCGGAACTGCTCCTGAACAAGGTCGGTCCCGGTCACGAGCTCCGTCACCGGGTGTTCGACCTGGATCCTCGTATTCATCTCGATGAAGAAGAATTTTCCGCTGGCGGCATCGTAAATGAATTCGACGGTGCCCGCGTTGACATATTCGAGAGCGCGGACCAATGCCGTCGCGGCCTCGGCCATTTCGCGGCGCGTGGTCTGGTCGATGACCGGCGACGGCGCCTCTTCAATCAGCTTCTGATGCCGGCGCTGCACACTGCAATCGCGCTCGCCGAGGTGCACATAATTGCCGTGACTGTCGCCGAATACCTGGATTTCGACGTGGCGAACTTCGGAAAAAAACCGCTCCAGGTAGATGGCCGGATTGCCGAACGCCGCCTGCGCCTCCGCGGCCGCCTGATCGAATTTGGCCGCGAACTCCTCCGCATTGGCGACCACCCGCATGCCCCGCCCGCCGCCACCGCCGCTGGCCTTCAGCAATAGAGGAAAGCCGATCTCTTTGGCGATGTTATCGGCCTCGGCCGCGGCCGTGAATGCATCCTTCGAGCCTGGCACTACTGGAATGCCCAGGGATGCCGCCGTTTGCCGCGCTGTCGCCTTGTCGCCCATGCGTGCGATTGCCTCGGCGTGGGGACCAACGAAGGTCAGCCCTGCTTCAACGCACTGCGACGCGAAACTGCTGTTTTCGGAGAGGAAGCCGTAGCCCGGGTAGATCGCGTCGCAGCCGCGACTGCGGGCGACTTCGATCAACGCGCCGGCGTTCAGATAACTCGCCTTTGGCGGCGGCGGCCCAATGCAGATCGCTTCATCGGCCGCCCAGCGATGCGCCGAATTTGCGTCCGCGGTGGAATAGACGGCAACGCTTTGCAGACCCAGTTGCCGGGATGCGCGAATTGCTCGCAAGGCAATCTCGCCGCGATTGGCAACCAAGACCCGCCGCATCCACTGACCCCTGCTCGTGATTTTCCCACCCGGCGAGACCAGATGGTCGTTATCTCTCCGTTTGACTTTGGCACATCAAAAATTCGTATTGCAAGATTGTTTATTCCGGTTTTTGATACTTCGCATGGAAACCCGCCTTGATTTGCCGCAGACATCAAGAGCTCGCTCCCGCAGCAGTTCGCGCAAACTGACCGCCGAACCAGAACACCTGGGCAAGGTCTTTCCGACCGTCAAAGCAGTCTCAATTCTTGAGACAATGGCGACGGCGAAGCGGCCATTATCGGTAACGGAGCTTGGCGTTCTGCTCGGACTGCCGAAACCGACGGCGCACCGCATTGTCCGCATGCTTGAGAACGAAGGCCTGATTCAGCGCGAACCGGGCAGCCGGCGGCTGGTTCCTGGCGCACGCCTGGTGCGCCTTGGGCTCGAACTCGTAGCCACTTCCATGCAGCAGGCACCGCGGCGCGCGATTCTGGAAGCGCTTTCGCAGCAGGTGGGCGAGACGTGCAATTTCGGCGTCATGGCCGGCAGCCATGTGGTCTATATCGATCGCGTTGAAGCCGCCTGGCCTTTCGGCTTGCGTTTCGAACCGGGATCGCGGGTGCCACTGCATTGCACGTCGATCGGCAAGCTGTTCTTGAGCCATCTCTCCTCGCGCAGGCGCGCGCTGCTGCTCGAGTTCGATTGAACTTCACCCTTACACCAGCAATACGATTACCGACCCGGCGCAGATTGAAGAAGAGATACAAAGGATCAGGCGCTCGGGCGCATCGATCGACAACCAGGAATTCCTCGCGGGCGTCGTTTGTGTTGCCGTTCCGGTGTTCGGTCCTAACGGCCAACCGGTCGCCGCCATCGCGGTCTCGGCGCCGGCCGTGCGCATGACGGTTGAAAAGGCCAGACAGCACGTACCGTTGATGAAGGCGGCCGCGGCGCGCTTGTCGAGCACCATAACGACAGATGGATCTCAGTTCGGCGAAGCCGAGCTTGGAAAAACCGGGGGAGCAAAGGCTTGAATTTAAGTTACGAAGAAATCGCCGAAATCCTGAAGGTCATCGACAGCAGTGCCTGCGACGAGTTGGTCGTCGAAACAAACGACTTGCGGCTCATTGTGCGGCGCAATGGAGCCGGCGGCGCGCCTGTTCCGGTTCGCGAGACCAGCGCCCCGGTGCCCGGTGGCCCTGCTGCGGCACCCGTTTCCGCCCGGCCTGCGCCGGCCGCCGCGGCGCCCGCTGCCATGGTCGAGGCCGGCGTCAACCAGGCCGTCATCGCCGCGCCGATGGTCGGCACGTTCTATCGCGCCTCCTCCCCGGACGCTCCACCATTCGTCGAGGTCGGCAGCGTCGTTCGTAAGGGCGAGCCGGTCTGCCTGATCGAGGTGATGAAGCTTTTCACCACAATCAACGCCGAATGCGACGGAACCGTCATACAGATCGGTGCAGAAAACGGGCAACTCGTCGAATTTGGCCAAACCTTGTTTGTCATCGAACCGGTGGCGTGAGCGCAAGATGGCGATGCGCAGCCAAGACCGCATATTGGTAACCCACGTCGGCAGCCTGCCACGCTCGGCGGAGCTCATGTCCTTCCTGAGAGCGCGCGACCGCAAACAGGATTACGACGAGGACGCGTTCCGCGCCTGCCTCGGGCAGGCGGTCAAAGACGTCGTGCGCAAACAGGTCGACCACGGCATCGACATCGTCAACGACGGCGAACTCGGCAAGATCGGATATGGCGCTTATGCCAAGGAGCGGCTTTCCGGCTTCGATGGCGAGGATGCTCCGAAGCTTGGCGCTTCCGATCTCGACGCCTTCCCCGCCTTCTATCGCCGTCTCTACGGCCCGGAAGGATTCGACAAGATGATCCGGCCCCAATGCACCGGCCCGATCAACTATATCGGCCACGACGACCTCACCTTCGACATCGATATGCTGCAGGCTGCGCTGGCGGAGACGCCCGCGAGCAGCGGTTTTCTCAATGCCGCCTCGCCCGGTTCGATCGGATTATGGCTGGGAAATGCGCACTACAAGAGCCATGAAGCGTTCGTCTGGGCCGTCGCCGACGCGATGCAGGTCGAATACGAGACGATTGCCGCGTCCGGCCTCATCCTGCAGATCGACGCGCCCGACCTCGGCATGGGACGGCACATGCAGTTTCAGAAATTGAGCGTCGCCGAATTCCGCCGGGAGGCGGAGATGCATATCGCCGCCCTCAACCACGCCACGCGCAATATTCCACCCGAACAGATGCGCTTGCATATGTGCTGGGGCAATTACGACGGGCCGCATCATCACGACATCGAGCTCACCGAGATGATCGATATACTGCTGAAAATGCGCCCCCTCGGGCTATCGATCGAAGGCGCCAATCCGCGCCACGAGCACGAATGGAAAGTGTGGCGCGAGCGCGATCTGGGCCGCGACATCGTTCTGCTGCCGGGCGTCTTGAATTCAGTCACGCACCGGATCGAGCATCCCGAGCTCATCGCCGACCGCCTGTGCCGTTATGCCGCGTGCGTGGGACGCGAGAACGTCGTTGCGTCCACCGATTGCGGCATGTCCTCCCAAGCCGGTCACGTGAAGGTCGATCCCGATATTGGATGGGCAAAATATCGCTCCATGGCCGAGGGCGCCAAGCTGGCGAGCGAGAGACTGTGGAATTGATCGGATAAACTCTTCCGGCGCTTAACCGGCAAGATAAGTTCTTATCGCGTGAGACTGCTCATGCGAGACTTCATCGCTCGCGCAACAGCCCTATATCTAAAAGTCAACTTTTTCTCACGACGTGAGAGTCGGCGGTAAAAACGATCTCGCGCGCCTCCGTATTCCGGTTGCGGGTCCGCCGGTGGCTTGCAATAATGGAACATGGCATTTCGCTCACCGAAATCGTACGAAGACGGCGACTCTTCGACCTTGCGCGCTTTCACGGTGCTCGAACTGGTCGCGGGCGCGAAAACGCCGCCGACGCTCGATGAGTTGACGCGCTCAAGCGGATTACCCAAGCCAACGGTGTTTCGAATACTCGGTCTGCTCGCGCGCGGCGGCTTCATCCAGCGCGAAAGTGTGGAGAAGCGCTACACGATCGGCCAACGCACGTCCGCCCTGTCTTTTCAGGTGCAAGTTAACTCGCCCCTGCGCGCGCAGCGTCATGCCGTGCTGGTGCGCCTAGTCGAGGAAATCGGAGAAACCTGCAATCTCACGATGCTCGACGGCAATGAGGTCGTCTATATCGACCGCGTCGAGACGAATGCGACCGTGCGCTTGCATATGCACAGCGGGACGCGCGTGCCGCTGCACTGCACGGCGAGCGGCAAGCTGTTCCTCGCCAACATGTCCGCGCCGGAAATGCATCGGCTGCTCGGCCCCGGGCCCTTCCGTCGCTATACAGAACGCACCGTCATCGATCCGGCCGGGATCGAGCGCAGGCTGACGAAGATTCGTTCGACCGGTGTGGGCACCGACGTCGGCGAGTACCTCGAGGGCTCGGTCTGCGTGGCGGTCCCCGTCCGGGACGCGAACGGCCGCGTCCATGCCACAGTGGCGGCGCATGGGCCGGCGCCGCGCATGACATTGAAGAAAGGCTACGGGTTCTTGCCGGCGCTCCATGCCGCTGCGGCCGCCATTGCCGGCACGCTCTTGCCCGAACGGACCGCAAAGACCCCGCCGGGACGAGGCGAAGGCACTGTCTCGCCGCGAAACATGGTGGCCACGCCATGAATGCCCTCGCCCCCGCGCAGCCGCACTTCGAGAACGCCGCGATTTCGATTTGGCCGCGCTGGGTCGGAGAGATTCATCGTCTGCTGCCCATCCGGTCCCAGTTCGTCCTCTCCGGTAACGTGCGGGATGCCTTTCTGACGCCGACCTCTTCGGGCGTTCGGCTTCAGGGAATGATCGACTGTCTTTGGGGCTTTCTGCAGTCGATGGGATACGAGTTTCTCCTTATCTACGACCGTGTCGACGGGATGCGTGTCCATCCGCCTGAAAAGGCCGTGCAGGACAAGGCGCTGCAACTCCTCAATCTGGGTCCGGCGAACGGGGTCATGGCCATGACCAACCTGGACTCGCTGGGAAATATCGCCAGGCGCCTTGTCGATCTCAAGTCGGCGCGCGCCGCGCTTGTGATCGATTTCGCCTCCCGTCTATCGGCGAGCCCGCAGGCGCCCGATTCGCTCGACCTCAAGTTCTTCACGGTCATGGAAAAGCTCTCGCTGCGCGCAGAGCCCGTCAGCAGGGACAGCGCCGCCCAGCGCGTGCCGCCGCTCTTCAACCCCGTCTTCTGGCTGTTGAACCGGGGGCACGACATGCCGTCCTGGTTCTCTCTGGACAGCGACCGCGTGGGTTCGATCGTCATCCCCCGCCCTGACTTCGAGAGCAGACTGCGCGCCAGCGAGGTGCTGTCGCCCGAGTTTGACGGCCACAGCAGGATTTCCGCGGCGGAGCGCCGGCAAACGGCGCTGCGCTTTGCCGACGCAACCGACGGCATGTCTTTGCAGAACATGGCGGACATCGCGGTGCTCGCGCGCTGGCAGCGCATTCCGCTCATGGAAGTCGAGGATGCGGTGCGTTGCTTCAAGATCGGGGCGACCGACAATCCGTGGCGGAAAGAATATCTGCGCGAAAAGATCCGCAATGCGCGACTCCATATCGAGGATCGCGTCAAAGGCCAGCACCAGGCGGTCACCAAGACGGTGGACATTCTGATGCGCTCCGTCATGGGGCTCACCGGAGCGCACGCACGCTCCCTCGGCGGCCGGCCGCGCGGCGTGCTGTTCTTCGCCGGCCCGACGGGGGTCGGCAAGACCGAGCTTGCCAAGACGCTGACGCAGCTTCTGTTCGGCGACGAGCGCGCCTACATCCGCTTCGACATGAGCGAGTTCGCCGAAGAGCATGCGGCAACCCGGCTGCTCGGCGCCCCGCCCGGCTATATCGGCTATGCCAGCGGCGGCGAATTGACGAACGCTGTGCGCCAGCGCCCCTTCAGCGTCATCCTCTTCGACGAAATCGAGAAGTGCCATCCCCGCGTCCTGGACAAGTTTCTCCAGATTCTCGAGGACGGCCGTCTCACCGACGGCCAAGGCGCGACCGCCTATTTCACCGAATCGGTCATCATCTTCACGTCGAACCTAGGCATTCATACCAGGGACGAAAGCGGGCATCGAATCCAGAGCGTAAAGCCCGGCGATCCATATGAGATCGTCGAGTTCAACAATCCGACACGCCATTGAGGACCATTTCAAATACCAGCTGATGCGTCCGGAGCTGTTGAACCGCATCGGCGACAATATCGTCGTGTTCAACTACATCGTCCCGGAGGTCGCACGCGAAATCCTCGACGGAATGCTGGCGAACATCGCCAAGAAGGTCTTCGACGAGCATAAGCTTCAACTCGAAATTGCGCCCGAAGCAAGACGGCGCATTTTCGAACTTTGCACCCCGGATCTGTCGAATGGCGGGCGCGGCATCGGCAACGCGCTGGAATCGGTCCTCGTCAATCCTCTGTCACGCGCGCTTTTCGAGACCGACCTCGATGGCCGAACGCAAATCCGTGTAGCCGACGTATCCGAACAGGACCGCGTCTACAGCGTGAGGCTCGTTTGACCGTGTCGGGCCGCCTGCAGGGAAAGACCGCGCTGATCAGCGGCGGCAACAGAGGGATCGGACGGGCGATCGCCCAGGCCTACGCTGCCGAGGGCTGCGACCTGGTCTTGACCGCGCGCAATATCGAACTGCTCGAGTCAGTCGCCGAGGCCTTGCGCGAGGCCCACGGTATTCGCTGCGTCGCCCTGAGCTGCGAGATCACCGATGAACCAGCCGTGCGCGAGATGGTGGATAGGGCCGAAGCGGATGCGCCGATCGACGTGCTGGTGAACAATGCAGGCATTTACAGCGCGGGCCGCTTCCTCGACCTCACAAGCGACGACTTCAGGCGCGTGTTCGACGTGAACTTTTACGGCCTCCTCCATCTCACGCAAGCCGTGCTGCCGATGATGATCCGGCGCAAGACGGGGAGAGTGATCAATATTGCCTCAACCGCGGGCAAGTGGGGCGCACCGCATCAGAGTGCCTATAATGCCTCCAAGCACGCCGTCGTCGGTTTGACGCGCTGCATCGCGCTCGAGATCGCAGAACACAACGTGCTCATCAACGCGATATGCCCATGGTTCGTCGAGACCGAGATGATGCCGACCTTCGTGAAGGGACGCTCGGAAGCGGCAGGCGTTGCGCCAGATACACTTGTCGAAAAATGGAAAAGCTCTGCTCCGCTCAAGCGATTCCTACATCCTGAGGAAGTTGCGCCGTTGGCGGTTTTTCTTGCCGCGGACGACTCAAGCTACGTCACGGGCCAGGCATGGGCGGTCGATGGCGGCATTACCATGATCTGACCGAAAATCAGCAACAACGACAACAACATCAGCAACAAAAACAACATGCACGCTAGGGAGACAACCGATGAAACCCAACCTGACCTCGCCCGGCAAGGTGATCATCACGGTCGCGCCGACCGGAGGGCTGCACGGCAAAGAGGCGAACGCGGCGCTGCCTGAGCAGCCCGCCGAAATCGTGCAGGCCTTTCGCGACTGTTACAACGCCGGCGCGGCGATCGCGCATATTCACGTTCGCGACAAGCAAGGCCTCACCACCTCCGACCTGAACGTCTATTCGGAGGTCCTCGGAGGCATCCGCTCGAACTGTCCAACGATGATCACGCAAGTCGGCAACGGCATCGGCCTGCGCTATGAGAACGGTCCGGGAAAGCCGGCGATGGGTTTCAGCCAGGAAGAGCGCATGGCGCTGCTCGACCTCGACCCCCGGCCCGACATGCTGACCGTGAACATGGGAACGTTCCACTTCGACCATAAAGGCAATGAATTCCTTTTCAACAATTCGAAGGGGTGGAATACCGAATTCATCAACGGCTGCAAGGAGCGCGGTATCCACAACGAGCTGGAAGTCTACGATCTCAGCCATATCGCCAACACCTTGGAGCTTGTCGAGAGAGGCGTCCTGTCTCCCCCGCTGCATTTCAGCTTTGTGCTGGGCATCACGGGCGGCGTTCCTGCCACCGTGCCGAACCTTCTCGCCATGCTCGACGCGATACCGGAAGGATCGAGCTGGCAGGTCGTGTGTATCGGCCGGACTCAACTCCCCATGTCGACCATGGTGTTGGCAATGGGCGGAAACATCCGCGTCGGTTTCGAGGACAATGTCTATTTCAGCCACGGTGTCCTGGCGCTCAACAATGCGCAGCTCGTCGAGCGGGCCGTTCGCATCGCCCGCGAATTGGGGCGCGAAATCGCAACTCCCGAAGAGGCACGCGAGATGATGCAGATGCACGCCGCCGCCACATCGGCAAGGGCGGGTGCCCGGACCGCGGTCGCTTCGGCAAGGCTCTGATTTCTGGCGTCAACCGGAACGCAGTTGGGTCGCTGGGTTCCGAAAAAACATGACCCACCAAAGGAGGAGGAAACGATGAAACTGGCACGATTGACCATCGCGGCCGTCGGCGCGGGCGCCATCGCCCTGACCGCGGCTGCATATGCTCAGAAGAAGCTCACGGTCGTCCCGTCTCTGCAATGCCCGATGGGGTGCGGCGTCGTGGTGTATAACGTGCAGCTATCCAACATGATGGCACGCAACGGCGCGGAGGTGTCGATCGCACCGCAGGAAACGCCCGGGTTCATGTACAACATCCGGTATATGGACGAGAACTACAAAGGCCGGGCCAAGCATACGAGCTTCGGCACCGAGGATATGGTGCTGCAGCTCGGGCCGCATGGCGGTCAGGGTCTGGTCAAGGACAGCCTTCCAAACCCGATCAAGAACCATTTCCAGTTTCTGTGGGAGATTGCCGCTACCGCAAACGGGCGCTTCTACGTGACGTTCGATCCGAAGATCAAGACGATCGAAGACATGAAAGGCAAGAAGATCGATCTCGGCCTGCTGACGCAGAGCGACTGGGGACTGTCCAGCCGCCTACTGCTCGAGCAATACGGCGTCTCAAAGAAAAATGCGCATATCAATTTCGTGACGCCCGCCGTCATGACGGATCAGTTGATCAACGGCACTGCTGACGTCGTGACGTCCGTCGTCCTCGGCGACCCGGGCAGCGACCAGTGGCACTCAGGCGGCCTTCTGTTGAAGATCGGCGCGGCCGCGAAGGCCTCCGGGCGCAAGCTGCACTACATTTCGGTAAGCAAAGAGGCGATCGAAGGAATCAACAAGAAGTACGGCACCACGCTCTTCACCAAGACGCTGAAGCCGGGAACCCTTCCGGGGCAGGAAGAGCCGGTCACGATCGGCCTCAATCGCGTGTACATGGCCGTGACCAAGGACTTCTCGCAAGACACCGCCTACCAGTTGGTCAAGGAAATGATCAAGAGCGGGCCTGCGCTGAAGAAGGAAGGTGGGCTTTGGGGCTTCTGGTCGAAGGAAGGCATGGTCTCCGGACTCAACGCCTGCAACACGAACCCGGGCGCACTCAAAGCGTACAAAGAGGCCGGGCTCTGGGAGCTTCGGACCAAGGGCGGACCGGTGGCGAAGATCCCCGGCTGCTGACCGCAGACGGCCGCGCGCCCCACGGCGCGCGGCCAGACCGCTAGTGCTCCGACCGCAAGAAGGCCGCACAGGCCTCGTTTGATCGCGAGTTAACGAATGACCCTGACATCCGCCCGAAGCCTGGTCCACCAAGTTTTCGTGGTCCTCGCGTTTCTGCTGACCGTGTACGTGGGCCTCGTCGCCTTCGGCGTCCTCAAGGAGGACGTCTCGTTCACGGCGACGGTCGCCATGTCGATCACCATTCTCACCGCCATCCTCGGCATTCGGGACCTGCTCGACCGCAGGCTCGAAGGGCCGTGCGGCCCGTGGTGGACGGCGAAGATGTGCCTCGCCTTCGTCGCGCTCGTTTTCGGCGCAGTCGGCGGCGGCTACTGCGCCATTAACATGGACGCCATCATCGTGGCCTCGCCATTCTTCACGGCGACGCCGATGATCATGGGAGCACTGCTCCTGGCGGGCGTCATCCTGGCGAGCTGGCTGCATTGGGGCTTTATCCTGCCGAGCATCGTCGTCCTGTCGATCGTTTATTTCTTCTTCGGCCAGGGTATCGGCATTCAGCTCCTTGCCCATCCGCCCTACGATACCGGCTTCGTCATGAATTACCTGGCGCTGGATCCGAGCCAGGGCCTGTACATGTTCTTTCATGTCCTCACCTCGGACCTCTATTTCCTCATCCTGTTCGGCGCCGTGCTCGTCGGCATCGGCGTCGTGCGTCTTTTCATGGAAATCGGCAACGTCGTGGGCTCGCGCGTCTCCGGCGGCGCGGCCTTTCCGGCGATTATTGCCAGCGGGGTGCTCGGCTCGATATTGGCGCAAGCCGTCGCCAGCACGACGATCATTGGCCGCCTCACCATCCCTACGATGAAGAAGGCCGGCTATTCGGCTTCAATGGCTGGCGCCATCGAAACCCTTGCCGCCACCTCGGGCCAGTTGATGCCGCCCATTCTCGGTCTGGCGGCCTTTATCATGGCGGCCCTGCTCAATGAGCCTTACGTCACGGTGGCTCTCGCCGCTTTCGTGCCGGCCGTCCTCTACCTGGTCGCCCTGGTTTTCAGCGTCATGAGCTATTCCGGACGGGCGGGAATCGAAAAGATGAACGTCACCGTAGACTGGCAGGCCATTTGGCGGCTCCTGCCGTCGTTCGTGATCCCGTTCGGCGTCGTCATTTTCATGCTGACACGCTACTACCCGCCTGCGCTGACCGGCTTGGTCGGGATCGTACTCGCTCTGCTCGTCTGGGCGCTCAACGGCAGATATCGCGTCTCCGTGCGGGAACTCCTGGCCGGGATGGCGACCGGGTTTGAGCTAGTCGTCGTGCTTGCGATCTTGATTCTCCTGATCGGCCCGCTTGCTCAATCGTTCCAGACGACGGGCTTAAGCAACAACTTCGGAGTTTACCTCGCCCTTCTGGTGCCGAACTCAAAGTTCGTCATCCTGCTGATCGCGGCCCTCGTCGCGATGATACTCGGCATGGGCCTGCCGACGCCGATCGCCTACCTCGCAAGCGTACTCGCCATCGGCTCCTTTGTGATCCAGATCGGCAATGTCGATGCGCTGCCGGCGCACTTTTTCCTGTTCTATTTCGCCGTGTTTTCGACGATCACCCCGCCTGTCGCGGTCGGCGCGCTTGCCGCCTCCAAGATCGCGAATGTCTCGTACTGGCATGTCGGCGGCCAGTCGCTGAAGGTGGCACTGGCCATGTTCATCCTGCCATTCCTTTTCGTCTATAATCCGGAGCTGCTGGCCTTTCCAAAGGTGAGCTGGGACCTGCTCGCCGTGACGGTGCTGGTCGTGCTGGTGCAGTGGTGCATCTGTTGCTGCCAGTTCGGATACATGTATCGCCGCCTCGGCATAGCCGAACGCCTCGTCCTCTTCATCGTCGGCGTTGTCGGCTTCGTTTCGCTCTTGTTCGCCGATTGGCCGCTGCGCCTCGCGTTCGCCGCCGCGGCCCTGGCAATCTCGGTTTACTTCTACTTGAGCGCGCGCACGAGCCAAACGGCCGCCCAAGCTGTGGCCGAATAACGCCATGACGGACGGGACCTACGATTACATCATCGTCGGCGCCGGCTCGGCCGGCTGCGTGCTGGCCAACCGGCTAAGCGCGGGGGCGAAGTGTTCCGTCTTGCTGGTGGAGGCGGGACCACGCGACCGCAACTGGTGGATCCACGTGCCGCTTGGTTACGGCAAGACGATGTTCAGTCCCACGGTGAACTGGCGATCCTGGTCGGCGCCAGTGCCGACGCTCGATGAGCGCAGCATCTATGCACCAAGGGGCAAGGTGCTGGGCGGGACGAGTTCGATCAACGGCATGATTTGCATTCGCGGTCAGCCGCAGGACTTTGACGCCTGGCGCGAGCAAGGCAATTCCGGCTGGGGCTGGAGCGACGTTCTCCCCTATTTCCGCAAGCTCGAGAATCACTGCTTCGGCGCGAGCGAGCATCACGGAACAGACGGGCCGCTGACCATTTCGGCGGTCGACGAAGGCAACGAACTCGCCAGAGCGTTCATCGAGGCCGCAACTAAGGCCGGCGTGCCGCGCAATCACGATTTCAACGGCGCGACCCAGGAAGGTGTTGGCTTCTTTCAGGTCGCCACGCGCAACGGACGGCGCGCCAGCACCGCGCAAGCCTATCTCAAGCCGGCGGCCAAACGAGCCAATGTCACGGTGGTGACGGATGCTTTGGTCAACCGCCTTGTGTTCGAAGGCAGCAGGGCCGCCGGCATCGATTTCCATGTCGGCGGCGAACGAAGGAAGGCGCGCGCGCGCCGCGAAGTCATCGTCAGCGCCGGCGCCTTCGGCTCGCCCCTGGTGCTGCAGCGCTCGGGTATCGGCGACGGTGACCTTCTGGCGCAGCATGGCATTCCGGTCATGCATCACCTGCCAGGCGTCGGCCGCAACCTGCAGGACCATCTCCAGTTCCGCATCGGCTACCGCAGCAGCAGGCCGGTCACGACCAATGATGACATCAATCGGCTTCATCGCCGAATCGCCGTGGGCCTGAAATACCTGCTGCTGCGCAAGGGGCCTCTGGCGACCGGCATCAATCTCGCCGGCCTGTTTGCGCGCGTGCGCCCCGACGCGGAGCGAACCGAGATACAGTTCCATTTTGGGACCTTGAGCGCGTCGGCGCAGGGCGGAAAAGTCCACCCCTTTTCCGGCTTCACGATTGCCGGCTACGTGCTGCGTCCGGAGAGCCAGGGAACGGTGAGCATCGCCGGCCTCGATCCCGCTCTCCCCCCGGTCATCGAGCCCAATTTCCTCGCGACCGAATATGACCGTGAGACCCTGTTGCTGGGCGCGAAGCTCGCAAGGCGCATCGCGGCAACGCAGCCGCTCCAGCATTACGTTGCCGAAGAACTCGATCCCGGCGCCGACAGCAAGAGCGACGATGAGCTTATGGGATTCATCCGGCGCAGCGCCAATGGCCTGATGCACCCCGCCGGGACCTGCAAGATGGGCCAGGATGCGGAGGCCGTGGTCGACAACCGCCTGCGCGTGCGCGGCATCGGCAGCTTGCGCGTCGTGGACGCCTCCGTCATGCCGGCGGTCACATCGGGCAACACCAATCTTCCGACCATCATGATCGCCGAAAAAGCGAGCGACATGATCCTGGCGGATGCGGCGGCCGGGCGCGCGCATTGACCGCGACTAAAGGAGGCGACATGGCTCGCACGCTCTACGATCTGGCGGGAAAGGACCCCGCGCTGCGGTTCAGCCCCTTCTGCTGGCGCGCCAAGATGGCGTTGCGCCACAAGGGTCTCGATTTCGAAACCATCCCGTGGCGATTTACGGAAAAAGAGATCATCGCCCGAACGGGCCAGGGCCGTGTCCCCGTGCTGATCGACAACGAGCGCTGGGTACACGATAGCTGGCAGATCGCACTGTATCTTGACGAGGCCTACCCGGACCGGCCGCCCCTCATGCGCGGCGCGGCCGGGCGCGCGATGGGGCGCTTCGTCAGCAGCTGGTGCGAACAAACGCTTCATCCGATTGTCCGCTCGACATTCCTGCTGGTGATTTACAACGCAGCCGCCGACAAGGACCGCCCCTACTTCCGCGCAAATCGCGAAGAGATTTTCGGCGGCACGTTGGAAGAATTGACGCTCGAGCGCTCGGTCGGCTTGCGGGCGCTGGCGCAGGCCCTCCAGCCCGCGGAAGCGACGCTTAACATCAGCCGCTGGCTCGCAGGCGACGAGCCGGGCTTCGCCGATTACTGCCTGTTCGCCACCCTGCAGTGGGGACGGGTTTTGTCCTTCGAGCCGATGGTCGACACGGACAGCGCCGTCGGCCAGTGGTTCGAGCGCGCGCTCGACCTTTTCGACGGCTACGGGCGGCACGCCCCCACCCTTTGCGAACCGACAGCCGCGCGCAATGCCGGTTAAACGCAGGTAAGCTACGACGCTTGCTGCCTTATCTGGCATAGCGCTTGCTTGTAAGGCGGAGATATAGGATTCGCCCAAGCCGCTCCTCCATCGAGTGACGGGCATGGCGCGCGAGGTCCGCTCGTGAAGATACCGATGGCCGCCGAACCGGAGCCGATCGCGATCGAGCTCGACCGCACCGCGCTCATCATCATCGACATGCAGCGCGATTTCCTCGAACCGGGCGGCTTCGGCGAGACACTCGGCAATGACGTATCGCGCCTGCAGGCGGCTGTAGCCCCGCTAGAGGCGGTGCTGGCGGCTGCGCGTCACGCTGGGCTCCTGGTCATCCATACCCGCGAGGGCCATCGCCCCGATCTCACCGACGCGCCGCCGGCCAAGGTGGAGCGTGGTGCGCCTTCCGCGCGCATCGGCGACCCTGGACCCATGGGCCGCATCCTCGTCCGCGGCGAGCCCGGCCACGACATCATCCCCGCGCTCTACCCCATCGCCGGCGAACCGGTTATCGACAAACCGGGCAAGGGCGCCTTCTACCAGACGGACCTGGAATCGCTGCTGAAGAACCGCGGCATCGAGAATCTGCTCGTCACCGGCGTCACCACCGAGGTCTGCGTCAACACCACGGTGCGCGAGGCCAACGACCGCGGCTACCGCTGTATCGTGCTGGGCGACTGCTGCGCCTCCTACTTTCCGGAATTTCACGAGATTGGGCTGAAGATGATCAAGGCGCAGGGCGGCATTTTCGGCTGGGTGTCGGATTCTGGCAGCGCCCTGGCGGCGCTCTCAAGCGCGGGCCAAGAGCAGGCGCGGCGCAAGGCGTAACGGAAAGCCACACCGGGCGAGACAATTGCACATATCCGCATTTTTGCGCACAAAGAGGCTGCCGCCTTTTTGCCAGGAGGGCCGCTTGGCCGAAACCGCCGCCGCGATCGTTGCCGCTCACCGCGCGGGCACACTGACGCCCGAGCAGACGATGTCCCGCAGCTATGCGCGGCTGCGCGCCTATCACGATCCCGCCCTGTTCATCACCTTGCGCGAGGAGGCAGACTGCCTGGCTGAAGCGCGCGCTCTGAGCAAAGGCGATGCCGCCCTGCCGCTTTACGGCGTGCCGGTGGCGGTCAAGGATAATATCGATGTGGCCGGCCTGCCGACCACCGCCGCCTGTCCGGCCTTCGCCTACACGCCGCATCGTGACGCGACGGTGGTGGCGCGTCTGCGGGCGGCGGGGGCTATCGTCATCGGCAAGACCAATCTCGACCAGTTCGCCACCGGGCTGGTAGGGGTGCGCTCGCCCTACGGCACGCCGCGCAATCCGATCAAGGCGGAACTGATCCCCGGCGGATCGAGCGCGGGCTCGGCAGTGGCGGTGGCCACCGGCATCGTACCCTTGGCGCTCGGTACCGACACCGCCGGCTCGGGGCGCGTGCCGGCGGGTCTCAACAATATCGTCGGCCTTAAACCCAGCCTCGGCCTGGTCTCCACCTATGGCGTGGTGCCGGCCTGCCGCACGCTCGACTGCGTCTCGGTGTTCGCGCTCACCGTCGACGACGCCTGGGACGCGCTTGGGGCAATCGCCGGGCCGGACGACCACGACCCCTATACGCGCAAGCGGCCGCTCGGCGCGCCCGGCGCCATGCCGGCGCACGTCAAGCTCGGCGTGCCGCTCAAGGGGCAGCGGCTGTTCTTCGGCGACAAGGCATTTGAGACCGCCTATGCGGCGGCGTTGGACCGCTTGGCACAGCTCGGCTGTGCGATAGTCGAAATCGACATCGAGCCGTTTTACGAAACGGCACGCCTGCTCTACGAGGGCCCATGGGTGGCCGAGCGCACCATTACGGCCAAGCCGGTGCTCGAACTCCGATCCGGACGCGCTGCATCCGGTGACGCGCGAAATCATCGTCAGCGGCCTGAAGCCGACGGCGGTGGACGCCTTCGCCGCCTTCTATAAACTGGAAGCGTTGCGTCGCGTGGCCGAGCGCACCTTCGCGACGGTCGACGCATTGGCGCTGCCGACGGCGCCGACCGCCTATACGGTGGCGCAGGTGCTCGCGGACCCCATCCAGCTCAACAGCCGCCTCGGCACCTACACCAATTTCGTCAACCTGCTCGACCTCTGCGGGTTGGCGCTGCCGGCCGCCTTCACCGCCGAAGGCGTTCCCTTCGGCATCACTCTGCTGGCGCCCGGCGGCAACGACGCAAGCCTTACCGAGATCGGACGCGTGTTCCATGGCGACACCAAGTTGCCGCTTGGCGCTTTGCGAGAACCGCAACCGAGCGCAGCGCCGGGGTGAGTCTCACAGCGTCTCCGCATAGTGCTCGAATTCCTCGCCCACAGTAATGATGTGGGCGTACATGGTCTGCGCCGCCATCACCCGCTCGCCGCGCAGGATCGACTGCACGACGCGGTCGTGCTCGAGATGCGACTTGGCCAGCCGCCCCCGAATGCGGAACTGGGCGCGGCGAAACGGCCGCACGCGCGCCCGCGTCATCAGCGTCAATTCGGTGAGGTAAGCATTGTGCGCGCCCGCATAGATGGTGGCGTGGAAGGCCTCGTTGGTCTCGTGATAGCGTTGCGGATCGCCGCTCTGGATCAGCGCGCGCAGCTTTTCATGCATCTCCTCCATGGCGCGGCGTTCGGACGCCGTCATGCGCTCGGCGGCATAGCCTGCGCAGAGCGCCTCCAGTTCGGCCATCACTTCGAACATGCCGATCAGCGTCTCGTGACTCGGCCGCGCCACCACCGCGCCGCGATGCGCGCGCACTTCCACCAAGCGGCTTGCCGCCAGCATGCGGATCGCCTCACGCACCGGCGTGCGCGAAACACCGAAGCGGCGTGCAAGCTCGATCTCGTCGAGTGCGGCGCCGGGCCTAATCGAGCCGCGCACGATTTCATCCGCCAATTGCAGCCGCAGGCTTTCGGCGCGCGTAAGCCCGGATACGGAAACCGCCGACACTTCGGCCGCGCGCGAGGTTAGGGTCACGGTGTCGCCTCGGATGCTGCGTCCATCAGACTGACATGGGCGGCGACCACACGCCAACCTTGCGGAAACTTGACCCAGGTCTGCATCTGCCGACCGAGTTTGCCTGGCGCCGAAGGCCGCTCGTAAAGGGTCGAGGCGACGGCGGATGCGCGGCCATAGGTGGTGATGACGGTGCGTGACAGCGTGCGGCCGAGCGCGACCGGCGAGCGCGCGGCGCGGAAGGCGGCAATCTCGCCGTAGCCATACAGGATCTCGTTCGCGCCGTAGCGGATGGTGCGCGCATCGTCGTGAAACAACGCGTCGAGCGTGTCGACGTCGTTTGTCACCAGCGCCTTTTCGTAGCGTTCGAAGGCTTGCGTCACTTCGGCCACGACCTCCGGCAGGTCGATGTCCATCCTTATCTCCCTAGATTTTCGGTCTTGGCGCCGCCGCCACGTTCATTTGCTCCAGTGCGTGCGCGATGCGCAAGGCGATATCTTCGCGCCATGGCGCGGCGATGATCTGCACGCCGATCGGCAGCGGTTGCAAGGGCACCGGCACAGCGGCGACAGGCAAGCCGACAAAGGAGATCGGCTGTGTATAGATGCCGACGTTCGGCCGCAAAGGCATTTCGATGCCGTCCAAGATGAATGTCTGTTGGCCGATATTCGGCGCCGTGCAGGGCGTCGCCGGCGCCAGGATGGCGTCGTACCGCTCGAACAGTTCGAGCACCTGTGCGCGATACCAGCGGCGGAATATCTGCGCCCTGTTGACCAGCGCGGCCGGCACCATGGCCCCGGCGATCAGCCGGTCGCGCACAGCCGGGTCGAATTGGCCCGCCTGTTTGCGCAGGCGATCGAGATGGAGCGCGGCACCTTCGGTGGCGGTAATGACATATGCCGCGGCGCGGGCGCGCGCGGCTTCTGGGATTTCAACCTCGTCGCGCGCGTCCACCGCCTTGGCCACGCGGTCGAGCGCCTCCAGCGCCTCGGGAAACGCGCCCTCGCGAAAATAACCGCCGGCGACCGCGATGCGCAAACCGTCGAGGCCACGCTCGATGAGCGGTACGGCCGGATCGGCAGGCCTCTGCGCGCAAGCCGGATCGTCAGCATCCGGTCCCTGCATGGCGTCATAGGAAAGCGCGAGGTCCCGTAGCGAGCGCGCGAAGGGGCCGAGATGATCAAGGCTCGCGACGAATGGAAAGCTGCGTGCGCGCGAGAGCCGCCCATAGGTCGGCTTCAGACCAAAAATACCGCAGAACGAGGACGGCACACGGATCGACCCATTGGTATCGGAGCCGAGCGCCAGCGGCACCAGTCCGCCTGCCACCGCGCCGCCCGAACCGCCGGAGGAGCCGCCGGTCATTCTCGTGCAGTCATGTGGATTGCGCGAAGGCCCGTCGTGCAAGTTCTCGCCGGTGAAGTCGTAAGCGTATTCGCCCATGTTGAGCGCGCCCACCAGCACCGCGCCGGCCGTCTCCAGCCGCTCGATCAGGGCCGCGTCGCGCGTCGCCGGCGGATAGGCGCGGTTGATCTTGGAGCCGGCAACCGTCACCACGCCTTCGATGTCGAACAGGTTCTTCACCGCGAAGGGCACGCCGGCAAGCGGCAGCTTGGCCTTGTCGGGCGCGGCGTCGACCGCCCTTGCCTTGGCGCGCGCCCGCTCCGCCGTCACCTTCGTGAAGGCGTTGAGCGTGGGATTCATGATCTCGATGCGCGCAAGCGCTTCTTCGACCACGTCAGCGGCGCGGGTCTCGCCCGCCGCCACGGCGCGCGCGATCTCGGCGGCGCTCAGCCATGCGTTCCCGTCCCCCACGTCAGGCCTCGAAGATCGGCGCGGGCTCGGCATCGTCCGGCAGCTTGAATTCGTCGACCATGGCGGCGTGGCGCAGCGTGACGTCGAGATTGGCCTTCACCGCCGGCTTCCATCCCTCCTCCAGCGGCAGGCCGAGGGCGGCGGCCGCCGCCACGATAAGATCGTCCAGCGCCGCCATCAGTGCCCCGCCATGTGGCGGCCGATCTCGGTGAGATCGGCCTTGGCCGCCAGCGCCTCATAAACCAGTTGGCCGTTGAACATGACGACGATGCGGTCGGCAAGCTCCAAGAGCTCGTCGAGATCTTCGCTCACCAAGAGCACCGCCGCGCCGCGGTTGCGCGCCGCCATGATCTGGGCGTGAATGTCGGCGACGGCCGCAAAATCGAGGCCGAACACCGGATTGGCAGCCACCAGCACGTCCACCTCGCCGGACAATTCGCGCGCCAGCACGGCACGCTGCACATTGCCGCCCGACAGCGTAGCAATCGGGGCATCGGGCGACGAGGTCTTGACACGATAGCGGGCGATCAACTCCTCCGCCGCGCGCCGGAAGGCGCCGTTACGCAGCCAGGGACCGACCGCGTAGGGCGCCTGATCGAAGCGGCGGAAGGCCATGTTGTCGGCCACGCTCATGCGCGGGACGCAGGCGTTGCGCAACGGCTCTTCCGGCAGCATGGACACCTTGTGCCGCAGCATTTCCGAACGCCGCGCGTGATAGGGCTCGCCGTGCACCAGCATCTCGCCGGCGGTCGAGTCGCGCTGGCCCCCCAGCACCTGCACCAGCTCGCTCTGCCCGTTGCCGGATACGCCTGCAATGCCAACGATCTCGCCGGCGCGCACCGCCAGCGAGACGCCGTTGACGGCCGGATAACCCTCGTCGTTGTCGGCTTTCAGATTACGCGTTTCGAGGCAGATGGCGCCGGCGGGTGCCGGGGCGCGGCCGCCCAAGGCACGAATCTCCTGATCGCCCACCATCATCTTCGCCATGGCGTCCGGGGTGAGGCTCGCGACCGCGCCGCCGCCAACCAGCTTGCCGCGCCGGAGCACGGAGACTTCGTCGGCGAAGGCCATGACCTCGCGGAACTTGTGGGTGATGATCAGCACCGTGATGCGCCCGGCATGCGCCATGTCGCGGATCATGCCGAGGATCTCGTCCGCTTCATTGGGGGTCAGCACCGAGGTCGGCTCGTCGAGGATCAAGAAGCGGCTCTTCAGGTAAAGCTGCTTGAGGATTTCCGCCTTCTGCTTCTCGCCGGCCGCGAGCGTGGCGACCGGCCGGTCAACCGGCACCGTGAAGGGCATGGCGGCGAGGAATTCGCCGAAACGCTTGCGCTCGGCGCGCCAGTTGATGACCGAGGGAACATCGGCGCGCGCCATCACCATGTTCTCAAGCACCGTCATGTGCGGCACCAGGGTAAAGTGCTGATAGACCATGCCGAGGCCGCGGGCATGCGCCTCGCGCGGGCTGCCGATTGCGACCTCGCGGCCGGCCACCATCACGCTGCCAAGGTCGGGCCGGTAGTAGCCCATGATGCATTTGACCAGCGTCGACTTGCCGGCGCCGTTTTCGCCGAGAAGCGCGTGCACGCTGCCGGCCTTGACGTGAACGGAGACGTCGTCGAGGGCAACCAAGTCGCCGAAATGCTTGCCGATGCCGAAGGTTTCGACGGCGATCGCACCGTCGCCTGCCAGCGGGACCAGATCGGAGGTGGCGCCGATCAACGTGCTCATGCGGTCCCCCGGATCAGGTCGGCGGACGTGCCGATCGCGCCGAAGACGCCGCCCTGCATCTTGACCATCTTGATTGCGTGCTCGTGATTGCCCTTGTCGGTGGCGCCGCAGCAATCCTCCAGCAGAAGGCATTCGAACCCGCGGTCGTTGGCCTCGCGCATGGTGGTGTGCACGCAGACGTCGGTGGTGATACCGGTGAGTATAATGTTGTCGATGCCGCGCGTGCGCAGGATCAGTTCCAGATCGGTGGCGCAGAACGAGCCCTTGCCCGGCTTGTCGATGATTGGCTCGCCGGCCCGGGGCGCCAGCTCCGGGATGATCTCCCAGCCCGGCTCGCCGCGCACCAGGATACGGCCGCAAGGACCCGGATCGCCGATGCCGGCGCCGATCTGGCGGGAGCGCCAGCGCTTGTTTTCCGGCAGGTCGGAGAGATCGGGGCGATGCCCCTCGCGGGTGTGGAAGATGTGGAAACCGCCGGCGCGCATGGCGGCGAGTACACCCTTGATCGGCTCGATCGGCGCGCGGGTGAGCGAGAGGTCGTAGCCCATCTTGTCGACATAACCGCCGGGCCCGCAGAAATCGGTCTGCATATCGATGACGATGAGCGCCGTGTTTTCCGGCCGGAGATCGCCGTTATAGGGCCAGCGATAAGGATCGGCCTCGATCGTGCGCGCTGCGCGCACGGCCTGGCTCGCCGTGGTGTGCCGGTCAGCCATTGGCAGCCGCCTTTTTGTAAGCGCGGTCCGGCGCCGGGAAGCCGCAACTGGTGCCGTCGGTATGGATGACCTCGTCTTCCCACGGCAGCCGGTATTCGCCCTTCACCATGTCCTGCATGAACGTGTAAGGACAGTCGCGCGCGCCACCGGCGACCGCCACATAGCCGCGATGGCCGAGCTGGTAGATGTTGTTCTCCACCGACCAGTATTTGCGCGCCTCGCGCACCAGGTCGGGGCGCAGTTCGCAGGTGACGATCTCGTCGGCGCGGCCGCCGCCTTGCACCATCACCGTGCCGTCGAGGTCGCAGAACATCGCCTCGCCCATGGAGTTGAAGGTGCCGTCGGAGCCGCACATGCACACGCTCGCGGTCTGCATTAGGTTCTGGAAAGCGTTGGCCTGGTTGGTGAAGCCCCAGCTCTGGCGGATCGGCGCGGTGTAGCCGGCGGTGCGGATCATGATCTCGGCGCCCTTGTAGGCGCACTCGCGCGCCATCTCGGGAAACATGCCGTCGTGGCAGATGATCAGACCGATGCGCGCGCCCTTCGGCCCGTCGCACACCGGAATGCCGAGATCGCCCGGCTCCCACGGCTCCACCGGCACCCAGGGGTGCAGCTTGCGGTAATAGAGCTTGATCTCGCCCTTGTCGTCGACGATCAGCCCGGAGTTATAGGGGTTGCCGTCCGGGTTGCGCTCCATGATCGAGAAGCAGCCCCAGATCGCGTTATCGCGGCAGGCGCGGCGGAAGGCCGCCATCTCCGGCCCCTCGCGGGTGACCATGATGGCCGGGTTGGTGTCCATCGACAGGCCGTGCAGCGCGTATTCGGGAAACACCACCATGTCCATGGCCGGCGACGAGCGGCGCGCCTTGGCAACCATGTCGACGATCTTCTCGGTTTGGCGCGCCAGGTCGTCCGGCGTCGCCACCAGCGGCAACTGCAGCTGCACCAGGCCGAGCACGACGCCGTTCGGCGACTTGTTGAGACCACCTAGACCGCTCATGGGACAACTCCGTATTCTTTACCGCGTAATGCTCAGTTCGGACGGCGCGCCCGACAGCCGATGCTCGGACGACGTGGTCAGCACCATTATAGCAAGCGTCAGGAAATAGGGCGCGGCATTGAACAGGTAATAGCCGGAGGTGACGCCGACCGACTGCAGCGCCGGGCCGAGCGCGCCGGCGCCGCCGAACAGCAGCGAGGCATAAAAGCAGTTCATCGGGCTCCAGCGCGCGAAAATCACCAGTGCCACCGCGGTGATGCCCTGCCCGCTCGACAGGCCCTCGCTCCAGCTTCCCGGATAGTAGAGCGACAGGAAGGAGCCGCCCACGCCGGCAAAGAAACCGCCGGTCATGGTCGCCGCCAGCCGCACCATATTCACCGAATAGCCCATGGCGCGGGCGGCATCTGCGGAGTTGCCGGCCATGCGGATGATCATGCCCCAGCGCGTCGAGCGCAGGAACCAGACGATGGCCGGCGCCGACAGCGCCCCGACGATGAAGAGCGCGTTGATCTTGAGCGCCTCGCGCACGGCGGCGATATGGCTCCACCAGCCGAGATGAATCGCCGGCAAGGTCGGCGCCTGCGGCTGAATCAGCGGCTTGCCGAGATAGAAAGCGAGGCCGGTGCCGAACAGCATCAGCGCGATGCCGACCGCAATATCGTTGACCTTGGGCAGCGAGCATAATCCGGCATGCAGCGCGCCGAAGATCGAACCGGTGACGCCGGCGACCAGCACGCCGAGCCAGGGCGAGCCGGTCAGATAAGCGGTGCCGTAGCCGCTCATCGCGCCCATCACCAGGGTGCCTTCGAGGCCGAGATTGATGCGGCCGGACTTCTCGGTCAGCAGTTCGCCCAGACTGACGAACAGGAAAGGCGTGCCGGCGCGCACCGCGCCCGCCGCCACCGCCAGCGGCACGCCCCACCATCCGATGGAGGCGTCAGCCATCGCCCGTCCCCTTCCCACACAGTCCGTTCATCCCCGCGCAAGCGGGGATCCAGAGCCACCATACGAGGCATTTCGCTTTGATCCCTGGGTCCCCGCTTGCGCGGGGACGAACGTGTCGCTGCCGTACCGACATCGCTCACCCCTCCTTCGACCGGAAAATCCTGAAGCGGCCGAACAGCGTCTCGCTCGCCAGAATGACCACGAAGATGATGCCTTGCAGCACCAGCACCGAGGCGTCGGGCATATCGAGGCGGCGCTGCAGCAGGCCGCCGCTGGCGTCGATGCCGCCGAACAGCAAGGCAACCGGAATGACCGCGAGCGGATTCTGCCGCGCGATGAAGGCGACCAGGATGCCGGTATAGCCGTAGCCGGCGGCGAGCGTGGCGCTGGCGCGGCCCTGCACGGCGGCGACTTCCACCATGCCGGCGAGCCCGCCGGCAGCGCCGGCAATGGCCGTGACGGCGAGGATGATGCGCCCGACCGGCAGGCCGGCCAGTCGTGCCGCGCGGGGATTGCCGCCAACCATGCGCGCGGAGAAGCCGAACGTGGTGCGGAAGAACAGCACATACGCCGCGACGCAGAACACGACGCCATAGATGAGACCCCAGTGCACGTCCATGCCGGGAATGTTGCCGATCATGTCGGCGGCGGGCAGCGCGCGGGTCGACGGCTTGTTCAGACTCGCCGGATCGCGCATCACGCCTTCGACCATGTGATTGAGGATGGCGATGCCGATATAGGTGAGCAGCAGCGTCGAGATGGTTTCGTTGACGCCGCGCCAGTGGCGCAGCGCGCCGGCGAAGGCGATCCACGCCGCGCCCGCCGCCATGCCGGCCGCGGCCATGCCGAGTTGCGTCAATACCGGCGGCATGACCGCCGACAGCGGCAGGCCGGCGGCGATCGCCGCCAGCCCGCCGATGACGAAGGCCCCTTCCCCGCCGATGACCATCAGGCCGGCCTGCGCCGGCAGCGCGGTGCACAGCGCCGTCAAGATGAGCGGCGACGCCATCGTGAGGGTGTTCTGCACCGAGAACCAGGTGCCGAACGAACCGAGCAGCATGTAGTCATAGACGTCGAGCGGATTGACGCCGCCGAAGGCGACGAAGACGCCGAACAGCAGGAGCGAGACCACCAGCGCGCCGAGCGGAATCAGCACCGCTTCGGCGGCACGGCCGATGCCCTCGCGCCGGAAGCTTCGCCTGTCCGGCGCCGCGGCGGGCTCGCCCGCCGCCGCAACACTGCCGACCGTCAAGTCCGTGGCCATGGCCCGCGCCCTCGTGCAAATGCAATTACGACGGCAGGCTGCCCTTCACGCCGGCGACCAGAAAGTGCATCGACTCGAGCTGCGTGTCGGTCTTGTTGCTCTGGCTGAGCCCGCTGCCGGCGGCCACGACGACCTTGCCGGTATTATCGCTGATCGGGCCCTTGAAGATGATATAGCCGCCCTTCGTCAGATTGGCCTTGACCTCGTCGGCGTGTTTGCGCGCCTGCGCCGAAACCTTCGGCCCATAGGGCGACTGTTTGATCAGGCCCTCCTTGAAGCCGCCACGGTAGAAGTTCGGGATGGCCTCGCCCTTCATGAACATGGTGACGAATTTCGGATAGAGATCGGTCCAGTTCCACTCGGCGCCGGTGAGATAGAGCTCGGGCGCCAGCGCGGCCTGGCTGCAGTGATAGCCGCACACCATGGCGCCGCGCTTGGCGGCGGTCTGCACCACCACTTTGGGGCTGTCGACATGCATGGTGACGACGTCGACGCCCTGGTCGATCATGCTGTTGGTGGCTTCCGCCTCCTTGACCGGCAGCGACCAGTCGCCCGTGAAGATCACCTGCGTGGTGGCCTTCGGATTGACCGATTGCGCGCCGAGCGTGAAGGCGTTGATGTTCTGCAGCACCTGCGGGATCGGCTTGGCGGCGACGAAGCCGAGCTTGCCGCTCTTGGAGGCGTAGCCGGCGACGATGCCGTTGATGTACTGCCCCTCGAAGATGTAGCCGAAATAGCTGCCGGCGTTCTTTGGATCCTTCGGCGTCCACAACCCGCCGGCATGCTCGAAACGGACCTTCGGATACTTCTTGGCTTCCTCGAGAATGTAGGGATTGAAATAGCCGAACGAAGTCGGGAACAGGAGGCCCGCGCCGTCGAGATTGATCATGCTTTCCATGGTCTTGGCGACCTGGACCGTCTCCGGGATGCGCTCTTCCTCGACGACCTTCACCCCCTTCATCTTCTTGACCGCGGCGGCGCCCTCGGCGTGGGCCTGGTTGTAGCCGAAGTCGTCGCGTGGCCCGACATAGATGAAGCCGACGGTCGTCGTCTTGGCGAAAGCCGATTGCAGCGGCAGCGCGCCCGCCAGCGCCGCCGCGCCGGCACCCTGCAGAAGCCGCCGCCGAGAGAATGACCTGAACGTCATGTCCTGCTCCTTCGTCCCTGAGGTCGCGATCTTGTCGTTGAAAGACGCCGTTGCCCCGTTGCGCGGCGGTCGCCTTGAACAAGAGTTCGCAATCTCCATGCCAGAGCAGGAGGTCTTCCCTATCTTCTTTGAATAACGGGGCTTTTGCGCGAGGTGAGGTCAGCACAGGGCAGGCCGGCACGGCGCGACTGGCCCCTATGCCTAAATTGTGGGCATGATCGAAGCCATTGCATACACTTTTTGCGCACGCCGGTGAGCGCGAGGGCGGTCGACTAAGGGCGGCGGCGCAGCCGGCCGACTATGCCGGCGGGAAAGAAGTAGACGCTCACGATGAACAGCACGCCGAGCCAGAGCAGCCAGCGGTCGGGGCTCACCAGCTTGGCGAGCACCGGCAGATCGGCGAGCCCGGCGGCAGCCGCCGCCATCAGCACCTGCAGGTAGTTCTTTGCCAGCACGAATACGGTGGCGCCCACGACGGCGCCGTAGATCGTGCCCATGCCGCCGATCACCACCATCAACAGGATGTCGATCATCAGCGACAGGCTCAGCGTGGTGTCGGGACCGGTATATTGCTGCCAGAGCGCCATCAGCATGCCGGCGATCGCCGCGACGCTGGCCGACAGGCAGGTGGCCGCGGTGCGGTAGATCTCGGTCCGATAGCCGAGCGCTTCGGCGCGAAACTGGTTTTCGCGGATCGCCTGCAGCACGCGGCCGAACGGCGAGTTCACCACCCTGAGCATGGCGAGCACCAGAGCGACCGCGGCGGTGAAGATGAGATAGTAGCTGACGATGCGCCCATCCATGCGCACGCCGAGCACGCGGTGGTCGAAGAGACGAAAGGCCGGACCGAGCAGGTCCGGGACCTGGTAGGTCAGCCCATCCTCGCCACCGGTGAGACCGGAGAGCTGCGAGGCCAGGATCAGGAAGGCGCTGGCGACGGCAAGCGTCATCATGGCAAAAAAGATCGCCTGCACGCGCAGCGCCAGCAGCCCGATCACCAGCGCGATCGCCACCGCCACCGCCAGTCCCGCGGCGGCGCCGAGCGCCACCGCTGCCCAAGACCCCGGCATCGCCTTGAGCGCGATGGCAACTCCGTAGGCGCCGATGCCGAAGAACATCGTATGGGCAAACGAGACGATGCCGGTATAACCGAGCAGCAGGTCGTAACTCGCCACCAGCACGACGAAGATGCAGATAGTCGCCGCCGTATTGAGCGAGCGGATGCCGGGAAACACGAACGGCGCCAGCGCGAGGCCGAGCGTAATAAACACCAGGAGCGCGCTCAGCGCGCGGCCGCGCGGAGGATCGTCGGACAGCAGTTTCTTCAGCATGGCCGACCTCGCCTCAGCCTTTGCCGGGCGGCAGCAGGCCGCGCGGCCGCCACAACAGGATCGCCACCATCAAGAGGATGTTGGAGCCGAGCGCGACCTTCGGCGCAAGAAAGCCGGTGTAGTTCGCCATCAAGCCGACCAGCAGCGCCCCGATGAAACAGCCGTCCACCGAACCGAGACCGCCTATGATCACGACGATGAACACCAGCACCAGGATGTTCAATCCCATCTGCGCGGTGATGATCTCGTCATACATGCCCCACATCACGCCGCCGAGCCCGGCAAGCGCGGAGCCCGCGACGAATACCAGCACGAACAGGCGGCGCACGCGATAGCCGAGCGCCTCCACCATCTCGCCGTTTTCGACGGCGGCGCGGATCAACAGGCCGAGCCTGGTGCGCACCAGGGTCCAGCGCAAGCCTGCGAAGATCGCAAAGCCCAGCACCACCGCCAGCAGCCGGTAGCGCTCGATGATGACATTGCCGATGAGCAGCGAGCCTTTCAGCACGGCCGGCCGCGGCAGCGGGATCTGGTTCGGCCCCCAGATCAGGCGGATCAGTTCTTCCGCCACGATCAGCCCGCCCATGGTGACCAGGATCTGCTTCAGATGCGCGCCATAGACCGGCTTGACGATCACGCGCTCGAAGAACCAGCCGAGCGCGCCGGTCGCCGCCATGGCCGCGGCAATGGCGAGCAGCACGGCGGCAAGATTGAGGGCGATCGACGACGATGCCGCCCAGCCGCCCAAGGCGAGCAGCACGCTGCCGCCGACGAAGGCGCCGATCGAGATGAAGGCGCCGTGGCCGAAATTCATCACGTCCATCAGGCCGAACACCAGCGTGAGCCCCGAGGCCATGATGAAGATGAGCATGCCCATGGCGAGCCCGGCCAAGGTGAGCGTGGCCCAGGTCGAGAAATCCGCGATCAGCAGCCAGCCGGCGGCCGCCAGCACGACCACGGTCCAGTACGGCAACTGGGCGACCAGCCGATCCTTCAGCGGCGGCCGCGGGATCGCGACAGTCTCGGGCGCCGGTGCGGTCATTGGTGCGCTCCCAGGCTCAGTCCGAGCAGCCGGGCCTGCAGATCGGCGTCGGCGACAAGCGCCTGCATGCGGCCGGTGTGCACGACGCGTCCGTCGTCCATCACGGCGACGCCGTCGCCGAGCGCCTGCGCCATGCGGAAATTCTGTTCGACCATCAGGATGGTGGTGGCGGTGCGCTTGAGCTCGCGCATCGCCTCGATCAGCGCGTCGACGATCGCCGGCGCCAGCCCCTTCGAGGGTTCGTCGATCAGGATCAGGCGGCGCGGCTCGATCATGGCGCGGGCGATCGACAGCATCTGCTTCTGCCCGCCGGACAGATTGCCGGCCGGCAACGACCAGAAGCGGGTCAGCGCCGGGAACAGCGAGAATATCCAGTCGAGCCGCTTGGGGTCGATTGTCCCATCGCGCGCCGCCAGGATCATGTTTTGCTGCACAGTCAAGTTTGCGAACACGCCCATGTTCTCCGGCACATAGCCGATGCCGAGGCGCGCGATGTCCGGCGTGGCCAGCGCGCCGAGGGCTTTCCCGGCAAATCGCAGCGTCCCGCCGGAGGCGCGCCACAGGCCCATGATGGTGCGCAGCGTCGTCGTCTTGCCCGCCCCGTTGCGGCCGAGCAGCATGGTCAGTTCGCCCTCGGGCACGGCGAGATCCACGCCCTGCAGAATGTGGTAGCGCCCGATATGGGTGTGCACGTCGTCGAGGCGCAGCAACGGCTCAGCCATGGGCCGCTCCCGCAGCCGACGTGCCGAGATAGGCTTGCTGCACGATCTCGGAGGCGATCACCTCCTCGGGCGCGCCGTCGGCGACCAGCGCGCCGTTGTGCAGCACGATAATGCGGTCGGCAAGCGAGCGCACCACGTCCATCTTGTGCTCGACCAGCAGAATGGTCTTGGAAGCGTCCGCCTTGATCTGGTGAATGAGATCGAGCACCACCGGCACCTCGTCGACGCTCATGCCCGCGGTCGGCTCGTCGAACATCAGCACTTCGCTTTCCAGCGCCAGCAGCACGGCGACTTCGAGCTTTCGCTGATCGCCGTGCGACAGCGCGGCGGTGATCGCATTCATCTTGTCGAGCAGGCCCGCGCGCGAGAGGTGATGTTCGGCCATCTCGACCAGATCGCGCCGCCCGCCGGCGAGCGACCAGATATCGAAGCCCGGATCGTGCCGGGCCTGCACCGCGAGCCGCACGTTTTCCAGGACCGTCAGATTGGGAAACAGGTTGGTGAGCTGGAACGCCCGTCCGACGCCAGCACGCGTGCGGCGCGGGGCGCCCAAGGCCGTGATGTCGCGTCCGAACAGGATCACCCGGCCGGCCGTGCTGCGCAACTGGCCGGAGATCAGGTTGAAGTAGGTCGTCTTGCCGGCGCCGTTCGGCCCCACGATCGCGGTCAGCGTACCGCGATCGAAGGCGCAACTCACCCGGTCGACGGCCACATGGCCGCCGAACCGGATGGTCAGGTCCTCGGTTCTGAGGACGGCTGGCTCGCGCGTGGGCATGGCCGGCACCGGACGCGCAAGCGCTCAGCGCTTGTTCTGAATCGGGATATCCATGTCGCCGATCTTCAATTCGCGCGTCAGCACGGGGATGCCCCAGGCCACTTTCGGATCGACCTTGATCTTGAAGGCGTACATGGATTGCAGCGCCTGATGGTCTTGTTTGCGGAAGATCATCTCGCCCTTGGGCGTCATAAACTTCATGCCCTCCATCGCGCTGATCAGCTTTTCGGTGTCGCCGGACGGCACCTTCTTCAGCGCGTCGACCAGCGCGATGCCCGCCGCCATGCCGCCGGCGGTAAAGAAATCGGGCGGCGCGTGATAGCGCTTGAAGTGCTCCTTGACGAGCCAGTCATTCACCGGGTTCTTCGGAATCTCGTAGTAGTAATAGGTGGCGCCTTCCATGCCGGGGAGCTGCTTGTAGGCGGCCATTGCCGCCAGGATGTTGCCGCCGGAGGCAAGCTCGATGCCGCGGCTCTTCGGATTCATCGCGTTCAGCTTGCCGAGCGGATTGCCTTTGCCGGCCCATACGACCCAGATGATCTTGCGCTTGCAGCCTTTCGCCTTGTCGAGCGCGTCGAACAGGCGCTGCGCCGGCGCGGTGAAATCGCTGGTGTTCTGCGGCGCGAACTCCTCGAAGACGAGCTTGGCCTTGGTCTTGGCCATCGCCGCCTTGAAGGCGGCGACGCCGTCACGGCCGAAGGCGTAATCCTGGGCGAGCGTAGCGACACAATTGCCGGCATCGCCGAGCGCCACCGCGTTCGAGATCGCATCCTGTGAAGAATTGCGCGCGGTGCGGAAGATGTATCGGTTCCAGTCCTTGCCGGTGATCGAATCGGCGACCGCCGGCTCGACGATGAGGATCTTCTTGTATTGCTGCGCCACCGGCAGCATGGCGAGCGCCACGCCCGACGAGACCGGGCCGACCGCGAGGGTGACGTTGTCATCGCCATAGGCCTCGGCCAGCAGCGTCTTGCCGAGGTCCGGCTTGAGCTGTGTGTCCTTCTCGATCACCTCGATCTTGCGGCCGTTGACCATCATGGTGCCGTGCGTCTCATACTCGATACCCATCATCAGGCCGGTATGCGACTGCTTGGCATAGGCCTCGAAGGGGCCCGTCTTGCCGTATACGTGGGCGATCTTGTAGGGCTCGGCCGCGGGCGCGGCTCCGCCGGTGAAGCTTAGGACGACCGCTGCCGCGGCCACGATGCCTAGATACCTTCTCATGTCGCATCACTCCCCTGTTGCTCTCGTGCTTGGTGCCCGACGTCCTCGACCAGGACGAGGGCGCGTCCGTCACACAGCACCGTGCCGTCGGCGGCGGTGCAGGTGGTTGCCAGATCGACCAGATGTTTGTCGGGACGGATCCGGGTGATCTCGACCGTGGCGGTGATCGGCTCGCCGAGCCGCGCCGGCCTTAAGAAACGCATATGCTGTTTTAGGTAGTTGGTGCCAAAGCCGGGTAGCTCGCGCCCCAACAGGTAGGAGAACAGGCCGCCAATGAGCGGCTCCGGCACGCTCCGTTGTTGCACGGAGGGCGCGCCGGCAAGCGCGACAAGCGCCGCCACATCTTGCGCCCGGAAGACGCGGGTCACGCGTGCGCGGTCCCCGATCTTCACGCTGCGCCTCCCTGCGCGAGAGCGATGCGCGTGCGGCCGTTGAGGGTGAGCGTACCGTCGCGTTCGGTCACAACCCGCACCGCAAGCTCGAGCGTATCGGGCGATGGTCGCGCCACTGTTTCGATCTCCAGCCGCACCGGCTCGTCGGCATAAGTCGGGGCCGGGAACATCAACTCCTGCGTCTCCTGCTCCGCGCCGGGAAAATGCTTGGCGATCAGGCCCCAGAGCGCCGAATAGAGCAGCATGCCGTGAGCGACGGTGCGGCCGAAACGCGTCGCCGCCGAAAAGGCGGGATCGACATGGATTGGGTTGTCATCACCGCTGAGCGCGGCGAAGAGATCGAAATCTTTTTGCGTGAAGGTGCGGCGCGCGCTGATCCGTTTGTCGCTCATGACGCTCACACTCCGACGCCCGCGACGGGGTCAAGCCTTGCGCAATCATGTCGGTGACGCCGTCGACGAGCGGCGCGATATCGCGCTCCGGCTCCCACACGCCGTAACGCAGGCCGGCGAACAGCGAGATGCCCATGAGCGCCCAGGACCGGCCTTCGGTCTCGCCGGCCCTGACCTCGCCCGCTGCGATCGCGCGATCGAGGCCTGCCTGATAGGCGGCGCCGAACTCCATGAAGTAGCGGCGGAACGCCTCCGGATCGACGAACTGGCTCTCCATCACAATGCGATAGAGGTTCCCGTGTTCGCGCACGAACTTGATGAATGCCGTGAGCCCCAGACGCTCGGCCTCGATGCGGCTTGCGGCCTCGGCGACCGCCTCGGACAGATAGGAGCGCAGACGCGCGCCGAGATCGGCGACCAGTTCGCGGTAAAGCCGCTCCTTGCTCTCGAAGTAGATATAGAAGGTGCCCTGGGCGACGCCGGCCTTGGTGGTGATGCTGACGACCGATGCATCGTGGAAGCCGCGGGTACCGAATTCGAGCTCGGCAGCATCCAGGATGCGCCGCAGCGTGCGGCGGCCGCGGGCCGTCTTTGGCGATTTCTCCCCGATAACGGTCATCTTTTTTCTTTTATGAGACCTAATTCATGTGTCATGTTGGGCCGAAGGCCGGCCCCTGTCAACGCCAAATCGGGACCTCGGAGCGGAAATCGGGGCGTCGAGGACGCAACGGGGCTCGCAGGGAGGAATATGCCAAGCTACGCGACCGCGGGCGGCCGCCGCCTCCATTTCGAAGCGGCGGGAGCGAACACGGCCGGCCCGCCGATCGTCTTGCTGCACGGCTGGGCCTGCCACGGCGGCTATTTCGCCCCGCAACTCGAAGGCTTGGCCGGCCGCTTCCGGCTCATCGCGCCGGACCTGCGCGGTCACCGGTTCTCGCATGCGCCGGGCGACTCCCCCGACCTTGCCGTGCTCGCTACCGATCTGGCGGCGCTGCTCGACGATCTGGGCGGGCCCGCTCCCCTGCTGGTCGGCTGGTCGATGGGCGCGCTGGTGGCGTTCGAGTTCATCCGCGGCATGCGCGGCCCCATTGCGGGACTGGTGGTCGTCGATATGACGCCGCGTGTGGTCAACGAAGGCGGCTGGCAATTCGGCTTGCTCGGCGGCTACGGGCCACTTCAGGCGGAGAAGGCGCCGGAGCTGATGCGCGGGGATTGGCCGCTCTGGGTCGAAACCTTTCTGCCGAACGTGTTCGCGGCCGGGCGGATGCGAGATCCCGCCCTGGCCGACTGGTTTTCGCGCGAAATGCGCGCCTGCAATCCGGTGGCGATGGCGGCGCTCTGGCGCGCCATCACCGACGCCGACTATCGCGCGGTCATGCCATCGATCGCGGCGCCGACCCTGATCGTGCGCGGCGCCGAGAGCCAGCTCTATGGACCGGGTACCGCGGCCTGGCTGAAGCAGGCCATTCCGGCCGCCGAGATCGCGACAATCTCTTGCGCCGGCCACGCACCCCATTTGGAGCAGCCGGCGAAATTCAATCGGCTGCTGGCGGACTTTGCCGACAGCCTGCCGTGATTGGCGGCGGCATCGGTCGCTATCGTTTGCGGCAGCGGAAGGCTCCTCGCCTCCTCCGCTCAGAAGGCAACCGACTTGAACTTGCGTGTCTGTTCGGTCAGCGCGCGCTCGGTCGGCAGCCGCTCCATGGACGAGGCGCCGTAGAAGCCGTGGCAATTCCGGGTGTTCTTGAGGATATAGGCCGCGTCCTCGGGCTCGGAGACGGGACCGCCGTGCACGAGCACGATCGCATCGCGCTTGACCTTGAGCGCAGCCTCCGCCCATTCGTCGACCAGCGCCGGACAGTCGGCGAGCTTGAGCGCCGTCTCGGCGCCGATCGAGCCGCCGGTGGTCAGCCCCATATGGCAGACGATGATGTCGGCGCCTGCTTCCGCCATGGCCCGCGCCTCGCCCGCATTGAAGACGTAAGGCGTGGTCAGCATGTCCTTCTTGTGCGCCAGCGCGATGACATCGATCTCCTGGCTGTAGGAGATGCCGGTTTCCTCGAGATTGGCGCGGAACGTCCCGTCGATCAGGCCGACGGTCGGGAAGTTCTGCACGCCGGCGAAACCCATCGCCTTCAGGTCGTCGAGAAATTTGTCGAACAGGCAGAACGGATCGGTGCCGTTGACGCCGGCGAGCACCGGCGTCCTGCGCGCGACGGGCAGGATCTCGCGGCCCATCTCCATGACGATGTCGTTGGCGTTGCCATAGGCCAAGAGGCCCGACAGCGAGCCGCGTCCGGCCATGCGGTAGCGGCCGGAGTTGTAGATCACGATCAGATCGATGCCGCCGGCTTCCTCGCACTTGGCGGAAAGCCCGGTGCCGGCGCCGCCGCCGACGATCGGCTCGCGGCGCGCCTTCATCTCCTGGAACCTGGCAACCAGCGTCCGTCGGTCGAACTGCGGCATCCTGGCCCTTTCCGGCGTCAACTTGGCTCAGCCAAGCCCTGCGATGACGTCGCTCACTTTCGTCACCGCCGCCACGTTCTGCATCGCGTATTGCACCGAGGCGCGGTGCCAGTCGGCGTTCATGGTCGAGCAGCCGTCCTCGGGCACCACCATGAAATAGCCCTTGTCGGCGCCGGTGCGCGCCGTGTGCTCGATCGACATGTTGGTCCAGGCGCCGGTAACGACGATGGTGTCGCGTCCGCCGGCCCTGAGCACGGTTTCCAGCTTGCTGCCCTCGAAAGCGCACATGCGCATCTTTTCGACGACGAGGTCGCCGGGCTGCGGTTCGAGCCCGGGAGCCGGCGCCGCTCCCCAGCTCCCCCGCACCATGGCGTTCGAATCGACGATGCCTTCGAACAGCGGCGCGTTGAGCGTGCAGCCGAGCGCGCCCGGCTCGACGACGAACCAGACGTGGATCACCATCACGCCGCGGGCGCGGCAGGCCTCGGCCAGGCGGCGAATGTTCTCGACGACGTTCTGTTCGCGCGCATGCTGCGGCGCGCCGGATGAGGCAAAGGCGCCGCCATCCATCATCACGTCGTTCTGCATGTCCTGAATGATGAGCGCGCAGCGCCGGGGGTCGAGGGTGAGGCCGCTGGCGGTCGCAACGGGATCGCTCCGCGGCGGCGGAGGTGGCGGCGGCGGCGGACGCGACGGCGACGCGCTAGCCGCCGGCGCGCTTACCGATGCCGCCGGCGCGGCGCCTGCCCGCATGAACGGCTCGACGCGCGGGCCGATCTTGGTGCGCACGGCATAGAGCGAGTGTGTCGCGCACATGAACAGCGTGCGCCAATCCGATTTGCCCCAGTGCAGATTGGCGACCAGCTCGGGCACCCTCACCTTGCCGAGCAGCGCGCCGCCACGGCTAAAGACCCAGACGCCGCCCGGCGCCGTGACCCATACATTGCCGGCGCTGTCGCATTTCATGCCGTCGGGCACACCCGGCTCGAGCTCGGAGCGGATGCCGGAGGCGAAAATTCGGTCGGGGCCGAGCGAGCCATCTTCCCTGACGTCGAAGACGCGGATGAGCGCCTTGACGGTATCGTTGACATAAAGCTGCTGCTCGTCGGGCGAGAAGCAAAGACCGTTCGGCTGGTCGAACAGATGGGGGTCGACCAGAAGCTGCGGCCCGCCGCCTTCCGCCGGGATGCGGTAGACACCCTGGAAGCCGAGCTCACGCGGGCGCTCCACGCCATACACCGGCATGCGTCCGTACCAGGGATCGGAGAAGTAGATCGAGCCGTCGGAGCGCACGCAGACGTCGTTCGGGCTGTTGAGCTCCTTGCCCTCGAAGTGCGACGCCAGCACCTCGCGCCGCTCGCCGCGCAGACGGACCAGGCTCGACGTCGCGTGCTCGCAGATGATCAGGTTGAGCTGGGCATCGTAGGTCATGCCGTTGCCCTTGTTGGACGGCCGCACGACCTCGCGCACGCCGCCACGCTCGTCCCAGCGGCGGCGCACGTCCGCCGGCATGTCCGAGAACAACAAGAACTGGTCACGCGGATGCCAGATCGGCCCCTCCGTGAAGGTGAAGCCGGTGCCCAACTGCTCGATGGGAGCCTCGGGATCGATCAGGTCCGCGAATTCGCGGCGCAGCGCGGTGTGGCTCATGACGCCCCTCCCTCGGTCAGGCCGGGAACCATTGTCGTCGCGGCAGGGACTGCACCACCGGGCCGGGCACCGAGTCGCGCAAACGCCCGACGACCTGACCGCCCTCGATCAATGCCGGGTGGTCGTGCACCGGAAGCGCGAAGCGGCAGTTCGACAGCACTTTCTTGATCGCGGCCTTCTCCTGCCGCTTGGTCGTGCCGTGGTTGCCGGTGACGCGCGGCTCCATGTCGCTGATCTCGTTGAAGGGCTCGATGATCTGGTCGTTGAAGTCATAGATCACGTCGCCGCAGATATTCGCGATCCCCTCGGCGGTGTGCACGATGACGTTCATCGAGCCTTCCGTGTGGCCGCCGGCGGCTTCGCAGATCACGCCCGGGCAGATTTCGGTCGGACCGGAAATCTCCAGGTCGAGGAAGCGCAGCGCGCTCTTGGTGTGCAGACGGTCCACCAGGTGCTTGATATCGGGCGCCGGATATTGCGGATGCATGAGGCCGGAGACCGAGTATTCCAGTTCGCGCCGGTTGAGGATGACCGTGGTGTTCATCGGGAACAGGTCGTCTTTGCCGGCATGGTCGATGTGCAGATGCGTATGCATGATGTAGCGGATATCGCCGAGCTTGAGCCCATGCTTCTTGAGCTGGTTCTCGATCATGGTTTCGTGCGACTGCAGACCGCGCATGCCGAGGATTTCCATGATCTGGTTCGAGCGATAGCCGGTATCGACCAGCATCGGCCACGGGCCTCCAAGAATGAGGAAGCCCCAGACCGGTACCCGGCGCGTACGGCCGCAATCGCGCCCGAGCACGAGGAAGCTCGATTCGAGCTCGATGTCGCCGTAGTCGAGAATCTTGATTTCAAGTGCCATTTTCTTTCCTCCCGCGGTGGGGCCTTGCAATGTGCCCTGATTCAATCGAGCCGATAGATTCGTGTTGCCGTTTCGGTGAGCGCCGCGCGCGCGGCCGCCGCGCCGAAGGGCGCTAGCGCCGCCCGGTAGGCGGCAATCACCTCGCCATAGCCGGTCCACAGTTTCTCGACCGGAAAGTTCGAGCCGAACAGGCAACGCTCCGCGCCGAACAGCTCCATGCATTCGCGCACGATCGCCGCGATGTGGCCGGGATCGTTGCGGTGAATGAACGTGCCGAGCGCCGACAGCTTGCACATCATGTTCGGCTGCGCGGCGAGGCCGCGCATGCCTGCGCGCCACTGCGCCCAGCCGGCTTCCGACAGGTCTTCGAGCATGCCGGCATGCTGAAGGATGAAGGTGACGCGCGGACAGGCGGCGGCGAGTTCGGCAGCATCGGCCATCTGCCCGGCGAATACCTGAAGGTCGAAAGTCCAATTGTAATCGGCAAGCTGCGCGATGTTCCGGCGCAGCGCCGGCTCGCGTAGAACGTCGGCGCTGGCGGCGAAGCGGTATTGCGGGTTTTCGTGCCAGTGCAACTGCATGCGCAGTCCGCGCATGTTGCGGTACTTGGTCAGGCGGTCGAGCTGCGGCCGCACGTCGTCGGCCAGAAAATCGGCATAGCCGACGATGCCGTGCGGATAGCCGGTTTCGTCGCCGGCGCGCTGCACATAGGCGACCTCGTCCTCGAAGCGCTCCTTCGCCCAGTTGGCCTGGACATAGACCGACTTGGCGATATCGCAGCCGGCGACGTCGGAGAGATATTCCTCGATCGGGTAATCGCGGCGGATCGGCTCGTAGGGGCCGAAAATGCGCGGCAGCATCGGCCCCTCCAGCCAGGGCAGGTCGCGCCGGTGCCAGATGTGATGATGGGCGTCGACGATGCCGCTCACGCCGCCTTCTCCTTTGCCAGATCGAGAACATGCGCGCAGATGCGCTCGAGCGAGCCGGCGCTGCCGATTTCGTCGATGAACGGACGCGCCGCGACAAGCCCGGCGGTGCGCGGCTCGAAACGCGCATCGTTGGCGAGCGGCGTCAGCCAGACGACGCGCCAGGCCAGCCGCGACAGGCGCTCCACCGCGTCGCGCATCGCGCCCGGGTCGCCGCGCTCGAGCCCGTCGGACAGCACGACGACGGCCGCGCCGCGCGCCAGCGCGGAAAAGCGCGGTACGTCGAGGAAGGCGGCGAGCGCCTCGCCGATACGCGTGCCGCCGTCCCAGTCGGGCACCAGGAGCGATGCGGCGGCGAGCGCCTGCTCGCGATCGCGCAGGCGCAAAGCACGGGTGACGCGGGTGAGACGGGTGCCGATGGTGAAGACCTCGACCGCGTCGGCCGCGCGCGTCAGCGCATGGGCGAAGGCAAGATGCGCGTCGGTGCGCTCCTTCATCGAGCCGGAGACGTCGATGAGCACGACGATGCGGCGCTGGCGCGAGCGGCGCTTGCGCCAGCGCAGATTGATCAGTTCGCCGGCGTGGCGCATGGCGTCGCGGAACATGCGCCGGGCGTCGTAGGCCTGACCGCCGCGCGCGCCGCGGAAACGGTAGCCGCGCCGCCGCGGCAGGCGCGCCGGCGCCGCGCGGGAAAAGCCGCGCAGCACGGTGTCGTCGTCGCTGACGGCGAAGCGGCGCGCCGCGAGCTTCTCGGCCGCCGTCGCCTCGGCGCCCGACTCGAGCGTGTCGTCGCCGAAGATCGGCTCCGGACCGCCGGTGGAATTGTCCGCGGCGCTCGGCTCCTCGTCCTCGGGTGCCGCTTCCAGCCCCTGCTCCACGCTGCCGAGAAAGTGCGCGTCGAACAGGGCATCGAACTCCTCGATGCGCTCCGGCGGCGGCGCCAGCGTGGCATGGGCGGCGCGCCGGATATCGTCCAGCCCGCGCGGACCCAACAGCTCGATGGCCGAAAGCCAGGAAATCGTCTGCTCCGGTGCCACGGCGAAATGAGCGCGGCGCAGCAGCGCGGCAAACGCCAGAAAGGGCGCGAGAGTGCGCTCCCGGTCGACCGCCGGCATGTCTCCCGCTGCGCTCATGCCTGGGCCTCGGCGAGAATGGCGTCGATCTTCGGCGCGATATGGATAAGGTCGTCTTCGTCCTTGAGCACGACGCCGAGCGAGCGGCGGAAGGCTTCCGGCCATTGCGAGCCCTGCTCGTTGAGCAGCGTCGCGGCCTCCGCCCATTCCACCGTCTCGGCAATGCCCGGACGCTTGGCGAGCGGCTCGCGCCGCAGCCGCGCGACCGCGGCGACCACCGCGCGGGCGGCACGCTCGCTGACGCCGGACGCGCGCATCATGACGATACGCATCTCGCGCTCGGGCGTCGGATAGTCGATCCAATGATAGATGCAGCGGCGGCGCAGCGCCTCGTGCAGTTCGCGCGTGCGGTTGGAGGTGAGGAACACCACCGGCCGCTCATAGGCGCGGATGGTGCCGCGCTCGGGGATCGTGATCTGGAAGTCGGACAGGAACTCGAGCAGGAACGCCTCGAACTCGTGATCGGAGCGGTCAATCTCGTCGATCAGCAGAACGGTCTGCTCGGGCCGGCGCAGGCAGGCCAGCATCGGCCGCTCGATCAGAAATTCGTCGCGGTAGATATCGACCGGCGCCTTCGCTTCCTCTCCGCCGCTCTCGCTTTGCTGGCGCAGCGCCAGCATCTGGCGCGGGAAATTCCATTCGTAGAGCGCCGCCGCGGCATCGATCCCTTCGTAGCACTGCAGACGCAGCAGGCTGCGGCCGAGCACCCCGGCGATTGCCTTGGCGGCTTCCGTCTTGCCGACGCCCGGCGCGCCTTCCAGCAGCAGCGGCTTGCCGAGCGCGAGCGCCAGATAGGCAGCGGTCGCCACCTCCTCGTCGGCGAGGTAATAGGCCGCGCGCAGCGCTTCCTCCAGCTCGCGCGGGTTGCCGATGCCGACGATGTTACGGCGCACCGCCATGACGATTACCGCCTCACCGGCGCGCCGGCGCCGCCCTTGGCCTTGATGGCGCGCAGCACTTTTTCCGGCGTGATCGGCAGGTCGTTGATGCGCACGCCGACCGCGGCGAAAATGGCATTGGCGACGGCCGGCAGCACGGGATTGGCGCACATTTCGCCCGGACCCTTGCCGCCGTAGGGGCCGTCCGGCGCGGGCCGCTCCAGCACCGCAATGTCAGAGGGACAGATGTCGCCCGGCCCCGGCATCAGATATTCGTTGAAGTCGCGCGGGCCTTCGCGCGTGTCGGGGTAATAGGGCTCCGGCGTCTCGTAGAGCGTGTGGCTCAAGCCCATCCACGTGCCGCCCACGAGCTGCTGCTCGACCATCTTGGGGTTGAGCGCGCGCCCGATCTCATAGGCGCTGGTCATCTTCAGCACGGTGACATCGCCGGTCTCGTCGTCGACCTCGACTTCCGCGATCAGGCAGGCATGCGCGTAGCAGGTGGCCGGCGACATCTCGCCGGTTTCCGGATTGACGTCCGACAGCGGCACCAGGAAGATGCCGCGGCCTGAGATGGTGCGGCCCTGCTTGAACTGGGCGGCAATGGCGACGTCGCGCACCGCGATCGAGCGATGCGGCGCGCCCTTGACGTGGATGGAGCCGCGCCCGTCGGTTTCCAGATCGCCGGCATCGACCTCCAGTTCCTCGGCTGCCGCCTCCATCATGACCGCGCGCGCCTCGCGCGCCGCCATCATCACCGCATTGCCGACGCGGTGCGTGCCGCGCGAGGCAAACGAGCCCATGCAATGCGGGCCGGTGTCGGAGTTGGCGGTGTCGACATAGACGTCCTCCACCGGCACGCCGAGCGTTTCGGCGGCGATCTGCCGGGTCACCGACTTCATGCCCTGGCCGAGATCGATGGAGGAAAGCGCCACCGAGAATTTCCCCGTCGGGTTGGAATGCACCAGCGCCTGGCTCGGATCGCCGCCGAGGTTCATGCCGATCGGGTAGTTGATGGTGGCGACGCCGCGCCCGCGATGCCTGGCCATGATTACCGCCTCCTGGTGCCGAAAACAGACGAGAAGCGCCGGGCGCCGTGCGAGGAACCGGGCGTCGATGGCGGCGCAGGCGGCCGCGGCGGCGGCGGCGGCTGCGGCGGCTGCCGCTGCTGCGGCGGCTGCTGCGGCGCGCCCGCCGGCTGCGCAGCCGGCCGCTCATAGGGCACCCGCTGCGGCGCAGCCGCCGGTGCCGGCGCTGATGCCGGAGCACGCGTACGCTCGACGCCCGCGCCGGCGCGCGCCGCACCCACTCCACCGCTGCGCGACGACATGCGGCGGAATTCATCGCGGATCGGCCAATTGGCCTTCTCCGCCGCCACCTGCGCGCATTCGACCAGCGCGCAATTCTTCGCTTCGCGGCGGTGCGCTTTCATGTCGCCGTCGCGGTACGCGTTGAGAATGCGAAACTCGACAGGGTCCATGCTTATCGCATGCGCCAGCTTGTCCATCTGGCATTCGAGCGCGAAGTCGAGCGCGGTGACGCCGAAGCCGCGCATGGCCGTTGCAGGCGTGCGGTTGGTGAAGACGCAGTACACGTCGGCGTAGACGTTGGGAACGGTATAGGGACCGGGGACGTGCGCCGCGCATTTGACCGCGGCATAGCTGGACAGCCGCGTATAGGCGCCGGCGTCGAAGTAGCAGAGCACGTGGCGGGCGACGATGCGGCCGTCCCGCATCACCCCATCCTTGACATAGATGCGTTCGGCGCCGCGCGGCGACCCGAACTGCATCTCCTCGTGCCGGCTGAACCGATAACGCACCGGCGCGCCGGTCAGCCGCGCCGCCAGCACGGAGAGCGGCTCGGTCATAGTGTCGACCTTGCCGCCGAAGCCGCCGCCCACCGTACCGCCGATGAAATGGAGCTGGTTGGACGGAACGGCGTTGATCTTGGCGGCGGTGTCGAGCGAGAAGAACAGCGCCTGCGTCGAAGTGTAGACCGTGAAGCGGCCGTTGGTGTCCGGCACCGCGATCGAACCGTTGGTTTCGGTCGGCGCATGTTCGATCGGCGACATCTGATAGCGGTCCTCGATCACGACGTCGGCCTGCGCGAAGCCGGCTTCGACGTCGCCGTAGCGCAGCTTCTGGTGATCGTACTTGCCGTGGTACTCGAACGTGTTCTGTGGATAGGTGGCGTTGACCGACGGCGCGTTGGGCTTCAAGGCCTCCTCGACGTCGAACACCGCGGGCAGCGGGTCGTAGGAGACGCGCACTTTCGCCAAGGCCTCCAGCGCCGCGCGTTCGCTGGTGGCGACGATGCCGAGGACCGGCTCGCCCTTGTAGCGCACGACATCGCTCGCCAGCGACGGCTCGTCGTCCTTACCGAACTGGATGAGGCTCAGCAGCGTGTTGAGATTGACCGGCACGTCGGCGGCGCGGATGATCCGCTTGACGCCGGGGGAGCGTTCCGCGGCGGAAACGTCGATGGAGCGGATGCGCGCATGCGCGTGCGGGCTGCGCAGCACTTTCAGATGCAGCAGACCGGCGAAGCGATGGTCGTCGTAATAGGCCGAAGTGCCGGTGACGTGACCGAGCATGTCCTGCCGCTGGGTCGGCTTGCCGACTTCGTTGAGGTTGTCGTCGCGCTCGTCGGCGAACACGTCTTTGCGCAGTTCGAACATGGTTTCGTCCTTCACGCCCGGCGCGCGCCGGCCCCGCGGGCGGCGTCGAGCACGGCCTGGATGATCGGTTCATAGCCGGTGCAGCGGCAGATATTGCCGCACAGCGCATCGACCACGTCCTCGCGGGTTGGCGACGGATTGCGGTCGAGCAGCGCCTTGGCCGCCATCAGCATGCCCGGCGTGCAATAGCCGCACTGGGCGGCGAAGCGCTCCATGAAGGCGCTTTGCAGCGGATGCAAGTCGGCCCCCTGACGCAAGCCCGCCGTCGTCTCGACCGAACGGCCGACGATGCTCTCGGCCAGCGTGACGCAGGAAAGCCGCGGCACGCCGTCGATCAGAACCGTGCAGGTCCCGCAGGTGCCCTGCCAGCAGCCGCCTTTCACCGACAGGTCGCCCACCGCTTCACGCAGCACATCGAGCAGGTTGGCGCCCGGATCGGAGAAGGCGGCAACCTCCTCGCCGTTGAGACGGAATTGGATCGGAGTTTTCATCTTTGCCTCACGCGGCTTCGCCGAGCAGCAGCCGGCGCAGATGAACGGGAAGTATCTCCTTGCGCCACCAGGCGCTGGCGATGGCGTCGTCGACCGGCGCCGTGCCGTCGGTGGCGACGGCGAGCGCCGGCGCAATGCCGTTGGCATCGAGCGCGCGACCCTCGAGCGCGCGCTCGGCCGCCTTGGCCCGCACGGGCGTGCGGTTCATGGCGCCATAGGCGATACGCGCGCCGGCCACGCGGCCGCTGGCGAGCGGCACCTGTGCGGCGATCGAGAGAACGGACAGGCCCTTGGGGTGGACGCGGGTGACCTTGCGGAAACGGAACGCGTTTGCCGCGGGCCGCTTGAACGTCACCAGCGAAACCAGCGAGGCGCCGCGGTCGCGCCGGGCAAGAAACTCCTCCAGCGCCTGCTCGCGCTGGCCGAAGCCGCCGGCGAAGGCCACGGTCGCGTCCAGCGCCAGCAGCGCGGTGGCGAAATCGCCGTAAGGCGACGGTGCGAACAGATTGCCGCCGACCGTCGCCGCCTCACGGATCGCCGGACCGCCGACCGCCCGGGCCGCCGGATGCAGGAAAGCCAGATCGCGCTCGGCAAGGATCGCCGCCATCGTCACACCCGCACCCAGCTCGATGCGCCCGGACGAAACGGAAAGATGCAGGAAGCTCGGATCGGTCGATCGCACAATCGTCTCCACGTCGGGATCGGCTTCGTTGATCGCGCGCATGAGCAGCGTGCCGCCGCCGAGAAAGCGCGCACCCCTTTCGCTCGACAGCGCGCCGGCGGCTTCCGCGAGGTGCGGGTAAGTCTTCACGTTGACACTCATGCGCGGCCCTCCAAGCCATGCGAGGCAGCAATAACGCTGCGAACGGCGGCAATTCCCGCGTCATAAATGTCTTCGCCAACCATGCGCGACATCTCCTCCTCCATTCCCGGCCTCGTCGAGAACGAGCAACGCCAGTCCCAGAACGTCCGGTCGCCGTCGGTCACCGGAACAAGCCGCACATGGGCGACGTAGTTGAAAAGCGGCACCGGCGTATCCAACAGGCAATACGAGAAGGCCTGTTCGAGGTCGGAGAGCGTGAGCAGGCGCTCGCGCAGCTCCGCACCGTTACGCAGGAAGAAGTGCCGCACGCAGCCGACCTTGTCGGAGCTCTGCCCCCGCTCGATCTCGCTCTTGCCAACCGCCGGATGCCAACGGTCGTGGCCGTTGAAGTCGCGCAGGACCTCCCACACGGCGTCGGTCGGCGCATCGATGATGGTTGAGCGGACGATACGGATCACGGCTCAGCCCCCGAACTGCCGTTTCAGCGCGTCAAAGCCGCTTTGAAACACGCCACTGCCGATCGTGTTGACCAGATCGGCTTCCCGGTCAGGCGGACAATCGAATTCCGCCGTCCATTCGGCGAAGGTCCGCTCGCCGTCCGTTACCGGGGTGAGCCGCAGCGTAGCCACGTAGTTCTCGACACCCATCGGAGATTCGAGAATGGCGTAGGTGCAGAACAAATCGAAGTCCGACAGGCCGAGCAGCTTTTCGCGGATGCGGTCGCCGTTGCGCAGGCGGAAATCGCGAACGCATCCGATCTTGTCCGACGGCTCGCCGTTCTCGATACGGCTCTCGGCGATCCCCGGATGCCAGGACGGCAGACCGTTGAAGTCGCGCACCCGCGCCCACACGCGGTCGGAGCGGCCGTTGATGACGCTCGAAACATAGACGCGGGCCATTTCGCTTCCTTTCTCCTTGCTTCCCGCTCAGCGCGTCAGCTCTGGCCGCCGGACTCGGACGGCTTGTTGCGCCCCTTGGGCGCCGGCTTGGCGAGCGCTTCCGTGCCTCCGCCCGCACCCGCGCCCGTGCTTGCTCTCGTCTCCTTGCTGATGCCCTGCATATCGCGAGCCTCGCGGATGAGGCCGGGCATGCGTGCGAGGTTGCCGCCTTCGATGCCGATCTCGGCCAGGATCTGGTCGATCATCGGCGCCTGCACGCGGTAGCGCAGTGCGGAGTTGATCACCTCGTCGGTGGGGCTGTGGCCGCCATGGCCGCCGCCGCCGCCATTGAGGCCATCCACCTGGAGGATGCGGATGCCCTCGATCTTCTCCATCGGCTTGACGCTTTCGCGGACGATGCCTTCGATCCGCTCGAGAAGCCGGCGGCGGAACAGCGAAGCGCGCGCGCCCTCGGTGAGCACGTTCTCGGCCTCGTTGCGCAGGCGCTGGGCCTCGGCTTCCACCGCGGCGCGCACCTTTTCCGCGGCCGCGGCGATGCGCACTTCCTCGGCCTCCTTCTCGGCAAGCACCACCTCGACCTCGCGCCGGCGCCGCGCCGCTTCGCCTTCGCGCACGGTCTTGACGCGCTCCTCGGCCTCCACGGCCTGGGCGCGCGCCGCCTCCGCCTGCGTCTGCGCCGCGGACTGCTCCAGCGACTTGTGGTGGATTTCGATGGCGCTTTCCATGCGGGCCGTCTCGACCGCGGTCTCGCGGCCGATCTCGAGTTCACGCAGCTCCCGCTCGCGCAGGATGCGCGCCTGATCGAGCCCGCGCTCCGAGGCGATGCGCGTGCGCTCGACCTCCTCGCGGGCGGCGATTTCCGCCTCCTGCAGCGACTGCAGGCGGGCGACGTCGAACTGCTCGACCGCGCGCCGGCGCTCCAGCCGGGCGAGATCGATGGTCTGTTCGCGCACCATGTCGGCGCGTTCCACCTGCTGGTTGGCGACGATGGTCGCCTCCCGCACCTGGCGGTCGGCGTCCGTCCGCTCGGCGAGCTTGGCCGCCACCTCGATGGTGCGGTCGTGCTCGGCGATCTCGATGATCTTGCGGCGCTCGACGTCGAGCACCTCGCGGGTGCGCGAAGAGGCGATGCGCTCGCGCTCCAGCGACAGCTCGCTGGCGATGCGGGTCGTCTCGGTCGCCTCGCGCCGCTTGATCTCGGCGTCCTCGATCGCCTCGTCGCGGGCGATGTCGCGCGCCTTGGTCTCCTGCTCGGCGGCGATGCGCTCGGCCGTAATGCGCATCTCCTGGGCGATGCGGGCCTGCTCGACCGCCTCGTGCGCCGCGATCTCCGCGGTGTCGACGGCGCGATTGCGGGCGATTTCCAGCGAGCGCACTTCTTCGTCGCGCGATATCCGCTCGCCCGCGAGCTTGCGGTCCTGCAGGATACGCACCAACTCGACGATCTGGCGCGCCGCGATTTCGGCCGATTCGACCGCCTCGTTGCGGGCGATCTCGAGACCCCGCGTGTCCTGCTCGGCGGCGATGCGGTCGGCCGCGAGCTTCCTGTCTGTGGCGATCCGCGCGGCTTCCGTCGTTTCGCGGGCCTTGATCTCGGCGCCCTCGACCGCCCGGATGCGGGCGATCTCGCGGCTGCGGGTCTCCTCGTCGGAGGCGATCCGCTCCACGGAGATCTTCTTCTCCTGCACGATACGCGCCGCTTCGACGAGCTGACGCGACGCGATTTCGGCCGAATCGATCGCCTCGTTGCGGGCGATTTCCAGACCGCGCGTATCCTGTTCGGCCGCGATGCGGTCGGCCGCGAGCTTCTTGTCGGTCGCGATGCGCACCGCCTCGGTCGATTCGCGCGCCTTGATCTCGGCCGCCTCGACCGCCCGGATGCGCGCGATCTCGCGGCTGCGGGTCTCCTCGTCGGAGGCGATGCGCTCGACGGCGACCTTCTTCTCCTGCGCGATGCGCGCGGCTTCCACCGCCTCGCGCGCCGCAATCTCGGCCTCGTCGATCGAGCGGGTGCGGGCGATGTCGAGGGAGCGCAGGCGTTCCTCCTGCGCGATGCGGGCGGCCTCGGTGACCTCGCGCGCGGCGATGTCCTGTTCCTCGATCGCGCGCGTACGCTCGATCTCGAGCTTGCGGGTGGCGAGATCGGCGTCGATGCGCTCGGCGGCCAGCGCCTTCTCGCGCGCGATGCGGGCGGCTTCGGTCGCCTTGGCCGCCGCGATCTCTTCCTCCTCGACGGCGCGGTTGCGCGTGATCTCGTGCCGGCGGACCTCTTCTTCGAAGGCGATGCGCTCGTCGGTGACGATGCGCTCCTGGGCGATGCGAGCGCGCTCGGTCGCTTCGCGGGCGGCGATTTCCGCCTGCTCCAGATTGCGCGTGCGCTCGATCTCCAGGCGGCGGTTTTCCTCCTCCTGCGCGATGCGCGCGTTCACGACCGCCAGTTCCTGCGCGATGCGCTTCTTCTCGGTCTCCTCGCGCGCCGCGATCTCGGCCTGCTCGACATTGCGCGTGCGTTCGATCTCGCGCCGCTGATCCTCCTCTTCGCGCGCGATGCGCGCCTCGGTGATGACGCGCTCCTGCGCGATGCGGGCCTTCTCCACGCTTTCGCGGGCCGCGATCTCGGCCTCGTCGAGTTGCCTGCTGCGCTCGATTTCGCGCTCGCGGATCTCGCGTTCCGAAACGATGCGCGATTCCGTGATCGCACGCTCGTGGGCGATGCGCGCCTTCTCGATCTCCTCGCGGGACACGAATTGCGCCTGTTCGGCCTCGGTGTCGCGCACCGAGCGTTCGCGGGCGAGTTCGGCGCGCTGCACGGCGCGGCGCACCTCGATATCGCGCTCCTGATTGAGCCGGGCGGTCTCGCTCTCGCGATCGATATCCAGCGCCTGCTTCTCGGCTTCGAGGTTGCGGGCGCGGATCAGGATCATCGAGTCCTGTTCGATGTCGTTGCGCAGCTTGCGCCGGGCCTCGATATCCTCGATCAACTTGGTCAAGCCCTCGGCGTCGAAGCGGTTGGAGGGATTGAAGAATTCGAGGTCGGTCTGGTCGAGATCGACGATCGCCACCGATTCCAGCTCGAGCCCGTTCTGCTTGAGCACCTCCAGCGCCGATTCCTTGACGCGCGCGACGTAATCGCCGCGCCGCTCGTGCATCTCCACCATGGTCATTTCGGAGGCGACCGAGCGCAGCGCGGAAACGAACTTGCCGGAGAGCAGCGCGTCGAGCTCGGCGACGTTCGTCGTGCGCCGGCCGAGGGTCGCCGCGGCGACCGACACCGCTTCGCGGGTCGGCGGCACGCGGACGTAGAACTCCGATTCGATGTCGACGCGCATCCGGTCCTTTGTGATGAGCGCATTATCGCGGTTGCGTACGACCTGCATGCGCAACACGTTCATGCTGACCGGCGTCACTTCGTGAATGAAAGGAAAGACGAAGGCGCCGCCGTTTATCACCACTTTTTCGCCGAACAGGCCGGTGCGCACGAAGGAGACCTCCTTCGTCGAGCGGCGGTACAGCCAGTGGACGAAATAGACCACGACCGCGATCACGATGATCGCGACGATCAACCAGATGATCAAGGCCGCAACATTGGCGACAGACATCCTACCCTCCCTAGCCGCCCGGCGGACGCTTCACGTCCGACGCGGGGGTCACTTCTTCTCCGTTAAGCTCTTGCAGAGCCCATTGAACCTTCTGACGCGCTGCAGCCATGCGGTCATGCTCTCGCCCGCCGGCGCAACGCACGCGACCCGAATAAACGGTTGAATTCGGCGACCACTTCCGCCGCAAAGGCGGGATCGTTGATATTCGCCGGCACGCGGATGAGGCGCCGCGAAGCGGTCTGTCGCACCGTCTGCTCGAGCGCGTTGAACAGCGCCTCGTCGGCGCGCGGATCGAAAAATGGACTTCCGGGCGCGTCGAGCGCGGAGACGCCGCCCTCCGGCAGGAAGAACCGCACCGCGCCTTCCATGCGATTGAGCCGTTCGCCGATCCAGTGCCCCAGTTGCGCGTTCTCCTCCGGCGTCGTGCGCATCAGCGTCACGGTCGGATTGTGCACCTGCAACGTGCGCCCGCGGTAGCGCTCGGGCACGGTTTCCATCGGGCCGAAATTGACCATGTCGAGCGCGCCGCACGAACCGATATAAGGGACTCGCGTGCGGATCACCGCGCCGAAGCGATCCTCCGTCGCCGGCAATAGGCCGCCGAAAAGGAGATCGCAGACCTCGGTGGTGGTGATGTCGATCACGCCGACGAGCGCGCCGGACTCGACCAGCTTTTCCATCGACTGGCCGCCGACGCCGGTTGCGTGAAAGACGAGGCATTCGAATTCGTCGTCGAGCGCGTCCACGACCGCGTCGACGCAAGGGGTCGTCACGCCGAACATGGTGAGGCCGATCGCCGGCTTGGCGTGCGCTCCGCGCCGCGTCGGCGCGCGCTCGCGTTCGGCCTCGGCGCGCGCCTTCACCATGCCGACCATCGCCGCCGCGCCATTGGCGAGCACCTGGCGCGATATCGAATTGAGGCCGGCAACGTCGGTCACCGAATAGAGCATCATGATGTCGGCGGGGCCGACATAGGGCGCGACATTGCCCGAGGCGACGGTCGAGATGAGGACCTTCGGCACGCCGATCGGCAGCGAGCGCATGGCCGGCGCAACCAGCGAACTGCCGCCCGATCCGCCCGCCGAGATCAGGCCGCCGATCGGCTCCTGCCGGCGGATCCAGACGGCGAATGCCTCCGCCATGGCAGCGATCGCCGCGCCGCGCTCGTTGGTGAAGACGGCGTTCGGGCCGCCGCGGTAATACGTCGCGACGTGGTGCGGCGGCACTTCGGCCGGCGACGGCTGGCCGGAGGTCGAAAGATCGACCAGGACGACGCGCACACCGGCCGCCGCGATCCGATCGCGAATGAAGCGCAACTCGTCGCCCTTGGTGTCCAGCGTCCCGGCCACGATGACGGGCGCCGCGCCGCCACGATGGATCGGCCGTAGATCGACGGTCGACGTCGGCAGCGGCGTCGCCGGCTCGGGCGCGACCGTGCGCGTGCGCGCCGAGGCTTCGATCTGAGCGGCGGGCACCGGTTGCGACCAGCGGGTGGGGATCGTCGGATTGGAGAGGTAGACGCGCACGGGACCGCGCGGCCGGGCCGGCCGCTCGCGACCGTCCGTCGCCGGCGCCTCCTCTGCAGCTTCGGCCGGCTCTTCCGGCGCGCCGTGCTGGCCGACGCCGAGCAGCCGCTGCTGCAGGTCGCGGTCGGCGGCCAGCCGCGGCGCATCCATGATGCGGTTGACGCGGCCATTGATCATGATCGCGACTTTTTCCGCGACTGCCGTGGCCACGCCGATGTTCTGCTCGACGACGAAGACGCCGATCTCGCCCTCCTCGCCGATGCGCAGAAGCATCTCCTCGACCTGCTCGACGATGACCGGCGCCAGGCCTTCGGTCGGTTCGTCCATCACCAAAAGGCGCGGATTGAGCAGCAGGGCACGCGAGATCGCCAGCATTTGCTGCTCGCCGCCGGAAAGCTGATTGCCGCGGTTCGTGCGCCGCTCCGCCAGCCGCGGAAACGTTTCGTAGATGCGCGGAATGGTCCATTGGCCGCCACTGTCGCTGCCGGCGAGGCGCAGATGCTCCTCGACGGTCAACGACGGCCACAGCCGCCTGCCCTGCGGCACATAGCCCAGGCCCAGCCTGGCGATGTCCGCCGGACTGCGGCCGACCAGTTCTTCGTTCCTGAAGCGGATCGAACCGCTCGCCGCCGGGATCAGCCCGATGATCGCCTTGCAGAGCGTGGTCTTGCCCATGCCGTTGCGGCCGACGAGCGACAGGATGCCGTGCTCGAGCCTGAGATTGACGCCCTGCAGCGCGTGACTGCGGCCGTAAAAGACGTTGAGATCGCGGATCTCCAGGAGGGCGGAAGCGCGCGGCTCAGCCATGCCCGCCTCCCAGATAGAGTTCCTGCACTTCCGGGTCGGCCTCGATCTCGTGCGGCGCGCCTTCCTTGAAGATGCGCCCGTTGTGCATCATCGTGACACTCTCGACCACGCGCAGCGCCACGTCCATGTCGTGCTCGATGATGATGTAGCCGATGTGCTCGGGCAGCGCGGTGAGAATGGCGACGAGATCGCCGCGCTCGGCCGGCGACAGGCCAGCCGCCGGCTCGTCGAGCAAAATGAAGCGCGGCGCGCCGGCGAGCGCCAGCGCGATCTCGAGCTGCCGCTGCTGGCCGTGCGCCAGTTCGCCGACCAGTTGATCGGCCACCGTTTCGAGATGCACGAGCGCCATCAGATCGGAAACCGATTGCATGAGCGCGTCGCTCGCACGGCTGCGCAGGAATGAGAAGCGCCCGCGCGAAACGCCGCGGCAGGCGAGATAGACGTTGTCGCGAACCGTCAGACCGTGAAACAGCAGCGAAATCTGGTAGGTACGGCGCAGGCCGCGGCGGATGCGCTCATGCGGCGGCAGGACGGTGACGTCCTCGCCGAAGAAGCGCACGGTTCCGGACGTCGGCGGGAAATCCCCGGTGACGCAGTTGAGCAGGGTCGTCTTGCCGGCGCCGTTCGACCCGAGCACGGCGCGGCGCTCGCCGGGCCGCACCGTCAGCGTGATGTCGGTCAAGGCCGCGAGCGCGCCAAAACGCCGGCTGACACCGCGCAACTCGATGGCGTTGCCGGTGCCCGACGCGGCGATGCGTTCGGCGATGCTGCTCAAGCGCCGTTCCTTTCGCCATTGCCGCGCACGCGCACGACCCACCGACGCCAAAGCCCGACGATCCCGTCCGGCGAGAAGAGCACAATGAGAAGGAAGCCGAGTCCGATGAGGCTCTGGAAGCGCCGTCCATCGAGCCCCACCGCTATCAGCACATCGAGCGCGAAGGTACGCAGGATGACGAAGATGAAGGCGCCGACAAAAGCGCCGATCGGATGCCCGAGTTCGCCGATGACGGCGACGACGAGCAGATAAATGGATGCCTGGATTCCGGCCGTGCCCGGAGAAATCTGGCTGTTGAGCCATACCATCAGAATGCCGCCGATGCCGGCAATCAGAGCGGCGAAGGCATAAGCCGCAACGCGGTGCGCGGTGACGTTATAGCCGATCGCCTCCATGCGCCGCGGATTGTCACGCACGCCCTGCAAGGCTAGTCCGAAAGGCGCGCGCGATACATAGAGGACCGCGACATAACTGAGCGCCGCGAAAAATAAGATCAGATAATAGAGCGGCACCGGGTCCTTCCAGTTGATACCCCAGAAGTTGGGCGCCGGAACGGACGTGAAGCCGTTAAAGCCGTTGAAGATCGCGTAGTTCTGCAAGGTCAGATAGAAGAACGCCGCCGCGATCGCGAGCGTGATCATGATCGTGTAGATGCCCTCGGTCCGCGCCGACAGGATGCCGGCGAAGGTGCCGAAGAGGACCGCCACCGCAATCGCCAAGGGAGCCGCCACCCACCACGGCCAGAACAGGCTGATGGCGGGAATGGAACTCGCCCCCAAAATCGTAATGGTGTAGCCGGCGACCGCGGCCACGGTCATCTGCACCAGGCTCACCATGCCGCCGTAGCCGGCCAGGAACATGAGCGAGAGCGCGATCATGCCCAGGTTGAGGCTCCAGCCGACCACCTGGGTGAGCACGAACCGGCCGGCCACGGCCGGCAGAAGGACAAGCAGCAGTCCCAGCAGCAGCAGCAGCCAGTTCTCCGTCGCCCAGCGCGCGAGCGCCGTGGTGCGCTGCGCCGGCTCCACGCCGAAGGTCTCGCTTTCGGTTGAATGTATCAGGGCCATTTCAGCGTCTTCCCAACAGGCCCTGCGGGCGCACGGCGAGCACCAGCACCATGATCACGAAGGTCCCCATGATGGCGTAGTGCTGGAAATAGACGAGGCCGAACTGGTCGGCGCAGCCGATGATGATGGCGCCCAACGCCGCGCCGGGTATCGAGCCCATGCCGCCGACGATGACCACCTGCAGCGAAGCGAGCAGGAAGTGCATGTCTTCGCCAAGTGAAATCGACTGAAAGGTTCCGCCGACAATGCCCGCCATGCCGGCAAGACCGGCACCGAAGGCGAATACGAGGACGAAAATGAGCTGGACGCGATAGCCGAGGACCGAAAGCATGTCGCGGTCGTCGACGCCGGCACGAATCATCACGCCGATGCGGGTGCGGTTCAGCGCGAGCCACATGGCAATGCCGATGACCACTGCCGCGCAGAAGATGGCGATGCGCACGGCCGGATAGTGCAGATAAATGGCATGTCCGTCCGATCGGACGAAAACGACGATCGGGGTGGCGACAGGCCCATACAGATAGCGCGGCGAGTTCGATCTGAATGGCGTTACCGCCCCAGATCCACACCATCAGATCGGAGAAGATGATGGCGAGCGCCAGCGTCACCAGGGTCTGACGCAGATCCTGCCCCTCCATCCGGCGAAAAATCAGGACCTGCATGAGGACGCCGATAATGGCGCAGCAGACGAAGGCGACCACGTAGCTGAACAGCCACGATCCGGTCCATTGCGTGACTTCGTAGCCAACATAACCGCCAAACAGGTAAAGCGAGCCGTGCGCCAGATTGACGTTGCGCATCAGCCCGAAGATCAAGGTGAAGCCCGCCGCGACGAGGAAGTAGAGTCCGCCGAGAGTAATGCCGTTGAACAGGGCGCTGATGAAGAGCCGCTTGCTGCCGAACACTTGGCTAAAGCCATGCGGCCACGGCGCCAGCACCAGCCAAAGCACAAAGACGACCGCGATGGCGATAATCAGCGACCAGATGGGATGACGCGCGATCCACCCCGCCCGCATTTCACCGGTCGCCACGCCGCGTGCGGCCTCGTTAGCCCTGTAAACCGTGGACACTCCATCCCCCAGATTCTGCAAACGAAAACTATCCAAACCGCGGCGAGGCGGAATGCTCGATAGTCTGTTTTTTGCGCCGCGGCGGGGCCCCCGCGGCGCGGCCTTCGGATTGGGCAGATTCCTACTCGCTCACGACCCGCGCGATGGTGCGGTAGAGCGTGGGCGCGATCCCAACATGGGCGGAAAAGAAATGGGTAAAATGGCTTTGTGAGGAGAACCCGAGCTCATAGCCGATTTCGGTGACGGAAACGCGCGAACCTACCAACCGGTCGAGTGCACGCTCGATCCGCATGGTATTTGCATAAAGCGCCGGGGTCACGCCGGTATGTTCGCGGAACAGCTTGTAAAAATGCGGCCGCGAGAGGCCGGCATCGCGGGCCACCGAATCGAGCGCAATGCCCTCCGACAGGCCATCATCCAGCAGGCGCAACGACTTACGGACGCGGAAATCCAGGGAATCGTGCTGCCGCGCGGGACCGTTCACCGGCCCGCTGCTTCTCCAGGATTCCTCGTAGCAGGTATCGAACAGTTCGTTCAGCCCACGGTCGACGACCCGGAAATTGGCTCCGGAGACGAGCGCGTCGGCAAGGCTGAAGGCGGCCATGCGGATGACCGGCCTGAATCGAATCGCGTTCGCGCCGAAGCGCAGACTTCCGCGACCCTCCTGATCGCGATCGAGCCAGCGGTCGCTGATATAGGCCACCAGGAACACCGAGGGCACACGGCCGGCGCAGGGGTGAAAGGAGTGTGGCTGCCAAGGGTTGATAGCGACGCCGACGGCCCGGTCGACCGGGTGCGGGACGCCGCAAACGTTGACGACGGCCGGTGGGCCGCTCAGATGAAATGTCAGGTGCCCTTCACGATGGGCATGCATGCGCATCGGCCGGTCGAGTTGATAGACGGTCACTCGACCGAACGCGCCATGACAGACTGCCAGAGCAGTGCTCATCGACGCCCCTCCCCCGCACGGCATTGCCTTCCCCGTGCGTTATGACTTGTTTTCTTGAATTAGACGCCCGCTAGATCGCGTTGACAAGGGCTCCGTAGCGCCTGTTCCGACTGCCGAAACGACCACGCTGCATCGCGGCAAAGAATCAGACTAGCAGACACGGCCTCGCATCTGCCGTGCTGGTACGATTTGCTGGGCTGTTGGGCGGCGTTTTGACATTCCCGATAACATAACCTGCAAGCGCGCGCCCGGCCTGGGAAGCGAAAACGCTCCTTAGGACATTGGAGGGACAATCGATGCGAAGAGTGATGGGCTATACCATCGCAGCCGCGCTCGCCGCGGTTATCGGCGCCGGAGCGGCGAATGCCGGCGACAAGATCAAGATCGGCTTCTTTTCGACGCTCGAAGGCACCTACACCGCGCTCGGCGAAGATGGCCAGCGCGGTTTCGATCTTGCTGTGATGCAGCACCACAACAAGGCGGGCGGCAAGGAACTCGAAATCGCCAGGGGCTCTTCCGACGCTAGCCCCGACTCGGCGCTACGCGCAGCCAAGAAGCTGGTCGAGCAGGACAAGGTCGATATTCTGGTCGCCCCGCTGTCGGGCGCGGAAGGCATCGCCCTGCGCGACTATGCTAAGACGCAGCCGCAGGTCACCATCGTCAACGGCTGCTCGGGCGCGCTGGAAACGACCTATGTGAAGCCGGCGAAGAACTTCTTCCGCTTCAACATCGACGGCGCCCAGATGCACAAGGGCCTCGGCCAGTACATCTACAACGTCAAGCACTACAAGAAGATCGCCACGATCGGCGAGGATTACGCCTTCGTCTATACGCAGGTGATGGGCCTGGTGCTCGACTATTGTCCGCTCGGCGGACAGATCACCAAGCGCATCTGGGTGCCGCTCGGCACCAAGGACTTCTCCTCGGTCATTCCGCAGATCCCGGATGACGTCGACGCGATCTATCTCGGCCTCGGCGGCGCCGACGCCGTCAATTTCCTCAACCAGTACCAGCAGGCCGGCGGCAGCGCCAAGCTGATCGGCGGCTCGATCATGGTGGACCAGACCGTGCTGTCGTCGAAGGGGCGCGCGAAGGAAGCCCTGGTCGGCACCGTCGCGGCGGGCCCGCAGGCCGACACCTGGGACGATCCGCGCTGGCAGAAATTCGTGAAGGCCTACCAGGCCGCCTGGCCGGCCGACAAGCGCTTCACCAGCCCGTCGCTGTGCGCGACCAACTACTACGACGCGACGGAAGCCGTGCTGCAGGCGCTCGACAAGGTGAAGGGCGATCTCAGCGGCGGCCAAAAGAAGTTCCGCGCGACGCTGGCCAAGCTCGTGCTTGATGCTCCCAATGGGAAGATCGAGCTCGACAGCAACCGCCAGGCCATCGGCACCAACTTCGTCACCGAGGCCGTCAAGGACAAGGACGGCAATCTGGTGAGCAAGGTGGTCAAGGTCGTGCCCAATGTGAACCAGACGCTCGGCTTCAAGCCGGCGGTCTTCGCCAAGATCGGCCTGCCCGGTCGCGAATCGCCCGTCTGCAAGAAGAGCTATCCGTAAGTCGCTCAACTAGAGACGGACTTCGGCCACGCCGGCGGCGGGCGTGGCCGAAGCACTTTCCGGACATGACAGCTGCCGATGCACTCACGCATAAGAATTAAAGGCGCGACCATTGTCTCGATGGACCCGGCGATCGGGATCATCGATTCAGGCGATGTGCTGATCGACGGCGGCAAGATCATCGCCGTCGGGCGAGACGTCGGCAGTTGGGCGGTGGCCGAGATCAACGGCCGCGACATGATCGCCATGCCAGGCTTCGTCAATGGCCACATCCATCTCTGGCAGACCGCCCTGCGCGGGCTTGCCGCCGACTGGACGCTCGATCATTATTTCGGCGTGTTGATCGGCCACGTCGTGGGCCTGTACACGCCGCGCGACGCCTATATCGGCAATCTCGTCGGCGCCCTCGACCAGATCAACGCGGGCGTGACCACCCTTTTCGACTGGTGCCATATCGTCAATACGCCGGCGCACGCGGACGCCGCGGTCGACGGACTAAAGGATTCGCGCATCCGTGCCGTGTTCGGCTACGGCACGCCGATGACGCTGTTCGGCACCAAGGAGCCGCACCCGATCGACGCGCGCCGCATGCGCCGGGAGCGGCTTTCCTCCGGCGACGACCTCGTCACGATGGCGCTTGCCATTCGCGGCACCGATTTCGCGCCCGGCACGGCGGAAGCCGACATTCGGTTTGCCCGCGAACTCGGCCTGATCGCCTCGTTCCATGTTGCCTGCGCCAAGCACGGACCGCGTCCTCAATCGATGCACGATCTGGCCCAGCAAGGCCTGCTCGGCAAAGACGTCAACCTGGTGCATGCCAATTTTCTCACCGATGACGAATTCAGGGTCATCGCCGATAACGGCGCCACCGTCTCCGTCACGCCCGAAGTGGAAATGCAGATGGGGCTCGGCCTGCCCCCGACCGGCGCCGCCCTTGCCGCCGGCGCGCGCTTGAACATCGGCACCGACGTCGTCACCGGCGTCAGCACGGACATGTTCACGCAGATGCGCTTCCTGCTGCAGACCGATCGCGCGCTGACGAATGACGCCTTCCACCGGCAGGAACGCATGCCGGACCAGCTCGCGCTCAAGGCGCGCGACGCGCTTGAATTCGCGACAATCAAAGCCGCGCAATGCTACGGGCTCGATCGAAAGATCGGCTCGCTCACGCCCGGCAAGGAAGCCGACGTGGTGCTGCTGCGCAAGAGCGACATCAACATGCGCGCGGCGCGCGATCCTATTTCAGCCATCGTCCTGCACGCAGGCGTGGCCAATGTCGATACCGTCATCGTTGGGGGCAACATCGTGAAACAGAACGGAAAGCTTACGGACAGTGAGCTGCCTCGCCGGCTGACGGAACTCGAGCGTTCCTCCGAGCGCCTCTATGCCGGCTTTGCGGCCCACGCGGCATAGCCTTTGCGGGACCAGGGTCACCCCGCCGAGGTTCGTGTGCAATCGGCCCGCAACCGCACGCCCACTGGCGGCGCTCGAACAGGAGGGAACCCCATGCGAAAGAGGATTGGAATAGCACCTGCGATTGCCCTTGCTCTTGCCGCGACCGTTGGCGCCGGATCGGCCAACGCCGCCGGCAGGATCAAGATCGGCGTATTCTCCACCCTTGAAGGTACCTACACCGCGCTCGGCGAAGACGGCATGCGCGGCGTCGCCATGGCCTTGGCAAAGCATCACGACAAGGCAGGCGGCAAGGACCTCGAGATCATCCGGGACTCGTCCAACGACACCCCCAACTCGGCGCTGCGCGCGGCCAAGAAGCTGGTCGAGCAGGATAAGGTCGACATTCTCATTGCGCCGCTGTCGGGGGCGGAAGGCATCGCCCTGCACGACTATGCCAAGACACAGCCGCAGGTCACTATCATCAACGGCTGCTCCGGCGCGCAGGAGACGACCTTCGTCAATCCGGCGAAGAATTTCTACCGCTTCAACATGGACGGTGCCCAATGGCAGAAGGGGCTCGGCCAGTACATCTACAACGTCAAGCACTACAAGAAGATCGCGACGATCGGCGAGGACTACGCCTTCGTCTATACGCAGGTGGCCGGCCTGGTGCTCGACTATTGCCCGCTCGGCGGCCAGATCACCAAGCGCATCTGGGTGCCGCTCGGCACCAAGGACTTCTCCTCGTTCATTCCGCAATTGCCGGATGACGTCGACGCGATCTATCTCGGCCTCGGCGGTGCCGACGCCGTGAACTTCCTCAACCAGTACCAGCAGGCCGGCGGCAACGCCAAACTGATCGGCGGCACCATCATGGTCGATCAAACCGTGCTGTCGTCGAAGGGCCGCGCCAAAGAAGCACTGGTCGGCACCGTGGCAGCGACCGGCGCGGCGGATACCAATCCGGCCCCGTCGTGGCAGAAATTCGTGAAGACCTACAAGGACTTTCCCGAAGAAGGGCTATTTCAAGTCCCGGTTCACCAGCCCGTCGATCTGCGCGCTGAGCTATTACGACGCCACCGACGCGGCGCTGCAGGCGCTCGACAAGGTGCACGGCGATCTCAGCAACGGCCAGAAGAAATTCCGCGCCGTGCTGTCGTCCCTCGTACTCGAGTCGCCGAAGGGCAAGATCAAGCTCGACCACAACCGGCAGGCGATCGCCACCAACTACGTCACCGAGGTGGTCAAGGACAAGGACGGCAACCTGGTCAACAAGGTGGTCGAGACCGTGCCCAACGTGAACCAGACTCTCGGCTTCAAGGAATCCGTGTTCCGCAAGATCGGCGTGCCGGGACGCAACAATCCGGAGTGCAAAAAGCACTACCCCTGAGACCGACTAAGCGCGACAAGATTTCGGCCACGCGCGCCGTTGCGCGTGGCCCACCTTTAGGAGACATGCATGGCGAATGAAATCGACCTGAGCGGCCGCAAGGCCGTCGTGACCGGCGGCGCGCAGGGCATCGGCCGTGCGATCGTCGAACGCTTTCTTGCCTCCGGCGCCGAGGTGGCGATCTGGGACCGCGATTTGCCCCTGGCCAGCGCGGTAGCGCAGGAATTGAGCGGCGTCACGGCCATTTCGGCCGATGTTACGAGCTATTCGGATGTCGAACGCGCGCGCGACGAGACGGTCAATGCGCTCGGCCGCATCGACATCCTAGTCAACAATGCCGGTATCGCCGGCCCTAACACGAAGACCTGGGAATATCCGATCGATGCCTGGCAGCAGGTGATGAAAGTCAATCTCGACGGGCCGTTTCACTGCTGCCGCGCCGTCGCGCCGTTGCTGATCGCCCAAGGTTATGGGCGGATCGTCAATATCGCCTCCATCGCGGGGAAAGAGGGCAACCCGAACGCGCCCGCCTATTCCGCCTCCAAGGCGGCCGTCATTGCGCTCACCAAATCGCTCGGCAAGGAGCTTGCCTCCTACGACATCTCGGTCAACTGCATCACGCCCGCCGCGGCGCGCACGGCGATATTCGACCAGATGACGCAGGAGCACATCGACTTCATGCTGTCGAAGATTCCGCGCGGCCGCTTCGTGACGGTGGAGGAGATTGCCGGGCTCGTCGCCTTTTGCGCCTCTGCCGAGTGCTCTTTCACGACGGGTGCGGTTTTCGATATTTCAGGCGGGCGCGCCACCTACTGACGAGTCAGGACGCGCCCGTCACGCCGCCTCCTTCGGCAACTAGTCAGCCCGCGCGCGCCTTTGAACGGCGGTCGGCCTCGTGCTCGCCGCCGCCGCTCTGCGGACCGCGAGCCTCGTCGTCTCTGTCCTGCCGTGCCTGGCGTTCTTCCTCCGTCGGCTCGTCGCGGATCAGGAAGGACGCCGCCACGCCCGACGTCGCGCCGTACAGAACGACCGAGCACAAGATGACCAGGGTGATCACCGCGGTCATGCGTGCCGCCTCGCCGCTTGCCAATCGGTCGCCGACGAAGGTGATGTAATAAAGCGAGGCGATGCCGCGGATGCCGAAATAGGCGAGCGCGGCCCGCGTCCAGCGGTTCTTGCCCGAACCGATGCAGCCGAGCAGCACGGCAACAGGGCGGACCGCCAGCAGCACCAGCGCGGCGAAGCCGACCTCGGGCCAGCCGATGCCGTTGAATTGTCCCTTCGTGATCGACACGCCCATCAGCACCAGCACGCCCACCATGGCAAGCCGCTCGAACTGTTCGGCCGAGTGATTGAGCCGCTCGCTGTATTCGTATCGCGTCGTGAAATTCCTGAGGCCGGCGGCTTCGCAGAAGACCGCGACGAAGCCGTTGCAGTCGAGAGCAATGGCGATGCCGTAGGCGATGAAGGCAAGGCCGACGGCGACGGTGCCGCTGTTGCTGGCGGAAAGCCGCATCGACTTCGGCAGCTTCCCGTTCACCGCCACGAGCAGCCAGCTCACGACGACGCCAACCGCCACGCCGCCGACCACGTTCCAGATGAGATCCCACAGCGCCCATTGCAGCACGTCCGAGTGGAGTGCCGTCCCGCCGGCAAACACGAGGCCCAGCGTCACGAAGGGAAAGGCCAGTCCGTCGTTCAGGCCGGCTTCGGATGTCAGCGCGAACTTCGTTTCGCCTTCCTCGCCGTGTCCGGGCGGCCCCGCACCGAATCCCGATGCGAGCACCGGATCGGTCGGCGCCAGCATGGCACCAAGCAGCAAGGCTTCGCCAAGTGGAAAGCCGAGCAGCGCATGAGCGATCGCCGTCACCGCGCCGATCGACAGCGGCATGACAATACCCAGCATGCGCCAGGTGCTCGCCCAAGCGCGGAAAGAAAAGCGCCGGTCAAGCTTGAGTCCGGCACCGAACACGGACACGAGCAGCGCGAACTCCGCCAGTTGCAGCATGAACGTGCTGTGACTGCCGTAGGGATCGTCGATTGTCGTAGCGATCGGCACCAGGGCACCGACGCCGACGGCGATCATCGGCAGCGAGAGCGGAAAGCGGCCTACGAACAGGGGCACCCAGGCGGACAAGACCACCATGCCCCCGATGAAAAGATAAGCGGCAAAATCACCCATGAAATGATGAGGCTCGATTGTTCCGTGCTCAAATATTCACGGTACTAATGCGCGGGCCCTATCCTTCGATCCGAAAAAGAGCCGACGGAAAAAAGCGGCAATCGCCGGACCTTTTACAGGCATCGTTCCGTCCGGCCGCCTACGCGTCAAAGCTCAAGCTGCGCCCGGGGACGATGGTGACGGCGCAGGGTAATCCGCTGTCATTCCTGGCGGGCACGTCACTTGCGCCGCATGTCAATGCGGCGATGAGGAGCGGCGGAAAACTCTTCCGCTCACTCCATCGGCCGCATGCCGAGCTTGTCGAGCAAAGCCATGTCGCGGTCGCGGCCGGGGTTGGGCGTGGTGAGCAGCTTCGGGCCGTAGAAGATCGAATTGGCGCCGGCGAGGAAGCAGAGCGTCTGCGTTTCCTCGCTCATGTCCTCGCGACCGGCCGACAGCCGCACCACTGAGACCGGCATGGTGATGCGCGCCACCGCGATCGTGCGCACGAAGTCGAGCGGATCGAGCGCGTGCTTCTCCGCCAGCGGCGTGCCTTCCACGCGCACCAGCATGTTGATCGGCACGCTCTCGGGATGCTGCGGCAGGGAGGCGAGCGTGGCGATCATGCCGACGCGGTCCTCTTGCCCCTCGCCCATGCCGACGATGCCGCCGCAGCACACGTTGATGCCGGCCTCGCGGACCGCGCTGAGCGTGTCGAGCCGGTCCTGATAGGTGCGGGTTGTAATGATCTCGCCGTAGTATTCCGGCGACGTGTCGAGGTTGTGATTGTAATAATCGAGGCCGCTCGATTTCAGCCGTTGCGCCTGCGCGGCCTCCAGCATGCCGAGCGTCACGCAGGTTTCCAGCCCCAGCGCCTTGACGCCTTCCACCATGGCGCAAACGCGATCGAGGTCGCGCTCCTTGGGCGAGCGCCAGGCGGCGCCCATGCAGAAGCGCTGGGCGCCGGCTGCCTTGGCCGCACGCGCCTCGCCTAGCACCGCCTCGACGCTCATCAGCTTGTCGGCCTTGACGCCGGTGTCGTATTGCGCGGCCTGCGGGCAATAGGCGCAGTCTTCCGGGCAGCCGCCGGTCTTGATCGACAGCAGGGTCGAGATCTGCACCTCGGCCGGATCGAAGTTCTGTCGATGCACGAGGGCGGCACGGAACATGAGCTCGGGGAATGGCAGCGCGAAAAGTGCCGCCACTTCCGCCCGCGTCCAGTCATGCCGGAGCGCCGTCGTCGAACCGGTTGTGCGCGTCATCGTCTCAACCGCGACGGTCATTCTTGAACCCTCCATGCGCGCGCCCGTGGCCGACCTGTACTACACTTCATGCACGCCTGCGCAACCCGCTCAGGCGGCGCGCTCGGTCGCGCGAACCCGCGCGCCAGCCGGAATAGTCTGCGCCGCCTTGTTGAGGCTTTCGATCGCGAAGCCCGCTGCGGCCTTGTAGCCGGCCATGAACTCGGCGCGTTCCTGGGGCGGGATGACCTCGTCGATATCGTCGAACGTGCCGCCGCACCGCTCGTCGACCAAGTTGAGCAGCCCGAATGGGCCGGCGCCGCGGTTTCGCAAGATGAGCTGAGAGATCGGCCCGCAGAGCTTGGCGTCATAGGCGGCCAACGCCTCCTGCGTGACGCCATGCTCGACCATGGCCGCCCCGAGAATGCGGGCATCGACGATGGCTTGGCTCCCCCCATTGGACCCGGTCGGATACATCGCGTGCGCCGCGTCGCCGAGCAGCGCCACCGGGCCATCCTGCCAGGTCGACACCGGATCACGGTCGATCATCGGGTTTTCATAGACGCTGTCCGCCTGCCTGATCATGGCGGGCACATCGAGCCAGTCCCAAATCCAGTTGTCGAAATGGTGCACAAAATCATCGGTGCTTACTTGCCGGAACCAGCCGCGCTGCTTCCAACCTTCGCTATTGTCCATCGTGACCTCGGCGATCCAGTTGATCATCGACAGGCCGGTCTGCGGGTGCGGATGCGAGATGGGGTAGAATACCACGCGCTGGCGATGCGTGCCGAGGCCGACAAAAGATGCGCCGCTGCGGGTCGGCTTGCCCCAGGTGGTGCCGCGCCACATGACCGCGCCGCCCCAGTGAATCGGCGGCTGGGTGGGGTGCATCTGCGCCCTCACCGCCGAGTGAATGCCGTCGGCACCAATGAGCAGTGCGCCGGTCACTTCAGAGGCCGAACCGTCGGCATGTTCGACGAGGGCGGTAACGCCGCCATCGGCGTTCTTACGGTAACCGCTCACGCGGCTCGCCAGCCGCACCGCTTCGGAGCCGACGCGCTCGACCAGCTTCTCATGCAGCAGCACGTGGAACTGGCCCCGATGAACCGCATATTGCGGCCAGTTGTAGCCGGCGAGCAGCCCGCGCGGCTCGGAATAGATGTCATTGCCGTTCAACCCGACCAGCGCCCATTCCTTCGCGGGCAGGCCGACCCGATCGAGATCGCTTTGTGTGATGCCGAGATCGTAGAGTTCGCGAATGGCATTGGGCTGCAGATTGATCCCGACGCCGAGCGGGCGCATTTCCCGCACCGCTTCGAAGACAAGGCAGGGCACGCCGATCTGGTGCGAGCGTCAGAGCCGTGGCCAGCCCCCCGATGCCGCCGCCGGCAATGATCACAGGATTCTTCATCACGTGCTGGGTCCGATCTGCGATAATGAGCCACTTTATTATCCTTTTGACGCAGACTGGGGCAAGTGCGCAAAGCCGCCCCCAATCGAGACAGCCGCGGCGGTGCCCGGCACGCGGCTGCTCGCCCATGTTCGCGGCAAGCGCCCCCCGTCGCGGTTTCGGAGTTGCCTTCGTGGCCCACCGCTACAGGTGCCCTTGACCGTCTCGGAATGATGCAGACACATGCTGAAATTCACTAAAGACCACGAATGGATCCGCACGGCAGGCGATATTGCTACCGTCGGCATCACTCCCTTCGCCCAGGAGAAGCTAGGCGACCTTGTGTTCGTCGAACTGCCGGCAATTGGCACCAAGCTCGGCAAGGGAGCCGTCGCTTGCATCGCGGAGTTGGTGAAGGCGGTGCTGGAGGTCTATGCGCCGGTCGCCGGCGAGGTACTGGAAGTGAATAAAAGGCTGGAGAGCGAGCCCCGGCTGGTCAACGCAGATCCCACCGGCGACGGCTGGATGTTCAAGCTGAAGGTAACGGATGCGGCCGAGTTCGATGCGCTGCTCGACGAGCAGGCCTACACGGCCCTTACCAGCGCCCAGGACGGCCACTGATACGCGACTGCTAGCCGGCTGTTCCTCGCGCGTTGCGCGATGCGGTCGATCGGTACCGGCCGCTAGAGCGGCGGCAGTTCACGGCGTGCTTCCACGCCCATTCAGAGTTTGCAAGCCAACTTAGAAGCGGCATTAATCTCGCTGAAGGAGGAACATTCTTCGCCGCTTTCTTGTTCGGTCTATGAATTCGCCGACCGAGGGGAGCAGCTCGTGCGCTCGCGTGTCATTCACCTGATCAGTCCGAAAACGGATTCGCTGACCACGCGTCCCCTCTATTTCAACAGAGCCCTGTACTCCCCGCTCGCGGGTCTTCTTGCGGTCGCCGCCGCCATTCCGCGCGATCGGTACGAGGTCGTGCTCACGGACGAAAATATCGAAAGCATCGATTTCGACTTGAAGGCCGATCTCGTCAAGCGCGAGTGGCGCGCGGCCGTTCTCGAGGCGGCGAATGTAATGAATTCGGCACGAACTGCCGGATCGGAAAATCCCGCGCGCGCATCTGGGCCAAGCCGCGAACAACCGGCCGCACACGACGTTTGAATTGACGGAACGCCGAAAGCGTCTTCGCCGGACCTGGCCGAGCGGAGCCCTACCTGTACGGCGCTGCGGCGATCTTTGCGGCGAGTTCGGCCCGGTTCGAGCAGCCCTGCTTGCGTAGCGCGCGATTGAGATGCGTGCGTACGGTCGCAAAGCCGATGCCGAGAATGCCGGCGATGTCGCGGTCCGTGCATCCCCGTGCGACCAGACACGCCACCTCGCGCTCGCGCTCAGTCAATCGCTCGAAGCCGAGCGTGGTGCGGATGATGGCTTTGCGCAGGAAAGGCTCCAGCGCATCGAGGATAGCGATTTCCCGCTGGCCGAAATCCGGCCGGTTCCTGGCGCGCCAGATGCGGAGGTCGCCGAGATCGCGGTCGTTGTAGAACAAGTACATGTTGACGCCGTGGTGCAGGCCGTCGCGGCGGAGGAAATCGTTAAAGAATTCCGTGTGATAGAGCTTCGGATAGGGCAGAATCTCGTGCACGTCGGTGGCCCGGCGCCGCGCCCTGAGCTTCAACGTGATCGGATCGTCAAACTGGTAATGCCGCTCATAGAGCTCAAGCGTCGCCCGGTTCATGTTGACCGCGCACGCCCGGTCGAAGCGGCGCAACCCCGGATTCCAGACATAGGACGCGGCGAAATCGCCGCCCACCAGCCGCATGACGTCGCCGAGGATCGATCCGCGGACGTCGGCCTCCGGCCCCATATGCTCCAGCCGCGCGACGATGCTGCCGAACAGCGGCAGGTCGATGCGCATCGCCTCCCGGTAGGCACCGGACGCTGACATCATGGCCCTATCGTCCCCATAGCCCCCTTCGTCCCCGCGGCCCTGTTTTCCCCAGAGGCCGTGGTCAACCCCCCGCGCCTCCCCCGGGAACCCGGCGCGGATCAACAATTCTGTTGATGCCCATTTGGCCGGTCAAGGGATACAGTTTCGCCAACCGGGAAATGCCCGCACCGGCCCTGCACGCCAGGCTGCCGCGGACAACGAGAAGAGGACCGATCCATGAGCGCTCCCACCACCCGAAATTGGAACCGCCGCGACCTCTTGCGCACCGCCGGCCTTGGCCTGGCCGCGGCCAGCCTGCCGTTGACTTTCCGCCAAAGCTTTGCGGCCGAACCCCTGAAAGTGGCCGTTTTCGTCCCGGATTCCGGTCCCGCCGCCCTGTTCGGCCCGGCCTGCCACGCCGCCGCCAAGATCGGCGCCGACGCTGTCAACAACAACGGCGGCATCCTCGGCCGCAAGGTCGAGATCGTCTTCGCCGACGCCGGCGTGCCGCCGGCGGAAGCGGCCAAGACGGCCGTCCGTCTCCTGCTCAGCCAAAAGGTCGACCTGATCTTCGGCTCCCATGACAGCGCCGTGCGCCAGGCGCTGGAGGCAACCATCAAGGGCAAAGTCCCTTACGTCTATACGCCCGTCTACGAAGGCGGCGATTGCGCGGCCCACACCTTCTATCTCGGCGAGACGCCGGAGCAGCAGATCGCGCCCTCGCTGCCGAAGCTCGTCGAGATCGCCGGCGGCAAGACCGTCTATCTGATCGGCAACGACTACGTCTGGCCGCACGTCACCAACAAGCGCGCCAAGGAGATGATCGCCAAGCTCGGCGGCAAGATCGTCGGCGAGGAGTATTACCCGCTCGGCGCGCCCAACAAGTTCGAAAGCTCGATCCAGAAGATCAAGAGCGCCAAGCCGGCCATCGTCCTGCAGACCCTGGTCGGCGGAGACAATGTCAACTTCAACCGCACCTTCGCCGACTTCGGCCTCGCCAAGGACATGCTGCGCATGTCCTGCCTGCTCGAGGAGAACACGCTTGCCGGCATCGGCAAGGACGCCTCGGCCAATCTCTACTCCTGCCTCGGCTATTTCTCCGCCATCGACACGCCGGAGAACAAGGCCTTCCTGGCCGCGCAGAAGAAGATGTATGGCGACAAGGCGCCGGTGCAGAACGCCATCTCCAAGGGGCTCTACGACGCCTTCTCCATGGCGAATAAGGTCGCGGCCAAGGCCAATTCGCTCGCTGCGGGCAAATTCACCGCCGCGGCGGAGGGCGTGCGTTTCGACACGCCGAGCGGCGAGATGACGATCCACCACCGCCACACCACCAAGAACATGTATCTCGCCCGATGCGAAGGCACCGCTTTCAAGATCGTCGAAACCTTCAAAGAGGTGCCGACCCAGCAGACCTGTTCATGACGGCCGTATCGTCGCTGCCAATTCACGCTGCAAGTCACGCTGCAAGTCACGTTGGAAGCATGCGGCTTTGATCACAGAGGCGCTCAACGTCGGCTATGAAGTCCTGATCCTGGCGCAGGTGGTGCTGGGACTGGCCGTGGTCATGGGGATGCTCAACGTCCTCAACATCGCCCACGGCGAGTTCATCATGATGGGCTGCTACACGGCCCTGGTGGTGCAGAAGGCGGGCCTGCCCTATCTCGTCGCGGTGCCGGCCGCCGCCCTGCTGTGCGGCGCCGTCGGCCTCGTCGTCGAGCGCCTGCTGATCCGTCCGCTGCACTACGATCCGTTCGAGACGCTGCTCGCCACCTGGGGCCTCGGCCTGGTGCTGCGGGAAGCGGCCAAGCTGATCTTCGGCAACGGCTTCCAGAGCGTCGCTATTCCATTGCCGGGCGCGGTCGACGTGTTCGGGGCGCCCTATCCGGCCTATCGCGTGCTGTTGATGGTGGTATCGGCCGCGATCCTGCTGCTTCTCTTCGTCTGGTACAGACGGGCGCCGACCGCGGCGCGCATTCGCGCCATGGTGGGCAATCCGGTGCTCGCCGAGTCGGTCGGCATCCCCACCGAGCGGCTGGCGCGCGACACTTTCATCGTCGGTACGGCCTGGGCGGGGGTCGCCGGCGTGATGGTGGCGCCGTTGGTGCCGGTCGCGCCGGCCATGGGCCTCAACTTCGTGGTCAACGCGTTCTTCGCGCTGGTCGTCGGCGGCCTCGGCACCGTCGCCGGCCTGCTCACCGGCTCGTCCGTCATCGGCGGCATGCAGAGCCTGATCTCCAGCGAGGTCGATCCGACCGTCGCCTATCTGGCCGTGCTGCTGCTTGCCATGCTGTTCCTCTGGCGTCGTCCCCGTGGCCTCTTTCCTCGCACGTAACGGCCTGCTGCTGGCCGTCCTGCTGGCGGTGCCGCTGATCGGCGGCGCCTTCTGGGCCTATCAGATCGGGCTTTATCTCCTTTATGCCATCGCCGCCGTGGGGCTCGGCCTTGCCTGGGGACAGGCCGGCATCCTCTCGCTCGGACAAGGTCTCTTCGTCGGTCTCGCCGCCTATGTCAGCGCGCTCATCCTGAAGGGGACGGACAACCCGGTCCTCATGTATCTCGGTCTGCCGGCGGCAGTCTTCGCCGCCGCGGCGCTGGCCTTTGCCGTGGCGGCGATCGTCTTCAAGGGACGGATGGAGAGCGGGCCCGCATTCTCGCTGATCACGCTGGCACTCGCCCTGTCGGGCTTCCAGATTGCGACGAGTTGGACATCGGTCACCGGCGGCTTCAACGGCCTCATCGGCATCCCAAGCCTGCCCGGCATCGACGGCATCCTGCCGGTCTATTTCCTCACCGTCGGCGCCCTGGTCCCCGCCGTGGCGGCGGCGGACTGGCTCGAGCGCGCGCCGATCGGCACCTTGTGGCGCGCGGTCGCGCAGGACGAGCGCCGGCTCGCCTTTCTCGGCTACGGCACGGCGCTCATCAAGGCTGCCGCCTTTGCGGTCGCCGCGGCATTCGCGGGGCTCGCCGGCGCGATCTACGCGCCGCAACAGAACCTGGTCACGCCGGACCTTACCGGTTTCGCGTTCTCCGGCAGCCTGGTGGTGTTCGCCGCCGTCGGCGGCCGCTTTACCGTACTCGGCCCCCTGCTCGGCGCGGTGGTCGTCGGCGTTCTGTCCGCCGAACTGCGTGAGCGCGTCATCTGGTGGGAGCTGGTGGTCGGCCTCTTCTTCATCGTCGTCGTGCTGCGCTTTCCCGGCGGCTTGATCGGCCTGTTCAATCCGCTCGCCCGCTTCGTTCCGTCCCGCAATGTGAGGCCGAAGCCGAGCGAGGCCCCTCCCAAGCACGCCTCCGCCGAGCCGTTGTCGGTCGCCTTCGAGGGAGTACGGGTGAAGCTCGGCGACGTCACCATTCTCGACGGGCTTTCGCTTGCCACCGGCGAGGAAGGCCTGCTCTGCGTGATCGGGCCGAACGGCGCCGGCAAGACCTCCACCCTCAACGTGCTGACCGGTGCGCTACCAAAAGGCTCGGGCCGTATCCTGATCGGCGACGAGGAGGTCCAACATCCGGCGCCGGCGGCCGTCGCGCGCCGCGGCATTGGCCGCAAATTCCAGACGCCCACCGTCTTCCCCAATCTCACCATTGGTGAAAATCTCGCGGTTGCGTTGTGGAGCGGCCGCGTGCGCTGGTGGCACTATCTGCGGCCCAGCCTTTACGGCTGGACCTCGCCGGTGCTGCGCGAGGTGCAGGGCCGCTTCCGGTTTCTCGAAGCCTACGAGCGCAAGGCATCGGACCTGTCGCACGGCGAGCGGCAGGTGCTGGAGCTGACCATGGCGGTCTGCGCCGAGCCGCGGCTGTTGCTGCTCGACGAGCCTTGCGCGGGACTTTCCCACCAGGAGACCGCTGCCGTGGTCGACCTGATCCGCTGGGCGCGCGAACATCTCAAGCTGCGCGTCATCATCATCGAGCACGACATGGAGCTCGTCCGCCAGCTCGCCGACCGCGTGGTCGTGCTTCACCAGGGCCGGCTGCTGGCGCACGGCACCATCAAGGAAATCCAGGCCGATCCCGCCGTGCGCGCCGTCTATGTCGGAGGCACGCGATGAACGGCGAGCCGCTGCTGCGCATCGACGATCTCTCGGGCGGCTATGGCGCCGGTATCGTTCTGCGGGGCCTGTCGGAAGCGATTGCCGCCGGCGAAGCGGTCTTCGTGCTCGGCCGCAACGGCGTCGGCAAATCGACGCTGATGAAGCTGGTGATGGGCTTCCTGTCGCCGGCAGCCGGCAGCCTTCACTTTCGCGGCAAGGATATGGCCGACCTGCTTCCCTACCAGCGCGCCACCGCGGGCATCGCCTACGCGCCGCAGGAGCGCGTGGTGTTCGACGACCTGACCGTGGCGGAGAACCTCACGCTGATGCGGCGCGCGCGCACGCTCGCGCCGTTCGACCCCTATTTCGCCGCCTTCCCGCGGCTTGCCGAACGGCTCGGCCAGCATGCCGGCACACTGTCGGGCGGCGAGAAGAAGCTTTTGTCGCTGACGCGGGCGCTTTCCGAGAACCACGATCTCGTCCTGCTCGACGAGCCGACCGAGGGCGTGCAGTTCGAACACGTGATGACCATGGCGCGCCTGATCGGGGAGCAGAAGCAACGCGGCGTCGGCTTCCTCATCGTCGAGCAGAACCTGACCCTGGTCGAGGCCATCGCCGACCGGCTCATGGTGCTCGATCACGGCGACGTCGTTCTGCAGGATGCAGCCGGCGCCGTCACCCGCGACCAGATCATCTCGCATTTGACCGTCTAACCCATGAAGGGATGTCGATGATGAAACCGCACTTTGCCCCGAAGACCATCGGCGACTTCCGCGCCGAGTTCACCGCCAAGGGAGGCCCGGCCTTCGCCCGCGACCTGTTTGCGCGCGCCAAGGCGCTCGCTGGCTTCAACGCCTTCATCAACCTCGACGAGGCGGCCTTCACCGCCGCCTATGCCGGCGAACCGAAGCCCGGACCCCTTTCCGCCATTCCCTTTGCGGTGAAGGACAATATCGATGCGGCTGCCCTTCGCCACGACGGGCGGGTGTCCGCCGCTGCGCAAATACTTTCCGAAAACGGATGCGCCGCCGGTGGCGCGGCTCAAGGCTGCCGGCGGCTGCGTCGTCGGCAAGACCAATCTGCATGAGCTGGCCTTCGGCATCACCAGCAACAATGCGGGTTTCGGAGCGGTCGCCAACCCGTTCGATCCCAAGCGCATCCCCGGCGGATCGTCCGGCGGCAGCGGCGCTGCGGTCGCGCTCGGCCTCGTACCGTTCGCGCTGGGCTCGGACACCGGCGGCTCGGTGCGGGTGCCGGCGGCGTTTTGCGGCGTGGTCGGCTTCCGCCCGACCACCGGCCGTTATCCGGAAGGCGGCGTGCTCTCCTTGTCGCCGATCCGCGACACCATCGGCGTGCTCGCCAGCACAGTGGCGGATACGGCGCTGGTCGACGCCGTGATCGCCGGCGACGATGCCATGCCGCAACTGCCGCAGCGCCCGCTGCGCATCGGCGTGCTCGCCAACGCCAAGCTGGGTTTCGCCAAAGCGGTTGACGACGCGGTCGCCACCGCGCTCGACTTGCTGGCGGCGAAAGGCGTCGCGCTCGTGCCGATCGACAGCGCGCCGTTCGACGACGTGGAGGCCATGGGCATGCCCATTGCCGTCTGCGAGACGCTGGAATTCTTCCAGAAATTCGTGCCGGAAAAGCTCGGCATCACCTTCAAGGAGTTCGCCGCCGGCGTCGGCAGCCCCGACGTGCGCGGCCTGTTCGAGGGCCTGGAGGACATGGCCAACAGTATGCGCCCGGCCTACGACGCAGCGGTGGCCGGCGGCCGCGCCGACCTGCAGCGCCGTTACGCCGCCCTGTTCGCCGATCACGGCGTGGACGCCATCGCCACCGCCACGGTCCCGGTGCAGCCGCCGGCCATCGGCGACGACGCGGAATTCGTGAGCGACGGCAAGACCTATCCGACCTTCATGACCGTCATCCGCAACACCAGCCTCGCCTCCATCGTCGGCTCGCCGTCGCTGTCGCTGCCGGCCGGGCGCGACCAGGACGGCCTGCCGGTCGGCCTGCAGGTCGAATGCCCGATCGGGGACGACCGGCGCGTGCTGGCGATCGGCCGGCACCTGGAGGGGCTGCTCGCGGACTGACGCGACCGCTGGCCTGCCGCCCTGCCGCCCTGCCGCGAACCGGAGGCGGCTATGGCTGGATGGTTGAATCCGGTTGTTTGAACGGCCGCTTGCGCCCGCAGCGGCGGAAGCTGCGAGCCATCGCTCGATGGCTCGCGCATCCGACGTCCTGCCGCCGTGCAGGCGAGGAGACGACCGTCAGTCGCACACCTCAACGCGACGCCAGCGCCACCCGTAGCCGTCGATCCAGACGCGCCGCTTGAATCGATGGCAGACCGGCGCGTCCTCGTAGTAAACGCGGGGGGCCCGCCGGACATAGACCGGCTCGGCATAGGCCGGCTGGCTGTTGGCGATGGCGCCGCCAATGAGCGCGCCGGCCGCCAGACCGCCGATCACGCCGGCGGCAACGCCGCAACCGTGGCAACGCGCCTGCGCCGCCTGCGGCGCCGCTGTGGCCAAAAGGCCTGCGGCAGCTAATGCGAAAAATGTCCGTTTCATTGGATTTCTCCCCAGTGCGAATCTGACCGTTACCGTAGCCCGCCGGCTCGCGCGTGGATGTGTTCGCCATCACATCAAGGCGCATTGTCGTTCGCCCCGGTTCCGCGCCGGGCCTCGTTTCCTCAGCCACCTGCTTTGCGCTAAGGTCGCGCCCCGATGGCATGCGGCGTGCATGGCGCACGCACGCAGCCATGATCGGAACATCAAGGCACCGTGAGCACGACCGACGACCCCTCGCCCAAAGCGGCCATTGGCCGGACAGCGCTCGGTCCGCTCGAATGGATGCTGAGCCTGTTCGCGGCGCTCACGCTGTTCGCGCTGATGGCGCTGCGCTGCGTCGATGTGGTCGGACGCTACGCTTTCAACGCGCCGGTTCCCGGAACCTCCGAGCTGACCGGGCTGGGGCTGGCGCTGATCATCTTTGCCGCGCTGCCGATCGTCACCGCGCATGGCGAGCACGTCAGCGTCGGCCTCCTCGAACTGGTCGGCGGCCGCTTCCGCGGCTTGAGCCGCTGGGTCGAGCGCGTCACTTTGCTCATCACCTCGCTCGCCGCGCTTTCGCTGATGGCGTGGCGCCTGTGGGATAAGGCGCGCTCGCTCGCCTCCTATGGCGACTTCACCTCCTATCTCAACGTGCCGGTGGCGCCCTTCGCCTATTTCATGAGCGTGATGAGCTGGCTCGCCGTTGCCGTCGTCGCATTCCAGGTCGCCGCCCTCTTCCACAGCCCTCCAGACAATCCATAGGCCCGCCGCTGCTGCCGTCGTTCATCGGTTTTCTCGTCGTCTTCGCGCTCCTGTTCCTGGGCGCGCCGATCGCCTTCGGCATGGCGCTGGTCGGCTTTGCCGGCTTTGCCTGGTTCACCGGCTGGCACGCCGCCTTGGCCATGCTCGGCCAGATCAGCTACCAGACCACGATTTCCGACGATCTCTCGGTGTTGCCGCTGTTCATCCTGATGGGCAGCTTCATCAACCATGCCGGGCTCGGCCAGGAGCTCTACGACTGCGCCAACGCCTTCTTCGGCCACCGCCGCGGCGGGCTCGCCATGGCGACGGTCGCCGCCTGCGGCGGCTTTGCCGCGGTGTCCGGCTCCAGCATGGCGACGGCGGCGACCATGTCCAAGGTGGCGATGCCGGCCATGCGCCGCTACGGCTACGCCGACAGCCTGGCCGCCGGCTCGATCGCCGCCGGCGGCACGCTCGGCATCCTGATCCCGCCGAGCGTGATCATGGTGCTCTACGGCATCATGACGTCAACCGACATCGGCAAGCTGTTCATCGCCGGCATCGTGCCCGGCATCCTCGGCGCCGCCTTCTACATGATCGCCATCGCCACGGTGACCTGGCTCGACCCCAAACTCGGGCCGCCGGGCATGCGCTCGCCCTGGCGCGCGCGCCTGCAGGCGCTGTCGAAGATCTGGGGCGTGCTGCTTCTGTTCGTGATCGTCATGGGCGGCATCTATTTCGGCCTGTTCACCCCGACGGAGGCCGCCGGCATCGGCTCGGGCGGCGCCTTCCTGTTCGCGCTGGCGCGGCGCAAGCTGACGCTGACCATCCTGTTCAACGTGCTGGTGGAGACGGCGCGCACCTCGGCGATGATGTTCATCCTGCTCATCGGCGCCATCATCTTCTCCAACTTCATCAACGTCGCCGGACTGCCCAGCCAGCTCTCGAACTGGCTCGACTCGCTCGGCGCCGCGCCGATGGCGGTCATCTTGTGCATCCTGGCGATTTACGTGGTGCTCGGCTGCCTGCTCGAGAGCCTGAGCATGATCCTGCTCACCATTCCGATCTTCTTCCCCATCGTCAAAGCGCTCGGCTTCGATCCGGTCTGGTTCGGCGTGATCATCGTCGTGGTGGTGGAGATCGGCATGATCACGCCGCCGATCGGCCTCAACGTATTCGTGCTCAAGGCGACGCTGAAGGACGTGCCCGTCACCACCATCTTCCGCGGCGTGGGCTATTTCATCCTGGCCGACATCGTGCGGCTGGCGCTGTTCGTCTTCGTGCCGCAGATCGTGCTGTTCCTGCCCGCTTTGATGTAAGCGGCACGTCCCGGCTGCCGAGGCGTCGCGCGACAACCGCGGGCGGCCCGCCGCCGGCGACGCGGCTTGTCTTCCGGACGGTAACCGGCATGATAGCGGTCAAATCAGCAGGGGAGACATTGACGATGCGGAAACTGGCCCTACGCGCCTGCGTGGCGCTCGCAATCGCCACGGCGGCGAGCCTTCTGGCGCAGCCGCAAGCCTCGGCGCAGACCACCGTCTGGCGCTTCTCGCGCTGGGTGCCGCCGACCCACCCGCTCAACAAGGAAGTGTTCGAGGTCTGGGCCAAAAAGGTCGAGCAGGCTACCCACGGCCACGTCAAGATCCAGTTCGTCAGCGCGCTCGGCAACCCGCCCTCGCATTTCGATCTGGTTAAGGACGGCGTCGCCGACGTCGGGATGAGCGTCAACAGCTACACCGCCAACCGCTTCGTCCTGAGTCAGGGCGTCGAGCTGCCGTTCCTGGCGCCGAACGCCATGTCCGGCTGCATCGCGTACTGGAAAACCTATGAGAAGTTCTTCGCCAAGGCGAACGAGTACAAGGGCGTGCACCTGCTCGGCATCTGGGTGCACGGGCCGGGGCAGATCTTCACGCGCGAAAAGAAGATCAGCAGCCTCAAGGACCTCGACCATCTGAAGATGCGCGTGCCCGGCGGCGTGGTGAACGAGATCGCCAAGCGGCTCGACACCGTACCGGTCTTCGCGCCGGCCTCGCAGGCCTATGACGTGCTGTCCAAGGGCGTGGCCGACGGCATCTTCTTCCCCACCGAGTCGATCTACAACTTCAAGCTCGGCCCGGTCATCAAGCAGGGGCTGGAAATCCCCGGCGGGCTCTACCGTCTCGCCATGTACATCGTCGTCAACCAGGCCAAGTGGGACGCGCTGTCGGCCGCCGACAAGAAGGCGATCGACTCGGTGTCCGGCGAAGAGATCGCGAAGCTCGCCGGCGCCATGTGGGACAAGGCCGACGCCGACGGCAAGCAGGGCCTCCTCAAACTCGGAACCCAGTTCCACGTCGCCGACGCGACGATGATGAAAGACCTGCACGGCAAGCTCGACTCCATGACCGCGGAGTGGATCGCCAAGGCCAAGAAGAAGGGCGTCGACGGCAAGGCGGCGCTCGACTACTTCGAGGCGCAGGTCAAGGCCGCCGGGAAGTAAGCGACCGCAGCACGCGCCACGCGGGCCCGGCGCCATCGGCGGCGGGCTCGCGGCCTATGAAAGAAGGACGTCTGGACATGTTTGCCGACCGCATCGAGGCCAAGTGGATCGACGCCTTCTGCGAGGTCTTCGAGAAATGCGCGGTGAAGCCCGGCGACACGGCGGCGATCCTGTCGGAGACCCAGTCGCGGCAGCTCAACGTGCAGCTCGCCGAACTCGCGCTGATGCGGCTCGGCGCGCGGCCGTTCCACGTCGTGGTGCCGACGCCGCGTAACCCGCATCCGGTGCCGGTGCGCTCGACCGGATCGAGCGAGGCGATCGGGCGGCTGGCGCCGGTCGTCAGCGCCCTGGCGCAGTCGGGCTTCGTCGTCGACTGCACCCTGGAAGGGCTGATGCACGCGCCGGAAACGCCGGAGATATTGCAGGCGGGCGCCCGCATCATGGTCGTCTCCAACGAGCATCCCGAGGCGCTGGAGCGCATGCGGCCTGACGACGCCCTGCAGACGCGGGTGCGCGCCGCGGCCAAGATGCTGCGCGGATCGAAACGTATGACGGTCACGAGCGCGGCCGGCACCGATCTCGCCGTCAATATGGAAGGCGCCTCGACCGTCGGCGTCTGGGGCTGGACCGACAGACCGGGCACGCTGGCGCATTGGCCGGGCGGAATTGTGGTGAGCTTCCCCAAGAGCGGCACCGTCGAGGGCACGCTGGTACTCAACCGCGGCGACATCAATCTCACCTTCAAGCGCTATCTGCAGGACCGCATCACGCTGACGCTGGAGAAGGATTACGTGACGCGCATCGAAGGCGACGGGCCGGACGCGGAGATGATGCGCGGCTATTTCGCCGCCTGGGGCGACAAGGACGCCTATGCGGTGTCGCATGTCGGCTGGGGCATGAACCCGGGCGCGCGCTACGAGGCGCTGGCGATGTACGACCAGCGCGACACCAACGGCACCGAGTTGCGCGCGGTGCCGGGTAATTTCCTCTTCTCCACCGGCGCCAACGAATTCGCCGGCCGCCATACCGCCGGCCATTTCGACCTGCCGGTGATGAAGACGACCATCACGGTGGACAATACCGTGGTGGTGAAGGACGGCGTGCTGCAGGATGTGTTTGGGTGAGGCCCGTGCCCCGGACGCGGTGCAGCGCGAGCGAAACGAAGCGATGCACCGCTGATCCGGGGCCCAGCTTTATTGGAAAGCGGGGTCCCGGGTCTGCAGCGCACCGCAAGCGCGCTGCGCTGCGCCCGGGACACGAGCCCCTCAATCCTCCCCCACCGGCGGCTTCACCAGATCCAGGAACCCCAACATCGCGACGAACGCCTTCATTCGCTCGGCGCGATAGGCGTCAAGGTCGAGCCCTTCGTAGTCGAGGAAGCCCTGGCGGGTGGTGAGGCCGATGCGGCCTTCGCGCATGTTGCGCTCGACGATCTCCGGCGCCTTGTAGCGATCGCTGCCGAGCGCCTGGGTCAGATAGCGGCTGGCGTAATAGAGAATGTCTCCGCCACCCCAGTCGATGAATTCCAAGAGGCCGAGCACGGCGAAGCGGAAGCCGAAGCCGTATTTGATCGCCTTGTCGAGTTCTTCCGGCGAGGCGACGCCTTCCTCCACCATGCGCGCGGCCTCGTTCATGGCCAGCGCCTGGATGCGAGGGACGATGTAGCCGGGCCGCGCCGCGCACACCACGGGCACCTTGCCGATGCGCTCGAGCAACGCCTTCAGCCTCTCGGTGGTTTCGCGCGCGGTCTTGGCGCCGGGCGACAGCTCGACCAACGGCACCAGATAAGCGGGATTAAGCCAATGCGCATTGAGGAACCGCTCCGGCTGCGCCACCGCGCTCGACAGGTCATCGACCAGGATGGTCGAAGTGGTCGAGGCGATGATCGATTCCTCGCCGGCAAGCTGAGATGCGCGCGCCAGAACATCGCGCTTGAGCTCGAGCACTTCCGGCACGCCCTCGAAGATCACGTCGGCGGAGGACAACGCCGCTTGCGCCTCGCTTTCCGGCACCACACGGACGCGGGCGGCAATGGTGTCGACCAGGCCCGCATCGAACAGGCCGAGCTTGGCGAGGCTTTCGAGCGTGCGCCTCACCTCACCCACCGCCTCGCCGGCGAGCTTGTCGAAGTCGGCTTGCGGCCGCGGCTTGAAGTCGACCACGGTGACCGGGTGCCCGGCATAAGCAAACACCACGGCGATGCCGCGCCCCATGCGGCCGGCGCCAAGACAGGCGATCTTTTCTCGCGTTGTCATCGCGCGCCCCTCCGCGCTGAGGTCTCGGCTCTAGTGTCCCCTCCCCTCTTGAGGGGGAGGGACAGGGAGGGGGGTGCGATTCCGTGCGGGAAGAAAGTGTACCCCCCTCCCCAACCCTCCCCCGCATGGGGGGAGGGAGCACGCTGTGCTTGCGGCTTGGCCCTCATCCGCCGAACCCCACCCTGAGCAGCGCCTGCAACTGCACGCGGTCGAGCGCGCCGAGGCCGAGCGAGTCCAGCGTGCGCCCTGTCGCCGTGAAATCCTCGCCGCAGATGGCGCCGCCGATGGCGAGAAAACCGCGCGCGAGCTTCATCTCGATGCCGGCGAGCGCGCCGACGGAGGCAAAGAACGACAGGCCGATGCGAGTATCCTCGCGCATGTAACGGTGCTCGGTGAGTACGATGTGCTCGCGCCAGTCGCCCGAGTCGGTGAGCTTGTCATGCGAGCCGCGGCCATACATCCACTCGGGCCCTTCCTTGGCGTAATGGTCGGCGAGCGGGAAATGCGGCGCGCCGTAGCCGAGCGCTTCGCGCAAGGCGACGCGCTCGGCGTCCAGCGCATCGGTAACGCGGCGGATCGCCGGTTGCGTGCCCTCTTTATGAATGTCCCAGCGCTCGAAATGCTCGAGCGGGCCGGCATTCATGACGATCAGCGGCGGATGGATGATCGGCCCGGCATTCATCAGCGCGGCGGAGAGCGCGTCGCCGCAATCCTCGATCACGCCGGGGAAAACCTCGCCAATCACCTTGAGGGCGCGGCTTTTCTGCGTCAGCGGAAACACGCCGGTCGGCAGCCGCTTGGCCCGGATGGTGATGGCAACCTCGTGCGATCCATGCTTGCGGGTGAGCCAGGGCAGTGTGCCGGTCTCGGCAAAAGCAACCTTGGCCTTGTTGCCCGCTTCGTAAGCCGCCTTGGCGAAGATGACCGAGCCGAACGTGCCCGGCGGCAGGAACACCACCTGCCCGTCCGTCAGATAGGGCGCCAGCGCGCGCGCGATGTCGTGCTGGGCGGTCGCGGGCGCCGGGCATAGAATCAACGCGGCACCGCTTATTGCTTCCGCCATCTCCGTGGTGATAAGCGCGAGCTTGACCTCATGCCGGCCGGCAAAATCCTTTACCGTGATCGCGCTCCCGACCGCACGATGGGCCGCAACGGCCTCCGCATCGCGCCGCCACAGCCGCACTTCATGGCCTTGCAGCGCCAAATCGCCCGCCGCGGCGAACGAACCATTACCGCCGCCGAGAACTGCGATCTTCATGGGCGCGCGGCCTGCTCTTTCAACACAAAATGCTGCACCTTGCCGAGCGCGTTGCGCGGCAGCGCATCGACGAAGACGATCTCGCGCGGCACCTTGAAACGGGCAAGCTGTTCGCCGACGAAGGCGATGAGGGTGTCGGCGTCGCAGGCGCAGCCGTCGCGGCGCACCACATAGGCGACCGGCACCTCCTGCCATTTCGGATCGGGCCGGCCGATCACCGCGGCCTCGGCCACGTCCGGGTGGTCGTGCAGCACGCGCTCGACCTCGGCCGGATAGATATTCTCGCCGCCGGAAATGATCATGTTCTTCTTGCGGTCGTGGATATAGAAATAGCCGTCCGCGTCGCGGGTGCCGATGTCGCCGGTGTGATACCAGCCGTTCCGCAGCACGTCGCTGGTTGCCGCCTCGTTGCCCCAGTATTCGAAGAACACGTTGGGCCCGCGCACCAGCACTTCGCCCGCCTCCCCCGACAGCGCGTCACGGCCCTCGCCGTCGATGATTCGCGCCTCGCACAACAGTCCCGGCAGGCCGGTCGAGGTCTTGCGCGAAAGATCGCCGCCGATGCGGGAATAGACCGCAACTGGACAGGTCTCGGTCGAGCCGTAGACCTGCAGTACCGGCACGCCGCGCGCTTCCACCGCCTCGATCAGCGGCACCGGCACCTGCGTCGAGCCGGTGGTGAGCGCGCGCAAGCTCGACAGGTCGGTCTTCGCCCAATCCGGATGCGCGACGATCGCCTGGATCGTCGCCGGCACCAGTACGGTGAGCGTCGGCTTGTCGTGGGCAATCGCGGCGAGCGTCGCGTCAGGCGCGAAGCGCGCATGGATGGTGACGGTGGCGCCGAGTTGCAGCGCCGGCGTGGTCTGGATGTTGAGCCCGCCGACATGAAAGAACGGCAGCACGGTGAGGATGTGATCCTCGGCGCGCATGTCGTGCATGTGGTGGCTCATCACGCCGTTCCACAACAACGCCTCTTGGCGCAGCACCGCGCCCTTGGGCCGGCCGGTGGTGCCGGAGGTGTAGACCAAAAGCAGTGGACAACTTTCGTCGATATGCGGATTGCGCCCGTCGCCGGAGCCCGCGGCGATGAGTTGGTCGAAAGTCGCCTCGCAGCCGTCGGCAGCGCCGAGGCCGATGACGCGGATGTCGGGCAGCGCCTCTTTCAGGGACGGGACAACACCTGCGAAGTCCTGCTCGACGACCAGCACCTTGGCCGAGGCATCATTGAGGATGAACACCTGCTCGGCTGCAGCCAGCCGCCAGTTGAGCGGCAGCAGCATGGCGCCGAGCCGGGCGCAGGCGTAGAGCAACACCAGATAGTCGGGATGGTTGAGGCTGAGAATGGCGACGCGGTCGCCGCGGCCGACCCCGAGCCGCGATTTCAGCGCGCGCGCGGCAAGCGCGATCCGCTCGCTCAAGTTGCCGTAAGTGAGCGCGCGCCCTTCGAAGCGCAGCGCCGGCTTGTCGGGCGTGAAGGCGGCGTTACGGTCGATGAGGTCGGACAAATTCATTGCCGCGCGCTTTCTTCACCTCCCCCTGAAAGGGGGAGGGAGCGCGCCGACGCGGACCTCGAGATATCACTCATCCGTCTCGCCCGGCTCGTAGAGCGCCTCGCGGCCGATGCGATCGACGCAGATTTCCGCCGTCCACGGCAGCATCAGCGCGCCGCAGCGGCTGTCGCGATAGATGCGCTCCAGCGGCAGGCTCTTCAGCATCGACTGGCCGCCGCAGGTGCGGATGGCCTTGGTGGCGATGGCATTGGCATTTTCCATCACCGTGTGCTGGGCGGCGTAAGCACGCAGCACCTGCTCCTTCGACGGGTTGGCGCGCGCCTCGGTGATGGCCTGAAACCAAAGCGCCTTGGTCTGCTCCAGCGTGATGCGCATCTCGGCGACGGCGATCTGCTTGGTGGGGAACATGCGCCGCTTGACCGGGGGCATGCCCGGCACTTCGCCGCGCAAATAGGCCACCGTGAAGTCGTAGGCCGCCTGCGCCAGACCCATATAGGTGGGTGAAAGGGTGAGGAACATGTGCGGCCAGCGCGTCGCCGCCTGGAAATAGACGCCGTGCGGCATCAGCATGCCGTCCTGCGGCACGAACACGTCCTTGAACAGCAGCGTGCGCGAGACGGTGCCGCGCATGCCGAGCGGGTCCCAGTCGCCGACCACCGAGACGCCTGCCGCATTGGCCGGCACGCCGAGATAAAGCGTGTTGCGGCGGCTCGCCGTCTCGCCTTCGGCGCGCTCGGTGCAGAGCACGCCGTAATAATCGGCCGAGCCGGACAGCGAGGCGAAGATCTTCTTGCCGTTGACGATGAAGCCGCCGTCCACCGGCTTGGCTTCCGTGCCGAAGGCGACCCCGCCGGCCGCCGCCGCGCCGCCTTCCGAGAAGGGCTGGGCGTAGATGGCGCCCTCGTCAAGAATGCGCCGGTAGTGCACCCGCCGGCGGCGCAGATGCGCGGCGCGGTCCTCCGGCGTCATCTCGAGGTCGTCGGACAGCGCGCCCGACCAAAGCGTCGAGCAGACATGCATATTCCACGACAGCGCGGTGGCGCCGTCGTAGCGGCCGAGCTCGGCGGCGGCGAGGCAATAGGTCTGGAAGTCGGCGCCGGTGCCGCCGTCTTCCTTCGGGATGCAGATCGACAGTAGGCCCTCGCCGTGCATGTCGCGGAAATTCTCGATGGGAAACGTCGCCTCGCGGTCGTGGAGGGCGGCGCGCGGGGCGAGCTTGGCCTTGCCGAAGCGGCGCGCCTTGGCGATCAGCTCCGCCTGGAAGTCGGTGAGCCGGAACGCGTCCGGCGCGAAGATGGGCGCGTCCCGATGGGCGTCGAGATCATGAGCGTTCATCGCTTCGGCTCCATTGCATTGGAGCCTGGATATGCCCCGGATCGAGGTGCCCGTCAAAACCCGCCTGGCGGCGCGAACCAGGCGGCGAAGCGGCTCAATTCCCGGTCGAAATATTCTCGGGCGCCGGCTTCCGCTCGGACCTGCTGTCGGCGAGGCCTGGCGGGGCCTCGGCGCAGACGCTGCCGAGCACGACCAGCAGCGGCCCCGGCAAGCCGGCTTCGCTCAGCCGGTCCGCCAGTTGCCCGATCGGCGCCCGCAACACCGCCTGGTCGGGCCGGGTGGCGCGGGCAATGGCGAGAGCCGGCGTTTGCGGGTCGAGGCCTTCGCCGACGGCCTTCTCGGCAAGCACGGCGAGCGTGCGGGTCGGCATGTAGATCGCCGTCGTGGTGGCAGGGTCGGCGAGCGCGCGCCAGTCGATATCGCCCGGCAACGCGCCATCCTTGCCGAGGCCGGTGACATATTGCAGGCGGCGGGCCTGGCCGCGACCGGTCAGCGGCAGCGCGAGCCTGGCGGCCGCGCCTTGCACCGCACTGATGCCGGGCACCACCTCGACCGCGATATCGGCTGCCCGGCAGGCGGCGATCTCTTCCGAGGCGCGAGCGAAGATGAGCGGGTCGCCGCCCTTCAGCCGCACCACGCGCTTGCCCCGCTTGGCGAGGCCCACCATCAGCGCATTGATATCGTCCTGCCTGCAGGACGGGCCGAAGCCGGTCTTGCCGACCAGCATCTTCTTGGCTTCGCGGCGGGCGAAGTCGAGCACCTCGCGCGAAACCAGATCGTCGAACAGGATGACGTCGGCCGCCTGTAGCGCGCGCACCGCGCGCAGGGTCAGCAATTCGGGATCGCCCGGACCGGCACCGACCAACGTGACCGACCCCTTGTCGACCTTCGGCCCCTGCGCCGCCACCTCGGCGACGAAGCGATCGAAATCGTCCTGCTGCGGCGCAGCGGCGGGATTGGCGACCGCGTAGGCGGTGAACAATTGCCAGAACCTGCGGCGGCCGCCGAAGGAAAGCCCGCTTTCTTTGAGCGCGCCGCGCCAGCGCGCGGCAGCGCCGGCCCAATCGGCGAAGCCTTTCGGCATGAGCGCTTCCAGCTTGGCGCGCACCGCCTGCGCAAACACAGGCGCGGCGCCGCCGGTGGATATGCCGATCACCAGCGGCGAGCGGTTGACGATGGCGCCGAAGGAGAAATCGCAATAGGCCGGCTTGTCGATCACGTTGACCGGCACGCCGGCGAGCCGCGCCGCGCGCGTAAAGCCCGCGGCACTTTCCTCGTCCCGGAAATCGCCGACCGCGAGCGTCGCGCCCTCGAAATCGCCCAGTGTCCAGGCGCCGCCGCGCAGAACGATCTCGCCGCGCGGCGGAGCGGCGATGAGCCGGCGCAGTTCCTGGCAGATGTCGTGGCCAAAGACGTCGACGCGCGCGCCGGCGGCCGACAGCAGCTCCGCCTTCCATGCTGCCGCCTGCCCGCCGCCCGCCAGCAGCACGCGCTTGCCCTCCAGCGCGAAGAACACCGGCAGCCGCGCCAGCGGCTGCATGCGGCCGGTCGGGGCTTCGGTTGGCGTGCGGGCGATCTCCATCTGCGGCCTCTCGGGCATCATCGGTTCAGGTCGACGTTGGGCGGGCCCAAATTTTTCCGCTCGTCCCCGCGAATGCGGGGATCCAGAGCCGACTGTCGAAATTTCGTTTTGGCTCTGGAATTCCCGCTTGCGCGGGAATGAGCGGAGTGTGTGGCAAGTCCACTGATCCCATTTCCTCTAATACACGTCGGCCTGGTAGCGGCCGCTGTTCTTCAGATCGGCAATGAACCGCGCGGCATCCTGCGGCGAATGCTTGCCGTGTTCGGCGACGACGTCGGCCAGCGCGCTCTCCACGTCCTTGGCCATGCGCAAGGCGTCGCCGCAGACATAGATGTGGGCGCCCTCCTTGATCCAGGCCCACAGGTCGCGGCCGACCTCGCGCATGCGGTGCTGCACGTAGATCTTCTCTTCGCCGTCGCGCGACCAGGCCAGCGTCAGCCGCGTGAGCAGACCGGACGCGCGCATCTTCAGCAATTCCTCTTCGTAGAAGAAATCGCAGTTGCTGCGCTGGTGACCGAAGAACAGCCAGTTGGGCCCGCTCGCGCCGGTCGCCTGGCGCTCCTGCAGGAAGGCGCGGAACGGCGCCACGCCGGTGCCGGGGCCGACCATGATGATCGGCTTGCCCGCATCGGTAGGCAGCGCGAAATGCTGCGCCTTCTGCACATAGACGCGCAGCTTGTCGCCGATACGGGCGCGGCCGGCGAGGAAGGTCGAGCAGACGCCGAGCCGCACGCGCTTGTCGATTTCGTAGCGCACGGCGTCGACCGTGAGCGAGACGCGGCCCGGATTGGCCTTGAGCGAGGATGAGATCGAGTAGACCCGCGGCTGCAGGGGATCGAGCGCCTCGATGAAGGCTTCCGGGTCCGGCCTGATGCCGGCGAATTTCTGCAAGGCGGCGAGCACGTCGAGCGTGGCGGCGTCGCCGTCGGGATCGCGGCCTTCCGCCAAGCCCTGCGCTTTCTTCCGGCGCTCGCCGCCGGTGAGATAGGAGATGAGCTGGAACAGCATGTCGGGCGCCGGCGACAGCGCCACCCCGTCGGTCAGCGTCTCGCGCAAGGTGCGTCCGCCGATCGGGAAATCGGGCGGCGCGTCGAGCGCGGCCAGCACGGCATCGACCAGCGCCGGATCGTTGGCGGGGAAGACACCGAAGGAGTCGCCCACGTCGTAGTCGAGCCCGCTGCCCTCAAGATCGAACTCGATGTGCCAAGTGTCCTTCTCCGAGCCTTCCTTGTTGAGGCGGTAGCGCGAGACGAGCGTGGCGGTGGCCGGATTGTCGCGCGAACGGCCGGGCTCGCCCAATGGCGCGGGCGCGGCGGCGGGCGCGGCAAGCTCGGACGTGGACGCGCCGCCTTCCAGCTCCTGATAGAGCTGCTTGAGCATGCGCGAGGTGTCTTTGCCGCCCGGCACGCAGAGGTTCAGCCGTTTCTCTTTCTGGCTGAATAGAACGTCCGCGTAATCCTTGCAGTTATAGCCGCACTGGCCGCAATCCTGCTGCGCCATCGCCGCCATCATGCGCCGCGGCAGCGGGCGGCCTTGCGCGAGTTGCATGCGGTCGGCCATCGGCATGGCGGGATCGTGCCACGGCGCGCCGTCGTCGGCCTCTTCCGCCGCTTCCGCCGGCGCATCGACCAGGCCGGGCAAAAGCTTGGCCACGTCCTGCTTCGACAGCGGCGTGACGCCTCCCTCCAGCCCGAACACGCCGGCGAACAGCCCGTTGAGCCAGGCGCGCTGCTCCGCCGTGAACGGCGCGTTCTCCGGCAGAAAGGAAGGGATCGGCGGGCGCGGCGTGATGCTCATGCGGCCGCCTTCATTTCATCGGCCAGGCTCTTGAGCGCGTCGATCTCGTGGCGGCGGGCGAACGCGAGGAAGCTTTCGTCCTTGGCGGCGCGGTGAGCGAGATACGCTTTGAGAATGCGCTCGATCGTCTGTGGCGCATCCTCCGCCTTGACGTCGCGGTAGAGCTCCCGGCCGAGCGCCGCATAAGGGCCGAAGCCGCCGCCGATCAGGATGTGATAGCCCTCGACCGGATCGTCATCCTCGTTCTCTTCCACCTTGCAGGCCAAAAGGCCGATTTCGGAAATGAAGTGCTGAGCGCAGGAGTGGTGGCAGCCGGTGAGATGGATGTTGACCGGCGTGTCGAGGGCGACGCGCGTCTCGCACCAGGCGGCGATCTCCGCCGCGTGGCGCTTGGTATCGGAGGCGGCGAACTTGCAGCCGCTGTTGCCGGTGCAGGCGATAAGCCCGGCGCGGATCGCATTGGCTTCGATCGCCAGGCCGAGCGCCTCGATCTTTTCTCTCGCGGCTACGAGCTTGTCCGACGGCACGCCGGAAACAAGCAGGTTCTGCCAGACCGTGAGCCTGATATCGCCGTCTCCGAACTCGCGCGCGATTGTCGCCAAGCCCCGCATCTGCGCGACCGTCAGGCGGCCGACCGGCAGCGCGACGCCGATCCAGTGCAAACCTTCCTGCTTCTGCGCCTGGACGCCGAGATGGGCCGTGCGCGAAAAGTCCGGCCGCGCCTCCAGCGCGCCCGGCACCGCGCGGGTGAGCTTGGCCCCGAGCTTCTCCTCCATCAAGGCAAGGAATTGCTCGACACCTAGGCGATCGAGCACGTATTTCAGCCGCGCCTTGTTGCGGTCGGTTCGGTCGCCGGTATCGATGAACACCCGCACCACCGCGTCGGCCACCTTGGTCGCCTCGGCCGGCCTGACGATCACGCCCGTGTCGCCGGCAAAGCTCAGGTGTCCAGTGAGGCCGCCCAGGCACAGCCTGAACCAGACGCCCGGCTCCAGCCCGAAGCCGTCCTTCACCTTCACCGCCTGGAAACCGATGTCGTTGGTGTCCTCCAGCACCGGGATGACGCCGGCGCCGTCGAAAGCCACGTTGAACTTGCGCGGCAGCCCGTAGAGCGCGCGCTCGTTGAGAATGTGGAAGTGCCATTCCCGTGCATAGGGCCGCGTGTCGATCAGTTCCTGCGGGTCGATGCCGGCGGTCGGCGTGCCGGTGACGTTGCGGATGTTGTCGGCGCCGGAGCCGCGCGAGGACAGCCCCAAGTCCTGCACCGCCTCCAGCATAGCGACCGCATTCTTGGCCTCGATCTCGCGGATTTGCAGATTGGCGCGCGTGGTCACATGGGCGTAGCCGCCGCCGTACGCCTCGGCGGCATCGGCGAGGCCGGCGAACTGGTGGGCCTTCACGATCCCATTGGGAATGCGCAGCCGGCACATATAGGAGTTCTGGTTCGGCGCCACATAAAACAGGCCGAAAAAGCGCCAGCGGAAATTGTCGGGCGGCTTGGGATATTCGTTGCGGCGGCCGAAATCCTTCAGCCGCTCATAGGTGTCGAGCGGATTCTCCTCGCGCTTGAACTTCTCCGGGTCGGACAGCTTGCCGCCCGATGCGAGCACACGATCCTGCGCCTTCAGCGCCGCCGCGTCCGGTCCGACCGGCTCGGCAGCGGCCGGAGCCGCGGCGCCGGGTGCCGCCGCTCCGGCCACGCCTCTCGCCGTCTTGGCGATCTGAAGGCCGGCGAAGAACCCTTCCAGATAGCGTTTCTGCTCGGGTTCGAAATCGCCGCCGCCCGCCTCGCCGGCAAGCTTGGTATTGGTCCCGGCTTCCGTCGTCATTCCGCAGGCACCTGCCTTCCTTGGACGCAGCGGCAACGCCCGTTGCCGGACTGCCAAGCAAGGGTCGCAAGGAGCATGCCAATCAGAAATGCTTGACGTCGTTGGGATATCAGGGATCGCCGCGCGCCGGCCTGCTGCCCGGCTTGGCGGCCAGAGGCGAAAATTTAGGCAGCGCACTGCCGCGGAAGCGGGCCTTGCGCGGGTGCGTCCGACGCGCTTGACTTGCCTGAGAGCCGCATCATTGCACCGGCCGGGCTATTTGTTCGCCCGTCGGCCAAACAGGGAGGCGACCATGTCCAAGCGGGTATCCCCGGAATCCGCTCTGCTCATGCTGCACTGGCAAAACAGCGTCGCCCACCCAAGCGGGGTCTGGGGCAGGAACCTTTATCCGCAGATCGAGAAGAACAATTCGATCCGGAACGCGCAGAAGGTGCTCAGCACCGCGCGTGAAAAAGGCATGCTGACCATCTTCGTCAACATCGGCTGGCGCGAAGGCTTCCCCGAATTGCCGGAGAACCAGTTCTATCCCCTGCTGCAGGGCGCAAAAGACGAGAACAAGGGCATCATCGGATCGTGGGACGTCGAGGTGATCGACGCGCTCAAACCGAACAGGAACGAGCTGATCGTGATCAATTTCGGATCGGACAGCTTCGAAGGCACCGATCTCGACAAGATCTTGCGCGTCCACAATGTCGGCCACGTCTATGTCAGCGGCCAATGCATCGAGCACGTGGTGGAGACGACCGTGAAGCGGGCGGCCAACATGGGCTACAACGCCACCATCATCAAGGACGCGATGAGCGGCTTCACCGACAGCAACTACAACGCAATGCTTGATATCCTGCCGCTCTACTGCAAGGCGATCACGGCGGACGAGTTCGCGATGGCGGTGAACGTAGGCTACCGCCCCATGGCGCAGTCCGACTGGCGCGGCAGCGATCAGGGCACGCCGCGGTTTTCCCGGCTGCTGCAGCAGCGCTGAGCTTTTTTTCAGGCCAGCGCCGCGCGCAGGAATGCGATGATGGCGGCATCATAGACCTGCGGCGCTTCCAGATTGGGCATGTGGCCGAGGCCCGGCAGGCACACGTATTCGGCGCCGGGGATCTTGCCGGCCATGCGCTCCATCATGGGCGCCGGCGCGTTGCGATCCAATTCGCCGACGATGCACAGCACCGGCACCTGGATCTGGCCCAGATTGGCGCGCTCGTCGAAATCCACCAGACATTGCACGGCGGCGCGGTAGGTGCGCGGCGACACCGCGCCCATGACCTCGATGAACAGCGCGCGATTGTGCGCGCTGGTCTGCGCGCCCATGAGTTGATCCGCCGTGCCCGGCGCGAGGTCGGCCATGGTCTTGCCGGCATCGAGCGGCGCCAGCCGGTCGGCCACGAACTTCTTCTGGAAATCGCCGCTTCGGTCACCGAAGGCCGGGCTGGTGCCCGACAGCACCGCGGCGCGGTAGCCTTGCGGCCGCCGGCGCAAGGCTGTCTGCGCGATCATGCCGCCGAACGAATGGCCGACGATCACTGGCCGGTCGAGCCCGCGCTCATCCACCGCATTTTCGACGTCCTCGGCCAGCATGTCGAAGGTCATGTGATCGACCGGCGTCCGCGCGCCATAACCCGGCAGATCGAGCGGCACCGGCTCGAAGCCCGCCGCGCGAAAGCTCGTCACCTGCGGCTCCCACAGTTGCGCCGTCCCGATGATGCCTTGCAGGAAGACAACGGGTATCGGATTTGATGAAGACTCGTTCATTCACTTCCTCGCGGGATGACGGCCGTCGCCTCGATCTCGACCCGCGCCCCTTCTTCCAGCAGTCCCGCCACCACCAGGAGCGCCATGGCCGGAAAGTGCTTGCCGATCACGCGCCGGTAGGCCGCGCCGATATCCTTGCGCCGCGCCAGATAGTCGCGCTTGTCGGTAACATACCAGGTCAGCCGGGTGAGATGGCTTGGGCTTCCGCCGGCTTCCGCCAGCACCGCCACGATGTTCGTCAGCGCCTGCTCAGTTTGCGCGACCAGGTCGTCGCCGACAAGGCGCGCCTGCGCATCCCAGCCGATCTGGCCGGCGATGAAGACGACGCGGCCTTCGGCGGCGATGCCATTGGCATAGCCTTGCGGGGCGGCCCAGGATTTCGGCTGCAGGATCTCGAAATCGCCGTTGCTCATCATGACACTCACTGCTGGCGCAGGCGGAAACGCTGCACCTTCCCGGTCTGCGTTTTCGGCAGCGCCTCGATGAAATTCACCGCGCGCGGATATTTATAGGGCGCAATCACCGCCTTGACGTGATCCTGCAGGCGCTTGATGCAATCGGCATCGCCGGCGACGCCCGCGCGCAGCACCACATAGGCCGTGACGATCTGGCCGCGCTCTTCATGGGCGAGGCCGACCACCGCGCATTCGGCAACGTCGCCGTGCTTGAGCAGCGCAGCCTCCACCTCGGGGCCGGCGATGTTGTAGCCGCCGGACACGATCATGTCGTCGGCGCGGGCGACGAAGTGGAACAGGCCCTTTTCGTCCTGCATGAAGGTGTCGCCGGTCAGATTCCAGCCGTCGCGCACGTAGTCCTTCTGACGCTTGTCGGCGAGATAGCGGCAGCCGGTCGGCCCGCGCACGGCAAGCTTGCCGATCTCGCCGCGCTTGACCTCGTTCATGTCGTCATCGACAACCTTGGCCTCGTAGCCCGCGACCGGCCGGCCGGTCGTGGCGGGATGGGCGTCGCCGACTCGGTTGGTGATGAAGATGTGCAGCATCTCAGTCGAGCCGATGCCGTCGAGGATCGGCTTGCCGGTCTTACGCGTCCATTCCTCGAACACCGGCGCCGGCAGCGTCTCGCCGGCGGAAACCGCCAGCCTGAGCGAGGACAAGTCGGCGCCGTTGTCCATCGCCGCCATCATGGCGCGATAGGCTGTGGGCGCGGTGAAGCAGATGGTCGCCTTGTAGGTCTCGATGATCTCGATCATGTTGGCCGGCGAAGCGTTTTCTAGAAGCGTCGCCGTGGCGCCGAAACGCAGCGGAAAGACCGCCAGCCCGCCGAGGCCGAAAGTGAAAGCGAGCGGCGGCGAGCCGACGAACACGTCGTCCGGCGTGACGTTCAGCACCTCGCGCGCATAGCCGTCCGCGATGATAAGCAGATCGCGGTGGAAATGCATGGTGGCTTTCGGCTCGCCGGTAGTGCCGGAGGTGAAGCCGAGCAGCGCGACGTCGTCGCGGCCGGTATCGACGGCATCGAACTTGACCGACTTGCCGAGCGCGATGCGATCGAGCTCGGAATCGTGGTTGGCCGTGCCGTCGAAATTGACCACCTGCTTGAGGAATTTGCTGTTCTTGGCGCAGGCCACGAGCTCGTCGGCGATGCGGCTGTCGGTGAGCGCGAGCGCGATCTGCGCCTTGTCGACGATCTTGCCGAGCTCGCCGACGCGCAGCAGCGGCATGGTGTTGACCACCACCGCGCCGGCCTTGGTAGCGGCGAGCCAAGCAGCAACCAGCGCCGGATTGTTGCCGGAGCGGATCAGCACACGGTCACCCGGCTTGACGCCGTAGTTCTCGACCAGCGCGTGCGCCAGCCGGTTCGACCAGTCGGTCAGCTCCTTGTAGGTGCGTTGGCGGCCGTTGCCGATCAGCGCGACATGATCGCCGAAGCCCTTCTCCACCATGCGGTCGGTCAGCTCGACGCCGACATTGATCCGATCCGGATATTGGAATTCCGGCCGATCGAGCAAAATGTCGGGCCATCGATCGAAGGGCGGAAGATTGTCGCGCGCGAAACTGTCCACATGCGCGGAAGAACCAAGCTCGATGTTTTTCATGACACAGCTCCCGAAATTTCCGACAGGACGGCCCGGGCAATGATGATCTTCTGCACATCGGAGGCGCCTTCGTAGATGCGTAGCGCCCTGATTTCCCGATACAGGGTTTCGACCGGATGGCCGGCGCGCACGCCATCGCCGCCATGCAGTTGCACGGCGGTGTCAATGATGCGCTGCGCCGCCTCGGTGGCGTAGAGCTTGGCCATCGCCGCCTCGCGGGAAACGCGCGCGGCGCCGGCATCTTTGGTCCAGGCGGCGCGGTAGACCAGAAGCGCGGCAGCGTCGAGCTCGACCGCCATGTCGGCGAGATGGCCCTGCACCATCTGCAATTCGGACATGGGCGCGCCGAACAGTTCGCGCTTGGCGATGCGCCTGGCGGTCTCGGCCAGGGCGCGGCGGGCGAAGCCGAGCGCGGCGGCGCCGACCGTGGTGCGAAATACATCGAGCGTCGCCATGGCGACCTTGAAGCCCTCGCCCGGCTTGCCCACGATTGCCGAGGTGGGCACCCGGCAGTGCTCGAACTCGAGGCGCGCCAGCGGATGCGGCGCGATCACGTCGATGCGCTCGGCGATTTTCAAGCCGGGATTGACACCCTCGACGATGAAGGCGGTGAGCCCGCGCGCGCCGGGCGCCTCGCCGGTGCGGGCGAACACCACATAGAAATCGGCGATGCCGCCGTTACTAATCCAGGTCTTCTCGCCGTCGAGCACGTAATCGGCGCCGTCGCGCCGTGCTGTGGTGGCGATGTTGGCGACGTCGGAGCCGGAAGCCGGCTCGCTCAGCGCGAAGGCCGCGATCGCGTCACCGGCGCGGGTCTTGGGCAACCAGGTGGCGCGCTGCGTTTCATCGCCGTAGAGCGAGATCGGCCCGGCACCGAGCCCCTGCATGGCGAAGGCGAAATCGGCAAGGCCGTCATGGCGGCCAAGCGTCTCGCGGCAGAGCGCCAGCGAGCGCACGTCAAGCTTCTCGTTGCCCTCGCCCGGCGCGGTCAGCCGCAGCCAGCCGCCATCGCCGAGCTTTTTCACCAGCTTGCGGCAGGCGGCATCGGCATCGCGATGATCGACGTCCGCCAAATTCGCCGCCGCCCAGGCATCCAATTCCCCGGCCAGCGCGCGGTGACGCGCCTCGAAGAACGGCCAGTTGAGGAAGCTCGTGTCGCGCATGGCTATTTGGTCCTCGCGCGCAAAAGCTCTTCCGTTCGCCCCCGCGCAAGCGGGGGCCCAGGGCGACCTTGCACAGCGCCGAGAGCTCGGCCCTGGGTTCCCGCTTGCGCGGGAACGAACGGAGATTTTGGCACCGTCCGTCGAGCGATGAACATCGGTTAATCCCCCCCGAATTTCGGCGTCTGCTTGGCGGCAAAGGCGTCATAGGCGCGGTGAAAGTCTTTCGTCTGCATGCAGATCGCCTGCGCCTGCGCTTCCGCCTCGATCGCCTGCTCGAGCGACATCGACCATTCCTGCGCCAGCATGGTCTTGGTCATCATGTGCGCGAAGGTGGGTCCCTCGGCGAGCCTGGCGGCGGCAGCGACCGCCTCCGCCTCCAACACATCGGCGGCAACGAGACGATTGAAGAAGCCCCAGCGCTCGCCCTCCTCCGCGCTCATGGTTCGGCCGGTGAAGAGCAATTCGGCGGCGCGGCCCTGCCCGATCACGCGCGGGAGCATGGCGCAAGCGCCCATGTCGCAGCCGGCGAGCCCGACCCGGGTGAACAGAAAGGCAGTCTTCGCCTGCGGCGTGCCGAAACGCATGTCGCTGAACAACGCGATCATGGCGCCGGCGCCGGCGCAGACGCCGTCGACCGCGGCGATGATCGGCTGCGGGCAGGCGCGCATCGCCTTCACCAATTCGCCGGTCATGCGCGTGAAGGCGAGCAGGCCCTTCATGTCGCGCTTCAGCAACGGGCCGATGATCTCGTGCACATCGCCGCCGGAGCAGAAATTGCCCTGGTTGGAGCCGAACACCACCGCCTTAACGTCGTCGGCGTCGACGAGCCGGCGGAACGCCTCGCCCAGTTCGGCATAGGACTCGAAGGTGACCGGGTTCTTGCGCTCCGGCCGGTTGAAGGTGATGACGGCGACGTCGCCGTGCATGCGCCAGACGAAATGCTTCGGCTTGAAATCCTTCATGCTCACGCGCGTGTTCCCCCGTTGCGGACGCGGCCGGCGAGGCCGTCGAGGTGCTGGATGATGGTCTCGGCTTCTTCGGCGTCGAATTCCGACAACATCTTGTCGATCCATTGCTCGTGCGCGCGCGCGATACCGGCGAATTCCGTCTGCCCCTTCGGCGTCAGCCGCACCAGAAACGAACGCCGGTCGCGGGGCGAAGCCTCGCGCGCCACCAGACGGTCGCTCACCAGCCGGTCGACGATGCCGGTCACATTGCCGTTGGAGACGATCAGCATGCGCGACAGTTCGGTCATGGTGATGCCGTCCGGCTTGCGCAAAAGCGCGGCCAGAACGTCGAACTGCGGCAGCGTGAGCGAAAACTGGACGCGCAGGCGCTCGCGCAATTCCGCCTCTATGGCCCGCGTCGCCCGCAGCAGGCGCAGCCACAGGCGCAGCCGCTGCTGGCTCCGACGACGCCCGCCGGCGCGCGGGCGCACCTTCGTCACCGCGCTCATACCGGGCCCCCGGCGATGGCGATGGCCTGCCCGTTGACGGAGCCTGCGGCCGGCGAGCACAGCCACAGCACGGCTTCGGCCACTTCCTCCGGCGCGATCAGCCGGCCATGCGCGTTGTCCTTGGCGAGTTCCGCGCGCGCGTCCGCCGCCGAGCGGCCCGTCTTGGCCGATATCTTCCCGATGGAAGCATCCAGCAGCGGCGTCTCGGTGAAGCCGGGGCACACCGCATTCACGGTGACGCCCTTGGCCGCGAGTTCGACGCTGAGCGCGCGCATGAGCCCGACCACGCCGTGCTTGGCTGCGCAGTAAGCGGCGACGTAAGGATAGCCTTTCAGGCCGGCGGTCGACGCGACGAAAACGATGCGGCGTGCGCTCTTGCTGTCGGCGCGCGTGACATCCGCGAGCGCGGCCCTGACCGTGAGGAATGCGCCGGTGAGATTGACGTCGAGCGCGCGCTGCCACTGGGCGAGATCGGTCTTGCCGGCGGGCGCGCTTTCGGCGAGCCCGGCATTGGCGACGACGATGTCGAGGGGCCCGTGTGCGGCACGCGCGGCCTCCACCATTGCCGCGCAATCTGCTTCGCGCGTGACATCGGCGCTGACGGCAGCACCTTTCGACAGTTTCGACGTCACCTCCACGAGCGGCGCGTGACGCCGGCCAGCGACCGTCACCGCCGCGCCCGCTGCACCAAGCGCCCGCGCAATCGCCGCACCGATGCCACTGCCGCCGCCGGTGACGAGCGCATGATGGTTGACCAGAAAGGCCATCACACTTTCCCCGTCGTGACTTCGGCGCGCGCCTTCAGCCGGTAGAGCTGCTCGCGTCCCGCCCGATAGGGTTTCGGCCAGGGCACGCCCTCGTAGCGCAGGTCGGCGGCGGCGTGCAGCGTCCAATACGGATCGGCGAGATGCGGCCGCGCAAGACAAACGAGATCGGCGCGGCCGGCCATTAGGATCGAATTGACGTGGTCGGGCTCGTAGATATTGCCGACCGCCAGGGTGGCGACGCCCACCTCGTTGCGAATGCGGTCGGAGAACGGAGTCTGGAACATGCGGCCATAGACGGGCTTGGCGTCGACCGAGGTCTGCCCCGCAGAGACGTCGATCAGATCGACGCCGTGCTCCGCCAGCATGCGCGAAATCGCGACCGCGTCCTGCGGCTGAATGCCGCTTTCGCCCACCCAGTCATGCGCCGAGATGCGCACCGAGATCGGCTTGTCGTCGGGCCAGACGTCGCGCACCGCGTGGAAGACTTCGAGCGGAAAGCGCATGCGGTTCTCGAGGCTGCCGCCGTATGCGTCGGTACGTCTGTTGGTCAGCGGGGTGATGAAGGACGACATCAGATAGCCGTGGGCGCAGTGCAGCTCCAGCCAGTCGAAGCCCGCGCGCGACGCCATCTCGGCGGAACGTACGAATTGGTCGCGCACCTCCGCCATGTGGGCGCGCGTCATCTCGCGCGGCGGCGGGTTGTCGCCGCTCCAGGCGACGCATGAGGGGCCGATGGTTTCCCAATTGCCTTGCAACAGCGGCGCGTCCGGCGTTTCCCAGCCGAGTTGCGTTGAACCTTTCAGGCCTGAATGGCCAAGTTGCATGGCGATTTTCGCCTCGGTCTCGGCATGCACGAAGTCGACCAGCTTCTTCCAGGCGCTTTCGTGCTCGTCGGTGTAGAGGCCGGTGCAGCCGGGCGAAATACGCCCCTCGGCCGACACGCAGGTCATCTCGGTAAACACGAGGCCGGCGCCGCCCTTGGCGCGCTCGGCGTAATGCACGAAATGCCAGTCGTTGGGCGTGCCGTCGACCGCCTTGTACTGCGCCATCGGCGAGACGCAAACGCGGTTGGCAAGCTCGACCCCGCGCACGCGGAACGGCACGAACATGGGCCGGCGGGCGTTGTTGGGCGCGCGGCCGGTCGCCTGCCGCTCGAACCATTTCTCGGCACCGGCCAGCCATTCGGGATCGCGCTGGCGCAGGTTCTCATGGCTAATGCGCTGCGAGCGCGTGAGCAGCGAATAGTTGAACTGCACTGGATCGAGATGCAGATAGCGCTCGACATCCTCGAACCATTCGGTGGAATTGCGCGCGGCGTTCTGCAGGCGCAGCACTTCCAGCCGCCGCTCGTCCTCGTAGCGGCGGAAAGCCGATTCGAGATCGGGCTCGCTGTGGATGTAATTGGCGAGCGCGATGGCGCTTTCCATCGCCAGCTTGGAGCCGGAGCCGACCGAAAAATGCGCGGTGGCTGCGGCGTCGCCGAGCAGCACGGTCTTGCCGCAGCTCCAGCGCTCGCACAGCACGCGGTTGAAGTTGAGCCAGGCCGAGCCGCGCAGATGCTTGGCGTTCGACATCAGCGCATTGCCGTCGAGATTGCGTGCGAAGATTTTTTCGCAGGCGGCGATGGTCTCCTCGGTCGACATGCGGTCGAAGCCGAATTTGCGCCAGGTTTCCTCCGAGCATTCGACGATGAAGGTCGCGGTATCAGCGTCGAACTGGTAGGCATGCGCCCAGATCCAGCCGTGCGGCGTCTCCTCGAAGACGAAAGTGAAGGCGTCGTCGAATTTCTGGTGGGTGCCGAGCCAGATATATTTGCAGGCGCGCACGTCGATATCGGGCCTGAACACGTCGGCGTGAGCCGCGCGCACGCGCGAGTTCACGCCATCGGCGCCGACGATCAGATCGTAATCGTCGTAGTCGGCCGGGTCCGCCACCTCGGTCTCGAAGCGCAGTTCGACACCGAGCGAGGCCGCGCGCTCCTGCAGGATGTTGAGCAGCCGCTGGCGCAAGATGCCGCAGAAACCGTGACCGCCCGAGCGCTCAACCGTACCGCGGTAATAGACCGCGATGTCGTCCCAGTAGGCGAAGGATTGCCGGATCGCCTCGGCGCTGACGGGATCGTTGGAGGCGAGGTTGTCGCGCGTCTCGTCGGATAGCACCACGCCCCAGCCGAAGGTGTCGCCGGGCCGGTTACGCTCGACGACGACGATGTCGCTCTGCGGATCGCGCAGCTTGAGCGAGATGGCAAAATAAAGCCCGCCCGGCCCGCCGCCCAGTACCGCTACGCGCATGCGCCGGCTCCGTTCTCTGCGCCTCTGTTGCGACAGCATGGCACGCGGGAGGATATATTACAAACATAAAATATCTCAACCTAAAGGATTTGGCCGGCTCATTTCTACCCGCCATTCCCGGCTTTCGCCGCGCCCCGTTGCGACGGTAGAAATGATCGTTCAGAAACCTCGAAACGGATCACAGCCCCAGATAAGCCGCGCGCACGCGCGTATCGCTGGCAAGCGCCGAACATTCGCCGCTCAAGACGATGCGGCCGGTCTCGATCACATAGGCGCGATCGGCGATGGCCAGCGCCGCGCTGACATTCTGCTCGACCAGCAGAATGGTGACGCCGCTCTTGCGCAAGGCCACCACCGCATCGAGGATCTGGTCGACCAGGACCGGCGCAAGCCCCATCGACGGCTCGTCGAGCAGCAAGAGCCGGGGCTCGCTCATCAGCGCCCGGCCGATCGCCAGCATCTGCTGCTGGCCGCCGGAGAGATTGCCGGCCGCGCTGGCGCGCCGCTCTTTCAGCACCGGGAACAGGTCGTAGACGCGCTCAAGCGCGTCGCCGTTCTTCGCCTGGCGGCGATAGGCGCCGAGCTTGAGATTGTCCTCCACCGTCAGCGGCGCGAAGACCTCGCGGCCCTCCGGCACCTGGGCGATGCCAAGGGCGACGCGCGCATGCGCGGTCAGCCTGTCGATGTCTTCGCCGCCGAAGCGGATGCGGCCGCGTGCCTTCGGCTGCACGCCGGAAATCACCCGCATCAGCGTGGTCTTGCCGGCGCCGTTGTTGCCGATCAAAGTGACGATCTCGTTGTCGGCGACCGCGAGCGAGACGCCGTGCAAGGCTTCGATGCGGCCGTAGCGGCTGACCACGTCCTCGACCTCAAGCACGCCCCGCCTCCTTCTGGCCGTGGCTGCCGAGATAGGCGGCGATCACTTGCGTGTTGGCGCGGATGTCGTCGGCCGTCCCCTCGGCGATACTGCGACCCTGGTCGAGCACATGGATGCGGCGGGAAATTTTCATCACTAGCTTCATGTCGTGCTCGACCAGCACCACGGCGACGCGGGTCGCGGCGATCTTCTGGATCAGCTCGTCGATTTCTGCCGTCTCCACCGGGTTGCAGCCGGCGGCCGGCTCGTCGAGCAGCAGCACCTGCGGTTCGGCGGCGAGCGCCCGCGCGATTTCGAGGCGGCGCAAGGCGCCATACGGCAGGCCTCCGGCCGGGCGGCTCGCAAATTCGGCGATTCCGACGAAGCGCAACAGTTCCTCGGCCTTGGCCCGGGTCTCGCGGTTCTGCCGCAACACGGAAGGCAGCGTGAGCAGGTGCGCCAGCACGTTGCGCCGCTCGTGCAAATGGCGGCCGACCATCACGTTTTCGGCCGCCGTCATGCGGAAGAATATCTGCAGGTTCTGGAAGGTACGCGAGAGGCCGCGCCGCGCCAGCGCATGCGCCGGCAGGCCGGTGACGTCCTCGCCCTTGAGCCTCACCCTGCCCTGCTGAGCGGCGTAAAGCCCGGAAATGACATTGAACAGGGTGGTCTTACCGGCGCCATTGGGACCGATGATGGCGAATATCTCGCCCTCTTCAACCGCGAACGAGACATCGGACAGCGCCTGCACGCCGCCGAAGCCGATGGAGAGCGCTTCCGCCGCCAGCGCGCTCATGACACTTTTCGCCGCCGCAGGCCGGCGAGCGAGGGCACGATGCCCGCCGGCAGAAAGATCATGACGACGATCATGACGAGGCCGAGCACGATGTGCTCGTAGTCCTGGAATACGGTCAGCACCTGCGGCAGCACCACCAGCACGGCGGCGCCGACGATACTGCCGACAATGGAGCCGAGCCCGCCCAGTACGGCCATGGTAACGAACTCGATGGAGCGGAGGAAGCCTGCCGCCTCCGGCGTCACCAGCCCATCGAACAGGGAATAGTAAGAGCCGGCGACCGCCGCATAGATCGCCGACAAGACGAAGGCGATCAGTTTGTAGCGCGCCACGTCGACGCCGAGTACGCGGGAAGCCACCTCGCTATCGTGGATGGCGCGCAGCGCGCGGCCGGTGGGGCTGGCAATGATATTGACCGCGATCCAGGCGCCGATCACGAGGCTCACGCCCGAGACCCAGTACCAGCTCAGCGGCCCATGCACGCGCCAGCCGAACAGCGAAAGATGCGCGACGGTCATGCCGTCGGGGCCGCCGGTCCAGCCCGCTTCGTTGTTGAACAACATCGCCACCAAGAGGCCGAGGCCCATGGTCGCCACCGCCAGATAATGCCCGCGCAGGCGCAGCACCGGCCGGCCGACGATGAAGGCCAGGATGGCGGCAAGCGCAGCACCGGCCGGCAGCGCCAGCCAAGACGGCACGCCGAGCGAGGCCGGCCCCACCGCCACGGCATAGGCGCCGATACCGAAGAAGCCGGCGTGGCCGAGGCTTACCTGGCCGGCAAAGCCCATCAGGAGATTGAGCCCGACGACCACGAGCGAGAAGATGAACACCAGGGTGGCGATGCGCAGATAGAAGGTCGAGTGCAGCAGCAGCGGCAGCAGCAGCACCAGCAGCGCGAGCGCCGCAACGACCGTGTAGGGGCTTTGGGCGAGCCGCTTCATCGCTCAGACCCGATCGACCTTGGCGCGGCCGAACAGGCCCTGCGGCATGGCGAAGAGCACGGCCAGGATGACGATGAAGGCGATGGCGTCCTTGTAGCTCGACGAGATATAGCCGGCGCCGAACGCCTCCAGGAGGCCGATCATCAGCCCGCCGACCACCGCGCCGAGCGGATTGCCCATGCCGCCGAGCATGGCGGCGGCGAAGCCCTTGAGCGCCAGAAGGGTGCCGACGTCGTAGCTGGTCAAGGTGATCGGCGCCGCCAGGATGCCGCCGATCGCGCCGATCGCGGCGGAAACGGCGAACGAGAGGGCGACCATGGCGCCGGTATTGATGCCGACCAGCCGCGCCGCGAGGCGGTTGGCGGCGGTCGCCATGATCGCCTTGCCGGTCAGCGTGCGGGTCATGAACAGCCACAGGGCCAGCACGATGACGCCGGCGCCGATCAGCACGATCACGCTCTGCGGCAGCACCGCGGCACCGCCGATCATGAACGGCTTGTTGCCGGCAAAGGGCGGCAGAGAATGGAAATTCTTGTCGAATACCAGGCTCGAAAGCCCGCGCAGCAGGATCGAGGCGCCGATGGTAATGATGATCAAGGTCACCGCCGACGCGCCTCGCGCCGGCGCAATGGCAAACTTGTAGAGCGCGAGGCCGACCGCGACGGCGACCACGATGGCCAGCAACGCGGCCAGCGGCAGCGGCAGGCCGGCGGCCAGCGCGAACACCGTCACCATGCCGCCGAGCATGACGAACTCGCCCTGGGCGAAGTTGATCACGTCCGAGGCGTTGTAGATGAGCGTAAAGCCGAGCGCGACCAGGGCGTAGATGGCGCCCACGGTCAGGCCGGAAAAGGCGAACTGCAGAAACTCGGCCATCGAAGCTCGCTTCGCAGAAAAACGGCCGTTCGTCCCCGCGAAAGCGGGGACCCAGAGCATATTAGCACCGGATTCCCGCATGCGCGGGAATGAACGGAGTTTGTGGCAAGCCCCCCAACTTTGGAGACGCCGGCCTCTCGGCCGGCGTCTCGCGATGAGGTGCGACGCGGCTATCGCGCTGTCAGTGCACCAGCGTCCAGTCGCCGTTCTTGATCTCCAGCATGCGGAAGGCCGAGAGATCGAGGCCGAGATGGTCCTTCGGCGACATGTTGAAGGTGCCGCCGGTGCCGATGAAGCCGTGCGTCTTTTCGATCTCGTCGCGCACCTTGGCCTTGTCGGTGCCGCCGGCCCGCTTCATCGCCGCCGTGAGGATCATCAAGGCGTCGTAGGCATGGCCGCCGAACGTCGATACCGACTGCCCGGTCTTCTTCTCGTACATGGTCTTGTAGCCGACCACGACCTTCTTCTGCGCGTCGCTGTCAGGCAACTTGTCGGCGACGAGCAGCGCCGCACAGGGCAACCGTACGCCGTTCGCCGCGTCGCCCGCCAGCTTGATGTACTGCTTGGAGCAGACGCCGTGGCTTTCATAGAGCGGCGCCTTGATGCCGAGCTGGCTGTAATTGCGCGTCACGATGGCCGGCCCCTGGCCGAAGCCGGGATTGACAACCGCCTGGACGCCCTTGGTGTTCTTGATGTTGGTGAGCTGCGGCGTCATGTCGGTGTCGCGCGGCCCATAGGTCTCGTCGTGGATGATCTTGATGCCGTAGTTGGACGCGACCTTGTGGCACTGCGCATTCATGGACTTGCCGAAGCCGCCGGTGCCGGAGATCATCGCGATGTTGGTGAGCTTACGTTTCTTCAGGTCCTCGAAGATTTTTTCGCAGGCCATGGTGTCGGTATGCGGGGTCTTGAACACCCATTTGCGCACCGGCTGGATGATCTGCACCGCGCCGGCGAGCGAGATCAGCGGCACGTGCCCCTCCTCGAACACCGGCATGATGGCCAGCGTCGCGCCGGTCGTTGAATCGCCGATCACGGCGTCGACCTTGTCTTCCTCGATCAGGCGGGTGGCGAAGGTCTTCGACTTGTTCGGATTGCCGCCGCTGTCATAGACGGTCAGCTTGATCTTCTGGCCATTGACGCCGCCATTGGCATTGATCTGGTCGACGTACATTTCCAGCGTCTTCTTTTCCGGATCGCCAAGGAACGAGGCTGGGCCGGTGACGGCCAGCACCGCGCCGATCTTGACCTCGGCGTGGGCGGCCGAAGACGCGAACAGCACCGCTGCCGCCGCGGCCATGAGTTTGGGCAGATGTCGTTTCATGAAGCTCCTCCCTCTGGATGATTATGATGTTGTTGCCGGCTTGCGCGGAAAGTGCGGCGAGCCCGCCCGTTGCCGAAAGCTGCGCTTCGGGCCGACCCGCTGTCGTGACTTTTGCTGAGATGAGCCGCGCGCAATGCGTCAAGGCACGTTATGTGCCGCGCGCCTTGCGCACCGTGTGAGCCCTTCACGTCACCCCCCGCGATCGCTGCGGCCGTGCGCATGTCGATTGTGCTTGTCGACATGGCAGGCCGGTGTCGCGTTGACACCTTTTCTTTGCTGCAATATTAATTATCCGACCGGCCGGTCAGTCAAGCATTTTCGCAAGGCGCCGTCGTCGCAGGACGTTTCAGAAGCGCCGCATTCCGGGAGGAACTGCATGGACGAGGCTGCTATTCTCGTCGATAAGCGCGACGGCTATCGCCGCATTACGCTCAACCGGCCGCAACGGCTCAATTCTTTCAATGAGGCGATGCATCAGGCGCTGAAAACGGCGCTGGACGAGGCGGAGTCGGACACGTCGTGCCGGGCGCTGCTGTTGACCGGCGCCGGCCGCGGCTTCTGCGCGGGCCAGGACCTGGGCGACCGGCTGGCCAACGGCGACAAGAAGCCCGATCTTGGCGTCACCATCTCGACCTATTATAATCCCTTGATACGCAAACTGCGCGGCCTGCCCTTCCCGGTTGTCGCCGCCGTCAACGGCGTCGCCGCCGGCGCCGGCGCCAACATTGCGCTCAACTGCGACATCGTCCTCGCCGCACGCTCGGCCAACTTCATCCAGGCCTTCGCCAAGATCGGACTGATCCCCGACTCCGGCGGCACCTGGCTGCTGCCGCACCTGGTCGGCGCCGCCCGCGCGCGCGGGCTTGCCCTGCTGGCGGAGCCGCTGCCGGCGGAGAAGGCGGAAAGCTGGGGCCTGATCTGGAAGGCGGTCGACGACGCCGACCTGATGAGCGAAGCGGAAAAACTGTGCGCGCATTTTGCCAACGCGCCGACCGCCGGGCTCGCGCTGATCAGGCGGGCGCTCGACGCCGCCGAGACCAACAGCATCGATGAACAGCTCGATCTCGAGCGCGACCTGCAGCGTGAGGCGGGCAACACGCCGGATTACGCCGAAGGCGTACGCGCCTTCATGGAAAAGCGCGCGCCCAATTTCACCGGCCGCGGGAGCTGAATGCGATGAATGCCCAAGAACTCGCGCGCGCCTGCGCCGACGCCATGTGGGCGGAAGACGCCGCCAGCCGCGGCCTCGGCATGCAGATCGTTTCCGTCGCGCCGGGGCAGGCCGAACTGACGATGACGGTGGCGAAAAACATGGTCAACGGTCACAATATGTGCCACGGCGGTTTCATCTTCACCCTCGCCGATTCCGCTTTCGCCTTTTCCTGCAACACCTATAACCAGCGCGCGGTCGCGCAGCATTGCGCGGTGACCTACCTCGTCTCCGCCAAGCTGGGCGACCGGCTCACCGCGCGCGCGGTCGAGCGCCAGCGGCGCGGCCGCTCCGGCATCTACGACATCACCGTGACGCGCCAGGACGGCACCGTGATCGCCGAATTCCGCGGCCATTCCCGCACCATCGAAGGCGAATTGCTGCCTGGCTTGAACAAGGCCGCCGAAAAGGCGGCAAACTGAGCGGAGGACAGTGGATGCTCGACAAGTCGTCCTACCGGCCCTACGGCCTCGAACCGATCGAGACCGCCTCGCGCGACGAGATCGCGGCGCTGCAGCTCAAGCGGCTGCAATGGTCGCTCAAGCACGCCTACGACAACGTGCCGAGCTATCGCGCCAAATTCGACGCGGCGAAGGTCAAGCCGGAGGACTGCAAGGAGCTGAAGGACCTCGCCAAATTTCCCTTCACCGCCAAGCAGGACCTGCGCGACAACTATCCCTTCGGCATGTTCGCCGTGCCGCACGACCGGATTGCACGCATCCATGCCTCCTCCGGCACCACCGGCAAGCCGACCGTGGTCGGCTATACCCTGAAGGACATCGAGACCTGGTCCGACGTGATGGCCCGCTCGATCCGCGCTTCCGGCGGCCGGCCGGGCATGAAGGTTCACGTCTCCTATGGTTACGGCCTGTTCACCGGCGGCCTCGGCGCCCACTACGGCGCGGAGCGGCTCGGCTGCGCGGTGATCCCGGTGTCCGGCGGCATGACCGAGCGGCAGGTACAGCTCATCTGCGACTTCAAGCCCGAAATCATCATGGTGACGCCGTCCTACATGCTGGCGATCCTCGATGAATTCCGCGCCAAGGGCATCGACCCGCGCGAGTCCTCGCTGCAGATCGGCATTTTCGGCGCCGAGCCGTGGACCAATTCCATGCGTGAGGAGATCGAGGCCGCCTTCGACATGGACGCCGTCGACATCTACGGCCTGTCGGAGGTGATGGGACCGGGCGTTTCCAACGAATGCGTGGAAACGAAAGACGGTCTGCACATCTGGGAGGATCATTTCTATCCGGAGATCATCAATCCGGCGACCGGCGAGGTGCTGCCGGACGGCGAGATCGGCGAACTGGTGTTCACTTCGCTGACCAAGGAAGCCATGCCGGTGATCCGCTATCGCACGCGCGACCTCACCCGGCTCTTGCCCGGAACCGCGCGCAGCATGCGGCGCATGGAAAAAGTCACCGGCCGCTCGGACGACATGATGATCGTGCGCGGCGTCAACGTATTCCCGACTCAGTTCGAGGAACAGCTTCTGCGCTGCGACGGGCTTGCGCCGCACTTTTACATCGAGCTCTACCGCGAGCACCGGCTGGACGCCGTGCGGTTGCACGTGGAAGCCCGAGCCGACCACGCCGACGATGCCTCGCGCGCGGCGCAGGCCGCCTTGCTCAAGGCGCACATCCGCAGCGTCGTCGGCATTGGCGTCGACGTGGCGGTGGCCGATCCCGGCGGCATCGAGCGCTCCATGGGCAAGGCGCGCCGCATCGTCGACAAGCGGCCGAAAGAGTAGCGATGGCACGCGCGCGGGCGGCAGACTACGACGGCAAACGGAAGGCGATCCTGCAGCGCTCGGCGGGCCTGTTCGCCAAGCATGGCTACGACCGCGCCTCCATGGCCAGCATCGCGCAGGCCTGCGGCGCCTCGAAAGCGCTGCTCTATCACTATTACGACGGCAAGGATGCGCTGCTGTTCGACATCCTGCACGATCATCTGCAGGAACTGCTCGATGCGGTCGCCGCGGTGCCGCGCAACTCGTCGCCGCGCCAGCGCATTCACGGCCTGGTGCGCGCTTTGCTCGACGCCTATCGCGACGCCGATAACGAGCACAAGATCCAGATCAACGAGCTCGGCAAATTGCCGGCGTCAAAGCGCAAGCTGCTGATCGAGATGGAGCGACGGCTGGTAGCCGAATTCGCCGAGGCCATCGCCGCCATCAACCCGGTGATCGGCGCCGACAAGATGCTGCTGAAGCCTGTGACCATGTCGTTGTTCGGCATGCTCAACTGGCATTACATGTGGTTCCGCGATGGCAAGGGCCTCTCGCGCGAGGACTATGCCGACATGGTGACGACGCTGCTGATCGAAGGCGCCGCGGCTTTGACCGACGGCAAGGCCGCGCCGTTCGGGCGCGTGGATGCGGCGGAGTAAAAAGAGACCGGAGCGCACGCCGCTAGCACAGCGCGCTCCCTCTCCCCGCTTGCGGGGAGAGGGTTGGGGTGAGGGGCTCTTTACCGCATCCGCCCAGGCTCGTGGAGGCGCCCCCTCACCCGACCCGCCTTCGCTAACGCTTCGGCGCGTCGACCTCTCCCCGCGCGCGGGGAGAGGTGAAAGCGGCGCCACTTCGAATCAAATCTCGTCGTAATCCAGCACCACCACCGGCGTGGTGGGGTGCGACTGGCAGGTCAGCACATATCCGGCTTCGAGCTCCCACGGCTCCAGCGAATAATTGGTGTCCATCGTCACCGCGCCTTCGGTGACCTTCGCCCGGCACGTGCAGCACATGCCGCCGCGGCAGGAGTACGGCATTTCCAGTCCGGCGCGTAAGCCGGCATCGACGATGGTCTCGCCGGCATGCACCGGCACTTCGTGGCTCGCGCCGTTGAGCGTGATCTTCGCCACTGCCTCCTGCGCGGAAGCGGGCGCCATCGCCGCGGCGGGGGCGCGGGCCACCACCGGCGTGCCGTCGGTGGAGAAATATTCGACATGGATGCGTTCGGCCGGCAGGCCGTATTGCTCAAGCGCGGCCCGGCCCTGCTCGATCAGGCCGCCGGGCCCGCACAGGAAGGCCTGGTCGATCGCGCCTTTGGGCAGCGTGCGCAAGAGCGCGGCGACCTTTTCGCCGTCGATGCGGCCGTCGAGCAGCCTGATCTCCTGCGCCTCGCGCGAGAGAATATGATGCACGGTGAAGCGGCTGAGGAAGCGGTCCTTCAACTCCTCAAGTTGCTCGCGGAAGATGATGCTCTGCGTGGTGCGGTTGCCGTAGATGAGCGTGACGCGCGATTTCGGCTCATGGGTCAGCACCGCGCGGATGATCGACATCACCGGCGTGATGCCGGAGCCGGCGGCGATGGCGAGGTAATGACGTTCGGCTTTGGGATCGAGCGCGACGCCGAAGCGGCCCTGCGGCGTCATTACGTCGATCGCGTCGCCCGTCTTGATCGTCTCGTTGCAGAGCGTGGAGAAGAGGCCGCCCTCGACCTTCTTGACCGCGATGCGCAGTTCGCGGTCGTCCGGCGTCGTGCAGATCGAATAGGAACGGCGCAGCTCTTCGCCGTCAACGAGCCTGCGCAGGGTGATGTGCTGACCGGGATTGAAGCGATAGGCGGCGGCGAGATCGGGCGGCACCGCGAAGGCGATCGACACCGCTTCCGGCGTCTCGCGGCGCACGTCGCTGACGGTCAGGCGATGGAATTCGACGGCCATGGGGTCCTCACCCTTCTTTCGTCATTCCGGGGCACGCGCCATAAGCGCGTTTACGCGCGTCTTCGACGCGCTATGGCGCGGGAACCCGGAATCCAGAGCTACATGCACCGAGTTTGTCGCCTCTGGATTCCGGGCCCGCTCATTTCGTTCGCGTCCCGGAATGACAGGAAACCTCAGATGCATTTGAAATAGTCGAACGGCTCGGCGCAGGCTTTGCAGCGCCACAGCGCCTTGCAGGCGGTCGAGCCGAACTCGGAGATCACCTGCGTATTGGTCGAGCCGCAATGCGGGCACGTCACCTGCTCCTCGCCGAACAGCGCGCGACGGCCCGCTTTCTTCTCGGGCGGCGCGATGCCGTAGGCCTTCAGCTTGGCCTTGCCCTCTTGCGTCATCCAGTCGGTGGTCCAGGCCGGCGACAGCACGGTTTTCACTTTGGGCGACTTGAAGCCGGCCTTCTCCAGCGCAACCTCGATCTCGACCGCGATCATGTTCATCGCCGGGCAGCCGGAATAGGTCGGCGTGATCACCGCTTCGACGCGGCCGTCCTCGACATTGATCGCGCGCAGCACGCCGAGATCGGCGATGCTGAGCACCGGGATTTCCGGATCGGCAACGCTCGCCGCCGCTGCCCAGGCGCGCTCGCGCAGCGTGGCGTCGTCGGCGATGGTGTGGACGGCAGCCATGGCGTTCACCAGGTCGCGCCCGGATAGGCGCGCTGCAGGAACTGAAGCTCGGCGAGGATGAAGCCGAGATGCTCGCTGTGCCGGCCGGCGCGGCCGCCGCTCTGCATGAAGCCGTCCTGCGGCCGCGTCAGTGTCGCCTCGTCGAGCACCTCGTCGATGGTCTTGTCCCAGGTGGCGCGCAAGGATGCCGGGTCGACGGCGACACCGGCCTCGATCAGCGCGCGTTCGACCTGGTCGACCTCGAACATTTCGCCGACATAGGGCCACAGCTCGTCGAGCGCCGCCTGCGCGCGGGCCTGGCTCTCGTCGGTGCCGTCGCCGAGGCGGATCACCCATTCGGCGCTGTGACGCAGATGGTAGGCCATCTCCTTTGCCGCCTTGGCGGCGATGGCCGCGAGCGTCGCATCCTTCGACTTCGTCAGCGCCTCGAAGAAGGGATGCGCGAAGGCGGCATAGAGAAGCTGCCGCACCATGGTGGCGGCGAAATCGCCGTTCGGCTGCTCGACCAGCAGGATGTTGCGGTAGTCGCCGGCGTCGCGCAGATAGGCGAGCTTGTCCTCGTCGCGCCCCTTGCCCTCGACCTCGCCGGCATAGGTGTAGAGCGCCCGCGCCTGCCCGATCAGGTCGAGGCCCATATTGCCGAACGCGAGGTCTTCCTCGATCACCGGCGCATGACCGACCCATTCCGACAGCCGATGCCCGAGCACAAGCGCATTGTCGGCGAGCCGCAGCGTGTATTGGAACAGGGGCGTGTCGGTCATGGGTTTGCTATCTCGCTCTCTTCCACCTCTCCCCGCGTGCGGGGAGGGGAGAAAAACTCACATATGCCCGACTTCGTCGGGAATCTCGTAGAAGGTCGGGTGCCGGTAAATCTTCGAGGCCGTCGGCTCGAACATCATGTCCTTGTCGGCCGGATCGGAGGCGGTGATCGCCGATGACGGCACCACCCACACCGAAAGCCCCTCGCCGCGCCGGGTGTAGGTGTCGCGCGCGGCATGCAGCGCCATGGTGGCGTCGACCGCATGCACGCTGCCGACGTGGCGGTGCGACAGCCCGTTGCGCGTGCGGATGAAGACTTCCCACAGCGGCCAGTTCTTCTCGGTCATGGTCGTTCGTCCTTGTGAACTATTCCGCAGCGACCTGCATGGCGGCTTGCGCGCGCCGGCGGCGCTTCTCGGCGTAGGCGCTCGCCGCCGCGCGCACCCAGGCGCCGCTGTCATGGGCGGCGCGACGCTGCTTCATGCGCTGCTTGTTGCAAGGGCCGTTGCCGGCGACCACCTGCTTGAACTCGGTCCAATCGATGACGCCGTATTCCCAGTGCCCGGTCTCGTCATTGAACTTCAGCGCCGGGTCCGGGAACGTGAGGCCGAGGAACTGCCCTTGCGGCACCGTGGCGTCGATGAATTTCTGGCGCAGTTCGTCGTTGGTGAAGCGCTTGATCTTCCAGCGCATGGTGGTGTCGGTGTGCTGGCTCTGCGAATCGGGTGGGCCGAACATCATCAGCACCGGCCACCACCAGCGGTTCAGCGCCTCCTGCGCCATCGCCTTCTGCTCCGGCGTGCCGCGGGATAGTGCCAGCATGATCTCGTAGCCCTGCCGCTGGTGGAAGCTTTCTTCCTTGCAGATGCGGATCATGGCGCGGGCATACGGCCCATAGCTGCAGCGGCAGAGGGGAATCTGATTCATGATCGCCGCGCCGTCGACCAGCCAGCCGATGATGCCGATGTCGGCCCAGGAGAGCGTGGGATAATTGAAGATGGAGGAATACTTCGCCTTGCCGCTGAGCAACTGCTCGATCATCTCCTCGCGCGCGGTGCCGAGCGTCTCGGCGGCGGCATAGAGATAGGCGCCGTGGCCGCCCTCGTCCTGCACCTTGGCGAGCAGCGCGGCCTTGCGTTTGAGCGAGGGCGCGCGGGTGATCCAGTTGCCTTCCGGCAGCATGCCGACGATCTCGGAATGCGCGTGCTGGCCGATCTGCCGCACCAGGGTGCGGCGATAGGCCTCCGGCATCCAGTCGTTCGGCTCGATCTTCTGCTCGGCGTCGACGCGCGCCTGGAACCGCGCTTCCTGCGCGGGATCGGCGGCGGACGTGGCGGATTCCGGGGTCAGGCCCTGCGTATACATCGAAAGGCGTCCTCCAGACGGCGGTTGGACCCGCAGCTCATGCCATGATAATATGTTACGAAAATAGAGAACGTCAAGTTTTCTTGTAACATAACAAGGGAGAAATGCCCTGGTTCCTTGGCCTTTCAGTACAGCGCTAAGTGGCGAAACGCACAGCGAAATCCGGCCCGGGCGGCGGCAAGGCGCCGCTTTGCCGGCTGGCATGGCTATCGAGATAGGCCTCGGCGCGGCCGACAATCTGCCGGTAGATGCGCCCGGCCAGCGCGCGCGCTTCGTGACCGGGCCAGTCCGGCGGCAGGAGCGCGGCGGGCAGGCCGGGATCGCGCAGGACGATGCGGCGGAATTCGTGGATCAGCAGCGTGCGCGCCACCAGCGCGTCGGCTTCTGTCACGGTCCCACTCTTGGCGCGCGCGGCCTCGAGCGGCGTGAAGCGGTCGATGAACGCGCGGTAGCCTTGCGCGATGGGGCTAAGCTTCCAGGCCGCATCGGCCAGAGCATAGGCATCGGCGCCAGCTTCGGCGTTCAGCACGAACAGGCCTTTGGTTTCGGCCATCGCTGGCGTCGGGCCCCAAGCGACAAAGGCGGTCGGGCTGAGCGCGGCAAAGCCGACCTCTTCCAGGCGTTTGCGCAAGCGCGCGCGCTCGCCCACGGCCGGCCCCAAAAGGGCGATGCGCAGACGCCCGTCGAAGTCCGATTCATGCGCGAAATAAATGCGGCGGGTGGCTTCCATGAAACTGCCCTGCCCGCGCCGCGACAGCCGGTAATAGCTGTTGCGCCCTTCCCGAACGCGCTCCAGCCAGCCGTCGACGGTGAGCCGCGACATGGCCGTGCGCACGTGGCCGGCGTCGATGCCGAACAAACCCATGATTTCAGAGAGCGAGCCGAGCCACAGGCTGCCGCCGCGCGGCACGATGGCATCGCCGTAGAGCGTGACGATCAGCGACCAGGCGCGCACCGGCCGCTTGCGGTGGAACGCCGCCAGCAGCGCAGCAACCGCGGCGGCAAAAGGCTCCTGGTCGGCTTTCCGGCGCGGCACTCGCGGCTTCCTTCCCGCTTTCGCAACAGTCCCGGCTTCGATACTGATGCCGGGACAAATATGCCATATCGTTTTGCGGGACCGGCAACAGGCGGGACCCCGCCGAGGAGACGTTCATGAGGTTGGAAAGCTATATTCGCGACGCCTGGGCCGCGCCCGGCCGCGAACGGATCGACGTGCGCAGCGCCGTCACCGGCGACGTCGTCGCGCAGGTGGCGAGCGGCGGCATCGACATGGGCGAAGTGCTCGATCACGCGCGCAAGGTTGGCGGCGCCAACTTGCGCAAGCTGACCTTTCACCAGCGTGCCGACCTCATCAAGAAAGTCGCGCAGGTCCTGACCGAGCGCAAGGAGGAACTCTACCAGCTCTCCTTCCAGACCGGCGCCACCCGCGCCGACGGCGCCATCGACATCGACGGCGGCATCGGCACCCTGTTCGTCTACGCCTCGAAAGCCCGGCGCGAACTGCCCAACGCGAGCTTCCTGATCGACGGCGACGTCGAGCAGCTTTCCAAGAGCGGCAGCTTCATCGGCCAGCACATGGTCACGCCGCTGCAGGGTGCGGCGGTGCACATCAACGCCTTCAATTTCCCCTGCTGGGGTATGCTGGAAAAGCTCGCGCCCGCCATCATCGCCGGCGTGCCGGTGGTGACCAAGCCGGCAACCGTCACCTCCTATCTGGCGGCGGCGGCGGTGCGCATGATCGTCGAATCCAACATCCTGCCGCCCGGCGCGCTGCAATGCATCATCGGCTCGACCGGCGACCTGTTCGACCACTTGACCGGCCAGGACCTCGTCGCCTTCACCGGCTCCGCCGACACCGCGGAGAAGCTGCAGCGCCATCCGGTCATCGCGCGCCATTCGGTGCGCTTCACAGCCGAGCGCGACAGCCTCAACGCCGCCATCCTGGCGCCGGATGCCCAACCGGGGACGCCGGAATTCGACCTGTTCGTCAAGGAAGTCGCCAAGGAAATGACGGTGAAGGCCGGGCAGAAGTGCACCGCCATCCGCCGCGCGCTGGTGCCCAACGCGCTGACGAACGCCGTCATCGATGCGCTGCGCGAGCGGCTCGCCAAGGTGAAGGTGGGCGATCCCGCGCTGGAGGGCGTGCGCATGGGGCCGGTTGTCGGCCTCGACCAGCGCCGCGACGTGATGGCGCAGATCGACAAGCTGCGCACGGAATCGGAGATCGTTGTCGGCGATCTCGCCGGCTTCGCGGTTGAGGGCGCCGACCGCGAGCGCGGCGCCTTCCTGCCGCCGCTGCTGTTGCACTGCGCCGATCCGATCAACGCGGTGAGCGTGCACAGCGTGGAAGCCTTCGGTCCGGTCGCCACCGTCATGGGCTATGACGGGCTGGAGCAGGCGATTGCGCTGGCCAACCGCGGCGAAGGCAGCCTGGTTGCCTCGCTCTACAGCAACGATACGGCGCTCACCCGCGACATCGTGTTCGGCATCGGCTCGTTCCACGGCCGCATCATCGTCATCAACCGTGACTGCGCCAAAGAGCAGACCGGCCACGGCTCGCCCATGCCGCACATGGTGCATGGCGGTCCCGGCCGCGCCGGCGGCGGCGAGGAACTGGGCGGCATGCGCGGCGTGACGCATTACATGCAGCGCACCGCGCTGCAGGGCTCGCCCGCCATGGTGTCCGCCATCATCCAGCGCTGGATCAAGGGCGCGCCGGAGATCGAGAAGCCGCGGCATCCGTTCCGCTACGGCTTCGACGACCTCGAGATCGGGCAGACCTTCCACTCCAAGACTCGCACCATCACGCTCGATGACATCGAGCACTTCGCCCATTTCACCGGCGACACCTTCTATGCCCACATGGACGAGGAGGCGACCAAGGGTCACCCCTTCTTCCCCGGCCGCGTCGCCCACGGCTATCTGCTCTTGTCGTTTGCCGCCGGCCTGTTCGTCGATCCTGCGCCGGGGCCGGTGCTGGCCAATTACGGGCTCGATACCTTGCGTTTCCTCAAGCCCGTGCAGCCCGGCGAGACCATCAAGGTGCGGCTCACGGTGAAGCAGAAGAGCCCGCGCAATGCGCAATACGGCGAGGTGCGCTGGGACGTAGAGATCGACACCGACAAGGGCGAACCGGTCGCGACCTACGAACTGCTCACCATGAACGCACCGAAATCGGCCGACGCATAGGAATTCCTATTGCCGCACGCATTTTGGTGCGCAATCGGCAGCCGCTGCGCTCTGGCATGGGGCGGGAACATGCGCTACACTTCCCGCGGGCACTCGCAACAGCACACGTCGGCTGCGCAAACAGCCGCTCTCGCATGGGAGTACGACCAATGACCTGGACCACCCCGACGCTCGTCGAGATCTGCATCGGCCTCGAGATCAACGGCTATCTGCCGGCCGAGTTCTGACGCAGCGCGAGACTACCCCTTCATGGGACGCTTGACGGCCGTCGTGCTCGGCTCGGCGGCCGGCGGCGGCTTTCCGCAATGGAATTGCCGCTGCCCCGTCTGCCGCTTGGCTTGGGACGGTGACGCCCGCGTGCATGCGCGCACGCAGGCGAGCATCGCCGTCTCGGCCGACGGCCGGCGCTGGATTCTGCTCAACGCCTCGCCCGATCTGCGCGCGCAGCTCGCGGCCACGCCGCAGATTCAGCCGCGGCACGTGAACGGCGAGGTGCGCGACAGTCCGATCGAGGCTGTGGTGTTGACCGGCGCCGAGGTCGACCAGATCGCCGGCCTCTTGCATCTGCGGGAGCGGCAGCCGTTCACCGTCTACGGCACGCGGCCGACGCTCGACATCGTCGAGGACAATTCCGTTTTCGGCGTGCTGGCGCCCGACGTGGTCAAGCGGCAGGCGATCGCGCTCGACGAGCCCTTCACCGTGGCCGGCGTGGAGATCGAGCTGTTCGCCGCGCCGGGCAAGGTGCCGCTCTATCTGGAAACTGACGATCCGCAGACGGCGGAAGAAAGCGGCACCAATGTGGGGGCAGAGCTGCGCGCCGGCGGCAAGCGCCTCGTCTTCGTGCCGGGCGCCGCCCGGGTGACGCCGGGCTTGCGGCAGCGGCTGGAGAAGGCGGACGTGGTGATGTTCGACGGCACGCTGTTCACCGACGACGAAATGATCCGCAACGGCACCGGCCCGAAAACCGGCCGCCGCATGGGCCACATGCCGATCGACGGTTCCGACGGCTCGCTGGCCGCGCTCCGGGGGCTTTCGGCGCGCCGCCTCTATATCCACATCAACAACACCAACCCGATCCTCATCGCCGGCTCGCCCGAACGCCAGCAGGTCGAAGCAGCGGGCGTCGAGGTCGCCGACGAGGGAATGGAGATCGCGCTGTGAGTGTGATGACGCCCGACGAATTGGAAGCCGCGTTGCGCGACATCGGCGCCAAGCGCTACCACAACCTGCATCCGTTCCACCGCATGCTGCACGGCGGACAATGCAGCAAGGGCCAGGTGCAGGCCTGGGCGCTCAACCGTTACTACTATCAGGCCTCAATTCCGCTCAAGGACGCCAGCCTGATCGGCCGCTGCGAGGACCGCGCGCTGCGGCGCGAATGGCGCAGCCGCCTGGTCGATCACGACGGCGACCACGAGGACGACGGCGGCATCGCCCGCTGGCTGCGGCTCACCGACGGCGTCGGCCTGCCGCGCGAGGACGTGGTTTCCACACGGCTCATCCTGCCGGCGACGCGCTTTGCGGTCGACGCCTATGTGCGTTTCGTGCGCGAGAAGACGCTGCTCGAAGCGGTCGCCTCGTCGCTGACCGAACTGTTCTCGCCCACCATCATCGGCGAGCGCGTGGCCGGCATGCTCAAGAACTATTCCTTCGTGACGAAGGAAACCATGGCCTATTTCGACAAGCGTCCGCCGCAGGCCAACCGCGATTCCGCCTTCGCGCTCGACTATGTGCGCAGGCACGCCACCACGGCGGAGACCCAGCGCGCCGTGCGCGACGCCCTGCTCTTCAAGTGCGACGTGCTGTGGTCCATGCTCGACGCGCTCTACTACGCCTATGTCGCGCCCAAGCACGTTTCGCCCGGCGCCTTCGTTCCGCAGGATCAGAACGCATGAACACCGCGCCGCGCACCGTCGCCGACGACAGCGTGCCGCGCCTGCCGCGCGGCGTGCGGATGGTCGACAGTCCGGCGCAGGGCGGCATGGTGCTGCTGGCGCCGGAGCGGGTGTTCAAACCCGACCCCATCGCGATAGAGATCCTCAAGCGCTGCGACGGCAAGGCCACGGTTTCCGCCATTGCCGATGCGCTTGCGCAGGCGTATAGCGCGCCGAGAGAGCGGGTGCTGGGCGACGTCAAGGCCCTCCTCGGCTCGCTTGCCGACAAACAGCTTCTGGAACTTTGACCATGGCCGCGGGAAACGGACAGGTTCTGCATAAGCCGCTCGGATTGCTGGCGGAACTGACCCACCGCTGCCCGCTCGCCTGCCCCTATTGCTCCAATCCCCTGCATCTTGACCCGCGCAACGAGGAACTCGACACCGCCACCTGGACGCGCGTGTTCCAGGAGGCGGCGGCGCTCGGCGTGCTGCAGGTGCATATTTCCGGCGGCGAGCCCTGCTCGCGCCGCGACATTGCCGAACTGGTGCAGGCCGCGCACGACGCCCCGCTCTACACCAATCTGATCACCTCCGGGGTCGGCGTGAGCAACGATAAGATCGCGGCGCTCTACGATGCCGGCCTCGATCACGTGCAGATATCGATCCAGGACAGCGTCGCCGCATCCGCCGACCACATCGCCGGCTACAAGGGCGCCTATCAGCGCAAGAACGCGCTCGCCCGCGAGGTCGTGCGGCTCGGGATGCCGCTCACGGTCAATGTCGTCGTGCACCGCGCCAATATCGACCGCGTCGAGGAGATGGTCGATCAGGCAGTCGCGCTGGAAGCGAGCCGCATCGAGATCGCCCACGTGCAGTATTACGGCTGGGCGCTGAAGAACCGCGCCGCGCTGATGCCGACGCAAGAGCAGGTCGAGCGCGCGGTCGAAGCGGTCGACGCGCTGCGCAAAAAGCATCACGGCCGCATCGTCATCGACGCCGTGGTGCCGGACTATTACGCGCGCTTCCCCAAGCCCTGCGTCGGCGGCTGGGGCCGCCGCTCGCTCAACGTGACGCCGGCCGGCCGCGTGCTGCCGTGTCACGCCGCCGAAGTGATCCCGGATCTGGAATTCTGGTCGGTGCGCGAGCACTCGCTGGCGGAGATCTGGCAGTCTTCCCCGGCCTTCAACGCGTTCCGCGGCACCGATTGGATGCAGGAACCGTGTCGAAGCTGCGAGCGCCGCGAACAGGATTTCGGCGGCTGCCGCTGCCAGGCCTACCTGCTGACCGGCGATGCCCGCGCCGTCGATCCGGTCTGCCACAAGGCGCCGAACCACGCGCTGGTGGCGGAGCTTGCCGCGGTCCAGACTGACGAGCCTTACGTCTACCGGCGATAGCGGCCCATCGCCCTCGCACAAAAAAATACCCTCCTCCGTTTGCCGGAGAAGGGACAGGCAGTTCACTCGTTCGTCACTCTTTCGCCGGCCCGCCGGGCGGGGCTTCATACGCGAAACGCACCCCGCCCGCGGCCGGACAGAATTTCGAGAGATCAGAACTCGGCCGGCAGATAGCCGTTGATTTCCAAGCCGATGCAGATCTCGACGAGAGTCGGCGTCGTCCAGGTCATGGAATTTCCTCCTGATGAAGCGTCACCACGCGCTAGATACTCTACACGTCACCCGCACATCTGACAACCAGATCGCGCCACCCGGGTTCCCTCGCCAACCGGTGGTTTTGCTGCAACGCGAGATCAATGGGCGACGATTAGAGGGGGACCGCCGCCCGCAAGGGCGGGCGCGCGTCGTCATCCGCCATCGCGGCGAGCGCGGCGAGCGCAGCCGCCGGCGCGCAGTTCGAGGCGGCACGGCGCACCTCCGGTGCCGCTTCAATCAGATTTTCGAATGGAATGCAGTCACGGCCGAGCCGCCGCGCCACCTCCCGCAGTGTGGCAGCGCCTGCCCCGGCAACGACCGTCGGCGCCTCTGCCGGCAACCGGCCGCGCGACAGCGCCAGCGCGGCGCCATCGGTGACGGCGCGAAGCTGCGCCTCGGCGAACCATTGCGCCAGCGCGTGCCATGCCGCGTCTTCGCCATCGCCGGCATCGCGTCCCACCATGCGCGCAAGCCGAGCCCGCGACGCAGCCGCCGTCTTGGGCCGCCCGTCGGCGGTCGCCATCTGATCGGCGCCTTCCGGCAGGCTGCCGAGAATGCGATGCACGTCGGCCATGTTGGCGAAATTTTCGTTAATCAGACCTGTCCAGCTTCCGGCGAACGGCACCCGCGCGGCGGTCGCCATCAGGAAGCTGCGCACCAGCCCGGTATAGACGAGCTCGCCGCAGGCAAGCCGCTCCGCATCGGTGTAGCCTTGCGCCGCCACGGCGCCACCGACGAGGGGAACGATGTCGGTGGTCGTGGAGCCCATGTCCATGAACAAGGCCGTGCCGATCGTCTTGGCCGCAAGCGAAGCGCTGGCGAACCAGTTGGCGGAGGCGATGTCCACCACGTGCTGCGCGGTCTGCGACGGCGAGACGAAGCCGGCGCGGCCGGCATAGACGCGCAGGTCGGCGCGACCGAGCGCCTCGACCGCCGCAGCGGTGAGACTGGCCACGCCTTCCGCGCGCGATGAGAACGTGTCTGCGAGCTCGGCGGTCATGGTGATGACGTGGCGGTCGGCAGCGCCGACCGCGGCTTTGGCTTCGGCAAAGGCCTGCATCAGACGCGCGAGGCCGAGCCGCAGTGGTGACGCCACCTGCCCCACCGCCACGATGCGCCCTTTCTCCGCGCGCGCCGCCTTCAAATGCGCGCCGCCGATATCCCATCCGATCAGAACGCCCATCGCGGCTTCCCGTGTTTATGCGCTATATCGTACGCGAGCCGAACGTTGCCGTTAGAAAACCCGCCACAAGCCGAAGCCTGAAACAAAGAACGCGCATGGACATCATCCCGGTCATCGATCTCAAGGGCGGCACGGTGGTGCATGCCCGTCTCGGCCAGCGCGCGCTTTATCAGCCGATCGAGACACCGCTCGCAGGCAGCAGCGATCCGGTCGACGTGGTGACCGGGCTCTTGTCCGTCTACCCGTTCACCATGCTCTATGTGGCGGATCTGGACGCCATCGCCGCCGCAAGCGACAACCGCACCGCGCTGAGGCACCTTCAGGACGCCTTTCCGCAGCTCAAGCTATGGGTGGACAGCGGCATCGGCGACTTGGATACCGCCGCCGATTGGCTGCAGCAGGACCTCGGCGACCTTGTGCTGGGCAGCGAGAGCCAGCGCGATGCAAGCCTTGCGCATCATCTCTGCGAAAACCGCCGCGTCGTGCTCTCGCTCGATTTCCGCGGAGCAGAATTCCAGGGCCCGCCCGCGCTGCTGACGCAAAACGATGCGTGGCCACAGCGTTTGATCGTCATGACCCTCGACCGCGTCGGCAGTCACGCCGGACCGGACCTCGCGCGGCTGCGCGCGCTCAAGGCCGCAGCCGGCCCGCGCCACGTCTACGCCGCCGGTGGCGTCCGCGACGCCGACGACCTGCGCGCGCTCGCGCAAAACCGCATTGCCGGCGCGCTGATCGCGTCCAGCCTGCACGACGGCCGCATCACGGCCGCCGATTTGCGGCAGTTGGCATGACCGGGCAGGCCGGGAAACCGCCAGGTGGCGGCTCCCTGCCCCCGTCAACCGAGCCCAAGCATCCTACCCAACCGGCGCAGGAGGCCTTCCGATTTCGCGGAAGGCTTGGCCTCCTCGCGGTGGTCTCCTTCCTAAGCGGCGAAGGGATGCTTGACCTGATCGCGCTTGGCGACGACCTCGGACACCTTCGGCTCGCCGGCGACCGCACGGGCGAGGGCTTCCTTGGTGGCCTTGTAGTTGTACTCCTGGATCTTCTTGTCGTCGGCGGCTTCCCAATGGATGAACACGCCGACGCAGCAGAACAGGTTGTCGGCTTCGTCCTGCGAAATCACGCCTTCCGCGACGCTGTCGGCCATTGCCTTGGCAACCGCATGCTGGGCCGGGCCGAACATCTGCACGGCCTGCTTGGCGCCCTTGATCGTGACCTTGTTGAACATCACCGTCGCGGGCTTGCACAACAGGTTCGGCCCGATCACCGCGAGCAGCGAGGTGAAGCCGTCCTTGTTGTTGGTCAAACAGTTCGCGAACGCCGTCTCCGCGGAGCTGCCACGCGGGCCGATGATCAGGTCGATATGGGCGACTTCGTTGCCCTCGCCGACCAGGGATTCGCCCACGCACAGTCCATTAACTTTTGCCATCGCCATCTCCTCCCAAGGAAAATTAAAAACCCTCACCGGGCGTCGCGAGTGCGACATCCGGCCGAACGGCTATCCTTGTTGTCAGCGTCCGGAACCCGGACCGGTTAGCCAGATAGCGGCAGAAGCCTCTTCCGCGGGCGCAGTCAATCACTGTTGTGCGCCGTCGGCAAGATGGTGCGTAACCGATGCGCGAAAAGCGTCGCGACTGTCAAGTCCGCGCTGGTGCCGGGGTTGATGCCGGCCTGCTTCAACGCGGCGTCCCACGCCAGCACGGCGGGAAGGACGTCGTCGAGCCGGCGCGCTGCTTGGATGCGCTTGGCGTATTGTGCCGCATCGCGGCAAACCTGTTCGGCCGATCGCGCGCCGTGCTTGCGCAGGATGTGGCTGTCGGGAAAAGCCGCGAGGAAACCGAGATAGGCGGCAAGCGTCGCAAGGCGGCGGTCGGGCGAAACCGCATAGGCCGCCGCCAGCAGGGCCTGGCCGCGCTCGAATATGTCGGCAAAGCCGGTCACATATTGCAGCGCGATGCGGTCGCGGCTTGCCGCTTCCGCCATCGCCTCGCGCAAGGTGACCGTGGCCGGCGCGAAGACGTCGTGCCGTTCGGCATGGCCGAGCCCGGCCGGCGCGGCGCGCACGATGGCGCGGAACGCAAGCGCGGCGTCTTCCCGGTCGAGGCCGTCCAGCACCGCGGCAAGCGCGGCGCGCAGGTCGTGTGGAGCGCGCTCCGCCGCCGCGGCGAGCGGCGCGCAGAGCAGGACGATACCGAGATTGGTATTGCTGCCGACCGCGGCGAAGGTCGCTTCGACCGCGCCGAGAATGCGCTGCCCTACCCGCGCGCCCACCGCCGTCAGCGGCCCGGCCGCGGCGGCGGCGCTGCGCTCGAAATCGTCCGCCGTCATGCGATGGCCGTCGGCGAAGAGGTGGACATTGCCAGGCTTCGGCGCCGCCAGTTCGTCGCGACAGGCCTCAACGAAAGCGGCCGCGATCCGCCGCGGCCAGGCCGTCCTCAGACACCGCGCTCGGTCCTTGCGACAAGCGCGTTGAGCAAATCGCCCGCCAGCAGCGCGGCGATGTCGAGCGGCGTCGTCTTCTGCAGGCCGGACCAGGCCGGCATGCTGTTGACCTCAAGGATGGTCGGCGCGCCGCCGGCGCCAAGCAGGATATCCACGCCGGCGAAATCGGCGCCCACTGCCGCCGCCGCGGCCACGGCCAAGTCCTTCATCGCGTTATCCGGCACGGCCGCCACCGGCTTTGCCCCCCGCTTCACATTGGTGATCCAATGGGTCGAATGGCGCATCATGGCGGCGAGCACGCGCCCCTGCGACACCAGCAGACGGAAGTCGTGGTAGCCGCCGCGCTCGACCCCGACAAAGCGCTGCAGATAATAGACGCCGCCGGCGACTTCCGCCGGCGGCGGCAGTTCATCGGGCGAGCGGATCAGCCGCAGGCCGCGTCCCTGCGAGCCGAACAGCGGCTTGAGCACCAGCGGGCCCGCTTCGCGCGCGACGATCTCCGCCGCCTGTTCGCGCTGCTCGGTAGTCCAGGTCGGCGGCGTCGGCAAGCCGGCACGCGCCATGAGGAAGCTGGTCGTCGATTTGTCGACACAGCGCTCGATCGCGCGTGCGTTGTTCCACACCGGCACGCCGATGCCGCCGAGCGCATGCAAAAGCCCGAGCCGCAGCGTCACCGCCTCGAAGCTGCCGCCCGACATGGTGCGCACGAACACCGCATCGGGCAGGCCGCCGTCGAAGCCCGCAAGGCGCAGGCCCCCCGGCATGCCGCTATCGAAGCGGCAGGCCGGCAGCGCCAGGAGTTGCGCGCGCGCATCCAGCGCGGCAAAGGCCTTGATCAGCGCGCGCGCGTGCCAGTCGTTGTCGTCGCTCACCAGCGCGATGGCGGGGCTGGGTCTGGCGGCGCGCGGCGCGGCCTGTTCAGGCGAACGAGGCATCGAGCAGTTCGAGATTGAGCCGGCCGGCATGGAAGCTTTCGCCGGTCTCCAGCGCCGTCACGGTGACCTTGGCCGGACTGAACAGCATCGGATCGATGGCGTAGAAATCGCCCTTGAAGCGCTTGAACGTCTCCGCAAAGGGCCGCCCGTAGTCGCGCGAGTTTTCGCACGGCAGTTGCTCGGCAAGCGCGCGCGCATCGGATGCGGGCCCGGTGACCATGAGTTGCACGCGGCCGGCGCAGATGATGGCGTCGTTGGTGCGGCCCATGGCGGTGATCATGTCGGGATGCGGCGGCGACAGCGGCGCCGCGCCCATGCCCTCGGCGATGCGCTCGAGCGGAAACTTCAATTCATGCGCCTTGTGCAGCGCCACTTCCAGCACGCGCGCCACGATCTGCGTACCGCCGGCGAGGCTCTGCGTCGGCGCATAAAGGAAGGTCAGTTGCTCGGGCGAAAGCTTGCAGGCATCCGCCACCTTGTCGACCACTTCCGGCGGCGGCGGTCGCGAACTTTCCATCACCAGCGCCGCCTGCGTCGCCGCATCGCGATAGCCGAGGTCCTCGAACAGCGGCTCGACGCGGGCAAGCGCGCGCGCCGGACCGGAACCGAGCGCGAAGAACGCGCCTTTGCCTTCGCCGTGCGCGAGACGCCAGCCGGCATATTGGCTGGCCAGACAGGCGGTCACCGGATGGGCGGAATGGACGGTCAGCGTCCACGGCCAGCGCGGCGTCGCCTCGCTCGCCGTCAGTTGCACGCTGCCCAGGCCGCCCATGCAGATTTCCGCCAGAGCCAGGCCGGTGGCGATGCTGCCGGATACGTGTCGGCCGGCATCGATCAGGGTCTCACCGCGTTCGCCGCGCGCGACCGCGACCTTGAACACCGAGGCGGCGCCCTTGAGCCTGTCGATCAGCGCCTGCGCGCGCGTGTTCACGCTGAGGTCGGGCGCTTCGCTCATGACACGCCCACCGACATCAGCGTTTGCACCTCGGCGCTTCGCTGTAAGACAAGCTGTTTTGCCTGTTCAGCCGTGTCGGCGTGGGCGAACACCGAGCACAGAGGCGCGTTCTCGGCGATGCGGCTGCCGGGCACCGGCCGGTCCGCGCTCCATGCCGGCCAGTCGAGCGCCGGCGCGGCCGCGATGGTGCGTTCGGCATAGACGATGGCGCCCGCCATGGCGTCCGCGTAGCGCGGCGCTTGCGCCGGCAGGCGGCCGGCGCAGGCGTCGACATGCAGCGCGAACAGCGAGGCGTCCTGCGGCTCGAACAGGTCGAAGCTCGCGCCCGGGCGCGGGTTGATTTCGAGCAAGTGGAAGGCGTCGCCCTCGACGAGAAAATCCGCGCTGCTCAGACCAGTGAGCGGTACGGCCTTGCCGAGCCGCGCGATGGCCGCGGTCATGGCTTGCGCAGCGTCTTCGGAGAGCGGCGCGGGGCGGACCGCGCCGCCATAGCGGAACGGATGCGCCGGCAACGGCGCCGCCCATTGCGCGCTGAAGCCGAGCGTCATGACGCGCCGGCCGTCGCCCAACAGCAGCGCGGAAACCGGTACGCCGGCAACACGGCGCTGGAAATAGACGTCTCTCGTCCGCATTCACGCCCTGCGCGGGCCGGACGTGCCAGCCGCCGGCGCCGCCGATGCGCTTGACCAGCCAGCCCTCCCGGTCCGGCGGCGGCGTCAGCGCGGTCTGCGGATGCGGAATGCCGGTGGCATGGCAGAGCGCGGCGAATTCCAGCGGGCTCTTGAGTCGTGCAACGATCTCCGGCGGATTGCCGAGCAACGGCCAGCGCCGCGCCAGGCGCGCCAGCAGGTCGGCGCCGTCCTCGAAACCGCTGCCGCAGACGACGCCGGCACAATCGCGGCCCGCCGCCAGTCCGTCGAGCGCATCGAGCAGACCGTCCGCGTCGATCGGGCGGCGCAGAAGATCGACGCGCGCATGCGCGGCGCAGAGGGCAAGCGTATCCTGATCGCCGAAGGCATCGGCCACCAGCGGCACGAAACCCGCGCGCCGCGCGGAAGCGGCCAACGCCCGACCCGAGGCGGCGGCGATCAGCACCGGCCTTCTCCTATCCATTGAGCTCGCGCGCGAGCGTATAGGCGTCGCGGAAATCGAAGCACACCGGCTTCTCCGCCTCGATCATTTTCTTGAACAGTCCGAATTCGGTTTTGTACTTGATATTGCCGATGGCGAGTGGGCCGATGCCCAAGGTGCCCTGCGAGCCCACCTCGGCGCCGTTGGCCATCACGTCGAGGCCCTCGACGCCGGCCGGCGGCACCGCGTTCACATCGGCGACGATGAGCAGCCCTTTGGCCGCCTCCACCTGCGCCTTCGAGAGAATCTGCACGCCCGCGCGGCCGGCGCAGAAGGCAATCTCGGCATTGGCGAGGACGGCGGAATTTTTCTCATCGCTGCTGCCGTCGGCTGCTTTGACGTCGACGCCGAAACGTTTCTTGATGCCGGCCGCCAATTCGCTCACGCGCTTGATGCCGTCATAACCGACCAGGGTGACATCGGCGCCCTGCAGCGCGGAGATCACGCCCGCGCTGTAACCGACCACGCCGGTAGCGCCATAGACCGCGACACGGACGCCCTTCAATTCGCGATTTTTCTTTTCGCGCAGCATCTTCTCGACACAGGCCACCATCGCCGCGGCGGTCGTAAAGGAACCGGCCGGATCGGCGAAAAAAGAAATGCCGAAGGGCGGCACCAGCGCCTTCTTGCCCGCATCGATCATGTCGAGAGCGTCGATCGCGTTGCGGCCGCCGAAAAAGACGCCGGTGCGGACACCAGTCTTGGGCGGGCGCGAGAACATCGCGTCCTGCACGAGGCCGGTGACTTCCTCAGCCGTCACCTCGGTATAGGATACGACCGCGTCGAAGCCGGCATCGAGCGCCATATTGACATCGAAAGGGCTCATGTGACGCAGCGGCGTCAGCATGTGCAGAATATGCTTGTCGGCCACACTCAACTCCCGGCGGAATTAATTTAAAGGATGCGGCATTGCGGCTTCGGCGTCGGCCGCTATGTCTGCTCCGTGATTGAGCCCCTTGCAAGTGCGGATTTCCAAATTCCGGCAACGGGGATGGTTACGCGCGAAGGCAGCCAGTCGTTCCGCTTCCTCCCGCGAAGCGGTGAAGGCAAAGCCGGTCGGGCCCCAGGAGCTCTGTCCGATGCCGAGCGCGCCTTCGCTTTCCAGAAGCTGCAGCGCGGCGGCGACGTCCGGACTGGTAAAGGACGCGCCCCCTTGCAGCGGCGCGAAATAGGCGCCGAGGATCTGCTGCATCTCCTTGATCGCCGCGGCGAAACCGGCGAGATCGGCTTCCGCCAGCGAGGGCAGCGCTCGCATCAGAACGAGACGGCAGATGTGCGCCGCATCGTCGGCGGGAAACACCGGCAGCCGGGAGAAGGCCGCGCTCTCGTCCTCGCCATGCACGCCGTTGCGCGCGCGGTCGAGCACCAGCAATACCCGCCAGGCATCGGGGAACGGTATCCGACTGACGACGGGCGCCGCACGCAGTTCGTCGGCTCGGCCGCCGTCGACGACGACACCGCCGGCACCGAACAGCGCGATGCCGATGCCGGATCGCCCACCGCGTCCCAATCTCACCGCGTCGCCGCGTATGTCGAGCGGCAGACCGTTGAGCCGACGAATGCCGGCGGCAAGCGCGATGGCAAGCTGGGTGCCCGAGCCGAGACCGGCATGAGCGGGAATGGCTTCCATAATCTCGACGCGGCAGGCGCCGCGCAGTTTCAGTGCGTCGTAGAGCGTTTCGACGTAGCGGCCGGCGCGCGCATTGTCGGGCCCGCCGACCTGAAACTGCCGCGCCGGCGCGATCGCCACCCGCGTGCGCAATCCGCTTACCGCAAGGCCGATGCTGCCGAACCGACGGCCGAGTCCGCCGTTAAGGTCGAGGAACCCGAAATGCAGCCGGGCCGGCACGCTGACGGTAACGCTGTTCGACCCGGTCATTAACGAAGCGCTCCCGAGGTGTGCGGGTTGTGGAAACAAAATCCGGGACTAGACTGCGGCACCTGGACTTGCTTGGCAATCGGGGGAGACGCGAGGCGTTACGAGAAAGGTTGCCCGTCATGACGACCGAAGGGAAAGAACGCACCTATACCGAGGAGGAGATCAAGGCGCGGCTTGCGCGCGAGCTGCCGCATTGGTGGTTCGAGAACGGCTGGATTCGCCGCAAGTACCGCACCAATAGCTGGAAAGGCACGCTGATGGTGGTCAACACCGTCGGCCATCTGGCGGAAGCGGCCTGGCATCATCCCGACATCACCGCGTCCTATGCCTGGGTCGAAGTGCGTCTGCAGAATCATGCGGCAAAGGGTATTACCGACAAGGATTTCGAACTGGCGAAGAAGATCGAGGACGTGATCCACTGGCAACCCGCCAAGGAGGGCGGCGCGCTCGAGGGCACGCCTGAGAAGGATGCTCGCTTCGCCTATATCAAATACGACGCGTAACGCGCGTATAGACAACGCTTGCACCCGACCTAATCACGCCGGGCGAGGAGGAGCGGGATGGCTGACGCCTGGGTTCGGGGCAATCCGGCGACACTTGAGGATGCGGTGGCGGAAGCAGCCAGACTGCTGCACGCAAGCCGCAATCCCGTCATTGCCGGGCTCGGCACCGACGTGGCCGGCGCGCGCGCCGCGATCGCGCTGGCCGAACGCGTGGGCGGCGCCGTCGACCACATGCACGCGGCGGCACTGTTGCGCGATCTCGACGTGATGCGGCAGGCCGGCATGATGGTGACGACGCCGAACGAGGCGCGCCTGCGCGCGGATCTTTTGCTGGCGGTCGGTCCGGGCCTGCTGGAAGCCTGGCCCGAATTGCCCGCGCGGCTGTTCGCCAAACCCGATGGCGGCAGGCGGCGTATCGTCTGGCTGTGCCCGGGCGACGGCATCGGCAATGTCGCGGCCGATATCGAAACGCTCGGCGGCGATCCTGCCGATCTGCCGGAGCTGCTGGCGGCGTTGCGGGCGCGTTGCGCCGGCCGTCCCGCGGGCGAAACCACGGTCGCGTCACAGGCGCTCGATGCGCTTGCCGCCGATCTCAAGCAGGCACGCTTCGGCGTCGCCGTCTGGTCGGCCAGCGAACAGGATGCGCTTGCGCTCGAAATGCTGTGCGGCCTGGTGAAGGATTTGAACGCAGCGACACGCTTCACCGGCCTGCCGCTGGCGCCGCCCGACAATGCCGCAGGCGTGCAGCAGGCAAGCGGCTGGCTGACCGGCTTTCCCCTGCGCACCGGCTTCGGCCGCTACGTACCCGAGCACGATCCGTGGCGCTTCGATGCCGTGCGCCTCGTCGACAGCGGCGAGGCCGACTGCGCATTGTGGATTTCGGCGCAACGTGCGGCAGCACCAAGCTGGACACGTCCGGTGCCGACCATCGCCCTGTCGCACGCGCCGGACGGTTTACGCCAGCCGCCCGACGTTGCCATCACGGTGGGCCAGCCCGGCGTCGACCACGATGCGGTCGAGCATCTGGCCGAGACCGGAACGCTGGCGCCGGTCAGCGCGCGCCAGCCGAGCAACGCCCTCTCCGTTGCGGACGCCATCGCCCGGATCGTTGCCGCACTGCCGGAAGAAAGCCCATGTTGATCCGTCTCGCCGGCGGCCACGTGATCGATCCGGCCAACGGCCGCGACGGTGTCGGCGACGTCTGGCTGCGTGATGGCCGCATCGTCGACGCGCCGCCCGGCGGCAAGGCCGACGAAACATACGATGTCTCCGGCAAGATCGTCATGGCCGGCGCCATCGACATCCACTCGCACATCGCCGGCAACAATGAGAATCTCGGCCGCCTGCTGCTGCCGGAGCAGCGCTATGCGTCGGATTTCTCGCATCCGGGCCATATTGCGCAGCCGCACGGCGCCTGGAATACGCGCGAGACCGGCAGGCTCTACGCCGCCATGGGCTTCACCACCGTGATCGAGCCGGCGGTGCTGCCGCACCAGGCGCTGCAGGCGCATCTCGAGCTCGCCGACATCCCGATCATCGACAAGGGCGCGCTCACCGTGCTCGGCAACGACGATTTCACGCTCGGCCTGCTGCGCGCCAAGGAAGGCGGCAGCGCGTTGCGCGATTACATCGCCTGGACGCTTCGGACATCGCGCGGGCTCGGCCTCAAGGTGATCAATGCCGGCGGCGCCGCAGCCTTCAAGGATAACGTGCGCAGCTTCTCGCTCGATGACGAAGTACCCGAATACGGCGTGTCATCGCGCGCCATCGTCAAGGCGCTGCAGCAGGCCGTGCACGAATTGGGCGTGCCGCATCCGCTGCACTGCCATTGCAACAATCTCGGCATCGCCGGCAATGTGGAGACGGCGCTCGCCACCATCGAGGCGGCGGAAGGTCTGCCGCTGCATCTCGCCCATCTGCAGTTCTACGCCTACGGCAAGGAGGGGCCGCGCGGCTTCTCCTCGGCCGCGGCGCGCCTGGCGGAAGCGGTGAACGCGGCGAAGAGCGTGACCGTCGACGTCGGCCAGGTGATGTTCGGGCAGACCGTGACCATCTCCTGCGACGTGCTGCGCCAGTTCAACGCGCGCAACGGCGCAAGGCCGAAGAAATACGTGATCTTCGACGGCGATTCCAACGGCGCCGGCATCGTCCCCTATGACTACCGCCGCACCGATTTCTACAACGCCGTGCAATGGGCTGCGGGGCTTGAGCTTTTCCTGCTCACCAACGATCCCTGGCGGGTTTTCTTCACCACCGACCATCCCAACGGCGCCCCCTTCACCTCCTACCCCGATATCTTCGCGCTGCTGATGGACCGCGATTTGCGGGCGCAATGGATGGCGACGCTGCCCAAGGAAGCGATGGAGGTCACCACCCTGCCCTCCATCACACGCGAATATACGCTTAACGAGATCGCCACCATGACTCGCGCGGCGCCGGCCAGGCTGTTGGGTCTCAAAGATCGCGGCCATCTCGGCGCCGGCGCCGTGGCTGATGTAGCCGTCTACGCGCCCGGCCGTGACAAGGCGCAAATGTTCCGCGGGGCGGCGCTGGTGTTCAAGTCGGGCGCGTTGGTGGTGAAGAACGGCGCGGTGATCGCCGAGCCCTTCGGCCGCGCGCTCACCGTCGCGACCGGGCGCGAACGCGCGATCGAGACCCGCATGCGCGGCTACTACCGCGACCGTTACGGACTTTCCCCCGATTTCATGAATGTGGCCGACGCCTCCATCGGCCGCCCCGATCCTTTCGAAGCCGTGCCATGCAGCACCTGACCGTCGACGGCATCCGCGTGGACGATACCTTCGCCGAGGCCTTCGGCATGCGGGCGACCGCCATCGTCATCACCGCGCCGACCCTTGGCTGGGCGCGGCAAGCCGCCGTCACCATGACCGGCTTCGGCACCTCGGTGATCGCCTGCGGCGCGGAGGCCGGCATCGACCGCGAACTCGACGCAGGCGAGACGCCGGACGGACGCCCCGGCGTGCGCGTGCTGCTGTTCTCGGTCTCGACCGCCGAATTGCAGAAGCAGTTGCAGAACCGCGTCGGCCAATGCGTGCTCACCAGCCCGGGCTCGGCCTGCTATGCCGGGTTGGAGGGGCAGGAGACGCTCAAGCTCGGCAATGCCATCCGCTTCTTCGGCGACGGCTGGCAGGTGGCCAAGCGCTTCGGCGCCAAGCGCTACTGGCGGGTGCCGGTGATGGACGGTGAATTCGTCTGCGAGGCCACCACCGGCCTCACCAAGGCCGCCGTCGGCGGCGGCAACATCATCGTCATGGGCGCCACCGCCGAAAAGACGTTGGCGGCGGCGGAAGCGGCGGTGGCCGCCATCAACAAGGTGCCCGATGCCATCATGCCCTTTCCCGGCGGCATCGCGCGCTCCGGCTCCAAGGTCGGCTCCAAATACAAGGGCGCCGCCGCCTCGACCAACGACGCCTATTGCCCCACGCTCAAGGGCGCCGGCACCAGCGAACTCGACGCCGATATCGGCTCGGTGCTGGAGATCGTAATCGACGGTTTGACGCCCAAGTCGGTCGGCAACGCCATGAAGGCCGGCATCGCGGCGGTGCTCGCGCTCGGGCCGGAGCGCGGCGCCTTGCGCATCGGCGCCGGCAACTACGGCGGCAAGCTCGGGCCCCATCACTATCACCTCAAGGAGCTCTTGCCGTGACCGCGCTAGTGCTCACGCTGCGGCAGGCGCCGACGCAGCGGCTCGATCTCTCGCCGCTGACGCCGGATCGTCTCGCCGGCTTGAGCGAAAGCGAGATCGCTGCCATTCCGCTGAACACCACGCGCGAGCCGGCCCATGTCGGCGACGTGTTCACGCTGCGCATGGGCGACCCCGCGCAGATCGAGATCGAGGGCGGCAGCGAGCGCTTCGACCGCGTCGGCTGCGCCATGGCGAGCGGCGCGCTGCATGTCGCCGGCGAGGTCGGCGCGCAGGCGGGACGGCTGATGCGCGGCGGCAGGCTCGCGATCGACGGCAATGCCGGGCCTTGGGCGGCCTCCGGCATGAAAGGCGGCTCCATCGAGATTGCCCGCAATGCCGGCGACTTCCTCGGCGGACCTTTGGCCGGCGAGATGGCCGGCATGCGTGGCGGAGTGGTCGTGGTGCGCGGTGACGTGGGCGCCCGCGCGGCGGACCGGCTGCGCCGCGGCACGATCGTCGTCGAGGGCAAGGCCGGCGCCCATGCCGGCAGCCGCATGATCGCCGGCACGTTGATCGTGCGCGGCCGCGCCGGGCCCCTGCCCGGCTATCTCATGGCGCGCGGTACCATCGTCTTCGCCGCGGGCTGCGATGCGCTCTCGCCCACCTTCGCCGACTGCGGCACACACGACCTGGTCGCCAGCGCCCTGCTGGCCGATTTCGTGAAACCCTACAGCCCGGAAACGGCCAGCCTGTTGCGCCGTCCCTGGCGGCGCCTGCTCGGCGACATGGCGGTGATCGGCAAAGGCGAAATATTTTACCCCCCGGCCTGAACCAAGCTCGTCAGCCGGGCTTGTCGGGAGTACAAGGGAACTCTGGGCATGGAGCTATAGGCCATGGGCTTCATCGTACTGGTCATTACCGTTTGCGCGGTTTCGCAGCCTTCGCAATGCGAGGACCGAAACCTCGAATATGTTTCGCACGGCGAATCGTTGCGACAATGCGCGATGGCCGCACCGCCTTACATCGCGCGCTACATCGATCACCACCCGAAATGGCGCGCCGTGCGCTGGCATTGTGAATATCCGGGGCAGCGCCACATCTGATGCCGCGCCGGTGATGAGCCCCGCGCAGCGCGCCAAGCGCGACGCCTTTCTCGCCCGAATTGGCACCCGCCCGCTCATCATGGGCATCCTCAACGTGACTCCGGACTCATTCTCCGACGGCGGACGCTTCGTCGCGGCGGAGGCGGCCATCGCCCATGCGCACAAGATGGTGGCGCAGGGCTGCGACATCGTCGATGTGGGCGCGGAATCGACGCGGCCCGGTGCAACGCCGATCGAAGCAGACGACGAGTTCGCCCGCCTCGAGCCGGTCCTGGCGGCGCTCGCCAGGCTTGACGCGCCGCTGTCCGTCGATACGGGCAAAGCCGCCGTTGCCGAGCAGGCGCTGGCGCAAGGCGCGGTCATGATCAACGACGTCTGGGGTTTGCAAAAAGATCCCGCCCTTGCCGGCGTGATCGCGCAAAGCGAGGCCGCCGTGGTCGTGATGCACAATCGGACCGAGAAGGACGATACGCTCGACATCATCGCCGATATCCGGCGCTCGTTCGACCGCTCGCTCACCATCGCCACGCGCGCCGGCATTGCAAAGGGGCGCATCGTCCTCGATGTCGGCATCGGCTTCGGCAAGACCAGCCGGCAGAACCGCGATGCGATTCGCCGGCTCGGCGAGCTAATGGATTACGGCCTGCCCATCATGGTGGGCGCCTCGCGCAAGAAATTTCTCGGCTCGCTCACCGGCGACGGCAGCGAGGGCACGCTCGCCGGTACGCTGGCGGTGAGCCTGGCGGCCGTCGCCGCCGGCGCGTCAATCGTGCGCGTGCACGACGTTGCCGAGCATGCGGCGGCCTTGAAGGCGTTTCATACGCTGCGCGGCGATTAATTCATACGGTCATTCCGGGGCGCGAGCGAAGCTCGCGAACCCGGAATCCAGAGCGACACGGCAGGCCGTTCATTTGGGCCCTGGATTCCAGGCCCCGGCGCTTCGCGCCGTCCCGGAATGACCGAGAGGGGAAGCGATCACTTCTTGCAGTCGGTGAGCTGCTTTTCCTCGATGGCGAAGATGCCGCCCTGCTTTACCTCGACGTTGCGCACGATACAGACGCGGCCGATCTTGTCGGCGAGCTTGACGTCGTAGCGGCCCGATTTCACGCCCGTCACCTTCACGCGCTCGTCGTGATCGACGGTGCCGTCCGGGTCGTTCTTGCACTGGTTCTTGCCCCATTCCTGCTTGCCGGGCGGCGAAAGCTGCAGGCTGGTGACCGTGTAGAGCGTGAGATTCCAGAAGCGCGTTCCCTTGCTCTTGGCCAGCGCCGCCGTGCCCGGCACAACGAGCGCGACCGCGAGAACCACGGCGGCAATCGACAGCTTTCGCATACGATCTCCTTCAAGGCTCGACCGGTTGCGGGCGTGTGCGGCCAATGGCGCGGCCACCCTACTTCCGCATCAACCTGTCCCGGTTCACAGCCTTGTCGAAATTGCGCGCGGCATCAAGTCCGACCGGCGCCACCAGTCTGGCGGAAGCAAGATCGGCATTGGCGAAATCGGTTCCCGCCACTTTGGCGTCGATCAGTTCGGCGCCGCTCAAGTCGGCACCATACAGCGAGGCGCCGGTGAGATCGGTCTTCTTCAGCGAGGCAAATTCCAGTTCGGCGCGCGAAAGATCGGCATCGTGCAGATCGGCGCCGTCGAGATTGGCCGACTTGAGCACGGCATGCATCAGCCCCATCGACTGGTTTTTCATGTCGGCGCCCAAATTGGCGCCGACCAGCTTGGCGCCTACCAGGCTGGCATCCGTCAGATCGGCGACCACCCGCGCGCCCGTAAGATCGGCGCCGTCGAGCTTGGCATGCAGCATCTGCGCGGCAAAAATGCTGGCGTGGCGCAGGCTCGCTTTGCTCAAATCCGCATGCAGCATCCAGGCCTGGTCGAGCACGGCACGGTCGAGCTTGGCGCCGACCAGCTTGGTCTTGTTCAGGCTGGCCGCGCGGAAGATTGCGCCGGTGAGATCGAGCCCGGACAGATCGAGCCCGTTGAGCGCCTTGCCGCTGAAGTCGGCCGGATGGGCGGGTGTCGCTGCCTTGGCCATGGCCGCGACCTGGGCGCGGGTCATCTCCGCCTTGGTCATGGCGGGCGAATTCATGTCGACATGGCTCATCATGCCCTGCGCCATTGCGGGCGCGGCAAAGGCGCACAACATAAGCGCAGTGACGAGAAACGATTTCGTTTGCATGGATCGGGCTCCCGGCAAAGGTACCGCCAAGATCGCGCCGCCTGACGTCAAGCGCAAATCACGTCCTCGCTAGCCGTCCCACCGCGATGGGCAGATCTGCCATGGCGCGGAGCACGACAGCGGCGCCCGCTTGCGCCAGCCGGTCGGCCAATTGCGCCGTGGCATGGCTCGCGCCGGCAAAGCCGATCGCCTGCATGCCGGCGGCGCGCGCCGCCTCGATGCCGAGCGGCGAATCCTCGATGACGATGCAGCCGGCCGCCGGAGCATCCAGCTTATGCGCGGCGAAAAGGAACAGATCGGGCGCCGGCTTGCCGTGCGCGACCTGATCGGCGCTGAACACGTTGGCGCCGAACAGCGGCGCCAGCCCCGTCACTTCGAGCGAAAGGCCAAGCCGCTCGCGCGTCGAGGACGAGGCGACGCAACGCCGATAGCGTAGCGCGGCGATGGCCTGCTCGACGCCATCGACCGGCTTCAATTCGCGGCGGAAGGTGGCCAGCAGGCGCTCGCCCGCCTGCGCGGCGAGATCGGGCGGCACCGGCTTGCCGAGCCAGGCCTCGGCCGCCTTCAAGGCGTCGCCCAGGCGTTTGCCCGAGAAGGTCGCCAGCGCCTGCTGCATGTCCATCGGCCGGCCGAGTTCCGCCATCAGCTCCGCGATGGCGCGGTGGGCGATGAGCTCGGAATCCACCAGCACCCCGTCGCAGTCGAAGATCAGCAAGGTCATGCGCGGACCGCCGTTCATCCGGCCGCGGGCTTGGCGTGCCCGTTCAACCGGCTGGCCACGTCGGCCATCATCGCAGCGATATCGGCTGCGGAGCGCGCGCGCCGCGGCGTCGGCAAGGCGACCTCGCCGATGATGCCGCTCGGCCGCGCCGACAGCAGGAAGACGCGGTCGGCGAGGCGCACGGCCTCTTCGAGGTCGTGGGTGACCAGGAGCGTGGTCATCGCCTGTGTCTCGACCAGAGCCATGAGCTCCTCGCGCAGGCGGGCGGCCAGCGCCTCGTCGAGCGACACGAACGGCTCATCCAGCAGCAGCAGCAGCGGATCGACCGCGAAAGCGCGCGCCAGCGCCACACGGCGGGCAAGGCCGAGCGACAATTCGCCGGGAAAGTGCGCGCGGTGGGCGGTCAATTCGAGCGCGGCGAACAGCGCGTCGAGCGCGCCATCGGCGATGTCCGGCGCCACCAGCCGCACGTTGTCCTCGACCGTGCGCCACGGCAGCAGCCGCGGCTCCTGGAAAACCATGCCGAGCCGTCCCGGCGGCGGGCGCGCGATTTCGCCTTCGAAATTGGCGTCGAGCCCTGCGATGATGCGCAGCATGGTGGTCTTGCCGCAGCCGGACGGCCCAACCAGCGCCCCCACCTCCCTCTCGCCGAGGCTGAAGGCGACGTCGCGCAACACGTCCAGGCGCTCGCCGGAGGCCGCGGTAAAGGCCTTGCGCGTGATGCGGACTTCAAGCCGGCCGGAGCCGCCAGCGGGACACGCGTCGTTCAATGGGCTGTACCAACAAGGTTTCGATCAAGAGTATCACGACGACAAAGGTCAGCGCATAGGCAAGGATCAGGGTCACGTCAAATAGCTGAAAGGCGATGCCGATTTCGAAACCGACGCCGTTCGGCCGGCCGAGCAGTTCGACGATGAGCACGATCTTCCATACCAGCGACAGACCGGAGCGCGCCGCCGCCGCGATATAGGGGGCAAGCTGCGGCAAGACCACGTGCCGCAGCGCCTTCCAGCGCGGCAGGGCGAAGACCTGCGCCATCTCGTCGAGCCCCGGATCGAGCGCGCGGGCGCCCTCCCGCACGGTCACCACCGTGTTCGGCAGCTTGTTGATCGCCACCGCCAGAATGCCGGCGGTTTCCGTGAGCCCGCCCCAGATGAAAGCGAGCACGATGATCACGAGCGCCGGCAGATTGAGCAGCACGATCAGCCAGGGATCGCCGACCCGATCGGCGAGCGGCACCCGGCCCATCAGCAGCCCGATCGCGGTGCCGGCCACCATAGCCAGCGTGAAGGCGAAGAACACCCGAACGAGCGTGACGCCGATCTGGTAGAACAGCTCGCCGCTCTGCGCCTGCGCCACGATCACGGCCAGCACCCGATCCGGTCCCGGCAGCATCTGCGTGCCGGCGAACAGCGAGGCGACCCACCAGACGAGGAAGAACAGAACGAGCGAGGCCAGCCGCTGCATGGCCGCTCAGTCCGCCGACGGGCGATAGTAGGTGCCGGGCGACAATTCCTTGCTCTGCCCCACCAGCGCGGGACCGCCGAGCTTGGCCAGGACGCGATAGAGCACCTGCGCGTCGTGCTCTTCCGCCGCCACCGGCCGGCGTGGGATGCCGTCGCGGTAGCGGTCACGATAGATCTTGAGCGTGGCGGCATCGGATGCGCCGGTGAGCGGCTCGAGTCGCTGCCATTCGGCGTCGGAAGTCAGCATGATCTGCTTGGCCTCGTGCGAGACCTTGAGAAAGGCGGCGACCGTCTTGGGGTGCGCCTTCGCCCATGACTGATTGAACACGTAGCCGATCATGGAGAGCTTGCCGTCGACGCCGAACTGCGGCAGCAGATCGCCGATGCCGACCACGCGGCGGAAACCTTTCGCCTCCAGGCGGGCGCAGAAATTCCAGTAATTGAGCATTGAGTCCATGTCGCCCTGCATCATCTTGCCGGCGAGCAGCGACGGGGCGCCGTACACGACCTTGGTCTGCCGTTTAAGGTCGATGCCGCGCTTCTTGGCGCTGGCCTGCAGCAGCAGCCAGCTCTTGTCGATCGGCCCGCCGGCGACTGCGAGCGTCTTGCCTTTGAGGTCGGGCAGGTCCTTCACGGGGGAATCCTTCGGCACCATCACGGCGCCCAGCGCGTCCGAATAGGGATAGAACTGCAGCTTGGCGCCGAGCGATCGCTCGCGCGACACCCAAAGCCAGTCGGCCACGATGACGTCGGCGGATCCGCCGCGCAGCGCGATCTTGCCGGCCTCGGGGCTCGCCAATTCAAGCGTCTTGATGGTGAGGCCGGCCTGCTTGTCGAGACCGTGCGCGCGGATCACGTCGAGCTCCCAGGCGACCGTCCCGGTTTTCTGAATCGCCAGCCGCAGCGTGCCAGCAGAGGCGCGGCCAAACGAAAGACCCGCGACGGCGGCAAATAACAGACAATAGGCGGCAATACGCGCTTTCGACATGACGTGATCCTGAAAGGCAGATTGGCGGATGATAGACATTCGGACGGGAATGCGTTCCCGCTGTGGCGGGCGAGCCTATTTTCAAAGTGCGTAGCCTGGCAAGCGGACGGCCGCTTCCGGAGCGAGGGCCGCCGCGGCCTTGAGTCGGCCATATGAACTCCTATCATAGACGACGGGCGGCTCTCCGCGTGACGATCGAGGAAACGCATCAATGAGAATGCTGGGATTGATGGGCGGGGGCGCCTTCGCGCTGGCGATCGCCAAGGTCGCGATGGCGGCGCCGGTCGCGACCGCGCCGCTCAACGACTATCCGACCGAAGCGCGCGCCGATTACGTCTTCGCCTGCATGAAGACCAACGGCGATACGCAGGACGCGTTGCGCCGCTGCTCGTGCTCGATCGACGTGATTGCGTCGCTGCTGCCCTATAAGGGCTACGTGGCGGCGCAGACGGTGCTCAGTCTGCGCCAGGTGCCCGGCCGCTTCGGCGGCATGTTCCGCTCGCCCGCGCCGGCCAAGGACGCGCTCAAGCGGCTGCGCCGCGCGCAGGCCGAGGCCGAGGTGCGCTGCTTCTGAGGGGCTGCGCGAAAAGCGCAGGCCCCCACCCCACTCGCGTCAGGTGCCTGACGTTGCCGGCCATTCGCCCTTGTAGACGTGATCCTTGGTGTCGACCGCCCGGGCATGGAAGCTCTTGGCGCCGTTGGGGCGGAAGGTGAAGCGGAAGCTCGGATTCTCCGAGATCGAGATGCCGCCATCCATCGCCAGCACCAGATCGTCGCCCTGCCAGACTTTCAGCTGCTTCACGAAGAATGGCGGTATGTAGAGGTGCGTGATCTGGTCCATCTGCAGACCGGAATTGTTGGGGTGGCGGATCATGATCTGCGCCTCGCGCGTCGGCCCGGGTGAGGCCGACGGCGGCGCGAACTGCCGCAAGCGCATCTCGCCGATATTCACCTTGGCAGCGCTGGCGTCCTTGATGGCCGGCGCCGAGCAGCCGCCGGCCGCCTTCACGTAGCGCTTGACCATGTAGAGCTTGCCGTCGCTCAGCTCCGCCACCGCATGGACGTTGGTGTAGGAGTTCACGCGCACCCGCGTCGAAATCGCGCTGACGTCGGCCTTGGCGCCGAAGGTAAAGGACGCCGCCACCGGCGACGGGTTCTGGTCGATGACGATCGTCAGCGCCTTCACGTATCGCTTGTCGCCCGCCGGCAACGTGGCGCGCACGGTGAGCGGAACCACCGCGGCGTCCTCGGCGCGATAGGGCATGTCGAGGGCGATCAGGCCGGTCCCGTCGGCAAGCATTCGGTTCTTGAACACCTGCTGCGCAAGCTGCGGCCAGGGATCGTCGTTCTGTTCGGCCGCCGCCGCGGCAAGCGAACCGAAGCCGACGAAGGCGGCGGCGAGCGCCGCCATGCCAACGATGCGAAGAGATTTCCCGGTCATGATCGGCCTCCTTCTCGGCCTCTTTCGGCCGGCCCTCCCGCAGCATGACGCCGCGGCAAGTCCGGCATATCCGTTTCCGTCATTCCCATTCCAGCTCGGCATAGGCCGCCGTTGCATTGCGCGCATTATAGTCCTCAAACAACTGCCAGCGATCTTTTTCCGAAGCGCAGGCAGTCTTGGCAGCCACAGCAAGGGGGACGCCGCGTTTGATCATATCGCGAATCTCGCCGTCGAGGCATTCGAGATAACGCCTTTCGTCCGCCATCCCCTGCGGCCAGTGCTGCACCAGCGGACCGTGGCCGGGTACCACCCGACGTGCCGGGATGCGCGCCAGCGCGTCCAGGTCCTTCAGCCAGCCCACAAGGCTTCCGTCGACGACCGGTACATGGCGCAGGAACAGAAGATCGCCGGCGAACAGCGTGCCCGTCTTGCGATCGAATACCGTCAGATCGTTATCGGTATGTGCCGCCGGCCAAGCCTGCAACGTAATACGCCGCCCGCCGAGATCGATATCGCGAGTGTCCGTCACCAGCATGGTCGGCGGAATAATTCGCACGTCGGCCATCAGGGCGGCGCCCATGGGCGCGCGGAAATTGGCGATGTAATAGGGTCCATGCGTCGCCATGGCCCGCGGCAGATTCTTGTGGCCGACAAAAATCGCGCCGATCCCGGCGAAGGCTGCGTTGCCGAAAACGTGGTCGGGATGCATGTGGGTGTCGATGACATAGCGGACCGGCAATTTCGTGTGCGCACGGATCGCGGCCAGCAGCGCACGGCCCTCGCGCACGCTGCCGCCGGTGTCGATCACCGCCACCGCGCGATCACCGACGACAAATCCGACATTCGCGATCGCTCCTTCGTTTTTGCGATTCATCAGGGCGACCACGCCGAAATGGACGAAAACGCCCGGCGCCACCTCGGAAACCGAGAGAGGCGCGCTGGTCTTTTGCGAGTGGGCTGGAAAAGTTGGGACGACGCAGGCGGAGAGGAAAGCGGCGCACCATGCCAACACGGCGCGGCGCCGTAACGTCGTTAGACCGCGGCAAACAGCAAGAACTGGCATGGTTAGCATTTGGTTCCTCGCCCATTTAAGCTGCACTGCACAAGTCCCACAGTCTAGCTTGCGCTGCCTGCGATGCGGTCTATCGCGCCGCCCTTTCAGGGCATCACAGTTTTTTGTTGCGGCCATCGAATCCGCCGCATACAATTCCTTACGGTTTCCGGCTTCAAGGGCGTCAGTCAAACGGGAATACTGACGTCTCTCGTAGGCTTGGCGGGGCATCAAGATGAGTGCCCCAGATGCCACGCCACGCTGTGACACGCTGCCGGAAGCTCTTCCCACAGCAACGGGTGCCGGTGTCGGCACGTAAGTGCCACTATGCCGTCGCCCGCGACGATGTCGCAGGGAGGATACGGATGCGCAAGCTGCTCTTAGCCGGCTGCGTTGGCGCAGTCGCGGCGTTTGCTATGACCGCCGCGAGTGCCAGCGATAACTTGCAAAAGATGTCGCAGGACGCCAAGCAATGGGTGATGCCTGCGGGTAACTACGCCAACACCCGCTACTCGGAACTCAAGCAAATCAACGACAAGAACGTCGGCAAGCTGCAGGTGGCTTGGACGTTCTCGACCGGCGTTCTGCGTGGTCACGAGGGTGGACCGCTGGTGATCGGCAACGTGATGTATGTTCACGGGCCTTTCCCCAATCCGGTATTCGCGCTCGACCTCGATCATGACGGCAAGATCCTCTGGAAGTACGAGCCCAGGCAGGATCCGAACGTCATTCCCGTGATGTGCTGCGATACGGTCAATCGCGGTGTCGCCTATGATAACGGCAAGATCTTCCTGCATCAGGCCGACACAACGCTGGTGGCGCTCGACGCCAAGACCGGCAAGGTGCTGTGGCAGGTCAAGGACGGCAATCCGAAGATCGGCGAGACCGGCACGTCGGCCCCGCTGGTGGTCAAGGGCAAAGTTCTGGTCGGCATCTCCGGCGGCGAGTTCGGCGTGCATTGCCGCGTCACCGCCTACGACGAGAACAGCGGCAAGATGGTCTGGAAGGCCTATTCGGAAGGCCCCGACAAGGAGATCATGGTCGACCCGCAGAAGACCACCGATCTCGGCAAGCCGGTCGGCAAGGACTCCAGCCTGAAAACCTGGAAAGGCGATCAGTGGAAGATCGGCGGCGGCTGCACCTGGGGCTGGCTCTCCTATGACCCGCAGTTGAACCTGGTCTACTACGGCTCGGGCAACCCCTCGACCTGGAACCCGACGCAGCGTCCAGGCGACAACAAGTGGTCGATGACGATTTTCGCCCGCAATCCCGATACCGGCATGGCCAAATGGGTCTATCAGATGACCCCCCACGACGAGTGGGACTATGACGGCATCAACGAAATGATTCTTGCCGACCTGAAGATCAACGGCAAGGAGCACAAGGCGCTGGTCCATTTCGATCGTAACGGCTTCGGCTACACGCTCGACCGTGATACCGGCGCGCTGCTTGTCGCCGAGAAGTACGATCCGAAGGTGAACTGGGCCTCCGGCATCGACATGAAGACCGGCAAGCCGATCCGCGTCGCCAAGTACTCGACCGAAAAGGGCGGCGAAGATCACAACACCAAGGGCATCTGCCCGGCGGCTCTCGGCAGCAAGGATGAGCAGCCGGCGGCCTTCTCGCCGCAGACCGGACTGTTCTACGTGCCGACCAACCACGTCTGCATGGACTATGAACCGTTCCGCGTCTCCTACACGGCCGGTCAGCCCTACGTCGGTGCGACGTTGTCGATGTATCCGCCTCCGGGCGACAGCAACATGGGCAACTTCATCGCGTGGGATGCCACCAAGGGCAAGATCGTGTGGTCCGATCCCGAGCAGTTCTCGGTGTGGTCCGGCGCGCTCGCGACCGCCGGCGGCGTCGTGTTCTACGGCACGCTGGAAGGCTACCTGAAGGCGGTCGATGCCAAGACGGGCAAACTGCTCTACAAGTTCAAGACCCCGTCCGGCATCATCGGTAACGTGATGACCTATGAGCACAACGGCAGGCAGTACGTCGCCGTTCTCTCCGGCGTCGGCGGCTGGGCCGGCATCGGTCTCGCCGCGGGTCTGACGGATCCGCATGCGGGCCTCGGTGCGGTCGGCGGTTATGCCGCGCTGAAGAACTACACCTCGCTCGGCGGTCAGCTCACGGTCTTCGCGCTGCCCAACGGCTGAAAACCGCGACCATAAGCCAAGCACAAGCAAATGCCCGGCGCGCCTCCAAGAGGCGCGTCGGGTTCTGCTCGGGCGACGCCGACTTGAAGGCACAAGAGGAAACCCCTGTGAGAAGATATCATCTGCTGGCCGCGGCGCTCGTTGCGGCAATACTTGCCATCGGCATCGGCCATGCGGTTGCTGACGGATCGGGCGATCCGACGGCGGTCAAGAACGAAGACGGAAAGTGGTTCGACAAGAACGGGACGCCGACCTTTCACATCGCCAAGGACGGAAAAGTCGACTGGTACACGTTCTCCGGCTTCCGCCGTTACAATGCGAACTGCATCGTCTGCCACGGGCCTGACGGCGCCGGCTCCAGCTACGCGCCCGCCCTGGTCGATTCGCTGAAGTCCATGGACTACACACAGTTCCTCAACGTCGTTGTGAACGGCAAGAAACAGGTCAACACCGCTTCGGATCTCGTGATGCCAGCCTGGGGCACCAATCCGAACGTGATGTGTTACATCGACGACATCTTCGTCTATCTGCGCGCGCGCTCAGACGGCGCGCTGGGCCGCGGGCGGCCGCAGAAGCACGCGGACAAGTCCGCGGCTGCCAAGAAAGCGGAAGACTCCTGCATGGGACCCGAATAGCGGACGAATCCTGCCGGTCGGCCATCTTCCGCCAAGATCGGGCGGTAGCAGACGGCAGAGAAACCGGCAGGTCCCGACCCGACGCTAAGCTCGACGCGGGCCGCTCAACAGGATGAGGTCGATCGTGAGATTGCGTGCTGTAAAATGGTTAGCAGGCCTCGCCGTCTGCGCAGGCCTTCCGCTCATGCTCGCCGCCACCGCGTCGCTGGCGCAACAAGGCATGGGACCGGGAGCCGCGCCCGACGGCATGGCTCCTGGCATGGGGCGGGGAATGGGGCATCGTGGCAACACCTTCGATCGCCTGCCGCCGGGCGCACCCGGCTCGCGGCCGGCGCAGCAGGCGCCGTTCGAGATGGTCGATCCCAAGGTCTTTCGCGTTTGCGACGACCCGCACAACCTGCCCTACTCGAACTCCGAGCGCGAAGGCTTCGAGAACAAGATTGCCGACCTGCTCGCCAAGGAGCTCGGCAAGTCCGTCGCCTATGCCTGGTATCCCAACGCACCCGGCTTCGTGCGCAATACGCTCGCCGTCTATAAATGCGACGTCATCATGGGCGTGCCGCAGGGCGACGACATGGTGCAGGTCACCAACCCCTATTATCACTCGACCTATGCCCTGCTCTATCTGCCGGGACACGGGCTCGACGGCGTCGACATGCTCACCGATCCGCGCCTCAAGGACAAGCATGTCGGCGTGGTCGCCGGCACGCCGCCGGCCACCAATATGGTGCTCGACGGGTTGATGGACAAAGCCAAGCCGTACCAGCTCGTCGTCGACACGCGCTACAACTCCTCCGGCGCGGAAATGATGAAAGACCTGACCGACGGCAAGATCGACGCTGGCGTACTGTGGGGGCCCATGGCCGGCTACTTCGCCATGCATGCCGGCGTCCCAGTGAAGGTAGTGCCGCTGCTCAAGGAGAAGAACGGCCCGCGCCTGACCTACCGCATCGGCATGGGCGTGCGTTTCTCCGACCAGAACTGGAAACGCGAGCTCAACCGGATCATTCGCGCCAAGCAGCCTGAGATCAACGCCCTGCTGATGCAGTACGGCGTGCCGCTCCTCGACGAGAATAATCATCTCATGAAGGCGGCAGCGGTGTCCGCGCCCGCGTCGAAATAGCCGTGCGATGGCGGGCCGCCATTCCCGCGCTGCTGGCAGTGGTGCTGCTGGCGGGCGGTGGCGCGCGCGCCGCCGGGCAGGCGGCGCCGCCGGAGCCCGCGCACTTCCGTGACCGCGACTACCGCGCTCCGGTGCCGCGCACGCTGAAGGGCGCGCGTGTGGTGACGACCGCAGAGGCGGAGGCAATCTGGAAACGGCACACGGCCGCCTTCGTCGACGTGCTGCCGCGCCCGCCGAAACCCAAGTTGCCGCCGGACACTCTTTGGCTCGACCACCCGCGCCACGACATTCCGGGCAGCATCTGGCTGCCCGATGTCGGCTACGGCGCGCTGGCGCCGGCCATGCAGACCTATCTGCGCCAAGGGCTCGTCAAGGCCAGCGGCGGCGACCGCACCAAGCCGCTGGTGATCTATTGCCTGAGCCATTGCTGGATGTCGTGGAACGCGGCGCGCCGTGCGCTCGCCCTCGGCTACACGCAGGTGATCTGGTATCCGGACGGCACCGACGGCTGGTCGGATGCGGGATTGCCGCTCGTCGAGACCAAGCCCGAACCGCGGCCGAACGAGTGAGGCCCGCGCATGCCACCCGCTCTTTCCGACGCGCCGCTTGCTTGCATTGACGCTTCGAGCCGCCATAATGCCGTCCGCGAGCCGTTCGCTCCGCGCCTCAGCATCGCATGGGAAGTATCACCGCTCGCTCCGCGCTACGCGCCGCCTATTCTTTCGAGAGGAAACCAGGGAGATCGATAATGTCCAGGCCTGTTCTTTTTCTATTGTCCTCATTGGCCGCGCTGCTGCCGGCGGCCGCATGGGCGCAGCAGCCGCTGCCGCCCGGCGACGCCGCCAAGGGCGCGCAGACCTTCAAGACCTGCGCGATCTGCCACGAGATCGGCCCCAACGCCAAGATCAAGATCGGCCCGCCGCTCAACGGCGTGGACGGACGCAAGATCGCTTCGTGGCCGGGCTTCAGCTATTCGGACGGCCTCAAGAAGCTGGGCGCGGGAGGCAAGACCTGGAACGACGCCTCGCTCAACACATGGCTGACCAATCCGCGCAAGGATGTGCCGGGCACCAAGATGATCTTCGCCGGCCTGTCGAATCCCAAACAGCGCGCCAATGTCATTGCCTATCTCAAGCAGTTCAATGAGAAGGGCGAAAAGAAGTAGCGCTTACGTCGCCTCGGTTCCCCTCGCCCGATGTTTCATCGTTTCCGCCAAGAACGATTGCAGCCAGCATGCGTTGACTTCATTGAATTGAATGGAGGCGAACATGACGGAACGGGAACGCAAGGAACAGGAAGCTCGCAAGCAGAAGGGCAATTTCGGTCAGGACGAAGCAAAGCGGGAAGAACGCAGCGAGTCCGAGCTGGAACGTATGGGCGAACTGACCAAGGAAAAGAACAAGTAAGGGGCGAGCCGGAACAGGCTCGCCGCTTGGCCAGCAAAGTTCAGGACCGTCGTGCGTGCGGCGCTTACCGCCGCGTCGCGCGGCGGTCCGCCACTGCGGTGTCATTCGACAGCGCGGCCGTTTTCTTTCGCAGGCACACCACGCGCACGCGTTCGTCACGCGCCAGGTTCCGCCCCAACGCGGTGCCGGCAATGTAGGCCTGCCCATGCATGAAGCAGGTCACGGGGTTGCTGAAGGTTTCCGGCACCCAGACCACGTCGATGGCATTGTTCCGGCCGCAGTCGGCGATGTTGGGGGTGGCGGCGAGAGAGCAGATCAGGACCATTGCAGTAAGCATCGAGAGCTCCAAGGACACGGGTCAAAGGGCGCGTCCTCCAAGTTGTGCGCGCCCGTCGCCAGGCGTGCGTTCCGTTTCTTGTTGCAGTGCAGCAAGCAAAAGCCGGGCCAGCCGCCGCTGCGCGCCCGATCCATTCACAGAAGGAGGAACTCAGCCGGCGAAATGCGCCCGGAACTTCTCCTGGAGCCAGCCCCAGGCTTCCAGTTCGCGCGGGCCGGCGGTCTTGTCGATGGCGATCTGGAGATGGGCCATTTCCGCCTCGACCTTCGCCGGCGGCAGCATGTGCAGACGGCTGACCAGGATGGCGGCCTCGAGCACGGCCGCCTGCGCGCGATTGAAGCCCTCGAAGGGGGCGTGGGTGACGAGCCGCATCACGCGGCAGCGCAGCCGCGGCCGTTGCGGATCCTCCCGCGTTTCGACGACGGCAAGCTCGGCGTGGGACAGCGCGCCCGCAAGGCGGGGCACCGGAACCTCCTCCGCGCGCACGGTCGGCCAATCGCGCCGCCCGGTCAGGCAGCCGGCGAAGACGCGCACGTCGTCGGTGTGGCTGGCGGTGGCGAACGGCACCGCCATGAGATTGTCGAGGGTCGCCGAAGGGCGAAATGGCGCCACGATCCAGTCGCCACCCTCGGCGATCAGGCCGAGCGGGGCCACGTGGGCCCGCCCCTCTCTGTCGGTTGTGGTAAGGATGGTTTCGCGTATCAGCGGCATGCGCGCCCCGGCCCCGGCGTCACTCATTATACTATAAGGCTGCTTCACTCATTGTCATTGTCCCCGGCGCCGCCGGCCCGGCGCAGGGTATGTCCGGCCTCCCGCAGCCGGGTCAGGTTTTCCGGCTCGCTGTCGACGGCGCAGCCCCAGTCGAGCGGCTCGTCCTGCATGTAGCGTTTGCCCAGCCGCCAGGCGATCTCGGCCTTGGCCAGCTCCGTGCCCAAATAGTAGGCATGCGCGCCGTCGGCGCCGACGCCGAGCTTGGGAAACAAGGAGAGCGCGTCCGTTGCCACGTGGTGCACGCCCTTGGCATAGACATGGATGCCGTCCACCGCAGTCTCGATGCGGAAATTGCCATCGCGTACCTGCCCCGCCATCTCGACGATCTCTTCAGGACTATTAGGAAACGGCTTGCGGTCGTGCAGTTGCAGCAGCGCGCCGCCATAGTTCTGCGGCAGGCTGTGATCGGCACGGGCGGCGAACATCATGCGGCGCGCCGCGTCATGCTCCTCGATGGTTCGCCGCGTATGCGGGCTAACCTGCACCACCAGCACGTTGCGGATGGCAAGCTCCGAGCAGATGCCGATGAGCGCCGCGGTGACGCCGCCGCTGTCGGCATCGGTCAGCTCGGTGAGATTGCCGGTGCCCATCAAGATTTCCGCTTCCGGCAAACGTTGCCGCAGCTCGGCGTAGCGCGCGAGCGAATCCATGAACCCGAAATGGATGGGATCGAGGATCGGATCGAGCAGCGCCGCGATGCCGCGGTTGTCGGCGGCTTCCGCCGCGCGCAGCAGCGAAGCGAGATCGCCATGGCTCGCCGGCACCAGCACCGGCGCCGCGCCGGTCTCGGCGGCGATGTCGAGCGTTGCCTCGGTAAGGCTGAGCAGGAACTGCGCGCCGGCCTTGCCGCCCGCGCGCAGCTCTTCCACATCGGCGGAATCGACGCTGACCGGAATCCCCTCGGCGGCGAGCGCGCGCACGGCGTCCGCCAGATGTGGGAACGGGGTATCGGGCAGGCAGCCGAGATCGATCACGTCGGCGCCGGCAGCGCGCAAGCCGCGCGCACGCGCGAGGATGGCGTCGACGCTCAGCGCCGAGGCGTCGACGATTTCGGCGAACATGCGGATGTCGTAGCGGGAAAGATCGAGCCCGCGGCCGCCTTTGCCGAAAAAAGCGGGCAGGTCCTTCAATTCCTCCGGACCGCGCTCGAACGGCACGCCGAATTCAGCGGTCAGCCGCGCAAGGTCGGCACGGCAGCGGCCCGGCACCAGCACGCGGGTCGCCTCCACCGGCCGCGGCAGCCGGCGCGCGATGATGGCCTCGGTCATCAGCGCGGCGACCTTGACCCCGACATCGATCACCGACCAGCCGAAACCCGGATCGTCCATGCCGGCCAGCACCTTCTCAAGCCGCGGCTGCGCCAGATGCCCGGTGAGGAAGGCGATGCGCTCGCTCATGTCAGCTCGGTCTTGCGGCGGGCGAGCGCCTCGTTCAGCTCGGCCAGACTCTCGACCACGGCGACGTCATGAAAGGATTTGAGCTTCTCCGTGTTCTCCAGGTCGATGGCGCGCGGATAGACCTTCACCATGCCCTTGGGCGCCTCGGTTTCGAGCTCCGGCGCGGTATCGCAGGCGAACACGATCGAGGGCACGCGGCACTTGCCGGCCTGCGCAAAGACGTTTGTCGCCAGCGTGTCGGAGATGCCATAGACGCATTTAGCGACGGTGTTGGAGGTAGCCGGCGCCAACACCAGCGTGTGATAAGTGCCGTAATAGAAGGCGCCGACCGGCGCCGCGCTCGCGGTGGTATCGCGGAAAACGCGCACCGACTTGGGCAGTTTGAAATCCTGCCGGTACATGCGCAGGACTTCGGCGGCGGCGCGGCTGACGAAGAGATCGACTTCGTCGAGTTCGCGCACCGCGGCGAGGCATTCCTTGAAGAAATGCCCCGACCCCGTCAGCGCCCAGCCCCAGCGTGGTGTCTTGACCTTGGCCATCGCCGGGGAGTTAAGCGCCTGCGCTCGCGCTCATGCAAGTCGATGGCGGCGCCGATCTCGCCGCCTTCACAAATGGCGGCGGAGGCCGCCGCGTGGTCCGCTGCGGCCACGATGGAGCCCTGCGCCCCACTCGCGGCCAGAAAACGGGGAAAAGCCCGGTCGACTAGGTTCGTCATGACAAGTTCTTGAACGTCCAGGCGGCCCTGATAGGCGCCGCCGAGCTTGACCAGCAACAGGCGCCTAGCGCCGAGCTCGCCGGCCAGCCAAGCCGCCAGGCTGTCAGAGGTGACGTCCCAATCGGCCGGAATCTCAGGGGTTTGCAGCACCATTTCCGCCGGCGCCCAAACCGGCACGGCCCCGGCACGCAGCGTGCGGCGAATCTCAGCGATCGTTCCGACGACGCGGAGTTCCGGGGCAAGGCTTGCCAGCGCGCGGCCGTATTGCTCCATGGCGAGCAGGGCCATGTGGTGGGCAACCGCATCGCCCAATCCCATCTTGAGCTGGGCCGTCCGCACCGCGTCGGCGAATGGGCCGCCGCCCGGCACGACCACGGCCCGGCCGCCGCACCGCGCCAAAGCGGCGACCCATCCGCGCAGATGCGTCTTGCCGGCCTGGCTGCCGCCGATCTTCACCACGGTGATCGCGGATTTGCGCATCTAATCGGCGGACCGGGATCCGCCTTTGCCCGCCGCCGCGGGAAAGAGATGATAGACCTTAGCCACTTCGGCGGCGCGCTGCCGCCGGATTTCCACGCCCACGCGGCCGGTGCCGACCTCCAGCTTCTCCACCTTGACGGTGACGGCCTGGACTCGCGGATGGGCCAACACGAAATTTGCGATGCGCTCGGCCAGCGTCTCCACCAGCGGGATATGGCCGGCGCCGGCGATCAGGCGGATTCCATCGGTGATAATGTCGTATGAGAGCACATCGCGCATGTCGCTGGCCGGCTGGACCGCGCGGCTGATCTCGGCAACGACGTTGAAATTCACGTCCTGCGGCGCGGCACGCTCGTTCTCGTAAACGCCGATGTTCACCGGCAAGGTGAAATCGTGCACCAGCACGCGGTCGGACCCGCCGGCGTCCCTGTCCTGGTCGGCGGAATAGCCGCGCCCCAGATGCCAGTAGTCGGGCTCACGACGCTCCGGCGCTTGGGCGGGAACGCTGCGCGGGTCGGTGGGGATCAAAGCGCGTATCAAGCCGAGCGCCGCAGCATCAAGGACGCCGGTACGGTCGTGGCGGGCGCAGAGCGCGCCGCGGAAGCCGAGATAATCGGGACCCAGCAGCAGCAGACGCGGCACGTCCGGCGCTTCCAGCGATCCGGCCAGACCGGTCAGCATCCCGTAGGCGCGGCACGCACGGATGAATTCGCCCAGCGTCGCCAGATCGGCATGATCGAGCAGCCGGCCCTGTCCCTTACGTGCAGTATCCAACATGGCGCCGGCAAATCCGGCCTCCGCCATGAGCGGAAGCAGCGTCATGTCCGGCTCGCTGTCGGCAAAGAGTACGCCGACGACGCGGGTCCGAACCGCGATGGGCGCAAGCGCCCGGATGCAATCGGCCCGTCCGGCCCCAGGAAAAAGTCCGACCTTGACGTAGTCTACCCCGGTCGCAGCCATTTCCTCGGCAGCCTCAGCAACCGTGCGCGGCTCCATTGGCAGATCGCCCGTGACGGCGCTGACCGGCCGCCGGCCGCCAATGGCGCCGACCGTCTCACGCACCGCGTCAGACGACAGCGCACCGAGGGCGCCCCTGGCGGGGTCCTTCAGATCGATGATGTCAGCGCCGTGGGCCAGGGCGAGTTCCGCCTCCTGCGCCCCGGTGACGCTCGCCAGCAGCATGGTCATATGTGCGCTCCATCGGGCACGGGGAACGGCAACCGCATCCGGCCGGACAACGTTTTCGGCCGAGACAATATGCAATATCGACCTTGATTTGAACAAGGAATGACGTTTTCATGCGCCCGGTGACGGAAACGCGGGGGCGACGTTGATTGGGATGCTGCCGTGATCCGACTTCCAGCCGTCGTCCTCACCGTCTTGCTCGCCTTCATGTCGGTCGCTGCTGCGGCGCAGCAAGCGCTGGACGTCAAGATCGGCTATCTGCGGCGCGCCAAGCACCTGGAAACCATCTCGCTGGTGCAGATGCCGCCGTCCGATGATGGGCTGGCCGGCGCCCGCATGGCCGTCGACGACAATGACACGACCGGCCGCTTCCTCAACCAGCGTTATTCAATGACCGACGTCCATCTCAAGCCGAAGGACGATCCGGTGGCGGCGCTCAACAAGCTGGCGGAGGAAGGCGTCAAATTCGTCGTTACCGATCTGCCGGCCGACCAGCTCCTCAAAGTGGCCGATGCCGGCAAGGCAAAGGGTATTTTGTTCTTCAATGCGGCAGCGTTGTCGGACCGGTTGCGGCAGCATGACTGCCGCGCCAACATCATCCACACCGCGCCCTCGCGCGCCATGCTGACCGACGGGCTCGCGCAATATCTCGTCTGGAAGAAATGGACGCGCTGGTTGCTGGTGGTCGGCTCGCACAAGCGCGACCAGCTCCTGGCCGCCGACTACGAGCGCTCGGCCAAACGCTACGGCGCCAAGATCGTGCAGAAGCGCGTGTTCAAGGACACCGGCGGCGCGCGCCGCACCGACAGCGGCGTGGCGCAGATCCAATTGCAAATACCGGTCTTCACCCAGCAGGCGCCGGATTATGACGTGCTGGTGGCGGCGGACGAGAACCAGGTGTTCGCCAATTATCTGCCCTATCGCACGTGGGACGCGCGTCCGGTGGCCGGCTCCGCCGGCCTGGTACCGACGAGTTGGGACGCTTCCAACGGCCTCTGGGGCGGCATCCAGCTGCAGAACCGTTTCGTCGCGCATTTCCACCGGCTGATGACCGCGCTCGACATGCAGGCCTGGACCGCGGTGCGGCTGATCGGCGAGGCGGTATCGCGCACCAATTCGGACGACGAGAAAACGATTTTCAAGTTTCTCAACAGCCCGAAGCTGGCGCTCGGCGCCTTCAAGGGACAGAAACTTTCACTGCGCGACTGGGACCTGCAACTGCGACAGCCCATCCTCTTGACCGACGGCCGCACCATCGTCTCGGTCTCGCCGCAGCCCGGCTTCCTGCACCAGCACTCCCAGCTCGATACGCTCGGCTACGACAAGCCCGAAACCAAATGCAAGCTGCAATGATGGCTTCATGGACACGATCGAACTATTGCGAATAGGACACCCCATGTGGCGAGTTAGCCTTCTCAGCATTGCACTGGTGGCCGGGTTGGCCGGTCCGGCAAGCGCCTACAAGGCCTATGTCTCCAACGAGCGCAGCAACACCATCAGCGTCATCGACACCAACAAGATGGCGGTGATCAAGACCATCAAGGTCGGCCAGCGCCCACGCGGCATCGAACTGACCCCGGACGACAAATACTGCCTGGTGGCGGTGGGCGACGACGACACCATCCAGATGATCGACACCAAGACCGACGAGGTGGTCGCCAATCTGCCGTCCGGTCCGGACCCCGAACTGTTCACGCTCGACCGCACCGGGCGTTGGCTCTACGTCGCCAACGAGAACGACAACACCGTCACCGTCGTCGACATGAAGACGCGAAAGCCGGTTACCAATGTGCAGGTGGGCGTCGAGCCGGAGGGAATGGTCATCAGCCCGGACGGCAAGACGCTGATCAACACCTCCGAAACGACCAACATGGCGCATTTCATCGACACCAAGACGCACAAGGTGGTCGCCAGCGTGCTGGTCGATTCGCGTCCGCGCTTCGCGGCCTATACCCACGACGGCAAGGAACTGTGGGTATCCTCGGAGGTCGGCGGCACGGTGAGCATCATCGATCCGGCCAAGCACGCCGTGATCGACAAGGTGCATTTCGCCATTCCAGGCCTTCGCAGCGAGGCGATCCAGCCGGTGGGCATCAACATCAGCAAGGACGACAAGACCGCGTTCGTCGCGCTGGGGCCCGCCAACCGCGTCGCGGTCGTCGACGCCAAGACCCGCAAGGTGAAGAAATATCTCCTGGTCGGCCAGCGCGTCTGGCACATGGCGTTTACGCCGGGCGAGAAATACCTGTTGACCACCAACGGCATTTCCAATGACGTTTCGGTCATCGACGTCGCCGACCTGAAGGTGATCAAGTCGATCCAGGTCGGCGAATTGCCCTGGGGCGTGACGATTACAAAGCATTGAAGATGGATTGCCGGCGCCGACAGCAAAACCCGCTCATTCCCGCGCAAGCGGGAATCCAGGGGCGCATTGCACCGGGTTCCCGCTTTCGCGGGGACGACCGGGAAAGGCGCGGTGGCGATACGGGAGGACGGTGCACGGGATGACGACACCGGCGCTTGCGGTGGAAGGAGTGAGCCACGCCTATGGCGCGCGGCGCGCGCTCGACAATGTGAGCTTCGCCGTCGCGCCGGCCAACTTTGCCGTGCTCCTCGGCCTCAACGGCGCAGGCAAGAGCACGTTGTTCGCACTGATCACCCGCCTGTTCGGCATCCAGCGCGGCCACATCCGCATCTTCGACCACGACGTCGAGCGTGACCCGGGCGAGGCGCTGCGCATTCTCGGCGTGGTATTCCAGTCGCGCACGCTCGATCTCGACCTCTCCATCACGCAGAACCTGATGTACCACGCCGCGTTGCACGGCATCGGCAAGCGTGAGGCGGGCGAGCGGGCCGACGACGTGCTCGCGCGCATTGCGCTGCGCGACCGCGCGCGCGACAAGGTACGCAACCTGTCCGGCGGGCAGATGCGGCGGGTCGAGATCGCGCGCGCACTGCTCCACCGCCCCCGGCTCCTGGTGCTCGACGAGCCGACCGTCGGCCTCGATATCAAGTCGCGCGCCGACATCCTCGGCCACGTTCGCCAGTTGATCGCCGACGAAGGCATCGGCGTCCTGTGGGCAACGCATCTCATCGATGAAGTCGCGCAGGACGACCAGATCATCGTGCTGCACCAAGGCCGCGTGCTCGCCGACGGGCGGGCTTCGCAAGTCGTCGCCGACTGCGGCGTCGCCAACGTGCGCGAAGCCTTTGCGCGGCTCACCGGCATGGAAAGCGAGGCCGCATGAGCACCGCCGCCGCCGGAACCAATACCGTCGGGTCCGCCGCCGGGCGGCGGGCGGGCTTTTCGCTGCGGCAGTACGCGATCTGCCTGAAGGGCATCATCTGGCGCGAGAACCTGCGCTTCCTGCATCAGCGCGAACGCTTCATCTCGGCGCTGGTGCGGCCGCTGGTCTGGCTGTTCATCTTCGCGGCCGGCTTCCGCCAGGTGCTGGGGATGTCGATCATCCCGCCTTACCAGACCTATATTCTTTATTCGGAGTACATCACGCCCGGCCTGATCGTGATGATCCAGCTCTTCAATGGCATGCAGTCCTCGCTGTCCATGGTCTATGACCGCGAGATGGGCAACATGCGCACGCTGCTGGTCAGCCCGCTGCCGCGCTGGTACCTCCTGTGCTCGAAGCTCGTCGCCGGCGTCGCCGTCTCGCTGCTGCAGGTCTATGTCTTCCTGCTGATCGCCTGGTTCTGGGACATCGAGCCGCCGCCGCTCGGCTATCTCTACGCGCTGCCGGCGCTGGTGCTGTCCGGCCTGATGCTGGGCGCGCTCGGCATGCTGATCTCCTCGGCGATCAAGCAGCTCGAAAACTTCGCCGGCGTGATGAACTTCGTGATCTTCCCGATGTTCTTCGCCTCCTCCGCCCTCTACCCGCTGTGGCGGGTGCGCGAGGGCAGCGTGGGACTCTACTATATCTGTCTGTTCAACCCCTTCACCCACGCGGTCGAGCTCGTCCGCTTCGCCCTGTATGGACAAGTCAATTGGACATCGCTCGCCGTGGTCTGCGGCTGCACCGTGCTGTTCATGGTCGGCGCCATTCTTGCCTATGACCCGTCGCGCGGCTTTCTCGCGCGGCGCGGCGAAGCCGGAGCGAACACATGAAACGCAAGATCATGCTGGCGATTGCCGCCATGGCCCTCCTGGCGCCCGGCACGGCTGTCGCAATGGACGCTCGGCATCCGGACTGGCCCTGCAATCAAATCAAGGTACCCACGCTGTCGCCGGCCGCCTTCTGGACCGGGCCCGCTATCGACGACGTCGGCGACGCCTGGAAAAAGGATCCGGAAGTGCACAATCTGGCGGAGCACTTGGCGGCGCGGCGCACGCCGCTACCCGATGCGGAGAAGGCGGCGAGCGCCTTCATCACCGGCACGCCAGCAGAGAAGAAGCAGAAGGCCAAGCTTCTGTTCGCCGGCCTGTTCTCCATCCTGAACGACGAACGCGGCCAGGTCATGAACGGCATCGAGCGCTTCGCCAAGCGGCAGGAGGGTCTGCGCGACAAGCTCCGCCAGGAACTGGCCGACCTGCGCGCGCACCAGGACGCGGCCAAGCCGGACGCCGCGACAGTCGACAAGCTCGGCAACCAGGTGGGCTGGGACACCCGCATTTACGATGAGCGCCGGCAGACGATCAATTACGTCTGCGATGTGCCCTCCACCATCGAGCACCGCCTGTTCGCGCTGGCGCGCGCGATCCAGCAGAATCTGGATTGACGAATAGCCGGTCCGAAGTTCGCCTCGCTATCGCTCGGCGCCGACCCTCCCCGTCCAGCGGAAGGCAAGCGCCGAATATGACGCGCCGCCGCCTCGTCCGCTACGATCTCGCTAAAAAACGCGAAAGCGGCCCGGCTTCAGCCGGACCGCCTGTCCCGCTCCGCTTTCGCAGAGCTATTGCTTCGACTTGGATTTGGACGGCGGCATCACCGCCGGGCCCGACTTGCTGCCGGGCTTGCCGCTGACCTTTGCGGCGTCATCCTTGCCGCTGCGCGGCGCCTTCTGATTGTTGGTGTCGCTCATACCCTGGCCGGTGGTGCCGGGCTTCATCGGCGGCGGGCCATTCTTGTTGCCGGGCATGCCCTTCACGCCGGCGCCCGAGTTCTTGGACGGCAGATTGACCTGGCCTTGATCCGGATTGGATGATTTCGATTGCGCCATCGCCGTTGCCGGCAATGCCGCGAAAGCAAGGGCAACAGCCCCGACGACGATCTTGAGCATTTGTTTGCCTCCGCAAGGTTGCGTCGCAACAAGCGGTTTCGCGGCGGCCGGCCGCAACCGATTGTTTCGATTGCTAACGAAGCGTGCAACCGATTCGTTCCGACGCGAACGACGGGAACTTTCGTGTCTGCATATTGCGGCGTTAGCTTCCAATCACTCGCGGTGATCTCTATCGCGGAATGAAGCCCGCCAATGACAGAAAGAACGGGTCGACGCCGAAACCCGCTGGAATCAGCCCGCCGCCGCGCGCGCGCCGCGCGCGCTCAGCGCCATGTCGATGACGTGGCGGATGTCGCCCGGTCCGAGACTGAGGAAATCGGCGGGTGTGCGCGCGAAATATTGGTCGATCGCCTCGCCCACCTCACCCACGTCAATCCCGCGCAAGGCGGCCTCCAGGTCGAAAATGACACGCGGCGGCGTGACGAAGAAATCACCGGTGATCAGCACCTCGCGGATGCGATCGAGCTGCGGGCCCTCGAGGCGGAGGTCGGCGCGTACGGTGCCGCCGCGGCCGGTCAATAAGGCGCTGACCGATGTCTCGTCGGTCGGCGGGGCATCCAGCATCTCGACATAGGCGTCTGTGCCGATCTCTTCGCGGAAGTGCCGCTCGGCCAATTCCTCCTCATAAGGCGTGATGGCACCCCATCGCGGGTCGATACCCAGGCCCTCGGCAAAGCCGGCGACGAGCCCTTCATAGATGGTCTTCAAATCCGGCAGCTTGTCGCCCAACACTTCGCGCATGGTGATGACGCGCTGGGCGCCCGATTGCAGGTCGCGCTTGGCGAGCTTCTCGGCGGGGATGTTGAGGCAGGCGGCCATCTTGCCCGGATCGAAGTCGATCAGCAGCGTGCCCTGATAGAAGATGAGATTGCCTTCGAAAAAGCCGCCGGTGCCGCTGATCTTGCGCCCGTCGACCTCGATGTCGTTGCGTGGGCGGTAGCGCGCCGGCACGCCGAGTTTGTTGAGGCCGAGCGCGGCGGACTCGCAGATGCGCCGCGTTACTTCCGCCAGATCGAGGGGGCCGAAGGTCGCTCGGTCGAAAACCAGCTCCCAGCCGATCTGCCCCTCGTCGAAATAAAGCCCGCCGCCGCCGGTGATGCGGCGTACGAGCTCGATGCCGTTGGCCTTGCAGTAGTCGACCTTGATCTCGTGACCGAGAATCTGATGGATTCCGATCAGCGCGCAAGGGTGAAAGCGCAGGAAGCGTATAGTGTCGGGGATTTTGCCTTCCTGCCGCGCCTCGATCAGCGCCTTGTCGAAAGCGATATTGGCGCGCCCGCCGCTCAAGGGCGTTTCGATGACGCGGAACGGTTTGGCTGTTTCGCGAACCATATTGCACCTTCAGGCTTTGCCTATTGCTCCGTTCGTTCCCGCGCAAGCGGGAATCCAGGACAGCATTGTACAGGCTGGCGTTATCTCCCTGAGTCCCCGCTTTTGCGGAGACGAACGGATTCATGATGCCATCCGCAAATGATTCAGCGCGGCATGCCCTTGTCGAGCTGGCGGCGAACTTTGCGGATATCGTCGCGCTTGAGCTTGAACGGATAGGACGCGATGTTGCCCGGCGGCGAGTCGCCGTAAGGCCGGTCGCAGGCGGAGACGTCCTCCGCCTCCTTGCCCGGGCAGCCGGACGTGCGGAAGGCAGTGCCGGCTTTGATGACTTCGTCGACCTCGTCCTCTGGCAAACCGAAATCGGTCAATTGGCCCTGCTCGTCGAATTTCATCTTCTCGAGCCGATGATCGCGATAGTCGATCAGGTAGCGCGCCACCTGGATGCGCCGCCACTGCGGCCGCGGCACCGGCGGCAAATGATCCATCAGCGAGCCCTGCTCGGGGAAGAACGCAAACATGTGGCTATGGCCGCCCATGTCGCGGATGGCCTGTACCTGCGTCAGCACATCATGGTCGCTCTCGCCCATGCCGACGATGAGGTGGGCGCCGAATTTCTCCGGCCCGAAGATCTCCTTCGCCGCGTACAGGATTTCCCAGTACTTTTCCCAGCTATGCGGCGACTGTACGCCGCGACCGCGCGTCCGGTCGAAGACTTCCGGATTGCAGGCATCCAGCGCCACCGTGAAGATGTCGGCGCCGAGATCGTGCAGCTCCTGCACGTCGAGCCGCGTCATTGTGGTCGGGTTCGACAGGATCGAAACCGGCACGTGCTTGATGCGCTCGGTCCACTTGCGCAAGACCACGCGCGTGTCATCGTCCGAGCGCGGGTGCGTGATCATGCTGATGCACATGCGGTGGAAGCGGCCGCCGTCGCCGCCGGAAGCGACGATGTCGAGCACCTGATCGTAGGGCACCGCCGGCCAGTCGACGCGAATGAAGTTGCGGTCGGCATAGTTGCGCTCGCCCTCGCGGTGGCGCGCCAGCCCGCAATAGGCGCAGTTGGCGCGGCAGCCTTCCGGATAGGTGAGCAAGAGGTTGAGGCAGCGCGTGCAGGAGGTACGGTGCATGTAGCCCGCCATGACGCCCAACGTGATCGCCGCCGCCGTCGACATCTGCACATAGTCGGGCGAGCGCATGTTGGGCGTGAGGATGTTGTAATTCGGCCGGTAGAAGCCTTCCGGCTTGACGTCCTGCGTCTTCACCCGCGCGCCGTTGCGCGCGTCCGCCGGAATGGCGCCGGGCGCGCGCGGCTGCATTGTATCGGCGTCGTTGAAGACGCGCTCCACGCCGCTGAGAAAGTCGGGCGCAGCTTGGCGGGGGCCTTCCAGGCAGCTCATGGCGTCCTCTCCTCGACTTTCGTTTTTTCGGCACTCAATTCGGCCGGCGGCTCCGGCCGCCAGTAGCGCGGCGAGCCGATCCAGCCGTCGATCAATGTTCGGGCGTCCGGCCTGCCGCCGTCCGCATAACAGGCGAGCACTTCGCGCCGCCGCCGCAAGGCGCGGCCGAGTGCGGCGTCGAAAATATCGCCCAGCTCTTCATCGTAGTCTTCGAGCGCCTCGGCGCGGCCGCGCAGAAACTCTACTGCCGCCTTCCCCGCCATCGTCCCCGATTGCACCGCAGAGGCGATGCCGGCGCCGGTCACCGGATTGGTCAAGCCGGCCGCGTCGCCGGCCAGCAGCACCGCGACATCGCCTAGCCGTCCGGTCGACCGCAGCCGGCCACCGACGGGGATGGCGCCGCCGGTCAGGGCCCATCCATTGGTGCCGATGCGCCGCTCATGCGCCAGCCGCTGCAGCAGCAGCAGCAGCATTTCCTTCAAGCCGCGACGCGTGCTCTTGCCGTCGTCGAGGGCGCCGTCGACGATGACGCCGAGGCCGACATTGGCCACCGCGCCCTTGGGGAACAGCCAACCATAACCGCCGCGGTAGTCGGCGGAGAGGAAAATGTCGGTGGCGTCATGCGGCAGCACCAGCGGCACGGTAATCTGCCGCGTTTCCACCAGTTCGCGGTTGATCGCCCCGATCGCTTTACCGACGGGTGAGCGAGGCCCGTCGGCGCCGATCAGCACGCGCGGCTTGAAGCTTTTCCCGCCCGAGGCATGCACCGTTCCATCCGCATCGATCCCGAGCACTTTTACGCCGTAGCGGCAGTCGGCGCCCGCGTCGGCGGCGTTCCGCGCCAGCAGCCGGTCGAACTTGCCGCGGTCGATCATGCGGCCGCGGAATTCCGGCGTCTCCTCGGCACGCGCGCCGTCCTCGACGAAAGTAAGCATGCGCTCGACCATCTGTGCGGTGACCTCGCCCACCGCCGGCACGTCGCGCTCGATCATCGAGGGGACGAATTCAGCGCACTGCACCGGCGAACCCGGCTCGGCGCGCTTTTCCAGCGCGACGACGTCGAGACCGGCATGGGCAGCGGCTTCCGCGGCTCGGCTGCCCGCCGGCCCCAAACCCACCACCAGAACGTCGGGCGTCTCGACGATCACGTGTTCAAGTCCTTATGCGGCGCAGGCGCGCCGTCCGTTGAGCCCGTTGAGCGAAATCGAGCAGCAGGCATGCTCCTGCTCGATAGGCCGGCCGATGGCGCGCGCCAGCGCCACCGTGCCTTCGGCCGGATAGGCGATGCCGTCGAAGCCGGCCATCACCGCATACGCATCGGTCATCAGCTTGTGCAGGCCAGCCGGGCGGATGCAACCGAGCTGCACCGGCGCATCATGGACGCGCTGGCGGGCGGCGACGAAGACTTTCGCCACGTCGTCGGTGGAAATGGTGGCGAAGGGCTTGTCTGCCGGCGCGTAGATCGGCGAAACGATCACCAGAATGAGCGCAGCCACCTTGTGGCGCGAGACGATATCGAGCGCGTTTTCCTCACCCAGCAGCCGCCCATAATGCAGGCCGATGACGATATGCGGCACCACATCCATCTTGGTCGCCGACAGCGCGGCCAAGGTCGACTCGAAGTCGGCCACCGGGCGATCGAGATGATAGACGTCGCGGATGGTCTCCTGCGCGCCGATCACGTCCATCATCGCCACGTCGACGCCGGCCGATTCCATGCGCTTGGCGCGCACCTCGTCGAGCAACGCCGAATGTACGGCGATGCGCAGGTGGGGAAAATCGCGCTTGAGCTTCTCGATGGTGGGGTAGAAGCGCTCATAGGGCACTTCGTTGCGCCGGTTGGAGCCGCCGGACAGCAGGAAGCCGCCCAGATCCTTCAGCATCACCAGGTCGCGCACCTTGCGCTCCAGCTCTTCCGGCCTGGTGGCGGGAATCATCGGCTCCAGGATCTTGGCCTGGCAGTGGTCGCAGTTGAGCGCGCAGGCGCCGGCGGTGATGGAGAAAGCGGGGAAGCTGGCCTTGCCGCAGCCTTTAAGCTCTTCGCTGGCGTAGGAACGGAAGGTGGGTGTGTAGAAACGGAGAGGGCTCAAGGGGCGCTGCCGCGCTGTTTCTTCCAGCGCGTCGACCAGCGAGCGGTCGAAGGTCAGGTCCTCGAACGGCTCGATTTCCTGCAGCAATTCGAACCAGGCCATCGTCTCTCGACCCCTTCGCGTTTCCTCATATACAAGAAACTATATATGTTTGCTGCGTGGTCGGCTAGTATGGCCGCGCACCTTTTCTACCGAAACGGCCGGGCCCATGAAGACAATCTGCATCCTCCAGCACACCGAAGCCGAATATCTAGGCCTGATGGAGGATCACTTCGAGGGCCGCAACATCCGTTTCCACTATCTGCGCCCCTTCACGCACGGCGCCATCATGCCGCCCAGCGCCGAGGGCTTCGCCGGGCTGATCATCCTCGGTGCCGGTCCGAAAGGCGTGGTCAGCGGCAATCTGATCCCCAGTCTCGCCCCGGAATTGCGCCTCGCCAAGGATTTCCTCGAGCGCGGCCTGCCGGTGGTCGGCATCGGCGCCGGCGCCTGCATCCTGACCACAGCCGCCGGCGGCGGCGTGGACGAGGCCCCTCTCCGCTTCACGGTCGAAACCGCCCGCCGCGTGGTCCCCGATGCCCTCAGCGGCCATCTGCCGCAGTCCTTCCCGGTCGCCGTCTATATGCGCGACCGGCCGGTGCTGCCGGCCGGCGCCAAGGTCCTGGCCGAGAGTGCGCAAGGCGAACCGCTGGTCTTCCAGATCGGCGAAAACTGCCTCGGCTTTCTCGGCCATCCCGGCGCCAAGTCGGCCATGATCGAGGACCTGATCATGGAATTCGACGAAGTACCTGAAGACACTGCCGAAAAGCTCGAAGCCCTGCGCGCCGTGCAGGGCGAAATAGCCGCAGCCCTGGGCGAGATCATGGTGGGTTTGATTGCGTTGACCCAATTGATGCAGGCCCCCGGGTAGACAGTTATCCCGAGGGGGCGCAAAATTTTTCGTATATTAGGACTCGCATAAATTCAAAAAATAGAATATGTACAAACAACAATGGCGCTTGATCCAGCGCAAGGGCGCGGCAAAGCCGCGCGCTAGCAATAAACAGCCGAAATGGGGCGTCCAAGGAAATGGCGAGCAAGCTCATCATTATTATGGTCAACACCGACCCGCGGAACGGCGAGGAGCTCGGCGCGCCTTTTTTTCAGGCGACCGTTGCCGCGGCCATGGATTACGAGGTCGAGGTTGTCTGCACGGCAACCGCCGGCGCGCTCATGAAAAAGGGCGTGGCCGAAAAGCTGGTGGTCAAGCCCGGCTCGCCCAAGACCGTCTATGACTTCATCAAGGACGCCCACGAGGCCGGGGTGAAGTTCTATTGCTGCTCCCCCAATCTCGACCTGTTCGACATGACGGAAACCGACCTGATCCCCGAATGCGAGGGAATCGTCGGCGGCGCCAAGGTCATCGAAAGCGTCATGGAAGACGACGACGCCCGTGTTCTGACCTACTGACGCTCTATTAAGCGCGCGCGAGGTGGAAATGTCTGCGCATGTGACGGCGGAACGGCCCGCAATCAGCGACCCGACCTCTGAAAAGCCGGTCGTGCCTTACGAAAAGCTCGAAGAGGTGTTCGACGACATCCGGTCGCACGTCCTCTACGACCATGAGCTTCACGGCTGCCTCAACTGCGGCATCTGCACCGCCACCTGCCCTTCCGCGCATTATTACGACTATTCCCCGCGCGAGATCGTCCAGCTTCTATGGACGGAAAACCTCGAGGGCATCTACGACGCCATGCAGGAGAAGATCTGGGCCTGCGCCCAGTGCTACACCTGCGCGGCGCGCTGCCCGTTCAACAATTCGCCCGGCGGCCTCGTCATGATCATGCGCGAGACCGCGATCAAGCACGGCATGCAGTCGGCGAAAGACGTGCTGCGGCCGTTCTCGCGCGTGCTGCTCAAGGTGATTTCCACCGGCAACCAGCTCGCGCCCAACATGATCACGCGCGACGCCTTCCCCGACTGGGGACCGAACGTCACCAAGGTGGACGCGCCGCTCAATATCCTGCGCAAGGCGATCCCCGTGCCGACTATGCACACCATGGATACGGCCTGGGAAGTGAACCTGAAGACCTCGGTCGAGCTCTACTCCATCTGGGAAGCGACCGGCGTGCTCGATCAGCTCGAGCAGGTCGACGAAAACCTGTTCGACGTCGTCAACGACGTCATGGACGAGAAGCGCGACGAGCTCAACGAGTGGCTCGAAGAGCAGGAAGAAGAAGCAGCCGAATAGGCCGGAAATCGATTTAACGGAGAAACGCTATGGACAAGCGCGGCAGCGACGACCAGACGACCTTCACCGGCCATGGCAACGAATGGAAGCCGTCGAACCTGACGCCGGCAGAGGCGCAAAAGGCCACGTCCTGGGTCGAGGCCAAGATCGACCGCCGCTCCATGCTGACCAACAAGGATCGCGTCCAAGACGTACGCGATATCATGTGGCAGCTCGAGAAGGACGGCGAGATCGTCGTCCATCGCATCGATGAAAAGCAGCACAAGCCGGTCGTCGCCCGCACGCTCTATGGCTGGGAAAAGAAGATTCCCACCACCAATCTCTGGCAGCACAAGTCCTGCGGCCAGTGCGGCAACATCCCCGGCTATCCCTCGTCCGTCTTCTGGCTGATGAACCAGCTTGACGTGAACTATCTCGACGAGACCGACCAGACCTCCTGCACGGCCTGGAATTATCACGGCTCCGGCATCGGCAACGTGGTCAGCCTCTCCGCCGTGTTCCTGCGCAATTTCCACCAGGCCTATGTGTCGGCGAAGGCGCAGGGGCTGCCGGAGGGCACCTATTATCCGCTGGTGCATTGCGGCACTTCATTCGGCAACTACAAGGAAGTCCGCGGCTTCCTGCTGCACTCTGCCGAGTTGCGCGATCAGGTGAAGAAGATTCTCGGCAAGCTGGGCCGTCTGGTCGACGGCAAGCTGCTGATCCCGGAAGAGATCGTGCACTATTCGGAATGGCTGCACGTGATGCGCAACCGCATCAAGGAACGCCAGGTCGTCGACGTGAGCAATATCCGCGCGACCGTCCATCCGGCTTGCCACGTCTACAAGATGGTGCCGGAGGACGTGATCTATGACGAGACCGTCATGGACGGCAACCGCGTCGCCGTGTCGACCGGCCTGCTGCAGACGCTCGGCGCGCAGGTGATCGACTACTCGACTTGGTACGACTGCTGCGGCTTCGGCTTCCGCCACATCATCGGCGAACGCGAGTTCACCCGCTCCTTCGCCATCGACCGCAAGGTCAAGGTAGCGGTCGACGAAGCGCGGTCGGACGTGATGATCGGCCACGACACCGGCTGCATCACCACCCTCGACAAGAACCAATGGATCGGCAAGGCGGTGGACAAGGTCTACGAGCTGCCGGTCATGGCCGACTGCCAGTTTGCCGCGCTCGCGCTCGGCGCCCACCCCTACAAGCTGGCGCAGCTCCACTGGCACGCCTCGCCGTTCGAGAACCTGCTGGAGAAGCTCGGCATCGACTGGCAGAAGGCCAAGGTCGAATTCGAGAAGTATCTCGAGGAGGTCAAGGCCGGCCGCATCGAGACTCTTTATGATCCCAAGCGCGCGATTACGTCGGGCCCCGGCTATGTGAAGCCGCAGGCCGCCATCGCGGCGCAATCCGGAGGAGCGGAGTAAGAAAATGAGTCGTCCCGTTCTCGTCGTCGGCGGCGGCCCCGCCGGTCTTTCGGCAGCGCATGCTTTGGCCTCTGCAGGCCAGGGCGTCGTGCTGGTGGACAAGGCCGCCTTCCTCGGCGGCGCGCCTATCCAGTCCGGCTACGCCAAGCTGGTGCCATCGGGTGAATGGGCCAAGGACGCCATCGGCGGCATGGTCAAGCGCGTCGAAACCGACAAGCGCATCAAGGTCCACCTCAACACCACGGTGAAGAGCTTCTCTGGCGGGCCGGGCGATTTCGTTGCCGTCCTGGCGGACGGCACCAAGGTAGAGGCGGGCTCCGCCATCCTCGCCACCGGCTTTACCCATTTCGACTCGGTCAACAAGCCGGAATGGGGCTTCGGCACCTATCCCGACGTCGTCACCACCACCCAGGTCGAGCAGATGATCTCGTCCGGCAAAGGCGTGCGCTGCCCCTCAGACGGCCGCGAGCCCGAGCGCGTGGCCATCCTGCTCTGCGTCGGCTCGCGCGACCGCCAGATCGGCCGCGAGTGGTGCTCAAAGATCTGCTGCACTGTGTCGTCCAATCTCGCGATGGAAATCCGCGAAGAACTGCCGAAGTGCAACGTCTATATCTACTACATGGATATCCGCACCTTCGGCCTCTACGAGGACACCTATTACTGGAAGAGCCAGGAAGAATATAAGGTCAAATACATCAAGGCGCGCATCGCCGAGGTGACGTCCGACGGCAAGCGGCTGATCGTGAAGGGCGAGGACACGCTGGTGAAGCGCCCGATCACCATTCCGTTCGACATGGTGGTGCACGCCATCGGCATGGACCCCAACGTCGAGAACATGACGCTGTCGGCGGTGTTCGACGTCAAGCTGGAGCCGCACGGCCATATCGGCAAGGCGTCCACCTATGCCAGCATGTCGCAGACATCGCGTCCGGGCGTCTTCGTCGCCGGCGCCGCCACCGGTCCGGAGACGATCGACAACTCGATCGCGCAAGGCCAGTCGGCTGCCATGGCCGCGCTCACCGCGGCGCAGGGCGCCATGAAAGAGGCAGCGGAGTAACGCAATGTGGCCGCTCGGTGCCCATAAGGCGAAAGCCCCCGCCCCCGCGCGGCCGGTGCTCGACCTTTCGGGCCCGCGGCTGCGCGCCGCTTTTGAGCACCTCGTCGCCTCGGCCGAAGAATCCGGCGGGGTCGAGCGCTATGTCGGCACTTTGGCGCTGAAGGCCTCGCTGTTCGAAGAAGTGCTCGGCAAGGGCCGGGTTGCCGAGGTCACCGAGACCGAGTTCTACGACCTTGCCTCCTTCGTCACGCCGGTGCGGCGCCGCATCGGCGGCTGGCTCGGCAACAACGGTTTCGACGCGCTCAAGAACCGGCTGCGCGCCCTGCTCGACGGCTGGTCGGATGTCTCGACCGCCGACAAGCGCATGCAGGCCTTCATTGCCGCTTTCCCCGAGGACCGCGATCACCGCTGGGTGCGCGATCTCGCGGCCGAAGTGCTGCACTTCACCGCGCCCGATCGCTATCCGCTGATGACGCGCTGGGTATGGGATGCCAAGGTCAATACCGGCGTGCTGCGCGAAATCTGGCATTGCGACGACGGCATCGATGCCGGGACGATCTCGGTCGACGACAAGTTCGCCACCTTCTCCACGTTGCGCGAGGAGCTGGAAGGCTTCCTCACCGACAATGGCGTGTTCCGCGACATGGCGTTCTACGTCGATATCCTGTGCGCCCACGTCTACGCCGGCTACATCAACGACAAGGGCGGCCACTATCTGCGCGGCGACTTCTGCGGCCAGGCCAAGGAAGATTCCATGGCGCATACGCGCCGGCTGCTCGGCCTCGACGCCGTCGACAGCGAGACCGGCCGTACGCGTCTGAAACTGATCGACGGCGAAGCCTATGTGCTGGGCGAACAGCGCCGGCTGAGTTCGTAAAAGGAAGCGCGATGCCGATCCACGAAAAGTCACTGATCCGTCCCGAAAACCTGGTGACCCACGATCACCTGGAGATCGAAGGCGTCGACGTCTCCGGTCACTGGAGCACGTTCATCAATTCGCGCGCCGTCACCGACTACAACGAGCAGATGCAGGATGAGATCGCCGCGCTGCCGGGCGGCGAATACATCCACCGCTGCTGGCAATGCGGCTCCTGCACCAATTCGTGCACGGTCAACGCCATCAATCCCGACTTCAATCCCCGCTACTGGATCTACCTGATCCGCCTCGGGATGCAGGACGAATTGCTGCGCGACAAGGACATCATCTGGCAGTGCGTCTCCTGCAACAAGTGCACCTATGCCTGCCCGCGCGACGTCAATCCGGAAGGCGTGATGAAGGCCACCTCGCACTGGCTGGAGCTGAAGGGCTTTACCGAGAAGAAGCCGTCGATGATTTTCGACGAGGCCTTCTCCGAGCAGGTCTTCGCCACCGGCAAGATCGAGGACGGCAAAGTGCTGCGCCAGTTCTTCGCCCGTACCAAGCAGCCGCTGTTTCAGGAGTGGCTGGTCGCCCTTATCCGCGGGCTGGTCTTCCGGCTGCCGGTCGCCCTGTTGATGAAGCTCGGCCTTGCCACTCTCTTCCATCCGCGCACGCGCGGCTGGGGCAAGGCGAGCGCCGCAATCGAAGAATATGTCGCCGAGCGTCATGCGGCCGATGCCCGCGCGCTCCACCTCGACGCGCAAGGAGCTGAGTAATGAGCGGCAAGTACAAGAAAGTTGCCTATTATCCCGGCTGCGCGCTGGAAGGCACCGGCCACGCCTATAACCGCTCCACCAAGGAGCTCGGCAAGGCGCTCGGGCTGCAGCTCACCGAGCTGAAGAACTGGAACTGCTGCGGCGCCATGGAGGTCAAGAACGTCGACCCCAAGCTGCAGACGTATCTCTCGGCGCGCAATCTTTCGATCGCCCAGGACATGGGCTTCGACACGGTGATGGCGCCCTGCAATGGCTGCTATCACAATCTCAAGAAGGCCGAGTACGATCTGGCCCACGACCAGGGCTCGCGCGAGGTCAATGCGCGCATTGCCGGCAAGGCCGGCCACACCACCTACGAAGCCGGCAAGGTCGAGACCATCCATGCGCTCGACTGGATCAAGGAGGCGGTCGGCGAGGAAGGCCTCAAGGCGCGGGTGAAGAACTCGCTGAAGGGGCTGAAGATCGCCAACTATTACGGCTGCATGTACACCCGGCCGCGCCACATCTTTCCGGAGAAGGATCAGGGCCCGGGCTCGGAGTCGACCTCCAAGCCGCATTTCATGGACGACCTGCTGGCCGCCGCCGGCGCGGAGAACGTCGAATACCCGCTCAAGACCGCCTGCTGCGGCGGCGCTCACACTTTGTCGGACAGCGATACCTCGACCAAGCTGGTGCTCAACCTGCTCACCACGGCGGAAGCCTGCGGCGCCGACGTGATCGCCACCGAATGTCCGACCTGCCACACCGGCCTGGAAATGCACCAGAAGCGGGCCGAGACCAATTTCGGCCGCAAGACCAACGTGAAGATCCTCTATTTCACCCAGCTTCTCGGCATGGCGCTCGGCCTGTCGCCGCGCAAGGTCGGCGTGCACGAGAACCTGTCGGATTCCTCCGACCTGCTGCGGGAAAAGGGGCTGGTCTGATGGCCGGATCGCGCAGCATGAGCCTCGACGAAGCCGCCGCCCGCATCGACGCGATCGCGGCGGAGGCGGACGATGCTCTCATGACGGCAGCGCCGGCGCGGGCCGACGAGCTCTTGGCGCTGGGCGAGGTGATCCTGGAGACCTGGGTCGCCGCGCGCGGGGAAACCCCGACCGACGGCGCCGTCGAGGGCTTCCGGCTGCTCGCCCTGCACCGCCAGGGCGCCCGCGGCGAGCCGAGCTTCAATGCCTGCCGGGAGAGCTGCCGCGAGCTGGTCTACCACCACAATCTCGTGCGCCTCGAGCCGACCCATCCGGAAACCGCGCGCCGGCTCAGGCTTGGTGCTATGGTGGCCCGGCATGTGGCGCTGTTCATCGGCGGCAAGCTGGAAGTGGCGGGGCTCGGCGAGTTCTGCTGCTCGGCGCGGCCCCTGCGCCAGCGCGAGACTTCGGCCGAGACGGCCGAAACCATTTAGAAGACCAGGAGAATACCGATGCCGACCGTCCGTGGCTGCAACCTTCCCGACGACCTCCTCTATGACGTCGAGAACAACATCTGGTACCGCGAAAACTCCGACGGCACCGTCACCCTTGGCATGACCGCCGTAGCCGCCGCCATGGCCGGCCAGCTCGTCGCCTTCACCGCCAAGAAGGCGGGCCGCAAGGTCGACAGCGGCAAGTCCTGCGCCACGATCGAGTCCGGCAAGTGGGTGGGCCCGGCCAAGATCGCCTTCAATGCCGAGATCACCGAGGTCAACGACGCCCTGACCGCCAGCCCCAAGACAGCCAACGCCGACCCTTACGGCGAGGGCTGGATGCTCAAGGTCAAGCCCGTCGACTGGGCTACTGCCAAGGGCGGATTGGTCGCCGGCACCGCCGTTGCCGAACCCTATGAAGCGAAGATGACGGCGGAGAATTTCGCCGGCTGCGAATGAACCGCCCCGGTTGGGGGCGAGCATGGGAGCGAAACGATGACTACCGAGACGAACACGAAAAGCATGTCGATGATCGTCACCAAGGGTTCGCTCGACTGGGCCTACCCGCCCTTCATTCTGGCCACCACGGCTGCCGCCATGGGGCTGAACGTGACGATGTTCTTCACCTTCTACGGCCTCACGCTGTTGAAGAAGAAGCTCGATCTCAAGGTCTCGTCGCTCGGCAACCCCGCGATGGAAATGCCAATGTTCGGCATGCATATCGGCATGCCCAACCTCGTCTCTGCGATACCGGGCGTCGATGCCGCCGCCACCACGATGATGAAGAACCTGATCAAGAAGAAGGGCGTGGCTTCGATCGAAGAACTGCGCGAGATGGCGATCGAGGCCGACGTCAAGATGATCGCCTGTCAGATGACCATGGATCTGTTCGAATACAGCCAGAAGGACATCATCGAGGGCCCGTCCCTCGGCGGAGCCGCCACCTATATCGACACCGCGACCAAGAGCGACATCAACCTGTTCATCTGAAACCGTTGGGGGCTCCCCCCCGATATCCGAGGATAACGTAAAATGGCCGACCAGCTTCTCGACGTGAAAGGGCTGAATTGCCCGCTGCCCATCCTGCGCGCCAAGAAGGCGCTGAAGGACGTGCCCAGCGGCGGCACGCTGCAGGTGCTGGCGACCGATCCGGGCGCGGTCAAGGATTTCGAGGCTTTCTGCCGGACGACGGGCAACGAGCTCCTGGAATCAAAGAACGAGAACAACGTCTTCAGCTTCCTGATCAAGCGGACGTCCTGAAAGAGGACCCTGGGAGCATAAATGGCCTCAAATAGCCTCTACATCCTGCTCTGTTCGGGAGAGCACGAGAAAATCCAGATGGCGGCTATGATCGCGTCGGTCGCCGCCGTCTCGGAACGGCCGGTAGAGGTGTTCGTGAGCATGAACGCGATCCTTGCCTTCGCCAAGGATGCCCCCGCCGATACCCGTTACCAGGGCGGCGCATTTTCCAAACTGCTCAAAGAAAAGAAGGCGCCCGACCCGATCACCCTGTTCCGGCAGGGCCGGGAGCTCGGCGATCTCAAGGTCTGGGCCTGCTCCATGGCACTCGACGTCCAGGGCTGGGAGCTCGACCGGCTGGAGGACGACCTGATCGAGGGGGCCCTCGGACTGACAAAGTTCTTGTCCGACGCCGAAAGCGGGCAGCTGATTACCCTATAACGCGTGCCTATATGGCAAGGGGAGCCCAGTAACAAAGACAAGAAATTAGCGAGGGACTATTGAGTGAGATGACGGCAAGAGAGACAATCGACGCGCGCGGCGCGTTCTGCCCCGGTCCGCTGATGGAGCTGATCGCAAAGCTGAAGCTCGTTCAGATCGGCGACGAGATCGAGATCCTGTCCAGCGATAAGGGTTCGGCCAACGACATTCCCGAATGGGTCAAGAAAGTCCACCATGAGATGGTCGGAATTTCCCAGAAGGACGGATATTGGAGTATCGTCGTGCGCAAAGCCAAGTAAGATGTAGTGCCCGCCCAACGGGCCAAATGGGGCGGCGCTGAACGGGGGAGGAGACAAAAATGGCCAAGAAAATCCTGATCGTCGGAGGAGGTCTCTCCGGCACCATCGTCGCCAACGGTCTATGCAGGCAGCTGCGCGAGGAGCTTTCCGCGGGCAGCGTCTCCATCACCATGCTGGGCGCGACCGACAAGCACATGTACCAGCCCGGCCTGCTCTACGTGCCATTCGGCAAGATGCGGGAATCGGAGCTGTTCCGGGACCAACGCAAGGTGCTCGACCGTCGGGTCCCCTACATTGTCGACCCTGCCAAGCACATCGACGTCGACAAGAAATCGGTCACCACGGAATCGGGCAAGACCCATACTTACGACTTCCTGGTCATCGCCACCGGCTCGCGCATCCGCCCGGACAACATCCCCGGCATGACCGAGGGCGGTCACTGGTTCTACGACCTCGACGGTGCGCGCAAGATGCGCGACGCGCTCGCCAATTTCAAAGGCGGCAAGGTCGTGATCAACGTCAACGCGCCGCACAAGTGCCCGGTGGCGCCGCTCGAAATCACCCTGATGATGCGCGACTACCTCGCCGGCAAGGGCCTGCTCGACAAGAGCGAGATCACCTACACCTACCCGATCGGGCGCTTGCACTCGCTCGAGCCGGTGGCGCACTGGGCGGTCCCGGAATTCGAGAAGGCCGGCATCAAGGGCGAGACCTTCTTCAACACCAAGTCGGTGGATGCGAAGGCCAAGACCATCACCTCGGAAGAAGGCACCACCCTGCCCTACGACCTGCTGATCACCATCCCGCCGCACAGCGGCCAGGCGGTCATCACGGATTCCAACCTGGGCGCGGGCGGCTGGGTACCGACGGCGCGCAATACGCTGCTCAAAGAAGGCTCGGAGAATGTCTTTGTGGTTGGCGACACCACCAACCTGCCGATCTCAAAGGCCGGCTCCACCGCGCACTTCGAGGCCGACACCATCATCGACAATCTCTCCTCGCTGATCAAAGAGGATCGCTGGGCGCGCGACTACGACGGCAAGGTGTTCTGCTTCGTCGAGACCGGCATGAACACCGGGACCTATGTCTGGTTCAACTATACGACGCCGCCCAATCCGGGCCCGCCGTCACAGATGATCCACTGGTTCAAACTCGCCTATAACCGCATGTACTGGCTCTCTGCCCGCGGCTTGCTGTAAGGAGGCGGCAATGAACGACATGTCCAATCAACCGCCTCCCGGCGAAATCGAACGTCTCACCATCGCCGCCCGCGAGGCCCTGACCGACAGCATGGTCGAGCGGCTGGCAACGTTGGGCGGCAATGGGCTGGAACTGCTCGACCGCCTCAACGACCCGGGCACCAGCGAGGCCGTGCACTCCCTGCTCGACCGCCTCACCGAGTTGCACAAGGTCGGCGCCATCGACACCTTGTGCGAAGTGGCGCTGACGCTGCACGCCATGCGCAACGCCGCGACCGACAACATCGTGGAGCGTCTGTTCATGTTCGCCGAGAGCATGATCAACACGGTCGGCAACGAGGCGATGGGCGAACTGGCCGAGAATACGCGGCTGGCGCTCGAGGAAGCGGCGCAGGAGAGCGCCAAGGCGCCGGCGCCGAAAGGCGGCATGATGGCGACGCTGTCCATGCTGGGTAAACCGGAAACCCAGCGCAGCCTCGCCTTCCTGCTGGCATTCAGCGCCAAGCTGCAGGGCCGCTCCAGCGGCTCGGCGCCGCGGCTCTGACGCGTCTCTATCTTTAAAGAGGCAGAACCGGCGCCCTGCGGCGCCGGTTTTTTTTGGGCCGCATTGAGCTGTTATCCGTTCACGCGAAATGCCCTCTCCTCGGCGACGCGCACAAAACGCACCGGCTCGCTGAGACCGCGCAGCTCTGCCGAATCCTCCGTCAGTGTTAGACCTGCCAGCGCGTCCCGGGCTTCGCGGTCGGCCAACACCGCCAGGGAAATAATTGCCTCACCGCCGCGGCACTGGTGTTCGAGACGCGAGGCGGTGTTCACCGCCGAACCGAAATAATCGAGCAGATCGCCGACCGTGACGGCAATGCAGGGCCCGACATGCAGGCCGAGTTTGAGGACGATGCCGGCGTCCTCGCGTCCGCGATTGAAATTCGCCACGCCCGCCTGGATGGCAAGGACGCCGCGTACCGCATCTGCCGGACTGTAAAAGGCGGCCATGACCGCATCGCCCACCGTCTTAACGATAAAGCCGTTGTGTTCCTGCACCCGCTCCGACAAAAACGCGAAGTGGTCACGCACGAGACGATAGGCGTTGGCGTCGCCAAGCTCTTCATAGAGCTTGGTCGATCCTTGCAGATCGGTGAACACGATGGCAATGCGGCTAATCTCTGCGTTGTCGCCGGGACGCAGCAACTGCTCAGGGCAAAGACGTCGGAACGCCGGCATGGCAATGACGCGTTCGCCGGTGAGTGCATCCTTCGCCCAGTTGCGATCTTCGACGACAAACAGCAGCGGGCGATCAGTTTCGTTGTGCGCGACGAATTCACCTTTCTGACGGATCCCGGTCAATGCGATCTCGTATCCTCTCGCCGCAATCTCCGGAATCATATCGTCGGCCACTGTTGCGTCCGCCTCGCCGCCGGCCTCGACCGTGCGGAATCGATAGGGACCTGGCCGTAACGTCAGCGCAAACTTCTTGCTGGAATGCGGAGCGACCTCAGCCTGGAATTTCACGTGCGGTGTGCTGGCTTGGCCAAGCAGGCAGAACTCGCCTTCCGGAAGCGGCCGCAACCAAGGCTCGGGATGAAAGGTCAGTTCGACGTTGCGGGCGAAATCGCGCTGATAATCGATGTTGCAAGACGAGCAATGCGCCCCTTGCGGCAAATCGTGCAGGTGCTCCACCCGCGCTTTAGCGCCGCGGCAGCGCGGGCACAGCAGTTCCCATCCCATGGCCAGAATGCCGAGGTGTTGTGCGGTGAGAAAGAGGTCAACCGCATGCTCGGGGTTCGTCCGCCAAACACGCGCCAGGGCCAAGGGACGGATGCCGCGCAGCGCCACCGCCGGAGCATGCAATAAAAATTCGCTAAGTCGGGGAGCAAGCCCGCGACTTTCTGGATCGCGCTCGAGCTCGTCGATGAGCGCTGCCAGGCGCCGGCGCGCGGCCGGTTTCGCCGCTTCGCGCGCTCTGGCGCCGGGAAGACGATCAGCCGCCACGCCTTCGGCGATCAGCCGTTCGATCACGGCAAGGCGCTTATCGCCTTCGCGTCGCATTATTCCCGAGACCCTGGCCAGCCATCCCAGCAGACCGACGCATTCGATCTCGGCCGAGAAGACGAGCCGGCTGCCGCCGCCTTCGGGAAACAGTTCGGCGGCGGCCTGGAAGCGGCGGATCGGGCCGCTGATAAAGTTGCGGACTTGAACGAGTCGGCGGTTTTCTTCCCATTCGCCGTAACCCTCCTCCCATTTTAGGCGGATTGGGCCCATACCGGCGCTGGCGAGGCGGTGGATGCGGCCTTGCGCGTCCGGACGCTCCTCCACCGTGTACGGCGGCGAACCGACGAGTTCGTTGACCCGCGCGCTGTCGGCGACGAACGGCCAGAGCGCCTCGGGCGGCTGGTCGAAATGACGCTCCTCTCGATAGCGGTAGAGCGATTTCATCGCATCTAAACCCGACCAGACGTCGTTGCAGAAATCGCCGCGTCACCCGACATTATAGCGGCGGCCGGGAGAAGATACGACCGGACGGACAAATGGTTTCGCCGCACATTGGCTGCTGCACCGCGGCACAAAAAATAAACCGGCGGGGCGCGCCCCGCCGGTTTGGCTTCGGGAATATGGGAAGAAAACGCGGAAGGCCGTCAGCCTCGCGCGAAGACAGCGCGCAGGGTGCCGCCGATCGTGCCCTCTTCAAGGTAGCGGATGCCGACATAGGCGCCGCCGATGATCGACAGCCAAGCGATCAGGCTGCCGAGCGCCAGCGTCGACATGCCGGTGATGCCCTGCCCGATGGTGCAGCCGAGCGCCAGCACGCCGCCCGCCCCCATCAGCATGGCGCCGCCGATGTGGCGGGTGAGATCGCCGCGGTCGGTGAAGTGCTCGACGGCAAAGGTGCCGCTGGCGATCGCCATCAGGAAGCTGCCGACGATAACGCCGCCGATCATGGCGATGCCGAAATTGATCGTCGAACCGGTGAACGTCATCAGGTATTGCAAGGCTGTCGCCGGCCGGCGCCACGAAGGTGATCGAGGAAAGCTGCACCGGGTTGAACTCGTCCTTGGCCAGCACGCCGGTGACCAGCCAGCCGCCGATGGCGGTCAGGCCGATGACGACCCCGGCGATGATATTGGCCGGGCTGCGGCGGAAGTCCGCGTCCTTGAAGCAGATGGCGAGGAACAGCAGGGCGACCACCGCCGCCACGCCGGCGCGGGCGTAGGCCGCCGGAACGCCGAGCGCCATGCCGACCATCTCGCCGAGGTTCTGGCTGTGCAGCCCGCGCGCCGTGAGGTCGACATTGGTGGTCTCGATCTGCAGCCGCGGCAGCGCCAGAAGACCGCGCAGCGTCATGTAGGCCACGATGCCGAGCACCACCATCGCGACCAGCGATTTCAGATTGCCGCTGCCGAGACGCACCAGGGTCTTGCTGGCGCAGCCGCCGGTCTGGGTCATGCCGAAGCCGAACATGGCGCCGCCGATGATGGCGCCGAGCCAGCCCAGATTGGGCGTGAGATAGATCGACTTGTTGATGTCGATGACGCCGGCGAAAGAAAGCGCCTGCGTGCCGATGATGGCCACGGCGATCGCCAGGAGCCAGGCGCGGAAACGTCGCCCGTCGCCCATCAGCACCAGGTCGGAAATACCGCCCATGGTGCAGAAATTGGTGCGCTGCACCACGCCGCCGAAGACGAGACCGACGGCAAAGCCGCCAAGGCCGAGGATCGTAGGTACGCTGAATCCACCCATGGGAATAAGCCGCTCCGCTTTCCGCCCGCTTTGTCCATGTAGGCGCCCTTCTTACCCGGGGCACTTGGTGCAACTTATATTCAATAAACGCGATACGAAGCAAGGGCCGATTGGTGGAGGCCCCCGCTCCTAACGGCCTGACTCCGCGCTCTCGCCTCCTCCGGGGCCGCACCGAGCCCGGCGCCCGGAGGGCCGTTACTCAATGGACGATCTGGCGCAATTCGCCGCTGCGGTAGCGCAGCGCCATGGAATCAAGCTCGATCGGGCGCACCTTCGCCGCCTGCCCGGCCGATCCGAAGGCTTCGAAGCGCTCCATGCAGACCTTCTTGGTCTCGTCCATCGCAGCCTGCATGAACTTGCGCGGGTCGAATTCGCTGGAATTCTTCTTCATGGTCCGGCGCATGGCCGCCGTCATGGCGAGGCGGATGTCGGTGTCGATGTTCACCTTGCGCACGCCGTGGCGGATGCCTTCCTGGATTTCGTCGACCGGCACACCGTAGGTTTCGGGAATGTCGCCGCCATAGACGCGGATCTCCTGCAGCAGGTACTGGGGCACCGACGATGAGCCGTGCATCACCAGGTGCGTGTTGGGCAGGCGGGCGTGGATGGCCTTGATGCGGTCGATGGCGAGGATGTCGCCGGTCGGCTGACGCTTGAACTTGTAGGCGCCATGCGAGGTGCCGATGGCGATGGCCAGCGCGTCGCATTGCGTCTCGTCGACGAAGCGGGCGGCCTCATCCGGGTCGGTCAGCAACTGCTCGCGCTTGAGCTTGCCCTCGGCGCCGTGGCCATCCTCCTTGTCGCCCTGCAGCGTCTCCAGCGAGCCCAGGCAACCGAGTTCGCCTTCCACCGATACGCCGACCGCATGCGCCAATTCCACGACCTTGCGCGTAACGCCGACATTGTAATCGTAGTCGGCCGGCGTCTTGGCATCGTCCTTGAGAGAGCCGTCCATCATCACCGAGGTGAAGCCGGAGCGGATGGCGCCCACGCAGACCTGCGGCGAGGCGCCGTGGTCCTGGTGCATGACGATGGGGATTTCCGGATAGGTTTCGACAGCGGCGGCAACCAGATGGCGCAGGAAGGCCTCGCCGGCATATTTGCGGGCGCCGGCGGAGCCCTGCAGGATCACCGGGCTTTCGGCGGCGCGCGCCGCCTCCATAATCGCCTTGATCTGCTCCATGTTGTTGACGTTGAACGCCGGCAGGCCATAGCCCTCCTCGGCGGCATGGTCGAGCAATTGACGCATTGAAACGAGCGGCATGGGTCTACTCCGTTAAGGCGCTCAGTTAGGCGCTCGGCAAGTGGGGGCGAGCGTGCGCCGGCCGACCGCCGCGCGCACCGCATCGGCCACGCGCTCGGGCGTGAAGCCGAAATATTTGAACAGCTCCTTCTCCGGACCGGACTCGCCGAAGCGGTCGATCCCGATCACCGCGCCGTTGCGGCCGGCGTAGCGGTACCAGCCGCGGGTGGCGCCGGCTTCGACCACGATCGCCGGCAGGTGCGGCGGCAGCACGCGGTTCTGCCAGGCCGGCTCCTGGCGTTCGAACAGGTCGGCGCAGGGCATGGAGACGATGCGCACCGCTATGTCCTCGGCGGCGAGTTGCTCGGCGGCCTGGCGCGCGAGCTTGACCTCGGAGCCGGTGGCGACGATTGCCGCGACCGGCGCGGTGCCGGGCTCGGCCAGAATGTAGCCGCCGCGGGCGATGTCCTCGATCTGATCGCGTTCGCGCGGCTGATGCGGCAGTCCCTGGCGCGAGAGCGCCAGCACGCTCGGCCCGTCGTCGCGCTTGACGCTTTGCGTCCACGCCGCCGCCGTTTCCACCGCGTCGCAGGGGCGCCAGACGTCGAGACCGGGGATGAGGCGCAGCGATTCCACGTGCTCGACCGGCTGATGGGTCGGCCCGTCCTCGCCGAGGCCGATGGAATCGTGGGTGAGCACATAGACCACCCGCTGGCGCATGAGCGCGCTCATGCGCAGCGCGTTGCGCGCGTAATCGGAGAACACGAGGAAAGTGGCGGCATAAGGCAGGAACCCGCCGTGCAGCGCCAGTCCGTTCGAGATCGCCGCCATGCCGAACTCGCGCACGCCGAAGAACACCGTGTTGCCGGCGGCGTCGCGGGTGATCGGCTTGGTCAGCGGATGGTTGGTCAGGTTGGAATGAGACAGATCGGCCGAGCCGCCGAACAATTCGGGCAGCGCCTGCGAGAGCGCGGCCAGTGCGTTCTGGCTGGCCTTGCGGGTGGCGATCGCTTCGGCCTTGGCGTCGGTTCTGGCGACGAGATCGGCGGCGATGTCGGCGAAGTCGCGCGGAAGCTCGCCGAAGATCCGGCGCAGGAATTCCGCCGCGAGATCGGGATGGGCGGCGCGATAGGCCTCGAAGCGGCGCGCCCAGTCGGCCTCCAGCGCGGCGCCTTGCAGTCGGCCGTTCCAGGCTTCCGCCACCGCCGGCGGAATCACGAACGGCTCATGCGGCCAGTCGATCGCCGCGCGGGTGCGCGCGACTTCTTCGGCGCCGAGCGGCGCGCCGTGCGTGTCCTGATGGCCCTGCTTGGTGGGCGCACCGCGGCCGATCACCGTCTTGCAGCAGATCAGCGTCGGCCGTTCGCTCTTGGATACCGCCTTTGCCAGCGCCTCATCGACGGCGGACTGACTATGCCCGTCGACCTTGCGGATGACGCGCCAGCCATAGGCCTCGAAGCGCTTGGGCGTGTCGTCCGAGAACCATTCCGACACGTTGCCGTCGATGGAGATGCCGTTGTCGTCGTAGATCATGATCAACTTGCCGAGGCCGAGCCGGCCGGCGAGCGAAGCCGCCTCGTGGCTGATGCCTTCCATCAGGCAGCCGTCCCCCACCACCACGAAGGTGCGGTGATCGACGATTGCATGGCCCGGGCGGTTGAACTGCGCGGCCAAGGTCTTCTCGGCGATGGCCATGCCGACCGCATTGGCCAGGCCCTGGCCGAGCGGCCCCGTGGTGGTCTCGACGCCGACGGTGACGCCGTATTCGGGATGGCCCGGCGTCTTCGAATGCAATTGGCGGAAGCGCTTGAGCTCCTCGACCGGCAGGTCATAGCCGGTCAGGTGCAGGAGCGCATAGAGCAGCGGCGAGGCATGGCCGTTCGACAGCACGAAGCGGTCGCGGTCGGGCCAGGCCGGATTGCCCGGATGGTGGCGCAGGTGGCGCCGCCACAGCACGGTCATGGCGTCGGCCAAGCCCAGCGGCGCGCCGGGATGGCCGGACTTGGCGGCCTCCACCATGTCCATGGCCAGCGCGCGCACGGCGGCGCTCAGAGGCTCGGTCAGGCCGGCGTGTAGTCCTTGCGGTGCGACGTTCATTGTCTGCTTGCCTCCCTATCCGGCCCGCTTCTTCTTCTCGATGAGCTGCAGGATCATCGGCGTCAGGATGAGTTGCATGGCGAGATCGAGCTTGTTGCCCGGAATCACGATGGAATTGGCCCGCGACATGAAGCTGTCGTGGATCATCTTGACGAGATAAACGAAATCGATACCGCGCGGATTGCGGAAGCGGATCACCACCATCGACTCGTCGGGCGTGGGAATCCAGCGCGCGATGAACGGGTTGGACGTGTCCACCGTCGGCACGCGCTGAAAATTGATATCGGTCTCGGTGAACTGCGGGCAGATGTAGTTCACATAGTCCGGCATGCGGCGCAGGATGGTGTCGACCACCGCTTCCTGCGTGTAACCGCGCTCGTCTTTGTCCCGATGGATCTTCTGGATCCATTCGAGATTGATCACCGGCACCACGCCGATCTTGAGATCGGCATAGCGCGCGGTATTGGCGGTCTCGGTGACCACCGCGCCGTGCAGCCCCTCGTAGAACAGAAGGTCGGTGCCTTTTTCCAGCGGCTTCCAGTCGGTGAAGATGCCCTGCGCGCAGCCGTATTTCTCGGCCTCGTCCTCGTTATGGACGTAGTGGCGCGTGCGGCCGCTGCCGCTTTCGGCGTATTCGCGGAACACCGCTTCAAGCTCGTCGATCAGATTGGCCTCGGGGCCGAAATGACTGAAATGGTTGTTGCCCGCCTTCTGCGCATCGTCCATCGCCACGCGCATGCCCATGCGGTCGTAGCGGTGAAATGCGTCACCCTCGATAAAGGCAGCCTGGATGTTCTCGCGGCGGAAGATCTCGTCGAAGGTCTTCTTCACCGACGTCGTGCCCGACCCCGACGAGCCTGTGATGGAAATGATGGGGTGCTTGATTGACACGAAAGGCCCTCCCGGCCGCTACCCAACGATCAAGCGCGGAACAGGCCGCGCCGGCCAAACAGGGGCGATTGGCCTGTCGGATAGGGCTCCATGTGATGACGCTCGAGCCGCGCCACCTCCTCGCGCGAGCCGAAGATCAGCGGCACCCGCTCGTGCAGCATGCGCGGAACCCGGTCGAGGATGCTCTCGCGTCCGGTCGAGGCGGCGCCGCCGGCCTGCTCCATCAGAAAGGCGATCGGGTTGCCTTCATAAACCAGGCGCAGACGGCCGCTGCGATAGCCCTCGCGGGCGTCGCCCGGGTAGATATAGACGCCGCCGCGCACCAGAATGCGATGCGCCTCCGCCACCATGGAGGCGATCCAGCGCATGTTGAAATTGCGCCCGCGCGGCCCTTCCGCGCCGGCGATGCAGTCGTCGAACCACTGCCGCACCTCGTCGGCCCAGTGCCGGACGTTGGAGGCGTTGATGGCGAACTCGTTGCTGACCGGCGGGATCTGAACCTGCGGCCTGGTGAGTACGAAGGCGCCGGTGGCGGGGTCCAGGGTGAAGATGTCGGTTCCCGCGCCGACCGTCAGCACGAGCGATGTCTGCGGGCCATAGAGAACATAGCCGGCGGCGACCTGCTCGTGGCCGCGACGCAGGAACGCCGCCGGTTCAGCGCCGCTGCCGGGAGGAGTTGTTGGCAGCAGCGAGAAGATGGTGCCGATCGAAACGTTGGTATCGATATTGGAAGAGCCGTCGAGCGGATCGAGGGCGACGATGATGGGAGCGCCGGGATTAAGCTCGACCGGTACGTCCAATTCCTCCGAGGCGACCGCGGCGACCGGCGCGCTGCGCATCGCATCGATGAGGCACGTGTTGGCGAGGATATCGAGTTCGGTCTGGAAATCGCCGCCGGCCTTGTCGGTCTGCAGGCGCGACAATTCGCCCGACAGCGGACCGGCCGCCACCAGCCCGGCGATGTCCTTGCACGCCGCCGCCAGGGCGCAGACGGTCTTGGCCACCGCCTCGCGCGCGTTCTCGCCCATTGCCCAGTCGTTCAAATAAGCATCAAGACGAACGTGGCTTGACATGACGCTTCCCCCTTTCACGCCCCGCGGCTTAAGCCGTCAGGTCGCGAAGATCCGGCTCTTTGTTATGTCTTCGGCTTCGATAGTCATAAGTCTATTGCGGTCGACGGCGCCGCCCGCCTTGAACAAGCGCATCGCCTGGCGCAGCCGCGCGCGGTCGATGGCATTGCGGATGGAGCGGGCATTGGCGAAATTCGGCTGCTGACGCCGGCGCGCGATGTAGTCGGACATGACGTTCTGCGCTTCCGTGCTCAGCTTATACTGGTTCTCGGCTGAGATCGTCTCGGCGATGGCCAGCAGTTCGCCATCGTCGTAATCGGGAAAATCGATATGGTGCGCGATGCGCGAGCGGAAGCCGGGATTGGAGGAAAAGAACTTGTCCATGCGGTCGCGATAGCCGGCCAGAATCACGACGATATCCTCGCGCTGGTTCTCCATGACCTGCAGCAGGATCTCGATCGCTTCCTGTCCGTAGTCCTTCTCGTTCTCCGGCCGGTGCAGATAATAGGCCTCGTCGATGAACAGCACGCCGCCCATGGCGCGCTTGAGCACTTCCTTGGTCTTGGGCGCGGTGTGGCCGATATACTGCCCGACCAGGTCGTCACGCGTCACCGAGACAAGATGTCCTTTCCGCACATAGCCGAGCTTGTGCAGGATGCTCGCCATGCGCAGCGCCACCGTGGTCTTGCCGGTGCCGGGATTGCCGGTGAAGGACATGTGCAGCGTCGGCGGGCCGGCGGTAAGTCCGACCTGCTCGCGCGCCCGGGCCACCAGCAGGAAAGCCGCGATCTCGCGGATGCGCTGCTTGACCGGGGCCAGGCCGACCAGGTCGCGCTCGAGCTCGGCGATGGGCGCGGCGATGTCGGTCTCGGCAAACAGCGCCTGCAGATCGACGACCTCGCGTGCCTCATCGAAACTGGCGGCGGGCTCCGCGACACTCATCACTTGCTCCGCGGCTCACCGGCGCCGTAGCGCTCGCCGGGCGGCCGATCGACGCCATAGGTCTGCAAGGTATAGCGGATGGTGCGCCCCGGCGCCTCCTGCCGTTCGAGCCGGAAGCCGGGCTCGCGCGAGGGACGCTGCACGATGAAAGACAGGCGCACGGCTTCCCAGCCGCGCGTTGAGTTGAAGCCGTTGACCCGCACATAGGTCTCGGGGTTCGCCTCGCGGCAGGCTTTGATCTCCTGCATCACACCGGCGGCGTCGTGCAGGTCGAACATCGGCATGCCCCACATCTCCCAATAGGTGTTGCGGGGATGCGGATCGTCGGTGAACTCGATGCTGACCGCCCAGCCCTGGCGCAGGCAATATTCCACCTGCGCGGCGATCTGCTTGTTGTCGAGGTCGGGCAGGAACGAGAAAGCCCCTTGGGTGATGCGCATGATCGGTTCTCTCTTTCCAGCTTACACGGCCGCCGCCGTCGGCACGTAGTCCGACGTATCGGTCGAGGTATATTCGAAGGTGATGTCGCCCCAGGTGTCGAGCGCGGCGCGCAGAGGCTGACACCATTTGGCGGCATCGGCCAGAATTTCCGGACCTTCGGTCTTTATGTCGCGGCCCTCGTTGCGCGCCAGCACCATCGTTTCGAGCGCAACGCGGTTGGCCGTGGCGCCGGCCTGAATGCCCATCGGGTGGCCGATGGTGCCGCCGCCGAATTGCAGGCAGACGTCGTCGCCGAACAAGTCGAGCAACTGGTGCATCTGCCCGGCATGGATGCCGCCGGAGGCGACCGGCATGACCTTGCGAATGCCGGCCCAGTCCTGCTCGAAGAACAGGCCGCGCGGCAGATCCACCTCGTTCCTGTTTTCGCGGCAGACGTTGTAATAGCCCTGCACGGTCATCGGATCGCCTTCCAGCTTGCCGACCGCGGTGCCGGCATGCAGATGGTCGACGCCGGCGAGGCGCAGCCACTTGGCGATGACGCGGAAAGAGACGCCGTGGTTCTTCTGCCGCGTGTAGGTGCCGTGGCCGGCGCGGTGCATGTGCAGGATCATGTCGTTATCGCGCGCCCAGTTCGAGATCGACTGGATCGCCGTGTAGCCGACGACAAGGTCGACCATGACGATGACCGAGCCGAGTTCCTTGGCGAACTCGCCGCGCTTGTACATCTCCTCCATCGTGCCGGCGGTGATGTTGAGATAGTGGCCCTTGACCTCGCCGCTCTCGGCGCCGGCGCGGTTGACCGCCTCCATCACGTAGAGGAAGCGATCACGCCAGTGCATGAACGGCTGCGAATTGATGTTCTCGTCGTCCTTGGTGAAATCAAGACCGCCTTTCAGCGCCTCATAAACGACGCGGCCGTAATTCTTGCCGGACAGTCCGAGCTTCGGCTTGGTGGTGGCGCCGAGCAGCGGCCGGCCGAACTTGTCGAGGCGCTCGCGCTCGACCACGATGCCGGTCGGCGGGCCCTTGAAGGTTTTCACGTACGCCACCGGCAGGCGCATGTCCTCGAGCCTGGCCGCCTTCAGCGGCTTGAACGAAAACACGTTGCCGATGATCGAAGCGGTGAGATTGGCGATCGAGCCTTCCTCGAACAGGTCGAGGTCGTAGGCGACGTAGCAGAAATACTGCCCCGGCTGGTTGGGCACCGGCTCCACCTTGTAGGCCTTGGCGCGATAGGTCTCGCAGGCCGTGAGGCGGTCGGTCCACACCACCGTCCAGGTGGCGGTCGAGGATTCGCCGGCGACGGCGGCGGCGGCCTCGATCGGATCGACGCCTTCCTGCGGCGTGACGCGGAAGAGCGCGAGGACGTCGGTGTCCTTCGGCTCGTAGTCGGCGTCCCAATAGCCCATCTGAGCGTATTTGAGCACGCCCGCCTTGTAGCGCTTCTTGCTGTCGCGAATTTTGGTCAGATTGGTTCGGTCATCCATGATCGCTTTCTCCGGTCACGATCTACATAGGTGGCCTTGCCTATTAAAGAAAGTTGAATTATCTTATTTATGCATTCAGAAAAACTTAAGTCATGGGCACACGGAAAACCGACACAGGATCGATGCGCAACGTCACGGTGAAACAGCTGCGGCTGCTGACCGCGGCGGCGCGCGGGGGCAGCTTCGCGGCAGCCGCCGACGCCTGTCACGTGACGCCGCCGGCTGTCACCATGCAGATGCGCCAGCTCGAGACCGACGTCGGCCTGCCGCTGTTCGAGCGCGACGGCCGTGGCTTGAGCCTCACGGCCGCCGGCAAGGAGGTGCTGGCCGCGGCCGAACGCATCGACGCCGCGTTGGCGGACTGCGCCGCGGGGCTGGCGGACCTCAAATCGCTGGCCGGCGGCCGGGTTGCCGTCGGCGTGGTGTCCACCGCCAAGTATTTCGCCCCGCAGATGTTGGGCGCCTTCTCCCGCGCCCATCCGGGCATCGATATCGAGCTCCTGGTCGGCAACCGCGAGGACACGATCGCGGCCTTCAAGGACGGCCGTTTCGACGTGGCGGTCATGGGCCGGCCGCCGGAGGGCGTGGAGGTGGAAAGCGCGCTGATCGGCGATCACCCGCAGGTCATCATCGCCCCACCCGACCACCCCCTCGCTCATCGGCGCCATATTCCGCCCAGCGAGATCGCCGGCGAGACCCTGCTGATGCGCGAAGTGGGTTCGGGCACGCGCCTGCTGGCCGAGCGCTTCCTCGATCAGCACGGCATCAAGCCGCGCATCGGCATGGAGATCGGCTCCAACGAAACCATCAAGCAGGCGGTTATCGCCGGGCTGGGAATCGCCTTCATTTCGGGCCACACCATCGCCTCGGAAATCCACGACGGCCGCCTGGTCGTGCTCGATGTCGACGGCCTGCCCGAAATCCGCCACTGGTTCGTCGTGCGCCCGGCCGCCAAGCGGCTGATGCCGGCGGCGGGCACCCTGCGCGATTTCCTGGTGGCCGAGGGCCGGCGCTTCCTGCCCAAGCTGGAGGCGCCTGCCGCCGCGCGTCCGACAAAGGAATCAAGTCACAGAGAATCGATCAATCGAAAAAAACGAACGAAACGCAAATAATTATTCATTGGATCGATTAAGTGTGCGGTGCGATATAGGGTCCGAACAGGAGCCTTACGCCAGTGTCCATCACCACTCCCGATCGCGAATTTCCCGCCGAGCCTCACGCTGCCGCAGTCGCCCTGCCCCGTCCCGCGCGGGGCTTCGTGGCCGGAGCCCTCGGCATCGTCCCGGGCCTCATGCTGACCGCCGGCATCGCCGCCCTGGCCTACGGCCTGCACAGCCTGCCCGGCCTGTCGGCGCTCAGCCCGATGATCCTGTCGATCTTCATGGGGATTGCCTTCCATAACCTGGTGCGCACCCCGGCGGTGGCCAAGGCGGGGGTGTCGTTCTCGCTGCGCCGCGTGCTGCGCCTCGCCATCATCCTGCTGGGCCTGCAATTGACCGCGCAGCAGGTGATCGCGGTGGGCGGCGCCGGCATCGCGGTGATCATCGCCACCCTGCTCGCCACCTTCTTGTTCACCACCTGGATGGGCCGCCTGCTCGGCGTCGACGCCAAATTGACCCAGCTCATCGCAGCCGGCACCTCGATCTGCGGCGCGTCCGCGGTGATCGCCACCAACACGGTCACCGACGGCTCCGACGAGGACGTCGCCTATGCCGTCGCCTGCGTCACCGTGTTCGGCTCCATCGCCATGTTCTCCTATCCCATGCTGGTCGGCGCCCTGCACATGGACCCGCACGCCTACGGCCTGTGGACGGGCAGCTCGATCCACGAGATCGCCCAGGTGGTGGCCGCCGCCTATCAGGATGGCGCTAAGGCGGGCGATTTCGCCACCATCGCCAAGCTTACCCGCGTGATGATGCTGGCGCCGGTGGTGCTCTCGCTGGGCCTGCTGGTGCGCGCCCGCGGCGGCCAATCGAGCGCGAAAGTGCCCATGCCCTGGTTCGTGGTCGGCTTCATCGCGCTGATCGTGATCAACAGCCTGGTCACCATACCGGTCACCGTCAAAGCCCCGGTGGGGATGGTGACCACGTTCGGCCTGTCCATGGCGCTGGCCGCCATGGGGCTGGAGACCGACATCCGCAAGTTGCGGGCCGAGGGCCTGCGCCCCCTGCTGCTCGGCCTTGTTGCCTTTTTCTTCATCTCGGGCTTCAGTCTGCTGCTGATCAGAGTATTCACCTGATGGGTAGCGATGACCCTCGAACAGCTTCGCGTCTTCGTAGCGGTAGCCGAACGCGAGCATGTCACGCGGGCCGCGGCTGATCTGAACCTGACACAATCTGCAACGAGCGCGGCCATCGCCGCGCTCGAAGCGCGTTATGCCATCAAGCTTTTCAATCGCATCGGCCGCCGCATCGAATTGACCCAGGCCGGCCGGCTGTTCCTGATCGAAGCGCGGGCGGTGCTGGCGCGCGCGGCCGCCGCCGAGACCGTGCTCGCCGAGCTCGCCGGCCTCAAGCGCGGCTCGCTCCGGCTGGCGGCCAGCCAGACCGTCGGCAATTACTGGCTGCCGCCGCTGATGGACCACTACCGGCTCAAATATCCGGGGATCGCGCTCAGCCTCACCATCGGCAACACGGAGACCGTGGCGGCAGCCGTGCGCGACGGCCTCGCCGATATCGGCGTGGTCGAGGGGCCGGTCGACGATCCCGCGCTCGCCGTCACGCCGGTCGCCGACGACGAACTCATCCTCGTTGTCGCCGCCAGCCTGCGGCCGAAGCGGCAGGCGCCGTCTGCCGCCGACCTCAAGGCAATGCGCTGGATCTCGCGCGAGCGCGGCTCGGCGACGCGCGCGCTGTTCGAGCAGGCGCTGGCCAAGGCGGGCGTGGGTCTGGCGGAACTCGACCTGTTGCTCGAACTGCCGTCGAACGAGGCGGTGCGCGCGGTGGTCGAGGACGGCGCCGGCGCCGCCGTGCTGTCGAAGCTTGTCGTGGCGTCCTCGCTCCAATCCGGCATGCTGGTCGCCCTCGATTTCGCCGTGCCGATGCGCCAGTTCTTCGCCTTGCGCCACAAGGAGCGCACGATCACCCAGGCGGAGCGCGAGTTCTACAATCTCGTCGAGGAACTGCCCAAACCGGCCGCCCGTCCTGCCCGATCGAAGGCGCGCTGATCCGCCGGCGAACGCGCGCCGGGCCCGCTCGCAAAAACTCTGCGCCTGGGCTACATCAGCGGCAAAGGCGCCGCATGCAGAATGAAAAGGAAAAAGTCGCGCTGACCTCGATCGCGGCCTCGGCCGGGCTGACGGTGGCCAAGGCCTTTGTCGGCTTCGCCACTGGTTCGCTGGCGATCCTGTCGGAGGCCGGCCACTCGCTGATCGATCTCGGCGCCACGGTGATGACCTACGTCGCCGTACGCATCTCCGGCAAGCCGGCCGACGAGGAACATCATTACGGCCACGGAAAGGTGGAAGCGGTTTCGGCGCTGGCGGAAACCGCGCTGCTGTTTCTCTTGTCCGGCGTGGTGATCTGGATAGCCTCCAATCGTCTGCTGGCCCATGCCGGCCACGGGGTGGAGGCCAACGCCTGGGCCTTCGGCGTCATTGTGGTGTCGATCGCGGTCGACTTCCTGCGCTCGCGCGCGCTGTCGCGCACCGCCAAGGAGACGTCGAGCCACGCGCTGGAAGCCGACGCGCTGCATTTTTCCTCGGACCTGTGGGCCTCCCTGGCGGTCCTGGTCGGGCTGATCGGCGTTCGCTTCGGCCTTTGGTGGGCTGATTCCGCCGCCGCACTCGCAGTCGCCGTGCTGGTCCTGATCGCCGGCTGGCGCCTTGGCCGCCGCACCATCGACACCCTGATCGACGTGGCACCGCCCGGTGCCGCCGCCCAGATCACCGCGATCGCCGACAAGGTGCCGGGCGTGGTCACTGTCGAGCAGGTGCGCGCACGTGCGGTCGGCGAGACAACCTTCATCGACCTGGTGGTGGCGGTGAACCGCACGCTTGCGCTCGATCGCGTCACGGCCATCAAGGATGCCGTCGCCGCGGCGGTGCGCGCGCAGATCCCAGGCGCGGCGCCGACCGTCACCACCCATCCGGTCGCGCTCGACAATGAGACCGTGCTCGACCGTGTCATGGTGATCGCGCGCAACCGCGCGCTCGCCGTCCATCACGTCACCGTGCACGACCTCAAGGATCGCCTGGCGGTCGCGCTCGATCTCGAAGTGGGCGGCACGCTGTCGCTGGGCGAGGCGCATGCGTTGGCCGACGGCCTGGAAAAGGCCATCGAGGACGAGCTCGGCCCCGGCGTCGAGGTAGAGACCCACATCGAGCCCTTGCAACAGCAGGATGCCATGGGCCGCGAGGCGCTGCCCGAACGGGTGAAGGCGGTGGAGCTGGCGCTGACGGAGCTCGCCGCCGAAGGCCGCACCGTCCGCAACGTGCACGACGTGCGCGTGCGCGAAACCGACGACGGCGAGATCGTCAACTTCCACTGCAATGTCGATCCCTCGCTCACGGTGCAGACCGTGCACGAGAAAGTCGACGCGCTGGAGCGCTCCTTGCGCGAACGCGCGCCGTCAATCAAGCGCGTGATCGGCCACGCCGAGCCGTTGAAATCATAGCCCGCAACGATCGGCTCCGTTCGTCCCCGCGGACGCGGGGACACAGGCCCCCAAAAAAATGAGAGTGTCGGAACGGGGCCTGGATTCCCGATTCCGGAGTGAACGATGCGCGCGCGTAGCGGACAGTCTCAGGACGGTATCAACACCGCGGCGCCCTGCAGCCGTCCATCGCGCAAATCCGACAATGCTTCGTTGGCCTGTTCGAGCGGATAGCGCGTCACTTCCGCGTGCACGCCGGCCTTCGGCGCGATCTCCAGAAAGTCCTGTGCATCCTGCCGCGTCAGATTGGCGACCGACTGGATGCAGCGCTCCTCCCACAAGAGCGCATAGGGGAAACTTGGAATGTCCGACATGTGGATTCCGCCGCACACCACGCGGCCGCCTTTCTTTATCGCCTTGAGCGCCGCCGGCACCAGGCTGCCGACGGGCGCGAAGATGATGGCAGCGTCGAGCAATTCCGGCGGCGGTTCGTCGGAGCCGCCGGCCCATACCGCGCCGAGCGAGCGCGCGAAATCCTGCGCGGCACTGTCGCCCTTGCGCGTGAAGGCGTAGATGCGGCGGCCCTGCCATTTCGCCACCTGCGCCAGAATGTGGGCGGCGGCGCCGAAGCCGTAGATGCCCAGCGATTCTCCCTCGCCGGCCATGCGATAGCTGCGCCAGCCGATGAGACCCGCGCAAAGCCACGGCGCCAGCTCGGCGTCGTCGCCACCCTCGCCGAGCGGGAAGCAGAAGCGCGCGTCCGCCACAGTATGGGTGGCGAAGCCGCCGTCACGGGTATAGCCGGTGAACACCGGGTGATCGCACAGGTTTTCCCGCCCGCTGCGGCAGTAGGGACAGACGCCGCAGGTGCCGCCCAGCCAGGGCACGCCCACCCGCTCGCCGGGCGAAAAGCCGCGGACACCGTCGCCCAACGCTGCCACACGGCCGACGATCTCGTGTCCGGGCACAATGGGCAGCTTGGGCTCGGTCAGCTCGCCATCGACCACGTGCAGATCGGTGCGGCACACCCCGCAGGCCGAGATCGCGAGCAGAATCTGCCCGGCGGCAGGAACCGGCAGCGGGCGCTCGCGCATTACCAGTGGCGTTCCGGGTTTATCCAGCACCATGGCGCGCATTGTGGCCATCGTTTCTTCCTTTCAATCCGCCGCCGGACCCCTTAGATCAAATAACCATGCGCACCGATATCGCCCAGCCCATCCGCCTCTCCGACTACCGCCCGCCCGACTGGCTGGTGGAGACTGTCCACCTCGACGTCGCGCTGCATCCGACCCGCAGCACAGTGCGCGCGACGTTGAAATTCAGCCCCAATCCGGCGACGCCGGCGGCGCCGCTGGTGCTCGACGGCGACGGGGTCTCGCTGCGATCGCTCAAGCTCGACGGCGCCGAACTTGGTCCCGACAGCTATCGGATGACGCCCGACCAGCTCACCATCCCGCAACCGCCGAATGGCCCGTTCACGCTGGAAATCGAGACCCTGGTCGACCCGAGCGACAACACTCAGCTCTCCGGCCTTTACCGGTCCAGCGGCACCTATTGTACGCAATGCGAGGCGGAGGGCTTCCGCCGCATCACCTATTTCCCCGACCGGCCCGACGTGATGGCCGTCTACACCACGCGCATCGAGGCCGACAAAAAGGAAGCGCCGGTGCTGCTCGCCAACGGCAACCTCACCGAGAGCGGAGACTTGCCGGGCGGGCGCCACTTCGCGGTCTGGCACGACCCGCATCCAAAGCCGTCCTACCTGTTCGCACTGGTCGGCGGCGACCTCGCCTGTGTCGAGGACCATTTCCGCACCATGTCCGGCCGCGACGTGACACTGCGCATCTATGTCGAGCACGGCAAGCAAGACCGCTGCGCCTACGCCATGGATTCGCTCAAGCGCTCCATGCGCTGGGACGAAGAGGCGTTCGGCCGCGAATACGATCTCGATATCTTCATGATCGTCGCCGTGTCCGATTTCAACATGGGGGCGATGGAGAACAAGGGCCTCAACGTATTCAACGACAAATACGTGCTGGCGACGCCCGAGACCGCCACCGACTATGACTTCACCCATATCGAAGGCGTGATCGCTCACGAATATTTCCACAACTGGACCGGCAACCGCATCACCTGCCGCGACTGGTTCCAGCTTTGCCTGAAGGAAGGCCTCACGGTCTACCGCGACCAGGAATTCTCCTCCGACATGCGCTCGCGACCGGTGAAGCGCATCACCGATGTGCGGGGCTTGCGCGCCGCGCAGTTCGTCGAGGATGCAGGACCGCTGGCGCATCCGGTGCGCCCGGAGGCCTACAAGGAGATCAACAATTTCTATACCGCGACGGTCTATGAGAAGGGCGCCGAACTGGTGCGCATGATCGCCACGCTGACTCGGGCCTGAGAAGTTCCGCGCCGGCATGGATCTCTATTTCGAACGCCATGACGGCGAGGCGGCGACCGTCGAGCAGTTCATCCAGTGCTTTGCCGAAGCGAGCGGCCGCGACATGACCCAGTTCATGCGCTGGTACCGCCAGGCCGGCACGCCCCAGGTGACGGTCGCGGCGCGTTTCGACCCTGCCGACGGGACCTACACGCTCGACGTCAAGCAGAGCGTGCCGCCGACGCCCGGTCAACCCGACAAGAAACCGATGGTGATCCCGCTCGCCCTCGGCCTGGTCGACAAGAACGGCCATGACCTGCCGCTGACGCTTGCCGGCGACGGCGCGCTCGAACGCGGCGTGCTGGTACTCGACAAGCCGGCGCAAGCGTTCACCTTCAGGGGCATCACCGAGCGTCCGGTGCTGTCGATCAACCGCGGCTTCTCGGCGCCGATCAAGCTCGACACCGACCTGACCGGCGACGATCTCGCCTTTCTTGCGGCCCACGACAGCGATCCGTTCAACCGCTGGCAGGCGCTGCAGACCATTTCCATGCGCCTCTTGATCGACAACGTCGCCGCCTTGCGCAGCGGCGGCACCCCGCACAGCGATGACAGGCTGATGCTGGCGCTCGCCGCCACCCTGGAGGACGAGCGTCTGGAGCCGGCCTTCGTGGCGCTGGCGCTGGTGCCGCCCGGCGAAGGCGACGTGGCGCGGGAGATCGGCCGCGACATCGACCCGGATGCCATCTTCAGCGCCCGCCGCTCCTTGCGCCGCGAGATCGGCACCCGGCTCGAAGCCGCACTGTCGACTCTTTACGAGCGCCTGAGCGTACACGGCGGCTATTCGCCCGACGCACATAGCGCCGGCCGCCGGGCTCTGCGCAATGTCAGCCTCGACCTCATGGCCGCATCTGCCGCTGCTGACGCCATTGAACGCGCCGCACGGCAATACCGGGCCGCCGACAATATGACCGACCGCATGGCGGCGCTCTCGACGCTATCGCTGCATGACGTGCCGCAGCGCCACGAGGCCCTGGCCGATTTCTATAAGCGCTACGCTTCGGACGCACTGATCGTCGACAAATGGTTCTCGCTGCAGGCCACCATCCCGCAGCCGGGCGCGCTCGACCATGTGAAGGCGCTGACCGCTCATCCCGCCTTCTCCATGACCAATCCCAACCGCGTGCGCGCCCTGATCGGCGCCTTCGCGCAAGGCAACCCGACGCAGTTCAACCGCGCCGACGGCGCCGGCTATGAGTTCATCGCAGACACCGTGCTGGCCCTCGACCCGAAAAACCCGCAGCTCGCCGCCCGGCTTTCGACCGCGTTTCGCACCTGGCGCACGCTGGAAGACGGCCGCCGGGCGCGGGCGCAAGCGGCGCTCTCGCGCATCAAGGCGGCTGCCGGCCTGTCGCGCGACGTCGCCGATATCGTCGAACGCGCACTGGCGCCCGCCTGAGCGGACAGCCGTACCGCAAAGCGTAGCGGCGGCGGCGCCGGGCTGCCGCAGCCCCTTATTCCTTAACCGCACAGTGTTATTTGTGGGTAACGGTTTATAAATATTTGACTTCGGACTCTCGACAAATCGAGGGCCATCGATTCCAATCGGAAGTGATTCGGAAAGCGATGCGGCACATCCTTCCGATCAGGGTGGTTAGGGGAAATCCGAACGGAGGCAATCCATGGCGCGCGCCGGTGTGGCGAGTGCGTCTACACAGTCCGATTCGATCAAGGGGCTCGCGCAATCGGTCGCCAAGCCGGCCTATCGCAGGCTGCTGACCGCTGAACCCTTGCTGCGCCGGGCTGTGCCGGTGCTGATCATCGCCTTCCTTCTCACCATCGCCGTCGGCGCCATCGTCCAGGCGCTCGACCATCGCAAGCAGACGCTCAACTCCATGGTGACGACGCTGGATGCGGCCGCCGATCTTGCCGCCGCGCGGCTGCGGCAGCCGCTGGCGAATCCGGCCGATGCCGTCGAGCGGCCGCAGGAAATCCTCGCGCGGGCGCTGGCCGACTGGGCGACCCGGGCCGGCCGGCGCTTCATCCTCACCGATCGCGCAGGCACCGTTACCGCCGCGGTCCCCGCCACCAACGACACCATCGGCCGCCCACTGATCGACCTGTTGGGGCCGACGCAGCCGCTCACCACTTTCGGCGCCGGCGCCGGCGTCATGGACATCACACTGGCCGATGAGACGCCGGCTTTGGCAACGGTGCGCATGCTGAACGGGCCGTTCGGCCAGATCGCGGTGGTGCAGCCGCGCCGGGCCGCGCTCGCCTCCTGGCGCTCTCTCACCACGCTGACGCTGACGCTCTCCGCCACGACCGGCTTCGTGGTGCTGATCCTCGGCTTTGCCTTCCATTGGCAGGCGACGCGCGCGCGCGAGGCCGATGTCATTTACGAGACGGTGCGCAGCCGCATCGACACCGCGCTCAACCGCGGCCGCTGCGGGCTATGGGATTGGGACCTGGCGCGCGGCCGCATATTCTGGTCACAGTCGATGTTCGACATCCTCGGCCTGGAGGCCAAGGAAGACCTGCTCTCCTTCGGCGACGTGAGCGCGCTGGTGCATCCCGACGACGTGCAGCTCTATGCGCTCGCCACCGAAATCGTCGACGCCAAGGTGACGGTCATCGATCACGCCTTCCGCATGCGTCACGCCGACGGCCATTGGGTCTGGCTGCGTGCGCGCTGCGAGCTGGTGAGCCCGCCGCGGGAACCGGGGCCGCATCTCATCGGCATCGCCGTCGACGTGACCGAGCAGAAAAATCTCGTGGAGAAGACGATGGCCGCGGACATGCGCCTGCGCGACGCCATCGAGACAATTCCGGAAGCCTTCGTGCTGTGGGACGCCGACAACCGCCTCGTGCTGTGCAATTCCAACTTCCAGACGCTGCATGATTTGCCCGACGAGGCGATCGCGGTCGGCGCCTCCTACGAGTTGGTGGTGGCCGCCGGCCGCAAGCCCGTGGTGCGTCACAAGGCCGTGCCGGACGGACCCGCCGCTCCCGGCGCCCGCACTTTCGAGGCCCAGCTCGAGGACGGGCGCTGGCTGCACATCAGCGAGCGGCGCACCAAGGACGGCGGCTATGTCTCGGTCGGCACCGATATCACCGCGCTGAAGATCCACGAAGAGAAGCTGGTCGACAGCGAGCAGCGCCTGATGGCCAGCGTCAACGAGCTGCGCGCTTCGCAGCAGCGCTCGGCCGAGCTCACCGAGAAATACGCGACCGAGAAGACCCGCGCCGAGGAGGCCAACCAGGCCAAATCGAAATTTCTCGCCAATATGAGCCATGAGCTGCGCACGCCGCTCAACGCCATCATCGGCTTCTCCGAAATCATGGAATCGGGCATGTTCGGCCCGCTCGGCGCAGAGAAATATCACGAGTACTGCAGCGACATCCGCTCCAGCGGGCAATATCTCCTCGACGTCATCAACGACATTCTCGACATGTCCAAGATCGAGGCCGGGCGCATCCGCCTCGACTTCGAGGATCTCGCGCTCGATACGCTGCTGAACGAAGCCATGCGGGTGCTTTCCGCGCGCGCGCAGGAAAAGCAGCTTGATATCTCGGCCCGCATCTTGCCCGGGCTTCATCTGCGCGCCGACCGCCGCGCGCTCAAGCAGATTGCACTCAACCTTCTGTCCAATGCGGTGAAGTTCACGCCTTCCGGCGGCCGCATCACCGTGCGCGGACGCGCCGCCGATCATTGCATCGTGCTCTCCATCGCCGATACCGGCATCGGCATCGCCCCCGACGCGCTGACCAGGCTCGGCCGGCCGTTCGAACAGGTGGAAAGCCAATTGACCAAAAGCCATCAAGGCTCAGGGTTAGGGCTCGCCATCTCCAAATCGCTGGTCGAGTTGCACGGCGGCAGCATGCGCATCCGCTCTACCCTGGGAGAAGGCACGGTGGTCGTGGTGCGGTTGCCGCTCGAGCCGCACTGTGCGCTGCCGCGGGAAGAGGCGGCATAGCCGGTTTGCGGCAAGCGCGCCGGCCGGATAAGAAAGCCTATGTCGCTCTTCTCCCTTGACGATCTCGAGGTTGCGACCGCCATCGTCCGCAGCCTGGTGCCGCCGACCCCGGCCTATGCCTGGCCGCTGCTTGCCCGCCGCACCGGCGTCGAAGTGATCGTCAAGCACGAAAACCATACGCCGACCGGCTCGTTCAAGGCACGCGGCGGGCTGGTCTACGTCGAATCATTGCGTCGTGCCGGCAATCTTCCTCAAGGGCTCGTCACGGCAACCCGCGGCAATCATGGGCAGTCGATCGCTCTCGCAGCGTCTCGGCTCGGCATTCCGGCGGTGATCGTCGTTCCTGTCGGCAATTCGACCGAAAAGAATGCCGCGATGGCTGCCTTCGGCGGCGAGATCATCATCGCCGGAAAGGACTTCGACGAGAGCCGGGTAATTGCCGCGCGCATCCAGCAGGAGCGCGGCTATCATTTCGTACCCTCCTTTCACCGCGACCTCGTAGTTGGCGTCGCGACTTACGCGCACGAACTGTTCACCCGCCATGCCGGCCTCGATGTCGTCTATGTCCCCATCGGCATGGGTTCGGGCATTTGTGGGCTGATCACGGTGCGTGACCTGCTCGGGCTGAAGACGGAAATCGTCGGCGTCGTCGCCGCCAATGCCCCGGCCTTTGCACTTTCTTTCGAAGCCGGAACCATCACGCCGACCGAGACGGCGCAAACATTTGCCGACGGCATGGCTTGCCGCGAACCGCAAGCGGAGCCGTTCGATATCATCCGGAAAGGCGCCGGCCGGATCGTCACCGTGACCGACGACGACATCGCCGAAGCCATGCGCATTCTCTTCACCGACACGCACAATACGGCGGAAGGCGCCGGCGCCGCGGCTCTCGCCGCGCTGCTCAAAGAGAGCGAAAGATATCAAGGCAAGCGGGCGGGCGTCATTTTGTCAGGCGGCAATGTCGACATCTCGATATTCGCCCAGGTTCTGCGGGGGCAAACGCCGAGGGTTTGATGCGTGGGACAACACTCGAGCCGCAGCGCATGCGGCCGAAGCAAGGAGCGGCGTGGGTATAACGCCCTGCCCTACAGACAACTCACGGCGCCTTGCCCAAAATCCGCACGAAGCTCTCGCGCACGCGTGTCTGTGTCTCGGTGAGCGTCGCTTCCAGCGCGGCGAAATCCGGCACGTCGCCGGCGCGCGCCAACAGGCGCAGCAGGCCCGGGCCCGCCGTCTTCGGATCGAACGCCCCCGGCAGGCAGAGCCGCAGGATCTGCGTCACGTCCTGATAGAGTTGCACCGCTGGCCGCAGGACTTCGGCATCCTCGACCGCCAGCAAGCGCAGGCGCCACGCCTTGTCGAGCACGCGCGCCGTCGAGGTGTCGAGAATTTCCGGCTTATCATGCGCGTGCACGAGCTGCAGGTACTGCGCGATGAACTCGATATCGATCAACCCGCCGGCGACATATTTGAGGTCCCAGCGATCCTTGTCGCCCTTTTCCTTGGCGATCGCTCCGCGCATCTCTATCACGTCGCCGGCTATCAAGGCGTGGTCGCGCGGCCGCTGCAGAACGCCGCGGATGACCTCCTCCACGCGCGACTTGAAAATGGGCGAGGACGACACAACGCGCGCGCGCGTGAGCGCCATGTGCTCCCAGGTCCAGGCCTCGTTCTCCTGATAGTCGGAGAAGCTTTCGATTTGCGTCGCCAAAGGACCGGCACGGCCGGACGGACGGAGACGCATATCGACCTCATAGAGCGCCCCATAGTTTGTCCGCGCGGTCAGGGCGTTGATCAACCGCTGGGTCAGGCGCGCGAAATACTGCGGGCCGTAGAGCGTCCGCGCGCCGCTCGATTCCGGCTGCGCCTGGTCGAAGTCGTAGATCAAGATCAAGTCAAGATCGGACGCCGCGTTCATCTCGTAGCCGCCGAGCTTGCCCATGGCGAGCACGGCGTCCTCCTGGGCGGCGATCTCGCCATAGGTCCGGGCGAAATTCCTGGAAACGAGGCGGTGCACGGCGCGGATCACCGCGTCGGCCAGACGCGCGAAGGCCTCGCCCGCCTGCCGCGCCGTCACCGTGCCGGTCAGGATGCGCACGCCGATCAGGAACATGTATTCCAGCCCGAACATGCGGATGCGTTCGAGCAGGTCCTCGTCATGGCTCGACTGCGAAAGCGCCGCTTCCAGCCGCTCGCGCAGGTCGTCCTCGCCGGGCAGCACGCCGAAGAAGCTCGGGTCGACCAGCGCGTCCATGACCTGCGGATGGCGCGCCAGTGTGTCGGCAAGCCGCGGAGCGATGCCGAGCACCAGCGCGATCAGCGCGATCAGGTCGGGATTCTGCCGCAGCAGCGACAACAGCCGGGTGGCGCCGTGCAGGTTGGCGAGGAAATGATCGAACGACACCACCGCCGCGTCGGGGCTATCCGTGCGGGCCAGTTGCTCGAGCAGCGCCGGCAACAGGTCGGCGAGATGGTCGCGCGCGGTCTCGCCCTTGAGCGAGCGGTAGCCGCCGGCGAGCCAATGGCGCACGATAGTCGAGACTTCGAGCGGCTTGCGGTAGCCAAGCTCGGCGAGACGATCGAGCGTCTTGTGGTCGTCGGCGTCAAGCGGGAAGCGCAACGGCGGCCGGTCCGGGCCGGTCGGCATCCTTTCGAACAGCCGCGCGTAGTGGCCCTGCACCTTGTCGAGGTGGTCGACCAGCACCTTGGCGAAGGTATCGCGGCGCTCAAATCCGAGAAAATGCGCGAAGCGCTCGATCCCGTCGCGCTCGGGCGGCAGCGCCTGGGTCTGCTCATCATTGACCATCTGCAGGCGGTGCTCGACGCTGCGCAGGAAGCAATACGCGGCCTTCATCTCGTCCCGGGCGTCGTCCCCGATCCAGTGGTCGGCGGCCAGCTTGTCGAGCGTAGTGAGGGTGTCGCGGTCGCGCAGGTGCGGATTGCGCCCGCCGGCGATGAGCTGCTGGGTCTGCGCAAAAAACTCGACCTCGCGAATGCCGCCGCGGCCGAGCTTAATATTGTGGCCTTCGACCGCGATCTCACCATGGCCGCGGTACGCGTTGATCTGCCGCTTCATCGCGTGCACGTCGGCAAGCGCGACGTAATCCAGATATTTGCGCCAGACGAAGGGCGAAAGTTCGCGCAGCAGCTTCTCGCCTGCCGGAATATCGCCGGCGCAGGCGCGCGCCTTGATCATGGCCGCGCGTTCCCAGTTCTGGCCCGCGCTTTCGTAGTAGTCGAGCGCCGCCGGCGTGGAGATCGCAATGGCCGTGGAGGCCGGATCGGGGCGCAGGCGCAGGTCGGTGCGGAATACGTAACCGTCGGCGGTGCGTTCCTGCAGAAGCTTCACCAGCCGCTGCGTCACTTTGACGAACAGCGGCGCCGCCGCTTCGCCTTCCGGTACCAGCGGCGATGCCGGATCGAAAAAGACGATGAGATCGATGTCGCTGGAGTAATTGAGCTCGAAGGCGCCCATCTTGCCCATGGCGACGACGATATAGCCGCTGCCGACCTGGGGATTGGACCGGTCTTTCGGGGTGAGACGCCCGGCGCGCCCGGCTTCCGCGAGCGCAAAGCGGACGGCGGCTCCGACGGCCGTATCTGCCAGATCGGTGAGCGCGTGCGCCGCCCGCATCACCGGCCAGGCGCCGCCGATGTCGGCGAGCGCGATCAGCAGCGCCGCTTCGGCCTTCATGCGGCGGAGATGCCGCATTGCCTCAGCCTCGTCCTCTGTCAACGCCGCCGCTTCGCCATGCTCCGCCAGGAGGGCCGCGAAGTGCGCATCGGGCTCGCTATTCAAGAGCCGCATGAGCCGCGCCGGCTCGCGGCTGGCGAGTTCCCACAGGAAGGGCGAGCTTTCGCTCAGTGCTTCCAGCAGTGTGACGACGCGCGGGTGGTCAGCGAGCAGCGCATTGAGCCTCCGGCCCTCTTCGGGCGGCAGGCCGGCCAGCCATTCGGCCACCCGCTCCCGCGCGCCTTGCGCGTCGCTGAGCTGCGGCACGGCCGAAATGCGTGCGGCCAGGCTTGTTGGGCTCGCCGCCTCAGCGTGCGATGCGCCTGCGGCCGAGCGCGCGGATTTTTCGTGCGCCGTGTTTCGAGGCGCCGGCTTCTTCGGCGTTGCTTGCTTCTTGGCGGGCGGGTTCATCCCGCACTCTGTACCGGCCCTCCCCGCGGCAAGGCAATCACGCATTTCAGGCCAGGATCATTATCCTTCAGCGTCAATTCGCCCCCATGCAGCCGGGCGACCGCCGCGGCGAGGCTCAAACCCAGCCCAGAGCCCGGCTGCGAGCGGCTCTGCTCGAGCCGCACGAAGCGTTCGACCACGTGGGCGCGGTCGGCCTCCGGAATGCCCGGCCCCGTGTCGGCGACGGTCAGCAGGATACGGTCGCCCGCATCAAGAGCGCTCACCACGATCTGCGGCGCGGCGTTGCTCGCCCGCTCGGGACAGGGCGCGGCATATTTGATGGCATTGTCGACCAGATTGGCGAGCGCCTGGCTGATCAGCTCGCGGTTCCCCTTCACATGCGCCGGCGCATCGGCCTCGACCTTGAAGACAATACCCTTTTCCTCCGCCACCGGTTCGTAGAGCTCGCCCACGTCGCGGGCTATCTCGGCGGCGTCGAAGTCGATCATGTCATCGCGCGCCTGTCCGGACTCCGCGCGCGCGATCATCAAGAGCGCGTTGAAGGTGCGAATCAGCCCGTCGGACTCCTCGATCGTCGCGTCGAGCGCCGCCCGGTACTCGGCATCGCTGTGCGCGGCGCGCAAGGCCTGCTCCGCGCGATTGCGCAGCCGCGTAAGCGGCGTCTTGAGGTCATGGGCAATATTGTCGGAAACTTCCTTCAAGCCCTGCATCAGCGCCTCGATGCGTTCGAGCATGGCGTTGAGGTTCTGCGCAAGGCGGTCGAGCTCGTCGCCGGTGCCGGCCACCGGCAGGCGTCCGCCGAGATCGCCCTCCATGATAGTCCGCGTCGTTTCGGTCATGGCGTCGACGCGCGCGAGCACGCGGCGCGAGACGAACAGACCGCCGGCCAACCCGAGCACGATGACGATCGCCACCGACCACCGCCCGGCCGACAGCACGATGCGATAAAGCCGCTCGCGCTCTTCCAGGTCACGGCCGACCAGCAGGCGGAAGCCGCCGGGCAGTTGAAACACGCGCACCAGCGCCTCGTGCTCGGGCTTGTGCGAGTTCTCCGCCTCGTCGAGCCGCCGGTAGGCGGTTTCGGTCCAGCCGGGACTGTCGAGAATGCCCGGCGACAGCGCGGTGACGTTGCCGGCCAGCGCCTGGCCGGTGAAGGTGGTGACGAGATAGAGGCTGGAGCCGGGCCTGCGCGCGCGGGCGTCGACGACAATCACCAGCCGCCGGACACCGCCGAGCCGATACTGCTCGGACAGGCCGGTTATCTCGGCGTTCACCGTCTCGGTGATCTGCTCGGTGATGAGGCGGCGGGTATTGAGCGCGAAATAGCCGAGCAGGAAGGCCGCGAATAGCGCGAACACGGCCAAATAGACCAGCGTCAGCTTGAACGTGGTGGTGCGGAAAAGCTTACCGAGCGCCGTCACGTATCATGTATCCCGCGCCGCGGACCGTGTGCAGAAGCGGCTGGGAGAAACCTTTATCGATTTTCGAGCGCAAGCGCGAGATATGCACGTCGATGACGTTGGTCTGCGGGTCGAAATGGTAATCCCACACGTTTTCCAGGAGCATGGTGCGGGTCACCACCTGGCCGGCATGCTGCATCAGGTACTCGAGCAGGCGGAATTCGCGCGGCTGCAGCGAGATTTCGCCGGGGCCACGGCGGACCTGGTGGGATAAACGGTCGAGTTCGAGATCGCCGACCCGCAGCACCGTCTCCTCGGTGCGCGCACCGCGGCGGCGCGCCAGCACCTCGACCCGGGCCAGCAGCTCGGAGAAGGAATAAGGCTTGGGCAGATAGTCATCGCCGCCGGCGCGCAGGCCCTTGACCCTGTCGTCGACCTGGCCGAGGGCGGACAGGATCAGCGCCGGGGTTTCATTGCCCTTTTCGCGCAGGGTGCCGATGACGGAGAGGCCGTCCCGCTTCGGCAGCATGCGATCGACGATCAGCACGTCGTACTGGCCGTCGAGCGCCAGGGCCAGACCATCCTCGCCGTCGGTGGCGGCATCGGCTACGTGGCCGACCTCGCGGAAGGCCTTGACCAGATAGTCGGCGGCGTCGCGGTCGTCCTCGATGATCAGCAGACGCATGGTGACCCGATCCGGTTGCGCGTCCACCATGCGGGTGGCGGCACGCTGCCCGTAGATATCCGCATAAGTGGGCATCGGTCACACCATTTCCAAATGATTCGGTGGCGGGTCAATTCTCCGCCGGGTCGCCTGCCCTCGAATTCGGCGGCCAAATCGCCGCAGCCAGAGCGGCGGGCCGCCCTAAAGACGCGAGGGGGTGGCGGATTTGGCCCGCCACCCCCTCAACGACCCCACCCCAGCGGGGGCGACGGATGCCGGGGTTGGAGTTCAGGCCGGAGGCGAACAGGCGGCTTTTCGACGCCTGCCCGCTTTCCGGAATTTGCCGGGACGGGCACGAGGCCCGTCCCGTCGAGGTCGTGCAGCCGGCGGGGGCGACGGATGCCGGCTTCACGTCCCCAAGCTCTGTCAGCCGTTGCCGACCGGCAGGGCGACGAAGCGGGTGTTGCCACCCTTCTTCACCCGTACCAGCACGGCATGCTTGCCCGTCGTGCGGGCGCCCGCGATCGCGTGACGCACGTCGGCCGGGGTCGAAACGGATTTGCCGGCGACTTCGAGGATGACGTCGCCGGTCGAGAAGCCGTGGTCGGCGGCGACACCGGAGGAATCCACTCCGGTCACCACGACACCGTCGCTGCCGGCGCCCGCCACCTTCTTCGCCGGCGCGAGCGTCAGGCCGAGCTTGGCCAGATTGGTGCTGTTCTCTTCCTTATTGTTGTTCGAGCCCGCGTTGCTCGCCTCCTGCTGCTTCGGCATCTTGCCGAGCGAGAGGGTGACGGTCTTCTCGGAGCCCTTGTGGACGACCGAAAGACTGACCTTCGTATCCGGCGCCATTGCGCCAATCATCTTGGCAAGCTCGCGCGGGTCCTTGACGGTTTTGCCGTTGACCGAGGTGATGACGTCACCGGCCTCGATGCCGGCCTTGGTCGCCGGGCTGTTGGCCTGCGGCTCGGCGACCAGCGCGCCTTGCGCCTTCTTCAGCCCGAGGCTGTCGGCGATGTCCTTGGTCACCGGCTGGATCTGCACGCCGATCCAGCCGCGCGTCACCGTGCCGTGCTCGCGCAGTTGGGTGATCACGGTCCTGACTGTGTCGGCGGGAATGGCAAAGGCGATGCCCACCGAACCGCCGGAGGGCGAGAAGATCGCCGTGTTGACGCCGATCACGTTGCCCGCGGTATCGAAGGTGGGGCCGCCGGAATTGCCCTTGTTGATGGGCGCATCGATCTGGATGAAATCGTCATAGGGGCTGGCGCCGATGTCGCGCCCGCGCGCCGAGACGATGCCGGCAGTGACTGTGCCGCCGAGGCCGAAGGGATTGCCGACAGCCAGCACCCAATCGCCGATGCGCGGGGTAGCCTCGGCGAGCTTCACGTAGGGGAACGTGCCGCCGTCGACTTTGATCAGCGCGAGATCGGTGCGCGGATCGGTGCCGATCACCTTGGCCTTATAGGTCTTGCCGTCGTCGGTCTTGACCTGGACGGTCTCGGCCTTCTCGACCACGTGATTGTTGGTCACCGCATAGCCGTCGGCTGAAATGAAGAAACCGGAACCCTGACCCGTGATCACGCCATGGCCGTGCGGCATGTTGTTGGGGAAGTCCGGCATGCCAAAGCGGCGGAAGAACTCGCGCAGCCCCGGCGGCATGTTCTGCAGATCGCCGGAGCCGGTGGTCTGATCACCGTTGATCTTCACGCGCACCGAGATCACCGCCGGCTTCACTTTGGCGACGATATCGGCAAAGCCGACCGGCGCGGGCAGCTTGTGCGCCTGCTCGGTCAGATTCTGCGCATGCGCGGTCGGATAGCTTGCCGACAGATTGAAATCAGGCGCGGCGACGAATGCGACAGCGCCCAGGCCGGCGACGGCCGACGCAAGCAGGACGACACGGCGCGCGGAGAGAATACGCGGCTTCTTCGGTGAATAGGGAGCGGGTAAAGCGCTCGGCTTCATCAGGAACTCCATCTGGAATCGGTTGGCGCGTCTTTCAGCGCCTTTGTCGAGTCACAAGATGGAGCGATGAGCCTTACGGCGTCCTGTCGGGAGGATTAAACTTTTGTAAGGTATCGAGAAGAATTTATGCTTTTCATTCAGCAGCTTGCGCGCCGGCCTCGGCACCATTGTCGACCAGCTTGGCAAGCCGCTGTTGTTCCGCCGGGCTGAGCGGTTCAGGATCGGCGGCCGTCGCCTTGCGCCGGCGCAGCGCGATGACGAGCCCGACCATGCCGGCGAGCAGAACCACCGGCGGCAGGCCCCACAGTGCGAGCGTGCGCAATTCGAAGCGCGGCTTGAGCAACACGAATTCGCCGTAGCGCGCAACGATGTAGTCGAGCACTTGGCGGTTGCTGTCGCCCATTTTCAGGCGGTTGCGCACCAGCACGCGCAGATCGTGCGCGAGCGGTGCTTCCGAGTCGTCGATATCCTGATTCTGACAGACCAGGCAGCGCAGCTCTTTCGAGATCGTGCGCGCGCGCGCCTCCAGAGCCGGATCCTTCAGCATCTCATCGGGCGTAACGGCAGATGCGAGATGCGGCACGATCAGCGCCGCCAATAGCGCAAATAGCAGTGTGAACCGGCGCATCGTCCCTACTCCGCCGGCTGCAGAGAAGGCTTTGCCGCCGTCTTTCTGCCCGGCTTGGGCGCGCCGACGCGCAGCCGCCGGTCGGACAGCGAGAGCGCGCCACCCAGCATCATCACGACAGCGCCAAGCCAGATCAGCATCACCATCGGCTTGTAGTAGAGCCGGATGGCGACGGTGCCGTCCGGCTTGCTGTCGCCGAGCGAGAGATAAAGCTGGCTTGGCCCCCGGATCATCAGCGCCGCTTCGTTGGTGGTCATCTGCCGCGTCGCGAAGCTGCGTTTCGACGGCGTCATCACGCCGATCGGCACGCCACCCGCGCGCACGGTGAACGTACCGGTCTGCGCGGTGTAGTTTGGACCCGGATGCTGCTTGAGGCCCTCATAGGTCAATTGATAGCCCGAGAGCGAGACGGTCTGGTGCGGCTTCACCTCGACGATGCGCTCGGTGCCCCAGGTGCCGGCGCAGATGATGCCGAACATCGTCACCGCGATACCGAAATGCGCAACCGCCGTGCCCCAGGCGGAGCGCGGCAGACCGGCCGCGCGCGCCTGCACGGTCTTGAGCGGCAGGCGGAACAGGCCGGTGCGTTCGACGAGATCGACCAGCGCGCCCGCCATTACATAGAAAGCAAGCCCGACACCGAAGGGCGCCAGCATGGAGTGGCCGCCTTCGATCGCAAAAGTGAGCCCGATCACCAACAGGCCGACGCCGAAGGCCGCCATCAGCCGCTGCGCCGCGCCCAACAGGTCGCCGCGTTTCCACGCCAGCAAGGGACCGAACGGCATCACCACCATCAGGGCGACGAACAGCGGCCCGAACGTCAGGTTGAAGAACGGACCGCCAACCGTGATCTTGGCGCCACCCATCGTCTCGAGCGCCAGCGGATAGAGCGTGCCGATCAGCACCGTCAGGCAGGCAGTGGTGAGGAAGAGATTATTGAACACCAGCGCGCCTTCGCGCGAGATCGGCGCGAACAACCCGCCCTGCTTCAGCATGGGCGCGCGCCAGGCGAACAGCGTCAGGCCACCGCCGATGAACAGAACCAGAATGGCGAGGATGAAAACGCCGCGGCGTGGATCGTTGGCAAACGAATGCACCGAAGTCAGAACGCCGGAGCGCACCAGGAAAGTGCCGATCAGCGACAGCGAAAAGGTCAGAATGGCAAGCAGGATGGTCCAGATCTTGAGCGCGTTGCGCTTCTCCATCACCAGCGCGGAGTGCAAGAGCGCCGTGCCGGCGAGCCACGGCATGAGCGAGGCATTCTCCACCGGGTCCCAGAACCAGAAACCGCCCCAGCCCAGCGTGTAATAAGCCCAGTACGAGCCCATGGCGATGCCGAGGGTGAGAAACATCCAGGCGGCCAGCGTCCATGGCCGCACCCAGCGTGCCCAGGCGGCATCGATACGCCCCTCGATCAGCGCAGCAATGGCGAAGGAGAAGGCGATGGAGAAGCCGACATAGCCGAGATAGAGCAGCGGCGGATGGATGGCGAGGCCGGGATCCTGCAGGATCGGATTGAGGTCGCGGCCCTCGAACGGCGCCGGAAACAGGCGGACGAAGGGGTTCGAGGTGAGCAGGATGAAAAGATAAAAGGCGGATGCAATCCACGACTGAACCGCCAGGACATTGGCTTTCAAGGTCGCGGGGAGATTGCCGCCGAACGCGGCGACCGCCGCGCCGAACAGCGACAGGATCAGCACCCACAGCAGCATCGAGCCTTCGTGGTTCCCCCAGACGCTGGTGAACTTGTAGACCAGCGGCATCAGCGAATGGGAGTTCTCGTAGACGGTGCGCACCGAGAAGTCGGAAGTCACGTAGCAGGTGGTCAGCGCGGCGAACGAAAGCGCCACGAAAAAAAACTGCATGAGCGCGGTGGAATTGGCGAGCCGCATCAGCGCGGCGTCATGCCGCTTCGAACCGACGATCGGCACGACCGACTGCATCAGCCCGAGCGCCAGCGCCAGCACCAATGCGTAATGGCCAAGCTCAGGGATCATCGCACGGTCCCCTTGGCTGTATGTTCGACCCCGCTCGCCGCGCGCTCACCTTCCTGCCAGCGGCCCGACTTCTTGAGCGCCTCGACGACTTCCTTCGGCATGTAGCGCTCGTCATGCTTGGCGAGCACCGTATCGGCATCGAACATGCCGCCCGGCTCGAGCTTGCCCTCGGCCACCACGCCCTGCCCTTCACGGAACAGGTCGGGCACGATGCCCTGATAGTGGACCGGAATGCTGTTCTTGCCGTCGGTCACCTTGAAGCTGACGTTGAGATCTTTGCCGCGATGCACGCTGCCGGCTTCCACCAGCCCGCCAATACGGACACGCGTTCCGGGCGGCAGGTGATGCTCCACCAGGTCGGTCGGCGACTGGAAAAACACGATCGAGCCGCTCATCGCGCTGAGCACCAAGCCGACTGCAATCCCTAACACGCCGAGGCTGGAGCCGATCAGAACCAGGCGTCGCTGCTTGCGGGTCATTGCGGGGGCCACCTCATCACAATCAACTCTTGAGCCCCAGACTTTTAATCGTGTCTTCGATCTGCCGCAGCTTGGCAGGATCTTTGGCAAGTGCGCGCCGCGCGTCGACGGCGGCGGCGTGCGCCTTGTCCCGCTCGTCTAGCACCATATAAGCGCGCAAAAGCCGCTGCCAACCTCCAATATCGTCGCCGTTCTGCTTGAGGCGGTCGGCCAGCCGCGTGACCATGGTGTGGATCATGACGCTGCGGTCCTGCGTGCCCATCTTACCAGCCGCCGCGACGTCGGCAGCAGTCGGGCCGGGCGCTGCTACGCTCGCCTGCGGGGCCGGGGTCTGAGTCGCGCTCGCGACCTTGCTGTTGAAGGAGCGCAGCTTGTCCGCGTCGCCTGCCAGCGCCTTGCGGGCGTCGGCAATGGCCGACTGCGCCTTGTCTTCCTCACCGAGCACGCGGTAGGAACGCACGAGCCTCAGCCAGCCTGCGACATCGCTGCCGTCCTGCTTCAGCCGCGCGGCGAGCCGCGCCACCATGCTTTGGATGAAGGCGCTGCGGCCCTCCTTGCTCATGCCCTTGGCGGCGGCGACATCGGCCGCGCTTGGGCCGGGCGCGCCAGCAGCCGGTGGGTTCGCGGCCACGGCCGGCGTTTTGACTCCGATCTGCGCCAAGGCCTGGCGCACCGTCGGCACCCAGGGTGCACCGGGCGGCGCATCTTTCAGCATGTCGCCCCAGATCGCGGCCGCTTTGGCGGTCTTGCCGTCCTGTCCGGCGGCCATGCCTTCGAAGAAACGAGCCTTGACGTTCTTGGCATCGAGCGCGAGCGCACGCTCGAAGGTCTGTTTGGCCTCGGCGGTGACGACCCCGTTGGACGCCGCCGTCAGCGCTTCGCCAAGGTCGGCTTGCCGCTCGGCGGTCTCGCCGGAAAGCGCGATCACCTTGCGCCGCGCATTGATGGCATCCTGAAATCGGCCGAGCTGCATATAGACCGGCGCCAGCACCGCATAGCCGCGGGCGTCTTTCGGATTGCGGGCGAGGTGCTGCTCCACTTGCGCCACAAGGCTCTCGATGGAGCGGTCGCTGTGAAGCGTGCGCAGCCGCGCCTGCAGTGGCTCGCCCGGCAATTGCGGCGAGCCGAGCGAGAGATAAAGCGCGACGGCTCCCACCGGCACCAGCACAAGGCCGGCAATCGCGGTCCAGCGCCGGCGCCACATCGGCGATCCCGCGGTGGCATTCTTTTCGACTTCAGCAGCATCTGCAGCCGCTATCAGCCGCCGCGACACCTCGACCCTGGCGGCTTCCGCCTCCTGCTCGCCGATCAGCCCGGTGGCGCGGTCGCGCGCGATCTCGTCGAGTTGGTCGCGATAGACGGCCATATCGGTACCGCCACCGGCGGGCGCACGGCGCGCCAACGGCAGCAGCACGGCGAGCACAGCCGCTGCCGTCATCAGCACGAAAACCAGCCACAAGATCATCAAGCAATAGGTCCCGCCTGGGGCCGCCGTGCGGGCGGCGCGTGAAGGCATACATCACGCGAAATCGTGGCGGCAATGAGCAATATCAATAGCTGCCGCTTTTGTGCGGCCGAGGTGCGAAAAAGGCGCGAATTTTCAGGCCCGCGCCGCCTGGCGCTCGCCGGCGCCCGCGACTTCCGCCGCCTTGGTCAGCAACGCCGCATATTCCTGACCGAACGCCTTGGCGCAGAGCCGCACTGCAGCGTCGACTTGGCTTTGGCGGAGCGGACGGTCGCTATCGCCGGTGTGATGCAGACTGTCGAGCAACGCCCGGGTCCCGCTGTCGAGGACATATTGGATCTCGTTGAAGCTGCGCTGTGTGACCTCGTTGATCGCGAGCTCGCCGGCAAATGAGCGGCAAACTGCGACAAAGGCGACCAGCGCCTCGGTTTTCGCCACCTCGTCGGCATCGAGCGCGGCATTCGGCCGGACTTCCTTGGACGGGCGCGCACGCAGCAGGCGGCGCACCTGCGCCGGCGCCGATTCGACCTCGGCGCGCAGGAGTTCCGCGATTTGGGCGCGCTGTGCCGACAGCGCACGGCCCCAGGTACTGTCCACCGGCAGGTCGAGCTCCGTGCGCAACCCCCGCGCGCAGTCGTGGATGGACTTGAGCAGGGCGCCGATCGCCACGCCGCGTCCGCCGATCAGGTCGTTGCGGAGATCGCCCGCCAGCCGCTCGAGTTCGGCGAGCACGATGGTGACAGTAACGCCGTATCGAGTCTCGGCGACCCGGGCTGCCGTGATGCTGCCGGCGGCCCGGATGCCGAAGCGGATCAACTGCCACGGCGCCGCCAGCCGGCTCATTACCGTGAGCAGCGCGAAGAGGAAAAGGTCTTGGCCGCGCGCGGCGGTGCCCTCGATCAGCGCCGCGCATTCGGCGAGTTCATCCTCGGCGAGATTGACGATGCGCAGCGGCAAGTGCGCGGCCATGGCCGCCAGCACGTCGCGGCCCGCCAGCACGCATTTCAGCGTTACGACGTCTTCACCCGCGCGCGGCGTGCCTACCTGTCCCAAGAAGCGGCGGCGGGCTTTGCCGTCGTCGGCGGTCGCATCAAGGCTCGCAGCGATTGCTTCGGCGGCGCGATCCTGAAATGCGCGTGTGAGATGCGCGGCCTTCGGTTCGTCGCCGGCGGTGAGAGCGGCGCCGACCTCGTCCGCCAGGAGCTTGGCATCGTCCGGCAGCAGATCGCGCCGAATCCAGGTCCATAGCGGCTCTAGCGCACGACGTGCGATGCGACCCGGGTGATCGTGCTCGGCGCGATCGTCAACCAGGAAGGGCTCGAGCGGCTTGAAGAACAGCCGCGCGCAGTGGCCAAGCCGCGGGGCTCCTTCGCGCTGCTCGCGTATGACGCGGCGCAACTCCTGCAGCACCAGACCGGTGCCAGCAGTCTCATCGCCCTGCAGCAGGCTGCGCTCGAGTTCGGCGGTCAGCAGGATGCGTGCCTGCGGCGCAAGCTCGCGCAGGTATTGCCGCAGCCGCTCGATCGTTTCGACGCCCACCATCGCCGCCTGGCCCGCGTTCCGCACGCATGGATTGATAACGCGGCGGCCGTTAAGGGGTCGTTAAGCATGCCGAGCATCAGCTCAGCGGCGTCCAGGTCCCATCGCGGTTGCGGCAGGCGGTGCCCCGCGCGGTCTGCGGCCGGCCGTCGATATAGATGGTGTGCGTGTAGGACCGGCAGCGCCGACCGGCATTTTCGTAATAGGGCCCGGGCACCACCGTGCCATAGCGGCCGGAATCCGGATTGCGCCACGACACCGGGGCGCCCGGTGCGCCGTCGTCCAAGGCCTCGATCTGCGCCGCATAGGCGCGCCGCTTGTCCTCGTCGTCCATGGAAGCACCGATACGGTTGCCGACCAGGGCGCCAACCCCGGCGCCGATCACCGCGCCCGCCACGTGACCGCCCACACCGCCGCCGAATTGCGAGCCGATGGCCGCGCCGGCCAGACCGCCGAGCAGCGTGCCGGTGTTCTCTTTCGGTCCGCGTCCGGTATCGGGATCGCCGGCACAGGCGGCAAGTAGAAGCCCGATGGCGGCGAAGACGGCGAACTTGGACAAGGACATTCTGACCCCCGAATTGGTCGGCGATGGAAGAGAGCCCCAGGATGCGGGGCTCGCGCAAGCAAGAGGTTTATCGAGACCGGGGAAATCGGGCAAAAGTCCGGCGCCCGCGCGGCGACGGAACAGGCATTTCACGCCGCTGGCAGCACCAGTTCCGCGCGCAAGCCACCGAGCGGCGCGCTGCCGAGCTTGAGCTCGCCGCCATAAAGGCCGGCGAGTTCCACCACGATCGACAGGCCGAGGCCTGAGCCCGGCTTGGTCTCGTCGAGCCGGCGCCCGCGCTTGGCCGCCTGCGCCCGCTCGGTTGGCGACAGGCCGCGCCCGTCGTCGTCAACGACGATGCGCACCACCTCCTTGTCGCCCTCCGCGGCGGGCCCGCGCAGCACCTCGATCGCTACGCGGGCGGATGCCCACTTGCAGGCGTTGTCCACCAGGTTGCCGACCATCTCTTCGAGGTCGGGCCGTTCGCCACGGAAACGCGCCGTCTCCTCGGCATTGACCTCGATGGCAATGCCGCGGTCGTGGTGGATTTTTTCCATGGTGCGCGCCAGCGCGATGACCACCGGCTTCACCTCGGTGAGCGCGCCGACCACCGTGAGGCCGGCCGCGAGGCGCGCGCGCTCGAGGTGCCGCGTCACCTGGTCGCGCATGATTTCGGCCTGCTCCAGGACCTTCGCCGCCAGCGGATCGCGCGGGCGCGCCGACGCCTCGTTCACCATCACCGACAGCGGCGTCTTCAGCGCATGCGCAAGATTGCCGACGTGGGTGCGCGCGCGCTCCACGATCTCCCGGTTGGTTTCGATCAGCGCATTGGTCTCGCGCGCGAGCGGCGCGATCTCCTCGGGAAATTGTCCGGCCAGTTGCTCGGCCTTGCCGGCGCGGATGGCGGCGAGACCGTCGGTGATGCGCTTGAGCGGCGCGAGACCGAAGCGCACCTGGAACATGGTGGTGAGCAGCAGCACCACCGCCAGGGTAGCAAAGGTCACCGCCAGGGCCTGATCGAACGAGCGCGTCTCCTGCGTGATCTCGGCCGCGTCGCCGGCGACGGCCACCAGATAATGCCCTTCGTCACCGAGATCGATATTGCGTTCGAGCAGGCGCAGCCGCTGGTCCTCGGGACCGTTGACATAGCCCTGACGCGAACCGTCGAGGCTGGGCTTGACGCCGTGATCGGCGAGATGCGGCAGGCCGCCGTCCCACAACGAGCGCGACGAGTGGACCTCGTGTTTGTCGGGATCAAGCCGCGTGACCTGCCAATACCATCCGGACAGCGGCAGCTCGAACAGCGGTTCGCCGAGCGACTGGAACCTGTTGCCCCCCTCGTCCGGCGAAGCGAGATCGGCCACGATCGTGCGCAGATAGACGCCGAGCCGGCGGTCGAACGAGCGCTCCACGGCGTGACGATAGAGCGAGGACAGGACGACCCCGGTAATCAGCAGGATGACCACGGCCCAGGCGCTAGCCGAGAGAAAGAGCCGCAGCGCAAGGGAGTTGGCGCGCATGCGTCAACGCGTATCGGGCGGCGTCAGCAGATAGCCGAGGCCGCGAACGGTCTGGATGATCTCGACTCCGAGCTTCTTGCGGATACGGCCGACGAACACTTCGATCGTATTGGAATTGCGGTCGAAGTCCTGGTCGTAGAGATGCTCGACGAGCTCCGTACGCGAGACCACACGGCCGGCGTGGTGCATCAGATAGGCGAGCAGCCTGTATTCGTGGCTCGTCAGCTTGACCGGATTGCCGTTCACGGCGACGCGGCCGGTGCGGGTGTCGAGCCGCACCGGGCCGCAGTTGAACTCGCTCTTGGCGTGACCGGCCGAGCGGCGCAGCAGGGCCCGCACGCGCGCCAGCACCTCCTCCATGTGGAAGGGCTTGGCCACATAGTCGTCGGCCCCGGCGTCGAAGCCCTGCACCTTGTCACTCCAGCGGTCGCGGGCGGTCAGCATCAGCACCGGCATGGATCGCCCGGCGCGCCGCCACGCTTCCAGCACCGAAATGCCGTCCATTTTGGGCAGACCGATGTCGAGGATGACGGCGTCGTAGGGCTCGTGCTCGCCGAGATAATGCCCTTCCTCGCCGTCGAACGCGCGGTCGACGACGTAGCCCGCGTCGGTCAGCGCGGTGGCGAGCTGGCGGTTAAGGTCGGGATCGTCCTCGACGACGAGGAGGCGCAAGTCGCTTTTCTCCGCTCGCAGCCGTTTCGTGGCTCTTGGCGCGGCCCTTAATAAGCGCACCATTGGCGGCGTCAACGGCGGCGCGGGTCACCTTGCCATTGGCCGCCAGCAGGGTCAGTTCGTAGACGAGGCGGTCGCCGCGGCGGCAGAGCCGCGCCCGCACCACTTCGGCCTTCTTTTTGCGGTGGATGCGCGCCGATTTTATGGCCTGGCCAAGCGAAATGGCCCGCCGGCTGGCCACCGCGGCGCGCTGCTCGGCCTTGGTCAGGCAGGCCCGATGCGCCGGCTGGGTGCGATGCGGCGGCTGAACGCGGTGCACCAATTCGACATGACGGGGCTGTTCCGCAGGCTTCGCCCTCAGGACCCGTTGGGCCGCGCCGGCGAGAGAGGCGGTCGAAAGGCCGATCAGCAAGAGCACGGCAAGGCGGGAAAGGACCGGCATGAGGCGGGTGATAGCGGCGCGCCGGTGAACGCCGAATGAACGCCTGGGCTCGAACGGGCGACAAGGGGCGGCCCCGGCTAGCTTTCAAAACCGGAAAACGACGCAAACTCGTCGACCGATGCGCGGGGGCTGCGCCAGCCGTTGATGGGGGCGTTCTCGTCGGCATAGCCAAGCGCCATGCCGGAATAGATCATCAGGTGGGGAGGCAGATCGAGGAAGGCGCGAACGGTGCGATGGAAGGAGACCCAGGCTTGCTGCGGGCAGGTGTGCAGGCCGTGGCCGCGCGCGAGCAGGCAAACGGTCTGCAGGTAGCCGCCGATATCAGCCCATTGCGCCGGCCCATGCGCCGTTTCACGCGCGAAGAATAAGGCGACCGGCGCGCCGAAGAACTGATAATTGCGCGAGTATTGCCGGTAACGCGCCGGCTTGTCCTCGCGCGGAATATGGATGGCCTTGTAAAGCAGCTCGCCGACCTGAAAGCGCCGCGTCTTGTATGGCTCGGTCAGCGGCTCGGGATAGATCGGATAATCGGTGCCCTCGCCTCTCGGCAGTTCGGTCGCCATGCGCGGCGCCAGCAGTGTCTTCAGCTCATCGATGCGCCTGCCGGCGAGCGCGTAGATGCGCCAGGGCTGCATGTTGCCGGCCGACGGCGCGCGCGCCGCGCGCGCGACGATATCGCGCACGATGTGTTCGGGGACCGGCGTGGGCAGGAAGGCGCGGCAGGAATAGCGCGAGGCGACCGCTTCGAAGACGTCCATGACGACGAGGCTCTCCACGTGAATCGCGGAGAGTGTGGCGGGCGGCGCGTCCGATGCCAAGCGCCTCTTACTTGCGCGCGAGAATACGCGCCACCTTCTCCAGGCTGCGCCCGCCGAAATAGGCGGTGAGCACGATCATCGCCCATTGCGCCACCTGCCCCGACAAAGGGTTGGTCGTGCCCCAGCCGAGCACGGTGTCCCAGACCACCACCTTCCACACGTAGATAATAAAGGCGAGCGCAAACAGCGGCCGCGGCAGCGCCGTGTACCAGCGGCCCTGCTCGGCAATCACCGCCTGGGTCGCCAGTTCGCGCTCGCGCTGCTCCACCGCGAGCTCGCGCGCCGCCAGATCGGCGGCGATCCTTTCCGAGGTGCTCTCGGATGTGAGCTTGGCGCGATAGGCATCGACCGCGGCCTTGGCGAAGGGGCCGCCGATGAGATTGCCGAGCCAGGCGAGGACCGTGGCGAACATGGTCTCAGGCCTTGCCGGCAGTGCGCCGGCGCGCGAGTTCGGTCACGACGCCGATCGCGATCACGTAATAGGGAATGAGCTTCGGCTGCAGGATCGTCTGCACCGCCGAGTTCACGTTCGCATCCGACATGAGCGACTGCCCCATTGCCAGTACCACGCCGGCAAGCGCCACCACGCGCGCCCAAAGGATGGTGACCGAATGCTTGAACCCGGCCTTGATTTTGTCCCACATGGAATGCTCCTTTGCGAATGCTCAACAATTGACGCGCGTATGCCGCATGCTCATGCCGGCTTTTCCTGTTGCGAGCGCCGCCGCCAATGCCAGAAAGCCCACGCGCCTATCGCGCCCGCTGCCGCCAAAGCGGCAATGACGGCGACGATTTTCAGCGAGTGTCCGGCTTGATGCGCCTGCTGCGCGGCGACGGCGCCGACGGCCGCGACGGCGGCCGCTGAACCCTGCTGTGCCGCCTTCGGCACCGCGACCGTTGCGCGGCCGGGCGCCGGCGCGGCTTGCGCGCGCGGCATTGCCGTCTTTGCCGCCATGGCCAGCGCGACGGTTTTGACTTCGGCGACGCGGCGACCCCAGCCTTTGCCGAACACCGGCCAGGTCCGCAGGCCTTTTAGAAAGCGTAAGCGCTCGTCGCAGATCGCAACGACGACCTGCTTGGGATCGTGCGCGGCGACCGCGCGCATCGTTGCCGGTCCCAGCACGCCATCCGCCGCCACGCCGACCACGCGCTGCAGCACCTTCTTCGCCCGGCCGATGCCCGAATTCACGCCGTAATCGAACACGGCATAGTCGACGCCGGCCGGCAATTCGTCGCACGCTTGCGCATCCCAATACTTGGCCCGGTAGATGCGCCTGGCCTCCTCGATCTTCATGGCCTTGACGTCGGCGGCGGTCGCACCCGGCTTCACGTATTTGCGGTAGTCGTAGATCGTGATGCCGAAATTGGTCGGGCCGCCGGGATCGGCCGGGTGATTGGTGTAGCCGCCCTCGTGCACGAGCAGTCGGCTTAAAGATTCGTCATAGGTCCATTGGGCCATGGCGGAGCTCCAAGGCTGAGAGGAAGCTGAGAGAAAAAAGAAATGGGAGGGGCACGGCGCGTGGGCGGTGCGCGCCTCAGAACTCGGCCTGTCAGCCGCCTTGGCAACCAGCTCGGTTTTCTCCAGCGCGGCCCGAGTTGCGGACGCCGCGCCGGCCGGAGTTGTTTAAGCTCCGGGCATGCCGAGCGAGGAACGGCACCGGATACGCGGGCAGGCGCGGCGGCAAGTCGGGCCAACACACGGGGCCTGCTTGAGCTTCGCGGTCATGCGTCCAGGCTGGCGGCGCAGCTCGTCTTCGCCTCCCGATGCTTCCGCGAGCGCGCTTCCGCGGCGGCGTCATCAGGTAACCCCGTAGAAACCCATCATGTCGGCGAGCACCGCCTCCGATTGTGCGGGTTGCGCATTGCACAGGTAGCCCTCAAAGAAATAGCCGTTCATCCTGACGGCGGAGCCATAGCCGCACCAACCGAGAATGAGCGGCTGCGCGAGGCTGGCGCAGTGACGCTGCCACCTCGCCCCATGTCCCGCCGTTCACGCGAACGCCGATTTTTCCTGACGCTGCGTCTCTCCGGCATTCGATTACGGCAGGCGTGTTGTTTGCTATCCCGCCTGCGCCTGTCGTTGCGTAACCGGAGCCGTGGATACCAATGATCGCCTTGCCGTTTGCCAAGGCTGCAAGCTGGGGGTAGCCAGTGGCCTGATTGAACAGGATGTTCGTGTCGGCATAGGCATCGCCGCCCTCGGTCGTGCCGATAAGCGCGTTGAACTGGAACGCGCCGGCAAAATACCAGGAGGACGTGCTGAACATGGTGTCCATGTTCGCCGCCGTATGCATGTTGTCGTCCGTATTGTCGAAGCTGGCCGCCGCAAGCCCGTTCGACGAAACCGCCGCGATATATCCGGGTTGTTGTATGACGGTGCTCTGCACAAAGGCATGGCCGTTGCCGGACTGGTCGTAAATCTCCGGGAGCGTCCCGTTGTCGCCGGCGAGCGCCGCCGCAACGCTTGCGGGGTCTTTGCAGTCGTAACCAGTGCCAGTCGCGGTGTCGCGCACGCGCAGCCAAGAGCCGGCGCCGCCGCGCAGTGCGCGGTTGAAGCTCCAGGCGGCGCTGACCCCGGAAATCCCGTCAAGCAGCCGCCGCTGAGGCGTCAGGATGCCCCGCATCGTCGGCATCGCAATTCCGTAAGCGACGTTTGTCATGCCCCGAGCGTCCCATCCAGCAGCCACGCGGCTGACGATCCGTCCGAATTTTCATCGACGCATGCGCTGACCGATGCTTTCTCGCCGGCGGATTTGACGTAACCGGAATAGGAGCTCACGCCGCCGCCTGCCGCGGCGGCGAAAGCGATCTGACCGGCGCCGATCGCCTGCCGGAAGATGACGTTAAAGCCCTGCGGCAGGCTATTCGGGAGCGTGACGGTGCAGCCCGAAGCATTGGTGACGCGCTTCACCTTGCCGAGATCGCCCGCCACGACCGTATAGGCCGTGCCGCTCACGTCCTCGTTGGTCACATCGGCGGCGAGCGGGCCTGCTTCTCCCTGCGGGCCTTGCGCGCCTTGCGCGCCGGCCGGTCCCTGCGGCCCGGCGCTGCCAGGCGGCCCGGCTGGTCCGGCCGGGCCTTGCGTCGCGATGCGAATGATCTTGATATCTTGCGTCATGGTGCGATCACCTGGATCGGAATGATAAGCAGCGTGGATTTGCGGCTGAGCGTGTCGGTTATCGGCAGCACGCAGCGCGCGCGCTGACCGTCCGGCACGACGGTCGTGTCGCCGCGCGCAACGGTGATCGTTAGGCTGCCGGCGGGCGCATCGATGCTAAGCCGTCCGCTTGCCACGTCGAGCGCCAGAATACCGCCGCGCCATTTGATGGCGGCACCGTCGAAGCTGCAGCCGCTGAGATCGATCGCTGCATCGCTTTCGTCGGTGAATGCCAGCGGCCAGATCCAGTCGTCGCCGCGGGTTTCGATGATCGGTTCGGTTTCGATGACGGGCTGCATGAAGACCTCTCGCTGTTATGCCGTCGGCGCCGCCATTTCGATGAAATAGACGATGAGCCGCACCTTGCCGGCGCTGAAGCCGCCGCCGTTTGCGCTCACGCGCACCTTGGTGTCCGCGTAGACGCCGACAGGACCGACCGCGCCGACATTGGTCGAGCCCAGCGCGATGTTGAGCAGATCGCCGAACTGCGTCGTGTTGGCTGCGGTGCCGACCGCATAGGAAGTGGCGCCGGCGATGGCTTCCGTGGTACGCGAGGCGACGCCGAGCACGACCGCGCGATCCGGAATGAAGGCGGCGTCGGTCGTCTCCACATAGGCGCCGCTCAGCGTCAGCTCTTCTTCCTTGGCGCGCAGCGTGACGCGGCCGCCGCTCGCCGTCAGCGCGACACCGTCGCGCCAAAGGCCGTCTTCGTAGGTCACGGTCAGCCGCTCGGCCTTGACCCAGGCCTTCAGGCCGGACACCGGGGCGATGTTGAGCCAGCCGCCCCCGCTGTAGAGCGCGATCCGTCCGTCCCAGCCGGCCCAGGCGTCGCTCGCGCCGGCGGCCGGGATGTAGCAGGCGCCCTCCGCCGGCGAGCCCGGCGGCGCGGTCATGGTCCGGCTCTCGACCGCGAGCTGGGTCAACGCGTCGAGCAGTACCAGCGCTTCGTTGTGGGTGACGTGCTTTTGCGCCTGCGCGGCTTCGATCGCCGGCAGGCCGAGACGAGGCGTATCGGTCATGCTTGCTTCCAAAATGGCGTGAAAATGCAAACGCCCGCCGCGAAGGCGAGCGGGCAATGCAGATGAACGCCACCTCTATGAGAGGCGGCGCGGATGCGGTTGGAAAACGGCGAACGGACGCGCTGCCGCGCTCAAGACGCCACGCGCGAGTGCAAGTCCATCCGTCAGCCGTCCTTCGGCGACGTTGCCACGAGTTCGAGCTGCGGCTTGTCGCCGGCATCGACCGTTTCCGGCACGATGTGGGGGCTGCGGATGGTGCGCGGCAGGTATTCGTCGATCGTCGTGAGGCTCGTGTTATGGCGCGACACCACGTGCTTGGCCTCGTCCAGACCGGCAGGACGCCAGCGGAACTCAACGCGCCTGGCGCCGCTGACGGCCATGCTCTCGAGCATGCGGTAGTCCTCTACGCGCAGGATGAAGGGCGGCGGCGCGTCGGCGGGCTGCTCGCTCGCCTCTCCCGCTGCCGGCGGCGTGACGAAGTCGATATTACCGGTCGGCCGCCATTCCGAGATCGGCAGGAAGCCTTCCTCGAAAGTCGCCGGCCTGCGCCAGTACTGGCGGGTCAGCAAGAGGCCGATCACGCCCACCAATACCATTACGAGGGACACCAGCCCCAACGTTGTGAAAGAAAAGTCCGACACAGGGGTGCTCCTGACAGCGCGCGCATCGCACGCGATTGAGCCCCCGTCCCTTGCGAGCCGCCGGCAGCGCACTCAGAATCCGCGCCCTTCCGACTGTCGCAACGCGATATCTGACATCAGAACGATGTGCCGAACGGCTGGTTCCTGGCGTACAAAATTAAAGTTCGGAAACACGCCCACGGCCAGACTTCACGCACGGAGGCGGAGTGGTAAACCTCGAAATCAGACACAAGACGACTCTTCAACCTCGGCCACAATTCCATAATGACATCTCTGCATCGCCAGGCTGCGGTTGAGTTTCCCGAAGCCTCCTCCGACGCAATAACAATGTCTCTTTCGCAGCGTTCAGTCGCACTTGGATGTTGCTGTGATTAAAAACTCCAGCCGGGCGCGTCGCTGGTCGACCGACAGCTTCGATCGCGAGTCCAAATGATCAACAGTCAACTCGGCTTGAAGCCTCCGTTATCGAGGCCACTGAGCAACATTCCCGCATCACCCGCCTGGGGATAAATCTGAGACGATGCAATCTTTTCGATCACGTTGCGCGCTTGTAGAGGAGCGACGGCAAGCGCCCTCGCCGCCGCCCTTAAGCGGACCTGCAGATTCGGGTGATCGAACAGCCGCGTCAGAGCCAGACGCGCGTCGAGGCCGCGGATGCGCAATTCGTTGTCAACTTCGTCCATCTGTCGGTAAAGTCGATTATAGACGCGATGATCGTCGTGCAGAAGCGCCTCGTCTTGCGCCACACCGATCTCGGCGAAGCGCGCAACCAAGCCGTCGAGAGACATCGCTTTTAGTTTAGCCGATGTCATGGCTTCAATACTCCGAATCTTGCAAGCGCGTCCTTACCAATTGTCTGCCTTTCCTGCCAACTCTTGCCTCGCAAATATTGCCTCGGTGTCAGGCCGCCAAATCTTTCGGTCGACGTCATGTACCATCCGGTGATCTGCCAGTGTTTCAGCGTCGGAATCCTTACGAGGTTGTCCGGCGCATCGATCATGCTTCGCGGGTAACTGTCCTTTTCGGCCGGCGTCTGCTCGACGATATGATGGATATCATATCCCTTCGCCGGATTCGAAGCCGCTCGCTGCAGTTGGTGCAGGGACTTTGGTGGATCGAGATAGGCCTGAACGTAAGGGGCTGCCTTGTAGGCCCAGTAGACGCCCTCTAGGACATTGATGAATGTCCCCACTTCTGGGCTTATCACCTCTCTTAACGCAGCCTTTGCCAGCCAATACGCCGCTTGCTTGATGAACCCGTTCAGAAGCTGGGTGCTCGCTGGCTCTTCGTCTGGAACACGCGGGGGATCATCATACGATCCTGTTCCTGGCCCTGAGCCGCCTCCGTCGCCCCTCTCCTTTGGTCGGGGATGGATCACAATCTTTACCAGTGCGGATGATGGCGGGTCTGATCCGCCTACGGCGCCGTCGCCTCCACCCGCATCCGTCCATTGGCCGCCATCGGGCTGACCGCGCGGCACGCGCGGTTGATTTGGATCGAAGCCGGCCTTGCGCTCTCGGAAGGCAAGTCGAAGCAACAAGGCTTGAAAGCGCAATGCGGCGACGCTCGATTTGAGCGAGGCGAGCGATGGTATTTCGAGCCTGCCGTTTCGAGCGCGCCGCCATCGATGCAAGGCGGGCGGCTCGCGCCCGACCAAGGGAGCAAGTTGCGTGAGAACGCTCTCAAGCGCCACCTCGGCCGGCGCGTAACGCGACCGGAGTAGATTATTGCGCAGCACCGTCGCAGCTTGGAGTGGGCAAGTGTCGTCGTTATCGCCCGCGAGCGCGGGCGAACTGCTTGTCGCCGAATTTTTCTGCATGTTCGTGAAATTCCACGAAGCGCGTCCGCGGGGCGGCGCAGGGGCAGATCAGACGGCCACCACCGCCTCCGCTGCAAACCCGCGCCCGACCGTCGCCGACACTTGCGCCACGCGGACAGTCAAACTCGTTTGCGCCGCGCCGAAATCGGCGAGCTCGTCGGCCGCGCCATAGAGCGCGGTGGGCGCCGTTACGCTCAGCGTGCGCACCACGTCCGCGCCCGACAGGATATCGACCGCGTACCGCTCGCTCGCCTCGCCCAGCGGAACCTCGCCGACCCAGCTATCGCCGTCGATGCGCGTGCGGCGGATCCAGGTGAAGGTCACGCCGCTCGCGCCGCGCGACGCCTTCACATGCACGGGCGCGAGCGGCATCAAAGCGGTCGTCTCCGGCGTCGCCGCAAGCGCGAGCGCCGTCGGGTCGCCGATATCGCGCCCGGCCGCCACGACGCGGAGCTGCAAGGTGCGCTCCAACGCATCGAGCCCGCTGGCGATGGTCACCAGGTTGGCGTCGAGCAGCACGAAGGGCGCGCCCGCCGCGAGCGGCGACGCCATCGCCCATTCGCTACCGGCCTGCCCGCGCAAGAGTCGCGACAACCGGTAAGTCCGCTCCCCCACCAGTTCGGCGTGAGCGAACTGGATCACTTCCCAGGCGCCGTCGGCGCGCTGCACGGCGGCCGCATTGGCGCCGGCGAACAGCGCATCGTCCGACACCGCACTCAAGCCGCCGCCATAGAGCTGCACGCGGAAACCCGCATTGTGCCAGCGCGCGGTCGGCCCGGCCGGCAAATCGTCGAGCGTCTCGCCCATCAAGGTCGGCGCCAGCGCGACACCGGCGCGCGCGTAGCTCAACCCGTCGCCCGATTCCCACACCGCCACAGCGTTCGGCCAGGGATCGGCGAACACGGCAAGCCGGGACAATAACGGCGGCGTGCGGTCGTCCAAACTCGGCAGGTCGAGCACCAGCGCATGCACCGGCCCGAGCGCGGGCGGCAGACTGGGCGCGCGCAAGCTCGGCGGCGCCAGCGCAAGATCGAACACGTCGGGATCGATCGAGCGCGCCTTGATGGCGCGGCTTTCGGCGTCGGTCACCTCCTGCAATTCGACGAGCCGCCGGCGCCCGTTCACGGTCAGGCCGATCACATCGCCGGCCGACAGCGCGAGCCTGCTCGGCGGCAGCGCGAATTCGGCCGCTTCACGCCCGGCCCACAGGTCCTGCAGCCAGATGTCCGCGCGTCGCTCTGCTTCGGCGTCGTCGGTTACCATGGCGATATCGGCATGCGCGCTGCGCGTCGAGCCGCCGACCAGCCGGCGCGAGGCCGCCGCCGCGCGCTGATAATCGTTGCCGAGATCGGTGTAGCCGATGGTCACCTCGCGCGGCAGATCGCTTTCCTGCGCGCGCGTCAGCCGCGCCGGCGCTGAGTCCTCCGGCAGCACCAGATCGTCTTCGACGATCTCGGCCACCGGCGCGCCGCCGTGCTGGCGAAAGCGCAACTGGCCGTCCTGCTCTACCGCGTCGAAGGCAAAGCACAGCGCCAGCGGATCGAGCATGGCGCGCGGCGCCATTGGCCGATCGACCACATAGCCGTCCGGTCCTTCACCGAGTTCACTGGTGTCGGCGTCGGTCACGCCGCTGTCGGCAAGAATGGTCGCCACCAGCCCGTCCAGCGGTGTGCTGCCGAGACGCCCGGTCAGCCAGTGCCCGGTCTGCCAGTTCGGCCCGTCGCTCCACACGTCGCTCGCCGGGAACACCGGATAAGGCCGTGCATCCCAGGTCCACACGTGAATGCCGTCCACCGCCACCATGCGACCGCCGTAGACGGCCGACACCGGATTGAGCGCATCGGCGCCAAAGGCCGGATCGAAGGCGCCGAGCACGGCTTCCAGATAGCGGCGCTGAATCAGGTCGTCGCGCCTGCCGTTGGAATAATGCGGCAGGCCGGCGTCCGCCGATTTCGCATCGGGGAATGTGCTCGGCTGATTGGCGCCCTTGTCCACCGCGGGGCAGCCGAGTTCGGTGAGCCAGATCGGCTTCGATTGCGGCACCCATGCCGTGGGTGAGCCAAGCTCGGCGCCGCCGACGCGCTCGTAGTGCGCTTGCGACCAGAAATTCCACATGTCCTTCTGCCGAAACACCCAGGGCTTGCCCAACCCATCGGTAATCGCGCTGCGCGCTTGCGCATCGCGCGCGGCATCGTCGGCATAGTACCAGCCGTAGCCCTCGCCGCCGTCGAGATAGCCGGTGAGATACGTGCTGCGATAGGGACTGTCGGTCAGCGACAGATCGAGCTGGCTGCCTGCGTCGCGCCAGTCGGCAAGGGGCGCGTAGTAATCGATGCCGATCGCGTCGATCGACGAGGACGCCCACAGCGCATCGAGCGGAAAGCGCACTTCGCTCGCGCTTTCGTCCACCACGTGCGATCCGTATTCGGTCCAGTCCGCTCCGTAGGTGACGACCGTCCCGCTGCCGACGACCGCCTTCACGTCCGCGGCGAGCGCAACCAGCGCATCCACCGCCGGATAGACGCCGGAGGCCGAGCGCACGCGCGTCAGCGCCTTCAACTCCGAGCCGATCACGAAGGCATCGACTCCACCGGCGTCCGCCGCCAGCGCGGCGTAATGCAGGATCATGTTGCGGTAGTTCCAGCTATCGGCGCCACCGCTGAAGAAGGCATCGACCTGGGTCGTCGCCGCCGCCGTGCCGTCGGGCGAACCCGCCTGGCCGGGCGCAGGATCGCAGGTGATCCTGCCGCGCCAGGGGTAGGCGACTTGCGGCGCCGCGCCGCTATAGGGATCGATCAGCGTGTTGTCGGCCGGGATATCCATCATCAGGAACGGATAGAACGTGACTTTCAAGCCCCGCGCTCTCAGCTCCGCGATCAGGTCGCGCACGCTGTCATCCGCTGGGGTGCCGCCGAACGCCGGCCGCCCGTCCACTTGCGACACGACCCGCGCAGTATCGCGGGTGACGCCGGCGACCGACCAGGTGCCACCGCTGGTCGCCTTTTCGGCATTGTCGACGGACGGCAGAATGCGGCATGCCCCGCAGCGCAGATCGGTACCGAACCAGGCCACCACGACGGCGACCCGTAGCAGGTTCGGCGCCACCGCCTGCAAGGCATCGAGCGAGGCGATCACATCGGACGGCGCGTAAGTGATATGCCGGTTCTCCGGCAGCGACTGCCCCGGCCCCGCTGTGCGCACCACCGTTGCCGGCTCGTAGCCGAATTCCGTCGCGCCGGGAATGAGCGTCACCGCGCGCACCATCTGCTCGAGCCTGCCGACCGGCCGCACCACCTCGAACGACAGTTGCGGAATGCGGTTGCCGAAATTCTCCAGCGGGAACCGCTCGAACACCACATAGGCCAGCCCGCGATAGGCCGGCGCGTCGCCTTCCTTGGCGACGATCAGCGGATCGGGGGTCTGCGCCTCGTCGCCCGCGTAGACGCGCATGGTGAGCCCGGACAGATCGAGTTCCTTGCCGTCCGCCCACACGCGTTGCACCGCGCCGATCGGCCCCTCGCACAAGGCGACCGCCAGATTGGCGAAATACGAATAAGTCGTCGTCGTGGTGGTGAGGCTCGGTCCGCCGCCCATGCCTTTGCCGCCGGTGCGCGTGGTCTGCGAGGAGGTGTTCACCACCTCGTCCAGATTGGTCGCCCAGATCACCTGGCCCGCCAGCCGCGCGCGCCCGTAGATGCGCGGGATCGGCGCACCGGCGGTCGAGGCCATCACCTCGAGATCGGCGAGCCGCGGACCTTGCAGTGCGCGCGTGCGGTGGGTGGCGAACAGCGCCTGGTCGATGGCGTTGCCGGCGAGCGCGCCGACCAGGCGGCCGGCGATGGCGCCGGCCGGCCCGAACACGGCTTTGCCCGCCGCGGCGCCGGCGACTGAGAGAACGAGTGCGGCCATTAGGAAAGCTTCTTTGTTTAGACGCGCGGCAAACTCGCTTCCCTCTCCCCTTGTGGGAGAGGGTGGCGAGCGCGGAGCGATAGCGAGCGCGAGCCGGGTGAGGGGTTACAAACTATAGTGAGCCGCGACCCCTCACCCGCCCTCGCTCGGCTTCGCCTCCGCTCGGGCACCCTCTCCCACAAGGGGAGAGGGAAAGAGCGTTTGCGGCGTGTCAGCCTTCAATGACACCTGGAAACCGGAACGCGTAAGCAAGGCGCCGTCGCCACCAGGGCGCGATGGCGACTTCCGCCACCGCCGCCCCGTCATGCGCGTGCACCATCGTGTCGGACGCGGTGACGATGGCGGCGTGCTTGGCCGGCATATTGCTGCGCCAGCGGAACAGCAGCACGTCGCCGGGTCCGAAGCCATCGAGCGGAGTCGCCACGAGATGCCGCGCCGCCGCCCGCGCCAGCGTCTCGGCGCCGCCCGCTTCCGCCCAGTCGGGAGCATAGGGCGGGGCGCGCTCGGGCTCCTGCCCGATCACGCCGCGCCATACGCCGCGCACCAGACCGAGGCAGTCGCAGCCGATGCCCTTGAGCGAGGCCTGATGCCGATACGGCGTGCCGATCCAGGAGCGCGCCTCGGCGATGATATCTTGTCGGGTGAGAGGCATGTCAGTTCTGCAGACTCGAGCCGTCATTGCCCGGCTCGCCCTGCACCGGATAGCTGATGACGAAATCATTGCCGGGGATGTGCGGGAAGCCGCGGAAATTGACGACGTTGGCGAACTTGTCGTGGCATGTGGGAAACCGCTTGTCGCAACCGGCCGTCACGGCGAATTCATCGCCGGTCGCGATCGGCTGCGGCATCGCCTGCCACAGCTCGAAAGTCACCGTCGCGCCCTTGCGATGGCTTTTCACCTCGACCGCGAGACCGGCGTTGGCGCCGCTGGTGAAGCCGAGTTTGCCCGCGGTAAACCAGCCGTCATCGAACGCGTCGAGCCCGCTCGCCGTGAAGGTCGACGTCGCCGACAGCGCCGCGACGGTGCCGATGCCGTGATAGCTCGCATTGCCGAGATCGATCTTGCAGCGTGCGTCGCCGAGATCGGCCGAACAGGTCGTGGTGTAGAGGCGTCCGGTATCCTGCGAAAGCCGGTCGGTCAGCCCGCGCACTTCCGCCGTGAACGCGCTGCCCTCGCGCCTGACCTCGCCGAGCGAGCCCTTGGCCAGCAGCACGCGCAAGTCCGGCTCGCTCCAGTCCACCAGCCAGAGTTCGACAATCGCCGCGTCATAGCGGCCGGCGGCGAGGTCATCCTCATTGAGCGTATCGTCGTTCAGCGCCCCTGAGATTTCCGAGCCGCTCACAGCGAGCCCCAGTGTTTGCGTCGCTTCGCTCCCTGAAAGCCCGCTGCCGGCGCGGCAGATGACGGGCCCGAGCGCCACGTCCTCGTCGTGCTCGGTGAAGCCTTGCGTCACATCGTCGTTGCGCGTGATCAGCCAGCAGCGACACAGCGTGGTAACGCCGGCGTCGAGCTTGTCCTGCAGGACGGATGGAATCGTTCTCACGGCTTGATCTCCACCAGCGGAATCTTCGGGATCGCGCCGGCCGCGAAGGCGGAGAGATCGACCTCCAGGTAGTCGGTGTCGAAGCGCACCGGCACGTCGAACAGGAAGCCCGCCGTCACCGGCGCGCCGAGCGCCGGCAGATGACCGGCGAGAAACGTCACCAGGCCCGCGGTCGTGTCGACGCTGAAGTCGGTGCCCTCCGTGGCCTCGCTGCCGGCCACCGCAACACGCACGCTGCCCGCGACCGGCTTCACGATCGGCCGCTGATAGGGCGCGTAGGCCGAGCCGTAAGTCTTGACCAGTTGAAACGTATTGGTTGCGCCGTCGCCGGTCCCGATCGCCTGGTCGGTCGCGCCCACCGCCGTGTCGGGCGCGGCGGAGGAATGATCGAGCCGGTCGCGCCAGCGGAAGCCGTAGAGCCGCCCGCGCCGTTCCTCGAAAAAGGCGATCACCTGCGACAGCGATTGATAGGTCTTCACGCCGTAGCCGGCATCATAGCGCCTGCGCGAATGCGCCCAGCGCGCGTTGCGCTCCTCGGCGCCCGAGCCGAGCACGACGACGTCGGTGCGCCGCTGCGGCCCGCCCGCGCTCTTCAGCGCGATGTCGAGGGGAAACAGGATCTCGTGGAATGCGGTCATCTAGAGACTCCGCTGCCCCCGCGCCACTGCGCGCGCGATCTGGCCGGTGATATAGGCCTCCGACCGGCGGAAGCTTTGCGCGTCGGGCGTAGCGATCTGCACCGTGACGTTCGCCGGCGCCGACGATCCGGCGGCGCTCACGCCCAGCCGCCCGTCGGAGCCGCGCGTCAGCGGCACGATGGCCTCAGGCCCGCTCTCGCCCGCCAGTCCGAGGCCGCCGGCGGCAAGCGGAAAATAGGTGGGCGCGCCGATCACGCCGCCTGAGGCGAAGGCATTGACGATGGTCCCGCTCGCGCTTCCCGTGCCGCCCGCACTGCCGCCGAGCAGGCTGGCGATGATGCCGCTCAGGCCCTGCGTCAGGTTCTTGGCGAAGGGCTTGAACGCCGCCTGCACCGCCAGGCTCGACAAGCGCAGGCCCAGCGACTTGATGGTGTCGTCGAGCTTCTTGCCGCCGACGACGGCGTCGGCAAAGGCCTTGTTCAGGGCGGTGGCGAAGGTGGTCGCGCTGACGCCGAGCGCATTGGTGCTGATACGCGCGCGGTCGACGGTCTGGGGCAGGTCGCCGCCGGAGCCGCCGCCGGTCGGCGACAGCGCATAATCTCCGCTGAAATTATCGCTCATCGGGATATCTCTTCATCAATGCGTCGAAGTCCGCGCGGTCGAGCGGCGCGCGCTTCCCGCTCACCGCGTCGATGGCGTAAGCGAGTTCGCGCGGCGTCATCCGCCAGAACTGCTCCGGGGGCAGGCGCAACACGCCGAGCCCGAAGCCGATCGCCTCTTTCCAGGGAAACGCGCGCGTGACGTCATGCGCCGAAGGTCACCGCGATCAGTTCGGCGGCGATGCGCACGAAGCCTTGCGCGCCGCCGTCGACCGCCATGGCGGCCACCTCCTCGTCGCTCACCGCTTCGCCGGCGCCGCGCAAGCCGGCGCCGATGATGCGCGTGAGATCGCGCGCGTTCAGGCGCCCCGCGCCGAAGCGCTCGGTCAGCGCCACCAGGTCCTCCGCGCCGAAGGCCGACTTCCAGCTCGGCCAGCGCGCCGAGCGTGAGCACCAGCGTGCGCCGCGCGCCGCCGATCTCGGCCTCGATCTCGCCGCGGTGTCTGTTGGCCATGACCTATGCCTCGTGTCCCGGGCGCAGCGCAGCACGAAGTGTTGCGCTGCAGACCCGGGACCCCGGTTAGAAAGAGAAAGCTGAGTCAGATTGCCGCGAACGTCAGTTCGCCCGCCGATTCCATGGCGACGTCATAGGTGACCTCGCCGTTGTACTCGCCGGCGAATTCCAGATTGGTGAGCTGGAACGGCCCCTGCACCGTGCCGAAATCGGGAATGACGATCTGATAGCTCGAGACCGTGCCGTCGAAGAAGGTCTGCCGCATGGCGGCGTCGCTCGCCGCGTCCTTGAACAGCCCGCGGCCGGTCACCGAGGCGCGCTTGACGCCGGCGCCGTCGAGCAGTTCGCGCCAGCGGTTGGCGCTTTCCGCATGGGTGACGTCGACGGTCTCGGCGTTGAAGGCGAGCCGGCGCGTGCGCAGGCCGGCCACCGTGGTAAAGCCGCCTGCCCCGTCGGAAATCTTGACGAGCAGGTCGCTGCCTTTCTGGGCGGTCATGGTTGCTGTCCTCTTTGCTTATGCCGGCTCCGTCACCGCGCGAAAGCGCACCAGCGCGTGATAGGTGCGCCCGTCGGCCTCTCGCCGTACGTCGGCGACGGCGAAGCGGAAATTGACCAGGTGATTGTCGGCGAGCGTGAGCGGGCAATCGTCGAGCGCCTGCAGCAGCGCGCCGGCGATGAGATGCGCTTGCGCGTGGCCCCCCTGGCGCGACCAGGCATGCAGCGTGAGCTGATGCTCCTCGCCCGGTTCGCTCCCCGTCGAATAGTCGGCGATGCGCGTTTCCCCCAGCGTGACGTAAGGGAAAGCGGCGGACCGCGGCGGCTCGTCGTAGATCTTCGGCCCGCCCAGCAGCGCGTTGAGCGCGGCGTCGGCGGTCAGCGCGTCGTGCACGGCGGCACGCAGCGCGGCGGAAGCGGCAGTGGGCATGATATGACCTCTTTCGGCGCGGCACGGCACGGCGCGCTCCCTCTCCCCGCTTGCGGGGAGAGGTGACTAATCCTCCCGCTCCTCCGCCTCGATCGCGAGGAAGCGGCGGTCGGCGCTCAATCGTGCGGCAACGACACGATAGACATGCGCGCCGTCGACAAAGCGATGGCGCGTGGTGACGTCGTCGCGCGCGCGAATGGTGATGCGATAGTTGAGCGCGGCGCCCAGGCTGGCGGCGGCGACGTCGGCGCGCGCGCCGAGCGGCGTCACCTGCGCCCATAGCGTTGCCACGGTCTCGTAACTGCGCGTGACGCCGCCCGCGCCGTCGTCCGTCTCGACCGGCGCCTGCAGCAGCAGCCGGCGATTGAGATTCCCGGGCGCCGTCACAGCGACACCATGCGGTAGGGCGCGATCAGCGCGGCCACCGTCTGCGGCAGCGGAGCGGCCGTCGTGGCGCCCGCCGTCAGCCCGCGGTTCTCGTACCAATGCGCCGCCAGCAGGCGGATCGCCTGGCGCAACGGCTCCGGCACGTCGGTCGCCGCATCGCCGTAACCCACCGTCACGTCGAGTTCGATGCCGGCGGCGATGCGGCCCGGCGCCGGCACGCTCCAGGGCGCAAACGCCAGAACGGAGGCGCCGAGATCGGGCACGAAGGCCTGCAGGTCGAGCACCTGCGCATTGCCGCCGTCATCATAGACGCGCGCCACGGTCAGCGCCTGCAGCGGCCCGGGGCGCACCGCCACGCGGCCGTCCTCCGGCCAGATGTCGCGCGTGAGCCGCCAGCTTTGCGTGATGAGCGCGCGCCGCGTCGCCGCTTCCACATGGATGCGCGCGCCGGCGATGAGCGCGGCGATCGTCTCGTCGTCGTCATGGGTCTCGACGCGCAAATAGCCGCGCGCCTCGTCGAGCGTGACCGGCTCGAGTGCCGGCCCGCTGAGAAGAATGGATGGCATGGTGTGGTTCTCTGATAAATTCACGTACGCGCAGAGCGCGCGGCGTACTCGCTTCCCCTCTCCCCTTGTGGGAGAGGGTGGCGCACGCGGAGGGAATCCGAGCGTGCGCCGGGTGAGGGGTTACAGAACTCTCGTGAGGCACAGCCCCCTCACCCGCCCTCGCTTCGCTCGGCACCCGCTCCCGAGGGAGAGGGAAGCGCGCAAGCCGCGAGTCATTGACAAATTCACAACGCCCAAGGCCCATGACACCCATGCGCCTTGCCCTTGCCGCCCTCGCCTTCGCCTTGAGCGCCCCCGCCCTCGCCGTCACCGGCCAGGCGCCGCCGGCCACGGGCTGGGAAGCGCGCGGGATCGTCATGGTCGTCGACCAGAACGGCGACCTCTGCACCGGCACGGCGCTGGCGCGCGACCTGGTGCTCACGGCGGCACATTGCGTCGTGCGCAAGGAGCGCTACGAGGTGAAGCCCTACCAGACCGGCAAGGCCATCCCCGTGCGCAGCGTCGCGATCCATCCGCGCTTCGACATGGAAAGCTATTCCCGCAGCCGCGCCACCGCCGACCTGGCGCTGGTCAAGCTCGCCGCGCCTTTGCCCGCGGTGGTCGTGCCGGCGGCGCTGGCGCCCGCGCGCCGCGTGCATGTGGGCGAGACGCTCACCATTGCCGGCTTCGGCACCGTGATCGACCACAGCGCCGACGGGCTCGGCATCCCGCGCATGGCCAAACTCACCGTGACCGGCCAGCCCGGCTCTCTGCAGATCCGCCTGTACGATGCGAAGACGCAAAACCGCAGCAACGGCCTCGGCGCCTGCACCGGCGATTCCGGCGCGCCCGCCTTCGACGGCGAAGGCCCGCAAAAGAACGGTCAGATTATCGGCGTGGTGAGCTGGACCACGGCCGCCGGCAACGAGGCCGGCTGCGGCGGCCTCACCGGCCTCACGCCGCTGCTCATCTATCGCGCCTGGCTCGTCGACACGGCGAAGAAGTTCAATTCGCCGGTGGAGCGGTAGCCAGCGTCGCCGCGTGCGCGCTTCACCTCTCCCCGCAAGCGGGGAGAGGGAACGATCCATCAGCTCGCCGCGAACTTCATCAGCTTGATGGCGTCGAAGTCCTGCACGCCGCCGCCCACGCGCTTGGTCGTGTAGAACAGCACATAGGGCTTGGCGCTGTAGGGATCGCGCAGCACGGAGACGCCGGCGCGGTCCACCACCAGGTAGCCGCGCTTGAAGTCGCCGAAGGCAATCGACAGCGAACCCGCCGCGATGTCCGGCATGTCCTCCGCTTCGATCACCGGGAAGGTCATCAGCGTGGCCTTGCCGCCCGCCGCCGCCGGCGGCTGCCAGAGATAGCCGCCTTGCGTGTCCTTGAACTTGCGGATCGTGCTCTGCGTCTTGCGGTTCATCACGAACATGCCGTTCTGCCGGTAGCCGGCATTCACCTCGTAGATGAGATCGACCAGCACGTCGGACGGATTGCTCGCCGGAAAGGCGCCGGCCGCGCCCGACGGCACGTAGCCGATATTGCCCCAGCTCCACGAGCCGTTGTCGACCGTGGTGTACGAGAGAAAGCCCTTCGGCTTGTTGGAGCCGTCGCCGGCGACGAAAGCCGTGCCCTCCTGGGCGGCGAACACCTGCTCGACTTCCTGCGCCAGCCACTGGTCGATGTTGACCGCCGAGTCCTCGAGCAGCGACGCCGTCGCCGCCGGCATGGCGTAGAGCTCCATGGCCGGGAACGACAGTTCGTCGAGCGTCGGCGAGGTGGTCTGCGCGCGCGCGTCGGTCTCGCCCACCCAGCCGACCGCCGGGCCCGCCGTCATGAACGGCTTCTTGTAGACGTTGCCCGAGATGGTGCGCACGCCGGCGATGGCGCGGATCGGCGACACGGCGGCGAGCCGCTGGCCGATCTCGCTCTCGATCTCCGGCGGCACCAGATAGCCGCCGTCCGCGTTGGAGCCGACGCTCATGGCCTTGGCCTCGAGCGCGCGCAGGCCGCCCGCCTCGCCCGCGCGCACGTAAGCTTCGAACGCCGCCTTGTGCTCGAGCGCGGCGGCACTGCGCACGCTCGCGCGATCGCCGCCGAGCGCCGGCCGCGCGTTCTTCAGCGCGATCTCGTCGAGCCGGCGCGCCTGCGCGTCGATCGCGTTGTTGATGCGGGCGAGCTTCTCCTCCAGCACCACGTCGCCGTCGCGCCTGTCGAGCCGCTCGTCGTTCGTCTCCTTGAAGGCCTCGAAGGCCCGCATCATCTCGCCGTGCGTGACGACGGCATCGTGCGGGATGCCGGCCTTGGTTTCGAGTTCGTTGGTATCGATGTCCATTCAGGTTCTCCTTGTGAATCTGGACTGTCGTCACGAATGCGCGCCGCCCGCGCGCAAAGCTCGGCGCCGGCAGGCATTTAGACGAGGGTAATGCGCCACTCGCCCATAGCGAGGCTGCATCGACCTCGGCGCGGCGTGTGCTCCGCGGTACGCCACGCGCCCGCCAGGGCCGGATTCGAGCGGCTATTTACTCAAATGGGCGCGGCCGGCGCGCCAAGCTGCGAACCGTACCGTCAGGAAGAAATACGGTCGGGCGTTGAACTGAATCGTCCGTTCGTTGACTTGACCCGCTTGGCCCAGCCGGACCCATCGGGGTAATCTTTTGCGTCGAGAAAGGGAACGGCCGTGGGCGAATTGGAAATCCTGTCGAACCTCACCGGCGGCATTTATGACGCGGCGCTCGACCCGACATTATGGCAGGTCGTGTTGCAAAAAGCTGCGGCGTTCGTCGGGGGAGTCTCGGCGGCGCTCTATTCCAAGGACGCGGCAAATAAAAGCGGAAACATGTTCTATCAAGACGGAGTGATCGGCCCTGACTACATCCGGCTCTATTTCGAGAAGTATGTGAAACTCGACCCATCGACCACCGGCCATTTCTTTGCCGAGATCGATAAGCCCATGGCAACCGAAGACCTGATTCCCTACGCCGACTTCATCGAATCGCGCTTCTATAAGGAGTGGGCCAAGCCGCAAGGCCTGGTGGACCACATGACCGTCGCGCTCGACAAGTCGACGACGGGCGTCGCTTTGTTCGGTGTCTTTCGCCACGAGCGTGAGGGCCTCGCCGACGCGGCGATGCGGCGGCGCATGCGTCTCATTGCGCCGCATATCCGCCGCGCCGTGCTGATCGGACGAGCGATCGACCTCAAATCAGCCGAAGCGGCGGCGCTCGCCGACACTCTCGACAACCTCAGCGCCGGAATGTTTCTGGTCGACGCGAGCGGCGGCATCGTGCACGCCAACGTTGCCGGCCATGATATCCTTCATGCAAATGACTATTTGAAAGCCGTCAGCGGACGGCTGACCGCCGGCGATCCGCAGGCTGACCGGAGCCTGCACGAGACTTTCGCCGCCGCCAGCCAAGGCGACGGCGCGATCGGAACGAACGGAATTGCCTTACCTTTGGTCGCGCGCGACGGGACCCGTCATGTTGCCCACGCGTTACCGCTGACATCGGGCGCGCGGCGCCGCGCGGGCATGGCCTACGCCGCGGCGGCCGCGCTCTTTGTTCACGAGGCATCCCTGGATACGCCCTCTCCGCCCGAGGTGATTGCCAAAAGCTACAAGCTGACGCCGACCGAGCTCCGCATTCTCCTGGCCATCGTCGAAGTCGGCGGCGTCCCCGAGGTAGCCGGCGCGCTCGGCGTTTCGCCTGAAACGGTCAAGACCCACCTCAGCCGCCTCTATGAAAAGACCGGCGCCCACCGGCAGGCCGACCTGGTCAAGCTGGTCGCGGGATTCGCAGGTCCGCTGGCGCACTGATCCTGCATCGCTTTCGCTTTGCACGTGGCTTGTCGCGCGCTCGAAAGACGCGCTCCGCCTGTCCGGCGACGATGCCGATCTGCAACGAACCGGCTCAACCCAGCAACGCGATACCGCCGCCTCCCCCGATTGGGTGACGCGGTACATCTCCGTCACCGATATTTTTCATACGATTGAACGTGCATTGCGGCGGCGGCGACCGATGGAGGTCGACCACCGACCGTATCAACGGAGATCACCATGACCGGCTTACGTGCAAAGACGCCGCTGCACCTCGCCGCGGGATGCGCCTTCGCGCTGCTCCTCGCCTTGGGCACCGGCGCGGCCTCCGCTCACCACGGCGGCGGCCATAGCGGCGGCCACAATGGCGGCGATCACATGAATGGCGGACATGGCGACCACATGAATGGCGGGCATAACCACAAAGGCCGCCAGCACGCCAGCAATCACGGCGGCGACTGGAGCAGCCATCGGCGCCGGCACCACCATCATCACCACCACCATCACAAGAAATCCGCAGGCTTCGGGCCCGTGCACGGGCCCGGATCGAGCCACAACCCGATCGTTACACACCCGCCAAAGGTGCCGAAGCCCGTCGTCGCGGTCGGTCCTGCGAAGCCGCCTGGCGAGCCGATCGTGCGCGATCACCGCAACCCTCCCAGCTCTGGCGGCCGCCGCCGCCCCTCGAGATTCAACCCCCATTGCAGAAAACGCGACATCAGCGGCTGCGAGGTTCGCGATCACCGTACGCAGCCGAAGCCTCAATGCTACGGCGACCTCTGCTGACGTGGTCGCGCGTTATGGTCGCGCAATCAACCAGGGAAGTTCAAGATGCGTAGCCTCATTATCCTGACGGCTTTGTCTTTCGCTCTCGCCTTCACTACAGGCCCGGCGTGGGCATCAAAGCGCCTTAGCGGCCAATACACCAAGGCCCAAGTAAAAAAGGACTGCGATGCCGCCGGCGGCACCTACGGGGAAGGTTCCGGAGGATCATACGGATGTGACGGTCCGAACGGCACTAGCGTCGTCTGCGGCGGAAGCACCTGCTATGGCGATTGCGGCTGGAAAAATCCCGACTGCGCTTTTCGACGCAAAGGGGTGTCCGGCTTTCTGCATCAGCGACCGCCCTCCGCCGGCATCAAGTCCGGCCGCAACACGCGGCAGCGGGTCCATCGTCATCCAGTAAAGATCGGGATCAAACCGCCGGGACATCACCGTCGTCCCGTGAAGGTCGGTGGCGTGCGGGCGCCCGTTGGCAGCAGAAAGAACGCGGGCGGCAACAGCCACCCGGTGATCATGATGCACGCCGCGCAGCACCACGGCGGCGGGCGGCATAACTAGTCGCCCGGCCATCATACGGATAAAGGCGGCAACCGTCCGCCCCGGCGATCAGGTCACGTCCCCCGCCAGGCCCGCAGCCGCCCGCAAGCGAGCGTGCCGTCCGACCGGCGCTGCTCGCGCAAGGGCGGGGAGTGCGCCTGCTTTACCGCGTGCACGCGCGCGCCCGCCAGCAGCGGAGACAAATTTAGATCGGCCTAAAAATCCCTTGATCGAGAGCTGAAAGGCACATTCCCGCATCCATCGCTTGCGGGAATTCTTTTAAATCGGCAATAGATTGAATTACCGCTCGGGCCGCCGCCGGCGCAATGGCTAGCGTTAGCCGCGCGGCATTCAAGCGCACTTGAACGTTCGGGTGGTCAAAAAGACGCATGAGTGCCGATCGCTGGTCGCCTGCCCGCCTTTTCAACTCATCTGCTACGGCCCACCCCTGTTCAATAAATTTGTTCTGTTTTGCGAGATCGCTTTCGATTTCTGATTGAAATTGAGCGACCGATAATGCAGCGAATCGCTCCAAAAGTTCCGTTACCGACATGTCTTGGAGGCCAATCGTTTTCACCGCTTGAGCAGTCCCGCTTTCTCAAGTGCGTCTAAACCCACCGCCCGCTGGACGTCCCAATTCCCGCCGTCCAGATATTGCCGCGGAGATTGCCGACCATATTCTGGATTTCTGGTCTCGTGCCACTGATTTATTCCCCAGTGTTTCATTCTCGGGATACGAACCAGGTTTTCCGGGCTGTTGATGGCTTCCTTTCCGAAAACGCTTTGCTGGTTCCGCTGAACAATATGATGGATATCATAACCAGGAGCCGGGTTCGAAACGGATTGCTGCAGATCCTTAAGCGACTTCGGTGGATCGTTGTAGGATCCAATGACAGGCGAATAGGTCTCAAGCCAAGCGGTGAGTTTGGCGATCGTGGCGACAATTTCGCCGGTTTGCAGAATCCGCCTGGCCACGGTTTTTAGAATGGCGGTACGGTCGCTTGATTTTGGCGGCCTCTCCTTCGGAATTTCCGGCCCCTTGTCGCTGCCGGTCGAGCCACGGTCCCCATTCGATTGCCCGCCTCCCGTCGTCCATTGCCCGCCATCGGGATTGCCACGCGGCACGCGCGGTTCGTCGGGCTTGAAGCCCGCCTTCAGCGCCCGGTCGTGCCGCAGCAGGGCAAGTTCGAAGCGGGTGGCGGCGGCCAGCCATTTCAGACGCAGCAAGCCGCCTTCGATCGCGCGCACGGCAAGCGCACGCGACAGTTCGGAATCGGCGGACAGCATCGGATGTCACGTCCCCCGCCAGCCCCGCAGCCGTCCGCAGGACAAGGTGCCGTCGCGGCGGCGCTGCTCGCGCAAGGGCGCGCGCATGCGCACTTGCGGCGCCGCGCTAGGCGCGGCGCACGGCGCTCCCATCATGCGCGCCCAGTCCCGCTCGGCGCGCGTGCGCGCGCGTGACGGCAAGGGCGGGGAGTGCGCCTGCTTCACCGCGTGCACGCGCGCTCCCGCCAGCAGCGGGAAGGTGACGATGGAAATTTCCCACAGATCCACGGCCAGCAGGCTGCGCACGCGCGTGCGCGGATCGATCTTGCCCTTCACGGTGCGGAAGCCGATCGACAGCCCGTCCACCGCGCCGGCGCGCAGCAAAGAGAGCAGCTCGCGCGCGCGCGCCACCTCCGGGATCAGCCGCCCGCGCGCGTAAAGCCCGCGGTGGTCCTCGCGCAATTCCAGCCAGACGCCGACCGGCTCGGCCGGGTCGTGCTGGAACAGCATGGGGATGCGGTTGACGCCGCGCTTCTTCAGCGTGTCGGCGAAGGCGCCGCGCATGACCATGTCGCGCGCCTGGTCGATCTCGCCGAACAGCGAGGCATAGCCTTCCACCGTGCCGTCCGGCTCGATGCGGGTACGCGGGGCGAACACGGAGGCGACGGTGGGTTCAACGGAGGGTGCGAGCATGAGGCTTGCCCTGACGTGCGTGTCCCGGGCGCGGTGCAGCACGAAGTGTTGCACCGCAGACCCGGGACCCCGGTTCAACCGGCTCTAAGCTGGGTCCCGGATCAGCGGTGCACCGCTTCGCTTGCGCTCGCGCTGCACCGCATCCGGGACACGGAGAGTCACCGCTTGCCGCTGCGCTTGCCCCGGCCCTTTGCCGCCTTGGTCGTGCGCGGCGGGTTCTTGCGGCGGCCGGCGCGGTCGAGGTGGTCGAGGAATTCGCGGAACACGTCCAAGTGGTCGCGGCGCGCCTTGGCCTCGTGCCGAAACGAGCGCAGCACGGAATGCAGTGAGTCCATCAGTGTCCTCCGAAGGTGTCGTTGAAACGCGCGAGCTCGCGCACGAAGTCGTCGAAGCGGCGGCTCGCCGCCGCCAGCTCGCGCAGCGCGAACCAGGCGAGCGCGCTGGCCGAGGCGGCCCACAGGAACAGCGCCAGATGCGCGAGATCCCCGCGCTCGCCGAAGATGGCGATCAGTTCATCCATGATGCTTGCGGCCCCACGGCCCGAGGGTCTATCAATGCCGATGCGGGGCGCCCGAACTCATCGCACGGAGATGACGATGCGTTGGCTCACCGCCATCCTTATCCTGCTCGCCGGCGTCACGGCCGCCTCGGCCGATATCCGCATCGACGAGTCCCGCTATGCCGACGGCAAGCTGATCGTTTCCGGCGAGACCGCCCCCGACCGCACCGTCACCCTCGACCGGAAGTACACGACCAAAAGCGACGGCGACGGCCAGTTCAAATTCACCATCGGCCACTACAAACCGGCCGACTGCATGAGCGACATCCGCTCCGGCACGACCGTCTATTCCGCCGTGATCGCCGGCTGTTTCGGCGTCACCGGCGGCGCCGAAGCGGTAATCCCGTCCGGCATACCGGCCAAGAAATAACAAGCCGGGCAAATAGAGCCGTTCACATTCAACATTCGTTCAGCGCGCGGCGGAATCATGCGGCCCATGCAGCCGCATGCCGCCGATCTCGTCCTGCTTGCCGCCGCCGCCCTCGCGCTCGGGTTCGGCGGTTATTACTGGTGGTCGGTCGCGGGCCGCGCGGCGCCGGCGCGGCGCGGCCACCTCAAGGCGCAAGGCTTTTGCTCGGCCGGCCTTGCCTTGCTGACCGCGCTCTCCTTTGCCAGCGGCGCGGTGCCCGGCGCGCTTGCCTTCGCCGCCGTCACCGCGCTGGCGCTGGGCCAGACCTTTGTCACCTGGCGGCAGACGCGGCGCGGCAAATAATCTCGAAAGTTTATGTCTGCGTCCATCGATGCAAATTCCGCTCATTCCCGCGCAAGCGGAACTCCAGAGCTAAACTTGCAGAGCGGTCAACTTTTCTGCTCGGGGTCCGCGCTGTCGCGGGGACGAGCGGATGAATGACCTCAAGCACCCGCCGGGTCGAGACATCTCACTCAGCCAAACGTATCGCCGCCCGCCACGGCGCCGTAGCCGACCGCCGCGCGCTTCTCGTTCACCGTGAGGAACGGCGCCTTGCTCACCCGCTCCCACAGCGCGGCGCGGTCGCCCGCCAGCGCTTCGATCCGGTCGCTATCGACGGCAAGCGTCAGCCCCTCGCCGAAGGCCGGCGCCAGCCATTGCGCCAGCGCCGAGGCGACACGCCCGGCGAGCGGCAGCACGGTCTGCCGCCAGAACACGCGGCCCGCTTCCTGATAGTTCGAATAGGTGTTGTCGCCGGGAATGGCGAGCAGCATGGGCGGCACGCCGAAGGCCAGCGCGATCTCGCGCGCGGCGGCGTGCTTGGCCTCCATGAAATCCATGTCCTTCGGCGACAGCGACATCGGCTTCCAGTCGAGCCCGCCTTCCAGGATCATCGGCCGGCCGGCATTGCGCGTGCCCTGATACTGCTCGTCGAGCTCGCGCTTCAGGCGCTCGAACTGCTGATCGGCCAGCACGAAGCCTTCCGGTCCGGCATAGACCAGCGCGCCGGAGGGGCGCGCCGCATTGTCGAGCAGCGCCTTGTTCCACCTGGCCGCCGCGTTATGGGTGTCGACCGCCACCGCCGCGGCTTCCAGCGGCGCCAGGCCGTAATAGTCGTCGGTCGGATTGAAGAAGGTGAGATGCAGGATCGGCGGCAGCGCCGCGGCTCTGATCGAAGCGCACCGTCTGCCCGGCCACGGTGTATTCGTAAGCCGCCGGCCAGCCGTCCGGCCCCGGCACCACCTTCATGCGGTCGGGACGCAGCGCGTAGAGCTCGCGCACTTGCATGTTGGTTTGCATGTTGCTTTGCGCGTTGCCCCGCGCGTTCTCGGCGTCAAGCGCCACCGCCTCGACATAGGCATTGCCGGCGAGCAAAAGATGCGCGGCGATCGTCTCCATGAGCGAAGCGCCGTCCTGGCGCGGATTGGGCCGCGCCAAAAGATCGAGCAGCGGATGGCCGTTGAGCTCGTTGGCACCTTCGTAGAGCACGAAGCTCAAGCCGCCGATCGACTCGGCGATCAGCCGCACCGCGCGATGCACGATGGCGTTCCGCACGTAGCCCTCGCGCGAAAGCGCCGCGTAGTCGCGCGGCGTCCAGCGCGCGCGGCCGCCGCCTTCCAGCGCGATCAGCCGCGCGGTGCGAGAGAGTTTTTGTTCGGGGGCAGCAAGAAGATTTCTCAGTCTTTCGAACATGCGTTATCCTCGTGTCCCGGGCGCGGTGCGGCGCCATAAGCGCGTTTACGCGCGTCTTCGACGCGCCATGGTGCCGCACCGCAGACCCGGGACCCCGGTTAAAGCATCGCAATGCGACGATGAGTCAGACCTTCTTCGTCTACATCCTCGCCAGCCGCTATCGCGGCACGATGTATGATCGGCGTCACCGGCGACCTCAGCCGCCGCCTGAGCGAGCACAAATCCGGCCTCGTCCGCGGTTTCACCCGGCGCTACAAGACCGATCGGCTCGTCTATATCGAGGAATACGGCTCAATCCTGGAGGCCCGCGCGCGCGAGCGCGTCTTGAAACGCTGGCGCCGCGAGTGGAAGTTCAAGCTGATCGAAGCGAACAATCCATCATGGCGCGATCTGAGCGACAGCTCTGAGTCTTGCCCCGGATGCGATGCAGCACGAAGTGGTGCATCGCTGATCCGGGGCCCAGCTTCTCTAAGAAACCGGGGTCCCGCGTCTGCGGTGCATCACTTTGTGCTGCACCGCGACGCGGGACAAGCACACTCGTGCCTCGGATGCGGCGCAGCACGGAGCGAAAGCAAAGTGATGCGCCGCTGATCCGGGGCCCAGCTTCCTTAAGCAACCGGGGCCCCGGGTCCGCAGCGCACCATTCACTTTGCTCATACTGCGCCTGCGCCCGGGACACGGGACTCACACCCCCCTCACCCTCGGCTCCGCCCGCGCGCCGTACGACAAAGCCGTCACCGCCCACACCAGCGCGTCGAGCCGGTCCGGCGAGCGGCCCGACGACAAGCCGTCCAGCCCGAAGTCGCACATCTCGTCCTCCAGCGCGGCGAACACCCCGGCGTGGCGCACCCTGCCCTGCTCGTAGAGCTGCGCGACAGGTTCTGCGCGCAGATACTTGCCGCGCGTTGCCCGCACCAGCATCACCGGCACGGTGCGGTCGGCTTCCGCGATCACCGCGCGCACCATGTCGCCGCCGAAATTGGCCTCCGCCACCAACGCGTCGGCGGTCAAGCGCCGCCACAGCGCGATCGCCTTGGTGGCCCAGCCGTGCGGTGACAGACCCGCGGCGCTCTCGTCGGCCAGCACGTAGAAGACGCCGTCCTCAGCCCTGCCCGCCGCCACCAGGCCGCAGGCGTCGGCGCCCGGCCGCGCGGAGCCGGGCGGATCGACCGCCACCACCACGCGCTGCAAGCCCGGCGCCGCCGCGACGCGGCAGGCTTCGATCTGTCCGCGCTTCCATAGCGCGTCGGCGCGCTGCTCGATGATCTCGCCTTCGATCTCCTGCCGGCCCAGCCGCGTGCCGCGATAGCGCCTGACGACCGTGTCGAGAAAATCCGGCGCCAGGTTGAAGGCGTTAGCGCGCGTCTCGGCATGCGTCACCGCCGTGCGCCGGTCCTTCATCAGCCGCTGCAAAAGAGTGATCGGCCGCGGCGTGGTGGTCACCACCTGCCGCGGCCGCTCGCCAAGGCGCAGCCCGAACTGCAGCATGTCATAAGTCGCTTCGGCATGACGCCACTTGGCAAGCTCGTCCATCCAGGCGGCGGAGAACTGCGGACCGCGCAAGCTCTCCGGCTCCTCCGCCGAGAAAATCTGCGCGACCGCGCCGTTCTTCCATTCGATGCGGCGCCGCGATGGGATCCATTGCGGGCGCTCGTTTCCCGCGTGCACCGCCAGCACGCCGGAGACGCCCTCCACCATCACCTCGCGCGCCTCGTGCTCGGTCTCGGCGATCAGCGCGATGCGCGCACTGCCGTCGGCTTGCGCCACTTGCCGCACCCATTCGGCGCCGGCGCGCGTCTTGCCGGCGCCGCGCCCGCCCAGCACCAGCCAGGTGGTCCAGTCGTCGCCGCTGTTGGCGCGCGCGGGCGGGCGCTGGTGATCGTGCGCGAGCTGGGGAAAGTCGGCCCCGATCGCTTCAACCCACCGGCGCTTCTGGGTCGTCAGAAACTCCGCCATCAGCGCCGGATCGTCGTTTTCCGGCAATAAACGCTCGTATTCGCTGCGCAAGAGCAAGACGGAATTCGTCAATATCGCTGGGTACGGGGTCGTCGTCGGTTTCATTGGTTGACGTCTGTCCCTCGGCGGTCGTCTGGATGTCCTGCACCGTGCGCGTGATCATCGCGAGGATGCGCGCGGTGCGTTCGGCCTCGGCGCTGCTCGCCGGCCCGAGCATGGCGAGCGTGCGGTCGACCGCCGCCATCTCGGCGGCGATCACGCGCGCCTTCCACGCGGCGAAAGGCAGCGGCGGCGCGTCGGCCGCCGGCACGGACGCCGTCGGCTCGAAGGCGACGGCCGCAGCCGGCGGCGGCGATATCGGCGCCGTCGCGGAGGTGACCGACGCGCTATAGCGGCGGCGCGTCCACTTCCATTCGCGGATGCGGTTGTTCAGCGTGCCGCGCGTCAGCCCCATGCGCGCAGCGATGTCATGGATCGGCAAATCGGTCGTCTCGTAAAGCCGCTTGCCTTCGGCGACGAGCTCCGGCGCGATCTCGATGCGTTGTGTCGGCATCGATTAATCTCCCCTCAAAATGCAAAACGCCGGCAGATGCTGCCGGCGTTTCTCAAACAATTTCGATTGCCTGGCCCCCGAACTCCGCTCATGCCCGCGCAAGCGGCAATCCAGTCCAAGCAATCGCTGGTACCCGGAATCATTGCTGATGCGTGCACCACCCGTTGCGTTACCCGCACGCGGTGCAGCACGAAGTGATGCACCGCAGATGCGGGGTCCCGGTTCGCCTAATCGAGCAAGCAATCGGGGTCCCGGGTCTGCAGCACATCACTTCGTGCTGCGCTGCGCCCGGGACACGACCGAGTCATCCTTCAATAAAACTGGGTGCTAGTTCGGGAGCTGTCCTCTGCGTCCCCGCTTGCGCGGGCATGAGCGGACGGTTTGTCGCCCTGCGGCTGACACTATACGAAGAAGTACAGATAAACCCCGACGAACGCCGCGATCACCGCCACGACGGCGATGCCCAGCACGAAGCGCACATTATGGCCGGTCTCCGCCGACCGCGCCTCGGTCGCGCTCTCGACAATCTGGTCGCCCTCTCGATGCGGCATGATATTCCCTCGCGTCCTATTGCGAGGGAACAACGCGGAGCCGCCCGCCCCTGTTCCGTCGAGGCCCGGGGCGCCGTCCGCCGGGCGCAACTATGGAGCATGCGCCTTTCATAGCAGAGCAGCGTCACGCTGTCAATATGATCCTAGGATTTTTTATTAACTTTTTCCCGGCCGAAGCCGGAACCGCGGCTGCCGCCCGCCGAAAGGGGGAGGCAAGCGGAATGCTTGAGCCGTTTCGGCACATGCGACAGGGCCGCCCGCCCCGCTGGCCAGTAATATCGTGGTACGATATATCGCGCGCGGGCGACTCTCCCTAATTCTGAGGCAAGCGAACAATGCTCGGAGTCATCCTCGGCGGGGCCTTCGCGGGCCTGGCGCTCGGCATGCTCGGCGCCGGCGGCACCATCATCGGTCTGCCCATGTTTCTTTATCTCAATGGGCCGCAAGGCCACGCCGCCTTCGGCACCAATGCCTTCGGCGTCGCCATTATCGCCGCGGCGCTGGTGGCATGGCGGGTCTACCGCAAGGAGATCGATCCCCTGCTCGGCGTCGTGTTCGCGGTCCCCGGGCTCTGCGGCATCGCCATCGGCGTGCAGCTCGGCCTCGTCTACCCCGCCAGCAAGCTCGTTTTCCTGCTGAGCTTCCTCATTCTCGTCGTGGCGGGATGGATCGGCTATCTCAGCCTGGAGCCGTCGCCCGCAGCCTCTCCGGGTAAGCCACAAGCGCCATCCGCGCGCGCATCGCGCTCGATCGAACGGCACCGCATCTTTGCGCATTGCTCCAATCGCCTTCGGCGTCGGCGCCATCTCCGGCTTCTTCGCCATCGGCGGGGGCTTCCTGGTGGTGCCCGGGCTCGCGCTCGGCGCGGCGATCGACTTGCGCAGTGCGGGCCGCGCGTCGCTGATCCCGATCGCGGCCTTCGCCGGCCTCGACGCCTTCGCCTATGTGCGCGCCGGCCACGTCCACTATGGCGCCAGCGGCGTCATGATTTTGGCGGGCCTTGCCGGCGGCGCCATCGGCCTCGTGCTGGGCAACCGGCTGCCGCTGAATGTCATCCAGCGCGCGTTCGCGATCTTTCTCGCCGCGATCGCCGCCTACATGATCGCGCAGAATGTTTGATGCGCGACGCGACGTGAACGCATTTGGCGAAGCAGCTTTTCCGTTCGTCCCCGCGAAGCGGGGACCCAGCGCCGATTATCCAATTCTGATTTCTGGCTCTGGATTCCCGCTTGCGCGGGAATGAGCGGCGTGTGCGGCGGCGTCCGCCTGATCTCATCGCGCCGTCAGCTACCGCCCTTTCCCGCTTTTTTGTGCCGGTTTTCCTGCAAAATGCTCCAGCAGGTCCTTGAGCAGCGGAGCGAGCCGCTTCAGTTCGTCCCGATGCGCCAGGGACAATTTCGCCAGCACGGCCTCCGCCTTGGGCGTCAGCTCGATCGGCACCTGCCGGCGATCGCCTGCGCTTGGCCGGCGCACGACCAGCTTGCTTGCGGCCAGGCGATCGATCAGCCCGACCGCGCTGTGATGCTTGACGCCGAGCCGCTCCGCCAGTTCGCCGGCGGTCACCGGCTGTCCGGCAAACCCTTTGATCGCCAGCAAGGCCTGGTGCTGCTGCGCCGGCAGCCCGGTCTGCGCCGCCGCCTGTTCGCTGAAGGCGAGGAAGCGGCGGACGTGATAGCGGAACGCGGCGAGACGCTGATAGTCCGCCTGACGGAGACGGCGCTTGGCGGCCATGGTGCGGCTTTGATGCGGCTTTGATGCGGCTTCGATAGCACGGGCGGCGTTCGGCCACTGCGCTGCGACCGCGGCTCGTCCCCCCGACGCCATTACGGCCGCATCGTCCCCGGGGCGCAAGTGTGGAGCATGCGGAATCTATACCTGAGGAGCGTCACGCTGTCAAGCGTACTAGGAATATTTTTTGAAGAATTTTGCTGCCTCCCGGCCGTCTTCACTTTTTCCCCCGCCTTTTCAATGCTTTGCGCCGAGAGCCGCCGGCGCGGAGCCTGAGGCGCCCCGGCGCCTTCCCTCGCCGCAGCGCGCGGGCGAAATTTACCGCTGCGCCAAGCCCTTGCACGCCCTGGAACTTTTGCACCGCCGGAGCGTTGACGGCCGATCGGGCGGGGGTAAGCATGCGCGCAGCGCGCAATCACGACAGTGGGACCATCATGCAGCTAGGCGGCCGCGCGCACGAAATGCGTCGGCGGGTGCGCGAGTTCGACTGGGCGGCGACGCCGCTCGGGCCGCGCGAGCAATGGCCGGAAGCGCTCAAGCTGGTGAGCGAACTGGTGCTGCAGTCCGGCTTCCCCATGGCGGTGCGCTGGGGGCCGGAACTGATCATGATCTACAACGACGCCTGCGCCCCGCTCATCGGCGAAAAACACCCCGGTGCGCTCGGCCGGCCGCTGCGCGAAACCTGGCCGGAAATCTACGACGCCCTCGCGCCGCTGTGCGAAGGCATGCTGCAGGGCACGCGCGAAGGCTTCTTCGAGGTCGATCATCCCTGGCTGCTGCGCCGCCACGGCGTGCCCGAGCAGGCCCACTTCACCATCTGCTACAGCCCGATCCCCGATCCCACCGCGCCCACCGGCGTCGGCGGCGTGCTGATCACAAGCTATGAGACGACCGACCGCGTGCGCAACGAAGAGATGCTGCGCGTGCTCACCGACCGGCTCGAGGCGGAAGTGCAGCAGCGCACGCGCGAGCGCGACCGCATCTGGACGGTGTCGGAGGATCTGCTCGGCCTCTCCAACTTCGCCGGCTATTTCACCAGCGTCAATCCGGCCTGGACCCACCTGCTCGGCTGGAGCGAGGACGAGATCAAGCGCATGCATGTGAGCGAACTGCGCCATCCCGACGACGGTCCGGCTTCCGAGGCCGGACGCGCGCGGCTGGCGCAGGGCGTGCCCACCGTGCGCATGGAAAACCGCTTCCGCCACAAGGACGGCTCCTGGCGCTGGCTGGCCTGGACCATGACCGCCGACGACGGCGACATCTACGTCGCCGGCCGCCACATCACGAGCGAGAAATGGGCGGTCGAGCAGTTGCGCGAGAGCGAACAGCAGTTCCGCCTGCTGGTCGCCGGCGTCACCGATTACGCGCTCATCATGCTCGATCCCAAGGGCATCGTGACGAGCTGGAATGCCGGCGCCGAGCGCATCAAGGGCTACACTGCGCCGGAGATCGTCGGCCAGCATTTCTCCCGTTTCTACACGCCGGAGGACCGGGATAAGGGCATGCCCGAGCGCTCGCTCTCCATCGCCACCAAGGCCGGCCGCTTCGAGGCGGAAGCCTGGCGCATGCGCAAGGACGGCTCGCGCTTCTGGGCCAATGTGGTGATCGACGCCATCCGGGACGAGCGGGGCCGGCTCATCGGCTTCGCCAAGATCACCCGCGACATCACCGAACGGCGCGAGTCGCAGCTCGCGCTGGAACGCGCGCAGCAGCAACTGGCGCAGTCGCAGAAGATGGAAGCGCTGGGCCAGCTCACCGGCGGCGTCGCGCACGACTTCAACAACCTGCTGATGATCGTCTCCGGCCATGCCCAGGCCCTGCAGCGCCGCCTGAGCAATCCGAAGAACGTGCGCTCGCTCGAAGCCATCCGGGCTGCCGCCGCGCGCGGCGAGGCGCTCACCCGGCAGTTGCTCACCTTCTCGCGCCGCCAGCCGATGAATCCGAAGACGGTCAATCCGGCGCAGATCGTCGAGGCCTTCCGCGACGTGCTGGCGAGCTCGGCGTATGGCGATATCCAACTCAACATCGAAATTCCGCAAAGCGTCTGGCCCATCGCCATCGACATTCCCGAATTCGAGCTGGTCCTTGTCAATCTCGTCGTCAACGCGCGCGACGCCATGCCCGACGGCGGCACCATCACGCTGTCGGCGGTCAATGTCGCGCTCAACGGCGACGAAACCGGCGAGGGGCTCGCCGGCGAGTTCGTCGCGCTGAAGGTCGCCGACACCGGCACCGGCATCGCGCCCGAGGTCCTGTCGAAGGTTTTCGAGCCCTTCTTCACCACCAAGGGCCCGGACCGCGGCACCGGCCTCGGCATGTCGCAAGCCTACGGATTCGCTCGCCAATCGGGCGGCGCCATCGCCGTGGCGAGCGAGGTCGGGCGCGGTGCCGAAGTGACCATCTATCTCCCGCGCAGCCGCGAGCCCGTTTCCGAAGTGGTGGTGCCGGACCTGCCGGAGCCCACGCCCGGCAACAAACAGACCATCCTCGTGGTCGAGGACAATCCCGACGTGAAGAGCGTCGCCACCGCCATGCTCGAGCAGCTCAATTACCGCACCGTCGCGGTGGAGACGGCGGCGGAGGCGCTCGCCGCCCTCAAGGCCGGTACGCCGGTCGACCTTGTCTTCACGGACGTGATGCTGCCCGGCAATACCGACGGGGTCGAGCTCGCCCAGACGATCCGGCAACTCTTCCCCAGCGTGCCGGTGGTGCTCACCAGCGGCTATGCCAAGGCTCTCGGCGGCCGCCACGGGCTGCCGATCCTGCGCAAACCCTATCAGCTCTCGGCGCTTGCCCGGGCGATCCAGAACAATCTCGCGCCCAGCGCGGCGACCGGCGCAGGGGCGCCGGATTAATCTCTCACGGCGGCGGATGCGGAATTGCCGCCAGGAGGTCGCGGGTATAGTCCGCGTACGACGTCCTGCAACGTGGCTTATGAATTCCGCGCCGCGCGAAGCAGATGATCGCCGTCTCAACGATCTGCTGTCCTCTCGCGGCGGCGCGGGCGGGGCTAGGTCTGGGCACGTCCGGCCATCGCCGCGAGTGCGGCATGATAAAAGGCATAGCCGCGCCAGCGCGAACCGGTGGCCGGCCAACAGCGAGAGCGATAGGCGTCGGCGCCGAAGTCCTCGATCAGCGCAAGACCTTTCGCATCGAGGTGACCCCGCCGCGGCGGTTCAGCCGCGCCCCTCGACCTGATCGAAGCGCACCCGCGCGTCCTGGATGGCCGCGCGATTGCGCCGGGCCCACAGGCCGAGCTCGCTCACCGGCTCGAGCAGCGAGCGGCCGAGCCGGGTCAGCGCGTATTCCACCCGCGGCGGCACGGTGGGGAATACGGTGCGTGTCACCAGCCCGTCGCGTTCCAGCCCGCGCAGGGTCAGCGTCAGCATGCGCTGCGAGATCGACCCGAGCGCCTTGCGCAGCTCATTGAACCGCTTGGGCCCGTCGCCCAGGGTCGAAACCACCAGCACGGTCCATTTGTCGCCGACGCGGGAAAGCACCTCGCTCACCGCCCGGCAATCCTCGGCCACATGCAGGTTACCGGGTAACTCGGATGTGCCTTCTTGCGCCTGCTGCCTGGTCATCTATCTAGCCCTGGTAACTAATCGTAACCACATGCCGGACAGATAGAGGTTCAAATGGCAAAGCTCAAGCTCGCCGTCGTCGTCGGGTCGAACCGGCGCGAATCGATCAATCGGAAGCTGGCTCAGGCGCTTACGACCCTCGGGGCCGGGGCATTCGAGGCCAACTTCGTTCAGATCGACCACCTGCCGATGTACAACCAGGATATCGAGCAGCCGGTGCCGGCCCCGGTCGCCCGCTTCAAGGGCGAGATCGAGGCAGCCGACGCGGTGCTGTTCGTCACCCCGGAACACAGCCGCTCGATTCCGGCGGTGCTCAAGAACGCCATCGACTGGGGCTCGCGGCCCTGGGGCAAGTCGTCATGGCCCGGCAAGCCGGCCGCCATCATCGGCACGTCGGGCGGCGTCATCTCCACGGCCGTTGTACAACAACATCTTCGCGCGATCCTTGGCAATCTGGGCCTGCACGTCGCCGGCGGCGAGGCCTATGTTCGGTTCAATCCGGAGCTGATCGACGCCGAGGGCCAAGTGACCGATGAAAGCGTGCGCCAGTTTCTCAAAGGCTTCATCGACAATTTTGCCGCATTCGCCGGACGGTTCGCGCACCAGCGCGCCGCGGCGGCGGCGTAGTAACGCCCCTGCCCTTCCGGGGAGGGGCATCGCCGGAACGAAACAAGACGGCAACGCGCTGCTCCCACCCCGTCAATTGCGCTTCGCGCGATGCTCGCGACCCCCGGGACGGTACGCAGACAAACGAAAGGCAAGCACTTCATGTCCATCCGTCCAGTCAAACGCGTCGTGCAATCCAAGCCCACCATCGAAGGCGCCGGCGTGCGCCTGCGCCGCGCCTTCGGCTTCGGCGAAACAGGCGAGACCGATCCCTTCCTGCTGTTCGACGATTTCCGCAACGACCGGCCGAGCGATTATCTCGCCGGCTTTCCTTGGCACCCGCACCGCGGCATCGAGACCATCACCTATGTGCTCAACGGCACGGTCGAGCATGGCGACAGTCTGGGCAATACCGGCACGCTCGGCAGCGGTGACGTGCAATGGATGACCGCCGGCCGCGGCATCATGCATCAGGAAATGCCGCAGGGCGACGCACAAGGCCGCATGCACGGCTTCCAGCTCTGGGCCAACCTGCCCTCCTCGCTCAAGATGACGGCACCGCGCTACCAGGACGTCGAAGCGGCCGCCATTCCGGAGATCGTCGACGACGACGGCACGCGCGTGCGCGTAGTCTGCGGCGAGTTCTGGGGCCGACGAGGTCCGGTCGACGGCGTCGCCGCCGAGCCGCGCTACCTCGACGTCTTCGTGCCGGCAGGCAAGCGCAAGACTTTGCAGGTCGAGATCGAGCGCCACGCCTTCGCTTACGTATTCGAAGGCGATGGCCGGTTTGCTTACGCCTCCAAGCCGTTCGGCGTCTTGACCGAAAAGCAGGTCGACGGCGAGGAGATCCTGCTGCGCGAGCCGGTCGGCGACCGCTCGCTGGTGCTGTTCGACAAGGGCGACGAGGTCACCGTGCAGGCCGGCGACGACGGCATCCGCTTCCTGCTGGTGTCGGGCAAGCCGATCAAGGAGCCGGTCGCCTGGTACGGGCCGATCGTCATGAACACGCAGGACGAATTGCGCCAGGCGGTAAGTGAGCTGCGCGCCGGCACGTTCATCAAGTGACGCCAACTCCGGTGTGGTCATTCCGGGACGCCGCGCAAGCGGCGCGCCCGGAATCCAACTTCCGCGGCACTGGGGCTATGGATTTCGGGCTCGCGGCCTGATCAGCCGAATCTGTAACGAAAGCAAAGGCCCTCCCGGCTGGCATCCGCGGCGCGGGCGTCCTATATCGCGTCGGCTCGCTCACGCCCTCCGATTCCCCTGTTCCCGTCAGCCCCGTGCCGCTCATGCAACCGATCCTTTCAGTTGCCGATCTGTCCAAGACCTATGCGGGTGGCTTCCAGGCGCTCAAATCGATCAATCTTGACATCCGGCGCGGCGAAATCTTCGCGCTGCTCGGGCCCAATGGGGCCGGCAAGACCACGCTGATCGGCATCATCTGCGGCATCGTCAACCCGACGCACGGCAAGGTGACGGTCGATGGCTACGACATCATCCGCGACTACCGCGCCACCCGCTCCCGCATCGGCCTGGTGCCGCAGGAATTGACCACCGACGCCTTCGAATCCGTGTGGAACACCTGCTCCTTCAGCCGCGGCCTTTTCGGCAAGCCGGCCAACCCGGCCCATATCGAGAAGGTGCTGAAGGCTCTCACGCTGTGGGACAAAAAGGATTCCCGCATCATCACCCTGTCGGGCGGCATGAAGCGGCGTGTTCTGATCGCCAAGGCGCTGGCGCACGAGCCGCAGGTGCTGTTCCTCGACGAGCCGACCGCAGGCGTCGACGTCGAGCTGCGCAAGGACATGTGGCACGTCGTGCGTGAGCTGCGCGCCTCCGGTGTCACCATCATCCTCACCACCCACTATATCGAGGAAGCCGAGGAAATGGCCGACCGGATCGGCGTCATCAACAAGGGCGAGATTATCCTGGTCGAGGAGAAGAACGAGCTGATGCGCAAGCTCGGCAGGAAGCAGCTCGTGCTGCACCTTCTCGATCCGCTCGCCGCCGTCCCGGCGGAGCTCGCCGCGCACAATCTCACTATCGCCAATGACGGCTGCGAGCTCGTCTTTACCTACGACACGCAGGCCGAGCGCACCGGCGTGACCGCGCTGCTGACCGACCTCAACAAGGCCGGCATCCGATTCCGCGACCTGCAGACGGTGCAGAGCTCGCTGGAGGACATTTTCGTCGGATTGGTGAGCGAGCGACGATGATCAACTTCCCGGCCGTTTTCGCGATCTACCGATACGAAATGAGCCGCACACGGCGGACCATCTGGCAGAGCGTTGTCGTCGCCGGTCTTGTCCACCTCGCTCTATTTCGTCGTGTTCGGCGCCGCCATCGGTTCGCGCATCAGCCAGATCGACGGCGTGTCCTATGGCGCCTTCATCGTGCCCGGGCTCATCATGCTGATGCTGCTGACGCAGAGCACCACCAATGCCTCTTTCGGCATCTATTTCCCGCGCTTCGTCGGCACGATCTACGAGGTGCTCTCGGCGCCGATTTCCGGGCTGGAGATCGCGCTCGGCTACGTCGGGGCGGCCGCCACCAAATCGATACTGCTCGGCCTTCTTATTCTCGGCACCTCGGCGCTGTTCGTGCCCCTGCGCATCGCGCATCCGGCCCTGATGCTGGCCTTCCTCGTGCTGACGTCGGTCACTTTCAGCCTGCTGGGCTTCATCATCGGCATCTGGGCGGACAACTTCGAGAAGCTGCAGGCGGTGCCGCTCCTGATCATCACGCCGCTCACCTTCCTTGGCGGCACCTTCTATTCGATCCACGTGCTGCCGCCGCTTTGGCAGAAGATTACGCTGGCCAACCCGGTCGTCTATCTGATCAGCGGCTTCCGCTGGAGCTTCTTCGAGATATCGGACGTCAACCCGGCGATCAGCGTCGGCATGACGCTTGTGTTCATGAGCGTATGCCTCGTCATCGTCTGGTGGATTTTCAAGACCGGCTATCGGCTGAAGACCTAGTTCGGCGGGTCCATTTTTGTCCGAGTCAGTTCCCCGCCAGTTCCTCGCGTAGGATCTCGAGCTCCAGCCACTTCTCTTCCGCTCCGGCGATCTTGCGCTGCAGTTCGCCGAGCGCGGCGGTGACCTGTTCGAAGCCGGCCCGGTCGCGCGCGTAGAAGCCGGCATCGCCGAGCCTTTGCTGCATCGCCGCGGCTTCCGCCTGCAGCGCGGCGATGGTCTGCGGCAGCGTTTCCAGCGCGTGCTTGTCCTTGAAGCTGAGGCGTCGCCTGGGTGGCGCGGGCTGCGGCGCGGCGACCTCCTTGGCCGGCTTCGGCGCCTCCAGCTTGCGCGCGGGCTGTCCGATATCGACTCCGCGCTGCACCAGCATGTCGGAATAGCCGCCGGCATATTCGGTCCAGCGGCCGTTTCCTTCCGGCACGATCACGCCGCTCACCATGCGGTCGAGGAAATCGCGGTCGTGGCTGATCAACAGGATCGTTCCGGCATAGTCGGCCAGCATGTCCTCGAGCACATCGAGTGTCTCCATGTCGAGGTCATTGGTCGGTTCGTCGAGCACCAGCAGGTTCGAGGGCCGCGCCAGCACCTGCGCCAACATCAGCCGGCCGCGCTCGCCGCCGGAAAGCTTGCCGAGCGGCGTGCGCGCCTGTTCGCTGGCGAACAGAAAATCCTTCATGTAACCGATAACGTGTTTCGGCTGGCCGTTGACCATGACAGTGTCGCCGCTGCCGCCGGTAAGCGCGTCGGCGATGGTGACATTGGCGTCGAGACTGTCGCGGTGCTGGTCGAGCGCGGCGATGGCCAGGTTGGCGCCGAGCCGCACCGAGCCGTTGTCCGGCGCCAGCGCGCCGATCAGCATGCCGATCAGGGTGGTCTTCCCGCTGCCGTTCGGGCCGACGATGCCGATACGGTCGCCGCGCTGGATGCGGATGGAGAAGTCGCGCACGATCACGCGCTCGCCGTAGCTCTTGTCGAGATGCTTGGCCTCGATCACCAGCTTCCCCGAAGCATCGGCCGCGCCAGCGGTGATGACGGCGCTGCCTGCCGCGCCGCGATAGCTGCGCCGGCGCTCGCGCAGCGCCTGCAACTCGCCGACCCGGCGCATGTTGCGCTTGCGCCTTGCGGTGACGCCGTAGCGCATCCAGTGCTCCTCGGCGGCGATCTTGCGCGCGAGCTTGTGCTGATCGCGCTCTTCTTCCGCCAGCAGAGCGTCGCGCCACTCCTCGAAATGGGCAAAGCCGCGATCGAGCCGGCGGGTCGCCCCGCGGTCGAGCCAGACGGTGACGCGCGACAGGTTCGAAAGGAAGCGCCGGTCGTGGCTGATGACGACCAGCGCGCAGCGCCGGCCGGCAAGCTCGCGCTCCAGCCATTCGATTGTCGGGAGATCGAGATGATTGGTCGGCTCATCCAGCAGCAGGATGTCTGGATTGGGCGCCAGCACCCGCGCGAGCGAGGCCCGTCGTGCCTCGCCGCCGGACAGATGCGCCGGGTCTTCCGCGCCGCTCAGGCCGAGGCTTTCCAGCATGAGGCGGCCAGCATGCGCGTCGTCGCTCGCCGTGAGGCCCGCCTCGACATAGGCAAGCGTGGTGGCGAAGCCGGAAAAATCCGGCTCCTGCGGCAGATAGCGCACCAGCACGCCGGGCTGCACGAATACCGAGCCGCGGTCCGGCTCGACCAGGCCGGCGGCGATCCTGAGCAGGGTCGATTTGCCCGAGCCGTTGCGGCCGACGAGCGAGACGCGTTCGCCGGCGGAGACGGTGAGTTCCGCGCTGGCCAGCAGCGGCGTGCCGCCGAAGGTCAGCGCGATGTCCTTGAGCTGAAGAAGAGGTGGCGCCATGGCGCACGTTGTTCGTCATTCCGGGACGCCGCGCAAGCGGCGGCGCCGAAATCCATACGCCGCAGCGAAAAGGTCATCGAGTCCGGGCTCGCGGGCCGCGCACGCACCCCGGAACGATGACGGTCGGCCAGCGCCTGCGTCCTATTGCTGCGCCAAAGCGTCCAGGATGCGCGCCCAGCTGCGGATTCCCTTGTGGAACGACTTGAGGTCGAACTTCTCGTTGGGCGAATGCACCCGGTCGTCGTCGAGCGCGAAGCCGACCAAAAGCGAATCCATGCCGAGCACGGCTTGAAGTCCGCAACGATGGGGATCGATCCCCCCGCCCCCACCGCCACCGCCTTGTGGCCCCACTCCTGCGCCAGCACCTGGCGCGCCTTGGTCAGTGCCGGGTTGTCGAAGGACAGTTGCAGCGGCGGGGCGAGACCGAAATTGGCGAACTCGACCTTGCAGTCGGCCGGCAGGCGCTGGCGTATGAAGGCGCGGAAGCCATCGCGGATCTTCTCCGGGTCCTGCTCGCCCACCAGCCGGAACGATACTTTCGCCGTCGCCTCGCCTGGAATGACCGTCTTGGCGCCTTCGCCGGTGTAGCCGCCGACGATGCCGTTGATCTCGGCCGTCGGCCGCGTCGTGGTCTGCTCCAGCACCAGGCGTCCCTTCTCGCCGGCCGGTATCTTGAGACCGACCTGGCCGAGGAACTCCTCCGCCGTGAGGTTGAGCGACTCCAGGTCGGCCTTGATGTCGGGCGGTAGGTCCTTCACGCCATCGTAAAAGCCTGGAATGGTGACGCGGCCATCGTCGTCCCACATCGCGCCGAGCGCCTTGGCCAGCACGCGCAGCGGATTTTGCGCCGCGCCGCCGAACAGGCCGGAATGCAAGTCCCGGTCGGCGCAGGTGACCTTAACCTCCTCATAGACGAGGCCGCGCAGCGAGGTGGTCACTGCCGGCGTGTCGGCGTTCCACATGGCGGTGTCGCAGACCAGCGCCAGATCGAGCTTGAACTCGTCGGCGTTGTCGCGCACGAACTTGAACAGGTGCTCGGACCCGCACTCCTCCTCGCCTTCGATCATCGTCGTGATATTCACCGGCAATTTCCCGGTGACCGCCTTGTAGGCGCGGCAGGCCTCGATGAAGGTCATGGCCTGGCCTTTGTCGTCGCAGGCCCCGCGCGCGACGATGATCTTGCGCCCGCCGGGCAGCGTCTCGATGCGAGGCTCGAACGGCGGCGTCTTCCACAACTCGAGCGGATCGACCGGCTGCACGTCGTAGTGACCGTAGAACAGTACCCGCGGGCCGGCGGCGCCGTTGCTTTTGCCGACCACCACCGGATGTCCCTCGGTCGGGCGCACGCTGGTGTCGAAACCGATCGATTTGAGATCGGCGGCGACGTGCTCCGCCGCAGTGCGGCATTGCTCCTTGTAGGCCGGGTCGGTCGAGATGGATGCGATGCGCAGCAAGGTGAACAGGCGTTCGAGGCTGGCGTCTATATCCCGATCGATGCGGTCAAGCACCACGTCGAGTGTGGTCATGGGTGGCTCCTTCGCGAGGTCGGCAACTTAGCAACGCGGCCGCGGGCTGAAAAGTGCATTGCAGCGTTGAAGACTCTGCAAGGCCCGATCGAAATTGGCGCGTCATGCGGTTCGCTTTCCGGAAAACCGCGACGGAGCGCCATCGCGATAGCCTTCAGGCATTGTCAATTATCATACCTGTCATCTATCACGCTTGTCATCGCATGCTTCGACGTTCAATATGAGTGACGACAGCGCGCCATCAGTGCGGCTCTCGCGAGAGGGAACATGGACGAATTGATTGCTCGGCTCGTCGCCAACGTCGGCGTCGAACGCGAAGCTGCGGAGAAGGCGGTCGGCATCATCCTCGACTTCCTGCGCAACGAAGGCCCGCCCGACAAGGTGCAGGCGCTCTTAGACAGCATGCCGGGAGCGGAGCATCTCATCCAGGCGCAGGAAGCCTCGGGTGGCGGCATGGCCATGGGCGGTATCATGGGCGCCGGCACCAAGCTGATGGCGGCGGGGCTCTCGATGGATCAAGTGCAGGCCGTCACCCGCGAGACCATCGCCTATGCCCGCGAAAAGGCCGGCGACGAAGCCATCGGCGAGATCGTCGGGGCAATTCCGGGCTTGAGTCAGTTCATTTAGCATATTGCGGCCTGAAGCGGCGTGCGGCGGGGAACGTGCGATGTCCTATCCTGTGACCGATATCGAGGGCATCGATGCCGACAGTGCCGCCCTCCTCAGATCGGCCGGGATCAGGTCGACCGGCCGGCTGCTCGAATGCGCACGCACGGTGAAGGGGCGCAAGTTGCTTTCGGCGAAGACCGGGCTCGACGAGAAAACGCTGCTGAGCTGGGCCAACGTCGCCGACCGCATGCGCATCAAAGGCGTCAACAAGGAATATGCGGTGCTGTTGCGGGCCGCGGGCGTCGATACGGTGAAGGAGCTCAAGTATCGCAATCCGTGCAACCTCGCGCGGGCCATGGCCGCCGCCAATAGGCAGCGCAAGCTGGTCCGTCTGCTGCCTTCGGAAAAGGTGGTCGCGCGCTGGATCGCCAACGCGCAGAAACTCCCGCTGAAAATCAGCTATTAGGGCCTATTCCGATTGGGGCCGTGGGGGACGCAGCCAGCTTCCCGAGCGAGGTAGAGGCAAGCCGAATTCGAATCCGGCGGCACCGTTTCGTCGTATGCAATTCTTGACATCCCCGGCCCGGCGAGCGCAAAGCGAGCCGATGCCGCCCGCGACCATACTGGAAACACCGGAAGCCGCCGCCCGTCAGGGGCCGCATGCGTTGACCGACCTGCTCGCGCAAGCGCGGCCTTTGGTCATGGGTATCCTCAACGTCACCCCCGATTCTTTTTCGGACGGCGGACGGTTTTTCGATCAAGACGTGGCCATCGGTCATGCACGGGAGATGGCGGCGCAGGGCGCCGACATCCTCGACATCGGCGCGGAATCGACGAGGCCCTATGGCGACATGCAACCCGTCTCGGCGGAGGACGAGCAGGCGCGGCTGGCTGCCGTGCTGCCGGCGGTGGTGACGATAGGCCTGCCGGTGTCGATCGACACGATGAAGGCGGCCACGGCCGCCTGGGCGCTGGACCGGGGCGCGAGCATCGTCAATGACGTCTGGGGCCTGCAGCGCGATCCCGCCATGGCGCCCCTGGTGGGGGAACGGGGCGTGCCGGTCGTCGTCATGCACAACCGCGAGACGCCCGACCCAGCGCTCGACATCGTCGTCGAGGTCAACGCCTTCTTCGCGCGCTCGCTGGACATCGCCGCGCGGGCGGGGATAGCCCGCGACAAGATTGTGCTCGACCCGGGCATCGGCTTCGGCAAGACGCAGGAGCAAAGCATCGCCTGCATCGCGCGGCTGGCCGAGTTCAAGCATTTCGGCCTGCCGCTGCTGGTCGGCGCCTCGCGCAAGCGTTTCATCGATTGGGTAGTGCCCGCGCCGCCGGACGAGCGCATCGGCGGCTCGATCGCGGCGCATCTTCACGCGGTCGCCGCCGGCGCGGCCATCGTGCGGGTACACGACGTGGCCGAAACCGTGCAGGCGCTGCACGTCGAGGCCGCCATCGAGGCGGCGCGATGACGTGCCCGCGCGGCCGGGCAAGTCCATGACCGAAGCCCTGCTCGCGCTCGGCGGCAATGTGGGCGACAGCCGCGCCATTCTCGACCGCGCCGTGGCGCTGCTGTGCGACGGCCATGAGGTACGGCTGACCGCGCGCTCGTCCGACTACCGCACGCCGCCCTGGGGCATCGTCGAACAGCCGCCGTTCGTCAATCTATGTATCGCCGTGGAGACGACGCTCGATGCGCGCGCCCTGCTCGCGCGCGCGCATGCGGTCGAACGCCAGCTCGGCCGCGACCGCGCAAACGAAACGCGCAACGGACCGCGCACCGCCGATATCGACATCGTCGCCTATGGCGACCTGACGCTCGACGCACCCGACCTGACGCTACCCCACCCGCGCCTGTTCGAGCGCGCCTTCGTGCTGGTGCCGCTGGCAGAGATCGCGCCCGATCGCCGCATCGCCGGCGTGCGCGTGGCGGACGCGGCGGCGAAGGTCGACTCGACCGGCGTCGAAAAGCTGCCGCCACGCTAGTTGCGCTCCATCGTTTTTCGTGCGGCATTTTTGTGCGACGGAACTGCGGCGACTTGACTGTCCATTTGACAGGTGTGTTCCGTTGCGCGCGACTTCACGCGGGCGTAATCGCGCGGATCAGAACTAATCCCCCCGTTTCATCGTTGAGTCGTCAGGGGCACCGACGACGCCCAACGTCACAACGAATTCGAAATGGAGGAGAAACAATGAAACGGATATTGCTCGCGACCGTCGCTGCGGCCGCCTTGTCGTTCCCGGCTTTCGCCGCTCCGAACAATATGCAGCCGAACCAGAACCAGCCGCAGCAGAGCCAGCAGCAGAAGCTGCCGAGCGACCAGCAGCTCAACAACATGAACATGAAGCCGCATAGCGCTCAGGCCGGAACCAACGGTTCCGCCAACTCCGAGCAGATGGCCAATGCGCAGCAAAGCCAGCGCATCAAGCCGTCGCAGCTCGGCAAGCAGCGGATCAAGCAGATGCAGATGTCGCTGAACAAGAAGGGCTTCGACGCCAGGAACGTGGACGGCATCTGGGGTCCGCGCACCAGGACCGCGCTGCGCAACTTCGAGAAGCAACAGAACATCAACGCGCACGGACGTCTCACGCGGCAGGCGCTGAGCGCCCTCGGCGTGAACGTGCAGAACCAGAACGCACAGATGCAGAACAGGCAGCAGCGGAACGCGCAGTTCCAGAACAAGCAGCCGGGTCAGAGCGGCACGGTGGGCGCGGCGTCCTCCGAGACTACCGGCCAGGGGTCGAGCATGGGCAACAGTGCGACCGACATGAACCAGCACAATCAGCAGCCCAAGCAGATCAGCCCCGACCAGAACAAGTCCGGCAATATGAAGAAGCCGAACCAGTAAGCTCCTGCCTGTCGGCGGCGCGCCCGCCGTGGTTTGAGCCGGTCGCGCCCGCGCCCCGCGCGCGGGCGTTGGCCGTCGTGGGGCGCCCGGGAACCGGGGAGGCCAGGGACGATTGTGCGGCGCGGCGGAACCGTGGCATCTAGGGGGCATGTCAGACGACTTGAGCCTTGCCGCCGAATTCCCTCCCGCCACCCACGACCAATGGCGCGCGCTGGTCGAGGCCGCCCTGAAAGGCGCCTCGTTCGACAAGCGCCTGGTGAGCCACACCTACGACGGTCTCCGGGTCGCACCGCTTTACGCGCGCGCAGCCGATGCACCGGTGGTCGCCGGCCGCCCTGCCGTGCCGTGGCAGGTGGTCCAACGCGCCGACCATCCCGATCCGAAAATCGCCAACGCCGAGGCCTTGCACGAGCTGGAAAACGGCGCCACCGGCCTGACCCTGGTCTTCGCCGGCGCGCCGGCCGCCCGCGGCTTCGGCGTCAAGGCTGACAGCGCGGAAGGCCTCGAGGCCGCACTGGCCAACGTGATGCTCGACGCTATCCCGCTGCGGCTGGAGACCGCGCCCTTTGCCGGGCGGCCGGTGGCGACGCTGATGGGCGACCTGGTCACAAGGCGGAGACTCGATCCCGCGGCGCTGGCGGTCGATTTCGGGCTCGATCCGCTCGGCGACATGGCGTGGACGGGGCGGGCCTTGCTGCCCTGGCCCGAGCTTTCGGCGCGCGCCGGCGAGACGGCCAAGGATCTGCGCGACAAGGGTTTGGCCAAGGCGCGTCTGTTGCGGGCCGACGGGCGCGCCGTGCACGAGGCCGGCGGTTCGGAAGCGCAGGAACTCGCTTTCGTGCTGGCCGCCGGCGTCGCCTATCTACGCCTGCTGGAAGCGCAAGGCTTCACGCTCGACGAGGCGCGGCGCCGCATCTCGTTCCTGATGGCGTCAGGCGCCGACCAGTTCGTGACGCTCGCCAAGTACCGCGCGTTGCGCAAGTTGTGGGCGCGCGTCGAACAGGCGAGTGGCCTGACGCCTCAGCCCGTCTACGTGGCGGCCGAAACTGCCTGGCGCATGATGACGGCGCGCGATCCTTACGTGAACATGCTGCGCACGACCATCGCGGTGACCGCCGCCGGCCTGGGCGGCGCCGACGCGGTGACGGCTTTGCCATTCACGTCGGCGCTCGGCCTGCCCGACCGCTTCGCGCGCCGGGCCGCACGCAATTTGCAGCTCGTCCTGCTGGAAGAGTCGAACCTCTACCGGGTCAGCGATCCGGCGGCCGGCTCCGGCGGCATCGAGGCGCTGACCACGGAGCTGGCACAGGTTGCATGGCGGCTGTTCCAGGAGATCGAGGCCGCCGGCGGCGCCGCGGCCGCGCTCGAGCAGGGGCTCATTCAGAAGAAGGTGGCTGAGACGCGCGCGGCGCGCGAGAAGAACGTAGCGTACCGCAAGGACGCACTGACGGGGGTGAGCGATTACCCCAATCTCACCGAACTGCCGGTGAAAGTCCTCGACGTTGCGCGGGCTGCCACGCCGGCGCAGCCGACGGCGTTCGAACCGCTGCCGTCATATCGCGTGTCGGAGCCGTTCGAACGCTTGCGCGACCGTTCGGACGCGATCCTCGCCGAGACCGGCGCGCGGCCGAAAATCTTTCTCGCCAATCTCGGCCGCATGGCGGATTTCACGGCGCGCGCGACCTTCGCCAAGAATTTCTACGAAGCCGGCGGTATCGAGGCGGTGACCAACGACGGCTTTCTCCTTTCGGGAGAGGTGAAGACCGACCTTGCCGCAATGGTGACGGCCTACAAGGCCTCCGGCGCCCGCCTCGCCTGCCTGTGTTCGTCGGACAAGGTGTACGAGGCGGAAGGCGGCGGAAGCCGCCAAGGTGCTGACACAAGCCGGCGCCGGGGTTCACCTTGCCGGACGGCCGGGCGAGAATGAGGAGAAATGGCGCCAAGCCGGGGTGCAAGCCTTCATTTACGTCGGCTGCGATGCGCTTGCGACGCTGGCGGCTGCGCATGCTATGTTAGCTGTAAGGAGTTGATTTGCGGTACGCACCATGGACCGCGATGCTGAAATCGCTAAAATCAAGCGCGAGCTGGATATCCTGCGCGCGCGGCATGCGCTTTATGCGAAATGGGGGCGCATCTTGAAAATCTATTTCACGATCATTGTCCCTTTGGTTGCCATTGGCGGAGCCGTGACTGCGGTCACGTTTTTTGCCGCCGATGCGCTTCTCGCGGCGTTTTTCGCTTTCATGGCGGTTGTGGCAGTCGTGCTCATACGGCTAATCATGAGCACGAGGATCGCAGGCCGCGCATCCGGCTGGATCGATCTTGCGTCATGGCCGCCCCGCTTCACCATCACAACCCCAAGTGATGCTCAGATGATCGAGGGACAGATCGCCGCGCGGGAACGCCGGCTGGCAGAAATCGGAGCCGAACCGTGAGCTTGCCCAATTTCAGCTCTGTCGACTGGCAGGAACCGCCTACGAGCGCGAGCTATGAGCGCGGCGCACGATGGCAGACGCCGGAAGGCATCGCCGTCAAGCCCGCTTACAGCGAGACCGATCTGGAAGGCCTCGACTTCCTCGACACCTATCCCGGCAAGCCGCCCTTCCTGCGCGGGCCCTACCCGGCGATGTATGCGGCGCAGCCCTGGACCATCCGCCAATATGCCGGCTTCTCCACGGCGGAGGATTCCAACGCCTTCTACCGGCGCAACCTCGCCGCCGGGCAGAAGGGCTTGTCGATCGCCTTCGATCTGGCCACCCACCGCGGCTACGATTCCGACCATCCGCGCGTCGGCGGCGACGTCGGCATGGCGGGCGTGGCGATCGATTCGATCTACGACATGCGCACGCTGTTCTCCGGCATCCCGCTCGACCAGATGAGCGTGTCGATGACCATGAACGGCGCGGTGCTGCCCGTTCTCGCGCTCTACATCGTGGCGGCGGAAGAACAGGGCGTGCCGCAAACGAAACTGTCGGGCACCATCCAGAACGACATCCTCAAAGAATTCATGGTGCGCAACACCTATATCTACCCGCCGGGTCCGTCCTTGCGCATCATCTCGGACATCTTCGCCTATACGGCGGAGCACATGCCGAAATTCAATTCGATCTCGGTCTCCGGCTATCACATGCAGGAAGCCGGCGCGACGCAGGACCTCGAGCTCGCCTATACGCTCGCCGACGGCGTCGAATATGTGCGCGCCGGCATCAAGGCCGGCCTGACGGTCGATCAGTTCGCGCCGCGCATCTCGTTCTTCTGGGCGATCGGCATGAACTATTTCATGGAAATCGCCAAGCTGCGCGCCGCCCGCATGCTGTGGGCAAAGCTGATGAAGCCGTTCAAGCCGGAGAACGAGCGCTCGCTTTCCTTGCGAACGCACAGCCAGACCTCCGGCTGGTCGCTGGCCGCGCAGGACGTCTTCAACAACGTCGCCCGCACCATGATCGAAGCCATGGCGGCGACGCAGGGCCAGACCCAGTCGCTGCACACCAACGCGCTCGACGAGGCGCTGGCGCTGCCGACAGACTTCTCCGCCCGCATCGCGCGCAACACGCAGATCCTGCTGCAGCAGGAGGCGGGCGCCACGCGCATGGTCGATCCCTGGGGCGGCTCCTATTACGTCGAGCGTCTCACCTACGAGCTTGCGCGCACATCCTTGGGCCATATCGAGGAGATCGAAGGCCTCGGCGGCATGGCCAAGGCGATCGAGGCCGGCATCCCCAAGCTGCGCATCGAAGAGGCCGCCGCCAAGACGCAGGCCCGCATCGACTCTGGGACGCAGTCGGTGATCGGCGTCAACAAATATCCGCCGACGCAAGAAGAGCATATCGACGTGCTCAAGATCGACAATTCGGCGGTGCGCGCGCTCCAGATCGACAAGCTCAAGCGGCTGAAGGCGGAGCGCGATCCGGCGGCGCTCAAGGAGGCGCTCGACGCGCTCACCCGCGCGGCCGACCGCGGCAACGGCAACCTCTTGGGGCTGGCGATCGACGCCGCCCGCGCCAAGGCGACCGTCGGCGAGATTTCCTCAGCGCTCGAGCAGGTCTATGGCCGCCATCGCGCGGAGATCAAGTCGATCACCGGCGTCTACAAGCGGGAGGTCGGCAAAGGAGGTAAAATGACCGGCGCGGTGGAACGGGTGCGTGAGCAGGTCGAGGCCTTCGAGCAGGCGGAGGGGCGCCGCCCGCGCCTGCTGGTCGCCAAGATCGGCCAGGACGGCCACGACCGCGGCCAGAAAGTGATCGCTTCCGCCTTTGCCGATCTCGGCTTCGACGTCGATATCGGCCCGCTGTTCGCAACGCCGGCGGAAGCCGCCCGCCAGGCGGTGGAGAACGACGTGCATATTCTCGGGGTCTCCTCCCTCGCCGCCGCGCATCTGACGCTGGTGCCGGAACTCAAGGCGGAACTGGCGAAACAAGGCCGCGAGGACATCATGATCGTGGTCGGCGGCGTGGTGCCGCCGCAGGATTACGACGCCTTGATGAAGTCCGGCTGCGAAGCGATCTTTCCGCCCGGCACGGTGATCGCGGATGCCGCCGAGAAGCTGCTCAAGACGCTCAACAGGCGGCTCGGGCATCAGGAGGCGGCGGAATAAGGCGCGATACGCGGCACATCAACACACGCCAGACTTGGGGCGAGCAACCAATACGGGCCAGGCCAGGTCATGCGACCAATCTCGATAATCGTGGCCGGCGTTGTTCTGCTCGCAGGCAATGCCCTCGCCGCTCCGACTGCTCCCGCCAAGCCCGCTTACACATTTCGCAGTGAATTCCTCGAGGCCCGCGTCACCATCGACCCGGCGCTGAAGCGCTTCCCCGGCCTCTCCGAAAACCTGCTCGCCGCCGGCAAGCGCACGGTGGCCAAATGGAACACGGCCGCCGAGCAGGACAAGCGGGTCTATCCGCGCACCTTTCGCGACAACCGTCCGCACGAATACGAAGGAGCCTATAGCGAGCGCTCGGTGGTGGGCGGGCGCTTCGTCAGCGTGCTGCGCACCGAATACATCGATACCGGCGGCGCCCATCCCAACCGCGACATCAACACCATCCTGTGGGACGGCAAGACCGGCAAGCGCGTCAGTATCCGCCCTTTCTTCAACGACACCGCCGCCGGCGGGCCGACGCTGCGCAAGCTTGCCAAGGCCATTCGCGCGCGTCTGGCGATCGAAAAGCGGGCGCGCTACGTCCGGGTCGGCAATCCCGACACCGACGAATGGCTGTCGGCGGTGAAGCCGAACCTCCTGCTCATGGGCGCGATGGCGCTGGCGCCCTCGACCGAGCCGAGCAAGAGCTCCGGCTTGATCGTCTATTTCTCGCCCTACGCTGTCGGCTCCTACGCCGAGGGCTCTTACGTCGTCTTCCTGCCGTGGACGCTGTTCAAGGCCGACCTCTCAGAAGAGGGCAAGCGGATTTTCGGCGGCGAGCGGCCGAAAGGTGACGACAAGGACGACGCTGCCGGCTGAGAACGGCGCACCGGTGCGGTCATGCTGCGCACGCGCGCTTGTTTGGAATTTTTCGCATTGCGGTACGCGCAATATGAAACCGCATTTCATTGCTTTACCGGGTTTGCGCCGCCAGATAGCATTGTGCCGCGCTGCTGACAAAACGCAGCACGGGGGAGGATATCATGACTGCGACTTATGACGCCGTTCTCAAAGCCAATGGCCAATATGCTTCCAATTTCGGCGACAAGGGCAAGCTCGCCATGCCGCCGGCGCGCCGCTTCGCCATCCTGACCTGCATGGACGCGCGGCTCGATCCCGCCAAATATGCCGGCCTCGCCGAAGGCGACGCCCACGTCATCCGCAACGCCGGCGGCCGCGCCAGCGACGACGCCATCCGTTCGCTGGTGATCTCGCACAAGCTGCTCGGCACCAACGAATGGTTCGTCATCCACCACACCGACTGCGGCATGCTCACCTTCACCAACGAGGTCATGAGCGATCTGCTCGACGACAATCTCGAGACGGCGAGCTTCGACGGCAAGGCCTGGTCCAACCCCAAGCATGGCGGCGGCAATGTCTGCGGCCATTTCATCAACTGGCACACGATCGGCGATCTGCCCAAGAGCGTGGTCGAGGACGTCAAGCGCATCCGCACCCATCCGCTGGTGCCCGGCATCATCCCGATCTACGGCTTCATCTACGACTGCGGCACCGGCCGCATCAACGAGGTGAAGGAGGCGAGCGAGGCCGGCAAGGCGACGGCCTGAGGCGCTGCGGCGATCACGTCCGAACCGCTCGTCCCCGCGCAAGCGGGAACGAGCGGAGGCGGATCGTGTCCGCATGAAGCCCTCGCGAAGAAGGCGCGTTCGGTGTAAATGGGCGCGATGACCGCGTCCTCTTCCCGCGACCCCTTTAAGAAGCAGCATCCCCTCGCCGCCGGCATCCGCGCCGGCGAGCGGGCCGTGCTGGCGCGCGCCATCACGCTGATCGAGAGCAAGCGCGCCGACCACCGGCTCGAGGCGCACCGCCTGGTCCAGGATCTGCTGCCGGCGACGGGCCACGCCGTGCGGCTCGGCATCACCGGCGCGCCGGGCGTCGGCAAGTCGACTACCATCGACGCGCTCGGCCACTACCTCACGGACCAAGGCCGCAAGGTGGCCGTGCTGGCCGTCGATCCGTCCTCGAGCCGCACCGGCGGCTCCATTCTCGGCGACAAGACGCGCATGCCGCGGCTTGCCAATGATCCGCACGCTTTCGTGCGCCCCTCGCCCTCCTCCGGCACGCTCGGCGGCGTCGCCGCCAAGACGCGCGAGACCATGCTGGTGTGCGAAGCCGCCGGCTACGACGTGATCATGGTCGAGACGGTCGGCATCGGCCAATCGGAAACGGCGGTCGCCGACATGACCGACTTCTTTCTCGCCCTCATGCTGCCGGGCGCCGGCGACGAGCTGCAGGGCCTGAAGAAAGGCCTGGTCGAGCTCGCCGACATGATCGCGGTCAACAAGGCCGATGGCGACAATATCGCGCGCGCGCGGCTGGCGGCAGCCGAATATCGCGCCGCGCTCAACATCCTGACGCCGCGCTCGTCCCGCTGGTCGCCGCCGGTCGTGACCTATTCGGCGCTCACCGGCAACGGCATTGCCGAACTGTGGCGCAACGTCGTCGAGCACAGGGACAAGATGACGGCCTCGGGCGAGCTTGGCGAGCGCAGGCGCGAGCAACAGGTGAAGTGGATGTGGACCATGCTGGAGGAGCGGCTCACCGCGCGGCTGCGCAGCGATCCGGCCGTGCGCGCCAAAGTGAAGGCCGCCGAGAGCGCGGTGGCCGCGGGCAAGCTGGCGCCGACGCTCGCGGTGGAAGAGATCGCGGCGTTGCTGGGGGTGTGACTCGCTGCAACAGACCATAGGCCAATGACCACCATCCTCGTCACCGGCTTCGGCCCCTTTCCCGGGGCGCCGTTCAACCCGACCGCCGCCCTGGTCACCCGGCTGGCCCGCCTGCGGCGGCCGGGCCTGACGGGCGTCAATATCGTCCCGCATGTTTTCCCGACCAGCTATGCCGCGGTCGACCGCGAATTGCCGGCACTGATCGCCGCACACAAGCCCGACGCCATACTGATGTTCGGCCTGCACGGCCGCACGCGTGCGCTGCGCATCGAGACGCGCGCGCGCAATGCGCTGGCGTTGCGGGCCGACGTCGGCGGCGCAGTCCCGCACCTGGGCGCCATCGCGCCCGGGATGCCGCATCAGGTCCTGCCGTCGCCGCTGCGCCATCTGCACGCCGCCGCCAGGGCCGCACGGGTTCCGGCCGTGCTTTCGCACGATGCCGGCCGATACCTCTGCAATTACCTGTCGTGGCGGGCGGCGCTTGCCGCGCGCGCGGCCGGCGGCCCACGGCTTGCCGCCTTCTTGCATGTGCCGCTCACGCGCCGCCATGCCCGCCCGCGCGCAAGGAAGGGCGAGGTCACGCTCGCCCTCGACGACCTCACCCGCGCGGGAACCCGCATGCTCATGGCATTGGCCGCCGCCGCGCGGCGTTAACGTTCCTTAATCGTGCCCGGCGCAAAATGGCCGCCATGAGCATCACCCGTCGCCGCCTGCTCGCCGGCTCACTCAGCGGCACCGCTTGCTTCGCCGTGCCGGCTTTCGCCGCGCCGTTCACCGCGCGCGGACTGGACGCCGCCCATCTGGGCGTGCGGCCCGGCGCGCCCGACGACCAGTCGGCCAAGCTGCAGCGCGCCATCGACCAGGCGGCGCGGGCGCGCATGCCGCTGTGGCTGCAGCCCGGACGCTACCGCGCAGGCCAGCTCAAGCTGCCGGCGGGCGCGCAGCTCATCGGCGTGCGCGGCGCCACGCACCTGACGCTGACGCGCGGACCGTCGCTGCTCACGGCCGAGCATGCCGACAGCATCACGCTCTCCGGGCTCACGCTCGACGGCGCCGGCAAGGCGCTCCCGCAAGGCGGCGGCCTGGTGCAGCTCACCGACGCGCGCGCCTTGCGCATCGAGGACTGCACGATCCTGCGCGCCGGCGGCAACGCGGTCGCGCTGCAGCGATGCGACGGCGTGGTCACCGCATCAACCTTCACCGACGCCGCCGACAACGCCCTGCTTTGCAACGATTCGCGCGGGCTGCTCGTAAAGGCGAACACCATCCGGCGCTCCGGCAATGGCGGCATCCGCATCTGGCAGAGCGTCAAGCGCCACGACGGCAGCATCGTCGCCGACAACACCATCGAGGATACCGCCGCGCGCGCCGGCGGCAGCGGGCAGAACGGCAACGGCGTCAACGTCTTTCGCGCCGCCGGCGTGATCGTGCGCAATAACGTGATCCGCCGCTGCGCCTTCACCGCCGTGCGCGGCAATCAGTCGGACGCCATTCAGATTCTCGGCAATAATTGCGCCGACTTCGACGAAACCGCGATGTATGCCGAATTCGATTTCGAGGGCGCGGTGATCGCCGACAACGTGATCGACGGCGCCGAGAACGGCATCGCGGTGACCAATTTCAACAATGGCGGGCGGCTCGGCACAGTTCACGGCAATCTGATCCGCAACCTGAAGCCCCGCCGGCCCAGACTCGCTGCCGCAAAACGGCATCGGTATCAGCGTCGAGGCGGAGACCGCCGCGACCGGCAATGTGGTGGAGAACGCCGCCCGCGCCGGCCTGCGCGCCGGTTACGGCCCCTATCTCCGCAACGTCACCCTCACCGGCAACGTGGTGCGCAATGCCGGCATGGGCATCCAGGTCTCGGTGGTGCCCGGCGCCGGGGATGCCACCATCACCGGCAATGTCATAACCGGCGCCAGGCAGGGCGCCATCGTCGGCATGGCCTGGGAGAAGGCGGCGACCGGCGACCTCGCCAAGAGCGGGGCGGAGCGCTATCCGCAATTGACGATCGCCAATAACAAGGTGCGTTGAGGCGGCCGCGATCACGCCGGCCCGCTCACGTCGATTTGTCCCGATGTTATTGCCGCCGGGGTGACGCCCGCGCTGGACCATGGCACCTTGGCCGCGGCTGAATCCGAGGAACCTTCCATGCGCGACATGCTGCCGCTGCTCGATGCCATTCCCTTTCCGGCGCTCAGACGCGGGCGGCTCGATACCTTGCAGGTCAATGTCGGCTATCGCTGCAACCAGTCCTGCTTCCATTGCCACGTCAACGCCGGGCCGAACCGGACCGAGGAAATGTCCGCCGAAGTGGCCGACACGGTGATCGAATTCATCGAGCGGCGAGGCATCAAGACACTCGACATTACCGGCGGCGCGCCCGAACTCAATGCGCATTTCCGCCGGCTGGTGACGGCGGCCCGCGCGCGGGACCTGCACGTAATGGACCGCTGCAATCTCACCGTCCTGGCGCAGCCAGGACAGGATGACCTTGCCGATTTCCTGGCGGGGCATGCGGTCGAAGTGGTGGCCTCGATGCCGTGCTACCTGCAGGACAATGTGGAGCGCCAGCGCGGCAAGGGCGTGTTCGACGGCTCGATCCGCGGACTGCGCGCGCTCAACGCGCGCGGCTACGGGCGCGATCCGCGGCTTGTGCTCAATCTGGTCTATAACCCGCAAGGGCCGTCGCTGCCGCCGGGCCAGGTCGCACTGGAGGCCGATTACAAGCGCGTCCTCGGCGAGCAGCACGGCATCGTTTTCAACAAGCTGTTCGTGCTGGCGAACATGCCGATCCAGCGCTTCGGATCGACCCTGGTGACCAGGGGCGAGTTCGACGGCTACCTGCGCCTGCTGCAGGACGCGCATCTCGACGCCAATCTTGGCGGCGTAATGTGCCGCAGCCTCATTTCCGTGGATTGGCAGGGCTATGTCTACGATTGCGACTTCAACCAGATGCTCGGCCTTCATTTGCAGCGCGGCGAGCACGCGCGGGTGCGGCTGGCCGATCTCATCGATGACGATCTCGACGGCAACCCCGTGCGCGTCGCCGGCCACTGCTACGGCTGCACCGCGGGGCAGGGCTCGAGCTGCGGCGGCGCGCTGAACGAGGCGGCGGAATGAACGCGCTTTCGCGCTCCCTCCCCGCCCTTCCCCCGCAAACGGGGCAGGAAGCAATAGCCGGCCGCAATTGTCCCCGCGACTACGCCTATCCGCCTTCCGTGCTCGCGCGCGCGCCCGACTTCGCTGCCGAGACGCTCTATGTTGTCGGCGGCCTGTACGGCAATCTCGCCGCGCTGAAGGCGATCACGCAGATGGCGAAAGCCGAGCGCACGCCGCCGCGCATCGTATGCAACGGCGATTTCCATTGGTTCGACGCCGACCCGGACTGGTTCGTCGCCGTCGAGCATGGCGTCGCGCGCCATACCACGCTGCGCGGCAACGTGGAGACCGAAATCGCAAGGCCTGACGACATTGGCGCCGGCTGCGGCTGCGCCTATCCGGAAGCGGTCGACGACGGCGTGGTCGCAGCGTTCCAATGAAATTCTCGCGCTGTTGCGCACGAATGCCCCGCCGGCGGCGCGCATGCGATTGGCCGGCCTTCCCATGCACCTGGTCGCGCAGGTAGGGCCCTTGCGCGTCGGCATCGTGCATGGCGACGCGGGTTCTCTTTCCGGCTGGCGGTTTGCCCACGACGCGCTTGATAGTGCCGAGAATCGCGCCTGGCTGGCGGCGGCGCGCGCGCAGTCGCGGATCGATGTGCTTGCCTGCACCCATACCTGTCTCGCATGCTTGCGCGACTTCACATTGGAGTGCGGGCGCATGACGGTGATCAACAACGGCGCGGCCGGCATGCCGAACTTCGCCGGCTCGCGCTACGGCGTGATCACCCGCATCGCGACCTCGCCCTCGCCGCACAAACCGCTCTACGGCCTTGCGCGCGGCGGCGTGTGCATCGATGCGCTGGCGCTCGATTACGACCATGACGATTTTCTCCGCCGCTTCCTGGCGCGCTGGCCGCAGGGTTCCCCGGCGCACGATTCCTATTACGAGCGCATTATGGCCGGCCCGGACTACAGGCTCGAACAGGCGGCGCTGCGATGAGGCTCTCGATCGTCATGCCGGTGCTGAACGAGGCCGCCACCATCGAGGCGGCGCTCGAGGCGTTGGCGCCCTATCGCGCGCGCGGCGTGGAAGTGATCGTGGCCGATGGCGGCAGCAGTGACGGTACGGGCGACCTGGCAAGGCGCCTCGCCGACCAGGTCTTGAGCGCGCCGCGCGGCCGCGCCAGCCAGATGAATGTCGGCGCCGCGGCCGCCGCCGGAGACGTGCTCCTGTTCCTGCATGCCGACACGCGGCTGCCGGCGAGTGCCGCGTGTCTCATCCTCGATGGTCTCGCCCGCAGCAAGCGTGCCTGGGGCCGCTTCGACGTGCGTTTCGACGAGGGCGGCTTGCTGCGGCTGATCGCCCTGATGATGAATTTACGCTCGCGCGTGACTGCCATCGCCACCGGCGACCAGGCGATGTTCGTGACAAGGACCGCCTTTGCAGCCGTGGGCGGATTTCCGGCGATCGCGCTGATGGAGGACGTGGCGCTGTCGGCGCGGCTCAAGCGCATCGGCCGCCCACTCTGCCTCTCCGCCCGCGTCACCTCCTCGGGCCGGCGCTGGCGCAAACACGGGCTGCTGCGCACCGTCCTGCTAATGTGGCGGCTGCGTCTGCGCTATTTCCTCGGCGCCGATCCGGCCCATCTCGCGCGCGACTACGGCTATGCGCCCTGAGCGGATCGCCGTATTGGCGAAGGCGCCGGTCGCGGGCTACGTCAAGACGCGCCTGATTCCGACGATCGGCGCACATGCCGCCGCGGTGCTGCAGGAGCGGCTGACCGAGCATGCCGTGACAACGGCAGTCGCCGCCAATCTCGGGCCAGTGACGCTGTGGTGCGCGCCCGACAGCTCCCATTCCTCGTTCCAAGATCTCGCCGGGCGCTTTCCCATCGCGCTCGCGCAGCAGCCGGCCGGCGATCTCGGCGTCCGCATGCTGGCTGCGCTGGAAGACGGCGGCCTCGTCATCGGGAGCGACTGCGCCGCCTTCACGCCCGATCATCTGCGCGCTGCCGGCGCTGCGCTGGATGAAGCCGACGTCGTGCTCACGCCGGCCGAGGACGGCGGCTATGTGCTGATCGGCATGCGCAAGGTCCAGCCGAAATTGTTTGACAACATGACCTGGGGCGCAGCCACGGTGCTGGCGGAGACGCGCCGGCGCATCGCCGCTCTGAAACTGGATGCCATCGAGCTCGCCCCGCTCTGGGATGTCGACACCGAAGACGATTTGGCGCGGCTCGAGCGCGAGCACGCCGAACTGGCGCTATTGTAGCCTGATGAGGACCAGACCGGCGACGATCAGCAGCGCCGCCGCGATGCGGGCGGCGCGCAGGGGCTCCTTCAGCACGACAACCGCGATGGCCGCGCCGAACAGCACGCTGGTCTCGCGCAAGGTCGCCACAATCGCGATCGGCGCCAGCGTCATCGCCCACAGCGCGATGCCGTAGGAGACGGCGCTGAGTATGCCGCCGGCGAGCCCGCGCAGCCAATAACGCTGCATGATGGGGACGATCTTGCCGCCGTCGCGCCACAGCGCATAAGGGGTGAGCAAAGCGGCGTTGCCGATGAACAGCCAGAGCACGTAGGATTCGGGGTTCAGCGATGTGCGCGCGCCGACGCCGTCTACCACCGAATAGGCGCAGATGGTGAGCGCGGTCAGCAGCGCGAATCCGACCGCGCGGCGCTCGAGCCCCGCGAGCCCGCGCCCGCCGCGCGCCGACAAGAGCAGTACGCCGGCGGCCAGCACCGCGATGCCGCTCCAGGCCATCGCGCTCAACGCCTCGCCGACGAAGATGGCGCTCGCGCCGGCAGTCATCAGCGGCGCCGAGCCGCGGGCAATCGGATAGACCTGGCCGAGGTCGCCGCTGCGGTAGCCCTCGATCAGCGCGGCGAAATAGAAGAGATGAATGACCGCGGAAGCGATCAGCCACGGCCAGGCGGCCGTGGCGGGCATGCCGAAGAACGGCAGGCAGACGAGCCCGACCGCGGCGGCGCCGAGCGCGATCAGCGTGGTGGTGGAGAGCGGGTCGAGGCCGATCTTGATCAGCGCATTCCAGCCGGCGTGGCAGGCGGCGGCGAACAGGACGGCGAGGAAGACGGCGTTTTGCACGCCTCTTATCCCTCGCCCCGCCTGCGGGGAGAGGGTGGCGAGCCGCGCCAGCGGTGAGCCGGGTGAGGGGCAATTCTCAAACGTTCAGGATCGCGGAACCGCCCCCTGACCCGCAGCCTCGCTGCCGCTCGGCGTCGACCTCTCCCCGCACGCGGGGAGAGGTGATCCGCGCGGCACATCTTCGTCACGAGGCCTTCGCCGCCGGCGCCCACAGCTTGGGCGCGACGCGGGCGTATTGCACCGGGCGCGGCACCTCGGCGCCCAGCGCTTTGGCGGCGTGCCAGCCCCAATGCGGATCGTCGAGGAAGGCGCGCGCCAGCGACACCTGGTCGGCCTGTCCTTCGGCCACGATCTTCTCCGCCTGCCCGGGCGTGACGATCAGGCCGACGGCGCGCGTGAGGATCGCCGCCTCCTTCTTCACGCGCGCGGCGATCGGCACGTTGTAGCCGAGATCGGTCGGATTGCGCGTGTCGGCGGTCACGCCGCCGGAGGAGACGCAGACGTAGTCGATGCCCTCCGCGCGCAGCGCCTTGGCGACGGCAACCGCGTCGTCCACGGTCAAGCCGTCGTCGCGCCAGTCGCTGCCGGTGATGCGCGCGCCGAGCGCAATATGCTTGGGCACGATAGGGCGCACCGCGCGCGCGATCGACAGGGGAAAGCGCAGCCGGTTCTCCAGCGAGCCGCCGTACTGGTCGGTGCGCTTGTTGGACACCGGCGAGATGAAGCTGTGCAGCAGATAGCCATGCGCCATGTGCAATTCGATGGCCTCGAAGCCGATGCGCACCGCCCGCTCGGCGGAGGCGACGAAAGCCGCGCGGATGCGCTCCATGTCCGCTTCGCTGGCCTCGCGCGGCGTGTGCCAGCCCTCGCCGAACGGAATGGCGGAAGCCGCAACCGTCGGCCACGGGTCGGCGTCGGCTGCCAATGCGCGGCCGCCATCCCAGGGCCGCTGCGCCGAGCCCTTGCGGCCGGAATGGGCGATCTGGATGCCGAACTTGGCGGAGCCGGCGCGCCGCGCGGCAGCGATGACGCGGGCGAGCGCGGCCTCGTTGTCGTCGGAATAGAGGCCGAGGCAGCCATGCGTGATGCGGCCGTGGCGCTCCACATGGGTCGCCTCGACGATCACCAGCGCGGCGCCCGAATTGGCCAGCATTCCGAGATGCATCAGGTGCCAATCATTGGCGCAGCCGTCGTCGGCCGAATACTGGCACATGGGGGAGACGACGATGCGATTGGCGAGCTCAGTGCCGGCCAGCTTGACGGGCGAGAAAAGGGAACTGCTCATGGGCGGCAAGACTCTTTGAGGTTGACGATGGGAAAAAGCGCGGGAGGGTTCAGCGCTGCTGGATCGACTTCAGATACGCTATGATCGCATTGACGTCATCGGGCTCATAACGGAATTCCGGCATATCCGGGTGGCCGGAAACGATGCCCTCCGCCAGTGCCTCCTCCAGGGATTCGATCGGATAACGCTTTCCCAGCGTGCGGAACGGCGGCGCCTGCTTGTGCGGGCTGGCGCCCGTCGTGCCGACGGCGTGGCAGCGGGCGCAGTCGCGCTCGAGCAGCGCCTTGCCGCGCGCGAGTTCGTCCTGCCCCTGCCCGGTGGCGCCGACGGCAGGCCGAGGCAAGGCGGCCAACAGACAGGCAACCGCCAGAGCGCCGGCCATCGCGAGGGGAAAACGTTTTTTCATGCCGCGGAACGCAGATCGTCCTTGCGCTCGGTTGCCGGCTGCTCGCCGGCCAGTGCGGCCCATAGCTTGGCCGCCTTGATTACGTCAAGCATGCGCACGGCGAACTCCTCGCGCGAGGCGTAGTAATGCCGCCAGCGACCGCTGCGATAAAGCTCGCTATAGGCGAGCAGCCGGCGCTGGGCGAGCGCATGCCATTTGCGCGCGATGATATCGAATCGGGATTCGCCGGCAATCTGCGGCATGAAAAAAGGCCCGTGGCGACATTACAGGGAGAACGCCGACGCACAGACTAGGAATAACTTGCACGTGTAGTCTGATTCGGGCGGAGTTGTACAGTACCGGCGTACCGGCCCTTGCGCGCCTCCCCCGCGGCGCCCCTTGAACCTTTAGAAAAATACCGGGAATTCCGGCGTCCTTTCCTTTGCCGCGCCGTCACCCTGCACGTCCGGCGTGGCGTATTGGATGAAGCTCTCCGGCAGCGTCGCGCCCCAATAGGTGCCGGAGCCGCGCTCCTCCTCATTCCAGGTCACCGGCTCCCAGTCGGGCGCCGTCACCAGGAAGCTGCCGGTGTATATCTCCACCCGGTTGCCGCCCGGCTCGTAGGTGTAGAGGTAGAAGCCTTGCGAATTGTTGTGCTTGGAAGGGCCGGCCTCGATGAAGATGCCATTTTCGGTCAAAATATCGGCGGCACGCAACACGTCGTCGCGGTTGTCGACCCAGAGCGAGAAATGATGCAGCCGCCCGTGGGCGCCCTTCACGTCCACCACATAAGCGAGCTGATGATGGATCGCGGTCGGGCTCATCCACGAGCCGATCTCGGTCTTGCCGTGATCGTAGCGGACTTGCTCGCGGAGTTGGAAGCCGAGCAGATCGGTGGCGAATGTGCGGTTGGCCTGAACGTCCTGCGCCAGCAGCGCCAGGTGGTCGACCCGGCGCACGCAGACGCCGCGGCCGGTGTATTTCTGCGGCAGGTTTTTCAGATTGGAATGCAATGCGGGCGGCGCGACGAACTTCTGCTCCTCGTAATAGAGTTCCATGACGTGACCATCAGGATCGCGGAAGCGGAATGAGCGGCCACGGCCGAAGTCGCCGTTCGACCAGCCGAGCCCGAGACCGGCCGCTTCCAGCGCCTTGGCCCGGCGCTCCAGCGCCTGCGGGCTGGCCGCGCGCCAGGAGATGACGCCGACGCCGGCGTCGGCCGCCGTCGTAAGCTTGAGGGTCGAGGTCGCATAATCGCCGTAGCCGCGCAGGTAGACGGAGTTGCCGGCCTCATGCACCGGCTCCATGCCAAGCAGGTCGCGGAAATACCACAGGCTCCGGTCCGGATTGGGCGTGAACAACTCCACGCTGCCCAGATGCGCGATGTCGTGGATGGGCTCGGCTTGTGCCGCCATGGCCGCCTCCTTGGTTCCCCGCGCAACTATCGTGCGAAGGGCCGGAAGGCACCTTGATCTGGCGCAAAGGCGGCTGAAGCTGCCCCGCAATCTGACTATATTCAGCATAGGCCAAAGCCTATGCTGGGACCTCGTGTCATGAGCGGCGAACGTCATATCAAGATATTCAGGAACGGCCGCAACCAGGCCGTCCGCATCCCGCGCGAGTTCGAGCTCGCCGGTGAGGACGCCCTGATGCGCAAGGAAAGCAAGCGCCTGATCGTCGAGCCGATGCCCCCGCAGTCGCTGCTGGCCCTGCTCGATACGCTTGCACCGCTCGATGAAGAGTTTCCGCCGATCGAGGATGCGCCTCCGGAACCAGTTCAGAATTGATGCCGCTATCTGCTCGACACCAAATTCGTCTCCGATCTGCTGCGCAATCCGCGCGGACGGGTGAGCCGGCCAATTCGACAGGTCGGCGAAACGGAAGTGTGCACCAGCATCATTGTTGCGGCCGAGCTACGCTACGGCGCGGCGAAGAAGGCGTCGCCTGCGCTGACGGAGCGGATCGAAATGATCCTTGCCCGCCTCGCCGTTGTGCCATTCGAAGCGCCCAACCGATGCGTTCTACGGCCGGCTGCGTGCAGCGCTCGACGCGCGGCCGCCTGATCGGGGGCAACGATTTGCTCATTGCCGCGCAAACACCCGCGCCCGATTGCACGCTGGTGACCGACAACGAAGCGGAGTTTGGGCCGTATTGAAGAACTCAAGCGCGAGAATTGGCTGTTGACGTGAAGTGAGATTTAGCTTTTGAATTTCCTCGCCAGCGCATCCGCTCCCTTGGCGAGCAGCCCGACGTCAGCACCAACCGCCACGAACAGATAGCCCCAGGCGATATAGCGGCGGACCTCGTCCTCGTTGCCGCTGAGAATGCCGGCCGGCGTGCCCAGCGCCTTGAGTTGCTTGGCGGCATCTTCGATCGCCGCCTGTACCTCCGGGTGGGCCGGATTGCCGAGATGGCCGAGCGACGCCGCGAGATCCGACGGTCCGATGAATACGCCGTCGACGCCGTCCACCTTGGCGATGGCTTCCAGTTCGCGCAGCGCGTCGCGCGTCTCCACCTGCACCAGCACGCACATTTCGCTGTTGGCCTTGGTGAGATAGCCCGGCGTGCGGCCGAAGCGGCTGGCGCGCGAGGCAACGGCCACGCCGCGCACGCCCTCCGGCGGATAGCGCGTGGAGGCGACCGCGCGGCGCGCCTCCTCCGCGTTCTGCACATACGGAAACAGCAGCGTCTGCGCGCCGATATCGAGCGCTCGCTTGGCCAGCACGGCGTCGTTCCAGGCCGGCCTTATGATCGGTGTACTGCCGCCGCGGCCGATTGCCTGCAATTGCCCGAACAGACCCGGGATTTCGTTGGGCGAATGCTCGGTGTCGAGCAGGATCCAGTCGAAGCCGGCATCGCCGATCACTTCCGCGGCGATGTTGCTGCACAGGCTCGACCAAAGCCCGATCTGCAACTGGCCGGCGGCCAGGCCGTGCTTGAAGGCATTGCGTTGCAGTTCCATGGTCTCCTCCCCGTCGAAGCCCGCATGAAGCGAAGCGGAATGCGGGAGTGCCGCTCCCGGATTTCGCTGAGTTTATCCTCGGGCGCGCGTAGCGCGACGCGGGGCTCTATCCGGGCTACAGGCAATCCGTCATGCGCTAAACGAACTGAATAGCCAGACCGCCGAGCGGCCCGAAATCCGCGTGCAGCGTGTCGCCCTTCTGCGCGAATACCACGCGGGTGAACGAGCCGGCGAGCACGATGTGGCCCGGCTCCAAGGCGTGGCCGTATACGCAGATTTTGTTGGCGAGCCAGGCGACGCCGAGTGCCGGATGACCGAGCACGCCGGCCGCGAGCCCCGTCTCCTCGATCTCCGAATTGCGATACATGATGCCGCCGACCCAGCGTAGGTCGACGTCGAGCGGACCGACCGGCCGGCCGCCCAAAGCGATGCCGGCGGCGGCGCCGTTGTCGGCGACCGTATCCACGATCTTGCGCGGGTCCTGCAGGCGCGCGTCGACGATCTCGATCGCCGGGATCACGTATTCGGTCGCGCGCAGCACGTCGGCCAATCCCACACCGGGGCCTTCGAGCCGCTTACCCATGACGAAGGCGAGCTCGACCTCGACCCGAGGTTTGCAATAGTCGGCGTGGTTCACCTTGGCGCCGTCGCCGATCATCTGGTCGTCGAGGATGTAACCGTAGTCCGGCTCGTCGATCATCGACGAGCGCTGCATCGCCTTGGAGGTGAGGCCCACCTTGTGGCCGATCAGCTTGCGGCCCTGCTTGAGCTTGCGCTGCATCACCGCCGCCGAGATGGCGTAGGAATCCTCGATGGTGATGGCCGGAAAGGTGACGTGCAGTTGGGTCGCCTGTTTGCGGTCCTTGGCCGCCTGCATGAGGATGTCGGCGGCCCTGTTGCGGTCGGCGTCGGATAGCATCGGTTTCCCCCTTTGGGCACCAATGCTGTAGCGGCTTGCGTCGCGAAGGGCTAGCCCGCCTGCCCCGCGGGCTTCAGACGCGCGCGGGCGCTTTTTTCTTACCGCCCGGCTTGGCCTTTACGGCCTTGCGCGCTTTCCGCTTCTCGATGGTGACGTTGGTGAAACTCAGCACGCGCGCGAGCGGCTTGCGCATGGGCGGCACGTCATGGGCAAGCAGCGCCAACCCGACCGGCAGCATCCAGAGGCCGAGCACCGGCAGCACGCTGAAGACGCCGCCGCCGGTCAGCGCGATGCCGGCCGGCACCCGCACCCAGACCGCCTTCGGCTCGCGCAGCCGGCCGAGCCTGCGGCCGGCCCAATCGGGCAAATGGCCCTGCAGCCGGTCCATTTCCTCGTGGAAATCAGCCATTTCGTGTCGCCCCTTGAGAAACTCACGCCGGGGACATGTGGCGATCCCAGCTCAGCCGCGCAACTGCCCGGGATCGGACAGTAAACCCAGATAGTGCACCGGCCCCACCTGATATATATTGTAGCATTATGCGCCGAGACGAAGTCATCGCCAGGTTGAAACAGGCCGAGCCCGCTCTACGGGCGCGGGGCATCCGCCGTGCCGCGGTATTCGGCTCCGTTGCGCGCGGCGACGCGCGTCCGGACAGTGATGTCGACATTCTCGTCGAATTCGAACCTGGAGCGGAAGGCTCGATCTACGATTACATGGCCCTCAAGGAATTCGTCGCCAGCCTTTTCGATGGGCCGGTGGATGTAATCGACCGCGATGCGCTCAAGCCGCACTTGCGCGCACCATCTGCGCGCGACGCGATCTATGCCTTCTGAGAAAGAAGCGGGTTATCTCAAGGACATGCTTCGCCACATTGAATTAGCGGAGCGGTTTACGCAAGGTTACCGCTACGAAGATTTGCGCGACGACGAACGCACGCTTTTTGCAGCCATCCGCAGCCTGGAGATCATTTCCGAGGCCTCGCGGCGCCTATCCGATGAATTCAAAGCCCGCCATCCCGATATTCCTTGGCGGCAAATGGCAGCCGCCGGAAATTTCTACCGCCACAATTATGAAGAAGTAACATCGCTGCGCGTTTGGAAGACGCTACGGGAGGATTTGCCGCCGCTGCGAGCGGTCATAGAAGAGGAGCTGACGCACTAAGAAGCGGCGACGCCTCACCCCCGCAACTCCTCCAGGTCGCGGTAAAGGTCGAGCGCCTCCGGATTGGCCAGCGCCTCGGTATTCTTTACCGCCCGGCCGTGGATGATCTCGCGCACGGCAATCTCCGTGATCTTGCCCGATTTGGTGCGCGGGATGTCGGCGATCTGCACGATCCTGGCCGGCACGTGGCGCGGCGATGCGCCGGCGCGTATCTTCTGCTTGATCTTGTCGCGCAGCGCGTCGTCGAGCGTCACGCCTTCCTTCAGGCGCAGGAACAGCACCACGCGCACGTCATTGTCCCAGTCCTGGCCGATCGCGATCGCCTCCAGCACTTCGGGAATCTGCTCGACCTGGGCATAGATTTCCGCGGTGCCGATGCGCACGCCGCCCGGGTTGAGCGTGGCGTCCGAGCGGCCGTGGATGATCATGCCGCCATGCGCGGTCCATTCGGCGAAGTCGCCGTGGCACCAGACGTTGGGGAAGCGCTCGAAATAGGCGGCGTGATATTTCCTGCCGTCAGGGTCGTTCCAGAACATCACCGGCATGGAGGGGAACGGCCGCGTGCAGACCAGTTCGCCCTTCTCAAGGCGCACCGGCTTGCCCTCCTCCGACCAGACGTCCACCGCCATGCCGAGACCCGGCGCCTGGATCTCGCCGCGCCAGACCGGCGACGTCGGATCGCCGAGCACGAAGCACGAGACGATATCGGTGCCGCCCGAGATCGAGGCGAGATGCACGTCGTGCTTTATGTCGGCATAAACGTAATCGAAGCTTTCGGCGGCGAGCGGCGAGCCGGTCGAGGCGATCAATCGCAGGCTCGCGAGATCGTGCGTGCGCGCCGGAGCAAGACCCGCCTTTTTGCAGGCGTCGATATATTTGGCCGAGGTGCCGAGCACGTTCATGCGCTCGGCTTGCGCGAAATCCCACACCACGGTCTGCGGCGCGAAGGGTGAGCCGTCGTAGAGCAGAAGTGTCGCGCCGGAGGCGATGCCCGAAGCGAGCCAGTTCCACATCATCCAGCCGCAGGTGGTGAAGTAGAACAGCCGTTCCCCGCTGCGCAGGTCGCACTGCAGGCGGTGCTCCTTCATGTGCTGCAGCAGCGTGCCGCCGGCGCCGTGCACGATGCATTTCGGCACGCCGGTGGTGCCGGAGGAGAACAGGATGTAGATCGGATGGTTGAACGGCAGCCGCGCGAAGGTGAGCTCTTTTGCGGCGAAGGGCTTGAGGAAATCTTCCAGCGCGTGCGCGCGCGGCACTTTGGCGGCGACCTCGGCCGCCTTGCCGAGATAGGACACGATCACCACGGTGCCGGCCGAGGGCAGTTGCCTCACAATCGCCGCGACCTTGTCGGCGATCGCGATCTCCTTGCCGTTGTACCAATAGCCGTCGACCGTCACGAACAGCTTGGGCTCGATCTGCCCGAAGCGGTCGAGCACGCCGCGCTCGCCGAAGTCGGGCGAGCAGGACGAGAAGATGGCGCCGAGCGAGGTGACCGCCAGCATCAGCGCGATGGCCTCCGGCAGGTTGGGCAGCATGGCCGCCACCCGGTCGCCTTCGCCCACGCCCGCCGCCCGCAAGGCCTGCTGCAGGCGCGAGACCAGCGCCTTCAGTTCGTCCCAGGTGACCCGGTAGGAGACCTTATCCTCGCCGCGAAACACGAGCGCCTCGCCCGTGCCGGCCTTCGCCAGCAGATTCTCGGCGAAATTGAGCCGGGCGTCGGGGAAGAACTGCGCGCCCGGCATCTTGTCGCCGTCGACCAGACGCCGCGCGCCCTTGTCGCCGACCACGCCGCAGAAATCCCAGACCAGTTCCCAGAAGTCACCGCTCTGCGTGACCGACCAGGCGTGCAGGTCGCGATAGTCCTTGAGGCTCGTCCCGTGCCGCCGGTTGGCCTCGGCGATAAAGGCCATGACCTGGGTCTTGGCGATGCGTTCGGCGCTCGGCTGCCATAATGGCTTTTCGTTCGTTTCGATCGTTGCTGACATGCTCATTCACTCGGTCCGGCGCCGGCAGCGCAAGGAAACATCGGGAGGGCGCTGCGCCGCAAGCCTAGTGCTGCGGCGGCGTGACGGTGGTGACGGGGTTTTTCGGCGGCGTGATGTCCTGCACCGGATTGGCCGGCTTCTGCGGGGCCGTCGCCTGCGGCGTGCTCGGCATGCCGGTGGGCTCGTGCTCCTGCGCCGTCTCCGTCCCGAGCCGGGTCGGCAGCGGCAGGTGATGCGGGTAATAGCTCCAGAACACGAAGATGGCGGCAAACAGCACCGCCGACAGCAGCGCACCCAGGCCGCGGCGGTTGAAAGACAAAAGGTTGCCCACCAAGGCGGCAATGAAGACAAACGCCGCCAGCAGGATCACATAGACCCAGTTCACCGTCGCCCAGTCGATCGGCACATGAACTTCCGGCATTTATCGCTCTCCTGCGGCCCGCCGCTGAAACCTTCGCCGGCGCCATTCTAGCCCAGGCCCACGATGCGGGCCACCCGGCGCGGCAAAGGCGGGCCCGTTTCCGAGGCGCCGGTTTGCCTCTATTACATGGCGTCGCCCTGTCCGAAAACTATTTCGTTCTTTGGCGAAGAGGCCGAATACCCCGATGCCGCAGGTCCCATCCGCCCTGGTCGACTTTGACGGCTTTGAAGGAGAAACCGCATGCCTGACATCAAATTCATCAATCCCGATACGCTGGGCAAGCCGCTCGGCCAGTATTCGCAGATGACGCGCGTGAAGGCGTCGGAATTCCTCTACATCGCCGGCCAGGTCGGCGTGCACAAGGACGGCAAGCTCGCCGGCGGGGATTTCGACGCCCAGTGCGTGCAGACCTTCGCCAACATCGAAGCGGCGCTCGCGTCGCAGGGCGCCGGCTGGGCCAACATCGTCGAATTCACCACCTATCTGGTGCACTCGCAGGACATAGCGAAATTCATGGCCTTTCGCCTGCGCGAATTCCCGCGGATGTTTCCGAGCGGCGCCTACCCGCCCAACACGTTGCTGATGATCGACCGGCTTGTGCAGGAGCCGCTGCTGATCGAGGTCTCGGCGGTGGCGGCGCTGTAGTTGGCCCCCGTGCGGGCAATCAATTTCGGCTGTCATCGTCGGCGAAAGCGGACGATCCGGTAACCACGAACTCTCTCCGTGACTGCTGTCGTCCCCGCATTCGCGGGGGACGATAGCAGCACACTACTCCACAATCGCGCCCGACCGCCGCTCCCCGGCATATTGCACCAGCGCCAGCAGCCGATAGAGCGCGTGTACGAACTTGCCGTAGGGAAAGGTCAGGAACAGCGCCAGCACGACGCCGAGGTGCACGCTGAGCAGGAGCCCCATGGCGCGCGTGTCGCGCAGGATGAGCAGCAAGAGACCGGTCGCGCTGGTGAGGAACAGCATGGCGAGAAACGCCACGTCCATGCCGCGACGGGGGCGGTCGGTGAGCTTGGGATCGCGCCGGCGCGACAAAACGAACAGCCCGGCCGGCCCGATCAGCAGCCCGACGCCCCCGCAGATGCCGAGCAGCACCGGCGCGCTGGTCACGGGATAGGGCGCGATCCAGCCGAACCCGTAATGATAAACCGTCGCCACGCAGGTGGCGGCGAAGCAGAGAAGAAAGCCGTAGAAGGTGAAGTGATGGTAGATGCGGCGCAAGCCGGAGGGCTTCTCGCTTTCCGACGTGCAGCCGCCCCCGCCGCCGCCCAAATAGCGCAGCGTGAAAGCATCGTGCAGCGCGACGGCCAGCGCCACGACGCCGCTGCGCGGGTGGCCGGCATGAATGTCGCGCCAATAGGCGGCAAGGCTGAAAGCGAACGCCAGCAGCGCATAGAGCGCCGCGGCGCCAAACAGCGCCGCCATGGCGTCGTGCGGCATCAGCCGGTAGAAATCGCCGCCGTTCCGGGAAACCAGCGCCGCCGGATCGGCCAGCGCGACAAAGCCGGCAACGAATCCGGCCACGCTGACGGCGCAGCAAAGCGCGATCACCAGCCCATTGCGCGCGAAGGCTCCGGCGAAACGGCGCGGCCAGACATAGGCCGCGTAAGAGTCGTTGCGCAGCTTGGCGAGCGCCGCCGGCACATTGACGTCGAACTGGTGCGGCGGCGCGTATTGGCAGTCGGCATAGCAGGCGCCGCATTGGTGGCAGAGATGGCTGAGATAAATCAGGTCGGCTTCGGCGAAGGTGCGGCGCATCTCCATGGCGGGAAACACCGCGCAGAGCCCTTCGCAATAGCGACAGGCATTGCAGATGGTCATCAGCCGGTCGGCTTCCCGCACGTTTTCGATTGCGTGCATGATCACTTCTCCGTCGGCTTCCCGCTTGCGCGGGAATAAACGGAGATTAAGACCGGGCTCATATGGATTTTGGCTGACCGATCCTCCTCTGTCATTCCGGGGCGCGAGCGAAGCGAGCGAGCCCGGAATCCAGAACGACGCGGCAAAGTCTTTCGAGCGGCCCTGGATTCCGGGCCCGGCGCTTCGCGCCGTCCCGGAATGACGAATTGGTTAGCCGGATTTCCCATCACAGCCACGTTCTCAATTGCGTGCATGCGTCGCCGCCCCCTGCCCGGCGATGCGGCCGAACACGGCCCCGATCGTCATGCCGATGCCGGCGAGATAGCCCTTGCCCAGCACGTTGCCGGCCATGATTTCGCCGGCCGCGAACATGTTGCCGGAAGCCTTCTCTCCCTCGAGCAGAATGCGCGCCTCCTCGTTCACCTTCACGCCGAGATAGGTGAAGGTAATGCCCGGCCGCAGCGGATAGCCATAGTAAGGCGGCGTGTCGATCCGGCGCGCCCAATGGCTTTTCGGGATGGCGAGGCCTTCCGTCGTACAGTCGTCGAGCACGGTGTGGTCGAAGGTGCCGGGGCGCACCGCGCTATTGAAGTCGTCTACGGTCTTGCTGAGCGCCGCCGGGTCGAGCGAGAGCTTCTCCGCCAGTTCGCCGATCGAGCCCGCCTCCAGCGCCGGGAAGATCGAGGGCATGAACAACCGGATGGATTTGGCATCGATGATCGAATAAGCGGTCTGTTCGTTCTGCTGCGCGATCAACCTGCCCCAGATGGCGTAACGCTTGGGCCAGGTGTCCTCGCCCTCGTCGTAGAAGCGCTGCGCATCGCGGTTGACCACGATGCCGAACACCACGCTGTCGAGCCGGGTGGCGATGCCGCCATCGAACCTGGGCGCGCGCGCGTCGATGGCCACGGCATGGCACTGAGTCGGGTCGCCGACCGGCGCGACGCCGGCGTCGAGCAGCATGCGCAGCACTTCGCCGCGGTTATAGGGCGTGCCGCGGATGAGGAAATTGTCGGCCGCCTTGCCCCAGTATTGTTTCAGCCACTCGATATTGGCCTCGAAGCCGCCCGCCGCCGCCACCAGCGCGCGGCCGCGCACGCTGTAGGGACGGCCCTCGTGGCTGCCCTCAGCCGACACGAACGAGCCGTTGTCGATAGTGAGCGCGGAAACCGGCGCGTCGGTGAGGCAGGTGACGCCAAGCGCCTCCGCGCGGCGGTAGAGCGTGTTGAGCATCCCTCGCCCACCGCCGAGGAAGAAGGCATTGGTCTTGCCGAGCGAAAGCGTGCCGCCGAGCGGCGGCTGGAAGCGCACGCCCTGCTCGCCGAGCCAGCCGAGCAGCTCGGTCGAGCGCGCGATGGTCATTTCGGCGAGCGCCTTGTCGGTCTGGCCGCCGGTCACCCGATAGAGGTCGTCGAGGAATTCCTCTTGCGCATAGGGCCCGGTCATCGTCGGCGCGCGGCCGTCATGGGAGAGTCTCAGGTTTCGGGTGTGGCGCGTATTTCCGCCGCGGTAGAACGCAGGCGCGCCTTCCAGCACGATCACCCGGCAACCGGCGCGCGCTGCCGTAATACCAGCGCAGAGCGCCGCATTGCCGCCGCCGACCACGACCACGTCGAACGGTTCAGCCAAGCCTGCCACCGGATCGAACCCCCCATTTCCGTTTTTGCCGGTAGCAACTTCGCCATTGACTGACCGGTCAGCGCGTTTGTCCGCGCCAAACCGTAATGATTGCCGCGCTTTCGCAAAGCGTGCAACTGCGGCTCATAAAAACACGGAACCTGATGGAACCGGCCCGGACCTGCCGGGTTTTCTTCGCGGGGCGCGGCTTTCGGGGAATATTACCCATGCATCGCTCTCCGCTCACCCCGATCGCCCCCCTCATCCGGCACGCCGGCGGGGCGCCTCGTTTCGGCTTTCACCGCATAGCCGCGTCTCGTCGGCACTCGCCAGCCGGGAACGTGTTCGCCTTGCGGTCTTCGCCGCCGCAGCGCCGCGGCGAAGCCGCGGACACGACCTGACCGGAGGGAGCATTCACCGTTTCCTTTTCAATGCATCGTTTGACCAGGAGTTTTTTGGCGCATGCCGCAACTGTTTCGTCCGGTGGCCGACACAATTGCCCGCGTCGTCCTGATCGGAATTCTGGTCACGCCTTTTGCCGCGATGGGCGGCCTCTATGCGGTGATGCGCTCGGAATACATCACCGGCCAGTCGATCACGCAGAAACAGCCGATCCCCTTCAGCCACGCCCACCACGTCGGCGGCATCGGCATCGACTGCCGCTATTGCCACGCCTCGGTCGAGACCGCCGCTTTCGCCGGCATGCCGCCGACGAGTCGCTGCATGACCTGCCACTCCGAGCTCTTCACCAATGCGCGCATGCTGGCGCCGGTGCGGCAGAGCCTGGCGCAAGGCAAGCCGATCCACTGGAACCGGGTCTACCGGCTGCCCGACTACGTCTATTTCAACCACTCGGTGCACGTACAGAACGGGATCGGCTGCTCGACCTGCCACGGCCAGGTCCAGCACATGCCGCTCGTCCGCCAGACCGTGCCGCTCACCATGAACTGGTGCCTGAGCTGCCATCGCGACCCGGTGCCGTTTCTCAGGCCGCCCAACCAGATTTTCAACATGAATTGGAAGCCGCCCAAGGACCAGGTCGAACGCGGCAAGAAGCTGCTCGTTGACTACCACATCCAGCTCGAACACCTGACCGATTGCTCACGGTGCCACCGATGAAACGTCCGCGGGATATCGACGCACACCAGTCCCCATCCGGAGTCCCGTTCGAGTTCGACCGGCGCACCGCATTGAAGCTGCTGAGCAGCGGGCTGGCGCTCAGTCTCGCGGCTTGCGGCCGCCCCTACGAACAGATCGTGCCGTACGTCGACATGCCGGAAGGCCTGACCCCGGGCGAGCCGATGAAGTTCGCCACGACGCTGGCGCTCAATGGTTACGGCCGCGGCATGCTGGCGACCTCGGTCGACGGCCGGCCGATCAAGATCGAAGGCAATCCGCGCCATCCGGCGAGCCTGGGCGCCACTGATGCGTTCGCGGAAGCCGCGATCATGTCGCTCTACGATCCCAACCGCGCCAAGGCGCCGCGCCACGACGACAATCTCGCCACCTGGGACGCCTTCATGGGCGCGCTGCAGCAGCAGATCGAGACCGAGCAGAAGCGCGGCGGCGCCGGCCTGCGCATCGTCAGCGGACGCATCACCTCGCCGACGCTGGTCCGGCAGATGAACGGCGTGCTGAAGCAGTTCCCGCGGGCGCGCTGGTACAGCTACGAGCCGATTTCGGAGGACAATCTGTTCGCCGGCAGCGACATGGCCTATGGGCGGCGGCTGCTGCCGCTGCCGCGGCTTGAAGACGCCGCGGTCGTGCTCGCCCTGAACGCCGACCCGCTCGGCCCCGGCCCGCGCCAGATGGCGAATGCGCGCGCCTATTCCGCGCGCCGCCGGCGCGATGCCGAGCCCTTCATGCGCCTCTACGCCATCGAGCCGGCGCTGACCTTGACCGGCGCAGCCGCCGATCACCGTCATCCGCTGCGTCCCGACCTGATCCGCAATTTCGCGCTTGCCGTCGCCGCCGCGCTGCAGGGCCAGACCTCCACGGCCGAGCTGCCGAAGTCGGCCGCCAGCCTTGCGAAGGTCTGCGCGGCGGATCTCCTGGCAAATAAGGGCAAGGCGCTGGTCACTGTGGGCCATCGCCAGCCGGCGGAGGTGCACGCGCTCTGCCATTGGATCAACGCGCAGCTCGATGCGCCGGTCGATCTCATCGCGCCGCTCGACGGCGATCCGCTCGGGGACGCGCAAGGCTTACAGGCGCTGACGCAGGATCTCGACGAAGGCAGCGTCAAGACGCTGATCGTTCTCGATGCCAATCCGGCCTACGACACGCCGGGCAGCCTCGGGCTCGCCGACAAGATCGGCAAGGTCGAATTCTCGGCGGCACTCGGGCTGCACGACGACGAAACCGGCCATCGCTGCCGCTGGCAACTGCCGCTGTCGCATCCGCTGGAAAGCTGGTCGGACCTGCGCGCCATCGACGGCACCGCCAGCATCGTGCAGCCGCTGATCCGGCCGCTCTACGACAGCCGCACCGCGCACGAGCTCATCGCCTTTTTCACCGGCAACGTGGCGCCCTCGTCCTACCGGCTGGTGCGCGAGACCTGGCGCAAGCAGGCGACGGCGCCGGACTTCGAGAAATGGTGGCGGCAGGCGCTGCATGACGGCGTCATCGCCGGCACCGCCGCGAAGATCGTGGAGGCAGGCGCGCCGAAAAACCCCGACCTCGCGCCGGTCAAGGCGGCGCAGGGTCTGACGCTGGCGCTCACCGCCGATCCTTCGGTGTGGGACGGCCGCTTCGGCAACAATCCGTGGCTGCAGGAAACCCCGCATCCCTTCAGCAAGGAGGTCTGGGGCAACAGCGTCGAGATGCCACCGGACGTGGCGGCGCAATTCAAGCTCGACCGACGGCGACGTGGTCGAGATCGCCAAGGACGGCCGCACGGTGCGCGGTCCCGTGCGCATCAGCGATCACCACGCGGAAGGCTCGATCACGGTTCCGTTGGGCTACGGCCGCCCGCGCGCCGGCGCCATCGGCGACGGCATCGGCTTCGACGCCTATCCGCTGCGGCAGGCCGACGGCTCCTGGCTGGTCGACAACGTCACGCTCAACCCGCACCGGCAAGCGCCACCGCATCCCGAGCGTGCAGCAGCAGTTCCGCCTCGAGGGCGAAGCGCATGATCTCTATCCGACGCTGACGCTCGCCGAGCTGGCCAAAGGCCATCATCCGCCCGAGCACCACGACGCGGACCAGCCCACGCTCTATCCGGACTACGATTACGACAGCTACGCCTGGGCCATGGTGATCGACAACTCGCTGTGCATTGGCTGCAACGCCTGCCTCGTCGCCTGCCAGGCCGAAAACAACGTGCCGGTGGTCGGCCCCGAGCAGGTGCTGGTCGGCCGCATCATGCATTGGCTGCGCGTCGACTTCTACGAACCGGAGCCGGGCATGCCGCTCGGCTTCCAGCCGGTGCCCTGCATGCAATGCGAGAAGGCGCCGTGCGAGCCGGTCTGTCCGGTCGAGGCCTCCGTGCACGACGGCGAGGGGCTCAACGACCAGGTCTACAACCGCTGCATCGGTACCCGCTTCTGCCAGGCCAACTGCCCCTACAAGGTGCGCCGCTTCAACTTCTTCGGTTACGCCTCCGGCGACGAATATGCCGACCTCGGCGCCGAGGTGGTGAAGGCCCATTTCAATCCGGACGTGACCGTGCGCGTGCGCGGCGTCATGGAGAAGTGCACCTATTGCGTCCAGCGCATCAGCCGCGCGCGGCAGAAGGCGGAAGCGAACCACCGCACCATCGCCGAGGGCGAGGTGGTCACCGCCTGCCAGGCCGCCTGCCCCACGCGCGCGATCAGCTTCGGCAACAAGAACAACGCGGCTTCCCCCGTGAACACGCTGCGCAAGGCGCCCAACCATTACGCGCTGCTCGGCCATCTCGGCACGCGCCCGCGCACCACCTACCTCGCCCACCTGTTCAATCCGAACCCGGCGACGGAGACGAAGGCGTGAGCGCGCAGGCAAACAGCGCCGACCTCGCGCGCTGGCTGGCGCCGACGGCGCGCACCTTCGACGCCATCAACGCGGCGGGCGCCGGCCCGCTATTGCAGCGGCGCCTGTGGCGCTGGCGCGCCTGGTGGATCGCCTTTCTCGTCGCGTCGGCGCTGACGGTGATGATGGCGGTGGCGATCGTCTGGCCGTTCTACCGCGGCGTCGGCGTGTGGGGAAACAACACCACCGTGGTCTGGGGCTTTCCGCTGGCCAATTACGAATGGTGGATCGGCATCGGCAATGCCGGCCTGCTCATCTCCGGCCTGCTGCTCATCACGCGGCGGCAGGCCGGCGCGGCCATCGCGCGGCTCGCCGAGTGGATGGCGCTGACCGCGTCCTGCGTCGCCGGCCTGTTCCCGATCCTGCATCTCGGCCGCCCGCAATATGCCTATTGGCTCATCCCTTATCCCAACACGATGATGGTCTGGCCGCAGTGGCGCAGCGCGCTGGTGTGGGACTTCTGGTCGATCCTCAGCTTCATCCTGTTCACCGCCATCTATCTCTATGTCGGCCTGATCCCCGACCTCGCCACCTTGCGCGACCGCGCCGGCGGCACCTTCGCCCGCCTGTTCTACGGCGCCCTGGCGCTCGGCTGGCGCGGCTCGGCGCATCACTGGCACCTCTACGAGAACTACCGCCTCGCCATGGCCGCCCTGGCGGTGGTGCTGGTGGTGGTGGCGCACAGCGTGGTCGGCCTCGACATGGCCGCCAGCCTGATGCCCGGCTGGCAGGAGACGCTGTTTCCCGCCTACTTCGTCATCGGCGCGCTGGTCTGTGGCCTGACCACCCTGCTCATCCTGATGGCCGCCTTGCGCTGGGGCTTCGGCCTGCAGGACGTGATCACGCCGGCACATTTCAACCTCATCGCCAAGCTGCTGCTGGCGGCGTCGATCGGCATGGGCCTGTGCTACGCCACCGAATGGTACGGCGCCTGGTATCACGGCGCACGCGCCGACCGCTGGCTCGTCGCCTACGAGTTCACCGGCGCCTATGCCCCGCTCTACTGGACGCTGCTGCTGCTCATCGTCGTTCTACCGCAGGCGTTATGGTTCGAGGGCGTCCGCCGCAGCATCCCGGCGCTCGTCGTCATCGCGGTCCTCGCCGACATCGGCATGTGGATCGAGCGCATCACCGTGATCTGGGTGACGCTGTCGCACGGCTACAGCCCCAGCATGTGGCGCATTTTCGTGCCCACCGCCTGGGACTGGGTGCTGCTGATCGGCTCGCTCGGCTTCTTCCTGCTGCTCTTTCTGCTGGTCGCGCGCATCGTGCCGCTCTTGTCGATGCATTCGCTGCGCCGCATGCTCGCGGAGGAGACGCCGCCATGAGCGCCGTGCTGCTCGCCAAATTCTCCGGCGCGGACGCGCTGAGCAAGGCGGCCGGCGGCGCCATGGGCGCCGGCCTGCGGCCGGTCGATGCCTTCAGCCCGTTTCCTATCGAGGGGCTCGCCGCGGCGGTCGCGGCGAAGCCGTCTTATGTGCGCCCCGCCATGTTCGTCGCCGGGCTGATCTTCGCCGGTCTTGCCTACGGCGCCGAATGGTACACGGCCGTGCTCAACTATCCGATCAACAGCGGCGGGCGCGCGCTCAATTCCTGGCCGGCCTTCATGCTGTTCCCCGTGCCTATCGCCATTCTCGCCGCCGCCATCGCCGGCCTCGCCGCGTTGCTGGTGCAGAGCGGCCTGCCGCGCCTCTACCACACGGTGTTCGACTTGCCCGAATTCGAGCGCGTGAGCCAGGACTCCTTTCTGCTCGCCCTCGACGCGCCCACGACCGAGAACGACATGGAGCGCGCGCGCGAATGGCTCACGCATTCCGGCGCCGTCGCGATCTGGGAGGTGAAGCCGTGAAGGCGCTCGCCCCCCTGGCCCTGCTCGCGCTTCTGCTCGTGCTCGCCGGCTGCGGGCTGAGCATGGATCAGCAGCGGCGCTATTCCACCTATGCGCCGGCCAAGCTGTTCGAGGACGGCACGGCGGCGCAGCCGCTGCCGGCCCACGTGGTGGCGCAAGGCGATCTCAAGCGCGACCACGAAGCCGCCAACCCGCCGCCGGTGACGCCCGTGCTGCTGCGGCGCGGACGCGAGCGCTACGACATCTATTGCACGCCCTGCCACGGCCTCGACGGCCAGGGCGAAGGCATGGCGGTGAAACGCGGCTTTCCGCGCCCGCCCTCCTTCACCTCGCACAAGCTGCTGCAAGCGAAAGCGAAGGACATCTACGACACGATCACCCATGGCTACGGCGTGATGTACTCCTTCGCCGCGCCCATCGACCCGCGCGACCGCTGGGCCATCGTCGCCTATGTGCGCGCGCTGCAACTGGCGCAGCACGCAACCCTCGCCCAGGCGCCGGAAGCTACGGAGCGGTTGCCATGAGGCGGGCGCATCGCATGCTCCTGATCGTCGCGGTGGCCGCGGCCGCTGCCATGATCGGCATCGCCATCGTCTGGCCGCGCTACGCGGCGGCCGGCTGGCTGATTGCGTTCGTCTATTTGAGCGCCATTCCGCTCGGCAGCCTTTATCTCCTGATGATCCAGGCGGTGACCGGCGGCGGCTGGGGTCTCGGTTTGCGCGCGCCGTGGCGGGCCGCCTCGCTGATCGTTCTGCCGATCGGGGTTCTGTTCATTCCGGTGCTGATCGGCATCCCCGTTCTGTACGCGTGGTTCGGCGGCAATCCACATGTCTCGCCGAGCGTTGCCGGCTATTATCTGAACTGGCCGCTCTACGTCGTTCGCTCAGCGGTCGGCTTCATCGGGTGGAGCGTGCTGGCGCTCGTCCTGCCGCGGCTCGAAAGCCGCGCCGCCGCTCTGATGTCCGCCATCGGCCTCGTCTTCACCGGCGTCATGATCACCGTGCTGGCGGTGGACTGGATCCTGTCGGCCGAACCGGTGTTCATGTCGACCTCCTTCGGCGTCAGCATTTTCGTCATGCAGCTTTTCGCGGCGCTCGCTTTCACCGCACTGTTTGCGCCGGGCGACCTCGACGCGCGCGACACGCGCGAACTCGGCGCGCTGCTGTTGGCCGCGGCTCTCGGCCTCACTTATCTCGATTTCATGGCGCTTCTGGTCATCTGGTACGGCGACCTGCCCGACAAGGTCGATTGGCTTCTGCAGCGGACGTTCTATCCCTGGGCCGCGCTGTTCATGGCGGCCTTCACCCTCGGCGCCGTCGCGCCAGTCGTCGCCCTCATGTCGCAGCGCGTGCGCGCAAGCCGCGTTGCGCAGCGCGCCGTCGGCGTCAGCATTCTCGTTGCACTCGCGCTCTACAGCGCCTGGCTGCTGGCGCCGAGCTACGGCGTGTGGGCGCTCGCCACCGCCGCCCTGGCGGCGGTGGCCCTCGGTAGCGGCTTCATCGTCATGGTCGGCGCCGGCGTGCCGGCCATCCTGTTCCAGCGCACGAGCACCGCCGATGAGTGAGCAAGCGCACCGCGACGACGATCTGGAGCCGGCAGGCGTGCACACCTTCGGCGTGCTGGCGACGGTGGGCGGCTTCGCGCTTCTGCTCGCCACTGCCATCGTCGTGCTGCGCTTCCTCTTTCTGGCCACCGTGAGCGAGCGCCACCCCAACGTCCCCACCGTCTTCCCGCAGCCGCGGCTGACCGCGCATTTGGAAACCGAGAGCCGCGAACTGTTCAGCCGCCAGCGCCGCGCGCTCGGCCATTACCGCTGGCTCAATGCCGAGCACACGCTGGTCGCCATCCCGATCGAACGGGCCATGCAGATCGTCGCCGGGCGCGGCGCGCAAGGCTACGCGCCGATCGTGCCGATCAAAGAGCCGGCCAAAGGCGCGGCGGCCGGAGCAGCCAAAGGAGCCAAAGCACCGGCCAAAGAACCCGAACAGCCTGCGCCGGCGGCAAGCGGCGGCTCGGCGCAACCGGCGCCGAACACGCCAGGCACGCCGCCGCCCGGCAAATCGCCGGCCAAGCCGCCCGCGGGAGGCCAGCCGTGATCGGCACCATTTCGCCCGCCGCCAACATGTCCTGGTTCACCAGCGAGGCCACGCCCTACGCGGCCAAGGTCGACACGCTGTTCTACGCCCTGTCGGCGGTTGCCATTCTGATCGTGCTTTTGGTCTTCGGCCTGGTCCTCGGATTCTCGTGGCGCTACCGGCGCGGCTCGAACGCGCCGCGCGGGCTGCTGCCGCCCATCATGCGCCATGAGGTCGAGATCGGCTGGACGGTGGCGACCGTGTTTCTCTTCATCGCCATCTTCGGCTGGGCCGCCACCACGCAGCTCACCGCGCTGCGGCCACCGGTCCACGCGCTGGAGATGCACGTGCTGGCCAAGCAATGGATGTGGAAGGTGCAGCAGCCGAGCGGGCTGATCGAATTCAACGAGGCGCATGTCCCCACCGGCAAGGAGGTGCTGCTCGCCATGACGTCGCAGGACGTCATCCACGATTTCTGGGTGCCGGCGCTGCGTATCAAGCAGGACATCCTGCCGGACCGCTACACCTATCTCTGGTTCAAGGCCGACCGGCCCGGCACCTACGGCCTGCTCTGCGCCGAATATTGCGGCGCGGGGCACTCGCGCATGACCGGGCGCTTCATCGTGATGAAACCGGCCGACTACGCCAGATGGATCTCCCGCCAGCCGCAGACGGTCGGCCTCGCGCAGGAGGGCAAGGCGCTGTTCGAGTCGCTCGGCTGTAACGGCTGCCACGCCCGGCAGTCGCCGGTGCACGCGCCCGATCTGCACGGCATCTTCAACCGCGAAATCCATCTCAAGGACGGCCGCACCGTCGTCGCCGACGACGCCTATATCCGCGACGCGATTCTTCAGCCCAATCGCCAGATTCCCGCCGGCTTCAAGGGCGACGTCATGCCGAGCTTCAAGGGACAAGTGACCGAGGGCGACATGGTGCGGCTCATCGCCTACATCAAATCGTTGAAAGTGGAGGACGGACAATGACCGCCGTCACCGTGACCGAGCTGCCGCGCCGGAAGGCCGGCAACTATCTCGAGGAGACGTCGAGCGTCTGGGGTTGGCTTACCACCACCGACCACAAGAAGATCGGCATTCTCTATGCGGTCTCCATTACGTTCTTCTTCTTCGTCGGCGGCATCGCCATCGGTCTCGACCGGCTCGAGCTGACGACGCCGACCACGCTCTTTCTCGACGACGACCAGTACAACCGCCTGTTCACCCTGCACGGCATCATCATGGTCTGGTTCTTCCTGGTGCCGTCGATTCCGACCACGCTCGGCAATTTCCTTCTGCCGATGATGATCGGCGCGGAAGACGTCGCCTTTCCGCGGCTCAATCTCATGTCCTGGTACCTGTTCACGATCGCGGGTCTTTTCACCATCTATGCGATCTGGGCGGGCGGGGTGGACACCGGCTGGACCTTCTACACGCCGTTTTCCTCGCAATATTCCCATTCCAACGTGCTGCCGGCCCTGATCGGCATCTTCATCGTCGGGTTCTCCAGCATCGCGACCGGGGTCAATTTCATCACAACGACGCACCTCCTGCGCGCGCCGGGCATGACCTATTTCCGCCTGCCGCTCATGGTGTGGGCGATCTATGCGACCAGCATCGTCATGGTGCTGGCGACGCCGGTTCTCGCCATGTCGCTGCTGCTGGTGGTAGCCGAGCGCATGTTCGGCCTGCCGATCTTCGATCCCTCGCACGGCGGCGACCCGCTGCTGTTTCAGCATCTCTTCTGGTTCTACAGTCATCCCGCCGTTTACATCATGATCCTGCCGGCCATGGGCGTCGTCTCGGAGGTGATCGCGTGCTTCGCGCGCCGGCGCGTCTTCGGCTATACGGCGATGATCTTCTCGCTGATGACCATTGCCGTCATCGGCTTCATGGTGTGGGGCCACCACATGTTCGTGGCCGGCGAGTCGCCCTACGCCAATCTCGTGTTCTCGTTCATGTCCTTCGTTGTCGCGGTGCCGTCCGCCATCAAGGTGTTCAACTGGACGGCGACGCTCTATCGGGGACAGATCACCTTCGAGGCGCCGATGATCTACGCGCTCGGCTTCGTGGGACTGTTTACGATCGGCGGCCTGACCGGCCTCTATCTCGCTTCGGTGCCGATCGACAAGAACGCGACCGACACCTATTTCGTGATCGCGCACTTCCACTTCATCATGGTCGGCGCTTCCGTATCGGCTTATTTCGCCGGCCTGCATTACTGGTGGCCGAAGGTCACCGGCAGACTTTATCCGGAGCGGCCCGCGCGCCTGGCGGCGCTCACCATGTTCTTCGGCTTTTTGCTCACCTTCATGCCGCAATACATCGTGGGCTGGCTCGGCATGCCGCGGCGCTACCACGTCTATCCGGCCGTGTTTCAGATCTGGAACGTGCTGTCGACCGGCGGCACGCTGGTGCTTGCCGTCGCCTATCTGGGACCGCCCTTCTACCTTTTCTGGTCGCTGCTCTACGGCAAGCGAGCGGGGCCCAATCCCTGGCAGGCGACCGGGCTCGAATGGGAAACCTCCTCGCCGCCGCCCAAGCACAATTTCGAGCACCGGCCGCGCGTCGTCACCGGCCCCTACCACTATCACCAGGAGGGCGGCTCGGCCGAGCCGCGCGAGGGCGATCCCACCCTGCAGGGCGAAGAGTAACGGAATGGCCGACACCACCGCCGCATTGCGCGAACCCTGGCCCGACCTCGCCCGCCAGCGCGAGGCCGTCGCCTTCGGCATGTGGGTTTTTCTCGCCACCGAAGTGCTGTTCTTCGGCAGCCTGTTCATGGGCTACGCGGTCTACCGCACGCTCTACACGGAAGCGTTCCGCGAGGCGGCGGCCGAGACCGAGATCTTCTACGGGTCGATCAACACGATCATGTTGCTGACCAGCAGCTTCGTCATGACGGTCGCCGTGCGCGGCGCCGACGCCGGCTACCGGCGCCTGACGCTGTTCTGCCTGATGCTGACGGTCATGCTCGGCGTCGGCTTCCTGATCGGCAAGGGTTTCGAATATCACGACGATCTTGTGAAGGGTTTCTACCCGGGATCGCATTTTCCCATGGCGATCCCCGAGACGCAGATTTTCTGGGCGTTCTATTGGGTGATGACCGGCGTCCACGCCATGCATCTTTCCATCGGCATCGGCATTATCTCGGTGGTGACGTTCCGCCTGTGGCGAAATTCGCTGAAGCTGGAAAGCCCGACTTTCACGGCCGTCGGCTTCTATTGGCACTTCGTCGATCTCGTCTGGATCACGCTGGTTCCCCTCATCTACTTCGTGGGCCGCACATGAGTTCGCAGGACCAAAACCAGGACCAGGACCGTCAGGACGACAGGCCGACCCCCTTGCGGCTCTGGCTCGGCGCCGTCTGGGTCTGGCTGCTCCTCTTCGCCTTATTCACCACCAACGTCTTCTTCGCCTTCGTCCCCCTCGGCTGGGCCAATGCCGCGGTGCACATGGGCATCGCCTTCGTCATGATCGTGCTGCTGGTGACGTTCTTCATGGATTTCAAGGACTACACGCCGTTCCTGCGGCTTGCCGCCATGGCCGGCGTGGTGTGGCTGGCGTTCATGTTCGTGCTGACGGCGAGCGACTACCTGACCCGCTATTGGCCGGCCGCCGAAGCCGGCACCGCCAGGAGAGTGCCGCACGGCGCCGAACTGCGGCCTGGCCCGCTGCCGCCGGTGAGGCAAGATAAGGGTAAGCGTCGTCACTTTCCCTGCTAACAGGGAATTTAACAGGGAAAATTCGAGAAAATGATAACTCGCCCTCCATCTTGATCGGCAAAATGCCTCCCAGTTCAGTGGTTAAGTTGAAATTCCCTGCTGGATTTTTCAGGGAAATATCTGGGAGGCAAATTGCACAGGGACACAAAACATCTGCACCTCGTTTCTCCACAACGTATCATCGAGTTGCGCATGCTAGCTCTCGATGAGGAGCTTCCATCACATTAGTTCGAAATGACGGTGTCTTTGTTCAGCACGGAACCATCGTAATTTTCGACGCATTTGCGATCAACGTTCATTTGCTCTTGCCGCTCGAGCCCTTTTCTCAGCTGGGATATTCTCGCCTCGAGGCGAGCCCGCCTAGTCTGAAGGTCCTCGGATACAGCGGCTTCATTCTTTAGATCAGAGTCTGCTCCGTGCTTTTCGATCAATGTGAAGAGTAGCCGCGTGTGCGCGGGCTTTCCCTTGATGACACGGTCAGTGAGCTTTTCCACAGCCGCTTCGAGTTTGGTGACTTTCTGACGTTTTCAATTCTTAATAATGGTTGTCTCTTCCGCTAGCGTCTTTTCGAGAATGGCAATGAGGCTTTGCCGGCCCACGCTTCCCTTTGGGCGGCCACAGGATTCCCCGATTGACCCTTCTCTGATCTCGAATGTTTCGGCGGGTTTCGATAGCCAATCTTTTCGTCTTCAGACATTTAAATCCTCCGCATGGATGCTGTGGTCGCGGAGGCAGTTCTAGTGGCAGTCATCGCAATGGATACGCAACAACCACGGAAGTGAACCTCCGCAGACGAGGCTCCAAGTTTCGTGATTCGCGCCTTGGCATAAAGGTGGAATCAAAGGGCGAGGGGCGCTTTACCGTTGTTTTTCTGGTCATGAGGGCGTCATGGGTGCCGCTTCAATGTTCGCGAAGAGGCGGGATGTCGCAGAAGGCGCTCGCGCGACAATACCGCGAAGGCTTTAAGCTAGGTCGCTCGCCATGACGTCAAGGTTACGGTAGTACCTAAGCTGACCCATGCGCTTCCCAAATTGTTCATAGACCCGTTGGTGGCGAAGCTATTTTGTCGCCGGTTGCGAAGTCGCACGCCAGGGCCACCACCGTTCTCGCTGATGAAATCGATGCCCGCTGCTTCGAGAGCCGTCCGGATGGCCATTGTCGCGTCCGCGGAAACCGCCCTCCTTGATTTTTCAAAATCTACAATCGTCGATAGTCCCAGATTAGCTGCTTTAGCCAGCGCCGGCTGAGTCATGCCCAACAGCCCGCGAGCGCCGCGGCACTGGGCAGGTCTAATCTGATCAACATTTTCTGTTGACATGGCTCCTCTATCAACATAAAATGTTGATCATCGATTGGAAAGGAGTTCTGCCATGAACATCTCATTTGCCGCAATCCAACTATCGCAGCCTCCGCGACCGCATCCGCGCCGAAGACCCCTCCATCGACGAGCAGACCCTCGCCGACACCGTCGAGGGCCTCACCGACCTGCATGAGATCGTCGAGGCCCTCCTCCGCTCGGCCCTGCCGATGAAGCCCTGGCCAATGGGCTCAAGTGCCGCATCGCCGAAATGGAGGACCGCCTCGGCCGGCTGCAGGATCGGGCCTCCAAACGCCGCCAGATCGCCAAGGACGTCATGGTCGAGCTCGACATCAAGAAGATCACCGCGCCCGATTTCACCGCCTCCATCCGGCCGGGATGCCCTCGCCTGATGGTGATCGATGAGAAGGCCGTCCCCAGCATCTATTGGGAGCCGCGCGATCCCAAGCTCAACCGTCAGGGATTGTTGGCCGACCTCAAGCAGGGCGCCGAGATCACCGGCGTCAGCTTGTCCAACCCCGAGCCTGTCCTGAGCGTGAGGACGAAGTGATGGGCTTCTCAGCAAAGCAATTGGCCTTCCTGCGGCGCGACCTGGACGCCCAGGTCGTCCGCACCCGGGAGGCCAATGGGCGGGAGCTGTCGTATCTCGAAGGCTGGTACGTGCTCTCGGAGGCCAACCGGATCTTCGGCTTCGACGGCTGGAGCCGCGAGACCCTGGAGACCAAGTGCGTCCTGGCGCGGGAGAACCGCGGCAGTTTCCTCGCCGTCTATATCGCCCGGGTTCGCATCACGGTGCATGCAGGCGGGGCGGTCATCGTGCGCGAAGGCCACGGCTCTGGCGAAGGCCGCGGCTCCTCCCCCGGCGAGACCCACGACATCGCCCTCAAGGCCGCCGAGACCGACGCCACCAAACGAGCGCTCGCCACCTTCGGCAAACCGTTCGGGCTGGAGCTCTATCGGAGTGGCAAGGCCGCACCGGCCGAGCAGCGCTGCCGTAACCCCAGCCGACGAGCAACGGTCATGGCGCAGCCTGGATGAGAGCCGGACGGGCTTCCATCCCGACGACACCACGCCCATCCCTCGGCCCTCTCGGTACTATGGCCAGCGCCAATCACCACCCGTCAGCGAGCACCTCAATCGCGAGCGGCGGCAGGCCGAAGGCCGCATCCCGCCGCTTGCTCCCGCCGGCGCCCGATCTACCCCCCGGTCGGATCGACAAAAGCGCGCTGACGCTTGCCGAGCCCAAACGGATCCGCGACCGCGCGCATCTCAACTTCGTCGCCTCTCAGCCCTGTCTGGTCTGCGGCCGTCAGCCCAGCGATCCGCACCACCTGCGCTTTGCCCAACCTCGTGCCATCGGCATGAAGGTCAGCGACGAGTTCACCGTGCCGCTCTGCCGCGGTCACCACCGGCAACTGCATCAGGCCGGCAACGAGCTGCCATTCTGGGACAAGCTCGGCATCAAGCCGCTGGAGGTCGCCCGGCAACTCTGGGAGCAGACCCATCCCAAGCTCTCAACTTCGAACGAAGCAGACGCGCCATCGGACAGTCATGGGGCGAAGACCGATGGCCACGGATAAGCAAATCGCCGCCAACCGCCGCAATGCGATGAAGAGAACGGGCCCGAAAACCGAAGAGAAGCTCCGAGCCCGGCAAAATGCCTTACGCCACAGACTGACTGCCGAAACAGTCGTCACCGCCCTCGAAAATGCCGATGATTACGACCGCTTCGAAGAACACATCACGCCGACTTCGACCCACAATCCGCAGTCGAGTATCAGCTAGTCCGCGCGTACCGCTCTGCTCTGGCGGCTACGCCGCGCGTCGGCAATCGAGAGCGGGTTCTTCGAGATACAAGGCGCGTGGTGCGTAGCGCCAATCGAAAAAGCAGCAAAGCGATGACCCGATTGCACTGTTGAGCGCTTCTTGGAGCGCCTGAGGAGCCGTCTCCTCCAATCGTACCTGGCTACCGGAACCGATGATATAGGTGCGGCCGACTCACGAGCGTCGATCCTTCGCTTTGTTTTCTCCGATTGACTGAACCTCAATGAAAATGCCCTTGAGCGCCTTGGCCGCTACGGAACCCGCCTGTGGCGGCAACTCGCGCAGGCGTTGCTCATTTTGGGGTCAATCCGGGGGCCCCTCCTCACAAAGCAAAGCCATTCCATTTCTTCGGCCGGCGTTCTGACCGTGATTTGTCCCCATCAGATTAGACGCATTTTCTTATCCGGCCGCCCTCCATCGGCCGCACATGAACTCGGAAGATCGGGATCGTCACGTGGACAAGCCGATACCCCTGCGGCAGTGGCTCTGCGCCGTCTAGGTCCGGTTCCTGTGTTCGCCTTGTCCACCACCAACGTGTTCTTCGCTTTCGTCCCCCTCGGTTGGGCCAATCCACGTCCATATGGGCATCGCCTTCGTCATGATCGTGCTGCTGGTGACTTTCTTCATGGATTTCAAGGACTACACGCCGTTCCTCCGGCTGGCCGCCATGGCCGGCGTGGTGTGGCTGGCGTTCATGTTCGTGCTGACGGCGCGCGACTACCTGACCCGCTATTGGCCGGCCGCCGAAGCCGGCACCGCCAGGAGAGTGCCGCACGGCGCCGAACTGCGGCCTGGCCCGCTGCCGCCGGTGAGGCAGGCGTACAACGACAGTCATCGCAATATAATCAAATAGTTAGACGGTGCGGCCCGGCGCGGGGCAAGGCAATCGCCCTTTTCGTGATCGCGGTCACAGTGTGACAGCATCGGCCGCGCCAGTATGGCGTCATTCGGAGCGCTCGAACTTCCCCTTCCCCACCCGGCGAGCGCCCCGGCCCGAGGCCGGCAACGGCCCCGGCAGTCCGACACCGGTCGTAGACCCCGGCCGGATTCGGTACAGGGCCGCGCCTCCTCCCCGAGAGGCGCGGCCCTGAATCTGCGTGCGCCGGCCAAGACGTTCACGTAGAATTACTCAGAAACCGGCCGGCCGCAGCCATTTATGACCTCCGAAACGACACAGACGCCGAGCGACGAAAAGGCAGCCCCCGCGCCTCAACCCGCGTCGGGCAGGATGGGCCCGCATCTCTGGAACCTGCTCGCCGCGGCGGCCTTGATCGCCATCGCCGTGGGCGTGTGGCTGCAATGGAGGACCCTCGACCGCATCGAATCGATGATGTTGTTCTACAACCGCCCCTGGGTCGTCGCCTCCGTCGACCCGAGCCGGCTTGTGTTTGACGCCAAGGGGGGCGGCATCACCATCAAGATGAACATCAAGAACGGCGGCCTCACGCCCGCCACCGACGTTCTGGCCGGCCCCATTCTGCTGCTGCACGACAACAAGAAATCATTCAGGAAGGTCTGCGGTCATTACGGCGTCGACGGCGGGATCGGGCCTATCCTGCTGAAAGGCGATGCCGTTGAAAAGACCGGCACTGCCTGGCTGTCGCGGGACGACTTCGGCAAGGACTTCCCGAACCTGGTGGCCCTTTGCATAAAATATCGCTTCGCCCACGGCACGCGGCTCGGGGAGACCGGCTACCTTTTCGCCATCAGCCGCCATGAGGCCTCCGGCTCCGACAGCTATGTCATCGAGGCCAATAACGGCACGATCACCCCGCCGGACCTCGTCCTGCTGCCGATCGGCAACTACCAGGACTGAGAAGGCCGAAAGCCGCCGACCCGCAGCGCGCGGCCGCCGGGGCAGCCGCGGCGGCGGCGGCAGCCGTTGGGTCCTGCCGAGATCCTGAGACCGCCGTCCACGCCATTGAGCTTTTCCGGGGAACAACGCATTATCGACTGCCCAGGGGCACCCCGCATGCACGCACCCGACCGAACCGACGTCGACAAGGCCCGCCGCCTGCTCGGCGATTGCATCCTGTTCCGCGGGTTGAGCGCGCTCGAGCGCGCCGACCTGGTCGCCCGCGCGCGCATCCGCAGCTATGCGGCGGGAGAAACCATCTTCCTGATGGGGTCCTCGGGCGACAGCATGATGGCGGTGCTCGACGGCAATATCCGCATCAGCGTGCCCTCGCCGGAAGGCAAGGAGATCGTGCTGGCGATCATCCAGCCGGGCGAAGTGTTCGGCGAAATCGCGGTGCTCGACGGCAAGGAACGCACCGCCGAGGCCGCCGCCATGACCGACTGCACGCTCGCCGTGCTGGAGCGGCGCGACGTGCTGTCCTTCCTCGACGCGCATCCGAGCGGCTGGCCGCGGCTGGTCGAACTGCTTTGCGGGCGGCTGCGCCACAGCGACCGGCAGATCGCCGAAATGGCCTTCCTGCAGCTGCCGGTGCGGCTGGCCAAGGCGCTGCTGCGCATGGCCGACATGGCGGCCGGGCTTGCCGGCGCCCGCGCCGGCGCCCGCATCCGGCTGACCCAGCGCGAGCTCGGCAATATCGTGGGCATGACGCGCGAAAGCGTGAACAAGTGCCTGCGCGAATGGCAGCGCAACGGGATCGTGCGCATCGAGGGCAACGCCATCGTCATCGTGAAGCGGGAAGCGCTCGAGCTCGTGGCGCAGGCGGGGTGAGCCTAAGTATCGCGCCGTCGCGGCCTGCCGCGCCGATCACAATTCGATGGACATGCCTTCCCGCGCGACCACAGTGTTCGCGCGCATCTTTTCCGCCTCGGCGGCGACCTTGTCCATGAAGGCGTCGTCGTGCGCCGGGTCGTGGTGGAAAAGGCAGGCCGTCCCGACACCGGCCGCGTCGGCGAAGCGGGCCACCTGTTGCCAGCTCGAATGGCCCCAGCCGAGATGAGCCGGGATCTCGGCATCCGTATAGGTCGCATCCATGATGAGAACATCGGCGCCTTGGGCCAGCGCCATCGCGCCTTCATCGAAGGGCCCGTCGCCCAGCTCAAGATCGGTCAGATAAGCCGCCGAGTGGCCGCCACAATCAACCCGGTAGCCGGTGGCACCGCCAGGATGGCCGAGGGCGGCGGTGCGCATGGTAATGCCCGGGTGGGGAAGAAGGCTCTCGCCGGCGCAGAAATCGTGGAATTGGACGGCGGCGGCGAAAGACTCGATGCCGATCGGAAACAGCGGAAAACTCATCAGCCGGCGTACCGCCTGCTCAATTCCGGCCGCCGGCTTGAGATTTCCCGCCCAGATCCCCAGCCGCTGCCCCTCGCGCGAGAGCGGCTCGAAGAACGGCAGGCCGATGATGTGGTCAAGGTGGCAATGGGTGAAAAAAATGTCGGTGTCGAGCGCCGTCTTCTCGTCGATCAGCGCCTGGCCGAGGTCGCGGATGCCGGTGCCGGCATCGAAGATCAGCACCTGCTCGCCGCAGCGGATTTCCACGCAGGGGGTATTGCCGCCATAGCGGGCAGTCCCCGGCCCCGGGCAAGGGATGCTGCCGCGCACGCCCCAGAAGCGAATCAGCATCGAAAACGACATGACGGTTTCAGATTACCGCCACCCCCCGAAAAACCAACCGCGTTCGGCGCGGTTCGTCGCAAATCCAGCCTGCGGCGCCCTGCCCTACTTGGTCTGCAAGGCAAATACGCCGTTCCAGTCGTCGGGCGGCGGATTTTCCCGGAATAGGCGAACACGCTCACTATACAATTCCAGCAGCCGGCCGACACCGAAATGATCGGCCGCCGCGCGGCTCGATTCTATGATGGCCATCACAGAATCCCACTCGCGGCTGCGGTAGCCTTGCAACATTTTCACGCTGGCCTCGTAGAGGCGGGCGTACTGGCTGGTGTCCGCCACTTCGCGGCGGCCGAGCACCGTATAGATGACCTCCGGATCGGTCTTGCCCTTGACGGTGATGAAATCGACCTCGAGCAGGGCGAACTTGTCCTTGACCGCCGCAGCGGTGCGGGCGCCGATGATCATCGGCAGGCCGTAGTTCTTGGTCTGCCCTTCCAGGCGCGAGGCCAGATTCACGGTATCACCCAGCACCGAATAGTCGAAGCGCAGGTCGGAGCCCATATTGCCGACCACGCAGGGCCCGGTATTGAGGCCGACGCCGACATTGAGCTCGACGAAGCGCGTGCCTTTCGCCTCGGCCTCGCGCTTGCGCTCCACGTTGAGCAGCTTGACGCGCTCCTGCATGTCGAGGGCCGCCTCGCAGGCATTGATCTCGTGCGCCGGATCGTCGAGCGGCGCGTTCCAGAACGCCATGATCGCGTCACCCATGTATTTGTCGATGGTGCCCTTGCGATCGATGATGGCGTTGGTCAGCGGCGTGAGGAAGCTGTTCATCAAATGCGTCAAGCCCTGCGGATCGTGCTTGTACAGCTCGGAGATCGTGGTGAAGCCGCGCACGTCGCTGAACAGGATGGTCATGTTGCGCTCTTCGCCGCCGAGCACCAGCTTCTCCGGCGATTGGGCGAGCTGCTCGACCAGCGCCGGCGAGAGGTATTGGCCGAAAGCCGAGCGGATGCGGCGGCGCTGGGCCTGCTCGCTGAAATAGTTGCTGAACATCAGCGTGAGATAGACAAGCGCGCTCGACAACAGCGGATAGGTGAAATCGATCAGCAGCCGGTCGTGCACATAGAGATACCAGGACGTGCCGATCGTGAGCGCGACGATCGCCGCGCCGAAAGCCAGAAGCAGCATCGGGCTCAGGATCGGCGCGAGCCAGACGATGATAATGCCCAGCAGGACCGCCGCGCACAGCTCCGCGCCGATCGCGTAGTCGGGCTCCGACAGGACCGAGCGGGTCAGCGCGCTTTCCAGCACCTCGGCATGCACTTCGACGCCGGGCATCACCGGATCGAGCGGGGTGGTCTTGGCATCGAGCAGGCCGACCGCCGAGGTGCCGATGAGCACCAGCTTATGGTCGATGCGCGCGCGCGGCACCTTGCCGGCCAGCACGTCGGCCGCCGAGACGAACCGACTCGGAATCGTGCGGGGCGAAATGGATCCAGAGCTGGCCGTTGCGGTCGGTCGGGACCACGAATCCGGGGAGCGCGACGCTCTCGATGCCGGCCTGATCGCTGCGGATCAGGATGGTGCTGCTGCCCGTCACCAGCCGCAGCATTTCGAGCGTCAAGGAGGGCATGACGGTGCCCTGCGCCTGCATCACCATCGGCACGCGCCGCACGATGCCGTCACGCTCGGCGCGGATGCTGAAGAGGCCGTGCCCGGCGGCGGCCTGCTCGAGAACCGGCACATTGCGCAGCAGGCCCGGGTAATTCAGCATGAACCCCCGCGGATCGGGCCCGAGCATCGCTATGCCCGCCGAGGACACCGCGTCTTTCGCGGATGCCGTGCGGAAGGGCAGGCCGGATTCGCCGAGGACGACGCGCGAATGCTTGATCGCGTCGGCCAGCACCGCGTCGTTGCTGGGCAAGGCGCGCAGCTTGGCGCGGGTGGCATCGTCGAGGCCGCGGAAAGTCTCGGCGGCAAGGCTCGGCGACATGCGGTCGGGCTCCGAGAAGACGATGTCGAAGGCGATGACCAGCGCGCCCATGCTGGTGAGCTTGTTGACGAGATCGGCGACGATCGTGCGCGGCCACGGCCATTGGCCGATGGTCTTGAGGCTCTTCTCGTCGATGTCGACGATGGTCACCGGCCGCTGCGTGGCGACGCGCGGCTTGAGGACCTGGTAAAGATCGAAGACGCGCAGCCGCAATTCCTCGAGCGGCTCGGGGTCGGCAATGCGCAGCGCGACGAGCGCGACCAGCAGCACGAGCGCGAGCCCGCGCGCCCAGCCGAAACGTTTCGCCGCGCGCGAAAGCCACGTCATGCGAATCCTCCCCAGGCCAGGGGTATCGCATTCGCTGCAGCCGTGCCACGGGCGCGGCTATCTCTCTCGCAAAGGGGGAGAGCTATCGCATGTGGCCGCAGCGCCCACCTCTCCCCGCTGGGCGGGGAGAGGTCGACGCGCGCAGCGCGTCGGGTGAGGGGGTGTATCCGCAAGTCCGAGGGCAAACGATTGTGGCAACAGCCCCTCACCCCGACCCTCTCCCCGCAAGCGGGGAGAGGGAGACGAGCCGTCAAGCACACATGCGACAGCCCTGCTTTCAGGGAGAGGTAGTAACGCCCGTGGCGCGGTCGGGCCACGCCCGGTGCCTCTGCCCGTGGCCCGTGCTGCGACGGCGCGCTCATTTTTCCCGGAACGCCCGCATGAACTGGTCGGCCAGCGGCTTGGTCAGGTAGGAGATGACCGTGCGCTCGCCGGTCTGCACGAAAGCCTCGACCGGCATGCCGGGAATGAGCCGCACGCCTTTGCCGAGCTGCTCGATCTCCTTGACCGGCATGGCGATGCGCACGGTGTAATAGCTTTGGCCGGTGCGCTGGTCGGTGGTCGTATCGGCCGAGACCTGCATGACCGTGCCTTTGATTTCCGGCGTGGTGCGCGTGTTGAACTCGGGGAAGCGCAGCATGGTGGCCTGCCCGACCTGCACCTGGTCGATGTCGCGCGGATTGACCTTGGCTTCGACCATCAGCTTGTCGGTCTCCGGCACGATCAGCATGATGGTTTCGCCGGGCGTGATCACGCCGCCGACGGTGTGCACGTTCGACTGCAGCACGATGCCGTTCTGCGGCGCGCGGATATAGATGCGCTTGAGCTGATCCTCGGCGGTCACCTGGCGCTCGACGAACTCGCCGTATTTGGCGTCGACCTCGCGCAGGTCCTTGGCGACCTGGCTCGCCAGATCCTGGTCGATTCCGATGATCTGCAGCTCGGTCTCGCTCACCTTGCCCTTGGTCTGCGCGACCGAGGCCAGCAACTGACCGCGCTCGCCGTCGAGCCTGGCGCCGTCGCGCTCGAGCGCGGTGACGCGGGTGATCGGTACCAGATTTTTCTTGTACAGCGTGCGGACGCCTTGCAGTTCCTGGCCGATCAGCTCGACCTCGCGTTTTTTCGCGTCCAGTTGCGCCTTGAGGCCGGTGATCTCGTCCCTCAACTGCCCGATGCGCTGCTGCAACTGCGCCTTCTGGCCGAGGCGGGCGTCGCGGCGAAGCTGGAACAGCTTCTGCTCGTTGGTCATCGCATTGGCGACGGTGGGATCGTCGGCGCGGGCGAGCAGCTCCTTGGGGAACGTCACGTGATCGGCGCCGTCGCGTTCGGCCTCCAGCCGCGCCTTGCGCGCCTGCAACTCGTCGAGGCCTTTGTTGACGACGGCGAGGTTGGCCTTCGGAACGGTGGCATCGAGCTGCACCAGCACCTCGCCGGCTTTGACGTGGTCGCCGTCCTGCACATAGAGCTTGCCCACCACGCCGCCGGTCGGGTGCTGCACCTTCTTGACGTGGGAGTCGACCACGACGGAGCCCGGAGCGATGAGCGCGCCGGCGATCTGCGTGGTCGCCGCCCATCCGCCGACGCCTCCGGCCAGCAGCAGCACGACCACGATGCCGGCGATCATGTGCCGGCGAATGGAGCCGCGCGAGCCGCTCTCTGGCGGTTGCGCCAAATCGCCCCAGGCAGCCGGCAGCTTCTCGTGTTCGGCGGATACCGTCATGCGGAGGGTACTGCCTTGATCGGCGCCGCGGTGGCCGCGGCGGGCTTCACCAGCTTGGCGAGAATCTGGTCCTTCGGACCCACGGCCTGCTGGTGACCGTCGCGCATCACCAGAAGCAGATCGACGCCGGCAATGGCGCTCGGCCGATGCGCGATGACGATGATGATGCCGCCGCGCGCGCGGACCGAGAGCACGGCCTTGGTCAGCGCCTCGTCGCCCTCGGCATCCAGGTTCGAATTCGGCTCGTCGAGCACCACCAGGAAGGGATCGCGGTAGAGAGCGCGCGCGAGCGCGATGCGCTGCGCCTGCCCGGCCGACAGCGCGGTGCCATGCTCGCCGATCTGGGTCTCGTAGCCTTCGCTCAGCGAGGTGATCAGTTCATGCACGCCGGCGGCCTTGGCCGCGGCGATCACGGCATTGGAGTCGGGCTTCGGTTCGAAGCGGGCGATATTCTGCGCCACCGTGCCGGCCATCAGTTCGACGTCCTGCGGCAGGTAGCCGATATGGCGGCCGAGCGCTTCCGAGGTCCATTGGTCGAGCGCGGCGCTGTCGAGCCGCACCTTGCCGCGCACCGGCGTCCAGACGCCGACCAGCAGGCGCGCGACCGACGATTTGCCGGAGCCGCTCGGCCCGATGATGCCGAGCCCGCTGCCGCGGTCGAGGGTGAATTTGATGTCCTGCGCGACGATCTTCTGCGTGCCCGGCGCCGCGACCGCGGCGCCTTCCACGCTCAGCGTACGCGTCGGCGCCTGCAGCGCCATGCGCGGCGCCTCCGCCGGCATGACGTTGAGCAGTTGGGTCAGCCGATTCCAGCCCTGGCGCGCGGCGACGAAGCCCTTCCAGTTGGCGATGGCGAGATCGACCGGCGCCAGCGCGCGGGCGGACAGGATCGAGCCGGCGATGATGATGCCCGCCGTCGCCTCCTGATGGATGACGAGATAGCCGCCGACGGCGAGAACCGCCGACTGCAGCATCATGCGAAACACCTTGGAGATCGACCCGAGTCCGCCGGCGACGTCGCTGACGCGACGCTGGCTGGCGAGATACTTCCGGTTAGCCTCCTCCCAGCGCTGGGCGATGCGCCCCAGCATGCCCATGGCGATCAGCGCCTCGGCATTGCGGCGGCTTGTCTCGGCCAGCGCATTGCGGGCGATCGCATGCCCCGTCGAATCCTTGATCGACCGGCGGGTGAGATATTCGGTCACCACCGTCACGATCGTCAGGATGATCGCGCCGCCGAGCGCGGTGGCGCCGATCAGCGGGTGAAAGGCAAAGCAGATGAGAATGTAGAACGGCAGCCATGGCAGGTCGAACATCGACACCGGCCCGAGGCCGCCCATGAAGGAGCGGATGCTGTCGAGATCGCGGATCGGCTGCATGCCGTCCGCGCGCTGGCCGACGCGCAGCGGCAGGCGCGCGACGGTGTCGAAGATGCGCGCGCTGAGCTGCTCGTCGAGGCTGGCGCCGATGCGCACCAGGATGCGGCCGCGAATGAGGTCGAGCACACCTTGCGTGGTGTAGAGGCCGGCGGCCAGCACGACGAGGCCGACCAGGGTCGGCACGCTGCGGCTCGGCACCACCCGGTCGTAGACCTCCAGCATGAAGAAGGAGCCGGTGAGGTAGAGCACGTTGATCATCGCGCTCATCACGCCGATGCCGACAAAGGCGCTGCGGCATGCCTTGAGCGCGAGGCCGAGCTCGGAGGGCTCGTGGCCGTGCGGCTTCGCTCGGGTCGGATGGTGGGCGAACGTCACGGTGGCTCAGGTCCCCTCAGGCCGGAACGCCGGTCGGTGCGACGCTATGTGCGTGCATTGTGCCACGGATAGGGCGGATTGTCGCGTGCCTTCGTATTTAAAAAGTTAATATACCCAACGGCTTACCTACCCTTGGAGATCCGCGCCCGCCTGAACCCGACCCCGCCGCCCAACGCACAGACCAGAGGCGGTTCCCCGACACAATTCATCGAGGTCACGCGTGGAACAGGAAATCGTTGGCATGCAGCTGTGTAGCAGCGACGCCCGCGACTGTAATGGTCTGGCCGCTGCCCAGGTCGATCACGGCATTGCCGCTTCCATCATTCGTGATGTGCGGTGCGATATCCGCAAAGCTCGAATATGAGGTAAAGCCATCGAGCTGAATGTGGTCCGCCTCGCCTGCCGGATTGCCGGCATCGTAGGGATGGAAATCCTGTGCCCCACCGTTGCTAATCACATCGGCGCTGGCGGAATCCGGGTGGAATACGAAAGTGTCGTTGCCGGCGAGCCCTGTCAGGATCGTGTTCTGACCCCCCGGCGCATAGATGACATCCTTGCCGGCGGTGCCTTCCAGAGTGCCGGCGGTACCAGACTGGTTGAATACGACGTTCAGCGTATCCGTGCCGCTGCCGTCGTCGACGGTCAGGGATATGTGGTCATTTGTCGGCGGCGTCGGAGAATTCGGCGTATAGGTCACGCCGTCCGCCAGCGCGTTGTTGATATCGAAGAGCGAGCCAGTCACCGATAGCGGGTCGCCGGAAGCACCGGTGCCGGAAGTCGTCAGGTTCGTGCTGCTCAACAGCGACAACGTACCGTCCCCGGCCTCCGCCGTGATGGTTAGAGAACTGACACTGGAATCGAAGTCATGGATCACAAGACCAGAAAGCGTGGTGCTGTCGCCGGACGGTGTATGCTCCTGCGGCACCGCATCGTCCGCGAAGATCGACGGTCCATTCAGCGCGATATCCGTGCCGCCATGGCCGTCGTCCGCCAGCACGAAGCTGTTGGCGGTGTAATTACCGACGAACGAAAGCGAGAAATCGCCGGTGCTCGTCGACGTAAGATGAAGCACGCCGCTGTTGCCGTCATAGCCGTTGATCGACACGTCCGTCATTGAGGCGAGATCGATCACGTCGCCCGAACCGAAGCCCGCGAGCGTTCCAGCGAAGTCGTGGGCGTCGCCGAGGACGATCGTGTCGGCCTTCGACGAGAAGTCGAATGTGAAAGTGTTTTCGACGCTGTGGCCGAAAGTGGCGGTGCCGCCATTCAAGGCGATATCGAGTGCGTTCGCGCTTGTGGCATTGCCGGTCACTCCATCAAGCACGATACCGCCGGCCGCGTCGATCGTGCCGTCGTTGGTGAAATCACCGCTCACCGTGCCGATGGTCAGCACGCCGCCGGCATCGATCAAGCCTTGGTTGGTGAAGCTGCCGTCGATATTGCCGATGGTGAGATCGCCGCCGGCGGATATTTCCGCATCGCCTCCGTCCGCGATCAGAACCGAGAAACCGCCGCCGATATCGCCGATCGAAACGCTTCCATTGTCGGACTGCACATATGCGTAAGTGCCGCTATCGGACGCCGATACCGTGAAATCGTGAGTAACGTCACCGATCACCAGGTCGTTGCTCGTGTAGATTTCGGCGTCACCGCCACTGGTGGCCGCCACGTTGACGCTGCCGCCGACGGCGCCGATGGTCACGCTATCGCCCGGGCCATTCCCTGAATAGTCATCGTACCCCAGGTATGCGTAGCCGCCATTGTCGGCGGTCACAGCAAGGTCGCCGTCGATTGCCGCGTCCGCCGGGTTGCCGGTACCGATGGTCAGCGCGCCGGCCGCGTACAATTCGGCAAGGCCGCCATTATCCGCGTGCACCGTGACGCTGCCGCCGACCACGCCAATGGCCAGATCTCCCGACGGATCGAGCAATGACGTCCCGTTATGGTCGGCCGACACCAAAAGATCGCCGACGATCAGCCGTATCCACCGCGTTCGTCGGATTCGCCCCGATCGTCACGTCGTAATTGGCGTAGATTTCGGCATAGCCATAGTTGTCCGCCGTCACCGAGACGCTGCCGCTGATGTTGCCGGTCGAGAAATAACCGTAGGACGCCTCCAGGCTGGCGGAGCTCTGCGTTTGGTTGTCGATGTCGCCGGTGGCCGCGACGGCGAGATCGCCGCCGATGTTGCCGATCGTCAGGTCGCCACTGGGATCGACGTACGCGTCACTTTCAGACTCCCGGGTCGGAGGTCAGAGCGGTGACCGTGAAATCGCCGTCGATATCACCGACCACCAGCGAGCCCGACGCGGCGGTAATTTCGGACCAACCGCCATAGTCGGCAGATACCGCGACGCTGCCGCCGACACTGTGGATCGTCAGATCGGTCCCTTGCGACGTAAGCGTGGCGCCATCGACCGCCAGGTTTCCGCCGACGGTCATATCCGCCGCGTCCAGCTCCGCCGTTATTGCTCAGAGTAGAGCGAGTAAGACGCCAATCGAATCGCAGCGGCGGCTCGACCCCGGCATTAATTCACCGGATCGCCATTTCGATCGACGCCGATGAAAACGTTGTTCGCGCTCGTTGGCACCTGGGTCGGGTTCCAGTTCGAGCCGTTTGTCCAGTCCTGGTCGACGGAACCAGTCCAATAGACCGCGGACCTCGGTGCGACCGTAATGTCATAAAACTTGCTGTCGAACTGATTACCGCCGCTGCCGGTATTGCCTTGGTCGTCGGCGGTTACCGAGAGCGCATCGCTGCCTTTGAAATTGGCATTCGGCGTGTAGATGACGCCGCTGGTCAGCGCGGCGTTGATCGCGGCCTGCGAGCCGTAGAGATCGACCGAGCCGCTATGGTCGTTGGAAATCGAGTTAAGGCCCGTCTCGTCGCCGAGCTTCAAGGTGCCGTGGGAGACCGCGAGCGTGACCTTGATCTGCGCTGAGCCGGCGTCGGGGTCGGATATCGAAACGCCATTGATGGTAAGCGGGGTATCTTCGGCCGTTGTATTGGGAATCGCCGTTTCAAAGCCATGATAGGCGCCGCCGGCATCCTTGTAATAGCCGACAACTTGACCGAGATTGTTCACGCCGGTTGCGACCGTGCCTTGCGCGCCCAGCGGGTCGTCGATGGTGGTGAAGACGCCGTCGAAATACAGGAACCCGTGGTCGACATTGCTGCTGTCGACGTAGAAGCCGACGATCTGTCCGGCATCGTTGATAGCCTGGGCAAACGTACCGAAAGCCGCCAGCGGATCCGCGAACGTCGTGAAAGTGCTGTTTTCGTACAGATAGCCCTGGTAGCCGCTCTGCACCGTATTGTCCGGATTGAAGCTGCCGACGATCTGGCCGAGATTATTGATGTCGTTGGCCCAGGTGTCGCCCTGCGAGTTCAGCGTGCCTGGCGCATTGAAATAAGTGAACACGCCGTTGTCGTAGGCGTAGGCGGTATAGCGCGCGCCGGCGTGCAGATAGTCGTTGCCGACAATGACGCCGAAGTCGTTGATGCCGTTGGCGCTCGTGCTCGGATAAGTCGAATCCGAGGCGATCTGAGTGAAGGCGCCATTATCGTCGACAAAGCCATAGCGCGGCGTCGAGCGCACCGGCGAGTAGTCGCCGATGATGAGGCCGCTCTCCGTGATCGCATGCGCGGCCGTATCCTGCGCCCCGCCATCGTCGATCGTCGTGTAGGTCGCGCCGTCGAAGGACCAGCCTCTTTGATGTTGGGAATCGAGATCGCCATAACCGACGATCACGCCCGCATCGTTGATGCCACTCGCCTGGGTGGTACTCAAGGCCGGATCGTCGATTGTGACGAAATTCACCAGACTGGTGCCTGATGGCAGACTGACCACCGGCACATCGTTGACCGCGGTGACGTTGATGGTCGGCGGTGGCCGTGCCGGTGTCATGGCCGCCGTTTGCCGTACCGTCGCCGTCGACGAGCGTGAAGGCGACCGAGCGGGCCGCGGTCGAGGGATTGTCCGAATTGTCGCTGTAGCCGATGTGCTGAAGCAGCGTGGCGACCGCCGCCGGCGTCGCATCGGCCGAATCAAAGTCGATTTCGAGCGCGGCGCCGTTGGCGCCGTTATTGGTGCCGTTGATCGTGCCGATTTCGACGCCGTCGACGGATATGATATCGCCGCTCACCGTGACGTGCGCGTCGGTGAGGATGGTGAGCTGGTCTTCGCTGGCGCCGTTCGCCGTGAACGCCGCCGTCAGCGAGCCGCCGTTGAAGTCCGATGAATCGACGTCGGTGACCGTGGCGGCGGGCGCTATCGCGGCGGGGACGCCGTTCTCCGTGTAGTGGAGGACAGCCCCGTGGCCCTTGACGACGGGCGCGTCGTTGATGCCGGTCACGTTGATAGTGACGGCGCGCGTGTCGCTCGCGCCCTGGCCGTCGGTCACATGGATATTGAAGGTGTCCTGGACGATCTGGCCCGCCGAGAGCGCCTGCACCTGGTGAGAGCCGTCGAGCAGGTTGTATGTCCAGGCGCCGGTCGGGTCGACCTGCAATGTGCCGTATTGACCGGTGTAGTAGGAATTGTCCGTCGCCGGCGAATAGGCGAGGACCTGCACCTGGGCGAAATCCGCGTTGTCGTGCTCGTTGAAGAGCTGACCCAACGTGTCGAAAGAGAACGAAGACAAAAGATTGCCGCTGGCGTCGTCGATCTCGAAGCTGGCGGCGACATAATCCGAGTTGGCGGTATGATCGAGGTGCAGCACGATCTGGTCGCCCGACTGCAAGCTCTGCGGATCGAGCGCGATCCATTGCAGGACCGAAGTCGTGCCCGCAGCAAAATCGATGTCGCGAAGTTGAACGAGCGGAGCCCCGGCCGAATTTCTGATCACGCGCAGTTCGAGTGTATCGTCGTTGGTCGGCTGACTGCTGGTCCGATCGGTGAGCCGAACGGCGTAGCCTTCGGAGAGAGCCTGCGGGATCGCCAACTCGAAGCGCGCCGAGGCAGAGAAGTCGACTTCCTTCGTCAGCGTCGTCTGCCCGGCCGGATTCTTGCCGGTCAGCCGCGTGAACTGGACGGTGTCGTCGATTGCGCCGGCGATCGTCGTCGTTTCCGCGCCGTTCGCGGCGGCGAGCAGAGCATAGGTGCGAGCACCATCCTGGCCGATATCGACGCTGCCCCAGTTCACATTATAGTGGGCAGTGTCGTCGCCCGGCGCGCTCGTAAAGGTATCGTCGACGATCGGGGAGCCGGCGCGCGTGATGCTGAGCTCATCGACCTGGAAGGAGTAATTGGCGTCGTGCGTCGCCGTTCCGGCGGTCGTATCGGCGCCGTCATAGACCTGCCAGGTCTGCGTGGCGTTGTGGTCGGGATCGAGCGCGGTGAACTGGCCGGTGGCCGTGGTATTGCCGGCGTCCTCGGTTAAGTTGGCCGATTCCGCGCCTTGCTGGATGACGGGCGCGTCGTTGACGCCGGTGAGCGTGACCGTGATGTCCGGCGCGGCGGTTTGCGAGCCTCCCGCGGCGTTGTCATCGACCGTCGCCGCGTAGGTCAGCGTCAGCGTTTCGTCCTGCGCCAGGAAATCGAGCGCGCTGTCGGCGATGCTATAGATCCAGGTGACCGAGCCGCTGTTGTTATTGTTGCCGTCCGGCTGGACTTCGAGCGCAATCTCCGTCGCCGCAATGGCCGCCTGCAGGGCGCTCGACAGCGAGCTTATATCGACGGTATCGCCATGCGAGTCGATGAACGACGCCGACTGGAACGCGGCCGTCACGGTCGGCCGGTCAGTCAGATCGACGTCGGTGAAGGTGATCGTTCCGGAGGCCGTATCAGGCGTCGAAACGCCGGTCTGATCCGCCACTTCGTCGATTGTACCGCTGGTCACCGTACCGGCGTTCGAGATGACCGGCGCGGTGTCGGCAGCATTCAGCGTGATGAGCGTGTGGCCGCCTTCATCCGATCCCATGAAATGGGCACCGGAATAGTCGCCGATCAGAGTGAGATCGACTGTATGGCTGCCATCGGTGACCGCCAGCACGCCGGTATTGTCGTTGCTGTTATACGTGTAAGTCGCCGTTGTGCTTAAGCCGTAACCGATCGCGCCGAGATCGATCTCGTCGGTTACCGTGAGCCCGGCGATGCTGCCATGGAACGCCGACGTATCGATCTGCAGCTCGGCATAGCCACCGTTGAACTGCACCGTCGGCGTGTTGCCCGCGCTGTCCGTGGCGTTCAGTTCGAGCAGGGTCAGGTCGCCGGCGCTGCCGGCGTCCAGCACGATCGAGCCGCCTCCCGCGAGCGACCCGGTCAAATGCAGCGCGGCGCCCTGCTGCACTTCAATCCTGCCGGCATCATTGATCGACGAACTGATCGTGACGCCACCCGCAACGGTCACGCTCGCGTTTTGGGCAATGGTGAAGGTGCCTCCATCGAGGGCGCTACCGTTCCCCAGCGCGACGTTCGCACCCCTGGCTACATCGATCTCCGCACCGGCGGCGGCGATGGTGCCGGTCAGGTCGAGCGTGCCGTGATCGACCGTCACCGTCGTGCCGCTCGACAGCGTCACCCCGTCCAGCGTGCTTTGCGTATTGGCCGCCGCGGTCTCGATGACGCCGGCCCCGCCCAAGGTGCCGCCCTGCACAGTGACGTCGTCGAGATCGAGCGCGACGTTCGCCCCGGTCGCCACGTCAATCTCCGCACCGGCGGCGCCGATCGTGCCGGTCAGGTCCAGCGTGCCGTGATCGACCGTCACCGTCGTGCCGCTCGACAGCGTCACCCCGTCCAGCGTGCTTTGCGTGTTGGCGGCCGCGGTCTCGATGACACCGGCCCCGCCCAGCGCGCCGCCCTGCACGGTGACGTCGTCGAGATCGAGCGCGACGTTCGCACCAGTGGCTACATCGATCTCCGCACCGGCGGCGGCGATGGTGCCGGTCAGGTCGAGCGTGCCGTGATCGACCGTCACCGTCGTGCCGCTGGCCAGCGTCACCCCGTCCAGCGTGCTTTGCGTATTAGCGGCCGCGGTCTCGATGAGCCGGCCCCGCCCAGCGCGCCGCCCTGCACGGTGACGTCGTCGAGATCGAGCGCGACGTTCGCACCCGTGGCCACGTCGATCGTGGCGCCGGCGGCGCCGATCGTCCCGGTCAGGTCCAGCGTGCCGTGATCGACCGTTACCGTCGTGCCGCTCGCCAGCGTCACCCCGTCCAGCGTGCTTTGCGTATTAGCCGCCGCGGTCTCCACTGTGCCTGGCCCGCTCAACGTGCTGCCCGTGATCGTCGTGTCTTCGAGCTGCAGCCTCTGGCCAGAATCGACCGTCACTTGACCGTTGTTGATGCTGGTATTGCTGACCGTCGAGTTGCCGGCGACCTCGATGTGCCCGGCCACAATGTGGCCCGAGCCATCGGTGCTGTAGTCGTCGACCGTGCCGCCCGTGATCGTCGTGCCGTCGAGCGTCAGCGTAGTCCCGCCGTCGACCGCCAACTGATGATTGCTGAGATCGACGCCGTTGAACGCACTGTCGGCGGCGATCTCGACGGTGCCCGCATTTGCGAACACGGCATCATTGATCGTCACCCCCGACAGCGTCAGCATAGCGGTGGAGTCCACCGCAATCGTGCTGCCGGTCGCCATTGCCGTGAAGGTCGTGCCGGTGACCGTATCATCGTCGAGTGTCAGCGTGTCGTTGCCGACCGTCACCTGGCCGTTGTTGAGTGCGGCGTTGCGGATCGTGCTCGAACCTCGCACCGCGATATTGCCGCCAGAGCCGCTCGTGCCGTCGTTGATCGTGCCGCCATCAATGGTCGCACCGGCCAGCACCAGGGTCGTGCCATCGTCAACCGTCAGCGTGGCGTCATGCGCCAAGTTCGCGGTCGTGTTGCTGAACCGGCCGTTCGCGACTTCGATTGTCCCGAGATCGGTGACCGTGCCGCCGGCGATGCCGCTCTGATTGAGCGTCAGCTGCTGGCCGGTTTCAATTTTCACCACACCTGCATTGAACAGCACGTCGCTGGTCAGGACCGAATTGCCGGTGACATCGACGAGTCCGCCGTTGTGGATCGCGCCGCTCGCATCGGTCACCTTGACAACCGGCGCCGAACCGGAAGCGGTGGTGATGCTCAGTGACTTGAATGCGGTGTTGCCTTGCTCATCGGTCACGCTGAATATCAACGTGTTGGTACCGTCGTCGTTCGGAACGAATGTGAATCCGTCGGCGAGCTGCGTGTCGAGATCCGATAGCGATCCCGATGCTTCAAACATCGCATCGCCCACAGATCCGGCATGCCGGCCCTGGGCGACCGAGCCGCCGACCGCCGTAACCGTAAGCGTGAAGGTGCGGCTGTCGCCGGCAATCATATCCAGCAACGTAAGCGCCGAAAGGAACACGTTGGTGTCGACGGAGTCGGCCGCTTGGAATTGCGGGGTATTGACCGTCAGCGCGCCGGCCGTGATCGTCGTGCCGTTGAGGTCGAGAGTGGCGCCGCCATGGATTCGCACTTCGCCGCTGTTGTTGGTATCGCTCAACAGGATCAGCGTGTCGCTGTCCAGCGACAGCGTCGCGCCGCTCGCCACCGCGATGGTGCCATCGCTGGTGAAGCTGCCGCTGGCGAGATTGGACAGCGTGTTGCTGCCGCTCGCCGCCGTGAGCGTGCCGTCGACCGTGACCACGCCCTGATCGATCGTACTGGCGTTGAGATCGAGTTCGCCGCCGGTGTCCACTTGCACGGTGCCGTCGCCGCTAGCGCGCCGATCTTTGGTCAGCAGGTCGTGGTCGAGCACCAGCGTGGCGCTGCCGGCGACTTCGATCGTGCCGTCATTATCGAAGCTGCCGCTGCCGGTGCCCGCCCCCGTATTGGAGATCGTGCTGGTGCCGGAGGCCGCGGTCAGCGGGCCGTCGACCGTGACCACGCCCTGGTCGATCGTGCTGGCGTTGAGATCGAGTTCGCCGCCGGCGGCGACCTGCACGGCGCCGTCCGTGCCGCCGATGCCCTTATTGGTCAGCGTGTCGGCATTCGAGCGACAGCGTCGCGCCGCTCGCCACCGCGATCGTGCCGTCGTTGGCGAAGTTGCCGCCGCCCGAGCCCGCCCCCCATTGGACAGCGTGCTGCTGCCGCTCGCCGCCGTCAGCGTGCCGTCGACCGTGACCACGCCCTGGTCGATCGTGCTGGCGTTGAGATCGAGTTCGCCGCCGGCGTCCACTTGCACGGTGCCGTCCGTGCCGCCGATCTTGTTGGTCAGCAGATCGTGGTCGAGCACCAGCGTGGCGCTGCCGGCGACTTCGATCGTGCCGTCATTATCGAAGCTGCCGCTGCCCGTGCCCGCTCCCACATTGGAGATCGTGCTGGTGCCGGATGCCGCGGTCAGCTGGCCGTCGACCGTGACCACACCCTGGTCGATCGCGCTCGCGTCGAGATCGAGTTCGCCGCCGGCGTCGACCTGCACCGTGCCGTCGGTGCCGCCGATCTTGTTGGTCAGCGTGTCGGCATCCAGCGACAGCGTGGCGCCGCTCGCCACCGCGATGGTGCCATCGCTGGTGAAGTTGCCGCTGGCGAGATTGGACAGCGTGTTGCTGCCGCTCGCCGCCGTGAGCGTGCCGTCGACCGTGACCAGGTCGTGACCGCTGATCGATCGCCGCCTGTGCCGCTCGCCGCCGTACCGGCCGTTCGTACTGCCACCCTGGTCGATGCTGATGTCGAGCCGACGCCGCCGGCGTCCACCTTGATCTGCCCGCCGTCATTATCGACGGAATCGGCGCTCAGCGTCAGTTCGCCCCCGTCCGCAACTTGCAAAGTGCCGGTGTTGGTGAATTTATTGCTGCCCTCCCCGACAGAGGCGCTGCCGTCTTCGTTCTTGATGACATTGCTGCTGCCGGTGACCGTAATCTGCCCGGCGTTGTCGAGCGCGCCGTTGTCGACGATGTCCCCGCCGGTCAGCGCGAGGGTACCGGTGCCGTCGACGGTGATGGTTCCGCCGGTGTTGTCGATCGTGGTCGGATCGATGGTCAGGGTCCCTGAGCCGACGTCGAATGCCCCCGAATTGGTGACGATGGCATCCGTAATGGAGCTGAGGCCACTCGCATTGAAGGTCCCGTTGCCGGTAACGATCACTGCACCGCCGGTCAGGTGGGCGTTGCTGAAATTAAGCGTGCCCGCGACGACCTCTACCGAGCCTGCGTTTTGGAAGTCCCCACTCAGATTGAGCGTGCCGGTGCCGGACACCTCCAGGGTCCCGGCGTTTTCACCGGAACCGGTGCCCTGGGTGATGGCAAAATTGCCGGCAGCCACATTGAGCGTCGAGCCGACGACACTCGTAAACGTATTGACCGTTCCGTCGGTCGTGCTCGCGACGACGTACGGGTAGGAAACGTTGTCCAGACCGCTGTTCAGGGCGAGCTGGCTCGTCCCGGCGGAAAGGTCCTGGGTCAGCGTGCCATAGGCGCCCGGCGCCGAGCCGAACGATACCTGCCCATTTGACAGCAGGATCGGGGCCGCCTGATCCAGGATGAATTCCGTGCCGATCGGCGAATTTGTGATGACGGTCGAGGTGTCGTCGGGTGGCGCGGTCTGCGCGAAGACGAAATCGGCGCCGTTCAACGTATTCTTATTGACTCCCTGCAGCTTTACGACGGTGCTCAGGCCGGCAATGCTTGTGAAATCGAGAACGGCATTTCCCGCGCCGTCCTGCGTCAGGTATCCGGAACTGACGAGGTCGGCGAAGCTCTGAACCTGCGGAATGTCCGCCAGGTTGATAACGTCATGATTGCTGACGTTGACCTGGCTGGTCGTGAAATCCGTAATCGCTTCGGCGCCGTCGTGCGCGCCCAGCACGAAAGTATCGCCGTCGGCGCCGCCCGTGAATTGGCCGCCTTCATTAGTCGTGCCGACGGTGTGAAGTGTGAAGCTTTCGACAGCCGACGCCGTGAGGGTCAGACTGGCGATCTGAGCAAGTTGAGCCTGCGTGATCGTCGCCCGGCCGTTCTGCGCCGTCAACGCTATGCCGCCGAGAGCGAGCGTCGCGTTGCTCGGGAGCCCGGTGATCGTCAGCGACAGGCTGGCGTCCGCCTTAATGGCCGTCAGCAGAGACGGATCGATCGTCAAGGCAATCGGCTGACCGACAATGCCGTTCGGCGTCGCCGGGTTGACCGGCGCCGAAGAGACCGGCGCCGCGGTGACGCTGACGGTGATGTCGTGATTGCCGGACGGAAGGCCGGCGCCGCCCGGTCCGCCGACCAGAATCTGGCTGCCGCTGCCGGCCTGCAGGATGTCGCCGCCACCGCCGCCGATCAGGATGCCGCCTGCGCCCGCCGCCGACAATCGTGTCGTGGCCGGTGGAGCCCGACTCGTTTGTCGGAACGGCAGGCAGCAAGCTTGCATTGTGCGTGTTGACCGCGCTGACGAAGGTCGATGCCGCCAGGCTGAAGCCCGTCTCGATAAAGAGCTTAGTGTTCGTCTTATCGAGAACATCGATCTCGGTGATCGTGCCGCCGCTTAAGTGCCCATTCATATCGTAAGTGAAGCCGCTTCCGAGCAGATGAAAGGTGTGGACGGTCGTGCCCGACGTGTAGACAAAATACGCCGTATTCGCGGTCTCGACGCTGTTCACCATCTCGTTGGTGAACTGGCTGAGAACGGTCTGGTTGAGCGTGAAGCCCTGCGTGGTGGCGACCGATACCGTCAGCGGCGTTGGCGCCGCGCCCCATGCGACGGTCGGGCTCACGGTTGTGCCAACAATCGTGACGGTCACGTCTTCGGTTGCGACACCGCCCGGGCCGGTAAGATATAGGGTGAACGTATCTTGGTGTGTTGAACCGGCAAGCAGCGTCGCGGCCAGGGCCTCGTTGACCTGGTAAGTCCAGGTCACCTCGCCCCGGGTCGAACCGCTCGTCGTATCGGTCGAAACAACCGGCGTGAGCGTGCCCCAGTCGCCCGGCAATGCGACAGCCTTCACGGCTGTGGCCGGTTGAAGTATCCGTGAATGGCGCGGTCGCCGAGGTCGTCAAGACCGACGGCACCTGGCTGTCCACTACCAGCCCTTGGGTGCCGTGCGAAAGGTCGGAAACCAGAATACTGGCCGTGCCCGCAGCCGGTGTCTGTACGATGCCTGGGCTTGTGACTGTGACGTTCTGTGACGCCACACCGCCAAGCGGATCCGTAACCGTCAGGGTCAGGGTATGGCCGCCGGCGCCAGGCGTGTAGCTGAATCCGGTCTGCAAGAAGGTGTTGACCGCGCTGAGCGACCCTTTGATCGTCAGTTGCCCGCTGCCGCTGCCGGTGAGGCTGATACCAACGGGCAGAGTGCCGGTCGTCAGCGAATTCAAACTGCCGTCCGAAGCCGTAATCGTGGCCGTCAGACCGGCGGCCGCATTGGCGTCGGAGATCGACAGTCCAGTCAGCTTCGTCGCCGTCCCATCGGCCTGCGACACAATATTGGTGAACACAAAGGAATGGCCCACCGAGATCAGTCGCCGTGCTCCCGAAGGCGTCGAAAATGGCGCCGCCGTTGACCGACGTGCCCCACTGGCTGTCACCGCCAGCCACGTTGCCGTTGGTGCCGGACACCAGTGTCGTCTGCCCAGTGGCTGTGTCATAGACATAGGTCTGCGCAACATCGGTGTTGTTGATCGTCTTGCCGGCGATCAGATCGGCGGCGAAGCTGACAAAAGTGATATAGCGACCGTCGCTGCTAATGTGCGGCCGCAGGCTGTCGCCGAACTTGGTCGGGTCGAACGTCGTGCCGTTCGGAAGGTCGGATGATACGCGGGTGACGGTGTCGTTGAACGCATCAAAAAGATAGACGTTCGAGTGGTTGTTGACGTCGCCGGGCAGGTTCGTGGCATTGCTCTCGAACACGACGAACCGACCGTCCGCGCTTATCGACGACGCCCACTGGTCATCATGCCCAATGTTGACAGTCATGGTCGACGGCTCGCCGCCGTTCGACGCATGGAAGTCGAAGGAACCATAACCGGCCGCGTCGGCGCTCGCGGTGGCGCCCGGCTTGTAGACAAGCGCGCCGCTGTCGATGGCGCTCAGCAGGATCTCCTTGCCGGATCCGGCAACGTCGGCCGCCGATAATTGGACGTTGTTCAAGAACAGCGCGCCGTGCGTCGGCAGCGCGGCAATGAATACGCTCGCGCTTTGGTCGCCGACCTGAAAATCATCAGACGCAAACGTGTAATCGACGTTTCCGACAGTCGTTATGGCCGGCCCGCTCGATACGAACAGCGCGCCGCTGTTGCCGTTTCCCGCAACACCACCGGAAGCCGAGACAAGTTGCGGCGCGGCCCCCGGATCAGAGAGGTCGAGACGGTAGACCTGCGCCGAACCGCCGGCGTTGTTGAGATCAAAGTGATTGTGCTGCGTCCCGATATCGATATCGAGTGAAGACGCCGTGGTCCAAAAAGTTATGAATTTGCCGTCCGCGCTGAGCGAAGGGTCGTGAACGCCGGCATCGGCCGACATGCTCTGATCGGCGCTGATCGCAATTTGATCGACGGTAAGCCCCGTCGTCCGATCGATGACATTGATGACGCTTTCCTGAATCGGCTGATCCGACGTTTCGGGCCAGACATAGACGGTAGCTGCGAGAGCAACGTAATGCCCGTCCGCGCTGATGACCGGCGCGTCGCCATTGCCGCTCAGTAGCGTGGTGGTGTCTGTGCGGCTATTGTAGAGGAAAGTCTCGTGGGCATCGGTGGTGATTAGAACTTGATGATCAGCGTTATTCGGGTCGGCCAACGTGACCTGTTGTTGATATTCGCCGGCAAATACAACGTAGTGCCCATCGCCGCTCACCGAGGGAACGGAGCTGATCGTCTCGCCGTCATGCAGCGGCGACGCGTTGTTGGTGCCGACGATGTGGGCCGTCATCGATTTGACGGTGTTCGCCACGCGGTCGTAAAAATAGGCTGTGTCGAAACCGCCGCTCCCATTGCTTCCAGGGAGGGCGCTCGCTCCGAGGAAAGCGACGGCATTTCCGCTTGCACTGACAGCCGGCCCGATCCCGTGCAGGTCCGCGACCTGAACCCGTATAACGGTCGGCGTGTCGATAAAAAATGGCGGCGGCAGTCGTCACAACGAAACGACCGGCGGAATTATCGTCTCGGTAGCGGTTTTCGTGGAAGACGTTGACTGCGAATTGAGTCCTGAACCCGTATCGCTGCTCACGGTCACAGTGCCGGACGTCACGTGTCCCGAATCTTCGTGAGCGAAATTGACCGGCGTGCTCGAACCGTGCCCGTCACCGGCTCTCGTATTCTGGTCCGCTTGTTGGAGGATCTGTTCGCCGATCGCCTGGATATTGAATACCTGCTGGACGATCGCCAATTCCTGCTGCAACTGCACCGGCGTCTTGTCGTACTGCGCAGCCACGACCTGCGCCGGGCCGACCGGGCGCACCACCCATCCGACGCTCGAATTCGATACCGTGCCGATCAGGGTGCCGGTGGTCTTGTCGTAGAGATTGTAGCTGCCGGTTGCGCCTTTCGGCTCGACCATCACGGAGAAATGGGTCGTCCCGTCATTGGCGTTGATGTCGACATTCACGGCCGTGCCGCGAATGCCCATGGTCGCGACCGGCGTCGAAACACGCATGTCGCCGGTATGGGCGACCTTTCCGGCGACGAACTGGATCGAGCCCTGGACCAGGTTGAGCAGGGCCGAGTTATGCGTGCCATTCGGGTCGTAGACGAACTCGTTGATCACCATTCGCGCGTTGGCATTGAGCGCGAAGGTGGTGCCGTCTGTGAAAGTAATGCCGAGCTTGGAGCCGCTGCCGGTCTGAACGACGTCGTTTTTGAGAATCGCGTCGCCGACATTGAGGGCGATCGCGACGCCGTTGCGCACCACCGTGGCGCTTCCGGTAACGACCGCCACGCGCCCGATGGCCTGAGCCTGGCCGTGGGGGGCCGTTGCCTGAGCATACTCACCTGGCGCCAACGGACCGGCGAGCGCGTCGACGACATCGGGCGTCAACCCGGCGCCATTGGGCGACAGCAGCGTCGGATGTTTCTCGAACTTGAAATAATCGTGGACGACGAATTTGTGCTTCTCGTCCGAAATGATGAGGTCGCCCGCGGCGCGCTTGAAATCGCCGTGGAAGAGCAGATGCGCGTCGGGCACGGTAACGGCGTCGGTCCGGCTGTGGACCGTGTCCTCCAGCCAAGCGACCTTGGAGTCGTCTCCGCCGAAATGCGAATCCGACGGTGTGCGCAGCACCCGCGGCCCCCACTGTTACGGCGAACTTTGCGGCAGCCGCAGCGCGGTATTTGAAGACGCGCCTTCGACGCCGTCAGTTCGCTCATCCGCAGGCTGTCCATTGCCTGCAGCTATATATTACTACCATTAACTCCTGAGTGCGTGTGAGCCATTTCACTCGCATTCCTAATTTTTGCAGGATATGGCTCATTTTTAAAGTAAATTGGCGCGGGGAGCGGGCCCGAAACCGACCTACGGCGTGGCCCATATGGTTAACCGCAACCGTTCGCGGCTTTGCGCGTGCGCATGCGGAACCCGGCGGTGATCATTCAATTTTTATCGATTAGGTGCGGTATCATTTCACCCTAGCCATTGATGTCGCAGGGATTTTCGCCTTGGCTTAACTCGCTTGCAAAGCCCCTCCAGGTAGCAATGCACCGCTCGGCAGGGGATCACACCGGCTCATCAAGACCGGCACAGCGTCCCCCGGAGCGGGAGATGCGCCATGCTGTGGAAACCAGGTTCGCGTGCGGCCGTCCGCCTGATGGCTGTTTCCTGCCTGCTCATCCTTTGCGCCGGGGCTACGGCGGCCCGCCCGGCGCTGCTTCCGGATGTGGTTCCGGTCGGCCCTGCTCCGCAGCAAAGCACAAGGCCCCTCCGCTTGGCCGCCCTGGACCCGGCCGATTTCTCCGCCGGTCTCCCCGTCCCGCCCCGCAAACCGGCCGCTTCTGCCCCCGAATTGGCCGACCAGGGTCCCTTCGGGCTGACCGTGCGTCCACAAGGATCGCTCGCGGCACGCTGGAGCATCCTCGGCCCGATCATCACCCTGGAACAGCATATCCTGGTGCGCTGCCGCGCCCAGCCTGCAATCTGTCCTGCGGCAGCCGCCAAATTCATCCGGATCGTCGATGCCGGCCGCGACCGCCGCGGCCGCGCGCTGGTCGGCACCATCAACCGCGCCATCAACCTCGCGATCCGCTGGAAGAGCGATCTCGCCCAATATGGCGCGCCGGACGTCTGGGCCTCGCCGCTCATGACCTTCAGTTCCGGCGCGGGCGACTGCGAGGATTATGCAATCGCCAAATATGTCGCGTTGCGCGATGCCGGCATGGCGGCAGCCGATCTCCGGCTGGTAGTGGCGCACGACCGCATCGTAAATCAGGACCACATGGTCGCTGCCGCCCGCGTCGACGGCCGCTGGCTCATCCTCGACAACCGCACCATGCGGCTGGTCGCCGATCGCGATGTTCCCAACCTGACCCCGCTGGCCGCGCTGGGGGGCGACCTGGAAGCGCCTGCCTACGCTGTCACCGCCACACCAAAAGCTCCTAAGCTGCAGGCGGGCGCCGGCCTGGAACACGGCAGCTTCGCCGCCTTGCTGTAGCGTGGCGACGCGCGCTGTTGGCCGGCCAGCCGGCGATGTAATAGGGTGCCGGCAAACCGCGCAGGCGAGGAATCGGTCCTTGTTCGCGGCAGGATCCAACTAGAATTTTCCGGCATGGCCATGCTGTCGCCCATCGGGCTCATCAAAAGCCGCGCCTTCAGGCTTGCTGAATATCTGGCATTGGCTGTCGGTCTGGTGGCCATGCCCACCATGACGGTGCCGGATATCAGCGCCGACGCGCACATGATGGCAACCGCCGCGCTGTGGTGCTGCCTCGCCGTCTTCGCCGGCGTGGTCGTCGTCAAGGCATGGCTGCGCCCGCGCGGCGAAACACATTACTTGCTGTCGAGCGAAGGCGTGATCGACCTGCTGGCCGTGCTGCCGGTGCCGATCGCGCTGCTTGTCGGCCTGCCGCCGGCGACCGCCTGGCTGCTGGCCTCGCTCTGGATCCTGAAGCTTGCGGTCTTCGTGCCCGGCCTGTCGATGCTCGGCCGCGTGATCCAGCAGGAGGCGCGGCCGCTGGCGAGCGGCTTCATCATCTTTCTCATCATCCTGATGCTGTCGAGCGTCGCTCTGCATGTGCTCGAGGGCGCCGACCAGCCCAAGCAGTTCGGCAGCCTGCCGCTGGCACTGTGGTGGGCGGTAACGACATTGACCAGCACCGGCTACGGCGACGCGGTGCCGGTCACGCCGCTCGGCCGCATCATCGCCAGCTTCGTCATGATCAGCGGCCTCGGCGTGTTCGGACTGTGGACTGGCATTCTCGCCACCGGCTTCGCCGCCGAACACCGCCGTCGCGATTTCATCCGCAATTGGGATCTGGTCACGAGCGTGCCGTTTCTCAGCAATCTCGATCCGCCTTCGGTGATCGAACTCACGCGCCTGCTGCGGAGGCTCGACCTTGCCGAAAACACGGTGGTGGTGCGGCGCGGCCGCCCGGGCGACTGCATGTATTTCATCGCTTCCGGCGAAGTGGAGGTGAAGGTCGAGCCGCAGCCGATTCGGCTCGGTGCCGGCGCATTCTTCGGCGAGATCGCGCTGCTCGCCGGCAGCCCCCGCACGGCCACAGTGACGACGACGCAGCCCACGACGCTGCTGATGCTGGAAGTCAGCGATTTCCGGGCCTTCACCGCGCATCATCCAGAGCTTGCCAAGGCGGTCGAGGCGGAAGCGAGACGCCGTGCCAGACACGCCGCGCACAAGGACCATCCGCAAGCACGCGCACTGGCCGGCAGCGATGGACAAGATTAAGCAGCCGGACCGTATTGCGGGTCAGCTTGCGGCCTTCGGCTTTCGACCATTTGTTGCCCACACGACTCTCATTACGCCCGTGACACGCGCGGTATCCCGCACCGGAACCAAAGCCCAGGAGGGGCGTTTGGCCTTACGGGGCGGTCTATAACCAGCGCACGGCTCCCATTGCGTTTCTCACCACATGAAGAACCGCCGTGCCGCAGGAGGAGCACATGAAAATTAGACAGCACAAGCCTCGCAACGCCGCGGGCGCCGGGTTCAGCCGGCGTACATTTGTGCAGGCCGGTCTCGGCGCCACCGCCGCAGGCCTTTTGCTCAACGAGAAGATCGCCTGGGCAGCCGATAAGCCTGCGCTGGGCACCTACCCGGCCGGCGTGCACGGCAGCAGCGTCTTCGTCGGCGGCGCCATGCCGCTGACCGGCCCCTATTCCAGCTCCGGCAAGGACATGAAGGCCGGTTTCGAGTTGGCCGTGAAGCACCTCAACGAGGGCAGCCCATTGACCGAGGCCATCCCCTCCCTGAAGGGCAAGAAAGGCGTACTCGGCAAGAAGATCGAGACCGGCGTCGCCGACAGTCAGACCAAGCCGAACCCGGCGATCCAGGCGGCGACCCGCTTCATTCGCAACAACAAGGCCATCATGCTCACTGGCGCGGTGTCGAGCGCGGTGGCGATCGCGCTCGAGAAGCTCGCACAGCGCGAGCACGTCATCTTCATGGTCGGCAACAGCGGCTCCAACGACACCACCGGCAAGGACTGCCAGCGCTACGGCTTCCGCGCACAGCCTTCGGCCTATATGGCCTGCAAGGCGCTGGCGCCGGTGCTGGCCAAAGCCATCGGCAAGAACAAGAAGGTGGGCTATCTCACGCCGGACTACACCTATGGTCACAGCGTCTATAACTCGATGAAGGAGTTCACCAGCCAGGAAGGCTGGAAGGAGGCTACCAACCAGCTTGCGCCGCTCGGCACCACCGACTTCTCCTCCTACCTGCTCAACATCGCCAATTCGGGCGCCGACGTTTTCGTCAATATTGCTTTCGGCGCCGATGCCGTCGCCTCCACAAAGCAGGCCGAGCAGTTCAACATCCTGCAGAAGATGAAATACGTCGTGCCGAACATCTCCCAGTTCCAGGCCAAGGAGCTGGGCGCCAAGATCATGGGCGGCACCTACGGCACGCAGGCGTGGTGGTGGACCGAAGAAGACCACTTTCCGCTCGCCAAGACCTTCGTGCAGGATTTCGAGAAGGCCTATGGCTACAAGCCGCGCTGGGGCGCCAGCGAGGCCTACGTGCAGATGATGGTGTGGGCCGATGCCGTTTCGCGCGCCGGCGATTTTTATCCGGTCGACGTGATCAAGAAGCTCGAAGACGGCACCAAGGTCGATACCATCTACGGCAAAGTCTATTACCGCGCCGGCGATCACCAGATGGTCCGTCCTGTCCCCGTCGTCGTCGGCAAGAAGCCTGACGAGATGAAGAGCAAGGAAGACTACTACAAGATCGTCGAGATCGTCCCCGGCGAGCAGACGATGCCGCCGCTCAAGGAGACTGGCTGTCACATGCCGGGCTACGGCGCGTAGCGCGCTTACGGAGCGCACGGCGGCCCGATGCATCCGGACCGCCGTCGCTTGCCGGCGCATACGCTGCATTCTATCAGTTGTTTTCGCGTGGCTTTTCGCGCAAGCGTCGGCCAGCACCGCCACCGACTTACAGATATTCGATCATGCCGACGCTTGGCCAGTTTCTTTCGCAAGCCTTCAACGGCCTCGCTTTCGGCAGCCTGCTGGCGCTGATCGCGAGCGGTCTCACCATCATTCTCGGCACGCTCGGCGTGTTGAATTTCGCGCACGGCGCCATGTTCATGGTCGGCGCCTATGTGGCTTTCGTCATCTTGAGCCATACCGGCTCGTATGTGGCGGCGCTTTTCGGCGGGGCGGCCGCGCTGATCGTCATCGGCGTGCTGACCGAGCGCATCCTGATCCGGCGCTACTACGACCGGCCGCCGCAGGACCAGATCCTGGTCACTTTCGGCCTGGGCATCATGATCGTCGAGGCCATGCGCTACATCTTCGGCGGCATCAGCCAGCGCGTGCCGCTGCCGGACTGGGGCAGAGGCATCGTCAATTTCGGCTATTTCTTCTATCCGCTCTACCGGGTCGAGGTGATCGGGATCGTGGCGGCGATCCTGATCATGTTCTACATCCTGCTGTACCGCACTTCGGTCGGCTTGATCGTGCGCGCGGGGATAGAGGACCCGCTCATGGTCGGGTTGCTCGGGGTGCGGCTGCGGCGCGTGTTCCTTTTCGTGTTCGCGCTTGGCGCCATGGCCGCCGGCATTGCCGGCGTTATCTATTCGCCGCTCTCCACCATCATCCCCGACATGGGCGAGCCGTTCCTGGTGCAGTGTTTCGTCGTGGTGGTGATTGGCGGGCTGGGCTCGTTTCCGGGCGCCGTGGTAGGCGGCATCGTGGTCGGCGAGATGCTGAGCCTGACCACGCTCTATAATCCGGCCTATGCGCAGGCCGCGATCTATGCCGCCATGACTCTGGTGCTGATCGTGCGGCCGCGCGGCCTGTTCGGCGCGCACGGACGGGTATGATGGCTCGGGCGCGCTCATCGCCGATCAAGCGCTGGCTGCCGGAGATCGCCGTCGTGGTTGCGCTCGTCGCTTTGCCGCTGGTGACCGGCGCGCTCGACCTGTGGACGCGCGTACTGATCTGGGGCGTATTCGGCCTCGGCTTCTCGCTGCTGTTCGGCTATGCGGGCCTGCTGTCGTTCGGCCAGGCCGCCTTCTACGGGACCGGCGGCTTTGTCACCGCCTATCTGCTGACCAGCAACATCATATCGAACGTCTGGCTCGGCATCTTCATCGGCACGGCGGCGGCGGCGGCATTCAGCGTCGTGGTCGGCTTCCTGGCACTGCGTCGGGTCGGCATCTATTTCGCCATGATCACGCTCGCCTTCGGCGAGCTATCCTATTTCCTGGAGAATTCGCCGTTGTCGGCCTGGACCGGCGGGGAAAATGGCCTGCCCGGCATCCCGGCGCCGACGCTCGATATCGGCGGCCTGCATTACGCGTTCACCGGCGGCTGGCCAAGCTACGAGCTGGTGGCGGGACTCTTCTTCTTCGGCTACGTGCTGGTCCGCTTCGTCATCCTGTCGCCGGTCGGCAGCGTGCTGACTGCGATCCAACACAATCCGTTGCGCACCGCCGCCGTCGGCCACAGCGTGCCGGCCTACAAGCTGGTGGTGTTCGTGCTGGCGGCCGCTTACGCCGGGCTTGCCGGCGCGCTGCTCGGCATCTTTCAAAGCTACATGCCGCCCGGCGCCTTCGATCTCGCCACGTCGGGGCAACTCGTCATCCAGACCGTCATCGGCGGCGCGGAACTGCTGATCGGGCCGGCCATCGGCGCCGCGATCTGGCTGTCGTTGCGCGATGGTCTGCAACAGTTCGCAGTGATCGGTGACTTGTGGAAGTTCATCCTCGGCTTCGTTTTCGTGGTACTGGTCACCGTGCTGCGCAAAGGCGTAGGCGGCGAGATCGTCGCCTGGTGGCGAGTGGTAATGCAGCGGTTCTTTCCGCCCAAGGCGATGTCGCCGCCGCCAGCGCGGAGCCCCGAGCAGCTCGCCGAAGCGGTCGTTCTTCTGCAGCCGCAGACCGTCGCCGGCCACAAGGAAACGGCGGCGGCGCTTGAGGCAAGCGGCGTCAGCAAGAGCTATGGCGGCATCCATGCGGTCGACAGCGTCTCTTTCTCCGTGCCAAAGGAGGCGCTCCACGCCATCATCGGACCCAACGGCGCCGGTAAGAGCACTTTCCTGCGCCTGCTCGCCGGCGAGGAACATCCTGACGAGGGCGCCATTCTGGTCAACGGCCTCGATCTGACCGGCGCGGACGTGACCACGGCGGCGCAGCACGGCATCGCCAAGAGCTTCCAGATCAACCAGCTTTTCCTGCATCTCACCGTGCGGCAGAACCTGCGCATCGGCGCGCTCGGGCGCTACCGCGGGAGCATCCGCTTCGACATTTTCCGCAGCGCCGAGAGCATGGCGCCCGTCGAGCGCCTCATCGAGGCGCTGCTCGACGAGCTTCGTCTAAACGAGCACGCCGACGCGCCGGTGGAGACACTGGCCTACGGCGAAAAGAGACGGCTGGAGCTCGGGCTCGCGCTCGCCTCGCGGCCGTCGGTGCTGCTGCTCGACGAACCGCTGGCCGGCCTCTCCCCGCACGAGCGCGAGGATGTCAAGCAGCTCATCAAGGATTTGCGCAAGGGCCGCACCATCGTGCTGGTCGAGCACGACATGGACGCGGTGTTCGAACTCGCCGAGCGCATCATGGTGCTGGCGGAAGGCCGCCGGCTGGCGGAAGGCGACGTTGCCGCCATCCAGAAGGACGACAAGGTGCAGCAGGCCTATCTCGGCGGATTGGATTTCTAGCGCGCATGATGCCGAAAAGCGGGAACCGGTTTTCGGACTAGATCACGCGTAGGCAAAATGCCGGGGATGCGCTGCAGACGAACGGATGGGGCTCTTCATGACCATGATCGAACTGGACAAGGTCAACAGCTATTACGGCGACTCGCACATCCTGTTCGACATCTCCATGGAAGTGCGCGAGAAGGAAGTCGTCGCCCTGCTCGGCCGCAATGGCGCCGGCAAGTCGACCACGCTGAAGACGCTGGCCGGCGTGCTGCATCCGCGCTCGGGCACCATCAAGCTCGCCGGCGAGGAAATCCACCGCCTGCCGACCTACGAGATCGCGCGGCGCGGCCTGCAGCTCGTCCCCGACGAGCGGCGCATCTTCGGCGGCCTGACCGTGGTGGAGAACCTGAAGCTGGCCGCGCTGTCTGCTGCCGACCCCTGGCCGATCACGCGCATCTACGAGTTGTTTCCTCGGCTGGAGGAACGGCGCGAGTCGCGCGGCGTCAATCTGTCCGGCGGCGAGCAGCAGATGCTGGCGATCGCGCGCGCGCTGATCCGCAATCCGCGCGTCATCCTGCTCGACGAGCCGTTCGAAGGCCTGGCGGCCATCATCGTGCGCGACATCCTCGAAATCTGCCAGCGGCTGGTCCAGGAAGGGCCGACGGTGATCATCGTCGAGCAGAACCTGCGGGCCGCGCTCCGGCTGGCGACGCGCTGCTACGTGCTCAACAACGGGCAAATCGTGTTCACCGGCACGACCGAGGAATTGAAGGCGAACCCGGAAATCACCAGCCGCTACATCGGGATTTAGCGGAGATAGGCTTCCGTCACATAGCGCCGCATCATGCGCGTGCTGTTGAAATAGGAGCCGATCTTGCTGATCGCCTGCTTCATCATCCAGATCCAGCGCGTGCGGTCGTCGTAGTAGAGCGGCAGCACGACACGCTCGAGCTTGTCATAGAGCGCCGCCGAATCGTTGGCGTGCCTGTCGGAGGCGCCGTCTCCGTCGCCGATGGCCCAGCCGGTGACGCCTTCGATACAGGCTTCCACCCACCAGCCGTCCAGCACGCTCAGGTTCAGCACGCCGTTGAGCGCCGCCTTCATGCCGCTGGTCCCGGAGGCCTCCATCGGCGGCAGCGGCGTATTGAGCCAGATGTCGACGCCCGCCACGAGGCTGGCTGCCACCTTGATGTCGTAGTTCGGCAGGAAGACGATCGGCACCGTGTCGGCGATCTGCCTTATGTGCTGGTTGATCTCCTCGATGAGCCCCTGCCCCTGCATGTCGCTCGGATGCGCGATGCCGGCGAACACCACCTGGAACGGACGCTTGCGCGCGATCGCGGCGAGCCGCCCCATGTCGTTGAACAAAAGCCCTGGCCGCTTGTACTGGGTCATTCGGCGGGCGAAGCCGATCAGCGGCAATTCCGGCCGAAGCGTGAATGTGGATGCGCCGTCGATCTGCTCAATGAGATTCCGCTTGGCATCCTGGTGCGCGTTCCAAACCGGAGCGTCGTCCAGTTGGTCGGCGCGCGTGAGCACCTCCGGCTCGTGCGCCCAGTGCGGAAAGGCGGCCTGATAGAGCTTGGCGAAGCTTTCGTGGGTCCAGGTCGGCGCGTGCACGCCATTGGTAATGGCCCGCACGCGATAGCCCGGGAAGATCTTGCTGGTTGTTTCGGCATGGCGCTCGGAGACGCCGTTGACGCGCCCGCTCAGGTGTAGCGCCAGCCGCGTCATGTTGAGATTGTCGGCGCCGGCGAAGCGCTTGATCGCGTCGAGCTCGATGTAGTCGTCGAGCAACCGCTGCACCAGCGGATAGGGGAATCTGTCGAAGGCCGCCTCGACCGGCGTATGGGTGGTGAAAATGCAGCGCTCGCGCACCTGCGTATGGTCATAAGGCGACCGCCTATCCTCGACGTCCTGCATCGGCTGCCGGAAATAGCGGAGGAGATGCAGCGTCAGCAGCGCGGCATGGCCTTCATTCAGGTGATAGGTGTCGATATTGAAGCCGAGCGCCTGCAGCATGCGCGCGCCGCCGATGCCGAGCACGATTTCCTGCTTGAGGCGATAGCTGTCCCCGCCCCCGTAGAGGCGGTCGGTGATCTGCCGATCCTCCGGATGGTTCTGCTCCAGGTTGGTGTCAAGCAGCAGCACCGGCACGCAATGATTCAGGGGGCAGACCAGGCGGTAAAGCCACGGCCTGATCCATACCTCGCGGCCCTCGATCTGCACCCCCACCATGGCGTCGAGCCGGCTGGTAAACTGCTCCGGCTCCCAAGGGTTGGGGCGTGTCACTTGGCGGCCTTCCGCGTCAATTTCCTGGCGCACATAGCCCGCCCGGCTGACCAGGCTGACGAACACCATGGGCAATTCCAGGTCGGCGGCCGAGCGCGCGGTATCGCCGGCCAGCACGCCGAGGCCGCCGGCATAGGTGTGCATCTCCGAGCGCAGCGCAATTTCCATCGAGAAATAGGCGATGCGCGTCTTCGGCAGGAAGGGCTCGATTGGATTCATGTGCAGCGGGCCGTGCCCAAGGAGTGGGGTGATTTGATGGCAGGATTAACCGCGCCCGGCCCGATCACACGCTAATTGTCTATCGCTGCCGTGGAAGCAGGTTTTGATCCCGGTCAAGCATCGGCAAATGCGGCGTAGTGGGAAGGCTTTATTAATGCTGCCGGCAGCGTCGGATCGACCCGACGCAATGCCCGGATTTGCCGCAAGGGCGCCCAGGCCGACAGCCGCCGTCGATCAGCAGGTCAGAACGAGCGACGTGCGGGCGAGTAGATTGATCGCTTCGCCGACTTCCCCTTGCTCGTCCGGCGCGTCCGCAGGCGACGCCTGCGCGGTATCGATAGCGATACGCCACTGGCCGCCGGGCGGCCGCGGCAGGACAAACCGGCAGGGATGCAGCGTGGCATTGAACAAGAGGCACAGCGCCGTCGGTACGGTAGTGTGATCCTCGAGGATCATGCAGCCGATGCGATTGTCGCGGCCGTGCCATTCAGGCTCGCGCCCGTCGACGCCGAACCAGCGGATGTCGCTATCCGTGTAGAAGGCCTCCGCACTCAGCACCGGATGCGCTTTGCGCAGGGCGATCAGGCGGCCGACGAAACGCTGCAGGCCGCCATTGCGCTGCGCAAGGCTCCAGTCGTACCAGGAGATCTCGTTGTCCTGGCAATAGGCGTTGTTGTTGCCCTGCTGGCGTGCGGCGGAATTCGTCGCCGCCGAGCAGCATGGGCACGCCGCGTGAAACCAGCAGGGTCACGAGGAAATTCTTGATCTGGCGCAGCCGCAGGCTTTCGATCGCGGCATCTTCGCTCGGCCCTTCCGCGCCATTGTCCTCGCTGTAGTTTTCGGCGATGCCGTCGCGATTGTTCTCGCCATTGGCCTCGTTGTGCTTGCGGCCGTAGCTCACCAGGTCGTTGAGCGTGAAGCCGTCATGGCACGTGACGAAATTGATGCTGTTGACCGGGCTTTCGTGCTGGCTCTTGTAAAGATCGGCGCTGCCGCACAGCCGCGTGGCGAAGGCGCCGGTCATGCCGGCATCGCCGCGCCAAAACCGGCGCACGTCGTCGCGAAATTCGCTGTTCCATTCGGCCCAGCGGCGGCCGGGAAAACGACCCACCTGGAAGGCGCCGCCGAGGTCCCAGGCCTCGGCGATCAGCTTGCTGTGATGCAGCAGCGGGTCCTCCGCAATCTGCTCCAACAACGGCGGATTGGCGAGCAGGAGTCCCTCGGTGTCGCGACCGAGGATGGAGGCGAGATCGAAGCGGAAGCCGTCCACGTGGAAATAGCTCACCCATTGCCGCAGGCAGTCGATGATCAATGAGCGGACGACCGGGTGATTGCAATTCAGCGTGTTGCCGCAGCCGGTATAGTCGATATAGCGACCGGTGCCCGGCTCCAGCAGGTAATAGATCGCATTGTCGAGGCCGCGGAAGCTGAAGGTCGGGCCGCCCTCACCGCCTTCCGCCGTGTGGTTGAACACGACGTCGAGGATGACCTCGATGCCGGCGCGATGCAGCTCGCGCACCATGGTCTTGAATTCGGTGAGCGGCGCATGCACCTCGTTACCGCCCGCGTAACTCGCCTTCGGCGCGAACAGCGCGACCGGATTGTAGCCCCAGTAATTGCGCAGGGGCCTGCCGCCAGCGCCGATCTCGTATTCGCAGAATTCCTGCACCGGCATCAGTTCGACCGCCGTGATGCCGAGCGACTGCAGATAGGGGATTTTCTCGACCAGCCCCAGATATTGGCCGCCGTGTACCACCCCGGAGGATGGATGCACGGTGAGCCCGCGCACGTGCGTCTCGTAGATGACCGTGTCCGACCAGCTATGCCGAGGCGCGGTGTCGCCCTGCCAGTCGAACGCGTGATCGGCCGCGAGCGCACGGGCCGAGCAGATGGGGTGCGGCTGCTCGCCGAGCCGCTCAGGCCCGGTCGCGTGCCAGCGGGCGGAGCCGGTCAAGGCGACGGCATAGGGATCGAGCAGGAGATCGCGCCCATCGAAGCGATCGCCATGCCGCGGCTCCCAAGCGCCCTGCACACGCAGGACATAACCCTTGCCGCGGAAATCGCCGTTGAGACGGACGTGCCAGATGTCGCCGCTGCGGTTGCGGTCGGGATCAAGCACGACGGATTCGATCGGCTCCTCACCAGCCGCGTCGAAGATCAGCACGTCCACGCCGGACGCATGCCGGCTGAACACGGCAAGATTGAATCCGCCATCCGATTGGCTGAGGCCGAACGGCAGCGGCTTGCCCTCGCCGATGCGCAGGCTTGGCGCGACCATAGGACGCTCTAAGGCTCCCGTGTCAGGAAGGCTTGGTCAGAGAGCGCGCCGCCGGCAGATCCGGCTCCCGCTCGTCGATCTCCAGCTCGAACAGATCGGCATGCAGGTCCCAGCGCGGAATTCTCTTCATGCGCTCGAAGCGGCGCTTGGCCGCCTGGACCGCGCGGTCGGAATCGCGGGCCCGCCGGATATCGACCTCGCCTTCCACGCATCTGTGCGGGTGGCCGGCGTGGTCCCACAGGTTCTTGATGAAGCGGACGTGATATTGAACCATCGGCTTTCTCCGCCTGTTAGCCACGCCCCTAATATGCCGAAAACGCGGCGTTTGAATTGACCAAAGTCAAATCGCCGCGCCCGCAGCGAGCACGCCCGCACGCATCCGTATTTTTCCGGAGGCCGGCCTTTGACTTCGGTCAAGCCGGCGGACCCCGCGAACGGCGAAAAGTGTCATCACATCAGGGGCAATTCTGACTGCCTGATTTCGGCCTCCCGCAAAGGAAACCGCGAGCTTCGTGAGCCGTTCCATGACCTATTCGATAGTCACGGCCGACCGCACCACACGTCTCAAGATCGTCGTGCTGGCACTGATGTGGGGCATCCTGGCAATGGCCATTGCCATCGCCCTGGGGTGAGCGCGACGCGAAGTCGGGCTCCCCGGATCGCCCAAGCCGGCTGTCAACTCGTTTCCGAGCAAAGCGCGGCGCCCGGCGCAGGCGCGGCTTCACGACGTCCGAAATCATCTTGCTGCAACAGGAAGAGCGCCGTAGGGCTGTTATAGACAGCCTGCACCCCTTCAAGTTGTTCCAGCAAGCGGATAACGCGCCCGCCCGCCCGCAAGACGTGGGCGCGGGCGCACTCCGCGGCCGCCTCCGCGTCGCCATCGCGCATCAAACCGACCAGTTGGTGATGGTCTCGCAGCGATGCCTGCATGTTCACCGGCATGGTGAGCGCGAAATCTCGATAGCGAACCGCAATGTGCTCGAAGCTCGCCAGCAGGGCATAAATCCGTCGGTTGGCGGCGAAGTCGACGACACAGCGGTGAAACGCGGTATTAGCTGCTTGTACCCCCTGGACGTCGACCGTGTCGGCCGCATCCTGCATCACCGCACAGAGGCGCCCGAGCTCGTGTAGGAAGTCGGGCGTCGCGACGGTGGTCGCGATGCGGGTTGCCTCGGCCTCGAGCGCCGCGCGCGTAAGGTAGACCTCGGCGAAGTCTTCTGCGACGGGAAGCGGGATACGCAAACCCCCGCCCGGCGCCGGCTCGAGGAAGTTTTCGGCCATTAGCCGGCGCACCGCCTCGCGCACCGGCGTGCGGCCCATCCCCAGCATCTCGGCCAGGCGCAGTTCGGAAATGATCTCGCCGCTGCGCAGCGTGCCGTCGCGCACCCGCGCGCGCACGGCGCTGTAGGCCTGCTCGTACAAAGGCGCTTTGCGAAGCTCTGAAACCATGGAGAGGTCGGGCATCGTAAACCACGGAGAGCGCACAATATGCCTTGTCGATATGGCGCTCCAGTGGCACGCAGCACTTTCAACAATTCCACTGGACGAAACGCCCTCGTTTTGCACCCGACGGTTTCCGTTGAATGAAATGATTGTGCCTTCTTCGCCGGCGCCCCGCACGATCACAGTGCAAGCCCAAGACTACAGGTAGCGCTCCGCCACGCTCTGCGTGAACTCGGCCGTCGGCCCCTGCCAGATGATGCGGCCGTGCTCGAGCAGGTAGATGCGCTCGGAATGGCGCAAGGCGAAGGTCAGGTTCTGTTCGCCGAGCAGCAGGGTGAGATTGGAATTCCGGCGCAGGTTTTCCAGCGCGTCGGAAATCTGCTGGAGCACGATCGGCGCAAGTCCGAGCGTCGGCTCGTCGAGGATGAAAAGCCGCGGCCGCGTCATCAGCCCGCGCGCGATGGTCAGCATCTGCTGCTCGCCGCCCGAGAGCGTGCGCGCTAATTGCGTATCGCGTTCGCGCAGGACCGGAAAGAGATCGTAGAGCCATGCCTCCGTCTCGGCGAATTGTGCGGACGATAGCCGCTGACCGGCGATTGCCATGTTTTCGCGCACGCTGAGGTCGCCGAACAGTTCGCGCGTCTCCGGACACTGCACGATGCCGGCGCGGGCGATGGCGCCGGGGTCCCAGCCGTCAAGCCGCTGTCCGTCAAAGCGCACCTCGCCCGCGTGCGGCACAAAGCCGGAAATGGCATTGAACAGCGTCGTCTTGCCCGCCCCATTAAGGCCGACGACGGCGACGGATTCGCCGTCATGCACCGCGATGCTGGCACGGTCGAGCGCCTGCGCCTTGCCGTAATGCACCGACAGGTCGGCGATCTCGAGCAGCGGCTTGCCTTGCGCTGCCCGTCCGGCGACCGGCGCGGTGACGCCGGCGCCGAAGGCGCCGCCGAGATAGACCTCGCGCACGCGTGCGCTCGCCACCACCTCGTCGGGCTTTCCTTCGGCGATCTTGCGGCCCGCATGCATGGCGACGATGCGGTCGACCAGCGAGCTCACGCCCTTCACGTTATGGTCGACCAGCACCACGGCGCGGTCCTCCTCGCGCAAAGTGGCGATCAGCTTCGAGAAGTCGTGCATCTCACCCGGCGTCAGGCCGGCGAAAGGCTCGTCGACCAGGATGAGGCGCGGATCGCGGGCGATGGCCTTGGCAAGCTCCAGTCGCCGCAGATCGGCGAATGGCAGCGTATCGGGCAGCCGGTCCATGACATCGCCCAGGCCGAGCCGCTCGGCGATCGTCCGCGCTTTGCGGGCGACGCCTGGATCGTGCAGAAGCTGCAGCAGCGAGTCAGGCAGCAAGGCGAGCCGGATGTGATCGAGCACGGTCTGCCGGTGCAGCGGGCGCGAATGCTGGAACACGATGGAGACGCCGCGCCGGGCGATACGGTGAGCCGGCAGGCCGGCGATCTCGGCGCCGTCGAAGCGGATCGAGCCGGCGGTGGGCGCGTGAATGCCCATAATCAGCGACAGCGTGGTAGACTTGCCGGAGCCGTTGGGGCCGATGAGGCCGAGGATCTCGCCGCTTTCGACCCGCAGGTCGAGGCTGTCGACGGCGACCAGCCCGCCGAAGCGCTTGGTCAGGCCCGCGATTTCGAGCGCGCTCATGATTTCGCCCTCGGATGCAGGAGCCAGCCGAGGAAACCGTCGGGGAAGAACAGCAGCACGACCAGCGCCACCGCCGCCACCACGAAATTGCTCAACTCGCCGACCGGCCGCAGGTATTCCGACGCCGCGATCAGAAAGACGGCGCCGAGCGCGCCGCCGAGGATGGTGCGCCGGCCACCGAGCACGGCGGCGATGATGATCTGCACGCCGATGCCGAGATAGACCACCGAGCCGACCGAGACGGTGCCGAGATAGAAAACGAAGAGCGCGCCGGCCATCCCGGAGAAGAAGGCGCTGACGATGAAAGCGACGAGCTTGTGCTTGGTGACATTAAAGCCGAGTGCCCGCGCCTCGATCGGGTCCTGTCCGGTCGCCTGCAGGATCAGGCCCATGGGCGAGCGCGCGAGCGCGGTGAGAATGACCGCGCTGACGACCAGGAAGACGAGCGCGTAGGTATAGTTGACGCCCGGATCGATGGCCAGCACGCTCGGCACCGTCATGCCGATCTCGCCGCCGGTGACGCCGGCAAAGACCACGATCAGCTTTTGCAGCAGCAGCACGGCGACCAGCGTGATCAGCCCGAAATAAGGGCCGCGCAGGCGCAGCGCCGGCAGCGCCAGCATCACACCGCCGATGACCGCCACGATGGCGCCGGCGAATGTCGCCGGCCAGACCGACAACCCGCTGTAGCTGTTGAGCATGCCGGCGGCATAGGCGCCCAGCCCGATCAGGAAGGTCGGGCCGAAATTGACCTCGCCGGCATAACCGAACAGCAGGTCCCAACTCATGGCGAAGACGCCGAAATAATAGGCGATGGTGAGCACGCCGAGCACATAGCCGGAAGCCCAGGCCGGCACCGTCGCCATGGCCGCGAGCGCGACGACCACGAACCAGAACTGCCGCGAGCGCAGCAACCCTCCGGCACGGGGAAGCGCCGGCCCGTCGATGAGATGATCTGCCCGCGCCATGGCTCAGCGCCTCCCGAGCAGGCCTTGCGGCCGCAGATACAGCACCAGCACCAGCAGCAGCAGGGCCGGCATTTCGCGGATCGCGGGCGTCACCAGATAAGCGGTGGCGGTCTCGAAATAGCCGATGATATAGGCCGCGATCAGCGAGCCGGGCACGCTGCCGAGGCCGCCGAATACGACGATGGAAAAGGCGCTCGCCGTGAGATCGCCGACATTATCGGAGCTCGCGCCGATGAAGGTCGCCAGCAGCACGCCGGCAATGCCGGCGAGGAGACCGTATAGCCCCCAAACGATCATGTGGATGCGCGGCAGGTTGAAGCCGAGCAACGCCAGGCCACGCGGATTGATGGCGGCGGCGAGCACCGATTTGCCGAGCTTGGTATGATTGACGAACAGCCAGAGCAGGCCGATGACCAGCCAGCAGACGACGCCGATCAACAGTTCGTTGGTCGGCGTGCGCACCCCGAAGAAAGCGGTGACGCCGGGCACCAGCGGCCGCACGGTGATTGGATTCGAGGTGAACGTATAGGCGATGCCCTCCTGCATCATGATGGCCCATAGCAGCGTCGCGGTGAGGATGAAGATTTCCTTCTCCTCCTCGGCGATCTTACGCGACAGCTTGATCGGCCGCACGATCACATAATAAGTGACATAGGCTGCCACGACGCCGGCGGCGACGCCGGCGAGCGCACCCCAATAGGTACCGAATGAATATGCCACCCACCAGGCGATCATGGCCGCGGTGACCATGATGCCGCCATGGGCGAGATTGAGCACGCCGGAGACGCCGAAGATGATGGTGAAGCCGATTGCGCCCAGGCCGTAGAGCGCGCTGACGACGAAGCCGTCGACGAGGATCTGCATTGCGAGCATGGCGGCTTGCTCCGGCTGGCGGCACAGGCGAAGCGGGCGGACGCTCAGCGCCCGTCCGTCCGCACCCCGCCGTCTTCGTTAGACGCGCTTACTTGCTCGCGTGATTTTTGCCGTTCTTGATCCAGGACGGAAGGATGACCTTGGCCTTCGCCACCGATTCCGGCCACAGCGCCACCTGGTCGCCGTGCTGCCACTGCAGCGCGACGCCGGTGATGTACTTCTTGCCGTACTTCAGACCGTGGGTGTACTTCTCGTTCTTGCCGTAGAACTGCACGCGGCCGATATTGCCGACATAATCGGTCTTTTCCAGTTCGGCGACCACCTTGTCGGCATTGGTCGACTTCGCCCGCTCGATCGCGGCCTTCAGGAAGTAGAAGGCATCGTCGGTCGTATAGGCGTTGTAGGCCGGCGTGGTGTTGAAGCGCTTGGTGTAAGCGTCCGTGAAGGGAATGGTCTTTGCCGTAAGCGCCGCGCCCTTGACCGCCGCCGAGGTGGTGACGATGCCTTCGGTGGCGCCGTTGGTGCGCTTCCAGAAAGTGCTGGCGCCGGCCTGCGCGCTGACGCCGGCCATCAGCATCGGCACTTGCTGGTCGTGCCATTGCACGGTGGGCTTGAGACCCACATGGGCGATGCCGGTGATGATGACGTCAGGCTTTGCCGCCTCGATCTTGTTGAACACCGGCGTGAAGTCGGTGGTATCGGGCGAGAAGCGGGTGTGGCCGACCACCTTGAGCCCGGACTTCGGCAGGCATTTCAGGTATTCGTCGTCGAGCGGCTTGGTCCAGGCCGCGTCCTCGCTCATCACGTAAGCCGTCTTGTAGCCGAGCGGCTTGACCAAGAGTTCGTTCGAGGAATCGCAGACGGCGTCGGCCAGGAAGGCCGAGTTCAGCCAATCGTGGAAGGTGTATTTGTAGGTGTTGTAGTTATCGTGCACGTGCTTGGGAATCTGCGTGCTGGCGGCGCCGGTCACGATGAACGGCGTCTTCAGCCGCCCCGACCACGGCTCCATGGCGAGTGCGATCTCGCTGATCCAGATGCCGATCATCGCCACCACGTGGTCCTGGTTGACCGCGCGCTGGAAGGCGCGCACGCCCTCGGTGGCGGACTTGTGATTGTCGTATTTGAACAGCTTGATCTTGCGGCCCATGATGCCGCCATGGGCGTTGATGTCGTCGACTGCCATGTCGGCGCCATTGATGATGGAAGCGCCGTCGATGGCCGAGAAGGGTGCGATCACGCCGATATTGATCGGGCCCTTGTCGGCGGCACGCGCCGGCACACCGCTCAGCGCGCAAAGGCCGAGCGCCAAGGCTCCGCTGCCCAACACAGCGGTCACTACACGTCGTGATTTCACAGGCATAGGTTTCCTCCCGGGTTTTTGCTTTGCGCCGGCTGGCGAAGGCCGGATTCAGCCGCCCCCTGAATCCCCTCGATGTCCCGGTACTTACGCCGCTGGTTGTGCAAGACTGTTCCGTACGATTGTCGATGTCAACCGGAGCGGGAGCGATGGCGTCGATCGGATTGCAGCGGCAGAAGGCCCTCTACATCGCGGGCTTTGCCGGCCGCCGTCCTGCGCTGCCGATATCGCCGGAGCGGCTGGAGCAGGCTGCACTGACCAGGCTTTCCCGCCCGGCCGGTTCCTACTTTGCCGGCGGCGCGGGTCTCGAGCAGACAATGGCGGCCAATCGTGCCGCGTTCGGCCGCTATCGGATCGTGCAACGTATGCTATGCGACGTATCGCGGCGCGATCTTTCCATCGAGCTGTTCGGCCGCACCCTCCCCTTGCCCTTGCTGCTCGGCCCGATTGGAGTCCTCGAGCTCGCGCACAAAGAGGCCGATCTCGGCGCGGCGCGCGCGGCAGCGGCGATGGGCATTCCCTTCGTCACCTCGAACCAGGCGTCGCGCACCATGGAAGACGTCGCCGGCGCGATGGGAAAGGGTCCGCGCTGGTTCCAGCTCTACTGGTCCGCGCGCAACGAACTGGTTGAGAGTTTTCTCAGCCGCGCCGAAAAGGCCGGCTACGAAGCCATCGTGGTCACGCTCGACACCACCATGCTCGGCTGGCGCACGCGCGACCTGGAACTCGCTTACCTGCCCTTCCTGCGCGGGCGCGGTCTCGCCAATTATCTGTCCGATCCGGTGTTCAGAAGCTTGTCCATCGATGAGGCGGCGCCGGATATGCGCCCGCGGCCGGGGCCGGACCTGCTCAAATCGCTCATAGAACTGCTGCGCGCGTGGCCCGAGCGTCCCTTGCGCGCGATCCTGTCCGGGCAGGCGCTCGCCGCCGTGCGGCGTTTCATCGCCATCTATTCGCGCCCCGACCTGACCTGGGACGATCTGCCGTTCCTGCGCGAACGCACGCGTCTGCCGATCCTGCTCAAAGGCATCGTGCATGCCGACGACGCGCGCCGCGCCCTCGACGCCGGCGTCGACGGTATCATCGTCTCCAATCACGGCGGCCGGCAAGTCGACGGCGCGATCGGCGCGCTCGATGCGCTGCCGGCGGTGGCCGACGCCGTCGGCAGCAGACTACCCGTCCTCTTCGACAGCGGCATTCGCACCGGCGCGGACATCATCAAGGCGCTGGCGCTCGGCGCCCGCGCCGTCCTCATAGGGCGGCCCTATATCTACGGATTGACCCTTGCCGGCGAGCGCGGCGTGCGCGACGTCATCGAAAACCTCGCTGCCGACCTCGATCTGACCCTTGCTTTGTGCGGCCGCCGCTCTTTGCGCGAGTTGGATCGCTCCGTCTTGGCAAGCGATCAGAACCTAAGCCGGTGAACGCACGCGAGTACGCGAGTACGCGACGTCAACGATCGCTCGGCAAGTCCGCTACAATCCGACAAAAATTTTCGTATCGCATTAAGTGAATGCTTTCGCATTGCATCAAAGGTAGATCGAAACCGCTTCTTCATAATCGGCCAAATAAAAAACTACGTCGCGGCGACGTAAATCGCATGACGAGATGTTGTTCTTCATCACTGAATCGAATTTCAACACCAACGACATTGACTCTGCGCGACCGGAGGGAATAACTTTTTGATCCGTTGATCCATTGGGCAGGTGGGGCGATGGTCCAAGTATCACGACGTTTCGTCGTCGGCGGATGTGGATCCCTGCTTGTCGCGGCCGGCACCGAGCGCACGGGCTATGCGACACAGGCGGCAAAGCCGCCACGAGACATGTTGCCCCAGCCCGGCGACCTGCTGATCGAAGCCTATACCGACAAACCGGGTGCCCCGCTCAAGCCAAGCAGTGTGAAGCTCGGCGCCGACGATCCGCTGCTGGCCTGGGGCTTCGACCCAACGAACAAAACAGCGCGCGACGGCAGCCGCCTGAACCTGCTGCTGCTGATGCGCTTCGACCCGAAGTCGCTCGGCGAGCACGAGCGGAAATATTCGGCAGACGGCGTGGTCGCCTATTCGGCGACGTGCACGCACAAACAGTGCACGGTCACCGACTGGATCAAGGCAAGGCAAGTGCTGCAGTGCCCCTGCCATCAGTCGCAATACGATCCGAGGCATGGGGCCAAAGTGGTCGGCGGGCCCGCGCCACGCTCGTTGCCGGCGCTGCCGCTGAAAATCGCGGCCGGCTGTCTCGTCGTCGCCGCACCGTTTACCGACCGCGTAGGAGGAGAGAGGTAGGAAAGGAGAACGTTGAAGCCCGCCGCAGCGTTGCGGCAACACACAATCAGACAAAACAATATCTTGGGAGGAGGACGCAAATGAAGACCACCGTCATTCGCATTGCACTCGCCGCAGGATTGTTGTGCGGCGTCTCCGGTGCCGCGGCCCTTGCGGGCCAAGCCGACAACTATTATCCGGTCACGCAGCAGCGCCTGGATAATCCCGAGCCGGGCAACTGGCTCCTCTACCGGCGCACTTACGACGGGCACGGGTTCAGCCCGCTCCGTCAGATCAATGCAGACAACGTGAAGAGCTTGTCGCCGGTCTGGACGTTCTCGACCGGCGTCATCGAGGGACACGAAGCTCCGCCGATGATCAACAACGGCGTCATGTTCGTGACCACGCCGAAGGATCAGGTGCTGGCGTTGAACGCGGCGACCGGCGAACTGATCTGGCGCTATCAGCCGAAGCTCCCGGAAGACCTGTTTCAGTTGCATCCCACCAATCGCGGCGTGGCGCTGTGGGGCGACAAGGTCTACCTCGCCACCGTCGATTCCCGCCTGATCGCGCTCGACGCCAAGTCCGGCAAGGTCGCGTGGGAGGCCAAGATCGGCGATTACCATCACGGCGAATACTCGACGCTTGAGCCGCTGGTGGTGAACGGCAAGGTGATGGTCGGAACCTCCGGCGGCGAGTTCGGCGTGAGGTCCTTCATCGCCGCCTTCGACGCCGATACGGGCAAGTCGCTCTGGAAGACCTTCACGGTTCCGAGCCCGAAGGAGCCCGGCGGCGACACCTGGGACACCGACGCGTGGAAGTCGGGCGGCGGCTCGGTATGGATCACCGGAAACTACGATCCGAAGCGCGACGTGGCCTATTGGGGCGTGGGCAACGCGGCGCCCTGGCCCGGCGATCTGCATCCGGGCGACAATCTCTACACCAGTTCGACCATCGCGCTCGACCCCGCAACGGGCAAGATCAAGTCCTACTTCCAGTACCACCAGAACAACTCGTGGGACTGGGACGAGGTACGCCCGCCCATGCTGATCAACATGAAGCACGACGGGCAAACCATCGACGCCATGGTGCATCCGGGGCGCGACGGCTATTTCTGGGTGCTGCGCCAGACGGACAATGGCATCAAGTTCGTGAATGCGTGGCCCTTCGTCTATCAGAACGCATTCAAGAGCGTCGATCCGCAGACCGGCCGGCCGACCTACGATCCCGCGCACAAGCCGACCTTCAAGGCGGGCAAAGCGGTCACCTTCTGTCCGTCGCTCTGGGGCGGCTTGGACTGGCCGTCGAAATCCTACAGCGACCAGACCGGGCTCGTGTACATACCGGCCAACAACTACATGTGCGGCGAGTACAAGGGCGAGCACAAGAAGCTCCTGGCCGGCCAACTCTGGCTCGGGGCGGACCCGAACAGCATGGCGCTGCTGCCGCAGGGCCAGCACATCGGTGAACTGCAGGCGTGGGACCCCGCGACCGGCAAGCAGAAATGGATGCACCCCTTCCCGAACCAGTTGTTCGCGTCGGTGCTGAGCACGGCCGGCAACCTGGTGTTCGTGGGCGGCACCAACGATCGCATGTTCCGCGCCTTCGACGCCCGGACGGGTGAACTGCTCTGGCAGCAGCGGACCAACTCCGGGATCATCGGCATGCCGGTTGCTTATCAAGTCGGCGACACCGAATACATCGCCGTCCAATCGGGATGGGGCGTGGATGCGCAACGCATCCAGCAGGCCCTGTCGACCACCAAGCTGAAGCTCGATCCGAACGCCGTCCCGCAAGGCGGCGTGGTCTGGGTGTTCGCCCTGCGCCACCCCATGTAGGGACGAACCGCTGGTGACGGAGCGGCCGCCCAACGCGGCCGCTCCGTGCTTCGTGAGAGACATTCGTAAGAGACATTGCCGGAGTTCGCGCCTGAGCTCCCGCTGAGCTTGGCCCTCGGCCAACCAGGCGAAGCGATGCTGCGGCGAAATCCGCCCCGGTCTCCTGCTCGTCTCGCCTTGACAGCCTATTTCAGTGAACAGCTGTTCCGTCATGGCGAGGCCACTCAATGAAGGCTGCTCACGACTACGAATGGACCGTCATCCGGCCATTGCTCGAGGATGAGGTAAGTGGCGTGCCGCGTGTGAGCGACCGGCGCGGGTCAATCCGACGCAACTCGATAATGACCAAAATCGCCGTCTATCAATCTTCAATATGCGGCTTTTGATTCAGGACAAAGTTCAGCAGGGCCTTTTGGACGGTGAGATGGCCGTTGTAATCGATCAAGCCTAACTTCCGGAACTTGTTCATGAAGAGGTTTACGCGAGAACGAGTCGTCCCGATCAATTCTGCGAGCGTCTCTTGATTCACCTTTATAGGAAGTGGCTCTGGACCGACATCGCCGCCGTAATTGGCCAGCAGCAGAAGGGCCCGGGCCAGCCGCATTTCGGAGGAATTGAACAATTGGTCAACGAGGTCCGCTTCAACTTTCGCGGTCCTTGTCAGTAGGTGATGGAGAAAATAGTCCACAAACTCCGGCTCTTGGTGCAGGAGCCGCACTATGGCCTCCTTTTCTAGCCGTACAATTTCACATTCCGTCATTGCGTGGGCCGAAGAAAGTCGCCGCGGCTTCCCGGTCAAAGCGCCCTCGCCGCAAAATTCGTCAGGGCCGCGGATCGCGACAATCGCTTCCTTCCCCTGCTCCGAGACCACCGTGACTTTGACCTTGCCCCTGTGGATATAGAAAACAGTGTCCGCCGGGTCTCCCTGCATGTAGAGGGTTCGACCCGCTTGATACTTAGACGGGGTCTGTTCAGTATTTTGACTCTCGAAGAAATGCAGCACATTCATGTGCGGGATCCTCCGGCCCTAAACTATTAGTTGTATAATACCTCCTGATTGTAGAAATTCAACCCTTCACCTCCCGCGGCAATGAGCGGGACACTCTATAGCCTGTTTGGTATTCGAAAATGCGTATTTTCACGCGGCCGGATCTGAATCGTGAAAACAGCCTGCATAAACTACCCCCGTATCACCGCCCCCGCCAAATGCGCTCGACCCAGCGCGGCACGATGCGCGTTGAGCGAAGGCTCACCTTGGTGAAGAGGGGTGGCGGCACTTCGCCCGGCGCGAACTCGACGTGGATCAATTGTTGGGTATCCACCGGTGCGAAGGAGCGCTGGAATTCCTTTGGCAGCGCGGCTGCGACAGGCTCGACGCGCGTGATGGTGCCAAGCATCGACTGCAGTCCCACTTTGATCTGCACCTGCTCGCCGACCCCGACGCTGTAAAGCGTTCCGGTGGGCACGTAGCCAACGACGAATCGCTCTGTACCGTACAGTTCGATGAGCGGCTCACCGGCGCGGGTAACCGAGCCCTTATTGGCGATGACACGACTGACCACGCCGTCGATCGGAATGCGAAGCCGGCCGCCGTCGTAAAGCTTGCGCAGATCGCCGATCGCGCTTTCGGCCTCGGCCAAAGCGGCCGTCAGGGCGCGGAGCTCGTCCCGCAACACGGGCTGCTCGGCCTTCAGCGCCTCCAGATCCTGGTAGCCGCGAAACTCCATTTCGACCGCGGCGGTCCGTTGATTGAGCGCGAGGTCGCCGTTCGATAAAAGCGTCTCCAGCTTCTTTCGTGCGTCGCTGGCTATTTTTTGGCGCTCTTGTGCGTGAATGAGCAAGGCTTCGACCACCGAATTGCGGATGTGCAATTCGCCGCGGCGCGTCTCGCGCGCCGCGAGGTCGGCGGTGAGGCGGGCAATCGCTTCGGTGACGTTCTGCGAGGACACGATCGCCGCAACCTGGCCTCTTTTCACGCTCTCACCTTGGTGGACCAGGATATCGCGTACCGTGACCGGGAACTCCGCGGCGACGACAGCCGGCTCGCCCAGGACGAGACCATCGCTTTGCAGGTAAATGAGGCCACCGAAGAAGAAGTCGATCAGCCAGACAGCCAGCGCGAGAATGCAGGCGATGTATGCCCAGCGGATCACGGCCAAGCGGCGTGTCCGCGGCTGGAACGGCAATGCGTTTACATCATGCGGCCGCTTCAAAAACCGCATCAAACGACATCCACCTGACTCATGACGCGAGCCGGCACATAGGGATCACGGTAGGAGCTGCGGAAGACGAGTTCCTGGACGATCGCGAAGAGGCGCACCCCGCGCATCAGTGTGATCTGCAGGACGATGTATAGCGGAAGATACAGAATGAGGCGAAACGGCGTGTGAATTCCGGTCATTGCCGCGGCCACAAAAGCCAACACGTTCAGGGCCGTCAGGCCGATCAGAGTTGCTTCGACGATGGTTGTCGCTAGATCGCCGAGAGAAACGTAGAGCCAGAAGAGATAGATGGGAAACGCAAACGCGAGCAGAATCTGGAAGCCGAGAACGTCGGCAAGCGCCATCACGTCGATCAGGCGAAACGTGGAGTGCCGCGGATGGAAAACGCTGCGGAATTTCCGCATCCAGATGGTGATGAGGCCGCGATCCCAGCGCAGACGCTGCGCAATGAACGCGGAAACGGTCTCCGGCACGTCGGTCAGCGCGTAGGCTTCGGGGGCAAAACGAATATGCCAGCCCGCGCGCCGCAGCTTCATTGTCAGATCGGCGTCTTCGCCCACCTCGACGTCCTGCCCGCCCACTTGCTCTATGGCGCAGCGGCGGAAGGCGCCAAACGCGCCCGAGACAATCGAAAGAACGCCGAACGTGTCCTGGATGCTGCGGCCGAGCGAAATGCCGATCGCATATTCGATCGACTGGCAACGCGTCATCAGACTGGCGTAGGTATTGCGGACGCCGAGATTGCCGCTGACGGCGCCTACGCGCGGATCGGCGAAATACCCGATCATTTCTGCAAATGCGCTTCGATCAAAAGTGGTATCGATGTCCGAGATAAAAACGATATCGCCGGTGCAGATGGAAAGGCCAAGATTGACGGCGGCGCTCTTGCCGCCCCGCTGCCCGACGCGCAATACCTTGTTGATCTTGCCTTCACGCCGCAGGTCCAGAGCCGCGTCGAACATCCCGTCCGTCGACCCGTCGTCGATGACGATCACGTCGATCGTGCGGCGATCGGCCAAGATCGTCTGCTCGGCCAGCCCTTCGATGCAGGCGCGCAAGGGCTTCGCCTCGTTATGGCCGGCAAGAATGACACTCACGGTGAAGTATGTTTGCACCGGAGGGTGCGGGCGCCTCCAGACCCGCGTTGCGCTTATAATCACCGCGCCGAGCGTGTAGCGGGGAACGTCAAATATGATCGTGTACCAGAATAATGAAATGATGCTCCATAAGTCGAGGGAGCGGAGAAAATAGAATGCCTGCACTGACGTCAGCCTCTCACAAGCAATGCTGTTATCGCATCGCCTTCGGCAACTTCAATGGTGAGCTCCAACGCGGGTTCGATGGTATCGCGAATGACATTCCGAATGCGGTCTTCGATCGGTCGGATGCCTGCCGGCGTCAGTCCAGGAAATCCGACAATGACGGAACTGCGGCTGGCAATGCCGACGAAATCGCTCGCGCGCACCGTTTCCACCAATCCGGCGACCGCTCGCTGAAAAACGGCATCCGCAGCCTGCGCCCCCTGTTCACGGCGAACGGCCTCCAGGTTCGGAAATGAAATGCGCGCAACGGAGAAGGCCTGCTCGAATAGTCGCGCCACACGCGTCTCCTGCGCGGCGAGCAGCGCGAATTCCCGCGGAGAATAGGCGCGAGGTGTTCGTTCGACGGCGAAATCAAACTCGTTCGGCGGCAATTGCCCTTCGCGCAAGGCGTTCAAGCCTAAATCGGTAAGCTCGTAATGGTACCAGTCCGTCGCGGCAGCGCCGTCGGCAGGCGTCACGGCGGAGCAATCCATGCAGACGAAGGTGACGTTCGGTTCTGAATTCACCGCGCCGCAGGCGCGGCATGAGACGACCTTGCCGGGCTTGCCGTAGTCGACGCCGAGATGACGCAACTCACGATGGCATTTGGGACAAATCAGGAGATCGCCATGAATAAAACGGGATTCCACCTCCTGGCAGCCGCAGCGATAGTGATGGACAAGGACTTCGTCGAAAAGGTCGGCGCTGCCGCACCGCCGGACAAGCTTCATAAACATTCAGCCGCGCCGAGGCGCATCTGCTGCAGGCATGCGTGCGTGTGAAATGACGCCGATGGAGTAAATCCTCGTTGGCCAGGATTTCCAGGTGTTGACGCATGCCCGGCCCGATGCCGACAAGCGGGTACTGCACCGTTAGCGGATAGCGGGGGTCGAAGGCAGCTTTCACCGGCGTATCGCGCGAATAGGCAAGCCGGAGGATGATTATTCCCGTGCGATCTTGTATCTGCGCATGATAGGGAATCTCGCTGAGACGGCGCCAGATAGGTGCGAATAGTTCCTGCATCTCCTTTACGCTCTCGTCGTTCAGAAGCGAACCGATAAAATCGCGGCGTACTGGATGGTTCTCGAAGAAATCGGCGATCGGCACGGCCGGGTCTGGAGCCCGCAGGAGAACGTCAGACAGTTCGCCGACATCGATGTGTTTGAGCAAAATGATGGCGTCGCAATCACCCCCCTTGATGCCTTCCAGATTTAATAGGTTTAGCCCCGAGATTTCCGGCGCCGGTCCACCGAGAACGAGAAATTTCCTGCCCGACGGGGCCGCTGGCACAAGGGGCGGACCATCATGGGGCTTTGCGTCGACAATTTGCCTTATTGCTTCTTGCATTCGAAGTCCTGCCGTTGTCTGGACTGTAGCGAATTTCCGCAATGAGCTATGGCCGGACAAATACCTACGGCTCCCTTTTGTCGGGGTTCACGCGCGGAGCGACTTAACTGCCCGGCAATATGTACGTTCTTGTCTGATTGCACTGAACGCATAGAAATGTGCGCCGCTCCATTCGAGCGTTGATCGCGTGCGGGATAGCCGTCACTAGAATCATATCGGTGCCGCACTTTGTGCAGGACATGGCTTCGTCTGTATTGACCGGCTGCTGCATTCGAAACTGCCTCGCTCACTAAACCGAGGAGTGCCGGCCCTGACGGCACCGCATCGTCGCTGATGATTGCCGTGACCGACCGCGCCGCTGCCTCATTGTCCGGACCTACGCTTCGATATTTCCGTGAACCAGTGTGCCTGCATTGGCCCCTTCGAGCCTTTCGGGGGAGAACGTCGCTACACGCGTACGGTCGAGCACGAATAGCCGGATGGCTGAGGAAAGGTTGCTTTGCTGACGCGTCTGGTCGATGGAGGTAATCAAATTCGACAGGGTGACGCATTGGCGCCGCGCGATCTCTTTTAGACCGCGCCAAAAGGCGTCTTCGATACTGACGCTTGTTTTGTGCCCGCGCACGACGATGGATCGCTTGACGATTAGCGATTTCATGAGCTTTTTCCTTTCCAAAGAGCGCTTTCTTTTGCAAGTACCAACCTGCTGCAAGGACAATGCTGCGAGGTTGCTTGCTGACTTCCATCCTCGCGCCGTAATTTCGTGGGCGATGCACAAATCGGCTGTGTACATTCGATGTCGGAAAGGCGCTGTCACGAATTGCACACCGCGAAAATGCACACGGTACGATGGTGATGATTTTGAAACGCACTTGTATCGTCGATACCACAGTCATCAATGCTACGACGTCGAGAGTATGTTGAATCAGGTTGACCGATTTATTGCCCGCGGCGAAAAACGCAGGGAGCAGAATGTCGAAAATAGCTCGTTTCCCGCCACGACTCGGGCGGCCACCGTCTTGATCGACTAGATATTGCCGAACGATCTTAATCGTTCATATGCGACAGTAACGCAAATGGATCGGAGGCCTTAGCGGGGTCTTGCTATTGTCGCGACTGCAGACCGTGTCGACACCCGGATTGAACTAGCTTTCGTAGCGGGTGTTGCCGCGCCGCGTGGTGTCGAGCGGCAATTCCGTGAAGACCGGCTGGTGCGCGCGCTGCGAGCAGGCCTGCCGCGGACAGAGATGGCAGTTGATGCCGATCTGGCTGAAGCGCAGCTGGTCGAGATTGAAGGAAGACGCATAGCCGAGCTTGCCGGCGTAGCGGAACTCGCAGCCGAGCGCGACCGACAGGCGGTGATCCTGGGTCGCGAAATTCACTGCGGGGCGATCGGCGGTGCGACTGATGGTGAAGAAGCGATCCCCTTCTGGTAATTCGACAAACTGCGGCAGGATGACGCCCGGGGTGCGGAATGCGATGTGGATGTTCCACACCGGACAGGCCCCGCCGTATTCCGCCAGCTGAAACGACGTCGAGTTGAACCGCTTGGTGACATTGCCGGCCTTGTCGACGCGCAAGAAGAAGAACGGAACGCCTTGCGCGCCGTGCCGCTGCAAGGTGGTGAGACGGTGACAGGCTTGCTCGAACGACACGCCGAAATGCGCGGAAATCCGGTCGATGTCATAGGCGGTGCTCTCGGCCGCCTGCAGGAACGGCTCGTAGGGCATGAGAAAGGCGGCGGCGAAGTAGTTGGCAAGCTCGACCTGGCAGCGCGCCAGGCTGGTGCCTTCCTTGATGCCGCTCTCCGCTGTCAGCTTCTCCAGCAGATGCGGCAGCTCCACGAGGCACAGCACGTGCACGAGCTGGAACACCTGATTGACGTGATCGAGCGCCTCCGACAGATAAATGATCCGCGCTTCTCGATCGTAGACGCGTAGCGCCTGCGTCATCTCCTCGACGGGGCGCCGGCTCACCCGGATGTCATGGGCATTGAAGAGACGCGCCTTGAGCTTGGCATAGACGTCGTCGGGCTCGCACCGCTCCGCGTCGCGCAGCTTTTCGGCGGCGACTTCGAGCGCGTCGAAATAGTTGGAGTGATCGCGAAAGAAGTCGTGGATGACGGCTTCCGCCGAGGTCGTCAGCAGGCCGTCCGGGGCGCGGCCGCCGCCCTGCCGCATGATGCGTTCGAGCGTGGTGCGGTGGCTGCCGTAGAGGTGGAGAAACTGCTCCACCAGCCGCGGAGCGTGATCGATGGCCGCGCGCAATTCCTGCAGGTCCGGCCCTTCATGACCGAACATCGGGTCTTTGACCGCGGTGCGCAGCTCGGCCAGCAAATTCGCGCCCTCGTCGGTGACGATGTCGCGCCAGTCCACCCCGTAAGTGTCGGCGAGCGCCATGAGCAGCCGGACCGACAGGCTGCGCTGGTTGTTTTCCAGCAGATTCACATAGCCCGGGCTGATCCCCAGCGCCTTGGCCATTTCGGCTTGGGTCTGCTTGCGGTCGCGCCGGAGCTGCCGAAGTTGCGGCCCGATAAAGGTTTTCGCCATGGGAGGTCCAAAAAGTTACAACACAACAGATTTTTCGGTTTTGTATGCAGACATACAACACATAAACCCTGTTTGCAATGCACCATGAGCCCGCAGAGTGTTATCTCCCTGGATCATAAGAGCGCCCGGCAAAGGGGCTCCGACCCGCGAGCGACCCACGAGGGAGTGAAACAGCATGGCTCACCGGATTCTGATCCTCGGGGCGTCGTACGGCTCGCTGTTCGGCACCAAAAACCTGATGGCCGGTCATGACGTTACCCTGGTCTGCCGCCGGCCGACCGCCGACCTCATCAACGCCGAGGGCACCACCGTGCGCATCCGGCTCAAGGGCGAGGACGGCCCCCGCGCCATTCATTCCGCCGCGCTGCCCGGCCGGGTCCGCGCGACGACGCCGGAGAAGGTCGATCCGGCCGGCTACGACCTGGTCGTGCTGGCCATGCAGGAGCCGCAATACCTCAACCACACGATCCGCACGCTGCTGACCCGCATCGCGGCGGCGCGCATTCCTTGCCTGTCGCTGATGAACATGCCGCCCCTGCCCTATCTCAAGCGGATCCCGGCCATCGACGCGGCCGCCGCCGAAGAAGCCTATGCCAAGGCGGACATCTGGGCGCGCTTCGATCCGGATCTGGTGACGCTCTGCTCGCCCGACCCGCAGGCGGCACGCCCCGCCGATGAGCCCCCCAACGTGCTCAACGTCAACCTGGCGACAAACTTCAAGGCGGCGGCCTTTGCCGCGCCGGCGCACACGGCGATGCTGACCGCACTCGCCGACGACATCGACGCCGTGCGTCTCGACGGCCTCGACGTCCCGGTCAAACTGCGCGTGCATGACTCGCTATTCGTGCCCTTCGCCAAGTGGGCCATGCTGCTCACCGGCAATTACCGTTGCGTGACGCCTGGCGCGCCCATTTCGATCCGCGACGCCGTGCACGGCGATCTCGAATTGTCGCGCGAGATTTATGCTGTCGTCGAAGAGATCGTTCAGCGCATCGGCGGGCAGCGCGAGGACCTGGTGCCGTTCGACAAATACGCGGCCGCCGCCGAGCGGCTGATCAATCCGTCGTCGGCCGCACGCGCGATTGCCGCGGGCGCACCGCTGGCGGAACGCGTCGACAAGCTGGTCCAGATCGTCGGCCGCCAGCATGGCATCAGCCATCCGGCGATCGACCGCACCGTGACGCTGGTCGACGGCAAGATCGAACAAAACCGCCGCTGCGCTGCCTGACGGCAGACCGCTTGCATCTACGAACTGCGGCACGGGCAAGGCCGTGCCGATGCCGAACCGAACCGACAGCCGTGTCGCTCACGGCGCATCCTGGCGATCGCCGATGTCGATCGCCGTTCGAGACACGACTCAGGGAGCTTTTCCAATGCCAGGTTTCAAAGGGCTTTTTGTCCCCGGCCCGACCAACATGCCGTTCGAGATCCGCCAGGCGATGGACGTGCCGCTGGAGGACCACCGCGCGCCCGACTACCCGCAGTTCATTCTGCCCTTGCTGACCGACGTGAAGAAAATCTTTCAGAGCCGCAACGGCCACGTTTTCCTGTTCCCCGGCTCGGGAACGGGCGGCTGGGAATCGGCGGTCGCCAACACGCTGTCGCCGGGCGACAAGGTGCTGGCCTCGATCTTCGGCCAGTTCTCCCTGCTCTGGGTCGACCTGTGCAAACGTTTCGGGCTCAATGTCGATGCCATCGACGTCGAGTGGGGCAAGGGCGTGCCGCTCGACGCATACCGGGCGAAGCTCGAAGCCGACAAGAAGCACGAGATCAAGGCCGTGCTTGTCACTCATAACGAGACCGCGACCGGCGTCACCTCGGACGTCGCCGGCGTGCGCCGCATCCTCAACGATCTCGGCCATCCGGCGCTGCTGTTCGTCGACGGCGTCAGCTCGGTCGCGTCGATCGATTTCCGCATGGACGAATGGGGCGTCGACATCGCCGTTGCCGGCTCGCAAAAGGGCTTCATGATGCCGACCGGCCTCACCATCGTCTGCGTCAGCGAGAAGGCGCTCAAGGCCGGCGCGACCGCGAAGCTGCCGCGCTGCTTCTTCGACTACGGCGACATGGCCAAGAACAACGCGCTCGGCTACTTCCCCTACACGCCGGCCGCGACGCTGCTGCGGGGCCTGCGCGCCTCGGTCGATCTCCTGCTGAAGGAAGGCCTGGCCAACGTGTTCGCCCGGCACCATCGGCTCGCCGGCGCCGTGCGTGCGGCCGTCGATGCCTGGGGCCTGAATAATTGCGCGCAGGGTCCCGAATGGTACTCCGACACGGTGACCGCCGTGGTGGTGCCGGAGGGCATCAACGCCAACGACGTGATCAAGACCGCCTATCATCGCTACGATCTCTCGCTCGGCGGCGGCCTCAACAAGGTGGCCGGCAAGGTGTTCCGCATCGGCCATCTGGGCTGGCTGAACGAGATCATGGTGCTGCAGGCACTGGGCGGCGTCGAACTGGCGATGCACGACGTCGGCATCGCGTTCGAGCCCGGCGCAGGCGTGGGCGCTGCCGTGCGCCACCTCTCCAAGGCCGGTGAGGCGATGCGCGTCGCCGCCGAATAAGTTGCGGCGCGCCGCCTAAAAATTCATGATGCCGAACGCCCCGTTTTCGCGGGGCGTTCGCTTGTCGCATCATGCCCGGGGCTGGAGCCATTATGATTCGCATCGTCTTTCTCGACCGGTCCACCATCGGTCCGTCGGTCACGCTGTCAAAACCGTCGTTTCCGCACGAATGGATCGATTACGATCGCACACAGCCGGACCAGGTGGTCGAGCGGCTCAAGGGCGCCGAAATCGCCGTCTGCAACAAGGTGCCGATCCGGCGCGCGGCGATCGAGCGACTGCCCGATCTCAAGATGATCTGCATTCCCGCCACCGGCTACGATGCCTTCGACCTCGACGCCTGCAAGGAGCGCGGCATCGTCGTTTCCAATGTGCGCGGCTACGCCACCAATACCGTGCCCGAGCACGCGTTTGCGTTGATCCTGGCGCTTCGGCGCGGGATCGTGGGCTATCGGCAGGACGTCATCGACGGACGCTGGCAGCAGGAAAACCAGTTCTGCTTCTTCACCCATCCGATCAACGATCTCGCCGGTTCGACCCTCGGCATCATCGGCGAAGGCGCACTCGGCCAGGGGGTCGCCCGGATCGGCCAGGCCTTCGGCATGCGCACGGTGTTCGCCGCGCACAAGAACGTGCAGGGCTTGGGGCCGCTCTACACGCCATGGGACGAAGTGCTGGAAACATCCGACGTCATCACGCTGCATTCGCCCTTGATGCCGGCGACGCGCAACATGATCGGCGCACCCGAATTCGCCCAAATGAAGAAGAAGCCGCTTCTGATCAACTGCGCGCGCGGCGGCCTGGTCGACGAAGCCGCTCTGGTGGACGCGCTGGAGCGCGGCCAGATCGGCGGCATCGGCTTCGACTGCCTGACCTCGGAGCCGCCGAAGCCGGACAATCCGCTGCTGAAAATACTCGACCGGCCCAATGTGATCGTGACGCCCCATGTCGCCTGGGCGAGCAACGAGGCCATGCAGACGCTATGGGATCAGGTGGTCGAGCACATCGAGAACTTCCAGGCCGGCAAGCCGAGCAACCGCGTGGTGTGAGTTCTTATAACAGTGGCGCTTGACTCTGACCCGTCATCCTGAGGTGCCCGCGCGAAGCGCGGACCTCGAAGGAGGAACGACCAATTTACAGGACCTTAGCCGTCGCCCTTCGAGGCACGGGCTTCGCCCTCACGCCTCAGGGTGACGGTCAGGGAGTCAGTGCTTGCCGCCATCGGTTGATCCTCACCGCTTCTTCGGCGACCAGCCATAGGCTTTGGCGCAGGCGCCGCCCATCAGCATCGCGCGCTCGCTCTCGCTCAGCCGGTCGGTCTCGAGGAAGGGCTTAACGGCCTGCTCGTAGTTCACGACGGCAAAGGCGCGTGTCCAGTCGGTGCCCCACAGGCAGCGCTCGAAGCCCCAGGCATCGAACACGCGGGCGAGCGGGTCCCAGATGTCGGGGAACGGATACGGCTCCTTCGACAGCGTGCAGGCGCCGCTCACCTTGATCACCGCGTTTTCGCGCTTGGCAAGTTCCAGCACCTTCGGCAGGTCTGCCCACGGCTGCGGCGGAGCCGGCGGTTCGCGCGGCTGCAGAAGGGCCAGGTGATCGATGATGAAACGCGTATCGGGGTGGCGGTCGATCAAGGTCGTGCCCGCTTCAATGTTGTCCCAGAACAGCACGTTGACCGGAAGGTCGTGCTTGACGGCCGCGCGCGCGATGCGGTCGATGCCCGGATCGTCCGGCGCGTGCTTGGCTTCTTTCCAGAGCATGATGCGGATGCCGACCGCGCCCGGCGTCTTTTTCCATTCGGCGACCACGTCATCCACCGCCGGATCGTCAGGGTCGACCGGCTTGACGATGGCGAACCGGTCCGGGTGCGCCTTCTGCACCTCCACCGCGTAGCTGGCGTCGTACTGGTACAGCGAAAAGGCGGAGATGAAGATGGCACCGTCGACGCCAACCTTGTCCATCGCCGCCACCATCTCGTCGCCCGTCACGTGATCGGGCCAGTTCGGCACGCTGTGCCAGGGCCGCTTCGGCGTGTTCGCCTCGTAGGCGTGGACTTGGGAATCGATGATGGTCATCGGAAAAGCTCCTCGGCTCGGGGCGAAGAATGGAGTCGGCTGGTTATTGCCCAGCCTACTATTCTCCCCACCGCGGGAACAACCCGGTGTCGCCCTGGACCCGTCCGGGAAGTCGAGCACGGGCGAGCAGATGCAAACCGCGCGGCTTCAGGTTGCCGGGGCCGGGAGCGGACGATTTCAACGATCAGGATTTTGCAAACCAAAGACGAGCAGCCTGCGCGCACGGCGCGAGGCCGCCAATAATACTATCAACGCGATGGTGAGCTTTTTCGCCGCAGCAGTTTTGCCCTGGAAGCCAGGGCAGGCAAACCGCACGCGCCAGCGTCCCAACGCGCATTAATCAGTTCCAACCGTGCAACGAAATGCTATTATTGCCTCAAACAAAAAGCTCACCGCAAGGAGACGTCATGCTGAAGGAGACAATCGACCAGATCCTGCCGGGCACCGCGGCCCGCCTCCCCGACAAGCCGGCACTGGTCTTCGGCGAGCGAACGTTCACCTTCGGCGAACTTGAACGGCTGACCAACCAGGCCGCCAATGGGCTCAAGGCGCTCGGCGTCGCGAAGGGCGATCGCGTGACGCTGTTCGCGCAGAACAGTCCGGAATGGGCAATCAGCTATGCCGGCATCGCCAAGGCCGGCGGCGTCATCAATCCGGTGAACGCCATGCTGACGGCGGACGAACTGGTCTATGTGGTCAAGGATTGCGGCGCCAAGGTGCTGGTCACCACGCCGGACCGGGCCAAGGCGGTCCTTCATCTGAAGACCGACGGGCATTTGAAGGAGATCGTCGTCATCGGCAGTCCCCTGCCCGGGACCATGGCTTTCGGCGACCTGCTGGCGGCGCGGCCGGAAACCATCGAAGCGCCCGGCAACAAGGCCGACGATCTCTCCACCATCTGCTACACGTCGGGCACCACCGGTTTTCCCAAGGGCGCGATGCTCAGCCACCGCAACGTGGTGCTGAACGCCGCCCTCACCGCGGCGATGAACGTACGCACCGAACACGATAATCAGTTCACCGGGCTGCCGCTGGCGCATGTTTACGGCACCGTGGTGATGAATCTGAGCTTCATGCTCGGCCTGACCTTCGTCCTGCTGGAGAAGTTCGACGCCCAGCAGGCGCTCGCCGCGATTGAGCGGCACAAGATCACCATCATCGACGGCGTGCCGACCATGTATCTCTACATGCTGGCGCATCCCGACTTCGGCAAATACGACCTCTCGTCGCTGCGCGCCGCGGTGGTCGGCGGACAAGCCATGCCGGCGGCCAAGTCGACTGAATGGTTCGAGCGCACCGGCACCGAAGTGCTCGAGCTCTGGGGCATGACCGAGCTCGCCGGCCCCGGCATCATGCAGCATTCCTATTGCGAGAACCGGCTGGGCTCGGTGGGCATCATGATGCCCTTCATGCACGGCCGCATCGCCGATCCGGCCGATCCGTCCAAGACCATGAAGACCGGCGAAGTCGGTGAGCTGATGGTCAAGGGCCCGCTCAACATGCTCGGCTATTACGGCAACGAGCAGGCGACGCGCGACACAATCGAGCCGGACGGCTGGCTGCATTCCGGCGACCTCGGCAAGATGGACGAGGACGGCTACATCTACATCGTCGACCGCAAGAAGGACATGATCCTGACCGCCGGCTACAACATCTATCCGGCCGAAATCGAGCGCGTCATCGCCGGCCATCCGGCGGTCGCCATGGTCGGTGTCGGCGCGAAAGCCGATCCCACCAAGGGCGAGATCGCCAAGGCCTATATCGTGCTCAAGCAAGGCGTGAGCGCGAATGCCGCTGACGTGATCGAGTATTGCCGCAAGCACCTTGCCGCCTACAAGGTGCCGCGCGAGGTGCAGTTCGTCCCTGCCCTGCCGACCACATCATCCGGCAAGATCATGCGGCGCGAGCTGAAGACGCTGGACCAGGATGCGGCGGCGAAGCCCGAGGCCGCGCTCGCGTCGGGCTGAGGCGATTTTCCGCCGCAGGCGAGATCGCGTAAGATTATCCGCTCGTTCCCGCGAAAGCGGGGACCCAGCGCGGCATTTGCCGACCTTCACTCTTGCCCTGGATTCCCGCTTGCGCGGGAATGAGCGGAGTTGGCTCGGTGTATTAAAAGAACGCCTGGATGCCGGTCTGTGCACGGCCGAGAATGAGCGCGTGCACATCATGCGTGCCTTCGTAGGTGTTGACGGTTTCCAGATTGACGACGTGACGCATGACGTGAAACTCGTCGCTGATGCCGTTGCCGCCGTGCATGTCGCGGGCCGTGCGCGCGATGTCGAGCGCCTTGCCGCAATTGTTGCGCTTGATCAGCGAAATGGCTTCGGGGGCAATCTTGCCGGCATCGAACAACCGGCCGGCCTGCAGGCAGGCCTGCAAGCCGAGCGTGATCTCGGTCTGCATGTCGGCGAGCTTTTTCTGCACGAGCTGATTGGCGGCGAGCGGCCGGCCGAACTGTTTGCGGTCGAGCGTGTATTGGCGGGCCGCGTGCCAGCAGAACTCGGCCGCTCCCATGGCGCCCCAGGCGATGCCGAAACGGGCGCGGTTGAGACAGCCGAAGGGACCGGCAAGCCCGGTCACGTTCGGAAGCAGGTTCTCCGCCGGAACGAAGACGTCCTCCATCACGATCTCGCCGGTGATCGAGGCGCGCAGACTGAGCTTGCCCTCGATCTTCGGCGCCGACAGACCCTTCATGCCGCGTTCCAGCACGAAGCCGCGGATCACGTCATCGTCCGTCTTGGCCCACACCACGAACACGTCGGCGATCGGCGAATTGGTGATCCACATCTTGGCGCCGGTCACGCGGAATCCGCCGTCGACCGAACGCGCCCGCGTCGTCATCGCCGCCGGGATCGGAACCGTGATCGGGCTCGGTCAGGCCGAAGCAGCCGACCCACTCGCCGCTGGCGAGCTTCGGCAGGTATTTCATGCGCTGCTCTTCGGTGCCGTAGGCGTAGATCGGATGCATGACCAGCGAGCTCTGCACGCTCATCGCCGAGCGATAGCAGGAGTCGACGCGTTCCGCCTCGCGCGCCACCAGGCCGTAGACGACATAGCTGGTGGCGGCGCAGCCGTATTTCTGCGGCAGCGTGGGCCCGAGCAGGCCGAGCGCGCCGAACTCGCGGATGATGTTGCGGTCGAACTCTTCGTTGCGGTTCGCCATCAGCACCCGCGGCATCAGCTTTTCCTGGCAATAGCTGCGGGCGGTATCGCGGATCATGCGCTCGTCTTCGGTGAGCTGACTTTCCAGCAGCAGCGGATCGTCCCAATGAAAGGCGCCGTATTTGTTGGAAGGTACCGTCTCGACCTTCTTCGGCAGAACCATCGTATTCATGTCGGGTCTCCTGCGGCCCTGATCGGCCGCTCATGCGCAAAAGCGTTTCGTCCTACGCGCCCGCTTCGAGGGCGGCTTCCGCGCGGCGGCGGGCCGCTTCCGCGCGTCCGCCTTCGCCGAGCTCCGCCAGGACATCGGCATAGGCCAGCCAGTTTCCCTTGTGCGTGCCGCGGGCGAGCACCCGCTCCGAAAGCAGGCTGCGCGCCACCGGCAAGACTATGCGCGCGCACCGCGGCATCGCAAACGATCTGCGCAAACAGATCGCGCTGGGCGTGGCTGCCGCCGATGGCCACGATCTCGTTGCGCACCGTCCACAGAAGATCGCTCGCGTGGCTGTAGTTGCCTTCCTCATAGGCGATCATGCCCTCGCACAACGGAATCAGCACGTTGCGCGTGACCTGGGCGCGCCAGCCCTGCTCCTGGCCCGCGAACGCGGCCATGGATTCGACGTGCCGCCGCGCCACGTCGAAATTGCCGTTGGCGGCGAGCGCCAGGCAGAAGTGGGCGTCGCGGAAGGGCAGCATGTGATCGTTGATGCGCGTCTTCGAGTGGTCCGCCAGCGCTTCCCAGCGGCCGCCGATGTCCACGCCCCTCATTTGCAGGCGCTTGAGCAGCGACGCCTGGTTGGACACGTCGATATAGGTTTCGGAATTCACCGAATTCAGTTCGTTGTCGTAGATGTGCAGCGCGCGCTCAAGCTCGCCCTGCGCCATGAAGAACAAGGCGGCGTGCCACCAGACATGCGCCTTGAACGGATTCTTCTGCGCCCATTGGTCGGGCGTGTAATCCAGCCATTTGACGCCTTCGGCCGAACGTCCCTGCATTTCCAGCACATGGGCGACCGAATGGATGGCCCATAGATCGCCCGGATTGCGCTCGACGGCCTGGCGGCCCCAGCGCTCGGCCTCCTCGTACTCGCCGCACTCCTCCAGCGCATAGGCATACATGCCCTGCACGCAGCCGTAGCCCGGCACGCCGTCGTCCCATTCATCGATGACGCTCGCCAGCACCGAGCGCATGACCTGGCTGCGCCCGGCGTAGAAGCTCATGGTATGGTGCAGCTTGAGCGCCAGAAGATCACGCGGAGCCTCAGTGAGCAGCCGCTCCCAGTGCAGGCAGGCCCGCATGACGTCGCCCGCCGCCCACGCTTCGAGCGCGCTCGCATGCAGACGCTCGCGCTGGGTCAGCGAACCAAGCTGGGGACGAATATCGTCGATCACCTGCTGCACCTTCGGCAGGATCGCCTTGTTCTCCAGCATCAGCAGAAAATAGCCGCGGTAACACTTGGCGAGTGCAAAATTCGGATCGGCACTAAGCGCTTCTTTCACCTGCGCAGATGCCGTGGTCCGATAATCCATGTAATCGCTGACGGCCTGATCGACCCGCTTGGCCGCGTCTTCACTCGTGGTGGTAAGCTCAAGCCCTCGGCTATCACTTTGCATGAAGCTTCACTCCAGCTCGGGGCCGCCAGATCGGGCGGGCCGCTCGCCGCGTTTATGTCGTTGCGCGCCGCTCACGCTCCGCCGGGCAGCACGCCCAACCCTTTCAACACGCGTTCCGGGGTCGCCGGGAACTCGTGAATATCGCCGCCACGCTGGCTCAACGCATCAGCCACCGCGCAAGATATCGCGCTGAGCGCCCCAATGATCGAACCTTCGCCGCAGCCCTTGAAGCCGCCCAACGCCGCCGATGGCGTATTGGCATGATGCAGCTCGATACGCGGAACCTCCAGGGCGGACGGCACGAGATAATCGGCCAAGGTCACGGTGCGCGGCTGGCCTTGCTCGTCATAGACGATTTCCTCCAGCAGCGCCTCGCCGATCCCTTGCGCGATGCCGCCGATGATCTGGCCCTCCACGACCGACGGATTGATAACGGTGCCGACATCTTCGGCCGCCACGTAGCGTACGACCTTCACCTCGCCGGTCTGCGGATCGATATCGACGACGACGAGATGCGATCCGGCGGCAAAGCTGCCGCGCTTCGGATCGTAGAAGGACGTGACCTCGAAACCGGGATTGAGCTCCTCCGGAATTTCCTTCGCCGAGAAGTAGCTCTTTTCGGCCAGATCGCGCAGCGAAATGCTCTTGGAGCGGTCGAGCGTGTGAATGGCACTGCTGGCAATCGTCACTTCCTCGACCGGGACGCCCAACAGGAATGCGCCGCAGGCCAAAAGACGTTGTCGCAGCTCCTTCGCGGCTTTGATGACCGCCCCACTGCCGAACACGGCCGTGCGTGACGCGAAGGTACCGAAACCGTAGGGCGCCATTGCGGTATCGTTGGTCAGGCAGGTGATGTCTTCCAGGTTGATACCGAGCTCGTCGGCCGCAACTTGGCGCATTGCCGTCATGATGCGCTGACCCTGCGAAGGAAGAGCCGCCGCCACGGTAAGCACGCCGGTTGTTTCGAGCCGCAGTGTGACGGCGTCGCGCCCAGGCTGCAGCAGCGTGCCGGGACCGACCGCCGTGGTGGTGCCCAGGCCGGTGAGCTCCGCAAAGCATGTAACGCCGATGCCGCGCAGCTTGCCCTCTGCCAGGGCCTGCTTCTGCTCTTCACGCAATCTCGCGTATTCGCCCTTGGCCGTGGAAAGCTTCAGACAGGGCACGTAGTTGACGTTGTCGTGCACGAGATTGTTGGCGTTGCGATAGGGCATCGCCTCGTTGGGGATGAGATTGCGCTGGCGCAGTTCCACCGGATCGATCTTGAGACGACGCGCCACCTCGTCGAGCAGCAGCTCCAGCGACGCCGACGCCGAGGGACGTCCGACCGCCCGATAGGGGCCGACCGGTGTCTTGTTGGTGGCGACGCCACGCGTTCGGTAACGCAGCGTGGGAACCATATACGGCCCCGGCATCAAGCCGGCAGTCTGCAACGGCTCCATGCCAGCCGACCAAAGATAAGTCGAGTAGGCGCCGACATCGACCCAGACGTCGGAGCTGAGAGCCAGCAAGCGGCCTTCTCCGTCGACCGCCGCCTGCACCTCGATGTACTGGTCGCGGGCATGGGTGGATGCGACCATATTCTCCAGCCGATCCTCCACCCATTTCACCGGACGGCGCAGATCGAGTGCAAGATAGGCGCAGACGAACTCTTCCGGGTAGATCGAAGCCTTCTGGCCGAAGCCGCCGCCCGTGTGCGGGGCGATTACGCGCACGTCGTTCTCATGCATGCCCAGGTGCTTGCCGAGGAAATGACGCACGACATAGGGAAGCTGATGGCTCATCCATACGGTGAGCGCGAAGGTGCTTTCCCGGTAGGCGGCGACACAGCCGCGGCCTTCAAGGCAAAGCGCCTGCTTGCGGCCGATGCGAAACTTGCGCTTCACGACGAGATGGGCATCCTTCATCGCCTCATCCACATTGCCGCGCTCGTATTCGCGCTTGATGAGATAGTTGTTTGGGCAGGTATCGTGCACCAGCGGTGCGGCGTCCTTTTCACCCACGCGCGGATCCGACACCACCGGCAACGGATCGTAATCGACCTCGATCAGTTCGATTGCGTCTTCGGCCGTCGCCCGGTTTTCGGCAACGACGGCGCAAATCGCCTCGCCGCAGAAGCGCACCTTGTCGACCGCAAGCCAGTGCTGCACCGATTCGCCGCCGGAGAAGCGGTTGGGCATGCTGCGAAAGGGCTCGACCTTGCCGAACAATTCCTTGCCGGTCAGCACCTTGATGACGCCGGGCAACTCCCTGGCCTTGCTCGCGTCAACCGCGCGCAGGCGCGCGTGCGCATGCTGGCTGCGCAAGAAAGCGACGTGATACATGCCCGGCAGCTGGATGTCGTTGAGGAACCGGCCAAAGCCCTCGACCAGCGGAATGGCCTCGTCGGGCAGCACCGAAGAGCCCACCGCCCGCTCATTGACGAAGCGCGTATCCGACATCGAATCAACTCCCGGAATGAATTGCTAGCCGGCCGCTCCTTGGCCGGCTACAGCCAATACGGCATTGACGATGGCCTGGTATCCCGAGCAGCGGCAGATATTGCCCGACAAGGCTTCGCGTACTTCTTGCTCGCTGGGCTTGGGATTTTCCCGCAAGAGCTCGATGGCGGTGATCAGCATGCCCGGCGTGCAGTAGCCGCATTGCAACGCGAAATTCTCGTGAAAGGCCTGCTGCATCGGGTGTCGGGTGCCGTCCTCCGCGCGCAGTCCCTCGATGGTGACGATTTCAGCGCCATCGGCCTGCACCGCAAGCGTGAGGCACGATCGCACGCTGCGGCCGTTCATGGACACTGTGCAAGCACCGCACACGCCGTGTTCGCAACCGAGATGTGTGCCCGTGAGATACAAGTGTTCGCGAATGAAATCCGCCAGCGACAACCGCACCGGCACGACCTTATCGTAAGCCTTGCCGTTCACCGTGAGCTGAATCCGTTGCTCCCTGGCCAAGTCAGGCTCCTCCGCTGCGCTCGAATGCCGTTTCCAACGCGCGCGTCGTCATCACGCCCGCCAGATGCCGGCGGTACTCGGCCGACGCATGCACGTCGTCCGACGGCTCCACGGCGGCGACGACTTTCGCGACCGCTTCGGCAAAGCGCTCTTTGCTCGACTTGCCGTCCAAGGCGCACCCGGTGAGCACGGCTTCCGCTTCGCGCGCGCGATACGGACCGTCGCCCATTCCGACGACTGTCACCCGCGCCTGCTCGCAAACGCCTTTGCGTACGGTCAGTGTGGCCGCCGCGCCGGCGAGCGCAAAGTCGCCCAGGCGGCGGGCGAATTCCACAAAGGCCGCGCCGGTGCCGACCGCCGGCCGCGGATAGCGCAGTGCCACGACCATCTCGCCCGGCTCGAGCGCGTTCGACATCATGCCGGTCAAGAACTCTTCGGCGGGCAGTTCGCGACGCCCTGTTCCGCCGGCGATCACCACGGTGCCGCCGAGCGTGACCAGGATGCTGGGTTGCTCGGCCGCCGGATCGTTATGCGAGACGCTGCCGCAGACTGTGCCGCGGTTGCGGATCGCAGGATGGGCGACGTATGTGGTCGCCTCGGCCAGCAGGGGCCAGCCCTCGCGCACCTTCGGATTGCGCAGCAGGTCGGCATGGCGCACCAGCGCGCCAAGCGTCAGACTGTCATCCGCGATGTCGAGATGGTCGAGTTCGTCGATGCGATTGATGTCGACCAGAACCGCCGGACTGACGATGCGACAGTTGAGCATCGGCATCAGGCTCTGCCCACCCGCCAAGACGCGGCCGTCGCTGTCAGCTTCCGCCAACACGCGCACCGCTTCGTCCACGCTGCGCGGGGCGTAATAGTCGAACCATGCCGGCTTCAAGGGTTCCTCGACCTTTTCGTTCCGCGGCTTGTGCTGCCGCGGCGTGTCTCTGGCCGCGCCGCACAAGGGAGCAGGCCAAGCATACAACAGTCCTTTACTATGTAAGCTCTTTACTATAAGAACACTTCCGGCGCGGCAGTGTCAAGAGTAACGGTATCAAGAGTAAAGTGAAGGCGGGGCGGGCGACGACACCGAGCCGGTTCTCAAAACGGCCGGCCAGAGCCGCCGTTCCGCCAACTCCAGAAGGCGATAATCATGGAAATGCAACTCAAGGATCGCGTTGCTCTCGTGACAGGCGCGACGCGCGATGTCGGGCGGGAAATCGCGCTCACGCTTGCCGGCGAAGGGGCCAAGGTCGCGGTCCATTACCACGGGGCAGCCGATGCCGCCGAGAGCGTCATTGCCGAAATCAAGAGTCGCGGCGGCAAAGCCAAGGCCTACCAGGCCAATATCGCCGAGAACGCGGCAGTGCAGAAAATGATCGGGGACGTCGTGGCCGATCTGGGCGGCCTCAACATTTTGATCAGCAATGCCGGGCTCGCCATCCGCAAGCCCTTTAAGGACACCACGCCGGAAGAGTGGCGCAAGCAGATCGACGTCAATCTTCTTGGCGCCATCCAGCTTTGCCACGCGGCCGGACCGCATCTGGTGAAAGGCGGCAACGGCCGGATCATCGCCATCGTCGGCGACTCCTCGCGCGTCGGTGAATCCGGCCTCTCGATCGTCGCCGCCGCGCGCGGCGGGGTGATCATGCTGATGAAGTCGCTGGCCCGCGAGATGGGCCGCGTCGGCGTCACGGCCAACACCGTCTCACTCGGCATGGTCGAGACCGGCCACGACCCCGAATGGCTCGCGGCCAACCGCGAAAAGCTGGTCAAGATGTATCCGGTGCGCCGGCTCGGACAGCCCGAGGACATCGCGCCCACCGTAACCCTGCTGGCCTCACCCAAAAGCGGCTGGATCACCGGCCAGGTGATCAGTGTGAGCGGCGGCTATTGCATGGTGTGAGCCGGGCCCCCGAGACTTTCGATAGGTCCCCAATGCCGAATTGCTATGCCATTGAAGATCTCATTCCGGTCGTCGACCCGACGGCTTATGTGCACCCGACCGCCGTGCTCATCGGCGATGTCATCATAGGCCCGCGCTGCTATATCGGACCCGCCGCCTCGCTGCGCGGCGACTTCGGGCGCATCATTGTGCACGAGGGCGCAAACGTACAGGACACCTGCGTCATTCACGGCTTTCCCAACACCGACACCGTCATCGAGGCTGACGGCCACATCGGACATGGTGCGGTGATCCACGGCGCACATATCGGAAAGAATGCGCTGGTCGGCATGAACGCTGTGGTCATGGACCGTTCGGAGATTGGCGAGTCCTCGATCGTCGGCGCGATGTCCTTCGTGCGCGAAGGCACCATCGTCCCGCCCCGGTCCGTCGCTGCCGGCAATCCCGCGCGCATTGTCCGGCAGTTGACCGACGAGGAAATTGCCTGGAAGCAAAAGGGAACGCAGGAATATCAAAATCTCGCCGTGCGCAGCCTGACGAGCCAGCGGCCCGTCGAACCGCTGCGCGCCGTGCAGCCGGACCGGCCGCGCTATAGTGGAAGTTCGCATATGACGCTCGGGATGACCCGGACCCGATCGTCGTGATCTATTTACCCGTCGCGGCGGCGACGCGGTAATCAGCAATGGGATGAAGATCGAACGATGAAAATGCATCTCTTGTCCTGCGGTCGGCTGCGGATGCGCAAGAGCATCTTCCTGCCGGCATCCGATCGTAGCGAGACAATCGAGCTGCCGGTTTCCAGCGCTTTGCTGCGGCACGGGCAGGCAAACGTGCTGTTCGACACGGGCTGCCATCCAACGGTGGCGGAAAACCCGGAAGCGCGCTGGGGCGGCCTTGCCAAGCTCATGGTTCCGATCATGCAGCCCGGCGAACACGTGCTGACCGGCCTTGCCGAGCTCGGCCTCGCCCCCGACGACATCGACATCGTCATTAATTCACATCTCCATCCCGACCACTGCGGCTGCAACGCGTTTTTCCACAAGGCCACTTTCCTCGCCCACTCCGACGAACTGGCCGCCGCCCGTGCGCCGGACAGCGAGGCGGCCGGTTATCTCGCCGCCGACTGGGACCAGCCGATGCCGGTCGACGCACTCACCGGCGAACGCGACATCTTCGGCGACGGCCGGGTCGTGCTGCTGCCCCTGCCCGGCCACACGCCGGGCTCGATCGGGGCGCTGACGCAGCTCGAACGCAGCGGTACCTTTCTGCTGGCGGGCGACACCGTCAGCTTGCGCGAAACGCTCGATACCGGCATTGTTCCGCGCAATACCTGGAACGGCGATGCGCTGTTGAAATCGCTGGCCGAAGTCCGCCGCATCGAAGCCTCGGGGGCAACGATCATATGCAGCCACGACGCCAAACAGTGGGCCACACTGCGCAAAGGGGCCGACGCCTATGATTGAGCCGTCCGCTTGCACTGGTCGGCGCCCCGGCGGCGCAACGTACCGCTAGGTTGCAGACAGCATGTCGCTTCGCTTTGCCCTTCTTGGCCTGCTCGCGGTCGAGCCGGCGTCGGGTTATGATCTGAAGCGGGCCATCGACCGCTCGACCTATTTCATCTGGAACGCGACCGGTCCGCAGATCTACAACACGCTGCACAAGCTGCGCGAGGAAGGCTACGTCACCAGCAAGGCGCTGGCGCAAACCGGCAAGCCCGACAAGCAGATTCACACCATCACGCCGAGCGGTCGCACGGCGCTGCAGGCGTTCATGAGTGAGCCCATCCGCGCCTCGGTGACGCGGGACGAGGTGCTGCTGCGCATTTTCCTGGGCAACTTCGCGAGCAAGAACACCATGCGCCGCGAGCTCGATGCCTACCTGGAACGCATACGCCGCGAGCGCGCCTATCTGGAAGCCACCAAGGCCCGCGTCGAGGCGCATCCCGGCAAGAAGCATGAAGCGCGGCGGTATCAGCTCTTGTCGCTGCAGCTGAAGGTCGCTCAATATCGTGCCATGGAGCAGGAGTTGACTGCTTTCCTGGCCGGCGAGGCCGCCGAGACGTCGCAGGAGCGCGCGCCTGCAAAGCGGCCGGCGAAACGCGGACCGCAAGGGCCCGGCCGGCCGAAACCAAAGGCGGCCGGCAAGGCCGGCTCTCGGATGTAAACGCGGCAGCCGGGTGCTTGGGCGGGCCGACGACGGACGGGTGGTGGTGAGGCAGCCCAGGCTTCACGCCATGCGTGCGGCGGCAGGGCAATAGCCACGCTTGAATAGCTTCGTCAGTTAGGTAATTATGTTAGCCAATTTGCTCGCCGGGAGGGATGGGCTTCATGCAGATCAAGCGGGTTCTCACCTTTGTCGATGAACTGCGCAGCGAAGCGGGACAGCCGACAGAGCCGCCATTGCGCAAGGCCGCCGCTGTCGCCGTGGTGCACAACCCGTTCGCCGGCCGCTACGTCGACGATCTTTCCCCGCTGGTGCAGGCGAGCGAAGCGATCGGCCGCGAAATCTGCGCGATTGCCGTCGGCCTTCTGACCCCGTTCCAGCCGGTGAGCTACGGCAAGGCGGCAATCATCGGACTCGCCGGCGAGCAGGAGCATGGGGTCGCCATGCTAACCACCGTGTTCGGCAACGTCATGCGCGAGGCCGCAGGCGGCGGCAAGGCCTGGATTTCGTCGCTGACCAAGCGCGCCGCGCCCGGCGCATCGATCGACATCCCGCTTGCGCACAAGGACGCACTTTATGTGCGATCGCATTACGACGGGATGACCATAACGTTGCATGATGCACCGCTGCCCGATGAAATCGCGGTGATCTGCGCCTATGCAAGCCGCGGCCGTCCGAACCATCGCGTCGGCGGCCTCGCGGCGAACGACATCAAGGGAAACGACGGCCTCACCTGACGCACGTCCGGCGCAGAGGTCGCAAGGAGAAGACCATGAGCGATTGCAAGACCGGTGCCGAGCACATCAAGTCACTGCAGGACGGCCGTACCGTCTATCTCGACGGCCAACTGGTGGGCGATGTCACCGAGCACAAGGCTTTCCGCAACTCGGTGCACTCGGCCGCCGCGCTTTACGATTTTCAGGCGCGTCCGGAAAACATCGAGCTGATGACTTTCCAGCCCAACGGTTCCAACCGCAGGGTCAACCGCGGCTGGCAAATGCCGCGCAACTATGACGAGATGGTGCAGCGGCGCAAGGCGCTGCAGGCCTGGGCGAGCCTTTCCTGCGGATTTCTCGGCCGCGCTCCCGACCACCTGTCCTCCGCGCTGGTCGGCCAGCGCATGGGGATCGAGGTATTCCGCAAACACAGCCCCGATCGCGCCAAGGCCTTCGCCGACTATTTCGATTACGCGAGCCAGAACGATCTTTTCCTGACCTATGTCATCATCAATCCGCAGGCGGAACGGGCCAAGGACTGGGGCGAACAGGAGGAGGACCTGGTCGCGCGCGTTGTGGATGAAGACTCGACCGGCATCACCATCCGCGGCGCCAAGATGCTCGGCACTTCCTCGATCATGGCGAACGAGGTCTTCGTTGCCAATCTCCAGCCGCTCAAGCCCGGCGAAGAGGATCTGGCATTCTCCTGCGCCGTGCCGATGAACGCCAAGGGTCTGCGCGTGCTTTCGCGCAAGTCCTACGAAGAGCATGCGGTATCGATCTACGATAATCCGATCTCCTCGCGCTTCGACGAGAATGACGCGCTGATGTATTTCGACGACGTCAAGGTTCCGTGGGAGCGCGTCTTCGTCTACCGCGATACCGATATGTGCCGTGCCCAGTTCCACGATACGCCGGGCCACGCCTATCAGAACTATCAGGCGCAGATCCGCCTCTCGGTGAAAATTTCCTTCCTGACCGGACTTGCCCGCCGCATCACCGAAGCCATCGGCACCACGAAAATCCCCTCGGTGGCGCAGGAACTCGGCTACCTGGCAGCGCAAACGGGCATGGTCAACGCCATGCTGTCGGGCATGGAAGCCTCCGGTGTTCAACTCGGCGAGTGGTATGTGCCCAACAAGCACTACATGTATTCGGCGCAGGTCATCACGCAGGACCTCTATCCGCGCGTGATCCAGACCATTCGCGATCTCGCAGGCGGCGCGCTGATCATGTTGCCGTCATCCATCGAAGACTTCGCCAATCCCGAACTGGTGAAGATCATCAACAAGACCCAGCGTTCAACCTCGATGGACCCTGAGCACAAGGTGAAATTCCTCAAGGCGGCCTGGGACGCGATCGGCTCGGAGTTCGGCTCGCGCCACACGCAATACGAGATGTTCTATGCCGGCGCGCGCTTCGTCACCACCGGGCACAGCTTCCGGACCTTCGATTGGAACGGGGCGACCGGACTGGTCGAAAAGCTGTTGTCGTCCTACGATCTGCAAAGCGAATTGAAACGCACCAAACAATGAGCAGCCGAGAGGCAGGTCCATGAAGGTCGCGATCGTCAATCTCGGCCAGATCGTTTCCGGCGATTGGCGGACACCGCTCGTCGCCGGCGATACGATCATCAGCGACGGCGAGCTGATTTCGCGCGTCGGCACCGCATCTCCTGCGGAAGTCGAAAGCGCCGACGTGATTATCGATGCGGGAGGAATGACCGCAATCCCCGGCCTCATCGATTCCCACGTGCACATCACCTTCGGGGATTACACGCCCCGCCAGCGCACGGTCGGCTATCTCGAAAGCTATCTGCACGGCGGCACCACCACGGCGATCTCGGCATCGGAGGTGCACGTGCCGGGGCGGCCGAGCGACGCGGAAGGGGTCAAGGCGCTCGCGGTGGCGGCGCAACGATGCTTCGCGACCTACCGGCCGGGCGGCATGCGGGTGCTCGCAGGCTCGGTCATTCTCGAGCCTGGCCTGGAGGCCGCAGATTTTAAGGAGCTGGCCGAGAAAGGCGTGAAGCTGGCGAAGGCCGGCTTCGGCGCCGTCAAGACCGCCTATGACTACGTGCCTCTGGTGCGCGACGCCAAGGCGGCGGGGCTGATCACCACCTGCCATACCGGCGGTTCATCAATTCCCGGCTCTGGCGCCATCACCGGCGACCATCTGCTGGCCATGCACCCGCATGTCTCATTCCATATCAACGGCGGGCCGACCGCCATGCCCGATGCCGATTTCGAGCGCGTTATCAAGGAAAGCGAGATCGCGCTACAGGTCTGCACCGCCGGCAACCTGCGCACCACGCTGCTCTGCGCGCGGCTAGCCGAAGAGCTCGGCGCGTTCGACCGCTTCATCATCGCGACCGACACCCCGACCGGCTCGGGCATCATGCCGCTCGGGATGCTGTACACCATCGCCCATTGCGCGAGCCTCACCGATATGACGGCCGAGCGGTTTATCTGCGCGGCCTCGGGCAGCAATGCGCGGGTCTACGGCCTTGATAGCGGTCATCTCGCACCGGGCAAGGCGGCCGACATCGTGCTGATCGACGCGCCGGACGGCGGCACCCAGCAGAGCGCGCTCGCCGCCATCAAGCACGGCGACATCGCGGCGATCGGCGGCGTGGTGACCGCCGGCGTACCACGGTTCGTCGGCCGCAGCCGCAATACGCCGGCTACGACCCACAAGGCGCGGGTAGCACGGTCATCGCTGATGCAGGACTTTTCAGGCGCCGCCCACTGACAGCCCGGCTCACGCCGGATCGTAGTAGTGCAGTTCGAAGAGCATGCAGCCGTTGTTGGACTTGAACGGCCCGTGATGGGCGCCCGGCGGACGGCAGGCGTAAGTGTCCGGCGAGAAGACCTCGCCACCATTGCCCTGCTCGTCATTGCCGACCGTGAGGTCGCCCGAGATGAGATAGACCTCTTCCCAATAGTCGTGCACGAACGGCTTTGTCGTATAGACACCGGGCGCGAAGCGCAGCAGTCGCGAGCGCGTGCCGCGCTTTGCCTTTTCGTCGAGCCCACCCGCGAGGATCTTCTGCTGGATACCAGCCGGATAGCCCGGGGGCGTTTCCCAGCCGCTTTTCAGATCGACCTGGTGGAATTCTTTATGTTCTTTATTGACGGCCATTACGACACGCTCCTGTTGCACGCACTCGCTTGAAACGAATGCTACCAGCCTTCAAAAATACTGGCGTCGCGCGGCGGCAGGTCGCCGCGCCCGGCCGCCAACCGTCGATAACGGCCGCCGAAGAAGATCAAGGGTTGCTCCATTTTATGCGGACTGACGCGGAAGGATAGCACACGTCCAACGAAGATTTCATGATCTCCGCCATCATACCGCCCATGCGCCTCGCATTCGAACACGGCCAGCGCATTGGGCAGTAGCGGCAGGCCCGTTTGGCCGTCCAATGCGAGCACACCCGACCACTTATCGCCGCCGGCACGCGCAAAGCGGTTGGAAATTTCCTCCTGCTGCTGCGACAGGATATTGATGGCGTAACGCGGCGTGTCTTGCCATGCCTCGAAGCTGTGGGCACGGCGCGCGACACTGAACAGTACGAGCGGCGGCGAGATGGATACCGAGTTGAACGAGCTCACCGTCATCCCGAGTTGTTCGCCGCTTTCGGTAATGCCGGTGATGACGGCGACCCCTGTCGGGAAAGCGCCGAGCGCATCGCGGAAATGCCGTTCGTCGAAGCTCACGCGATTACTCCTTGCTGGCCCAATGCATATCTTCTAATGAAACGCGTGTCACTCCGCATTACAGGCACAACCGGAAATTTGCAGATGTTGAAATTCACTTGTCAAGGCAAGGCCGCCTCAACGGTCGAGGCAGACTTCCATACTTTAATCGTGGCGGGCTGGACCGGACGCGACACCGCGGCTCTCGAGCATCACATCGAGGAACTGGCCGCGCTTGGCGTACCGCGGCCGTCCTCGGTTCCGGTATTTTATCGCACCAGCGTCAACGGCCTGATGCAGACGACGCGGCTTGAAGTGCTCGGGCCCGACACATCGGGCGAAGTCGAGCCGGTCGTGCTCGCATTCGAAAACGGCCTCTGGCTGGGCGTCGGCTCCGATCATACCGACCGCAAGGCGGAGACAATGGGGATCGCGCTTTCCAAGCAGCTCTGCGGCAAGGTCATCGGCGAAACACTGTGGCGGCTCGATGACGTCGCGTCCCACTGGGACCGTCTGGTGATCCGCTCTCACGCGGCTATCGGGGGCAAACGTGTGCTGTACCAGGAGGGCACGCTTGCGGGCATGCGCACGCCCGCCGACCTGATGTCGCGCTACGATGGCGGCACGAGTTTGAAAGCGGGCACCGTGATGTTCTGCGGCACGGTGGGGGCGATCGGCGGCATCCGGCCGGCAACGCGCTTCGAGATGGAGCTGCACGATCCGGTGCTCGGCCGCACCATGACGCATGCCTACGATATCGTGGCACTGCCCGTGATCAGTTAGCCGGCGGTCGCATCGCTTGGTCCTAGTCCGAGGAGCCGCCCGCCAGCAGGTAGCTCTGCAGCGCCACGGCGCGATCGCCGCATTCGATCATCCGCTTCATCAGCGCGTTGAGCGCTTTGAATTCTTCGCGGCTCAGGCATCCGAATTCCACATCATTGACCCGGCGCTGCGCGGGCGCGAGCTTCTCCAGTGCGGCGCGGCCCTTGCCCGAGACCGTCAAGCTGACCCGGCGGCGGTCCGTGGTATCGACGGTTTTGTGAATGAGCCCGAGCTGCAGCAACCGTCGCGTCGTCGAGGTGATGAAGGCTCCGGAAAAGTGGAGATGGTCGGCGATGGTTTTGATGCTGACGTCGCCCTCGGCCGCCAAATGCGCAATCGCAATCAGAACCGTGTATTCTATGCCGGCAAGCCCGATGTATTTGGCATGACCGCCGCGGATACGTTCGTGCAGGGCGAAAAAGCCGAACAGGTTGTGGACCAGCTCGCGGAATTCCCGATCGCTGCCGTTCACGATCAACTCGGGACGCGAGACGGTGAGCGGCATCGGATAATGGCGCCGGCCGGCCTTGCGCGCAGCCCCGGTCGTATTCGCGCTTGTCGAGCGATTGCGTGCGGGAGCGGTCATTGGATCATCACGTCTTCACGAGGATGCGCCGGGTGCCCCAGGGGCCGCCCCGCCCAGAAATGCCTCCGAGATCAGCGTATCATCGGCGAGTTCCGCCGCCGCGCCGGAGGTTAGCACGCGCCCAGTTTCCAACAGATAGGCCCGATCGGCAACCTTGAGCGTCTGGCGGGCCTTCTGTTCGACCAGCAGCACTGTCAGCCCCTCATTGCGCAGGCCAACGATCAGGTTGAAGACGAAATCGCTCATTTTCGGCGCCAGACCGAGCGACGGTTCGTCCAGCAGTAGCAGGCGCGGCCGGCTCAGCAAGGCACGGGCGATGGCCAGCATCTGCTGCTCGCCGCCGCTCAGCAGGCTGGCGAGCGAGTTCCGGCGTTCGCGGAGAATCGGGAACTGCTCGTACATGCGTTGAATGTCGGCCAACGCCTCGGCGCGGTCGGAGCGGCAATAGATGCCCATCAGCAGATTATCTTCGACGGTCATGCGGCCGAGAATCCCCTCGCCCTTCGGGGACCAGCGCGATGCCGGCACGCAATATTTTCTCGGCCGAATTGGGCTGCAGCTTCTTGCCTTCATAGGTGATCTCGCCGCGGTAGGGCGAGAGGCCGGCGATGGCGCGCACCGTCGTGGTCTTGCCGGCGCCGTTAGCGCCGATCAACGCAACGATTTCGCCGGCATTGATGTCGAGATCGATCCCGCGCACGGCACGGATCGGCCCGTAATAGACCTGCAGGCCGCGCACCGTCAGCATGCGTTTTCGCTCCCGAGATAGGCATCCAGCACCACGGGATCGCTGCGGATCTGGGCCGGCGTGCCCTGCGCGATGAGAGCGCCAAAATCCAGCACGTAGACGTCCTCGCACAGATTCATAACAAAAGCCATGTCATGCTCGATGAGCAGGATGGCCAGGCCGCTCTCCTGCAACTGGAGGAGCAGGCGGCGCAGTTCAGTCGCCTCGTCGTGGTTCATGCCTGCCACGGGCTCGTCGAGCAGCAGCAGCTTCGGCTTGGCGGTAAGCGCGCGGGCCATCTCGACCTTCCGCTGCAAGCCATAAGCCAGCGTGCGCGCGAGGCTGTCGCGGTACTGCTGAAGCCCGAAGAATTCCAACGCCTCTTCCGCGCGTATCCAGGCCGCCGGATCGGCCCAGCGCGCCGGCAGGAAGCGACGCACCACAGCGCCCTGATGCGGCTGCGCGACAAGCAGGTGCTCCCAAACCGTCATACCCGCGAACAGCCGGATATTCTGGAAGGTGCGCGCAATGCCGGCCCGCACGATGCGATAGGACGGCCATTGGGTGATCGGCTCGTCGAGCAGCATCACGTCCCCGGCGTCCGCGCGATAGGCACCGGTGATGACGTTGAACAGCGTCGTCTTGCCGGCGCCGTTGGGGCCGATGACTTCCACGATCCGATTCTGCCCGATGGCCAGCGAGACATCGGACAGCGCCCTGATGCCGCCGAAGTTCTTGCTGACATTGGTCAGGGACAGCAGCGGCTTATCCGATACGGCGGTCATGACGGCTTACTCCGGCGAAAAGCGAGCTTCGCCAGCAGAGCGCGATCGACGACACCCTGGGGCCGCGTCAGCAGCACAAGAATAAGCAGCGTGCCGAATGCCGCCAGACGCCAATCGGCCAGGAAGCGCAGCCATTCCGGCAAGAACACCAGCAGGGCGGAGCCGATCAATGCGCCGAGGCCGACCGTGGATCCGCCCAGAATCACCGCCAGCACGAAATCGATTGAGCGCTCGAAGCCAAAATTGCCCGGCTCGATATACACGTATTGATGCGCGAACAGGCCACCCGCGATCGCCGCCACCGCGCCGCCGAAGCCGAACGCGCCTATCTTGGTCAGCGTGGTGTTCAAGCCCACCAGCCCGGCCGCCGTTTCGTCGTCGTGCACGGCGCGCATCTCGAGCCATAACCGCGATCGCTCCAGCACCATGATGAGCAATAGGATGCCTCCCGCCCACGCCCAGATATAGCCGAGCGAGACGTGATGCATGCCGCGGTAGCCGCCCGATCCGCCCATGCTGTCGAAGCCGAGGAGGAAGCTGCGCACCATTTCGCCGAAGCCGAGCGTGGCCATCGCGAGATAGATGCCTCGCAGGCGCAAGGCCGGGAAGGCGATGATAATGCCGATAATGCTGGAAACGAGCGCGGCCACGACCAGCGCGGCGGTCAGAGGCCAGTGCATCTCCACCGTCAGAAACGAGGCGGTATAGGCGCCGATGCCCATGAATCCGGCGTTTCCGAGGGACAACTGGCCGGTGGCGAGAATGATATAAACACTCAGCGCGCCGAGCAGCAGTATGCCCACGTCGGCGAGCAGGCCCGCTTCATACGTCGAGATCATACGCGTTGCCCGACGTCGGTGCGCGCACCGCCAAGCAAGCCTTGCGGCCGTAGGAGAAGGATCAGGATCATCAGGCCGTAGACGACCAGATCGCGCTCTTGCGACCCGCCATAGGCCACCGTGAGCACTTCAGCGATCCCGATCAGCGGACCGGCCAGCAAGACGCCCCAGACCCGCGTGGCGCCGCCTATCACCATCACGGCGATCGCCTTCAGCCCGGTATCGACGCCCACGTAAGGCGTTATGGCCGCATAGTGCAGGCTGATCAGCACACCCGCGGCGCCGGCCAGCGCACCGGACACCGCGAACGCCAAAAGGGTGGTACGGGTGGCGGACACGCCAAGCAGGCGCGCCACATCGCGGTTTTCGGCGACGGCGCGCAGCGCCCGCCCCGCCGGCGTCTTCTGGATCAGATAGGCCACCGCGGCGACCAGGACGATCGCGACAGCGATCACAATGATTTGCATCAGACCGATATTGACCGAGCCCAGTGTGAATCGCCGATCAAACAGTTCAGTCGGCAGCTGGAGCGGGTCGGAACCCCAGACATTGGTCACCACGTTTTGAAGGATGATCGAAAAGCCGAGCGTCGAGAGCATCGGCGTGATCAGCGGCGTGTGACGGAGCGGCTCGTAAGCGACCTTGTCGATGACAATGCTGACAAGCATCGCGCCGAACATGCCCGCCAGCAGCGCCAGCGCCAGCGGCATGTGGCCGGCAATGACGGCAAAGCCGAGGTACCCCCCCAGCATGAACAGCTCGCCTATAGCGAGGTTCAGAATGGAGAGAATGCCCATGACGAGCGAGAAAGAGAGCGCGATCAGCGTATAGACCGCTCCCAGCGTAATTCCATTCACGAGTTGCTGCAGAAACATGGTCAATCGACTTTATCGAGCGCGATCAGACGGGACGGGTGCAGAAACGAATACAGCATAGGGCCATTGAAGGCCCAGCACGAGGTGGAAAGTTGTCGCTGATGTAGGCAGGTGGCGGGCAGAGAGGACCGGCAGCTTGCCCGGGTCCCGAACGGCCGCCTCCGCGACCCGCCGACAAGCTCGGCGGGTCGCGCGCGACTTTCACGCATTCACTTTCCGCAAGCGCCAGGAACGCTGCAGCCGCGGACCTTCGTCGTCCAGGCGCCGTTGCGGCCCTCGACGATGAAGTATCTCTTAACCGCGTCGCCGTTTTTGTTGAAAGAGATCGGGCCGGCGAGGCCCTGGAAACCCTTCAGATTGGCCATGTAGTCCCGGATCTTGGTGCGATCCTTCTCCAGGTCCCCAGGCTTGCCGGTGACGCCCGCTTTCTTCACCGCGTCGATGTACATGTTCACGGTCTCATAGATGTTGGCGTCGAACATGCTGGGCTCCACGTCCTTCGGCAGGCCGGACGCCTTGCGCAAAAGCGGCTGGAGTTCCTGGACGAATTTGTGCGCCCGCGGTTCGTTCATGCTCGCATAGAACGTCGCCGGAGCCACGATCGGGATCTTCGGCGCGGCCTGGAGAATGGCGGAGGAGATAAACGGCGTACCGCCGATCACCGGCTTTCTGAAGCCCTGCCGGTTCATCTCGCGGATGACGGTGATCGCCTGGCTGTAGTCGGCACCGATAACCACACCGTCAGGCTTCAGCGACTTGAGGCTGGTTACCTGCGCGCTGACGTCGAGATCGCCGGTGTTGAAGGAGACCGGGTTCTTCGCGTTGAGAACCTCGATCCCATTGGCCTTCATGACCGCCGGCATGATCTTGGTGGCGATGGCCGTCGAGACCGCGTCCTTGGCGTCGTAGATGATCGCCACCTTTTTGATGTTGAAGGTCTTCTTGTAGTACGGCACCGAGGCCTTCGTCAGAGTACCCTCGTCGACGGTGTTGCGGAACGCCCAGGGGCGGTTGGCCTTTGCCACGCCCGGCTTAGACGAAGCCTGCGACGTCGCAACCACCTTCGTCTGGTTCGCGACGGGGAACGCCACTTCGCAGGCGCTGCTGGTAAGCGGACCGGCGATGGCGAGCACCTTGTCGTCGCCCGCGAGCTTACGCACGTCGTTCGCCGCCTGTGCCGGCTTTGCCGCGTCGTCAAGGACCACGATCTTGAGCTTGGCGCCGTTCACGCCGCCCGCCTTGTTGACGTCATTCTCCAGCATATTGAGCGTGACGGTGTTGGCACGGCCCCATTCCGCGAACGGGCCGCTGCTCGGCACGATTGCACCGATGACGATTTGATTTTGTGCTTGCGCGAACTGCGCACCTGTCGCGAGCGCTGCGGCGGCAACCAGTGCGCCGAAAAAACCCTTACCGAGCATTTGTCCTCCCCTCCTCCAAACCGACTTGAGCCTTCATCCAAGGCCCGGGCATAGTAAAGGACTTTCATAGCTCGGGCAATCGGTCGAAATCGCGATTCCAGACGATGGGGACGGGCAACGTAGAGAGGCAAACCTGAAAATTGCGCGGCAGCGGCGAACTTGCATGAGCCGTCGACGGGCCGCACGCGGCCGGCGTCGTTAAGGACACAGCGGGCTCAACCCGGCGGTCACAGCCCAGCGGCGCACGACGGCCTTTTTGAGGGTCTGCCTAAACTTTCGGCTTCAGCTTATCGTCTCTGTCGCTGCTGCCCGGCGGGGCGCACTCAGTTCCGCTTTCAACCGAAATGCGGAGCGATCTTTTCGGACATATCAGTGACGCGGCGGTAGCGAACCGTTGATTCCGTTTCGATCATCTTCATATGGCCGAGCACGACGAGATGATTGAGGTGCGCAATAATCTCGCCCATCGCAAAACCGATCTGGTGGCCGTCGAGGCCTGACCTGAACAGCACATTAATCAATTCGCCGGCCGAGGTTTCACCGCCGGCCCCTTCCAACATGAGATTGAGCCGCTCCGCGTGATGTGCTGCGAGCTCATGCAGACGGTGACGCACATTTAAAAATGGTTTGCGGTGCGAAGGCAGGATCAGCGCATCGGGATCCAGCAGATCGAGAAATTTCTTGCAGGTCTTGAGAAAAGCACCGACTGCGTCGAATTCCGGCTCGCCCGGCCACGTGCTCACGTTCGTCGTGATCACAGGCAGGATTTGATCGCCCGCGATCAGGATTTTGGCCTCAGCGCAGTAAAGCGAGACGTGCTCGGGTGAATGTCCTTCGCCCGTGATCACCTGCCAACGACGACCATCGATCGAGAGAAATTCGCCGTCGCGCAGCCGCTTATAATCGCGCGGCAATTCGACGCCATCCTTATAAGGCAGCACTTCCTCGATAAATTTGCCTGCGTCCGCCTCCCCCAGGCCGTGTCGCCGATAGAAGTGCGCGCGCACATCCATGGCATCGGTATCCTTGTCGGCCCGCGCCAGATGGGCGGTCAACCATTCGCTCTGGCTCATCAGAGGCCGAAGGCCCCATTCCGAGGCAATATAGCCGGAATTGCCGGCATGATCGGGATGGAAATGCGTCACGACGAGCCGCGTGATCGGACGACCGCCGAGCACGCTTTGCCACGCCTGCACGATTTGCTCGCGCACGTCGGGCTTGCCGTAGCCGCAATCGATCATGGTCCAGCCCGGCCCGTCGCGCAGTAGCCAGAGATTGACTTGCTTGAGCGCTTTGAAGGGGACAGTGGTCGAAACCCAGAATATGCCGTCAGCCACTTCCGTCGCCGTGCCCGCCGCCGGATAGTCCGGGAACGGAAAGGTGATCTCGTCACCCGCCGACGCGCCCCGCGCGACTTTGCTCGTTAGCGTGCTCATTAAAGCGTATCCAATACCTGTGTAACGGCCCTAAGAGACCGGCCAGCGCAACTGAACCATCTGGTCCATCTTCAGCCGTTTGCCGAATCGCGCGACCGCCACCGGCACCTGAGGATAAAGTGCAGTCTCGTCGATCTTCGTGAGCCGGCCGTTGGCCACCACCTGCTCGCCGGCCACGAACACATCGCGCACCGAATTGCCGGTGGCGCTGTAGACGAGATTAGAGAGCGGATTGATCAGCGGCTGCCATTCAGGCCGGTTCGTGTCGAACAAAACGATATCGGCGTCCTTGCCGACTTCGATGCTGCCGATGCGGTCGGCCCGCAGCGCGGCCTTGGCGCCGTTGATGGTCGCCATTTCGACCGCGGTTTCGGGCGGCATCACCCGCGGATTGAGCCGCGTTTCCTTATAGCAGCAGCATGCAAGGCGCATTTCCTGCGTCATATCGACGATGCCGGATGAGGCATGATCGGAGCCGACCGTCACGTTGACGCCGAGCGCCATAAGCTCCGGCAGCTTGCCGACGACGAAATTACCGTATCCGTTGTGGAGGCTCGAGCTTGGCGCACAAACCAGCGACGGCTTGCGCCTCGCCAGGATCGCCACCTCTTCCGGCTCCAACCAGCCGGAATGCACGACGAGGAATTTTTCGTCGAGCACGCCGAGCGATTCCAGCCGCTCGATCTCGGCCATTTTGGTGCGCGTGACGCTGGAGTCGTGCGTGGAATAGCTGAAGCAGGCGTGGGTCTGCAACAGCGTATCATAGCGCTTGGCAAGCTTGTCGAGCCCGAGGATCAACTCGTCCGATGCATTATTGAGACCACGAAACGAGGCGCTGGCGCCGAGCCGCGGATTGCCGCTATTGGAGTATTTTTCCAGCACTTCTTCGGCGCGTTCGAGCGCGACCTGCGTGTTTTCGATCATGCGCTCGGGCAGGATGCCCAGCACCGACTTTGTCAAATCGAAGGACGAACGAGAGACGATCGCACGGATACCCGTCGCCATGATGCCTTCGACCGATGCCTCGGGGTGATAATTCCCCGGATCGATGAAGCACGTGACGCCGTGCTTGAGCAGTTCCGCGGCAGCCAGCGTCGCCGACAGGCGCACATCCTCGTGTTCGAGCGCGGCCTCGTAGGGATACATGCGCTCGAAGAGGAAGGCCTGTGCATTGGCCTCGTCCGCAAGTCCGCGCGAGAGCTGGAATGAGGAATGCAAATGGCAGTCGACAAAGCCGGGCGTCGCCACCGTGGCGCTGGCGTCGACCGATTTCGTCGCCGAATACTGCCTGGCAATTTCCGCGGATTTGGCAACGGCCGCTATTTTGCCGTCCTTCACCGCGATCGCCGCATCCCGGATGATGCGACGGCCGGGATCGACGGTGATAAGCCAGCCGATGTTCGCGACGATCAGATCAACTGCTTGCACGGTTCGCTCGCCTCATTTGTTCTCGCCGACATAGGTGAGCGGATCGGAAATCTTCAACTCGATGAGGACGTTGTCGTCGGTCGAATCCTCGCACAGCATGGAGCGGTGGCCGATGCCCCGGGGGATCAGCAGCATGTCGCCCGGGTGCATGACACGAACACCCATCTCGGTTTCCCACTTCAGGGCGCCTTTGACGCAGAAGATGATTTCGTGCGCATCGATGTTGCGATGCCAGAAACCCATGTCGTGCTTGCGCCGCTTCGAGACGTCCACCTTGACGTGGTCCGACGTATAGAGGCGCAGTGGCGTGCCGTCCGCCTTGTCGATGTTGGTCGGCGAGAACTTTTCCGCAAAAATGTTGAACATGCGGAACATGTCTTCATTTGCGAGCACCCCGGCATTGATCACCGGCGGCTCGTTATGCGAGAGGACGACATTCTTGCCGTCGATCGTAACGCGTTCCTCGAAAAGCTTGTTGGCGGCCTTCGGCGCTTCCTGCGGCTTGTTCATGGCTTTCCTCCTGAGGTCGAATTGATGTTGTCGGCCGCCTCCATGACGGCCGAAATAATGCCGGCGTAACCTGTGCAGCGGCAAATATGACCACTCAGCACCTCGATCACCTGCGCTTCCGACGGCTTCGGATTGCGGCGAAGGAAGTCGGTGAATGACATCAGAATGCCCGGCGTGCAGAATCCGCATTGCAGGGCATGCTTACTGCGGAACGCCTGCTGCAGCGCGTTGAGCGCACCGTTGGGCCCGGCCAGCGACTCCACAGTGGTAATCTCGCGGCCGTCGGCCTGCATGGCAAGGGTCAGGCACGAGCGGACGGCGACGCCGTCGAGCAAGACAGTGCAGCAGCCGCACACGCCGTGCTCGCAGCCGACATGGGTACCCGTGGCGCCCAGCGCCTGGCGGATAAAATCGCTCAGCAGCATGCGCGGCTCGGCTTCGGCCGAGGCATTGCGGCCGTTGAGCTTGACGCTGACACGGCTGCGCTGATCGCGGCCTACCCGGCGCATTGCAGTGCCTCCTCGATAACGACCGGCCCAATGCGGCGCAAAAGATCGCGCCGCATGCGGCTGGAGGCGTGCTGGTCTTCGTAGCCTTCGAGCTCCCACGCCAGGGCGTTGATGGCTTCGACAAGATCAATGCCGGCTGAGAATTCCCGAATTGACGGCCGGCCCGCCATTCCTCCGACCCCGAGACGAATACGGTTTCCATCGGCGACGGCGCCGACGGCTATGATGGCGAAATCGCCGTGCCTGCGGGCCACCTCACGAAATGCAACGCGCCGTGCAGTCTGCACAGGAAAGCGTACGGCAGTGACCAGTTCGTCCGGCTTGCGTGAGGTCGTCAGCATGCCGACCTGGAATTCATCGGCAGGGACGGTGCGCGTGCCGCGGCGGGAACGCAGCACCACTTCACCATTCAGCAGGGCGAGTGACAGCGGAATCTCGGAACTGGGGTCGTTGTGCGCGACCGAGCCGCATACGGTGCCTTTATTGCGGGTCTGAAAATGACCGACAAAAGGGAGCGAGGCCGCCAATAGCGGCAGCTTTTCCTTGAGGCCGGGCCAGGCAAGCAGCCGATTCTGCGTCACCGCCGCGCCGACCTCGATCTTGGCGCCGACTTCCCGGATCTCCGACAACTCGGGAATGCGGCTGATATCGACCAGCACCGCGGGCTCAAGCAGCCGCAGATTGAGCATGGCCAGCAGCGATTGACCGCCGGCAAGCACGCGCGCGCCATCGCTGTGTTCGGCGAGAACATCGACGACCTCGTCGACCGTGTCCGCGCAGACGTAATCGAACGGATGCGGCTTCATGCGCCACCTCCGCCCAGACCCAGAAGCCTGCGCAAACGCTGCCAGACCGAAGCGCGCGCCGGGCCGCCGGCGGCCTCCGGACTGAATTGCCGCGCCAGCCGCTCAAAGAATTGCCGGATGATGATTGCGGCGGCGCCGTCGAGCAGGCGCCCACCCACGGAAACGACCTTGCCGATAGCGGTGACCGCATAATCGTATTCGATACGCGTGCCCGTCGCGATCTTTTCAAGGCGCAGATTGCCGGCCCCCGACGCGCCGCCGAGGGGACCAGTGAGCGCGCCCGAGATGCGGCCGGACTTCTCCGTCACCAGATCGCTCAGCTTGACCAGCGCCTCGAACTTGCCGCGCACCGGGCCGACTCCAAGGGAGACGAGCGCGCGATATTCGTTTTCCCCCAGCCGCTGCAGTTCGTGGCAGCCCGGGATCACGGCCTTGAGGCTTTCCGGGTCGAGCAGCGAGCGCCAGACCGCGCCCGGCGGGGCCGGCACATCGAAAGTGCCGCGGCCTTGCAGGTTGCGGCCGCCCTCGGCTGTCGGCGCGATGACGCTCGCGGGTTGCGTGGCGCTCGCGGGCGGCGGCGGCTCGGCTTGCGCCAGCCAGCCGTGGATACGGCGCGGCGTGACCGGCACGGTCACGTCCTTGATCCCAAGCGCGTCGGCGACCGCGTTGGCGATACACGCGGGCACGCTCATACAGTTGCCTTCCGCCAGGCCCTTGGCGCCCAGCGGGGTGAACGGCGACGGCGATTCCATGTGAAGGAATTCGACCGGCGGAATCTCGCTCGCGGTCGGCACCAGGTAATCGGCGAAGGTGCCGGATAGAAACGCGCCGGTGTCGTCGTAGACGAACTCCTCGTAGAGCGCCGCGGCAATCCCTTGCGCGAAGGAGCCGCGCATCTGGCCTTCGGCCAGCAGCGGATTGAGGATCTTGCCGGCGTCGTGCATCGACACGTAGCGGTCGACGCGCACCTGATCGGTCAGGGGGTCGATCTCCACGCCGCACATGTCGAAGATGAAACCGTAGGTGAGCGAGGTGTTGATGCGGTCGTCCGTCGACGGCGGCTCGAGTTCCGGCGGAGACCACACCCCGGTCTCGCGCAGGCTCGGCGCCATGCCTTCCGGCAGCATGACGGGCGACCAGTGCGCCGTGCCGGCGACGCGCCCGAACGGAATGGCGTTGTCGGGGTTGCGCTTGCTGCCGATCTTGCCGTTGACGAACTGGATGTCATCGGCAAGCGTGTTGAGCTGCTTGGCGGCGATCTGGCTCAGCTTGTCGCGCACCTGAATGGCAGCCATCTGCGCGGCGACGGCGGTGCCCGGCGTGAAGCGGCAGGAGTAGGTGCCGGCCGCTATCGACCATTGATCCTTTCCGGTGTCCATTTCGAGGACGACATTGATGTCGTCCGGCTCAAGGCCGAGCTGGTCGGCGACAATCTGCGAGATCACCGTCTCGTGCCCCTGCCCCTGCACCGTCACGTCGGCGGTGACCGACACGGCGCCGAGCGGATCGACATTGACGGTCACCATCGACACGGCGCCATTCTTCGGGCCGGCCTTTTCGCGCGCTTCCGGCGTCAGCAGCGTCGACAGATAACCCATGTTCGACATGCCGGGTTCGACCACCGCGGCAAAACCGATGCCGTAATGGCGGCCCGCCGCGCGCGCGGCATCGCGCCGCTTCTTCAGCTCGTCGAGGCGCCCGTCGCCGACCGTCAATTCGATCGCCTTGAGGTAGTCGCCGGAGTTGTACAGCGAACCGGCCGCGGTCTTGTAGGGAAACTTCGCCGCCGGGATGATATTTCGCTTGATCACCTCGAGCGGATCGAGGTCGAGTTCGACCGCGATACGCTGCATCAGCCGCTCGATGGCCAGATAGAGCTGCGGTCCGCCGAAGCCGCGGATCAGGCTTGCCGGCATCTTGTTGGTGACCACGACGCGGTTGACGACGTCCACGTTGGGAATGTCATAGGCGCCCGTCACCGAGCCGTGCATGCGGTAGAGCGGCCCCGGCATGGGTGCGCGGAGAAAGGCGCCGTAATCCTCGAGCTGATCGAGCCTGAGGCCGAGGATGCGGCCGTCCTTGGTCACCGCAGCCTCGATCTCGGTGATCCGGTTCGGGCCGGAGCTCGCCGCAATGAGATGCTCGACGCGGTCCTCGACCCATTTCACCGGCCGGCCCGTGATACGGGCCGCAAGCGCGGCAAGCACCATATAGGGAAAGACCGAGAGCTTGATGCCAAAGCTGCCGCCGCTGTCGGGGGGAATGCGCACGCGGAATTGCGTGCCCGGCACCCGGACCGCGCGTGCCATCACCGGATGCGTGCTGAACGGGCCCTGGAAATTCGCCAGCACGTCGTAGCTGTCGCCGGTCGGATCGTACTGCGCGACGACCACGTAGCATTCCATCGGCGTATAGGAGAGCCGCGGATATTCCGTGGTCAGCTTGACGCGCCGGTCCGCCTGCTCAAAGGCGCTCTTCGTATCGCCGTAGGAGAAATTGCGGACCGAAATCTCGTTGGTCTTCGCTTCCGGATGCAAGAGCGGCGCCGACTTCTCGCAGGCCTTGAGCGCATCGACGACGACGGGCAACGCGCGATACGCGACGCGCACGAGGTCGGCCGCGTCTTCGGCGAGGTAGCGGCTCTCCGCAACGACCAGAGCGACCGGCTCTCCGACATAGCGAACGCGGCCGACGGCCAGCGACCACTGGTTCACCGGCGCCTTGATCGCCATCAGAAATGGATCGGAAAGCTCCTTGATTTCTTCGCCGGTTATGACCGCCCACACGCCCGGCAGCTTCAGCGCCGCGCTCGTGTCGATAGCGACGATATCCGCATGTGCGTGACTCGATCGCACGACATGGGCGTGCAATGTACCGACGGGAGCCGGCAGATCGTCGGCGTAACGGCCGCGTCCCGAAAGCAGCGCCGCATCTTCCTTGCGCAGGATCGGCTTCCCGAGAAGTTGTGTCACCAAGAACCTCGCGCAAGCACTAAACGCAAATGTCAGTCACGCCCGCTCGACGTAACCGCGCTCGCGGGCGCACCAGCCCGACCGGCCGGCAAGCTAGCATCGGCGCCAAAACGAAGTAAAGGTATTCATGTATCATAATTGCTTTATTCCGTTTAAGCCCTGGGATAACATGCAGTTGCGTAACGGCGAGACGGCGTGAGTGCGGCAATGACCCGACGAGATATCAAGCGCGAACCTGCTACGGCACCGGCCGATGCGCTTATTTTGACCGATGCCGACGCCTCTGATCTCGCCGAGCTTATCGACCTTGACGAGCAGATCGCGGGATATGCGCGCGCCGATTTCTGGCACGACCTCTTCAAACAAAGGGCGTCAGGTACTGCTTTGTTCGTGCTGGTCGCGCGGCGCTCCGGCAGACTGGTCGGCTATACCCTGGGCGAAATCCGCTCGTGGCCGGTGCGCACGCCCGTTTGCGGCTGGCTCTATACGATCGGCGTGGAGCAGGACCATCGGCTGCAAAAAATCGCGACGGCTCTCATGACTGAGCTGGTTTCTCGCTTCCGGCAGAACGGGGTCGAAGCGGTGCGCACCGTGATCGGCATCGACGACCATCTGCTCATGTCGTTCCTGCGCAGCTTTGGCATGTCCGCCGGCCCGTTCGTCGAGCTCGAGATGGCGGTGGGCGGGTCTTGACGCAATGACGGCTCCCGCACGGGCTTCCACAGAATGAAGCTGCAGCAGGCAACACGCTACGCGATCTGGGCCGTGGTCGAGCTTGCGTCCCGCCCCAACGAGCAGATCCGGGCGCAGCAGCTGGCGCAGACCTATCACATTTCCCACAACCACCTGGTCAGGATCCTGCATACGCTGGCGAAGGCGAAGATCGTCAACTCCGCGCGCGGGCCGGGCGGAGGCTTTTCGTTCTGCGGCGATGCCAAGCGCCTCACTCTCTATGACATCATCTGTCTTTTCGAGACCGGATGGCCAAAGGAAGAAGATCACGATCTGCAAGCCGGCAATGCGCTGGCCAACGAGCTCGCACGGGTCTTGCACGAAATCGACCGCATCACGTCCGCGACGCTCCGATCGGTGACCGTCCGCACCATCATAGACAGTGCCAAGCGCAGATCGCATCCCCTCGCCGGGCCTCCAGCGATCTCGCGCGACGACGAGCTTGCGGTACGCACCCCAGCGCGCCGCACCCAACGACAGAACGGAGAGTAGTGTGAACTTCGAACTTCCGGCTCCCAACCTTGTTTTCGATATCGAACTCGAGGACGGAGCAAAGATCCACGTGCGCCGTCACGGCAATTCCTCGGGCGCACGCATCCTGCTGTCCCACGGCAACGGGTTCGCCGTCGACGCGTATTTCCCGTACTGGCGCCATCTGCTCGGCGAGTACGACCTCATGATCTTTGATTTCCGCAATCATGGGCAGAACGTGCCGGTGGATCCGCCGCATCACACCTATGCCCAGCTCACCCGCGACCTCGATCGCGTCGTTCGGCAGATCGAATTCGACGTTCGGCGCAAAGACAACGATCGGCGTTTTTCATTCGATGTCGGCCCGCACCGCCATGAAGCACGCGATCGAAGTCCGCTGGTGCTGGGACGGCCTGATCCTGTTTGATCCGCCGGACGTGCCTCCGCCGGGCCATCCGACTTATGCCGCCATGGAAATATTCGAAAAGCGCCTGACCGAATTTGCCCGAAATCGGCGTCGTCAATTCCCGTCGGTGCAGGAACTGACCGACGAATACTTGCAGTCACGGGCAACGAGCAGGTGGGTGCCCGGCGCGCACGAACTCATGGCGCGATCCGTGCTGCGCAAGAACCCCGACGGCGACGGCTTCGTGCTCACCTGTGCTCCGGAGAACGAGGCCGGGATCTATGCCGAGGCGATGAATCTGAATCTTTGGCCGATGGCGCGCGAATTCGGCGGCCCCGTCAGACTGCTCGGTGCGGACCCGGCCATGAAGGGCACGCCGGCTACCGCTGCCGCAAACCAGGCTCTTGGGCAGGAGGGCGGCTACGACTATGCCTGCGTCGAGGGCACCGGTCACCTGATGCAGATCGAGAAGCCGGACGAATGTTACCGGCTTACAAAGGAGTTTCTTGCCAAGCACGGGCTCGGTTGAGTCACAGCCTCCGACGGTCCTTCCGCATATATCGCCATTTTCATCGATCCGATTCAGTCGGCTTCGGCCGTTTCTCCGGCAACGGGCTGCCGGCGCTGCCCCACCTTTTACGCGAGGTGCTCATGGCTTTTCTTCACGACGTCAACGATCGATATTTCGAAGACTATATCGAGGGTGATGTCCACAATCTCGGCAGCGTGACAGTCGACCGCGACGAAATTATTTCGTTCGCCGAACGCTTCGACCCGCAGCCGATTCATACTGACCCCGAAGCGGCAAAGCTGAAGCCGTTCGGCGGCATAATAGCGAGCGGCTGGCACACGGTCGGCCTGATGATGCGGCTTTATGTCGAACATTACCTGAGTCATGTCGCAAGCCTCGTATCTCCCGGGATTGATGAACTACGCTGGCACAAGCCTGTGCGGCCGGGAGATCGGCTGTCCGTGCGGGTAACGATATTGAAGGCGGCTCCGTCGAAGTCGAAGCCCGATCGCGGCATGGTCACGTCGTTCGTCGAGATCTTCAATCAAAGCGATGAACTTGTGATGTCCCTGAAGGCGATGAACTTTATTCTTCGGCGGCCTGCCGTCGGCTGAGACCGACAGGGCCTGCATCGTTGATGGCGACGGCGATCAACCCGATCGTAGGCAGTGTTCAGGTCTGATGGAGAAGGAGTTGAGGCAGCGCCTACCCGAGGATCGGACCAGCCGCTGGGAGCGCTGAAGATGAACCGGCTTCGCTTGCTGCGGGTCGTGGCGCCGGAAAATGACGGCGCCGAAACCAAGCCATGAATTATTGATTTTGTTGGTAGCGGGGGAGGGACTCGAACCCCCGACACGCGGATTATGATTCCGCTGCTCTAACCAGCTGAGCTACCCCGCCACCGGTTCCGGCCGCGGGCCGGAATTGGGCGGATATAGGGAGCGGCGGCGCGGCCTGTCAAGCAAAGCCCTCTTGCCTGTCCCGCACGGCAGCCAACCCACGGACCTGGAGACCTGGAGCACACCGCCGAACGGCAGCGCTTGCCGTTTGCCCCCGGATGTCCGGCGCACACGGCCTGCGCGCCTGGCACGCCGATGGCAGACTCGCTTCCCTGGCGTGTTACTTGGGCTGCACGTTGGGGTTTCCGCCCGGCGAGCCCGGCGGCGGGATCACCGGCATCGTGCCTCGCTGCGGCGCCGGTTTCGCCATGCCGCGATCGACATGGGGCGGCGGGCAGATGACGCCGTTCGACTTCGCGAGCTTTTCGCTCAGCGGCTTGCCCTTCGGCTTCTTCACGTCGACGATCGCTGCCCTGCCCGACCGTCGCACGGCTGGGCAGACAGCGAGCGGGATTGTTGTTGAGCTCTTTGGCCTTCGGCCGCAGCGGCGGCGGATCGTTGGTCGGCGGCGCCTGCGCCAAGGCCAGCGCCGGCAAAGCCAGCGACAGGGCCAAAGCCGCGCCGAGAATGCGCATCGTCATCGCCTCGCTCCCTCGTTGTCGGGGAGATAACGGCGCAGCGGACGGGACGGTTCCGCCGCTAAGGTTTCATGTCATGCGGAACGGCCGAAACGAATGAGCGCGAAATGGCCGAGCGGGCGGATCGGACGCTGCTCCAGCAACGTGACGCCGCCGTGGCCCGCCGCCCAGTCGGCGAGGCGCCGAAAGGGAAATTCCGGCCGCCAGCCGAGCCGGCGCGCAACCGGCGCAAAGCACAGTTCGAACAGGCGGCGCGGGCCGGTCTCGGCGCCGATGTGATTGACCAGGATGATCTCGCCGCCCGGCTTGATGACCCGGGCGAACTCATCGAGCGTCTTTTCCGGATCGGGCACGGCGGTGATGACAAACTGCGCCACCACCACGTCGAACGACCGATCCGGCAGCGGCAGGCGGGCGGCATCCATCACCGCCAGCAGTTCGACATTGTCGAGCTTGCACGCGTGCACGCGCTCCACCGCCTTGCGCAGCATAGGTTTGGAGATGTCGCAGCCGACCAGCCGGTTGACGCCGGCGTAATCCGGCAGGGAAATGCCCGTGCCGACGCCGACCTCCAGGATACGGCCGCCCTGCGGCCCGCAAGCCTGCTCGGCCGCCGCGATCGCGGCGCGCCGGCCGGGCCCGAATACGCCGCCGAACACCAGATCGTAGACGGGCGCCCACAATCCGTAAGCGCGCTCCACGCTTTGTCGATTGATGTCCCCCACGCGCTCTTCTCGCGCTTCAACGCGCGGCCGCTTGCGCCATGCGCTCGTCGCCCGCGGTCACGGCCTCGGCGGCCGCCGCCGCCTGCCGGATGAAGCCGCCGCCGAGCACGCGCGCCTGGCCCTCGCCGGCGTCATAGAACACGCAGGCCTGCCCCGGCGACACGCCGTGTTCGCCGTCGGCCAGTTCCACGACGTATTCGCCGTTCGCCGCCCGCAGCCAGGCGGGCTGCGGCTGCCGCGTCGAGCGCACCTTGACGAAGACTTCGCGGCGGTCGTCGGCGAGCGCCTCTTCGATCGCGCCGTCGCCGATCCAGTTGACGTCGCGCAGGCGGATGCGGCCCATGCGCAGCGCCTCGCGCGGGCCCACGACCACCTGGCGACGCTCGGCATCGAGCCGCACAACGTAAAGCGGCGAGCCGGTCGCAAGGCCGAGGCCGCGGCGCTGGCCGACGGTGTAATGAATGATGCCGTTGTGCGCGCCCAGCACCTTGCCGTCGAGATCGACGATTGCGCCGGATTCGGCGGCGCCCGGCTTCAGCCGTTCGATCACATCCGCGTAGTGGCCGGACGGCACGAAGCAGATGTCCTGGCTGTCGTGCTTGTCGGCGACGACCAGGCCGAACTGGCGGGCCAGCTCGCGCGTCTCGGCCTTCGAGCGCTCGCCGAGCGGAAAGCGCAAGAGCTGCAGTTGCTCGCGCGTGGTACCGAACAGGAAGTAGCTCTGGTCGCGCTCCTCGTCGCGCGCGCGGAACAGCCCGCGCTCGCCGGACGGCAGCCGCCGCGAGGCAACGTAATGCCCGGTCGCCAGCACCTCGGCGCCCAGTTCGCGCGCGGTGATCAAGAGATCGTGGAACTTGATCGCCATGTTGCAGTCGACGCAGGGGACGGGCGTCTCGCCGTGGATATAGCTCTCGGCGAAACGGTCGATCACCGCCTCCTTGAAGCGGCTCTCATAGTCGAGCACGTAATGCGGAATGCCGATGCTCTCCGCCACGCGGCGGGCGTCGTAGATGTCCTGGCCGGCGCAGCAGGCGCCCTTGCGGTGGGTGGCGGCGCCGTGGTCGTAGAGCTGCAGCGTGACGCCGACCACGTCGTAGCCTTCCGCCTTGAGCAAGGCGGCCGTCACCGAGGAATCGACCCCGCCGGACATGGCGACGACGACTCTGGTCTCGGCGGGCTTGCGGTCGAGATCGAGGCTGTTGGGCATGGCTCTTCTTACTATAGGTGGGGATCGGGGCCACGCAATGCAGGGCGGGGCGTAGCTGGAAATTGACGCGCCGGCAAATCTTGCCGGTCGGCCAGCAGGCGCTGCCGGGCGGCCTTGTCGAGTTTTCCCGCAGCGCCTCCTTAAATCATTGATTTATAATGGTTATTTCATAGGGAGGGGCTGGCCCGCCGATTGCACAAGGCAGGGTGGCTATCCGGAGGTCCCCCTTTGCCGTCCGTCGCGTCAGATCCCCCTGCCCCGCGGCAGGCCGTAGCGCCAGCCCCGAAAGCGGCTGCTCCGCTGCTGCTGCCGCTGCTGCTGCTGCCGCCCCCGTTCGAAAGCCTGCTCGCGCCGGCTGCGCCGCCAGCAAATGACGCGCGGGCGGCAAGCCAGGCGCAGCCGAGCGCTCCGACACCGAGCGCCAAGGCGCCATTGCGCAAACCGGCAGACGCGGGCAAGGCGGCCAAGCCGGATAACGGCAACGGCCCGGCCGAACCGGGCAGCGGCGAAACGTCGGGAACGGCGAGCCAAGCGGCGACTGGCTCTGCATCCGGCGAGGCCAAGGAGGCCAAGGAGTCCACGGCGGCTCGAATAACCGTTGTCCCGGGCACGCCGGCTCAAGGGAACCAGCCATCTGAACAGACGGCCCAAGCCACCGCCGCCGACCCCGAGGCTGCCGGCACAGCCCGACCCGGCGACAACGCGAAAACCAGCGCTAGCGCGACGACGCAAACCGGCGCCGAAGACAGCCAAAACGGCACGGCAAAACCCGCGAAATACAAGTCCGTCCAAGATAAATCCGTCAAAGATGCATCCGGCAAGGACAAGCCGCCCGACGCGTCGAAGACACCGGACAGCAGCGCCAGCGAACCCGACGCCAGTCAGGCGACCGCCGCAAACGTCATAGTGGCCGCCGTCGTGGCGCCCGTCGTCGCGCCCACTGCGCTCGGCCCGGCCAAGCCGGCGGCGAATGACACGAGCGTCGATGCAAACGGCGCGGCCAAGTCCAACAAGCTCGCCGCGCTTCAGGCTGGCAAGGATAAGCGTGCCGGCGAGGCCACGGGCCGCGCGGAGACTGAAAAGCCTGAGCCCAATAAGCTCGATCAGCCCGATCAACCCAATGTAGCGGACAAGGCGGACCAGACGGCCGCGACATCGAACGGCAAGCCGCAAGCCGCCGCCGATACCGGCAAGCAACCGGCCGCCCATACTGGCGAGCCAACGGTACGCAATTCGCATCACGCCCCCGGCGACACCGCGCAGGCACAGCCCACCGGCAATGCCGCCCATGCCGCGGTCAAAGCGGACGCCGTCCAGCCGCCGCAAGTAACGCCGCCAATGCCGGCCGTGCAGCAGGGCGCCGGGTCGGCGCCGGCGGCGCAGCAGCAGCAGCAGCAGCAGCCGCCGCTGCCGCAAGCGGTGGCGGTTCCGCTGGCCGGCGTCGCCATCGACATTGCCGGCAAGGCGCTGGCCGGCAAGAACCGCTTCGAGATCAGGCTCGATCCGCCCGAGCTCGGCCGCGTCGAGGTGCGTCTCGACGTCGACAAGGACGGCAGCATCACCTCGCACGTGATCGCCGACCGCAAGGACACGCTCGACCTGTTGCAGCGCGACGCCTCCGGCCTGCAGCGCGCGCTGCAGGACGCGGGGCTCAAGACCGCCGACAACGGCCTCCAGTTCTCGCTGCGCGATCAGTCCGGCGGCCAGCAGCAGAACGGGAACGGCTCCCCACCCGCCGGGGCCCGGCTCGTCGTCGAAGACGACGGCCCGGCGGCCATCGGTGTCACGCCAAACGGCTACGGCCGTCTCGCCCGCCTGAATGGCGGGCTGGATATTCGAGTCTAGGAAACCATCATGGCCAGCATTCTTCCGACCACCTCGAATGCCAACAGCAATACGAACGCCGCCAGTGCGGCGGCGAGCGCGGTCAACAACAACACCATCGCCGGCAACTTCACCACCTTCCTGCAATTGCTCACCACGCAGCTGCAGAACCAGAACCCGCTTGATCCGCTCGACACAAACCAATTCACCCAGCAGTTGGTCGAGTTCGCTCAGGTCGAGCAGCAGCTCAAGTCGAACGACCAGCTTTCCACGCTGGTGTCGCTGCAGCAGAGCGCGCAGGCGACGTCGGCGCTCGGCCTGATCGGCTCCACGGTGGTGGTGAACGGGCAGACCGTGCAGCTTGCCAACGGCAGCGCGACCTGGACGCTGAACGCGACGAAACCGACCACCGCGACCATTTCAATCGCCGATTCCACCGGCCAGACCGCCTATACCGGCAAATTCGCGGTCAATGCCGGCGCCCAGGACTTCACCTGGGACGGCCGCGGCAACGACGGCAAGATATGGCCCGCCGGTAGCTACACCCTCACCGCCACCGGCGTCGATGCCAGCGGCCAGCCGACGACGATCTCCACCCAGGTGCAGGCGCCGGTGGATTCGGTCGACCTCACCCAGTCGCCGCCGATCTTGTCGATCAACGGCCAGAACTACCAGATGAACCAGATTCAGAAGATCGTGCGCGCGGGCGCCTGATCAGGGCTCAGTAGGCGGCGGTCGGTGCCTAAGCGGGCCGTTTGCGCGCGGCCGTCGGCGTCCGCCGGCGCCCGCTGCCTTGCAGCGCCGTCTCCACCGCGCGTTCCAGCGCCGACAGTTCGAATGGTTTGCGCAGGATGTCGAAGCGGCCGTCGGCGAGCTGCGCCGCCTCGCTGTAGCCGGAGGTCAAGAGCACGGCGATGTCGGGGAAATTGTCGCGGCAGGTCTGCGCCAGCGCCAAGCCGTTCATCGGACCCGGCATTACGATATCCGAGAACAACAGATCGAAATGGATGCCTTGCCGCAAATGGCGCAGGGCTTCGGCGGCGTTCTCCGCCCACACCACGCGGTAGCCGAGTTGCTCCAGCAGCGTCGATGTCACGTCGGCCACTTCACGGCTGTCCTCGACCAGCAGCACGGTGCCGTGGATCACACCGTCGCCCACGACATTCTCGCCGGCATCGGCCGATGGCTGGCCCAAGCTGCGCGGCAGATAGATGGTGACCGCGGTGCCCTTGCCGACCTCGCTCGACACCGTCGCGGCGCCGCCGGACTGCATGGCGAAGCCGTGCACCTGGGAGAGACCGAGGCCGGTGCCCTTGCCGACCGGCTTAGTGGTGTAGAAGGGCTCGAAGACCCGCTGCAGCACGTCAAGCGGCATGCCCGAGCCGGAATCGACGATGGCGACCGCGACGAAATCGCCGTCCAGCGCGCCCGCCGCCGAGCCCGGCTTGAGCACCACATTGCGGGCCGAAAGCGTGATGCTGCCGCCGTCCGGCATGGCGTCGCGGGCGTTGACCGCGATATTGACCAGCGCCAATTCGAGTTCACCGAGATCGACCTCGACCGGCCAGACCTTGTCGTCGATGGCGCAGATCAGCTCGATATTGCCGCGCAGCGACGGCACCAGCATATCGCGCACGGCGTCGATGCGCTGGCGCAGGTCCACCACCACCGGCATCAGTGTCTGGCGGCGTGAGAAGGCCAGCAACTGCCGGGTCAGCTTCTCGCCGCGGCCGGCGGCGGAGCGGATCGCCTCCACCGCCTGCTTGTCCTTGGCCTCTTTCAAGCGGCCTTGCAGGATCTGCGCATAGCCGGAGACGATCATCAGCAGATTGTTGAAGTCATGCGCGATGCCGCCGGTGAGCTGGCCGAGCGCCTCCATCTTCTGCGCTTGAGCGAGTTGCTCGCGCGCATCTTCAAGCGCGACGTGCGCCTCGTGCTGGAGGGTGATGTCGCGCACCAGCATGGCGAAGCCGACCAATTCACCGGCCTCGTTGCGGATCGCATCCATCACCACGTTGGCGTAGAAGCGCGTGCCGTCCTTGCGCACGAGCCAGACCTGCGCCTCGAATTGCCCCTGGCGGGCGGCGGCGGCGAGCGCTTGCGCGGCTACCTCCTCGCGCACGTCCTCGGGCAGGAAGATGCTGAAATGACGATCGATGATTTCGTCGACCTTGTAGCCCTTGATACGCTCGGCGCCCTCGTTCCAGCTAAGCACATAGCCTTCGGGATCGAGCATGTAGATTGCGTAGTCGCGCACGCCGCGCAGCAGGAACCGATAGCTCTGCTCGGACCGGCGCAAAGCGCGTTCGGCCTGCTTTCTCTCGGTGACGTCGAGGCAGACGCCGAGCATACGCACCGGCGCACCGCTCTCGTCACGCACCACTTCGCCGGTGCTTTGCAGGTAGCGCACGCTGCCGTCCGGACGGACGATGCGCTCCTCGTGGCTGAACGCCTTGCCTGAGCGCAGCGCGCCGTCGATGCTGTCTTCCACGGACTCGCGATCTTCCGGGTGCACGAAGGTGAGAAACGCTTCGATCGTCCCCTTGAACCCGCGACGCGGCACGCCGTAGATCTCGAAGAGCTGATCCGACCAGGTCACGCGGTCGCCCTTCACGTCCCACGCCCAACTGCCGAGATTGGCGAGGCGCTGGGCCTCCTGCAGATGGATGTTGGCATCGGCAAGCGCGGCGGTGCGCTGTTTGACCCGGCGGTCGAGTTCGGCCTGCGTGCGGCGCAGGCTTTCCTCGCTGGTGCGCCGCATGGCGACGTCGGCGCTGAGCGTCAGGCTCGGCACCGACAGGCTGATCATGAAAGTGAGCAGCACCAGGAAAGATTCGTTAACACCGATATGGCCGAACGGCCCGACGTGGTTGATCGTTCCCCAGATGGTGAAGCCGGTCAGGATCAGGCTGATGGTCGCGGTGTCGCGCGGGCCCCGGCGCAGTGCCGCCCACACCAGCGGCAGGATGGTGAGAAATCCGAGCGGGCTTGAATAGACCGAGCGCGGCAACAGCGGACTGAACACCAGCAGCCCGACCACGGTCGCGGCGCCCGCCGATACAGCCGATGCGACCCATTCGCTGCGATTGAAGGCGCGCCACCCGCTCTGCGCCCACAAGACGATGACCGGGGTGACCACGAGGGCACCGGTCGCATCCCCGAGCCACCAGGTCACCCAGATCGGCGAGAAATCCTGCCACGCGGCCAAGCCCGCCATCGATAGAGTCACCACGCCCACGCTTGCACTGATCACGGTCGCCGGCCCGACCACGACCAGCGCGAACTTCGCTACGCGCAGCGGCGTCGAGAAAGCCTCGCGGCCGCCGGCCCAGTGCTCGATCAGAAAGCCGCCGGCCAAGGCTTCCAGCGTATTGCCGAGGGCGATGACGGCGGAAGTCTGCAGGGTGCCGGCGGTGGTGGCATTGGCGGCGAAGGCGCCGATGAGAATCGCCGGAAACATCCGCCAGCCGCCGAGCAATATGGCGGCGAGAGCAATTCCGCTCGGCGGCCAGATCGGGCTCGCGCTTGGATTCACCGACGCGAGACGCAGTCCCAGCTTGGCCAGCACGAAATAGGCGGCGGCCACCACCAGCAAGGCGACGAGATAGCGGACAAAGCCGCGCCAGCGGGAGGTAGGCCTAGCCGGGAACTCCTGCAAATCGCACCCCCAAAAAGGCTTCGCTTGGCCTTATGTTAGCCGACCATTTGTGCCTTATATTAGCCGGGCAACCACCTTTCCACGACTAGGTGAGGCGGTAGCCGGGTGTCTCATCCGTAACCAAAAGGTTAGCAGAAACAGGGCAATGATTTGGCGCTTCGCCTGTTCTGCTTAGGTAAATCTTAAGTCGCGGCTTGTAAGTTGTCGCTGTTGCGTCAGTCGAGTTGTGAGTACACCAATGACCGAAACCCATCGCCCGAGGGTCAAGTATGTCATCGGGCCAGATGGCAGTCCGCTGACCATCGCGGATCTGCCTCCGCCGACCACGAAGCGCTGGGTCATCCGGCGCAAGGCCGAAGTGGTCGCTGCCGTTCGCGGTGGCCTGTTGTCGCTGGAAGAGGCCTGCGCCCGCTACACGCTGACCGTCGAAGAATTCCTCTCCTGGCAATATTCGATCGACCAGCACGGCCTCGCCGGTTTGCGCACCACGCGCATTCAGCAGTACAGGCAGTAGCCGAAGCCCCTCACGATTTTGACGCCCGCCGGCCGCTCGCGGCCGGCGCTTGCGTTTCGGCCGCACCTTCGCGTGCTATGCTGCGGGCAGCGGGGACCGCTCGGGAGGGATCATGCGTGCCGTCGTCTGCGTGCTTATAGCGGCGGTCGGCCTTGCCGCGCCTCCGGCGCTCGCCCAGCCGGCACGCAGCGAAGCGGCGTTCTGGAAGGCTGTGCAAGCGCGTTGCAATGCCACCGCGGCGAAACCCGCCGGCAAGCTCGGCCACCGCATCGCGCAAGACGCCATCGACGAGTTTTACGGTTTCGGCGGCCACGAGATCGATTCCAACGGCCGCCTCTTCCACTTCGGCCTGACCGAGGCGGAGCATCAGATGGAGGATGGCGGGGCCGCCCGGCGCGCGCCGCTCGGCCATCTCGGCTGGTGGCGGATCATGAAATACTGGCGCGCACTGTACGGCGACGACGCGGCCAGCAAGCTCGAGGTACGCGGCTATGGCGACGCCTCCACCGCGAGCGAAGGAACGCAGGTCGCGCCGTTATTGCGCGCGAGCGCCGCTCAGCTTCTGCGTGAAGCCGACAAAGTGTCCGACCCTGCCACGCGCGAAATCCTGCGTGAGGCGGCCTTGCGGGCGGCCATCGTCGACACGCCGTGGTCGGCGGCTTTTATCAGCTATGTCATCCGCGAGGCCGGCGTGAACGCGAAACAGTTCATCTTCTCCAACGCCCATCGCGATTACATCTACGACGCTTTCGCCACCAGCGCGGCCGAGCTGAAAGATCCTGGGGCGCGCGACCGGCTCTACCGGGCCTGCCCTATCACCGCCACCGAGCCGCGTCGCGGCGACCTGATCTGCGCGCAGGACGAGACCGCGCTCGCCGACAGCGGCGCGGGCGCGGTGCGCGAGCGCATCAGGAGCGAGCTCGACGCCAGCCCTGCAGCGCGCACTGTCCGCCACACCCATTGCGAAGTGGTCGCCTATGTCGATAAGCCGGCGCGCAAGCTCTACAGCATCGGCGGCAATGTCTATCAGGCGGTCACCGCGCGGAAGCTGAACCTGCGCGGCAACCTCAAATTCTCACCCGTGCAGCAAGGCCATTGCGGCGGCCCGGGCGCGTGGACCCTGCCGCGGCCCGCCGGCGTTGCCCCGCCCGCGCCGAAGCGCGCGGATAGCTGTTCCCTCAACGACGAGAAATGGTTCGTTCTGCTGCAGTTGCGCTGAGCCATTTCCGCCATGCGGCCGGTTCCCGGCGCTATGGCGGCTTCGATGGATTTTGCCCGACATTTTCGCCATAATTCTCGATACGATGGCGGGCGGAAGGGGCCTCAATTTGTTTCCAGCACGCAAGTCTGCCGCAGTTGCGCCGCTGCTGATCGCAGCGACCCTGCTCCTCGGTCTTTTCGCGGCCGCGCCCGCACGGGCCGCCACCTGCGAGGGTGCCGCCGAGATCGCCGTCCTGCCCTCGCCCATCGAACCGTGGACGGGGGCGCCGTTGCGCGTGCTCTTCGTGGCGGAGAAGCCGCTCGCGGGCGCGCTTTCGCTGATCGGCCCCGACGGGCATGTAGCGGCGCAAGCGCGCAACCGGCACGGCGGACCGCCCTATTTCTGGTATGCCGAGGTCAAGTCGCCGGCGGCCGGCGCCTGGCACGCCACGCTGGCGCGCGAGCACGCGCCTGCCGGCTGCGGCAGCATCACGCGCGCCATCACCGTGCGCGCAAGCCGCCCTGCCCCGCCGCGCGCGAGCGGGACGGGCGTCTGGCCCGTGCGCAATTCCTGGAACCGCGACACGGAAAACCTCTATTCGGCCTGGATCGAAAAACTGTTCGACGCGCCGCTCGACAAGGAGCTGTCGTGGCCGGCGCTCGACAAGGTGCTGCGCGACCGCTCGCGCAATTTCCTGTTCGACTATCTCGGCCTGCGCGAAGACCAGCTCGGCATCATCCTGCGCCCCGATTGCGCCGACTTCCCCTACTTCCTGCGCGCCTATTTCGCTTTCAAGCTGGGGCTGCCGTACGGCTATGCGAGCTGCTCGCGCGGCTTCGGCGGCCATCCGCCCAAATGCTACAAATGGTCGAGCATGACCGAGGCTGCCGGCGCCGGCGGACAGGGGCTGGTCGCTTCCTTTGCGCGTTACCTGCGGGTCGTCGCCGACGGCGTGCAGAGCGGCAACGGCCGCACACTTGCCGCCGACAACAATACCGATTTCTATCCCGTGCCGCTGACGCAGGAGGCGCTGCGGCCCGGCACGGTCTATGCCGACCCGTACGGACACTTTCTCGTGCTGGTGCGCCGCGTGCCGCAGGTCGGACGCGCCGCCGGCATCTTCCTCGCCGCCGACGCCGAGCCCGACGGGACGGTCACGCGCAAACGCTATTGGCGCGGCAACTTCCTGTTCGTGCATGATCCCAAGCTCGGCAGCCCCGGCTTCAAGCGTTTCCGCCCCGTCGTGCGCGAAGCGAACGGACGCCTGCGCCGGCTGACCAACCGCGAGATCGCCAAGGATCCGCAGTACGGTGACTTTTCGCTCGAACAGTCGAAGCTCAGCGAGCGGGCCTTCTACGACCGCATGGACGACGTGATGTCGCCCAATCCGCTCGATCCGGTGCGCGCGATGAAGGAAGCGATCACGTCGCTGCAAGAGCAGGTGCAAACTCGCGTCGTCGCCGTCGAGAACGGGCGAAAATACCAGAACAAGAAGCCGGGCGAAGTGGGCATGCCGAACGGCGCCGCCATCTTCGAGACCACCGGGCCGTGGGAGGACTTCTCGACCCCCGCCCGCGATTTCCGCCTGCTGATCGCCATCGATGTGGTGCGCAATTTTCCGGCGCGCGTCGCGCGGCGGGTAAACCGATTCGCCATCCCCGAGGGCGAGAGCATCGCGCAGGTGAAAGCCGACTTGCAGAAAGTGCTCGCGTCCGAACTGGCCAAGCGCAAGTTTCAGTACACGCGCAGCGACGGCTCCCAGTGGACATTGTCACTCGAGGACGTGATCGACCGCGCGCCGCTGCTGGAGATGGGCTACAATCCGAACGACTGCGTCGAACTGCGCTGGGGCGCGGCGCCGGGCAGCCGGGAAGCCTCGACCTGCCGGCGGCACGCGCCGGCCGCGCAGCGCATGAAGATGGCGCAGTACCGGCCCTGGTTTAAGGAGCGGCACTGGCCGGCGCATTAGCGCGATCGCCGCTCAGTCCCACGCGACCGGCAGGTTGAGCAGGCCGCGAAACGCCCAGCCGCCGATGCGCACCGGCTCGTCCTCGACCAGGCGCAGACTTTTGAGCCGGGCAAAGATCGTCGGCAGCGCGACGTCGGCGATCATTGCGCGCGAAGCCCATGCGCCGGCGCAGAAATGGGGGCCGGCGCCGAAGGCGATGCTCTTGGCCACGTCGCGGCGGACGTCGAACCGCTCCGCGTTCTCGAAATGCTTTTCGTCGCGGTTGGCCGAACCGAACATCAGGAAGACGCGCTCCTCCGGCTCAAACGCCACGTCGCGAATGGTCCAGGGCCGGGCGACGCGGCGCGGCGACATGCCGATCGGCGAAATCCAGCGCGCATATTCCTCGAACACCTGGATCCAGGCCACCTCGCCGCCGAGCGCTTGCGCAAGCTGATCGGGATGGGTGAGCAGGGCCCAGACCGTGCCGGCAACCGCATCGCGCGGCTCGTTCTGCCCGCCGCTGATGGCGAGCTTGATATTGGCGCGCACGCTCTCCATCGGCATGCCGCAGGCGAGCATCACCCCGAGCAGGCTCTGGTCGGGCTTCTTGCGCAGCACCGGCAGCATGTCGTCGATCGCCGCGTCGATGCCTGACGTCGCCGCATGGCAGCGCGCTTCCACCGCTGGATCGCCGGTATAGTTGGCGATGCCGTCGATCATGCCTTGCGACCATGCGTTCATGTCCGCGAAGCGCATGTTGGTCAGCCCGGTGATCGACTTCAGGCATTCCGCCGAGAACGGCAGCGCGAAGTCGCGCGCGAAATCGGCGGCGCCTGCCGGCGCGAGGTCGTCGATGATGCGATCGGCATGCGCCTGGAATTGCGCCGTCCAATGGGCCTTGACCGTCTTCGGCGAGACCGCCGGAAAGATGGCCTTGCGTTCCGCCATGTGCGCGTCGCCGTCCTTGCGCATCATGTTGTGGCCCATCAGCTTGTTCATCAGCCCTTCCGGCTGGTGCGAGCTGAACACGTCGATCTGCTTCTCCGACACGAAGATGTCGTCGCGGCTGCACAGCAGAGTGCTGCCGAGCTGCGGCACGAAGGCGATGGGCGCCTCCCGGCGCAAGCGGGCAAGCGTCGGATAAGGATCCGCCCAGAACGCGCCGACGTCGATATCGATGCGGGGTGCCGTACTCACGATTCGATGTCCCCCCGTTCCCCCTCGCCTTTTGTCGACGGCAAGGATAGCCGCCGACGCAGCGGCGCGGAAGAGGCGGCAAGATTCCCGGCACGCAGACGGCGCCGTTGCCGCTCCTGGTTCCAGGAGCGGCATTGACGACCAAATGGCCAAAGGCGGGAGCGCTAGCCGCTGCGCGACTTCCTGCGCGCGTGAGCGGCCACGACATCGGCGCTGGCGCCGGGCACGCGTCCATTGGACCGGCGCAGGAAGGCGGAAGCGTCGGCGGCATCGCCGCGATCGAGCGGGATATCGGCCATGGCGGGAATGACGGGATCGGGGCACCGCTCCGCCAAGGCGCTGCAATAAATTCGCAGTTCGTCGTCCGAAATCGCATGCATGCGCATTTGCACGTCGAGCCGCGCCATCCCGATCAGGCGGGCGGCATCGTCGCATTCGCATTCGCGCGCGAGCTCGAACATCGTGGTGAGTTGCTCGATGAGCTTATCGAGACGAGGATCAGCATGCTCTATTGTCATTATACACCTCCTGCCGCCGCATTCTCTTGGACGTCGAGTTGATCCAGGTCTGCGTGTCGACGGCGTCGCCGTAAAGCTTGACGATTTTTGAAACGGTCCGCTGGACGGTCGCCGCGTCGATCTCTTCCAGGGAATGGCTGGCCGAGGCGTCGGCGAGATAAAGCACGCGGTGCCCGCGGTGGAACGCGTCGATGGCGGTCGACAGGCAGGCGGTCTCCCCCGCGAAGCCGGCGAGGATGATGTTGCCGCCGCTGTGGCCGATGACCTCCTCAAAGCTTTCGCTCGCATAGCAGGAGGGACGGTCGCGTTCGAACACCATGTCGGCGCCGGTCGGCTGAAAGCCGTCGATCCAGCTTCCGAAGCGCGTGGCAGGATTGAAATAGGGCGAGCGGCCGACCCATCGGACGAATGCGACCGGAAAGCCGTGCCTGCGCGCATGCGCAAGCGCCAGGGCGCAATTCGTCAGTGCCGCGCGGCAGCCGGTCACGGCCAAGGCGCGCGGCGGCGACAGGTATTCCTGCTGCAGGTCGACCAGCACCAGCGTCGGCGCGTCGGACGGGTCGGCATAAGACCACAAGTCGATGACAGAAGAATTCACGCCCGCCTCCTTTCCTGCAGCGGCCGGCTGGCGGGCCGCCCCGCCGATTGCTCCAACACGCCGGGCAAGTGCCATTTCCCTTCCGGCCGGATGATTTCGTAAGGATCGGTGCCGATGGCGATCGCCATCGGGTGGCGCACGACGTCGAGGGTCATTTCGACATAGTCGAAATCGGAGAAGACCAACTCGCGGGCGCCTTCCGGCACCTTGAAGCCGAACTGCATCCAGAAGCCGACCAGCCGCTTCTGGGCATGCGCATAGAGGCGCTCGTAGCCCTTCATGCGGCAGAACTCGATGCCGGCGCGTACGATGCCGGTTGCCACCGTGCGATGACGGTATTCGTGGCGTACCGCCAGACGCTCGAGCTTGGCGAACCCGGCAAAATAGCGCACCCGCAGGCAGCCGGCCGGCTCGTCGTCGACATAGCCGAGCAGATGCGTCGCCGAGAAATCGTTGCCGTCGAATTCCTCGAGGTAAGGGCAGTCCTGCTCGGCGACGTAGACGGCGCTCCTGATCGACATCACCCGCATCATGTCGTCGAAGGTGCGCGCAACGGTCGTGGTGTATTCCTGGTTCTTTGCGCCCCGCCGGTAGCGGTCGTAAAGGGGCCGCTCCTCGGCTTCGTCACCGCGGCGCAGCGAATAGAGCCGCGAGGTAGTCACGCCGCGATAGGTCGCGCCGGGCTCGAACCCCAGCATCTCCAGGAAGCGCTTTCCGTCCGGCGTGACCCCGCGGGCGTACACATCGACGCCGCTGTAAACCGGGGTCTCCAGCTTCTGCATGATGAGCGGAACGCCCGCCGCGACGCCGCCGCGCGCATGGACCGCCCAGGTATACATGCCGGCCGGCCTTTCGTTCTGGCGGGTCAGGAATTCCGGCGCCGGATCGCGCGGATTAAGCCTCCCCGACACCAGCGCCTTCATGCCGGCGTCGTTGAGCATCAGGAAGGCGATGAAGCCTTCCCCTTTGGGATTGGCCGCGTCATAGCGCCCCCGCCGGGCAAACGCCCAGAAACAGTCAGGATTATGCGACATGACGCGGTGCACCACCGCGGCCGGTGCAAGGGGGCCGATGTCCTCGCCCGCCCTTTCGAGCAGGACCGCGACATCGTCGCCGCAGGGCGTGAAGGCGACCACGCGGTCGGCCAACCGTCCAACGTCTAGTTCCATGAGGGGCCGGCTCCTGCCGCGGCGCGCCGGCAGGGCGGGGACAGCCATTATATGGCGGTCGAGAACCGTCATTTTTACCTGCTCTACGGTTGTAACAACTCAAATTATTTGCAAAGGTTACAAGGAGTTGGGGGTCAGGTATGCAGTCCCGCACGAAAAGGGGCGTTCCGCCGGGCGAACACCCCGATACCCGTAGACCGGCCATGACTCCCGACTGGGAGGCGATCCGCCTTTTCCTGGCGGTCGCCCGTCATGGAAGTTTTCGCTCCGCCTCCGAAAATCTGGGCCTCTCAATCAACGTTCTGCGCCGCCGCGTCAGCGAGCTGGAAAACGCGCTCGGCATTCCGCTCCTGACCCGCCATGTCGATGGGGTGCGCACCACCAAGGAAGGCGACGAAATCCTCGCCGCCGCGCGCAAGATGGAAGAGGCATCCTTCGGATTGGTCCGCAGCCGCGATCGGACGGGCCCCGCGCTGTCCGGTGACGTCAGGATCGCAGTGACCGAGGGCCTCGGCACCTTCTGGCTGGCGCCGCGCCTGGTCGAATTCCAGCGCAGCCATCCGCAGCTCATCGTGGACCTTCACTGCGCCATGCGCTCGGCCGACGTGCTGCGGCTCGAAGCGGATGTCGCGGTGCAACTCACCAAGCCGCAAGCGCCCGACCTCAAGGTCGTCAAGCTCGGCCGGCTTCATTCAATGGCTTTCGCCGGACGCTCCTACTTGCGGACTTACGGCCTCCCGAGGGACTTCGACGAACTGACGAAGCACCGCGTGGTCCTCCAGGTCGCCGACCAGACCGAGACGGAGAAGCTCTATGCGCAGGCGCTGGCCGGGCGCGCCGACCCGCACGCCGTCAAATTCCGCACCAATGTCAGCAGCGCGCATGTGTGGGCGGTGTCGAAGGGCGCGGGTATCGGCTGGCTGCCGACTTATATACACGCCGTATCGCGGCGCATGGTGCCCGTCGACCTCGGCCCCGAACTGCGTTTTTCTTTCGACATCTGGCTCACCTATCATCCGGACGCGGCGCGCATCGCTCGCGTGCGCCGGCTGATCGACTGGTGCGTCACCGCCTTCGATCCGAAGAAGTTTCCCTGGTTTCGGGACGATTTCATTCACCCGAACGACCTGCCGAAAGTCTATCGCGGCGGCCCGCTCGTGAACCTGTTCGAAGGTTTCGTAACCGCGAACCCGGATTTCGAGCTGCCCTTGCAGCCGCAGGAAAGCGACAACTTGAGTGAGGAGCCTCATGGCCAAGTCAAGATTGGATTCGGACGAGGCTGAGATCGGCCGCCGCGTTCGCGTACAGCGACTCGCCCGCGGCGTTTCGCAGCAGCAGCTTGCCGCCCAATTGGGCGTATCGTTCCAGCAGGTGCAGAAATATGAAAAGGGCAGGAACCGCGTCAGCGCGGCCCGTCTGCGCCAGATCGCGGAGGCTCTCAGCGTGCCGCTGAATTATTTTCTGCCAGAGAACGCCAAGAGCGAACCGACCGGTGTGCAATTCGCCGCCGAGTTCATCGATACGGCGCGGGCGGTGCGGCTGTTCCGCGCCTTCTCGTCGATGAACTCCAGCGAGCAGTCGGCCTTCGTCAACTTGGCTGAGCAGGTCATCGAAGCGCGCAAGTAAGGGCGGCGGGTTTGGGGCTGCGGCCATCACCCGCCGCAGCATGTTCATCCGCCCCCAGCGCGGCGGTCCAACAACGCAACCGCACTCACCTAGCTCCGTAAGATCTCCGAAACGACTGATGCATGAGCCATCATCGTGGCACAGCCGGGCAGGAAGATACTGCGCCGCGAACCGATACCATGACATTTATGTCACGCTGAAAATCTAGAATGTCTGCAAAACACACAAAGCCTATTGTTTTTGACCTATGTCAAACGGCAGAGTTCCTTCCGTGGATGTAATTCCACGGGGGCGCGATGATGTGACGGGGTCGTCATGCATCGCCGTGTTGCTGGGTACCAGTCTTCGTTCAACGCCGAGCAAGACATTGAGCAAAGACCGCCTGCCGTATCGGCATCTATCGTCAGGGCGCTGACTGCGGCAGCTTTCGCCGCGCTCGTTTTCTGTTCAGATCAGCCCGCTTGGGCGCTGCCGAGCTTCGCCCGACAGACCGGGCAACCCTGCGGCACCTGTCACACCGATTATCCCGGGCTCACGCCCTACGGGCGTCTCTTCAAACTGAACGGCTATACGACCGGCGGCGGCGAATTCCGCACCACGCCGTTTCCGTCCTGGGGCAACCCCGATCGCGCACTGGCGCGCTACGCCAAGAAGACGCGAGGGGATGACGATCTTGCCCCGAACGGGCAGCCGGCCACCAGCAACGTCTGGGTCCCGCCCATCTCAATGATGGCGATCTACGGCTATACGCATACGCAAAAAGACCAATCCGGGCTCACGCCCTACCATGCGAATGATAACGCCGATCTTGGTCAGTTCAGCATCTTCTATGGCGGTGCCATCACCGACCATATCGGACTGTTTTCGCAGACGACTTATGGCAACGCCCCACCGGGCGGGTCGGCCATCGACCCGGCCACGGGACAAACCGTAATTCCGACCGATCCCTGCTGGAATTGCGAATGGGCTTGGGACAACACCGACCTGCGCTATGCCAACACCGCCACGCTCGGCGACGTGGATGTGATTTACGGACTCACCGCCAACAACAATCCGACGGTGCAGGACCCGTGGAATACGACACCGGCCTGGGGATTCCCTTACGCGGGGTCGAATGTCGCGCCTGGACCCGCGGCGGCGACGCAGATCGACGGTGCTTATGCAGGATTCGTGGGGGGCGGAGGCGGCTACGCGTTCATCGACAACCTTGTCTATCTGGAATTGAGCGCCTACCGGACGCTCGGTTACAAGGCACTCCCCAAATTAGGCATCGACCCGTTCGGCATGCCGGGACCCTTCGCGGGCTGGGCACCGTATTGGCGGGTCGCGGTGGAACCGCATTGGGGCAGAAATTGGCTTGAGTTCGGCGCATTCGGCATTTTCGAGAAAGTCCATCCGTGGACGGGTGCCGATAGCAACGGAGACGGGACCGGAAACCTGCTGCCGCAGACGTTCTCGCAGACGGACAAGTACACCGACGTCGCCTTCGACGCACAGTATCAATATCAGGGTGACAATTACTGGCTCACCTTGCGCGGCACCTATATCCGCGAAGATCAGAAACTCGACGCTACCTTCAGTAACGGCGGGTCCACCAATCCAACCGACACCCTGAACACGTTGAGAGCCTATGCCTCGCTGGCCTACGGCAACGACAACAGGATTGTGCTCACCGGCCAGTATTTCGACACCTGGGGCACGTCTGATCCGCTGCTCTACGCCAGCCTCGCCAGTTGCCAGTCACCGGATACGACCTGCAGTCCGAACAGCGACGGCTACGTTGCCGAAATCGACTACATCCCGTTTATCAGCAGCACCGCGCCGCTCTGGCCATGGGCCAATATGCGACTCGGACTGCAGTACACCTATTACAACAAGTTCGACGGCACGACGCTTAACGCACAAGACAACAATACGCTTTTCCTCTTCGCCTGGGTCGCGATGTAGCCGAACGGCGTCTCAATAGCTGCGGCCGAGTTGCGTGGCGGGAGAACTTCAAAGTGGTGAGACCATGCGCCTGAAGTTGAAAAAGGGCAGCCCTGCCCTCCCCTCGATAGGCTGCGTCGCGCGCCTGATCTTGCCGACGGCGCTCCTTGCGTTCGGCTTGTCCGCCGGAGGAAGCGCCCATGCCGCCGGCGACGCCGCTGCCGTCTCGCCGCAGGCCCTGAACGCCAAATTGAAATATTGCGAAGTCTGCCACGGCGCCTCAGGCCGCGGTTTCCACGGCTACTACCCCATCCCGCGCCTCGCAGGGCAACCGGTCGAGTACATCGAGAATGAGCTGAAGGGCTTTGCCGAGCACAAGCGGGTGAACAGAACATCGCCCGGCGCAACCAATGTCATGTTCAATGTCGGCCACGTGCTGAGCCCGGCGATGGAGAAGGCGCTGGCCACCAAATTCCACGACCTCAACCCGAAGCCGGTCGGCGGCGCGCCGAAGGCGAACGTGGCCGAAGGCGAGAAGATTTTCAAAGAAGGCGCCGCCGGCGGCAATGTTCCTCCTTGTGCGTCCTGCCACGGTGCGGAAGGCAAGGGCAATGGCGCGTTTCCGCGGCTGGCCGGCCAGCTTTACGGCTACGTCGTCGCCCAATTGAGCAACTGGCCCCACGAGCGAACCGAGCAGAACGCGGAAATCATGGCGCCCATCGCACACGAACTGACCAAGCCGCAAATCGAAGCGGTGGCAGCCTATGTCAGCGGTTTGCCGTAAACGCCGGGATCAATGACATGACACGCATCACGTCAACCAAGCCTGCGGCGTCTCAATCCGGCGAAAGGGTATCGCGCGACGGCGCCCTAAGGTGCCGGCCCGCGGGGTGGCGATTCGGCCTGCCGCTGGCACTCGCGGCTGCCGCCTTGCTAAGCGCAAGCGGCACGAGCCGCGCCGCGCGCTCCAGCGTGCAGGCCAAGATTCGCTATTGCGAAGACTGCCACGGCACCTCGGCGCAGGGCTATCGCGGCTATTACCCCATACCGCGACTGGCGGGACAGCAACCGCAATATCTGAAGAACCAACTGCGCGCTTTCATCGACCGCAGCCGGCCGAACCCCATCATGTCCAACGTGGCCCATGTGCTGCGCCCCGGCATGATCGACGCCATCGCCGGCTATTTCCATCGGCTGCATCCGCCGCCGATCGGCGGCGAGCCGAGGCGGCTGGTGGCAGCGGGACGTCGCATTTTCGAGAACGGCGTCCCGCAGGACAATGTCGCCGCCTGTGCCGCCTGTCACGGTCCGGATGCCACCGGCCGTGGCGAAATTCCGCGCCTCGCGGGGCAACTCTACCCGTACGTGGTGAAGGCCTTGTCCAATTTTCCGAAGGAGCGCGGGCGAAATCCGGCAATCCACGACACCTCGTTCATCATGCTGCCCGTCGCCCACAGCCTGACCCGCAGCCAGGTCAAGGCCGTTGCGGCCTTTGTCAGCTCACTGAAATAGCGCGCCAAGATGCGAAAGCTGGGATCATGCAACGCAACACCCTCAAAACCGCGGCCCTGATCATCGCCCTCTCGGCCGCCCCGGCCGCGGCCGGCGAGTTCGGCAATGTCAATGTCAGGAGCTGCACCTGGTGTCACGGCGTTTCGGCGCAAGGCTACGCGCCCGCGCCGCGATTGGCCGGGCAGCGCTACCGCTACATCGTGAATCAGCTCAGCAGCTTTCGCGCCCACCGCCGCGACAACCCATTCTCGCGCATGTACATGTGGCCGGCTTCCGCCAATGTCGGCCCCCAGGCGGCAAGCTCTCTGGCGGACTATTTCGCCGCCTTGCGCCCGCGGCCAGCCGACGACGGCAACCGTGCGCTCGTCGCTTTGGGGCGGACAATCTACCAGCAGGGCGTTCCCGGCGACAATGTCGCGGCCTGCATGGCCTGCCATGGTCCGCGCGGCCAGGGCATCGGACAAATTCCGCGCCTGAGCGGCCTGGCCTATGGCTACTTGCGGCGAAGACTGACGCAGTGGCACGCGGGCTACGATCCGGCCGCCAAGCATCCGATGCCCCACGTCGCCAGCCAGTTGTCGCCGGACCAAGTCGCGGCGCTGGCGTCCTACCTGAGCTTTCTCAATTAGGCGGCGCGGCCGCCGCGTCAAAATGCGACCGCAAAGACGGCGTTGAGCTCATGGTCTTGCGCGCCGGCCGCAAGCTGGCCGTCGTAAGTCACGCTCAGCCGGCTTTGCTCCGCAATCGCCATCTGGATTCCTGTCTCGATCACGGCCGCGTCCCGTGCAATGGGCACGCCGGCGATGGTGAATGGCGCGCCGCCGACGAAATTCATGACCGACGTGGGCGTCACGTCGCCAAAGGCATGGCGCCAGCCGAGAGTACCGCGCGCGCGCATCGGCATGCCTTCAAACAGAAAATCGGTTTCGGCCCTGAGCCCCAGCGTGGTGAACGTCGTGTCCTGGCTGGCGGAGCCCACGGTTAGCGCCGCGGCGCCGCCCGCCTCGCTGAAGCCGTCGGTGTGCAGATCGACATAGGCGACGTTGGCGAAGGGCTCGAAGCGTGCGGCACCATGCTCGATGCGATAGCCCGCCTCGCCGAACACCTGCGCGGTGCGCGCCTTGTAGCTCGCCGCCAGGCTGTCGGCGAAGCCGGGGAAGGAAACTGTGCGATCAGTTGAAATGTCGTGCCAGGTGTGCGCGGCCCCGGCGCGCAGGCCGATGGGGCCTGCTTCGGCGCCGGTATAGGCGCCGACGGTATAATTGTCAGCCGTGGCGGAGGAGGCGCGGTCGTCAACGTCGAGATTCGTCCGGCTGATGCCGCCCATCAGGCCCAGCCGCCAGTCCTCGGCGATCTTCGCGTCGCCCCCCAGCAGCACGCCGCCGCTTGAACGCGTGATCGTCGCGGCGTTGCCGTCGCCATCCCGCCGCCCCCAGGTGCCGTAAGCCTGGCCCCATGTCGCAAACAGGTTCGTGGCGGCGGGCGCCAGCACGGGGCCGTCGCCGGCATAGGCGAGGATCGGCGCATGGCTTGCCGCCACGCCGTCGAAGGCGGCGCGCAGGCGATCGAGCGCGGCCTGGCGTGGGAAACGGGAATCGTTGACGAGCATGGAATGGACCGAGGCGTGGATTTCGCCCGACAGGCTGTCGAGGGCGGCTGCAGCGTCACCGAACGGCAATACCGCCAGCGCTTGCCAAAGCGGACTGCTGGTGGGCAGCGTGCTTGCACCGGTGGCGGTTGCCGCCTCGTTCGGCGTCAGCCCCATATTGGTGAAGTTCGTGTTCTGCGTGAGCGTGAGATAGACATTGTTGGCGTCATAGGTGAGCGCCGGCGTCACGAAAAACGAAGACAAGGAAGCCCCGTCGTAAGCGCCGGTAACGCCGCCGGCCGCGGTGAGGATGGTGTACGGCGTGGCGACGGCGACATCGGGGAAAGGCACCACTTTGACCGTGCCGCCGTTGAGCGTGGCCGTGCCGGTGATGTCGATCAAGTCGGACGTGCCGCCCGATTCGACTTCCACCCTATAGGTCGAGCCGGCGGCCTGCGTGTAGTTGCCGGCGATGTTGAGCGTGCCGATGGAGTTGCCGGGAGCGATGGCGCCGGCCACCGTGGTGTCGCCGGTCACCGTGCCGCTTCCGCCGATCCAGCCGCCGCTATTGACGTTGATGCCGCCGGTTCCAATCAGCGTCCCGTTGACCAGGAGCGTGCCGCTAGAGCCCGCCTGGTCAGCGACGTTCACCATAGTGCCCGCGGTCACGTTCGCGCCCGCGCCGATGGTCAACGTTCCACTGCCGTTTTCGCCGACATTGAGCGAGCCGGTGTTCGTCAAGATCGAGCCTGCACCGGTCACCGTGGCTGTGCCGGCGGCGCCCGCGGCGAAGCCGAGAACGGTGAAGTCGTTGTTGACAGTACCGCCGGCTTCGACAGTCAGCGTGCCGTTGCCGTACTCGCCGATATAGAGGCCGGCATTCGTCCAGGTCGAACCGGCGCCCGTGACAGTCGCTGTACCGGTGGAATTCGCCGTGTGAGCGAGACCGCCGTTGGCGTTGCTGACCGCGCCGCCGTTCGAAATCGTCAGCATGCCGTTGCCGCCGTAGCCGACATATAACAACTGGCCGTTCATCCAGGTCGAGCCGGCGCCCGTCACCGTCACCGTACCTCCGGCGCTGGCGCTGAAGCCGACATAGCCGAAGCCGATGTTGCTGACCGCGCCGCCGTTCGTGATCATCAGCGTGCCATTGCCGTTCTCGCCGACAGCGAGCGCGCCGGTGTTGGTCAAAGTCGAGCCGGCGCCCGTCACCGTCGCCGTGCCGATGGCGCCTGCGGCGAATCCGAGATCGGTGAAGTCGTTGTTGACAGCACCCCCATTTTCAACCCGCAAGGCGCCGTTGCCGGACTCGCCGATATACAGGCCGGCATTCGTCCAGGTCGACCCGAGGCCGGTCACCGTCGCCCCACCGGTGGAAGTCGCATTCTCTCCAATAACGCCGTTGGCGTTGCTGACCGCGCCACCATTCGAAATCGTAAGCGTGCCGTTGCCCCCGTAGCCGACATATAACAACTGGCCGTTCATCCATGTCGAGCCGGCGCCCGTCACCGTCACCGCGCCGCTGGAGCCTACGGCGTCGCCGATATAGCCGGCGCCGACATTGCTGACCGTGCCACCATTTTGGACCATCAGCGTGCCGCTGCCGAGCTTGCCGACGTAGAGCGCGCCATTGTTTGTCCATTGCGAGGTGGCGTTCTGGATCGTGACAGTGCCGGACGAACCGAGCAAATTGCCGAGCGTTCCGTCATTGTTGGTCAGCGTGCCGCCCAGGTTGATAAGCAATTGTGCAGTGCCGCTCGTGCCCACGGTGACGTTGTCGCCATGCCCGTTGACCGTCGCCCCGATATACGGCGCGTTGACGGAAATGTTGTTGATAGTGACGTTATCGGCCGCCGTCGGTACGGTGTTGGTGTCCCAGTTGGTGCCCGTGTTCCAGTCGGCCGAAGTCGAGCCGTCCCAATTGACGGTCTGTGCGCGTGCCGATGTCGACGCGAACCCGAATACGATTGCCAGCGACGCGACGATCGCGAGCCGCCTCGCCCGCGAGACGCGGTGAGCGTTCGCCGGGCCCCTCCCGCCGGCCCGGGTCGGACTTGCCGTGCACATGTGCGCCCCAACCGATCTTGTTGCCGATCGGTCCTCTCTCACTCACTGGCGATTCCAACCGAGCTGTCCCGAGCCTAACGGCGGCCGATGATCCGCTCTTGGTCTGAGCGCTAATGCGGCGCGGTCGACGCGCTACTGTTCGGACGCGCAAAGGGCACCGTTGCAGGCCGGCTACAGGCCGAAGGCCGGGATCGGCATCGAATTGCGCAAGAATTGACCCGCTTTGCGTCCGCCGGGACCTGAACTGAGCGTCACTGGCTCTTGGACTGAGCGCCACTGATTGACACTCAGAGCGGGCGGCATAACCATGAAGCACGCTGGGATGGTCGTTCACTGAATTTGGTTTGAGCCATGACCCGACTAGCCAGTTTTCGCTTTTCGACCGAAGCATTGCCGCCGCGCGACCGCATGGCGATCTGGCGCGACGTCTACGGGCGCACGGTCATTCGCGTCGACATGCAGCCTTTGGCCGAGACCCCGTTTCGGGTCGATGCAAGCGTGCAGGCGCTCGCAGGCACCATGCTCGCGCGGATCGGCACATCGCCGCTGCACGGCGAACGCACGGCTGAATTAGTGCGCGATTGCCGGGACGACATCGGCGTCCTAGTGCCGCTCGATGCCCCCGCAGTCGCGTCGCAGCGCGGGAGCGATATCAGCCTCACCCCAGGCGACGCCGTGGTGTGGCGATGCGATGAGGTCAGCTCGATCCGCTTTCCGGCTGCCACTCACTATCTCAATATCGTCATCCCAGATAAGGTTCTTACGCCGCTCGTCTGCGACCGCAATGCTTTGAGGCTCACCACGATTTCGGCGGGTAACGCGGCTTTGCGCCTGTTGCGCGAATATATCCAGTTGGTCGAGGCGCATGGTGACCTGAAAGACGACGAAACGCGCCACGTCATTGCCGCGCATATTCACGATCTCGTCGCGCTTGCGGTCGGCGCGACGCGCGACGCCGCTGCGGTGGCCGCGGGCCGCGGCGTCCGCAGCGCACGGCTACGCGCGATCAAGGCGGATATCGTCGCGAATCTCGGTCAACGGGAGCTGTCATTGGGTGAAATCGCGGCACGAAATGGCATTTCATCAAGCTACGTGCGCAAATTGTTCGGCGAAGAAGGGACGTCTTTTTCCGAATTCACCCTTCATCGGCGCCTGGCAAAAGCCCATCGCGCTCTGACCGATCCGCGACTTGCCGAGCGGACCATCAGCACTATCGCCTTCGAATCCGGTTTCGGCGATTTGTCCTATTTCAACCGCGCTTTCCGCCGCCGATACGGTGCCTCACCGTCCGACATGCGGGCGAGAAGAGCCAAGTAGCGCGCGGGCGGCGAGCGACTCGGCGGGAGCAGAGCCTGCGGACACAACCGCCGCACACGATGGCGGCCCCCCGCTCCCCCCAAAACGCCAGGCCCTTCATCGCGTTAACCCGACGCTAACCATAAACTGGGCAAATCTTGCCGGGTAAGGCGCGGGTCAAAGGGCAAAGCCCGCGCTCCTTGGGGTGGGACAAGCCGGTGCAAGGTTTCTTCGATTTCGTGAAGTCGCTCGGGCCCGCGCGGCTGGCGGCCATGGGCGCGGTGACCCTGGCGCTGATCGGCTTCTTCGCGTTCATCATGGTGCGCATGACGACGCCCGAGATGGTGCCGCTGTTCACCGGCCTGTCGATGGGCGATTCCGCCGCCATCCTCAAGAACCTGGACGGCCAGGGCATCCCCTACGACATCCGGAACGATGGCGCCGTCATCCTGGTGCCGAGCGAGAAGGTGGCGCGGCTGCGCATGAAGCTCGCCGAGAACGGACTGCCCAAGGGCGGCGGCGTCGGCTACGAGATCTTCGACAAGTCGGACACGCTCGGCGCCACCTCCTTCATCCAGAACATCAACAAGCTGCGCGCGCTGGAGGGCGAGCTTTCCCGCACCATCTCCAGCCTCGATGCCGTGGAGGCCGCGCGCGTGCACCTGGTGCTGCCCGACCGGCAGTTGTTTTCGCGCGAGACGACGGAAGCCTCCGCCTCCATCGTGCTCAAGGTGAACGGAACGCTCGAGCCTTCGCAGGTGCGCGCCATCCGCCATCTGGTGGCCTCGGCCGTGCGCGGGCTCAAGCCGGAGCGGATTTCGGTGGTCGACGAGACCGGCAAGCTGCTCGCCGACGGCGCCGGCGATCCCAATTCGCTCTCCGGCGCCAGCGCCGACGAGCGCAAGACCGCCTACGAAAACCGCCTGCGCAAGCAGGTGGAGGAGATCGTCACCTCGGTGGTCGGCCCCGGCCATGCACGCGTGCAGATCACCGCCGATTTCGACGTCAACCGCATCACCCAGACCTCGGACAAGTACGACCCGGACAGCCGCGTGGTGCGCTCGAGCCAGACGCGCGAGGAGAAGTCGTCAAACGGCAACAGCAGCGGCGGCCCGGTCTCGGTCGGCAACGAATTGCCCGGCGCCAAGCAAGATCGCGGCGTCGGCCGCAACCAGGACTCAAAAAGCGAGGAGATCGTCAACTACGAGATCTCCCACACGACGAAGACCGAGGTGATCGACGCCGGCCGCGTCAACCGGATTTCCGCCGCCGTGCTGGTCGACGGCACCTATGCGAAGGACGCCCAGGGCAAGATGGTCTACGCGCCGCGCTCCAAGCAGGAGATCGACCGCATCGCCGCGCTGGTGCGCTCGGCCATCGGCTTCGACGCCAAGCGCGGCGACCAGGTCGAGGTGGTCAACCTGCCCTTCGCGCGCACGCCGCCGATGCCGATCGGACAGCCGACCGGCTGGATGAACTACTTCCAGTTCACCAAGGACGACATCATGCGCGCCGCCAATCTGGGCGTCATGGCGCTGCTGGGCCTCATCGTGATGCTCATGGTGGTGCGCCCGCTGGTGCGCCGCATCATCACGCCGGACCTGCCGCCGGGCGCCGCCCTTGCCGGTGCGGGCGGCGCTGGCGGCATTGCCGGCATTGCCGGTGGCGGGGTCGGCGGCGGCATCGGCATCGGCAGCGGCGGCGGCATCACCGGCAGCATCGGCGGCGGCGGTGGCGGCAGCATCACCGGGGGCGGCGGCCCCAACGTCTCCATCGTCGGCAGCGAGGAAGCGGTCGCCATCTCCAACCGCACCTCGAACATGATCGACGTCGCCAAGGTGCAGGGCCAGGTGCACGCCCAGTCGGTGCAGAAAGTCGGCGAACTCGCCGAGAAGAATCCGCATGAGGCGGTGTCCGTGATCCGCAGCTGGCTTCATGAGGACGCGGCCTGATGCCCTCGTCATTCGAATTGAGCAAGAAGGACCAGGAGACCGCCAAGGCGGCCCGCGACAATATCGGCGGCCTGTTGGCCGAACTCGCGAGCCGCCCGCCCTCCAGCCAGACCAGCCGCAAGCTTACCGGCCCGGAGCGCGCCGCCGTGCTCATGCTGGCGCTCGGCGAGCAGTACGGCGGCAAGATATTCAGCATGCTCGACGACGACGAGCTGCGCGAAATATCCATCGTCATGTCGTCGCTCGGCACGGTCGATGCGGAATCGGTCGAGCAACTGCTCCTGGAATTCGTCGGCCGCATGTCGGCCTCGGGCGCCCTGCTCGGCAATTACGACGCCACCGAGCGCCTGCTGCAGCAGTATCTGCCGTCCGAGCGCGTGCATGGCATCATGGACGACATCCGCGGCCCGGCCGGCCGCAACATGTGGGAAAAGCTCGCCAACGTGCAGGAAGAGGTGCTGGCGAACTATCTCAAGAACGAATACCCGCAGACGGTGGCGGTGGTGCTGTCGAAGCTGCGCCCGGAGCACGCCGCCCGCGTGCTCGCCATCCTGCCCGAGGAGCTTTCGCTCGACGTCATCAACCGCATGCTGCGCATGGAATCGGTGCAGAAGGAAGTGATCGAGCGGGTCGAGCAGACCCTGCGCACCGAATTCATGTCCAACCTTTCGCGCACGCGGCGCCGCGACGCCCACGAGGTGATGGCGGAAATCTTCAACAATTTCGACCGCCAGACCGAGACGCGCTTCCTCACCTCGCTGGAAGAGGAAAACCGCGAGGCGGCCGAGCGCATCAAGGCGCTGATGTTCACCTTCGACGACCTGGTCAAGCTCGACGCCGCCTCGACCCAGACGCTGATGCGCAGCATCGACAAGGACAAGCTGGCGATCGCGCTCAAGGGCTCGAACGAGACGGTGCGCCAGTTCTTCTTTTCCAACATGTCAACGCGCGCGGCAAAGATGCTGGTCGACGACATGCAGGCGATGGGCCCGGTGCGGCTGCGCGACGTCGACGAGGCGCAGGCGCTCTTGGTCAACGTGGCCAAGGACCTGGCCGCCAAGGGCGAGATCCTGATCGCCAAGGGCCGCGGCGACGAACAGATGATCTACTGATGGGCACGCGAAGTTCATGCGATCGAACCGGTTTCCGCTCATTCCCGCGCATAGCTCGCCGAACGGCGAGCGTTCGCTCGCCTATGCGGGAATCCAGAGCGGCGACGATCGCAAGGCGGCAAATTTCGTGCGCTGGGTCCCCGCTTTCGCGGAGACGAGCGGAGACTAGAACTTGATGGGCCAGCCGGCAAAATACCTGTTCGACGAGGACTTCTCCGGCGGCGAGAAGCCGTCCATCACGTTGGTCGAGCACGAACGCCGCCGCGCGGACGCGGAGTTGGTCGCCTACCGCAACGGCTTTGCCGCAGGGCAGCAGCAGGCGAAAGCCGAGGCCGCGCAGGGCGCCGCCGATGCGCTGGCGGCCATCGCCGCGGGGCTTTCCAATGTCGAGCGCGGCCTCACAACGATCGAGGCGCGGCTGGAGACGGAGGCGGTGGAAGTGGCGGTGGCCGTCGCCGCCAAGCTCGCGCCCGAACTGATCGCGCACGAGCCCTTCGCCGAGATTTCGGCGCTGGCGACCGAATGCTTCCGCCATCTGGTCAAGACGCCGCACGTGGTCGTGCGCATCGCGCCGGAAATCTACGAGCTCGCCCAGACCAAACTCGAGGAGATCGCGCAAGGCCGCGGCTTCGAAGGCCGGCTGAAGGTGCTGGCCGAACCGGGGCTCAGCGCCGGCGACTGCCGCATCGAATGGGCCGACGGCGGCGTCAAGCGCGAGGAGACCGCGACGCTTGCGGCGATTAACGACGCGGTCGGCCGTTACGTCGCGGCCCGCGCGGGCGCAACAATCACAAGTTCTGGGGGACCGACGCCATGAGCGACGCCGACAACAAAGACGTTCCGCTGCCCAATCTGGAAGGCGGCGGCGACATGCCGGCGTTGGCGGAGGGCGCAGGGCTCGCGCAGGACGACAACGGCGAGCGCACGCGCGGCGCCGCCGATCTGGAAGCCGTGTTCGACGTGCCGGTGCAGGTCTCCGCCGTGCTCGGCCGCGCCCGCATGGAGGTCGGCGAGCTGCTCAAGCTCGGCCCCGGCGCCGTGCTCGAGCTCGACCGCAAGGTCGGCGAAGCGATCGACATCTACGTGAATAACCGGCTGGTGGCGCGCGGCGAAGTGGTGCTGGTGGAAGAGAAGCTTGGCGTGACCATGACTGAAATCATCAAGGCGGAGCGGAATTGATGCTGATGCGCACCGCGCGCGCCCTTCCTTCCCTCTCCCCTTGTGGGAGAGCGTGCCCGAGCGCAGCGAGGGCGGATGACGGGTTTGAATCTCTGCAACTGACTGATGTCCGACCCCTCACCGGCCTCGGACCTTCGGTCCTCGCCACCCTCTCCCACAAGGGAGAGGGTCGCGCCGAGCAAGGAGCTAAGCCATGCGCCTCCTGATCGTCGGCTCTCTGCAGGGCCAGCTCATCCCCGCGACCAAGCTCGCGATGGACAAGGGCGCCTCCGTTACCCACGCCGACTCCAACGAGCAGGCGCTCGCCGTGCTGCGCTCCGGCCGCGGCGCCGACCTCCTGATGGTGGACGTCGCGCTCGACATCCGCGACCTGGTGACCCGGCTGGAGGTGGAGCGCATCCACGTGCCGATCGTGGCCTGCGGCATCACCAACGACGCGCGCGCGGCGGTCAACGCCATCCACGCGGGCGCCAGGGAGTACATCCCGCTGCCGCCCGATCCCGACCTGATCGCGGCGGTGCTGGCGGCGGTCGCCGACGATGCGCGCGATCTGATCTATCGCGACGAGGCCATGGCGAACGTGGTCAAGCTCGCCCAGCAGATCGCCGCCTCCGAGGCTTCCGTGCTGATCACCGGCGAGAGCGGCACCGGCAAGGAGGTGCTGGCGCGCTTCGTGCACGCGCGCTCGGGCCGCGCCAAGAAGCCGTTCATCTCCATCAACTGCGCGGCCATTCCGGACAACCTACTGGAGTCCGAGCTGTTCGGCCACGAAAAGGGCGCCTTCACAGGCGCGCTCGGCCGCCGTATCGGCAAGTTCGAGGAAGCGAACGGCGGCACCCTGCTGCTTGACGAAATCTCCGAGATGGACGTGCGCCTGCAGGCGAAGCTCCTGCGCGCCATTCAGGAGCGCGTCATCGACCGCGTCGGCGGCAACCGGCCGGTGCCGGTCAACATCCGCATCCTGGCGACGTCCAACCGCAATCTCACGGAAGCGGTACGCGCGGGCATCTTCCGCGAGGACCTGCTGTTCCGCCTCAACGTCGTGAACCTGAAGATTCCGCCCTTGCGCGAGCGCCCGGCCGACATCGGCGAGCTGGCGCAGTATTTCATCAAGAAATACGCCGCCGCAAACGGCGTGCCGGTGCGGCCCATGTCGGCGGAGGCGCGGCGCGCGCTCAGCACCAACCGCTGGCCGGGCAATGTGCGCGAGCTGGAGAACACGATCCATCGCGCCGTGCTGCTGTCGAGCGGCCCCGAGATCGGCGCCGACGCCATCCGTTCGCCCGACGGCAGCCGACTCGACCAGACGCGCGGCACCGGCGCCGCGGCCCATGCGGCCTTTGCCGCCGAACAGGTCACCCGCAATCTGGTCGGCCGCACCGTGGCGGAAGTCGAGCGCGACCTGATCCTGGAGACGCTCAAGCATTGCCTCGGCAACCGCACGCATGCCGCCAATATCCTCGGCATCTCGATCCGCACGCTGCGCAACAAGCTCAACGAATACGCCGCCGATGGCGCGCCCATCCCGCCGGCCAATGGCGGCGCCGAACTGCGCGGGGCGGCGTAAACGTGACGAGAGGGCGTCATCGCCGGGCTTGTTCCGGTCATCCGCGCCTTGCTTCCATCTACGCCCAAAGGCGTGGATGCCCGCGACAAGCGCGGGCATGACGGCGCTATAATGGCGCCATGACCACCCTCTACAAAATCGTCCCCGCTGCGCTCTGGCGTCAGGCCGAACGCGAAGGCGTCTTCCGCGGTTCCGAACACGACAAGCGCGACGGCTTCATCCATTTCTCTACCGCGCAGCAAGCAGCCGAGACTGCCGCCAAGCATTTCGCCGGCCAGGACGACCTCCTGCTGCTGACGGTCGACGGCGCGGCTCTCGGCGACGCGCTCAAATGGGAGCCGTCGCGCGGCGGGGCGCTATTTCCCCATCTTTACGGCGAACTCGCCTTGGATTCGGTCGTCAGCATTGCGCCGCTGCCACTCGGCCCCGACGGCAGGCATCGCTTTCCACCGTTGGGCGGGTGAATCTGGATGTCCGGTTTGTGCAGTGCGGAACCGAAAGGCGGAGCTGTGCATTAATACCACAACCCGCCAAGGACGAGTTCCCATGCCCATTCAAGACCTGCAGTGGAATACCATCCACGCCTCCGCCTTCACTCAGACGCATGGCATGATGCGATGGGCGGCGGCCACGCCGCGCCCGCACGGTGCTTTACGCTATCGCTGTCCGCTCACCGGCAGCTACGTCCACATCACCGATGAAGCCACCCTTATGGCGCTTTCCCGCCCGCCCGCGCGCATCCGCTGCGCCGACTGCGGTGAGCAGCATCTGATGACGGTCGAAGCGGACGACAGCGGCGATCTTGTCGGTCCCGACAAGTCTTAAGCCGCCTCCCGAATAGCGCGCGGCGCTCGCAGGGGCGCCCGACTCGCAGAAGCCGGTGACGATCGCAGGTCGCTTCGCCGCCGGGTGCGGCGAGCCGGGCCGCCGCAACTTCATTGGCAACGCCCGCCAACCAACCGCTTGCCCGCCGGGCACCCGCCGCCCTTGTTTTTCTTCGCGGCCTGCTGCTGTTGTTTCTGGCGTTGCTGCTGCGCCCTCTGCTGCTGTGCCCTCTGCTGCTGTGCTCTCTGCTGCTGTGCTCTCTGCTGCTGCGCCCTCTGCTGCTGCGCTCTCTGCTGCTGCGCCCTCTGCTGCTGAGCTTTCTGCTGCTGCGCTTTCTGCTGCTGCGCTTTCTGCTGCTGCGCTTTCTGCTGCTGCGCTTTCTGCTGCTGCGCTTTCTGCTGCTGCGCTTTCTGCTGCTGCGCTTTCTGCTGCTGCGCTTTCTGCTGCTGCGCTTTCTGCTGCTGCGCTTTCTGCTGCTGCGCTTTCTGCTGCTGCGCTTTCTGCTGCTGCGCTTTCTGCTGCTGCGCTTTCTGCTGCTGCGCTTTCTGCTGCTGCGCTTTCTGCTGCTGCGCTTTCTGCTGCTGCGCTTTCTGCTGTTGCAGCTTCTGCTGCTGTGCGTTCTGCTGCTGCAGCTTCTGCTGCTGCAATTTCTGCTGCTGTGCGTTCTGCTGTTGCAGCTTTTGCTGCTGCGCTTTCTGCTGCTGGGCCTTCTGCTGTTGCAGCTTTTGCTGCTGCGCGTTCTGCTGCTGGGCCTTCTGCTGTTGCAGCTTCTGCTGCAGCTGTGCGTTCAGGTTCTGATTGTTCTGCGGGTTTTGGTTATTCTGTTTGCCGTTCTTGCCTTTGACGGGTTGCGAAACGCTGCTGGGCAGGGCAACCGCCGAAGACGTCGACACAACCTTGCCGTTTCTGTCCACGGTCGTCACGGTTTGCCTGATGCCGCCGGTCCTCGGATCTTTGACGGTGCTGGTCGTCGTCTTGTGGCCGGTCTTCGGATCGATCGTGGTCGATACCGCGGATCCGAACCCGCCCTTGTTTGGCCCGTTGCCGTTCTTGCCGTTCTTGCCGTGCTTGCCGTTGAACGGGCCCTGCTGACCATTGAGGTTGACTTGTCCGCTGCCGCCGAACGGCCGCACATTGCCGAATCCATTTCTCGGCCCGTGTCCGCCGCCATTGTTCTGCAGCAGCGGCACCAGACGGACAAGCGATGGCACGCAGGTCAGATGCGGATAATTGCCCCATGCCGCCATGCCCGGCGAGCAAAGGCACGTCTGGCCGCGGCGGGTCAATCCGACGCGGCCGCCCCGGCAGGTCAGGTCGGCGACGCAGCGCCCGTGACGCATCTGCCACGGCGGGCAATTGTCGCGTCCCGCCCACTGGCATTCGCCATCCTCGGGCGACCAGAGCCAGCCGCGCGGGCAGGTGAGTCGATGAGCGGCACGGCACGACGATCCGGTCCAGTAGCCGCCGATCGAACGGCAATCCGCGACCGCCGATTCATAGGCGCCAATCGTCCTCTCATCGTCCACTATGACCACCCTGGCCCGCCTCGCCGGGACGATCCTCCAATGGCTGCGGTTTTCGTGCCGTTCGGGAATGCGTTCGGCCAGTGCCGGATCACCATCGACGGTGAGCAGATAGCGATCGCTTCTGCGGTTACGGATCTGCACGTAACTCGTGCCGTCGACCGGTTCGAGGCTCCATTGGGCGTCTTGCTCGCCCTCGTCCGCCCTCACCGCACGCAGCCTGCCGGCACGCTCGGCAAGATAAGTGTGCTTCGAATCGTTCCTGACGCGCACATAGGGCGTGCCCGTCACCCTCTCGAAGGTCCACTTGCCGCTGCGGTCATTGAGGCGCGCGATCTCAACGCGGCTGGCGGACTCATTATTGAGCGCCTTGCGGCGGTCGTCGCGCGGGACGAGCCGGTAGTCGCCGCTCAAATGAAACTGCTCGATCGGCGAAAGCTGCGCCAGCCGTTCGCCGGCGACTTCCGCTTGCTCAGGCTCCGCTACGGCAACGGCACCCGGCTGCGAAATGGCTACCTCGGCGCCGGGCGCGGGCGGGATCACCCCGGCGGCATCAGCGCCGCCGATGTCCACGGTCATGGGCTGGTCCGTGGCGGTGAAGATGCTCAAGCATTTTTCGGCGTCATCCGTCACGAGCCAGGCATGGCCACCATATGTCGGCTGCTTGAAAATATGTTGCGGCTCGACCACGCCATAGAATTTGCGCTCGCCGTTCTGGTCGAGCCAGTAGACGCGCCGCCGTTCATTCGATGCATTTCGAAAGGAAAGTTCGACAGACGCGCCGGTCTGGGTCGATTTCACCGAACCCTCGGCTGAGCAGTCCTGCGCCCGGGCCGCGCCGATGCAGAAAAGAAAAACTATGACCGGCGCCGCGACAAGAGCAAAGCCGCTGGTCCGCGCTGGCCTGTTACGGCACAGCGTACGAAATGCATTCGAAAACATGATAGTGCCCCCTTGCCCCCGCCGGCGGATCCGCCGCCGCGTAAGACGGGTAAACTGTGGCCCGGATTGACAAAAAGCGAAAGAGCAAATCCGTCGCTGCAGGGCCTCCGTTTCACAACCTCGCCTGCCGAATGCCCGTCATTGTGACCGTGTCTCCAATTGCTTAAGCTCTCCGTCTGCTCCGCAGATCACCGTCGCCGCCACTGCGACGCTTGCCGCCAAATCGATGGAACTCGACACTAACCGCAGCCTGATTGTCGCCGCCCTCGCCCGCGTGCCCGCCGGCGACCGCGCAGCCTTGCAGACCGTCTATCGCCTGACCGCCGCGAAGCTTTTCGGCGTCTGCCTGCGTATCTTGGGCGAGCGCGGCGAAGCGGAGGAGGTGTTGCAGGAGGTCTATCTCACGGTGTGGCGCAAAGCCGGCGACTTCGATGCCGGCCGCGCAAGCCCGATGACCTGGCTGATCGCGATCGCGCGCAACCGCGCCATCGACCGGCTGCGCGCGTCGCGCGCGCGTCGGCAGATCGTGCCGATCGACGCGGCCGCCGAGCTTGCCGACGACGCCCCCGCGGCCGACCGCGCGCTCGAAGCGGGTGAAGAAAATGCGCGGCTGCATGCCTGTCTCCACGGCCTGGCCGGTCACGAGCGCGCGGCCTTGCGCGGCGCCTTCTTCGACGGCAACACCTATGAGGAATTGGCGACGCGCATGAACGTCCCGCTCGGCACGATGAAGAGCTGGATCAGGCGGGCGATGATCAAACTGAAGGCGTGCCTGGAACGATGAGCGAGACCTTCGACCATAGCGCGCTGCCGGACGACGAACTGCTCGCCGCCGAATATGCGCTCGGCGTGCTCGACGGGACCGAGCGCGCCACGGCCGAGCAGCGCCTGGCGCGCGAGCCCGCCTTCGCCGCGTTGGTCACGCAATGGCAGCAACGGCTGGCGCCCTGGGCCGGCGAGCTCGCCGAGGTGCAGCCGCCCTCGGAAGTCTGGCAGCGCATCCTGGCGCAACTGCCGAGCCAGCCGGAGCCGCGCCCGCCGCTGTGGCAGAACCTCAGGTTCTGGCGGCGCTTTGCGCTTGTGAGCGGCTTGCTGGCGGCGGCCTGTATCGGCGCGCTCGTCTATCTCGGCAGCGTGGCGCGCACGCCGCTCATGGTGGCGGAGCTGTCCGGCAATGGCCGCCATGCCCTGGTCGCAACCATCGACCGGCGCAACGAGACCATCCTGGCCGTGCCGGCCGATCTGGTCGTCACCGGCAACCGCGTCCCGCAATTGTGGCTGGTGGTGCCGGGGCAGAATCCCCGATCGCTGGGGCTGATCGACGCCAAGAAGCCGGTGTCGCTCTGGTGCCGCGGCGGATCATGGCCGAGGCCACCACCGAGGCCGCGCTCGCCATCTCGCTGGAGCCGCCGGGCGGCTCGCCCACCGGCCAGCCCACCGGCCCGGTGATCGCCGTGGGGCCGATCACGCGGCTGTGACGTGAGCCGGCTGCATCCGCCGGCGCCCCCGCTCCGTAGCTCATGACGTTCCCCACCCCCGGGGACGGCAAACAGAGCAACGGAGTAGAACATGCAACGCATCAGCAAGATCATTCTGACCGGCTTCGCCGCCGCCGCGCTGGCCTTGAGCGGACAGGCCATCGCGAAGACCAAGATGGTCGGCGGCGCGCCGATGTATCCATCCAAGAACATCGTGCAGAACGCGGTCCACTCGAAGGACCACACCACGCTGGTCGCCGCCGTGAAGGCCGCCGGCCTGGTCGAGACGCTCGAGCAGCCCGGCCCCTTCACCGTTTTCGCCCCCACCAACGAGGCCTTCAAGAAGCTGCCGAAGGGCACGGTGAAAACCCTGCTCAAGCCGGAGAACAAGGACAAGCTGAAGAGCATCCTGACCTATCACGTGGTCCCCGGCCGGCTCACCACCCACGACCTGATGGAGAAGGTGAAGGAAGGCCACGGCAAAGCCATGCTCAAGACCGCCGAAGGCGACGACCTCATCGTCGAGGAAAAGGGCGGTCACCTCTGGATCATCGATGGCAAGGGCGACAAGGCCCGCATCACCGTCAGCAACGTGATGCAGTCGAACGGCGTGATCCAGGTGATCAACAAGGTCCTGCTGCCGGGCTGAGCCGCCTTTATGCCCGTGCAAGGGGCGACAACGTCGCGCTTTCCCTCTCCCGCTTGCGGGAGAGGGAATGATTTATTGCGCCGCCGCATCCGAACAGGAGCCCAAGCGCGAGGCGGCACTATTGCCGCTATCAAGCGCAAGACCTAGACTTCCCTGCTTCGACGCGCGCGCCCGCGCTGACGTCGTGGGGGATCGGGGGGACGTGATGCGCATTCTGTGCGCGGCTCTCGCGCTCGTACTGAGCGCTGCCGCCGCTCTGGCTGCCGATCCTGTCGGGTCTTACCGCGTCGAGGGCACCAACCCAGGCGGCGCCTCGCAATACATCGGCAGGGTGCAGGTGGAGAGAACCGGCGAGACTTATCGCGTGGTCTGGGTAGTCGGCCACACCCGCTATGTGGGTACCGGAATCGGCAACAAGGAATTCCTTGCAGTGTCCTACCGCTCCGGCCGCGACAGCGGCCTCGCCCTTTACAGCGCCGATGGCGGCAACTGGAAGGGCGTGTGGGCCTATGCCGGCGCCCGCAAAATGGGTGCGGAAATCTGGAAGCGCCGATAATCGGCGCCGAGACGGCGCGGCGCCCCTTCCGTTAACCGCCCGCTAACCATGCACCGGGCAATTATTGCCGGGTGAAACGGGTAACCCCCCACCACGGCCGCTACCGCGCTACCCACGCCGGTATTCCGCTCCCGATCGACCTGGACCCGGCATGAGCGACATCACCGCGGCCCCTGAGGGCCCCGCCGCTGCCAGCGGCATCAAGCTGCCCGGCCTCAGCGAGATCGGCGCCTTCATCCGGCGCGGCGACATCGGGCTGGCCATCGCCGTGCTCACCATCCTGGTGGTGTTGATCCTTCCGCTGCCGCCGGTGTTGCTCGACTGCGCGCTGGCGATCTCCATCACCTTTTCGGTGCTGATCCTGATGACGTCGCTGTTCATCCAGACGCCGCTGGAGTTCTCCGCCTTCCCAACCGTGCTGCTGATTTCGACCATGCTGCGGCTGTCGCTGAATCTCGCATCGACCCGCCTCATTCTCGCGCATGGCCACGAGGGCACCGGCGCCGCCGGCCACGTCATCCAGGCCTTCGGCAATTTCGTGATGGGCGGCAACTTCGTCATCGGCATCATCGTCTTCGCCATCCTGGTGATCGTGAACTTCGTCGTCATCACCAAGGGCTCGGGCCGCATTGCCGAAGTCGCCGCGCGCTTCCACCTCGACGCCATGCCGGGCAAGCAGATGGCGGTCGACGCCGATCTTTCCGCCGGGCTGATCGACGAGAAGGAGGCGCGCCGCCGCCGCCAGCAGCTCGAAGACGAAGGCGGCTTCTTCGGCGCCATGGACGGCGCCTCCAAGTTCGTGCGCGGCGATGCCATCGCCGGGCTGCTGGTGGTGTTCATAAACGTCATCGGCGGCATGATCATCGGTATCGCCCAGCAGGGCCTGTCTTTTTCCGACGCCGCGCATTCCTACACCATCCTCACCGTGGGTGACGGTCTGGTGACACAGATCCCGGCGCTGATCGTGTCGACCGCCGCCGGCCTGCTGGTGTCGAAGGCCGGCATCTCCGGCGCCGCCCACAAGGCGCTGCTCGGCCAGCTCTCCGGCTACCCCAAGGCGCTCGGCATGTCGGGCGGGGTCATGCTGATGATGTCGCTCCTGCCCGGCATCCCCTTCATCCCCTTCGCCGCGCTCGGCGGCGGCGCCGTGGCGCTCGCCTTCATCTTCGACAAGCGCAACAAGCTCGCCGTCACCGCCGAAGCCACGAAGGCGGACACCGCCGCCAATACACAGCCCGCGGAAGAGCCGATCTCGGCCGCGCTCAGGATCGACGATCTCAAGGTCGAGCTCGGCTACGCGCTCCTGCCGCTGGTCAATTCGCCGGACGGCGGCGACCGGCTCACCGAGCAGATCAAGGCGCTGCGCCGGTCGCTGGCGATCGAGATGGGCTTCGTCATGCCGGCGGTGCGTCTGCTCGACAATGTGCAGCTCGAGGCCAACGACTACGTCATCAAGATCAAGGAGGTGGAGGCCGGCACCGGCAAGCTGTGGGCGGGCCAGTACATGGTCATGGACCCGGCCGGCGGCCAGGTGAACCTGCCCGGCACCCACACCACCGAGCCCACCTTCGGCCTGCCCGCCACCTGGATCGAGGCGGCGCTGAAGGAAGACGCCAGCGTGAAAGGCTACACCGTGGTCGACGCCGCCACGGTGCTGTCCACGCACCTGACCGAGCTGCTCAAGAACAACATGGCGGAGCTGCTCTCCTATGGCGACGTGCAGAAGCTGATCAAGGAACTGCCGAAGGAGCAGGGCGAACTGGTCAAGGACCTGGTGCCGTCGCTGATCACCGTCTCCGGCATCCAGCGCGTGCTGCAGATCCTGCTCTCCGAGCGCGTCTCCATCCGCGACCTCGCCACCGTCCTGGAAGGCATCGCCGAGGGCGCCGGCGCGACGCGCAATCCGATGCTGCTCGCCGAGCACGTGCGCATGCGGCTGGCCCGCCAGATCTGCGCGCAGCACACCGCGCCCGGCGGCTATCTGCCGCTGATCGCGCTCACCGCGCACTGGGAGCAGAGCTTCGCCGAAGCGATGATCGGCCAGGGCGACGAGCGCCAGCTCGCCATGCAACCCTCAAAGCTGTCCGAATTCATCACGCTGGTGCGCGAGCGCTTCGAGGCGGCCGCGCGCGAGGGCGAGGCGCCGGTGCTGGTCACCTCGGCCGGCATCAGGCCCTACGTGCGCGGCATCGTCGAGCGCTTCCGCGCGCAGACGCCGGTGATGTCGCAGAGCGAAATCCACCCGCGGGCGCGGCTGAAGACGGTGGGGAGTATTTGAGCGGGCGGAGGGCGTGTCGAGCCCGGCATTTCCAACGCCGGCGTCGAGCGGCGTAAGCGTCCGCTACCGAGAGTAAACCGGTATTGCGCGGCCTTGCCGCGGTGTCCGCTAGTGAACCAAGCCGGACTAAGCCGCCGGAGCGCGTGAGGTCGGCTTTGCAGTGCGGGTCGGACCGGTTATCGGCGACGCTCGAACCTGACCTCAAGCCGAGGAGACCGGCGCGGAAGTTGGGCAGGCCGGCCGTGAATCTTGGGGGCCGTTCGGAATGAACCGGAACGTGGCGAATTGGGCATGTTCCGCAGTTTATGATACGTTTGCAGATCATTTCTTTCATAAAGATATTAAAACAGATCATATACTTGACAACTGTGGCCCTTCATGATACGTTTACGGATCAATGTTCACAAAAGGATCTTTAAACGTATCATGGAAAAGGACCACCCGGATCTGAAGCAGATCGGCTCTCTCCTTCGCAAAGCCCGCGAACAAGCGGGCCTCACGCAGGAACAGGTCGCCGACCGGGCCAACCTCAGCCGGCCCCGCTACCGAGAGATCGAGGCGGGCGAAAGCGCCGCGCGCGCCACGACGCTCATGAACATCGCGCGCGCCCTTGGCTTGGAGATTATGTTCATTCCGCAGGCGGTGGTACCGGCGGTCCAGGCAATGATGCGGCCCTACGACGACGACAGGCCGGCATTCTCGCCGGATCCAGTCGAAGAAGAACAGGAAGCCTAGGCATGCCCTCCGACCTTGAAGTGCCAAACTCCCTGCACGTGTCGCTCGGCGGCGTCGACGTCGGCACAATCGTTCGCACTCCCGGCGAGTTCGTCGCATTCAGCTTCGCAGAGCGGTACCGCGCGACAAAGAATAGGCCCATCCTCAGCCTCTCGTTCAAATCCGAGCATGGAGAACTCCGCAAGGATCCCAGACCAGAACAAGCGCGCTTGCCGCCCTTCTTCGCCAATCTCCTTCCCGAGGACAAGTTGCGCGACGCGATGGAGAAATTTCACGTCAAGACCGTGAGGCCGGGAAACGACTTCGACCTTCTCGCCGCCCTCGGAACGGACCTGCCTGGTGCGGTGCGCGCAACCACGGAAGGTCGCGACGCGGTCAACGACCTGGACAAGATGGATCCCAAGGCGCCCCGATTTTCGCTTGCTGGCGTCCAGATGAAGCTTTCCGTCTTCAAGAACGCCGGAAAGGACGGGGGGCTAACCTTGGCCGTCGGCAATGAGGAGGGACACTACATCGCGAAATTCCCTTCCGTGAAGCACATAGCCTTGTCGGAAAACGAATTTGCCGTTCTTGCCCTGTCTGAAGCCATCGGCATGGAGGTGCCCAAACGCGAGCTCGTCGAGAAGAGTGAGTTCGAAGGAATACCAGAGGAGTTTAACGTACTTTCGACCGGAAAAGTCCTTCTGGTCCAGCGTTTCGACCGCGATGCGAACGCCAAAAGAGTCCATATGGAAGATTTCGCCCAAGTCTTCGGGCTGTATCCGTCTCAGAAATACGACGGGGCCAGCTACCACGACATCGGCCGCGCACTAGCTATGGTTTCCTACGACGCTGCGGTCGAATTCGTCCGCAGACTTGCCTTGTCGGCACTCGTCGGTAATGGAGACATGCATCTCAAGAATTGGTCTCTCATCTACCGAGATCCGCGAACACCAGAACTGGCTCCCGTCTACGACGTGCTTTCCACGACGGCCTATTTTTCCAAGGATCGCCTGGCGCTCTCGCTCGGCGGCGAAAAGTCGTTCAGGGCGCTCACACCCGACCGCTGGCGCAACTTCGCTAATCGCGCGAAGCTGCCGGAAGGCGACGTTAAACGCGCCGTCGCGGAAACGGTAGCCGCGGTCCATGACAAATGGTGGAAGCTCCCCGAACGGGACGTCGTACCCAAAGCGGTTCTCGAAAAGATCGACTCACATGTGGTGACGATGCAGTCGGTGCTCTAGGTCCCTCCACTTCACGCGTCCATCCTCGCCGGCAGCGTCCGCTTTTGAAGCGAAAAGCGGACCGCGTCAGCAAGCCCGTCGCTTCCGCTGCTGGCCCCAGGCGGATGCGCGGCAGAGCAAACGCTCGCTGTCTGTGGAACAGCAGAAGCGACGCTGGCCTCGGCTAACAGCCGGGCATGGCCCCAAGTCGTCATGGCCAAAGTCACGATGCCAGTCCGCTTTCCGGCACATCGCCATCAGCCCAGTACGCTTTCGGAATTTATCACGCTGGTGCGCGAGCGCTTCGATACCGCCGCGCGCGATAAGCGAGGCGCCGGTGCTGGTCACCTCGGCCGGCATCAGGCCCTATGTGCGCGGCATCGTCGAGCGCTTCCGCGCGCAGACGCGGTGATGTCGCAGAGCGAAATCCACCCGCGGGCGCGGCTGAAGACGGTAGGGAGTATTTGAGGGGCTGGGCACGTCGCCTGGCAGGCTAATGCCGGCGTCGAACGGCCCGAGGGTCCGCTGCCGTGCGCGGCATGACGAAGCGCTTCCGCGTGAGAGAGCCCCGCGCATCGCATCCCGCTTGTTCGTGACCGGACGTAACCCGCACGCGAGGCGGGGCCCTTCCGGTCTGTGGTAGGAGGGGCACAGGCCCCCGAAATCGCTCGCTTTTCAACCACTCCCGCGCGCGCATCGTGGCTGCGCCGCCGCCGGACCTATAAGCTACGGTCGGTAGAGGGGTGGTGTAGAGGAACGCGAGGGGCTGTCGAGCAATGGCTCGTCTGTGTGTTGGCCGAACGCGCGCACGCGTGAAGTCTGGTAGTTGCGCGCGCGACGTCTTGAGCGCGGTCATTATTATGTTGTTGGCGCTCGGGGTGAGCGCTGCTAGGGCCGACGGCGGATCCGGTGCGAACGGCACGGCCGGCGCGACTGGTGTACCCGGTACCAACGGCGCCAACAGCATCACTCCTGGCGGCAACGGCACCGACGGCGGTACAGGGGGCGCCGCCACCGCGGCCGGCAGTGGCGCTGCGGGTGGTGCCGGCACGCAGGCGACGAGCGCCACCGACATAACATCTTCGCAAACGATCAATGGTGGCGCGGGCGGCACAGGCGGCGCCGGTGCGACCGGCGGCGCGGGTGGCGCGGGCGGTAACGGCGCCAGCGGCGCCGATGGTGTAGCCGGCAGCGGGACCGGCGCGGGCGGCGACGGCGGCGCGGGCGGCAACGGGGGAAAGGGCGGCGATGGCGGGACCGGCAGCAGCGGCGGCAACGGTGGTGCCGGCGGCGCCGGCCTGCAGGTCACGACCAGCGTCACCGTAATCAATGCGGGTACGGTCGCCGGCGGGGCCGCCGGCAATGGTGGTGCCGGCGGCAATGGCGGCGATGGCGGAGCGGGTGGCAACGGCGGTAACGGCGGCAATGGCGGGACCGGCGGCAGCATCGGCGGGACCGGCGGGGCCGGCGGCCCCGGCGGTCAGGGCGGCGCCGGCGGAGCCGGTGGCGTCAATGGCACAGCCGGGAACGGGGGCACCGGCGGCGCCGGCGCCTCCTTTGCCAACGGCGGCACACTCATCAATACCGGGACCATCATCGGCGGCGCCGGCGGCACCTCCGGCACTGCCGGTACCGGCGGCGCGGGCGGGGCCGGTGGGACGGCCGGCGTCGGCGGCAATGGCGGTGACGGTGGCATAACGATCAGCGGAATCGGCGGCGTCGGCGGCATTGCCGGCAACGGCGGCAATGGCGGCGCCGGGGGTGCGGCCGGCCCCGGTGCCAATGGCGGCGCAGGCGGCCTCGCCGGCAGCGGCGGTAATGGCGGTGCGGGTGGCACTGGAACCGCTGCCGGCGGCGCCGGCGGGGCCGGCGGTGCCGCGGGCAATGGCGGCGCCGGCGGCGCCGGCGGCAGCGAGGGCGGTACCGGCGGCACGGGGGGGATTGCGGGCAGCGGCGGCAATGGCGGCGCCGGCGGCATCGGAACCGCTGCCGGCGGCGACGGCGGTGCCGGCGGAATTGCCGGCAGCGGCGGCGCAGGAGGCGCCGGTGGCAGCGCGGGGGGCGCCGGCGGTAGCGGCGGCCTCGCCGGCAATGGCGGAAACGGCGGCTCCGGCGGCTTTGCCGGTGATAATGGCACAGGCGGCACTGGCGGTGCCGGTGGCGTTGCCGGTAGCGGCGGCACCGGCGGTGCCGGCGGCAGCGCGGGTGGTGCCGGCGGTACCGGCGGACTCGCGGGCGACGGCGGCAGCGGCGGCTCCGGTGGCAATGCGGGCACCGGCGGTGTTGGCGGCAACGGCGGTGCCGGCGGCGTCGCGGGCAGCGGCGGTACCGGTGGGGCCGCCGGCGCGGGCGGCGCGGGGGGTATTGCCGGCGACGGTGGCGCTGGCGGCACCGGTGGTAACGGGGGCAGCGGCGGCATCGCCGGTGCCGGGGGTACCGGCGGTATTGCGGGTGACGGCGGCGCAGGCGGTGCCGGCGGCAATGCCGGCGGCGGTCTTTTCGGCGACGGCGGCGCGGGAGGCTCCGCAGGCAGCGGCGGTGTCGGCGGCGTCGGTGGCGCCGGCGGGTCGGCCGGAGGTCTTGGCGGCACGGGTGGCGCCGGCGGCGCCGGCGGCCTCGCAAGCTTCGCCGCCATCTTCGCCCCCGCGCTCGCGGCCTCCAACGGGGCGGGCGGCGTCGGCGTCACCGGCGCCAACCTGACGGTCATCAACGGCGGCACGATTTCCGGCGGCCTCGGCGGCGACGGCGTGACCCGGGCCGATGCCATCCTGTTCACCGGCGGCAGCAATAACCTCACGCTGACGCCGGGCTATTCGTTCGTCGGCAATGTGGTCGGCACCGGCTCCGACACGTTCCAGCTCGGCGGTGCGAGCGGCAGCGCGACGTTCGACCTCGGCCTGATTGGGCCAAGCGGGCAGTACCAGGGCTTCTCCACCTTCAATGTCGTCGGCGCGACCTGGACGGCGACCGGCACCTACGGCCAGACCGATCCTTGGAACGTTCAGGGCGGTACCATCGCCGTCGACGGCGACCTGTCGCAGGCGACGAGCCTGACGGTGGATGGCGGCACGCTGATGGGCACCGGCACTGTCGGCACCACGCAGATCAATGCCGGCGGCACGTTCGCACCCGGCTCCGGTACGCCGGCGACGTCGATGGCGGTTTCGGGAAATTTGGCGTTCCAGCCCGGCGCGCTGTACGCGGTTTTTCTCAATCCAACGAGCACGACGTCTGCAGCGGTCGGCGGCACCGCGACGCTCGCCGGCACCGTGAAAGCCCAGTTTGCCGCCGGCAGCTATCTAACAAAACAGTACACCATCCTCACCGCGACCGGCGGACTCGGCGGCACCACATTCTCCGGCCTGACCAACGCCAATCTGCCGGCAAACTTCACCGACACCCTCGCCTACAGCGGCAACGACGTTTTCCTGAATCTGACCGCCGCGCTGGGGCAGAACGCCGCGCTCGGTCAGACCCAGTTCAATTCGAACCAGCAGAACATTGCCACCAGCTTGAACAATTTCTTCAATAGCGGCGGCACGCTGCCGCCGAATTTTGTCGGCATTTTCGGACTGACCGGAAGCGCTTTGCAGAACGCGCTCACGCAGTTGGACGGCGAGAATGGGACCGGCGCCCAGCAGGGCGCCTTCGCTCTGATGAACCAGTTTTTGACGCTGATGTTCGATCCGTCGGGCTATGGCGGCGGCGGCGGTGGGGGAGAAGGGGCCGCGATCGGCTTTGCGCCGGAATCGAGGCTGCCGGCGGAGGTGGCACTCGCCTATGCGGGAGTGCTCAAAGCGCCGCCGCAACAGACGTTCGATCAGCGCTGGGCCGCATGGGCCACCGGCTTCGGCGGCGGCAGCCGGAGCAACGGCGATCCGGCGGCCGGATCGAACGACGTCACCACCAGCACCTACGGCTACGCCGGCGGCGTGGACTATCACTATTCACCCGACACGATTTTCGGCTTCTCGGTGGCCGGCGGTGGCACCAATTGGAATCTGGCGAATGCGCTCGGCAGCGGGCGCAGCGATGCGGTCCTCGGGGCCGTCCATGGCGCGACGCATAACGGCCCCGCCTACCTCGCCGGCGCGCTCGCCTTCGCCAACAACTGGTTTTCCACCAATCGCGTGGCGCTGGGCGACCAGCTTACCGCGAACTTCCAAGGCCAGAGCTATGCCGCGCGGCTGGAAGGCGGCTATCGCTTCGCATTGCCGATGTATCACGGGGCGGCCGGCGTCACGCCTTACGCGGCGATCGGAATGCAGAAGTTCCACACGCCGTCCTACAGCGAAGCCGACCTGACCGGCGGCGGCTTCGGGCTCTCCTACAACGCCATGAACGGCACCGATACGCGCAGCGAACTCGGCGGCCGTTTCGACGATCTCACCGCGCTCGGCACCATGCCGCTCGTTCTGCGCGCCAAGCTCGCATGGGCGCACGACTGGGTGAGCAACGCGGCGCTCAATGCCTCGTTCGAGGCGCTGCCGGGCACGAGCTTCACTGTCAACGGCGCGCCGATCGCGCACGATTCGGCGCTCACGTCGGCGGGCGCGCAACTGTTCTTCACGCCGAACTGGTCGCTGCTTGCCAAATTCGACGGCGAGTTCGCCAGCGGTTACCGGCTCTACGCCGGCAGCGGCACGCTGCGCTGTACGTGGTAAGAAGCCGCGCTCGCTCGACGTTCATTCGGCCGCATTCATCCCCCGGCACACGCGCGGCAATCATTGTTCTTGCGCATTCACCGGAATGTAGATTCCTTCTGCCGCGTCATACACGGCGACTTGAAGCATCGGAAAGCGCTCCTTCAGTTTCGCGCCTTCGGCAGCGGCTTCCTTCTCGGTTTCGTACCGTGCCTTCAACTTGCCGTCGACCGCCAGAATATATCCGTCGGTCGGCTTCCGGTCCGCGCGCGGCTTTACGGCGCTCTGTGCGATTTCTTCCATATGATAGTCCTTTGTTGCGCGTGTCCCTGATCCTGTCGTTGCAAACCACGCTCGAGACAATGCGTTGCACGGAGTGGCCTGACGGCCGCGCGCCGCGGCGCGCATGCGGTCACACGTCAGCGGCAGTGACGAAGTAACAGTCGCGGCGTCCCCGGGCGTAAACCGTGGCGGCGCGTTCGCAGATATACTCGCGATTGCTGTCGAAGGCCCGTAAGACATCGACTTCTTCGCATTTCAGTTTCGGCTGAAGCTTTTGCAGCGCTTCCGCCGTCAAGAAGAATGCGCTCTCCATCGAGCGGTCGTAGCCCCAGAAGCGGACCACGCCGCGCTTCGGGTCGTAGCTCCGGCTGATATTGGGAAAATTGATTGTCATGTTGCCAGCCATTCCGCCTCCAGGAAGCGACGCGGTCCGATCATCGCGGTTTTGCCGTCGGCGCGCCGGTCCCGTTCAGCGGCGCCTCGCGCTCCAGCGCCGCCGCGAGCTCGAGCGGATCGACGGTCAGCATCTCGACCGATCGAGATAGCTGGCCCGGCACCAGCATCATCGTCGCAACGCGACGATAGACCGGAAACGACACCCCTTCGATCAGTTCCTCGTCGGTAATGACTTCGTAAGGACCGGCCGGAAGGCTTCGCCCCACCCCTTCGAGCAGGAACGGCATTTTGAAGGTCACGGTCTTGCGGCTCGTTCGTGTGTTCATTGGGCTCATTCCGATTCCGAGCGGCTTCCGGTCGCGACGGAACCGCTCTCATTGGCGATGACCGGTATCGACCTGAAGGTCGCGTGCGTCATCGATACCGCCGTGCCATGGCTATCGCTGGCGATGTCCACGCGGGCGTCGAGCTGCTTTGCTAAGGCCTGGATCAGGCTGGTGCCAAGCCCTGCCGTGTCGTTGCCGGCCTTGACGTCCGGCTTGCCGATCCCGTTGTCGGAAACCGTCAATTTCCAGTCGGTTTCAGCAACCTGGTACGAGACGACAATCGCCGCGTCCGGCTTCTCGGCGGGGAATGCGTGCTTCAAGGCGTTCATCACCAGTTCGGTGACGATCAGGCCGATGCTCACGGCGTCGCGCGATACGGCCGTACCGGCATCGGCCACGACCTCCAGCGAAATCGGCCGGCTGTCGCCGATCATCGACTGCGCCAATGTTCCGCATAGCTTGGTGAGATAGTCGGCGATCTGTATCGGTTCGTTGCGGCCGGAAGTGCGCAGGTGCTGTTGAACGGCCGCGACCGACAGAACGCGCTGGTGCGCATCCTCCAGCTGCAGCCGCGTCTCTTGCGATTGTACGGCGCGCGCCTTGATGAGGAGAATGCTGGCGATGATCTGCAGGCTATTGGCGACGCGATGCTGCATCTCTTCCAGCAACATGTCCTTGTCGCGCAGTAGGTCCTGCATCTGCCGTTCGACGGCGCGGCGGCCGGTAATGTCCTCGAATGCCAGCAGCACGTTGGCGTGCGCTCCCGTCTCATAGAAAACCTTGCGCACATTGAGCAGCATGATGCGCGGCCCGATCGAAGGAAACACGCGGTCCACCTCGTAGCCTTCGACGGGCGATCCGTCCCTTGCGATCATTTCCAGGAGATGGCGAAGCTCCGGCATATCCCATTGACCGCCGTCGATCTCGTAAAGCGGATGGCCGCGCACGACGGCACTCTCCAGTCGAAAGGTCTGGTAGAAGGATCGGCTGGCGGTGATAACACACATGTCCTGATCAAGCACCACGAGCGGATCGCGGACGGTGTCGACGATGGCTTGTGCGAGTGCAACGCCGTCCTCAATAGCGACGAAGGGGACATCCTGCGACAGGGCCGAAGCCAGCATGTGAACCTTTCGCCCCACTCGCGACCAGGGGATGGGTCTCGCTAATTTTTCTTGAAGTTCTCGAAGGCGCCTTGCTTGAGCGTCTCAAAAGCACGATGCGCCTTAATTCGTTAATAGTCGAGCATCTCGCCATCACGATAGCGGGATGGGCGACGGCACTTTGTGCGATGCGACGGGCCAAGCGGCCGTCCTCAACGACAGGTTTTGCCCGTTCGGACGCCGAAGGAGTGCCGAAAGAGCGCCACGAGAAAAATCAGAATAACGAAGCCGGCCGGAACAGCGATCGGTGGCACGAACCATTGGGTCATGAGTGCTGCCCTGAGCAGACGAATTGCGGGAAGCGACGAGGCCGCCGCACGGCGGCCCCGCCCGCATGAACCGAGGTCAGATCTGACGACCCTTCATCACGGCATCAACGTCGCGTTGCGCCTGGGCCTTATCGAGGCTGTACTTGGCCACCACCTGGTCGACGAGGTCGTCCCGGTTTTTCAGCGCGCCGAGCTCTTGCTCGGAAAACTTGCTCCACTTGCTGCCGATGTCCTTGAGCAGGATCTGCTTGCTTTCGGCCGCGTTACCGGTCTTCGCCGGGCCGACATTCTGATTTGCGGTATTCATGAGCGTATCTCCAAAAAGGGATGAAACATTATTTGAATGTGCATCATTCAAACAGCGCTCCGTATATGGCGACGAAAGGCTTCAACCACAGGGACCGGGCGTCTTCCTTTAAAAAAATAAAGAATTGGTTGCGCGGCCGCGGTTGCCGCAATTAGGCGTGATTGTCGCCATATAGAGGAAAGCGACAAGACAGAAGCGCCGTCGCGCGGGAGACCTTCCGGCCGGCGCTTTGGAGGAGACAAGCCATGTTCACCGCAGAACAGTTTCGTGCGAAAGCGGCGGGATACGCCGAACTGATAAGGCATACCGAAAATCCAAACAAAGTCCGCGACCTCAATCGGCTGAAGGAGAGCTTTACCCGCTTGGCGGAAAACGAAGATTGGTTGGCGGACAACTTCGATAAGATCGTTCATTCGCAGGACATCGTTGCGCAGCCCGAAGCCGACAAAAAGTCGGCCGACGGCAGGATGGTCGCCGACATGGAAGAACATATTCTGCGCTGCCTCGGGGCGGCGGTCATCATGCAGTGGAATACGATCCCGACCAAGCTGCAGCGCGAGCTGTTCGACACCGCCGGCTCGCTGGGCGACGTATTGAAAACAGCAGCGTTGCGCGGTCAGATCGCCCGCTTCCTGCACAACCAAAAGGACGGCAAGGGTCCAGAGAACGGCATGTCCGAATCCATCATCGCGAGACAATAGATTTAAATTACAAACGGCCATGATACTTGGCATCGCGGCTGGTCTGGACGTTGCCCACAGTCATATCGAACGATTGCTGCTTCCACGCCAGGTCATCAGAAGAATAAGAACGTCTGCGCGCGACGTGCTCGAAGGTGGACGTCCAGCCCTGCTCCGGGGCCGTTCGGGCCGGAGCCAGACGCCGGGCCATGTAAGCTCGTGGCCCCAAGCCGGCACGCGCACACGCGGCTCAAGCCGCTTCCATGCGGCGAGCGGAACCGGCCGCTCTTTGACAAGCCCCGCGCGCGGCGTTTTACTGCCGGCCTTCGGGGGCCGGTCCCGTCCTGGGGCCGCATTGGGTAGGGTTGCCGCGTGCTTTTTCGCTTGTCGTCCAGGCTTGCCGCCGGGCTGGCCGGATTCGTTTCCGTTCGCCTGCTCCGGGCAAAGACCGATAAGACGCCCCCGCCCACCCTCTTTCCGACCGCCCGCCGCCTCTGCCTGATCGCGCTGCTGGTCGGCGCGCCTTACGCCTCCGCGCGCGCCCAGAATTGGTTCGATTTCACCTATTCGGGTGCCGGCATTTCCGTCGCGAGATCGCTGGGTTCGGCGCTGCTGTCGCCGCCGCCAATCGGACGGCAGTTGCTGGCGGCGATGGCCGACGAACGCCGCGGCGCGATGGACCGTGCCGAGAGGGAATATGCCGACGCTGTGCGCATGTCCAACGACGATCCGGCCGTCGGGCTCAGCTATGCGCAATTCCTGGCGCGTCGCGGCAAGCTCGACGAGGCCGGCAAATTCCTCACCGAATTGCAGACCCGGCGCCCCGACAATGCGGGCGTGCTGGCGGCCCTGGCGCAGCTTGCGCTGACGCGCCGCGACTGGGCCGCCGCGCAGAAGACGGCCAAGGCCATCCGCGACATCGGCGACCCGCAAGACATCGCCTACCAGATCGAGGGCGCGGCGCTGATCGGCCAGGGCAAGGTCGACGACGCCATCGCGGTCTATCAGAAGGCCGTCAAGGCGGCGCCGTCGGCTGCGCAGCCGATGGCGCTTCTGGTGAGCGCGCTGGTGCACGCGAAGAAAGCCGACCGGGCGATGACCGTCCTGCGGTCCGCGCTCAAGGCAAATCCCAACGATGGCGCCGCCTATGTGCTCATGGGCACGATCCAGCGCGCCACCGGCAAGCCGGACGAGGCGCGGCGGAGCTTCAAGCTGGCAATCGACAAGCAGCCGGAAAATGCCGCCGGCTATCTGGCGACGGCCCAGCTCGATATCGACGAAAGCAAAATCGACGACGCCATCGCAGTGGTGCAGGCCGGGCTCCGGCGCCAGCCGAAGAACATGATGCTGCACATGGCGCTGTCGGGCGCGCTCGAACGCGCGGGGCGCTACGAGGCGGCGATCGCCGAATACGAAAAAATGCTGAAGATGCAGCCCGGCTCGCTGATCGCCGTCAACAACCTGGCGAGCCTGTTGTCCGACCGCCGCACCGACAAGCCCAGTCTCGAACGGGCGCAAAAGCTCGCGGCCGTCCTGCGCGGCTCGCAGGTGCCGCAGTTCATGGATACGCTCGGCTGGGTGAGCTACCGCAACGGCAATTATAAAGTCGCGGTGCCGCTCTTGACCAAGGCCGCCGCCGCCCTGTCCGATCACGTCATGGTCCGCTATCACCTCGGCATGGCCTTCCTGGCGACGCGTCAGCCCGCCCAGGCGGAAGAGCAGCTCAAGGCCGCGCTGGCGCTCAAGCCGGACAAGGCGGTGCAGGAAAAAATCCAGGCTGCGCTGGCCAAGCTGGCGAGCTAGCGGCGCGGCCATAGCAGAATTTGCACGGGTGGGTTAGTCGCGTAAACGACATTTATCTTGCCTTCGCCTCGTGGATGTTTCCAACATTTCGCGGATTGGGAGACGCCTAAGGATTATGCCTTCCGCGCAACCTGACCGCGGAGTGCAGGTTTAGGTGGGACGGCGAATAGGTCGTGCGTCGAGTTATGAAGTACGCGGCCGGCCTGCTAGCGCCGGCTGTCACTGTGGTTTTCATCACAGCGTCTGCCAGGGCCGATGTTTTTGCGCTGAGCAACTCCCATGGCGGAGACGGGTACGTCACGTCGGTCTCATCCAACGGGTTCAATCTGTTTGGTGCCAATAACGGGGTCGGCCCCAACTACACGATCTATTCAGCAACCGCCGAGGGAGGCGGGACCGTCAGCTTCCACTGGGCCTATAGTACCGCAGACAGCTTCCCAATATTTGACCCAGCCGGCTTTTATCTGAATGGCACGTACATACAGCTCACGACTGACAATTCCAGCACTAGCCAGAGCGGAAATTATTCGACGACCGTCTCTGCTGGAGACGTCTACGGCGTCTACGTTTATAGTGCGGATACTAACAATGGACGTGGCAATATCGCCGTATCCAATCTGACAGGCGCCAATGCTCCCGGCCCGATCCCCGGCACCGGCCTGCTCTCTTATCTGGTCGTCGCTTTCGGCGGGCTTTTCGCCTTCGCGCGGAAGAAGCTCGAGCCGTTCCTGGCCGTGATCTCTGCCGGCATCCGCCGTTTCCCGCTCGCCCTAATCGAGCGCCTGCGCGCCAAGACGCCGCTGCTGTCGCAATCCGTAATGCAAGCGTGCGTCTGAAAGACGTGAGTGCTCAGGCCGCCGGCGGCTGCGCATCGCCGCGGCGCTTCGCGTCGAAGCCGATGCCCGCCATCGCCAAGACAAGCACCGTATAGGCCGCGGCGATGATCGAAGAGCCGGTCCCCGTGTGCCAATAGTGATAATTGGCCAGCGACAAGGCCATGATGCCGAGACGGAGCCAGTTGATCGCGAACACCGCGACGACGAGAACGATCAGGCGCGTCAGCATGCCATTGTTCAGCGGCTTGCCGGTGGCGAATACGAGAATGCCGAAAGCCGCCACCACCGGCCACAGTTCGTGCAGCGAGTTGCAGCCGCCGAGGATGTTGATCGCGTGGGCCGAGCCGTCAAGGCGCAGAACCGCGCCGTGAACCTGGTTGGGAAAGCCGCTCAGCCACAAGACGAGATGGGTGGCCTGGGCGTCGACCGCGATGGAGAGCTCATGCAGCCACCTGAACATCGGGTTGATCCACTGCCGGCTCACCAGCAGCAGACAGGCCGCCAGCGGCCAGAGCCGGCGCACGAAGGCGAGCCGCACGGCGACCGCCACGCAGAGGACGATCATCGGAACGCGCCAGAGCGCATCGGCAACGAAGAGGCCATAGAGGGCGAAGCCGGCCAAGGCGAGCCCGGCCACGCGCTCGGCCAGGCGCGGCTTGAGGGCGGAGAAGTCCGCCTTGTAGGCGAGCCCCAGGATGAGCAGCCATTCGGCCACGCTCAGAGCATCGATCCGCTGCAGGGCACCGGCGAGCGAGGGCTGAGCCACGCCGTCGAGGGCCGGCGCGGCGAGACGGCGGGCATCCATCACGAAGGCGAGCAGGATGAGGACACGATACGCGCCGCCGGCCGACAGCAGTGTCGTGAGCCTGCCGCGAATGCCGGCTCTCGCATCAACAACGTTCGTCGAAGTGACGGCTTGACTTATCACCATACGCGGACATACGCGGCCGAAGGCGAACGGCCAAAAAACTTCCCCGAGGTTGATGTGGTAGCATAAATTGATCGTGGCGAAAGAGGATCTAATTTACGGTGGAAACAAGTGAATTGTTCGACCTGTTGCGCATCGCCGCCGTCATAGCGGCGTTGCTGGCGCTGGTTGCAGGTCTGTCATACGGCGTGTGGCGCGCGATCAAGTCGCCGGTGCGGCCCCTGTGGGTTTTCGCGCGCGCTTGGGAAATCTTCTTCTATTGCGCTCGCGCCAATGTGTGGCTGCTGGCGGCGGTCGCGGCCGCATTGGCGGCCGGACAGGCCTTGCAGGCGCTGTTTCAGGCCCACCCGGGCCTGGGCCAAGCCGTGGGCCAGGTGCCGCTCATGGTCGCCAGCATCGGCTGGCAATGCCTGCTCGCCGTCTTTCTCGCTCTCTGCGCCGGCAAGTTTCATCTTTCCATCATCCCGATCGTGACCCGCGGCGTCAGAGGCGTCGAGATCACGCCGCCGGGCTTCTTCCAGATCGCCCTGCCGGTCGCGTTATGGGGCGGCATGCTGTGGCTCTACGGCTACGCGCTGCATGTGTTGTCGAACGTCGCGCTCGTGAACAGTTCTGCGATGTGGTTCAACCCTCTGACGGCGCTGACGTCCGTGACCGGCTATCTGCTCATGGCGCCCTTCGTGCTGATCCGCCCGGCCATCGCTTTCGGCCGGGATCGGCCGGTGCTTACCGGCCTGCTGACGGCGCTGCAGAACCTGCCGGCGCTGGTGCTGGTGCTGATCCTGCTGGTTGTTCCGCCGCTGGTGTTCGGCGTGGTGCTCACGGCGCTCAGGCCGGCGTTTCTGCTGAGCGAGGCCATCTTCCTCGTGTTCAGCTTCTTGCAGTTCCTGGCCTATGAGGCAGCAACGCTGATCTTCTTCAGCCGTGTGGTGATGCGGCCCGTGGGTTTCGCCGTGCCCGGCTGAATTCGCCGCCCGGGCCGCGCGGGCGTCTGGCCCGCCTACCCCCGGAATGGCGTCCCGAAAGCCCTTCCAAAACCGCCTCCGCGACCCCATATATCTTTGGCGCCAAAGCGCTATTTCCCTTTTTATCCCGATCCCGAAAGGTTAACGATGGACAAGTTCGATTACGGGGTGCCGGCGGAGCTGTTCCCTTCGCGCAACCGAAAGGTCGCCAATAAGGTCAAATACCGCCGTTTCGACAAGGCGGCCGAGGCAATCCGCTTCGCGGTGGAGGAACTCCCCGAGCCGCAGCTGCTCGGGGCCTATATCCAGGTCGACGAGCAGCGCTTCGGCCACCAGCAGATCCGCGCCCTCTACCAGAGCGAGCGCTATCCGCTGAAGAAGCGCGTCGACGAGGCCGCCTGACCGGCAGCCCGGATTTGGCGCCGGCCACATTGACGCAGGCGCGCCGCGCGCCTATGTAACCGCCGTTGAAACTGAATGTTTCGGTTTTGCCTTGCTGTGCTGCCCGGTTTTGGCCGCTTATCAAGTCACCCCAAAACTCATGTTTCGATCGTCCGGGCGGGAAAATGCCCGGGCGCATCCCAACCTACGCAGCAAAATGCAAGGATAAAGCCATCATGGCCACAGGTACCGTCAAGTTCTTCAACACCCAGAAGGGCTTTGGATTTATTACGCCGAGCGACGGCTCGCGCGACGTTTTCGTGCACATCAGCGCCGTCGAGCGCGCCGGCATGAGCACGCTCAACGAGGGTCAGCGCGTCAGCTACGAAATCGTGACAGAGCGCGGCAAGCAGGCGGCAGGCAATCTGCAGAACGCCTGAGCGCGAACGTCCAGTTCGAAGCGAAATGGAACGCCCGGCCACTGCGCCGGGCGTTTTTTGCATTTCAGGCGTCGCGGATAGCGCCCGCCGCGGGGCGAACCGTCGGCTATTTGCCTTCGCGCAGGCCCGGCGTGCCGCCCTCGCCGAGACCGTTGACGTGGCTTTGCGTGTAGCGCTCGAGCCCGATACGCCCGATGAGGTCGAGCTGGGTCTCGAGGAAATCGATGTGGCCTTCCTCGTCGGCCATCAGCTCTTCAAACAGCTCGCGCGACGGATGATCGTGCACGTGCAGGCAGTGGTTCGCCGCCTCCTGATAGAGCGTGCGGGCGCCGATCTCTGCCGCCAGGTCCGACTCGATGATCTCCTTCACATTCTGACCGATGCGCAGCGGATCGAGCGTCTGCAGGTTGGGAAAGCCTTCCAGGAAAATGATGCGGTCGACGAAGCGGTCGGCATGACGCATTTCCTCGATCGATTCTTCGCGCCACTTCTTGGCGAGCCCGTTGAGACCCCAGTTGTCCAAGAACCGGTAATGCAGCCAGTACTGATTGATCGCGGTCAGCTCGCTGCGCAAACCTTTATTCAAATACTCGATGACCTTCGCATCGCCTTTCATGACCTGCTCCCTTTGCGCATTGGCGTCTCCTCGCTGCTGCGAGTTGCGACTATTCAAGACTGCGCGGCGCGCAACCGCTGGCGTGCAAGCGCGAGGCGCCGGTAACAAACTCCTTTATTCGGCGGGAACGAGGGCGGCTACGCGAGCGGGCGCCGCGTCAATATCGTGGTTATGCGCCTCGTGCGCCGGGCATTCGGCGCAGCCGACATGGCAATTCTCCAGATGCGCCTTCGCGACCAGCTTGCGCACGGTCTCCACGCAGCGTCCGCAGCGCGGCGCGCAGCCGAGGCAGCGGTAGGTCTGCGCGGCCGACTGGGGCCGGCTGTCGTTGCCGAGTTTCAGCGTCTCGAGGATCTGCGCCTCGGACAAGACATTGCAGGAGCAGATGATCACCGGCGCGTTCCAGTTTAGAATGCTTAAAAACAACAGTGTTTTCAATTAATTATATAGAATAGGCGGGCCGCCGGGACAAGTCCCGGCAAGCGCTCTCGCAGCGCCCGGCGCACAGGAAACATTCGCGCCGGCGCGGACAATCCCCCATCCCGCCACGGGGCTGCCGGCATGAGGCCTTGCCGAAGCCGCAAAGCTTTCGGGTCTTTCAATGTTCCGTGAGCGGGTCTTGGGAACACCAGGGCGCCTCCCCACGTTGTCTCCCCGAACAAGCAATGAACCATTTTCAGGGCCGGCCGACAAACATGTCGAACGCCTTGGAGGAAAAGATATGAACTGGTCGATGTACAACGCCGACCGCGCCACCCACCTCAAGATCGTGGTGGTCGGCCTCACTGCCGCGCTGCTGATCGCGGTGATCGGCATCGCTGCCACGCAGCTCAATCTCGGAACCGACGTGCTCACGGCGCAGGGGCCGAGCATCATCAAGGCGGGCGGCCCCGTGGTGTTTGGCGACCGCAGCGCGCCCACCATCCGCTGAACGAATTCAATTCTTTAACCTCCCCCACCCTTGCGCGCCGCAATTGCGGCGCGTTTTTCTTTTTATGCCGACGAAGCGGCGTAGGCCTGCAGCCGTCATCCTGACGCGGCTCGCTTTCCAGGGTGACGACAATCGGTCATCGTTGCTGCCTTTGTTACCAGCCGCGGGGAACCCGGCAGGCGTCAGAAGGCCGCGGTTGGCTCTCATGGTCGAATCAGGCGGCCGCCGATAAATACGTGCCATGCAACGCGTCCGCCGCAGTCTCGCAATTCTGACCGCCGCCGCCCTGCTGGCGGGCGCTACGCCCGCCTGGCCGCAGAACGCCGCGGTCGACCCCGCCCTGCTCGCCGCCTACCGGGCCAAGCTCGCCGAATACGACCGCGTGCACGGCGCCTATGAGCAGCGCGCGGATGCCTATTGGGACGCGGTCACGCACAAGCGCCGCGTCCGCATCGCCAAGCGGCGCCACCGCGAGAAGGTTGCGCTCACCGACTACGAGCTGACGCAGCCGCCGGTCTATACCGGACCGCCGCGGCCGGTGAGTCCCCTGCCGCCTCCGCCCAAGCCGCCGGGCCCGCCCAAGCCGGAAAAGCCAAAAATCCCGGTGGAAGCGGATTTCTTGAAAGCGGCGCGCGAGGTGTGGGGCTTCGTGCCCGAGCGGCCGGCCAACGACGCCCAGTTCAAGCGCGCCTATGCCAAGGCCGCCCGCGCTGCCGGCCTGACGCGCGCGCAGATCGTCGGCATCTATGCCTTCGAGACCGGCGGCCGCGGCGCCTACTACACGCAGGCCGGCCTGGAGCCGCCCGGCCCCGGCAAGCACGCCATCTCGCCGGCCATGGGCTACAATCAACTGCTCAGCACCAATACCGTCTCGCTCTTCGGCGAGCACGGGGCGCACTTCATCGCCGCGCTGGAGCGCAAGGAGCGGACGCTCACCGGCGCGCGGCGCGCCGCGTTCCAGCGCAAGTTCGCCGCGCTCCGGCGCATGATCGCCTATTGCCGCAGCCTGCCGGATAGCTGGCGCAAATACGACGAGGTCGCCCGGTTCACCGAGAAAGGCTGGGGCATCCACGCCGCGGTGCTCGACGTCGATGTCGGCCCGCTGCTGCAGGTGCAGAAGCTGCTGAACTCGGTCAACTTCGCCCACGCCTATCACTATTACAAGCCGCTCACCCCGGCCGAGCTCGAGCTGATGAACCTGACCGGCGACGGCAATGGCATCGACATGGTGCTGATGCCGCAAAGCTACCGCGAGAAGGTGCCGACCTCGAACTTCTTCCAGCGGCGCGGCTACGTGCGCAATCCGGTGGCGCGCCGCACCAAGGTAGTGGCCGGTTTGATCGACGAGATCCAGCGGCACATGGACCGCAACGCCGCCAAACCCGGCGCCCGCGCGCTGGCGGCGGCGTATTGAGAGTCGGTTCGTCCCCGCGCAAGCGGGGACGAGCGGTTGGAGGTGCTTCGGCCGGACTGGATCGGACTCTAGCGCGAGAGTGAACGGTAGTTACCGCAGTTCCCCATAAAGCAAAACCGCGCCCGTTGCCGGACGCGGCCTCTGCTTCGGAGCATTTGGCTCAGGATTGCCACATCAACTTGGCGGCTTTCGCGCGCGCTTCGGTCACGCCGAAGGTCTCGTGGTTGATCTTGGCAAGCCCGTTCCTGCCGCTCCGGCGCCATTCGGCGACACGCGCCGCGATGGTGATGCGGCTGGCGGGGGCTGGAAAGGTAAACATGGTCGGCTCCGTGGCTCAGGTTCTTGTTCTTGCATTTGATGGACGCAATCTAGGCCGCCGGCCGAGTCGCGACTGTGACGGGGGTCACATGAGGGGCGATTTTTCTTGATACTCAAGTTGTATGCGCGGAGTTGCGCCGGCTACGGATGCCGCTCTCCCGGCGCATGGCGCCCGCTCAGACGCCGCCCCGTGCAACGATGCCCCTCCCCGGCGCTCTTTTGGGGCAGCTAGGGCGTCCGATCGATCATCCGGGCCAGCGCGATTCCGATGCAGCGGTAGCCGGCCCCCGAATTGTGCAGCCCGTCAAACGCCACCAGGCCCGTCACCCCGCCCGCGGCCGCCCGTTTCATCAGGGCAAAGCGCGAAAACAGCCCGACCGATTGGTCGCGGGCGGCGGCGGCGATGAGCTTTTCCATCGCCGGGGCCGATGAGCGCATCCGCACCAGGGGCGCGTATTGCAGGTCCATCAGAATGACGTCGGCATGGGCCTGCTTGAGCCGTTTGACGCCGCTGCGCACCTGCTTCGCGTCGCCGCCGATGCCGTGCCAGAGCACGTCGTTGGTGCCGAGTTGCCAGATTACGAGATCGGGTTTGTAGGGCAGAACATCGCTCGCGATCCGGCCGGCACTCCCGGGAATCGTATCGAACGGGATGCCGCTGTTGACGACGCGGACTGAAACCGACGGATGGCGCCGGGAAAGCTCCGCCTTCAACACGTCGGGATAGGAAGCGCCCAAAGTGCCGAAGCCGGCCGTGGAGGAAGAGCCCAGCGCGACGATGGTGACGGACTTGCCGTGCCGCAGCTTCGCGCGCGTGCGCGGCAGCGGCGCGCCGAGGCTCATATCGGCGGCACCGGACAGGCAGCGCCCGACATTGGCGGGCACGCCGGCGAACGCCATGCCGTTGAGCAGCACCAGTCCGGCGCCGGCGATCGTCAGCAGTTTGCACATCGGAGCGCCCATGGTCCGTCCAGACGTTTCGGTGCACCGGTCGACCGTCATCGGCCTACCGAAGCGAGCCAAATTCAATGCGCGACCGCTGGAAGCTTCTCGCCTAGCACGCACGCGCGCCTTGTCCAAAATGAGAAAGCGTAGCCTGGAGGATCGTCCACCACTGGTTCCCACGGGTCTGTCCCGCGCCGCCTTTCCGGAACTTTTCCGGCCAAATGCGCGTTGTTTGGCGTCACATCGGCCCTGGGCCGCCTCCCAGTCAGGCCTTCCATCCAGTCCTAAGGAGCAGTGCGGGGACGATCCCATGGACGCCGCCATCACCCAGACTCTACCCCGGGCCAGCACCGGGATAATCGGCCTCGATGATGTGCTCGGCGAAGGATGGGCTCGCAACCGCCTTCACCTGCTCGAGGGCAGCCCGGGCACCGGCAAGACCACGGTCGCGCTGCAGTTTCTGCTCAGCGGCGCCAAGGCCGGCGAGGTCGGCGTCTATATCACCCTGGCAGAAACCGATAAGGAACTGCGCGACGGCGCGCGCTCGCACGGCTGGGAAATCCCCGACGAGATCGAGATTTTCGAGCTGATCCCGACCGACAGCGTGCTCGATCCCGACCAGCAGCAGAGCCTGCTCTATTCCTCCGATCTCGAGCTCGGCGAAGCGACCAAGCGCGTGTTCGAGAAGATCGAAGAGGTCAAGCCCAGCCGCGTCGTCATCGACAGCCTGTCGGAGTTCCGCCTGCTGGCGCAGAGCTCGCTGCGCTATCGCCGGCAGATCCTCGCGCTCAAGCAATATTTCGCCAAGAACGATTCAACCGTCATCGTGCTCGACGATCTGACCACCGACACCAACGATCGGGCGGTGCACTCCATCGCCCACAGCGTCGTGCATCTCGACCAGCTCGCGCCGGTATTCGGCGGCGAGCGGCGGCGCCTGCGCGTCGTTAAATGCCGCGGCCAGTCATTCCGTGGCGGCTATCACGATTACAAAATCCTCGGCGGCGGCGTCGAGGTCTATCCGCGGCTGGTGGCCGGCGAACAGGCGAAGGGATTCAGCGGGGGACTGCTGCGCACCGGCGTCGGCGAACTCGATTCACTCCTGCACGGCGGGCTGCCCGCCGGTTCCAGCACCCTGATCATGGGCCCCTCCGGCACCGGCAAGACCTTGTTGACGCTGCAATTCCTCCGCGAGGCCACCCAGCGCGGCGAGCGCGCGGCGCTGTTCGTTTTCGACGAAGAGCTCGGCCTGCTGTTCGCGCGCGCCAAGCAGCTCGGCATCGATCTCGCCGCCATGCGCGAGAGCGGAGGGCTGTTCGTCGAGCAGATGGACGCGGCCGAACTGTCGCCCGGCGAATTCATCCACCGCGTGCGCACCGCCATCGACCGCGAAGACATCCGCTCGGTCGCCATCGACAGCCTCAACGGCTATCAGGCGGCTATGCCGGAAGAGCAGTTCCTCACGCTGCATCTGCACGAGCTGCTGCAATATCTCAACCGCCAGGGCGCCTCCACTTTCATCACGCTGGCCCAGCATGGCCTGGTCGGCGTCTCCACGCAGCCGGTCGACATCACCTATCTGGCCGACACCGTCATCGTGCTGCGCTATTTCGAGGCGCGCGGCAGCGTGCGCCGCGCCATGTCGGTGATGAAGAAGCGTGGCGGCGGACACGAACACACCATCCGGGAGTTCCGTATCGGCAGCAGCGGCATCGCGGTCGGCGAGCCGCTCGACAATTTCCAGGGTGTCCTCACCGGCGCGCCGACCTTCGTCGGCCACACCGAGAAACTGATGGGCGGCGCTTGACCGATACTTTGTCCGCGATAGCCGAACGGGCCCTCATCTACGCGCCGCGCGGGCGCGACGCGGCGGTCGCCCAGGTCATTCTGCGCGAAGCCGGCATTCATAGCCACATCTGCCGCCTGCTCGAACACGTGGTCGAGGAGATGGAGCGGGGGGCCGAGCTTATCATTGTCACCGAAGAGAGCCTGCGCGGCGTCGACACGCGCAGCCTCACCGACTGGGTCGCGGCCCAGCCGGCCTGGTCGGACATGCCCTTCATCGTGCTCACCCGCCATGGCGGCGGCATCGAGCGCAACCCGGAAGCGGCCCAGCTCACGGCCAAGCTGGGCAATGTCACCTTTCTGGAGCGTCCCTTCCATCCCACCACGCTGGTCAGCGTGGCGCAGACCAACCTCCGCGGCCGCCGCCGGCAGTACGAATGCCGCCGCCTCAACGAAGATCTGGAGGCGCGCGTGCAGGAGCGCACCGGCGAACTCGCCGCCGCCAACCGCCAGCTCCTGGCGCAGATCGAAGAGCGCGAGCGCATGGAAATGACGCTGCGTCAGATGCAGCGGCTCGAAGCGGTCGGCCAGCTCACCTCCGGCGTCGCCCACGACTTCAACAACCTGCTCACGGTGGTGCTCGGCAATATCGGCTTCATCGAGAGGACGTTTGCGGACGCCAAGATCGACGGCACCGCCGCGCGCCGGCTCGGCTACATGCGGACCGCGGCCGAGCGCGGCGCCAAGCTCACCGATCAGCTCCTCGCATTCTCACGCCGCCAGCGGCTGGAACCGAAAGTGCTCGATCTCAACGAGACCGTGCGCGGCATGCGCGACCTTCTGCGGAGCACGATCGGCGGCGCCATCCAGGTCGAGATCACGCTGGAGCCCGAGCCGTGGCCGGCGCTGGTCGATCCCACCCAGCTCGAGCTCGCCGTGCTCAATCTCGCCATCAACGCGCGCGACGCCATGCAGATCGGCGGCTCGCTGCACGTCTCGACACGCAGCGTCGCCCTCGGCCCGCCGCGCTGCGCGGAGGAGCCCGCCGCGGGCGACTATGTCGAAATCTGCGTCGCCGACACCGGCGCCGGCATGAGCGCGGAGGTGCGCGCCAAGGTATTCGAGCCCTTCTTCACCACCAAAGAAGTCGGCAAGGGCTCTGGCCTCGGCCTTTCGCAGGTGCTGGGCTTCGTCAAGCAGTCGGGCGGCGGCATGAGCATCGAGTCGGAGCCGGGCTTGGGCACGGCGGTGCGCATTTATCTGCCGCGCGCGGCCGCCCGCCTGGTGAGTTCAGGCGTCGAAGCGCGGCCGGTGGAAACCTTCGCGATCAGGCCCGCTCTCATTCTGCTGGTCGACGACGACACTGCGGTGCGCGACGTGACCGCCCGCATCCTGCGCGATATCGGTCACCATGTGCTGGAAGCCGGCAGCGGAGGGGCCGCCCTCGAACTGATCGACAAGGCGCCGGCCATCGATCTCATCATCATCGACTTCGCCATGCCCGGCATGAGCGGCGCGGAACTCGCGCAACGGGTGAGAACGAAGCGGCCGACCCTGCCCATCCTCTTCGTTACCGGCTTCGCCGACCGCGGCGCACTCGACGTGAGCGAAACGCGCATCGTCGGCAAGCCCTTCATTACCGGCGAACTGGCCGAAAAGGTGCAGAAGGCGCTGACGGGCGCGACCTGTCACTGAAACGTCGTGGCCCGCTTCAGGCCGCCTGCGTGCGTTGCCGCCACTCTTCTTCGCGCGCGATTGCGGACATGGCATAGGTGAAGCCGCAGTCGCAATCGAACTTGGTGATTTCGCGGTTATCCATGTCCGGCACGATTTCCGCCAAGCGCATGGTGGTCGCGCATTTGGGGCACAAGACGCGCGGGATGGACGGATGGAGCGACGATCTGTTGTGTTGCGCCAAAGCTCTTCCCTTTGTGTCTTACGGGACCTCTTGCAGGCGAGAGTGCGACAGGCCTCTCGGTCGCCGGTTACCTGGGGATCGAGTCGTTACACCGATGATGCTGTAATGCTGTACCGACCTTCGACGAAAGTCGAGTGTAGTGTGTCGGAACGCACGTAAATTTTTTGGTTCCAAAGACCACAACCCGTCAGTCCTTATCTGATTGAAAAATTCTCCGGTCGATGTCGGGGTCGGGCCCGGCTGCGAGCCGAAGCATCATTCGGCGAGTCGAGTTGACAGCTAGCTAGATTGTGATCCGCAGAGATTGAAGCATTCTCCGCTCATTCCCGCGCAAGCGGGAATCCAGGGCCGAATATCGGCGGCGTCTATTTGCAGCCCTGGGTCCCCGTTTGCGCGGGGACGAGCGGTTGGAGATGCTTCGGCCTGACTGGAGCGGACTCTAAGTGGCTGGGCGACGCAGTTCCACGCTGGGAACTCGACGAAAAAAGGGCCGCGAAGCGCGGCCCCAGTCGTCCCCGTCCCGCCCGATCTCAATGGTCGGGCTTCGGAAAGGCGGCCTGGACCACGCCACGGCCGCGCTGCAGTTCATCGGCTTGCTGGAGGTATGCGTCGCCCATGCGCGTAAGCGCCTGCTTGGCAGCTGGATCGAGCGTTGTCCGTGCCTGCGCGTAGCAGCCCTGGGCCAGTCTCAAGAGTTCGTTGACGCGCGACATACCGCTTCAATAGGCAAAGGCGACATGTCACTTTTGAGACAAATCAACTGAAAACAAAAAAAGAGGCCGCACAAGGGCGGCCTCTGGAACCCGCGCCATCGTTTCGGGGGGTAAGGGGGGAGATGGCGCGTGCGGGATGGTAACTCGATGGCCGAGGGATCGTTCCGCGATTGCCAGCCAAATTTTCTTTTCGCGCCCAGGGTCCAAATAATTGCCGCGCGCCATGTGCCGGGAAAGCTGACCGTGCCTGCCCCACCACCGGCGGCACGAACATTTTCGTACCGCTCGCGTTCTCCATGACCACGGAGGACACCATGTGGAAGCAAATCGTTATCGGCGCGGCGGCGGCCGGGCTTCTCGCCGCGCCTGCGCTCGCGCAAAGATATGATCCGGACCTCGGCAGCGGAAACATCGTGCAGGGCCCGGGCGGCCCGCCGGTGACCGCCGACACTCCGCCCTATGTCGGGCAGAGGTCTGGCCAGGCCTATGATTACGACAGGCCGTCAACGACCGGCCGCCGCGTCATCCATCATCACAAGCGGAAGAAAAAGCACATCCGGCACTACGATTGACGGTGGCGGCCGCCGCGCAAAGTGACAGACAGCCGGTTCCGACGCGGCAATGGCCGGCTGGTCATGCGCGGGCTTGACCCACGCATCCCTCCAGAAAAATCCGCTTCGTCGCGTGAAGATGCGTTGCCGGGTCAAGCCCGGCCGGAAGGACAGGTCAATGCCGGACGCCGCCCCTTAGGCGTCACCCCGCCGGGCTGAAGCGCAGCGTTGCGATGCGGTCGAGTTCGGCCTGCTCGCGCGCGTTCATCTCGGCCTTCTCGCGCTGCTGGTCGCGCTCGTCCAGCATCTCGACCTTCTTCAGTTCCTCGAAGGCCTCGCCGAGCGCCGCCTTGGCGTCGTCGAGCTGGGTCTTCAATTCGTCGGCCGAGCGCTTGAGGTTTTCCCGCCGCGTCATCGCCGCCTTGGCATAGGTCGGATAGGCGAAATGGCCGGGATCGTGGATACCGGCGCGGTCCTGCTCGACCTTGATCTCGCGCTCAAGGTCGATGGCGATGCGCTCGAACTCGGCGATCATCGCCTCGATCTGCGCGACCTTGCGGCGCTTTTCGTCGACCTGAAATTTCTTCAGGCGGATGAGGGTTTCGCGTGACTTCATCGACAAAATACTCCCCCGAAGCCCCGGGTATGCGGCCGCGCGCGCGAACGATAGGCGATCCGCGCGGACGCCCGGATCGGTCAACGGCGGGAGTGTGCGGCAATAACGTTAGTTTTCTGTTGCTTTTCCCTGCAGGATTGTCGCCAGCCGCCGATATCCGTCCGCCATATTCGTTGACTCTTCCTTACCTTGGCGCAGGAAGTCCTCCAGCGGCTCGTGCAGGCTGATCGCCTCGTCCACGTCGGCGCTCGAGCCGGGACGGTAGGCGCCGAGCCTGATCAGTTCTTCCATGTCGGCATAGGTTGCCATCACCTGCTTGGCCGCAGTGATCACCGGCAGATAGGCTGGATCGGCCGCGCGCGGCATGGTGCGCGAGATCGATTTGAGGATATTGATCGCCGGATAGCGGCCGCGCTCGGCGATCGCCCGCTCCATCACGATATGGCCGTCGAGGATGCCGCGCACCGCATCGGCCACCGGCTCATTGTGGTCGTCGCCGTCGACGAGCACGCTGAAAATGCCGGTGATCGTCCCCTGGTCGGTGCCGGGGCCGGCGCGCTCGAGCAGCCGCGGCAGTTCGGTGAACACGGTCGGCGTATAGCCCTTGGCGGTCGGCGGCTCGCCGGCGGAGAGGCCGATCTCGCGCTGCGCCATGGCGAAGCGCGTGACCGAATCCATCAGCACCAGCACGTCCTTGGAGAGGTCGCGGAAGAATTCGGCGATGGAAAGCGTGAGATAGGCCGCCTGCCGCCGCATCAGCGCCGGTTCGTCGGAGGTGGAGACCACCACCACCGAGCGGGCGAGTCCGGCGGGACCGAGATCGTCCTGCAAAAACTCCTGCACCTCGCGGCCGCGCTCGCCGACCAGGCCAATGACCGATATGTCGGCAGCCACGTTGCGCGCCATCATCGACAAGAGCACCGACTTGCCGACGCCGGAGCCGGCGAAGATGCCCATGCGCTGGCCGCGGCAGACGGTGACGAAGGTGTTGAGCGCGCGCACGCCGAGGTCGAGCGGTTCGCCCACGCGCTGGCGGGCATGCGCCGGCGGCGGCGAGGCGCGAAAGGAATAGGGCGCCGGCCCGGCCGGGAGCGGCCCGAGCCCGTCGATCGGCTCGCCCAGGGCATTGACCACGCGGCCGAGCCAGGCTGGCGAGGGGCGCACCGCGCCGGCCGCGCTCGACACCAGCGCGCGGCAGCCGCGCCGCACCCCGTCGAGGGCGGCGAAGGGCATGGCGAGCGCATGGCCGTCCGAGAATCCGACCACCTCGCAGGGAATGCCGCCGGCGGCGTCGGTCTCTATGGTCAGCCGCGCGCCCACCGACATGGCATAAATGGGGCCTGCCACCTCCACCATCAGCCCGCGCACCGCCGCCACGCGCCCGAAGATCTCGGCGTCGTCGATATCGTTGATCTGTTCGGCCAGGGCTTTCATGACGATAAGTCCACCGGCGCGCGGCGGGCGACGGCCTGCTCCCTCGCCCCGCTTGCGGGGAGAGGGGTGGGGTGAGGGGCTGTTTCGGCCAGCTCGGACTCGCGGTGAAGCCCCCTCACCCGACGCGCCATAGCGCGTCGAAGACGCGCGTGAGCGCGCTTATGGCGCGTCGACCTCTCCCCGCCCAGCGGGGAGAGGTGGACGCTGCGGCCACATGCGATAGCCCTGCTATAAGGGGGAGGGATGGAGTGGTCATGGTTCGGCTCGAAAAAGGAAGACCCCCACCCGGCGCGGGCGGCAAGCGCCGCGCACCGCGCTACCGCCACGCGTCGCGATTCCGCGTAACTTCCCGGTAGGCTTACCGCCGTGGTTCCGCCTTTAACTCGGTGTTTACCCGCGTCGTTAATCATTGGGTCATCGTCCGAGGGACAAACGGCTGACGAATCGCCCGGCCGGGACGGTACGGGGCGAAGCAAGGGGTCGGCTGATACCGACCGGCAACCTGAAAGATGAAGCAGCAAGTGGCCAAAAAACCTCTCCCAGGCAATATCTTACGCCGATTCGGGGCCTTCCGGCCACGCCGTGCTTGCCCAAGCGAATCAGGTTTTGTTAACCATGGCTGGATAGTGTCGAATCAGTTTGTCCCACAGCGTTTTTTCAATCCTCGCCGCCCAAGCGGCGCGGCCTAACGGCCCGGTTGCGGCGACAAGGGGACCGGCATGCGCGTTCTACTGATTGAAGACGACAGCGCGACCGCTCAGTCGATCGAGCTGATGCTCAAATCGGAGAGTTTCAACGTCTACACGACCGACCTCGGCGAGGAAGGGGTCGATCTGGGCAAGCTCTACGATTACGACATCATCCTCCTCGACCTGAACCTCCCCGACATGTCGGGCTTCGAGGTGCTGCGCTCGTTGCGCGTCTCAAAGGTTAAGACACCCATCCTGATCCTCTCCGGTCTCGCCGGCATCGAGGACAAGGTGAAGGGTCTCGGCTTCGGCGCCGACGACTACATGACGAAGCCGTTCCACAAGGACGAGCTTATCGCCCGCATCCACGCCATCGTGCGTCGGTCAAAGGGCCACGCCCAGTCGGTCATCAACACCGGCGACCTGGTGGTCAATCTCGACACCAAGACGGTGGAGGTCGGCGGCCAGCGGGTGCACCTGACGGGCAAGGAATATCAGATGCTCGAGCTGCTTTCCCTGCGCAAGGGGACGACGCTCACCAAGGAGATGTTCCTCAACCATCTCTACGGCGGCATGGACGAGCCGGAGCTCAAGATCATCGACGTGTTCATCTGCAAGCTGCGCAAGAAACTGGCCAACGCCTCCTCCGGCAAGAACTATATCGAGACCGTGTGGGGCAGAGGCTACGTGCTGCGCGAGCCGACCGAGAGCGAGGAAAGAATCCCGGCGTAACGCCGCGCACAGGGTTAGCCAGCGACGACCCCCCGTAGCGTCCGCGTATATCTTGAACGAGCCCATGCGGGCTCTCTCTCCTCCAAAACTTCAAACCCCGGGCGGTCGAGCCCGGGGTTTTTTAGTTCAGGTCGTTTCTGCCGCTTCGGCCTGACCGTCGGACTGGATCGCCCCGTCGGGACTGGCCTTGTCCACCGTTTCCGGCAGATGCGCCGCCAGCAGATCCATGACCTTGTCGACCGGCACGCCGAACTGCGCGGCGAGCTGCTTGACGTGCTCGTCGCCGAGCGCGGCGCGCAGCTGTTCGGCCGTCACCGGCATGTTGCTGCCGTTGCCGAGCCACGACTGCACCTGCGCGCCCAGGCCACCTTCCTTGAGCTTGTTCACAAGCCCCTGCAGGTCGCCCATGTTCGTCTTGGCCAGCACTGCCGAAATCATCGCGGGCGCGGCAGCCGAGGTCACTTCGCCGAGAATGCCGCCCAGTTTGTCGAAGAACGCCATCGTCGTTCACCTCCGTCAGATTTGAATTCGCACGCGCTTCACGGATGCTTTTCGTTCTTGGCGGCGCGCATGCCCTGCGCCGTCGCATCCTTTTCGCACATGTAGGCGCCTTTCTTGGTATGGCCGTAACCGTGATAGCCGGCGAAATGGTAGATCTTGGAGCCGAGATTGGCCCACACGACCGTCCCTCCGCGGCAATGCGTCTTCGCCGCGCTCTCGCTGGCATATTGATCGGCGCCGGCAGGCTTTCCGGTGGCCGGTGCCGCCTCGCTGCGGGTGGCGGGCTGCTGCGCCGGCGCCGGGGAGACCGCCTTTCTCTCGCGCGTCGTTGATGCCGGCGCACTCGACCCGCTCTCCGGTGCCGGGGCAGGCGCCGCCGTCTTCTTGGTGGCTGCGGGGGCCGGTGCAGCCGCCGGCGTCGGGCCAGCGCCGGCGCGGCACTGTGCAACATAGGCCTTCAACTTGATGCCCTTGGCCTGATTGGCCGCCTTGTTGGCGCGCCATTCGGCCTCGCATTGCTTCACCGTTTTCTTGCCGGCAGCGGCCGCCTTGCTCTTTTTCTCGGTCTTGCGTTCGGCCTTCTTGTCCTGCGCGGCTCTGCTCTTTTGCTCGGACTTTTCCTTGGCGTTTTCCTTGGCCTTTTCCTTGGCTCTTTCCTTGGCAGCCTTCTTCGCGGCGGCCTTCTCCGCCTTGCTTTCCTTCTTCGCCGCGGCCTTTTCCTGCGAGGTCTGCTTGGCGGCCTTCGGCTTTTCGCCTTCGGCGCGGCACTTGGCGACGTAATCCTTTTGCGTGATGCCTTTCGCCTTGTAGTCGGCCTTGTGCGCGCTCCATTCGGCGCGGCATTCCTTTGCCGTCTTGGCGGAGGCCGGCGACGCCATCAGCACGCCGACAGCCACGGCGGCGAGGATCGCCCCAAAGGCGGATCGTTTCATTGTCAGCTCCTGAAATTGAAACCACGCACGGCCGGACACGCCGTCTCGGCCCGGCTCACGCATGATCGTTCGAGGGCGCCGGACCGGCCCCTCGAACGCCGTTGCTGGGAAGATCGCGAGGCGGCGCTCAGGCGCCCTTTTCGCAGGCCTTGACGAAGCTGGTCTTGGCCGCGCCCTTGAGCTTGGCGGCATTGGCCGCCTTGGTGCAGCAGCTCTTCATGTGCGACATCTTGGCTGCGCCGGCGAGCGGCTTCTTGGTGACGGCGCACGCCTTGCCGGCAGACGCCGCGTCGGCGGCCAAAGCTGGCGCGGCGGCAAACGCGCTGATCAGTACCGCGATTACGAGACGTTTCATTGAGGCTGTCCTCCGTCGCTCGGAATATCAACGCCGGAAATACGCGGTGGGAAGCCGGCTCCGGCGACCGGCGGAACAGGCTAGCGAGCGGCAGCGTGCTTTGCACGCAACCGCCCCGTGCCGTTCGCAAGGAGAGCAGCCGGGCGCGTGCGCAAAAGGGTAACCGGCTGCCGCCAGCGCCCTTACTGAAACGCGCAGCCGGGCTTGCTGCCGAATTTACGGAAGATCATCGCCGCCGGGCAGAAGCCGGTGAAGGCGGCCTGCAGCATGTTGAGCCCGATGAAAGCGGTGAACAACAGCCACCACGGGCTCACCGCATAGGCGAGCGCCACGCTCACCAGGATCATCACGCCGGCAAAGGCCATCACCGCACGATCGACGTTCATTGCTCTCTCTCCTTTTTGACTTTTCGACTGACCAAACTTCACGCCGGCGCCAGCGCGCCGCGCGTCCACGAAACGATATGGCGGGCATCCATCACGCCGGCGTTGCGCGCGACCACGCTGCCGCCGCGCAGCAGAAGCAGCGCTGGAATCCCCGACACGTTGAACTGCGCCGCCACCTGCGGCGCCTCGTCGGCGTTCAATTTCAACAGCCGCACCTGCGGCTCCAGTTCGACGGCGGCGGCCTCGAACATGGGCGCCATCATCCGGCACGGCCCGCACCACGGCGCCCACACGTCGACCAGCACCGCGATGTCGTTCGCCTTGACGTGCTTGGCGAAGCCCGCCTCGTCCACCGCCACCGGGCGGCCGTCGAACAGCGCGCGGTGACAGGCGCCGCAATTGGCGGTGCCCGCGGGCTTGGCCGCCGGCACGCGGTTGGTCGCCCCGCAATGCGGACAGACGATGTGGATCATTGTTGTCATCACACTATCCATTCGTTCGGTGCGCGTGCCGCGAACTCAGCCTGTTCCCTCCCCCCATAGCCCGTCGAAGACAGGCCCTTTTGTTGGGGGAGGGCTGACAGGGAGGGGAGCAGGGCGGCGCTACGCCGGCTCCTTCTCGCTCTCCTTCGTCTCCTTGATCTTGCGCAGGTTGAGCTTGTCCATGAGAAACTTCTCGTAGAACGGCTCGCTCTCGCCCTTCCTGATCTTGCGCATGAAATACTTCTCGAAGCCGATCTTGGCGTAGTGCACCCACTGGCCCTTCGCGGCCCAGTTGACGTTGCGCGGCGGGATCTGCGGCTGCGCGACGAAGGCGACGCCGCTGTCGCCGAAGTCGGCGAGACACACCGCGTTCCAGGTCGGCTCCGCGTTCGGCTCCCTGCCGGTGAGCAGCCGGCCGATGTTCAAGGCGGTCGCCGTCACCATGGATTCGATCATGAAGCCGGTCTTCGGCACGCCGGTCGGCACCGGCGTCGCTTCCTGTGGCGCTATCGCCACGCAGACGCCGACGCTGAACACGTTCTTGAAGGCCGGATTGCGCTGGTGCTTGTCGACGATGACGAAGCCGCGCGGGTTGACCAGGCCCTCGATGCCGCGCACGGCGGCGACGCCGCGGAAGGCCGGCAGCATCATGGAATAGGCGAACGGCAGTTCGTGCGTCTTCTTCACCTGGCCGTCGTCGCCCACCTCCTCGACCGTCATCTTGCCGGCCGCTACCGATTTCACCCGCGCGTTGGTGATCCACTTGATGTGGTGCTCGCGCATTTCGCTCTCGAGCAGGCCCTTGGTGTCGCCGACGCCGTCGAGGCCGAGATGGCCGATATAGGGCTCCGAGGTGACGAAGGTCATCGGCACCTTGTCGCGGATCTTGCGGCGGCGCAGCTCGGTGTCGAGGATGAAGGCGAATTCGTAAGCCGGACCGAAACAGGAGGCGCCCTGCACCGCGCCGACCACGATCGGGCCCGGCGCTTTCGCGAATTTATCGAAGGCGTGTTTGGCGGCCTCGGCGTGATCGACGTGGCAGATCGACTGCGTGTTGCCTTGCGGCCCGAGGCCTTCGATCTCGTCGAAGGCGAGCTCCGGCCCGGTGCAGATCACCAGATAGTCGTAAGCGACGGACGTGCCGTCCTCGAGTTCGACGCGGTTCTCGGCCGCGTGCACGCGCTTGGCGCCGGCTGAGAAATAGCGGATGCCCTTGCCCGCCATCACGGCGGGCAGGTCGATGGAAATCTCCGCCGGCTTGCGCCAGCCGACCGCCACCCAGGGGTTGGACGGCACGAAGTGATAGCGCTCGCCCTGCCCGATCACGCTCAGCCTGTCGCCCTTGCGCAACTGCGGCACCAGTTCATAGGCCATGATCGTACCGCTCAGGCCCGCTCCCAACACGACGACGTCCGCCATAGTCTTTGCTCCTTGCGCTTCGGGCTTGGGGGCTTGGCCTCCATCGGCCTTCTTCCCCCTCTGGCGCAGCCTTAGGGCGGCGCCGGCCTCGCATTTCCTCGTTTCGCGCCGCGTCAAGCGGCGCCTTGCCTTCCACCGCGGGCCGCGCCTCACGCCAACGAGGCGCGCCGACGCTGTGCCGCCGGGGCCGGCCGCGTCGGCCGCCGTCGCGCGGACCCTTTTGCAAGGCCTTGGCGCCGACGGCGGCCTCTCGCACCCGCTGCGCCCCCGCGGGGTTCCGATGATATATTCATACCTTCGAATATCCGCAAGTACGGCTTGACCCCTGGGCGGAGGGGAAGATTTCGAGGGTGGAAGTTAGCGGGGGTGCGGGCAGAGGGCTTTGAGGAAGATCAAGAACGAGGGGCGCAGGGATCTTGAACGAGATACGGCAATGCCGTATATGAAACACGCATGCAGGCGGTTGTCGAAACGCCACCATATCTGGCCGACGCTCTGCGGTTGTTCACGGAGGCTGAAAGAGTCGCAATCGTGGACCTTGTCGCGGCCGATCCGCACTGCGGCGCCCTCATCCCGGGATCGGGCGGCGTCCGCAAAGTTCGCGTCGGCCTAGGCGGGCGTGGCAAGCGCGGAGGTGCGCGGATCATCTATTTGTTCGGTGGCGATGATGTGCCCGTTTTCCTGCTCGCAGCCTTCGCCAAGAACGAAAAGGCGGACCTGACCGCGCGTGAGCGGGTGGCGTTAGGCAAACAGGTTGCAAAAATGCTTGCTGACTATCGGAGACGGAAATGAGCAAACGCGCATTCGACAAGATCAAGGCCGGCCTCGACAGCGCACAGGCCTATCTCGAAGGTGCCGCCGACAAGCGCCGCTATAGGGTGCATGTCCCCGAGACAATTGACGTAAAAAAAATCCGAACCCGGCTGGGGCTTTCGCAGCAAGCCTTTGCGGCAACTTACGGCTTCGCGCTCTCCGCGGTGCGCGATTGGGAACAAGGGCGACGCCGGCCGGAGCGCAGCGCACGCATATTGCTCAAGATCGTGCAGAAGGAGCCGGACGCGGTGACGCGCGCGCTGGCCAGCTAGCAACAGTTTCTGCCGGGCATTTGGTCTCCACCTTCCCCGCCTGCTTCTCCGCATAAACTCCACCAGCGTGCCGATCATCCGCTGATAGGGCACGGCGCCGCGGCTTGGCCGCCCGCTTGAAATAGTCGACGCTGCGGCGCGACGGCGAGAGCGTCACCTTCATATATTCTCGCTCGCGGCCAGCGCGTCGAGCGCTGGCAGCAGATCCTCCACCGCGCACGCGACCGATCTCGCCTTACGTATTTAAACGATCGCGTGCGCATGGCGCTCCCCTCACCGCGTCTGCTGCTCATAATAGCGCCGCAGGATCGCATTGATGCGCGTCTGGTAGCCTTTCCCTTGCGCGCGGAACCAGTCGAGCACGTCGGCGTCGATGCGCAGCGTCGCGTGCGCCTTGCGCCGCGGCATGGGCAGTTCGGCGGTCGCCCAGTCGATCTCCTCCATGGCGTCGTCGGGATCGCGGCCCGAAGGCAGCGGCTTCTTCGCCGCCGCCTTCCAGTCGCTCTTGGACTCGCTGCGCTTTTGCATCGCGCGCAGTTCAGCGTCCGTGTAGCGCACGATATTGCCGGATTTCCTGCTCATGGGCTCGCCTCATTGTAATCACGCGAATGACGTCGCCACGCCAACACCAAACCAAGGTGAACAAGCTTCCTTCGAAAGCCGCTGTCGTCTTCCATCGGTCTTCGCCGACGCGCGGCGGCGGCTGGTGAATTGCCGGCCGGCCGTCGAAGAACAGATAGGCCGAGGCGAAGTCGAGCGCGCGCTCCGCAACGATGCGCGCCCGCTTGCCCTCATCCCATTCGAACTCCATACAGGCATCCTACAATGTGTGCATACAAATTGCCCATACAATGCAAGTAGGATCATATGGCCTTATACAGAATATTTTCTTGACATAGCCCTGATCTTCCCACACCCTCCCCTCACCTTGCTCTTCGAGGGGCGTCTTCCGGAGACGTGCCGAAGACGGAGCAACGGGAGGGCGGAAGGCCGGAGATGCGGCCATATGCCTTCCCGGGCCGGAAACCCGGGCAACCGGGAAACGGCTGGCGCGGCGCCCGCGGGCGAGGCTCGTAACCTCGCACCCGGGCGGCGCCGGGGCTCCGCCCGGGGTCACTACGGCCCCCTGCCAGGAGCTGGCTGACGGCGGATCGCATGGAGGTCCGCCTTAAGGCTCGCAGAAGCGCGCTTGACCCGAAAGGCGGCGCGCCTGCGAGCCGGAGGCGGAAACGAAACGATCCGCGGGCAAAGCGCGGCCCGGCGCCGGAAGGAAGACGCCGCCAGTGGAGCGCCGAGAGGCGCCCTTTCGCCGATCGCAAGGCGGAAGGGGCACGCCTCGCAAGCGTGCCGGGCGGCCTCGCCAGCCGCCCAGGAGGCCTCGCAAGCCTCCGCGTCTTTCGGCGCTCCGCTCCCCTCGGTTTGAGGGGAACGAAGAAAACCCGGCGAGATGCCGGGCCAAGACGACGGCCTACCCGGGGCCGGTCAAGAATACGGGCGATGGCGCGCGCCCGGATGCCGGCTTCGCGCGCGGGCTGTTTGATAATTTCATCGGGGATAAGAAGGGATGCTTGTTTGTGCCGCAAGGCGGTCGGCAAACGCGCTTCACCTCTCCCCGCTGCGCGGGGAGAGGTAAAGTTAAAGAGAGAGCGCGGCGCGCGAGTCGCTACAGCCTCAAGCCTTCGCCGCCAGCCGCGGCGCAAAGCTCTCCCGCGGCGCAAAGCGCGCGGCCGCATTGGGCACATAAAGCCCGCGCTTGTCGGTGAGCGGCTTGAACCGGTCGGTGAGGCCGACCACCGTCTCGGCGGCGCCGAGCAGCAGATAGCCGTCATCCGGCATCTGCCGGGCGACGCGGTTCAAGACGTCGATCTTGGTCGGCTGGTCGAAATAGATGAGCACGTTGCGGCAGAACACCACGTCGAACGTGCCGAGCGGCGAGAAATCGTTGAGCAGATTGAGCGTGCGGAAGTGCACCATACCGCGCAGTTCGGGCGCGATCTGCCAGCGCTCGCCGACTTGCCCGAAGTGTTTGAGCAGAAGCTGGATCGGCAGGCCGCGCTGCACCTCGAACTGGCTGTAGACGCCGTTCTTCGCCCGCGCGATCACATCGGCGCAGATGTCGGTCGCCAGCATCTGCACGGTGAAGCCCTGCAGCGCGGGCGCTTGGGCCGCCAGGCCGGCAAGGATCATGGCCAGCGAATAGGGCTCCTGGCCCGTCGCCGCGGCGGTGCACCAGATGCGGATGCGCTTCTCGCGCGCGCGCGCGGCGATCAGCGCCGGCATGATGGCGTCGCGGAAATGCTCGAACGGCAGCTTGTCGCGGAAGAAGAAGGTCTCGTTGGTGGTCATGGCGTCGACCACGTGCGACTGCAGCGCCGCGGCCTGCGGGGCTTTCAGCCGCGCGACCAGCTCGGCCAGCGTCGCCATGCCGTGTTTGCGCGCGAGCGGCAGCAGCCGGCTCTCGGCGAGATACTGCTTCTCCGTCGCCAGCACGAGGCCGGAGCGCTCCTTCAGGAGCTTGCGCAGCCAGTCGAAATCCTCAGGCGTCATGCGCGCGCCCCGATCGTTTCGCGCTCGCCGGCGAACAGCCGGGACAGGCGCGGGCCGATCTCGGCAAGCGGCAGCACCGCGGAGCACAGCCCCGCATGCGCGACCTGGCCGGGCATGCCCCAGACCACGCTCGAGGCCTCATCCTGCGCGATGATGGTGCCGCCGGCGGCGATCAGCGCCTTGCCGCCATTGAGGCCGTCGGCGCCCATGCCGGTGAGCACGAGGCCGAGCGCCTTGCCGCCCCACACCTCGGCGGCCGAGAAGAACAGCGGGTCGACCGCCGGTTTGCAGAAATGCACGGGCGGGCCGTCGTCGATCTCGATGACCGCGGTGCCGGTGTCGCGCCGCGCCACCTTCATGTGGCGGCCGCCGGGGGCGACGTAGATGGTGCCGGCATTGACCGGCTCGCCGTCGCGCGCCTCGTGCACCGGGCAATTGGCGACGCGCGCCAGGTGCTCGGCCAGAATGGCGGTGAAGGTCGGCGGCATGTGCTGGGTGATCAGCACCGGGGCGCGCGCGATGACGCCGCCGATGCGCGTGACGAGGGCGTTGAGCGCCTGCGGGCCGCCGGTGGAGGCGCCGATCAGCAGCACGCGCGGCGGCCGCAGCGGCAGCGGCCGCAGGGTCAGCGCCACCGGCGCGTGCGCGGCGCGCGCCGCGGGCTGCAGCGGCGGCGCCGCGTGCTTGGCAAGCTTCTTTCCGTCGGCGAGCGGCGCGCGGCGGGCGCGCAGGCCGAGCTGGCGGATCTTCTCGATCAGCTCGCGGCGGAAGGCGGGCGCGCCGGTAACCTCCCGGCTGCTGGCGGGTTTGGGGATGTAGTCGGTGGCGCCGAGAGAAAGCGCGCGCAGGGATATCTCGGCGTTGCGGCGGGTCAGCGTGGAGGCCATGATCACCACCAGCTCGCGCTTCTTCGCCAAGAGCAGCGGCAGCGCAGTGAGGCCGTCCATCTCCGGCATGTCGACGTCGAGCACCACCACGTCAGGCTCGGCGCGCTCGATCTGGTTGACCGCCTCCCGCCCGGTGCGCAGCGAGGCGACCACTTCCAGGTCGGCTTCTTGCTCGATCCAGCGCGCGAACAGGCCGCGCACGACGATGGCGTCATCGACGACCATGACGCGGATACGGCGCCCGGCCGCGGCGGCGGATGCAGGCGGTGCGACGGCGACATTCATTCGGGCTTCTCTATTGCTGGTTATTGTTGCCGCGCCGCGTTCAGATGAGCCCGACCTCCTGGAACTTGGCCTCGACGATGTCCTTGTCGAACGGCTTCATGATGTATTCATTGGCGCCCGCGTGCAGCGCGCGCGCGATGTGGGCGACGTCGTTCTCGGTGGTGCAGAACACCACCTTGGGCGCATCGCCGCCGGGCAATTTGCGCAAGGAGCGCAGGAACTCGTAGCCGTCCATCTTCGGCATGTTCCAGTCGAGCAGGATGGCCTCGGGCATGCTGCGATGGCAGACTTCGAGCGCCTGCACGCCGTCCTCCGCCTCCACGATTTCGAAGTCGAGCCCTTCCAATATGCGGCGGGCGACCTTCCGGATGACGCTGGAGTCATCCACCACCAAGCAGGTTCTCATCACACGTCCTCGCTGTTCTGGCTCGGAAGCCGATCCATTCGTGAATTTTCGTCACGCCGCCACCGGCGTGGCCTCCAGTACACGGTCGACATCCAGAACGACGAGCAATTGCCCGTCCAGCCGATGGATGCCGGCGCACACGCGCGCCAGCGCCGGCTCGAGATTGACTGGCGGCGGCTCGCGGCCGGCGTCGTCCAGCTTGAGCACCTCGCCCACGCTGTCGATCAGCAGGCCATAGGACTCCCCGCGCATGTCGACGCCGACCGCCATGGCGGCCTCGTCCCTGCCCCGCTCGCCCAGACCGAGCAGCCGGCGCAGATCGATCAGCGTCACGATGCGCCCACGCAGATTGAGCACGCCGGCGACCTCGGTCGGCGCCAGCGGCACCCGCGTCAGCCGCTCCGGCAAAAAGACGTCATGGACGTGCAGGATGGGCAGGCCGAACACCTGCCCTCCGATCATGACCGTGACGTATTCCCTCAGGTTCTGCGCATGCTCGTTGCTCATTGGCCCTCACGCGGCACGACCGAACTCGGTCTGTTCCTTCAAGGCGGCGATCAGTCCCTGCCGGTCGAACTTGGCGACGAAGTCGTGGAAGCCGGCGCGGCGCCCGCGCTCGACCGCTTCGGCGGAAACGACGGAGGACAGCGCGATGACCGGCATGTCGGCGGTCGCCGCCTCGGCGCGCACGGCTTCGGCGAAGGCGAAGCCGTCCATCTCCGGCATCTCGATATCGGTGACGGCGACGTCGAAGACGGCGCCCTCTCTCAGCAGGTCCAGCGCCTCGTGGGCGGAGGCAGCGGACACGACCTCGTAGCCGGCGGCCTGCAGCACCGGCGCCAGCATGTTGCGGAAGAACGGCGAGTCGTCGATCAGCAGCACGGCGCGGCGGCGCGCCTCGATCGCCTTCTCCTTGCGGCGGAACCAGTCCTCGAAGGCGAGCGGCAGGAAATGACCGACATCGACGATCTCGGTCGCCTGCCCCTTGATGATGGCGGAACCGAGCACGCCGGGCGTCGCGCTGCCGACCTGAATGTCGAGACGGTCTTCGACGATGTCGACGATCTCGTCCACCACCAGCGCCATCGAGCGGCTGCCGTCGGAGAAAACCAGGAGCGGCTGGGCGCCCTCCTGCCTGACGCGCACCGCATCGCTCGGCGCGATGAGCGGCATCAACTGGCCGCGGTACTGCACCATGTGGCGGCCGTTCGACACTTCGATCTTGCGCGCGTCGATTTCCTCCAGCCGCGTCACGAGCGCGAGCGGCACCGCCTTGGGCTGGGCCGAGCCCGCGCGAAATACCAGAAGCGAGGTCGTCACATCCTCGGAAGCGGCGCGACGCCCGGCGTCATCGTGACCGGCCACCATCTGCGAAGCGACGGTGCTGCCGAAGGCCTGGGCGACGCCGTTCGGGTCGATGATCATGATCACCGAGCCGTCGCCGAGAATCGTGTTGCCGGAAAACAGGGCGATGTGGCGCAGCCGGCTCGACAACGGCTTCACCACGATTTCCTCGGTGTGAAACACGCCGTCCACCACGATGCCGAAGGTCTGGCTGCCGACCTGGGTAACGACGATGAAGCCGTTCTCGACATCGGCGTGTTCCGCCCCAAGCAAATGCGACAGCCGCGCCAGCGGCAGCAGCTTATCGCGCAGACGCAGCACAGCGGTGTCCTTGATGCGTTCGATACGGTGCTCGCTGCCCGGACGCACGCGCACCAGCTCGACGACCGCGAGTTGCGGAATGGCGAAGCGTTCGCCGCCCGCCTCGACGATCAATGCCGCCACGATGGCAAGCGTCAGCGGGATCTTGATGGTGAAGTTGACGCCGGCGCCAGCGACCGACTTCACGTCGATGGTGCCGCCGATCTGATCGATATTGTTGCGCACGACGTCCATGCCGACGCCGCGGCCGGACACGCTGGTGATGTGCTGGGCGGTGGAAAAGCCGGGAACGAAGATGAATTTTTGGATCTGCGCCTCGGTGAGCTTGTCGATCTCAGCCTCACCGGCAAGTCCCTGCGCGATCGCCTTGGCCTTGATACGCCCGGTGTTGAGGCCGCGGCCGTCGTCTGCGATCTGGATGAGAATATGGCCGCCCTCGTGATAGGCCGACACGCGGATGCGCCCGCGCTCCGGCTTGCCGAGCCCCCGCCGCTCCGCCGGCGTCTCCAGTCCGTGGTCGGCCGAGTTGCGCACCATGTGGGTGAGCGGGTCTTTGATCAGGTCGAGCACCTGGCGGTCGAGTTCGGTCTCGGCGCCCTGCATCTCCAGGTCGATCTGCTTGCCAAGCTCATTGGACAGGTCGCGCACGATGCGCGGCAGCTTCTGCCAGGCATTGCCGATCGGCTGCATGCGCGTCTTCATGACGCCTTCCTGCAATTCGGCGGTGACGTTGGAGAGGCGCTGCAGCGGCGTCTTGAACTCCGAGTCCTCGTGACGGCGCACGATCTCCAGGAGCTGGTTGCGGGTAAGCACCAGCTCGGACACCATGGTCATCAACTGCTCGAGCGTCTCGACGGTGACGCGGATCGACTGATTGGCGGACTTGCCGATTTCTTCTTCCGGCGCGGCCGGCTCCATGGAAGCCAGCGGCTTGGCGGGGCGAACGATGGCGGGATCGACCTCGGTCTCGCGAAAGGCGCGCTCGAGATCGTCGAGCGAATCCTCGCCCGGACGCAGCGGCCGCTGCAGCACCTGGTCGAAAAGCGTGCCGGCGACTTGCTGCGCCGGTGCGGTTGGGGCGGCGGCCGATATCTCATCGACCATGCGATCGAGGCCGGCGATCAGGTCGGCGTCGTCACCTTCCGGCTCGCGCTGCTCGCGCTCGAGCGCGTCGAGGATCGATTTGATGCGGTCGATGGTGGCAAGTATCAGCGTGACGGCGTCACCGGTCGCCGGCAGTCCGTCGCGAAACCTGCCCATCAGGGTTTCGGCAGCGTGCGCCAGCGCTTCCAGGCGCGGCAGGCCGATGAAGCCGCAGGTGCCCTTGATCGTGTGGACGAGGCGGAAGACGTTGTCGAGGATGCGGGCGTTGTTCGGGTCCTGCTCGAAGCGCACGAGCTCGACATCGACGACATCGAGACTTCTCGTTGGTCTCGGTCACGAATTCACGCAACAGGTCGTCCATGGACACGCCTTCGTCGGTGGGTTGTGGTCGCACCCACCGCTTTCCCTCGGGAGCCGGCGTCAGTGTGTCGAGGAAGGGTTTAATTTTGGTTGCGGCCCTGTGGTACCGACGGCAGGTCTTAACCGCGCGTTAACGAATTCGCCGCGCATTAACCGGTTGATTGTTTGTTAACTTTGCCGCGCGGCCAGTCGCGCACCGATACACGCGTGCCGCAACAGCATTCCGAGAATTCCACCCCCATGGCCGTGAAGTCGCCACGCGAAGCGAAGGCCCCGGAAGTTTCAATTATCAAAGCTGAAACCATAACAACCGCCGGCGAGCCGTCGGAACGGGAATAATTGACGCAGCTCAACAAAAGCTCAGATGAACTGCCCACTTAAAAGGCATCAAAATCAACCTGCGGTAAGTCAATGGACCGTGTTTTCTCGTGTCTCAGCCATCAGCACGATTGGCGCCTTGTAGCCCTGGCTGCGGTGATCTGCCTGATGTCGAGCCTGACCGCCATGGGGCTCTTCCAGCGCGCGCGGGCAACGGCCGGGCGGTCCCGGCTGGCATGGCTTGCGCTCGTTTCGGGCGCGGCCGGCTTCGGGATTTGGGCAACACATTTCATCGCGATGCTCGCCTACGAGCCGGGCCTCACGGTCAAATACAACCTGATGACCACGGTCTTCTCGCTCGCCCTGGCATGCCTCATCACCGGCGCCGGCCAGTATCTCGTTCTGTACAGCCTGACATCTATCGAAGCCTTGCTGAGCGGAAGCCTTGTCGGACTTGGCATCGTAGCCATGCACTACACCGGCATGGCGGCGCTGCAGCTTCCGGGCCGGATTGTATGGGACCCCGAATTGATGGCTGCTTCGGTCGTGCTGGGCATAGGTGTTGCCTCAGCGTCGTTTTATCTTGTCTGGCGCCGCAACGATCTGCCGGGCGCGGTGCTAGCGGGACTGCTCTTCGCCGGAGCCATCCTCAGCATGCACTTCATTGGCATGGGCGCAGTCACGGTGGTGTTCGATCCAACCGTCGTAATGCATGGCATCGCGTTGTCCCCCGTCGCGCTCTCGATCTTGGTCGGTGCAACGGCGGCTTTGATGCTCTGCGCTTGCCTGATCGCCGCGCTGTTCGATTGGAGGACGAAAGACCGGCTGGCTCGGCAAAAGCTCCAACTCGACACTGCACTAGAGAACATGTCGCAAGGACTTTGCATGTTCGATGGGGCCGGGAAGGTCGTCTTGTTCAACAAACGCTATTCGGAAATCACCGGCATGGCTGCGGAGCGGTTGAAACATGCAACGCTTCTCGAGATTCTACGGCGGCAGGACACGGGCATCGAGTCGGATCGGCCGGAAGACTTCGCTCGCAAGGTGCTCAACTGCATGCGAGAAGGGGAGGTTTTCGATGCCGTGGTCGAACGACGGAATGGACGAGCGTTTCGTGCCGTCGCGCGCCCCATGGAAAATGGCGGGTGGGTCGCCACGTTGGAAGACATCACGGAATGGCAAAAGGCCCAGGATCAAATTTCCCATATGGCGCGCCATGACGCGTTGACCAATCTGCCGAACCGCCGCCTTTTTCATGAGCGCTTAGATGCGGCGCTGTCGCGCCTCGGTCGCGGCGATCGGGTCAGCGTGCTTTGCCTCGACCTGGACCAATTCAAGCCCGTCAACGATACGCTTGGCCACCCCGTCGGCGATGAACTGCTCAAGGAGATTGCCGCCCGATTGCAAAGCTGCGTCCGCGAGGGAGACACCGTGGTGCGGCTCGGCGGCGATGAATTCGCCATTGTCCAGACGGGCAAGGGCCTCCTTGCCAGCGATGCGGCGGCTCTTGCCGGCCGCTTGTTGGAGGTGGTCAGCGCGCCGTACTTCATCCAAGGCCATCAGATCGTCATCGGCACGAGCATCGGGATTTCGTTCGCGCCGGACGATGGCACCAATCCGGACGAACTGCTCAGAAGCGCCGACCTCGCGCTCTATCGCGCCAAGATAGATGGCCGCGGCATCTATCGCTTCTTTGAGCCGGGAATGGACGCTCGTGCGCAGGCGCGCCGTGTCTTGGAGTTGGAATTGCGCGCCGCCCTCACCAGGGGAGAGTTCGATCTGCATTACCAGCCCATTCACAGCCTCAGAGACGGGAAGATCACTCAATTCGAGGCCCTGATCCGCTGGAATCATCCCTTGCGCGGCGAAGTCGCTCCCGGCGATTTCATCCCCGTGGCCGAGGAAACCGGCCTCATCGCCGACATCGGAGATTGGGTGCTTCGTAAGGCCTGTCTCGATGCGACGTCCTGGTCGCAGCCTTTGAGCGTCGCCGCGAACATCTCGGCAGCGCAGTTCAGAAACCGGCGCCTGTACGCGGCCGTTGTCAGCGCGCTCGCCGAATCCGGATTGGCGCCCGAGCGGCTGGAACTCGAGATTACGGAAACCGTGCTCCTGCATGACACCGAAAACAACCTGGCGACCCTGCATAAGCTGCGCGCACTTGGCATTCGCATTTCGATGGACGATTTCGGCACTGGCTATTCGTCATTGAGCTATCTCCGGAGCTTTCCCTTCGATCGCATCAAAATCGACCGGTCTTTCGTCCACGATCTGGCAAAGCGCCAGGACGCGTCCGCGATCGTGCGCGTCGTGGTCAGCCTTGGCAACAGCTTGGGAATTCCGACCACCGCCGAAGGCGTCGAGACGGCGGAGCAGCTCAATCTGTTGCGCGCCGAGGGCTGCACGGAAGTGCAAGGGTTCTACTTCGGTCAGCCGCGTCCGAATTGCGAGATCGAAAACATACTGGCGCGCGACCGCATTCATGCGGTGGCATGAGATTGGTGTTTCCGCCTATTGGCCGGAATCGCTCGTTGCGCCAGACGGTTTCCATCTAAACCGGACGCTCACGTCGAATACTGCGCGAAGGCCGCCGTGCCGGCACGCGCACGGTGGTCGGTCTTGACGTTGACAAGCGCGACCGAGCCGCGATCGACCTCGCGCTGCGCGCGGTCCAGCGCGGGGCGGATTTCGTCCGGACGTTCGACATACTCGCCGTAACAGCCGAAGGTTTCGGCCATCTTGTCGAAGCGCGTATAGCCGAGATTGCGTCCCGGCTTGTTGCCGTCCGGATCGGCGGTCCAGCCGCCGTTGAGGCTGACCACGACCAGGATCGGCACGTTGTGGCGCACGGCGGTGTCGAGCTCGAGCCCGTTGAGGCCGAAGGAGCCGTCGCCGTGCACGACGATAACCTGGCTTGTCCGGCTTGGCGATCTTGGCGCCGATGCCGAACGGCAGCCCGACGCCCATGGTGCCGAACGGCCCGGAATTGAGACGGTGCCCGGCGACAAAGGTCGGCATCGACTGGCGGCCGTAGTTGAGGATTTCCTGCCCGTCGACGACCAGGATGGCGTCGCGCTGCATGAAATTCTTGATCTCGTCGCACAGACGAAGCGGATGGATCGGCACTTCGTCCATCGGCTTGTTGGCGCCGGGGGCCTGGCGCTTCGCAGTCTCGCCGTCGGCGAGTTTCTTGCGCCACGCGGAGAACTGATCCGCGTTGATCCGCTTGCCGCTCGCATCGATGAGCTGGCGGAGCACCGCCTTGCAGTCGCCGACGATGCCGATGTCGATCTTGCGCGGCGAGCCGGCGATTTCATCGGCGTCGATATCGATACGCGCGATCTTTGCATTGGCGTTGAAACGGGGCGGCGCCGCGTGGCCGATGATGTAATTCATGCGGGTGCCGACCACGACGATCAGATCCGCGTCGCGGAACGCCGAGGAACGCATCGTCAGATACGAATATTCATGGTCGTCCGGCAGCACGCCGCGGCCCTGCGGCGTTGTGTAGAAGGGGATGCCGGTCTTTTCGACGAACTCCTGCAGCTCCGGCCAGGCCTGCGACCAGATCACGCCGCTGCCGGACAGGATGATCGGCTGGCGCGCCTTGGCCATCGCCTCGACCAGGGCGTCGACCTTGTTGGGATCGCCGAGCGGCCGCGCGTTAAGCAGCGGCCGGCCGGACAGGCTCCAGTCGACCTGCTCTTCCGGGACCTTGGCGTAGAGAATATCGCCGGGTAAATCGAGATAGACCGGGCCGGGCTTGCCGCTCATCGCCTTCTGGAAAGCGATGTTCACCTGCTCCGGGATGCGCTTGAGGTTGTAGACGCGGTCGGCCCATTTGGTGCACGGCTTCATGATGGCGAGCTGGTCGATCTCCTGGAAGACCTGCCGGCCGTTCTGCCCGATGGGACTTGATCCGCCGATCGCGACCACCGGGCAGCAATCGACCAGCGCGTTGGCGATGCCGGTGGTGAGGTTGATCGTGCCGGGGCCGCTCGCCGCCATGCACACGCCCGGCTTCTGCAGCAAACGGCTGTAGGCCTGCGCCATGAAGGCGGCCGACTGCTCGTGGCGCACGTCGAGCGGGCGAATTCCCTCGTTGATGCAGGACGACTCGGCGAGCAGCATCGGCCCGCCCATCAGGAAGAACAGGATGTCGGTGCCTTCGTTCTTCAGCGATTTGGCCAGAATCTCCGACCCGGTGAGTTCCGCCATGTCCCGTTTTCCCTCTAGATCACGTTGCTCTTGCCGAGCTCGTCGATCTGCTCGGCGTCAAGGCCAAGCCACTCGCTCAAGACTTCACCGGTGTGCTGTCCGAGCAGCGGCGCCGTCTCGACTTTCGGCGTGTGGCCGCTGAAACGCACCGGCCAGCCCGGCATCTTGAACGGACCGGCGACCGGATGCTCCATCGTCTGCACGATGCCGCGGCGCTCGAAGTCCGGATCCTCGGTCAGTTCCATCGTGTCGAACACCGCGCCGGCCGGCACGCCGGCATCGCCCAGGATGCGCATCGCTTCGCGCTTGTCGTGCTGGCGCGTCCACGCGGAGATCATGTCGTCGACCTCCTGCTCGTGTCCCAGGCGCGCCGCCGCGGTGTCGAAGCGCGGATCGCCGATCAAATCCGCGCGGCCGATCACTTCGAGCAGGCGGCGCCAATGCTGCGGATTGGTCCGGCTCGTATAGACGTAGACATAGTCGTTCGGTCCGCCCGGCTTGCACGGATAGGTGCCGCTCGGCACCGCAAAGCCGGACAGGATCTTGGCGCCGTTGCGCTTGGCCGCGACGCCTTGTGTCGCCTGGCTGGACAGCGCCACGCGGATGTATTGCAGCATGGCGTCCTGCATGGCGATCTCGATGTGCTCGCCTTCGCCGGTCGCGCGGCGCCGATAGAGCGCTCCTAGAATGCTGATGGCGAGCAGCATGCCGGTGCCGGTATCGCCGAGCGTCACGCCCGGCTTGAGCGGCGGCCCGTCGGCGTCGCCGGTGATGCTCATGACCCCGCCGGTCGCCTGCGCGATCATGTCGAAGGCGAGATTCTTCTCGTAAGGCCCGCCGGTGCCAAATCCCTTGAGCTGCGCGTAGATGATGCCCGGGTTGACGCTGCGCACCGCGTCGTAACCGAGGCCCAGCCGTTCGATGGCGCCCGGCGCGAAATTTTCCACCATGATGTCGGCGCGCTTGGCCATGTCCTTGACGAGGGCAAGGCCGCGCTCGGACTTTAAATTGACGGTGACCGATCGCTTGTTGGCGTTGAACAGCAAAAAATACCAGGAGTCATGGCCGTTGTTCGACGCACCTTGCAGCAGGGCACGTCCTGCTTCGCCGCCTTGCGGATTTTCGACCTTGACGACCTCGGCGCCGAGCCAGGCGAGCGCCTCGGTGCAGGATGGGCCGGCTTCGAACTGGGTCAGGTCGAGAACGCGAACGCCGGCGAGGCAGCCCGAGGGCGCGCCATCCATGGCCATATCGTTCCTCCCAGGAACATTCTTGTAGAGGACCGGGCGTGCGTTCAGCCTTATGGCGACCGTTACACACGCCCCATTTGCAGCAGCAGCCTAATCTTCCACCCCAAGCGGCACAAGCACCGGGTCTCAGTTCGGCGAGTGATCGCCGATACCGATGTCGCGGCGGCGCCGTCTCGAAGACTGAGGAGAACGCATTCTGTCTACGATGCGTAGTCGGGTTCTTCCCGATCGAGGATTCGCTTCAAAGCGTCGAAGTGGCGCTGCGCCGGGCTGGGACCCGCGTACAAGCCTGCCCCGCCAATGTCCCTCTTGGTTTTCTCCACCACCGCGGTCGGCAGTTCCTTCAACGGCTGTCCGGTCCACATGGCGTAAATTTGAACCTGCGCGGCACGTTCGACGTAGTAGAGTCGATCGTAAGCGTCGGCAACCGTTTCGCCCACGGTGGAGATACCGTGATTGGCCATGAACAGAATGGTCTTCTCCCCGAGCACCTTGGCCAGACGTTCGCCTTCCTCGGGCTCGACGGCGGGGCCCGCGTATTGATCATCATAGGCGATCTGCCCCATCATTCCCACTTCGGTCTGGCCGATCTCCTTGATGCGCGGATTTTCCAGGCGCGTGAGCGCGCTGGCGAACGGCATGTGCGTATGAAACACCGCCTTGGCATGAGGAAGAGCATTGTGGATCGGAGCGTGAATGCAAAAGCAGGAGCGCTCGACCTCGCCGGCGCCGCGCTTCACCTTGCCGTCGTCAATGCCGACTTCCATGAAAGATGACGCGGTGACCTCCGACCAATGCATCCCGAACGGTATCTGATAATAGCGGTCGTCGCGGCCCGGCACGACAAATGTCAGGTGATTGAAAATGCCTTCGTTAAAGCCCTGCCTGTAGGCGAGCCGGTGCGCAGCTGCAAGATCGGTGCGCGCCTGCCATTCTTGATCGGTGCAATTCGGGAGCGTGGCCGGCGAAACGGAAAACTGCATGGAGGTCCTCCTTAGCGACCGCTGCGAACTTCCTCTTTTCTGCACGTTCAAGGCTACTCTTCGCCCGTCCTCTCGTCACCCATTAAGATGACTGAGAATTCGTGCGTGCGCCGACGCGAGCCGTCAGAAACGGAGGTTTTCGCGAGAGAGCTTTCGAAGCGGACGCGACTTTACTGCGCCGTAATCACCACAGCCTCGCCTTCCATGGCCATGGCGGGGGTTACGCCGCATTCCTTGGCCAGGAGGCCGGCGTAGAACGGCTGGATGCGGTGGGCGTCGAGCGAGTCCGGCCCGGTGTCGCCAGCCAGCAGCGCAGCGGTAGCCGGCTGAAGCTTGGCGTTGGGGCCGGCCGCAGTAACCTTGAAGCCCACGCTTTCGCCCTCGCCGATCGGGTCGACCGTCATGGTGCCGCCGCGCGGGATGGCATGGCCCGCCAGCAGCAGCATATTGAGCAGCAGCTTGACCCGGTTCTTGGGCATGAGGAGCCGCGGCAGGTTCCAGGCGAGCTTGGTCTTGTCGTGCTCGAAGAAGCCGCGGGCCACCTTTTCGGCGTCGCCGGTATCGATCTGCGCGCCCGCCGACCCGGCAGCGCCGAAAGCGATGCGGCAAAACTGCAGCTTGGCGGAGGCGGTGCCGGCGCTCTTCTTGATGAGATCGAGCGCGAAAGTCTGCGTCGCCTCGTCCTTCTCTTCCTCGAGCACTTCCAGCCCGTTGACGATGGCGCCCACCGGACTGATCAGGTCGTGGCAGACGCGCGAGCACAACAATGCGGCAAGGTCGAGCGCTTCGATGGACGATGCGGTCATGGACGGGCCTCCGCTCTGCGTGCCATATCGCCGGCGAATCGGTTGCCGCGCCGGCTGGAGGGCGTGATACACCGCAGGCGCAACAGCGCCAAGCAGACAAAACGAGCGCAAACGATGCAAGACGACGAAGGAGCTTTGGATTTGGCCGCCCCCGACATTCCGCCGGCCCGCGCGGCCGCCCTGCTCGACGATCTGACCAAAATTGTCGCACGCGCCTCTGCGGCGATCCGCACGTTTTCGCCGGATACGGTGGGGCGGCAGCTCAAAGCCGATCAATCGCCGGTCACGGTAGCCGACGAGGCCGCGGAAGGGGTCATTCTGCAAGGCTTGGCCGACCTGCTGCCCGGCATGGCGGTGGTCTCCGAAGAAAAAAGCGGACGCGAAGCGGCGCCGGCGCTGGGCGGCTGCTTCCTCATGGTGGACCCGCTCGACGGCACCAAGGAGTTCCTTGCCGGCCGCGACGAGTTCACCGTCAATCTAGCCGTGGTGCGCGGCGGCACGCCGATCGCCGGCATCATCGCGGCGCCGGCACGCGGTCAGATCTGGCGCGGCGTTGTCGGCCATGGCGCCGAGCGGCTGCGCCTCTTGCCGGACGGTGCGGATGAGCCGCAGGCGATCAGGACGCGGCCGTGGCCGGCGCAAGGCGGCGTTGCGGTGGTCAGCCGCTCGCATCTCGATGCGGACACGCAGGCTTTCCTCGATCGGCTCGGGCCCCTCGCGCATATGCCGAGCGGTTCGGCCATCAAATTCTGCCAGGTGGCAGACGCCACCGCCGACGTCTATCCGCGGCTGGCCACCACCTGCGAATGGGATGTCGCCGCCGGACTTGCGTTGATCGCCGCCGCCGGAGGCGTGGTGACCGATCCGGCCGGTGCGGCGCTCACCTTCGGCCATGTCGAGAAGAACTTCCGCATCCCGGCCTTCATCGCCTGGGGAGATAAGGAGAAGGCGAAGACGGTCGGGTACTAGGGGGCGAACAAAAACTACCGTCCAATGGTGGCTGCGACGGCCGGCCACTTGCGCGCCGCCGCCGCGATAATCCGCCCCGGGGCGGCGAGGAACTGCGACCTCGCCTGCTCGCTATAGAAAAGATAAAGCCGCTCACCCGTCACCGACCAGAACATGGGATGTCCCGGCACCGAAGCGCCGCGCGCCAGCGCCACCGGATCGTAGCCGCCGAAGCGCGGCGCATAGACTTCCGGATGATCCTTGAAGGCGGCGCGATTGCCCGAATTGACGAAGCGCCAGACATAGCCGTCGACGCGCAATTCCAGATCGGCGCGGCCGATTTCCGGCCTGTGGTCGGTGAAATAGCCGACCGGGTCGAAGCCGCTGATGGCAAGGCCGGTGTTGGGATTGACCACCACGGGATCGGCGGCGGCGCGAAGCGCGGCCGGTGTCGTGGTAGCGAGGCCCGCAAGAATGACCAGCAGGCCGGTGCCCCTCCACCACTTTCGTTGCCGCCGTGCTCGCGTCATAGTTCTTGATGAATATTAAGGCGATTCGGACCGCTCCGCCGCCACACTACGGCCATCGACATAAGCAACCCGTTAAGCGGGAGTGGGATTTTATTGTCATCCATGGAGCAATCGATGCGCGCGACCTTAAGGCTTGCGGTCTTGGCCCTATGCCTGTTCGCCTTCGGCGCCGACATGGCCGCCGCCCAGAACAGGCCCGTCCCGGCGCATCGCAAGGACACGTTCTCGGTCGATGAGATCGTCCTGGCGGGGCATCAATTCTTCGGCACGGTGTCACGCGGGCTGGCGCTGGTGGTGCAGAAGGCCTTCAGCCAGTTCGGCGAGCCCAACGGCTATGTGCTCGGCCAGGAAGGCTCGGGCGCGTTCGTGGTCGGCCTGCGCTATGGCGACGGCCATCTCTACACGCGTAATGCCGGCGACCGCCGGGTGTTCTGGGAAGGGCCCTCGGTCGGCTTCGACACCGGCGGCGAAGGCGCCCGCACGATGATGCTGATCTACAGCCTGCCCTCGACCGACGCCATCTACCAGCGCTTCGCCGGCATCGACGGCTCCGCCTATTTCATCGGCGGCTTCGGCATGACCGCGCTGACCGCCCACAATATCGTGGTGGTGCCGATCCGCTCAGGCATCGGCTTCCGGCTCGGCGCCAATATCGGCTATCTCAAATTCACCCCGAAACCGACTTGGAACCCCTTCTGACGCGGCGATCCTGACGAGAGGCGCTGCGACCGCCGGGTTATTTGCGCGGCGGGCACTGACGCGGGCACCCGGTTTAGGTTAATCTTGGACCGCGCTGGCCCCGCCGCGCGCGCCGTGCGATGTTGGCGCCGGGTACGGGCAAGGGTTGAGTTGGAGGCGTCGTCCAAATGATCGAACCGATCATGTATTTCGGGATCGGCTTTCTGTTCGCGGCCCTGATCGGGCTGGTCATCGTGCCCCTCGTCCATTCGCGCGCGGTGCGGCTGACCATGCGGCGGCTGGAAGCCGCGACGCCCCTGTCGATGGCGGAAATCCAAGCCGACAAGGACCAGTTGCGCGCGGAATTCGCCATGTCGACGCGGCGGCTGGAAATGAGCGTCGAGCAGCTCAAGGGCAAGACCACAAGCCAGCTCGCCGAGCTCGGCAAGAAAGGCGACGCCATCAACCGGCTCAAGATCGAGCTGGGCGAGAAGACCGCCACGATTTTCGCGCTGGAAGCGCGCGACAAGGCGTTGCGCGACCAGTTGCGCGCGACCGAGGACGAGATCGCCGCCAAGACCAGCGCCATGCACGACGCCAAGCGCGATCTCTCCGACAAGGAGGCCAAGCTCTCCAAGATGACCGGCGAGCTGGACGAGCGTTCGAGCTTCGCCGAAGCGCAGAAGGTCGAGATCGTCGCCCTCAAGACCCAGGTCGAGGCGCTGAAGGAACGGCTCACCCAGGCCAGCAACGACATCAAGTCGGCGGAAGACCGCCGCGACGCCGAGCGCCGCGAATTGGAGGCGGCCGGCAAAGAGCTCGACGCCGAGCGCGGCAAGGTGGAAAACCTCGGCCGCCGCGTCGGCGAGTTGGAGCAGCAGCTGGCGGCGCAGACCACCGAGGCGGAACTCCTCGGCCGCCGCGCCCAGGATCTGGAGGCACGGCTCGGCGAGCAGTCGCGCCTGCTCAGCCAGAGCGAAGTCCACATCGCCAATATGCAGCGGCGACCTCGCGACCGCGCAGAAGACCGAGAACGACCTGCGCGCGGCGATCGAGGAACTCGACAACCGCGCCAGCTCCGCCCACGAGAAGCTCAGGGCGGAAAAGGCGCAGCTGCAGGCCGAGCTCGACCGCACCAAGGACGAGCGCGACCGGCTCGCCCGCGATCTCGCCACCATGAAGCGCGAGACCGAGGAAGCCTGGGCCTCCGAGCGGGTGGAGAACTCGCTGCTGCGCGAGCGCATCAACGACGTGGCCGCCGAAGTAGCGCGGCTGGCGTCGGCGCTGGAGGGTCCGAACTCGCCGATCGATGCCATCCTGGCGGCGGAGAGCGCGCGCGACCGCGCGGCGATGGCGCCGCCAGCGGCGACATCGTCCACGCGGAGGCGGCCTCCTCCAACGGCGACCTGGCCGACCGCATCCGCGCGCTGCAGAGCGCGGCCTCCCGGGTGCAGCACAGCGACAAGCCGACCAATCCGAATTAGTCGTTTTGGGACGGCTTGGCCCCAACGCCGCTCATTCCCGCGAAAGCAGGAATCCAGCGATGCGACTGCCAGTTTGGAGATGCCGGCGTAGGTCCCACCCGCGCGGGGACGAGCGGTCAAGTGGCGCGGCTTGACACCCCTTTACCGCGCTCCTTATATCCCCGACCTGACCGGGCGGGCGCTTAGCTCAGCGGGAGAGCGTTCCCTTCACACGGGAGAGGTCGAAGGTTCGATCCCTTCAGCGCCCACCATTTTCCGGCAACCCGCCGGCGCACGCGCCGCAATTTCAGGAAATCAGCAAGCCTTATCGCATGCCCGACGCCGTCGGGCTGGCGAAAACCTGGCGCGGGTCGAAGCGGTAGATGAGCGACGCCGCGATCACGTGGTCGTCGAAGTCCTTGCTCGAGTTGTTCGAATGATCGTGGATGTAGTGATAGGTGATGCGGATGTCCGTGCGGTAGGACAGGACGTGGGGAAACAGCAAGGTGGCGCCGGGAATGAGCAGCGTGTCCTCGCGCTTGGCGTTCGTCACCGGCTCGCGATCGGTGCGGTAGTGGCGGCGGATGGCGGAAAACTCGGCGCCCAGCACCAGCCAGCTCGTCACCGGCTTGAGAGCCTGGATCTTGCCGCCGAGCTCCCAATAGGCGCCGGGCTGAATCTCGCCGATCAGCGGTGAAATGAACGTGCCGGACATGTCGCTGTAGCGCGCCCAGGGCGACAGGATCAGCACGCTGCCGTTGCCAAACGTGTTGGGAAAGGCGAAGCGCGCGCGCGCTTCCTCGTAGAAACCGCTGCTGGTCGGAAAGAACTTGTCGTAGGAGCGATAGGCCGGCGCGGAGCTGGAACGAGCGGAAGGCGCTCGGCGTCGCGCTTTCGAAGCTGGCGCCGACGGCGCCTTCGCCGTAGTAGAAATGATGGTCATAGACGGCGGCGCTGCCGCCGAGCGTCGGCACCATCGCCCAACCCGGCAGGATGTCGAGCACCGGCCCGGTGTCGAGCATGGCATGGCCGTAGTCGAGATCGTGGCTCTTGCTGTAGATGCGGCCGGCGACCGCGCCGGTGGTGCGCCAGCGCATGCCGGCGATGGCGCGCTCGTCGTAGAGAATGGCCGAGGCGATCCCTTCCGCCTCGGTACGTTTCGGCCCGACGTAATAGCGCGGATTGGTCTCCACCGCCGAGCCGAGCGCCAGAGTGACCTGGCTGATGTCGGGCTGCAGTTCGCGGCGGATGCGCTGCAGGCCGGCCTGCGCTTCGGCATTGGTCGGATCGTTGATCGTCACGCGCTCGTAGGCCGACAGCGCCCAGCGCAGAACGCCGGCGGCTTCGGCCGCGCGCGCGAAGCGCAAGTTCAGGTCGCTGTCCTGCGGATGCTTCAGCACCTGCGCATAAAGCGCGTCCAGCTTGCGGAGAGTGCACATTGTGCACCGGCTTCGGCGCCGCCTGCGCAATGCCGGCAGCCGCGACACACGCGGCGAGCGATAACGCCAGCAAGCCTGAATGCCGCCAACCGGGCCGATGCATTCGCGCGAACCCCAATGCCGCGTACGGATGACGGGCGTTGCGCACCCAGTTACCGCACGATATTCCTCGTTGAAAATACTATAAGTCATGGCTAGCCATCGGCGGCAAATCGGTGCGATGATTTTTCCATGAACAATAGCGCCCGACTTTCATGTTCTTTCGCTATCGCCGCTGTGTTTGCCTGCGCCGTGACGGCCTCGGCGGCGGCGAAGGGCATCGGCGTCGCGTCGGCGGTCGTCAACCATGTGGTCGGACTGTCCGGCGGTCGCAGCCGCACGCTGGCGGTCGGCAACTCCGTCTTCTCGAACGAGCATATCCGCACCAGCGAGGCGAGCAGCGCGCAGATTCTGCTGCTCGACAAGACCAGCCTGAGCATCGGTCCGCGCGCCGATCTGGTGCTCGACCGTTTCGTCTACAATCCCGACCGCAGCGCCGGCCGCGTCATCGTCAACGCAACGCAAGGCGCCTTCCGCTTCATCACCGGCGCGCAGAATCCCACGCATTATACGATCAAGACTCCGGTCGCCACGCTCGGCATCCGCGGCACCATTGTCGACCTGCTGATTTCGGGCAATCCCACCGTCGGCTACACGCTCACCGTCATCCTGGTCGAAGGCGCCGTCAACATCACGCTGCCGTCCGGTCAGGTGCTCAGCCTGACCACGCCCGGCACAGCCTATGTGCTGACCAGCGCCGGCGGCGTGCAAGGGCCCGTTCAGTGGGACGGCACCATCGTGAATGTGGCAGGCGGCCTGTCGTTTCCGCTTTACGGCTGGTATTTCCAGGGCGAGCCGCTGCCCAACGGCTTGCCGCCGCTCGCAGATCGGCAGCATCGACGATCTCAACGCGGTGATCGCCGAGCAGCTCAGCAACATCAGCCATCCGAGCAATCCGCAGCCGCCGCCCTATCCGACCAACTCTTGTTCGCCAACTGCTATTGATCGACAAAAGCTCGATCTGGCGGGCCTGCGCTGCGACGATCACGTGCCGCCGCGCCGGCGGATCGCGGCTCATGTTCTTCGACGCCAATTCGTCGAGATAGTCCTGCCAATAGCGCGCGTAGTTGCGGCCGAGATCGCGCAGGTATTCCCAGCCGTAGATGCCGGTGTCGTGCATGTCGTCGAACACCAGCCGCACCGCGTAATTGCCGATCGGCAGCACTTCGAGGATCTGGACCTCGCGCTTGCCCGGAACGGTCTTGCGCTCTTCCGCCGAATGGCCCTGCACTTCCGCGCTCGGGCTTTTCACGCGCAGATATTCGGCCGGCAGGTCGACGCGCTCGCCGCCTTCGAAACTGACGGTGAGCGTCTTGCGGTCCTTGTGCAGGCGCAGTTCGGTAGGCCAAGCTTGGTCGTCGGTGGCGATCATGGCGCCCCTCTTAGCGCGGCGCCGCTCAAATCACAAACCGCACTTTGCCCGCCTCGCTCATGCTCGTAGCCGCCCAGTTCCTGCGCGCGCGCGGCAAGCTCGCCGGAGTGAAGGAAGCGGATCACCGCCTGCAAGGGAGCGTGGAAATAATCACGCTGGCGCATCACGAGATCGAACCGCTCCCAGACGATGGGGACGAAATCGAGTCCCGCCGCATTGGCGACCCCGCGGGTGGCGATGCCGGTGTCGGCGCGGCCGGCGCGCACCGCCTGCGCGATGTCGGGACCGGTCGGTGAAACCGGGCTCACGGCATGGAGCTGCTCGAGCGTGGCTTTCGCCTTGTTAAGCAGCGCCAGCAGCAGGAGCTGGGCGCCGGCGCCCTTCGGCCGCATGGTGATGCGCGCGCGCTTTTCGATCACGTCCTCGATGGACTGAATATTGAGCGGGATTGCCCGGCGCCAGCAGGAACCCCTGCTCACGGCGGCAGAAGCCGATCAGCACGGCATCCTGAACGTCGCTGCGGCTTGCCATGGTCTCCACATTGGCGTCCGCTTCCGGGTCTTCCAGCGCATGCAAATGGATAGCGGCGGCAATGCTGTCGCCGGCGAGGAAGCGGGCAAAGCCCGCCTCGCTGCCGATCGCAAGGGTGGCGAGACCGGAGCCGCTTTCGCGCAGAACCCAATCCAACAGGGGGTCATGGCTGCCGGCGACGATGGGCGCCGGCTCCGCCCGCGTCATGCCGCCCGGTCGCGACACGCTGGCGGCCAGCCATCGATCGAGCTCGGCCTTGGGAAACAGCCAGCGCCCGGTAACCTTGGTGCAGGGCACGGTGCCCTCGGCCACCATCTCGTAGATCTTGCGTTCCTTGAGCCGCAGATAAGCAGCGGCTTCGGCTGTCGTGAAGAGTTGCATGGCGGGACCGGCATACGCTTGCAGCTTTTCCGACAATGCCAAAAACGAAAGAAATAACAAGCGCCTCTGGGGTCATATAGGACAAAACTATGAGATGCCTTGCGATTTTGAGGCGGTCCCAAAGGGAAGCGCCGTCTGTGTTGCCGGCGACTTCCCGTCTTGCGCTTCTGCCGGATCCCCTACGCGAAATTTCATGGCCGCGCCAGGAACCGGCCAGCCATTGGCGACTTGCCCCGAAGACGGCGCGGACGAGCCGGACTCCGCCTCATGTTTCGGAACAAAGCGGGCGTTTCGATGCAATCGAACTCACGTCTTCGCGGCGTCAGCCGCCGCAATTTCCTTGCAACCACGATGGCTTCCACCATGACATTCACGCTTCTCGAGCAGCCCCATGCCGATGCGACACTCGCGCCCAGCCAGCAGCCCGACCTGCGCGCACCCGCCACGCTGCATCTGCGCGTCAACGGGCGCGACCACCGGCTGAGCATGGACGTGCGCACCAGCCTGCTCGATGCGTTGCGCGAGCACATGGGGCTTACCGGCACCAAAAAAGGCTGCGATCACGGGCAATGCGGCGCCTGCACCGTGCTGGTGGATGGCAAGCGCATGTTGTCCTGCCTCACTCTCGCGGCGATGGCGGAAGACCGCGAGGTCACCACCATCGAGGGGCTTTCCGGCCCTGGAGGCGCTCTGCACCCGATGCAGCAGGCCTTCGTCGACCACGATGCGTTCCAATGCGGCTATTGCACGCCCGGGCAGATCATGTCGGCGGTGGCCTGCGTGCACGAAGGCCATGCGGAAAGCGACGCCGAAATCCGCGAATATATGAGCGGCAACCTGTGCCGCTGCGCCGCCTACCCCAACATCGTCGACGCGATCAAGGACGCAAAGCCGAAGATGAAGGGGGCCTGACATGCGGCCGTTCGCATTCGCGCGCGCCGACAGCGCGCAGGCCGCAATCGCGGCCCATCACACGGCAGACACCAACGGCGAAGACGGCGTGCCCTCCGTACATGCGCCCAGCCAATATGTCGCCGGCGGTACGACGCTCATCGATCTCATGAAGCTTGACGTGATGCGGCCGCAGATGGTGACCGACATCAATGGGCTGGAGAGTCATACCCCGTCGGGCCTTATCGAATACGGTCCGCGCGGGCTCTGGCTCGGCGCGCTGGTACGCATGGCAACGGCGGCCGCACATCGCGAAGTGCGCGAAAACTTTCCAGTGATCGCACAGTCGCTCGAGCTCGCCGCCAGCCCCCAGCTCCGCAATATGGCCTCGCTCGGCGGCAACGTGCTCCAGCGCACGCGGTGCACCTATTTTCGCGACGTTTCCTACAAGGCCTGCAACAAGCGCGCGCCCGGTTCAGGCTGCGCGGCGATGCAAGGCTACAATCGACCGCACGCGGTGCTCGGCGTGAGCGATCATTGCATTGCCACCTATCCCGGCGACTTCGCCCAGGCCCTCATGGTCTTGGACGCGCAAGTCGACATCGGCGGCATCAACGGCTCGCGTACCATCCCGTTCGCCGAATTGCACCGGCCGCCGGGCGACACACCGCAGACCGAAACCACGCTGCAGCCGGGCGACCTGATCACGGCCTTCGTGGTGGGGGGGACGCCGTGGGCGCGGCGGTCGTTGTACATCAAGATCAGGGACCGCGAATCCTACGAATTCGCGCTGGCCTCGGCCGCGGTGGCGCTCGATCTTGACGGCGAGCGCGCGCGCGAGGTCCGCATCGCGCTCGGCGGCGTGGCCGCCCTGCCCTGGCGCGCCCATGAGGCGGAAAAACTGCTGAAAAATCAACGCCTTGACGACGCCACGCTCGACGCCGCCGCCGACAAGGCGTTCGAGCAGGCCCGCCCGCAGACGCACAACGCCTTCAAGGTCGAGCTCGGCAAGCGCACGCTCAAGCGGGCGCTGCGCGAGGCCGCCGCCCTCAAGATCTGACCATGGGAGCCTCTGTCATGAACCGCGCCGCCCCCGCGCCCAAGGCCAACATGGGCAAGCCGGAACCTCGCATCGACGGCCGGCTCAAGGTGACCGGCGAAGCCCGCTACGGCTCGGATATTGCCGTCAGCAATCCGGCCTATGCCTTTCTCATCACGAGCGCGATCAGCAAGGGCCGCATTACCGGCATCGATCTGGCCGACGCCAAGGCGGTGCCGGGCGTGCTGGAAATTTTCACGCACGAGAACACGCAGGAACTCAAGCATATCGACTATTCGCCCGGCGTCGGCCCTTCCACCTCGATCCAGGAGATGGGGCCGGACATCGCGCAGGACGGGCAGATCATCGGCATGGTCGTGGCCGACACCTTCGAGGCCGCGCGCGAGGCGGCCTATCGCGCCAAGTTCACCTACAGCGAGGAAAGCCCAAGCGCGAGCTTCGGCTCACCCGGTGCGAAAAAGGAAGACGCCAAGAAGGTCAACGAGCGCGCCAAGGGCTTGCCGCAGGCCGGCGACGCCGACGCCGCCATCGCGGGGGCCGAGGTCAAGCTCGAGGTCGAATACGGCACGCCGGCCCAGCACCACAATCCAATCGAGCTCTACACCACCACCTGTCTGTGGAACGACGGCGAACTGACGGTCTACGAGCCGAGTCAATTCATGTACGGGCTCAAGAACGGGCTGGCGCACAAAATGGGCATACCGCCAGAGCGCGTGCACGCCGTCAGCCCCTTTGTCGGCGGCGCCTTCGGCTGCAAGGCGCAGTTCACGCCGCGCACCGGCTACGTCGCGCTGGCCGCCAAGAAGCTCAACCGCCCCGTCAAGCTGGTGGCGACGCGCGATCAAGGCTTCACCATCTCGACCTTCCGCGCCGAGACCCGCCATCGCATCCGCATGGGCGCGACGCGCGAGGGCCATATCACCGGCTTCAGTCATGAAGGCTGGGAGCTCACCTCGCGGCCCGACCCTTACTCCGTCGCCGGCGTCGAAGACAGCGCACGGCTCTACGGCTACGGCGCGGTGAAGACTGGCGTGACGCTGGTGCACGCCGACCGCAACACGCCGGGCTTCATGCGGTCACCGCCGGTCGTGCCCTATATCTACGCGCTGGAAAGCGCCATGGACGAGCTGGCCGAGAAGCTCGACATGGATCCGGTCGAATTGCGGCGCGTCAACGATTCCATGGTCGACGCCACCGGCAAGCGCTGGTCGAGCCGCTCGCTGATGCAATGCTACGACCAAGCGGCGAAGGCCTTCGGCTGGTCGCAGCGCAAGGCGAAGCCGGGCTCGATGCGCGACGGCGACTGGCTGGTCGGCTGGGGCTGCGCCAGCGCCGTCTATCCGACCCATATCGGCGTGGCGGCCGTGCGTGTGCGGCTGCTGTCCAACGGCCGCGTGCGCGTGCAGACCGCATCGCACGATATCGGCACCGGCGCCTACACCGTCGTGGCGCAGATGGCCGCGCAAAGGCTGGGCGTTCCGTTGTCGAATGTCGAGGTCCAGCTCGGCGACAGCCAGTTGCCGCCGGCCGTTGTCGCCGGCGGATCGGTCACCACGGCAACGGTATGTTCGGCAGTGATCAAGGCCTGCGACGCCATCAAGACCAAGCTCCATGGTGGCGCGGCGACGACCGGCACCGGCGGCTCGAATACCGGGACGCCAGACCTCGAAAGTGCGTTCAAGCGGCTCGGCGTCGGCGCCATCGAGGAATATGCCGAATTCGTGCCCCCGGGCGCGCCGCCCGACGCGCTCCAGAAGCTCTATGCCGGCAAGCCCTATCTCGGCGGCGGCTCGCACGGCGAGAAGCTGATGTATGCGCTGGGCGCCGAATTCGTCGAAGTGCGCGTGCATGCCGAGACGCGCGAGATCCGCGTGCCGCGCATCGTCGGCGCCTTCGCCGCCGGGCACATCATGAACCCACGCACCGCGCGCAGCCAGTATCTTGGCGGCATGATCTGGGGCATCTCCTCGGCGCTGCATGAGGCGACCGAGATCGACGCGCGCAACGCCCGCTACGTCAACGATAATCTCGCCGACTATCTGGTGCCGGTGAACGCCGATATCGATCAGCTCGAGGTCATTCTCGTTCCGGAGGAAGACGATTTCGTCAACCCGGCCGGCATCAAGGGGTTGGGCGAGCTCGGCAATGTCGGCACCGCGGCGGCGGTGGCCAATGCGGTCCATCACGCCACCGGCGTGCGCGTGCGCGAACTGCCGATCAGGCTGGAGAAGCTGTTGGGGTAAATCTTACTCCGGTCATTCCGGGGCGCGAGCGAAGCGAGCGAGCCCGGAATCCAGAGCGCCACGACGAAGCCTCTGAATGTGGCCCTGGATTCCGGGCCCGCGCCTCCGGCGCGTCCCGGAATGACGGGGCACGGTCACTTCCCCGCTGCCGCGTTGCCGCTTGCTTTCAGATCGCGCACGAACTGGCGGTACTGCGCCTGCTTGTCGCGCTCGTCCCGGATGCGCAGCACGTAGGACGGATGGATGGTGGCGACCATCCTGCCGCCGTCCGGCATGTCGAGCACCTGCCCCCTGATCTTGCCGATGGTCATGCTCTTGCCCATCAGGCTGTGCACCGCGGTGGCGCCGAGCGCGACAACCACCGCCGGCTTGACGATCGCGCGTTCCAGATCGATCCACCAGCGGCAGCGCTCGATCTCGTGCGCATTCGGCTTCTTGTGCAGGCGGCGCTTGCCGCGCATCTCGAATTTGAAGTGCTTGACGGCGTTGGTGACGAACACGTCCTTGCGGTCGATGCCGGCTTCCACGATGGCTTCATCGAGCACGCGCCCGGCCGGCCCGATGAAGGGCTTGCCGGCAAGGTCTTCCTTGTCGCCCGGCTGCTCGCCCACCATCATCAGCCGTGCATGCGCCGGCCCTTCGCCCGGCACGACCTGCGTGGCATTTTTGTAGAGGGGGCAGCGCGTGCAGGCGGCCTCATCCGCGCGCAGCGCTTTCAGGCTCTTGGGCAGGCTTCTGGTGTCGACGTCCGCCATGCTGTTCTAGGCGCGGCGAAGCCCTCCGGTTCCAGCGCCATCATGCCTCAAAGCGTGGCCAGCCGCGACTTCAGACGGTCGAGCAGCCGGAACAGCATCAGGCATTCCTCGGTGGTGAAGCCGTCCAGCGCGGCGCCGTAATACTCTTCGATCTTGACCAGCATGCGGGCCCAGGTGCGCGAGCCCTGCGCGGTCACCTGGATGCGGCGGGCGCGCCCGTCCTCCGCCGCTCGCGTCCGCTCGATCAGACCCGACCGCTCCAGCCGGTTGAGCACGGCGGTCAGGTTTTGCCGGCTGAGCAGCAGGAACGCGATCAACTCCTTCACCGTCATCCCCCGCTCGCGCACGGAAGGCCGGGATAGGGCGCCGAGGACGGCCCATTGCTGGGTGGTGGTGCTGAACTCGGCGACCCAGCGCGAGCCCGTCTTATGCATCAGGTTGGAGGCCTGATAGAGCCGGAAAAACAAGCGGTTGGCGATGTCGAAGCGGTCCTCGTCGTCGCCCGCGGCGGCAGCAGACGAGGTACGAGGGGTGACGATGGTGGGGGCCATGGAAATATATCAAGCTATTGCTTCATTCCAATATATAGCATAGCATTGTCATATCTGCCAGCGAGGATTGAGAAGCGTGCGTGGACTGAAAGACAAGGTCGTCGTCGTCACCGGCGGCGGCGGAGGCATCGGCGGGGCCACCTGCCGCCGCTTCGCGGAAGAAGGCGCCAAGGTCGCGGTGTTCGATATCGACCGGGCGGCGGCGGCAAGCGTGGCCGAGGCGATCGCCAAGGCGGGCGGCCAGGCGCAGGCCTTCGCCTGCGACATCAGCAAGCACGATGACTGCCGCAGCGCCATCGGCGCCGCCGAAGCCGCCTTCGGGCCCATCGACGTGCTGGTCAACAATGCCGGCTGGGACGTGTTCAAGCCCTTCGTCGACACCGTGCCGGCCGACTGGGACAAGCTCATCGCCATCAACCTGACCGGGCCGCTCAACATGCACCACGCGGTGCTGCCCGGCATGACCGAGCGCAAGCGCGGACGCATCGTCAACGTCTCCTCCGACGCCGCCCGCGTCGGCTCCTCCGGCGAAGCGGTCTATGCCGCCTGCAAGGCCGGCCTCATCGGCTTTTCCAAGACGATCGCGCGCGAGCACGCGCGCAACGGCATCACCGTCAACGTGGTCTGCCCCGGCGTGGTCAACACCAAGCTTTACGCGGACTACAAGAAGGGGGCGCGCAATCCGGACAAGCTCGACGAGGCGTTCCGCCGCGCCATTCCGCTCGGCCGCCTCGGCGAGCCGGACGATCTGCCCGGCGCCATCTGCTTCTTCGCCAGCGAGGACGCCGCGTTCGTCACCGGCCAGGTGCTGAGCGTCTCCGGCGGCCTCAGCATGGCCGGATGAACCGAAACCCAAGAGAAGCCCCATGACCTACGAAGACATCCTGTTCGACAGCAAGGACGGCGTCGCCCGCATCACGATCAACCGTCCGGAGAAGATGAACGCGTTCCGCGGCAAGACCTGCGAGGAGCTGATCCACGCCTTCAACCGCGCGGGCTGGGACAATTCGGTCGGCGTGATCGTGCTGGGCGGCACCGGCGACAAGGCCTTCTGCACCGGCGGCGACCAGTCGGCGCACGAGGGCCAATATGACGGCAGCCGCGGCATCATCGGGATGCCGGTGGAAGAAATGCAGTCGGTGATCCGCGACGTGCCCAAGCCGGTCATCGCCCGCGTTCAAGGCTATGCCATCGGCGGCGGCAATGTGCTCGCCACCATCTGCGATCTCACCATCGCCTCGGAAAAAGCCGTGTTCGGCCAGGTCGGCCCCAAGGTCGGCTCGGTCGACCCCGGTTTCGGCACCGCCTATCTCGCCCGCGTGGTGGGAGAAAAGAAGGCGCGCGAAATCTGGTATCTGTGCCGCCGCTATCCGGCGAAAGAAGCCCTCTCCTTCGGCCTCGTCAACGTGGTGGTGCCGCATGAGGAGCTCGACGCCGAGATCGACCGCTGGTGCGCGGAAATCCTCGAGCGCAGCCCGACGGCGATCGCCATCGCCAAGCGCTCGTTCAATGCCGACAGCGACAATATCCGCGGCATCGCCGCCATGGGGATGCAGACACTCAAGCTCTATTACGAGACCGACGAATCCCACGAGGGCGTCAACGCTTTCATGGAGAAGCGGAAGCCCGACTTCCGCCGCCATTTGAAATAGCGCGGGACCGAATCGTCAGGAGGCGCGCTGCGCCAGGAGTATCGGCGTGACCATTCCGCTCAGCGAAGAACAGCGACCGTTCAGGACCGCCGCGGAACGTTTCGCGCGCGAGAAGCTCGCGCCCCATTACCAGGCGCGCGAGCAGCAGGCGGCGATCGACCGCGCGCTGGTGCGGGAAATGGGCGCGCTCGGCCTGATCGGCCCCGACCTGCCGGAACGCTACGGCGGCCTAGGCCTGCCCAGCGAGGTGAGCGGCCTCATCATCGAGGCGCTCGCCTATGGCGACTTCAACGTCGCCTATGTGCAACTGCTCGGCTCGTTGTGCGGGCAGATCGTCGCCCAGCACGGCGCCGACGATCTGGCCGCGCAATGGCTGCCGCGCATCGTCGCCGGCGAAGCCCTGTTCTCGCTCGCCCTCACCGAGCCGCGCGGCGGCTCCGACGCCGGCAACCTCGCGCTATCGGCGCGGACCACCGACAGCGGCTATGTGCTCAACGGCGAGAAGTCCTCGATCAGCCTCGCCGACCAGGCCGACGCCACGCTGGTCTTCGCCCGCACCGGCAAGGCGCAAGATGGCGCGCGCGGCGTGAGCGCCTTCCTCGTGCCGATGAACGCGCCCGGCGTGAAGACCAGCCGCTTTTCCGATCTCGGCAGCAAGGCGGTCGGCCGCGGTTCGATCTTCTTCGACGACGTGGAAGTGCCGAAGGCGAACCGGCTCGGCGCCGAGGGCGGCGGCTTCGTGCAGGTGATGCAGGGCTTCGACTTCAGCCGCGCGCTGATCGGGCTGCAATGCATCGCGGCGGCGCAGGCCTCGCTCGACGAATCCTGGGCCTATGCGAACGAGCGCAAGGCCTTCGGCGCGCCGCTTGCGCGCAATCAGGGCGTCACTTTTCCGCTGGCCGAACACGAGTCGATGGCCGAAGCCGTGCGCCAGCTCTGCTATCACACGCTGCGCCTGCGCGATGCCGGCCAGCCGCACACGGCGGAAGCCGCCATGTGCAAATGGCTCGGGCCGAAGACCGCCGTCGACATCATCCACCAGTGCCTGCTGACGCACGGCCATTACGGCTGGTCGCTCGACCTGCCGCATCAGCAGCGGCTGCGCGATGTCATGGGCCTGGAGATCGGCGACGGCACCGCGCAGATCATGAAACACATCATTTCGCGCGAAAAGCTCAAACGAACCGCACGATGAATCAAGAAGACGGGGCGAAGCCCCGACCAGGGGGAGAACAAAATCCATGACCAGCAACAGCACTCCGGCCAAGCGCCGGGCCGCCATGACGGCCGCGCGCTACTGGCGTGACCAGACGCCGCTCGATCATCTCGACCGCGCCGTCGCCAACCATCCGGAAAAGACGGCGATCGCCGCGATCCGCTCCGGCAGCGGCGAGGAAACCCGGCTGAGCTACCGGGATATCGACCGGCTGTCGGATGTGCTGGCGGCGCGGCTGACAGCGCTGGGCATCGAGCGTGGCGACGTCGTTTCCTTCCAACTGCCGAACTGGTGGCAGTTTTCCGTGCTGCATCTTGCCTGCCTGAAGGCGGGGGCGATCAGCAATCCTTTGATGATCATCTTCCGCGAGCGCGAGCTTCGCTTCATGCTGAAGCTGGCGGAAACGAAGGTGCTGGTGGTGCCCGCCTCGTTCCGCAATTTCGATTATGCCCGCATGGCGGAGAACATCCGCGGCGACCTGCCGGCGCTGCGCCACGTTTTCGTGGTCGACGGCGAAGGCGATGCGGCCTTCGAAAAGCTGTTCGAGGAAACCGGCGCGGAAGCGCCGGCGCGCGGCCGGCGCCTGGCGCCCGACGACGTCATGCAGCTGCTCTATACCAGCGGCACGACCGGCGAACCGAAGGGCGTCATGCACACGTCGAACACCATGCTGTCGAACCTGGTGCCCTTCGCCGAGCGGCTGCATCTCGGCGCCGAAGACGTGATCCATATGCCCTCGCCCATGGCGCACCAGCTCGGCTTCATGTACGGCCTCGTCCTGCCGATCATGCTCGGCGCAACGGCCGTGTTGCAGGACGTGTTCGAGCCGAAGGAGATGGCGCGGCAGATCGCGGACGAAAACGTCACCTTCACCATGGGCGCGACGCCCTTCCTCAACGACCTCGCCGAATACGTCGAGCGCAACAACGCCTCGACGGAAACGCTGCGGGTGTTCGTCTCGGCCGGCGCGCCCATTCCGCGCGCGCTGGTGAGCAAGGCGCGCAAGGCGCTGGGCGCCGCTATCATCTCGGCCTGGGGCATGTCCGAGAACGGCGCCGTCACCACGACGCGGCCGGAGGACCGGGAAGAAAAGACCATGGAGACCGACGGCTGCGCGCTCGCCGGCATGGAGGTGCGCGTGGTCGACCCGAGCGGCGATGTTCTTCCGTTCGGACAGGAAGGCCAGCTCCAGGTGCGCGGCTGCTCCAATTTCGTCGGCTATCTGAAGCGCCCGGAGCTCGACAACACGACCGCGGAAGGCTGGTTCGACACCGGCGATCTCGCCCGCATGGACGACGAAGGCTATATCCGTATCGCCGGCCGCTCGAAGGACATCATCATCCGCGGCGGCGAGAACATTCCCGGTGGTCGAGGTGGAAGGCCTGCTGTTCAAGCATCCGGCGATCGCGGCGGTGGCGGTCGTCGGCTATCCCGACGCGCGGCTGGGCGAGCGCGCCTGCGCCTTCGTGGTGCCGCGCGAGGGGGCCTCGCTCGCCTTTACGGAGATGGTCGCCTATCTGAAGGAGCAGCAGATGGCGCAGCAGTATATCCCCGAGCGGCTGGAGATCGTCGCGGAGCTGCCGCGCACGCCGAGCGGCAAGGTGCAGAAGTTCAAGCTGCGGGAGACCGCAAAGACCTTCGCGGCGGCGCCGGCGAAGTAAAAGCCCGCGCGCCATGCCGCGAGGCATAGCGCTTTACCCACCCCCCAGGAGGAGGTGAAGCGCGTGCGCGGGGCGTCTTGAACCGGACTGAAATGACTTCCTCTACGCGGCGTCGCTCTTGACCACCCAGGGGATCAGAGCCAGCCCGCCGACCATGGCAAACACGGACAGCCAGTCGGGGATGAAACCGACGAGCGCGAGGCCGTGCGCCCACAGCGCGCTCCATCCGCCGACGAACAGGCCGAGCGCGACGTATTGGCGATGGCGGCTCACCGCCGCGACCAAGGCTCTCGCCCGCGCGGCCAGCCGGCCGGCCCTGTCGTGCAGGCCGGCGCGGCCGCGCTGAAGATCGCTGATCGCGCTCATGGTCCGCAGCCGCTATTTCGGCTGCTTCTCGACCGGAATGCCGCCGGGCTTGATTGTCGTATGCGGATGCGCTCCGCCCGGCGGCCGCAAAGCAGGCGGCTGGGGCGCGGTCGGCGGCGGGGATGCAGCCGAAGGCTGTTGGTCGGAAGGCGCCGCGCCTTGCGTCGCCGCCGGCGACGGCGCCTTGCCGCCCTGCGCCACCTGCACGATGCCGGCGCCGATCTGCTTGGCGATCTGCGGCGCGTCGTGGCCGCATTCGGGATGGCCCCAGCCGCTCTCGCTCTTGCCGTTGGCGCCGACGTCATAAACGATCGCGTCGTTGTGCTGCGGAGTCGGGCCGTTGGGCACCTTGCCCATGCCGAGCTTGTTGCGCACGCGCCAGGCGATGTTGTGGTCGGCGCAGGAGGTATTGCCGCTGGCGCCGAGGCCGCCGACCAGCTTGCCGTTCTGATAGAGCGCGAGGCCGCCGCCGAAGGCGACCACGCCGCCGACCACCTTGCCGATCAGCGGATCGTTGCCCTTGCCCCAGTCGCCGAACGGACCCTGGTAGAGGTCCTTGGCGACGGGCGGATTGGTCGCGGCGGTGCCCCACAGATATCCGCCCGGCTGCGACTGTGCCCAGAGATTGGCCGTCGACACGGCGTATTTGTCGAGGCTGAAGGCGTTCACCGTGTTCGCCTTCTCCACCGCAATGGCGCGGCTGCCGAGCCACTGGTCGGTCGCCTTCTTGCCGCTAAAGGCCACCGCGCAGACGGCGCCGTGACGATTGACCACCGCCGCCCACTCGTTCACCGGCAATCCGCCGTTGGCGGGGCCGCCGCTCGCCTTCACGCTCGCCTTGAGCACCTGCTGGAGCTTGCTGTGATTGACGGGGCACTCGGCTTTCTGCGCCTGCGCCGGCACGGCAAAGGCGACCGCCCCGGCGCCGGCGAACGCGGCGATGATCGTACGGGTGGGCATGCGTGAACGTGACATCAAGACTTCTCCCTAGGTACTGAGATTCCAAGCGGCGGTTTCACGCCTATTGCGAATTTTGTCCGGGCGGCAGCGCCTGGCCGGGCGCACCGGAGCCCTGCGGCGGCGCCGGGGCGTGCTTGGGCTGGTTCGACGGCGGCGGCACATGCGGCCGGCCCTTCGGAGGATGCGACTTCACCTGCTCGCGCACCTGCGCCACCTCGGTCGCCTTCACCGGGCCGAAATCATTGCCCCAGCTATTGCGGATATAGCTGGCGACGGCAGCGATCTGCTGATTGTCCAGGGCGTGGGCGAACGAGGGCATCACGCCGCGGCCGACCAGGATCTGGCCGACCACGTAATCGCCCATGCCGACGAATTTGTTCTCGCGAAAGCGCGGACCGACGCCGCCGTAGCCCATCTCGCCGTGACAGGCGAAGCAGCGCGCAGCCATATAGACCTTGTGGCCGGCCGCTGGGCCCGAGCTGCCCGGGCTTTGCCCGGCCGCCAGCGCGGCGCCGCCCGTGCCGCAGGCAGCCGCCAATGCGATTGCGCCGATCGTATGTGAGACAGTCGACAGAAATCCAACGCGCATGTTCTTCCCTCCGCGGCGATACCGGTGAAGCGTTGCGGACCGATGACGTGTGTGTGGGGGCATTGTCGAGCACCGAACGCAGCGCGCCGGGCTGACGCACTACTGGTCCGGAACGCACGGCTATCGGCGGTGTTCCACATTTCTTGTGTCGCGCCGCTGACCCAAGCGCGGGATCGCCTGCTCACAATGCGCAGCTTACTCAATCGGTCGCGCCCATCAGAAAGATGTTGGCCAGCCGACACAAAGAGCAATAAGGCAGCACAATCGTTGCGCTTATTTCCAGGCGATCTGCTTGCCGCAGTGCGACATTATCCAGAGCGCGAAGAGCTTCTGTCGAGACGCGAACTCACGAAGTTTTTTTAATCTTTGAAGGAACGATTTTCAGGAACTTTCCCAAACGAAGGAACGTTCAGTTCCTCGTTACCCTCCACACGCTCGCAAGAGGTTTGTCTCATGTGCCGCTCCGAGTTGCTCGGTCGCTTCGCATTCGCCGCCCCGTTACTGGCCGCCGTTCTATCCGCCGCTCCCGCCGCCGCGCAAACGTCCACCCCTCCCGCCGTTGCACAATCGCCTAAGCTCAATAACGCACCTCAACAGCCCGCCAAGGCGCAACCGCAACAACCTCCTGCCGTGCAGGCTCAGCAACCTCCCGCAGCGCAGACGCAGAAAGCCACGATCCCACAGGAGCAAGAGGCCAAAGGCACCAAGGACGAAAGCAGCGATCTCATCAAGCTGAGTCGGAATCAAAACAATTGGGCGATGGCGCAGAAGAACTATGCGAACACGCGCTACAGCGGGCTCGATCAGATCAACAGCAAGAACATCAAGAACCTGCATGTCGCCTGGACCTTCTCGGTCGGCGCCGACCGCGGCCAGGAAGCCGCGCCGCTCGTCATCAACGGCACGTTGTACGTGGTGGGGCCGTACATCGGGGCGCATCCGAACCAGGTCTTCGCGCTCGACGCGGCGACCGGCGACTTGAAGTGGTCCTATACGCCGAAGCCAGATCTGTCCGCCGTCGGCGTCGCCTGCTGCGACGTGGTCAACCGCGGGCTCGCCTACGACAACGGCAAGATATTTCTCAACACGCTGGACGACTATTCCGTCGCGCTCGACGCCAAGACCGGCAAGGAACTCTGGCACACCAAGCTCGGCGACATCAACAAGGGCGAGACCATCACCATGGCCCCGCTCGTCGTGCACGGCAAGGTCATGATCGGCAACAGCGGCGGCGAACTGGGCGTGCGCGGCTGGCTGACCGCGGTCGACGAGAACACCGGCAAGATCGCCTGGCGCGCCTATAGCACCGGGCCCGACAAGGACGTGCTGATCGGCAAGGACTTCCATCCCTATTACAAATGGATGCAGGGCAAGGATCTCGGCGTGAAGACCTGGCCGCCGGATGCCTGGAAGATCGGCGGCAGCACGGTCTGGGGCTGGCTGCAATACGATCCCAAGCTCAACCTGCTCTATTACGGCACGGCCAATCCGGGCACCTGGAATCAGAGCCAGCGCCCCGGCGACAATCTGTGGAGCACGTCGATCTTCGCCCGCGATCCGGACACCGGCGACGCCAAGTGGGCCTACCAGATGACGCCGCACGACTGGTTCGACTACGACGAGATCAACGAGAGCATCCTGCTCAACCTGCCGATCAACGGACAGAAGCGCGACGTGCTCGTGCATCCCGGCCGCAACGGCTACATGTATGTGATCGACCGCAAAACCGGCCAGGTGCTCTCCGCCGACAAATACGGCGTGGTCAATGCCACCAAGGGCATCGACATGAAGACCGGCCGGCCGATCCGCAACAAGGCGCTCGAGCCTGAGGTCGGCAAGACGATCGTCGACGTCTGTCCCGCCTCGCCCGGCGTGAAGGACTGGCAGCCGACGGCCTATTCGCCGAAGACCGGTCTCATCTACATCCCGCACCAGAACATCTGCATGAACTTCAAGACCTCCGACGTCGCCTACATCGCCGGCACGCCGTATATCGGCGCGACCGTGGACATGTACGCGGCGCCGGGCGACGGACACCGCGGCGAATTCGCCGCCTGGGACCCGGTCAAGCGCAAGAAGGTCTGGGCCATCGAGGAGAAATTCCCGGTCTGGACCGGCACCGTGGTGACCGCCGGCAACATCGCCTTTTACGGAACGATGGACCGCTGGTTCAAAGCCGTGAACGCCACCACCGGCCAAGTGATCTGGAAGTTCCACATGCCGTCCGGAATGATCGGACAGCCGGTCGTGTACGGCGTCAACGGCACCGAATACGTCGCCATCCTGTGCGGCGTCGGCGGCTGGTCCGGCGCGGACGCAACCGCCGAGATCGATCCGCGCGTGCGCAACGGCGCGCTCGGCTTCACCGGCGCGACGCAGGATCTGCCGGCCTACACCACCGGCGGCGGCACCCTCATGGTCTTCGCGCTCGCCTCGAAGACGCCGCATACCGCGTCGGAAGAGCCGGTTAAGAACCCCGGCGAGAACGGCGAGCCCGGCACCACCACGCAGGGAGCGCACAATGCGGTCAAGTAAGCGCGCTCTCATGCACGCCGTCGGACTTGGCGCGATCGGCTTGGGGCTGGCGACTTTCGTCGCCAACCCCGCCCTCGCCGGAACGGACCAACAGGCGCCGAAGACGTTCCGCGTCTGCTCGGACCCCAACAATCTACCGTTCTCGAACAAGGCCAAGCAGGGTTTCGAGAACAAGCTCGCCGACCTGATCGCCGGCGCACTCGGCGAGAAGGTCACCTATACCTGGCACGCTCAGCGGCGCGGCTTCACACGGCAGACGCTGAAGGCCAAGAAGTGCGACGTCGTCATGGGCGTGCCGGTCGGCTGGAAATTCGTCGAGAGCACGATCCCCTATTACCGGTCCACCTACGTGTTCGTGTCGCGCGCGGACCGGCACATCGACATCCACTCGATGAAGGATCCGCGGCTGCGCGACCTGAAGAAGATCGGCGTGCAGTTGATCGGTGACGACGGCTTCAACACGCCGCCGTCGCATGCCCTGGCGGCGGAAGGGCTGGACGACAAGATGGTCGGCTACACGGTTTACGGCGATTACCGCAAGCCGAACCCCCCGGCCCGGATCGTCAAGGCGGTCGAGCACGGCGATGTCGACATCGCGGCCGTGTGGGGGCCGCTGGCCGGCTACTTCGCCAAGAAGTCGTCGGTGCCGCTCACGGTGACGCCGATCACCGACACGCAGTCGTTCCGGCCGCTGATCTTCCAATACGACATCGGCATGGGCGTGCGTAAAGGCGACGACGCACGCCGCGACCGGCTCAACGCGGTCATCAGGCAGAAGCGTCCGGAGATCCAGGCGCTGCTCACCCGCTTCGGCATTCCCACGGTGCCGATGCCTCTTCGCGCGAGCCAGAACAGCAACCAAAAAAGCCCTACGAAATAAATGGAGGAATGCATGTCCGGGCACATCCGCATGCAAATCGCCGCCGCCGCGCTCATCGCGTCGAGCTCGGTCTTTGTCGGTCACGCCCTTGCGCAAAGCCGCAGCGACGCGGGCGCCGCGAAGCTGCACAACGTGCAGACCACGGGCAGTCATACGCTGGGCGGCAACCCGAACGCCAGCAACGAAATCAATGAGGTGACGGCGACGACGGGCGATCTGCTCGCGGTGCCGCTGGTGCACAACCTGCCAGGCAGCGTGAGTGCCGGTCCCGACATCAAGAACCCGATGGCCGGCGACCCTAACTCCGCCAAGCGCGGCATGGAGTATTTCGCCAAGTTCAACTGCGCGGGCTGCCATGCCGCCAATGGCGGCGGCGGCATGGGCCCCGCGCTCAGCAACTCGGTGTTCAAATTCGGCAAGAAGCCCGCGCAGATCTTCCTTGTCATCTCGCACGGAATGCCGCTCGGCATGCCGGCCTGGGGCACGGTGCTGCCGGACAACGTGATCTGGGACATCGTCAGTTACATCCAGAGCATCAGCAAGACCCCGCACGGCTGGGGCACGACCGTGTCGATCTCCGAGAACAAGCCGGCCATAGAGCAGGTGCCGGCCGAGTTCAGCCACACCTCGACGCCTTGGGCGCATGTCGAGCCCTTCAGCAAAGGGCTGAAGCCCACCGGACATAAGCCGACCGCCGGGCTCGGATTGGTCTCGCCGAACAACAAATCGCCCAAGTGAGCGGCGGCAGAGGCGCGGCATGTGGCAGACTTCACAATCGAGGGTCAGGCGGCGCGTCCGCCTGCCCAATGCCGGACGTGGTGGCGTCCCCCGCGTGGTGAAGCCCTGCGCGGGGGCGGCAGCGCTGGCGATGCTCGGACTTGCGGCGCTGCCCGCGCCGGCCGCGGCGCAGGCGCAGCAGAACGCGGACGTCCTCTCCCACGGCCTGTCCTACATGACGGCCTTCGGGACCCACAACTATCCGGTGGTCTCGCTGCTCTACGGCGTGATCATCATTTCTCTCGCGGTCTGCGCCATCATCGGCATTCTCGTGCTGAGCGGCTCGCTGTTGCGGCGGGCGAGGACGATCGACAACAGCATGGAATCCGTGCCGCTCGAGCGCGGCGGCAACGGTCTCGCCTTCATCTATGTCGGTGTCGGCATCTCGTTTCTCGTGCTGACGGCGACGGTGGTGTGGAATTACGTGGTGCTGGCCGATATTGCCGGGACGCCGGCCGACACGGCGGCGACCATCCACGTCATCGGCCATCAGTGGTGGTGGGAAGTCCGCTACGACAGCAAGGACCCGTCGCGCACCTTCACCACGGCGAACGAGATCCACATCCCGGTCGGCAAGCCGGTCAAGGTCGTGCTCACCACCGCCGACGTCATCCACTCCTTCTGGGTGCCGGCGCTGAGCGGCAAGATGGACACCATACCCGGACAACACAACGTCACCTGGATCGAGGCCGACAAAGCGGGCATCTATCGCGGCCAGTGCACGGAATATTGCGGCCAGCAGCACGCCCACATGGGCTTCTTCGTCACCGCGCAGCCGCCGGATCAGTTCAAGGAATGGTGGGACCACCAGCTCACCGGCCCCGAGACAGTCAGGTCGGGCGTACCGTCGGATCAGGCCGGGCGGGGCGAAGCCGTCTTCATGAAAAACTGTGCGGTCTGCCACGCCGTGCGCGGCACCATGGCGGACGGCAAGGTCGGTCCCAATCTCAGCCACCTGATGCAGCGCAAGACGATCGGCGCCGGCACGCTTCCCAACACCATCGGCAACCTGTCCGGCTGGATTTCCAACCCGCAGCAGATCAAGCCCGGCAACTTCATGCCGACTCTCACTTTATCGGCGATCGACCTGAATAATTTGCGCGCATTCCTGAAGACATTGCAATGAGGAGCCGTCCGTGACGACCGCCAGCTACGAAGGCATCCCCGAACGCTACGAGCGCGTGCCCGAGATCGCTCCGCGCGACCTGCAGAGCCTGCGCGAGAAGCTGCAGGAGATGTGGGAGACGACTCCCGGCATCCGCGGCTGGCTGTCGAGCGTCGACCACAAGGAAATCGGCATACGCTATCTCGTCACCGCCTTCCTCTTCCTGATCGCGGGCGGCATCGAGGCGCTGGTGATGCGCATCCAGCTCGCTGGGCCGAACGGCCACGTGCTGACCCCCGAGCAGTACGACCAGTTGTTCACCATGCACGGCAGCACGATGATCATCTGGTACGCCTTCCCGATCCTGTCCGGTTTCAGCAACTATCTCTGGCCGCTGATCTTCGGCTCGCGCGACATGGCGTTTCCGCGCCTCAACGCCTTCTCCTACTGGATCTACCTCGCCTCCGGCATTTTCCTCTATGTGAGCTTCGCGCTGGGCACGGCACCCGACGCGGGCTGGTTCAACTACGTGCCCTATGCGTCGAAGGCCTATAACCCCAACCTCAACATCGACTTCTACTGCCTGGCCAATATCTTCTTCGGCATCTCGACCACGGCCGGCGGGATCAACTTCATCGTGACGACGCTGCGCACGCGCTGTCCCGGCATGTCGGTCAACCGCTGGCCGGTGATCGCCTGGGGCACCTTGACCGCCAATGCCGCCGGTATCATCGCCACGCCCGTGGTCAGCATGGCCTTCTTCTTTCTGTGGCTCGACCGCAATTTCGGCACGCATTTCTACGAGCCGGCGAGCGGCAATCTCACCGGCCATTCGCTGCTGTGGCAGCACATGTTCTGGATGTGGGGCCACCCCTGGGTCTACATGATCGTGCTGCCGGCGCAGGGCATCGTCTCCGACGCGCTGCCGACCTTCTGCCGCCGTCCGCTGGTCGGCTACACGGCGGTGGTCTTGTCCACGGTCGCCACCATGATGATCGGCTTCGGCGTGTGGGTGCACCACATGTTCGCCACCGGCCTGCCGACCATGGCGCTCGACTTCTTCAGCGCGGCGAGCATCATGATCGCCATTCCGAGCGCGGTGCAGATTTTCGCCTGGATCGCCACCATCTGGACCGGACGGCCGGTGTTCACCACCTGCTTCCACTTCATGGCGGCGTTCATCTTCCTGTTCGTCATCGGCGGCGTGTCCGGCTTCATGACCGGCAACGTCCCGGTCGACTGGCAGCTCACCGACACTTATTTCGTCGTCGCCCACATCCACTACGTTCTCATCGGCATCAACCTGTTCGGCGTGATGGCCGGCCTCTACTACTGGTTCCCCAAGTTCACCGGCCGGCTGCTCGACGAGACCATCGGCAAGATCAGCTTCTGGTTCATGTTCGTCGGCTTCAATGTCGGCTTCTTCACCATGCACATCACCGGCCTGCTCGGCATGCCGCGCCGCGTCTACACCTATCCGGCCGGCATCGGGCTCTCGACGCCCAATATGATCACCACCATCGGCGCCTTCATCCTGGCGGCCGGCATTCTGATCTTCTTGATCAACGTGTTCTACAGCCTCAAGCGCGGCGCCGTCGCCGGTCCCAATCCATGGGATGCACCGACGCTGGAATGGTCGGTGCCCTCGCCGACCCCGCCCTACAACTTCGTCGTCATCCCGAGCGTCGCCAGCCGCCATCCGCTCTGGGAGGAGCGGCTGCAGGAAGGCGACGGACGCTCGGTGCTCGAGCGCGGCCTGGTGCTCGATCATCATCATGAGACGCTCGGCGTCTCGGCCATGGACGGCGAACCGGACGTGATCCTCAAGATGCCCGGCGAATCCTACATGCCCTTCATCGTGATGCTCTGCCTTTCGGCATTCTTCACCGGACTGCTGATCCATTGGTGGGCGCTCGCCGGCGGCGCCGCCGGCGCGGCGATCATCGGCACGATCGTGTGGCTGTGGCCGCTTGCCCAGGCCGGCGAACGGAGGGTCCCGCTATGAGCGAGTCGACCCTCAATCCGGCCCGCCCGCTCCCCATGGGTACGATCGGCACCAGCGCCTCGGGCTGGTGGGGCCTCTGGTTCCTGATCATCTCGGAAGCGGCGATCTTCGCCTATCTGTTCTTCAGCTATTTCTATTTTTCCATCCAGCCACCGGCCAACTGGATCCCCGGCGGTCCGCCGACCTTTCTCTATGCCGGCCCGCAGACCGGCGTCGTGCTCGTCGGCTGCGTGACGGCCTGGTTCGCGGAACGCTCGATCAGGCTGAACCAGGTGCTGCTCTGCCTGGTCGGGCTGGCACTCACGCTGATCCTCGGCGCCGGCTTCATCGCGCTGCAATTCCTGAGCTGGTTCGACAAGCCGTTCAGCTTCAACAGCAGCACCTACAGTTCGGAATATTTCGTCATCACCGGGTTCCATCTCGCCCATTTCGTCGTCGGCTGGCTGATGTTTCTGGTGCTCTTTCTGTGGACCGCGCTCGGCTATTTCGACAGCGTCCGCCACGTGCCCATCACCATCGGCAAAGTCTATTGGTATTTCCTCGCCGTGATCTGGATGGGGGTCTTCTTCGTTATCAACTGCACGCCCTATTTCTTTTAGGTGAAACAATGTCGGACGAATACATTGCCTATAGCGAAGCCCGCCACCCCGCCCAGCACCGCGATCGGGTCGGGCTGATCGCGCTGTTCTACGGGCTGTTCGCCGCGCCGATCGCCTGGGCCGGCAATCTCATGGTCACCTACGGCCTCGCGGTGCATTCGTGCTTTCCGGGCGCCCGGCCGCTCGATCACGTCATCGAGGGATTCTGGTTTTCGTGGTGGCTGATCCTCGCCTGCTTCGTGATCACGCTCGGCATCTGCGCCAGCGCCTTTTGGATCTCCTTCCGCAACTGGGCCGCGACCGGACGAGAATCGGAAGGACACCTGCATCATCTCGTGGAAGTCGGCGAAGGGCGCACGCGCTATCTCAGCCTCATCGGCATGGCGTTCAGCACGTTCTTCTTCGCCGTCACCGTCGACGGATTCGTGATCTTGGCCATTCAACCGCTATGCGTACATTAGTTTTGCTGCTCACCGTCTTCGTTGTCAGCGTCAGTCGCGCCTGGGCGCATGGCGGGCACGCGCACGAGCATCCCGCGCTGACGTGGACGTTCGACTGGTGGGTGCTGCTCGGCATCGCACTTACCGGCGCGCTCTACTGGATCGGCGTCGTGCGCATGCGCCGGCGCGCCGGTCCCGGCCGGGTGATCGGGCGCTCGCAGATTGCGGCCTTCGCCGGCGGCATGCTGGTGCTCTTCCTGACGCTGGAATCGCCGATCGACACCGTGGCCGACCAGCTCTTTTCCGTTCACATGGTGCAGCACATGCTGCTGCTGTTCGTGGTGCCGCCGCTTCTGGTCTGGGGCCGGCCACCGGTCGCCTTCATGTGGGCCTTCCGTTCGCGCTCCCGCCGGGTGCTGGGAAACCTGTGGACGCGATTGCGACTGAACCGCGTGGTGCAGGCGCTGATGCATCCGAGCGTGGTCTGGGTCGCCTTCACCGGCAGCTTCGTGTTCTGGCATTTCCCCAAGCCGTTCCAATGGGCGCTGGAGAACGAAGGCATCCATACCCTCGAGCACCTCTGTTTCCTGATCACGGGACTGATGTTCTGGACCATCGTCATCGAACCGTCCGGCCGGCGCCGGTTGAGCTACGGCGCGACGCTCGTGCATGTGGCGACCACCGCCATCCTCGGCGGTCTGCCGGGCGCGCTCATCCTGCTGGCGCAATATCCGCTCTACCCGGTGCAGACCGCGGGCGCGGCCGCCTGGGGTCTGACGCCCATGCAGGACCAGCAGCTCGCCGGAGTGATCATGTGGGTGCCGGGCGGCTTCGCCTATGTCGCCACGGTGTCCTGGATCTTCGCACGCTGGATGGAGGACGCCGAGCGACAGGAGCGCAAGCGCGCGGCGCGCGCCTGGGTGGCGTCGTCGTTGCTGGCCATCTTCTTCATCGCCGCCTGCGCCGGCAGTCAGGCGGCCCATGCGCGAATCTTGATGGCGCGAGTCTCCGGCAACCCGCAGCGCGGGGCCACACTGATCAAGCAATTCGGCTGCGGTTCCTGCCACGCCGTCCCGGGCGTGAGCGGCGCCGACGGCAAGGTCGGCCCGCCGCTCGGCGGCATCGCCGACCGCATCTATGTCGCCGGCATGCTGCGCAATACGCCCGACAACATGGCGCGCTGGCTGATGCATCCGCAGCAGATCGTGCCGGGCAACGCCATGCCGGACATGGGCGTCAGCACGCAGCAGGCGCGCGACATGGCGGCCTATCTGGCGACGCTGCATTGATCGGGGTTCGCGGCCCAAGCCATTGATTTGACTGGCGCTCCCTACGGGAATCGAACCCGTGTTTCAGCCTTGAGAGGGCCGCGTCCTAGACCGCTAGACGAAGGGAGCTTGAGGCCAAGGCCCCCGAGATAGCCTCGATCCAGGGGAACCGCAAGCTTGGGCGCAACGGCGCCCTCTATTTCCGCTCCAGCCGCGCATGCCCGAGCGGGCGCAGCGTGTTGAGATCGAAGCTGTAGAGCTCGACCGCGCCGGCGGCTTCCACCGTCAGCACAATATGATTGTCGCCGACCGTTGTGGAGAGCACCTTGGCGCCGGCCGGCAGGGTGGCGGCAGCCCCCGGGGGCGGAGGCGGCGGCGCACTTCCCTGCCAGTGAAAAAGGCGGTAGCCGATGACGCCCAGCACCGCCGCGACCGCCAGGAAGGTGGTCGCGCTGGCGATCATCATGAGCCGGCGCACCTTGGCAATGGCGCGCTCGGCTTCGGGATCGAGGGATTTTTGCTCGGACATTTTTGTAGGATCCATGCCGGACAGCGCCACTGAGACCGTCACCATCTGCGCGGAAGAAGCCGGCGAGCGGCTCGACCGCGTGCTCGCCGCCCGCATCCCGGCGCTGTCGCGCTCGCGGCTCAAGGCGCTGATCCTCGACGGCCAGGTGACGATCGCAGATGTGGCGACCGCAGACGTGACGATCGAGAGAGCGGCGACGGGGCGCACCATCCGCGATCCGGGGCAAAGCGTCAAACCGGGCGAGACCGTCACCGTCACTTTGCCCCCACCGGCGCCGGCCGAGCCGCAAGGCGAGAATATTCCGCTCACGATCGTCTACGAGGACGACGCGCTCATCGTCATCGACAAGCCGGCCGGCCTGGTGGTCCACCCCGCCGCCGGCCACGCCCAGGGCACCCTGGTCAACGCGCTGATCGCCCATTGCGGCGACAGCCTGTCCGGCATCGGCGGGGTCAAGCGGCCCGGCATCGTGCACCGGCTCGACAAGGATACGTCCGGCCTCATGGTGGTGGCGAAGACCGACAAGGCCCACCGCGCGCTCTCGACCCAGTTCGCCAACAAGGCGGAAAGCGACTTGGAGCGCGGCTATCTCGCGTTTGTCTGGGGCGTGCCCGACAAGCCACGCGGGACCATCGACGCCCCGCTCGACCGCCACCCGCATGCCCGCGACAAGCGGGCGGTGCGCAAGGGCGGGCGGGAAGCGGTCACCCATTGGCAGCTCCGGGAGACCTTCGCCGGCGCCGACGGACGGCCGGTAGCGAGCCTGCTCGACCTGCGCCTGGAGACCGGCCGCACGCATCAGATACGCGTGCATCTTGCCCATATCGGCTACCCCATCCTGGGCGATTCGACCTACGGTCCCGGCTTCAAGACCAAGGCGGCGCTGTTGGGACCACGGGCGAAAGTGGCGCTGGAGGGTCTTGGCAGACAGGCCTTGCATGCCTATCTGTTGACTATCCAACACCCTGAAACCGGAGAAAACCTGGCGTTCCAAGCGGAACTGCCGGGCGATTTGCGTCGTTTACGTGATGCCTTGGTCGCGGAAAGCACATTGGGCACCACGCGTTCGGGACGAAAAAGCTAGCCGATACAGAGGCTTGCCAAAACCGACCCGCATTTGACGTATGTCACGGCGACGTGACAGGCGGGACACTAGTTTTTGCCGACCTGCTCCGGTATGCTGCACTTGCGAACTCGATAAGTGCCGTCGGCTCGGGGAGCGGCGGCAACCAACCGCCTGCCGATACCGGGGGCAAATAAGGAGGGCGCTGTCATGGCCCGCACAGCCGTACTGCCGGCACTCAAGGCCGAATCCGGCCTGTCGCACTACCTGGAAGAAATCCGCCGGTTCCCCATGCTGGAGCCGCAGGAAGAATATATCCTCGCCCGCCGCTGGCGCGAAGACGGCGACCGCGAGGCAGCCCACAAGCTCGTCACCAGCCATCTGCGTCTCGTGGCCAAGATCGCCATGGGCTACCGCGGCTATGGCCTGCCGATCGCCGAGGTGATCTCGGAAGGCAACGTAGGCCTGATGCAGGCGGTCAAGCGCTTCGAGCCCGAGAAGGGCTTCCGTCTTGCCACCTACGCCATGTGGTGGATCAAGGCCGCGATCCAGGAATACATCCTGCGCTCGTGGTCGCTGGTGAAGATGGGCACCACCGCCAACCAGAAGAAGCTGTTCTTCAACCTGCGCAAGGCCAAGAGCAAGATCTCCGCGCTCGAGGAAGGCGACATGCGGCCCGAGCAGGTCGCGCTGATCGCCAAGCGCCTCGGCGTGACCGAGCAGGACGTCATCGACATGAACCGCCGGCTCGGCGGCGACGCCTCGCTCAACGCGCCGATCCGCGAGGAAGGCGATTCGGGCGAATGGATGGACTGGCTGGTTGACGAACAACCGACCCAGGAGCGCATCCTCGCCGACGCAGAAGAGAAGGATAACCGTCACGAGGCGCTGATCGATGCGCTCGACGTGCTCAACGAGCGCGAGCGGCGCATCTTCGAGGCGCGCAGGCTGGCCGACGACCCGATCACGCTGGAGGATCTGGCATCCGAGTTCGGCGTGTCGCGCGAGCGCGTGCGGCAGATCGAAGTGCGCGCCTTCGAGAAGGTGCAGAAGGCGGTGAAGACGAAGATCGCCGCCATGGAGAGGCCGCCGGAGGCGGCAGCGCTGGCGGCGCACTGACTTTCTGATGACGCCACCATCGTCATCTTGATCCTGGCCGGGCGAAAGCCCGGCCTTTTGTTTTGACAAGAGACTCGATGCTCTTTTGCAGGGTGGGCTGAGCGCAGCGAAGCCCCCGGCGGAAATTGCGGCCAATCGCTCATTCGCGGTGGGCACAGCGCGCGTGCCGCGCGCCTTTGCGCCCCTACAGACAAACATTCTTAGCCAACGCTCCGCCGCCCCTGTTGTTTGGTCGGCGCGGGGTGCGCCGCTATTCCAAACCGCCCGCTCTCGAAATAATGCCGAGGGCGCGCGGGACGCCGGTGGGTCCGGGCGCACTCAAGTTTACGCAGCGTGCGCAAACTCAAAGTGCTCGGACCCGCGGGCCTCGACGCCTCGCGACGTCGAGGCTTGTCGATGGTCCGGTTCCCGCCGGCGCCTCTTGAAAGATGCCGACGAGCAAACGCAAGTCCGCCAGTCCCACGGCGTCCCGCGCGCGGTGTTTGGTAGGTTTGCTCCGCATGGCCCCCGGTGGACGTACCTTTCAGGCAACCTTCCTTACGGAAGCCTGCCTATCCACCGCTATGGGCCCAGACCGATGCCGGCAGACCTGTGACCGACTGCCGGCTCCGGCCATCACCGGGGCCCCGTGGCGCGCGGCTGGCGCGCCGGGACACATGCGGCTTGGACCGCCGGGCCTGCGCATCGCATCTCCGATGCGACACGTCATTCCCCGGCCACCGCTCCCCGCCCCGTGTCTGAAGATGCTGTACAGACACCCCTCGGTACCGAGGCGGGATGCGCGCATTATCAGGGCAGTTCGGAGGGCGGGGATAAGTTATTTTTTGTCGAGGGATTTCAACGCGTTCGTCGAAGAAGCGGGGATAAGTGGCGACGCGCAGGAAAGCGCCTCCCGCGCGCTTTGTGAAGAACCAATCCGGCCCGGCCGTGTTAGCCTGATTACACGTGGCTCGTGGGACTGCCGGACCAGGGCCAACTGCTTCGACCCTCGCCAAGCGCCATGGGCCGCCTGATTGTCAGGAGGCTATCATGGCCTATTCGCATGCTCTGCTCGGCGCGAGCGAAACGCCCGCCCATGTTACCGTCAATCGTATCGGCATCGGCGATCTCAAGGACGCGTTGCGCCGCGGCCTCGACGACTTCGCCGCCATGCCGACGCACGCGATGTTCCTGGCCGCGATCTATCCGGTTGTCGGCCTCGTGCTGGCGCGCCTCGCTTTCGGCTATTCGGTGCTGCCGCTGCTCTATCCGCTCGGCATCGGCTTCGCGCTGGTCGGGCCGCTGGCCGCGATCGGCCTGTACGAACTGTCGCGGCGGCGGGAGGCCGGCCTGCCGGTCTCGGCGGCGCACGCCTTCGATGTGATCGAGTCGTCCTCGATCGGCGCGCTGCTCGCGCTCGCGTTTCTGCTGCTGCTCATTTTCGGCCTGTGGATCGCTTTCGCCAACGCCATCTACATCGCCAATTTCGGCTATGCGCCGCCCAAGTCACTGGCCAGTTTTCTCGACGAGGTGGTGACCACGCGGGCGGGCTGGAACATGATCGTCTTCGGCAACGGCGTCGGTCTCCTTTTGGCCATCGTCGTGCTCACCGTCGGCGCGGTCTCGTTCCCCATGCTGCTCGACCGCGACGTCGGCGCGGCGGTGGCGCTATCGACCTCGATCCGCGTGGTCACGACGAATCCGCTTACCATGGCCGTGTGGGGCGCGATTGTGGCGGGACTGCTGCTGCTCGGCTCGCTGCCGCTGTTCATCGGCCTCGCCGTGGTGCTGCCGGTGCTCGGCCATGCCACCTGGCATCTCTATCGCAAGGCAGTGTCCTGCGAGGACAGCCCGCCGCCCACGCCGACGGTTCACCGAGGCAAAAGACGCTCTGCCGCGGACTTTCCGGCAGTGCTGTTCCCTTGGGCACATTAAGGACGCCGGGGCCGAAAATCGGCAACGTGCGGCATTGCGCCTTCCGCGCCGGCATTGATTTGCCGGCGCCGGAGGACTAACAGGCGCGGGGGGCGAGCGATGAGCAAGGGGTCAAGCTTGGCAAAAGCCGCTGCGCAACCGAAGCGCCCGCCGACCACCGGAGCCGCCCTCGTCGCGCAGGCGCGCACCAAGAACCTCGTGATGGCGATCGGCCTTGCGAGCTTCTTCGTCGTCGCCTTCATCCTCGTCATGGCGGCAACGGTAGTGAACAACCGCTACGAAGTGGCGCATCACCCGAGCACGATCAAGCACGCGGCGCTGGCGCACGCGACCGCGCGGTAGGCGGTAGAGCGCGCAGGCAGAGCCGCGCGCATTGCCGGGCAGGCAAGCGCGACGACCATCACCCGCCCTGCGCGGACCTGAACCCACGCATGCATTCGGAGAATCGGAGTCTCTTCGGGGGATGGATTGCCGGGCGAGGCCCGGCAATCTCCAATAGAAGCCACCGCCGGAGGCCGCCGGTGTCAGAGCGGGTTCGCAGCCGAATTCAGCCTTACGGCGATATCCGGACGCAGCGCGCCGGCAATTCTCACAATCCGGCAGATTGCTGATAAACCAGCACCCGCTACCGCCTGTGACCCAGCGGCATGCCCAGAGCATAGGCGCGCTGCCTGAGCGCTCCTTCGCTCCGCTTCATGGACTTCGCGATCTTTGCGACCGGCGTCTTTTGCTTTGAATGAGCCTTGAGCTCGCGATCATCCGCTTTTGCCCACGGGACGCGCTTGCTCGCGCGCTTGGTCGTTCGCTTACTCTTCTTTTTCGCCATGAAAATCTCCTGGTTGAAAGTTGCAGGGAGCCTATACTCAAAGTGATGCACGCGCGTCCAGCAACTTTCAGTTATTAATTGCACGATTGCGCGCACGCAAGTGCCGGCCTGCTGATAATCGATACCAGACTATCAGAATTCCAGCTCGCACAAAATACGTCGTTCCTGGGTCACGTTTACTAAATATTTGGAACCGCCGATGACCACCACCCATTTCGCGTGGTGAGACCGAGATGTTAGCCCCTCCTTAAAGTGCCTCCGGCCTCAGGGGCGCGCGGGCTCCATGACGGATGTGCAACAAAAGGACGTCATCCGTGCCAACCCGATAGAATACGAGGTAAGGATAGCGGGCAACCGGCATCACGCGTACGTTGGAGCGTTGCGTCAAGGCTCGGCGATGCCCGGAAACTCTTCAATCACGCGAATCGTTCTCCGGATGGCCTCATCGACCGCACCCGCGGTTGCGCTCACTCAGATAATCAGCAATTGCTGCGATGTCGGCGGTTGCGCGGGCTGTAGGAAGGCCGCTTCAACTTCGGCCTCGGTCGCAAACTCACCGCGTTCGGCTTGCGCCAATGCCTCGTCGATGGCCGCGATCTCTTCAGGGCTTGCCGTACAGGTCGCGCCGAGCCGGTCGAGCGCCAACAGCATTTCGGCTGCTTCGTCCTGCCGCGTTGCCGGCCAGCGGCCGACAGCGGCCAAGTGCTTTTTCCATCAGATCAGTCATAGTTTAATGTAGCACAGGTCGAGTCCGGCGATACCGCGGAACTCCCCTACTCTCCCCAGGCGCGGAACGCTTCCGCGAAGGCGCGCTGACCTGGCGTGCCCTTTTCCATGGCGAGAATGGCGCGCTTGCCGCTGGTGTAGACGATCGGAATATCGAACCAGTCGCGGTCTTTCAGCATCTCGATATTGCGCTGCTTGTCGACCTGCACCGACGACAGGCCGATGAGGAAATATCCGTCGGTCACCTTGACCGACAGGCCGGCGAGCGGCACGCCGCGCGCCTGCTCGCTCGCCTTCATCAGCACGCCGGGCACGTTGCCGATGCCACCCTCGGAGAAATTCGACGGCAAGGTGAACTGGATCTCGATGGTGTGGCTCGCCGGCAGCGCCTTGTCGGTGTTGCGGCGAAGCGAGAAGGTCATGCGCATGTGCCGCTCGGGGATTTCGACGTCGGCGCGTATGGCGAGCTCCGGCGCCAGGCCCGATCCGGGCGACACGGTTTCGGTGCGCCAGATCGCCGACCCGACATAGCGCTTGCCTTTCGGATTGGCGGAATCCTCTTCATAGAGGACGACCTTCTGCGCAACGGCCGCGGCCGGCGCGGTGGCGTTCTTGGCGGGGCCGTTGCTCTCCTGCACGCGGTCGGTGATCTTGGGGCGCGCGGCCGGCCCCGGCGCCTGCTTGGCCGTCTTCACCGGTGCGGAGCGGAAGCTCGCCATCAGCCCCGCGATGTTGTGGCGCTGCCAATAGGCGGCGCCGGCGACGCCGGCGATCACCAGCAGCAGCACGACGATGCCGGCGATGCGGCCCCAGGCGCGCGGCGGCTTGCCGTAGACGTCCTCGCCTTCGCCATAGGGCGGCGGCGGCACGGCTTCCTCGTGCAGTTCGTGGGCGGGGATGCGGCCCCCCGCCGGGGCCGCCTCATCCATCAGATCCGGCTCGCTGACCGGCGGCCGTTCGTGTCCGCGCGGCTCGAAATAATGGGTGGCGGGCGGCGGCTCATGCCGGGCCGGGCCGGCGCCCGTGTGTTCGTCGGGCAGCCGTTCGTAGAACGCCTGCGCCTCGCGATGCGCTTCGCTCGCGGCACCGCCCAGGCCTTCCGCCACGGCCATGGTGGCGCGGAAGCCGCGCAGGCCCCGGTCGGTGAGCGAGCCGGTCTGCTGATCGGGCGGGAGTGGAGGCTCTTCCGCCGCGGCTTCGGCCGGCGCCTCGGGCGCCTGCTCAGGCCCTTCTTTCGGCGCCTCCGCCTCGACCTTGCGAATGGCTTCGTCCAGCGCCATCAGCTCGCGCCTGATGTCGCCCTCATCAAGCGCGGGATCGACGCTGCGCAGCTGCTTTTGCAGCGCCGTACGCGCACGCTCATAGAGCACGCGACGGTTCTCGGCGGTGTTGTTGTCGAGACCGGCGACGGCGCGGGAGATCAGCGGTTGATAATCAGCCATTGCGCATCATTTCTTATTGTTGCTCCTCGCCCCCCACTGCGTCGCTCCTGTTTCAGGCTTCCGGCGGCCGTCAAAACGATAGCATGAAATCAGACCTCGAACGGATTCCGCACCAGGATCGTATCCTCGCGCTCCGGGCTGGTGGAGAGCACGGCCACCGGGCAGCCGATGAGTTCCTCGATGCGGCGCACGTATTTGATGGCCTGCGCCGGCAGTTGCGCCCAGGAGCGGGCGCGCAAGGTGGGCTGTTTCCAGCCTTCGATGGTCTCATAGATCGGCTCCACCCGCGCCTGCGCCAGTTCGCCGGCCGGCAGATAGTCGATGGCGCGGCCGTCGAGCTTATAGCCGACGCAGACCTTGATGGTGTCGAAGCCGTCGAGGATGTCGAGCTTGGTCAGCGCCAGCCCATCGATGCCGCAGGTGCGCACGGTCTGCCGCACCAGCACGGCGTCGAACCAGCCGCAGCGGCGGGCGCGGCCGGTGACCACGCCGAACTCCTTGCCGCGCTCGCCCAGGAGCTTGCCGATCTCGTTATCCATCTGGTCGGTGGGAAACGGCCCCAGCCCTACCCGGGTAGTGTAGGCCTTGCAGATGCCGAGCACGTAGTCGATGGCGTTGGGGCCGACGCCGGAGCCGGTCGCCGCGTTGGCCGCCACCGTGTTGGACGAGGTGACGTAAGGATAGGTGCCGTGGTCGATATCGAGCAGCGCGCCTTGCGCGCCCTCGAACAGGATGCGCTTGCCCTCGCGCCGCTTCTCGTCGAGCAGCGACCACACCGTGTCCATATAGGGCAGCACCTTGGGCGCCACGGCGGCGAGCGGCTCGTAGACCTCGGTCGGCTTGATTTCGGCCAGGTCGTGGCCGCGGCGCAAGGCGTTGTGATGGGCGAGCAGGCGCTCGATCTTGGGCATCAGCGCCGGCAGGTCGGCAAGGTCCATGAAGCGGATGGCTCTGCGGCCGACCTTGTCCTCATAGGCCGGACCAATGCCGCGCTTGGTGGTGCCGATGCGGTTGGCGGAGGTATCAGCCTCGCGCAGGGCCTCCAGTTCCCGGTGCAGCGGCAGGATCAGGATGGCGTTCTCGGCGATGCGCAGGTTCTCGGGGGTCACCGCGACGCCCTGTTTGCCCAGGTGCGGCGATCTCGTCGATCAGCGCCTGCGGATCGATCACCACGCCGTTGCCGATGATCGACAGCTTGCCCCCGCGCACGACGCCGGATGGCAAGAGCGACAGTTTGTAGGTCTTGCTGTCGACCACCAGGGTGTGGCCGGCATTATGTCCGCCCTGGAAGCGGACGACGATATCGGCCTGCTCCGACAGCCAGTCGACGATCTTGCCCTTGCCCTCGTCCCCCCACTGGGATCCGACCACGACCACATTCGCCATAAAAAACTTCCCCCGACAGGCAGCGCCCGGACACTTCTCAGCCGGGAGCCACCGGCCAGGTCCACCTTCGGATAAAGGAAGCGATGGCGGGAGGCAAGGCTGGGGAGGCCTTTAGCCGCCGGGCCCGGGCACCCAACGGGTTGAACTTGCACCGGTATTTGGGCGGGAACCGGAGCATGGACGCCGCACCGCCCTCTCCCCGCCTCATTATCTCCTCAGCATGAGGCCGTCGGAGCCCATGCGCGATATAATGCCGGCCATGGACGACGCCCAATCCGCCGAAATCGCCGGCTGGCTGACCGAGGCCGGTCTTGCCGGTACGCCTGAAACCGCGCTCCTCGACGGCTTCTGCGAGCGCTGCGTGGCCGCCGGCGTGCCGCTCGGCCGGGCGCATCTCTTGATCGACACGCTGCATCCCGTGCACGAAGGCCGCATCGTGCGCTGGGGCTACGGCGCCGCCGAACCGGCCCTGCTCGATTACGGCCGCACCAGCCCGGTCGACACGCTTGGCGGCGCGCGCGGCGACGCCGCCGAGATCGCCAAGCAGGCGGAAGCCGCCGAGCGCTGGCTGCGCAGCCCGTTCCATCACATGCTGCAGACGGCGAGGCGCTGCTGCGGCGGCGGCTGACGCGCCGCAGGCGACAGCGAGTTCAACATGCTGCCGGATTTCCGCGCCGCCGGCATGACCGACTATGTCGCCATCATCAATCGCTTCGCCGCCGGCGGGACGCTCGGCGAGATGGATTGCCTCTACTCGTCGTGGACGACGGCGGCGCCGCAAGGATTCGAGCGACGATCAGATCGCCGCGCTCGAGCGGCTGGTGCCGTATCTCGCGCTGGCGATCAAGTCGGTGGCGCTCACGCGCGTCGTCGCCACCTTGATGCAAACCTATCTCGGCCGCGACGCCGGCCAGCGCGTGCTCAGCGGGCGCATCATGCGCGGCGTGGCCGACCGCATCGAGGCGGCCATCTGGTTCTCCGACCTGCGCGGCTTCACGCGCATCACCGACACCGCGCCCGAGCATGTGATCCCGCTGCTCGACGATTATGCCGACGTGATCGTCTCGGCCATTCACGACCACGGCGGCGACGTGTTGAAGCTGATCGGCGACGGCACGCTGGCGATCTTCGCCGGCGCGCGCGAGGACGCCTGCGCGGCCGCGCTCACCGCGGCGATCGCGGCGCGGCGCGGCGTCGCGGCGCTCAACGAGGAGCGCGGGCGGGAGGGGCTGCCGGTGACCGACATGTATCTCGGCCTGCATATCGGCGAGGTGTTCTACGGCAATGTCGGCAGCCGCGAGCGGCTCGACTTCACGGTGATCGGGCCGGCGGTCAACGAGACGAGCCGCATCGCCGCCATGTGCCGCTCGGTCGACCAGCCGCTCTTGGCGTCGGACGCGTTTGCCAAGGTGTGCGGTAATGCGAGCCGCCTGGTCTCGGTCGGCCGCTATGCGCTGCGCGGCGTGGAGAGGCCGCAGGAGTTGTTTACGCTGGATGCGGGGAAATGAGGGTTAGATGTCCTGAAAATCCCGCTCCCGGGCAGGATGTTTTATGTTCAAGACCATGAGTTCGTCCGATAATGGTGGCCCCGCTTGGTCACGGCGCGACTTTATCAGAGGACGCCTCTATGCACACCCGCCCTCGCCTCGCCCGCGTCCCAATGGGAGCAACCACGCTTCGCGGCTCCCGCCTTCGCTGACGCTCCGGAGCGCTCCTCGGCAAGAGGCCGCGAAAGTCAGCGCAGGCACGCCCGCTCAAAACCGCAGCGGCCGGGCCGACTGCACCTGCGGCAGCGCGCGCACCTTGGCAAGTACGTCCTCCGGCAGTTCGCCGTCGATCTCGATCAGCGATACCGCGTTGCCGCCGGGCGCCTCGCGGCCGACGTGGAAGGTCGCGATGTTGATGCCGGCCTCGCCCAGCGTCGAGGAGAACTTGCCGATGAAGCCGGGCTTGTCGAAGTTGGTGATGTAGATCATCGACGGGGCGAACTCCGCGTCCATGCGGATGCCCTTGATGTTGACGATGCGCGGGCGGCCGTCGGCAAACACCGTGCCGGATGCGAAGCGCGTCTGCTTCTCGGTGGTCACCGTCACGGTGATCAGGCTCTCGTAGTCGCTCTCGGCCTCGCGGGTCACCTCCTCCACCGCCATGCCGCGCTCGCGCGCGATGACCGGCGCCGACACCACGTTGACGTCGCCCAGCATGGGCCGCAGCAGGCCGGCGAGCACCGCCGAGGTGAGCGCGCGCGTGTTCATCTGCGCGACCGCGCCCTCGTAGGTGATCTGCAATTCGGTGATGGGATTTTCGGTGAGCTGGCCGGCGAAGGAGCCGAGCTTCTCGGCCAGCGACACGAACGGCTTCAGCTTGGGCGCTTCCTCGGCGCTGATCGAGGGGAAGTTGATGGCGTTGGTGATGGCGCCGCGCAGGAGATATTCCGACATCTGCTCGGCGACCTGCAGCGCGACGTTTTCCTGCGCCTCGGTCGTGGCAGCGCCGAGGTGCGGGGTGCAGACCACATTGGGCAGGTGGAACAGCGGATTGTCGGTCGCCGGCTCCTGCGCGAACACGTCGAAGGCGGCGCCGGCGACGTGACCGGCCTTGAGCGCCTCGACCATGGCGGCTTCGTCGACCAGCCCGCCGCGCGCGCAATTGACCACGCGCACGCCCTTTTTCATCCTGGCGAGCGCCGCGCCGTCAATGATGTTGCGGGTCTTGTCGGTGAGCGGCGTGTGCAGCGTGATGAAATCGGCGCGCCTGAGCAATTCGTCGAGATCGACCTTCTCCACGCCGATATCGAGGGCGCGCTCGTGGGAGAGGAAGGGATCGTAGGCGACCACCTTCATCTTCAGGCCGAGGGCGCGGTCGGCGACGATCGAGCCGATGTTGCCGCAGCCGATGACGCCGAGCGTCTTGCCGAAAATCTCCACGCCCATGAAGCGGTTCTTCTCCCACTTGCCGGCGCGGGTGGAGGTGTCGGCCTCCGGAATCTGGCGGGCGAGCGCCAGCATCAGCGATATCGCGTGCTCGGCGGTGGTGATGGAATTGCCGAAGGGCGTGTTCATCACGATGATGCCCTTGGCGGTGGCGGCCGGGATGTCGACATTGTCGACGCCGATGCCGGCGCGGCCGATCACCTTCAGGTGCTTGGCCTGCTCCAGAATCTTGGACGTGACCTTGGTTGCCGAGCGAATGGCGAGGCCGTCGAAGCCGTCGACGGCTGCGGCGAGTTTCTCCTTGTCCTTGCCGAGCGCGGGCTGGAAGTCGACCTCGATGCCGCGATCCTTGAAGATCTGCACGGCCGCGGGAGAAAGTGCGTCGGAGATGAGAACTTTGGGCATGGGATGACTGCTTTTCAAATGCGAATGGCTTCGGTTGCTTTCACCTCTCCCCGCTTGCGGGGAGAGGTCGACATTCGAGCGAAGCGAGAATGTCGGGTGAGGGGCTTCGGCGCTTCCTGCGGCGGCCTCGATGCCCCCTCACCCGGCTCGCCGCTTCGCGGCTCGCCACCCTCTCCCCGCAAGCGGGGAGAGGGAAGAAAGGGCTAGGCCGCCTTGGGCAGCGCGGCCTTGGCTTGCGCAAAGGCCCAGTCGAGCCACGGCGTGAGCGCCTCGACATCGCTTGCCTCCACCGTGGCGCCGCACCAGATCCGCAGGCCCGGCGGGGCATCGCGGTAATAGGCGATGTCGTAGGCAACGCCTTCCTTCTCCAGGAGGGCGGCGAGCGACTTGGCGAACGCTGCCTGATCGTCGGGCGAGAGCCGCGTCACTGCCGGATCGACCACTTTCAGGCACACCGAGGTGTTGGAGCGCTGCGCAGGCTCACGCGCGAGATGATCGATCCAGGGCGTGCGGGCGGCCCAATCGGCAATCACCTTGGCGTTGGCGTCCGAGCGCGCGACCGTGGCGGCGAGGCCGCCGGCCTTCTTCGCCCATTCGAGCGCGTCGAGATAATCCTCCACGCACAGCATGGACGGCGTGTTGATGGTCTCGCCGACGAAGATGCCTTCGTTGAGCTTGCCGCCCTTGGTCATGCGGAAGATCTTGGGCAGCGGCCAGGCTGGCTTGTAGCTCTCCAGCCGCTCGACGGCGCGCGGCCCGAGAATGAGCATGCCGTGTGCGGCCTCGCCGCCCAGCGCCTTCTGCCAGGAGAAGGTGACGACATCGAGCTTGGCCCAGTCGAGCTTCTGCGCGAAGGCGGCGGAGGTGGCGTCACAGATGGTGAGGCCCGGCCCTATCGGCGGCGATCCAGTCGCCGTTGGGCACGCGCACCCCGGAAGTGGTGCCGTTCCAGGCGAACACCACGTCGCCGGCGAAATCGACCTTCGACAAATCGGGCAACTCGCCATAAGGCGCGCGCAGCACCGTGACGTCCTTCAGCTTCAACTGCTTTTCGACGTCGGTGACCCATCCTTCGCCGAACGATTCCCAGGTCAGCATGGTGACGGGCCGCGCGCCCAACAGCGACCACAGCGCCATCTCCACCGCCCCGGTGTCGGAGGCCGGCACGATGCCAATGCGATAGTCGGCGGGAACTTCGAGGACTTCGCGGGTCAGATCGATGGCGCGTTTGAGCTTCGCCTTGCCGATCTTGGATCGGTGCGAGCGGCCGAGCAGCGCGTCGGTGAGGGCTTGCAGGTTCCAGCCGGGGCGCTTGGCGCAGGGACCGGAGGAAAAATGCGGGGTAACCGGCCGCACGCCGGGCTTTGCATCCGTCATGTAGTCTATCCTTCCAGATAGGCGCCCCTCGTTGGGGAGGGGTGTCCCACTGGCGGAGATAGGCCGTCCGCGGACCGCGGTCAACTGCGACTTAAAGGCAAAGGGAAAAGACTGCCGGGCTTAGAAGCGGACGCCGAGGCCGACCCGGCCGGTATTCACGCCGCTGGCGGTATGGCCGACTGGCGTGAAATACGCGTATTCCCATTCAGCGCGCAGAAACACGTTGGGCAAGAGCGCGACGTCGATGCCCAGGCCGCCGACGAGGGCCAGCGCATAGGCATTGTCGCGGCTCGCCGTAGGGGTGGTGTAGTCGATGCGGCCGACGCCGAGGCCGAGCTCGGCATAGGGCAGGAACTGGCCGAAAGCGTAGCCGGCGCGCGCGCGGAAAGTGCCGTAATCGACGAGCTTATAGGACGCGCTGTCGGTGCCATTGGAGCTTCTGGTGTCGAGCGACGACGGGCGCGTGTAGCCAAGCTCGAGACCGAGCACGAGATCCGGATCGACCTGCCAATTGTAGCCGAAGAAGCCGCCATAGCTCGTGCTGTCGGTGGTCTTGTTGGGCAGGTCGCCAGAATCGAGCGTGTTCGAGAAGTCCACCTTCATATTCGAGTAGCCGATCTGGCCGCCGAGATAGACACCGTCCCAGCGCACCGGGCGTTCGACTGCCGGGCTATAGGAGCCGCGCAGATACGAGCCGCCGAGATCGGCCGCGCGCGCCTGCCCGGCCGCCACGGCCACGACCAGCACCGCTCCCGCCGCCGCGGCAGCAGTCAATCTGCGCATGCGCGCGGCGCTATTCCGGGAACGGCTGGTCATCGAAACTCCACCGGATGCCGATGCGAACCTCATGGGCGTAGAGGTTCTTCATGGTCATCGCCCCGAACGCGTCGCTCGCCGTCGTCACGTCGCCGTAGTTCACGTAGCGATAGTTGATGTCGAACAACAGATTGGGCGCCGCGGCGTAGCCGACGCCGGCGGTCAGGTCCCAGGCGAAATTCCATTGCGTGTGGGAAAGCCCCGGGCTGAAGGGCGGCGCGGCCGTGCTCGCATAGTCGTAGGTGCGCAGCCAGGCGGTGCCGGCGCCGGCGCCGATATAGGGCGTGACGCGATACCAGGTGCCGAGATCGATATAGCCGTTGAACAGGATGGTGGCGGCTTCGACCTTGGCGGTGGTGTCGTCGGGCGAGGCGATGGTGCCGGTGTATTTGAGCGGCGAGGTGTAATCGACGGTGAGATCGGTGCGCAGCCACTGGCTCTTGTAGCCGGCGCCGAGGCCGGCGACGAAGCCGCTGCCGAGCTCGCTCGACGTCGGATCGGCAAAGCCCGGCGCCGATTCGGCGCTCTGCAACTCGCCCCAGGCGGCGCCGAGATCGCCGCGCAGATACCAGCCGCCGATGGCCGGCTCGACGAGGGGCGCCGCCGGCGGCGGCGGCAGTTCCGGCATGTCGGCCGCCCGCGCGACGCTGCCGGCGATCACGAGCGCGGCGGCCGAACACACCAGCGTCCTCAGCGAGACCATAGCTACTGTCCTTGACACGACGTTCACGTCACCTTGCCGCGGCGCCGGTAAGCGGCGCTTAACCACGAATGTTCACCATGCCGGCGCGGCGTTAACCGAGGACGCCTCTTGCGATACCCAGGACGCACCGCCGCTAGCCCCTGCTCTCGAGCGGCGGCGGCGGCGGCGGCCGATAGACGTAGCGCGGCGGCGCCGGCGGCGCGTAGTCGCAGCAGGTCCAGCGCAGGCTGAGCATGATGTCGTTCGACGGAGATTGCCGAACTTGAACGAGTCGGGATTGCAGCCGCCGAAGCAGTCGACCGTGTCGGTGATCGAGCCGTAATTGAGATAGCGGTAGGTCAGATCGATGTTGAAGTTCTGCGTCACCTGATAGGACAGGCCGGCATAGAGCGCCCAGGCCAGATGCCATTCGCTCGGGTTGCGGCCGATGCCGAAGCCGGCCAGCGATGGGTTGATGTCGGTGAAATCGTAGAGCGTGTTGTAGGCCGCCGCCGACGCCGGCGCCGATGAACGGCGTGAAGCAGTCCCAGGTGCCGAGATCGATGAAAGCGTTGGCCAGCAACACCCAGGAACTCAGATTGCCCTGATACTCATCGATGGCGAAGTCGCCGCCGCTCGTGTAGTGGCCGAAGGCATAGACGCGCGATTTGGCGCGGTATTCGGCCGTGGCTTCGATGCGCAGCCAGTTGTTGACCGCGTAGCCGAAGCCGCCGCCGATGAACATTTGATCGGCGTAGGACGTGCTGTCGAAGGCGAAGTTGCTGCTGTTGGCGGAGTTCTGGATGAACTCGGCATCGTCGCCGCTGGTGATGCCGGCGCCGACATAGCCGCGCAGGTACCAGTTGTTGCAGCAAGGCTGCGGTGGCGGCGCGTAGACCGGAGGCGGCGGCGGCGGCGCGTAGTCAGCGGCCAGCGCCGCATTGGCGCCGAGCGTCGCCGCTGCGGCCAGCATTAAAGTTTTAAAACGCGAACCAGACATGCCATCGTCCTTTTTCGAATCCGCCGCGTCGCCTCGCGGCGCAATTGCGAGGAGCAACGGTGACGATGGCAGGAAATTCTTAAGTGGCTCTTAACCCTGTTTTTTAACCACGCCGCTTAACGAAAAAATGCCAAATCCGCCGTACCCGCGCACCGCGCGGGTGCCGGGGAAGCGGCGCGCCACTATTAACTTACCGTTCAGGATTGGCTTTGCGGGACGTCGGCCGGCCCGCTCCGGCGAATCAGGCGGCGACCTCGGTCAGCGCCGAGACCACGTCGTCGACCGCCGCTTCCACCAGCAGCTTGTCGTCGCCCTCGCCCATCACGCGGATCACCGGCTCGGTGCCCGAGGGGCGCACGATCAGACGGCCGCCGCGGCCCAGCTTCTTCTCGGCCCCGGCGATGGCCGACACCACCGCGGCGTCTTCCAGCGGCTTGCCGTTGCGGTAGCGCACGTTCTTGAGCACCTGCGGCAGCGGCTCGAAGCGGTGGCAGACCTGGGAGACCGGCTTGCCGCTGCGCCTGACCATGGCGAGAACCTGCAGCGCGGCGATGAAGCCGTCCCCGGTGGTGGTGTAGTCGGACATGATGATGTGGCCCGACGGCTCGCCGCCGAGATTGTAGCCGTGCGCGCGCATGTATTCGAGCACATAGCGGTCGCCGACCGGCGTGCGGATCAATTCCATGCCGTGCTCTGCGAGATGGCGCTCGAGGCCCAAATTACTCATCACGGTGCCGATCACGCCGGGCCGGGTGAGACGGCCGTCTTCCTTCCAGCTCTCGGCGATGACCGCGAGCAACTGGTCCCCGTCGATCACGTGGCCGCGCTCGTCCACGATCAGCACGCGGTCGGCGTCGCCGTCGAGCGCGATGCCGATATCGGCGCGCATCTCGCGCACCTTGTGGCAGACCGCGGCGAGGTCGGTGGAGCCGCATTCCTTGTTGATGTTGAAGCCGTCGGGCTCGACGCCGATGGCGATGACGTCGGCGCCCATTTCCCACAGCGCGCCGGGCGCCACCTTGTAGGCTGCGCCGTTGGCGCAGTCGATCACCACGCGCAGCCCCTCGAAGCTCACGGTCTTGGGCAAAGTGAGCTTGGCGAATTCGATATAGCGGTCCTGCACGCCGTCGATGCGGCGGGCGCGGCCGAGATCGCCGCTGTCGGAGAGCCGGCTGCCGAGATCGGAATCGAGCAGGATCTCGATCTCCTTCTCGATCTCATCGGAAAGCTTGAAACCGTCGGGGCCGAACAGCTTGATGCCGTTGTCGTCGAACGGATTATGCGAGGCCGAGATCATGACGCCGATATCGGCGCGCATGGAACGCGCCAGCATGCCGACCGCCGGCGTCGGAATAGGGCCGGTGAGCAGCACGTCCATGCCGACCGAGGTAAAGCCGGCGACCAGTGCGTTCTCGATCATGTAGCCGGAGAGGCGGGTGTCCTTGCCGATCAGCACACGATGGCGGTGCTCCCCGTTGCGGAATACGAGCCCGACCGCCTGGCCGACCCTCAGCGCGAGGTCCGGGGTGATCACCTTGTTGGCCCGGCCGCGAATGCCGTCGGTACCGAAATAATGACGAACCATATAAGCCCCTCGAACGCCTACTGACTGCTTCGCTGCCGCAAAGCCGCCCGATCTGCGGCTTTGGAGTGGCGTGGCCAGCTTCCCGCGGCAGCTATAATACGGGCGAGGTGGTGTATTTACTTCAAAAATTGTGAGTAATCGTTACGGGGTGGGGTTAACGTCCGGTACACCACGCTCGTTCGCGCAATGAGCCCGCGCGGAAGCCTTGCGGTTCCTGGACACCGCCGGTTTTGCCGACCCGCCGCGGCTGTGCTACCCGGAGAGTTCGGCCAGCCGCATTCCCCAGAGTTATCCCCATGAAGACCATGACCTGCATCGAGGACCTGCGCCGCGCCCACCGCCGCAAGGTTCCCCGCGCCTTCTACGACTATGTCGACACCGGCTCCTACAATGAGGACACCTACCACGCCAACCGCGCGGACTTGCAGGCGATCAAGCTGCGCCAGCGCATCCTGGTGGACGTGTCGGCGCGGAGCCTGGCGACCACGATCGTCGGCCAGCCCTCGGCGCTGCCGTTCGCGCTGGCGCCCATCGGTCTGACCGGCATGCAGCACCGCGACGGCGAAATCCTGGCCGCGCAGGCCGCGGCCGAAGCAGGCATTCCCTACATCCTGTCGACCATGTCGATCTGCTCGATCGAGGACGTGGCGCAGGCGACGGGCAAGCCGTTCTGGTTCCAACTCTATGTCATCAAGGACCGCGCATTCTCCAAGGACATCCTGGAGCGGGCGGTCGCGGCCAAATGCGACACGCTGGTGCTTACGGTCGACCTGCAGGTGCTCGGCCAGCGCCACCGCGACATCAGAAACGGCATGACGGTGCCGCTTAAGCTCAAGCTGTCGAACGTCATCGACGTGGCTACCAAGCCGGCCTGGGCCTGGGGCATGCTCAACAGCAAGCGCAAGACCTTCGGCAATCTGGCCGGCCACGTGAAAGGCATGACCAGCGTCAATCAGCTCGCGCAATGGACCAACCAGCAGTTCGATCCGGCGCTGAACTGGAAAGACGTGGAGTGGATCAAGTCGATCTGGCCGGGCAAGCTGATCCTGAAAGGCATTCTCGACGTCGAGGACGCCAAGACCGCGGTGAAGCTCGGCGCCGACGCCATCGTGGTGTCGAATCACGGCGGCCGCCAGCTCGACGGCGCGCCCTCGTCGATCTCGGCCTTGCCGGCGATCGCCGAGGCTGTCGGCAATGACATCGAGGTGCTGTTCGACGGCGGCATCCGCACCGGCGCCGACCTCATGCGCGCGCTCGCGCTCGGCGCGCGCGCCTGCCTGATCGGCCGTGCCTATATCTATGGGCTAGGCGCCGGCGGCAAAGCGGGCGTCTCGCGCGCGATCGAGATTCTCAAGAACGAGCTCAGCGTCACCATGGCGCTCTGCGGCGTCAACAACATCGCCGATATCGGGCGCCACGTGTTGATGGGCGCGGAAGAGAGCCCGCAGCCCGCGCCCGCTGCGCCGAAGAGAAAGTCGGCGCCGAGGAAGCGGACGGCAAAGGCGCCGGCGCAGGATTGACGCACATCCTTTCCATTCGTCCCCGCGCAGCGCGGACCCAGGGCGCCAATCTCCGGATTAGCAATTGCATCTCTGAATTCCGCTGACGCGGGAATGAACTGAGTATGCCAGGCGTTTCCTCCCCGCCCGCTTGCCAAACAACCGCGCCCATGCCACCGGGATGGGCATGACGGCGGAAGTCACCATCAATGAGGGTGCGCGGCTCGAGCCCCATGAGCTGCGGGCGGCCGTGCTGGCCGAGGTGCATGCGCGGCCGTTCACGCCGATGGAGACGCCGCGCCGCGTCCTGCATTTCGCCTTCGATACCGGCGGCGAGGCGGGCAAGCGCGACCGCGCGGCGCTCGCCGATTTCTGCGAGCGGCGCGGCCTCGACCTGCTCAAGCCCGGCGCCAAGCACCACCGGCTGGCACTGAGCGGCGCCACCTTGCGCTGGGAGCAGCATTCCGAATTCACCACCTACACCTGGGAATTGCCGGCGGAAGGCGACCTGCCTTTCCACCCGTCCGCCTCCTCGCTTGCCGCGCCGATGGCCTCGCTGCCGCAGCCCGGGCCGGTGCTGGTGGCACTCGACCTGCACCTCATGGCGGCGGCGGAGAAGCCGATCGCGCTTGAGCAGCTTTTCGACCGCGCGAGCCTGGCGGTGGCGGAGAACACCGAGGGCGACGCGCTGTTCGCCACCGATTTCCGCGCCGACGCGACCGGCTTCGTGCGCATCCTGGTGGTCGACCGCGGCTTGAGCCGAGGGCGCGCCGGCGCGCTGGTGCAGCGGCTGATCGAGGTGGAGACCTACCGCACGCTGGCGCTGCTCGGCCTGCCGGAGGCGCAGCGGCTGGCGCCCTCGATCAACCGCATCGAGGCGCGGCTCGCCGAAGTGACCGACGAAATGCGCCGCACCGAGAAGCTCATCGACAATCACCGCCTGCTCGACGAACTGACGGATCTGGCCGCGGAGATGGAAGCGGGCGCGGCGGCGAGTTCGTTCCGCTTCGGCGCCAGCCGCGCCTATAACGAGATCGTGCAGACCCGGCTCGCCGTCATCGGCGAACGCAGGGTCGAAACCTTTTCCAGCTGGACCTCGTTCCTGGCGCGGCGCATGCAGCCGGCCATGCGCACCTGCGCCACCACCGAGGAACGGCAGGCAACGCTGTCGGAAAAGCTCGCCCGCGCGGCCAACCTGCTGCGCACCAAGGTGGACGTGGAGCTGGAGCGGCAGAACCGCGACCTGCTCAAGTCGATGAACGAGCGCACGCGGCTGCAACTGCGCCTGCAGACCACGGTCGAGGGCCTGTCGGTGGGCGCGGTGAGCTATTACGTGGTCGGGCTGTTCGGCTACCTGATGAAGGGCCTGCACGAGGGCGGCGTGCGCGTGAACGTGCCGCTGGCGACGGCCGCCTTCGTGCCGGTGGCCGTGCTGTTCATCTGGTGGATGGTGCGTCGGATCAGGCGCAGGCATTTCTCGGGGGCGGAGTAGCCTTCGGCTGTCATCGCCCGCGAAAGCGGGCGATCCAGTAGTCGTAATCGCTTAAAGGGATGCGCCCGTGCGCCGCCGATCAGACCGTGATTACTGGATGCACCGCCTTCGCGGAGCATGACAGCTTGAGTTGGAAGCGAATCTGAGGACCACACCATGCGCAGCGAGCGGTTCGAGTTTCCCAATGGCAAGGGCGAGAAGCTGTCCGGCGTGATCGATCTGCCGCTGGGCGAACCGACCGCCTATGCGCTGTTTGCACACTGCTTCACCTGCGGCAAGGACATCCGCGCCGCGCGGACGATCGCCGAGCGGCTGGCGGTGCACGGCATCGCCGCGCTGCGCTTCGACTTCACCGGACTCGGCCACAGCGAAGGCGAATTCGCCAACACGCATTTTTCCTCCAACGTGGACGACCTGGTGGCGGCGGCCGATCATCTGCGCAACGCCAAGATGGCGCCCGCCATCCTGATCGGCCACAGCCTGGGCGGCGCCGCCGTGCTGGCGGCTGCGCATCGCATTCCGGAAGCGCGCGCGGTAGTGACGATCGGGGCGCCCTGCGATCCCTCGCACGTCGCCAACCTGTTCAAGGACAGAATCGAGGACATCCGCGACCAGGGCGAGGTGGAGGTGCAGATCGCCGGACGGCCCTTCAAGGTCAAGCGCGCGTTTCTCGACGACGTGGCGGAGAAGCGCCTGCACGAATGCCTCGCGCATTTGCACAAGGCGCTGCTGATCTTCCATTCGCCGACCGACGACATCGTCGGCATCGACAATGCCTCGCACATCTTCATGGCGGCGAAGCACCCGAAAAGCTTCGTCTCGCTCGACGGCGCCGATCACCTGCTGAGCAGAAAAGACGACGCCGCCTATGTGGCGGACGTGATCGCGGCCTGGGCCGAGCGCTACATGGAGCAGCCGCCCAGCGTGAAAGAGGCGGCGAGCGAATTGGGCGTGGTGACGGTGCGCGAGACGCGCGCGGCCAAATATCAGCAGGAAGTGATGAGCGGGCCGCACCGTTTTCTCGCCGACGAGCCGGTGTCATTCGGCGGGCTGGATAGCGGACCGGGCCCCTACGACCTGCTGCTCGCCAGCCTCGGCGCCTGCACCTCCATGACACTGCGCATCTATGCGGACCGCAAGGGACTGCCGCTCGACCGGGTGACGGTCAAGCTGACGCACAAGAAGGTGCATGTGGAGGATTGCGAGGAGTGCGAGGGCAAGAGCCGCACCATCGACCGCATCGACCGCACCATCGCGCTGGAAGGCGCGCTCGACGCCGACACGCGCGCGCGGCTGATGGAGATCGCCGACAAATGCCCGGTGCACCGCACGCTGAAGACGGTGAACGAGATCAGGACGTTCGAGCAGGCGCCATAGCTCTTCGTCTGCGAAAGAGTGCGGCTTGCCGAGCATGGAAAGCTGTCCGGATTCAGGACGGACGCCTTAGGCCGCCATTAGCTTGTAAGGAGTAGCTCTCTGCCGGGGCGTCTCTGAACCAAGGTTAAGTGCATGAGTATCTCAGCAGTCGGCTCGGCACCCGTGATGCCGACCGGGACGGAAAAGGCCGAAGGGCCTGGGCCGGATCACGACGGAGACGGCGACGATGGCGGCAGCGTGCAGGCTTCCGTGCAGGCCGCGCCGACGCCGGGCACCGGCGCTGTCGTCGACAAGACGGCGTAAGCGCGCGCCCGACACGATCCCGACACATAAAGAGCCCGGCCCTGGCGGCCGGGTTTTTCTATGGGACTAGGCATAGTGGCGGCCGCGGCCTGCCTGCCCATTCCCTTGCGGCTTGACGGTGCGCGGGGCCTTCGGCACACTAGAACAAACAGGGAACAATGGTAGGGCGGCGGGTTGAAGCTTAACCCGTTCTCTTCGTGTCTTCAGAGGGTTAGCATGATCGACGAGCTGCGGCAAAGCCTGCGGGCGCTAGAGAAGCCGGCCGGTCTGGCGGACGCCCCAGACGTTGCCCCGCTCGGCGTGCCGGCGATCGATAGCGTGCTCGGCGGCGGCTTGGCGCGCGACGCGCTGCACGAAATCGCCGCGGCGGGCGAGGCGCATGTGACAGCGGCGACGGGGTTTGCGCTGGGATTGGTAGGTCAGCGGAGTGGCGCGCGTGTTTCCTCTCCCCGCGCTTCGCGCGGACCCGTTGGCTGCTCGCCACCCTCTCCCCGCAAGCGTAACGGCCACGCCCCCTCACCCGCCTGCCGCCGCTACGCGCCAGCAGGCGACCTCTCCCCGCAAGCGGGGAGAGGTGAAAGAAAGAATGTCGTCTGGATCGCCGAGGACATGGCGCTCGCCGAAAGCGGCGCGCCCTATGGGCCGGGACTGGAGGCTTTCGGCCTGGCACCCGAGCGCCTGCTGACGGTCGCCGCCGCGCGAAGCTGCGATCTGCTCTGGGCGATGGAGGAAGCACTGCGCTGCCGCGCCGTCTCCGCGGTGATCGGCGAACTGCGCCACGGCGAGATCGACAGGGTGGCGGTGCGGCGCTTGTCGCTCGCCGCAGCGACAAGCGGCGCGCTGGCGCTGCTGTTGCGCTCATCGCCGCCGCATGACGCCTCCACCGCGGCGACGCGCTGGATCGTTTCCGCCGCGCCGTCTTCACCCTCCCCTGGAGGGGGAGGCAAAGAAACCCCGGGCTTCGCCGCGCGGCTCATGCGCAATCGGCGCGGGCCGCTCGGCGCTTGGATCCTGCACTGGAGTGACGACGATGGGCGCTTCCTGCTCGCAACGCATGCTCAGCCTGTGGCTGCGCCGGCTGCCGACCGACCGCATTACAAGGTTGCGTGAGGTTCACTCTCCGCGCTCCTCATCTGTCATTCCGGGGCGTCTGCCGCAGCCCGAAGGGCAAAGGCGGACGAGCCCGGAATCCAGGGCGGCGACCGAAGACCTGGCCTCTGGATTCCGGGCCCGCGGGCTGGCGCCCGCGCCCCGGGATGACGGTGAGAGCGCGGGGAAAAGTAAAGAAAGAACCCCTCTCGCCGTCACCGGCAAGCGCGGCAATGCCGATGTACTCACCGCGGTCGACGACGCGGCGGAACGGCTCGGCCTCACGCCCGGCATGGCGCTGGTGCAGGCGCGCGCCATGCATCCGGCGCTCGACGTGGTGAATGAAGATACCGAAGCAGACGCCGCGCTGCTCGAAAGAACCGCCGACTGGTGCCTGCGCTACACGCCGCTCATCGCCTGCGACGCGCCCGACGGATTACTGCTCGACATCACCGGCTGCGCGCATCTCTATGGCGGCGAGGAGCAACTGGTCGCCGATCTCAGCGGGCGGCTGGAAGCGGCGGGCTTTGCTTTTTCGATCGCCATCGCCGGCACCATCGGCGCGGCCTGGGCTGCCGCGCATCACGGTAAGCCGGGGCGCTATCTTTGCGGCAACGAGCGCAGCCTGCTTGCGCCGCTGCCGCTCGCCGCACTGCGCATTCCCGACGAGACCGTGGCGGCGCTGGCGCGCGTCGGCTTGAAGCGTGTGGGCGACATCGTCGACCTGCCGCGCAGCCCCCTCACCGCGCGTTTCGGCACCGATTTGCTGCGCCAGCTCGACCGCGCGCTGGGCCGGGAGCACGAGCCGCTGACACCGCGGCTGCCGGTCGCGCCTTACGTCGCCGAGCAGCGCTTCCCCGAACCGATCGCGCGCGAGGAAGATGTGCTGACAAGCGTCACGCGGCTGGCGGGGCGGTTGAAGCTCGCGCTGGAGCGGCGCGGCGACGGCGCGCGCCGGCTCGAACTGACGCTGTTCCGCACCGACGGCGCGCTGCGCCGCATCGCCGCCGGCTGCTCGCGGCCGCTGCGCGATCCGGTCGCTATCCGCGCGCTGTTCACCGAGCGGCTGACAGCGCTTGCCGACGCGCTCGATCCCGGCTTCGGCTTCGACATGGCGCGGCTGTCGGTGCTGACGGCGGAGGCGGCGCCGCCCGAACAACTCGGCATCGGCGGCGCGGCGGAAGACGGCGCGCTCGACCGCCTGGTCGATCGCCTGAGCGCGCGTCTGGGCGCACGCCGCGTGCGCCGGACGATCGCGCAGGACAGCCACATCCCCGAAATCGCTGCCGTGCATGTGCCGGCGCAAGCGGCGGCCACCGGCACCGATGAAGGCTGGGCCGCCTTCCGCCGCTATCGCGCCGAGGCCGACCTCAGCCCCCGCCCCTTGCGTCTCTTCATGCGGCCGGAGCCGATCGAGGCAGTGGCCGAAGTGCCGGACGGCCCGCCGTTACGCTTCCGCTGGCGGCGCGCGCTGCACGAAGTGGTCGTGGCCGATGGCCCCGAGCGCATCGAGGGCGCCTGGTGGAGCGAGCATGGCGGCCCGGCGCGCGATTACTTCCGCGTCGAGGACAAGGCGGGACTTCGTTTCTGGCTGTTCCGCGCCGGGCTCTACCGCGACATGGGACGGGAAGATCTGGCGCAAGGCGGCGCCGCGCCGAGCTGGTTTTTGCATGGGACGTTGGGATGACGTGCGTGCCGCGCACTCTCTTAACCCTCTCCCCTTGTGGGAGAGGGTGGTCCGAGCGAAGCGAGGCCGGGTGAAGGAGAAATGCCAAAGTATCGCGTTGATCAAGTTAAACGAGCGCAAGTAAAAACGCTTCGTCATGCATTGACTGATGCTGAGCGCAGCCTTTGGCAGTTGCTTCGATCACGGCAGCTCTCGAACGTAAAATTCCGTCGGCAAGTGCCGCTCGGACCTTGGGTCGTCGATTTCGTCAGTTTCGAGCACATGCTCATCGTCGAAGCGGACGGCAGCCAGGACGTTGAGAGCACGCGCGACCGAGTTCGCGATGCCGACTTGCAGAAGCGCGGCTTCCGCATCCTGCAATTCTGGAACAACGACATTTTGCAGAATGCCGACGGCGTCCTCCAGAAAATCCTGGACACAATCGAGCAGTCCCCCACACCTAGCGGCCTTCGGCCGCGACCCTCTCCCACAAGAGGAGAGAGTTAGTCAGTGCCTGTGTCGCGTGCCATGCGTTATCTCGAATTCGCCTGCGCCTCCAATTTCTCGTTCCTGCGCGGGGCGTCGCACCCGGAGGAACTGATGGTGCAGGCGGTCTCGATCGGGCTTTCCGGCCTCGGCCTCTGCGACCGCAATTCGGTGGCCGGCGTCGTGCGCGCGCATCTAGCCAAGCGCGAGCAGAACCTGCCGCTTGCCTATCACCCCGGCGCGCGGCTCGTCTTCGCCGACGGCACGCCGGACATTCTGGCTTACCCGCGCGACCGCGCCGCCTGGGGCCGGCTCACGCGGCTGCTCACCGTCGGCAACCTGCGCGCGGAGAAGGGCGAATGCGTGTTGCGGCTCGAGGATCTGCTGGGGCATGTGGAGGGGGTGGAACTGATTGCGATGGATCGGTGCACGGCCTCTTCACTTCCCCCGCTTGCTTCTCTTTCTTCACCTCCCCCGCTTGCGGGGAAGGTCGACCGGCGAAGTCAGTCAGGAGGGGGCTCTTCTCTAAGCGCCGAGCAAGTACCTGCCCCCTCCCTAACCCTCCCCCGCTTGCGGGGGAGGGAGCAGGCCGTGAGCGCGGGAAAGCGGCAGGCTGCAATTCATGTTCTTCAACAGCTCCGCGCCGCAGCGCCCGGCCGCGTGCGCCTCGCCGCCGCCATGCTCTATCGCGGACGCGACCGCGCCAGGCTGGGGCGCAGCAGAGAGCTCGCGCGCGAGGCAAACCTGCCGCTGATCGCGGTCAATGACGTGCATTTCCATCATCCCGACAGGCGGCCGCTCGCCGATGTCATCACCTGCATCCGCGAGAAGACGACCATCGATCGCGCCGGCAGAAAACTCAGCGCAAACGCCGAGCGCTATCTCAAAGCCCCGGAAGAAATGGCGCGGTTGTTCCGCCACGCGCCGGAGGCGATCGCAGAAACGCTGCGCTTGAGCGAAGCCCTCACCTTTTCGCTCGACGAGTTGCGCTACGAATATCCCGACGAGACGATCGAAGGCTTCAGCGATGCACAGAAGGCGCTGGCGCATCTCACCGAAGAAGGCGCCAGGCGACGCTATCCGGGCGGCGTTCCGCCCAAAGTGCGCGCCGCCATCGAACACGAACTGACGTTGATCGCGCAGCTCCAATACGCGCCCTATTTCCTCACCGTGCACGACATCGTGCGCTATGCGCGCGCGCAAGGGATTCTCTGTCAGGGCCGCGGCTCGGCGGCCAATTCGGCGGTGTGCTTTTGCCTAGGCGTCACCGAGGTCGACCCCGATCGCGCCGACCTCCTGTTCGAGCGCTTCATCTCGCCGGAGCGGCGCGAGCCGCCCGACATCGACGTCGATTTCGAGCACGAGCGGCGCGAGGAAGTCATCCAATACATCTACCGCAAATACGGGCGCGAGCGCGCCGGCATCGCGGCGACGGTGATCTCCTATCGCGGGCGCTCGGCCATCCGCGAGGTGGGCAAGGCCTTCGGCTTGAGCGAAGACGTCATCGGCGCGCTGTCGTCTTCCATCTGGGGCGGCGGCGGGGGCGCCGTGTCGCAAGACGCCGTCAAGCGCACCGGGCTCGATCCCAATAGCCGGCGCGTCAAGCAAATCGAAGCGCTTTCGCGCGAGATCGTCGGCTTTCCGCGCCATCTGTCACAGCACGTCGGCGGCTTCGTCATCACACGCAGCCGGCTGGACGAGGTGATGCCGATCGGCAACGCGGCGATGGAAGACCGCACCTTCGTCGAATGGGACAAGGACGACCTCGACGCGCTGGGGATTCTCAAGATCGACGTGCTGGGCTTGGGAATGTTGAGCTGCCTGAGGAAGGCGCTGAACCTCGTTACAAAGCATTATCCAGGAGCGTTGCCGCAAGCACCCAACGCGCCTCTCGTGCCCTCTCCCCCTGTGGGAGAGGGCGCAACAAAAGCTGCCGACCTCTCTGCTATTCCTGCTGAAGAAGAATCCGTCTACCGTATGCTGGGCCGCGCCAACTCGCTCGGCGTATTCCAGGTGGAAAGCCGCGCGCAGATGACCATGCTGCCGCGGCTCAAGCCGGCCAATTTCTACGACCTGGTGATCGAGGTGGCGATCGTGCGCCCCGGCCCGATCCAGGGCGACATGGTGCATCCCTATTTGCGACGGCGGCGCGGGCAGGAGCCGATCTCCTATCCATCGAAAGAGTTGGAGGCGGTGCTGCACAAGACGCTGGGTGTGCCGCTGTTCCAGGAGCAGGCGATGAAGATCGCCATTGTCGCCGCCGGCTTCACGCCGTCGGAGGCCGACAAGCTGCGCCGCGCCATGGCCACTTTCAAGCGCGTCGGCACCATCGGCACCTTCCAGCGCAAGATGATCGACGGCATGCTGAAGAACGGCTACGAGCGCGACTTCGCCGAGCGCTGCTTCCAGCAGATCGAGGGCTTCGGCGAATACGGCTTCCCCGAGAGCCACGCGGCGAGCTTTGCGCTTCTCGTCTATGCTTCGGCCTGGCTCAAATGCCGCTACCCGGACGCCTTCGCCGCGGCGCTCCTGAATGCGCAGCCGATGGGCTTCTACGCGCCGGCGCAGATCGTGCGCGACGCACGCGAGCACGGCGTGGAAGTGCGCCCACCCGACGTCAATCGTTCCGACTGGGATTCGATCTTGGAGCCGGCCAAGCCCGCGTCGGAGCGGATGCATGAATTGCATCGCGACATGCGCAATGACGTGCGCGCGACGCATGCCATCCGGCTGGGGCTGCGGGAGATCAAGGGCTTAAGCGAGGAGGATGGGCAGTTGATTGTGGAGAGGCGAATGATGCGCGTCACCTCTCCCCGCCTGCGGGGAGAGGTCGGCCCGTCGGAGCGAAGCGAAGGCGGGCCGGGTGAGGGGGCATCACCACAGCCTGAGCATACGGACAGGCCCCCTCACCCGGCTCGCAGCTTCGCTGCTCGCCACCCTCTCTCCGCAAGCGGGGAGAGGGAAGCCCCCTACAACTCCGTCCGCGACGTCTGGCTGCGCACCGGCCTTTCCCCGCGCGTGCTGGAGCGGCTGGCGGACGCGGATGCCTTCAATACGCTCGGCCTGACGCGGCGCGAGGCGCTGTGGGCGGCGAAGGCGCTCGGCCGCGTCGGCGACCGCGACGACGATCTGCCGCTGTTTGCTTTTTCACCCTCCCCCTTGTGGGGAGGGTCGCGCGCCGAAGGCGCGCGGAGTGGGGGTCGTTCTGAAACTCCTACCCCCCTCCTCTACCCTCCCCCACAAGGGGGGAGGGAGCAGTCAGTGCTCGTGGCAAGTGAAGCAGAAGTACATCTGCCCCCCATGCCGCTGGGCGAGGAGGTGATCAACGACTATCGCTTTCTAAGATTATCGCTGCGGGGGCACCCGGCGCAGTTCCTGCGCGAAGACCTGACCACCCGTCATGTCCTGCCCAACGAGGCGCTGCGAAACGTTGCGAAGAACGCGCGCGTGCGCATTTCCGGCCTGGTCACCTGCCGGCAGCGGCCCGGTTCGGCCAACGGCGTGGTGTTCATGACCATCGAGGACGAGACCTCGGTCGCCAATGTGATCGTGTGGCCGAAAGTGTTCGAGCGCATGCGCCCGGTGGTACTGGGAGCGCGCTACGTGCTGGTCACCGGCCGCGTGCAGGAGGAAGCGGGCGTCATCCATGTGGTGGCCGAGCGGCTGGAGGATCTGACGCCGTGGCTGGCGCGGCTGGCCGAGCGCGGCGGCGACATCGACGCGCTCGCCCGCTGCGACGAGGTGCGCCGGCCGATCGAGGAGCAGCGCGAGGCGCGCATCGCCGGCAGCCGGCAGAACAGGCTGATGGCGCTGATGCGCGAAATGCCGGAACTCGCCTCCGATCTCGACGTGCCGGCGCGCGGCTCGGCGCACGCGCCGACGAAGAGGGCGCGGTAGCTGCCGCTTGCTTTACCTCCCCCTTTCAGGGGAAGGGAGCACGCCACACATGCGCCATGCGCTCACACCGCCGACCCGCCCTGCCCGCGCTTCTTCTCCCGCCGCGGTTTCTTGATCTTCACCTGCGCGGCCGGCTTCTGCAGTACCGGCGGCGGCGGCGGCGGTGGCGCACCGAGATCGGCCTCGACCAGCGCCCGCAGTTCAGGCGTGACTTCCGGGCGAACGCCGAACCACAACTCGAAGCCGCGCACCGCCTGGTGCAGCAGCATGCCGAGACCGTCGGCCGTGCGCAGGCCGCGCTCGCGCGCCGCTGCCAACAGCGGCGTGACCAGTGGCGCATAGACCAGATCCGCCACCACCAGCGAGGCCGGACAGCGCAAATTTACCTGCAGCGGCGGCTGGCCCTCCATGCCGAGGGTGGTGGTGTTGACCAAAAGACCGGCGCCGCCGAGAAGCCCGGTGATCTCGTCCCAGCCGGCCGGAAAGATGCGCGAGCCGAACTGCTTGCGCAGTTCTTCCGCACGCTCGGGCGTGCGGTTGACCACATAGACCCGCCCGACATTGCGCGTGAGCAGCGCGAACACCGCCGCGCGCGCGCCGCCGCCGGCGCCGAGCACCACCGCGCTTTCCAGCCCGCGATCCCAGCCCGACGTCGCGCTGTCGAGATTGGCGAGAAAGCCCTCGACGTCGGTATTGGTCGAACGCAACGTGCCGTCGACGTACCACAGCGTATTGGCGGCGCCGACCGCGCGCGCGCGCTCGTCCGGCGCCGACAGGCCCATGACCGCGAGCTTGTGCGGCACCGTGACATTGGCGCCGACATAGCCGTGCTCGCGCAGATGGCCGACGAATTCGGCGAGCTTTTCCGGCGGCACCCCCTCGCGCCGGTACTCGGCATTCAGCCCGTGCTGCTTGATCCAATAGTTATGGATCAGCGGCGAGCGCGAATGGCCGACGGGCCAGGCGATGACGCAGGCCGCCTTGCGTTCTTCATTCATTGTTCGGCCGCTACCGTGTTGCGCAAGGTGCCGATCTCCGGGACCGACACCTCGACCACGTCGCCCGCCTTGAGCCAGCGCGGGGGATCGCTGCGCGGGCCGATCTTCACCGGTGTGCCGGTGACGATGACGTCGCCCGGCTTCAGAGTCATGAAAGTGCTCACATAGGCGATCAGGTCGGCGAAGGATTTGATCATGTTCTCCGTGCTGTCGTCCTGGGTGACATCGCCGTTGAGCTTTACTGTGAGATGCAAGGGCCTTGCCAAGTCGATCTCGTCACTGGTGACAATCCAGGGCCCGATGCTGCCGCTGGCGTCGAAATTCTTGCCCTGGGTGACGTTGAACTTGCCGTGGCGTATCCAGTCGCGGATGGTGCCCTCGTTGCACAGCGTGACACCGGCGACGTAATCAAGCGCCTCACCATGCGCAATGCGCCGCCCGTAGCGCCCCATGACCAGCGCTATCTCGCCTTCGTAATCGAGCTGCTCCGATTCCCGCGGGATGACCAGCGGCCGTTCATGACCGACCAGAGAGGGCGGCGCGCGGTAGAACATGCTTGGATATTTCGGCACCTCCTGGTCGCCATAGTCCGCGTTGCGGTTGGCGTAGTTGATGCCGATGCAGAGAATCTTCTCGGGCGCCGTCACCGGCGCCAGCCACTCGATCTCGCGCAGCGGAAAATCGGCGCGCACCCCGCGCACCGCATCGCGGGCGGCGTCGAGGCCCCCACCGCGCAACAGGTCGAGCACGCTGGGGAAACGCGGCTCCAGCCGCGTCTTCAGATCGACCACGCCCTCGCCCAGCACGACGCCGAAGCTCTCGCGCCCGCGTACCTTGTAGCTTGCCAGCTTCATGAGGGGCTTCCAGCCGTTCGGGCCGCCTGCGCCGGACGGCATGGAGTCGCCGGCGCTTCGGCGTTATGCTTGAATAATCATCGGCGCGCCAGCAGCCATTTATTCCGCGCGCCGCGAGCCGTCAACGGCGGGGGACTTGATGCCACATGTCATTGCGGAGTATTCCGCCAACCTGGAGGACCGCCTCGACGTGCAGGGGCTGGTCAACGACCTGCACCGCGCGGCAATCGACAGCGGCGTGGCGGAACTCGTCGGCATTCGCACCCGCGCGGCGCGGCGGGAGCATTTCCGCGTGGCCGACGGCGACGCTGCCAACGGCTTCGTGCACATCGTGGCGCGGCTGCGGCGCGGGCGCAGCGAGGCGCAGCGCAAGGCGCTCGGACAGGCGCTGCTCGCCGCGGCCGACAAGCGGCTGGGCGACGTCTATGCGACGCATCCGGTCGCGCTGACGGTGGAAGTGCACGAGATCGATCCCGACATGACCTTCCGCCGCAACACGCTGCGCGAACGCGCGCAGCAGGTGGCTTAGAGAAAAAACATGCCCCTCCGCCCGCCCAATCTCAATCCGCCGTTCAACGTGGTGCGCGCGAGCCACGTGGAATTCGGCGTGCGCGACCTCTTGCGCGCGCGCGCCTTCTACGTGGATTGCCTCGGATACCTTGTCACCGACGCCACCCGCGACGCGCTTTACCTACGTGCCGTGGAGGAGCGCAACCATCATTCGCTGGTGCTGCGGCTGGCCGATCGGCCTTGCGTGCATCCTCTCGGTTTCAAGCTGGCAAGCGAGGAGGACCTCGACCGCGCCGCCTTCTATTTCGCACGCAAGGGTCTGCCGACCTCGTTCCCGGAGGTGCCCTATCAGGGCCGCACCCTGCGCACCGCCGATCCGCTCGGCATGCCGCTCGATTTCTACGTGCGCATGGACCAAGCCGACTGCATGGTGCGCAATTACGCCGCCTACAAGGGCGCGCGCATCCAGCGCATCGACCACATCAACTGCTTCACGCCGGACGTGCAGGCCTCCTACGACTTCTATACCGACATCGGCTTCCGCCTGACCGAGTACACCGAGACCGACGACGCCGACGATCCGAGGCTGTGGGCGGTGTGGATGCACCGCAAGGGCAATGTGCACGACCTCGCCTTCACCAACGGGCGGGGCCCACGCCTGCATCATGTCGGGGTGTGGACAGCGGGCGCGCTCGACATCCTGCACATTTGCGATGTGATGGCCTCCTCCGGCTATCTCGCCAACATGGAGCGGGGGCCCGGCCGGCACGGCATTTCCAACGCCTTCTTTCTCTATGTGCGCGATCCGGACGGCCACCGCGTCGAGCTGTTCACCTCCGACTATCTGACCGTCGATCCGGACCTCGAGCCGCTGCGCTGGTCGCTGCGCGATCCGCAACGGCAGACGCTATGGGGCCACCCGGCGCCAAAGTCGTGGTTCGAGGAGGGTTCGTCGTTCGAAGGCGTGGCCCTGCGCGAACCGGCGCTGGCGGCGCAGCCGATCGTGGCGCGGTAGGCCGGTTCCTGATGAAATCCATCTTCCTCGACTGCAACGACCAGCTTGCGCCGGTGTGGGCCAAGGTGATCCGCGCGGGCGATCCGTCCATCGACGTCAACACCGCACCGTTCAACCGCGAGGAACTGCCGCGCGTGCTCGACGGCTACGAAATCGCGCTCGACGATCACTCGTACATGCCGACCGAACTGGTGGCGCAGTGTCCCGCGCTCAAGCATATCGTGTTTCTCGGCACCGGCGCCGCCAGCTACATGAACGTCGACGAGCTCAAAAGCCGCGGCGTCACCGTGCACACCATCAAGGGCTATGGCGACACCGCGGTGGCCGAGCATACGATCGCGCTGATGTTCGCGGCGGCGCGCGACTTGGCGCGCATGGACCGCGAAGTGCGCGCCGGCGTGTGGACGCCGCAGGAGGGCGTGCAGCTATCGGCCAAGACTCTGGGCGTGATAGGACTGGGCGGCATCGGGGCGGAAGTAGCGCGCATCGGCCGCGGCATCGGCATGGAGGTGATCGCGTACAATCGCACGCCCCGCGCCGACGCGCCGTGCCCGCTGGTCGGCATCGACGACCTGCTGGCACGCGCCGACGTCGTTTCGGTGAATCTCACGCTCAGCGAAGAGACGCGCGGCTTCTTGAGCAAGGAGCGCATCGCACGCATGAAGCCGGGCGCCATCCTGGTTAACACCGCGCGCGGCGCTCTGGTCGACGAACAGGCGCTGATGGCGGCGCTCAACAGCGGGCACATCCGCCATGCCGGGCTCGACGTTTTCCATGACGAGCCGTTGAAGCCGGACCACCCCTTGACGCGCATGGAGAACGTGACGCTCACGTCGCATGCAGCCTTCCGCACGCTGGAGGCGTCGATGACGCTGCTGCGGCGGGCGATCGATATTGTGAAGAGGCTCGCCTGATCCATTCCTTGCCGTCGGCCCTCGAAGGGCGACGGCCAAGGTCTCGTAATCTGGCCGATCATCCTTCGAGGCTCGCTGCGCTCGCTCCGCAGGATGACGGAGCTAGATCTGGCCACGCGTTGGAAAAGCCGCATTGACGGCTCTGCACGTTCGGTCACAATGCACGCCAGACTTTGAGGGGAGGATTGAACGCGTGAAGCCGGCCCCGTTTGCCTACCGGAAAGCGCGTGCGCTCGACGAAGCGGTGGCGCTGCTCGCCGCGCACAAGGACGCGCGGCTGTTGGCCGGCGGGCAGAGCCTGATTGCCGCGCTCAACATGCGGCTGTCGGCGCCTTCGCTGCTGATCGACATAAATGGCATCGACGGGCTTGCCGGCATTGCGCTGAAGGACGGCATGGTCGAGATCGGCGCGCTCACGCGCCACGCACAGGCTGAGCGCTCCGACCTGATCGCGCAACACGCGCCGCTGATCGCGCGCGCTTTGCCCCATATCGGCCACGCCGCCATCCGCAACCGCGGCACGCTCGGCGGCTCCGTCGCCTATGCCGACCCGGCGGCGGAATTGCCGGCCTGCCTGCTGGCGCTCGATGGCGAGGTGGTAGCGACCGGCCCCAAAGGCGCCCGCACGATCAAGGCGGACGGTTTCTTCAAGGGCCTGTTCGAGACCGCGCTTGGAGCCGACGAGGTGCTCACGGCCCTGCGGGTGCCGGCCGCGGACCAGGATGCGCGCGTGGGCTTCGCCGAGCTTGCGCGGCGGCACGGCGACTACGCCATCGTCGGGCTGGCGGCCTCGGCACGCGCCGACGGCAAGGGACTCGCCGACGTGCGGCTGGCCTATTTCGGCGTGGGCGACCGGCCGCTGCGGGCCACCAAGGCGGAAGCGATGCTGGCGAAAGGCGACATCGACGGCGCGGTTGCCGCGCTCGCGCTCGATCCGCATGACGACGTGCAGGCGACCGGCGCCGTGAAGAAGCACTTGGCCGGCGTGCTGCTGCGGCGGGTGGCGAAGCAGTTGATGGAGGGCGCGCGATGAGTCTCCGGCTGTCATTGCCGGGCTTGACCCGGCAATCCCTCCATTCCTGCGAAAGAAAGATGGATGCGCGGGTCAAGCCCGCGCATGACGGAGTAGGCTCATGAGCGACACCTCCCTCGACATCTCCCTTACCGTCAACGGCGAAGCCGTCAGCGAGCGCGTCGACGCGCGCAAGACGCTGGTCGATTTCCTGCGCGACGACCTTGGGCTCACCGGCAGCCATGTCGGCTGCGAGCACGGCGTCTGCGGCGCCTGCACCGTACGGGTCGACGGCGCGATCGTCCGCGGCTGCCTGATGCTGGCCGTGCAATGCGACGGCGCCGAAGTCGATACCATCGAGGGTCTGTCGGACCTGGGCGAGATCGCCGACCTGCAGGCGGCGTTCGCCGCGCGCAACGCGCTGCAATGCGGCTACTGCACGCCCGGCATGCTGGTCGCCGCGCAAGAGCTTTTGAAGCGCGCAAAGGACGACAATGCCGTGCCGACGCGCGACGAAATACGCGAACACCTTTCGGGCAACTACTGCCGCTGCACCGGCTACCAGGCCATCGTCGACGCGGTGGAGACAGTGGCGATGGCGAGGGCGGCAGGCAGCAAATGACTCTCCCCGCTCGTCCCCGCGAAAGCGGGGATCCAGTTCTTTACAAGGTAAGCTCGTCGGCGAGATCATTCGAAGCTCGATTGCCACGCTCGATCAGTTCGAGCTTCCACGCCCGATTCCGCTTCTTGAGCTGCCGCTCGCGTTGGAGCGCGCTTTCTCCCGTTTCGTGCGCCTCAAACCGCGTCCCGTTCCGAGGGCTCGCCAAGATGGACGCAAAGAAGCTCATCGCCTGCCTCCCCGGGTCCCCGCTTTCGCGGCGACGAACGGATACTAACAGAGTCCCGTCATGAAAATCGCCGCCAACTCGCCCCCCGTGCTGACCGCGCTCGACCGGCCCAACTCCTATATCGGGCGCTCGGTGCCGCGACCCAATCTGCAGCGGCTCACGCAGGGACGCGGGCAGTATGTCAGCGATGTCAGCCTGCCGCGCATGCTCCATGTCGCTTATCTGCGCTCGCCGCATGCGCATGCGCGCATCGTCAGCATCGATACGGCGGCGGCCAGAGGAGCGGCCGGCGTGGCCGCGGTGGTGACCGGCGCGGAACTCGCCAAGGTGATGACGCCCTGGGTCGGCGTGCTCACCCATTTGAAGGGCCTCAAATCCGCGCCGCAATCGGCAATCGCGGTCGAGCGCGCCTGCTGGCAAGGCGAAGCCGTCTGCGCGGTGGTGGCGAAAACGCGCGCGCAGGCCGAGGACGCCTGCGAGCTGGTCGAGATGACCTACGAGGAACTGCCGGCGGTTACCGATCCGGAAACCGCGCTCGATCCAACGACCCCGGTGATCCAGCCCTCGCTCGGCGACAATCTCTGCTTCGAACGCAAACTCGAAGTGGGCGAGCCGGACAAGGCCTTCGCGGAAGCCGACGCCGTCGTGGAAACCGTCTTCGTGTTCGGCCGCCATACCGGCGTCACCACCGAGCCGCGCGCCGTGGTCGCCGACTGGAACGAGGGCGAGCAGAAGCTGACCGTCTATCACGCGAACCAGGCGCCGCACATGATGCAGAACCTGTTCGCCAAGCATCTCGACATCCCCGAGCGGCAAGTGCGCGTCATCACCAAGGACGTCGGCGGCTCATTCGGCATCAAGGTGCATTGTTATCCGGACGAGATGGCGACGGTGGCGCTGTCCAAGCTGCTCAAGCGGCCGGTGAAGTTCGTCGCCGACCGCATCGAGAGCTTCGTCACCGACATCCACGCGCGCGACCACCGCGTCAAGGCGAAGGTTGCGGTGAAGAACGACGGCACTATCACCGCTTTCGAGATCGACGATCTGACCGGGGTCGGCCCCTACTCGGTCTATCCGCGCACCAGCGGCATCGAGGCCAACCAGGTGGTCAACCTGGTCGGCGGGCCCTACACCACGCCGAACTACCGCGCCGCCGCGCGCGTGGTCTTCACCAATAAAAATGTCATGTGCCAGTACCGCGCGGTCGGCCATCCGATCGCGGTGGCGGTGACCGAAGGCCTGGTCGAGATGGCCGCCGCCAAGATCGGCATGGATCCGCTGGAATTGCGCCGGCGCAACCTTTTCCCCGACGACGGCTATCCCACGCAATCGGCGGCAGGCTTGAAATTCGAGAAACTGTCGCACCACGAGACGCTCGCGCGTCTCGACGCGATGATGAACTATGCCGGCTTGCGCGCCGAGCAGGCGCGCTTGCGCGAGCAGGGCATCTATCGCGGGCTCGGCTTCGCCAGCTTCATCGAAGTGACCAATCCATCGGCCGCCTTCTACGGCGTCGGCGGCGCGCGCATCACGTCGCAGGACGGCGCCACGCTGATGCTGGACGCGCAAGGGTCGGTCATCGTGCATACCGGCGTCACCGAGCAGGGCCAGGGCGCCGAGAGCGTCGTGGCGCAGGTGGTGGCGACGTCGTTCGGCGTGCCGATCGAGCGGGTGCGCGTGATCATGGGCGACACCGACAACACGCCGTATGGCGGCGGCACCTGGGCCTCGCGCGCAGCCGGCATCGGCGGCGAGGCGGCCTGGCAGTCGGGCAAGGCCTTGCGCGCCAATGTGCTCAGCGTGGCGGGCAGCATAATGCAGGCCAAGCCTGAAAGCCTCGACATCCGCGGCGGCATGGTCGTGGATGTTGCCACCGGCAACGAGCGCTTGCCGCTGGAGGAGCTGGCGCGCATCGCTTACTTCCGTCCCGACACGCTGCCGGCCGGCGTGCAGCCGGAGTTGATGGTGACGCGCCACTACCTGCCGCGCGCCTTTCCCTTCGCGTTTACCAACGGCATCCAGGCGAGCTATTTGGAAGTCGATCCCGATACCGGCTTCGTCAAATTGCTCAAGCATTGGGTGGTGGAGGACTGCGGCACCATCATCAATCCGCAGCTCGTCGACGAGCAGATGCGCGGCGGCGTGGTGCAGGGCATCGGCGCGGCGCTCTACGAGCACTGCCTCTATGACGAGCGCGGGCAACTGCTCAACGGCAACATGGCCGACTACCTGGTGCCGATGGCGGCGGAAATGCCCGACATCGAATGCGGACACGTGGTATCGCCCACCGCGGACTCGGAGCTCGGCGCCAAGGGCGCGGGCGAAGCCGGCACCGCCGGATCGCCTGCGGCGGTGATGAACGCCATCAACGACGCGCTGCGTCCACTCGGCGCGCGGCCGCTCACCGATATGCCGTTCACGCCGGGAAAGATTCTCCAGGCGCTCGGAAAGGTTTGACGCACCACTATTTTTTGCGCGCCCCGCTTGATGTGCTGCCCGCGCCATCGCAATATCCGGCGGCGCCACGAGCACAAAAAAACGGGGAAACGCCATGAACGTTAAAGTGGGCAAGGAGGCGATTGCCGAGGCCTCCAAGAAGCTCTCCAACTGGGGCCGCTGGGGCAAGGACGACCAGATCGGCACGCTCAACCACGTGAGCCCCGAGGATATCGTGCGCGCGGCGAGCCTGATCCGCACCGGCAAGGTGTTCGCGCTCGGCATTCCGCTCGACAAGACCGGCCCGCAGACCGGGCTGTTCGGCGGCCGCTTCAACCCGATCCACCAGATGCTGGCGACCGGCACCGACGCCGTCGCCGGTCAGCAGGACTGGAACAGGATCCGCTATGCCGACGACACGCTGATGTTGTGCGTGCAGGGCGCCACCCACTGGGACGCGCTCGGCCACGTTTTCTACGAGGAAAAGGCCTATAACGGCTATGACGCCAAGCTGATCGACTCGCGCGGATTGAGCGTACTCGGCATCGAGCATTCAAAGAACAAGATGGTGGGCCGCGGCGTGCTGCTCGACATCGCCCGCTTCCGCGGCGTCAAATGGATGCAGGACGGCGAATCGATTTCCAACGACGAACTGGACAAGTGCGCCAAGGACGCCAATGTCGAAATCCGCAAGGGCGATTTCGTCATCGTGCGCACCGGGCAGATGGAGCGCTGCCTGGAGGAAAAGGACTGGGGCGGCTATGCCGGCGGCGACGCGCCGGGCGTCAAGTTCGAGAACTGCTACTGGTGCCAGGAGAAGGAGATCGCCGCCATCTGCACCGACACATGGGGCGTGGAGGTGCGGCCGAACGAGACCAAGGACGCCAACCAGCCCTGGCACTGGGTGGTGATCCCGGCCATGGGCCTGTGCATGGGCGAAATTTTCTATCTGAAGGAACTTGCCGAGGACTGCGCCGAGGACGGCATCTACGAATTCTTCTTCTGCGGCCCGCCGCTGATCATCACCGGCGGAACCGGAAGCCCGATCAATCCGCAGGCGATAAAATGACCCTTCCCTCTCCCCGCGTAGCGGGGAGAGGGTGCCGAGCGAGCGGCAGCGAGCGAGGCGGGTGAGGGGCCGCTCGCCGCGCGCACAGAATTTTGACATTGCCCCTCACCCGGCACGCATCTCGCTTCGCTCGATGCGCGCCACCCTCTCCCCGCAAGCGGGGAGAGGGAAAGGAAGAAGCAGGAGGACATGTCATGCCCCGCTGGCTCAAGCGCGGAATGGACGCAGGCGCGGTCAAGCAGGCCGACGCCAAAGTGCGCGCGACGGTCGAAGCCATTCTGGCGCAGGTTGACGCCCGCAAGGACACCGCCATTCGCGAACTGTCGGAGAAATTCGACAAGTGGTCGCCTGCGGATTTCCGCCTGTCGCCGGACGAGATCGACAAGGCCATCGCGCAGGTGAGCAAGCGCGACCTCGATGACATCAAGTTCGCCCAGGCACAGGTGCGCAACTTCGCGCAGAAGCAGCGCGACACCATGCGCGATCTCGAAGTGGAGACGCTGCCCGGCGTGGTGCTCGGCCATCGCCATATTCCGGTGAATTCGATCGGCTGTTACGTGCCGGGCGGCCGCTATCCCATGGTGGCCAGCGCACACATGTCGATCGTCACTGCGAAAGTGGCTGGCGTGAAGCGCATCATCGCCTGCGCGCCGCCGTTCAGGGGCGGCCCGCATCCGGCCATCGTCGCCGCCATGCATTTCGGCGGCGCCGGCGAAATCTACGTGCTGGGCGGCGTGCAGGCGGTGGCAGCCATGGCGCTCGGCACCGAGAGCGTCGATCCCGTCGACATGATCGTCGGCCCCGGCAACGCCTATGTGGCTGAGGCGAAGCGGCAGCTCTTCGGCCGCGTCGGCATCGACCTGCTCGCCGGCCCCACCGAGACGCTGATCATCGCCGACGACAGCGTGGACGGTGAAATCTGCGCCACCGATTTGCTCGGCCAGGCCGAGCACGGACCCACTTCCCCTGCGGTGCTGATCACCAATTCGGAGAAGCTCGCGCGCGAAACCATGAGCGAGGTGGAGCGGCTGCTGACCATCCTCCCGACCGCCGACGCGGCCGGAAAGGCCTGGCAGGACTATGGCGAAGTGATCGTCTGCGACAGCATCGAGGAAATGATCGCGGAGGCCGACCGCGTGGCCTCCGAGCACGTGCAGGTGATGACCCGCGATCCCGATGTCTTCCTCAACGGCATGACCAATTACGGCTCGCTCTTTCTCGGGCCGCGCACCAACGTAGCCTTCGGCGACAAGGTGATCGGCACCAACCACACGCTGCCGACCAGGAAGGCGGCGCGCTATACCGGTGGCCTGTGGGTCGGCAAGTTCCTCAAAACCTGCACCTATCAGAGAGTGCTGACCGACGAGGCGAGCGCCAAAATCGGGGAAGTCTGTTCGCGACTGTGCGTCCTGGAGGGCTTTCTCGGCCACGCCGAACAGGCCAATATCCGCGTGCGCCGCTACGGCGGCAAGAACGTGCCTTATGCCGCAGCGGCGGAATAAGCCGGACCGAATACGAATTCGCAGCAAGGCTCAACTAGAAGGGAGAAGGACAACATGGCAGATCAACAAAGCATCTCCGTCAGCGGGCCCGTGCAGCTTTCCGCGAATTCGCCCGAGCGCGTAGCGCTGGAGCTTTACGAATCCATCCGGCAGGAAGACCCGCAGAAGCAGGATGAGGCTTTGGAGCTCTATGCGCGCTGTCTGCTGACGGTCAGGGCGCCCAGCCTGGGCGTGAAGGATATCCGAAGCGCGGCGAAGGGGAGTTAGCGCTCGTCACCTCTCCCTGGACGGTGGAGGGTAGGAGCGAGCGGCAATGATCGATCTCACCAAGACCCCCTCCTCCCGCCTCGACGGACGGCGCGCGCTGGTGACCGGCGCGGGCCGCGGCATCGGGCTCGCAGCGGCGTCTGCACTGGCCGATGCCGGCGCCCATGTGACACTCGCCGCCCGCACGACCGGCGAGATCGAGGAGGCCGCCGACGCCATCCGCGCGCGGGGGCAGGAGGCGGACGCACTCACGCTCGACGTCACCGACATCGACGCAGTGCGCGAGGCGCTCAAACGGGGCGCGCCTTATCAGGTCCTGGTCAACAATGCCGGCATCAACCGGCCGGCAATGCTGCCGGACGTGACGGTGGAAGACTTCGACGCCATCTTCATGCTCAACGTGCGCGCCGCCTTTTTCGTCGCGCAGACGGTGGCCACGCGTTTGCTCGAGGAGAAGCTTCCCGGCTCGATTATCAACATCTCCTCCCAGATGGGCCACGTCGGCGCGGCCCGCCGTACGGTCTATTGCGCATCGAAGCACGCCATGGAGGGCTTCACCAAGGCGATGGCGATCGAGCTTGCGCCGCATAACATTCGCGTCAACACGCTCGGCCCCACTTTCCTGGAGACGCCGATGACACGGCCGTTCTTCGAGAACAGGGCCTTCCGCGACGAAGTGCTGTCGAAGATCAAGCTCGGCCGCCTCGGGCAGTTGGAGGAGATCGCCGGCGCCATCGTCTTCCTGGCGTCGGACGCCTCATCGCTGATGACCGGCGCTGCGCTGAAGCTCGACGGCGGCTGGACGGCGGAATAAGCGCTCCACGCTCACAGAGTTGTCATTGCCCGCGCAGGCGGGCGATCTAGTAATCACGAATTTCTCGGCTTAATTGCAGTCGCCTGCGTTTACTGGATGCCCCGCCTTCGCGGGGCATGACAGCAGAAATTTACCGAAAACTACTTTGCCAACACTTCCGGATTGACGCAGCCCAGCGGCGCGCGGCCCGCCAGCAGCGCCTCGATGCTGTCGACCACGATATTCGCCATCTCCTCGCGCACCTCGACCGTGGCACTGCCGAGATGCGGATTGAGCACCACGTTCTTCATTCGCTTCAGCTCGGCCGACACCTTCGGCTCGAATTCGAACACGTCGAGGCCGGCGCCGGCGATGCGCCCGGCCTTCAGCGCGCTCACCAGCGCCGCCTCCTCGATGATGGCGCCGCGCGCCGTGTTGACGATGAAGGCCGACTTCTTCATCAGGCGCAGCTCACGCGCGCCGATCTGGTGATGGCTGTCGCCATTGAGCGGCGCGTGCAGCGAGACGAAATCGGACTGGCGCAGCAGGTCGTCGAACGTCGCATAAGTGAGGCCGGCTTCGCGTTCCTCGCTTTCCGGCTTGCGGCGCGGAGTCCAGTAAAGCACGCGCATGTCGAAGCCGTGCGCGCGCTTCGCCACCGCCTTGCCGATCAGCCCGCCGCCGCCGACCAGGCCCAGCGTCTTGCCATGCACGATCGATCCGAGCAGGTGGCGCGACTGGCCGCCGGGAAACTTGCCGGCGCGCACAAGCCGATCGCCTTCCACCATGCGGCGTGCCACCGCGATCATCAGCCCGAAAGTGAGGTCGGCGGTCGCTTCCGTCGTCACCGGCGGCACCACGGTCACCGGAATACCGCGCTTGGTGGCCTCCGCGACGTCGATATTAGACGGCGTGATCGATTGCGCCGCCACCTGGCGCAGCGCCGGATTGGCAGCGATCACCGCGCGGTCGATCCTGTCGTGCAGCAGGCAGAACAGAATGTCGGCTTGTCTTGACGGCGGCGATCAGCGCGCGATGGGGGATGATGCGGCTGTCGTCCGGATTGACTTTCACATGGCCGAGCGAGCGCAGCCGCTTGAGCGCGCTGTCGGCGATGGGCTGTGTGATGAAGATGCGCGGCTTGGCGCTCACCGCTGCCACCGCACGATGCCGGCCACGCCGTCGACCGCGCATTGCGCGCCGTCGGGAATGGCGCGGGTCGCGTCGAGCACGCCCAGCACCATGGGAATGCCGCGTTCGCGCGCGAGCGAGGCGAGATGCGAGGTCGAGCCGCCGAGTTCGGCCACGACACCGGCCACGCGCGGCAAAATGTGGCTGAGTGCGGGACCGGCGACGCGGGTCACCAGCACGTCGCCCGGCGCCACGCGCGACAATTCGCATTCGCAGTTGACAACCACGGCGCGGCCGGAGCCCCAGCCGATGCCGGCGGGATGACCGCTGAGCCCCGGATGCTGCAGCCAGATCGCGTCGGGCACCACCGGCGCTTCCACGTGCAGCGGGCGCGACTGCAGGAGCTTGAAGCCCTTCTCGTCCAGGGCCCATTCGATCTCGACGGGAGAGCCGGCAAGTTGCTCGCATTTGCGCAGCAGGCGGCCGAGCGTGACGGCCTGGCCGGGCGACAGGCAAGGCTCGCTTACCTGCTCCTTCGGCACCAGTTCGGGCGCGGCGACACCATGCGCACAAGTATCGCGATGACCCTTGCGGCCTGGGGCCACGGTGCGCAGGAAGCCGTTCTTGGCGAGCACGATGCGGTCGGGCACGACCTCGCCTTGCGCGATGGCCGAGCCGAGCCCCCAGGTGGCCGAAATCAGCATCTGGCCCTCGGCCGTCTCGCTTAAACCCCCGCCCGACGCGCGCGCCGCGACGAGCGGCTGGATCAGCACGCCCATGGCGGTGTCGGCCGGCGATAGCCCGGAATTGTCCATGTAGCGCCGCGCATGCGAGGTCCATAAGGCCGCCCAGCAGGCGCGCACGGCGGTGAGGAATTCGGTTTCGTCGGTGAGGCCGAGGAAGCTTTCGAACTGGCCGGCGAAGTTGGCGCCCTTGCGATCCTCGATCAGCGCGGAGGAGCGCACGACGCCGGGGGCGCCCTCGTTGAGCAGCGCGCGCCAGGCATTGGTGAGCGGCGCCGCGATATCGGGCGCGATCGGCTGCTGATAGAGCGCCAGCCTGATCTGCACCGAGAGCCGGCGAGCGGTGGGCAAGTCGGCCTCATTGTACTGCTTGAGCAGGTCCTCGATGCCAAGATGGCGAAGCTGATGGCGATAGGCCGCGGCGGTGAGCGCGAAGCCGCCCGGCGTCGGGAGGCCGGCGCGGGTGAGCTAGGACAGATTGGCGGCCTTCGGGCCGACGACTTCCGGGTCGGTCGCGGCGGGGTCGGTGAGGGGAGGATGAAGTCGGTCATGCGAGTTTGGTTCTCGGCTGTACCAGGAACTCGGCGCGCTCCCTCTCCCCGTTCTTACGGGGAGAGGGTTGGGGTGAGGGGCAATTGCCAGATCCTCGGAATTTCAGAAAGAGCCCCTCACCCGGCTCGGCTCGCTTCACTCGCCTCGCCACCTCTCCCCGCGCGGGGAGAGGGAAAAGCGGGCGCGGCCGTGCCTATTTCACATGATCCCCATAGCCCGGCAGCGGATCGACCACGGTGATCTGCTTCACCGGGAAGTTCGACACGATCTCGATGTCGTTCTTGTGCACGATCAGCATTTCCTCGATACGCACGCCGTAACGGAATTGCTTGCCGTGCTGGGTTTCCAGCGCGAAGGTCATGCCCTCCTGGATCTCGACCGGATGGTCGAGCGACCAGATGCGCGAGATCACCGGCGGGTCGTATTGAGCAAGGCCAAGACCGTGGCCCCACAGATTAGCCGCGGCCTGGTCCTCGTCCTCGTAGCCCCAGGTCTCCATCGCCGAGGGCCACTTCATGGCGATATCGCGCGTGGTGGCGCCCGCCTTCACCGCGCCGATCGAATCGTAGAGCCACGTGCAGCGCCGTCGCATAGGTGTCCTTCTGCTCCTGCGAGGGCTCCTTGCCGACGCAGTAGGTGCGGTAATAGCAGGACTTGTAGCCGTTCCAGGTGAGCGCGGCCAAATCCATGAACACGATGTCGCCCGGCTGGATGATGCGGTCGGAGAAGTTGCGCCAGTTCGGCCAGGTGTTGGGGCCGGACGAAACGATCACGTCCTCCACGTCCTCCATGCCCGGGATATTGTAGAGATATTCCATCAGATGCGCTGTCACCTGGTTCTCGGTGATGCCGGGACGCAGGAACTTCATGCACTCCCAATGCGTGGCATCGCCGATGGCGCCGACGATGCGGAAGCACTCCTGCTCGTCCTCGTTCTTGACCGCGCGCGCGTCCATCATGGGCGTCATGCCGTCCGCCCAGTTGATGTTGTTGTCCTTGAACACCTGGATCATGTTGATGTCGATGAAGTCGACGCCGAGCTTCTGGCCGGCGACGCCGTTATCCTTCATCGCCTGCATCACGGCCTTGACGAATTTCGACACCTGCTGCGTCGAGGCCGGGCCGGCAGCGCCCTTGATCCAGGCGAACGAGTGGCGGACGTTCTCCTTCGGAATCCACGGCACATGGCGCTCGATCTGGAAGCCGATGTCGCCCTGCTCGAACAAAATCGGCCGGCCGTCGCCGCACAGCATGGCGTAGCGCAGGCCGGGCTTCAGCCGGTTCCAGCCCGGCGTCAGCGTGCCGGTGATGTAGCGCACGTTTTCGTCGTACATGCAGAGCATGGCGCCAAGCCCGTGCTTCTTCATCATCGCCCGCGCGCGTTCGATGCGATATTCGCGCAGCCGGTCCCAGTTGACCCGCTGCTGCCAATCCATGCCGGCGATGCCGAAATTCGCTGTGCCCATGAAGTCCTCCCGCCGGCGCCAGCAGCGCCGCTTATCGCGTTGTTGGCGGCGATGCTAAGCGGCTGGCGGCCATTAAAGAAATAATATAATCTGCCGCGGCTCATTAGGTTTTCTAATAGCGAGCGCCATGCGTCCTATCCCGCTCCGCCAGGTCCGCGCCGTCATCGCCGTCTGCGAGGAAGGCTCCTTCACCCGTGCGGCGGCGCGCGAGCACGCGACCCAGTCGGGCATTTCGCAGCACGTAGCAGCCGTCGAGCGCGCGCTCGGCGTCAAACTGTTCGAGCGCACGGCGGCCGGCGTGAAGCCGACACCCGCGGGCAATCGCTACTACAGGAGCTGCGTGGAGGCGGTGGGCGCGCTCGAGCATGCAGCGGAAGAGGCGCGCTCGCTCGCCGGGCAGGTAACCGGCGAATTGCGTATCGGCCTGATGCCGACCTTCACCCGCGCGGTGCTCGCGCCGGTACTGGACGATTTCGTGCCGCGCCTGCCCGAGGTGCGGCTGCACATCGTGGAGGGCTACAGCAATCTGCTCACCCAGATGGTGCTCGACGACGCGCTCGACTTCGCCGTGGTGCCGGCTTTCGAGGGCACCGTAGGCCTGAAATCGCGGCTTTTGCTGCGCGACCGCGAGATGCTGATTTCAGGCGTAAAGCGCGGCTTCACCCCGCTCGCGCCCCTGCGTCTCGCCGAATGCAGGCCGCTCAAGATCGTGGTGCCGGGACCGGACAATATCCGGCGGCGCAATCTGGAGACCTATTTTCAAAGCCACGGCGTCGAAATCGAGGCCATGCTGGAGATGGACGCCATGATCGCCACGCTGGAATTCGTCGCGCGCTCCGACTGGGCCACCATCCTGCCGAGCGCGATCGCGGTCAACGACATCGGTCGCGGCGAGCTCACCGTCAATCCTTTCGTCGATCCGGAGATGCACGCCGAGTTCGTGGTGATCCAGCCGACGCGGCGACGGCTGTCGACGCAGGCGCGGCTGTTCCTGCAACGCTTTGAGCGCGAGGTGGCGCATATCCACGAAGTCTGGGACGGGGCAATCGCGGTGTCGCAAGGGCAGAAAGTGAGCGCCGCGAAGGTGTGACTGACGCCCCGGACGCGAGGCCTACAACCCCGCCGGCGCACCGGGCTGCTTGAGCGGATGGGCGCGCGAAACTGCGTCGAGCTTGTTGCACTCGTGGACAATGCGGTTGAAGGTCGGATAGGGCGCCAGGTTGACCTTGAAATAGGCCGCGCCCACCGCCTGTCCGCACAGGCAGATATCGGCGATGGTGAGTAGATCGCCGTGCGCGAAGCGGCCGGTTTCTGGCGAGCCGGCCAGATTTGTCTCCAGTGCACGCAGCGACGCTTCGTGCCAGTGCCGGCCCCATCGCATCACGCCGGCCTCGTCGGCCTTGTACTCGCTCGTCAGATATTCGCGCACGCGCGGCACGATCAGCGGATGGGTGTCGCAGGCGACGATCTGCGCCAGCCCGCGCACACGCGCGCGCGCTTTCAGCACCTCCGGCAAGAGGGGCGGATCCGGATAGGCCTCGTCCAGATATTCCAGGATGGCGAGCGACTCGAACAGCACGGTACCGTCGTCGAGGACGAGCGCGGGCAGCGCCATCATGGGATTGACGTTACGGTAGGCATCGTCTCGCTGCTTGCCGTCATGCAGGCTGACATTGATGACCTCGTCGAGCGCGATGCCCTTGAGATTGAGCGCGATGCGGACGCGATAGGTCGCCAGCGACCGCCAGTAGGAGAACAGTTTCATTGGATGACTCCTCCGACCTCTATCCGTTGCCCCCGAGGCTCCCGCCAGAGGCGGGCTTCTAAAAAGCAGAGGTGCTACTTCCCCCTCTCCGCCCAATAGACCGTCATATGCGCGCCGTCGGCACCGCCGAGGCTATGCTCCACCGCATCCTTGAAACCGGCAAGCGCCGCTTTGGTTGCCGGCATCTCGGCGCCGAGTGCCTCGCCGGTCGCTACCATGGTGCGCAGGTCCTTCACCGCATTGGCGATGGAAAACGTGGTCGGTCCCGGGTCCTGTCCCTCGAACATCTTCACGATCATGTCGGCGCGCGTCTTCAGCCCGTTATTGGCGCCGTTGCTCTCGACGAACAAGTCGAGCAGGCGCCTGGGCTCCCAACCGACGCTCCTGGCGATGGCGAACGCCTCGCCATAGGCCTGCCAGGCCACCATCAGCGGCAGGTTGATGGCGAGCTTCATGGCCGAGCCCGCGCCGACCGGCCCGCAATGCTCGACCTTGCGGCAGAGCTGCTCGAGGATCGGCATGGCGCGCGCGGCGTCTTCCGGGGCGGCGCCCATGAGGCCGAGCAACTGGCCCTTGCGCGCCGGCGTGGTCGAGCCGCCCACCGGGCACTCCACCATCGCCGCGCCCTTGGCCTGCACCTTGGGCACCAGCTCCGTCTCGGTCTTGGGCGGCACCGTGCTCATCTCGATGAACAGCTTGCCCTTGACGTCGCTCGACAACAGGCCGCCCGGCCCGTTATAGACCGCGTCGATCGCCGCGCCATCGGTCAACAGCGTGATCACCACTTCGCTCTGCGCCGCCAGTTCGGCCGCCGAGCCGGCCACCTTGGCCCCCTGCTCGGCCAGCGGCTTCGTCTTCTCCGCCGCGCGATTCCACACGATCACATCGTGGCCGACTTCAATCAGCCGCGCGGCGACCGCCGCCCCCATGGCGCCGATACCGGCTACTCCGATTTTCATGGCTCCTCCCCATCGATTGGCGCGCGCGACGATAGGCGATCGCAGGCCGAGTTGAAAGCCGCCTTTCAGCAGCGGCGATACTCGACAGAGCAAACATTCCCCCGCATAAGGACGCCGGGAAACGCTGCATTTGATCTTTCTTTGGAGGGGCCGGCATGGCGGCGATGCAAAAAGCAAAGCAAAGCACGAAGCGACCCACGAAGCGGGCCAACAAACGAAGCACGAAGCAAAATCCGGGCACCGTCGGCGTGGTCGGGCTCGGCATCATGGGTGGCGCCTTCGCCCGGAATCTGACCAAGGCCGGCTGGCGCGTGATCGGCTACGACGTCAGCGCCGCGCGCCGCCGCGAGGCCAAGCGCGCCGGTGCCGAGATCGCCTCGAGCGCGCTCGCCGTCGCTGAAGCTGCGCCGGTCGTCATCACCAGCCTGCCCAAGCCGCAGGCGCTGATCGACACCGCGCGCGCTATTGCCGTCGCCAAGCTGCCGCGCAAGACGCTGATCGAGATGAGCACCTTCGCCATCGCCGACAAGGAGAAAGCGCAGAAGGCACTGAGCAAGGCCGGCCACGTCATGCTCGACGTGCCGGTGAGCGGCACCGGCGCGCAGGCGAAGTCCGGCGATCTCGTCTTTTACGCCAGCGGCAACGCATCGGAAATTCGCAGGCTCCGCCCCATGTTCGAGGCCTTCGGCCGCAAGGTCTACGACGTCGGCGCCTTCGGCAACGGCAGCAAGATGAAATTCGTGGCGAACCTGCTGGTCGCCATCAATAACGTCGCCGCCGCCGAAGCCATGGTGCTCGGCATGAAGGCGGGGCTGCCGCCGCAGACGATCTACGACCTGATCACCGCCGGCGCCGGAAATTCACGCGTGTTCGAATTGCGCGCGCCGATGATGGTGAAGGGCGATTACAAGAACGCCACCATGAAGATCGCCGTGTGGGACAAGGACATGTCTGTGATCGGCGACTACGCCCGCAAGATCAAGGTGCGCACGCCGCTGTTCGACGCCACCAAGCCCGTCTACCGCAAGGCCGAGAAGAGCGGCTTCGGTGCGCAGGACACCGCTTCCGTCTGCGCCGTGCTGGAGAAGATGGCCAAGGTGAAGCGCAAGAAGCGGTAGCGCGCCGATATCTACGGGTGTCGTCGCCCGCGAAGGCGGGCGACCCAGTAAACACCGAGCCCCGTTGCTTGACCCCGATGGCTGTGGATACTGGATGCTCCGCTTTCGCGAGGCATGACAGAAGAAACGTGCGGGGAGGAAAGCATGGCCGCGCTCGAGGAGCGATCGGAAATCCGCGACGGCATGCGGATCGACTGGAACGTGCCGATCGCCATGGATGAAGGCCTGGTGCTGCGCGCCGATGTCTTTCGCCCCGAAGGGCACGGGCGCTACCCGGTCATTCTCAGTTACGGCCCCTACGCCAAGAATCTTGCCTTTCAGGACGGCTATCCGAGCGCTTGGGCTCGCATGACGGAGAAGCATCCCGACGTTACCACCGGCTCCAGCAACAAATACCAGAACTGGGAAGTGGTCGATCCGGAGAAATGGGTGCCGCACGACTATGCCGTGGTGCGCGTCGATTCGCGCGGCACCGGCTGCTCGCCCGGCTTCATCGATCACTTTTCACCGCGCGAGACGAAAGACTTCTACGACTGCATCGAATGGGCGGGCGTGCAGCCCTGGTCGAACGGCAAGGTCGGTCTCAACGGCATCTCCTATTACGGCATCAACCAGTGGCATGTGGCGTCGCTCCAGCCGCCCCATCTCGCCGCCATGTGCGTGTGGGAGGGCGCGGCCGACTGGTATCGCGACATGACGCATCACGGCGGCATTCTCTCGACCTTCTGGGAAAACTGGTACGACATGCAGGTGAAGACCGTGCAGTACGGCGCAGGAAGCCGCGGCGGCGCGAGCCGCGTAACGGCTGAGCCGGTGTGCGGGCCGGAGACGCTGCCCGACGTCGAACTGGTAAAGAACCGCGCCGATTTCGGCAGCGAGATTGTCGCCCATCCGCTCGACGATGATTATCACCGCGCGCGCTCACCGGTGTGGTCGAAGGTGACGGTGCCGCTGTTCTCCGCCGCCAACTGGGGCGGCCAGGGCCTGCATCCGCGCGGCAATTTCGAGGGTTTCGTGCGCGCCGCCTCCAAGCGCAAGTGGCTGGAGGCGCACGGCATCGAGCACTGGACTCACTTCTACACCGACTACGGCCGCGAGCAGCAACTCAAGTTCTTCGACACGTTCCTGCACGGCAAGGACAGCGGCTGGTCGAAGCAGCCCAAAGTGTTCCTGCAAATCCGCCATCCGGGCGAGAAATTCGTTGGTCGTGCCGAGAATGAATGGCCGCTCAAACGCACCCGTTGGACCAAGTACTATCTCAATCCGGCCCACATGGCGCTGACCGCCAAGAAGCCGACAGGTAACGCCAAGCTCTCATTCGACGCCATGGGCGACGGACTGACCTTCCTCACGCCCGCGCTGACGCAGGAGACCGAGATCACCGGCCCTTCCGCGCTCAAGCTGTTCGCATCTTCCTCCACGACCGATGCCGACTTTTTCATCGTGCTGCGGGTGTTCACAGGCGACCTGAAGGAGATTGTGTTTCAGGGCGCCATCGATCCGCACACGCCGGTGGCGCAAGGCTGGCTGCGCGCCTCGCACCGTAAGATCGACAAGAAACTGTCGACGCCCTACCGCCCCTATCATACGCACGATCAACTTCAGCCGTTGAAGAAGGGGCAGATCGTCGAGCTTGATATTGAAATTTGGCCGACCTGCATCGTGGTGCCGGCCGGCTATCGGATCGGGCTCTCGATCCGCGGCAAGGACTACGAATACGGCGGCGCCAGCGGCGGAAAACAGTCGAATTTCAAGAACGAGATGAAAGGCTGCGGGCCGTTTCTGCATGACGATCCGCGCGACCGGCCGCCCGCCATCTTCAGCGGTACCACCAGCCTGCACTTCGGTCGCGGCAAACCCCCTTATCTGCTGCTGCCGATCATTCCGCCGAAGAAGGGCGCGAAAGGCGCCGGCGCCGGCAAGCGTCGGCGGTAATGCCTCGTCATTTCCCTCATTCTGCGACGCGAGCCATTAGCGCGCTTACGCGCGACTGCGACACGTTACGGCTCGCGGCCCCAGAATCCATACTCCGCAGTCATGGATTCCGGGCTGGGCGCCTTACTGCCGCTCCCCGAAACGACGCGGCGATAAGCCCGATTCGGCAAAACGCCTAACGCGAATAGCGCGGATGGTGAGTTTTGCGCGAGGCCTTTTGCTGCTGCGCCAGCTTGTCGGGCAGATACTTCGCCAGCACCGACGGATCGAGGCTCGCTTCCTGGGCATCCGGCAGCCGCGTCCACTCCTCGTCCTTGCCGAACAGCGGGATGCCGAGATAGCCGCGTACCGTGAGCGTCTGCCCGTCCGGGCTGAGCGTCATCTTGGCGTGATAGATATTGCCGTCGCGCGGATCGAGGATGTTGCCGTTCTCATAGTGCAGACCGTCCCGCTGCATGCCGCGGATGAAGGACAGACCGAGCAGCGGCGCGTTGCGCCGGTCGTCGGTGCAGGAGCTGCAGATCGGGTGCTCGGGGTCCTGCGGCCGCCGGAAAAGCTTGGCGAACGCGCCCTCATAGCTCCCGTCGGCGTCGCGCACAAAGAGGAACCAGGCCACCGTCTGCCCGCTCTCGGTGCGCTTCTGCCACAGACCCACGACGCTCGGCTGCTGCTCGACGGGAGCGTAGCGGTCGGAGGGGGCGTAGCGCGTCCGCGACTGCGGGGCGTAGCTTGAAGCCTTCGCAGAAGGCGCAAGCTGCGTGGGCTGGGCCAACGCCTCAGCGCCAGTGAACGCTACAGACGCGATCAGAATGAACGGTGCCAGACGTATCGTCATGTCGTCGCTCGTCTCGTCGATGTTGGCATTTGCCGCGTTAGTCTCTTATGAGCGCGATTAACGCGACTCTCTCGGGAACGCGATTAACGTTATTCCCTTGAGAATATGGCCGTTTCACGAAGTCTGTATGGAACTTCGACGGTGATTTGCGGTTAAATGCGGGGGAGTTCACCCGGGGTTGAGGGATTATTTCATGGGCCAGCCAAATGTTGCTCTCAGCAATCTCCGTGCCGTGGTGATTATCATCGTGCTGGCGTTCCATTCTGCGCTCGCCTATCTCGCCTCGGCGCCCGCGTCTCATGCGGCTTTCGACCGCATACCCTACACTTGGCAGGCTTTTCCCATCGTCGACGCACACCGCTGGCTCGGCTTCGACATATTCTGCGCCTGGCAGGACGTGAGCCTGATGGCCTTGATGTTCTTCCTCTCCGGCCTGCTCGCCTCCGGCAGTCTCATCCGCAAGGGCGCGCGCGTCTACATTGCCGATCGGATCTGGCGCATCGGTCTGCCGTTCATGCTTGCCGCGCTACTGCTCAGCCCGCTCGCCTATTATCCGGCCTATCTCACACGCACCGCCGATCCCACTTTCATCGACTTCTGGCACCAATGGTTCTCGCTGTCGTCCTGGCCGGCCGGGCCGGAATGGTTCCTGTGGCAGCTTTTCGCCGCCAACGCATTTGCCGCCCTGCTTTATGCCGTGGCGCCCGGCTATATCGGTTCCCTGCGCCGGCTCGCCGCCTGGGTCGCCGACCGTCCGGTGACATTTTTCGTGCTGCTGGCGGGGATTTCCGCCGTCGGCTATGTGCCGCTGGCGCTCGCCTTCTCGCCCTGGAAATGGAGCGCGCTGGGCCCCTTTTCGCTTCAGCTCTGCCGGCCGCTCGTCTATCTCGTCTTTTTCTTCGCCGGCTTTTCGCTCGGCAGCTACGGCCTCGACCGCGGCCTGCTCGCGCCCAACGGCCCGCTGGCGCGCAACTGGTGGGGCTGGCTCGGCGCCGCCGGCGTAAGCTTCGCCATGTGGGCGGGTTTCACCTCGCTGACATTGCCGCACTGGAACGAGGCCGGCCTGCTGGTGCGGCTGGCCGCGAGTTTCGCCTTCCCCCTGGGCTGCGCCGCCGGCGGAATGTTCCTGCTCGCCGGCGCGCTGCGCCTCGCCCATGTGCGCTCGCGCGCGCTCGATAGCCTGTCGGTGAACGCCTATAGCATGTATCTGGTGCACTATATCTTCGTGGTCTGGCTGCAATACGCGCTCCTTTCGAGCGGCCTTATTGCCGCCGCCAAGCTGGCCATCGTGTTCACGGGGGCCATGGTCATGAGCTGGTCGTCGAGCACAGCCTTCGGCCGCCTGATGGCCGGGCCGCTGTCCAGCGGCAAGCGAGCCGTTTCGCCGGTTCCGCGCTGACGCGTTCGCCGGCAAGATCATCATCTGCAAGCCACGGGGTGACATGCCGCTCAACTTGACCCTTGCTTCGCGCAACCTGTTCCACGACCGCCTGCGTTTCGTTGCAACGACGGTGGGCATCGTGTTCTCCGTTGTGCTCGTGATGGTGCAGATGGGCCTCTATCTCGGCTTCGGGCAAATGGTCACCAAGATGATCGACCATGCCTCGGGTGACCTGTGGGTGATGCGCCAGGGCACCAAATGCTTCGAGGACCCGTCGCTGCTCGCCGCCAATATGGAGCGCACCATCCTGCGCACCGACGGCGTGGCCAGCGCTTCGCCGCTGGTCATCGGATTCTCCGACTGGCAACTGGCGAGCGGCGAGATGACGCCGGTCTTCATCGTCGGCTCCGATCTCAAGAAGAATGTGCTGCAGCCCTGGGATATCACCGCTGGCTCGGTGAAGGCGCTGGAGGAGCCGCACACGGTCGCCGTCGACCTCTCCTACCGCAAGCGGCTCGGCGCCTCGACGCTCGGCGCCAAAGCGAACATCCGCGGGCAGAAAGTGCAGGTCGCGGCCCTCACCGACGGCATCCGCTCGTTCACCACCACGCCTTACGTCTTCACCGATCTCTCCCGCGCGCGCGCCTATGTCGGCATCCCCTCGAGCATGGCGAGTTATTTCCTGATCAACCTTAAACCCGGCGCGAACCTGCAGCAGGTGCGCCAGACCCTGCAGAAAGACCTCGGCAAGGTCGAGGTGCTCACCACCGCACAGTTCGCCGACCGCAGCCGCGATTTCTGGTTGTTCGGCACCGGCGCCGGCATGGCGCTGTTCGCGGGCGCCCTGCTCGGCGTCATCGTCGGCACCGTCATCGTGGCGCAGACGCTCTATTCCAGCACCAAGGACCATCTGGAGGAATTCGCCACCTTGCGCGCCATCGGCTCGTCGAAGGGCTATATCTACACCGTCATCATCTATCAGGCGCTGCTCAACGCGGTGATCGGCTTCGCGCTGGCGAGTCTCGTCGGTTTCATCGTGGTCTGGATAACCGCAAGCGGGGCGCTTCCGGTGGTGATCACGCCCTGGCTGATGGGCGCCATCTTCGGCCTGACGGTCGCCATGTGCATCGCCTCCGCCTTCACCGCCATCCTCCGGGTCGTGCGTATCGACCCCGCCATGGTGTTCACCCGATGAGCGATTCGATCCTGGCCGCAAGAGGGGTGAGCAAGGTGCTGGGTCACGGCGCCGGCGAGGTGCATGCGCTCAAGGGTATCGACTTCACGCTCAAGGGCGGCGAGCTGACCATGCTGATGGGGCCATCCGGCAGCGGCAAGACCACGCTGTTGTCGGTGCTCGGCTGCATGCTCACGCCGACGGAAGGCACGGTGGAGATCTGCGGCCATTCGACGGAAGGCGCCAGCGCCGAGCGGCTGGCGCAGCTCCGGCGCGACCATATCGGCTTCATCTTCCAGAGCTATCACCTGTTTCCCACGCTCACCGCCGCCGAGAACGTGCAACTGGCGCTCGACGTGCGCGGCCGCCGTGGCCGCAGCGCGCGCAGCAAAGCCTACGACGCGCTCGCGCGGGTCGGCCTCGCCCACAAGATCCCTTCCTATCCAAGCGAACTGAGCGGCGGCGAGCAGCAGCGGGTGGCGATCGCGCGCGCGATCGTCTCCGACCCTTCCGCCATCCTGGCCGACGAGCCGACCGCGGCGCTGGACAGTGCCAACGGCCAGGCCATCCTCGGCACCCTGGCGGCGATCGCCCGCGATTCCGAGCGCGGCGTGCTGGTGGTGACCCACGATTCCCGCCTGATGTCATTTGCCAGCCGCATCATCAACATCGAGGACGGCCGCCTGGTCGGCGAGCAACGCGGCAGCGGCGCAGCGCCCAAGCTGCTGACCGCGGCCGCCAACGAGCATTGACCGTGATGCGCCGCCCCAGCCTGCGCGCCGAAATCGCGCGCATGGGCCTGCGTTGGCTGGTGCGGCGACGCAGCCATCACCAGAGCCTCGACCAGGCACGGCAGGCCTTCCAGGCCATGGAAGCGCTTTATTCCACACCCGCCGGCTAACACGCGCACCACGCCGGTCGACGCCGGCGGCGTCAGGGCGGAGTGGGTCGCAACGCCCGCCTCGCTTGCCGAGCGTCAGGTGCTTTACCTGCATGGGGGCGGCTACCGGCTCGGCTCGCCGGCCACCTACCGCCATTTCACCTGGCGCATCGCCACCGCGGCGCGCGCCCGTCTGCTCGTCCTCGATTACCGCTTGGCGCCAGAACATCCCTTTCCGGCCGCGCTCGATGATGCGCTTGCGGCCTATCGCTGGCTCGCAGCCAACGCAGCGGGTCGGCACGTCGTCATGGGCGATTCCGCCGGCGGCGGTCTCGCGCTCGCTCTGCTGCTGAGGCTGCGCGACGCGGGCCTAGCCCCGCCCGACGCCGCCGTCGTGCTGTCGCCCTGGACCGACCTCGCCTTGACCGGCGCGTCGCTGCAAACCAATGCCGAAGCCGACCCGATGCTCAATGCCGACGACCTGCCCGCCTTCGCCGCCGACTACCTGGCCGGGGCCGATCCGCGCAACCCTTATGCCTCGCCGCTCTACGGCGATCCCACCGGCCTGCCGCCGACCCTCATCCATGTCGGCGGCGACGAGATCCTGTACGACGACGCCGTGCGCATGGCGGAAAAGATGCGCACGGCCGGCTGCGCCGTCGAACTGCGCATATGGCCGCGCATGCCGCACGTTTGGCACCTGCTCGCACCGATGCTGCCGGAAGCCAAGTTCGCCATCGCCGACATCGGCGCCTTCGTCGAACGCGTGCTTGCGGCGGCGGGCACCCATCGGGCTCCCGCACCACGGCAAACGGGAACCTGAGCCGCCACCGCGCCGTTATCCTGCGACATAATTTGTTTATCGCGCAGGATTGCATGCTCGAAGCCATTGCCAAGCTTCGCCCGCCTGCCCCGGACCCGCAGGCGAGCACCCTGGGACCGCTGGCACTATTGCGCGTGCTCGCCAACAACCCGCTGGAAGCCTGGACAGAGGCGCATTTCGTGAACCCCGTGGTGGTGGGGGGGCTGCCGTTTGCGCGGGTGGTGGTGGTGAATGAACCCTCCGCGATCCGCCGCGTGCTGCTTGATAACTGCCGCAACTACCAGAAGGATTGGCTCCAGCGCCGCGTCCTCTCGGCCGGTCTCACCGGGGGGCTATTGACCGCCGAGAGCCGGCAATGGCGCACCCAGCGCCGGGCGCTGGCACCGCTGTTCGCGCGCCGATGCGTGATGAGCTATGCCGGCGCCATGGCGGATGCCGCAAGCGCGGCGGCCGCGCGCCTGCGCCGGCGGATAGGCGAAACCGTCGACATGGCGGTCGAGGTCACCCGCATCACCCTCGACGTACTCGAGCGCACCATCTTCTCCGACGGCTTCGGCACCGACCCGGAAGACATCCGCCGCGGCATGAAGACCTATTTCGAGGCGGTCGGCCGGCTCGACCCGTTCGACGTGCTCGGCCTGGGCAAGCTGGTGCCGCAGTTCGCCCGCTCCAAGGCGCAGAGCGAACTGCGCTTTTTCGAGCGCGCGGTCGACGGCATCGTGGCGGCGCGGCGCCGGCAGATCGCCAGCGCCGGCTACCAGGCGCCGGAGGACCTGCTCACCCATCTTCTGCAGACGAGCGATCCAGAGACGGGCGAGAGGCTGAGCGAAGCGGAAGTGCGCGCCAATGTGCTGACCTTCATCGCCGCCGGCCACGAAACCACGGCCAATTGCGTGACCTGGTCGCTGTTTCTGCTGTCCCAGTCGCCCGAGTGGAGCGCGCGCCTGCGCAGCGAAGCCGACCGCGCCCTGGACGGCGATGCCACTTTGCTGGCCGACCGGCTGATCAAGACCCGCGCCGTGATCGAGGAGGCGAACCGGCTTTATCCGCCAATCGCCGCCATCAGCCGCTCCGCCCTCGGCCCCGACGAACTGGTGGGCGAGCCGATCCAGAAAGGCACCATGGTCGTGATCGCGCCCTATGTGCTGCACCGCCATCGCACGCTCTGGCGCGAGCCGGACCGTTTCGATCCCACCCGCTTCCTCGACGGCGCGCCTGAGAAGATCGACCGCTACGCCTATCTGCCGTTCGGCGTCGGCCCGCGCACCTGCATCGGCGCGCCCTTCGCCATGCAGGAGGCGGCGATCATCCTGGCGACGCTGCTGCGGGATTTCGAACTGACGCTGAAACCCGGTCACACCGTCTGGCCGGTGCAGAAAGTGACGCTGCGTCCGCAAGGCGGCATGCCGATGCAGGTGCGTGCGCGATGAGCCGGCAATGGCGATCAGCGCGTCAGCGCACCGACGACATCCGGCAGCAGGCCTTGCAGGTCGTCGGCAATGCCCGGGCAGATTTCTTCAGGCGCGTAGCCGTGGCCTTGCGCGCAACGGAAGCGCAAGACGCCGCCCTCGCGCGCCTCGTAGAGCGCGCCCGCGCATTGCGGGCAGACCAGCACCGTCGCCTGCCCTTGCTCGTCCCGATTGGTCACGATGGTCCCCTCCGAATTCACTTCTACGCTACGATAATCAACGAATCCGCCGAGGATGAGTTCCTCGCGCGCCGCCTTGCCGCTACACTTCCGCCGCCGCGGCGCCCGAACCTTCACGCGGGCGGGACGTTGCCCCGTCGTGTCTCGCGGCGGGCGGCGGCCGCGCGCGCCGGTATTTGCATAGGAATTTAAATAGGGCCGAGAAATGATTGTGGTGGTCGGCTTGGCCTTCGAGGCCCGCATTGCCAAGGCATCCGGCCTGCCGGTCATCTGTGGCGGCAACGGCGGCCGCTTGCTGCCGGCCCTACACGAGGCGATCACCGTCGGCTGCCGCGGGCTGATCAGCTTCGGCGTGGCCGGCGGCCTGGCGCCTCACCTCAAACCCGGCACCTGCATCGTGGCATCGGGCGTCGTGTCGCCCGCCGGCAGGCACGCCACCGACCGCTACTGGTCGCAGTCCTTGCTGCAAGCCATGCCGGGCGCCGTCTCCGGCCTGCTGGCCGGCGCCGCCAGCCCGGTCGCGAGCCCGGAAGCCAAGCGCGCGCTGCATCGCGAGACGGGGGCCCTGGCGGTCGACACGGAAACGCATGTGGTTGCCGGCGCCGCTGCCCATCACGGCCTGCCCCTGGCGGCAATCCGCGTCGTGTGCGATCCGGCGAAGCGCGGCCTGCCCGACCTCGCTTTGAGCGCAATCCGCGCCGACGGCAGCACCGACATTCCGGCCCTGCTGCGCGCCCTGCTGCGCCGGCCTGATCAGGTGCCGGGCCTGCTGCAAATCGCCCTCGACGCCCGCTGCGCCCGCACAACCCTGCTCGAATGCGGCCGCCTGCTGGGGCCCGATCTCGGCCTCGCCGGCGCCGCACGGCTGGACAGCAGGGGGCTCGAAAGCGTCGAGCCCGGCCTCGGCTCGGCGGTGGGCTAGCGCGCATGTGTAACGCCCTTTCCCCAGAGCCGGACGCTTGCTTTTGGCCGGCTTTTGATTTCTCCTTTGCCGGAAGAAGGCGATACCGCCCAATTCCGCGCCGTTACGTCATGACAGTTTCGTTTTGTCGTGTAATTGGCAAATCGCCATCGGGAGATGTGACATGACCGCCTCGTTCTCACGGCGCCTTTTCTGGCTCGGCGCACTTGCCGGGCTCGCTTTCGCCGGCGCCACGACCCCGGCCCTGGCAGGCCCCTTCTCTGGGCTGGCGGGCAATTGGAGCGGCGGCGGGAAGATCTCGTTGTCCAACGGCAGCAAGGAGCGCATCCGCTGCCGTGCGCACTATGTGGTGGGCAGCGACGGCAATGCGCTGCAGCAGTCCCTGCGCTGCGCGAGCGACAGCTACAATTTCGAGTTGCACAGTGACGTGGAAAGCCACGGCGGGCGCATCACCGGCAACTGGAACGAGTCCACGCGCCAAATCGGCGGCACCCTGAGCGGGCGCGCGCGCCACGGTCACATCGAAGTGCGTGTGCAGAATCCGAATTTCAACGCCGACCTCACCCTGATCTCGCACGGGCATCATCAGTCGGTGATCATCCGCTCGCATGGCGGCCAGTTGACGGGCGCCTCGATCAGCCTGTCGCGGCGGGGCTGAGCAGGCGAACGTCGCGATCGTTACCGCGGATAGCGATCACCCCTGACCTTTCCGCAGCCGCCGCGAAAGGTTGCGCAGCATGCGGAATGGCAGCGCCAGGTAATATTTGCGCATGATCTCCCAGCGGTCGGCAAGGCGGGCCTTGTCGCTAGAGCCGCGCGCGACATACCAGCCGTTGTTCTCGTAACGGCGGATGATGCGGTAGCCGGCGGCGTTCAAACAGCGATGCTTGGCCAGGTCGGCGACGTGATCCTCCAGCAGGATCAGGCGCGGGCGCCAGCGCGCAACGGAAAAGCCGCGCAGCACCTCGATTTCGTGGCCCTCAACGTCGATCGAGAGGAAGTCGAAGCCGGCCGGCGCGCCTGCTTCCTCCAGCACGCTGTCGAGCGTGCGCACCGGCACCTCGATGACGGTCTCCGGCCGGGCGCCGGGCGCCATGCCCGCGCGGTCGAGCGACGACAGCGGGCCGGCCACATGCAGCGGCAGCGTCTTGCCGGCATTTTCCGGCGACGAACACGCCACCGCGAAAACTTGCGCCGAGCGTTCAGCGCGCAATTGCCCGGCAAGTTGCGGCTGCGGCTCGATCAGCACGCCGCTCCAGCCGGCCTGTTCCAGGTGAAAGGTCTGCGAGCGCGCGCGCGGCTCGTTGGCGCCGACCTCGACGAAATAGCCTTTGCGCGGCCCGAAGAACGCCGCGATCAGCCGCATCTCGTGATCGGGGAGAAGAGACGCCACCGCGCTATGCCTCGCACCTGCGGCTGGCCCGAGCACAGGCTCCAGCGGGGACCCAGTGCGACAGTCTCCCGATCGACGCTTGCAATCCTGGATTCCCGCTTGCGCGGGAGTGAGCGGAGTGTCGGATGAGCAAGCGGAAACCTCTCACGCTCAGCGCTTCTTGGCGGCGCGCGCGACCATGGCGCTGGTCGAATGGCCGGGCACCAGATCGACAAGGATCACCTGCCCGCCGAGCGATTCCACCAGATCGGCGCCGACCACCTGCTCGCGCGTGTAGTCGCCGCCCTTGACCAGAACCGTCGGCTTGATGCGCGCGATCAGATCCTCCGGCGTGTCCTCCTCGAACACAACGACAAGATCGACCGCCTCCAGCGCGGCCAGCAATTCGGCGCGTGCCTCCACCGGCTGCACCGGACGGCCCTCGCCTTTGAGCCGCGTGACCGAGGCGTCCCCGTTCAAGCCCACCACCAGCCGGTCGCAGGCCGCGCGGGCGCCGGCCAAAAGCCGGATATGGCCGGGATGCAGAAGATCGAAGCAGCCATTGGTGAAGCCGACGCGCAGGCCCTGTCTGCGCCAGTCGTTGAGATGGTCGTCGAGTTGGCTCCAGTCGAACACGATTTTTTCTTCCGGCGCGAGCGTCGCCGCCGGCAGGATGCGGTGGCGCAGTTCGGCGAGCGAAACGCTCGCCGTGCCGCGCTTGCCGACCACCACGGCTGCGGCCGCATTGGCCGCGCGCATCGCGGATTCGAAATCGGCGTTGAGCGAGAGCATCGCCGCCAGCACCGCCACCACTGTATCGCCGGCGCCGGAGACGTCGCGCACCTTGACCGGATAGGCCGGCACATGCACGGCATCGCCACCCGCGGCCAAGGTCATGCCGTCTTCGCTGCGCGTCACCAGAACGGCATGCGCGTCCAATTGCGCGCGCAGGGATTCGGCGGCGGCGGCGATCTCGTCGTCGCTGCGCGCCGACGTGCGGGTGGCGTCGGCCAGTTCCTGCCGGTTGGGCGTGATCAGCGTGGCGCCACGATAGATCGAATAGTCGCGGCCCTTGGGATCGACCACCACGGGCCTTTTCTGCGCGTTGGCGGCATCGATCACGGCGCGAATGACGCGCGGGGTGAGCGCGCCCTTGGCATAGTCGGACAGCACCACCGCATCGACCTTCGGCATGGACTCGGCCACGCGCGCGATCAATTCGTCCTCGGCGGTCGCGTCGATGGCAACCGCGTGCTCCCAGTCGGCGCGCAGAAGATGGGTGGAGAAGTGCTCGGAAACGAAGCGCACCTTGCGGGTGGTCTGGCGCGCGCGGTCGATGACCAGGTCGAATTCAATGAGCGGCTGGGCTTCCAGCGCGTCGGCAAGCGCACGGCCGGCGTCGTCATCGCCCACCACGCCGACGAAGACGCAGGCCGTGCCGAGCGAGGTGAGATTGCGCGCGACGTTGCCGGCGCCGCCGATCATGACTTCCGTGCGCTTGACCGCGATCACCGGCGTCGCCGCCTCAGGCGAGATGCGCGACACGTCGCCATAGACGAACTCGTCCAGCATCAGATCGCCGACGCAGAGCACCGTCTGTCGGCTGAGATCGGCGAGATGCTTGTCGAAGTCGAACATCGCTATTCCCGCTCATTCCCGCGCAGGCGGGAATCCAGATAATTATTAGAAAAGGCTGCGGTCTGCAGCTCTGGGTCCCCGCTTTCGCGGGGACGAACGGAGAATTGGCTATGCCGAATGCGCAACATGACTCACTTATACCTATCCGCTCTATCGAGATAGCCCGTGACGTATTCGGTCACTGCATCCTCGAGCGGCGTGAAGTCGCCGTTGTAGCCGGCGCGGCGCAGATTCTCGATGCGGCCTTGCGTGAAATACTGGTATTGGCCGCGGATGTCTTCCGGCATGTCGATATATTCGATGTTCGCCGGCCGCTTGAGCGCCTTGAACATGGCGCCGATCATGTCGCGGAAGCTTTCCGCCTGGCCGGTGCCGACATTGAAGATGCCGTTGATGGTGTCGGCTTCCAACAGCCAGCGCAGCACGGCGACCGCGTCGTCGACATAGATGAAATCGCGGCGCTGGTCCCCGTCGGCGATGCCTTCCTTGTGCGACTTGAACAGGCGCACCGGCCGGCCCGCCTTGGCGCCGTCGAATACTTTCGCCAGCACGCTCATCATGGCACCCTTGTGATACTCGTTGGGGCCATAGACGTTGAAGAACTTCAAGCCCGCCCAGTGCGGCGGCAGCGGCTGCTTGCGCACATAGCGGTCGACCAGCGCAAGATCGAACTGCTGCTTGCTCCAGCCGTAGAGGTTCATGGGGCGCAGCTTGCGCAGCGCCTCTGGCGACCAGTCGTCGTCGAAGCCGTGGCTGCCGTCGCCGTAAGTGGCGGCGGAGGAGGCGTAGATGAGCGGCGTGCGGCTCTGCGTGCACCAGTCGAGCAGGCGCAGCGACAGGCGGAAATTGCTCTCCAGCACCAGGTCGCCATCGCTGGCCGTGGTGTCGGAGATGGCGCCCATGTGGATAACGGCTTCGAGCTTGCGGCCCGCGAGCCAGCCCGTCAGATCGGCCGGGGGGACGAAATCGGCGATGCGGTGCTTGGCGAGATTGTGCCATTTGCCTTCGCTGCCGAGGATGTCGTTGACCGCCACGGCGGCGGCGCCGGCCGCGTTGAGCGCCGCCACCACGTTCGATCCGATGAAGCCGGCCCCGCCGGTGACCAGGAACATGCCTTTATCCCTCGCGCATGGTCTTGTCCGAGAACCGGGACCCATCCCCGATCGGGGTCGAGACGAGCTTTTCGGGACCATGCGCCCCCTTATTGGGCCATCCTTTGCCCCAGACCGCGGGCGGGCGCAAATAGACCCGGCAAAAGACGCCGGGAAGGGTGAAAATCGCGGCTGGACAGGCTGTTACCCCACGGGGTAACGGCTGCGGGGCCCGCCAAGGGGCAAGCCGAGGGGCCAAGGGGGCAGCCGCCAAGCCAGATGAGCCAGGACGCCGACCAAGCCGCCGCGCCGGTGCTGATCGTGCCCTTCGTCTGGATCGGCGATTTTGTGCGCGTCCATTCGGTGGTGCGGCTGCTGCGCGAACAGGCGCCGGAGCGGGCAGTGGACATGGTGTCGAGCACCCTGTGCGCGCCCTTGGCCGACTACATGCCGGGGGTGCGCAAGGCGATCGTGGCGGACATCCCGCGCCGGCGGCTCGGGCTCTGGCGGCAGATCGCGCTGGCCTCGGACCTGTGGAACGAGCACTACGGCCAAGCGCTCGTCATGTCGCGCAAATGGAAGGCCGCGCTCGCCCCGATGCTGGCGGGCATCCCCCGGCGCACGGGCTTCGTCGGCGAACTGCGCTACGGCCTCGTCAACGACATGCGCTACGGCGAGCGCAGGGCGCCGCGCATGATCGACCAGATGGGCGCGCTGGCGCTGCCCAAGGGGGCGGCGCTGCCGGCGGAATGGCCGCTGCCGGCGCTGAAAGTGCCACCCGAAGCGCTAGAAAGCTGGCGCGGGCGGCGCGGGCTCGGCGATGGGCGGCCCGTCGTCACCCTGTCGCCGGGCGCGGTGGGCGAAGGCAAGGCCTGGCCGCCGTGCCATTATGCGCAGCTTGCGCAGGCGCTGGCGCAGGAAGGCGCCGCGGTGTGGGTGCTGGGCGGACCGACCGAGAAGCAGATCGCCCGCGAGATCGCCACCGCCGGGGGGCCACGCGTGCGCGACCTGACCGGCAACGATTTGCGCGACGCCGTTCTTGCCATGGCTGCCGCCGATGTCGCCGTCACCAATGATTCCGGGCTGATGCATGTGTCGGCGGCGATCGGCACGCCGACGGTCGCCATCTTCGGGCCGACCAGCCCGTGGCACTGGAAGCCGCTCAATCCGGTGGCCGCCATCCTGGAGCCGCCCGGCGACGAGGCGGCGCGCGAGCGCGCGCGCCGGATCGGCAACGAGGCGGTCAAGCATCGCCGCACTGCCGACGTATCGGTCGCGCGCGTGCTGGCGGCGGTGCGCGGTGTGCTCGCATGAGCGACAAGCGTCCCGCCGCCTTCCTCGACCGCGACGGCGTGATCAATGTCGATCACGGCTATGTCGGCACGCGCGAGCGCTTCGACTGGATAGCGGGCGCCGCCGCCGGCGTCCGCCGGCTCAACGCGGCGGGCTATTACGTGTTCGTCGTCTCCAACCAGTCGGGGGTGGCGCGCGGCCTGTTCACGGAAGCGCAGGTGAACGCGCTCGACGCCTGGATGCGCGCGGAACTTCATGCCCAGGGCGCGCGCATCGACGACGTGCGCTATTGCCCGTATCTCGCCGACGCGCCCGTCGCCGCCTATCGAAAGGTGTCCGACTGGCGCAAGCCCGGGCCCGGCATGATCCTCGACCTGGTGGCCCATTGGCCGGTCGATCGTACACGCAGCCTGTTCATCGGCGACAAGGACATCGACATGCAGGCGGCGGCGGCCGCCGGCATCCGCGGCGAGCTGTTCCCGGGTGGCAATCTCGATGAATTCGTCAAGAAATGCCTGGAAAAGGCGCGGAATTCCTGACATCAAGCCGGCCCGGCCCGTTAACGAAGGCCGGCTGCCGCCTGACGCGGGCCGCCGTTCCGTGCTATCAAGCGGGGCATAAGAGGAACATTTCAGGGCCGACAGCCAGGGACCATGGCCAATCCACTGCCCACCGACGCGGTCGACGCGCGCGCCGAGACCATCATCGCCTCGGCCCTGCGCACGCTGGAGACGGAAGGCGCCGGCGTCGACGCCCTGGTCGCGGCGCTGCGCGGGCCGCTCGGCGCGGGCTTCATCGCCGCCGTCGAACTGATCCGCGCCGCGCAGACCGGCAACGGACAAGGCGGCCGCGTCATCGTCACCGGCATGGGCAAGTCGGGCCACGTGGCGCGCAAGATCGCCTCGACGCTCGCCTCCACCGGCACGCCGGCGCTCTACGTGCATCCGGGCGAGGCCAGCCACGGCGACCTCGGCATGATCGCCGGCAACGACGTGATCATCGCGCTGTCGTGGTCGGGCGAGACGGCGGAACTGAAGGACCTGACCGACTATTCGCGCCGCTTCCGCATCGGGCTGATCGCGATGACCGCCAACGCGGCCTCGACGCTGGCCAAGGCGGCCGAGGTGACGCTGCTGCTGCCGCAGGCGCGCGAGGCCTGTCCGCACAATCTCGCGCCCACCACCTCCTCGCTGCTGCAATTGGCGCTCGGCGACGCGTTGGCCATCGCGCTTCTGGAAAGCCGCGGCTTCACCGCCGCGCAGTTCGGCCTTTTGCATCCCGGCGGCAAGCTGGGCTCGCTGCTCAAGAAGGTGGCCGATCTCATGCACGGCGGCGAGGCAGTGCCGCTCAAGCCGCTCGGCACGGCCATGTCGGAGGCAATCATCGAGATGAGCGCCAAGGGCTTCGGCTGTGTCGGCATCACCGACGCGCGCGGCAGCCTGGTCGGCATCATCACCGACGGCGACCTGCGCCGCCACATGCAGGACAATCTGCTCCACCAGAGCGTCGACGCGGTGATGACGCGCGGGCCGAAGACGGTCCGCCCCGATCAGTTCGTCAGCGAGACGCTGGAAATCCTCAACACGCGCAAGGTGACCGCGCTGTTCGTGGTGGACGGCGGCAGGCCGGTCGGCGTCATCCACGTGCACGACCTGCTGCGTGCGGGCGCGGCGTAATACAAGCCCGGCCTCAAGCCCGCCGCGTCAGCACTTTCTCGATCCGCCGGTCGGGCACCAGCCACATCAGCGCAACGAGAATATAGATCGCCGCGGCGATCCAGTGATTGACGAAGGAAAGCGCAATCCCCGCGGCATAGGCGACGATCGACAGCTTTCCCTTCAGGTCTTTGCCGACGGCCTGCGCCAATAGCGAGTCCGGACCTTCTTCGTTGATGATCGTGAGAGTGAGCATCCAGTACGCGACGGCCGCCATCAGCAGCACGCCACCGTAAAGCGCCGTCGGCGCCTGCGCGAAATGGTTCTCGCCCATCCAGCCGGTCACGAAGGGAAAAAGCGACAGCCAGAACAGCAGATGCAGATTGGCCCACAGCACGCCGCCGGTGACGTGCTTCACCGCGTGCAGCATGTGGTGATGGTTGTTCCAGTAGATGCCGAGATAGATGAAGCTCAGAACGTAGGTCGAGAAGACGGGAAGCAGCGGCCGCAGTGCGCTCAGGTCTTCGCCGTGCGGCACCTTCAACTCGAGCACCATGATGGTGATGATGATGGCCAGTACGCCGTCGCTGAACGCTTCCAGCCTCGTCTTCGGCATCAGGCTTTGCCCGTTCTGTCCACCGATGGGACAGTAGACACCGGCACGCCGAGCGGCAAGCAGTCACACGGCTTCACCGCAAAACCCGACCGACCGCTTCAATCACGGCCTCCACCGACGGCGCTGAGCCCTCGACGCCAAGCACCGCGATCGGGCCTGAGCCGACCGGGCCGGTGAGGCCGGGCTTGCTGCCGCAGAAGATCGCAACCAGCGGCACGCCGAAGGCCGCGGCCAAGTGCAAAAGCCCGGTGTCGACCCCGACCACGAATTGCGCGCCGGCGATCAGGCCGGCAACGGAATCGAGCGGCGCGCGCTCGGGCACCCGCGCCCGCGGCAGCTTCTGCGCGATGCGCTCGCTGCGCGCGCGTTCTTCGGCGTTGCCCCAAGGCAGGACCAGTTCGAAATTGCGCGTCGCCAGCGTGCGGCCGAGCGCGAGCCAATCGGCCTCCGGCCATTGCTTCGATTCCCGTGCGGTCGCATGCAGCAGCACGGCGTAAGATTCGCCCGCCTTGGCAAAGCGGGCGCGGTCGAGCCCGTAATCGGGCGCGCCGTGCGGCGCATAGCGGAGCGCCAGGCCGGTGAGCACACGGTTGCGCGTCACCGCGTGCAGGTCGCGGCTCACATGGTGGCGCACGTCGTAGAACATCGAGGCGAGCGGCTCGCGAATGCTCTCGCGATCGTAGCCGTGGCGGCGGCCGCGCGCGACGCGCGCAATGACCGCGGAACGCAACAGGCCCTGGCTGTCGACGATCTCGTGATAGGCCTTGCCGCGGATGACGGCGAGGCTGTGCATGATCTCGGCCAGCGTCGCGGGGGCGTAAAGCGATCGGCGCCAGCGCCGCCAGGCCACTGGAATAACGTTATCGACGTCCGGGTGCAGGCGCACGAGCGGCGCAAAGGCCTCCTCCACCAGCCAGGAAAAGCGCGCGTCGGGGCGCGACCTGCGCGCCTCGGTCACCGCCGGCATGTGGTGGATCACGTCCCCGAGCGAAGACGTTTTGATGAAAAGGATATCGGTCATGGCCCGCTTTGCGGCCTCCTATACCGGGCCTGTGCGGCAATCGCCATAACCAATCGTTAACAACGCCGGCCTTAAGCGCAGCCAGTCGCAGGCCGCCCTAACCAGTCGTTTGCCGGTGGCCCGCTAAAACGGCGCGATGACGTCGAACAAAGGGCAGGCGGCATGACGATCCTGGTGACCGGCGGAGCCGGCTATATCGGCAGCCACATGGTGCACGCGCTCCACGACGCGGGCGAGCGCGGTGGTGGTGCTCGACAACCTGTCGACCGGCTTCCGTTTCCTCATCCCGGCCAGCGTCCCCTTCGTGGTGGGCTCGACCGGCGACCGCGAGCTGGTGACCAAGACCATCCATCGTCACGGCGTCAGGGCGATCATCCATTTCGCCGCCTCCATCGTCGTGCCGGATTCGGTCGCCGACCCGCTCGCCTATTACCGCAACAATACGATGAACACCTGCACGCTGCTCGACACCGCGATCGAAGCCGGCGTCAAGCAGGTGATCTTCTCTTCGACCGCGGCGGTCTACGGCAATCCGCAACAGATCCCCGTCCGCGAAGACGCGCCGACGCCGCCGATCTCGCCCTACGGCTCTTCCAAGCTGATGTCGGAAATCATGCTGCACGATGCGGCCAAGGCCTATGGCCTGCGCTTCGCCGTGCTGCGCTATTTCAACGTCGCCGGCGCCGATCCCAAGCAGCGCACCGGGCAGTCGACGCCGCAGGCCACGCATCTGATCAAGGTCGCCTGCGAGACCGCGCTCGGCAAGCGCGAAAAGATCGACGTGTTCGGCACCGACTATCCGACGGCGGACGGCACCTGCATCCGCGACTACATCCATGTCAGCGATCTCGCAGCCGCGCACCGGGCGGCGCTCGCCTATCTGCGCCGCGGCGGCAGCAGCGCGACCTTCAACTGCGGCTACGGGCGCGGCGCCTCGGTCATGGAGGTGATCAATTCGGTCAAGCGGGTGAGCGGGCGCGACTTCAAGGTGGAGATCAAGGGCCGGCGTCCCGGCGATCCGGCCGCCCTGGTGGCCGACGTGTCGCGCATCCGCTCCACGCTCGACTGGCGGCCGCAGTTCGAGGACCTCGATACGATCGTGTCGCACGCGCTGGCCTGGGAAGATCTGCTGGGCAAGCGCAAGAGCGTCGCGGCGTGATTTCCGCGGGCCTGGTACCTCCCCTTTCCAGGGGAAGGTGAGAGGAGTTCGCGGCGCCGCTTCATAAGACGCGGGTGGGGAAGCGGAACCCGTGTTCCGCCGGGATTTTAGGTCGGTTTTTGCCTTGATAATTTCGCCGCCGGCAGGCAAGAAGCCCGCGCGCTCTCGAAACGTGCCATAATCGAGCCCGACCAGAGGGCGAATGAACGACCATATCCTGCCAGCATCCGAAGATGCGCGTTACGGCGCCTATGTCCTGGTGCGCCGCCTGCTCCTCGAGCAGGGCATGCCGCATTGGCGCCGATACCTGATCGCCTTCGTCCTGATGGGGGTCTCCGCGGCCGCCACGGCGGCCAGTGCCTATCTCATCGGCACCGTCATCAACGAAGCCTATATCAACCGGAACTTCCCCGGCATCGTTTTCCTCGGCGGCGTCACCGTGGCGCTGTTCGCCAGCAAAGGCCTCGCCACCTACGGCTTCAGCGTAATACTGTCGCGCATCGGCAACCGCATCATCGCCGACAACCAGCGCGCCGTGTTCGCCAAGTTGCTCAACGAAGGCCTCGGCTTCTTCTCCGACCGGCATTCGACCGAGTTCATCGCGCGGCTGAGCGCCGGCGCCGCGTCGGCGCAGCAGGTGATCAGCCTGCTGATCACTTCGGTCGGGCGCGATTTCTTCTCGCTGGTCGGCCTGGTCACCGTGATGGTGGTGCAGGACCCGCTGATGTCGTTCTTCGCCTTCGTGGTGGTACCGCCGGCGTTCCTCGTGCTGCGCAAGCTGATCCGCCGCATCTATTCGATCGCGCGCAGCCAGTTCCACGGCAACACGCAGATCATCGAGACGCTGCAGGAGACCCTGCAGGGCATCCGCATCGTCAAGGCCTTCACGCTGGAAGACATCATGCGCGAGCGCTTCGACCGCAACGTGGCGGCGGTCGAGCACGAAGCCAACAAGATGGCGCGCGTCTCCAATCGCGCGAGCCCGCTGATGGAGACGCTCGGCGGCTGCGCCATCGCCATCGCGCTCATCTATGCCGGCTATCGCGTGGTGGTGACCGGCGCGACGCCCGGACAGTTTTTCTCCTTCGTCACCGCCTTCCTGCTCGCCTACGAGCCCGCCAAGCGCCTGGCGCGGCTTAACCTCGAGCTCAACAACGCGCTGGTGGGCGTGCGCATCCTGTTCGAGGTGATCGACAGTCCGCCAAGCGAGGCGCCCGACGACGGCAAGCCGGCGCTGGCGGTCAAGACCGCCCAGCTTGAATTCGAAGACGTCCATTTCGCCTATCGCAGCGACGAATCCGTGCTGCGCGGCATGACGTTCGCTGCCGAGGCCGGCAAGCTGACCGCGCTGGTCGGCCCATCGGGCGGCGGCAAGTCGACGGTGTTCAACCTGATCATGCGCTTCTACGACGCCGCGCGCGGCAGGATCCTGATCGACGGGCAAGACATCACGGCGGTGTCGCGCCACAGCCTGCGCCGCCACGTCGCCTATGTCGGACAGGACGTGTTCCTCTTCCGCGGCACCATCCGCGAGAACATCGCCTTCGGCAAGCCGGGCGCCAGCGACGACGAGATCGCGGCCGCGGCCAAGGGCGCCTATGCGCACGACTTCATCATGTCGTTCCCGCTCGGCTACGACACGCCGGTGGGCGAGCACGGCTTGCAGCTCTCCGGCGGCCAGCGCCAGCGCATCGCGATCGCGCGCGCGCTGATCAAGAACGCGCGCATCATCCTCTTGGACGAAGCGACCGCCGCGCTCGATTCCGAATCCGAATTGCAGGTGCGCGAGGCCATGGACCATCTGTTCCAGGGCCGCACCACGCTCGCCATCGCGCACCGGCTGCATACGGTCTCGCATGCCGACCGCATCCTGGTGGTGGAGGACGGACAGGTGGTGGAGTCCGGCCGCCACGACGAATTGCTGCGCAAGCGCGGCCGCTACGCCTCGTTCTATCGCCTGCAGCTCGAACAGCAGGAGCGGCGGGAGCCGGTGGCGGCAGTCGCGGGCTCATAACCTTATCCTTACGTATGTTGACGCCGCCGGCTTACTCCGTTACCCGATGGCGTCTTTCCGCGCCTCCTCGTTCAGCAAAGCCATCAGCATGACCGACTTCGTCATCCCGCCGCCGCCGCAGGCGAGCATCGCCGTCGCCGGATCGACGCACGTGTTTCCGGTGCGCCGCATCTGGTGCGTGGGCCGCAACTACATCGAGCACATCCGCGAGATGGGGCAGGACGAGCGCGCGCCGCCCTTCTTCTTCGCCAAGCCCGCCGACGCCATCGTGCCGGATGGCGGTACCGTGCCCTACCCGTCGCTGACCAAGGACATGCATCACGAGGTCGAGCTGGTGGTGGCGCTGAAGAGCGGCGGCCGCAACATCCCGGTCGACAAGGCCAACGACTGCATCTGGGGCTATGCCGTCGGCATCGATCTCACGCGGCGCGACCTGCAGATCGCCTCACGCGACATCAAGCGGCCGTGGGAGATCGGCAAGGCGTTCGATCATTCGGCGCCGTGCGGGCCGCTGAAGCCGGCCAGCGAGATCGGCCATCCGACCAAAGGCCGCATCACGCTGAAGGTGAACGGCACGGTGCGCCAGGACGGCGATCTCAGCCAGATGATCTGGAACGTGCCGGAGGTCATCTCCAAGCTGTCGGAAATGGTGGGGCTGGAAGCAGGCGACGTGATCATGACCGGCACGCCCTCGGGCGTCGCCGCGACCGTCGCCGGCGACAAGATCGACTGCGAGGTCGAGGGCGTGGGCAAGCTTCACGTGACGATCGGGCCGGCGCTGAAATAGGCCGGCAGATATTGCGTCTCCCGCTCGTCCCGCGAAAGCGGGGACGCAGGGGCAGCAATTTTCAGGTTGAGTTTTTTGCTCGGGATTCCCGCTTGCGCGGGAATGAGGTAATGCGGGGGCGCTATAGCCCCAGATAAGCCTGCCGCACCCGGTCGTCGTTCAACAGCTCGGCGCCGGAGCCGGCGAGCGTGACACGGCCGTTCTCCAGGACATAGGCGCGGCTGGCGAGCTTGAGCGAGACCGCCACGTTCTGCTCCACCAACACGCAGGTGAGCCCGTCGCGGTTCAAGTCGCGCACCGTCTTCAGCACGTTCTGCACGATGGTGGGGGCAAGCCCAAGCGAGGGCTCGTCGAACATGACCAGTTCCGGCGCCCCCATCAGACAGCGCCCGATGGCCAGCATCTGCTGCTCGCCGCCGGACAGCGTGCCGGCGGCCTGCGCGCTGCGCTCGGCCAATACCGGGAACATCGCGTAGATTCTTTCCAGATTGCGCGCGCGCTCCGCGCGGGCGCGCGACAGCATGGCGCCCATGTTCAGATTTTCCGCGACGCTGAGCGAGGGGAAAACCTGGCGCCCCTCCGCCACTTGGCCGAGGCCCAGTTCGCACACCCTGTGGCTCGGCCAGCCGGCGATGTCGGTACCGCGATAGAGGATGCGGCCGCGCGCGGGCCGCAGCATGCCGGCGATGGCGCGGATCAGCGAGGTCTTGCCCGCGCCATTGGCGCCGACGATCGCGACGATGGCACCCTCCTCGATGGTGAGAGAAACACCGTCGAGCGCCTGGGCGTCGCCGTGGAAGACGTCGAGGTTTTCGACCGTCAGCATCTTTCGCCCGCTCGTCCCCACGAAAGCGGGGACCCTGTGCCGAAGCATTCCGGCTTCGAGATTGCCGCCCTGGATTCCCGCTTGCGCGAGAATGAGCGGAGCTCGAAGCGACGCGTGCAGATCATTCCACCGCCTCCGCGCCAAGGTAAGAATCGATCACCGCCGGATCGCGCACCACTTCCGCAGGAGCGCCTTCGGCGATCTTGGCGCCGTGATGCAGCACCAGCACCCGGTCGGCGAGCGCCATCACCGCGCGCATGACGTGCTCGATCAGGAGAATGGTGAGCCCGCGCTCGCGGTTGAGCGACTTGAGGATGGAGACGATGCGGTCGGTCTCGGTAGGGCGCAAACCCGCCATCACCTCGTCGAGCAGCAGGAGCTTCGGATCGGTGGCAAGCGCACGCGCCACTTCCAGCCGCTTGCGGTCCGGCAGCGTGAGCGCGGCGGCCGTCTGCGTGCGCTTGTCGTAGAGATCGAGCCGGCGCAGCACGTCTTGGGCGTAGGCGCGCGCGGCGCCAACGTCATGCCGGTTGAGCAGCGCGCCGACCACGACATTGTCCTCGACGCTGAGCGCCGGAAAGGGCCGCACGATCTGAAAGGTGCGGCCGATGCCGCTGCGGCAGATACGGTCGGGCGCGAACCCGTCAATGCGCGCGCCGGCGAAGCCGATGCTGCCGCCATCCGGCTTGAAGGCGCCGGCGATCAGGTTGAACAGTGTGGTCTTGCCGGCGCCATTGGGACCGATCACCGCGAAGATCGCGCCCTCGGGCACCTCGAAGCTGACGCGGTCGACGGCGACCAGGCCGCGGAAGCGCTTGCTGATGCCATCGACGGAAAGCAGCGCGCTCATTTGCGGCCCCGCTCGATACCGATGAGCCGCGACAGCCACGGCCAGATGCCTCCCGGCAGCGCCAGCACCACCAGCAGCAGGCAGATACCGTAGAACACCTGCTTGGCGCCCGGCACGTCGATCCCGAACATCGACAGTCCGCCGGTCAGCGTCTCCGCGAGCCCGGTGAGCACGAAGGCGCCGAGGATCGGACCGAACAGCGTGCCGATTCCGCCGACGATCGGCCCGAGAATGATCTCGATCGAGCGCTCGATGTTGAAGACCTGATCGGGAAACAGATTGTTGTAGTAGAAGGCGTAGATCACGCCCGCAAAGGCGGTCATGCCCGCCGAGATCGCCACCGCGATCATCTTGTAGCGGAAGGTGTTGATTCCGACCGCCCGCGCGGCCTCCTCATCCTCGCGGATGGCCAGCCAGAAATAGCCGATGCGGCTTTGCAACAGCGCGCGACAGGCGATGAAGGCGAGGGCGGTGGCGGCCAGGAGGATGTAGTAGAACATGATCGGATGGCCGCGCAGATGCCACAGATCGTTGTGGGCAAATTGCGAGACCGGCAGGAAAAGGCCGCCCGTGCCGCCCGTCCAGTCCAGATGATCGAAGCCGATGCGGCCGAATTCGGCGATGGCGATGGTCAGGATGGCAAAATAGACCCCGGCGACGCGGAAGCGAAAGGCGAGATAGCCGATGAAGGCGCCGGCCAGCGCCGCGATCGGCACCCCGGCCAGCAGGCCGAGCCAGGGGCCGACGCCGAAATGCACGTAGAGCGCCGCCGCCGTATAGGCGCCCAGGCCGACATAGAGGGCATGACCGAGCGAGAGGTGTCCGGTAAAGCCCATCAGGATGTTCCACGCCTGGCCGGTATAGGCGAAATAGAGGATCACGATGAGCACGGTAAGCAGGTAGTCGCTGGCGAAGAGCGGCGCCAGGATCAGCACCGCCAGCAGGGCGCCGAGCAGCACCAGCGCGCGGCGCGAAACGCCCTCGGTCAAACTCGCGATCGTCATGCCGCCCTCCTGCCCATGATGCCCTGCGGCCGGAACAGCAGGACCAGGACCAGGATGGCGAAGACGAACATGCTCTTGGCCGACGGGTCGAACAACAGGCCGGCCATGGCTTCGGTGAAGCCGATCAGCACGCCGCCGAGCAGCGCGCCGGGCATGGAGCCGAGCCCGCCGGTGATGACGATGACGAAGGCGAGCAGCGTGTATGAGGGGCCCGCCGCCGGCGTCACGTCGAAGATCAGGAGCAGGATGGTGCCGGCGGCGCCGACGCACGCCGTGCCCAGCCCGAAGGTCAGCGCGTAGTAGCGTTTGACGTCGAGACCGACCACCTGCGCACCGGTGTAATTGTCGGCACAGGCGCGGATGGCGGTGCCCACGGACGTATAGCGGAAGAAGGCGAACAGCAGGGCCGCAACCGCAATCGCCGTGAAGCCGGCATAGAGCTTGGTGGCGTCGATGATCACCGGGCCGACGGCGTAGCTGTCATAGGCATAGGCGACCTGCACGTTCTGCGCGTCCGGGCCGTAGAGAATGAGCAGGACATTGGCGATGATGATCGCCACCGCGATCAGCAGCAGGAACTGGCTGTGCTCGGGCCGCGTGATGAAGCGGTTGATCATGCCGGCCTGCAGGAGATAGCCGAAGGCGAACATGGCCGCCGCGATCGGCACCAGCATGACGAGCGGATCGAGATGAAAGACGGCGAACAGCGTGATCGCCAGATACATGGCGATCGTCATCATCTCGCCATGGGCGAAATTGACCACGCGCACCACGCCGAAGATCACCGACAGGCCGAGCGCCATCAGGCCGTAGACGAGGCCGGTGAGGATCCCGCCGATGGCGACGTTGAGATAGAGGGAGAGGGGCACCGGCGGGTCCTAGTGCATGGTCGATTCGGCACGGGCACGATATCGCGCCGTCATCCTGAGGTGCGAGCGCCGCGAGCCTCGAAGGATGACGGGCACAAGTCGGGGACCGTCGCCCTTCGAGGGCCGCGCTCGCGCGCGGCCGCCTCAGGGTGACGGCGAGAGGATATGCTCACCCGCGCTTGTCGAAGGGCGGATAGGGCCACACCACCTTGGCGTTGGCGGCCTCCTTCGGCGCCACCGTCACCAGCTTGCCGCCGCGGTTCTGGATCGCCGAGTCCTTGAGCTTATCGTTCTGGCCCTTGGCGTTGAACATGATGCCGGGGCCGGGGCTGGCATTGTGGGTGATGTGGGTCTTGCGGATCGCCTCGGCGAGCGCCTTGGGATCGGCGGTGCCGGCGCGCTTGTAGGCGTCGGCGGCGATCAGCAGCGCCTCGAAGGTGTAGACGTGGTTGGTGTTGAGGTTGACGCCTGGATATTTCTTGGCGAGCGCCGCTTCGAGCTGCTTGGACAGCGGCTTGTTGGGGTCGTACCACGGCACGAAGCTCAACGGGCCGTCGGAGAGCTTGCCCAGCGTCTTGAGATACTGGTCCTCGTACCAGCCCGGTCCCATGCTGAGGATCGCCTCCGGCGTCCAGCGCTGCTTGACCAGTTCGCGGGTAAGCAGGATGGCGTCGTTGAGACGGCTCACCACCAGGAGCGCTTCGGCGCCGGTCGCCTTCGCCTTGGCCATCTCGACCGAGAGATCGCGCGCATGCGGATCGTAGGAGATGGTCTGAAGGATTTTGTAGGGCATGTTGTGGTGCGGCATGATGTGCGAAATGCCGCCCTGCATGGCCTTGCCGAAGGTGTCGTTCTCGCACAGGAACACCACCGTTTTCGGCGCCTTGCCGGCGGCCGCGAAGACTTCCTTCTGGTTGTCGAAGGCGTCGTTCAAAATCATCGGGGCGGTGGGGAAGTTGCGGAAGACGAACTTGTAGCCCTGCTCGGTGATCGGCGGGGCGGCCGCGATATTGATGACGTAGGGAATGCCCTTCTGCTCCGCGACCTGGGCGATCGCCGAGCTCTGGCCGGAGTTGAAGGCGCCGATCAGGAGCTGGGCCCCCTCGCCGATCAGCTTTTCGGCGCGGGACCGGGCGGTGGACACGTTCGATTCCGTGTCGGCATCCATAATCTGCAATTCGGGCAGACCGTTATCCTTGAGCACGCCGTTGGCGATGGCGACGCCGCGCTGGCAGTCCTGGCCGATACTGGCCTCATAGCCGGAGCGGGGCAGCAGCACGCCCACCTTGAGCGGCGCGCCGGCGGCGCGGACGATGTTGAAGGGCGCGGTGCCGGCGAGAATCGCCGCGCCGGTGCCCAGGTTGAAGCCGCGCCGCGTCAGGCGCGCGGAAGTGCTCGATTTGCGGTTCATTGATATTCCTCCCTGGCCGCGTGGCGGCCGTTTGTTGGAGCATGCCGGACCGTCTGCGCCCACGGCAAGAGCATGCCTGGCGACGGACAAGCGCGGGCGTCCGGCGGCGCCGACCGTGGCGCCGTTCCCCCTCTGGGGATATTGTTGACGGGGACAACAAATTTCGTCAACAGCGGTGTTGCTGCCGCGCGTACGTCCGCCCGAAACGACCCGGGCGCCAGGGGGTGCCGATGTCTCCAGCCAAGCGCCGAACCAAGACGGGGCGGCCCGCCGCCTTGCGCAAGGCGCCGGCCCCGAAGCTGCGCAGCGCGCCTCTGATCGATCTCGGCGATCTCAACGAGCGGCTCGGCTATTTCGTGCGCCGCCTGCAGGTCTGGGTGTTCCAGGACTTCATCCGCCGCCTCGCCGCGATCGACATCAGCCCGGCGCAGTTCTCGGTGCTGGTGGTGATCGGCGCCAATCCCGGCCTGTCGCAGTCTGAGCTTGCCGCCACGCTCGGCATCGAGCGCGCGCGGCTGGTGCGGCTGCTGCACCGGCTGGAGAGTCGCGGCCTCACCCAGCGCCTGCCGTCCACCGGCGACGGCCGCCGCCACGCCCTGCACCTCACCGGCGACGGCGAGAAAACGCTGGCGAAAGCGAAGGCGCTGGCCGCGGAACACGAGGCGGGGCTGAGGGAGAAGCTCGGCGCGGCGGCTTACAAGCGCCTGCTGGAGACGCTGCGCGAGTTTTAGCGCTTTTCGCTTGCAGTCGAATAGGCGGGCCGGCAGCGCCTGTCATTGCCGGGATGCCACCCCGCCCCCGCTCGCGTCTTCGATGCATGCGATAGCCCTGCCCCTCCAGGGTCAGGGCTATCGCATATGAGCAAGGCGCCTCTTCTCCCTCTCCCCGCTTGCGGGGAGAGGGTCGGGGTGAGGGGCTTTTTCCAGGATTTTTTGCGCTCAGAATTGCGGGTACACCCCCTCACCCGACGCGCTGCGCGTCGAAGACGCGCGTAAGCGCTTACGCGCGTCGACCTCTCCCCGCCCAGCGGGGAGAGGTGGGCGCTGCGGCCACATGCGATAGCCTGCCTTTCAGGGGAGGTGAGAGGAGTTCGCGGCCCGATTTACCATATGCGAAAGCCCTGCCCTCCAGGGGAGGCTGATTATCCCGCCAGCAAGCGCTCCACCGCGGCGGCGATGCGCAGCAGGCGGCGGTCCTGGCCATTGCGGGCGGCCAGCATCAGGCCCACCGGCAGACCGCCTGCGCGCGGCAACGGCAGCGAGACGGCGCAGCAGTCGAAGAAATTCCAGATGGTGGTGTTGCGCAACAACAGCGCGTTGCGCCGGCCGAAATCGTCGGGATTTTCCACCTCGGCGATGAGCGGGGCGACGATCGGCGTGGTCGGCATGGCGACCACATCAAGATCGGCAAGGCGGTCGTCCATGGCCCGGATGAGGTCGAAGCGGGTTCGGGTGGCCTCGATATAGTCGGCGGCCGGTATCTGGCCGGCCCGTTCCAGCCGCACCCGCACATTCGGATCGATCGCCTCGCCGCGACGGAGCCGATCGCGGTGAATGCTGTGGGCTTCCGGCGCCAGCACGCCGCCCTTGCCGAGCACTTCGGCCATGCCATCGAGCAGCGGCAGCTTCTCGTCCGAGAGGCGGGCGCCGGCCTTTTCGAGCAGCGCGAGCGCGGCGGGAAAGGCCTTGCCCACGGTCTCGTCGAGCCGCTCAAGCGGCATGCCCTGTGCCACGCCGATGCGCAGATTCATCAGCGGCGCCGGCTGTAGCGGAAGCGGCGCCTCACCCGCCATGACCGCATCGGCGTTCGCGCAGTCGGCGACGCTGCGCGCCATCGGCCCGATGGAGTCGAGCGACCACGACAGCGGAAAGGCGCCCTCGGTCGGCACGCGCTGGCGGCTCGGCTTGAAGCCGACGATGCCGCAGAGCGCGGCCGGAATGCGGGTGGAGCCGCCGGTGTCGGAGCCGATGGCGATCTCGCACATATGATCCCCGGCCGCCACGGCGCCGCCGGCAGAGGAGCCGCCGGGGATGCGTGCGCGGTCGGCCGGATTGCCGGGCGTGCCGAAGTGCGGATTGGCGCCGACGCCGGAGAAGGCGAATTCCGTCATGTTGGTCTTGGCGACGATCACCGCGCCCGCCGCCCGCAGGCGGCGCACGATGGGGGCGTCCTCCAGCGCGGGCTTGCCTTCCTCGGCGAGCAGCAATGAGCCGGCGCGGGTGACCTCGCCGGCCACGTCGAACAGGTCCTTGATGGTGACGATGGCGCCGTCGAGGGGCCCAAGCGCGATGCCGGCCTTGGCGCGGCCGTCGGACGCCTGCGCCGCCGCCCTGGCGCCTTCGCGATAGACAGTGAGGCAGGCGCGCGCGCCTTCGCCGTTCGGATCGTCGATGCGGGCGAGCGCGGCGTCGAGCTTTTCACAGGCCGATAATGTCATGCGTGCAATCCGCCCTTGTCTTCGATGAATTTGACGATCGTGTCGACGCCTAGGCCGGTGCGCAGGTTGGTCATGACGAAGGGGCGCTGTCCCCGCATCTTCTTCGCGTCGCGTTCCATCACCTCGAGCGAGGCGCCGACATAAGGCGCCAGATCGACCTTGTTGATGACGAGCAGATCGGAGCGGGTGATGCCGGGGCCGCCCTTGGACGGGATCTTGTCGCCGGCGGCGACGTCGATCACGTAGACGGTGAGGTCGGCAAGCTCGGGCGAGAACGTGGCGGCGAGATTGTCCCCGCCGGATTCGATCAGGACCAGATCGAGATCGGGGAAGCGCGCGCGCATGTCGGCGATCGCGGCGAGATTGATGGAGGCGTCCTCCCGGATCGCGGTGTGCGGGCACCCGCCGGTTTCCACACCCGCGATGCGCTCAGCCTCGAGCGCGCCGGAGCGCACCAGATATTCGGCGTCCCATTTGGTGTAGATGTCGTTGGTGATGGCGGCGATCTGGTAGCGTCCGCGCAGCTTCTTGCACAGCGCATCCATCAGCGCGGTCTTGCCGGAGCCGACCGGCCCGCCGACGCCGACCCGCAACGGGCCATGGGTATTGCTCACTGTTCGTCATCACCGGGCTCGCCCGGCCCCCCGCTCGAGGAAAGCAACGCTCTTGCCTCCCTTATCGGGGTCACCGGGTCAAGTCCGGTTCTCCCTCGCCCGCTCACGGGGAGAGGCAATCGCTCCAAAGGCCGGCCAGGCTCAGTGGGCCGACCGGGTGCCGGACCGCCGGCGACGCGAGGCGTTGCATCCTCGAGTCGCGCCGCGATCCGGCGCAGCGCTGACTGTCGCGTCAGGGCTTAGTGGTTGGAGTTGTTCTGATAGGGCTGATTGTTCTTGTTCTGGTTGTTCCCGTAGCTCCGATTGTTCTGATAGCTCGGGCTGTTGTTGTTCGAGCCCTGTTTGTCGAACTGCGAACTGGTGGCGGAACCGGTGGTGGCCGCGCCCGTCGGATGAGCCGGCGGCTGGATCGCCATGTAGACCGTGTTGCCCTGCTTGTCCTGCGCCTTGATCAGGTAGTTCGCGCTGAGCACGTGGATATTGCTGAAGCCGGCCTGCTGCAGCGCGCTACGCAGCTTCTGCTGGGTCATCGCCTGCATGCGCACGGAATTGTTCGACTGATTGTTCTGGCTGAACTGGCCGTTTTGGCTGCTCTGATAGTTCCGGCCGTTCTGCCCGTTTTGATTCTGATTGGCCTGATAGGGCATGTTCTGGCCGGTCTGATTGTTCTGGAAGCGCTGGAAGTTCTGGCCGTTCTGGCCGGTTGTTCCATACGTGTCCGACTTGTTCACAGAGCCGGTGTTCGCACCCTGCTGGCTCATCGACGAATTGTTCATCGGCATATTGCCGTTGTTCATCGAAGAATTGTTCATCGCCAGCGCCGGCGTCGCGGCCGCAAGACCGAGCGCCGCCGTCGTCACGAGAAGCCACTTCATCGGGATTCTCCCTCTGTTTGTTGAGCCGCCCTTACAAGAGTCAAAACGGCGCGCGGGAGAACGTTCGGAATCCAGTGCGCTTTGCGGCACTCTGACGCGTGTTTCCGTAATGTCTGGCGGCTGCCTCTGTACGGCAGGACACGATTAGGAACGGAACAGCCGCGTGTACTGCGTCTCGTGGCGCAGGCCGGCGAGGTCGGCGCGGAAGGCCGCCGTGCCGATGTCGTCGAGCATCACGGCCGGCGCGCGCGCTGCGCTTTGCGCGACTGCCGGCTCGAGCGCGGCCAGCACGCGCTGGCCGTCCGTCTGGCCGAGCGGGATCAGGCGCACGCCGGCGGAGACGAGATTGGCGGCGACCGCCTGCAGGAAAGCGGCGAGCGCCGGACCGAGCGCAATGCCGTGGCCGGCGGCCGCCGCCGCGACCGCCACCGGATAGGCGACCGGGCCTTCCCAGACCCGCTTAAGAGTATCGAGTGCGGCGCAGGGCCAGGCAGCGCGCGTGGCGTCGACAAAGGCATTGCCTTGCGCGGTGGTTTCCAGATGACGCTCCTTCGAGGCGGCAAAAGCGGCAGCGAGCTCGGCCGTGGTGCGCAGCGCCTTGTCGTCTCCATCGGCGGCGGCGCGATGGGCATGCGCGAACAGCACGGCGTCGCAGAAGCCGGAGCCTTCCATCAGCATGACGCCGAGCCAGGCTTGCAGGCTTTCGGCGTTGTGTACGTCGCCGGCCTCGACCGCCCACTCGATGCCGCCGGAATAGGAGAAGGCGCCCACGGGATAGGACGGCGACAGCCATGCGAGGAGACGGTAGAGATTTGGCGGCGGCAATTCCTCATCCCGTTCATTGCCGCGCAAGCGGGACTCCAGCGCTTTTGCGGTTGCCGCCCTGGGTCCCCGCTTGCGCGGGGACGAACGGCGCAAGGAGACCGCGCTCCGCTTACCCGCCATGTTCGTGCCCATGCTCGTGTCCATGCTCATGCCCATGCGGCGAGGCCGGCTCCGGATCGAACGGCGCGTCAATGGGCGCAAGCTCCGCGCCGAGGCCGCGCAGCATGTCTTCCAGCACATGGTCGTGGCGGATGCGCAGACGGTCGCCGGCGATCTGAACGTCGGTGTGGCGGTTGCCGAGGTGCCAGGCAAGGCGCACGACATCGAGCGCGCCATGCGCGGCGATCTCGATAAGCGGCTCGGGCGCCGCGGCAACCGCAACGAGGACGCCGTCGTCGAGCGCGAGCGCGTCGCCGTCGCGCAACTGCGCCGGCCGCGCCAAGTCGACCAGGAAGCGCGTGCCGCGCTCGCCCGTCAGCACGACCCGGCGCAGATGGCGGTCGCCGGAATCGAGCACGACGCGGTCGATCGCGCTCGACGCGTCCCAATCCCCTGCCCGCTTTATCTCGGATGCGCGCCGCACGATTCGCTTTCCGTTCACCACAATTCCGGCCGGGCAAGACTTGTATTCATCGCCGCGCCGTCATTATGCCATGAAGCGCGTGACATAGGCAGGTCCCCTTCGCGTCGCCCTCAAGGAGCCGTCTCATGCAAACGTTCCGCGCGGCCGCCCTCGGCGTCCTGCTTTGCGCATTCACGCTCGGCGCCGCAATTGGCGGCGCCCAGGCGGCCTCGCCCACCGGCACCTGGCTCACGCAGAAAGGCGACGCCCATATCCGCATCGCCCGTTGCGGCCGGTCGCTGTGCGGCACGGTGGTCTGGCTGAAAGAGGCGATCGATCCGGCCACCGGCAAGCCGCCGGTCGACGAGCACAATCCCAACCCGCGCAAGCGCAGCCGCCGCATCCTGGGACTGCGCATTTTCGCCATGGCGCCGGACGGCCAGGGCGGCTGGGCGGGCTCGATCTACAATTCCGACGACGGGCAGACCTATGCCGGCAAGCTGCTCCCGCACGACGCGAACCGGATCGAAGTGCAGGGCTGCGCGGGAGTGTTCTGCGGCGGCGAGACGTGGCGACGGGTGGGGCGGTAAGCTCAATATAGAAAATACCGCTGCGCCATGGGCAGGGTCTCGGCCGGTGCGCAGGTGAGCAGTTCGCCGTCGGCGCGCACCTCATAGGTTTCCGGATCGACCTCGATCTTCGGCGTGGCCGAATTGTGGATCATGTCCTTCTTGCCGATCTTGCGTGTCTTTTCGACGGCGGCGAACTGCTTCTCGATGCCGAGCTTGTTGCGCAGCGTCGAGCGCGCCGCCGCCTTCGAGACGAATACCAGGGAGGATGCGGTCAGCGCCTTGCCGAAGGCGCCGAACATGGGGCGGTAGTGCACCGGCTGCGGGGTCGGGATCGAGGCGTTGGGATCGCCCATCTGCGCCGCCACGATCGACCCGCCCTTGATGATCATGTCCGGCTTGACGCCGAAGAAGGCCGGCGACCAGATGACAAGATCGGCGAGCTTGCCTTTCTCCACCGAGCCGATGTGCTTGGACACGCCGTGCGCGATCGCCGGGTTGATCGTGTATTTGGCGACGTAGCGCTTCGCCCGCGCGTTGTCGTTGTCGCCCTTTTCTTCGGGCAGATGGCCGCGCTGCTTCTTCATCTTGTCGGCGGTCTGCCAGGTGCGGATGATCACCTCGCCGACGCGGCCCATGGCCTGTGAGTCCGACGACATCATGGAGAGCGCGCCGATGTCGTGCAGGATGTCTTCCGCCGCGATGGTCTCCTTGCGGATGCGGCTTTCGGCAAACGCCAGATCTTCGGGAATCGACGGGTCGAGATGGTGGCACACCATCAGCATGTCGAGATGCTCGTCGATGGTATTGCGCGTGAACGGCCGCGTCGGATTGGTCGACGACGGCAGCACATTCTTCAGGCCCGCCACCTTGATGATATCGGGCGCATGGCCGCCGCCGGCGCCTTCGGTGTGGAAGGCGTGGATGGTGCGGCCCTTGAACGCCTTGATGGTGTCCTCGACGAAGCCGGACTCGTTGAGCGTGTCGGTGTGGATCATCACCTGCACGTCGAGGCGGTCGGCGACCGTGAGACAATTGTCGATCGCCGCCGGCGTGGTGCCCCAGTCCTCGTGCAGCTTGAGGCAGCAGGCGCCGGCTTTCACCTGCTCCTCCAGCGCGGCGGGGAGCGAGGCGTTGCCCTTGCCGGCGAAGCCGAGATTGACGGGAAAGGCGTCGGCTGCCTGGATCATGCGGGCGATGTGGAACGGCCCGGGCGTGCAGGTGGTGGCGTTGGTGCCGGCGGCGGGTCCGGTGCCGCCGCCGAGCATGGAGGTGATGCCTGACATCAGCGCATCCTCCACCTGCTGCGGACAGATGAAATGGATGTGGGCGTCGAAGCCGCCGGCGGTGAGGATTTTTCCTTCGCCCGCGATGATCTCGGTGCCGGGGCCGATGATAATGGTGACGCCCGGCTGAATGTCGGGATTGCCGGCCTTGCCGATGGCCGCGATGCGGCCGTCTTTCAAGCCGACATCGGCTTTGACGATGCCCCAGTGGTCGAGGATCAGCGCATTGGTGATGACGGTGTCGACCGCGCCTTGCCGGTTGGTCGCCTGCGATTGCCCCATGCCGTCGCGGATCACCTTGCCGCCGCCGAATTTCACCTCGTCGCCATAGACGGTGAAGTCTTTCTCCACCTCGATGATCAGATCGGTGTCGGCGAGCCGCACCTTGTCGCCGGCAGTGGGACCGAACATGTCGGCATAGGCCGCGCGTTTCATTTTGATCGGCATGGCTCAGGCTCCCACGACTTCGACGTTACGTACGGACGAATCAAACAATGACCTTGCCGTCCACGCAAATATGACCGCCATTTTTCGTCCTCAGAGTTATCAACAGCCAATTACAGGGACTTGCCACCGGAACTTATCGGCGTAGGCTTCGCGACAGGTCATCCCATCTCTGGCTCTGCCGGACACGGATGAACCGCCATGACCGGAGCGGTCATGGGACGTGGGTGCAGCTCGCTGCATTCGTGGTCCATGATTGCCGGCCCTGGCTCTCAGTAGCTGGTATTCGCGCCGCTGGCTCACGCCTGCGCCGGATAGGGATCCGAGAGCTTGAGACGGGCGGACGACGGTCCGCCCGTTATGGCTTTTAGGGGTGCCCTTTCCGAGCGCGGCGTTCAGAACTTGCTGCCATCCACCTTCTTGACCGTCAGCGTGTCGGCATCGACGTCGTCGAGGCAGCGCGTATTGATCGCGACCATGTCGGCGCCGTCGTTCGGCCGCTTGCCGCGCGCGAAGGATTCGATGCCGCAGGTCGCACAGAACAGGTGATGAATTGTCTTTTTGTTGAACTGATAGTCGGTCAGCTCTTTCTCGCCCGCGCTCAGCTTGAAGTCGGAAGCCGGCGCGAAGGCGAGCAGCGAGCCGAGCCGCCGGCAGCGCGAGCAGTTGCAGGCGATCACCGGGTTGTCGAGATCGAGCGCCACCTCGTAGCGGACCTTGCCGCACTGGCAGCCGCCCGTATAGGTCTGTTTCATGGCATCCTCCCGCGCTGTGCGCCCGCGACTTTAACATCGGCGGCGCCTCAAAGCTTGCCCATGACGTCTTGGCGGAAGCCGTAGACGGTGCGCTTGCCCGCCAGCGCCACCAGGTTGACCTCGCGCGTCTGCCCCGGCTCGAAACGCACCGCGGTGCCGGCCGGAATATCGAGCCGCATGCCGCGCGCCTTGCGGCGCTCGAACTTGAGCGCCGGATTGGTCTCGAAGAAGTGGTAATGCGAGCCGACCTGGATCGGCCGGTCGCCGGTGTTGGAGACGGTGAGCGTCGCGACCTTGCGGCCCTTGTTGAGCTCGATCTCGCCGTCCGCGATGAACATTTCGCCGGGGATCATCTAGATCACTCCCGCAAAAAGGCCGACCCCGACGAGGGCACAGCCCAGGCCGGCGAAGCGCACGGCCGGGCGCAGCGCGGCGCGCTGCATCAGACGGGCGAAGCCGATGCCGACGCCGTGCAGCGAGGCGGTGGCGAGCGCAAAGCCCGCCATGTATTCGATGCCGCCGATATTCTCGGCCACTTCGGTGCCGTGCGCATGGCCGTGCAGCAGGGCGAACACGCCGACGATGGCGGCGCCTGCCGCGACCGGCAGGTCGACCGCGGCGGCGACCAGCAGGCCGAGCGCCACCACGGAAGCGAGAATGCCCGGCTCGACCAAGGGCAGCGCCACATGCGCCATACCGAGCGCGGCGCCGATGAGCATGACGCCGACGAAGGCCGCCGGCCAAGCCCAGAGCGCGCGGCCGCCTTTCAGCGCCGCCCATAAGCCGACGGCGACCATCACCGTCACGTGGTCGATGCCCATCAGCGGATGGGCGACGCCGGCGGCAAAGGAAGCAGTGGAGCCGACGCCGACATGGGCGAAGGCCGGAGTTGGCGCGACGAGGAGCAGCAAGAAGGCGAGGCGCGTCCACAAACTCCGTTCACCTCCCCGCTTGCGGGGGTGGTCGACCGCCGAAGCGTGAGCGAAGGCGGTCGGGAGGGTGGTAAGCCGCGAGCGTTGCGCCTGCCGCTTGCCCCCCTCCCCACCCCTCCCCAGCAAGGGGAGAGGGAGGCGTGTGGCTGCACGACCGCGGGCCATAACCATCTTCATTTTCTTTTCCTCATCTGATCGGATCATGCACGGTGACGAGCTTGGAGCCGTCGGGAAACGTCGCCTCCACCTGGATGTCGTGGATCATTTCGGGAATGCCCTCCATCACCTGGGCGCGCGTAATGACATGCGCCCCGGCTTCCATCAGTTCGGCGACAGTCCTTCCGTCGCGCGCGCCTTCCAGGATGAAATCGGTGATCAGCGCCACCGCCTCCGGATGGTTGAGCTTGACGCCGCGCTCCAGACGGCGGCGCGCCACCATGGCGGCGACGGATATCATCAGCTTGTCTTTTTCGCGCGGCGTCAGGTTCATCCCGGCATCTTCCTTGCAATTCGTTTCCTTGCAATTCGTGTGCGCATGATCCTATCCGAAAACCGGCCCCCGCTCTTCGGCATCATGCGTTATTGCAGCCAAAGCCGCGGCACGCCCGTGCCCAGCGCGCCTAAGACGGCGATGAGATCGTGGCGCAGCGTGGCGCCGTCGCGCGCGACCAGCCGGGCAAGCGCGAGCCCGTTCCAGGCGGAAATGCCGACCCCGCCGCGGAATTCCGCCTCGAGCGCGCGCACCGGCGCGATCGTCTGCGCGTCGGCGGGGGCGATCAGCACGGTGGCGAGCGCGATGCCGCCGGCGGCGACGGCACTCTGACCGAGCTTCTCCGCCACGGCGCCGTCGAGGTTGACACCGTCGGCGAAGACGAGCCGGCCGCCGCGGCGCAGCCGCCAGCGGTCGGCAAAATAGCCCTCGTTCATTGCCTCGCCCATGGCGGCGCGGCCGAACACCAGCGCTTCCGCCATCAGGAGCGAGGCGCCTTCGGCGAGATCGATGTCGATGCGGCGGGCAAGGCGCGCCCGGTCGAACAGGATGGTCTCCTGCGGCAGCCAGCAGAGCCTGCCGCCGGCCCGCACCTCGAGCCGCACGTCCATTTCGGCGTCCGGCCCGGTGGAACGGTAGATTTTTTCCGCCGCGGCGGTAAGCGCGGTGAGCCGCGCGCCGGCCTCCACGGTAAGGTCGATGGAGAAACGGTCGCCGCCGGTCATGCCGCCGCCGGTGTTGACGATCACCGCCTCCAGCGCGCCGTCCGCCGTGTTGGGGAAACGCACGCGCAGGGAGCCCGCTTCCTGCACCCGCTTGCGGCGGGTGTGGCCGCCCTCCCCCGCCACGCTGAGCGCGATGCGTCCGGTCGCGCGGTTGGCGGCGAAGATTTGCTCAGGCGCATCGGCATACGCAGGAGTATTCACTCCCCCCTTGCGGGCGAGGGTTAGGGAGGGGGGCACTGTCAATTGACCAGTTTCGCCGTCCGGCAACGTCTAAACCCCCACCCGGCTCGCGGAGCCTGTCATCGGGCCGCGCTTCGCGCAAACCCGTTGGCTCGCCGACCTCCCCGCAAGGGGGAGGCGACCTGAGCGAGCATAGCCTCCCCAGGCCTCAACGCGAGTCCCAAAGCGTTATATCGCCATTGCCCGCTTGAGCGCGCCTTCGTCGATGTCGTCTTTACCGCAGGCGTAGACGATCTGGCCACGGTCCATGACCGCAAACTGATCGCCTAGCTCGCGCGCGAAATCGAGATACTGCTCGACCAATACGATGGCCATCTGGCCGAGCGAACGCAGATAGGAAATGGCGCGGCCGATATCCTTGATGATCGAGGGCTGGATGCCTTCCGTCGGCTCGTCGAGCAGCAGGAGCCTGGGCCGCATCACCAGCGCGCGGCCGATCGCCAGTTGCTGCTGCTGGCCGCCGGAGAGATCGCCGCCGCGGCGGCCGAGCATGCTGTTGAGCACCGGAAACAGCGAGAACACATCGTCGGGCACGCTGCGCTGGTCGCGCGGCAGCGGGGCGAAGCCGGTCTCCAGGTTCTCCTCCACCGTGAGCAGCGGGAAGATCTCGCGGCCCTGCGGCACGATGGCGACGCCGCTGCGCGCGCGCTGCACGGTCGACAGCTTGGTGATGTCGGCGCCGCCGAGGGTGATCGCGCCCTTGCTCACCGGATGCTGGCCGACGATGGCGCGCAGCAGGCTGGTCTTGCCGACCCCGTTGCGGCCGAGCACGCAGGTGACCTTGCCGGGCTCGGCTTTCAGCGAAATGCCGCGCAGCGCCTGCGCCGCGCCGTAGTGAAGGTCGATTGAATTCACATCCAGCATCGCAATCTCCTTTTCCCTCTCCCCGCTTTAGCGGGAGAGGGTGGCGAGCGCCGGCAGGCGCGAGCCGGGTGAGGGGGCCGTGCCATGCCCCTCACCCGACCTCGCTGCGCTCGGTCGACCTCTCCCCGCGCAGCGGGGAGAGGTGAAATCGAGCTTGTCGCCGCGCCCCACCCCATCACCGCCCCAAATAAACTTCCACCACGCGCTCGTTCTCCGACACGTCGTCGATGGTGCCTTCGGCCAGCACCGAGCCCTCGTGCAGGCAAGTCACCTTGACGCCGAGCTCGCGCACGAAGGCCATGTCGTGCTCCACCACCACCACGGTGCGGTCGCGGTTGATCTGCTTGAGCAGCTCGGCCGTCTGCATGGTCTCGGTATCGGTCATGCCGGCCACCGGCTCGTCGACCAGCAGCAATTTGGGCTCCTGCGCCAGCAGCATGCCGATCTCGAGCCACTGCTTCTGCCCGTGCGAGAGGCTGCCGGCCACGCGCGCGCGCACGTCCTTGAGGCGGATGGTCTCGAGGATCTCGTCGATGCGCGAAGCCTGCTGAGCCGAATTTTCCCATAGCAGCGCCGCGCGCACGCTTCGGTCGTTCTCGAGCGCGAGCAGCAGATTGTCCTCCACCGTATGCATCTCGAACACGGTGGGCTTCTGGAACTTGCGGCCGATGCCGAGCGCGGCGATCTGCGTTTCGTCGAGCTTGGAGAGGTCGTAGCCCCCCTCCTGGAAGAACACGTCGCCGGCGTCAGGCCGCGTCTTGCCGGTGACCACGTCCATCATGGTGGTCTTGCCGGCGCCGTTGGGGCCGATGATGGCGCGCATCTCGCCCGGTTCGATGATGAAGGACAGATCGTTGAGCGCCTTGAAGCCGTCGAAGGAGACGGTAACGCCGTTGAGATAAAGCAGTGCGGAGGTCGTGTGCGGGGTTTGCGGCTCGGCCATGATCTCTACTCCGCGGCGCTTGGGGCCGCACTTGAGGCGGCGGCGGGCGGCGCCGCGCCGATGTCGACGCCTTCCTCGGCCGCCGCCGACTTCCTGTCCGCCCGCAGGCTGAGCCCGTGCTTGAGCGTGCCGACGATGCCGCGCGGCAAGAGCAGCGTCACCGCGATGAACAGCGCGCCCAGGACGAACAGCCAGTAAGGCGCGAGCGCCCCGCTGGTGAAGGCGGTCTTGCCGTAATTGACCAGCAGCGCGCCCAGCACCGCGCCGGTCAGCGTGCCGCGGCCGCCGACCGCCACCCAGATCACCGCCTCGATCGAATTGGCGGGTGCGAATTCGCTCGGATTGATGATGCCGATCTGCGGCACGTAGAGCGCGCCGGCGACGCCCGCCATGCAGGCCGACAGCACGAAGACGAACAGCTTGTAGTTCTCCACGCGATAGCCGAGGAAGCGCGTGCGCGATTCGGCGTCGCGGATGGCGACCAGCACCTTGCCGAACTTGGAGGTGACGATGGCGCGGCAGATCAGGAAGCCGAGCGCCAGGGCGATGCAGGAGATGATCAGCAGCGCGTTGCGGGTCGAGTCGACCTGTACGTTGAAGCCGAGGATGTCCTTGAAATCGGTCAGGCCGTTGTTGCCGCCGAAGCCGAGATTGTTGCGGAAGAAGGCCAGCATCAGCGCATAGGTCATGGCCTGCGTGATGATGGAGAGATAGACGCCGGTGACGCGGCTCCTGAAGGCGAACCAGCCGAACACGAAGGCGAGCAGCCCGGGGATAAGCAGAATCATGACCGCGGCGACGATGAACCAATCGAAGCCGTACCAGTACCAGGGCAGATCGTGCCAGTTCAGGAACACCATGAAGTCGGGCAGGATCGGATTGGCGTAAACGCCGCGGGTGCCGATCTGCCGCATCAGATACATGCCCATGGCGTAGCCGCCGAGGGCGAAGAAGGCGCCGTGGCCGAGCGAGAGAATGCCGGCATAGCCCCAGATCAGATCGATGGAGAGGGCAAGCAGCGCGTAGCAGATGTATTTGCCGAACAGCGCGACGTAATAGGTCGACAGGTGCAGCGACGACTGCGCCGGCACCATGAGATTGAGCACCGGCACGGCGATGGCGAAGGCGCCGAGCAGCACCAGGAAGACCGCCGCGCCGCGGTCGATCAGGCGGGTGAGCGGGAAGGCGCCGAGCGCTTTCATGCAGCGCCTCCCTTCCCTCTCCCCGCTGCGCGGGGGGAAGGCGGCGAGGACCGATAGGTCCGAGCGCGGCGTGCGTGGCCAGCCATCCTCACGCCTCCACCGCCCGGCCCTTGAGCGCGAACATGCCGCGCGGGCGCTTCTGGATGAACAGGATGATGAAGACCAGGATGGCGATCTTGCCGAGCACGGCGCCGGCGAAGGGCTCGAGGAACTTGTTGGCAATGCCGAGCGTCAGCGCGCCGACCAGCGTCCCCCACAGGTTTCCGACGCCGCCGAACACCACCACCATGAAGCTGTCGATGATGTAGCCCTGGCCCAGGTTCGGCGAGACATTGTCGATCTGCGAGAGCGCCACGCCGGCGATGCCGGCAATGGCCGAGCCGAGGCCGAAAGTGAGCGCGTCGATGCGCGCGGTGCGGATGCCCATGGCGGCGGCCATGGCGCGGTTCTGCGTCACCGCGCGCATCTCCAGACCGAGCCGCGTGAAGCGCAGCATGGCGAGCAGCGCGACGAACACGGCGATGGCGAAGCAGATGATCCACAGCCGGTTATAGGTGATGGTGATCTGGCCGAGATCGAAGGCGCCGCTCATCCAGCTCGGATTGCCGACGTCCTTGTTGGTGGGACCGAAGATGGTGCGCACCGCCTGCTGCAGCACCAGCGACAGGCCCCAGGTGGCGAGCAGCGTCTCCAGCGGACGGCCGTAGAGGAAACGGATGATGCCGCGCTCGATGATGACGCCGACGCCGCCGGCGACCACGAAGGCGAGCGGCAGCGCGATCAGCAGCGAATAGTCGAAAAGGGCGGGGTCATAGGTGCGGATCAACTGCTGCACCACGAAGGTGGTGTAGGCGCCGAGCATGACCATCTCGCCATGCGCCATGTTGATGACGCCCATGACGCCGAAGGTGATGGCGAGACCGATGGCGGCGAGCAGCAAGACCGAGCCGAGCGAGAGCCCGTACCAGGCATTCTGCACCGTGTTCCAGATGGCGAGCGTATGCGAGATGCTCGAGCGCGCCGAGGCGACCGCCGCGCGCACCGCGGGCGGCAGATCGTGCGGCAATCCGTCAAACAGGCCGAGGGCGTCCTGGTCGCCACGGTCGCGGATGACGGTGGTGGCGGCGATCTTGGCGTCGGCGCTCGATTTCGGATCGGTGAGAACGATGGCCGCGCGCGCCTGTTCGAGCGCGGCCTTGACGCGCGGGTCCTTCTCCCTGGCGAGCGCCTTTTCAAGATTCGGCAAGGCGCTCGCGTCGCGCGACTTGAACACCGCCTGCGCGGCCTTGTAGCGCGTGTCGGGATTGGCCGACATCAAAGTGAGCGCACCGAGATCGGCGTCGATGATGTTGCGCAGCCGGTTGTTGACGATGACGTTGTCGATGTCGTCGGGGGCCTTGCCCGCGATCGGCTTGCCGGTGGCGGCGTCGATGAGCTTGTCGTCGCCCGCCTGGATATAGACCTTCTTCTGCTCGGCGCTGAACATGAGCTTCGCGTTCTTCAGCGCCTTCAGCAGCGCTTCGGCGCGCGGATCGCCGGTGGCGACGACCTTGTCGATCGCTTCGCCGGTGTCGTGCAGCGAGCCTTCGGTGAAGCCTGTAAGCGCGTCCTCGTAGGGGCCGGCATGAGCGGCGGCGCCCGCGAGCACCAGGCCGAGCGCGAAGACGAGCGCCAGCATGCGGTGAGTGAGGCTAGGCATTGCAGTCATTCCCCGGCATCGAGTTCGGTGCCGGGAGGCGACGGCGAGCGCCGCCTCCCGCGCTTCGTCAGGAGACGGTCAGGAGCCCTGGCCGCCGCACTTCTTGGTAGCGGTGTTGTAGTTGCCGCACTTGAGCTTGACCCAATCGCCGACCAGGTCCTTGGAGCCCGGCAGGTAGTTGGACCAGGCGTCGCCATTGACCAGCTTCTTGGTCTTCCACACCACGTCGAACTGACCGTCGCCGCGGATTTCGCCGATGTAGACGGGCTTGGTGATGTAGTGGTTGGGAAGCATGGTCGACATGCCGCCGGTCAGGTTCGGCGCCTTGATGCCGGGCAGCGCCGCGATCACCTTGTCCGGATCGGTGGTGCCGGCCTTCTGCACCGCCTTCACCCACATGTTGAAGCCGATATAGTGGGCTTCCATGGGGTCGTTGGTGGTGCGCTTGTCGTTGCCGATGAACTTGTGCCAGTCGGCGATGAACTTCTTGTTCGCCTTGGTCTTGATCGACTCGAAGTAGTTCCAGGCGGCCAAGTGACCGACCAGCGGCTTGGTGTCGAGGCCGGCGAGTTCTTCCTCGCCCACCGAGAACGCCACCACAGGGATGTCGGTCGCCTTGATACCCTGGTTGCCGAGCTCCTTATAGAAGGGGACGTTCGCGTCGCCGTTGATGGTGGAGACCACCGCCGTCTTCTTGCCGGCCGAGCCGAACTTCTTGATCTTCGACACTTCCGTCTGCCAGTCGGAGAAGCCGAACGGCGTGTAGTTGATCATGATGTCTTCGGGCTTCACGCCCTTGGACTTCAGGTAGGCTTCCAGGATCTTGTTGGTGGTGCGCGGATAGACGTAGTCGGTGCCTTCCAGCACCCAGCGCTTCACCGAGCCGCCGTCCTTGCTCATCAGATAGTCGACGGCTGGAATGGCCTGCTGGTTCGGCGCGGCGCCCGTATAGAACACGTTGCGCTCGGATTCTTCGCCCTCGAACTGCACCGGATAGAACAGGATCGAGTTCAACTCCTTGAACACCGGCAGCACCGACTTGCGCGAAACGGACGTCCAGCAGCCGAACACGACCGCCACCTTGTCTTTGGAGATCAGTTCGCGCGCCTTTTCCGCGAACAGCGGCCAGTTGGAGGCCGGATCGACCACCACCGGCTCGAGCTTCTTGCCGAGCAGACCGCCCTTGGCGTTCTGCTCCTTGATCAGCATCAGCATCACGTCCTTCAACGTGGTCTCGCTGATGGCCATGGTGCCGGAGAGCGAATGGAGAATGCCGACCTTGATGGTATCCGCCGCCTTGGCCGGTTGCAGCGCCGCGGTGGCCGCGAGGGCCATACCCGCTGCGGCCGACAGCCACCCGCGGGCCTTCGGTCGCTTGGCGACCGCCTGAATTGATTTCAGCATGAGCGAAGTCCTCTTCTGCGTTTGACGCGCTTTTCGTCCCGGCGACTTCCGGCGCGCAGAAGAGTTCGCAAGCCCTGTGCCAAGGCACGGGCGCGCCGCTAAGGCTTTGCCAGCCTAGGCACTTTTTCGCCTATTGAGGCAGCTGCCCATTTCGCGGGCAGATAGCCCTGCCCAAATAGTAGGCAGAACTGCTTGATCCCTCACCGGCTACCAAAGCTCGTCGACGGCGAGCCGGCGCGGGATGAGCCCCTGTTGCACCGCGTAGCTGATCAACAGTTCGAGGCAGGGCTTGTTGGCCTTCTTGCCGAAGGGCGCGGTGTCGCGCCCGCCGGGCGCCGGCCCTGCGGCGTTTTTGGCGGCCTCCAGCAGACGGTAGAGCTCGGCCACGGCCTCGGGGTTCGCACGCGCCAGCTCTTCGGTCACCACCACCATGTGATTGACCGGCACCAACCGATACTGGCCGTACCAGGCCTGAGCGGCGGCATCGGGGTCTTCGAAGACGGTTCGCAGCCGCGGGTCCCGGGGAAGCGCCGCCCCGTAGATGGCGGCGTCGAGTGCGCCGTCGAGCAGCATCTGCGTGATGTCCTGCCCTGGCGCGGCGCGGACCACGCCTTCCGGGTCCTTGGCCTCCGCGACATGGCCGTCCTCGAAGGTCACCCACTGCACGCCGGACAGATCCACGCGGTAGTCATTCTGCAGGATACCGCGGACCCAGACCCCGGTGGTCTGGCTGTAGGAGCGCACGCCGATGCGCTTGCCGGCGAGCTCGGCGGGGGTGAGCGTGCCGCGCTCGGCATTATACAGGATGGCGCCGTGCTGGAAGCGCGACAGCATGGCGGCCGGCAACAGCTTCAGCCCCTTGCCATGGGCCCGCGCCTGCAACGCGGTGACCAGCGCCATCTCGCTCGCGTCGAAGGCGTGCTCACGCACCATGGGCTTGAACGCCCTGTGCATCGGCTTGACCGCGACGAAGTCGAGCGCGAGCGACGGCGAGGCGATCTCCCCGCGCTTGAGGGGCAGCGTATGCGGATAGTCGCCGAGGGCGATGCGTAGCGTGACCTTTGCCATGCGATGGGCTTTCTTTGTAACGGCTGACTAGTCTAGAGAACCCCGGCAATAAAGGGAGGTCTCGACCCATGGCCGAACAGAAGACCGGGCTCGTCGTCACCGCCCATCCGGGCGATTTCGTCTGGCGCGCGGGCGGTGCCATCGCGCTGCACGCCAAGAGGGGCTACCGGGTCATGATCGCCTGTCTCTCCTTCGGCGAGCGCGGCGAAAGCCAGTTCGCCTGGAAAGAACAAGGTGCGACGCTGGAGACGGTGAAGGCCGGCCGCCGGGACGAGGCCGAACGCGCCGCCGCCCTGCTCGGCGCCGAGATCGAATTTTTCGACTGCGGCGACTATCCGCTCAGGCCCAACGAGCAGCACTTCGACCGCATGGTCGACATCTACCGCGAGCTGAATCCTTCCTTCGTGCTCACTCACGCGCTGGAGGACCCCTATAATTTCGACCATCCCACGGCCGCTCATTTTGCGCAGGAGACGCGGGTGGTGGCGCAGGCCATGGGGCATAAGCCGGGCGCGCGATACAAATACTCGGCGCCGCCGGTCTATCTGTTCGAGCCGCATCAGCCGGAGCAGTGCAACTTCAAGCCCGATCTAATCCTGAAGATCGACGAGGTGTGGGAGACCAAATACCAGGCCTTCCAGATCCTCGCCGCGCAGAAGCACCTCTGGCATTACTATGAGCGGGTGGCGCTCAATCGCGGCATCCAGGGCGCGCGCAACACCGGCGTGCCGATGACTTATGGCGAAGCCTATCAGACGCTATTTCCGCGGGTGGCGATGGAGCTGGGTTAGGATCTGCACCGTCGTCGCGAGGTGCCGGCGACCCGGCGCGGTCCCTATCCCGGTGGTCGGCGCCGGGTGAACGTCGAGCGAGGCCGGGGCCGAGTGGACATGATGCGGCGGCGCTAACCGGTCGCCAGCAAAACCACCCCGATGAGGATCACGGCCGCCCATCCGAGCCGCCGCCTGAAATCGCCTTCGCCCAGCAGGACCCTGCCCATCATTACCGTGATGAGCACGCTCATCTCGCGCGCAGGCGCGACGTAGACGACCGGAGTGAAGGTGAGAGCGTAGAGCACAAGAATATAGGCCAGCGGATTGAACACCGCGACCGCGAGCACGCCGAAGCGGTGCTCGCGCCAATAACCGGCGACCAGCGTCCTGCGGCGCGCCGCGATCGGAGCGAGCAGGAAAACTCGGGCAACCATCGACGCGTAGTCGAGCAACAGCGGCGGCACCAGCACGGTGGCGACCGTATACGCATCCCAGACGGTATAGCTGCCGATGAGGATGCCGGCGCCTAGACCGAAAAACAGCGATGCGGTGAAATGCTTGCGGCCGCGTGCAAAACCGCCGGTCAGGAACAATACGCCGACGATCACAGCGGCAGCACCGGCTGCGATCTGAGCGCTCATGTGTTCGCCGAGGATCGCCACGGCGAAAGTGGTCGACAGCAGCGGACCCGTCGCGCGCGCCGTCGGATAGACCAGCGACAGGTCGCCCCGGCGATAGCCTTGCTGCAAGAGCAGGAAATAGCCGAGATGGAGCGCGGCGCTGGCGGCGATGAAGGCCAATTCACGCGGGCCGAGCGGCGCTCTCTCCTCCAGAAGGATAATGGCGGCCAGCGGGAGATAGACCGCCACCGACAACACCGAAAACAGCCAGACCAATTCGGGTCCGCCGTTGATGCGCTTGACGAAGAAATTCCAGATCGCGTGGCAGAAGGCGGCCGCCAGGACGAGGCCGAAGCCGACGAGGGTCATGCTAAAACCTCAAAGACGAACAGGGTTGCAGGCGCGCGACAGCGCGCCCGTCCATCCCCCCTAGCTTTTTCGTCTTTCAGGTGTCCGCCGTAGACGGCTTTCAGCGGCGCTCGGTCCAGACTTGCGCGAACGCAACGGAACCCTAGCCGCACATGGATGGGCGGCCGATTCTTAGCAGTCACAGGGAGCGAAGCAAAGCGGCTTGCGCAGGGCGGGCAGGCCGGCGAAGCTCTCCGCAACAAACAAGAAGCCCGGGGGGAGCGCAGATGGAAGCGGCCACTTTCGACGTCGTCGTCGTCGGCTGCGGCATCGCCGGTCTGTCGGCGGCGGCAACGGCGCTGCAAGCCGGCAAGCGCGTCGCCGTCCTCGAGCGCGCGCCGCGCGAGGAGCGCGGCGGCAACACGCGCTGGACCGAGTCGCTGCTGCGCATGAAGAGCGAGGCTGAGGTCTCCGACGATTTCGAAGCGCACTTCGCCCGCAATGCCGGCCACTATCTCGACCCCGAGCTGATCGCGGAGACCGCGCGCGACTGGGACAACTGGCCTTCCATCGTCAGGACGCTCGGCTTTACCGATCCGGAGCTGATCTCCACCTTCGCGCAGGCGGCCGGACCGACGATCGGCTGGCTCAAGAATTTCGGCGTCAAGTTCGACTTCCTGCCGACTTATTTCATCACCGCGTGCCAGCCGCGCATGGCGCCGATCGGCGGCGGGCTGGCGCTGGTGGAAGCGCTTGCCGGCTGGTGCGAGGCAAACGGCGCGCAGTTCTTCTATCAGACCACGGCACGCAGCCTGCTCCAGGACGCGAGAGGCGCGGTCGTCGGCATCGCCTGTCTGGCCGCCGGGCACAAGGCGGTCCAGTTCTCGGCGCCGGCAGTCGTGCTCGCCTGCGGTGGCTTCGAAGGCAATCCGGAAATGCTCACGCATTATCTCGGACCGCGCGCCCGCTACGTGCGGCCGGTGGCGCGCGGCGGCTACTACAACAAGGGAGAAGGCATCCGCATGGCGCTTGCGGTCGGCGCGGCGCCGTGCGGCGACTACGGCAGCTTCCACGCCGAGCCGCTCGATCCGCGCTCCGGCGCGACCGAGCCGGTCGTCATGGTTTTCAATTACGGCATCCTGGTCAACGCGCATGCTCAGCGCTTCGTCGACGAAGCGCCGGCCACCGTGGACGCCACCTACGAGGCGATCACCCGCGTCATCTTCGAGCAGCCGGACGGCATTGCTTATTGCATTCTCGACGCCAAGATCGACGACGTGCCGAATTGGAAACGCTCGGTGCGGTCCGACCGGCAGCCGGTGAGCGCCGGCAGCCTGCCGGAACTGGCGCAACAGCTCGGCCTCGATGCCGGCGCATTGGCGGCGACGGTGGAGCGCTACAACGCCGCCTGCCCGGCCGGCCGTTTCAAGCCGCTGGAGCTCGACGGCGTCGGCACGGCGGCCGGCCTCACGCCCCGCAAATCGAATTGGGCGCGCCCGCTGAACAAGCCGCCTTTCCTCGCCTTCCCGATCATCTGCGGGAATTGCTTCACGTTCGGCGGGCTGAAGGTGGACGCGCGCGCACGTGTGATCGACGCAGACGGTGCGGCGATCCCCGGCCTCTATGCCGCGGGCGAAACCATGGGGCTCTATTACGGTTCCTATGCCGGCGCCACGTCGGTATTGCGCGGCGCGGTATTCGGGCGCATTGCCGGCCGCCAGGCCTCCGAGACGAAAGAGAAGAAGTAACAAGATCGTGAGGCGACCGGAAGGAAGCGAAAGTTCTGCCCGAGCAAATTTGCACGCGTTGTTCCGCGAAGGGAACTTCGCACATTGATTTCAAGATACGCGTGGCGGCGCAACTTTCTCAGCGAGCGCGGCGGTAACGCATCACCTAATTTTGTCCGCGGTACTTCAGTAACGCGCGATTTTTTTGATCTCTGTCAGAGAGTAAACATTTCTCAGAATGCGAGCGTACAGGTTGACCCGATCTTTAAGCGGGGCCGCTAAGCGTGCACGCATGTCAAAAACACTATGAGCCGAGGAGAACTGCACGTGACCAAGGTAACGAAGTTTCTGAAAGACGAGTCGGGCGCAACGGCCATCGAATATGGTCTGATCGCCGCCGGCATCGCCGTCGCGATCATCGCTATCGTCAACACGCTGGGCGGCAAGCTGAACAACATCTTTGGGAACATCTCAGGCAAGCTCGGAGGCTAACAAACCACACGTGGCACCCGAGTATGAAAGCCGCCGGCGACGGCGGCTTTCATTTTTTTTGTAGCCATGCCTTGCCGTGCGGGCGGTTGGTCGAATGGACACGGGAAAGTTCCGGCGCCCCCATCGGCATGTCCGCATGGCGTGATCCGCCGATCGTACGGTTGAACACAAATTCCCCCAGGGGATCCGTCCTTCCCGGTAGGCCGATAATTGGCCTTTGACGGGTTGCACCGGCCATGGCTAGGTGGCCAGCCCACACCTTCATGCAATGGCAAACATGGCCAAGTTCATCGCCGATTTCGCAAGCCTTGGCCAGCCGCCGCAAGCCGACGGGCGGCTCGACGCTCCCGCTTTCCACCGCAACCACGACGCCATCTGGTCCGTCATTGCCCCGTATCTCGGTACGAAGGTGGGCGACGTGCTGGAGGTGGGCAGCGGCACCGGCCAGCACGCGGCCGAATTCGCCCGCCGGGCAGAGCATCTGACCTGGTGGCCAAGCGATCACCTGCCGTCGCATCTCGCCAGCATCGCGGGCTGGCGGGAGCAGGCAGGGCTTGCCCACCTGAGGGCGCCGCAACGGATTGATCTCAACGATCCCGCCTGGCGCCGGCAGGGCGACGCGGACGGCGAAGGCAAGCTGGCAGCCATCCTCTGCATCAATGTGCTGCATATTTCGCCCTGGTGCGTCTCGCAGAATCTGATCGCCGGGGCGGCACGTCTGCTGCGCCCCGACGGACACCTGTTCATCTACGGCCCGTTCAAGCGTGACGGCGCGCATACCGCGCCGAGCAATGAGCGCTTCGACCTGACGCTCAGGGCGGAGAACCCGGACTGGGGCGTGCGCGACATCTCCGACCTCGCCACGCTCGCCGAGCAGGCGGGGCTCAAGCTCATCGACATCGTGCAGATGCCCGCCAACAATCTGGTGCTGGTGATCGCGCCCGCTCAGCGGCAGAATTGAAAATCAGCCACGCATTACAGCACGAGCCGGGAGCCATGCAGAACGAACCGATCCTCGACATCGCCCATCTCGGCCACCTCGAAATGCTTACGCCCAAATTCGAGGAGAGCGCCCGCTTCTTCATCGACGTGATGGGCATGACTCAGAGCGGCGAAAAAGGATCAAGCATCTACCTGCGCGGCTGGGACGACTACGAGCGCTATTCGCTCAAACTCACGGCGTCGAAGACGTCCGGCATGGCGCATGCTGCCTTCCGCACCCGAAGCCCGCAGGCGCTCGAGCGGCGCGCGGCGGCGCTGAAAGGCTCCGGCTTCGACGTGGGCTGGAGCGACGGCGATCTCGGCCACGGCAAGACCTTCGTCTGCAAGGACCCGGACGGCCACGTGATCGAGCTCTACTACGACACCGAATGGTACGACCCGCCGCCCGACAAAAAACCCGCGCTGAAAAATCAGGCGCAGCGCTATCCGGCGCGCGGCTGCAACGTGCGCCGCATCGACCACTTCAACGGGCTCGCCGCCGACATCAAGGCCAATCGCGAGTTCTTCGAGAAGTATCTCGGATTCCGCGTCACCGAGCAGATCGTCCTCGACGACGGCACCGAGGCCGGCCTGTGGATGACCGCCACCAACAAATCCTATGACTTCGCCTACACGCGCGACCACACCGGCACCAAGGGCCGCTTCCACCACGTCACCTATGCGCTCGACTCGCGCGAGGACGTGCTGCGCGCCGCCGATATTTTCCTGGAGAACGGCGTGTTCATCGAAACGGGCCCGCACAAGCACGCCATCCAGCAGACCTTCTTTCTCTATGTCTACGAGCCGGGCGGCAACCGGGTGGAAGTCGCCTGCGCGGGCGCGCGGCTGGTGCTGGCACCGGACTGGAAGCCGATCCGCTGGTCGGAGGCCGAGCGTAAGAAGGGCCAGGCCTGGGGCCTGCAGACCATCGCCTCGTTCCACACCCACGGCACGCCACCGGTGCCCGACGCAGCCGAGTAACGATGGACCGCCGCAACAGCCCGCGCGCCACCTTCAGATCGCAGACGCGCGCGCGAAAAAATATTCGATTCAAAAGAACATAAAATTTTCAGCAGTTTGGACGCGCCGTCCAGATGTTGTGCTTTCGCCGGCGGAGTCCCGCTGCGGAATCTATTCGTTGATGGGCGCGCGCGGCGGCACGCCCGGGCGGGGCAAAGAAACAGACCGGAAACATGCCGAAATTTGCCCTTTACAAGTATGGTTAACGGCTGAAAAATAGCGATGGCGACTTCACTTACATGGTTAACGGGGCGTTGCAAAATGAGACATGTGTACAAGGCGTTCTACGGTGCCCTGCTTGTCCTCGGGCTGGCGGGCGTCACTCTTCCGGGTCCGGCATTGGCAGACGGGTATCGTTGGGACACCGCCTGCAACTGCATGCGCCCGGACTCCGAATATCAGTCGCGCCGGGTCGAGCGAGCCCCCACGCGCGTCGTCACTCACCGCCAGGTGGTCAACCGCACCCGCGTGGTGCGCGGCAATACCCGGCTGATCCAGGAAAACCGTCTCGTCGTGCACGTGCGGCCGGTGATCAACCGCAACGTGGTCGTGCACCGCACCAACACAGTGGTGCGCGACGTGATCCTGCACCGGGTCAACACCACCAACAAGTGGCGCAACGAATATCACTCACAGACGGTGAACCGCTACGTGCCGGGCTCGGTGCGGCATGTGGTCGAGCGCCGCGAGGTCCGTGGCGTCAACTGTAACTGCGGCCCGGAAGGCCAGCGTTACAGTGGCGGCTACGATCGCGGTTATCGCGGTCCGGTCGTCTCCTACCGCGACTAACGTCCGCAGCCAGCGGCAAGTCGTCAGCCCGTTCCGCCGGCGTAGCCCGCCGGCGGGACGGGTTTTTTCGTGGAGCCGAGCGGCGCCGACCAGTTAACGGCCGTTAACCTTAACAACAGTCTAAGCCCGGCCGGGCCGCTGCACGGCTTGCGGCCGGAGCGGCATGCCGCAAATGATAGTCCGGTGAAAGAGATAGGCGCGCGCCGTGGGGTGCGAGCGGGGCGCGCATCGGACACATCGAACCGTGGGGAGCCCCGACGAAAGGGGCGACGGGGATCAAAGGCACATGCGAAAAACGAAGCGACCGATTTCGTTTCTGATCACTTGTGCTTTCGTGGCCGGCATCGCGGCGCCTGCCCATGCCACGGCCAAGAGGCACAGCGAACGTTTCGCCAATGTCGAGCCGCAAGAGATCATCGTGCGCAGCCGCACCGATGCGATCGAGCAGGCCGGACAGGTGCCCGGCGCGGCCATGCTGCTCCTGGAAGCCCTGCGCTGGCGCGGGCGCAGCGCGCGCCAGCTCGGTCTGCCCACCAAGCTGTGGTGCGCGGACTTCATGAACTTCGTGCTGCGCAAGGCCGGCGGAAAGGGCACTCATTCGCGCGCGGCGCGCTCGTTCCTGCAATACGGCAAGAAGCTCGACGGACCGCGTGTCGGCGCCATTGCGATCCTCTACCGGAAGGGACTGAACAGCGGCCACGTCGGCGTGGTGCGGGGCACCGACGGCCGGGGCAACCCGATCATCGTGTCCGGCAATCACGGCAACGCCGTGCGTCAATCGATCTACCCGAAGAGCCGGGTGCTCGCCTACGTGATGCCGCCGCAATACGTGCTCGACGACATGGCCGCGGCCGCGCGTGCCGCGGCGGCGGAGGCGGCCGATAACGGCAGATAGCCAGCAATTGACGAAGCGCCACTCACAGCGCGCCGGCGGCTTGCCGGCGCGTTTTTTTATTGAGCGACGCCGCTCTCTTTGCACCGCGCGATTGAAGTTAACGGCCGCGCACAATTGCGCGAGCCGGTTAGTGTTAACCCCGGCAAATTTATAAAAGACCGCGTCGAACCGCTAAATTTTCTCCGATCGAGAATCCCGGAAGAGCGGGCGCGAGGCGGCATGATCGGAGAAACGCGACGCTTTATGATCGGCGCGGCAGCGGCGGCATTGGTGCTGCTCGCCGCGCAAGATGCGTTCGCCCTTACGCGCGAGCAGTTGCACCGCTGCCTCGGCAAGCAGGACGTCGCGTCCAACGCGCGCATCGATGACTGCAGCGCGGCGATCGACGAGATCCGGTCCAAGAAGCTGAAGGCCAAGGCGCTCACCCAGCGCGGCAAGGCCTATCGCGCAAACGGCAACGCGGACGCAGCGGTTGCCGACTTCAACGGCGCCATCGAGGCCGACCCCCAGAACGGCGAGGCCTATTACAACCGCGGCCTCGCCTACCGCGACCGGGGCGACACCGGCCGCGAACAGACCGACCTCGAGCAGGCGGTGAAGTACGACCCGCGCAATGCGGACGCGTACAACGTGTTGAGCCACATCTACTACAGCAAGAAGGACTACGCCGGCGCGATCGCCGCGCTCAACAGGGTGATCCGGAACGAGCCGAACAACGAATTGGCGTACTTCAATCGCGGCATGGCCTACCGCGCCAAGGGCGAGCCCGACCGCGCCATTCCGGACTTCGACCGTGCGATCAAGCTCAAGCCGACCGACGCCACGGCCTACGAGAGCCGAGGTCTCGCCTATCGCGACATCCGCGACTACGAGCATGCGATCTCGGATTTCAATCAGGCGATCAAGATCAACCCGAAATTCATCCTTGCGCTCAACGATCGCGGCATCACCTATGCCGCCCGCGGCAACGCCGACCGCGCCATCCAGGATTTCGACGAAGCCATCCTGATCGATCCGCGCGATGCCTTCGGCTACAACAACCGCGGGCTCGCCTACCGCAACCGGGGAGACGTCGCCCGCGCGATCAAGGACTACGACCAGGCCGTCCTGCTCAACCCGAACTACGTGCTGGCCTATTACAATCGCGGCAACGCCTATTACGACAAGCACGACTACGACCACGCCATCAAGGACTACAGCAGCGCCATCGACCTCGACGGTGATTACGCGCTCGCCTATTACAATCGCGGTGTCGCCTATTCGGACATGCGCGACTACAGCCAGGCGCTGAGCGACCTCTCACAGGCGATCAAGCTCGATCCCAAGGACCCGCTCTCGCGTTATCACCGCGGCATCGTCCATGCCGCGCAAGGCAAGCTCGGCCTCGCGGTCGCCGACTTCGACCGGGCCATCCGGCTCGATCCGAAGAGCGCCCTCTCCTTCTACCATCGCGGGCTGGCGCTGCGCCGCCAGGGCCACAACAAAAAGGCGATCGCCGACTTCGGCAAGGCCCTTCATTTCGATCCCAAGAACGCCGGCGCCTTCTACAACCGGGGCCTCGCCTACCAGGCAAGCGGCGACCGCGACCGTGCCATCGCCGATTTCAACCAGGTCATCGCCCTCAAGCCGAAGAATGCCGACGCCTATTTCGAGCGCGCGCAAGAGCTGTTCGCCAAGCGCGACTACGGCCACGTCATCGCCGACCTCAATCAGGCCATCAATATCCGGCCCGATTACACCGCGGCATTCAACCTGCGCGGTCTCGCCTACAGCGCCGACGGCCACAGCGGCCGCGCCGTCCAGGATTTCGATCAGGCAATCCGCATCGATCCGAAGAACGTCGCCGCCCTGAGCAATCGCGGCGACGCCTACCGTAGGCAAAAAAAGTACGCCCAGGCCGTCGTCGATTTCGCCGAGGCCATCAAGCTCGAGCCGGAATATGCCGGCGCCTACTACAAGCGCGGTCTCGCTTACGAGGACGAGCACGAATACCGCCAGGCTATCGCCGATTTCACCCAGGCAATCGCGCTCGACGCCAAGAATGCCGACGCATTCAACGCGCGCGGCTTCTCTTATGTGCAGATCGGCGATGGCGAGCATGCCTTTGCCGACTTCGCGCGCGCCATAAGGCTCAATCCGAACTTCGCCGACGCCTACTACAACCGGGGCGTCGCGCATTATCAGCGGCGCGAGTTCAACCGGGCGATCGCCGACCTCTCGCAGGCCGTCCGGCTCGACCCGCGCAATCCGCATGCCGCGCAGGCGCGCGGCCTCGCCTATCGCGAACGGCGGGATTACGACAACGCAATTGCCGATTTCACACGCACGATCCGGCTCGAGCCGCAGTCCACCAGCGCCTATGTGGATCGAGGCAATGCCTATCAGCACAAGGGCGACTTCAATCGCGCCGTGCGCGACTACGATCAGGCCATCAAGCTCGATCCCAAGAATGCCGAAGCCTTCACCCAGCGCGGCAACACCTACGCCTCGCGCGGGCGCATCGACCGCGCCCTGCAGGACTACGAGCAGGCGATCAAGTTCAACCCTACCTATGCCGGCGTCTACCGCAGCCGCGCCCTGCTCTACCAGCGCAAGGGCGACACCGCGCACGCCCTCGCCGACCTCGACTCTGCGATCAAGCTCGATCCCGGCTTCGCCGCGGCGCTCGACGACCGCGGCCTCATCTACCGTCGCAAGGGCGACATGGATCGCGCCCTCGCCGACTTCGACGCCGCGATCAAGGCCAACCCGCGCTACGAAGTGGCGCTCAACAACCGCGGCACGATCTACCTCAGCCGGGGCAAGCTCAAAGAGGCCGTGGCGGATTTCGATCGCGCGGTGGCGATCAATTCAGGCTTTGCGTTCGCCCTGTTCAACCGCGGCGAAGCGCTGGAGAAGCTCGGCGCGTACGATCGGGCCATCGCCGATCTCGACCATGTCATCAAGCTCAATCCGGGTAACGCGCAGGCCTATAACCTGCGCGGTCAGGCCCGCAGCCAGAAGCGGGAATACGGCCGCGCCATCGCCGACTTCAGCCAGGCCATCAGGCTCAACGGCCGGCTCGCCACGGCCTACAACAACCGCGGCCTCGCCTATCGCGCCGAGGGCCAGACCGCCCGCGCCATCGCGGATTTCACCGCGGCGGCCAAGATCGATCCGACCTACGCGCTCGCCTTGTCGAACCGCGGCGACGCCTATTTCGACGGCCACCATTACGACCGCGCCATCGCGGACCTTAGCCAGGCGATCAAGCTCGATCCCAATTCGGTACGCGCCTATTACAATCGCGGCGTCGCCTATGGCGCCAAGGGCAATGCCGATCGCGCCATCGCCGATTTCGACCAAGCGCTCAAGCTCGATCCTAAGGATTCCATCGCCTTCAACAATCGCGGCCTCGCCTACCGCGAAAAGGGCGAGTTCGACCGCAGCATCGCGGATTTCAGCGCGGCGATAAAGCTCAACGAGACTTATGCCTTTGCCTATTACAACCGCGGCAGCTCTTATTTTGCCAAAGGCGACAACGATCGCGCCATCGCCGATCTCTCCCAGGCGATCAAGCTCGATCCCAAGGACGCCTTTGCCTATCACGACCGCGGGCTCGCCTATTACCGCAAGCACGAGCCCGACCGCGCCATCGCCGACTTCGAGGCCGCCACCGGCATCGATCCGCGCTACACCGTCGCGGCGCGCCCGCGCGGCACTGGCGCCTCGGGCGACCGCGGCTATGACCGCAACGGCGGGGGAACGGCGCAGGCGCTCAAGGTCAGTCCCATCTTCGCCCTCGCCTATGACGACCGCGGTATCACCTTCGCCGCCAAGCGCGACTTCAAGCGCGCCATCGCCGACTTTTCGGCAGCGATCAGGATCAACCCGAACCTGGCCGCCGCATATTTCAATCGCGGCAACGCCTATTTCCAGCAGCACGACCGCGAGCGCGCGGTTGCCGATTTCGATGCGGCCATCAGCCTCAATCCGAAAGATCCGATGGCCTATTACGACCGGGCCGTGGCGCGCTACGGGCATGAAGAATATGACCGCGCCATCGCGGATCTCGACCAGGCGACAAAGCTCGACCCGAAGAACGCCGCCGCTTTCTACAACCGCGGCAGCGCCTATCACGAGAAACGCGATTATGCGCGCGCCGCCGTCGATTTCACGCGCGCGATCGCGCTCGATCCCAAGATGGCGCGGGCGTTGGCCGGGCGCGGCGCTTCGCTCGTGGGGCTCGGTCAGTACGACAATGCGGTCGCCGATCTGACCCGGGCCATCGCGCTCGATGGGTCGCAGGCAGGCACCTTCAACGAGCGCGGCATCGCCTATGGACTCAAGGGCGACGCCGACCGCGCGCTGGCCGACTTCAATCATGCCGCCACGCTCGACCCGACATACGCGCCCACGTTCAACAACCGCGCGATCACCTACCTCGCCAAGCACAAGCCCGATCTCGCGCTCGCCGACTACGGCCGCGCCCTCAAGCTCAACGGCAATTACGCCGCCGCCTACTACAATCGGGGCAACACCGAATACGACCAGGGTGACTACGTCCACGCCATCGCCGACTACAACAGCGCGATCAGGCTGAACGCGGCCGACACACAGGCGCTCAACAATCGCGGCAACGCGTACGCGCATCAGCGCGATTTCGACCGCGCCATCGCCGACTTTTCGCAAGCGATCAAGTTCAATCCCGGCTACGCCCAGGCCTATAACGGCCGCGGCGTCGCCTACGCCGCTCGCGGCGACATCGCGCGCGCGCGCGCCGATTTCACTCAGACGGTCAGACTCACGCCCAACAGCAGCATCGCCCACTATAATCTCGGCCTCGCCTATCGCGACACGCACGAGACCGATCGTGCCGTTCGAAGCTTCGGTGAAGCCATCAAGGCCGATCCGAACAGCGCAGGGGCCTACCTCAACCGGGGCACCGCGCTGCAAGCCAGGAGCGAACACGACCGCGCCATCACCGACTTCGACCAGACCATCAAGCTCTCTCCCGACAACGCGCTGGCCTATTACGGCCGCGCCTTGAGCCGCGGCGCCAAAGGCGACCCCGACCGCGCCATCGCCGATTTCAACGCGGCCATCAAGCGCGACCCCGGCAATGCGTTCGCCTACTACAACCGCGGCATCGCCTATCGCCTCAAGGGCGACACCACCCACGCCGCCGCCGACTTCGGCGCGGCGATTAAACGCGATCCCCGTTTTGCGCTCGGCTTCTATCGGCGTGGCAACGCCTACTACGAGGAGAACGATGCCGACAAAGCGATCGTCGATTTCAGCGCGGCGATCAAGCTCAATGACGGCTTTGCCGACGCGTTCTACCGACGCGGTCTCGCCTATCGCGACAAGCATGACTACGACAAGGCCATCGCCGACTTCAGCCGGGCCCTCCGCCTCGAACCGAAGAGCGCTTCGGCCTATGACGACCGCGGCCTCGCCTTTCGGATGAAAGGCGCCTACGAGCGCGCCATCGTCGATTTCAGCGCGGCGGTGCAGCTCGATCCGCAGTCGTCGGCCTTCTACGAGGACCGGGGCACCGCCTACGGCCTGCACGGCGATACCGACAAGGCGGTTGCCGATTTCACCGCTGCCATCAGGCTCGATTCCGCCAATGCGGTCGCCTTCAACAATCGCGGCTTCGCTTATCGCAGCAAGGGCAATATCCAGGCCGCGATCGCGGATTTCAGCGCGGCGATCAGCCTCAAGCCCGACTATGTCGAGGCGCTTTACAACCGCGGCCTCGCCTGCATCGACAAGAAGAACCTCGACGGCGCGATCAGGGACTTCGGCGCGGCGATCAGGCTCAGTCCGCAACTCGCCTCCGCCCACAACGGCCGCGGCATGGCCTATGACCAGAGGGGCCAGTTCGACTTCGCGATCCAGGACTACAGCCGGGCCATCAAGCTCGATCCGAAGAACGCCCGCGCCTACAACAACCGCGGCTTTGCCTACCGCAACAGCGGCAAGCTGGACCGCGCCATCGCCGACTACGACAAGGCGCTGCTGGTCGATCCAAACTACGCGCTGGCGCGCTACAACCGCGCCATCGCCTATTACGACAAGCGCGACTTCGACCATGCGACCCGCGACATGAATGCGGCGATCAAGCTCAACCCGAATTTCCAGACGGCCTTCCAGGACCGCGGCACGGGCCGCGGCCGGCGTCATTACGACGGCACCATCACCGTGGCCGGCCGGGCGGCGACGCCCAAGCCGACCTACGCGATGACCGCCAACTACCGCAGCAATTACGAGAACCGGCGCGAAGGCGACCGCATCCTCCAGGACGCCAGCCCGCCGATCCGCAACGACAAGTACAACGCGTTTGCCTATTCGCCGGACACCTTCCCGGCCGCCAGCCCGGCGCTGATCAAGCCGTCGACGCCGCCGCAGAAGGCGGCGGTCCTGCCGGTACCGAGGCGCGCCACGGCGGCGGCGGCGGCTGCCGCTGCCGCTGCTGCTGCCGCTGCGCTGCTGCTGCCGCCGCGCCGGCAAAACTGGTCAACCTGCCGATGCCCCTGCCGCGCCCGCAGATCGGGGCCCGGCGGCAGTTCGAGGCGCGGCAGCGGCCGCCGCCGCGGCCGCTGCGGCCGGGGGCGCGCGCCGCGGCGCGTCACGTCGCGGCGGCTCCCTCGCCCCTGCGCGAATTCGGGGCGGAGCTGCGCGAACGCTTCTCCGTGAAGTGGTGGCGGCCCTGACGCTCTGCCGGCCGTTATGGTAGCAAAATACCGTTTCACTTAGCTGTGGAAGCGCGGCAGCGCTTGGCCGGCACGGTCGCGCGAATGCGGCTAGATTGCGCCGCGACATGACGACCCTCCGCTACCGCAGGGCCTTGCGCGCGCTGCTGACGCCGGCCGAAGCGCGCGTGTTCGCGCGTCTCGATACGCCGCAGAAGGTGCAGAATTTTCTCGACCGGCTGCCGGCCAACTTCGAGCCGAACGGCGACACCGCCATGTCGCCGCGCCGCATGCTCAAGGAGGGCGTGGCGCACTGCTCGGAAGGAGCCATCTTCGCGGCGGCCGTGCTCGCCTATCATGGATGGCCCGCCTGGCTGATGGACCTGCGTGCGCTCCCGAGCGACCAGGACCACATCGTAACGCTGTTCCAGCAGCGCGGACTCTGGGGCGCGATCTCAAAGACCAATCACGCCATCCTGCGCTGGCGGGATCCGATCTACCGCAGCGCGCGCGAGCTCGCCATGACCTATGCGCACGAATACGCGCTGCCGGGCGGCAAGAAATCGCTCCTGGAATTCTCGCGGCCGTTCTCGCTGACGCGCTACGCGCCCGCGCGCTGGGTGACGGCGCCGGACGATCTCGACTGGCTGCTGTTCGCGCTCGATCTCTCGCCGCATTGGCCGGTGGCGCCGGGACACGCCATGCGCAGGCGCCGCCGCTCGAGCTGGGTCGAAATGTGCGCGCAGGAGGTGGTGGAATGGCCGGTGCCGCGCAGGCTCAAGGCCCTGGTCAAGAGCAAGCGCAAGCCTCGGCGCCTTTGAACGGCGCGGGCGCTCCAGCCCCGGCCCAGGGTGGAATGACAGCGCGGGAAGGCCCCGCTATAAGGCCGGCCGCAGAAGAAGTCGGAGACCATGATGAGCTTCACGTTCCGCCGGGAATTGATCGTCGCATGGGGCGATTGCGACCCGGCCGGCATCGTTTTCAATCCCCGCTTCTTCGAGATGTTCGACGCCAACACCTGGCTCATGTTCGAGGCCGCGCTCGGCGTAAAGGCGCACGCGCTGACGGCCGTCTACGGCATCATCGGCATCGCGCTGGTGGATGCGCGCGCCAACTTCCTCAGGCCCGCGAAATTCGGCGACAGGATCGAGCTCGCCTCGCGGGTCAGCGAATTCCGCCGCACCAGCTTCGAGGTGGAGCATCGGCTTTTCGTCGACGGGGCGCTGGCCATCGAGGGCCAGGAATCTCGCGTTTGGGCGGTACGCCGCGACGACGATCCCGAGCGGATCACCACCGCCCCCATTCCGGCCGAGGTCATTGCGAAATTGCAGTAGCCGAACCCGGGGTGAAAACCAGCCCCGTCACTTCTCCACCTTCTCTCCTTCGCGCAGGGCGATGCCGCGCAGCAGCCGGCCGAGCAGGTCGGCGCCGGTTATGATGCGCTTCTGCTTGCCCCACAGCAGGATGAGGTCGTGATCGATCACGTCGTCGCCGGGATGCTCCGGCTTCACCCGCATGCGGCCGATGACGTCGCCGAGACGCGTGTCCGCGTCGGTGACGACGATGGGACGATGCCAATAGGCTTCCGCCGCCGAGACCTGATCGAACAGCGCGTCGCGTAGAAAATGATGGGCGTCCAGCACCATGTGCGGATTGCCGGCCTCGTCGACGAAGATGACCCATTTCTTGCCCGAGGCATCCAGTCGGCGGAGAAAAGGGTCGTCCGGCGCGCATTTGAATTTGGGCACGAGCGGGCGTCCGTCATGCGTCGGCAAGACGATGATGCTGCGGGGATCGAGCGGCTCGCCTTCCTCGCCCACCGCGATGTCGTCGAGGTCGAGAAAATTCAGCGCGCCGACGGCCTCTAATCGGCTGACATCGGTTTCCGCGGCCTCGACATGCTTGGTCATCAGGGCGCGAAAGTCCCGTTCGCGAAAAAGCACGAGTCCTTCCGAACCGAGCCAATAGTTGAGCAGCATGGCGGTCGGCTTGGCGAGGGGATAGAGCAGCAGCCGATAGAAGTCGATCATCGGCTTGAACAAGCCGGCCATGCGGATCGCGTTGCGCGAGAAATAGGCCTGCGGAAAGATCTCGCCCAGCAGCGTGATGACGAAGGTGGAAAAAACGAACGCCCCGACGCCGGCAAGGACCGATTCCGACAGCAAGGTCAGCAGCACGTTGGCGGCGACGTTGCCCCACAGAATCGTCGCCAGCAGCAGGTTTGCGTCGGCACGCAACGCCAGCAGCTTGGCGGCGCCGGCATTGCCGCCGGCGGTCTCGATCTCCAGCCGCAGCCGGCTGACGCTGAACATGGCGAGGTTCAGGCCGGAGAATACGCCCGCCTGGCCGATACAGAGAGCAATGCCGATCCAGGTAAGAGTGGGCCCGCCGGTCAGTGCGCCAGTCATTCGCTTACGGCCAAGGTCGGACTGCGGCGGAGTTCACGGGGACAGCCTGGGGCCTACACGCTTCAAGAACTCCCAGGTCGGCACAGCAGTGATACCGCCCACGATGCCGCTGAGATAGCTCGGCATCGTGGTGTTGAAGGCCCAATGCCAGCCTAAGCCGGCGAGCAGGCTCGTCACCAGCATCGCCACCAGCGTTGCTAACAATCGCTGCCACAGCGGCATGGCGTCCTCCTGCAGGCTTCACAAGAGGAGAATAGCAAGCGCAGAGGCAAAGTTCCATGCGGGAAGCTGCCGCTAGACATAGCCGAGCCACAGCGAAGCGGCCATGGCCAGGCCGAGCAGCAGGATAATCACACCGGCGATCAGATGCAGGACGCGTAGATGGCCGGCGCGCCAGGCCTCCGCTTTTTCCGCGGTGGTCAGGCCGAAATACACCGCCGCGGTGATGGCGATCATGGGCGCGACGAACACGATATTATAGAGCACGAGCCACAGCATGGCGTGCAGATGCGTCTCGGTGCGCGCCAGCAGTCCGAGAATGACGATATAGGGCCCGGAGGTGCAGGGCAGCAGGAACAGGCTGACCGCGAAGCCGATGAGGAAGGCGCCCGGCACCGAAGTGACCCGGCGGATGATCTCTTTCAGCTTCGGCCTCCAACTCAGCGGCACCTCCATGACGAACCATTTGCCGTACCAGAGATAATCCTTGAGATTGAACAGCCCGATCAGGATGGCGAACGCCGCCACCGCGACGTAGAGGCCGCGGGTGACGCCGGCCGCTTCCACCGCCGAATAAAGCCCGAGCCCCATCAGATAATAAGAGATGAAGACCGACAGGGAGAACGCGATCCCTGCGAACAGGGCGCGGCGGCGCCCGCCGGCGCCGAGCACGGCGGTGATCAGGATGATCAGCACGGCGAAGGCGCAAGGGTTGATGGCGTCGACGGCGGCGCCGGACAGCACCGCCGGCAATGTCAAGGCGTGCACCGGCACGGGCGCAGCCGCCACGCGCGTCAACGGCGAGGCGCAGCCTTGCGCGACGCATCGGCGGATCTGCCGCTCGATTTCCGGCTGCATATCGTCGGCATAGCCGTTGAACACCGCGTCGCCGAGGAAGGCGGTAGGCACCCCCTCGATCTTGACGTGGTAGGCGCCCGCGATGCGTTCGAACAGCCGATCATTGGCTGCGTTGAAATACACTTCGTAGGCGTGCACGCGCAACTGCGGAAAGCGGCCCTTCAGCGTAGCGAGGTAGTCGCGCATTGCGCCGCAATGCGGACAGCCGCGGCCGTAGAAAAGGACGAGATCGACGGGCTTCTGTTCCTGCGTCGCGTTCTGGGTTGCGCTCTGCGCCAAAGCCGTTGCGCCGCCGGCAAAGAGAGCGACGGCGAATACCACAAAGGCCAGCAGGATGTTGCGCCAAGTGACAGCGGTCCGCATGCGTCATGCATGGCAGGACCGCACCGCACGGCGTTGACCCAGGTCAAGGCCGCGTACGGTACTATTTGGCCGGCGCGGCCGTACCGCCCGCCAGACGCTGGCGCACGCTGGCGCCCGCCTCGTACCAGCCGCGCGTGCTGTTGACGATCTTGACCACCGACAGCATGACGGGGACTTCAATGAGCACGCCCACCACGGTCGCCAGCGCCGCGCCGGAATTGAAGCCGAACAGGCTGATCGCCGCCGCGACCGCCAGCTCGAAGAAATTGCTCGCGCCGATGAGCGCGGACGGGCCTGCCACGCAGTGCGCCTCGCCGGCGGCTCGGTTGAGCAGGTAGGCGAGGCCGGAATTAAAATAGACCTGGATGATGATTGGCACCGCCAGCATGGCGATGATCAGCGGCTGCGCCAGGATCTGTTCGCCCTGGAAGCCGAACAGCAGCACGAGTGTGGCGAGCAGCGCCACCAGCGATACCGGCTGCAGCGTTCCGAGCAGGCGCCCGAGCGCGGCGGCGCCCCCGCTCGCCATCACGCTGCGCCGGACGATCTGCGCGATGATGACGGGAACGACGATATAAAGAACGACCGAGAGCAGCAGCGTCTCCCACGGCACGGTGATTGCCGACAGGCCGAGCAGCAGCCCGACAATGGGCGCGAAGGCGAACACCATGATCACGTCGTTGAGCGCGACCTGGCTCAGGGTGAAATGCGGCTCGCCCTTCGACAGGTTGCTCCAGACGAACACCATGGCCGTGCAGGGCGCCGCCGCCAGCAGAATAAGGCCGGCGATGTAGCTGTTGATCTGGCCGGCCGGCAGATAGGGCCGGAACAGCCAGCCGATGAACAGCCAGCCGAGGAAGGCCATGGAAAACGGCTTGACCGCCCAGTTGATGAACAGTGTGACCCCGATGCCGCGCCAATGCTCCTTGACCCGCGACAGGGCGGCGAAGTCGATCTTGACCAGCATGGGAATGACCATCAGCCAGATCAGCAGCGCCACCGGCATGTTGACCTTGGCGATCTCGGCCGCGCCGATGACGTGGAACACGGTCGGGAAAATGTGCCCGAGCGCGATGCCGACGACTATGCAAAGCGCGACCCAAAGGGTGAGGTAACGTTCGAAGGCCGACATGATCACTCGCTTGCTAAGCAGATTGCGTGACGGGCAAGACGCGCCCTATTCCGCGGCCTGGCCGGGCGCTTCGTCCTTGGTCTTGCCGATCTCCTCCAGCCTCTTCTGCAGGCTGAGGCGATCGAGCTTTTCGAGCGGGAGGCTGACGAAGATGTTGATGCGGTTGGTCAGCATGCGCAGCGTGTCGGCGAAGGCAAAGCGGATCTCCGCTTCGGTGCCGGTGGCCGCCGCCGGATCGGGCACGCCCCAATGGGCGGTCATCGGCTGGCCGGGCCAGACTGGGCAGCTCTCGCCGGCGGCGTTGTCGCAGACCGTAAACACGAAATCGAGCTTGGGCGAATCCGGCTGAGAAAACTCCAGCCAGCTTTTCGAGCGCAGCCCGCTTACGTCGAAATGCAGCTTGCGCAGCAGGTCGAGGGTGTAGGGGTGAACCTTGCCCTTGGGCTGGCTGCCGGCCGAGAAGGCGCGGAAGTGCCCCTGCCCGGCGCGGTTGAGCAGCACCTCGGCCACGACCGAGCGCGCCGAATTGCCGGTGCAGAGGAACAGGACGTTGTAGACCTTGTCAGTCATGACGCACCTCAACAACAGGACGATGCGGTTTCTTTTGCGTCGGGCTTCATCTCCGGCCGCGAAACGCAGCAGGCCTTGGCATGCGCAATCTGCGCGCCCTCCTGAACGCTTATGCCGTAGTCGGTTGCTTCGCCGGTGGTGTGGAAGACTTCCCAGGCGATGCCGGCCGGATCGTCGGTCCAGGACTTCTCCGACTTGGCGTAGCAGCAGGTCGTCTCGCCCTGCTCGAGAATGGCGCCGCCCGCTTCGCGCATGCGGGCATAGACATCTTTCAGCTCGTCGGCGCTCTCGACCTGGATGCCGAGATGATCGAGGCCGGCTTCCCGCCCGCGCGTCGAGATGGCGAAGTTCACGCGCGGGTCATCGAGCATCCATTTGGCGTAGTCGTCCTTGCGCACGGCGGGCTCGGCGGCAAACAGGGCCGCGTAGAAGCCGACCGCCTTGTCGATATCGTCGACCGAAACATGCACATGCAGGCGTTTCATGGGACACCGTCCGTTCAGGATACGAGGCTCTTGCCTCTCGTGGATTTCGCAGATTTGGGTTTGGCCGGCTCGCAGATGCCCGGCCCGCATTTTTCCGGCGAGCCCTGGCAGCAATTCTCGGTGAGGAAGCCGAGCAGCGCGTTCATGGTCTCGAACTGCGCCGCATAGATCATCGAGCGGCCTTCGCGCCGCTGGGTGACCAGGCCGGCGAGCCGCAGCCGGTCGAAATGGAAGGTGAGCGTGTTGGGCGCCAAGCCGAGCTGCTCGGCCACCTGCCCGGCCGGCAACCCCTGCGGACCCGCCTGCACCAGCAGGCGGAAGATCGCCAGGCGATGCTCCTGCGCCAGGGCCGAGAGCGCGGCCACGGTTTCTGTCGTTTCCATATTTCAACGAGTATTGAAATGTTGGCCGATTGTCAAGGCCAACGAAATGCGAGCGCGTCGACACCGGCCCGGCTCTCAAGAAGCCAGCTTCTGAGGCTCGTCCCGCTCCAGCCGCCCGTCGCGCAGATGGAAAATGTGATCGAAGCGATCGAGGATCATCTCGTCGTGGGTGACCACGATGATGGCCGCATCCTGTTCGACCGCGATCCGCTTTAAGAGGTCCATGACGATGCGGGCGCGCCCTGAATTGAGCGGCGCCGTTGGTTCGTCGGCGAGGATGATGCGCGGACGATTGGCGAGCGCGCGGGCGATGGCCACGCGCTGCGCCTCGCCGCCTGAGAGCTGCGCCGGCATGGCATGCTTGCGGTGTCCGACCTCAAGATAGTTGAGCAGATCGATGGCGCGCGCTCGTGCCCCAGCGGATCTGTAGCCAGCAAGCGTGAGCACTATGGCGACGTTGTCTGTGCCATCGAGGAACGGCAGCAGATTTGGGTATTGGAAGATGAAGCCGATCTTGTCGAGCCGCAGCCGGCGCAAGTCCGCGCGCAGCCAACGCTCCTCATAGACCACCTCGCCGTCGAGCGTCAGCCGCCCGCCGCTCGGTTCCATAATACAGGCGATGCAGTTAAGCAGCGTCGTCTTGCCGGACCCGCTCGGACCCATCAGCCCTACCACCTGGCCCGGATAGACCTCCATGTCGATGTCGCGCAGCGCATCGACCCGCGCGCTGCCGGTGCCGAAATGCTTCGACAAGTGCTCGATGCGGACGACCGGCTCGGCCATGACTCACCCCGCCCCCGCCAGCGCTTCCGCCGGATCAACCTTCAGCGCGAGGCGGATGCCGAGCGTGCTCGCCGCCAGACACATTACTATCGTGATGCCGAACACGACAGCAATGCTATAGGGATCCAGTACCAGTCGCCTCGGGAAATACGGCTGGAAAATGAGGACAAGGCCCAAGCCGAACATGTAGCTCATGATCCCCATTGACAGCGCCTGCTGTAGGATCAGGCCGACGATCGTGCGGTCGGGCGCGCCGACGAACTTTAGCGTGGCGATCGAGCGCACCTTGTCCATGGTCAACGTGTAGATGATCAAGGCGATGATCACGGCCGAGACGATGATCAGCAGCACCATGATCAGCATCTGCTGCTTGCGGGATTTCTCGATGACCTGTTTGGTCAGAAAGGTTTCCTGCTGGTCCTCGGTAAGCGCGGCGAGGTGCTTCCAGCGCGTGAGCGCTGCGGCGACCTCCTTGATCGGGGCATAGGGCGAGACCTTGGCGATGACGGCGTTGATCTGGTCCTTTGTTTCGATCGCCCCGGCGCGCGCGATCTCCCGCCGTTCGGCCGGAGGCGCGAGCTCGAACTGCAGTTCCTGTGCATCGAGCAAAGTGACATAGCCCACCGGATCGCCGGAAGATGTGACGTTGTTGCGCGTCAGTCCAACAACGGTCCAATTGTGACCGTGCGTTCCTACGGGGACCTCTTGGCCGATGGTGAGACCAGCCGAGCGGTCGACGACCATTTCATAGTGGCTGCGCATAATATGGCGCCCGGCGATGAGCCGTTGCGGACCGCCCGGCCGGCCCAATTGGTAGCCGATAACATAGAGCCGAAGCGGCCTGCCGTTGATTTTCGTTTGTATGGACTGGTAGGTGACCGACCCGGCGCGCTGCACGCCGTAAACTCGGGCGACCAGTTCCCTCGTATCGCCCGGGATGCGCGAAGCCTCGGCGAAGGGTCCATTGGTGCCGGCTTGGACGATCCAGAGGTCGGCGTTCGCTGCCCGGGCCTGCCGCAGCGCGTCGTCGACGAGGCCCCCATATACACCGGTAATGATGATCACCATGCCGAGCAGCAGGCTCAATCCGAAATTGGTCAGCACGAAGCGCAAAAGATTGTGCTTGATGTCGCGGTAGGCGAGATTCATCGCTGCAACTCGTTGGCGATCTTGGCGGCGCGACCGGTCCGCAGACCGCTGCGCACCTGCGTCACCACCGCAGCGCCTTGCGGCACCCCGCCGGTGATCTGGTAACGGCCGTCCAAGAGCCGGTGACCGAGCGTCACCTTGTGCTGTGCCAGGTGTCCGTCCTCCACCGTCCACACCGTGCCGCCGTTCTTGTCGAGGCCGACGATGGCCGCTTCCGGCACCAGCAATGCGCGCGGCAAATGCACGGTTGTGATGTAGACCTCGGCCTGCTCGCCGAGATTGGCGTAAGCGGGAATTTTGTCGAAGGCGACCTCGATGCGCCGCTCCTCGTTGACGCGGTCGCTCTCCGGCTCGATGCGGGCGACGCGGCCCTTCAACCGCACATGCGGGTGCGAGCGCAGCACGATCTCTGCCGGCTCGCCGACCTTGATCTCGCCCGCTTTGCTCTCGTCGACGAAGGCGAGCACCCAGATGGTCTTCGGGTCGATCAGCGTGAACACCGGCTCGCCGGCACCAAGCGCAGAGCCGAGCTCCTTCAGCCGCGCCGTCACCATGGCGTCATAGGGCGCGGCGAGCGTGTGGAAATCGAGCGTGACTTCCTGCTGACGCTCCTGCGCCTTGGCGTCGGCAATGGCGGCCTGCGTCACCGCCACGTCGCTTTTTGCCAGGTTCAGGTCGCCGAATGCGGCGTCTTGGACGGCCTTGGCGGTTTCTGCTGCCTCGACCGAGGTGGTCTTGCTCTGCACGAGCTGCTGCCGGCGCTCGCTGATCCGCTTGGCGTTCTCATAATTCGCCTGCGCCTTCTGCACGCCGGCATTTGACTTCTGCAGGTTCGCCTCGGCCTGTTGCACGGCGGCCTGCGAGCGGGCGACCTGCGCCTTCTGCTCGCGGTCGTCGAGCCGGGCGAGCACCGCGCCCTTGGCGACGCGATGGCCCACATCCGCGCGCAGATCGACGAGCAGGCCGGCAATCTTGAAGCCGACCTTGGAGGTGACCCGCGCCTCGACGGTGCCGAGGCCGAATACCTGCACCGCCACATCGGCGGCCGGATGCGCGACCTGCACCTTGACCGGACTGAAGAATTTGGCCCAGGCGCCGTATCCCGCGGCGGCAAACACGACCACGGCCGCCGCGAGCAAGACGAGACGGCGCCGCCTTCCCCGTCGCACGACTTGGGCGCCCTGGTCGCCCGGCGCATTCGGCGGCCTTGTCACATCGAGCATGGGCCTGACCTCCCGGTAGGAGTTGGCTCATGCGCTTCGGGCGCGAAATCCGCACTGACCTAGATCAAACAGGCCACGGACTTTTGCCGAACATTTCGGCCTGGATAGAGATACTCAGAGCCATCGACGATGGTACGGAGACGACCTCCAGGCGCCCGGCGCGCCCGGAGGGATTTGCGTCTTAGCTTCTCAAGCACGATCAATGACGGAACGGCGGGCCGCCGGCAAATGCGCCGTGCATCATGCCTGGGCCGAACGCCAGACCGGGAAGAATCTGCTCGGCTTTGGTCTTCTGGGCATCGTTGAGCTTGACGAGCAGCTCGTTCGCCGCGGACTTCACGGCCTCGAACTGCTTCTGTCCCTGTTCCCGCATCTTGCTGGCGAAGGCAAAGCGATCCTGCGGTTTCGCCTGCGTTGCGCTCTCGCGCGTGGCTTTCATCGTGGCCGCGGCGCCCTGCAACGTTTTGGTATACTTGGTCCACGCAGCGTCCTGCGCCGATGTTATGGCAAGTTCAGCCTTCAGCTTGTCGAGCTGCACCTGATCGGCGAAGGGGAAACCGGGACCTGCCGGGCCCATCATGCCCGGGCCCATTGCTCCACGCATATGTTGCATCATGGGCGGGACCATGCCGGAACCCATGTGCCACATCATACCGGGCCCCATGCCGCCGCCAGGGCCCTGGCCTCGCATGAACGGCGGGCCAAAACCGGAGCCTTGCGACTGCGCGAAGGCCCATCCGGCGGCCAGCAATGCGACGCCACCGGCGGCGGTGATCACTAAGACTTTTTTCTTCATGGCTCTCTCCGATGCCTCGGCAACGGGGATGTCCGTTGCTCGTGTGTCTCTATGCGAAAGCCGATGTCACCGAAGTTTTTCCGAACGAGGGTTTTTTGTAGCAAAGTGTGTCAAAGGGGCCGGTCGCCATGCTCCGCCACATATTTTTCGTAAGGCAGGTAAACGCCTTCGTTTATAGTCGAGCCATGCAGAGTGGACCGCACATCCTCGTCGTCGACGATCATCGCGAAATTCGCGACCTGGTATCGCGCGCGCTCGGAAAGGAGGGTTTCAGAGTCAGCACGGCAGCGGACGGCCGCGCCATGCGCAAGGTCCTCGCGGATAGCCGGATCGATCTCATCCTGCTCGACCTGATGCTGCCGGGTGAAGACGGACTGTCGCTCTGCCGCGGGCTGCGCGTAAATTCGAGCATTCCGATAATTATGCTGACGGCTAAGGGCGACGAGATCGACCGGGTGATCGGACTGGAAATGGGGGCCGACGATTATCTTGCTAAACCGTTCGGCAGTCGCGAATTGATCGCCCGCATAAAGGCCGTACTCCGCCGTAGCCGGGAAAGCGCCGCAGCGACCGGTTCCGGAGAGCAGCCGAAGCGATATCGCTTCGAGGGCTGGGTGCTTGAGACCGGTCGACGCGAGCTCGTGCGTAAGGACGGCGTTACCGTCCCGCTCAGCACGGGCGAGTATGACCTGCTGATCGCGCTGATCGAACGGCCGCAACGAGTTCTCAGTCGAGATCAGCTTCTTGATCTCGCGCGTGGGCGCGCGGCCAGCGTCCTCGACCGCAGCATCGACACGCAGGTGAGCCGTTTGCGCAAGAAGCTGGAGTGCGATCCAAACAATCCGAAAATCATCAAGACTGTCTGGGGCGGCGGCTACATGTTTGCGCCTGCGGTGACGCCGCAATGAAGCGCCTGTTTCCTCAGAGCCTGTTCGGGCAAACCCTTCTGGTTCTGCTAGTCGGACTGCTGATTTCGCATCTTGCCGGATCGCTGATCTACAGTACCGACCGGGAGGAGGCGGTGCGCGCAGTCGGCGGATTCGCTATAGCGCAGCGGATCGCCAACCTCACTCGCTTGGTGCAGGAGACTCCGCAGGCCCAGCGCCAGCGGATTGTAGCGGCCCTGAATGACCCCTCCTTTCACGTTTCACTCTCGGCCCAATCACCGAATCTTGTGCCGAATGACGATGCTGGGCCCGTAGCCGAGGCTGTAACGGAATTTCTAGTCGGTCAGCTTGCGCTCGGGCCGGAACGGCAGCCTCGAGTTGCCGTTGCATCGAACGATATTCCGGCCTTCGTGCCGGGACGCCCTATGATGGGCCGAGGACCGATGATGCATGGTTTTGGAGCGTTCGGCCCGTTTGGAGGATTCCGCGATTTGCGCGTCGCAATTCCGTTGGCAGACGGCCAATGGCTTTCCTTCGCCACAGCGGTGCCGGCAAGCGGACCGGCCCTGTCGCGGCAGTTGATAATTTCAATGGTCCTGGTGGCCATCATCCTCATTGCCGTTTCAGTGTGGGTCGTGCGCCGCGTCACGGCGCCGCTCACCTCACTATCGGCCGCCGCCGAGCGGTTCGGCACTAACTTGAATGCGCCGCCGCTACCCGAGGCAGGCACGGTCGAGACGCGAAAAGCTGCACATGCCTTTAATACGATGCAAGCGCGATTGCGCGGGCTCGTCGAGAACCGAACGCGCATGCTCGCCGCGATCTCGCACGATCTGCGCACACCGCTAACCCTGTTGCGGCTGCGTACAGAGAATGTCGCCGAAACCGCCGAGCGAGACAAGATGCTCGGCACCATCGCCGAAATGGATGCGATGCTTGCCGAAGCCCTTCGCTATGCCCGCGACGAAGCAACCGCTGAACCGCGCCGCCGCACCGATATCTCGGCACTCGTTGCCAGCGTGGTGGACGACATGGCCGATGCCGGCGCGCCCGTCAGCATGGAACCCACGCGGCCGGTCATTTGCGAGTGCCAGCCGGCAGCCGTCAAGCGCGCGCTTACCAATCTCCTTGATAATGCCGTCAAATACGGCAGGCGGGCGCGGGCGAGGATCCGGACCACGCCTGGATTAGTGGAGATAACGATTGACGACGAGGGCCCGGGAATTCCTCAAGAGGAGCTAAAGCGCGTATTTGAACCATTCTATCGCGTGGAAGCGTCGCGAAGCCGCGATACCGGCGGGATCGGTCTAGGCTTGGCGATCGCGCTTTCAATAATCCAGGGACATGGCGGCCAACTCACGCTGACCAATCGCCCGGAAGGCGGTCTTCGTGCCACTGTTGCACTTCCGATTATTTCGCACAGCCATCAATAATTGCCGCACAGCATAGGACACGGGCTGAAATCGCGGGGCTAGACCGCCGCGATGTCGGCGAGCAAACCTTCGCTCACCTGCACGCCGTCGCGGCCGGCCTTCTCGCGCGCCGCGATGCGCTTGGCGCCGGGCAGACGCGTCCCCGGCTGCGCCTCAATCGATGCCGCGAGCGCGGCGAAATGGTCGAGCGTGCCGCCGAAGGCCGCGCAGTCGAAAGCGATCAGCAACTGCCCGGTGCCGGGCGGCGGGCCCTCGGCGTTCAGGAAGGAGGACGCCTCGGCGGCGAAATGAGCCCCGGTCAGCCCGGCCGCCAGCAATTCCACCATCAGCGCCAGCGCCGTGCCCTTGGCGTCGCCCAGCGGCAGCATGGTACCGGCGAGCGCGGCGGCGGCGTTCGTGGTCGGCTTGCCGTCGGCGTCGAGCGCCCAGCCCTCGGGGATCGGCTCGCCCTTCTGCTTGGCCGCAAGGATCTTGCCGCGCGCCACCTTGGACAGCGACAAGTCCACCACGATGGGCGAACGGCTCGGCAAGGGACAGGCAAAGGCGATCGGATTGGTGCCGAACACCGCCTTCGACCCGCCCCACGGCGCGATCGCGCCGGGAGTATTGGCGAACATCAGCGCCATCAGCCGCTCCTCGGCCAGGCGCTCAACGGGATGGCCGGCGACGCCGCAATGGTGCGAGCGCGTGATGGCGGCGGCCGCCACGCCATTTTGGCGCGCAGCCTGCGGCAATTCGGACAGCGCAAGGTCGAGCGCCGGATAGGCGAAGCCGTGGGCGGCATCGACCACGGCCGCCGCCGGCCGCCGCCATGCGAGCGACGGCTTGGCGAAGCCGTCGACCTTGCCGACCTTGGCCTGGGCGGCATAGCTCGGCAGCCGCGACAGCCCGTGGCCCTTCTGGCCTTCGGCTTCGGCGCCGACCAGCGCGCGGGCGACGCTCGTCGCGGCGTCGATGTCGGTGTTGCAACGGGTGAGCGTCTTGACGATCAGTTCTTCCGCCTCGGCCAATGTCAGAACAGGCATCAGCGGCCTCCGGCGAGGTGGTCGCGCACCTTCTCCGCCACCATCAGCGAGACGCGCGCATTAGCTTCCACGGTCACGCCGGCGATATGCGGCGTCAGGATGAGGTTGGGGCAGCCGGCGAACACCTGCGCGCGCTCCTGCGTCAGCGGCTCCTGCGCGAACACGTCGAGGGCGGCGGCGCCGAGCGCGCCGGATTGCAGCGCCGCGGCCACTGCCGCTTCGTCGAGCACGCCGCCGCGCGCGGCGTTGATCAGGATGGCGCCGCGCTTCATGCGCGATATCGCCGTGCCGTCGATGATGTTGCGGGTCTCGTCGGTGAGCGGCACGTGCAGCGAGACGACATCGCTGTCGGCCAGCAGAGCGTCGAGCGAAAGGGCCTTCACCTTGCCCCAGGCTTGGTCGCCGACCGGAGTATGCGGATCGTAAGCGCCGACGGTCATGCCGAGCGCGGCCGCCGCCGCGCCGGTCTTGCGGCCGATGCCGCCGAAGCCGACGAGGCCGAGCATTTTGCCGCCGGCCTCCCGCCCCATCAGTCTGGTGCGCGGCCATGCCCCCGCCAGCATATCCTCGGTGGCGGCAAACACGCCGCGCAGCAGCACGAGCATGGCGCCGATGACGTATTCCACCACGGCTGCGTCGTTGGCGCCGGTCGCGGGATAAACAGCGATGCCGCGCGCCTTGCAGGCCGCGAGATCGATATTATCGAGCCCGACACCGAGCCGGCCGACCGCTTCCAGCTTCGGCGCCTGCGCCAGCAGTTCGGCGTCGACTTTGGTGCGGTTGCGCACGATCAGCGCGCGGGCGTCCGTAAGCGCCGCCGCGAGATCGGCGCGGCGGTCGACCAGCGTGGCATCGTAGAACACGTCATGGCCGGCGAGGACGCCGCGGATGGCGCCCTCGTCCATGAACTCGGTGATCACGATCGCGGCCATCACTGTCCGTCCACACATTCCGCTCATTCCCCTCCCCACCTGCGCGGGGACGGGGACGAGCGAAAACAGGAGCGCCTTCAGAACCCGGCGTCGTCAGGCGCTGCGGTAGAGCTTGGTGAGCACGAACTCGCGATGCCCGAGCGCTTCCGCCGCGGTCATCCGGCCGTTGGCGGTGCGCAGGATCATATCGATCAACGCGTCGCCCGCCTGCGGGATCGTCATGTCGCGGCGCAGGATGCCGGTGACGTCGACGTCGATGTGCTCCGACATGGTGCGCATCGTGCGCGGATTGCCGGTGATCTTGATCACCGGAATAATCGGGTTGCCGATGATGTTGCCCTGGCCGGTCGGGAAGGTGTGGACGACATAGCCGCCCGCCGCCATCAAGGTCACGCATTCCGCCGCCGCCGAGGAAGTGTCCATGTAGTAGAGGCCCGGACCCTTGGCCGGCGCTTCGGCCGGCTCCAGCACGTCGATATATCGGCAGTCGTGACCGATCTTCTCGAGATTGCCGAGCGCCTTTTCCTCGATGGTGGTGAGGCCGCCGGCAATGTTGCCCTTGGTCGGCTGCGAGTCCGAGAGATCGTCGGTCTTGTGCGCCTGAATGACCTCGTCTTCATAGGCCTGCCAGGTCTTCATCCACTTTTCGCCGATCTCCGGGCTGATGGCACGCGCCTTGGCGATGTGCTCGCCGCCGGTGATCTCCGAGGTCTCGCCGAACACGCCGGTGATGCCCTTCGGAATAAGCTTGTCATACATATTGCCGACGGTCGGGCAGGAGGCGAGACCGGTGGTCGTGTCGCTCTCGCCGCACTTGGTCGAGATCCACAGGTCGGAGATGTCGCACTCCTCGCGCTGCAACTCGCTGGCCCAGTGCACGTATTCCTTGGCCTGGCGGGAGGCGCGGGCGATGGTGTCGATGTCGCCGTGCAGTTCGATGCCGAAGCCGGTCACCGGCTTGCCGGTCTTGGCGATGCCGTCGACCACGCGCTGGGTCCAGCCCTCCTCGATGCCGATCACCACCACCGCGGCGACGTTCGGGTTCGAGCCGGTGCCGATCAGCGTGCGGAAATGCAGGTCGAGGTCGGCGCCGAATTGCAGACGGCCGTAGGAATGCGGGATGGCGATCGTGCCCTTGATGTTATTCGCCACCGCCTCGCAGCAGGCGTTGGAAATGTCGTCGAGCGGCAGGATCAGTACGTAATTGCGCACGCCGACGCGGCCGTTCTCGCGCCGCCAGCCCATGAATTTCATATTAGACTTGCCGTTGCCCTGCGCCATGATCACCACCGCTTGGTCTTGAGATTGTGCACGTGCACGTGCTCGCCCTTGGCGATGTCGGCAACAGCTTTGCCGATGTCCTCGCCGTATTTGATCACCGTGTCGCCCTTCTTGATGTCGACCAGTGCGATCTTGTGTCCGACCGGCACGTCCATCTTCGAGCTCAGATGGAACGAGGAATCGTCGGCCGTGACCACGCACAGCATGTCGGTGCCGGCCTTGAGGCCTTCGACCGCGACAACGCCGACGGTGTCCTTCTTGTTGTGCACCAAGAGTTGCGGAATGCCCATGACACCTCCCCTTCCTTGCGCTTGCGCCAGTCTTGTATAAGACATAAAAGACAAGAGTCAAACGGAACGGCCGGCGCATCGCAGCGCCGCGCCCCGGGACGGCGGGTAAGGGTGGCGGCATGGACGAGCGCACGGAGCAGAAGGCCGCACGCGCCGCCGCGGGCGAGGCGCTCGGATTCCGCCCGCTCTACCGCCAGGCGCGCGATCTCCTGGTCAAACGCATCGTCGATGGCGAATGGAAGCCCGGCGCCGCGCTGCCGAGCGAATTCGAACTCGCGGTCGATCTCGGCGTGTCCCAGGGCACCGTGCGCAAGGCGCTCGACGAATTGGAAGCCGAGCGCTTCGTGGTGCGCCGCCAGGGCAAAGGCACCTTCGTCGCGCTGCACGACGAGGCCCGCATTCTCTTCCAGTTCTTCAAGCTGGTCCCGGACGGCGGCAAGCGCGAATTTCCCGAAAGCCGCATCCTCGGCGTCGAAACCGCCAACGCGGACGCCGCCGCCGCCGCCGCCCTCGATCTGCGCGCAGGCGCGCGCATCGTGCGCATCGAGCGCCTGCGCTCGCTCGCCGGCCAGGTCTGCATCCTCGAGCGCATCGCGCTGCCGCGCAGCCTGTTCCCGTCGATCGAGAAGCGCGCGCTGCCGAATAATCTCTACGAGCTCTACCGCTCCGATTTCGGCGTCACCATCGTGCGGGCATCGGAAAAGCTCAAAGCGGTCGCCGCGGGCAAGCGGGATGCCAGGCATCTCGGGCTCGCACCGGGCGCGCCGCTGTTGTCGGTCGACCGCACGGCGATCGCCGCCGATGGACGGCCGGCGGAATGGCGCGTTTCGCTGTGCCGTACCGACACGCTGCACTACTGGTCGGACTTGAAGTGAGCGCGATGGGTTCAGTCGAGATGAAACCCTTGCGCGCGGACGAAGGCGCCGAAATCGGCGCGCTGCCGCACGGCATATTGCCGCGCCTTGTCCTCCGACCAGCCGTAGAAGTCGGCGGCGCCAAAGCGTTCGACGTCGCGCTGGCTGCGATAGGGGCGCGTCGCCGCGCGCCGGCGGTCGTAGGCATCGATCTCACCGGAGAGGTCGCCTTCCTCGAAGCGCTCCTCGTGCACGGTCGTTTGCAGCGGCAGCCGCGGCGACAGAGCGGCCTCGCCCGCCGGCCAGCCGAGCGCCATGCCGGCGACCGGCACCACCTTTTCCGGCAGCGCCAGCAGGTCGGCCACGGCGCGCGCGTGATCGCGGATCACGCTGATCGGGCAACAGCCGAGGCCGACGGCCTCCGCCGCGCGCAGGAACGTGGCGAGCACGATGGCTGCATCCACCGTCGCATTGAAGATCAGGTCGAGATGGTCGTTGGGAAAAGGCTTGCCGCGCAGCGCGGAGATCTGCGGCAGCCGGCGGCCATTGGCCAGGAATACCAGGAACACCGGCGCCTCGATCAGCCACGGCATCGACGGAATGAGCGCTGCGATCCGCGCGCGCCGATCTCTGTCCCGCACGACGAGAATGTCGGCCTGCTGCAGGTCGCTTTTCGACGGCGCGCTCAACGCGCAGGCGCACAGCAGCCGCAGAAGTTCCGCCGGAACATCGCGATCGAGAAAGCGCCGGTACACGCGACGTGCCGCGAGGCGAGCCAATTCGTCCAGCCCTGTCAGCGCCTTGTCGATCTCGAAGCGTTCGCCGAAGCGCGCATAGAGCGAATCCTGGATGGATCGAAGGGCGTCCGACATCGGCGGCTCCTTAGACGAATTGGTCGATTGCCACGCTAACCTGAAGTCACCACGATGGATGAGGGCAAAAGCGCCAAATCCAACCCAAAGGGAGGAAAAACGAGAATGAGTAAGTGTCTTCGTACGCTCCGGCGTTTGCCGCTGCTTGCCGCGGCCGCTGCATTTGCTTTCACGGCCTCGGCCGCCGGAGCGGCGCCGCGTACGGTGCGCATCGCGGAACAGTTCGGCATTTCGTATCTGCCGCTCACCGTCATCAAGGAAAAGCATCTGCTCGAACAGGAAGGCAAGAAGCTCGGCCTCGATCTCAAGAGCGAGTGGACGCACTTCTCCAATGGCTCGGCCATGAATGGCGCGCTGCTGTCGGGCAGCCTCGACATGGCGTCCGGCGGCGTCGGCCCGCTGGTCACGGCCTGGGCGCGCACCAAAGGCAAACAGGACATCAAGGGACTGTGTGCCCTCAACTCCATGCCGCTGTGGCTCAACACGATCGATCCCAAGGTGAAGACAATCAAGGACTTCACCGACAAGGACAGGATCGCCTTGCCGGCGGTTCGTGTTTCCATTCAGGCGGTGATCCTGCAGATGGCGGCGCTTAAGGCGCTGGGTAAAGGCCATGAGCACGACCTCGACAAGTACACGGTCTCGCTCAGCCATCCGGACGGCCTCGCGCAGATGATGAGCTTCAAATCCGAGATCACGGCGCACTTCACCTCGGCGCCCTTCATGTACATCGAGCTGAAGAACCCGAAAGTGCACCGCGTGCTCAACAGCTACGACGTGCTGGGCGGCCCGCACACCTTCAACGTGGTGTGGGCGATGGGCAGCTTCTACAAGAAGAACCCGAAGATCGTGCAGGCCTTCCTGGCCGCCATGCAAGATTCCGTGAAGTACATCAAGGCTGACCCCGCCGGCGCCGCGGCGCTGTGGGTCAAAGCCAACCACTCCAAGCTGCCCGTCAATGAAGTCGAAGAGATCATCAAGAAGCCCGAGAACAACTTCACGCTGACGCCTCTCCACACAATGGCGTTCGCCAACTACATGGCCGACGTGAAGATGGTCCCCAACCGGCCGAAAAGCTGGAAGGACATGTTCGTCGACGCCGTCCACAACCTGCCGGGTAGCTGAGAGACCGAAAGAAATTCCCATGTCCTCCGTGTTGCTTGAAGTGAACGGCGTCACGCTCCAGTACAAGACGCCGCGCCATCTGGTGACGGCGACCTACAAAGTGGATTTCGCCGTCCACCAAAGCGACCGCTATGTGATCCTCGGGCCTTCAGGGTGTGGCAAGTCCACGCTTCTGAAGGCCGTCGGAGGATTCATGGAGCCGGTCGAAGGCTCGATACGCATTCGGGGGCGCGAGATCGAAGCGCCGGGCCCCGACCGGATGATGGTCTTCCAGGAATTCGAACAACTGATGCCCTGGAAGACCGTATTCCAGAACGTGCTCTTCCCGATGAAAGTGACGCACAAATTCTCGGCCACCGAAGCCAAGGAGCGCGCGGAAGCGGCGATCGAGAAGGTGCAGCTCGCCAAGTTCCGCGATGCCTATCCGCATATGCTGTCCGGCGGCATGAAAATGCGCGTCGCGATCGCGCGCGCCATGGCGCTCGAACCAGACATTCTGCTGATGGACGAGCCGTTCGCCGCGCTTGACGCCCTGACACGCCGCGTCATGCAGCAGGAACTCCTGTCGCTGTGGGATCAGTTGCACTTCACCGTGCTGTTCGTCACGCATTCGATCGAGGAGGCGATACTGGTCGGCTCGCGCATCCTGGTGCTCTCGCCGCATCCGGGCCGCGTACGGGCCGAGCTCGACGCCGCCCGCTTCAACTTCTCCAACATCGACCAGAGCGATTTCGGCGGCATGGCCAAGCGTATTCACGGTCTTCTGTTCGGAGCCGAAACGCCGCCTGCCGTGGCAGAAGCAAAGGCCAGCGCATGAGCATCGCCCACACCACAGCGGATACCCCGCAGCCGGGCACGACCGAACGTCCGGAATTCGAGCGCGAGCCGATCGATTCCTCGCTGACCGTGGGCGACGTCGAACGGCCCCTCGGCCTTGGCGAGCGCGTGTTCCGGAGCGAGGTGGTGCAGCGGCTGAACATCATCCTCGCGCTAATCGTGGCCTGGCAGGCCTATGCCTGGTGGCTCAACGACTCGCTTTTATTCCCCAGTTTCACCGAGACCGCGCGCATGTTCTGGGACGACCTGCGCAGCGGCCTGCTGATCAACCGCACCGTCACATCGCTGCAGACGCTGGCGCTCGGCTATGCGGCCGGCCTCGCCATCGCGGCGGTCTTCACCACCTTCGCGGTGATCAGCAAGACCGGCACCCGCATCCTTTCCACACTGACCGCCATGTTCAATCCGCTGCCGGCCATCGCGCTGTTGCCGATGGCCTTGATCTGGTTCGGGCTCGGCGTCCCTTCGCTCGTCTTCGTCATCATCCATTCGGTGCTCTGGGCGGTCGCGCTCAACACGTTGAGCGGCTTCCGCGCCGTGCCGGAAACCCTGCGCATGAGCGGGCGCAACATGGGCCTGAAAGGCGCGCGCTACGTCGGCCTCATTCTGATCCCGGCCGCCTTCCCTTCCATCCTGTCGGGGCTGAAGATCGGCTGGGCCTTCGCCTGGCGCACGCTGGTGGCGGCCGAACTGGTCTTTGGCGTCTCGTCGCGCTCGGGCGGCATCGGCTGGTACATCTTCGAGGCGCGCAACGATCTCGACACCGCGCGCGTGTTCTCCGGCCTGCTGATGGTGATCGTCATCGGCCTTTTCGTCGAATCGGTGATTTTCCGCGCCATTGAGGCCCGCACCGTCAACGCCTGGGGCATGCAGCGATGATAATGTTGACCTGATGATCGCCGGCTATCACATCGACACGATCGCCATCATCTGGCTCGGCACCCTGCTCGGCGCGATCGCGGCCGGCGGCGCCGGCTTCGCCTTCGGGCTGACCGCCTCCTCGATCTGGCTGCATCGCATCGATCCCCTGCATTCGACCCTGCTCATCAACTGCTGCGGCACCTTGCTGCACCTGACCACGATCTGGCCGCAGCGCGGTAACATCGAGATACGCCGGCTGTGGCCCTTCGTCGTGGGCGGGCTGATCGGCATCCCGATCGGGGTGCGGCTCCTGCTCATCCTCGACGCGGGCATCCTCAAGGCCGTCCTCGGCGTATTCCTGCTTGCCTTCGGCACTTACTCCCTGCTGGCGCCGCGGCTGCACACCTTCCAGACCGGCGGCCGCGCCGCCGATTCGGGGATCGGCTTCCTCGGCGGCGTTCTCAGCGGCATGGGCGGCTATTCGGGCGTTCTGCCGACGATCTGGACGCAACTGCGCGGATGGTCGAAGCAGAAGGCGCGCGGCATCTACCAGAGCTACATCATCGTCATCCAAAGCGTGACGATCGCCAGCATCATCTATGCGACCTATGACAGCCAGGGGCTGATGCTGGTCCTGCTGGCGCTGCCGCCGCTGGCCTTGGGCACATGGATCGGCTGGCAGCTTTACGGCCGGCTCAACGACCGACACTTCCGCCAGGGGCTCGCCGTCCTGCTGATCGCCTCCGGCGCCACGCTTATCTTCTGAGAAAAGCGCCCGGGCCGACGGATGGGCTTGAACCCACACCCGGCGCCCGGCTACCCTGCCCGGAACGAACAAACGGCGGCGCCGGCGGCGCTCCGCCATGGGAGGGATTTATGCCGACGAACAGCAAGCATCCGGAAACCATCGCCCTGCACGGGGGCAGCTATCGCGCCGATCCCGCGACCACCTCGGTGGCGGTGCCGATCTATCAGACAACCTCCTACCAGTTCAATTCGACCGAGCACGCCGCCAACCTGTTCGCGCTCAAGGAATTGGGCAACATCTACACCCGCATCATGAATCCGACGCAGGCCGTGCTGGAAGAGCGCATGGCGGCGTTCGAGGGAGGCGTCGCGGCGCTCGCGGTGTCCTCCGGGCAGGCGGCCTCGCTGTTCGCGGTGCAGAACATCTGCCACGCCGGCGATAATTTCGTCTGCTCGACCGACATCTATGGCGGCACCTGGAACCTGTTCCAGAACACCATGGGCACCATGGGCATCGAGTGCCGCTTCGTCGATCCGTCCGACCCGGAGAACTTCCGCAAGGCGAGCGACGATAAAACGCGCTGCTGGTACGGCGAGACCCTGCCCAATCCGAAGCTCGCCGTCTTCCCCATCGCCGAGGTCGCCAAGATGGGCCGCGAGATGGGCATCCCGCTCATCATGGACAACACCGCCTGCCCTGTGCTGTGCCGCCCGCTCGATCACGGCGCGGCCATCGTCATGCACTCGACCACCAAGTTCATCGGCGGCCACGGCACCTCGATCGGCGGCGTCATCATTGATGGCGGCAATTTCGACTGGGAGAAGCATGCCGACCGCTTCCCCATGCTCAACACGCCGGATCCGAGCTATCACGGCGCGGTATGGACGCAGGCGGTCAAGCCGCTCGGCCCCATCGCCTACATCATCAAGGCGCGGGTGACCCTGCTGCGCGACATCGGCGCCGCCGCCTCGCCGTTCAATTGCTGGATGCACATCCAGGGGCTGGAATCCGTGGTAGTGCGCGTGCGCCAGCACTGCGAGAACGCGAAAGCCGTCGCCGACTACCTGGCCAAGCACCCGAAAGTGAGCAAGGTCATCTATCCGAGCCACATGAGCGGCGAGCCGAAGCGGCGCGCCGACGCATACCTCAAGGGCGGCTATGGCGGGCTGTGCGGCTTCGAGCTCAAGGGCGGGCGCGAGGCCGGGTGCAAGTTCATCGAGGCGCTGAAGATGTTCTACCACGTCGCCAATATCGGCGATGCGCGCTCGCTCGCCATCCATCCGGCGTCGACCACGCATTCGCAGCTCACGCCGGAGGAGCAGGCGCAGAGCGGCGTCACCGAGGGCTATGTGCGGCTGTCGATCGGCATCGAGCATATCGACGACATCATCGCCGATCTCGACCAGGCGCTGGCGGCGGCATAGGGCGCCACCTCATCCGCTCATTCTTCGCGCAAGCGGGAATCCAGGGCCCCAATCACGGCAGATTATTGCCCTGGGTCCTCGCGTGCGCGGGGAGGAGCGGTGTCGGGAGACGCGCCCAGCACCGCTTCGATCCCCTGCGGCGCGATGCCCAGTGAATCGAAACCCGCGCGGCCCGGCGACACGACCGTGTCCTGCTGCATGAGCTCCACCTGATTGCGGGTGAGCGGCGGATTCGGCAGCCATTGCGCCGCCGAGGCGAGCGGGCGCCACAGCGCGAACGGCAGCGGCACCAGCCTTGGCTTGGCACCAATACGGCCCGCGATCGCCTCCAGCAGCGTGCGATAGCTGAAAACCCGCGGTCCGCCGAGCTCATAGACGGCCGCGGGCGCCGCCTGCGCCAGGATGCGTGCCACCGCTTCCCCGACGTCTTCCACATAAGCCGGCTGCAGTTTGGTGCGACCGTAGCCGAACATCGGAAACAGCGGAAAAGTGCGAAGCATCGAAGCAAGGCCGGTCAAAAAAGCATCGTCCGGGCCGAACATGACAGCCGGCCTGATGATCACCGCGGCCGGAAAGGCGCGGCGCACCGCCTCCTCGCCCTGCCCGCGGCTGCGGATATATTTCGATGCGGATTGGGGATCGGAGCCGATGCCCGACACGTGTATCAGACGCTCGACCCCGGCCTTGCGCGCTTGCGTCGCGACCCGCTCGGCGCCGGCGACGTGAACTGCGCTGAAAGTCAACGCGCCGCGCTCGACATAGAGGCCGACCGCATTGACCACGGCGCACGCCCCCGCAACGGCAGCGGCAACCGATGCATCGTCACCCACGTCGGCGGGCACGCATTCCAATGCGGAGGCGTCGACCTGGAGCGCGCCGCGCTCGGGATGCCGCGCGGCCAGCCGAACGGCAAAGCCGTGATCGAGCAGATGACGCACCGCCCGCCGGCCAAGGAATCCGGTGCCGCCGAAAACCGTGACGCGGCGCGCGCTCAACGCGCGTAGGTCCCGATCAACTCAGTCTCGCCGAGCACGTGCTTTTGCGCGGAGCGCCACAGGTCGGCGACCTTGGCCGAGGGCGGCGCCCGCAACGCGTCGGTATCGAGCGCGGCGAGCTTGAAATGGTAGTGATGGGTACCGTCGCCCTTGGGCGGCGCCGGCCCGCGGTAGCATGCTTGCTCGAAATCGTTCTTCGCCGAGGCGGCGTTGGCGGCGCCTTCGGGCAGGCTGTTGCCTTTGAGATTGTAGACGCCCCAGTGGCGGAACGTGCCGGCCGGTGCATCGGGGTCTTCTACGATGAGCAGGAAGCTCTTCGCGCCCTTGGGCGGGTCCGACCATTCGAGTGGCGGCGACACGTCGCCGCCATCGGCGGTGTATTTCGCCGGGATCGGCTGGCCTTCGCCAAAGGCCGTGCTCTTCAATTTGAATGTCATGACGGGCTCCTTCCCGCCCCCCGCTAGTCCCCTCAAGCCGGAACGATCGCTACGATGCGTCGCGTCTTCTTCTCGACGATTACGAGCTGGTGCGGCACCATAAAATACTGGTCGCCCTGGTAGGAGGGCATGGCCTCGGCGAGCTTCGGCGGCAAGCTATGAAGCTGAAAGCTCGACGGCACCGCCGCGCCGACCGCAATCGGAAAGTTGACGGTGTCTACCCGCTGCTGCGCGTTTTGCGCCACGAAGCTCTTGATGGCGTCCTGCTGCGCCGGCTTGAGACCGGTGGTGTCCGTTCCGGTGCTCTCGATTTGATGGGCGCGGCCTATATAGGCCGGGTTGACGTCTTTGTGCGAAGCCAGCCGCGGGGGCGCCGTGTTCTTGCCGGCAACGCTATGCCCCTGCGGCTGGTCGGTGCGCTCGCCAGTCGCGGTGGTCAAGCGCGGCGACTGATTGAAAGACGGCAGGAAGACCCACACCAGTCCGGCGCAGGCGATAATGGCGAGAACGAACGCGCCCATCATGATGCCGCGCGTCCCGCGCTGTTCCTCTTGCTCCGAGATGTATTTCGTCATGGCTTTTCCGTGGCGGTTGTGTGCAGACCGCGTGCCGATGGAACGCACGGCGCGCCCACACATTGGAAATCCCTCGGGGAATCTAACGGTCGGTGCCGATGAAGGTTCATTGATCGATTTCATCGGAACGCGTCATGGCGTGCAACGTTTCCGAACAGAACGCGGAACCAAACACACCATCGGAGGAAGAGACGATGAAATCGAAGCTCATCATGGCGGCCGCCGTGCTCGGCAGCAGCCTCATGCTTGCGGCGGGGCCCGCCCAGGCGCGCTGGCACGGCCATCACGGCGGCTGGCACCACGGCGGCGGCGCCATCGGCGCCGGTATTGCCGGCTTTGCCGCGGGCGCCATCCTCGGCGGCCTTGCTTCCCAGCCCGGCTATTATTACGGGCCCGGCTACGGCTATTACGGGCCGGGGTACGGAGACTATGCGTATGAGCCGGCGCCCGGCGGCGGCGGCGTGGCCTATTGCGAGCAGCGTTTTCGCTCCTACAACCCCCGAACCGGTCTCTATCTGGGTTACGACGGCCGTCATCATCCCTGCCCGTAATCCGCGGTCTCGCTGGGATGCGTGCCCGCCGCGGGAGCGGCGGGCACCTCACGTGAAACCTGGAACCGCCCGTCGGCATTAATGAGGATGGCTGGCGCACGCAGGCCATTGCATCGCGTTTCGCGTGCCGTGGACTCGACATGGAGCTTATCCTCTCGGCCGCCTGGCTGGTGCTGATTTCCTGGCTGATTTCACGTGCCTTTCGTCAGCGCAATGTGCTCGCCATGCTGCGGCCTGCAGCAGCCGGTTATGCGCCTTCCGTCGCCGTCATCGTGCCGGCACGCAACGAGAGCGCCAATATCGGCGGCTGCCTTCGCACCCTCCTCGCCCAGGATTATCCGACCGGGCGCCTGCGCATCTTCGTCGCCGACGACAATTCAACGGACGATACCGCGGGAATCGTCGCCTCTCTCGCGGCAAACGACCAGCGCGTCACCCTGATCAAGGTACCGGCGCTGCCGCCCGGCTGGAAAGGCAAGGTGCATGCCTGCCGCTACGCCGCCGACGCCGTTCCCTCCACCATCGACTGGCTCTGCTTCATCGATGCCGACATGCGCGCCGAGCCCGCGCTGATCGCCAGCGCGATGTCGGCGGCGGCAAGCGGCGAGCTCGACCTTTTGTCGCTGGCGCCGCGGCACGAGCTCAAGAGCTTCGCCGAACGGCTGATGATTCCCTGCGGCCTCTACCTGCTCGCCTTTTCGCAAGACCTTGTGCGCATTCAGTCGCCGGACAGCACCGACGTGGTGGCGATGGGCCAGTTCATGCTGCTGCGCCGCCAGCCTTACGAAGCGATCGGCGGCCACGCCGCAGTGCGCGCCGCCATCAGCGAAGATGTCGCGCTTGCCCGCCTGCTGAAGCGAAGCGGCGCGCGCGTTTTGCTGCAGGACGGCAGCCGGCTTTTGCATGGGCGCATGTATACCGGCTGGGCCACGCTATGGCCGGGCATCGCCAAGAACCTGGTTGATATGATTGGCGGGCCGCTCTCGACCGTTACGACCGCGATCGCCGGCGTTGTGATCGCCTGGGCGGCCGTGCTGCTGCCCCTGCTCGACCTCTATGGCTGCTGGCGAGGCTCGCCATCGGCGTGCTGGGCGCTGGTGCCGGCGCTGGCCGGCACGTTGATGGCGCTGGGACTGCATATCGGCGGCGCCGTCCATTTCCGCATTCCCTTCTGGTACGGCTTTCTGTTTCCGATCGGCTACACCGCCGGCGCGGCCATGGCCTTCGACAGCGTACGCCAGCGCATCGATCGGCCGGGTGGAGTGGAAAGGCCGCGTCTATCCATGACACCGCCGAAGCGTAAAGCCGCGGAGGATCCGCCGCCGATCGTAAGCCGCGACCGCCAGGAGTTGCGCTCGAGCGCAACGGTGATCGGCGTCGTCATCGCGCTCATCATCGTGGTCTATCTGATACGCGAGATCCTGTATCCCTTCGTGTTCGCAGGCATTCTCGCCTTCATCTTCACGCCGCTGATCGACTGGCTGGCCAAGCGCACAGACAAGCCGCGCTGGCTGTTTGCGCTCGCCGTCATGGTCGCGCTTTTGCTCGCTGGCGCCGCCCTGGGCTACATGGCCGTACCCGCAGTGCTGCACGAGGTGACGCGGATCGGTGGCAACCTGCAAGCCACCGTGACCGCCTTCATGGAGAAATTCATCGGCAGGGGCACCATGACGTTTCTCGGCGAGCCGATCAGCGCGCAAAAGATCGGCGCCGACGTACAAGCCGCCATGCATCATTGGCTGAGCGGAAGCGGCCGCATGTTCACCCTGGCCGCTTACGGCTTCGCCGGAATGTTCGCCGTCATCCTGGCCTGGGTACTGCTCGGCTACATGCTGTTCGACGCGCGCAAGCTGTCTGATGGCATGTTTTGGCTGGTGCCGCCGCACCACCGGCCCTTCGTTCACCGCGTCTGGGACGATCTGGCGCCGATTCTGCGGCGCTACTTCGTCGGGGTCGCCCTGGTGGTGATTTACGCCTCCATCGTTGCCTATATCGGCCTCGGCGTCATCCTCCACCTGCACGATGCCATGCTGCTCGCGCTGCTCACCGGGATTCTCGAAACGATCCCGATCGTCGGCCCGGGCGCTTCCGCGGTCATCGCCGGTCTGGTCGCGGTGCGCGAGGCGCAGAGCTCCTGGAATATTCTGGCCTATGTCATCTACGCGATCATCCTGCGCGTTTCGATTGACGAGTTCTTCGGGCCCATCGTGCTCGGCAAGGCGGCCTATGTGCGGCCGGCGCTGGTGATTTTCTGTTTTCTCGTGGGCGGACTGCTGTTCGGCGTCGTCGGGGTGATTTTGGCGATCCCAGTGGCGCTCACCATCAAGTCGTCGCTCGCCGAACTCTACAAGGTCGAGCGTACCGAGCGCGGCTGATCGGGCAGGACCATTTTTCCCGCTGACGCGTTAGCGCGGTGCCGTCCTGCACGTTCGAGGAAGCCATGTCGCTGCGCCGGCGCCTTTTGTCCGCCATCAAGGGCGCGCTCTCGCGCGAGCCGCTGCCACTGCGCCTGGTGTTCTGGGACGGCGAGGTCTTCGACTTCGCGCCCCGGCCGCGGGTAACGCTGACCATCCACGACAAGCGCGTGGTGCGCGCCTTCCTGACCGGCCGCATCGCCAGGCTGGGCGATGCCTATGTCGCCGGCGGGCTGACTGTCGACGGCGCCATCAACGACATCCTGGCTGTCGGCATCGCGCTGGCCGAACGCATGGGCCGGCTGTCGCGGCTGGGGGCTCTCTGCGCCCGTTGCGCCCGTTGCAACGAGTGATGGCGTTCCGCCACTCCCGCCGCAACGACGCCGAGGCGATCCGCCACCATTACGACGTCTCCAACGGTTTCTACCGGCTCTGGCTCGACGCCGGCATGACCTATTCCTGCGCCTATTTCCGCACCGGCACCGAAGACATCGACACGGCGCAGCGGCAGAAGATCGAGCACATCTGCAACAAGCTGCGGCTTCAACCGGGCGAGCGCCTGCTCGATATCGGCTGCGGCTGGGGCGGCCTCCTGCATCTCGCCGCCGAGCGGCACGGCATCACCGGTGTCGGCATCACCAACAGCCCCGCCCAGGCCGACTATGCGCGCCGCCGGCTTGCCGCGGCGGGCCTGAGCGACCGCGTCGACATTCGCCTGCAGGATTACCGCCAGTTGGACGGCGAGGCGGTCTACGACAAGATCGTATCGGTCGGCATGTACGAACATGTCGGACTGGCCAACCTGCCGGTCTATTTCGCCACCGTCTCACGCCTCCTCAAGCCGGGCGGCGTCCTGCTCAACCACGGCATCATCAACCCCGACCCGGACAGCCATCCGAAAGGACCGCCCGGCGGTGAGTTCATCAATCGGCATGTGTTTCCTGGCGGAGAATTGCCGCATCTGCCCCGCGTGCTGGAGGAGATCGCGCGTTGCGGCTTGGAGGCTGTCGACGTCGAGGACCTGCGGCCGCATTACGCGCGAACGTTGATGCTGTGGGTGGGGCGGTTGGAGAAGCACGAGCGGCAGGCGATCGAGTCCGCCGGCCCCGAGCGCTACCGCATCTGGCGCGTCTACATGGCCGGCATGGCGCATGCCTTCGACCGCGGCTGGCTCTCGGTAGCGCAGACGCTGGCCTATAAGTCAGCTTCCGGACATCCGGCGGCGCGGCCATGGTCGCGCGACTATCAGTACCGCGCCGACCCGCAGCCCGCAGTCGCCTCGGCGCTCGACTGGCAAAGTTAAACTCGGCGCCGCGGCGGAACTTTATCGAAGCCCGATTCTTAAATTAACGCGCCGATTTTTCACACCAATTTGGAGTTTTAAGGCTTTGTCCGCGCCATTTTCAAATCAGGGCACCGTCTCCAGCGGCGCATTTCTGGAGCACGCCGTCTTCGGGCTGGACCGCTGGTTGCGGCGCTGGCACGGCGTGTACGAGTACAGCAACAATCCGGTCTGCCTCTTCCGCCTCAACCGGGGCACCGCCGAGCAAGTGCTGAGCCTGGCGGACGGCACGCGCATCGGTCCCGGCGACCCCATCCTCAATCTCCACCTGTGGAATGAACACATTTTGCCCATGACGCAGGACGGGGCGACCTTGGCCTGGGCCCGGCGCCTGAGCCGCGCCATCGACGTTTCGTTGCGCGAATTGGCGCAGTGGCTGGGCCGCCGCCACGACCTCGATAACATCGCAGCGTTGCGGGCGGATATGCGGCTCGGCACCACCGAACAGACCAAGCAGCTCGCCCGCATCGCCGGCCGCTATGGATTCGAGTCGGCCACTTTCCAGGCGGAGTCGGGCTCGCTTAAACAATTCGGCGAGAATATACTGATGTACCTTCTGGTTCTGGCGGCCAATCCGGCCGCCATTCGCACCGACGTTCTGTGGCGGGATCACGCGCTGGTTTACCTCTCGCGCGCCGCTCTCGAACGCCGTTACGGAGGAGCGGGCGCGCTCTGAAGGACCGAGGTGAAGTAGGCACGGCCATGACGGTTTTTCACGATCTGGTCCGGTGGACCGCCGATTTCTGCGTAGCCGGCGCCACTTTCGGCTCCGTCTACATGGTCGCGGCCTCCATGCTGACGCGGCGCTTCGGCCGCCGCGGCAATGATGACGCGCCTCCCGCCGCCCCGTCCCTTTCCGCGCCGCCCGTGACCGTCCTGGTGCCCCTGTGCGGCGATGAGCCGGGGCTTCGCTCGCGCCTGCGCGCGCTCTGCCAGCAGGACTATCCGGCACCGGTGCAGGTCCTGTGCGCCATCCAGGATCCGGAGGACCCGGCGATCGCGGTGGTCGAGCAGGCCGCTGCCGATCTTCCACAGGCTGACCTCGCCTGGCACGTCGATCCGGCCCTGCACGGCCGCAATCGCAAGATGTCCAACCTGATCAACGTCCTCCGGCACGCGCGCCACGACGTGCTGGTGATGATCGACAGCGACATCGAGGTCGGCCCCGATCACCTCGCGCGGGTCGTGCATGAGCTGCAGGCCCCGAATATCGGCGCGGTCACCTGCCTCTATACCGGCGTGCCCGGCCGCGGCCTGTGGGCCAAGCTGTCGGCCAAGAGCACCAATCTGCATTTTCTGCCGAGCGTCCTCGTCGGGCTGAAGATGAGCCTGGCAGAGCCCTGCTTCGGCTCCACCATCGCGCTCACGCGGGCAACGCTCGAGCAGATCGGCGGCCTCGAGGCTTTCGTCGACAACCTGTGGGACGACTATGCCATCGGTCAGGCCGTGCGCGCGACCGGGCTGCGCGTGCACGTGTCGTCGCAGACCGTTGGTCACATCTGCCCGGAAAGCACCGGCCGCGATTTCTTCGCCTATCATCTGCGCAACGCGCGCACCATCGGCGGCATCGACCCGGTGGGTTACCTCGGCAGTATCATCACCCATCCTTTCGGGCTCGCCGTGCTCGCCGTCCTGCTCGGCGCCGGCGAGCCGGCCGTCCTGCTGGCGGGCGTTGCGCTCACCAGCCGGATCGCCCTATGCCGGAGCGTAAACCGGCGATTCGGCGTGAACTGCAATTATTGGCTGCTGCCGCTGCACGATCTCGCCGCTTTCGCGGTATACTTGATGAGCTTCCTCGGCGGCACGATCATGTGGCGCGGCCAGCGCTACCGGGTGCAGTCCGACGGCACCCTGCTGCAAGCTTCTCACTAGGGGGATTTTGAACGTTGCGAACACTTTTCATGCAGGCCCCGTCCTATGACGGCTTCGACGGCGGCGCCGGCGCCCGCTACCAGGCGCGGCGCGAGATCCGGTCGTACTGGTATCCGACCTGGCTGGCGCAGCTCGCCGCCATGGTGCCGGATTCCAAGCTGATCGACGCCGCGCCGCACGTCATCGGCCCCGACGAGGCGATAACCGAGGCGACGCAATACGACCTCGCCGTGCTGCATTCGTCGACGCCCACCTTCGGCTCCGACGTCAAGACCGCCGCGCGGCTCAAATCGGCCAAGCCCGGCCTCAAGGTCGGCCTGGTCGGCGCCAACATCGCCATCGACCCGCGCGCCGCGCTGGCAAAAGCGGACTCCGTCGATTTCGTCACCGGCAAGGACTACGACTTCACCATCCGCGACGTGGCGGAAGGCCGCGACTGGAAGTCCATCCCCGGGCTCATCTGGCGCGACAAGGACGGCACGATCCGCGAGAACGAAGAGCGGCCGCTCCTACAGGACATGGACGAACTGCCTTTCGTCACGCCCGTCTATAAGCGCGACCTCAGGATCGAAAACTATTTCATCGGCTATCTCAAGCACCCCTACATCTCGTTCTACACGGGACGCGGCTGCAAATCGCGCTGCACCTTCTGCCTCTGGCCGCAGACCATCGGCGGCCACAAGTACCGCACGCGCAGCGTGGAGAACGTCGCCGCCGAGATCGACTGGGCGCGCAAGGCCATGCCGCAGGTGAAGGAGTTCTTCTTCGACGACGACACCTTCACCGACAACCTGCCGCGCGCCGAGGCGATCGCGCGCGAGCTCGGCAAGATGGGCGTGACCTGGTCGTGCAACGCCAAGGCCAACGTGCCGCGCGAATCGTTGAAAGTTATGCGCGACAACGGCCTGCGCCTGCTGCTGGTGGGCTATGAGAGCGGTAACCAGCAGATCCTGCACAACATCAAGAAGGGCATGCGCATCGAGGTGGCCAAGCGCTTCACCAAGGATTGTCACGACCTCGGCGTCACCATCCACGGCACCTTCATCATGGGCCTGCCGGGCGAGACGAAAGAGACGATCCAGGAGACCATCCGCTTCGCCAAGGAGATCAACCCGCACACCTTGCAGGTGTCGCTGGCCGCGCCCTATCCGGGCACGTTCCTCTACAATCAGGCGCGCGAGAACGGCTGGTTCGACGCCGACAACGCCGAACTGATCGACGAGCACGGCGTGCAGGTGGCGCCGCTGCACTACCCGCACCTCAGCCACAACGAAATCTTCCACTCGGTCGAAGAGTTCTACACCAAGTTCTACCTGCGCGCGCCCAAGATCGCCTCCATCGTCTCGGAGATGGTGCTCAGCCCCGAAATGCTGAAGCGGCGCATGCGCGAAGCGGTGGAGTTCTTCGGCTTCCTGCGCGAGCGGCGCGGAGTGCAAGCCTGAACGGACTTGTCATCACGGCCGACGATTTCGGCCTGGCCGCGGAAGTCAACGACGCGGTGGAGATGGCGCACGCCGAGGGCGTGCTGACCGCGGCAAGCCTGATGGTGGCGGCGCCGGCCGCCACGCAGGCAATTGCGATTGCCAGGCGCTTGCCGCGGCTGCGCGTCGGCCTGCATCTTGCCTTGCTGGAAGCGCCGCCTGCTTCACCGCCCGAGGAAATTCCCGATCTCGTCGACGCGCGCGGCAATCTGCGCGGCGACATGGTGGCGCTGTCGTTCGCGCTGCTGCGCCCGTCCGTGCGCCGGCAGTTGCGGCGCGAGATCGCCGCCCAGTTCGAGGCTTTCAGCCGCACAGGCCTCGCGCTCGATCACGTCAACGCGCACAAGCATTTCCACGTGCATCCGCTGGTGGCGCGCGAGGTGCTGGCGTTCGCGCGCCGCGCGGGCGCGCCGGCGCTGCGCGTGCCGCTGGAGCCGGCAGAGGTGCTGGCGCAGGTGGAAGGCGCGCGCCAGTCTTCGCAGGGGATCATGACGCCGTGGACGAAGCTGTTGCGCGCGCGCGCGCGCCGCGCCGGCCTTGCCACGCCGGACGCGGTGTTCGGCCTGCGCTGGACGGGGCAGATGACGGCGGTGCGGCTGACCGGACTCCTCGCGCATCTGCCGGCGGGCTTGGTCGAGATTTACACGCACCCGGCTACAGCGGACGCCTTCGCCGGCCACGCGCGCGGCTATCGTTACGCCGCGGAGCTTGCCGCACTGACCGATCCGACGGTGGTCGAGGCGGTGAGGCGGTCCGCGCGTCGCGTCGGCGGGTTTGCGGATTTTGCAGGTGCCGCAGGCGGCGCCGGGTAGCGCGAACAGCGTCTCCGTTCGCCCCCGCGAAAAGCGGGGACCCAGAGAGAAATGTCGGCTCGCAATTACATCGCTGGATTCTCGCTTGCGCGGGAATGAGCGAAGTCTGTGTCGAAACCGGCGCGAGAAGCTCGACAGATGTTAAGATGTAGCCCGGATGGAGCGAAGCGAAATCCGGGAGCGATCGTTAGGCTGCCCCGGGTTTCGCTGCGCTTCACCCGGGCTACTTGCTGTAACCATCTTCCAAGACCGCCCACCTGAAAGCTAAGATTTAGTCGATCCCAGTCACGGCATCGGCATTCACGGTAGAGGGGGTGAAGACATGCTCGAACGCGTGCATGACGCTCTTTGGGTCGCAGAGGGAGAGAATGTCAGCTTCCTTGGCTTGCCCTATCCGACACGTTCGGTCATCGCCCGATTTGCAAACGGCGATCTCTGGGTATGGTCGCCGGTCAAGCTGACCGCCGATCTGCGCAACGAAGTCGACAGTCTGGGCCCTGTGCGACACCTCGTAAGCCCCAACAAGCTCCATCACCTGTATTTGCCGGAATGGAAAGCGGCCTACCCCGAGGCACGATTATGGGGGCCGCAATCGACGATCAAAAAGCGGCCCGACCTCAAATTCCAGAAAGCGCTCGAAGACAGCCCGCCGGCTGAATGGCTCGGCGACATCGATCAAGCATGGTTCCGCGGCTCATTCGCCCTGGACGAAATTGTCTTTCTTCACCGCCCCTCCGCCACCGCGATCGTCGCCGATCTGATCCAGACTTTCAGCGATCGTTTTCTACGGGAACATTGGGGCAGGTGGCGCTTCCTGGCGCGCCTCGATGGCCTCACTCAGGACAAAGCCTGCGCGCCGCTCGAATGGCGACTATCGTTTATCAACCGCGCACCGGCGCGCCGGGCGCGCGACAAGGTGCTGAATTGGAATTGCCAACGCGTCATTGTGGCTCACGGCGAGTGGCCCCATGCGGACGGCAAGGCCTTTCTTGCAAACTCGTTCCGCTGGCTCGGCACTTGATCCGATAAAGCAATCATCCTGCCCGCTTTGGAAAATACGTGCCGCGAACCCGGGAGCACCCTCCCCTGAAGGGGCAGAGTCGGCGCCGAGCGGCAGCGAGGCGCCGGGGTGGGATGACGATTTTTCGATAAGACGGGACAGCCAGTTCGCTTCGCGAATTCACCCCCTCCCGCCGCCGTCGCTCTGCGACGACGGTCGACCTCCCCCTCTAGGGGAAGGTTTAGCGAGTCCCGGTTACGCCTGCCGCTCCGCCACGAACTTCGCCGCCGCGGCCAGCACCGCGCCCTTGGCGCCGAACACCGACAGCGCGTCCGTGCGCCCAAACGGGCGTCGGCCCGACGGGGCGGGCCCGAAGTATTTGATTCAGGTCAAGACCGGCACTTTATCATGGGTCTATTAGATTCGAGCGATCTTGTGCGAGGCGACAAATGAAAGCCCCCAATTTAACCGCGCAACGCTATGACTCCACGACGATCTGGCTGCATTGGCTCACTGTCGGCCTTGTTGTTGTCCTTTGGTTGATAGGCCAGACGGCAGATTTTTTGCCGCGCGGACCCTTCCGCACCGGCATTTGGTCGACCCACGTCATGCTCGGATTCTTGACTGCGTTCGTCTTGCTAACGAGAGTCGCTTGGCGAGCACAGTTTGGACGGATGCTCCCGCCCGCTGACAGCGGCGTTCTTTACGTCATTGCGAAGACGACGCATTACGCGCTGTATGTTCTGCTCGCAGCCGTCGTCATCGCCGGCATCGTCGATGCTTCGTATCGGGGGTTCAACCTGTTCGGTGTGTGGTCTGTACCTCAGTTTGGCACCGGAGACCGGGCGATTCGCCACAGCATCAACGAATGGCACGGACTTGCAGCCAACGTCCTTCTGGCGGTTGCCGCAATTCACGGGTTAGCGGCCCTCGGTCATCACTACGTGTGGCGCGACCACCTGCTTGACCGCTTGCGCCCATAGGGGCCCGCTGACGCTAAACGAAGCGCACGCCGATCTGGTTGGCTGAACGCCACGCCACCCGGCAAGCTCGTTTTCGCATTTCTAACTTTATGACGAGAGTAAATTTGTCGGGAATCCCGAAAGGGGTGACGGCCAATAGCGCACCTGTTTCCGACGTTGCGGATGACACAATCAATAGCGGGGGCAGCTCCGAAGATGATGATTAGGCCTCCTTTCAGAGTGCGCAGGCGAGGGCTAGGTCGGTTTTCGCTCATGGGCAACGCTTCTAGCGTCGCCCGATTACCCATGGGTAAAGCCGATCTAAGAGAAACCCTTAAATTCAAATTATGCGCACGCTAATCGCGCTTGGATATTCCGCTTGGCTACTCGGCCAGCGAATCGAAATATTGCTGGGCAACGAGGGCGTCGTGGCCAACAAACTAGACCATTTCCGCCCGCTCGTCGTGCGGCGTTCCCAGCGACTCATCCCAGGTAACGACAGCGTTTTTTCCCTTCGTCTTTGCGACGTAGAGCGCTTTGTCGGCGCGGTCGATCGACTGCTCCACCGGGGCGTCGCCGTCCAGCGGGGTGACGCCGAAGGAGACGGTCACCTGAAGCGCGTCCTGGCCGTCCGCCGCGAATTGCAATGAACCGAGCTCCTCACGCAGCCGATCGATGATGTCGTGGCCCGTCTGTAGGTCTGTGTCCGACAGGCAGATGAGGAATTCCTCACCGCCGTAGCGAAACACCCGGTCGTACGGCCGCAGGTGAGACATTATGTATTGCGCGTAGCCGACCAGAACCTTATCGCCGACGAGATGTCCGTACCTGTCGTTGATCGATTTGAAATCGTCCAGGTCCATCATCGCGACGGTACAGTCGTGATTGCGCCGGACGAACTCCTGCATCTCGCGCAGTTTTGGCAACATGTCGACCCGGCTCGGGGTCCCGGTCAGGGGATCGAGATTGAAGAGTGAACTTTCAAGGTCGTGCTTTACGGTTGCGATCTCTAGATGAAGCCGCTTAAGCGCGGTTACAAATCGTTCGTAATCTTTGATCGAGATCGGCACGCAGTCGACCGACGCGCGCAACAGACTGGTCCCGTACTGATGCATACGCTCATGCTCCAGCCCGATTTCCGCAAAACCTGGAAAATCCTTGAGATCGGCGAGGCCGGCCTTGTAGTACCACTGGCCGAACCGGCAGTTGTGATGGGAATCGCGGGCAAGATCGCGTTCGTCCGGCACCAAATGGCAAATCATGGTTCCGTACAGCGTCTCGGCCCATTGGTCGTGATTATAGGCCGCCTGCTCAAGCTCTTTAAGCGCGGTGCGCATTTTCTCGTCGGAGATCGTACGTATCGCCATGTCTCGCCTCGCCCACGTATTACGGACGGGCATGACACAAATGCGTTAACGCTTTTTTATCGGGAACCGTGAGCGATTCGCGCCCAGGAACAGTCACTCACTTAAAATTACGCCTGTCGCTCCGCCACGAACTTCGCCGCCGCGGCCAGCACCGTGCGCTTGGCGCCGAACACGGACAGCGCATCCGACGCCTCGCTCACCAGTTCGCCGAGCCGCGCGCGCGCCTGCGGCACGCCGAGGAGGTTCACGATGGTCGCCTTGCCGGCGGCGGGCAGATGACGGCGGAGCGAGTGGCCGGATTGATGGTGCATCTGCCGATGAGACTGATCTAAATCTACACCCATCCGTCCACGGCGGGCACCTTTGCCGGCCGAGCGCGCGGCTACGTAGCCGCTCGCCGCGCTGACCGACACGACGGTACATCGAGACAGTGGGGTGTTTGGCGCGCGCAGCGGCGAGTTTTCTGATCTCATCGGAGCGACAAACAGCGCCGCCTACGATGTGGCGTGCAACGATGCTCGTCCCCCCGAAATGGGGACCCGGGGTGACAATCGCTGGCCGCAATGCATCCCTAATTCCCGCCTTCGCGGGAAGAGCGGATTCTGTGCCGAAACTGGCGCGAGAAATTCGATAGGTGCAGGTTTGTTAGCCTAGATGCAGCGAAGCGAATTCCGGGAATAATGATAGGTTGCCGCCGGTTTCACCACGCTTCAGCTGGGCTACCTGCTTTAGTTCATGGTGGCCGAACTGGGTTGCACATTCGCTTCCCACGACTTTCATCAGTTCCTTATTTAAGATCCGAGGCATACCGTGGGTCAAGCGGCAACCTCATCGTCAGCAGGAAATCGACAATTTGCTGTCGCTGCTCTGATTTTAGATTTTTAAATCGCTCAATCGCATCGTGCGCGTCGCTTCCTTTGCCGTCGTGCATCAAAATCGCATCTTCGAGGGTCAACGCGCGACCATCGTGAAGCCAGGGGCCGGTGTCAGCAACCCCCCAGAGAGGACGCGTCATGAACTCATCGACCGGAACCGGTTCAATTCCCTCGCGGTCAACAGGTTGCGGTAGCGGATCAGCTAACAGATCGCCCATCTTGTGGCGTTTGAAATCGGTAAAGATTGGCACGGCTACTGAGTGGTCGCTCATCTCCGGCAAGCGAGGATAGGAGTAAGGGAGAGATTCTTCCTCTGCCGCTTCTGATGGGAAACTGAGGTCGAACTTGAAGCCAACGTTGTGGAGCGAGACTCCTGCCAAATAATCTCGCATACGCTGTATCAGTTCATCTTTGCTCTTGCTCTCCATCTTATGCTCTTGGTAGGCCTCTAGCGCTCCCCGAACAATCGACTGGAGGGCGGGAGGAGCAGCGTCGTTCTCGTAGACGACCTGAGCGGAAAGGCTTTGAGCCGGTGTTACCAAATAGAGTCTTGTCGAGCCGTGGATCTCGCACCGTAACATGGGTATCCGAGAGCATCAGGGTATTGCGATGACAACTGACACAAGAAGTGTTGTCTTGGAAACCGTTGCCCATGAATAGGTCCCTGCCCGCTTCAGCCTCCTTCTTCATTTTTGGATCGGAGGGCCAGACCATCTGAGGCGGGCGCAGACTCATCGTAAATGCAGTCAGGGCCGAAACCTGTGCAATCGAAATTTCATTCGGTCTCTTGTCCTGATCTGGATCGTTCTTGCTCGGATCTTTGTTGCCGCCGCGTATTTCCAGAGTCCTGGACACCGAAATGAAAGTTCAAAGCATCCCTGACGAAATTGCGCTCGTCAGACGCAATCCCCTTCCACTGTAATGGTCGCACAATAAGGTCACGACTGATGCCATCCAGCTTACAATCAGCTCCCATCGTAGTTGCGCCATGAGAGACACATTCTTCTCGGACCCAAAGAGCGCCAATTTTCTTCAGATCTCCAATTGGCGGAAACTTTATGAAGTCCCCGAAGTTCGGCTCGCGCATCTGGGAAAGGCTCAGCAATGTTGCAGGCGCCGTGACGGTAACGCCGTAGGTTCCGTAGCTCACCCCCTTCGTGACAAGTCCTACAATCTTCGTCTTGCCCGGGTCGCTAATCGCGTCGAGAATTGCCATCAGCCGAATTCGGTAAAGGTCGTCGGTCATCTCTTCCGCGAGCTTTTGGGCGTAGCCTGTTCCGAATACGTGCGGCGGATTCCGTAAAAGCATAAACGCAGACGAACGCCATCTCTTTGCTCTCTTTGTAACTAATTCCGCCAGCTTCTTCTGATCGGCATCACAGGCATGCGACTTCAGGTCTGTGAAAGTTAGTTCTGGGAGAAAGCATCCCTGCGTTGTGAACTCATTCTTTTTTTCGAGTCCTGCCAAACCATCTTTCATCTGGCCCGCGCAAGTATAGGCGTTCTTGACAACAGGATTGCATTGCAGGTTAGGATTAATCAGGGCTGTCGATGCGAAACCTGCAGAGCCCCCGCCTACTCCGACCTTGCGAGCGAGTGCATTAGTTCTAGTATCGGAGAGGCTCGTGAGCCCGATAGTGTTATGGCACTCGAAGCAAGATTGGGAGTCCAATCCGTTCAACCGCATGAACCTCGAATTCGTGGGAAAATTAAAGAATACCGCGGGAGTCTTGCCACCCCGCGCTATAGCAAGCCATCTCTGCCTCGGTCCCTGTTGGCCTTCACCGTAGCCATCGGCCGGTGTGTACGGCGTCTCAAAAAGCTGGCGGCCAATTTCGACCACAGTGCGGAATGGCAAAGCGTTTTTGTTGAGCAAATCTTGCGCGGAAGGAGGACTAAGGTCCAAAGCTTGTCCAGATTGATCAGGGACCGTACCGAGTGCTCTTTGCGATGCATCATATATCGGGTCTGGAGCTGTTCTTATGCCCCCTCCCGCATAAACGACTGTTGTTGAAAGTAGCAAAGCCCAGAGAACCGCGATCCCCAACATTTGAGCCCCCAGCTTTAGATAATAAAGTCGAACAAATATATGCTGCAACCTATGTGTAGAGTTGTCAATAGAAAATGGAAAGCTCTGGCAGCCCAGTGAAGCTGAAGTGCATCGAATGTACGCACTCTTTCTACGCCTGTCGCTCCGCCACGAACTTCGCCGCCGCGGCCAGCACCGTGCCCTTGGCGCCGAACACGGACAGCGCATCCGACGCCTCGCTCACCAGTTCGCCGAGCCGCGCGCGCGCCTGCGGCACGCCGAGGAGGTTCACGATGGTCGCCTTGCCGGCGGCATCGTCCTTGTGGATCGGCTTACCCACCTTGGCCGGGTCGCCTTCGACGTCGAGCAGGTCGTCGGCGATCTGGAAGGCCTGGCCGAGCACCGCGCCGTAGCGCTCGAGCGCGGCAAAGCGCGCGTCATGCACGCCGGCGAGCAGCGCGCCGGCGACGCAGCCGAAACGGATGAGCGCGCCGGTCTTCATCGCCTGCAAAGTGAGCACATCCTCGACCGCCGACGGCCGCGCCGCGCCCGGGAAACGGCCTTCGGCGGCGAGATCGAGCATCTGTCCGCCGGCCATGCCGCCGAGGCCGGAGGCACGGGCCAGCGCCAAAACAAGATCGCTGCGCACTTTCGCGTCGGGCGAGCACTCCTCGCGCGCCAGGATATCGAAGGCGAAGGTCAACAGCCCGTCGCCGGCGAGAATGGCCGTCGCCTCGTCGAACTGCTTGTGCGCCGTCGGCCGCCCGCGCCGCAGATCGTCGTTGTCCATCGCCGGCAGGTCGTCATGCGCCAGCGAATAGCAATGCACGCATTCGAGCGCGGCCGCCGCCATCAGGGCTTGCTCACGCGGCACGTCGAACAGCGCCGCCAATTCCACCACCAGGAACGGGCGGAAACGCTTGCCGCTGCCGAGGCTCACATAGCGCATGGCCTCGAGCAGACGTTGCGGCCGCGCCGTCTCGCCGGCAACCGGCTGCGCAGTCAGCAGGCGGTCGAGCAGGCTCTCGGTGTCCTTGGCGACGGCGGTCAGGCGCTTAAGGAAAGCGGCTTGTGCGTCAGCGCCCTCGTCGGGGCGCGCGGCTGCAATCGACATGACGATCTCCTTAATCATCCGGATCGCCCGGCGCCTTGCCTATTGCGGCAGGCGCCCTGCTGCCCGGAACCAATCAATAGCGTCTTTGATGCCCTCGGCGTAAGGCCGCGCGCGATAGCCCAGTTCGCGTTCGGCCTTGGCCGCGGTGAAAAACATGCGTTTCTTCGACATGCGCAAGCCGTCCACGGTGACGAAGGGCTCGCGCCCGGTGCGGCTGGCGATGGCTTCCGCCGCATAGGCGAGCGGATAGATCGCCACGCGCGGAATCTTGATGCGCGGGGGGCGCCGCCCGGTCTGCTTGGCGACCGTGGCGAGGATTTCGGAGAGCGAGGCGTTCTGCCCGCCGAGGATATAGCGCTCGCCGGTGCGGCCGTGCTCGAGCGCGGCGACATGACCGAAGGCCACGTCTTCGACATGCACCATGTTGAGCCCCGTATCAACGAAGGCCGGCATGCGGCCGGCAGCCGCCTCGAGGATCAGCCGGCCGGTCGGCGTCGGCTTCACGTCGCGCGGGCCGATCGGCGTCGAGGGATTGACGATGACGGCCGGCAGCCCCTTCCTCACCATCTTCTCCACCAGTTGCTCCGCCAGCAGCTTGCTGCGCTTGTAGGCGCCGATGGTCTCGCCCTCGGGCACCTGTTGGCTCTCGTCGGCCGATTCGCCCTTGCCGCGGCACTCCAGCGTGGCCACGCTGGAGGTATAGACGATGCGCTCGACGCCAGCTTCTTGCGCCGCTTCCATCACGATGCGGGTGCCGGTCACGTTGTTTTCGACGATCTCACTGGGGTCGCGCGCCCACAGCCGGTAATCGGCCGCGACGTGGAAGAGCCAGCGCACGCCGGTCATGGCGCGGCGGACGGATTCGGGGTCGCGCAGGTCGCCGGTGACGAATTCGATGGGCAGGCCGGCCAGATGCGCCTGCGGGCTGGAGGCGCGCACCAGCGCGCGCACCTCGACGCCGCGCGCCGTCAGGGCGCGGGCGACCGCCGAGCCGACGAAGCCGCTGGCGCCGGTGACGAGCGCTTTTCCTGTCAAATCCATGGTCTTGCAATCGGACGGACCCCCCTCGGCCGTCAAGTGCTGCGGACGGAGGATTGTTCCGCGGCGCCGAAGGCGATAGAGGAACTTTCCCCCAAAGCGGCGGGTTAATCCACCTGTCCGTCGGCCAAAGGGGAGCCGCGACGCGCCGTGAGATCGTGCCGTAATGCTTGAAACTGCTGCATTTTTTGTCCTCGCCCTGTGGCTTTATCTCCTGGTGGGGCGTGGCGGCTTCTGGCTGTCGGGCGGGGGGGACGGCCCCGAGCCGCAGGCGCCGGACACATGGCCTTCGGTCATGACGATCATTCCGGCCCGCGACGAGGCGGCCAGCATCGGGCAGACCGTGCAGTCCCTGCTCGGCCAGGACTATGCCGGCTTGGAGGTCATCGTGGTGGACGACGGCAGCCAGGACGGCACCGCGCAGATCGCCGCCGAGGCGGCTGCCGGGAGCGGCGCCGGCGAGCGTCTGACCGTGCTGACCGGCCGGCCGCTGCCGCCCGGCTGGACCGGCAAGCTGTGGGCGGTCAAGCAGGGCGTCGAGGCGGCCCATGCCCGCCGGCCCAAATACCTGCTGCTGACCGACGCCGACATCGTCTATGCGCCGGGCGCGCTTGCCCGGCTCGTTGCCCGCGCCGAGCGGCAGCAGACGGTGCTGACCTCGATCATGGTCAAGCTGCGCTGCCGGAGCTTCGCCGAGCGCTGCTTCATCCCGGCTTTCGTGTTCTTCTTCCAGATGCTCTACCCCTTCGCCTGGGTGAACCGGCCCGGCGGCACCGCCGCCGCCGCCGGCGGCTGCATGCTGGTGGAGGCCGAGGCGCTGGCCGCCTCCGGCGGCATCGAGGGCATCCGCGGCGCGCTGATCGACGACTGCGCGCTGGGGCGGCAGATGAAGGCCGTCGGGCCGATCTGGCTCGGCCTTTCGACGCACATCGAAAGCATCCGCGCCTATGACACGTTCGGGCCGATCCGCCGCATGGTGACCCGCTCGGCCTATGCCCAGCTCGGCTATTCGCCGCTCATGCTGTTCGCTACAACGGCCGCCATGGCGCTCACCTTCCTGGCCGGCCCGCTCCTTGCCATCTTCACCACCGGCGCCGCCGCCTGGGCCGGCGCCGCCACCTGGGCTCTGATGATCACCGCCTTTTTCCCCACCCTTCGCCTTTATCGCCTGAGCCCGCTCTGGGGCCTGGCGCTGCCGATCATCGCGTTCGTCTACACGGTGTGGACCAACGAATCGGCGCTGCAATACGCGCGCGGCGAGGGCGGGCAATGGAAGGGCCGCGTGCAGGCGGCCCCGCGAGGCGCGCGATGACGCTCGCCGCCGATGTGCGCAGCGGCAAGGGACACCGCAACGAGAATTTTCCGGTGGCCTCGCGGCTGATCGCGGCGCGGCACCGCAAACCGATCCTGGCCTTCTACAATTTCGTCAGAACGGCCGATGACGTGGCGGACCATCCCTCTCTGCCGCAAGCGGAGAAGCTCAAGCTGCTCGACAGCCTGGAGGCCACACTGCTTGGCAAAAACGACGCCGAGCCGGAAGGCGTCGCGTTGCGCGCGGAAATCACAAGGCGCGGGCTTACTCCCCAGCATGCGCAGGACCTGCTCACCGCCTTCCGCATGGACGTGATCAAGCGGCGCTACCGCGACTGGGACGACCTCCTCAATTACTGCCGCTACTCGGCCATGCCGGTCGGGCGCTTCGTGCTCGACGTGCACGGCGAGCCGCACTCGACCTGGGGCGCCAACGACGCGCTGTGCGCCGCGCTGCAGGTGATCAATCATTTGCAGGACTGCGGCGAGGATTACCGCAATCTCGACCGTGTCTATGTGCCGCTCGATCTCCTGGCGCGTTACGGCGCGCGGGTGGAAGACCTGGGCGCGCCCGCCGCCTCGCCGCAGATGCGCGCCTGCCTCACCGACATCTGCGCGCGCATCAGCGTGCTCCTGAAGACCAGCGCGCCGTTTTCCGCGCAGATCGCCGACCGCGGCTTGAGCCTCGAAGTTGCTGTGATCCAGCGGCTGGCCGAGAAGCTCACGCGCATGCTGCACGAGCACGATCCGCTGTCCGAGCGGGTGCATCTCAAGCCCATCGAAGTCGCCGGCCTCGCTTTGCTCGGCGTCATGCAGGGCGCGTCGCGCCGCCTCGGCACGCGCAAACCGAACGGCCATGCGGCAAACGGCGAGGAGGCCGACGCCGCGGCCACCGCCTCGGGCAGCTCGTTCTATGCCGCCATGCGCATCCTGCCGCGCGCGCAGCGCCAGGCCATGTACGACATCTACGCCTTCTGCCGCGCCGTCGACGACATCGCCGACGACGGCGGCGATCGCGCCGAGCGGCAGGAACAGCTCGCGCAATGGCGCCGCGACATCGACGCGCTTTACGCGGCAACGCGCCCGCGCGTCTCAGAAGCCTGAGCGAAGCGGTCGATACCTTCGGTCTCAAGCGCGAGGATTTCCTCGCCATCATCGACGGCATGGAGATGGACGTGCGCGCCGACATCCGCGCGCCCGACCTCGCCACGCTCGACCTCTATTGCGACCGCGTGGCTTCCGCCGTCGGCCGGCTTTCCGTGCGCGTATTCGGCATGAACGAAGCGGACGGCATCGCGCTTGCCCATCATCTCGGCCGCGCCCTGCAGCTCACCAACACGCTGCGCGACATCGACGAGGACGCGGAGATCGGCCGCCTCTATATGCCGCGCGACTATCTCGAGGAGGCCGGCATCACCGGCAGCGACCCCCGCCAAGTGGCGGCGAACCCGGCGCTCGGCAAGGCCTGTGCCAAAGTCGCCGCCCTCGCCGCCGAACATTTCGAAAAAGCCGACGCCATCATGGCGCGCAACGCCCGCGCCGTCGTGCGCGCGCCGCGCATCATGGGCGAGGCCTACCACTCCATCCTGCGCCGGCTGATCGAGCGCGGCTGGGCCAGCCCACGCGCGCGCGTCAAGCTCGGCAAGACCCGCATCGCGCAAATCCTCATTCGCAGCTACGTCTCATGATGGCCAGCAACTTCCATGTCGTCGGCGGCGGCCTCGCGGGTTTGTCCGCCGCTCTGCGGCTTACGCAAGCCGGCCGCCGCGTCACGCTGCACGAGGCGGGAGCGCAGGCCGGCGGCCGCTGCCGCTCCTATCACGATGCCACGCTGGACATGACGATCGACAACGGCAACCACGTCATCCTGTCGGGCAACCGCTCCGCGCTGTCCTACCTCGCTTTGGTCGGCGCGACCGCCCGCATGCGCGGGCCGGACGCGGCCGATTTCAACTTCGTCGATCTCGCCAGCAACGAGCGCTGGCAGCTTCGCCTTGGCGATGGCGTGTTTCCCTGGTGGATCTTCAGCGATGCCCGGCGCGTGCCGCATACCCGCGCCCGCGATTACCTGCTGCTGCTGCGGCTGATGTTGCGGCCGGGCAAGAAGACGGTCGGCGACGTCATCCCCTGCTCCGGTGCGCTCTACGAGCGGCTGATCGAGCCTTTGCTGCTCGCCACCCTCAACCACGAACCGCCGGAAGCCTCTGCGCGACTTGCCGCCACGTTGCTGCGCGAGACCGTCGCCGCCGGCGGCCGCACCTGCCGGCCCTTGATCGCGCAGGATGGGCTGTCGAGCGCCTTCGTCGATCCCGCGCTTGCCTGGCTCAAGGCGAAAGGCGCCGAGATTCGCTTCGGTCACGAGCTGCATCGCATCGGCTTCAAGGAAGGCCGCGCGGCCGCGCTCGACTTCGGCGGCGACAGCGTCGCGCTCGGCCCCGACGATGCGGTCGTTCTGGCGGTGCCGCCCAATTTGGCGGGGCGCCTGCTGCCGGACCTGCACGTGCCGAGCGAATTCCGTGCCATCGCCAATGTGCATTACCGCGTCGACGGCGCGGTCAATGTGCCCGCCATGACCGGCGTGGTGCACGGCACGACGCAATGGCTGTTCGCCTATCCGGGCCGGCTCTCGGTCACCATCAGCAGCGCCGACGCACTGATGCAGATGCCGCGCGAGGAACTGGCGCGCAAGGTGTGGCGCGAAGTGGCGCAGATTGCCGGACTGCCCGAGGCGCTGCCACCGTGGCAGGTCGTGCGCGAGCGCCGGGCGACAATCGCCGCCGATCCGCAGACCGAACGCCTGCGGCCGGCGGCCAAGACCGGCTGGGACAATCTCTTCCTCGCCGGCGACTGGACCGACACGGGTCTGCCGCCGACCATCGAAAGCGCCATCCGTTCCGGCGAACGCGCCGCGCAACTCGGATTGGCCGAAGCATCATGAGACCATGAGCGAGACCGCGAACCCCACCGCTCTCACCCGCGACGCCGACGTGGTGTCGCTCCTCGACCGCCGCATCGATGCGGCGGCGGCCGCTCTGCGCTCGGCCCAGCGCGCCGACGGCCATTGGGTGTTCGAGTTGGAAGCCGACGCGACGATTCCTGCCGAATACATCCTTCTCACCCATTATCTCGGCGAAGAGCCCGACCTCGAGCTCGAGCGCAAGATCGGCGTTTACTTGCGTCGCCGGCAATCGGCGCAAGGCGGCTGGCCGCTGTTCCACAACGGCGCTCTCGACATGAGTGCCACCGTCAAAGCTTATTTCGCCCTCAAGATGATCGGCGACGATCCGGAAGCCGACCACATGCGTATGGCGCGCGAAGCCGTGCTCGCGCGCGGCGGCGCGGCGAACGTCAACGTATTCACCCGCATCCAGCTCGCGCTCTATGGCATTCTGCCGTGGTCGAGCATTCCCGTGATGCCGGTCGAAATCATGCTGCTGCCGGCATGGTTTCCGTTCCACCTGTCGAAGATTTCCTATTGGGGCCGCACCGTGCTGGTACCGCTCCTGGTGCTGCAGGCGCTGAAGCCCCGCGCACGTAACCCACGCGGCGTGCGCATCGACGAGTTGTTCGCCGCGCCGCCCAGCCGTACCGGTCGCCAAGCGAAAGCGCCGCACCAGAAGCGCGCCTGGTACGAGTTCTTCCGCGCGGTCGACATCGTGCTGCAGAAGACCGAGCCGCGTTTCCCGCCCCACTCGCGCAAGCGCGCCATCGATGCGGCGGTCGCCTTCGTGAAGGAACGGCTCAATGGCGAGGACGGGCTCGGCGCCATTTTCCCGGCCATGGCCAATTCGGTGATGATGTTCGACGCGCTCGGCTTCCCGCCGGATTATCCCGAGCGCGCCATCGCGCGCAAATCGGTCGACAAGCTCTTGGTCGTCAAGGAGGACGAAGCCTATTGCCAGCCCTGCGTCTCGCCGGTGTGGGATACCGCGCTCACCGCCCACGCTTTGATGGAGGCGGGAGATGACAAGGACCGCGCCGCCGCCGAGCGCGGGCTGGACTGGCTGAAACCCCTGCAGGAGCTGAACGTCAAAGGCGATTGGGCCTTCAAGCGCCCCGACGCGGTGCCGGGCGGCTGGGCCTTTCAATACGCCAATCCGCATTACCCCGATCTCGACGACACCGCCGTCATCGTCATGGCCATGGCGCGCGCGCAGGATGATGGCGGCGCACGCCGCTATGACGAGGCCATCGCCCGCGCCCGCCAATGGATCGAAGCCCTGCAATCGACCGACGGCGGCTGGGGCGCCTTCGATGCCGACAATACCCATGAGTACCTGAACAACATTCCCTTCGCCGATCATGGCGCGCTGCTCGATCCCCCCTCGCCCGACTTGGCCGCGCGCTGCCTGTCCATGCTGGCGCAGCTCGGCGCCACGCCGGAGTCATCACAGGCGGTGCAGCGCGGCATCGAATACCTGCGCCGCACGCAGTTGCGCGACGGATCCTGGTACGGCCGCTGGGGCATCAACTACATCTACGGCACCTGGTCGTCGCTCTGCGCCCTCAACGCGGTGGGCATGCCGCACGACGCGCCGGAGATCGTCCGCGGTGCCCAATGGCTCATCGCGACCCAGAACGATGACGGCGGCTGGGGTGAGGACGGCGACAGCTACAAGCTCGACTACCGCGGCCACGAGGCCGGTCCCAGCACGCCCTCGCAAACCGCCTGGGCCCTGCTCGGCCTGATGGCGGCCGGAAAGGTCGATCATCCGGCGGTCGAGCGCGGCATCCAATACCTGCTTGCGACCCAGGACAGCGAAGGCCTGTGGAGCGAGCGCGATTACACCGGAACGGGCTTCCCGCGCGTCTTCTACTTACGCTATCATGGCTATCCGAAATTTTTTCCGCTGTGGGCGCTGGGCCGATTCCGCAACTTGAAGAAAAGCAACAGCCGCAACGTCGCGTTCGGCATGTAGCCGAACGTGCGCGCTATGTGGTGGTGGCGGTCGGCCTCGATTTCGAGGAGCGGCTGGCGCTGGGCGTGGGCCATGCCCGCGTGTGCCGCGGGCGCGGGCCGGTCATGGCGAAAGCCTTGGCGGCCGCGATCGAGCCCGGCTGCAGCGGCATCATCAGCTTCGGCATCGCCGGCGGATTAGATCCCAGCCTGCGCGCCGGCGCCCATGTGGTCGCTTCCTCGGTCATCGGCGTCGGAGGCGCGGTCGCCACCGACGCGCGCTGGTCGCAGGTGCTGCTGAAGGCGCGGCCGGACGCGGTGCATGCGCCCATCGTCGGCGTCGACGAACCGATCGTCGGGCCTTTCGGCAAATTGCGCAAATTCCGCAAGACCGGCGCGGTGGCGGTCGACATGGAATCGCACATCGCCGCCGACGTGGCGACCGCCCATGGCTTGCCTTTCGCGGTGTTCCGGGTGGTGGCCGATCCGGCCCATCAGAAGGTGCCGCGCGCGGCGCTGCTCGGCATGCGCTCCGACGGCTCGCTCGATGCGCTCGCTGTGGTGCTCGGCATGCTGCGCGCGCCGGCCGAGATCGTCGGCCTCGCAGCGGTGGCGCGCCACACGGCGGTGGCGCGACTGGCGCTAACGCGCGCCCACCGCAACCTTGCGCGCGGCTTCGGCCTGCCGGATTTCGGATAGCTTCTTTTCGACGTGGTTCTCGAAGACGTATTGCGCCGGCCGCTGCTTGTCGAGCGCGATCTCCGGCGCCATCGGCTTCTCGGTTTCCACGCCGCGCATCGCGATGCGCAATGCCTTCAGCGGATGCTTGACGGCATCCACCACCGCGGTCGCCTCATAGCCGCAATGCACCATGCAGTCCGCGCACTTCTCGTAATTGCCGGTGCCGTAGGAATCCCAGTCGGTCTCTTCCATCAACTCGCGGAAGCTGCGGACATAGCCCTCGCCGAGCAGGTAGCAGGGCCGCTGCCAGCCGAACACGTTGCGTGTAGGATTGCCCCACGGCGTGCAGTGGTATTCCTGATTGCCGGCGAGGAAGTCGAGGAACAAGCTCGACTGGTTGAACGACCAGTTGCGCGCACCGCGGCCCTTGCGGAAGATGTCGCGGAAAAGCTGCTTGGTGCGCGTGCGGCTAAGGAAATGTTCCTGATCGGGCGCGCGCTCATAGGCATAGCCGGGCGACACGGTGATGCCGTCGATGCCGAGGCTTTTGACGCTGTCGAAGAAGCTCGACACCCGCTCGGGGTCGGCGTTGTTGAACAGCGTGCAGTTCATGCTGATGCGGAAGCCGCGCTCCTTCGCCTTGCGCACCGCGGCCAGCGCCTTGTCGTAAACGCCGTCCTGACAGACCGAATGGTCGTGCATTCCGCGGTCGCCGTCGAGATGCACCGACCAGACGAAATAAGGGTTAGGCTTGTACTGATCGAGCTTCTTCTCCATCAGCAGCGCGTTGGTGCAGAGATAGACGAATTTCTTGCGCGCGATGATGCCCTCGACCACCTGCGCCATTTCGCGATGCAGCAGCGGCTCGCCGCCGGCGATCGAGACCACCGGGGCGCCGCATTCGTCGACTGCCTCCAGACACTGCTCGACGCTCAGGCGCTGATTGAGGATCTTGTCGGGATAGTCGATCTTGCCGCAGCCGGCGCAGGCCAGATTGCAGCGGAACAGCGGCTCGAGCATCAGCACCAGCGGATAGCGCTCTCGCCCCGCCAAGTGCTGGCGGACGACGTATGAGCCGACTTTGAACTTTTGCAGTAACGGGATACCCATGGATTTCTCTCAATCAGATTGATTTGATGGCGGTAGCACGATCTTTGGGCGAAAACGGGTCCGCTTCCGCCGCGGTGATCAGCCAGGCCCCAAGCAGATAACGTCCCCGTCCCATTCCCGATCCGTCACGCAGTCGCGAGCTTGGGCGCCCCCGGATCGGCCAGCGAGGCCGGCAGCTTGAACTCGATATCCTCGATGCGGCCGGCCATGGTCGAAATGTCGACCGGTCCGAGCGCGGCAAGGGCGTCAATGACGTTCTCGACCAAGGTCTCCGGCGCGGATGCCCCGGCGGTAATGCCGACCACCTTGGCGTCCTTCACCCACTCCGCTTTCACTTCGCCGCCGTCGGCCACCAGATAGCTCGGAATGCCGTTGTCGGCGCCGATCTCCCTGAGCCGGTTGGAATTCGAGGAGTTGCTCGCGCCCACCACCAGCAGTACGTCGACCTGCTTGCAAAGATCGCGCACCGCGCTTTGGCGGTTCTGCGTGGCATAGCAGATGTCGCGCGTATCGGGGCCGATCACGTCGGAGAACTTGCTTTCCAGCGCGGCGATGATGCCGCGGGTGTCGTCCACCGAAAGCGTGGTCTGCGTCACGTAGGCCACTGGGGTATCCGGCGGGATGGCAAGGTTATCCACATCCTCTTCGGTCTGCACCAGGTGAACAGGTGCCGGGATGCGGCCCTTGGTGCCCTCGACCTCAGGATGGCCGGCGTGGCCAATCAGGATGAGTTGACGGTCGTCGCGCACGTAGCGGTTTGCCTGGTTATGCACTTTGCTGACCAGCGGGCAGGTAGCGTCGATGACGTTGAGCCCGCGCCGTTCAGCCTCTTCTTCCACCGAGCGGGCCACGCCGTGGGCGCTGAAAATAGTGACCGCCTCGGCCGGGACTTCCGACAAATCCTCGACGAAACGCGCGCCTTTGGCCTTCAGGCTTTCGACGACGTGGCGGTTGTGGACGATTTCGTGACGGACATAGACCGGCGGCCCGAACGTCTTCAAGGCGCGTTCGACAATCTCGATCGCGCGCACGACGCCGGCACAAAATCCCCGTGGCTGAGCCAATATAACTCGCATGGGAGTCCTAACTGGTTCCCCTAGGCAGAGTTCCATCGCATAGAAGGTATTTTTTTGCGCGGAAAGCAAGCCCCACCCGGGCAATTCCGCTATGTGACGGTAAAATCGAACCTTCCTCACGCCGACTGGGCAAAGGCCCCATCGCGCGTTGCCAACTCGCTGCCCAGGATTTCCGCCACCTTGGCCACGATCGCCCGGTGGTCGAGGCCGGCCTCCGCATACATGGCGGCGGCGGAGTTTTGGTCGATGAAGCGGTCGGGAAGCGTCAACGAGCGGACCCGCAGGCCGCGGTCGAGCAACCCGCCGTCGCTCAAAGTCTGCATGACCTGGGCGGAGAAGCCGCCGATCGCCCCCTCTTCTATGGTGATGAGACACTCGTGCTCGCGCGCCAGCCGCTTGACCAGATCGACGTCGATCGGCTTGGCGAAGCGGGCGTCCGCCACCGTGGTGGAAAGCCCGCGACCGGACAACAGGTCAGCCGCCTTGAGGCATTCCTGTAAGCGGCCGCCGAGCGAAAGCAGGGCAACGCGCGTGCCCTCCCGCATGATGCGGCCCTTGCCGATCTCGAGCGGGATCCCCTCCTCCGGCATCGGCACGCCGGAACCTTCGCCGCGCGGATAGCGGACGGCGCTGGGCCGGTCGTCGATCGCCGCGGCGGTCGCCACCATATGCACCAGATCGGCCTCGTCGGCCGCTGCCATGATCACGAAGCCCGGCAGGCAGCCGAGATAGGTCAGATCGAAAGCGCCGGCATGGGTCGGGCCGTCGGCGCCGACCAGTCCGGCGCGGTCCATGGCGAAGCGCACCGGCAGGCGCTGGATGGCAACATCATGGACCACTTGATCGTAGGCGCGCTGCAGGAAGGTCGAATAAATCGTCGCAAAGGGCTTGAAGCCCTCCGCCGCCAGTCCGGCCGCGAAGGTGACCGCATGTTGTTCTGCAATGCCGACATCGAACATCCGCTCCGGAAACTCCTTCGCGAAAGCATCGAGCCCGGTGCCGCCCGGCATCGCCGCGGTGATGCCGACGATCCGGTCGTCCTTCTTGGCCTCCTTGATCAGGCTCTGGCTGAACACCTTGGTGTAGCTGGGCGCGCCGCCTTTTGCCTTCGACTGCTTGCCGGTGGCGACGTCGAATTTGACCACGCCGTGATAGCGGTCGGCGGAGCCCTCCGCGGGAGCGTAGCCCTTGCCCTTCTGCGTCACCACGTGGACCAGGATCGGACCGTTCTCGGCGTCGCGCACATTGCGCAGCACGGGCAGCAGGTGATCCAGGTTATGGCCGTCGATCGGTCCGACGTAGTAGAAGCCGAGTTCGTCGAACAGCGTGCCGCCCGTCCAGAAGCCGCGCGCGAAAGACTCAGCGCGCTGGGCATGGCGTTCGACGAAGCGCGGCAATCGCTTGGCCACTTCCTTTCCGGCATTGCGCAGCGAGCGATAGGTGCGTCCCGAGATTAGCTGCGCCAGATAGGCCGACATGGCGCCGACGGGCGGAGCGATGGACATATCGTTGTCGTTCAAGATGACAATAAGCCGCTTGTCGTGGGCGCCGGCATTATTCATGGCTTCATAGGCCATGCCCGCCGACATGGCGCCGTCGCCGATCACGCAGACCACATTGTGGTTCTCATCGCGCATGTCGCGGGCCACCGCCATGCCCAGCCCGGCCGAGATCGAGGTCGACGAATGGGCGGCGCCGAAGGGGTCGTATTCGCTTTCGGCGCGCTTGGTGAAGCCGGACAGGCCGCCGCCCTGACGAATGGTGCGGATGCGGTCGCGCCGGCCGGTGAGGATCTTATGCGGGTAGGCCTGGTGGCCGACGTCCCAGATCAGCTTGTCGCGGGGGGTGTCGAAGACGTGGTGGAGCGCCACCGTCAGTTCGACCACGCCCAGGCCCGCGCCCAGATGACCGCCGGTCACGGACACCGCGCTGATGGTCTCCTGACGCAGTTCGTCGGCGACTTGCTGTAGATGCTGCAGGCTGAGGTTACGCAGATCGGCGGGAGAGTTGATGGAGTTGAGAAGCCGATAAACCATGATTTTGCGCCTTTTGCGGGCATATTTCGTATGAAATGGGGTCTGCCGCCGGACTTTTCGCCTCCGGCAGCCGATCCCGCAGCCTGTCAATCGCCCCGACTGCTAACGCGGAACCGTGCGCATTGTTCAGGCAGCAGCGGGAAAACGAATAGGCTTTGCAGGATTGGGGGCTGAAACGGCCAGATCGGGGCCGTCCACCCGCGCTTCGCGCTCCGCCGGCTCAGCCGTTGACGGGCACCGCGCAGAGCCGGTCGCCGACGGCGTCCAGCAGCATGCGATGGGCCCGGTCGACGATATCGTCGACGCTCGGGGTGCGGGCGAACATGGCACGGGCCCGCGCCCCCAGTTCACCGCGGGTGGGCAGATGCGGCAGGTGGGCGTTGGCCAGCACCTCGGCGGCCTGATGCTGGGCGGTCCGGAGGCGCTCCTGCAGGGCCGAGAGCGAGGCGCCGCCGATGGCCGAAGCGGTCGCGCTGGCGATCCGCTCCGAATTGAAGCTGGCGGCGAGCTGGCGCGCCGCCCGCTCGATGACCCGCGAGCCCAGTCGCTGCTCGTTGCGCAGGACCGCCTCCGGCGGGCCCTTGAGATCCCAGACCACCCCGATCCACGACAGGGCCTTGAGAAGGTAGAAAGTCGGGTCGTATTCCCACCAGCGGAAGCCCTGGCGCACGCTGCTCTGGCAGGCGTGGTGGTTGTTGTGCCAGCCCTCGCCCATGGTGAAGATGGCCAGCAACCAATTGTTGCGGGAATCGTCGCCGGTCACATAGCGCTTGCGCCCCATCACATGGGCAAGCGAATTGATGCAGAAGGTGCCGTGGAACACCGCCACGGTGCTCCAGAAGAACCCCACCACCAGGCCGCTCCAGCCGGCGATCAGAAAACAGACGACCGCCAGCACGAGGGCGGGCATGCGCTCGTGCCGGTGCAGCCACATCAGCTCCGGATATTGAGTCAGGTCGGCGACCTTGACCATGTCGAACGAGTCATGCCGGCGGGCGAAGATCCAGCCGACGTGGCTGTACAGGAAGCCTTTGTGGCGGGGCGAGTGGACGTCGTGCTCGGTGTCGGAATGGAGGTGGTGGTGACGATGCTTGGCCGCCCACCACAAAACGCTTTTCTGCGCCGTGCTTTGGCAGGCGAAAGCGAGGATGAACTGGAACACCCGGCCGGTGGAATAGGCGCGATGGGAGAAGTAGCGGTGATAACCCGCGCCGATGGCGAAGATCCGGCCCCAATAGAGCACCACGCCCAGAGCCGCCGCCTGCCAGGTGATGCCGGTCCAGATCGCGCCAAAACAGGCCAAATGGAACAGAACGAAAGGAACAGCCGACGGATAGACGATGTCGCTATGCTCGCCGGGGTCCGAATGGATCGGGTCGTTGGTTTTCGCCATAAGCTTTTTTGTCGCCGTTATAGGGGACGCTTTGCCCCCGTTGCCCGCCTCTGCTTACGCCTTTGCTCGTCGCCCACCGCGCAAGTTCTGATCACGACCGATGCTGATCGAATGTGGTAACAGCGCGGCGCGCCGCCTGCGCCTGCTCATAATCATTCCATTTAACCGGCGGCGGCGTCCATGGGCAAAGTGGCGCGGGTCGAAAATGCCGGTCGTCGGCTCGGGTCCCGGCATTCGTCCCAGCCGCAGGGCTATTGCCTGTGGTTAATCGGGCCACGGAGCCGCCGGCCGAAGTTCCCCGCGCTGCTTATTCGGCGGGCATCATCACGCCGCGGTCGTGGTGGGCATGCCCGCGGTAGAGCAGCCGCCGGTGCAGCCGGCCGACCAGATCGATCAGCAACCGGCGGAAGACCGAACGCGGTTGGAAGTGCGAGGCGAATTCCCGGTTGATCTGCAACGGCCGCCAGTAGCTGTTTTCCCAGTCGCGGTAACTCTCGTAGAGCTGCGGCTCCTGCTCCGACTTCACCGCGAGCAGCGCGCAGTCGCACTGGGCGCGGATCCGGACATTGCCGCTGTCGAACATGAAGTCGTGGCGGCTGGGAATATGATGCAGCCAACCATCTTTGATCTCGAATTCTTCGGGCGTGGTGCGCAAAGATACCATCATGGGTGCGACGTCGAGATACGCCATGGAGATGTCTCCCTGATTTGACTGTGTGGGGCGGTGAGCCTTCCGCGGCCCGCGGTAGTCGGCGACACGACGCGCGGCGGGCCGGGATGCTTGAACAACCTCACGGGAGAAACCCGGTTCCGCGCGATGGGCAAAGACGGGCTTATGTTTTGCGCAAGGCGTGTCGAAGTCGCGTAGGAGACACTGCGACCGCGACGCGCCGCGTAGACGCGGCGCTTGCCCAAACTTTCCGCAGGCCGCCGCCGGCAGCGGCGCGCCCGCTCACTCCTGCAGCACGTAAGTCCCGGGCGCGTCGGCGAGCGGCCGATAACCCTTGGCATCCGCGCCCATCGGCGGCGGCGCTGTGGCTTCGCCGGAATGAGCGTTCAGCCAGGCAACCCATTCCGACCACCACGAACCCGCCTTGCGCGGCGCTACCCGGAGGAAGGCGTCGGGATCGATGTAGCGATCGGTATCCTGCTTGGTCAGCACCTGGAATCCGCGGCCATCATGCCCCGGCTCGGAGACGATCCCGGCATTGTGGCCGCCGTCGGTGAGCAGGTAGGTCACCTCGGTGTCCAGTTGCAGGTTGACCTTGTAGGTCGACCGCCAAGGCGCAACGTGGTCGTGCACCGTGCCGACTGCAAATACCGGCGCGCGGACGTCGCTGACCGCCACCGGCCTGCCGCCGACCATATAGCGGCCTTCGGCCAGATCGTTGTCGAGGAAAAGCCGGCGCAGATATTCGGAATGCATGCGGTAAGGCAGCCGGGTGGCGTCGGCATTCCACGCCATCAAGTCGATCATCGGCCGGCGTTCGCCCATCAGGTATTCGTGGACCAAGCGCGACCACACCAGGTCGCTCGAACGCAACATCTGGAAGGCGCCGGCCATCTGACGGCTGTCGAGGAAACCCTGCTCCCACATCATGTCTTCCAGGAAGGCGAGTTGGCCTTCGTCGATGAACAGCATCAGTTCGCCGGCTTCGGTGAAGTCGGTCTGAGCGGCCAGCAGAGTCTTGGTCTTGAGGCGCTCGTCACCCTCGCGCGCCATGGCGGCCGCGGCGATCGACAGGAGCGTGCCGCCGAGGCAATAGCCGACGGCATGCACTTTCTCATCCGGCACGACGGCGTTGATCGCATCGAGCGCGGCCATGACGCCGAGCGTGCGATAGTCGTCGAGGCCGAGGTCGCGGTCGTCGGGGCCGGGGTTCATCCACGAGATCATGAACACCGTGAAGCCCTGCTCGGTCAGATACTTCACCAGCGAATTATGCGGCGACAGATCGAGGATGTAGTATTTCATGATCCAGGCCGGCACGATGAGGATCGGCTCGGGCCGCACCTTGTCGGTCGCCGGCGCATATTGGATCAGCTCGATCAGCCGGTTGCGATAGACCACCTTGCCCGGCGTCACCGCCACGTCGCGGCCGACCACGAAATTCTCGGCGCCGACCGGCTTCTTGCCGGCGACGGCGCGCTCCCAGTCCTGCATGAAGTTCTGCCAGCCCTTCAGCAGATTGGCGCCGCCCTGCCGCAACGTGTGTTGCAGTATTTCCGGATTGGTCAGCGGGAAGTTCGAGGGCGAGACCATGTCGAGCACCTGGCGAGCGGTGAACTCCACCATTCGCTCGTGCCGCTTCGAGAGGCCGCGCACGCCGGTGGTGGCGTTGTGCCACCATTGCTGCTGCAGCAGGAAGCCCTGGTAGATGAAGTTGTAGGGAAAACGCTGCCATTCTTCCGCGACGAAGCGCTTGTCCTGCGGCAAGGGCTCGATGCAGGGCTCGGCCTTGCCGCCGCTCATCTCATATTGAGCGGCGTAATTGGCAAAGCGGACCGCCTTGCGCAGGGCCTTGTCGACCAGTTGCAGCCGCTTGCCCGGCTGGTCGGCAAGATGGGTCGCCCAATGCAGGTAGGCGTAGGTGAGCGCCGCCGGCGACAGCCCGCCGGTAAAGCGCGCTACGCCGGCGTGCAGCGAGCGGTCGGTGATGTCGGCGATGGCCGTGGTGGCATAGGAATCGCGGTCGCGGGTTTCGCGGGCCTCCGGGACCGGAGCGGGGCTCCGCACGGCGCTCTTCGGAAAAGGCCGGACGTTGCCGGAGGCTTCGGTGGACGGTGTCGCTTCGGGGGCGGCCATGGCCGGTTCTCCGCACATGAATTCGATCGGATGGGCGCTGTCACATGACTTTAAATTATGGCGCCGTTCTGTTGCCGGGCCATGATCCAGGTCAACGATCGCTTCCGGAGCCTCCCGCCGCCGATTCCCCGTCGTTGAAAAGCGGATGATGTTGTTAACCACCCGGGCGACTTCGGCGTCCTCGAGCGGCGGCCGGCAGCGCAGCCGATACGAGCCGAGCAGCAAATCCGGCACCACCTCGGGGTCGACCTCGTGCCAGAGCAGGTGGCCGGCCAAGGACGCGAGGGTCGAATTGCGTTGGCCCTCGGGCACACCCTCCTGCGCATCAGGCCGCCGGGATGGGCAAAATAGAGGTGGCGCCCGCCTCCGGCGGTCTGGGCCTCGACCGTCTCGGGCAAGGGGCCGATTTTGCCTGTCCCTCGCGCATGCCCGCGGGCGGAGGGCCGGTCATTGATCCGCGTCAAAGCAGCGGTGTAAGTGTCGGTGATTGTGGCGCGGGGCAGCGAAGGCGTAGGCTCGCGCCTGAAACGAGGAGACCGAGCGCATGCCGGCAGCGCAATTCACACCACCCCGCCAATGGGAAGACTGGCTGAGCTGGGCGCTCGGCATCTGGCTGTGCATCTCGCCCTGGACGCTGCGCTTCGATCTCGATCCGACAGCGACGCATGCGGCGGTCATCACCGGATTTCTGCTGATCCTGGTCGAGGCAGTGACCCTCTCGGTGTTCCGCGCCTGGGAAGAATGGATCAACGTGGTGCTGGCGGCCTGGCTGATCGCCGCGCCATGGCTCATCGGGGTGACGAATGTGGCGGCGACGGTGAATTTTGTCGTGGTCGGCGCGATCGTGCTGGGCCTGGCCGTCTACGAAATCCAGCAGACGGGCGGCACGGAGGAATAGGCTGAAAAAGAAGAACGGCGCGCGAAGCATCCCGCGCGCCGCCAATTCTCGTTGTACGCTCAGCTCAGATCAGCTCAGATCAGCTCTTGCCGAGCTCGCCGCTCATGATCGGGCCGACCGGCTTCCATTCCTTGCCGTCGAACTGCTGCATCTGCATCTGCTCGAGGGGATAGTAATCGGTCGGGCTGGTGTTGATCTTGATGCCCGGCAGCAGCATGGGCAGATCGAGATTCTTCAGGTTGGCCGCCTGCTTCATCACGTTCGCGCGCGTGAGATTGTCGCCGCACTGCTTGAGCACCTGCGCGAGCGTCTGCCCCACGGTGTAGCCGTAGACCGTGAAGCTCGAGGTCTTGTCGCCGTCCGGGAAATACTTGTCCATGAAGGCGAGCCACTGCTTGTAGCCGGCGTCGTTCTTTATCGCCGGATCGGTCGAGTCCTTCAGATAGTAGGTCGACAGCACGCCCTTGGCGTTTTGCAGGCCCGCCGGCTTGAGCACGCCGCCGATCGACTGCGAAACGTTGTTGAGCAACTGCACCGGGTGCCAGCCGATCTCGGCCGCCTTCTTGATGGCCTGGGCGGCGAATTTCGGCGTCGTGACGTTGAAGAAGATGTTGGCGCCGGACGCCTTCAGGTTGACGATCTGCGAGTCGACCGTCGGCTCGGAAGTCTCGTAGGGCTGCTCGGAGACAATCATCTTGGCGGCCTTGGCGCCGAGGCCGTCCTTCAGGCCCTTGACGTAGTCCTTACCGTAGTCGTCGTTCTGGTAGAGGATGCCGATCTTGCCGTCGGGATGATTGGCGAGAATGTATTTCGCGTAGATATGGCCCTCGGACTGGTAGGTCGGCTGCCAGCCCATGGTCCAATGGAAGTGCTTGTAGTCGCCCCACTTGGTCGCGCCGGTCGCCACGAAGAGCTGCGGCACCTTTTTGGCGTTCATGTATTTGTGGATCGCCGTGTTGGTCGGCGTGCCGAGGCTCTGGAAGATGAACAGAACGTGGTCGCGCTCGACCAGCTTGCGCGCCTGCTCCACCGTCTTGGGCGGGCTGTAGCCGTCATCGTAGGAGATGAAGTTGATCTTGCGGCCGTTGATGCCGCCTTCGGCGTTCACCATCTTGAAATAGGCCGCGATGGTCTTGCCGATCTGCCCGTAGGCCGAAGCGGGGCCGCTGTAGGGCATGATGTTGCCGACCTTGATCTCCTTGTCGGTCACACCGGGACCGTATTTCTTCTTCGCGAACGAGGCCGACGTGCCGAGCGCGAGCACGAGCGCCGTCGCCGCCAACAGAGGTAGTACTTGACGTTTCATTATATGCCCCTCCCTTCGTTATGGTGCACGGACCTTCCGCGCAACCTTGCTTATGATGAGACGAACCAGTCCGGCAGCGCCGGACGGCATCATGTAGATGACGATGATCAGAATGACGCCGTAGACGGCGCCCGCCAAGCCTTTGGAAACCGACTCGGCGATATTGGGCACGAACAGCACGAACAGACCGCCGAACAGCGCGCCGGCGATCGAATCGACGCCGCCGACCACCAGCCCGACGAACAGGGCGATGGCGAAATTGAAAGTGAAGCTGTCCGGCGCCACGAACTGGATGACGATGGCGCCGAGCGCGCCGGCAACGCCCGTGTAGAGCGCACTGACGCCGAAGGTCACCGCCTTATAGAAGGAGATGTCGATGCCCATGGCGCGCGCCGCGATCGGGTTGTCGCGGATCGCCACGATGGCGCGGCCGCTGCGGCTGTTGACCAGGTTGGCCGCGCAGACGAACATGATCACCACCACCGCCAGCGTCAGATAATAAAGCCACTGGTCGCCCGACAGCGGCAGGCCGAACGGGGCGTCCGGCTTGAGGATGACGATGCCCTGCACCCCGCCGGTGAGGCCCTCGAGCGGCTGCGACTTCAAGAGCTGCGGCGTCGCCACCGCGAGCGAGAACGTCGCCAGCGCGAGATAGATCCCCTGCAGCCGCAGGGCCGGCAGGCCGAACAGGAAGCCGAAGAGGAAGCTGACGGCGCCGGCCGCCGGCAGGGTCCAGCCGTAGTCGAGGCCGCGGTCCATCATGATCGCAGCGGTATAGGCGCCGAGCGCAAAGAAGGCCGAATGGCCGAGCGAGAACTGTCCGTTGAAGCCGGTCAGCAGGCTCAGCCCCAGGATGGCGATGGCATAGACCATGGCCAAGGTGAGCTGGAACAGCACGAAATTGCCCACGGCCACCGGCAGCAGCGCCGCCACCGCCAGCGCCAGCACGGCGACGAGCAGTTGCGGCCTGGCGATCGGTTTACGCGCTTCCTGCCATTTCTTCTGCAGCGCCTGCGTCGACATGGGCTACACCCTCGTCACGATGACGCGGCCGAACAGGCCGCTCGGCCGTATGGTCAGAACGAGCACGATGAGCGCGAGCGCTATCGTCAGCTTCAGTTCGCGTCCCACATAGGGAATGAAGCCGGAAAGATTTTCGATCACACCAACCGCGAGTCCGCCGACCACCGCGCCGAACGGCGAGGTCAAGCCGCCGACCACCGCGCCGGCGAAGCCGTAGAGCAGGATCGAAACCATCATGTTCGGCTCGAGGAACACGACCGGCGCGATCATCATGCCGGCGACCGAGCCGATGGCCGCCGCCATGCCCCAGCCGAGCGCGATCATCCAGCCGACCTTGATGCCCACCAGCCGCGCGGATTCCGGATTGGCCGCCGCCGCTCGCATGGCAAGGCCGACGCGCGTGTAGCGGAAGAACCCATAGAGAAGAATGAGCAGGATGACGGTGACCCCGATCACGCCTGCGTCATGCGAGGAGACGAGGTCGCCCAACAGCGGCCGGGTGCCGAACGGCGTGGGGAAGCTCTTGACGTTGAAATCCCAGATGAAGCCGGCGGCGCTGTTGAGAATGGCGAACAAGGCGATGAAGACGACGACATTGCTGAGCACGGGCGCGTTCTTGAGCGGCTTGAATACGGTGCGCTCGATCAAGATGCCGCCGACGAAGGAGATGACGATGGTCAGGAAGAACGCCACCCAGTAAGGCATTCCCCAGTGCAGCAACTGCCACGCGATGAAGGTCGAGAACATCGCCATCTCGCCCTGCGCGAAATTGAGATTGTCGATCGCCTGGTAGATCATGACGATGGCGAGCGCCATGCAGGCATAGATGCTGCCCGTGGAAAGTCCGGCGATGATCTGGCTGGCGAGGAGGTTCATGGCTAATACCCGAGATAGGCGCGGCGCATGTTCTCGTCGCGGCCGATGTCCTGCGCCGGCCCGCTCATCACGATCTCGCCGGTCTCGATGAGATAGGCCTGATCGGCGAGCGCGAGCGCCGCCGCGGCGTTCTGCTCCACAAGCAGCATGCTCACCCCCTCGTCCTCCTTAAGCTTGCGCAGAATGGCGTAGACCTCGTCGACGATCAGCGGCGCCAGCCCGAACGACGGCTCGTCGAGCAGCATCAGCTTCGGGCGCATCATGAGCGCGCGGCCGATCGCCAGCATCTGCTGCTCGCCGCCCGACATGGTGCCGGCCTGCTGGCGCGCGCGCTCGCGCAGCCGTGGAAAGTAGCCGTAGATGCGCTCGATGTCGGCGGCTATTCCCGCCCGGTCGCGCCGGCTCATGGCGCCGAGATGCAGATTTTCCTCGATCGTCATGCGGCTGAAGGTGCCGCGGCCCTCCGGCACATGCGCGATGCCGAGCCGCGCCACGTCCTCGGTCGACTTCCCCAGCACGGACTGGCCGGCGAAGGTGATCTCGCCGGTGGTCGCGATCATGCCGGACAGCGCGCGCAGCGTGGACGTCTTGCCGGCGCCATTCGCGCCGAGAAAGGCGGTGACGCCGCCCTCGACGATGTCGAAGTCGAGCCCGTGCAGGACGCGCGTCGCGCCGTAGGACGCACACAGTTTCCTCGCGGACAAGAGGATGCGGCTCATCGTTCCACCGTCCCCAGATAGGCCCGGATCACCTCCGGATCGTTGCGCACCTCCGCGGGCGTGCCTTCGGCGATCTTGCGGCCGAAATCGAGCGCCACCACCCGGTCGGAGATCGACATCACCATGGCCATGTGATGCTCGACCAGGAGCACGGTGACGTCGCGTTCGTCGCGGATGCGGCGGACCAGAGTCGCGAGCTCGCCGACTTCGTGGTGATTGAGCCCGGCGGCCGGCTCGTCGAGCAGCAGCAGCTTCGGCCGCGCGGCAAGCGCGCGCGCGAGCTCGACCCGCTTCTGCGTGCCGAAGGGCAGGTCGGCGACGCGGCGATGCGCCACGTCATCAAGATCCAGGTAGTGGATGAACTCGCGCGCCGCGCGCGCGAGCGAGTTTTCCTCGCGGCGGACCCAGGGCAGATGCAGCGCGTCGCTGAAAAAATCGCCGCGGCTTCGCGAATGGCCGCCGACTCTCACATTGTCGAGCACCGACATGGAGCGAAACAGCGCCAGGTTCTGAAAGGTGCGCGCGATTCCCAGTGCGGTGATCTGACTGGCTGACCTGTCGAGAATATTCCGGCCGGCGAATTCGATGACGCCATGGTTCGGCGTGTAGAGCCGCGTCAGGCAATTGAACAAGGTGGTCTTGCCGGCCCCGTTGGGTCCGATCAGACCGAGAATCTGTCCCTGCTCGATGGCGAGCGACACGCTGTCGAGGGCGACGATTCCGCCGAAGCTGATGCCGACATCGCGAACCGCGAGCAGCGGATTGACGGCCGCCTGCGGCTCCGGCTGTCTGGTCGCGGCTATGGCAGCGGAGGACGACATGTCATAGTCCATTCAGCTCGGCTTCGATGTTTCTCGCGGTATTGAGCAGCCGCGGACCCACGTCGTGTTCGAGGTGGAAGCGGTTGAAGTGAAACGCCGGCGCGCCGCAATTTAGCGCGAAGACGGCGGAGCCGTCCGACGGCGTGAGCGGAATGCCGACGGCATTGATGTCGGACTGCCACTCGCCGATCGACACGCTGAAGCCGCGGCTTTCTACGTCCTTGCAAGCCCGCTCGACGCCCGCGCGCATTTTCGGCCACTTCGTCCCTTCGCGCTGCGCGAGTTGGCGCAGCAGCCGCTGGCGGTCCTCGGCCGGCGTGCCGGCGAGCAAGGCGCGGCCCATGGCCGTGATCGCCAACGGAATGCGCGCGCCGACGCCGAGGCGCCACATGGTCGCCGATTTACCGCGGCAGAACTCGATGTAGATCGCGTTGAGCCGATCGCGCGTGCCGAGCGCGACCGATGCTCCGGTATGATTGGCGAGCTCCTGCATATGCGGCTTCGCCACCTGACGAATGCGCATGTTGGCCAGCGTCGAATAGCCGATCGCCAGCGCGCCGGGCGCGAGCTGATATTTTTCCAGGCGGTCGATATGCGTGAGATAACCGAGTGCGGTCAGCGTATAGGTCAAGCGGCTGACCGTCGCCTTGGCCAAGCCGGTGCGTGCGGCGATTTCCTGGTTGCCGAGCAGACCTTCGCTGGGGGTGAACGCGCGCAACACCTCGAGCCCGCGCGCAAGGGCGACGACAAATTTGCGATCGTTGTGCGCGGCGCCTTGTTCAAGGCATTCGACGCCCGCCTTCCAACTATCGGTCGCCATTTCCCCCACGCGTTTCCCCTCACGCCGTTTGACACAGATCGCACCACTTCCTAGCATCCAGGTCAAGAAATTGCAGAACCTTGTTTCGCAGTGCGGAACAAGCGCGGGGGAACCGCTATAATGTCGCCAGTGGTGAATATGCATCGTGACGGCGACATCGCCGTCATCGTCGTCGACAATCCGCCGGTGAACGCACTAAGCAATGCCGTCAGGCTCGGCATTCAGGACGCCTTCGCACGTGCGAACGCCGACAAGGATGTTGCGGGCATCGTGCTGACCAGCGCCGGCCGCACGTTCATTGCCGGCGCCGACATCACCGAGTTCGACAAGACGCCGCAGAGCCCCAGCCTGATCGATCTCAACACGCAGATCGAACAGATCGAAAAGCCGGTGGTGGCAGCGACGTTCGGAACGCCGCTCGGCGGCGGGCTAGAGATCACGCTGGCCTGCCACTTCCGAATTGCGGCAGCGGGCACACGTCTCGGCCTGCCCGAGATCAAGCTCGGTCTCATTCCCGGCGCCGGCGGAACCCAGCGCCTGCCGCGCCTGGTCGGCATGGAAAAGGCCATGGCCATGATCCTGTCGGGCAACCCGATCCCGGCACAGGAGGCGTTGAGGCTCGGGCTGATCGAGGAGATTTTCGAAGGCGATCCGGCGGCAGCGGGCGTCGCCTTCGCGCGGCGGGCGATCGCGGAGAAATTGCCGCTGCGGCGGGTGCGCGATCTGGATGACAAGCTTGCCGAGCTGCGCGCCCATCCGGAGAAGTTCAACGAGTTGGCAGCCGCCCATGTCAAGCGCGCCCGCGGCCTGCATGCGCCGACCGCCGCGCTGGAAGCCCTGCGCTGGACGCTCGATGTACCGATCGACCAGGCACTCGAGCGCGAGCGCGAAAAATTCGTGGAGTTGCGCGACGGCGAGCAGTCGAAGGCGCAGCGCCACGTCTTCTTCGCCGAGCGCGAGGCTGCCAAGGTCCCGGGCGTGAGCAAGGACGTGAAGCCGCGCGAGGTCAAACAAGTCGCCGTGATCGGCGCCGGCACCATGGGCGGCGGCATCTCCATGAGCTTCGCCAATGCCGGCATCCCGGTCACCATCGTGGAGGCGGCCGGGGATGCGCTCAAGCGCGGCCTCGGCGTGATCGAGAAGAACTACAAGGTGTCGGCCTCGCGCGGCGCTTTGCGCGAAGAGGACGTGGGCAAGCGCATGGGCCTGCTTACCGGCTCGACCGACATCGCCGCGGTCAAGGAAGCCGATCTCGTCATCGAAGCGGTGTTCGAGGAAATGGCGATCAAGAAGGAGGTGTTCGGCAAGCTCGACCGGCTCGCGAAGCCGGAGGCGGTGCTCGCCACCAACACCTCCTATCTCGACGTCAACGAGATCAGCGCCATGACAGCGCGGCCGCAGTCTGTGCTCGGCATGCACTTCTTCAGCCCGGCCAATGTCATGCGGCTTTTGGAGATCGTGCGCGCGGACAAGACGGCGCCGGACGTACTGGCGACGGCGATCGCGGTGGCGCGGCGCATCGGCAAGGTGCCGGTGGTGGTCGGCGTCTGCCACGGCTTCGTCGGCAACCGCATGCTGCGCGCGCGCTCGATCGAGTCGGAGCGGCTGCTCCTGGAGGGCGCCCTGCCCCATGAGGTCGACAGCGCGTTGACCGAATTCGGCTTCCCCATGGGGCCCTTCGCCATGGGCGATCTGGCCGGGCTCGACGTCGGCTGGCGCATGCGCAAGGCGCAAGGCATTCGCGCCGAGATCGCCGACGCGCTGTGCGAGCAGGGCCGCTACGGGCAGAAGACGTCCAAAGGCTATTATTTATATGAGGCGGGCTCGCGCAAGGGGCAGCCGGATCCGGAGGTCGAGCATCTGATCGTCGCCGCGTCGAAGCGACTCGGTATTGCGCGCCACCCGATCGACAAGCAGGAGATCGTCGAGCGGCTGATCTTCCCGATGATCAACGAAGGCGCGCGCATTCTCGAAGAGGGCATCGCGCAGCGGCCCGGCGACATCGACGTGATCTGGATTTACGGCTACGGCTTCCCGGTCTGGCGCGGCGGGCCGATGTTCTACGCCGATACGGTGGGCCTGCCCTATATCCGCGACCGACTGCAGGAGCTCGCCGCGAAGACCGGCGACAAGCGGCATGAGCCGGCGGCGCTGCTGGCGAAGCTCGCCGCCGACAACGGCAGCTTCGGCGCGGAGCGCAAAAAGGCGGCCTGATGAGCGCGGCGCCACAGGTTGGGGAGCACCCTTGGGAGAAGTCCTACCCGGCCGGCGTGCGCTGGGACGCTCCCATCGAAACGACCACTTTGCAGGTGCTGCTCGAGCGGGCGGTGGCGGCCTATGGCGAGCGCACCGCGCTGGAATATCGCGGGCAGCGCATTTCCTATACCGCGCTCGGCGATATGGCGACGCGGGCGGCGGCGGGCCTGCTCGGCCTCGGCATCGGGCGCGACGATGCGGTGGCGCTCTATCTGCCCAACACGCCGTATCACCCCATCTCTTTTTTCGGCACGCTGCGCACCGGCGCGCGCGTCGTGCATCTCAGTCCGCTCGATGCCGAGCGCGAGCTGATCTACAAGCTCAAGGACAGCGGCGCGCGCACGCTCATCACGACAAACCTGTTCCGGTTGCTCCCTGTGGCGCTCAAGCTGCTGAGCGAGGGCCATATCGACCGATTGATCGTGGGCGACGACGGCGATTGGGGTGCGATGCCGGTGCCGGCCGAACCGTTCAGCGAAAGCGACAAGATCGTTTCCTTCGGCCGCCTGATGGCGGAGGCGGAGATGCCGGCGCGCTGGCCTGCCGTATCCAGCGACGATGTCGCCCTGCTGCAGTATACCGGCGCCACCACCGGCCTGCCCAAGGCGGCGATGCTCACCCATGCCAATCTCACCGCGGCGGTGTCTTGCTATCGCGTCTGGATCGCCGGGCAGCGTCCGCCCGGCGCGCCGTCCGACCGGGTGATCATGGTGCTGCCGCTGTTCCACATCTACGGACTGTCCAGCGTCATGCTGCGCCATCTGGCGAGCGGCAACGAATTGCTGTTGCGGCCGCGCTTCGACGTCGAGCAGATTCTGCGCGACATCGAGGTCGAGCGCGCCACCTCGTTCCCCGGCGTGCCGACCATGTGGATCGCGATTGTGAACCATCCCGGCATCGAAAAGCGCGACCTCTCCTCGCTGCGCGCAGTCGCCTCCGGCGGCGCACCCTTGCCAATCGAGATCGCCGATCGCTTTCAGAGCCTCACCGGCCTGCCGCTGCCGAGCGGCTGGGGCATGACAGAGACGTCGCCTGCCGGCATCAGCCCTCCGGCCGGGCCGATCCGCAAGCCGGGCTCGATCGGGCTGCCGCTGCCCGGCATCACCGCCGAGATCGTCGCGCTCGACGATCCGCGCAAGGTGCTTGCCGCAAACGAAGTGGGCGAATTGCGCGTCAAAGGCGCCAACGTCACGCGCGGCTACTGGAACCGGCCGCAGGAAACGGCCGCCGCCTTCGTCGACGGTTATTTCCTGACCGGCGACGTCGGCTATTTCGATGAGGACGGCTGGTTCTTCCTGGTCGAGCGCAAGAAGGAGATGATCATCTCCGGCGGCTTCAACGTCTATCCGGTCAAGATCGAATATGCGATCTACGAGCACCCGGACGTGGAAGAGGCGCTGGTCATCGGCATCCCGGACGCCTATCGCGGCGAGGCGGCCAAGGCCTTCGTCAAGCTGAAGGAAGGCGCCCCCGAACTGACGCTGGAAGCCCTGCGCGACTTTCTCGCCGACAAGCTCGGCCGTCACGAGCTGCCGGCCGCGCTTGAAATCCGTGCTAGTCTGCCGCGCACCGCGGTCGGCAAGTTCTCCAAGACCGAACTGATCGACGCCGAACGACGCAAACACATGCAGGAAAAAGCCAATGCGTGAAGCAGTCATCGTCTCCACCGCGCGCACGCCGATCGGCAGAGCCTATCGCGGCGCCTTCAACATGACGCATGGCGCCGATACGGGCGGCCACGTGGTCAAGCACGCGGTCGAACGCGCCAGGATCGAACCGGGCGAAGTGGAAGACGTGATCATGGGCTGTGCCCAGCCCGAGCGCGCGACCGGGCAGAACATCGCCCGCCAGATCGCCTTGCGCGCCGGCCTGCCGGTTACCGTTGCCGGCATGACCGTCAACCGCTTCTGCAGCTCCGGCCTGCAGACCATCGCGCTCGCCGCGCAACGCATCATGACCGGCGAAGCTTCCGTCATCGTCGCGGGCGGGCTGGAAAGCATCAGCCTGGTGCAGGACGGCCGCGTGCCGCCGGTGCACAACGAATGGCTGCTCGAGCACAAGCCGGAAATCTACATGGCCATGATCGACACCGCCGATACGGTCGCGGCGCGCTACAAGGTCTCGCGCGAGGCGCAGGACGAATACGCGCTGGAGAGCCAGCGGCGCACGGCGACCGCCCAGCAGGCCGGCAGGTTCAGCGATGAGATCGTGCCGATGGCGACCAAGAAGAAGGTGGTCGACAAGCAGACCAAGGCCGAGCACATCGAGGACGCTTTCCTGCAGAGCGACGAGGGCAACCGGCCCGACACCACGCTCGAAGGCCTCGCCGGGCTCAAGCCCGTGCGCGAAGGCGAGAACAAGTTCATCACCCCCGGCAATGCCAGCCAGTTGTCGGACGGCGCGTCGGCCTGCGTGGTGATGGACGCCAGGCTCGCCGAGCAGAAAGGCCTGCAGCCGCTCGGCACCTTCCGCGGCTTCGCCATCGCCGGCTGCGAGCCCGACGAAATGGGCATCGGCCCGGTGTTCGCCGTGCCGAAGCTCTTGCAGCGCCAGGACATGAAGGTCGAGCAGATCGACCTGTGGGAACTGAACGAGGCCTTCGCCGTGCAGGTGATCTATTGCCGCGACCGGCTCGGCATCCCGCAGGAGCGGCTCAACGTCGACGGCGGCGCCATCTCGATCGGCCACCCCTACGGCATGAGCGGCGCCCGCATGACCGGCCATGCGCTGATCGAAGGCAAGCGGCGCGGCGCCAAGAACGCCATCGTCACCATGTGCATCGGCGGCGGCATGGGCGCCGCCGGCCTGTTCGAAATCCACTAGAGGTCAAAGCCATGGACCTGCGCTTCACCCCCGAAGAGAACGCTTTCCGCGACGAGGTGCGCGCCTTCATGCGCGACAGCGTGCCGGAAGCGACCCGCCGCAAGATGGTCGAGGGACGCCGTCTGGCCAAGGCGGACATGGTCGATTGGCAGCGCATCCTCAACAAGAAGGGCTGGGCCGTGCCGCATTGGCCCAAGGAATGGGGTGGCACCGGCTGGAACTCGGTCAAGCTTTATATCTATCGCGACGAGATGCAGCAGACGCCGGCGCCCGAGCCGCTGCCCTTCGGCGTCAACATGGTGGGTCCCGTCATCATCGCCTTCGGCAATGAGGCGCAGAAAAAGAAATACCTGCCGCGCATCGCCAATCTCGACGACTGGTGGTGCCAGGGCTTTTCCGAGCCGGGCGCCGGCTCCGATCTCGCCTCGCTGAAGACCAGCGCCAAGCGCGACGGCGACCACTACGTCGTCAACGGGCAGAAGACGTGGACCACGCTGGCGCAGCACGCCGACTGGATATTCTGCCTGGTGCGCACCGATCCCGCCGCCAAGAAGCAGGAAGGCATCTCGTTCCTGCTCATCGACATGAAGACGCCGGGCATAACGGTGCGGCCGATCCAGACCATCGACGGCGGCCGCGAAGTCAACGAGGTCTTCTTCGACGACGTACGCGTGCCCGCCGAGAACCTGGTGGGCCAGGAGAACAAAGGCTGGGACTACGCCAAGTTCCTGCTCGGCAACGAGCGCACCGGCATCGCCCGCATCGGCATTTCCAAGGCGCGCATGCGCCGGCTGAAGGAACTGGCCGCGCTCGAAACCATCGACGGCCGCCCGATGATCGAGGACCACGACTTCCGCCGCAAGATCGCCGCCGTCGAGGTCGAACTGAAGGCGCTGGAGATGACGCAGCTTCGCGTCGTCGCCGCCGAGCGGCAGGGACGCGACGGCAAGCCCGATCCCGCCTCCTCCATCCTCAAGATCAAGGGCTCGGAAATACAGCAGGCTATCACCGAACTGCTGCTCGACGTGGTCGGCCCCTATGCGCTGCCGGCGCCGCGCCCGGGCGAGGACGCGGAGCGCTGGAACGAGCCGCCGGTCGGCCCCGACTGGGCGGAGACCATCGCGCCGAGCTACTTCAACATGCGCAAGGTCTCGATCTACGGCGGCACCAACGAAATCCAGAAGAACATCATCGCCAAGGCGATCCTGGGGCTGTGACGCGGGGGAAAGTCGGGACACATGGATTTCCAGTTCAGTGACGAGCAGCGGCTGCTCAAGGACAGCGTCGAGCGGCTGCTCGCCGACAATTACGATTTCGAGGCGCGCCGCCAATACGCGCAGGAGCCGCACGGCTTCTCGCCAAAGCTCTGGCGGCAGTATGCCGAACTCGGCCTGCTCGCCCTGCCGTTCGAGGAGAAATACGGCGGCATCGACGGGCGCCCCGTCGACAGCATGATTGTCATGGAAGCGTTCGGCCGCGCGCTCGCGCTCGAGCCTTATCTGGCGACCGTGGTGCTAGCCGGCTCGCTGCTGCGGCTCGGCGGCAACGAAGATCAGCGCGACCTGCTGCTGCCGAAGATCGGCGGCGGCGAGCTGTTGCTCGCCTTCGCCCATGCCGAACGGCAGGCACGTTACAATCTGGCCGACGTCGCCGCCACCGCGCGTCAGGACGGCGAACATTACATCATCGACGGCGCCAAGACGCTGGTGCTGCACGGCGACAGCGCCGACCGATTCATCGTCTCGGCGCGGCTTTCCGGCAAGCAGCGGGACAAGGCGGGCTTGGGACTTTTTCTGGTCGATGCTTCGGCGCAGGGGCTTTCCCGCCGCGGCTATGCCACCAATGACGGCCAGCGCGCCGCGGAGGTGACGCTTGCGGGCGTGCGTGTCTCCGCCGCTGACGCGATCGGCGAGCCGGGCAACGCCTATCCGCTGATCGAACAGGTCGCCGACATCGCCATCGCCGCGCTGTGCGCTGAGGCGGTCGGCACCATGGCGGCCATGCATGAATTGACGGTCGGCTATCTCAAGGAGCGCAAGCAGTTCGGCGTGCCGCTCGGCAAATTCCAGGTGCTCACCCACCGGGCCGCCGAGATGCTGATCGCGCTCGAGCAGGCGCGCAGCATGGCCATGCTCGCGGCCATGACCGCGGACGAGGAAAACGCCGAGGAGCGGCGCAAGGCGATCTCGGCCGCCAAGGTGCAGGTCTCCAACTCGGGCCGCATCGTCGGCCAGCAGGCGATCCAGTTGCACGGCGGCATCGGCATGACCATGGAGTACAAGGTCGGTCACTATTTCAAGCGCGTCACGACGATCGAAACCATGTTTGGCGACGCCACCCATCATCTGAACCTGCTCGCGCGCGCCGGCTGAGTTCGAGCCGGCGACAGGAGGTCTGCCATGCTGCCACCGCCCTCGCCCCGTTCCGCCGAACTCGGCGAACGCATCACCGCGTTCCTGGAAGAGCATATCCTGCCGGCCGAGCCGGTCTTCCAGCGGCAGATCGACGAAGGCGACCGCTGGAACGAGCCGCCGGTGATGACCGAGTTGAAGGCGAAGGCGAAGAAGGAAGGCCTGTGGAACCTCTTTATTCCAAAGAGCCACGACAAGGACGCGCTTAGCGTTCTGGAATATGCACCGCTGTGCGAGATCATGGGCCGCTCGCCGATTGGCGCCGAGCCGTTCAACTGCTCGGCGCCCGACACCGGCAACATGGAGACGCTGATCCTCTACGGCAGCCCTGAGCAGAAAGAGCATTGGCTCAAGCCGCTGATGGCCGGCGAAATCCGCTCCTGCTTCGCCATGACCGAGCCGGCCGTCGCCTCCTCCGACGCCACCAATATCCGCGCCGAGATCAAGCGCGACGGCGACGACTACGTGATCAACGCACACAAATGGTGGACTTCGGGAGCGCTCGACAAGCGCTGCAAGGTGGCGATCCTGATGGGGCAGACCGACCCCTCGGCGCTGCCGCACAAGCGGCAGTCGATGATCTTGGTGCCGCTCGATGCGCCGGGCGTGAAAGTGGTGCGGCCGCTGACCGTGTTCGGCTATGACGACGCCCCGCACGGCCATGCCGAGACGATCTTCGAGAACGTGCGGGTGCCGGCGGGCAACATGCTGCTGGGAGAGGGCCGCGGCTTCGAGATCGCGCAAGGCCGCCTCGGCCCGGGCCGCATCCATCACTGCATGCGCATGATCGGGCTGGCCGAACGTGCACTTGAAACCTTGTGCCAGCGCGCCATATCGCGCACCGCCTTCGGCAAGCAGATCGCCGAGCAGGGCGTCACCCGCCACTGGATCGCCGAATCGCGCATGGAGATCGACCAGGCGCGGCTGTTGACGATGCACGCCGCGCGCATGATGGACGAAGTCGGCAACAAGGCAGCGCGGGCGGAGATCGCCATGATCAAGGTTGTCGCGCCCAATGTCGCGCAGAAGGTCGTCGACCGCGCCATCCAGGTCTGCGGCGGGGGCGGCGTCTCGCAGGACTTCCACCTCGCCTATGCCTATGCGCGCGCCCGCGCCATCCGGCTTGCCGACGGGCCCGACGAAGTGCATCGCGAGACGGTCGCCAAGATGGAATTGCGCAAATACGCGGCGTCGGGCTCGAACGTGCGCTGAGGCCGCGCGTCCCGCCACGGCGCGCTCTCTCGCGCATCAGACCGGGATCGCAGGGAACCAGCTTCGCCGAAGGGATTGAAATGGGCGGACAGCTAGCTCGCGTGCTTTATGCGGTGGTAATGGTAGCCGTCATCGTCGGTGTCGATTTCGTGTTTTTCAGAAACCGATTCTGGGAACGCCTGATCGTAAATATCGGCATTGTCTTGGTGTTCGGAGCCTTCTACTTGAGATTTCTCTGGCGTTCATGATCGCCACGGAAGCCGCAACGACCGTGTATGAGCGCCGCTATCGATTTGCCTTAATGCGACCGCCCTCAAGCAATGGTCACGCCACCGTCCGCCACGATCACCTGCCCGGTAATGAAGCTCGCCGCCGGCGAGGCGAGAAAGGCGGCGATGCCGCCGATCTCGTCCGGCATGCCGATACGGCGGAGCGGCGTGCCGGCGTTGCGCTTGGCGAGGCGCTGCTCGTCCTCCCACAGCGCCCGGGCAAAATCGGTCTTCACCAGGCCGGGCGCGATGCAGTTTACACGCACGTTCCGCGGGCCCCATTCCACAGCGAGATTGCGCGCCAACGCGAAGTCGGCGGACTTCGAGATACCGTAGGCGCCGAGCATCTCCGTGCCGCGCAGGCCGGCGATCGAAGAGACGATGATCACGGCACCGCCGTCGCGTCCGGCCATGTCGGGAATCGCCAGGTTGCAGAGCCACAGGTTGCTCTTGACGTTTGTGCCCATGATCTTGTCGAAGGCCTCGTCGGTGAGGTCGCGCATCGGCCCATACACCGGGTTGGATGCCGCGTTGCAGACGAGGATGTCGATCGGACCGTAGTGACGCCGGGTCTCTTCGACCAGACGGGTCACCTGATCCTTGTGCGAGACGTTGCAGGGCACGACATGGGCGTCACCGCCCTGCGCCCTGATCTCGTTTGCCACCGCTTCGCAAGGCTCGACCTTGCGGCTGGAGACGACGACCTTGGCCCCGAGCGCTGCCATCGCCTCCGCGATGGAGCGGCCGATGCCGCGGCTCGAACCGGTGATGACAGCGACCTTATCCGTCAGGTCGAACATGGCGGCAGCGCGGGCGCCGGGCATAGAACGTTTCTCCCTTTGCGCCCACGAGGCTCGCGCCGGCGGCAGGGATTCGCGGCGAAATTCCCGTTGTGCGCTGATTGCATTTTGGTGGGCGCACAAGGACTCGAACCTTGGACCCACTGATTAAGAGCCGTCATGAAGTCACGTTCACACAATGTCGATTCCGGCATGTACGCGTTTCGAGCCGCTGTCGAAATTCCTAACGGAACTGCCCGTGTCGGAACCCAATAGATAAAAGCTAATCATAAGTTGGCCCGACGATAAAGCTCCAGGTGTGCCTCGGAAGGACGTCCGATATGGCATGCAGCCTGAGACCGTCGAAATCCTAGACGCCAGCGGCTTGGAGATTTTGACCTATAAGTGCGAACGGTGTGGTTCGCGCCGTGACGGCCAGCATACCGCGGGTGACTTTCTGAATCCCCGATCGCAACGCATAAGCATTTACGGCATATTTACTAGCGGGCGGGTGCTACAAGCGCCTAATTAGACCGGCATGGATTTTCGCCCGATTCTCCTCCCACGCACGGGCGCTAATATTCAGGCTGGGCCACAACCGGCCCTTTTTTTGAAGAGCTCCGTCTTGATGAAGAAAGTAGCCCTTTGAAAATCGAGACCGGTCCCCTTTTATCGTCCCCAGAAGCCTCAAAAAGGGCATCACCTAATCGAGACTGGGCTATCCCCACAGGAGGGCGACGTGAAGAAACTTTTCCTTTTCGCATGCATGACAGCGCTTCTTGCGACATCCGTCGTGGGCGGCGCGGTTCAGGCCAAACCGAACGCGTGCAAAAAACACAGAGACCTCGCATCGTGTTCGGCTGACCAAACCTGCACTTGGGTCGTCGAGAAGAACAGGTGCAAGCTGAAGAAGAAGTAAGCGACTGAACAGGAGGCCGCCTCAGTTGGCGGCCTCTTTTGTTTGGCTCGCATCCGCCCATTGAGCGCGCGCCATCTGTGGCAATGATGCGCTCATGACGACCCCCACCAGCATGCGCCATCGGCCCCGGTATGCGGCATAGTGCTTGCCGCGTTTAAGCGTTTCTCCACAGAGGCGAATTCCAGCGAGTGCTGAAGTCAAGCGCAGCAACGCGCTGTAGTGGCGGCGCATCAAGCCATTCCATTGGCCGGCCTAAAGATGGCACGCAAAATGCATTCTATGATTTCGACCTACTCGAAGTGCGAGCGCCCGTTTGACGCTCGCCTCGACGACCACGCACCGGCCGTCCTGACGCCCTTGCGTTCTCCCGGCCGCGCAGAGCGCTTTGCGCCGCCAACGCTCCGACGAGCACCCAAAGAAGCGATGCGGTCTTGATCGTGAAGGGGGAATTGCTGATGCAGAGCAACACTGCGTAATACGCGGCGACGAGATTGCGAAATACCTTGAACTGCCAGGTGTCCGAGTCGAGCGACCACAACATAAGCCAAAAGATGAGCATTCCGAGGATACCGATTCCGCCGAGAGCATAGGAATATCCCGAATCGAACGTGCCGAAGCCCGGTGTTTCGATGCCGAACCAATTGGCCAAATCGAGCCCGCCGAGGATGTGTCCGGACAAGATGACTCTGCCGATGAATCCGTTGCTTATCGCATGGGTCTTCGACCACGCATCGGGCAGAACGACCAGGGCGGTCAGCGCCGCCGCCGGAAGCGCGGCTGCCACGTAAGAGCCGATTGCGACCGGCATCAACGCCAGCAGGGCGCAAATCACGCAAAAACTCGCGCCGAAGCGACTGTCCGAGAGCACAATCATGACAGCGGAGGCGGCGAATAATCCCCAATAGAACCGCCTCGTTTGCAGGGAGCGCACAAAGGCCCACATGAAAACGATGATGCCGAAGTTTCCCGCCGACACCGGCTCGAGAAAGATCGACGACACACGGTGGTCGCCAAGGAATGGCAGGAGATTGCGCCCGCCCAACTGCTCGGGACGCATACCGCTGATGAACAAATTCGATGATTGCTCCGCCTGGCTGGCGTGCATCGACCCTCGGCCGATGTAAAATTTTGCAATATCAAAAACGCTCGTAAATTGCGCGGGGAACGCATACTCGATCAAACCTATAATCACGACGATCGCTGCCGCGATTGCTACGAGCGCGTCCGCGTAGCGCACGCGGGTGATGCGCGTTCCCAAAAGAAAGAACGCCATGGGGATCAACAAGTCACGAACGGGCTTGATCTCAAGCGCGCCGCCGTAAAGCGCGACGCGGAGCGCCGCCAAGCCGATGAGATAGAAGACCGCACTGCTCATGACCAAGAGACGCGTTTGGTCGACGGCTGGGAATGCGAGCATAAGCACGATCGAAATGATGCTGATTTCACAGACGATGGCGACGCCGTTGCCGACGCCGCCGACCTTCGTATCGATGAAGCACAAGACCAAATTGAAGCTCATTGCGCAGAGCACGGCCGCATAGGGCGCATAGAACGAAAGGGGGCGACGAGCGATCGCGAGCTCTTCTTGCGCGCGCGTGGGGGACCAACTGCTCATTGCTTACCCGCCCCGCCCTGCTCGTGCACGAGATGCTTCAAGAGCACGGCCATCTGCGGCGGATCGACGCCATGGACCGGCTGCACGCTGGCAAAATAGGTGGGTGGCCACGCGCCTGCGGCCCAGTACGTCCAGCCGAGCCACACATCGCGGCTTTTGTCGATAAGGGTGAGCATGGCGTCAAGTGCCGCAAGGCACGTCGGGTCTTTTCCGGCGGCGAACTCGCCTAGAAAGCCGCGCTTGTGATGCGCACGCAACCACTCCGTAAATGGCTTGAGCGTGATCACACCGACCGCTTTACTTTTGCAGCCGGGATGCGTCCCCGAGTAATTCGAATCGAGGTATTGGTGCACCTCGTAGACGTAATTGTCGGCCGGATCGCGGACACCCAGCATAACAGTTGCATTGGGTCCTCCGTGGCTTCGGCTAAACCAACTATGGGCACCAGTCCAATTATTGCCCGGCACGAAGACGAGGTTCTTGGCGCCGCCGTGCCTGATCGCCGCGATTGCCGCATTGGCGGCTGAGAGCCAAGCTTCCGCCGGCAGCCCTTTCGGTTCGTTCATCAAGCCGAAGCCCACTTCGGGGTCGTCGGCAAAGCGGGCGGCAAGTTTTTTCCAAAAATCGGCAAATGCCGAAACCGGGACGGCGGGCGACCCAATGACCTTCCGGCGATATGCCGCGTAATTGTGCACGTCCAAAATGACGAAAAGGCCTTTCGCTTTCGCCTCACGGACCACGCTGACGAGACGCCGCAATTCGGCCGGATCAAGCCCGGCATCAAGTCGCGGCTGCAATCGCTCCCAAAGGAATGGCACGCGGATGACATTCATGCCCTCTGCTGCAAAATGCTCGATGGTGGTTCGCGCGGGATAAAAGTAGTCCCGCCCCGCGACGCCCGGCAATTTGTGGCTGGCGAATGCCCCGCCCGCAATATTGACTCCGGTGAAGCGGAGCTCACCGTTCGCTCCGCGCGGTGCGGCCTGCGCCACGAGAGCCGCCGACCAGATGGCAAGAACGACAAGGCCCCCAAAAACTGCCGGCTTCTTCATATGGCTTCGCTTTGATTGGACGAGAGGCCCTGGCGATCAGGTCGCACTGCCGCGACGACAGTACAAAAAGCGCGCCAGTTACCGACGCGCTCGACGCATAGCCGACAATCCCACGATCACATACTCACGCATCAAAACAGGCGTTGATGGTCGCAACGCGACCACAAGGCGGCTGAAGCGTGGAAATGCATGTCGCTGCGATAGTGCTCTCTTACCGACTGCGCGGTTTTTGATCAGCGGAACGGAGTCAGGCCTCGTGCGTTTGGAGCCTGGGTTCACGCTTGTGATCATCGGGGGACACGCAGCATGCGAATTGTGCACGTTGTGCGCCAATTCCACCCATCGGTCGGGGGCTTGGAAAACGTCGTAAGAGACCTCGCCCTCGTCCAACTCGCCAACGGCCACAGCGTTCGGGTCGTCACTCTTGACCGCATGTTCAACTCCCGCCACGGCGGACGCCTCCCAGGCCGGGAATGGATCAAGGGTATCGAGGTCGTTCGCATCCCCTACTTCGGATCAAAGCGCTATCCGGTCGCTTTGTCCGCAATCAAGCACGTCAACGATGCGGACGTCGTGCACGTCCACGGCATCGATTTCTTCTTCGATTATCTTGCCTGGACCGCGCCGATTCACCGTCGCAAGCTTGTCGTTTCGACCCATGGCGGCTTTTTCCATACGCCTTTCGCCGCACGACTCAAACGACTCTACTTCCAATACGTCACGCGCCTGTCATTGACATGGTATGCCGGTGTTGCAACCGTCAGCGCATCCGACCATGAGCTCTTCAGGCGGATCCGCCTCCGCGGTAGCCGTCTCATCGACAATGGCGTCGATATTTCAAGCTATCTGAACGCGGCGTCGAAATCCCCGAAGAAAGGACTGCTTTGTCTCGGGCGGCTGTCGAGCAATAAGCGTCTGGATCGCGTCGTTCGTTTTTTCGAGTCCCTGCATCGTCTCGACCCGGAGTGGCGGCTTTGCATCGCCGGCCGCCCCTGGGATGTCTCGATTCTAGAGTTGCGATCGCTCGCTGGCCGGCTGGGCGTGTCGGATGCAATCAAATTTCTCGACATGCCCTCCAGCGATGAAATCCGCGCCACAATGGCCGGATGCTCGGCATTCATCAGCGCATCGGAGTACGAGGGCTTCGGCCTCACCGCGGTTGAGGCGCTTTCAGCAGGCCTCTGGCCGGTCCTGAGCGAAATTCCGCCATTTCGCCATCTGGTCGCCAGCGCCGGCGTCGGACTGAATGTGGACTTCGACGACAGCGATCTCGCAGCACTCCAGTTCCTGGCGGAATGGGCACAGGTCGCCGAGAACCATGCAGCGGTGCGGTCTCGGTGCATCAAAGCGGCGGAAGCGTACCATTGGGGTCGCGTCGGGGAAAAATATGAATCGCTCTATCGCTCCGCGCTTGGACAGGATGTGCGCACCATCCTCGACGTTCCCGTCGTCGTGAAAACCTCGGCCCAGGCCGTCGATCTGCTCGACCGGAGTTTTCAGGCCGGCACGCCGACGGCTATCGTCTTTGCCAATGCCCACACGCTGAATACGACCGTGGCCGATCCGAGCGTTCGATCAGCCCTCGATCGGTCGATCGTGTTCAATGACGGGATCGGCGTCGATATCGCCAGCCGGCTGCTTTTCGGTCAATCGTTTCCCGAGAACCTGAATGGCACCGACTTCGTTCCGCGCTATCTTCGTTTGACCAGGAACCGCTACCGAATTTTCTTATACGGCGGGAAACCGGGCGTCGCCGAGCGGGCGGCCGGCCGGCTGGCAATCACCATGTCGCGCCACGAAATCGTTGGATGCTCCGATGGCTACCTTTCCTCCAAGCTCACATCGGAATTGATCGCGCGAATTCGGCAGTCGCGCGCGAATGTACTCCTTGTCGCCATGGGCAATCCGCTGCAGGAGGCTTGGCTCAGCGAGCACTTGAAGGACACCGGCTGTCGGCTGGGATTTGGCGTCGGCGGGCTATTTGATTTTCTGGCCGGCACCGTTCCGCGCGCGCCGCTTTGGATGCAGTCCGCCCGCATCGAGTGGGCCTTTCGCATGTTCCAAGAGCCGCGGCGGCTTTGGCGACGGTATCTGTTGGAAATGCCCGTCTTTCTCGGCAGAGTAGCGCGGCAATGGCTGGCGGGGGCGCGGGTTCCACGCGAGAGTCCCCAGTGAGCCGTCGGATGCCGTCTTCAGCCTCCGTGGCCTTGCGGCTGACCGCGGCCGCGGCGCGCGGCCGACTGGGCGAAACACGGCTTCTTGCCCATCGCTGGAAGCACCGCATCGTCTTCGCCTTTCTCGACCAGGGCTGCTACAGCGCCGCAAATTTCGTGCTCACCATCCTCTATGCGTCGTGGCTGCCGCTCGACGCCTTCGGCCGCTACGTGCTTGTCTGGACCGGGTCGCTATTCATCGAAGCGATTCAGGTGTCGCTGATCGTCGATTCACTCCCGGCGATTGCCAGCCGCTTCGGCCGCCGGAACCCCGCCCGCATCGACATCGCCGCATTCTGGGTCGTTGTCGGATATGGCGTGACCACCAGTATCATTCTTCTGATCGCGGCACTGGCCGTTGCGGTCTGGCGACCTGAGTACGGTCCTCCGCTTTTCGCCCTCGCATTGGTCAACCCCTTGCAGCGGATTTACCTGTTCATCCGACGGCTTTGCTACATTCGCGACCGCCAGGAGGTCGCTGCCGCTGCGGCATTGGGCTACGGCATGACGTTACTGGCGGGCGCCGCTGTCCTGATCCGAGCCGACGCGTTGTCGCTCGTCACGGCCGTCTTGTTATGGGGCGCCGGCGCCCTGGCCGCAATCCTCGTGGCGGCGGGCACGGGCATGGCCAGGACGCGCAGGACACGCGCCGCCAATGTTGCCTGGCTCGCGGGACAGCTTTGGCACTCCGGCCGCTGGCTTTCCGGCGCCGCGATCGCGTCCTGGATAAGCAATTTCGGCATATTCCCGCTGATCGCGGCGTTCAGCGGTCCAGGCACGGCCGGAACGATCCGGGCGCTGCAGAATCTGTTGACGCCGATCGTCCAATTCAACGCGGCGCTGCATTTGGCCATCCTGCCGCGCGTCGCCGACAAGACCGCGGACGTCGGCAATCACTACGCGCGGTGGTTCGCGCTACGTGGGACGGTCATTTTCACGGGCGTCGTCGTGGCCTATTGCGCCGCCATCCTCAGCTTCGCAAACGTCATCCTTCCCGTAGTGTATGGAAAGCCGGAGATCACGGCATCCGCCTATCTCCTTTGGCCCCTCGCCCTTGCCCTTTCCTTGGAAGCGGCCCGACAGGCATCGGCAATCGCGCTCTTGGCGATACGGCGCACCCGGATCGTGTTCATCGCCAGAGTCGCTTCCCTGATCGCCTTTACAGGCGGCGGCTTGCTGCTTGTAAGCCTGATGGGATTTGAAGGGATTCTTTGGGCCGCTGTAGCCGCCAGCGCTACCGGCGCCGCAATCGTGCTGGCCGGCGCGCTGGCGAAAACCACAACGATGTGACCAACGGGAAGCACTGCCATGCTGGATGTCAAGTATCAGGTCAAGAAGATCGCCCGCAACGCCCTGGCGCCCCTGCTCTACCGCTATCCGCCCTTCGCGCTCGCGCCGGAGCGGCTCTATCTTTTCCTTCATTACCTGATCGAAACCCGCGACGTGCCCGGACCGGTTATCGAAATCGGTTGCAATCTTGGCGGCACGGCGATCATCGCCCGCCGCATGCTGGACCGCCTGGGCGTCGAGAAGCCTTACATCTGCATTGACACATTCGACGGCTTTATCGACACGCAATTTGCAGCCGACGCGGCGCTAGGAACGCCGACGCAAGACCGAACTCTCTTTTCCGGCAATTCGCGCGGGCTGGTTGCGAAGATCATGGGCCAGCACGGATGCACCGACATCACGCTGATACAGGGCGATGTCGGTGCGTTGCCCGAACACGCGCTGCCGGCGACGTGCTCGGCGGTGCTCGTCGACGTCGACTTGACCGAGCCGACATATATTTCGCTCCAGCGCTTTTGGCCGCGGCTGGCCGCCGGCGGCGCGATGCTGGTCGACGACTGCCCGGAGCAGTCAAGTTGGAAGGCGCGCCTGGGCTATGCGCGCTTCTGCGAAAGCCAAAATCTCGAGCCCGCGTATCGGCACGGCATGGGTATCTTGATAAGACAATAATCGCTGCAATGTCAGGCGGTCAGCGCCCGTTTCAGGCGTTCCACCGCATCCTGCAAACGCTCGACCCGCGCTCCGAATACACTATCGTCGCTCAGGCAACCGGTCTCCTTGCTCGCCGCCATTAGCGCCTCCGTCGCCTTCTCGACGAAGAGCCGGTCGAACAGGGCGGCGACTTTCTGCAACTCGTGTGTGACTTTCCCATTGAACATCGGCTTTGGCGCCAGATCCGACTCTTTGACCCTGGCAAAGCGCCGATGAAACTCATCGAGCAGGTCCTCATGGCGCTCCTCGGCCTTGCCGTTGCAAGCCTGCCTCGCGCCTTTCACGCTCTTCTTGACGTTCCGCAATGCCTCCCAGGCCGAGCTCGGCGGCAATCGAAGCGGCGAATAGCCGAGCCGCAATGAACCCGTCCAATCGGCCCATTTGAACGGCGCTACGTCAGGGGAGCACACGACGGGGACCCATGGAATCCTCAGCGTATCGGCGACGATCGCGCCATGCATGGCTTCGGAAATGACCAGACGGGCACGGCCGATCTTGCCGATCACGGTTTCCACCGGCCAGTGCGGGTCGACGAACCGCAAACCGGCCGCGGCACAGGCGTGCTGCCATCGGCTGTACGCCACCGAATTGTAGTGCGGGATAAACACGATATCGTTGTCATCCCTCTCCTTCGGCAGCAGGCTCGGTGTCGCGGCAATAAGCGCCGCGCCATCAGTTATTGCCGCCTCGGGCCGGCCGATCAGCCTTGCGGTTAACGGGCCGCGGACGGCGAGGACGGACCAGCTTCCGTTCGGCCATTGCGACGGCAGTGGACCGGTTCCCCCCCCGCTTCCCAGGATGAAAACGCGCCTGTTTCTGGTCGCCTCCGGTGTCAGGAAATCATCGCGCAGAATAGAGCCGATGCCGAGAAGGACGGCGTCGTCCGCGTCGAAACATTCGGGCGGAAGGATCTTTCGCCACAAGACGGCATTGAGATCGTCGCCGAAGTTTCCGGTCTGACTTCGATAATAGATGACCTTCATCGATCGTCGAGAGCACGCGGTATGAAGATCAGAAAACAACGATCCCCGGGGAGCCGCTCGCTTTCCGCGATCGGCCAGAACCGCTTTTCATTCTCCGGGCACAGGTAGGCGGCAAATTCCGCGTGCGGGAAATAGTGCCATATATCACCGTTGGCTGCGCCATAACGCTCGAGCATCCGGTCGCCGTGAAGTTCGACGAACCAACGGGACGGGCGCGTCAGGGTCTGCCTCGCTCCTTTGAGCGCCTCGATCTCGAAGCCTTCGACATCGAGGTAAACGAGATTTGGCCAGCCGAAGGTCCGCGACAGCGAATCGATGCTCACCGCATCGACCGCCTCACTTGAATAGTCGGCGGCGCCGACTCTGGCACTCGAATTCAGGCTCGTGTCAGCGATTTCCCTGCCAACTTTGCTGGAGACGAGCGCGTGAAGGACTCGCACATTCTCAATGCGATTGAGCGAGAGATTACGATTCCCGACAGCCGCGTTGTGGCGGTTGGCTTCGACTGCGACGACCCGTCCACGCGGCACGATTTCCTTGGCGATCAAGGTGGCGACAAGGCACTGGTGCGCACCGAGGTCGAACACCAGCCCGTCGGGCGGAATTCCGCCTTGCGAGAAAAATTTGATCTCGGGAGGAAGCTCCCAATCCTTATCGTACCATTCCTGCCCTATGCGGTCGCAGATGTTCATTTTGAGCAAATGCGACCCATAGCGATGCTCAACCACGTGGTTTGGGAAGGTCGCGACGTCGAAACGGTACTTTGCAACCCGGAGCACGGAAACGACCGGCCGCGGAAGATAGCGTTTTGCGAGCTCTTGTACGTGCATGGCATCCCCAATGCTTACAGCGCCATCCGCGCCTCTTGATACTTCGCAGTCGTCAGTTCCGCCGAGCCGAAATGGCGCGATCGCCGTGTCGTCATTGCGAGCACTTGCCAATAAAGATCGATATGGCGCTGCGCGATCGAGTCCCAACGGAAGCGGGTCGCGGCGCTATCGATTCGTTTGCGAATCTCCGCGAGCGCTGCGCCGTTCTCGTGCAGGTCCGAAATGGACCTTCCTGCCAGTTCCGGCGTATCGGCACCGCGCGTAATAAACCGTATCCACTCCGGCGTATTGTCGTCATGCGGCGTGACCACGACCAACCCGTTGACGACAGCAGCCGCCAAAGTCCCTCGTTTGGCAGAAGCGCCATCTGGAAAGGGAAGATAGGCGTAGGTCGCCGACGCCAGGCGTTCGGCAACCGCCTGTTTTGTCAAGTTAAGCGATAAGTGGACACCACAGGCCCGCGCCCGCTGCAATACTGCATCGGCATATCTGCGGTGCCGCGGCGGTACAGCGCCGATCATCTCGAATTCAAGCCCTTCGCGACCGCGTTCGCACAAGGAGAGAAATGCCTCCAAGCCTTTGTTGGGCGCGATCAGTCCGAAATGAACAACCCGGCGCGGCGACCGTGCGAGGGGCTTGCATACCGGAATATTGCTCCCGATCTCTATGATCGCATCAATGCCATTACGGGATGGAAAGCGCTTCTCGAACAAGCCGCGCTCGGTCGTATTAGTGAAGACGCGCGCTGCGCACCCTTGCGCGAAAGGGGTGAACCACGCCTGCCTATATCGACGAAAAACCGCATATTCGTGAATCGTGACCAGGACTGGCTTCGCCTTGATGCGTCCCGCGAGCGCACTCGGCGTGAATGACCGGCCATAGCCCATCGTCGGATACTGGATGTGGATGAGGTCGCAGTCTGTCTGATCGACCTGCTCGATAATCTCGCGAGACAACAGGCGGGAAAATTTCTGGCTGGCAAAGCGCACGACCTCAATGCCGTTCGTTTCGAGTTCGCGGCTGAGCATATCGGTGTAGTCGCCAACACCGCATGCGTCGGGCGGCCACGATCCGCTGACCATGAGAACTGAAGTCATTTCACCCCCGATCTGAAGTTGTTGGGATGCCGTCACAGCGACGCTGGCTGTTTGCGGCCGACATACTCGTAGGGATCGACATAGGCGGACGTGTAATAGTAATCGTAGTACCGCAAACGCTTGAGATCGACGCGCGTAAGCACCGTTCCGACCACCCGATCCTGCAGCGACGAGAGTTGGCCGAGCGCGCGGACGACCAGATCCTCAGGTGTCCGATTCCAGGCCACCGTCATCACTACCCCGTCCGCGTGCTCGCCGAGCGCGTAACTATCAACCAGCGGCATCAGTGGGGGGGCGTCCACGATGATCATGTCGTAGTGCCGCCGCAGTTCGTCGAGGATGATTTCCATCGCTTTCGAGAAGACGAATTCGTTCGAATTGTTCATACTTTGGGATTGAGGGGCCGGAAGGACCGAAAGGCGGGTGGTTGGATCCACCAGGATCGCCTGCCGAAGCGACGCACGGCCGAGTGCGACGTCCAGCAGTCCGAATTCGGCCTGCGGACACAACGAGCGCGTCATCTCAGGGTTGCGCAAATCGCCTTCGACGAGAAGCGTTCGAGCGCCAAGCATAGCGTAGGCTAAGGCGAGATTTCCAGCCAGAGTCGTCTTCCCTTCGCCGCCCACGGCTGACGTCACCATGACAATCTGCACCGGCCGCAACTGCGCGGTTCGCTGAACCGATAGGCGCACGGCACGCACGGCTTCCGCGAAGATCGAGTTTGGTTCCTCCGTAATGTAATGCATGAGAGGAGGCTGAAGTGAAATCGGCAAAAGCGATGCGGAACGTGGGTCGTAGCTGCCAAGCGCGGACCTGCCTCGCTTCGTGATACGCGAAAGCTCGCGCAATCCAATCAGCGGCATAGACGCGATCGCCGGAAGCCCTGTGAGGACTGCGAGCTGGTTAAGGGTCTTCACCCGCCGGTCGAAGTGATCGACGGCCATGGCGAGAATACAGCCGAACGTAAAGCCGAGCGGAATCGCCAAACCCAGGAACAGCGATGCCTTGGGAAAAGACGGTCGAATCGGAATGCTCGCGTCCGAAACAACGCGCGCCTCAGGCAATTTTAGACTTTCGCGCGCGGCGGCCTGCTTATAGTTTGAGAGAAATGTCTGATAGAGCGCCCGATTGGCGTCGGCTTCCCGCTGCAATTCGCGTAGCCGGACCTGCGCCTTTCCCGAAGCGGCGGATACGGCCTGCAACGATTCGAGGCTCTTTTGCAGAGACGCTTCACGTGCCGCCGCAACTTGATAGTTTTGCCGCCGACTCTCCAGAATGCGGCGCACCTCCTGATTGATCAGCTTTTGGGTGTCCCGCAACTGCGCCTTCGCCGCCACTAAGAGCGGATGATGGGCGCCGTATCGGCTGGCCAGATCCGCCACCTGGTTTGCGCGCTCGGCGTATTGCTGCCGGAGCCCCGCGATCGTGTTCGAGGAAAGCGCCTCAGCCAGCGAGCCAGGGTCGATATGGCTCTTTGCAAGCTGCGCCACCTGCACGTATTTCGCGTGCGCCTGCGCCGCCTCGGCCCGCGCCTGGATGAGCTGCGTGTTGAGGTCGGCGATCTGCTGGTCGTTGACTGTAACGCCTTGCGTCATGACGAGCTTGTGCGCAGCGCGATAGTCTTCGACAGCCTTGTCGGAGCCCAACACATGCGACTTGAGCTTTCCGAGCTGCTGGTCCATCCACCCGGCCGCAACCTTTACCGCGTCCGACTTGGCGTGGACCAGCGCCATGAAGTAGGCGTTGACGATGGCGCCCGCGATTGTGGCTGCCTTTTTTGGATCGTGCGAACTGACGCTTACATCGACGAGATAGCTATTCTGCTGCCTGCTGACCTTCAGTCTCTTTTGCAGGATCGCCACCGAATTCAGGATTGCGATTTCCTGCGGGCTGAGGCCCGGGGGCGCTGCCTCGGGCTTAAGCAGCCTCTTCAAGGGGTCGAGAAGCCCCGGATGGGGCGTAAAGTCCGGATCGGACGTGAGGTTCGCGGACTTGACGACGCGGCGAAGGACCTCTTCCGACTGGATCAGCAAGACCTGGCTTGCGATCGCCGCCTCTTCCGTCGCGGAACTTTGGATCGCGGTCGGTGTGCCGTTCAGATTGACGACATCGGACCGGTGCGGGTCGATCAGGATCGTCGCCGTTGCGGTGTAGAGCGGCTTCACCAACATCACCGCAAACGCGGCGACGGCGGCAAAGGCGACAGTGCTGGCAACGATGATTTTCAGATGTCGCCGCAGAATGCGGAAAATCTCCGCGATCGTGACGCCACTCGACCTGACGCCCGCATCTGCGGATTGCAGTTCTCCCCAACTCGCCGGCAGAGAGCGGTCAGAAGTGCGCTGAGACATCGATACCAACCTCATGCTTGTCGTAGTTGGACGTCGGAAGGTTGCTGTCGCGCTTAATGTATTTGTACTGAAGCGAAATGGAGCTGTATCGGTTGGCGAGGTAGCTCAGCCCGGCCGTCGCCATGTAGACAGTGTCACGCCGAGTCTGGCCGAAGAATTTGTCTTTTTCATAGGTGCCAGTCGTTGAAAGGACGACATTGCGGCGCAACTCATAATCGGCACCAATCATCAATGCATCGGCGCGAACCGCGCTGGCCACAGTGTCGACCGCTTCTGTGGTTATTTCCTCGGCCTTGAGCTTGATATCGAGTGATCGTGTCGGGCTCCAGGTGAGCAACGCGCGGTACGCCGGTCCGCCGACCATGCCAATAGCAGCCGCGTCAAAATTCTGAGACGCGTAGCCGACACCAATTTCGCCGCCAATGAGCGGCGTCAGTTGGAAATTGACCCCGGATAACGAGCGGTATCCTTTGGAGCTCAACGATTCGGTCGTTGTCCCGCGAAGCCTCCGCTCATTGACTTCCAGCGCGGAGAACACCCCCCACGTCGGAGATAGAGCATAGTCGACGCGGCCATGAGCAACATTGATCGATCCGTCTCGACTGTCCTGTTCTATGATTGTGCCATTCTGCGCACGCGTCGAGCCGAAACTGTAGTTCTCGTTGCGGCCACCGGCTGACACTGCCAAGCGATTGAATTGTTGCCAATAGGTGACATCCGCGAAAGTGTAGCCATACGGCGTGGGTTCAATGGCGGATGTCGGAGAACTCAGTGAGCCGACCTCTTCGTGCAGGTAGGCGGCGCGAAGATTGAACAGCAGCTTGATGTCGTGCCGGACATCAACGCGGCCCTTCATCCGGACACTGGCATCGGTTTGATCAAGGCCCGAGTACCGGCTGTATTCAGTCGATTTTGTGTAGGCTTTGAAGCTCAGTTGATGGCGTCCCCAGAGGGAGGACGCCGTCAATGAAGGCTCGACAACCGCCGCAACATCGCTGTGCTTGTCCGTTTCCGACGCAAAGACATTGCTGTTGTACAAACCGCCGACCGTGATGTCCGGATGGAACATCCACGAGTAAAACCGGATACCTAGCGGTTCGTAACCCGGCCACTGACGCGTCTTCACCGGAGTGTCCTCCGGCGCGAGGGATTCACCCGGTTCGCGCGACCACACCTTCGCGTAGGGAACTGGTTCAAATACGTTCTCCGCATTCCATGGCGGCGATGCCGGAGGCATCAGCGGTGATGCTACTTGCGCATTCGCAGCGAATAGAGTGAAGGCAGCTATCGATGTCGCCGCCCCCAAGAGTGTCGCGCGTCGCCGTCCCCCACTCTCCCGAATCGCTTCACAGCAGCGATTGCACGTCGGCACTTCGTCCAACACGGTTGGCACAAGTTGGTTCCGCATCGCAGCATGCGATTTTCGCAGTGCAAGAGAGCGACGTCCGTTGTTACGCATCGGCCCTCGCCATTGAACATTCACGTGCCGCGCACACTCGAATGCGGCAGCATGTTTGTGCAGCGACTACACAGCGTGCACAGAGACTAGTCAGAAATAGCGTTCGGGGATTCGGATGTCGTCGCCCGGCGCGACCGGGACTCGCGAGTTCAGCGAAACCGCGCTCGAACTAACGCCGCCGGAATGCCGCACATAGACAACCGATTCATTGGCTCTGTAGGTGTACCCGCCCGCCAAGGCCACGGCGTCGCCAACGGTCATGCCGGGTGCATACGGAAACTGGCCTGGCCGTTTCACTTCGCCGCGGATATAAAAGGGCCCGTATCCTGACACCTCGACGCTCACATGCGGATCTTTGAGAATGCCGCCGTCAAGATGCCGCATTACGGCGCGCTCGAGGTGCGCAGTTGTCAATCCTGCTGCCTTAAGCCGGCCGGCAAGCGGTATCGACAAGTAGCCGGCCCCGTCGATCTGATAGTCGCCGGAAATTGTGGGCTCGTTATAGACCTGAACCCGAACGCGGTCGTTAGGCCGCAGAACATAAGGCCTCGACACCGACACCACTGAAGCCATTCGCAGAGGTGCGGGATCGTAATTCTCCATACATCCCGCAGCCGTCAGAGTCAGCGCAAGGCACGACAAGCAAAGCACCGAGCGCCATATGCGCTCTTTGACGCAAGAACCCACCGATACCTCCCCGAACGTTGGTCCAGATTTCCCGCCAAGCCGCAAACATCCGATGTGGATATTGGTTCCTGAACCCCCGCGTGATTTTTCCGCTCGCCGTGCTAAAGCCAGATTGTCGACACTTCGCATGCATGCTGCTGCATTTTTTTGACCGATTGGATTATCTATTCCGCAGCAATTGACCATTTGCGTGTCAGCGCAACGGCGAAGCGCTTGGTCGCGGTAAGGCGCTACTTCGGCGGACTTTTTCTCAGTCCGCCATATTTTCTTCTCAAGGCTGAATCATTGTGCAGAGAACTCATGTGCCAAGTCGCGGTCATGAGTAGATAAGAAAGCGAGCACGAATGTGTTCGGCTCGTGCATAAAGCGAGGAAGCTTGAATCCTCTAGCAGCACGATGCGAGTTAGGGAGGACACGGCAGGGAACGGCGCTCGACAGACGCGCTTCTATAATGATCGTCATTTAGGAGTAACGCATGATGTCTACTGTCTCGCTGCCTGCGGCACAAACCGATGTCAGCTTATGGTGGAACAGCAGACGGCTGTTCTCTCCGGTCGGCTGCGAGCGACAGCGTCAAAGGCCAAGACGCCGTCTGTTCTATTTGTCCCACCGCGGCGCATTGTCGGAGCCATCGCGCTCGCGGGCCAAGCGGGCGTTCGATGTCATTTGCGCCGCCCTGGCGTTGCTGACCTTGTCGCCCTTGTTTGCCGCAATTTCGTTCGCGATAAAGGTCACGTCCCGTGGCCCGATATTTTTCGTCCAGGACCGATACGGTCATCGAAACCGGACGTTTCGCTGCATCAAATTTCGAACCATGTACATGCACCTGTCCGACAGGTCTGGCGTCAGACAAACAATCGCGAACGATCCGAGAGTTACATCGGTCGGAAGCTTTCTCCGCCGCACTAGCCTCGATGAGCTGCCGCAGCTCATCAACGTCGTTGCCGGCGATATGTCATTGGTCGGACCGCGGCCGCACGTTCCTGGAATGCTGGCTGCCGATCTGTGTTACGAACATCTCGTGCCGTATTATTTCCAGCGCCACTGCATTCGGCCCGGCATCACCGGACTGGCGCAGGTGAACGGCTGCCGCGGAAGCACCGCCGCCGCCGCCGCCGCGGTTTCGCGGGTGGACTTCGATCTGGAGTACATCGAGCGCTGGTCTTTGTGGCTCGACATCAAGATCATCTGGCGGACCATCCGGTACGAGCTATTGTCCGGCAGCGGAAACTAGCCTGCCTGTCAACTCACCCCGCAGGACCCTCAGACCTCTGAGCGGCATCCCGGTGCTTAAATGCCACGTGCGGCATAGCCGCCGCCGTCGGCATGCTAGGCTCTTGTTATTACGATGTAATTGTTAAGTGAGACGATCGCCGGCGAACGATCAAATGGCCGAATAGATTTGATTTGATTGGATGTTATCACTCCGGCGCGCCCCCAATTGACGACAGCGCTCCGAGCCAAATCCAAAGCAGCTCAATTGCCGACGATCATGTCCCACCACTTGAGAAGGGCCGCGTCGATTTCGGCTTGTTCGAGGCCCTCGATGACGGCAAGATTTGGGCCGATGAAGACGCAAGGCGGCGAGGAAGGTCAGCGTCGGCCACCGGCCATGTGGCACCTTCGCAACCAGCCGATGGCCACGCGGCGAACGACCGTGGGTGCGCGTCAGATTGGTCTTGGCCCTCTCGTCGATGAAGACCAGTCGGGACGGGTCAAGCCGGAAAGGCCGTGCGCCAGGCCATCCGAGCCGCCGGCCCCAAGCTCTTCTTCCTGCCGCCCTGCAGCCCCGACCTCAACCCAATCGAGCAAGTCTTCGCCAAGCTCAAGGCTCTGTTGCGCAAGGCCGCAGAACGAACCGTCGAGGCTGCATGGAAACGGATCGGTACTTTGCTCGACAGCTTCACCCCCCAGGAATGCACCAATTACCTCGTCAATGCCGGATACGCTTCAGCATGAGGCAATCATGCTCTAGCGGACAAATCCAAGCTGGGACCGGTTTATCCGGTCGCTCGGGCCAGTTAAAGTGCATCCTATTTGACAGCGCTCATCGTCACGAGTTTGGCCCACCGCGCCGTTCCCAGAACGCGCCGCTCCTTTGTGCGGAAGCATAAATCTCCCGCTCACGCTCGGCATATTTGCGGCGCGTCTCTTCAATCCACATCGCGTATCCAAACGGATCACTTACCGCCTGCCAGGAAGTTAGAAACGCCAGGGTCAAGCCGTGGCCCGACAATGGATCAACGGCGAGCGCCGCGTCCCCAATGACGTTTAGCGTCTCGTCACCCCAACAGAAGGTATATCCCGTCAACGCCAAACGAATTCTGGGATGCTCCGGCTTCAAGCTCCGACAGCGGCTTTCACGAAGAAGGCGCTGCCACGTGATGTCAATCTTGTCCCCACATGATCGAAGCAAGTCGGCATCCGTGCAATAGCCGATCGACACGCCGGAATCCCGGCCAAGTGCCCACCACCACCCTTGCTCTGCATCATCAACCCAAAGCTCGTTACTGAGATTCAAATCTTGAAAGCCCACCCATGCCGTAATTGCAACAAGCTGATGCAATGCGACCCACTGCAAGCCACACTGCGACGGCAATTTCGATCTTCGGCCAGTCGCCAATATTACACGTCGGCAATGGATTTTCTCATCCGTGGTGTGAATCAACCAGCCGCCTGCAACACGCGCGAGGCTTCTGACAATAACAGCGCGATATTCCACGCCGGCCGCGACCGCGTGTGCGCGCAATGTGGGATCCAACACGGATCGATCTACGATCCAACCGCCTCCATGCGGATTGAGCATGGCCGGCTGCTCATGCCGGTACCTCCCGCCCCAGGACGACGTGATGCCCGCGCACGGCGTGGCGGGATACGTGACGGCGTCATAAAGCCCAATCTTGAGCAGCGCGTCGAGCGCCCGTCCCGAGAGCAACTCAAGGGTATTGGCCGGATGCTTTGAATTGGGGCCGAGCAGCAGCACCGGGATTTTCTGCTTCTTGAGTGCCAATGCACAGGCTGCGCCCGCGGGACCGGCGCCGATCACTGCGACATCGATCATGGAATGGTAGGCGCGCGTTCGGTTTCGGCATAGACGTCCGACGGTCCGGCGGTGACAAATGCGAACTTCGTCCAGTTGGCAAGCATTTGCACATAGGTTGGCATACCAATCGGAAATCCCAACGCCGCGCGGGACGGATCGGCCGGCCAGTTTGGCGCTGCCGGCATGCCGGCGGGCCCCGCCCTGTGCCAGTCCAACATCGTTCCCGAGCGCCCCGCTTCTGCAAATGTCGCATACACACCGTCAGGCCGCTGTGACGGCCACCACCCCCATGGATCGTGGGTCACGTTTTGCAACTCATTCTTACACTGCAGAAAGTCAGCGAGCCAGGGTAGTGCCATCTGGCGTGAGAAGTAACCAGGCCCCACCGCGCCCGCATCGCCGACATATTTCGTCGCGGCGCCGAGCTTTATGCGGAACGGCTCACTAAATATTGCAGGCTCGCGAATCTGCCAGCCGACTTCAATGCCGGGAAAGAATGCACCGCCCGAACAAGACTGCAGCGCTGCTCGATCCATACCATCCGGACTGAGCGCGCCCAATGTCGGCTTCAGCAGGGAGGAGGCCGCAAGTCTCGATTTGATGAATTTGCCCTTCGACCAAGCTTCCAAAATCGCATACTGCGCCCGCGTCAGCGCAAGGCCCCAGCGTTGCGAGCTAAATTTGTTGTACGGATCGTCGCCAAGAAGCCGGGGCATGTCACCCGCGGGGCCAAGGCCCGGTGTTCCGGGCTTGCGTACGCGCTTGAAAATGATGTTGCGCATCGCGTTGGGCTGACCCGGATCGGAAAGCGCGGCCCACATCGGAGCAGTCATCGTATAATGGTTGCCTTGCAACGGCTTGAAGACCCACTCTGGCAAAACTGCTTGTCGGATGATCGGCGCAACGTCGTCATCAAAGGTGGGTTGGTATGTGGAAAGTGTAGTCCCGCCGCCGCCCAGGTCCTTGGCCATGCTCGGCAAGCGAGCAAGCGCGCCACCTTTCTTGTACACGGCCTCATCCGTCGGCAGCCGCATGTCGCGGACCGCCATGTCGAGCAGCAAATCCCATAGCGTTACGGTCGGTGGAATGTCCGGCGCAAAATCCGGCGGGGCGACCAATACCCACGCGCCTTGCACGTGTACCTTCACGCCCGGCTTGCCCTTGGCAGGCCTGACGACCAAACTCGCCGTAACAGGACCGTCTGAAACATCGTCGAACCATCCGTCATTGTTGGCGTATTGGCGGATGGCGGGTGCGCCGGCTTGCTTCGCAATGACGCCGGCTCCGCCGATGACGATGAGCCGCCCTTTATTGTCGGTGCGAAGCTCGCCGAGATATTCAAGCGCCGGAACCGGAGCAGGTTTCGGCCAAAGCTCCGCGGCGGGATTCGCGGACTTGCCTTTTCGAAATTCGACGGGACCCGCATTCTTGCCCTTAATGGAACGCGGCCCGGGATCGATCTTCAGCTTCCTACGATCGGGCGCGGCGACGTTGCGTCGCGGATGCGCGGGCTGGACCGGGAGCAGCGGCGATCCGGCCAGTCCGTCGAATGTGAAAAACTCGGCTTTCACATTTGCGAGATGGACGGTCCAGGTCAAGTTGACTACATCGGGCAAATCGGATGTGATCTCACGCGTCGCGGTCCATACACCGCCCGACTCCGTGTATTCCCAGATGCGGAAGCGTTGCGCCTGGCGCAAAATGCGGCCCCCGGATTTGTACGGCGGTACTTTGCGGCCTATCCCGGCGACACCTGCGCCGCCAAGCTGGTTGGGCTGCTCGGGGCCCAGGAAAAAATCCGCCGCCGCGGCATCGCCGACCCTTGCAATGCCGATCGAGGGATGGATGCGGTAGCGTGGCGGCTTTGCCATATCAATTCGCCGGAAGCCACGTGCCGTCAGGCTGTTTTGCCCATTCCGGCAAAGATCCGTCTGAGCGCAAACGCACCAGCGTCGTCGGAAGGCGCACGTCCCAGGGATTGCCCTGTTCGATCTCCGTGCCCGGCGCCTGTGTGCGTTCCTTGATCTCCTCGATGATCGAGACATAGAGCGGGCTCGTGAGCGTCGGCGGGTCAGCGCCATCCCAGATCTCGCCCGTGTCCATGAAGTGCGCCAAGGCCGCCTCGAATCCGGGCCGCACGGGAAAGACAACCCGCGCCGAACCGGCCTTGAGGAACTCGGCAAATTGTGGATCGACATCCTGCATCACCGCGCGCGCAACCCAGTTCGTCTTGCGTCCCCAGAAATAAGGGTAGAACAAATACATCATGTTTTCCCACTCAAAGGCCTGCTCGAAAAACCGGATGTATTTGCCTTCAGCATCGGCCTTTGCGAACCAGGGCTGAGGGAAGCCTTGCGGGGAATAACTAATGGCACCGAACGTGTCGTAGTTCTGCGCCGTGAACATCGCGATCGTGTGTTTCTTGAGCTCCCCACGTTCGATCATGCGGTTTTCATCGGGGTTCCGCCCTTGAATTTGATTGGCGGCCTGGACGCTGAGTGCTGCCACAGCATCTTGATAGTCGCGATCGAGCTTGAGATATCCCTGAAGAATTGCGGCATGCGTATCCAGCTGCCATGCACGATATGTGCGCTCGGTGCGCTGACAATCGACCTCCACCGTCGCGATCCAGGAGTGCATCCCGTAAACGGACACACCGAGCGCAATCGAACCTTCCTCGCCATCCAGCGTGAAGTAGTTGTTGACGTAGCTGGTTGAATTCCGCCGCCAGAATTGCTTGCCCAAAGCAATGTCGATGCTCCAGCTGTTTTTCCAGTCGTCCCAATACGCGCCTGCCGCGATGGCGCTACCGGTGACGCTGCGATAACCGTCGGGGATCGGGATCTCCGTGACCTTGGTCGCCACATGGTCGTCATGCGATGCGGTACCGTCAAATGTCTTCGAGATCGTTTGATATGGCTCCGGCGGAGGTTTGACCCCGCTCACCTGATATTTCTTCACGTAGTAAGCATAGTTGCCTTCAGCGATCTGATCGGGCGTGAGCGTGAAGGGGTCGGGCTTGGTCAAGCCGGCACCGATGGGAGGCTGGTTGATGTTGGCATATATCCAGAACGCAGCAGGCTCCGGCACCATGACGTCGAACATCATGCGCTTGCCGTAATTGTAGACCTGCGCCTCGTAGATCTTGTCGACCCATTGGTACACGCCGATGACTGCGCCATCGCCGGCCGTATTATCGATACCGTGCTGGTTGAGTTCTTTATAGGTCTCAATCGTACGTATGATCGTTTCGGTGCGCTTGCGCTCGGTTACCTTCGACGATGCTTTGCTCGTCACTTCCTTTGAATAGTTCGTGGCGGTCTTTGCGGACTCCTCCTTCGACTGGTCCATGGAGAAGTCGGTGGAAGCTTTAAACTCTACTGTCGGCCCGTAAGAACCAGAGACTGAAAGCCCCGCTTTGAAGCTCGAATCATCCTTGACCACTTCGGAAGCTTCGCGCTGAAGCTCGAAGCGCTCAGTGCTTTGATTGTCGCGCTCCTCTTCCTTGGTGACTTCCTCTTCGGTGATCACCGTCTGGTCGGTCACCGTCTTGCGATCGACCTCGCGGTTCCGCAATTCGCCTTTGAGAATGTTTTCGATATAGCCGACTTCACCGCCCTCATAGCGCTTCAATTGCTGGCGTACGACAAGCAGGTCACCGACGCCGACGGGCTGAATCGATCCGTGCGACGTCGGCACGGCGTCCGGAAAGACGAGCCAGGACGGATCGAATTTCAGCATGCCCGGATTGGTGACGTTGTAGACGCTCGATCCGATGAGCGACGTCATGACAGTCGGCCCCTCCAGTGCGCCAAGCTGCAACTGCAATCCGGTGAGTTCCGTTTGGATCGACGTCAGCGCGGATGGTACGGACATTTTGGTGATGTCGAGCGCGAGCGAACTCAACACCTTTCTTTGATTATCCGACAGCGCTTCAACTGCCGCACCGGTTGCGATCAGCCGGGTTGCCGCCGGAAGGGCCATCATTTGCGGCACCGACGCGCTTTCAACGCTCTTCAACTCCGTCGCGACTTCCTGGATGCGCGTGCCTTCGATCTTGCTGAGAGACCCGGCCTGAATCGGCTCAATTAGTTTCGCGCGCAACAGGTCCACGGCCGTAGGCTGCGCATTTACCGGATCCGCGGGCGGTGTGCGCGGCACGGCAAAGGCGTTTGGCTCCAACCGTGACAGGCGCCCCACCACATCCTGCAAGTCCTTAATGCGGTCTCTTATTTTTTGCGGATCGGTTTTCGGATCCTGCTTTTCGGGCGGGTTGTCCTTGGGCGGCTGCCTTACAGGCGCCGCCGCGGGCATATTGACCAAAGTGGGCTTGAGAAGAGCGGCGCTAATGGCACCCTCGGCTTCAAGGGCAGTATCGTTTTGGGCGAGCCGAGCAATCAGATCGATCACGCGAAGCAGCGCTTCGATCTGGCGGGCTTCGACGCCGCCATCCTGGGACAGCAATTTCGCCGCAATCAGATTATCGGACAGCCGGTCACGGTCGCCGGCAATTTTTCCGTCATTCATCAGCTGGCCCGGAGTCTTGCCGAGTGCGTGTTTGATCGCATCGCGTGTTTTGTCAGGCGCGGGATCGTCGAGCGAGGCAAGCGCTGCCTGCGCGGCAACAAGCCCGGCGCCGAAATTGAGATCGCTGAACTTCGTAAGCCCGCGGCCGGAAGACATCAACCGCGCAGAGGCCGCTTTGAGCGCCTGCTTGCGGTCCGCCGAACCGGCAGCGACGGACAGATCCTTTGCGAACTCTTGTGACGGATTTACCGCAATCGGTGTACCCGGTGCTGGCGGGCGCAGAAACAGAAATCGGAAGACCTCGTTCATTTCACGCCTCGTAAGTTGACGGACGCAACGCCTTATTGGTGATTATGCGCATCGCCAATTCACTTCGCGTGTGAGCCAGATCACGTTTCGGGTAAAATTACTCGCTCAACTGCGCGCGATGGTAATGGCGCACAACTTGTGTAACTTTTTAAATTCGCGTTGGTAGCACCAAACCAGTGAGAGGCTACTCTACTCCGCAAAGATATTGCCCGCCCCCAGTACCGAACGATACCCATTTTCTGGCCTATCTCGGCACTGGCAGGTCACCTACACATTCGCGCATTCGCAAGGCTATCAGCCTTAGTCTTATGCAGGCGGCTGCTTCGATAAGAATGATCTGGACCGCAACGCCGCCTCAAGATGCTCGATCAACAGGCCGAAGTTCTGTCGCTTGCACTAGATCGCGCCTGGCTCCGTCCGCCCCCGACTAAAGGATTTGCTCTCGCGGCTGTGCGACTCGAGAGCATGCTTGCTCGCCCGGCTTGCCTCACCGCGATTTTCGATGCAGGGATGAGCCCTCATGACCAATTCGAGAGGTAAGCTGCAGCGCATGAGCGATCCCTCCACCTCCCCGCAGGAGCCTTGGCGCATCGGCGTGCTGTTCTCCCGCAGCGGCCTCATGGCGGTAACGGAAACCGAGCATTTTCTCGGAACGGCCCTGGCAGTCCAGCATATAAACCAGCGCGGCGGCATCTTAGGCCGTGAACTCGAAGTTATTGCCTACGATCCCGGTTCGGAACCTGAGACCTACCGCCGCATGGCCGACCAGCTGCTCACGGAGGATGGCGTTTCCGTGATTTTCGGCTGCAGCACATCGGCCGAACGGAAGGCGGTGCTGCGTACAGTTGAGCGCCGCAACGGCCTGCTCTGGTATCCGTCCTTGTACGAGGGATTCGAATACTCGCCCAACGTGATCTATACCGGCTCGGTTCCGAACCAGAACAGCTTTCCGCTCGCCGAATATTTGATCCGCCACGTTGGCCGACATGTGTACCTTGTTGGCTCCGACTACGTTTATCCGCGCGAGACCAATCGGATCATGCGCGACCTAGTCGAGGCCTACGGCGGAACGATCGTCGGCGAGTTGTATGTGCCTATGGACGCGCCGGACGCCATGCTGCATGAGGCTTTGGCACGCGTGCGCGAGCATCAACCTGAAGCGCTGTTCTCGACGGTGGTCGGACGCACGGCGCAACGCTTCTATCAAATGTATCGCGAGGCTGGGCTCGATCCCGCGCGCATGCCCATAGCCAGCCTGACCATGGCCGAAGGCGAAGTGCGGGTAATCGGTTCTGAGCTGTGCGCGGGACATATTACGGCTGCAAGCTATTTTGGCTCGATCGATACGCCAACCAATCATCGCTTCGTGACCGACTTCCGCACCGCCTATGGCGACGCTCATCCGACCAGCATGTGGAGCGCCGGGGCCTACGCGCAGGCGCTGCTTTTCGCCCGCGCCCTGGAACGCACGGCAAGCCTCGACACGCAACGCCTGCTAGAGGCAGCCTACGGTCTTCCAGTCGACGCGCCTGAGGGTACCGTCCAGATCGACCCTGAAAACAATCATGCTTGGCTGACCCCGCGCATTGGCCGCGCCCGTCCCGACGGCAGCTTCGAGCTGCTTTGGCAGGCCCCCGGTCCGATCCGGCCCGATCCCTATCTCGCGACAACTCCGTTGGGTGGACGCTGGATCGCCGCCGCATCGGAACCGGCGTGATGAAACCCGCCATCCGCCGCGTTATTGAAGAGCTGCGCGGGGCGCACATTCTGGTCGTGCATCCACGCGACAGCGAATGCGAGGCGCTGATCCATCAACTTCAACGCATAGGCTGTGCGGTGCGGCAGATCTGGCCGCCGCCGCCAATGCTGCCCAGGGACGTGGATACGGTTTTCCTCCTGGTCGAGGCGACCGATACGCCGGCGCTCACCGCCACCTCCGAAGACGGCCCCACACTGATCGCCATCGTCGAATACGAAAACCCGACCGTGCTTAAGCGGCTCTTGGACAGCAACGCCCATGGTGTGGTGACAAAGCCGATCCGCTCATTCGGCATTTTGTCCACGATGGTTCTCGCCCGATCGCTGCGCGGCTATACCCAACGGCTTAATGTGAAAGTGCGCAAGCTGGAAGACACGCTGAAAGCGCGTCGCGATGTCGACAAGGCCGTGAAGATTCTAGTAGCGCTGAAGAACATCTCCGAGGCCGATGCGTATGAGCTGATCCGCAGCCAAGCGACGCAGAAACGTCTGTCGATGGCACAGATCGCGACCACCATCATCGGCGCCCAGGAACTGTTAGGCGGCCTCGGCATGTTCGGCGAAGCGGCTGCGGAACGATCTTGATCGCGTAGCCTGTCCTGCAAATTGCAGAGGCACTCCCCGCCATCATTTTCAGCAACACAAGCGGTTGACTCTTTCTTAGGCTTCGTGGTTCCTTTGCATCGTGTCCGCGACGGACGCGGCGGCCGGGCGGCCGCTTTCACATACGGCTAGGCAGCCTCCGATCTGCGCTTGAAGGCGCGGGCGGAGGTTTTTTCGTTTGCGGGCGACCGCATCGCGGACCGGGAGAGTACGAAAACGATGGTTTCACTGGATTCCGACGCGACCGGCGACACGACGACCGGCATTTGCTGCATCCAGATGCGTCCCGTGGTCGGCGATATAGCCGGCAACGTGAAGCGCAGCCTGTCGTTCATCGAGAAGGCCGCCGAAGGTGGCGCCGATCTCGTGGTGCTGCCGGAGCTGGCCAATTCCGGCTATGTCTTCGCCTCCCGCGAAGAAGCCTTCTCGCTCTCCGAGCCGGTGCCGGGCGGCCCGACCACCGAGGCATGGAGCGAAGCAGCGGCGCGTCACAATCTACACATTGTCGCCGGCATTTGTGAACGCGCCGAGCGGCGTCTTTACAACAGCGCGGTTATCATCGGCCCGAGCGGCTATATCGGCACCTTCCGCAAAGTCCACTTGTGGAACGAGGAAGTGCTGTATTTCGAAAGTGGCGATCTCGGTTTCCCGGTGTTCGACACTAAACTCGGCCGCATCGGAGTCGGCATCTGCTACGACGCTTGGTTTCCCGAGACCTTCCGCCTCTGCGCGCTGCAGGGCGCAGACATCGTCTGCCTGCCGACCAATTGGGTGCCGATCCCCGGCCAGGCCGCGGGACGCGAGGCAATGGCCAACATCCTGGTGATGGCGGCGGCGCATTCCAATTCGCTGTACATCGCCTGCGCCGACCGTATCGGCACCGAACGCGGGCAGCCGTTCGAGGGCCAGAGCATCATCGTCAATTACACTGGCTGGCCGGCCGCCGGCCCGGCCAGCCGCGACCAGGAAGAGATGCTGTTTGCCCGCGTCGATCTGGGAGAAGCGCGGCGCCGGCGCAATTGGAACGCATTCAACCAGGTGCTCCGCGATCGCCGACACGATGTTTACGACGAAATGCTCGGCGCTCGCATCAAGCCTGGATGGTATTGAGCTTTTCAAGACGCGAGCAGCCAACTGAACGAGACCGTGAAACCGAGAAAGGATCAGCGACTATGAGAGCAAGAGCGAAAGTCCGTTCCATCCGCCGGCTTGGCATGCTGGCAGTCAGTGCCGTGGCGCTGGTGCTTGCCTTCGCCGGCCCGACGCGCGCCGCCGACATCAAGATCGGCGTGCCCGTCGGTCTGTCGGGAGCAAACAGCGTCGTCGCGCCATCCGTGGTTCAATCCGCCCAACTGGCGGTGTCGGAAATCAACGCGGCCGGCGGCGTGCTCGGCCGCAAGCTCGTTCTCGACGTCGCCGACGACGGTTCGGGTGCCGCCGGCGCTCAGAAAGCGTTCGACTCGCTCGTCTTCCAGAAGCAGGTCGATGTGCTGATCTCGATGGAAACTAGTGCCGCGCGCAATGCCGGCCTGCCGATCGTCGCCCGCGGCAAGGTGCCCTATATCTACACCTCGTTCTACGAGGGCCATAGCTGCAGCCCCTATCTCTACGTCAATGCCTGGGTGCCCGAGCAGCAGGTGCCGCCCGTCGTCGACTATTTTAACAAGGAAAAGCACGCCAAGACCTACTTCCTGATCGGCTCTGATTACGCCTTCGGCCGCGGCATGCTCGCCTTCACCAAGGCCTACATCGAAAAGACCGGCGGCAAGGTGGTCGGCGAGGAATACCTGCCGATGGACGGCACCGACTGGACACCGATTATCTCAAAACTGAAAAGCGCCAAGCCCGACGCCCTTATCACGTCGACGGCCGGCGGCGCACCCAACGTGACGCTGACGAAGCAATTGCGCGCTGCCGGTGTCGACCTGCCCTACGGCAACCTCGCCGTCGACGAGGGTACCGCCAAGAGCATGGGCGCGGACGCTGCCGGCATCTACATCTCAGCGTCCTACCTGACCGGCATCGACAGTCCCGCCAACAAGACCTTCCTCGCTGCCATGCAGAAGAAGTTCGGCAAGGATCTCAAGACGCCGAACGATCTGTCGGTTCCTGAATACGAGGCGATCTACGCGTACAAGGCGGCGGTCGAAAAGGCGGGCACCACCAAGGGCAAAAAGTTACTCAAGGCCCTCGGCGAGGTCTCGGTCACCGGCCCGCGCGGCGCGATCAAGATGTCGGATGAGCACCATGCGCCGTTGACCATGTATCTCGGCCAAGTGCAGGCTGACGGCAGCGTCAAGGTGATCCGGAAATTCCCGGAGGTGAGCCCGGGCAACCAATGTCCGAAGCTGAAGTCCTGAGCGGATGCAAGCGGAAGGGCGGCGGCAGCGCCGTCCTTCCGCCGGAAAGGATACCGATGACCACGCTGGCTCTCGACATCGTCACCACGGCCGCCATCTTATTCATTGTCTCGGCCGGCTTGTTGATCGTCTTCGGCGTGATGAAGATCGTGAACTTCGCCCATGGCGCCTTCATCACCTTGGGCGCTTATGCGGCCCTGGTCGCGATCCGGCTCGGCGTGCCCGCCGCCCTCGCTCCGGTGGCCGCCTTTCTGGCAGGTCTCGCCGCCGGTGCGCTGATCGAGGCGGGCATCGTGCGCCGTCTCTATGAGCGGAAGCTGGATGCGATCCTGGCCACCTGGGGCCTCGGCATCATTATCGGGCAGCTCGTCACCCTCGCCTTCGGGCGCGGCGTGCAGTTCGTCTCGGCGCCCATCTCGGGCACGACGGAACTGCTCGGTACGCATTATTCCATCTACCGCCTGCTGCTGGTCGGCGCGGCGCTCGTGCTCGGGGCGGTGTTCGCGGGCTTGCTGGGCGGGACGCGGCTCGGCCTCGCCACGCGCGCCGTGATCATGAACGAAGAGCTAGCGCAAGGGCTGGGTATCGACAGCACGAAGGTGCGCCTGCTCACCTTCGGCATCGGCTCCGGTCTTGCCGGCATCGCCGGCGCGCTGATCACGCCGCTCTCTTCCGTCGACCCCAATATGGGCATTCCCTACCTGATCAACGCTTTCATGCTGGTGATGGTCTCCGGCGGCTCGCTCGTGGCGCTGGCGGTATCCTGCCTCGTGCTGGGCGGACTGCAGGTGCTGGCCAGCACCTTCATCAGCCCGATCCTTGGCGGCCTCACCATCGCGGTGGTTGCCGCTATCGCCTTGCGGCTGCGGCCCGAGGGTTTTGCCCGTGCGTAACGTCATTTGGTGGCGAGCCGGGGCGGCAGCCGGAGTTGCCGGCCTAGCCGTGTTGGCTGCCCCCGCCGTGCTCGATCTCTATACCGTCAATATCCTGGTGCGCGCCTTTTTTGTCGCGATCGTCGCGATCACCGTGGACGTGCTGTGGGGCTATAGCGGCACTCTCACCTTCGGGCAGTCGGCTTTTTTCGGTCTTGGCGCATATGCGATCGCGATCACCTTCGGTCAGTCCGGCTTTTCTCCGGCGACGGTCGCCCTTGCCGCGGTGATCACCATCCTCGGTGCGGCCTTGGTCGCAGGCTTCGTCGGGTGGCTCTCTTTCTATCCCGGCTCGACGCCGCTTTATGCCTCGGTCATTTCGCTGGTGCTGCCCATCGTCGTCGTCCAACTGCTCTATTCGGGCGGCACGTTCACCGGTTCGTCGAGTGGCCTGGTCGGCTTTGAAAGCTTCGACTTTTCCACCGAAGACTGGTTCCGCATTGCCGGCATCGCCGCGGTGGTCGTCGCCTTGCTCGCGCGTATAGCGGTGGCCAGTGACGCCGGGCGCATCCTGACAGCGCTGCGCGACAACGAAACGCGCTGCTATTATCTGGGGCTCGACGCCGCGCGCATCCGCATCCTGCTGCTGGTGATCTGCGGCATTGTCGCCGGCCTCGCCGGCGCCGGCTATGGCGCCTTCGGGGGCGTTGCCGCACCGGAATTGGCCAGTTTCGTCTTCGGCACCCAGCTCGTGATCATGGTGGCACTGGGCGGGCGCGGCACCCTGATTGGCGCCGTACTCGGCGCCTTGGTCATCGAGGTAGCGAGCGCCTATCTTTCCAGCTCGCTGCCCTTCGTCTGGGAGTTGATCGTCGGGGTCGCCTTCGTCGCCGTCATCGTCGCCCTGCCCGGCGGCCTGTTGGGCGCGTTGGTGCACTTGCCCTGGCGCCGCCTGCGCAAAGTCGCCGCTGCACCGCCGGTCAGCCTGCAGACCGCGCCTGCTGCACCGCTCCTCGCCGACACCGAGGTGATGGTCGAGGCCCGCGACGTCTCCTGTCATTTCGGAAGCCTGTCGGTCTTGTCCGCAGTGAGTTTCATCGCTCGGCGCGGCGAATTGGTGAGCCTGGTCGGCCCCAACGGGGCGGGCAAGACAACGCTGATGCGCTGCCTTGCGGACGGACGCGAGCGCTCGGGCGGCGAGGTTCACATTGCTGGAACCTCGATCGGACGGCTGCCGCCGCATCGCATTGTCGCGCTTGGGCTCGGTCGCAAATTCCAGACCGCCTCCGTCTTCGAGACGATGACGGTCGCCGATTGCCTGAAGGTGGCCCGCGCCCATCGCGCTCCGCTGTCGCCCATTGTTGCGCGTGACCACCTCGCTTTGCCACCGGCTGCGCGCGAAGTGGTGGACCAGTTCGGCCTTGCCGAGCGCCTGGGAGAAGAGGCCCGGCTGCTCAGCCACGGCCTCAAGCAGGCGCTCGAACTCGCCATGGTCCTGGCGCTGGAACCCCAGATGGTGCTGCTGGACGAGCCCACCGCAGGATTGACCCGGGCCGAGCGCGCCCACTTCGGCGAAATTCTGACCAAGCTTGCAAGGGAATCCCGCCTTTGCGTGCTGATAGTCGAACATGATCTCGATTTCGTTCGGCAGATATCCTCGCGCATCATAGTTCTGCACCAGGGACGCATTGCGCTCGACGGCCCGGTCGCCGAAGTAGTCGATGCGCCACTCGTGCGCGAGATCTATACCGGCGGACGCGTCGAAGAGGAGCCAGTGCACGCATGACCGACGCACTCACTCTCACCAATGTGTCGAGCGGATTCGCCGAATCCATGGTCCTGCGCGGCGTATCGCTTTCCGTTCCGCCGGGCGGCATCTTGGCGCTGCTGGGCAAGAACGGCATGGGCAAGACCACGCTGCTGCGCACGGTCATGGGCTTTCTGCCCGCCCGCGCCGGCCATGTGTATCTGGCCGGCCGGGACATTACCGCGCTTGCCCCGCACCGTCGCCGTAGCCTCGCCGTGGCCTATGCCCCGCAGGAGCGCGCGTTGTTCCAGGACTTGTCGGTCTTCGACAACTTGCGGCTCGGCCTGGAGGCCGATAAGGCATTCGATGAAGCGCTGGACGATGCAGCCGCCGCGTTCCCGTTCCTCAAGGAGCGGCTTCATCAGCGCGCCGGCACGCTCTCAGGCGGCGAGCAGAAAATGCTGATCGTCGCGCGCGGGCTCATGGCGCGGCCGAAATTGTTCATGCTCGACGAGGTCACCGAAGGGCTGCAGCCGTCGGTCGTTGACCGGCTGGCGACGGCGCTGTCTGAGGCGCGGCGGACACAGGGCATGGCTTTGCTCGTGGTCGAGCAGCACATCTCGTTCGCGCTCGAACTCGCCGATCGTTATGCTGTTCTCGAACGTGGCGAAATCGTCGCCGAGGGATTAGCCGAAATCGCCACCCACAACGAAATCGAGCGACATATGCGGCTTTGAGGGCATTGCATGCATTCGTCGATCGAGGCTTGATCTGCCTATGAATGATCTCGGCCTCGCGCTACGAGCCAGCTGTTGCTGTCGGTCCTGGCGCTTCGAACTGCAACGATAGTTGTGACCGGCTAGGCTGCCACCCAGTGGAACGTCGAACCAGTCTCTGGGTGCCCGCTCCTTAAAATGGGAATTTTCCAAATTCGGCGCAGAGAATTTCAGCCGTGTCTCGGGCGCAGGCGCTCAGCACGGTATTTCAGCAATTTGTGATGCTTGACATAGTGATTTAGATGATTTAAACATCAATACATACATATCACACCTGCCAATGCGGACGTCGCGAAACAGCCATGATCACTGCTGCCCAGTTGCGCGCCGCTCGGGCCCTGCTCGGGATCGACCAGCGTGAGCTGGCGGAGCGCTGCGGTCTGTCGCTTCCCACTATCCAGCGCATGGAGGCGAGCGGCGGCGTCGTACGCGGCAATGTCGTCTCACTGATGAAGCTGGTCGATGCGCTGATCGCCAACGGCATCGAGCTGATCGGGGAAGGCGCGACCTCGAGCGGCGGGGGCCGGGGGGTACGGCTGAAATGAACAGTGGTGCGGTGTCGCGTTGCGCCGCCGGGCGAGGGCGCTGATGGTTGCTCCTGCGCTTTACGCGGTGGCGGCACTGCTCATTCTGGCTCCGATTGCGATCGCATTGGGTGGCTCGGCGCGCGCGACCACGCTCACCTACGGCGCGAGCCTAATCGTCACGCTTGGGCTCGGCGCCACCGGGCTCATAAGTCTGCTAGGCGGGCCGGTTTCCACCATCACCCTGCCGCTTGGATTGCCGTGGCTCGGTGCGCATTTTCGTATCGACGCGCTCTCGGCGTTTTTCCTAGTAGTGGTCAATCTCGGCGGCGCTGCCGCCAGCTTCTACGCGCTCGGCTACGGCCGCCATGAGGAAGCCCCGCAGCGTGTGTTGCCGTTTTATCCCGCCTATCTCGCCGCCATGAACCTTGTGGTGCTTGCCAACGACGCATTCAGCTTCTTGGTGGCGTGGGAGTTCATGTCGCTGACATCGTGGGCATTGGTGATTGCCAATCACAAAGAGCGCGACAACCTGCGCGCGGGCTTCGTCTATCTGGTGATGGCGAGCTTCGGGACCTTGGCACTGCTGCTCGCGTTCGGTTTGCTGGCCGGCGCCAACGGCAATTACGTATTCGACGCCATCCGCGACGCGCATCCCACCGCTTGGCTGACCTCCGTCGTCCTGATCTTGGCACTGCTCGGCGCCGGCTCAAAGGCGGGCGTGGTGCCGCTGCACGGCTGGCTGCCGCTCGCTCATCCAGCCGCGCCAAGCCACGTCTCCGCCCTCATGAGCGGGGTGATGACCAAGGTTGCGATCTACGGCTTCGTCCGCATCGTATTCGACCTGCTCGGTGCACCCGACTGGTGGTGGAGCATGTTAGTGCTCGCCATCGGCGGCATCACCGCGGTGATGGGAGTGCTCTACGCGCTGATGCAGAACGACATCAAACGCGTGCTCGCCTACAGCACCATCGAAAACATCGGCATCATCTTCGCCGCGCTTGGCCTTGCGCTGGCGTTCAAGGCCGAGGGCATGATGGTGCCGGCGGCGCTGGCGCTCACGGCTGCACTGTTGCACGTGTTCAATCATTCGCTGTTCAAGAGCCTCTTGTTCTTCGGCGCTGGCGCTGTGCTCAACGCCACCGATGAGCGCGACATGGAAAAGCTCGGCGGTTTGATCCACCGCATGCCACAGACCGCGTTCGTGTTCCTGATCGGCTCTGTCGCGATCTCGGCGCTGCCGCCGCTCAACGGCTTTGTGTCCGAATGGCTGACCTTTCAGGCCATTCTGCTCAGCCCGCATCTGCCGTCGTGGGGACTGAAATTCATGGTGCCGGCGGTGGGCGCGCTGCTGGCGCTGTCGGCGGCGCTGGCAGCAGCGTGTTTCGTGCGGGCCTTCGGCATCAGTTTCCTTGGCCGTCCACGCACGCCCGCCGCCATTGCCGCACATGAAACCGACAGGCTGTCCCGGGCCGCCATGTTCGCGCTTGCGGCGCTGTGCCTCATTGCCGGCATTGTGCCCGGCGTCTTCATCGATGCGCTGGCGCCTGTGACCCACGCGCTCGTGGGCGCCAGCATGCCGCATCAGACTGGGGTGCAATGGCTGTCGATCGCGCCGATCGCCGAGAGCCGCAGCTCCTATAACGGCCTGCTGGTCTTTGTCTTTATGGCGGTGTCGGGGATGCTTGCCGCCTTCGCCATCCATCGGCTAGCCTCCGACCGCCTGCGGCGGGCGCCGGCGTGGGACTGCGGCTATCCCGATCCGAGCGTCGCGACCCAATACAGCGCCTCGAGCTTCGCGCAGCCTATCCGCCGGGTTTACGGCACGCTCATCTTCCGCGCGCGCGAGACTGGCGAGATGCCGCCGCCCGGTTCGCTTGCGCCCGCGCGGCTGACGGTGCAGGTGCGCGATCCCATCTGGGACACTTTCTACGCCCCGCTCGCGGGTTTCGTCGCCATCGCCTCCGACCGTCTCAATATCCTGCAATTTCTCACCATCCGCCGCTACCTCTCGCTGGTGTTCGCGGCGCTGGTGTTGCTGCTGCTGGTGCTGGCGATATGGCAATAGCGCGCGAATTTGCCTTCCAGGGCACGCAGATGCTGCTGGTGCTGCTGCTGTCGCCGCTGCTCACCGGTTTCGTTCGCAAAATGAAGGCTCGCCTCCAGCGCAGGCGCGGGCCGCCGCTGTTGCAGCCTTATCGGGATCTGCTGCGGCTGCTGCGCAAGGAAGTAGTGCTGGCGGAAAATGCGTCATGGCTGTTCCGCGTTATCCCTTATCTCGTCTTCGCTTCTACCTGGGTTGCCGTGTCGCTGGTGCCGACCTTCCGCAGCGGACTTTATTTCTCCTGGACGGCGGACTTGATCGCCATCATCGCGCTGCTCGGCAGCGCGCGCTTCTTCCAGGCGCTCGCCGGGCTCGACATCGGCACCGCCTTCGGCGGCATCGGGTCGAGCCGTGAGGTCATGATCGCCTCGCTCGCCGAGCCGGCCATGCTGATGATCATGTTCACGCTGGCGCTGGTCGCGGGCTCGACGCAACTTTCCACCATGGCGGCCTATATGCTGTCGTCGGAAGTGGGCCTGCGCGTTTCGCTGGGGCTGGCACTCATCGCCATCATCATGGTGGCGATTGCGGAGAACGCGCGTATTCCGGTCGATAACCCGGCGACGCATCTCGAGCTCACCATGGTGCACGAGGCCATGGTGCTCGAATATTCCGGCCGTCATCTGGCGCTAATCGACCTCGCCGCCGAGCTGAAGCTTCTTCTTTATATGTCGCTCATTGCCTGCCTGTTCCTGCCTTGGGGGCTGGTCACGGCCGGGTTCGGTCCGCCAGCGCTGGCTATCGCCGTCACCGCCTATGTGGCGAAGCTCGTTGGCTTGAGCTTCTTGCTTGCGGTGTTCGAGACGGCAATCGCCAAGATGCGCGTGTTCCGCGTGTCCGAATTTCTCGGCGCCGCGCTAATGCTCGGGCTGCTCGCCACGTTGTTGTTGTTCGTCTCGGGGAGCCTGTGAGCATGCACGGGCTCACCTTCGACGTCGCCCATCTGCTCGCCGGCTCGCTCGTGCTGGTGAGCTTCATGCTGCTCTATCAGAGCCGGCTTTACGCGCTGCTCAACATTTTCGCGCTGCATGCCGTCGTGCTGGCGGCGTCGGTCGGCTGGCAGGCCTCGGCGCAGGACGCGCCGCACCTTTACGTGACGGCGGCCATCGCGCTCCTTTTCAAGGGCATCGTCATTCCGGTTGCGTTGCATCGGATCATCGTACGGCTCGGCATCCATCGCCAGATCGAGAACGTGGTCGGCGTCGGCCTCACCATGCTGCTCGGCATCGGGCTGGTGGCGCTGTCCATGGTGGTGATGCTGCGGGTCACCGCCGGGGCCGACGCGCTGGCGCGCGAGGATCTCGCTTTCGCGCTGTCCGTGGTGCTGCTCGGTCTGTTGATGATGGTGACGCGACGCAACGCGGTGAGCCAGGTGATCGGTTTCATGTCACTGGAGAACGGCCTCGTGCTGGCGGCGACAGGGGCGCGCGGTATGCCGCTGGTGGTCGAGATCAGCGTCGCCTTTTCCGTGCTGATCGCCTTCATCGTGATCGGCATCTTTCTGTTCCGCATCCGCGAGCGCTTCGACACGGTCGATCTGCAGGCGCTCGACAAGTTCCGGGGAGAGCGGCGATGAAGTTCGACGCACTCTCCGCGGTCCTGCTGATCCCCGCCGCATCGGCGGTGCTGCTGGCCGCGCTGCCGGGCTATCGCCTGACCGCGCAGCTCAACATGCTGGCCTCACTGCTCGCGTTTCTGGCATCGGTGTCGTTCTTCTTCGTGTCGCCGACGTCGGGCCCGTATCTGCTCATTGATGACCTCAACAAGGTCTTCATCGTGCTCAACACCTTTGTCGGCTTTACCACGGCGGTGTTCAGTGCCAGCTACATCGGCCACGAAATCGAGACCGGCAAGCTGACGCCGCGCTTCGTGCGCTTCTACCATGCCATGTACCAGATGCTGATGTTCGGCATGAACCTCTCGCTGGTCGCCAACAATATCGGCCTGATGTGGGTGGCGATCGAGCTCGCGACGCTATCCACCGTGCTGATGGTCGGCATCTACCGCACCCATGAGGCCCTGGAAGCGGCCTGGAAGTATTTCATCCTCGCCAGCGTCGGCATCGGCCTCGCGCTGTTCGGCACCATCCTCATCTATATGGCGGCGCAGCCGGTCGTGGGCGAAGGCCTCAACGCCATGGTGTGGACGGTGCTGATGACCAAGGCGCAGCACTTCGACCCAGCCCTGCTCGACGTCGCCTTCGTATTCCTGCTGCTCGGCTACGGCACCAAGGTGGGACTGGCGCCGCTGCATGCCTGGCTGCCCGACGCCCACGCCGAGGGCCCGACGCCGATCTCGGCGGTGCTCTCCGGCCTGCTCTTGAACGTCGCGCTCTACGCGCTGTTGCGCTTCAAGATGCTCTTGGCGCTCAACCCGGTGGCGATCGCGCCCGGGCCGTTGATGGTGACTATGGGGCTGATCTCCTGCCTGTTCGCTGCGTTCATGCTGTATCGCCGGCGTGACATCAAACGCCTGTTCGCCTATTCGTCGATCGAGCACATGGGCATCATCGTGTTCGCCTTCGGCATGGGCGGGCCGCTCGCCAACTTCGCTGGTCTCCTGCACATGACCATGCATTCGCTGACCAAGTCGGCGATATTCTTCACGGTGGGGCACATCTCGCAGGTCAAGGGCACGCAGAAGATCGCCGACATGGGCGGGCTGACCGCGAGCCATCCGGTGCTCGGCTGGAGCCTAGTGCTCGGCGTCGTGGCGATTGCGGGCCTGCCGCCGCTCGGCATCTTCATGAGTGAGTTCCTGGTGGTGACCTCGACCTTCGCCCGCGAGCCGTGGCTGGCGGCGCTGCTCGGCCTCGGCATCCTGATCGCGCTCGGCGGGTTGCTGCTGCGGCTCAACGCCGTCGCCTTCGGCGAGCCAAAAGGTCCGGTGGGGCCGGTACATGCGTCCTACGTGCCGATGTTCGCGCACCTCGCCATCGTGTTCATGGCCGGCATCTACTTGCCGCCGGCACTAGTGGCAGGCTTCGAAAACGTCGCGCGGCTACTGGGATAAGGCCATGGACACCAACCGCAGCAACGTGAGCGAGCAGGACTGGCGGCAAGCCATTGCCCGTCTCGCGAGCGGGCGGGCGACGTTGCTCGGTTTGTGGGCCGATGCGCCGAACGTGCTGATGGCGCTGCTCGATGAGGACGCAGGCGATATCGCGGTGCTCACTTACGAGTGCGTGGATGGCAAGTTCCCCAGCGTGGGCGCCGAGCATCCGCCGGCGCTGCGGCCCGAGCGCGCTATTCGTTCATTGTTCGGCCTGGAGGCGGTCGGTTCGCCCGATACGCGCCCCTGGCTCGATCTGGGCTTCTGGGACATTGCGCATCCGCTTGGCGACAAGGCGCCGGCGCGGAAGGCTGAGCCCTATGCGTTTTTGCCGGTCGAAGGGGAGGGATTACACCAGATCCCGGTAGGCCCCGTGCATGCCGGCATCATCGAGCCTGGGCATTTCCGCTTCACCGCCAATGGCGAATTCACGGTGCGGCTCGAGCAGCGGCTCGGCTATGTGCACAAGGGTATCGAGTTGTTGATGGCCGGCGCCTCGCTCGACAAGGCGGCGAAGCTGGCCGCCCGCACTTCTGGCGACAGCACCGTCGCTTATTCGTATGCGTTTGCGCTGGCCGTTGAGGCGGCGCTGCAGATTGAGGTGCCGGCGCGTGCGGCCTGGTTGCGCGCGCTGATGGCGGAGCTGGAGCGGCTCGCCAACCATCTCGGCGACATCGGTGCCGTCTGCAACGACGCCGCCTTCGCGCTGATGCACGCGCAGACGGGCGTGCTGCGCGAGCGCGTCTTGCGCGCGGCGCAAACCTCGCTCGGCCACCGGCTGATGATGGATGTCATCGTGCCCGGCGGTGTCGCCCGCGATATCGCGCCGGAGGGGCCAGAAACGATCAGGGCGCTGCTCGTGGAGCTGCGCCGGCGCTTCCCGCGCCTGATCGAGCTTTACGACAACACCGCCTCGCTGCAGGACCGCACCGTCACCACCGGCACCGTCAAGCCGGAGTATGCCCGCCAGTTCGGCGCTGGCGGCTTCGTCGGCCGCGCGTCGGGCCGTGCCTTCGATGCCCGGCGCGCCTTCGCTTACGCGCCTTATGACAAATTGAAATTCGAAGTCCCGGTGCGCGGAGAGGGTGACGTCAACGCGCGGGTGTGGATCCGCATCCTGGAAGTCGAGCACAGTCTGTCGCTTATTGAGCAGATTATCGACGCGCTGCCGGATGGTTCGACTATGGCCGAGGTCAAATCCAAGAACGACCCCTGCGAAGGCCTGGCGCTGGTCGAAGCCTTCCGCGGCGACGTGCTGGTGTGGCTGCGCCTTAATACGGACGGCGCTGTCGCGCGTTGTCACTTACGCGACGCATCCTGGTTCCAGTGGCCGTTGCTGGAGACCGCGATTGAAGGCAACATTGTCGCCGACTTCCCGCTCTGCAACAAGTCGTTCAACTGCTCCTATTCGGGACACGATCTCTAGAGCGAAACCATGCGCCGCACGCTGTTCGAAAATCTGACGCACAGCCCTCTCACCGAGCCGTCGCCCGCGCCGGATGAGGCGGCGCTGAAGGAACTCGCGCAAAGCGTCAACCGCGCGGCGCGCGCCAAGCTCGGGCGCTCGCTGTCGATTCGCCAGGTCGATGCCGGCTCCTGCAACGGCTGCGAGCTGGAGATTCATGCGCTCAGCAACGCCTTCTACGATCTCGAGCGCTTCGGCCTGCACTTTGTCGCGTCGCCCCGTCACGCCGACGTGTTGCTGGTGACCGGGCCGGTCACCAAGAACATGCGCGAAGCGCTGGAGCGCACCTATAACGCCACGCCCGATCCGAAATGGGTGGTGGCGGTGGGCGCCTGTGCCGCCGACGGCGGCGTGTTCGCCGGCAGCTATGCGGTGGCCGGCGGCGTCAAGGACGTATTGCCGGTAGACCTGCACATCCCTGGCTGCCCGCCGACGCCTGTAGATATCCTAAAAGGATTGATCGCGCTTCTCCAATGGACCAGCGGAAAATGCTCCGCTCGCTGACCGCGGGCCGCCGAGCTTCTTATCGGCGGCTATGAACCATTTCGAGTTGGCTCCCGCTGCTTCGCTGTTGTGGGCTGCCGGAATAAGCACCGGCGTGGCTAGTTTCGGTGCGAACGCCCATGCGGCTGTTCGCTAAACCATCGGTTTCCCCATACTGTGAGGTCTAGCCATTGGCACGGGAGCACAATGAAGGGACGCATGCCGATTGCTGCGGCGCACGAGTTTGGAAATGGCCCGACCCCGACCTCTCGGTACTTGCTGCTATTGCGCCGTATCGGGCTCATAGCGGAATTCAAAAGCATCTGACCTGGCCCCCCCCCGGGCTTGAGGGTGCAACGCCTAAACTGACGGTATGAATACTCCCAAATGAAAGCCCGGAAACGAAAAAGGCCCAGCGTGCAACCCTTGTTTCGTTCCCGACTACCCACCGGCTGATCATTCGCCCTTTACGCCTTCACCACCCCTCGCCTGCGCCACTTGGGTCAACCTGGCCGCACAGCCATTTAGGCCGCCATGGCGCTCGATGAAGGCCTTCAGCCTTTTGGTCCGGCAACCGCCAGTCTGCGCGACGTCGAAGGTATCCTCGACGCGCACTATCTCGGGCGGGATGTCGAACTCGCCGAGATTGCGATCATGAAGCTCGAAACGCGAACAAAACTGTAAACGGCCCTGTAAACCGTGCCCGTTCTGTTCGGCGGCCGAGGTGTGGTTCGCGCCGTAACGACCAGCATACCGCGGGTGACTTTCAGAATTCCCGATCGCGATGCATAAGCATTCACGGCATATTTTCTAGCGGGCGGGTGCGACAAACGCCTCATTAAGGCTCGCATGGATCTCCTGCTCAATTCTCCGCCCACGCACGGGAGCTAATATTCAGGCTGGGCCACAAGCGGCCCTTTTTTTCGAAGAGCTCGGTATCTCGATCGTGACTGGGGCCCGTCGAACATCCCGAAGATGATCCTTCCCGGCTTCCCCCCGGATGGCCGAGAAGGCGCATCACCGCTGGTGCAGTACGTACAGGGCGTTTCCACCCGTTCGGTCGACGATCTGGTGCAGGCGATGGGCATGACCGGCATCTCCAAGAGCCAGGTCAGCCGGCTGTGCGCGGAGATCGATGATAAGGTGAAGGCCTTCCTCAGCCGGCCGATCGAGGGCGACTGGCCCTACCTGTGGATCGACGCCACCTACGTGAAGGTGCGCCAGAACCGTCGTATCGTATCGGTGGCGATCATCGTCGCGGTCGCCGTGAACAGCGACGGGCGGCGCGAGGTGCTCGGCATGGATATCGGCCCCTCGGAGGCCGAGACGTTCTGGACGGGCTTCCTGCGCAAGCTCGCCCGCCGAGGCCTGCGCGGCGTGAAGCTGGTGATCTCGGATGCCCACGAAGGCATCAGGGCTGCCGTCGCCAAGGTGCTCAATGCGACTTGGCAGCGCTGCCGCGTGCACTTCATGCGCAACGCGCTGGCGCATGCCGGCAAGCAGGGCCGTCGCGTCGTCTCCGCCTTCATCGCTACTTTCGCCGTCGATGCCGACCGCTGCTCGGGCGCAGGGCGGTGATCGTGCGTTGGCGGGCGCCACCGGTCGTCGCTTTCTTCCCGAAATTCGTCGGATGTTGCCTTAAACGTCGCGCCGAACAATTTTCGACGCTTCTGTAAGGCCACCAAAACCCACTAAGTTGTTGAAATGTGTGGTGGGCGCACAAGGACTCGAACCTTGGACCCGCTGATTAAGAGTCAGCTGCTCTACCAACTGAGCTATGCGCCCGGATTGCCTGCTCATGTAAGCAGGCCCGGTCCCTTAGCAAAGGGGGACCAAGCTGGCAAGCGCGGAGCGGGCGCTGGCAGCGCGCCGCAATCCCCTGCCCCGCCACGCGAAAAAGCCGCCGGGCGGACCCGGCGGCTTCTCGACAGCGGCGCTTGGACGTCAGGGAGACCCGCCGGCCCGCTGCCTGCTTCTCGCTTGCTTACTGCGCGGCGGGGGCGCCCTGCGGCCCAGGCGCGCCCTGCGGCGCGCGCGGCCCGTGGTGGCGGAAGCCCTCATGGCTGCGCCAGCCGCGGTGACCGCCCCAATGGCCGTGCCCGAAGCGCGGCCCGGCGAGCCGGGCGAGCACCATGAAGCGATGCTTCTGCGCATCGTTCAGGCTCTGGTAGAGCGGCGCAGCGGCCGACGCCAGCTTCTTGAGCGCGGCGCCGCGTTGCTCCATTGCCTCCGCGCGCTGGCCGAGGCGCGCGATCGGATCGGCCGGCTTCTGCGCATTCTGCCGCGCGGCGACGCGATCGGCGCGCTGCTTGGCCATGTCGCGCATGGCGCTTTCCACCGCCGGCCAGTTCTTCGCCTGCTCCGGCGTGAGCTCGAGCCCCGCCTTCAGCGCCGCGATGCGTGCGTCGGCGAAGGCGTTGATGTCGGCCGCGCTCATGCGCCAGTGGTGCGCATGATGCCAGCCGTGCCCCTGATCGCCGCGCGGGCCCTGATCGGCATAAGCAAACGAAGCGCCGGCAACGGCGAGAACGGTCGTACCGGCAAGAACAGTCTTCCACATGATAGCTACCTCCAATGGCAGTTCTGATAGGCTCGATTTTGAAACTGATCCTTGCCTTATCAAGTTAAAGTTTTGAAACGAAGATGAGCGCGCGTTCAGAAAAATACTGCGCAGTATATCGCAAAGTCGCGCGTTGTTGCGCGATCAGATTTGCGCATGACTATGAAGATTTCCTGCGCAGGGAATTGCCGATTGAATTGTTGGGCTTTTGCAGAAGCGTTTGACGATGGCGCAGGGGACTGCACGCTACGACGCTTCACCTCGGTCGTCCACGGGTAACCGAGTGACCGGCCGCTGTCGCGCTCGAAAATCGAAAAGCCCGGCCGGGACATCTCCCGGCCGGGCTTTTTCGCGCGGCAAACGCTCGCGAAGAAGGCTTTCTAATTAAGCGCGGCCAGCACCGGACCCAGGCCCATCTCCTGCGCGAGCTCCATGGCGCTCTGCTTCTGGTCGTCGCGCAGCGTCGCGATCAGCGGCCGCGCCGCCACCGCGAGCCGGCGGACGGCATTGCCGTCGAGCACGATGGAGACGACCCGATGGCTGATGCGGTGAATGAGACCGCCTGATTGCGCTTCGGCCTGGTGGCGGGCGACGCCGCGCAGTGCCGCCTCGACCGGCGGCCAATAGCGCCTCTGCTCGACCGTGAGATGAAGCGCGCGCTTGACCCGCGCAATGTCGACCGTGGCCGCGTCCTCGTGCAGCGCTGCCGCTCCGAAGTCGCGAGCGACAGCCGGCGTGGCAACCGGCAACAGACCGGCCGCCGCGAGCGCCAGCGCGCCCGCGAAAAGTACTTTCCTCATTTCTGATAGTCCCCGCTTTGTCTACGTCGGCGGAGCGGATAACGATCAAATTCGCCCGCAGCACGGCGAATTGCGGTGGAATTGTGATTTTTTGGCCGCCCGCCAACTTCGCATCCGTCATGCCCGCGCTTGTCGCGGGCATCCACGCCTTTCTTGCCGAAACTCAGTTAAGACGTGGATGGCCGGGACGAGCCCGGCCATGACTACGGTGAGTTACCAGGCAGTCGCCGTCACCCCACATCCTGCGAATGGATGCGCCGGCCCATCGCCGGAGCGCGGTTGAGGCGGCTGCTCATCTTGTTGAGCGCACCGAGATAGGCCTTGGCGGACGCAACCAGCGTGTCGGGATCGGCGCCGCGCGAGGTGACCGAGCGTCCATCGTGCGACAGCCGCACGGAGACTTCGGCCTGGGCGTCGGTGCCCTCGGTCACCGCGTGCACCTGGTAGAGTTCGAGCTTGGCCTCGTGCGGCACCAGCGCGTGGATCGCGTTGAAGATGGCGTCGACCGGGCCGTTGCCGGTCGCCTGCGTGGTGACGTGCTTGCCGTCGATGTCGAGCGTGAGCGTCGCCTGTTGCGGCCCTTGCGTGCCGGCGATCACCGTGAGCGAGACGATCTTGACGCGGTCATGCGCGGTGGCGATCTCCTCGTCGACCAGCGCCTCGATGTCCTCATCGTAGATCTGCTTCTTGCGGTCGGCGAGCGCCTTGAAGCGCACGAAGGCGTCCTCGAGCTGGTTGCCGGCCAGCTGATAGCCGAGTTCCTCGAGCTTGTGCACGAAGGCATGGCGGCCGGAATGCTTGCCCATGACCAGCGAGGTCTGCTTCACGCCCACCGATTCCGGCGTCATGATCTCATAGGTCTGCGCGTTCTTCAGCATGCCGTCCTGGTGGATGCCGCTCTCGTGGGCGAAGGCGTTCCGCCCGACGATCGCCTTGTTGTACTGCACCGGGAACGAGGTCGCCGCCGATACGAGCTTGGAGGCCCGCATCAGCATAGTGGTGTCGATGCCCGTGACGTAAGGCAACACGTCGTTGCGCGTCTTGATCGCCATCACGACCTCTTCCAGCGCGGCGTTGCCGGCGCGCTCGCCGATGCCGTTGATGGTGCATTCGATCTGGCGCGCGCCCGCCTTCACGCCGGCGAGCGAGTTGGCCACCGCCATGCCGAGATCGTTATGGCAATGGGTGGAGAACACCGCCTTGTCGGAATTGGGCACCCGCTCGCGCACCGTCCTGAAAAGCTCGAAATACTCTTCCGGCGTCGTATAGCCGACGGTGTCCGGAATGTTGATCGTCGTCGCGCCGGCGTTGATCGCCGCCTCCACGCAACGGCAGAGGAAGTCGAACTCGGTTCGGGTACCGTCCTCCGACGACCATTCGACGTCATCTGTATGGCCGCGCGCACGCGTCACCTGCGCGATCACCATCTCGTAGACCTCGTGGGGCTCCTTCTGCAGCTTGTATTTCATGTGCACGGGCGAGGTGGAGAGGAAGGTGTGGATGCGCTTTCGCTTGGCCGGCTTGATCGCCTCGGCGCAGCGGTCGATGTCCTTGAACGCGGCGCGCGAGAGCCCGCAGATCACCGAATTCTTCGCCCGCTTGGCGATCTCGTGCACGGCGGCGAAGTCGCCCTCCGAGGCGATGGGAAAGCCGGCCTCGATGATGTCGACGCCCATGTCGTCGAGCAGTTCGGCAACCTCGAGCTTCTCCTCGTGGGTCATGGTGGCGCCGGGGCATTGCTCGCCGTCGCGCAAGGTGGTGTCGAAGATGACGACGCGGTCCTGATCGGACGGGGTTTGGGTGGACATTTCAACTGATCCTTCTCAATCGCTCGCGCCGCTTCAGGGCGCTCCTAAGGGGTGTCTCCGTCGATCCCCCGAGTGCCCAGGCGTGAACGCCCTGCCGGCCCTCAGGGGCGGGTAAGGAGAAGGAGCGTGCCCAGAATGAGGGCGGCCGCGGGCTGCGGCCTGGCGGCCGCCCGCTCGATCGCGCATAGTGCGTGGCGCGTCGACATGGCTCTCAAATCACCCTCGGTCGCTTTCAAGTCGCGGTCAGTGTCGCGGAACAAGGTAAAGCCCGCCTTAACCGCCATTTAGGACAGCTTCGTTGTAACGGAAGGGGCCGCCCTAAATCAAGCGCCGGGATAGGACAGTAATGCTGTCTCTTTCGCGCCGGTGAAGACAACGAGCGAGGCAGCATGGACGAACGCGCGCGCGACCTGATGCGCCGGGCCTTGCCGCAGCAGACCTTGTTCACGCTGACACTGGCGGCGGCGCTGTTCGCGCTGGCCGGCACGGTCCGCTACTGGCAGGGCTGGCTCTTCCTCGTCGCCTTTATCGGGTCGAGTGTCGCGCTTGGCGTCTATTTCGCCAAGCACGATCCGGCGCTGATCGAGCGGCGCATGAAGGGCGGCCCCACAGCCGAGCAAGAGCCGGCGCAGAAGATCATCATCGCGCTGCTCATGATCGTGCTGCTGCTGCTGATCGTCGTGTCCGCGCTCGACTATCGCTGGCACTGGTCCGCGGTGCCGGCATGGCTGGCGGTCCTGTCCGATGCCGGCATCGTGGCAAGCTTCGCGGTCTTCTTCTTGGTGATGAAAGAAAACAGCTACGCCGCCGCCACCGTGCGCGTCGAAACGGAGCAGCCGGTCATCTCGACCGGGCTTTACGGCGTTGTCCGCCATCCGATGTACAGCGGCGCGCTGCTGCTGGCCGCCTGCATGCCGCTCGCGCTCGCCTCGTTCTGGAGTCTGCCGCTGCTGATATTGGTGTTGCCGATCCTGGCGTGGCGGCTGATCGACGAAGAGCGCGTGCTCCGCCGCGACCTGCGCGGCTATGCCGATTATTGCCAGCGCGTGCGCTGGCGGCTGGTGCCGGGCGTGTGGTGAAGGTCGTTGGACCGCCGGCTTCTGGTATCGACCTATCCTTTGGTCATTGCCGGGCTTGACCCGGCAATCCGTCTTCCTCGAACAGCTCCGGCTTTTTTAGATGGATGCGCGGGTCAAGCCCGCGCATGACGAGTCGGCATTATGATGCTCGACATCACGACTTCTCCCGTTCCAAGAGCTTGCGCGCCTTCTCCAGTTCCTTGAGGGCGGGGCCGCGTACCTTGGGGAATTCGAGCTCGAGCCGGTCGAGCGCCTCGACCAGCGCGGCCGCCACGACAAGCCGCGAGAACCATTTGTTGTCGGCCGGCACCACGTACCACGGCGCCTCCGGCATGCTGGTGGCGCGGATCATCTCGTCGAAGGCCGTCATGTATTTCGGTCCACAGCTTGCGTTCCTTCACGTCGCTGGTGGAAAACTTCCAGCGCTTGCCCGGCTCGTCGATGCGGTCGAGGAAGCGCTGGCGCTGCTCCTTTCGCGAGACATTGAGGAAGAACTTCAGGATCACCGTGCCGTTGCGGGCGAGATGGCGCTCGAAGGCGCAAATGTCCTCGAATCGTTTCCGCCAGATGCCGGGGCCGACGATGCCATCGGGCAGGTGCTGGGTCTCCAGCAGTTCCGGGTGCACCCGCACCACCAGCACTTCCTCATAATGCGAGCGGTTGAAAATGCCGATGCGGCCGCATTCCGGCAGGTGCTGATTGGCGCGCCAGAGGAAGTCGTGATTAAGCTCCTCCTCGCTGGGCTGCTTGAAGGCGTGCACCTCGACGCCCTGCGGGTTCAGGCCGGTCATCACGTGCTTGATGACGCTGTCCTTGCCGGCGGCGTCCATCGCCTGCAGCACGATCAGCACCGACCACTTGTCGCTGGCATAGAGCCGCTCCTGCAGGTCCGCCAACCGCCCGATGCCCTCCACGAGCATCGTCTTGGCCTCGGCCTTGTCGATGTCGAGGCCGCAGACATCGGCGGGGTCGTGGTCGGCCAGGTGGAATTTGGCCGGCTTATCGATGCGGAAGCGTTTGGCGATGTGTTCGAGCTTCATACGCTTACTCCCTGTCGCCCATCCCGCTTGGGCATAACGTTTAGCCCTTATCAAAATAGTCGCCGAGGAACGCGGTAACATAGCCGGGCATCGCGTCGTTGAAATCCTTCCGGCCGCGCACGATGCGGATATCGGCAAGCTCGGGCTTCGCCTGGCGCGCCAGGTAGGAGAGGATGCGCCGGCGCAGGCTTTCCGCATCCCGCCGCGCGCGCATGAGCTTGAGTTGGGCGACGAGGTTGCCATCGAGCACCGTCGTCCAGCCCGGCGCCGCCTCGACGTCCGCGGCGGTGAGGCCGGTCTCCTCCTTGAGTTCGCGCCACACGCTGAATTCCAGGTCCACCTTGCCGCCGGCGATGTCAGCCGGATCGGGCGTGCCGCAGGGGAAATATATGTGGCCGGCATGGAAAGTGTGCTCGCCCATCACGCCGAGCAGGAACGCCCCGTCGCTCGCCAACAGGGCCGCGCCGGAGAAACAGTCGCGCACGCCGGCGGGAGGGCGACCCCAAGCCGTCCAGGCCGCGAAGCTCGCATAATCCGTCTCGAGGAATTCGCCGCTGAACACGCCGTCGCGCACGACCTGGTGATGCATGAGCAGCACGCGGCCGTTCCAGACCTCCGGCTTATCGCGTTTGAGCCGCTCGAAATAGGCGTCGATCTCGGCGCGCCGCTCGATGGCGAGCGGCCAGGGCTTGGGCGTGAAGCGCAAGGCCAACCGGTCGACCTGAAAGACGGTGGGTTCGCTCATCCTCGGCTATCGACGCCAGCGCGGGCGCGCCGTCAAGCCTCGATGGTGCCGCGCGTAACGATAACCGCCTCGCCGCCGATCGTTGCCGCGACAGGTCGGCCGTGCAGAAGCGTCATCTGCAGGCTGATAAGGCTCGGCCGGCCCATCTCGTATCCTTGCTCGATGGTGAACGAATGGTCGCCGTCCGCGAGACCGGCGAAGCGTGCCGCCACGCCGGCAAAAGCCGCCGCCGCCGAGCCGGTAGCGGGGTCCTCCACCACGCCCAGATGCGGCGCGAACATGCGCGCATGCAGATTATGCGCCGGATCGACGGTCTCACTGCTGAAAGCATAAACGCCCGTGTCGCCGAGCGCGGCCATCCGTGCGGGCCGGGCGCGGCGCACCGCGTCGAGACTCGCCAGCGGCACGAAGATGAAGGGCACGCCCGCCGACCACACGCTCGGCACGAATCCATCGAAGCCGATATCCGCCGGCGAAAGGCCGAGAGCTTCGGCCAGCGCGTCGCTTTCGGGCGGCGCGCCGGCCTCGGCCGGCAACGCCGGCAGCGCGAAGGAAGCATGGCCGCCAGCAGCCGCCGGCTTCACCTCGCAGGCGACGAGGCCGATCTTCTCCTCCACCACCATGGCCCGGGTATCATTGCCGCCGTCGAGCGAGCCGAGCAGCACCGCGGTTCCCACGGTGGGATGGCCGGCGAAAGGTAGTTCCGCCGCCGGGGTGAAGATACGTAATCGCGCCCGGTGCGCCGGCCTTTCCGGCGGCAAGACGAAAACCGTTTCCGACAGATTGAACTCACGCGCGATCGCTTGCATGGCGGCATCGTCGAGACCGCGCGCCTCCAGCACGACCGCCAGCGGGTTGCCTGCGAAGGGCCGCGCGGTAAACACGTCGAGGGTGACGAAGCGGCGCTGCATGGCGGAAAATCCTTTGGGCCGATCATGCTTCGAGCGCCGTCGGGCGGCGACATCGAGATGAACGCTATTGGTCTTATCGGGGCGGGCGGCGCCGCGACCAGCGAATTCTTCGAATGGCGATCAGCAGCGGCTCAAATGGCTTCCGCGTCGAAGACCTTGCTCGGCTCGACGATCTCCTGCTGCGCCGTCACAAGCTGGATTTCCGGCGCGCCCACCTCCGCCGTCTTGCTCAGCACGCCGAAGATCGCGGAGGCCGCGCGTGACAGCGCCACGTCGATCTTTCCCTCGCGCATATAATGAGCGAAGAACAGCGCGGCGATCGCATCGCCGGCGCCGTTCACCACGAGCTGCAGCCGCGGCGTACGCAGCCGGAACCGGTTCTCCCCGTCGGACGCCAGGAGATCGATCGCGTCATCCGGCGTGTCTTCCACATGCAGGGAGGTGACCATCACCACGCCAGGCCCGATGTCGTGCGCCACCCGCACCGCGTCGAGCGCCTGCGCCAAGGTCTCGCATTTGCCGCCGGCGAGGTATTCCAATTCGAATTGATTGGGCGTGATCACGTCGGCGGCGGGCACCGCTTTTTCCTTCATGAACTCGGGAATGCCCTCACGCACGAATATGCCGCGCCCGACATCGCCGATGACCGGATCGCAGCAGTATTTGGCGGAAGGGTTGGCGGCCTTCACCGTCGCCACCGCTTCCAGGATAGCGGCGCCGATATCGGCCCCGCCCATGTAACCGGAGAGGACGCCGTCGCATTCGCCCAGCACGTTCCGCTTGGCGATACCGCCGACCACCTCGCGGATCATGTCGCCGTCGAACACGCGGCCCTGCCACTCGCCATAGCCGGTGTGATTGGAGAACTGCACCGTATCCACCGGCCACACTTCTACACCGAGCCGCTGGAGCGGAAACACCGCGGCCGAGTTGCCGACATGGCCGTAGGCGACATGGGACTGGATGGAGAGGAGGTTCATGGGCGCGCTTTCGTCCGAGCTGTCATCGCCCGCGCTAGTCGCGGGCGATGCCACGTCATAACGCAAGCTTGCAATTCATCGGTATCTCGCCAAATACGTGGATGGCCCGGACTTGCGCGGGCCATGACGCGTTCTTGTGTGCGGAAAGCGGCAGTAATCGGGCCTACTTCATCCCCATCTTCTTGTCCGCCTGCTCGACGAACTTGTTGGTGTAGGTCTTCGACAGGTCGATATGCGCCTTGGCGATCGCCGGCGACGACTGGGAGAACACGTCGAGCACGGCCTGCGCACCCTTCGGGTCCATCTTGCCGTTCTTGGAATACATCGGCATGGTGTTCTTGAGCGCCGCTATGTAGAGCGCCTTGTTCTTGGTCCACTCGGGCGGCATCTTGGCGGCGATCTCCTCGGCCGAATGCGAGTGGATCCACTTCAGCGTGCTGACGATCGCGTTGGTCATTGCCTGCACTTCCTTCGGATGCGCGACGATCCATTCGTGCTTGGTGTAGAGCGCGCCGCCGGGATATTGGCCGCCGAATACGGCGAGCGTATCCTTCTCCGAGCGCGTGTCGCTCAAGATGCGCAGATCGCTGTATTTGCCGGACAGCAGGGTCACCGCCGGATCGAGCATAATGGCGGCGTCGATGCGGCCCTGCTCCATGGCGGCGATGGCGGTGGCGCCGAGGCCGACGCCGATCACGCCGACCGAGTTGGGGTCGACGCCGAACTTGTGCAGGATGTATTTGAGAAAGAAGTCTGTGGACGAACCGGGCGCCGAGACGCCGATCTTCTTGTTGGCGAGATCCTTCACCGCCTTGATCTCGTTGGTGTGCTTGGGCGAGACGACCAGCGCGAAACCGGGGAAGCGGTCATAGACCACGAAGCTTTCCAGGTGCTGGTTCTTGGGCGCCAACTCGACGCAATGGTCGTAATAGCCCGACACCACGTCGGCCGAACCGCCGAGCACGGCTTTCAGCGATTCCGAGCCGCCCTTGAACTGTACAATCTCGACATCGACGCCGGCCTTTTTGAACTCCCCGAGTTGGTGAGCGAGCATGGTCGGCAGGTAGCAAAGGCAGGACGCGCCGCCGATGGCGAGCGTCACCTTGGGCATTTGTGCGTAGGCGATGCCCGACGTCAGCACCAGCGCGCCGAGCGCGGCCGCCAGACGGCGGATGAGCTTGGATCCCATATGTTTCCTCCTCGTTCTTGACGGCCCGGCAGGCGAGGCCGTTTCGCGCGGACGATAGGACAAGAGGGGGCGGGCTGACTAGGGCCGGGCGTGCTCCGGCGCGGGGCGCCAGACCAGCAGCCGCCGCTCGACCAGGGTGACGATCACGTCGATCACGATGACGAAGGCGGCCAGCACGAACATGCCGGCGAACACGCCGGCCACGTCGAACACGCCTTCCGCCTGCTGGATCAGGTAGCCGAGGCCGGCGGCCGAGCCGAGATATTCGCCGACCACCGCGCCCACCACGGCAAAGCCGACCGAGGTGTGCAGCGAGGAGAACATCCAGGACAGCGCCGACGGCCAGTAGACGTGCCGCATCAACTGCCGCTCGTTCATGCCGAGCATGCGCGCATTGGCGAGCACGGTGGGCGAGACTTCCTTGACGCCCTGATAGACGTTGAAGAAAACGATGAAGAAGACCAGCGTTACGCCGAGCGCCACCTTCGACCAGATGCCCAGGCCGAGCCACAGCGTGAAGATCGGCGCCAGCACGACGCGCGGCAGCGCGTTGGCCATCTTAACGTAAGGATCGAACACGGCGTTGGTGCGCGGCTGGCGTGCGAACCAGAACCCGACCAGCACGCCGCCGATCGAGCCGATGACGAAGGCGAGAATCAACTCTTCCAGCGTGACCCACAAATGCCGCCAGATCACGCCGGTGACGAACCATTCGAATATCTGCTTCGCCACATCCACCGGATTGGAAAAGAAGAACGGCGGCAGCACCATATGACCGAAAATTGGATAGGTGGTCAGCACGTACCACAGCCCGACCGAAACGACCGCGACAAGGATTTGCAGGGCGAGAAGGGTCAGGCGGGACATGGCTCAAACCTCTCCGCGCACTCTCTTTACCTCCCCCTGCAAGGGGGAGGTCGACCGCGAAGCGGCCGGGTGGGGGTCGCTTGCTGACCCACACCCCAGCCCTCCCCCTTTCAGGGGGAGGGAGCAGCAATGAGCCAGCGCCGTCGTAAGTGCCTCAATCGCCCGCATGGTCACCCTGCCTCCGCCTGCGCGTAGCCCTTGACCACTTCCGCCTTCAGCTTGTGCCAGATTTCGCGGTGCAGATCGTTGAAGGCCGCGTCGAGCTTCACCTCGCCGATATCGCGCGGACGCTTGAGCGGCACCTTCCAGTCGCCGATGATGCGCGAGGCCGGTCCTGCCGACATGATCACCACCCGATCCGACAGCGCGATCGCCTCCTCCAGGTCGTGGGTAACGAACAGCACCGCCTTGCGGTCCGCGCTCCACAGTTCGAGCAGCAGGTTGCCCATGATCTGCCGCGTTTGCGCGTCGAGCGGGCCGAACGGCTCGTCCATCAGCAATATCTTGGGATCGCGGATCAGCACCTGCGCGAGGCCCACGCGCTTGCGCTGGCCGCCGGAGAGCATGTGCGGATAGCGGTCGCCGAAAGCGCCCAAGCCGACCCTCGCCAGCCACTCCTGCGCCAGCGGACGCGCCTTGCTGCGCGGCGTGCCCGCCGTTTCCAGGCCGATGGCGACGTTCTCCGCCGCGGTCTTCCAGGGAAACAGCGCGTCGGCCTGGAAGAGATAGCCAGCCTGCCGGTTGAGCGCGGCAAGTGGCGCGCCGAAAATCTCGACCTCGCCCGCGGCCGGCGGCAGCAGGCCGGCGGCGATATTGAGCAGGGTGGACTTGCCGCAGCCGGTCGGTCCGACGATGGCGACGAACTCCCCGTCGGCGACGGTGAGGGTTGCTCGCTCAACCGCGGTGAAGCGGTCGCCGCCGGCCAGCCGGAATGCGACTACCACGTCGCGCAGCGCCACCGCCGTTGTTGCGCTTTCAGCCATCTGCCAATCCCCGATGTGCGCCGCAAACTACTCGCTCGCCCGGCCGTTGCAAACCGGCCGACATGGGTTTCTCCACCCGCCTGCCCATGCCATCATGGCCGCAATGAACATCGACGCGCGTCTCGCCGCCGCCTGGGCGCGGCTGCCCGACTATCTCGGCAGCCATGTGCTGGTGAGCATCACGGCGCTGGCGATCGGCCTCGGCATCAGCCTGCCGCTCGCCATCCTCTCCACCCGCCGCCCGGTGCTGCGCGCCGCCCTGCTGACGGTCGCCAGCGTCATCCAGACCATTCCCGGCATCGCGCTGCTGGCGCTGTTCTATCCGCTGCTGCTGGCGATCGCGGCGCTCACCGACAGGCTTTTCGGGCTGAGCTTCTCGGCCCTCGGCTTCCTGCCGTCGGTGCTGGCGCTCGCGCTCTATTCCATGCTGCCGGTCTTACGCAACACGGTCACAGGCCTCAACGGCCTCGACCCGTCCTTGCGCGACGCCGCCCGCGTCATCGGCATGAAGCCGGCGCAGTCGCTGCGCGAGATCGAACTGCCGCTCGCGATGCCGGTGATTATGGCCGGCATCCGCACCTCCGCCGTCTGGGTGATCGGCACCGCCACGCTGTCGACGCCGGTCGGCCAGACCAGCCTGGGCAACTACATCTTCGCCGGGCTGCAGACGCAGAACTGGGTCTTCGTCATATTCGGCTGCGTGGCCGCTGCCGTGCTGGCGCTGGTGGTCGACCAGTTGCTGGCGCTGATGGAATACGGCGTCGCCGCCCGCAGCCGCGCCCGCGTCGTCGCCGGCGGCCTCGGGCTCGTGCTGGTGGTGGTCGCCGCGCTGGTGCCTGGCGGCGCCGCCGGCCGCAACAGCTATGTGGTCGGCACCAAATCCTTCACCGAGCAGTACATCCTGGGCGCGCTGATCCAGCAGCGACTGGCGGCAGATCACCTCGCCAGCCAGCGCCGCGACGGCCTCGGCTCGGCGGTGATCTTCAAGGCGCTCACCGAAGGCGACGTCGACATCTATGTCGACTATTCCGGCACCATCTGGGCGAACTACATGCACCACAGCGACGTCAAGCCGCGTAAGGAGGTGCTGAAAGAGGTCGCGGCCTGGCTGACCAAGAACTACGGCGTGCGCATGCTGGGCCCGCTCGGCTTCGAGAACGCCTATGCGCTGGCCATGCCGCGCAAGAAGGCCGACGAACTCGGTATCAATTCGATCGCCGACCTCGCGCGCTACGCCCCGCGGATGACCATCGCCGGCGACTATGAATTCTTCGACCGGCCGGAATGGAAGGCGATCCAGCAGGCCTATAACCTGCATTTCGCCGAGCAGAAGTCGATGCAGGCAACCTTCATGTATCAGGCGGCCGTCAACGGCGAGGTCGACGTGATCTCCGCCTTCTCCAGCGACGGCCGCATCGCCAAATACGATCTCAAGGTGCTCAGCGATCCCAGGCAGGCCATCCCGCCCTACGACGCCATCCTGCTGCTGGCCCCCGACGACGCCCACGACAAGAAGCTGATCGCCGCGCTTACACCACTGATCGGCGCCATCGACGTGAAGGAAATGCGCGCCGCCAACCTGCGCGCCGCCGGCGGCAACGAGCTGCCGGCAGACGTTGCACGCTGGCTGTGGGGAAGGATTGGGAAGAAGGAATGATGCCGTACACTCAAACCGCAGCGAATAACGTCTGGATAGAATCATCCGCTCGTCCCCGCGCAAGCGGGAATGAGCGGAGGACGAATCGGCCCAAGAAACCCACTCACGCGTACAGGAAATCCAGCACCGCGGTCTCCGCCAGCACGGCGCCGGCGGTCGCATGGCGGCCGGCGCGCGCCTGCTCGGCCTCGGTGCGCGTCGCCTGCAGAAAGGCGCCGAGATGACGCGCGCGCTCGATGATGCGGAAGTTCTCGTTAAGCCGCGCGGCTTCGTAGCGGGCAAGCGCCGGCGCAACGTCGCTTTCGGCACCGAGCGCCTCGACCAGCGCGGCCGCGTCGTCCGCGGCCTTGGAGACGCCCGCCGCCACGTGTGGGCGCGCGACGAAGGCGGCATCGCCGAGGATCGCCACGCGACCGAACGCCATGTGCGGCGATTCCAGATCATAGATCGGCTGCAGGATCGGCTCGTCGATCATCTTCACCACTTGGCGGAACTGCGGGCCAAGCAGCAGCTCGGCGTCGGCGCGCATTTCGGCAATGGCCTCCCGCCTTAGCAGCGGCGGCGGAATGGAGATTGAATGCGTCACGCCGCTCTCGTCGGTGAGCAGCCATTGCAGCTTGGTCTTTTCGTCCGCCGGCCGGTACCACACGACGTTGTAGCGGCGGTGACCCGGTCGCAGGTCGTTGTCAGGCCCGGCCACCGGATAGCCGAGGCACTGCTCGCCCGGCGGCAGTGTGAACGTCATGAATTCGAACATGTCGCGATGCACGTCGGGCGGAAACGCGCTTTCCGCGATCATCGCGCGCCAGGCGCTGTAGCCGGCATAGAGCGGCGCCACTTCGGGCGCCGCCTGCTGGCGCACGGTCGAGCGGAGGCCGTCGGCACCGACCAGCAGATCCGCATCGATGGCTTCGCCGCCAGCAAAGCGCGCCGTGACCTTTTCGGCATCCTGCGTGAAACGGGCGAGGCCGCGCCCGCGATGGTAATGCGCGGGCGGAAAGGCATCGCGCAGCAGCCGGTAGACACGCTCCCAGGCGGTGAGCACCTGCGGACATTCGATCTCGTGCGTCACGCGGCCGTCGCGGTCGAGGATCTTGCGCGTCGTGATCTTGACGCCAAGCTGGTCGGTCGCAAGGCCGAGCCTGCGCAGCCGCTCGATCAGTTCGTACTGGGCGACGATGCCGGCGCCGCGGCCGGAGAGTTCGCTCTCCACCCGCTCGTAGATGTCGACGTCCCAGCCGGCGCGGCGCAGCAGCAACCCGCTGAGCAGGCCGCTCATCGAGCCGCCGATGACGATGGCGCGCCTCGTCCTGGTCCCGGCCAATGACTGCTTCCTCAATCTTTAAGTCCGCCGCAATATGCTATATATCAAGGCAAATAGCACCGGAGGAAATCGCAATGGCTCTGACCATGCTCGACAAGGCCGCCGAGAGCAAAGACAAGTCGCCTTGGCCGGCCGACATCGCCGCTGAATTCGAGCGCGAAGCCAAGAATCCCAACCCCTGCGTCGGCACGCAACTGCTGTCGGAGAACGAGCGCACCCGCGTGTGGATCATCCGCCTCGCGCCGGGTGAACGCGTCGGCTTCCACCGCCACGTGCTCGATTATTTCTGGACCTCGGTGTCCGGCGGACGAGGCCGCCAGCACGTGCACGGCGGCACCACCGTCGAGTACACCTATCAGCCCGGCGAGACCCGCCACGAGAGCTACGGTAAGGGCGAGTTCAAGGTGCACGACCTGGAGAACCTCGGCGACAAGGAAATGGTGTTCATGACCGTCGAGTTCAAAGACAGCGCCAATCAGCCGATGCCGCTGCCGGCGGGCGTGCGCCCGCAGGCGGAAGCCGCGTAAAGCGCCGCGCCAGTCGCGCGAGAGGAACAGCGGCCCGTCCCGGATTGCGGTCCGGGGCGGGCCTTTTTTGTCGCGGGCTGGATGCGCTCGGCACACCATATGCGCACTAGCCAAGCCGGCCCCCTTCCTGCAAACTGCACCGCCAAACCCGGCTGCCGCGCAACGCCAACGCGCGGCCGCAAGGGTCCGCAGCGGGGCGGTAAGCCAGATTCCGCCACGTAAGCGGCAAAAAAAGAAGACGTGGTTCAGAGGGGAGTGAAAACCGGCCATCAGTTCGAGGGATTCGCCTTTCGTCTCAGCGCACCGCCCGCCACCGGCAGGGCCGCGCCTGACACGAAAGCGGACCACCGCCAAGCGTTGCGCCGGCTTTAGACTTTCATGGACGTCAATCTCCTGATCAACGCGATCATCGCGGGTCTGCTGCTCGGCGGCTTCTACGCCGCGGTCACCGCCGGCATTTCGATCTCGTTCGGCATGCTCGACATCGTCAACATCGCGCATCCAGCCTTCATCATCATCGGGTCCTACATCGCCTATATCGTCAATTCGAAACTCGGCATCGATCCAATCGTCGTCAGCATCATCGCGCTGCCGGCCTTCTATGCGCTTGGCGCCCTTGTCTATCAGGTCTATTACCTGTCGTTCGAGAAGCGCGGCCAGGAAAGCCTGCGCGGTCTTGCCTTCTTCTTCGGGCTGCTGTTCGTCACCGAAGTGTGCCTGCTGATCGTGTTCGGCGTCGACTACCGCTCCGTCGACGCGTCTTATATCGGCTCCAGTCTGGTCCTCGGCGGGCTCGAATTCCCCTACCGTCTGCTGGTGCCGTTCCTGGTGGCGATGGCGATGTTCTTAAGCCTTCAGATATTCCTCTCGCGCAGCTTCGTCGGCCGTGCGGTCATGGCGGTCTCGCAGGACCCGCTGGCGCTGCGCCTGATGGCGGTCGATCCGACCCGCATCAAGCGCATCGCCTTCGGCATTTCGATCGCCACCGCCTCCTTGGCCGGCGCCTTCCTTATCATCATCCAGCCGGTCATCCCCTCGGTCGGCCGCGACTATATCGGCCGCATCTTCGCGATCTGTGTGCTGGGCGGTCTCGGCAGTCTGCCGGGCACGCTGATCGCGGCGCTGCTGCTGGGCGTGATCGAAAGCCTGACCGCGACCTACTACGGACCGTCCTGGGCGCCGGCGGTGTCGTTCGGCATCCTGCTGCTGACGCTCGCCGTGCGGCCGTCCGGCATTCTGGGACGCTAGCCCGTGCGCACGCCCGTCTTCATCCTCATCGAGATCGTCGTCGGCACGGCGCTCTATCTGCTGTTCCGCACTTACGGCAACGACTACTGGTTTTTCGCCGGTTACACCGTACTGCAATACATCGTGCTGGCCACCGCCTGGAACATCCTCGGCGGCTATTGCGGCTACGTGAACTTTGGCTCGGCAGGGTTTTTCGCCATCGGCGCCTATTCGAGCGTGTTCCTCTACACGGTCGGCCAGAGCCTGGACGACTTGTTCTCCGAGCGCACCGCCGCTCTACTGCACCACGTCTTCCCCATCCCCGTGCCGATCCTCATTCTGATCGGTGGCGCAGTCGCGGGCGTGGTGGGGCTCGGCACCGGCTATTTGACGCTGCGGCTTCGCGGCGTGTTCTTCGCCATCGCCACGCTGGCGCTGGCGGTGGTGCTGGAAACCTTCGTGACGAACTGGGAGTTCGTCGGCGGCTCGCGCGGCGCCTATGTCATCCCGCCCGAGACCGTCCCGGTATTCGGCCCCTATATCCAGTACCTTTTCGTGCTGATGATCATCCTCGTCATCGTCGCTCTCACCACCGCCCGCCTCATCGAGCGCTCGCGGCTGGGCATGGGCTTCGCCACCATCCGCGACGACGAACTGGCGGCGGAGGCCTGCGGCGTGCCGACGCTGCGTTTGAAGCTGATCGCCACCGCGGTGTCCGGCGCGTTGATGGGCATGGCCGGCTCGACCTTCCCGTTCTATTCCGGATTCACGGTGCCGGGCTCGGTGTTCGACCTCTCATACGCCGTGAATTCGATCGCCATGCCGATGATCGGGGGCACCACGAGCTGGGTCGGCCCACTGGTCGGCGCCATCCTGCTCGGCACGCTGCAGCAGGTGGCGACCGTTACCATCTCCTCCGTGGCCAACCTGCTCATCGTCGGGCTGCTGCTGATCGGCTTCGTCATCGTTGCGCCCAAGGGCATCGTCGGTCTCTGGCAGGACTGGACGCGCAAGAAGGTGAAGCCATGAACGCCCCGCTGTTGCAGGTCGACCAGCTCGGCAAGCGCTTCGGCGGCTTTGTCGCACTCGACACCGTCGACCTCGCCGTCGCCGAGGGAGAGCGCGTCGGCCTCATCGGGCCCAACGGCTCGGGCAAGAGCACGCTGGTCAACTGCATTTGCGGCACCCTGCACAATGAGTCCGGCAGCGTGACCTTCGCCGGCGAGAAGCTGGATGGGATGATCGCGCATGAGCGCACGCACCGCGGGCTCGCCCGCAGCTTCCAGCTTCCCCGCCCGTTCATGAGCATGAGCGTCGCCGAGAACATCCGCGTGCCGCTGGTCTATACCGTCAACGCGCGCCACGGCACGCATCATCTCTCCCACGCGGAGCTTGACGACCGCTGCCACGAGCTCCTGGCGCTGGTCGCGCTCGAGGGCAAGGCGCGGCAGCATCCGAGCGATCTGACCCAGGTCGAGATGCGCAAGCTGGAGCTCGCGCGCGCCATGGCCGCCGATCCAAAGCTCCTGATCGCCGACGAGGCGATGGCCGGCCTCTCGCATTCGGAGGTGGAGGACATCGTCGCGCTGCTCATCCAGCTCAACGAGCGCGGCATCACCATCATCATGATCGAGCACATCATGCGTGCTGTAATGAAATTCTCCCAACGCCTGGTGGTGCTTGTCTCGGGCCGGAAGATCGCCGACGGCAGGCCGGACGACGTGATCAAAGACGACGAAGTGGTGGGAGCCTATCTTGGCACCTGAAAGCAACAGCATCACCGTCGAGAAGATCGATGCCGCCTACGGCGCGGTGCGCGTGCTGGAGGACGTCTCGCTAACCGTCGGCAGCGGCGAGACCGTGGTGCTGCTCGGCACCAACGGCAACGGCAAGAGCACCGTCATGAAATGCATGATGGGCCTGGTGCGGCCGAGCCGCGGCAGGATCCTGGCCGAGATCGACGGCACGAAGCACGACCTCACCCGGCTCACCACCGAACAGATCGTCGATCTCGGCGTGGCGCTGGTGCCGGAAGGCCGCCGCCTTTTCCCGCGCCAGACCGTCGAGGAGAACCTGCTGCTGGGCGCCAGCCGCCGCAAGGCGCGCCCGCAGATCAGGACCAACATGGATTTCTGCTTCGAAATGTTCCCGCGGCTGGCCGAGCGCAGGAGCCAGCTCGCCGGCTCGATGAGCGGCGGCGAGCAGCAGATGCTGGCGCTGGCGCGCGCGCTGATGCTCGACCCACGTATCCTGTTGATCGACGAGCCGTCGGTGGGCCTCGCGCCGCTCCTGGTCAGCCGCACCATCGAGGCCATCAAGCGGCTCAAGGACCACTACAATCTCACGGTGCTGATGGCCGAGCAGAACTTCACCCAGGCCCTGCGCATCGCCGACCGCGGCTATGTCATCGTGCACGGCAAGATCGCCTTCGAAGGTTCGTCCGCCGATGAGCTCAACAATAACGACCTGATCCGGCAGTTTTATCTGGGGATGTAAAGCAGAACCGCGCGGCATTTCCGTTCCCTCCCCTGAATGATCCCTTTCAGGGGGAGGTAAGCGAGCCGATGGCGCGGGACAAATAAAGCAACGGCGCCGCAGGTTGATCCCGCGGCGCCGCATTCACATTCCCGCCCAAGCCCTACTTCGCGCTATGCGCCTTCTCGTAGGGGTAGACCATGTCGCCGGTCTTCAGGTTCGGCGGATCGAGCACGGTCTGGTAGTCCATGCCGCGCCAGGTCTCCAGGTTCGCGTCCGGCTTGATGCCGTGATACTGGACGGTGAGCATGCGGCCTTGCGCCCATTCACCCTTCTTGCCGAACTTGATCGGGCCCATGATGGTGTTGAACTTCGCCTTGCGCATATAGGCGGCGAGCTTGCTGTCGTTGATGCTCTTGGCGCCCTTGATGGCCTGTTCGAGCACCTGCATGCGGGCATAGCCCCAGCCGGCGAGATAATAGCCGAGCGGATCGGCGCCGGCCGCCTTCGCGCGCGACTGATACTCTTTGAAGAAGGCCTCGGTGCCGTCATACATCTCGTTCTTGGCCGGCACCCAGGTCTCGTAGTTCACGATGCCGTTGAGCTTGTCCTTCAGCTTCTCCTTGAACACCGTTGCCTGCAGGCCGACCATGGCGCCGCCGAACATTTTCGGCGTGAGGCCCACTTCGTTGGCAGCTTCAACCATGCCGACCGAGTCGGCGGGATAGGCGCAAACCACGACGAGGTCGGCATTCACCGCTTTGAGCGCGCGCGCGATCGGCGTGAAGTCGGTGGTCTTCGGCGGCGGCGGATAGCTCTTGTCGTAGACGATCTTGAAGCCGTACTTCTTGGCGTTGGCGCGGGCGCCGTCACAGGCGTTCTGCGCGAAGTCGGCGTCGGCGGAGGCCAGCGCGATTGTCTTCGGCTTCGGCTTCTGGGCGGCCGCGAGCTTGAAGAAGCCCTCGGTGAAGGAGCCCTTGGTGTCCTGGCCGGTCGGCAGGATCGAGAAGTATTTCGGATAGTGGAACTTGGCGTTCACGTCGAGCGCGAACAGGCTGATGAACAGCTTGCCCTTGCGGATGACGATCGGCATCGCCGGCGCCACGTCGTTGGTCGCGTAGGCCGAGAGCACGAGGTCGACGTGATCGATGTCGAGCAGCTTGGTGTAGATCGACGGGACGTCGGCCGGTCGGCTGTGATCGTCGTAGTATTTGAGTTCGACCGGGCGCCCGAGCAGACCGCCGGCCTTGTTGACCTGGTCGGCCCAGATTTCCGAGGCGAGCAGCGCCTGCTTGCCGTTCGGTCCCAGGAAGCCGGTCAGCGACATGGCAAACCCGATCTTGATCGGCTTCTTGTCGGCGGCATTGGCGGAATGGGTCACGAACATCGCGCCGGCGGCCAGCGTGAGCCCCAAACCCGCAACCCAAGCGAACGATCTTGATTTCAAGCGTCTCAGCATTTGCTCCTCCCATTTAAATGTTATTTTGCGGCATCTTACGCGGTTTCAACCGGCCGATGCTAGGGGGTCGTTAAATTGACGGGCTATATCCCCTCCACCATGACGGTCTCGACTTCGCCGGCGCCGCCGCGGCGGAAAGCGGCAGCCCGGTCGTATTCAGGAGATTGAAAGCAGGCCACCCCCTGCTCGAAGGTGGGAAATTCGATCACGATGAAGCGGTGGAATTTGTCCGGGCCTTCCATGATCTGAAACCTGCCGCCGCGCGCCAGCACCCTGCCCCCGTATCTGGCAATGATGCCCGGCACCAGATCGGTGTATTTCTTGTATTCGACGGCGTCGTTGACCTTAGAGCGCGCAACCCAGTACGCCGGCATCTCTCGCCTCCTCAAGCCACGTTTGCTTGACAAGGCGCGATTGAACCGGATGCACCCGAAACAGTCTATAGCCGCGCGCGTCCCGCATTGCGGGCTACTTAAGCTTAGACGCCGCCGGCGTAGGGAAACACCGGGTCCGGCCCGAGCCCCGCATCGACATGCTTGCGCAGGGCGGCGTCGCAGACGGCGTAGCCCCAGTTGACCAGGCGCGCTTGCGTCTTCTTGTCCATGCTGGCGAGCCGCGTCGGGATCGTGGCCAGCGCAAGTGTCCGCTGATGCGGCGCGGCGAGCGCGTCGGCAAGATGATAATTGGCAATGTCGGTGCGGATGCCCCAGTAGGCGCCCTTACGATGAGTGAGGTCGTGCAGGGGCGCCTGATAAGACTCGATCACCTGGCGCTTGCGCAGTGCGCGCACCTGGTTGTCGATCAGGTTCAGCACGCGATAGGAATGCCCTGCCCAATCGGTGCTGGGCTCACCCTCCGGCTCCATTTGGCCGCCGGCGTCGCTTACCAGAATTGTATCGTAGCGCTTCCAGGCGGTCTCCAGGCCGAGATTGTCGTAGACCCCGCCGTCGGTGAGCACGACGTTGCTGGTATAGGGCTCGATGTGAAGATCATTGCCTTCCACCGTGCGGACGGTGGCCGGATCGAGCGGCATGCGCAACGGTGACAGCACTGGCGGAAACGCGGACGACGCCGCAACCGCGACCGCCAGCGGCGTTTTCGGCTGGTCGACCATGCCCACCCGGTAGTCTGCCATATAAGGCTTCATGAAGCGCCAGAGCGCGCCCGATTGCACATTGGTTGCATTGATGACGAAGCGCGGTTCGTCGGGCAGGTTCTGCAGGGTGGCGCCGTGAAAAAGATATTTGTCGTAAGACGCCGCGATGCGTCCGCTCACGCCGCCCGGCCACATGAGGCCGAGCGTGGCCGAACCGACATCGATTGTCTCTCGGGCGAGCGCGCTCAGCGGCGCGATGAACTCGCGCTCGAAGCTCTTGCGCTCAAACGGCTGTCCGGCAAGCTTGTCCCACTTGAGCGCCAGCACGCCGGCGGTGATCGAGCCACCGGACACGCTCGATATCCGTTTGAGTGTGTTCAGGAGGCCCGTCTCGTGCAGGCGCCAGATCACGCCCATGTGGAACACCATGGCGCGATAGCCGCCCCCGGAAAGGCAGAGCGCCATGCCAGGCTCGACTCCCTTAGCCTTGCTGTCCGGCGGAATTGTCCGCACGGGAGACTTGAGCTCGGTCGGCGCCTGGCTAGCATCGTCGGCCATGGCTGGCCTCCTCGCAGAAATAGCCGGCGACTACCTTAACGAGTATAGAGCCGGCCGTACAGCCGCCGCCGGCGGTGAGAATGCGCTATCATCGTCACCATGAAAAACCTCAAGATCGACACCGAACGCCTGTGGGACGACCTGATGGAGACCGCCAAGATCGGCGGCACGCCGAAGGGCGGCATCTGCCGGCTCACCCTCACCGATCTCGACGCCCAGGTGCGCGGCTGGTTCAAAGCGCGCTGCGAGGGCTTGGGCTGCGCCGTCACCGTCGACGACATGGGCAACATGTTCGCGCGCCGTCCCGGCATGCGGGACGATGTGCCGCCCATCGCAATGGGCAGCCATCTCGACACCCAGCCGACCGGCGGCAAGTTCGACGGCGCGCTTGGCGTGCTGGCGGCGCTGGAAGCGCTGCGCACGCTGGTGCAGGCCGGATACGAGACCTTCGCGCCCATCGAACTGGTCAACTGGACCAATGAGGAAGGCGCACGCTTCGCGCCGGCCATGATCGCCTCCGGCGTCTTCGCCGGCGTGTTCACCCGCGACTGGGCCGCCGCGCGCACCGACCGCAGCGGCGAGAGCTTCGGCTCGGCGCTGGAGAAGATCGGCTATCGCGGGCCGGAGCACTGCGGCGGCCACGAGCTCTCCGCCTTCTTCGAGGTGCATATCGAGCAGGGCCCCTATCTGGAGGCCGAGGGCAAGGACATCGGCGTCGTCACCGGCGTGCAGGCCATGCGCTGGTACGAGGTCACGGTCACCGGCCAGGATACCCATGCCGGCACCACGCCGATGCCGCGCCGCCACGACGCGCTGCTCGCCGCCGCGCGCCTGGTCGAAGCGGTGAACGCCGCCGCCCGCAAGAGCGCAGGCGGCGTCGGCACGGTCGGGCTCATGGAGGTGAAGCCGGGCGCGCCCAATGTCGTGCCGGGCGAGGTGTTCTTCATGATCGACATGCGCGCTCCGGAACCGGCCGTGCTCGATGCCATGGAAAAAGACGTCGCGGCTGCCGCCGACGCGGCATGCGCGGAACTTGGCGTCGCCGTCGACATGAAGAACATCTGGACCCAGCCGCCGCAGCCCTTCGACGATCGATGCATCGCCGCAGTGCGCGAGGGCGCGCGCGTCTCCAACTTCACCACCCGCGACATGATCTCCGGCGCCGGCCACGACGCGGCTTACGTGGCGCGGGTGGCGCCGGCTGCCATGATCTTCGTGCCTTGCAAGGACGGCATCAGCCACAACGAGGCGGAGTATTCCTCGAAGGAGCAATGCGCCGCCGGCGCGCAGGTGCTGCTGGAGGCCGTGCTCGACTACGACCGACGGCTCGCCGAGCGCTATGGAGAGCGGTGAAACGTGTCCGCGCCGTGCGGGCCAGCCCGGATGTCGGGAGAGCCGCCGTTATGACGTGTGCCGCGTCGGCCTATCTTCCTTATGCGCGCGCTCGGCCATGACAATCAGGGCGACGCCGCCAAACACCATATTGATGCCGACCAGAAGCCCGAGCGCCCAGGGCGCGATGACCGGCAGGCCGTAGAGGATATAGGCGCCGAGAGCGAGATCGATGACGCCGCTCACGATCATCCACTGCCATCGGCTCGACGACAATTCACGCTTGTGGGCGCGGGCGTACATGAGCGTGCTGACGCCTTCGATGATAAAGAAGGCCAGCATCACGATCGTGATGAAAACCGTTCCCAATTCGAGATTCGCCAGAAGCAGGTAGCCGACGACGATCGCCAGCACGGCCGAAATAATCGACCAGCCGAAGCCGGGCGCGGCCCGCATCGCGAAGCTCGTGACCAGCCCGATGAGCCCGCTTACCAGCACCAGCCAGCCGACCAAGACGGTAACGGCTATCGTGGCCAGTGGCGGCAGTACGATCGCCGTCGCCCCGAGGACGACCAGCACGACGCCCTCCAAGAGATAGAGCGCCCAATGCTGATGCAGTTCGACATTAAAGATGCGTGCGATGTATCGGATGTTCTGGCTGTTCGGCACCATGAAGCCCCGGTCCGCTTGCCTAAAAAATCATCATAGCATGCAAGCGAACGTGGCGGAAACGGGTCCGGAGCCGGTTGCTCACATCCACATTTGATGGCCTTCCATGCCCTTATAGATGCCGGCGACGTATTCGCCGTAGCCGTTGAACAACTGGGTCGCCACCCGCTCGCCCGTGCCGATGATTTCCTCGGTGGCCTGGCTCCAGCGCGGATGCGGCACCTTCGGATTGACGTTGGCCCAGAAGCCGTATTCCGATCCCTGGATCTGCTGCCACATGCCGACCGGCTGCTTGTCGGTGAAGGTGAATTGCACGATCGACTTGATCGACTTGAACCCGTATTTCCACGGCACCGCCAACCGAAGCGGCGCGCCGTGCTGTTTGTCCATGGGGTGGCCGTAGCAACCGGTGGCAAGGAAGGCGAGATCGTTGGTCGCCTCCGCCATGGTGAGCCCTTCCACATAGGGCCAGGGGAACCAGGAGAGCCGCTGGCCGGGCGCGATCTTCGGGTTCATGAAGGTCGTCATCTTGACGAACTTGGCCGAGCCGAGCGGCTTGGCGAAATCGACGAGTTTCTTGAACGGGAAGCCGGTCCAGGCGATCGCCATCGCCCAGGCCTCGACGCAGCGGTGACGGTAGAGGCGCTCCTCCAGCGTCATCTTGCGGATCAGGTCGTCGATGTCGATCTCGATCGGCTTCTCCACCATCCCGTCGATCTTCACCACCCACGGCCGCACCGGCAGCGCCTGCGCCGCATCGGCGATGTCCTTGGCCGTGCCGAATTCGTAGAAATTGTTGTAGTGGTCGTTGATCTTCTCGTTGGTGATCTTGCGGTCGAGCTTGTATGTCGGATTGCGTTTGGCCGGATAGAGATCGGCGGTCGCATCCTTGGGCGCGGCGGCGAGCGCGGCGCCCGGCATGAGCGCCAACGCCCCTGCGCCGGCGGCGCCCATCAGCAGACTGCGGCGGTTGAAAAGCACATGTTCCGGCGTGACGAGGCGCTCAGGGATTTCCCAGCCGCGGCGGTGGATGATGTTCATGGCGCCTGTCCCTCCGATTCGCCCTCGGCAAGAGAGGTACGGCAGCCGCGCGCTCACGGGCAAGTCACGCTTGCGGGAGCGTGCCGGCATACTCACCTGTCATCGCCCGCAAACGGGTCCGCGCGAAGCGCGGCCCGAAGATAAACGCCGGAAGGCGATCCAGTATTCACTGGCCGGCGGTAACTACCGGGGTCCCCCCGCTTCCGCATGGGACGACAGTCGATGATCTACTCCGCCGCCCGTCTCGCCGCCACGATCTGGTCGGCGTTGTGGCCGGTCAGTCGGCCATGTGGTCAAACGTGAAAGTGAAGGAACCGACACCCGCGGTGGCCGAGCGCACCTCGACGATGAGGTCGCCGATCTCGGCCTCCGCCGTCTGCGCGCGCACGGTGTCCCACCCCACCCCGCTTCACGCACTTTTCCTCTGCGCTTTCGCCAAATCGCTGTGCTCGAAAGCGGAAGCCATGCGCTCGATTTCGACCCGGGCGAGACCCGCCTCTTGCGCCGTCTTTCGCCACTGCGAGACGACCTTTGCCACTTCGGCGGCAATCGCAAGGGCTTCTTCGTCTTTCAGGCCATAATAGTCCGCGGACGCCATGGCGAGGTCGAAAGAAGCGCTCGGATCGTTCGGATCAATCGAAGTCGATAGCACGCGCGGCTTGATGTCCACAGGCACTGGATTCATGTCGTACGCAGGCGAAAGCCGCCAGCCGGCCGGGCTCTCATAAAGGAAGCCGTGATTGCGCAGATGATCGTCGGTATTGGAAATCAGCACGTTGAATATGACGCGGCGCCACAGCTGGCGCAGGTCTTCGTTCGGCGCGGCGCCATGCCGCCGCAAGGCCTCGGCAATCTCAAGATAACTGTGCGGCTCATTGTCAGTCGCGCCGAGCATGCTCATGGCCGACAAGAACGGAATGCGATTTCCGTTCTCTCGATCGAAGCGACCGAGCACGAGAACCGCCTTGTTCGCCACCGTTTCGACCCTCCATTTGGGTACGGTAATGCCGGCCCGCTGGGCGAGAACGAGCGCAATTCCCTCCCATGCGACAACTTCGAAGCTGTCTTCCCTGTGCGGAAACTTGGCGATGGCCAGATCTCCTTCCGTATCCCGCACCGAAGCCTTCGGTCGCGCCCCGCCGAGCGACGATCCCGGCGCGATGAGCAAGCGAAGGTCTTCTTCGTCTTCCTTGTCTTCAGCCACTCGCTCAGTGGCGGCGAGCAGCCGGTTCAATTCGACGATAGGAGGAATTCGAAATTTTCCCGGCTCGGCAAGAAATGGACCGCCTTCTTTTTCCGAGAAGCGCAACGCGCCTGCCCGTACCTCGTCGTCGACCAGCAGGAGGAAATCCATTTCGAACAGAGTGCGGGGCGCGCGTTTCTCGTGCTCGGTCGCTTTCCGTTCGGCGCGGCGCATCAACATGCGGCCCCAGCGGTCGGGCGCTGAATCGCCGATGGCGCCGAACATCGGCCGGTCCGTGCCGGTATGATAGGGGCCGGGCGCCAGGATCAGCGCCGGTTCGAGGGCAAAACGGTCGGGGCGCGCAATCCAGTCCCGGTCATACTCGAAGGTCGCGCTTTCCCGCCCCTTGCGGATGCGCGACCATAGGCGGCCCACAAGGACAGGACCGTCTGCATAATCCATGTAGACTAACGCCGTGCGGTCCATCACGTCTCTTTCCGGGAGCCAGTCGACGACCGCAAACGGATGCGTTGTGGAAGGCGCTCTTCCTCCAATTCGAGGCCGGTTTGATCCTGCCGAATGTCGGCAATCTGGCCGAGCCGGTCGGCCATACCGAGGACAAACAGCACGGTTGCATAGATCCCCAGCTGAACACCGGGGTCGCCTTTCTCAATCTTCGCCAAGGTGGTCCGGCTGATAGAGGCGCGCTGCGCCATCGTCTTGGTCGGTATACGGCGGCGGCGGCGTGCATCGCGGATGTCCGCGCCCAGCTTGTGCAGGGCGCGGATGACCGGTAGAGGCAACGATGGACCGGACCGAACAGGCATTTCGTCCACTCAAATGAACACTAAACTGATTAGTGTTCATTTTTATGGACGTTAAGTCAAGAGGGTCAGCCGCTACTCCGCCGCCCGTCTCGCCGCCACGATCTGGTCGGCGTTACGGCCGGTCAGTTCGGCCATGTGGTCGAACTTGAAGGTGAAGGAGCCGACGCCGGCGGTGGCCGAGCGTACTTCGATGATCAGGTCGCCGATCTCGGCTTCCGCCATCTGCGCCTTGACCACATCCCAGCCCGGCCAGCCGTCGCGCGCATCGAAGCCGAGGATCTGGCCGCGCCGGCTCGACAGGATGGCGTTCATCTTGGCGGTGGCATCGCTCGGGCACACGATCTCAACTTGGTGGATCGGCTCGAGCAGGACCGGATTGCACTGCGGCAGGCCCTCCACGATGGCGATACGGCCGGCGGTGCGGAACGCCATGTCGGAGGAATCGACCGTGTGATAGGAGCCGTCGACCAGCGCGACATGCAGATCGACCACCGGGAAGCCGAGCGGGCCGTGCTTGAGCGCGTCGACGACACCCTCCTCCACCGACGGGATGTAATTGCGCGGCACCACGCCGCCGGTGATGCGCTCCTCGAACTGAAAGCCGGATGAACGCGGCAGCGGCTTGATCTCCAGTACCACGTCGCCGAACTGGCCGTGACCGCCAGACTGCTTCTTGTGGCGGCCGCGGATCGAGATCGTCTTGCGGATGGTCTCGCGGTAGCCGACCGTCGGCGGCCGCGACGTGACCGGCACCTGGAAGCGGTCGGCCAGGCGCTCGGTGGCGACGCGCAGGTGCATCTCGCCCTGCCCCCACATGACGACTTCGTGGGTTTCGGCATCGTGCACCACGCTGAGCGAGGGATCCTCTTCGGTCAGCTTGGTGAAGGCGGCGCCGAGCTTGACGTCGTCCTTGCGCTCCTTGGCCTGCAAGGCGATGGCGAGCACCGGGGCAAAGGGCGTCACCGTGACCAGCGAGGGGTGCGCCTGCTTGCCGGTCGACAGCGTGTCGCCGGTCTTGGCGCCGTCGAGCTTGCCGAAGGCCACCGTCTCGCCCGCGCTCGCCTGCCCGCGCTTCTCGAAATGCTGGCCCATCACCTTGAACACGCCGGAGACGCGGCCGGCCTCACCCTCGGGTGTATCGAAGGTCGTGCCATCGCCAGCCTGTCCCGCCAAAAGGCGGGCGACCGACATCTTGCCACCATGCGTAGTGTGGAAGGTTTTTAGGACCAGCGCGACCGCCTCGCCCTTGGCGTCGACGCCGAGCCGCGCCGCCGTCTCGGCGACGCCGGGCGCCTCGTGGCGCAGCGCCTTCAACAGCCGCAGTACGCCGTTGGAGCGGGCGGCCACACCGAGCAGCACCGGCACCACTTGGCGCTCGCGCAGTTCCTTGGCGAGATCGTCGAACACCTTGTCGCGCGGCGGTTGGATGTCTTCAAGCAACTGCTCCATCAGTTCGTCGTCGTGATCGGCCAGCGTCTCCAGCATGGTGAAGCGCGCGTCTTTCTCGCGGTCGGCATCCTCGCCCTCGAGCTCGATCACTTCCGACGCCGCCTGTTCCTTGTAGACATAGGCGCGCTCGAGCGCGAGATCGACGAAGCCGGAGATGAGATCGCCGTTCCAGATCGGAATCTGGCGCAGCAGCAGCGGCACGCGCGAGGCCGGCTGCAGCAGCATGAGCGTCTCGCGCACGCGCTTGTCCGCCTTGTCGATTTTGTTGAGATAGAGGAAGCGCGGGATGTTCTGGTCTTCCAATTCGCGCAGGATCAACTGCAGTTGCGGAACCTTCTTTTCGTCCGCCTCGCAGACCACGACCGCCGCGTCGACCGCCGGCAGCACGCTGCGCATGTCCTGGATGAATTCGATGGAGCCCGGGCAGTCGACGAAGACGTAGTCCTCGCCCATGAAGTTCGTGGTGGCGAACGTCGCTTCCACGCTCATCTTGTGGCTGCGCGCTTCCTTGCTGCCGTCGCCGACCGTGGTACCCGCGTCCACCGTGCCCTGCCGCTGGACGGCCCCGGTGCGGGCGAGAATGGCCTCTAAAAGTGTGGTCTTGCCGCTCTGAAAGGGGCCCACCAGCGCGATGCACCGGGGGCCCTTAGGTGCCGAGCCATTTTGTCCCATGCCAATACCTCCCTTGCCGGCCGGGAGGTCGGACCTGGTTTCCCGGCCCTGTCACCGTATCGTCGCAGTAGAGGGCGGGACTGGCAAGGGCGCAAATCGCCAGTGTTCGGATCGCCGAAACTCATCGGTTGCGCCATTGGCAGCGGCGTCAGCCACCTGATCCGCTATTCGGGAATCAAGCAGACGCCGCCGATGAGCACCGCGGGAGGCGTGCACGTCACGGTATTATTATTCGGCGTGATCGGCGTACTGCTGCCGCTACCGCCGATCGATCCGCCTTCATAGCTGCCCCAGTTGGGTGGATCGTCCTCGCGGTGACGGCGCATCAGGGACTTATCGTGCTGTCCAAAATAGAATCGCAGGCCGCCCCAGACACCGTCGTCGCCGCTTTCGCCGATGCGGCCTTCCGCGAACAGGCTGGCCATGACGCCCCTGCCCAACGGCAGCCCCCATTCGCCGCCCAGCGCCAGCGCATTCTTGCCGTAGACGTAACGATGCCCGACATAGACCTTGAGATCATCGTTTAGATAATAAGCCAGGTTCACCTCGTCGAAGAAGCGGGTCTTCACGTCGTAGGTCTGGATGACCGAGCCGACTGTTTGCGACACGCTGTTGCCGAACTCCGCGCCGGCGATGCCACGCAGCGTCCAGCGCCCGCGATACAGTTCACCTTCGACGGCAACATGGCCTGCATCCAGGCCGCCGAACTCATCCCAACGCGTATAGGAGCCATAGAGACCCAGCAGCGCATTGGACGGATCGCGCCAGAATAGATGAGCCCCGACATTGCCCAGGAAACGGTTGTCGTAACTTGATGCGTCCCCATCGAACTGGACGCCGAATTGGCAGCCGAGCGGCACCGAAAGCGAACCGAAGCCTCCATAGAAGCTCTTGTCGTCCGCCGAACCGCCGAGGCCGCCGGCCTTTCCGTTGATTCCATCCACCGCGCAGGTACTGACCTGCGGGGCGGGCGGCGCTTTCGTGTAGAGTTCGGCGCTCAACGCCGGATGCGTGGTGAGGCTGACCGCCGCAAGGGTCATACCGGCCATTATGGCCGCAAACCGAGCGCTTCTATCCACGAGTGCCCCGCGAATGATCCAAGGTTGTCCAGTTGGCGCCCCTGCAAGATTCCTATACGTGCGCGGGAACTTCAGAAAGCCCGCGAACTCATACTTTGCACAGATCAATGGCGGGTCGTGGCATTTCAGTCACAGCAAGCGGCGAGTGGTCGAAAGCAACGCCGTGAAAGCTTGCTTGCTTGTGCTCCCGAACGGTCTTCACGGTCCCGCCGTAAAGCTCAAATCGACCGTTCGCGTAGCCTCGACGTCGGCAGCTATCATGCCTTGCGCCTTGTACCAGGCGATCTGGCGGGCAATGTCGCTCATGTCGATGCGGGCGCGCGGATCGACGAAATAGGCGCTCGCCTCGACCGCGTGGACGCCGCCGGCTGCCGGGATGGATGTAGCGGGCGATCAGCGCGGCCGCCGCGTTCGATTCGTCGTCGTGCACGCGCTTGCCGAAGCGGGTGTGGCGCAGCAGCGCCTTGGCATAGTCCGCCACCCCGCGACGATAGGCGCCTACGAACTTCTCCACGGTGGGGCGCTGGGCGGCGATCAGGGCGCCGGTGGTGAACAAAGCGCCGAGTTGGGGCTCGTCGAGGTCGGAATACCAGCCGAGCAGCTTCGCCTGACTGGCCGTCAGCAGGTCGTTGGCATAACTCGCCGGCAGGATGGCGGCGTCGACCCTGCCCTCCTGCACCGCGCGCGCAACGGCCGCGAACGACTGCAGCGGCTTGAGCGTGACGCTGTCGAGGGCGAAGCCCTTGAGGCGCGCGATCTGCCCGAGCTGATAGTGGAACGGCGAGCCGAGCAGATTGAGCGCGATCACCTTGCCGCCGAGCTTGGCATAGTCGCGCAGGCCGTGCTCAAAAGCCGCATTGGAGGCCACAATTTCGTTGCCCTCGTAGCCGCGCCGCTCGCGCGCCTGCGCGGCGACCGCCGTGATCGCGCCCTTGCCGGCGAGATTGAAGGCGGTGGCGGTGAAGGCGGCCACGCCGAAATCGAGCGCGCCGCCGGCCAGCGCCTGCACGACCGCCTCCGGCGAGGCAAAGCCGCGCAGATCGACGTCGAGCCCCTCCGCCTTGAAGTAGCCGCGCGAGGCGGCAAGGAAGACCGCGCCGTTCGAGGCCACCGGCATCAGCCCGACCCGCACGCTCTCCTGCGCAAAGGTGGGCGATACGAGCGCGATGAGAATGAGGGCAGCGAGGGCACGGAGAATCATGCGGGCAGACTACCGGAGCGCCGCGCGATTCGCGCCTTCGTCACTTCTCCCCGCTTGCGAGGAGAGGTCGACCCGCCGGAGCTTTAGCGAAGGCGGGTCGGGTGACGGGGCGTAGAGGTCCGCGCACTAATCGCGAGGCCCCCTCACCCGGCTCGCGGCTAACGCGGCTCGCCACCCTCTCCCCGCAAGCGGGGAGAGGGAACAAGCGTCACTTCAAATTCCCGCAGAACCGCTGGATGCGCCGGCAGGCTTCTTCCAGGTCCTCGGTCTTGGTGGCGTAGGAGATGCGGAAGGCCGGGCCCTGGCCGAAGGCCGCGCCCTGCACCACCGCCACGCCTTCCGCCTCCAACAGCTCGGTGACGAAATCCTCGTCGGTCGCGATCTTGTTGCCGCTCGGCGCGGTCTTGCCGATGGTGCCGGCGCAGGACGGATAGACATAGAAGGCGCCGTCCGGCGTCGGGCACTTGATGCCGTTCGCCTGGTTGAGCATGGACACCACCAGGTCGCGCCGCTGCTTGAAGATCGCGTTGTGCTTGGCGATGAAGTCCTGCGGTCCCGTGAGCGCCTCCAGCGCCGCCCATTGCGACACCGCCGCCGGGTTGGAGGTCGACTGCGACTGGATCATCGCCATCGCCTTGATCAGCGGCTCCGGCCCGCCGGCAAAGCCGATGCGCCAGCCGGTCATGCAATAGGCCTTCGACACGCCGTTGATGGTGAGCGTGCGCGGATAGAGCTCGGGCTCCACCTGCGCCGCCGTGGCGAATTCGAAATCGTCGTAGACGAGGTGCTCGTACATGTCGTCGGTCATGACATGCACATGCGGGTGCTTCTTCAGCACGCCGGTGAGCGCCTTGAGATCGGCGCGCGTGTAGCCGGCGCCGCTCGGATTGGACGGCGAGTTGAGCAGCACCCATTTGGTCTTCGGCGTGATGGCGGCCTCGAGCTGCTTGGCCGTCATCTTGAAGCCGGTCTCCATCGAGGTGACCACTTCCACCGGCTCGCCGCCGGCGAGCTGCACCATGTCGGGATAGCTCACCCAATAGGGCGCCGGGATGATCACCTCGTCGCCCGGATTGAGCGTGGCGACGAAGGCGTTGTAGAGCACCTGCTTGCCGCCGGTGCCGACCGTGATCTGCTTGGCCGTATAGTCGAGGCCGTTCTCGCGCTTGAACTTCTTGGCGATGGCGTCCTTCAGTTCGGCGATGCCGTCGACATTGGTGTATTTCGACGCCCGGCCCTCGCGGATCGCCTTGATCGCCGCTTCCTTGATGTTCTCCGGCGTGTCGAAATCCGGCTCGCCGGCGCCGAGGCCGATCACGTTGCGTCCCGCCGCTTTGAGCGCGCGCGCCTTGTCGGTGACGGCGATGGTCGCCGAAGGTTTCACGCGGCTGAGCTGGTCGGCGAGGAAGGCCATGGCAGTCTCCGATTTTCAAGGAACACCGGCCCGGTGCGGCCGTGTGGTAGCGGCCCAAAGCGGCAACAGCAAGTCGCAAAGAATGATCCATCTATCAAGGCAATTGATGGGGTTTTAAGCTCCTGCATCCGCCTTGATGATCTACGGTATGAGCGTGCCGTCGATTCGAGCGCGTCCCCTCCCCCTTGTGGGGGAGGGGTGGGGAGGGGGTAGGTGATCTTTTGAAAGGCAGGCGCATTGCCTTCAATCAATTACCCCCACCCCCTACCCCTCCCCCACAAGGGGGAGGGGAGCAGCTTAGAATTCTCGGCGCGCGCCCGCGCCAACCCCAATAGTCGATGAACACCCTAACCCGGTCTTAATGCCCCGCTGCTAGAGGCCGGGGCATGATCCGATGCTTGGAAATCCTGCGCGGCGGCGGCTGGCTTACCCGCGAGCGCATGCGGCTGATGGCGATCGCCGTGCTGATCGCGGGCGGCGGCGGCCTCGTGTATCTGGCGGCGACGGCGCACGGGCTGACCGATTTCAAGGGCCGCCCGCTGGGCACCGACTTTTCCTCCTTCTACGCGGCCGGAACCTACGCGCTCGGCGGCCATTCGCTTGCCGCCTACGATCCGTCTCTGCACTATGCGCGCGAACAGGCGCTGTTCGGCGCCGCCACGCCTTATTACAGCTGGCTCTATCCACCCTATTTTCTGCTGCTGGCCGCCGCGCTGGCGCTGCTGCCCTATCTGCCGGCGCTCATCCTCTGGCAGGGCGCTTCCCTCGCCGGCTATCTCGTGGCCATGCGCACGCTGGTCCGCTCAGCTACGCCTGCACCGCCCGACCGGCTCTGGCTCCTGCTCGCGGTCGCCTATCCGGCCGTGCTGGTCAATCTCGGCCACGGCCAGAACGGCCTCTTGACCGCGGCGCTGCTCGCAGGCGGCCTCGCCGTCCTGCCGCGCCGGCCCGTGCTGGCCGGGGTGATGTTCGGCCTCATGGTCTACAAGCCGCAATTCGGCCTGATGATTCCGCTGGCGCTCATCGCCGGCGGCTACTGGCGCGCTTTCCTTGCCGCCGCCGCCACGGTCGTGCTGTTCACCCTCGCCACCACGACCGCGTTCGGCGTCCCCATCTGGCCGGCCTTCCTGGCCGCTGCCCGCATCGGCCGCACGCTGCTGCTCGAATCCGGCGCCGACGGCTGGTACCGGACGCAGAGCGTGCTGGGCTGGGTGCATCTGTGGGGCGGCTCGTCCGACCTCGCCTATGCCCTGCAAGGCGCCGTGACCCTCGCCGCCGCCGCCGCGGTGGTATGGCTGTGGCGCAGCAGCGCGCGCTATGCGCTCAAGGCGGCCGGCCTCGCTGTGGCGACCCTCGTTGCCGCGCTGCACAGCAACGATTACGACCTGATGGTCGTCGCGCCGGCGATCGCCTTCCTCGCACTGGACGGCATGGGCCACGGCTTCCGCCCCTACGAGAAAAGCCTGCTGGCGGCGGTCTGGCTGGTGCCGCTGGTGACCCGTTCCATCGCCGCGGCGACCGCCCTGCCGCTCGGAACCATGGCGACGCTGGCGCTGCTTGGCTTCATCGTGCGCAAGGCCGCGCCGCGCAAGACCGCGCCGGCGCCGGCCGCCCTGCCGCAGACCTGACGCGGCGGGCTACCCGGCGGCCTCTCCGGGCGCTACACTCACATGCAAAGCAAGGCTGAAATCGGCCGCCGACCATAGGGAGCGCGCCATGACGCTGACGCCTGAGCAACTCGCCGCCTTCGATCAACAGGGCTACTGCTTTTTTCCGAACTGCTTCTCCGAGAACGAGATCGCGCTGCTGCGCACCGAGGCCGAAAACATTCTCAAGCTTGATCGCCAGGAAGTCTGGCGCGAGAAGACCGGCGCGCCGCGCACCGCCTTTGCCGCCCACACCTTCAGCGGAGTGTTCGGGCTATTGGCGCGGCATCCGCGCCTGGTCGAGCCTTTGCGCCAATTGTTCGGCGAGGACGTCTACGTTCATCAGTTCAAGCTCAACGCCAAGGCCGCCTTCGAGGGCGACGTCTGGCAATGGCACCAGGACTACGGCACCTGGGCCCGCGACGACGGCATGCCGGAAGCGCGCGCCATGAACATCGCCGTGTTCCTCGACGAGGTGATGCCGATCAATGGGCCGCTGCTGCTCATCCCGAAGAGCCACAAGCAGGGCGTGTTCGACGCCGGCCACGATCTGGAGACGACCTCCTATCCGCTGTGGACGCTCGACAAGGAAACCGTGACGCGGCTAGCCCGCGAGGCGGAGCCCGACAACGGCGGCGTCGGCATCGTCGCGCCGACCGGCAAGCCGGGCTCGGTGCTCATGTTCCACGGCAACCTCGTGCACGCCTCGCCGCCCAACATCACGCCCTACCCGCGCAAGATCGTCTATCTCACGCTGTGCGCCGTCTCCAATCACATTACCAAATTCACGCGGCCGGAATGGATCGCGCATCGCGACTTCGCGCCGATTGTTCCGGCGGACGACGATTCGCTCATGGAATACGCCCGCGCCCATCGCGTGGCGGCGGAATAGAATTTCCCGATTCTCGCCGTTGCGAGATGAACGTTCGAAATTTGTACGAAATTTAGTAATGGCGTGCGCGCGCGTGTCACCTGCGGGCCATGCTATCGCCGGACTTGTCTGCTTCGATTCAGGCAAGTTTGGCGCTTCGGGGGTGACGAGAGAAATGTACACGCTCTACTCGATGCAGCGATCCGGAAACTCTTACAAGGTGCGCCTCGCGCTGGCGCGCCTGGGGATTCCCTATCGCAAGGTCGAGGTCGATATTCTGCAAGGCGAAAGCCGCACGCCCGAATTCCTCGCCAAGAATCCGAACGGGCAGATTCCGCTGCTCGAAGTGGCGCCCGGCCGCTACATCTCGGAGTCGAATGCCATCCTCTGGTACGTCGCCGGCGGCACGACGCTGGCGCCCGAGGATCGCATCGCACGCGCCGAAGCGCTGCAATGGATGTTCTTCGAGCAGCACAGCCTGGAGCCCAACATGGGCGCCGCCTGGTTCTGGCTCAACCTGATCAAGGGCGGCCGCGAGTTGCAGAGCCACGCGCTCGAGGATTGGATGGAGAACGGCTATCGCGCGCTCGGCGTGATGGAGCAGCATCTCTATGCGCATCGTTATTTCGTCGGCGGCCACTTCACCGTCGCCGACATCGCGCTCTACGCCTACACGCATCTGGCCGAACAATGCGACTTCGAGCTCACGCGCTTTCCCGCCGTGCGCGCCTGGCTCGCGCGCGTCGCCCAAGAGCCCGGCCACGTCGCGATGGAATGGCAGCCGGACGAGCTGGCCGCGGCGGAGTAGCGAAGGCAAGCTGCGGCCCGACCATGCCATTCCCTGTCGGCCTTAGCTGACGTTTCTGTTGTTTTCTCCAAATCAAGGCTCTACACGTCTGAACGGTAATGGTGCTGAGGGGCGTGGGGTGGAGATGCGTTGGGCGCCGTTGTGTGCAGCCTGGCGATCGTCAGCGTCATGGCGTGCGAGCCTGCATGGGCCGATGTCTTCGATTTCTCCTACACGGTTTATAGCGGCGTCACCGCCACCGGAACGCTGACCGCCAATCTTCAAGGCGGCAGCACGAACACCTACGACATCACAGCCCTCAGCGGGACGCGCAACGGCTTTGCCATGACGCTACTCCCAGCCGGCACTTACGACGGCAATACCAACGTGCTCTATTTTCCGGCGGGCGGCGACAATCCGGAGGGAACTGCGTACCTGGACTTCTACGGCTTTGCCTATAATACCGCCGAGGGGAATTTTCAGCCGTATGGCTGTGGAGCGCTATCTTGCGGAGGAGCCCCGGCCACGTACGATGAAGAACACGGCACTCCTGGTCCCACCGGCTCCATGACCGTCACCAGCTTTAGCATGACGTTGGTCCCCGGCCCGATACCCGGCTCCGGCGCCTTGTCCTACCTGATCGTGCTGCTCGGCGGCGCGTGGCGCTGGCGCGAGCCGATGCTCGCCCGCGCCCGGCAAACCGCACGGTCGGCGCTGCGTTGGGCGCGCCTAATTTATCGCCCCGTGCGCCCGTCCGCGCGGGCGGCCCCGCGCGCCGTTTAAGAGCGGCGTTCCACTCGCCGCATCTCGCTCGAATTGCGATCGCCGTTGGCGCTTCCGGCCGCGGTTTCCCGTGTCCGCAGCGCCACACAGTTTACTGAACTGTTAACGCCCCCTTGCCGCGACCTCGGCAGACGGTATGATACAACCGTGGTGCAGGTCTCGCGTGGAGCCGTAAGTGCAATTCCGGAAAGTGTTGATGCTCGTCGTGGTGGCGCTGGCCGTTGCGACGGGCGGGACGGCGCGGGCCGTAACTTATTACTATTTCAACTTCTCGTTTTCGGGCACCAGCGTGGCTCGTGGATCGGAGACGGCATCGGGCACGCTGACGACAACGCTCGTAAGCGGCAACGAGTACCTGATCCAGGCCATTAGCGGAACGACAAACGGCGACGCCATAACGTCCCTAGCGCCCGTAGGCTTCTCGGACAGTAACGACAACCTGCTCTACTACCCCGCCGGCGGCTTGAATCCTCAGGGTAATTTCAATCTTGATAGTCACGGGTTCCTTTATTACGCCGGCGTATTCGGTTACAAACCCGAATATACAAACTACACTGACCCCGACACGTCGAGCTCTGTCACCGGCTATTACGACGCATTCAACGGCATTCCCATTACTAGCTTCAATGTGACCATGGTCCCCGGCCCCATTCCCGGGACCGGCGCGCTGTCCTACCTGATCGTGCTGCTCGGCGGCGCGTGGCGCTGGCGCACGATGCTCTTCGCCCGCGCGCGGTACGCCGCGAGTTCGACGCTGCAGCGGCTGCGCGCGCTTTATCGCGGCCTCCGTCCGTCCTTGGCGCGCGCCACGCGCACCGCGTGAGACACGCCGTTTCCGGCCCGCGCCCCGAATAGGTTCCCCGAGCGACCGGGCTGTCTCGCGCCGGCACCCCGCCACGAAATTGCCCCGTTTCGCCACCGGCTCGGCCCCAAAGCCGCCGAGACGCCGCCTCTTTCAGCGTTAACTATGATTTTATCGGAACAGTGTTTGATTCTAGACGTTCTGGCTTTGTCATGCGCAACCCTGTCGAACATACCGGCTTCACGCCGCCCGCCCACCGCAAGCTTGGCGGAGAAGGCCGCAATGCGGCGTTCGCCGAGCTGATCGCCGGCGCCGCGCTCGCCCTCTCGACCGTCGTGGTCGCCACCGTGGTGACCATCGGCATCGCCAATGCCGGCGTGGCCGACGGCGTGGTCGGCCACGAAGGGAGCGTGTTCGGCGTCGCCCTGCTGCTCGGGCTTGCCTTCATCGGCATCGGCGGGCTGTCGATCGTGCCCGGCGGCAAGCCGAAAAAGCGCTGATCCGATCCGCCGCGTGAGGAACCGCCCGCGCTGCCGCGCCGTTGGTGCGGCGACGGAGGTGCGGGCATGCGGTTCATTCTTGGCCTGTTGAGCTTGCTGCTGGCCGCCGCGCCGGCGGCCGCCGACCAGTTCCCCTCCTCCGCCGGACCGCTCGACGTCGAGACCTTCGCGCACGGCCTGGTGCATCCCTGGTCGCTCGCCTTTCTGCCCGACGGCCGCATGCTGGTGACCGAACGGCCCGGCCGCATGCGCATCGTCGGCAAGGATGGCAGGCTGTCGGCGCCGCTTGACGGCGTGCCTAAGGTCTATGCCCGCAGCCAGGCCGGGCTCATGGACGTCATTGTGGCCAACGGCTTTGCCCGCGATCATGGCATCTTGTTCTGCTACGACGAGCCCTATGACGGCGGCGCCCGCATCGCCGTCGCTCATGCGCGGCTCGAGGACAAGCGCCTCGCCGATGTCGCGGTGATCTTCCGCCAGCACGGCCCCGCCGATCACGGCCTCAACACCGGATGCCGCATGGTGCAGGCGAAGGACGGCAATCTGTTCGTCACGATGGGCGACCACTTCACCGACAAGAAGATGGCGCAGTCGCTCGACAACGACATCGGCAAGATCATCCGCATCAAGCCCGACGGCAGCGCGCCCTCCGACAATCCCTTCGTCAACAAAAAGGGCGCGCGGCCGGAAATCTGGGCCTATGGCGTGCGCAACCCGGAAGGGCTCGCCGTCAACCCCTGGAGCGGCGAACTGTGGGAGCAGGAGCACGGGCCCAAGGGCGGCGACGAGATCAACATCATCCGCAAGGGCGGCAATTACGGCTGGCCGGTGATCTCCTACGGCGTCAACTATGACGGCTCGCCCGTCGGCACCGGCAAGCGCCATCATGCCGGCACGATCGATTCCGTTTGGCACTGGACGCCGTCGATCGCGCCGTCGGGCATGGCGTTCTATACGGGCAAGCTGTTCCCGCAATGGCAGCACAGCCTGTTCAACGGCGCGCTCAAGTTCGAGCTGGTCTCGCGGCTTGCCCTCGACGGCGACAAGGTCACCAAGGAGGAGCGCATCCTGCACGGCCTGCACCAGCGCATCCGCGACGTCCGCCAAGGGCCCGACGGCGCGCTTTACCTGCTCACCGACGAAGAGCACGGCCGCATCTTGCGCGTCACGCCGGCGAAGTGATCAAGACCCCAGCCACAGCACGCCGGCGCCGAGGGTCACCAGCGTCAGCGGCGCGCCGATCTTGAAGTAGGACCAGAAGTCGAGGGTGACGCCATCGGCCTTGGCGCGCTCCGCCACGATCAGATTGGCCACGGAGCCGACCAGGGTGAAATTGCCGGCGAAGGTCGCCGCCATCGCCACCACCAGCCAGGCGTGCCGCGCATCGGGCAGGCCCGGAATGAACGGCTTAAGCACCAGCACCGCCGGCACGTTGCTCACGATGTTCGACAGGACGGCGGTCACGCCGGCGAGCAAAGCGCTGTTGCCGAAATGCAGGCTGCCCGCGATCGCGTGCAGATGCGGCTTGATCACCGTCTTCTCCAGCCCGCCGACCACGATGAACAGGCCGACGAACATGACCAGCAGCGGCCAGTCGATCTCGCGATAGATCTTTTCCGGCCGCACCCGCCGCGTCAGCAGGAGAAAGGCGCCGCCGACGATGGCCACCTCGGCGACCGGCGCACCGATGAAGAACAGCACGACGATGGCGACCACCACCAGCACGGTTTTTGTCACGAGTGGCCCGTGATAACGCCGCGGTGGAAGCCGTTCGGTGGGCAACCGTTCGCGCGTGAGAAATTCGCCGCGGTAGACGATTGCGATCAGCGCCACCGTCATGGCCAACCCGAACAGCGCCACCGGCGCCAGCGCCGCCGCGAAGGCGGTATAGGGAATGCCCGACAGGCTGCCGATGATGATGTTCTGCGGATTGCCGGTGATGGTGGCGACGCTGCCGATGTTCGACCCCATGGCGATCGCCAGCAGATAGGGCACCGGGTCGCGCTTCATGCGGCCGACCACGTCGAGCGTGAGCGGCGTCATCACCAGGCAGATGGCGTCGTTGACCAGGAACGCCGACAGGAGGCCGGTCGCCAGCGCCACCGCCACCAGGAGCCCGAAGCGGATGGCGCACGTGGGCGGCGATCCAGCCGTTGACGATGCGGAAAAAGCCGGAAACGCGCAGGTTCGCCACCACGATCATCATGCCGAGCAGCAGCGTGATGGTGCCGAGATCGATCGCCCGATAGGCTTCCTGAATGGTGAGCACGCCGGTGCCCACCATCAGCGCGCCGCCGAGCAGCGCCGCGCCGGCGCGGTCGATGCGGAAGACCGGAATCTTGCCGAGCGCGACGACCACATAGGTCGCGACGAAGATGGCAACGGCCGCCGCAGCGGTAAGGTCGGGCATGGGGGTGATCCGGTCGTGCCGCTACTTACAGAAAATGGCGCCTGAATGGAATGATCCGTCTGTCCCCGCGCAAACGCTGCGGAAAGCGGCCCCCGGTCCGGCAGCGCGGCCTTTGCGGCAAACGCCCGGGCGGCGCCGCCCAGCATGTCATGCTGCAACCTTGGCCTGTGTCACGGCCGCGTCATGCCCATGCGCTATGCGAGCATTGTTTACAGCGTTTGTCGCGTATTTGTAGCGTAACTGCGTCACAACCTTGCGGTCCCGCGTGGCTCAAGCTGCTCTCCCGGGACCGCTTATTTTTTGCGCGCAGGCCGAACCAATTGCTCTAGCCACTAGTGTGGTGGTTCAGAAGTTCGCTTCATTCTATCCGCGAGTCCATCAAGCGAACTTCTGAACCAAACCACACTAGAATCAATTAGTTGCTAGTGTCTTCGATTCCGAAGTTCGCGCACGAGGATGCCGCAAAAATCAAGCGAACTTCGGAATCGGGACACTCGCCGCCAGCCGCTGCATCGCCTGCGCGGTCGCATCGTCGGCCGGAAAGAACGACTCGATCGCCAGTTCCGACAGCGTCACGTCGATCGGCGTGCCGAACACCGTGGTTGTGCTGAAGAAACGACAGCATGCCGCCGTCGCTGATGAGTTGCAACGGCACCACGACGCCGGCGAAACTGTCGGGCGGCGGCGGCGTACGCCTGATCGGCGCGGGAAACCCGCGCAGCTCTTCGCGCAGCGCGATCAGGGTTGCATCCGCGGTAATCTCGATCTGCTGGCGGAGACGCTCCAACAGGTGCGCGCGCCATTCGGCGAGATTGGCGATGCGCGGCGCCAGCCCATCCGGATGCAGGCTCAGCCGCAGCACGTTGACCGGAGGCTCGAGCAGGGCCGCCTGCACGCCGGCAAGCAACGGCGCCACCGCGCGGTTGGCCGCGATCATGGTCCAATGGCGGTCGACGGCGAGCGCGGGACAGGGCTCATGGCCCTTGAGCACCAGGTCGACGGCGGCGCGCGCCTGCTTCAGAGCCGGATCGCCGAATCCGCGTTGCGGAAACACCGGCGCATAGCCCGCCGCCACCAGAAGCGTATTGCGCTCGCGCAGCGGCACCCCCAGCCGGTCGCACAGGTTGATGAGCATTTCGCGCGAGGGCTGCGCCTTGCCGGTTTCGACAAAGCTCAGGTGCCGCGTGGAAATCTCCGCATCGAGCGCCAGGTCGAGTTGGCTCATGCGCCGGCGTTGCCGCCATTCCCGCAAGTGACGGCCGACCTCGCGGTATTCCGTGACGGAGGACATGGGCGCAGGATAGCCGAGGCACGGCGTGGGCTCCATGACCTCGCAGGTAATGAAAAAGCATGACCTCGCAGGTAATCGATCCGCGGCGGCGTTTGGTGGAGAACGCGGCAGGCCCGGCCGAACGGACCGGAGCCGTCAACGCCAACGACGGAGAACTGCCATGAGTAATCAGCCCAACCGCAATGTCGCCGAACTCGTCGACCGCTATATCGCCGTGTGGAACGAAACCGACGCCGACCGCCGGCGCAGCCTGATCGCCCGCACCTTCGCGCAGGATGCGAGCTATCTCGACCCGGCGCTGCGCGGCGACGGCCGCGACGGCATCGACTCCATGGTCAAGGCGGTGCACGAAAAGTACCCCGGCCACAGGTTCACCCGTACCAGCGACGTCGACAGCCACAACGACCGCGCCCGTTTCACCTGGGAGCTCGCGCCGGAGGACGGGCCTTTCCTGGTGAAGGGAATCGACTTCGCCATGCTGTCGGCCGACGGGCTGCTGCGCTCGGTCACCGGCTTCTTCACCGAGATGCGGCCGCAATAGCTTGGCCTGCGTGCCCCCGGATGCAGCGCAGCATGTAGCGTCCATCGACATGATGGCCGGGCTTGTCCCGGCCATCCACGTTTTCATTCGCTAAGCACGCGTGGATGCCCGGGTCAGCAAGGCTCGCTTGACCGCGGCTGCATTGCCGGCGCGGAAACACCGAGCCGCCTTTTCATGCGCTCACGCACGCACCATAATGCGCGCGCAGCAACCGGGGAGCCGCCGCCATGATCATGGAAATCGCTCAGTTCGAGATCAAGCCCGGCATGGAAGCCGAATTCGAGGAAGGCGTGCGCGCGGCCAAGCCGCTGTTCAAGCGCGCGGAGGGCTGCAGCGCCATGATGCTCACGCGCTCGCACGAATATCCCGAGCGCTACCGGTTGTTCGTGCGCTGGGCGACGCTGGAGAACCACACGATCGACTTCCGCGGCTCGTCGGACTTCCAGGAATGGCGGCGTCTCGTCGCCCATTGCTTCGCCGCGCCGCCCGAGGTGGAGCATGTGCGGGAGATCGACGCGGGGTTCTGATCTGGCGGGACGGAGCTCCCTCCGCTCATTCCCGCGCAAGCGGGAATCCAGCGCCGGGTCCGCGCTTTCGCGGGGACGAGCGAAGAAAAGACTCTACGCCGCCTGTCCGCAGCCCTGCGGCTTGAACACGCGCTCGTTGGACGGCGGATATTTCGCGAGCTTGCCCGCCGGCCGGATCGGCCGCGGGGCGAAGTTGCCGCCGCAGTTGGGGCAGACGCCGCCGAGCTTCGTCTCGACGCAGTCGCGGCAGAAGGTGCATTCAAACGTGCAGATCATGGCGTCAGCCGCGTCGAACGGCAGGTCCTTGTCGCAGCATTCGCAATTGGGGCGCAGGGCGAGCATGCGTGGTCTCCTGTTTCTGCCATTCCGGGGCCGGCCGGAGACCGGAATCCGGAATCCAGGGCCACAATGAAAAGCCTTGCCAGGTTGCCCTGGATCCCGGGCGCGCGGGCTTAACGCCCGCGCCCCGGAATGACTTTTTTGCTACGCCACCTTCGGCAGCGCGTCGAGCGCGGCCTGCAGCTCCGCCTCGTCGTAGTCGCGGTCTTCCAGCTTGCCGGCGAAGTAGTCCGTATACGCCTGCATGTCGAAATGGCCGTGGCCCGACAGGTTGAACAGGATGGTCTCGGCCTTGCCTTCCTTCTTGCAGCGCAGCGCCTCGTCGACGGCGACGCGGATGGCGTGCGTCGTCTCCGGCGCCGGCACGATGCCCTCCGCGCGGGCGAACTGCACCGCCGCCTCGAAACAGCCTAGCTGTTTCACCGCGCGCGCCTCGATCAGATCGAGCTCCTTGAGATGGCTGACCATCGGCGCCATGCCGTGATAGCGCAAGCCGCCGGCGTGGAAGCCGGGCGGGATGAAGGTCGAGCCCAGCGTGTGCATCTTCACCAGCGGCGTCAGGTGCCCGGTGTCGCCGAAGTCGTAGGCGTATTTGCCGCGGGTGAGCGACGGGCAGGCCGCCGGCTCCACCGCGATGATGCGCACGTTCTTGTTCTCGCGCAGCTTCTTGCCGAGGAAGGGGAAGGCAAGCCCCGCGAAGTTGGAGCCGCCGCCGGCGCAGGCGATCACCGTGTCGGGCCAGAAGCCTGCCATCTCCATCTGCTCGATGGCCTCGATGCCGATCACCGACTGGTGGATCAGCACGTGGTTGAGCACGCTGCCGAGCGAATAATTGGTGTCCGGGTTCTTGGCCGCCACTTCCACTGCCTCCGAAATGGCGATGCCGAGGCTGCCGGGCGAATCCGGATGCTGGGCGAGGATGGCCTTGCCGCTGTCGGTCTGGTCGCTCGGGCTGGCGATGCAGGTGGCGCCGTAGGTTTCCATCAGCGCGCGGCGGTAGGGCTTCTGGTTGAAGCTCACCTTGACCATGTAGACCTTGACTTCGACGCCGAACAACGACCCGGCGAAGGCGAGCGACGAGCCCCACTGCCCGGCGCCGGTCTCGGTCGACAGCTTCCTGATGCCCGCTTCCTTGTTGTAGAAGGCCTGCGGCACCGCGGTGTTCGGCTTGTGGCTGCCCGGCGGGGAGACGCCTTCGTATTTGTAGAAGATGCGCGCCGGCGTATCGAGCGCCTGCTCCAGGCGATGCGCGCGGTAGAGCGGCGCCGGCCGCCACAGCTTGTAGACCTCGCGCACCGGGCCGGGGATTTCGATCTCGCGCTCGGCGGAAACTTCCTGACCGATCAGCGCCATCGGGAAGATGGCCGACAGGTCGTCCGGGCCGATCGGCTGGCCGGTGCCGGGATTGAGCGGCGGCGGCAGCGGCGCCGGCAGGTCGGCGGCGATGTTGTACCAGGCCTTCGGAATGCGATCCTCGGGCAGAAGATATTTGGTGCTTTCGGTCATTAGTCCCCCCGTCGGGTTGGCGTTGTTCGTTTTGTGCCGCCATTCTGCACGGCCCGGCGCGCGGACGCTACCGGCGCAGCGCGCGCGGACGGACGCGCCCTTTCCTCGCCCGCGGACTCGCCCCATATTCGGGAGCGATGGCCAAATCCCCACCGAAAAAACCCAAGAAAGACCCCGCGAAACCGACGCGCGCCAAGGCGGCGCGGCCGGATTCCCCCGCCACGCCCGACGAACTGGCCGACCTGCTCAACCCGGCGATCGGCCAGGGCACCGCGGGTCTGGGTTCCGGCACCGGCCTCACGGCGCCGCCGGACAATTCCTGGGACCGGCGCCGCGATTTCTCGCAAGCCCACACCGCGCGCAAGTCCGCGCGATCGCAGGAAGGCTTCGGTGAAGCCCCGCAGGCGGAGTTCGAAGGTCCGCCGGTGAGCGGGCTCGACCCCGACCTCGCCGAAGAGCTCGGGCTGACCGACGAAGCGAAATACCGCCTGCCCCGCGCCGACCTGCCGACGCAGACCGGCGGCATCGCCGGCATCGCCAGCCAGCAGTCGCTGGAGCGCCTGCTGCGCGAGGGCCGGCCGGAATTCGCGGCCGAGGGCGTGTGGACGCCGCACCGGCCGCCGCGGCCGGAAAAATCCGAAGGCGGCATCACGCTGAAGATCGCCTCCGACTTCGAGCCGAAGGGCGACCAGCCGCAGGCGATCAAGGAACTGGTGGAGGGCGTGCAGCGGCACGACCGCACGCAGGTGCTGCTCGGCGTCACCGGCTCGGGCAAGACCTTCACCATGGCCAAGGTGATCGAGGCGACCCAGCGCCCCGCGCTGATCCTCGCGCCCAACAAGACGCTGGCCGCCCAGCTCTACGGCGAGTTCAAGTCGTTCTTCCCCGACAACGCGGTGGAATATTTCGTCAGCTATTACGACTACTACCAGCCGGAAGCCTACGTCCCGCGCACCGACACCTATATCGAGAAGGAATCCTCGATCAACGAGCAGATCGACCGCATGCGCCATTCGGCCACGCGCGCGCTGCTCGAACGCGATGACGTGATCATCGTCGCCTCGGTCTCCTGCATCTACGGCATCGGTTCGGTGGAAACCTATTCCGCCATGACCTTCACCTTGAAGCAGGGCGGGCAGATCAACCAGCGCCAGCTCATCGCCGACCTGGTGGCGCTGCAGTACAAGCGCTCCGCCGGCGACTTCTTCCGCGGCGCGTTCCGCGTGCGCGGCGACACCATCGACATCTTCCCGGCGCACTATGAGGACCGCGCCTGGCGCGTCCATCTGTTCGGCGACGAGATCGAGAAGATCGAGGAACTGGACCCGCTTACCGGCGCCAAGACCGACGAGCTGGAATTCGTCAAGGTCTACGCCAATTCGCACTATGTCACGCCGCGGCCGACGCTGCTGCAGGCGATCGCCGGCATCAAGGCCGAGCTGCGCTGGCGCCTCGACCAGCTCACCGCCGCCGGCCGCCTGCTCGAGGCGCAGCGGCTCGAACAGCGCACCGTCTTCGATCTGGAAATGATGGAGGCGACCGGCGCCTGCGCCGGCATCGAGAACTATTCGCGCTACTTGACCGGCCGCAAGCCCGGCGAGCCGCCGCCCACGCTGTTCGAATACGTGCCCGACAACGCGCTGGTGTTCTGCGACGAGAGCCACGTCACCGTGCCGCAGCTCGGCGGCATGTTCCGCGGCGACTTCCGCCGCAAGGCGACGCTGGCCGAATACGGCTTCCGCCTGCCCTCCTGCATGGACAACCGCCCTTTGCGCTTCGAGGAATGGGACGCCATGCGGCCGCAGACCGTCGGCGTGTCGGCCACGCCCGGCGGCTGGGAGCTCAACGAAAGCGGCGGCGTGTTCGTCGAGCAGGTGATCCGCCCCACCGGCCTGATCGACCCGCCGGTCGAGGTGCGCCCCGCGCGCACGCAGGTCGACGACCTGGTCGGCGAGGTGCGCGCCGTCGCGCAGAAAGGCTACCGCTCGCTGGTCACCGTGCTGACCAAGCGCATGGCCGAGGACCTGACCGAATATCTGCACGAGCAGGGCATCCGCGTGCGCTACATGCACTCGGACATCGACACGCTGGAGCGCATCGAGATCATCCGCGACCTGCGCCTCGGCGCCTTCGACGCGCTGGTCGGCATCAATCTCCTGCGCGAGGGCCTCGACATTCCCGAATGCGCGCTGGTCGCCATTCTCGACGCCGACAAAGAAGGCTTCCTCCGCAGTGAAACGTCATTGATTCAAACCATCGGCCGCGCCGCCCGCAATGTCGACGGCCGCGTGCTGCTCTATGCCGATCACGTCACCGGCTCGATGCAGCGCGCCATCGAGGAAACCAGCCGCCGCCGCGAGAAGCAGGTCGAATACAACACCGAGCACGGCATCACGCCGGAGTCGATCAAGCGCTCGATCCACGACATTCTCAACAGCGTCTACGAGCGCGACCACGTGCTGATCGCCACCGGCGGCAAAGACGGCGCCGGCGAGTTCGGCGAGGCCGCCACCATCGGCCATAACCTGGAAGCCGTGGTCGCCGACCTGGAGACGCGCATGCGCGAGGCGGCCGCCGATCTCGACTTCGAGCAGGCCGCCCGCCTGCGCGACGAGATCAAGCGGCTCAAGCAGACCGAGCTGGCGGTGCTGGATAACCCGACCGCGCGCGACGTGATGAGCGCGCAGACGAAAGGCTTGCGCGGTTCTTCACGCGGCGGGCGGCAGGCCGCAGCGTCACCCTCTCCCCTGGGGGGAGAGGGTCGCCGCCCGAAGGGCGGCGGGGTGAGGGGGCAAGGGCCGAGCGATCCGGTGAGCCGCCCGCACAAGCCCGACCTCGACGAAATGGGCATCGCCACCTGGCACGAATTCAAGCCGGCGCGTTCCGGCAAGACAAAAGCGCGAAGCGCGTCTTCAACAGAAGGTCCGCGCAAACCGACGCTCGACGAAATGGGCCCCGGACCGGAATCCGCCCTGCGCCGGCCGGACTCGCCGCGCTCCAAGCTCGGCCGGCCCGGGCCAACACGGCGGCTTCAAGAGCAACAAACGGCGCTAGTGTGGTGGTTCAGAAGTTCGTGATGCGTGCACCACCCGTTGCGTTCCCCGCACGCGGTGCAGCACGAAGTGATGCACCGCAGATGCGGGGTCCCGGTTCGCTTAATCGGGCAAGCAATCGGGGTCCCGGGTCTGCAGCGCATCACTTCGTGCCGCGCTGCGCCGGGGACACGACTAAGTCATCCTTCAATAAAACCGGGTACGAGTGTCCTTCGCTTCCGAATGTCGAAACCGCGCCGCCCGTTCCTGGCCATCCTCCCCGCGAAAGAAAATCCATGATCCCCTGGTCGCATCTCGACACGGCGCAAGTGCCCGGCGGCGGCGAACTGCGCCTGATGCGGCGCGGCGCCGAATTCTCCATCAAGCTCGGCAAAAACGAGCTGATGAACAGCCGGCTGAGCGCGACCGAGCAGGCGCTGGCGACGATCGGCTGCGACAAAATCCGTGACCGCGCGCGGCCGAAGATCCTGATCGGCGGATTGGGCATGGGCTTCACCTTGCGCGCGGCCCTCGTCGTCCTCGGCGAACAGGCGCGCATCGTCGTCGCCGAACTGGTGCCGGCGGTGGTCGCCTGGGCGCGCGGGCCCATGGCCAAGCTGTTCGGCGGCAGCCTGACCGATCCGCGCGTGGCGATCCGCGAAACCGATGTCGGCGAACTGATCCGCGCGGCGCGCGCCGACTACGACGCCATCCTGCTCGACGTCGACAACGGGCCGAACGGCATCACCCGCGCGGCCAACGACCGGCTGTACGATCGCGCGGGCCTCGCCGCGGCTCACGCGGCGCTGCGCCCCGGCGGCGTGCTGGCGGTGTGGTCGTCGGCGCCGGATGCGAAATTCACCGCGCGGCTGCGCAAGGCCGGCTTCGCCGTGGTCGAAAATCCCGTGCGCGCCACCGGGCCGCAAGGCGGCGCCAAGCATTTCATCTGGACCGCGACGCGGGGGGATTAGGCTCCTCGATGTGAAGCGCCGTCCTTGCGGCGATAGCATCGATGGAAGACATTGGCCGCCCATGTCCGACATCGGCATCCTCAACGATCCCGCCAGCCTTGCCTTCATCGCGCTCATCCTCGGCGCGCCCGGCCTCCTCCTCGGCGGGCTGATCGGCGCCCTCGCCTGGCGCCGCCGCCGCTTCGCCGGCGCGGGCCTCGGCGGCCTCATCGGCTTTGCGCTTTGGCTCGCGGGGTGGATGGCGTGGAATGACGTAATTTGAAAAGCCTGGCCGCGGGTTCACCGGGCCGGCCGTTGATGTATGCTGCGCGTGCGCGTTGCTTTCGGGGGTGAATATCCCATGCGGCTTTTGTGGGCCGGCGCTTTCCTGCTGTGCCTGTGCGCGGCGGCGTCCGCGCAATCGGCGAAGGATTTCACGCCGGCGGGGGCGTTCATCACGGCACCGGTGGCGAACGAGCTCGGCCAGGCGCGCGCGGCCGAATTCATCAAGGCCGCCAGCTCGGCGGGCTTTACGTCGCGGGAGACGCGCCTGATCGCGCGCGGTCTGCGCGAGGCCACGATCGAAGTGGCCGGCGCCTCCGGCAGCGGCTGGCGGCAGACGTTTGCGACGCCGCACGGGTCGGTTACGGTGAGCACGATCGAGCAGGCCGGCTTGATCCGGCGTGCGATGGGCTACCTGCCCTATCCGGATTTTTTTGAAAAATACGCGACCATCCGCCTTGCCGTACGCCCGGCCGCGCCGCGCGACTACAAGGTGGTCATCAACCGCGAAAAATGTCCGGCCACGGCGAAGGCCACGTATCTGGTGCGCCCTGGAAAAGCCAAAGTGACGGTCACCCGCGCCCGCAAGCCGCCCTGCGCCTGGGCCGGCACGGTGACGCGGGCGAAAGAACGGACTGTCGAATGCAGGCTTTAGTCTAGGAAGCCGCGCGGCTGCGCCGCGCCCCATCAGGCGCAGTTCGCCGCCGGTCGGGCACTTGCGCCGTGTCGAGATGCGATCGCGCGGGCCTCGCCGCCGCGCACCGGCGCTGCGCCCCGGCGGCGTACTGGCGGTGCGGTCGTCGGCGCCGGACGCGAAATTCACCGCGCGGCTGCGCCAGGCCGGTTTCGCCGTGGTGGAAAATCCCGTGCGCGCCACCGGGCCGCAAGGCGGCGCCAAGCGTTTCATCTGGACCGCCACAAAGGGGAATGGGGACGCGCCGGCTCCCGCCACGGAAGGCGTTCGGCGTGGGGTGAAGAAGCCGGCGCGGAGGCGCGGGGGGCGCGAGCGCGAGGTTGACGGGATCGGGTCGGGCGGGAGGCTGGCGTCTCATCGACTGAACGTACCGCGGATCAAGTTCCGGAGGCTGGAGCAATACGATCGATTTATGCGGAACAACTTAATCTTAACTGGTTCGCGCAAAAGTAGCGCTGCTTGGACAATCCGGATTTGAATTATGATTTCTGACGACGAGGATATTGACGACGAGAGTTCGGACGAAGGCGATGTGTCTCTCGCACCGAACGAAGCTGCAGATCCCCAGTCGATAGTTGACGCAAAAATTCCCAAGGATATCCGGGATAGATACGAGGTATTTAGCTATCGAAATGCAGCCGTGATTTTAAGCGAAACGCGTAAGAACGAATTCGAGGAGATCCTGAACGCACTTCGGAATTTTTCTATCACTACACAAATTATTCGAACCGCAGGAGGAAACGAGACCGATATTCCGAAAATATTTTCGGCAGAGCTTCGTCCGCGCGGATGGCACGAGACGCGCATCCACGCGGATTTGCTTGTAACGCTTAGTTGGCGCGAAGAAACAGGAAAGACGAAAGGCGGAAAAATAAAACGTGAGCCGCGGACACGAATCTTGCGGAGAGAAAAACATTTGGATGGCCACAAGATTGACTACGTCAAAGAGAAAGTCGCGTTTGACCTTGAGTGGAACTCGAAAGACCAAACCTTTGATCGTGACCTCTATGCTTTCAATGCCTTTTTTCTGTCGGGGGCCATCGACGCAGGGATTTTGCTGACGCGCAGCGCATCGCTTGATGAAGTATTTCGAGGCGTCGGCCCAGCGTTGAAGAAGGACCGGAAAACAGTTGAACTGCTGAGCGACGGAACCCCGCGACCTACGATTAGTAAGTACGGAGCCTCAACTACGTGGATGGGAAAATTGCTTTATCGTTTAAACGCAGGCCGCAATGGTGGCTGCCCTGTTCTCGCGTTCGGCATTACGCCGAAGTGCGTTTCAGACTGGAAGCCAAAAAAATAGCTACTCAGCCGCGATAAGCGGCGCCCTGGAATGATTTGCATAAGTCTTCCAAGTCGGACGATAGCCTTCGTCCGCCTGATTGCCCCATGTCGCCCAATTCTTCCGCGTGCCTCGCGCGAATAATTCGAGGAAGGGACCAGGGCTGCATGCCTCTATAAGATCGTATTGTTCATCCGGCTTTCGGGAATGCTCGCGCTTCCGCGTTGCGAGGAAATTCACTTGCCGCCGGCCCGCTGCGAGAGTCCGGGCATTTTTCCCGCGCACGCCGAACAAAATGAGCTCGGTGACATTGCGGAAATAAAAGCCAACGCCGCGCCCGTCTGGACCACCGTCCTTCCGGATCTTGTGCCAGACAAGATTGGATTTGTAAGTGAAGCCCCACGCGTTCATAACGGCGAGCCCCTCGGGTAACAAGGCGTTCGGGCACCAGAGGTACAAATGAGCGGTAGGTGCGACGATTTCTGGCACGCGAAGCGAGGCGATTTCGTCCAGCTTCATCGTGCCGTACCGAGCAAGCCGCTTATGCTCAGGGGCTACCTTCCCGGTTTTGTTGGTGAACTGCCAGGGCGGGTCCGCCAGCACCGTCGAGAAGCGCTTTCGTCCAGCAAAATCAACGAGATCGCGGGTAGCCGGGTGCATATTTTGCTGGCCTTGCACATACGGAACAGATCAAGAACATACTACGAGCCGACCGTTCCGTCCACCTAGAAAAGGATCGAGCCCACAACGAATCATCTCGTTCACGATAACGGATCCCTGCTTAAAGAGGGGGGTCCATCTATTTCTCATCCGAACTTGCCGCACAGGTGTCACCAATGGGCAAGAAAAAGTCCAAGCGTCTGCCGCCCCTCCACCCCGGCGAAATCCTGCGCGAGGAATTTCTCGTGCCGCTCGGGCTGTCGCCCGGGGCGCTCGCGAAAGCGATGGGCGTGCCGCGCACACGCGTCGGGCGCATCGCCGCCGAGACGAGCGGCATCACCGCTGATACCGCGCTTCGCCTGAGCAAGGCGCTCGGCACCTCGGCGCAACTCTGGCTCAATCTGCAAAACAGTTACGACGTCAAAGTGGCGCAGCGGGCGATGGGAAGGCAAATCGACAAGATCAAGCGCGTGACCGCCGACACGGCGGCGTAAAGCGAGACTGCGGCCGGTGTCGTAGCCCGGATGGAGCGGAGCGAAATCCGGGAATGGTGGCCCCGGGTTTCGCTGACGCTCCACCCGGGCTACGCGCGACAAGCGCCGGCCCCCCGAAAAAAATCCTCCGCAAAGTTATCCCCGCTCGCGCCGGCGGCCTTATCATCGTCGCGCCTGGTCCGCGGCGGCGCGCGTCATCTCGAGTGGCGCGCGGCGGCGGGGCAAGGCCGGCGCCCGACAATGGCGCCGCGATCAAGCGGGCGCGGGTCGCGCCGGCTTGACGAATGGAGCGCCGGGAGGGCGAGCCCGCGGGCAACCGCGGGCGCGCGCCCTCGCAAGGCGCGCGGGCGGGCCTCGCAACCCCGCCCCAAGGGGGCTTGCCCCAAGCCCCCGGCGCCCTCCCGGCGCTCCATCCCCCGTGCTCTTATCGGGGGAACTCCCCCAGCCCCTGCGGGGAAGGAAAAAGGGAGACGGGCTCACCCCGGGCCCGGCAAACAACAGGGGCGACGGCGCGCGCCTGATCGTGTCCCTTGGTGCCTCTCTTGGCGCCTCCCTTGGCGCCGTCCACAGCTTGCCCGCCCGCGCGCTGACTCCCTCTCGTCACAAATCTATCCTCACCTGCAATCGACGTGATTCGTTTTGATTCGGCGCTTGCGGCTCGCCATCCGCCGCGGCGCAAAGCCTGCGATCGGAGCCCGCTCATGGCCTGGTACCGCCACTATTTCTACTGCGACCGCTGCGACGGCACCTGGACGACCGAATGGTCCGAGCTGTGCGAGGACGACTGCCCGTTCTGCCAGACGCGCGACGTGTTCCCCTATCGCACCGACGACTGGTCGGTGGTGATCGAGCCGGACATCGGCGGCTATGTCGTGCTGGCCTCGCGCGAGACCGCGGACGACGACCCCGATTATCGCGAGCTCGGCACCTTCCCCACGGTCGACGAGGCGCGCGCCTTCCTCGCCGGGCGGTAGCGGACAAGACTTTTATTCAAAGGACGGCCGATAAATTCGCTCGACCGCGAGGCAGGCCGTTTCGCGGCAGCAGGGAAAGCCCGCCGCCGAGCGCAAAGCTTGGCGCAGCATCGTCATCGGAAAGCTACCGTATCACCTCTCGATCGCCTCTTGATCACCTCTTGCGCACTGGCCAGCTGTTCCGCCGCAAATTTTTGTTGCGATTGCCGGAACATCCGGGACCGCGGGGGCTTACTTGCCCCAAGGGACCGAAGGGGTGGCAACCTGCTTTCAGGAGGTCACCATGTCGAAAGTCATCGCGGCCGTTATCGCCGCACTCTTTCTTGCCGTCTCCGCACCCGTCTCTGCCCAAACGTCTTCGCCCGGATCGTCGCGCATGGGCGCCAAAGGCTGGGACACTTTCACGACGACGCGGATCAATGTCGTCAAGGCTGCGCTGCAGCTGACGCCGGATCAGGAAAAATACTGGCCCGCCATCGAGAAGGCCATCCGCGCCAGGGCGGAACACCGCCGATCGCGGCTGGCGAACGCGGCCCAGGCGATGGCCGAAAAGGGCAATGGCGGCCTGTTGGAAGCCGTGCGCAACCGCAATCCGATCGACGCGATGCACAGGCGCGCCGATGCGCTGGCCCAGCGCTCCACCGACCTGAAGAATCTCGCCGACGCCTGGCAGCCGCTCTACGCGACGCTCAAGCCGGAGCAGAAGCGGCGCATGGCCTTCCTCGGCATCGCCGTCTTTCGTGCGGTGGGAAATGCCGTGGAACGGCGCCGCTGGGAGGCCGAGCAGGACGAGGAGGACTGAGGCGCTGAGGCGCTGAGGCGCGATCCTGTCAGCTTGTTCAACGATCATGCCATCTTGTTTTACAATGATCGTGCCATCTTGTTTTAAAATGATCGTGCCATCTTGTTCTACAACGATCGCGGACCGAAGCCCTCACGCCTCGGCCCGCGAATTTAAGTTTATGTGCGCGCATGACAGCAGAGATGCTTGTCCCCGCACCCCTCCCCGTCCACGGGAGCGTGAGAAGAATATTCCGCGCGATGGCGACCGGTCGAACGTTCGCAGAAGTCGAGCCGCGCTCTGCGGCTAGATCGCCATGCCCTTGGTCTGGATCACGGCGTACTGCACGGTATTGGCGATTTGATGCCAGCTCTGCCCGTTATAGCCCGCGATCACGTTGATGCGCACGATCTGCACCAGCTTGCCGTTCAGCGGCTTGCTGTCCAGCGTGCGGTCGCGAATAAAGGCGATCGCGGCAATGCCGCAGGCGCGCGCCTGCTTCGCCTTCCGGTTCACCCGGTTCATCGCCGGCGCGGTCTCCTGCCCCTGGGCGCGTAGACTGACGAATTGCTCCGCCTGCTCCTTTGTATTGCAGATGACGCCGATACCAACCGTCGGCCCGCTGTCGGCCTGCGGGCTCTGCTGCAGCGGCAGCGGCCGCACGCCGGGCAAATCCGTCAATTCGCCGGCGAACGCAGCGCCGCCGAGCAGCAGCACGGCCGCAGCGGCCGAAACGGTCAATCCCTTTGCGATATGCATTGTCGTGCTCTCCAAACCGGTGTGCAGGGGAAACGTCCGGCCAGGGCTGCCGGTTCATGCCGCTGCACGAAAACGTGAAGAGGAACTGTGAGAAGAGACTTGACGTTCTTGCATGGGATGCTCCGCCGGCGGAACCGGCGGCTTGCGCCAAATCGGTTTCCGTTCGCTCGGATTTCACGAATGAGGCGCGTTAGCGACGCGCGCGCTCAGGATCGGAGCGCGTGCGGCGACTGGATTACCTGCTCGATCTGCCGGTCGCGCGGATCGACCAGCAGCACCTTTCCCTTCACCTTGGCGAAGCGGACATAGCGGAGCTCCGGCGTGTGCAGCACGAGCTTGTGCGGCAAGGTGTGCAGCGCGATCGACGGCGGCAGCTTGGCGCCGATACCGGCGTGGAAGCTCTTCGGCTTGTGCTGGTCCCGCCGTTTGCCGAGCCGGTGCCAGATCGCCAGGCGGTCGTCGTCGGTCAGCAGCAGGTCGCTTTTGATGCGCGCCCCGCTCTCGAGCATCGGGATCGCTTCATGCGTACTGTTGCGCACCGTCGCATGGGTGTCGCTTGCCGGCGCGCGGCGTGTATGCACAGGCGGCTCGCCGGCGAACGCGCTTCCGGCGCAGATCGCGAGCGCCGCGGCGAGGGCGACCGGCAGCATCCGCTTTGTGCGCTGCTGCCGCGTGTTCTGGTGCGAAATATGCCTCATTGACTCTCCGTTTTGCAGTTCCTTAACCAAACCGCGTCAAACTCGGTTCCGTTGCATGAATTCGCGGCAAGCCTCGCCGGGCTTGCGTTCGGTCGGTCGTGCCGACAATAGTGCTGGTAACTGGCGCGTTGTCGGGGGCGGCGGAAAAGCTCCGGGACATGCCGATGTATTTCAGTCAGATCCGCAGGGCCTTCCTGCCCGCCGCGTTGCTCATGGCCGGTATGGCGGTTGCCGGTTGCCAGACAGACAATCCGGCTTCTCCCATGGCGCAGGCGGCGCCCGTCAGTCATCACCAGGCGGCGCTCGACTGCTGGATGGCCACCGAGCACGGCCGCAACGACCTGCCGCTCGACCAGCGCGCCGACCTGGTCAACGCCTGCATCAGGGCGCGCATGGCGGGCGCGACGGTGGCGGAAGCACTCGCTGCCGCCGAGCCTAGGCCCAAGGCCGCCAAATCCCGCAGCGCTTTCAAGCGCAAGGCCAAAGCCGACGCGAAGCCGCCGGCCAAGCGCAACAAGAAGACCTGATCGCTAGCGCGCGACCGGGTTGTTCATCCCGCTGCCGGCCGGCAGCTTCTTGACGTCTTTCGCCATCTGCAGACAGGTCAGCAGTTCGACGTAACTCGGCGGCCCGCCCGTCGTGGTGAGTTCTACGCAGCGCTCGCGCTCGGCGGCGCTGTACGACCCCCACTGCTTCTTCAGCTTGGCGCGCGCCTGTTTCTCATCCTGCAGGCACGCATTGGGGTCGCGCTTGCCCTGCTGGCTCACAGCATTGGCGGCGGCGCGGCAACTGGGCTCGACGTTCAGGTTCGGCACCTCCTGCGCGGTAAGCACGAGGTGCGTGGCAATCAACACTACCGGCAGCAAGGCAGGCATGGCGTCCTCCTGACGCGGTGTCCCGGCAGACAAACGCGCGAGCGAAGTTCCAGTTGCACGAGGTCTCAGCCGAAAGACGAACCTTTGGCGGCCCCCGCGTCGCAGCCTCGCCCAAGTTCCATGGCAAAGCAAACCATCGCTTAACCGATTTCGCCTTTGCATGAACTCGCGACAAAACGAACGAAACAAGCAAAAGACATTCGGAGCCGGCTTGATGTCCGACAGTTCCAGCATGCGCAGCAGATTGACGGCCGCGCGAACGATCGCCGCACTCGTTTACCTGCTCGGCCTCGCGCCGGCGGCGCTGGCGCACGATGTGGAGGTGACCGCGCCGACGCCGCAGGGAACGGCGGACGCCGACCGGTCGCTCAGCCCCGAAGAACGCGAGACGCTCGCCCGCGCGCTGGCGTCGGATGCCTCTGCTCTCGGCGCGCCGGCGAAGCCGCTGCGTCGACGCAGCCTGCAAAAGCCTGCCGCACTTGCGGTCGCCCGCAGCGACCATGCCGACGGTTCGAGCGCGGTGACGGTGAAGCGGCCGTTCGTGACCGATGTCGACGTCGTGCGCCTGAATGCCGATGTCGGTGCCGACGTCAATCTCGCCGCGCCGCCGCCGACCGCCTATGAGCCGGGTGCGCCGCTGCCGGGGACGGTAACCAGCGACGCCGGCTCGGGCGCCGCCTGGGCGTCGGTCGGCATGGAAAATCTCGCCTCGGTCGATGCGCGCGTCGATCCGACAGGCAACCAGGGCCGCCTCGCCGGCACGCTCAAACACTCCCTGCCGGTCGGCAAGGAAGTGGCGGTCACCGTGCAGGACAGCTATTCCGTCAGCGACACGTTGAGCGAGGTGCCCCCTGCTACCGCCGCATCGACGCAGGTCTGGGGGAATCAGAAATCGGTCACGCTCGCCGTGAAGCCGACCGGCACCACCCTGGGCGCCGGCGTTACCACTGCCAGCAACGATCCGGTCACGCATAATACGCTGAGCGCCGACCAGAAACTGGTGGGGCCGCTGCACGTGACGACCACCGTGAACGACATCGGCGAAGCCAGCGAAAGCAAGAGCATCAGCGCCGGCTTCAAGCTCAACTGGTAACCGTACGAGCGGCCGCCGCGAAGCCGCCGCCTCTGCGCCGCATGGCCGCCCCACTCCCGTGCGGCAATCCTTCCGGCTGGGGAGCCATAGCGCAGCGATTGCGCCAGTGTAGGAGTTGAGCATGACGGCCATCAGATCCGAGCGGCTTGGTGCGGACGTCGCTGAAAATGCCGAGGCGGAGAAGTCCGCTGCCGAGAAGCGTACGCCGGATAGACTGGGCGACATCGGCCTGGCGGCGGCAACCGCCGTCGAAGGCGAGATCCGCGAATTTGTCCGCCGCGACGTTTCGTTCCTGCGGCGCCAGCGCAACGAATCCGGGCCCGACGGCGACGCGGTCAGCGACAATTTGAATTCGCTGATCCGGCGCGTCTCCGGCGCATCGATGGAGGAGATCGACCGGGTCATCGTCGAGCTGCAGGGCGTGCGCGACATGCTGCGCGGCGAAGGCGAACGCGTGAGCCGGGAAATCGCCGGCTATGCCAGCCTGAGCCACGCAGCCATGACGGCGATGAAGGTCATCGGCGATAGCCTGAAGCAATGGAAGGACGCCCCCGCTGCGTCCGCAGCAGAACATGGCCATCGGAACAATTGAACGCGGCGCATGACGTATGCGTGACGCGATCAATGAATTCGGTGGGTAACCGCCTCCATCGCGCGGCGTAGCCTGTGAATTGCCGGGACAACCGCGCCGACGGACGCCGCAGCAAATTCCCGCCTCTACAATCGGGCTGTTCGAAAGCGGCTGACGTCGCATGCGGCCGCTGCAAGACGGGCTCGGGGCGACAAACGGCAAAGGCGGACCCTTCTTCGGACAATCCTCCCATCAACTCGGCCCCGCTTCGGCGGGGCCATTTTACATTGGGAGCTTCGATCATGACGGGTCTGCCATGCGGCCGCATCAGTGGATGACGGCCGGGCACGGCCTGTCGCCAGCGGCACATTGGCGGCGGTGGTCATTTCGTCGGCGCGATAGCCGCCCACGACGACCGCGGCGGTAACGGTCACGAATACCGTGGCGGCCCCCAACATCAGACCGATCATTCCGAGCGCGCTGCGGTTGGCCATGGCCGTCTCTCTTCGCAATGGGATTCTGGTGTGGTCGTTGTCGGGAAACGAACGCACTGGGGTGCGCCGTCGTTCCGCCTGGAAGGCGGAAACGGCCGTCGGGCCTGTCGGCGAAACCTTTTCCGGGCTAGTTGGCGATCACCTTGCGGGGCAAGGGATAGTCGGCGCTCTCGTAGAGGCGGCGGATGCCGTTGCCGTCGAAACGCTGTTCTTCCACCTCGAGATAGGCGCCGAGCAACAATTCCGGCGGCAATTCCTCAATGGCAAAACGGATCGCTTCGGCCGCGGTGGCAAAGCGCTTGTAACCGATGGGGCGGCGCGCCTTGCGACTGCGGCTGGGAAACAACTCCGACGGCGCCTCGTAATTGATCATCGACATGAGTTTTCGCTCCTCACGAGCAAATTATGACTCGCGAAGCGCGGAAAATCCAGCACCGCGGCGCCGCATATGGCAGGTCGGCTGGCAGGGTCTGCGCGGATGCACGGTAACATTTTGCACGCGGAAAAAAGCGCGGACGATCCGGCGTCGCCACTCCGGATCGCCCGCTGGTAGCGGATCTCTTGTCGCCCCAATTCCGCTACCGCTTCACGCTGATCGCGGCGGCCGCATTAATAATCCGCGCGCTCGCGTATCCGAGCTAGGAAAACGCGCCGCCAGGCTTCGCGTTCCCCGCACACGCCGGGTGAGGCCGCTCACGTATTGTTGCGCTCTGTTGGTATCTTGAGGGCGGCTCCTTCCGCTCACAAGGTGTGCGGCGGCCCGTCCAGCAGTTTCAGCTTGGCCTTGAGCACTTCGATGCGCTCGGACGCTTCCGCTTGCGTGAGCTGCTCGCTGAAGGCTTCCGGCTCATAGGCCGCCTCGGCCAGCCGGCGCAATTCGGCCATTTGTTCAGCCGTCATGCGCTCGCCTGAGCCGGTGCTCAGGATGGGCTCCGGCTGACGCTGCGATTTGCTGGTCGGCTTCGAGGTCATAACCAGCAAACGACGGCATCCCGCGCAAGGTTCCGGCGATTTCGCGAGTCTTATGAATTGCTTAGCGGAAACCGGATCGCATTCGTTCGCGCTCGCGCTTGTGACTCGAACTCCACATCGGCGTCGCCGCGGCCGTAGCCACGCAGGTTTTGCGTGACGGCGCGACTCCCACTGCGCTACCAGCGATGTGGAACTGATTCGCCGAGGCCGACGATGATTCTCGAAGCAATGTTCGGATTGTCGCTTGTGCTTAAAGTGTCGCTCGATACCCCGATGCCTGTCTCCATCGATCCGAGCGTCTGGACACAGACGTCGGTGCCGCAGAAGGACGTCCTGCTGCTGCCGCTCGTGAGCAAGGCGACCGCCTGCATCGTCCGCAACGCGTCGGCCGATCGACGCTACGAGGCGAGCATGCGGCCGGATCAGATCGACGACATTCTCGTGGATGCGTTCGCCGCCTGCCGCGGACCGGTGCGCGCCTTGATGCGCGTGCATGACCGCTTGTACGGCAGCGGCTCGGGCGAAGCCTTTGTGCTCGGCCCGTATCTCGACGTGCTGCCCGCGGCGGTGATACGGCGGGTGAAAGTCAGGGCGATGTCGCACTGATGAGTGCCGGCCGCAGCGCGAGCGTGAGCGGTAGAGTGAGCAAGACTGCCGCGGCCACGACAACGAGCGCGGACGGCACGCCGACCGCGTCGCCGAGCAGACCGTACAGCGCGGGCGAGACCGCGCCGGCGCCAATGGTGCCCGTGTAGAAAATGCCAAAGGCGCGCTGCCGCCGTTCCGGCGCTACCAGATCCGGTACCGAGCCGTAGAGCACCGAGGAGGTGCCGTTGAGCGCGATGCCGATCACCGGCAGCAGGAACAGCGCCGCTTCCAGCGGCAGCGGCAGCAACGAGACGATGCCCAACGCGGTCACCGCCTCGGTGAGCCACACGGTTGCCACCGTGCCGATGCGCGCGCCGATGAAGGCGCATACCAGCTTGCCCGCGGCGCCACCGGCAAAGACGAGCGTGAGCGAGGCGCCGACCGTGGGCAAGCTCGCCCCTTTCGAGGTGAGCACGAAGGGCAGGAAGGTCAGGAACGCCATGCGCGTGGCGCTGTCGAGCACGCCGGTCGAGAGCAGCAGCGGAAAGCCGTAGGCGCTCAGTCGTCCGCTGCCGCCCGCGCGTTCGGACTTGCGCGCCGGCGGCGCCTCGGCGGCGAAGCGCGGCATGGTGACATAGATCGCCGCCGCCGCCACGACGCCGAGGCCGCCCAAGAGCATCAGCGCATGCCGCCAGGGCAGCAGCAGAAACAGCAGCGAGGCCGATGCCGGCAGCGTCATCTTGCCGATGTCGCCGGCGAAATTATAGGTGCCGAGCGCCTTGAGCGAGCGAGGACCGGCGAAAGCATGTGCGATCAGCGACGAGGCGAGCGGATGCTGCGTGCTGGCGCCGAGGCCGCCGACGAAAAGCGCGGCGACCAGGCTGGCGACGCCGGTGCTGAAGCCGGCCAGCATGTAGCCGATGCCGGCGAGCGCCGTGCCGAGCGCCAGCACGATCGCAGCGCCGAAGCGCTCGGCCAGCAGGCCCGCCGGAATTTGCAGGCCGGCGAGCGTGCCGGAGAACACCGTCTTCATCAGTCCGAGTGCGGCGAAGCCGAGGCCGAATTCGTGCTGCCAGATCGGCAGCATGACGTAAATCAGGTCGGTATAGCCGTCGTGCAGCGCGTGGGCAGCGCAGCCGACGCCGAGCGCGCGCCGCTCGGGGGCTCCGCTCGCGGCAGCCGCCGCGTCCTCGCCGCGCGCCGACGCTGTCATCGCTTGTCGCCCCGCCGTTCGATGAAGGTGGTGCTGACGAACGAAATCACCGGCTCGCCATTCTGGTTGACGCCGCTCGCACGGATGCTGATCAGGCCGAAGCCGGGGCGGCTGTCCGATGCCCGCGTTTCGATCACCTCGCTTTGGTATTCGATCGTGTCGCCGACATAGACCGGCTTCAGCCACTTCAGCTCGCGGAAGCCGAGCGCGGGCCCGACAGCGGCGATCGGTTCGCCGCGCGCCCGCGCCCCTTCGGTCGACCGGCGCCAATATTCGACCATCAGCCGCATCCAGCACGAGGCGGTGTGCCATCCCGAGGCGCACAGCGCGCCGAAATGGGATGCTTCCGCCGCCTGCTCGTCCAGATGAAACGGCTGCGGGTCGAAGCGCCTGGCGAAACCCTTGATCTCGTCGGCGCCGAAGCTGTGGCGGCCGAGCGCATAGATCTCGCCGACTTCGATCTCGTCGAAATACTTCACGGCCGCGCTCCCGGCTCGCGGCGCAGCAGCATCTGCGTGCCGGTCACGGTAGTGAGCACTTGATCCGCCTCGTCGAGTATCTCGTGGCGCATCTTCACCAGCCCCATCTCGGGCCGGCTGCTGGAGGCACGGCTTTCGAGCACCGTCGCCCGCAGCCTTATCTGCGTGCCCGGCCGCAGCGGCTTCAGCCAGCGCACCTCGTCGAGGCCGGGCGAGCCCATGGAGGCGGCGTCGTGCAGATAACCGTCGGCGATCATGCGCATGAAGAGGCAGCAGGTGTGCCAGCCCGAAGCGGCGAGCCCGCCCAGCATGGTGGCGCTGGCCGCCGCCTCGTCGAGATGCATCGGCTGCGGATCGAACTCGGCGGCGAAGGCGACGATTTCCTCGCGCGTCACCAGCCGCGGGCCGTAAACGGCGACCGTGCCGGGCTGAAAGTCCTCCCAATAGCGTTTCGGGCTCATTCTGCCGTCATCATCCGCGAAAGCGGATGATCCAGTAAACACCATTGTTGATAGTGTACAGCAAGCCGGGGGCGCTTGGATGCCCCGCCTGCGCGGGGCATGACAGCCTATTTTTCATGGCTCGGCGCCGCCTCCATCACGTCGCGAAGCGGAAATGCATCACGTCGCCGTCGGCGACCACGTAGTCCTTGCCTTCCAGGCGCATCTTGCCGGCTTCTTTCGCGCCGACTTCTCCGCCGCAGGCGATGAAGTCGTCGTAGGCGATGGTCTCGGCGCGGATGAAGCCCTTCTCGAAGTCGGTGTGGATCACGCCGGCCGCCTGCGGCGCCTTGGTCCCCTGCGTGATGGTCCAGGCGCGGGTCTCCTTCGGCCCGACGGTAAAATAAGTGATCAGGTGCAAGAGCCCGTAGCCCGCGCGCACCAGCCGGTCGAGGCCGGTTTCGGTCAGGCCGACGGCAGAGAGAAAGTCGGCGCGTTCCGCCGGCGGCAGCACGGCGATTTCCGACTCGATCTTGGCGGAGATCACCACCGCCACGGCGCCTTCCTCCGCGGCGCGCGCTTCGACCTTGCGCGCGTAGTCGTTGCCGGCGGCGGCGGAGGCTTCATCGACATTGCAGGCATAGAGCACCGGCGCCGAGGTCAGCAGCCCCAGCGAGTGGAACAGCTTCTCCTCCTCCGGCCGGCGCTCGAGCAGACGCGCGGGGGTGCCCTCGCGCAGCAGCGCGAGCGCGCGCTTGACGAGGTCGAGCGTCTCCTTGGCCTCCTTGTCGTTACCCTTGGCCTTCTTCTCCAGATTGTCGACGCGCTTTTCCAAGGAATTCGAGGTCGGCCAGCATCAATTCGGTCTCGATGGTCTCGATGTCGGCGATCGGATCGATCTTGCCCTCGACATGGGTGACGTCGGAATCCTCGAAGCAGCGCACCACGTGCACGATGGCATCGACCTCGCGGATATTGGCGAGGAACTGGTTGCCCAGCCCCTCGCCCTTCGAGGCGCCGCGCACGAGGCCGGCGATGTCGACAAAAGTGATGCGCGTCGGGATGATCTCGGCCGATTTGCCGAGCGCGGCGAGCCTCGCGAGCCGCGGGTCGGGCACGGCGATCTCGCCGACATTGGGCTCGATGGTGCAGAACGGATAGTTGGCGGCCTGCGCCGCCGCCGTCTCGGTCAGCGCATTAAAGAGCGTCGACTTGCCGACGTTGGGCAGGCCGACGATGCCGCATTTGAATCCCATGGCTTGCCGTCTCGTCTCTATTTGTCAGCGGTGCCGGGCGGCTCCGCCGCCTCGCCGAAGCCCTTGGCGGCCATGGCGAGGTGCACCTTGTTCTGGAAGCTCGAATCCTTGCCGGCCGCGATGAGGCCGGCATTGTCGGCCATGACGTCGCACAGCTCTTCCACCCAGGGCCATTCGCCCTTGGCGAAATCCTGCAGCACGTAGCGCTCAACCAGGTTCTTGTCGCCCGGATGGCCGATGCCGATGCGCACGCGCTTGTAGTCGTTGCCGATCTGGGCCGTGATGGAGCGCAGGCCGTTGTGACCGGCATTGCCGCCGCCCACCTTCACCCGCACCTTGCCCGGTGGCAGTTCCAACTCGTCGTGGAAGACGACGATGCCGTCGAGGCCCACCTTGTAGAAGCGCGCGGCTTCCTGCACCGCGCGCCCCGACTCGTTCATGTAGGTGCCGGGCAAAAGCAGCAGCACCTTCTCGCCGGCGATGGCGCCCTCCACGGCGACTCCCTGAAACTTGCGCCGCCACGGCTTGATGTCATGGCGGCGCGCGATGCGCTCCACCGCCATGAAACCGATATTGTGGCGGTTGCCGGCATAGCGCGAACCGGGATTGCCGAGGCCGACGAAGAGCAGCATGGCGTCAACGGCGAAGCTGCCGCGGTGTGATGGAATTTCCATCCGCTCGGATTCCCCCGGAGCCTGCGCTCGGGCCGACCGAAGGCCGGACCCGAGCACGGGAGTGAGCGGAGATTGGGGTGGCGCCCGTTGTGACGCGCCGCCTCACTTCTTCTCGCCGCCGCCTTGCGCGGCACCGCCGGCAGCAGGCGCAGCGCCGCCGGCCGGAGCGGCGCCAGGTGCGGCACCGGGCGCAGCGCCCGCCGCGGCAGCAGGTGCTGCGGCGGCAGCGGCAGCCGCCTCCGCGGCGGCCTTCATTTCTTCCGCGTAGCCCGACGGCGCCACGATGGTGACCAGCGTCATGTCCGGCCGGCCGATGACGCGCACGCCCGGCGGCAGCGTGATCTCGTTCAGGTGCTTGGAGTGGCTGATCTCCAGCCCGGCGATATCGACGTCGATCGAATCCGGGATGCTCTCGGCCGGGCACACCAGCTCGACCGTATGGGTGACGATGTTGACGGCGCCGCCGCGCTTGACGCCGGGCGACTGGTCGGTGTTGAGCACGTGCACGGGCACCTGCACGCGGATCGAGGCGCCTGCCGACACGCGCAGGAAGTCGACATGCATCGGCAGGTCCTTGAGCGCGTCGAGCTGGAAGTCGCGCGGGATGACGCGGTGCTTCTCGCCCTCGAGGTCGAGCTCGTAGAGCGTGGTGAGGAAGCGGCCCTGGTAGATGCGCTTCTTCAATTCGTCGTGCTCGATCAGCACCATGAGCGGGGGCTTGTTCTCGCCGTAGATGACCCCCGGCACGCGGCCGGAGCGGCGCGCGGACCGGGCGGCCCCCTTGCCGCCTTTCGGACGCGCGAACGCCTTCAATTCCTGGACATTCGCCATGTTGGTATCCTCGTTAAGCCAATGGAAAAAGGCGGCTTTTTCCGCCGCCCAAAGCACGCGGCAAGCCTCCAGGGGTGCCGGGGGCCGCGTGTTCGGGCGGGATATAGCGCGGGGGGCGCGGGGAGGCAAGGAAGGGGGTTTGTGGTCGGTTGCCCTCTCCAGCAGGCCGGAGGCCAGCCCTGTTTGAATTCGGGCGGCTTGAGCGTATCTTCACGGACCACCGAATTTGGGGCGGGGCTGGAGGCCGGCATGACGATCGCCGAGTTAGTCTATGAGCAGGTGAAGACTCTGCCGGACCACATGGCCCGCGAGGTGCTCGATTTCGTGGGCTATCTGCGTGAGCGCGGCGAATGGCGCGATCTTATGAACGCGCAGTCGGTGTCGCTCGCCCCGGTCTGGGACACCGTCGACGACAAAGTCTGGGACGATGTTTGAGCGCGGCGACCTGCTGCTGGTCCCGTTTCCCTTCTCCGATCTGTCCGCGAGCAAGAGACGCCCCGTATTGGCGCTCACGGCGCCGGATCGCTACGGCGATTTCATCGCGCTTCCCGTCACTTCCCGACCGCAGAAAGAGCACGGTCTGCCGCTCACTGCGGCCGATCTCGTGGACGGAAGCTTGCCTGCGCCGAGTTGGATTTGCACCGACCGAATTGTGACTCTCAATGCCGGTCTTGTTGTGAAATCGGTTGGCCGCGTTTCCGAAGGTGCGGTGGCTGCAGCCGTGGAGCGATTCTGCACGTATATCGGATTTGCTTGAGCGAAGTGATCGCTGACGACAGCGGATCGCCGTTGCGGCCCTTGATGCCTACTCGCCGCCCTCTTCCTTCTCGCTCGCGGCCGCCTTCCCCTTCTTCCCCTTCGCCGGTTTCTCGGCAGGCACCGCCGCCTCCCCCAGCCTAGCCTCCAGCGCCTCGATGCGCTCTTTGAGTTCCTCGTTCTCCTCGCGCGCCAGCCGCGCCATCTCCTTTACCGCCTCGAATTCCTCGCGCTGCACCACGTCGAGCTCGCGCAGGATGCGCTCGGCCTGGGCGCGGAACAGCGTGTCGAATTCCCGCCGCACCCCTTGCGCGACGCCGGCGGCGTCGTTCATCAGGCGCGCCATCTCGTCGAAAAGGCGGTTGCTGGTCTGGGTCATAGGCTTAAGGCTCCTCTGGCAGCGCGCTCGCGGCTGATCGAGCCGCAACAATGGCGAAGCGGTTCCGGCATCGCAAGCCTCGCCAGGGGCGGCATATACGCTTCAAGCACGCCGTGCCATAAGACCGCGGCAAATCTGGTCGATTACGAACACGGGGCGGCACCACAGTCTCGGCCTATTCCCTCCCCCTTGTGGGGAGGGTTAGGGAGGGGGGTAATTGCTCGGGGCAATGAGCCTGCCTTTTAAAAGGCCCCCACCCCCATCCCCTCCCCGCAAGGGGGAGGGGAGGAAAGCGCGGCCCGCCCGCGCCGCACGCGACACCGGATGCCCTGAATGCCCCTCTTCGTCATCCCCTACCCGCAGATCGATCCCGTCCTGTTTTCGCTCGGCCCGCTGGTCATCCGCTGGTACGCGCTCGCCTATGTCGCCGGCATCCTGCTCGGCTGGCTCTACGCCCGCGCGCTCGTCGGCCGGGCGCGGCTGTGGGGCGGAAGCGCGCCGCTCGTGCCCGACGACCTGGACGATTTCTTCCTGTGGGCGACGCTCGGCGTGGTGGTCGGCGGCCGCCTCGGCGATGTGTTGTTCTACGAATGGCCCTATTACGCCGCCCATCCGCGCGAGATCGTGGAAATCTGGCACGGCGGCATGGCTTTCCACGGCGGGCTGCTCGGGGTCCTGATCGCGGGCGTGCTGTTCGCGTGGGTGAAGCGCATTCCCGCGCTGTCGCTCGGCGACGTAGTCTGCGCGGTGGCGCCGATCGGCCTGTTCTTCGGCCGCATCGCCAATTTCATCAATGACGAATTGTGGGGCCGGCCGAGCGACGTGCCCTGGGCCATGGTGTTCCCCGACGCAGGGCCGCTGCCACGCCACCCGAGCCAGCTCTATGAGGCGGGGCTGGAAGGCATCGTGCTGTTTTTCGTGCTGGCGCTGGTGGTGCGCGCGGGCGGCCTGCGGCGGCCGGGGCTCGTGTTCGGCCTGTTTTTGGCCGGCTACGGCCTCGCCCGCACGATCGCCGAATTCTTCCGCGAGCCCGACCCGCAGCTGGAAAAGCTCGCCCACGGGCTGACCATGGGCATGGTGCTCTCCGTGCCGATGATCGTCATCGGCCTTGCCTTCGCCGTCTATGCGCTCAAAACAAAGCCGCGCGGCGCGCCTGCACCCGTCGAAGCCAACCGGACGTCCTGAATGCCCCTGTTGCTCCTGCTTCTCCTCCCCTATCCCCATTTCGACCCGGTGATGGTGCATCTCGGCCCCTTCGCCATCCGCTGGTACGCGCTCGCCTATATCGCCGGCATCCTGATCGGCTGGGTCTATGCCCGCGCCATCGTGCGTTCCGAGCGGCTGTGGGGCGGAAAAGCGCCGCTGACCGTCATCGATTTCGACGATTTCATCCTGTGGGTGACGCTCGGCATCATCCTGGGCGGGCGCACGGGCTATGTCTTGTTCTACAACCTCCCCTATTTCTCCAGCCACCCCTTGCAAATTTTCCAGCTCTGGCATGGCGGCATGTCGTTCCACGGCGGCTTCATCGGCGTGGTGCTGGCGGTTTTCCTGTTCGGGCGCAGGCGCGGCATCCCCGTTCTCTCCCTTGGCGACATCACCTGCGCGGTGGCGCCCATCGGTCTCTTTCTCGGCCGCATCGCCAATTTCATCAATGGCGAGCTGTGGGGGCGGCCGACCGACGTGCCCTGGGCGATGATCTTCCCCACCGGCGGGCCGATCCCGCGCCATCCCAGCCAGCTTTACGAGGCGGGGCTGGAAGGCATCGTGTTGTTGTGCGTATTGGGATTCCTGGTGCAGCGCGGCGCGCTGAAGCGGCCGGGGCTGACGGTCGGCTGCTTCGCGGTGGGCTACGCGCTCGCGCGCATTACTGCCGAATTCTTCCGCGAGCCGGACGTACAGCTCGGCTTCCTCTGGGGCGGCATTACCATGGGGCAGTTGCTGTCGATCCCGCTGTTCCTCGCCGGCCTGTGCTTTATTATCTACGCGCTGAAGCACCCGCCCCTGAAGGCATCATGACGGACGACATCCCGCCGCTGGAAGCCGAAATTCGCCGGCGCATCGCGGCGGCGGGGCCGATGCCGATCGGCGAATACATGGGCTTATGCCTTTCCGACCCGCAGCACGGCTATTACGCCACGCGCGATCCGATCGGCGCCCGCGCCGACTTCATCACCTCGCCGGAGATCAGCCAGATGTTCGGCGAATTGATCGGCATCTGGATGGCGGCCGCATGGAGCCGCATGGGCGAGCCGGCGAACCTGCGCGTGATCGAGCTCGGCCCCGGCCGCGGCACCATGATGACGGACGCGTTGCGCGCGGCCAAGGTGCTGCCCGGCTTCCGCGAGGCCGTGGTGCTGGATCTGGTGGAGATCAGCGCGCCACTGCGAGCGCAGCAGGAAAAGACATTGGCGGAGCTGCCGATGCCGAAGTTCTGGCACCGCGCGCTGACCGAGGTGCCGGCGGGCCCGGCCATCATCGTCGCCAACGAGTTCTTCGATGCGCTGCCGGTGAACCAGGCGGTCAAGCGCGAGGACGGCTGGCACGAGCGCCGCGTCGGCATCGACGCCGAGGGCGCGCTCGCCTTCGAGGTGGCATCCGAGCCGCTGGCGCATTTCGCGCCGCTCCTGCCGCCGGCAGCGCGCCATGCCGCTATCGACTCCATCTTCGAATGGCGCACCGACTCCACCGCCATGGAGCTCGGCCGGCGGCTGGCCCGCGACGGCGGCGCCGCGCTGGTCATCGACTACGGCCACGCGGAGAGCGACGTGGGCGAGACCCTGCAGGCGGTCGGCCGCCACGCCTATGCCGATCCCTTGAGTGCGCCCGGCTCGATCGACCTCACCGCCCATGTCGACTTCCAGGCGCTGGCGCGCGACGTGGAGGCGATGGGCGCGCGCGCCTTCGGACCGATCGACCAGGCGGACCTGCTGACGCGGCTCGGCATCGCCACCCGCGCGGCAACGCTGAAGGCGAAAGCCGCTTCGCCGGCTGTGGTGGAGGAAATCGATACCGCGCTCAAGCGCCTTACCGGCTACGGTCGCGCCGGCATGGGAACGCTGTTCAAGGCGGCGGCCTATGCCCATGTAAGCGTGGGCACGCCACCCGGCTTCGGATAGGAAGGGCCATGCTGCAGGCACACTCGCTCGCGCGTTTCGACCGCGTTCGCCACGGCTTCTTCACCCGTTCGGGCGGCGTATCACAAGGTGTCTACGCCACGCTCAATGGCGGCACCGGCTCCAGCGACACGCCCGAGAAGGTGGCCGAGAACCGCGCCCGCATGGCGCAGGCGCTGGGCGTCGCGCCCGACCATCTGCTGACCGCCTACCAGATTCATTCACCGGATGTCGCGATCGTAGAGGAGCCTTGGCGCGAACGTCCGCGCGCCGACGCGATCGTCACCCGCACGCCGAAGCTGGCGGTCGGCGTGTCGACGGCCGATTGCGGTCCGCTGCTGTTCGCCGACGCGGAAGCCGGCGTCATCGGCGCCGCGCATGCCGGCTGGCGCGGCGCGCTCACCGGCGTGGTGGAGGCGACCGTTCGCGCCATGGAAGAGCTCGGCGCCAACCGCGCGCGCATTGCCGTGGCGCTCGGCCCCAGCATCCGCCAGCCGAACTACGAGGTCGGGCCGGAATTCGTCGAACGCTTCCTGGCGGCCGATCCGACCAATGCGCGTTTCTTCGAGGCTTCGCCGCGCGAAGGCCACGCCATGTTCGATCTCGCCGGCTATACCGCCGAGCGCGTGCAGCGCGCCGGCATCGACAATTTCGAGGACCTCGGCCTGTGCACCTATGCCGACCCCGAGCGCTTCTACAGCTATCGGCGCATGACGCTTTTGGGCGAAGCCGACTACGGGCGGCATATCAACGCGATCGCGTTGGTGGGGTAAGTCATCAACTGGCCGATCACTCTCACCGGTCATTCCGGGACGGTGCGAAGCGCCGGGCCCGGAATCCAGGATTACAAGGAAATGCTTCGCCGTGCCCCCCTGGATTCCGGGCTCGCTCGCTTCGCTCGCGCCCCGGAATGACGCCAGATGAGATTCACGCCGCCTGCTGCGCCCTGCCCTCGCGATCGAGCGCGGCGAATTCCTCGTCCGACAGAGCGATGTCGACGGCGGCGACGTTCTGCTCAAGATGCTTGACCTTCGAGGTGCCGGGGATCGGCAGCATCACGGGGCTGCGCTTGAGCACCCAGGCGAGAGCGACTTGGCTCGGCGCCGCGCCGTGACGCTTGGCGATCGTATCGAGCAGAGTGCCGGGTTTCGCCAGTTCGCCGGCGGCGAGCGGATACCACGGAATGAAGCCGATGCCGTGCTGCTCGCAATAATCCAGCACGTCTTCGCTTCCGCGGTCGACCAGATTGTAGCGGTTCTGCACGGTCGCCACCTTGAACACACGCGAGGCCGCCTTGATGTCGGCGACCGACACTTCGCTCAATCCGGCGTGGCGGATGACGCCGGAATCGAGCAGCGAGCGGATGGCGCCGAACTGCTCGTCGCGCGGAAAAGCAGGATCGATGCGGTGAAGCTGCCAAAGCCCGATCTGCTCGACGCCGAGTTGGCTGCGGCTCTTGTGCGCCTGCCTGATGAGATAGTCCGGCTCGCCGTAGGGCTGCCACTGCCCGGGCCCCGGGCGCTTGAGCCCGCCCTTGGTGGCGACGAGTATGCCGTCGTAAGGGTGCAGGACTTCGCGGATCAGCTTCTCCGACACGTCGGGGCCGTAGGAGTCGGCGGTATCGATGAAGTTGATGCCGAGCTCGGGCACGCGCTTGAGCGTTCGCACCGCTTCGGCGCGGTCTTCAGGCTCGCCCCAGATGCCGGGGCCGGTGACGCGCATGGCGCCGAACCCGAGACGGTGCACGGTGATGTCGCCGCCGATGGCGAAGGTGCCGGATTTGGCTGCATTGGGAACAGTCATTGCTGACCAACTCTCTGCTGGAAGGCGCCGCCCGAGGGAAAAGTAATCGGCCGTGGCATGCGTTCCACCCCGGCTGGGGCCCGCAATGCGCAAGCCTGCCATGAAACGTGGGCCATCCTGTGCCGGCTCCCACCACTATTGAGACAGGGCGGCTTAAGGGAATACCTGCCAATCAGTCGCAGCCCTCATCCTCCATGCAGCGGTAATAGCTCCACGTGCCGTAACCGTAGCGATACGCGCATCGATTGGCCCAATTGTCGCAATATCCGCCCTCGTAATAGGGCTCGCTCCCCAGCCACCAGGGAAACGCATACCACCATCCGCCGCGGTAATACGCATAGCCATGTCGCCGGTGCCGGTATCGTCGATAGTGTGCTCCCGAACGGCTTCGCATCTGCCGATGCGTATAGGACTGGGACCGATTCTGCCGCGAATAAACTCGGGGCGCGTGCCGCGTGACCTGCGGACCCACGCGGTATTGCGGGGCTGCTCGGTAATGATGCTGAGTGACACGCGGGCTCATCCGCGGCGCATGGCCGACCGCTCCGCGGTTGCCGCGATAGAAGCCTGTGCGAGGCCCGCTCCGCGGCATGCCGCCACCGTGGCTTCCACCACCTCTGCCGCCAAATGAGTGCCCGTGCGAACCGCCGCCGGAGCCTCGGCCGCCACCGTGGTGACCGCCACCGTCCCGCGCCGAGGCGACTGCCGGAAAAGCAAGAGCTCCGGCGAGAACGGCAATCAATGCAAGTCTACTGCCCATGGCAAGCGCCTCGAAATTCGTGCAACGCCCTTGCCGAATTAAACGATCATTACGCGACTTGCCTGCGCTTGATCACGCCGTTTTGAACGACAGCACCCAGCTCACACGCGTTCCCGCATCGCAGAAGCCACTCAACCTCGTCACACCCGCTCTTACCTCCAGGGCCAGGTCCGCTACGTCTGGTCCGCTACGTCTTGTCGCCGGTACGCGCTCCGCCGTCGTTGACGAGAAAACGCTCTCCATCACGGCGTTGATCGCGGCGTTGCCCGATCGGCTTGTCGCAAGCCGGCGAGAAATACACAGGGAGACGGTCCTGTTGCTGGACTTGCGGTCCCGCTTGCCGCTACCTTTGTTCCTGGCCGAGGGAAGTCAAAGAATCCGCAAAAGAATAAGCGGCCGCGAGGTGTCATGCAGTGGAGTTGGAGCCGGCGGGGTTCCCGCGCGGCCGTTAGTTTTGTTGGTGTCCCGAGCCTGCTGTTCGTCGCCGCTCTGGCGCTCGGCGGGTGCGGGCCCGATGGCGGACCGGGCGTCGCCGCGACGCAGACCCGCGGGGCCACCGTCGCCTTCGAATCCATCGACGGACCGCCGCCAGCGCAATTCGGCAAGCTGGTAGAGGACCTGAACACCGAAGCGCACGCGCACCGGCTGGCCGTGCTCTCGCGCAACCAGCCCTCAGCCTATCGCGTGCGCGGCTACCTCTCCGCCGAGAAGGCCAAAGGTGAGACCACGATATCGTGGGTGTGGGACGTTTTCGATCGCGACCAGCACCGCGCCCTGCGCATCACGGGCGTGGAGACCGCCAAGGACCACCGCCTCGGCGCCTGGAAAGTAGCCGACGACGCCATGCTGCAGCGGATCGCGAGCAGCAGCATGGATCAACTCGCCGCCTTCCTGACCTCGTCCGCCGTGGCCCCCAATGCCCCCGTATCCACGCCGGCTCAGTCTCCGGCTCAGGTCGCGCTCATCGGCGACCGGAATACCACGCCGGAGCAAGCGGGCATTTTCCGCATTTTCAAGCCGCATGAGGCGGGTTCGGAACCCCCGGCCAGCCCGGCGGTCAAGCCGGTCAGCGGTCGGGCGGATGACGGGCGCAAGACCGCCGCGATGCCGCTGCCGCCCAGGCGCCCTACCGAGGCGACTGCCCTTTCAGCCGGTGAAACGCTCATGCTGGCGGCCTCGAGCAGCGCCGACGGCCGCTAAGCGGCGCTCCTCGCCGCAATCCCACTCGTTGCCCGACGCGTATTGCCGCCCCCCGGCCGCCTTGTTATGACCACGCCGCTTGTTCCGGTGAAGACGAGGGTATTGGGAATGTCGGGCAAGAACGGAGCGATCAAGCTCGTCGCCGGCAATTCCAATCCGGCGCTGGCGCAGGCTATCGGCGATTACCTCGGGACCCCCCTAACCAAGGCGGTGGTGCGCCGCTTCGCCGACATGGAGATTTTCGTCGAAATCCAGGAAAACGTGCGCGGCGCCGACGTGTTCGTCATCCAGTCGACCTCGTTCCCGGCCAACGACCACCTGATGGAACTGCTGATCATCATCGACGCGCTGCGCCGCGCCTCGGCGCGCCGCATCACGGCGGTGATCCCTTATTTCGGCTACGCCCGGCAGGACCGCAAACCGGGTCCGCGTGCGCCGATCTCGGCCAAGCTGGTGGCCAACCTGATCACCCGCGCGGGCGTCGACCGCGTCATGACGCTCGATCTGCATGCCGGGCAGATCCAGGGCTTCTTCGATATCCCGACCGACAATCTCTACGCCTCGCCGCTGATGGTGCGCGACATCAAGGACCGCTTCGCGCCTGAGGACAACGTCATGGTGGTGTCGCCGGATGTGGGCGGCGTCGCGCGCGCGCGCGGACTCGCCAAGCGCATCAATGCGCCGCTCGCCATCGTCGACAAGCGGCGCGAGCGCGCAGGCGAATCCGAAGTGATGAACGTGATCGGCGAGGTCGATGGACACACCTGCGTGCTGGTCGACGACATCGTCGATTCCGCCGGCACCCTGGTCAACGCCGCCGATGCGCTGCTCAAGCACGGCGCCAAGCAGGCCTATGCCTATATCAGCCACGGCGTGCTCTCGAGCGGCGCAGTGAAGCGCGTCGCCGCTTCCAAGCTCAAGGAGTTGGTGATTACAGACTCGATCGAAGCCACCAAGGAAGTGCAGGCCGCCGCCAATATCCGCATGCTGCCGATCGGCCCGCTGATCGGGGAAGCCATCGCGCGCACCGCATCGGAAGAGTCGGTGTCGAGCCTGTTCGATTGAGCCGGACGTGGGCACAAATTCGTCATCGCGACAGCTGCGGTAAAAAAGCAGAGTTCCCGTTTTCATCGAGAACATGCGCCTCTTCGCGTTGAAGAGCACGTTTCATTTCAAAATGCACTTATCGACTTGCCTCCATGTTAATTCGTGCGACGCCATCATTCGGTTAGGACAACGCGTCGAAATTCAAGCTTTAAAAATGGATCCGAAAATGAAGCGCAGCGTTCGGTCAGGACTGCTCGGCTTCGCGCTGTTGGCGGGATTTGCCGTTACCGTTCCGGCCAACGCCCAGAATGCCGTCAGCGAACAAGAGGCGCATTCGATCGGGGTGGAGGCCTACCTCTATTTTTATCCGCTGGTGACGATGGACGTCACCCGCAAGCAATCCACCAACATCGAGCCCGGCAAGGAATTCGGCAAAGGTCCGGTGAACATGTTCATCAACATAGCGGCTTACCCGCCGGCCGATTTCAAAGGCGTCGTGCGGCCGAATTTCGACACCTTGTATTCGATCGCATGGCTCGATCTGACGAAGGGGCCGATGATCGTTTCGGCGCCGGACACGCACGGCCGCTATTACCTCTTGCCGATGCTCGACATGTGGACCGACGTGTTCGCCTCGCCCGGCTGGCGCACCACTGGCACGCAGGTCGGCAATTTTCTGGTGACGCCTCCCGGCTGGCGCGGCGCGATCCCTGCGGGAATGACACGCCTCAGCGCGCCGACGCCTTACGTTTGGATCATCGGCCGCACGAAGACCGACGGGCCCCAGGACTACGATGCCGTCCACAAGATACAGGCTGGCTACAAAGTCACGCCACCGTCGCGATGGGGCAAGGCTTATCGGTCGCCGAAGGCGACGATCGATCCGACGGTGGACATGAAGACGCCGCCGAAGGAGCAGGTCGACGCGATGCCGTCGGCTAAGTTCTTCGCCTATGCGGCCGAGCTGCTCAAGGTCAATCCGCCCCACGTCACCGACGAGCCGATCGTTGCCCGGTTGAAGAAAATCGGCATCGAGCCGGGCAAGAGCTTTGACCTGAGCAAGGCGGCGCCGGCCGTTCGCCAGGGCTTGGCGAGCGCGCCCGCGGACGCCCAGCAATTGATGGCGTGGAAGCTGCCGACGCTTGCCCGCGTCGTGAACGGCTGGTCGATGAACACCGACACCATGGGCGTCTACGGCAACTATTATCTCAAGCGCGCCATGGTCGCCCAGTTCGGCCTTGGCGCCAACGTTCCCGAGGACGCCATCTATCCGGTGAACATCGGCGACCAATCCGGCAAGCCGCTCGACGGTGCTGGCCAATACACGCTGCATTTCGATAAAGGCGCCACGCCGCCGGTGAACGCGTTCTGGTCGGTCACGCTCTACGATGCCGAAGGCTATCCGGTTGCGAACCCGCTTAACCGGCATGCCCTCAGCAGTTGGATGCCGCTGAAGCACAATGCCGACGGTTCGCTCGATCTTTATTTCCAGAACGAAAGTCCCGGAGCGGACAAGGAAGCGAACTGGCTTCCCGCACCAAAAGGAGCATTCAATCTCTTGCTGCGCATGTACGCACCAAAAGCGGAGGTGCTCGTTGGAAAATGGGACCCGCCGCCGGTCACCCGCGTACAGGCGACAACGGGCTCAGGCGGACAGTAGCGCAGTTGCTTATATGAGCCTGCCGCGGAAGTCTGGGCTTGGGCGCGCCGGCGTCTGGCACCCTTACGTGCTCAGCCCTCCGTTCGCCATCGGCAGGCCTCCGGTGGTGAAGCTGCTGGCGCCGCACGCGAGGTGGAGCACCGAACTGGCCACCTCTTGGGGATGCAGGTGGCGGCGCAGCGGGATGTTCTCGTTGAAGAAGGCGATGGTGTTGACGCTGATGGTGCGCGACATCAAGGACCGCTTCGCGCCTGAGGACAACGTCATGGTGGTATCGCCGGACTTGGGCGGCGTCGCGCGCGCGCGGAACTCGCCAAGCGCATCAATGCGCCGCTCGCCATCGTCGACAAGCGGCGCGAGCACGCAGGCGAATCCGAAGTGATGAACGTGATCGGCGAGGTCGATGGACACACCTGCGTGCTGGTCGACGACATCGTCGATTCCGCCGGCACCCTGGTCAACGCCGCCGATGCGCTGCTCAAGCACGGCGCCAAGCAGGCCTATGCCTATATCAGCCACGGCGTGCTCTCGAGCGGCGCGGTGAAGCGCGTCACCGCTTCCAAGCTCAAGGAGCTGGTAATTACAGACTCGATCGAAGCCACCAAGGAAGTTCAGGCCGCCGCCAATATCCGCATGCTGCCGATCGGCCCGCTGATCGGGGAAGCCATCGCGCGCACCGCATCGGAAGAGTCGGTGTCGAGCCTGTTCGATTGAGCCGGACGGTTCTCTTCACAGCCGAATGGCGTTCGTATTAAACGATCCGTTCGTCGCGGCGAAAGCGGGGACCCAGGGCGAAAACCCGCGCGCATCAATTGCATCCCCTGGATTCCCGCTTGCGCGGGAATGAGCGGAATATGCGTCGAGCGAAACGAAAGACTTTACTGCGGCCCCGACGGCGGCGAGTGCTCGCCGAGCAGCACGCCGTTAACCGTCTTGCCATACATCCACATCGCGCTGTCATGGAATTTCTTGCGCGTCTCCGCGACCGAGCCGGTAAAGCGCGGGTCCTGCGGACGCTCGTGACTGTCGACGAAGGCGGCGACGTCCCAGGCCTCCTGCTCGGAGAGCGTGCCGCCTTTACTGAACGGCATGTTGGCCGCGACGAAGGCGGCGGCGTTGCGGATGTTGCCCATGCCGGCGCCCCAATTGTAGGAGTGCCGGCCCCATAGCGGCGGGAAAACCGGCTTACCGGCGGCGGAGACCTGTCCCTGCCCGTCGGCACCGTGACATAGCGCGCAATTCTGCGCGTAGACTTTTTCGCCGCGCGCATAGCTGAACGGCTGCGCTTGCTTCTTCAGCTTCGGAAAGCCGCGGCCATTCAGGTTCGCGCCCACCGGCGCCCCCTTGGCGAGGAAATACGAATAGGCCTGCAGCGCCACCAGCACCTTGCTGCCATAGGCCGGCGGCTTGCCGTTCATGCTGTAGCGGAAGCAGCCTTGCAGGCGCTCGGCATAGGTGTTCACGTGTTTGTTCTTGCTGCGGTAGGCGGGATAGGCGACGTAGGCCGCCCAGAGCGGCGCAGAGCCGGCCAGACGGCCGGCGTCGAGATGGCAATTCGCGCATTGCAGCTTGTTGCCGATGTACTGCTTGGCGTAGGTCTGCGTATCGGTGAACACCTTTTCGCCCAGCCGCACCGCTTTGCCGAAATCATTGTCCGGAATGGCACTGTCCGGCGGCGGCATGAATCCCTGCGAAGACGGCGCGGCCGCGTGCGGCTCCTGCTTCGCGCCCGGCGGCGGCGCCGGCACGTTCGGCATGGCCGCGTAATAGGCGGCAATGTTGTCGATCTCGGCCGGATCGAGCTTCTTGGCGATGCCCGCCATCAAGCCGAGCGGGTCGTTGTGCCGCGCGCCGCTGCGCCAAGCATCGAACTGGTTCTTGATGTAGAGCGCGGACTGCCCGGCCAGGCGCGGGAAGGTACTGCCGACGCCCGACCCTTGCGGACCGTGGCACTGTCCGCAGCCCGGCACGCCTTTGTTCCAGGCGCCACGCTCGGCAAGCACGGCACCGGCCGCCGCATTGCCTTTCACCGCACTGGCCGCCGCCTGCGGCGCCTTCGGCCCGGAAAGACCCGCGTAGTACTCAGCGACGGCCTTGCGTTGCGCGCTGTCGAGCGCTTTGGCGATCGGCTCCATCACCGGGCTCTGCCGTGTACCGTCAGCGAAGCTTGCGAGTTGATGCGCCATATAGGCTGCATCGAGTCCTGCGAGCCGAGGAAATCCGGCCTCGGGCTGACCCGCGCCATTCTGTCCATGGCAGGCAGCGCATGGGGGCGCGCCGCTTTTCGTTCCCTGCGCCGCGATATCATGTCCGCCGGCCGCTAGCGCCGGGACGCTGCCCAGGGCCGCGCACGAGAGCGCAAGCGCCGTGGTGAAAACTGCGGTGGTGAATGAAATGCGAACCATGCCCAACCTGGTGAACCGTTTCGACGCTAAGCGTAACACTGGAACATGGTTCCATCCACGCCGTCGATGGACATTATCAAAACGACGCCCTGCGCGAATGGCGCAGGGCGTCCGACGAACTCGTCGCGAGTCTCTCAGGAGGCGTAGGGCCGCAGGGCTTCCGGCGTCCGCATGTCCTCGGGCACCTCGAAATCGCGCGCGGCGCCCTTCATCGCGGCCGCCGGCTGCCGGAAGCCGCTGCGGCGCTTGTACGCGGCGATGTGCCGGCGCCGGCGTTGCCGGTCCTCGTCATCGTGCTGCTGCAGGCTGCCGGCGCAGACGGCGTCGGCCAGCGTGGCGCCGAACACCGCGGCCAGCGCGATACCGATATTGCCGTTGTTCGGATTGTCTTCGCGGATGCCGGCGGCCAGCGTCGCCAGGTCGACCGCGTCGCCACCCAGGCGCGACCAAACGAATGGCGTCGGATTCGATGAGGCGAGGATGCCGATGCCCGCGAGAATCTCGCGCGCGCCGTAGGACTGCAGCAGCGCCGCCCCGTCCTTCATGCCGAGCCAGCGCGACAAAGCCTTCGGCGCGAGCACTTCCGCGGCGCCGAGGCCGAGGCTGAACCAGCCGAGCCCGCGCGCGAGCGCATGCGCATTGCGGCGGTCGAGCATCACCTCGCTCGTCATCTCGCGGCTTGTTTCCATGATCTGTGTCATGCCATGGCTCCATCCGGCCTGAGTACCACCTTCACGCAGCCGTCCTGCTTGTCGCGGAAGGTCCGGTACATTTCCGGTCCGTCCTGCAGGCTGACCTTGTGGGTGATGACGAAAGAGGGATCGATCTGGCCTTCTTCGATCCGCCGCAGCAGATCGTCGGTCCAGCGATTGACGTGGGTCTGGCCGGTGCGCATGGTCAGGCCCTTGTTCATGAACATGCCGTAGGGAATCTTGTCGATGAGCCCGCCATAAACTCCGGGCACCGACAGCGTTCCAGCCGGCCGGCAGACATACATCATCTCGCGCAGCACATGCGGCCGGTCTGTCTCCAGCATGACGCTTTGCTTGGCGCGGTCGTACATCGAATCGATGGTCGCGGTGGCGTGCGCCTCCATGCCGACCGCGTCGATGCATTTTTCCGGGCCCTTGCCGTCGGTCAGGTCGTTGAGCCGCTGGACGGTGCTCTCTTCATCGAAATTGATGGTGACCGCGCCGCCCGCCTCCGCCATGGAAAGGCGCTCGGGCACATGGTCGATGGCGATCACCTGCTTGGCGCCAAGCAGGACGGCGCTGCGGATCGCCATCTGACCGACCGGGCCGCAGCCCCAGATGGCAACGGTGTCGGTCGGCTGGATGTCGCACTGCACGGCGGCCTGCCAGCCGGTCGGCAGGATGTCGCTGAGAAACAGCAACTGGTCGTCCGGGATGCTCTGCGGCACCTTGATGTGCGTCTTGTCGGCGAAGGGCACCCGGATATATTCGGCCTGGCCGCCGGCATAACCGCCGGTCAAATGGGTGTAGCCGAACAGGCCGGCGGTGGTATGGCCGAACAGCTTGTCCGCCATGGCCTTGTTGCGGTTCGATCGCTCGCACACCGAATAGTTCCCGCGGCGGCATTGCTCGCATTCCCCGCAGATGATGGTGAAAGGCACGACGACACGATCCCCGACCTTGAGCGCGTCGCGCGCGCCCGGTCCGACCTCGACCACTTCGCCCATGCATTCGTGGCCCATGATGTCGCCGTTCTTCATGCCGGGCATAAAGCCGTCATAGAGGTGAAGATCGGAACCGCATATGGCGCAACTCGTCACTTTGACGATGGCGTCACGCGGATCTTCGATTGTCGGATCGGGAACCTGATCGCAGGTGATTTTCTCCGGGCCGTGCCAGACGAGCGCTCTCATGCCAGTGCCTTCGTTTGCAAATGACCGGGACTGCGTCCCGCTTTGACTGGCAATGCCGTGGTACCGCCGCGCGTTCCCGCGAAACCTAGCTCTACAAGCGCTTGTTCCGCGTTCGGCGGGGAAGGCCGCCGGTGGATTATCCACCGCTGATTCACAGTGCCGCAGCATTCGTTGTGGAGATTCGAGCGGGCGCGGGTTGCCACCGACTCGCAAATCACTGCGTACTACCCCCCGACGATGCCTTTGGCGGATGGAATTGAGCAGGTTATAGTCAATTGGCCTGGTGATTCGTCGTCGCAGTCAAGGCGTTCCGTATTCCTTGTGTCGAACCTTCGGTCCGGGCCGTTCCGGCAAACGGCGCCGTATGCGTGCGGTGGCGTGCGTTTCCCCGTGCTCAATCCGGCAAAGCGGAGACGTCATGTCCCTTGGCAACTACGCGGACGATTCCCGGCTCAACCCCCTCGATGTCGTGGAGCGGCTTGCGGCCGGCAACGACTGGTCGTTCGAGCGCGCCGGCGACGATGAGATCACCATCCTGGTGAGCGGGCGCTGGACCGACTATCAGGTCTCCTATACGTGGATGGGCGATATCGAAGCCCTGCATCTGGCTTGCGCCTTCGACCTGCGCATACCCCAGCGCCGCTGCGCCGAAGTGCAGGCGCTGATCTCGCAGATCAACGAGCGCATGTGGGTCGGCCACTTCGACCTGTGGGTGAAGGAAGGCATCGTCATGTTCCGCCACGCGCTGGTGCTGGCCGGCGGCAGCGAAGCTTCCGGCAAGCAATGCGAGTCCCTGCTCGACAGCGCGCTCAACGCGTGCGAGCGCTATTTCACCGCCTTCCAGTTCGTGGTCTGGGCGGGCAAGAGCGCGCGCGAGTCCCTCGATGCCGCCATGTTCGAGACCTCGGGCGAGGCGTGAAGCGCTTCACGAAAAGCGCAGCGCGATTCCTTCCAGCGCGATGCCATCGAGCCGCGTGCGCCAGGTTTCGCCGGGCGCAATCGGCAGCGCGCGTGTCAGCGTACCGGTGCTGACGATTTCGCCGGCCGCCAGGGGCGGATTGACCGGATCCTCCGCCAGCACCGCGATCAGATGGCGCAGGGCCAGGAAGGGACTGTCGAGCACGTTTGCGGCATTGCCCCGGTCCGCCGGGACGCCGTCGCGCTCGAGCACGATGTCGAAGGCCGCAAGCTCGCGCAGCCATTGGGCAGCGCGCGGCTTGAACGGGTGGCGCGGCCCGATCAGCAGCGCGCCGTGCAAGGCGTTGCAGGCGATCGTGTCCGCCGCCGTGAACTTCCAGCCCGGAAAAAGCGACTGCACGATCTCGAAGCCGTGCGCCACCCAATCGATGCAGTCGGCAAGCGCCGTCTCGTCCATGTCAGGCGCCGGCGCCCGCGATAACCCGAATACGATCTCCGGCTCGATGCGCGGCTCGGCGAAGCCGGCCAGCGGCAGCGCAGGCGTGGTTGCGAGCTCATGCACCGTGCGGTCGGTGACATGGCCCCAGATGGGGGCGTAGACGTTGTATTCCGGCCAGATCGTACGATTGGTGAAGCCGATCTTGCGGCCGAGCAGCGTTTCGCCGCGCGCTTTGAAGGTGCGCTCGACCAGGGCCGCGACGCGATAGGCCTCTGCGGTTGTCAGACCGCCTGCGCGCGCCGAGAACGGCGCGATCTGTCGGCCGCTGCCGAGCGTCGCCGATATTTCAGCGGCGATGTTGTCGATTTTCACGTGGGCGACCTGGGTATCCATGGCGCGGCAATCTGACTCAGGACAATGAGCGTGGCAATGTGCGCGGCGTGGCCGAGCCGTCCGATTGCCGGTATCATGGCGGCATGAAACAGCCAGCAAAGAAAACGCTCGCCAGGTTCGCCGGCCCTCTCGTCCTGCTCGGCGCGGGCAAGATGGGGTCGGCCATGCTCGACGGCTGGCTGGCGCGCGGGCTCAATCCCAAGAAACTCGTCGTGCTGGAGCCGCAGCCGGGCAAGCCGGTGAAGGCGCTGGCGCGGCGCGGCGTCAGGCTTAACCCGAGGGGCGGGCCGGCGCCGGCCGCAGCCGTTGTCATCGCGGTCAAGCCGCAGACCGCCCCGCAGGCGGTACCGCCGCTCGCGCCCTATGTCGGCAAAGGCACGCTCGTGCTCTCCATCATGGCCGGCCGCACCGTCGGTTTCCTGCAGGATGCGCTGCCGGCGGGAACGCCGATCGTGCGCGCGATGCCGAATACGCCGGCTGCCATCGGCCGCGGCATCACCGTCGCGGTGCCCAACCGGAAGGTCACCATGGCCCAGCGCCAGCTCGCCACCGACCTCTTGTCGGCCATCGGCGCGGTGGAATGGGTGCGCGACGAGACGCTGATGGATGCCGTCACCGCGGTGTCGGGCTCCGGTCCGGCCTATGTCTTCCTGCTGGCAGAGGCGATGAGCCAGGCTGGCGTGGCCGCCGGATTGCCGCCGGCGCTGGCCGCGCGGCTTGCCCGTGAAACCGTAGCGGGATCGGGCGAGTTGTTGCAGCGCTCAGGGCTCGACGCCGCCACCCTGCGGCACAACGTTACCTCGCCGGGCGGCACAACCGCCGCGGCATTGGACGTGCTGATGGGCCCCGGCGGCTTCGACGACCTGCTCACCCGGGCGATCGCCGCCGCCACCAGGCGCGGGCGCGAGCTCGCCGGTTGAACGCGCCGCCCTGGAAGCGGCCCGATTGACGGTCTAGATTACCCGAGAGGGGGGCCGCACGAACGGATAGGAGGTCCGCCATGGTCCGCAAGCCGAGACGTGAACGCAAGGAGCGGCAGGCGCTGCCGCCGCCACCGCCGCGCGGAACCTCCGACCGCGACAAGGCCGTCGACGCGCTGATGGCGCTGCTCGCCGAGCATCACGACTTCCAGGAGATCGGGCTTGCCGAAATCGCCGGCCGCGCGGGTCTCAAGCTCTCGCAGTTGCGTGCCGCGTTCGGCTCGACGCTGGCGATCTATGCCGCCCATATCAAGGACATCGACGCCATCGTGCTCGGCGGCGGCGAGGACATGACCGACGAGCCGCCGCGCGAGCGGCTGTTCGACGTCGAGATGCGGCGCCTCGAAGCCATGGCGCCGTACAAGGACGCGGTGCGTTCGATGCTGCATTCGGCCCGCCGCAGTCCTCCCCTCGCCTTGGCGCTCAATGCGCTTGCCCTGCGCTCGCAGCGCTGGATGCTGGAAGCAGCCGGCATCAACGCGGCCGGACCGAAAGGCGCGATGCGCGCGCAAGGCGCCGCGCTGCTGTTTGGCCGCGTGCTCGACGTCTGGCTGCATGACGACGATCCCGCGCTGGGCCGCACCATGGCCGCGCTCGACCGCGGGCTTGCCAGCGCCGAGCGCTGGGACGGTTTCATCGGCGACCTCATGTGCATTCCGCGCTGCATCCTGCGCGGACCGCGCCGCCATCGCCACCGGCATTACCGCGACGAGGAGCCGGAGGCGGCGTAAGCGGCGTAATCTCTTCTGTCCTTCCGGGGCGCGCGCTGAAGCCCGCAGGGCGAAAGCGAGCGAACCCGGAATCCAGAGCAAAAACCGACGCGCTTTCATGTGGCCCTGGATTCCGGGCCCACGCGCTACGCGCGCGTCCCGGAATGACGGGTTAGTTCACACCGGCAGCCGCACTGTCGCCCGCAAGCCGCCGAGCGGTGAATCACCCAGCATGATGTCGCCGCCGTGCGAACGGGCAATGTCGCGCGCGATGGCGAGGCCGAGACCGGTGCCGCCTTCGTCCTGATTGCGGGCATCGTCGATGCGCAGGAACGGCTTGAACACCTCCTCGCGCATGTCGAGCGGAATGCCGGGGCCGTCGTCGTCGACCGTGATGGACAGCCAGCGATGATCGCGGTGGCCGGTGATGGAGATGGCGGCGCCGAAGCGCGCGGCGTTCGACACCAGATTGCCGAGGCAGCGCTTGAACGCGGCCGGCCGCACGGTGACGATGGGCGGCCCGTGGAAGATGACGCTGGCCTTGTGGCCGTGGCGCTCGACGTCGAGCTTGAGCTCGTCCAGCAGCTCGGACATGTCGGTGGGCGCCGCCAGCTCGCCGAGGTCGCCGCGCGCGAAGGCGAGATAGGCCTCCAGCATGCTCGCCATCTCATCGACGTCCTTGGTCATGGCTTCCACTTCCGGCGTCTTCTTCTTGATCAGCGCGAGCTCGAGCTTGAAGCGCGTGAGCACGGTGCGCAGATCGTGGCTGACGCCGGCCAGCATGGCGGTGCGCTGCTCCAGCGCGCGCTCGATGCGCGTCTTCATCTCGATGAAGGCGGCCGCGGCCCGCCGCACCTCGCGCGCGCCGCGCGGGCGGAAGTTCTCAACCTCGCGGCCCTTGCCGAAGCTTTCGGCGGCGTCGGCGAGCCGCAGGATCGGCTTGATCTGGTTGCGCAGGAAGATGATGGCGATGATCATCACCACGAGCGACGTGCCGACCATCCAGATCAGGAACATTTGCGCGTTGGAGGCGTAGGCGGCGCTGCGCCGCGCGAACACGCGCATCACCGTGTCGTCGAGCTGGATCCTGATCTCGACCAGCGCCGACTTGCCGACGGTGTCGATCCAGAAGGGGCGGCCGATCTGCTTGCGCAATTCGTCGGACAGCGCCGAGTTGAGGAGCGAGAAGAACGGCTTGGGTCCGGGCGGCGGCAGGTCGCCGAGCGGCAGGAAATCGACCACCAGGCCGAGCCGGTCCTGCGCGATGCGGCGGATTTCGGCGCGGTCGGCATCCTGCGGATAGCCGCGGTAGACCTCGATCAGCGCGGCGATGTCGTGCACCACTCCGGCGGACAGGCGGTGGGTGACCTCGTTCCATTGCCGCTCGACGAAGACGAAGGCGAGCACCGACTGCAGGATCACCATCGGCATGATGATGATGAGCAGGGCGCGGGCGTAGAGGCCCTTCGGCATCACGCTGTTCATCCAGCGGCTGCCGCGCCGCCAGCCGTCATGCACCTGGCCGAACCCGCGCGCCGCGACGCGCACGGCCGGCACTTCGTTGAAGCGCCGCCATTCGTCGCTGACGCGCTGAACGGCGCTGCGCACCGCGGCGATGCCGGCGTCGAGACTGGTCATGAGGTGATCACCAGCCGGTAGCCGATGCCCCGCACGGTCTGCACGTAGAGCGGATTGGCGGGATTGCGCTCGATCTTGCGGCGCAGGCGATTGACCAGCACGTCAACGGCGCGTTCGCTCACCGTGCCGCCGTTGCCGGCGAGCGCCGCGCGCGAGACGGTCTCGCCCGGCGTGGCGGCGAGGATGCGCAGCATCTCGCGCTCGCGGTCGGTGAGCTTGATCGTCTCCTCGCCCTTGCGCAATTCGCCGCGGCCCAGATGATAGACGAAGGGACCGAAGCCGACCTGCTCGGCGGGCGCCGCCGCCGCCGGCTGCGCGCGCTTGAGAATGTTGGCGATGCGCAGCGACAGTTCGCGCGGCTCGAACGGCTTGGACAGGTAATCGTCGGCACCGATCTCCAGCCCCTTGATGCGGCTTTCGGCGGCGTCGCGCGCCGTCAGCATGAGGATCGGCACGTCATTGGCGTCCTCGCGCATCGACTTGGCGAAATCGAAGCCCGACTCGCCCGGCATCATCACGTCGAGGATGAGCAGGTCGAAGCAGAAATGTTTCAGCTTGGCGCGCGCGTCGGCCGCGGTGTCCGCCGTGGTGACGCGATAGCCCTCGCCGAACAGGAAGCGCGACAACAGATCGCGAATGCGGCGATCGTCGTCGACGATCAGCAGATGGGGAGCGTCGTCCGCGAGCGTGTCGGGGAAGGTCATTTACCGCAACCACCCGTTCGTCCCCGTGAAAGCGGGGACCCAGGGCACGTTATCGAAAGCCCTCGCTTTGAATTTCGGATTCCCGCTTACGCGGGAATGAACGGAGAGTGGCGCAGCGTCCAAACATCACATCAACCCCGCTTCGCGCGGTCGGCGCGGGCGATCAGGCGCAGCACGCCTTCGCGGTTGTCGTCGTCGATCATGGCGGTGAGGAAGCGGCGCGCCGCCTCGTGCGCCCCGGGGCCGAGCTGGCCGAAGGCGCGGTTGATGCGCTCCATCTGCAGGCCGGCCAGCTTGAGCGCGAGCGCCTCGCCCTTCGGCGTGACGTAGAGCAGGCGCTGGCGGCGGTCCAGAGCGCCCTCCTTCTGCACGACGAAGCCCTGATCGACGAGCTGCTTGAGCACGCGGCCGAGCGACTGCTTGGTGATGTTGAGGATGTCGAGCAGGTCGGCGACCTTCATGCCCGGATTGCGGTTGACGAAATGCACCACGCGATGGTGGGCGCGTCCGAAGCCGAGCCGCGACAGCACCTCGTCGGGATCGCCGACGAAATCGCGGTAGGCGAAGAACAGAAGCTCGATGATGTCCCACACCGGCTCGGCGCCCGCTGCGGGCGCGGGACGCTCGGCCACGCCGCCCTCAGGCTCGGCGGATTTGGCACTCATATTTATGTCAGCCATGTTGACATATTTTGGTTTTATGTTACAAAAACGGACCTTGGGACGAAAGGATCGTACCGAAACGAGCCTTCCTGCTTGGGGTGCGCCCGCCGGAGGGCGATAGGGCCGGTCCGGCCCCTTTCTACCGGCTGTTGCCCTGCGACGCAAAGTGTTGGAATAGGCCCGGAAAATGCGCCATCAAGGCGGCAAGCGGCGGGCCAAACCCGCGGGGGGACGAGTTCAAGGAGAAGAGCATGGCTGCGCAATCCTATGACCGGCTCGAGGGAGTCATCTGGTACGACGGCAAGCTGGTCCCCTGGGACCACGCCGGCCTGCACGTGCTCAGCCACGGCCTGCACTACGCGAGCTGCGTGTTCGAGGGCGAGCGCGCCTATGGCGGCCAGATCTTCAAATGCACCGAGCATTCCGAGCGGCTCAAGCGCTCGGCCGGCGTGCTCGACTTCGAGATCCCCTACTCGGTCGCCGAGATCGACGCCGCCAAGAAGCTGGTGCTGGAGAAGAACGGCAAGAAGGAAGCCTATGTCCGCCCGGTCGCCTGGCGCGGCTCGGAGATGATGGGCGTCTCGGCGCAGGCCAACACCATCCATCTCGCCATCGCCACCTGGGAATGGCCGAGCTATTTCGACCCCGAGCAGCGGCTCAAGGGCATCAAGCTCGATCTCGCCGACTACCGCCGGCCCGACCCCAAATGCGCGCCGGTCAAGGCCAAGGCCGCCGGCCTCTATATGATCTGCACCATCTCCAAGCACGCGGCCGAGCGCAAAGGCTATGCCGACGCCATGATGCTGGACTGGCAGGGGCGCGTGGCCGAATGCACCGGCGCCAACATCTTCTTCGTCAAGGACGGCAAGATCCATACGCCGATCGCCGACTGTTTCCTCGACGGGCTGACGCGGCAGACGGTGATTGCGCTGGCGCGCAAGCGCGGCATCGAGGTGATCGAGCGCCGCATCATGCCGGACGAGCTCGACGATTTCTCCGAATGCTTCATCACCGGCTCGGCGGCGGAAGTGACCGCGGTGTCGGAGATCGCCGAGTGGAATTTCAATCCGGGCGGCATCACCAGGACGCTGATGGACGACTATACGGCGGAAGTGAAGCCGAAGGCGGAAGCGGCGTAGTCACCTTGCCGTAGGCTGGGCAAAGGCGCCGAAGGCACCGTGCCCACCGGCAGCGCCGATGGTGGGCACGGCGCGCGTGCCGCGCGCCTTCCCTACGGTGCCCGCGCAAAAATTTTCTTTCTGATGACTGATCTCTGATTTCTGGCAAGCCAACGCTCCGCCGCCCCTGTTGTTTGGTCGGCGCGGGGGCGCCCTCTTCGTCTCCGTCTCGACTCCCCGTGAGGGGGAGCGGAGCGCCGACAGACGCGGGGGTTTGCGAGACCCCCTGGGCGGCTGGCGAAGCCGCCCGGCACGCTTTGCGAGGCGTGCCCTCTTCGCCTTGCGATCGGCGAAGAGGCGCCTCTCGGCGCTCCACTGGCGGCGTCTTTCCTTACGGCGCCGGGCCGCGCTTTCGCGTCCGGGTCTCGGCATCTTCCTCGAAGCGGAGAAAGCGCCGAACCGGCTCTGCGTCAGCCAGCTCCTGGCGGGGGGCCATAGTACCCCCGGGCGGAGCCCCGGCGCCGCCCGAGTGCGAGGTTACGAGCCTCGTCCGCGGGCGCCGCATCCCGCTCCGCCTTCAGCACGTCTCCGGAGACGCCCCTCGTCGAGCAGGACATCCAGTCTATAATCCTATAACGAGACTTTTGTCAAGAGCCACGAAGCGCCGGCGAAGGCTTTCGATTGAGGCCGCAACGAGGCCGGTATGCGTGCGATGCAATATTCCCATAACAATAAGCTATGACATGACAATTTAATGTGACGACGCCCTTTCTTGTGCAGCGCAAACGGGATGGTTATCTCGCACCTCGAGGGGAGAGACTCGAACGTTAAGGCACGCAAGATATGTCACGGACCATGAGATTTGTTTCGGCGCTCGGCGCCGCAGCCCTGCTGGCGACCGCGGCGAGCGCGGCGCCGCTGCCGGCGCAGCGGACGACTAACGCGCCGCCGGCCCACGAGATGCAGGCGCGCACCGCCGCGCCCTCGACCACCGGCAGCGCGCCGGTCGAGCGCGGCCTGAGCCGCACGCCGGCCGCCTGGATGCACGGCGTGCTCGGCTGCTCGCCGGCCAATCCGAACTTCGACTGCGGCAAGGTGGAGAACCTGCTGGCGAAGTGAGGCGCGCGAGGCCCGCGCGAGAGCGCCGGGCGAAACGAAGTGTTGGCGGGCCCGCGCGATGCGGGCCCGCTTTTTTTGCGGCGTACATATATCGCTGTCATTCCGGGGCGCGGCCCAGAGGGCCGCGAGCGCGGAATCCAGGGACACGAACTCAGGCGGCGCCGTGGGCCTCTGGATTCCGGGCCCGCGAGCTTTGCTCGCGTCCCGGAATGACAGAAGAGAGAGTGCCCGCGCTAAAAGCGCACGAAGGCCAGGATGAAGACGATCACCAGGACGATGACGACGGCGATGAGGATGCGCTTGGCCTGCATGGGCGCGTGTTCGGCTTGTTCGTGTCGTCGTCCCCCGTGCCGCGGAGGATAGCGAGCGCGGGCGGGGAGAGGCAAGGGCTGCGGGCGGGTTGGCCGAGGGCGTAACCCGCCGCGACGCCAATCGTCATGGCCGGGCTTGTCCCGGCCATCCACGTCTTCCTTGCTGAAATGCGGCAAAGCGACGGGCTTCAGGTAAGCGTGTCGTAGAGATCGTCCCAATCAGGATTCATCCCATGGAGGAGCCGCACCTTCCATGCACGCGGCCAGTGCTTGATCGTTTTCTCCCGTTGAATGGCGTCGCGAATGTCGTCAAAGCGTTCGTAGTAGACGAGCAGCTTCAGACCATAGCGTTTTGAAAATCCGGGAGCGAGGCCGTCGCGGTGCTCGAACACACGGCGCGGAAGGTTGCTGGTTACGCCGGTATAAAGGATACCGTCGCGCTTATTGGTCATGAAATAGACCCAGCCGCCAGCCATGGAGTCATTTAAGCAAGGCGTGGATGGCCGGGACAAGCCCGGCCATGACGAGTTCTTGCTTTACGTTGTCGAGCCGATCCCCTTCCCCCTCAACGCCACGCCGATCTCCTCCAAAATCACCGGATCGTCGATGGTCGCCGGCATGTCCCACGGCTCGCCGTCGGCGATCTTCTTGATGGTGCCGCGGAGAATTTTTCCCGAGCGCGTCTTGGGCAGGCGCGCAACGGTAATGGCCAGCTTGAACGACGCCACCGGCCCGACCCGCTCGCGCACCAGCGCCACGATCTCCTTCTCGATCTCGCTCGGCGGCCGGTTGACGCCGGCTTTGAGCACGATGAAGCCGCAGGGCACCTCGCCCTTCATATCGTCCTTGATGCCGAGCACGGCGCATTCGGCGACGTCCGGGTGCGCGGCGAGCACTTCCTCCATGCCGCCGGTGGAGAGGCGATGGCCGGCGACGTTGATGATGTCGTCGGTGCGGCTCATGATGTAGAGATAGCCGTCCTCGTCCTTGAAGCCGGCGTCGGCGGTCTTGAAGTAGCCGGGGAATTCGGTGAGGTAGGCTTCCTTGAAGCGCTCGTCCTGATGCCACAGCGTCGGCAGCGCGCCCGGCGGCAGCGGCATCTTCACCACGATGGAGCCGATCGTGTCGGCTGCCAGCGGCTTGCAGGCCTCGTCGACGATGTCGACCTGATAGCCCGGCAGCGGCACGCAGGACGAGCCGTATTTCACCGGCAGTTGGCCCAGGCCCACCGGATTGCCGGCGATGCACCAGCCGGTCTCGGTCTGCCACCAGTGATCGAGCACGGGGATTTTCAGCATGTCCTCCGCCCATTGGATGGTCGGCGGGTCGGCGCGCTCGCCGGCGAGGAACAGCGTGCGGAAGCGGCGCAGGTCGTATTGGGGAAGCAGCTTGCCTTGCGGGTCCTCCTTCTTGATGGCGCGGAAGGCGGTCGGCGCGGTGAACATCGACACCACCTTGTGCTCGGCGATGATGCGCCAGAACACGCCGGCGTCGGGCGTGCCGACCGGCTTGCCCTCGAACAGGATGGCGGTGGCGCCGTGGATGAGCGGGCCGTAGACGATGTAGGAGTGGCCGACCACCCAGCCGATGTCGGACGCCGCCCACCACACCTCGCCGGGATCGACGCCGTAGAGATATTGCATCGACCATTTGAGCGCGACCATGTGGCCGCCATTGTCGCGCACGACGCCCTTGGGCACGCCGGTGGTGCCGGAGGTGTAGAGGACGTAGAGCGGGTCGGTGGCGAGCACGGGCACGCATTCGCTAGTCTTGGCGTATTCGACCGCGTGCTCCCAGGTCTTGCGCCAGTCGTGGTCGCGGCCTTCGACCAGCGTGGCCTCGCATTGCGGGCGCTGCAGGACGAGGCAGGTCGGCACCTTGTGCTCGGCGAGGTCGATGGCGCCGTCGAGCAGGGGCTTGTAGGGAATGACGCGGGCGCCCTCGATGCCGCAGCTTGCGGACAATATGGCTTTGGGCTTGGCGTCGTCGATGCGGGTGGCGAGCTCCTTGGCGGCGAAGCCGCCGAACACCACCGAGTGGATGGCGCCGATGCGCGCGCAGGCGAGCATGGCGAAGACCGCCTCCGGCACCATGGGCATGTAGATGATGACGCGGTCGCCCTTTTCGATGCCGAAGTCGCGCAGGATGGCGCCGAGCAACTGCACCTCGGAGAGCATGCGGCCGTAGGTGAAGACCTGCTTGGTGTCGGTGACCGGCGAATCGTAGATCAGCGCCGGCTGGTCGTTGCGGCCGGCGGCGACGTGGCGGTCGAGCGCGTTGTAGCAGGTGTTGCAGGAGGCGCCGGTGAACCAGCGGCCGTAGATGCCGGCGTCGGGGTCGAAGATCTTCTTGGCCGGCTCGTACCAGTCGATTTCGCGCGCCGCCTCGGCCCAGAAGCCCTCCGGATCGCGCTGCCATTGCGCGTAGACTTCCGGGTAGCGGGTCGTGCGGGCATCCATGGCGGGTTCCTCCGGCTTTTTGCTGCTTGGCAGCGATTGTGGAACGCCTGCGGCGGGCAAACAAGGCGGGTCACGGCCTATCGCCTGATCAGGTGTCATCGCCCGCGCAAGCGGGCGATCCAGTACTCACCGCCATGCCGGGGTTACTGGATTCCCCGCATTCGCGGCGAATGACCGCCGGGTGTGCTGGCGACATTATTCTCAGGCGACATTTTGCAGCGGTGACGGCGCAACCGCAGGCTGCTAGTCTGCCGGTGCACTTTGAGGGGCGACATGCGTTTCGGCGTTATCCTGGCGGCGGCCATTCTGGCCGCCTCTCCGGCATTGGCGGCACAGGATTTCGCGGCCTGTACGGCCAAGGTCGGCAAGCAGACATTCGCGCAGACGATCGCCGCCTGCACGCGCGTGCTGGCCGACAAGACGGCGCCGGCGGACGCGCGCACCACCGCCTATTATTTCCGCGGCCGCGCCTATCAGGAAAAAGGCGACCTCGACCACGCGCTGGCCGACTTCACCGCGCTGATCGAGATCGACCCGCAGGCGGCGGCCGGCTATTTCTGGCGCGGCAAGCTCTATCTCGACCGCTTCGACTTCGACCACTCGATCGCCGACCTGAGCCAGGCGCTGCGCCGCGACGACAAGCTGGCCCCCGCCCACAACTGGCGCGGCCTCGACTATTACTACAAGGGCGACAACGGCCGCGCGATCGCCGATTTCGACGCGGCGATCCGCATCGATCCGCAATTCGCCGACCCCTACTGGAATCGCGGCCAGGCCCACGAGGTCGCCCACGATCTCAAAGCCGCGCTCGCCGACTACACGGACGTGATCCGGCTCGAGCCGAAACAGACGCGTGGGCTCATCAGCCGGGCGCTGGTGCGCATCGACCTCGGCCAGCCGGAGCGCGCGGTGGCCGACGCCAACGCCGCGCTGCGCATCGCGCCGAGTGATGCCGGCGCGCTGGCGGTGCGCGGCAATGCCTACCGCGCCATGGGCGCGCTCGAACGCGCCATTAACGACTACAGCGCGGCCATCAAGCTGAAGCCGGAATTCGCCCTGGTCTTTCACCAGCGCGGCCTGGCCTACCGCATGAAGGGCGACAAACAGCACGCCATCGCGGACTTCCAGCAGGCGGTGCGCGCGGCGCCGGACGAGGCCGACGATTCGCGCACCGAGCTGAAAGCGCTCGGCATCGACGTGCCGCCGGCGGCGGACCGGCTGGTGCCGGAAGGCAAGACGCTGCTGGATGTGTTGAAGTAGGTGCGGGGCTTCCCTCTCCCCGCAAGCGGGGAGAGGCGAAAGCGGCAATTGATCGCCGCCCGCTCCCCCGGCTACCTTGGCGCCCCCAGGGGGAAACATCCAATGGCGCGAACGCCCTACGACATCGATCTCGACCGCAATCCGGCCAATTACCAGCCGCTGACGCCGCTCGGCTTCCTCGAGCGGGCGGCGAAAGTCTTTCCGCAGCACACGGCCGTCATCCATGGGCCCCTGCGCCGCTCTTACGCCGAGTTCTACGCGCGCGCGCGGCGGCTCGCCTCCGCGCTGGCGCAACACGGCATCAAGCGCGGCGACACCGTCTCCGTGCTGCTCGCCAATACGCCGGCCATGCTGGAAGCGCACTACGGCGTGCCGATGACGCAGGGCGTGCTCAACACGCTCAACACGCGGCTGGACGCCGCCGTGATCGCATTCTCCCTCGACCATGCCGAGGCCAAGGTGGTGATCACCGACCGCGAATATTCCACGACGATGAAGGAAGCGCTGGCGCTCGCCAAGGTGAAGCCGCTGGTGATCGATTACGACGATCCGGAATATTCAGGACCGGGCGAGCGGCTGGGCGGAATCGAATACGAAGAATTCATCGCGCGAGGCGATGCCGAGTACGACTGGCTGATGCCCGAGGACGAATGGGACGCCATCTCGCTCAACTACACGAGCGGCACCACCGGCGACCCCAAGGGCGTGGTCTATCATCACCGCGGCGCGCATCTCCTGGCCGTCGGCAATGTGGTGACCTGCGCCATGCGCAAGCATCCGGTCTATCTGTGGACGCTGCCGATGTTCCACTGCAACGGCTGGTGCTTTCCCTGGTCCATTTCGGTGGCCGCGGGCACGCATGTGTGCCTGCGCTGGGTGCGCGCGGCCGCGATGTACGAGGCCATCGCCACGCACAAGGTAACCCATCTGTGCGGCGCGCCGATCGTCATGGCGGCGCTGCTCAACGCGCCGGAGGCCGAGAAGAAGCCGCTGCCGCACACGGTCGAGTTCTTCACCGCGGCGGCGCCGCCGCCGGAGGCCGTGCTCGCGGCGATGCGCGAGGCCGGCTTCAACGTCACCCATCTTTACGGCCTGACCGAAAGCTACGGCCCCGCCGTGGTGAACGACTGGCACGAGGAATGGAACGCGTTGCCGGGGCCCGAGCAGGCGGTGAAGAAGGCGCGCCAGGGCGTGCGTTACGGGGCACTGGAGGCGCTCGACGTGCGCGATCCGGAGACCATGGCGCCGGTGCCGCATGACGGCGCGACGCTCGGCGAAGTTATGATGCGCGGCAATGTGGTGATGAAGGGGTATCTGAAGAACCCGGCCGCCAGCAGCAAGGCTTTCGCCGGCGGCTGGTTCCACACCGGCGATCTCGGCGTCATGCATCCCGACGGCTATATCCAGCTCAAGGACCGCTCCAAGGACATCATCATTTCCGGCGGCGAGAACATCTCGTCGATCGAAGTGGAGGACGCGCTTTACAAGCATCCTGCCGTTGCCGCTGCCGCTGTTGTCGCCAAGCCCGACGACAAATGGGGCGAGACCCCTTGCGCCTTCATCGAATTGAAGCCGGGCGCGCAGGCCGAGGCCGACGAGCTCAAGCAATGGTGCAAGAAGCACCTCGCCGGCTACAAGGTGCCGCGCTACGTGGTTTTCGCCGAATTGCCGAAGACGTCAACGGGGAAGATACAGAAGTTCAAGCTGCGGGAGATGGCGAAGGGGGTGTGAAACTCAGAAGGCTTTCGGCAATCCCGCCTGACGCAAAATAGCATTCGCGGTGTGTCGGCTCATAATCCCCAGCGGCACCGGAAAATTCCGATTAGTGATAGGGCTGTGCCAGACTTCATGACTGCCTTTGCCCTGTCGCACGAGTGTGCAGCCGCCCGCCCGTAATCTATCGCGCAGTTCGCGATCGAAATGCGGCGCCATCAGGCGACAACCGGCTCGGCTTCCCGCAGCGCGGTGATCTGGAGGAAGAGCGAGGCCGGATCAACGTCCGGGTGATTGTCAGGCAACAGATCGAGCGCCATCGCCGACATTTTTTCCAGCAGCCCGTCGAGTGTCGGCGCGTCGGCCGCGGCTGGAATATCGTCGCAATGGCCGCTCCACACGGATGCTTCGGCGTCCCAGGCTGCGGATATCGTGAAGATCGTTGGTCTGTTCATCTCGGCTCCTTGACAGTAATTTTACGCCAAAATGAGATGGCACGAAAGCGCTCTGCCATCCTGAGCGGGATCAGCAAGTAGCCCGGGTGCAGCGAAGCGAAACCGGGGGCTTCGGCATGGCAGCGGTGCGCCAACCCCGCATTCCGCTTTCGCTCCATGCGGGCTACGGCTACTAACGGCCTCATGCTGATGCAAGAGCGTGCTCTACGCCGCCCTATTCGCGAAGCGGACCGCCAACCGAAGTCGGCTTCAGCATTTCATTGGCGAGGTTTTGCTGGCCACGGGACTCCTGGGCGTGCTGGTTTTCCAGCCTTATGCGGCAATCTCGATAGGCCGGAGAGCCGGGCGCGACGCCGGAAGAGCGGCAGCTCGCGTCATCGGCGGCCGTTCTCGCCTGCGCCGACGCCCGCAGATTGGCCTGCCGCGCGGCATCGTATTGCGCGCAGGCCCCCAAAGACACCAGGGTCGCCAAGGCCACAAGCATCGCCGCAAACCGCATAACCACCTCGCTCATGCAACTTCGTCTTATCTACGCCGCCTGCGCCTGCCGCTGCAAATGCCGCCGCAGCGACTCCAGCCAGCCGGCGAATGCATCGCGGAAAATGACGATGCGCTCGTCCCGCTCCTCGGGATAGCAATCAAATGTGGCAAACCATTCGACGAAGGCGCGGCCGCCGTCGATAATGGGGGTGACGCGCAGGGTGGCCTGGTAGCCGGCAACGAGCGCTTCGGCGTCCTCGGCAAAGCCGTAGACCTGCGAACGCTCGACCTCCGACAGCGCGAGCAGCCGCTGGCGGATGCGGCGGCCGTCATAGAGCACGTTGCGCACGCAGCCGACCGCGTCGCCCGCCCTGCCCTCCTCGATCTCGCTCGAACCGGCGCCGTCGACCCAGACCGGGTAATTGTTGAAATCGCGGATCGCCCGCCAGACGGCATCGGCGGGCTCATCGAACACGGTGCTGTAATAGGCCTGCGGCATGGGGACTCCCTGGCGAATATCGCGACAGAGCTTGCCTGTCGTCGTCATCCCGAGGCGGCCGCGCAGCGGCCTTCGAAGAACGATCGGCCAAATTTGCAGGACCCTGGCCGCCGCCCTTCGAGGCTCGCTTCGCTCGCGCCTCAGGGGGACGGCGGTAAATCATCCTCTGCTTCGCGGCCACCCGGTTTCTGTGCCATGCTTGCCCATCGGCCGTTGCCGGGCTTGACCCGGCAATCCATCATCTTCGTAAGATGGATCATTCGTAAGATGGATCACCGGGTCGCGGCGCGTTCCGCGCCGGCCCGGTGACGACAACTTGGGGGGAACCCATGCCCGAAATTCTCGTCAGCGATGACGGCCCCATCCGCACCGTGCGCCTGAACCGGCCGGAGAAGAAGAACGCGCTCACCCGGCCGATGTACCAGGCGCTCAGCGCGGCGCTCGGCGAGCGGCGCCCGGGCCTGCGCTGCCTGCTCATCATCGGCAACGAGGCCGGCTTCTGCGCCGGCAACGACATCGGCGATTTCCTCGCCGCCAGCGCGGGCGGCCAGGTCGGCGCGCCGACGTCGGACTTCCTGCACGTGCTGGCCGGCTGCGAGACGCCGATCGTGGCGGCGGTTTCCGGTGTCGCGGTGGGCGTCGGCGTGACCATGCTGATGCACTGCGATCACGTGGTGGCGGCAACCGACGCGCGGCTGTCGACGCCGTTCGTCGCGCTCGGCCTGTTGCCGGAGGCGGGCTCGACGCTGATCGCGCCGCGGCTCATGGGCTATGCGCGCGCTTTCGAATTGCTGGTGATGGGCCACCCGTTCTCGGCCGAGGATGCCAAGGCCGCCGGTCTCGTCAACAAGGTGGTGGCGCCGGCCGAACTGGAGGCGGCGGCGCTCGCCGCCGCGCGCGAGATCGCCGCGCTGCCGCCGGAGAGCGTCAGCCTGGCGCGGCAGTTGATGCGCAGCTCGCTCGACGAGACGCTGGCGCGCATCGACCGCGAGGTCGCGATGTTCCGGGAGCGGCTCGGCTCGCCGGAAGCGGTCGCGGCGTTCAAGGCGTTTCTCGCGCGGAAGAAATGATCTCCGTTCGGCTGTGCAGTTCATCATTTCGGATGCCGCCATAAGCGCGCTTACGCGCGTCTTCGACGCCCGATGGCGGCGGACGCGAAATCCAGGGTGAGGCGGACTAAAACAAACCCGCCAGATGCAGCAGAAAGATCGCGCCGCAGATGAAGAGAACGAACAGGCCGAGCCCGACCGGCGAACCCGAGCCGGACCAACTCATCGCCTTCTCAGCGTAGCGCCAAGTTTCTTCTTTATTGAATTCTTCCGCCATCGGCCCCCCTCCCCTCGCTGCCTACCAGGCGAATTCGGTACCGGAAAGCGAACGGCCGGACTTGCAGGCCCGGCCGTCAGAAAATCTCGGCAGCCCGGAAGGACGCCTAGCGCCCTTCGCGGGCGAAGGGATTGTACAGGTTGTTGGGATTGTAGCGCTGGTCGAAACTGGCGGCGCCGCTATTGTTGAACTGCATGGAGAAGTTGCCGTCGCGGAACGTGTGCGTGCCGTTGCTGTCGGCCCGGGTGGAATCCTGCGACTGCGGCGCGAGATTCATCATCGGGTCCTGATAGTTCAGCGAGGCGCCGCTGTCGCCGGGCGCATTGCGCTCGAAGGTGAAGGCCTGCGCCGCGGGCGCGGCGAGAAGCGCGGCCGCGAGGCCGGCGGCGGCGATCAGCGCGAAACGATGCGTGTGTGTCATGGCCCACCAACTTTATTCGTTTCGGCTCCAGCAGGCCAGAAAAATATGGCGGCAGGGCGGCAGAGCGGTGCCCGGGCAGGCCGCTTTTTACGCGTCATTTACGACGGCCAAACGCATCAAAGTCGAAAAGCAAAACCGCCGCCTCGCGGCCTGCGAGCCGGCGGTTTTACACGTCTTGGGGATCGAATGTCGGGACCAGCCGGTCAGTGCACCACGGCGTCGCCGTTCTGCCTCAGCCGCTCGATCTCGTCCTTCACCTGCAATTTCTTACGCTTGAGCTCCACAATTGTCAGATCATCGACCGCGGGGTGGGTCAGGCACTCGATGAGTTCTTGCTCGAGCGCCTGATGCTTCTTTTCAAGTTCCGCGAGATGAGATTGCAGCGACATGAATAATGTCTCCTCAATCAGTGGCTCCCAGACGAATTAAGTCTAACCCAGTTCACTTGCAAGAGCGACGCTACACCCGCCGCCGCGGTCCGGCAATGCGAGCCAAAGCCGTTGATCGCAGGTCGTTTTTCGCAAGCCTTGAAAGGACTTGTGGAAAACGCGATAAGCAAGCGGCGCATTTTGCCGCGGGGAGCGCCGGCTCCCCGGGAAGCGGACCTGCGGTGGCGATGACGAAAGAGGAAGAACGCGCGTTGCGCGAGCAGCTGGCGCGGCTGCAGCAGGAGCATCGCGACCTCGACGCCGCGATCACGGCGCTGGCCCTGTCGCCCGGCTCCGACCTTATCCAGGTACAGCGGCTGAAGAAACGCAAGCTGAGCCTGCGCGACCGCATCCGCGCCATCGAGGACCAGCTCACGCCGGATATTATTGCGTGAATCTTCTTCCTTCTCCCGCCGCGCGGGGAGAGGTAAAGAGAGACTACCCCCGCCGCTCGCGCTTGCGCGCGTACATCGCCTTGTCGGCCGCGTCGATCGTATCGGCGGCGTCGCGCTCGGGCGTGAGCAGGGCGACGCCGGCGCTGGCGCCGACGCCAAGGCGGGCCGGACCCTGCGCCAGGCTCAGCCATTCGATGCGGTTTTCCAGTTCGCGCGCCCGCACGCCGGCCTGCGGCCCGCTCACATTCCACATCAGCACGCCGAACTCGTCGCCGCCCAGCCGCGCCACCACGTCGGAGGCGCGTGTGCGCGCGATCAGCTCATCGGCGACCGCCTTGAGCAGCCGGTCGCCGGCGGCGTGGCCGTGCTGGTCGTTGATCTCCTTGAAGCCGTCGAGGTCGATATAGACCAGCGCGGCCAGCGTGCCGTAGCGCTTCACATAGGCGAGCGAACGGGTGAGTTCGCGCTCGAAGCCGCGCCGGTTGAGGATATCGAGCAGCGGGTCCTCGTCGGCGCGCTGCTCGAGCTCAGCGATCCTGGCGCGGGCCTCGTCCAGCTCGCTGCCTGAGACGCTCGTTCTCGGCGCGCAAGGGCGCCGCCGCGCCAGGTTGGCGACGTTGGCGGCATCGGCAACCTTGCCGCCACCGACGATGCGCGCTTCGGCTCGTTCGGAGCTCACCAATATCCCCTGTCCCGTGCCGCGAATCGCCTTGCTTCCTGGGTATCATAACGCTTCCGCCTTGCCTCGGGGGAGCCTCAACCTATAATCCGCCGCTTCCTTGACGAAGGCACAGGAACAGGGGAGCGGAAATGGCGGCGAAACCGGTCGCAATCATCATGGGGAGCCAGTCCGACTGGGCCACCATGAAGCACGCGGCCGATACGCTTGCCGCCCTCAAGATTCCCTTCGAGGCGAAAATCGTCTCCGCGCACCGCACCCCCAAGCGGCTCTACGACTTCGCCTCCACCGCGCGCGAGAAGGGCTTCAAGGTGATCATCGCCGGCGCCGGCGGCGCCGCCCACCTGCCCGGCATGGCGGCGGCGATGACGCCGCTGCCGGTGTTCGGCGTGCCGATGAACACGCACGCGCTGGAGGGGAAGGACTCGCTCCTCTCGATCATGCAGATGCCGGGCGGCGTGCCGGTCGGCACGCTGGCCATCGGCAAGCCGGGCGCGATCAACGCGGCGCTGCTTGCCGCGGCGGTGCTGGCGCTGTCGGACGGCAAGATCGCCAAGCGCCTCGACGCCTGGCGCGCGCGCCAGACCAGAGCGGTGGCGAAGAGGCCGAAGGATTGAGGATGCGGTACGATCCCGCTCGTCCCCGCGAAAGCGGGGACCCAGGGCAACAAATTTCCAAGTCTGAGATCGTGATTCTGGATTCCCGCTTGCGCGGGAATGAGCGGAGGGTGTGGTGCTGAAAACGGGCGCGACCATCGGCATTCTCGGCGGCGGCCAGCTCGCCCGCATGCTGGCGCTGGCCGCGGCGCGGCTGGGCCTGCGCTGTCACGTCTATGCGCCGGACGAGCGCTCCTGCGCTTTCGACGTGGTGCATGCGGCGACCTGCGCCCCCTATGAGGACGAGGCGGCGCTCGGCCGTTTCGCGGATGCGGTCGACGTCATCACCTACGAATTCGAAAACGTGCCGGCGGCGACCGCCGCCTATCTCGCCAAGCGCAAGCCGGTGCTGCCCGACCCGAAGGTGCTGGCAATCACGCAGGACCGGCTGATCGAGAAGGAGTTCGTCGCCGGCCTGAAGATCGCCACCGCGCCCTACGCCGCCGTGCACAGCGCGGTGCAGCTTGCCGACGCCGTCGAGATGATCGGGCTGCCGGCCGTGCTGAAGACGCGCAAGCTCGGCTATGACGGCAAGGGCCAGGCGCGCATCGCCAAGGGCGCCGACCCGATGGCCGCGTGGCGCACGGTGCAGACGCAGGCCTGCATCATGGAGGGCTTCATCAAATTCGAGCGAGAAGTCTCCGTGGTGGCGGCGCGATCGGCCGACGGCAAGGTCGAATGCTTCGAGGTGACCGAGAACGAGCACCGCGACCACATCCTGCACATCTCGCGCGTGCCGGCGAAAGTGACGCCCGCGCTCGATACGGAAGCGCGCCGTATCGCCACGCGCCTCGCCAAGGCATTCGACTATGTCGGCGTGTTCGCGGTGGAGATGTTCGTGGTGCGCGAGGGCAACAAGCGCCGGCTGCTGGTCAACGAGATCGCGCCCCGCGTGCACAATTCCGGCCACTGGACCATCGACGGCGCCACGGTCTCGCAATTCGAACAGCACATCCGTGCCGTGGCGGGCATGCCGCTGGCGAAACCGCAGCGGCTCGGCCGCAAGGTGGAGATGGTCAATCTGATCGGGACCGAGATCGACGAGGCCGCGCGCTGGCTGTCGGTGCCGGGCGCCTCGGTGCATGTCTATCACAAGGGCGACGCGCGCCCCCGCCGCAAGATGGGGCACGTGACGCGGGTGTGGCCGAAGTAAAGTCCGCTCACGCCGCGCGGTAGGCCGAGATCTTCTTGAGTTCGGGCGCGAGCCTGTCCTCGGCCATTTCGAGATCGTATTGCGCCTGCATATTCATCCAGAATTGCCGGTATGGTCTTGAAGAACTTTGCCGAGACGGAGTGCCGTGTCCGCGGCGGCCATCGGGTGGCGCATTCGCAATTACACATGTTATAGTTGCAGATATGCCCGCCCCCTTCCCCGACCGCCTGCGGCTGCCGCTCGCGTTCGAGCCCGCCCGGCTGGCCGCCGACCTGGCGGCGGTCGCGACCGCCGGCTGGACCGAGCATTTCGTCAAGCAGAACTACGACGGCGACTGGAGCGTGATCGCCCTGCGCGGGCCGAAGGGCGAAACCCACCCGGTGCGGCTGATCTATTCGGACCCGGCCTGCCGCGAATTCGCCGATAGGCCCCTGCTCGCCGCCGCCCCCTATTTCCGGCAGATCTTGCAGGGATTGGAATGCCCGCTGCAGGCCGTGCGGCTGATGCGGCTGGCGCCGGGGTCGCGCATCAAGGAGCACCGCGACCACGATCTCTGCTTCGAGGATGGCGTGGTACGGCTCCATATCCCGGTCGTCACCAATGCGGGGGTGGATTTCCGGCTCAACGGGGAGCGCTGCGTCATGCCGGCGGGCTCGGCCTGGTATCTGCGTCTGTCGGACCCGCACAGCGTAGCAAATCGGGGCGAAACCGAGCGGGTCCACCTGGTGATCGACGCGGAGGTGAACGGCTGGCTGGCCGCCCTGTTTAAGCGGGCGGTGGTGGAAGGCCGGGCGGCCTGAGGGCCAAAGGCGCCGGGGCCGGGGCTGGGCTGGCCGCCGGCCCCCCGATATGGCAAAGAGCCGTGGAATGGGGGTTTTTCGACCCTTCCGCAGACCTCTCAATAGACTCTCGGCGGCTTTTCTGCTATGGCCGCCCGACTCGAACTGCCCGCGCCATTGCGGGGCGTTTCGGTGACACCCGGCCGAGCCACAACAAGGAGACAGCGTGCAAGTTCTCGTTCGCGACAACAATGTCGATCAAGCCCTGAAGGCGCTGAAGAAAAAGATGCAGCGCGAGGGCATTTTCCGCGAGATGAAGCTTCGCGGACATTACGAAAAGCCGTCGGAAAAGAAGGCGCGGGAGAAGGCGGAAGCGATCCGCCGGGCCCGCAAGCTCGCGCGCAAGAAGATGCAGCGCGAGGGCCTGCTTCCGTCCAAGCCGCGCCCGGCGCCCGGCGCTGCCGCCGGCGCGCGCCGCATGGGCTGAGCGCGGGTTCCGCGCAACGGCCGCAGCAGAATAGAACCGGTGGCGCGGGCAGGGATCGCCCGCGCTGTTGTTTTTGACGAAGGAAACAGCCGACCGCCGAACCTTCGCCGCATTCCCCGGCAGATTGGCGGTCAATGACCCCACAGCGAGAGCCCCGAGCATGAGCCGCCAGCCATTCCGCCGCTGCCGCGCCGCGCTCGTGCTTGCCGCCGTGCCGCTGATGGCGGCGCTGCTGGCCGGCTGCTCCAGCCTGGGCAGCAACGTGCTCTCGTCCGGCGCGCCGGAAAGCGGCGATGCGGCCTACGCCACCTCGCCCGCCAATATCGCCTCGCTCACCGAGGTGGTGCGGCACAATCCGAACGACCCGCAGGCCTACAATATGCGCGGCACGGTGTTCGGGCAGGGCCGCCGCTACGACGAGGCGCTGGCCGACTTCAACAAGGCGATCAGCATCGACCCCCAATACGCCCAGGCCTATGCCAACCGCGGCCTGGTCTATCGCGACACCGGCAAGCTCCAGCTTGCGGTCGCCGACTACGACAAGGCGATCAGCATCGATCCCACCTATTCCAATGCCTATCTCGGCCGCGGCATGGCCTACCGCGCCGAGCAAAAGCCGCGGCTGGCGCTGGCCGACTTCAACAAGGCGATCTCAATCCGGCCCGACCTTGCGCAGGCCTATTACAATCGCGGCCTTCTCTACCAGGCGCAAAACCAGCACAATTACGCCATTGAGGATTTCACCACCGCCATCGGCCTGTCGACGAACGACGCAGGGCCCTATATCGCGCGCGGCTTGAGCTACATCGCGGTGAAGGACAACAAGGACGCGGCGAGCGATCTCGACCAGGCTGTCAATATCGACCCGCAGAACCTGCAGGCCTGGGTTGCCCGCGGCCTCGCCTATGAGCGGCTGGGCGACAAGCAGAAGGCGGCCGGCTCCTACGCGCGCGCCATCAACATCAACGAGAATTATCAGCCCGCGCGCGCGGGTTTCGCCCGCGTCGGCGGGCAATACGGCACGGCCTATCAGACGTTTTAGCTGCTCTTGCCTTAGCGTGAAATCAGACGATCCGCTCGTCCCCGCGAAAACGGGGCCCAGGGCTTCATTCTCTGCGTTCTCAACTGCATCCTGGATTCCCGCTTTCGCGGGAATGAGCGGTGGATAGGTCGCGCGAATCAACGCCCGCTAAAAACAAACCTTGTCCCCACCGCCGAGTGGATGACCTTGTCGCCGAGTGCATCGCGGGCAAGATCGTAGAAGCGGTCGCCGGTGCAATGGCCGACGATCAGGTACTGCGGATCGATCTTCCTGAATTCCTCGATGGTGGCGCGGATGTAGGCGTCGTCGAGCGGCGGCACGATGTGGAAGCCGCCGAGCACCGCAAAAACCTTGTCGACGCCCGAGGCCGCCATCGCCTGGCGCACGGTATTGATCACGCCGCGATGGCTGCACGAGGTGAGCACCACCAGGCCGCGGTCCTTGACCAGGTAGCTGGTGGCGAGTTCGTGCTCGAAATCGTCGGGGATATACTGGCCGGTGTTCTTTGCCGCCGGCATCTTGTCGGGATAGCAGCCGAAGCCGTCGAAAATTCCGACGATCTCATTGGTCGCGCGCAGCGGCGTCTCGAAGGAATGCTGGCCGATGCGGCCGGTGGTGAAGCCATGGTCGGCGATCACGGCCGGCTCCTCCGCCATCATCAGAGATACGCCGGAATCGAGGATGGCCTGGCGGTCGAGCGCGCCGAACTGGCCGCCGGAATTGCGGCGGATGCAAAAACAGTCCTCGCCGCCGACGTAGAACGGCAGGTCCTTCTTCAGCACGGCCTTCTTGGCATTGAGAAACCCGACCATGCCGCCGAAATGGTCGTAATGGCCGTGGCTCAGGACCATGGCGTCGAACAGCGAAGGATCGACCTGCAGGATCTCCATGTTGTTGAGCAGCACTTCCGGCGTGTAGCCGAAGTCGATCAAGAGATGGCGGGTCTCGGTTCCGCGCGTCGATTCCGCGTGCATGGCGAGCCCCCATTCGCCGTTGAGCACCGTGCGCGGCGGCTTGTCGGGATGAGTATTGCCCTTGTTGCGCTCGATGGTGAGACCGTCCCGCTCGACGTTGGGCACGAACTGGATGACGATGTTGTCGGTGACGATGCGCACGGCCAGCCGATCCACCACCGGCACCTCGCCGCGCAAGGTCTTGGCGGGCTGCGTGCGGTTGGCGGCCGCCAGCGTCGCCATCATGGCGCCGACGAAGCCGGCGCCGCCGGCGGCGAGCGAAGAGGCGCCAAGCGCCGACGGCGCGACGCAGTTGCAGAGATTGAACAGCATGGTTTCCCCCGGCGCGAATGCAGCAATGATATGCGTGCGGCGCCGCGGTTGTCCAACGATCGCGTCCCGGGCGCAGCGCAGCGTGCAATGGTGCGCTGCGGACCTGGGACCCCGGTTCTTAGAGAAAAGCTGGTCCCCGGATCTGCGGTGCACCACTCCGCTGTCGCTGCGCGGTGCATCGCGTCCGGGGCACGTCAGGCCGAGTGCAATCTCTTTAGAAACTCCCGCACCACATCCACCGCGCCGTGGTCGTCGAGATTGACGTGACCGCCGTTGGGAAAGCGCGCGATACGCTTGGGCTCATTGGCGAGCGCGAACAGCCGCTCGCCGAATCGGATCGGCACGACGCGATCCTGCTCGCCATGCAGCACCAGGACCGGCGCCTTGATCTCGCCGATGCGGCGGTCGGAGCGGAACGGGTCTCTGATCAGCCAGCGCACCGGCACGAAGGGATAGGCGGCCGCGCCGACGTCGGCGATGGAGGTGAAGGGCGCATCCAGAATGACGCCGCCGACCTCGTGGGTGGCGGCCAGCGCGACCGCCACCGCGGTGCCGAGCGACTCGCCCCACAGCAACGAGCCGTGGAACGTCGTAACGCGCGGCGGCAAAGGCGTAGGCAGCGGCGGCATCGTCGATCAGCCCCCGCTCGCTCGGGCGCCCGCTCGAACCGCCATAGCCGCGGTAGCAGAGCGCCACCAGGCCCGTGCCATCGGCGACCAGCCATTCGAAGCGGCCGACGCGTAGATCGAGACCGCCGGCATTGCCCTGGAAGTAGAGCACCACCGGCTTGTCCGCGCGCGGCGGCACATGCCAGGCGATCAGCTTTTCACCATCTGAAGATGCGAGCTGGATTTCCTCGGCCTGCGGGAACCCGACCGAGGCCGGCAGGCAGCGGCGCGCGTCGGGGAAATAGATCAGCCGACGCTGGAAGATCGCCATCAGCGTCAGCAGGGCGGCATAGCCGAGCACGATGGCGACGAGCAGCCATTTCACCAGGATCATGCGCTTTCCATAACACAAGCGCGGGGCGCGCCGACCTGCCGCGCTAGAACGTCACGCAGACCGCGCGCGTCACCACGGCGACGGAATCCTGCTTGAACCGATGCTTGTAGGCAGCGGCGGCCTGGGCGACGCGCAGGCGCGCGGGCGCGTCGTCGGGCACGAACACGATGACGATCTTGCTCGGCTCGTGCACGACGGCGCCGGAGCGGCCGCGCCATTGACCCTGGCCGTCGATCACGGTCAGGCCGGCGGGAAAGCGCGGCGTGAGCTCGCGCGCGACGAACCGCCGCCACGCCCGCGCGCTGACGCCGAGATGGCCGCCGATATTGCGACCGAAATAGATTTCCGCGCGCAGCATCTCCTTGGCGGAGGCGGGGCAGGCGAGCTGCTGCGCTTGCGCGGCGGAGCCGAGCGCAAGGACGGCGGCGGCGATGATGGCCTTTAGCCCTGACACCGGAAAATGATAGCACGGTGGGGATGAACTCCGCGCCCGCCATCCGCCCGGCTACGCCGGCCGACGACGACGCCATCTGGGCGATCCTTGCGCCCATCTTTCGCGCCGGCGAGACCTATCCCATCCCGCGCGACATTTCCCGCGACGACGCGCTGGCCTATTGGCATTCGCCCGGCCACAGCGTCTTCATCGCCGAGGACGGCGGCCGGATCGTGGGCACGTATTATCTGCGCGCCAACAACCGCGGCGGCGGCGCCCACGTGGCGAATTGCGGCTATGTGGTCGCAGCCGACGCCACGGGCCGCGGGGTGGCGCGCGCCATGTGCGCACATTCGCTCGATGAGGCCCGGGCGCGCGGCTTTCGCGCCATGCAGTTCAACTTCGTCATCGCCTCCAACGTGCGGGCCGTGAAGCTCTGGCGCTCCTGCGGCTTCGGTATCGTCGGCACACTGCCCGGGGCCTTCGTGCATCCGCGGCTCGGCGCAGTAGATGCTTACGTCATGTTCCGCACGCTGGACGGCGAACAGGCGGCGCCAAGGTGGGCGTCTGATCGAAGCCTTTGAAACCGTTAATGTAAAATGTGGCAACGAGATGAAAAATCTGCGTAGGCCACGCAACCATTCCGCGTCAGGGGCGTTGTGCTTGCAAGGTGGGGCTCACTCTGCGCATGGCGAATTTCCGGAGCAGAGCCTTTTCGAGCGCGGGGACATCAATGGAACAATCAGCAGGAAGCCGCGACCGTCGGCGCCAAAACGCCCCGGCTCAGCGCTCCGAATACGTGTCCGAAACCATCGAAATCGCGCCCGGAAACGTCATCTCGATTGCCGGCGTGCTGCGCCAGTACGAAACGGCGCGCGAGCGCGAGCAGCACTTCCACCGCCTGCTCGATGCCCTGCCCGCGGCGGTCTACACCACCGACGCCGCCGGCCGCATCACCTATTACAACGAGGCTGCCGCCGGCTTGTGGGGCCATCGGCCGACGCTCGGCATCACCGAATGGTGCGGCTCGTGGAAGCTGTATTGGCCGGACGGCACACCGATGGCGCACAAAGAATGCCCCATGGCGACCGCGCTGAAGGAGGACCGGCCGGTGCGCGGCATGGAAGCCATGCTCGAGCGGCCCGACGGCAGCTGTGTGCCGTTCGCTCCCTACCCGACGCCGCTGCACGACGAGACCGGCCGGCTGACCGGCGCCATCAACATGATGGTCGACATCAGCGAGCGCAAGCGCGCCGAGGAGCATCAGGAGATGCTGGTGCGCGAGTTGCACCACCGGGTGAAGAACATGCTCGCCACCGTGCAGGCGATCATGGGCTCAACCGCCCGTTCGGCCGAAACGATCGAGGAATTCAAGGAAGCCATGATCGGCCGCATCGGCTCCCTGGCGCGCACGCACCTGCTGCTCAGCGAGGAAGGCGCCAAGGTCTCCTTCGCCGACATCCTGCACAACGAGCTCGATGCCTTCGACGACGGCAGCGAGGGCCGCATCCGCCTGGAAGGGCCCGACATCGAGATCGCCTCGCGGCTGGCGGTGTCGCTCGGCATGGCGATCCACGAGCTCACCACGAATGCCGCCAAATACGGCGCGCTCTCGGTCTTCGGCGGCAGACTGGATGTAACCTGGCGCGTGACCATCGAGGCCGCGGCGCGCCGCACGCTGGAATTCGACTGGGTAGAAAGCAGCGGCCCGCCGGTTTCGCCGCCGGGGCGGCAGGGCTTCGGCTCGCGCCTGTTGGATTTCGTGCTGCCCGGGCAAATCCAGGCACGCAGCCAGATCGATTACCGGCCGCAGGGCGTGCACGTGCAATGCACGCTGCCCCTGCCGGCGGAGGGCAAGGCGGGTTGACCCTGCCCGTTCATTCCCGCGAAAGCGGGAATCCAGCAACAATTCAGATGCTGTATTTTTGTTGCCCTGGGTCCCCGCTTTCGCGGGGACGAGCGGTGGAAGGCTACATCGCCTTGACGATGCTCTCGGTCATCTTCTTGGCGTCGCCGAGCAGCATCATCGTGTTGTCGCGGTAGAACAGCGGGTTGTCGATGCCGGCATAGCCGGAGGCGAGCGAGCGCTTGATGAACATCACCGTGCCCGCCTTCCACACCTGCAAAACCGGCATGCCGTAGATCGGCGAGGACGGATCGTCTTCCGCCGCCGGATTGGTCACGTCGTTGGCACCGATGACGAAGGCGACGTCGGCCTGGGCGAACTCGGAATTGATGTCCTCCAGCTCGAATACTTCGTCATAGGGCACGTTCGCTTCCGCCAGCAGCACGTTCATGTGGCCGGGCATGCGGCCTGCCACCGGATGGATGGCGTATTTGACCTCGACGCCTTCTTTCTTCAGGCGATCGGCCATCTCGCGCAGCGCATGCTGCGCCTGCGCCACCGCCATGCCGTAGCCCGGCACGATGATCACCTTCGACGAATTCTTCAGGATGTAGGCGGCGTCCTCGGCCGAGCCGAGCTTGACCGGCCGCTGCTCCGCCCCGCCGCCGGCCGGGCCTGCCACCTCGCCGCCGAAGCCGCCCAGGATGACCGAGATGAACGAGCGGTTCATGCCCTTGCACATGATGTAGGACAGGATCGCGCCCGAGGAGCCGACCAGCGCGCCAGTGATAATCAGCGCCGAATTGCCGAGGGTGAAGCCGATGCCGGCGGCCGCCCAACCCGAATAGGAGTTGAGCATCGAGATCACCACCGGCATGTCGGCGCCGCCGATCGGCACGATGATCAGCACGCCGAGGGTCAGCGCCAGCGCGACGATGACCCAGAAGTCGACCGCGGTCTGCCAGGTGTAGAAGCTGTAGAAGAAGTAGATGAGCGCCAGCGCCAGCGCGATGTTGATGAGGTGGCGCGCCGGCAGGATGATCGGCTTGCCGCTCATGCGGCCGGAGAGCTTGAGGAAGGCGATCACCGAGCCGGTGAAGGTGAGCGCGCCGATGGCGGCGCCGAGCGACATCTCGATGGTGCTGGCCTGATGGATGTGGCCTTCCGAGCCGATGCCGAAGGCCGCCGGCGCGTAGAAGGCGCCCGCCGCCACCAGCACCGCCGCGGTGCCGACCAGCGAATGGAAGGCGGCGACCAGTTCCGGCATGGCGGTCATCGGCACGCGCCGCGCGATCACCGCGCCGGCGCCGCCGCCGATGGCGATGCCGCCGACGACCAGCGCCCAGGAGACGGCGTCCGCCGGCGGATGCGAGCCGAGCGTGGTAGCCACCGCGATGGCCATGCCGATCATGCCGAACAGGTTGCCGCGGCGGCTGGATTCCGGGCTCGACAGCCCGCGCAACGCCAGGATGAACAGCACGCCGGCGAGGAGATAGAGCAGCGCGACGAGGTTGGCGCTCATGGGCGCGCTCCGTTCTCTCCGCCGTCATGCGCGGGCTTGACCCGCGCATCCATCATTCTTCGCGAAGACGGATGGATTGCCGGGTCAAAGGCGAGCGAAGCGACGCCGTCCTTCAGACGGCTATGCCCGGCAATGACGAAAGACATTAGGTCCGCGCCGCCCATCCCCATGATCACTTCTTTTTCTTCTGATACATGCCCAGCATGCGCTGGGTGACCAGGAACCCGCCGAATATGTTCACCGAGGCGAAGACCAGCGCGAAGAAGCCGAGCGCGCGCGACCAGATCGGGCCGCTGTCATTGGCGACAAGACCGACGCCGACCGCCAGCAGCGCGCCGACCACGATGACGGAGGAAATCGCGTTGGTCTCCGACATCAGCGGCGTGTGCAGCGCCGGCGTCACCGACCAGACCACGTAGTAGCCGACGAACACGGCCAGTACGAAGATCGACAGGCGGAACACGAAGGGATCGACCGCGCTTGCGATGTGGGACATGGGAATCTCCGTCAGGCCGCAGCCTGCTCCCTCTCCCCGCCTGCGGGGAGAGGGATGGGGTAAGGGGCTCTTGCGGACGCCACGGCGAATGGACACGCCCCCTCACCCGACTTCCTCGCTTCCGCGAGGAAGTCGACCTCTCCCCGCACGCGGGGAGAGGTGAAGAGAGTGCGTGGCATCGGCGCGGACATCATCACGCCGCCGTCTTGGGCTGGAAACTCGGGTGCACCACAGCGCCGTCGCGGGTGAGCATGGTGGCCTTGATCAATTCGTCGTCCCAGTTGACCGCGAGCTTCTTCTCGTTCTTGTCGATCATGGTCTCGAGGAAGTTCAACAGGTTCTTGGCGTAGAGCGCCGAGGCCGACGCCGCCAGCCGTCCCGGTACGTTGAGATAGCCGACGATCTTCGCGGGGCCGACCTGCGCCACCTCGCCGGCCCTGGCGCCCTCCACGTTGCCGCCGCGCTCGACGGCGAGATCGACGATCACCGAGCCCGGCCGCATTGAATTCGACCATGGCCTTGGTAATGAGCCGCGGCGCCGGGCGCCCAGGGATCAGCGCGGTGGTGATGACGATGTCCTGTTTCTTGATGTGCTCGGCGGTAAGCGCCGCCTGCTTGGCCTGATATTCCTTGGACATTTCCTTGGCGTAACCGCCCGCCGTCTGCGCGTTCTTGAACTCCTCGTCATCGACCGCGATGAACTTGGCGCCCAGGCTCTCCACCTGTTCCTTGGTGGCCGGGCGCACATCGGTGGCGGTGACCACGGCGCCGAGCCGACGCGCGGTGGCGATCGCCTGCAGGCCGGCAACGCCGACGCCCATGATGAAGACCTTAGCCGCCGGCACGGTGCCGGCCGCGGTCATCATCATCGGCAGCGCGCGGCCGTATTCTGCCGCGGCGTCGATCACCGCGCGATAGCCGGCGAGATTGGCCTGGCTGGAGAGCACGTCCATCGACTGCGCGCGCGTGATACGCGGCATCAGTTCCATGGCGAAGGTGGTGAGCCCCGCACCCGCCATCGCCTTGAGCCCGTCCTCATGGCCGTAGGGATCCATGATGGCGACGACCAGCGCGCCCTTGTTGTAGCCGGCGAGCTCGCTCGTCTCCGGCCGGCGCACCTTCAGCACCACGTCGGCGTTTTTTTCGACGTTCTCGCCGATCGTGGCACCGGCCGCCTCGAATTCGGCGTCGGGAATGCCCGATGCGATGCCTGCGCCGCGCGCCACCGAAACCTCGGCGCCGAACGACTTCAGCTTCTTGACGGTTTCCGGGGTGGCGGCGACGCGAGTTTCGTTGGCGTCCAGTTCACGCGCGACGGCTACTCGCATTCGCGTCTCCGAAACGGCGGCTCAGGACACGCCGAGATAGGCGAAGATGAGGAAACAAAGCACGAAGGCGACGTAGCTCGAGGTTTTCGTGCCCGTGATCAGACCCGGGATCGCGCCGGCGATGGCGATGATGAAGACGATGACCGCCGCGAACCAATGGCCCATGACCCCGCCGACGGTCAGGCCGAGCAGCAAGTTGATCACGTGGATGATGCCGACGAAGGTGAACTGGATGAAACGCTCGTAGCTTTGCTCATGCGCCGGATAGTCATTGCCGGCGGCGGTGGCATATTCGACGGTGCCGTGTTCGGCCATGGGGGGTCGGTCTCCAGGAACGCCAAAGGTAAAGGGCCGTGCAGGACGCGGGCCGCGCAAGGAGTTAGCGTAAATGGCGCCTTGGGGCAACGGCGGCGGTAGTTTTCCGCTCATTCCCGCGCAAGCGGGAATCCAGACCTGGCTCTTGGTGGCCCCTGGGTCCCCGCTTTCGCGGGGACGAGCGGAAAATAAGGGGCCTCAGTTCGCGTCCGCCGGCTCCAGCCCCGCCTCCGCCAACGCGGCACTTTGCCGCGCGGCCACCGTGTCCACAGCGAAATTCTCGATTGCCTCGTTGAACAGGCGGTGGAAATTCAATTCGGCCGCCAGGTGCAGAAACACGGCGCCGAGGCCGACGGCGGCGCGGTCCATGAAGACGAATTCGCGCGGCACCGTCACCGGCCCCAGTTCCTTCAGCGCCCGGTGCACCCGGAAGGCTTCCTTGCGGCCGTAGTCGGACGGGCTCACCCCGTCGGCGATGGTGCGCACGCGGTCGTCGAGCAGCGGGCCGTAGATGAAGCGGGCCCAGATGTTGAGCGCGTCGATGATCCGCCTGTCGAGCCGCTTGAAGCCCCAGGTCTGGTAGGCATGCACGACGCGGTCGTCGTCCCCATTCAGAAGACCGCGGTAGAGATCGACCACGCCGCCGACGAAGCGCGGCGGGAAGATGCGGATGCAGCCGTAGTCCAGGAGGTTGATGCCGGTCGGCTCCCCCTGCCCGTCGGCGAACACCGAATAGTTGCCGAGATGCGGGTCGCCATGGATGACGCCGAAGCGGGAGAACGGCAGCCACCAGGCGGTGAACATGGCGGTGGCCAGCCGGTTGCGGGTCTCCAGCGGGTCGCCCTTGTGGGCGAGCATCTTGGAGCCTTCCAGCCAGTCGAGGGTGAGCAGACGGCCGGTGGACACTTCCGGCCAGACCTTCGGCACCCGGATGGCCGGACTGTCCGCCAGCATCAGGCTGTACAGCTTCACGTTCTTGGCTTCACGGATGTAATCGAGCTCCTCGCGCAGCCGCGCGCCGATTTCCACCGCGATCTCGGAGGTGTCGATCGCCGGGTCGAAGCGTTTGCGCAGCGAGAAAAGGAGTTGAAGCTGGGAGAGGTCGGCTTCGACCGCCGACTGCATGTCCGGGTATTGCAGCTTGCAGGCGAGATCGGTGCCGTCGCGGGCGCGTGCCTTGTGCACCTGGCCGAGCGAGGCAGCGGCGGCCGGATGGTGCTCGAACTCGGCAAACTTCTGCTGCCAGTCCGGCCCCAGTTCGGCGCCCATGCGGCGCTTGACGAAGGCCCAGCCCATCGGCGGCGCCTGGCTCTGCAGCTTGATCAGCTCGTTGGCGTATTCCGGCGGCAATGCGTCGGGGATGGTGGCGAGCAGCTGCGCCACCTTCATGATCGGGCCCTTGAGACCGCCGAGCGCGGCGGTCAGCGCGACGGCGTTGCCGGCGCGGTCCGAGGGGCGGCGCAGCACGCGCTGGCCGGCCATGCGGGCTGCCACGCCGCCCACGCTGGTGCCGACCTTGGCGTAGCGGCGGGCGCGGGCGGAGAAGCGGTTGGCTTCCTGGTCTTTCATCGTTGCCGCGATATCTATGTACGCCCGCGCTTGAGCGCCACATCGGCCGCGGCACAGGCGGCCCTCACCTCGGCGGCCGTCGCCGGCTCGCCACCCGCCGCCTGCACAAGCTGCACGGCTTCTTCCACCAGGTCGCGGTTAGTTTCGCGCACGCCCCAGGGGCGGTCCTCCAGCCCGACGCGGATATGGCCGCCGCGCTCGATCGCCGGGGCGATCAGCGGGCGGATGTCCACCCCGAGACCGGCGACCATCCAGGGGGCGCCGGCGGTGACCTCGCCGAGCAAGGCGAGATGCGCGTCGAGATAACCAGGCCTGGGCGGGAAGCCGAAACAGAACTCTTGCGCGAACATCAAACGGTAGATCGGCGTCGGCACTTGCGGCATGGCGGCAGCGGTGGCGGCGCCGAGTCGCATGCAGCCGGCTTCGTAGATCGCGTAGCTCGGCCGCAGCGCATAGGCGGCCGCGATGCGCATGCCCTCGCGGAAATGGTCGTCCGGATTGAGATAGGTAAAGCCCGCCTCCCCGCGCGCGATTTCATCGAAACGCGTGAACACCGCCGAGCCCGGGTCGATCACCGCCCATTCGAGCAGGCCGCTCTGGGCCAGCCGCTCGACATGGGCGTAGCGCTCTTGCGCCGAACGCAGATCGCCGGCGTAGCCCGAACCGGCGATTGGCAGCGTCGGGTAGACGATGGCGTCGACCTTGGCGCGGATGCCTTCGATGATCGGCGCGTAGATCTCATAATCGTCGCACTGGCGGCCGGTGGCGGCGTCATAGGCGTGCAGGTGGATGATCGCCGCTCCGGCTTCGGCCGCCGCGATTCCGTCGGCAACGATCTCGTCGATCGAAATCGGAATCGCCGGCTGGCGCTCGCGCGTCCAGGCGCCGTTGATCGCCGCTTCGATCCAGACCTTGGGTTTCACGGGGCAATGCCAGGTGCGTCACGAGGCACAACATTGTCGGCCAACCGTTGCGCCAGCCGATCTTCGGCAATCTCGCCGGCCGCAAGGCTGAGAACCGTCGCCGTTGCCGCTTCTGGCGGCGCATCGAGATCGAGCTTGTTAAGATTCAGAAACACGGCCATCGACACGAGCGCCGTGCGCTTGTTGCCGTCAATGAACGGATGAATACGGGCGATGCCAAAACCGTAGGCCGGTGCGCGCGCGGGGAGATCCGTTTCCTTGTATGCGAACTTGTTCTGTGGCCGAGCCAGGGCCGACACAAAAGTAGGCCTAGATCGCGAATGCCGTCGGGACCACCGAATAGAGCCAACTGCTCGGCATGGAAATCCAGAACGACTTGGAGTTCCAGCCATCGGGGCTCGGTCACTTGGCAAGTGCCTTATAGGTGTCGGCATATTTTCGAAATGACCGGCGCGCAAACTCCATCGCTTCCGCGTGCTTCGGGTCGTATGGTGTGAGCTTGATGCCGCGCTCGGTCTGTTCGACGACGTAGAACTTATCGCCTTCCTTGAGGTTAAGGCGCGCGAGCAGTTCCTCCGGCAGGATCAGTCCGAGCGAGTTGCCAACCTTATTGATCTGCAGCACATAGCCTTCAGCGTCCGGATCGGCGGGCCGTTCGTTCATGGCTTAGCTCCTTGCAATACGAATGTATTACAAAGACTAGCCTTTCACAATGAGCCGGTCCTACCTACCCCAACCCCTCCAGCTCCCCGATCAGATTGGCGATGACGCTCAATCCACCGTCCCAGAACTTAGGGTCGCGCGCGTCGAGGCCGAAGGGCGCCAGGAGTTCGGAATGGTGCTTGGTGCCGCCGGCCGAGAGCATTTCCAGATAGCGCTCGGCAAAGCCCTGCTCCGATTGCTCGTACACGGCATAGAGCGAGTTTACCAGGCAGTCGCCGAACGCATACGCATAGACATAGAACGGCGAATGGATGAAGTGCGGGATGTAGACCCAGAACGTCTCGTAGCCCGGCTTTAATTCGATCGCCGGCCCCAAGCTTTCCGCCTGCACCGACATCCACAATTCGCAGATCTTGTCGGATGTCAGCTCGCCGTTGCGGCGCTCCAGATGCACCTTGCGCTCGAAGCTGTAGAAGGCGATCTGCCGCACCACCGTATTGATCATGTCTTCGACCTTGGCGGCGAGCATGGCTTTGCGCTGCTTCTTGTCCTTCGTATCGGCCAACAGCTTGCGGAAGGTGAGCATCTCGCCGAACACGCTCGCGGTCTCGGCCAGCGTCAGCGGCGTCGGCGCCATCAGCGCGCCGTTCGGCGCGGCCAGCACCTGGTGCACGCCGTGGCCGAGCTCGTGGGCGAGCGTCATCACGTCGCGCGGCTTGCCCATGTAATTGAGCAGCACGTAGGGATGCGCCGAAGGCACGCACGGGTGCGAGAAAGCGCCCGGCTGCTTGCCCTCGCGCACGCCGGCGTCGATCCAGCGTTTCTCGAAGAAGCGGTCGGCCACCTCGGCCATCTTCGGCGAGAAGGCGCCATAGGCGGTGAGCACGGTGTTGCGCGCGTCCACCCAGGAGATGGTACGTTGCGCGACCTTGGGCAGCGGCGCGTTGCGGTCCCAGTGCGGCAGCTTCTTCTTGCCGAACCATTTCGCCTTCAAGGCATAGTAGCGGTGAGACAATTTCGGATAAGCCGCGCGCACCGCCTCCACCAGAGCATCGACCACTTCGCGCTCGACCCGGTTGGACAGGTGGCGCGCGTCGGCGACGTCCTCGAAGCCGCGCCAGCGATCGGAAATCTCCTTGTCCTTGGACAGCGTGTTGGTGATCAGAGTGAACGGACGCAGATTTTCCTTGAAGGTCTTGGCCAGCGCCTCTGCCGCGGCCCGGCGCTTCTTGCCGTCGGCGTCGACCAGGAGATTGAGCGCCGGCTCGATCGACATCGGCCTGCCGCCGATGCGAAAACGCAAAGACGCGATCGTTTCGTCGAACTGCCTGTTCCAGGCGGAATAGCAGGTGATCGACTTCTCGTGGAAAAGCCGCTCGACGCGATCCTCGAGCTGATAAGGTTTCTCCTTGCGCACGTCCTCGATCCACGGCCGGTAATGACCGAGCGGGCCACCGTTCATGGCGGCATCGAGCACCGCGTCGTCGACCTGGTTGAGCTCGAGATCGAAAAACAAAAGGTGCAAAGAAGCCGCCGTGATGCGCTCGTTCATGTCGCCATAGAATTTCGCGAACGCGGGATTGCCGTTGTCGGATGCATAAAGCAGCCCGGCATAGGAGCCGATCCGCCCGAGCACGTCGTTGATGTTTTCGTAGCGCTGCACCGCCTCGAACAAACCGGCCGCTCCCGGCTCGGCCCCGAGAACGGCCAACTGCCCTTGGTACTTGCGTTCAAACTCGACGCATTGGTTCTCGGCATTCTCCAAGTCCCATTTGAGCTCCGGGCTGTCGATGCCCGCATAGAGGTCGCCGAGATTCCACTCTGGAAGATGGCCGAGATGCGCGCCGGCGCGCGGCTTTGCCGACTTGGCGGCGGACTTGCTGGGGGCCTTCGCAAGAGGCTTGCGCGCGGGCTTGTGCGCGGTTTTGGCGGCTTTCGAAGCGCTGGGCATTGCTTTTCCGGGGCTTGGGCGGCCGGGGCCGCGGGGGCGAAAAACGAAAGATCGCAAACAACGTGAAGCTATATCGCGGAGGATCGCGCAGGGATCAACCGCCTACCATAACAGTCGGCCCAGGCGGCGAAAATTTGGCGCGGCCGGGAACGCTCCTCGCCGCCGACGCTTTATTTCTACTGGGGCTTCTCGCAGGAGCGCGACAATGGACGTAGGCGTGATCGGCACGGGAGCCATGGGCTCCGGCATCGCCGCCAACCTGGTCAAGGCCGGCCACAAGGTACGGGTGTGGGACCGCACACCTGAAAAGGCGCACAAGCTGGTCGAGCAAGGCGCGGCGAGCGTCGATCGTCCGGAAAATGCTTTCGGCGGCGACGCGGTCGTCACCATGTTGGCCAGCGACGAAGCGATCCGCAACGTTCTGGTCGAGCCCGGCTTGCTCAAGCGGGTGAAGGACACCGTCCATATCGTCAGCGCCACCATCTCGGTCGGATTCGCGAAGGAACTGGAGACGCTGCACGAGCGTGAGCGAGTGCCCTATGTGGCGGCGCCCGTGCTCGGCCGCCCCGATCTCGCGCAGCAGGGCAAGCTGAACGTGCTGGCCGCCGGCGACGAGACCACGGTCGAAAAGATCAAGCCGGTGCTGGAAGCCTTCGGCAGCAAGATCTGGCCCATCGGCAAGCACCCGCATCAGGCCAATGCGGTGAAGCTCGCCTGCAATTTCATGCTGGCCGCGGCAATCGAAGCGATGGCCGAGGCCTCGGTGCTGGTCGAGCGGCACGACATCAAGCCGTCGGCGCTGATGGAGATTATCACCGGCTCGCTGTTCGCCGCGCCCGCCTACAAGACCTACGGGCCGGTGGTCGCCGAGCACAAATTCGAGCCGGCCGGCTTCTCCCTCCCCCATGGGCTCAAGGACATGCGGCTTGCCATGGCCGCGGCGGAAGCCGCCGCCACGCCCATGCCCTTCGCTGCCATTCTGCACGACAACCTGGTGGATGCGCTCGCCCATGGCGGCGAGATGAAGGACTGGAGCGCCATGGCCGATGTGTCCTGGCGCCGCGCCGGCCTGGTGCCCGAGTTCAAGAACTAAGTATCGGAGTAACGGCTCGTTAAGGCTGATGGCGGACATTGGCCCAATTCGGTACAGCAGCCGCGTTGGGGAGTGTCGTCGTCATGTCCGAAGTCGTGCTTATCGTCGATGACGATCCCGTTCAGCGCCGCCTGCTCGAAGCCATGGCGCAGCGTTTCGGCTACCGCACGCTGCTGGCCGAGGGCGGCGACATGGCCGCCTCGCTGCTCACCGGCGCCGACCGCCCGCCTATCGATTGCGTGGTGCTCGATCTGGTGATGCCCGATCTCGACGGCCTCGGCGTCCTGGCGCGCATGCGCGAGGCCGGCTGCGATATCCCCGTGATCGTGCAGACCGCGCACGGCGGCATCGACAATGTCGTCTCGGCCATGCGCGCGGGCGCCGCCGATTTCGTGGTCAAGCCGGCCAGCCCGGAACGGCTGCAGGTGTCTTTACGCAATGCGCTCGCCGCCCGCCGGCTCGCCGGCGAATTGCAGCGTCTCAAGCGCAAGCACGACGGCACCTTCAGCCTCAGCGATATCATCACCCGCTCGCCCGCCATGCGCCCGGTGCTGCGCGCGGCCGAAAAGGCGGCAGCCTCCACCATCGCCGTACTGATCGAAGGCGAGTCGGGCACCGGCAAAGAGCTGATCGCGCGCGCGATCCATGGCAGCGGCGCCCGCCGTGCCGAGCCTTTCGTCGCCGTCAATTGCGGCGCACTGCCGGAAAACCTGGTCGAGTCCATTCTGTTCGGCCATGAGAAGGGTGCCTTCACCGGCGCCACCGAGAAACACACTGGCAAGTTCGCCGAGGCGGACGGCGGCACGCTGTTCCTCGACGAGGTCGGAGAATTGCCGCCCGCGGCGCAGGTGAAGCTGCTGCGCGCCTTGCAGGAGGGCGAGGTCGAGCCGGTCGGCGGCCGCAAGACGGTGAAGGTCGACGTGCGCATCGTCTCCGCCACCAACCGCGACCTGATTGCCGACGTGAAGGCGGGCCGCTTCCGCGAGGACCTGTTCTACCGCCTGCACGTGTTTCCCATTGCCGTGCCGCCGCTGCGCCGGCGCGCCGACGATATCCCCGAGCTCGCGCGGCACTTCCTCGCCCGCATCGCGGCCGAGGAAGGCAAGCACGTGCACGGCTTCAGTGCCGAGGCGCTGGCCCTGCTCACGGCCTATCGCTGGCCCGGCAATGTACGCCAGCTCGAGAACGCGGTGTTCCGCGCCGTGGTGCTGGCCGAAGGCGAGGAGATCGGCGTCAACGAATTCCCGCAGATCGCCGCGCAAGCAGGCGCCAATGCAGGCGCTGACGCCGATGCCGCGCAGCCGCTGATTGAATCCGCGCCGGCGATGGCTGCCGCCCTCCCCGAAAGCGACGCGGCGGAAAATCCCCTCGCCGCCGCAAACCTCCCCTCGCTCGCCTTGACCGATGCGCGCGGCAACATGCGTCCGCTCGACGAACTGGAGCGGGAAGCGATCCGATTCGCCATTGCGCATTATCGCGGCCAGATGTCTGAGGTCGCCCGCCGCCTGCGGATCGGTCGCTCGACGCTCTACCGCAAGCTGGAAGGGCTAGGACTCGACGGCGGCGCCGCCGAGTTCAGGGAAAGCGCGGACGCGGATTAACGAATTCGATTCAATTTTAACGATCGGCCGCCGCCCGTTAGCCTTTATCGAAGGTAAACGGCGCCTGCGTGCGGATTCTGGTCGTGCGCGCGCACACCGCAGAGCATAATGGGGCCCGAGATGTCGTGCGGTCCAAGAGGCGCGCTTGTTGTGGGCGGGGGCCGCGCATCGTTCAGTGATGTAGCGTGTCATTGGAGTGCGCAATGGTTAATCGACTCGGCCGTCTGCTCGCCGGCGCTTTGCTGGCGCTGATCGTGGGAGCGCCCGGCGTAACGACCGCGCGCCCGCGCGTCGAATTGGCTGTGCCGCCGCCGCCCTCGCTCAACGGCGACCGCTTCATTCGCCATCGCGCGCCGACGCCGCTGCCGCCACCTACGCCGGGTGAACACGTGCAGGCGACGCCCGCCGCCGCCGCTACAGTGAAGCCCGCGGCACCGGCGCCCCACCAGGCGCAAAGCGGCTTTGACCTCACGCGCACTCTCAACAGATTGCTCGGGGCCGGCGATGCCGAGATCGGTGATCAGCTCCGCGTCCTGATCACGTCCAAGCAGTTCGACCGGCGCATCGCACGCGTGCCTGACCGCAGGGCGATTGAAGCATTCTACGCCGCCCGTCATTACACCCCGCTGTGGATCAAGAACGGCCACCTTACCGCGCGCGCCGAGACCGTGATCGCGCGGCTTAAGAATGCCGCGTCCGAAGGGCTCGACCCGCGCGATTATCCGGTGCCGGATTTCGGCACCCTGCCCGGCGCCGCCGCGCTCGCCGCCGGCGAGATCAAGCTCACCGAATCCTTGCTCACCTTCGCGCGGCACATGCAGACCGGACGCATCGCGCCGCGGCGCGTGTTCGCCCAGGTGCTGTATCCAGACCACGTCCCCGATCCGGCCGGCGTCCTCAGGAAGATCGCCGACGCGAGCGACGTCAATGCCGCTCTCGACAGCTTCGACCCACCGCACCGCGACTTCCGCGCGCTCAAGGCCAAGCTTGCCGCGCTGCGCGCTGCCGCCACCGACGCCACCGCCGAACCGCCGGAGCGCATCCCCGGCGGCCCGGCGATCAAGCTCGGCGCGCGCGATCCGCGCGTGCCGCTGTTGCGCGAGCGGTTTGGCCTGCGCGGCAGGCCGGACAACATCTACGACCGCGCGCTCTACAATGCGGTGCGCGCGTTTCAGCACCGCAAGGGCCTGCGCCCGGACGGCATCGTCGGCAGCAATGTCATCGCCGCGATCAACGGACCGAAGCCGCGGACGGCGCGCCAGAAGATCGACGCGATCGATGCCAACATGGAGCGCTGGCGTTGGCTACCGCGCGACCTCGGCGCCATCTATGTGATGGTCAACATCCCCGATTTCTCGCTCAAGGTCGTGCACAACCATCAGGTGGTCTGGCGCACGCATATCGTTGTCGGCAAGCCGCAGACGCCGACGCCGCTGACCACCGCCGTCATGGACAGCGTCATCGTCAATCCGTCCTGGTACGTGCCTCAGTCGATCATCCAGAACGAGTTGCTGCCGGCCTACCAGAGCGACCCCAACATCTTCGACCGGCTCGGGCTCGAAGTGCAGAGGGGACGCGACGGCCACATCAACGTGGTGCAGCCGCCGGGAGCGGCCAACGCGCTCGGCCGCATCAAATTCAACTTCCCCAACAAGTTCCAGGTCTATCTGCACGACACGCCGGAGAAGCGTCTGTTCAAATACCAACGTCGCGCCTTCAGTCACGGCTGCATGCGCGTGGAGAATCCGACCAAGTTCGGCGAGGTGATCCTCGGCCTCGCCGTCAACGGACCGGCACCGGACGCGCGGCAGATCGACTTGCTGTTCGGTCATCAGGAGCGGGACTTCAGGCTGCAGCATCGGCCGATGGTGCATCTCACCTATCAGACCGCCTTCGTCGACGACTCCGGCAGGCTCGAATTGCGCGACGATATTTACGGCTTCGACGCGCGCATCCACGCCATCATGACCAGCAACGAGCGGCACATCGCCGACATCGCGCCGCCGCCCGATCCCAAGCGCGACCTTGCCACCATCCAAAGCAGCCAGGACATCCTGCGCCGCGTGGAGCGGCGCGAGGCGCTCAATCCCCTTCATTTCTTCGAACGGATTTTCCGTTAGGTTCACCATTCGGATTCGGATACCGCCGCCGGCCGGAGCACACGTTTCGGCCGGTTTGCATTTTATCAGCCAACTTTAGGCGAATTTGCTTGCCTGTGACCTTTCGGCCTCATTTTCGGCCATGTTCGCCCGGTAGTCTGACCTCATAGCGGTCGCCCGATCGCTAAGGGGTCATTAACTATTCGGGTCAACACTACGGCCGTCGCCAGGCGGCCGCCGGGGGCGTAGCGACAAGTGCGACGACAAATCTCTCGCCACAAAGGACGATTCTTGCCGCGCATGCGCGCAATTCCGGGACTTTCGTCCGCGGCGCGCGCCGGTTCCAGGCTCGGCATCGCAGGCCTTCTGGTGTTGCTCGCCAGTAATGCGCTGCAAAGCGCCGTCGCCGAAGGCGACACCCGCACGCTCACCATGCATCATGTCCACACCGGCGAGGACATCACGATCACCTACAAGCGCGACGGCCAGTACGTTCCGTCCGCGCTGAAAAAGCTCGACTGGTTCATGCGCGACTGGCGCAAGCAAAAAGAAACGAACATGGACCCGCGCCTGTTCGATATCTTGTGGGACGTCTATCGCGAGAGCGGCGCCACCAGGCCGATCGAGATCATCTGCGGCTATCGCTCGCCCAGCACCAACGCCATGCTGCACCGGCGCTCGAGCGGCGTCGCCGAGCACAGCCAGCACACGTTGGGCAGGGCGATCGACTTCTTCATTCCAAGCGTGCCGCTGGCCAAGCTGCGCGCGCTCGGCCTGCACCTGGAATGGGGCGGCGTCGGCTATTATCCACGCTCGGGTTCACCCTTCGTGCACATGGACGTGGGCCTGGTACGGCATTGGCCCAACATCGCACGCCACGATCTGCAAAAGATCTTTCCGAACGGGCGCACTGTTCACATCCCTGCCGACGGCAAGCCGCTGCGCAACTATGCACTGGCGCTCGCCGACGTCGAGCGGCGCGGCAACGCGCCGAACCGGCGCTCCCTCGACGCCGCGCGGGCGGCCGGCGTGATCAGCGAAGGGCAGGTGCAAGAAGCCATGCTGATCGCCACGCATCCGCACCAGGGCCGTACCTTGCTGGCGAGCCTGTTCTCTGGGCCGGCCTCCCGCCCCGCCAGCGCAACGCTGAGCGCGGATTCGATGATGGCGCCTATCGCCAGCAAGCAGAGCCGTGCGCACGCGCGTCAGGCGCCGATCCAACTCGCCAGCGCACGCGCCCCACAGGGGGTTGCCGCCAAGCCGGCGCATCACAGCCGCGCGGTGCCGCCACCGCTGCCGCTGCCGCGGCCGACCTTGACCGCGCAGGCCGAGCCCAGCCCGACGGCCGAGCCGGTTAAGACCGCCTCGCTTACCGGCGGCATGGCGAGCAGCGGCATCATCTGGGGTGACGTACTCGCCAGCGATCGCGGCGCGAGGGCCGCGGCCTCGCCGTTCGACGTCGCCGCAGCCACCACCGGCAGCGCCGGCGACGACGCCCTTGCCTATGCGGCCCAATCCGATCCGACGCCGGTTGCCCGCGTGCGTCCCCTGCTGCGCCCGATGGGCGCGAAGGTGCCGCGGCTACCGCGCGAGGCGGCGGTCATCCCGGCCGGGGGGGACACCACCGTCGCGGTGAAGCCGCCCAAAAGCAACCTGAGCATCGGCGGCCAGCGCGGCGACAGCCCGTGGCTGCGCGCCGCCATGCTGACGCCGAGCGTGAGCGACTACATGACCGCGACCCGGCTCGGCCATGCCGATCCGAGGTGGCTGCAGGCGCTGATGCAAAAGCCTGCACAGGCGGTGATGATGAGCTTCTCGGCCGATCCATCGTCCGGCATGGTGGCCGAGCGCTTCACCGGCCACGCGGTGATGTTCCTTGCTACCGCCACCTTCGCACCGCCGACCGCGCTGACGCTGCGGTAAGCCGTCGGCGCGCGAAAACCCTCCTTTTTCCAATACGACTGCACCCGCTGAAGTGCTTCCCCGCCGTCGACGGGACAAATCACTTGACTATTGTAAACTAACTGATATCAATCAGCGTATGAATAAAATAGCTATTATTACAGGCGCGACACGCAATCTCGGCTTTTCTCTCGTGCAGCAGATGGCCCGGCAGCTCGATCCTTCCGACAGCGTCTATCTCACCGGGCGCGACGCGGCCCGCGTGGAGGACTCCGTTCGGCTGCTCTCCGGCGCCTGCGCGCAGGTACACGGCGAGGTGCTCGATGTCGCCGAGCAGGGCACAGTCGAGCGCTTCGCGGCGGCCCTGGTGCAGCGCCACGGCGGCGTCGACATCGTTATTTGCAATCACTACGCGCGGGTGCAGCCGGGAGACGATCCGGCCGAGGCCATCGACCGCTATGTCGAGGCCAATAACCTCGGCACGACGCGAATGCTGCGGAGCTTCGCGCCGATCCTGCGTGACGGCGGACGGCTGTTCGTGGTGGCGAGCCGCGCTGGCAGCTTGCGCGCGCTCGCGCCGGTCCTGCACGCGCGCTTTCAGGACCTGCAATCGCTCGACGACGTCGACCGCACCGTTTGCAGATGGCGCGACGAGGTTCGCAGCGGACGCGCTGCGGGCCGGGCATGGCCGGCCTGGATCAACATTCCCTCGAAGATCGGGCAAGTCGCGGCGGTGCGCGTGCTCGCCACTCAACGCCGCGCCGACGACTTGCCGCGCGGCATTCTGATCGCGTCGATTTCGCCGGGGCTGATTGATACCGGCGCATCGCGGGCCTGGCTCGACGTGCGTGACGCGCGCACGCCCGATGAAGCCGCCGGGCCACTCGTGGATTTTATCCTCGATCCCGCACCGGATAAATCATTCTATGGCGAACTCGTCCATGTCGGGCCGGACGAGCCCGGCCCGTTCGGCTCTGTCACGGCGCGCGGCTCTATCGTGCCTTGGACATGAGCGCCCCGCACAAATCGCCCAGGCGCAAGGCGACCGAGGTCAAGCCCGCCGAGGAGGAGCGCCTCGGCATGCTTATCAAGCGCGCCGAGCAGGCGATGATTCGCGCCAAGAGCGCGGCGTTGAAATATGTGGGTTTGACGTTGGCCCAATACGTCGCGCTTGTCGAACTCGATCAGCAACCCGGGATAACGGCGGCGACGCTGGCGCGCGCCTGTCTGGTGACGCCGCAGGCGATGATGATTCTGCTCAAGACCATGGAGCAGCAGGACCTCATCAGCAGGTCGTCGCATCCGCGGCATCCCAATGTGCTCGAATTGCACATGACCGCCGTCGGACGCGAGGCGCTGCAGGCCGCGCGCGAGCGCGTCGATCCGATCGAGCGTTGCGTGTTCGACAGCTTTACGCCAAAAGAACTCGCGGGCTTTCGCGAGCTTCTGGCGCGCTTCATCGATCGTTTCGAAAAGAACTGACGGCGGTCCGTCTTCGGGGGCCGCGGGTTCCCTTACTGCAGCATCCCCAGCGCGAGCATATAGGTTTCCAGCACTTCCTGCTGCTCGCGGCGCTCGTCGGTGTCCAGCTTGCGCAGGCGCACGATCGAGCGCAGCGCCTTGATGTCGAAGCCATTACCCTTGGCCTCGGCATAGACGTCGCGGATGTCGTCGGCGGTCGCCTTTTTCTCTTCCTCGAGCCGCTCGATGCGCTCGATGATGGCTTTCAGCTGATCCTTGGCGAAGCGGGTCGCCGGTTGTTCTTCTTTTTCGGCAGCAGCGCTGGCGGGCATCGACGTCTCCTTAGGAATTTGGTGGCGCATGATCTCGTCCGAAGATCGCGGCTCCGCGCGGAGGCGGAGACGGGCTCAATCGGGATCATGCGCCAGGGAAAGCATTCGGAGTTCTCGCGCCTCCAGGTCAAGCCGAGGCGGCCGTCATCCACGCTGTTCACAGCGGCGGTAAAAAACGACTTGATTGATTGTTGGAGTTGCGCGGCGGGTACGATCGCTCCCTCTCCCCTTCTGGGGAAAGGATTGGGGCGAGGGGTTCCAAGACTTTGAGCCTGCAACCCTCATCCGGCACGCAATCGCGCGCCGACCTCTCCTCAGGGAGAAGTGACCGGCGCGCGCGGCAAGGGCTGAGCCTGAATAGACAGCACACTAATGCTGCGGCCGGGCCTTTTCGAACGCCGCCTTCTGCTCCGGCGAAGCGTCCTTCTGATATTTCTGGCGCCACTCGTCGTAAGGCATGCCGTAGACCACCGCGCGGCTTTCGTCCTTGGTCATGGGCACGCCCATCGCATCGGCGGCGTCCTTCATCCAGTTGGACAGGCAGTTGCGGCAGAAGCCGGCGAGATTCATCATGTCGATATTCTGCACGTCCGTGCGCTGACGTAGGTGATCGACCAGCCGCCGGTAGACGGCGGCTTCCAGCTCGGTGCGGGTCTTGGGGTCCATGATCGGCAAATCCTTGTGATCGGTTCCCTTAAACATAAGCCCCGCCTGCGCGCCTTGCCATAGGCCAAGAAGAACCATGAAAAAAACCGCCGCGCTCCGTTTGGGAAGCGCGGCGGGCTGTTCTTGGCAACCGGCGCTCAGGCGCCGCGCAACGCCTGCTTCACGCGTTCCGGCGTCATCGGCAGATGGCGCAGCCGCTTGCCGCCGGTCAGCCGCGCTACCGCGTTGGCGATGGCCGGCGCCACCACCGGCACGCCGGCTTCGCCGATGCCGGTCGGCGCGTTATCGGTCGAGATCACCTTCACCTCGATCGGCGGCACCATCGACATGCGGTTGACGTGATAGGTGTCGAAGTTCGACTCCTGCGGCACGCCGTCCTTCAGGTGGATCTGCTCCTTGAGCGCCGCGCCGAGACCGAACAGGATGGCGCCTTCCATCTGCGCCACCACGTTCCTGGGCTGCACCGCGATGCCGGGATCGACCGCCGCCCAGACGTGGTGGACGTGGATCTGCCCGCTTTTCTCGTCGAGCGAGACCTCGGCCACCGCAGCGGTGTGGGTGTCGAGCGCGTCCGAATAGCCGAGACCGATCGCCCGCCCGTTCGGCCGCTTCTGCTTCCAGTTCGCCATCTCGGCAACCGCCTTGAGAACCGCGATCGCGCGCGGATGCTTCTCCAGCATCGAGATGCGCAGTTCGAGCGGATCGACGCCTTTGGTCTCGGCGATTTCGTCGATCATGCTTTCCACCGCGAACTTGGTGTAGCCCGAGGCGATGCCACGCCAGGCGCCGACCTCGAAGCCGTCCTGCGCGCGGACATAGTCCACGCGCTGCGCCGGCACGGCATAGCGGAATTCGCCGCCCGAGGCTGAGACCGGATCCTTGCCGCCGAGCGCCTTGAACAGCGGCGGGATGCCGCGCGCAAGGTACGAAGCGGCGACGATGCGGTGACGCCAGCCGACGATGTTGTTGTTCTCGTCAAGGCCGACCTCGATGCGCTGTCCCGCGAACGGACGGTACATGTCGCGCATGACGTCGTCTTCGCGGCTCCAGACCACCTTGACCGGCGTGCCCGGCATCTGCTTGGCGAGCAGCGTGGCCTCGAACGCCGCGTCCCAGTCGGTGCGCCGGCCGAAGCCGCCGCCGAGGAACGGCCGCTCGACCTTCACCATGTTCGGCTTGGTGCCGGCGGCAATTGCGCCGGCCAGCTCCATGTCGATGACCGATTGGTTCGAGGTCCACAGGTGCACCTTGCCGTCCTTGACCAGCGAGGTCGCGTTCAACGGCTCCATGGCGCAATGTGCCACGTGGTCGTTGACGAAATCGGCCGCCAACACCTTCTTGGCCTTGCCGATCGCGCTGTCCGCGTCGCCGTTCTTGAGCATGTCGACGGACTTGTGCGACCAGTCGCCGGCGATCTTGGTGTATTCGGCGGCGAGCGTGTCGTTGCTCCACTTGCGCGCCGGCGAGGTGTGCGTCCAGGTGACCTTGAGCGCCGCCTTGCCCTTCATCGTGGCTTCCAGCGTCTTGCCCACCACGGCCACGCCGCTCGGCAGGGGATGCACGCCGATGACGCCCTTGACCGCCTTGGCGACCGTGTCGTCGATTTTGTCCGGCTTCTCGCCCTGCACCGGCGCGTGCAGCACCGAGGCATAGACCATGCCCGGCAGCTGCGTATCGAGGCCGTATTTGGCGGAGCCGTTGACCTTGAGCGGAATGTCGACCCGCGCCAGGTCCTTGCCGATGTAGCGGAACTGGCCGACCGGCTTGAGGTCGGCCTTGCTCACCTTCGGCATCGGGCTCGGCATCGTCGCCTGCTTGGCGATGTCGCCGTAGCCGAGGGTGCGGCCGGACTTCTTGTGCACGACCGTGCTCATTTCGGTCGTCAGCTCCGATTCCGGCACTTTCAGCATGCGCGCGGCATTGGCGATGAGGATCTTGCGCGCCTGCGCGCCGGCCAGCCGCATGACCTCGAAATAGCCGTCCACGGCCTTGCTCGCGACCGTGACCATATGGTGGTTGAACTTCGGATTGCCGTAGAGCTTCTCGTTGTCGGGCGCGGTCTGCGCATGGACCTTGGCCCAGTCGGCGTCGAGGTCCTCGGCTAGACAGGCCGGCAGGGCGGTCATGGTGCCCTGGCCCATTTCGACCGCCGGCGACATGATGGTGGCCACGCCGTCGGCCCCGATGGAGACCCAAGCATTGGGCATGAAATCACCGGCGGCGTCGGCCGGCAGCACGGTATCGAGCGTGCCGAAGGTGACGGCGATGCCGGCGGCGCCGGACGAGACCAGGAAGCTGCGGCGCGAAAGCGCTTGAATGTGCGTCGTCATGATCAGGCCCCCGCTGCTTTCTGGATTGCCGCGATGATGCGGGTGTAGGTGCCGCAGCGGCAGATGTTGCCGTTCATGTGCGCGACGATGTCATCACGCGTCGGCTTCGGCTTTTCCTTGAGCAGCGCGGCGGCCTGCATGATCTGGCCGGACTGGCAGTAGCCGCATTGCGGCACCTGCTCTTCCACCCAGGCCTTCTGCAGGGGGTGCGAGGAATCCGGCGAAAGGCCTTCGATGGTAGTCACCTGTTTGCCGGCGACGCGCTCGATCGGCGTCTGGCACGAGCGCACCGCCTTGCCGTCGAGATGCACGGTGCAGGCCCCGCACAGGCCGGCCCCGCAGCCGAACTTGGTGCCGGTGAGCTGCAGGCGGTCGCGCACCACCCAGAGCAGTGGCGTGTCGGGATCGGCCTCGACATGCGCCGGCTTGCCGTTGATCGTGAATGAAATAGACATTTGTTTCTCTCCCACGAGAGTCGGTTTGTTTTTGCGGTTGAAGCCCGCGCTTGGTCTTGGCCGCCCCGCACACCTGCGGCGGCGACAAGCTCATCCAACCGCGATATGTCTTGCACACGACGGGACGAGTAGTTTTGGTCCAAACTAATTATAGACAGATTTTCCCGGAGCAGGACAGGTACAGAATCGTGAATTCCTTGCGCAAATTCCTCGCCGACCTGTACCGCACCGCGGTAGCCGCTGCGCATCCGGCGAATTGCCTGCCGCCGCTGCTGCCTCAGCCTTCGCGGGGACGTGTGATCCTGCTGGCAGCGGGCAAGGCCGCCGGCTCCATGGCCGAGGTGGCGGAAGGCTTCTATCTCGACGGCGGCTTGATCGCGCCTGAGCAACTCACCGGCATAGCGGTCGCGCGTCACGGCTACGGACGGCCGACGCGGCGTGTCGAGATGATCGAGGCCGGCCATCCCATACCGGACGCGGCGGGCCTGCAAGCCGCGGAGCGCGCGCTTGTCCTGGCAGCGTCCGCGGGCGCGGACGATCTCGTCCTGGTGCTGATGTCGGGCGGCGCCTCGGCCAACTGGACCGCGCCGGCCGCCGGTGTCAGCTTCGCCGACAAGCAGGCGGTGACGCGCGCGCTGTTGCGCTCGGGCGCGCATATCGGCGAGATCAACTGCCTGCGCAAACATCTCTCGCGCATCAAGGGCGGGCGGCTGGCGCAGCGCGCCTATCCGGCGCAGCTCGTCACCATCGCGATCTCCGACGTGCCGGGCGACGACCCGGCGGTGATCGGCTCCGGCCCCACGGTTCCCGATCCCACCACGCTCGCCGATGCGCGCGCGATCGTCGCCAAATACCGGCTCGACGTGCCGGACAGCGTCGCCCGCGCGCTCGCCGACGATGCCAACGAGACGCCGAAGCCTGGCGATGCGGTATTCGCCGGCAGCCGTTTCATGCTGGCGGCGCGGCCGTCCGACAGCATGCGCGCCGCCGAGGCCGCCGTGCAGGCGGTGGGCTACGAATGCCTGTCGCTGGGCGACCGGGTGGAGGGCGAGGCGCGGCTGGTGGCGGCCGAGCACGCCCGGCTCGCCCGTACGCTGCGGGCGGAGGGCCGCCGCGCGGTCATTCTCTCCGGCGGGGAGCTGACCGTCACCATCCGGGGGCAAGGCCGCGGCGGGCCCAACCAGGAATACGCCCTTGCGCTCGCCATCGAGCTTGCCGGCATGCCGGCCGTCGCGGCGCTCGCCGGCGACACCGACGGAACAGACGGCGGTGGCGGCCTGGCCACCGATCCGGCCGGCGCGGTCATCGACGGCGAAACCGCGGCGCGTGCCCGGCAAAAAGGCCTCGATCCTGCCGCCTTTCTCGAAGATAATGATTCCACAGGCTTTTTCGCCGGCCTGGGCGACCTTCTCCAGCCCGGGCCGACCTTCACCAATGTGAACGACTTCCGCGCCATCGTCGTTGACAGGCCGTAAGCGATCACGCCACAACCTTTGCCGTTACCGATCTCGAAGCATCGTGACCCTGTTGTCCCAGCTCGCCGCCAGGCGCTGCTTGTCCGTCCTCGCCGCGATCGCGGCCATGACTTTGTCGGTGCAAGCAGCCAAAGCCGATTTCCGCCTGTGCAATAACACGGGCAGCCGCGTCGGCATCGCGCTCGGCTACAAGGATGCCGAAGGCTGGACCACGGAAGGCTGGTGGAACGTGAACCCGCGCACCTGCGAAACGCTGCTGCGCGGCGCGCTGGTGGCACGCTACTATTACATTTATGCGGTAGATTACGACCGGGGCGGCGAATGGTCCGGTCATGCCTATATGTGCTCGCGCGAGAAGGAATTCACCATTCGCGGCATCCAGAACTGCCTGGCCCGCGGCTATGACCGGACCGGCTTCTTCGAGGTCGACACCCGGGAGCAGCGCTCATGGACGGTGCAGCTCACCGACAATGCGGAGACGACGCCTGCGCCGGCGTCGACCTCGCGCAGCCCACCCATCGAAGCAACATCCGGCGGCGGCAGCGCCGCAGCCGCCAACCGGTAAGGCCAGCAAGCCATGAGACGCCTGCGCCGCACCAAGATCGTCGCGACCCTCGGGCCCGCCTCATCCAGCGCCGACATGATCGCGCAGCTCTTCGATGCCGGCGTCGACGTGTTCCGCATCAACATGAGCCACGCCAGCCAGGACCGCATGCGCGAACTGGTGGCGACGATCCGCGCCCTCGAGCAGCAGACCGGCCGGCCGATCGGCATCCTGGTCGACCTGCAGGGCCCGAAGCTGAGGCTCGGCACCTTCATCGGCGGCCAGGCCATGCTGGCGAACGGCGATGATTTCGTGCTCGATTCCGATCCGGCGCCGGGCGATGCCAAGCGCGCCTACCTGCCGCATCCGGAAATCTTCATGGCGGCGGAACCCGGCCACACGCCTGCTGATCGACGACGGCAAGGTGCGCCTGACCATTCTCGAAGCCGAAGGCAACCGCATGGTGACGCGCGTGGAGGTCGGCGGCCGCGTCTCCGACCGCAAGGGCGTAAGTCTGCCGCACACCACCATTCCCACATCGGCGCTGACCGCGAAGGACCTCTCCGATCTCGAGGCGGCGCTCGACGCCAATATCGATTGGGTGGCGCTCTCCTTCATCCAGCGGCCCGAGGACATCGCCGAGGCCAAGAAGATCACGCGCGGGCGGGCGGCGGTCATGGCCAAGATCGAGAAGCCGCAGGCTGTCGGCCGCCTCGACGAGATCATGGAGCAGTCCGACGCGCTGATGGTCGCGCGCGGCGATCTCGGCGTGGAAATGCCGCTGGAAAAAGTGCCCGGCGTGCAGAAGCAGATGACGCGGCTCGGCCGCGTCACCGGCAAGCCGGTGGTGGTGGCGACGCAGATGCTGGAATCGATGATCAACTCGCCGGTGCCCACGCGCGCGGAGGTCTCCGACGTCGCCACGGCCATCTTCGAGGGCGCCGACGCGGTGATGCTGTCGGCGGAATCGGCGGCCGGCAAATATCCGGTGGAGGCGGTCAAGACCATGAGCCGCATCGCCGAGGAGGTAGAAAGCGAGCAAGTCTATCGCGGCATCATCAGTGCCCAGCGTGCCGATCCGGAGGCGACCGGCGCCGATGCGATCGCCGACGCCGCCCGCCACATCGCCGACACGCTCGATCTCGCGGCTTTGGTGTGCTGGACCTTCTCGGGCTCGACCGGTCAGCGGGTAGCGCGCGAGCGGCCGCGGCCGCCGATCGTGGCGGTGACGCCCAACATCGTCACCGGCCGCAGGCTGGCGGTGGTCTGGGGCGTGCACTGCGTGGTGACCGAGGACGCGCGCGACCAGGACGACATGGTGGACCGCGCCTGCCGTATCGCCTTCCGCGAAGGCTTCGCCCGCGCCGGCCAGCGCATCATCACCGTTGCCGGCGTTCCCTTCGGCACGCCGGGCGCGACCAACATGTTGCGCATCGCCTATGTCGGCGCGGCGCTGGACGAGTGATGAGCCGCCACACGAGCGAGCGTTGACAATCGCGCGCCGCAACAGAAATCAGACGCTCATGCGCACGCCTAGCGCGGCGGCGTCCAACAAATAAGTGACTTACTCATTCTACTTGGCGTGGATGGAACGCCGACAGTCAGATCGCAGCGCGGTGGGAAGAGTCCCAAACTCTCCCGCACGCGTTCCAATGTTCGATCACGAACTGAACTCAAGCGCATCGCGAGACAATTAAAAGTCACAACGCGCTTTATCATTTTCAAACGGACGTTCTGCCGTTTTCTCGGAACGAAGCATACGTGCTGTCGTTCACCATCTGACACAGACAGTCGCGCGAAGTGAACTACGCGCTGCTGATTTGATCGTCGCCTAGCAAACAATTCCATCGGAGGAAAGTATGAAGAAGACTCATCTTATTGCAGTCGCATTGCTTGGCACCGCGCTCGCCACGCCGGCGGCGATGGCGCAGACCGGCGCGAACAACGGGGCTTATGGAGCCAACGGCACCACCGGTGCGGCCGGCACCAACGGAGCCGTCGGGACCAATGGCGCCAACGCCAATAACGGCGCAAACGCCAATGGCAACAACGGCATGTCCAACCAGCGGATCGTCAATGGGAACACCAATGGTGGCGCCGGCGCGATCCTCACCGTCAGCCCATCCGGGGTGCGCCAGGTCCAGCAGGCGCTGAACCGGCTCGGCTACGCCGCTGGTGGCGTGAGCGGCGTCTGGAACCAGGCAACCGCGCGCGCGATGGTGAACTTCCAGCAGGCGCACGGCCTGGCGCCGACCGGCAATCTCAACCTGAGTTCGATCGAAGCCATGGGCCTGTGGGACAACATCGTCGGCCATCCGCTCGGCAATCGCAACGGCAACAACATGGCGATGGCGCCCGGCCGCGGCGGCCAGAACAACGGCTCGACCGTCGGCAGCGCGCCGATGCCCTCGCAGCGCATCATCAACGGCAGCACCAATGCGGGTAACAACGGCGGCAACGGCGGCGCCGGTACCGGTGCGAATGGCGCCAACGGTGCGAACGGGGCCAACAATCAGTAAGTCGCACAGTGAGCCATCCTGATGGCTTCTGCACGGATTGCCGCCGGTCCTCGCGGCCGGCGGCAAACGTCCCTAGTGGAGAAAGACCAATGAAATTCAGTCAGGGTATTGCATGGAAGATTGCTGCCGCGGCCATTCTCGCCGCCGGCCTGAGCGGCTGCAACTGGAGCAGCAACGAATCCAGCCAGAACAAGGCGAACACGCCGGCGGCGTCGACGGCGCCCGGCAGCACCAGCGCGGTGAACGGCGCGGCGCCAGGCGCGGCGAGCAGCGTATCCTCGACCGCTCCCGGCGGCGCGACCGCGCCGGAGGCCACCCCGCCGAAGATCGGCGCGGCGGCTGGAAACGGTGCAACGGAGTCGATCGGGACCAAGTCCGCGGTTGAGAGCACGAAGCCCGGCGCGGCGACCAAGCCGGGCGCGACCGCCGCGGCCGGCACCGGCAACGCGGCCGCGAATGGCCACGCCGTAAGCAGCGTCAACGCGAACGGCAGCACAGCCAACAATGCCGGCGTGAACGGCAACGCGGCGAGGAGAGCCGCAACCCCCAACCGCAATACGGCCACCGTCGGCGCCAACAACGGCGCGCAGACTACCGGCTCGAATGCGAATACAAATGGGCTCGCGCCCGGTGCGGCGCCTCCCGGCACCAGTGGCGCCGCGCTGCCGAAGCCGCAGCCGGGCGGCTATCCGACGGCGACCGAGCAGGCGACCCCTGCCCCCGGCGCGGCGGGCAATTACAGCGCACACGGCAACGGACCCGGCAAGCTCAGCCGGCCTTGATCCGCAGCGGAGACGACGAGGCGCCGGATCGGCCGGCGCCTCTCAGCCGCCGTTGACGACCTCGTGGAACTGGAGCGGGCCGCCCCGGCTCGCGAGCCAGCCGGCGCGGGCTTCCCAGTGCCGCCGGCCCTTTTCGTTGATAGGCAGTTTCAGCGTCGCGAGCAGTGTCCGCATCTCTTCGCGGGCGCTCTCGTATGCGCGATCGCCGCCTGCCCCGAGGGAGGCGTCGTCAGTGTCGTCGAGCACGGTCAAACCGTGCGGCATGAACGCGCGGTAGATGGCGCGCTCGCTCAGGCCATCCGCCCAGCGAAAGCCGACCTGCAACGACAGTTCGTCGAGCGCCTTGCCGACGCGATCCGGCCGCCCGGCGCCCGCATCGGCAAAGCGGTTGCGGAGAACGAGCCAGTCGATGTCGTCGTGGGTGAGCTGGCGGCGGGCGTGGCGCTCGTTGTAGATCATGTTCGTATAGCCGCTCGGCCCGATCAGGGCATATGTGACGGGATCGACCGCCCCGAGCGCGTCGACGTCGACGAAGCTGTCGTTGAGCGGCATGACCAGCGTGTCGGCCATGCCGAGCGCCAGCCACATCATATAGCTGTCGGCGGGCGGCGTATCGACGACCAGGAAATCGTGGTCGTGCTCGACCGAGGCCACCGCCTCGATCAGCGTATCGCGGTCGCGTGTTCTCGTCGAGGTCGCGCCTTGCGCTCCTCGCCTCGGCGATGGAGACGTGATCGGGGATTTCCAGCGATATGCCGCGGTGCCTGGCAAAGGCGCGGCGGTCCTCGACGAAATGGGTGAGCGTCCGTTTCATCGCGTCAAGATCGAGGGTGGCGACGCGCTGCCCCGACTTGATGAGAGCGACGGCGATCTGACCGGCCAGCGTCGACTTGCCGGTGCCGCCCTTTTCGTTGGCAAAAACAATGACGTGCGCCGACTTGCCCGCTGGAGCCGGCGCCGGTTGACTGTGGCCGGCCGTGGGAGCCGTCATGAACGCAAAGCCCTGAGTGAATTCGCGGGCGAAGGTGTCAGGCGGCGCCGGCCTTCACCTTGACGAAGGTCAAGATCGACATGGGCAAATCGGCATGGGCAAGTCGACATGGGCAAGTCGACATGGGCAAGTCGACCCGCCGTCCCCCTCGCGGGGGCCGGTCGCCGGGCTCAGATGTCGCGGCCCTCGACCTTTTCCTCGAGCTTCTTGACGATCTCGGGGACCCGCTCCAGCTTCGGATAGAGCTTGAGCGCCCGGCGATAGACTTCGAGCGCCTGCTTGTCGTCGCCGATGTCCTGCAGGATCAGCCCCAGGCCGGTGAGCGCGCCGAAATGGCGCGGCTCCAGGGTGAGCACGTGGCGGATATTGGCGAGCGAACGGCCGTAGTCCTTCTTCATGTAGTAGATTGTGGCCCGCCGGTTCCACGCCTCAACGTAGTGCGGATTGATCTTGACGATGGCGTTGAGCAGCCTGAGGGCGAGATTGAGGTCCTTCTCCTCGATCGCCTTCTGCGTCCGGCTCATCAGCAGCGTGGTGGTGTCGCTGGGCGAGTGCATCCACAGCACCCAGATGCGCTGCTCGATCGCCTTGGCGGTCTCCTCGTCGGGCGCTGCCTTCAGGGCGCCGAACAGGAAATCGAGGTTGTTGACGCTGTCGCGCATGCTGAGTTGCGGCAGCTTCTTCGGCGGTTGCACCCATTTCCCCTTGGGCACGAGCTTGGGGGCTTGCTCCGGGGCAAGCTTGGGGGCGGCCGCGAAAGCCGGCATGGACCCGGCCGAGGCGGCCAGGGCGGCAAAAGCGAGGATGAGGAATCGTGCGCGCATGGGTGAAGACTAGTGTCTCCACCAGATAAGGCCAAGTTGCGGCAATGCAACGGGCGCCCCTGCGGGCGCCCGGGTCAAGCTCGGCGGCACGAAACGCGCGGGATCAGCCCTGGCGGGCCTTGAAGCGGCGGTTCGTCTTGTTGATGACGTAAAGGCGGCCCTTGCGCCGCACCAGCCGGTTGTTGCGGTGCCGCGTACGCAGCGTTTTCAATGAGTTACGGATCTTCATGACGGACTCTGGATGGCTGTTCGGGGGCCGTTCTAGTGGCCGCACCGCCGCCTGTCAACGTAAGCGGCCGGCCGGTGGTTACCAGCCCCGGGCTGGCCTAAACTCGAGGGAGAGCGCTCGCGACCGGGCGAAGGCGTCATGCCAGGGGTTTTCGTTTCCGAAAATTACAACTTTTAGATCATATTATTGATCAATACTATCTTTGCGCGAAAGACCAAGCGGACGGCCGCAGCCGGGCTCCCTGCCAGCGCAGCGCAACTGCTATGCTGGGTTATGTCCCGCCCTGCCTGCCCGGCGCCTTAAGCGGCGGCGCTGGGGGTGGACGTAAGCGCGGGCGACGGCATGCTGGCCCGCAATTATGATACGCGTCAGGAACACCATGGTCTTCCACTGTTCCTGGTGGCAACGGGTATAGGTCGCAAGAATGTTATGCACCACCTTCCCGATCAATGCTCAGCTTCGATATTTCGCGGACATTGATTTGTCCAAGACGTTCACGGATAATCACTTTATCGAGCAGCCGCTGTACGTACGACACACAGCTCGTCGGTTTCGAAGTGAGCCGTAATTCCCTGTCGTGGATTACACGATTTCAAGGTTCTCTTGCCGTTGTCTTGCCTTTGTTTGGCACTTCTTCGTACTCAACGATTTGCCCCTCATTGAGGGTGCTTAAACCAGCCCTTTCAACTGCCGAGATGTGCACGAAAACGTCCTTCCCACCTCCGCCCGCCGGTTGAATAAATCCGTAGCCCTTAGTCGGGTTTAACCACTTTACGGTGCCCTTGGCCATACGCAAGCTCCACTGTTGACATGAGAGGTTATCTCTACTGCACAAAGATGCCAAGCACCACCCACCATCGATACCGAAACGACACCCGGCGGACCACTGAAATTATCGATAAGCCTGACTGTTGCGCAGTACATAAGTCCGTTTTTAGCCCAACCCAGCTGTCCAGCGGTGTTCGGCTAACTCGGCTATCTGAGGGACGGCAGAACCATCTGCGACTTAGCCAGACAGCCGGAAGCGATCCCGAACCGACATATCGCAATTGCCGCGAGCGGCAGCCGATCAGCGGCGCTTGCGGTCGTGGCGCCGGCGTGTCTCCGAAGGGCTTTCGCCAAACCGTCGGGCGTACTCGATTGCGAAGCGCCCGAGGTGATAGAAGCCCCAGTCCATCGCGATGTCGGTGACGCTTGCGTCGTCGCGGGCTGCGCTGCAGCGCCTCGCGCACGCGGGCAAAACGGCGGTTGCGCCAGTAGCGCACCGGTGAGACGCCGTGATGGTCCTTGAAATGTTTCAGCAATGTCCGGCCGGGAACGCCGGTCGCGGCGACCAGATCGCCGAGCGTGACCGGCCGGTCGAGATGCAATTCAATATAATCGAGCGCGAGTTTGCATGCCGCGCGGCTGCGCGGGCTGTTCCAGGCGATTGAGCCGCTCGCTGAAGCTGTGCGGCTGCGACAGCAGCATCGCCGTGACGATCAGCTCCTCATACAGGCCGAGGAACGGCTCGCTGCGCCTGGTTTTCGTCCGGCTCGTCGAGTTCTTCCAGCACCAGCTGCAGGTGGCGCAACAGGCGGCGGCCCGGCCGCGAGGCAAGGTTCATCACCGGCGCGAAGTCGAGCGATCCGCCGGGCGCGTCCCCCAGCAGCATCGCCAAGCGGCCGAGCATGGTTGCCCGCGTGACCGAAACCGTAAAGCGGGCGCTGCCCGGTTCTGAAACCGTGCGATGTCCGACCGGCGAGGAAAACACCGCCTGCTCGGGCGAGCACAAGACCGTGCCGAGGCTGTTGTGGATCTCGCAGGCAGCCGCGCACCGGAAAGATGCAGCCAATAGTCGTCGCGCATGCGGATATCGGGCACATGGATGGTGGCGGCCGCGCCGTACTGGACATAGCCGAGATAGCTGCCGGGCATGTAGGCCGCGTTGGCGATGAAATCGAAGGCGTCCGTTTCGCGAGGCGAAAGGTCGAGCCGGAATTCCTTCGCCGCCATGAAGGCGGCGGTCTCGTCCACGTCCCGGCTGGCATAGACCGGCCGATTTATGGAGAAGCGGCGCCCCGTTCCGCATGACCCTGCCTCCCGTTCGCCCTTCACCGGCGGCAATAAATACTAGCAGCGCGAGCACTGACTGTCTTGCGATTTCCGGATAGTCGCGGGCGGCAAGCGGATAGCGCGGAGCGGCCGGGCCTGCCACACCATTGGGATCGCTCCGGCAGAGGGCGGCGATAGCTCGATTCGCTATGCACGCAGGTGATCAAGGGCCGTCAGCGTAACGCCCGAAGGAGTCGTCATGGCGAAACCACGGGTGCTCGACAGCCGGGAGCCCAGGACTATACCGCATTCCATTTTACGCAGAGCGGTATTTTCCCAAGCCAGCAGCTTTATATACGATGGCGAGAATTTGGATCTGGTCCGTTGGCGGTTATGCCGATCCGCTAGAGCCATACAACGGCATTCGTTGAGGGCTTTGAGGTCATCGAATCGCACGTTTGACCGATTACAGCAACATCGAGCCACAACTGATCAATATCGTCAATTCCTTCATATATGTCACTGGCCGTTTGCTACTTACGATTTGAGTCTTTTCTGACAATACGCAGGTCGACTATTCGCTTTTCGAATGCATCCGGTCTTTATCGATTTAGAGACGTCGGATTCAGCAATGCGGAGGATACGCGCAGGGAGACACTTTGATCGACATTTCTGAGGTCACCGGGTCGGGATTTGATGACGTCATTCGCGGATCGAACGTCAACGGACTTTCCGCCCGATGATTCAGACAGTCATCATCGTTAATGGCAGAATCAGCCAATTCAGCCGTTGGTCACTTTACACTCAATAATCCCGGCGACAATCTCCTGAATGGCGGCGGTGGCAATGACGTTCTGGAGGGCCGCGGCGGCGCCGATATGTTCGATCGGCGGCGTCTGGACTTCGATTTTCGCGAGTTACGAGTCCTCGCCGGCGCAGGGGTTGACGCGGTCAATAGATGCTTGACCCGCGCATCGGTCGGATACATTCCACAGGCCGTCGCGACTGGCGGCGATGCCGAGGGTGACATACGTTTCTGGCAATTGAAGGTCTGGTCGGCTCTAGTTTGCACGACCATCTGACCGGCAATTCGCTCGACAACGTGCTGGCCGGCGGCCTCGGCAATGATATGCTCGACGGCAAAGCCGGCACCGATACGGCCGATTACTCGCAGCGATCACTTTTTTGATACGGGCGATACTGCCGACAAAGTAGTCGTGCATCTGGGCCTTAACGGCGCCAACGGCACGGACAGGAGTTCGAGCGGTCTATCGAATATCCTGCTGTGCGCTTCAGTTTCGACCGATACGCTGGTCAGCATCGAGAACGTGACGGGCACCGCCGGCCCCGACGAAATTTTCGGCAACGAACAGGCCAATGTGCTTGATGGCCGAGACGGGCAACGACTTTCTCGACGGCGGCTTCGGTAACGACACGCTCATCGGCGGTTCCGGCAACGATACCGTGAGCTATGCAAGTCATAACAGCGTGAGCTGGCGAGTATCGGCAATATTTCCTTGGGAGTCGACGGCGTCAGACCCGCCTGGCCAGCAATCCCAGTTTCGCCGCTACCAACCAACTCCTGGAAACGGACGTCCTGTGCGGCATCGAAAACGTCACCGGCTCCAGCCTCGACGAGCTGATCGTCGGCAACGAGCAGAACAACATTCTCGACGGCGGTTTCGGCAACGACAGGCTTGGTGGGCGGCGGCCGGCAGCGACACTGCAAGCTATGTCAGCCATGATCGGCGGCGCTACCCTACTCGGCGAAAGAGACACGATCTCGCTTGGCTTGAACGGCGCCGACGGCAGCTATGTGCGGAGTGAGTTCACGTTTTCATCACTTGGTGTAGTCCATTTTCAAACCGTCGAGACGGATGTCCTCGCGGGACATCGAAAATGTGACAGGCTCCAACCATTCCGAGACGATCAACGGCAACGAACAGGACAATGTGCTTGAAGGCCGCGGCGGCAATGACGTCATCAATGGCGGCGACGGCGACGACACCTACGTTTTCCAATGGGTCGGGAATCAAGGCAACGACACGCTACTTCGATAGCGAGCGGGGACGACAATATTCTGATCGACAGATGCAACGCGATTGTCAAGATCGGCACGACGTACGGCAATGACGTCTCCAAATCACTTTGCCGACCGGCAGCGTTCACGATCGGCGAACCATTTCGCCGGCAACCCGATTGAAACTTTCGTCGATGGCAACGGACATACGCTGATCCTCGCCACCGGCCTGATCGGCGGCGCCAAGGCGGGCATCATCTGCCGGAGACAACAGCAGCGAGTATATGGACGGCAGGCGGCGGCGACGATTATCTGTTCGGCAATGGCGGCAAAGACCACATCCTGGGCAGCGCCGGCAATGATTATCTCGACGGCGGCAAGGGCAACGACATCGCTGGACGGCGGCTCCGGCGACGACATGCTGACCGGCGGCAAGGGAAGCGATACGTTTGTCTTCGCCCCGGTCGCTCCGGATGGCTTGCCCGGCGGCAATGACACGATCACTGATTTCGTGCACGGTCAGGACAAGATCGACCTCTCGGCATTTCATATCGAAGTCACTGATCTGTTTGGACACGGGGACAATTCTCATTATGGCGCCCAGACTCTGCTTTCGTCAAAAGGCCGCAATTTCGATGTGTACGCCGATCATCAGTCGCAAAGAGATCAGGTGACGATTGGCAGCGGAGCATCGCAGCTCAATGAGACCGCCGACACGTTCTGGTTTGGCAACCAATATAAGGGACAATCCTCACAGCCAAACAACTTTGAAAATGTAAACTGGTTCGAAGCCAATCATCACCGCGACGAACTAGGCCTCTCAGATTGCCAGCAGGATCAAGGCCCAATCACGCTTCACATCGACGGCACCAATACCGTACTGGCGTTCGAGGGAGGCTCGATCACCATTCAAAATGTGACAGAGCTGCATCAAAACGATTTCATCGTTTGAATGCGGGGCTGGCGCGTGTTATCTGGCGAGTGTGGTAAAAGCATTTGCGCCTCGCCCATATTCTAGGCGGAAGGCTCGCATCTGGCAGATCAGCTTCGTGCGGTGGCCGACGATCTGCCCGCGAACCCGGTGCAGAGCCTGGATGTTGACCTGCTCGGACTGCTTCACCTCGACGAAGCGCATCGTTGGCCTCGTGACCAACTCTGCGATCGCGGCGGCATCGATCGTGTCGCTCTTGTTCGACTTGGCGTACGGCTTCACAAACTGCGCAGGAATAATCCGAACCTTGTGGCCGAGGGCCTGGAGCGTCCTCGCGAGCCATTGCGAGCCTCGGCACGCCTCCATGCCGATCAGGACGGGCTCGGGAAGAATGCGCCAACTACTTCAAAAACTCAGGATATGCTTCAATCTAAATGGATCAGAGCCTAGGTCGGGTCGACGCCGGTCATTTATCGAGATCAACACTCCGGAGGCGGCCGCGGATTGGCGGCTTCAACCATTTGGCTGATGACGCAGGTCCTCCTCATAGAATAATAAAGATAATGTGCAGGTGCGGTCGCATCGGCGCGAAGGGAGGATTTTATGCTTACCGTCAGTCGCGTCTCGTTATTCAGCCTTATTGTGGCGATCGCCGCACTTTCATGTAAGACGGCTGACGCGGCACCGTATTCTGTCGCGGAAATCCATATAGATGCGAACAGCGGCAGTGGGCACGGCGATAGTTATGATCTCTACTCCTCGACGTTCAATTCCTCGATCGCCCACACCAGCCATATCGACGATTTTGAAGGCAATGCGCAGGCGACGGGCAGCATATCTCTTACTCCAATGCCAACGCTAAGTGCGAGTGGGCAGAGGAGCGGCTTGGCAGCTGCAACTGTGCATCTATCGCTATTCTACTATTTGGACGTTAATGGACCGGCCGGGGTCACGGTCCCGCTCCTTCTAACTGCCTCGGCGAACGCACAAGCTTTGGATCCTACGCACACCGATGGTGTCAGTGCCAGCGTTCAGTTTTGGGACGCACATTATTCAACATTTCTAAATGCCTGCGCCTGCGCCACTTATCCATCGTCCTTCAGTGGCACGACAACCGTTTACGGCACGGGCGGTACCACCGCTACCTGTGGCTCGCTCTCGATCTTGAACTCTATGCCTGATCTAAACGGTACGACGGCAGACATCGGCGCCGCCGCCATCGATCCGACCATCATCATTGACCCCACGTTTAATCGGGCCAACGAGTTTAGCCTGGTGTTCGGCCCGGTGTGGCAACATGCCTCTTTCGGCGACGACGTTGCCCGCGACGTTGCCGCTATTTGCTTTCCGCGCTCGGCGTTATAGGCCTGATGTTCGGCTGGCGTAGGAAGCGGAAATGCAGGAGCCCGCTTCTGGCCGGGCAGGGGTAGCGGGCGAAGGGCCGTCATTGCAGAATATTGTCAATCTGGAGGTGTCTCCGAGAGACGGCTAGCAGTAGCGTTATTCGTTGTGTTCGTGTTGGCCGCGCCGTCTATCGCCTACGGGCCGAACGACGCCGACCCCTGGCCTTGGCCGCTTTCAGCCTTGCCAACATCGCCATGACATGGCGGCGCCACGCCAAGCCTGCGAACAAGCGCAAGCGATTAGCCCGTCGTGTTTCCTGGCGCTGGCGTTCGGTGCCGCAGCCTTCGGCTAGAAGGCCGAGGCGGGGCGCGCGATCGAATAGGTTGAGCGCGCCGTCCACATCAGCCCATTCGATCGCCTGCTCTATGTCGCGACGCTCGGGCTCGCCACTGGCAATTTCCGGCTCGGCAGCAACGAAAAATCGTAAAGGCGACGGCGGGCGGGGTAAAGCCCGAAGACAGCCCGGTCAATCGCGTGCAAACACCTGAAAAGAGATCGCAGCGGAAATTGCGCGACGACCCGATGGGCTTGGCAACGCCGATGCCGGCACGACGCATGCGAATGCGGCAGCCAGAGGCCGCCAGCTGAGGCGGCCTTCAGCTGTCACGCCTTATTTTTGAATGTGGTGACGCCAGTGGCTGTGCTTTTTGGCATGCTTCGATTTGGATTGGACCTTTTTACGGGTACGGCCAGTGCACTCGGCGCCCACGCTTCCTGACCGCTGGCCATCATCGCCCAGGCGCTTTCGGTCATTGCAAGAATTCCAATGAGCCTCAGCAGCAAAAGCAATTTGCGCATTTCCATGCCTTTTCCCTCAGATTTTGGATGCGTCCGGTGTGCTGTCCATTGAGGCTCGATGCAAGTAATGCGATGCGCCAAACCGCCCAGAGACGAATACGCCGTGGCCTGAATTTAACCTCCTTGTAAAGGTCACTTATTCTCGCACACCGTGCGCACCACGCGCGGACCAAAGGCTCCAGAGCATCGTCTGAATAGTCGGAAACATGGGAGCTCGGCGCCAACATTCAGGCCCTCAAGCCGGCGACCAAGCGGCTGGTGCTGGGCACCAAGCTTTCCGCCATCCGCCGTTACTGCCGCACCGACCGCGACCCGGTGACGAACGCCGAGCGCGAGGACACGCTACTCGTTCCCGGCGCCACCTTGCAGTTTCCGCGTGTCCTGTCCCACCGCACGGACATCCGCATTACCTATCACTACATTCGCGATCATTCGAACGACTTGAGCAAGGATTTCGACGATCACGTGATCGCGGCGTCTCTCGTCTACCGCTTCGACACGCGCCAGGTTTTCGCAAGCCCCACGAAGTAGGACCTGCGCCTATTCTATGGGGGTTAGATACTCTCAGAATGCTAGGAAGTAGCCGAAGGCTTTCTGCACAATTCGGCATTCGGCAACTGACGGCCTCGGCGTGCTCTTAAGGAGTTAGACATCAACGCCCGCATCAGATGTGCACGCTACATATAGTTCCACAGTTGGATAATGGACACGGCGGGTGGGTAGGGAAGCGGTCGGATGGGACTCACCAGAGCTGAGAGCGTAAGTTCCACATAATAAGCATTGCCGACAAAGTCGAGTTCTCCCGTGTAACTGGCGCCCAACGATTTCACCACAAATTCCTCATTTCCGTACACGTCAAAGCCGCGGCTGTCGAAGTGAACCAGCTGCGATTCTGCACCCGTCTCTAAGTTTACTTGGACCAAACGAGCGACGATCCATCCATCGCCGTCACGATATCGGAGCCGAAGTGTAAGATTTAGCTTCTCGGGGAATATGAAGATCTCCATCGACGGCCGTTACTCCATAGCGCAATAGCGCATGGGTATAAACTGTTGGTGGGAAAACAGCCGCCGCACGGGCTTCTGTCGCTACTCCGGTTAACCCGGCCGCCCCGAGCTGAACAATGGAGTTGTAGAAGACGACCTTGCCTTGATCTGCAACGTCGAGAATGCCTGCTGAACCGACGCTGCTCCATAATTTGCGTTCGTCTTCCATCGACATTCTCCTTCATAATTCGCGGCTGGAAGCAATTCGTTGTGGCACGCTTCCGATCCGACGGCACGAAGGCTGCAAGTGATGGCAGCGAATATTTGGCTTTACAATGAAATGCCATCAGCAACGTATTTCCACGGTAATGAATGGCGTTAGAGTTTTATGCAGACGCAGATAAAATAGAGGACATAGCCTGAACGAACGTTCGCAAAACACCAATTCCGGCCTTTCGTTACGTATCCGAATCGTCCGTTCGTACCCATAATTGCGACGCAATTCTATCGAATTTTCCATAAACACTTTTCGCCAGGTAAGGAGGGAGCAGCATGTCATTTCAAATCAGCTCTATCCGACTGGCCGCAATTGCTGCTTCGCTCTTCGCGTTGGGCATGATCCGATCGGATCCGACGACGATGGACCCCTGTAGATTTGGATAGTTAAAATCCTCGCCTCGTCGTCATTTTCGGCGGCATCACTTGAGCGGGCAAGTCAATCATTCGAGAACCGCATCTCAATCACTGCTGACCTCGCATTCCGCGACCACAGGTGGGGGCACAGTGGGATTGGGAATCACAAATGATGGCTAGGTGCTGCGAATTCCCGCGTAGCGTCTGAAACGCCAAATCGAGTGGCCCCAATATCGCGGTGGCACTTTTCAATGAGCGAGCGCCGGGACGGCCCCCCGTAGCTCGCAAGATGATCCATTGTCATTCGCGCCAGCGTCCCAAAGCGCATAACTAGTGCTCAGTTGACGGATTATTGCTCAGGAACGCCGGCCTTTTGCAGACCCTCGACATAGGCTTGGATCATTTCCAGCTTCGCGAAGCTGCTCTTTCTTGCTCTGGCGAGCGTGGCGTTAGGCTGCACTGTGAGCAATTGCTGCACGATTTCAGCGGCTTCGTCCTGGCGCTCCAGATGGGCCAGGGACGCCGCAAGGAAGCGGAGCGCGATAGGATAACCGGGGCTTTGGCTCCGAGCCCGAGAGGCCCAATGTACGGCATCTTCGAAGCGCCCCGCGAAGAAATTCGCCGCCGCTAGTCCCGAAAATACAGTATAGCTGCGCGGATCCACAGGATTGAACTGATGCGCGGTTTCGAATTGCTCGATGGCTTTCTCTTGCTCGCCCAGGGCCCATCCACATTGGCTTCGTACATAGGCTGAATTCGGATGCAAATCGATGGCTCTCTGCGCGTGAGCGGCCGCCTCATGGGGGTTGTCCAGGATAATAGCATTTGCCCAGGCCGATATCGCGAGCGCAGACGCGTTGTCGGGCCCGGTCCGGATGGCCGATGCCGCGGCTTCGCGGATCGCACTTTTGCTATGCTCCGCGTCCTGTGCCCAGCCACCCACGCGAAGCCGCCCTAAACAATCGGTAAGAGCGGCCCAACCGTCAGAATATGAGGGGTCGTGCATGATCGCGCGCCGCAATAGTCGCTCTGCTGCGTGATATCCGTCCGCACTATACGCGTAGAACTCAGGTAGCGCGCGAAGATAAAGGTCATATGCCTCGAGAATTTCGGGTGGTGGCTTCGTTCGATTTCGTTCTATTTCTCGGATCTGGATGTTGGGTTCTATCGCGGAACGACACGTTAAGTTATTCGATCTTGCAGGTCGAAGACATCCTCGTCGGTTCCATCCCAACGGTCTGCCCAAATGTGATGCGCTGTTTCTGCCTCGATCAATTGCGCCGTGATGCGGACCCTCTTGGCGGCTCTCCTGACGGAGCCCTCCAACACATAGCGAACGCCCCAGCTCACGACCGATCCGTTTCACATCGATCGACCGGCCCTTATAGGTAAAGGACGAATTTCGGGCGATAACAAAGAACCACTTTATGCGGCTTAAAGCGGTTATGATGTCTTCGACCATTCCATCGGCAAAATATTCCTGTTCGGGGACCCCACTCATATTGTTGAAAGGGAGTACAGCAATGGAGGGGCGGTCGGGCGATGCCGGTTTACTACGGTGTGGAAGCGCCTTGGGCTCAGCGGGCAAGAGAGGTAACTCCACACGAAAACCTGGACCGGCTCGAGAGATATTCTTCAATTGCCGCTCTCCAAGATCGATGAACGTGACATTGAGACGGCCGCCGATCTGGTCGCGCACGACGCGGCTGACGCAAATCCCGCCAGGCTCAGCGAGGGCTTCCAGCCGCGCCGCTACGTTCACTCCATCGCCGAAAATGTCGCCGGCATCGATGATGATATCGCCGATATTGATGCCGATTCGGAGTTCCAGGCGTCGATCGTGCGCCACATGCTCGTTTCTTTCGCCCATCGCATGCTGAATCTCCACCGCGCACGACACTGCGTCAACGACGCTCGCAAATTCCACTAGAGCCCCGTCACCCGTAGTCTTTACGATGCGGCCTCTATACGCGGCGATCTTTGGGTCTATCAATTCGTTGCGGTGCGCTGCCAGGGTTCGCAGGGTACCTTCCTCGTCACTACCCATCAGGCGGCTATAGCCGGCAACATCGGCAGCGAGAATAGCCGCGAGGCGCCGCTCAGGACGTGCTTCCGACATTGTGATTGTCGCTCTTGATCTTTTCTGTTGCGACAATTTACAGATGCTAAGCGTGGTTATCAATTGACCTTGGCTTCGGCCAAGACCAAAAGGCGACGCTCCCGTCAGGCTAGCGCCGAGGACCGGCCCATCCGCCGTAGGGCATTTTCGATTAACATGCGGCCAGCAGCAGTTCCTTCTACCGGGCCGGTCATCGTGCGCGACGGCCCCGGCTCCGCCGTGGGCCGTGCGTCCACCGCCGGAGGCGCCCACGATGTCCCGATCACAGCCGCTGAAACTGACACTGCCCGGTTTGCGTTTTGGCAGCTCTGGCTATTGCGCCCTGCACAAACAGGAAGGCCGATCACGGCAATTTATTCGGAAACGCCCTATTCCGCCGGCGGGCCCCACTGCTGGCGGCGCTGCGGCTGTTAGCGACCGGCATGACCGACAAGGAAATTGCGGCACATTTTGGCGTCGCCGAGCGCGCCGGGCTGTACTACATCCAATCGGCGCGCCGTAAGCTAGGATGCCGCACGCGCGCGCAGCTCACCGCGGAAGCCGCGCGGCTCGGGCTGCTCATTTAGCATTTGCGCGTTCCTTCATGCAGCCGTTGCGCAGTTCGCAAAGCCCGGTGTATGAGGATGCCAGGGGTAGCGACCGCGAATGGCCCCATTGCGACATCTTGCGATGCCGGTCAATCGCTTCCCGAGCGAGGCAGACGTTGAAGGATACGAGAGCCTGGCCAAGCTTCGACATCAGTCGATAAAAAAATATCTGCCGTTGCCGGATCCAATAAAGTGCACTCTTGGCGCTGAGCACGCTTTGCCGCTAGATTTCATACAGGTGACTGTGGGAGCGCCTAAAAAGCGAAGGTTACAGTGAGCTTGGCATATCATTTTTCGTCTTCGGACGTGACAAGTTGTGTCACATCCGAGCCAAGCTTGACGCCACCAGCAAGAGTTGGGCTCAGCCAATGGAAGGCAGAGGAAACCGGTTTGAGCAGCACGGAGACAATTCCGCTTCGGCGCAAGCGCGTTGCGGGAAGGCAATGGCTTCCCCTCAGGATGGCGTTGACGGTCACCCGCGCCAAGTCATCGTCCTTTTCGCTGACATGATTTAATATACTCCATTCGCCGAACGCGTGGTTGAGGAAAACACGCATCTTTTTATTCGGCGCGTGATCAAAGAAATGAGCGAGGCCGTGCACGCCCACGGCGGCACGGTGCAGGAGCTGACTGGCGACGGGCGCATGGCCTTGTTCGGAGCCCCTGTTGCGATCGAAGATGTGCCGCTACAGGCCTGCCGAGCTGCGCTAGTGAGGGAATTGGAGGAAACCATGCAACGAAGTACCGACCGCTTTTTCACCACCCACACCGGCAGCCTGCCGCGCCCCGACCCCCTGATCCGCACCATGTACGCCAAGGAGGAAGGCGTGCCGGTGGAACCCCAGGCGCTGGCCGCCGGCATCCGCGAGGCGGTCGCGGGGGTGGTGAAGAAGCAGGCCGAGGCCGGCGTCGACCTGATCAACGACGGCGAGATGTCGAAGCCGAGCTATGCCACCTACATCAAGGACCGGCTGAACGGCTTTGGCGGCACCGGCAACACCTTCGTCTACCAGGACATCCACGAGTTCCCCCGGCTGGAACAGCGGGTGTTCGGCGACCCCGGCCGCTCGCGCCGGAAGACGCCGGGCTGCAACGGGCCCATCAGCGTGCGCGACAGAGAGGCGCCCGTGACCGACGCGGAGAACCTGAAAGCCGCCCTGGCCGGCGTCGAGGCCAAAGGCGGCTTCATGAGCGCGGCCTCCCCCGGCGTGATCGGACTGTTCTTCCGCAACGATCACTATCCGAGCCAGGAGGCCTATCTCGCGGCGATCGCCGAGGCCATGCGCCACGAATACGAGACCGTGGCCAAGGCCGGCTTCGTGCTGCAGATCGACTGCCCCGACCTCGCCATGGGCCGCCACATCCAATATGCGAATTTGAGCCTGCCCGAGTTTCGCAAGCGCGCCGCGCTGCACGTGGAAGCGCTCAACCACGCCGTCGCCAATATTCCGGCCGAGCAACTGCGCATGCACGTATGCTGGGGCAACTACGAGGGCCCGCACCATTTCGACGTGGCGCTCGGCGATATCATCGACATCGTGTTCTCGGCCAAGCCCACCGCGATTTCATTCGAGGCGGCCAATCCGCGCCATGCGCACGAGTGGACGCTGTTCGAGAAGGTGAAGCTGCCCGACGGCAAGGTGCTGATCCCGGGCGTGATCGAATCGAAGTCGAACTTCATCGAGCACCCCGAGCTGATCGCCCAGCGCATCTCCCATTACGCCAAGCTGGTCGGCCGCGAAAACGTGATCGCCGGCTCCGACTGCGGCTTCGGCACCTGGGTCGGCCAGGCGGCGGTCGACCCCGACGTGGTGTTCGCCAAGCTCAAGGCGATGGCGGAAGGAGCGCGGATCGCAAGCAAGGCATTTTGGAAATAGCGGCGCGCCTCAGTCCGGGACGCGCACGAAGTGCTCGGGCGCTGAATCCAATACGCCGCAGCACGGGGTTATGAACCCCGGGCTTCGATGGCTGGAGCCTGCGCCCGGATGGCGCGAAGCCCCGATCGGGGTGGCCGCGCCTCGGAAGGGCAGAGAGAATTTGATGGACACCCTCGGCCTCGTCCTTCGCACCATCGTCTTCTTCCTGTTCCCGATCCCGTTCCTGCTCGATTATGCGGTGTCGCATGGCGGGGATTGGTCAGGCTACCTCGCCTACACGGCCATCGCCGTGCTGGCGCTGGCGGCGGCGGTGGCCGGCTGGGCGGTCACCCGGCGCGGCGACTGATCCGCCTTGCCGGCGGAGTCAGCCCGCGCCGAAGAATGGCAACCGGCCGCCTTAGTCTTTCAGCGGTGCGGATTGCTTCCGCACAAAAAGGCGAAACGGGCCTACAGGATTGATCTCGCGGTAGTGCCGTAAGATGTCGAAGCCCGTGTGGCCTTCGAGCCACGGCAGATAATCGAACCTGCGCGTGCCGAAACCCAGCTTTCGATCGGCGGCATCGACGACAATCACGCCGGGCTCTTCGGCGCGTATCGCGGCGACGGCGCGCTCGGCCTGTTTGAGCCCGGCCGCCGTGATCGCCTGACGTCTGGAAGCCGGCGCCTCGTCCACGCGCGCGGCGGCCGCGATCAGATAATCGCAGCAGAACGGCGGGGCCCAATTCATGCCGGACGCGATGATCGCCGGAAACACATCGCGCGGCGACGTGAGAAAGCCGGCGATCGTTCCGTTCGGTCCGGGATTCGCGCGGAAGACCGTTGCGAGCTTCTCGACGCGCGCCATAGTGGCATTATCGTCGAAGCTTCGAACGGCTTCTACCGCCGGGCGCAGACACACGACAACGAGCAGAACGAGAAGCGCGCCAAACCGGACCGCGCCCGCATCCGCGCGCGGCTTTCCGCCGATCAGCAAAACGGCAGCCGCCAGATATAAAGCGATGGCGCCCGGCAGGAAATGGTAGGGCCACGGCTTCATCTGCAAAAGCGCGGCCACGAGGAACGCCGCACCGGCCACCGCGAAGCCCTGCGCAAGCGCGGGAACGCGTTCGCCCGGGCGAAGCGTCGTATAACCGATCCCGCCAAGCACCACCGCCGGCGCCGTCAACATAAAGGCGTTCCCCAGGACTTCCGACAATGTGCCGTTATAGGTCCAATAGGCCAGGAGGACTTCCGGCAGCTCTTTTTCGAAATAGGCCGGCATGGTGACGATGACGACGGCCAGATAGACCAGTCCGGTGACACCCATCGCCACCGTCTCGGGCGAGAACCAGACCGCCGGCCGCCGTGTCCGCGCCAGCAACCAGATCTCCATGGCGATCGGCACGAGCAGGTAGTAGGGCTTGATGCAGAAGCCAAAGCAGGCGGCCACGCCGATCAAGCCGGCCGCAACGCACCGAAAGCGCAACGTCGTCCGCGCGCAGGCTGCGTACAACGATATAAGGCAATGTCAGCAACACCATCCAATGCTCGCGCTGGCCGAAGTCATAGCCGGGCGCGAACAGCACGATGACCGCCGCGACGAGGGGCAGCGCGCGAGGGGCTGAATGAGCGTATCGGCCGGATGCGATCAGACGATCGCTCGCGATAAGCGATGCCGCGGCCATCGCCGCCGTGAAGAACGTCGCGACGGTGTCGCTTCGCGCGCCGAGTTGGCGGGCGAGCCAGACCGGTGCCGCGCTCAGCCAATAGATATGGGGAGGGTTCATGGCGACAATGTCTTTGCCGAATTGGCCGCCATCGAGCAGCCGGCCCGCGGCCACCAAGAAATAAGCTTCGTCGTGATTGAATGGCGTAACGACATGGAGCGCCGCCGCGAGCACGGCCAGGCCGGCGATCGCGGCCGGAACCGACAGGCAGCCGTATGTCGAATTCTGCCGGCGCGCTGCGTCGACGGCGGTCATGCGCTCACCTCGTCCATATGGCCGGCGGTGGTTTTAGCCGCAACAGGCTTAACGTTCTGTATGCATTCAGGGGGCGCTCCGGGCCTTGCGGACCGGCCGTCGACATGCTGCAACTGTCAGGATCACCTGGAGGAAACGAGCCGATGTCAGGGCGCAACGAGCTCAATGGCGCGCAAGTCATTGTCGATTATCTGATCCGCGAGAAAGTCCCCTACGCCTTCGGCCTGTGCGGCCACGGCAATATCCAGTTCATCGACGCGCTCTACGAGCGCTCGCACGACATCAAGACGATCTCCGTGCATCACGAGAGCGTCGCCGGTTTCATGGCCGACGTTTACTACCGTGTTGCGGGCCGCCCCACGGCGACCTTCACCTCCTGCGGCCCCGGCTCCGCCAACCTGCCGATCGCGCTGGCGAACGCCTATCTCGAACTCGGTGCCGTTCATGGCGGTGACCGGCAATGTGCCGACCAGCCAGTTCAACCGCGGCGCCTTCCAGGAAATGTACCGGCACTACCAGGCCGATTTTCCCTCCACCGTGCGGAGCATCTGCAAGAAGGTGTTCCAGCCGACGCGCGGCGAGATGGTGCCGCTCGCCGTGCGCCAGGCGTGGAAGACCATGGTCACCGGCCGGCCCGGGCCGGTGGTGCTCGACGTGCCGTTCGACGTGTTCATGGAGGCGGCCGCCGAGGAAGCGCCCAGAGCCGGAGGAATGGAGCGCCAATATTTCGAGCCGCTGCGGCGCCGATCCGGACGGCGTCGTGAAAGCCGCCGACCTGCTGCTCGCCGCCGAGCGGCCCTGCATCATCGTCGGCCAGGGCGTGCGCTATGGCGGCGCCTGCGATGAGCTGCTGCGGCTCGCCGAGCGGCTGCAGATTCCGGTGGCCTCGTCGGCGAGCGGGCTGGGCGCCATTCCGGTCGAGCATCCGCTGGCGCTCGGTCTGGTGGCGCGCGGCGGCCATTATCAGGCCAATCACGCGACCCGACAGGCGGACGTGCTCATGGCGCTCGGCGTGCGCTTCGACGACCGCACGTCGAGCTCATGGATTCCCGGCTATTCCTTCACCATTCCGCCGACCAAGCTGATCCATGTCGATATCGACCCGGAGGAGATCGGCCGCAATTATCCGGTCGCGCTCGGGCTCATGGCCGACGTGCGCACCTTCCTGCGCCAGTTGCTGGCAGAGATCGACCGCCGCAAGGATGTCGAGGCCAAGCTCGACGCGCGCCGGAAATGGCTCAAGGCGATCGACGGCTACCGCGAGGAATGGGACAGGCTGGTGGCGCCCGGTTTCTCCGACAACTCGAAGCCGGTGAACCCGCAGCGCGCGGCCGCCGAGATCGACAAGGCGCTGCCGGACGACGCCATCCTGGTCAGCGACATCGGCGTGCACCACAACTGGCTCTTGAGCTTCTGCAAGCCGAAGCGGCCGGATTCGCTGATCGGCTCCATGGGCTTCGGGCCCATGGGCTTCGGCGTCGCCGGCGTCATGGGCGCGAAATTCGCCGCGCCGGATCGGCCCTGCGTTTCGGTGTGCGGCGACGGCGCCTTCTTCATGCACGCCAACGTGCTGGGAACGGCGGTGGAATACGATCTGCCGGTGGTCTGGGTGGTGTGGAATAACTACGCCTATGCCTCGATCCGCGGCCTGCAGCGCGGCTATCTGGGCGGGCGGGAGCTGGCCACCGACTTCCACGACCCGAAGACCGGGCAGCGCTACAATCCCGACTTTGCCGCCATGGCGCGCTCGGCGGGAGTCGAAGGAGTGCGCGTCGACCGCGCCGGCGACATCGGAGACGCCATCCGCAAAGGGATCGCGGCCAACAGGCCCTATCTCATCGATGTGGATATTGCCGCCGACACCAACCCGGCCGGCGCCGGCGTATGGGAATTGCCGGGGCTCGGGGTGAGCAAGCCAGGTATCGGGAAGCGGTATGTACCGGGGGAAGTTTAGGAAATCTCCGTAGAGGCTGCGTGGTTGTCCGGGGAAAACTGGTCATTTGAACCTTACAAAACCTGACATTGGCTTGAGTTTCTCGCATGCGATTGTAGTTTCTCCTGACGAATCATTGACTTGATGCGCCGATAGGAGCGGAAGCCTACAAAATGTTGACGGGAAAGCAAGCCCGGTTCGTAGACGAGTACATGCTGTGCTTTAACGGCGCTGAGGCTGCGAGGCGGGCCGGCTATAGCCTTAAGACAGCCCGGTCGATCGCGTGCGAAAACTTGAAAAAGCCAGAGATTGCGGCGGAAATTGCACTGCGGCGGAAGGAGATCAAAGATGAAGTCGCAGGTATGAGCGCCAAATTCTATGAAGGCCTCGGACGCATGGCGTTTTTCAATCTCGCCGTGCTCGTAGGAAAAGATGGGTATATCCTTCCACCGGAGGAGTGGCCGCCAGAAGCGTGGGCTGCCGTGAGCAAGGTGACTTGGCAGCAAGTGCCAGGCCCCATCGATCCAGTGACAAGGAAGCGGTCCAAGGTCTCACGTCCGCGCTCGATAAAGATGGAGAACAAACTTCCAGCCCTGGAAATGCTCGGGCGAGCTGCTGGCCTGTTCCCGGCGAAAGCGGGAAGGCCTCGGGGATCCTGAAATTCAAATCGGCGAGGCAAGTCCGCGCCTCGAGCCAAAGTTCAGCTCAGCACACATACGCCGGTTTAGTCCGCGACTTGCCGCGGTTTTCACCACTTAGTTGGATCCGTTTGCATTAGTTTAGAGGTCGTTGATGAAGCTAGAGCTTATCGAGGGTCGCTGGTATTTTGTTGCAAAATGCGCCACGTGCCAAAAGCTGGAGATCGTCGCCTATTCACCATCTGCGCCAGGCTCGCGGTTTTCAAAATATGAGGCGAATTACGACTGGACTTGCGAGTGCGGAACCGCAAATTTTCGAGGAAAAGATCAGATCAAGCGGCTCCAATACAGCGATGGTGTCTTCCAATGACGAGCTAGCTTGCTGCCCGTCGACGGGATCGCTCTCGCTCACCAGCGCGTCGCATCTTAGCCGATGCCGACATTGAGACACGTAATCGTGGAATAGTGCATCATCACGAAAACCAGACATTCGCCAGGTGGTGTGAAAAAACAAAGCTTCTCACGCGGAGCGCCGGCGGCCCCCTGGCGACGACGCTCAATGCATTTGCCGTTTGCGCTTTGCTGTCAAACGCATTGACGGCAGCTCCCACGAACAGAAGCTGCCGTCCCAATTTCAGATCGGCGCGATTACTTCTTCTTTGCCTTCACGGGTACGCACTTGCCGCCGACCATGTGGTAACCCGCCTTAGCGGGCTTGCACGGGACTGATTTCGCTGCGTAGGCAGGAACAGCGAAACTCGTTGCGAAGGCGGCAAGCGACAGCGCTATGATAGTCCTTTTCATAGGTATGCTCCCTGACAATTACTGGAGATTTTTCTCCGCAGCCCCCAGACCGCTGCGCAAAACGTAACGCGCTAATAGTTCCCCGGTTCCATCGTATATGAGCTAGCTGACGCGGTATCCCTGACCGCACCGACACAAAGCGCAATGATGATTGATAACTCTCGGCCAGCCCGCTCTCCGGTTTCTACAACTCTCAACGAAACTACGCTCGCCAGAACGCGTTGTGGCCGCGTCAGGATAGCTCAGGAGGCGACCATGAGCATGAATGATCCTAACCGGGAATTGGGTAATCCGATCGGATCCGCCGACGATGGGCCTCTATGGACGTGGATAGTCGGAATCCTCGCAATCATCGTAATTTTCGGCGGCTTAATCTGGGCGGGCAAGTCCAATCATTCGAGAACCGCATCTCAATCACCGCCGATCTCGCATTCGGCGACCACAGGTGGAGGCACAGTGGGATTGGGAAGTCACAAATGATGGCTACGTGCTGCGACCTTTCGTGTAGCATGTGCACCGCCAAATCGAGCGGCTTCATTAATCGCGGTGGCACTTTCGAATCAGCAAGCGTCTTGCCTCGCAAGATGTTCCGCTGTCATTTGGCCTGCGCAGGACTTGGATGACACTGACTTTAAGTGAATCCTGCCCTGCGCTCGGACTCTACCGGGCTTAGATAACCGCCGACCCTCGACGAAGGGGAAAGCCGACCAAGGTTATTTATTCTGATATCCCCTCTTCCGCCGCTGCGCCCGGCTCCCTCAAATCAACTCGATGTCGAATTGCCCGTCCTCGAACACAATCGGGCCACAGGCGAAATCGAGCTGGGGCTTGGTGTTCTGAGCGACGTGCAGTCCGCCGATGATCTGCGCCGCCTGCTCCGGCTTCAACGTCTCCTCGGCGAAGTTCACTGTCTGCACAAAAAGGTAGTGCTTCCATGGCCCGGTCGGAATGCTCCCGACCGTGAATGAGCCGGTGTACAGGCAGCCATAACGGAGATCCCGGAAGACCCGCGCCAACAACTCCTTGTCGTCGAGCTTTTGGACAAGAGCAATCAACTCCTGGAAAACCTTGGCCTGATCCGCCGCCGGCGGCTGGCGAAGAACAACGGGGAACGCCCGATCGACCGTCGTCGGAGTTAGAATGGCCGTGCAGTAATAGCGCTCGCAATGGCAGCGATCGACTACGACAGCTGCAGCGGCCTGCCTGGACGTGCCGACGGTCAAGTTCGGCGGTGTCAGGTTCGGCAGGCGCGTGATCTCGGCGATCTCCGCATCGCTAAAGTGCGCCCTATCGCGCTGTGGGTCGCTGCGCTTCGGCGTGCAGGCTTCGGGAAGAATGAGGCCAAAGAGACGGATTGTGTCGCCCGGGTGGTAGAGCTTCTTGTCGGTGATCAGTATCTTGTCCGTGAGGACGTGCGGGTTCACCTTCACCTCATCGACCGCGTGCGTCTGCGTTACCATGTCGGTGTGGCGCGTGTAGTCCCACTTCGCATTTACCTTGAAGTGCGTGCCGGGAATCGGCAGCTCCGGAAGCTTCAGCTCTACGTGCTGCGTTTCGAACAGCGTCTTCACACCCGGCGGCGGCATGGTAGCCTCCTGTCCACGGCGCGTCGGATCGATCTCGTCGCTCAACGCCGCGGCAATCAGCGCCCCCGCTGCGGCGCCGGCCAGCACCGTGCCGACGGTGGTGTTCGGCGTGTCGAGTCGGAAGAAGTGGATCGGATTGCAGATGTCGAGCTGGAAGCCAATCTCAAGCGAGTCGTCGAGACCGATCGGCGACGGCTGCACGACGTCGGTACCCGCCGGCCCGTCGAACACATGTTGATTGCTCAGCACCATTTGCTCGCCCGTGGCACGGTCGAAGACAATTGCGCCGAGCGTGCCATACCAAAAAGGCTTCGTGTTCACGCCGACGGTAAGCCCACCGACGATCGGGTCGCGACGATCATCGCGCGAGCCAGAGGCACTCGACACAGGGCGCTGCTTAGGTAACTCTTCGACGTCAGTGACGACCGCATCAATCTCCTTCGGGATCTCCGGCATGTTGCGTGCTCGCACCTCGTCGAGTGATAGTTTGCGCTCGACAAAGATCTTCAAGGCGACGGTGCTGAAGTTCGTCTCGCCGCCGACACTCTTATAGCCGATGCCAATGGCGGTGACGTTCGGCATTTTAAGCATCTCCGCCCGCACTCTATCGAGCACCCTCTGCGCGCGCTGCTGCGCAGCAATGATCTCGGGCGCCTCCATCGGCTTTCCCTGCTCGATGACGTCGACGGGAATGCCTTCGATTTCGTCGGGCAGCGGGTTTTCGCCAGCGGCCCGAAGATCTCCTTTGCTCCGCTTGGTTCGTACCGTGACGATGATCGCGGCCTCGCCGGTGACCTTTCCCTGCTTGCGTTCCGGCCCCGCGCCGACCGCCAACACACCGGGCAGGCTGAGGATTTCTCGCTCGTTCGCGGAGGCCGCGGCAATCGCACGATCCAGCGCTTCGAAGAAGGCTTCGTTCATGGCTACCTCCCTAACTGTTGAACCGAATGTTGAGCTGGTTGACGACCTGACGGATCGGGTTGCCGGTTGCGCTGGTGCCGTCGTCATTCGACGGACCGGCGAAATTGAGGGCCACGGGGCGCTTCGTTCCCATGTCCACCCACACCGAACCGGAATCGCCCGCCTGCGAGAGCGGCTGCGAAATCGTTGCTATCTGGCCGACTATCACCTGATTCGTGAAATTGACGGTACCGCTGATGGTGTCCTCGGTATCGTAGGTGATGCTGGTCGAGACATTCGTCGCTGTGACTAATCCGCGCGTCGAGCCGCTTCGGCCGCCCGATTTCCAGACGACGTTGCCGATGACCGCGTCCTGAATGCCGAAATCGCCGTTGTCGGTGCGGTCGAGCTGAATGATGTTGCCAAGGCCTTCGATCGGGAAGCCGTTGTTGGCATCGTCACCCTGTGCATCGAGCTCGCCGAAATCGACGCCGCGCGAGCCGTTCAGATTGCAGACAGCGCAATCGATCGCATTCGTGTTCGCGTCGCCGTTGCGGACGATCTGCCCAATGATGAAGCGCGGGTCCTGCCCCGCCTCGACGTAGTCGTAGATCAGCGAGGCAGTCTCCAGCAGGATGGCGATCAGCAAAAGGATCAACTTCCACCACGGATCCTCGAATGGAAGCGGTCCAAATTGCCCAGTGTAGGCGGGGTTCGGCTCGATCCTGTAATCGAAGGCGATGGGGAGCCAACCGACCGGCTTCACGCGGCACCAACCGTCGACACCCGTGCCTTCCTGCCAGCCGCTGCCGTCCCCGCCGTCATGCATGCCGCCATCGTCGCAGCAACAGACGCTGCGCGGATCGCAGCATGTCTGCAAGAGCTTCTGCAGCAGGCAGATGTCTATGTTCTTCCCGTCGAGCAGCTGCTTGAGCAGCAGCCGCAGACGGTCGGCGCCGTGCTCGCGGCAATCTTGCTCGTGCTTCCGGCAGTTCTCCCAGCGCCCCGGATCTCCGCCAGTGCCGGGGTCGCCGCCGAAGTCGCCGGGATGGGACTTCAGGCAATTGATTAGCGATTTCGCCGCGTCGTTTGCTGCCTTGAGGTCGACCTTGATCTCACGGAATTTCACCCGCAGTGTTCCCTCTGGGACCGTCGCGACGAGCTCTTTGCTCACCTTGTCGTAAGTGCTCTGGCTAATGAAGATCTTCTTCGAGACCACCCGCGTCGGCGCATCGAAGTTCGGATCGAAGGCGTCGCGCTGCGCGACGAATCCAATCTCTGGCTTCGAGGGGCCAGCATTGCGCACGTCGATTTTGAAATAGATCGTCGTTTCCTCCCCCACCCTCAGGTCGGGGACGCGCACGTAGCCATCGTCGACGACCTGGCCAAAGGCTTGCTGTTCCTGAGCCGACCAGGTGTCGAGCACATTCACGCCCCGCGCGGCGAGCGACGCGCGGCTCGCGGGGGCAATTCCGATCTTCATCCCCGTCGCCGGGAAGGCCGACTGCCAGTCGAAGAACCAGCTATTGCGGATGCGGACGCCCATGTACTGGATGCCCTGAGAGGTGTCGAAGACACCGTCCGGCATCATGGTCAGCGAGCCGCGCTCGATGGCATACGGGCGCTGCACGACCTTAAAAGGCGCATCGAGGTACTCGAAGGAGACGACGACGTCATTGAAGTCGCCATCGCGCTGATCGGGAAAGTTGTCATCGGCTGAAATGGTCCGGAACACGACGAGCGGACTGGTCATGCCTACGGAGGAGATGATCGCGCTCGGTTGCCAGCCCGATCCGGCGTTGTTGTTCCACTGCAGCTCGACAAGCCCATCCTCGAAGATGAACGAGTTGCCAACGACGCCGTTATACGCGCCGTTTCCGCTTTTCGCGCCGCTGACTACAACGCGCTCCCCAAACGCCGCATCGCGAGCCGTGACTGCACCGCGCCACTTGCCCTGAAAGAATTCCGGCATGGTCGACTCCTGCATTTTATCTGTGGTGGCTAAACAGACACCGCCAGGGTTTCGAGGATC
>CAWIPY010000010.1:0-28802 GCA_963837965.1 uncultured Pseudomonadota bacterium | reverse complement strand
GTCGCGTCAGCGCGTGCCCGAAATCTCACACCGAACCGTCGGCCACCACCTCAATGAGTTTCGTGCCCGGCCGTCCGAATGCGGACGAGAGCGCCGGACGCAACTCCTTTGGTTGCGTGATCCGCGTGGCCTCGAGGCCGAGCGCCTTGGCAAGGCCGACAAAGTCGACAGGCGGATCGGCGAAGTCCATGCCGATGAAATGGCGGCTTTGGTGGAAACCCAGCAGACGCTGCTTGATGATCCGGTAGCCGCCGTTGTTCACAATCACCACCGTCAATGGCAAATTGTGATGTACGGCCGTCCACAGCGCCTGGATCGAGTACATCGCGCTGCCGTCTCCCGAATAGCAAACCACCGGACGGTCGGGGTTGGCGAGAGCGGCGCCCACCGAAGCCGGCAGGCCCCAGCCGATGCCGCCGGAGGCAAGAGCGTGATAGCCGTACCGATCGCGATAGGGATGCAGCGCCTGCATGTAGCGTGAAGATGTCAGGCCTTCGTCGACGAGGATGGCGTTTGCCGGCATCGCCTCGGCGACCTGCAGCGCCAACCAGTCGGGATCGATCGGCGAGCAGTCCTTGTTCTTGGCGATCTCGTCCACGAGTTTTGCCCGCCGGGCCGTCCAGTTCCTGGACGCCAGGGATTCGACGCCGTCTTTTGCACGCCGTTCAAGAGCCGGGCCGCCTACAGTCTCGAGGGCCGGGATCAGCACCCGCAGAGTTTCCCGCACGTCGGCCTTGAGGGCGATGTCGACCGGATAATTCTTGGCCATGTCCCAATCGACGAGACCGATTTGCGCGATCGCCGTGCCGGCGGGAAGCGGATCGATCTCGCTGTACACCGACATGCGCAGCGGATCCGCGCCGAGCACGATCATCAGATCATAGGCCGCCAACACGTCCCGGGTTTCCCTTTGCGTGCGGGACAGTGCGCCCATGAAGCAAGGGCTCTCCGACAGGAAGTGCGCGCCATAGGCGACCGATTGCTGATAGGCAGGACAGCCGAGCGTCGTCGCCAAACGTGCCGCCTCTTCCAACGCGTCGCTCTTGACGACCTCGTCGCCGGCAACGATGACGGGACGCTCCGCCTTGAGAATGCGCTGAACGAGAAGTTGCAAGGCCTCGTCCGAGGGCCGCACGCGCGCATCTATCCTGCTCGAGCGCCCAAGATCGATTCCCGCCTCCGAATTCAGGATATCGCCTGGCAGCGAGATGAAGACCGGTCCGGTGGGTGGCGCGGTTGCGACCTTGGCGGCGCGTCGAACGATCCGCGGCAGGTCCTCGAGGCGCGTCACTTCGACCGCCCACTTCACCAGCGGCTCGGCGACCCGGAGAAGAGGACCATACAGCAGCGGCTCCATCAGGCCGTGCCCCTGTTCCTGCTGGCCGGCGGTCAGGATCATGGGAGTCCCGGTGAAGCTCGCGTTGTAAAGAGCGCCGACGGCATTCCCGAGCCCGGGCATGACATGCACATTGCAAGCGACGAGGCGGCCCGAGGCTCTGCTGTAGCCGTCGGCAATCGCCACGACCAGGCTTTCCTGCATCGCCATCACGTACGTCAGATCGGGATGCTCCTTCAGCGCATGCATGATCGGCAATTCGGTTGTTCCCGGATTTCCGAAGAGATGCGTGATGCCCTCGTCCTTGAGCAACGCAAGAAAGGCCGAACGTCCGGCAATGCGGTTCATGGGAAATTTCCCTTTAGCAAGGGCGTGTCAGCGGCTGGCAGGATTCAATCTATCCGTCATGGCTTCCGGCAGATCGACGGATGCGCTCACACTTACTCCGCCGGCTGCGGCGCGTCGAGTTCCCGTTCGATATGCGTCACCATCACCGCCATCGTGATCGTCGCCACGCACATGGCAAAGGCGATTGCCGCATTGACCGCCAGCACCAGGCCGAAGCCGCCGCGCTCGTGCAGGATCGAGATCATGCCGATGGCGACCGCCGCGCTGATGAACAGCAGGAAATAGCGCACCGCATAGACGCGGCCGCGCCAGGCGTCGGCGGTGTAGCGGGCGAGCACCATGTCATTGACCGTCACCTGCCCGTAGATCGCCGCAATTGCGATCGCCAGCGCGATCATGAGCGGGATGCCGTCGGCATAGGCCGCCCAGAGATTGCCGAGGAAACCCATTACCGTGATGGCGGCGAACATGTTGTGCGCGCTGAAGCGTTCGACCAGCCGGCCGACGCAGAGCTGCGCCAGGCCGCCGCAGATCAATACCAGCGTCGCCACGCTGCCGGCGAGCAGCAGCGGCACATGGGCGGCGAGCCGCTCGTCGACGATTTTCGGCAGCGCAATGGTCAGCAGGTTGAAGGTGGTGCCGGAGGCGAGCGCGATTACGATGAACATGCCGAACATCATCACCGCCAGCCGCGGCGTCAACGGCACCGCCGGTTTCGACACCCGGCTCTTGGCGTGATGACCGTCATCCGGCGTCACCCACACGTACCAGATCGCGACGACAAGCGAGACGACGGCCGGCGCGAGAAACGCGGCGCGCCAGCCGAGCCAGGTGGCCAGCACCGCGCTGACGCCGGCGGCCAGCGAGACACCGAGATTGCCGCAGACGCCATTGAAGGCAAGCGTGCGGCCGCGCGCCTGGCTCGCCTCGATCAGCATGGCCATGCCGACCGGGTGATAGATCGCCGCGAACATGCCGAGCCCGAACAGACCCACTGCCAACAGCGGCAGATTGGGCGCCAAGCCGCAGGCGGTAAGCGAGACGGCGCAGCCGCCGAAGAACAGCACCATCATGTTGCGCCGGCTCCAGCGGTCGGCCAGCCAGCCCGCGGGCAGCGAGAACACGCCGAAGGAGACGAAGGCCGCCGTCGACAGCGCGATCATCTCCGAATAGGGCCGGTGGAAGATCGCATCGAGCCCGATCACCACGGTCGGATAGATCAACAGCACGAAATGCGTCAGCCCGTGCGCCGCGTTGAGGAAGGCGATCGAGCGGCGGGCCGCCGCGTCTGGAATATGCGCTGTTGACGTCATCGTCGGCTTTCGGGTTCCGGTCTGGGCGGGGGTCGCCGCATTATATAGCCTTGCCTTTTGGCGATGTTCGGTCGATTTTCGTCTCGTTCGGGCCAACACCCACGAGGAGCGACCGTGCCGACTTCCGCCCCGGTTTACCGCCGCAATCTGGACGACGCCCCACGCCACGTGGCAGTCATGGCGCGCAGCATCGAAGCCGGCCATCACATTCCCCTGCACATGCACCGACGCGGCCAAGTGCTGCATGCAGTTACCGGCATCATGCGGGTGGAGACGGAACAGGCCGCCTGGATCGTGCCGCCGGCGCGCGCGCTCTGGCTGCCGCCCCAGTGGCCGCACAGCGTCACCATGCGCAGCCATGTCGAGATGCGCACGGTCTATATCGCGCCCGCCGCCTGTTCTGGCCTGCCGGGGGAGCCGGCGCTGGTGGAAATTTCCGGCCTGCTGCGCGAACTGATCCTGGCGCTTCTGGAAGAACCGGTGGCTTACGATGAGAACGGGCGCGGCGGCATCGTCGCCAAGCTGATCCTTACCGAGCTGACGCGGCTGCCGGAACGGCCGCTCAACGTGCCGCTGCCGCGCGATGAGCGCGCGCTTCGGGTGGCGCGGTCGCTGCTCGCCAACTCCCGCACAGACTACGACCTCGACCGCTGGGCCGAGGCGGCCGGCGCCAGCCGCCGGACGCTTGCTCGCCTGTTCCGCAGCGAGACCGGGCTCGGTTTTGCCGAATGGCGCGCCCGGCTGCGTGCCATCGACGGGCTGGCCCGTCTGGCCGAGGGCGCCTCCGTCGCCGACACCGCCGCTTCCGTCGGCTACGCCAGCCCCAGCGCTTTTACCGCCATGCTCCGCCGCACCCTCGGCGGCCCGCCCCGCCGGCTGGCCAAACAGCCGGCCTGATTACGCGCAATCACAACCTACGCTTGCGTGAATCAATTGTAGACAGCAACCGTAGAGCGCGCTTTAGTTGTCGTGGCGTGCGGGATGTGTGTTGCGTACCGCGCCACTGTCTCAGGGGCTTGGGGGCCTCGATGCGTTGGGGAAGGCGCGTTTGCGCGGCGGCAGCAGCAGCCACCGCGGCCTTCTGTGTTTGTTGCCTTTGCGTTGTGGCCGGTCCGGCCCGGGCCGGCGACGACGACGATGTCGCTCACACCATCCTGTTCTCCGGCCGCGACTTCTGGCGCAACGGCGCCTTCGCCTATGGCGGCCTCATCTATGCGCCGGACGGCTTCGGCCAGGACGGCCTGCTACTCAAGGTGCTGATCTCGGGCGGCGCCTATGCCTACAAGGCCGGCGACCTCGGCGGCGAGCAGGTCGTGGGCGCCGAATTTCTCGGCCAGGTGCTGCCGGGCTTCCGCGTCGCGCGCAATCATTTCGAGGCCAAAATCTTCTTCGGACCGGAATATGAATATCACCGGCTATGGCCGGACGATCCCGGCAATCGCCTGCGCGGCCCGGCCTTCGGCCTGCGCTTCGCCGTCGATCTCTGGGACGAGCCGACCCCGGCCACCATGATCGCCGCCGACGCGTCGCTGTCGACGATCGATACCAACAGCTCGGCGCGCCTCGCTTTCGGCTGGCAGGTGCTCGATGAGCAGTTCTACGTCGGACCGGAAACACAGGTCTATGGCGCCGAGGGCTACGCGCAGTGGCGCTTCGGCGCCCATATCACCAGCTTCAGGACCGGCGATGCCGAATGGTCGGCGGCGGCCGGCTGGGCGATCGAACTCGGAGAGCCGCTCCAGCCCTTATCTGCGGCTCGGCTTCATGCAGCGGCAGTGACGACCGCCGCGCCGCCTGGCGGCGCCCCCACCGGCAACGGACGAAGCGTACCGTCGCGTTGTCACCCTGGGGAAATGTCACAAGCAGGTTCTGCCCCTTCATCTCGTACACTGGCTGCTAATCCAGCGTGCGCCGGAAGCGCAGCACGGCGATGGTCATGGCGAACAGCATGAGCCCGAACAGCGCCAGCGCGTCGGACTGAAGGTCGCCGATCGAGGAGCCCTTCAGCATGATGGCGCGCACGATGCGCAGGTAATGGGTGAGCGGCAGACACTCGCCGATCCATTGCGCCCAGATCGGCATGCCGGCGAAGGGAAAGACGAAGCCGGACAACAAGATGTTGGGCAGGAAGAACATGATCGACATCTGCATCGCCTGCAGCTGGTTCTGCGCCACAGTCGAGAAGGTGTAGCCGATCGAAAGGTTGGCGGCGATGAACAGCGTGCTCAGCGCGGCGAGCACGCCGAGATTGCCGAGGATCGGCACGCCGAAAAGCGTGACGCCGATGCCGATGATCAGCGCCGCCTGGGTGAAGCCGACGAAGATGTAGGGCACGATCTTGCCGAGCATGATCTCGACCGGCGTGATCGGCATGGCCAGGAGGTTTTCCATGGTGCCGCGCTCGATCTCGCGGGTCACCGACAGCGCGGTGAAGATCAGCATGGTCATCGTCAGGATGGTGCCGACCAGACCCGGCACGACGTTGAGCTGGTTCTGCCCGGCCGGATTGTAGCGGGCATGGGCGCTGATCTGGAACGGCAGTTCGGTGCTGATCGGAATGCCGCGCTCGTGCGCGAGCGCCGTCTGCGTCACCTGGCCAAGCACGCTGAGCGCCGAGCCGGTGGCGACCGGATCGGTGGCGTCGGCGATGATCAGCATGGACGGCTTCTCGCCGCGCCGCACCGAACGCTCGAAATTGGCCGGGATCTCGATGCCGAAGAGGATCTTGCCGGCGGCCATCAGTTGGTCCATGGCGGCTTCGGTGCGCGGCAGGGCGACGATATCGAAATAAGCGGTGTTCTTGAGCGCGGCCAGAATCGCGCGGCTGACGTCGGTGTGCTCCTGCATCAGCACCGCGGTCGGCAGGTGGCGCGGATTGGAGTTGATCGCGTAGCCGAACAGCATGAGCTGCAGGAGCGGGATCATGATGATCATGGCGAAGGACATCCGGTCGCGCCGGAGCTGGATGAACTCCTTGATCACCACCGCGATGGTCTTGCGCCAGAAGCCGCTGCCGGGCAGGCGGCGCGGCGCCTGCATGGAGACCACATGCTGCGTCCGGCTCATTGGAAATTGTCCCGGGCGCGGCCCATCAGGTCGATGAACACGTCCTCGAGCGAAGGCTCCGAGGGCTTCCAATCGAGCCCCTGGCGCGCGCGATAGGGCGCGATGGCGGCGGCGAGCTTGCCCGCGTCGCGTCCCGACACGTGCAGGCTGTTGCCGAAGGGCGCCACCATGTCGACGCCTTCCTGCGCCGTGAGCTCCTCGCCCAGTTCGACGAGCGCCTCGCCGGTCGGGCCGCTGACCACGAAGGTGGTCAGGTGCGAGGAGGCGATCACCTCCTCGACGGTGCCGCGCACCAGGAGTTCGCCATAGGCGATGTAGGCGATCTCGTGACAGCGCTCGGCCTCGTCCATGTAATGGGTGGACACCAGCACGGTGAGGCCGTCGGCGGCGAGCGAGTGGATCTCGTTCCAGAAGTCGCGCCGCGCCTTGGGATCGACGCCGGCGGTGGGTTCGTCGAGCAGCAGCAGTTTCGGGCTCGGCAGCGTGCAGGCGCCGAGCGCGAGGCGCTGCTTCCATCCGCCGGACAATTCGCCGGCTAGCTGCTCCTCGCGGCCGTGCAGGCCGAGCCGTTGAATCGCCGCGCGCGCGGCCGCCGCCGGCCGTGCGATGCCGTAGATGCGGCCGATGAATTCCAGGTTCTCGCGCACCGAGAGATCCGCGTAGAGCGAGAACTTCTGCGTCATATAGCCGACTTCGCGCTTGATCTTGTCGGACTGCGTGCGGATATCGAAGCCGAGGCAGGTGCCCTCGCCTTCGTCGGGCGTGAGCAGCCCGCACAGCATGCGGATGGTGGTGGTCTTGCCGGAGCCGTTGGGACCGAGAAAGCCGTAGATCGTGCCGCGCCTGACCTGCATGGAGAGATTGCGCACCACCGCGCGGCCGTCGAACTTCTTGGTCAGGCCGTGCACGTCGATGACGATCTCGGGCTCGCTCACTTCGATTTCTCTTCCGGCAGCGTGACGGTGACCGGCTGGCCGACGCGGAAGGCGTCGGGGTGCAAGGGGCGCGCCTCGATCAGGAACACGAGCTTGGCGCGCTCCTCGCGGCTATAGATCACCGGCGGCGTGTATTCGGCGCTCTTGGCGATGAAGGTGACCTTGGCGGTCAGGCCCTTCGCGCAGCCGTCGCAGGAGACCGCCACCGTCTCGCCATACCTGACCTTCGGCAGCAGCGCTTCCGGCGCGAAAAAACGGATCTTGAGATTGCCCGGCGGCAGCAGCGCGATCACGGGCCGGCTCGGCGGCACGGTCTCGCCCTGGCGGTAGTAGACCTCTTCGACCGTGCCGGTGGCGGGGCTCACGCCCCATCGCCTCGCAAGCCGCGTCTTCGACCATTCCAGATTGGCCTTGGCCTGGCGCAGCGCCGCTTCCGCGTCGTCATAGTTCTTGCGCGTGCCGGAGGCGGTCTTGAGCAGTTCCTTGGCGCGGTCGAAGGCCTGCTGCGCATTGGTAACCGCCGCCTCCTTTACCGCCACGTCGGCATGCTGGAGATCGTCGTCGAGCGTGAACAGAAGCTGGCCCTTGGTGACGTGATCGCCTTCGCGCACGTCGAGCTTCACCACCCGCCCCTGCTCATCCGGGCTGACGAAGACGAGATCGGCCTCGACCCAGCCTTGCAGCACGCCCGGGTTTGCGTCGTCGCATCCGGCGAGCGCAAGCGCCGCCAGCATGACAGCCGTCAGCGCAGCGAGCTTCATCGGCATGGCGGCTCTCCCGGCGGGAACAGCAGATCGAAATGGGTTTTCATCATGGCGCGCACGTCGAGCGGCTCGAACCGTTCGAACAGGCCCGACCAGATGACGGCTATCAGTCCGGGGGCACCGATGATTTGCGGGAAATCAACCAGCCCCGGCGCGATCTCGCCGCGGGCGGCCGCGCGTGCGAGAAGCACGCGCATGGCGCCGATGATGCGCGAAAGCACCTCGCGGTAATAGAACTCGGCGAGCTGCGGGAAACGCGGACCTTCCGCGATCATGAGGCGGATGACGTCGCGGCGGCGCGTCGCATAGACCTCGTCGACGAAGAAATCGACGAAGCGGTCGGCAAGCGCGCGCAGCGGCAGGTCCACCTCGCCCAAGGCCTCGACCGCGCCGACCACCGGGGCGAGCATGTCGCGGACGAGCTCCTGAAACAGGCTCTCCTTGTCGCGGAAGTAGAGATAGATGGTTCCCTTGGCGATGCCGGCGCGCCGCGCCACGTCGTCGAGACGGGCGGCTTCGAAGCCGCGCGCGGAGAACTCGTCGAGCGCGGCGGCAAGGATCGCGTCTCGCCGTTCGGCGCTGCGCTGCTCGCGCGAGCGGCGGGGGCCGGCGGGCTTGACGCCGGAGGCGCCGCCGCGCAGCGCCTGCATGCGCCGCGCGATCGACTTGCCTTCACGGCTACTGGTTTCGCGGGGACGCCTGGGCATGGCCCATCCATGACTGACTGGTCAGTCACTAACTAGCGCGCGACATGGCCGGCCGCAAGGGGCTAGCTGGATTTCGAGCACGTGCCGCGATTTCCTGCGTCCCCCGAAAGCAGGGATATTGCATGTGCCGGAACGGTGCCGCGGATTCGCCTTACCTCTCCCTGAAAGGGGGAGATCGGCGCAAAGCGCCGGGTGGGGTCAGCGGACTTTCGCCTTTATCCCTGGCCGGCTGAAGAAGCGCTCCATGACCCCTTACCCGATTTGCTTCGCAAATCGACCTCCCCCTTTCAGGGCGAGGTGAGAGGAGTCCGTGACCGCTTCATCATATGCGATAGCACCTGCCCCTCGGGCCGGGCCGCTCGCGGATCACCGCTTGCCGTCGCAGAAGAAGGTGCGGATGACGCATTCCTTGCCGCCGTCGCGGTAGCAGGACTTGAGCGCCACGTTCTGAGCCAAGCCCAGCTTGCCCGCCTTGCCCCAACCATGGGCCCCACAGCCGTCGCCGAAGTCGACCGCCAGCGCCGCGCAGCCGCTCTTGACCACCGCCACCACGCGACACTGCGTGCCCGTGCACTTCGCCAGCGCACTCTTGCGCGCCTGCACGGCACTGCCGAAATCGTAAGCCTCGCCGAAGGCGCCGCAGGCGCCGATGGCCAGCGCACCAGCCGCCCGCGCCGTGTTCACGGTGACGGCCATCAGAGCGAGCGTGGCGAACAGCAGGGCGGCCGCCACCACGACCCGTAGAACCGGCGTCAAGAAATCGGTCATCCCCCTGCCCTACCCCCAAGCTTCGCCGCCAAATAGCGGTGAGTTGGGGGGCGCGATCAATGATTCGAGTCTCAGGCGCGTTCGATTTCGGCCTTGACCGCTGAAAACGACTCGGGGGTATCGATATCGGTGAGAGCCGCCTCGCCTTCCACCGGCACTTCCGCCACGGCTTCGGTGTAGGCGCCGATCAGATGGCGCGCGCCGATGTCGCCTTCGATGCGCATGAGGTCGGGAAAGAAGCGGCGCGACCAGAGAACGGGATTGCCGCGCCGGCCCTCGATGCTCGGCACCACGACCAGCGCGCCGCGCTCCGGATCGAAGGCGGCGAGCAGCTTGTCGATGAGCCCGGCGCTCACCTGCGGCATGTCGCCGAGGCAAACAACGACGCCGTCGGCGTCCGCCGGCACGGCGGCAATGCCGGCCTTGAGCGAGGTGCCGAGGCCTTCGGCGTAGTCCGGATTATGCACCAGCCGCACCGGCAGGCCGTCGAGAGCGGCCTCCACCTTTTCGCGTTGGTGGCCGGTGACGACAATCACCGGGCCCGCATGCGAGGCCAGCGCCTGCTCGGCGGCGATGCGCACCAAGGGCTTGCCGCCGATCTCGGCGATCAGCTTGTTGATCGCGCCCATGCGGGTGGACCGTCCGGCCGCCAGCACCAGTGCGGCGATGCGCTTTTTCTCCGGGGCTTTCGCCGTAACGCGCTCCTCGCGCGGCTGCGGCCGCGTGACGATCTCCATCAGAAGGCCGCCGACGCCCATGCCGGTGATGTCGCGGCGCGATACCGCCAGACCCGCCAGCAGGCGCATCAGCACCCAGTCGAAGCCGTTTTCCTTCGGCGAGCGCGCGCAGCCGGGCGCGCCCAGCACGGCCTGCCCGCGCAAACGTCCGATCAGCATCAGGTTGCCGGGATCGACCGGCATGCCGAAATGCTCGATGGTGCCGCCCACCGCCTCTACCGCCGCCGGGATGACGTCGCGGCGGTCGGCGATCGCGGAGGCGCCGAACACGATGACCAGCTCGGCGCCGGCGGCGAGAACCTCGTCGATGGCTTTGGCGAGCGCGGCCTGTTCGTGCGGCACGCGCTTTTCGGCGATGATGGCCGCGCCCGCAGGCGCGATGCGCGCGGCGGTGATCTTGAGCGTCTTGTCGATGACCTTGGGCGAGAGGCCGGGCAGCACGGTCGACACCACGCCGATCTTGCGCACCTTGTAGGGCGCGACGCGGATCACAGGGTTAGCCTTTTGCGCCTCCGCCACCGCGGCATCGCGCGCGCGCGCCTCAACCGCAAAGGGGATGATCTTCACGGTGGCGATCATCTCGCCTTCCACCACCGGCTTGTAGGCGGGAAGCGTCGCCAGCGTCACCGCCTCGTCGATGGTGTTGAGGCGGTCGACGGCGTCCTTGTCGACGACGAGCACGCCAGCGCCTTCGGCGAAAAGATTGCAGCGGCCGGTGAACGCGCGGTCGATGCGGATGCCGGGACCCGCAGCGGCGGCTGCGATGTCGGCGGCCGCCTGGTCTTCCGAGACGTCGCCTTCTTCGACGCGCGCCACCACGATTTCCTTGACGCCGGCGCGGGTGAGCGCCTGCACTTCCTTTTCCCCGATCAGCGTGCCCTTCTTGAGCACGAGATCGCCCTGGCGGATCGAGTGCACCGCGGTGCCGCCGAGCGCGTCTTTGATGGGGACGGCGCCGAATTTCATGCCGCCTCGCGCTCCTTCTCCGCCTTCTGCCGCAGCGTCTGGGTGATCTCTCCCATGATGGCGAGCGCAATCTCGGCCGGCGACACCGCGCCGATGGCGAGCCCGATGGGCGCGTGAATGCGGGCGATGGCGGCGTCCGATAGCCCCGCCTCCTTCAGCCGCGCCACGCGCTTGGCGTGGGTCTTCTTGGAGCCGAGCGCACCGATATAGAAGCAGTCGCGCGCCAGCGCGTGCTTAAGCGCTGGATCGTCGATCTTCGGATCGTGGGTGAGCGCGACGAAGGCCGTGTAGTGATCGACACCGAGCGGCGGCAGCGCCACGTCCGGCCATTCCGCGATCAGCTTCACGTCGGGAAAGCGCTCGGGGCTGGCAAAGGCCGTGCGCGGATCGACGATGGTCACGTCGTAGCCGAGCATGGCGCCGAGCGGCGCCAGCGTCTGGCTGATATGCACCGCGCCGGTGATGACGAGCTTCGGCGACGGCACGTAGACGGTGATGAAGATGCGGGCCCCGGCGGCGGTCTCCTCCATGCCGCTCTTCGCCATGCGCAGGCGCTTTTCCAGCACGTCGCGCAAGGGGTCCTTGCCGACATCGGCGGCCTTGACCAGCCGCTTCGGCGCCTGAATCCACGTCGGTGACCAGCACCACCGCGCGCCGTGCGGCGCGTTCGGCATTCAGCGCGTGGAGAATGTCGAGTTTCACTTCAACCTTTCCCCGTCACCCTGAGGCGCTCGGCGCGGAACGCGCCGAGCCTCGAAGGGCGACGGCCGAGATCGTGCGACATTGGCCGATCATCCTTCGAGGCTCGCCGCTCGCGCGGCTCGCACCTCAGGATGACGGCGAAAATCATTCATACCTCAATCCACCTTCTCCACATACACCCGGATGGTGCCGCCGCATGACAGCCCCACGTTCCAGGCGGTCTCGTCGGCGACGCCGAATTCCAGCATCTTCGGCTTGCCGCTTTCGATCACGTCGAGGGCTTCGGCGACGACCGCGCCCTCGACGCAGCCGCCCGACACGGAGCCGAGGAAATTGCCTTCCTGGTCGATCACCAGATTGGAGCCGACCGGGCGCGGCGCCGAGCCCCAGGTCTCCATCACCGTGGCAAGCGCCACGTCGCGGCCCGCCTCGCGCCAGTCCGCGGCGGCTTTGAGGATGTCTTCATCGCGTGTGAGCATTGCTCGCTCCTCCGTCTGTTCTCCCTCTCCCCGCTTGCGGGGAGAGGTGAAAGAAAGCTACGCCACCTGTCTCAGCATCTCTCTCGGATCATAGCCCTTGGCCGCCGCGCCGGACAGCGCGCGCACCAGTTCGGTCATGGACTCCAGATTGTGGATCGGCCGCAGTTCGTCAACATGCGGCAGCATGGTTCGCACGCCCTTGGCGCGCGCCTCGAAGCCCTCGAAGCGCAGCAGCGGGTTGAGCCAAACCAGCCGGCGGCACGAGCGGTGCAGCCGGTCCATTTCGAATGATAGCGTGTCGTCGGCGTCGCGCTCAAGCCCGTCGGTGATCAAGAGCACCACCGCTCCCTGGCCGAGCACGCGCCGGCCCCACTTCTTGTTGAACTCGTGCAGCGACGAGGCGATGCGGGTGCCGCCCGACCAGTCGGTCACATGGGCCGAGCAGGAAGCCAGCGCCTCGTCCGGGTCGCGCTGGCGGATGGCGCGGGTGACGTTGGTCAGCCGCGTGCCGAACAGAAAGGTTGTCACGCGCATGCGCGCGTCGGTGATCGAATGAAGGAAATGCAGGAACAGCCGCGTGTACTGGCTCATCGAGCCGGAGATATCGAGCAGCGCCACGATGGGCGGCTCCTTCTCGCGGGGCCCGAGGTATTTCAGGTCGATGACCGCGCCGCCCGCCTTCATGCTGGCGCGCAAGGTGCGGCGGATGTCGATCATGTGCCCGCGGCGAGCCGCGGCGAGCCGCCGCGTGCGCACCAGATCGAGCGGCAGCGCGAGCCGGGCGATCGCCTCCTTGGCGGCGGCGATCTCGGCCGCGCTCATCTGCGCGAAGTCCTTTTTCTGCAGCACCTCGCGGTCGGAGACGGTGAGGCGCATGTCGACCTCGACTTCCTCCTTCTGCTGCGCGCGCTTGTCGAGCCCGCCATAGAGCGCTTCCTGGATGCGCTGGGTGCCGGCCTGCGGCGGCTTGGGCGGCACGCGCGCGGCTTCCGGCAGCATGGTGGCGATCAACTGCTCGATATAGCCGCGCTTGCGGAAGAACAGCTTGAAGGCCTGATCGAACAAAATGGAATGCTCGTGCCGCTTCACGAACACGGCGTGCAGCGTCCAATAGAAGTCCTCGCGGCTGCCGATCGCCGCGACGTTGACCGCCTCCAGCGCGTCAAGCACGGCGCCCGGGCCGACGGGAATGCCGGCCGCGCGCAGCGCGCGCGCGAAGTAGAGGATGTTCTCGGCGAGGCGGCCTTCTCTTCCTTCACCTCCCCCGCTTGCGGGGGAGGTCGGACCGGCGAAACCGGTCCGGGTGGGGGCATTCCCGTGATCAGTCATCATGCCCCCTCCCCAACCCTCCCCCGCACGCGGGGGAGGGTGCGCGCCGGCTCAAGCAGTGAGGCACAGGCATGAACATAACTACTCCGCCGCCTTCATCTCCGCCTTCACCCCATCGAGCAGCGTCTTCACCTTGGCCTGATCGAGGCGAGCGATGTCGTCCTGATATTTCAACAGCGCGCCGAGCGTGTCGGACACCGTCGCCGGGTCGAGCGCCACAACGTCGAGCTCGGACAGCGCGCCCGCCCAGTCGAGCGTCTCGGCGACGCCGGGCACCTTGAACAGGTCCTCCTTGCGCAGCGCCTGCACGAAACCCACCACCTGCTGCGACAGCTTTGCCGAAATGTCCGGCAGCCTGGCGCGCACGATCTTCAGTTCGCGCTCCGTGTCTGGGTAGCCGACCCAGTGATAGAGACAGCGGCGCTTCAAAGCGTCGTGCACCTCGCGGGTGCGGTTGGAGGTGATGACCACGATGGGCGGGTGCGGCGCCTTGATGGTGCCGAGCTCGGGCACCGTCACCTGGAAGTCGGCCAGCACCTCGAGGAGAAACGCCTCGAAGGCCTCGTCGGTGCGGTCGATCTCGTCGATCAGCAGCACCGGCGGCCCGTCCGCGTCCGGCTCCAGCGCCTGCAGCAAGGGACGCTTGATCAGGAATTTCTCGGAGAACACGTCGTGCTCGATACGCTCGCGGTCGCCCTCGCCTTCCGCTTCGGCGAGCCGAATGGCGATCATCTGCGCGCCGTAATTCCACTCGTAGACCGCGGCCGCGACATCGAGTCCCTCGTAGCATTGCAGGCGGATCAGCTTGCGCCCCAGGCTCTCGCTCAGCACCTTGGCGATCTCGGTCTTGCCAGTGCCGGCCTCGCCCTCCAGGAACAGCGGCCGGCCCATGCGCAGCGAAAGATAGAGCACGGTCGCCAGCGAGCGGTCGGCGATGTAGTCGGCCTTGGCCAGCAGGCCGAGGGTGGCGTCGATGCTGTCGGGGGGCGGTGTCAAAGCCATTCCTAGGTCACCTCAAAGACACTTTCACGAAGGCAGGGCTCGGCCTACATCTAGACACCGATAGCAACCGCCACCAGCCCAGGATAGCGGCCATGTCCAGCTCCGACACCCTCGAAAATGCCCGTCCCAACTTCCCCACCATCGACGGCGGGGTGCGGATCGGCCATGTCCACCTGAAGGTGGCCGATCTGCAACGAGCGCTCGATTTCTACTGTGGCGTCTTGGGTTTCGAGCTCACCACCACCTACCCCGGCGCCGCTTTCCTCTCCGCTGGCGGTTATCACCACCATATCGGCCTGAACACCTGGGAGAGCCGCGGCGGGTCGCCCCCGCCCCCCGGTACCACCGGCCTCTTTCACACCGCCATCCTTTATCCGACCAGACGCCTCTTGGCCGACGCGCTGCACCGGCTGATCGCGGCTAAGATCCCGCTGGACGGCGCCAGCGACCATGGCGTCTCCGAGGCCCTTTATCTGCGCGACCCGGACGACAACGGCGTCGAACTCTATCGGGACCGGCCGAAGGAGCAATGGCCGCAGAAGCCGGACGGCTCGTTGCAGATGTTCACCCGCCCGCTCGACCTGCACGACCTGCTGGCTGAGCTCGACCGACCCGGGTGACGCCCTTAGCGCGCCGTAAGCAGCGTCCGCTCGACAAGCTGAAAATCGACCGCCGCTTACCGCCATACTCAACCGCTATGGTCGCATACCCGACAAATTTCCTTGTCTGCCTGCGCACGGAAGGCTAGCCTTAATCGCTTTTGTGTGTGGCTCGCTGATGCCACTTTGTGCCGCCCGCCGAGACTCGGTGTTGAGGGCGGCCTTTGGAAGGGTAAGCAAATGAGCGACGAGTTGGATAACAATCGACAAGAGCTGCAACGCGTTCAAGACCAGTTGAAAAAGGGCGGCGTATCGCGTCGCCGGTTTCTCGACAGCATGAAAGGACTTGGCGTCGGCTTTGGCGCGGCCTTTCTGCTTGGGATGAACAAAGCCGATGCGGCGGCCAATGCCGGGGTCCAGGTGAAGTCGACCAACCCGGCCATCGACCACATCGTTGAGGAAGGCCAGGCGCAGCAGTCGCATGATGCCGCGGAGGGGGCGGAGCCCAATCTCCAGGTCGCTCAGTATTTCCGCGTCTACCGCCGTGGCTATCGGCGCTTCTATCGCCGCTACAGGCGCTTCTACCGTCGCGGCTACAACCGCTTCTACCGCCGTGGCTATCGGCGCTTCTACGCACGCTTCTAGCGGATGACGGACCGAGCATAATGCCCATGCCGCGGGTCGCTTGCGCCCGCGGCATGGCGTCTGCGTCCGTGCCGCGCCGGCTGTTTGCGTGAAGAGCGCGGGCGGTGGCGGGCTCGCCCGCTGCGTAAAAGGCGGTGACCCGATGGACAATATGGAAATATCGGCGGACAGCGCGGGCCAGGCTCCTGGCCTGTTGCCGGACGAAGTGCCGATCTTCACCTTCTTGCTGGTGAAGCTGGCGTCCCGCTGCAACATCAACTGCACCTATTGCTACTGGTTTCGCGACGCCGAGGTGTACAAGAAGCCGGCGGTGCTGACGCAGGAAGCCGAGGACGCCCTCTGCGACGCCCTCGAAGAACACATCGTCAATTTCGAGCTCGACCAGTTCTCCATCGTCTTTCACGGCGGCGAGCCCCTGCTCTTCCCCAAACGTCGCTTCGCCGCGCTGCAGGAGAAGATCGCCACCATCGAGGAGCGTACCGGCTGCGAGATCAGCCGCGGCGTGTGCAGCAACGGCATTCTGCTCGACGCCGAATGGGTGGACATCTTCAAGAAATACGGCATCGATGTCACCGTCAGCATCGACGGGCCGGCGGACATCCATGACAAATACCGCGTCGGGTTAAGAGGCGAAGCCACGCACAAGGACACGCTCGACGGCATCGCGTGCCTGCGGGCGGGCGGCATGGAGCCCGGCATCATCGTGGTGTGCAACCCCGCGAGCGACCCGGCGCGTATCCTGTCCTACGTCGTCGACGAACTCGGCGTCACGCATTTCGACGTACTGCCGCCCGACGCCACCCACGCCGACAACCCGCCGCCGATCCACGACTATTTCATCAAGCTGTTCGACACCTGGTTCGACCATTATGCCGCCAAGGGCGTGCGCATCAGCACCTTGGACGCGATGGTGCAGGGCCTCTTGGGCAGCGTGTCGGCGGCCGACACCATCGGGCTCGGACCGATCGATACCGTCACGCTGATGACCGACGGAACGCTGGAGCCGCTCGACGTGCTACGCATCACCGGCGACGGCAGCACCAAATCGGACGCCAGCGTGTTTGCCAATGCCCTGCAGGACGTGCAGGACGATCCGCGCTGGCGCGGCGCCTTCGACGCCAGCATGCACCACTGCGACACCTGCATGGCGTGCGAATATCTCGATGCCTGCGGCGGCGGACATCTCGCTCAGCGCTGGTCGCCCGAGCGCAAATTCGACAATCCCAGCGTCTATTGCGAAAGCTGGAAGAAGATCTTCGATCATCTGTGGGCGCGCATCTCCCCCACTTTGGTCCTGCAGTACCAGTCGCCGGGCGAGCCGGCCGGCGAAGCGGCGCCGGTGAACGGCACTGGTGACACGGTGCGGGTCGCGGCGATCCAGGCCGCACCGTATTTCCTCGACCGGGACGCATCGCTCGACAAGGCGATCGAACTCATTCGCGAGGCCGGCGCGAAGGGCGCACAGTTGGCGGCCTTTGGCGAAGCATGGCTGCCCGGCTATCCCATACACGCGCTCGCCGCCGCCGATAACGAGCTTTGGTGGGAAGCGGCCGCGGCCTATCTCGAGCAGGCGATCGACATCGACGGAGAGGTGGGCGATGCGCTGTGCGGCGCGGCGCGCGAGGCCGGTATCGACGTCGCCATCGGCGTGGCGGAGCGCGATCCGATCACGCGCGGCTCGATCTACTCAACGTTGCTGCTGATCGGCAGCGAGGGCGAGATCGTGGGGCGCCACCGCAAGATGAAGCCCTCGCCGCGCGAGCGCGCCGTCTGGGCGGACGGCGACACCGTCGGGCTGACGGCGCATGACCGCGGCTATGCAATCGTGAGCATGCTGGCCTCCTGCGAGCACCAGATGATGCTGCCGGCCTATGCGCTCGCCGAACAAGGCACGCAATTACATGTCGCGGCATGGCCCGGCGGCGGCGATGGGCAAGCAGCGGCCTGGGCGCACCAGCATCTTCTGTCGCGTGCGTTCGCTGCCCAGGCCGGCGCCTACGTGATCTGCACCGGCGGAATCATGGCGCCGGCGAACGTGCCCGAACGCTACCGCCGCTTTCTGCCACAGCCGCTCGGCGGCGATAGCGTCGTGGTCGATCCGCGCGGCGAGATCATAGCCGGCCCCGCCGCTGGCGAGACGATGGTCGTCGCCGATTGCCCGCTGGCCGCTGTCCGCATGGCCAAGATCGCCTTCGACTGCGCCGGCCATTCCGCGCGCAGCGATCAGCTCAAGTTCTGGAACCAAGCGCTGGGCGCGCCCGAGGACCAGCAGCAGGAGCAGGACACGGGCTTTGAGCAAGAGGGCGCACCGGGCGAAAGCTTCACCGCTGGTCCGGCCGAGCAATCATCTGACCGCCAGAGCTGATGTCGTGCAAAGGCCAATCTGCGCCTAGACGGCGTAGCTGCGCTGCGGGCGGCGCAGCAGCGGCGTGAGGAGCATGGCGGCGAATGAGACCGCCAGCATCAGCCACAGCGCGGCGTTGTAGCTGCCGCGCGCGTCGTAAATGGCAGCGCCCAAATAGGCGCCGATGCCGCCGCAGATCTGGTGCACCATTGTGATCAGGCCGGTGAGCGCGCCGAGGTGGCGGGTACCGAAATTCTGCGAAACAAACACGATGGTGAGTGGCGCGGTGACCAGGAAGGTGGCGCCGAACACCAGCGCGAACACGGCGACGGAAACGGTCGAGCGGTCCGCCAGCACCAGGGCAAAAACGGCAACCCGCGCGGCGAAGGCGAGCGCCGTCGGCCAGACCGGCCCGGCGCGATCCGAGACGGCGCCGGCGGCGACCACGCCGATGAGGCCGGCCAGGCCCATCAGCGCCAGCAGATTGCCGGCGAGAAAGGCGCTGACGCCGCGGTCCTCGGCCAGGGCGACCACGTGGGTGGCGACGAAGAAGTCGCCGAAGCCGCAGATCGCGTAGATGCCGAGCAGCAGCCAGAACTGGCGTGAGTGCGCGGCTTGGCGCACCCCGACGCCGTCGGTCAGCGGCATTGCGCCCGCTTGCGCGCCCGCGGTCTTCGGGATTGCCAGGAAAAGGAGCGGCACCAGCGCGAGATGGGCGAGGCCGAGCCACAGATAGATCGCATGCCAGCTCACCGTCAGCAGCACCGCGGCGAGCACGGCGATTACCACGAGTTGGCCGACGCTCATGCCCGACATCACCACCGCGTTGGCGGTACCGGTGCGCGCCGGGAAAGCGCGGGTCACCATCACCCCGACCGGAATGAGCGAGGCCGCGCCGCTGCCGATGGCGAAGACGACGCCGTACAGCACGAGCGCGTGCCAGGGCGCCGTTATCATACCCATCAGGCCGATGCCGATGCCGCCGACAATGAGGCCCCCGCACAGCACCAACCGCGGGCCGGCGCGGTCGGCGAGCCTTCCGGCCAGAAACATCGTCGCTGCGGAGACCATTTGATAGAGCGCGACGGCAAGGCCGAGCTGACTGCGGCCCCAGCCGAAATCGTCCACGATCGGCTTCAGCGTCAGCCCGATGGTAAAACGCGCGCCGCCGCCGATGAACAGCACGAGGAAGCCGGCGGCGAGAACAAGGGCGGCGCTTGGAATGATCGGTTTGCGCGGCAAGGCTCGCCTGTCTCCGCGGTCGTTTCAAATCCGGGACCGCTGCCGGACATGGTAAGGCCGCGCGCCTCGCGGCGCACGGCCTTCAAAGTTGAGCCGGTGATGCGCCGTTACGCCGTCGCCTTGGCGACCGCACGGCGCGTCAGCACCCCGACGAGATGCGCGCGATACTCGGGCGAAGCATGGATGTCGTTGTTCATGCCGGTCGCCGGTATGCTCATGCCTTCGAGCGACTTCGCGGCGAAGCGCTTCTTCAGCGCTTCCTCAAACGACTTCACCCGGAACACGCCGTTTGAGCCGGCACCGGTCACCGCCACGCGGATATCGGAACCGCGCTTGGAGACAAACACGCCGACCAGCGCGAAGCCGGAAGCTGGGTGCTTGAATTTCTCATAGGCCGCCTTCTTGGCGGTGGGAAAGCTCACCTTGGTGATGATCTCGCCGTCCTCGAGCGCGGTCGAGAACATGCCGGTGAAGAAGTCGTCGGCGGTAATGCGCCGCTTGTTGGTGATGACGGTAGCGCCCAGGCCGAGCAAGGCCGCCGGGTAGTCGGCGTTGGGATCGTTGTTGGCGATCGACCCGCCGATGGTGCCACGGTTGCGCACCTGCGGATCGCCGATCGAGTCGGGCACCATGGCGAGCCCCGGCAGCGCCTCGCGCAATACCGGCGAATTGGCGGCGTCTGCGTGCCGCGTCATGGCGCCGATCACGACGGAGCGGCCCTTCTGCTCGACGCCGCTCATACCTTCGACCAGTGACAGATCGATCAGCGCCGACGGCTGCGCCAGCCGCTGCTTCATCACCGGTAAAAGCGAGTGACCGCCGGCGAGCAGCTTGCCCTCCGGATTGCGCGCCAAGAGGCCTGCCGCCTGGCGAACCGTGGTCGGACGATGGAAGGTGAAGTTGTACATCGTTCTCTCCCGTTATTCGGCTGCCTGGCGCGCGGGCTGCACGCGTTGCAGAACCTGCCACACCGTGTTGGAGGTGGCCGGCATTGCGACGTCCTCGCTGCCGATGGCGTCAGTTATGGCATTGATCACCGCGGCCGGCGCGGCGATGGCGCCGGCCTCGCCGCAGCCCTTGATGCCGAGCGGATTGGACGGCGCCTTGGTCTCGGTCAGGCCCACGCTGAACGACGGCAGGTCGTGAGCGCGCGGCATGGTGTAGTCCATGAACGAGCCCGTGACGAGCTGACCGTCCTTGTCATAGACCGCGCTCTCCAGCATCGCCTGGCCGACGCCCTGCGCGATGCCGCCGTGCACCTGGCCTTCCACGATCATCGGATTGATCACGGTGCCGAAATCGTCGATCGCGGTCCAATTCACGATCTCCGTCTTGCCGGTTTCGGCGTCGATCTCGACCTCGCAGATGTGGCAGCCGGCCGGGAAGGTGAAGTTGGTGGGATCGTAGAAGGAGGTCTCCTTCAGCCCCGGCTCCAGCTCCTGCCCGGAGAACTTGTGCGCGATATAGGCGTTCAAAGCGACCTCGCCGAATGCGGCCGACTTGTCGGTGCCGGCGACGGTGAACTTGCCGTCCTTGAACTCGATGTCGCCTTCCGCCGCCTCCAGCATGTGGGCGGCGACCTTCTTGGCCTTGGCCTCGACCTTGTCGAGCGCCTTGACGATCGCCGACATGCCCACCGCGCCGGAGCGCGAGCCATAGGTGCCCATGCCGAACTGCACCTTGTCGGTGTCGCCGTGTACGATCGAGACGCTGTCGAACGGGATGCCGAGACGCTCGGACACGAGCTGGGCGAAGGTGGTCTCGTGGCCCTGGCCGTGCGCGTGGCAGCCGGTGAGGACTTCGACGTCGCCGGTCGGGTTGACCCGCACCTCCGCGCTCTCCCACAGGCCGACGCCGGCCCCGAGCGAACCGACCGCCTGGCTCGGCGCGATGCCGCAAGCCTCGATGTAGGCGGAGTAGCCGAGGCCGCGCAGCTTGCCGTGGCGGGCCGCCTCACGCTTGCGCTTGTTGAAGCCCTTCACGTCGGCGATTTCCATCGCCTTCTTCAGCGAGGCGTTATAGTCGCCCGCATCGTAGGCCATGATCACCGGCGTCTGGTGCGGGAAGTTCTTGACGAAGTTGCGCCTGCGCAGATCGGCCGGATCGAGCCCCATCTCGCGCGCCGCCACTTCCACCAGCCGCTCGATGACGAAGCAGGCCTCCGGCCGTCCGGCGCCGCGATAGGCGTCGACCGGCACGGTGTTGGTGTAGACCGCGTCGACCTCGCAATAGATCTGCGGGATGTCATACTGGCCCGACAACAGCGTGGCATAAAGATAGGTCGGCACCGACGACGAGAAGGTCGACATATAGGCGCCGAGATTGGCGATGGTGTGGGCGCGCAGCGCCAGGATCTTGCCGTGCTCGTCGAGCGCCAGTTCGGCATGGGTGACGTGGTCGCGGCCGTGGGCGTCGGTGACGAAAGCTTCCGAACGGTCCGCCGTCCACTTGACCGGCCGGTTCACCTTGCGCGACGCCCACAGGCAGACGACCTCCTCCGGGTAGATGAAGATTTTCGAGCCGAAGCCGCCGCCGACGTCGGGAGCGATCACCCGCAATTTGTGCTCGGGGGCGATGCCGACGAAGGCCGCTATCACCAGCCGCGCCACGTGCGGGTTCTGCGAGGTGTTCCACAGTGTCAGGTGGTCGGTGCCGGAGTTGTATTCGGCAAGCGCCACGCGCGGCTCGATGGGATTCGCCACCAGCCGGTTGTTGACGATGTCGAGCTTGGTGACGTGCTTGGCCTGGGCGAAGGCCGCATCGACCGCCTTGGCGTCGCCCAAGGCCCATTCGTAAATGGTGTTGTTGGCCGCCACCTCGTGAATCTGCGGGCCCGATTTGGCCTTGGCCGGATCGACCACCGCAGGCAGCACGTCGTAATCGACCTGGACCTTCTCGGCCGCGTCGCGCGCTAACGCCTGCGTCTCGGCGATCACCACTGCGACCGCGTCGCCGACGTGGTTGACCGTCTCCGCGGCAAGCGCCGGGTGCGGCGCCATCTTCATGGGCGTGCCGTCCTTGGAGTGGATCATCCAGCCGCAGATCAGGCCGCCCACCTTGTCTCCGGCGAGCTGCGCGCCGGTGAGCACGTCGATCACGCCGGGCATCTTCTTGGCTTCGCTGACGTCGATGCTCTTGATCTTCGCGCGCGCATGCGGCGAGCGTACGAATACGGCGCGGGTCTCGCCCGGCCGGGTCAGATCGTCGGTGTATTGGCCTTTGCCCGTGATGAAGCGGATGTCTTCCTTGCGGCGCACCGCCGCGCCGATGCCGGTCGCGCTCATGGCGGTCTCCTCCCTCTGATTGATTATTGAAGACGTCTCTGTTGGCGCATGATCTCAAGCCCGCACGCTACTCGGCCGCCTGCTGCGCACCTCCCTGGCCCATGGCCTTGGCGCCCGCGGCGATCGCCTTGACGATGTTATGGTAGCCGGTGCAACGGCAGATATTGCCGTCGAGCTGCTCGCGGATGGTGTGCTCGTCGAGCTCGTTGCCCTTGCGGCGCACGATATCGAGCGCGGCCATGATCATGCCGGGCGTGCAGTAGCCGCATTGCAGGCCGTGATTGTCGCGGAACGCCTCCTGCATCGGGTGCAGGGGACCGCCGGGCGCCGACAGGCCCTCGATCGTGGTGATGGAGGCGCCCTCGCACTGCAAGGCCAAGGTGGTGCAGGCCTTGGCGGCGATGCCGTCGACATGGACGACGCAGGCGCCGCACTGCGAAGTGTCGCAGCCGACATGCGTGCCGGTCAGTCGGAGGTTTTCGCGCAGGAACTGCACCAACAAGGTGCGCGCTTCGACATCGCCGGTGACGGCTTTGCCATTCACCGTCATGGATACGGCAGGCATGACCTTCCTCCCCTATTCGGGGTCAAAACCCCGTTTTTCCCGTCGCCCATCGCGGACGGCCGCATCTCGGCTGTGAAATCGGAACGATTTCGATCCGGAGGACCTTGGAACTGTAATGACTTTGAACCGCGCTGGCGGGCCGGGTCAAGGGAGTCCGCGGACGAAAGCGGGTCAAAGCCGGGTAATCGGCAAGAATTCCTTCCGCCCGTGCCCTTTTTGCGCGGAAATTGCCCGCGCCGGCGCAGCCATTACCGCCCGCCGGTATTATGCGGTGGCCGGGGCAACCTGCGCGGCAAAGTTCTTGAAGAAGTCGTCGGCGACCTTCTTGGCGGCGCCATTGACCAGGCGCTGGCCCAGTTGGGCCAGTTTGCCGCCGATTTGCGCCTCGACGTTGTAGATCAACAACGTGCCACCATCCTTTTCGGTGAGCGCCACCGTCGCCCCGCCCTTGGCGAAGCCGGCGACGCCCCCATCGCCCTCGCCGGAGATTTTGTAGCCATTGGGGGGATCGATGTCGGTGAGGTGCACCTTGCCTTTGAAGCGGGCCTTCACCGGCCCGATCTTGGTGACGGCGACCGCCTGGAATTCGGTGTCGGAGGTCTTGTTGAGCTCCTCGCAGCCTGGAATGCTGGCCTTGAGCACTTCGGGATCGTTGAGCTTGGCCCACACTACCTCACGGGTCGCGGCAAGCTGGACCTCGCCAGTCATCGTCATCGCCATGGCAAACGCCTCCTGTACCGGCTCCCAATAAGCCTTCGCGGGCCCGCTGAAAAGAGCTTTGCAGGCCGCGCCAAGCCCATTAAGTGTGGCCCGCAACAGCAACCGACAAGAACAACAGCGGGAGGATGCCCATGCCGCTCATCACGTCCGACGACGGCTGCCCGATCTATATCGAGGTCGAAGGTGCGAGCGACAAGCCGGCGCTGATGCTGTCGAACTCGCTGGGCACCAATCTCAGCATGTGGGACGAGCAGGCGGACGAATTCGCCAAGCACTTCCGCCTCATCCGCTACGACCGCCGCGGCCACGGCCGCTCCGGCGTACCGCAGGGGCCCTACAGCATGGAGCGGCTCGGGCGCGACGTTCTGGCGGTGCTCGACACGCTCAAGATCGAGAGGACCAACTGGTGCGGGCTGTCGATGGGCGGCATGGTCGGCCAATGGCTCGGCGCCAACGCGCCGGACCGGCTGGAGAAGCTGGTAATCTCCAACACCCAGAGCCACTACCCCGACAAGGCTCCTTGGGCCGTCCGCATCAAGACCGTGCGCGAGAACGGGCTGGAGAACATGGTCGACGGCAACATGCAGCGCTGGTTCACCGCGCCGTTCCGCGAGCAGGCGCCGGAGACCATCGAGCGCATGAAGGCGATGTTCGTGGCTACCGATCCGGCCGGCTATATCGGATGCTGCGAGGGCATCCGCGACATGGATCTCCGTCCCGGCAATCCAAGCATCGGCGCGCCGACGCTGGTGATCGTCGGCAGTAAGGACGTCGCCACCCCGCCGGAGGCCGGCGAAGCGATCGCCAACCAGATTCCCGGCGCCAGGCTGGCGAGCATCGACGCCGCCCATATCGCCAACGTGGAGCAGCCGCAGGCCTATACCAGGACGGTGCTCGACTTTCTGCTCGGGTGACTCCCATGGACGAAAGGGAACGCTACGAGAACGGCATGGCGCAGCGCCGCAAGGTGCTCGGCGACGAATGGGTCGACCGCGCCAACGCCAAAAAGACCGCCTTCACGCAGGAATTCCAGGATTTCATCACGCGCGCCGCCTGGGGCGAGATCTGGACGCGCCCGCATTACGACGAGCGCACGCGGCGCGTGCTGGTCATCGGCACCATGCTGGCGCTGGACAAGTGGGACGAGTTCCGCATGCACGTGCGGGCGGCGCTCACCGAAGGCGGCTTCACGCCCGACGACATCAAGGAAATCATCCTGCAGCAGGCGATCTATTGCGGCGTGCCCGCCGCCAATCATGCCTTCAAGGAAGCGGCCGACGTGATCGCGCAGGTCGGTCAACCGACTTAACGCGCGCCTTTCCGCGCGCCTTGCATCCTCTTTTCGCCTCGTCTTTTCATCGCGGACGCGCTTGACTGGCGCCATGTGCCCATCGAGCGAGGGTTTTCCATGGCCAGGATCAAAGTGCGCACCGGCATGCCGGGCGTTCAGCTTGACGAGCGCGAATTCAAGAAGCGGTTTCAGGCGCGGTTCTACGATCCCATCTTCGAGCCGCTGCAAGGCGAGATCGACAAGATCGCGCAAGCGGCCTGGGTCTCCTACAGCGAGTATCACAAGTCGCCGCGCAAGCGGAAAGCAGGTTCGGGTTTTGCCGATCCCGACTACGAGGCGCCGATTGAATGGCTGGAGACGCGCGCCGCCATCCAGGCCGCCGAGCGCCGGCAGAAGAATCCGCGCTCGCCGTCACGCGTGCTCATCGTCAACGGCGCCACGCGCTCGGAGCACACCTGCCCGGGCGAAATGTCGAAGACGTATCGGCTGGCGACCATCGCCAAACAGGTCATCGAGGCAAGGCGCGGTTTCGAAGTCGAACTGCTCGATATGTCGACGCTCGCCTCCGAATACGGCCGTGTCATCTTTCCGTGCAAGACCTGCGTGTCCACCGCCATGCCGCTCTGCCATTGGCCGTGCAGTTGCTACCCCAACCATGCCATGGGGCAGAACGGCGACTGGATGGCCGAGATCTATCCGAAATGGGTGGCGGCCCACGGCGTGATGATCGTCTGTCCGGTCAACTGGTATCAGGCGCCCTCCTCGCTCAAGCTGATGATCGACCGTCTCGTCTGCGCCGACGGCGGCAACCCGGACCTCACCTCCACCGGCGGCAAGGACCCGGTGAAGGCCAAGCAGCTCGAACTGAACGGTTGGAATTACCCGCGCCATCTCGCCGGCCGGGTGTTTTCCGTCATCACGCACGGCGACGCCGCCGGAGTCGAGAACCTGCGCCGCATCCTGTCCGACTGGCTGGAAGATATCGGCATGATCCCGGCCGGCCATCTCGCTCAGCTCGACCGCTACATCGGCTATTACGCGCCCTACGCCACCAGCCACGACGCGCTCGACAAGGACGAGGGCGTGCAGGAAGAAGTGCGCAACGCCGCCCGCGCGCTGGTGCAGGCGGTGAAAGACCGGCGCAGCGGCAAGCTGCAGCCGCCCGACCGCGGCCTTACCGAGCCGCGGCCGAAGTAGCCCGCGTGATCACGACGTCAAGATGATGGTAACGAAACCGCTCAACGAAGCGGCGAGTACCAGCCGGCGCCTTGCGGCGCACCCTCGGGAGCAACGGCAGCCTCGGCCTCGCGCCGATAGCTGCGCTCGAGCATGCACAGCGCGACCGCCACGGCCGCCAGCATGAGCTGCACCACCTGCTGGCGCAGTACATCGACATTGTGCAGCCAGATCGCCGGACCGGCGGAAAGGATGCTGATTAAGACCGCCAGCAGAAGGCCGGCTTCGAGGATTTCGGGCTCGGCCTTGCCGCCCGCAAGGGCGCGGAGACGGTCGCCGATATGCACGGCGCAGACGGCGGCCACGGCGAGCTTGATCGTGGCGAAGAAGGCGGCGAGCTTGATCAACCCCATCGGCGAGAGCGCAAACATCCGGCCGATCTCGAAGACGAACTCGGCCTGCCAGGCGTCGCCGAGGCCGTAAGTGGGCGAGGTGAGCATGCGCAGAGCCTCGAAGCCCCAGAACAAGGTGAAGTAAAGCGCGATCGCCAGGATCATGGCGACGGCCGCCACCGAAAGCTTTCGCATGGGTCGCCTCCTCGGACAGGATTGCAGGCGTAGTAGGTCCAATTGCGAAGTTCAAAGCAAACCATTTCTTTACCTTACTTGTTAGCGGCTTAACCAAGCCGCTTGCGCCCTCCATCAGTTTTTGTGGCGGAACCGATCGGAACCTTTGGCTTCAGCCGGCCTTTGGCGCCGTGCGATAGAGCGGTGAGGACTCAGGAGGAATCGGGCGCACATTTCGGGTGGGTTCCGGACGGTCAGGTATCTAGGTCGGGCCTACCGGTCGTGAATAAAGGAACGCAATCCGATGAGCTTTGTATCGACAGGTCTTGACGGCACCGCGCCGCGCGCGCGCCCGCGCCTGGTGCTGCTCGCCACCTCGCTCGGCGTGCTGCTGGCGCAGATCGACACGTCCGTGGTCAATCTGGCGCTCAAAAGCATCGGCGCCGACCTGCACGCCGGCGTCAGCGCGCTGCAATGGGTGATCGACGCCTATAATCTCGTCTATGCCAGCCTGCTGCTGACCGGCGGCACGCTCGGCGATCTATATGGCCGCCGCCGCGTCTTCGTGCTCGGCATCGCGCTGTTCACCGCCGGCACTCTCGCCTGCGCGCTGGCACCCACGCCTTCGGTGCTGATCGGCGGCCGCGTGCTGAGCGGGCTTGGCGCCGCCTTCGCGCTGCCGATGTCGCTGGTGCTTTTGACCATCGCCTATCCGGCCCGCGAGCAACGCGCGCATGCGCTCGGCGTGTGGGCGAGCTGCAACGGGCTCGCCTTCATCATCGGGCCGACCGTCGGCGGCTGGCTGGTCGATACCGCCGGCTGGCGCAGCATTTTTTATATGACGCTGCCGGTTTGCGCGGCAGCGATCATAATCACCTTCCGCGCGGTGGACGAAAGCGCAGAACCGCAAGACCGCCGGCTCGACCTGCCCGGCCAGGCGCTCGCCGTCACAGTGCTCGCCGCCTTCGCATTCGCGGCCATCGAAGGCTCGCGCTGGGGCTGGACCTCGCCGCTCATCCTGGCCATTGCCGCCTTCGCACTTGCCGCGCTCGCACTGTTCGTCTGGGTGGAAGCCCGCACACCCGGCCCGCTGCTGCCGCTCGGCTTCCTGCGGCTGCCCGTGTTCTCCGCTTCGCTCGCGGTCGCCGGTCTGATGACCTTCGGCATGTACGCGCTGCTGTTCATCATGCCCCTCTACTTCCAGACCGTGCGCGGCGGCAGCCCGTTCATGGCCGGCCTGGAACTCTTGCCGATGTCGGTCGCCTTCGTGATCGTGTCGCAATCGGTCGGTCTTCTGACCAACCGCTTCGGCCCGCGGTTGGTGATGACCTTCGGCATGGCCTGCATGGGGCTCGGCGCGCTTGGCTTAGCGGCGATCGGCGCCGCCACCGGGCTCGTTTGGATCGAATTCGCCCTTTTCGTGGTCGGTATCGGACTCGGGTTGAACACCGCGCCGGTCAACGGCGTCGCCGTGGCGGCCGTGCCGCCGGCGCGCTCAGGCACGGCCTCCGGCATGCTCAACACCGCGCGCATGGTCGGCGCCACCCTCGGCGTCGCCATCCTCGGCTCCGTCTTCGCCGCCTATGCCGGCCAGCAGGCGGGCGCGGGCTCCGGCTTCCTGCCGGGCTTGCGCGCCGCGCTCACCGGCAGCGGCGCCGCGGAAATGCTGGGCGCCGTGATCGCGCTGGCGTTCATACGCCGCAATTCATTGCATGCAAGATGAGGTCTGGAGAGGGTCGCGTTCAGAACCACAATGAGCGGCAGGCCGAAAGGAAGCTCGGGGCGAGCATGATGCTCGCCCCCACCACGAGCCCCGCAATGGCTACGGCAGCGAAGGTTGCGTCCATATCGGTCAAGCCAGGGACCGGCACGGAGTTCCCGTCAGGTAATCGGCGGCTCTGTACGGCCGACGCGGCTG
>CAWIPY010000009.1:0-513931 GCA_963837965.1 uncultured Pseudomonadota bacterium | reverse complement strand
CCGACAATTCATCCAAGCAGACGCTGTAACTTTCCAGCCGCCGCTCACACCCCTCCAACTGGCACGGCACGCAGGGCAACGGGTTCTGCACCAGCCAGACATTGCCGCGCCGCTGCAGCATGCTCGCCGCCTGCCACATCGTATCGAGGCCGGACGCGGGCCAGGGGCCCCACAAACGTGGGTCCGTGGGGCCGTAGAGCGCAACGGTCGGGCATCCCGTTGCCGCCGCGAGGTGGGTCACCGAGGTGTCGGGGCCGACATAGACGCGCGCGCTCCCCAGCAAACCGGCGAGCTGCGGCCAGTCGAGTTGAGCGTCCAGGCGGCGCACGCCCGCCGCGCCTCGCCAGACTTCATCAAGGTAGCGCCGCTCGACCGAACCCGGACCGCCGGTCGCAACCACCGTCAGGCCGCGCTCGGTGAGCGCTGCGGCAAGCGCGCGCCAGCCGTCGGCGTGCCATTGCTTGTAGCGAAACATGGGCGCGGCATGAATGACGGCATAGTCGCCGGCCGGCAGCCCCTCTGCCGCGCGCGGGTTAGGCGCGACCATTTCGTCGACACGCGCGATGCCGATGAGGTCGGCAAGCCGCAGCATCTCCTCCACCCGGTGCACGCCGGGAGCATAAGTAACGCTGCGCTCGTAGCTCCTCACCTTGATCCGCCCGTTCAGATTGCCTTCCACCGGGCCGACGCGAAGGCGGCCGGCCGCAAAGGCGAAAAAGCTCGGGCGGTCACCGCACTGTGTCGAGATGGCGAGATCGTAGCGGCGCCACAGCCGCGCCGCCAGTTTGAGGCTCTGGGCGGCGGTAGGACGAACGGGCATGGTGACGACGCCGCTGACGTCGGGATTGCCGTCGAGGATGCCGGCGGTGTCGGCGAACACCAGCGCCTCGATGGTCGCGTTCGGCCACGCTTGTCGCAGGCTGCGGATGAGCGGCGTCGTCATCAGCACGTCGCCGAGCCTGCGCAGCGCGACGACCAGGATTTTCGGCGCGGGCGGCAGCCGGAGCGGCGTCATGTCTTCGGAGCCGCGACGCTCTTCGCCGAACCGGCGGCGTCGTGCTGGGAGAGCACTGTGCCCGCCGCCACACCGAATCCGACGATGTAAAGCCACCCTTCCGTGTAATCGAACAAAAAGGAATTAAACAGCGAGCCGACCACGTTCTGGGTGACGATGACCAGTCCGATCCACGCCGCCAAACCGCCGCCTCCGCGGAACAAAAGAAAATGGGCGAGCCACATCGCCCATAGCGCCGCGATGCCGAGGAGGCCGAGCTGGATGCCGACTGCAAAGGTCATGTTGTGTGGGTTGGCGGCGACCTCACCCTCCACCCCTACACGACCGACGGCGGCCTTCTTGAACATTTCGGTGATCGAGCCGGTTCCGTGTCCGATCAGCGGCGCGCTCGCGATGAAGCGGACCGATTTGGTCCAGAAGACGGATCGCTCTTCCGAGGACGTTACCTTCTCCGGATTCGTCGGGCGATGGTCTGCCGTGAGTATTTCATCGACGCGATGCCGCACGTGATCGGAAGCGACCCACACGCCGGCTGCCAGGATCAGCGCCGCCAAGATGGCGCCAGCGACTCCCTTGGCCCCGAAGCGCTGCGCGCCATAGACGACGATCAGCGCCGGAATAATGACCAGCGTTGTCCGGCCGGTGGCGACGAAGAAAATGTCCTGGAGAAACGCCAGCGCGATGACGACCAGCACAGCAACCCGTGTCCAGCGTCGCTCCTGCGCCGCGTCAACCGCCAAGTAAAGCAAGCCCGCCGCGCAGATGGCGAATTCAGCGCTCTGCACGATGTAGCTCTTGACCATGACGCCAAAGTCGGTCGACCCCGTCGGCAGGTCCCGCCAGATGGCCACGGCCCAGGAAGCGAACAGCAGCGCAATACAGGCAATCAGAAAGCCTAAAAAGACCCGGTGGCCGTTCTTCGAGCGGCGGAATTGAGCCATCAGCAAGGGGATCGCCAGCAGCTTGACGAAGCCGGTGAGCCCGCCCCAGCGCGCCGCCCAGGAGACGTCGGCCCAGCCCATGCCGATAACGCCGAGCACGAACAACAGCACCGGCAACCCGCCCGCCGGACTGAGCAGTTCGCGCCGCACCTCGGACCATTCGAGCGTGGGAATGAGCACCAGCAGCCACAGCACCAGCAGAACGCCGACAGCCGATGTCGACCAGGGGAGCGCCACCGCCACGGCGACCATCAGCGCGTCGGCGACCGGCGCAAGCTTTGCCCGGTCGAAACGTGCCGCAATCGACAACCCGCTCATCGGCTACCCCGCCGTAGCGGCCGCCGCCGCCGCCGCGGCCGCCGCAAGCGCCGAAAGGCCGCGCCGGGCGCGGATATCCCCGCCGGCGATGATGCCGGCGAGCTTGCGCTCGTTTTCGTCGAGGCGGCCGCGTTCGGCTTGCGCGTGCCACAGGTGAAGCACGCCGGTGGCGAAGGCGCCATCCTTGCGGCCGACGCCGGCGCGTATGAGCCGCACAATGATGTCGGAATCCTCCTTGCCCCAGCCGCTGTAGTCGGCGTCGAAGCCGTCGACGCGGGCGAGGTCGGCACGCCAGACCGCCAGGTTGGCCGAGCGCGCGCCGCGCCACTGATTGCGCCGCAGCCGCCGCAGCGGTCCAAGCGGCAGACGCATAAGGGCAGCCAGCCGGTTCACGCCGCCCTTCGCCCGCTCCGTGAGAAAGGCAGCCGGCCCCCAGGTTTCCGGCGCCAGCCTCTCGCGCAGCACCTTGGCCGTGAGTTCGGGCGAGAGCAGCACCCGGTTGCCGGTGACGAACCAGCCCTTCTCGGCGAAACGTCGGTGGGCGGCGACGAAATCCGGCCGCGCCAAGCAGTCGCCATCGAGGAAGATCACATAGGCGCCGCGCGCGGCAAGGATGGCGCGATTGCGGATTTCGGCCGCGCGGAAGCCGCGGTCCTCGTGCCAGACATGGGCGAGCGAACGGCCGAGTTTGCCCCGCCAGGCCGCCACCAGTTCCGCCGTGGCCGGCCGCGAGCCGTCATCGGCCACCACCACCTCGAAATCCGGGTCAGTCTGGCGCGCGAGCGAGCGCAGCACCGCGTCCAGCGCATCCTCGCGGTTATAGGTGGTGATGATGACGGAAATCAGCGCGGCCACGCAGCCTCCAGCCTTTCAAGGCGCATAATCTTTATCCGAAAACCGGTTCCTACTTTCCGGGATCATGCGCTGGCTGCTGCCTTTAGCCGAACTGCCCGGCGCCGACAAACCCCTATGGCCCGCGCGCCGAGCGATGGTAACGTGCCCCCGCCGCACGGCCTAAATAGGGCAACCATCTGACGATGAACAAGATTTCCGCCTACATCCTGACCTTCAACGAGGCCGAGAAGATCGAGGCGGCGGTGCGAAGCGTGCTGTGGGCGGACGAGGTGGTGGTGATCGATTCCTTCAGCACCGACGACACCGCGGCGCGGGCGACGGCGCTGGGCGCGCGGGTGGTAGAGGTGAAATTCAACGGCTTCGGCGACCTGCGCAACCGCGCGCTGGAAGCCTGCCGCCACGACTGGATCTTCAGCCTCGACGCCGACGAGCGCTGCACCGCGGAAGTGCGCGACGAGATCCTGGCGCTCATTGCCGGCCAGCCGGCGCACGACGTCTATCGCGTGCCGCGCAAGAGCTACATGATGGGCCGCTGGATCAGGGGCTCGGGCTGGTACCCGAACTTCCGCCAGCCGCAGCTCTTCCGCAAAGGTGCCATGCGCTACACGCTCGAACCGGTGCACGAGGGCTTCGAGAACCTGAGCGGCAAGCCGCTCGGCACGCTGAAGAACGCGATCTGGCAATTCCCCTTCCGCAACCTGGAAGAGGTGATCCGCAAGATGAACCGCTATTCCTCGCTCGGCGTGCCGAAGCTCGCGGGCAAGCGCGTGAGCATGGCGAGCGCGTTCGGACACGGGCTGTGGTCGTTCATCAAGCATTACATTTTCAAGCGCGGCTTCGTCGACGGCTGGGCCGGCTTCGTCATCGCCTTCGGCAATTTCGAGGGCACGTTCTACCGTTACGCCAAGCGCTACGAACAGACGCAGGATTGGCAGCCGCCGGAGAGCAAGGCGATCAGACGCGAATCGTAGGGCCGCAAAGGCGTGCGGCGGTGCAATCCGCCCGCCCTACCGAGAGCGATGCCTCGCGGCGGCGCTAATGTCCGGAGACTTTGCGCGCCGCGTCGCGCCGCAATCGCCGCGCGATGATGCGCAGCAGGGTGATGCTCGGCCGCAGGATGGTCAGGTCCGCCACCAATGCCGCCAGCATCGCCACCGCGCTCAGCCAGCCGAACAGGCGGAGCGACGGCAAGTCGGACAGCACGGTCACCGCCAGGCCGCAGGCGAGCACCACCGAGGTCAGGATCAGAGGCGGCCCCATGAGCACCGTGGCGCGCTCGACCGCAACGCCGGGATCGTCGCCCGGCTTGTCCTCGGCCCGCATGCGGTTGAGGAAATGAATGGTGGCGCTCAAGCCGAGACCGAACGAGACGATGAGCGCAACGATGCTGGCGAATTGCAGCCCTTTCCCCTGCAGCCACAGGATCGAGCCGGCCACGAAGATGGGGAAGATCGCCGGCATAATGCTGGCCAGCATGACGATGAAGGAGCGGAACGCCAAGCCGATGAAAGCGGCGACGAACACGATCTCCACGGTCAGGCCCTGGTTGAGCCGGCCGATCATCTCCGCGCTGTTGCGCGCGGAGACGACCGACAAGCCGGTCACCGAGATCTTATAATCCGGATGGCGCGCCCGCACGGCGTTGAGCGACCTGTCGAGTTGGTTGATATCCGGCAGCAGCTTGCTGGAATCCAGGTCCCGAACCCGCCCCTGCACGATGGCGGCATCGTGCTGCGGGGCGATGAAGCGGTCGATGATCTGCTTGGGCAGGATGCTGACGTATTCCTTCAGCGTGGCGACATCGGAGCTGCCGGCCTTCTCGGCGAGCCAGCGTTGCAGCGTGGCGAGCGACCAGACGTTGCCCATGCCGGCCTGCTTCTCGACTGCGGTTTGCACGTCGTCGATCACGCCGAGCGTCTGCGGCGAATAGAGAGAAGCGCCCTTGGGAAACTGGATCAGCACGTCGATCGGATTGGCGCCGTGCAGCTTGGCGTCAATCAGATTGGCGGCCTGCACCGCATGCTCGCGGTCGGGAAGCTGGTCGGCGAGGCGATAGCGCGCCGGCAGTTGCGCATAGATGAAGCCCAGTCCGGCGACCACGAGCATGCTTATGACCGTGTAGAACAGCGGACGGTGCACCATCTTGTCGGCGATCCACGCGCAGAACGCACGCAGCCAATCGACCGAGCGGTCGACGGTCGAAGCCTTCACCTGGATGTCGGCTTCCTCGCGCACGAGGATCAGGCCGAGGGTCGGCGCCATGATCAGCACGGCGATGAGCGCGATCAGCGTCGCCAGCAGCCCCGCCTGGCCGAATGTGCGGATGAGGTCGGACTGGGAGAACTGCAGCGCGATGAAGGAGAGCGCCGCCGTGGCGTGGGTGAGCACGCAGGCAGGCCCCACCACCAGGATCGCCTGCCGGAAGGCGTCGCGCTTGCTGTCGCCCCTCAGGATCGCCGCCCGCGCGGCGAAGGTGAGCTGCATGGAATTGGAGAAGCTGATCACCATGATGAGCGGCGTCATCACGTTGAGGAACATGTTGAGCTTGAAACCGAACCAGCCCAGCGTGCCGAGCGCGAGCAGAATCGCGATCAGCGGCGGGCCGGCCGCCACCACCATGAACGACACCCGGCGGAAGAACATGATCGCGATGAGGCAGCCGGCGATCAGCCCGAAGCTGTTGTAGATCAACCTGTCACGTTCGACCGCGTTGCGCAGCTCGAGCTGGATCACCGGTACCCCGGTAAGCTCGGCGCGCACGCCCGCGCCGGCGAGGTCCTCGTCCATCGTCCGGCGGATCTCGGCGACCGTCTTGGCCAGCGCATTGCTGCCGACCACCTCCGGCTTGAGCGCCAGCACGACGAGCGCGAGTTCGCCGTCGTTCGATAGCAGCTTGCCGCGGATGATCTCGTTGGAGCGCACCCGCTGGATGAGCTCCTGGTAGGCGGCGCCGGTCGGCAGCGGCTCCGGAAACAGCGCCTTCGGCAATTTGCCAGGCTCAGGCGGCTGGCGCGCCGAATACAGCGAAATCAGCCCGCGCACGCCGTCGATGAGCTGCAGGTCGGTGACGGCGTCACGCAGCTTGGACATCGCGTCGCGGTCGAGCAGCTTGGGCCCGGTCACCGCGATCAGCACGTCGAACTCTTCCGAGGGGAAGCGGTGGGTGACGTATTCGTAGGTCTTGAAGTCAGGCGTGTCGGAGCGGAACAGGGTGCTCAGCGAATTGTCGACTTTGATGCGCTCGATGCCGAAGCCGGCGACGACCGACGCCGCCACCAGCAGGATGGCAATGATAACCGGGAAGCGCAGCGAGATGAGCCCGATGCGCTCGATGCCGAGCGCAAGCCGGTGCTGACGTCCCTCCGCCTCTCCGGCGCGGCCGATTTCCGATCCGTCGTTCACTTACTTAATTGCCTTTTTTCTGGATCGTCCCCCCGGACAGCCGAACGTTCAGTGCGGCTTGTCGCCGGCAAGCGTCACCCGGTGCATCACACGGCGGAAACCGTGATAGTCGTTGACGGGATTGTGCAGGACGCAGCGGTTGTCCCAGAACGCCAGCGAACCTACCCGCCAGTCGAACCGGCAGGTGAATTCGGGGCGGGTCTGGTGCTGAAACAGGAAATCGAGCAGGCCTGCACTCTCCTCCACGGTCATGTCCTTGAAGCGCACGGTGTGGCCGATATTGACGTAGAGCGCCTTGCGCCCGGTCTCGGGATGCGTGCGCACCACCGGATGCTCGCTGACATACTCCTTCTTGGCTTGCGCCTTGCCGCCGTCACGGATGCGGTCCTCGCGGGTGCGGGTCACGTCCGCCTTGGCCGACATGTTGACCGCCACGAGGCCGTCGAGCATGCGCTTCATGCCTTCCGACAATGTCTCATAGGCGAGATAGCCGTTGGCGAACAGCGTGTCGCCGCCATAGGGCGGCACCTCGCGGGCGACCAGCATGGTGGCCATTGGCGGCTTGTCCAGATAGGCGGTGTCGCTGTGCCAGATGCCGCCGAAATTATGCGTCTCCTGCTCGAGCTTGACGACCGGGATGATCTCGGGAAAGCCCTCGATGCCTTTGACGAAGGGGTACTCGACAGGTTCGCCAAACTGCTTTGCGAAGCTGAGGAACATGGCCGGCGGCAGTTCCTGGTCGCGGAAGAAGACGACGCCATGATCGAGCCACACCTGGCGGATGGCGGCGACGGTATTGTGCCCGGGCTCGGCGGCGAGATCGATACCGAGAATCTCGGCGCCGATCGAGCCGGACAGCCGCCGCACCTCAAAGCCGTTCGTCCCCATGTTGGCCGCCTCCTACGCACCAATGATGGTTGCGCGCGAGCTTATCATAATCGGATCGCGCGTGCACCGGCATCCGGGTTGCAGGATGCGGGCTTTACAGCAGCGAAGACATTGGCCGATGATATCCGTCCGCCGAGGTGGGCGCGGCGGCCCGCGATGCAATACGCGGCGAGACTGCGTTCGTTAACGATAATGGCCGGCAAAGGCCAGTCCGGAAACGCAATGGCCCGACCAGGGCCAGAGGGAGGATCATACAATGTCTCGGAAATTGACCCGCCGTAAATTCATGGCGGCGACCGCCGCCGGCGCAGCAGCGGCAACCTTCAAGTTTCCCATGCCGGCCATCGCGCAGGGCGCGCCGTTCCGGCTCGGCCTGCTCACGGTCAAGACCGGCGGCCTGGCGCAGGGCGGCATCCAGATGGAACAGGGTGTGCTCACCTGGCTCAAGCTGCACGACAACAAGATGGCCGGCCGCAAGGTCGAGTTCTTCTCCGCCGACACCGGCGGCAAGCCGGCCGGCACCAAGACCAAGGCGCAGGAGCTGATCGAGCGCGATCACGTCGACGTCATTCTCGGGCCGCTCGCCGCCTTCGAGCTGCTGGCGATCGACGACTACATCAAGCAGCACAAGACGCCGACGCTCAGCCTCGCCGGCGCCGACGACCTCACCCAGCGCCGGCCGAATCCGTACTTCCTGCGGCCGTCGGCGACCTCGTCGCAGGCCATGCAGCCCATGGGCCATTACGCCGCCACCGAGATGGGCAAGAAGCGGGCGATCACCATCGATTGGGATTTCGCCTTCGGCTACGAGCAGGAAGGCGGCTTCCAGGCGGCATTCCAGAAGGACGGCGGCTGCGTCACCAAGAAGCTGTGGGCGCCGATCGGCACCCCGGATTACACGCCCTATCTGGCGCAGATTTCCGATTGCGACGTGGTCTGCCAAGGCTTCCCCGGCGGCGTGCCGCTGCGATTCCTCAAGCAGTACGCCAATTTCGGTCTCAAATATCAGCTTGTCACCGGCGAGACCGGCTGTGACGACGCGCTGCTACACGCCTTCGGCGACGAGGCGGTCGGCCACATGAGCTGCTGTCCCTACACGCTCGACCTCGACACCGACGCCAACAAGAAATTCGCCGCCGCCGTGCACAAGCAGTTCAACGTGGTGCCGGGCTTCTACTGCGCCGGCCTCTACGTCAATTGCGACGTGGTCAATGCGGGGCTGGAAGCGACCGACGGCAAGACCGACGACAAAGACAAGTTCATGGCCGCGCTCAAGGCCGTGCACCTGAAGGACACGCCGCGCGGGTCGATCAGGTTCGATCATCTCGGCAACGTGATCGGCGATTTCTACGTGCGCCGCTGCGAGAAGCGCTCGGACGCGCCCTACGGGCTCAAGCTCTGGAACAAGACGGTGAAGACCTATCACGACGTCAGCCAGTTCTGGACCTGGCCGGAGAAGGAGTTCCTCGCGCACCCGGTCTATTCGCGCAACTATCCGCCGCTGAAGGGGTGCTGATCGGCATCTGACAGCCTTGCGGCCGCTCATTCCCGCGCGAGCGGGAATCCGGAGCGAGATTTGCAGAGTCCGCGAATTTCGCCTGGGTCCCCGCTTTCGCGGGGACGAGCGGGCTGGACTGACCCGCAACGAAAGACGGCGGACAATGACCTTCTACCTGCTGCTGACGGTCAACAGCGTCACCTTCGGCGGCCTGTTGTTCCTGCTGTCGGCGGGGTTCTCCCTCATCTTCGGGCTGATGCGCATTCCCAATCTGACGCACGGCTCGCTTTTCATGCTCGGCGCTTATTTCGGCGCGACCTTCGTCGGCGGCATGCTTGCGCTCGCCTTCGACTTCTGGGTCGCCGCGCTGCTCGCGGCTGTCCTGGTCGCCGCCTTCGGCGCGCTGATCGAGCGCTTCCTGCTGCGCCAGCTTCCCGGCAACGCGCTCGCCCAGGTGCTGGTCACGCTCGGCATTTCCTTCATGGTCGCCGACTTCTGCCTGATGATCTGGGGCGGCGATCCGATCCGGGTGGCGACGCCGCCGGGCCTTAGCGGCTATATCCATTACGGCCCGCTGGTGTTTCCGATCTATCGTCTGGCCGTCATCGGCATCGCCCTCGTCGTCGCCATCGGCCTGTGGCTGCTGCTCGAGCGCACCCGGCTCGGCGCCATGATCCGCGCCGGCGTCGACGACCCCGACATGGCGCGGGTGGTCGGCATCCGCGTGTCGCGGCTGTTCACCATCGTGTTCGCGCTCGGCGCGGGGCTCGCCGCCTTCGCCGGCATCATCGGCGCGCCGATCCTCTCGGTCTATCCGGGCATCGACCAGGACATGCTGCCGCTGGCGCTGGTCGTGGTCATTCTCGGCGGCTCGGGCAGCCTGCTCGGCAGCCTCGTCGGCAGCCTGATCATCGGCTTCATCTATAATTTCGGCCAGGCGCTGCTGCCGCAGCTTTCCTATTTCGTGCTGTTTCTGCCCATGCTGCTGGTGCTGATCTTCCGGCCGCAGGGCCTGTTCGGCAGGTTCGTGCCATGAGGAAGCGTTCATGAGCGCGCGTGCCGCCGTTTATGCCGTCATCCTGGCCGCGCTGGCCACGGTGCCCTACTGGATGCCGGGCGATTACTACATCAACGTATCCAGCCAGATCCTGTTCTACGCGGTGTTCGCGCTCGGGCTGAACGTGCTGGTCGGTTATGCCGGCCTCGTCTCGCTCGGTCATGCCGGCCTGCTCGGCATCGCGGCCTACGCGACCGGCTATCTGCTGCAGGTCGGCTTCGGCCATACCGCAGCGATCATCGGCGCCCTGCTGCTCGGCCTCGTCGCCATGGCGATCTACGCCGTGCTGTCGCTGCGCGCCACCGGCATCGGCTTCATCATGATCACGCTGGCACTGGGCGAGATCATCTGGGGCCTGTGCTACCGCTGGATCGGCATCACCGGCGGCGACAACGGCATCAATCTGCACGGCCGGCCGCATCCCTTCGGCTTCTCGCTCGCGACGCCCGTCTCCTTCTACTACGCCACGCTGATCGTCTTTCTGTTGGCGCTCGGCGCCATGGCCATCTTCGTGCGCTCGCCGCTCGGCGCCGCGCTCATGGGAACCCGCGACCAGCCGCGCCGCATGAACGCGCTCGGCTATCACGTGTGGGCGATCCGCTTCTGGGCCTGCATGTTCTCCGGCCTGCTGACCGCGGTCTCCGGCGTGCTGTTCGTCTACTACACGCAGTTCATCAGCCCGCAGGCGGTGGACCTGACCTCCTCGGCCGAGGTGCTGCTGATGGTCATCTCCGGCGGTGCCGGCACGCTGTTCGGCCCGGTGATCGGCGCCGCGCTGGTGGTCGTGGTCAAGAGCGTGGTGAGCGGCTACATCACGCGGTGGAACATGCTGCTCGGCGCCATTTTCGTCGCCATCGTGATCCTGATGCCGGAGGGCCTGGTGCCCGGCACGGCGCGCCTCCTCCGCACAGCCCGCCGCAAACTCGCGGGCTCGCGCCGCCGCCTCAAAGCGGAGCCGCAGCCATGAGCGCGCTCGCCGTCAAGGGCTTGAGCAAGGCATTCGGGGGCTTGCGCGTGACCAACGACGTCACCCTCGACGTGCAGCCGGGCGAGCGGCGGCTGATCATCGGCCCCAACGGCGCCGGCAAGACCACCTTGTTCAACCTCATCACCGGCGAACTGACACCTGACGCGGGCTCGATCGCACTGTTCGGCGACGACATCACCCGGGTGCCGAGCCGGCGGCGACCGCATCTCGGCATGGCGCGCACCTACCAGATCATCACGCTGTTCCCGCACGACACCATCGTGCACAACGTCTCGCTGGCGCTGCTCGGCCTGTCGAAGCTGCGCTGGAATCCGCTGGTCGATCTCAAGCGTCTCAGCCACGTGACCGACGACGCACGCCTGGCGCTCGACCGCGTCGGCCTTGGCCACTTGGCCGAGCGGCCGCTGGCGCAGACTTCCTATGGCGAGCGTCGCCGCGTCGAGATCGCCATGGCGCTGGCGCAGAATCCAAAGGTTCTTCTGCTCGACGAGCCTTTCGCCGGCCTGTCCATCGACGAGCGCCGCGACGTGCACCAGTTGCTGCTCGGTATTCCGCGCGACGTCACCATGGTGATGATCGAGCACAACATGGACGTGGCGCTAGAATTCGCCGAACGCATCACGCTTCTGCATTTCGGCGAGGTGATCGTCGAGGGTACCCGCGCCGAGGTGGTGGCCGATCCGCGCACGCGGGAGGTCTATCTTGGCCACTAGCGCGCTCAGCCTGCAGGGCATCGACGCCTATTACGGCGACAGCCACGTGTTGCAGGACGTCTCGTTCGAACTCGGCGAAGCCTGCATGCTCGGCCTGCTCGGCCGCAACGGCGCCGGCAAATCGACCTGCATGAATGTCAGCATCGGCCTCCTGCCCCCGCGCCACGGCGACGTGATGGTGTTCGGCGAACCGGTCGGCGGTCAGCCGCCGGAAGCGATCGCCGCCCGCGGCGTCGCGCTGGTTCCGCAGGGGCGACGCATCTTCAAGAGCCTGACCGTGCGCGAGAACCTGATGGTGGCGGCGCGCAAGCCGGCCGACGGCAAGCACGCAGCGTGGAATGAAGAGACCATCTGCGCCATGTTTCCGCGGCTTGCCGAGCGGCGCAACCAGATCGCCGCGCATCTGTCGGGCGGCGAGCAGCAGATGCTCGCCATCGGCCGCGCGCTGATGGGCAATCCGCGCGTGCTGCTGATGGACGAACCGTCCGAAGGCCTCGCGCCGCAAATCGTCGCCGAGGTGATGGCCACCATCCGCAAGCTGAAGGAGAGCGGGCTGTCGATCGTGCTGGTCGAGCAGAATCCCAAGCTGGTTTTCGAAATGGCCGACGATATCGTCATCCTGAACAGCGGCCGCGTGGCGGTGGTGTCGACGCCGGCGGCACTTTCCGAGGAAGGCATCGATCTGCATCAGCATCTGGGAGTGTTTTAGCTCAGGCTGTCGTCCCCCGCGAAGGCGGGGGACCCAGTAATCACAACGTATCGAATCGATATTTAGAAATACCGGGGCTACTGGATCACCCGCTTTCGCGGGTGATGACAGCCGAGACAAACGACAAAACGAGGACCCAAATGCCGGAAGTCTGGAACAAATACGCCAACACCGCGGCGCGCAAGCACGGCAAGCCGGGACGTGAGGTCAGACCGAAAAGCCTCACCGTCGATATGCACTGCCATGTCGCCGTGCCGCGCGTGGCGGAGATCGTCGGCCCGCATCTCAAGCAAGCCACCGACCCGCTGGTGCAACATTCGACGCCCGAGACTCAGGCGCTGATGGCGAAGCAGGCGGCCGACATCGGCTCGCGCATGAGCACGACGGACGAGCGCTTTGCCGCGATGGACGGGATGGGTATCGACATGCAGCTCATCTGTCCGGCGCCGCCGCAAATCTATTACTCCCTGCCGCTGGATGTCGGCGTACAAGCCGCAACCGCGCTGAACGACGGCATCGCCGATTATGTCGGCAAGCATAAGGATCGGCTGATTGCGCTCGGCGGGGTGCCGATGCAGGACGGCAACGAGGCGGCGAAGGAACTGGAGCGGTGCGTGAAACAGCTCGGCTTCAAAGGGGTCGAGATCCTCACCAACGTCAACGGCAAGGAGCTCTCCGATCCAGCTTTCGCGCCGTTCTGGCAGAAGGCCGAGGAGCTCGACGCGCTGGTCTTGATCCACCCGACCGGCTTCACCCAGCCGCAGCGCTTCGCCCGCTTTTACTTCAACAACGTCATCGGCAATCCGCTCGACACCACCGTGGCGCTGCATTACCTGATCTTCGACGGCGTCTTCGAACGGCATCCCAAGCTGCGCGTCGTGGCCGTGCACGGCGGCGGCTTTCTCGGCGCCTATTCAGGCCGCATCGACCATGCCTGGGGCGCGCGCTCGGATGCGCATGGCGAACTGCCGCAGCCGCCGACGACGTATCTCAGGCGGAACGTCTATTTCGACACCGTCGTCTTCACGCCGCACCAGCTCGAGGCGCTGGTGAAGACCTATGGCGCCGATCGCATCATCCTGGGGACGGACTATCCCTTCGACATGCTGGAGTACGATCCGATCGGCCATGTCGCGTCGGTGGAAAGCTTCGACGACGCCGCGCGCGCGGCGATCTGCGGCGGCAACGCGAAGAAATTGCTGGGGCTTTAGCGGCGCCAAAAACGCCGACCGTCATCATCCGCGAAGCGGACGATCCGGTACTCACCGTCGGCGAGTACTGTCATGCCCCGCTTGCGCGGGGCATGACAGTAGACTCTCAAGACGCAAACTGGTCAGTTCTTCGTCTTGTCGACCAGCGCGCGTTCCTTGATCCACGGCATCATGTCGCGCAGCTTGGCGCCGACCTGCTCGATCGGGTGCTCGGCGAGCTTGGCGCGGGTCGCCTTGAACGAGGTCTGGTTGACCTTGTTCTCCAGCATCCAATCCTTGGTGAAGCGGCCGGACTGAATGTCGTCCAGCACCTTTTTCATGTCGGCCTTCACCTGCGGCGTGACCACGCGCGGGCCGGAAACGTATTCGCCGTATTCGGCCGTGTTCGACACCGAATAGTTCATGTTGGCGATGCCGCCCTCGTAGATCAGGTCGACGATCAGCTTCACCTCGTGCACGCATTCGAAATAGGCCATCTCCGGCGCATAGCCGGCCTCGACCAGCGTCTCGTAGCCGGCCTTCATCAGCTCCACCAGGCCGCCGCATAGCACGGTCTGCTCGCCGAACAGGTCGGTCTCGCATTCCTCCTTGAAGCTGGTCTCGATGATGCCGGCGCGCCCGCCGCCGATCGCCGCGCCGTAGGAGAGCGCGAGCTCATGGGCGTTGCCCGACTTGTCGGCATGCACCGCCAGCAGGCAGGGAACGCCGGCGCCGCGCTGATATTCCGAGCGTACCGTGTGGCCGGGACCCTTGGGCGCGATCATCATGACGTCGATATCGGCGCGCGGTTCGATCAGGTTGAAATGAACGTTGAGGCCGTGCGCGAACATCAGCGCCGCACCCTGCTTCATGTTCTTGACCAGGTGGTCGTTGTAGATGTCGGCCTGCAATTCGTCAGGCGTCAGCATCATCATGACATCGGCCCATTTGGCGGCCTCGGCCACCTCCATGACCTTGAACTTCTCGCCCTCGGCCTTCTTGACGCCTCCGCTCGTCTTGCGCAGCGCGACCGCGACTTCCTTCACGCCGGAATCGCGCAGATTGAGCGCATGGGCGTGGCCTTGGCTGCCATAGCCGATGATGGCGACCTTCTTGCCCTTGATCAGGTTCAGGTCGGCGTCACGATCGTAGTAAACTCGCATGATGATCCTCTGAAACATGCCTCGGAATGTCGGCCCTGCTTCTAGGACGGCCGGAGGGAGCCGACAAGCCCCGGCGTTTTCGCGCCCTCAAATCACCATCGGCACGATGCTGGCCACCAAAAGCAGCCCCATGCTGAAGTTGAACAGCCGAGCGTGGGCCGGCTTGCGCAGCAGCCGCCGCAGGGCCACCCCGAAGCCCGTCCAGGTCGAGACCGAGCCCACCGTGCAGGCCATCAGCACCGCCAGCATGACGGGGAAATCGGCCCGCTCGTGGCCGGGGCGGACAAAGAGCGCCATCGCGCTGAGCGAGGCCACCACGGCCTTCGGATTGATCCATTGGAAGGCCGCCGCCTGCAGAAAGGTGAAGGGCCGCGCCGGCGCGGCCGTGTCGGCGCCGGACAGATGCGCGGTGGCGACCTTGAAGGCCAGAAACAGCATATAGGCGGCGCCGGCGATCTTGAGCACGATCTGCAACTGCGGCGCGGCCGCGAAGACGAGGCCGAGCCCCGCGCCGCAGGCGGTCAGCAGTGCGAAAAAGCCGAGCGTGACGCCGGCCATATGCGGGATGGTGCGCGCGAAGCCGAAGTTCACGCCGGAAGCCGCCAGCATGATGTTGTTCGGCCCCGGCGTGAACGCCATCACGAACGCGAAGATGACCAGCGGCAGGAAGATGTCGAGGGGCATTACGGCACAGGCATCCTGCGCTTCACATCCCCTCCGGCCCGCGCATGATGGCGGCGATGCCGGTTCGCGCCACCTCGACCAGGCCGAGCGGCAGCATCAGTTCGATGAACTGCTCGATCTTGTCGCTCTTGCCGGTGATCTCGAACACGAAGCTCTCGGTGGTGGCGTCGATCACGCGGGCACGGAAGGCGTCCGCCAGCCGCAGGGCCTCGACGCGGTTCTCGCCCTTGCCCTTGACCTTGACCATAGCGAGCTCCCGCTCGATCGCGCGGCCCGTCAGTGTCATGTCGACGACGTGGTGGATCGGCACCAGCCGATCGAGCTGGTTCTTGATCTGCTCGATCACCATGGGCGTACCCGTCGTCACGATGGTAATAAGCGACAGGTGCTTGCGGTGCTCGGTCTCCGACACCGTGAGCGACTCGATATTGTAGCCGCGGCCGGAGAACAGGCCGATGACGCGGGCGAGCACGCCCGGCTCGTTGTCGACCAGAACCGACAGCGTGTGCGTCTCCGGCTTCTGCGCAGTCGGCGCGGACGGATAGTGCGAGGTGCTCGGGCTCACATTTGCGTTTGCGTTCATGACTACACCAACACTTTGCCTTCCTCGGTGATCGCCTCCTCGATGTCCTCCGCCGCGCCGCTGAGCAGCATCTCATTGTGCGCGCGGCCGGACGGGATCATCGGGAAGCAGTTCTCGGCCGGATCGACCACGCAGTCGAACAGCACCGGCCGGTCGACATCGATCATCTCCTTGATGGCGTGATCGAGGTCGCCCGGCTTTTCGCAACGGATGCCGACCGCATGCATGGCCTCGGCCAGCTTGACGAAGTCGGGCAGCGCCTCCGAATAGCTCTCGGCATAGCGGCCGCCGTGCAGGAGCTCCTGCCACTGGCGCACCATGCCCATGTACTGGTTGTTCAAGATGAAGATCTTGATCGGCAGCCGGTACTGCACCGCGGTCGACAGTTCCTGCATGGTCATCTGCACGCTGGCCTCGCCGGCAATGTCGATGACCAGCGACTTCGGATGTGCGAGCTGCACGCCGACCGAGGCCGGCAGGCCATATCCCATGGTGCCTAAGCCCCCGGACGTCATCCAGCGGTTGGGCTCCTGGAAGCTGTAGAACTGCGCGGCCCACATCTGGTGCTGACCGACCTCGGTGGTGATATAGACGTCCTTGTCCTTGGTCGCCTCGTAGAGCCGCTGAATGGCGTATTGCGGCTTGATCACCTCGTTCGACTGGCGGTAGGCGAGCGATTTGCGCGCGCGCCATTTGTCGATCTGGGTCCACCAGTCGGCCATGGCTTTCTTGTCGGCGTGGCGCGCCTCGGTGCGCCACAGCCGCACCATGTCCTCCAGCACGTGGGCGCAGTCGCCGATGATCGGCACGTCGGCATGAATGTTCTTGTTGATGGACGAGGCGTCGATATCGACGTGAATCTTCTTGGAGCCCGGCGAGAAGGCGTCGATGCGGCCGGTGATGCGGTCGTCGAAGCGCGCGCCGATGCAGATCATCACGTCGCAATCGTGCATCGCCATGTTGGCTTCCAACGTGCCGTGCATGCCGAGCATGCCGAGCCATTGCTTATCGGTGCCGGGGTAGGCGCCGAGGCCCATCAATGTCGAGGTGGTGGGGAAACCGGTGAGCTTGACCAGCTCGCGCAGCAGTTCGCTCGCCGCCCGGCCGGAATTGATCACGCCGCCACCGGTATAGAACACCGGCCGCTTGGCATTGGCCATCAGATCGATCGCTTCCCTGATCTTTCCCATGTCCCCCTTCACCTTCGGACGGTAGCCGCTGTGGGGGAATTCCTTGGGGCGGAAGTAGAGACCGGTGGCGAACTGGATGTCCTTGGGGATATCGATCACCACCGGCCCCGGCCGGCCGCTGGCGGCGATATGGAAGGCCTCGTGCAGCACGCCGGGCAGGTCCTCGATGCGTTTGACCAGGTAGTTGTGCTTGGTGCATGGCCGCGTGATGCCGACCGTATCGGCCTCCTGGAAGGCGTCGTTGCCGATCAGATGGGTCGGCACCTGGCCGGTGATGCAGACGAGCGGGATCGAGTCCATCAGTGCGTCGGTGAGGCCGGTGACCGCATTGGTGGCGCCGGGGCCGGAGGTAACCAGCACGCAGCCGACCTTGCCGGTCGAGCGGGCGTAGCCCTCGGCCGCGTGCACGGCGCCCTGCTCGTGGCGCACCAGCACGTGGCGCACCTTGTCCTGGTTGAAGAGCGCGTCGTAGATCGGCAGCACCGCGCCGCCCGGATAGCCGAACAGATGCTTCACGCCCTGGTCGGCGAGCGCCTCGATCACCATTTCGGCGCCGCTCATTTCCCGTGTCATGGTCGTCATCCTTCGCCTTCTGCTCGTGTCCGTCCCGCCTGCTCGTCTCGTCCTCGCCGCCCGGGATCGCCCCGGCCAATAAAAAAGGCCCGTGAAGGGCCATGTTCGGACGAAGCGCCTGGGGTACCCTGTCAGGGTCGCCTGGGCCGCGTCCGAACGTCTACTACCAGCGTAATAATATTGCGCAACATGGTTTTCGCCCGAACTTTCATTGCGCGGGTTATAGGAGCGCCTCCGCGCGCGGTCAAGAAGGAAAATGCGCCCAAATCGGCTTTGGCGCAACCGAGGCCGGACGAACGGCAACCCTGCCCTGCGTCCGGCTCCGTCAGGCGCATGCTAGAGAGAGGACGGGCGACCCCGTTACATGCAACGAAGCCGAGGATGCATGTCCAAGAAATTCCCTGCCATCGAACAGCAGCACAGCGACTTCATCGCGCGCCAGCATGTCTTTTTCGTTGCCTCCGCAGCCGCCGGTACGCGCGTCAATGTCTCGCCCAAAGGTCTCGACGCTTTTCGTCAGCTTGGACCCAACGAAGTGGCCTATCTCGACCGTACCGGCAGCGGCAGCGAGACCAGCGCGCATCTGCGCGCCGACGGGCGCCTGACCATCATGTTCTGCGCCTTCGAGGGCGCGCCGATGATTCTTCGCCTCTACGGCCGCGGCACTGCGCACCGGCGCAGCAGCGATACCTATCGGCGCCTGCTTGCAGACGCCTTTGCCGGCGAGGAGCCTGCCGGCGCGCGGCAGATCGTGACGCTCAGCATCGACCTGGTGCAGACCTCCTGCGGCTTCGGTGTGCCGTTGTTCGACTACCAGGGCGAACGCCCCTCGCTCACGCGCTGGGCCGAGGCGAAGGGCGAAGAAAAGATAGAAAGCTATTGGCGCCAGAAGAACAGCGTCAGCATCGACGGCCTGCCGACCGGACTGCTCCCGGAAACGGAGGAGGCATGAGCGGACCCGCTGTCACGCGGCCTCAAGCTGCCGGGTGATTTCGGCGGCGCCCTCCTCCGCCGGCACCGACGGCCAATCCTTCATCTGGTTGCGGAACCAGGTGAGCTGGCGCTTGGCGTAGCGGCGGGTGTCCATCACGGCGCCGGCGGCCGCTTCTTGCAGCGTGATCTCCCCGTTGAGGTGGCGGATCAGCCAGGGCACGCCGTGCGCCTTCATCGCCGGCAGCGACGGGTCGAGCTGGCGCGCGGCGAGCCGCCTCACTTCCTCCAGCGCGCCGGCTTCAAGCATCGCCGCGAAGCGCGCTTGGATACGGCGCACCAGTTCGTCGCGCTCGCAGGTGATGAACACCTTCGCCGTTTTTCCGGCATCGATCAGCGGCGGCATGCCCTCACGGTGCCAGTCGGACAGCGAGCGGCCGGTCGCCAGCATCACCTCCAGCGCGCGCGCGATGCGCGCGCGGTCGTTCGGCATCAGGCGGTGGGCGGTCTGCGGATCGCGCTCGAGCAATTCGGCATAAAGCGCGCGCACGCCCTCGCTCATGAGCCGGCTGCGCACCTGCTCGCGGATGCCGCCGGGGATCGCCGGCACCGCGGCAAGGCCCGCTGTCAGCGCCTTGAAGTAGAGGCCGGTGCCGCCGACGATCACCGGCACGCGGCCCGCCTCGGCGAGTTCGTCCAGCACCGCGGACACGTCGCGGCACCAGCGGCCGACCGAATAGTTCTCCGCCGCGTCCACGTGGCCGTAAAGACGGTGCGGCACCCGCGCCTCCTCGTCGGGCGTCGGCCGCGCGGTGATGATGCGCAGATCGCGATAGACCTGCATGGAATCGGCATTGACGATGGTGCCGTCGAAGCGCGCAGCCACGGCCAGCGCCAGCGCCGACTTGCCGCTGGCGGTCGGCCCTGCAATCAGAATGGCGGAAGGCTGCTGCATAAGGCTGTAGCCATGATTGCGTGAAGCGAGGCGCGGGAGTACCCTGCTGCAATGGAACAATCTGTGGTATCGCGCAATCCCGACATCATGGGCGGCACTCCCGTCTTTCGCGGCACCCGTGTGCCGGTGCAGACGCTGCTCGACTATCTGGAAGCAGGCGATTCGATTGATGAATTTCTTGAAGGCTTTCCCTCTGTCTCACGCGCGCAAGTGATCGCGTTTCTTGAAGCCGCAAAAGACAGGCTCGTCGAATCCGTCTCATGAGGGTCTTTGTTGATGAGTGCGTCGATTGGCGGATCTCTCGCAGCATCAGGGGACACGAAGTCAAGACAGCTCGGCAAATGGGTTGGACCGCCATCAAAAATGGGGAATTACTCGCTCTGGCCGCCCAGGAGTTCGATGTTTTCGTAACCGTCGACCGAAACTTGGCCTTTCAACAGAACCTTACAGCTTTTGCCATAGCCATTGTCGTGATTGAGGCCAAAACAAATCGTCTCGCCGACTTAATCCCATTGCTCCCCGAAGTGTTGGCTGTCATTTCATCCTGCCGGCCGGGCACCGTGGAGCGCGTTGCAGCCCAGTAAGGTAAGGCCGCCGACTTGCCGCTGGCGGTCGGGCCTGCAATAAGCACCGCGCGCCTGAGGTGTCCTGTCATCGTGCCGCCTCGGTTTTCCCCTCGATACCGCCCCGCACCGCCCGGAGATAGCATTGCCTCTGATCCAGCCATTCCGCGCCCTGCGCCCCGTGCCCTCACGCGCCGCGGAGGTCCTGGCGCCGCCCTATGACGTGCTCTCCAGCGCGGAAGCGCGCAGCCGCGCCGAGGGCAAGCCGTTCAGCTTCCTGCACGTCTCCAAGGCCGAGATCGACCTCGCGCCGGATGTGAACCCCTACGACGCGGCGGTCTATGCCAAGGCCGCCGAGAATCTCAAGCGCATGCGCAAAGCGAACGTGCTGATGCGCGACGACGCGCCCTGCTACTATGTCTACCGGCTGACCTGGCGCGGCCACACGCAGACCGGCCTCGCCTGCGTCGCCTCGCTCGCCGACTATGCGAGCAACCGCATCCGCAAGCACGAACTCACCACGGTCGCGAAGGAAGACGACCGCGTGCGCCAGATCGAGGCGGTGAATGCGCAGACCGGACCGGTCATGATCGCCTATCCCGATGCGCCTGCGGTCGACGCCCTCATCGCCGGCGCGGCGAGCGGCAAGCCCGAAATCGACGTCACGGCCGACGACGGCGTACGCCACGAGCTCTGGGTGGTCAGCGACCGGGCGGCAATCGACGCGCTCAGCCGCGCGGTCGATGCCCTGCCCGCAATCTACATCGCCGACGGTCACCACCGCTCCGCGGCGGCCGCGCGGGTCGCCGCCGCGCGCAAGACCGACGGCTATTTTCTCAGCGTGCTGTTCCCCGCGCGCGAAATGACCATTCTCGACTACAATCGCGTGGTGAAGGATCTGAAGGGCCGAACGGCGGCGCAGTTCCTGGCCGAGCTCGGCAAGAGCTTTACGGTGGAAGCCGCCGACGCACCGGTGCGTCCGGCCGCGCCGCACGAATTCGGCATGTATCTCGACCGTCGCTGGAGCAGGCTGACGCTGCGCACCGAGCTGATCCCGAGCGATCCGATTGGACGTCTGCCGGTCACCATGCTGGCGCGCAACGTCATCGAGCCGCTGCTCGGTATCACCGATCCGCGCACCGATAAGCGCATCGATTTCATCGGCGGCGCGCGCGGGCTGGAGGGGCTGGCGGCGCGGGTCGAGTCCGGCGAGATGGCCGTGGCCTTCGCGCTCTATCCGACGCAGATGGCCGACCTGATGGCGGTGGCCGACGCCGGCCTGATCATGCCGCCGAAATCGACCTGGTTCGAGCCCAAGCTCGCCGACGGCATGGTCGGCCACGTGCTGGATTGAGCCGCTGTGAGGACGTCACCCTCTGAGGGTGCCCGGATACATCGAAATTTGGGGCATCGATTGCGAATTTGGTGTATCAAGGAAACTATGAGCTACCAGGACGTCATTACCATCGAGCCCGGCAAGCGCGGAGGCCGCCCATGCATCCGCGGTATGCGTATTGCCGTCGCGGACGTGCTCGGCTGGCTCGCTGCCGGTATGACCCCGCAAGAAATCATAGCGGACTACCCCGAACTGACCGCGGAAGACATCCAGGCGTGCCTCGCCTACGCCGCCGATCGTGAGAGGCGGCTTCTCACCGCGACATGAAGCTCTTGTTTGATCAGAGTTTGAGCTTCAAGCTCTGCGAACATCTTGCCGACATTTTTCCGAACTCGAGCCACGTTCGCCTGGTCGGCCTCGAAACGGCCGACGACCGCACACTTTGGCGGTTTGCACGCACAAACGGCTATACGATCGTCTCGCTTGATGCGGATTTTGCTGAAATGGCCATGCTCTTGGGCCACCCGCCTAAGATAATCTGGTTACGCCAGCGCAATCAGCCGACATCGGCAGTGGAAATGCTATTGCGCAGCCATGCGCCAGCCATCAACGCGTTCAATTTGGCCGACGCAGCTTGCCTAGAAATATATTAGGTGGCAGCGGTTCTCACACGAGATCACCGGGCCGTAAGCAACGGATGGCCCGGTGAGATAGTTCTCGCTGTGCGGCTATAATTCAACCGCATTGGTCACTGCAGCTTCAACGCCACGAAGCTCGGGTCGCCGTCGGGCGCGATCACCAGCAGCACCACCGACTTCTTGCCGCTCTTCTTGAGCTGGGCGACGCGGTCCTGCAGCTCGGCCGCGGTCGATACCGGCTGCTGCTGCACCTCCGCGATCACCATGCCCGGCGCCAGGTGCTTGTCGGCGGCGGGCGAGCTCGGATCGACGCCGGTGATCAGCACGCCCTTCACCTTGTCCTTGATCTTGTGCTGCTTGCGCACGCTCGCGGTCAGGTCGGCGAGGTCGAGGCCGAGCGCCTTCTGCACGGCCGGCTTCTCTTCTTCCGGCGTGTCCTTCTTCGGCGTCAGCGCGGCCTGCTTCTGGTCTTCGAGGCGGCCGAGCTTGACGTGCTCGATGACTTCCTTGCCCTTGCGGATGACCGTCACAGTCACACTTTTGCCCACCGCCGTGTCGGCGACGATGCGCGGCAGGTCGCGCATTTCCTTCACGTCCTTGCCGTCGAATTTGACGATGACGTCACCCGGCTCGATCGTGCCGTTGGCCGGGCCCTTGGCGTCGACGCCGGCGACCAGTGCGCCGCGCGGAGGCTTGACGCTGAGGCTGTCGGCGATCTCGTCCGTCACCTGCTGGATGCGCACGCCCAGCCAGCCGCGCCGCACCTCGTGGAACTGGCGCAACTGGTCGATCACCGGCATCACCGTGTTCGAGGGGATGGCGAAACCGATGCCGATCGAGCCGCCCGACGGCGAGATGATCGCGGTGTTCACGCCGATGACCTGGCCGTCGAGATTGAACAGCGGGCCGCCGGAGTTGCCGCGGTTGATGGCGGCGTCGGTCTGGATGTAGTCGTCATAGGGACCCGACTGGATGTCGCGGTCGCGCGCCGAGACGATGCCGGCGGTGACCGTACCGCCCAGGCTGAACGGGTTGCCGATGGCGATCACCCATTCGCCGAGCCGCAGTTTGTCGGAATTGCCGAACTTGACCGCCGGCAGCGGCTTGGTCGGCTTGACCTTGAGCAGCGCCAGGTCGGACTTGGTGTCGCGGCCGACGATCTCGGCCTTCAGCTTGGTGCCGTCATTGAGGATGACGTCGACCTCGTCGGCGCCGGCGATCACGTGGTTGTTGGTGACCACGTAGCCGGTCGGATCGATGATGAAGCCGGAGCCGAGCGAGTTGATGCGGCGCGGCGTCGGCGCGCCGTTCTTGCCGTGCTTCTTGAAGTAGTCCTCGAAGAACTTCTCGAACGGCGAGCCGGGCGGCAGCTGCGGCATGGCGCTGTCGCTCATGTCGACGGTCTGCTTGGTCGAGATGTTGACCACGGCGCCGATGACCTGTTCGGCCACGTCGGCGATCGCCTCCGGCCCGCCACGGGCCGCGGCGGGAACGGTGAATGCCGGCCAAACGATTGCGGCGGCGAGCAAAATCGCCACTGCCGGGCGTCGGACGGGCCTCGTCAGCGAAGAAAAGAGTGCGCCCATGGGCGTCGGTGCTCCTGGAAAGGGGTCTGCTGCAAAATGGCCCTGTCTTCAAGGCGATTCAAGGGCGGACCAGGTTGAGTTGCCGGCGATCGGACAACGCCGGGAGGGCCTCTTTGATCGCCCACGACCGACCGTCGCGCCTTATTACCCGCGCACCAGCCACACCACCGCCAGCCCGATCAGCGCGGAGATCAGGCCGATGGCGCGCAGCGTCGTCTCCGGCGTCTCCAGCACGCTCTGCATCGCCTTCTTCGCGTGGCCCGGAAAAGCCGCGAATATCAGGCCTTCGATGACGAAAACCAACCCGAGCGCGGCCACGAAGTCGGACATGCCGCGCCCGTCCGCTGTTCGTTACCGGAGGGGAGCGGCCGATGCCGACGGTGCGCGCGATGCCGAGGGCGCGGCCGGACCCGCCGGGGCGGGGCCGTCGGCCGTCGTGCTCTGTTCCTTGCCCGAGGGGTGGTTGAAGTAGCGGAAGAAGTTGGAGTTCGGCCGCAGCAGGAACTTGGTATCGCCCGGCTTGAGGCCCTGCTCGTAGGCCTGCATCGAGCGGTAGAACTGGAAGAACTCCGGATCCTGGCCGAACGCCTTGGCGAAGATCTCGTTGCGCTTGGCATCGCCCTCGCCGCGGATCTGCTCACCCTTCGACTTGGCGTCGGCCAAGAGCACGGTCACCTGACGGTCGGCGCGCGAGCGGATTTCCTGCGCCCGCTGAGCGCCTTCCGCGCGGTACTCGGCCGCCTCGCGCTGGCGCGCGGTCTGCATGCGCTTGTAGACCGCTTGGCTGTTCTGCTCCGGCAGGTCGGCGCGGCGGATACGCGCATCCACCACCCGGATGCCGTAATTGGCGGCCTCACTATCGACCAGCGAGAGGATGCGGTCCATCAGCTTGGCGCGCTCGTCGCGCACGACCTGGATGAAGGTCGCCTCGCCCAGCACGCGGCGGAGCGCAGAATTGAGCAGGATGGAAAGCTGCGAGTTCGGCCGCCCGCTTCGAGCCCAGCGTCTGATAGAAGCGCAGCGCGTCCTTGATGCGGTAGCGCGCGAAGGCATCCACCACTAGGCGCTTCTGGTCGGAGGCGATCACCTCCTGCGGCGGCGATTCCAGGTCGAGGATGCGCTTGTCGATATAGACCACCGTGTCGATGAACGGCATCTTCACGTGCAGGCCGGGCTGGGTGACCACTTCCTGCGGCTTGCCGAGACGAAGGACCAGCGCCTGCTGCGTCGGATAGATGGTGAACAGCGACAGATAGGCGACGATCAGGGCGGCAACGGCGAGAACGACGACGACGCCGCCGGTGACATTGAGTCTCATTGCTCGCCTCCCGGGTTGCTGTGGGAGGGGGCGGGCTTCGCCGCCTGCGGCGCCAGCTCGTTCAGCGGCAGATAGGGCAGCACGCCCTGCGCGCCGCCTTTGGAGTCGATGATCACCTTGTTGGTCCCGCCCAGCACGCGCTGCATGGTCTCGAGATACATGCGCTCGCGCGTCACCTCGGGCGCCTTCTTGTACTGGTCATAGATCTTGAGGAAGCGCGAACTCTCGCCGGTGGCTTCCGCCACCGTCTGCTGCTTGTAGGCTTCCGCCGCCTGGACGATCTTGGCGACGTTGCCGCGCGCCTGCGGGATCTTGCGGTTGGCGTAAGTCTGCGCCTCGTTGACCGCGCGGTCGAGGTCGATGCGGGCGGCCTGCACGTCGCGGAAGGCGTCGATCACCTGCGACGGCGGGTCGACCTTCTGCAGCTGCACCTGCTGGATATCGATGCCGGCGCCGTAGTGGTCGAGCGTCGTCTGCATCAGCTTCTGCACGCCGGCTTCGATCGTCTGGCGCGCACCGGTCAGGATCGGCTCGATGTCGGAGCGGCCGATGACCTCGCGCATGGCGCTCTCGGCCACCGCCTTCACCGTGCCCTGCGGGTACTGGATGTTGAACAAGTATTGGCCGACGCCGTTCGGCTTCACCTTCCAGAACACGGAGAAGTCGACGTCGACGATGTTCTCGTCGCCGGTGAGCATCAGGCTTTCCTGCGGCACGTTGCGGGTGGCCGTGCCGCCGCGCCCGTTGTCGATCTCGCGCATGCCGATGTCGATCTTGTTGACGCGCAGCGCCTTCGGTGTGAGCGCGGTCTCGATCGGGTAAGGCAGGTGGTAGTTAAGGCCGGGCTGGACCTCGCGCACTTCCTTGCCGAAGCGCAGCACCACGCCGAGCTCGTCGGGCTCGACCTTGAAGAAGCCGGAGAGGCCCCACAGCACGAGCGCCACCAATACCAGCAGCGCGAAGCCGCGGCTGCCCATGCTGCCGCCCGGCAGGAAACGGCGCAGCTTGTCCTGGCCGCGGCGGAACATCTCTTCAAGGTCCGGCGGCCGCGGGCCCGACGGCTGCGGTCCGGAGCCCCACGGGCCCTTGCCGCCACCCGAACCCCAGGGGCCGCCGCCGCCCCCGCCCTGATTTGTCCATGGCATGGAATCGATCTCCCGGCGCCGCAACGAATGCCGCCCGCCTGTTTCGGAGAGGGTTATAGGGGGTGCGAGCCGGGGTTACAACGCGCCGTCATGCGGCGTTTTTGCCAACGCCGCCACAAATTAGCCGCGACTCGGGTCGCGCCGGGCGCGCTGAGCGGCAACAGGAGGCGACGCCTGCGCGATATCGCGCTCAGCGGATGCGGTAGGCGGCGTGGCAGCTCGTGCAGGCGGTGGTGACCTCGTGCAGCGCGCCGCTGACCTTGCGCAGCGAATCGGCGGTCGGCGACGCGCCGGCGTTCTGCAGCGCGATGGCGAGACGGCTGGCGGCACGGTGCATGCCGGTGCCCATTTGCTGCATCGGCTGCGGCATGAACGGCGCCATGTGGGCGGCCCCGTGCAGACCGAGCGAGCTCAGCCCGAGCCGCGCCTCCGCGAGCTTGGCCGCTTCATCGTACTTGCCGCCGGCCACGTCGCCGAGAATGGCGTTCAGGGTGAGCAGATGGTCACGCATGTTGCCGAGCATGTGCTCCTGCATCATCTCGGGAAGCTTCACCATCTGCCGCGCATCCTGCGCGCGCGCCGCGGCGCCCGCTGCGGTCAGCAAGGTGAAGACAAGCACGCTGGAGAGAAGACGCATCGCCCGATCCTGTTCTGCCGTTGCAATCGGCGCCTTCATAGCGGGATATGGCGGGAGTGGATATGATCGGGATCATATGGGGCGACGCCGCTGGCCGCAATCTGTAGCCGTCATCATCGAGGCGGCTACGGAGCGGCCCTCGAAGGTTTAACGGCCCGGCCCGTCGCCCTTCGAGGCTCGCTTCGCTCGCAGCTCAGGATGACGGTTAAAAGTCATTGTGAACTGCGCCGGAGTCACTTCGGCCCGGCCAGCAGCCAGATCAAGAGGCCAACCACCGGCAGCACCAGGATAACGATCAGCCAGATGATTTTCGCACCGGTCGAGGCGCCGCTTTGAAACAGCCGGATGATGGCCCAGATGTCGAGCGCAAGTATGATAATGCCGATTATGCCGCCATATTCAAAACCCATGACACAAGACTCCTTCAGCGTTTTCAGCGCCAAACCGCAAAGCCCGAAACTTTCTTAAAGATTTAAGCGTCGGCCCGGCGCTCAATTGGAAAAATCAACCAGTCTTTTCAACGGCCGGGTGTCGGAGATTGTTCCCGGCGCGAACTCTGCCGTCGTCCTGAGGTGCGAGCGCGTACAGCGCAAGCCTCGAAGGGTGGCGGAGCAAGGCAGGCAACGCTTAATCCCACATGCGCCGAAGTTTGGCGCGCAGATCGACCGCGGCCGCGTTGCCGGCGGCGGCGCGCGCGCTTGCCGCCCGCGGCGGCGGCCAGGCGCGATGCTCGAAATGCGCAAGCATTGCGTCGGGAATGAAGCGCGTGCGCTGCGCATAGACGTGACGGTCGCCGCTCTGGCCATGGGTATAGAAGCGCTGCGGCACCATCAGATGAAGCTGATCCTTGGCGCGCGTCATGGCGACATAGAGCAGCCGCCTTTCCTCCTCGATTTCCGGTGTCGAGCCGGTGGAAAGATCGGACGGGAGGCAACCGTCCACCACATTGAGCACGAACACGGATGTCCATTCCTGCCCTTTGGCGGAATGAATGGTGGAGAGGATCAGATAGTCCTCGTCGAGCAGCGGCGTACCCGCCTCGTCGCTGGTCGCGTGGGGCGGATCGAGGGTGAGTTCGGTGAGGAAGCGCTCGCGGCTCGGATAGGTGGCGGCGATCTGCCCGAGCTGATGCAGGTCGCCCTGGCGCACGGCGGCGTCTTCGTGCAGGCGCTCGAGATGGGGCGCGTACCAGCGGCAGACGAGATCGAGCTCGGCCGGCCAGCCGATGCCGTTCCGGCGCAAAAGCCCGATGGTGTCGGCGAAGTCGCCCCAGTGCTCGGCCGCCGCCGCCGGCGGCTTGAACTCGCTCAAAGCGCCCGGCGGATCGTCCGCCTCGCTCATGCGGTCGAGCAGGCGGCCGGCGTTGCCGGGACCGATGCCGGGCAGCAATTGCGCGACGCGGAAGCCGGCGACGCGGTCGCGCAGGTTGCTGGCCCAGCGCAGCGCCGCCAGCACGTCCTTGATATGCGCGGCTTCGAGAAACTTCAGCCCGCCGAACTTGACGAAGGGAATATTGCGGCGCGTGAGCTCGACTTCCAAACCCGCGCTGTGGCTCGACGTGCGGAACAGCACGGCCTGCGATCTGAGCGCGACGCCGGCCTCGCGGTTCTCCAGGATCTTCTCCACCACATAGCCCGCCTGGCCCACGTCATCGGCCACGTTGGCGAGCGCGGGCCGCTCGGCGGAAGGCCTGGCCGACCAGAGATTCTTGGTGAAGCGTTCGGCCGCCAAGGCGATCACCGCATTGGCGGCGGCGAGGATGGGCTGCGTCGAGCGGTAATTGCGCTCCAGCGTGACCACCTCGGCGCGCGGGCTGAAATGCGACGGGAAATCGAGAATGTTGCGCACGGTCGCCGCGCGGAAAGAATAGATCGACTGCGCGTCGTCGCCGACCACGGTGAGCCCGCGCCCGTTCGGCTTCAGGCCGAGCAGGATCGAAGCCTGCAAGCGGTTGGTGTCCTGATATTCGTCGACCAGCACGTGGTCGAAGCGCGCCGCGATCTCCTGTGCCAGCGCGCCTTCCAGCATCATCTGCGCCCAGTAGAGCAGCAGGTCGTCGTAATCGAGCACTCCCTGCTTCTGCTTGGCTTCCACATAGGCGCCGAACAGCGCGCGCAACTCGGCTTCCCACTCGGCGCACCAGGGAAAGGCGCGGGCAAGCAGTTCGCCGAGCGGCATCTCCGCATTGACCGCGCGCGAATAGATGGAAAGGCACGTGCCCTTCATGGGAAAGCGCTTGCGCGTCTTGGAGAAGCCGATCTCGTGGCGCACGAGGTTCATCAGGTCGGCGGAATCCTCGCGATCGTGGATGGTGAAGCCGGCGTCGAGGCCGATGGCGCGCGCGTTCTCGCGCAAGAGCCGCGCGCCGACCGCGTGAAATGTGCCCGACCAGCTCAAGGCGCCGAGCATGGGTCCGGCCTGCGCGCCCAGCACCTGCGCGGTGATGCGCGCGACGCGCCGCTGCATTTCGGCTGCCGCTCGGCGCGAGAAGGTCAGCAGCAGAATGCGGCGTGGGTCGGCGCCGGCGACGATGAGATGGGCGACGCGGTGCGCCAGCGTGTTGGTCTTGCCCGAGCCGGCGCCGGCAATGATCAGGAGCGCCGGGGAATCGTCGGCGGCTGGCCCGCCGTGCTCGACGGCGCGGCGCTGCGCCACGTTGAGAGCGCCGAGATAGTCGGCGCCCGCGGAAAGTTGAGCGGGGCTTAGCACCCGGTCTCCCCGATTCGGCTTAACTGCTTGTTGTTATGTTTCATTTTGCCGTTCCGCCGCCTTGCTACCCTACGCACAAAGCATGAACGGAACGTTTTGTCGATTGCGCGCCTCAGCGCCGCACATAGACGGTGACGTCGAAAGCCGCCTCGTCGTGCGGACCGGCGGGATGCTCGATGCGCGATGCCTCCCGCCACACCACCGGATCGATCGGCGGAAAAGCAACGTCGCCCGCGGTGTCGGAATGCACGTGGGTGATCTCCAGTCGCGCCGCCAGCGGCATGGCGGCGAGAAACACCTCGCTGCCGCCGATCACCATGATCTCGTCGGTGCCGCGCTTGTCGCCATCCTCGCGGGCGAGCGCCAGCGCCGTCTCGAAGCTCGGCGCGGTAACGATGCCGGGCGCGGCGAAATTGGCGTCGCGGGTGATCACGATGTTGGTCCGTTGCGGCAGCGGCCGTGCGATGGAAACAAAAGTCTTGCGGCCCATGATCACCGGCTTGTTGAGGGTGAGCCGCTTGAAATGCTGCAAATCCGAGCGCAGCCGCCAGGGCATGCCGCCGGCGCGGCCGATGACGCCGTTGTTCCCTACGGCGGCGACCAGCACGATGTTCATGCCGCGTCCCCTTCCGCGAAGCGCGCGAGCGCCGCGCCGCTCAGGCGGCAGATGCGCCACTCATCCCGCACCTGCGCGCCGATCGATTTGTAGAACGCAATCGCCGGCGCGTTCCAATCGAGCACCGCCCACTCGAAACGCGCATAGCCTTCATCCATGCAGCGGCGCGCGAGCCCCTGCATCAGCGCCTTGCCGATGCCGTGCCGGCGGAAGTCGGGACGCACAAAGATGTCTTCGACATAGATGCCGTGGCGGCCGCGGAAGGTCGAGTAGTTGAGGAACCAGACCGCGAATCCAGCCGCCGCCCCGTCCCATTCCGCGATGTCGCAATAAAGCCGCGGCTGGCCGCCAAACAGCGCCGCCGCGATCTCCGCTTCGCTCGCCTCGACCTCCGCCGACAGCTTCTCGTAATCGGCCAGCTCGCGCACCAGCGAAAAGATCAGCGCGGCATCTTCCGGCCGCGCGGGGCGGATGGCGAGGGTCACACCGCCACCTCGGCGCTCGGCGTCATCATGCCCGGCCTTCTGCCGGGCATCCACGCGTTTCTTTTCGGTCGCAAGAAAGACGTGGATGGCCGGGACAAGCCCGGCCAGGACGAGGATAGGTGACGAGATCCGCGGCTCACACCGCCACCTCGGCCTTGATGTGCGGATGCGGTTCGTAGTTCTCGATGGTGAAATCCTCGTAGCGGAAAGCGAAGATATCTCTCGCATCCGGGTTGATGCGCATGGTCGGCAGCGCGCGGGGCGCGCGCGACAATTGCAGATGCGCTTGTTCCAGATGATTGAGATAAAGGTGCGCGTCGCCGAAAGTGTGCACGAATTCGCCGGGTTTCAGGCCGGTCACCTGCGCCACCATCAGCGTCAGCAGCGCATAGGACGCGATGTTGAACGGCACGCCGAGGAAGACGTCGGCCGAGCGCTGGTAGAGCTGGCACGATAGCCTGCCGTCGGCGACGTAGAACTGGAAAAGGCAATGGCAGGGCGGCAGCGCCATCTTGTCGACGTCGGCCGGATTCCACGCCGTCACGATCAGCCGGCGCGAGTCGGGATTGCGGCGGATCATGTCGACGACGTGGGCGATCTGGTCGATCGTGCGTCCGTCCGGCGCCGGCCAGGAGCGCCACTGGTGACCGTAGACCGGGCCGAGTTCGCCGTGCGCGTCCGCCCACTCGTCCCAGATGTGCACGCCGTGTTCGGTGAGATATTTGATGTTGGTGTCGCCCGCCAGGAACCAGAGCAACTCGTAGACGATCGATTTCAGGTGCAGCTTCTTGGTGGTGAGCAACGGAAAGCCCTCGTCGAGCCGGAAGCGCATTTGATGCCCGAACACCGAGAGCGTGCCGGTGCCGGTGCGATCGCGCTTCTCCACGCCTTCCGCCAGAATCCGCTCCATCAGGTCGAGGTATTCGCGCATCGGGCCTCCTTTCCGAGTCGGAAGATGGGCAAATTTGCCGCGGCGGGCAACGCGCACGCCCGGCTTATCAACGGCCGGAAACTATTGTCGTCGGGCAGCCCATAAGCCCATCTCGGTACGTCCGCCGCCGCGTGGATTTTACGCCCTTTTTACGGCGGCGAACGGCAACTTTACGCCGGCTGAGGCGCACCGCCCCCTAAAACTTCCCCGTGCACGCATCGTGGGTGGGGGTCATCTCATGTTTTCGGTTGTTTCGGGTGCGGCCCTGATCGGCGCTGGTAGCACCGTCTTCTGGTGGTTCACGCCGCGCAAGGGCGTGGTCCACCCCATGGTCCTGCGTCCGTTCTTCGACACCGGTCTCACCATTGCCGTGATGGGTGTGCTCGGGGTCGGCATCGCCCTGGTGATCAGCGGTTTCGCCGGATAGCAGCTCGCCGGCGCGCCAGGCGGCCGAGACAGCAACGCAATCCTGACCCGCTTTCTAGCATCGCGGTCAGCAGCGGCTAACCATTGCCTTTACGAAGGCTGTGCGTGCCGCGGCAGCGCCGCCGGACGCCCGCATTGCCGCTCTATTGTCGGAGCACTACGCCAACAGAAGAAGAAGCAGAAGAAACAACTCAGGCGGCCTCGTGTCTTCCGCCGAATCCGCGGGGAAATCAGCCATGCAGAGCGTGCTCATGATGAGCCTTACCCTCAGCATCGTGTTCGGAATGTGGATGATCTGGCGAATGACGCCGTGATCCGACTCAGCGGCGCGCCGCGCCCGCGGCCGGCGCCGGCGGCCGCTCCTCCGCCGACGGCTCCCGCTTAGTCGCGGCTTTCGCGCTTTCGACGATGGCGCTGCCGCACTGGGGGCAATGCCAGCCGTCATCGGCATGCAGCATTGCCACCCGGCAGACGGGGCAGGAGCGCGGGGTGAACTGTTTGATCGCGGCCATGCGGGCTAGATGCCCCTCGCGTCCGGCGCCGGCAATTCGGAGCCGCCCCTACCCGTATTATACCGGAGGCGCCGCCACGCGGTGGATAACGGGCATAACCATACCGGCGCGTGAACGGTGCCGCGGCCTCGCGCGTTCGTTGGGCAGGGACAAAGCCGTGGAGATCCTGCAATGCCGAGTCAGACCCGTCTGCCCGACCGTTTCCCTGTCGAGAGCAAGTACGTGCTCGAAGTTTGCGGTAGCATGGTGCGCCGCTATGTCGAGCTGCCGAACGGAGAGAGATTCAATCTCGCGCCGCGCAAAGCCCTGACCTGCCGCTGCCTGGCACAGAGCGAGATTGACAGGGGCGTCGGCAAGCAGCCGGCCAAAGCGGCCGCCTAGATCGAACCAGGCCCTAGACGAAGCCGGCAAAGCCGATCGCGCCGGCCAGCGCGAACATCCAAAGCGGATTGAGCCGCGTGAAATAGGCCATCGCCACCGTGGCGGCGGTGATCAGGGCGGCATAGACGTTGTGGTCGGCCGCCCGCGCCAGAATGAAACCGCTCGCGCCCAGGAGCCCGAGCGCAACCGGTACGAGTCCCGCCTGCACCGCCACGCGCCAGCGCCGGTCCTTGAACCGCTCCCAGGTCCGCGCCACGGCGAAGGCGAGAACGCAAGTGGGGCCGATCATGGCAGCCACCGCCACGGCGGCGCCCGCCAGTCCCGCCACGTGGAAGCCGATCAGCGCCACAATGATCACGTTCGGCCCGGGCGAGACCTGCGCAATCGCATAGAGGTCGGCGAACTGGCGATTACTCATCCAGTGCATCACGTCCACCGCCACCCGGTGGATTTCCGGAATCGCGGTATTGGCGCCGCCGACCGAAATCAGCGAGAGCGACGCGAACAGCGTGAACAGCGCGAACAGCGGGCTTTGGTTCATGCAATCACGCCTGCCTCACAGCTCGAACCAGGCGAGCGCGATGCTGACCGGCGCCAGCGCCAGGAACACATAAGGCAGGGGCCAATGCATGACGGCAACGCCCACGAAGGCGAGGACCGCGATCAGCGGCGCTGCGCTCAGGCGCTTGGTAAACAGCGGCGAGGCCATCTTGGCGACGGCCGCGATCAGCAGGCCGGAGGCCGAGGCGGCGATGCCGGCAAGGATGTGGTCGAGCGCGGGGACATTGCCGTAACGCTCGTAGAAATAGGCCAGCACCAGCACGATGGCCAAGGGTGGGCCGATCAATCCGAGCGCAGCCACCGCCGCGCCAGCCGCACCGGCAAAGCGGCTGCCGAAGACCACCGCGAAGTTCATGGTATTGGGGCCGGGCAGGAACTGCGACAGCGCGAAGGTCTCGTTGAACTCCTTCCCGCTCATCCAGCGCCTGCGCTCCACGATCATGCGGCGCGACCAGGGCAATGCGCCGCCGAAGGCGGAAAGCGAGACCTGCACGAATGCGGCCAGCACCTCGATCAGCGTGGGCCGCGGCGCGACGTCGGGCTCCGGCGCCGCTTCGGGCGCAACGTCTTGTCGTGTTGGCGACTCGGGCATGGCGAGGAGGTTTATCCCGCCCCGCCATGGGCGACTAGCGGGGCAACTGCCGGGCGCCTTTGCAGCGGCAGCATGTCGCTTGGCGCGATCCGCGCTTGACCGCCACCCCTGTGCTGGTCGTAATTGACCGTCGCCACTCCGGCCTGCCGGTCATCGCCCTTGGGCGGCTTCGAGGTGATCCTGAATGCCATTGGGACTGCGGCTCGCATTGATGGTGCTGCTGGCCGCGGCGCCCATCTTCCTGATCGAGGTCGTCCGAGAATTGCACCTGCGCGACGCCCGCCGCGCCCGCGTGGTCGAGCGGGTCGAAACGCTCGCCGAGCAGATCGCCGCGCGCGAAAATCGCTTCGTTGAGGCAGCCCGTTTCCTGCTCGCCGGTATTTCGCGGCTCGACGAAGTCAGAAACCGCGAAACGACTCAGTGCAGCCGCGAAATGGCGCAGATCGCCTCCTATTTTCCGGAAATCAATGGCATCGCGGTCGTCGACACCAGCGGCCGCGCCTTTTGCGGCAGCACCCCCGCTTTCGCAGCCATGAACGTGGCCGATCGGTCCTATTTCAAAGCCGCCCTGCGCAGCCACTTCATGCAGACCAGCGGCTACATCTCCGGCCGCGCCAGCGACCGCGGCAGCTTTGTCTTCGCCTATCCGGTACTCAACGACCGCAAGCATGTCGTTTTCGTCATTACGCTGTCGTTCAATACTGCCGTGCTGGCGGACGAGCTCAACGACCCGACGCTGCCGACCGGCACCTTCGCCGCACTGGTCGATCCGAAAGGAATGGTGGTCGCGCACTGGCCCGACCCAAGCCAGTGGATGGGCCGCGACCTTTCCGGCGCGCAGTGGGCGAAACCCGCACTGAGCGCAAAACGCAGCGTGTTCAGCACCACAGTCGACGACAAGGGCGGCGTTTATGCGGTGGCATCTGCGCCCATGGAAGCGCCGGCCCAACTGACGGTATTGGCCGGCCAGCCATTGGCACCCGCACTCGCCAAGCTCGACGCTCAGTTCTGGCAGGACATGGCCCTCATCAGCGTCGTGTTCATGCTGGCCGCATTCGCCGCCTGGTCGGGCGCCGTCTATGGCGTGCAACGGCCGATCCGCCAACTCGCGGATCGGGTCGACGCCGTCTCGCGCGGCGAGTTCGATGCGCCGCAAAGCGGCTCCCGCGGCATCCCGGAGCTGCGCGCGCTTTCCGACCGCTTTCGCAGCATGGGCCAGGCGCTTGCCGCGCGCGAGAAGGAACTGCGCGACGCCCTGCAGCAGAAGGATATGCTGCTTCGTGAGGTCAACCACCGCGTCAAGAACAGCCTGCAGCTCGTCGCCAGCCTGTTCGGCCTGCAACGCGCGCGCATCACCGACCGCCAAGTGCGCAGCCTTTTCGAAGACGCCACCCAGCGCGTTACCACCATCGCACGCGTTCATCAGCGACTCTATCAGGATCAGCACGTCGACAGCGTGCCATTCGATGCGTTCCTCGTGGAGCTGTGCGACGATTTGCGCCTCGCGCTCGCCGCCGAAGGGGGCCCGACGCTGGAATGCAATGTGGGCGAATGCCGCTTATCCACCGACAAGGCCATTCCGCTTGCGCTCGTGGTCAATGAGCTCGTGACCAATGCGTTCAAATACGCTTACCCTGACGGCCGTTCGGGAACGATTCGAGTCGACTGCCGCGCAGAGGGCGACGCGGTGGTGCTTGCCGTTGCCGACGATGGCAAGGCATTGCCTGCCGATTTCAATCCCGCAACCAGCCAGGGTCTCGGCATGCGCGTGGTCGACGGTCTCATTAGACAATTGCGCGGCAAGCTCGAGGTCGCCGCCGCCAAGCCCGGCAAGATCTTCGTCATCAGCATCCCCATCTGATCCGCCATGATCGACACAGCACTCGAATATGCCGCTCCCATGTTCTGGCTGGCGCCGGACAAGGACCGCGGCGGGCGCCCGTCGCAAGACTTGGGCGACGGACCGCGCCGCGGAGAGAAGCGCCGGCGCGTGATGATCGTCGAGGACGAGTTGCTGGTCGCCTTCGACATCGAACGCATCGTGTCGGAGAGCGGCTACGAGGTGGTCGCGGTGGTCGACAACGAAGCCGATGCCATCGCCAAGGCAGGCGGCCTCGCGCCAGACCTCATCCTCATGGACATCAGGCTGCGCACGGGCGACGGTGTCGATGCCGCCACCGCGATCCAGAAGGTGCAAGAGGTCCCGGTGATCTTCATCTCGGCCAATATCGACACCGGCAATCTCGCCCGCATCAGCCGGCTCAAGCGCGCCGCCGTCATCCGCAAGCCCTTCCTCGAAGGCGAGCTCCTGGCCGGAATCGCCAAGGCGCTGGAGCGGACGAACTAGAGCCTGGTTGCGCGCAGCCGGCGCAGGTAACGATATTCGTGCCAGGTCAGCACGATCACGATCACATCGACTGCGGTGATGAACAGCAGAAACAGCGAATGGGTGTGGCCGAAGCGATAAAGCTGATAGACGATGAACAGCCCGAACACGACGAGCGCCGTCGGGTAGTACCAGAGCCGCTCGCGCAACAGTCCGACGATCAGCCACAGCTTCACGGCGCCATGGCTGATCAGATAGATCGCGGTGAACTCGCGCGTACCGACCGAGTAATGCTGCGCGGCGTGCATGAGGTAGTTGGCGATAAAATCGTGCGGGTCCTCGGCCAGCTCATGTTGCGTCAATGACGCGACCAGATGGAGGAGAAAGTCTTTCGGCACTACGTAGGCGAAAATGCCGCTGGCGATCTCGCCCAGCGCGAAGGCGCCCTTGAGCCACAGCGTCACCTGGAAGATCAGGTGGATGCGCTTTTCGGTAAGCCACTTGCCCGCTTTCGTCACGCCTCAGTCCCGCGTTCCACTCGGTTTCCACGGCAACGCGCTACCGCCCCTTATCGTTCATCCGCCGCATGTGCGCCCACACGAACCAGGCAAATCCGAGCAGCAGAAAGGCGACGATCAAAGCGTCGAACTCGTGAAACAGCCGACGAAAAGTCGGGTCGGTTTGCCAGCGCTGTCCCAGCTTCATGCCGATGTAGGCGAGCGCGAAACACCACGGCCACGAGCCGATGAAGGTATAGATCTGGAATTTCAGCATCGGCATGCGTGCCAGGCCGGCCGGAAAAGCGATGAAGGTGCGCACCACCGGCAGCAGCCGCCCGATGAACACGGTGAGCGCACCGTAGCGCGCGAAGAACTTCTCGGTGCGGTCAAGATCGGCGTGGCTTAGCAGCACGTAGCGGCCCCAGCGCTCGACGGCCGGGCGCCCGCCCTTGGCCGCCACGTAATAGGCAAGTGTCGAGCCGAGATTGCAGCCGAGGGCGCCGGCGGTGGCTACGCCGATGAGGCTGAGCTGGCCGATCGAGACCAGATAGCCGGCGAAAGGCATGATCACTTCGGAGGGCAGCGGGATACAGGCTGACTCGATCGCCATCAGCCCCGCGACCCCGAGATAGCCGCCAGCCGAGATCACCGAGACGATCCAGGTCACGATCTGGGATAGCAAGTGGTCGATCATCGTCGGTCTCGCGAATCGGGTGCCCACAGTGCGGCGATCTAATTGCATACCGCAGCCGCGGCGATCTCGCATGCCGACACGGAATATTCAATGCTTCCACGGCCTTGGCCGTGGAATGTCCGATGACCGACTCCGATTCCGGCGCGGGGGAACTCGTCAAGTGCCGCAGCCGTTTACTCAATAGGAGCAACGGCTCGGGTTTTCAGCGTATGAATGACGACACAGAAAGTCCATCTGGAGAGCTACTGGCGCGCATCGCGGAGTTTCGACGCACGCTCGAATCGTTCAGCCGCATCGGCGCGGAGGCGCTGCCGGCCGAGCGGCTCATGTATCACGTGGCCGCACAGGTTTCACGCGTGACCCATATCGAGCGCTCCAAGGTGATGTGCTATCGCCCCGAAAAAGGCGACTTGCTGGTGATGGCCGGCGTCGGCTGGAACCCGGGCGTGGTCGGCAATGCCACGCTCGCCGTCGACTACCGCTCTCCTGCCGGACGTGCCTTCCAGACCGGCGCACCGGTCGCCATTTATGACATCGCGCAGCACGACGACGATATCCGCTTGCCGGAACTGCTGCGCGCGCACGGCATCGTCTCGCTGCTCAACGTACCGGTGATGGTCAATGGGCGCACCTGGGGCGTGCTGGAGGTCGACAGCGAGCGCCCCTCCGCCTTCGACGAATGGGACGTGAGCTTCCTGCGCACGATCGCCAACATGCTGGGCACGTCGCTGGCGCTGCAGCAGGCCAATCAACAGCGAGTGGACGCGGCCGCCGAGCGCGCACGCGAGCACGCAGAGCACGACATGGCCGTTCGCGAGATGCAGCACCGCATCAAGAACAATCTGCAGATCATCGTGTCATTCCTTTCCACGAACATCCGCAAGGCCCCTACCGAGGCGCGCGACGCGCTGAAACCGGTCATCGAGCGGGTGCAGGCGATCGCTTTGGCGCACGACATGCTGTCGATCGGCAAGCAGCAGAGCAGAGTCGAGTTCGGCGACTACCTGCGCTCGCTCTGCGCCAATATCGATCCGCAGCATCCGGAGATCGCCATCGAGGTGGAGGCGGAGCCAGCGAACATTCCGATCGACCGCGCCGTCCCCGCCGGGCTGGTGGTCAACGAACTGGTTACCAACTCGCTGAAATACGCCTTCGGCAATGGCGGCGGGCGCATCAGGGTCGAGTTCAAGCTCGTCGCCAACCAAAGCGAGGTCTGCCTCGCCGTGGAGGACGACGGCAAAGGCATGGAACTGCCGCCGAAAAAAGGCTTCGGCCTGTCTCTGGTGGAAGGCTTCGCCCAGCAGATCCAGGGTCGGCTCGATTACGTCGAGGTCGACAGCGGGTCGCGTACAGTGCTCTGCTTTCCAGTGGCGACGTGAGCCGGCACCCGCTATGAAGGCGCCTGGTGCGCCCCGGCAATAAAGGCCAATGCCATGTCCGCCATGAGCCTCCTGTTGAACGTTCTGTGGATCGTGTTCGGCGGCCTGGAGATGGCCTTCGCCTGGCTGATCGCCGCGCTGATCATGGCGATCACCATTATCGGCCTGCCCTGGGCGCGGGCGGCGCTGACCATCGCGCTCTACACGCTCCTGCCCTTCGGTCATACCGTGGTCGAGCGGCCGACCGGCATCGGCTCAGGGCCGCTCGGCCTCATCGGCAACCTGATCTGGCTGCTGCTGGCCGGCTGGTGGCTGGCGCTCGGTCACCTGATCGCGGCCTTGTTCCTCGCCATCACCATCATCGGCCTGCCCTTCGCCTGGGCCCATCTGAAACTGGCGGGGCTGGCGCTCTGGCCCATCGGCAAGGACATCGTGCCGGCGTGAGGAGCGGCTCGCGCTTGTGCTAGGCTGCCGGCGCGAACCCCGGAGCCAAGCCATGCACTCCCATTCCATCGACGATTTCCGCCACAGCCACGTATTTCTCGGCGACGCGCACGAAAAGAACGAGCGCCGCACCTGGGCCGTCATCGTCATCTGCGCCGCCATGATGGTGGCGGAGATCGTGGGCGGCTGGTGGTTCGGCTCGGTCGCGCTCATCGCCGACGGCCTGCACATGTCGACCCATGCCGGCGCGCTTATGATCGCCGCGCTCGCCTACAGCTATTCGCGCCGCTACGCGCACGATGCGCGCCTCGCCTTCGGCACCGGCAAGCTCGGCGACCTCGCCGCCTTCACCAGCGCCATCGCGCTCGCCATGATCGCGCTGCTGATCGGTTACGAGAGCGTCCGCCGCTTCGTGTTTCCCGAAGCGGTCGCCTTCGACGAAGCGATCCCGATCGCGGTCGCCGGCCTCGGCGTCAATCTGTTGAGCGCCTGGCTGCTGCGCGGCGACCATGACCATCATCACGGACACGGCCATGATCACACGCATGATCACCATCACACGCATGACCACGATCATGACCATCACGATCATCACGAGCACGGCCACGCCGCAATCCACGCCGACCACAATCTGCGCGCCGCTTTCGTGCACGTGATGGCCGACGCCGCCGTCTCGGTGCTGGTCATTTTCGGCCTGGTGCTCGGCCGCCAGTTCGGCTGGCTGTTCATGGACCCGCTGATGGGCCTGATCGCCACGGTCGTGATCCTGAGCTGGTCATGGACGCTGGTGCGCTCGGCAGGCAGCATCCTGATCGACGCCTGCCCCGACCCGGTGCTGGCGCGCAGGATTGCCGCCCGGCTCGAACAGCACGGCGACCGCGTCAGCGACCTGCACCTCTGGCGTGTCGGCCCCGGTCATCTCGCGGCCATCGTCTCGCTGGTGGCGGACGCGCCGCACGCGCCTTCACATTACAAGAAGCGTTTGGCCGGCCTGCCCGGTCTCTCCCACGTCACCGTCGAGGTAGAGCGCTGCCCGGGCGCGCATCCGGCGCCCAGTTAGCGAGCGGCGATGGCCACCGCGAAAGATCTCCGCCGCATGGCGCTGGCGCTGCCGGGCACCAGCGAAGCGCCGCATTTCGACCGCACCGCGTTCCGCGCGAAACGTATCTTCGTCACACTCGCAGCCGATAAGCGCACGGCGAATTTCATGTTCACGCCCGACGAGCAGGAATTCAAATGCATGCTGGCGCCAGAGCGTACGCGCCGGTGCCCAACGCCTGGGGCCGCAAAGGCGCGACCACCGCGACGCTGTCGAAGTTGAACGCGGCCGAGCTGAAAGTCGCGCTGGAAACGGCGTATGCTCACGCGCACCCGAAGAAGCGCCCGGCAGGCGCGCGGGCAAAGCGCGCGAAATCGCTCAGAGCGCCGCGATGACTTTCTTGAGCATCTCCTGCACGCGCGTCGCCGCCTCGCGCAGCTTGGGATTGTCGATGGCCTGCATGGAGGCCACAGGATCGATCGCCGCGACTTCCGTCTTGCCGCCGTCGACCTCCTGCACCACGACGTTGCAGGGCAGCATGGTGCCGACCTTGTCCTCGAGCTGCAGCGCTTCGTGCGCGAGCTTCGGGTTGCAGGCGCCGAGAATGCGGTAGTTGCGGAAGTCGGCGCCGATCTTCTCCTTCAGTGTCTTCTTGACGTCGATCTCGCTGATGATGCCGAAGCCCTCGGCCTTGAGCGCTTCGGTCGTGCGCTTGACGGCCTCGTCGAAGCCGGCCGGCACGGTCTTGCTAAAGTAATATGCCATGATATCGCGTCCCTTCGCGCGGCGGCGGAAGCGCCGCACACGTAATCTTGTTAGCCCAGCGGAGATGGACTTGATTGACACATGTCAATCGCGGAAAGCCCATGCCAGTTCCGAAACCGGCAATGCGGACGCCGAGGAGCAGCTTCGCTTTTGCACGGACAAGCGACGCACGGCTTTCCGCGTCCGGACCGCTACTCCGCCGCCTCGCCGCGCTGTCGGCGCATCGCCGTTTCCGCCGCCAGCGTGCGCTTCTCGTCGAGCCCGCTGTCGCGGCCGATATAGAGCGTCGAGGACGGGAAAGCGAAGCCGGTGCCGCTCGCTTCCACAATCTCCATGCAGGCGAGGAGCAATTCCTCCTGAATCTCCAGGAAGCCGGAATAGTCCCAGGCGGTGACGTAGGCGAAAATCTCGATGTCGAGCGAGTAGGCGCCGAGCCCGATCAGCCGCACGCGCATTGTGCCGGTCTCGACCTTGGGATGCTGCGCCAGCATTGCGCGCAGTTCCTGCAGCACGTAGCGCATCTGCGCGGTACTGGTCTCGTAGCGCAGGTTGAGGATCGGGTGGAACCAGAAGCGGTCGCGCTGCGAATAGTTCTCGATATGCAGCGTGGAGAACTCGCCGTTCGGCACGGTCAGCACAGTACGGTCGAGTGTGCGAATACGCGTTGAGCGGATGCCGATCTCCTCGATCGTGCCGAGCGTGCCGCCGAAGCGGCAGAAGTCGCCGATGCGCACCGGCCGGTCGGCGAGCAGCGTCAAGCTGCCGATCAGGTTCTCGAACAGTTTCTGCGCGCCAAGCGCGATGGCGAGCCCGCCGACGCCCAGGGCGGCGAGGCCTGCGGTGACGTTGACGCCGAAGGCGCGCAGCAGCGCCGCGAAAAACAGAACCGCCAGCAGCGCCTTGAACGCGCGGGTCAGGAAGCTGACGGCGGAATAGGCCGAGAGCTGGCCGCGCTGCGACATGCGGCCCAGCATCACCTCGCCGGCGGCGTCGGCCCAGCGCCACAACAGCCAGGCGAGCGCGAACCAGCCGATGAGCTGACCGGCGAACACCGCGCGATAGCGAGCGACCACGGATACGCCGAGCGCCTGCAGGCCGATGCCGAACAAGAGCAGTGCGAGCAGGATCCGCGCCGGCCCGGACGATTTTTCGATGAAGCGCGACAGCCTGTTTTCGCCGCCGCCGCGGCGGATCAGCCGCTCGATCGGCTCGCGTTGCGCCACCAGCGCCCAGGCAAAGCCGAAGCTGATCGCCGCCAGGATGAGCAGCGCCAGCCAGTGCGAGGCCGGCGCGCCGAACATGGTCGGCCCCTCCGGCAGCCGGTCGATCCATAAGCCGCCCCCGGTGCCGAGGATGCGCGCGAGCGAGGGGATCTCGGTCAGGGTCTTGCTGGAGACCAGCCACAGCGACTTGCCGTCGCGTTTCACCCGCACGGCGAGCAGCGGCACCTTGCGCCCGTCCGCCTTGATTTCGCCGAAGCGTTCTTCGTTGGGCGCGAGGCCGTCGTTCACGTTGCCGTTGGGATCGCTGGACAACTCGGCCGGCGTGACCACATTGCCGGCGCGGTCGAGCACTTCCTGGAAGCGCTGCGCGAGCTGGGCGCCGGACAGGATGTACCAGTGCGGGATGCCGTGCACTTCCGTGGTCTCGAAGAACTGCACGGCGCGCTCGTAGTCGGCGGCAGCGAGCGCATTCATCAGCCCGGACACCATGCCCTGCGGCGTTTCGCGCCCGAATGGGTCGGGCTCCGGCTTGGCTGAGGTCGAGGCAGGCGCTTGCGCGGCGGGAGCCTTGGGCGCGGCGGTGGCGGCCGGGGGCGCGGGTGGGGCGGGCGACTTGCTTTCGGCCGGGGCGGCGGGCTTCTCGTTGGTAGCCGGCGTGGCCGTCGGCGCCTTGCCGTTTTCGGCGGCGGCCAGCACGCGCGGCAACCCGACGACCTGCGCCGACGCCGCCGGCACGCCGGCGATCAGCAACAGGACAGCGGCAAAAGCCAGGAAAAATGCGCCGGCGCGTCGCGTCATGCTTATTGCGGTCCCCCTTGCGGTGCCCTGCGGGTCATGCGCTGCCCAAGCAGCGCATTTCGTCGTCTGACGCCTCTCGGCGCGCTGCCAACCTGCGCTATTGGCTTAATCTTCCCCCGCGCGCGTCCCTTGGGCCGCGCATGCAATCGACTGAGAAACACGAATGTGACCACGCGATGATCGCCGGCCTCCCCCGCATTGATACCAGATTCGAGCCGATTCCGCTGGCATTTGGCCGCGCGCCACCTTCGGTAACCGAGATTGCCTCCGCAACCGCGACTCGTCCCACTCGCGCTTCCTGCTCTTTTTTCCGCAACCATTCGCGCTTATATTCCGGAGTGCCGGGGCAACCCGGCTATGGCGATAAACGGCCGTCGCAATAAACCCATCGGACCCGGGGGCAGTACCCGGCGGCTCCACCCAAGCCCCTCCCCGCATGCGGGAATCGAGAGGCTTCGGCGGGGCCGAAATAGGATCGACGAGGGCGTAAAGGGCGGACTTTCGCTCGGCATGGTTCCGCCGTTATCGGGCCAATCGTATAGTTGCCAACGACAACTATGCTCCGGTTGCTCAGGCTGCGTAAGGCAGTCTGAAAGACCGACTTAAAGCCCTGACGGGTTAGCACCGTCAGGCGGGGTTCGGAGGCACCTGGCAACAGAAGCCTCCACTTTCCACGGTCAAGGAGCGGAAATTGGCGATCGGAGTTGTCCGTCAGACGTTGATGTCCGGTGTGCGACCCCTTTTCCTGGAACCGCTTGCCGCGCTAGCATCCCCGGCCGTTGCGAACTCAAAGACCGCTTGACCGCATGCCCGACCATATCCGCTACGATCTCCTGACCCAGCAGGCGCTGCGCAGCGTAGTGCGCGACGTGCTCGCCGAGGCCGCCAAGAAGGGCCTGCCAGGTGATCACCATTTCTACATTTCCTTTGGCACCCACGCCGACGGCGTGCGCATTTCCGACCGCCTGCGCGCGCAATATCCGGAGGAAATGACCATCATCCTCCAGCACCAGTTTTGGGATCTCACCGTGACCGACACCGGTTTCGAGGTGGGTCTGTCGTTCGGCGGCATCCCTGAGAAGCTTTTAGTGCCGTTCGAAGCAATCACCGGCTTTTTCGACCCGTCGGTGCAGTTCGGCCTGCAGTTCGAGGAACTGGGCGAGGGTGAGGAAGCCGGGCAAGGCGCGCCGGGCGCCGTGACCGACAAGACCGGCAAGCGGCCCCGCCTGGCGCCCACCCCCGCGCCTGCAGCGCCGCCGGCTGCGGCAACCCCCTCAGTTCCGCCGGCGCCTGTGCCGGAGAAAGAGCCGGCAGCCAACGCGCCCGAGCCGCCGCCCGACAAGCCCAGCGGCGGCGGCGAAGTTGTCCGCCTCGACCGCTTCCGCAAGAAGTAATGGCGAAGGCGCGCAAAGCTCGCGGAGCGCCGAGCCGGGCCAAGGCGCGCGCTACGCAAAAGACGAAGAAGCGCGTGGAAAGCGACGCCTTCGGGCCGCTCGACATAGACATCGATAGACTGTGGGGCGCCCAGACCCAGCGCAGCCTGCACAATTTCCGCATCGGCGCGGAGCGCATGCCGATCGAGATCGTGCGCGCGCTCGGCCTCGTCAAGCGCGCGGCGGCCGAGACCAATCGCGCGCTCGGTGCGCTCGACGCCCGCCGCGCCCGCGCCATCGCCCTCGCCGCGCAAGAAATCGCCGACGGCAAGCTCGACGATCATTTCCCGCTGGTCGTGTGGCAGACCGGATCGGGCACGCAGACCAACATGAACGTCAACGAGGTGATCGCCAACCTCGCCAATGTCGCGCTCGGTGGCAAACTCGGCGCCAAGCGGCCGGTCCATCCCAACGATCACGTCAACATGGGGCAATCGTCCAACGATTCGGTGCCTACCGCCATGCATATCGCGGCGGCACTCGCCATCCGCGACGATCTCGTTCCCGCGCTGAGGGGCCTGCAGGCAGCGCTGGAGAAGAAGGCGAAGGCCTTCGCCAAGATCATCAAGATCGGCCGCACCCATCTGATGGACGCAACGCCCATCACGCTCGGCCAGGAATTCTCCGGCTATGCGGCGCAGGTGAAATCCGCCGCCGCGCGGCTCGATACGGCGATGCGCGAGCTCTACCCGCTGGCACAGGGCGGCACCGCGGTCGGCACCGGCCTCAATACCAAGCCGCAGTTCGCCGGCCGCTTCGCCAAGCGCATCGCGCAGCTCACCAGAGTCCCCTTCGTCAGCGCGCCCAACAAGTTCGAACACATGGCCGGCCACGACGCCTATGTCTATGTGCACGGCGCCATCAACGCCGCCGCCGTGGCCCTGTTCAAGATCGCCAGCGACATCCGCCTGCTCGGCTCGGGACCGCGCTCGGGCTTCGCCGAACTGAGCCTGCCGGCCAACGAGCCGGGCTCCTCCATCATGCCAGGCAAGACAAACCCGACCCAGGCCGAGGCGCTCACCATGGTGTGCTGCCAAGTGTTCGGCAACCAGACTACCGTCACGGTGGCCGGCAGTCAGGGCCAGTTCGAACTCAACGTTTTCAAGCCGGTGCTGGCCTATTGCATGATGCAGTCGATCCGCCTCATGGCTGACGCCGCGCACTCCTTCACTGACAATCTGGTCACGGCCATCGAGGCCAACGAAGGGCGCATCGGCGAGCTGATGGAAAAATCGCTGATGCTGGTGACGGCGCTATCGCCGCATATCGGCTACGACAAGGCGGCCGAGGTCGCCAAGGCGGCGCACAAGAACGGCACCACGCTGCGCGAGGAGGCGATCCGTCTTGGCTATGTCAGCGCGGAGGACTTCGACCGCTGGGTGCGGCCGGAGAAGATGGTGCGCGCGGGCTAAGGGGCGGATGCGGCGCCGGTCCACGCCGGCGCCGCAGCCCTCGGGAAGCCCTAAGATAGATAGTGAGAATCAGTCCCGGTCCCGCCGGTTCTCGTCGCGGTCGTCACGCTCCTCATGCGTACCGGCCTCTTGCTTGCCCGCTTTGCGGTCTCCACGCGCGTCGTCGCGCTCCTCCGCCTCGCGCTCTGAGCGGGCTAGCTTGGCGCGCACCAGTTCACCGGTCCTGCTGTCGAAGCGCGCATCGACGTTGCCGCCGGTGTCGCGGTCGACAAGATGCGTTTTGTAGGCGCCGTCGTCCTGCTTCATGTGCCGAACGTCATAGCCCAGCTTGTCGATCTGAGCCTTCATCTGCTCGGTCGAGATAGCAGGCCCGGTTGCCTTGTCCTGCGCCCGATCCATGGCGTACGCCGCGCCGGCGACGCCGATGACGCCCATCGTCGCCAAAACAAGAATGGTTCGCATGTGATGTCTCCCGTGTTTGCCAACAGCCGCTGCTGTCCGGGAACATGTCTAGCTTGAGACCGACGTCGGCCGCCTGACCGGCCGCGTCAGCGAGCTGTCAGGTTGACGAAGAATCGCCAGAAGTGGCGGGCGCCATCGTCACTTTCAGGCCCCCAAGCGCTTCCGACTTGTCGAGGGCGAGCCGCCAGCCATAGGCCTCCAGCACATCCCGCACGATCGCCAGTCCAAGACCGGTTCCTTCAACGCGCTCGTCCAGCCTGACACCGCGTTCAATCGCGTTCCTGTGCGCTGCGGGCGCGATGCCCTCGCCATCGTCCTCGACGACGATCGCCGCACCGGAAGGCTCAACGCGGGCGGCAATGCGCACGCGGGACTTTGCGTGGCGCGCGGCATTGTCGAGCACATTGCCGAGGGCTTCGGTCAGATCCGTACGGTCGAACGAGACAGACAAGCGGTCGGGGACCTGCTGCTCGAACTTGATCCGGGAACCCTCCGGCGTCCGCATGAGCGTCGCAACTAGTGCCCGCAACAGCGGAGCGAGTTCGCTCGACAGCCCCGCCTTGCGCCGGATGGCGCCGCGGCTGCGCGCACGCGCCAGCTCGCGGTCGACCTGGCGGCTCATCGCTTCGGCAACTGCCTCGATGTCGCGCGCAATCTTTTCTTGTCCGGCCGCACGCAAGCGCCCGGCATCGCCTACGAGCGCAGCCAGCGGCGTCTTGAGCCCGTGCGCAAGATCGGCGGCGCGACCGCGTGAATGCTCGATCTCGCGCTCCTGCGCGTCGAGCAAGGCGTTGACCTCCTCGACCAGCGGCTGCACCTCGACCGGTGCAGCGGGCGGCAGATGATGGATGCGGCCGGCGCGCACGTCGACAATGCCCCGCCGCAGCGCCTTCAGCGGCCGCAGGCCGAGGCTGACCTGGACTCCGGTGGCAAGGGACAGCACCAGCGCGAGCAGGCCGAGTGCCAACGTGAGGTCTCTGGAGAACCCCGCCGCCGCCTTCGATACGCGCGCCAAATCGGCGGCGACCGCGACCCGAACCGGCACGCGCTTGCCCTGCTCGGTCAAGCTGACAACGCGTTCCGCCACCAGAATGCGCGAGTGCGAGGGGCCCGCCATCACGTGATGATGAACCTCCCCGGGCGCCGGCTTATCGGCCCTTAGCGCCAAGGCGGTATCCCACAGCGAGCGCGATCGCAGCATCTGCCCGCGGTCGTCGGCAATCTGCCAGTAGAGGCCCGATAGTGGCTCAGCAAAGCGCGGGTCGGCGGGCGGGCGGGTTACCACGACGCGGCCCTGCGCGTCGACGTCGATACCCGCGATCAACTGGTTGAGATAGACGTTGAGATCGTCGCCGATGGTGCGGGTGACGTGGCGCTTGAACAGGAAGACAAGGCCGGCGCCGGCGACGGTCAGCGCGACAAGTATGGCGATTACGCCGCCGACGATAAGCCGCAGCCGCAGCGAGCGCGATTTCATGACGGCGTGTCCGGCACGATATAGCCGAAGCCGCGCCGGGTTTCGATCAGGTCGACGCCGAGCTTACGCCTCACGCGCCCGATCAGCACTTCGAGCGCGTTGGAGCCGTGGTCCTCGCCATGGCCGTAAACATTCTCATCAAGCTCGGCCTGCGACACCACGCGACCACGCCGCATCAGCAGATAGGCGACCACACGGTATTCCAGCGGCGACAACGCAATCGGCACGCCACACACACTCACCTTCATCTGCCGCTCGTCCAACGTCACGTCGCCGACGGTCAGCACGGACGAGGCTTGTCCTGACGAGCGGCGCACGATGGCGCGCAGTCGGGACAGCAGTTCCTCCATGCGGAATGGTTTCGGCAGGTAATCGTCGGCGCCGGCGTCGATACCGTCGACGCGCTCGGCCCAACTACCGCGCGCGGTCAGGATAAGAACCGGCATGGTGCGGCCGTTGCCGCGCCAGCGTTTGAGCACGGAAAGACCGTCCATCTTCGGCAGGCCCAGATCGAGGATGACGGCGCCGTAGTCCTCGGTGTCGCCACGGAACCAGGCGTCCTCGCCGTCGCTCACGGTCTCCACCACATAGCCGGCGGCTTGAAGCGCGCGAGTGACATCCGAAGCAATACGGCGATCGTCTTCGACCAGGAGAACGCGCATCACTTCTCCTTCGTCCGCTCGATGGCCGCCGTCTTCGCGTCGACATAGACCTCAAACAGGCGACCTTTGTCATCAACGACGCGGAACTCGTAGAGCCAGCGACTTCCTTTACGCTCGATTTCCATGCCGACGATCTCGCCCGGCAGCTTGCCGCGGATCGCGGCGAGGATGTCCGCCAGCGAATGAATCTCGCCGCGTTGCACCGCCTCGCGCACCGCGTCGCGCACGCGTTCATCGGCGCGCGGCGCCGAGGGCGCCAAGGTCGCGAGCACAGCGGCCAGACCGAGCACGCTTACACGCAAGCTGATGTTTTTTCCGCGGTTTTTCACCCGCGCAGCATGCTGCAAGCCGCCTGACAAGAGGCTGACATAGATCAACAGGTCCCTGTCAGCGCGGTTCGGGCAGTTTCCCGCCATCGCCGGCCGCAACACGCGGCGGGCACCAGCAACGGAGACTGACCATGCGCAAGCTCACTGCCTTCGCCGCCGCGGCGGCCATTCTGGGAACCGCGACCCTGGCCCACGCCGGCAGTTTCGGCCGGCCCTGCACCAGCGCCAGCCAGGACAAGTGGCTGACGGTCGAGGCGCTGCAGAAAAAGGTCGAAGCGCTCGGCTACACCGTCCGCAAGGGCAAGCTGAAGAACGCCTGCGGTGAGTTCTACGCCACCGACAAGGTCGGCGGCCGTGTCGAACTGTTCGTCGATCCGACCAACGGCACCGTCGTCGGCAAGCAGTAACGGGGACGACGAGGACCGCCATGCATGAAACGGTCACGACTGGAGCCGGCGGCGCCACGCCGCCGGCAACGGTCAAGGTCTGGGATCCGTTTGTGCGCCTCTTCCACTGGTCGCTGGTGGCACTGTTCGTAGTCGCTTACGTCACCGGCGACGAGATCGAAAAGGTGCACATCGCCGCTGGCTACGCGATTGCCGGCCTCCTGGCGCTACGCATCGTGTGGGGGTTCATCGGCCCGCGCCACGCGCGCTTCGCCGATTTCGTGCGCTCGCCGGGCGAGGCATTTCGCTACACGCGCGATGCGCTGCTGCTGCGGGCGCGCCGCTATATCGGCCACAATCCGGCCGGCGGTCTGATGGTCGTGGCGCTGATCGTCATGCTCGCAAGCACCTGCCTCACCGGTTACCTGATGACCACCGACGCCTATTGGGGATCGGAAGCCATGGCGGAGGTCCATGGCGCGCTCGCTAATGCCACGGTCGCGCTGATCGTGCTGCACGTGCTCGGCGTTCTGGTTGCCAGCTTCGAACACCGCGAAAACCTCGTGAAGGCCATGGTCACCGGGCGAAAGCGGGCGAAGTGAACAAGCCGCTCCCACTTCCCGCGCCGGTCCGCCGGTTGATCCACATCGCCGCTCTAATCGCGATGCCTCAATCGCATCGCGGAAAGAGTGGCGCCGTGGGGATTGGGCGCGCGCCTAACCTGTGTCAGAATTGGCTCTCCAACATCTGACGCGGGGCGAGAGCATGCTGCATCGGTTCATCATCATCGTTGCTGCCGCGCTTCTTTCCGGTTTCGCCGGCGGCCACGCCGCGGCGCAGCAGGCGATCGGTGCGGTCAGCCGCATCCAGGGCGCGGCCAGCGGAGCGCGCGGCGGCGCCGGGCGGCCGCTCGGCCTCAACGCGCCGGTCTTTCGCAACGAGATCGTGTCGACCGGCAAAGACGCGCGGCTGGAGGTCACCTTCAAAGACGAGACGCGGGTGACGCTCGGCGAGAAGGCCAGGCTGACCCTCGATCGATACGTTTTCAACCCAACGGCGGGCACCGGAACGATCAAGTTCGGCGTGGTCGGCGCCTTCAAATTTCTCTCCGGCCAAGTATCGAAGCAGGCGAATGCCGACGTCAGCGTGGCGACGCCGGTCGCCACCATCGGCGTGCGCGGGACGCAATTCTGGGGTGGGCCGATCGACAATCAGGCGCTCGGCGTCTTCCTGATCGAAGGCGCGGTGAGCGTGTCGAACGCGACCGGCGCGCAGATTCTGAACCAGCCGGGCCAAGGCACCAATATCGCGGCGCCGGGCGCATCGCCCGGGCCGGTCACCTTCTGGCCGCAGGGCAAGGTCAATCGCGCCCTTGCAACCGTGACCTTCCGCTGACGTGCGGGAGCGGAGGATTTCCACCTTCCGAGGCGGCGGTCGCGACAAGCAGCCGAAATAATAGCCTGTGGCAATATTACTTGTTACGCTCGCCCCGCCGGACTTTTACGTTCGAGCGCTGTAAAATACCATTGAACTTCCAGCGCCGTCTCACAGCGACAAGAAGAGCGATAGCGACCAAAGGATAAGAAGTGCGATCCGGCCGAAGAATTCCTTTACGCAGCTTAAATGAACGCTGGGAAGAGAGAACTATACTCAAAGACTATACAACCTGACGCCGATTGTATTCGGGCTGCTCCAGCTTGACGAATATTGTGATCAACTAACAGTGTGTTGCTCCTAGCCGCAGTCTGGCCTCAAATCCACCTCAAGATCGAGCCATTGGATCGTCGGCACGCCGCCGTCGGCGATAGGACGGCGGCGCTATTGCCGCCAAAGGGTAGGTACCGCCTTGTACCTCGCTACCGTGGAGGCGCGGAATGGCTGAACTGGTCAACCTTCGCGGCGTGCGCAAGCGCGCCAAGCGGCAGCAGCAGCAGCGACAGGCAGAAGCCAACCGGCTGGCACACGGCCAGCCCGGGCACCTGCGCAAGCTGGCGGACGCGGAGCGGGCGAAGGCCGCCCGCGCGCTCGACGCCCATCGGATCGAAGAAGGAGACGGCCGATGAACTCCCCGGTTGTCAAACGCTCGATCGTGATCGCCGGCCACAAGACGAGCGTGAGCCTGGAAGACGCCTTCTGGCAGGGCCTCAAGGAGATCGCTACCGGTCGGGACATGACGCTGTCCGACCTGGTGGCGAGCATCGACACCGGCCGCCATCAGGGCAACCTGTCGTCGGCGATCCGCCTGTTCGTGCTCGATTATTATCGCGCCCAGGTCGGCGAGAACCATTCCCGCCCGCGCGAGCCCGATGCACAACGGGGCGCGTCAGCGCTGCGGGCGGAACACTGAGGCTTCGGGCTGGCTGGCGGAGCGCGGCGCGGGGGCCGGCGCGATATCGACCGGCGGCGGCAGCGTGGGTGCCCGATGGCGGCGGATATGGCGCGCGGGTGCGAATCGCGCGCGGCTTTTCACCTCCTGATCCGGACCGGGCGTCAAGCGGAGCGGCGCGGTGGCGGCATTCTCGCGCGCGGGCTGGGGCTTGCGCTGTGAAATGGGATTGCCGGGCACGGTGCTTTTAGGCCGGGTGGGGGCCGGGGACGCGGGTGATGGTGGTGAAACGGGGGTAGCTCGCGCCGGCGCCGGATTTTTTGTCGCTTCGGGGGCCGGCGGCGGCCGGGCCGCCTGCTCCTGCTTGAGCTTTTCTTCCAGTTCCTGCTCGCGCTTGCGTTCGAGCGCGCGCTCCTGCTCCAGTTCACGCACCTTTTTCGCCTGGATCTCGATTGAACGCAGCGTCAGCCAGCCGGTCAGCGCCGAGACGTCGATCGAGCGCGCGGGCGCCGCGACCGGCCCCTTCAGCGCCATGAAGATGTCGGGCCGCGTGCCGCTCGCTTCGGTCGCGCCCGACAGCACCAGCCGCGCGTCGAGCGCGCCGCCGGTGAGGTCGAGATTGCCGGAAAGCGAAAGCTTCGCCTGATCACTGTCGGCGTCGAACTTGACGAGCCGCACCTGGCCGGCGCTGACCGCGAGGGTGCCCTGCGCGCGCTTGATCGCCAAGGCGCCGCTGTCGAGCGCCTTGCTCACCACGTCGGACACGCGGTCAGCGTCGATGCGCAGGCCCTGATCGACCGCATGCGTGACGGCATCGAAGGCGCGCGGATCGAGCCCGGCAAACTGCGCGCCGGTCAGCGTGAACTGGCCCTTGCCTTGCAACGCGCCGATCAGCGCCACCGGGCTTAACCCAGTGCCTTGCGCTTCGCCTGACAAGCCGAGCGTCCCGGTAACCGGCGGGCGGGCCCCCGAGGGCAGCAGCGCGTTCACGTCGACGCCGGCAAGATTGAGCTTGGTGTGCGCGGTGAGGCCATCCGCGCCTGAGTGAAACGACAGCCCGCCCCTCAGCCGCCCGCCGGCGAGAACACCGGAAACGTGGTCCAACGCGAGCGCGTCCTTGTTGAAGTCGAGCGTCGCGCTGAACTGGCGCGCCGTGAGCGTCGGCAGCACATCGACGCGCCGGGCCCTTACCGCGATGCTGCCGGTGTAATCGCCGAGCACGCCTTTGCCGAAGGGTGTGTCGGACCATTTCCAAGCAGCGCCGTTCTTGCTTTCAGGCCCTGTCGGCATGCCGATGGCGGCCGCCACCAGGGCGGCGCCGTCCACACGGTCGGCGTCGATCTCGCCGCTTACGGCATGCGGCGTGCCGAGGCTGGCGCCGAGCCGGCCATGCAAGGTCGAGCCGGCGATCCTCGCCTGGATGTCATTGAACGTCAGATACTTGCCGGCGAGCGCGATGCCGCTGTTGAAGGTGACCGGCAGTGCGCCATGGCCACCGTCCGCGCCGCGCAAGGGGCCGAAATCGGCGCGCGCGATCGCCAGCCGCAAGGCCGCGGCGGGCGTATCGGCGAACGGGCTGGCGGTGCCGTTCAGCCTCGCCTGCAGGCCGCTGGCGGCGAGCCGGCCATCGATCTTGAGGTCGCCACGCAGGGGCCCGCTCGCGTCGAAGCGCAGCGTGCCCGGCCCGGACCCGACCTCGACCGCATGGTCAAGCCCGAGCATCGCCACCAGCGTCTTGCCGGCGCGGGTGCTGAGCTTGCCGTCGAGCTTGAGAGCGCCGGCCTTGAGCGCGGTGAGGTCGCCCCGCGTTTCGCCGTCGAGCGTGAGCTGGGCCTGGCCCAGGGTGCCTGCGACGGAGACATTGGCCACACTCGCCGGTGCCGCCCCCTGCACGGTCAGGCTGGCGTGCAGCTTGGCGGGCGCCATGGCCGCTGCGCCGCGGCCGAGCACGGCGGCGGCGCGCGGCGCAATGCGCGACAGCAGCGCCACCACCGGCGCCATATCCGGCGCGTTGAGATCGACCTGGACGCTGCCCTGCGGAGACGGCGATGTGACAATGCGACCGCTCGCCGAAAAGGCGGCGCCGCCGAGATCGGCCACCGAAAGCTTGTCGATGCGCAGGCCATCGGCGTCGACCTTGACCCGGGCGCTGGCGTCGCGCGCGGTGAAGCCGCCGATGCTGGCATGGCCGATGTCGGCGGCGATGGTCATGTCATGCGGCCGCTCGATGTGCGAACCGGCGAACAGCGCCCGCCCGAAGCCGAGCACGGCGTCGATGTCGAGATCCGGCGCGTGCAGCGCGGCGTCGAGGCGCGTCGGGTGCTTGCCGGCGGCGAACAGGTAGACGAAGCGGCCGGTGACGCTCTTGCGGTCGATCTCGGCGGCGAGATTCTCGACCGCCACCTTATCGCTGGCGAGCGTGAGGTCGCCGCGCAGGCTGAGCGGATGCAGCGGGCCCTTGCCGGCCGGCGGGCGGCCCTCCAGCCAGGCGGTCAACACCTTGGGATAGCTGGTCTTCAGATCGGCCGGACCAGTAAACGCGACGCGATCGGCCGCCACCGCGAGATGGCCGCTCAGGCGCACCTGCGTGAGGCCGGGTGCGCGAAACTCGAATCGGTCGAGGCTCCAGCCATGCGCATCGGTGCTGATGTCGCCGCGCACGTTCTGTACGGCGTCGCCGCCGAGCGTGACCTGGTCGATGCCGATGCCGATCTGCGTCGGCACCGGTGGTCGAAAGGCGCCGCCGGCCAGTTCCGCGATCTTGCGCAGGACGGCGGCAGGCGGCGGGTGGCTGCCTTGGTCGCTGGCGAGCGTCGAATCGAGATCGATCTGGCGGGCGGACAGCACGCTCTGTAAGCGCGGATGCGGACCGAACTTGAGGTCGGCGTCGCCGGTGAGGGTGAAGCCCTTGTCCTCCGAGCCGTACTTGAAATCCATGTCCTGCAGCAGTGCGGAGGCGGCGGTGAGCTTGACCTTGCCGGCGACATGCCAGGGAAGGCTCAGCTTGTCCTTGCTGCCGGTGGCGATGCCGACCGGGCGGGTCACGTCCAGCTTGCCGTCGAAGCGCGGCGCGCCCGAAACAAGCGCCAGCGTGCCGTCGGCACGGATGCTGAGCGGATAGCTCACCGGGTCGACATTGACGCGCAGCGACATCTTGCCGTCGCCATAGCGGCCCGCCGTTAGCCGGAAGGGATAGAGATCGCCGCCGACCGTGGCTGCGCCTTCGCCCTGGACGGGGCCGAGCAGCGAGCGCGCCTGTCCGTTGAACCAGACCTTGTCGAGCGTCACCTTGCCGCCGTTGCCGGCGTCGGCCAGCGTGATCTTGCCGTCCTGGATGTTCAGGCGGTCGATGGTGAGCGCCTCGGGGTTGAAGCCGATCGCCAGCTTCGGCGCCTTCACATGGCCCTTGCCGTCGAGCCCGAGGCTCACTTGGGGGCCGACCAGGCGGAGCTCGGACGCCTTCCATTGGCCGCTCATCAGCGGGCCGAGCGCGAATTCGATGCCAAGCGAGCGGGCGCGGATCTTATCGCCGTCGCCGATTTCGATGTCGTGCAGGACGAGCCGCGGCGTGGGCAGGAGGCGGGCGTCGATCTTGCCGTCGACCCGGACCGGCACGCCGATCAGGCTGCCGGCTTCCTTCTCGAACAGCGTGCGATAGCCGCCCCAGTCGATCATGAGCGGACCGACCAGCGCCGCCACCAGGGCCACGATGATCGCGATCGCAATTCCGAGCAGGGTGGTTTGCAACGACAACTCCGGCGCCGTTATCGGCGGGGTCAGCCCGCCCGCGCGCTCATGTCATAAATGTAGGCGATTTTTGCCCGAGCTTGTCGGCAAATATATGTCGCCGGAACATGGAAGCCAGCGCCGTCCGGTCTTGCCCACCGCGTGAGCGGCCGTTTCAGGCGAGCGCGACGATCTTGCCCGGATTCATGATGTTTTGCGGGTCGAGCGCGCGCTTGATGGCGGCCATGGCCGCCATGGCGACCGGGCCGTGCTCGGCCAGCAAATACTGCATCTTGCCCTGCCCCACACCGTGCTCGCCGGTGCAGGTTCCGTCCATGGCGAGCGCCCGCTCGACCAGCCGCTGCGACAGGGCCTTGGCGCGCTTGACCTCGTCGGCATCGTCCATGTCGACCAGCAGGGTCAGGTGGAAATTGCCGTCGCCCACATGGCCGACGATCGGCGCCACGATCCGGCTTTCCGCGATGTCGGATTGCGTCTCGGTGACGCACTCGGCGAGCCGCGAGATCGGCACGCAGACGTCGGTCGCCACCATCTGCGCGCCCGGCCGCAGCGCCACGTTGGAGAACGCGGCATGATGGCGCGCCTCCCACAGACGGGTGCGCTCCTCGGGCCGCGTCGCCCAGGTAAAGGGACCGCCGCCGAACTCATCTGCGATCTCGCCGAAACGCTCCGACTGCTCGGCGACCGAGGCTTCGGTACCATGAAATTCCAGCAGCAGCAGCGGCGTCTCCGGCAGGCCGAGCTTGGAATGCATGTTGACCGCCTTCACCTGCAGCGCGTCGAGCAATTCGATGCGCGCCACCGGGATGCCGGACTGGATGGTGTGGATGGTGGCGTTGCAGCAGGCCTCGACCGAGGGGAACGGGCAGATGCCGCCCGCGATCGCTTCCGGAATGCCGGAGAGCTTGAGCGTCAGCCTGGTGATGATGCCGAGGGTCCCCTCCGAGCCGACGATGAGCCGTGTCAGGTCGTAGCCGGCCGAGGTCTTCTTGGCGCGGCTTCCCGTCTGCATCACCTCGCCCTCGGCGGTGACGACTTCGAGCGAGAGGACATTGTCCTTCATGGTGCCGTAGCGCACCGCATTGGTGCCGGAGGCGCGGGTCGCCGCCATGCCGCCGAGGGTGGCGTCGGCGCCGGGATCGATGGGGAAGAACAGGCCGCTGTCGCGCAGATATTCGTTGAGCGCCTTGCGGGTGATGCCGGGCTCGATCACGCAGTCGAGGTCTTCGGCGTGCACCGCGAGCACCTTGTTCATGTCGCGGAAGTCGAGCGAGACGCCGCCGAACGGCGCATTGACGTGGCCCTCGAGCGAGGTGCCGACGCCGAAGGGAATGATGGGCAGGCCGTGCGTCGCGCAGATGCGCACGATCTTCTGCACGTCCTCGGTCGACTGCGGATAGATGACCGCGTCGGGCGGCTGATTGGGCACCCAGGTGAGCGTGTTGGCATGCTGCTCGCGCACGGCAAGCGAGGTGACCATGCGATTGCCGAAGGCGGCGGCAAGCTGGTCAAGCGCTTTCTGTACGGCGGCCGGGTTGCGGTTTTCTTGTTGGGCTTTTTCAGCCAAGGCCATTTGGCGTTTCCTCTGCTCAGGTCCGGAGACGGGCCGGACCCTAGCAGAGGATGCCGCCGGGATGAAACCGCCGGCCGGCGCGCGGCGCCGGGGAACCGTCAGTTCGGCGAAACGCTGCGCTGCGGCGCCGCGCCCGACTTGAGCTCGCCCGATTTTGGCAGGAAGGGCACGATCATCGCCACCCGCTGGCGATAGCGCCGGTAGTCGTCACCGAACAGAGCGATCAGGTCGCGCTCCTCAAGGGCGATGCCGACGAAGATGTAGGCCGTGGTCACCGCGGCGAACAGCAGATGCCCCAAGGTCATCGTGGGCGTCGACCAGAAGGCGATGATGAAGCCAAGATAGATGGGGTGACGCACCAGCTTGTAGAACAGCGGCGTCCTGAACTCGCGGCTCCGGCATCGGCCGGTCGGCGAGATGATTGGCGACCTGGTGCAGCCCGAACAACTCGAAATGGTTGATCAGGAAGGTCGAGAGCAGCACGATGACCCAGCCGAGCGCGGCCAGCGCCAGCAGCGCCATGGCGGCGTTCGCATCGGTCACGTGCCAGAGCACGGCCGGGATCGGACGCCACTGCCAGAGCAGCAGGATGAGTGCGAGCGTAGCCGCCAGCACGTAGGTCGAACGCTCGACCGCCGGCGAAACGATCTTCGTCCACCAGCGCTTGAAGCCCTGGCGCGCCATGACGCTGTGCTGGATGGCAAACACCGACATCAGCACGAGATCGATGACGACGGCGGCAAGCATCGGGGTCGGCGTGCCGTTGTCGATTGTCTTCGGCACCACGACACCGGCGACGAAGCCGACGGTGTAGAGGAAGGCGGCGAAGAACAAGAGATAGGCCAGGATGCCGTAGCAGAAGCTCAAGACACGTCCCATAGTTGTCTCCTTTCGATGGCAAGGAGGGCGCCGGCCGGGATTCCGGCCGCGCCGCATTGGGGGCACGATGTCACCACCCGTGCCGAAAGGCTTTGACGCGCGCTTGATTTGCCCGTGAGATCGTCTTGAGTACATGTCCAGATGCGCCCTGGTACAGCGAGGGCCGGCGGAGTAGACAATTTGCCCTATCGTTTCGAGGTTTATGCGATCGACCCGGGCACCCGCGAGCTCACGCGCGGGACGGAGCGCGTTGCGCTCGAGCCGCAGGTTTCGACCTTCTCGTCTATCTGATCGAGAATCGCGAGCGCGTGGTCAGCAAGGACGACCTCATCGCCGCGGTCTGGCAGGGCCGCATCGTCTCCGACTCCACCCTGACCAGCCGCATCAATGCCGCGCGAAAGGCGATCGGCGACAGCGGCGAGCAGCAAAAACTGATCCGCACCGTCCCCCGCAAAGGCTTCCGCTTCGTCGGCGCCTTGCACGATGAGCCGGCCGCGGCGGAAGCGGCCGACGCCGCTCGACCGACCTTCCCCCTGCCCGACCGGCCGGCGATCGCCGTGCTGCCTTTCCTCAACATGAGCGGCGAGCCCGAGCAGGAATACTTCTCCGACGGCATCAGCGAAGACATCATCACCGCGCTGTCGAAGCTGCGCTGGTTCTTCGTGATCGCGCGCAACTCCTCCTTCCTCTACAAGGGCAAGGCGACGCACATGAAGCAGATCGCCGAGGATCTCGGCGTCGGCTATGTGGTCGAAGGCTCGGTGCGCAAAGCCGGCGACCAGGTGCGCATCACCGCCCAGCTCAACGACGTCGCCACCGGCAGCCACATCTGGGCGGAGCGCTACGACCGCAGCCTCGCCGACGTGTTCGCGGTGCAGGACGAAATCACCGAGGCGATCGTGGCGGCGATCGAGCCGCAGCTCTACGCGGCGGAGAATTTCCACGCCCAGCGCAAAGCGCCCGACAGCCTGGACGCCTGGGACCTGGTGATGCGCGCGCTCTCGCACTACTGGCGCGTGACGCGGCAGGACAATGTGGTGGCGCAGGCGCTGCTGGAGAAAGCCATCAGCATCGACCCGAACTACGGCCAGGCGCTCGGCGTGCTCGCCACCAGCTATATGTTCTGCACGCACATGGGCTGGGCCGAGCGCTCCGCGGTCGACGCAGCGGAGCGCGCCGCGCTTGCCGCCATCCGTGCCGACAATGATGATCCCTGGGCGCACCAGGCGCTCGGCGGCGTGCGCCTGCTCGCCCGCCGCTTCGATGACTCGCTGGCCGAGTTCGAGTTGGCGCTCAAGCTCAATCCGAACTTCGCCATGGCGCAAGGCTATTACGGCCTCTCGCTCTGCTACAGCGGGCGCTGGCAGGAAGGCGACGAGGCGGCGCGGCGCGCCATCCGGCTGAGCCCGCGCGATCCGTTTCTCGGCGTCTATTACGGCGTCGCCGCCTACGCGCAGTTCATCGGCCGCAATTACGAGGAAGCGATCGCGCTGGCGCGCCAAGGCATCCGCCAGCGCGGCGATTTCGTCGGCGCCCACCGCGTGCTCACCGCCGCCGCCGGCATAGCCGGCCAGAGCGAACTCGCCCGCGAGGCCTTGCAGGAACTGCGCCGCGCGCAGCCCAATGTCTCGCTGGCGTGGATCGCCGAGAATATCCCGGTCCGTCACGCCGACGAGCGCGAGCACTATGTGGAAGGCTTTCGCCGTGCGGGACTTGAATGATTATTCCCGTAAGGGTTCCGCCTTATCCGACCAATCCCCTAGCTTCGTAGTCGGCGAAGTCTGACTTCAACAGCCGCGCATTGCCGGCGGCAAGTCTATCGGCCAGCCTTCGCCTATGTTTGACTCCGCCCTCATCCTGGTCGGCGCCGTGTTCGCCTTCGCAGGCCTTGTGAAGGGCGTGATCGGTCTTGGCCTGCCGACAATCTCGATGGGCCTGCTGGCCCTCGTCATGTTGCCTGTGCACGCGGCGGCGATCCTCATTTTGCCCTCGCTCGTCACCAATGTGTGGCAGATGCTGGCAGGCCCCTCGCTGACTGTCGCGATCCGCCGCTTATGGCCGATGATGCTGGCCATCTGTCTGGGCACATGGGCGGGCCTCGGCCTGATGACGGGCGCAACCGCGCGGTTCGGCACGACGCTTCTCGGCATCGCCCTGGCCCTATACGCAGCCACCGGCCTCGCGGCGTTTCGCTTCTCCGTCCGGCGGCAGTGGGAGCCGCTGCTTGCGCCGGCGATAGGAGCGGTCACCGGTCTGATCTCGGCTGCGACGGGCGTCTTCGTCATTCCCGCCGTTCCTTACCTTCAGGCCATCGGGTTCGAGAAAGAAGAGCTTGTGCAGGCCCTGGGCCTTTCCTTCACCGTCTCGACCGTCGCGCTGGCGTTCAATGTCGGGCTTGAAGGCGGACTTCGGCTCGCGATGGCCGGCGAAACGATTTTGGCGCTGGCGCTCGCCTGCGTCGGAATGTGGATCGGCCAAACGATTTGCCGGCGCATGTCGCCGGGCGCATTCCGGACGTGGTTTTTCGTGGGATTGCTGGCGCTCGGAATTTATCTGGTCGTGCGCTCGATATCCTGATCAACGGACGATTCGGCTGCTTGCCGCCAATCAGCCGCGGGCGGCGAACCAGGTTTTCACTGCCGCCAGCCAGCCGACCGCGCCGTCGTCGCGCACCAGGCGAAAGCCGAGATTGCTCGGCGGCGTGCCGACCGCGCAGCCGCCGCCGCGCGGATCGCGGATGAAATCGCTCTCATAGGTGCGGTGCGGGCCTTCGACCACGTGCACGCCGCAATTGCGCAGTTCGACCGCCCGCGGCACGCCGGCATGATCGAGCATCGTTCGCGTGAAGCAGTCGGAGGTCCATTCCCAGACGTTGCCGGCGACGTCGAGCAGGCCGTGCTCGTTGGCGCCGAAACTGCCGACCGGCATGGCTTCCTTGTCCTTCGGGTCGGCATTGGCCTCGCGCTCATAACGCGCCAGCCACCATTGCGCGGGGTCGTCGGTGTCCAGTTTGATCGGCGATTCGTCGGGCGCCTTGCTGCCGGCCGCGTAGGTCCATTCCCGGTCGCTCGGCAGCCGGTAACGGCGCCCGAGCTTGCGCGACAGCCACGCCGCGTAAGCCTGTGCGTCGTGAAAACTCGTCATCACCGCCGGCAGGTTGGCGCCATCGGGGGCGCCCCTGCGCGGCGCGCAGGCATGCTCGGCGACACAGCGCTCATACTCGGCCGCGGTCACCTCGTGCCGCATGATGGCGAAGGGGCGGTCCATGGCGACCGTGAGGCGCGGCGTGTTGGCCGGCTTGCCGTCGCGTTCGAACGCGCCCGGCGCCCAGTACTGCATAGTGCCGGGCGCCAGTTCGACCATGGCCGGCGGCTCGATCGCCGCGCTGCTCGATCGCGGGGCCAGCGCCCAGAACGAGCCCGCCACCGGCCCGGCGGCGAAAGCCGCGGCGGCGACGATGGCAGTCTTCATGTTGAGCGCCAGCAGCATGGCGGCCTCGGGAGATGAGAGCGTGGTCTGATTGGCCCGCGTGCCCTCCCCCCGTTGAGGGTGTTCACGCCCGTCTTCGACGGGCTATGGGGGAGAGGGAGCGCGCTTTGCCGGCCTTGCTTAGCCCGCCTGCGCAGCCTTGCCGACGATCGGCTCGGGCTTCTTCACCTGGGTCATCAGGTCGTTATTCCACTGGCCTTCCACCTTGAAGTGGGCGGTGGCGCCGAGCAGCACGGCCTCGATCAGGTTATGGTTGAGATAGGCGTACACGCCCGGCTGCCGGAAGGTGTACATCGCGGCCGCCGCCGAACCGCCGCGCACGAACCAGGTCTCGAGGTTGGTCTCCGGCGGGTTGGAGAACTTGCCGCTCTCCCAGACGTAATCGCCGTGGCCGCCGATCAGATGCGGACGCGTATCGCGGTTCGCCTGCGAATGCACGATCAGCACGGTCTCGCCGACCTTGGCCGTCATGGCGTTCTTGCCGGTGAGCGCGTTGACCTTGCCGTTGAACACCACATGCGAGGGGATCAGCCCGCGCATGAGCTCCATCTGGTCCTGATAAGCCTCGCCCGCGGAATTGTAGCTCTTGAACTTACCCTTGGCGTCGCGCGGGATGTAAAAGTCGGTTTCGCCGATGTAGTAGACGCGGTCGTAGCGCAGCGGCTTGCCGTTTGCGTCCTTCAACCCGTCGCGCGGCAGCACCATCAGCGCGCCCTGCATGCCGTTGATGACGTGCCAGGGAATCATCGGGCCGCCCGGCGCGCAGTGATAGACGAACACGCCGGGGCGCGTGGCCTTGAAGCGCAGCGTCACCTTTTCGCCGGGGCTGACATGCGTGAGCGCACCGCCGCCTAGCGCGCCGGTCGAGGCATGCAGGTCGATGTTGTGCTCCATGCTGTTGGTAGCGGGATTGACCAGCGTGAGCTCCACGTAGTCCCCCTCGTGCACGACCATCAGCGGACCCGGAACGGTGCCGTTGTAGGTGAACGCGTTCAGTGTCGTTCCGTCGTCGTCGACGACGATCTTCTTCTCTTCGACGGTGAGCGTGAATTCCTTGATCGCCGGCCCCTGCTTGGCGACCTGATCGTGCGGATGCACGAAGGGCGGCGCAACAAGGTCGATCTTCTGGCGGGCGGCGGGAAGCGGGCCGGCGCCGGCGTCGGACTTGACGGCGGCTTCGGCCAATTCGGAGGTGGTGGCAGCCGCGGCTGCGGCAGCCAGGCCGGCGGCGCCGATCATTGCGGTGCGTCTGGAGATAATCATGGCAGTCCCCTGCGATTTGCTTGCGATTGCGAACTCGTTGACGCACGGGACCATGCGCGTGCAGTGCACAGGTTTCTTTGTGCTGGGTCAAACACGACGAGTGGGGAACATCCGTAATTGTACGCTTACGTAGAATTACGGAAAGGCCGTCAGGATTCCCCGAGCGTCGACAGCTTCTGCAGATCGCAAATGACAATGCGCTGGCGACCGCCCTTGACCAGGCCTTGCGCTTCCCAGGCGCTGATGATGCGGCTTACCGTGTGCAGCGTGGTGCCCGTCATCTCGGCGATGTCCTGACGGGTGATCGGGAAGTCGACCTCGATGCCCGCTTCGACCTTGCGGCCGGCCCGCTCGACCAGCCGCAGCAGCGCGTGGACCACGCGCCGCTCCACCTGTTCGGTCGACATTTCGACAACGCGGGCATGCGTCTCCTGCAGACGGCTTCCGACAGTCCGCAAGGCGTTGGTCGCCAATACCGGAAATTTTTCGACGAGGCGCGGCCAGATCGTCGCCGGCCACGCCAATGCCACGCTGTCGTCCACCGCGGCCGCCGTCGCCGGATAGCGTGTCATTCCCATCGCCATGGCGACGCCGAAGACCTCGCCGGGCGACACGTAGCGGACGACTACATGTTGGCCGTCCGGCGTGGTCTTGCTCGCCCGAATGTACCCGTGCAGAAGCACGAAGAAGGAATCCGCTTCGCCGTCCTCGTAAAACACGACGCAATTCTTCGGATAATGGACCGCGCGAGCCTCGCGCAGAATGTCGTCGAGTTCCCCCGCCGAAAGGCCGGCGAACAACGGCAGCTTTCCCACCAGCGAGCGGTCGACTGTCGTCATGCCTGCCCTTCGGTTGCGCGATTCGAACACTCCTTACTAGACCGAGGCTGCTGGCCGCACAATTGCACCGGATGCCGGGACGCGCGGGCTTTGCGCCGATGGACCGCCGGAAGCCGCTGTCGTAGGTTCCCCCGCGTCCGATTTCGCTCAATTTCGCGAGCGCACCTTGGCCGCCCCCATTATCGCCGTCACGGAGTATATTCTTCCGAGATGACCCAAGCCCACGATATCCAATCTTCCGCCCCCGGATTCCCCGCCCCCTTCGTCTCCTCGGTGATGAAGGTCGAGCCGGAATGGATCGACTACAACGGCCATCTGAACATGGCGTTCTACAACGTGCTTGTTCGACCGCGCCGTCGACGAGGTCTACGAGTTCATCGGCATCGGGCACGACTATCTCAAGCGCACACAGCACTCGACCTTCACCGCCGAGGTGCATGTGCGCTACCTGCGCGAAATCCACGAAGGCGATCCGGTGCGGGTCGAATTCCAGCTTCTCGACTTCGATGCCAAGCGCATTCACTATTTCGAGACGCTGCGCCACGCCGAACAGAGCTGGGTCTCGGCCACATCAGAGAACATGACGCTGCATGTCGACATGACGGCGAAAAAAGTGGCGCCGTTTCCCGACAGCATCATGCAAACGCTGGCCGCGGTGAAAGCCGCGCATGCCAGGCTGCCGCTGCCGGACGGCGCCGGGCGCCGCATCGCCATGCCGGGGAAAAGCAATGCGGTTTCCGGATGATCGCCCGTCATGGCCGGGCTTGACCGGCAATCCGTCCTATTTCGTAAGATAGATCACCGGGCTACGGCGCTGCGCGCCGGCCCGGCGATGACGGCGATGTGATCAACCGAGGTCCGCTCGCTTGCCGAACTCCCGGAATGCAATCACTTCAGCTTGCAGTCCTTCGCATAGTGGTCCCCGTAGTCGGACAGCACCTTCTCCGCGATCTGCGTCTCGAACAGTCCGTCCGGGCGCTTGGCTACCTTGGTCAGATAGAAATTCTCGATCGGATAGCCGTTGACGTTGAACTTGAAGGGGCCGCGCAGCGACTTGAAGTCGGCCTTCTTCAGCGCGGCGCTCACCGCCTTGGTATCCGACACGTTGCCCTTGACCGCCTTCACCGCGCTGTCGATCAGCATGGCCGCGTCATAGGCCTGCATCGCGTAGGATGCCGGCACCGCCTTGTAGGCCTTGAGATATTCCGCGACGAACTTCTTGTTCTGCGGATTGTCGGTATTGGGCGCCCAGGTCATCGCGCCGTAGACGCCTTCGGCGGCATCCTTCAGCGCCGGCAGCGTGGCCTCATCGGCGGTGAACGCCGAGATGATCGGCACCTTGCCCTTGAGGCCGGCCTGATTGAACTGCTTGATCATGCTGATGCCCAGGCCGCCCGGCATGAAGGCGAACAGGGCGTCGGGCTTAAGCGAAGCGAGCTTGGAGAGCTGCGCCTGAAGATCGAGGCTCTTGAGCGGAACCAGCGCCTCCTCGACGATCTTGCCCTTGTAGGTGCGCTTGAAGCCGGCGAGCGCGTCGCGGCCGGCCTGATAGTTCGGCACCATGGCGAAGACGCGCTTATAGCCCTTGTCGTTGGCAATCTTGCCCAGCGTCTCGTAGATCTGGTCGTTCTGATAGGACGTGACGAAGAATTTCGAATCGCACGCGGCGCCGGCGAAGGCCGAGGAGCCCGCATTGGTGCTGATCAGGATCTTGCCGGCGTCCATCACCGGCTTATGAATCGCGTTCAGCACGTTGGAGAAGATCGGGCCGACGACGAAATCGACATGATCGCGGTCGATCAGCTGCTTCACCTTCTGGATGGCGACGCCGGGATTGAGCGTGTCGTCGACGACGAAAAGCTCGACCTCCTTGCCGGCCATCTTGCCGCCGAGGTCCTTCACCGCGAGTTGAAACCCGTTCTTCGACTGCTGGCCGAGCACGGCCGCCGGCCCCGACAACGTATAGATGAGACCGATGCGGACCTTGTCCTGCGCGCTGGCGGCGTTGACCGCGACCAGCACGGCCACCGCGGCCAGCAGACCTCGAATAAGCGAAAACATGCAGCACCCCTCCTCTTTTGACCCTGCCTTCCGGCCCTCGCTATTGACCGGCCAAACGGCCGGCAAGTCAACCGGTTAGGCGGCTTACCATGACTCGAAAAGCCGGTTGCCGGGCACGCCGCGACATTCCATTATGGCGGAGGGTTTACCGTAGCGTTCAAGCGTAGGCGTTGCAATGAAGGCCATCATCATCGGCGGCGGAATCGGCGGGCTGAGCATGGCCCTGATGCTGCACGCACGCGGTCTCGACTGCGAGATTTTCGAGCAGTCCGACACGATCCGCGAGCTCGGCGTCGGCATCAACACCCTGCCGCACGCGATCAAGGAATTGGCCGAGCTCGGCCTGCTCGCGCGGCTCGACCAGGTGGGCATCCGCACCCACGAGCTGATCTACATGAACCGCAACGGCCAGGAGATCTGGCGCGAGCCGCGCGGCACCGACGCCGGTTTCGAATACCCGCAGTTCTCCATCCACCGCGGCCGCCTGCAGCAGATCGTCTTCCAGGCCGTACGGTCGCGGCTCGGCGAATCCCGCATCCACACCGGCCACCGGCTCGGCGCCTTCACCCAGGACGAGGCCGGCGTCACCGCCTATTTCTTCGGCCGCGACGGCGCGCATCGCGCGACCGCGCGCGGCGATATCCTGATCGGCGCCGACGGCATCCATTCGTACGTGCGCGAGACGCTCTATCCGAACGAAGGGCCGGCGCGCTGGAACGGCTCGATCCTGTGGCGCGGCGCGATGGAATGGCCGCAATTCCTCACCGGCCGCTCGATGGTGATCGCCGGCGGCATGGCGGGCAAGCTCGTCGTCTATCCGATCGGCGAAGGCGCGCGGGCGGATCGTCCGCTGACCAACTGGGCGGTGCTGGTGAAGGTAAGCGAAGGCGGCGCGCCGCCAGACAAGGCCGACTGGTCGCGCCCCGGCAGGTTCGAGGATCTGATGCCGCATGTGCAGCGCTTCCAGATTCCTTTCGTCGACGCCAAGGCGCTGATCGAAGCGACGCCCGAGTTCTGGGAATTTCCGATGTGCGACCGCGATCCGCTGCCGCGCTGGTCGCATGGACGGGTGACGCTGCTCGGCGATGCCGCCCACCCGATGTATCCGGTCGGCTCGAACGGCGCCTCGCAGGCGATCCTCGACGCGCGCTGCCTCGCCGACCGGCTGCGCGAGGCCGAGCATCCCTATCAGGCGCTATGGGCCTATGAGCAGGAGCGGCTGCCGCCGACGGCGCAGGTCGTCTATTCCAACCGCTCCGGCGGGCCGGAAGGCGTGATCGATGCCGTCGAACAGCGCGCGCCGGACGGCTTCGACCAGATCGACAATGTCTTGTCGTACGAAGAGCGCAAGGCGATCGTGCGCGGCTATGCCTCGAAGGCGGGCTTCTCGAAAGAGCAGGTCAATAGGGGCAAGGTGGCGTAGGACGCTTCGTGTCATTCCGGGGACGCGAGCGTCAGCGAGCGAGCCCGGAATGACCGAGAACGCTTCTCACGCCGGAGGCGGCGGCAGGAAATTGACCTCGTGGCGTGCGGCCAGCGCCACGACATCCGGCGGGTTCTGTTCTTTCATTGAATGGATCGCCCAGAACAGGTCGTAGAGCCTGCGCGTGGGCGTCACCCAGAACACGCACTTGATCGGCTGGTCCGATTTGTTGAACAGGCCATGCGGAATGTTCATCGGCAGCCGGATCAGATCGCCGGCGGTGGCGACGAAATCCTTGCCGTCGATCACGGCGTCCATCCTGCCTTCCAGCATGTAGATGAACTCGTCCTGGGTCGGATGGATGTGTGGCGGCACGAAAGTGGTGGGCGGGAAGGTGGCGTGCCAGGCGAAGGTCTGCTCGCTGAGCTGCTTGGGCACATAGGTCTGGCCCAGGATATTCCAGACGATGCCGTCGATGCCGGTATTGGCCTTGGTGATGCCCGGTGTGGTTGCCTGCATAGGCGTCAAGCCTCTCCTGTGCGGTTGCGCGGGCGAGCTTAGAAAATGCGAGCGCCAAGTTCCAGCCGGCGGCGGGCGCCGGATCGCCGTTAAGTTAATAGCGCGCCAGCCGAATTCGCGGCTAATGACGGGGAAATCTGCCGCCTCGGCGGGCCGGCGCCCCTCGAATTTGGCGGCTTTGAGTGCCATGTTCGGCCAAGGAAAGAATCACGACAAGATGGCCGAGCCCAAGCGTCACAGCCCCGTTCCGTCCAGCCAGCCCGCTCCCGGCGGGATCGCCGCGCGCGCGCTGGCGCGCCCGAAACCTGCCCTACCGTCATGAACTCAACCCAGAGCAGCGGGAGGCGGTGGAGACACTCGACGGGCCGGTGCTGGTGCTGGCCGGGGCCGGCACCGGCAAGACGCGGGTGCTGACCACGCGCATCGCCCATATTCTCACGCTGGGGCGGGCGCGGCCTTCGCGAAATCCTCGCCGTCACCTTCACCAACAAGGCGGCGCGGGAGATGAAGGACCGCATCGGCCTGATGGTCGGCCAGGTGGTCGAAGGCATGCCGTGGATGGGCACCTTCCACTCGATCGGCGTCAAGATCATGCGCCGCCACGCCGAGGCGGTCGGCCTGAAGTCGAACTTCACCATCCTCGACGTCGACGACCAGATCCGGCTGATCAAGCAGCTCCTCGAAGCCGAGAAGATCGACGAGAAGCGCTGGCCGGCGCGCGTGTTCGCCGGCATCCTCGACGGCTGGAAGAACCGCGGCCTGACCCCCGAGCAGGTGCCGGCCGGCGAAGCCGCCGGCTTCGCCAACGGCAAGGGCAAAAAGCTCTATTTCGCCTATCAGCAGCGGCTGAAGACGCTCAACGCCGCCGACTTCGGCGACCTGCTGCTGGAATGCATCCGCCTGTTCCGCCAGCACCCCGACGTGCTGCGCCAGTATCAGAGCCGCTTCAAGTACATCCTGGTCGACGAATATCAGGACACCAACGTGGCGCAGTATCTGTGGCTGCGGCTGCTGTCGCAGGCCTCTTCCGTCATTCCGGGACGCCGCGAAGCGGCGGACCCGGAATCCAGGGCGCACGACACGGAGCCAGCGGCCCTGGATTCCGGGCTTGCGCCTTCGGCGCGCCCCGGAATGACGGAAAAAGACGGCGAGCCGGGTGAGGGGATGAGCCTGGAAGACAGTTTCGATCTGCCGGCAGACGAAAAGCCCCCTCACCCGCCCTCGCTCGGCTTCGCCCCCGCGAGGGCACCCTCTCCCACGGAGGGGAAAGGGAAAGAGAGCGCGCCGCTCGCTCTCGACGACACCTCTACGCCCCCTCACCCCACCCCTCTCCCCGCAAGCGGGGAGAGGGAGCAGGCCGCACTCGCGGCACGCTCGACGCCCAAAAACATCTGCTGCGTCGGCGACGACGACCAGTCGATCTATGGCTGGCGCGGCGCCGAGGTCGATAACATTCTCCGCTTCGAGCACGATTTCCCCGGCGCCAAGGTCATCCGCCTCGAACGCAATTATAGAAGCACCGGCCACATCCTCGCCGCCGCCTCCCACCTCATCGCCCACAACGAAGGCCGGCTCGGCAAGACGCTGCGCACGGAGGACGTGCCGGGCGAGAAGGTGACCGTCACCTCCTGCTGGGACTCGGAGGAAGAAGCGCGCGCCATCGGCGAAGTGATCGAAGAGCATGCAGCGCGCCGCGCGCGAGCGCGGTGAGGACCATCCGCTCGACGAGATCGCCATCCTGGTGCGCGCCTCGTTCCAGATGCGCGAGTTCGAGGAGCGCTTCATCCAGCTCGGCCTGCCCTATCGCGTCATCGGCGGGCCGCGCTTTTACGAGCGCATGGAAATCCGCGACGCGCTGGCCTATCTGCGCGTGATCGCGCAAGCTGCCGACGATCTCGCCTTCGAGCGCATCGTCAACACGCCCAAGCGCGGCCTGGGCGACGCCGCCGTCAAGATGCTGCACGACTACGCCCGCAAGAAGCGCATCCCGCTCACCGAGGCCGCCGCCACCATCGCCGCCACCGACGAGATGAAGCCGAAGCCGCGCAATTCGCTGCGCGCGCTGATGAACGGCTTCGCCCGCTGGCGCGAGCTGAAAGACAAGCTGCCGCACACCGAGCTGGCCGAGATCGTGCTCGACGAGTCGGGCTACACCGAGATGTGGCAGAAGGACCGCTCCGCCGACGCCGCCGGGCGGCTGGAAAACCTGAAGGAACTGATCCGCTCCATGGAGCAGTTCGAGAACCTCGCCGGCTTCCTCGAGCACATTTCGCTGGTGATGGACCGCGACGCCGGCGACGCCGAGCAGGCGGTCAACATCATGACCTTGCACTCGGCCAAGGGGCTGGAATTCGACACCGTGTTCCTGCCCGGCTGGGAGGAAGGCCTGTTTCCGCATCAGCGCTCGCTGGACGACCAGGGCCGCGCCGGCCTGGAGGAGGAGCGCCGGCTGGCCCATGTCGGCCTCACCCGCGCGCGCAAGCGGGCCAAGATCTATTTCGCCACCAACCGGCGCATCCACGGCATGTGGAATACGACGGTGCCCTCGCGTTTCCTCGACGAGCTGCCGCCCGAGCACGTCGAGGTGACGCAAAGCGCCGGCGGCGGCTTCGGCATGTCCGGCTACGGCCCCTCGCGCTTCGACGAGATGGCCTCGTTCGGCTCCAGCTACTCGACGCCCGGCTGGCAAAGGGCGCAGGGGCGGCAGAGGACGGGGCGGCTTCGACGAGACGGGGCAAAGGCGGTACGTGGCCGGACGAGGAGATATTCGAGGATGAAGGCGCGGACGGCGCCACATCGTCCCCTCCCCCCTTGAGGGGGAGGGACAGGGAGGGGGGTGGGCGCTTCTTCAAAGCAAGCGCCGCCCCGCCGCTCCCCTCACCATCGAAGGCGAACTGATCGCCAAATCCACCGGCGCGGTCTCCGCTTTTTCCGTCGGCGAGCGCGTCTTCCACCAGAAATTCGGCAACGGCAACGTGACCGCCGTGGACGGCAACAAGCTCACCATCCGCTTCGACAAGGCGGGGGAAAAGCGGGTGGTGGATAGTTTTGTGGAGAGGGTGTGAGGCTTCTTCCCTCTCCCCGCTTGCGGGGAGAGGGTGCAAAGCGAATGCCTGCGGCATTCGCGTTCTTTTCGTCAAGAACGGCCGGCGCTGCACGCCGGCCTATGGCGGAGGCGAAGCCGAGCGAGGGCGGGTGAGGGGCAGCCGCCAGGCTCAGACTCGCGGCAACGCCCCCTCACCCGGACCGCCGTCGCTTTCGCGACGACGGCCCGACCTCTCCCCGCGCGCGGGGAGAGGTGAAGCCGCGCCGCAATCTCTGCTATACTCCCCCGCGAGGTGAAACCGATGGCAGGCCACCGCAGCGATAACGACAATAATAACGGCGATATCGGCCTGGCGCCCGAGGCGCCCGCCGCCGCCTACGAGCGCGACTTCTATTCCTGGCTGATGGAGCAGGCGCGCCTGGTGCGCGAGGGCCGCTTCGACGCGCTCGACCGGGAGAATCTGGCGGAGGAGATCGAGAGCTTGGGGCGGGAGCAATTCAACAAGCTGGAAAGCGCGCTGCGCGTGCTGCTGACGCATATTCTGAAATGGGATCATCAGCCGGAGCGGCGCAGCCGCTCCTGGGCGCTGACGATCCGCGAGCAGCGGCTCGAACTCGAGGATGTCCTCGCGGACAATCCCGGCCTCAAGCCCCGGATCCCCGAAGCCATCGCGCGCGGCTATCGCCGGGCGCGGCTGCTGGCTGCCAAGGAGACGGGGTTGAAGGAGGCGCGGTTTCCGGAGGAGTGCCCGTATGAGTTTGAGGAGATTGTGAAGCGGGAGTTTGAGGGGTGATCAATTATCGTCAGCTTCACGCGAAAAATTACTATTAGCAAACCATCTGCCACGCAGCTTCTTTGTCGCATCCGGTGATAGACACGGAGAAGCTGCTGGATAGAGAATGCGTATCTCACTCGCAGTATTCGAGTTCGGAATTATAAAGAACACGCATTCAAAAAATGGCCGCAGCCTCCGAAGACGATCTTCGACAAGAAGAAAGACGTCCTCGATCGGTTGAAATGCATAGTGCGTGACGTACACCAGCAAAATTAAACCGGTTGGCTTATGCGCGTAATGGTCAGCTTTTTTCATTATCGCGTTAATCAATGCGTCCGCCGCGGCACCTACATTCAACCGGTCTGGCGCATTCGCGAAGCCTCCACGACCAGATAAGGGCGCAAATTCAGTCAGCTCTAGAATTTTTTCTCCCTCGGTGGTTTCTAATTTGAAATCGAAATCGTCTTCGCGGTTTTGCGTCGCCTCTCTAACCCGCAGGTTGGAATCGTCACTCGCCCCCAAGCTCTTACAAAACCGGTCAACGACCACGGCCTCTCGTTCCGATTTGCCATCCGGTAGGATTATTGATGAAAATGGCTTCGTCGAACCGAGGTCGATTACCGAATTCCAGCCTTGCGGTTTTTTTCTCATGCCACGAATCGATGTCTTTCACCCTGATTGAGTCAAAGTATGAACCCATGAAAGTCTATTTCTTGTTCAGCAACAACTGCCTTTTCTATCCGCAGCGCACCTCGCGTACGATGCGCGGTGAGGGCGGCCTTGCCCTGGATTGTTGACCACTAAGCCCCATTGGGGTACTCTGCCGCATGCGCCGCCGCCCCGTCTCGGTCACCGAACTCGCCGGCTACAAGCGGCGGGCGGATGAGTTGCTCACGGCCGCCGAGCAGGACGCCGTCGTTGATCTGGTCGCCTATGAGCCGACCCGCGGCGACCTGATCCCGGGCACCGGCGGCCTGCGCAAGCTGCGGGTCGCCGTCGGCGGGAGCGGAAAACGTGGCGGCGCGCGCGTGATCTATTATTTCTACAGCGAGGATTTTCCGGTCCTGCTGCTGGCGCTCTATGCCAAGAACGAGAAGTCGGACCTGACCGCGCGGGAGAAGAAGTCCTTCGCAACACTCGTGCAGGAGATCGTGGCGCAATGGCGAAAAAAGTGACCCGAAGGAAGAAAAAGCCGACTCTGGCCGACGACATCCGCGCGAGTCTGGAAGAGGCCGTACGCTGGGCGCGCGGCGAGAAAACCAACGCCGTCGTGCATACCGTCATCCCGAGCGATACCGACGCGCGCGAGGCGCGGCACAAGCTCGGCCTGTCGCAGCGCGAATTCGCCGCCGTGATCGGCACCGGCGTCGGCACCGTGCGCAAGTGGGAGCTGGGTACGCGGCGGCCGTCCGGCGCCGCGCGCACGCTGATCGAGGTGATCAAGCGCGAGCCCAAGGCGGTGCGCCGTGCGCTCAAGAAGGAGCTGGCGTCGTAAAATGCGCAGTCGCATCCGCTTCGCTGCGTTCGAAACGCTCGGCTGGCTCCTGTGCGAATTGGCCTTCAAGACCGATTGCCGCGGGCCGTTCGCGCTGGCCTGCCGCGCAGGCTGCTGGTGCTACGGAAAGGCAGATAAGGCCTGAGCCGCCGCAGTTGAATTTCCCGCTCGTCCGCGCGCACGCGGGGACCCGAGGCGGAACCTCGGCGGCTCCCGACCGCCTCCCTGGATTCCCGCTTGCGCGGGAATGAGCGGAGTATGCATCGAGCCAAGCGAATCATCTCGCAGCGTTAACAGCGCCGCTGCGAACGCCCATTCCGAGCGCGCTCCGATTCTCCCCCCGCATACCAGCCATTCCGCGCTCCCCCGGCGCCCTCCCCGCCACGCTCTCGCCCCATTGCACAGTCCTACCGGGTTCCATTCCGCAACAACTCGGGGATTGATTGAAGTGAAATCGACCGGATTCGCGCTGCCCGCCTGCCTTGCCGCCATCGTCGGCGTCCTCACCCTCGCCGCCCCCGCCGACCCTCACCCCCGCGCAGGCGCGCGGCTGGGGCTCGGTGCACCGCTACGTCAAGCCGACCGGCCGCTGCGGCGGCCGCGAAGTGCTGGCCAGCTATTATTCGTCGGGCCGGCACACGGCGAGCGGCGAGCGCTTCGACGCCAACGGCAACACGGCGGCCGCGCGCACCTGGCCGCTCGGCACCACGCTCACCGTGACCAACCCGCGCAACGGCCGCACGGTCACCGTGCGCATCAACGACCGCGGGCCCTGGGGGATCGCCTATCGCCCGCGGCGCGCGGCTCGATCTCGCGCGCGGCGCCGCCCGCCGGCTCGGCATGCACGGCACGCAATATGTGTGCGTGGGGTAAGTTGGGGTAGAGCTTCGCGGCCCGCGCGCTTCACCTCCCCCTGAAAGGGAGACGTGAGAGTTCGTGGCGCGATTCATCACATGCGACACGCCCGGCTTCTCTAAAGAACGGACGGGAGCGGCAGCCGCCGGGAAGAGAACGGCCGTCCGCCCCCGTCTCCCCCCGCCGCGCTTGGCGCGCGGCCGGAAGCCGGAAGGGACCGCAGCCTTACTCCTCGGCTTCGGTCGGCGGCTCGATGCGCGGCAGGCGCCCGAGGTCGAGGCTCTTCTCGATGGCGTAGACGTCGTGGGCCGCGGCGGCCGCGGAATGGGCGGCGGTCACCGGATGGCCGATCCGGCTGAGCGCGCCGGCAGTCAGCAGCAGGAAGACGGCAACGGCGGCGAGAAACATGGCATTGCGCATGACACTCTCCCTTGGTTGCAGCGCCAGGACGAAGGCCGGCGCTAGAACAGGCCGGACGGCGCGCGCGCGGCGATGACCGTCAGCGCTCCGCGCCCCCAGCCCGATGCGAACAGCACGGCGAAAAAGGCGATCCAGACGAGACCGGCGGCGATCTCGCCGGAGGTGATGCCGCCGCGCGGCGGCTGCTCGGGCGGTCTGTCGGCCATGGAAGCCTCCCGTGCCGGATGGCACCGGGCGTTTTTTTAGGACGGCGCCGGCAAGGCGAATGTGCCGCGGCTCACAGAGGCGGGATTTCTTTGCGCGCCGCTGCGCGCGAGGGCGGCGCCAGCGCGCTTCGCGCCGCCGTCACTTCTTCTCCAGCAGAAGCTGCCCGCGCTGGCCGACCACCCGCTGCACGCCCTTGGCGAAGCGGGCGAGCAGCCAGGGCAGCGTCACCTCGAGCCGCACCGCGCCGTCATAGACGTCGATGGTGCCGCGCGCGTGCTGGCCGAGCGCCGCCGCCGAAAAGGTCAGGCGGTCGCCCTCCCAGGTGTCGTTGTCGACCTTGAGCAGATGGGCGAATTCGGTCTTGGCGCGGGAAAAGCCGCCGGCGATGCGGGCCTTGGCCTCGTCCTTGCCGAGGCGGTGCGGAATGGTGACGGTGAGCGGCTCGGACATGGGGCTCCTCCCTGCGGCGGATACCCCTTGGATATGGCGATCAAGATCGCCCGCGGAAGGGCACCCGCGGGTGGCTGCGCCGCCGGCCGCGCCGTGCTAGGCTGCCGGCGCCATGATGAAGCGGGAGACTTTCGCGGTCGACGACATCTACGTGCCGATCAAGCGGCGAGCGACGCTCGACCAGGGGCGCGTCGACGACATCGCCGCCAGTATGCTGGAGAACGGCCAGCAGACGCCGATCCTGGTGCGGCCCGACGGCGCGCGCTTCGTGCTGGTCGAGGGCCTGCACCGGCTGGAAGCCGCCAAGGCGCTGGGCGAGCAGACCATCGCCGGCTTCCGCGTCAGCGCGCGTAAGCACTAGGGCCGGTTTGCCGCACGCTGTTGAACGCTATTTCTTCGCGGTGAGCAGGTTGGCGCAGGCCGCGGCCACGCCGTCCGTCGGCTCCTTGCTGCCTGGAAAGGTCGCCCAGCCGCCCTTGGCCACGAAGCTGTCCTGCTGCCAGGCGTCGGTCTTCTTCAACGCCACCAGCTTGGCCTGCGAGTCGGTGGCCTGGCGGAATTTGTCGGCACAGATCGGCGCCAGCACCGCCACCCGCGCATTGGCGGCGCTCGCCTCCGCATCGCGCTCGGCCGTGCTGCCCAGGGTCCAGCCGGACCAACCGAAGCCGATCAACATGGTGAGTACGCTGCCGGCGATGGCACCCTGGATGAGCCGCGTACGCGACTCGCTTTCGAGCATGGCTGGCAATTTCATGAAATTTCCTTTCGTCCGGCCGCACGGCCGGAGCGGGAATAACGAAAGCCCGGATGGGCTCCGATCGATCTGAGTTGGAGGGTCGGCCCGGCCGCTTTGCGCTGGCGTTTCGGTCGCGGGCAGCGTGCGCCCTTTTGGCGGCAAAGTCGATGGCGCGGCGCCGCCTGGAACCGCGGTGGTCCGTCCGCGTTTTCCGCCGGGGAATGCTGTGGCCCGCGGGGGACACGTGGCCCGAAATTACCGGAACCGGCCTTCAGCAGGCGCGACGAGGTGCTATGCTGAGCGGGCTCGGCATGGAGGAATTGCATGAACCGTCTCCCCGGCCTCGCCGCCGCGCTCGTTATCGCCGGCGCCGGCGTCCTTTGCCTCGGGCCGGCGCCCGCCCGCGCCGACATCCTGGTCACCGTCAACAAGGTCAGGCAGCAGATGACCGTCAGCGTCGACGGCGATCCGCGCTACATTTGGCCGGTGTCCACGGGGCGGGAAGGCTACAATACCCCCAACGGTAACTACCGTCCGACCAGCATGGAGAAACAGCATTTCTCCCGTAAATACGACTGGGCGCCGATGCCGCACTCGATTTTCTTCACCAACGAAGGCCATGCCATCCACGGCACCAACGAAGAAAGCGGGCTCGGCCGCGCCGTCTCGCACGGCTGCGTGCGGCTGTCGCGCGATCATGCCACCATCCTCTACGGGCTGGTGAAGGCGGAGGGCATGGACCACACCCGCGTGGTGCTGGAGGGAAACATCCCCGGCCACGACGACCAGATGATCGCCCGCAACGAGGACGACACCACCGGTAACATCTCGGCCCGCCGCAGTTACGGCGACGATCCCTATTACAACGACCCGCCGCCGCCACGGCGCAGTTACCGCCGCCGCTACCATCGGGTGGACATTCCGTTCCTGCCCTTCCCGTTCCGCTTCTGAGCGCGCCGATCCACCCTGCTGCCGTTATCCGTGTCCCACGCCCAGCGCATCCTCGCCGCGCTCGAGGATGAGCGGCACGATCAGATCCTCTTCGTCATCTAGGTGCCGCATCAGTCCGTCGAGCAGCGCACCGCTCGCAGCGGCGTAGTCGCCGGAGCATGCGCGCAGGCGATCGGCATTGCCCGCGAGGGCGCGCAGCAGCGCATTGGCCGCATCGGCGACGCGCGCCATGTCGGCATGAATGGCGTGATGGTCGCCCTCCAGCACGTCGAAGCCGCGGGCCAGACGGGTATCGGCGGCACGGAAGATGGGGAAATAGTGATGGTCCTCGATCTGGTGATGCAGTTCGAGCTGCTGCAGCAGGAACTGCAGCCGCGGCACGAACAGGCGCGGAAACTCCGCCGCCGGCAAGGCGCCCGCACGGAACCGGGTGTCGACTTCGCGGATCGCGCCGCCGAGCTCGCGGAACATGGCGTGGCGCGAGAGCCAGAAGCGCGCCATCCCGCCTAGATTGGCGTGCCCTTGCCAGTGCTCGCGCGGATAGCGCGCCAGCAGCACGCGCATCTCCTCCGGCCAACCGTTGCGACGCGCGAGGGAAAGCATTTCGGTGTCGGTTGAGCTCGGCGGTTCGGCGGCCATGCGCTGCTACATAGCCGTTGCGCGCGGCGTCGCCAAACGCTGTCATGCGGCATGACCGATTCCACCACCGTCGCCCGTCTCGCCTGCGACGAAGCCACCGCGCGCAGCCTGGCGGCAGCGCTGGGCGAGATCATCGACGCCGAGAGCGCTATCTGCGGCGCCTTTGAAGCGGACGGCGGCCGGTGGCAGGTCGCCGTGCATTTCCGCAAGATGCCGGACGAAGCGGCAGTGCGCGCGCTGGTCGCCTTGGCGGCCGACGAGAAGACGGCGGCCGCGCTGACTTTCGAGCAGGTCGCGTCCGCCGACTGGGTGGCCCAAAGCCTTGCAGGTCTGCCGCCGGTGCGCGCCGGCCGTTTCGTCGTGCATGGCGCGCACGATCGCGCCGAGGTGCCGGTCAACGCGAGGGGGATCGAGATCGAAGCCGCGCTCGCCTTCGGCACCGGCCACCACGGCACCACGCGCGGCTGTCTGCTCGCGCTGGACGGCTTGCTGAAGCGGCGCCCTCCCCATTCCAGGCGCACGGGAAACAAAATCCGCGGCCGCGCTATGCGCATCCTCGACGTCGGCACCGGCTCGGGCGTGCTGGCGATCGCGGCGGCGGAGGCCATGCGCACGCCTGTGGTCGCCTCGGACATCGACATCCGCGCGGTCGATGCCGCGCGCGCAAACGCGCGGCTCAACCATGTGGGCCCCTTCGTCACGCTGACGCGCGCGGCCGGCGTTAACGCGGCGAAGATCAGGCGCGGCCGCCCTTACGACATCGTCTTCGCCAATATACTGCTCGGACCGCTCGTGCGGCTCGCCGTGCCGCTGGCGCGCCTCACCGCGCCGCGCTCGCGCATCGTACTGTCGGGTTTGCTACCGGCGCACGCCAATACCATGCTGGCGATCTTTCGCGCGCAAGGGCTGACGCTCGAGCGCCGCATCCTGTTGGAAGGCTGGGTGACGCTGGTGCTGCGACGCGGGCGCTGAGCCTTAAGCCGCCATTTACGACGACGCGCGACATCGCGCCGCGATCCACGCCGTTTCCTCTGTTTGTAAACCCCTCGGCCCGTCACTTAACGAAATAATAATGTCTATGAAGAAACCTGCCACAATTCCTGTGCGCGGCTTGCGACGCCTGCAATTTCGCGATGCCGCAGAATTTGGCTTTGTACACGGAGATTGACCGGTGCCTCCGTCGAAATTCTGGATCAGAAAGACCGGGCTCGATGCGCTCTATTTCACCGGCGCGAGCAAGCTGCTGCGGCCGCTGACGGCCGGCATCGGCATTATTCTCATGTTGCATCGCGTGCGGCCGGCGCGTCCGGAGCGCTTCCAGCCGAACAAATATCTGGAGATCACCCCGCAGTTTCTGGAAAATACGATCCGTTGGCTGAAGCGCAACGCCTACGAATTCGTCTCGATCGACGAGGCCCGCTCCCGCATTCTCCAGCGACGGTTCGACAGAAAATTCGTTGCGATCACACTGGATGACGGCTATCGCGACGTCAAGATATGGGCGAAGCCCGTCCTGCGGCGTTTCAACGTTCCCTACACCGTCTACGTCGCGACCGAACTCGCGGACGGCACCGGCAAGCTGTGGTGGCACGATCTCGAATCCATCGTCGCAACGAATGACGCCGTGGAGATCGACAGAAGCCGCATACCCTGTCGCTCGCTGGCGGAAAAACAATCCGCTTTCATCAGGCTCGAACAAATGATCTTCAACCAGCCCTGTCCCGCTTCCGAACGTGCGTTCATGGACCGTCTCTTCGCCCGCCATCATGACGCGGCTGTGCCGGCCGATGCCGTCTGCATGGGCTGGGACGAGATACGCGAAGTCGCTGCCGATCCGTTGGCGACAATCGGCGCGCATACCGTCTCTCATCCTCTCCTCGCCAAGGTGCCGGACACGCGCCTGCGGACCGAGCTTTTCCAGTCTCGCCGCATCCTGGAAGACAAGCTGCAGCGGGACGTCCACCACTTGGCTTATCCATACGGAACAGCCGAGGCCGTGGGCCCGCGCGAGTTCGAAGTAGCCGCCGAGGCGGGCTACCGGACGGCGGTAACGACCCACCCGGAAGTCTTGACGGAGCCGGACGCGCATCGCCTGCTGCAGCTTCCGCGCATCAACGTCGACGGCACCTATCAGCGCGAGCGTCATCTCGATGTGCTGCTGTCCGGTCTGGCGCCCGCCGTCTGGAGTAAGATGCGGCACATCAGACGGCTACATCGGCGTTTCCGCCAGCCGGCCTATGGCTGAGGGCCGGGCCGCCGGATTCAGCGGCCGCGCGAGAAGACGAAAATGAGCCAACTCCGTGTCGCTGCCATCGGCGCAGGCTATTTCAGCCGGTTCCACTACGATGCCTGGACGCGCATGGACGATGTGACGCTGGTCGGGCTCTGCGATCTCGACGCCGAGCGCGCTTCGGAATCCGCCGCGCGCTGGAAGGTCGCGCAAAGCTTCACCGACGCAGCCGAGATGCTCGACCGCCTCAAGCCCGATCTCATCGACATCATCACGCCCCCGGACGCGCATCTGCCGCTGATCAAACTGGCAGCGGAGCGCGGCATCGGCGCGATCTGCCAGAAGGCCTTCTGCCGATCGCTGGCGGAAGCAAAAGAGGCTGCGCAGCTTGCCGAGGCGGCGCGAATCCTGCTGGTGGTGCATGAGAACTTCCGCTTCCAGCCCTGGTATGGAGAAATCAAGCGCCGGCTCAAGTCCGGCGATCTCGGCCAGCTCTATCAGGCAACGTTCCGCTTGCGGCCCGGCGACGGCCAGGGCGCAAACGCCTATCTCGACCGCCAGCCCTATTTCCAGACGATGGAGCGGTTCCTGGTGCACGAGACCGCCATCCATTTCGTCGACACTTTCCGCTTCCTTTTCGGCGAGGTGGCCGACGTGTTCGCCGACCTGCGGCGACTCAATCCGGCCATTGTGGGCGAGGACGCCGGCATCGTCATCTTCTGCCACGGCAGCGGCGTTCGGTCGGTGTTCGACGGCAATAGGCTGGTCGATCACCCGGCGCAGAACAAACGTTTCACCATGGGCGAATTGATTATCGAAGGCGAGCGCGCTGTGCTGCGCCTCGACGGCGACGGCAACTTGTTCATGCGGGCCTTGCAAACCGACACATGGGAGCCGCTCGCCTTCGAGAAGAGCGAGGCGGGCTTCGGCGGTGACAGCGTATACCGCCTGCAGCGGCACGTGATCGACCACCTGCAAAGCCGCCGGCCGGTGATGAACACCGCCAGGGAATACATCGCCAATCTCGTGGTCGAAGAGGCGATCTACAAATCCGCCGCCAGCCGCTGCGTCGAGGATGTGCCGCCATGGCCACCCTGACGCCGCGCCTCACCCGTTCTTCAGCAGCCGGCTGACGTCTTTCCAGAGCTGTTCGTTCGGAACCACATCGGCATCGTCGTAGACCTTGCGGACATGTCCCTTGGTGTCGACGATCTCGATGGCGTCGTTGTGGGTGATGTCGAAGCCCGGCTTGGCTTTCTCAGCCAATGGATTGGAAACGGTGAGCTGCGGCGTGCCGACCGGCCCCGTGTCGGCATCGCTGTCGCTATCGGCGACGCGGCGGAAGGCGACGTGATAGCCGCCGGTGACGACGCGGCGAATGTCAGCCTTGCTGCCGGTGAGGAACTGCCAGTGCGGGTCCTTCGAGTCCCAGCCGTATTGATGGAGAAACGCGCGCATCTCTTTCGGGCCCACCGCCCCCGGCGCCACGTTGAAGGACACGATCTCGACCTTGTTCTGCAGCCCGGTCTGGCCCAGCACCAGCATGCGCTCGAACCCCATCAGATGCGCGGCGATCAGCGGACAGAACGTGGTGCAATAGGGGAAGAGGAAGGTGACGACCTGCACCTTACCGGCGAAGCGCTTGGACGAAACGGTCTGGCCGAGCTGGTTGGTGAGCGTGTAGTGCGGCGCCGGGCCGAGATCGGCGAGTGCCGGCGGCGCCGAACGGCCACGCTCGACAAAGATGCCGACAACAAAGCCGACCAACAGCAGCACGCAGGCCATGGCGCCATAGCGCACGAGCCGCAGCCAGCGCGGCGTGGCCGGAGTTGCGGCTTGCGGGGATGTGTCGGCTGCCGTCATTGGAGTGCATCCGTCGATGCGCGCCGCGCGCGCGAACAGATCGCCCCCTTTGGAATGGCCGGTTCCTTATGCCCCAAACGAGGCGATATTTCGGCTTCTCCGCCAGAGCCGCTTGCACCGAGCCACTTTCCCATGCAAATCGGCGCTTCCGGCGGGTTTTGTCAAGCCTTCGGAAGCGGCCTAATCTCCGGTTCAGACGACGGCGGAGCCCCGCGAACGCGCAGGCGGCCAAATCACGTGACAAGAACACACCGACGCACGGGAGGAACGAAATGCCCTTGATCACGAGACGCGCCTTTGGCCTTGGCGCGCTGGCCGGCTCTATGGCCGTCGGCAGCGGCGCCGGCGCGCTCACGCCCGCCTTCGCCGCCGACAAGGTCAAGGTGGGCATCCTGCCGCTGACCTCGCATTCGCCGGACATCATCGCGCAGGGGCGCGGCTATTTCGCCAAGCACGGCATCGACGCCAGCTTCGTCACCTTCCTGGCGGCACAGCCGATGGCGGTGGCGATCGCTTCGGGCGACGTCGACTTCGGCATCACCGCCATCACCGCCGGCCTGATCAGCCTCGCCGACAAGGGCGCGGTAAAGGTGATCGGCGGCGCGCTCGAGGAAGCGCCGGGCGTCGAGGGCGAGAAGATCATCGTCTCCAAGAAGGCCTATGACGAAGGCGTCACCACGCCGGCCAAGCTCAAGGGCCGCAGCTTCGGCATCACCACGGTGGGATCGTCCTTCCACTACATGGCGCACAAGATCGCGCACAAGGAAGGCTTCCCCGATTCCGGCATCCATCTGAAGACGCTGCAGAAGGTGCCGACCATCATCGCCGCCTTGAAGAGCGGGCAGATCGACGCCTGGTCGATCGTGCCGAACATCGCCGACGCGCTCGCCAAGGGACCGAGCGTGAAGCAGATCGGCAAGATTTCCGACTACATCCCGCATTATCAGGTGACCACCGTGTTCACCTCGACGGCCAATATCGAGAAGAAGCCCGACCTGGTGAGGCGCTTCCTCGCGGCCTATTCGATGGGCGTTGCCGACTACAACAAGGCGCTGGTCGAAAAGACGATGGGCAAGGACGAGACCGATCAGATCGTCAAGATGATCCATCAGTACGTCTATGCCGGCATGCCGCTCGAAAAGGCGAGCCCACGCATCCGCGCCGCCGCCATGCGCATCAGCCCGAACGCGGAATTGAACCTGGAAAGCGTCAAGGACCAGTTCGAATGGTTCAAAGCGGAAAAGATGGTGCCGGCGGGCGTGACCATGGCGAAGCTGGTCGACACGCGCTTCGTCAAGACCAAGTAAGCGCGGCGGATACCCGTTGCATGCCGTGATACAAACTCCGTTCATTCCCGCGCAAGCGGGAATCCAGGGGCAATACTGCAAGCTTCGAAAACCTGCATTTGGGTCCCCGCTTTCGCGGGGACGAACGGATAGTCCAATGCAATGCCAAGCAACCCAACGCCGCCCGCACGAACAGGCGCCGCGATGGAACTGATCATCGAGAATGTCGGGCATGACTACGGCGACACGCAGGTCCTGCGCGACATCTCCTTCACCGTAAAGCGCGGCGAGATCGTCTGCATCATCGGGCCTTCCGGCTGCGGAAAATCGACGCTGCTGCGCTTCATCGGCGGGCTCGAACGGCCCGGCATGGGCGGCGTGTTGACGGCGGGCGAGCCGCCGGCCGGTTCGCTCAATCCGCTCACTTATATCTTCCAGGACTTCGCCCTGCTGCCGTGGCGCACCGTGGAAGGCAATGTCAGCCTGGTGCTGGAGGACCATCCGCTTGGCGGCGCGGAACGCCGCGCGATCGTCGCCGACGTGCTCGCCCGCACCAAGCTCGCCGAGTTCGGCAAGGCGCTGCCGCGCCAGCTTTCCGGCGGCATGAAGCAGCGGGTCGCCATCGCGCGCGCGCTCAGCGTGCGGCCGGCGGTCATGCTGATGGACGAGCCGCTGTCCGCGCTCGACAGCCAGACGCGCGAACTGCTGATGGACGACCTGATCGACCTGTGGCTGCGCGAGCGCTTTTCCGCCTGCTACGTCACCCACAATCTCGCCGAAGCCGTGCGGCTCGGCCACAAGATCGTCGTGCTGTCGCGCCGGCCGGGGCGCATCATCGAGGTGGTGGCAATCGATATCCCGCTCAAAGAGCGGCCCGACCATGCCGCCGAGCTCGACCGGCTGCAGCGCCAGGTCTGGGAGATCATGCGCGAGGAAGCGCGCGAGGCCGACCGGGAACTGACCGATGTCGCATGACCTCGCCGCCAAGCAAACACCGGAGGCCGCCGCAACACGAGCGCGCGAGCCCTCCGTCAAGCCGGTGCCCTTCCGCGGCGGCGGCTTCCGCCACCGGCCGCACGGCGCCGTTTCCTTATTCGTTTTCATTACGCTCATCGCGTTCTGGGAGATCGGCTGCCGCAGCGGCCTGATCAGCAACATCGCATTGGCGCCGCCGTCGCAGGTGTTCGGCGCCATCATGGACCTCGTCCATACCGGCATGTTGTGGAAGCATCTGAGCGTCAGCCTCTACCGGCTCGTCACCGGCTGGACGCTGGGCACGCTGCTCGGCATCGGCGTCGGCATCCTGATCGGCTTGTTTTCGCTGGTGCGCGCCGGACTCATGCCCTTGGTGTCGGCGCTGTTCCCCATTCCGAAGATCGCGCTGCTGCCGCTGTTCGTGGTCTGGTTCGGCATCGGCGAAGGATCGAAGGTGGCGACCATCCTGTTCGGCACGTTCTTCCCGACCGTGATCGCCACCTACAGCGGCATCGACAGCGTCGACCGCAATCTCATCCGCATGGGCCAGTCGTTCGAGCTTTCCTGGCTGTCGATCGTGCGCAAGATCATCGTCCCCGGCGCGCTGCCGTCGATCCTCGCCGGCTTCCGCATCTCGGCCGCCATCGCCATCGTGCTGCTGGTCGCCGCTGAAATGATCGGCGCGCAATACGGCATCGGTGCCTATATTCTCACCGCGGGCGCCGAGTTCGCTCTCGACAAGCTGATCGCCGGCGTCACCTTGCTCTCGATCATCGGGCTCGCGATTGCCTGGCTGATCGGACGGGCGGAGAAATATCTGCTCGACTGGCGCGGCTGAAACGCTAGAGTGCCGGCCATGTTCGAGGCCCATTTCCAGACATTCGACGACGCCAGTGAGCGCGCGCAAAGCGCGCAGCGCGTCGCCGCCCTGCGCCAGGAGATCGCCCGTCGCGAGCTCGACGGTTTCCTCGTCCCCCGCGCCGACTGCCAGCAGAACGAATATCTGCCGGCGAGCCACGAACGGCTGGCCTGGCTCACCGGCTTCACGGGCTCGGCCGGTTTCGCCATCGTGCTCGCCGAACAGGCGGTGATCTTCGTCGACGGGCGCTACACGGTGCAGGCGGAGGCGCAGGTCGCCAAGGACGTGTTCGCCATCGAGCACCTGGTCGACAATCCGCCGACGCAATGGCTCGAGCAGAACGTCAAGAGCGGCGCGAAGATCGGCTACGATCCGTGGCTGCACACCACCGAAGGCGCCGAGCGCTTCAGGACGGCCTGCGAGAAAGCGGGCGCCGCGCTGGTGGCGGTGAGCGACAACCCGATCGACGCGTTGTGGCGCGAGCGCCCGGCCCCGCCGAACGCGCCGGTCAGCCTGCACGACATCAAGTTCGCCGGCGAAAGCACGGCCGACAAGCTCGCGCACATCCAGGCCGAGCTCGCCAGGCAGCGCGCCGACGTGCTGGTGGTGTCGGACCCGCAGAACGTCGCCTGGACCTTCAACATTCGCGGCGGCGACGTGGCGCACACGCCGCTGGTGCTCGGCTTCGCGATAGCGCCGCGCGAGGGCAAGCCCGCGCTCTACGTGGCCGAAGCCAAGCTCGACGACGCGGTGCGCGCGGCGCTGGCGCCGGTCGCCGAACTGCGTTCGCCGGACGCGCTGGAAACCGATCTTTCGGGGCTCGGCAACAAGACCGTGCTGCTCGACCAGGCGAGCGCGGCCGATACGCTGACCCGGCTGATCGCCGACAACGGCGGCCGGCCGCGGCGCGGCGCCGACCCGATCACGCTGATGAAGGCGGTGAAGAACCACGCCGAGATCGCAGGCTCCCGCGCCGCGCATCAGCGCGACGGCGCGGCGCTCACCCGCTTCCTCTGCTGGCTCGACCGCGAGGCGCCGGGCGGCAAGCTGACCGAGATCGACGCGGTGAAGGCGCTGGAAAGCTTCCGCCGCGACACCGGCCTGCTCAAGGACATCTCCTTTCCCACCATCGCCGGCGCGGGCCCGAACGGCGCGATCGTACATTACCGCGTCACCGAGGGCACCAACCGGCGCCTCGGCATGAACGAGTTATTCCTCGTCGATTCAGGCGCGCAATACGAGGACGGCACCACCGACGTGACGCGCACCGTCGTCATCGGCACGCCGACCGACGAAATGCGCGATCGCTTCACCCGCGTGCTCAAGGGCCATATCGCGATCGCCACCGCGGTTTTTCCGGAGAGCACCAGCGGAGCGCAGCTCGATTCGCTGGCGCGCGTCTCGCTCTGGCAGGCGGGCCTCGACTTCGATCACGGCACCGGCCACGGCGTCGGCAGCTATCTGTCGGTGCACGAGGGGCCGGCGCGCATTTCCAAGCTCGGCACGGTGGGCTTAAGGCGCGGCATGATCCTGTCGAACGAGCCGGGCTACTACAAGACGGCCCGCTTCGGCATCCGCACCGAGAACCTGGTCCTGGTGATCGCCGCGCCCGAGCCGCCGGGCGCCGAGAAGCCGCTCAACGCTTTCGAGACGCTGACCTTGGCGCCGATCGACCGCCGGCTGATCGAGGCCCGCATGCTGACCTCCAAGGAGCGGCACTGGCTCGATAGCTATCACGCGCGCGTTCAGGAAACGCTTGCGCCACTCGTCGAGGCGGAGACGCGGGTGTGGCTCGAGCGGATGACGAGGCCGGTGTGATCCTCCCTCTCCCCGCTTGCGGGGAGAGGGTGGCGAGCATTGAGCGTTAGCGAAATGCGAGCCGGGTGAGGGGCGTTTTAGATGCGCTCGGACTCGCCGCGATGCCCCCTCACCGACCCGCCTGCGCTACGCTTCGGCGGGTCGACCTCTCCCCGCACGCCGGGAGAGGTGATGCGCGGCTACGCCGGATCAAGAAATCAGCTTCAACCATTCATCTTCCGTCAGCACCTGGACGCCGAGCTTCTTGGCCTCGTTGAGCTTGGAGCCCGCGCCGGGGCCGGCGACGACGAAATCGGTCTTCTTCGACACCGAGCCCGACGCATGCGCGCCGAGGCGTTCGGCCTGCGCCTTCGCCTCCTCGCGCGTCATCTTCTCGAGCGATCCGGTGAACACCACCGTCTTGCCGGCGATCTTGGAGTCGGTCTTCGGCCTCGCCACGTCGACAATGTCGACCTGTTTAGTCAGCCGCTCGACGATGCCTTTGTTATGGCTCTCGCCGAAATAATCCCGGATGCTCTCGATGACCGTGTCGCCGATCTGGTCGAGCGCGTCCATCTCGGCGCTCGCCTCCTCGTCGCCCTTGGCGATCTTCACGCAGGCGTCGTGAAACGCCTTCCACGAGCCGTAGCCGCGCGCCAGCGCCAGCGCCGTGGTCTCGCCCACATGGCGCATGCCGAGCGCGTAGATGAAACGGTCGAGCGGAATCTCCCGCCGCGCGCCGATGGCGTTGAACAGGTTACGCACCGAAGTCTCGCCATAACCTTCCTCGACCAGCAAATCCTCCCTGTGCTTCCGTTCCAGGTCGAAAATATCCGCCGGCTCCTTCACCCAGCCCTTGTCGAAGAACAGCTCCACCTGCTTCTCGCCCAGGCCTTCGATGTCGAAGGCGCGGCGCGAGGCGAACAGCTTGAGATGCTCGATCTTCTGGAACGGGCAGGCGAACTCGCCGGTGCAATGGGCACGGGCGCCCTCCTCGCCGGTCGCCGTCTTCTCGCGCTCGACCTTGGTGTGCAGCGGGCACGGGCACTTGGTCGGGAAGTGATAGGGCTTGGCGCTCTTCGGCCGCTTGGCGAGGACGACATCGACCACCTGCGGGATGACGTCGCCGGCGCGCTGGACGATCACCGTGTCGCCGATGCGGATATCGCGGCCCTCGCGCAGCGGCTCGCCGCCGCCGCCGATGCCCTTGATGTAGTCCTCGTTGTGCAGGGTGACGTTCTGCACGATGACGCCGCCGACGCCGACCGGCTCCAGCTTGCCCACCGGCGTCAGCGCGCCGGTGCGGCCGACCTGGATCTCGATGTCCTTGAGCACGGTGGTGGCGCGCTCGGCCGGGAACTTGTGCGCGATCGCCCAGCGCGGCGAGCGCGAGACGAAGCCGAGCCGCTCCTGCCAGTCGAGCCGGTCGACCTTGTAGACGACGCCGTCGATGTCGTAATCGAGATGTGAGCGATGCTGCTCGATGTCACGATGAAACGCTAAGAGTTCATCAAGCGAGTGGCACAGCTTGGTGAGCGGATTGGTCTTGAAGCCGCGCTGCTCGAACCACTTGATCATGCCGGACTGGGTGTCGGCCGGCATATCGCTCATCTGGCCCCAGGCATAGGCGAAGAAGCCGAGCGGGCGCGAGGCGGTGACCGCGGGATCCTTTTGCCGCAACGAGCCGGCGGCGGAGTTGCGCGGGTTGGCGAAGATCTGCTCGCCGGCCTTTTTCTGCCGCTCGTTGAGATCGAGGAAGGCCTGCTTGGTCATGTAGACCTCGCCGCGCACTTCGACCACGGCGGGCAGGTGGCTGCCTTTCAGGTGCTGCGGCACGTCCTCGAGCGTGCGGATATTGGCGGTGACGTCCTCGCCCTCGGTGCCGTCGCCGCGGGTGGCGGCAACGGTGAGCTCGCCGCGCTCGTAGCGCAGCGACATGGACAGGCCGTCGATCTTCGGCTCGGCCGAGAAGGTCACCTTGTCGTCGTCGGACAGTTTGAGGAAGCGGCGGATGCGGGCGACGAAGTCGCGCACGTCGTCCTCCGCCATCGCATTGTCGAGGGAGAGCATGGGCACCGTGTGGCGGACCTTGCGGAAGCGGCCAGTGGGCGCGGCGCCGACCTTGAGCGACAGCGACTCCTGCGTGCGCAGTTCGGGGAAGCGGCCTTCGATGGCGTTGTAGCGTGCGCGCAACGCGTCGTATGCGGCGTCGCTGATGACAGGCGCGTCCTGCTGGTAGTAGCGCTTGTCGTGCTCGCTGATCTCGGCCTGCAGCCGCGCATACTCGGACTGCGCCTGCTTCCGGGTGAGCAAGTCGACGGGTGTCTTGTCGGTGTTGACTTTGGCTTTGGCCATCGGTGTCCGTCACGGCCGGGCGTTCCCGGCCGTCCACGCCTTGAATCTTCAGGGCAATCTAAAGACGTGGATGCCCGGCACAAGGCCGGGCCGGACGAAGTTCACGGGATACGGCGAAAGCCCGCATGTCGACGTTCACACGCCTGGCGGCGCGTGAACGTCAACGGCAGACGGCTCCACAATCGATAGTCGATCGTGTCAGTTCCAGCCCGCCTGCCGCTCGCAATCCTTGCGCGCGGCCGGATGCGACTTTTCCCACTGCGTGATCGAGCGGGTCTCGCGGCTGCTCATCTTTTCGTTCATGCAGACGCAGTAGGCCCGCACGACCGCGGGCGTCCCGCCGGGCTCACTGCGATTGTCGCTGATGCACCGGTTGATCCATCTCACATCGTCGGCGTTCATTCTCTGGGCGAAGGCCTGGTTGCCGGCAAACAGCGCCGCGAAGCCGGCCGCGACAAAAGCCAGTCTGATCATCGTCATATGACGTCTCCCTTGCGAAGCCGGCGCCACGCGCCCGGCACACGGATATTGCTTCGCCGCGTCGCGCTGTCGCCGCACGGCGTGCAGGCGCCGTCTCAATTCGTGCAAAAGGGCGCCCGGAACGGCCGAAGGTCAGGCCGGATCGCTCGGAAGCCCGCCCGGCCGTGCATTGCCCGAGCGGCCCATGCGCACCGTGGCGGTGCGGCCGGCGAGTCCAGAAACAAAGTATTCGCTAACCCGGCCGGGCATTCAAGATAAATACCGGGTCTTTAAAGGAACTGCCGCTCAACCCGCCTTGAGCAGCCGCTCCGCGGCGGCGCGGGCCTCGTTGGTGATTTCGGCGCCGGCCAGCATGCGGGCGATCTCCTCGCGCCGGCGCGTCTCTTCCAGCGCGGTGACGCGGGTGGCGACCCGCTTGCCCTTCTCAGCCAGGTCCTTGGCGATGAGATAGTGGCGGCCGGCGCGCGCGGCCACCTGCGGGGCATGCGTCACCGCCAGCACCTGAACGCCGCGGGCAAGCCGCGCCAGCCGCACGCCGATCGCATCCGCCACCGCGCCGCCCACGCCGGTGTCGATCTCGTCGAACACCAGCGTCGGCGCCGAGCCGCGGTCGGCCAGCACCACCTTGAGCGCCAGCAGGAAGCGGGCGAGCTCGCCGCCGGAGGCGACCTTCATCAGCGGGCCCGGCCGCGTGCCCGGATTGGTCTGCACCCAGAATTCGACGCGGTCGATGCCGTGCGGGCCGGCGGCCTGCGCGTCGCTCTCGACCTGCGTGGTGAAACGGGCGCGCTCGAGCTTGAGCGGCTTGAGCTCGCCGTTGACCGCCTTGTCGAGCGCGCTCGCCGCCTTGCCGCGCGCCTTCGACAGCGCGTCCGCGGCGGCGCGGTAGTCGGCCTGCGCCGCACGAACGGCCTGTTCCAGAACCTTCAGCCGTTCCTCACCGGCGTCGATGAGCGCGAGGTCGGCGGCGTAGCGCTCGGCAAGCCGCGCCAGCTCGTCCACCGGCACATTGTATTTGCGCGCGCCGGCGCGCAGCGCGAACAGGCGTTCCTCGATGCGCTCGAGCTCGTCCGGATCGTAGTCGGCCGCGCGCAACGCGGCCTCCAACTGATCGCGCGTCTCCTCCAGTGCGGTGAGCGCGGTATCGAGCGCCTTGACCGCCGGCTCGATCAGCGCCGGCGCCTGCGGGCTGCGCCGCTCCAGGCGGCGGATCACGCCGGACAGCGCGGGCACTGTCGAATTGGCCCCGGCGATGACCTCGTGCGCCTCGCGCAGGTCCTCCGCCACCTTCTCGGCCTGCATCATGGTGGTGCGCCGCTCCGCGAGCATGGTCTCTTCGCCGGCTTGCGGGCTGAGCTTGCCGAGTTCGTCCACGGCGTGGCGCAGCCAATCGCTTTCGCGCTGGGCGCGCGCGACTTCCGCGCGATGGGCTTGCGCCTCCTCTTCGACGGCGCGCCGCGCCTCCCACAGCGCGGCGAGGCGGGCCGCGTTCGCTTCCAGGCCGGCGAAGGCGTCGAGCAGGCGGCGGTGGGTGCCGGCATCGACCAGGGCGCGCTCGTCGTGCTGGCCGTGGATCTCGACCAGCGCGCCGCCGAGCTGTTTCATCACCTGCACGCTCACCGGCTGGTCGTTGACGAAAGCGCGGGTGCGGCCGTCGGCGAACTGCACCCGGCGCAGGATCAGCTCGTCCTCGGCGGCGATGTGGTTGGCCTTGAGCAGCGCGCGCGCCGGGTGGTCGCGCGCCACTTCGAAGGCGGCGGTGACCTGGCCCTGCTCCACGCCCTGGCGCACCAGCGTCTGGTCGCCGCGCGCGCCCAAGGCGAGCGCGAAGGCGTCGAGCAGGATCGACTTGCCGGCGCCGGTCTCGCCGGTGAGCACGGCGAGGCCCCGGCCGAAGTCGATGTCGAGACGGTCGATCAGGACGATGTCGCGGATCGAAAGTCGGGAGAGCATGGGAGCCAATCCTCGCGCCGTCATCATCCGCGAAAGCGGATGATCCAGTAATCACCAGAATCGGCGATTTTCACAGGAATCGCCCGAACGTACTGGATGCCCCGCCTGCGCGGGGCATGACAAGAGGGGACCGGGGCCCCCCAAGGGCCCTACCCCACGATCTTCTTGAAGTTGGCGAAGGCCTTGCTGATCCAGGACCCCTTGTCCTCGGAGGGCTCTGAACCGCCCGATTTCACCAGCGCGTAGGCGTGCTTGTACCAGACACTGTCCGGGAAATTGTGGCCGAGCACGGCGGCCGCGGTCTGCGCCTCGCTGGTGATGCCGAGCGCCATATAGGCCTCGGTCAGTCGCTCCAGCGCTTCCTCGACCTCGCGGGTGGTCTGGTATTTGGTGACCACGACTTTGAAGCGGTTGATGGCGCCGGTGTATTCCTTGCGCTTCAGGTAGTAGCGGCCGACTTGCATCTCCTTGCCGGCGAGCTGGTCATTTGCCACCTCGATCTTGTGCTTGGCGGCGCTGGCGTAGCTGCTGGTCGGATATTTGCGGATCACTTCCTGCAGGGCGCCGAGCGCCTTGCGGGTGCCGTCCTGGTCGCGCGTGATGTCGGGTATTTCGTCAAAATAGGATGCGCCGATCAGGTATTGCGCGTAGGCGGCATCCGGGCTGCCCGGATGCAGCGTGATGTAGCGCTGCGCGGCCGAAATGCTGTTTTCGTAGTCACCGGCGCTGTAATAGGAGAAGGCGGACATGATCAGCGATTTGCGCGCCCATTCCGAATAGGGGTGCTGGCGATCGACTTCCTCGAACCGCTTCGCCGCCTTCTGCGGGTCCTTCTTCACGTTGAGCTGATAGAGGCCCTCGTTGTAGAGGCGGTCGGCCGGCTGGTCGGGGATGACGTCCTTCTTGGCGAACATGTCGAAATCGCCGCCGCAGCCGGCGAGGCTTGCCGCCAGCAGCACGAGCGCGAGCCCGCGCGCGAAGCGGCGGCGGCCGGCGCTCCGCGCGGGTGGCGATCCGACCGGCGCCCTGCCGGGCGCGACTGGCTTGGCAGCGAAACGTTTCTGCACGAATCCCTCAGGCCACAAACTCATCGATGCGAAGATTATTGGACGCGTTCGTGTCCTCTTCCCCCGGGGCAAGGCACCCCCAGCAGGCCCCTTGCCGCCGCGCCGGTTTAGACGAAAAAACGCGGCTGCGCCAAGCGATTAAGCCGACATTCGGCCGGGAATATGGCGGGGGTCAGGGCTGGCGGCGCTTAGTCGCGCCGCCGGGACCCCCACCCTCCCTTGAAGGGGCCTTGAAGGGGAAGGGCCTGCCCGCGGGCTGGCCCCCGGGGTCGGCGCGACGCGCCGGGTGGCGGGGTCCAGGGGGCGCGCCGGCCAGGGGTGGGCCTGGCGGCCTCGCCTGTCGGCCATCGCCTCGATCCGTTCTCGCCGTCCGATTCGGCAAGGTGGGGAAGAAGCAGGGTGGATAGTCTTGTGGAGGGGGTATGAGCTATATCCATCTCGACGCGAACCATTTCCCGGTGACAATCATGCGCAGTCGTCTGTGGCCTCCTTGCAAGACCGGCGCGCTTATTGCCGCCATCGGTATCGCCTCAATTCTCCTCGTGCAGAGTGCCGCCGCCGGCACGCTTGATCGGGTGCGCGCGCGCGGCAAGCTGATCTGCGGCGTCAGCGACGGCCTGCCCGGCTTCTCGGAAAGGGACAAAGCCGGCCAATGGCGCGGCTTCGACGTCGATTTCTGCAAGGCGGTGGCCGCGGCCGTACTCGGCGATACGGCCAAGGTCGACTACCGGGCGCTCACGGCGGACGACCGCTTCGCTGCGCTGAAGGCAAAAGAGATCGACCTCTTGGCGCGCAACACCTCCTGGACCATGTCGCGCGACCTCGTGGACGGGCTCGCCTTCGCCGGCATCGACTATTTCGACGGCCAGGGCTTCATGGTCCCTGCGCTGCTCGGCGCGGCGAGCCCGCTGCAGCTCAACGGCGCTAGCATCTGCGTGGTCACCGGCACCACCTCGGAGCAGAACGCGGCGGCCTTTTTCGCGCGGCGCAAGGTCAAGGTCTCGTTCCTGCGCTTCAAGGAACGCGCGGCGGCCCGCGAAGCCTATGAAGCGGGAAAATGCGACGCCTTCACCGGCGACCGCTCGGCGCTTGCCGGCGAACGCACGCGGCTCAAGAAGCCGGAGGATCACGTCGTGCTCGAAGGCGTCATCTCCAAGGAGCCGCTCGGGCCCGTGACGCGCAAGGGCGACGAGCCCTGGACCGATCTCGTGCGCTGGACCTTGTTCGCGCTGATCAATGCCGAGGAACAGGGACTCGACAAAACCACTGCCACGACGACGCTGCGGCAGAAGGCGGTTCACATGGGGCAGCCGGCGGTGACGGCGCTTGGCTTGCCCGACGACTGGCTGGTCAAGGTGATTGGCGGCGTCGGCAACTACAAGGACATTTTCGAGCGCAACCTGGGCGGCGACACGCCGCTCGCGCTCACACGCGGCATGAACGCGCTGTGGCTACAGGGAGGCCTGCTCTATGCTCCGCCGATGCAGTGACGTGCTTTGCGTTGTGACCGCGGTGCTCGCCCTCATGCTGGCGAGCGCCGGCGCGCGGGCGGATATCGCGCTTTCGCCGCGCGACGCGGCGATCGTCCGCCTCAACGTGCTCGACCTCCTGGCCAAGGAGCCGCGCCTGCCGCTGCCGATCAGGCAGCGGCGCGAAATTCTCGAAACTTATTACCACAAATCCAACGGCGCGCTGCTCTGGCTCGGCACGCGGCGCGCGAGCGCGCTGGTCACGCGCCTGATCAACGCCGACCAGGAAGGGCTCGATCCGAAGGACTATCCCGGCAAAGCGCTCGCCGAAGTCGATGAGGAGGGCCCCACGCTCGACAAGCGCAGGCTCGCCATCGCCGAGCTTTATTTTTCCGCGGCGTTTCTCCAGTACACCTCCGACCTGAGGGTCGGCCGCGTCCTGCCCCGCAAGATCGATCCCGATTTCTTTCTGCAGAGCCGCACGATCGACGAACTCGCCGCGCTCAAGAGCCTGGCGCAGGCGCCGAGCCTCGATGCGTTCTTCGCCGCCTGGCAGCCGCGTCACCCGCTCTATACTTTGCTGCGCAAGGCGCTGGCGCATTATCGCGCGCTCGCCGCCAAAGGCGGCTGGGCGAGCGTCCCGCTCGGTCCCAGCCTGCATCCCGGCCAATCCGATGCGCGCGTGCCCGCAATCCGCGCGCGGCTTTCCGTGACCGACGGCGCGCAGCCCGCGGCCGGCGCGCCTGCCGTCTACGACGCGGGCCTGGTCGAGGTCGGTCAAGCGCTTCCAGCAGCGCCATGGCCTCGCAGTCGACGGCGTGATCGGCAACTCGACCGTTGTCGCCATGAACGTGCCGGTCGGCGACCGCATCGACAGCCTCATCGCCACGATGGAGCGCGTGCGCTGGATCCCGGAAGACCTGGGCAAGAAATTCATCATCGTGAACATCGCGGCTTTCGAACTGCGCCGCTTCGACAACGGCATCGAAAAGGAGCGCATGCGTGTCGTCGTCGGCAAGCCCTACCATCGCACGCCGGTGTTCAGCGACCGCATCCGCTATGTCGAATTCAATCCCTATTGGAGCGTGCCGCCCAGCATCGCCGTCAAGGAAGAGCTGCCGAAGCTGCGCAGCAATCCGGGCGCGATCGAAGCGCAGGGCTTCGAGGCCGTGCAGGGCGACCGCGTGTTCTCGCTGGTGTCGATCGACTGGAACCAATACGGCCCCGGGCATTTTCCGTTCACGTTGCGCCAGCGGCCGGGCGCCAACAATGCGCTCGGGCGCGTGAAGCTGATCTTTCCCAACCCGCATAACGTCTACCTGCACGACAGTCCGGCGCACAGCCTGTTCGGCCGCGCCGAGCGCGCGTTCAGCCACGGCTGTATCCGGCTGGCGCGGCCGCTCGAGCTGGCGCAGGAGGTGCTCACGGCGAGCGGCGTTGCCGGCTGGACCCCCGCGCGCATCGACAACGTGATCGCCTCGGCCAAGACCACGGTCGTCAATCTGCGCGAGCCGATGCCGGTGCACATCACCTATCTGACGGCCTGGGTCGACGGCAGCGTCGTGAATTTCCGCAGCGACATCTACGGCCACGACCGCAAACTGCTCGCGGCGCTCGACGGCAAGGGGGTGGCGTGGTGATATCCGGCTTTCTTCCCTCTCCCCGCTCGCGGGGAGAGGGCTGGCGAGCGCTGAGCGTCACGCGAGGCGCAAGCCGGGCGAAGAGCGCTTCCGAAGCATTCGGAGGGCAATTCGCCGCTCCGTCTGCTATACTGCTCCGCGAGGTGAAACCGATGGCAGGACACCGCAGCGACAACGACGATCCTATCGGCTTGGCGCCCGAAGCGGCCGAGCCCGCCGCCTACGAGCGCGACTTCTATTCCTGGCTGATGGAGCAGGCGCGCCTGATGCGCGAGGGCCGCTTCGACGCGCTCGACCGGGAGAATCTGGCGGAGGAGATCGAGAGCTTGGGGCGGGAGCAATTCAACAAGCTGGAAAGCGCGTTGCGCGTGCTGTTGACGCATATGTTGAAATGGGACCACCAGCCGGAAAGGCGCGGCCGGTCCTGGGCGCTTTCGATAGATGCTCAACGAACCGAAGTTGAGAACGTGTTGTCCGACAATCCGGGGCTCAAGCCGCGGATTTCGGAGGCGACCGCGCGCGGTTACCGCAGGGCGCGAATCGAGGCAGCGAAAGAAACTGGACTTGAGAAACGCGCTTTTCCCGAGAGCTGCCCGTATTCGTTTGATGAATTGATGTCTCGGGAGTTTCCGCTCTAACGGCCGATATTCCACCGGAAATTCTGGAACGGCACACGGTTGCGGCTGGCGTCAAACCCAGTCGACGATCCGCTTCGACAAGGCGAGGGAAAGGCCGGTGGTGGATAGTCTTGCGGACAGAGTGTGAAATTTCGCACTGCGGCCTCGCGCAGTTGCCGCTCAGCGCGCGCCAGCCGTCCGACGCCGTGCGATCAAGAGGGAGTTAGAGCAAAATCGCTTTATATCGAAGCGGCGCAGCAGGCACAGCATTTACCCTCCCCTGGAGGGGGAGGGTCGACGCCGAGCGATAGCGAGGCGGCGGGGTGGGGTGACAGCGCCGAAGATTGTTGCTCAACCGATTTCGCTTCGCGATTCACCCCCTCCCGACCGCCGTCGCTACGCGACAACGGTCGACTTTCCCCCCTCCAGGGGGAGGTGAAGAGAGACGGCGTGATTCAGGAAAGCGATCTTGCTCTGGCCCGGCAATTCACGCGCTTACGCTGAGGCATCCGCCACAAACGCAACGGTCGGTTCAACCGGCTCTGAGACTCGAAAAACCCGCTGCCGCTCAGGACACATCCGGCCCGTAGGCCGGCGCCACGGCGGCGATGTCGGCATGGCCGCGGTGACGGCGGACCGGTTCGGCCGCTTCCACCACGCGCCAAGCGCTCGGGTCCGCCATCAGGGCGGACAGCACCGCGTGATTGAGCTTGTGGCCGCCGCGTACGGTGCGGTAGGCGGCGAGCAGAGGCTGGCCGGCGAGCGCGAGGTCGCCGATCGCGTCGAGCACCTTGTGGCGCACGAACTCGTCGGCAAAGCGAAGGCCTTCCGGGTTGAGCACGCGGTCGTCGGTAACCACCAGCGTGTTCTCGAACGAGGCGCCGAGCGCGTAGCCCGCGCTCCACAGCTTGGCGACGTCCTTCATGAAGCCGAAGGTACGCGCGCGCGCGACTTCGCGGCGGAAGGTCTCCGGTCCGACGTCGAGCGCGAGCGACTGCCGGCCGATCAGCGGGTGATCGAATTCGATCTCGGCCTCGACGCGGAAGCCGTGCGCATAGGGGCGCAGTTCGCCGAAGGCGCCGTTCTTCGATACGCGCACCGGCTTGAGAACTTCGATATAGCGGCGCGGCAGCGCGCGCGCGGTCAGGCCCGCCTGGTCGAGCGCGTCGACGAAGGGCGCGGCGCTGCCGTCCATGATCGGCACTTCCGGCCCGTCGATCTCGACGATCACGTTGTCCACGTTGAGACCGCGCAGCGCGGCCAAGAGATGCTCGGCGGTCGAGCACAGCGGCCCGGAGGCGTCGCCGAGGACGGTGGCGAATTCGGTGGCGGTCACGGCGCGCACGTCGGCGCGGATTTCGCGCTCGACCGTGCCGTCGGCGGCGACGCGCTGGAACACGATACCGGCGTCGTCATCGGCAGGATGCAGCGTGAGGGTCGCGGGACGCCCGGAATGAACGCCGATACCGGAGAGAGCGATATCGTCGCGGAGCGTGGTCTGCTTAGCGCCCTTCATCGGTCCCTTTTCCGCCAGCCCCAGCGCGGGCCACACGGTCCCCCTACAAAGCCCCAGCGGGGCCACATTCCGGCCTTCAACTCAGCGCTACCCGCAGTCTAGAAAGGCAGCCCCCTGGGACGGAAAAGTCCCTTGCACGGCTGAAACTTAGGCCATGGCCGGGGGCTTCTCCAACTCACCAATTCTTACCGACTGTTACTCTTTTTTGCCGCATTTTAGCGGCGCCAGTCGGCAGCTTTCCACATTTACGCTTGCGGCGGTTTCGGCGGCGGCGGGGCGAGGCCGCGCTTTACCAGAAAATGATCATACAATTCAACATCTTAATAAAATAAAACGGCCCCGCTTCAGGGTCGAAGCGGGGCCGCCTTCAGCGTGTCTGGGCGTCAATTGGCCTGGCGGCGCAGGAAAGCCGGGATGTCGAGTTGGTCGTCCTCGGCCGAATTTTGCACAGGCGCGGGGCGCCCATGCGGGTCGAGGCCCTGCGGACCCGAGCGCCGGGCGTATTCGGATACCGGCATCGGCCGCCCCTCCGGCTGACGGGCGGTCGGCCGCGCCGGCGGCCGCTCGAATTGCGGCATCGGCTGCGCCGGCCGCGGCGGCTGCGGTGCGTCCGATTCGTCGCGCCGCCCCAGCCCGACCTGAGCAAGCCGCTGCATAAGGGACAGCCGCTGCTTCTCCGGGTGATTCTCGGCGGTTTCACCGTTGCGTTGCGCCCTGATCTCGTTCTGCGCCGGCAGCGGCAGTTCGTCGATGCGCGGCATGCGCGGCGTGCGCGGCGGGGGCGCCGCCACGCGCTCGGGCGGCGGTGGGATAAAGGCCTTCGGCATCGGTGCCTCGGGCTCGGCCGGCCCGGCCGGCGGCGGCTCGAACAGCGAAGGCTTCATCGGCATCGGCCGGATCGAGACGTCCTCGACGGCGGTGGGAGGGGGCGCGGCGGGCGGCAGGATCGCGGCGGCAACGGCCGCCTGCGCAGCCGAATCGACCGCGGCCGCGGCCGCCGTCTGCTGCGGCGCAAACGTCTGGCCGGCCGCCTGCGCTGCATAGGCCGGCGCCTGGGCAGCCGGCACCGGCGCGCGCTCGATGCGGTCGGCAACGCGGCGGCTGTCGGTGCGCAGCTTGCCGGCCAGTTCCTTGAGCGCATTCTCGGTCTGCGACGGACCGCGATACTGCGCAGTCGCAGCGGCGTCGATGCCGGTCGCCACCACCGACACGCGGATGATGCCTTCCAGCGTCTCGTCGAAGGTGGCGCCGACGATGATATTGGCGTCGGAATCGACCTCCTCGCGGATGCGGGTGGCGGCCTCGTCGACCTCGTACAGCGTCAGGTCCTTGCCGCCGGTGATCGAGATCAAGAGGCCCTTGGCGCCCTTCATGGAGGCGTCGTCGATGAGCGGATTGGCGATCGCCGCTTCGGCGGCGGTAAGCGCGCGCTTCTCGCCCGACGCTTCGCCGGTGCCCATCATGGCCTTGCCCATCTCGCGCATCACCGCACGTACGTCGGCGAAGTCGAGGTTGATCAGGCCTTCCTTGACCATCAGGTCGGTGATGCAGGCGACGCCAGAATAGAGCACCTGGTCGGCCATGGCGAAGGCGTCGGCGAAGGTCGTCTTCTCGTTGGCCACCCGGAACAGGTTCTGGTTCGGGATGATCAGCAGCGTGTCGACCACCTTCTGCAATTCGGTGATGCCCGTTTCGGCGAAGCGCATGCGGCGCTGGCCCTCGAAGTGGAAGGGCTTGGTGACGACGCCGACGGTGAGGATGCCGAGATCACGGGCGACATGGGCGATGACGGGCGAGGCGCCGGTGCCGGTGCCGCCCCCCATGCCGGCGGTGACGAACACCATGTGCGCGCCGCTCAAGTGATCGCGGATCTCGTCGATCACCTCTTCGGCGGCGGCGCGGCCGACTTCGGGCTGGGAGCCGGCGCCGAGCCCTTCGGTCACCTGCGCGCCCATCTGCACGATGCGCTCCGCCTTCGACATGGTGAGCGCCTGCGCGTCGGTATTGGCGACGACAAAGTCGACGCCCTGGAGACCGGCGGTAATCATGTTGTTCACCGCATTGCCGCCGGCGCCGCCGACGCCGAACACGGTTATGCGCGGCTTCATCTCACGAATGTCTGGGATCTTCAGATTGATCGTCATGGGTTTGCCTCTTTTATTTCGCGGACAGCTCGCGTGCCGCCGAACGGAGCCGGTCCGCCAACCGGCTCAGGTGAGTTCCGGGATTGCGGGTCAGAAGCTCTCGCGCAGCCATTGACCGACCCTTGCCATGTAGCCGCCCGTTCCTGTCATCAATGCCCGCGTTTTCCGCGGTTCGAAGTGTTCGAGATGCGCCGCCTGCGGATAGACCAGGAGACCCGCCGCCACCGCGAAGGCCGGCCCTTTGGCCGCCTCCGGCAGGCCGGCGATGCCGAGCGGCCGTCCGATACGCACCGGACGCCGCAGAACGCGCGACGCCAGATCCGCCATGCCGACGAGCTGGCTGGCGCCGCCGGTCAGCACCACGCGCCCGCGCGGCTCGGCCGCGAAAGGCGAGGCCGCCAGCCGGTCGCGCACCATCTCCAGAATCTCCTCCACGCGCGGCTTGATGATGCGCACCAGCGTCGCGCGCGAGACGAATTGCGGCGGCTCGCGATCATCGTCGCTCACCGCAGGTACCGTGATCATGTCTCGCTCGTCCGAACCACCGGTCAAAACAGTGCCATAAATCGCTTTGATTCGCTCAGCATCGGCGATTCGCGTGTTGAGACCGCGGGCGATGTCCATGGTGACGTGGGCGCCGCCGAGGGCGAAGCCATCGGCGTGCACGAAACGGCCGCCGGAGCACACGGCCAGGGTGGTAGTACCGGCACCCATGTCGATAGTGGCGGCGCCCAGATCGGCTTCGTCGTCGGCGAGCGCGGCCAGGGCGGAGACATAGGGGGCGGCCACCATGGCCTCGACCGAAAGGTGGCTGCGCTCGACCGTGAGCATCAGATTGCGCACGGTGGCGACCTCGGCGGTGACCATGTGCATGTCGACGCCGAAGCGGTTGCCGAGCATGCCGCGCGGCTCGCGGATGCCGGTGGCGGCGTCCAGCCGATAGCCGATGGGCAGCGAATGCAATACGGCGCGGCCGTCCCGCACCGAATGGCGGCTGGCCGCCGCCAGCACGCGGCCGATCTCGTGGTCGGTCACCGCGCCATTGGCGAGTTCGATGTCGGCGATGAACCGCTCGCTGCCCACGCGGCCGCCGGAAAGCGCCACCACCACGGATTCAAGCTGCACGCCGGCCATGCGCTCGGCGTTGTCGATGGCCTGGCGGATCATCTCCTCGGCCTCGACCAGATCGACCACCGAGCCGCCCTTCATGCCGCTCGCCGCCGTATGGGCGAAGCCGAGAATGCGCACGCCATGACTGCGGCGGCGCAGAACGTCGCGCGGCGTGCTCGGCTCGAGCCGCGCCACCAGGCAGACCACCTTGCTGGTGCCCACGTCGAGCACGGCGACCACCGCGGAGCGGCGCGGCGACACGGGCTTCATCTTGGGGGTAAGGCCGAAGCGGAGCACGGTCATGCGGCGGCTCCGACTGCTGACGCCGCGGCGTAACGCACGCGAGGCGATTTTGCGTCCCCTCCCCCGTTTACGGGGGAGGGACAGGGAGGGGGAAAGCGGCAAATGCTTGCGCTCGCATCGGCCCCCTCCCCGACCCTCCCCCGCATGCGGGGGAGGGAGCGCGCCGTTCGTGCGGCGCGACTCATCATTCCGGCATGGGAGAGCAAATGCGTGCTCATGCCTCGCCTCCCCGGCCCTTCTTGTGCTTCTTCTCGTCGGCCTTGATGGCGGCCTGGCGGGCGGCATAGGCGTCATCCGACAGCCGTACCGTGACGCGGTCAGGCAGACGCAGATCGACTTTGACGATGTCGCGCGACATCAGCTTCTTGCCGCGATCGAGTTCGGAGAGCATCGCCAGCGCATGCGCCGGCGCGAGTTCCGGCAGCAGCACCTCGACGCCGTTTCGCAGATGCAGGTTCCAGCGCCGCCCGGCGACCAGCACCGCGGCGTCGACATCGGAGGAGATCGGGAAACGCCGCACCAGCTTGAGGAAGCCGTAAGCCGCATTCTGCGCGCCGGTGCCGACCACCAGCGGCAGCGAACGGAAGGCGGGCGGCACATAAGGCTCGAGCACGGTTCCGTCGGCGGCGATCAGCGAGACCACGCCATCCTTCTGCCAGAGCGCGAAGGGCCTGCGCTCGATAATGCCGATGTGCAGCCGGCCGGGATAGAGCTTGAGCACGGTGGCGTCGGCGATCCACGGATCGGCCAGCAGCCGGGCGCGTGCGCGCGCGGCGTCGAGAAAGAGCAGCGAGGACGTGCCTGTGATGCCGGCCAGCGACAGCACGGTCTCGCGGCTGACTTCGTGCTGGCCGGTGAGCTGGACCTGAGCGATGCGGAAGCCGGCCGCATTGGCGGCGGCGTCGCAGATGTCCTGCACTTGTCCGAGAACCTGATCGGTATGGCCGCCGCGGACCACGCCATAGCAGGTGGCGCCGAGCAGCAGCAGGGCGGCGGCGCTGGCGCCGAGCCCACGCGGCGGATCGAGCGCGATGAGACGGTCGAGCCAGCGGCGCAGATTGCGCGTGGCGCGCGCCTCCTGCCAGGAGGCGGGCAGCAGCAAACCCAGCGCGGCGCGCGCGGGGCTGACTTTGAGCGAGTGAGCGAGACGTCGGCGGCCGTCCATCGCAACCAGTTCTTCACGTGTTGGCCCGCTAAGGGGCATTGGCGAACCGCTGGCGCGAGCGAGCGTTTCGGTCATGCCCGATCAGGCTATCGGCCCTCCGTTCCCGTCAGGCCATTATCGCAGCGGTGATCCCGCACGCATGACTGCAACGAGCGCGCTTTTAGCCTCGCGCGCGAGACGCCGCTTCCGCCTATCCTTCGGGGGTATTGGTAAACGATTAGTAAAGTTTGAGGGATTTCGGTGGCTTATGCGCAAGATGCTTGCTGCGTGGCGCGGCGGACACGGCGGGCGGCCGGTCAGCGGCGCCGCGCTTCTTCCCTCGAATAATCGATGTTATATTGCCCGGCATGAACGCGAACGTCAGAGAAATCCTCCGGCATGTCGAATCCTGGCCGCAAGAAGACCAGGAAGAACTCGCTGAAGCCGCCCGCGCCATCGAGGCGCGGCGCACCGGCGTTTACCGCGCCACGGCCGAGGAACTGAAGACGTTGGATGAGGCCGAGCAAAGCGGCATCGCCAGCGAGGCCGAGGTCGCGGCGGCGTTCCGGGCCTTTCGCGGGCAATGAAGATCGAGGTCACGAACCGCGCGGTTCGTGAACTTGCGCAACATAGCAGCGCAGAGTCGGCAGCAATTCGGCGAGAGAATAGCGGCTGCGCTGCAAGCGCGCCCGGAGGACGTCTTTACTCAAATTGCAAACGCGCCGGAAAGCGCTCCGCGCGTCGAACAACGGCCTGACATGCGCGTCGTGCCGCTCGTTTCCGTATCCCTTCAAGGTGTTCAACAGGATCGTCGGAGACACGGTGAGGATCGTGCACGTAAGGCACACGGCGCGGCGGCCGTGGAGCGGGGCATAGGCGCGCCTTCTCAACGGCGCAACGAAGACCGCTCCAATGTCGGCGTTGAGGCGCAGGCCGGAAGTCTCATGCGAACAACGAGCTCTTCCGGGTTGGACCCATCTGCGACATCAACCGCCCTATTTCGCTGCGATGCACAGCCATGTTCGCCGAACGATGTGCTAGGGTGACCCACCCGAAACCCATCATCTTTCTGGCCTGGCATAACGCCGCAGCAAGGAGGTTCGTTTACCGCATCCGGCCCGCAGAAGTGACGGGTTGGCTCTCAATTCAGATTGGACGGGATGCATGGCCTCCGGCACGACACATAATGAAATTCTGGCGCGCTTTCCGGGGCCGGTGACGCTTTATCCGTCGCGCCGCAAATGGCTGCTGGTGTTGATGGGCTGCCTGCTGTTCGCGGGCATCGGGGTTGCGCATAATGACGATGCGAGCGATTGGTTTGGCGTTGCGTTCTTCGGGCTTGGCGCGATCGTGTCAGGCCTCATGCTGCTGCACGGCGCCGCCTCACTCACGCTCAACGCAGACGGCTTCGAAATGACTAACCTGTTTCGCCGCACCAGATTTCTCTGGCAAGACGCCGCGGGCTTCGAGGCACAATTTCCGCCAGTTCTTCGCGCCTCTGCAACACCACCTCCGTCCTGGAGGAAGTTCGTAGCTTTCGATAACGCCAAAATGCAGAACTCGACCTGGACGCGCGTCAGTGCGCTGATGATGAAGCATAACGCGCAGTTGGGTGACACCTATGGCTTCGGTGCCGACGATCTGGCCAGACTGATGACACAATGGCGCGACTTGGCAGCCGCGGCCGGCCGGTCCGCAAAGCGAGCGCCGGGTACAGCGAATTAATTCCTTGACAGCGTGACGCTGCTGCGCTAGGAATAATGCCCGCTGCCGTGGTGTGCCCCGAGCGAGGCCCACGGCCGCTTTTCATTCGCAAACCCCGACCTCACCGCACGGAGCATCGCCATGGCGCGATATTCGCCCGACATGCTGGCCGCTTTGCGCCAGCGTTACGAAGACACCGACCAGCCGCTGATTGCATTGGCCGCCGACTTCGGCATCGGTACCCGGACGTTGCAGACACTGGTGCGCAAGCACGGCTGGGCGCAGCGCAGTCAGCGCGTGCGCGACTGTCCCTCGGCGCAGATGCTGCTGGAGGAGGCGCAGGCGATCGTTGCGGATAGCCAATCCGGGGGCAGCGCTGACATGGTTGCGGCGGCCGAAGCGACCCCCGCCCTCCCCCTTGCAGGAGGAGGGAGTCCGGCGTTGCCGTCCGGCGAGACCGTCCTGCCAAGCGCAGCGTCGAGCGCGCCGGGTGTTGCAGTGCCGACTCCCCTGTCTCCGGCCGAGCGCATCGAAGCGCTGGTGCTGAAGGAGCTGGAAGCCGAGGAGGCCGCGCGCGCCCAGCTTGGGCTGCGACCACGCGCACGCTACGACTCGGAACGCTGCGCGCGCACGCTGGCGGTGCTGACGCGGACGCTGAAGACGTTGCAGGGCATGGGCGCGGATGCCGCTGCAGGGCGTGATGTCGTCGAGGACGCCGTGCCGGACGATATCGACGAGTTCCGGATGGAATTGGCGCGGAGGATCCGCTCGTTTGTAAAAAGCAAGATTGGCGCGGAACGGTACCTAATGTCCCGACAAGTAAGTGCGCTTAGCGACGACGAGCTGAGAGAGCTCATCGCGCTCGGGCGCGAGCGCGGCATGGAGGCCTTGCTGCGACCGGCGGCGGAGGAGACGGAGCTCGCAGACGAGAGGTCTCGCTTCGGTTGATACATACTCCGCTCATTCCCGCGGAAGCGGGAATCCAGGGATACACGTGCGAGCGCGGAGATTTCCGCCCTGGGTCCCCGCGGGGACGAACGGAGAAGAACGCGAACGATGCCGGCTCACCGCTCCAGCGAGGCGTCCTCGATCATCCAGGCAACCAGTTCCTCGAACGGAATGCCGGCGTGGGCGGCGAGCTCGGGCACCAGCGAGGTCTCGGTCATGCCGGGCTGGGTATTGACCTCGAGACAGGCGAGGCCGGCGAGGCCCTCGCGCGTGTCGTCGTAACGGAAGTCGGCGCGGGTGACGCCGCGGCAGCCGAGCGCGCCATGCGCCATGAGCGCGAGGCGTTGGCATTCGGCGTAGACCTCCGCCGACACCGGCGCCGGCAGCAGATGGCGCGAGCCGCCGGGCGCGTATTTGGCTTCGTAGTCGTAGAACTTCGTCGCCGAGACGATCTCGATGACGCCGAGCGCCTTGTCACCCATCACGGCGCAGGTGAGCTCCTTGCCGGGGATGAAGGGCTCGACCAGCACGCGCTCGCCGAACTTCCAGTCGTCGCGGGTCAGTTCCTGCGGCGGATGCGCGTGATCCTCGCGCACGATGAAGACGCCGACGCTGGAGCCCTCCGCCACGGGCTTGATCACATAGGGGCGCGGCAGCAGATGCTGCTTGGCGGCCGCGCGCCGCTCCACCACCATGCCGCCCGGCACCGGCACGCCGGCCTTCTCCAGAATGAGCTTGGTCATCTCCTTGTGCATCGCCACCGACGAGGCGAGCACGCCCGAATGCGTGTAGGGTACGCCTAGGATTTCGAGCAGGCCCTGGATGGTGCCGTCCTCGCCGGGACGGCCGTGCAGCATGTTGAGCGCGACATCGGGCGCGAGCGCGCGCAAGTCGGCTGCGACGTCGCGGGTCACGTCGACACGGGCGACGCGGTAGCCGGCCTTCTCGGCGGCGGCGGCGCAGGCCTTGCCGGAGGACAGGGAGACTTCGCGCTCGGCCGACCAGCCGCCCATCAGCACCGCGACGTGTTTCATATTGCTCCGTTCCCCTCCTTCGTCATGGCCGGGCTTGTCCCGGCCATCCACGCTTTTCTCCAATCCGACGCAGAAGGCGTGGATGCCCGCGACAAGCGCGGGCATGACGATCGGACTAGGCGCTTACCCCAATCCTCTTAATTTCCCATTCCAGCGCGACGCCCGATTTCTCCTTCACCCGCGCGCGCACGGTCTCGCCCAGCGTCTCGATATCGGAAGCGGTGGCGCGGCCGAGATTGATGAGGAAATTGCTGTGCATGTCGGAGACCTGCGCGTCGCCCACCTTGAGGCCGCGGCAGCCGGCCTCGTCGATCAGTTTCCAGGCGCTCATGCCCGGCGGGTTCTTGAAGGTGGAGCCGCCGGTGTGCGTGCGCGGCTGGCTCGCCTCGCGCTTGTGCTTGATGGCATCCATCTCGGCGGCGATCTCTTCGCGCGTGCCGGAGCGGCCCTGCAGCACGGCGCGGGTGAAGATGACGTCGTCCGGCACCGAGCAGTGGCGATAGGAAAAGCCCATGTCGGCATTGCTGTAGGTCTTGATATTGCCCTGGCGGTCGACGCCGCGCGCCTCGATCAGCACGTCCTTGGTCTCGCCGCCATAGGCGCCGCCGTTCATGCGCAGCGCGCCGCCGAGCGAGCCGGGAATGCCGGAGAGGAAGGCAAGCCCGGCGACGCCGGCATCGCGGGCGGCGCGCGCCACCATCACGTCGAGAAGAGCGCAGCCGGCGGCGACGCGGTTGCCCTCCTCGATCTTCACGTCGTGGAAGGCGCGGCCGAGGCGGATCACCACGCCGGGCACGCCGCCGTCGCGCACGATCAGGTTGGAGCCGGCGCCGACCGCGGTTACGGCCAGGTCGGCCGGCAGGTTGCGCAGGAAATAGGCGAGGTCGTTCTCGTCCTCCGGCATGTAGAGGACTTGCGCCGGGCCGCCGACGCGGAACCAGGTGAGCTCGGCCAGCGACTGGTTGGCGATGAGCCGCCCGCGCAGGTTCGGCACGCGCGCCTTGATGTCGGGAGTGACGTCGGGGAAGCTCATGGCGCCTGCAGTTCGCCCGGCAGCGCGTTGGCCCATTGCGTGATCGAGCCGGCGCCGAGACAGACCACGATGTCGCCGGGCTTGGCCAACTGCTTGACGAGCGGCGCGAGTTTCTCCGGACCTTCCAGCGCGATCGCCTGTTTGTGGCCGCGCGCGCGAAGCCCCGCGACCAGCGCGTCGCCGTCGACGCCGGGAATGGGCGCCTCGCCCGCCGGATAGACCGGCGCCACGATCACCGTGTCGGCGTCGTTGAAGCAGGTGCAGAACTGCTCGAACAGGTCGTGCAGCCGCGAGTAGCGGTGGGGCTGCACGACGGCGATCACGCTGCCGTCGCTGCTTTCGCGCGCCGCACGCAGGACCGCCGCGATCTCCACCGGATGATGGCCGTAATCGTCGATGATGCGCACGCCGTTCCACTCACCGACCTTGGTGAAGCGCCGCTTGACGCCGCCGAAGTTGGCGAGCGCCTTGCCGATGAGGTCGTCGCCGATGCCGAGCGCGTGCGCCACCGCCACCGCCGAAGTGGCATTGAGCGCGTTGTGGCGGCCCGGCATCGGCAAAGTGAGCTTGTCGATCACGTGGGTGATATCGCCCTTGCGGTCGCGGAACTGAATCGAAAAGCGCGACGCGCCGTTGTGGTGATCGAGATCGACGAGCCGCACGTCGGCCTGCGGATTGGTGCCGTAGGTGAGGATGCGGCGGTCGACCAGCTTGCCGACCAGCGACTGCACCACCGGATGATCGGTGCACATCACGGCGAAGCCGTAGAAGGGGATGTTCTCGACGAAATCGCGGAAAGCGTCCTGCACCGCCTCGTAGGTGTGGAAGTGATCGAGGTGCTCGGGATCGATATTGGTGACGATGACGACGTCGGCCGGCAGCTTGACGAAGGTGCCGTCGGACTCATCGGCCTCCACCACCATCCACTCGCCGGCGCCGAGATGGGCGTTGGTGCCGTAGGCGTTGATGATGCCGCCGTTGATAACGGTGGGATCGAGGCCGCCGGCGTCGAGCAGCGCCGCCACCATCGAAGTGGTCGTGGTCTTGCCGTGGGTGCCGGCGATGGCGACGCAAGCTTTCAGCCGCATCAGCTCGGCCAGCATCTCGGCGCGCCGCACCACCGGCAGGCGCTTGGCGCGGGCGGCGACGAGCTCCGGATTGTCGCGCTTGATGGCGGAGGAGACGACCACCACGTCGGCGCCGTCGATGTTCTCGGCCTTGTGGCCGACGGCGACCCTGACGCCCTTTTCGCGCAGGCGCTTGACGTTGGCGCCCTCGGCCACGTCGGAACCGGTCACGGTGTAGCCGAGATTGGCCAGCACCTCGGCGATGCCGCTCATGCCGATGCCGCCGATGCCGACGAAATGGATGGGTCCGATATTGCGTGGCAGTTTCATGGCGGCGAAGTCCCCCCCTTTGCGGCCGACATCCGTCGAAAAGAAACCCGCGAACGCGGGGTCAAGCATCCGTCAGGCTTTCTTATGGCATGCGGTGACTGGAATCGAGATCGCCGTGAGTTCCGCTCAGCGCATGCGGTAGGCGGCCATGAAAGTGCGCACCGCGATTCCCACGACATGGGCGATGCGCTCGGACGGCGGCGGAGGGGCGAAATTGAACAGCATCGGTTTGAACATGGTGGCGTGACAGGTTTCGATGAATTGCGCCGCCGCCACTTCGCAGTCCTCGACCGCCAGCACGCCTGCATCCACCTGCGCGCGCAGGTAAGCGGCGAGCCGGGCAATGCCGACCGCGGGACCGCTCTCGTAGATCCGGCGCCCGATCTCGGGCATGCGCTCGGCCACGGCGATCACGGCGCGCAGCGATTCCATACGGCCGGGCGTGCCCATGTTGCGCACGAAAGCCTGGCCATGGCGCAGCAGCACCGCCTCGACGTCGTGATCGGCGTGATCGAAATCGAAGACGCCCTCGGCCTGCAGCGCACATTCGTCGTGCACGATCGCCGTGAACAGCTCGTCCTTGTCCTTGAAATAGACGTAGAGCGTGCCCTTGGAAACGCCGGCCGCCTTGGCGATGTCGGCCATGCTGGCGGCGTCGAAACCGCGCGCGAGAAAGGTCGCGCGCGCGCCGTCCATGATCTGGCGCCGCTTGGCATTTTCCTCGTCGGCCTCGACCGGCCGGCTCTGCGTCAGTTCGGAAATATCGGACATGTTGGGCACTCCCCTCGAACGGCAGTTCTAGCGATTCGCAGTGATGAATTGGGACATTTCGCACCTTCTCAGACTTTAGGCCAATGACCGAACCGTTCGGTCAATAAATCGTTGACAGCTCCATGGGCAATACCTAGGTTGACTGAACCGTTCGGTCAATAGGGTACCTCCCTTCGGAGTGAACGACTTATGCAAGCCCAACGTGCTGATAATGACGAGGTTTCCCATGTTCTTAGCCCGCTCGTCGGCGCCCGTGGCGCCAATGCCGCGCAGCGCGCCCGCGATCTCCAGCTCGCGCCGGTCCCTGCCCCGCTTGAGCAATCCGAGGCCGACCCCCAATCGCCAGCCGACCTCCCCAGCGCACGCCGTTCCGGGTCCGCTGGGGCCGACGTGGCCGGCCCCGCCGTTTCCGACGCAGCCCCCGTACCCCGGCGCCGGCGGCGGAAGCTGGCGCTGATCGGCGCGGTTGCGGCGGTCGTCCTCGGGGTCGGCGGCTGGTTCGGTTTCCATTACGTGACCGTCGGCCGTTACCTGATCTCCACCGATGACGCCTATGTGCGCGCCGATACCACGACGCTCGCCGCCAAGGTCGCCGGCTACGTGTCGACGATCGCGGTCGGCGACAATTCCCTGGTGCATGCCGGCGACGTCATCGCCCGCATCGACGATGGCGACTATCAGCTCGCGGCCGACGCCGCGCGTGACAAGGCGGCCACCCAGCAGGCCACGATAGGCCGCATCGGCCAGCAGATCGCCGCCGCGCAGGCCGCCGTGGTGCAGGCGCGGGCGCAGCTCGCTTCCGCGCGGGCGGTCGAGACGCGTACCGAATCCGAGCTCAAGCGTCAGCAGGCGCTCGCCGCCAAAGCCTTCGCCAGCCGGCAAACGCTGGAGCAGGCGCAGAGCAATCGCGACCAGGCGGTGGCAGCGGTGCAGAGCGCGCAGGCCGCCATTGCCAGCGCCGTCGCCAATGTCGGCGTGCTGGAAGCCCAGCAGCAGGAGGCCGAGCGGCAGCTCAACGAACTCAAGACCGCCGAGGCCAAAGCCGAACGCGACCTCTCCTTCACCGTCATCCGCGCGCCGGTCGACGGCATCATCGGCAACCGCGCCATGCAAGTGGGCGATTACGTGCAGCCGGGCCAGCGTCTCGCCGCGCTGGTGCCGCTCGACGACGTCTATATCGACGCCAATTTCAAGGAGACGCAGGTCGCGAACTCTGCGGCCGGGCCAAAAGGTCGAGGTCAGCGTCGACGCCCTGCCCAGCCACGATCTGACCGGCACGGTCGCCAGCATGTCGCCTGCTTCCGGCTCCGTCTTCTCGCTGCTGCCGCCGGACAACGCCACCGGCAACTTCACCAAGATCGTGCAGCGGCTGGCGGTGCGCATCCGCCTGCCTGCCGCCGTCACCGACCGCCGCCTGCTGCGGCCCGGCATGTCGGTGGTGGTGAGCGTGAATACCAAATCGGGCGCAACGGGCGCCGCCAAGGCCGCGTGGTTCCCCTCCACGGCCGACGAGGCCCCGCTGAAGTCCGCTCGGTGGTGAGTCCGCTGTTATGAGTACCCAGGACGCCACCTCTGCCGCGCTTCCGGTCTCCGCTCAATCCCCGATGAGCGGCGCCGGGAGCGCGGACACTTTGACGCCGCGACGGCTGGCCGCCTTCGTCGTCATGTGTTTCGGCATGTTCATGGCGATTCTCGACATCCAGATCGTGTCGGCTTCGCTGTCCGAGATCCAGGCGGGGCTGTCGGCCTCCGGCGACGAAATCCCGTGGGTGCAGACGGCCTATCTGGTCGCCGAGGTGATCGCGATCCCGCTGTCCGGTTTTCTGTCGCGGGCGCTCGGCACCCGCGTGCTGTTCGCGATGTCGGCGGCGGGTTTCACCTTCGCCAGCATGATGTGCGGCCTGACCTCTTCGATCAATACCATGATCGTCTGGCGCGCGCTGCAGGGCTTCATCGGCGGCGGCATGATCCCGACGGTGTTCGCCACCGCCTACCTCATCTTTCCCGGCGAGCGGCAGAAATTCGTGGCCCCCGTGATCGGCCTGATCGCGACGCTCGCGCCCACCATCGGCCCGACCGTCGGCGGCTATATGACCGACGCGCTGTCGTGGCACTGGCTGTTTTTCATCAACATCGTGCCCGGCTCGATCGTCGCCGCCGCCGCCTGGCTGCTGATCGATTTCGACAAGCCCGACCTGTCGCTGCTGGAGAATTTCGACTGGTGGGGCCTTCTGTCGATGGCGGGATTCCTCGGTCCCTTGGAATATGTGCTGGAGGAAGGGCCGCGCTACGACTGGTTCGACGACACCACGATCGCGGCCGTTGCAGTCGTCTCCGCGCTGTCGGCTGTCGTCTTTTTCGTGCGCGCGCTCACCGCCCGCGCGCCGATCGTCGATCTCAAAGCCTTCGTCAATCGCAATTTCGCCGTCGGCAGCCTGTTTTCCTTCGTGCTCGGCATCGGGCTTTACGGCCTCACTTATATTTATCCGGTCTACCTCGCCGAGATCCGCGGCTACGACGCATTGATGATCGGCGATACGATGTTTGTGTCGGGCCTCGCCATGTTCCTGACCGCGCCTGTCGCCGGCCAGCTCAGCCAACGCTTCGACCCGCGTTACACGCTGATTGCCGGCTTCGTGCTTTTCGCCATCGGCACCTGGCAGATGACCTTCGTCACCACGGATTGGGACTTCTGGCAGATCTTCTGGCCGCAGGTTTTCCGCGGCGTCGGCCTGATGTTCTCCATCGTCCCGGTGACCAATACCGCGCTCGGCACGCTGCCGCCGGAGCGCATGAAGGACGCCTCCGGGCTTTTCAACCTCACGCGCAATCTCGGCGGCGCCATCGGACTTGCCGCCATCAACACCGCGTTGAACGACCGCATGGATCTGCATCTCACGCGGCTGCACGCCGCGGTCAACTGGGCGCGCGAGCCGGCGACGGAGACGCTCAACCGCCTGACCGCGCATTTTCAGGGTTCCGACGCGCATCTGATGGCGATCAAGCAGATGATGGGCATGGTGCGCCAGCAGGCGGCGGTCATGAGCTTCGCCGACGTCTTCTGGATGCTGACGGTGCTGTTCCTGGCGCTCGCCGCGCTCGGCATCTTCATGAAGAAGCCGGCGACGGGCGTTGCGGTGGACGCGCATTGATGGCGATGACCTAAGGTCGCAACGCGGCACGGCCGAATTCAAACCGAAAAGGTCGCCGTCTAGCCGCCTCTGCCCTTGCGCAGTTCGCGCACGGCACCGTCGAGCGCATCGAGGAACTGCGCCCGCGAATAGGGCTTGGCCAGCCAGCCGAGCGCGTTGAGGCCGTCGGCGCGCGCGCGCGTCGCCGGGTCGGAATGGGCGGAAGCGAAAAGACAACGCACGCCGGTCTTTTCGAGAATAGCGGCCGCCGCCTCTATGCCATCGCTGTTGCCGGCCAGGCGCACGTCCATCAGCACAATATCGGGTGGGCTCTCTTGCGCTGTTTCGATCGCATCGCCGGCCGTCGCGGCAATTCCCACCACCTCGTAGCCCGCGCCCGCAAGCCAGCCTTCAAGCTGCAGCGCGATGTAGTACTCATCTTCCACGATCAGAACCCGGCGCACCTGCGGCATCGTGCTACCGCTTTCGTCGGACGCGCCGAAGATGGGCCGCAACGCCGCGATGCGCCATCGTCCGGACGATGGCTGCAGGCGTATTGCCGATTGCGGCTGAAATTCCATCATGGTCACGGTCCTTCGTCTCCCGTGTACGCGAAACGAACGGTGCAAAGGGCGCCGCCATTCCGCTCGACGTCGAAGCTGCCGCCGATCTGGCGGGCCAACCCGCGGACCAGGCCAAGACCCGAGGTGCGCGATTTCAGCGCATGCAACTCGAAGCCGGGGCCATTGTCGCGCACCGACAGATGAACGCTGCCGTCGCACGCCCGCAATGACACATGCACGTGCCCATCCGGCCGGTCAGCAATTGCATATTTCACCGCATTCGTCACGAGCTCGTTGATGATCAGAGCGAGCGGCGTCGCCACGTCGGTCGACAGACGGATGGGATCGGCGGCGTGCTCAATGCGGATCGGCTTCGGCCAGGTCGCCCGCAGCGCCGGCACCAAGGCGCCGAGGAACGCGTCGGCCGGATATGCGGTGGGATGGTCGTTGCTGTAGAGCGCCTGTTGCACCGAAGCCATCGCGCCGAGACGACGGGCCGCGTCTTCCAATGCGCTTTTCGCCGCCGAATGCCCGGTTTCCTGCGCCGATACCGTGAGGATGCCTTGCAGGACCTGGATGTTGTTCTTCACGCGATGATGGATTTCCCGCACCAGCAGATCGCGCTCGCCCACCGCCTCCTGCAGCACGGCCTGGGTATGGCGGTGACTTTGAATCTCGTCGTTCAATTCGCGGATGCGCCGATTGAGCAGCGAGAAGCGGTCGTCCTCCTGCGCAATGCAGCGCAGAAAGATGAGCGGGCGATCGGCCGCAGGCAGCCGGCTGCCGTAGCAGCGGTACCGCTTGAGCGCGTTGCGGTCGGGCAGGTCCACGGCGCCGAGCAGGCGGCCGCGCGAACCTGTGCAGCGCGCCAGATAGCTGCGCAGCGCATCCGCGCGCTCTTCGGCAAAATCCAACAGGCTGGCCCCGCGGAGATCGCGCCCGGCGCGCGCCGCCGCCGCGCCGTTGGCCGCCTCTATGAACCCCTGTGGCGCGACCAGCAGGGCCGGCTCACTCAGGGCATCGAGCAGATCGACGATTTCCAGTCCCGGCACGGTATTCACTTTTGTCGCCCAGCGGCGCGCTCGTGCGCGCTCGTCCGGGCATGCAGACGGTCAAGGGCTTGCATCAATTCGCGGCGGGCGCTTCGCGCCTGTAATACTCACGTGTTGCGGGACATTTCTCAACGTCGGTCGGACGCAGATGGACCACGACCGTACAGCCCGGATGCCCTTCGGCGATCGTCTGCCGCAGCTCGACCGCGGCGTAGCCGAGATTCTGCGCGGTGATGTAGCCGAACACGTTGGAGGTCATCATGCACAAGGAGGGCCGCTCGCGCACCATCTCGCCGAACGGGCAGCGGCGGTTGCCAAGCACGATCTTGTCCTCGGTCTCATCGAGGACGAAGAAGTCGCCGTTGATCCGCCGCTTGAGGTCGATCAGCACGTCGGTGACCTGGGCGCGGTCGAGGTTCTTCAGGTCGAGGGCGCGGCGATAGGCCTCGTCGATATGCTCGCCCATGGCGGCGCCGACCACGCTGATATAGCCGGCGGCCTCCTCGATGCCGACGACATCCTGCAGCGAGCCGGCAAGCTCGCGCAGCAGGCGACGTAGAAACACGTCACGTTCGAGGGAAATTTCAAGTTCCGCAATCTGGCCCATGGGCGGCCTCTCTTCCGGTGGCCTACCCCCCTTATGCCCATCATCTAACACATTCGGCCCACCGTCAAAGAGGCTCCTGAAGCCCGGCCTGGAAGGAGGTTAATCGCGGCCGTGGCCCGAGGAACTTGTCCCGGTTCCGTCTGTTGTTGGTGCAAGGCGCGGGGCGCGCGCGCGCGCGCGGAGCTTCCAACTTCGACGTGACACGATTGCACGATCCAGTGCCGGCCGGTCGCCCCTCTTATGTCGGGCTGCGAACGCGGCGTATGCCTTGCTCGCGGGCCTGGCACTCACGCTGCGCGGCCCCGGTTCCGCTGCCAGCCCACAGCGTCTGAGTGAATGGACCTGCGCGTGCTTACGCGCCCGCCGTTCTCATCACCAGATCGGCCAAGCGCTCGGCGGCATCGATGGTGCCGGCGGACTTGGCGGCCTGCGCCATGGCGGCGAGCCGGGCCGGATCGGCGGCAAGCCGTGCAAGCTCGTCGGCCAGCCGCTGCGGGGTGAAGTCGCGCTGCTCGAGACGGATGGCGCCGCCGGCTTCCGCCAGCACGCCGGCATTGGCGAACTGATCCTGGTCGAGCGCGTGCGGCAGCGGCACCAGAATGGAAGGCCGGCCGATGGCGGACAATTCGGCCACGGTGGACGCGCCCGAGCGCGAGACGACGAGATGGGCGGCGGCCATGCGCTGCGGCAGATCGTTGAAGAAGGGCGCGGTCTCGGCGGCGATGCCGAGGCGCGTGTACGTTGCGCGCACGGCGTCGAGGTCCTCGGCGCGCACCTGCTGCACGAGCTGGAGCCGCGCGCGCAAGCTCGGCGGCAGAAGCTCCAGCGCCGGGGGCACGATCTCGGCCATGACATGCGCGCCCTGGCTGCCGCCGAACACCAGGAGCCGCAGGCCTTCGTCCGCCGCAGGCGCGACGTAAGTCGTCTTCGCCGCTTCGACGACGGCGGGCCGCACCGGGTTGCCGGTGAAATTGATTTTGCCCTGCAGCTTGGCATCGAGCCGCGCCAGCGTGCGGAAGCCGGTGGCGATCGTCGTGACGCGCGCGGCCAGCATCCGATTGGCGCGGCCCATGACGCCGTTCTGCTCGTGCAGCACGGTCGGCACGCCGCGCAACGAAGCGGCGTAAAGCGGCGGCACGGTCGGGTAGCCGCCGAAGCCGACCACCACGGCCGGCCGGATGCGCCCGATCAGCGCCCAGGCTTTCGCCGTGCCGAGCGCGAGCAGCGCGGCGGTGCGCGCGAGCGAAAACGGATCGCGGCCGCGCACCGTCGCGCTTGGGATCAGATGCACGGCGCGCGCCGGGAACTTGAAACGGGCGGCGCGGGTGTCGGTGGCGAGGTCGATCGTTGCGCCGCGCTTCTCCAGCACGACGGCGAGCGCCTCGGCCGGGAACAGGTGGCCGCCGGTGCCGCCGGCGCAGAGGAGGATCAGTTTGTTGCGGGTATTCGTGGCCATTGCATCTCCGCCGTCATGCCCGGGCTCGTCCCGGGCATCCACGCCTTTCTATGTCAAGAAAGCAAGACGTGGATGGCCGGGACAAGCCCGGCCATGACGCTGCACACCATTGCCTCGCTGGGTAAAGTCATCAAGCCGCAGCGTCGGCGTGCGCCGGTTCCGGTTCGAAGTCCGGCGCGGCCAGCATGGCGGCGCGCGGATGCTCGCGCGTCAAGGCCAGCAGCATGCCCATGGTGTAGGCAAGCGAGATCATCGACGAGCCGCCATAGGAGATGAAGGGCAGCGTCATGCCCTTGGCCGGGATCAGGTGGATGTTGACCGCGATGTTGATCGCCGCCTGGGTGCCGAACAGGATGGCGAGGCCGGCGGCGGCGAAGCGGATGAACAGGTCGTCGTTGCGGACGGCGCGCAAGAGCGAGCGGATGACGATGAAGGCGTAGAGGGCGACCAGCACCAGGCAGAGCGCGACGCCGAACTCCTCCGCCGCCACCGCGAAAACGAAATCGGTGTGGCTTTCGGGCAGGATGCGCTTGACCGTGCCCTCGCCCGGGCCTCTGCCGAACCAGCCGCCGCGCATGAAGCTCTCCAGCGCCACGTCGATATTGTAGGAATTGCCGGCGGCCGGATTCATGAAGTGCTGAATGCGCTTGGCGACGTGCGGTACGGTGTAATAGGCGATGGTGAGGCCGGCGGCGGCGGCGGCGCCGATGCCGAACACCCAGATCACCCGCATGCCCGCCATGAAGAACAGCGCGCTCCACACCAGCACCACCAGCATGGTCTGGCCGAAGTCCGGCTGCATGACGAGAAGCGCCACCACGCTCAGCAGCATCACCAGCGAAATTATGTTGGCCGGCATGTCGGGGCGCCTGGCCGATTCGCCGAACAGCCAGGCGACCACCACGACGAAAGCGGGCTTGAGAAATTCGGAAGGCTGGATGTTCATGCCGAAAATCACCAGCCAGCGGCGCGCGCCCTTGATGTCGGCGCCGAACACCGGCGTGAGCGCCACCAGGACGAGGCTGACGAAAAACACGACGACGGCAAGCCGGCGGATCTGGCGCGCATTGAGAAAGGAAACGCCGAGCAGCACCGCGATGGTGGGGAACAAGTAGAGGATGTGGCGGTCGACAAAATAGAACGGATCGAGGCCGAGCCGCGCCGCCACCGGCGGGCTCGCGGCCAGCGACAAAACGATGCCGGCCAGCATCAGCGCGCCGAGAGCGGCAAGCGTGAGCTTGTCGACCGTCCACCACCACTCGGCAAAGGGCGTGCGTTGCGCGCGCGAGACCATGTTTCCCGTCCGGGGCTCAAGCTGACGGGGGATGGTTGAGGAAGGATTAATTTAGGAGCGGCGCCGCGAGCGCTTTTACCCTCCCCCTGGAGGAGGAGGGCTATCGCATGTGAGCAAGACGCCTCTTCTCCCTCTCCCCGCTTGCGGGGAGAGGGTCGGGGTGAGGGGCTTTTTCCACGATTTTTTGCGCTCAGAATCGCGGGTACACCCCCTCACCCGACGCGCCATAGCGCGTCGAAGACGCGCGTAAACGCGCTTATGGCGCGTCGAAGACGCGCGTAAACGCGCTTATGGCGCGTCGACCTCTCCCCGCCCAGCGGGGAGAGGTGGGCGCTGCGGCCACATGCGATAGCACCTACCCTCCAGGGGAGGGTGAAGAAGAAACTCCCGGCAGCGCCAGCACGACTTCCGTGAAGGCCTTCCCGCGCGCTTCGAAGTTCGGGTACTGGTCGAAGCTCGCGCAGGCGGGAGAGAGCAGCACCACCGGCTCCTTCACGCCGGACGCCTCCGCATCGCGCGCGGCGGCATCGACTGCCGCGGAGAGGACGCCCGCGACCTGGTGCGGCACTTGTCCGTCGAGCGTGGCGGCGAAGTCCTCCGCCGCCTCGCCGATCAGATAGGCCTTGCGGATACGGGGGAAGAAGGAGGCCAGGCTGGTGATACCGCCGGTCTTCGGCCGGCCGCCGGCGATCCAGAAAATGTCGTGGAAGCTCGCAAGCGCCTTTGCCGCCGAGTCGGCATTAGTCGCCTTCGAATCGTTGACGAACAGCACCTTGCCCCGGGAAGTCTTCTTTTGCCCCACCTGCTGCATGCGGTGGGCGAGGCCGGGAAAGCTGGTGAGCCCTTTCTGGATCGTGGGCATATCGAGCCCGAGCGCGGTGCAGGCGGCGATGGCGCAGGCGGCATTCTGCGCGTTGTGGGCGCCGCGCAGGCTGCCGATGCCGGCAAGTTCGGCCACCGCATGCGCCTTGCCGCCCTGCGCGCTCAGGATTCGGCTGCCCTCGGCATAATAGCCCTCGCGCAAGGGCGCCTGCACCGACACGCGCACGACGCGCCGGCCGGCGCGCTCGATGCGCTCGGCCGCCGAACGGGTGTAGCGGTCGTCGACGCCGATCACGGCGGTGCCGCCGGCCTCGATGCTGGCCGGCACCAGCGCCTTGAGCGCGGCGTAGTTCTCCATGCTGCCATGGCGGTCGAGATGATCCTCGGTCACGTTGAGCAGCACGCCGACCGTCGGCTTGAGCGAAGGCGCGAGGTCGATCTGGTAGGAGGAGATTTCCAGCACATAGACGCGGCCGGGCGCGAACGGTTCCAGCGCCAGCGCGGGCACGCCGATATTGCCGCCCATCTGCACGTCGCGGCCGGCAGCCGCCAGGAGATGGGCGGTGAGCGCGGTGGTGGTCGACTTGCCGTTGGTGCCGGTGATGGCGACCAGCGGGCAGTCGCGCCCGTGCGCGGCGCGCTCGCGGCAGAACAGTTCGATGTCGCCGATGACGTCGACCTCGGCCCGGTGGGCGAGCTTGACGCTCCAATGCGGCTCCGGATGGGTGAGCGGCACGCCGGGCGACAGCACCAGCGCGGCGATGCCGGACCAGTCGATCTCGCGCAGGTCCCGGGCATCGAGGCCGGCGCTGCGCGCCTCGGCGAGGTTCTTCTTGTTATCATCATCTACAACGACCTCCGCGCCGCCCTTGATCAACGCCCCGGCGGAGATGAGGCCTGACTTGCCGAGGCCGAACACGGCGAGCTTCTTGCCGGCGAAACTGGTGATGGGGATCATGGACGGCGCCACGCACTCGCTTCACCTCCCCCTGGAGGGGGGAGGTCGGCCCGCGAAGCGAACCGGGAGGGGGTGAGTCGCGAAGCGAACCAGGCGCGCATGACGCTAGCCGACGTGCCTCTCACCCCACCCCGCCTGCCTTCGCGCCAAGCGCTCGGCAGGCGATCCTCCCCCTCCAGGGGAGGGTGGCACCGAGTTTGCCGCACGGCCGAAAATCTCATCGCAGCTTCAAGCTCGCCAGCCCGGCCAGCGCGAGCACCACGGCGACGATCCAGAAGCGGATGACGATCTGCGGCTCGGTCCAGCCGAGTTGCTCGTAGTGATGGTGGATCGGCGCCATCTTGAACACGCGTTTTCCCGTGAGCTTGAAGGAGACCACCTGCACGATCACCGAGATGGCTTCGAGGACGAACAGGCCGCCGACGATGGCGAGCACGATCTCGTGCTTGATGGCCACCGCAATGGTGCCGAGCATCCCGCCGAGCGAAAGCGAGCCGGTGTCGCCCATGAAGATCGAGGCGGGCGGCGCGTTGAACCAGAGAAAGCCGAGCGAAGCGCCGATCACCGCGCCGCACAGAACCGACAGTTCGCCGGTGCCGGCCACGTAGTGAATCTGCAGATATTCGGCAAAGACGGCGTTACCCGCGAGGTAACTGATCAAACCGAAGCTCGCCGCCGCGATCATCACCGGCACGATGGCAAGGCCGTCCAGTCCATCGGTGAGGTTCACCGCATTGCCGGCGCCGACAATGACGAAGGCGCCGAACAACACGAAGCCCCAGCCGAGATTGACCATCAGCTCCTTGAAGAAGGGAAACACCAGCGAGGTCGCGGTAGTGCCGGTGCCGAGATGGACCAGGGCCGTGCAGGCGGCAATGGCGATCGCCCCTTCGGCCAGAATGCGCGTGCGTCCGCCGAAGCCGCCGCTCGTCTGCTTCGTCACCTTCAGATAGTCGTCATAGAAACCCACCAGGCCGAAGCTCATGGTGACGCCGAGCACGATCCAGACATACGGATTGGCCGGATTGGCCCATAGCACGGTCGAGACCAGGAGTCCCGAAAGGATCATCAGCCCACCCATCGTGGGCGTGCCCTTCTTGGTGAGCAAGTGCGACTGCGGACCGTCAAGACGGATGGGCTGGCCCTTACCCTGCTTGACGCGCAGGATGTCGATCATCGGGCCGCCGAACAGGAACACGAAGACCAGTGCGGTGACGATGGCGCCGCCGGTGCGGAAGGTGAGATAGCGGAAGACGTTGAGGAACGAGAGTTGGTCGGAGAAGTCGGCCAGCCAATAGAACATCAGTCGATCCTGTCTCAGCCCGCCGCCGGCGCAGCCGCGCCCTGGCGAGGAAATTGGCGTTCCAATGCCTTGACGATGGGGCCCATTTTCGAGCCGAGCGAGCCTTTTACCATGACCGCGTCGCCGGCACGCACGGCTCCCAGCACAGAAGGCTCCAATTCCGCCGCCGTCCCGGCATAGCCGCCCCGGCGGCTGGAGGGAAGGGCTTCCCACAGCGCACGCATCAGCGACCCGGAACAAAAGACCAGGTCGACCTTGGCCGCTTCCAAGGGGCCTGCAAGCGCGCGGTGCAGTTCCGCGCCCATGGCGCCGAGTTCCAGCATGTCGCCCAGTACGGCGATGCGGCGGCCCTGCTTGGCCGTCGGCGCCTGGCCGAGCAGGGCGATCGCCGCCCGCATGGAGGCCGGGTTGGCGTTATAGCTTTCGTCTATCAACAACGCGCTGCCGCCCGGCACGCTCAAAGTGATGCGGCCGCCGCGGCCGGCGGTCGGCTTGAGATTGACGAGCGCAAGCGCGGCGAGCGCCAGGTCGGCGCCGACCAGTACGACCGCCGCCAGCACGGCCAGCGAGTTGTGCACCAGATGAGCGCCAGGCGCGCCGAGCTTGTAGGTGACCGGCTCACCGAGAACGATGGCTTCCGCGGTCGATCCTTCCGGCTGCAAGGCGCAGCGGACGAGGAAAGAGTCGTCATTCTCGTCCTCGCCGAAAGAAACGAGCCGGGTCACGCCGGCCTTTTTGGCAGCGGCGGCAAGGCGCTCAAATTGCGCATTGTCGCGATTGAGCACGGCGGCGCCGCCCGGCTCCAGCCCTAGAAAGATTTCCGCCTTGGCGTCGGCGATTTTTTCAACCGTGCCGAAATATTCCAGATGCACCGGCTCGACCGTGGTGACGATCGCCACATGCGGACGCGCCAATTTGGTGAGCGGGGTGATCTCGCCGGCATGGTTCATGCCGATCTCGAATACCGCGTATCTGGCGCTTTGCGGGCAGCGGGCGAGCGACAGCGGCACGCCCCAATGATTATTGTAGGACGAAGCGGAGGCATGCGTTTCGCCGTCGGCCGAGAGCGCGAGGCGCAAGGCTTCCTTGGTGCCGGTCTTGCCGACCGAGCCGGTGACGGCAATCACCTTGCCGGCAAAGCGCGCGCGGGCTGCGCGGGCGAGCGCGCGCAAGGCATCGAGCACGTCGTCGACAATGAGCAGCGCGGCGTCCGGCGCGAAGCGGGCGCGCTGCGCGCGCGCCACCACGGCAAGGCCGGCGCCGGCCTTCAGCGCGTCCTCGACGAAATCGTGGCCGTCGCGGCTGTCACCCTTGATGGCGAAGAAGGCCTCACCCTTGCCGATGGTGCGCGTGTCGATGGAGATGCCGGGGACGCTTTCCGGCAGCGTGCCCGACTTCTCCGCGCCCATGGCCGCGGCCATGGCGTCGAGGGTCCAGAGGGGGGTCATGCCACCTGCTCCTTGAGCGCCGCAGCGACCGCTTCGTGGTCGGAGAAATGCACCGGGCCGTCAGCGAAAATCTGGCCGGTCTCGTGGCCCTTGCCGGCGACGAGCAGCACGTCGCCATGCTCAAGCTCATCAATGCCGGCGCGGATCGCTGCATTCCGGTTGCCGATGTCAAGCGCGCCCGGCGTCTCGGCCAGAATGGCGGCGCGGATGGCGGCCGGGTCCTCGCTACGCGGATTGTCGTCGGTGATGATGACGCGGTCGGCGTTCTCGTGGGCGATGCGTCCCATGATCGGACGCTTGCCCGGATCGCGGTCGCCGCCGGCGCCGAACACCACGATCAGCCGCCCCGTGGTGTAGGGACGCAAGGCTTCCAGTGCTTTCTTCAGCGCGTCGGGCTTGTGCGCATAGTCGATGAAGATGGGCGCGCCGTGCTTGTTGCCGGCGAGCTCGAGCCGGCCCTTGGCGCCTTGCAGCTTTTCCAGCGCGGCGAACACCCGTTCTGGATCGCTGCCGGTGGCGATACACAGGCCGGCGGCAAGCACGGCATTCTCCGCCTGGAAGGCGCCGACCAGCGGAAGCGTGACCTTGTAAGTGCTGCCGCCATAGGCGATGCCAAGGCGCTGGGCGAAGCCATCCACGGAGCCGCTGAGCAGCCTGATGTCGTCGCCATGCACACCGACGGTCACCACCTTGAGGCCGCGCGCCCTCGCCGCCTCCACCACCTGGCCGCCATAGCAGTCGTCGATGCAGATCACCGCAGTGCCGCCGGGGACGATCAGGTCGCGGAACAGGCGCAGCTTGGCGTCGAGATAGGCCTGCATGGTCGGATGATAGTCGAGATGATCGCGCGACAGGTTGGTGAAGGCGCCGGCGGCAACGCGCACGCCGTCGAGCCGGTGCTGGTCGAGGCCGTGCGAGGATGCTTCCAGCGCCAGGTGGGTGACGCCCTCGCCGGCCAGCCGGTCGAGCGTGCGGTGCAGTTCGATCGGGTCGGGCGTGGTGAGCGAGCCGTATTGCTGTTCGCGCGGCGCCACCACGCCGATGGTGCCGAGGCTTGCGGCCTGACACCCCAGCGCCGCCCAGATCTGCCGCGCGAAGGCGGCGACGGAGGTCTTGCCGCTGGTGCCGGTGACGGCGGCGATGGTTGCGGGCTGGCGCGGAAAGAAGGCTGCGGCGCAGAGCGCCAGCGCGCGCCGGGCATTGGCCACCTGGATGAAGGCGACATCGGCCGGAACGGCGGCCGTCTGCTCGGCCAGCACGGCCGCAGCGCCCGCGGCGAGCGCCTGCGGGACGAAAGCAAGACCGTCCGACTTGGTGCCGGGCACCGCGACGAACAGGTCGCCGGGCTTCACCTCGCGGCTGTCGGCGGCGATGCCGGCAAGTTCGCGCCCGGCAAAGCGCGCCTCGAAGCGGGCCTTCTCCAGCGGCAGATCGGCAAGTTTCATGAGCCCCCTTTTCCCGCCTCTCCGTTCCCTCCCCCTGCAAGGGGGAGGGTCAGGGAGGGGGTCTCACAAGCACTGAATTGAGGCAATTCTCAAGAGACCCCCACCCGACCGCTTCGCGGTCGACCTCGCCCTTTTAGGGGGAGGTGAAAGCTCAACGCGCCTTGGCCAGGATCAACTGATCGGCTTTGGGCAGGTCGAACCGCGGCTCGAGGTCGAGCAGCGGCGCCACCCGCTTGATCACCTTGCCGGCCGTCGGCCCCACGTTCCAGCCGGCGGTGGCGAAGCCATGGGTGGAGGGCAGGCCCTGCGGCTCGTCCAGCATGATCATCACCAGGTATTTCGGTTTGTCGGCCGGCAGCACCGCCATGAAGTCGGTGAGCAGCTTGTGCTTGGAGTAGCGGCCGTTGACCACCTTCTCGGCGGTGCCGGTCTTGCCGCCGACGTAGTAGCCGGCGACGTTGGCGAAGGTGCCGGTGCCCTTCTCGGCGTTGAGCCGCATGAGATAGCGCATGTCGACGCTGGTCGAGGGCTTGAGCACGCGCTTGGCGACCTGCAATGCCTGTTCGCGGCTGCGCTTGAGGAAGGTCGGCTTGATCAGGAGCCCGCCGTTGAGGCAGGCCGCTATGCCCATGGCTGCCTGCAGGGGCGCGACCGAGAGGCCATGGCCGAAGGCGATGGTGACCGTGTTGAGCTCGCCCCAGTGCTTGGGGACGATCGGCGCGGCGCTTTCCGGCAGCTCGGTGCGCAGCCGGTCGAGCTGGCCCATCTTCTTCAGGAAGGCTTGGTGGCCCGGCACGCCGACGGCCAGTGCCATGCGCGCGGCGCCGATGTTCGACGAATAGGTGAAGATCTCCGGTACCGAAAGGAAGCGGTGCTGCGGCTCGTAGTCGTGGATGAAGAAGCGGCCGTAATGCAGCGGATGGGTGGCGTCGAACTTGGACGCGAGCGTGGCCTTGCCGTCATCGAGCGCCATGGCGACCGTCATTACCTTGAAGGTAGAGCCGAGTTCGTAGACGCCAGTGGTCAGCCTATTGATGCGCGTCGGGTCGTTGGCCTCGCGCGGATTGTTGGGGTCGTAGTCCGGCTCCGACACCAACGCGATCACCTCGCCGGTATTGACGTTGAGGATCAGGCCGGCGGCGGCCTTGGCGTGGAATTTCTCGCGCGCCTTCACCAGTTCGTCGCGCATGGCGTATTGCGCGCGCAGATCGAGCGAGAGCTGCACCGGCCGCTGCAGCCGGTCGGTGGCGAGCCCCGCCATGTGCAACGCGGCGAGCCCCTGCCCGTCCAGCCATTTCTCCATGCCGGCGATGCCCTGGTTGTCGATGTTCACCAGGCCGATCACCTGGGAAACAGCCGGGCCGTTCGGATAGACGCGCTTGTTCTCGGTGAGGAAGCCGATGCCGGGAATGCCGAGATGGTGAATCTCGCGCTCCTGCTTGGGCGTGATCTCGCGCTTGAGCCAGACGAAGCCGCGCTTGGAGGCGAGCCGCGCATGCAGTTCCTTGGCGTCGAGATCGGGGAGCGTAGCGGTGAGCTGCTCCTCGGCGTCATCGATATCGATGAGCTTGCGCGGCTCGGCGTAGAGCGAGGGCGCCTTGATGTCGGTGGCGAGGATCTTGCCGTTGCGGTCGAGGATGTCGGGGCGGGCGGTGGCGACGGCGTCCTGGCTGATGCTGTGGTGGTCGCCGTGCTGGTCGCCGTTGACGGCGAACATGACGAGGCGCAGCGCGATCACGCTGTAGATGACGGCAAAGCCGAGGATGGCGAGACCGAGCCGCGCCTTGGCCTTCACCTCGCGGTCGACATTGCGGCCGTAAAGCAGCGAGCGCAGCGTGCGTTGCCAGCGGCTCTCGGGCGTTTTTGTTGCGTGCGGCATGGCGGTCACCGTTCAGCCGGCGCCGGCGCCACCGGCACGCTGCCGGTGGTCTCGGGCGAGGACGGCGCGATCAGGTTGCCGATCGGATCGCCGCTCGCCACCGGCGGGGTGGCCGGCGGCCGGGGCGGCAGGTGGTCGAGCGTGTCGAACTGACGCGGATCGATCGGCTGCAGTTTGAGGAAGCGGTCGGCCAGCCGCTGGATGCGCGCCGGCGTGTCGAGCCGCGCCCATTCCGCGCGCAGCACCGCAATGGCATCGCGCTCGCGGCGCAATTCGGTATGCAGCTTGGCGACACGGGCGGCCTGCAGCGTCGAATCGAACTTGATCTTGTAGACCGTGGCGGCGGCCACGACGAGCGCGCAGATGACGAGGATGTTGAGCAGGCGCAGCATGTCAGCGCCCCCGCAATACGTCGGCAAGTAAAGGCAGGCGCGGCAGCAGGTCGGCGGCATCGGCGGAATGCGCCGCCTGATCGGTACGTTCGGCCGCGCGCAGCTTGGCGGAACGGGCGCGCGGATTGCGGGCGACTTCCTCCTCGTCCGCGGTGACCGGCCGGCGAGTGAGCAGGCGGAAGCTGGGCGCCTGCCGCTTGACTTCCGGCGCATGGCGCGAGCCGCCGCCGCTGGCGGCACGGCTGCTGAGAAACGTCTTGACCATGCGGTCTTCGAGCGAATGGAAGGAGACCGCCACCAGCCGCCCGCCCGCCTTGAGGACACGCTCGCCGGCGACGAGCGCCTGGGCGAGTTCGCCGAGCTCGTCGTTGACGAAGATGCGCAAGGCCTGAAACGTCCGTGTCGCCGGATGGATGTCGCCCGGCCGCGAGCGCACCACGGAGGCGACGATGTCGGCGAGCGCCGCGGTGGTCGCAATCGGCGCCGGCCCGCGCGCCTTCACGATGGCGCGGGCGACGGCGCGCGAATGACGTTCCTCGCCCAGAATGTAGATGATGTCGGCGAGGTCGCGCTCGCCCGCCGCATTGACCACGTCGGCGGCGCTCGGGCCTTCTGCGCTCATGCGCATGTCGAGTGGGCCTTCGCGGCGGAAGGAGAAGCCGCGTTCGGCGCGATCGAGTTGCATGGAAGAGACGCCGAGATCGAGCACTACGCCGTCGACGCTCTCGCAGCCGGCTTCGCGCGCGACTTCATCAAGCAACGAGAAGCGCTCTTCGACCAGGGTAAGGCGGCCATTCGCCTGGGACACCAGATCGGCGCCGGCCGCGATGGCCGTGGGATCGCGGTCGATAGCGATGACCTTGCAGTCCGCCGCGGCAAGGATGGCGCGCGAATAGCCGCCGGCGCCGAAGGTGCCGTCGATGTAGATTCCGCCGTCGCGCACATTGAGAAAATCCAGCGCCGGGCGGCCGAGCACGGGAATGTGGGGGGCCGGTCCGCCAGCGACAGCGGCAAAGCCGTCGCCGCCCCCCGTCATTCCCGTGCTCCGCGCGTATCGCGCGCCGCCGCTTGGGAGCTCAGCGCATTCCTGAGCGCGCGCACCTTTTCGGTGGCCTCCGCGAGCTCGTGCCGGAACCGGCCGGGCTCCCAAAGCTGAAACTTGTGACCGAGGCCGACGAAGCTCACTGCCTCGGTTATTCCCGCATGTCGCTTGAGCGTCTCGCTCAGGCTGACCCGCCCCTCCCCATCGATCTTCAGCGTCTCGCTGGTGCCGTAGAGCGCCAGCGCAAAGCGTTCGCGCTCTTCCGAGAACGGGGCATAGCGCGCGATCAACGCCTCGATCTCCGCCATCAGCGCATTCCCGCCGGCGTCGATCGCCGGGCGATCCAGCGCCGGATAGCAGTAGAGCCCGTCGAAGCCGTCGCGGGTGAGCACCGAGCGAAAAGAAGCGGGGATGGAGACGCGCCCTTTGGCGTCGAGCCGCAACGTGACGTTCGACACGAAGCGCTCCATATCCCGCACTCCACGCCGAGCCGACGCCACGCCCCAGGCGAACTCGGTCCTGGGGGATGTCCGCGCCGCGGGCTTGGACAATGCGGCCGGCCATCCTTGATGAGAGATTGTGGGATATCATGGGACAATATGGGCGTCAATGGATCGACCCGCCGGCTCCTCGTTGCCCAGGCGCCGGCGCAGCGCAGGCCTGCCAACGTCATTAACGACCCTTAAACTTAAGGATTTCTTGCCGGCGGCCGGGTTCCATGCGGCTTCGTCGTCGTTTTCGCGACAGGCCGTTGAGATGCAGAATTTGCAGGGCTGCGGACCCTTGCCATGACGGAACGGCCCTCTCCACTCGGCGTTCCGCGGATGGCGGGGCGGCGGACCCGCCCCCGAAAGTTCCGTACCGGACCATCCGAGTAGTGAACCCAAGGAGGCAGACTCATGATGAAGAAATTGATGCTTGGCGCGGCGATCTCCGCGCTGACGCTGTCGGGTGCCTTTGCACAGGCACCGAACAGCCCGAAGCCCAATTCGGCGCCCCCGGCGGCGGCGACCACAAACCAGATGAAGTCGGACCAGGCGAAGCCCGACCAGGCAAAACCGGCGAAGAGCGATCAAGCCAAACCGGCGGATCAATCGGCAGCGGCGAAGCCGGCCGCCGGCAAGGCGGACGTCGTCGCGTCGCAGACGCCAGACCAATGGCTGGCATCCAACTTCAAGGGCACCGACGTGATCGGCTCCAACGGCAAGAAGATCGGCGAGGTCAGCGATATCCTGATCGACAAGAAGACCAATAAGATCTCGGCCTACGTGGTCAGCGCCGGCGGCTTCCTCGGCATGGGGGCCAAGGAAGTGGCGATCGCGCCGGATTCGTTCACCGTGCAGCAGGGCGCGAGCGGCAAGCCCGACAAGCTGAAGCTGTCGATGGACCAGAAGCAGCTCAAGCAGGCGCAGAACTTCAAGCCCTATGAAAAGCCGAAACCGGTTACGACCGGCTCGGCCACGCACAGCCCGATGGGCGCCGGCGGCGCCAGCCCGCTGAGCGGCGGGATGGGCTCGCCGCATCGCTGATTACGCGTGCCGCTACCTGGTCGGCGTCAAGTGCCGGCCAGCGGACGATTGCGGTCCGGACGCGCGTACCGTCCGGGCCGCACTTCATTGCCACGTAATTGCAACATGTCTTTTTGATTTTTCGCGTCTTGCTTTTTGAGGCGCGCGGTGAATGATGCGCCGCCCATGCCATCGTTTCAGCCGGACAGTTTCATCGTCGCCGAGGTCAAGCCCTCGCCCAATCACGACGAGCGCAAGCGTGCGCCCGACATGATCCTGCTGCATTACACCGGCATGCAGACCGGCGAAGCTGCGCTCGAGCGACTGTGCTCGGCGGAGAGCAAGGTTTCGGCGCACTACGTGGTGTTCGAGGACGGTCGCATCGTGCAATGCGTGCCCGAGGCGCTGCGCGCCTGGCATGCCGGCGTGTCCTCCTGGGCGGGCGAGACCGACATCAATTCGTGCTCGATCGGCATCGAGATCGTCAATCCGGGCCACGAGTTCGGTTACCGCGATTTTCCGCTGCGCCAAGTCGCCGCGGTGATCTCGCTTTGCAAGTCGATCATGACGCGCCGCGGACCGATTCAGGCCGGTCGCGTGCTCGCCCATTCCGACGTGGCACCGATGCGCAAGCAGGATCCGGGAGAGAGGTTTCCCTGGGCGCTGCTGCACGACTCCGGCATCGGCCATTGGGTGCGGCCGGCGCCCGCGACGACACTCGACAGCCGCGCACTGAAGTTCGGCGACGGCGGCGAGGCGGTAAAGCGGCTGCAGCACGCCCTGCGCAACTACGGCTACGGCTTGGAAGAGACCGGCCAATTCGACGAACTGACGCGCGGCGTGGTCACCGCCTTCCAGCGCCATTTCCGCCCGGCGCGTGTGGACGGCGTGGCGGATACTTCGACGCTGCTCACGCTGCGCGCGCTGATCGAGACCCGCCCGCCGGCGCGCGGGCCACAGCAGGCATAGACGATCTCTCGTCTGCCTCGATCCGTGCTCCGCTCAATTTCCCCGCAAGCGGGAAATCCGGAAATCGAATTGCAACGGAAATTTTCGCCCCCTGGCAAACCGATGACTTCGCGCGGCCTATACCTTGCGCGCGGGCCTCGCCTCGCCCGGCGTGGGCACGCCGGGCAGCCGCCACGGCGCTTCGGCGAAGCGCTCCACCAGGAAATCGATGAAGACCTTGACGCGCGGCAGCCGCTGCCGCCCGGCCGGATAGAGGGCGGCGAGCGGAAACGGCTCGACGTGATGCACGTCGGTAAGCAGCGCGGTCAATTCGCCGGCACGCAGCGGTCCGCCCACGATCACGTCCGACAGCCGGATGATGCCGGCGCCTTCGACGGCGAGGCGAAGCGCGGCTTCGGCGTCGTCGGTGGAGACTCGCGGATGGATGTCGATCACGTCGATGCCCGCGCGGCTCTTGAACGGCCAGCGATTGAGACCGGGCCCGGCGACCACGATGCAATCGTGGTCTTTCAGGTCGGCGGGCGTTTTCGGCGTGCCGCGGCGCCGCAGATAGGAGGGCGCGGCGCAGATCACGCGCTGCAGGTCGGCGATCTTACGCTGGATGAACGGCCCTTCCGGGATGTGCCCGGAGCGTACGGCGATATCGGCCTGCTCCTCGATCAGATCGACCAGACGGTCGGTGATCGACAGTTCGAGGTCGATCTCCGGATAGCGCGCGAGAAAATCGGCCATGGCGGGGGCAAGCTGATGCAGGCCGAAGGCGGTGCCGGCATTGACGCGCAGGACACCGCGCGGCGCGCCACGCGCCTGCGCCACTTCGGCTTCGGCCTCCTCGATATCGGCGACGATGCGGCGGGCCCGCTTGAGGAAAGCCTCGCCTTCTGGCGTGAGTGCCAGGCGGCGCGTGCTGCGCTCCAGCAGGCGCACGCCGAGCCGATCCTCCAGCCGCGAGATGAGCTTGGAAACGGCCGAGGGCGTCAGGCCCAAGTCCTTGGCGGCGGCCGAGAAACTGCCGCGGTCCATGACGCGGACAAAGACGCGCAGGTCGGAAGTGGCATCCATATTTGTGCCTAAACGTCACGAATGAATCAGGATATTATAGTATTATAATTCTGTCTGCGACGCAATATTATGCGTACAACGCATAGCGACAGCCAAAGCCAAACAGGCTCTGCCTTGGAGAATTGCCATGAAGACCCACAACCGCCCCCACACCCGCCCGGTCGACGTCCATGCTGCGCTCGCCCGCGCGCATGCCGACCGCGCCGCCTACATCGGCCTGGCGCTGACCAGCCTTTCGGCGCTGGCCAAGCGGCTCGCCGGCAGGCTGCGCCCGCGCCACTCGCACAAGGGAGCCTGGGCGTAAGGTTTGACGCCCCTTCGGAGCGACCTTCGAAGGGTTCCGGATCGAGTTTCCGGCACCATGTGACTTTTGCGCGCCAAGCGCGCACGCCCGGGTCCCGTTTCCCTCCCGACGGACCCGGGCTTTTTTTTTAACCGCGGGGCGCGGAGTAGCTTGACCCCCGCTCCCGCCGACCCCATTCCTGTTCTCGTCAGTCGGCCGGACGGCCGCTCCGCGCCAAAAGCCGAAAGGCGGCCGGAGAGGAAAGTCCGGGCTCCATGGACGAACGGTGCCGGATAACGTCCGGCGGGGGGTCACTCCCTCAGGGAAAGTGCCACAGAGAACAGACCGCCGCGGGCGCGTTGCGTATTGCTCGCGGCAAGGGTGAAACGGTGCGGTAAGAGCGCACCGCGCCAGCCGGCAACGGCGGCGGCACGGCAAACCCCACCGGGAGCAAAACCGAATAGGAACGGCGCGGGAGCAGTCCCAGGTCGGTCCGGACCAGCCGTTCGGGTAGGTTGCTAGACGCGCCGGGCAACCGGCGTGCCAGAGGAATGGCCGTCACGTTTGCCACTTCGGTGGCAGGCCATACAGAACCCGGCTTACAGGCCGGCTGATACGATAATGGGGGCTCGGCGGCAAAACCGCCGGGCCCCCGCCAGTTTTCGCCAGATTTCTGCAGAAAAAGCCGGCGATGGACAGGGTGAAATCTTCCCCCGACACATAATCGCCGTCAGAATGGGTTGGATTCAGCGCATGGAACCAGCCGTCGCCGGCTGACGTTTCCATCGGCTGCCGCCGCCACGCGCGACAGGCCGGGGGTCTTCTCTTTCACGCCATCTTGGGAGCCGACGACGATGAGGTCGCCACGATACGCATTGCTTGCCAGCGCCGTCCTATTTGCTGCCGTCATGGGGCTGTCGCCGGCCCTTGGCGCAGCCGGCACGACGCATGCGTTCGTTCTGGCGCAGGCCAATCTCGGTGGCCAACCGGGCGGGCCCCAAGGCCAGGCTAAGCAGAAGGGCAAGCAACCGCCCAAAGCCGGGCCCGCGCAACGTCCCAAGGCGAAGCAGGGTCCCAAGGCGCAGCAGGCGCCCAAGCCCGCGGCGCGGAAGGCCGCCAAGCCGCAACCGAAAAAGCCGGCTGCCGCGTCGGCGCCGAGGAAACCGCCGCAGAACAAGGCGGCCCAGCAGCCGCAGCAGCAGCGGCAGCAGCAGCGGCAGCGGCAGCGGCAGAAGCCGCCGCACAACGTGCAGCGGCATCCGCCCGCGCAGAATACGCAAGGCAAGCCGGCGCAGCCTCAGGCTCCGCAAGCGGCACCCCAGCGCAACGCCCGCCCCGATCAGCACCATCGCCCCGATCAGCACCATCGCAATGCACAGCAAAGGCCGGGGCAGAAACCGCCGCAGAATGCGGCCCAGCCGCAGACTGGGCCGCGCGGCGCCGCGCCGAAATCCGCGGCCGCGCCGCAGCCGGCGAACAAACCGCGCAATTCCAGCATTTTCATCCGCCGCCAGGGCCAAAAGCCCGGCCAGAACATGAATGACGTGCGCAAGAGCCGGCGCGAAATCCGGCAAGGCAACCGCACGGTCATTCGCGAGGGCGACCGCACCATCGAGCGGGAGAACAACCGCACCATCATCCGCCACCGCGAAGCCGACCGCTTCGCCGTCGGCGCGCGCCGCGTGGACGTCGAGCATCATGGCGACCGCACGGTGACGATCGTCGTGCGGCCGGACGGCGTTCGCATCGTCAGCACCACCGACCGGGAAGGGCATCTGATCCGGCGGGTGCGCCGCGATCCGCACGGCCGCGACTTCGTCATCTTCGACGACAGCGGGATGGCGCCGCGCCGCCGCGACGATATGTTCGTCCGCGTGCCGCCGCCGCGCATCCACGAGCGCGACCGCTACGTAATCGACGCCGGCCGCGCCGACCGCCAGCGCATCTACCAGGTGTTCACCGCGCCGCCGATCGAGCGCCTGGACCGAAGCTACACGGTCGATCAGGTGCGCTACAGCCAGCCTTTGCGCGAATACATGCCGCGCGTCGACCTCGACATTCACTTCGACACCGGCTCCTGGCAGCTCACGCCCGACCAGATCGATCGGCTGGGCGCGATTGCCGCCGCGCTCAACGAGGCGATCGACCGGAATCGGCGCGAGCTGTTTCTGATCGAAGGCCACACCGACGCCGTCGGCTCGCCTGACGACAATCTGTCGCTGTCCGATCGGCGCGCCGAATCGGTCGCAGTCGCGCTGACCGAGGAATTCCACGTGCCGCCGGAAAACCTGGTGACGCAGGGCTATGGCGAGGAATATCTCAAGGTCCCGACTCCCGGCCCCTCGCGGGCGAACCGCCGGGTCGCCATCCGCCGCATCACGCCGCTCATCGCGCGGCGGTAGCGCTTAAATCGCGTCGATCGCGGAAATATCCATCACGATCGGCGCATGGTGGTGCGCGGTGTGAGCGCCGAATGGCTTGCCGCGCACCTCCACGTCCTTGCCGACGAAGCGACGAATCGAAGCCTGCACCTTGTCGTCGCTGGAATAGATATGAATGGTGCGCGCGCGCTTGACGCGGAATTCGGGATCCTTGGCGGAGAGGCAGGTCGCCACCGGCAGGCGCAGAACATAGGCGGTCTCCGGACGGTCGGCGGCGTCCTTGAAATGGCCGATCACGAGGCGGCCCTGCTGTATCTGCTTCGGCGCCTCGAACTGCATGCAGCGGCCGGCGGCGGCGGCCGGCCCGGCGGCGAGCAGGCTTGTTAGCACGAGCACGACAAGACGCTTCATCGCTTGGGTCTCCGCGTTTGCATCAGGCAAAGCCAACATTCACGCTGCCGGCGGCCCGCCGCGCGCGTTCTTGCCACGCCTGAGCGCCACGATCTCGGCGATGATCGAGATGGCAATCTCGTCCGGCCGGATGGCGCCGAGATCGAGGCCGGCCGGCGCTTTCAATTTGGCAAGCCGCTCGGGCGCGACGCCGCGTTCGCTGAGCTTCTCCTTCAGCACCGCCGCCTTGCGCCGGCTGCCGACAAAGGCGACGTAATCCACGTCGAGGGCGAGCGCGGCCGCAAGCGCGGCCTCGTCGCCGCGGCCTTGCGTGGCGACGACGACATAGCGGCTCCCCGCCTCGTCGACCGGCAAAGCATAGCCCTCGATGCGGCGGTCGGGTTCCTCGAAGCTCGCCTGCTCCTCCGCCGGCGCGCAGACCGTGACGGCAAAGCCGCTCCAGCGCGCAAGCTCGGCCACCGCCACCGCCACCGGCGACGACCCGCAAATGACGACCTGCGGACGCGGCAGCACCGGCTCGACGAAAATGTCCATGGTGCCCTGGCTCGGACACATGTTCTTGGCGAAGCGCACGCCGCTTATCTCCGCGCCGGGCTGCAAGCCCTGCTGATCGAGCAGGTCGGGCGGCTGCACCGAGACGAGGCGCGACTGGCCGTCGGCAAGCGCGTCCTTGGCGGCCTTGACCACGGCGGCGCGCGCGCAGCCGCCGCCGATCCAGCCTTCGGAGATGCTGCCGTCGGGCAGGATCACCGCCTTGGCGCCGGCCTTGGCGGCGGTTGCCGCCACCGTGCGCACGACGGTGGCGAGCGCGAAGGGCTTTCCGCTGGCCTTGCGCTCGGTGACGATGCCGTGGATGTCGTTGACGCCGCGCATGACGCTAGATCCTCGCCAGATAGGGCTCGAGCGCGGCCAGGCTTTGCAGATTGTGCGCTGGCGCGAATAGATCAATGTGCGGCAGCGCGGCCTGCATGCCGCGCGCGTCGGGCGAATAGTCGCGCCAGCCGATCAGCGGGTTCAGCCAGACGATCCTGCGGCAACGCCGGCGCAGGCGGCGCATCTCCTCGCCCAGACGTTCGGGATCGCCGGTGTCGTAGCCGTCCGAGACGATCATGACCGCGGTGCGCGAATTGATGACGCGGCGCGCGTGCCAGCGATTGAAGGTGGCGAGGCTCTCGCCGATCTTCGTGCCGCCGCCCATGCCCTGCGCCATCAACGCCAATTTATCGACGGCGCGCGACACGTCGCGGTCGCGCAGCGAGCCGGACACGTGCGCGAGCCGGGTGTGGAAGACGAAGGCTTCCAACTCGCGGAAGGCGTCGACCACGCCGTGCAGGAAGCGCACGAAGAACGCCGTGTAGAGGCTCATCGAGCCGGAGGCGTCGAGCAGGAAGACGAGGCGCAGCGGCTTCTCCTTGCGGCGGCGCCAGGCAAGGTCGAGCAGCGTACCGCCGCGCGAGACGTTGCGGTGGATGGTGCGGCGCAGGTCGAGACGGCGTCCACGCCGGCGCACGCGCTGGCGGCGGATGAGCCGCGCGCGCATGACGCGCGCCAGGCGCTCGGCCAGTTCGTGCGTCTTTGCGATATCGGCGGGATCGACGATGTGGCGCAGGTCGGCGCTCGCCAGGTTCTCGTGGCGCGAGGCGCCTTCGCGCCGGCCGCGGCCGTCGCTCTCGATATCGCCCTCCTCATTGCGGCGCTCGACATGATCCGGCATGCCGGTCTTGCCGCCGCGCGGGCCGACGTCATTGAGCGTGCGGGCGGGCGCGCGGTTGGCGAGCGGCTGGCCTGTCAGTGCGCGCGCCTGGCGCAGGCCCCGGGAGAGCCAATAGGCGTCGAAAATCTCGTCGAAGCGTTCCCAGTCGGAATGGGTGGCGCAGAACAGCGCGCGCAGCGCGGGCTTGAGCTGCGCGGGGCGCGTTGCGACGGGTGAGGTGAGAACAGCGAGCGCGTCGCCGGTCTCGGCGAGGCCGACCTTGAATCCGTTGTCGCGCAGCGTGCGCACGAAGCCGGCGAGGCGGCGACGCGTGGGCGGGCCCAACAGCCCTCCCCGCTCGTCCCCGCGCAAGCGGGGACCCAGCGCTGGATTCCCGCTTTCGCGGGAATGAACGGAGTGTGAGTTGCCGGCCGCCATGTCACGCCACCTTGCCCATCAGCCGCTCACTGACTTCGCGGGTCAGGCGGCTGCGGTCTTCGCGCGTCTTGATGAGGCACATCATGGTCTCGTAAACGGCCTCGGGCTCCTGCCGCAGGTCGTGAATGTCGAGGCCGGCGAGAGTCGCCGCCCAGTCGAGCGTCTCGGCGACGCCGGGCACCTTGCGCAGGTCCTCCTTGCGCACGCTCGCCACCATCTGCGCGATCTGCAAAGCGAGCGCAGTGTCGATGCCGGGTGTGCGCGTGATGATAATGCGCGCCTCGCGGTCGACGTCGGGAAAATCGACGTAATGATAGAGGCAGCGGCGGCGCAGCGCGTCGGACAGTTCGCGCGTGCCATTGGAAGTGAGCACCACGCGGGGAATGGCGGTCGCTTTGAGGGTGCCGAGCTCGGGGATGGTGACCTGGAAGTCGGACAGGAGCTCGAGCAGGAATGCTTCGAACTCCTCGTCGGCGCGGTCGACCTCGTCGATCAGCAGCACAGGCGGCTTCTCGCGCCGGATGGCGGCGAGCAAGGGCCGCTCGAGCAGATAGCGCTCGGAAAAAATGTGATCCTCGATGAGGCCGGCATCCTCGCCTTCGCGCGCCTTGATGGCGAGCAGTTGCGCCTGATAATTCCATTCGTAGAGCGCGGCGTTCTGGTCGAGGCCTTCGTAACATTGCAGGCGGATCAGGTCGGCGCCGTGCACTTGCGCCAAGGCCTTCGCCACCTCGGTCTTGCCGACGCCGGCTTCCCCTTCCAGCAGCAGCGGCCGCTGCAGGAAATCCATCAGCCAGAGCGCGGTGGCCAGATCGCGGTCGGCGATATAGCCGGCGGCGGCGAGACGGTCGGAGATGGCTTCGCGGTCGAGGGTCATGGCGGCGATGCGCTCCTTCCCTCGCCCCGCGAAGCGGGGAGAGGGTGGCGAGCAGCTTTAGCTGCGAGCCGGGTGAGGGGCATCTTCATGTCGCTCCAGTTCATTCCGAATGACCAAAAGGACACCTTCTTTGTTCTGCAACACATCTGTGTTCCAGAATCTCAAAATGCGATAGCCTTCGCCTCGCAAAAAGCGGTCGCGCACAGCATCGTGATGGCTCTCGGCGTGCTGTCCACCATCGTCCTCGACGATCAGACTCCGTTTGCGGGAGACAAAATCGACAATATAAGGACCAATCGGCTCCTGGCGCACGAATTTGAAGCCGCACAATCGCCGATCACGTAATTCGAACCAAAGCTTCCTTTCGGCATCCGTCGATTTGCGGCGCAGCCGGCGAGCCTTGCTCAACACTTTCGGCTGCTGTCCGCGCATATGCCCCTCACCCGCCTCGCCGCTATCGCGGCTCGGCACCCTCTCCCCGCTTTGCGGGGAGAGGGAAAGGAAGGCGTGTCTTCACCCATGCAGCCCGAGCTTGTCGGCCGCGGTCCAGACCCGCCAATTGTCGTGCGGCATCTGGATATGAATCGAGCCGAGGAAGCCGAAGGCGTCGTTCACCGCGTTGGAGAGACAAGGGACGCTGCCGACGTTCGGGCTTTCGCCCACACCCTTGGCGCCGATCGGATGATGCGGCGAGGGCGTGGTGGTCCAGTCGGTTTCCCAGCGCGGGGTCTCCACCGCGGTCGGCAGGAAGTAATCCATCAGCGATGCCGTGGTGACGTTGCCGTCGTCGTCGTAGTGGATTTCCTGGCCCATGGCGATGGCGAAGCCCTCGGTGAGGCCGCCGTGGATCTGGCCCTCGATGATCATCGGATTGATGCGCGTGCCGCAATCGTCGAGCGCGTAGAAGCGGCGCACCTTGGTGGAGCCCGTGTCGACGTCGATGTCGACGACGGAGATATAGGCGCCGAAGGGGAAGGTGAAGTTGGGCGGATCGTAGTAGTCCACCGCCTCCAGCCCCGGCTCCATGCCGGGCGGCACCTCGTGATAGGCCGCCCAGGCGATCTCGGTCATGGTCTTGAAGCGCTCCGGATTGCCCTTCACGCGGAAGCGGTCGACGTCCCATTCGAGGTCGTCGTCGTGCACTTCCAGCATATAGGCGGCGATCATCTGCGCCTTCGCCTTGATCTTGCGGCAGGCCATGGCGGTGGCGGCACCCGACACCGGCGTCGACCGCGAGCCGTAGGTGCCGAGCCCGTAGGGCGCCGTATCGGTGTTGCCCTCCTCGACCATGATGTTGTCGGCGGGCAGCCCGAGCTCGGTGGCGACGATCTGGGCATAGGTGGTCTCGTGCCCCTGCCCTTGCGACTTGGTGCCGAGCCGGCAGATGCCCGAACCGGTCGGATGAATGCGTATCTCGGCGGAGTCGAACATGGCGATGCCGAGAATGTCGCAGTTGCGCGACGGGCCGGCGCCGACGATCTCGGTGAAGAAGGTGACGCCGACGCCCATGATCTCGCGCGTCTCGCCCCGCTTGAAGGCTTCCTGCTTGGCCTTCTGCTCCTCACGCAGCTTTCGATAGTCCACCGACTCCATCGCCTTGTTCAGCGCGGTCTGATAGTCGCCGGAATCGTAGACCCAGCCGAACACCGAGGTGTAGGGGAACTGCTCGGACCGGATCAGGTTCTTCATGCGGAATTCGGCCGGATCCATGCCGAGCTTCTGCGCCATGATGTCCATGGCGCGCTCGATGGCATAGGCGGCTTCCGTGACGCGGAACGAGCAGCGATAGGCGACGCCGCCCGGCGCCTTGTTGGTGTAGACGCCGTCGACCGAGCAATGCGCGGCCGGGATGTCGTAGGAGCCGGAGATGATCGAGAACAGGCCGGCCGGCCACTTGGTGGCATTGGCGCAGGCATCGAAGGCCCCGTGGTCGGCAATGGTGTAGCAGCGTAGCCCCAAGATCCTGCCGTCTTTGGTGCAGGCGAGTTCGGTCTCCATCCAGAAGTCGCGTGCAAAGGCGGTGGTGGAGAGGTTCTCGATACGGTCCTCGACCCATTTCACCGGGCGGCCGGTGACGATCGAGGCGACGATGGCGCAGATATAGCCCGGATAGGCGCCGACCTTGTTGCCGAAGCCGCCGCCGATATCCGGCGCGATGACGTGGATCTTGTGCTCGGGGATCTTGGAGAGCAGCGAGCCTACGGTGCGGATGACGTGCGGCGCCTGGAAGGTGCCCCACAGCGTCAACTCGCCCTTGATCTTGTCGAACGAGGCGACGCACTGGCAGGTCTCCAGCGGGCACGGGTGCACGCGCGGATACTGAATCATCTCCTTGATGGTGACGTCGGCCTTGTCGAAGGCGGCGTCGGCCGCAGCCTTGTCGCCGGCCTGCCAATTGAACACGTGGTTCGGATGCTTGCGGGGCCCGTGGGAGCCTTCCTTCTTGTCCTTGATGTCCTCGCGGATGATGGGGGCGGCATCGGTCATCGCCTTGAGCGGATCGACGTTGCAGGGCAGCCCCTCGTATTCGACCTCGACCAGTTCGGCGGCGTCGGCCGCTGTGTAGCGGTCCTCGGCGATGACGAAGGCGACCTCCTGGTTCTGGAACAGCACCTTGCCGTCGGCCAGCACCATCTGCACGTCGCCGGCCAGCGTCGGCATCCAGGCGAGGTTGACGGTCTTCAACGTCTCGGCGGTGATGACGGCGACCACGCCGGGCAGCGCCGTCGCCTTGTCGGTATTGATGCTCTTCACGCGCGCATGGGCGTGCGGCGAACGCACGAAATCGCCATAGAGCATGCCGGGCAATTTGAGGTCGTCGACATAATTGCCCCTGCCCTGGACGAAGCGGATATCCTCGACGCGCTTGCGCTTGCAGCCCATGCCTTCGAGCTTCTCGGCGCGCTCGGCGGAGGTGAGGGTCTGGTCGTTCATTCTGCGGCCTCCTGCATGGGCGCCGCCTTGAGTTTGTCGGCGGCGTATTGAATGGCTTTGACGATGTTCTGGTAGCCGGTGCAGCGGCACAGGTTTCCCGAGATGCCGAAGCGGATTTCCTCTTCGCTCGGGCTCGGGTTCTCCTGCAACAGACGGTAGGCGCGCAGGATCATGCCGGGGGTGCAGAAGCCGCATTGCAGGCCGTGCATCTCGCGGAAACCTTCCTGCAGCGCATGCAGCGTGCCGTCGGCATTGGCCATGCCTTCGATGGTGCGGATGTTGGCGCCGCTCGCCTGCACGGCGAACATGGTGCAGGACTTCACCGACTTGCCGTCGAGATCGACGGTGCAGGCGCCGCAATGGCTGGTGTCGCAGCCGATATGCGGGCCGGTGATGTTGAGCTGTTCGCGCAGGAAGTGGATGAGCAGGGTGCGCGGTTCGACCAGCTCCTCCACCTTCTTGCCGTTCACGGTCATGGTGACTTGGGCTTTGGCCATTATTGTTGTCCTCCCCTTACGCGCCGGCGCGCTGTTTGGCGCGCGCGAGCGCGCGGGCGAGCATGACGCCCGCCATCTTGGTGCGGTAGGCGGCCGGGCCCGCGGCCGTCGGAAGCCGGTGAGGTGATCGCCTCGGCGGCGGCCACGGCCTTTTTCACGGTGGCATCGTCGAGGCTGGAGCCGGTCAGGATGCTGCTGGCCTCTTCCGCCCACAGCGGCGTCTCGGCCACGTTGGTGAGTCCGACGGAGCACGACGCCACCTTGCCGCCGCTCATGGTCAGCACCACCGCCGCCGCGGCGGTGGCGTAATCGCCGATCTTGCGCTTGAGCTTCTCATAGGCGTAGCCGTGGCCCGCGGCCGGCACCGGGATGCGCACGGCGGTGACGATCTCGCCCGGCTCCAGCGCGGTGAAATAGGCGCCCTGATAGAATTCGCGCGCGGCAATTTTGCGCTCGCCGGCCTTGCCCGCCGCCTGATAGCTGGCGTTGAGGCACATCATCACCGCCGGCATGTCGTTGCCGGGGTCGCCATTGGCGACATTGCCGCCGAGCGTGCCGACATATCTCACTTGCGGATCGGCGATCTGCAGCGCGACTTCGCGCAGGATCGGCAGTTTCTTGCTCAGAACATCCGAGCCGATCAGCTCGTGCTGGGTCGTCGTCGCGCCGATGACGATTTCGCCGCCCTCTTCGCGGATACCTTTGAGGTCCGCGACCCCGCCGAGATCGACCAGATGAGATGGGCTGGCGAGTCTGAGCTTCATCATCGGAATGAGGCTGTGGCCGCCGGCGATGGCGCGGGCGTCCTCGCCAAGCGATGCGAGCAGCGACACGGCTTCCTGCACGGATGACGGACGATGATAGTCGAAAGACGCAGGAATCATAGGCGCACCTCCTCCCGGGCACCCATGACTGGCCGGCTTACGGCTGGCTTACAGTCCCTGAGCGGGCACCCTGTCCATTTGATTGCGACGAGGATGGCGGGCTGTGCGGTGCAGCAACAACTTAAGATGCACCAGGGGAGCCGGCATTGCACGAATGGCAGCAGCATTTGCACGAATTGCGTCAGCATGCTTGACGCAACCGAGCGCGTATGACGAAAAGATTACTTCATCGAACCGGAAACGGACGTTTCGCCGGCGCTCGAAGCGCTCTTGTTCTCGCCGATGCGCGACTTGAGCAAGCCGGCACGGCTGCGGCTCACCGGTACCGTATAGCGCTCCTCGGCCGCGAGTTCGACGATTTCGCTGTCGCCCGAGCGCTTGAAGCCGATCACCCGCTCGATATTGACGATATGGCTGCGGTGCACGCGCAGGAAGCGGCCGCGGTCAAGGCGGGATTCGACCTCGCCGATGGCGAGTGGGCAGAACAGTTTGGCACTGCCGTCGAAGAGATAGGTGTAATGCGCATTCGCCTGCACGGCGACGACGTTCTCGACCGGCACGAAATGGGTGGCGCCGTCGCGCTCGACCGGCAGACGGTCGGCCATACGCCGCGGCGGGGCGCCGGCGCCGCCGAGCGGGGCGTAGATGCCGCGGCGCCGCTTCTCATCGCTGATCGCAGGCATTGCGGCCGTGGGCGGCGCCTCCACGACGACCGCCTCGGCCGGGACGGCGAGCGCGCTCGCTACAATTTCCTGCACTTCGGCGCGCTCCGGCACCAGCGACAGCAAAAACAGGGCGGTGAGGACGAAGGCAACGACGGCGATCACGATGGAGAGAGCGCCGGCGGACATGATGGGCGCCAGCGACGGCGTCATCGTCGGGCCCATGCTCATGCCGGCCATCGCGACATAATGTGCGGCAGCGACGGCAAGCCCGAAGGCGCAGGCGCCCGCGAGCGGCCGGCGCTGGCGTGCCGCAAGCCATAGCGCCAGCCCACTGCCGGCAGCCGCGATTGCCACGCTGATAGTCAGCGCAGGCAGGTTTTCATCGAGACGGGCCGGCAGTGCCGAGAGGCCGATGCCGTGCATGACCACGATTGCCGCGGCCAGCAGACAGGCGGCGACGGCAAGCCGCCCCGCAGTAACGGGCCCCGCGCTCACCGCATAGACCGCGGCGCCAGCAATCAGCACGCCGGTGAAGATCGACAGCAGCGCCGGCATCGCCAGATAGGCGCCGGTCCGATAGGCCGTCAGCAATGCGGTGAAATGCATCACCCAGACCGCGCTGCCGAAGGCAAAGGCGGCGCCCGCCAACAGAAGCCGCCGCCGCAAGCCCGCGGCCGCGTCGATCCGCATCGTCTGGCTCAGCGCGAGATAGCCGGCTTCGATTGCCAGCAGGATCGAGAGCAGGACAAGCCAGGGCCCGGTGCTCACCTGCATGCTGCCATCCCCTCCTAGTGTGGTGGTTCAGAAGTTCGCTTCATTCTATCCGCGAGTCCATCAAGCGAAGTTCTGAACCAAACCACACTAGAATCAATAAGTTGCTAGTGTCCTTCGATTCCGAAGTTCGCTCACGAGGATGCCGCAAAATCAAGCGAACTTCGGAATCGGGACACTAGCTTGCAAGGAGGGCAAGCCGGGATGGGAGAATTAAAAAATTTGTCGGCCAGCGCAACCTCGGACCGAGGCGCGCCCGCAATCTGCGCTGCTACGATTTCCCGGCCGCGCCTTTTTGCTTCGCGCCGGCCTCGGGAAATATCCACATCGCCACCACGAAGAAGACGGCGATCAGCAGCACCATTTTCTCCGCGTGCACCGGCGAGCCCGCCCAGTAGACCAGGCCGAGCGCTACCAGGACCACCACCGCGGAGACGATTGCTTTGACGTCGGTTGGCATCCCATTCTCTCCGCTCATTCCCGTCCCCACCTGCGCGGGCGCAGGCTCCAGCGGGAATCCAGAATTCGAATCACCCATATGCCGCCCTGGATCCCCGTTTTCGCGGGGACGAGCGGAGATTCTCTCACCTCAATTCGCGCCGACGGGCTGCACGGCGGCCTCTTCCGGGCTCTTCGGCTTGGACCGCAGGTTTCGTTTAAGGAAGCGCGTGTTGTAGCCGTTGAACAGGTGGCCGATGAGGCCGCGGTCGAGGTCGGAAGTGCCGAACAGCCAGTCGGCGATCGGGAACGTGAGATTCATGTTCACCTCCATCATCAACCGCGCATTGTGGTGCGCGGTGTGGTGGCGGCGCAGCGTGTTGACGAAGGGGCAATGCTTGACGAACCAGCCCTCGTCCACGTGGCAGCAGAAATGCATGAACTCGTAGATCAGATACATGCCGGTCGTCACGCACATGAACAGCCAGCCGACATTGGGCGAGAACAGGAAACCGAGGATGAAGGCGAGCGGGATCGACATCAGCGTGAACACCACCAGCGCGTAAGGCGGGAACACGGTGACGCGCCAGTCCTTGTCGTCGCGGAAGCGCATTTCGTCGTCGCTGAAGAACTGGTGGTGGTTGAGCGTGTGGCGCTCATAGACCGCGCGCAAGCCCTTGATGTTGACCGGCCGGTGCATGACGAATTTGTGCACGGCCCATTCGAACAGGTTGGTGAACAGGAAGGTGAGCGGCACGGTGAGCCATTCGGCCCAGGTCACGTCATGGATGTGCGTGACATAGACATAGAACACCGCCGCGCCCATGGCGTAGATCAAGACGATGTGGAAATAGCCGTTGTACCAGCCGACGATGCGCGACCTGTATTCCTTGCGGAAGTCGATCTGCCGTTTGGCGATCATCACGGACCTCCCCTGCTCGTTTCCTCTTGCATCAAATTTCCCACTTTGCGGCGGGCTTGCCAAGCGCCTCAGGCGGCAAGCAGCCGCAAGGCGCTGTCGATGTCGGCACCGGTGAGTTCCCAGTCGTTGTCGAGATTGGCTACCACTTGCCGCATGAAAGGTTCCGAGAGGCGCGCGGCACGCTCAGCGTCGCCCAGGTGATCGAGCAGGATGGCGAAAGCCAGTTGCTGCGGGCTCGCGCCCTCATAAGCCCATTCGAAGCCGTATCTTGTGAAACTCTTCACGTCGTCATGGGTAGCGAGCGGACGTCCGTCCACGGTCACTACCAAGCCGTCGATGGTGCGCCTGCCGGCATAGGTTCTCATGGCGTGTTCCCTCTCCCCGGCACCGAGTTTAGACCGGGAACGAGCGGTAAAGAAGGCTTAACGCCGCCTCTCTACTGTCGCCGCCATGAACGGGCAGGTCATGGCCGACACGGGAAAGGCGTTTTCGGCGCGGGCGGCATTGCCGTGGCCGCTTGCCGCGGCCGCGCTTTTCTACCTGTTGCTGCTCCTGCTCGGCAGCCGACTGCTCGGCGATCCCGACACCTACTGGCAGATCGCGCTCGGTCAGTGGATCGCGGCGCACCATCAGGTGCCGCAGGTCGACACCTTCTCTTTCACCATGGCCGGCAAGGCGTGGATTTCCAGCCAGTGGCTGGCGCAGGTCGTTTTCGCCGGCCTCTATGCGCTCGCCGGCTGGAGCGGTGTGGTGGTCGCGGCCGCGCTGGCGATCGCCGGCGCCTTCGCGCTGCTGACCCGCTTTCTGCTGCAACGCCTGGCGGTGGGGCCGGCGCTGGTGCTGGCGACCGGCGGATTCGTGATCGCCGCCCCGCACATGCTGGCGCGGCCGCATGCGCTGGCCATGCCGGTGATGGTGGCCTGGGTCGCCGGCCTCGTGCGCGCGGCCGAAACGCGCCGGGCGCCCTCGCTCTGGCTGCTGCCGCTGATCACCCTGTGGGCCAACCTGCACGGCAGCTTCACCTTCGGGCTCGCGCTCATGGCGCCGGTCGCTCTCGATGCGGTGTGGAACGCGCAAAGCTCCGAGCGTGTATCGCTCGCTTTGCACTGGGTCTTGTTCGCCGCGCTCGCGGTTATCGCGGCCTGCGTCACACCCTACGGACCGCAATCGATCCTGGTGACCGCCCGCGTGCTCGATCTCGGACCCGCACTCGCACTCATCGGCGAGTGGCGGCCGATCGACTTCTCCAAGATCAGCGGCTTCGAGCTTGCCTTGTTGTTCGGCATCGGCGCCGCGCTTTATCGCGGCCTGACGCTGCCGCCGATCCGCATCCTCATCCTGCTCGGCCTCGTCTACATGGCGCTGTCGCACGGTCGCAACGTCGACATGCTCGGGCTCTTGGGACCGCTATTCATCGCAGCGCCACTGGCGCTGCAGCTCGGCGGCCCCGCGCGCGCCGACAGCGGAGATGGCAGAGAACATCTGCTGCCGTCACTGGCGCTGGCCGGCGCTCTGCTGGCCGCGACCGCCGGCCTCTCCTACGCCCTCGACTACCAGCCGCCGGCGAGGTTCAAGCCACAGCGGGCAGTGGCCGTCATCAAGGCGGCGGGCGCAAAACACGTACTCAACGGCTACAACTACGGCGGCTATCTGATCGCATCCGGCGTGAAGACATTCATCGACGGACGCACCGAGCTCTACGGCAAGAAATTCGTCCTGCGCACGAGCCGCGCACTCGAGCTCAGCGACGTCGGCACGATGCTGCGGCTCCTCAAGGAATACGACATCGACGCCACGCTGCTCGCGCCCGACACGCCAGCGAACAGCCTGCTGGCGCGGCTTAAAGGTTGGAAGCGCGCCTACGCCGACGACGTTGCCGTGGTCTATCTAAGGACAGGCGCAACGCCAGCCGACGGCGCGCTGGAGCTGAAACGATGACCCCCCATCCTTCCGTCGTGGCAGTGGCCGGCACTCCCGCCGATGCGGCGGAACGCGCGCCGCTGTTGGAGCGGCTGTCGCACGCGCAGCCGGGCCCCGACCTCAGCGTGATCGTACCGACGCGCAACGAGCGCGACAACATCATCCCGCTGTATAACCGTCTTTGCACCGCGCTCGGCGAGCGCAACTGGGAAATGATGGTGGTCGACGACGATTCCAGCGACGGCACCGCCGACGTGGTGCGCTGGCTCGCGCGCCACGATCGCCGTGTCCGCCTGCTTAGCCGCATCGGACGGCGCGGGCTCGCTTCGGCTTACGTGGAAGGCGCGCAGGCGAGCACCGCGGACTATGTCGCGGTGATCGACGCCGACCTGCAGCATGACGAGACGCTGCTGCCGCGCATGCTCAATGTGCTGGAGGGCGAGCCGGTCGATATCGTCGTCGGCAGCCGCTATGTCGAGCATGGCGGCATCGGCGAATGGGACAAGAGCCGCGCGCGCATCAGCGACTTCGCCACGCGGCTCGGCCGCCGGCTGCTCGGCGTTCCCGGTCGCCGATCCGATGAGCGGCTTCTTCATGATCCGCCGCGAGGCGCTGCAGGGATCGGTGCGCAACCTCTCGGCCATCGGGTTCAAGATCCTGATCGACCTGTTCGCCTCGGCGCCGCGCCCGCTGCGCGCGCGCGAATTGCCGTTCGAATTCCGCGAGCGCCATGCCGGCGAAAGCAAGTTCGACGCCATGATCGGCCTTGAATATCTGATGCTGCTCGCCGACAAACTGGTCGGCCATGTCGTGCCGGTGCGCTTCCTGATGTTCGCCGCCATCGGCGGCGTGGGCCTGCTGGTCCATCTGGCCATATTGTGGGCGGGGCTGACGTTCGCCGCCCTGCCCTTCGCCGCGGCGCAAGGGCTTGCCACCGCGGTCGCCATGGTGGGCAATTTCACGCTCAACAATGCGCTGACCTATCGTGATCGCCGGCTGCACGGCTGGAAATTCGTCACCGGGCTCCTCTCGTTCTGCCTGATTTGCAGCGTGGGCGCGATCGCCAATGTCGGCATCGCCTCGGTGCTGTTTGCCGATCATGCCATGTGGTGGGTGGCCGGCCTCGCCGGCGCCGCCATGAGCGCGATCTGGAATTATGCGCTGAGCTCGGCGCTCACCTGGCGCGGCGCCTGACGCGCATCATCCGCCGCCGCGCTGCAGGACGGGGCCGCAGAGGCCGAGGGCCGACGTCACCAGCGCCAGATGGCTCAGCGCCTGCGGGAAATTGCCGCTCAAACGGTGCGCGCGCAGGTCGTACTCCTCGGACAACAGGCCGACGTCGTTGGAAACGTCGATCAGGCGTTCGAGCGCCGCGCGTGCATCGTGCTTGCGCCCCTGCATATGCCGGCAGTCGGCAAGCCAGCAATTGCAGGCGAGAAAGGCACCTTGGCCACCTTCCGCGGCGTTACGGCTGCGATAGAGCAGGCCGTCGTCCATCAGCTCGCTTTCGATGCGCGCGACCGTCGAAACCACGCGGGCATCGTCGGCGGGCAGAAAACCGACCGAGGGAATGAGCAGCAGCGAAGCGTCCGGGTCCTGGCTGCCGTAGAACTGAACGAAACTGCCGATGTCATCGTCGTAGCCTTCAGTGCAGACCTCGCGATGTATGGAGTCGCGCAAGGCGCGCATGCGGCGCAGGAGATCGGGATCGAGGTCGTTGGCCGAATTGTTGCGGCGCAGGAACCGGTCGATCGCGACCCAGCTCATGATCTTGGAATAGACGTAGTGGCGCGGCTCGCCGCGGCTCTCCCAGATGCCGTGGCCGGCTTCGTGCCAGATGTCCTCCAGATGTTCGACGATCGCCTGTTCGATGGTGTAGCCCTGGTCGCTGCGTTCGATGCCGGCGCGATAGGCGAGATGGAAGACGTCGATCAGCTCGCCATAGACGTCGAGCTGCTTCTGGCCGGAGGCTGAATTGCCGACGCGCACGGGCCGCGACCAGCGATAGCCTGCGAGCGCGGGCAAATTGCGCTCCTCCAGATGGCGGCCGCCGTCGATGCGGTACATGATGTGGATATGCTCCGGCGCGCCCGCGATCGCGCGCAGGATCCAGTCACGCCAGGCCGTGGCTTCCTCGTGGTAGCCGGCATTGAGCAGCGCCGCGATGGTGAAAGTGGCGTCGCGCAGCCAGCAGAAGCGATAATCCCAGTTCGACTGGCCGCCCGGCACTTCCGGCAGCGACGTGGTGGGCGCCGCGACGATGCCGCCGGTTGGCCGGTTGATCAGCGCCTTCAGCGTGATCAGCGAGCGGCGCACGGCGTCCGGCCAGTCGGTGGGCCGGTCGAAACGGGCGATCCAACTGCGCCAGTAGGATTCGGTTTCCGCCAGCGCCTGCCGCGAGTCGACCGTGCCCGGCGGTTCGCGGTGGGACGGCGCATAGCGCAGCACGAAGGACAGGCGCTCGCCTTCGGCCACGTCGAACGCGGCGGTCACGTCGTGACGCTCGCCGCCGAGCGGAATGTCGGCATGCAGCACCATCATGTCGGGGCCGACGCGGGCGACCATGCGCCTGTCGCAGCGCTCGCCCCAGGGCGGCACGGCGCCGTAATCGAAGCGCAGGCAAAGCCGCATCGTCATGGGCACCGTGCCGCCCAGACCCTCGACGGTGCGGATCAGCGTTGGCACCTCGTCGCGCATAGGCATGAAATCGGTGATGCGCACGCGCCCGGTGGCGGTGGAAAAGTCGGTCTCCAGAACGAGTGTGTCTTCGCGGTAGCGGCGCGTCATGTTGTCGGGCGCGTTACGCGGGGCGAGCAGCCACTGGCCGTTGTGCTTGTCGCCCAGCAGGCATGCCAAGCATGCGTCGGAATCAAAGCGCGGCCAGCAGAGCCAGTCGATAGAGCCGTTGCGCGCGATGAGCGCGGCCAACTCGCCGTCGCCAATCATTGCATAATCTTCAAGCGGTACGGTCATGCGTAATGGATTGCTCGTCGGTGATATGGACTGCACTTCGCCAACGCACAGGCAATCTGATGGGTTCCTGGCTTGGAGTCCCCGTGTCGAACATTAACAAACGTCAATAGGAGCGCGGCAGGCCCAGCGCCTTCTCGGCAATGAAATTGAGGATCATATGCGGTGTGATCGGCGCGATGCGCGGGATGTAGCTTTCGCGCAAATAGCGTTCGACATGATACTCCGCGGCATAGCCCATGCCGCCGTGGGTCAGCACAGCGGCCTCGCATGCCGCATGCGCCGCTTCGGCGGCAAGATATTTGGCGGCGTTGGCTTCGAGGCCGCAGGGCGCGCCCGCGTCATAGAGCGCGGCCGCCTTCAGCGCCATCAGTTCGGCCGCTTCGAGCTCCATCCAGCACTTCGCCAGCGGATGCTGGATGGCCTGGTTCTGGCCGATCTTGCGGCCGAACACTTCACGCGTGTTGGCGTAGTCGCGCGCTTTGCGCAAAGCGGCGCGGCCGATGCCGACCGCTTCCGCCGCGATGAGGATGCGCTCGGGATTGAGGCCGTGCAGGATCATGCGGAAGCCGCCGCCTTCGGCGCCGATGCGGTCCCGCTCCGGAACCTCGAGCCCGTCGATGAACAGCATGTTGGAGTTCGATCGCCGCGCGACCCATTTTATGGATCGCGCGGATCTCAACATGGTCGCGGTTAAGATCCGTATAGAACAGGCTCATGCCGTCAGTCGGCCGTCCGACCTGCTCGCGCGGCATGGTGCGCACCAGGATCAGCGCCTTGTCGGCCACCTGGGCGGTGGACGTCCAGATTTTCTGACCCGACAGGACGTAATGATCGCCCTGCCGCTCGGCGCGGGTGCGGATGGCGGCGGTATTGAGGCCGGCATCGGGCTCCGTGACGGCGAAGCAGGCCTTGTGCTCGCCGCGGATGAGCGGCGGCAGCATGCGGCTCTTCTGCTCCTCGGTGCCGAACACCACGACCGGGTTGAGCCCGAAAATGTTCATGTGCACGGCGGAGGCGCCGCTCATGCAGGCACCGGACTCGGCAATCGCGCCCATCAGCACCGCCGCTTCGGCGATACCGAGGCCCGAGCCGCCATAGACCTCCGGCATGGCAACGCCGAGCAGTCCGGCATCGGCCACCGCGCGATAGAAGTCCTCCGGAAATTCGCCGCTGCGGTCGCGCTCGAGCCAATAGGCGTCGTCGAAGCGGCGGCCGAGCCTCTCGGCGAGCGCCCGCACCTCCTGCTGGCGCGGCGTCAGCGTGAAATCCATGAGCCATCCCTCAATGCCGCGGCAGGATAGCACGCCAACGCCTCACCCCCGAACAGGGCAAGGCTCGCTACATAGCCTTGTCGGCGTCGCGCAGCACCACGTAGATCGCCGGGATCACCAGGACCGTCAGCAGCGTCGATGAGGCGAGCCCGAACAGCAGGGAGATCGCCAGGCCCTGGAAGATCGGATCGACCAGGATGGTGGCGGCGCCGATCATGGCGGCGAGCGCCGTCAGCAGGATCGGCTTGAAACGCACGGCGCCTGCTTCCAGGAGAATATCGCGCAACGTCTTTCCCTCGCTCGCCCCGTGGCGGATGAAGTCCACCAGCAGGATCGAGTTGCGCACGATGATGCCGGCGAGCGCGATGAAGCCGATCATCGAGGTGGCCGTGAACGGCGCGCCGAACAGCCAGTGGCCGAGCACGATGCCGATCAGCGTGAGCGGGATAGGCGTCAGGATCACCAGCGGCAGTTTGAAGCTGCCGAACTGCGCCACCACCAGGATGTAGATGGCCAGGATGGCGACCATGAAGGCGGCGCCCATGTCGCGGAAGGTCACATAGGTGATTTCCCACTCGCCGTCCCACAGGATCGACGGCTTGGCCTCGTTCTCCGGCTGGCCGTGGATGAGAATCGCGGGCTTGCCGAGTTTGCCCCAGTCATGGGCAGCGACTTTCTTGTCGACCGCGAGCATGCCGTAGATCGGCGCCTCGTAGGCGCCGGCCATCTCGGCCATGACCATGTCGGTGAAATGGCCGTCGCGGCGGAAGATGGCGGGCGAGCCCACTTCCTTGGTGACGTGCACCACATCACCCAGTTCCACCACACCCTTGTTGCCGGGAATGGTGTTGGCCGGCACGGGCGTGGAGGCGAGCAATTCGCTCCACGACAGATTGCTCTTGGGCAGCCGCACCACGATCTCGATCGGATTGCGCCCCTCGCCGCGGTAGGAATAGCCGACCGTCGTGCCGCCGAACAGCGCCTGGATCGAGTCGTAGACGTCCTGCTGCTGGACGCCAAAATATTCCAGACGATCCTGGTCGATCGAGATGTGGAGACGGGGGCGCGGCTGACCGATCGAATCGTCGACATCGACGATGAAGGGCACCGACTTGAAGATCTTCTTCAACTCGTGAGCGACGGCGCGCCGGGTCTTGGAATCGGGGCCGTAGACTTCGGCAAGAAGCGTCGACAAGACCGGCGGCCCGGGCGGCACCTCGACCACCCGCGCGACCGTGCCGGCCGGCAAAGTGAGCTGCTTCATGCGCGCGCGCAGATCGAGCGCAATCTCATGGCTGGTGCGGCTGCGCTCGGACTTGGGCGCCAGATTGAGATGCAATTCGCCGAGCTCGGGCGCCTGGCGGATATAGTAGTGGCGTACCAGGCCATTGAAGTTGAACGGCGCGGGCGTGCCGGCATAGGTCTCGATCGAGCGGACCTCGGGCACCTTGCGCGCCACGTCGGCAATTGAAAACAACGTGCGCTCGGTATCCTCGAGCGAGGCGCCCTCGGGCAGGTCCACCACCACCGACATCTCCGACTTGTTGTCGAACGGCAGGAGCTTGACGGTCACGCTTTCGGTATAAAACAGCACGCAGACCGCAACGGTGGCGAGACCAACGCCGATCAGGAAGGCCCAGGCGCGCTTGCGCGTCTTCAGGATCGGAGTCGCGAAGCGCCGATAAACGCGGCCGAGCCGACCTTCGCCGTGGGCGTCCTCGGCTTCGTGCAGCGGCGCCCCTTCCGGATGCAGCTTGAGCATGAGCCAGGGCGCGACGACCATGGCGACGAAGAACGAGAACAGCATGGCCGCCGAGGCGTTAGCCGGGATCGGCGCCATGTAGGGGCCCATCAGGCCGGAGACGAACAACATCGGCAGCAAGGCGGCCACCACGGTCAAAGTGGCGACCACGGTCGGATTGCCGACTTCCGCGACGGCCTCGATCGCCGCCTTCATGCGCGAGCGGCCGTCCTTCATGGCCCAGTGGCGGGCGATATTCTCCACCACCACGATGGCGTCGTCGACCAATATGCCGATCGAGAAGATGAGCGCGAACAGGCTGACCCGGTTGATGGTGTAGCCCATCACCTTGGCGGCGAACATGGTGAGCAGGATGGTGGTGGGGATCACCACCGCCGTGACCAGCGCCTCGCGCCAGCCGATGGCGAGCGCGATCAGCACCACGATGGACACGGTGGCGAGCCCGAGATGGAACAAGAGCTCGTTGGCCTTCTCGTTGGCGGTCTCGCCATAGTCACGCGTCACCGTCACGCTGACGTCATGCGGCACCAGCCGGCCTTCCACGGTCTTCAGCCGCGCCAAAAGATCGTCGGCGACCACCACGGCGTTGGAGCCGGAGCGCTTGGCGAAGGCGACGCTGACCGCCGGCACGCGGTCCCACTTCTCGCCTTTTGGCCCGTTCTTCTTCTCCGGCTGCTCGAACCAGACCCGGTGTTCCATCGGGCTCGGCCCGATCACCACCTTGGCCACGTCGCGCACATAGACCGGGCGGCCGTCGCGTGTGGTCAGCAGCAGCAGGCCAATGTCGGGAATGCCGGTGAGCGTCTGCCCCGCCGTCACGTCACGCATCTTGCCGTTGTCGCGCACCTGGCCGGCGAGGAAAGAGCGGTTTGCTTCGCGCACTTTGGCGACAAGCTGCTGCAGGGTGACCCCGTAGAGGGCAAGCTTCTCCGGGTCGGGCTCCACCCTGATCTGCTGCGCATTGCCCCCGGAAATATAGGTCAGGCCGACATTGTCGGCCTTATCCAGCTCGAACTGCAATTCGCGGGCGATCTGGTAGAGGTCTTTCTCGTTGTAGCGCGAGGCCGCGCCCGGCTTGGGCGACAGTGTGAGCACCACCACGGCGACATCGTTGATGCCGCGCCCGACGATCAGCGGTTCCGGTATCCCGACCGGAATGCGATCCATGTTCGCTTTGATCTTCTCGTGCACGCGCAGGATGGCGTCGTCGGCATTGGTGCCGACCTTGAAGCGCGCAGTGACCATGACGCGGTCGTCGACCGTCTGGCTGTAAACGTGCTCGATGCCGTTGATGCCCTTGACGATGGACTCGAGCGGCTTGGTCACCAGCTCGGTCGCGTCCGGCGCCTTCAGGCCGTCGGCGTTGACGCGGATATCGACCATCGGCACGCTGATCTGCGGCTCCTCCTCACGCGGAATGGTGAGCAGCGCGACCAGGCCGACGGCCAGCGCGGCCATCAGGAACAGCGGCGTGAGCGGAGAGCGGATCGTCGCCTGAGTGAGCCGTCCCGAAATTCCGAGCTTCACGGGTGCACCAGCACGTCGCCGGCTTTCAGGCCGGACAGGATTTCAAGTGCGTCGGGCATGTCGGGGCGCGGCAGCAGGCGCCCGCGCTGCACCGGCACGTCTATCACCGCATTGCCGTGGCGCACGCGCGCATAGTCGATGCCGAAGCGGGTGATGATGTAGGAGGCGGGCACGACGATGCTTTCGCGCTTGCCGGCGGAAACCCAGACCAGGATGCGCTCGCCGACATAATAGTCGCCGAGGCCCTTGACGTTCGCGTCGGCGACGACGCGGCCGTCCTCGATCTGCGGATAAACCAGCTTGATCGTGCCGAACTTGGCCCCCTTGGCGCCGAGCGCCTGGCTGTCGACGCGCACGGTGTCCCCGGCTTTCATGTAAAGCGCGTGGCGCTCCGGCACGCGCAGGCGCAGCACGAAATTCTTCTCGGCGATGCGCGCCACCGGCTCGCCCGGCAGGATGACGGTGCCGGCGGTGACAGGGACTTGCAGCACGCGGCCGGCAGTGGGCGCCAGCACCTTGCCCTCGGAAAGTTGCTGCTGCACCACAGAGCGCGCGGCGACGCGGGAGCGGTGCGCGTTATTGGCGACGTTGAAGGCGGTCTGCGCCTGGTCGAAGCGCGCCTTCGGAATGGTGCCCTTGGAGAACAGCTGCTGGGCACGGTCGAGATCGGTCTTGGCCTGGGCGAGTTGCGCCTCGAGACCGGCGATCTGGGCGTCGAGCGACTTCAACTGCAGCACCAGCTTTTCATCGCCGACGGTGGCGAGCACCTGGCCTTCCTTTGACCTCGTCGCCGTCCTTGACGTTGAGCTCGGCCACGGTGCCGCCGATGCGGGCGCGCGCCGGCACGATATTGGCGCTCTCGACGGTGGCGAACACCGCCTTCTCGTCGGCGACCTGTCTGGGCTCGACCTTGAAGCTGTCCTGCGCCAGCGCACGCTGCGCGAACAAGGCAAGCAGAGCGAAAGTCATCGCGGCGATGCGCATGGCTGTTAGGGTCCTCGTGATACCGGATGGTGCGCGCGGGGCTTGCCTAGATCAGCTACCCGTGACGCGATTGGCGTAAGTATTCATTGATTTGGCTCAAGGTTCCTGCGGCGCACACCTGTTGTGCCTTTCGCTGACTTCGCCGGCGCCTTGGCCGTCGCGGGCCCGCAGGCGGCGGTGGGCGCGCAATAGGCGCGATAGAGCGCTTCCACCACTTGGCGCGCGGCGTCGCTGGCGATCGAGTACCAGATGGTCTGGGCGTCGCGGCGCGCGGCCACCACGCCATCCTTGCGCAGCAGCGCGAGGTGCTGGGAGACGGTGGAGTCGCGCGTCTTGACCAAGGCGGCGAGTTCGCCGACCGAGCGCTCCTTTTCCAGGAGCTGGCAGACGATGATCAGCCGGCGGCGGTTGGCCAGCGCCTTGAGCAGGGTGCTGGCCTCATCGGCGGCAGCCAGCATGCGGTCAGTCTTTATATTCATGGGCACGTATATACGGGTCTGCGAAAATAAATCAAGGGCCGGCGGTGCCGCGTTTGGGGACGGTGGAGGCTTGGGTTAGGGTCCGGAGTTCACCTTCACCCCTTCCCGCATATCCCCCGATTAATGTCCCGATCGCGCGAGAGTCTCGGTTTCCTGCTCGGACTCGTCGGCATGATGATGTTTGCCGGTACGCTGCCGGCCACCCGGCTGGCCGTCCGCGGCATCGACCCGCTTTTCCTGACCGCCGCCCGGGCGACCATCGCCGGCTGTGCCGGCGTTGCCATGCTGCTGACGACGCGCCGGCGCCTGCCGCCGCCGGGCAAGTGGCGCGAATTTGTACTGACCGGCCTCTGCACCATCATCGGCTTTCCGGTGCTGATGGCGCTCGCCATGGTGACGGTTCCCGCCTCCCATGGCGGTGTGGTGCTCGGCATCGTGCCGCTGGCGACCGTCGCGGCGGCAACGCTGATCACGCAGGAGCGGCCGAGCGCCGGCTTCTGGCTGGCCAGCATCGCGGGCGCGGGCATTGTCATCGTTTTCGTGCTGAGCCGCGGCGGCAGCAGCAGCAGCAGCAGCGGCTTTTCCCGCGGCGATCTGTTCCTCATCGGTACGGTGATCGCCGGCGGCTTCGGCTATACGCTGTCGGGCCGCCTGAGCATGACCATGCCGGGCTGGGAGGTGATCTCCTGGCAGGTGGCGCTGTTCCTGCCGCTATCGGCACTCGCCGCTTTCCTGCTGTGGCCGGACAATCTCGCCCGCGTCGCGTGGCCGTCCTGGGCGGGGTTCGCCTATGTCTCGCTGGTCAGCCAGTTCCTCTCGTTCTTCGTTTTCAATGCGGCCATGGCGCTCGGCGGCGTCGCGCGCGTGAGCCAGGTGATGCTGCTGCAGCCTTTCGCCATCGTGGCGCTGGCCTGGCCGGTGGACGGTGAGCCGATCGAGCCCATTACATTGGCCTTTGCGGCGGCGGTGGTGCTGATCGTGCTGATCGGCCAGCGCATGCGGGTGCGGCGGCGGTGAGCGCTACCATCAGTTCCTGCATCTCCGTATAAACGGGCCGCAGCAAGCGAAGGGGCAGCCATGGCCGGCAAGCAAACCGCCAAGCATTGGGATTTCTGGATCGACCGCGGCGGCACCTTCACCGACGTCGTGGGGCGGCGGCCGGACGGGACGCTTCACGCGCACAAGCTCTTGTCGGAGAACCCGGAGGCCTATGCCGACGCCGCGGTGCAGGGCATCCGCGACCTGCTCGGCCTGAAAAGCGGCGAGCCGATCCCGCCCGGCAAGGTGGGCGCGGTAAAGATGGGCACCACCGTGGCCACCAACGCGCTGCTCGAGCGCAAGGGCGAGCGCACGCTGCTGCTTATTACGCGCGGCTTCCGCGACGCGCTCAAGATCGGCTACCAGGCGCGGCCGAAGATCTTCGCCCGCGAGATCGTGAAGCCCGACATGCTCTACGAGCGCGTGGCAGAGGTGGACGAGCGCATACGCGCCGACGGCACGGTGGAGCGTGCGCCGGACCTCGCCGCCGTGCAGCGCGATCTCCAGGCGGCGAAAGCCGACGGCATCGAGGCGGTGGCCGATCGTGTTCATGCACGCCTACCGTTATCCCGACCACGAGCGCGCGGTTGCCCGGCTTGCGCGTGACATGGGCTTCGCACAGGTCTCGGTCAGCCACGAAGTGTCGCCGCTGATCAAGCTGGTGGGGCGCGGCGACACCACCGTGGTGGATGCGTATCTGTCGCCGATCCTGCGGCGCTACGTCGATCATGTGGCCGGACAGCTTGTGAAGACATCCGATCCTGACAAGGCCCGCCGCATCGTCTCGACCGACGAGGCTGGGCCCCGCCTCATGTTCATGATGTCCTCCGGCGGCCTGACAGCCGCCGAGCTGTTCCAGGGCAAGGACGCCATCCTCTCCGGCCCGGCCGGCGGCGTGGTGGGCATGGCGGAGACCGGCAGACAAGCGGGCTTCCGGCATCTCATCGGCTTCGACATGGGCGGCACCTCGACCGACGTGTCGCACTATGACGGCGAATACGAGCGTGCCTTCGAGACGGAAGTCGCCGGCGTGCGCATGCGCGCGCCGATGATGCTCATTCACACCGTAGCGGCAGGCGGCGGCTCCGTTCTGCATTTCGACGGCGCGCGCTTCCGCGTCGGCCCCAATTCCGCGGGCGCCAATCCGGGGCCGAAATGCTACCGGCGCGGCGGGCCGCTGGCGGTGACCGACGCCAACGTCATGACCGGCAAGCTGATTGCCGATTTCTTTCCGAAGATTTTCGGACCCTCGCAGAACCTGCCGCTCGACACCCATGCGGTCGAGCTCGCCTTCACCGATCTCGCCGCGCAGGTGAGCGGCAAAACACCGGAACAAATCGCCGACGGCTTCATCAAGATCGCGGTCGAGAACATGGCCAATGCGATCAAGAAGATTTCCGTGCAGCGCGGCTACGACGTGACCCGCTACGCGCTCAACTGCTTCGGCGGGGCCGGCGGACAGCACGCCTGCCTGGTCGCCGACGCGCTGGGCATGACCAAGGTGCTGATCCATCCTTTTTCGTCGCTGCTGTCGGCCTACGGCATGGGTCTGGCCGACATCCGCGCCACGCGGCAGCAGGCCATCGAGCTGCCATTCGGGAGCAACGCGCTGGCCGAGATCAAGAAGACCGGCGGGCGGCTCGCGCGCGAAACGAAAGCGGAGGTGGTCGGCCAGGGCGTGCCGGCGGGCAAGATCAAGGTGATCCTAAGGGCGCATATCCGCTACGCAGGCACCGACACACCGCTCATCGTCGATGCAGGCGGCATCGCGGCCGGTGCCGGCGCTCTCAAGCTCACATCGTTGGCTGCCATGCAGCGTGCCTTCGAGAAGGCGCACAAGGCGCGGTTCGGCTTCATCGACCGCAACAAGCAGCTTGTCGTCGAGGCGGTGTCGGTGGAGGCGGTCGGTGGCGGCGCCAAGTTCAACGAGCGCGCCGCCAAGCGCACGCGCGGCAAACTGCCGAAGCCGACGCGGCGCTCGCGCTTCTTTTCCGGCGGAAAATGGCATCGCGCCAATGTCTATACGCGCGACCAGCTCAGGCCGGGGCAGACCGTGAAGGGCGCGGCCATCGTGATCGAGCCGCACCAGACCATCGTGGTCGAGCCCGGTTGGCAGGCGGAGATGACCGCCAAGAACCACCTGGTGCTCACGCGGGCGAAGAAGCTCAAGCGCACTTACGCCATCGGCACCCATGCCGACCCGGTGATGCTGGAAGTCTTCAATAATCTGTTCATGTCGATCGCCGAGCAGATGGGCGTATCACTGCAGAACACCGCCTACTCCGTCAACATCAAGGAGCGGCTCGACTTCTCATGCGCCGTGTTCGCGCACGACGGCACCTTGGTCGCCAACGCGCCGCACATGCCAGTGCATCTCGGCTCCATGGACCGCGCGGTTGAAACCATCATCCGCGAGAACAAGGGACGCATCGCGCCCGGCGACGTTTACGCCATCAACGCGCCTTACAACGGCGGCACGCACCTGCCCGACATCACCGTGTGCACGCCGGTCTTCGACGACAAGAAGCGCAATATCCTGTTCTGGGTCGCCTCCCGCGGGCATCACGCCGATGTCGGCGGCATTTCGCCCGGCTCCATGTCGCCGAACGCGACGAATATCGAGCAGGAGGGCGTCTACATGGACAACTTCAAGCTGGTCGACCGCGGCCGTTTCCGCGAGAAGGAACTGATGGCCGCACTCACCGGCGCGAAATATCCGGCGCGCAATCCGGTGCAGAACGTCAACGACATCAAGGCACAGATCGCCGCCAACGAGAAGGGCGTGGCCGAGCTCAACAAGATGGTCAAGCAGTTCACCCTGCCCGTGGTCAAAGCCTACATGCAGCACGTGCAGGACAACGCGGCCGAAAGCGTGCGCCGCGTGATCGACCGCTTGCACGACGCCGAATTTTCCTACGAGATGGACCAGGGCACCGTGATCAAGGTGAAGATCACGGTCGACAAGAAGAAGCGCGAGGCGACCGTCGATTTCAGCGGCACCTCGCCGCAGCAGCCGACCAACTTCAACGCGCCCGAGCCGGTGACGCGCGCCGCCGTGCTCTACGTGTTCCGCGTGATGGTGGACGACGACATCCCGATGAACGCCGGCTGCCTGCGGCCGATCCGCATCGTCATCCCGCCGCATTCGATGCTGTCGCCGGAATATCCGGCCGCCGTGGTGGCCGGCAATGTGGAGACCTCGCAGGCGATTACCAATTGCCTGTTCGGCGCGCTCGCCGCTTTGGCCGCCGCGCAGGGCACCATGAACAATCTCAATTTCGGCAACGCAAAGTACCAGTACTACGAGACCATCTGCTCCGGCTCGCCGGCGGGTCCGGGCTTCAACGGCACCGACGCCGTGCACACCCACATGACCAATACGCGGCTGACCGATCCGGAGGTGCTGGAATTCCGCTATCCGGTAGTGCTGGAGGATTTCCACATCCGGAAGGGCTCGGGCGGCAAGGGCAAATGGCACGCCGGCGACGGCATCCGCCGCACCATTCGTTTCTTGGAGAAGATGGAATGCACGGTGCTGTCGGGCCACCGCCGGGTGCCGCCTTTCGGTCTGGCGGGCGGCGAGCCGGGCGAGGTCGGCGAGAACTGGGCGCGCCGCAAGGGCGGCCGCATGGAGAAGCTTAAAGGCTGCGACGACACTACGATCGACGAAGGCGAAGCCATCATCATCCAGACGCCGACCGCGGGGGGATACGGCAAGGCGTAGCGTGCTCGCATCATGCTCCGCTCATTCCCGCGCAAGCGGGAATCCAGCGATACAAATACAGGCGCATGAGTGTTCTGCCCTGGGTCCCCGCTTCCGCGGGCACTTGCAGAAAAGTATGTCTGAGCGCTGCAGGCCCTATTCCCTGGCGATGATCTCGCACTCGCCGCGGTGCACGAGCGTTGCCGGCGTCAGCGTGCCGCGGGCGCGGCGCATGAGGATCGAGGGCCGCCGCCGTTTCAGCGCGCTGCGGCGGCGCCGGCGCGGACGCACCTCACCGGTGCGCAGTTCCCCCAGCCGCACGAAAGGCGCGTGCCAGCCTTCGCCATCATCGACCAGCAACGGCAACCTGAGTGCGGCGCCCCACAAGCGCCATTCGGCCATGGCCTCGTCGATTTCCCCGGATACGAAGAGCGGCAATACCAGGCCCGGATCCCGGTGCGCGAGCAGAACGGCCGTCAGCCCCGTCGCATCCGCGGCGAAGCGCAGGCCCACGCCGGCAAAGGCCGAAAGCGGCATGTTGAGCGCCATGCGCATGCCGGCGAGCGAGCGGCGCACCACCACGCGGGTGCGGTGCAGTTCCACCTCGCGCAGGTAGCCGTCCGCCTTGGCATCGCTCGCCACAAAGCGCACCGGCAGGGCGAACGGGTCGAGCCGCTGCACGCGGCTCGACCCGGCCGGACATCCGTCCAAACGCATCTGACGCCTCAAACTCTCCCGGCGCCAGGCTTATGTGCCCGGTCGCTGGTGTCGATCATGGCAAAAGGGCGTCGGAATCCGCTTAATGTTTGGAGTTAATCCTTTCTGGCCGTGCCGACTTTCCGCGCCATGATTGACGGGGCGTTGCCGAGCATGATTGACGAGCCGTTGCCCGCTTCGGCCAAATTGTTCCGAAGCGGCGGTTGCATTGGCCCCGATTCGACGCCATTTCATGGGCGTTCTGCTCCCGACCCGACCGACACCAACGAAAGCCCGCCATGCACGCTCCCGCCCCCAAGTTCGACCAGACCGCGCTCATCGACCGGGCCGAGCGGCTGGTGCAGGCAGCGCTGAAGAACGGCGCCGATGCCGCCGACGCGGTAGCCGTGCGTTCGCTCGCGCTGGCGATCGAGTTGCGCGACGGCGCGGTGGAAGAAACCGAAAGCGCCGAAGGCGACGATCTCGGGCTGCGCGTGCTGGTGGGCAAGCGCCAGGCGGTGGTGTCCACCAACGATCTCGGCGGCGACCCCAAGACGCTGGCCGAGCGCGCCGTGGCGATGGCGCGCGCGGCGCCGGAGGATGAATATGCCGGCCTCGCCGAGCCCGAACTGCTGGCGCACGACTTTCCCGATCTCGACCTCATCGATCCGGACATGCCGGGCGTCGGCGAGCTCGAGGCCATGGCGCGCGCCGCCGAAGAAGCAGGGCTCGCGGTGAAAGGCGTCGCCAAGTCGGGCGGCGCGTCCGCCTCGGCCGGCTTCGGCGGCATGGTGCTGGTCACCTCGACCGGCTTCCGCGGCGCCTTCCTCGGCTCCAACCACGGCCTGTCGATGACCGCCATCGCCGGCGAAGGCACGGCCATGGAGCGCGACTACGATTATTCCGCCGTGCGCCACGCCGAGGATCTGGAAAGCGCCGAGAAGATCGGCCGCACCGCGGGAATGCGCGCCGTCGAGCGGCTCAATCCGCGCAAGGTATCCACCCGCAAGGTGCCGGTCGTGTTCGACCGCCGCATCGCCGGCACGCTGGTCTCTCATCTGGCCAGCGCTGCCAATGGCGGCGCGGTTGCGCGCAAGACCACCTTCCTGCGCGACAAGATGGGCAGCAAGCTGTTCGCCGACGGCATCGGCATCATCGACGATCCGTTGCGCAGGCGCGGCCCGCGCTCACGTCCCTTCGACGGCGAGGGTGTGGCGAGCCGGAAGCTCGCTTTGATCGAGGACGGCGTGTTGCGCTCCTGGCTGCTGGACTGCGCCACCGCGCGCGAATTGAAACTCGCCACCACCGGTCATGCCTCGCGCGGCGTCTCGTCGGTGCCGTCGCCTTCGCCGACCAATCTCAATTTGACGAACGGAAACGTCAGTCCCGAAGAGCTGATCGCCGACATCAAGGACGGCTTCTACGTCACCGACCTCATCGGCGTCGGCGCCAACATGGTGACCGGCGACTACAGCCGCGGCGCCTCCGGCTTCTGGATCGAAAACGGCAAGCGCACTTATGCGGTCAGCGAAGTGACCATCGCCGGCCATCTGCTCGACATATTCCGCACGCTGACGCCGGCCAACGATCTGGAATTCCGTTACGGCACCAACGCGCCTACCGTCCGGCTGGAGGGGCTCACCGTTGCAGGCCAATAGTGCCGCGCACGCGCATGATCCCGAAAAGCATGTCCCCGACCCCGATCGGGGATGGGAACCGGTTTTCGGATAAGATCATGCACGAACCAAAAGAACTCAAACAGCCGCTCGAAGCCGTGATGCGCGAAGCCGGCGAACTCGCCCGCGTCACTGCGCGCCGGCCGTTCAAGCGCTGGACCAAGGGCGAGGACAATTCGCCGGTGACCGAGGGCGATATCGCGGTCAACGATCTGTTGCGCGAGCGGCTGGGCGAGCTGACGCCCGGCGTCGGCTGGCTTTCCGAAGAGACGGAAGATGACCTTTCCGGCCGCGCCATGGCACGCGTCTGGATCGTCGACCCCATCGACGGCACCCGCGCTTTTATTTCGGGGCGCGACGACTGGACCATATCGGTGGCGCTGGTGGAGGACGGCCTGCCCGTGCTGGCCGCGCTTTACGCGCCCGTGCGCGAGGAGATGTTCCTCGCCGTGCGTGGACAGGGCGCCACCCGCAACGGCGCGCCGGTTTCCGCCACCAGCGGCGCCGGGCTGGCCGGCGCCCGGATCGCGGGCCCGAAGCGCTACCTCGACCGCCTCACCGGGCTGGACCCGCAAATCCAGGCGCAGCCGAAGGTTTTCTCGCTGGCCCTGCGCCTCACCCGCGTGGCGCAAGGGGAACTGGACGCCGCCTTCGCCTCGCGCGGCAGCCATGACTGGGACCTTGCGGCGGCCGATCTTTTGGTGCACGAAGCCGGCGGCGTGATGACCGACTTTGCCGGCAGCCCGCTCCGCTACAATCGACCACACGTGGTGCACGGCGCGCTGATTGCCGCCGGTCCCGCCCGCCACGGCATGCTGGTCGATCTGGTACGCGACCGCATGGCCGAGTTCGCGTAGGATCGCGCCCCACACGTCCGTTCAACCCCTCCTGTCCGCCGCCGGGGCTTTTTCCAAGGGTCCTTCCAGGAATCGCGCCATGTCCGACCAAGAATCCGGAAAAGAACCGAAACAATTGCTGCACCTGGTCTTCGGCGGCGAGCTGACCGATCTCGGCGGCACCGAGTTCCGCGACCTCGGCAAGCTCGACATCGTCGGCATGTATCCCGATTACGCCACCGCCTATGCGGCCTGGAAGGCGAAGGCGCAGCAGACCGTCGACAACGCGCACATGCGCTATTTCATCGTCCACCTGCACCGCCTGCTCGATCCCGATGCCGCAGGCCGGGCGGCAAGCTGACGGCGATGCGGCCCTTCAATCGTCTCACCTACTCTCCGGTTTTCCAGGGTACTGTCGGAGCAGCGGCGGCCTGGTATCTGCGCCTGGTCTGGCATACGAATCGTGTGATCGTTGAGCCGGCGGACATCTATGACCAGGTGGAAAAGCCGGCGATCGTGACCATGTGGCACGGCCAGCATTTCATGGCGCCTTTCATCAGGCGCGACGCGCACGACCGCGCCAAGGTGCTGATCTCGCGCCACCGCGACGGCGAAATCAACGCGCGCGCGGCGGAGCGCCTGGGCATCGGCACCATCCGCGGCTCCGGCGCGCATAACGGAGAGTTCCAACGCAAGGGCGGCGCGGTCGCCTTTACCGAAATGCTCAAGGCGCTCAAGGAGGGCTTCAACGTCGCGCTCACCGCCGACGTGCCGAAGGTCGCGCGCGTCGCCGGCTTCGGCGTCGTCAAGCTGGCGCAGCATTCCGGAAGGCCGATCTACCCGGTGGCGATCGCTTCCAGCCGACGCAAGGAGCTCGATAGCTGGGATCGCAGCGCGATCAATCTGCCGTTCGGCCGGCTCGCCATGGTCGCCGGCCAGCCGATCGAGGTGCCGCCCGAGGCCGACGACGCGACGCTGGAAGCGGCGCGCCAGCAGGTCGAGCGCGAACTCAATCGCGTGACGGTGCGCGCCTACGAGCTTGCCGATCGACGCAAGGGCGACAAGCCGTGAGCCGTTCGCCGGCCGCTCTGCGGGCCTATCGGCTGCTGGCGGCGGCGGCGGGACCTTTGACGCCGCTGATGCTGTGGCGGCGCGTCAGGCGCGGCAAGGAACACCGAACGCGTGTCGCCGAGCGGCGCGGCTTTGCGCGCATAGCGCGGCCGGACGGTCCGCTGATCTGGCTGCACGCGGCAAGCGTCGGCGAACTGGCCAGCGTATTGCCGCTGATCGAGCGCATCGCTCAGCGCGGCTTGCGCGTGCTGGTCACCACCGGCACCGTGACGTCCAGCGGACTGGCCGAGCAGCGCCTGCCGCGCGGGGTGATCCACCAGTTCGTGCCGCTCGACGTGCCGCGCTTCGTGCGGCGCTTTCTCGACCACTGGCGGCCGAACCTCGCGCTGTTCGTCGAGTCCGACCTGTGGCCGAACACGATCTTGGAGGCGTCGAAGCGCCGCGTGCCGCTGATCCTCATCAATGGCCGCATGTCGGAGGGGTCTTATCGGCGCTGGATCTATCTGCGCGGCACGATCGTCGATCTGCTCGGCCGGTTCGACATCTGCCTCGCCGGCACGCAGGCGGACGCCGAGCGGCTGGGCGCGCTCGGCGCGCCGCGTGTGGTCGCCGCCGGCAACCTCAAGCTCGACGTGCCGGCGCCGCCGGCCGATGCGGCCAAGCTCGCCGCCTTGCAGGAAGCCATCGCCGGCCGGCCGCTGATCACGGCGGCCTCCACCCATCCGGGCGAGGAAAGCGCGGTGATCGATGCCTACCGCCGCCTGCGCGCCGATTTTCCCGGACTGCTCGCCTTGATCGCACCGCGCCATCCGGAACGCGGTGCAGGCGTGGCGGCGCTCGCCGCCGCCGCCGGACTGAAGACGGCTTTGCGCTCGCACGGCGCGCTGCCCGACCCGGCAACCGAAATCTATGTGGCCGACACCATGGGCGAGCTTGGTCTCATCTATCGCCTTTCGCCGCTGGTATTCATGGGGGGCTCGCTGGTCCGCCACGGCGGCCAGAATCCGATCGAGCCCGCCAAGCTGGGCGCGGCCATCCTGCACGGCCCGCACGTGTGGAATTTCGTGGAGATTTACGCAGCGCTCGACGAAGCAGGCGGCGCAGCGCAAGTCGACCAGGTGGAACAACTTGCCGCCCGCGCCGGAGCGTGGCTGCGCGACGACGCGGCCCGCGCGCGCGCCGCCGCGGTTGCGCGGGCAACCGTCGAAAACTTGAGCGGTGCGCTCGAGCGCACCCTCGCCGCGCTCGAGCCCTATCTCATACAGTTGCAAGTACCGAGGCGGGCCGATCATGCATGAGCCGGCTTTCTGGTGGCGCAAGCCATCATTGTCCTCCGCGCTGCTTGCACCGGTAGCCACGGTCTACGGCATGGTGGCAGCGCGCCGCATGGAGCGCGCCGGAACGCGTGCCGGCGTGCCGGTGCTGTGCGCCGGCAATTTCACCCTCGGCGGCGCCGGCAAGACACCGACCGCCATGCTGCTTGCCGGCATGCTGGCGGAGATGGGCGAGCGCGTTTTTTGTCTGAGCCGCGGCTATGGCGGCAGCCAGGCCGGCCCGCTTCTGCTGGGCGAACACGACCTGGCGGCGCAGGTGGGCGACGAGCCGCTGATGCTGGCGCAAGTGGCGCCGACGGTGGTGGCGCGTGACCGCGTCGCCGGCGCCCGGCTTGCATGCGAGCACGGCGCTACCGTCATCGTCATGGACGACGGCCTGCAGAATGCCTCGCTCGTCAAGGAGCTCACCATCGCCGTCGTCGACGGCAAGCGCGGCATCGGCAACGCCCGCGTCTTCCCGGCCGGGCCCTTGCGCGCGCCGCTCGCCGCGCAACTTAAGTGCAGCGATGCGCTGCTGGTGGTCGGCGAGGAAAGCGGCGCGGGTGAGCCAATCGCCGCGGCGCGCGCGCGCGGCCTGCCGGTGCTGCACGGACGGCTGATCCCCGACTCGGCCGCGGTGACCGAACTGAAAGGACGCAAGGTCCTCGCCTTTGCCGGCATCGGCGATCCGCAGAAGTTCTTCGCCACCGCCGAGGAAGCGGGCATCGCCGTGGCGCAGCGCCGGGCCTTTCCCGATCACCATAACTTCAGCGTTGAAGAAGTCGCCGCGCTCACCATGGACGCCGATGAGGATGGCCTCGCCCTGCTCACTACCGAGAAGGACCGCGCGCGCATGGTCGGCGACACCGTCACCGAGTCGCTCGCCAAAGAGGTGCACGTGCTGCCGGTGAAGATGGAAGTTCAGGAAATGGACGAGTTGATACGGCTGGTGGAAGCATGCCTCGGGCGTCGTCGCCCGGCTTGACCGCGCGAAACTGATAGTCGGAAGTTTTCGTGATTACCGGATGCCCCGCCTTCGCGGGGCGTGACCGTTAACGGGCGTAATCTGGACGGTGCCGCTGCAGGACAACGGCCGGCGACGCATAGGCCTCCTGCAGATCGACGCTCCAGTATTTGAGCTCCTCGAGCGGGATCGGCACGCCGGTCACCGCGCAACGCACATAGGCGCCGGGGCGCACGACGCGGAAATCACCGTCCAAATATTTGACCTCGGCCTCGCCGTTCATGGGCGGGGAGCGGTCATAGCGGTTGAGCAAGAGCGGCCTCCTGTCCGGGATGGCTTCCAAGATAGTGCGTCGGACGGGCGAGCGAAAGCCCGCCTGCACGGCCGGCCATGACGCCAGCTAAAACAAGTTCCCCTGCCCGCCTCCGCCGCCCCCACCGCCGCCGCGACGGGGCCTGGTCTGCGCGGGGGCCGATTGCGGGGCCCCATCGCCGTCGGCCACCGCGCCGACACGGCCGTCGGCGAACTCGATGTCGAGCTTCATGCCGGAAGCAACGGCGGCTGCGGTACGCAGCGGCCTCCCCTCGCCGTCGCGGACCAGGGCGAAGCCGCGCTTGAGCACCTCGCGGTAGGAGTAGGCCGCCAGCAGCCGCTCGGCGCGCTCGACCCGGGCCTTGTGCTGACTGATCAGCGTTGCCACCGCGCGGCGCGCGCGGTCGCCGCAGGCGGTCACCCGGTCGCGATAGCGGGCAAGACGCACGCGATGGGCCTGCGCATTGGCGATCAGGCCGGTCTTCAGCCGGCGGTTCAGGCCGTCGTAGCGCTCGCGCCGGCGCTCGATCTGATTGCGCAGCAGTTGCGGCGCCAGGCGGCCGGCAACGCGCGAATACTGCGTATGGTGGATCTGCGCATTGGCGCGTAGCGCGCGCGGCAGGCGTTCCGCCAGGCCGTCGAGCTGCTGGCGCGGACCGGCGAGGATGTCCTTGGGCAGCCCGCGCGCAAGCAGGCCCAGCTCCTTGCGGCGCTGCTCGATGCCGCGCTGCCAGCAGGCGAGCTTGCGCGCTTCCAGCGCGGCCAGCCGCGTCATCAATTCGGCGCGCACCGGCACGGCGAGTTCGGCGGCGGCGGTCGGGGTCGGCGCGCGCTTGTCTGAGGCGAAATCGATCAGCGTCACGTCGGTCTCGTGACCGACCGCCGAGATGAGCGGGATCATGCTGCCCGCCGCCGCGCGCGCCACGATCTCCTCGTTGAATGACCACAGGTCCTCCAGCGAGCCGCCGCCGCGCGCGACGATGATGAGGTCCGGCCGCGGCAGGGGCCCACTTTCGGACAGGGCGTTGAAGCCCTCGATAGCGGCGGCCACTTCCGCCGCGGAAGTCTCCCCCTGCACGCGCACCGGCCAGACCAGCACGCGGCGCGGAAAGCGGTCTTGCAGCCGATGCAGAATGTCGCGGATGACCGCGCCGGTCGGCGAGGTGACCACGCCGATCACTTCCGGCAGGAAGGGCAGAAGCTGCTTGCGCGCCTCGTCGAACAGGCCTTCGGCGGCGAGCTTCTTCTTGCGCTCCTCCAGCAGCTTCATCAGCGCGCCGATGCCGGCGGGCTCCAGCGTGTCGATGACGATCTGGTATTTCGACGAGCCCGGATAGGTGGTGAGCCGGCCGGAGGCGATGACATCGAGCCCCTCCTCCGGCTGCACGCGCATGCGCGCGAAGGTGCCCTTCCAGATCACCGCCTCCAGCACGGCGCGGTCGTCCTTGAGGCGGAAATAGCAGTGGCCCGAGGGCGAGGCGCCGCGGAAGCCGGACACCTCGCCGCGCACCCGCACATAACCGTAGGCGTCCTCCACCGTGCGCTTGAGCGCGGCGGACAGTTCCGAGATGGTCCATTCCACAAGGTTGTTGAGGGCGGGTTGTGCCATCTGGAGCGAATCTCTTGCGGGGGTGAGGCAGCATGCTACACCATCGCTGCCGCCATTAATTGCCTTAATCCGTCATCCTGAGGTGCGAGCGAAGCGAGCCTCGAAGGATGATCGGCCGGGGCTGGACATCCTTCGAGGCTCGGCGCGTGCCGCGCCGAGCGCCTCAGGATGACGGGAGAGTTTGAGGTCCGAAGGTCCCCATGAACATCCTCATTCTCGGTTCCGGCGGGCGCGAGCATGCGCTGGCGTGGAAGATCGCCGCCAGCCCGCTTGTGGAAAAGATCTACTGCGCGCCGGGCAATGCCGGCATCGCGCGGGAGGCGGAATGCGTCACGCTCGACGCGGCCGACCATGCGGCGGTAATCGCCTTCGCCAAGGACAAAAAGATCGGCCTCGTCGTCGTCGGGCCGGAGGCGCCGCTGTGCGCCGGAATCGTCGACGATCTCGAAGCCGCCGGCATCAAGGCGTTCGGTCCGACCAAGTGGGCGGCGCGGTTGGAAGGGTCCAAGGGATTCGCCAAGGACCTGTGCAAGGCCAACAACATTCCGACCGCGGCCTATGCGCGCTTCAAGCAGGCCGCACCGGCGAAGGACTACGTGCGCGAAAAAGGCGCGCCGATCGTCGTGAAGGCGGACGGCCTCGCCGCCGGCAAGGGCGTGGTGGTGGCCGAGAGCGTGGAAGAAGCGGAAGCCGCGATCGACATGATGTTCGGTGGCGGCAAGGACAATCCATTGGGCAAGCCGGCATGGGAGCTCGTCATCGAGGACTGCCTTGTCGGCGAGGAAGCTTCCTTCTTTGCACTGTGCGACGGCGAGACCGCGCTGCCGCTCGCCTCGGCGCAGGACCACAAGCGTGCCTTCGACGGCGACAAGGGCCCGAACACCGGCGGCATGGGCGCCTATTCGCCGGCGCCGATCATGACGCCGGACCTGGAAAAGCGCGTGATGGACGAGATCGTCAATCCGACCGTCGCGGCGCTGAAGAAAGCCGGCGCGCCCTACAAGGGCGTGCTCTACGCGGGCTTGATGATCACGGCGCAGGGCCCCCAGCTCATCGAATACAATGTCCGTTTCGGCGACCCGGAATGCCAGGTGCTGATGCTGCGGCTGATGTCGGACCTGGTGCCGGCCATGGTGGCGGCCTGCGACGGGCAACTGAAGAACATCGATCTGCGCTGGTACCCCGACCCGGCGCTCACGGTGGTGATGGCGAGCAAAGGTTATCCCGCAAGCTACGAGAAAGGCTCGGCAATCGGCGGTCTGGACGAGGCGGCCAAGGTGCAAGGAGTGGAGATATTCCACGCCGGCACCCGCCAAGACGGCGATCGGATCGTCGCCGATGGCGGCCGCGTGCTCGACGTCTGCGCGCTGGGCAAGACGGTGGCGGAAGCGCAGGCGCGCGCCTACCAGGCGGTCGACCGCATCCGCTGGCCGCAAGGCTTCTGCCGCCGCGACATCGGCTGGCGGGCGGTCGAGCGGGAAAAAATCTTGTAGGGTGGACTTCGCGCAAGCGGAGCCCACCGGCGGCGGCGCTGGCGCCGCGAAGGACAATTTCGCGATGGGCACGGCGCCCTGCGGGCACCTTTGCCCATCCTACAGACCGAGCGAGAAGCGATGCATCCCATCCTGCGCCTCTATGAAGACGTGCTGACGAGCGCCGAAGCGATCGAATTCCGGCTGCCGCCGCTGCCGCGCTTCATCTTCGTGGCGCACGGCGCGGCGACCATCGGCGGCCGCATCGTCAAGGCGGGCGAGGCCTGGCAGGGCGAGCGCGAAGTCGTGGTGCGTCCGGGGCCCGAAGGCGTTTCCTGCTGGCGCTGGGAGCTGGCGCGGGGCGATGCCGGCTCGACGGTCGCCTGCGCGCCGGGCATGACGACGCACGAGAAGCTCACCGCCTTCCTGGAGACAATGCCGAAGGGGGAACTGCTCATGCGCGGCGACAGCGTGGCTTTCCCGCCCGGCGGCTGCGCCTATACGCACGTGCACCAGGGCCCGGGCATCCGCTGCCTGATCGAGGGCGGCATCCGCATCGACACCCGCGGCCGCTCGACCTCCTACGGACCCGGCGGCGCCTGGTACGAGACCGGCCCCGACCCGGTATTCGCGCAGGCGGCCGCCGACACGCCGAGCCGTTTCATTCGCGTGATGATCCTGCCGCGCGCCCTCACCGGCAAAGGCTCGATCCAATACGTCCACGAAGACGACAAGGCGAAGCCGAAGACGCAAAGCTATAAGGTCTATGCCGATGCGCCGATCGAGTTTGGAGGCAAGAAGTGAACGCGAGACGCAAGCAACGCCGCGAGCCGGATGACGGGGCATCGCGGTCGTGCACAACGTCGATCCCCCCTCACCCGGCCGACTTCGCTGCGCTTCGGCGGTCGACCTCTCCCCGCCCAGCGGGGAGAGGTAAATCGCTCGTTTCGCTCGCACCCCGGAATGACGGTATGATCGACCCATGACCAACGTCGACCGCCAGCAAGCCTTCTCGGGCACCAAGGAAATCGCAGCCGCCCTCCGCATCGATGCCGCGCGGCTGGAGCAATATCTCAGCGAAAACGCCGCGGGCTTCGCCGGGCCGCTCACCGTCAAGCAGTTCAAGGGCGGCCAGTCCAATCCGACCTATCTGCTGGAGACGCCCTCGCGCGCTTACGTGCTGCGGCGCAAGCCGCCCGGCAAGCTCTTGCCGTCCGCGCACGCGGTCGACCGCGAATTTCGCGTGATCAGCGCGCTCTACCCGCAAGGCTTTCCGGTGGCGGAGCCTATCCTCTATTGCGCCGACGAGAGCGTGGCGGGCACCGCCTTCTACGTCATGAGCTTTGTCGACGGCCGCGTGTTCTGGGAGCCGCAGATGCCGGCGTCTCATCCGGCCGAACGCACCGCCGTCTACGACGCCATGAACGAGACCATCGCGCGCCTGCACGGCTTCGAGCCCGCGGCCATCGGCCTCGGCGATTTCGGCCGCGGCGAGAACTACGTGGCGCGCCAGGTCGACCGCTGGTCGAAGCAGTACCGCGCCTCGGAGACCGACAAGATCGAGGAGATGGAGCGCCTGATCGAGTGGCTGCCGCAGCACATTCCGCCGGCGGGGCCGGTGCGGCTGGTGCACGGCGACTACCGGCTCGACAACCTCATCGTGGCGCGCGAAGAGCCGAAGATCGTCGCCGTGCTCGATTGGGAACTGTCGACGCTCGGCGATCCGCTGGCCGACTTCAGCTATCACCTGATGGCCTGGCACATGCCGCATTCGGAGAGCGCGGCCGGCACGGCGACGCTGGTCGGCCGCGATCTGCGGGCTCTGGGCATTCCGTCGATGGAGGCCTACGTCGACGATTATGTTGCGCGCACCGGGCTCGATCCGAGGCCGGCGCTGCCCGCCTATCTCGCCTATAATTTCTTCCGCATCGCCGCCATCCTGCAGGGCATCATCGGGCGCGTGCGCGACGGCACCGCGACGTCGGAATTCGCGCCGGCCAAGGCCGAGATGGTCCGCCCGCTCGCCATGAAGGCGTGGGAATTCGCGCAGCAGGCTTAGAGCAGGATCGCTTTCTATCGAAGCGGCGCAGCAGGCACAGCATTCTACGCTCCCCTGGAGGCGGAGGGTCGACGCCGAGCGATAGCGAGACGGCGTGATTCAGACTAAAGCGATCTTGCTCTAGTGCCGACAGCGATAGACGTTGACCTATCGCCGTCATCCTCTGTCGCGAGCGGGTACGGCGCCGGTAAGGTCAACGAATCCTTTCCCGCCGTCCTCGAGTTTCGCGCATTGCGCTTGCGCAATATTGACGGCTGATCGCTAGCCTTCGCGCGCAACCGAGAGCGCGTGTGATGAGCGTGATCCAGAGCATCCGGGCAAGAAGCGTCGCCTCCCTGCGCAAGGCGCGGGCGCGGGACGAGGAGGATTCCGACAAGGTTGCGCCGGTGGCCGACGAGTCCGACGTCGACACATCGCCCGACCATGCGCCACCGCCGCCCGGCATGGGCAAGCTGGTGGATAGAACGGTATAGCTGGGGCGGCGGCTTCAGCGCGCCGTTGCGCCGATGACGGCCTGCACCATCGCTGTAACGGCGTCGGCCTGCCGCATGCCGTTCTCGCGCACCAGCGTCCGCCATGTGAAGAAGCTGAGCGCAAGGGGCAGCAGCTTGCGCTGCGCGGCGTTCAACTTTGCTCCCAACACCTCGCGATGGGCCTGCACGATCGGCGCCTGCCGTAACGCGACCATTTCGCGCGTGAGCGCGTGGTATTCGGCGTCGCGCAACACGCAGGCGGCAAGCTCCGCGTTGCGTTCATACCAGCCATAGATGGCCTTCAGGCCTGTACTTAGCCGTTCGCGGGCGTCGGCAATGGAACGCCAGGGCTCCGGGTCCGGCATCGGATCGCGCTCCATTGCGAGCCCCGAACAGGCGAGAAAGAGACTCCGCTCGTCGGGGAAATGCGCATAGAGCGTGTGCCGCTGAACGCCGGCGCGCTCGGCCACCATGCTCAAGGTCGTGAGCGCCGGACCGACACTGCCGTGCAGGCCGACCGCGGCTTCGACGATGCGCCGGCGCGTGTCCGCCTGCTTCTCGGCGCGGCGCTTGAGGGTATAAGTCCGGGTCGCCATTTTCATTACACTAGCATGTGCATTCATTGTTGACAAGCCGTTACTTTCAGAGTACGTCTACGTGTATCGAAACTGGACCGCTCCCGGAGACCGCGCCATGCAAACCAAAATCAGCGAAATCGCCGACGGCATCTACCGGCTTTCGACCTTCGTGCCGGACATGGCCCCGCCCGCCGGCTTCACCTTCAACCAGTTCCTCGTGCTCGGCGACGAGCCGCTGATGTTTCACACCGGCCTGCGCAAGATGTTTCCGCTCAATCGAGAGGCGCTGAGCCGCATCATGCCGCCCGAGCGCCTGCGCTGGGTTGCCTTCGGCCATTTCGAGGCCGACGAATGCGGCGCGATGAACGAGTGGCTTGCCGTGGCGCCCGAGGCCACGCCCGCGCACGGGCAGACCGGCTGCATGGTGTCGCTCAACGATTTTGCGGACCGAACGCCGCGCGTGCTCGCGGATGGCGAGACGCTCGACCTCGGCGACGGCAAGCGCGTGCGTTTCATCGACACGCCACATACGCCGCACGGATGGGACGCCGGCGTTCTCTTCGAGGAATCGACGCGCACGCTGATGTGCGGCGACCTCTTCACCCAGCTCGGCGACGAAGCCGCGCTGACCGACGGCGATGTGGTCGGACCGGCGATCGCGGCGGAGGATGTCTTCCAATACTCCGCGCTCAATCCCGCCATGGGCCGGACGATCCGCGGCCTCGCGACGCTCGCGCCCCGTACGCTGGCACTGATGCACGGACCGTCGTTCAGCGGCGACGGCGCATCCGCGTTACACGCGCTGGCGGACGATTACGACCGCCGCGTCTCGGAAGCCGCGCGCGACGTCCTGCAGCGAGCGACCGCCTAGCGCGAGCCACCGTAACACCGCAGCCGATGGCGATGCGGCCGTCGGCGCCGCAACGATGTCCAGGAACGACTATCGCAATGACAAATCGGCACGCTTCCACGTTCAGCGCAATGGGCCATTCCCTGCGCGCCTGGCACACGCGCCGCAACGAACGCGCTTTGATGCGGCTAGCGCCGCGCGGCGAAGAAATCCTTCAGCAGCGCGCCCGCTTCGGTTCCGGCGATGCCGCCGTAGACTTCGGGCTTGTGGTGACACGTTGGCGATGAAAAGAAGCGCACGCCGTGCTCCACCGCGCCGCCCTTCTCGTCGGCCGCGCCGAAATAGAGCCGGCGGATGCGGGCGAATGACATCGCCGCCGCGCACATGGCGCAGGGCTCCAGCGTCACGTAGAGATCGCAGTCCGTAAGCCGCTCCGAGCCGAGCCTGGCCGCCGCCGCGCGGATCGCCAGCAGCTCGGCGTGCGCGGTCGGGTCCTTGTCGGCGATCGTGCGGTTGCCGGCGCGCGCCACCACTTCGCCGCCGCGCACGATGGCGCAGCCGACCGGCACCTCGCCGCGCACACCGGCGGCGCGGGCCTCTTCCAGCGCCAATTGCATGAAGGATGGCGATGCCATAAATGCTGCTCATGCCCGAAAAAAGGACCGATGACAAACCCGGCGAGCGCATCGCCAAGGTGATCGCCCGCGCGGGGCTTGCCTCGCGGCGCGAGGCGGAAAGCCTGATCGCCGCCGGCCGCGTGGCGGTCAACGGCGCGGCGATCGCGTCACCCGCGCTCAATGTGACGGCGCGCGACCGGATTACCGTGGACGGGCAGCCCCTGCCGGGCCGGGCACGCACGCGCCTGTTCCGCTACCACAAGCCGCGCGGGCTGGTCACCACGCATGCCGACCCGCAAGGCCGGCCGACCATCTTCGCCAGGCTGCCCAAGCGGCTGCCGCGGCTGATCAGCATCGGCCGGCTCGACCTCAACAGCGAAGGCCTGCTGCTGCTCACCAATGACGGCGGGCTCGCGCGCGCGCTGGAACTGCCGTCGACCGGCTGGGAGCGCCGCTACCGCGTGCGCGCGCTTGGCCGCGTCACGCAAGAGGCGCTCGACGGCCTCAAGCGCGGCGTGACCGTCGCCGGCGTGCGCTACGGTCCGATCGAAGCCGCGCTCGACCGCGAGCAAGGCGCCAATGTCTGGCTCACGGTCTCTCTGCGCGAAGGCAAGAACCGCGAGGTGCGCCGCGTGCTGGAGCATCTCGGGCTGAAAGTGAACCGGCTGATCCGCGTCGGCTACGGGCCGTTCGAATTGGGCGGGCTCGACGACGGCGAGGTCGAGGAAGTGGCGACGGAAGACCTGCGGGCGGCGCTGGGACAGGAGATTGCCAAGCAGGCGCATGCCGATTTCACGGGGCCGCTGGAAGGGGCGGAGTTTCGCTCTCCGCTCATTCCGGCGAAAGCGGGAATCCAGGAAGGCGGAGGCGCTGGGCACGGCAGCGGTGGGTCCCCGCTTTCGCGGGGGCGCGCGGAGAAAGGCATTGGTGCGCGACCGGCCGCAAAGCAAGAAGACGACAGGCCTCGCTCATTGCCTCGGAAACGCCGCCGCGCCGACCGTTCCGGGGGTCCGCGGCCGTCACGGCCGAGACCCAAATGAGAGTCGTCGGCGGACGCCTGCGCTCGCGGCCCATCGCCGGGCCGAAGTCGGACGCGGTGCGCCCGACCAGCGACCGCCTGCGCGAAGCGCTGTTCAATATCCTCATGCACGCCTACGCCGACCCGGTGACGGGCGCGCGCGTGCTCGACCTGTTCGCCGGCACCGGCGCGCTCGGCATCGAGGCCGTCTCGCGCGGCGCGGCTCACGCGCTGTTCGTCGATGAAGGCGTGGAGGCGCGCGCTTTGCTGCGGCAGAACATCGAGACGCTGGGGCTCGGCGGCGTGACCCGCATCTTCCGCCGCAATGCGACAAAGCTCGGCCCGGCGCATCCGCTCGAACCGTTCGGCCTGGTGTTCGCCGACCCGCCCTACGGCAAGGGCCTGGCGGAGAAGGCGCTTGTCTCGGCGCGCGAGGGCGGCTGGCTGAAGCCGGGCGCCTTGGTCGTGGTCGAGGAGGCGGCCGACGCGGGCTTTGCCGGGCCGGAAGGGTTCGAGGAGCTGGAGCGGCGGACGTACGACGACACGGAAATTGTGTTTTTGCGGGCGTGACGCGCCTTGCCTTTACCTCTCCCCGCAAGCGGGGAGAGGGAACTACCGCCGCCCGAACAGCCGCTCGATATCCGTCAGCTTCAATTCCACATAGGTCGGCCGGCCGTGATTGCACTGGCCGGCATTGGGCACCGCCTCCATCTCCCGCAGCAGCGCGTTCATCTCGTCCGGCTTGAGCCGGCGCCCGGCGCGCACCGAGCCGTGGCAGGCCATGGTGGCCGAGACGTGCAGCAGGCGGCGCTCGAGGGGGAGCGAATCGTCCCATTCCGCCATGTGCTCGGCGAGATCGTGCACGAGGCCCTTGACGTCGACCTCGCCCAAAAGCGCCGGGGTCTCGCGCACGGCGACGGCGCCGGGGCCGAAGTCCTCCACCACCAGGCCGAAGCGGGCCAGTTCCGCGGCGCGCTGGCCAAGGCGGGCGGCGTCGGCCTCGTCCAGTTCGACGATCTCGGGGATGAGCAGGATCTGCCGCGCCACGCCCGAGGCCTCGATCGCCGCCTTCAGCCGCTCGTAGACGATGCGTTCGTGGGCGGCATGTTGATCTACAACGACCAGTCCGTCGCGCGTCTGCCCCACAATATAGGTCTCGTGGATTTGCGCACGCGCGGCACCGAGCGGGCGGTCGAGCAGTTCGGCGGCAGGCTCGAAACTGGCGATGGCCGCATCGGCGGACGGCTCGCCGACGTCGAAGGCCGCTTGCGTCGGCTCGGCAAAACCGAACGCCGCGGCCGCGCGTGCGGGCGCAAAGCCCGGCGGACGCGCCGGCGAGCGCCGCCAGTCGTAACTGCCGCGCCGCGGCGTAGCGGCAGGACGGAAGGCGGCGATGGTCGCGCCGCCGCCGGTCGAGGCGGCGCGGCCGCCCTCGCGCGCCAGCGCCTCTTTCAGCGCGCGCACGATCAGGCCGCGCACCAGCGCGCCGTCGCGGAAGCGCACCTCCGTCTTCGCCGGATGCACGTTCACGTCCACCTCGCGGGCGGGAAGTGCCACGAACAAGGCCAGCACGGGGTGACGATCGCGCGGCAGGTAGTCGGCATAGGCCGCGCGCACCGCTCCGAACAGAAGCTTGTCGCGCACCGGGCGGCCGTTGACGAACAGATATTGGCCGAGCGAGTTGGCGCGCGAGGCAGTCGGCAGGCCGGCAAAGCCGGTCAAGCGTACGCCCTCGCGCTCGGCCTCCACCGCGAAGGCATTGGCGCGGAAGTCCTGACCGAGCACGTCGGCGAGACGGACGAGAGGCTCGCCCTCCGGCGCCGGGCTCCAGGTCACCGGCGCACGCTCCTCCCCGGCCAGCGTGAAAGCGATGTCGGGCCGGCTCATGGCCAGCCGCCGCACCACCTCGCGCACGGCTTCCGCCTCGCTGCGGTCGGTCTTGAGGAACTTCAGCCGCGCCGGTGTGGCGTAGAACAGGTCGCGCACCTCCACCATGGTGCCGTGTCCGAGCGCCGCCGGCTTCGCCGACGCCTTGGCGCCGGCATCGACGGCGAGCGACCAGGCATGCGGCTCCGAGGCATGACGCGTCGTGATGGTCAGCCGCGCGACCGAGCCGATGGAAGGCAAGGCCTCGCCGCGGAAGCCCAGCGTGCTGATCGACAGGAGATCTTCGCCGACGAGCTTGGACGTCGCGTGGCGATCCACAGCCAGTTCGAGGTCGGCGCGCGTCATGCCCTCGCCGTCATCGGTGACGCGGATCAGCCGGCGGCCGCCGCCGTCGGTCAATACGTCGATACGCCGGGATCCGGCGTCGAGCGCGTTCTCGACCAGTTCCTTGACCACGCTCGCCGGCCGCTCGACCACCTCGCCGGCGGCGATGCGGTTGACGATTGCTTCGGTGAGCTGGCGGACGGGCATGTTTTTTCTTTCACCTCTCCCCCCGCGGGGTAAAAGGCGCTGATTCGGTCGCCCGATCTTAGCCCTCGGAGAACGGCAGCGGCGAGGCAGCCTCGCCGGCTGCCCCCGCTATCCCGCGCTAATCCAAACCCTTGCCGCCGCGCATTTTCTTAATCTCGGAGCGCTTCCGCTTGCCTTCGAGCCGCTCGCGCTTCTGCGCCTTGGGCACCTTGGTGGGGCGGCGCGGCTTGGGGCGCACCGCCGCCTGGCGGATCAGGTCGAACAGGCGCTCGCGCGCCTCGGCGCGGTTGCGGGCCTGGTCGCGCTGCGCCTGCGCGACGATGACGATGACGCCTTCCTTGGTCAGACGGCTGCCGGCCAGCCGCATCAGCCGGATGGCGACGTCGTTGGGCAGCGAGGGCGAATGGCGCGCGTCGAAGCGCAGCTGCACCGCGCTCGATACCTTGTTGACGTTCTGCCCGCCCGGCCCGGAGGCGCGCACGAAGCTCTCCTCCAGCTCGGAGTCGTCAATTTCGATGGTGTCGGTAATGCGGGGCATTCGTATTCCGGGCGCAGCCACAAACTCCGTTCGTTCCCGCGCAAGCGGGAACCCAGGGCACAATAGTACAGGCCGCGTTCTGTAGCACTGGGTCCCGCTTGCGCGGGGACGAACGGCGGAGAGATCCCGCGTCAGGACGTCAAATATTTCTTCGCCAGCACCTTGCCTTCCTCCACCGCCGGCTGGTCGAAGGCGTTGATGCCGAACAAATGCGCGGCGATGATGGTCTCCAGCATGAAATGCATCAGCAGTTCGCCGAGCGCCGCTTCGTCGAGCAGGGGCAGATGCAGCCGGCGCACCGGGCAGCCGTTCTTCGCCAATGTCTCCGCTGTGGCGCGGCCTTCCGCCGCCACCAGATCGCCGATCGTCTTGCCGGCAAAGCCGGGCTCGCCGGCGAGCCTGGCGAGTTCGCCATCCATGCGCGGCCCCTCGCCGGCCGCGTCGACGGTGACCGTGGTGAACAGCTTGTCGCGCGGGCCGGCGATGAAGAGCTGCACCTGGCTGTGCTGGTCGACAGGCCCCAGCGCGGCCAGTGGCGTGGTGCCCTTGCCGTCTTTGCCCAGACTTTCCGCCCAGAGCTGCACGTACCAGTGGGTGAAGCGTTCGAGACGATCGCAATAGGCCATCACCACGCTGATGTTCTTGCTCGCCGACAGTGCGACCGCAAGCGCCGCGCCAACCGCCGCCGGCACCTCGGTCGGTGGTTTCTTGTCGAGCACCGGCAGCAGCGCATTGGCCGCGCCTTGGCGGACGGCCGCCACGTCAAGGCCGAGCACAGCCGCCGGCAGCAGGCCCACATTGGTGAGCGCCGAATAGCGTCCGCCCACACCCGGATCATGGTCCAGCATCGGCACCTGGTAGCTGCCGAGCAGTTCGCGCAGGCCGTTTCGCTTTCCCGGCTTCATCGGCTCGCTGATGCCGAGCACCGCGCCGCGCGGGTCGACGCCCGCCTGCTTGAGCGCCGACAGCGCCGCGATGGTCTGCATCAACGTCTCAGCGGTGCCGCCGGATTTCGAGATCGACACGAAACGCGTGGTGGCAAGCGGCAGTTTCGTGAGCAGCGCCGCGTAGGAATGCGGATCGAGATTATCGATGAAATGCACACGCGGGCCTGCGGGGAAGTCGCCGACGCCGGGCACCCTGTAGCCGGCGAGCTGCGCCAGGGTCTGGCCGCCGAGCGAGGAGCCGCCGGTGCCGAGCATGACGACGTCCGTCGCGCCCGCCTTGAGCTGCTCGGCGGCTTCGCCGATCTCGGCGAGATCGTCATGCCTTTCCGGCAGCCGCAAAAGGGGCAGCGTGCCCTCGGCATAATGCTCGCGCAGGCGATCAAGCGCGCCCTCGCTGCGTGCCAGGGCGCCGGCCAACGCCGTCTCGGTAACGCCGTGGCGCCCGACGTTCATTTCCAGCGCGCTGTCGATGGATTGGATAAGAGGCATGGTCTCTCCGCCGTCATGCCCAGCCCCGTGCCGGGCATCCCGATCAGGGACGCACTGTGCCTACCTAAGCGAGATGGCCGGGACAAGCCCGGCCACGACGACTCAGAATCCGCATATGCGCCGTCCGCTTAACGCCGGACGGCGCGACCGGTTCACTCCTTGGCCAGGCCAGTCTTCGTAATGCCCGTCTTCAAGAGACCCGAGGTGAGGCCCTTGGGCCGGCCAGCCACCGTCACCAGCAGTCCACCGCCGTAAAGGCGCTTGGCCACCCGCTTGGCGTCGGCGGTGCTGACGCCCTCGATCAGCTTGTCACGGCGTTGGATGTAATCGATGCCGAGCTTGTCGAGCTGGATCTGCGTGAGCTGGGCGGCGATCTTGCTCGATGTGTCGAGCGAGAGCGCGTAGGAGCCCTTGATGTAGTCCTTGGCGGCCGCCAGTTCCTCAGGCGTAGGCCCGTCCTCGGCCATGCGCCTGATCTCGTGCTCGATCACCTTGAGGGCGTCGGCGGTGCGGTCGGAGCGGGTGGCGGTGCCGCCGATGACCACCGCGGCGCGGCGGAACCAGACGAGGTTGTCGGACACGCCGTAGGCGAGCCCGCGCTTCTCGCGCACCTCCTTGTAAAGCCGCGAGGAGAAGCTGCCGCCGCCCAGGATATGGTTGACGATATAGGCCGCCATGAAATCAGGATCGCTGCGTTCGATGCCCTTTCCGCCGAAATTCACCACCGCCTGCGGGACGTCGACATTGATGACGATCTGCTGGCCGAGATTGGTCGGGCTGGCCGCCGGAACAGGGGTGAGTTCGGCGTGGGCTGGCAGGGTGCCGAAGGCGCGGTCGATCAGCTTGCCGGCGGTGTCGGCGTCGATGTCGCCGACGATCGAGACGGTGAGATTGTCGCGCGCGAACACGTGGTGCACGTAGCCGCGCAGATCGGAGACGGCGATGCGCGGCACGCTTTGCAGCGTGCCGTCGGTTTCGCGGCCGTAGGGATGATTGGGAAATGCGGTGTGCCACCAGCGGCGGCTGGCCAGATCGTTCGGATTGGTGGTTTGGCGACGCAGTTGCGCCAGCACCTGGCCGCGTACCCGTTCGACGGCGTCGGGATCGAAGCGCGGCTCCGTCAGCGCCAGATGCAGCAGGTCGAAGGCCTCGTTGCGGTGGACCTTGAGCGTGCGCAGCGAGCCGCGAAAGTAGTCGCGGCCGACGTCGAAGCCGAGCTCGATGGCATGGTCTTCCAGCCGCTGGTGATAGGCCTTACTGTCGAGCTTGCCCGCGCCTTCGTCGAGCAGGTTGGAGGCGAGACTGGCGGTCCCCGCCTTCGCGGCCTCGTCCTGGCTGGAGCCGCCATGGAACGCGTAATTGAGCGCGACCAGGGGAACCGTATGCTCCTGCACCAGCCAGCCATGAATGCCGGAGGGACTGACGATCTTCTCGATCGTCATCGCCGAGGCGGCCGAGGCGCCGGCAACGAACGCCAGCAGGGCGACCGCGATCGGGGTGATGAGGCGCGTCATGTGCGTTTCTCCGCCTGCGGGCGTTTATCCTTGATGAGATAGCCGGTGACCGAGCGCCGCTTGTCGAGCCAGTGGCGGGCGGCCTCCTGCACCTGCGCGGCGGTGACGGCGCGGATGCGGTCCGGCCAATGCTCCACGTCGGCGACGGTCGAGCCGGTCGCGATTGCCTCGCCGAACCACTGCGCCATGCTGCGCTGGCTGTCGTGGGCATAGACGGCGTCGGCGATCAGTTTGGTCTTGCTGCGTTCGAGCTCCGCCGGCGTCACGCCGTTCTTGACCACATTTTCGATGACCGCGTCGGTCGCGGCTTCGAGCCGAGGCAGCGTCACGCCCGGGCCGGGCGCGCCGTAGACGCTGAACTTCGACATGTCGAGCGCCGAGCTGTCGTACCAAGCGCCGGCGGCAACCGCCAGATGCTTGTCTACGACAAGGCTGCTGTACAGCCGGCTGTTGCTGCCCGAGCCGAGGATGTGAGCGAGCACCTCGAGCACCTCGGACTGGCCGGGCTTGCCGGTGTGGAACGAGGGCACCAGATAGTCGCGCTGCATAAGTGGCTGCTCGACGCGCGGATCCGCGAGCGTGAGCGAACGCACGGCGACGGGCTTCGGCTCCTGCGGGCGGATGCGCGGCGGGATCGCCTTGTTGGCCGGTACCTTGCCGTAGGTCTCCTTGGCGAAGGCGAGCGCCTCCTGCGGCGTGACGTCGCCGGCGACCACGACGATGGCGTCGTTGGGCGCGTAGAAGCGCCGGTAGAAGCCGATGGCGTCGTCGCGCGTGAGACCCTCCATCTCGTGGCGCCAGCCGATCACCGGTCGGCCATAGGGGCTGTTGAGGAACAGCGCCGCATCGATCTGCTCGCCGAGCCGCGCGCGCGGATTGTTGCGTACGCGCATGTTCTGCTCCTCGAGGATCACCTGAAGCTCGGGCAGCACGACCTGGTTGGTGAGTTGCAGGCCGGTCATGCGGTCGGCCTCGAACGCCATCACGGTCTTGAGCTTGGCGCTGGGTACCCGCTGATAAAAGGCAGTGTAGTCGTAAGAGGTGAAGGCGTTTTCCTGCCCGCCGATGCGCGAGACCACTTGCGAGAACTGGCCGGCCGGGTGCTTGGCGGTGCCCTTGAACATCAGGTGTTCGAGGAAATGCGCAAGTCCCGACTTGCCCGGCGTTTCGTCGGCAGAGCCGACCTTGTACCATATCATGTGGGTCACCACCGACGCGCGATGGTCGGGGATGACGACCAGTTCGAGGCCGTTGGCGAGCGTGTAATCGGCGACCTTGCCGGCACCGGCGGCGCCGGAATCGGTGGCGCCGAGCGCCTGCGCCGAGAGCGCCGCGGCGACGACCACCGCGGCGGCCAGGGAGACGGTTCGTTGGAAGATCACGTTTGGAACAACCTTGCAGGCTCTGGGTTGATGCGCCCCCGCGCGCGTCACGCGGTCATCGAGAGGATAACCGAAGCAGAGGCCATTGCCGTAATGGCGCGCACTTCACGACTGCTTCTTCTTCATCGCGGCGGTTCGCTACGATTCAGATAGTTATCATCCGCCTTCGGCGCCGGCGCGTGTCCGGTGCCGTAGGGCTGATCGGGCGACGGTGTCTGATAGCCGGGCGGCGGATCGGTCAGGTCGGCACGCGCCGGCTCGCCGGTAAAGTGTGCCACGTTTTCGTTCTTGCCACGAAACATATGGTTGAACAGGCCGCCATTGTAGCCGAGTTCGGACGGCGACAGCACCTTGCCCAGGACGCCCGGGCCGACATCCTTGTTGGCAACGCCGCGCGGACGCGGGCCGGGCGCGAGTTGGTCGGGCGGCAGTGGGTTTTCCTCGCGCATGCGTTCCGCTTCAATGTCGCGGTTCTTTTGCATCTTCTCGATTTGCCTGCGGCGGGCCACGTCCGGATCCTTCGGCCAGGCCGGATTGGGCACGGCATTGGCTTTCTCGGGCGGCGGCAACTGGTCGCTGGGTGGGATCACCAGTGGCGCTCGCTCGCGGTAGTGGATGTCGTCGTTGCTGTCGGCGCTCTTGAAGCCGAGGCCTTCCATCAGACGGCCGAAGGTGGCGCTGTAAAAGTTGCTATTGCCGTTGCTGTCGTCGTCGCCGGCACGCGCCGCCTGCGGCGCCGCGAGCAGGCCGACGGCCAACGCCAGGCCAAGCGCAGCACAAGTTTCCGTCAACCGAGTCGGGCGGGTCCACATCATCCGCGGTCTCTCGTTGCCATGCGGGCGTCTTGCCATGCGAGCGGCGAAGAAGCCCTAAAGAAATCGCCGTGTTCGTCGCGAAATATCGCCCCGGATCAGGGCGCTTTTGCGGCGCGTTCCCCGATCAGGGATTCATACAGCAGGCCGACAACCCCGGCAACGATGGCCACATCGGCGAGGTTAAAAACATACCAGTCGAAGCGGAAACCAGCCGTAGAAACGTGAAAAAACACGAAATCGGCGACCCAGCCGTAGGCCAGCCGGTCGATGGCATTGCCGACTGCCCCACCGATGATGAGGCCGAGGGACAGGGCCGTCAGCCGGCTGTGCGACCGCGCCAGCCAGACCCACAGCAAGGCCACCGCCACCACCTTGGTGCCGAGCATCACCCATTGGCCGAGCGCGCTATGGGTCTGGAACAGGCCGTAGCTGATGCCTGTATTGCGGGTGAACACCAGATCGAAGAAGGGCCCGAGGCGGACCGGGCCGCGCCGGGCGAGGTCGTAGTAGAACATCAAGTACAACTTGCTCGCCTGGTCGATGGCGCAGGCGCAGAGCGCCGTGACGAGCCCCAGCGACGTGAACCGGCCGTAGAGAAAGCTGTCACGCATTCACTCGGCCGCCTTGCGCAGGGCTTCCCATTCGCGCAGCGCCTGGGCGTCGCGCGGCGAGACGTCGGGAAACTCCGGATCGGCGCCGACGTTGGTGAGGATTTTCCACGAGCGCGCGCATTTCGTGCCCTCGGCGAGATTGGGCACGACGGCCACGCCGGCCACATCCGGCAGCCGGAAGGCGTCGGGGGGGCCCTCATCCTCGACCAGGGTCAGCGCAGAGGTGATGCAGATCTCGGCAAGATCGACGTCGAGCACGGCTTCCGCCAGTTCCTGGTTCGCTACGTGCACGATCGGATGCGCCTCCAGTGAAGAGCCGATGCGCTTCTGCGCACGCTCGATCTCCAATGCGCCGGTGACGACGCGGCGGACGGCGCGCACTTTCCGCCACTTCTCGGCGAGCCTGTCGTCGCGCCAGGCCGCCGGCACCTCCGGGAAAGCTTCGAGGTGCACGGAGCCTGCATCGCTGCCGTAGCGCGAGGCCCACGCCTCCTCGGCGGTGAAGCACAGCATGGGCGCGAGCCAGGTCACCGTGCAGCGGAACAGATGGTCGAGCACGGTGAGGCAGGCCTTGCGCTTGGCCGACGAGGCCGCGTCGCAATAGAGCGCGTCCTTGCGGATATCGAAATAGAAGGCCGACAAATCCGAGGTCATGAAGGCACTGAGCGCGGCGAAAATGCGCTTGTAATCGAAATCGGCATAGGCCTTGCGCACCAGCGCATCGAGCTCGGCGAGGCGGTGCAGCATCAGCCGCTCCAGCTCCGGCATCTGCTCGGGGTGCCTGATCCGCTCGTCGTCGTGGAAATGCGCGAGGTTACCCAGCATCCAGCGGACGGTGTTGCGCAGCTTGCGATAGGTGTCGACCGTGGTCTTGAGGATCTCCGGTCCGATGCGCAGGTCGTCGGCATAGTCGGACGCGCAGACCCACATGCGCAGGATGTCGGCGCCCGACTGCTTGATGACGTCCTGCGGGAAGACCTGGTTGCCGAGCGATTTCGACATCTTGCGACCGTGCTCGTCGAGCACGAAGCCGTGGGTGAGCACCACGTCGTAAGGCGCGCGGCCGCGCGTGCCGCAGCTTTCAAGAAGCGAGGAGTGGAACCAGCCGCGGTGCTGATCGGAGCCTTCCAGATACATCACCGTGTCTTTGCCGCCGTCGATGCCGCGCTTGATGCCGGCGAGCTGCGGGAAATGCACCGGGTCTTCCAGCACGAACGCATGCGTCGAGCCGGAATCGAACCAGACGTCGAGCACGTCGTCGACTTTCTGCCAGCCTTCGTTGGCGCGTTTGCCGAGGAAGCGCTCGGCGGCGCCCGGCGCGTACCAGGCGTCGGCGCCTTCTGCCTCGAAGGCTTCGACGATGCGCACCTCGACCTCGGGGTCCTGCAGGATGTCGACCGAGCCGTCCGGCTGCTGCTTGATGAAGACGGCGATCGGCACGCCCCAGGCGCGCTGGCGCGAGATCACCCAGTCGGGCCGGCCCTCGATCATGCCGGTGATACGGTTCTCGCCTTGCGGCGGCACCCAGCGCGTCACCTTTATGGCGTGCAGGGCGCGCGCGCGCAGAGTATCGCCATGGCGGTCGATGTCCTTGTCCATGGCGATGAACCACTGCGGCGTATTGCGGAAGATGATCGGCTTCTTCGAGCGCCAGCTAATGCGGATACTGGTGCTTGAGGCGGCCGCGCGCGATCAGCATGCCGGCTTCGATTAGAGCGTCGATTACCGCCTTGTTGGCGTCGCCCTTCTCGCCCTTGTCGTTGAGGACGCGCTTGCCCGTAAAGCCGGGCGCGGCCTCGGTGAAGGCGCCGTTCTCGTCGACGGTATAGGGGATGGTGGTGTTGATGCCGCGCGCTTCCAGCGCCGCCTTGTTCTCCATCCAGACGTCGAAGTCCTCGCGGCCGTGGCCGGGCGCGGTGTGCACGAAGCCGGTGCCGGTGTCGTCGGTGACGTGCTCGCCCACTAAGAGCGGCACAGAAAATCCGTACCCGACCGATCTTAAGGGATGATCACACTCGAGACTGGCAAGCACCTCGGCATCCACATCGTCCAGTTTTTCGTATGATTCAACACGAGCCTGCTTGAAAACGTCCTCAGCAAGCTTCTCCGCAAGCACATACATGTCGCCGGGCTTGGCCCAGTTTTCTGGCGGCGCGGCCCGGACACTCGTAAAGCGCATATTTAATCTTTGGTGAGAAAGCGATCGCTCGATTCCCTGGCAGAGTCCAAGGAGTCGTCGTCCAGATGACAATTGAAGCATTCAAGAGAGCCATATCTTTAATTACTGGCTTCTTGGTTGGATCAAAGTCCCGGAGGGTTTCTTTGACCGGAAACTTCACCCACACCGTATCGGACGTGTAGTCCTCGTACTCGACCTCCGCTTCGGCCAGCGCCGTCTTCTCCACCACGCTCCACATCACCGGCTTCGAGCCGCGATAGAGCGTGCCGTTGGCGGCGAACTTCATCAGTTCGCGCGCGATCTGCGCTTCGGCCGGAAAGCTCATGGTCGTGTATGGGTGCGCCCAGTCGCCCTCGACGCCGAGCCGCTTGAACTCCTCGCGCTGCACGCCGAGCCAATGCTCGGCATAGGCGCGGCATTCCTGCCGGAAGGCGATCATCGCCGCCGGGTCGGAAAAGTCCGGCTTGGCCTTGCCCTTCGAGCGGTAGTTCTCTTCCTCGATCTTCCACTCGATCGGCAGGCCATGGCAGTCCCAGCCCGGCACGTAATTGGAGTCGAAGCCGAGCATCTGCTGGCTGCGCGTCACCACGTCCTTGAGGATCTTGTTGAGCGCGGTGCCGATGTGGATGTGGCCGTTGGCGTAAGGCGGCCCGTCGTGCAGGATGAACTTGTCGCGCCCCTTGGCCGCCTGGCGCAGGCGGCCGTAGAGATTCGGCCTGCTCCCAACGCTTCAGGATTTCCGGCTCCTTCTGCGGCAGGCCGGCCCGCATGGGGAAATCGGTCTGCGGCAGGAACAGCGTCTCGGAATAGTCGCGTTTGGCGTCGGGTTTGGGGCTGGACATGGGGCGCTTACTAGCAGGGAGGTTGGGCGGCGAAAAGGCCGCAGGACTGCGTTTTCAGCCCGCGCCGATTGCCGCCAAGGCCGGAAACGCGTTTCCGGCCCGCGCCAGCGCGTCGCGCGCCTGCGCAGCGTCGGCCTTCATGGCGTCCTTGAGGTGTTCGATCGTCTCGAACTTCTGCTCGTGGCGCAGCCAGCCGATAAACGCCACGTCCATATGCTGCCCGTACAGGTCGCCATCGAAGTCGAACAGATGGACCTCCAAGAGCGGCGCACCGTCGTCGAAAGTTGGGCGGCGGCCGAAGCTCGCCACGCCGTCGAGGATTTGGCCGCCGACCCGCGCCCGCACCGCATAAATGCCGTGCTTGAGTCCGCAGGACGGGTCGAGCCGCAGGTTCGCGGTCGGAAAACCGAGGTCACGGCCGCGCTTGTCGCCATGGATGACCTCGCCGGAAACGAACCAGGGTGCGCCGAGGAGTTCGGCCGCCTCCACCACCCTGCCCTGGTTGAGCGCATTGCGCACGGCGCCGGAGGAGACGGGGCGGCCCTCGTCCTCCAGCGGCGGCACGACGTCGACCGAAAAGCCGAGCCGAGCGCCCTGTTCCGCCAGGTAGGCCGGCGAACCGGTACGGTCCTTGCCGAAATGGAAGTCGAATCCGATTGCAGCGCCGCCAATGCCGAGTTGCCCGGCCAGGATGCGGCCGATGAAGTCCTCGGCCGTGGTGGCGGCGAGCCGCGCGTCGAACCGCATAATGACCGCGCCGTCGAGCCCGGTGGCGGCCAGCAGGCGCAGCTTGTCACGCTCGCTGGAAAGCTGGAACAGCGGCTCCTGCGGCCGAAAGAAGAGCCGCGGATGCGGCGTGAAGGTCAGCGCAGCGGCCTTGCGGCCGAGCGCCCGGGCCCGCGCGCGCGCGGCGCCGATGACAGCACGATGGCCCCGGTGCACGCCGTCGAAATTGCCGATCGCCACCACGGCGCCGGCGAGCCCGGCCGCGTCGATGCCGTCGGCGCCGCCGCGCACAACGGTGAAATCTCGGGCCTGAGGGGAATCGCTCATGAGGTGGTGTTTGCGGGACGTCCGACCACAGCCATGGTTAGCGGGCCGTAAATAAGGTTCCAGATTAACCGCTTATTCAAGCGCCGGTAGTACACCTGCCCGGAGTTGGGGGCTTTCGTCCCGGGGGAATACGTCATGTCCTTCGATATGTCGATGCCGGTGCTGGTCGTGGACGATTACAGCACCATGGTGCGCATCATCCGCAATCTGCTCAAGCAGCTCGGCTTCGAGGACATTGACGATGCCGGCGACGGCTCTGCCGCGCTCGCAAGGATGCGGCAGCGCGAATACGGCCTGGTGATTTCGGATTGGAACATGGAGCCGATGACCGGCTACGACTTCCTCAAGGAGGTTCGCGCCGATCCTGCGCTCGGGCACACGCCGTTCATCATGGTCACCGCAGAGTTGAAGACCGAGAACGTGGTCGCCGCCAAGAGAGCAGGCGTATCGAACTACATCGTCAAGCCGTTCAACGCGCAGACGTTGAAGAACAAGATCGAGGCGGTGTTCGCACCGGTCCCGGCCTAACCGCAGCGGCTACTACCAGACAAGCTGCCGCATCACCGCTTTCGGCATCGCGCCGGCGGCGGCAAACACACCCTTGAGCGCCGCGGTGTCCGGACGATCGCGACCGCCCAGTTCCTCGGCGTGTATCCCCGAGGTCACGAACAGGAAGTCGACGCCGAGTGTGTGTGCACCCTTGAGGTCGGTACGCACCGAATCGCCCACCGCCAGCACCCGCTCGTGCGCGATGGCGCGACCGGCCGAGCCTTGCGCCTTCTCCAGCGCCATATCGTAGATCGGCCGGTAGGGCTTGCCCGCGTAGAGCACTTCGCCTCCCATGGCCGCATAGAGATCGGCCAGCGCGCCGGCGCAATAGACCAGGCGCGGGCCCTTCTCCACCACCACGTCGGGATTGCCGCAAAGCATGAACAGGCGTCGCTTGAGCATGAGCTCGAGCCGGTCGCGATAGTCGTCCGGCGTCTCCACGTCATCATCCTCGAGCCCCGTGCAGACCACATAGTCGGCGCTCTCCAGCGGTGCGAAGCGCACGTCCAGCCCGCCGAACACCGAATGGTCGCGCTCAGGACCGAGATGATAGAGGCTCTGGCCGCGGCGCGCTTCGATCCCGCTGCGGGTGACGTCGCCGGAAGACACGATGGCGTCGTAGGTCTCGGAGGGCACGTGCAATCGGCCGAGCTGTCGGGCGACCTGATCGCTCGGGCGCGGCGAGTTGGTGATGAGCACGACCGTGCTACCCATCGCGCGCGTGCGCATCAGCGCGTCGCATGACTGCGGAAAGGCTTCCAGGCCGTTATGCACCACGCCCCACACGTCGCAGAGCAACAGGTCGTAGTCGGGCGCGAGCGCCGAGAAATGCTGGATGAGGGGCGGCAAAGAAGCGGTCATGCAAAATTCCAAGTCATTCGGGGGCGCAAGCGAAGCGAGCGCAGAATCCATAACCGCGGCCGGGACATTGGATTCCGGGTTCGCCGTCATAGCGCATCGAGGAGAGGCGGTTATGAGGGCATCGGAACGAGGCGTCTAGCGCAACGTCCCGCCCGTGGAAAGAGAGCCGGGAACGCCTCGTTCAGCCGCCGCCGCCGGCGGCCAGCCGCGGCGAGGCTTCGTCCGCCTTAAGCCCCTCGGGCGCGGCCTGCAGGGCCTCGGCACGCACCGGGCGCGGGGGCGAGAACAGGAAGCCCTGCCCGAAGCGCACGTCGTAGTCGAGCAGGTCGAGCACCATGGTCTCGCTCTCGATGCGCTCGGCAATCAGATCGATGCCGGAGCGCGCCAGGAGGTCGGCGAGGTCGGCCGGATGGATGTCGCTCTGCGCGTTGGCGCGGTTGAGTAAGACCTTGGCCGGCACCTTCAGGAAGCGGAACGAGTGGTCGGCCAGATCCTTCGGCTCGAGGCGCAGGTCGCCGACGTGATCCATGGAAAAGCGGAAGCCGCGCTCGGCGAGCGCCGCCAGGCTTTCGTGCTCGATCGGTCCGAACGAACGGTAGGCGCTCTGGCTGAACTCGAAGCTCAGCGAGCCGGCGAGCGCCCGGTTGGCGTCCATGAAATCGAGGAACTGCTTGAAATAGTTCGGCTCGTTCAGCGTCGCCGGGCTGATATTGCAGAACACGCCGACGTCGCGGCTCTTCAGCTGCAGCCGGCGCGTCACCTGCACGCAGCGGAATACCAGGAGATTGTCGATTTTCGGCATCAAGCCGACATTCTCGGCAAGCTCGATGAAGTCGCTGGCCGGAATGATGTCGCCGTCCTCGGTGCGCAGCCGCGACACCGCCTCGTAGTAGCGCACTTTGCGCTGCGGCAGCGTAACGATCGGCTGCAGGTAAAGGTCGATCCGGTCCTCGTCGATCGCCCGGCCGATGAACGCGGCGATCTCATCGCGCGACAGCCCCTGGAAGCGGCGGGACCCGGTGACGGTGTCGCTTTCCTTCAGATCGAGCGCGCCACCGGCGGCCAGCTGCGGCGCCGGCTTGACCAACTCGGTCACCACCGGCGCTGCGGCAACGCCCTGTTTCTGCAAGGCGGTGGCGTGGTCGGCAACGGTTTCGGCGATCTGCCGCACCAGCGTGCTCAGTTCGCCCATCTCGACGGTGAGCGGCTCCACAACGTCCTGGGCGCGGCCCACCGCCTTGTCGACACGCGTTTCCATCGTATTGAGCCGGCGCTCCATCTCGGCGACCTGGCGGGCGAGATCGCCGGTGCCGCGCGAGAGGTCGGCAATCTGGTCGCCAAGAGTGCGCCGGTCGGCAAGGCGATTGCTGATCGAGTTATAGAGAGCCATGCCGACCAGAGCGGCGAGCGCGATCAGCCCGGCCGTGCGGGCATCCATCCGGAATCCGAGATAGAGCACGGCGCCGAGCGAACCGGCGATCAGCACCATGCAGATTCCGATAAAAATGGCGCCGAGACGAACCATTGCGCTATTCCTGACGGGCTCCGCCGGACGGACGTCCGATTCGCGCCGCCGCGCCCCAATGTTCCCGACCGCGCGTGTCCGCGCAACCTCGAACTCCTGCTATGGTAACGGCGAATAGCCCCCGCATTACAGCAAAAAGCCCAGTCACCGATGGAACTTGGCGCCCCGGCCCTGCCGACCTCCCCTGATTATCCATTTCTGGAGCGGATCGCGACCTACCCGGGCCGGACCTTAGCCGCCTTCCTGGCGCTGCATGCCGTGGTCTGGACCGCGCTGCCTTCCCTCATCTACCCCAACCTGCCGCTCGACCTGATCGAGGCGCTGATGTACGGGCGGGAGTGGCAGTTGGGCTATGACAAGCTGCCGCCCCTGCCCTGGTGGCTGGTGCAGATCGCCTACAGGCTGGTCGGCCACGACTTTGCCTATTACCTGCTGGCCGAGATCTCGGTATGCGCCGCCTTCGCCCTCGTCTATGCGGCGGCGCGGCCGCTGGTCGGCGGGATCGGCGCGCTTGTCTCGGTGCTGATCATCGACGGCCTGCACTACTTCAACTACACCGCCGCCAAGTTCAATCACGACGTCATCCAGCTGCCGTTCTGGGCGCTGGCGGGCCTCTCCTATCACCGGGCGCTGCGCGAAAACCGCAACGCCGACTGGCTGCTGCTCGGCTTGGCCATGGGCCTGTCGCTATGGGCGAAATATTTCGTGGTCGTGCTGGCCGCGCCCATGGTGCTGTTCGCGCTGGTCGACCGCGACGCGCGCAAGGTGCTCACGACGCCCGGACCCTACATCGCGATAGCCGTCGCCTTGATCACGGTATCGCCGCACGTGGTTTGGCTAATCAAGACCGACTTCCTGCCGCTGGCCTATGCCGAGCACCGGGCCGTACTGTCGCGCGGCTGGTACGATCATCTCTGGCATCCCTTCCTGTTCGGCATCAGCCAATTCTTCTTCCTGCTTCCTTCGCTCGCCATCGCGGCGCCTTTGTTCTGGCCGCGACGCAGCGCGAGCGAACCGCTCGCCGCGGCGCAGGCCGACGATTTCGACTGGCGTATCGTGAGCTGCCTCGCCTTCGGCCCGCTGGCGACGGTGCTCGCCATGGCCGCCGTGAGCGGGCGCGGCGCGGTCTCCATGTGGGGCTATCCGCTCTTCCTGTTTCTCGGCATCTGGCTCGTGCTCACCGCGCGTCGCCCGCTCGCGGGCGCAAGGCTGGCGCGCATCCTGGCCACCTGGGCGATCGTGTTCGCCTGCCTCGCCGCCGCCTTCTACATCAATTACGACGTGCTGCCGCGTTTCGATCACCGCTACCGCGCGGTGTTCTTTCCCGGCGGCAGCCTCGGCCGCGATGTCACGCAGCGCTACCGCCAGATCACCGGCAGGAAGCTCGTCTATGTGATCGGCACCATGTGGGACGGCGGCAATCTGGCGCACTACTCGCCGGACCAACCGCAGGTGCTGGTGGACGGCGAGCCCGCGCGCGCGCCTTGGATCAGCCTTGCGGACTTGAGGGCAAAGGGCGCGGTCGTGGTGTGGACCGGCAGCAATCCGAACAAGCTGCCCCGTCAGTATCGAGAGATCGCCGCCGGCGCGGTAGTGCAGAAGCCGCTGCTGCTGCACGACCGGCGCGGCCGCTCGACCGTCACGGTCGGATGGGCGATCCTGAAGGCCGAGCCCTGATCAAGCCGCGTCCCGATCCGCGAGCGTCAGCTCTTCCGTTACCGCGGCGAGGCCCATGGCCGCGAGCAGGTTTTCCACCTCCACGCGCGCGGTGAGATGCGACATGGTGGGGCGGGTACCCAGCGCCGCCTTGTCGAGCTCGTCGGCGGCGGTCAGGCCGCGCGGGAAGAATTCGCGGAAGATCACCCGCTCGGCCAAGCCGTCGACGCAGCGGAAGTCGAGCCGACGCGACAGCGCCTCCAGTCCGTCGCTCATCAACTGCTTGTTGCGGGAGCGGATCGCGGTCAGGCGGTTGCGCAGCACTACCCAGTCCGTGGCCGTCTGGCCGAGCACCCGGCGCTGGCGCCGCGCCTCCGCAACCATTTCGGCGTAGGGGCCGCTGCCGGTGATGTCGAAATTCGTCGGATCGACGCTGGCCAACAGGTCGAAATCGACGAAGCTGTCATTGAGCGGGGTGACCAGAACATCGGCCATCGCATGGGCCAGCCGCAGCAGGTCGCTGTCGTGGCCGGCAGTATCCACGACGATGAAGTCGTTGCGGGCAGCCAGCGTTTCGACCGCGTCGCTGAGCGCTTCCGGCCCGGACGGCCGATCCTCCGCCGGTTCCTCGACGCATATGTGGTCGGGAATGTCGAACGCGCGCCCCGCCTGGCTCGCCCATGCGCGCCGGTTCTCGATATAGGTTGTGAACGTCCTTTGCCGCGCGTCAAGATCGATGGTGCCTACGCGCCGGCCCTGCCTCAGGAGCGCAACCGCGATGTTCATCGCCACCGTAGATTTACCCGAACCGCCCTTTTCGTTACCGACAACGATCACACGCGCGCGGCCACTTTGTTCAAAAGCCATGGGGAGCCCCTCGCTTCATTGTGCATTTTCCTTGTGCGTTCTCACTCCGGTTACTTGTGTTCGCTAGCAAACAGTTAGCGTTGATTCGATTCGCAGCCGCAAGCGGCGAATGCGCTTCGACGCAAAATGTGATTCGGGTGTTGCGCCGATGCGCGCTCGGCCGCGGCAAGAGGCGCTATTTTACCGCCGCGCCTGCTGCTCGTCCGCGATGACGGCCCCGTCCATCAGCTTGATCTCGCGATGCATGCGGTCGGCCATCGCCGTATCGTGGGTCACCGCGACCACGGTCTTGCCGCGCGCTTCCACCAGGTCCCGCAGCAGCTCGAACACCTGCTCGCTGGCATGGGAATCGAGCGAGCCGGTCGGCTCGTCGGCGAGGATCACCGGCGGCTCGTTGGCCAGAGCGCGCGCCACCGCCACACGCTGCCGCTGACCGCCGGACAACTGATCCGGCCGTTTGTGCGTGTGGTCGGCCAGACCGAGGGAGGCGAGCAGTTCCTGCGCCCGCGCGCGCATGGCGCTCGGCGACAGCCGGCCGAGCGCCCGCATCGGCAGCATCACGTTTTCCATGAGCGTGAATTCCGGCAGCAGGAAATGGAACTGGAATACGAAGCCGAGGAAGGTGAGCCGGGCGTGCGCCCGCTCCTGCTCGTCCATATGGATGGTGTCGCGGCCACGCAGCAGCACCTCACCCGAGGTCGGCAGATCGAGCAGGCCGAGCAGATAAAGCAGCGACGATTTGCCCGAGCCCGACGGACCGGTGATAGCGACGAACTCCTGTGCCCCGATCCTCAGGTTGATGTCGCGCACCAGTGTGGTCGGCACGACACCGGGCAGGATGCGGGTGACATGCCGCGCCTCGATCAGCGGCGCGCCCCCTGCAGCCTGCGGCGCGTCGGGGTGCGGCGCGGTGTCGCTCATGTGGCGCCCCGGATGATCTCGACCGGATTCTCGCGCGCCGCCTTGCGCGCCGGCGCATAGCCGGCGAGCACCGAGGAGGTCATCGCCACGGCGCCTGCGATCAGATAATGCAGCGGGTCATAGGCGAGCGGCAGATAGTTGGAATCGATGAACGGGTTACTGATGCGCACCGCGCCCATCCCGCGGCTGAGCACGTAGCCGAGCGCGAAGCCGGCCAGCGAGCCGGCCAGTCCGATGATCAGCGCCTCGACCACGAATATCGTGCGCACGGTGCGTTCGGACAGGCCGAGCGACTTCATGATGGCGATGTCGCGCGTCTTCTCGTGGGTGATGGTGGAGATGATGTTGTAGGTGCCGAAGCTCGCCACCAGCAGGATGGCGCCCACCACCGCGTACATGATGATGTTGCGGATGACGAAGGTCGACAGGAGATCCTCGTTGGCCTCCTGCCAGGATACCGACTTGTAGCCGGTCTCGTTTTCGATGCGGGCAGCGATGGCGCGAGCCGCCAGGGGGTCATTGAGATGGACGCGCAGCTCGTTGATCATGCCGGTCTGGCGCGCCAGAATCTGCCCGGTCTTGGTCAGCGTGTAGGCTGTGGTTTCGTCGATCTGCCGCACACCGGAGTGAAAGAAGCCGACCACCTGCGAATTGATGTTGGCGCCTTCGCTCGATTGCAGGGTGATGTTGGCGCCGATGCGGGCGCCGATCTTCTCCGCCAGCCGGTCGCCGAGCACGATGGCGTTGGTTGCGCGGTAGAGCGCGGTGAGAGTGGCCCCGCGCATCTGCTTGGGCAATTCGGAAACCTTTGCCTCGCGGCGCGGGTCGATGCCGATGACGCTCGCCGCGACGTCGTGGTTGGCATAGCGGATGATGGCCTGAACCTTCACCGAAGGCGCCACATTGCCCGGCAGCCAGGATTCCAGCGCGGCCATCAGCGCCAGCGGGTTCTTGATGCCGCGCCGGCGCACCTCCGGTGTCAGATTGTGGATTTCGACGGCGTCAAAAAGCTTCTCGGCCGGCTGCACCGGCGGCGTGCGCTGCTCGTCGGAGACGGTGATATGCGGCAGGCTGTTGACCATGCGCTGCACGAAATCATCCTGCGAGCCGACCATCAGGGCGGCCATCATGACCGAAAAGCCGACGCCGGTGGCGACGCCGGCGACCGCGATGCCGGTCTGCCGCAGATGGGCGCGCACATGGGTCCAGGCGATGTCGAGCGTGAGGTTCATCGCGCAGGCATTCCATTTGTCGCGGCCCGCAACGGCCGCTCATTCCCGCGCAAGCGGGAATCCAGGGCGACAATTGGGCGGCCTGCGAACTTGTCCCTAGGTCCCCGCTTGCGCGGGGACGAGCGGATAGTTGGTGCAACGCTCATGCCCCGCTCACCACGCGCACGCGGGCGCCGCTGTTCAGGTCGAGTGGCGCGGGCGAGACCACCCGCTCGCCCTGCTTCAGGCCGCCGAGCACCTCCACCTCACGGGTGCCGCGGATGCCGATCTCGACCGCCTGCTTGCGCACATGGTCGCCTTCGATCACGAACACGGCGTTGCCCTGCAGGGCATCGGCCGGGATCAGCAGCGCGTTCGGCTTCTCGCGCGTGATGATGTTGGCCTCCACGCTCATGCCGGGGTGCAGCGGCGTGTCGTCGGGCAGCGCGATCTTCACGCGGAATGTCTTGGCGGCATAATCGCCCATGGGCGTAATCTCGCTCACCTTGCCTTCGAGGCGGCGGTTAGGGAAGGCATCGGTGCGGAACAGCGTGGTCTGCCCGACATGAACGCGCGGGATATCCTCCTCGTTCACCTCCGCCACCACCTGCAGCGGCTTGGGCACGCCGACGCGGAACAGCACCTGCCCCACCTCGGCGATCTCGCCGGTTTCGCCGTCGCGGCGCAGGACTTTGCCGTCCATGGGCGAGACGATGGTGTATTCGCCGATCTTCTCGTTCTGCACCGCGATCAGCCCCTCGACCTGGCGCAGGTCCATGGAGGCGCGCTCGTAGGCCTGCGTGGTGGCCGCGCCCTTGGTGATCAGCGCGCTCACCCGCGACATCTCGCGCTTGAGGAAATCCTCGCGCGCCATCAGTTCCTTCAGCGCAGCCCTGGCCTGGCTGTCGTCAAGCTGCGCCAGCACAAAGCCCTTTTTGACGTCCCTGCCCTCGCAATGACAGATATAGGCAATGCGGCCGCGCACCAGGCTCGCCACCTTGGCCCAGGTGACCGGCTCTACCCCGCCCGTCGCATAAACGATTTCGACCGCGGTGCCGCGCTTGGCCGCAACCGCCTTGACCCGGGGCGCGGCGGCCACCCACCACCAGGCGGCGGCCAGTGCCAGCGCCAGCACGATGCCCGCGCCGAACCATATGTGTCGTCGCTTCGCCTGCATTGCTTTTATCGTCGGCCGCCCCGAGGCGCCCCTGCGCGCCACATAAGCAATATAGCGGGCATGAAAAGGCGCGTGTTGACCGAACGCAAGATGGGGACCTCAGAGAAGGACCTTGCACCCCGGGCGCGCGCCTCCCGGTTGCGCGAAACGCTGAGTTGCCCGCGCGGAGCCGCCGCCGCCCCGGTTTCCGGCGTTGCCGTCGCCCGCGCGTCTGCTATGTAGACGGCCAAATGGCCGATAAATCGAAGAAACCCAACAAACCGCAGAAATTGAAGGCGCGCCTGCCGCGCGGGCTCGCCGACCGCGGGCCGGCCGAGATCGCCGCCACCCGGCACATGGTGGAGGCAATAAGGCTTCAGTTCGAGCGCTACGGCTTCGAGCCGGTGGAGACGCCGGCCTTCGAATATACCGACGCGCTCGGCAAGTTCCTGCCCGACCAGGACCGGCCCAACGAGGGCGTGTTCTCCTTCCAGGACGACGACGAGCAGTGGCTGTCGCTGCGCTATGACCTGACCGCGCCGCTCGCGCGCTATGTCGCCGAGCGGCTGGGCACCGAGAACATCGTGCTGCCCTATCGCAGCTATCGCTACGGCTGGGTGTTCCGCAACGAGAAGCCGGGGCCGGGGCGATTCCGCCAGTTCATGCAGTTCGACGCGGACACCGTCGGCGCGCCCACCATGGCGGCGGACGCCGAGCTGTGCATGCTGGCGGCGGACACGATGGAAGCGCTCGGCATCAAGCGCGGCGACTATTGGTGAAGGTGAGTAATCGGAAGGTACTCGATGGCGTGATGGAAGCAATCGGCCTTGGCGGCGATGAAAATGCCGGTAGACGGCTAATTGTGCTGCGAGCAATCGATAAATATGACCGACTTGGCATCGAGGGCGTACATGACCTTCTTGGAGCCGGACGAAAAGATGCAAGTGGCGATTTCACCAAAGGTGCAGAATTAAACAACGTACAAATCGATTGCTGGTGCGACTACTTAACTTCAACAAGATCTATGCTTATTCAAAGAGGAGAATTTCAGATATCGATGTCAAATTCCCAAATCCATTTCTCGATCCGCCTCCAACTTGGGATTACACGCGTACGTTGGACGTACAGAGGTGATGATCCAAAAAGCGGCCAGCCTCAAAAGCGTTAATCCAACGAATAAAAAGTTCAAGTATAGCTTCGGCATTGATCTACTGGGCTATGCGGCGCTCTATTTGAAATGAACGATACTTTGGCAGCGGGCCTTAACGAGCTCGCAGAATTGAATCTCGTTCAGTCGACCGGCCTTGTCGATACAGTCGACGTGACCGATGTCGCAGACAAATCGCATTTGTAGTTGCAGATTCGAAAACACCTCCGGTGCTTATTGATCCCACTGTCGTTCGTGGCCTCGAATACTATACTGGACCTGTCTATCGAAGTTGAGCTCGCTTTCGAGATCAGATGACGAAAATGGACAGCCCGTGCGCTTCGGCTCGGTCGGCGGCGGCGGGCGCTATGACGGGCTGGTCTCGCGCTTCTCCGGCCAGCCGGTGCCGGCCACCGGCTTCTCCATCGGCGTGTCGCGCTTGCAGGCGGCGCTCGCCGCGCTCGGCAAGTTCGAGCGACAACGTCAGCAGGCAGGCCCCGTCGTCGTCACCGTGTTCGACCGCGACAGAGTCGCCGACTATCAGCGCATGGTCTCGGACTTGCGTGCCGCCGGCATCCGCGCCGAGCTCTATCTCGGCAATCCGAAGAACATCGGCAACCAGCTCAAATACGCCGACAAGCGCAGCAGCCCGTGCGTGGTGATCCAGGGCGGCGACGAGAAGGCCAAGGGCGAAGTGACCATCAAGGACCTGATCGCCGGCGCCGAACTGGCCAAGCTGGAGAAGGACCGCGAGGAATACCTGCAGAAGCAGGCGCAGGCGCAGGTCTCCGTGCCGGAAGCGGACCTGGTCGAGACCGTGCGCAAGCTGCTGGCGCGGCACGGGCTGGCCTAGCGCAGCCTCGTGCGGGAATTTGCCGCCCTCCGGCCGGCGGAAATTCGTTAACGACGCCAGCCATTTGGCGCCAGCCCCCGGACCGGCGGCGGGGCGAGAGGCGTCGAATCCTTAAAACTATCGTGCTAAAGGGCGGCCCAAACAGGGACACAGACGAGTTCGGGACGTCGGATGGACGCGAGCGTGGCAAGCCAAGCGAAAGGGCCGGAAGCGCGGGCGGAGGCGCTGGTCGCCTCCTATGAGCGCGCGGGCTATGCCCGGCTCGCGCCGCCGATCCTGCAGCCGGCCGAGCCATTCCTCGACCTCTCCGGCGAGGACATCCGCAAGCGCATGTACCTGACCACGGCGCCGGGCGGGGCCGAGCTCTGCCTGCGGCCGGACCTCACCATCCCGGTGTCGCGCGACTATCTCGCCTCGCCCGCCGCCGGCCAGCCGGCCGGCTTCTGCTATCTCGGCCCGGTATTCCGCCACCAGAGCGACGGCAAGGCGGAGTTCCTGCAGGCCGGCATCGAGAGCTTCGGGCGGGCCGACCGGGCCGCCGCCGACGCCGAAATGCTGGCCCTCGGCCATGAAGCGACCGCGCATTACGGCCTCGCGGCCCCCGACATCCGGATCGGCGACGTGGCGCTGTTCGAGAGCCTGATCGCCGCGCTCGACCTGCCGGCGGCCTGGAAGCGGCGGCTGACCAAGGATTTCAACCGCAAGGCCAATCTGGCGCAGGATCTGAACCGCCTCGTGCTCGGCGGCAACGGCGAGCGGCCCGAATACCAGGGCGTGCTGGCCGCGCTTGCCGGCGCCGACCCGAAGGGCGCGCATGCGCTGGTCACCGACCTGTTGTCGATTGCCGGCATCAACGCGGTGGGCGGCCGCTCGGTGGGCGAGATCGCCGACCGCTTTCTCGAGCAGGCCGCGCTCGGCGCCAGCACCAGACTGCCGCGCGACGTGCGTGGGCTGATCGAGCGCTTTCTTGCCATCGCCGGCGATCCCGACGAGGCGGCGGCCGACCTGCGCGCGCTCGCCGCCGAAGGCAATATGAGCGAGGCACTGGCGCCCGCGCTCGACCTGTTCGAGAGTCGCACCGGCTTCCTCGCCGCGCAAGGAATCGATCTGAAGCGCATCCGCTTCTCGACCGGCTTCGGCCGCGGCTTCGATTATTACACCGGCTTCGTGTTCGAATTGACCGATCCGGCGCGCACCGGCGATCCGCTGGTGGCGGGCGGCCGCTACGACGGGCTGCTCACACGGCTGGGCGCGGCCGAGCCGATACCGGCGGTGGGCCTTTCGGTGTGGATCGAACGGCTCGACGTCTATGGAGGCGCTAGATGAGCGCGCCATTGGTGTTGGCGGTGCCGGCGAAAGGCCGGCTGCAGGAGAACGCGGAAAACTTCTTCGCCCGCGCCGGGCTGCCGCTGATCAAGCCGCGGGGAGCACGCGATTATCGCGGCGCCGTGTCAGGCCTTGACGGCATCGAAGTCGCCTATCTCTCGGCCTCCGAGATCGCCGGCCAGCTCGCTGCCGGCGCCGTGCACCTCGGCGTTACCGGCGAAGATCTGGTGCGCGAGATGATCCCGCATGCCGACAGCAAGGTGGTGCTGATCGAGGGCCTCGGCTTCGGCTACGCCAATGTGGTGGTGGCGGTGCCGCAGGCCTGGATCGACGTGCGCAGCATGGCCGATCTCGACGACGTCGCCACCGCTTTCCGCCATACCCACGACCGCAGGCTGCGGGTGGCGACGAAGTACATCAATCTCACGCGCGGCTTCTTCTCGGATCAGGGCATCATCGACTACCGCATCGTCGAAAGCTCGGGCGCAACCGAGGGCGCGCCGGCCGCCGGCACCGCCGAATTGATCGTCGACATCACCACCTCGGGCGCGACGCTCGCCGCCAATGCGCTCAAGATCGTCGACGACGGCGTCATCCTGCGCTCGCAGGCCAACCTTGTGGCCGCGCGCGGCGCGCAATGGGACGAGGCCACGCGCGAGACCGCGCGCGTCGTCCTCGACCGCATCGCCGCGCAGGCGCGCGCCCGCGCCTTCCGCGAGGTCCGCGCGCGCTTTGCCGCCTGCGATGCCGCGCTGGTCGACAGCGCCAGGCAGAAATTCGGCGTGACGACGCCGTTCGGCGGACCGACCTCGTCCGGCATGCTGACGCTGCATTGCCCGCCGGGAGAGGTCTATGCGCTCACCAGCTTCCTGCGCGAGCACGGCGCGGAAGCCGTCGCCGTGGCCGATCTCGACTACGTGTTCTCGCGCGACAATCCGCTCTACGCCAAGCTCGAGGCGGGGCTGTAGGCGCTGACGGCGAACGGCGGCAAATGCGCCGATCTGCTCTTTGACCCGAAGACGGTCGGATCGCGCACGGTCGGCAAGTCGTCCATCCCGTGCGTGCTCGCGCTTGCGCGCATCCATATCTCATGTCGGAAATTTAATTTCACGCGTGGGAACCATAGCGATCGCTCAAGCGATTTCCGTGCGATGCATTGAGATGTCCGGGGCTGAATCTGGCCCTCGCCGCGACGGACGATTCCAGATTGAAATTTCAGCATCAGATTACGGCCGGTGCCATGCACCAGTGGCCGAACGATGAAACGCGCGAGGAGACAGTCATGACCTCAAAACATCGGCCGCCTAAACGGCGGCTTTTTATTGCCACGCTCGGCACACTCGGTGCGAGCGCCCTCATTGTCGCGGCGCAGGCCGCGCCGCAGGCGAATATGACGAAGATGTCGGCCACATCGTTGTCGCAGATGGCCAACAACCCGAACCAGTGGGTGATGCCGAGCGGCAACTACGCCATGTGGCGCTACAGCAAGCTCGATCAGATCGACAAATCGAACGTCAAGAAAATGCAGGTCGCCTGGACCATGTCGACCGGGACGAGTCGCGGCCTGGAAGGGCAGCCGTTGGTGATCGGCGACATGATGTATGTCGAAACATCGTATCCGAATCACGTCTATGCGATCAATCTGAACGATCCGAATCGCTTCGTCTGGAAGTTCGATCCGCCGCCGGATCCAACGCACCGCCCGTCGCCTGCTGCGACGTGGTCAACCGCGGGCCGGCCTATAGCGATGGCATGCTTTACGTCGACGCCCTCGACGGCATGGTCTACGCGCTTGATGCCAAGACCGGCAAGGTCGAGTGGAAGGTCGAAGAATGCCGATCCGAAGCTCGGCCAGACCATCACCTCGGCTCCCCTCGTGGTCGAAGAATATCGTGCTCGTCGGCGTTTCCGGCGGCGAGTTCGGCGTGCGCGGCTATCTGTCTGCCTTCGATGCCAAGACCGGCAAGCTGATGTGGCGCGCCTACAGCGAGGGACCGGACAAGGATTTTCTGTTCGATCGCCAAGACCACGATCAACGGCGCCACGCAAAAGCCGGTCGGCGCGAATTCGAGCCTGAAGACCTGGCACGGCAACGAATGGAAGACCGGCGGCGGAACGACCTGGGGCTGGTATTCCTACGATCCCGAAGCTCAACCTCATCTATTACGGCAGCGGCAATCCCGGCACGTGGAATCCGACACAGCGCCCCGGGAAGAACCGCTGGTCGATGACCATCTTCGCGCGCAACCCCGAAACGGGCGAGGCGAAATGGGTCTATCAGATGACCCCGCACGACGGCTGGGACTACGACGGCGTCAACGGGATGATTCTGGTCAACGTCAAGGACCACGGCAAAGAAGTGCCGGCGCTGGTGCATTTCGATCGCAACGGTTTTGCCTATGTGCTCAACCGCGCCGACGGCAAATTACTGGCGGCCCACAAATACGATCCATCGGTGAACTGGGCCTCCGAGATATCTGCGAAGACCAATGAGCCCGTGATCAATCCGGCCAAGATGACCGAAGCGGGCAAGGACGTGAAGGACATCTGCCCGGCATCGCAGGGCGACAAGGACGAGCAGCCCGTCGCCTACGATCCGCAGACCAAGCTGTTCTACGCGCCGCTAAACCACCTGTGCATGAGCTACCAGGCCTTCGACGTGAAGTACAAGGCCGGCTTCCCGTTCGTCGGCGCCATCGTCAACATGACGCCTGGCCCCGGCGGCTACCGCGGCCGGTTCATTGCCTACGATCCGATGACCGGCGACACGAAGTGGCAGATCCACGACACGTTCCAGGACTGGGGCGGAGCGCTCACGACAGCCGGCGGCATCGGCTTCTACGGCACGCTGACGGGCGAATTCCGCGCCGTGGATCTCAAGACGGGCAAGATTCTCTATCAGTTCAAGTGCCCGTCGGGAATCATCGGCAACCCGATCGCCTTCACCCATAAGGGCCGCGAATACGTCGCAGTGCTGAGCGGCGTCGGCGGATGGGCGGCGATCGGGATGACGAACAACCTGCACAAGTCGACTGCCGGACTGGGCGCGGTCGGGCTCAACGAATCGCTGCCCAACTACACCAACCTCGGCGGCACCTTGATGGTGTTCGACGTGCCAAGCGCTACGCCGAACAAGCAGGCCTCGAACAAATAATCTCGGCCGCCGAGAGCCAGGGCCGCCTTCAACGTCCAGCGTGTTGGCGGCCCGGGTCATCGCATTAGAGCAGCAGTCCCCGCGCCCATTGGATGCGCGCACCTACCGCACACATGGAACCCTTCCGATGAAACCGCTCCTTACGCTTCTCTGCGCCGCTTCGGGCCTCGCGCTTGGCGCGCTGCCCTTCGCATCACCTCTTCATGCCGCCGAATCCGCCCAACGCCGGGCCCACGCCGCTGCGCGTCTGCGCCGACGGGAACTACATGCCCTATTCGGACCGCGCCGGTCAGGGCTTCGAAAACAAAGTTGCCGCTCTCGTCGCCAAGGCGATGGGGCGGAAGCTCGAATACCACTGGTCGAGCTACCGCGGGCAAGGCGGCTTCTCCAATTTCCTGGCGGAGAACCTTGACGCCGGCAAATGCGATGTGGTGATGAATCTGCCCTACGGCAGTCCCGAGGAGAGTTACACCAAGCCGTATTACTCCTCGTCCTACGTGTTCGTGACCAAGAAGAATGCGCCTTATCACATCACGTCGATGAACTCGCCGGCGCTGCGCACCATCAAGATCGGAATCGAAGCGGGAACGCCGCCGCAAATGGCCCTCAAGGTTCTCGGGCTGACAAAGAACATCGTGCCGTTCCACATTGCAGGAAATCCGCGGCTGTCGCCCAGATCGATGCTGCAGGCGGTGCAGAACGGCAAGGTCGGTGTCTTGATCACCTGGAAGCCCGCGATCGGCTATTTTCTGAAGAGCTACCCTGACCTCAAGACAACGCCGGTGCCGAGCGAGCAATATGCACCTGGCATCCCTGCCGAGCGCTTCACCTTCTTCATGGCGATGGGCGTGCGCGAGCACGACAGCGCGCTCAAGCGGAAGCTGGACAAGGTCATCGCCAGCCACAAAAGCGAGATCCAAAGCATCGTTACCTCCTATGACGTGCCCGTGCATCGCGGCGCGCGGCAAGCCGTGAATTATCCGGGCCAATAGATATTCAAGACGACATTCCACACGCACAAATGGAAATATTGCCACGTCGGCGCTCTTTCGCTCGGCGACTGCCGGATTCTGCTCGTCTGTTCGTCGCGGCCGCGGCCGCCGGCGCTGCAAAGCCAAGCGGCACACCAAAAGGCGAGCAGATCGCGAAAGGCAGCGACTGCTTCTCCTGCCATGCCGTCGATCACAAGCTGGTCGGTCCCGCTTTCGACGCCGTCGCCGGCAAGTTTGCGGGCAAGCCGGGGGCCGAAAAGACGCTGGTCGACGCCGTCAAGGACGGCCATGTCGGCACCTGGGGCAAGGTCCCCATGCCGCCACACCCGAAGCTCAGCAAGGCCAAGATCGAGGAGATCGTCTCCTGGATTCTCACGTTGAAGCCGCAGAAGGCAGACGCGGCGTCGATGGCGCCAAAGACTTATTCCTACAAGGTCGACGGCAAGACCGTGACCTCGACTGTGCCGATCTTCAAACCCGGCACCCACAAGGTCACCGCCGACGTTTTCCGTGGCTACGAGCTGTACAATTCGTACTGCTTCCGTTGCCACGGCGAGGACGCCCTCGGCAGCCTCTACGCGCCCGATCTGCGCAAGTCGCTCAATCAAGGTTTGACCGAACAGAAATTCTTCACCACCGCAATGGTAGGCGTCAAAGCAAAGGGAATGCCAAGCTGGGCCGGATTCCTGACCCCGCACGAAGTGCGTGCGATCTATGATTATGTGGAGGGCCGCGCCATCGGCGCCGTCGCCACAGGCGTCCCGAAGGAGTGAATGCCGCCACACTCGAACCAGGGCTTCACGCCACCGCCGGCACCTGACCGCCCACCGAGGCGAGCAGCTTGTTCACCTCCGCCACCGGTCTGGGCGCGCTGAACAGGTAGCCCTGGACGTCGGTACATCCTTCGCTCCGCAGCAGCTCGAGCTGGCCACGCGTCTCCACGCCCTCCGCCGTGGTGACGATATTGAGGCTGCTTCCCAAGCCGACCACAGCGCGCAAGATCGCCAGGCTCTCCTTGCTGTCGGTCAGGTCTCGAATGAAGGCCTGATCGATCTTGATGCGGTCAAAGGGGAAGCTGCGCAGGTAGCCGAGCGAGGAATATCCGGTACCGAAATCGTCCATGGCGATACTGACGCCGAGCTGTTTAAGATGGTTGAGCAGCGCCAATGCTCCTTCGCTGTCCTGTATCAGGACCAGTTCAGTGATTTCGAGCTCAAGTCTCTTCGCGGCCAGGCCGGATTCGGCGAGCGTGTTCTTGACCACTTGCGCAAATTCGGGAGACTTGAACTGCACCGGGGACACATTGACCGCGACCGCGATCTCGTCCGGCCAGGCGACCGCATCCGCGCAGGCGCGCTCCAGCACCCATTCTCCGATCGGGACGATAAGGCCGGTTTCCTCGGCGATCGGAATGAAGCTCAAGGGCGGCACCACGCCGCGTTCGGGATGGTGCCAGCGGATCAGCGCCTCGCAGGCGGTGATCCTGCCGGTCTTCAGATTGACGATGGGCTGATAGTCGAGGATGAATTCCCCGTTCGCCAATCCCTTGCGAAGGTCGAGTTCGAGCGCCCTGCGTTCCTGCATGCGGCGGTCCATTTCCGCTTCGAAGAACCGGTACATGCCGCCGCCGTCGGCTTTGCAGCGGTAGAGCGCCAGATCCGCGTTCTTCATGAGCTGATCCGGATTGGTGCCGTCGCTGGGGGCGAGGGCGATCCCGGCGCTCGATCCGACGATGACCTGGCGGCCGTCGATCCGGTAGGGCTGGCTGACGAGGTCGATCAAACGCGAGGCGAGCGCGGTGGCATCGGCCGGCCGGTCGAACGCGACCTGCAGGATCGCGAACTCGTCGCCGCCCAGCCGGGCGACGATGTCGCTGGCGCGCACGCAGCCGCGCATGCGGTCGGCCGCCGCCTGCAACAGCTTGTCGCCAACCGGATGGCCGAGCATGTCGTTGACACTCTTGAAGTGGTCGAGATCGAGGCTGATGACGGCGAAGGGACGGTTCTGCGGCGCGCGGATGAGAAGCTCATCCATTTTCTCGTAGAACAGCACGCGGTTCGGCAGGTCGGTCAGCGCATCGTAATGCGCCATATGCGCGATCTTCTCTTCGGTGCGCCGCTGCTCGGTGATGTCCTCGATAGTCACGACAAAGCCGCCGCCGGCCATGGGCGCGGCCAGTGATGAGTAGGTGCGCCCGTTGGTTTGCTCGAACACGATCTTGCTGGCCTGACCGCGATCGAGGAGACTGCTGATCTGGGCAAGAACCTGATCTTGATTGACGAGGCCCACCTTGGTCCAGTCCTGCACGAGCTGCATGGTCTGCGGAACCGTTATTCCGGACGCCGCCGCCCGCCACGTTTTCCAATCGAGCCCGAACATTTCCGCGAAGCGCCGATTGGAAATGATGAGCTTGCCGTCGTGGTCGTACATCAACAGGCCCTGGACCATGTTGTTCAACGCCGCGTCGAACAAGAAATTCTGCGTCTCGATCTTTTCGTTCGCAAGCTCGCGCTCGGTGATGTCGCGGAAGTACCAGATGCGGCCGAGACTTTTTCCCTTCGCGTCGCGCAACGGAGCCGTGTGCCGCTCGATGACGCGGCCGTCCTTCGGCTTCAATTCGTCGTCGGCCTTATCGTCGGGATGCCCATAGAGATAATCGACCCGCGCAATGTAGTCCTGCGGGCTGGTAAACTGCGCCGCTACCGCCTGCAGCACGGGTAGATTGGCTCCGCGTTCCACCAATTCTCGCGGAAGATTCCATAGCTCGACGTACTGCGCGTTGAACGAGATAATCCGTCTGGTCTCATCGACGACGAGAATTCCGTCGGGTGAGCTTTCCATCGCCGTCGCGCGGATGAGATTGGAAAACGCGAGCTGCTCTTCCAGGCGCGCGCGCTCGGTCACGTCCAGATAGGTGCCGAGCACGCCGAATATTTGGCCGTCTGCATCGCGCAAAGGCACCTTGCTGGTGAGAAGCCGGATCGTCTTGCCGTCGGGCGTCGTCTGCGGTTCGTCTATGAGCAGCCTGCTCTGGCCACTTTCAATGACCGCTCGATCGGCGGCCCGATAAAGTTCGGCCTGATCGCGCCAACCCATCTGGTAGTCGTCCTTGCCGATGAGGTCCTCCGGCCTCGAAAAGCCGGCGTCGCGGGCGAAGGGCGTATTGCAGCCGAGATAGACGAGGTTCTTGTCTTTCCAGAATATGCGCGCGGGCACGGCATTGAGAATCGCAGCGATGATCTGCTGCGACTGACGCAGGACCTCTTCCTGAGATTTCCGGCTCTCGCGATTCGACATCGGCTCTCGTTTGCGAAGCATGTCCTTTTTATTTAATGGAGACATGACGCATCGGAATGGATAATTCACTCCGGTGTTGCACGTATTACCGGCGTCAATCGCTGCGTTGGTTAGCGGGCGATAAAAGCCTTCGTTCGAAATCGAAGCAAACGCGGGCCGCGCCCGGGACGAGGCCGTGAGGGCGAATCGATGCGCCGCGAGCGCGACCAGGCGATAGAGGGTCGCGCCGATGCCGGTGGCGCCACCCCCGTACCTTGCGCTATAGAACGCGTTCCACGAAGAGGGCTCCAGGTTAACGAGATGGCCGCCAGACCGCGCAAAACCGCCGTCCGCAAGGCGCAAAGTCCGCCCCGCCTGTCGATCGTCGTGCCGCTGTTCGACGAGGCCAAGGGCCTCGCGCATTTGCACGGCCGCATCGTCGAGGCGGCCCAGCGGCTCAAAAGCGCGCGCGGGCTCGGCGTGGAGGTCGTCTATGTCGACGACGGCAGCCGCGACGGCACCGGCGCGGTGGCTGACGCGCTGCCGGCCGACGGCCTCGACATCCAGCTCGTCACTCTGTCGCGCAATTTCGGCAAGGAGGCGGCCCTGCTCGCCGGTCTCGACCATGCCCGGCCCGGCGCCCTGCTGTTCATGGACGGCGACGGCCAGCATTCGCCCGAGATGATCGACACACTGGTTTCGCGCTGGCTCGACGACGGCTATGACGTCGTCTACACCGCCAAGGCCCACCGCGAGAACGAACCGTTGGTGCGCCGCGTCGGCGTGCGCTGGTTCTACGTGCTGCTCAACTGGCGGGCTAAGCAGAAGATTCCGCAAGACGCAGGCGATTTCCGTCTGCTGTCTCCGCGCGCGGCGGCGGCGCTGCGCCAGATGCCGGAGCGCAACCGCTTTTTCAAAGGCCTGTCGAGCTGGATCGGCTTCAAACAGGTGCGCGTCGACTACGCGCCGGCAGCGCGCGCCCATGGCGCCACCACCTGGAATGTGTGGAGCCTGATCGGCCTGTCGATCGAGGGGTTGACCTCGTTCTCCGTGGCGCCGCTGCGCGTCGCCAGCATGCTCGGCATGCTGCTCGCCGTCATGGCGCTGATCTTCGGCTTACAGATCCTGGTCGAGACCTGGGTGTACGGCCAGGATGTGCCGGGCTATCCGTCGCTCTTCGTCGGCATGATGGTGCTCGGCGCGGTGCAGCTCATCATGATCGGCGTGCTGGGCGAATACATCGGGAAGCTCCTGTCGGAGGTGAAAGCGCGGCCGGCCTATTTCGTGGCCGAGCACAGCGTGAAGCCCGCGCAAGCGCCGACGCAAGAGCCCGCCGAAGAGCCGAAGCGACAATCGGCGACGACCCGCGCGGCCGAGTAAAGGGTATGGCCAGGGCTCTGCGCCATATCTGGCTGTGCGCCGACGACTACGGCATCTCGCCCGCGGTCAATGACGGCATCCGCGAACTGATCGCGCGCGGCCGGCTCAACGCCACCTCTGTGATGACTGTGGCGCCGCATTTGACCGGCGAGGAAGCGGACGCGCTGGAAACGCTCAATGCCGGCGTGCGGCGCGTGGCGATCGGCCTGCATGTCACGCTCACCGCGCCCTTCCCGCCGTTGAGCGCCGGCTTCGTGCCGCTCAGTCAGGAAAACTTCCTGCCTCATCCACAGATGATGCGCGCGGCGATGATGCGGCGGCTGCAGCCGGAGCGGCTCACCATTGAGATCGCCACCCAACTCGCCGCTTTCGTCGATGCCTTCGGCCGCCTGCCCGACTTCCTCGACGGTCACCAGCACGTTCATCTGCTGCCGCAGGTGCGCGACGCTTTCCTCAAGGTGGCGGCGGAGACGGCGCCGCAAGCCTGGGTACGGCAATGCGGGCGGGCGCGGGCGGCGCATACGCTTGGCGGCCGCAAAGCGCTGGTGCTGGACGTACTGAGCCTGAATTTCCGCCGCAGCGCGCGCCGGCATGGAGTCGCGACCAATCCGGCCTTCGCAGGTGCCTATGATTTCAACAGCCCGACGCCGTTCTCCGCCATCTTCCCCCGCTTCCTGAGCGGCCTGCCCGATGACGGGCTGGTGATGGTGCACCCGGGCCATGTGGACGCCGCGCTGCGCGCGCTGGATCCGCTGACCGATCAGCGCGAGCGCGAATTCGCCTTTCTCAATTCGGATGCGTTCCCAACTCTGCTCGCCGCGCACGGCGTTGCGCTGGCCGAGCCAGGCTGAGTGCGGTAAGCGGCCCTAGCCCGGTCGCTCCACCATGTGCGGATTCGTCGTGGGCGGCGGGATGTAGTCGCGCGCCGAGCCGTGCGGACCGAGCACGACCACCTTGGTGCCGACATTCACGCGGCTAAAGAGATCGATGATGTCGACGTTGCGCAGGCGGATGCAGCCGGACGACACGTTGTGGCCGATGGTCCAGGGCTCGTTTGAGCCGTGGATGCGGTACAGCGTCTTGCCGATATAAAGCGCGCGCGCGCCGAGCGGGTTGTCGGGACCGCCAGTCATCACATGCGGCAGATAGGGCTGGCGCGCGAGCATTTCCTTTGGCGGGACCCAATCCGGCCACTCTTTCTTGGCCGTGATATGGTGGACGCCCGACCAGGCAAAGCCTTTGCGCGCGACACCGATGCCGTAGCGCAACGCCTTGCCGTCCGCTTGGACCAGGTAGAGAAAGTGGTCCGGCGTATCGACGATGATGGTGCCGGGCTTTTCCTTGCCGTCATAGGCGACGACATGCCGGCGGAAGCGCGGGTCGATCGGCGGATGCGCGGACGGGGAACGCTCCCCCATCGGCGGCGGAGCGGCCGGCACGTTGGCGTAAAATGGCCGTGGGGCCGGCGCGCCGTAGTAATCGGCCCGGGGCCGCGCCGCCCGCGCGTTGCGGCCGCCGAAGAGGAACTGGATGAAGCCGCCGCCGAGATCGGAGCGCATGGGCGGCGGCGGCGGCGCCGTCACCACCATTTGCGGCGGCGCGATCCTTCCCGGATTTCCGTAGGACGCGGTCTGCGCCGACGCGCTCGCGCTCAAACTTGCGAACAGGACGATGAAAATCGGAAGTGCGGGACGCGGCATCACGGATACTCTGCACAAAAACTCGACATCGATGCCACGAAGTAAAGGACGAAAGTGAAACCGATTTGTAAACCATCGCGCCGCGCCGCGACATTGCGCTTACCCGAGCGCGGGCTTCGTCGCATTAGCCTTTATTTTGCGTAAAACGCAGCGGCGCATGGTAAACGCGCGGTTTAGTTCCTGACGCAACCTGACGTTAAGTGCCGTGCTTTAGAAAGCGCAGTCGGACAACGGGGAAACAAGACGTGAAGCAAAAGGTCTTCCGCGTCGAACAGATGATCGCCAGCCAGCGCGCGCCAATGCCGCGCGAGGAATGCGCGGGCGAGCGCGATGCCGTCGATCAGCTCAAGGCGTTGCGGGCCCTAGGCGGGCGGCGGGAACTCGCCGGCGACGATGTCAGGCGCGAACTCACGCACGTGCACGAGATGGTGGCCCGCAACCGCGACGAGCTTGCCGCGCTCATCGGCGAAAGCAAGTCGCGCCGCATGGCGCGCGCGACCGGCGAGCTCGGCGCCGCCGTCGACGGCATGGAAAAGGCCACGCATGCAATCCTGCAAGCCGCCGAAGCCATCGACGACAGTGCAAGGTCGCTCAAGGCAGCGTTCAGGACCGGTTTCGAGCGCGGCCTCGCGCAAGACATCCAGGACCATGCCGTCGATATCTACGAGGCCTGCAATTTCCAGGACCTCGCCGGCCAGCGCATCGCCAAGGTGATCGGCATCATGCAGACGGTGGAGGAGCAACTTGCCGCCATGCTGGCGCGCTGCAGCGCGCTTACCCGCACGGCGGACGATGCAGCGGTGGCGGCCGACAGCGGCGGCCTCATCAACGGCCCCAGGCTCGACGGCGATTCCGGGCACGCCAGCCAGAGCGAGATCGACGCTCTCTTCGGCTAGGCCGTCAATTTTACCTCGGCGTCAGCCGCGGGCAGATCCGGCGCGAACAGCTCGTGCGGGACTGCCAACCCGCGCAGCGTATGCAGCCCGAGCGAGGGCAAGGGCATCGCGTAGGCGCGGGCGAAATCGTCGCTGACAATGACGGGCAGGTCGAGCGCCTTGCCCACCGACTGCATGCGGCTCACCAGATTGACCGCGGGCCCGATCACGGTGAAATCGAGCCGCTCGGCAGCGCCGATATTGCCGTAGAAGGCGGTGCCGACATGCAGGGCAACGACGACCTCGAGCGGCGGCTCGCCGTCCATGCATGGCTCTTCGGTGAGGCGCGCGATGGCCGCGATGGCTTCGAACGCCGCATTAAGGGCGCTGCGCGCGGCTTCGACCTGACTTGCCGCACCGTCGAGCGGGAAGATCGCCAGCATGCCGTCGCCGATGAATTTGAGAATTTCCCCGCCATGGGCGGTGATCGCCTTGGCCTGCGCGTCGAACAGCGCGTTGAGCACGGCGATCATGCGGTCGCCGGGCAACCGGTCGGAGCGCTCGGTGAAGCCGCGCAGGTCGGATGACCAGAGCACGGCGGCAAGCGCTTCGCCGCTGCCGCGGCGAATATGACCGGCCAGGACCTTGGGGCCGGTGCTCGGACCGAGATAGGCGTCAAGCACGTTGCGGGCGAGCGCCCGCTGCGTATGCATGTCGGCGACCACGGCAATGGATTGCGACACGCGGGTCAAGTCATCGATTTCCACCTGCGTGAAGCCGCCCGGCCGGTCCGTCACATAGGTCAGCATGTAGTTGCTGCCATGCGCCGCGGGGGTGGGCAGGGCGAAATAGTCGGTGGCGCCGCTCGCCTTGAGGTCACGCAGGATAGGAAAGTCGAGCTGCGCGTCGGGACCGTCGAGGTGGCGCCGCAAGGTCTCCCCACCCACGCCGACGCGCAGCACCGGATTGTCCTCGTAGCGGAACGCGTCACCGATCTCGTGGCCGATCATTATCTGGGTCGTCTTGCCCGTCGTCCGCCACCACTGCAAAGATGTACCAAGATACTGCGGATGCAGGACGCGCGCGTGCAGCGTAAACCGCAGCAGCGGAATACCTGATGCCAGCACGCGCCAGGCAAATTCATCGAGCGCCTGCAGGCCCGATGCGATGCGCCGCGCGGGACCGACCAGCCAGGCCGTAATGGCGTCGATGCTGTCATGATCCGGGCGCTCGTCGAGCGGGCGTTCGAATACGTCGGCGGTCCGCAAATAGCGGGGATCGACCTGGACCGTCGCAGGTGTCTGCTCGGGATCTTTCATGACGCCGGTGCTGCCCGATTTGCCTGCAGTCACAGATGTCGCGCGGCGGCCGCTTTGGCAAGGGCCGCAAAGCGCTCAGTGGGGCCTACGGATCACCATAAAACAGGCAATCGCGACCGTCGCAAATCCGGCAGCCACCGCCAGCGCCGCGCCGTCGGAGACGTTGTCCACCACGAAAGCCATCGCCACCGGCGCGGCCGCCTGCATCACCAGGAAGGGGCCGGCCAGTCGGCCGATCAGCCGGCCGTAGCCGGAAGCACCAAATAAGGCGAGCGGCAGCGCGCCGCGCGTGATGGTGACCAGCCCATTGGCGCCCCCGAAAATCAGCGCGAACGCCGCCGCCGTCGCGGTTGAAATGCCGAACACCGCAAGGATGCCGAAGGCGGCAAGCAGCGCGGTGAGCGCACCGCGTATCACCCAGAGCGGATGCACTTCGCGGCCGAAGGCGAACTCGATGAGCCGGGCACCAACCTGCGCCGGCCCGAACAGCGCCCCGATCCACACCACGGTGCCGGCGTCGATGCCGGATCGCTGGAAGATCGCCAGCAGGTTGGCCGACATGCCCGACGGCACGAATGCGTAGGAAGCAAAGGCCGCGGCGACCAGCACGAAGGCGAGCCCGTAAGGCGGCAGCACCTTGGCGGGCGCGGCGGCGGCTTCTCTTGGCCCGGCTTCCGCTTCGTGGCGCCCGCGCGGAAGCGCCAGCGCGTGCAACGGCGCCGAGATGGCGGCGAGCAGCGCCGCGTAGAGGAGATAGGTGCCGCGCCAACCCAGTCCCTCGAGCAGGAAATGTGTTGCCGGCCAACTCGCCGTCGAGGCAAAGCCGCCGATGAGCGTGAGCGCGGTAATCGGCCGACGGGCGCCGGCGCCGAAAATGCGTCCCAGGCTGGCGAAGGCGGAATCGTACAGGTTCGAGGCCATGGCGAGGCCGAGCACGATCCAGACCGCCATATAGGCAATTGGGTTGGCGGCATAGACGATGAAGAACAGGCCGAGCGCGCCGATCAGCGAGCCGATGGCCATCACCACGTGGCCGCCGTAGCGATCGATGGAGCGGCCGACATAGGGCGAGACCAGCCCGGCGACCAGCAGCCCGACCGAGAAGCCGCCCATGGCGAACGACATGCTCCAGCCGCGCTCGCGGGCGATCAGCGGCACGATCAGGACCGGGGTGTAGAAGATGGTGCCCCAGGACAGGATCTGGGTGATGCCGAGTACCGGCACCGCGCGCCAGGGTCCGTCGACGAAATCGCGCGGTGAGGTCATCGATCAGGCCCGCAGCATCGTGCGCGGCTTACCTTCCTTGCTGAATCGGCGGCTGGACGGGCTTGGGCTCCGGCCTCGGCCTTGCCGCCGGCTTCGGTCTGGCGCTGTGTCTGGCCGTATGGCGCACGTGGCGCTTCCCACCCTCCGGCGCGCAGCGCACATAGACCATGGTGCCGTAGCGGCCCTGCACCTCCGGATCCATCCAGCGCAGGATCAGCACGCGGCCAGTAAAGGAGACCACCTCGCGGTCGTCATTGGCGCCCGGCGGCTCGTTGCTCGGCCCGATATAGGTCTTGCCGCCTGGGGCGCCTTTGAGCGCAAGCTCCGACGGCTGCGCGTGGTCGGCCAGATGCATCATCACCCCGCCGCTCGGCCCCAGGGTGATGACATAAGGATTGCGGCACTGGTTGCCCGCGGCCTTGATCGTGCGCTCGCGGTCGGCCTCCTTATGGTAGGCGGCAAGCCCCCAGCCACCGACCAGATCGTGCGGCGGGAATGCGGGCGGCAAGGTCGGCACAACGGTGGGGGCGGCAGTCTCGGCAGGCTGCATGGCCGGCGTGGTGGTCTCGCAGCCGGCGAGCGCCAGCGCGATCAGCCCGACGAAGACGGCGATGGCGGCGGGACGGTGGCGATGGATCATTCGGTCTCCGGCAGGGCTCAGATTTGACGACTTTGCGGGTCATTGGCGGGAAGCGCAAGCACGCCGGTTAACCCTGAAAGGGACGATCCGACCGCAAGCTTGACAGGCAATCGTTAAGGCCATATCTCCCCGACAGCGATTGGCACTCTGGGGTACTGAGTGCTAACAGCTTATCATCTCAGCAGTTTTCGAACAGTGACACCCTGCTTGGGCATGATCTTGTCGGAGAGCCGGTGCCCGCCCCGCTTCTAGCCGGGGCAAGCTTTTCCGGGATCATGTACCAGCGCCACGAGGAAGCCCATGGCCAAGACCAAGTTCCGTCCGCTGCATGACCGTGTGGTCGTGCGCCGCATCGAAGCCCAGGAGAAGACCAAGGGCGGCATCATCATTCCCGATACCGCCCAGGAAAAGCCTCAGGAAGGCGAAGTCATCGCCGTCGGCCCCGGTGGCCGCGACGAGTCCGGCAAGCTGATCCCGATCGACATCAAGACCGGCGACCGGGTGCTGTTCGGCAAGTGGTCGGGCACCGAGGTCAAGCTCGAGGGCGAGGATCTCCTGATCATGAAGGAATCCGACATCATGGGCGTGATCGCCTGACGTCCAACCTCTCCCCGTCATCCTGAGGCGGCCGGGGCGGCCGGCCTTCGAAGGATGAACGGCCCCAATCGTGCCCGCCATCCTTCGAGGCTCGCTTAGCTCGCTCCTCGGGATGACGGATCAAGCCAGAAACCAATCGGAGTCATTTTCAATGTCTGCCAAGGAAGTGAAATTTTCCGGCGATGCCCGCGACCGCATGCTGCGCGGCGTCGACATCCTCGCCAACGCCGTGAAGGTGACGCTTGGGCCCAAGGGCCGCAACGTCGTGCTCGACAAGTCGTTCGGCGCGCCGCGCATCACCAAGGACGGCGTCACCGTCGCCAAGGAGATCGAGCTCGAGGACAAGTTCGAGAACATGGGCGCGCAGATGGTGCGCGAAGTCGCCTCCAAGACCAACGACGTGGCCGGCGACGGCACCACCACCGCCACCGTGCTGGCGCAGGCCATCGTGCGCGAAGGCGCCAAGTCGGTCGCGGCCGGCATGAACCCGATGGACCTCAAGCGCGGCATCGACATCGCCGTCGCCGCGGTGGTCAAGGACATCGAGAAGCGCGCGAAGAAGGTAGAATCTTCCGGCGAGGTCGCACAGGTCGGCACCATCTCCGCCAATGGCGACACCAAGATCGGCAAGATGATCGCCCAGGCGATGCAGAAAGTCGGCAATGAAGGCGTCATCACCGTCGAGGAAGCCAAGGCGCTGGACACCGAAGTGGACATCGTCGAGGGCATGCAGTTCGACCGCGGCTACATCTCTCCCTATTTCGTCACCAATGCCGAGAAGATGATCGCCGAGCTCGAGGACGCCTACATCCTCCTGCACGAAAAGAAGCTCTCGGGCCTGCAGTCGATGCTGCCGGTGCTGGAAGCGGTGGTGCAGTCGGGCAAGCCGCTCGTCATCATCGCGGAGGACGTCGAGGGCGAGGCGATCGCCACGCTGGTGGTGAACAAGCTGCGCGGCGGCCTGAAGGTCGCGGCGGTGAAGGCGCCGGGTTTCGGTGACCGCCGCAAGGCCATGCTCGAGGACATCGCGATCCTCACCGGTGGCCAGCTCATCTCCGAAGACCTCGGCATCAAGTTGGAGAACGTGGCGCTGAACATGCTCGGCCGCGCCAAGAAGGTGATCATCGAGAAGGAGAAGTCGACGATCGTCAACGGCGCTGGCAAAAAGGCCGACATCGAGGCGCGCTGCAACCAAATCAAGGCGCAGATCGAAGAGACCACCTCGGACTACGACAAGGAGAAGCTGCAGGAGCGTCTGGCCAAACTCGCCGGCGGCGTGGCGGTGATCCGCGTCGGCGGCGCCACCGAGGTCGAGGTGAAGGAGAAGAAGGACCGCGTCGAGGACGCGCTCAACGCGACCCGCGCCGCGGTCGAGGAAGGCATCGTGCCGGGCGGCGGCGTCGCCCTGCTGCGCGCCAAGAAGGCGGTCGGCCGCATCAAGGACGAGAACCCCGACGTGCAGGCCGGAATCAACATCGTGCTCAAGGCCCTGGAAGCGCCCATCCGCCAAATCGCGGAAAACTCCGGCGTGGAAGGCTCGATCGTGGTCGGCAAGATCATGGACGAGAAGTCGGAGACCTTCGGCTTCGATGCCCAGACGGAAAAATATGTAGACATGGTCGAGGCCGGCATCATCGATCCGGCCAAGGTCGTGCGCACCGCGCTGCAGGACGCCGGCTCGGTGGCGGGCCTCCTAGTCACCACCGAAGCGATGGTCGCCGAGCTGCCGAAGGACGAGGCTATGCCGGCGATGCCGGGCGGCGGCATGGGCGGCATGGGCGGTATGGGCGGCATGATGTAAGACAGCCGCTTATCGGCAAACGAACAGAGGGCGCGGCCTCGGCCGCGCCCTTTTTTGTTTTCCGGCTCGCTTCCCGCGACTTTTGAAACCCGCGCCGACGCTCGCGCGTTGGAACGGGATGGCCGCGCCCAAATCGAAACTCGTCGTCTATGCGGCAACCGCCGGCAACGCGTTGGTTGCTCTCACCAAATTCTTTGCCGCCTGGTGGACCGGATCCTCAGCGATGCTGAGCGAGTCGATCCATTCGCTGGCCGATACCGGCAACCAGTTGCTGCTGCTGTACGGCCTCCACCGCGCCGCAAAGCCGCCCGACGAGTTGCATCCGCTCGGCCACGGGCGCGAACTTTATTTCTGGAGCTTTGTCGTCGCCATGGTGATGTTCACCATGGGCGCCGGCGTCGCCGGCTACGAGGGCGTGCTGCACATCCTCGATCCCGAGCCGATGAAGGACCCGCTCATCAATTACGCGGTCTATGGCGTCGCCGCGATCTTCGAAGGCACGAGCTGGTTCATCGCCTTGCGCGAATTCCGCAAGGCCAAAGGCAAGATGGGCTATTACGAAGCGGTGCGGCGAAGCAAGGATCCGCCGGGCTTTATCGTCCTCTTCGAAGACAGCGCCGCCCTGCTCGGCTTGGGCATCGCCGCCACGGGCACATTCGCCGCCGAACGACTGTCGATGCCTGCGATCGACGGCGCCGCTTCCGTTGGCATCGCGGCGCTGCTCGGGCTAACGGCGCTGGCGCTGGCGCGCGAGAGCAAAGGCCTGCTGATCGGCGAGCCGGCAAACCGCGATGTAAGGGACTCGATTCTCGTCATCGGCCGGCAGACGCAAGGGATAGTGCGGGCCGCAATAGTATTCACGGTGCATCTTGCGCCCGATCAGGTGATCGTCGCGCTCAGCCTGGAATTCAGCGATGATCTCACGACGCTCGACATCGAGGCCGCCACGCGGGAGCTCGAGAGCCGCATTCACGAAAAGCATCCGGAAGTGGTCGCCATTTTCGTGAAGCCCCAGGCGGCGGCAAGCTCGCAAGCCTTGTTCGGGCGGCGCGGCGCCACCCGCCGAGTGGGCGCACGAGCTAGTTCGTCGACACACGGAAGCGGAAGGTCTTCGGCCCGGTGAGCACGACCGCGTCGCCGCGCGCACTCCAGCCGGTCACCTGCAGGAGCGCGGTCAGCGTGTCGAGGTCGGCCTGTATGCGCTGCTCGCTGCACTGACCGTCGACCCGGTAGCGCGGCAGGTCGAGCGGGATGGGTCCGGGGTCGATGCGGATCGCGCTGTCGGACAGCATCACGCGTCCATGCAACGTCTTGCACCACAGGCCGATGGTGGCCTGGCCGTCGGGCGCCACCGTGAGGATCGGCACCCGCTCGACCGGGCGCATCGGCTTGACGTCGAGCATGAGCATCTGGCCGAACGGAAACGGCTGCGCCGCCGAGCCCGCACCGCCAAGGCCGAGCACAGCCAGCCCAAGCCCCGTCAAAAGCGCGGTGAAAAAAACGCCATGCCGGCCCGCGATCGGGCGAAGAGGCATCATCTCATGCGGTCCTATGTGCCGGACAAGGCGGTCGCGGCCGCGCCGCCGTGGAACCAGAGGAAATGCCGACCGGCGAAACGCCGGTCAAGCCAGCCTGGGGAATAATCGACCCAGCCGGCGTGTTAGAATGCCGCAGGACGTAAGACGATCGGCATCGGAATGGAGCGGCCCCAATGGATCAGCGCATCATCGATCTCTACGACAGCTACACCCACGGCGGCATGAACCGCCGCGATTTCCTCGACCGGCTGGCGACGATCGCAGGATCCAGCGCGGCGGCGCTGGCGCTGCTGCCGCTGCTGCAGAACGACTATGCGCGCGCAGCGGTCGTCGCGCCCGGCGACGCGCGGCTCGCTACCCAGAAAGCCTCTTACGAGACGGACGGCACGCGCATTTCCGGTTACCTGGCGCGGCTCAAGGACAAGAGCAAACGGCCGGCGGTCATCGTCATCCACGAGAACCGCGGGCTCAATCCTCACATCGAGGACGTGGCACGCCGTCTCGCGCTCGCCGGCTTCCTCAGCTTCGCCGTCGATCTGCTCTCAATGCTTGGCGGCACGCCCCCCGACGAGGACAAGGCACGCGACATGATCGGCACGCTGAATGCGGACCAGACCGCGCACCGCCTCGCCGCCGCCGTGCCTTTCCTCGCGCATCATGCCGAATCGACCGGCAAGGTGGGCGCGGTCGGCTTCTGCTGGGGCGGCGGCATGGTCAACCGGCTGGCCGTGCTGGCGCCGGATCTGCAGGCCGCCGTCGCCTATTACGGCGTACAGCCGCCCGCGGGTCAGGTAAAGTCGATCCACGCCGCGCTGCTCCTGCACTATGCCGGGCTCGACAAGCGCGTGAACGCCGGCATCGCGGCCTACGAGGCGGCGCTCAAAGCGGCGGGCAAGCGCTACACCGTCTATGTCTATCCGGGCGTCAACCACGCCTTCAACAACGATACCGGCAGCCGCTATGACAAGGCAGCGGCCGACCTTGCCTGGGGCCGCACCATCGCATTCCTCAAGGCCAATCTTGGGTAGCGGTTGCGAGCGGCGGAGCGCCGTGGTTTACTGCAAAAAAACACTGTCGCGTCCAGTCGCGGCAGAAAGCGAAGGGTGGAGAGCCGTGGTCAGTCTTGTTGCCTATATCGTCGGCGCAATTGGCGCCATCTGGTATGTCGGCTTTCTCGCCTACAAGATCGACAAGCTTCCGCTCATCGTCATCACCGTGTGCTGTCTCGCGCTGATGGTCTATTCGTTCTACGACGACTGGCGCAATGACCGCGCGGTCGCAGAAGCGCGCGACCAGAGCAACGGCACGCGCTGACCCAGCGTTCGGCCCGCGCTGCCGGTGCGGGTCACGCTTCCGCTTCGACGAGTTCCGTAAGCCAGCGCGACGTGCGCAGCAGGCGGCCGTCCTGGCCGCGCTGACCGACGAGTTGCACGCCGATCGGCAGTCCATTGTTGCCACTGAGCAGCGGCAGCGACACTGCCGGCGTGCCGAGCAGCGTCCACGCCGTGCAGAATATCGGATTGCCCGTGGCGATGCCGACCGGCGCTTCGCCCGGCGCCGCGGGCGTCACGATCACATCGTAGCGGTCGTAAAGCTCGCCGAGCGCAGCGTTGAACAAGGGGATACGGGCCACCGCGCGGATGTAATCCGCCGCCGTAATTTCAAACCCGTGCTCGATGATCCCGACCAGCCGCTCGCTCAGCTTGTCGCGGCCGCGCTCGTATTCCCGCGCGAAATTCACCGCCACTTCGGCATCCTGGACGGTGCGGTGCTGCGCGATCGCCTCCTCGAACAGCGTGGACAGCTCCACCTCCTCGACATTGTCGCCGAGCATTTCCGTCAGTTCTTCGAAGGCCGCCTGGGTATCCTCGTCGACCTCGTCCCAGATCGGAGTCTTGAGGAAGGCGAGCTTGGGCGGCAGAGGCGGCTCCGCCGCCGCCAGCCGCGTGAGCTCCGGAGAGGCCTGCGGGCGCATGTCCACGTCGTTCGGATCGTAACGCATCAAGACCTCGGCCAGCAGAGCGGCGTCGGCGACGCTGCCGGCAAACACGCCGACGTGGTCGAGAGTGCGCGACAGGGACAGCACGCCCTGGCGCGAGATCAGGCCGTGGCTGGGCTTGTAGCCGACGATGCCGCAAAACGACGCCGGGCGGATGGTCGAGCCATTGGTCTGCGAGCCGATCGCGAGCGGCACCTGGCCGGAGGCGACCGCCGCGGCCGAGCCGCTCGACGAGCCGCCGGGCGTGCGCTCGGCATCGTGCGGATTGCGGGTCTTGCCGGGCGTGAACAGCGCCATCTCGGTGGTCACCGTTTTGCCCATGATCACCGCGCCGGCCTCGCGCAACAGGGCGACGGCCGTCGAATCGCGCGAAGGCCGGCGGCCGGCGTGCAACTCGGTGCCGTCCTCGGTCGGCATGTCGGCCGTGTCGAAGATGTCTTTCACACCGACGGGAATGCCGTGCAGCGGGCCCATCGGCTTGCCGTCGGCGCGCGCCTCGTCGAGCGCGCGCGCCTGCGCCCGGGCGTGCTCGGGATCGAGGAAGGTCCAGGCCTGGATGGCGCCGTCGACCTCCTCAATGCGGGCAAGGCAGGCGTCCACCACCTGCTCCGCTGAAAAGGTCCCGTTACGCAGCGCGGCAATGGTGTCGGCGAGCGAAGGCGCGTCTTCGGCCATTCAGTGGTTCCTCGTTGTTTGCGCGTGCCTTTAAAATGCGGACGGCTCCGCCAGCCAAGGCGGAGCCGCAGACGACAACAGGGCGGTCATCTGTACATCTGATGCGGCAGCCAGAGCGCCAGCCCGGGGAAAATGTAGAGCAGCGCCATGGTCATGAATACCATGAAAACGAAAGGCAGCGAGCCGCCGAATATCTGAGTCAGGCGCACCTCCGGTGGTGCCACGCCTTTCAGATAGTAGGCGGCCATGGCCATCGGCGGGGTATTGAACGAGGTCTGGATGTTCAAGGCCACGAGAATACCGAACAGGATCGGATCGACGTGGAAGTATTTCAAGAGCGGCAGGAAGATGGGCACGAAGATAATGATGATTTCGGTCCACTCCAGCGGCCAGCCGAGCACAAATATAATGAACTGGGTGAGCAGCAGAAACTCGACCCGGTTCATATTGAGACCCTTGATCAGCTCCTCGACCAGGCCCTGACCGCCGAGATAAGCGAACACAGAGGCGAAGGTCCAGGAGCCGACGAACAGATAGGTCACCATCGCGGAGGTGCGCGCGGTGAGGTAGACGGCCTCTTTCAACCGCGGGAAATCGAGCTCGCGATAGGCCGCCGCCAATACCAGCGCGCCGAAAGAGCCGACCGCCGCCGCCTCGGTCGGCGTCGCCAGCCCGAGCAGGATGGCGCCGAGCACCGACAGGATGAGCACCGCCAGCGGGAAGAACGAGGTCAGCAGCGCCATCATCATCTCGCCGAAAGGCACCCTGCCCTCGTCCTCCGGCAGCGGCGGCGCCAGCTTCGGATTGAGCATGGCGCGACCGATGACATACATGATGTAGAAGCCGGCCAGTACGAAGCCAGGGATGAAAGCGCCGGCATAAAGCTTGACCACCGATTCTCCGGCGGTCGCGGCGTACAAAATCAGCAGAATACTCGGCGGGATCATGATGCCGAGGCAACCGCCGGCGCAGATGCAGCCGGCGGCCAGCTTGGTGTCGTAGCCGGCTTTCAGCATGGCGGGGAACGCCAGCAGGCCCATCAGCGTCACCACGGCACCGATGATGCCGGTGGCGGTGGCGAACAGCGCGCAGGTGATGATCGTCGCCACCGCCAGCGAGCCGGGTACCCGCCGCGCCGCGACCTGGATCGAGTAGAACAGCCGGTCGAGAATATTGGCGCGCTCGACCACGTATCCCATGAAAAGAAATAAAGGCACCGCCGTCAGCGTGTCGTTGCTCAGAATACTGAACGTATTCTGCACCAGCAGATCGAATATTCGATTGTCGAGGATGTGATGGATCTGGTCGGGGGTGGCGTAGGCGTAATACCCGAAGATAACGCCCATGCCCATGAGCGTGAACACGATCGGGAACCCGAGCAGGACCGTGAGAATGAACAGGCTGATCATCAACAGCCCGACTTCACCGCCACTCATGACCGCGTCTCCCGCACCACGGCAGGATGGGCCGCGGCTTGTTCGGCTTCGTGTTTGGCCGCGAACTCGCGCTCATGCAGGATGGCGGTCTCAAGCTCCTCGACGTCCTGGCCGCGCGGCGGCCATTGGCCGGTGCGCAGACAGACGATGCAACGGAAGACTTCGGCAAGGCCCTGCACCAGCAGCAGAGCGCCGCCTACCGGGATCAGCGTCTTCAACGGAAAGATCGGAATGTCGGCAGGGCTGTAAACACTGACTTCGTGGTAGCGCCACGACCTTGCGGCGTAGTCATAGCCGGCAAAGGTCAGCGCCAGCACGCCGGGATAGAAAAACAGAAAATAGAGAGCAAGGTCGACCGTGGCCTGCACGCGCGCCGGCCACAGACGGTAGATCACGTCGCCGCGCACATGCGCGTTGCGCGAGAGTGTGTAGGCGCCGGCCATGAAGAAGAGGGCGCCGTACATGTTGTAGGAAAGGTCGAAGGCCCAGATGGTTGGATTGTCGAGCGCGTAGCGGACGAACACCTCGTACGAGGTGCCGAAAGTCATGATGAGAATATACCAGCCGAAGGCCTTACCGACCGCCGTGTTGATGCGATCGACGACCGAAATATAGGCGCGCATGTCTTGTTATCCGTGTGGTGCAGCGCGGCAGACAGCAACGGGGGACGGCGAACGACGCCGTCCCTCACTGTTTTATTGGAGCGATCCCGCCAACTCAGAAGCCGAGCGGCTGCTCCTTGCCGTAATAGTGGTTGTAGGCGAGCTTTTGGTCGGCCCGGTTCAGGATATCGTAGTAGGCCACGTTCTTCGCCCAAGCCTTCTGATGGTCCGAGATTTTCTTGAACCATTCCTCTTTGTCGTATTGCGCGACCACCGTGTCCCACGCAGCGAGCTGCGCCTTGAGGATCGAATCGGGCGTGCGCTTCACCGTGACCTTGTCCTTGTGGATGATCTTCTGCAGATCCGCTCCGAATTGCGGATAGCCGGTCATCGTGTTTTCGAGGCCCGTTGCCCAGACCGCATAGCGCAGAATCGCCTGCTGCTCCTTGGCCAGCGCGTCGAACTTGCCCTTGTTGAATTCGATCTCCAGCATTTCGGCGGGCTGATGATAGCTGCTCATCATGTAAACTTTGGCCACGTCGGGGGCGCCGAAACGGCTGTCGGAGGTCGGGTTGGCGTATTCGAACGCGTCGATGACGCCCTTCTCCATGGCGGGAATGATTTCGCCGCCGGGCAACTGGGTCACCTTGGCACCCATCGCCTGCATCACGTTGGCGGCCAAGCCCACCGTCCGATATTTCAGGTTCTTGATATCCGCCGGCGACTTCGGCTCCTTCTTGAACCAGCCGAGCGGCTGCGTCGGCAGCGGCGTCGAGAAGAAGCCGACGATGTTGAGCCCGAGCACCTTTTGAATGAGTTCATTATAGAGCTTGTCGCCACCGCCTTTGTAGAACCACGCAAGTGCGATCGTTCCGGTCCAGCCGTAGGTAGGACCGGTGCCGAACAGCGAGGCCGCGCGGTTCTTGCCGTACCAGTAGGCCGGGACCATGTGGCCGGCGTCGAGCACGCCCTTATGCACGGCATCCTGCACCTCGAACGCCTTCACCACGGCGCCGGCGTTGAGGTAATCGATCTTCAGTCGGCCGCCCGCCATGTCGTTGACCATGCTGGCGTATTGCTTGGCGTAGTCATTGAAAATATCGCCGGCGCCCCAGGAGCCCTGCATCTTCAGGGTCGTCGTCTGGGCGCGCGATACCTGCGGCATCGCTATGCTGGCCACGCCGGCGACCGCTGCCCCTTTGAGGAACCGGCGGCGGCTGGCGGTCGAAATCGTTTTCTTGGTCATCTGTGTCACCCTCCCTTGGATCTTCCCTAGATATTAATCGGGTCTTGTTCCGGACCCAGGCCATTGCGGACCGGATCAGGCAACCCTTAGTACACAATCGTACGGGCTGCGGCGGCCGGACGCAACCGTGGGAAGTCGGTGGGACGCCCAATCCTGCCCTTTTTTCCTGCGAGAGATCAAAAATAGAACCGAATCCGCACCATTCGCCATTAGTCGATAGCGGGGCGCTAAATCGGATTTGTCGTCCGCCCGACAGGAGACTTCCCTGTGCAAGCCATGCTCGCAACGCTCGCCACCGTCTGGCGGATAGCCAGCCCTTATTTCCGCTCGGAGGACCGCTGGCGAGGTCGCATCCTGCTGGCGGCGGTGATCCTCATCGAGCTGTCCATCGTCGGTATAACGGTATTGATCAACGCATGGAACGGGCGTTTCTATAATGCCTTGCAGGCCCGGGACTGGGACGCCTTCATCTATCAGCTCGGTTATTTCTGCGTGCTCGCGGCGGCTTACATCGTGCTCGCGGTCTATCAGCTCTACCTCAATCAATGGCTGCAAATCCGCTGGCGGCGCTGGCTGACCGCGACCTATCTCGATCACTGGCTCGGCGGCGCCAACCACTACCGCATGCAGTTGCTCGGCGACGCCGCCGACAATCCGGACCAGCGCATCGCCAACGACATCGCTTCCTTCATCCAGTTGACACTGAGCATCGGGCTGCAGGTGCTCAATGCCTGTGTCACGCTGGCTTCATTCATGGTGATCCTATGGGCGCTGTCGGCGGCGGCGCCGCTCACCATATTCGGATCGCCGATCAATATTCCCGGCTACCTGTTATGGGCTGCGATGATCTATGCCGGCATCGGCACCGGGCTGACCCATCTGATCGGGCGGGCGCTGATCGCGCTCAATTTCCAGCAGCAGCGCTACGAGGCCGACTTCCGTTTCAACCTTGTGCGGGTGCGCGAGAACTCGGAACAGATCGCGCTCCTGGAGGGCGATCAGGCCGAGCGCGGACGGCTGCTCGAGCGTTTCGGCAATGTCGTCGCCAATTGGTACGCGATCATGGTGCGGCAAAAGAAGCTCACCTTCTTCACCGCTGGTTATTCGCAGATCTCCATCATCTTTCCCTATCTGGTCGTCAGCCCCGCCTACTTCGCCGGCGTGATCCAGCTCGGCGGCCTGATGCAGACCGCCAATGCCTTCAACCAGGTGCAGAACGCGCTGTCGGTATTTGTGAACGCCTATGTGAGCCTGGCGGAATGGCGCGCAGTGATCGAGCGTCTCTCCGGGTTCGATCAGTCGGTGGCGGCCGCGCGCGCGGTCGCGATTGCGGAGCCTTCGATCAGGGTGGCCGCCGGCGAGAAGCCGGCGGTCGGCTTCCGGCATGTGGCGGTCCGGCTGCCCAATGGCGTGCCGCTGATCAATGCCCACGACCTGTCGATCGGGCCCGGCGAGCGTGTGCTGGTCAGCGGGCCTTCCGGTGCCGGCAAGTCCACCCTCTTCCGGGCGCTCGCCGGCGTCTGGCCGTTCGGCGAAGGGACGATCCAGGTGCCGAAGGATGCGCGGGTAATGATCCTGCCGCAACGGCCCTACTTCCCGATCGGACCGCTCGCTGCGGCGGTGGCCTATCCGGCCGAGGCGGGCAGCTATGATGTCGCGGAAGTCGCCGAGATGGTCGCCGCGGTCGGCCTGCCCGGTCTCGCCGCGCGCATCGAGGAGGAGGCGCATTGGAACCGGATGCTCTCGCTCGGCGAGCAGCAGCGGCTCGGCATCGCCCGCGCCATCCTGCACGCACCCGACTATCTGTTTCTCGACGAGGCCACCGCCTCGCTCGATGAGCCGTCCGAGGCCATGCTGTATCAGTTGCTGGAGCGGCGATTGAGCACGGCGACCATCGTCTCGATCGGCCACCGCTCGACGCTTGCCGCCTTCCACCGGCGTCGGCTGGCGCTGGCGCGCGAAGACGACCACTACGCTTTGCGCGAGGCCAAGCTGGCGGCGGCGGAATAGCCGTACGTCTGTCGAGGCCGCCGCTAGACGAGAAAAGAGCGGCGGCCCCATCAGGGACCGCCGCCCAAGGACGGGTCTAGAGGCCGCTCAGTTGTGGCCGATGCCTACCGACGTATCGAACTTGAGGGTGGCGACGAATTCGTCATCACACCAGCTGTTCGAGCCGTTGAACGAACCGGGCGTCGTTCCCACCACAAGGAAGCTGGCGCAGTCCGAAACGCTCTGGTCGGTGCCGTGGTAGCGCAGGTCGAGCGTCAGGCTCTTGTAGCTGAACGAGATGCCGGCGTTCCAATAGGTGTAGCTCGGATTGGACGCCGTGGGGTTGCCGTTGGCCACGCCGGCGAAAATGAAGCTGCTGGTCGAAATATCCCAGTAGCCGAGTTCGCCCGAAATCTTGGTGGTGATGTCCCAGACCTTCTGAGGGAACGTGTAGGACGCGAGGCCCGAATAATACAGCGCGTCAGGCTTGCCGAGGCCCCCCGGTATCAGACCGAGCGCCGCCATATTGTTGAAGGTCTCGCTGTAGTGCAGCAGATCGGGCGTGTAGAAGACAGTGCCGCCAATCGCGAATCCGTTGCCGAAGTCGTAGCCGATCTTGCCGTAGACTTCGTAGAAGTCGCTCGAGTTGGTGACGCCGTTCCAGCTTTCGCTCGGGTAGTAGTACTCGATGATGCCGAGATCGAGCGAGAGCGGGCCCCACGTATTGCGCCAGCCGCCGTAGAAGTCGACTTCCGCGTTCGGATCGGTAAAGCCGTAGGGAAAGGCGCTCGGCCAGCTGATGGCCCAGGCCGCGACGCCGGCATAGAAAGTGCCAATCGGCGTCGTCAGGTCGGGTTCGAAATAAGCGCCTCCAGAAGGCCCTTTGTCGGACTGCGAGATGCCGCGGAAAAGATAATCGGTGGTCACCGAACCGCCGACGGCGACGTCCAGCTTATATGGAGATACCGGCGGCGGTGGCGCCGACGGCGCCTTGACCGGCATATCCGCCGCGAACGCGGGCGCCGCACCGGCCGCCACCGCCAGCGCCGCGACAACTGATAAAACAACTTTCCTCATAGACCCTGCCCCTTTTCGGTTCGATCGACCCTCAGCCGATGCAAAGAACGCGTCGCCCTTGCGTACTGAACCTCGAAAACCCCGGCTGCGATCGACCCCTACGCAACAGGACGCGCATTACGGAAAGTTTCATCTCCGCTTCCATGCGCGGGCAAGGCGAAAACTTCGGCAACTGCTGCCTTCTTAGGCAAAGCGGGGATCGCGCGTAAAAACCGTGGCGGGCTGTTGCGCAGATGTCACAATTTTCATGGGCAAAGCCCATACGCGGGCTGCCTGATCGGCCCTATCACACCGACATCCGGCCGATTTTCCACAACACGGGCGCTTTATCTAATAGCGGGCGGTCTTGCACATAAAGGAATCACCCGCCGCATTGCGGCGGGTGACCGAACCGAACGAACGCTGAGTTTAAGGTCAGGCCGCGGCCTTCTTGCGGTTGGCGGCGAGCATCTCGTCGACCAGGGCGACGGTGGCGTCCACCACCGGGTGGCTCATGCCCTTCTGCCGGGCGATGAGTTGCACCAGCTTGTCGCAGCGCTCGATATTGGGCGCGCCGTTGTAGAGCGCGCGCGCAGCGGAGGCCGGCCGGCTCAGGCTCTCGGCGGCGGCGGCATATTTCTCGAACGGCACCAGGTCGGACGGCTTGGCGCCCAGCTCGACGCAGAGATCGACCACGAAATTGTAGACCGAGCGCGATTCCTCCAGGTTCGCATGCACGGCCTCCTTGGCGGTGCGCATGCCCTCGCGCGTGATGCAGCGGTAATTGCCGGCGAGCAGCATGGCCCATTTGGCAAGCGGCACGAAAATCGAATCGTGCACCCTGAGCTTTACTGGCAATTCGATCTTGCTGCCGTCGCCCGGATCGAAGCGCACCGCGTCGATGTCCTTCTCCAGATCGCGCAATATGGCCGTGTGCTTGTCGTCGCCGAAGCGGGCGACCTTGAAGTTCGTCGGCAGCGTGACCAGGAGCTCGTTGGCCTTGCCTTCCGGCGGACGGATCGCCTGCGGGTCGGGGCTGCACAGGGTGATGAGGCCGGGATCGAAATTGTCCCACACGGCCGGTTCGGTGAAGGCCGGCTTCAGCGCCTCGTAATCGAGGCCGGGAATACGCTTTACATAGGGCAGTGGCGGCATGTTCATGATCGACATGCAGGGCACCTTCGATTTCCCCACCGCGTCGAGCAGTTCGCGCACCCCGGGCGAACGATATTGCGGCTCCTGCATGGCGAGGCCGACCAGATCGTAGTCCTTCGGGTTCACGCCCGCGGTGCCGCCGGCGCTGACTTTGCCCGGCAATTTGCGCGAATCGATCTCGACCAGGCCGTCGCGGCCCTTGACCGGCAGCCGCACGCGGAAACCTTCGGAATTGATGAGATCGGCCTCCGCCGGCAGGCAGACGAGATGAACCGAATGGCCGCCGAACAGAATCTTCGAGGCCAGCAACGAGCCGTAAGACGCGCCCATGATGAGTATTTTGTACGCCGCCATAGCCGAAACACTCCTTCAACGAGGTTGAATGTTTTTGCGGTGGGAAGGCGAAAGTTCCGCCAACGGATGACGCTTAATGCGCGTCGCCCGCTATACGCCCGCGCACCTCACGATGCAAATGGCCGATCGCGCCATTTCATATTCAATTTGCTGATTGCGTTTGGGAGCGCGCGCCCTTCGCGCGCTGGCGCAGGCCCAATCAGCGCAGAAAAATCGTGCCGATGCAGTAGCCCGCCAGCGCGCCGATGAAGGTCAACGTGCCCAGCGACCAGAGCACCTGATATCTGAACATGTGAGAAGCCGGCCAGCGTTCGTCGTTCACGGCCTTCGAGAGCAAGAACAGCGCCAGGGCGCCCGCGGCCCCCGCGCCGAGAAATGTGTAGAGTGCAAGGTTCACCGGCACGACCTCGCTTCTAGACCGCAACCTGCGTACCGACCTCCACGACTCGTCCGGTCGGCAACTGGAAATAGTCGGTGGCGTCGTTGGCGGCCCGCGTCAGCGAGATGTACAGGCGGTCCTGCCAGGCCGGCATGTCGGACCGCGCGGCCGGCTTGAGCGTGCGCCGCGACAGGAAGAACGACGTCGACATGATGTCGAACTGCCAGCCGAGCTTGCGCGCGATCGCGAGCGCCCGCGGCACGTTCGGCTGCTCCATGAAACCGAACCGGAGCACGATGCGCGAGAAGTGCTCCGAAAGGTGCGCGATCTCGACCCGCTCTTCCGTCGGCACGCGCGGCGTCTCGACGCTTTTCACGGTGAGGATGACATTATGCTCGTGCAGCACCTTGTAGTGCTTGAGGCTGTGCAAGAGCGCGGTCGGCGCGAATTCCGGATCGCTGGTGAAGAACACCGCGGTGCCCGGCACGAACTGCGGCGGCTTCTTCTCCAGGTTGGCCACCAGCCCCTCGAGCGGCGCCTCCAGCCGGCGCGTCTTTTCCATCAACAGCCGGGTGCCGCGGCGCCATGTGTACATCATGATCATGACGGCGCCGCCCAGCACCAGCGGCACCCAGCCGCCCTCGATGACCTTGAGCATGTTGGCGGAGAGGAAGGTCAGATCGATGAACAGGAACGGCGCGATCAGCGCCGCCGCGGCTAGCATCGACCAGCGCCAGACGCGCCAGATCACCACGAACGCCATCATCGCGGTCACCACCATGGTGCCGGTAACGGCGATGCCGTAGGCGGAGGCGAGCGCAGTCGACGAGCGGAACAGGATCACCAGCGCCAGCACGCCGACCAGCAGCAGCGTGTTGACCTTGGGCATGTAGATCTGGCCGGCCAGCGCCTCGGAGGTGTGGCGGATTTCCAGGCGCGGCAGCAGGCCGAGCTGGATCGCCTGCTGCGTCATCGAATAGGCGCCGGTGATCACCGCCTGGCTGGCGATCACGGTTGCGGCGGTCGCCAATAGGACGATCGGCAACAGCGCCCATGTCGGATACATGAGGAAAAACGGATTCTGGATTGTCGCCGGCTTGGCGAGCAGCAGCGAACCCTGCCCGAGATAGTTCATGAGCAGCGCCGGCAGCACCACGGTGAGCCAGGCAAAACGTATGGGGCCGCGGCCGAAATGACCGAGGTCGGCATAGAGCGCCTCCGAGCCGGTCACCACCAGAAAGACGGCGCCGAGCGTGAACAGCGAAACGACGCCATGCTCGAGCAGGAAGCGCGCGCCGTACCATGGATTGAAGGCGAACAGGACGACCGGGTTCTGCGCGATATGCCAGACGCCCGCGGCGGCGAGCGCGAAGAACCACACCAGCGTGGCCGGCCCGAAGAACGTCGCCACCTTGGCGGTGCCGCGCGATTGCACGGCGAACAGCACGATCAGGATGACGACGGTGATCGGCACGACATAATCGTCGAAAGCCGGCGTGCTGACCTTCAAGCCCTCGACGGCGGAGAGCACCGAGAGCGACGGCGTGATGACCGCGTCGCCATAGAACAGCGCGCCGCTGATGACGCCGAGCAGCACGACAGCGCCGGCGCCGCGAGCGGCGACGCGCGAGGCGAGCGCCATCAGAGCGAGCGTACCGCCTTCTCCGTTGTTGTCCGCACGCAAAAGGATCAGCACGTATTTCGCGGTGACCACCAGGAGGAGCGCCCAGATGATCAGCGACAGGATGCCGAGCACGATGCCATGCGTTACCGGATGATCCTGGCTGGCGGCCAGTGCCGCTTCGCGGAAGGCGTAGAGCGGACTGGTGCCGATGTCGCCGTAGACGACGCCGATGCTGCCGAGCGTGAGCGCCCAGAAGCTGGATGCGTGAGGCGCTGCGCCTGCTGCGGGAGCGGCGGGCTCGGCAATCGCGGTGGGGGACATGGGGTCTTGCCTGAAATTGATGCGGTGCAAAAACGGTGGCGATATAACGCCGGCGCCGGGTCGGCCGGTAACGCTATTTGCGCAAGGGTCCGGGACAAGCCATGCGCAAACCGCATGCTGGCCGCCGCCCATAAAGGGTAAATTCGTCACGGGGAAGGGCAGGTTAAAGGAGCCATGCCATGCTCGAAACGCCAATCGACAAGACCGAAGTGGCCGTCCTCGCGGACGACATTTCCGATGAGGCGCTGGAGGCGGCGGCGATGTTCACCCTTGGCGGCGCCCGATCGATCGGCTTCTTCTGCACGGGACTGAACGAGTGCCCGGCTTAAACCGCGAGCATGTACCGAGACCGTAGCCTGGGGTGAGGGCAAGCGAAATCAGGAGCAATGTGCCGCTGCGATAGCCCGGATTTCGCTCCGCTCCATCCGGGCGAGAGCTCGCGCGCTCAGTGCCCCAGCAAGGCCACGATCCAGAAAGCGATGCCGCCGAGCGCGCCGGCCAGCGCGACGCCGAACAGCCAGCGCTGGCGGCTGAGCATGGTGACGCTGGCGACGCTGATCGCGATCTGGAAGAGGGCGAGCGAGAGGAACAGGTTCTGGCGCGGCGCGCGCAACGCCGCGCTTTTGGCGTTGGCCGCGACGACCTGCGTCTCCAGCGCGTTGGCCTTCGCCTCGAGATCTTTCTTCTGCTGCGCGTATTTGGCCAGCTTCTCGTTATAGCCGGGATGCGCCTGGGCCGGTGTCAACTGCTTGGCCAGTTCCATCAGGTGCGACTTGGTGCTGACCGCCTGGTAGTAGGCCCATTGGTTGGCGGCGTCGGTCTTCTTCAGCACGGCCTCGTTCTTGTAGAGGATGGCGTCGTTGGCGACGTGGTTTGCCTCGTGGCCGACGATGCCGCCGAGCGTCGCCGCGATCGCGGTGAAGATCGCCACCCATTTGGCCAGCGAGCCCTCGCCGCCATGCTGATGAGGCACGTGGATTTCTTCGGACATGGCGATGATTCCAGGCCGGCGTTTCCGCGGAGGACAATAAAGCCCCGCTCGTCCCCGCGAAAGCGGGGACCCAGCGCTGGATTTCACGCTTCGGCGGGAATGAGCGGAGTTTAAGAGCACAGCTCGCAAGCCCGGCTGCGAGCCCGTGGCCCTGTCGCCTACTTGATCAGCTCATAGGCCGGCAGCGTGAGGAAAGGCTCAAACGCGTCCGCCATCGAGAGATCGCGGAACAGCGCGATGGCCTCGGGGAAGCGACCGCGCGCGTAGTTGGCCGCGCCGATCTCCTCCTTGACCACCTCCATCTCCTCGTCGAGCGCCTTGAGGAAGAACGCGCGCGTGGCCTTGATGCCGCCCTCGAGCTCGGCGTCGTATTTGAGCCACTGCCAGATCTGAGCGCGGGAGATTTCCGCGGTAGCGGCATCCTCCATCAGATTGTAGATCGGCACCGCGCCGCGCCCGCGCAGCCAGGCTTCGATGTACTGCACGCCGACGCGGATGTTGAGGCGGAAGCCGGCTTCCGTCTTGGTGCCTTCGTGAATGCGCAGCAGATCGTCGCGGGTAACGCGCACCTCGGGCACGCGCTCGACCTGGTTGGCCTGCGGCATCAGCCGGTCAAACACTTCCTTGGCCACCGGCACCAGGTCGGGATGCGCCACCCAGGTGCCGTCGAAGCCCTCGTTCACCTCGCGCTCTTTGTCGAGGCGCACCTTGTCGAGGGCGGCGTTGTTGGCGTCCGGATTGTTCTTGATCGGAATCTGCGCCGCCATGCCGCCCATGGCGTGGGCGCCGCGGCGGTGGCAGGTGCGCACCAACAATTCGGCATAGGCGCCGAGGAAGGCCTTGCCCATCACCACCTGGCTGCGGTCGGGCAGCACATAGTCGGAGTTCTTGGCGAAGGTCTTGATGAAGGAGAAGATGTAGTCCCAGCGCCCGGCATTCATACCGGCGATGTGGTCGCGCAACTCCCAGAGTATCTCCTCCATCTCGAAGGCGGCCGGCAGGGTCTCGACCAGTACGGTCGCCTTGATGGTGCCGACGGGAACGCCGAGGCGCTCCTCGGCGAAGGTGAAGGCATCGTTCCACAGCCGCGCCTCGAGATGGCTCTCGAGCTTGGGCAGGTAGAAATAGGGCCCGGTGCCCCGCGCCTTGAGGGCTTGCACGTTGTGGAAGAAGTAGAGCCCGAAATCGAACAGGCCGCCGGACATCTCCTCACCGCCGACGGTGAGATGCGCTTCCGTCAAGTGCCAGCCGCGCGGACGCACGATCAGCACCGCAGGGTTGTCGCCGACGGCGTAACGCTTGCCGCTCGACGGATCGGTGAAGTCGATCTCGCCTGCCCAGAGGTCCTTCAGATTGATCTGGCCCTCGATATTGTTGGACCAGGTCGGCGAGTTGGCGTCCTCGAAGTCCGCCATGTAGTGGGTGGCGCCCGAGTTGAGCGCATTGACGATCATCTTGCGGTCGACCGGACCGGTGATCTCGACGCGGCGATCCTTGAGATCGGGCGGGATCGGCGCCACGCGCCAGGCGGCGTCGCTGCGGATGTGCTCGGTATTGCGCAGGAAATCCGGCAGTTCGCCGGCGTCGAAGCGCACCTGCCGTTCCGCGCGCGCGGTCAAGAGATCGCGGCGCCGGCGGTCGAAGCGGTGGTGCAGGTCGGCCAGGAAGCCGAGCGCACCCGCGCTCAGGATCTCGGCGTAGCGCTCGCCCATGCGGCCGAGCACCTCGGCTCCGGCCGCCGTGACGGCGGCGGGCCTGGCCTTCGGTTTGGCGGGGGGCTTGGGCGCCGCAGGCTTTCGCACCGCAGCTTTGGGCGCTGGCGCTTTGGCCGCCGCCGGTGCCGTTGCCGGCGTGACCGGCGTTTCTTTCACGGCCTTTTTGGCGACCGCCTTCTTGGCGGATTTTTTCGCCGTCTTCTTCACGGTTTTCCTGACCGTCTTCTTGGTCGTCTTTTTGGCGGTCTTTTTGCTCGCCTTAGTCTTGGTTTTAGCCTTGCGCGCCGGCGCGCGTTTGGCGCGCGGCGGCGATCGCCGGGCGGCCTTGCGGCGCGCCCGGCTCGACTTGCTGACCTTACCCTTGCTCTTGCGGGCGGTTGCCTTCTTGGCCGCCGCTCCCCGGCGTTTCCTGCCTTTAGTCGCCTTCATTCGTCCTTCCACCAAACAAGCTACTGAAACCTGGGATCATCGAAGCCGGCTCCGGCTGCGGCGCCGGGGCGGGCGCCGCCGCCTTCCTCGCCGATTTGCGTGCCGTCTTCTTCCGGGTCGTCTTCTTCGCGGTTGCCGTCGACTTCTTAGCCGCCTTTTTCTTTGCGGCTTTCTTGGTCTTCTTGGTCTTCTTGGCCTTCTTCAAACCCTTCTTCTTACGCGCCGGGGCGGCGGCTTTCGCCTTCGCTTTACTGGCCTTCGTCTTTTTTGCCTTCGCCTTCCGCTTCTTTGATTTTGCCATGATCGACCTCCCGATCGATTCAATCAACCTTGCTCAGTTGCCAGGTTGCTCGGTTGCTCAGCCCATAGACCACGGCGCCAAGCCGCGGCAGTTGTATCCTACCTTCACACCACGCCACGCGCTTCGTCTCACTCGCTTCTACTCCGCCGCGACGGCTGCGAGGGCGGCATTGACTTTGCCGCGCAACGGTTCCGGCACCGGCCCGCCGGTCGCCCAGTCGATCAGCTCGACGGTGTGGACAACCGGGATCGAAGTGCCAGATGCGATCTGCGTCAGGCAGCCGATATTGCCGGCCGCGATCACATCCGGTCGAAGCGATTCGATGTTGGCGACCTTGCGATCACGCAATTTGCCCGCCAGCACAGGCTGCAGAATGTTGTAAGTGCCGGCGGAGCCGCAACACAAATGCCCCTCCGGCACATCTTTGACGATGAAGCCGCACTTGGAAAGTAGTTCTTTCGGTTCTCTTGTGACTTTCTGACCGTGCTGCAGCGAACAGGCGGCGTGGTAGGCGACGGTCAGGCCTTCAGGCACCTCCGCCTTGAAGCGGAGCGTGGCCAGATATTCGCTGACGTCCTTGGCGAGCCGCGACACCGCCGCCGCCTTGGCGGCATAGCCCGGGTCGGTACGCAGCATGAAGCCGTAATCCTTCAGCGTGGTGCCGCAGCCGGAGACGGTGGTCAGGATGGCGTCGAGGCCGGCGCCCTCGATCTCGCGGGTCCAGGCATCGACATTGTTGCGCGCCATGGCCAGCGCCTGGTCCTCGCGGCCCATGTGGTGCACCAGCGAGCCGCAGCAGCCCTCGCCCGCCGCCACCACCACCTCGACCCCGTGGCGGGTGAGCAGGCGGATGGCGGCCTGGTCGGTGGATGGCGCCAGCACCGGATTGATGCAGCCGGACAGCAACGCCACCCGGCCGCGGCGGCGGCCCATGGCCGGATAGACCTTGCCGGTGCGCTCGCCGGAAGGCGCCGGCACCCGGCGCGGCGTGAGCTTGAGCATGGCCGCCAGACGCTTGAAGCCGGCAGCGGCCAGGAGCGGGGCGAACGGCTTGGCGATAAGACCGCCCACCGCGGCGAGCCGGAACAGGCGCGCGTCGGTGAGCACGCGCGCCAGCATGGCGCGGAGCAGCCGGTCGGCCAGCGGGCGCTTGTAGGTCTTCTCGATGTGCTCGCGGCCGTGGTCGACCAGGTGCATGTAGTTGACGCCCGAAGGACAGGTGGTCATGCAGGAGAGGCAAGACAGGCAGCGGTCGATGTGCTTGACCACATCGGCGGTGGCGGGGCGGTCCTGCTCCAGCATCTCCTTCATCAGGTAGATGCGCCCGCGCGGGGAATCGAGCTCGTCGCCGAGCAGCACATAGGTCGGGCAGGTGGCGGTACAGAACCCGCAATGCACGCAGGCGCGCAGGATCTTTTCCGATTCCTTGATCTGCGGATCGGCGAGCTGCGCCAGGGTGAAGTTGGTTTGCATGCGTGTCCTACCCCGTCACGCGCGGGCGACCGGGTTCGGCCTTCGGCCGGCCCGGCTGTATACTCGACCCGCGCATCCATCTTGCTTTCGAAACAGGATGGATTGCCGGGTCAAGCTCGGCAATGACCGTCACGTGGCACAAGTTCCCCACCACTCACACCCCCGCCCACATGCGGCCCGGGTTGAGCACGCCCTTGGGATCGAAGCTCTCCTTCACCCGCTTGCTGACGGCGGCTATGCCGGCGGGCTCCGGCTGGAACACATCCACCGCGGCGCGTACCGCGGCCGGCGCGCGCACCAGCGTGGCATGGCCGCCCACCTGCGCCACCGCGGCGCGCACCGCCGCGGCATCGGCCGCCTCGGTATAGGGCATGGCCACCCAGACCAGCCCGCCGGCCCAATCGTAGAACATCTGCGCCGCCGGGGTGATCGACGCTGACAATTCGTGCCCGCGCGCCGGCGGCACCGATATGCGCCAGAGCGGACGGGAACGCGCGGATTCCGTGGTGAACGGCTTCACGGTGCGCACGCTCTGCCAAAGCGCGCGCGAATCCGCCTCGCCGAGAATTTCCACCGGCCCGAACGGCTGCATCAGCGCCACCATCGTCTCCTTGCGGTGGGCGACGGAAGGCGCATGGCCCTCCAGCCGCAGCGCCGTGGCGGCCTCGGCCCTGGGCAAAGCGTCGAACCAGGAGGCCACGTGATCGGGCAGGTGAACGGCGGCGGACACGTCGTAGGGGGAGCCCATGGCCGCGCTCATCGCCTGGCAGGCGCGGGCGTCGTCGAGGCCGACGACCAGGATGGTGGCCTCGGTCTCCGGCTTTGGCAGCACCTTGACCGTGACGTCCGTCATGGCGGCGAGCGTGCCCCAGGAGCCGGCGAACAACTTGCACAGGTCGTAGCCGGTGACGTTCTTCACCACCCGGCCGCCCGACTTGATGGTGTCCCCCCGCCCGGTGACCGCGGTGACGCCAAGGAAATGGTCGCGCGCGGCGCCACCCTTGACCCGGCGCGGGCCGGAGAGATTGACGGCGATCGTCCCGCCGATAGTGCCCTGCCCCACCGGCTGGCCGAACAGCGGGCCGTAGTCCATAGGCTCAAAGCCGAGCTGCTGGTTGTTGTCGTCGAGCAGCTTCTCGATCTCGGCGAGCGGCGTGCCGGCGTGCGCGGACAGGATGAGCTCCGCCGGCTCATAGAGCGTGACGCCGGTGAGCCCCGAGAGGTCGAGCGTCAGATCGGTCTGGCTGGGACGGCCGAGCGCGCGCTTGGAGCCCTGGCCGACGATCTCCAACGGCTTCTCTTCGCCGAGCGCCCAGCGCACGGCTTCTTCGACTTCGCCGGCGTCGCGGGGTTTCAGGGTGTCGGTCACAAGTCTTCCCAAGGTTCTTTGCGGGCGCCGTGGATGATCCGCAAGACCACTACTTCGTCGTCGAACACTTTGTAGAACACCAAATAGGGGTAGCGCACCAGTGGCACGCGTCGAACGCCGGGACGCGCAGCAACTTCCTGGAAGCCCAGCGGGAAACGGCCAATCCTATCGATGATCGTGTGGATGCGGTGTTCAAAACGCTGCGCCGCGACAGGATTCAGGTCGCCCAAATCGAGGAGAATGTGATCCAATTGCGCCAAAGCGCGCTTGGAGAAGCGAACTCTCATTGCCGGCGATACTTGGCGAACACCGCCTCCACCTCCTCATCGGTGGCGATTTCGCCGCGCGCTACCTCCGCCAAAGCCTCGTCGATGGCCTTCAACTCCTCAGGGCTGGGCTGATAGAGACCGTGACGTCGCGCCTCGATCTCTAGGGCAACTTGCGCAAGTTCCTCCTGGTCCTGTTCGGACCACGTCTCGGCACGGGCAAGCACATTTTTTAGGTTGATGGTCATGGCAGCATCCTAGCAAAGTCCATCAAAACCGCGGAATATCCGGAAACGGCAATTTCCCGCCGCTGATATGCATGCGGCCCAATTCGGCGCAGCGGTGCAATGTCGGGAACACCTTGCCGGGATTGAGCAGGCCCTTGGCGTCGAAGGCGCATTTGACGCGCTGCTGCTGGTCGAGATCGGTCTCCGAGAACATCGCGCCCATCAGGTCGCGCTTCTCGACGCCGACGCCGTGCTCGCCGGTCAGCACGCCGCCGACTTCGACGCACAGCTTCAAAATGTCGGCGCCGAACTGCTCGGCGCGGTCGAGCTCGCCCTCCTTGTTGGCGTCGTAGAGAATGAGCGGGTGCAGGTTGCCGTCGCCGGCATGGAAGACATTGGCGACGCGCAGCCCGTACTTCTCCGACATCTCCTTCATGCGGTGCAGGACCAGCGGCAGCCTGGCGCGGGGGATGGTGCCGTCCATGCAGTAATAGTCGGGCGAGAGGCGCCCCACCGCCGGAAACGCCGCCTTGCGACCGGCCCAGAACAGGTTGCGCTCGGCATCCGAGGTCGACACCTTGGCCGACACCGCGCGGCAGTCCTTGGCGATTTTCTCCACCCGTTCGATCAGGTAATCGACCTCGGCCGACGGCCCGTCGAGTTCGACGATCAGCAGTGCCTCGACATCGAGCGGATAGCCGGCATGGATGAACTCCTCCGCCGCATGGATCGCCGGCTTGTCCATCATCTCCATGCCGCCGGGGATGATGCCGGCGCCGATGATGCGGGAAACGCATTCGCCGGCGTCCTCCGACGAGGGAAAGCCGACCAGCACCGCGCGCGCGGTCTCCGGTTTCTTCAGGATGCGCACGGTGACCTCGGTAACCACGCCGAGCAGGCCTTCCGAGCCCGTGATCAGGCCGAGCAGGTCGTACCCCGCGCTGTCGAGATGCCTGCCGCCGATGCGCAGGATCTCGCCGGTCATCAGCACGATCTCGCAGCCCAGCACGTTGTTGGTGGTCATGCCGTATTTCAGGCAATGGATGCCGCCGGAATTCTCAGCGATATTGCCGCCGATGGTGCAGGCGATCTGCGAGGACGGGTCGGGCGCGTAATAGAACCCTTCATGCGCCACCGCGTTCGACACCGCCAGGTTGGTGACGCCGGGCTCGACCACCGCGATGCGGTTGTCGAAGTCGATCTCGCGGATGCGGTTGAACTTGGCCATGCCGAGCAGCACGCCGTCGGCGAGCGGCAGCGCGCCGCCGGACAGCGAGGTGCCGGCCCCGCGCGGCACCACCCGGATGCCTTCCTGGTGGCAATAGCGCAGCACTTCCGCTACCTGCTCGGTCGTTTCCGGCAGCACTACCACCATGGGAAGCTGGCGGTAGGCGGTCAGCCCGTCGCTTTCATAGGGGCGCATCTCGCGCTCGCCGGCGATCACCCCCTCGCCCGGCACGATCTGCCGCAGCGCAGCGACGATCCTGGCGCGGCGCGCCAGCACCGCCTTGTCCAGCTCCGGCATCTTGACCGACATATCCGCAACTCCAGGCTCGTTTCCGCGCCGCCGCACGATATCAGCCATTTGACGGCTGACACATAGGGCTGGCACAAGGTTTCCAACACCCCGGCCGGGTCGATCGCGACGAACTGCCCGCGGCCGGCCCCGGCCGACCGCTGGGGGCGGCGGGCACGTCGATCAAGGGAGGAATGGGCACGGCCCGACGCGGTATTTGACTTCGGTCAAGGCTGCGGCATGACGGGTTTGCAAAAGTTCATTTTCGGGGGACCCCGCCCGCTCAGGAGAAATCACGTCATGATCAAGGATCTCATCGTCAATCTCGGCCTGGGCGAGCACGACCCGGCCGGCAGTTTCGCGGTCTCGGTGGCGCAGACCTTCGAGGCGCACGTGCTCGGCGTCGCCTTCGCCTACGAGCCGGTGGTGCCCGGGTCGGTGATGGGCGGCATTCCGCCGGAATTCCTCGAGTTGCAGCGCGCCGAGTCGGAAAAGAGCGCGCGCGCCGCCATCACGCGCTTCGAGCAGTTGGCCAAGCGCGAGGGCATCTCCTACGAAACGCACATGCCGAGCGCCAGCGTCTCCGGCGCCTCCGACCAGCTCGCCCGCATGGGACGCCGCTTCGATGTCATCGTACTCGGCCAGGCCACGCGCGAGCAGCCGGTGCCGGAGGAAGTGGTGGACGAAGGCGTGCTGTTCGACTCCGGCCGCCCGACCATCTTCGTGCCCTTCATTCAAAAGGCCGCGCTCAAGCTCGACCACGTGATGGTGTGCTGGGATGGCGGCCGCGCCGCGACCCGCGCCATCGGCGACGCCATGCCTTTCCTGGAGAAGGCCAAGAAGATCGAGGTGGTGGTGATCGGCAAGAAGCCGCCCAAGAGCGACGAGGTGTCCGGCGCCGACATCGGCCAGCATCTCGCCCGCCACGGCGTGAACGTGGACGTCAAGCGCATCACCTCGCCCGACATCGACGTCGCCTCCACCATCCTGTCCTACGCGGCCGACGCCTCTACGGACCTCATCGTGATGGGCGGCTACGGCCATTCGCGCCTGCGCGAATTCGTGCTCGGCGGCGTGACCCGCGAGATCCTGGAATCGATGACGGTGCCGGTACTGATGGCGCATTAGGCGTCCAACAGGCCCGCTCATTCCGGCGCAAGCGGGAATCCAGATATTGGCGGAAAGCGCATACGGTGCCGCCCTCGGCCCCCGCTTCCGCGGGGGCGAGCGGAGGATAGATGCTCGAACGCCACGTCACCTTGCGAGACGGCGAGAAGGTGCTGTTCCGACCGCTCGCGCCGGAGGACGCGCGGCTCTATCCCGATTTCCTCGCCGAGGTGACACACGAGGACCTGCGCCTGCGCTTTTTCGCCGCCATGCGCGAGGTGAGCCATGAGCTCATCGACAAGCTCATCCATTACGATCCGGCCCACGCGATGGCCTTCATTGCCATCGAGGAGCGAACCGGACGGATGCTCGGCGTGGTGCGCCTGCACGACGACCCGAACGGCGAGCACGCCGAATTCGCCATCATTCTCCGCTCACGGCTGAAAGGCCACGGGCTCGGCTGGCAGATGATGAAACACATGATCGCTTACGCCAAGGACAAGGGCCTGAAGACGGTCGAGGGCCAGGTACTGGCAGAGAACTCGACCATGCTCCAGATGTGCGTCGAGCTCGGCTTTCACGTCGCCGATGACATGGAAGAGCGCGGCGTCAAGCACGTGACGCTGCCGCTGGACGAGGTACCGGCGGAAGCGACCCACTGAGATCGGGCAGCTTGCACTGCGCGACCAGGCCCCAGGCGCGCGCGTCGACCACGCCGAGCGCGCGCAGCGCCATGACCGCCGCCGCCTGCACCGCTTCGCGCGCGGCACCCTCGTCACGCGGTACGGGCGCCAGCGGACTGATCAGACCCTCCATGAGCGCCCCGAGAACGGCGGGTGCCGCAAGCCCGGCGTCTTGCTCGGGCAGATGACGGCCGGCGATCGCCGCCGCGATGCGCTTCTTCAGTTCGGCGGCAAGGGCGCGGCGGAAGTCGAGCCGCAGCGCGTCGACGTCGCGCTCGACCGGCTCGGCGATCACCGCCCAGGCCAGCTTGCGCGCGGCGAGCGCGCGGGCGGCCAGGGTGACGATGGCCGCGGCCAGCGCCGACAGAGGGCCGGGCGCGCTGTCCGCCGCCGCGCGCAAGGCGGCCAGTTCGCGCGCGGCCACGCGGGCGATCAGCTTGGCAATGAGATCGGTCTTGGAAGGGAAATACCGGTAGACGGTGCCTGCAGCGATGTGGGCCCGTTCGGCCACCGTGGCGATCTGCACCGCCGCCATGCCGGCCTCGCGCGCGATCGCCGTGGCGGCATCGAGGATGGCCCGCTCGCGCGCGGCGAGGCGCCGGACCATGTTCTCCGTGCGTCGATAAGGCATGGCCAACGAGTGAACGCTGATTCACACGGAGGAGGCAAGCGGTGCCCCGCGCAAGCGGGACATCCAAGCCGGCATGAATTCTGTAAGTCCTAGATCGCCCGCCTTCGCGGGCGATGACCGCAGAACTAATGCTGCCCGCCGCCGCCGGCCAGCGACTTCTCGCGGATCTGCGAGAGGCTCATGCCGGGCGTGAGCGCCTCCGGGTCGATCTTGAGCCGGACGATGGCCGGCTTGCCCGATTGGCGCGCCGCCTCGAAGGCGGCGGGGAAGTCTTCCGTCTTTTCGACATTGACGCCGAAGCCGCCGAACGCCTGCGCATAGGCGACGAAGTCGGGATTATGCAGTTGGGTCGCGATCACGCGGCCGGGATATTCGCGTTCCTGGTGCATACGGATGGTGCCGTAGAGACCGTTGTCGGAGATGATCACGATGAACGGCCGCTGGTATTGCACGGCGGTGGCGAAGTCCTGTCCCGTCATCAGGAAGTCGCCGTCGCCGGCGACGCACACCACGAGGCGGTCGGGATAGAGCGTCTGCATCGCCAGCGCGGCCGGCATGCCGTAGCCCATCGAGCCGGAGGTGGCGCCGACCAGGCCGTTGAAGCGGCGCACGTGGTAGAAGCGGTGCACCCAGCCGGAGTAGTTGCCGGCGCCTTGCGTGACGATGGCGTCCGTCGGCAAGTTCTCGCGCAGCCACAGCATGATCTCGCCGAGGTTGACGCCGCCCGGCTGCGGCGTCGCCTTCCCCGTCCAGGCGCGGAAGTCGGCATGGGCGGTGTCGCTTTCGCCGCGCCAGGGAATGTCGTTGGGCGGCTGCAACCCTTCCAGCGCCGAGCAGAAGGCGGTGGGCGAGGCGTTGATGGCAAGCGCTGCATGATAGACGCGGCCCAGTTCGTTGGCGTCCGGATGCACGTGCACCAGCGTGGTCTGCGGCTCGGGTATGTCGAACAGCGTGTAGCTCTGCGACGGCATCTCGCCGAGCCGGCTGCCGATCAGCAGCACGAGGTCGGCGCCCTTGATGCGCGCCAGGAGCTTCGGGTTGGGGCCGATGCCGAGATCGCCGGCGTAGCAGGCATGGGTCGCCTCGAACAGATTGCCGCGCCGGAAGGTGGTGGCGACGGGCAGCGCAAAGCGCTCGGCAAAGCGCGCGAGCGCGGCATGAGCGGCTTCCGACCAGCGGCTGCCGCCGACGATGGCCACCGGCCGCTTGGCCGCCCACAGGAGCTTCTGCAGCCGGCTCATGTCGGTGAGGCCCGGCCAGGTCTCCGCCGGCTCGAAGGCCTTGGCGTCGGGCACCACGAGGCGCTCGGTCAGCATGTCCTCGGGCAGCGCGATCACCACCGGGCCGGGGCGGCCCTGGCAGGCGACGTGGAAGGCGCGTGCGACGATCTCCGGGATGCGCGCGGGATCGTCGATCTCCGTCGCCCATTTGGCCATGGTGCCGAACACGGCGCGGTAGTCGAGTTCCTGGAAGGCGTCGCGCTCGCGCATCGAGCGCGCGACCTGGCCGACGAAGACGATCATCGGCGAGGAATCCTGGTGCGCGATGTGGATGCCGGCGCTGGCATTGGTGGCGCCGGGGCCGCGGGTGACGAAGCAGACGCCGGGACGGCCGGTCACCTTGCCGATCGCCTCGGCGGCAATCGCCGCCGCGCTCTCGTGGCGGCAGACGGTGAGCGCGACGCTGCGGTCGTGGAAGGCGTCGAGGGCTGCCAGGTAGCTCTCGCCCGGCACGCAGAACACATGGCGCACGCCATGGATCGCCAGTTGATCGACCAGGATTTCACCGCCGGTTCGCGTGCCGTCGTTGGATCGCATGCCTGAAGGCTCCGAGCTCAAGTTATAAGGTCGCGCCAGCTATAGACGATAGCGGGCGCGCCTGCGAGTGGCACTACTCGCGCCGCGCCGCTACTTGCGCGATCTGAAAAGAATGAAATGATACCGTGGCGGGGCGCTGACACGGTCGACGGATCGGCGAGGACCATGACGGAAAGAAGCGTCGAAGAACGGCTGAACGCCTATCGCGCGATGTTCGACCTGAGCGGCAAGCACGCGCTGGTGCTGGGCGCGGGGTCGGGCATCGGCAAGAGTTCAGCGGAGGCATTGGCTGCGCTGGGCGCCACCGTGACTTGCGCGGACATCGACCGGGCGGGTGTCGAGCGCACCGCCGCCGACATCGGCGGCGAGGCGCATGTCGTGGATGCCGGCAAGCCGGACGACATCGCCGCGCTGGCGGAGACGGCTGTCAAGTCGGGGCGGCGGCTCGACATCGCGGTGACCACGCCGGCCATGCACATCCGCAAAGCCTTTCTCGACTACAGCGACGCCGAGTATGACCGCATCGTCGATCTCAATCTGCGCGGGGTGTTCCTGTTCCTGCGCGCCTTCGGCCGCATCATGCGCGCGCAAGGAAGCGGCAGCCTGATCGCCACCTCGTCGATGCGTGCCATGACGCTGGAGCCCGGCATGGCGATCTACGCCGCCACCAAGGCGGGCATCATCCAGCTCGTGCGCGGGCTTGCCTCCGAGCTCGGCGCCCACGGCGTGCGGGTGAACGCGGTGGTGCCGAGCATCGTCGATACCGCGCTGGTCAAGCCGCTGAAGGCGCGGCCAGAGATTTTCGCCAAGCTCGCCGCCCATACGGTGTTCAACCGCTGGAGCGAACCGAACGAAGTGGCCGCCGCGGTGGCGTTTCTCGCCTCCGACGCGGCCAGCTACGTCACCGGCAGCGCGCTCATGGTGGACGGCGGCTGGACGGCGATCGACGGACCGCCCTCCGGGCTGACCGACACCGCGCGGTGACGGTGTCGGCGCCTAAGCTCGCGGGAAGCGCCCCGCAAAAGCGGGACGCCGTTCCTGCCGAAGGTTCAGCCGGCTATTTGTTGTAATCGCTCTTCTCTTTGTGGCGGACCTTCTCGTCCTGCTTCGTTGACCCAGGCTGATTGTGGCCCTGGCCGGTCGTCGATGGCGCCGAACGGTTGCCCATTTCATTGCGGTTCGACTGCTGGTTTTCGTTCGCATTCGGCCGTGCCGATCTGCCCTGGCCGGTGGTCGAGCGTTCGTTCGGGCGCGGTGACCGGGCGTTCTCGCTCTTGCTCGGCCTATTTGCCTGCCGCGACGCGTTCCGCTCGCTCGGCGCCTGGCCGACAGTCGATGACTTGTTTCCCGACTCGCCTTCGGCGCCACCAAGCTGGACTTTGTTCGAAAGACCGAGCGACGAGACGGTTCGCGGGTCGATATGTCCCGTGGCTCGCAGTCCTTCGCGCCGCTGGAATTCGATCAGAGCGTCGCTCGTCCTGGGACCAAAGATGCCGTCCGCATCGCCGTGCAGAAAGCCCTTGCGGATCAAAACCACCTGCACTTCACGGATCTCGTCCGGCGGGAGGTTGACGATGGTCGTGCTGCTACCGATGGCGGCGCGATGCTCGCCCGCCGGTATCACGGCCACGATCGTGCGGTCATGGTCCACAATGACGATCTCGTCCCGCACGACGAAATATTCGTCGCCGCGCCACTCGGGATAGATTTCCACGAGCCGCTGCGGCACCGTCACCACGTGAACACGGTGGGGCACGACCGTGCCGACGTCCACCGAGAAGTCGACATGCTCGACGCGCGGGACGTTATTGCTGGCGAACACCGTCTGGCGGACCTTGGTCTGCTGCTGCGCCGTGAGCTTGACGCCCTTCGGCTGCGCCGCCGTATTCGCCTGCCGGGACTGCGGCTGATTGGATTGCGGCGCCGCCTTGGGTGCTGCCGTCCCGGCATTCTGGCTGTTCTGCTGGCTTTTGCTCGCCTGGCCGGTGGTGTTGGTCCCGCCGGCATTGCGACGCTGCGAATCGCTCTTCTTCGCTGCTTCTCCGTATGACTCGGTCTTATTCGCGCCGGCATTCTGGTCCTGAGACTGCTTTTTCGCCTCCTCTCCCTTCGGCTCGGATTTCTGCGCCTTCCGGGTGCCGGCGTTATGCTGCTTGGACTGGTTCTTCGACGCTTCCCCATAGGACTCGGTCTTCTGCGCGCCGCCCTTTTGGCCGCTCGAGTCGTTCCGGCTCGCCTGCCCGGTCGTATCGCGCTGTTCCGCACCGGGTCTCTGATCCTTGGACTCGTTGTTCCCTGCCGCGGCGGCCGGCCCATGGTTTTCCTGGGTGCCGGCAGGCTTCATCTGCTGCGTATGTTGTGGCTTTTTGTGCGCTTCATTGTTGGTCGACTGTGCCGACGCAACACCTACCGACAGCAGCACGGCTGCCGCCGCGGTGGACAATAGTTGCATTTTCCTCATTTCCCGTCTCCTCGCGTTCCTCTCTGGATGACTTTACTTGCGGGCTAAACGGGCATTTCGAACACCCGTTCCAATCCCGGCCGTGCAAATTTCATTGCGGTTCCACCAGCGGCCGAGACCCGGAACCAACGTCGTCAAACAATTGCATCGAACCGCCAGGAGTACGCCGCGGTCGGCCAGGTTGGTGAGAGAGCGGATTGAACAGGAACGATCTCGTCTCCGCTCGCGTTTGGCCTGCACGCTGACAAAGTGAGGAGGTCCACATGAAACGGATTGCTTTAGCGACGGCAGTCCTGAGCTTCGCTCTGATCGGCGGAGCCGGAAGCGCGAGCGCCGCAAGCTTCGGCGTCTATGTCGGTCCCGGTCATCCCTACTGGCACCACCGGCATTATTGGCGGCACCTCTACGCCTATGATGAGGAGCCTGAGTGCCGCGTCATTGTTCGACACCGGATCAATCGGTGGGGCGAAGAGGTGACAATCCGCCGAAGGATCTGCGATTGATGGCAGCAGGAGCCCGGGCGTGCTGCCCGGGCTCTCGCCTATGCGGTGACGGCATCCGCGGACGGCGCGGACTATGCGGGGATCTTCGGTATCGAGAGCGGCGGCGCGAATGGCGCCGGCGTCATCAGGCTGGTGCGCTGGGCGACGATGTTGCCGGCCTCGGCGGCCATCTTGAGATAACTCTTCCAGTCCGGGTCCTGCGCCATGGCCGCCCGCTTGGCGGCGCGGTCGGCGGCGTTCTCGTAGACCCAGGCATGCACCAGCGCGTTCAGTTCGCCGCTCTCGGCGACCAGATAGCAGAGCGGCTCGCCAATGTAGCGCATCTGCACGGGAAAGCCGTGCTTGCCATAGAGCTCGAGCTGCGCCGGCGTTGTGCCGGGGCGAAGGGTATAGGTGCGATGATCGATGAGCATGCGAAGGTCTCCCCATGGTTGGCTCTAAAATGAGCCGCGATAGCGCGCCGTTTTCTGCGCGCGCGACGACTGGGTCAATAGAGGGCCCATTCGGGCCAGACCGCGCAAGCGATCAAATGCCGAGGTGTTCGGTCAGCGTATCTCGTGAAAAGGGCTTTCGGATCGTCGCCGCGACGGCTTCAGTCCTGGGCACGACTTCCGCATTCCCCGTCATGATAGCGACCTTCAGATCGGGCCGCATTTTGTGCAGGCGGTCGGCGAATTCAGTGCCGCTCATCTCGGGCATGGCATGATCGGTAAGTACCCAATCGACCTGCGCGCCCCCCTCCAGCAATCGTAACCCTTGTGCGCCGCTCGCTGCTTCGAAAATCTCATGGCCGAGGGAGCGAAGCATTTCGGAGACCGAACCCCGCACCTCTTCATCGTCATCGATGACCATGATCCGCTTCGGCTGATCTTTTTGCGGCACGCGCGCGACCGCAGCCGGGGCGAGGAGCGCGGACTCCTTCGTGTCTGCCCGAGGCAGATAAAGTCGCACCGACGTCCCTTTGCCCACGGCGCTGTCGATCCCCAGGTAGCCACCGTGCTGCGTGATCATGCCGTGGATCTGGCTGAGACCCAGCCCGGTTCCCTTGCCGGCAGGTTTCGTGGTGAAGAACGGCTCCAGCGCGCGCGCCGCGATCTCCGGCGTCATGCCATGCCCCGTATCGCGCACTTCCAATGCGACGAAGTCCTTGCCTTCTCTTGCCGCGGGGGCTTCCGCCGTTCCTGCGGCAATATTCCTTGTGGCGATCTTGAGTGTTCCTCCCTCGCCCATGGCGTCGCGCGCGTTGGCGACCAAGTTCAAAAGGGCGACCTCGATCTGCGCTTCGTCGAAGGAGGCCGGCCACAGGTCCGGCGCCAGATCGATCTGCAAAGCAATGGCATCGCCGAGCGTCCCACGCAGGAATTCCTTCGAATTGTCGATCAGATCGTTGAGCGATCCGACTTCCGCACGCGGCCTCTTTTGACGCGCAAAGGCAAGGAGCTGGGCATTCAGGTCGGCGCCGCGCTTGGCGGCGGCATAGGCGCGCTCGATATTGCCGGCAGCAGCATGGCCGCTGAGCTTGCCCGCCGCAAGCTCGAGATTTCCCATGATGGCCATCAGCAGATTGTTGAAATCGTGCGAAATCCCGCTGGTGAACTGCCCGAGCGCCTCCAGCTTCTGCGATTGCAGCGCCGCGATGTCGGCGCGCCGCCTCGCCGCATTCTGCCGCGCTACGATCGAAAAGAGAAATGCCGCGAGCAAGACGGCAATCACTCCGGTCAGAAACAGAAACCAGACCATACGGTACAAAGGCGCCTGATAGGCCGCGCGCGGCACCGCGTAGTGAACGGACCAGCCTGTGAGCGGCGAGGTATAGAACGCAAAGACCATATCCAGCCCCTCGAGCGTATGGCCGTCGTATATTCCCTGTTTGCCGCGCTTGATCGCTTCGAGGGCGACGGAGGTGGCATACTGGCCGACGAATTGGTTTGCCAGCACGCTGCGCGCCAAGAGCCGGCCGTTGCGGTCGACGACGGCGCCGACCCAATCGCGCGGCGCATTGGTGAGGGCGAAAAGCTTGCTGAATTTCCTCGGGTCGAGCGCGATAGTGAGCACGTATTTGAGCTGCGACCCGACGAACACCGGCACGCGGATCACCACGAACGGCGCTTTCATCAGCAGCGCACGCGGCACCAGGTCGCCAATCACCGGCTGCCGGGTGGCCAGCAATTGCCGGAAGGATGCACTGTCCACCACGTTCGGCAAGGACGCGCCCGGTGCCCTTTGCAGGTTGAGAACCTGGCGTCCGTCCGGCGTCAGCAGGACGATATTGGCCCAGGCCGGCTCCGATTTTTTCAGCCGCTTGGCCAAGTCATAGAAGCCGGCAAGATCGCCATGTTGCAGCGCGCCCGACTGCGCCATGACCTCGGCTTCTTTCAGTTGGCCCGCGATGTACTGGTCTATCCCGTTGGCGATCTCCCGCACATTGGCGAGCGCCCGGCTCTCCAGCGCACCCTGCTCGCGCAACCCGATGCCGACCGCAACAACTGAGGCAAAAAGGACGATGGGGAGAAGCGCGGCCAGGGCGAGCGCAAGATAGGATTGTCGCGTGTCGCTGGCCGTCATGGCGTTGGATCACAATGCGATCTGCCGGCCGAAGATTGGCGAAAGCGACCGGCGAACGCAATCAACTGTGAAGCGAATCGACCGTTATGCGGGCACGCTGTCCCGTAGTTGCAAGGTACGTGGCGCGCTTCGTCAAGCTGACCTGCAATGCGGTGCATCGCTCGCTCCCGGGGGCACAAGCAAGCCTGCCGCGCGGTACCATGGTGCTGAAGCCGAGACGCCTACCGGGCGGGAGAAAGGATGAGACCCCGTCTCCTAATTCGGTAAACCGGTAGGAGTTCCAACTATCGCGCCCGCCGCCCCCGCCGGCGGCTTGCCGTTCACGCGCTCCTCCGAGCGTTGCTCGGCGGGCTTGCGGTAGTTGGAAAGATTGCTCGCCGAATTGACCAGCGCGAGATGCGAGAAGGCCTGCGGGAAATTGCCCACCAGCCGGCCGAGATGCGGGTCGTATTCCTCGCTCAAGAGGCCGACGTCGTTGCGTAAGGACAAGAGCCGATCGAACAGGCGCTCCGCGTCGTCGCGCCGGCCGAGCATGAGATAGGCATCGACCAGCCAGAAGCTGCAGGCAAGGAACACGCCCTCGCCCGCCGGTAGCCCGTCGTCGGATTTGCCCGTGTCGTAGCGCAGCACGAAACCGTCCACCAGCAGTTCGCGCTCGATCGCCTCCACCGTCGCGCGGATGCGCGGGTCGTGCGCCGGCAGGAAGCCGATCGCCGGCAAGAGCAAGAGGCTGGCGTCGAGCTCCTTGGAGCCGTAGGAGCGCACGAAGCTGACCAGTTCGGGATCGAACCCGCGCTCGCAGATGTCGTTGTGGATCTGGTTGCGTATGTCGCGCCAGTGGTCGATCGGCCCCGGCAGTTCGAAGCTCTCCGCGCTCTTGATGGCGCGGTCGAAGGCCACCCAGGCCATCGCCTTCGAATAGGTGAAATGCTCCAGCGCGCCGCGCACCTCCCAGATGCCGTTGTCGCGCTGCGACCAGATGCGCTCCAGATGCACGAGGAATTCCTGCTGCAGGTCCCAGCCCGCCTCGTAGCCGCCGAGCCCGCCGGAGCGCGCCTGGTGCAGCGCGTCCATGACCTCGCCGAAAATGTCGAGCTGAAGCTGGTTGTGGGCGGCGTTGCCGATGCGCACGGGCGAGGAATTCTCGTAGCCCGGCAGCCAGGGCACCTCCCATTCGGTGAGGCGGCGCTCGCCGCGCAGGCCGTACATGATCTGGATCTGCCAGGGGCTGCCGGCGGCCGCGCGCAGGAGCCAGTCGCGCCAGCATCGCGCCTCGTCGTAATAGCCGGCGTTCATCAGCGCGAGCAGCGTCAGCGTTGCGTCGCGCAGCCAGCAGTACCGGTAGTCCCAGTTGCGCGCGCCGCCGATGCATTCGGGCAGCGAGGTGGTCGGCGCGGCGGCAAGCCCCCCGGTCGGCTCGTAGGTAAGCGCCTTCAGGGTGATGAGCGAGCGGGTGACCGCTCCGTTCCAGCGGCCGTCGATCTTGTTCTTGCCGGCCCAGGTCGTCCAATAGGTCTCGGTCGCCTTCAGCCGTTCCTCGGCGTCGACCCGATCCGGCAGTTGCACGTGCGAGCGCGAATAGGACAGCACCATCGACACCCGGTCGCCTTGCTTGACCTGAAAGTCGGCGACCGTCTTGAAGTTCTCGCCGCGCATCGGCACGTCCGAGCGCAGCGCCACCATGTCGGGTCCGGCGATGGCGCGCAGCGCGCCGTCGTCGAGCCGCGTCACCCAGGGCACGTTGGCGCCGCAGCCGAAGCGCAGGATCACCTCGCTGCAGAACGACATGCTGCCGCGCTCGCACACCACCATGCGGATGAGATGCGAGACCGTCTCGCGCGGCGGCATGAAGTCGATCAGCGTCGCCGCGCCTTCGTCGGTCTCGAAGCGGGTCTCCAGGATCAGCGTATTGGGCCGATAGCGGCGGGTGATCTTTGGCGCGCCGTGCTTGTCCGGATTGGGCGCGATCTGCCAGCGGCCGTGCTCGGGCGTGCCGAGGAGCGCGGCGAAGCAGGGGTCGGAATCGAAGCGCGGCCAGCACAGCCAATCGACCGAGCCGTCGCGCGCGACCAGCGCCGCCGTGTTGAGATCGCCGATCATGGCGTAGTCTTCGATGCGGGAGGGCATGGAAGCGCACCTATCCTTTCCCGCTCGTCCCCGCGCAAGCGGGGACCCAGAGCGGCAAATTACAGAACTCTGCGAGCGCCGCCCTGGATTCCCGCTTGCGCGGGAATGAGCGGAGAATCAGCGTTATGTCTCAGAGATTAACCTCACGCGGCGAAATCCAGCACCACCTTGATGTCGCCGTCGCGGCGCTCGAAGGCTTCCTGCCAGCGCGAGAGCGGCACGCGGCGGGTGATCAGGCGGGAAAGCCAGTCCTTGTCGGCCTTGGCGAGCGCTTCCGCGGCGGCGTGGTAATGGCTGCGGTTGGCATTGACCGAGCCGAACACGACGTCGTTCTCCAGCACCATGGAGCGGTTGAGTTGGCCCATGTCGAACTGCAGCTTGTGCCCGCCGGAGGAGACCCCGGTAAGGCAGACGATGCCGAGCGGGGCGTTTTGGCTCATCACGTCGAGCACCACCGAGGAGGCGCCGGTGCATTCGATGACGATGTCGGGGGCGAGCGTGCCGACGTCGCCGGCGTGGTAGGTGCCACCGAGCGCGCGCACGAGGTCCGCCTTGGGGCCGCCGTCGCGGCGGTCGAGCACGTGCATCTCGTAGCCGCGCTGCGATCCGATCAGCGCCGCCAGGAGCCCGACCGGGCCGGCGCCGGTGACCAGCGCCACGCGCGGCTGCCAATAGGTGCTGCGCGCGCCGATGCGGTCGACCTGCTCCCAGGCCTTGGCCACGATGCTGGTCGGCTCCATGAGCACGCCGAGATGGCCGAGCGATGGATCGATCGGAACGGTGAAGTCCGGCTCGATGCGGAATTGCTCGGCGCCGTAGCCGTTGAGCTCTTTGATGCCGCGCTCGGTGTAGCGGCCATTGCGGCACATGTCCCATTCGCCGGCGCCGCAGGCCGGACACGGCACCGGGTCGGGCCGGCGCACGATGCCGACCACCAGGTCGCCTTTCTTGACGCCCGCGCCGGACGGCGCCTCCTCCACCAGGCCGAGCGATTCATGACCGATGATCAGGCGCTGCGCGCCGGGCGGCGCCCAGCCGTATTCGCCGGCAATGATTTCGCGGTCGGTGCCGCAGATGCCGAGCGCGAGCGCGCGCACCAGCACGGCGCCTTCGCTCGCCGAGGGCGGCGGCACTTCTTCAAGACGGATGGAATTGGGCTGACCGGGGACGACGGTAAAAGCGCGCATGACGACTCCGCATGCCGTCCCCCCTGCCCGCTAACATGACCATTTACGGCGCGGAATCAACCCATGTTCCACCACCACCAGCCGAGTGCACCGCATCCGGCACCCCGGTCGACAAGACCACGGCAGAACCGGGGGCCCGGGTCAGCAGCGCATCTTCACTTCGTTACGCGCTGCGCCCGGAACAGGTAAGTAACGGCAGCCTCACATCGCCTCCTGCACCGAGGCAACCTGGTAGGTGTGCATGTCGCCGTCGGTATCGCTGATGGAGACGTATTCGCCCTGGCGGAAGACGTGGCTGCCGAAGCGGTAGCCGCTCTCGTCGTCGTCGGCGCGCTTGGGGTTGTAGTCGAACAGCCAGCGCGCATGCTCCTGCCCGCCCGGGCGGTGCACCAGGAAGCCGACCTGGTCGTCCTCGCCCTCCCAGAAGCGGCGCACGCGGCAATTGTCGCGATGCTGGCGCCAAGCCGCCTCGTCGATATGGCCCTTGTCGTCGAGCGGGGCAACGAATTCGTAACCATGCCGCTTGGAGCCTTCCGGGAACTCCTTGGAGCGGGCCAGGGTGAGCGTAATGCGCTTGAACGAATGCGGCAGCTTGGTCACGGGAAAATCTCCGATCGTGGAAGTGGGCTGGGTTTTGCCACATCATGCCGGCCCGGCAAACCCGCGTATTGATTTGGATCAGGCGGGCAAGGCGTCCCCAAATACACTGTGCCCATGACCCAGAACGCCCAACAGCCCGTCATCGACTTCCTCGCCGACCCCGCCAGCCATGGCGGCACCGCGGTCAAGCGCATCGACACCCATGCCGCCAGCGTCTTCCTCGCCGGCGACCGCGCCATCAAGATCAAGCGCGCCGTGCGCTTTCCGTTCCTCGACTATTCCACGCTTCCCAAGCGCAGAACCGCCTGCGAAGCGGAGATCGCGGTCAACCGTCCCTTCGCGCCGGCGATCTATCGCGGGGTGAAGGCGATCACGCGCGAAGCCGACGGATCGCTCGCCATCGGCGGCGCGGGCGAGCCGGTGGAATGGGCGGTCGAGATGCGCCGCTTCGACGAAAACCAGACGCTCGATCATCTGGCCGAGCGCGGCGAAATCGACAACGCGCTTGCCGACCGGCTCGGCCGCGCCGTCGCCGAGGCACATGCGGCGGCGCCCGTCGCGGAAGGCTTCGGCTTCTTCGACATCTTGAGCGAAATCGCCGTGCAGAACGAAGCGGAGCTTGCCGAACGGCCCGACCTGTTCGCGCCAACACAGGTTACGGCGCTGGGCGAAGCGACGCGCGCGGCCCTTACCCGTCTGCGCCCGCTCATCGAGGCGCGCGAGCGGGCCGGACAGGTCAAGCGCTGCCACGGCGACCTGCATCTCGGCAATATCGTGCTGCTCGCGGGCGAGCCGACCCTGTTCGACGCCATCGAGTTCGATCCGAAGCTCGCCACCAGCGACGTGTTCTACGATCTCGCCTTCCTGCTCATGGACCTGATCGAGCGGGACTTGCGGAGCGCGGCGAATACCGTGCTCAACCGCTATCTCAACGAGACGCGCCGGCCCGACGATCTCGACGCGCTGGCCGCGCTGCCGCTGTTTCTTTCGGTGCGTGCGGTCGTGCGCGCCAAGGTCACCGCCGCGCGCGCCAAAGGAGACAAGGAGCAGAGCGAAGACCGCGCGGCGGCCGAACGGAGCGCACGCGATTATTTCGCGCTCGCCCGGAAGCTGATCGATCCGCCGCCGCCTGTTCTGGTGGCGGTAGGCGGGCTGTCCGGCACCGGCAAGTCGCTCCTGGCGCGCGCGCTGGCGCCGGAGCTTGCGCCTTTGCCGGGCGCGGTGGTGCTGCGCAGCGACGTCGAGCGCAAGGCGCTGTTCGGCGTGGCGGAGACCGAACGCCTGCCGCCGCAAGCTTATGACCGCAAGGTCTCGGCGCGCGTCTATGCCGCCATCGAACAGCGCGCGCGCCGGATCGTGGCCGCCGGCCATTCGGCCATCGCCGATGCGGTCTTCGCCGACACGCAAGAACGCGCTGGCGCCAGAGAGGCGGCCGGCGGGGCCGCCTTCCACGGCCTTTTCCTCACCGCGCCGTTGCATGTGCGCGTCGGCCGCGTCGGCGCGAGGGCAGGCGATGCCTCCGACGCCGATGCCGCGGTGGCGCAGCGCCAAGAACATTACGATCTCGGCGCGCTTGACTGGAGCGAGATCGATGCCTCGGGGACGCCGGCGCAGACGCTGGCCCGGGCGAAAAAGGCGCTGGGACTTTGATTCGGTCATTCCGGGGCGCGGGCGCAGGCCCGCGAACCCGGAATCCAGAGCTACACGCCGAGAACTCCGCCCTGGATTCCGGGGCCCGGCGCTTCGCGCCGTCCCGGAATGAAAAAGCTTAGGAGCCATGCGCCCAGCGCCCCGCAGCTCCCACCGTCGCCCCTCTTGGCGGGCGGCGGCAAAGCATTGCATAGCTTGGCTCTTTCCAGGCGTTTTTCCCGGGCCGGGTTCCCATGAATGCTGCGCATCGCTCGATGTTCACCACCCGCCAACTGGCGGTGGGGCTCACCGGCTTTTGCTGCTTCATCAACCTCTATTCGCCGCAGGCGATCCTGCCGCTGCTGTCGCAGGAATTCTCCGCCAGCGCGGCCGAGGTCTCCGCCACCATCACCATCAGCACCTTGGCGGTGGCGCTGACCGCCCCCTTCACCGGCACCGTCGCCGACGTGCTCGGGCGCAAGCGGGTGATCGTCGCCGCCATGTTCGCGCTGGTGCTGCCGACGATCATGGTGGGGCTGTCCACCAGCCTCTTTTGGCTGATCTTCTGGCGCGGGGTGCAGGGGCTGGTGCTGCCGCCGATCTTCGCGGTGACCGTTGCCTATATCGGCGACGAGTGGCCCCATCACGAAGCGACCACCGCGGCCGGCATCTATTCGTCGGGCTCCAGCATCGGCGGTTTTTCCGGCCGGCTGATCACCGGCATCCTGGCCGACCTCATCGGCTGGCGCTGGGGCTTCTATGCGCTGGCGGCGATTGCGCTCGCCGGCGCGGTGGCGGTCAGCTTCCTCCTGCCGCACGAGCGCAAATTCGTGCGCTCGGAAGGCTTCGTCGCATCCGGGCGGCAGATGCTCGCCCATTTCCGCAACAAGCAATTGCTGGCGACCTACGCGGTCGGCTTCGGCGTCCTGTTCAACTTCATCGCCACCTTCACCTTCATCAGCTTCCACCTGGCGGCGCCGCCCTACAATCTCTCCGCCGGCTGGCTCGGCGCGATTTTCGTCACCTATCTCGGCGGCTCCATGCTCACGCCCTGGGCCGGCTGGGCGGTCAACCGTTTCGGGCGGCGGCGCTTCGTGGTGCGGGTGCTGGCGGTGTGGGTCGCCGGCGTGGCGCTGACGCTTTCACCGTCGCTGCCGGTGATCGTCGTGGGATTGACGCTGAGCGCGGCCTGCGGGCTGATTTGCCAAGCGATCTCGACGGCCTATGTGACTATCACCGCCAAAGTCGGCCGTTCCTCGGCGGTCGGGCTCTACGTCACCAGTTTCTACACCGGCGGCAGCGTCGGCGGCGCCGTCGGCGGCATCGTCTGGACGGTGGGGGGGTGGCCGGGGTGCGCGGCGCTGGTGGTGGCGATGTTGGTGATCATGGCAACAATCGTGTTCTTCGGCTGGGCGCGCCGCATCCCGGCCGCGCAGGACACGCCGGCCATCGAGCCGCCCTGACTCAGCAGCGCGCTTCCGCCCAGGCCGGCTTGCGCAAGGCGAGCAGCGGCCCGTAGAGCAGGACGAAGCAGGCAAAGCCGGCGATCCACGCCGTGCCGGCCACTTCCAGCAGCACCGTCGAGCCCATGAACGCCGCGACGATGCGCATGAGCGCGGCGACAAGCACCAGCGCGTAGATGGCCTGCGTGCCCCGCCCGGCGGCGAGCGCGTGGCCGGTATGGCCGAGCGTCGCCCGCGTCATCACGGCGAGCGTCATCAGGCCGAACGCGCCGGCGGTCCAGGCATGGATGCCGGCGCTGCGCGGCACGGCTTCGGTGAAGATCGAGGCGCCGATGAGCAGGAAGCCGAGCGGCACGAAGGCGTAGGCGACGTGCAGCACCAGCACCAGCCGGTCGGCCAGCGTACGATCGCCCGCCCAGCGGGCAAGACGCACCACCTGCAGCAGGCCGGCGGCGAGCAGCAGCGCGCCGGTCAATTCATCCGCCGGCAAGCCGATCCAGAAAACAAGCGCCAGCACGCTGAACGCCAGCGTCACCCCGTCGAAGCGGGAGAAGGGCACCGGCTTGCGGCCGGGATTGTTGCGCGCCAGCCAGTTGTTGGTGAAGCTCGGCACGATGCGACCGCCGACCAGGCCGATCAGCAGGATCACCGCGCCGATGGCGAAGCGGACGCCGTAATCGGCGGCGCCCTTGGTCAGCACTTCGGCGTGGTAGACGATATTGGCCGCGACCAGCACGCCGAGCACCCCCAGCACGCGCAGGTTCCGCCAGTTCTTGCCGGCGATGATCTCGCGCGCGGCGACGGCGGCGAGCGTCGCCAGGAAGCTCACGTCGATGGCCGCGGCGGCGATGCCGCCGATGTCGGCGGAGAACAGGATCGCGAGGCGGCCGGCGAGCCACAGGCCGGCCAGGCCCGCCAGCGGCCAGCCGCTCACCGGCAGCCGCCCGGTCCAGTTCGGGATGGCGGTGAGCAGGAAGCCGGCGATGGCCGCCGCCACATAGCCGTAGAGCATCTCGTGGATGTGCCAGTCGAGCGCACCGAAAGCGCTCGGCAGCGTGAGCACGCCGAAATATTGCGGCAGCCAGAGGAAGATGCCGAAGGCGCTCCACAGGCCGGCGGCCAGAAAAAACGGGCGGAAGCCGTAGGAGAACAGCGCGGGGCCGGCATAGTCGCGGCGGCGGGCAAGAGCGGCGGGCATGGCCATGGCGGATACCTCCACGGGTGCGCTTAGCCCGCCGGCCGGCCGGCTTCTTTGATCCAGCGCATGGAAGGCTGCGGCGGGATGCCTCAGGCGGCGCTTTCGTGCCAGCGCGGGGCATAGCCGCGCGCCAGCACGGCGACGATGGAGGGCGGCGTCAGCACCTGCGCCTCGATACCGCGCGGACGCGGCTGCGCCGGGCCGTAGCCCGCCGGCGTCCACGGCAGCAGATTTCGCCCGCGCACCGCATAGGGCGCGCCGTCGCGCACGATCATGGCGCCATCGGGCAGATCCTCGAGCGCGCGGCGGTGTGTGCGCTTGGCGCGGCTGTCGAGCCGTTCGGCATGAAGAATTTCGTCCATCATCTTAGCGGTGGCACGGTCACCACCCCGCTCGTCCCCGCGCAAGCGGGGACCCAGCGCTGGATTCCCGCTTGCGCGGGAATGACCGGAGTTTGTGTCGACGCCAGCGAATAATCGGGCAAATTGCTCCGCCTCCTCGCGCCGGCATTCGAAGCAGGGCCGATGACCGGCGGCAAAGCCGGTCACCTCGTCGAGGAAGAACAGTTCGGTATAGCCGTCACTCCAGACCTGGCGATGGCGGTTCTTGAACCGCAGGACGCAGCAGATCCATTGCTTCGACGCCCAGCGCCGCGTGCCGAGCGCGCGGGCCGGCCCATGAAAGCGCCCGCCGCGATTACCCAGCAATGTCCCGCGCGCCGGCGTGGCGATGAGGTCTCCGAAGGGGGTGACGCGGTTTGCCAGCGGCATGCCGACTTGTAGCGCAAACGACGCATGGCCGGCACCATGCCGGGATACGCAAGCTCCGAGCGGAGCATTCCGCGGCACGGGCCGGTCAATGTGCGCCGTTAAGGCGCTGTCCAACGCGTCGTCACGTGATTCGAAAACTAGCGGATGCCGTGGCGCCTCGAATTGATCGGGATCAACGGCAGCGAATTTCTAAAGAGTCATAAGCCTTTCAACCGCTCGTCCCCGCGCAAGCGGGGACCCGGGCTTCTTGCCTGGCTGATGAGCGCTGGATGCCCGCTTGCGCAGGCATGAGCGGGATGGGGAACGAACTGCGAGTGTCCTAGCGTCACACGCCTTGTGCGTGAACCCACAAAGCAGAACGCCCGCCATGCGGGCGCCGGCCGGGCGGCAACCACACTTCCCCTCTCCCCCTGTGGGAGAGGGTTGCGCCGGCGCCAGCCTCGCGACCGCACCCCCAAAAGCAAAATGGCCGGGACAGAGCCCGGCCATTCAAATCGCGTTTGTCTCTCGTTTTACCCCTGCGGCTGCGGGGCCACCTCGCCGGTGGGCGGCTCGGGCCGTGGGCGCGGCTTGCCGGACGGCGGCACCGCGGACGTGCGCGGGCCTGACGGCTCGATCACCGATTCGCGCACCGGGCGCTTGCCCTGCAGCAGGTCCTTGATCTCGTCGCCGCTCAGCGTCTCGAACTCCAGGAGCCCGCGCGCGAGCGTCTCGAGATCGGCGCGCTTGTCGGTCAGGATCTGCGTCGCCTCGGCGTAGCCGGCTTCGACCAGCCTGCGCACTTCGGCATCGATCGTCTGCGCGGTCGCTTCCGAAATATTCTGCTGGCGCGACACCTGATAGCCGAGGAACACTTCGTCCTGGTTCTCGCCGTAGGCAACCGTGCCGAGCTTGTCGGACAGGCCCCAGCGCGTCACCATCAGGCGGGCGAGCCTTGTCGCCTGCTCGATGTCGGACGCGGCGCCGGAGGTGACCTTCTCCTTGCCGAACACCATTTCCTCGGCGACGCGGCCGCCCATCATGATGGCGAGACGCGAGGTCATCTGCTCGAGGCTCATCGACAGCTTGTCGCGCTCCGGCAACTGCATGACCATGCCCAGCGCGCGGCCGCGCGGGATGATGGTCGCCTTGTGCACCGGGTCGGTGGCTTTCACGTTGAGCGCGAGGATGGCGTGGCCGCCTTCGTGATAGGCGGTCAGCAGCTTCTCCTCATCGGTCATGACGAGCGACTTGCGCTCGGCGCCCATCATCACCTTGTCCTTGGCGTCCTCGAACTCGGCCTGGGTGACCATGCGCTTGTTGCGCCGCGCCGCCATGAGCGCCGCCTCGTTGACGAGGTTCATCAGGTCCGCGCCGGAGAAGCCGGGCGTGCCGCGCGCGATGGTCTTCAGGTTCACGTCGGGCGCCAGCGGCACCTTGCGCACATGCACCTTCAGGATCGACTCGCGGCCGACCACGTCCGGGTTCGGCACCACCACCTGGCGGTCGAAACGGCCGGGGCGCAGCAGCGCCGGATCGAGCACGTCGGGCCGGTTGGTGGCGGCGATCAGGATGATGCCTTCGTTGGCTTCGAAGCCGTCCATCTCGACCAGTAACTGGTTGAGCGTCTGCTCGCGCTCGTCATTGCCGCCGCCGAGGCCGGCGCCGCGATGGCGGCCGACCGCGTCGATTTCGTCGATGAAGATGATGCAGGGCGCGTTCTTCTTGGCCTGCTCGAACATGTCGCGCACGCGGGAAGCGCCGACGCCGACGAACATCTCGACGAAGTCGGAGCCGGAAATCGTGAAGAACGGCACATTGGCTTCGCCGGCGACCGCGCGCGCGATCAGCGTTTTGCCGGTGCCCGGCGGGCCGACCAGCAGCACGCCGCGCGGAATGCGTCCGCCCAGCCTCTGGAATTTACCGGGATCACGCAGGAATTCGACGATCTCCTGCAGGTCCTGCTTGGCTTCGTCGACGCCGGCGACGTCATCGAAGGTCACGCGGCCATGCGCCTCCGCCAGCAGTTTCGCTCTGCTCTTGCCGAAGCCGAGCGCTTTCCCGCCGGCCCCCTGCATCTGGCGCGAGAGGAATATCCAGACGCCGATCAGCGCGATGAAGGGCAGCCATGACACCAGCAGCGAGACGAACCACGGCACATTGTCCGACGGCGCGCGCGCGGTGATGGAGACGCCCTTGGAATAGAGTTTCTGCACCAGGCCGGGATCGTTCGGCGCATAGGTCTGGAAGCTGGTGCCGTTGGTGAAGCTGCCGTGGATATGCGGGCCCTGGATCACCACATCGCGCACGCGGCCCTGATCGACTTCGCTCAGGAGCTGCGAGAAAGAAACTTCCTGCGAATTGGTGTGTTGGCCCGGGTTCTGGAACAGCGTGAACAGTGCCAGAAGGAGAAGGACGATGATCACCCAGAGGGCGAAATTGCGTAGATTGGCGTTCATTCGTTGCCCTTAACCGCCAGCGCCCCGCGCCGCGGCCATGTTCTTCCCTATGCCCTAAATTCGTGGCGACTTCACGTCCACTGTTCTTCCCAATGTAGGCAGCGCCGAGCGCCAGGGAAAGACCTCGAATCTTTATATTGTAGGCCATCCTAGCCGCTTTGCGTCCGTCCGGCTCGGCCCTTGGTTAAGGATCTGCCATGCCGCGGCGGGGCCCGTTCGACCAGGACCTGCGTCTCCCTTAAGCTCACCAGCGCACCGGCCAGACTGCGGCGAAAGCGGCCGGGGGTCCCGTTCAAGGCGGTATCGAGCGCCGTTTTCAGGCTTTCCAGCTTGCCAAGCTCGACCGGACCCTCGTCGCCCAGCCGGGCGATGGCCCGGCCGAGCAGGCGCAATGCAATTTCGGCGGGCAGCTTTGCCAGACCGCCAGCGTCGTAGGCGACGGCTCCCGTTACCACCGGGGCCACCGCCAGTTCGGCCGCTGCGCGGTCGGTCGCCGCCTCCAGCGCCGCATCGGCCCGCTTGAGCCGGCGGGCGAGCAACGCCAGCCGGGGAGCAGTCAGGCCCTCGGTCGCCAGCGTCTGCATCAGGCCGCGCAGCCGCACGCGGGTGAAACGCGGATCGCGGTTGGACGGGTCCTCGGCATAGGGGATTTTACCCGCCTTCAGGGTGGCGATCAGCCGCGCCTTGGGAATGTCGAGCAGCGGACGGATGAGGAAGATTTCGTCGCGACCATGTGAGGGACTCTCCGCTTCACCTCCCCCGCTTGCGGGGGAGGGAGTGCGCTGTGCCGTGGGGAGAGGTGTTTCTCTCTGCATCGCCGCCAAGCCGGTGAGCCCGCTGCCCCGCGACATGCGGATGAGCACGGTTTCGGCCTGGTCGTCCGACGTATGGGCCGTGAGGATGTGCGAGGCGCGCGCCCGGCGTGCCGCTTGTGCGAGCAACCGATAGCGCGCAACGCGCGCGGCCTGCTGCAGGCCCGTCGTCGGCTTCTTGCCGGTCCAGCGCAAAGTGCGGTGGGGAATGCCGAGCCGGCGCGCGAGCCGCTTGACCGCAGCCGCCTCGCGCCTCGAACTCGGGGCGCAGGCCGTGATCGACGGTGACGGCGATCAGTTGCGGCCCGCGCTTACGCGCCGCCCGCCAGCGCGACGCGAGCACCATGAGCGCGGTCGAATCCGGTCCGCCCGAAACGGCCAGCACCAGCGCCGGCGCATCCTCGAGTCCGGCGAACAGCGCTTTCGCTTCGGCGCGGGAGACGGGCTTGGCGGCCGGCGTCGGCATGGCAGCCGGATATCACTTTATCAACCGCTCGTCCCCGCGAAAGCGAGGACCGGCCTGGGCTCGGGCCAGCAGAAGGCTGGGCTCGACCACGGACGAGTACGGGAATGAGCGGGGAAGGAACGAAGCGCGAGCTTCAGCAGTGCGTGTGCTTCTGCTCGCGGGCGACGCCGTGCTTCACGCTGGCCGGCGCGTGCGGGTATTTACGGCCGACCTCGGCCAGGGTAGCGCAGGCCGCCTCCTTGTGGTGCATCGCGGAGAGCGACTGGGCGAGCCGCAACAGCGACTGCGGCGCCCTGCGCGAATGGGCGTATTTGGTCGACACCGCGAGGAAGGATTCGGCCGCGTCCCGATAGTGCTGCTGCTGGAACTGGGCTTCGCCCATCCAATACTGTGCGTCGGGCAGCAGCTTCTCGTGCGGATACTTGCGCAGGAAGTCGCGGAAGGCCTGCACGGCCAGCCCGTAATCCTTGTGCAGCACGTAGCCGTAAGCCAGCTGGTACTCGTCCTTGGGCGAGGCCGACGGCGGCAGGGTCGCGAGCTTGGTGCCGGTCGCGCTCGGATTGCGCGGCGGCGGGGGCGGCAGGCCGCCGCTTCGCGGCGGGGGAGCCAAGCCGCCGCTTCGCGGCGGGGGCAGATTGCCGCCCTGCGGGGCGCCCATGGGAACGGGAATGGGTGTCCCGCCGGGCTGCGCATTGGCGACAGCCGCGGGCGGCTGCGGCGGACTGCCCGCGAGGCTCGACAGGTCGAGCGGCGCACCGGCGTCGCGCCCGCCGGGCGCGCCGATGGGCTGACCGCCGGCGGCGGCTTGGCCTTGGCCCTGCGGCTCGGGCGCGGCAATGGCCTGCGGATTGCCGAGTGTGCGCGGCGCGCCGGGCGCATCGGGATGCGTCGCCGGATTGAACGCATCGGAACGTCCGCCCGACCGCGCCGGCGCGGCGGGAGCAGGCGCCGTCGGCGCGGGATTGGCATTGCCGGTGTTGCCGTAATTGTTGTCGCCGCTCCTGCCGCTTTTGCCGCCCATTTGCTGGAAGCGATACTCGGTGTCGTCCTGCATGCGCTTGAGCTGCATCTCGAGCATTTGGTTTTGATGCTGGAGCTGTTCGACCGTGCCGGTGAGCTGGCGCAAGGCGCTCTCGATGCGGTCCATGCGCATCTCGACGCCGCCGCCATTGTCGGCCTGCGCGACCTCGGGCTGCGCCGCCTGCGCCTGCGGCGCCGGCTGCTGCTGCTGCTGCTGCTGCTGCGCCGCGATTGAACAGGTTGTCGAGAAATCCGCCGGAGCGCTCCTGCGCCAGTGCGGGCGCGGAGACGAGCGCGGCGGCGAGCAGCGCGGCGGGAAGCGTACAGCCAAGCTGCGCGCAGAGACGGTGACGTGTCATCGGCGTTTTCGGAGCCAAAACGTTTTCGATTAAGGATGATTGCCGCAAGCTTTTAGCATAGCCCGCCGAGTACGACCAGATTATGGCCGCGGCCGCGGGGAAAACCCCGCAAATTCCGTCGCTTGCCGCCCGCCTCACTCGGCGGGGGCGTGCACCTGACGCTTGCCCTTGCGCGCGGCGAGCCATTCCTCGAAGCGCTGCATCACCACGAAGAAGGACGGCACGAACAGCACCGCCAGGCAGGTGGAGGCGAGCATGCCGCTGAACACGGTGATGCCGATCGAGGCGCGCGCATTGGCGCCGGCGCCGGTCGCCAGCACAAGCGGCGCCACGCCGAGGATGAAGGCGAAGGAGGTCATCAGGATCGGCCGGAAGCGCGCGCGCGAAGCTTCCACCGCCGCTTCCAGGATCGGCTTGCCCTGTTCGCGCAGTTCACGGGCGAACTCGACGATCAGGATGGCGTTCTTCGCCGACAGCGCGATCAGCAGCACGATGCCGATCTGGGTGTAGAGATTGTTGTCGATGCGCAAGCCGCGCAGCACCGCCACCGGTCCGATCAGCGAGATCGGCACCGCCAGGATGACGGCGAGCGGGCGCCACCAGCTCTCGTATTGCCCCGCCAGCACCAGATAGACCAGCAGCAGCGCCATGGCGAACACCAGATACATCTGACTGCCGACCAGCTTCTCCTGGTAGGACATGGCCGACCACTCGTAGCCCACATGCGGCGGCAGCGTGCGGTCGGCGACCTGCTCCATCAGGCTCATCGCCTGGCCGGTCGAATAGCCGCGCGCCGGCATGCCGACGATGGTCGCCGAGGGATAGAGATTATAGAGGCTGATCAGCGAGGGCCCCGTCACGCGGGCGACGCTGACGATTGTGCCGAGCGGGACCATGTTGCCGGCATTGTTGCGCACGGTGAGATTGCGCATGTCCTCCAGGTCCAGGCGGAATTTCGCGTCGGCCTGCACGAACACCTGGAAGGTGCGGCCGAATTTGGTGAACTGGTTGACATAGGCCGAGCCGAGATAGCCGGAGAGCGCGTTGAACACCTGATCGACGGTGACGCCCAGCGACTGCGCCTTCACGCGGTCGACGTTGATCATGTATTGCGGGCTGTTGGCGCGGTAGGAGCTGAGCACCAGGCGAAAGGTCGATTGCCCGCCCGCATTGGAGACGATGGTGTCGACGATGCCGCCGAGCTTGGCGAAATCGAAGCTGTTGTCGCGCATCTCGATGATCTGCGTGAAGCCGGCGGCGAAGCCGATACCCTGGATCGGCGGCGGCGGCAGCACGCGCACGGTCGCCTGCTCGATGCCGCTCATCGCCTTGTTCAGGCTGCTGAGCATCGGCAAGAGCCCCTCTTTCTTGCCGCGCACCGCCCAGTCCTTGAGGATGATGTAGGCGACGCCCGCGTTCGACAGCGACGCGTTGTTGTCGAGCGCCGAGACGCCGGCAATCGTGACCACCTTGTCGACGCCGGGCGTCTTGCGCGCCAGCGCGCTCACCCGGTCGAGCACGTTCTGCGTGCGCTCGAGCGAGGCGCCGTCCGGCAACTGCGCGGTCGCTATCATGTAGCCCTGGTCCTCGATCGGGATGAAGCCGGTCGGGACCCGGGTGAACTCGTAGACGGTGACGCCGATGATCACGACGGCCAGCGCCACCATGAGACCGGCGACGCCGACCAGCCGGCGCATCAGCCCGGCATAGCCGCGCTCGACGACGGTGTAGGCCGCGTTGAAACCGCGGTAGAAGAAATTGCGTTGCTCCATCGGCACCGAGGGCCTGAGCCACAGCGCGCACTGGGTCGGCTTCAGCGTCACCGCATTGATCGCGCTGATCAGGGCGGTGGCGGCGATCACGAGGGCGAACTGGGCGTACATCTGGCCGGTCAAGCCCGGCAGGAAGGCGGCCGGCAGGAACACCGCGAGCAGCACCAGCGTGATGCCGACGATGGGGCCGAGCAGCAGCCGCATGGCCTCGATCGCCGCCTGCGGCCCGTTCATCCCCTTGTCGACATTGTGGGACGCCGCCCTCCACCACGATGATGGCATCATCTACTACGATGCCGATGGCCAGAACGATGGCGAACAGCGTGGCGAAGTTCACCGTGAAGCCGAGCGCCCACATGGCGGCGAAGGCGCCGATAATCGTGACCGGCACCGTGGTCGCCGGCACCAGCATGGCGCGCCAGTCCTGCAGAAACACGAGAATGACGATCAGCACGAGGATCGCCGCCTCGAACAGCGTCTTATAGACTTCGTCGATCGAGGCGTTGACGAAGATCGTGGTGTCGAACGGAATGTCGTAGACGAGCCCCGGCGGAAATGCCCGCGAGAGCTCGGTCATGCGCTGCTTGACCTCGTGCGCGACGTTGAGGGCATTGGCGCCGGGCGACTGGAAGACGGCGAGGCCGGCCGCCTGCTTGCCGTCGAGCGTAAAGATCTGGCCGTAGGTCTGCGCGCCGAGTTCGACATGGCCGATGTCGCGAATGCGCGTGATCTGACCGCTCGAGCCGGTCTTGACGATGACGTTGTCGAACTGGCTGACATTGTCGAGGCGGCCGGCGACGTTGAGCGTGTACTGGAACGGCACGTTTGCGGGCGCCGGTGGCGCGCCGATCTGTCCCGCCGTCACCTGCGCGTTCTGCTGCTGCAGCGCGTTGATCACGTCCTGCACGTTGAGGCCGCGCGCCTTCATCTTCTGCGGATCGAGCCACACGCGCATGGCGTATTCGCCGGCGCCGAACACGACCACGTTGCCGACGCCCGGCAGGCGCGAAATCTCGTCCTTGAGATTGATGGTGGCGTAATTGGCCAGGAACAGGCTGTCGTAGCGGTTTTGCGGCGAAGTCAGCGTGACGATCTGAAGGATCGCGGTCGACTTCTTCTGCACCACCACGCCTTGCGACTGCACGGCCTGCGGCAGCGAGGAAAGCGCCGCCTGGACGCGGTTCTGCACCAGCACCTGCGCGAAGTTCAGATCGGTGCCGATCTTGAAGGTGACGGTGAGCGTATAGGAGCCGTCGGCGCCGGCGTAGGACTGCATGTAGATCATGCCTTCGACGCCGTTGACCTGCTGCTCGATGGGCAGCGCGACCGTGTCGATGACGGTGCGCGCGCTGGCGCCGGGATAGCGGGTCGTCACCTGCACGGTCGGCGGCACGACATTGGGATATTGCGCCACCGGCAGCGCCGAATACGGCGACGGCGCCGATCACCACGATCAGGATGGCGATCACATTGGCGAGGATGGGCCGCTCGATGAAGAACTTGGAGATCATCACATCCCCGCTCGTCCACGCGAAAGCGGGGACCCGGTGCAGGAAACTTTCGCCATCGTCCCTGCCGCCCTGGATTCCCGCTTGCGCGGGAATGAACGGAAGAAGAGGCGCAGCGGAGCAGCCATGGCCGTCAGCTCTTGCCGGGCGATGGCGCCGTCGCCGCCTCGGAGGTCTGCGGGGTCACCTTCTGGCCTGCCACCGCGCGCTGGAGGCCGGCGATGATGACGCGGTCGTCGGGCCTCAAGCCCTTTTCGATCACCCGCATGGTGCCTTCGCTCGCGCCGACCTGGACGTTGCGCTGCTCGACCACGTCGTCCTTGCCGACGATGAGGAGATAACGCCCGCCCTGGTCGCTGCCGAGCGCGGTCTCCGGCACCAGCAGCGCCTTGTCGAGCTTGCCGGTGGGCACACGCACCCGCACGAACATGCCGGGCAGCACGACCTGCTTGGCGTTCTTGAGGATGGCGCGCGCGGCGAGCGTGCCCGTCGAGGCGTCGACCGTGGGCGAGGCGTAGTCGAGCGTGCCCTTGTGCGGATAGCCCTGCTCGGTCTGCAGCCCGATTTCGACCGGCACTCTCTTGAGCTCTTTGGTGGTCAGCCCGAGGCGGCGGATCTCGGCGCGGATATGCAGCACGTCCTCCTCGGAAATGTTGAAATTGACGTAGATCGGATCGAGTTGGACGATGGTGGCGAGTTCGGTCGGGGTCGCGCTGCCGCCGACATAGTCGCCGATCGAGACCTTGCGCGCGGTCACGATACCGTCGAACGGCGCCGAGACATGGGCGTAGTCGACATTGATCGCAGCCAGTCGCGTGTTGACCTTGGCCTGCGAGAGATCGGCCTCGGCGCTGTCGCGCGCCGCGATCGCGTTATCGAGCGAGACCTGCGTATTGGTGCCGGTCTTGGCGAGATCGGATTGCCGTTGGTATTCGGCCTTTGCCTTGACGAGGGTCGCCTGCGCGCCGTCCTGCGCCGCCTTCGATTGGTTGAGCTTGAGGTCGTAGGGCTCCGGTTCGATGGTGAAGAGCAGCTTGCCCTTCTTCACCATGTCGCCGTCCTTGTAATCGATGGACTGCACGAAGCCGGACACGCGGGCCACCAGATCGGCCGTATTGACCGCGGCGGCGTTGCCCGTGGTCTGCAGATAGAGCGTGACGCTGCGCTGGACCGGCTTCGCCACCGTCACCTTCGGCGGCGGCGGCGCGACATATGTGTTTTTCTGCTCGCAAGCGGCAAGCGCCGCCAAGGCGGCCAGAGCCGCCGCGGCTGTCCACCCCCTGCCCCCGATCATCCGCGGTCCGCGCATCATCCGTGGCCCTCGGGCCATAAAATACCGCGCGCGGCAGGCAGTGAATCGATTCGCCCCGCGCGTCGCCCGGCGGCCGCTAAAGTTCCGCAATTCGCCGCCATTTGCAAGCGGCCCTGGCACGAAAAGCATTCGGGCGGCGCAAGCGTTGCGCCGCCCGGTGCGGATAACACGACTAAACTTTTCGCGAGCTCAGGACGTCCCGGCGGTGTTCTTGAGATCGGTGACCGCGCGGCGGTTCTGCGACCAGCACGAAATGTCGTCGCACAGCGCCACCGGCCGCTCCTTGCCGTAGGAGATGGTGCGGATGCGGCCCGCCGCAATGCCGCGCGAGACCAGATAGTCGCGGACCGTCTGCGCGCGCCTTGCGCCAAGCGCGAGATTGTATTCGCGCGTGCCGCGCTCGTCGGCGTTCCCCTCGACCGTGAAGGTCGTGTATTGCGGATAGTTGTTGAGCCACTGCGCCTGCTTGTCGAGCGTGGCGCGGGCCTGCGGCGACAGGTCGGTCGAGTCGGTCGAGAAGAACACCCGATCGCCGACATTGACCACGAAGTCCTGCTGACTTCCCGGCGCCGCCGCCGCGCCGGCGTTTGCTTGCGCGTTCTGCGCGTTATTGGCGCAGGCCGATATGGCCAGCGCCCCCGCGAGCACCGCCGCCAGGCGGACGCCGCGCAAAACCTGCTTAATGTCGATCATTCCGGTGCCTCCATTCCCACTCGTACACACAGACCGGACCGTCACGGTGTTAGCAGGAGACGAGTTAATCGAACGTTCCATCAACCTTGATGGAACCTTGCCTTGCCTCTTCAAAAGCCTGGCAACCGGCTAAAGCTTCGTTGATGGTTAAGAACCCGTGAAAATGTGGCGCGGATACGGCGCTCACGACAAGAGCGGCGACCAGGCCGGGTCGGAGGCGAAGTTCGGGGTGGGTTCCTTGAGCTGGTTGCGGCCGGTAATGTCGATGGTGAACAGGTGCGGCCCTGGTTCGCCGGCATTGTCGCTGAAATACATGATGACACGCCCGTTGGGCGCGAAAGTCGGCCCTTCGTTGTGGAACCCTTCGGTCAGGAGGCGCTCACCCGAGCCGTCCGGCTTGAGGATGCCGATGCCGAACTGGCTGCCGAGGATGGCGGTGAAGGCGATGTAGTCGCCGCGCGGCGACCATACCGGCCCGGCGTGCCGGCCCTGCCCGAAGGAAATGCGCTGGGCGGGACCGCCGCTCGCCGGCATCACGTAGATCTGCTGCGTGCCGCCGCGGTCGCTCTCGAAGCAGATGTAGCGGCCGTCGGGCGAATAGCAGGGCGAAGTGTCGATGGCCGGCGTGTCGGTGAGCCGCGTGGTCTGCTTCGAGCGCAGGTCCATGACGAAGAGATTGGCGTTGGGCCCCTGCTGCAGGCTCATGACCACGCTCTGACCGTCCGGCGAGAAGCGCGGCGCAAACGACATGCCGGGAAAGTTGCCGACGACCTCGCGCTGGCCGGTCTCGATGTTGAGCAGATAGACCTTGGGCTGGCCGCGCCCATAGGACATGTAGGTGATTTCCTGCGTCGTCGGATTGAAACGCGGCGTCAGCACCAGGTCGGTGCCATTGGTGAGATAACGCACGCCATAGCCGTCCTGATCCATGAGCGCGAGGCGCTTGATGCGCCTGTTCTTGGGGCCGGTCTCGTCGACGAACACGATGCGGCTGTCGAAATAGCCCTTCTCGCCGGTGAGCGTCTCGTAGATCGCGTCGGAGATGATGTGCGCGATGCGGCGCCAGTTGCCGGGCGTGGTGAAGTACTGCTTGCCGTCGAGTTGCTGGCCGGCGAATACGTCCCACAGGCGGAATTCAGCCTTGAGCCGGCCGTCGCCCTGCCGCGTGATGCGGCCGGTGACCAGCGCCTGCGCGTTGATGCTGCGCCAGTCGGCGAAATGCGGCACGCGGTCGGTGTCACCGATCTTCTCGATGAAGGCTTCCGGATTGATCGGCTTGAACAGACCGCAGCGCTGCAGATTGTTGGTGATGACCTCGCTCACGCCCTGCGCGGTCTGCTGCTCGTCCGGACCGCCGGCGAGGAACTGAGTGATCGCGATCGGCATGGGCTGGATGTTGCCCTGCGTGATGTCGAGATGGACCACCGCGCCGGCCTGACGCGATGCGACGGCTGCGAGCGCGCCGGCACCGGCGCCGACGATGAGGCGGCGCCGGTCGATGAGCAGTCCGCGCGGCGGCTGCGAAAGCAGGGTCGGGTTGAGGATCGTTCGCTTCATAGGACCTTCGCGGATCGAGAGGGGTTCAGCCGTGAAACATGTCCCTGGGATCGAACGTCACTTCGATGTCCTTCCAGGTGTCGTAATGCGCCGGCTTGAGCATGTCGAAGGGCTGGCCGCGGAACACCGCGCGCACCGCGCTGTCGCGCGCAGTGTCGAACAGCATGCCGTTTCCGTGGCTGAGCACGATGGGCGGCGCCCGCAGACGGCCGTCGGGGCTGAGCTGGATACGGATCACGATCACGTAGTCCTGCGGATCCTTGATGCCGACCGGCGGATTCCACAAGGCCATCAGCCGTGCGCGCAGCGCGTCGAGCTCCGATTGCGAGAGCTGCGATGCGTTGCCGAGCGCGCGGCCGAGCGTGGGCGTCGAGTTGAGCGCGGCGCCGGTGATCGAGTTGCGTTCTGGATCGCGCTTGTCGAGCAGGGCCGCGATCTTGTCGGGGCTGAACTGGGGCTGCTTCTTGTGTGGAATGTGCGGACGGCGCGGCGGCAGCGGCTCGTTCTTGGCGACCTGTTGCTTCTCGGTCTTCTTGATCTCCTTGGCAATCGGATCGGGCTTGGAAGGCGTTGCCTCCGCCTGCTTCGGCTGCGTGGCCTTGATCTCCTTCTTCTCGGTGATCTTGGCCTTGAGGTCTTCCGGCTGCGGCTTCGGCGTGTCGATCTTTTCGACCACCGGCTTGGGCTTCTTGACCGGCTTGGGCGCCTGCTTCACACCCTTGGTGATCTGTGAGAAGTCCTTCTCGCTGATCAGATCGACGGGCAGCGGCGCCGCCGGCGTCGACTTGAACGGCGTACCGGTAAACGACACCAGCGCCCACAGCAGCACCGCCGCGTGGAGCCCGGTCGAAATCACTGACGCTGTCCTGAACTGCATTAGTGCGTGTGCGCGTTGGCTTCGCCCTGCTCGAATTCGGTGACAAGGGCGACCCGATGGAAGCCGGCCGCCGATAACTGGCCCATCACCTTCATCATCGTACCGTAGTTGACGCTCTTGTCGCCGCGCACATAGATGCGCGCGTCGGTGCCGCCGCGCGCCTGCGCGATCGCCTCCAGCTTGGGGACCAGCTTGTCGACGTCGATCTCGGAATTCTGCAGGTATATCTCGCCTTTCTGGGTGACCGAAATGGTCAGCGGCGCCTTGTCCTGCTCGAGGCTCTTGGCCTTGCTCTGCGGCAGGTCGATGGGCACGCCCACGGTGAGCAGCGGGGCCGAGACCATGAAGATGATGAGCAGCACGAGCATGACGTCGACCATAGGGGTGACGTTGATCTCGGCCATGACCGCGCGGCGGCGCTGGCGGCGCCGCTTGCCGATCACCGGCGTGCCGGCATTGGCTGCTCCCATGAACGTCCCTTTCGCTGGCGCACGATGCTAGCCGAAAGCCGCCTGGCGGATTTCGAAGGCCGTGCGCTATCCCCGCTCGTCGATCTGCCGTGAGAGGATGGCGGCAAACTCATCAGCGAACCCCTCCAGGCGCTGTGCCTGCTTGTTCACCTCGGACGCGAACTTATTGTAGAAAATCGTCGCCGGTATGGCAGCGACCAGCCCGATGGCGGTGGCGAAAAGCGCCTCCGCGATGCCCGGCGCCACCACCGCCAACGAGGTATTCTTGGAAGCGGCGATCGACTGGAAGCTGGTCATGATGCCCCAGACGGTGCCGAACAGGCCGACGAAGGGGCCGGCCGAGCCGACCGTGGCGAGCACCAAAAGCCGCCGATCGAGCCGCTCCACCTCGCGCGCGATGGTCACCTCCATCACCTTCTCGATGCGCATTTGCAGGCCGGCGAAGGAACGCGGCGAGCCTTCCAGGCTGCGCTTCCATTCGCGCATGGCCGCCACGAACAGCGCTGCCATCGAATGGCTGGGGCGCGAGACCAGCGTGCGATAGAGTTCCTCCAGCGACTGGCCCGACCAGAATGCCTGTTCGAAAGCGTCCATGCCGCGTTTGGTGCGGGCAAAGAGCACGGCCTTGTCGATGGCGATGGCCCAGACCCAGATCGAGGCGACCAGGAGCCCCACCATGACGGTCTTGACGATCCAGCTCGCGTGCCAGAACAGCGTAAACAATGAGAGGTCGGCGCTGACCGGAAGAACCGACTGGGCGACGTCGCCAGGATGCATCAGGTTAAGTCCTCTCCGCTTGATCCGACTCCGCCGGCCGGGGCCGGCGCGGTCGCCGGGGATCCTCTGACCAAAGGAACGCCGCCGCGATGCCGCCTGACGCGCTCCGCCAAGACCGTTGCGTTTGCGAGACCCCAAAATCCCGTCGCCGACGGGTCCAGGCAATCCGCGCCAAACTTGGCGTAACTTGGGCGCGGCCGGGAGGCGGCCGGGCGTTTGGCGGGCCTAGACAGCGCCGATTGTGGTTAAAGACACCTTAACCGCGCGGCAGGGAGCTACCGCAGCGGCGGGACAAAATGCAAGGCCGCCCGCCTCGGGGAAGGCGGGCGGCCCCTACCCCACGCGAGGGGAATGCGCGGGGCGGCGTCAGGCGTCAGGGACGGTCTTTAGTTGTGCGGCTCGGGCGGCGCGGCCTCGGGCCGGTTGCGGCGCTCAGCCATGAACTGGTCGAACTCGGTCTTGTCCTTGGCGAAGCGCAGCCGCTCGAGGAAGTCGCGGAAGTCGCGCTGCTCGTCTTCGAGACGGCGCAGTGTCTCCATGCGGTATTCGTCGAAGGCGCTGTTGCCGCTCGACGGCGCGTTGCGCCAGGGATTGCCGTGCCACGGATTACCGCCGCCGCCCGGACCGCCGCTCATCCGCGCGCGCATCCAATCCATCTTGCGCTGCATGCGCTCCATCTTGTGCTGCCAGCGGTCATAGCTGCCGTAATGTCCGCATCCCATTCTTCCGCTCCATATCGTGAAGGCGAGGACGGCCAAGCCCAGCGGCCACCACGCCCAAAAGCCCAGAACGATCAGCGCGATCCAGGCGGGTTTACCGAATTCGTCGAGCTTTGCGGTGATGGGCATGGTCGACCTCGCGTGAATGTAAATAACATTTACATTGATAGGCCCGGTCAGGGCCGATGTCAATATCCTTTACATTGGATTCTGAAATAGGGAGCGCCGGGCCGATTGCGAGGGGTCCCCTCCCCGCAAAGGGAAGAGGCCGGCCGGCGCGGGGCGCGCTACGGCAGGCGAAAAATCCTTTCCCGCGCCGCTCGACGCGTAGCGGGAGTCACCAGTCCCCTCGCCGCCGGCGGCCTGTCCAGTTTCAATCGCCCCAACAAAAACTGGGGGTGCGCGATGCTCAGGATATCGATCGCTGTCTTGACGGGTTTGGCGCTGCTCACCGCGGCTGGTTCTGCCGATGCTACGAAGAAACACCACGCCGCGATATCTCACAAAGCGGCCACGACCCAGAAGGCAAAAAGCTACGCCGGCTGCGTCGCCTACCTCAGGCGCAAGGACTATCCGGTCAACCGCGTGGCCAATTGGTGCAGCGAACACGGCTACAACAACTAGGCAATGGTTACGCCCAAGCCTCGCAGATAGATCAGGACGGCCGCCTCCAGCAGTTCTTCCGGCGGCATCGGCAGCGTGCGCCGCGCCGCATCGCCGCGGCCGAATAGCGACGCAATGCCGTGCGTCATCGACCAGATGTGCAGCGCGACCATCAGCGCCGGCGGCCGCCCTTGCCCCGGCATGAGCGCCACCAGCTTTTCGGCGGCGCCCCGCAGCACGCCGAAGGCGCGGTCGCCCGCCTCGCGCAACTCCGCATCGGCGTCCGCCGGAACGCCCGCCTCGAACATGGCCGAGTAATAGGCGGGCTCCCGCTTGGCGAAATCGAGATAGGCCTTGCCCAGGCGGTCGATACCGGCGAGCACGTCCGGCCGGCCGTCGTCCCAGGCCTTGGTCAGAACGGCGGTGAATTCGTCGAAGCCGCGCTTGGCGACGTCTGCCAAAAGTGCATCGCGGTCGCGGTAGTGCCGATAGGGTGCCGCAGGGCTCACGCCCGCCCAGCGCGCGGCGTCGGCGAAGGTGAAGCCGGCCGGGCCTTTCTCGGCAATCAGTTCGAGCGCGGCGCGCACCAGGGCTTCTTTCAGGTTGCCGTGGTGGTAGCCGCGTGGTCCATGCCCGTGGCCGTGCCTGCGCCAGCTCATATGCGATGCCTCATGTTAAGGGCATTTACATGAGTCCACGGGCGCCGTCACCTTGCGCGTCATCGCCGCCGCTGCCGTTCTTTCGCCCCCGCCCGCCGGTCATTGCGCTTGACCTTGATACACGTAGAGAGGATTACTTCGTGTAATACCCTCTTAGATTGTAGTCGCTCATGGCCCTGCTCGCACCCGACACCTCGCCCTGCCCGCCCCTCGCTGAAGCCACTGAAGCCGGAGCCCTCGGCGTCTACCAGCTCAAGCGACTGTGGTCGCGCATGCAAGCCGCTCGGCAAAGCACCTTCATCCGCACGAGCCTGGAAGAGCAGCATCTCGACTTCCTGGTCATCCACGCCTGCGGGCTCGGCCTTGAGCAGACGCTCGACCATCTCGGCCGCGCCGCGCCGAGCTTCGCGCAATTCGAGCGCTGGATCGCCGGCGTCACGGGCGGCATCGCACCCGAGCGGGTCGCGCGCATCAACGCGACCATCATCGGCGCGCCCAGTCCGCCGGAGACCGCGCGCTGGCTTGCCGAGGTGGAGGCGAGCGAGCCCGTGCTCTCCGCCGACGATCTCGCCTTCTGGGATGAGCACGGCTACATCGTCCTGCACGACGCCGTATCGCATGAGACGCGCGCGGCCGCCGCGCAGGCACTGTGGGACCATCTCGGCGCCTGCCCCGGCGACCCTGAAACCTGGTACCCGCCCAACGACCACGGCATCATGGTGCAATACTTCCAGCACCCGGCCTTCGAGGCCAACCGCCGTTCGCCGCGCCTGCACAAGGCCTTCGCGCAACTGTGGGGCCATCCCGACCTGTGGACGACCACCGACCGCGTCGGATTCAACGCGCCGGAGCGGCTGGACTATAAATTCCCCGGCCCTTATCTGCACTGGGACGTTAGCGTGAAGACGCCGATCCCCTTCGGCACTGCGGGCATTCTCTATCTCGCGGACACCCCACCCGAACAGGGCGCCTTCACCCTGGTGCCGGGTTTTCAGCGCTGGGGAGAGGAATGGCTCAGATCCTTGCCGCCCGGCAGCAACCCGCACCAACAAGACCTGGACGCGCTCGGCGCGATTCCGATCGGCGGCCGCGCCGGCGACCTGATCATCTGGCACCAGGCGCTGCCGCACGGCGCCAGCCCCAACCGGGGCTCCATGCCGCGGCTGGTGCAGTACATCAACATGTTCCCTGCGCGCATCGAGCGGCAGGAGGAGTGGACTTAGCGTTTTGCAACGCTAATTCTGCTTGCCGCAGATCGTGTCTACGACGGCGTCGGCGAGCCCATTGAGCTCCTCGCGCGGAAGCCCTGCGCGGGCCCGCACCGCGAGCGCATGCAAGGTGGCGGTGGCAAGCAGCGCCAGCGCCGCCGGATCGCCCGGGATCTCGCCGCGTTCGCGCGCCTTGGCAAAAAGTCCGGCAAGGAAGGCGTCCGTCTCGCGGATGCTCGTCGCCAGATAGTCGCGCACCTTGGGCTCGACCGCGGCCTGCGTCGCCGCCGTGCCGATCGAATAGCAGCCGCGGGCGCCGCCGTTGAGATAAAGATCGAGCGCGCCGTTATAGAAGCGGTCGAGGAACACGCGCAGCGGCGGATCGTCCGAAAGCATTGCCTGGATCGCGGCGCGCGTCATGTCGCGATAGCGCATCAGCGTCTTCAGATAGAGAGCGCGCTTATCCCCGAAGGCGGCATAGAGGCTCGGACGGTTCATGCCGGTCGCCGCGGCCAGATCATCTAGCGACGTGCCGTCATATCCCTTCTGCCAGAAAACCTGGGTGGCGCGCGCCAACGCCTGGTCCGGATCGTAAGCGCGGGGGCGGCCGCGCGGGCGTCGTTCGGCTCTCTCACCTTTTTGTACCATTTCGCAAATTAATCCTTGACCCAGATATTTTATTGCGGAACAGTACATAAATCAACAAAGGGAGACCCGCGATGGACTTGTATTTCTCGCCGCTGGCCTGCTCGCTGGCGAGCCGCATCTCGCTCTACGAAGCGCAAGGCGATGCCCGCTATATCGAGGTCGATCCGAAGACCAAGCGCACCATGGACGACGGCGCCGACTACACCGCCATCTACCCGCTGGGCATGGTGCCCCTTATCCGGCTCGACGACGGCTCATTGCTCAGCGAAAACGCCGCCGTCCTGCAATACATCGCCGCCCGGTATCCCGAAGCCGATATCGGACCCCGCGACGACACCGAGAGCGCGCGGCTGCAGCAGTGGCTCTGCTTTATCGGAACCGAACTGCACAAGGCCCTGTTCGTGCCCTTGTTCACCACCAATGGGCCGCAAGGCGGCAAGGAGCACGCCCTGAGCCGGGGCGAGTCACGCCTCGCCTATCTCAATGACTATCTCACCGGCCGCGAATTCCTGCTCGAACATTTCACCGTCGCCGACGCATACCTTTACACCGTGCTGAACTGGAGCATGGCGACGCCGGTCGATCTCGAGCGCTGGCCGGCCTTGCGCGATTACCATGCGCGGTTGCGTCAGCGGCCGAGCATCGCGCGCGCGTTCGATGAAGAGCTCGCGCTCTACAAGGCCGAGTTGGCCCGTCACCAGGCGGCGGCGTGAGGGCTAGCGCCGGCGCGGCGGCGCTTCCAGCGGCAGGCTTTCGAAAAGGGTCGGGCCGCCGGGCTCGGCCCCTTCGATGGTCAACAGGCGCAGCTTGGTGACGACGCCGCCGCTCGCCGAGAAGCCGCCGGTCTTGCCGCCGGCGGCCAGCACGCGGTGGCAGGGCACGATCAGCGGAATGGGATTTTCGCCGAGCGCCTGGCCGACCGCGCGCGCCAAGAGCTTGTCGCCGAGCCGCTCGGCGATCTCGCCATAGGTCATGGTGGCGCCGGGCGCGATCGTGCGCGCGATGTCGTAGACTTTGCGGTTGAATTCCGGCAGCGCTGCGTCGTCGAGCACGATGTCATTCAGATCGCGCCGCTCGCCGCCAAGCAGCGCGACGATGCCGTCGATGGCGCGCTGCACCTGCGGCGGCGGTTCGGCTTCCTCCGCGCCGGCATAGCGGCGCCTGACGCGGGCGCGCGTCGCCGCGGAATCCTTCTCCGGCAGTTGCACGGCGGCAATGCCGCGCGCGCTCCACACCAAGGCGCAGGCGCCTATGCCAGTGTCGAACAGGGCGAAGCCGAGGTCGGTCATGACATCATCATGGGCGCGGCGCGCCTGACGCGCCACCCGATTCCAGGTCCGCCGCCATGGCGACGCGCAGCGCCTTGGGGATCGGCTTGGCGCGGCCGCTGGAGACGAAGGCGACCTGCACGCGCGCCGCCACGATCAGTTCCTCGCCGCGCATGACCTTCTGATTGAGCATCACCGAGGCGCCCTTGACCTCCTCGGGCGTGGTGACGACATCGAGCACGTCGTCCATGTGTGCCGGCTTGCGAAAGTCGATCGACATGTGGCGCACCACGAAGGCGAAGCCCGGCGCCTCGGCAGCGGCCTGCTCGAACAGCGCACGGTGGTCGGCGCCGATCAGGCGCAGGTAGTTGGTGCGCCCGCGCTCCATGAAGCGCAGATAGCTCGCATGGTAGACGATGCCGGAGAAATCCGTGTCCTCGTAATAGACGCGGATCGGCTGATGATGCTTGCCGCCGCGTATTTCGCCGTCGAGGGAGATCATCTACAATTTCTTTGCCTACAAACCCGCGACTATCCCGCGCGGGCCAGAGGCGGCGAGGGCTTGGGAATCTCCTGCTTCCATTCCTTGGCGGCCTCGATCCAGGAGGCGATTGCTTCCTGCACGTTCTTCAGCGCTTCTTCCGGCGTTTCACCATCCGACATGCAGCCCGGCAGCTCGGGCACAGTAGCGAGATAGCCGCCGCCGTCGCTGTCCGCCAACCGCTCGATGCGCACTGCATATTCGAGTTTCATCTAATGTCTCCGTGGGCCTCTATATAACGCACGAGCCTGCGGATGTAGACCGGCTTTATCGGCCGCCGAGCCGGGATCGTTAAGATTTCGCGCGCGTTAGGGTGCTTGGCATGGCAATGCGAGGTGCCTTTACCGGGCCGGAACAGCAAGCCGTATTCGCTGCAGACCATCTCGACATCCCGAATGTGCCAGTCACCTGCCGGGTTGCGCCGCATCCGCTCCAGCAGATCGAAGCCACTATTACTCTTCCTCCCCCCCGAACAGCCCAAACTGCGCCGGATCGCGCGTGGGCTCGGCGAGGCCGAGATGCTTGAACGCCGCGCCGGTTAGCAGCCGGCCGCGCGGGGTGCGCTGGATGAAGCCCTTCTGAATGAGGAACGGCTCGATGATGTCCTCTATGGCGTCGCGTGGTTCGGAGAGCGCGGCAGCCAGCGTATCAACGCCGACCGGCCCGCCGCCGTAGTGCTCGGCGATCGTCGCTAGGTAGCGCCGGTCCATCGCGTCGAGCCCGGCGGCATCGACTTCGAGCGCCGACAGCGCGCGGTCGGCGACCCTGCGGTCGATGCGGTCGGCGGCCTCGACATGGGCGAAGTCGCGCACGCGGCGCAACAGGCGCCCGGCGATGCGCGGCGTACCGCGCGCCCGGCGCGCGATCTCGTTGGCGCCGTCCGCCGTCATACCGATGCCGAGCACGCGCGCGCCGCGCACGACGATCTTCTCCAGCTCGGACTCGCTGTAGAAGTTGAGCCGCAGCGGAATGCCGAAGCGGTCGCGCAAGGGGTTGGTCAACAGCCCCGCGCGCGTGGTGGCGCCAACCAGCGTGAAGGGGGCGAGATCGATCTTCACCGAGCGCGCCGCTGGCCCCTCGCCGATGATGAGATCGAGCTGGAAATCCTCCATGGCGGGATAGAGGATTTCCTCCACCGCCGGATTGAGCCGGTGAATCTCGTCGATGAACAGAACGTCGCGCGGCTCGAGATTGGTGAGCAATGCCGCAAGGTCGCCGGCCTTGGCGATCACCGGGCCGGAGGTAGCGCGGAAATTGACACCCAGTTCGCGCGCCACGATCTGCGCCAGCGTCGTCTTGCCGAGGCCCGGCGGGCCGACCAGCAGCACGTGGTCGAGCGCTTCGTTGCGCGCGCGCGCCGCCTCGATGAAGACTTTCAGATTGGCGCGCGCCTTGTCCTGGCCGATGAAGTCGCCGAGCCGCTGCGGGCGCAGGCTGGCGTCGACGTCGTCGTCGCGCTTGTCGGCGGTCACCAGGCGGCGTGGGTTCGTGCTCATGCCAGCTTCCACCGTTTGGTCAGTTGCCAGCACAGAATCGCCGAGAAGATCGAGGCCGGCAGCAGCCCTGCGGTGAGCGGCACTTCGTCCGGCAGGCTGGGCGTCAAGGATTCGGTGGCGATTATCGCATTGAGCAGCACCGCCGCACCATTGGCGACCAGCGCGGCGAAGATCGGCGTCAGGATGGAGGTGCTCCCCCCCACAACGCGCGAGGCCGACACCATGATTCCGGTCAACAGCGCCACCACGCCGCCGAACACATAGGAGAAGATCGCCGTGAAGAAAATGGCCCCAATGAAAGCGTGGGAAAGGCGCCCCCAGTCTATGCCATGCACAAGCGCCTTCAGCACGAAGGCTATGACGAGCAGCGAATAGCCGCCGATCGGCGGGCCGAGAAACAGGAACACGACGACGATCCCCAGCACGCGCAAGGCGGCCGGCATGCCGCGGTCCGCCGCCTCGTCCTCTTCGTCGCCGAGCGCTTCCTCGTCGCGCTCATCCTCGGCGAACTCCCGCTCCTCAAGGGCCTGACCGCTGAGTTCCCGCTCGCTCAAGCTTTGCCCGCTCAAATGCTGCCCGCTCACTTGGCCAGCTCCTTCAGCCCCTGCCGGATCAGCGTCGCGGTGTCGGCGGCCTCGCCCGCGTTGCGTGCGGCGGCGGCGATGGCCGCGGCGGCTTGCGGCTGGCCGTAGCCGAGATTGACCAGGGCCGACACCGCATCCATCACCGGGCGCGGCGCTCGCTTCTCGTCGAGGCTGCCGGCGAGATGCACGGCGCCGGGCGCGACATCGGCGAAGGCCGGCGCCTTGTCCTTCAATTCGCTGACGATGCGTTCGGCCACCTTGGCGCCGACGCCGGGCGCCCGCGCTACGGTCGCCTTGTCGCGCATGGCGACCGCATTGGCGATCTCGGAAACCTTCAGCGTGCCGAGGACCGACAGCGCCACCCGCGCGCCGACGCCCTGCACCGTCTGCAACAGGCGGAACCATTCGCGCTCGGCGTCGCTCGAAAAGCCGAACAGCTTGATCTGGTCCTCGCGCACATAGGTCTCGATCGACATCGTGGCCGGCTCGCCCGGCGCCGGCAAGGCCTGCAGCACGCGCGCCGGGCAATGCACCTGATAACCGACGCCCCCTACGTCGAGGATGACGTAATCCTCGCCGTAGGAGTCGATCACGCCCTTCAGCTTGCCGATCATCCCGCCGCCACTTTCATCATCACGCTTCCCCGATGATGCGCGTGGCAGACCGCGATGGCCAGCGCGTCGGCGGCGTCATCCGACTGCGGCGCGGCCTTGGGCAGCAGCACGCTGATCATCATGCGCACCTGCCGCTTGTCGCCGTGGCCGGCGCCGACGATCGACTTCTTCACCAGATTGGGCGCGTATTCGGCCACACTCAGCCCTGCCCTGGCCGGCACCAGCATGGCGATGCCGCGCGCCTGGCCGAGCTTGAGCGTCGCCACCGCGTTGGCGTTGACGAAAGTCGCCTCCACCGCCGCCTCCTGCGGCAGGTAGCGCTCGATCACCGCGATCAGCCCGTCATGGATGGTCAGCAACCGCTGGCTGAGCGGCGCGCGGTCGCGGGTCTCCAGCGAGCCGCAGGCAACATGGATCAGCCGGTTCCCCTCGGCCTCGATCAGACCCCAGCCGGTGCGGCGGAGCCCCGGATCGATGCCGAGGATGCGAATCGGTTGCGCGACCATGACCCCGTTGATAGCCCCGCCGCCCGGCCCCGCCTAGAACCGAATGCCCGGCATGCCCAGCCGCCGCTCGCGCAGCCGGCGTGGGCCTGCTAAGCAGAAGTTCTTCCGCCGGGTCCCATGCTCCAATTTCCCGATATTGCCGCTTTCACCGCCACCCTCAGCGACCACCGCTTCGCGGCGGCTGTGGCTATTGCCGTGATTGGCGGCGTGGTGCGCGGCTTCTCCGGCTTCGGTTCGGCGCTGATCTATGTCCCTCTGATCGCCGCGGTCTATGCTCCGGGCATTGCCACCGTCTCGTTCGTACTGCTCGACTTCGTCTGTGTGGCGCCGTTTGCCGTGTGGGCCTTTCGGGAAGCCCACTGGCGCGAGGTGCTGCCGGCGTTCGTCGCTGCCGTGGCCACGGTTCCGCTTGGCACCATGGCGCAGCAGGCGGTGGATCCGATCATCCTGCGCTGGGGCATGGCGGTTTTCGTGCTCGCATTCGTGATCTTGCTGGCCGCGGGCTGGCGCTATCCGTTCAAGCCGAGCGCGCCGGCCGCGCTCGGCGCCGGCGCGTTGGCGGGCTTCACGGGCGGCGCGGCGCAGCTCGGCGGCCCGCCGGTCATTCTCTATTGGCTCGGCAGCCCAAGCGGCTCGGCCATCGTGCGCGCCAACCTCATGGTCTTCCTCGTCCTGCTCGGCCTCACGTTGATCGGGAACTTCGCCTGGCACGGCCTGATCACCGCGACGCCGATTTCGCTCGCGGTGCTGTTGTGGCTGCCCTACATCCTCGCGGTCGCCGGTGGCGCGCGCTGGTTTCGCGGCGCCTCAGACTCAACTTACCGCCGCATCGCCTATGTGATCGTGGCGCTGGCCGCGCTTGCCAGCATGCCGGTGTTCGACAGCGTCCTGCATTGACCGCTGTGCGAAACGGAGAATGTTTCAAGGGCGGCGGACCGGCCTCTATGCGCTCATCTTCTGCACCAGCGCGTCCGACACCTCGAAATTGGCGTAGACGTTCTGCACATCGTCGGAATCGTCAAGCGCCTCGATCAATTTGAGCACCTTCTCGCCGGACTCGTCGTCCACGGGGATCGTGTTCTGGGGCTTCCAGGTCAGCGCCGACCTGCGCGGCTCGCCGAACTTGGCTTCCAGCGCCTTCGTCACCTCGCCGAGATCGTCGGGCTGCGTGAAGACCTGATGGCCCTCCTCGTTCGACACGACGTCCTCGGCACCCGCCTCGATCGCTGCTTCCAACATGGCGTCGGCGCTCGCCGCGCCCGCATCGTATTCCACCACGCCGACATGGTTGAACATGAACGACACTGCGCCGGTCTCGGCCAGATTTCCGCCCGCCTTGGTGAAGATCGCGCGCACTTCGCCGGCGGTGCGGTTGCGGTTGTCGGTCAGCGCCTCCACGATCACGGCGACGCCGCCGGGCGCATAGCCCTCGTAGCGGATCTCGTCGTAGTTCTCGGTGTCGCTGCCCTGGCTCTTCTTGATGGCGCGCTCGATATTGTCCTTCGGCACGTTCTCGGCCCGGGCCGCCAGAATCGCCGCGCGCAGGCGCGGATTGAACGCCGGGTCGGGCATGCCGAGCTTGGCGGCCACCGTAATCTCGCGGGCGAGCTTGGAGAACAGCTTGGCGCGCGCCTTATCGGCGCGCCCCTTCTTGTGCATGATGTTCTTAAATTGGGAATGACCGGCCATGGTTTTACGTGGTTCTAAAGCGTTTCTGCCGGCGGCTATATAGGCTGGGCGGCGGGGAAAATAAATGCCGGATGAGCGGCTATGGGACCTCCCCGCGGTCATGCGCTGGCTTGACCCACGTATCCATCTTCTAGCGAAAAACGATGGATTGCCGGGTCAAGCCCGGCAATGAGGGGTCCTACGCCGCCGCCAGCGCCGCGTTGCGCAGCAGCGTACCGACGCGCCGGCGCAAGCCCGCCACGTTGCGGTGGACGCGCGCCTTGTAGCGGCGCACCGCGTCACGGTCGACCAGGAAATAATCCCGTTCCGGATAGCTTCGGCCGAAAATGTCGATGAGCATGCTGCGGAACCGGCCCGAGGCGATGCCGTGCGCGGCCGAGGGCGTGTCGGCATAGGCCGCCGTCTCGGCCGAGGCGAGCGCGCACAGGAGCGGCGCGAGACGGGTGGAGAACACGCGCCGGTGGCGCTGAATGGTGCGGATAGCGCCGTCGAGCGGCTCGCCGTCCGTCTCCGGGCCGACAATGAGCGGCTCGTCCTCGCTCGCCTCGGTCAGCGGGAAGCAGTCGAGCAGCCAGTCACCCAGGTGTTCGACATTGCCGCGCCCGCGTCCGTACATCAGCACGTCGTCCTCGTAGCGGGCGAACCAGGTATCGAGCCGCTCGACCAGCCGCTCCATGCTGGCGCGCGGGATCAGCTCGCGGTATTGCGTGCCGAAAACGCCGATGGCCGAGCGGCCGCGCCCGATCAGATCGAGCACCTCCTCCCCGATTAGCGGGCGAAACAGGCTGTCGCCGGCGCCGATCACCACCAGGTCGTAGCTTTCGCGCGCCTCGGCCAGCGCGCCGAAGCGCAGGTGATGCACCTCCGCCTCGCCCGGCAACAGCGCGTCGATCATCTGCCGTCCCAGGCGGCCGCCGAAACCGTCGCCGTCGGACACCACCGCTACGCTGCAGGGCGCGACCGGATAAAGCCGCTCGGCCGGCGTCAGCCGCATGAGCGCCTGCGCGCTGTCGATCGGCGCCGTGCAGGCGATGCGGAAGCCGTAGCGGTCGAACAGCCGCGCCAGTTCGAAGAAGCTGAAGGCGTTGACCCAGCCGAGCGCGGCCCGGTCGCATTTGCCGGTGAGGTCGGTCGCGCAATAGCTTAGGATCAGGTCGCGCTTGCAGAAGCGCAGATGCGTGAAGAAGCTTTCGACGTCGACAATGGCTTCCAGAACGCCGAGCATGACGATGACGTCGGCATCGAGCGCTTCCCGGGTGGGAAACTCGCCGGCGTTGAGATCGCAGACGATCGTCGCTTCGTCGCGCGCGGTGAGATCGCAGCCCTGGTATTCGCAGCCGTGTGGCAGGTAGCGCGTGAGCGCCATGCGCCCGCAATTGAGCTCGAGCACGCGGGCGCCTGCCGGAACGAACTGCGCGGCGAAGGCGGCACGCTCGTCGTGCGCCGGCTCGAACGTCTGGACGCCGGACCAACGCGCGGCGTCCGCCGCGGCTGCGCGCTCGATAGCGTCGTGTGCGAGATTGCGGTGCAGAGGAAGCGCCATGACCATCCGCGCGAATTCAACGAGCCGGACGCGGCACGGGCCGGCGAATCATTCTCCGTCTAGCGAATCATCGCGGCTGCGAGCGGTCAACCGACAAAGAAAACGCAGCTACGCCCAGAAATTGGGCCGCGCCTCTTCCAGCGCGCCGCCAAGACGCACCGCGGCGACTTTGGTTGCCAGGCCGGTGGCATCGTCCGTTTCCACCGCGACGGCGCACAGCGTCGCGGGGCCCGTGGCCGGCTCGAACTTGGCGCCCGGGATCTTGCGCAGGAAGCGAGTGAGCGGCTCGTCCTTGGCCATGCCGATCACCGAATCGAAATCGCCGCACATGCCGACATCGGTCACAAACGCGGTGCCGCCCGGCATGATGCGGTGGTCGGCGGTGGGCACATGCGTATGGGTGCCGACCACCAGGCTCATGCGGCCGTCGCAGAAATAGCCCATGGCCTGCTTCTCGCTGGTGGCCTCGCAATGCATGTCGAGCAAGATGGCGTCGGCGTCGCGTCCGAGCGCGCAAGAGGAAAGCTCGCGGTCGACCACGGCGAACGGATCGTCGAGCGCGTCCATGAAGATGCGTCCCATGGCGTTGATCACCAGCGCACGCTTGCCGTTCCTGGTCTCGACCAGCGCCGCGCCGCGGCCGGGCGCGCCGGCGGGATAATTGGCCGGCCGGATCAGGCGCGGCGCGCGCTCGATGAAAACCAGCGCCTCGCGCTGATCCCAGGAATGGTTGCCGAGGGTGACGGCGTCGGCGCCGGCGTCGATCAATTCGCTATAGATCGCCTCGGTGATGCCGAAGCCGCCGGCGGCGTTCTCGCCGTTGACCACGACCAGATCGAGCTTCCAGTCGGCGATCAGCCTGGGCATGTGCTCGAGCACCACTGCGCGCCCCGCGCGCCCGACAATGTCGCCGATGAAGAGAATTCTCATATCTTTTTACAGTCCGCGAAAATCGATTACCTCGCGCTCCGTTAGCACGAATTCGAGGCCCTCGTCGTGGCCGGCCGCCGGCACCGCCTCGACTTCCTGCGCTGCGAAAGCGAGGCCGACGGCGGTGACGTCCTTCCGCGCCCGCAAACCGGCGATGGTCCTGTCGTAATAGCCGGCGCCATAGCCGATACGCTGGCCCGCGCGGTCGAAGGCGGCGAGCGGCACCAGCAGGACGTCGGGCGCAACTTCCGGCGCATCGGGTGTGGGCTCGCGGATGCCCCATTGCCCGCGCGCGAGCGCGTCGCCAAACTTGTAGGCCCGTATGATCAGCGGATGCCCACGCCCTTTGATCGCCGGCAGCGCAAGCCGCGCGCCGGCCTCGCTAAGCCTGCGCATCAAGGGCAGCGGATTGATCTCACTTTTCATCGCCATGAAACCGGAGACGATCATGCCCGGCTTTAGCTCGAAAGGCAGCCCGCGTGCGGCGATCGCCTCTGCCGCTTGCGCGCGCATTTCCGCCGGCAGCGCATCGCGGCGGGCGAGCGCCGCGGCGCGCAGCTTGGCTTTTTGATCGGAGATTACTGTATCCGGCGCGTTCACCACTTTGCTCCGTCATGCCCGGCCAACCGGGTCTGGCCTTCCGCCGGGCACGGCCGTAAACCTGTGCCGGGCATCCCGACAAGGAAGGCAAGGCTGTGCCTACCTAAGCGAGACGGCCGGGACAAGCCCGGCCGCGACGGTGTGAAACTCATCGAATGCCAAAAACGAAAAGTGCGGAGCCGCAGAAGCCGTTGGAGAGCTCGATCCCGGGAACCTACCTAAGTAGGTGGGCGCCATATGTCCGGGCCCACGAGCCCGGTCAGGGACAGCTCCCTTTGAGATCGATAAGGCCCCGAGAGTATTGTCTCCTGACGCACCCCGCAGCCCCGCGAGGGAGGAATGTAGTGTGTGTGCGGCGAAAGCGCCACTCGGGGGCGCGCCTTGTCTGCAGGGGGAGCTAAAGGCCCATCCTTCGATATTTTTTCCTACAGCCTCAATCCGAGGGCGCGTCGAGCAGCGAAATCTCACTGTCTTCGGCTTCGCCGGCAGCGAATGCCGCGAAGAAAGCTCTGACATCATCAATCGGTGTCTCTCTCTGAACGGGAAACGCAATGACATCCGACATCCGATCGATACGAAATGTTCGAAGCTCCTCTCGGAAGGGGCAATAGCCGCGGACATAGATTTTGTCGCCGTCGCGTCCGCACTGCCAGCAAAGCAGAGATCGACGCGTAACCTCGCCGTCGCGGCTCAAGTAGCGGAAATCAATCACCAGCCCTTCAATATTGCCCGGTTCTTTTTGGCCGACGGTGAGCTCTATTTCCGTGTCCGAATAGTCATCGTAGGCTATAATTGGACCGCGTTCGGCCAAGCGCCATTCCACACTGACATCATTCGGCTCACGACGAGTTGCCGAAGCTTTGCGCCGCTTCACAGGCACCTTGCGTGTCGTCATCTGTCGAAACCGTCGGTCGCTGCAAAGTCAATCGAAAAATCCAGCTACCCGATCGCCGCGCCGTTACCGTTGGCCACCGTCGCGTTGAGCTTTCTGGTGATGCCCTCGATGCGCTCGGCGGCCGAGTTGAAGGCGCCGACTACGGCGGCGGAAGCCTGCTTGGCGCGATCGGCGGCCACCACACGGGCGTCCTGCAGCGCAATGATTTCGTCTTCCAGCCGGCGGATACGGCGCGCCGCTTCCGACAGATCGTCGGCCACCATCAGCGCCGCCATCACGGTGAGCCGCGTGTCGCCGATCTCGCCGAACTTGGTGCGCAGGTCGGCGATGCGTTGGTCGATGTCGCCGGCGAGCGCCTGCAGGTGATCCTCCTGCCCGTCCTCGCAGGCGAGGCGGAACTGGCGGCCGGCGATGGTGGCGTTCACCTGGGCCATCTCGGGTTCCCTATGCGTTGTTTTCCAGCACGGCCTGGATCGAGGCGATCGCCGTGTCCAGCCGCTCGGCGACCTCCCGGTTGGTGCTTTCCAGCCGGCGCGAGCGCGCGGCCTCGCCATCGAGCGCGGCGGCGAGCCGCGTCCGATCGACCCCCAGCGCCTGCAACTGCTGCGCCAGATCGTCCTCGCGGCGGTCACCCTCGCGCCGCCGCTCGACCGCGGCGTCCAGCCCGTCGAGCGCCAGCGCCAGCCGCTTCACCGCCTGATCAACCGCGTTTTGGTCGCTCATCGTGACGTTCTCCGCGGTAGCTTCCGCCGTGTCCTCTCGCCCGGCTTGCCGGCGCCCCTGACCGCCTCGCCGCGCGCCACAAAAAAGCCTTGGACAGCAAACGCTTAGCTGAAGAATCTTACGTGTCGCGCAACATCGCCGTCAACGGCGGGGAAAAGATATGCCCCGTTGTTTTGAGACCCCTGTGCATGGCGCAAGGCCGGCAACCGCGTCACATTGACTTCAGACCCGGCACATGCTATCCACCCGCGACCAACAGGCTTTTTCCATGAGCGCAAACGCTTCGACGACGGCAGCCGTGGCAGCTTCAGGGCGACACGGGAAAGCCGCCGCAGGTTCCGCCATTTCCCATAAGCGCATGGCCAACGCCATCCGCGCTTTGGCCATGGATGCGGTCGAGCAGGCCAAATCGGGCCATCCCGGCATGCCCATGGGCACCGCCGACATCGCCACCGTGCTGTTCACGCGGTTCCTGAAATTCGATCCGAGCGACGCCCAATGGCCCGACCGCGACCGCTTCGTGCTGTCGGCCGGCCACGGCTCCATGCTGCTCTATGCGCTGCTCTATCTCACCGGCTATCCGGCGATGACGCTGGACGAGATCAAGCGCTTCCGCCAGTTCGGCTCGCTCACGCCCGGCCATCCGGAATACGGCCATACGCCGGGGGTCGAGACCACCACCGGCCCGCTCGGCCAGGGGCTCGCCACCGCGGTCGGCATGGCGATCGCCGAGCGCCACATGGCCGCCGTGTTCGGCGAGACGATCGTCGACCACAAGACCTACGTGATCGCCTCGGACGGCGACCTGATGGAAGGCATCAGCCACGAAGCGATCGCGCTCGCCGGCCATCTCAAGCTCAACAAGCTGATCGTGCTGTTCGACGACAACGGCATTTCCATCGACGGCCCGCTCTCGCTCGCCGACAATGTCGACCAGGTGAAGCGCTTCCAGGCCTGCGGCTGGAACGCCTGGCACATCGACGGTCACGACCCGCACGCGATTGCCGCCGCGCTGGAAAAGGCACAAGCGTCCGACCGCCCCGTAATGATCGCCTGCAAGACGCAGATCGGCTACGGCGCGCCGACCAAGGCGGGCAAGGCCTCGGCGCACGGCTCGGCCTTGGGCGCTGCCGAAATCAAGGGCGCGCGCGAAGCGCTCGACTGGGAGCACGCGCCCTTCGAGATCCCCGACGACATTCTGGGAGCCTGGCGCAACGCCGGTGCGCGCGGCAAGCCCGCGCACGCGGAATGGAATAAGCGCCTCGGCGCGCTCGATGCCGCGACCCGCGCCGAATTCGAGCGGCGGACCAAGGGCGAACTTTCGCCCGCCCTCGACGAAGCCGTGCGCAAGGTCAAGGAAACGCTCGCCGCCACGCCGAAGGATATCGCCACGCGTACTTCTTCCGAGTTCGCGCTGGAGAGCCTGGTGCCGGCGCTGCCGGAAATGATCGGCGGCTCGGCCGATCTCACCGGCTCCAACAACACGCGCACAAAGTCGATGCGGGCGATCACCGCTGCCGACTTCTCCGGGCGCTTCATGCATTACGGCGTGCGCGAACACGGCATGGCCGCCGCCATGAACGGCATGGCGCTGCACGGCGGCATTATCCCCTATTCCGGCACCTTCCTGGTGTTTTCCGATTATGCGCGTCCGGCCATCCGGCTCGCCGCGCTGATGGGCGCGCATGTCATCCACGTGATGACGCACGACTCCATCGGCCTCGGCGAGGACGGCCCCACCCATCAGCCGGTCGAGCACTTGGCCGCGCTGCGCGCCATGCCCAAGCTGCTGGTCTTCCGCCCGGCCGACGCGGTGGAGACGGTGGAATGCTGGCAGCTCGCCTTGCAGAACAGGCACCGCCCGAGCGTGCTGGCGCTCACCCGCCAGAACCTGCCCCAGTTCCGGCGCACGCTCGACGCAGAGAACAAATGCGCCGCCGGCGCTTATGAGATTTCACCGGCGAAGGGCAAGGCGGACGTGTCGATCTTCGCCACCGGCTCTGAGGTCCCGATCGCGGTCGAGGCACAGACCCTGCTCGCCGCGCAAGGCGTGGCCGCGCGCGTGGTTTCGGTGCCCAGCTTCGAATTGCTGGCGGAAGCGCCGGAAGCCGCCCGCCGTGCCGTCATCGGCGAGGCCAGGGTTAACATCGGCGTGGAAGCCGCCGTGCGGCAGGGCTGGGACGCCATCATCGGCGAGAGCGGAGCCTTCATCGGCATGCACTCGTTCGGCGCCAGCGCGCCGTACAAGGAGCTCTACAAGCACTTCGGCATAACGGCCGAAGCGATTACGCAAGCCGCGCTCGACAAGTTGACGTGATATTCGAAGCAGATTGTTACTTCGTCATTCCGGGACGGCGCGAAGCGCCGGGCCCGGAATCCAGGGGTCCGAGGAACGGCCTTGCGCTATCGCTCTGGATTCCGGGTTCGCTCGCTTCGCTCGCGCCCCGGAATGACGGGGAAGAATCGATCGGCCGAATCTCGTGCAAGTCCGGCGCTCAACCGGCGACGCGGTAAAGCTGCCAGGCGTCCGGCATGCCCTTAAGGCTGTACGTGCCGTAATCTTCGAAACCCAATCCCGAGCCCGCCACCAGATCCTTCACCGTGCGGGACACGATGACGTCGTCGGCCTTGCCGAGGCCGGCGACGCGCAAGTCGATCGCCGCTCTTGGCATAGCGGATAGGCGATTTCGCATATTCGCTTTCGGAAGCCATCAGTTAGCTCCTTGCACCCCTCAGCCTTGCCTTCCGGCCGCACCGAGTCGAGGTGCTCCTATGCGCAAAACGACGCGCCCGCGGTCCGATGGCGTGCCCGCCCCATCGGGCCAACGCATTGTGAAGCAAGTGTGACGCCGCCGCCGGCCGCCCTGGCGGGCAATCGCCCCGATCCCCATGTGGTTTTCGGGCAGGCGCGGTCGGCCTTACCCCGCGACGCCATGAACCGGGCCGGCGTCTTGTGAGTTACCCGAAGGAGTTCTACAAGACCGCCGCGATTGTCAGCTTTTTGCCGCGCAGCCGGGCGAGCGGCCGTTACAATTTCAGCCTGATTGCGCGCTTTTCCGAAGGAGTGTGCTCGCCATGTCCGTCCGCGTTGCCATCAATGGGTTCGGCCGCATCGGCCGCAATATCCTGCGCGCCATCGCCGAGGCCAAGCGCAGCGACATCGAAGTGGTCGCCGTCAACGACCTGGCCCCGGTCGAGACCAATGCGTACCTCCTGCGCTTCGACAGCGTGCACGGCCGCTTCCCCGGCGAGGTCACCGTCAAGGGCGATACCATCGATCTCGGCGACGGCCCTATCAAGGTGCTGGCCGAGCGCGACCCGTCCAAGCTGCCGTGGAAGGACCTCGGCGTCGACATCGCCTTGGAATGCACCGGCATCTTCACCGCCAAGGAAAAGGCCAAGGTGCATCTTTCCGCCGGCGCCAAGCGCGTCCTGGTTTCCGCGCCTTCCGATGGCGCCGATCTCACCGTGGTCTTCGGCGTCAACCACGACAAGCTGACCAAGGACCACATGGTGGTCTCCAATGCCTCCTGCACCACCAACTGCCTCGCCCCGGTCGCCAAGGTGCTCAACGACGCCGTCGGCATCGAGAAGGGCTTCATGACCACGGTGCACGCCTACACCAACGACCAGCACGTGCTCGATCAGGTGCACAAGGACCTGCATCGCGCGCGCGCCGCCGCCATGTCGCTTATTCCGACATCGACCGGCGCAGCCAAGGCGGTCGGCCTGGTGCTGCCGGAGCTCAAGGGCAAGCTCGACGGCGTCGCCATCCGCGCGCCGGTGCCCAACGTGTCGATCGTCGATCTCAAATTCATCGCCAAGAAAGCGACCGACAAGGACGAGATCAACGGCGCCATCAAGCGCGCCGCCGAGCAGCAGCTCAAGGGCATTCTCGGCTACCACACCGCGCCGAATGTCTCGATCGACTTCAACCACGACAATCGTTCGTCGGTCTTCGACATGGAGCAGACCCGGGTGATGGACGGCACGCTGGTGCGCGTGGCGTCGTGGTACGACAACGAATGGGGCTTCTCCAACCGCATGGCGGATACCGCCGTCGCGATGGGGAAATTGATTTAAACCTCGATCCGGACGCGGTGCAGCGCGTTAGCGGTGCACCGCAGATCCGGGACCCAGCTTTCTAATTTACCGGGGTCCCGGGTCTACAGCGCACCACTGACGTGCTGCGCCGCGCCCGGGACAAGAGACCTCCTGCATGAAAAGCTTTCGCACCCTCGACCACGTCGACGTGAAGGGCAAGCGCGTGCTGGTACGCGTGGACCTCAACGTGCCGGTGGAGAACGGCGTCGTCACCGATGCCACGCGCATCGAGCGCGCCGCTCCCGCCATTACCGAGATCGCCGACGCCGGCGGCAAGGTGATCCTGCTCTCCCACTTCGGGCGTCCCAAGGGAAAGCGCGATCCGGACTATTCGCTGAAAGCCGTGGCGGCGGAAGTCTCCCACATCATCAAGCGCCCGGTGAAATTCGTCGACGACTGCGTCGGCGAGAGCGCCGAAAAAACGGTCGCCGCCATGAAGCCGGGCGACATCGTCTGCCTGGAGAACACCCGCTTCCATCCGGGCGAGGAAAAGAACGATCCCGAGTTCGTCAAGCAGCTCGCCAAGCTCGGCGACCTCTGGGTCAACGACGCCTTCTCCGCCGCGCACCGCGCGCACGCCTCGACCGAAGGCCTCGGCCACGTGCTGCCGGCCTATGCCGGGCGCACCATGCAGGAAGAGCTCGACGCGCTCGGCAAGGCGCTCGAGCATCCCGCCCATCCGGTGGCGGCCATCGTCGGCGGCGCCAAGATTTCCACCAAGCTCGAGCTGCTCGCCAATCTGCTCAAGAAAGTAGACTCGCTGATCATCGGCGGCGCCATGGCGAACACTTTTTTACTTGCGCTCAACAAGCCTGTTGGGAAATCCCTTGTTGAGCGTGACCTCGTCGCCACCGCGCGAACGATTATGGACGAGGCCAAAAGCGCCAAGCGCGAGATCGTGCTGCCGGTCGACGTGGTGGTGGCGAAGGAGTTCAAGGCCAACGCGCCCTCGCGCGCGGTCGGCGTCGACGACGTGGGCGGCGACGAGATGATCCTCGACATCGGCCCGCGCAGCGTGGAATTCGTCTGCTCGGTGCTCGCCCGCTCGAAGACGCTGGTGTGGAACGGCCCCTTCGGCGCCTTCGAGATGGAGCCGTTCGACAACGGCACCGTGGAGGTGGCGGAAGCCGCGGCGGAACTCACCGGCAACGGCGAACTTGTGACGGTAGCCGGCGGCGGCGACACGGTGGCGGCGCTCAATGCGGCTGGCGTTGACGGCCGCTTCACCTATGTTTCGACCGCCGGCGGCGCCTTCCTGGAATGGCTGGAAGGCAAGGCATTGCCGGGAGTGGAAGTCTTGCGGGTGAAATAGCTTTCGCTTACGTTACATGTAACGGAGGCGGGCATGGCAAGCGACAAGCGAGTGGCAAACAAGGCAACGCGCAAGCGAAAGAGCCCGGCGGCAGGCAGGCGGCAACCGCGTAGCGCAGATCGCGTTCGCAAGCACCGGGAAAAGATGCGGCGCGCCGGCATGAAGTTGCTGCAGATTTGGGTACCGGATCCAACGCAGAAGGGCTTTGCCGCAGAATGCCGCCGGCAATCCTTGCTGCTGCGCAACGATCCGCACGAACGGGAGATACTGGCGGAGATCGAAGCTATCGCCGATACCGAGGGCTGGAAATGAAACGAGGTGACCTCGTCCGCGTTGCCCTTCCGGGCGATTATGGAAAGCCGCGCCCAGCCCTCATCATCCAATCCGACCTATTTGATCAGCATCCGTCATACACCGTCCTACCGGTCACCAGTGAAATCCGAGCGACCCCCTTGGTACGGATCACCATCGAAGCTGATGACCAGACGCAACTCAGGGTCCGTTCGCAGATCATGATCGACAAGGCGACGACGGTTTCGCGCGAGAAGATCGGCGGGAAGTTCGGCAGGGTCCGCGAAGCCGACATGCTCGCGGTCAACCGCGCGCTCGTCCAGTTCTTTGGCTTGACCTGAAGAAAAGCTCCGGAGACGACAATGAATCTCGACGAACTGAACAAAGTGGCGCGGGCCATGGTCGCGCCCGGCCGAGGCATCCTCGCCGCGGACGAATCGACCGGCACCATCAAGAAGCGCTTCGACGCCATCGGCGTGGAATCGACCGAAGACAGCCGCCGCGACTATCGCGAGCTGCTGTTCCGCTCGGCCGAAGGCATGAAGCATATCTCCGGCGTCATCCTCTACGACGAGACCATCTGGCAGAAGGCCAAGGACGGCACGCCGCTGGTCAAGCTGATCGAAAAGGCGGGCGCGCTCCCCGGCATCAAGGTGGACGAAGGCGCCAAGCCGCTGCCCTTCTGTCCCGGCGAAACCGTCACCATGGGCCTCGACGGCCTGCCCAAGCGGCTGCCGAAATATTACGAGCAGGGCGCGCGCTTCGCCAAATGGCGCGCGGTGATCGACATCGGCCCCGGAATCCCGAGCTACGATTGCATCCACACCAACGCGCATGCGCTGGCGCGCTATGCCGCGCTCTGCCAGGAAAACCAGATCGTGCCGATCGTCGAGCCGGAAGTGCTGATGGACGGCGACCACGACATCGACCGCTGCTACGAGGTCACCGAGTTCGTGCTGAAGGAGACCTTCCAGCAGCTCTATTATCAGCGCGTGAAGCTCGAAGGCATGGTGCTGAAACCCAACATGGCGATCGCCGGCAAGAAGAGCAAAAGCCAGGCCGGCGTCGAAGAAGTTGCCGAGAAGACCGTGCGGCTGCTGAAAGCCTGCGTGCCGGGCGCGGTGCCGGGCATCGCCTTCCTGTCCGGCGGACAGTCGGACGAGCAGGCGACCGCCCATCTCGACGCCATGAACAAGATCGGCAACCTGCCCTGGAAGCTTACCTTCTCCTACGGCCGTGCGCTGCAGGCGGCGCCGCAGAAGGCCTGGAGCGGCAAGGACGCCAACGTGGTCGCCGCCCAGCGCGCCTTCGCCCACCGCGCCGAGATGAACGGCCTCGCCGCGCTCGGCCAGTGGAAGGCGGACATGGAGAAGAAGGCGGCGTGAGTTTCCTCTCCCGCTGGCCGGGAGAGGAAAGACAAGCGCCTTATTCACGCCCCGCGCGCGCCGTAGTAAGCAACTGCAAGGGACGACACCAAAGCGGGCCCGGAGGTTTGAACCCGGGCCCCCCGTAACGCGTCGATTGAAGCCTTTGGCCCAGACGGACCTACAGCTCGACCTGCAAGGGCAAATCCCCGCGCCAGCGGCGGCGACACGCGCGCGCGCGGGAACCGACGCCGCCGTCTACGGCGTCATCTTCGCCACGTCGGTGCTGATGTGGTGGCTCGCCCGCGACCATTCCACGCTGCTGCCGGTATGGGCGCCGTGGGATTTCTCTTTCGTCGAATTTCTCTCCGGCTGGCTCGCCATGTTCTGGTATGTGCGCGGCCTCTCGCTCACCCCTGCCGCCGAGCAGCCCTCGCTCGCCCGCAGCATCTCATTCTTTGCCGGCGTGCTCGTCATCTACGCGGTGCTGGAGACACAGTACGAATATCTCGCCGAGCACCAGTTCTTCTTCAACCGCATCCAGCACGTGGTCATGCACCATGTCGGGCCGTTCCTGCTGGCGCTGGCCTGGCCGGGCGAGACGCTGATGCGCGGCATGCCGGCATGGGTGCGCCGCGCCGTCACCCATCCGGTCGTCACCCGTCCCGTCCATGTGCTGCAGCAGCCGGCGCTGGCGGCGTTCCTGTTCTCCGGCACGTTCTTCTTCTGGCTGATCCCGCCGATCCATTTCCGCGCCATGATCGACCCCGACCTGTTCGCGCTGATGAACTGGACCATGGTGGTCGAGGGCATCCTGTTCTGGTGCCTGGTGCTCGACCCGCGGCCGAAGCCGCCGGCGCGGGCCTCCTTCGGCGTGCGCGCGGCGCTCGCCGTCCTGGTGATGTTTCCGCAGATCGCCGGCGGCGCGCTGATCACCTTCTATCCGGGTGACCTCTATTCCTTCTACGACCTGTGCGGGCGTATCTATCCGGACATGGGCGCGCGCTACGATCAGGTCATCGGCGGCCTGATCTCCTGGATCCCGCCCGGCATGATGAGTGTCTTGGCGCTGGTCCTGGTGCTCAATATGCTGCGCCGCTTCGAGGAAAGGACCACCGCGGATGAACCCGACCCGGACGACACACGCCCGATCATCAATGCCAGCCAGTGGACGGGTAGCTAGCGCTATTCTTCTCGCGCTGGCGCTGAACGCGCCCGCGCTCGCCGCGCCCAAGGGCGTGAGCATCGAACAGCCCTGGATCAGGCTAATCATCAAGGCGCGCCCGGCCGCCGGCTACTTCACCCTGCGCAACGAGAGCGAGAAGCCGGTCACGCTCACCGGCGTGCAATCCAGCGCCTGCGGCATGGCCATGCTGCACCAGTCGATCCAGGAGAACGGCGTCGACAAGATGGTGCACGTGAAGAGCGTCACGGTGAAGCCGCACGCCACCCTCACCTTCGCGCCCGGCGGCTATCACGTCATGTGCATGCAGCCGCAAGAGTCGATGGCGATCGGCAAGAGCGTGCCGATGACGCTGAAATTCGCCGACGGTGAGACGCTGACCGCGCAGTTTCCGGTCAAGGGCCCGGGCGGGAAGTGATCTTCTTCCGTCAACCTGCGGCGCTCGGCGCGGCACGCGCCGAGGCTCGAAGGGCGATGGCCCGGGCTTGTCATCCTTCGAGGCTTCCCGCTTGCGCGGCTCGCACCTCAGAGCCTGTGAATCTATTGATTTTCGCGGTTTGCGACGTGAGTCAAATCAAAGACTTACGGCCCGCAAGGAGCGGGAAAATCGCAAAGATTCACAAGCTCTCAGGGTGACGGGAAAATCACAGCATTCCCCAAATCCGCTGCCACCAGCTACCGCCGCCTTCGCCCGCCACCATGCGGCGCAGGTCGTCGGTGATGGGCCCAAGCTTGGTCGTCTGCTTGGAAAGGCCGGTGAACAGCAGCTTGATCTCGCCGTCGCGGTTGAACACGTAGACCGCCGCGCCGTGCGTCACCGTGTAAGGATGGCCCGGGCTCGCCGGCGCCACGGAATAGGCGACGCGATAGCGCTTGGTCAGCGTGGCGAGTTGATTGGGCGTGCCGCGCAGGCCCACGACCTGCGGCGCGAAGGATTCCGTGTACTGCTTCAGCACCTTCAGCGTGTCGCGATTGGGGTCGACGGTGACGAACAGCACGCGCACGTCGTTTGCGTCCTTGCCCATCCGTTTCAACATGTCGGAGATGTTGAGCAGCGTGGTCGGGCATACGTCCGGGCAGAAGGTGTAGCCGAAATACAGGAGCGCGATCTTGCCCTTGTAGTCGGCCGCCGTGACCGTCTTGCCGTCGCTCGCCCGCGTCATGGTAAAGGCCAGCGGCGGCAGCGTCCCACTCATGTCGGTGGAATGCCACGCCCGCGCCTGCCCGCCGACAAGGACAGCGACAGCGACAACCGCGGCGGCGATCAAGCCCCCGGCGGACAGTGGAAAATAACGAGCGCGCATGGCGCTACCCCAATATGCGGTGACGCCCCCGGGTCAAGCGGCAACTGGCGTTTTGACTGTGTTCATTGTGAGACGAAGCGTCGCGGCCTTTCACATCGCAAAAACGAGGCCGTGGGCCGCCGCCCCACCCCATCATAAGCGCGTGTCGTTTCCGGCGGGCCGAGCGGCCCATATAGCCAAGCTGACGATTTCTGAGTAGTGGATGGCCGGTTCGCATTTCATCCAAGCATAGGGACACCGAAACCGTGATCGATCTCTACACCTGGACCACGCCGAACGGCCGCAAGGTTTCCATCGCGCTGGAAGAGCTCGGCCTGCCCTACACCGTTCACCCGATCGACATTTCCAAGGACGAGCAGTTCGCGCCGGAATTCCTCAAGATCGCGCCCAACAACCGCATCCCGGCCATCGTCGACCGCAACACCAACATCGCGCTGATGGAGTCGGGCGCCATCCTGATCTATCTCGCCGACAAGGCCGGCAAGCTGATGCCGCGATCGGGCGAACCGCGCTACCGCGTGATCGAATGGCTGATGTGGCAGATGGGCGGCGCCGGACCCATGCTCGGCCAGATCCACCACTTCGTGAAATACAACAAGGGCAGGGCGCCCTATGCCGAAGAGCGCTTTCTCAAGGAAGGCCACCGCCTGTACAAGGTGCTGAACACGCGCCTGGAAGGCCGCGAGTTCGTCGCCGACGAGTATTCCATCGCCGATATCGCGATCTGGCCGTGGATCTCGCGCTTCGAGTGGCAGACCATCGACATGAAGCAGTACCCCAACGTCAAGCGCTGGTACGAAACCATCGCCAAGCGCCCCGCGGTGCAGAAGGGCTATCAGGTGCCCAAGGACATGGGCCCGATCCCGATGCCGTAAGGCGCCGCGATACACCGCAAAATGAAAGCCCCGGCCTGCGCCGGGGCTTTCGCGTTTTCACACGGTGCGAACGCTTTACGGGCAGAACCAGATCGGTCCGACCAGAATGCAGCCGCGAGTTTGCCAGTTATGCGGGCGCCGGCCGTAGCGGTGCCAGCCGTGCGGCGCCGAATGGTAGCGATGCCCCGGCACGTAATGCGGGTGGCGATATCTCTTCCCGTCGTAATGTTTACGGTAGCGGTGGTGATTATCGTGATAGCCGTATTGCGTGAGCGTCAGCGCGGGGGTGACGGCGTCACCTTGAATGGCCGCGGCGGGCGCGGCCGAAGCCGGCGTGAAGGCGAGGGCGGAAAGCAATAGCGCGGGGGCGAGATAGATCGCTCTCATGAAATGGTCCTTTTTTCGGGGATTGGTCCCCTCCAACAAAACAGGCGGAAGAACGTTCCAAACCGTCCTTACCCCCCGCGGCCGGACGAGGAGACCCTGCATTTTAAACGGATCAGAACAGGCCGACCTGCGCACCGATATGTCGATTTATTTCACGCGTTTTTCGCCGCAGGCTTTGCTCTTTTGCCGGGCCCTGCCGCCGAAGGCGGGCGCCGCAGAGCCGGCCTTGTGGCCCGCAAGCGAGCCGCCATCCCGCATTGTCAATCTTCCGCCGGATTCCGCTACAATGCGAAGATGATGGCCTCGCGACCCAAGCAAGCGGAACCGCGCCCCGCCCCGCGCCTCTATCTGGTGACGCCGCGTCTAGATGACGCGGCCGCCTTCGTGCCGCGGCTGGCCGCGGCGCTCGAGGCCGGCGACGTCGCCGCCGTGCTCCTGCGGCTGGCAGACGCCGACGAGCGCAGCATGATCAACCGCGCCAAGGCGCTGGCGCCGACGGCGCAACAGCAGGGCGCTGCGCTCATCCTCGACGGCCATGCCGATCTCGTCGCGCGCGCAGGATGCGATGGCGCCCATCTCACCGGCCTCGCCGCCTTCGGCGAGGCGGCCGAGCGGCTCAGGCCAGAGCGCATCGCCGGCTGCGGCGGCCTTTCGACCCGCCACGACGCCATGGTCGCGGCCGAATCCGGCGCCGACTATGTGATGTTCGGCGAGCCGGACAGCACGGGCGAGCGACCCGCCTTCGCGGCGGTCGAAGAGCGCGTTGCCTGGTGGGCGGAGATTTTAGAGATTCCCTGCGTCGCCTTTGCCGGCTCGCCGGAGGAAGTGCGGCCGCTCGCCGAGGCCGGCGCCGATTTCGTCGCGCTCGGCGACTGGGTGTGGGCCGACCCGCAACGTCTCGTGGCCGCCGCCGAGCAGGATATCAAGCTCGCGGAGCCGGCCTCGTGAGCAAGGCGCGGCTCACGCTCGCCGTGGCGTTCGCCGCGCTGGCCCTCGCCGTCCCAGCGCTGGCGCAAGCGCCGGCCACCAGGAAAGTGCCGCTGCCGCCCGAGGCTCCCGCCGCCGAGCCGCCCGCCGACAAGGGCGACGTCGACCTCGCCTACGGAGCTTTCCAGCGCGGCTACTATCTGACCGCGCTGCGCTACGCGGAAGCGCGTGCGAAGAACAACGACCCCATCGCGATGACGCTGATCGGCGAGCTTTACGCCAACGGTCTCGGCGTTGGACGCGACGACGCCAAGGCCGCGCAATGGTTCAAGCGCGCCGCCGCAGGCGGCGACCGCAACGCGATGTTCGCGCTCGCCATGTTCGCCTTCCAGGGGCGCGACGGCCCGCCCGATCCCGACCAGGGCGCCAAATTTCTCAGCGAAGCCGCCAAGCTCGGCGATCCGGCGGCCGAATACGATCTCGGCCTGCTCTACCTGCAGGGCAAGCAGTTCCCGCAGGACGACAAGCGGGCCGCCGAACTATTCCGCCAGGCCGCCGCCGCCGGCAATTCGCAGGCGCAATACGCGCTGGGCACGCTCTACCTGCAGGGCAACGGCGTGCCGAAGGACATGCACGAGGCGATGCAGCTCATGGGTCTCGCCTCGCTCGCCGGCAATGTCCCGGCAATGGTCGAATACGCCATCGGCCAGTTCAACGGCACCGGCGTGCCGAAGAACGAGGCGGCCGCCGCCCAGCTCTTCGCCAAGGCCGCGCACCGCGGCAGCCCGGTGGCGGCGGACCGGCTGTCGCGTATCCTGATGGCCGGGCGCGGCCTGCCCGCCAACCCGACCGACGCGATCAAGTGGCACATCATCGCGCTGGCCGGCGGTGTCAGCGATCCCGATCTCGACATCTTCAAGTCCAAGCAGCCGAAAGACGTGCAGGCCGCGGCCGAAAAGGCCGCCAAGAAGTGGCTGTCGAGCGCCGCCCCGCCGCGCTCGTGATCGCCCGCCCTTGACCTTCCGCCCGCACGCGGGCAGACCGCACGCGCAATGCTCCGCTCCGCCCTCCTCAACGTCATGATGGGTGCCGCCCGCAAGGCCGGGCGCGCGCTCAAGCGCGACTTCGGCGAGGTCGAGCACCTGCAGGTCTCGCTCAAGGGCCCGGCCAATTTCGTCTCCGCCGCCGACCGGCGCGCCGAGGAGACGCTCTATGCCGAGCTCAACAAGGCCCGCCCCGGCTACAGCTTCCTCGGCGAGGAAGGCGGCACCCGCGAGGGCGCCGATAAGACCCACCGCTGGATCGTCGATCCGCTCGACGGCACGACCAATTTCCTGCACGGCATTCCGCAGTTCTGCATCTCGATCGGGCTCGAGCGCGACGGCACCGTGGTCGCTGGCGTGATCTACAATCCTGCCACGGAAGAGATGTTCATCGCCGAGAAGGGCAAGGGCGCCTTCCTCAACGAGCAGCGCATCCGTGTCGCCGCCCGCAAGCGGCTGGCCGACGCGGTGCTCGCCTGCGATCTGCCTCATATCGGCCGCGGCGACCACGCGCTGGCGGCGCGCGAGACCAACTACATGCAGGAACGGGTGGCGGGCCTGCGCCGTTTCGGCGCAGCCGCCCTCGACCTCGCCTGGGTCGCGGCCGGCCGGCTCGACGGCTACTGGGAACGGGCCGTCCAACCCTGGGACATGGCGGCCGGCATCATCATGGTGCGGGAGGCCGGTGGCTACGTTTCCGATTGCGAGGGCAGCGACGACCCGATGGCCAAAGGCGACATTGCGGTCGGCAACGAGGCCATCCACCGGGAGATGCTGCGCGCGCTGAAGGATGCGGGCAGGTCCTGACCGCCCCGGCTCTTCACGCGGAAAGCGCGATTCTACCGCAATTTGAACTCATTCCGCCGCTTTACCCTGTCTGGAATTCCGGCAGGTTTGCTTTTTCTTTGTCACGGGGTCTGTGCCATATTGGAGGCCAGCCTCAAGGGCGCGCACGAGCCGAAAAGCTTTTTCCCGGCGTAAACGGGGGAAGAATCGCCGGTTTTCTGGTAAGATCATGCGCAAGCCAAGGGAAACCGGCGCTAGCCAAAGCCCATGACCAAAGCTCTCGATCCGCTCAAGCTTTCCAGCCCCCGCATCTTCCTGTTCCGGATGCTGGTTTTCGTCGTGCTCGGCGGATTGATCGCCTTCCTGCTGCACAAACAGATTGAAACCGCCTATCTGGCCAACCCCGGCCTCAACACCCTGATCCTCGCGGTGCTGGTGATCGGCGTCATCCTGACGCTGCGCCAAGTGCTCCGGCTCTATCCCGAAATCGCCTGGGTGAACAATTTCCGCCTCGCCGATCCCGGACTGGCCATGGAGCGGCCGCCGAAGCTGTTGGCGCCCATGGCGGCGATCCTCGGCTCGCGCATCGGCCGCATGGCGATTTCGGCGCAGATGATGCGCGGCATCCTCGATTCTATCGCCACCCGCCTCGACGAGGCGCGCGACATCTCGCGCTACATGACGGGCCTGCTGGTCTTTCTCGGCCTGCTCGGCACCTTCTGGGGCCTGATCGAAACGGTGAGCTCGGTCGGCAACGTGATTCAGAATCTCAAGGCCACGGGCGACGCAGGCTCGATGTTCGAACTCGCTGCGCGAGGGCCTCGCCGCGCCGCTCGGCGGCATGGGCATATCGTTCTCGTCCTCGCTGTTCGGCCTCGCCGGCTCGCTGGTGCTCGGCTTCCTCGACCTGCAATCGAGCCAGGCGCAGAACCGCTTCTACACCGAGCTGGAAGACTGGCTGTCCACCACCGTCTACGACCAGGCGCCCGAGGTGATGGGCGCCACCGGCGGCGCCGGCGAGGTGCGCAGCGCCATGGAGCGCCTGCGCGAGGCGGTCGAAGAGGCCGGCGGCTCGAAGGCCGCCTCCGCCGCCATGTCGAACCTCGCCGAAGCGATCCAGGGCCTGGTGCATCACATGCGCACCGAGCAGCAGATGATCCGCGACTGGGTCGACAGCCAGGCCGAGCAGCAGCGCGAGATCAAGCGGCTCTTGGAGATCATGGTGCGCGAGAACGTGAACCGCTAGCACCGTCCCGCTCGTCCCCGCGCAAGCGGGGACCCAGGGCTGGATGCCCGCTTGCGCGGGCATGAGCGGGGAAATACCGAAGACCCGGAGTATCGAGCGCAATGGCCCTTGCACGCAGAAATCGCGGCGAAACCGGCATGAACTACTGGCCGGGCTTCGTCGACGCGCTGTCGACGCTGGTCCTCGGCATCATCTTCCTGCTCACGGTGTTCGTGGTGGTGCAGTTCTATCTGCAGCAGGAAGTGCAGGGCAAGGACACCGCGCTGCAGCGGCTCAACGCGCAGATCGCCCAGCTCACCGACCTGTTGTCGATGGCGAAGACCGGCAAGGAAGACCTGCAGAGCCAGCTCGCCGAGCTGCGCGCGACGCTGGCCACCGCCGAGAACGAGCGCGACAAATTCAAAGGCATCGCCGCCGGCGAGGGCAAGGGCACCGCCGAAGCCCAAGGCAAGATCGGCGCGCTGGCCGGCCAGTTGCAGAACCAGAAGAAGATCTCCGCGCAGGCGCTGGCGCAGGTCGAGGTGCTCAACCAGCAGATCGCCGCCATGCGCCGCCAGCTCGCGGCCATCGAAACCGCGCTCAACGCCTCCGAGCAGAAGAACAAGCAGCAGCAGGGCAGGATCACCGATCTCGGCCAGCGGCTCAACATCGCGCTGGCGCACAAGGTGCAGGAGCTGACCAAATACCGCTCCAACTTCTTCGGCGAGCTGCGCAAGATCCTCGGCAACCGGCCCGACATGCACATCGTCGGCGACCGCTTCGTGCTGCAGTCGGAAGTCTTCTTCGACACCGGCAGCGCCGACCTGAAGCCGGAAGGCCAGGCCGAGCTCGACAAGGTGGCGAGCGCGCTCCTCACCCTGGAGCAGGAGATACCGAGCAAGATCGCCTGGGTGCTACGCGTCGACGGCCATACCGACAAGCGCCCGATCGCGCCCGGCGGCCGTTTCCAGTCGAACTGGGAGCTGTCGGCGGCGCGCGCGATCTCGGTGGTGAAATATCTCATCGCCAAGGGCGTGAAGCCCGAGCGGCTGGTGGCGGCCGGCTTCGGCGAATACGACCCGATCGATCCCGCCGACACGCCGGAAGCCTACAGCAAGAACCGCCGCATCGAGTTCAAGCTGACGGAACGGTAAAATCAGCACGACCGCACACACAGACTGTCATCGCCCGCGAAAGCGGGCGATCCAGTATCCACGCTAGCTTTTGTGATTGCCGGATGCCCCCACATTCGCGGGGCATGACAGCGACGGTGCTAGCCTCTGCGCTGGAGTAATGGAGACCGCCGAGCGCGCGGTAGACAGTGAATGCCCGTCTACGTCGACGATGCGATCTGGGACTGGCAGGGGCGCAAATGGTGCCACCTGCTCGCCGACGAGGTCGACGAGCTGCATCGCTTCGCGCGCCTGCTCGGCCTGCATCGCACGTCCTATCAGGGGCCGCCGAAGACCTCCTGCCCGCATTACGACATCACCTCTTACGAGCGGCACCGCGCGCTTCGCCATGGCGCGATCGCCTGCGACCGCGCGGCCATCGTGGCGGTGTTCCGCCGGATGCGGGTGCTGCCGGGACGTCGGGCGTGACGGGCGAAAGACAGTGCTGCTCGGCTCGGCGACTTTCCGGAGGCGGGCCAGCGCGCCGATAACCTCGATGCGCGCGTTGTCTTTTCGCCGCGATATCCGTATCGCATTTATTACCGTGTTGCCTTCGACCAAGTTTCCATACTCCATATCAGGCACACCGCCCGAAGACCGCTCGATCCCGGCGAACTCTGACCATGACGGCTGAACGCGTTACCCTCCGCCCCTACACCGCAGCCGACGAGGACGCGGCCATCGAGCTGTGGCGGCGCACCTGGGCGCTGCATTATCCGCGCATCGACTTTACCGCGCGCGTGTCCTGGTGGCGCGAGCGCTGGCGCAAGGAGTTGGTTCCGGTCGCCAAGATCGTGCTGGCCGAAACTGACGATGGCGAGCGCACAGGCAAGGAACCGCTCATTCCCGCGCAGGCGGGAAGCCAGCCGGAAGAAACCGCGTCCCCGCTTGCGCGGGGACGAGCGGGACAAAATGTCGGCCCCAGGCGTACGCTCGTCGGCTTCGTCACCATCGATCCGAAGACCGGCTATCTCGACCAGATTGTGGTGGCGCCGGAAGCCTGGGGCTCGGATGCCGCCCGCGCGCTGCTCGACGAGGCCAAGCGCCTGTCGCCCACGGGCATCGAGCTCCTGGTCAACAAGGACAATGCCCGCGCCATCCGCTTCTATGAGAAGAACGGCTTTATCTACGCCTGCGAGGATAAGAACCCGGTCTCGGGCATCGCGGTGAACCGCATGCGCTGGCAGCCACGGGCCGCCGGAACATGAGAGCGGCGGCTACTCCGAATCGTTTTGCGCGCGCGCATATGCTGCACAGCACCGCGCAACGTCGCGGAGAAGCGGCAAAAGAATTCGCGCGCGCAGCCGCAGGAATGGGACCCTTTTGGGCGGTCATGCGTTCGGAAGTAGACATACAGACCCTCGAGCCATAGCGGGGGACAAGAGCATCGAGACTTGAGGCTCGAAATGGCAGATCGATCCCATCATCCTAGCAATCACGAAGCGCCGGTCACGCTTCACGAGGTGATAAGGGATACGATCGGGCGGGAGCTGCAAGCGCGTTACGAACCCGAGCGTGAGATTCCGCACCGCTTGTTGACGCTGCTCATGCAACTCAACGAGGACAAGCGTCGTGCGGAAAGTACCAACTAGCCGCGACGGCCGACTTCGGCACGGGCGATCGCGGCCGACTGTCTCGACGAGCTATTTCAACAAGGCTGTAGCGGCAGGACATCTCGCTACGAGCCGTCCGAATGGTCGATCGAGCCGAGCGCCTGCCGCTCCACGCCCCTGAGCCCGGCCAGCAAGAACAATGCCCGCGCAACCGCACGAGAAGTGTGGCCTGGTCTAAGCTTGAGAGCACAAGAGCGGCTGTTGGGCACCCTGGCGAAAGATATGCGTAGGCGGCCGTCGTCCCCTTCGTCGTGACGTGCGGAAGCGCGGCGCGCGGCAAACCGCGGGCCGCGATGTGTCATGGCAAGCTGTGCCGCCGGCCGGTGCTTCGCCGAGGGAGCTGTTAAGGCAGCCCGACGGGCAATGTCGCTGCCGGCCGGCGGCTGGCCGTCAGTGGCACCACCAGAGATTATTGGACCCGTAATACGGGCAGGTGCTGGTGTTCGGTTGATACCTGTAGCTCTGGAAGCCGCCTTGCGGCTCATAGGCATAGGCCCCGAGATAGGCGGGGGACCGCCAGCCGTAGCCGTAGCGCCGATAGTGGCGGTACGGGCGGTAATGGTGGTGGTAGTAGCGCCCGCGATAGGCGTGCCGATCAGCCACCAGCGTCACCGGAATCTTGCCGGCGGATTGCAGCGGCGACGCGATGGGGGCGGCCTGCACGGTGCCGGCCGAGACGGCCAATACCGTGGTGACGACGGCCGCGGCCAACAGAGTCGATTTCCTTGTCATTGTTACGCTCCTGCCTTGTACCCCTCCACGAAGGCCCGCGTTAGGCATCAACGCGCCGAGCCGCGATTCGGATCGATCACGAAATGTTGCTTAGCCGACAAAGGCGAGAAGGTTCGCGGACACCCGTGCCGGCGGCACAGGAGGTTGGTGCCGTTTTGCTCGTACGCATCTTTCAAGAGACGCCGGCGGGAACCGGACCCATCGGCGTCCCGCGCGCCCTCGGCATTCATCGGGAGCGAGCGGATCAGGATTTCGACGAGGGCGCACCCCGCGCCGACCAAACAACAGGGGCGGCGGAGCTTTGGCTAAGAATGTTTGTCAAGGGTGGGCAAAGGCGCGCGGCACGCGCGCTGTGCCCACCGCGAATGAGCAATAGGCCGCAATTCGCCGATGGGTTTCGCTTCGCTCAGCCCACCCTACTCAGCCCACCCAACCAAGAGAGCCGAAGTGCTGAGGAGAAACTCACGCGCCAGCCACCGCCTCCGCCTTGGCGGCATCGAACGCCTTCGAATCCACTTTCAGATAAGCGAGCTTCTCTTCCGCGATCACCACCGCTTCGGCCACGCCCGGCACCTGCCGCAACCGCGCGGCAAGCGACTCGGCGTCCCCCGCCTTGCCGTCGGCGATCGGCACCAGCCGTGTGGTCAGATAGCTCGGCTGCGCCATGGTCACCGCCGCGATAAGCCAGGCGAGCGCCAGCGCGAAAGTGAGTACGAACACCGCGTCGACGCCGCCGTGCTGGTGCGCCCAGCCGCCGACGATGCCGCCGACGAAAATGCCGAGAAACTGCGAACTCGAATAGATGCCGGTCGCCGTGCCCTTGGCGTCGGGCGGCGCCGCCTTGGTGATCAGCGACGGAAGGCTCGCCTCCATGATATTGAACGCCGAAAAGAACACCACCAGCGCCGCCAGCAGCACGACGAAATTGCCGCCGCCGAAATAGAGCATGGCCTGGCTCACGGCGAGCGCCGCCACGCCGGCGACGAACACGCCCTTCATGCGCCGGTATTTCTCCGCCACGATGATCGCCGGCACCATGACGGCGACCGACACGGCCATCACCGGCAGCCAGACCAGCCACTGATAATGCACGGTGACGTCGAGCGTGCCGCGCAGCAGCGCAGGCACCACCAGGAAGCTCGCGGTCAACATGGCGTGCAGCGAGAAAATGCCGAAGTCGAGCCGCAGCAGTTCGGTATTGCGCAGCACCGAGCCGATCATCCCGGGCACCGTCTCGGCGTCGCGGTGCACGCGCACGCGGCGCGGGCTCGGCACCACGAATTGCGTGATGGCGATGCCGACGAGCGCCAGCGCCACCATCAGCCAGAAGATGCCCGAAACGCCGATGAAACTCGCCGCGATCGGGCCGGCGATCAGCGCCACCATGAAGGAAGCGCCGATGGTGATGCCGACCAGGGCCATGGCTTTGGTGCGGTTCTCCTCGGCGGTCAGGTCGGCGACCAGCGCCAGGATGACCGAGCCGACGGCGCCCGACCCTTGCAGCACCCGGCCGATGATGACGCCGCCGATGGAGGTGGACATGGCCGCCACCGCGCTGCCGATGGCGAACAAGATAAGCCCCAGCGCGATCATGACCTTGCGGCCGACCCGGTCCGACAACAGGCCGAAGGGGATCTGCAACAGGCCCTGGCTCAGGCCGTAGATGCCGAGCGCCTCGCCGATCAGGTAGGGTGTGGCGCCGGTGAGCCCGCGGGCATAGGCCGCGAACACCGGATAGATCATGAACAGGCCGAGCAGCCTGACCGAGAAGACTGCCGCAAGCGACCAGGCCGCGCGGAACTCCTGTTTTTGCATCGCATTTTTCCCGCGTCGCCCGTGGGTTCCTTCATGCCCCGCCGGCCCGCCCGCAGTCAAATGCGACCGCTTGCCGCCTTCATCCGGCTCCTGTATAGAGCCGCCAAATCCAGCATTATTTCGGCGCGCCCGGTGGCGCCCGCAAGATTCAAGGCGTCACGGCGATGAAAGCAGAGATTCACCCGAACTATCACAAGATCACGGTGAAGATGACCGACGGGTCCGAGTTCACCACCCGCTCCACCTGGGGCCAGGAGGGCGACACCCTCCATCTCGACATCGACCCCAAGTCGCACCCGGCCTGGACCGGCGGCCAGCAGCACCTCATGGACCGCGGCGGCCGCGTCTCGCGCTTCCAGAAGAAGTTCTCCGGCTTCCTGGGCGAGAAGAAGTAGGCAACTTCCACTGTCGTCCCCCCGCGAAAGCGGGGGACCCAGTACTCGAAGAATTGCTGGGGTTACTGGATCGCCCGCCTTCGCGGGCGATGGCGCCAGAGTTCTAAACGCTCTCCGCGCCGAAAGCCGCCTTCAACAGCCCGAGCTGCCGCTCGACCGGATTGACCGTGGGCCCCTGCTCCGGCGCACGGTTGTGAATCGTGGCGTCGAGCCGGCGGATTTTCTTCTGCAGCGCCTGCGAGCGCGCGATCAGCGTCTGCAAGGTCTCCGGCAGCAGCTCGATATTGTTCTCGTCGTGATGGTCGCTGGCCGCCAGCTTGACCTTGCTCTTCTCTTTATTGGCCTGGGCGAGCGACATCTCGCCTTCCTTCACCGCGCGGTGCAGGAGCAGCCATGAGGCGAGCTGCATCAGCCGCGTGGTCAGCCGCATGCTTTCGGTGGCATAGGCCAGCGCCGCAGCGCGCGGCAGCTTTTTGGATTCGCTGCGTCCCGGGCCGTCGAGATAGGTCGCCGTCTCCTCCACCAGCGCCATGCCGTCGCGGAACAAATCGGCGAAGACTTGGCTGTTCGCGAGCCGCTCCCCGAAAGACACCGGCTGCACTTGGCTCAAGCTGGACTTGTCCGACATGGCGCTACGCCTCACTGATACTCAGGACGGCTCCGTCCTTTACGAATGAGTAAGCATGGCGCGTCCGCCCCCGTCCTGTCCAGGCGAAGATTGCGACATAGTTGCCAGGCAAGCTTAAGGAGGAACCCGAAAATTCGCGGGTTTTGTCCCGGCTGCCCCGAAATGACACACAAAAAAGCACAAAAAAGAGCCGCCGTTGCCGGCGGCTCGAAGTCGATAACAGGGAGGCGTCAAACAGAGTGGACAGGAGCCACTCAATGTCCATGAAGATGGACATCCACAGTAATGATCGAGAAAGCTTAACGACAACTTACCGAAATGCGGCAGATAAAGGGTTTTTTGCACCTAAGCCCGTCATGCCGCGATCGTTGCGCAGACGAGCGGTTTTTAATTACCGTTTGAAGAACTGATCCGCCGCCGAGCGCGAGGCGCGCTTGCTTGTCATGTCCGCCTCCAGCCGCGCGATCTCGTCGTGCAGCAGTTGCACGCGCGCGGCAAGCTCCTCGACCGAGAGCAGCGTCAGTTCCTGCCCGATCTCGTGCGTAACCTTCTTCTTCGGCCTGTCGTCGTCGTCGAATGCGGGCATGGCAGCAACTCCGTTCGCGAAAATCTAGCGCGAGGCAACCGGGTTGTCACACCCGCGGCGCCCGCCTAAACAAACGCGTCCCTTCATAAAACGACGCGAGGCACCGATGGCCGCTCCCCCGAAAAGCATGACCGCGATCGGCATCAAGAGCCCCGGCGGACCGGAAGTGCTCGTGCCGGAAGAGCGCCCGGTGCCGCAGCCGGGCGACGGCGAGATCCTGGTCAAGGTGGCGGCCGCGGGCGTCAACAGGCCCGACGTGATGCAGCGTATGGGGCTCTACCCGCCGCCGCCCGGCGCGTCCGACATCCCCGGCCTGGAGATCGCCGGCGAAGTCGCCGCCGTCGGTCACGACAGCAGGCGCTGGAAAGTCGGCGACAAGGTCATGGCGCTGGTGATCGGCGGCGGCTACGCCGAATACTGCCTCGCGCACGAAAGCCACGCGCTGCCGGTCAACGGCCTTGCCATGACCGAAGCCGCCGCCCTGCCGGAAACCTTCTTCACCGTCTGGCACAACGTGTTCGAGCGCGGCGCGCTCAAATCAGGCGAGACGCTGCTGGTACACGGCGGCACGTCCGGCATCGGCACCACGGCGATCCAGCTCGGCAAGGCGTTCGGCGCACGCGTCATCGTCACCGCCGGTACGCCGGAGAAATGCGATGCAGCCCGCAAGCTCGGCGCCGACGTGGCGATCGACTACAAGACGCAGGATTTCGTCGCCGTCACCAAGGACGCCACCCAGGGCAAGGGCGCCGACGTCATCCTCGACATGATCGGCGGCTCCTATATCGAGCGCAATTACGAGGCCGCCGCCGTCGAAGGCCGCATCGTGCAGATCGCCTTCCAGGGCGGACCCAAGGCGGAAGTCAACTTCATGCGGCTGATGCTCAAGCGCCTGCACCATACCGGCTCGACGCTGCGCGCCCGCGCGGTCGCCGACAAGGCGGCCATCGCGCAGGCGCTCGCCGCCAAGGTGCTGCCGCTGATCGAGGCCGGCAAGGTGAAGCCGCTGGTCTACAAGACTTATCCCTTGCGCGAGGCTTCAAGCGCCCACGCGCTCATGGAATCCAGCACCCATATCGGCAAAATCGTGCTAACCATTTGATGCTGCGAGTGTTATCTTGGCCCGCCGAAGCCGCGAAAACGGCGCAATGTCGGGGCTAAAGTGGGCCGGGGTTTGTTGGGGGAACTTGGCATTTTGAACCGTCGCAGGCGCCGGAGCGAGCGGCCGTCGGGCCCTGCCGCGGCGATGGGTTCCAATTTGGGTTGCGATTTGCGTTCCTTGTTCGTCACGCGCTGGTTGGGCGCCGCTGCGGTCGTGCTGGTGCTGGCGGCTTCGCTGCTGGCGCCGGGTCCTGCGCGCGCGGTCGAGGCGGTGAGCGTGCGCCTCGACGTCTCGGCCATCGACCTCACCGCCGCCACCGAGATCAAGAAGACCGACACTGCCCGCATCCAGGTTTCCACCGCCCCCGGCGCCGATGGCATCGTGCGCCGCATCGAGGTCCGCGCGCGCGAGAACAGCACCGACTGGGCGGTGTTCGCGCTCACCAACAACAGCGACGAGCAGATCGACCGGCTGATCGTCGTGCCGCATTACCGCATGGTCGGCTCCGGTCTGTTCTGGCCCGACCTCGGCCTCTCGCGCGTCGTCGCCATCACGCCCTCCACCGGCGACCGGCCGGTGCGGCAGGCAAGCACCACGGCCGACGTCTACCGCGTCACGCTCGACCCCGGCACCGTCATCACCTTCGTTGCCGAATTGCGCACGCCCAGGCTGCCGCAGATCTATCTGTGGGAGCCGGACGCCTACAAGGACAAGGTCAACTCCTTCACGCTCTACTACGGCATCGTCATCGGCATCGCCGGCCTGCTCGCCCTCTTCCTCACCATCCTGTTCGTGGTGAAGGGCTCGATCATGTTTCCGGCCGCCGCCGCGCTCGGCTGGGCGGTGCTGGTCTATATCGGCATCGACTTCGGCTTCTGGGGCAAGGTCTTCGACATGTCGGCCGGCGCCGAGCGCATATGGCGCGCCTGCGGCGAGGCGATCCTGGCGGCGACGCTGCTGGTCTTCCTGTTCGCCTATCTCAACCTCTCGCGCTGGCACGTGCGCTATATGCACATCACCATCGCGTGGCTGGCCGCGCTGGCGGCGCTCATCGGCGTCGCCGTGTTCGACCCCGCCGTCGCTTCCGGCATCGCGCGCATCTCGTTGGCCGGCATCGCGGTGCTCGGGCTGGCGCTCGTGATCTATCTGTCGACCCACGGCTTCGACCGCGCGGTGATGCTGATCCCCACCTGGATCCTGCTGGTGGTGTGGACCTTCGGCGCCGGCCTCGCCGTCACCGGCGCGGTCACCAACGACATCATCGGCCCCGCTCTGCTCGGCGGCCTGGTGCTGATCGTGATGCTGATCGGTTTCACGGTGATGCAGCACGCCTTCGCCGGCGGCATCACCCACGGCATCGTCTCCGACGTCGAGCGCCGCGCGCTTGCGCTCACCGGCGCCGGCGACCTGATCTGGGACTGGGACGTCTCCGCCGACAAGGTCTACACCAGCCCGGAAACCGAACACATTCTCGGTATCAAGCGCGGCGCGCTGGAAGGCGCCGCCGCCGCCTGGCTCGACGTGCTGCACCCGCTCGACCGCGACCGCTTCCGCACCTCTCTCGACAGCGCGGTGGAGCAGCGGCGCGGCCGCCTCGCCCAGGATTTCCGTCTGCGCGCGCAGGACGGCCATTACGTCTGGTTCACGCTGAAGGCGCGGCCGGTGGTCGGCTCCGACGGCGAAGTGGTGCGTCTGGTCGGCACCCTCACCGACGTGAGCGATTTCAAGAAGGCCGAGGAGCGGCTGCTGTTCGACGCGGTGCACGACAACCTCACCGGCCTGCCGAACCGCGAGCTTTTCCTCGACCGCATGGAAGCCGCCTTCGCCTATGCCCGTTCCGATCCGCAGATCCGCCCGTCGGTGCTGGTGATCGACATAGACCGCTTCAAGCAGGTCAACGATTCCGTCGGCATCGCCGTCGGCGATTCCGTTTTGCTCACCATCGCGCGCAGGCTGGCGCGGCTGCTGAAGCCGCAGGACACGCTCGCGCGCCTCGCCGGCGATCAGTTCGCCCTCATCTTGCTGTCGGAGCGCGAGCCCGCGCGCATCGTCGCCTTCACCGAGACGTTGCGCCGAACCTTGCGCGCGCCGATCGCCTTCAACGATCGCGAAATCTTCCTCACGGCCTCCATCGGCCTGGCGCTCGCCGAGAACCAGCCGCACCGCACCGAGGAGATTCTCAAAGACGCCGAGCTCGCGATGTATCACGCCAAGCGCATCGGCGGCGACCGCATCGAAGTGTTCAAGCCGGGCATGCGCTCGCGCAAGACCGACCGGCTCACCATCGAATCCGAGCTGCGCCGCGCCATCGAGCGCGAAGAAATCAAGGTGCTCTATCAGCCGATCGTGCGGCTGGAAGACCGCGCCATCGCCGGCTTCGAGGCGCTGGCGCGCTGGGATCATCCCAGGATGGGCCGCCTGTCGCCGGCCGAGTTCATCTCCATCGCCGAGGAGATCGGGCTGATCGTCGATCTCGGCCTGTTCATGCTCGACCGCACCGCGCGCCAGCTCGCCACCTGGCAGGCCGCCCATCGCGGTCGCGAGCCGATCACCGCGAGCGTCAATGTCTCCTCGCGGCAATTGCTGCGCCACGACCTGATCCAGGACCTGCGCAGCGTGCTCGGCCGCTCGGCGCTCGCGCGCGGCACCTTCAAGCTGGAGATCACCGAGTTGCTGGTGATGGAAAACCCCGAGCATGCGGCGCAGATGCTCACCCGCATCAAGGAGCTGGGCGCCGGCCTCTCGCTTGACGACTTCGGCACCGGCCATTCATCGCTCGCCTATCTGCAGCGCTTCCCCTTCGACACCATCAAGATCGACCAGTCCTTCGTGCGCCCCGCCCCGCACGGCAAGCGGCCGGTGATCCTGCGCTCGATCATTGCGCTCGCCCACGATCTCGGCATGGAAGTGGTGGCGGAAGGCGCCGAGACGGACGGCGACGCGGTCGAGCTCTACCAGCTCGGCTGCGAATACGCGCAGGGCTTCGCCTTCGGCGAGCCGATGAGCGCCCAGGCCGCCAGCGGCCTGCTCTCCGCCGCCCATCTGGAAACGGCGCGCTGAACGAATTCAGTGTCGGGCGTGTTCAGTGTCAGGCGTGCCCGGCTTCGCTCGACAGCATGCCGAGATCGATGCCGATCTTGCGCAGCGCCTTCTCGTATTTGCGCTCGATGTCGTTGCCGAAGATCAGTTCGGTGTCGGCCGAACAATGCAGCCAGCCGTTCTCCTGGATTTCCTGTTCGAGCTGGCCCGGCGCCCAGCCGGCATAACCGAGCGCGAGGACGGCGCTGGCCGGCCCGTTGCCGCGCGCGATCGCCTTGAGAATGTCGAGCGTGGCGGTGAGGCAGATGCCCTCGTCGATCGGCAGCGTCGAGTTCTCGATGAAGTAGTCGGCCGAATGCAGCACGAAGCCGCGGCCGGTCTCCACCGGGCCGCCTTTCAACACCTTGACGCCTTCCGCCCTGGTCGGCAATTCGATGCGCTCGCTGGCCGGGATGACCTCGAGCTGCACCAGCAGGTCGGGGAATTTGATATTGGCGGCCGGCTGGTTGACGATGATGCCCATGGCGCCTTCGCTCGAATGGGCGCAGACATAGATCACCGTGCGCGTGAAACGTTCGTCGTTCATCGCCGGCATGGCGATCAGCATCTGGCCGTCGAGATAGCCGCGCGCGGACATCGATTCATCCGCCTTCTGGGAAAGCTTCATGGCGCAAGGTTACCCAATCGCTCTGCCTTTGCAAACGACGCATGATGCGGAAAGTTCAATCAGCCACCGTCATATTTCAAGGCGGTAATTGTGGCGAAATGACCGCATTGCCCGATCCTGCTCAACGCCCGCTCACGATGAATTCAATGGCCTGGCATGGCTTTACCGTTTAGACCGCCTGCATGAAAAACGTCGCGAAAACGCTTCTCATCGCCGTCGCCGCGGGCGCGCTTGCCTTCTCGTTTGCCTTGCCGCTCGCCACCATGGCGCGCGCCGCCGACGCCTCGGCCTGGGCGCAAGACAGCCATTCGGCGTTTCGTCTGATCGCGGGCGCCAACAAGCCGGGCGCGACGCCCCTGCGCGCCGGCATCGACATCAAGATGCAGCCGGGCTGGCATACCTATTGGCGCTATCCCGGCGATTCCGGCGTGCCGCCGCGCTTCGATTTTTCAGGGTCGGAAAATCTCGGCAACGCCCAGGTGCTTTATCCGGCGCCGCACCTCTACACCGACGAAACCGGCAATACGCTCGGCTACAAGGACAATGTCACCTTTCCGCTTCGCCTCACGCCGAAGGAGAAGGGCAAGCCGGTCACGCTGCACGTCAAGCTCGACTACGCGGTGTGCGATAAACTGTGCGTACCGGCGCAAGGCAGCGCCGCGCTGACGCTGACGCCCGGCGCCAGCGCGCAGGATGCAAGCCTTGCCGCGGCCGAAGCGCGCGTGCCGAAACAAGCCTCGGCGGCGCAGGCCGGCTTGACCGTGAAGCGGGTGAGCGGCGGCGCCAAGCCGCTGGTCATGGTTTCGCTCAAGGCGCCGGCCAGCGAAAAAGTGCAGGTTTTCGTCGAGGGGCCGACTGCGGAATGGGCGCTGCCCGTCCCCAAGCCGGCGCCCGGCGCGCCCACCGGCCACCGGCAATTCACGTTTGCGCTCGACGGCTTGCCGCCCGGCGTCAACCCGCAAGGTCATTTCGAGCTGACCTTCACCATCCTCGAAAACGGCCGCCCGATCGAGGTGAAGACCCGCCTCGACTAATCCGCCTCCCTGGCGTTATTTTGCCGCCGGCCGCACGCTCCAGGCGGCGAATGTTTCGGACAGCTTCAGCACGAAAGGACATCAGCCATGCCTATCAAGGTCGGCGACAAATTGCCCAACGCTACATTTCGCATAATGACGGCGGAGGGCCCGAAGCCGAAAACAACCGACGAGGTGTTCAAGGGCAAGAAGGTGGCGCTGTTCGGCGTGCCCGGCGCCTTCACGCCGACCTGTTCGAACCTGCACATGCCGAGCTTCCTCAACAATATCGATGCCTTCAAGGCGAAGGGCGTCGACACCGTCGCGGTGACCGCCATCAACGACCCGTTCGTGATGAAGGCGTGGGCGAAGGCGACCGGCGCCGACGGCAAGATCGACTTCCTCGCCGACGGCAACGGCGAATTCGCCAAGGGCATCGACCTCGCCTTCGACGGCGCGGCCGCGGGGCTCGGCACGCGGGTCAAGCGGTTTTCCATGCTGGTCGAAGACGGCGTGGTGAAGTCGGTGCACGTCGAGGATGCGCCCGGCAAGTGCGAGGTCACGGCCGGCCAGGCGCTGCTGGCGGAGGTTTAATTTTTCTTCGTTACCCTGAGGTGCTCGGCGCATTGCGCCGAGCCTCGAAGGGCAACGGCCAAAGTCCTGTAATATGGCCTGCCATCGTTCGAGGCTCGCTTCGCCCGCACCTCGGGACGACGGCTCGAATGCGGCGTGCGAGGCTATCTCGCCTTCATCGCGCCTTTTGCTCCGGCCCGCGCGGCAACCAGCCCCTCGCGGGCCAGTTCGTCGGCGCGTTCGTTCATGGCGTGACCGGCGTGGCCCTTCACCCAGTGCCAATGCACCGTGTGCTGGGAAAGCGCGGCATCGAGCCGCTTCCATAGATCGACGTTCTTCACCGGGCTCTTGTCGGCGGTGCGCCAGCCGTTGCGCTTCCACGAATGGATCCAGCTCATGATGCCGTTGCGCAGGTACTGGCTGTCGGTGTGGATGTCGATCACGCAAGGCCGCTTCAACGCCTCCAGCGCAGAGATCGCCGCGATCAATTCCATGCGGTTGTTGGTGGTGTGCGCTTCGCCGCCCTTCAGCTCCTTTTCGTGATCGCCGAAGGTCAGGATCGCGCCCCAGCCGCCCGGGCCCGGATTGCCCGAGCAGGCGCCGTCGGTATGGATGGTGACTCGCTGGTCGCCGCTCGTCATTTGAAGTCGTAGTCCCCGATGCCTTTCACCGATTGGTGGAAGCGCAATTTCCAGAAATATTCCAGCGGGTCCTTCGGCTTGACCAGCGCGCCGTCCGGCACTGCCAGCCAGTCGACCAGCCGCGTCAGCAGAAAGCGCAGCGCGGCGCCGCGCGCCAGCACAGGCAGCGCCCCGCGCTCGGCCGGAGAAAGCTTACGCTCCTTGTCGTAGGCGTGGACCAGCGCGCGGCCCTTGGTCACGTTGTAGGAATGGTCGGCCTCGAAGCACCAGGCATTGAGGCAGACCGCAATGTCATAGGCGAGCGTGTCGGTGCAGGCGAAATAGAAATCGATCAGGCCCGAGAGCGTGTCGCCGAGGAAGAACACGTTGTCGGGGAACAGATCGGCGTGGATGACGCCCTGCGGCAGTTCGCGCGGCCAGGCCGCCTCGAGCGCATCGAGTTCGCGCGCAATGTCCGCGCACAGTCCCGCGCGCACGCTGTCGCCGCCGGCCCTGGCGTGCTCATAGAGCGGACGCCAGCTTTCGATGCCGAGCGCGTTGGCGCGCCGCATGGGAAAGTCGGCGCCGGCAAGATGAAGTTGCGCCAGCGCCTCGCCCACCGCGGCGCAATGGGCGGCCGAGGGGCGCCTGATCCACAGGCCTTCGAGGAATGTGACGATCGCCGCCGGGCGGCCGGCCAGCCGGCCGAGCAGCCCGCCCGCGCGGTTTTTCACCGGCTGCGGGCAGGTGATGCCGCGCTTGGCCAGATGCTCCATGAGCGCGACGAAGAACGGCAGGTCGTCCTCCGCTACCCGCTTTTCATAAAGCGTGAGGATGAAATTGCCTGCGTTCGTGTGCAGCAGGAAGTTGGAATTCTCCACGCCCTCGGCGATGCCCTTGTAGGAGAGCACTTCGCCGATGTCGTAACCTTTGAGGAATTCGCCGAGATCGTCAGCGGTGACGTCGGTGTAGACCGCCATTAAACGTCACTCCGCCGCCTGCTCCTCGCGCAGCGGGCGCGGCAGCGGGAAGAACATCCCTTCCTCGGCGGCAGAAACCGTCTCGATCTCGAGCACATATTGTGCCGCCAGTGCGTCGAGCACCTCCTCCACCAGCACTTCGGGCGCGGAGGCGCCGGCGCTGATGCCGACGCGGCCGACGCCCGCGAGCAGCGGCCAGTCGATATCGGCCGCGCGCTGCACCAGCATGGCGCGCGGGCAGCCGGAGCGCACCGCCACTTCCTTCAGCCGCTGCGAATTGGACGAGTTGGGGGCGCCGACCACGATCATGGCGTCGACTTCCGGCGCCACGCGCTTGACCGCGTCCTGCCGGTTGGTGGTGGCGTAGCAGATGTCTTCCTTGTGCGGTCCGACGATATCGGGGAAGCGGCACTTCAGCCGGTCGACCATCACCGCGGTGTCTTCCACCGACAGCGTGGTCTGGGTGACGTAGGCGAGGTTGCCGGCATCGCGCGGAGTGAAGGCGTCCACGTCCGCGGCGGTCTGCACCAGGGTGATCGAGCCGGAGGGGAGCTGGCCCATGGTGCCGACCACCTCGGGGTGCCCGGCATGGCCGATCAGCACGATCTCGCGGCCGCGGCGGAAATGGACCTCCGCCTCGCGGTGTACCTTGGTGACCAGCGGGCAGGTGGCGTCGATGGCGAACAGCCCGCGGCGGCGGGCCTCGTCGGGAATCGAGCGCGGCACGCCGTGCGCCGAGAAGATCACCGGCGCGCCCGTATCGGGCACCTGCGCCAGTTCCTCGACGAAGATCGCTCCCTTTTTCTTCAGGGATTCGACGACGTAGCGGTTATGAACGATTTCGTGGCGCACATAGACCGGCGCGCCGTAGATCGCGAGCGCCCGCTCCACGGACTGGATGGCGCGCACGACACCGGCGCAGAAGCCGCGCGGCGCACACATCGTCACCTGGAGCAGGGGTTTTGCAGCCATTGCGGCCCCCGTTATGCGCGCAGACTGCGCCGATTCTCTGACCTATTCCGCCCCTCGACATGGGCTGCCCCGCCCCGCCCTGTCAAGGCGACATGGTTGCAGGAACCCGGCCCTCCCCCTATATTCCGGCCACTTTCGATCATGTTGATGATCTTATTGCTTCGCCCCCTCGCCGGGCGGGCGAAGCCCGGAGGAGATTTTGCCCATGGCGACCGCCGCACCCCTGATGCCGAAAGCGACCGCCGTCTGGCTCTTGGACAACACGGCGCTGACGTTCGACCAGATCGCCGACTTCTGCAAGCTGCACCCGCTCGAGGTGAAGGCGATCGCCGATGGCGACGCGGCGCAGGGCATCAAGGGCCTCGACCCTATCGTGACCGGCCAGCTCACGCGCGACCAGATCGCCGAAGCCGAGAACAACCACGACATCAAACTCATGCTGGCCTCGCCGAAGGTCGCGGTTCCCTCCGCCGAGCGCGGCGGCAAGAAGGGCCCGCGCTACACGCCGGTGTCGCGCCGCCAGGACCGGCCGAACGCCATCCTCTGGCTGGTGCGCAATCATCCGGAACTGAAGGACAGCCAGATCATGCGGCTGGTCGGCACTACAAAGTCGACCATCGCGGCGATCCGCGACCGCACCCACTGGAACTCGGCTAATCTGGCGCCGATGGACCCGGTGACGCTCGGCCTGTCCTCGCAGATCGATCTCGACTTCGAGGTCAATCGCGCCAACAAAGAAAAGCCCGCGCCGGCCGATACCGGTGCCACGCTCCTGCCGGCGTCCGAGACGACGGCGCGCAAGGAAGCAGAGGAGGCTGCCGCCGCCGAGGAGACGCCGCAGAAGCCGCGCGATCTCGACGTGTCCGCCGTGTTCGCCAAGCTAAAGCAGCTCGGCGGCAAGGGCGAGGACAACAAGGAAGAGTAGGCGCTGCCTCATTGACAGGAGCGGGTGCCGCTTGCGTAAAGTCAACCGCTCGTCCCGCGAAGGGGACCCAAGCGGAGTGTCCAACGACCGGGAAGAACCGCGCTATCCGTTCAGCATCTCCCGCGCCGCCTGGTGCACGCGCGGGTCGCCGGCGACGACAATGCGGCCGCCTTCCTGCGCGGGGCCGTTCTCCCAGGTGGTGACGATGCCGCCGGCGCCGATGATGATCGGGATCAGCGGCACGATGTCGTAGGCGTTGATCTCCGTCTCGATGATGAGATCGATCTGCCCCGCCGCCAGCATGCAATAGGCATAGCAGTCGCCGCCGTAGCGTGAGAGCCTTACCGCGCCTTCCACGCGGCGGAAGACCGCGCGATCGGCCTCATTCATCAGCAAGGGACTGGTCGTGAACAGCAGCGCCTCGGCCAGCGAGGCGCATTCGCGCACCTTGAGATCGCGGTTGCCGGCGCGTCCCCGGTAGCTTGCGGCGCCGCCATCGCCCGAGAAGCGCTCGCCGATAAAGGGCTGATGCATCATGCCGAACACCGGCTCGCCGAAGCGCATCAGCCCGATCAGCGTGCCCCAGGCCGGCATGCCGGCGATGAACGACTTGGTGCCGTCGATCGGGTCGAGCACCCAGACGTATTCGGCGTCGGAGCGCTCGGCGCCGTATTCCTCGCCCAGAATGCCGTGGTCGGGGAAGGTCCGGCGGATGAGGGCGCGCATGGCGTTCTCCGCCGCCCGGTCGGCCGCGGTGACGGGATCGAAGCCGCCGGCCTTCTTGTTCTCCACCGCCAGCGCCGTGCGAAAGAAGGGGAGAATGGTCTCGCCCGACACGCTGGCGAGTTCATCGACGAAACCGGCGAAGTCGACGGCGGTCATGGTGCACCTGTCCACGCTGGCGCTGAAGGCACGCTTGCACGCCACTCGCGCCGCTTGCACCTAACGGAGCCTGCAAACGCAGGCAACTGCAAGGACCGGTCTTCCTGCTGCCATGCGTCAGGTGCGCGCAGTACCGTGCCTTTTGGACCACGATCTATAGCAAACTACCGATTTTGCTTGGCAATTTCGGCTTCCAGCCATGCAGAATTGCATGTGAAACGGCCTTTCTGCCCTTGATTTTTGTGCGTCGCGGTGTAACTTATTGCAATGCGGTAGCGAGAGTTACCGCTGCCCTCCTTGGGCGTTTCCTCCCTAGACTTGGGCCGCTCCTCGTGAGCGGCCCTTTTTTTGCGGCTGGCGGGGCCTTTCGCCGGCATCCGGAGGCGCGAGCAAGGCGAGCCTCAAAGGAGGACCAGGATGACGCCGTGAGGTTGGCCTACTCCGCGGCCGCGCGATACGGCCGCAGCTCTTCCAGCGGGATTTCGCCGAGCCGGCGCGCCAGCGTCTCCATGTCAGCGGCAAGGCGGGCGAAATTGGGCGAGCGCTCGTAGCGCTTCTCGTCCATATAGAGCGCCCGGTTGATCTCAAGCTGGACGGCATGCAGGCCGGCGGCCGGGTTCCCGTAATGCTCGGTGATGAAGCCGCCGGCATAGGGCTTGTTGCGGGAAACACTGTAGCCGAGCCCGCGCAGCGCCTGCTCCACCGTTTCCGACACCACGCCGACGCAACTGGTGCCGTAGCGATCGCCGATGACGAATTCCGGCCGCGTCCGCTCGTCCCGAGGGCCGGCGCTGGACGGCATGGAATGGCAGTCGACCAGGACGGCGGCGCCGAAGTCGCGGTGCAGCCTGGTGAACAGCCGCCGCAGCGCCCGGTGATAGGGCTTGTACAGCGTCTCGATCCGCCGCAGGGCGTCGTCGACCGGAATGCGCTGGTCATAGATTTCCTGCGCGTCGCCCACCACCCTGGCCACGGTTCCCAAGCCGCCGGCGACCCGCATGGAGCGGGTATTGGCGAAGGAAGGCAGGCGGCCCTCGAACATGCGGGGATCGAGCTCGTAGGGCTCGCGGTTCACGTCGACAAAGCAGCGCGGGAAATGGGCGCGCATCAACGGATAGCCCCGGCGCACCACGCCGGCCATCAGTTCGTCGACGAAGCTGTCCTCGGAACGGCGCAGCGTTGGAACATCGAGTTGCGAGACGGCAAGAAAGACGCGTGGATAGGTCGAGCCCGAATGCGGCGAGTTGAAGAGCACCGGCCCGGCATAGGCCTCCGGTTCGAGGATATCGAAGGGCGGGTCCAACTCGTCGGAAGTTTCACGCATGGATGGTGACGGCCATTGGCGGCTCGGGCTAGAATTGCGGGGTGGGACCTTAAGAGCCCATTTATGGCTTTATTGTCCACACCCTGACAGATAAAGCCAAGCCATGCTTTGGGTTCACTCGATATTTACCGGGCACAAGTCTTATGGGGTGGCTGGGACCGACCCCAGGGGACACGAAAAGGGACGGCCGGGATGGGGCGTTTAGAGGTCATGTCGAAAATCCTCCTGGCTGAAGACGACAACGACATGCGGCGCTTCCTGGTCAAGGCGCTGCAGAACGCCGGCTTCGAGGTCACCTCCTACGACAACGGGCTGTCGGCCTATCACCGGCTACGCGAGGAACCGTTCGAGCTGTTGTTGACAGACATCGTCATGCCGGAGATGGACGGCATAGAGCTTGCCCGGCGGGCGGCCGAGCTCGATCCCGACATCAAGATCATGTTCATCACCGGTTTCGCCGCCGTCGCCCTCAATCCCAATTCCACCGCGCCCAAGCAGGCCAAGGTGCTGTCGAAACCCATCCACCTGCGCGAACTGGTCACCGAGGTGCAGAAGATGCTGGCGGCGGCGTGAAGCCGTGGCCGGCGCGGGCCGCTTGCCACCCCTCGGGCGAGCCGATACATAGCAGCCGATAAGGGCGCGTAGCTCAGCGGAAGAGCACTACCTTGACATGGTAGGGGTCACAGGTTCGATCCCTGTCGCGCCCACCATCGGGCTTCCCGGGAAAATCGACATAAATTCACCTCGGCGCGCGATGGCACCTGCGCCCGCCGCCGCGAATTACTGGCAAGCGTTTGATTTGCCTGTATAATAGCGATAAAGGCCAATGGTTCTTCCCCCATCGGCGGCGCATCGGCCAATTCCCGCTATAATTCTCCGTCAAGCAGGCCTCGGCTGGAAAAAATCCCGAATGATCAGGCTGCCCAGACTGACGCCGCGCCAGATACTGATCGTGTTGCACGACCTCGTGGCAGCCGCCGCGGCGATCCTGCTTACCTTCGTCATGCGCTTCGAGGACCAGCGCCTGCAGGAAAAGCTGGTCGGGCTCGGATACCTGCCGCTGTTCCTGCTTTACGCGCTGGCCGTCTTCTTCATCTTCGGCCTGCACCGCAACAAGTGGCGCTTCACCTCGGTTCCCGACCTCTACAACATCTTCCGCGCCTCCACCGTATTGGCGGTGTCGCTGCTCGTGCTCGATTACGTGCTGCTGACGCCCGGCATCTACGGCCAGTTCTTCTTCGGCAAGATCACCATCCTGCTGTACTGGTTTCTGCAGATTTTCTTTCTGGGCGGATCGCGCATCGCCTATCGCTATTTCCACTACACGCACACGCTCAAACGCGCGAAGGTGGCCGATGCCACGCCCACGTTGATCCTCGGCCGCGCCGCCGACGCCGAGGTGCTGCTGCGTTCCATCGAAAGCGGGGCGGTCAAGAAGATCTGGCCGGCCGGCGTCCTTTCGCCCTCGCCCAATGATCGCGGCCAGTCGATCCGCGGCATCCCGGTGCTGGGCGACATCAGCGACCTCGAGCGCGTGGCCGCCGACCTCGCCAGCCAGGGCAACCGCGTTACGCGTGCGGTACTGGCGCCGTCGGCGCTGTCGCCGGAAGCGCGCCCGGAATCCCTCCTGATCCGCGCGCGCAAGCTCGGCATCAATCTGAGCCAGATGCCCTCGCTCGATTCCGGCGGGCCGGCGGTGCAGCTTGCCCCGGTCTCGGTCGAGGACCTTTTGCTGCGGCCGAGCGTCAAAATCGACTACCGCCGGCTCGAGCAGTTCGTCAGCGGCAAGTCGATCGTGGTCACCGGCGGCGGCGGCTCGATCGGCTCGGAAATCTGCGAGCGCATGCTCATCTTCGGCGCTGCCCGCCTGCTGGTGCTGGAAAATTCCGAACCCGCTCTGCACGCGGTGCTGGAGAAGCTCGGCAGCATGCAGATCGAGGCGGAAATCGCCGGCCGCATCGCCGACGTGCGCGACCGCGCCCGCATCATGACGCTGATCCGCGACTTCAAACCGGACATGGTCTTCCATGCGGCGGCGCTAAAGCACGTGCCGATCCTGGAAACCGATTGGGACGAGGGCATCAAGACCAACGTGTTCGGCTCGATCAATGTCGCCGATGCGGCCGCCAGCGCCGGTGCCGCCGCCATGGTGATGATCTCGACCGACAAGGCGATCGAGCCGGTCTCGGTGCTCGGCGCCACCAAGCGGCTGGCGGAAATGTATTGCGAGGCGCTCGACAATGACGCCCATGCCGGCAACGGCACGCGGCTGATCTCGGTGCGTTTCGGCAACGTGTTGGCGTCCAACGGCTCGGTGGTGCCGAAGTTCAAGGCGCAGATCGAGGCCGGCGGGCCGGTCACCGTCACCCATCCCGACATGGTGCGCTACTTCATGACCATTCGCGAGGCCTGCGATCTGGTCATCACCTCGGCGAGCCACGCGCTCAGTCCGCAGACGGGCGAGGACGTCTCCGTCTATGTGCTCAACATGGGCCAGCCGGTGAAGATCGTCGATCTCGCCGAACGCATCATCCGCCTGTCGGGCCTGGAGCCCGGCCGCGACATCAAAATCGCCTTTACCGGCATCCGCCCCGGCGAGCGTCTGCACGAAATCCTGTTCGCGCGGGAGGAGGAAACCGCTGAAATCGGCATTCCCGGGATCGTGGCGGCAAAGCCGGTGCAGCCCTCGCTGGAGGCGATCCGCGCCTGGGTCAAAACGCTGGAGCAGGGGCTTTCGCGCAATGAGCGCGTCGTCATCTACCAGGCGCTGCGCGATGCCGTGCCGGAATTCCGCGGCGAGGCGGCGTGATAAATGGCCGGAGCGCCGCACCATTCACCGTTCATTCCCGCGCAAGCGGGAATCCAGCCTGACAGTCTAAGTCTGGAATTTTCTTGACCCTGGGTCCCCGCTTGCGCGGGGACGAGCGGAATTGATGGGGCGTAGCGTGGATCTAACGAAATTCTTTGAAAGCGAATTCGCCGAACATCTGGACGTCGCGCGAAAGACGGAGGCCGCGCTTGGCGCCGCCTTCGCCGGCCTCACCGCGGCGTGCGTCACCTCGCTGCGCGGCGGCGGCAAGCTCCTGTTTTTCGGCAATGGCGGCAGCGCCGCCGATGCCCAGCATCTCGCGACCGAACTGGCCGTCCGCTACAAGCAGGACCGTCCCGCCATCGCCGCGCTCGCGCTCACCACCGACACCTCCGCACTCACCGCCGCCGGCAACGATCTTGGTTTCGAGCGCGTCTTCGCTCGCCAGATCGAGGCGATTGGCAGACCCGGCGATATCGCCATCGCCATCTCCACCTCCGGCACCAGCCCCAATATTCTTGCCGCGCTCCGCGAAGCCAAGGCGAGGAAACTTGTCACCGCCGGCTTCGGCGGCAAAGACGGCGGCGCCATGGTCGGGCTTGCCGATCATCTGCTGATAGTGCCCTCCCATACCACCGCCCGCATCCAGGAAATGCACATTACCTTGGGCCAGATGCTGTGCGGGGCCATCGAGATCGAGCTGGGTCTGGCTCGATCGGCCTGATTGGGCAATTGCGAGATGGCTGCCGCAGCGCGTGCGGTGCCATCGTGTAGATTTCACGATTTGAAAACAATTTTGGCGATTCTGAAAACCTCTTGACTCATTTCGCCGGGCCTATTTCCCTTCGGGCTCGGTAAGGGAGGATCAAGATCATGGACGCCACCGTATTGCCCGAGCCGCAAGCCGAGGCTCGCCCGCTGCGCGCGCGCGCCAATGGCGGCCGCCACAACATCCAGTCAGTCGACCGCGCCCTGTTTCTCCTGGAGACCATCGCCGAAGGGGGAGGCGAAGCCACCCTCACCCAGCTCTCCAACCGCACCGGCCTCAACATTTCCACCTGCCATCATCTGCTCGCCACGCTGATCCAGCGCGGCTTCGCCACCAAGGTGCCGGGGCGGCGGCTTTATGCTTTGGGCACCCGAATCCTGACTCTCGGTCATGCATGCCTGCAGGTCGACCTGCCGCGGCGCGCCCAGCCTTATCTGGAGAGCATCAGCCGGGCGACCGGCGAGGCCGTGCATCTGGCGGCCTTGCAGGGCGACAGCGTGGTGATGTTGGCGGTGCGCGACGCGCGCCACGCCGTGCGCGTCGACAGCGGCAGGATCGGCCGCCTGCCGGCGCCGCATGCGCAGTCCTCCGGCAAGGCGATCCTCGCCTGGCTGCCCGAACACGAGATGCGCCGCATCCTCGCCGACGGGCTCAAGCGCTACACGCCGAACACCATCATCGAGTTTGCCTCCCTTATCGAAGCGCTGCGCGGCGTGCGGCGAAGCGGCTTCGCATTGGACCGCGAGGAGTACCTGCCGGGCGTCGTCTGCGCCGGTTCCGCCATCCGCGACCAGGCCGGCACGGTAATCGGCGCGATCAGCGTTGCGGCGCCGGCCATGCGCGCCAGCGAAGAGCACATCGCCCTGATGCGCGATGAAGTCGTGGCCGCCACGCACGCCTTGTCCGCCGAATACGGCGGCCCCGGCGCGCAGGCAAAGGTCGAGCAGGCACCGGCCACCGCAAACTGAGCGCGCGCGACCTGAACCGGAGGAAAGATGTACGCGCCGCCCGGGGTGAAAACCAACCATAACGAATTTCCGATCCCGGACAGCATGCGCGCCTGGGTGCTCGGCGGCCCGGGCGAGCTCGGCATGGGCCGGAAACCGGTGCCGGTGCCGAAAAAGGCGGAAGTGCTGGTGCGCATCGACGCAGTCGCCATCTGCGCCACCGACCTGGAGATCATCTATCACGGGCCGCCGGCCATGATCGAAGGCGGGCTGCCGTTCAACAAGGGCTTCACCCCCGGTCACGAATACATGGGGACGGTGGTGGCGCTCGGTCCCGGCGTCGACGAGTACAGACATCGGCCAGCGCGTCTCGGTCGAAATCCATGCCGGCTGCGGCCAGTGCAAGCGCTGCCGCCAGGGCATGTACACGTCCTGCCATAACTACGGCCTCAACTACGGCGACGTCGACAAGGGCCACCGCGCCAACGGCTTCACCACCGACGGCGGCTTCTGCGAATATCAGGTCAACAATATCAACACGCTGGTGCCGATCCCCGACGCGATGTCCGACGAGGAGGGCACGCTGGTGGTCACCGCCGGCACCGCCATGTATGCGCTCACCGAGCTGGGCGGGCTGGTCGCGGGCGAGAGCGTCTGCGTGACCGGCCCGGGGCCGATCGGCCTGATGGCGGTCGCCGTCGCCAAGGCGCTCGGCGCCCAGCCGGTCATCCTCACCGGCACGCGCGACAACCGGCTCGAGATCGGCAAGGAGCTCGGCGCCGACGCGGTGATCAACATCCGCAAAACGCCGGACGTGGTGACCGAGGTGAAGAAGCTCAACGGCGGCAAGGGCGTCGACTACGTGGTCGAATGCTCGGCCGCATCGAGCGCGGTCAACGACGCGGTTCATATGGTCAACCGCGGCGGCAAGGTCTGCCTCGCCGCCTTCGCCCATGAGCAGGTGCCTGTCGACGTGGCGCACATCGCGACCAACAACATCTATCTTTTCGGCATCCGCGGCGAGGGCAAGAGCGCCACCCACCGCGCCGAGGCTTTCATGGCGCAGAAGCGTTTCGACGCCACCAAGATCCACACCCACACATTTCCGCTCGACGAATTGCCGACCGCGATCCGCTACGCCAAGGACCGCGTGGAGGACGCCATCAAGGTGGTGGTAAAGGCCGGGTTGCGGCCCCAAGCCGGGCAATAGGCCGAGAACCGCGGCTAGCAGGACATTACCAAGCCGGTTCCATGACGGCCGCCGAGTTCCCGCATCCGGCCATACCGTACGGCATGGAACGCTTGTTCGGGTTCCGTGGTTTCCAGATCACATCCGGCTGCCGGCGAGGCAGCGACCTTGGAACGATCCGGAGCCCGATCAATGGAAAAGCAGCGACAGCACAAGAACGAAGAACGCGCGCGCATCGAGCGCAGGGAAGACGAAGTCACGATCGATTCCGACGAAAGCTTCCCGGCGAGCGACCCACCTTCGTTCAATCCGGGCGTCACAGGCGCCCCGCAGGCGAAAAAGAAGAAGTACAAGAACCGGCCGAACGACTGAGTGCCTGCGCCGCTATAGTGTGATCCGCAGAGATTGAAGCAATCTCCGCTCATTCGCGCGCAAGCGGGAATCCAGGGCCGAATATCGTCGGCATCTATTTGCAGCCCTGGGTTCCCGCTTTCGCGGGACGAGCGGTTGGAGGTGCTTCGGCGCGACTGGATCGCGCCGCTACGCGACAACGGCTCCCCCTCCAGTGGGGGAGGTGAAGAGAGACGGCGTGATTCAGACTAAAGCGATCTTGCTCTAGCTTCTGCCGCATCACGAGCAGGTTGCGTGGCCGGGGAGCGATCCCTCGGTGCGGCCGATGACGGCTATTACCGCGATGAAAGGTGACTAACACGGCCCTCGCGTTGACACCGAACGCTGCCGCGGGGCCGATCACTGTCCCCTACTCTCTCGCGTCATCTTCCCTGGCCTTCTTCAGATGCTGCAGCACTTGCGAACGCAGCGCGGCCTGCTGCTCCGCGGTCCAGGTGCGGAATCCTTCGCCCGATTTGAAACCGAGCTTGCCGTCGGCCACGAGCTTTTCGAGATAGGGCGAAGGCCCGGGCCGGCTGTCGATCGCCGGCAGCACCGTCTTGTGGATGGCGAGCGTCAAATCGGTGCCGACCATGTCTGCGTTCTCCAGCGGTCCAAGCACCGCGATGCGCCGGCCGAACGAGGACTTGATCACCTCGTCCACCGTCTGCGCGTCGCAGATGCCCTGCTCGACCAGCGCGATCGCCTCGCGCCAGAGTGCGTGCTGCAGCCGGTTGCCGATGAAGCCGGGCACGTCCTTCTTCACATGCGCCGGCTGCTTGCCGGCGTCGGCGTGCAGCTTCATGGTGAAGTCGATCGCCTCCGGCGACGTCCACTGCGTCTCGATCACCTCGACCAGCGGCACCAGAAAAGGCGGATTCCACCAGTGCGTCCCCAGCGCGCGCTCGCGCCTGTGCAGGCCGCGCATGATGTCGGTGATCGGAATGACCGAGGTGTTGCTGGCAAGGATCGTGTCGGGCCGCACATGCTGCTCGATTTCCGCGAACAGCTTCTGTTTGACGCCCAAGTCCTCCAGCACCGCCTCGACCACGTAATCGGCCTCGCGCACGGCATCGCTCAACGCCGCGACCGGCGTCACCCGCTCCACCGCGCTTTGGTCGTCGCCCAGGTCCTTCAGATTGGCAAGGATGCGCGATTTGGCGCTGTCGAGACTTTGCTTGGCGGCGTCGGTGATGGTCACATCGTGGCCGGCGACCGCGAACACCTGCGCGATGCCGTGGCCCATCAGCCCGGCGCCGACGACGGCGATGCGCGGTTTGTAAGCCATACTTACGCTCCGTCATTCCGGGACGCGCCGAAGGCGCGGGCCCGGAATCCAGGGGCCAAGCATGAGCGCGCCGCCCCTGGATTCCGGGCTCGCTCGCTTCGCGAGCGCCCCGGAATGACAACGGATAAGGACGCGCCCATTAGCTCACCCCGCCGTATAGCCGCCGTCGGCGTAGAGGACGTGGCCGGTGTAGAAATCCGACGCCTTCGAGGCGAGGAACAGCAAGGGCCCCGCCAAATCCTCGGGCTCGCCCAGCCTTCCCTTCGGCACCCGCGCCAGAAAGCCCTTGCGCACGGTCTGCGCCCGTTCCGAGTCCTCGTACATCCAGGCGGTGAGCGGCGAGCGGAAGACGGTCGGGCCCAGCGCGTTCACCGTGATGCCGGTCTCGCCCCATTCGCAGCCCAGCGCCTTGGTGATGCCGTCGACCGCCGACTTCGACGCGCAATAGGCGGTGTAGCCGGCCGGGTGGCCGAGCAGCCCGCGCGCCGACGAGGTGAGGATCACCTTGCCGCCGTCGCCCTGGCGGAGCATCTGCTTGCCCGCGGCGCGCGCCATCAGCCACGACTGCGTGACATTGGCGTCCATCACCTCGATGAAATCCTCCGGCTTCTGCTCGACGATCTTCGACACCTTGTTGAGGCCGGACGCCACAACCAGGATGTCGACACGCCCGAACGTATCGACCGCCGCGGCGACGATCTTGTCGCAGTTTTGCTCCGACGAGGGACGCAGCGCGATCACCGCCGCCTTGGTCCCGAGCTTTTCGCAGTCCGCGGCGACCTTGTTCAACGCGTCCTGCTTGCTCGCCGCCAGCACCAGATTGGCGCCGGCGCCGGCCAGCGTCTTCGCCGCCAGCGCGCCGAAGGCGCCCGATGCGCCGGTGACGATGGCGGTCTTGCCCTTGATGTCGAACAGGGAGAGCGGGTTTTTCAGAAATGCGTCGTCGGACATGGGTCGTCCTCCCGGGAATTTTCTTTTTCACCTCTCCCCGCAAGCGGGGAGAGGGAGGAAGCGTCACTTCGCCGGCGGCACCATGGCGACCAGGATCGTGCAAACCTCGTTGCCGCGGTTGACGATCTCGCGCGTCTCGTTCGGCTCGATCACGCAACTGTCGTTCGCCTTGAGCACCGTCTCCTTGCCGCCGACGATCACGGTCAATTCGCCGCGCAGCACGAAATAGACCTTCTCCGGCGGCGAGGCGTCGGGGCCGGCGCCGCCGCCGGGCAGGAAATGCGAATAGCCCACGATCAGGCCCTTGGTGCCGCCGGCTTCCGCGCCGAACAGGCGCAGCGACGTGCAGCCGCGGTGGTTGGGCGCCTCGTAGGGCTTGGCGTCATCAAAGCGCTTAACGTGCATGAGAGTCCGCTCCGTTCCTTGAATCGTTTACGTACCTGACATCTTTTGCTTGCGCATGATCCTTTCCGAAAACCGGTTCCCATCCCGGATCAAGTCCGGGACAGGCTTTTTCGGGATCATGCGCTAGAAATTCCTCCCGCGCTCGATGCGATATTTCCCTTCGGGATCGACGATCGCCACCAGCCGCACGATGCAGCCGTCGCCGCGCTCCCAGTTCCAAGGGAAATAGGCGAAGGTGCAGCGCTTGCCGGTCACCTTGTCGATGTCGCCGCCCACGTTCTCGATGCCGAGGATGCCGCTCTTGAATAGGATGCGATGCACCGGCTCCCACTCCGGGAAGTCGTCCTTCCAGTCGCGCCCGCCCGACCACGCGCGATATTCCTCGGCCAAATGCGGGTGCAACGGGCCATTGCGCTGCGGGCCGATGGCCGTCGCCAGCGGATGGTCGTTCGCCTGCGTGTCGTGGCCGACCACCTTCACCTTCTTCTCGACGAACCATTCGCCGGCCGACGGCACGAAGCCCGGCGAATAGCAGAAATAGTCCTCCGAATCCTCGTAGTACTTGTGCCAGCCGGTATTGACGAGAACCACGTCGTGCGGGCGCACCGCCTTGCCGCACGCTTTCTCCAGGTCGTCGCCGGTGATCGGTTCCCACTTCTGTTTGGGGATCGACACCACGATGCCGGATCCGAAGAAATGCGGCAGCGGCACCTCGTCGATGAAGGGCGTGCCCTGCACCACATGGGCCGGCGCGTCGATATGCGTCGTGTTGTGCATCGAGGTGGTGATGCGCTGCGACAGCACGCCGGACTTCGCCATGTAATGGATGCGCTCGATCTTGACGTCCTCGAAATAGGGCCAGTTCGGCGACTGATAGCCGAAGCGATGGGACAGGTTGTAGAACTCCAGCCCCATGCTGTTCTTGAGGTTCTCCTCGAACGTCACGCCCCGAATTTTCTTGGCCACGGCTTCCTCCCTGCTTGATACCGCATGGTTATCCCCGAAACCGGAACCCGCTTTGCGGGATCATGCGCGTCGCGCGCCTTCGCGGCTTGCTGGATTTGACGCTGAGCCACCAAGCTCAGGCGGTGGAGCTCATATGCGCTTCCATCGCCTGTTTGGTGGCGATGAGCCGCGCGGCGATCGTGCCGGCGCGATCTTCGAAGCGCTGGCTCGGCACCGGCACCGAAATCGCCATCGGGTTGCCGAGCGGATCATGCAGCGCCACGCCCACGGCGCAGATGCCGAGCGTGTGCTCCTCGCGGTCGTAAGCCGCGCCGTCGCGCCGGCTCGCGGCGAGGTCCTTGAGCAGCGCGTCCAACGTGGTGCGCGTGTGCGGCGTGCGCGCCTCATAGGTGCGGCCGATCAGCTTCTCGATGCCGGCATCGGTGAGCTGCGCGAGATAGGCCTTCCCGTTGGCGCTGCAATGGAGCGGGAAGGTCTCGCCCACGGCGGACACCGCGCGCAGGCGCTGCGAGCCGATCACCTGGTCGACGAAGATCAGATGGCTCTTCTTGACCATGGCGAGATCGACTGTTTCCTGCAGCTCGGCCGACAGCCGCTCCAGGAACGGCCGCGCCAGCGCCACGAAGTCGCTGCGCACCGAAGCCGCCAGCCGCAGGATCGCCGGGCCCAGCCGCACGCGCCCGGTCGGTGTCGCCGCGATCACCAGCTTTTCCGTTTCCAGTGCGGCGACGATGCGCTGCACGGTCGAGCGCGCGAGGTTCACCCGTTGCGCGATCTGCCCGAGGCTCAAGCCTTTGTTCTCTTCCTCCAGCGCACGCAAAATGGTGGCCGCGCGCGCGATCACCTGCACCTGACTCTTGTCGTTGGCGACGAGTTGATCGCTCATGGACACCTCCCTGTCGTGCCGGCGTTTCTTGGCCGCCTTGCATCGTGGGACACGATAACCCAATGTGCGATACAGTAAAGAGTGAAAAATTTGCCAGCGTGGGTTCACTCTTAACCCCGCTCGTCCCCGTGCAAGCGGGGGCCCAGGGCCGCTTGCGCAGCGATCGCGGTTCTGGATTCCATTCTTGCGCGGGAACGAGCGGAAGTTGGTGCATCTACCGCGCCCCGGGGGATGAAACGCATGGTCAAGAAGATCGCGCTCGAAGAGCATTTCCTGCCGCCCGGCCTCATCGACATTTGGCGGCCGACCATGAGCGAGATCGCGCCCGCGATGGTTGCGCAGTTGTTCAACCGGCTCACTGACTTCGGCGCGCAGCGATTGGAAACCATGGACAAGGCCGGCATCGCCCGCGCCGTGCTGTCGGTTGCCGGCCCCGGCGTGCAGGCCGAGCGCGATGCGGCGCGCGCCACGCGGCTCGCGCGCGAAGCCAACGACTTCCTCGCCGCCGAGATCGGCAAGCGCGCCGACCGCTATGCGGGTTTCGCGCACATCGCGATGCAGGACCCGCAAGGCGCCGCGCAAGAGCTCGAGCGCTGCATGCGCGAGCTGAAATTCTGTGGCGCCATGATCAACGGCCACACCAACGGGCTCTATCTCGACCACCCTTCGCTCGATCCGTTCTGGGAGCGCGCCGAAGCGCTCGACGCGCCGGTCTACATCCATCCGACCGACCCGATCGCGCCGGCGCCGGCGCTCGACGGCGTGCCGGCGCTGCGCCGCGCGACATGGGAATGGGGCTTCGAGACCGGCTCGCACGCGCTGCGGCTGGTGTTCAGCGGCCTGTTCGACCGCTTCCCCAAGGCGCGCGTCATTCTCGGCCACATGGGCGAGACGCTGCCCTATCTGCTCTGGCGCTTCGACAGCCGCGCCAAGCTCTACGGCGTCAAGCTCGAGCGGCCGCCCTCGCACTACATCAAGGAGAATATCTGGGTGACGGTGTCCGGCGTGTTCGCCGCCGAGCCTTTGGCCTGCGCGGTCGGCGCGCTCGGCCGCGAGCGGGTGATGTTCGCCGCCGATTATCCTTTCGAGAGCGCGGAAGAAGCCGGCCGCTTCATGGACACGGTGCCGCTCGACGATAGTCTGCGCGGCGCGATCGCCTATGACAACGCGGCGAAGCTGTTACGGCTTTGAACACGCGACTGCCGCGCCCGCTCACTCCCCCGGCGGGGCCTGATGTACCTCGACCACGTTGCCGTCCGGGTCGTAGAAGAAGATCTGCATCCAGCCGGTCATCGCCCAGTCGCCGTAATCCGAATAGGGAATGCCCATCTCGTCGAGCCGCTGCTTGAAAGCGGCGAGGTCGTCGGTGCGAAAGGCGATGTGGCCGCGCTGCACGGGGTTGACCACCTTGCCGGTGCGGAAGCCGATATGCATGTCCTTCTCGGCAATGTGCATCTGCACCGCGCCGTCGGTGACGAAGGCGACGTCGCCCGGATAGCCCTGGTCCTTGACGCGGTTGCGGCCCATGCCGGGGATCGTCTGCATGTCGAGGACGTCGCGATAGAACTCGTCCATCGCGGGCACGTCGGTGGTCGCGAAATTGACGTGATGCAGTTTGAGTTTCATGGCCTCAATTCCGGTAGCTGCGGTCGATCGCGTCGAGCTTGCGCAGGTAGGCCGGCCAGTCCGCGGCGCCGCGGCCGGCATCGTGGCCCTCATATTGTTCGGCGGTCTTAGCGCAGACCTCGGCAGGAATTTCGATCACCTCCGCGCCGGTCGCCTCCAGCCTGAGCTGGATGTCCGCCGCCTCGATCAGGTGATGCATCAGCACGAAGGCCTCGCGCGCGGTCTTGCCGACGGTGAGCAGGCCGTGATTGTGCAGGATCATCGCACGGTTGCCGCCGAGGTCGCTGTTAATGCGCTCGCGCTCGCTGAAATCCTCGGTCAGGCCCTCATACGGATGATAACCGATGCGCTGATAGAAGCGGATGGCCTGCTGCGAGACCATGCGCAGGCCGCTCTTCAGCCCCGCGATCGCCATGCCGGTCGCCGTGTGCACGTGGATGGCGCAGTTGACGTCGGCGCGCGCGGCCAGCACGCCACCGTGCAGGGTGAAGCCGGGCCGGTTGACGCCCGCGCTTTCGTCGAGGTCCGCGTCCATCGACACCTTCACCAGGTTCGACGCGGTCACCTCGGTGTAGAGCAGCTCGTGCCGCTTCATCAGGAATGCGCGCGGCTCGCCCGGCACCCGCATGGAGGAGTGGTTATAGATGAGGTCGTCCCAGCCGTAGAGCGCCACCAGCCGGTAGACGGCCGCGAGATCGACCCGCGTCTCCCATTCCTCGTCGGAGGTCTGGCCTTGCGAAAAACTCGGCGCCAGTCTTGGCTTATTCATTGCGCTTACTCCTGCTGCGGACGAGCCTAGCACAAGGCGCGGCGGACCGGTAAGAGAGCGCCCATCACGCAAGCCGCCACGGGTCGGGCGCGCTCATGCCAACGCCTCGCGCATCCGCCAGCGCATCACCAGCGAACCGACGATGATGAGATTGAGGATATTGGCGCCGATGCCGGCGGCGAAGGCCGGCGCGTAATAGCCGTAGTGGTCGTAGAGAACGCCGGCGAGCCATCCGCCCGAGGCCATGCCGGTCGCGGTGAACATCAGCAGGGTCGGGATGCGCCAGGCGGCCTCCCTGGCCGGAAACAGCTCGCGCAGAGCCAGGACATAGGCCGGGATGATGCCGGAAAAGCCGAGCCCGAAGGCGCCGGCGACGGTGAACAGGCCGGTTTCGCTCTGCGTGAACAGGAAGCCGATCATCGCCGAGCACTGCCAGGCCGAGCCGATCAATACTGTCGACAGGCCGCCGATGCGGTCGGAGATGGCGCCCCAGATTTGCCGGCTGACGAATGCAGTGCCGAGCAGCACCGACAGCATCACCGCGCCGAGCGAGCGGGTGAAGCCGAGATCGGTGCAGAAAGCGACCAGGTGCTGCTGCGGCATCGCCATCGGCACGCAGCACATGATCGAGGCGACACACATCAGCGCGAACACGGCGTTCGGCGGCCAGCCGAACACGCGCGGCGCCGGCGTTTTTGCGCCGCCCGCGGGCTCGTGCTCGATCACCTCCGGCGGCTCGCGGAAAAACACGGCGACGAGCGGCACGACGATCAGCACTTCGAGCCCAGCGTACCACAGCATGGTCTCGCGCCAGCCGATGCTGGCGATGGCGCGCTCGAAGATGGACGGCCACAGCGCGCCGGCGAGATAGGTGCCGCTGGCGATCAGCGCGAGCGCCGAGCCGCGCCGGCGGTCGAACCAGCGGCTCACATAGATGTAGAGCGGCGCATTGATGCCGGCGAGCCCGATGAAGCCGATGAACAGGCCGTGACCGATCCACAGCGGCCAGGGCGGACCAAGCGTGGAAATGGCGAGGCCGGTCGCGATCATCAGCGAGCCGCCCATCACCGTCCACCGCGTGCCGATGCGGTCGGCGATCTGGCCCATCATGATGCCGCCGAGCCCCGAGCCGAGCCAGACAAGGGAATTCGCCAGCGCCGGGATCGACCGCGCGCCGCCCACCTCGGCGGCGATGTCTTTCAATGCAACGGCGGTGATCCAGGTGGCGCCGAACGCCATCATCAGCGCAAGCAGCGCGATTGAAGCCACGACCCACGACGCGCGGCTTTCGACGGAAGAGGAGGATTGCAGCATGTATGGAGCCCCGGCGATTCCTCTTTGGCATACTGCCGGGGCTTTGACCATTGCCCGAAACGAAGGGCAGACAGGCGTACGGACAAGGCGCAGCTAGAGCGGGATGAGGTCAGGTCGAATCGGTTCACACTCCGCTCATTCCCGCGCAAGCGGGAATCCAGGGCCAAAAAAAGAAATTTCAAAAGTTGGTCCTGGGTCCCCGCTTGCGCGGGGACGAGCGGGGAACAATCGGACTCGTGAAGTGATTCGACCCTAACGCCTCATGCTTTAGACCCCGAACGGATAGGTATCCGGCATCGCCTCCATCTCTTCCGTCTTGAACGGCGTCACCGCGCTGGTCTCGTCGAACCAGATGTATTCGTCGAACTGCCGCGGCAGCACGGTTTCTAAATAATGGCTGAGCCGTTCGCTTTCCGGCCGGTAGATCACACCGATGAAGCGCTCGAGCCGCGGCGTCGTCAGCCCGCGCACATGCGCGGTCTCGCCGCGCAGCGGCAGCATGAAACGCGCCCTGCCCGTCTCGTGGCACAGCCGCTCGTAGCTGCCGGCGAGCGAGGGACGCACCTTCTTGATCTCCATCGGCGCGTCCCAGTCGGACGCCGCCGCCACGGTGCCGTGATCCGTGCCGAAGCCGACCGCGTAGCAGGCGTCGCCGAAGGCTTCCCGGCACAACTGCCCGATATTGTGCTCGCCGCGCGCCGACATCTCGGTCGCCGCGGCATCGCCGATATGGGAATTGTGCGCCCAGACGATGGCCTTGCTGTTCGGGCCATGATGCGCCAGCAGCGTCTTCAGCGTCTCGAACATGTGTTCGTCGCGCAGATTCCAGGAAGCGCGCGAGCCGTAATACATGGTGCGGTAATAGCGCTCGGCGTTCTGCACCAGCCGCGCGTTCTGCACCGCGTCGAGGAAGCGCTCGCCGTCCCGCGCCGCATAGGCCGTGCGCTTGGCCATGAGATCGGTGAGCGCGTGCGCCACGTCGTCCTCGCACGTGGGAAAGCTGCCGGTGAGCGCGGCGTGACCATACGTGGCGGGATCGGCCTGCCAGGGTGTGAGACAGCCGTAGCGCCGGCGCGCCACTTTGGCTGTCGCCGGATCGACCTCGTCGAGATATTGCAGGACGAAGCGGATCGAATCGTACAGGCTGTAGAGATCGAGCCCGTGGAAGGCGACGCGCTTCTCCGGCGCAAAGACGGCGTTATAGCCGCGCAGCCAGTCGACGAAGCCGCGCACCTCGACATTGCGCCACATCCACGTCGGAAAGCGCGCGAACGCGGTCCATTCCGACGGCGGCGTCTCGCGATGACGCACATAGTGGTCGATGCGCGCGGCGTCCGGCCAGTCGCCTTCGATGGCGACGAAATCGAAGCCCTTGCGCGTGATCAATTCGCGCGAGATGCGCTCGCGCATCGAATAGAACTCGGAAGTGCCGTGCGAGGCCTCGCCGAGCAGCACCACGCGCGCGTCGCCGATGCGCGCGAGCAGCGGCCTCAGATCGGCGCTGCCGATTTCGTCGAACGGCTCGGCCGCCGTGGCGACGGCATGCACCAGCGGCTCGCCGCGCAGCGCGATAACGCGCCTTTCCTTCTGCGCCGGCGCGCGGAAGCCTTGCGCGCCCAAGAGCGGCACGAAGCTCACGTCGGCGAGGTCCTCCTCCCTGTAATCGTCTTCCGACACGCGGGTGACGCGGATCAGTTCCTGCGCCCGCGCGTCCTTGCCGACCGGCATCACCATGCGCCCGCCAACTTTGAGCTGCCGGCGCAGGGCTTCCGGCACCTTCGGCCCGCCGGCCGCCACCACGATGGCGTCGTAGGGGGCATGCTCGGGCCAGCCGCGCGTGCCGTCGCCATGCAGCACGTGGATGTTACGGTAGCCCAATCCGGTGAGCACCGAAGCGGCTTTCTCCGCCAGTTGCCCGATGCGTTCGACCGTGTAGACCTCGCCGGCGATCTCGGCCAGCACGGCGGCGGCGTAGCCGGAGCCGGTGCCGATCTCCAGCACGCGCTCGCCGCCGGTCAGCCCGAGCGCTTCCGCCATGAAGGCGACGATGAAGGGCTGCGAGATGGTCTGCTCCGCAGCGATCGGCAGCGCCGAGTCCTCATAGGCGAATTCGTGCAGGTCGTGCGGCAGGAAGGCCTCGCGCGGCACTTTTTCCATGGCGGCAAGCAGGTTCCCGGAGCGCACCCCGCGCGCGCGGATGTGCTGGTCCACCATCTCGCGGCGGAGCCTGGCGAAATCGGGCAGCAGGTTTTGCTTCGGCATGGCCATGATGGCAAAACCTGCCAGAACCGGTTCCGGTTTCCTTGATCGCGGTCAAATCGGCTGCTGGGTCAGGTGCCCGGGTGGAGCGAAGCGCAGGTCCGGGAACAATCGAGCCGCGCCAAAGCCATCCCGGATTTCGCCGGCGCTCGAGCCGGGCTATTGGGACTCAGCCCCGGCCGTGCCGCTGTAGCGGGCGTTGAACCGGTGCAGGCCGATATGCGTCACCGACTGGTCGATGCAGGCCCAGAGTTCGCCTTTGCACAGCGCCTGCCAGCGGTAACAGAACGCGAAATCGTCCCGCAGCCTCGGCCCGCCGCCCGCCTCTATGGTGTCGAAGGCGCGGATCGATATTGGCGGTCAGGACCGTCGTCATTTGGTGATTGGTGTCGTTTATGTCGGGCAAAGCCTTGAGCATGGCATCGATTGTCGCGCGCTGGATCAGCATCACGCCGGTGCCGCAGCCCTCGACCTCGATGAAGCCGCCGATGCCGCGCGGCTGCCGCCCGCGCAACGGCCGCATGATGAAATCGTGCGCCTGCGCGACCGCGCGCTCCGGCTTTTCGCCCGCCGCCGCCCGCGCAGCCAGCCGCTGCAGGTCGACCTGGCGCTTGGTGTAGATGACGCCGGTGACCGGCTTGTCGAGCGCGACCATGTCGAAGATGAGCTGCGGCTCGAATCCCATGTCGGCATCGACGAACAGCAGGTGGCTGGCGTCCGTCTTGTCGTACCAGAGGGTGAGCAGGTAGTTGCGGGCGTCGCCGGTGTAGACGTAGGAAACGGTCGAGTGCGTCATGCCCCAGTTGCGCTCTTGCGCGGCGCGCTGGAGCCGCAGCAGGCTGCGTACATAGGGCGCATAGAACACCTCGCCGAATGCCGGCGTCGCAACGGCGAGCTTGATCATGTCTTTCCCCTGCCCCTTCGGGGCCTATTGGATCATGCCGCGACGGGAGCGGCGGCAGGCCGCTCCACCAGTCCCCCCACGCGCCGCTTCCTCGGCACTCGAGGCCGCGGCGCATGGATCGGACTATTGCTTGCGGTGCAGCGTGAAATCGTACCGGCCGGGCCCGACGGTGGGAGCATCCGACTGCGTCCAATTGCTGGCGCGCGCGTAACCCTTGGCGTCCACGGTGATGCCTCTGAGCCACGGCGTGCCCAGCGTCAGGCTGTAATCGCCTTTCGCATCGGTCTTCGTGCTGGGATACGAATGATCGTCTTCGAAGGTGACCGTCTGCTTCGGATGATATGAAATGGCGAAGCCGACCTCGGCGCCCGCGAGCGGCCGCTTCTGCTCGTCGACGACGCGGCCGTGGTAGACGAAGGAGGGCTCGGCCGTCGCCAGGATGTCGAGGCGAACGGTCTTCTTCTTTCCCGGCCGGATTTCATCGCGCACTTCCTCCTTCCAGCGGCCGTGCGACTTGGTCTTGATCCAATAGCCCTTGTGCTGCGGCTCACCGTTGCGGAAGCCGTGCGGCGCCCCGACGCCGACGTAGAACTTGACCGGATAGATGTGACGGATCGTGAAAGCGCCGTGCGCATCGGTGACGGTCGATTGGGTGAAGATTTCGCCGCCGGAGCCCGTGTGCGACTGCGCATAAAGGTCGTTGTTGGTGTAGATCGCAATGCCCGCAAGCGGCCGGCCGGGATGCGCCAAGTCGTGCACATGGCCCTCGAGGACGAGCCCTTTCTTTGCGTGCAGCACGAGCCGCAGACCTTGCGGCGGAACGGATAGTGTCGGGCCCCACTCCCAGTCGGACGGCGGCTCGTCCGGCTTCTCGGGCTTCGCCGCCGCGATGAATTGACTGGAGACCGCGCCGGCATCCTTCCCCGCGCCGTCAACGATGACCGCATAGGTGCCCCAGCCCGGTCTTTCCGCTTTGTCGTCCGAGGTGTTGAATTCGCCCAGCCTGACGCTGAAACGCCCTTGCGCGTCGGTCGTAAAATCCCAGTCCGCCAGGGCGGGGCCTCCGTCGGCGGGACGGAACGAGCCGCGCGACAGGCCGATCAAATGGGCGTGCCTTCCGGCCGCGGGAGCCCCGTCGAGATCGAAGACCTGGACGCCGATCGTGCGGAAGGCCGGATTGGCGGGGACTGAAGCAGATGGCTCCGCGCCGGCGGCGAGCGGGATGGCCGCGATCAGAAAAAGGCCTGCGATCCACGAACGGAGCATGACGCTGACCACGCGTTGCCAATGTCGAATGGTATTTCTCCGCAGCAATTCCCGCAAGTAGCGGAGTGGAATCCCGAAGGCGCGCTGGAGGCGGGCGTGCAGCTTGACGCCAGATGAGCTACTCTTGGTCGAATCCGCGCCAAAAGGCTCCGCTTGGAAAAGCACGACCGCGTCGACCGGAAACTGGCCGCCATCCTAGCCATGGACGTTGTCGGCTACAGCCGCCTGATGGGCGCCGACGAGGTCGGTACGTTGCGGGCGCTCAAGGCCGTCCGCAAGAAGGAGGTCGATCCGGCCATCGCCGGCTATGGCGGCCGCATCGTCAAAACGACAGGCGACGGGCTGCTCGTCGAATTTGCCAGCGTGGTGAACGCAGTCGCCTGTGCCGTCGCCATTCAGCGGAAAATGCTGGCCCGCAATGCCGACGCGCCCGAGGACAAACGCATCGTATTCCGTGCCGGCATCAATGTCGGCGACATCATTATCGATGGCAAGGACATCTTCGGCGACGGTGTCAACATTGCCGCGCGCCTGGAATCGATATGCGAACCGGGCGGCCTGTGCATTTCGGACATCGCCTGCGACCAGGTGCGCGACAAGCTGCCGCTCGCCTTCACCGACAGCGGCGAGCAGCAGGTCAAGAACATCGCGCGACCGGTGCGCGTGTTCGGCCTTTCGCCGCAGGCGATCGCCGGAGCGCCGGAACTGGAGTTCGGCCACGCCGCCCCGGCCAAGTCGCGCAACGCTGCGCTGCTGGCGGCGGCGCTCGCCGTCGTCGTGCTCTTGGGAAGCGGCGCCGCCTGGTGGACCATGCGCGCCGGCGCGCCACCGCAATCCGCTGAACAGCCGCCGAGCACCGATTCGCGTCCGTCGGTCGCGGTGCTGCCGCTGGTCTCGCTCGAGGCCGGCAACAAGGACGACTATTTCGGTGACGGCCTTACCGAGGACATCATATCCGCGCTGGGGCGCTTTCCCGAACTGGTCGTGCGCTCGCGCAACGCCGTGTTCGCCTTCAAGGGCAAGACGCCGACGCCGGCGCAAGTCGGCCAAGCGCTCGCCGTGCGCTATATCGTGGAGGGCAGCATCCGCCGCAGCCCCGAGCGCATCCGTATTGCGATCAGCCTCGCCACCGCCGCGCAGGGCACTCAGCTCTGGTCGGAGAATTACGACGTCGCGCCAAAAGAAATCTTCTCGGTGCAGGACGATATCACCCGCCGCATCGCCGGGACGCTCGCCAGCCGGCTGACCGATCTGGAGCTCGCCAAGGCGAACACGAAGCCTCCGAGCAGTTTGGAAGCCTACGACCTCGTGCTGCGCGGCCGCGCCTTGTACGAGCGCGTCGACCGTTCCGCCAATTCGCAGGCGCGTGCGCTGTACAAGCGCGCGATCGAACTCGACCCCCATTATGCGCCCGCCTATGTGGGTCTCGGCCGCGTCGAGCTAAACGGGGTACTGCAGGGCTGGACCGCCGATCCCGCCGCGGCAATCCAGCGCGCCCAAAGCCTCGGCCAAAAGGCGATCGGCCTCGATGCATCGAGCGCGGGCGCACACGAGCTGCTTGGCGCCACCTATATTCGCTATGGCGACTACGATCGCGCGCTCGACGAGATGCGGCGCGCGATCAAGCTCAACAGCAGCGATCCCGAGGCTTATGCGGGCCTGGCGGGGGCTTCGGTGTGGTCGGGCAACATCGATACGGCGATCAAGAACTTCGAGGTCGCCATTAAGCTCGGCCTCAATTTGAACGTGAACAATTCGTTCTTGCTTGGCGTTGCTTATGTGCTTGCCGGCCGCAACGCCGATGCGATCCGTGTGCTCGAGCGCTCAGTCGCCACCAACAAGACCGACGTCTACTCGCGCGCGATCCTGGCGGCGGCTTACGCCGAGGCCGGACGGCAGGACGACGCGGCGCGCGTGGCGGGGGACGTGCACACGATCGATCCGCGCTTCGATACGGCCGATTTCGGCTCGTTGTTGAAAAAGCCGGACCTGCGCGCCAAGCTTACGAGTGCCCTGGCGAAGGCGGGCCTTTAGACGGCTCGGTTTTCTGGTTGCGAAGCTTCGGCCAGTTCTCCCTGGCCTTTTCGATGACGGCAACGGTCTCGCTCTTGAATTTCTTCACGCCTTTTTTGATCGAGAATACGTAGAGCTTGCCGTCGGTGATGGCCCAGGCATGCGGATCGGCCTCGACCTTGTGGCCCCACGACAACTGGACCGCGCAATAGCCGTCGAATTGCGGCGCGTAGCGTTCGGGATTGGCGGCGAACTTGTCGCGATGGGCGGCGCTTTTGAACCAGTAGGTGGCGTCGTCATAGGCGAAGGTGAATTCCTTCGAGCCCTTTTCCGGCTTGCCGTCGGTGAAATAAGCCACCGGATCGTAGCCCTTGAGCGCGACGCGGACGCTCGGCGCGCCGGCGTTCTGCGCCCATGCGCCGCTGCACAGAGAGATGCCGATAACCGCTGAAAGGAAAATCCGCCGCGAAAGCCCGCTCATCTTCTTTAACTCCTGAATCGGCTTCTATTCAGGATAGCACAGGCCACCCATGGCACGAGTAAACTGCGAACACTTTCCGGTGCGGCCCGCCCGTGGGCGCTGCCGGCTGAATGGCCGCCCCTCCCGCGTTGCACCAAAATGCGCGGGCGCACCTCGCCACGAAACTTCCTTCCAATCCCCCCGCTTCTCGTGAAATCCTCCGCAGCCTCGTTGAACAAACTGGCCTAATTTCGCCTGTCCCTGTTCCCAGGACGGCCGCGCTGGCCTATATGGTACAAATCCGCCGGCTGTTATTTTGCGCTCGAACGCGCAGGGCAAGGCACCATGACCCTCCATACCGTCAGCCTCGACGACAAGTACGACCTCGCCAAGAGCCACGTCTTCGTGACCGGCTACCAGGCGCTGATCCGCGCCCTGCTGATGCAGAAGGAGTTGGACCGGCGCTCCGGGCTCAACACCGCCGGCTATGTCACCGGCTACCGCGGCTCGCCGCTCGGCGGCCTCGATCAGCAGATGCAGCGGGCCGGCCGCTTTCTCGCCGCCCAGGACGTCAAGTTCCAGCCCGGCATCAACGAGGAACTGGCCGCCACCGCGCTCTGGGGCACGCAGCAGGCCGAATTGCGCGGCGAAGGCAAGTTCGATGGCGTCTTCGGCATGTGGTACGGCAAGGGGCCGGGCGTCGACCGCTCCGGCGACGTCTTCCGCCACGCCAATCTCGCCGGCACCGCGCCGCACGGCGGCGTCATCGCGCTCATGGGCGACGACCACACGGCGGAATCCTCCACCACCGCGCATCAGTCGGAATTCCATTTCGTCGACGTGATGATGCCGATCCTGAGCCCCGCCGGGGTGCAGGAGATCATGGACTACGCGCTCTACGGCTGGGCCATGTCGCGCTTCACCGGCACCTGGTCGGCGCTCAAATGCATGCACGAGACGGTCGAATCGACCGGCGTCGCCGACGGCAGCCTCGAGCGCATCCAGATCGTCACGCCGGAAGACTTCGTCATGCCGGACGGCGGGCTCAACGTCCGGCTGGTCGACACCATCCTCGGCCAGGAAGCGCGCCTGCACGACTTCAAGCGCGACGCCATGCTCGCCTTCCTGCGCGCCAACAAGCTCAACAAGATGATCACCTCCGGCGGCCGCAATCCGAAGATCGGCATCGTCACCACCGGCAAGGCCTATCTCGACGTGCGCCAGGCCTTCGACGAGCTCGGCCTCGACGAGATCAAGTGCAACGACCTCGGCCTGCGCGTCTTCAAGCTCGGCTGCCCCTGGCCGATCGCGCGCCAGGAGCTTGCCGATTTCGCCGCCGGCCTCGACCTCATCATCGTGGTGGAGGAGAAGCGCTCGCTCATCGAAGTGCAGGTGCGCGAGGAGCTCTACGGCACCGCCAATCAGCCGGTCTGCATCGGCAAGAAGGACGAGCAGGGCAACTGGCTGTTCCCGGTCAAGGGCGCGCTCGATTCCAACGACGTCGCCATCTGCATCGGCGAGCGGCTGTTGCGCTACGGCGCCAATGAAGAGATCGCCGCCAATGTGGCGCGGCTGAAGGAGGCGCAGAAGGCGCTGACCGAGACCGCCGACGTCGCCCAGCGCATCCCCTATTTCTGCTCCGGCTGCCCGCACAACACCTCCACCCGCGTGCCGGACGGCAGCCGCGCCTATGCCGGCATCGGCTGCCACTTCATGGCGCAGTGGATGGACCGCAAGACGCTCGGCTTCACCCAGATGGGCGGCGAAGGCGCCAACTGGATCGGCGAGGCGCCGTTTTCCAAGCGCGAGCACGTGTTCCAGAACCTGGGCGACGGCACCTATAACCATTCCGGCTATCTCGCCATCCGCGCCGCGGCCGCTTCCGGCGTGAACATGACCTACAAGATCCTGTTCAACGACGCCGTCGCCATGACCGGCGGCCAGACCAACGAGGGCGGCTTGAACGTGCCGCAGATCGCCCGCCAGGTGGCGGCCGAGGGCGCCAAGCGCGTGGTCGTCGTCACCGACGAGCCCTGGAAATACCCCAAGGATACCGATTGGCCGCGCGGTCTTACCGTGCATCACCGCGACGAGCTCGACGCCGTGCAGCGCGAGCTCGCCAAGGTGCCCGGCCTCACCGTCCTCATCTACGACCAGACCTGCGCCGCCGAGAAGCGCCGCCGCCGCAAGCGGCACGCCTTCCCCGATCCGCTCAAGCGGGTGGTGATCAACGACCTCGTCTGCGAGGGCTGCGGCGACTGCGGCGTCAAGTCGAACTGCGTCTCGGTGCAGCCGCTGGTCACCGAATGGGGCCGCAAGCGCACCATCGACCAGTCGAGCTGCAACAAGGACTATTCCTGCCTCAAGGGCTTCTGCCCCTCCTTCGTCACCGTGCACGGCGCCGAATTGAAGAAGGGCGAGAGCGTGGCCGAGCCTGCCGGACTGGCCGGCGCTGCCGACGCCCGCCTTGCCGCTTGCCAACCATCCCTACAGCATCATCGTCACCGGCGTCGGCGGCACCGGCATCGTCACCATCGGCGCCGTCATCGGCATGGCCGCCCACCTCGAGGGCAAGGGCGCCGGCGTCATCGACATGGCCGGCCTCGCGCAGAAGGGCGGCGCGGTGTTCAGCCACATCCGCATCGCCAACCAGCCGGAGGACATCCACGCCATCCGCGTCGCCGCCGGCAGCGCCGACCTCGTGCTCGGCGGCGATATCGTCGTGCTCGGCTCGAAGAAGGTGCTGGGCGCCATCAAGCAGGGCCACACCCGCGTGGTGGTCAACACCGCCGAATTCCTGCCCGGCGACTTCACCCGCAACGCCGACTTCTCGCTGCCGACCGAGCGCTTGAAACGCGCCATCTCCGGTCATGCCGGCGCCGGGCAGAGCCATTTCGTCGACGCCGGCCGCCTCGCCACCGCGCTGCTCGGCCAGTCGCTCGGCGCCAACATGTTCATGCTCGGCTATGCCTATCAGCTCGGCGCGCTTCCGCTCTCCGCCGAAGCCATCGAGAAGGCGATCGAGATGAACGGCCAGGCGGTGGCGATGAATCTCGCCGCCTTCAGCTACGGCCGCCGCGCCGCGGTCGACCCGAAGGCGGTCGAATCGCTGGTCAAACCGCAGGAAGGCCTGGAGAACGACGCGCTCAAGCTGTCGCAGACGTTCGACGAGACGGTTGCGCGCCGCATGGATTTCCTCACCGGCTATCAGAACGCGCGCTACGCACGGCGCTACCGCGACCTCGTCGAGAAGGTACGCGCGGCGGAAGCCGCCAAGGTGCCCGGCCAATCGGCGCTCGCCGAGGCGGCCGCGCGCTATCTGTTCAAGCTGATGGCCTACAAGGACGAATACGAGGTGGCGCGGCTCTACACCGACACGTCTTTCGTCGACCGCGTGAAGTCGACCTTCGACGGCAAGCTGCGCCTGGAATTCCATCTGGCGCCGCCCTTGCTGGCGCGCACCAATCCGGCGACCGGCGAGCCGAAGAAGATGTCGTTCGGGCCCTGGATACTCACCGCCTTCGGCGTGCTCAAGTCGTTCAAGTTCCTGCGCGGCACGCCGCTCGATCCCTTCGGCTACAGCAACGAGCGCCGTACCGAACGCAAGCTGATCGCCGACTATGCGGATCTGCTCAAGACGCTGATCGCCGACCTCACGCCCGACAACCACCAGACCGCCGTCGCGCTCGCCTCCATTCCGGAGAAAATCCGCGGCTTCGGCCCGGTCAAACAGCGCAGCCTCGCTGCCGCCAAGGCGGAAGAAGCCGCGCTGCGCGAGCAGTTCAAGAGCGGCGCCCAGCCGTATCTCAAGGCGGCGGAATAGTTGCGAGGGCAAGCACTGTGTCGCGGTGCAGCATGAGAACGGCATGAAGCGCGTTCACGAGCGTCGTCGTCACGTCATGGCGCGAATGATGCACTGCTGATCCGGGACCCGGTCAATAAGAGCGCTGCAAGCCGGCGTCACCGGGCAGCAGCATGCCGCGCCACTTCGTTGCCCGCCGGCCCCGGCCCGGATCTGCCCTTGCGACCTTTTTCCAGGTCTGCCGAGGCTTGACCGTTCAGCGCCGGTGCTTTCATAGTCTAAAAAAACAAGTCCGCCCCATTCAAAGGGGTGGCGAGGGGTGCTTAAGGGCCGCCCTGCCGGCGCGGCCAAAGGGGAGGAAAACGCTGTGGCGCAAAACGCCGCCGCGCTTGCGGATACGTTTCCCAAGCTGCTGATTCGTAACGCGAAATTGTACGGCGCCCGGCCGTCCATGCGGCACAAGGACATGGGCATCTGGCAGACCTGGACCTGGGCCCAGGTGCTGGACTTCGTGCGGGCCTATGCCGTCGGCCTCTCCCGCCTCGGCCTCAAGCGCGGCGACACCATCGCCATCGTCGGCGGCAACCGGCCCAAGCTCTATTGGTCGGTGCTGGCCGCGCAGACGCTGGGCGCCGTGCCGGTGCCGGTCTATGCCGACGCGGTGGCCGACGAACTGGCCTATGTGCTCGCCCATGCCGAGGTGCGCTTCGCCGCGGTCGAAGACCAGGAGCAGGTCGACAAGATCATGTCGGTCATGGACCGGCTGCCGAAGCTGGCGATGATGATCTACGACGAGCCGCGCGGCCTGCGCGATTACGACCCCAGCCATCTGCATCCGATCGACGAGATCGTCGAGAACGGACGCAAGGCGCTTGCCGACGAACCTTCGCTCGCCGGCTGGCTCGAAAATGAGATCGCCGCCGGCAAAGGCTCCGATCCCTCCATCATCCTCTACACCTCAGGCACGACGGGCACGTCCAAGGGCGTGGTCCTGACCGGCGAGCGCTCGATCAACGCCGCGGCCGATACCGTCGCCTTCGACCATCTCGACGAGCACGACGTGGCGCTTGCCTACCTGCCGCTCGCCTGGGTGGGCGACCACTATCTCAATTTCGCGCAAGGCATGGTCGCCGGCTTCTGCACGGCCTGCCCGGAAAGCCCGGACACCGCCATGGCCGACCTGCGCGAGATCGGGCCGACCTTCTATTTCGCGCCGCCGCGCACGCTCGAACAACTGCTCACGCGCGTGATGATCCGCATGGAGGACGCAGGCGCGCTCAAGCGGCGGATGTTCCACTATTTCATCGGCGTCGCGCGCAAATACGGCGAGCGCATTCTGAACAAGCAGCCCGTGCCGCTCATAGGCCGCCTGCTCTACGGGCTGGGCGACATATCTGGTCTACGGCCCGCTCAAGAACGTGCTCGGCTTCTCACGCGTGCGCGTCGCCTACACCGCCGGCGAAGCCATCGGCCCCGACCTGTTCGCCTTCTATCGATCGATCGGGCTCAACCTGAAGCAGCTCTACGGGCAGACGGAAGCCTTCCTCTACGTCACCGCGCAGCCGGACGGCGCCATCTATTCCGACACCGTCGGCCCCGCCTGTCCCAATGTCGACCTGCGCATCGCGGAGAATGGCGAGGTGATGTTCAAGTCGCCGGGCATGTTCGCCGGCTATTTCAAGGACGAGGCCAAAACGAAAGAGGTGATGACGCCGGACGGCTACGTGAAGACGGGCGACGCCGGCTTCATCGACGAGAAAACCGGCCAGCTCAAGATCATCGACCGCGCCAACGACGTCGGCAAGCTCACCGACGGCACGCTGTTCGCGCCGAAATACATCGAGAACAAGCTGAAGTTCTTTCCCAATATCCGCGAAGCGGTCGCTTACGGCGACAAGCGCGCGTTTGTCGCGGTGATGCTCAACATCGATCTCACCGCGGTCGGAAGCTGGGCCGAGCGCAATAACGTGGTCTATGCCTCCTATCAGGAGCTCGCCCAGCACCCGCTCGTCTACGACATGATCGAGCAGCATGTCGCCGAGGTGAACCGATCGCTCAGCCAGGACAAGATGATGGCCGGCGCGCAGATCAAGCGCTTCCTCATCCTGCACAAGGAGCTCGACGCCGACGACGGTGAGCTCACCCGCACCCAGAAGGTGCGCCGCGGCTTCATCGCCGAGCGCTACGCGCCGCTGATAACGGCGCTCTATGACGGTTCGACGGAAGCCGACATCGCGACCGAAGTGACCTTCGAGGACGGCCGCAAGGGCCTGATCAAGGCGCGCGTGAAGATCCGCGACATGAAGACCGCGCCGGCCTCCCCGCCAATGGAGAAGGCGGCATGAGCGCAAACGCTTGCCACGCACTCTCTTCACCTCCCCCTGGAGGGGGGAGGTCGGTTCGCGAAGCGAACCGGGAGGGGGTGATCTTAGCGCTTCGGATCGTCTAATTCACCCCAGCCTCGATGCGCTTCGCGCATCGACCCTCCCCCTCCAGGGGAGGGTGGGCGCCCGTCGTGGGGTTGCGGCATGAGAGCCCCGTCCGGTCCCGCCGAAGTCGCCGCCGGCGACGTGCTGCTCTCGGTCGAGGACGTCTCGCTGGCCTTCGGCGGCGTCAAGGCGGTGAGCGACGTCTCCTTCGACATCCGCAAGGGCGAGATCCGCGCCATCATCGGCCCGAACGGCGCCGGCAAGACGTCGATGCTCAACGTCATCAACGGCTTCTACCATCCGCAGCAGGGCCGCATCACCTTCAAGGGCCAGACCCGCTCCAAGATGCGCCCCTACGAGGCCGCCTTCGGCGGCATCGCCCGCACCTTCCAGAACGTCGCGCTGTTCCGCGGCATGACCGCGCTCGACAACATCATGGCCGGCCGCTCGCTCAAGATGCACAAGAACTTCTTCTGGCAACTGCTGCGCTACGGGCCGGCGATGCGCGAGGAAGTCGAGCACCGCAAGCGCGTGGAGGAGATCATCGACTTCCTGCGCATCCAGGAAATCCGCCGCACGCCGGTCGGCCGCCTGGCCTACGGCCTGCAGAAGCGGGTCGAGCTCGGCCGCGCGCTCGCCATGGAGCCGGAGCTGCTGCTGCTCGACGAGCCGATGGCCGGCATGAACCTCGAGGAGAAGGAGGACATGTCGCGCTTCATCCTCGACGTCAACGACCACTACGGCACCACGATCGCGCTGATCGAGCACGACATGGGCGTGGTGATGGACCTGTCCGACCGCGTCGTGGTGCTCGACCACGGCATCAAGATCGCCGACGGCACGCCCGAACAGGTGAGCGGCAATCAGGCGGTGATCGACGCCTATCTCGGCGTGGCGCATTGAGGGAATGATGACGCACGGCATTGCGGCACGCACAGCGGTATTCCCTCCCCCCTTGCGGGGGAGGGTTAGGGCAGGGGGGTAAGCGGCAAACGCCGTGCCTGCGGCTTACCGCGCCTCCTGCGGCCGGTCGACCTCCCCCGCCAGGGGGGAGGTGGGAGCTGCGGCAAGTGGGGAGGCCGCTAGCGATGCATTTCCTCTACCTCATCTTCGCCGACCCCTTCGTGCAGATGGTGCAGGCGCCCGACCTGCTGGCGCAGACGCTGTGGGAGGGCATGGTCGGCGGCATGCTCTACGCGCTGATCGCGCTCGGCTTCGTGCTGATCTTCAAGGCGTCCGGCGTGTTCAACTTCGCGCAGGGCATCATGGTGGTGTTCGCCGCGCTCACGCTGGTCGGCCTCTACCAGGCGGGGCTGCCCGCCTTCGCGGCGCTCGCGCTCGCCATCGCCGTCATGTTCGTGCTGGCCTGGACCATCGAGCGCGCCGTGCTGCGGCCGCTGGTCAACCAGCCCGACATCATCCTGTTCATGGCCACCTTCGGCATCACCTATTTTCTCATCGGCTTCGGCGAGTTCGTGTTCGGCGGCGATCCCAAGGTGATGCCCACCGAAGCCCTCTTTCTGCCCAGGGGCGCCGTCACCTATCATACGCTCGGCGGCATCGTGCAGCTGCAGAAGCTCGACATCGCCGCGGCCATCGTCGCGACCGCCATGGTGACGGGGCTGGGCGTATTCTTCTCCAAGACGCGCATCGGGCGTGCGCTGCGCGCGGTCGCCGACAGCCATTCGGCCGCGCTCTCGGTCGGCATCTCGCTCGAGCAGATCTGGGTCATCGTCTGGTTCGCCGCCGGCCTGGTGGCGCTGGTCACCGGCATCTTCTGGGGCGCGCGCTCCGACGTCTCCTTCGCGCTCGAGGTGATCGCGCTCAAGGCGCTCCCGGTGCTCATCCTCGGCGGCTTCACCTCTATTCCCGGCGCCATCGCCGGCGGACTGATCATCGGCATCGGCGAAAAACTCTTCGAGTTCTACTGGGGCCCGCTGATGGGCGGCGGCACCGACGCCTGGTTCGCCTACGTCATCGCGCTGGTCTTCCTGCTGTTCCGTCCGCAGGGACTGTTCGGCGAACGCATCATCGAGCGGGTGTGAGAACGTAACCATGCTTTACCGCGAAGCCGGCCAGTTCAAGACCGACTATGCCAGCGACCAGGCGATCTTCCCGATTCTGCAGGACCGCATCGGGCTCGTCGTCATCCTGCTCGCCGCGCTCGCCATCCCGCTGACCCACAACGACTTCCTGATCAACGCGGTGATGATCCCCTTCCTCATCTTCGCGCTTGCCGCGATCGGGCTCAATCTGCTGACCGGCTATACCGGCCTGTTGTCGCTCGGCACCGGCGCCTTCATGGGCGTCGGCGCCTATGCCTGCTACAAGCTCACCACCATCTTTCCCAACGTGAACATCCTGATCTGGGTGTTCGTCTCCGGCTTCTTCTCCGCCGCGGTGGGCGCGCTGTTCGGGCTGCCCTCGCTGCGCATCAAGGGCTTCTATCTGGCCATCGCCACGCTCGCCGCGCAGTTCTTCCTGGAATGGTGCTTCGTGCGCATTCCCTGGCTCTACAACAACAACCTCTCCGCCGCCATCGAGGTGCCGCAGCGCGAATTGTTCGGCATCATCGTCACCGGCCCGCGCGCGACGTCGGAAGTCCGCTATCTGGTCGTGCTCGCCTTCGTGGTGGTGATGACCTGGTTCGCTTCCAACCTGGTGCACGGGCGCATCGGGCGGAGCTGGATGGCGGTGCGCGACATGGACATCGCCGCCGAATTGATGGGCATCCGCCTCTTGCCGACCAAGCTCATGGCCTTCGCGGTATCGTCGTTCTACTGCGGGGTGGCCGGCGCGCTCCTGGTGTTCCTCTGGTACGGCGGCGCCGAGGCGACCGTGTTCAATATCGATCAGAGCTTCACCACGCTGTTCATGATCATCATCGGCGGCCTCGGCAGCCTGCTCGGCGCCTTCCTCGGCTCCGCGCTGATCTTCATCCTGCCGATCATCCTGCGTTTCCTGCCGGAGAAGATCGGCCTGCCGCTGCATGCCGATGAAGTCCAGCAGTTGACCTACGCGCTGGTCGGCGTCTTGATCATCTTCTTCCTGATCGTCGAGCCGGCCGGCCTCGCCCGTCTCTGGCAGCTCGCCAAGCAGAAATTGAGGGTGTGGCCGTTTCCGTATTGATGGTGCAAGATCGACAGCAATTTCCCGACCGCGGCGGAGAATGCCGCGGAAGCGAAATCGCCTCCCGACCGGAGGCGGAAATAAGAGAAGCCAGAGGCGCGCCACATCCGGCGCGAACCAAAGGGAGGGACTAATGAAAGCAAGACATCTGCTGGTCGCGATGGCTTGTGCCGGTCTGGTGACGAGCGCAGCGCTCGTCAGCAAGGCGCAGGCGCAAGGCAAGATCTTCGTGCCGCTGTTCACCTATCGGACCGGGCCGTTCGCCAATTCCGGCATCCCGATCGCCAACGGCATGCACGACTATCTCACCATGCTGAACGAGCGCGACGGCGGCATCGGCGGCGTCAAGCTCGACATCCAGGAATGCGAAACCGGCTACGACACCAAGAAAGGCGTCGAGTGCTGGGAATCGATCAAGGGCAAGCACGCGACGGTGGTCAACCCGTTCTCGACGGGCATCACGCTGCAGCTCATCCCGAAGGCGTCGGTCGACAAGATCCCGATCCTGTCCATGGCCTATGGCCTGTCCGCCTCGGCGGTCGGCAAGGACTTCCCGTGGGTCTTCAACCCGCCGGCCACCTATTGGGACGGCATGTCGCAGATCATCAGCTATATCGGCGGCAAGGAAGGCGGCCTCGACAAGCTCAAGGGCAAGAAGATCGGCTACATCTATCTGGACGCCGGCTACGGGCGCGAGCCGATCGCGCTGCTCAAGCAGCTCGCCAAGGACTACGGCTTCACCGTCAAGTACTACCCGGTCGCCGTCAAGGAGATGCAGGATCAGTCCGGCCAGTGGCTCGCGGTGCGCCGCGACCGTCCGAACTGGATGATCATGTGGGGCTGGGGCGCCATGAACCCGACCGCCGTCAAGCGCGCGGCCGAGAACGGCTATCCGATGGATCACTTCATCGGCATCTGGTGGTCGGGCTCCGACAGCGACGCCCAGGCCGGCGGCATGGCGGCCAAGGGCTACTCGGCGCTGAGCTTCAGCGGCATCGGCTCCAACTATCCGGCCATCCAGGACATCAAGAAATACGTCGTGGACAAGGGTAAGAGCCAGGTCGAAAAGCAGGACTTCGCCAATACCTTCTACAATCGCGGGGTGTTCAACACCGTGCTGGTGGCGGAGGCTATCCGCAACGCGCAAAAGATCACCGGCAAGAAGGTGGTGGACGGCGCCGACGTGCGCCGTGGCCTGGAGACGCTCAACATCACCGACGCGGACTGGACCAAGCTCGGCTTTCCGAAGTTCGGCACGCCGATCCACGTAACCTGCGCCGACCATAACGGCCACAGCCCCGTTTACATGGCGCAGTGGGACGGCAAGGCATGGCACCGGATATCGGATTGGATCAAGCCGATGAACGACAAGGTCGAGCCGCTGCTGAAGCAGTCAGCCGCCGACTACGTCAAGAAGAACTCCGGCTGGCCCAAGCGCACCGAGCCTTGCGACAAGGCGATGTGAGCAGAAGGCAACTCTACTCCGCCCTCCCCCTTCGGGGAGAGGGTCGGCGAGCGAAGCGAGCGCGGGGTGGGGATAGTTTGCCGCCCACCCCGCTCACCTCGGCACACTCGGTGAGCGCCACCTTCCCCGCGAGCGGGGAGGGTAGATGGAGAACCCGCATGAGCATCGCCGAAACCGCGACATCCGTGCCGCGCAGGCGCGGCCCGAGACCATCCTCTCGGTCAAGAATATCGAAGTGATCTACGACCACGTCATCCTGGTGCTCAAGGGCGTCTCGCTCGACGTGCCCAAGGGCGGCATCGTCGCGCTGCTCGGCGCCAACGGCGCCGGCAAGACCACAACGCTGAAGGCGATCTCCAACCTGCTGCATGCCGAGCGCGGCGACGTGACCAAGGGCTCCATCGTTTTTGCCGGCGACGAAGTACAGGACCTTTCGCCCAACGAGCTGGTGCGCCGCGGCTGCATCCAGGTGATGGAGGGCCGGCACTGCTTCGGCCATCTCACCATCGAGGAGAACTTGCTGACCGGCGCCTTCACCCGGCGCGACGGCAAGGCGGCGATCAAGCGCGACATGGACATGGTCTACGGCTATTTCCCCAAGCTCGCCGAACGCAAGAACTCGCTCGCCGGCTACACCTCCGGCGGCGAGCAGCAGATGTGCGCCGTCGGCCGCGCGCTGATGTCGCGCCCGAAGATGATCCTGCTCGACGAGCCGTCGATGGGCCTCGCCCCGCAGATCGTCGAGGAGATTTTCGAGATCGTCCGCGATCTCAACGGCAAGGAGGGCGTCTCCTTCCTGCTCGCCGAACAGAATACCCACATGGCGCTGAAATACGCGCGCTACGGCTATATCCTGGAGAACGGCCGCGTGGTGATGGACGGCGACGCCAAGTCGCTGGCCGAGAACGAGGACGTCAAGGAATTCTACCTCGGCGTTTCCGGCGGGCGGCGCAAGAGCTTCCGCGACGGCAAGCATTACCGGCGCAGGAAGAGATGGCTGGCGTAGCATCTGTCATTCCGGGGCGCCGCGAAGCGGCGAGCCCGGAATCCAGAGCCACAAGGAAAAATCGTCGTACAGCCCTTGATTCCGGGTTCGCCCGCTCCGCTCGCGTCCCGAATGCCCCGGAGAGAAGATGACCGACCACTACGACTCCCTCGAAACCCGGCGCCGCACGCTGCGCGACAGCGAAGAATTCGCGGTGATGCCGAAAATCGTGTCGCACGCCATGGCCGCGCCGGGCTGGGCCAGGCACCTTGCCGGCGTCGATCCGCATGCCGTCACCTCGCGCGAAGCGCTTGCCAAGCTGCCGGTGATGCGCAAATCGGACATCGCGGCGCTGCAAAAAGAGAACCCGCCGTTCGGCGGGCTCAATGTCACGCCGCCCGGCAAGGTCCGCCGGCTGCTCATGTCGCCGGGGCCGATCTTCGAGCCGGAAGGTTCGGCGCACGACTGGTATGGCGCGGCGCGCGCGCTGTTCGCCGCCGGCTTCCGTTCCGGCGACATCGTACACAACTCGTTCGCCTATCATCTCACGCCCGGCGGCTTCATCCTCGAGTCGGGCGCGCACGCGCTCGGCTGCGCGGTGATCCCGGGCGGGGTCGGCAATACCGAGCTGCAGATCGAGGCGATCGCCCATTACAAACCGTCCGGCTATGTCGGCACGCCGGACTTTCTCAAGATCCTGCTCGACACCGCGCAGAAGACCGGCAAGGACGCCTCTTCCATCAAGCGCGCGCTGGTCTCCGGCGCGGCGCTGCCGGCGTCCTTGCGCGAGGAACTGGCCGGGCCGCGGCGTCTCCGTCGTGCAGTGCTATGCTACCGCCGAGCTGGGCGTGATCGCCTACGAGAGCGAGGCCAAGGAGGGCATGATCGTCAACGAGTGCGCGATTGTCGAGATCGTCCGCCCCGGCACCGGCGATCCCGTGCCCGAGGGCGAGGTGGGCGAGGTTGTTGTCACGACGTTCAACCACGACTACCCGATGATCCGGCTCGCCACCGGCGACCTGTCCGCGCTGCTGCCGGGATGCTCGCCCTGCGGGCGCACCAACATGCGCATCAAGGGCTGGATGGGCCGCGCCGATCAGACGGCCAAAGTGAAAGGCATGTTCGTGCATCCCAAGCAGGTGGCCGAGGTGGCCGCGCGCCATCCCGAGCTCGGCCGCCTGCGGCTTGTGGTCGGGCGGGAAGCCGAACAGGATAACATGACGCTCGTCGCCGAATGCGCCTCCCCGGCCCCGTCGATCGAGGCGGCGGTGGCCGCGAGCTTACAGGCCGTCACCAAGCTCAAAGGCGCGGTCAGGCTGGTGGCGGCCGGCTCGCTGCCGAACGACGGCAAGGTCATCGCCGACGAGCGGCCGGTGGGGTGAGGTAGGACGTGTCCCGGGCGCAGCGCAGCGTGAAGCGGTGCGCGGCAGACCAGGGACCCCGATTTCTCAAGAAAGCTGGGCCCCGGATCAGCGCCGCATCACTGCGTGCGGCGGCGCGTCCGGGGCACGAGGCCAATACCCTTGACCCCACGCCTTGTTTCCCGCTGATTGCGGCTTATGAGTAACGCTCACCTGCCGCCCGGCCATCCCGCCGTACCGCCGCGCCGCATCGGCGTGCTGCTGGTCAATCTCGGCACCCCCGATGCCACCGACTACTGGTCGATGCGCCGCTATCTCAAGGAGTTTCTCTCCGACCGCCGCGTCATCGAAGAGAACCCGATCAAGTGGTGGCTCATTCTCAACCTGATCATTCTCACCGTCCGACCCGGCCGCAAGGGCCGCGACTACGACAAGATATGGAACAAGGAACGCAACGAGTCCTTTCTCAAGACCATCACGCGCTCGCAGGCGGAAAAGCTCGCCGCGGCTTTCTCGCGACAATCCGCACATTTTGGTCGACTGGGCGATGCGCTACGGTAACCCGTCCATCACCTCCCGCCTCGACGCCCTGCAAAAGGCCGGCTGCGACCGCATCCTGCTGGTGCCGCTGTATCCGCAATATGCAGCCGCCACTACCGCTACCGTCTGCGACAAGGCCTTCGAGGCGCTCTCGAAAATGCGCTGGCAGCCCGCCTTGCGCGTCGCACCGGCCTGGTTCGATCGGCCCGTCTATATCGACGCCCTCGCGGCATCCCTGGAAAGCGAGCTCGCCAAGCTGCCCTTCAAGCCCGATGTGATCCTCGCCTCATTTCACGGCATGCCGGAGGCATACCTGACCAAAGGCGATCCTTATTATTGCCAATGCGCGGCGACGACCCGGCTGCTGCGAGAGCGGCTCGGCTTGAGCGACGACAGGCTGATGATGACATTCCAGTCGCGCTTCGGCACGGCGGAATGGCTCAAGCCTTACACCATCGACACCGTCGAGGCGCTGGCCAAGAGCGGCGTGAAAAACCTCGCCGTCATCACCCCCGGCTTCACCGCCGACTGCCTGGAGACGCTGGAGGAGATCGCCATGGAGAATGCCGAGATCTTCCGCCACAGCGGCGGCGAGCACTTCGCCCATATTCCCTGCCTCAATGACGGCCCCGGCGGCATGGCGGTGATCCGCGATGTGGTCGAGGGCGAGCTCGCCGGCTGGATCTGATCGTTCCGCTCGCCCTCGCCGGAAAGGTCTCGTTAACCATGCCCCTTTAACGTCCGTTAACCACTTCCCGCCGGTTGCGCGGGCGTGTGCCTGTGCGCGCGCCCACTGCCGGCCTCTGGAGGTCGAAAGACGGACGTGCAGCGCCCTCGTCTCCTCAGCCTGGCTGCCCCGCGTGCGGCCTGCCTGCTGCTGGCCGCCGGCCTGGCGGCCGCCGGCGGAGGTGCGAGAGCGCAGAGCGCGCAAACCGGCCAGACCGGCTTCAGCTATCCCGACCTGTTCACGCCCAGCCCGCAGACCGACCAACGGCAGCGCTTCAGTCCCGCCGAGCAGGCCCGGAACGCCGAGGTGGGGCCGCCCACGACCTTTACGCCGCCGCCATCGGGCGCCGGCAATACCGGATTTGACGCCAGCAACGGGCCCGACCGGACAGCGGCCAAGCCGCGGCAGTCCGGCGGCGCGGCCAATGCCCAGGCGCAGATGCTCGAGCCGGGCGCGAGTCAGCCGCCGCAACAGCAGCAGCAGTCGCCCTATGAGCTCCCGCAGGTTACGCCGGCACCGGCGGCCGATGCTGCCGCTGCTGCCGCTGCCGCGCTTGCCGCCGCGCCCCCGGAAAATCCGCCGGTCCCGGAAATCGGCGAGATTCCCAAACGCCCGCCCAAGCTCAGGGCCCATACCGAGCCGCCGGACCCCTATGCTCCGCTCGGGCTCAGGGTTGGCGCCTTCAATCTGTTTCCCTCGGTCGAACTGATCGGCGGCTACGACACCAACCCCGGCCAGTCGCACGAGCCCGAGGCGGCCTGGCTCTATAGCGCGCAGCCGCAGCTCCAGGTGCAGTCAGACTGGTCGCGTCACGAGCTCAAGGCCGACCTTCGCGGCAGCTATACCGGCTACAGTCCCGACCAGACGCCGACGCTCAGCCGGCCCTATTTCAACGGCACGGTCGATGGCCGCATCGACGTCCGGCACGACACCCACATCGATCTCGAGGGCCGCGCGGCGGTGGCGACCGAGAATCCCGGCAGCCCCAATCTGCAGGCCGGCCTCGCCTCGCTGCCGCTGTTCTTCGTCTATGGCGGCTATGCCGGCCTGCGCCACCGATTCAACCGGCTCGAACTCTCGGTCAAAGGCGATGCCGAGCGCACCCAATTCCAGGACTCCACGCTGACCGACGGCAACACCGTCAGCAACGCGGACCAGAACTACAACCAGTACACTGGCACTTTCCGTGCCGGCTACGAGACGCTGCCCGACGTGATCCCCTTCGCCGAATTCAGCGCCGACACGCGCCAGCACGACCTCAACACCGACGCGTTCGGCTATCAGCGCGATTCGAACGGCGTCACCGGCAAGGCCGGCACCAGTTTCAAGCTGCGCGGCTCCCTCACCGGTGAGATCGCCATCGGCTATACCCATCGCACCTATGAAGACCCGCGTCTTGCGGACATCGATGGCCTGATCGGCAACGCCTCGCTGGTGTGGACCGCGAGCGCGCTCACCACGGTGAAGCTCACCGGCACGTCGGTGGTGGGCGAGTCCACCGTCCCCGGCACTTCCGGCGTGCTCTATCGCGATGTCGGCCTGCAGGTCGATCACGCCTTCCGGCGCTGGCTGATCGGCACCGTCAAAGCGGGCTACGGCAACGACGACTATGTCGGCCTGGGGCGGGACGACAACCGCTATTCCCTCGGCGTCGCCCTCACCTACAAGATCAACCGCTCGCTGCAGCTAAAGGGCGAGATCGACCAGTACTGGCTGCGGTCGAGTCAGCCGGAAAACAACTACAACGAAACGCTGTTCCTGCTCGGGCTGAAGCTGCAACGCTAGCGTCAGTTCTCGGCGTTGAAAGCATAGTGGTGGTTGGAGACGGGCGCGGCGCGGGTAACCCGTGTCTTCAGGCGCGGCACCACCACGAGGCGCTTGACCTCGCCCTTCATGAAGGCGTGCAGAAACTTCTTATAGTCTTTGAACGACACGCAGCCGAACGACTGGCCGCTCGGCCCGAGCATATAGGTGTGCGCCAGCATGCCGTCGCGCCCGTGCATCACGTCTTCATCGACCGGAGTGAGGCGGATGGCGCGGACGCCGTGGAAGAGACGCTCGCGCAGGGTCAGTTCATAGATGTTGGGTGGCGTGGGCCCACGCATCTTCTGGCTGGCGTAGCGCGGATTATCGAGCCGATAGCGCAGGCCTGAATGCGCCTCGAGCTGCTGGCCGCCGGGCATGTACACCGTATGCGCCGCGATGTCGTAGACGGCCGTGCTGCTATCGGGGCCGGGCAGCGCGATATCGCCGGCGAGTACCTGCTGCACCGTGAGCGGGTTCGGCGAGGTCTCCGGCGGCGGCAGGCTGCCGGTGACCAGCCGCGCGGACTGCTTCGGCTGCGCTGGTGCGTCCTCGTGCCTGGCCTCGGTCTTGGCCAGCCGCGCGGTCCGCGGCGGCGGCGAGAGAATGGGCGGCGCGGGATGTCTCGCAGGCTGCACAGCGGACTGTTCGGCCGGCAGCGGCAGCACACCGGCCGGCGGAATGATGGCGGGCGTTGGGGGCGTGAGCGCGGCGACCTGCGTCCGTTGCAGCGCGTGGGCGATGGCGCGAGTCGGCCGCGGCCGCGGCAGCGGCGGCGGCGGCGGCGGCGGCGGCGGCAGCAGCCGCGGCAGCAGCTGCCGCTGCGGCGGCAAGGCCTGCGCAGCCGGCGCATTGTCCGCGGTTTCAATGGATTGCCGCGGGATGCTCGGCGGCGCGGACGCCACGACCGGCATCGGCGGCTGCGGCGCGGCCGCGAGCCTCGCCTGTCCCACCAGGCCGGCGCGCCGGTCGCGGGCGGTGAGCAGGGGGGCGGCGCCGGCGAAATCCGCCGTGCCGGCCAGCCGGCGGTAGCCGCCGGTCACGGCGATGGTTGCCGGCGTGACCGAACTGCGCGCATGAAATGCGGGGTAGCCGGACAGCCCGGCGCCGAGCAGCCAGGAAGCGGCGAAAACCGCCGAGGCTGCCATCGCCCCCGCGGCAAGCGTGCCGCCGAGGCCGACCGCAAGCGGTCCGAAAACGATGCGGCGATGGTCGAAGGCGAGCACGCGACCGTCGTGGGGACTGACGCCGGCATAGGTGACGGTCGCGGAAGTCATGGTTTACGCAACTCGGAACAGTTCACTTAATTCGTGGGGAGGAACGGTCGTCCGGCCGTCGCCGGCAATCGATTTGACTGCGGAAAACAAAGGAAACTTGTCATGCCAGCCCACCCGCTCAACGCCACGGTTACGAGGGGACAACATGCAATGATTAGGGTTAAACGGTTGTAAACGGCGGCGAAGAGCGCTTCGCGTTCTCCCGAGCCGAGGGGAACTTTCAACAGGGCCGGTTGTGCCGCCAGCTTGCTTTCGGCTGCAAGGCTAATAGATTTCCAGGGTCAGGACGGAAACCCGAGGCTTTCTCAGACCAAAAAATCGGGGGCGTTTCATGGACGAGGATACGGGGGCTTTCAGGTGAATAGACGTTTGGACGTTCGTCCGGCAGCGGCCCTGGCGCTGGCCGCCTCTTTCATCTTGGCGCCGGCATCGGCCCAGGCGCGGCCGGTTTGCGACGCCCCGCTCAATATGCTCCGCCTCACCCATCCGCTGGCCCATCTCGCGGGCAAGCTCGCCGGCCAGCTTCCGATAACCATCGTGGCCATCGGCTCGTCCTCGACCCAGGGCATTGGCGCCAGCTCAAAGGCTGCGACTTATCCTAGCCGCCTGCAGGCCGAATTGCGCCGCCGCTTTCCCGACCGTTCGATCACGGTGCTCAACCGCGGCATCGGCGGCGAGGTCATCGGCGATATGCTCAAGCGCTTCGACCATGCCGTGGTTGCCGCCAAGCCGGACCTCGTGATCTGGCAGCTCGGCACCAACTCGGTGATGCGCCACAGCCACGTTGCCGGGCAAGCCGCCGCCATCCATGCCGGCATCGCAAAAATCCGCGCGACCGGCGCCGACCTCATTCTGATCGATCCGCAATACGCACCGAAGGTGATTAACAAACAAGGCGTCGAAGCGATGCTTGACGTGATCGCTTCCGCGGCCAAGCAGGCCAACGTGGACCTATTCCGCCGTTTCGCGGTGATGAAGCGGTGGCGCGACACCGACCATCTCAGCTTCGCCGCCTTCGTGTCGCACGACGGGCTGCACATGAACGACTGGAGCTACGCCTGCATGGCCAAGGGCCTCGCCACCGTGATCGCAGAGGCCGCCACCCGGCCAGTCGTGTCGGCCGCAGTCTCGGCTGCGGCCCCGGAGCCGCGCTGATTCACTTGGCCGCTGGCCGCTTCGGCATCGCCTTGGCGAATGCGCCGAGCGTTATCGCGCGGGCCACGTACTGCGCCAGGCAGGCATAGCCCTCTTCGCTCTGGTCGAACTGTTCGGCCACCGGCTTGCCCTGCTCCTCGGCTTTCTTGAGGATTTCCATGGCCTCGTAGAAGCGGATGACGATGACGTTTTCGCGCGCCGCCACGTCGCGCAGCGTGTCGCGGATCAGCGTGTAGTGGGCATCGCGCAGCATTTCCGGCGCGAACTGCAGGCCGACCAGTACCACGTCGACCTTGTGCGCCTTCAGCCAATCGATCTGCTCCTTGACGGTGGCGGCAAACTCATCGACCGGCACATAGGCGAGAGCGTCGTTGGTGCCGACCTGCCAGAGCACGAGGTCGGGCCGCTCCAGCGCCACCTCATTCTTCATCCGCTCCGCCGCATCGATGGCGAGTTCCCCGGAAACGCCGCGGTCGATCATGATGACGTCGGTGCCCTTGAGCGCGCCTTCCAGCATCGCCTCTATCAGATCGGCATAGTCGCCGCGCGAACTGACTCGACCGGGGGCCGCTCCCATCGTCAGGATGCGCAGGATCGGACCGCGCTTGAGCGCCGCAGCGACATTGGGCAGTGGCGACGCGCCGTTGACCGCGGACGAACCGTTGCGGCAGGCCGCCGAATAAGGCGACGGCACCGCTGCCGGCCGTGCCGCAGGCGACGGCTTCTGTGCGTTCGCCGGCGTGAGCAGAACGAGCGCGGTCAGGAGGGCGGCGCCGCAGCCGTAGCGGGCGGCGCGGCGCGGCTTCGCGATTCGACGAGCCATGCAGTGAAAGCCATAGCAGCGATGCCGAAGATTATCACAGCGGTGTCGCTGACTACAGAGCCGTGATAGACGTAGCGGACCACCTGCGCCGACAGGCTCAGAAGCGATCCGACACAGAAAACGTAGAGTGAATTGCGCCCGAGCAGGGCGAAGAGCTCGATCAGGCTGGCGACCGCGCCACCCAGACGAGGAACGTCCGCGGCCGCCCGGATATAGCGGTAGGCGCCGGAAAACACCGCCACCAGCGCCAGAAATTGGATGAGCCGCATGGGCGTATCATAGGCCTTACTGACGATGAAAAACAGCTTCGGCTCGGGCACCTTGGTCGGGTCGGGCCATAGGTGAAATATGGGATAGAGCACGCCGAAAACGACGATCGGCAGGCCGACCAGGCGCAACTTATTGATGTGTCGACGCGCCCAGTCGCCGAGACCGCTGCTCGGCTTGGCCAGCAGGAACCCGAGCACAAAGATCAGTTGCCACGCCAGCGGATCAAAGAACCACGTCCCGCTTACCGGCCAACTCGGCAGATTGATGCGGAAGGCGAGCACGACGAGATAGATCGCAAGCGACAGCGGCAGCAGCAGCGCCGGCGCCAGCCGGTCAACCACCGCGAAACCAGGCGCCATCGTCATCAATACCACGTAGAGCGGCAGGATATCGAAGTAGCCGAGGTGATGAGAAAGAATGGCGAGTCCTATATGTGCGCGCACCGGGTCGTCGAACACGGCCGCCGCGTTGTGCCATTGCAGCAGCAGCGGATTGTGCAAGAGGATGGCGCTCGCCGCCAAAATGGCGATGGCAAGCATGGTGATCAGGATTTGCGCAGTATAGATTTGGAAGGCGCGACCAAACAGCCGCAGAACCACTTCGCCGGTGGTGCGACGCCGGCTGCCGCCTTCCGCCATCAGCCGCAGCGACCATCCGGCCAGGAAGACGAACAGGTCGGCGGCATCGGCGATCGAAAAGTTGGCCAACGTATACTTGGCGTAAATGACGCCGGGGATGTGATCGATGAAAATGGTGATCAGGGCGAATCCGCGCCAGAAGTCGACGGCATTCGGCTTGCGCGGCATGGGAAGTCCCGGCGGTAAAACCGTATGAGGGCTGGAAGTATTTGGGCGTGCGGCGCCGCCGTTCAAGGCTGCGCGCGGCTTGATTCTGATAAACCGCTGCAGGGCGGTAGGGGGCTACTTCGGCGAAACTGTGATGGTCAGGATTTGCCAAGCAGTTCCGCCAGCGCGGCGCGGAAATCCGGCGCGATGTCGGGACGCTCGAGCGCATAGGCGACGTTGGCGGAAAGGAAGCCGATCTTGGAGCCGCAATCGAAGCTGCGGCCTTCAAACTTCAGCCCGTAGAAGGGCTGCGTGCGCGACAGCGCCAGCATGGCATCGGTGAGCTGGATTTCGCCGCCGGCTCCGGCCGACTGCTTTTCCAGCAGCTCGAAGATCTGCGGCTGCAGGATGTAGCGGCCGGTGATGGAGAGGTTGGACGGCGCCTCCTCCCGCTTCGGCTTTTCCACCATCTTGGTGATCTCGAACGCCTTGCCCTTCGGCGCGCCGACGCCGACAACGCCGTACATGTGCACACGCTCGGGCGGCACTTCTTCCACCGCGATGATATTGGCATTCGCGTCGAGCGCGCCCGCCGCTTCGATCATCTGGGCGAGGCAGCCGGTCGCATGCTGCACCAACACATCGGGCAGCAGCAGGGCGAAAGGCTCGTGCCCGACCAGTTCGCGCGCGCACCATACCGCATGGCCCAGCCCCAGCGGCGACTGCTGGCGGGTGAAGCTGGCGGTACCTGCTTCCGGCAGGTCCTGCGACAATAAAGCCAATTCCGCTTTCTTGCCGCGTTCCTGCAGCGTGAGCTCCAGCTCGAACTGGCGGTCGAAATGATCCTCGATCACGCTCTTGTTGCGGCCCGTGACGAAGATGAAATGCTCGATGCCGGCTTCCATCGCCTCGTCCACCACGTGCTGGATGAGGGGGCGGTCGACCACCGGCAACATTTCCTTGGGCATGGCCTTGGTGGCCGGCAAAAAGCGGGTGCCGAGACCGGCGACGGGAAAAATGGCCTTGCGGATACGGGTCATGGGAAAATTGCCGTTTTCATGCGGGAGACGGGATTTGAGCGAGGAAAGCCCCCGAGGAAGGAAAAGCACGGTCTGGCGCGTGGGTCCAGATGCGTAGCCAGGGAGCCTCCATTAACGTCCTGGCAAGGATATCGGGGCACCCATAGCGGCGACCGAGGGGAACAATCGGCAACAAACGGAACGGAACGGCATGCGAAAAACTCTTCTCGCCGCCGCGATCCTGATCGCCGCCGGCGGCATGGCGGCGGCACAAGATAGCCACGTCCGTTTTGCGGACGTGACCGGGGCCATCCCGCCGCCGCGGCCGGCACACGCCGATGGGCCGACCTGGAGCGGAGAAAGCGGCGCGTCCGGCGATCCCAGCATGGCCGCACCGGCAATCCGCGCCGCGGCGGCCGACTTCCCGCGCTGCGTCGCGGGCATGTGGCCGCTCGCCGCGCGTCGTCATGTCTCTCGCGCGACCTTCGAGCGCTATACCCGCCGGCTGACCCCCGACCTGCACATCATGGACCTGATGGACAGCCAGCCGGAGTTCACCAAGTCGCTGTGGGACTATCTGGACATTCTGGTCAATGACGACCGCGTCGAGAAGGGCCGCGCGCTGCTCGCCAAATACCGCGCCGACTTCGCCGCGGTCGAGCGCGCCTATGGCGTCGACCGCCACATCATCGCAGCCATCTGGGGCGTGGAGAGCAACTACGGCACCTTGGGCGGCGACCGTCCCGTGCTGCGCTCCACTGCGACGCTCGCCTGCGTCGGCCGTCGGCAGAAGTATTTCCGCAGCGAATTCGTCGCCACGCTGGAGATCCTCCAACACCACGATGTGCGGCCGGACAAGCTGGTCGGCTCCTGGGCGGGCGCCTTCGGCCCGACGCAGTTCATGCCGAGCGCATTCCTGCGTTATGCCGTCGATTTCGACCATGACGGCCGCCGTGATGTGGTCGATTCGGTGCCCGACCTCATCGCCTCGACGGCCAACAACCTGAAGAAGGACGGCTGGGCGTCCGGCCAGACCTGGGGCTACGAAGTGGTGGTGCCGGCCAATTTCAATTTCATGCTGGCCGACCACCACCGCGCCATGCCGCTGCGCGAATGGCAGGGCCTGGGCATCAGGCGGCCGCACGGCAAGCCGTTCCCGCGGCTGGGCGACGAGGCCTATCTGCTGGTGCCGGCCGGCGTGCAGGGTCCTGGTTTCCTGATGCTGCACAATTTCCGGGTCATCATGCGCTACAACCCTTCCGAGGCCTACGCCTTGGCGATCGGCCATCTGGCCGACCGGCTCGCCGGCGGCGGGCCCTTCGTGCAGCACTGGCCGCGCTATGAGCCGGTCTTGTCGCGGGACGACCGGCTGGAACTGCAGCGGCGGCTGGCGCGGCGCGGCTATGACGTGGGCGAGCCCGACGGCCGCCTCGGCGCCAGGACCAGGGCGGCAATCCGTGAATTCCAGGCCCGAAACGGGCGGATACCGGACGGTTTCGCCTCCATGGTCCTGCTCGATCAGCTACGGACCCGTTGAGGGTTAACGGCCGGGCCACCTTCGAGTTGACATTTTTTGCGGGCTATTGGCCCATGAGGCGGGGCGACGCGGGCCGCGATGCGGGGCCGCGGGCGCCCTCCATGAACGCCTTGGGAGCGGCATGTTCGGCAGGTTGCGGATTTCGCTTTCCCTGGTCGGGGCGATCTTGCTGGCCGCCGCCGAATGCGGCGGCTTGCTCGTGGCCGCCAATGTCGTGTGGAGTTCGCCGGCGCAGGCCCAATGGTTCGGCGACGACCGCTATCAATATCCAGCGCCGGCCGCGCTCCGGCGGCTTCTTCAGGGACCTGTTCGGCCCGTACCATCAGCAGCGCGAGTACCAGCGCTACCGGCGCCCGGCGCATGTCGACCACTCGCGCGCGCCACCACCGCAAAAGCGGGCAAAGGACGCGCCCCCGGCCGCCACGACCGTCGTGGTGATGGGGGACGGCATGGCGGGCTGGCTGGCCTATGGCCTGGAAGACGCCTTCTCCGACACGCCCTCGGTCGAGATCGTGCGCAAGGACGAGCTTCATTCCGGCCTGATCCGTTACAAGCGCAAGAGCGACCTCGACTGGTGGCACGTGGCGCGCGACATCCTTTCGCAGCAGAAGGCGAATTACGTGGTCATGATGCTCGGCCTCAATGACCGCGAGAACATCCGCGAAAGCGATATCGCCGAGCAGGCGGCCAAGCAGCAGGCCGAGAAGGAAGCCGCCGAGAAGAAGAAAGAAGAAAAGAACGGCAACAAGGACGCGGCCGCAGCAAGGACGCCGAGAAGAAGAAGGCCGAGGAGGCGGAAAAAGCCAAGCCGAAGCCGAAACCGTCGAACGCCATCATCGATTTCCGCAGCGACCGCTGGGCGAGTGTCTATTCACACCGCATCGACGAGACCATCGCCGCGCTCAAGAGCAAGGGCGTGCCGGTGTTCTGGGTCGGCCTGCCGTCGATCCGCGGCAAAAAGTCGACGGCCGACGCCGTCTATCTCAACGACCTGTTCCGCTCGCGCGCCGAGCGCGCCGGCATCGTCTATATCGATGTCTGGGACGGCTTCGTCGACGACGGCGGCAAGTATTCGAACTACGGGCCCGACTATGAAGGCCAGATGCGGCGGCTGCGTTCCACCGACGGCGTGTTCTTCACCAAATACGGCGCGCGCAAGCTCGCGCATTATGTCGAGCGCGAGATCCGCCGTTATATGAGCAATCGCTCCCTGCAGGTGAACCTGCCGACCGGGCCGGCGGCGGCCCCGAAGGGCGGCAAACCGACCGAGCGCCCCGTCTCAGGGCCCGTGCTCCCGCTGACCGGCACGACCGGCAACGCCGACGAACTGCTCGGCGGCAACGGCACACGGCCCGCGCGCGGTGACTCCACCGCGGGCCGCGTGCTGATCAACGGCGAGCCGGTGCCGCCGCAGCCGGGCCGCGCCGACGATTTCGCCTGGCCGCCCGGCAGCGCCGCCAATCAGCCCGCGAAGCCGGCCAACGACGATGGGAAGGCGGGTGCCGACAAGGCGTCATCGCTAGCGCCGGCGGCGGCTCCCGCAGCGGCGGCGCCCCCCTCGCCTGCCATCGCCAGCGCCCCGCCGCCGCCCGCGGCTGTAGCCAAACCGGCTGCCTCCCGAGCCCCGGCCGCACGGGTCGAAACCCGTCAGCGCGAAGCCCGGCCAAAGACCCGCAAGGTCGAGGAGACGGCGCGCAACGCCGCACCGTCGAAACTATTGCCGCCGGCCGATATCAAGCCGCGTCCGGCGCACCACACGTCACACCGGGAAAGCTTGCCGTTTCCCTTCCCGTTCCGGCTCGAAAACCCGTTCTCGAGTTCACTGACGGTCCGGGCGGGCTCAATAGCCGCCTTTGTGGCCGGTCCCGACATAGACGAACGACCAGCTTTTCTCGATCGGCGCCCACCATTCCGGCACGCCCGTCTCCTTGTCGGTATGGCGGAAGAATCCGTCGAAGGCCGGCGGCATGATCTTGAGGCTCAGGCGGTATTTTCCCGGCCCGTTGAACTTGACGTTGATCCCGTAGTGCGGGCCGTCATTGGCCGTCATGGCCATCATGGTGCCGAAGCTCGACCAGTCGCTGCCCTCTTTGGTGATTTGATAGCTCACGGTGAGGTAGGGAATCCAACCGCCCGGGTTGAAGCCTTGCTTGTTGTCCTTGTCGGCGTGGATGTCGACTTCGAGATGCGCGTCGAACGGCCCCTTGTCCATTCCGGGCAGCATCGGCGCCATGTGCACGGGCTGCAAATAGACCGGATGGATGATCAGCCCGTCGGTGACCACCGGATTGCCGATCGAGTGCTCGGCGGCCAGCGCCGGGCCGCAGCAGATCGCCGTTGCCCCGACGATCAAGCCGAATATGAGTTTGCGCATTTCCTGTCTCCTGTCCGACAACCCTGAACGCCTTATGCCTAGATCCCGAAGATCGCCGGCCACCATGCCAGGCCGATCACGGCTACTCCTGCAAACAGCGGAAGCAGCGGCAGCCATTGGCCGGCGCCGCGTAAGCCCTGTGCCGTCAACAGGCGGCGGCCCAGCACGAGGCTCCACAGGACGCCGAGGGCGAACAGGCCGAGCTTGATCGCCGGGATCCACGCCGCCGGCACGCCAAGCAGCGGAAACGCCTCGAACAACTCGCCGCCCAGCCCGATCACCAGCGAGACCATGGCGACCGGCATATAGGCGTAAGCCTGTTCGACGAACCGCGCGCGGAAGCGCAGATCGGCCCCCAGCCTGCCGGCAAGCCAGCTCGACAGCGCGGTCAGCCCCGCCAGCACGGCACTGAGCACAACGGAGCAGGCCAGCATGAAAAACGTGATCATGAAGAAGTCGAGCCAGGTGTAGACCTCCCGGCCGCCCGGATGCACCGACATGAGCCAGGCAGGTCCGGCCGTTCCGACCCAATACCAGCCGTGCTCGATGGCCCAGACGCCGATGATTTGGCGCAGCGAGTCATATTGCGGCAGCACGAGCCACAGGAAGCCGCCGATCGACAGTCCCGTAGCGAGAAAGAGAAACCAGATCTCGGCGGCGTTCGGATTGTACCGGCGGATCTGGGCGACCTCCGCGCCCGGCCAGCGCGCCATGAGCTTGAGCCCGCCCTTTGCGTCCGGATGAACGCAGCGGAAGCACTCGATGCAATGCCGCGACTCGGCCTTGCGGTTGAGGTCGATCATGGTCGGGCAGAGGCCCTTTTCGGTATAGGCATCGCCCCCGGCCCGCGGCCGCTTTGGCAAGAACTGAACGGCGCCGATGCGCGAAAAGACGCCAAGCATCAGGCCGATCGGGCACATGTGCCGGCACCAGGCGCGCTTCTTCTTGCCCGGCCCGTAGATCAAGCCAAGCGCGAGGGCGCACACGAAGGCCAGTCCGAAGACGACGGCGATGCCTTGCGGAAATCCGCGCGCATCCACGGTCTGGGCCAACACGGTGATGACGATGAAGCTGACGATGGGCGTACCGCGCCAGCGAACCCAGCGCGGCACCGGGCGCTTCAAGCCGACGCCGTTCGCCCATTCCGATGCGGCGCCGAGCGGACAGAGCACGCCGCACCAGCTTCGGCCGGTGAAGATCACCGATACGAACACCAGCGGAAACCACAGGCCCCAAATGACGAAGTTCGCGAACAGCGTGAAGTTGCCATAGAAGGTGGCGCCATCGCCGGGCAGCGGCAGGAAGAGCGGAACGATCATCAGCGCCATGAAACCGAAGAACATGGCCACGTGAATCCAGGCGAGCTTGTCGCGATAACGATCCACGAAACGCTCGAACCAAAGCAGCCGGGTTTCGACCGGTGCGGCCGCGTTACGCTCGACGATGATCGTGTGATGGGGCATCTGCTACACGCTACGCTTTGTGGTCTATCATTGACCCGATTTCGTGACGATCAGGGTGCCTTTGCTCTGCGGATGAAAGTCGTTGAAGAAATGATAGGTCCCCGGATCGAGCGGCCCGACATACACCGGCAATGTGGTCTTGCCCGGAATGACGACCTCGCGGCTGAAATCGCTGCTTTCGAATTCGGCCGGGATCGTATCCTTGTTGCTGACCATGAGCTTGACCCTTTGCCCCGCGGGAATGGTCAATGTCGACGGCGTAAACGCCTGCTTCTCGATGGCGATCTGAAAGACCTTCTGCTCGGCGGCATGCGCCGGCGAAGCGCCAACCAGCAGCGCGGCGGCAAATGCCGACAGCAAGAAGCCCGAGCGCGCATATTTCATCGGCTGTTCTCCGCGCGTGATACTCGGCGGTCATCCGGCCGCGCCCCCGTACGCTCGGCCCGCTCACACCATCGTCCGGCTTGGATGTGCGTGATTTCAATATCGTCGCCGACGGGTCGTTTGCAAGCATCCGCGCAACCAAACGTCAGCACAGGCGAAAAAGTGATCGCAGTTTAGAGTTAGTCTAATTCAATGGCGCTTTGGCGCAGCACTCAAAGCTGCACACGCCGCGTGAAAAGCACCTAAGTTTCTCAGGAATTCGTCAACCGCGCTTGCGGCTTGGCGCGCTTGACCGCCCGCTTGGCGGCTTGCCCGCGCGCGCTCTTCTTGTGCGGCGGGCGAGCTTCGCCCGCTTCGGCCACCGCCTCGGCGGCGGAGGACGCAGGCGGCCAGGCGCCCATCCAGGTGGCAAGCGACATGACCAGCGGCGGCTTGCCATAGTCGACCAGGCTCGCATCAACCGCGTAGTAGCCGCCGCCCTTTTCCTTCAGCACGGCGGTGTTGCGCATGTTCGGGTCGGTCAGTCCGCCGGCATTGGAGAGGTCGGCCACCCGGTGAAAATGCAAGAGCCCGCCACGCTCCATCATGCTCATATAGGTCCAGGTGTTGACCGCCTCGTCCACGCAATCGAGTTGCGTCGTGTCGCCCAGATTGGGCAGGATCAGCATGTTCTTATGCGTCCATTGATGCGCCGCGGTGCCCGTCTTCGGCCCGACCAGGCGTTCCATCAGCGCGACCGCACGCGCGATCTGCTGGCGCTCGGCCTTGGCATTGCGGGGGCGCGGGCGGAATTCGACGCGGACCTTGCCCCACTCGGCAAGGCTGAGGCTGGCATACGAGCGCTCGGTGCAGCCGAACCCATGGCAAACGGTGAACGCGGCGAGCGTGGGCTCACGCGTGGCGAAAAGATCGAGATAGTGCGTGTTCAGATGATCGGCGTTTTGCGCGCAGGCGGTAAGCGCCAGCGCCGCACCGAAGGCCGTCAAGATGCACCGCAGCCGCACCGCCTGCCCCCCTCTTCCGAGGCGATGCTAGCGTAAGTTGTTGCGCGCCAGTAGGGCGGAAATGTCACAGGGGGTGGAAAACGGGGCGGAAGCAGACGCGGGCTTGTCTCCCCTGAAAGCCGTCCAGGGGAGGGCAAGCACCGGCGCATCAGCGCGGCAGGGTGGTCGAGCCCATGAGGAACTTGTCGACCGCGTGGGCGCATTGGCGGCCTTCGCGGATCGCCCAGACCACCAGCGACTGGCCGCGGCGCATGTCGCCGGCGGTGAACACCTTGGGGCTCGAGGTGGCATAGGCCTCGGTGTCGGCCTTGACATTGCCGCGCTGGTCGAGCTCCAGCCCAAGCGCGTTGATCATGCCCTCATGCAGCGGGCTGACGAAACCCATGGCGAGCAGCACCAGATCGGCCTCGAGCTCGAACTCGCTGCCCGGCACCGGCTTGAGCTTGCCGTCGACATGCACACAGTGCAGCGTCTTCACTTGGCCGTTTTCGCCGGAGAACTTCTGCGTCATCACGGCGAACTCGCGCTCCGCGCCTTCCTCGTGGCTCGACGAGACGCGCAGCTTGAGCGGCCAATCCGGCCAAGTGAGCATCTTGTTCTCGTGCTCGGGCGGCTGCGACATGATCTCGAAATTCAGCACCGACACCGCGCCCTGGCGGATCGAGGTGCCGATGCAATCGGAGCCGGTGTCGCCGCCGCCGATCACCACCACCTTCTTGCCGGTCGCCAGGATCGGCGCCGCGTCGCCGAGCGGCTCGCCGGAAACGCGGCGGTTCTGCTGCGGCAGGAACTCCATGGCGTAATGGATGCCCTTGAGCTCGCGGCCCGGGATCGGCAGGTCGCGCGGCTTCTCCGCGCCGCCCGTGAGCACCACAGCCTCGTGCTCGGCGACCAGCTTGTCGACCGGCACATTGACGCCGACGTCGGCGCCGTAGTGGAAGGTGACGCCTTCCGCCTCCATCTGCGCCACGCGTCGCTCGATGTGTACCTTCTCCATCTTGAAGTCGGGAATGCCGTAGCGCATGAGTCCGCCCGCCTTGGCCCAGCGCTCGTAGACGTGCACGTCGTGGCCGGCGCGCGCGAGTTGCTGTGCGCAGGCGAGACCCGCCGGGCCGGAGCCGACGACCGCCACCTTCTTGCCGGTCTTGTGGGCCGGCAGTTCGGGCTTCAGCCCCTGCGCGATCGCCCGGTCGGCGATCTCGCATTCGAGGGTCTTGATGGTGACCGGGTTCTCGTCAATGTTGAGCGTGCAGGATGCTTCGCACGGCGCCGGGCATACGCGGCCGGTCACCTCCGGGAAGTTGTTGGTCGAATGCAGGTTGCGCGCGGCCTCGTCCCAATGGCCGCGATAGACCAGGTCGTTCCAGTCGGGGATCTGATTGTTGACCGGACAGCCGGTGGGCGCGCCGGTGATATGGGAGAGCCCGTGGCAATAGGGCACGCCGCAATCCATGCAGCGCGCGGCCTGCTCGCGCAGCGCCTGTTCGGGCAGCGGCAGCACGAATTCGTGCCAGTGCTTGATGCGCTCCGCGACCGGTTCGTACTTGCGGTCGTGCCGTTCGATTTCGAGAAAGCCGGTGATCTTGCCCATTCTTATTCCGCGGCCTGCATCGTGGCGGCCTTCTCCTTTGCCATCTCAGCGAGCGCGCGGCGATATTCGACCGGCATCACTTTCTTGAACAGCGGGCGGTAGCGCTGCCAATCCGCCAGGATGGCGGCAGCGCGGGCGGAGCCGGTATGGCGCGCGTGCTCGGCGATCAGCATGCGTAGCCGCTCGGCATCCTTGGTGGTGAGGTCGTCCATCACGTCGACGCGGCCGTGGGTCTCGAGATCGTTGTAATGGCCGAACTCCTGCTCGGAAACGAGCTCTTCGGCCGGCACCGGCTCCAGTTCCACCATCGCCATATTGCAGCGCGATTTGAACGTCTCATCCTCGTCGAGCACGTAGGCGATGCCGCCCGACATGCCGGCCGCGAAATTACGGCCGGTATTGCCGAGGACGACCACCACGCCGCCCGTCATGTATTCGCAGCAATGGTCGCCGGCGCCTTCGATCACGGCGATGGCGCCGGAATTGCGCACGGCGAAGCGCTCGCCGGCGACGCCGCGGAAATAGCACTGGCCTTCAATGGCGCCGTACAGCACCGTGTTGCCGACGATGATCGATTCCTCCGGCACCACGCCGCTCTCGGCCGGCGGCCGGATGACGATGCGGCCGCCCGAAAGGCCCTTGCCGACATAGTCGTTGGCGTCGCCGTCGAGCTCGAAGGTGACGCCGCGCGCGAGCCAGGCGCCGAAGCTCTGCCCGGCAGTGCCGTTGAAGTGCACGTGGATGGAGCCTTCCGGCAGGCCTTCGTGACCGTAACGCTTGGCCACCTCGCCGGAGAGCATGGCGCCGGTGGTGCGGTCGATATTGCGAATCGACTTTCGCAGCCTGACCGGCGCGCCGCGGTCGAGCGCAGCCTGCGACTCCGCGATCAGTTCGCGATCGAGGATCTCCTTGATCTTGTGATCCTGCTTCTCGCAGTTGTAGATCGCGGTGCCGCGGTCGGCCTTCGGCTTGAGGAACAGCTTGGAGAAGTCGAGGCCCTTCGCCTTCCAGTGCTCGACCAGGCGCCGCTGATCGAGCATCTGCATCTGCCCGACCATCTCGTCGAAGCTGCGGAAGCCGAGCTCGGCCATGAGCTCGCGCACTTCCTCGGCGACGAAGAAGAAATAATTGATCACGTGCTCGGGCGTGCCGCGGAAGCGCTTGCGCAGCACCGGATCCTGCGTCGCCACGCCCACGGGGCAGGTGTTGAGGTGGCACTTGCGCATCATGATGCAGCCGGCCGCGATTAACGGCGCGGTGGCGAAGCCGAACTCGTCGGCGCCCAGCAGCGCCCCGATCACGACGTCGCGCCCGGTGCGGATGCCGCCATCGACCTGCACCGAGATGCGTCCGCGCAGCCGATTGGCGACCAGCGTCTGATGGGTTTCGGCAAGCCCGATCTCCCAGGGGCTGCCGGCGTGCTTGATCGAGGTGAGCGGGGAAGCGCCGGTGCCGCCCTCGTAGCCGGCGATGGTGACGTGGTCGGCGCGCGCCTTGGAGACGCCGGCGGCGACGGTGCCGACGCCGACTTCCGACACCAGCTTCACCGAGACGTCGCCTTCAGGATTGACGTTCTTCAGATCGAAGATGAGCTGGGCCAGGTCCTCGATCGAATAGATGTCATGATGCGGCGGCGGCGAGATCAGAGCGACGCCGGGCGTCGAATGGCGCACCTTGGCAATGGTCTTGTCGACCTTGTGGCCCGGCAACTGCCCGCCTTCGCCGGGCTTGGCCCCTTGCGCCATCTTGATCTGCATCATGTCCGAGTTGACCAGATACTCGGTGGTCACGCCGAAGCGGCCCGACGCCACCTGCTTGATGGCCGAGCGCATGGAATCGCCGTTCGGCAGCGGCTTGAAGCGGTCGGCCTCCTCGCCGCCCTCGCCGGTGTTCGACTTGCCGCCGATGCGGTTCATGGCGATGGCGAGCGTGGTGTGCGCCTCGCGGCTGATCGAGCCGAACGACATGGCGCCGGTGGAGAAACGCCGCACGATGTTCTTGGCCGGCTCGACTTCATCCAACGGAACCGGGCTGCGGCCATCCTCCTCCGCCCTGCCGATGCGGAACAGGCCGCGGATGGTGAGCAGGCGCTCGTTCTGTTCGTTCACCAGCTTGGCGAAGGCGCGGTAGTGGTCCTGCGAATTGCCGCGCACGGCGTGCTGCAGATTGGCGACCGTCGGCGCCGTCCACACGTGGTCCTCGCCGCGCACGCGCACGGCGTAGTCGCCGCCGACGTCGAGCATGGACTTGTAGATCGGCGCGTCGGAGAAGGCGTCGCGGTGGCGGCGCACGGTCTCTTCCGCGATCTCGGCCAGCCCCACGCCTTCGATGCGCGTGTGGGTGCCGGTGAAATACTGGTCGACGAATTCCTGGCGCAGGCCGACGGCGTCGAAGATCTGCGCGCCGCAATAGGACTGGTAGGTCGAGATGCCCATCTTGGACATCACCTTGAGCAGGCCCTTGTCGATCGCCTTGATGTAGCGCTTGACGACTTCCTTCTCGTCCAGCTTCTGCGGCAGGTCGTCCTTGGCCGCGATCAGCGTCTCGAAGGCGAGATAGGGATTGATCGCCTCGGCGCCGTAGCCGGCGAGGCAGGCATAGTGATGCACCTCGCGCGGTTCGCCCAATTCCACGACGAGACCGACCGAGGTGCGCAAGCCCTTGCGGATGAGATGGTGGTGCACCGCCGCGCAGCCGAGCAGCGCAGGGACCGCGATGCGGTCGGCGCCGGCCTTGCGGTCGGACAGGATGATGATGTTGCAGCCCTGGCGGACTTCCTCTTCCGCCCGCTCGCACAAGTCGTCGAGCGCCCAGCCCATGCCGTCGGCGCCGTGCTCCGCCGGGAAGGTGATGTCGAGCGTGCGCGACTTGAAATGGTCGCCGCTCATCTGTGAGATTTCGCGGATCTTCTCCAGGTCCTCGTTGGCTAGGATGGGCTGGCGCACCTCCAGCCGCTTGAGCGTCGAGGCGCCTTCCATGTCGAGCAGGTTCGGCCGCGGCCCGATGATGGAGACGAGGCTCATCACCAGTTCTTCGCGGATCGGATCGATCGGCGGATTGGTGACCTGGGCGAAGTTCTGCTTGAAATAGGTGTAGAGCGGCTTCGAGCGATCGGACAGCGCCGAGATCGGCGTGTCGTTGCCCATGGAGCCGACCGCTTCCTCGCCGGTGGTGGCCATCGGCGACATCAGGAACTTCAGGTCTTCCTGGGTGTAGCCGAACATCTGCTGACGATCGAGCAGCGCCAGATTCGATTTCGCCGGCTCGTTGGCCGCGGCCGGCAGGTCTTCCAGCACGATCTGGGTGTCCGTCAGCCACTGCTTGTAGGGATGGCTCTTGGCCAGCTCCGCCTTCAATTCCTCGTCGGGAATGAGCCGGCCCTCGTCGAGATCGACCAGCAGCATCTTGCCGGGCTGCAGCCGCCATTTCCGGACGATGTCCTTTTCCGGAATCTTCAGCACGCCCATTTCCGACGCCATGACGATGCGCTCGTCGCGCGTCACGAGATAACGGGCGGGACGCAGGCCGTTGCGGTCGAGCGTTGCACCGATCTGGCGGCCGTTGGTGAAGGCGATCGCGGCCGGGCCGTCCCACGGCTCCATCAGCGCGGCGTTGTATTCGTAGAAGGCGCGCCGCTCCTCGTCCATGAGCGGATTGCCCGCCCACGCCTCGGGAATCATCATCATCATCGCGTGGGCGAGCGAGTAGCCGCCTTGCGTGAGGAACTCGAGTGCGTTGTCGAAGCAGGCGGTGTCCGACTGGCCTTCATAGGAGATCGGCCACAGCCGGTTGATGTCCTTGCCGAACAGCGGCGAGGCGACCGAGGCCTGCCGCGCCGCCATCCAGTTCACATTGCCGCGCAGCGTATTGATCTCGCCGTTGTGCGCGATCATCCGGTACGGGTGAGCGAGCGACCATGCGGGCAAGGTGTTGGTCGAGAAACGCTGGTGCACAAGGGCGAGCGCCGACTCGAAATCCGGCTCGTGCAAATCGGGATAATAGGTCTCGAGCTGGTCGGCGAGGAACATGCCCTTGTAGACCACCGTGCGGCAGGAAACCGACACCGGGTAATAGTCGGACACGCGCCGGTCGCGCCGGCGGTAGATCGCGTTGGAGATCGACTTGCGCAGGATGTAGAGGCGGCGCTCGAACTCGTCCTCGCTCAGCTTCTTACTGCCGAGGCCGATGAACACCTGCATGTGCTTGGGCTCGGTCGGCTTGACCGACTCGCCGAGGGTGGAATTGTCGGTCGGCACGTCGCGCCAGCCGAGCAGTTCGAAACCCTCGCGGGCGATGATCTCGGCGTAGATGTCGCGGACGATCTGCCGCCAGTTCTTCTCGCGCGGCATAAAGAGTTGGCCGACCGCATATCGGCCGGGCTCGGGCAGTTCGAAGCCGAGTTCCTTGGCCCTCTTGGCGAAGAACTTGTGCGGGATCTGCACCAGGATGCCGGCGCCGTCGCCCATGCGCGGATCGGCGCCGACCGCGCCGCGGTGCTCCAGATTGCACAGAATGCTCAGGCCGTCCTCGATGATCTGGTGCGACTTGCGGCCTTTGATGTCGGCGACGAAACCGACGCCGCAGGAATCCTTGTCAAGCACAGGGTCGTAGAGTCCCTGCGGGGCCGGTGTGCCGGGATCGGCGCTCGCGCAGGCGCGCAGCGCCGCCCGCAGTTCAGCGGGGGTCTCGCGTCCGATCGTCACTGCGTCGCTCTTTCGTTCGCCCATCTTGCCCTGCCTCGCCGGCACCTCAGTCAATGGCTCCGGCGCACCTTCCGCGTCCGCAGCACCGGCAAGGCACCGCGGCCGTCGCGCAACCGATCTCGAGAAGGGCAGCCTTTTCGGTCAATTGCCGCCGTGGCCGCTCCCGTTGGGCGCCACACGCGTCAGCCCCGCCTCAAAGGGCCGGCACCGTGGCCGCCACCCATTAGGACAGCAGTGCTGTCCTAATGGACATTGCCAAATTTTGCCCTGCCGCACAAGTCTGGTCCACGCCCGATTTCGCGGAACCGGCGTTTTGTTGCGGCGGCGCCTTCTCACCGAGCAAGAAGAGGAACACGCGCGCGGGCTTCGCGCAATGGCGTTGCTGCTCCTCGGCAAGCCTCGGCCTCGGCAGCACCGGCCGAGGTTAACCGTTTAACCGTGGTTACGGGAAAAAGCCGCATCAAGCCCTGTCTTGGCTAATCTCCCGAAAAATAATCGGGACGGTGAGGGCGTCATGACAGACCAGTTTGCGTCCGCCCCTCGGGCGGCGAACAGCAATGATGAAGGCGTCGCAGCACTTTCCAGGCTGACCGACCGGCTCGCCGCGTTCACCGCGCCCCGCCGGGCATCGGCCCTGCTGACGCCGCCACCGGCCGCGGCCATGGCGCCGCCGCGCTTTTCACCCGCGGTCACCTCCGCACTGAGCACGAGCGCGGCGCTCGCGGCGCAAGCCGACCGGCGCGCGCGCCGCCAGCGCTCGATCATCGGCACCCTGGTGCGCGGCTTCGTCGCGGCCTGCGCCTTCATCCCCTACGCGCTGGTGGCGCTGGTCCTGCGGCTCGCCATCGCGCGGGTGTTCTTTTTCGACGGCCAGGCGCGCGTCGACGGACCGCACATCGCGCTCAACCTGCACGGCTTCGACTTCTCGTTCATCCTGCCCTTGCAGGTGAAGGCGCTGACCTACACGAGCCTGCTCACCGGCTATCTGCCGCTGCCGGTTCCGGCGGGGCTTGCCGCCTATCTGTTGAGCAGTGCGGAATTCGCGCTGCCGATCATGCTGGTGCTCGGCTTCGGCACCCGCTTTGCCGCCTTTGGCCTGCTGGCGGTCACCGCCATGCTGCAGGTCTATGTCATGCCGGAAGCGCTGTGGAGCCTGCACGTCTACTGGGCGGCGATCCTCTTGGTGCTGATCTCGCGCGGACCGGGCGAGCTCTCGATCGACCATATGATCAAGCTGGCGACGCGGAGCCGAGGGACGGGCCCGTGAACAAACGCCTGACCATCGGGATCGTGCTGACGGCGCTGGCCGGCACGATGTCGTACGTGGCGGCCGGCCCCTACGATCATCGACACGCGGTCGCCGCGATGCGCGTGCCGCCCAACGAAATCCTTACCAGCGTGCGGGAGATCGGCCTTTCGCCCATCACCCGCGCCTACCCGCGCGGTCCTTACTACGTGCTGCATGCGCTCGACCCGGGCGGCACCGAACTGCTGGTGGTGGCCGACGCCACCCTCGGCGACATCGTATCGATCGAGCCGGTCTACCGGCCGCGTTACTTCGCCGGGCCGCGTATCATCCATGTGCCGCGGCCGAGCGAGCACAGCGAACGCGACAGCGATGGCGGGGAAGCCGCACTGCCTGCCGAAGAGGGCGACGCTCACGTCTTGTCCGCGCCGCCGCGTCACCGCGCGCTGCGCCCGCCCGCTCACCGGAAGGCGCACCGGCCCGTCCGCCACAAGGCGCATCGGGCCGCGCCGCCGCCGCATGCCCGCAAGGCGCGTGCGCGTCGCAGCATCGGCAGCGCCCCGCCCCAGCCGCATCGCGTGATGAGCCCGGATTACCCGACGCCGACCTACGCGGTGAAGCAAGATCCTCCCCCTGCAATCAAGCGCGAGCCTTTGAGCGGAATCGAGAGCGAAACCGGCCCCCCGAAAGGTGATGGCGAGAAATTCCGCGGGCCCGGCGAGCAGGCGGACCGCGCGCGCCTGCCGCTGCAGGCGCCGCCGCCACCGCAGGAACAGGGTGTCCCGGACCAACAAAGTATGGAACCGGCGCAAGAGCAAAACGTCGAGCGGACGCACGAGCGGGAAGAAGTGGCCGCACCGGCGCAGCAGCAACTGTCGGGCCGTCGATGAAAGAGACCGTCGAACCGGCACAGGAGCAGGACGCCGCGCCCGGTCCGGCGCCTGCTGACGAGACTACCCCTGCTTACGAAACCGCCCCTTCTTACGCGCCTGCGCCTTCTGGCGACACGCAAACGCAGCCTGCGGAGGAAGAGGCGGCCACCCGCAGCACCGAAATTCCGGCGCCGCAGCCTCAGGACTGAACGCCGCCGCCGGCCACCGCGAGCAATCAAAACAAAAGCGCCCCGGGGCATCCGGGGCGCTCTCGCGTTTGAAGGTGAAGTCGGGCCTTAGGCGGCCTTGCTGTCGATCACCTGGGCCTGGGGCTTCTCCGCCTGGCCGATCGGGATCTGGCGCGGCTTCTTCGCCTCGGGAATCTCGCGCACGAGATCGACGTGCAGCAGGCCGTTCTCGAGCTTCGCGGCCTTGACCTGGACGTGGTCGGCGAGCTGGAAGACACGCTCGAAAGCGCGCGCGGCGATGCCCTGGTGGAGCACCTCGCCCTTCTGCTCAGCCTTCGCCTCTTTGGCGCCCTTGATCTTCAGGGTGTTTTCTTTGACTTCGATGTTGAGGTCGTTCTCGCCGAAGCCGGCTACCGCGACGGTAATTCGGTAGTCGTTTTCGCCGGTGCGCTCGATGTTATAGGGCGGGTAGCCCGGGGCGCTCTCGAAAGCGTCCATCATCGAGAACAGACGGTCGAAGCCGACGGTGGAACGGTAAAGGGGTGCAAGATCGAAAGTACGCATAGCATATCCTCCTTTGAGCGACATGCGGGGCGGTCCGCCGGATGGCCGGACCTCGGTCCCGTAGCGCAGCCGTCATGGCCTGCGCAAAGCTCATATGGGAAGACGATTTTGGGCCCGCAAGAGCCCGGCCAGTCGCTATCTAATGCACTGAAATATAAAGTCTTTGCTGCCGGCTCGCGGACTGAAACGGGTCCGTTTGGCGCGCTCCTGCGCCTGCGCGCGGCGGCACCGGAAAACCGGTTCCCACTTCTCCGGATCATGCACTATAAGGCGCGGGCCCAAGCCGCACCGGGCCATTTTGGCTGTTCATGAAACTCGTCTCCATTCCCGCCAATCCGGTGCCCGATAATGTGGTGGCCGGCACCATCAAGACCCCGGACGGGGTGAACCTGCGCTTTGCGCGCTGGGCGCCGCCGGCCAACCGCAAGGGCACGGTGGTGGTGCTGCCGGGCCGCGCCGAGTTCATCGAAAAATATTTCGAGACGGCGCGCGACCTGCGCGCACGCGGCTTCGCGGTGGCGGCGCTGGACTGGCGCGGCCAAGGCCTCTCCGACCGCCGCCTCTCCGACCGTTACAAGGGATATGTGCGCAACTTCGCGCAGTATGAAGCCGATCTCGACGCCTTCATGACGCAGGTGGTGCTGCCCGACTGCCCGCCGCCGATCTTCTGCCTGGCCCATTCCATGGGCGGCGCAATCGCCATCCGCGCCTGTCACCACGGCAGCCGCTGGTTCGAGCGCGTCGTGCTGTCGGCGCCGATGATCGCGCTGCCGCCCGGGCGCTTCATGGGAATGGCCGGACCATTCGCGCGCTTCATGCGGCTGATCGGACGCGGCGCGGCCTATGTGCCGGGCGGCGGCCCCGGCGTCATCGGCAGCGAGGAGTTCATCGGCAATGTGCTCACCTCCGACCCGGTGCGCTTCACGCGCAACGCCGCGATCCTGGAGCACGAGCCGGCGCTCGGCCTCGGCTCGCCCACCATCGCCTGGGCCGACGCCGCACTGCGCCAGATGAAACAGTTCAAGCTGCCCGGCTATGCCGGCGGCATCCGACAGCCGATGCTGCTGGTGGCGGCCGGGCATGACGAGGTGGTGTCGACCCCGGCCATCGAGGAATTCGGCACCGGCCTGCTGGCCGGCCGGCATCTCATCCTGTCCGGCGCCCGCCATGAGATCCTGCAGGAGCAGGACCAGTACCGCCGGCAGTTCTGGGCGGCATTCGACGCCTTCGTGCCCGGCACGCCGCGCTATTGAGCGCGTGACTCCGCCTGCGGCCCCTTCGGGGCTGCCATGCATCGGCGCGTATCCCCGCATCGTCAGGCCGTCGCTTCGGCCCGTATCCATACAATTGATCCACGACAAGCCTCGCACGGCCGGCGATGCTAAGCAGCCGCAAAGAGCGGCCAAGTTGCAAAGAGCGGGGGGCGGCCTATCTGTACGGCACCCACCGGGGCCTGAGGAGAGCATTGTGCACGCGAACGAACGGGGTATCGATCGAAATCATTCGCGCCTTCGTGGGCGCGGCGCTGCTCATCTTCGCCGTCATCTCGTTCAGCGGGCCTTTCGCCGTGGTCGAGGGCACTATCGCGCTCGTGCTCGGCGTCATCGGCGCCATCTCCTTCCTGACCGGCGTGATGGGCTGGTGTCCTTTTTATGCCGCGCTCGGCATCACCACCTGCGAAACCCGCGCCAAGCGCGTGGCGGCGCGCTCGCGTCACTGATAAGCGCCGCCGCACAGCATTTATTCATATCCCCGCCTGCCCTCGATCGCCGCGATATAGCGCTCGACCGACTTCGCCAGCACGTTCTTGCCGTCATGGGCAATGACGCGATCGAAGTAATGGCCGTAGATCGTCTCGAAGGCGAAGGGCGCGAGCGCCGCGCCGATATGGGCGACCGCCGCCGCCGACAGCGGAATGTGATTGGGATAGCTGCGCATGAAGGTGAGCCATTTGCGGTCGGCGCAGACGGTGAGGATGTCGCCTGAACAGACGAGACCGCGTCCACCGGCGCCGCCTGCCCAGTGCAGGACGGTGCCGCCTTCGAAATGACCGCCGCAGCGCACTAGCGTGACGCCTTGCCAGAGCGCATGCGTGTCGCCCTCCCACAGGCGGATAGCCGGATCGGGCCGCATGATCCATTGCCTATCGGCGGCGTTGAGATGGATCGACGCTTCGAAGGCGTGCGCCCATTCCACCATCGTCGTGTAGAAGTGCGGATGCGAGATGGCGATCACGTCGATACCGCCGAGGCTCTCGATCAGCGTCACGGTTGCGGCATCGAGCGGCGCGATGCAGTCCCACAGCACGTTGCCGTGCGGCGTGCGCACGAGGAGCGCGCGCTGGCCGATGGCGAAATGCGGCGTGGCGCCGAGGCCGATCACGCCCGGCTCGAATTCGCGCCAAGCGATCATGTGGCTCTGCGCCAGCGCGGCGGGCGTGGTCCAGTTCTGCCCGCCCGGCGGCACGTATTGCCGCTCCTCCTCGCAGATGGTGCATTGCGCGGGCGGCGCGGCGCTTTCGGCATATTGCATGCCGCAGGCGGTGCAGATGAAGTGGGGCATTGTTTCACTCCCTCGCGAAGCAATAGTCTGCGCAGTGGCAAAGACTCTGTAGGGTAGGCTGAGCGCAGCGAAGCCCCCCGGCGGCATTGCGGCCAATCGCTCATTCGCGGTGGGCACAGCGCGCGTGCCGCACGCTTTTGCGCCCCTACAGACAAACATTCTTAGCCAACGCTTCGCCGCCCCTGTTGTTTGGTCGGCGCGGGGTGCGCCGCTATTCCAAACCGCCCGCTCTCGAAAATGCCGAGGGCGCGCGGGACGCCGATGGGTCCGGGCGCACTCAAGTTTACGCAGCGTGCGCAAACTAAAATGCTCGGACCCGCGGGCCTCGACGCCTCGCGACGTCGAGGCTTGTCGATGGTCCGGTTCCCGCCGGCGCCTCTTGAAAGAAACGCCGACGAGCAAACGCAAGTCCGCCAGTCCCACGGCGTCCCGCGCGCGGTGTTTGATAGGTTTGCTCCGCATGGCCCCCGGTGGACGTACCTTTCAGGCAACCTTCCTTACGGAAGCCTGCCTATCCACCGCTCTGGACCCAGACCGATGCCGGCAGACCTGTGACCGACTGCCGGCTCCGGCCATCACCGGGGCCCCGTGGCGCGCGGCTGGCGCGCCGGGACACATGCGGCTTGGACCGCCGGGCCTGCGCATCGCATCTCCGATGCGCAGTCATTCCCCGGCCACCGCTCCCCGCCCCGTGTCTGAAGATGCTGTACAGACACCCCTCGGTAACGAGGCGGGATGGCCATAGGAGAACATACCTGTAGGATCATTGTCAACTCTAAAATGAACAAATTCTTGTCGACGATCCGGCGAGCCCGACGGAGGCGGCGCGGCGGCGGGACCTGCTTCTTCGGCTACGCTCCTCTAATAATCCACCCGCATCAGATAAAGCCCGTCCGGCGGCGCTACCTGGCCGCAGGCGGTGCGGTCGCGCGCATCCAGGACGCGCTTGATATCGCCGGGACGCCATTTGCCCTCGCCCACCATGACCAGCGAGCCGACCATGGAGCGAACCTGGTTGTGCAGGAACGAGCGCGCGGAGGCGCGCACCGTCACCTCCTCGCCAGCGCGGTCGACGTCCAATCGGTCGAGCGTCTTCAGCGGCGACTTGGCCTGACATTCGCTGGAGCGGAAGGTGGTGAAGTCGTGCTTGCCGATGAGATGGCGGGCGGCTTCGTGCATCGCGCCGCTGTCGAGCGGGCGCGGCACGCGCCAGGCGCGGCCGCGGTCGAGCGTGAGGTCGGCGCGCCGATTGAGGATGCGGTAGAGATAATGGCGCTTCACCGCCGAGGTGCGCGCGTTGAAATCGGCGCCGACCTGCTCCGCCGCCAGCACCGCCACCGGATGCGGCCGCAAATGCGCATTGAGCGCATCGCGCACGGTGTCGGTGTCCCAAGCCTTGGCGAGATCGACATGTGCCACCTGCGCGCGCGCGTGCACGCCGGCATCGGTGCGGCCGGCGCCCTGCACCAGCGTGCTCTCACCGGCGAAGGCGGCCACGGCCAGCGTGAGCACGCCCTGCACGGTCGTCTGCTCGGCCTGCACCTGCCAGCCGGCGAAGGGCGCGCCGTCATATTCGATGGTGAGCTTGTAGCGGGGCATGGGTGGTTAACGGAACCTTCAAACTTATGGTTAACGGTTTCCTTGCAGCCTGTCCCGACTTCCCGTGGGCTTCCGTCAAGCGAGCGGAGGGGACCTACGAGGACGAACAGGCAATCGCGCCCGACGCCATTCACTCTAGGAAAACCCGATCATGAACGTCCATGCGCCTATCGAAGCGGAGCCCACGCTCATCGGCCTGCCCAGCCTCGCCAAGCTCGCCTTCGACGGCTGCAATCTGGCCCCGCTGTGGAACGATCTGGTGACGCGCGCAACCGAAAACCCGGACGACGCCGTGGCGCTGATGGACCTGTCCACCATCGCCCATCTGCAGGGCCGCCCCGACGACCGGCTGGCGCTGCAGGCGATGGCGCTGCAACAGACGCGGCTGTTCCATCAGCCGGCGGCGGCCGCGGCGGCACGGCCCTTGCGGCTGTTGGCGCTTATGGCGCCCGGCGATTTCATGGCCAATATCCCGATCGAGTTCATGCTGGCTGGCACCAGCGTCGCGCTCGACATGCTTTATGTGGACGCGGACGCGCCCATGCCGGCGCTGCCCTCGCACGACGTGGCGCTGGTGGCGATCGCCGAGCAGCGCGCGAACCAGGCGCTGCTGCGCCGGCTGGCCGCGCTAAGCTGGCCGAAGCCGCTGCTGAATGCGCCTTCGCATATCGCGCGGCTGACCCGCGAGGGTACCTGGGAGCTGCTTGAAGTCGGCGCCCGGCGTGTGCATGCCGATGAACGTCGACATCGGCCGCGCCGAACTGACCCGCCTGGCGCAAGGCGCACGCGATATCGGCGCCGTCCTGAACGGCGCGCGCTTTCCCATCATCGCGCGGCCGGCGGATTCGCATGCCGGCACGGGGCTGGAGAAGCTCGACGACGCCACGGCGCTGGCGGCTTATCTTGCCACGCGGCCGGAGGATGACTTCTCCATCGCGCCCTATATCGACTACCGCTCGGCCGACGGGCTGTTCCGCAAGTATCGCATCGCGCTGATTGCGGGCAGGCCTTACGCCTGCCACATGGCGGTGTCGGCGCATTGGATGATCCACTATCTCAACGCCGACATGCGTGCGCGCCCCGAACGGCGGGCGGAAGAGGCGCATTTCTTCGCGACGTTCGACGAGGACTTCGCGGTGCGCCACGCGCGCGCGCTGGCCGAGATCGACGCGCGCTTCGGTCTCGACTACATCCCCTTCGACTGCGGCGAGACGCCGGACGGCAGGCTCCTGGTGTTCGAGGCGGGCACGAACATGATCGTGCATTCGATGGACCCGCCGGACCTGTTTCCCTACAAGCCGGCGCAGATGCGCAAGGTGTTCGGCGCGTTCGAAGCGATGCTGCGCGCGAAGTGCGGGGCGGCGGCGGAAGCGGCCGTGGGTTGACCAAGCACCGCTCGTCCTCGCGCAAGCGGGGACCCAGAGCGGCAAGCTTCAGGCGAGCGATTTGATCCCTGGATTCCCGCTTGCGCGGGAATGAGCGGAAAAGTCAGGCGAGCTTCGTGCCCGCCGCGACCGGCGTGCCGCGCAGGTATTCTTCCGTCGCCATCGGCTGCTTGCCGGCGCGCTGCACCTGGGTCAGCCGCACGGCGCCGTCCTGGCAGGCGATGGTGAGCTTGTCGTCAAGCACGGTGCCGGGCTCGCCCAAACCCTCGCCTTTGGTCGAGCGCAGCGCCTTCACGCGCACGCCGTCGATCTCGCACCACGCGCCGGGGAACGGGGAGAGGCCGCGGATGTGGTTATGCACGTCGCGCCAGGGCTTCGCCCAGTCGATGCGGGTCTCCTCCTTGCCGACCTTGTCCGCATAGGTGACGCCCTCCGTCGGCTGCGGCGTCAGCGTGAGCGTGCCCTGCTCGAGCGCGGCGAGCGCACGCACGATCAGGCGGGCGCCGAGGCTGGCCAGCACGTCGTGCAGGCCGCCGGCGGTCATGTCGGGCGCGATCACCGTGCGCTCGGCGAGCGCCATGGCGCCGGTGTCGAGGCCCTCGTCCATCTTCATGATGGTGATGCCGGTCGCGCTGTCGCCCGCCATGATGGCGCGGTTGATGGGGGCGGCGCCGCGCCAGCGCGGCAAGAGCGAAGCGTGCACGTTGAAGCAGCCGAGCCGCGGCGCCTCGAGCAGTGCCTTGGGCAGGATCAGGCCATAAGCCGCCACCACCGCGACATCGGCGCCGTGCGCGCGGAAGGCGCCTATTGCCGCGGCGTCGCGCAAGCCCGCCGGCGTCAGCACCGGCAGCGCCAGCCGGCGCGCCTCGCGCTCGACCGGGCTCGGCTGCAATTCCAGACCGCGGCGGCCGCCGGGCTTGGCCGCGCGCGTATAGACCGCCGCGATGTCGTGGCCGGCCGCCGCCAGCGCCACCAGCGACGGTACGGCGAAATCGGGCGTGCCCATGAAGATCAGGCGGAGGGGCATACCGGTCCTGTCGCATCGCCGACGCGCTTTCCGCGCGCCGACGAACTTCTACCCAATATGGTGCTCCGGCGTGTCGGCCTTGTAGGCCTCGCGGGTGGTGTCGCCGCGCTTCTGCGCCTTCTTGAACTTCTTCATCACCATGTCGCGCTTGAGCTTGGAGATGTGGTCGATGAACAGGACGCCGTTGGTGTGGTCGACCTCGTGCTGCAGGCAGGTGGCGAGCAGGCCGGTCGCCTCGATCTCGTGCTCCTTGCCCTCGAGGTCGAGGTACTTGACCTTCACCGACGTCGGCCGCTCGACCTCCTCGTAATATTCGGGGATCGAGAGGCAGCCCTCCTCGTAGACCGACTTGTCGTCGGACTTCCAGGTCACTTCCGGATTGATGAAGACCTGCGGCGCCTTCGGCTCGTCCTTCTTGGCGAGGTCCATGGTGACGATGCGCTTTGGCACGCCGATCTGGATCGCCGCCAGGCCGATGCCGGGGGCGTCGTACATGGTCTCGAACATGTCGTCGACGAGGGCGCGCAGCTCCTTGTCGATCGCCTCGATCGGCTCGGATTGGAGGCGCAGCTTGGGGTCCGGCAGGATGAGAATGTCGCGTTTGGCCATAAATGCGATGTAATCGGTCGTTGCGCGAGGGTCAATGGAACCGGCCTTCGCGCTGACGGGCTGCGGCGCGCAGGCCGGGAACGGCACTTGAGGCCGGGGCGGGATGGCCCTACCGTTCGCTCTTCGTTCGCGCACCCCGAATCACGCTAGAGATGGCCGCATGTCACAGACCCTGCTCCTCGTCCTGGCCTTCGCCATCGCGGCCGGCGTGGCCGCCATCATCGCCCTGCTGCTGCGGCCGAAGCCGCCGGTGACCGACCCGGCCGCCGAGCAGCGCGTCGCCGAGCTCAACGCCCGGGTCCAGGCCATGGGCGAGATGCTCGCCAACGCCCATGCCCAGCTTCAGCAGGGCGTCAACCAGCGGCTCGATGCGGTGACGCAGAACCTCGGCGAGTCGATGAAGACCTCGACCAAATACACGGTCGAAAACCTGCAGAAGCTGAACGAGCGGCTGGCGGTGATCGACAGCGCGCAGAAGAACATCACCGAACTGGCGACGCAGGTCAGTTCCTTGCAGGGCGTGCTGACCAACAAGCAGTCGCGCGGCGCCTTCGGCCAGGGCCAGTTGGAGGCGATCGTCGCCGACGTGCTGCCGAAGGGCGCCTATGCGTTCCAGTACACGCTGGCGAACCGCTCGCGGCCGGACTGCGTGATCTTCATGCCGGAGTCCGGGCCGCTCATCATCGACGCCAAGTTCCCGCTGGAAGCGATGACGGCCTGGCGCGAGGCGGCGAGCGAGGAGGAGCGCAAGGCGGCGGCGGCGCGGATCAGGCAGGACATCGGCAAACACATTTCCGACATCGCGGACAAATACCTCGTGCCGGGCGAGACGCAGGACATCGCGCTGATGTTCATTCCGTCGGAGTCGGTCTATGCCGACCTGCATGAGCGGTTCGACGACGTGGTGCAGCGGGCGCAGCGCGCGCGCGTCATGATCGTATCGCCGACACTGATGGTGATGGCCATCCAGGTCATCAAGCAGGTGCGCAAGGATGCCGAGATGCGCGAGGCCGCCGACCAGATCCGCAGCGAGGTCGGCTACATGATGAAGGACGTGCGCCTGCTCGGCGACCGGGTGCGCAAGCTGCAGGGCCATTTCGGCCAGACCAGCAAGGACATCGACGACATTCTCATTTCCGCGGGAAAGATCGAAAAGCGCGCCGGCAAGATCGAGGAGCTCGAATTCGACGGCGACGAGCGGCAGAGCGCCGAGGTGATTGCGGCGCCGGTGGCCAAGCTCGGGGCGGCGGAGTGAACCAAACGGCGTCATTCCGGGGCGCGGCCGAAGGCCGCGAACCCGGAATCCAGTGCAAACTCCGAGAGCCTTTCCGTGTCACTCTGGATTCCGGGCTCGCTCGCTTCGCTCGCGCCCCGGAATGACGAGGAAAATTCTACGTGACCGCCTCTCCCGAAGCCGCCAATCCCGCCGCCCCGCCCAAGCCCACGTTCCGCCAAGCCGCCGCGGTGTATCTGCAGCCGCGCGTGCTGGTCATCTTCTTCCTCGGCTTTTCCTCCGGCCTGCCGCTGGCGCTGTCCGGTTCGACGCTGCTGTTCTGGATGGCGGAGGTGGGCGTCGACCTGAAGACCATCGGCCTGTTCGCCATGGTCGGCACGCCCTACACGATCAAGTTCCTCTGGGCCCCCATCGTCGACGCGTTCGACGTGCCGCTGCTCGGGCGCTGGCTCGGCCGCCGGCGCGGCTGGCTGATGCTGACGCAACTGCTGCTGATCGGCGCGATCGTGCTGCTCGGCGCCAACAATCCGGTCACGGCGCCGGCGATGATCGCCCTCGGCGCCTTGATGGTTGCCGCCGCGTCGGCGACGCAGGACATCGTGATCGACGCTTTCCGCGTCGAAAGCCTGCCGGAGAACGAGCAGGCCGCCGGCGCTGCCTCCTATGTCGCGGCCTACCGCGTCGCCATGCTGGTTTCGAGCGCGGGGGCGCTGTTCCTGGTCACGGCGTTCCAGAGTTTCGGCTTCAGCCGGCAGGGCGGCTGGACGGGTAGCTACACGGTCATGGCCGCGCTGGTCATCGTCGGCGTGCTGACCACCGTGTTCGCGGGCGAACCCGAAAAGTCCACCCGCGCCGACGCGGTGCAGCACCGCGAGCCCGCGCTCAAGCGGCTCAGCCACACCATCACCGGCGCATTCACCGATTTTTTCCTGCGTGAAGGCCTGCACATCGCTCTCATCGTTCTCGCCTTTGTCGTGCTGTTCAAGCTCACCGACGCGCTCGCCGGCGTGATGACCGGACCCTTCGCCGTCAAGCTCGGCTTCACGCGCAACGAATACGCCACCATCATCAAAGGCCTCGGATTCGTCGCGACACTCGTAGGCGGCTTCGCCGGCGGCTATGTCGCGCGCACGCTGCCGCTGGCGGCCAGCCTGTGGATCGGGGGGCTGCTGCAGGCCGCCGCCAATCTGGCCTTCTCGTGGCAGGCGGTGGTCGGCCATGACATCGCGTGGCTCAGCTTCGCCATCACGGTGGAGAATTTTACCAGCGCCATCGGCACGGTGATCTTCGTCGCCTATCTCTCCGCGCTCTGCCGCAATCCGCTGCATACGGCGACGCAATATGCGCTGCTCACCGCCTTTGCCGCGATCGGGCGCACTTACCTCTCTTCGACCGCTGGCTATGTCGCGGAGGCGACGGGATGGGTCTGGTTTTTCGCGATCTGCGCGCTGGCGGCCATTCCGGGATTTCTGCTGCTCGCTTGGCTGCAGGGCCAGGGGCATTTCAAGCGGCTGGTGCCGCGGAAATCATCGTAGTCATTCCGGGGCGCGAGCGAAGCGAGCGAACCCGGAATCCAGAGCCACAATCAACTGCTTTGCCGTGCCGCCCTGGATTCCGGGCCTGCCCGCTCACGCGGGCATCCCGGAATGACAGAGGCTAAAACAACGTCCGCTGCTTGATCGCCGCCGCGAGCGTGCCCTCGTCGAGGTAATCGAGCTCGCCGCCGACCGGCACGCCGTGCGCGAGCCGCGTCACCTTCACATTCGCGCCCTGCAACAGCTCGGTGATGTAGTGCGCCGTGGTCTGGCCGTCGACCGTGGCATTGAGCGCGAGGATGACTTCTTTGACTTGCGGCTCGTGCGCGCGCGTCACCAGCGCTTCGATGGTGAGGTCCTGCGGGCCGACCCCATCGAGCGGCGACAGCGTGCCGCCAAGCACGTGATAGCGCCCATTGACGGCATGCGCGCGCTCCAGCGCCCACAGGTCGGCGACGTCGGCGACCACGACGATGATGGAGGGATCGCGCCGGACGTCGGTGCACACCGTGCACGGGTTCTGCGTGTCGATATTGCCGCAGATCTTGCAGACCTCGATCTTCTCCATCGCGGTCTGCAAGGCGGCGGCGAGCGGCGCCATCAGCGCCTCGCGCTTCTTGATGAGGAAGAGCGCGGCGCGCCGCGCCGAGCGCGGGCCCAAGCCCGGCAGGCGCGCGAGCAACTGGATCAGGCGCTCGATTTCGGGTCCGGCGACGGCGGCGGGCATGCACTTCAACTCGCGAAAGCGGTGCGGGTCTAGCGTCCCCTCCCCCGCGTGCGGGGGAGGGACAGGGAGGGGGAAAGCAGCACTGCCGATTGCGGCGCCCCCTCCCCAACCCTCCCCCGCAAGCGGGGGAGGGAGCGCGCTGCGGTGCGTGGCAACCGACGAGACAATTTCGTTAGCCCAAACCCAAGCCCGGCGGCAGGGGCAGCCCGCCGGTGACGGCCTTCATCTTTTCCTGCAGCAGGCCCTCCGCCTTGCGGCGGGCGTCGGCATGCGCCGCCACCATGAGGTCCTCGAGGATTTCCTTTTCGCTCGGCTTGAGCAGCGAATCGTCGATTTTAACGCCCTTGAGGTCGCCCTTGCCGTTGAGCGTCACCGCCACCATGCCGCCGCCGGCGCTGCCCTCGACTTCGAGCGCCTCCAGCTCTTCCTGCAGCGCCTGCATCTTCGACTGCAACTGGGCGGCCTGCTTCATCAGACCCATGAAATCGGCCATAAGCTATTCCTCTTCTTCCTCCGCGGGCGGCATGTCTTCGGCCTCTTCCGCCTCGGGCGCGTTCTGGGTGACGCCGACGATCTTGGCGCCGGGGAAACGGGTGAGCACGGCCTGCACCAGCGGGTCGGTCTGCACGCCGCGTTCGAGATCGGCCTGCTTGGCATCCATCTGCTCGCGCAGTGTCGGCGCGCCGCGCTCCTTCGACACCACGACGATCCAGCGTTTGCCGGTCCACGCGATGAGCTTGCGCTGCAGGTCGTGCACGAAGGTCTTGGGCGCGGTCGGCTCCAGTGCGATTTCGAGCTGGCCGTCTTCGCAACGGACCAGCCGGACATCGCGTTCGAGAGTCATCTTCACGCCGATGTCGCGCTTTTCGGCGGCGAGCGCGACCACCTGCTCGAAAGACGTGAGCGCGAGCGTCGGCGCAGCGTCCGCTGCCTGCGCCGCCGGATCGTCGGCCGGGCGCGGCGATACCGCGGCGGAAGCCCGTGGCGACCCGCGCGGCGCGTCATAGTGCGGCGCGTTCTGACGCGGCGCGTAACTCTGCGAACCGGCTTGCGCGCCGCCGCCGTTGCCTTGGGCGTGACCTTGCGGGCGCGTGCCGCCGTCCTCGCTCAACGAACGCACGACTTCGTCGGGCGTCGGCAGGTCGGCGGCATAGGCGATGCGCACGAGAACCATTTCGGCGGCGGCAAGCGGACGCGCGGAGGCCTGCACCTCGCTCATGCCTTTGAGCAGCATCTGCCAGGTGCGTGAGAGAACACGCATCGACAGTTCCGCCGCGAAGGCACGGCCGCGGGTGCGCTCGGCCTCGGACAGCGAGACGTCGTCGGCGACCGACGGCACCACCTTCACGCGGGTGACGAAATGGGTGAATTCGGCGAGATCGGACAGCACCACCGCCGGGTCGGCACCGATGTCGTATTGCTCGCGCAGTTCGGTGAGCGCCGCGGCGGTGTCGCCCTTCATCAGCGCCTCGAACAGGTCGACCACGCGCACGCGGTCAGCGAGGCCAAGCATCTGCCGCACGTCCTCGGCGCGCACCGGCCCGGCGGCATCTTTGCGTTGGCCGGCGCCTGTTACGGCGCCGGCATGCGCGATCGCCTGGTCGAGCAGCGACAAACTATCGCGCACCGAGCCTTCCGCCGCGCGCGCGATCAGCGCCAGCGCCGCTTCCTCCGCCTCGATGTTTTCTTGCGCGGCGATGCTCTCCAGGTGCTTCACCAGCAGCGCGGCATCGACGCGGCGCAGATCGAAGCGCTGGCAGCGCGACAGCACCGTCACCGGAACCTTGCGGATCTCGGTGGTGGCGAAGACGAACTTGGCGTGCGGCGGCGGCTCCTCCAGCGTCTTCAACAGCGCGTTGAAGGCGGCGCCCGAGAGCATGTGCACTTCGTCGAGGATGTAGACCTTGTAGCGCGCCGACACCGGCGCGTAGCGGATGGCGTCGTTGATCTGGCGCACGTCCTCCACGCTGTTGTGGGAGGCGGCGTCCATCTCGAGCACGTCCATGTGGCGGCTCTCGATGATGGCCTGGCAGTGCAGCCCCATCACCGGCATGTTGACGGTGGGCTCCTTCACCGAGCCGTCGGGCAGTTCGTAATTGAGCGCGCGGGCGAGGATGCGGGCGGTGGTGGTCTTGCCGACTCCGCGCACGCCGGTGAGAATCCAGGCCTGCGGGATGCGGCCCGTCTCGAACGCATTCGAGATCGTTCGCACCATAGCGTCCTGGCCGATCAGGTCGGCAAAGCTCGCCGGGCGGTACTTGCGCGCCAGCACGCGATAGCCGGTCGGCTCGATTGTGGCGTCGTTCATTGTGACGTTGGCTCTGCCGCGACCTGCGCCCGCCTGTAGCCCGGGTGTAGCCCCGGATCGCGCTACGCGCGTCCGAGGATAAACTCCGCAAAACCCGGAAAATCGGCCTTGCGATCCTCCCGATCGCTCCCGGATTTCGCTTCGCTCATCCGGGCTACAGCGAATTGAGAAGGTGGGAGGCTGACGAGCGACCCGATCCGTGCTCGTTAGGGCTGCTTCCTTCCGGATCTGACCCGGTTGGCGAGTGGCTCGTCCACCGCCAACCTCCCGGGGACCTATATCGGGCCAACGGCCGGCGAAAGCAAGGCGAGGCGCCGGACCTGTGCATCGCGTGATTGGCACCGCATTTCCACAAGGCCCCTCGCCCCGTCGGCGAGGGAGAATAGCGGTTGCCTCACGCCTGCGCCTCGATCCAAAATCAAACCGATGCAAGCCCCCTGGTCCCTTCACCCGCAGCTTGCGCAGGACACGGTTCCGGTAGGCGACCTGCCGCTGGCGCGCGTGCTCCTGGCCAATGACGCCAATTTTCCCTGGTTGATCCTGGTGCCGCGCAAACCCGGCCTGGTCGAACTACTTGACCTCACGGAAAACGAGCAGGCGCAGCTCATGGGCGAAATCGCCGCAACGGCGCGCGTGCTCAGGCGGCTGACCGAATGCGAAAAGCTCAACATCGCCGCGCTCGGCAACCAGGTCGCGCAATTGCACGTGCACGTGATCGCGCGCCGCCACAGCGATGCCGCCTGGCCGAAGCCGGTATGGGGCGCGGCGCCGCCTACCGCCTACGATCCAGCGATCCGCGACGGTTTCATCGGCGCGCTCAGGCGGGGGTTGCAGACCGAACCGATCCATAGCGGGAGCACATACCCGCGCTAGAAAAAGGGCGCATTGCGCCGACTGGCCGGCCATGCGATTTTCCGCCCCGCATGCCGCCCCGCACCGATCTCGGCCCCAAACCGCCTCTCGGCTATGTCGACAGCCGCATCGAGCGCGCCGCCGAACGGCGCGCCGACCCGGCCGCCGTCGCGGCGCTGGCCGCAGACCCGGCCGCCCGCGCCTATGTGGTCGGCGGCAATCTGGTGGTGACCCGGCACGGCTCGCCGCTCGAGCCGCTGTTCACGCTGACCGAGACGCGCGCGCTGGAGAACGCCACCGAGTCGGTGTTCCTCGGCCTCGCCGAGGGCGCCGCCCGCTTCGCGGTCGGCATCCCGCAGGCCGCCGCGGAGGCGCTCAAGGCGCGCGAGGGCTTTCACGTCACCGACCTGCGTTCGATCGCCGTGCAGGGGTTGGTGGCGCCCGACCACCTGCCGCCGATCGCCGAGGCCAAGGCCGTGCTGCACTGGCACGAGCGCCACCGCTTCTGCGCCAATTGCGGCGCTGCCACGCTGGTCACCAACGGCGGCTGGCGGCGCGACTGCCCGCAATGCAAGGCGCAGCATTTCCCGCGCACCGATCCGGTGGTGATCATGCTGGCGGTGGACGGAGAGCGCTGCCTGCTCGGGCGCTCGCCCCGCTTCATGCCCACGATGTGGTCGTGCCTGGCGGGCTTCGTCGAGCCGGGCGAGACCTTCGAGGATGCGGTGCGGCGGGAGACGCGCGAGGAGGCCGGCATCGTCTGCGGGCGCGTGCGCTATTTCGCGTCGCAGCCGTGGCCCTTCCCGATGTCGCTGATGATCGGCTGCTATGCCGAGGCGCTGACGCGGGAAATCACGGTCGACCGTGACGAACTGGAAGGCGCGCGCTGGTTCGACAAGGACGAGGTCGTCGCCATGCTGGAGCACCGCCACCCGCAGGGCCTGACCACGCCGCCGGCCATGGCGATCGCCTATCACATCGTCCGCGCCTGGGTGGAGGGCGAGTTTGACTGAGCGCGCGCCGGGCGCGCCGAGAATCCTCTGCGCCGGCGGGGCGGTGGAGGACTTTATCATGCGCGTGGACCGGTTTCCCGAGCCGGGTACCAAGAAAGAGGCGAGCGCCTTCGTCAACACGATCGGCGGCCAGTCGGGCAATGCGGCGCTGGCGGTGGCGCGGCTCGGCGGCAAGACGTTTTTTGCCGGGCCGGTCGGCGACGAAGCGGACGACATCGCCAACCGCGCCATGGCGATGCTGCAGAGGGAGGGCGTCGACTGCGGCGGCGCGGTGCGCGTGCCGGGTGGCACCTGTTCGGCCTCGCTGATCATGATCGACGAAGGCGGCGAGAAGCTGATCGCAAGCCGGCGCGGCCACGGCCTGCGCGGCATCGCGCCGGCGGACGCCCACGCCGCGGTGGCGAGCGTCGATGCCGTGCTGCTCGACAACCGCTATCCGGATTTCGTCATCCCGATCGCGCAAGCGGCGGCGGCGCGCGGCATTCCGCGCGTGCTCGACATCGACTATGGCGACGCGGACGGCGACCCGACGCTGGCGTTCTGCGATTACGTGATCCCATCGGCGGAGGCTCTGCGCGCCATCACCGGCGTGACCGACCTTGCGGCCGCGCTCATGAAGCTGGGCAAAGGCCATGCGGGGTTCTTCGCGGTCACCGACGGCCCCGACGGCGTCTATTGGCGCGACGGCGACCGGGTGCGCCACATGCCGGCGTTCGAGGTGGCGGCGATCGACACCCTCGCCGCCGGCGATGTGTTCCACGCCGGCTTCGCGCTGCGGCTGATCGAAACCGGCGACCCGATCGAAGCAATGCTTTTCGGCAGCGCGGCCGCCGCGCTCAAATGCACGCATTTCGGCGGCGCCGACGGCGCGCCCAGGCGGGCGGAAGTCGAGGCGTTTTTGAAGGTGCAGACGGTCCGCTGAGGCTGTTCCGCACTCCGTTCATTCCCGCGCAAGCAGGAATCCAGAGACACGAAGCGGTAGCGCTTCGGCCCGCCGCTCTGGGTCCCCGCTTTCGCGGAGACGAGCGGAGAGAAAGTGACTCAGCGTGGTTCTTCCAACATCTTGAACGGCTGCGCGCTTTCGAAAGCGCGGGCGGCGGCGAGCACCAGCGCGTCCTGGCGCGGCGGGCCGACGATCTGCAGTCCGATCGGCAAACCGTCCGACGCGAAGCCGCAAGGCACGGAAGCCGCCGGCTGCTGGGTGAGATTGAACGGATAGGTGTAAGGCGACCAGTCGATCCAGCCCTCGCCGTAGCGGCCGTCGGACGGCGTCACGCGGCCGACCTCGAGCGCGGTCAGCGGCATCTGCGGCGTCAGCAGCAGATCGTAGCGCGCATGGAATTGGCGCATGTGCTCGGCGAGCTGCGCGCGGGCGGCTTGCGCCGCCAGATAGCCGGCCAGCGTGACGCCCCGCCCCTCCTCGGCGATGCGACGGAAGCCCGGATCCAATTTCTCCTGTTCGCCCAGCGTGACCGCGCCGACGATCGCCTGCGAGACGCCGTACCAGATGGCCATGATGGTATCGAGCGGCTCGGCAAAGCCGGGATCGGCTTCTTCCACGGTGGCGCCGAGCTCGGCGAAAACCTGCGCCGCCTTGGCGGTGGCGGCTTCCACGTCCGGATCCAGCCGCTTGACGTAGCCGAGGCGCGGGCTCCAGGCGATCCGCAGGCCGCGCACACCGTCGGCGAGACCGATACGGAAATCGGGCACCGACGTATTCCATGCGGTGGCGTCGCGCGCGTCCGGTCCGCCGATGACCGACAGCATCAGCGCGGCGTCGGTGACGGTGCGGGTGAGCGGCCCTTGATGCGCCAGCCCGCCGAAGGCCGAAGCCGGCCAGGCCGCCACCCGGCCATAGCTCGGCTTGATGCCGAACACGCCGGTGAAAGCCGACGGGATGCGGATGGACCCCGCCCCGTCGGTGCCGAGATGCAGCACGCCGAGATTGAGCAGCGCCGTCGCCGCGGCGCCGCCCGACGAGCCGCCGGTGGTGCGCTCGCGATTCCAGGGATTGCGCGTGATGCCGCTGAGCGGCGAATGACAGACGCCGACCCAGCCGAACTCCGGCGTCGTGGTCTTACCGAGGATGACGGCGCCCTGCTCCTTGAGCCGCGCGACGGCAGGCGCGTCCTGCGTCGCCGGTGTCGTCGGGGTGGTGAGCGAGCCGCGGCGCGTCGGCTGCCCCTTGACGTCGACGATGTCCTTGATGGTGACCGGCAGGCCGTCGGCGAGGCCCATCGGTTCGCCTTTCTGCCAGCGCTCTTGCGAGGCGCGCGCGGCATCGAGCGCGCCCTCCTTGTCGACGAGGACGAAGGCGTTGACGGCGGGCTCGAAGCGCTCGATGCGCGCGAGTGCGTCGCGCGCGACCTCGACCGGCGATAGTTCACGGCGGCGGTAGAGGCGGAGCAGATCGCTGCCGCTCAGTTGGGATATCTCGGTCGGATCAGACATGGCCATTTTGTTCCTCTCGCATGAGGCGGCCAGTCTAATACGGGAATCGCGCCGCGGGCGCCTGTCGGTCCCCTCGCCCGGGAACGGGCCGAGACAAGCGAAGGGAGGGACAGGTCTCACCGGCGGTCGCGCAACGGCGGCCAGAACGGGGGACGCTATGGCCGGCCAGCGCAGGCCGCCGGTGAGCTGGGACGCCTTGAAGCGCGCCGGCCTTGCCATAGAATAACTTTCTCTATAAATACAATCAGAGCGGAAAAATAATAAAAATATTCTATCGTATTTGATATTACGCAGGATGAACGTTCTGAATCGCGAAGGAAAACAGCAAATGGATGCCATCGACCGCAAAATACTCACCGTCGTCCAGCGCAACGCTTCCCTCTCGGTGGCGGAAATCGGCCAGCGGGTCGGTCTGTCTTCGACCCCTTGCTGGAAGCGCCTGCAGCGGCTCGAAGCCGAGGGCGTCATCACCGGCCGCGTGGCGCTGGTCGATCCCGACAAGATCGGGCTCGGCATCACGGTTTTTGTCTCGGTGGAGACCGGCGACCATTCGCAGGAATGGCTGCAAGGCTTCGCCGAGGTGGTCGGCGCCATGCCGGAGGTGATGGAGTTCTACCGCATGGCCGGCGACGTCGACTACATGCTGCGCGTGGTGGTGCCGGACATCGCCGGCTACGACGCCTTCTACAAAAAACTGATCGGCACGGTGCCGCTGAAGAACGTCACCTCGCGCTTCGCCATGGAGCGCATCAAGTCGACGACCGCGCTGCCGATCCCCGGCGCGTCTCAGGAACTGCTGCAGGCTGTGCCGCTATAGTCCGGCGTGGTGACGCGCGGACTCATGAACATGCGGTCCGACAGGGTGACGGTGCCGGTGATGTTCATGCCGACGATGGGCGTGTAGGCGTAGGAGGCCTCGGCCATGATCAACTGCGTATTGGCCACGTCCAGCGCCGAGCTCGAGCTGTCGAACGTATAGGTCGAGCCGACGCCGCGGCCGCTGCCGCTGTTGCTGTGGCTCCACTTCACCGTCGCGGACTTGTTCGAGCCGATATTGAGGCACGAGAGCGTGACGGTGAGCTTGGACGCGTCATAGGGTGCGATGATGGCCGATGACGCGGCGACGATGTTGTCCATTTCCGCGCTGTCGATGCTCGTTTCCTGCGCCGCCAGGTTTGCGAGCGTGGCCGCGGTCAGGCTGACCTTGCGGTCGACGGCCACGCCGTCGGAGACCTCGACGCAGCCGAAATAGAGCGTGATCATCAAGGGCGCGATCAGCGCGAACTCGACCGCCGAAACGGCGCGGGCATCGCGGCCGAAGCGGCCGAACAAACGCAGCAGGCGGTGTTTGCGCGGTCGCATGACTAGCTGCCGCTCCCCGTGGTGCCGAACGGCTCATTGCGGAAGACCGATGTCGCCACCAGGAGCCGGTAGCCGCCGCCGATGTTGGCCAAGCTGTTGTTGAGCAGCGAGACGTAGATCGGCCATTTGTAATACAGGCGCACCACCACGATGCTGCCGGCCGACCCTGAATTGTAGCTCATGTTCGACGTGTCGAGCTTTCCGTCCTTGATCGGCGGCGCCGTGTCGATCGCGCTGAAATCGGTATAGGTTTCAACGTCGACCTGGACATCGTTACAGTTGATCAGGCTGTTGCCGGATAGAGCCGGGCAAAGGACGTTGGTCTTGAAGGACGCGGCGCTGGTGTAGCCGGCAACCTGCGCCTGGCCGGTCATGATGTATCGGCCTGAATCGGCGGCGGCGGCTTCGAGCGTCTGCCCGGCGAAGAACACAAGCGCGGTTTCCAGAATGGCGAAGAGCAGCGCCAGGAACGGAGTCGCGATCAGAGCAAACTCGACGGCGGCGGCACCTTCCTCGCCGCGCGCAAACCGCTGCGCGCCGCACGCACGCAGCAGACGGCGTGCCGGAGCGACGACGCTATTTCGAATTGACCTGATCATGGCAATCATCTCGAGGGAAAGGCGGTGCAGCGACACCGTCTCATAGCAAATGCGTGTTTGCGAATTGTTGCCGGCGGTGCTGAAAACGGCAGCGATGACGTTAACCGCCCGCTAACCCTGAGCGTGGCGCCGCCTCAGCGCGGCGCCGGCGCAGCGGCTGCCGAGCTGCCGCCGGCAGCGGCCGCCCCGTTGCGGGCGGCAGTTTCACCGAGCCATCCGTTGAAGTAGCCCGGATCGTCGCCGAGCGTGATGCGCGGCTGGCATTCGTGGGCGCAGCTCAAGGTTTCGCGCTTGATGCCTCTGTACACCGTCACGACGTGATCGCGCCGCGGTCCAAGCACCTGCAAGGTCTTGCGCATGAGTACGTGGCCCTTGGCGTCGAGCGCCACCAGGTTGGTGGCGCCGAAGCCCTTGCCGGTGATGACCAGGACGCCGCCATCCTGCAGCGTGGCGTCGGCGATCAGCGGATTGCCGATCACGATGGTGGACACGTGGTCAGGCAGCCTGAGCAGGCGGGCGCTGTCGACATTGACCGAGAGAGTGTCGGCGCGCACCGGCGCGAGAAGGGCGCCGCCGGTCAGCAGCGCGCACGCCAAGATCGCGAATAGCCATCTGCGGCGCCCGAACACGGCCGACATGGAAATACTCCAGCACGCACACAACAAGGCCCGCCACGGCGGTCCATTACCTCTCTCAGTTGACTGCAAATAGGTGAATGAAATGCAAAGGCGCCGCGCAAGGCACAAGGAGAAGGCGCGGGAAGCGAAAAATCCGCCGGGCGCCGGGGCGCCGCCGTCGGCCCGCGCGGTTAAGACCCGGTAAAGGCCGGTCGCGCGCTCGTCTTGAAAAGACCTGCGCAGAGAAGCCGCCGGGCTTCCCGAGCAGACCACAAGCAGGATTGCCGGCCGGACATTGAGTATTGCATAGAATGCGGCGCATCACGCATGTTGAAGCATCTGCGCAGCTCGATCCGAGTATTACTGCGTGACTTGGCAGGCATTATATGAATAGCTGCCATAACTCTCATGTATATGCTCAATAAATATTCCATTAACCACGATCTTCTTCGGAGAGTAACTTATTAACCGAAGACGATTGGCCCCATAATACCTCTTGTTTCATCAATTGGATTAACCGGCATGCAAGACCTCGTTGCTAATTTGACCTGCGTGGGTCGAGAAGCCGGACCGTCCGGCCCTGCAGCCCACCTCAGACAGCCACGTGTGGACCTCTAGGAGCTACAAATGAAGAACCTCGTTGTGCGTTTCATGAAGGACGACTCCGGCGCCACCGCCATCGAATATGGCCTTATCGCCGCCGGCATCTCGGTCGCCATCATCGCGGTCGTGAACACGATCGGTACGAAGCTGAACACCAATTTCGGCTCGATCTCCGACAAGCTCGGCCAGTAAGGCTGGACGCTCATAACGCAAAGGCTCCGGCCCGGCGCCGGAGCCTTTCGCATTTCGGCGCCGCGCGCGCGAGCGGTTTACGAAAGGTAAAGCTTCACCGCGCTAACCGAAGCGCAACCTCGCGCGGCATACCATATGAGTGCAGGCGAGAGCCGCCCTGCTGGCTTTCATAAAGTTTGGGACAAAGTCATGCTCATCGACGCGATCAGGCTTCTGCTGTTCCCTGCCCTGATGGCGTTCGCCGCCTCAAGCGATCTTTTGACCATGACCATCTCGAACCGCATCTCGCTGATCCTGGCCGGGGGCTTCTTCCTGCTCACGCTGGCGACCGGCATGAGCCTGCCGGAGATCGGCATGCATGTCGGCGCGGCCGCGCTGGTGCTGGCGATATCTTTCGTGTTCTTCCTCAAGGGCTGGGTCGGCGGCGGCGACGCCAAGCTGGCCGCAGCGACTGCCTTATGGTTCGGCTTCGGCCACCTGCTCAACTATTTCATCTACTCGTCCCTGCTGGGCGGCGGCCTGACGCTGCTTCTGCTGCAGTTCCGCGAGCTGCCGCTGCCGCAGATGCTCGCCCGCCAGCATTGGATCGTGCGGCTGCACGAAAGGAATGCGGGCATACCCTACGGCATTGCGCTCGCCGCCGCCGCGCTCATCGTTTACCCGAACACCGGCTGGATGCCGACAGGCGGCGTCTGAAACGCGCCGAGCCGCCTCTTTCGCGGCGCGCGCTTTGCGCTCGCGCGCGAAAGTGCGCCTGAAAGCGCGCGCAACACAATATTAACTCGATTTAGATACCGCTGCTTAACCATACCTTGACCTTTAACTGGTGAAATCCCTGCAAGCGGTCGCAGCGGCCGCCATGTGGTTTGGGCGGCCGTACCGGCCGACCTCCGTGTCAGAGAGTGAGCGTATGAAAGCCGCGCGTATCGTCGTGCTTGTCATCGCCCTCGGCGCCGGCGCCATCGCCGCGCTGTTGGCGGGACGGTCCCAGAAACCGGCGCCTGTCAAGCAGCAGGCCGGGCCGAAGGTCGCGTCCGTCGACGTGCTGGTGGCCAAGAAAGACATCCCGGTCGGCACGGCGATGGACGCGGGCAATGTGCAGTGGCAGGCGTGGCCGCAGAGCGCCGAGCACGGCGACTTCATCCGCAAGAAGAACGACCCCCAAGCCGTCGCGAAGATGAGCGGCATGATCGCGCGCTCGCCCTTCGTCGCCGGCGAGCCGATCCGCCAGACCAAGCTGGTGGACGCCAAGGGCTCCGGCTTCATGGCCGCCATCCTGCCCAAGGGCATGCGCGCGGTGTCGACGCAGATTTCGCCCGAAACCGGCGCCGGCGGTTTCATCCTGCCGAACGATCATGTCGACGTGATCCTCACGCGCCGGGAGCAAGGCACAACGGGCAGCAACGCCAGCCAGCAGCGCAGCGAGATCATTCTAAGCAATGTCCGCGTGCTGGCGATCGACCAGAACGTGCAGGAAAAGAACGGACAGAAGGTCGTTGTCGGCAAGACAGCGACGCTTGAACTCTCGCCGAAACAGGCCGAGTCGCTCGCCCTGGCGCAGCACCTCGGCTCGCTGTCGCTCGCGCTGCGCAGCATTACCGACGCGCACAACGAGCGACCCAAGACCGACGCAAATCTGAACCGGCAGCAACGCGGCAGCGGGATCAACGTCGTCCGCTTCGGCGTGACCACCACGGCGAGACCACGATGATGATCGAGGGGACGTAGGGGACATGGCCACAAAGACAGCGATCCGTAACGCGGCACTCGCGCTGGCGATGCTCGGCGCGGCGCTCAGTCCGGGCGAGCCGGCGACCGGCGCCGACATGCGCGGCCACGTGCCGGTCATCAGGGTGGCGGCAAGCGAGGCGACCTCGCGCTTCATCCCGCTCGGCATCGGCAAGTCAGTCGCCCTCGACCTGCCGGCCGACATCAAGGACGTGCTGGTCGCCGATCCCACGGTCGCCAATGCGGTGATCCGCTCCTCGCGCCGCGTCTACCTGATCGGCGTCAAGGTCGGGCAGACCAACATCTTCTTCTTCGACGCCCACGGCAGGCAGATCGCCGGCTTCGACATCGCGGTGACGCGCGACCTGAACGGCGTGCGCGCCGCGCTCCGGCGCCTGCTGCCGGACTCCGACATCCACATCGAGGGCATCGGCGACGGCGTCATGCTCACCGGCACGGCGGCCAACCAGGGCGAGGCGCAGCAGGCCTTCGACATCGCCTCGCGGCTGGTCGGCGCCAGCGCCAAGGTGGTCAACGGCATCACCGTGTCCGCGCGCGACGAGGTCATGCTGAAGGTCACCGTGGCCGAGGTGCAGCGCGATGTCGTCAAGCAGCTCGGCATCAATCTTCAGGGTAACCTCAGCTACGGCACGGCCGTGGTGAATTTCAACAGCAACAACCCGTTCGCGGCTACCGGCACCACTCCGTTGTCGAGCCTCGTGGCCGCGGTTGGCGGAAACCCGAGCGTCACCGCCACGCTTCGCGCGATGGACCAGGCCGGCATCATTCACACGCTGGCCGAGCCCAACCTGACGGCGATCTCCGGCGAGACGGCGAATTTCGTGGCCGGCGGCGAGTTTCCGGTGCCAACGGGCCTGGAATGCCAGACCACCACCACCTGTCAGCCGAGCATCACATTCAAGAAATTCGGCGTCAGCTTGGCGTTCACGCCGATCGTGCTGTCCGGCGGCCGCATCAGCCTCAAGGTCATGACCGAGGTGTCGGATATCTCGAACGAGAATTCGATCTCGCTGAACTCGAACGGCATCACCGCCACGGTTCCCTCGATCACGACGCGGCGCGCGGAGACCACGGTGGAAATCCCGTCCGGCGGCTCGCTGGCCATGGCCGGCATGATCCGGCAGCAGACCAAGCAGGCGATCACCGGGCTGCCCGGCCTGATGCAGCTTCCCATCCTGGGCCCGCTGTTCAAGAGCCGCGATTACGTCAACAACCAGTCCGAATTGATGATCCTGGTCACGCCCTACATCGTCCGTGCGGTCGCGCAGAAGGACCTGTCCCGTCCGGACGACGGCTTTGCCGATCCGAGCGATCCCTCTGCCATCCTGCTCGGCCATCTCAACCGCATCTACGGCGCCGCCGGCAAGTTCGAGCCGACGCACGGCTATCGCGGCAAGTACGGTTTCATTCTGGACTGACTGGGGAAACGGCGATGACAGCACTCCATACGGCGATGATCAGACCGCCGCGGCCGGACGGCACGGCGGCTGTTGCTGGTCGCCGGTCTCGCCGGCCTGCTGGGCGGCTGCTATCAGACCACGGAAGCGCAGCGCGCGCCTTATCCATTCGACTATCGCCAGCGCCATCCCATCACGCTGCGGGAGGGCGAGCACACCGTCCACGTGTTCGTCGGCCGCAACCGCGGCGGGCTCAATCCCGACCAGCGCGCCGACGTGCTGGCATTCGCGCAGCACTGGCGCCACGACGCAACGAGCGGCATCATCATTGACGTTCCGCACGGCGGTCCGAACGACCGCGCGGCCAGGGATTCGCTGCGCGAGATACATTCCATCCTGAACGCCGCGGGCGTGCCGGCCCGCGCCGTGTATGTGCGCGGCTACCAGCCGGCGCCTTCCTCGCTGGCCAGCATCAAGCTGCACTATTCAAGGCTCAAGGCGCATGCCGGCCCGTGCGGGCTGTGGCCGCACGACCTCGGCCCGGACTTCGACTGGACCTACAACGAGAACCGTCCCTACTGGAATCTCGGCTGCGCTGCACAACGCAATCTCGCCGCCGAGGTAGCCGATCCGACCGATCTCGTGCAGCCGCGCGGTGAGACACCACCCTATGAGGCTCGCCGCTCGGTCGCGATCGACAAGTGGCAGCAAGGGCAGAATCCCTCGGGCACCTATACCGGTTACGATAAAGCCAAGATCAGCGACGTCGGAAAATGATAAAACACGCTCAGCAACTCGCCATCGACGAAGACGAGGTCCCTCCGACGGTGCCGGCCGAGCCGGTCGCCGCCGACGAGCATATCGCACCCGCGCCGCGGGTCTCGGTGCAGGCATTCTGCGAGACCGTGGAAACCGCTTCCGCCGTGCAGGCGGCGAGCGAAGACCGGCGGCTCGCCAAGGCGCATGTGAAGATCCAGATGGGCGGCGCCACCGCCGCGGTGGAGGCCTATCGCAACGCGCCGACACCCAACGTCATCGTGATCGAGTCGGAAGGCCGCGCCGACGACATTCTCGCCGGGCTCGACCGTCTGGCCGAAGTTTGCGACGCCGGCACAAGGGTGGTCGTCATCGGCCGCATCAACGACGTCACGCTCTACCGGGAGCTGACGCGGCGCGGCGTCAGCGACTACATGATCGCGCCGGTCAACGCCGTCGACATCGTGCGGGCGATCTGCGGGCTGTTCTCCTCGCCCGACGCCAAGCCGGTCGGCCGCATCATCGCCGTGATCGGCGCCAAGGGCGGCGTTGGCGCTTCCACGATCGCGCACAATGTCGGCTGGGCGATCGCCCGCGACGTCGGGCTCGACTCGGTGGTCACCGATCTTGATCTTCCCTTCGGCACCGCCGGGCTCGACTACAATCAGGATCCGCCGCAAGGCATCGCCGATGCGGTGTTCTCGCCGGACCGCATCGATACCGGCTTCGTCGACCGGTTGTTGTCCAAATGCACCGACCATCTGAGCCTGCTGGCGGCGCCGGCCACGCTCGACCGTGTCTATGATTTCGGCGCCGAAGCCTTTGACGCTGTACTCGACGCGTTGCGCGGCTCGATTCCCTGCATCGTGCTCGACCTTCCGCACCAATGGAGCGGGTGGACCAAGCGGCTGCTGCTCAGCGCCGACGACATCCTCGTGGTGGCGGCCCCCGACCTCGCCAATCTGCGCAACGCCAAGAACATGGTCGACCTGCTGCGCAGCGCGCGGCCGAACGATCACCGGCCGTTCTACTGCCTCAACCAGGTCGGCGTGCCGAAACGTCCGGAGATCACGCCCGCCGATTTCGCCAAGGCGCTGGAAGACCCGCCGCTGGCCGTGATCCCGTTCGAGCCGCAGCTCTTCGGCACGGCCGCCAACAACGGCCAGATGATCGCTGAGGTTTCCGCCAACCATAAGACCGCAGAGACGTTCCGCCAGCTTGCACAGGTGCTGACAGGCCGCGCCGAGGCCAAGCAGGGGCGCGGCGGGCTGATGCCACTGCTCTCCAAGCTGATCGGGATGAGCTGACAGGTAGTTCGGAGTTCATAAGTCGTGTTCGGTAAGCGTAGCACAACCAAAGAAGCACCGGCGCCGGCACAAGCCCCGCATTCGGCCGAGGCCGCTGCGGCGCCGCCGTTGCAGCCCAGCCAGCCCGCCGCCGAAAGCGCGCCGGCGGAAGCCGGCCGTGCGCCGTTTCCCTCGCAAGGCCTAGGCGCCCCCCTCGTCCCGGCGCCCACGCCGACGCGGCAGCCGACGGCGGTCAACATGCCGGCAGTCGATTCGCGCCGCTCGGAGGCCTACTACGAGACCAAGGGCGTCATCTTCGGCGCGCTGATCGAAGCCATCGACCTCGCGCAACTGGCGAGGCTTGACACCGATTCCGCGCGCGAGGAAATCCGCGACATCGTCAACGAGATCATCGCGATCAAAAACATCGTGATGTCGATCTCTGAGCAGGAAGAGCTGCTCGACGACATCTGCAACGACGTGCTGGGCTTCGGGCCGCTCGAACCGCTGCTCGCGCGCGACGACATTTCGGACGTAATGGTGAACAGCGCCGGCACGGTCTACATCGAAGTGCTGGGCAAGATCCAGAAGACCGGCATCCGCTTCCGCGACAACCAGCAGCTGCTCAACATCTGCCAGCGCATCGTCAGCCAGGTCGGCCGCCGTGTCGACGAATCATCGCCGATCTGCGACGCGCGCCTGCCCGACGGCTCCCGCGTCAACTGTATCGTGCCGCCGCTCGCCATCGACGGGCCGGCGCTCACCATCCGCAAGTTCAAAAAGGACAAGCTGACGCTCGATCAGCTCGTCAAGTTCGGCACCATTACGGAGCAGGGCGCCGCGATCCTGCGCATCATCGGCCGCTGCCGCGTCAACAGCCTAGTATCGGGCGGTACCGGCTCGGGCAAGACCACGCTGCTCAACTGTCTCACGCAGTTCATCGACGACGACGAGCGCATCATTACCTGCGAAGACGCCGCCGAGCTTCAACTGCAGCAGCCGCACGTGGTGCGCCTGGAAACGCGTCCGCCCAACCTGGAGGGTGAGGGACAGGTCACCATGCGCGACCTGGTCAGGAACTGTCTGCGCATGCGGCCCGAACGCATCATCGTCGGCGAGGTGCGCGGACCGGAAGCGTTCGATCTATTGCAGGCGATGAATACCGGTCACGACGGCTCGATGGGCACGCTGCACGCCAACAACCCGCGCGAGACGCTCTCGCGCCTGGAATCGATGATCACGATGGGTGGCTTCCAGCTGCCGTCGCGCACCATCCGCGAGATGCTGGTCGCCTCCATCGACGTCATCATCCAGGCTGCGCGCCTGCGCGACGGCTCGCGCAAGATCACGCACGTCACCGAGGTGATGGGCATGGAAGGCGACGTCATCATCACGCAGGACCTGTTCGTCTACGACATGGTCGGCGAGGACGCCCACGGCAAGATTATCGGCCGTCACCGTTCGACCGGCATCGGCCGGCCGCGCTTCTGGGACCGCGCCCGCTACTACGGCGAGGAGCAGCGGCTGGCAGCCGCGCTCGACGCCGCCGAGGCCACCAACGACGAACTGGCACGCGCCTGAGCGGGAGACGTCCATGCACACCCTCGCGCTGTTCTTTCTGGCCACCGTCGCGGTCGGCGGCATCGCCTGGGTCTTCCTCTATCCGAGCCTGTCCGGCCAGAGGCAGGCCGAGAAGCGCATGGCAAACGTGGCCAAGGCTGAGCCGATCGCGCGCAGCAGCCGCGTCAGGGAGAAATCGCGGCGCGACGTCGTCGAAGCGACCCTCAAGGACTTCGAGGCGCGCCACAAGAAATCGAAGAACCTGCCGATCTCGGTGCGTATCAGCCAGGCGGGGCTGAAGTGGTCGAAGCGGCAGTTCCTGATGATCTCCGCGGCCATCGGGCTGGTCATGTTCCTGATCGGCATGCTGGCCATGCCGGGCGGTCCGATCGTGGCGGCGGCGCTCGGCTTTGCCGGCGCCTTCGGCCTGCCGCGCTGGCTGCTGTCGTTTTTGAAGAAGCGGCGCGAGGCCAAATTCCTCGCGGCCTTCCCGGATGCCGTCGACATCATCGTGCGCGGCGTCAAGGCCGGCCTGCCGCTGCTCGACTGCCTGAAGATGATCACCACCGAGTCGCCGGAGCCGGTGAAATCGGAATTCCGCGCCATCGTGGAAACCCAGGCGATCGGCATCCCGCTGGGCGAGGCCTGCGCCAAGCTCTACGAGGACATGCCGGTGCCGGAAGCGAACTTCTTCGGCATCGTGGTCTCGATCCAACAACGGGCCGGCGGCAACCTCGCCGAGGCGCTCGGCAATTTGTCGCGCGTGCTGCGCGACCGCAAAAAGATGAAGGCGAAGATCCAGGCGATGTCGCAGGAAGCCAAGTCGTCCGCCGCCATCATCGGCGCGCTGCCGATCGCCGTCATGATCCTCGTCTACATCAGCAGCCCTACCTACATCTCGCTGCTTTGGACCACCAACATCGGCCACGTGATGCTGGCGGGCTCCGCGGTCTGGATGTTCATGGGCGTCATGGTCATGAAGAAGATGATCAATTTCGATTTCTGAAAGCGGGGCCATGCTCGATCTCGTCGAACAGGCGATCAATCCCCAGACGCTGACCATGATTCTGGCGGCGGTCGCGGCGGCGGCGACGGTGCTGACGCTCGCCATGCCCCTCGTCTTCTCCGACCAACTCGGCAAGCGGATGAAGGCCGTCGCCGTCGAGCGCGAGAAGATGCGGCAGCGCGAGCGCGAACGCATGGCCCAGGAGCACCAGAAGGTGACCCTGCGGCAGACCCCCAAGCAATACGTTCAGACCGTCGTCGACCGCCTCAACCTGGGCAAATGGTTCGCCCAGGAAGAGGCGCGGCTGAAGCTGGTGCAGGCCGGCTATCGTGGCCACGCGCCCTACGTCACCTTCCTGTTCTTCCGCATGGTGACGCCGATCGTCAGCCTCCTGTTCACCGCCTTCTACGTCTTCGTCGTCCTTCATTGGAACAAGCCGCTCACGTTCAAGCTCGGCATCTGCATCGTCGCCGCCTATCTCGGCATGCACCTGCCCATGATGTTCCTGAAGAACCGCATCCAGCGGCGGCAGACCTCGATCAAGCGGGCCTTCCCGGACACGCTCGACCTGCTGCTGATCTGTGTGGAGTCAGGCATGTCGATCGAGGCGGCGCTGCGCCGGGTCAGCGAACGAGATCGGCGCGCAGTCGGTGGCGCTGGCCGAGGAGCTCACGCTCACCATGGCGGAACTGTCCTATCTGCCGGACCGCCGCCAGGCCTATGAGAACCTCGCCAAGCGCACCGATCTGGAAGGGGTGCGCTCGGTCTGCATGGCCTTGCAGCAAGCGGAACGCTACGGCACGCCGCTCGGCACCATGCTGCGCACCATGGCGCAGGAAAACCGCGACATGCGCATGTCGGAAGCCGAGAAGAAGGCGGCCGGCCTGCCGCCGAAGCTGACCGTGCCGATGATCCTGTTCTTCCTGCCCGTGCTGTTCATCGTGATTCTCGGGCCGGCGGCGATCAAGGTGATGCACGTGGTGCACTGACGCCGGCGCTGCGCAGACGCCGCCCGCGTCGCACTCAGCTCAGTTCGGCCCGCACGATCGCCGCGCCACGGCTCAAAGCCTGCAGCTTGCCGAACGCGACGGCGCGCGGCAGATACTTCATCCCACAATCCGGCGCCGCGACCAGCCGCTCGGCCGGCACGTGCTTCAATCCCCGGCGCAGCCGCTCCGCGACCGTCTCCGGCGTTTCAACGTTCGCATCGGAGAGATCGAGCACGCCGAGCATGATCTTTTTCGGCGCCAGATCCGCCAGCACACCCAGATCGATCTTCGGCTGCGCGCTCTCGATCGAGATCATGTCCGCCACGGTAGCGCCGAGCTCCGGCAGGAAGGCATAGCCGGCGGGCTTGGTGTCGCCGGGCACGACGGCGGCATAGCCGAAGCACAGGTGAACGACGGTCGGAACGGTGACGCCTTCGAGCGCGCGATTGATGGCCTTCACCGCGTAGCGGCGCGCCGCCTCCGGATCGTTGCGCACCCAGGGCTCGTCGAGCTGGATGACATCGGCGCCAGCCTTGACGAGCGCTTGCACTTCCTCGTTGACGGCGGCGGCCATGTCCATCGCCAACGCCTCGGGGTCGTTATAATACTCGTCCTGCGCCTGCTGGCTCATTGTGAACGGCCCCGGCAGCGTGATCTTCGCCGGCAGGTCGGTGTTGCGGCGCAGGAACTCCATGTCGCGCACCTCGACGGGCCCGGACCGGCGCACCTTGCCGACCACGCGCGGCACCGGCGTGACCGCGCCATTGCGCGCCGTCACCATGCCGGGATTCTCGACGTCGATACCGTCGAGCGCGGTGGCAAATCGGTTCGAATAGCTTTCACGGCGAATCTCGCCGTCGGTGAGGACGTCGATGCCGGCACGCTCCATGTCGCGGATCGCCAAGATCGTTGCATCGTCCTGCGCTTCCTCCAGCCAGGGCGGCTGGATGCGCCACATCTCCGTCATGCGGATGCGCGGCACCGTCTTCGACAGCATTTCGCGGTCCACGAGCCAGTTGGGCTGCGGATAGCTGCCGACAACGGTTGTCGGGACCAGTTTCTCTGCCATTGTCGTCTCCGGTTAAGGGCGGGATAGCTAGGCCGTCGCAGCCGACATCGTGTTCGCCTGCGGCGCGGCCGACTGCCCGGGCTTGTGCCGACCCGCCGTCTGCCACGCCAGCGTATGCCGTTCGACGGTGCGGACCATCAGATCGAACATGATCGCAAGCGCGACGATCAGAATGATCGCGGCGAACACACCTGGGCTGTTGAGGGTCGTCCGGTTCTTGGTGACGAGGTAGCCGATGCCGTCGGCAGACGTGAGCATTTCGGAAACGACCACCCCGACGATCGTCAGGGCGCCGCCCAGGCGCAGGCCGACCAGCACGGTCGGTATCGATGCCGGTATGATCACGCGGGCGATGAGTTGCGGCAGGGATGCGCCCATGCTGCGCGCCGCGATCAGCAACCGGTCGTCGATGGTGCGGATGCCGGCGGCGGTCGCGAGCATGACGGGGAAAAAACCGTAAACTCCGGCGAAGGCAATCTTCGATTCGGAGCCGATACCGAACCAGGCGGTGAACACCGGATACAAGATCACGATGGGCACCGCATAGAGGCTCGAAAACACCGGCAGCATGAGCGTGCGGAGTGTGGCAACGCCGCCGACGACGGCGCCGGCCAGAATACCGCAACCGCAGGCGATCAGCATGGAGAGGGCGACCTCGTACAAGGTCACCAGCAGGGCGTGGCCGTAGATGAGCCAATTGGCGCCTAGATAGTAGAGCGTCTTGGTCAGCGGCGGCACGAAAAGCTCGGGCAAGATCCCGAACCGCGGGATCGCCTCCCACAGGACCAGGATCGCCAGCACGATCAGGCGGCGCACGGTGCGGGGCGACGGACGCTTCATGCCGGATGCCTCATGCCGTCGTCCGGATCTGGTGCCAGATGCGCTCGCGCAGGCGGCCGAATTTGTCGGTCGCCATCATCTCGAAGGTGCGGGGCCGCGGCAGGTCGATTTCGATGATGTCGAGAATGCGGCCCGGCCGCGCGGACATGACGACGACTTCGTCGGCGAGATAGACCGCCTCGGTCAGGCTGTGGGTGATGAACACCACCGTCTTCGTGGTCTGCGACCAGATGCGCAGCAACTCATGCCCCATGGTCATGCGCGTCTGCTCGTCCAGCGCGGCGAAAGGCTCGTCCATCAGCAGAACCGGCGGATCCTGCACCAGCCCGCGGGCGATCGACACGCGCTGCTTCATGCCGCCCGACAGTTCGTGCGGGTAGCGTCCGTCGAAGCCTTCAAGGCCGACGAGGCGCAGCATCGCGTCGGCGCGCCGCCGGCGTTCGTCCCGCGGTGTTTTCTTCAGAGCCAGCGGAAACTCCACGTTTTCGACCGCCGTCAGCCAGGGATAAAGGCTCGCCTCCTGGAACACGACACCGATGCGCGAGGGGTCGGGCCCGGTCATCGCGCGGCCGCCGCAGAGAAGCGTTCCGGTCGAGGCTTCGCGCAGGCCGGCGAGCATCATCAGCAGGGATGTCTTGCCGCAGCCGGAGGGCCCGACGATCACCACAAAACGACCGACCGGAACCGTCAGATTGATGTCGGACAGCGCGGGCACTTCACCGTCGCGTCCCGCATAGACGTGGCTCACGCCGCGAATCTCGACGGCCGGCGTCGATGCCTGCTGGCGAAACTCGCTCATGTGCGCCACGTGCTGCATCGAACCTCCACGGCGCGAACCGCCTCGTTGAACAGTATGGCGACTGCCGACAGCAGGATTACGCCGGCGAAAAGCTGCGGAAGCTCGAAGTTCTCGCCCCAATTGGCGATCATGTGTCCAATGCCGGTGCGCGCACCGTACATTTCGGCAATCATGACCCCGGTGAAATTGAAGATCATGGCGATGCGCAGCGTCTCGAGCATGACCGGCATCATGCTCGGTATGTAGACGCGGCGGATGATCTGGGCGCGGGTCGCGCCGTACGAGCGCGCGACAAGAACGTGGTCGGCCTGGATGGACTCGACCGCGGCCGCCGCGCTCATGATGACCACGAACAGGGTCGAAAAGGTCGCATAAGCGACCTTCTCCTGGAAACCGATGCCGAACGCCAGAATAAACATCGGCAGGAAAGTCGATTTCGGAATGCTGAAGGCGTAAAACAGCATGGGGCGGAAGATGTCGCCGAAATAGGCGTTTTCCGCCGTCAGCACCCCAAACAGAGCGCCGATCGGCACCGCAATGACGAAGGCGACGATGACTTCCGCCGCGCTCACGGCGATGGCCTCGCGTACGTCGCCGCGCGCGATGATCTGTCCGAACGTCCTAAGGACTTCCGAAAACGGCGGCAGCAGGATCGGATTGACGAACCCGGCGCGTGGAAGAACCTCCCACGCGCCGAGAAACGCTACCAGAAAGGCAATCCGAACGAGAACGACGATCCACCAGCGCATCGTGCCTCGCGTCTCAGGGGACCGTCGGCACCGGCTTGAACTTGGTCGTATAGGTCTCCGCTGCCGGCGCCAGATTGGTCATGCCGATCAGCTTGGCAAGATCAAGCGAGCGATCAATCCATTCCTTCTTCATCTCGCCGCTCGCGGAGAGATCGAGAATGTCGCCGTCAAGTTCGGCCTCGGCGACTTGGGGCGATAGCTCGTCGACATCCGCGATCAGTTTGATGGCGCCCTTGCGGTCCTTTTTCAGCTCCCGGATCGCGCCGAACAAGGCGTTATTGATCTTCTGCACCATTTGCGGCTTCTGCTGGATGAGCTTGTCGGTCACCAGCCACACGCCGCTGATGTGCTCGGGCACCGCTTTGCGGTAATCGATCAGCACACGGGCCTGCTTGGCGAGCATGACCTTGAAGGAGAGCGGCGAATAGAGAACGATGGCATCGACATTGCCGGTCAGCAGGTTCGGTACGAGACCGCCGCCGCCGAGCGGCACCGTGGTGAACTTGATATGCTTGTCGGCCATGGTCCAGCGCGCGAGCAGATCGGTGGCCGAGCCGGCCGAAGTGATCCCGACTTTCTTGCCTTTGAGCTGTTCGACGCTCTTGATCGGCGAGCCGTTTTTGACCATCAGGTACCAGCCGTTATAGCCGTAGGCGGTAGCCGAAATGGCCTTGGTCTTGACGCCCTTGTTGATGCCGGCGGCGACGATGGCAACCGAGCCGACCGTGATGTCGGCGGCGCCGGCGGCGACAGCTTCGAAAGCCTCGGCGCCGCTGCGATAGACGGTCAGTTCCGCCTTCAGGCCTTCCTTCTCGAACAGCTTCTTGCGCACCGCCGTTTCGGCGATGATGGTCGGGTAATAGGTCTTCGTCGGCAGCGCGATCCGCACCGTATCTGCCGCAGCGGCGCTTTGCACCGCGCCCATGGCAAACATTGCCGCAAGCGCGGCAGCGATCGAAATACGGCCGAGCGTGCACGAAAGCTTCTTCATGGTGTCGCCTCCCCTGCGTCAGCGATACCGCCGACAGCCTGCGTCGTGCCTTTTTTGATCGACGGCACCGTAACGCGCGCGCAAAGATGGCAGTTGGCCATTGCGGTGACAAGTGGTGGCATCCTGCCCACCGCGGAACGCGGCGAGTTGCCACTTTTGCTGCTCTCTCGACTGATCGCTCGCCGCTCACCCGCCGCGGGCAGGAACCGAAGGCTTGCGCCGACAGGGGCCGCCCGTCAGGTGCCCTTATCCGGCGACGGCACGTAGGGATGCCGGCCCGGACGGTTGAACGCGTTCTTGCTGGCCAACATCTTGCGCAGATATGTGACGTTCGCCTGCGCCTCCGCGGGCGGCAGATCGGCGCTGGCGATGCGCTCGGCCTCGGCGAAGCGGCCTTCCAGTCCCACCACCAGCGCGAGGTTTTGCCGCACCTTCGGGCTGGCGTTCGGCTGCGCCGCCGCCTGGCGCAGTGTCGCCTCCGCCTCCTTGAGCTGCTTCTCCAGCGCGTAGGAAAGCCCGAGGTTGGACAAGACCGAGGGCTCGTTTGGCATCAAGTTGAGGGCGGCGCGATAATGGCGCTGCGCGTCGGCATGACGGCCCATCTGATCGAGCACCGCGCCTTGCGCGTTGAGCACGCGCCAGTCGGGGTTGGCAGGCGTGTGGGCGCGATCGAGCACGTGCAATGCCTGCTGCAACTGGCCGGCGTCGGCCAGCGCGCGGCCATAGGCGCCGAGCAGTTGCTTGTCGTTGGGTTTGCGCATCGCCGCTTCTTGCAGCACGGCGACCGCCTGGGCGCGCTGGCCGATATGACGCAAGGCCTCCGCATAGTGGACGGCCGCCTGGGGGTCGGCGGTATTGGCGCGGTAGCGCGGCCCCCACGCCGCCACCGCCTGGCGCCAGTCGGTCTCGCTGCGTGGCGCTGTGGCCGGCGGGTCGGCGCGGGCGAGGCCGAGCGAGCCGGTGACGTCGCCATCGGTGGTCTGGCAGCCCGCCGCCGACAAGACCAACAGGGCCGCCACGGCAGCCGAGGCGAAGAAACGGGCGGAACGGACGACTTGCGGACGCATGTTCGGACGCATGGGATCCCGATGGCTGGCGTTCCCGCGATATCCGCCGAGCAATAAAACGTTAACCCTAACGAGTGGTTAACCGCCCCCGGGGGGCGGCAATGGGGTGGACGGCGCGACCCTGGATCGATGGCCGTGCAAAATCGCTCCCGCGGGGATAAGACAATCGAGCGGGCAAGCATGAGCGTACCGCCCGGATTCCGGGCTCGCTCGCGGAGCCCGTACCCGGAGGGCGCGGAGCGCCGATCCGGGTACTCGCACCCCGGAATGACCACGGACAGAGTTGCCCCCATGGACCTCGGCCTCAGCCAAGACGAACTCGCCCTCCAGCAACGCGCCCGCGCCTTTGCCCGCGAGGTGGTGGCGCCGCGCGCCGCGCAGATCGACCGCGACGAGCAGTACCCCTGGGACATCGTCAAGGGGCTGGCGGATGCGAGCTTTACCGGCATGACCATTCCCAAGGCGCTCGGCGGCCAGGGCCGCAGCTTCCTCGACGCCGTGCTGGTCATCGAGGAAATGGCCAAGGCCTGCACCGTCACCGGCCGCATCGCGGTCGAGACCAATATGGGCGCCATATCGGCGGTAATGGCCTATGGCAGCGAGGCCCAGAAAAAGCTGGCGGCGGACCTGGTGCTCAAGGGCGACAAGCCGGCCATTTGCATTACCGAGCCGGACGCCGGCTCCGACGCCGGCGCCATGACCACGCGTGCCGACAAGCGCGGCGACGGCTACGTCATCAACGGCAAGAAGCATTGGATCACGGGCGCCGGCGTCTCGCGCCTGCATCTGATCTTCGCCCGCGTCTACGACGAACGCGGCGAGGACCTAGGCATCGGTGGCTTCCTCGCCGTGCGTGACGAGGCCAAGGGCCTCACCATGAGCCGGCGCGAAAAGACCATGGGCCTGCGCGGCATCCCCGAAGGCGAGCTCGTCTTCGAGGAGCTGCACGTCCCGGACGAGATGGTGCTGATGCCGCCGTCGGGCTTCCGCCGCGGCTTCGCCGATCTGATGAACGCCTACAACAGCCAGCGCGTCGGCGCCGGCACGGTCGCCATGGGCGTGGCCGCCGGCGCGCTGGAACACGCGCTCGGCTGGGCCAAGCAGCGCGAGCAGTTCGGCCGGCCAATCGCCGAATTCCAAGGCCTGCAATGGATGCTGGCCGACATGCAGACGCAGCTGACGGCGGCGCGGCTGATGCTCTACCAGGCGGCAAGGTCGCGCGGGCCCGGCGGCAGCGCCTTCCCCGATCCCATGCTGGCGGCGCAGGCCAAGATCTTCGCCTCGGAAAGCGCCATCCGCATCGTCAATGACGCGCTGCAGACGTTCGGCGCGCGCGGCTATTCGCGCGACTTGCCCTTGGAGCGCATGGCGCGCGACGTGCGCATGTTCACTATTGGCGGCGGCACCGCGCAGGTGCTGCGCACGATGGTGGCCTCCAAAATGCTGGGCTGGAAGCTGCCGCAGACTCGCGACGGCTACGCCGCCAAATCGTCCATGCGCCACGCCGCGGAGTAAGCATGCATTCCATCTTTGCCACGGCCGGCGAGCAGGCCGTGCCGATCCTGTTCATCACGGCCGCCAATTTCGATGACGCCACGCAGATCCTCGACGCGCGCGAGCGCGCCTTCGCGAAGGCCGCCGGCTTCGAGCCGAAGACCGGCAAGCATCTGATCGTTCCCGATGCGGAGGGCAGCCTCGCCGGCGTGCTCTTCGGCCTCGAAGACGCCAACGACCCGGCCCGCGACTTGTTCCGCCCCGGCGCGCTGGCCGCTCTGCTGCCGGCCGGCACTTACCGGTTCGCCAATGCGCCGCACGATGCGCGGCTGGGCGCCCTCGCCTTCGCGCTCGGTTGCTATCGGTTCGCGCGCTACCGCAAGCAGGCCACGCGCGACCTGCGGCTCGTCGTGCCGGAGGGCGTCGACGGCGAGGACCTCTCGCGGATCGTCGAGGCGGTGACGCTTTGTCGCGATCTCATCAACACGCCGGCGAACGATATGGGGCCAGCCGAAATCGAACAGGCCGCGCGTGCGCTGGCCGGCCAGCACGGCGCCGCAGTGCAGGTGGTGAGCGGCGACGATCTCGCCAGGAACTTTCCCCTTGTTCACGCCGTCGGCGCCGGCTCCGACCGCGCGCCCCGGCTGATCGACATCGCCTGGGGCGATGCGAACGATCCCAAGGTCACGCTGGTCGGCAAGGGCGTGGCCTTCGACACCGGCGGGCTCGACATCAAACCGTCGAGCGGCATGCTCAACATGAAGAAGGATATGGGCGGAGCGGCCACCGCGCTGGCGCTCGGCCACATGATCATGGCGGCCAAGCTGAAGGTGCGCCTGCGCATCGTGGTGCCGGCCGTGGAAAATTCCATTTCCGGCACCGCCTTCCGTCCGCGCGACATCTACCGATCGCGAAAAGGCATCAGTGTCGAGATCGGCAATACCGACGCCGAGGGCCGCCTCATCCTCGCCGACGCGTTGACGCTGGCTAGCGAGGACGATCCAGCGCTGCTCATCGATTTCGCCACGCTCACCGGCGCCGCACGCGTGGCGCTGGGGCCGGACGTCGCGCCCTTCTTCACCGACGACCAGAGACTGACGGCGGAGCTGATGGAAGCCGGCGCGGCGGAGTTCGACCCGGTCTGGCCGCTGCCGCTGTGGCGGCCTTACGATTCGATGCTCGATTCCAAGGTGGCCGACGTCAACAATGTGGGATCGAGCGGCCAGGGCGGCGCCATCACCGCCGCGCTGTTCCTGCGCCGCTTCGTCAATGCGCGCTCGTGGCTGCACCTCGACATCTTCGCCTGGACGGCGTCGGCAAAGGCCGGCCGGCCGGAAGGCGGCGAACTGACCTCGGCTCGCGCGCTTTATGCTGTGTTAAAGGCGCGGTATTCGTAGAGCATGTCGCGCGCGCCTCGCCACATACTCCGTTCATTTCCGCATAAGCGGGAATCCGGTTCTTTTCCTGTAAGTCGCATTTTGCTGCCCTGGGTCCTCGCTTGCGCGGGGACAAACGGGTGAACGAATGGTCACACCCGATCCGCGCATTAATCCATATCGCCCCGATCTCGCGGCCGCACATCTGCGCGGAAAGATCGAGGCCGCCCGTTTCGTCGAAGGCACAATGCATGAAGTGATCGAGCCAATCGTGCCCTTGCGGCGCGAGCCTTCGCACGAGGCGCAGCAGGTCACCGAGGCGCTGCTGGGCGAGCGCGTCACCGTCTACGAGACCACAGAGGAAGGCTGGGCCTGGGGCCAGCTTGAAACGGACGGCTATGTCGGCTGGCTGTCGGCCAATGCGCTGCGCGCGCCCGGCCCGGCGCCGACGCACACCGTCGCGGTGCCGCGGACGCTGTGCTTTCCCGCGTCCGACATCAAGCGGCCGCCGCTTCTCGCGCTGCCCCTGGGCGCAGCGATCGCGGTCGCGCGGGAGGACGAGCGTTTCGCGGTCACGGCTGCCGGCTGGCACATCCCGCAGGTGCATCTGGCCCCCATCGCGGAAAGCGCCAAGGATTTCGTCGCGATGGCGGAGAGCCTCCTCGGCGCGCCCTACCTCTGGGGCGGCAAGACCTCGCTGGGCATCGACTGCTCTGGACTGGTGCAGGTCGCCTTGCAGGCGGCGGGCGTCGCCTGCCCGCGCGACAGCGACATGCAGGAGGCTGCGCTCGGGCGGCCCTGCCTGGCGGCGGACCTGCAACGCGGCGACTTGGTGTTCTGGAAAGGCCATGTGGCGATCGCGCGCGACCGGGAAACGATCGTCCACGCCAACGCCCATCACATGATGGTGGCGGCCGAGTCCTTCGACGCGGCCGTCGCGCGCATCAGAACGGGTAGTAGTGATGTGACCAGCGTAAGGCGCTTGGGCTGAGGGCAAGGCTTATTCGTCATCCTGGGGCGCGAGCCAACGGGTCCGCGCGAAGCGCTGCCCGATAATAAACTCCGCGAGCCTCGAAGGATAATCAGCAAAATTACGGGACCTTGGACGTCGCCCTTCGAGGACCGCGCTGGGCGCGGTCACGTCCGGGTGATGGATCGAGTGACTACTTCGCGCTCCCGCAAATCACCGCGTCACATCGCTCGACCGCGTCGACGATGCGCCCGAGCGACTTCGGTCCCGGATAGCCGACGATCGCTACGCCCTTGATGACGAAGCCGGGCGTCGCCTGAATTCCCAAGGCGTCGCCGAGTTGAACATGCGCGATCATGATCTTGCCGAGTGCGTCCTCGTTGGCGATCTTGAGCACCTTGGCCTGGTCGAGCCCAATGGCTTTGGCCGCCGCCATTGCGCGGGTACCGTCCACCACGCCACGGCTTTGATCGAGCATGCGGTGGAACTTGTAGAAGTTCTTCGCCGAGGTGAGCCGCGCCACCGCAAGCTCGACTCGCGTGCCCTGGATCGAGGCGACGCCGAGCACCGGGAACGGCACCAGCACAAGCCGCAACTGGTGATGGCTGCTCAGCAACTTGTCGATATCGCCGGAGGCCTTGCGGCAATAGGGGCAGTTGACGTCATAGAATTCGTTGAGCGTGACGTCGCCATGCGGATTGCCGACCACGACGACGCCGGGCAGCTTCTCGATCCCGGCCTCGAGCGTGTTCGGCACCCGATGATTGGCGATGATCTGGCCGTCGTCGGCCTTCAGCGGATAGAACCCCTCGTCCGCATGCACGGCAAACGGTGCGGCGAGGAAAAGACAGGCGGTGAGGACCAGGCGGGCGAAACGCGGCATGCGTGAGCTTTCTTGCCGATGGCGGGCCGACACCATCTCACGCCCCGGCATCACATAGCGAATAACGAATGTGTGATGCAGCCGCGTCGAACTTCCGCGATTCCAGGAGGCCGGGCCCTATTCATGGCTTTGCATCGTTCAAGAGGCTGCGGACGCGCGCGCGGTTGAGCGCCAGCCATTGCAGCGCGGTGATCAGCGGGCCGCTGTGTATCGTGGCTTCATCGAGCGTCGCCAATGCCGCATCGACGGGCACTCGCAGCGTTTCGATCTGTTCGCCGTCCGGCGAAGCGGGCCGCCTTACGATCTGCCCGGCATCGATGTCAGCCAGAAACACCACGATCTCCTCGTCGGTCAAACCGGGCGTGGGAAAATAGCTGAACAACTCGACCAGCGCGCCCGGCGCGGCGCCGGTTTCTTCCAGGCACTCGCGGCGTGCACAAGCGGCAGGCTCCTCGCCTGCCTCGACCCGGCCGGCGACCGGTTCGACCAGCAGTCCCTTGCCGTTGGCGAGATGCGCCGCGAGACGAAACTGGCGGACCAGCACGATTTCATCGCGCGCAAGGTCGATCGGCAGGACCGCCACCACCTTGCCGGCCCGGATCAGGTCGCGTTGCTGTTCGATCGGGCCGCCGCCCGCGCCCTCGACCGTCAGGCGGTAGCGCATGAAGTCGCGGAAGCCTTTGCCCAGTGTATCCGGCGCCGACAAGCGGACCGCCACTGACCGATCGGCGAACTCGCGGTGCCCGGCCATTCTCCGGCGGCCTACTGCGAGACGACGCCCTCGGGCGCGGTCTCGAGATTGAAGGCGGCGGCGAACAGCGCGCGCGTGTAGTCGCTCTTCGGATTCTTAAAGATTTCGCTTGCCGCGCCCTCTTCCACCATCTTGCCGTGGCGCAGCACCAGGAGCCGGCTCGCCAGCGCGGCCACCACGCGCAGGTCGTGCGAGATGAACATGTAGGTGAGGTCGCGCTTCTTCTGCAGGTCGCGAAGGAGGTCGACCATCTGCGCCTGAATCAGCATGTCCAGCGCGCTGGTCGGCTCGTCGAGCACGATAAAGGTCGGTTCCAGCACCAGCGCGCGCGCCAGCGCGACGCGCTGGCGCTGACCGCCGGAAAATTCGTGCGGGTAGCGGTGGCGCGTTTCCGGATCGAGGCCGCCGTCGCGCAGCGCCGCGATTACGCGCTGTTCGCACTCGTGCCGCGACAAATGCGGGTGATGGACGAGCAAGCCCTCCTCGATGATGTCGGAAACCGACATGCGCGGCGACAGCGATCCGTACGGGTCCTGGAAGACGATCTGCATGTTGCGGCGGAACGGCCGCATCTGCTTGAACCTGAGGCCCTGGATGGTCTCGCCCATGAACACGATGGGGCCGTCGGAGGAAATCAGCCGCAGGATGGCGAGACCGAGCGTGGTCTTGCCCGACCCCGATTCGCCGACCACGCCCAGCGTCTCGCCCTTGCGCAGTTCCATGCTAATGCCGTCCACCGCCTTGATGTGGCCGACCACTTTGCGCATCAGCCCGCGCTTGATCGGAAACCAGACCTTCAGGTCGTCGGTCTGCACCACGACCGGCGCGCTCGGTCGCGGCGGCGCCGGGTCCGGCTTCGGCTCGGCGGCCAGCAGCGCGCGCGTATAGGGATGCTCGGGATCGGTGAACACCCGCTCGACCCCGCCATGCTCGACAATCTTGCCGTGGTTCATGACGCACACCCGGTCGGCGATCTTGCGCACGATGCCGAGGTCGTGGGTGATGAACAGCATCGACATGCCGAGACGCTTCTGCGTGTCGCGCAGCAACTGAAGGATTTGCGCCTGCACGGTGACGTCGAGCGCGGTGGTCGGCTCGTCGGCGATCAGCAGGTCGGGCTCGTTCGCCAGCGCCATGGCGATCATCACGCGCTGGCGCTGGCCGCCGGAAAGCTGGTGCGGATAGGCGCCGAGCCGCGATGCCGGATCGACGATGCCGACCTGATCGAGCAGTTCGATGATGCGGTTGCGCGCCTTGTCGCCGGTCATGCCCTGGTGGATGAGCAAAATCTCCCCGATCTGCTTCTGGATGGTGTGCAGCGGGTTGAGCGACGTCATCGGCTCCTGAAAGATGATGGTGATGTCGTTACCGCGCACCTTGCGGATCTGGTTCTCCTTCATGGTCAGGAGATCGTGGCTCTTGAACTTGATGGAGCCGGAAGGGTGATGCGCCGCCGGATAGGGCAGCAGCTTCATCACGCTCAGCGCGGTGACCGACTTGCCCGAGCCCGACTCGCCGACCAGCGCCAGCGTCTCGCCTCTGCCGATGTCGAACGACACCTTGTCGACCGCCAGCACTTCGTGGCCGGCCGAGCCGAAGGCGATCGACAGGTCGCGGACGGTGAGGAGGGTTTCGGCGGTCTTGGTCATCGGAACGTCTTCCGCGGGTCGAAGGCGTCGCGCACCGCCTCGCCGATGAAGATCAGCAGCGACAGCATGATGGCGATGGAGAAGAAGCCGGTGAGACCGAGCCAGGGCGCCTGCACATTGGCCTTGCCTTGGCTGAGCAATTCGCCGAGCGAAGGCGAGCCGGGCGGCAGGCCGAAGCCGAGGAAGTCGAGCGCCGTCAGGGTCATCACCGAGGACGACAGGATGAACGGCAGGAAGGTCATGGTCGCCACCATGGCGTTGGGCAGCAGGTGGCGGAAGATGATGACCGGATTCGACACGCCGAGCGCGCGCGCCGCCTGGATGTATTCGAAATTACGCCCGCGCAGGAACTCGGCGCGTACCAGGCCAACCAGCGACACCCAGGAGAACAACAACAAGATGCCCAGCAGCACGAAGAAGCCCGGCACCAGCACCGAGGAGATGATCAGCAGCAGGTAGAGCGAGGGGATCGAGGTCCAGATCTCGATGAACCGCTGGAACAGGAGATCGGTCCAGCCGCCGAAATAGCCCTGCACCGCACCGGCCGCAACGCCGATGATCGACGACACGATGGTCAGGCACAGCCCGAACAGCACGGATATTCGAAAGCCGTAGATCAGCCGCGCCAGCACGTCGCGGCCGCCGTCGTCGGTGCCGAGCCAGTTGTATTCGAGGTTGCCGCACTTGGTGAAGCCGTGGGTGGCGGCGAACTGGCAGTCCGCCTTGGAGAGCAGCCAGGTCGGCTTCGACGGGAAGGGCGACGGCGGCTTGCTCACTTGCGTGTTGTAGGAGAAGGGAATGGGCGGCCAGATCATGAAGCCGCCTTCTTTCTTGATCAGATCGAGCAGATAGGGGTCGCGGTAGTCGGCCGCGGTGCCGAACAGGTTCGGGTCGTTGGGCTTGCCGAAGGCCGTGTCAGGATAGGTCACCACGGCCGGAAAATACCAGTGACCGTTGACGTCGATGAAGATCGGCTTGTCGTTGGCGATGACCTCGGCGAACAGCGAAATCAAGAACAGGACCATGAAGACCCAGAGCGACCAGTAGCCGCGCCTGTTGGCCTTGAAGTGCTTCCAGCGCCGCTTGTTGAGCGGCGAGACGCTGATCCAGCGCCCCTCCGGCGGCACCGCCAGTTCAACCACGCCGATGGCGGTGGTGTCGGGCGATTTGACGTCGGTGCGGTCGTCCACGGCTCAAACCTCCCGCGATTCGAAGTCGATGCGGGGATCGATCCACGTATAGGTGAGATCGGAGACCAGGTTCACCACCACGCCGATCAGCGAGAAGATGTAGAGCGTGGCGAACACCACCGGGTAGTCGCGGTTGAGCACGCTCTCGAAGCTGAGCAGGCCAAGACCGTTGAGCGAGAAGATGGTCTCGATCAGCAGTGCGCCGGTGAAGAAGGCCGACACGAAGGCGCCGGGAAAGCCGGCCACCACGATCAGCATAGCGTTGCGGAATACATGGCCGTAAAGCACTTGCGTGCGGGTGCAGCCCTTGGCGCGGGCGGTGAGCACGTATTGCTTGCGGATTTCGTCGAGAAACGAGTTCTTGGTCAGCAACGTCATCGTGGCGAAGGCCGAGATCGCCATCGAGATGATCGGCAAGGTCAGGTGCCAGAAATAGTCGCCGATCTTGGCGTACCAGGGCAGCGACCAGAAATTCTCCGATACCAGGCCGCGCAACGGAAACCAGTCGAAGAACGAGCCGCCGGCGAACAGGACGATCAGCAGGATAGCGAACAGGAAGCCGGGGATGGCATAGCCGATCACGATGACGGTCGAGGTCCACATGTCGAAATGGGAGCCGTCGTCCATCGCCTTTTTGATGCCGAGGGGAATCGAGATCAGGTAGGTGAGCAGCGTCATCCAGATGCCGAGCGACATGGATACCGGCAATCTCTCTTCGATCAGCGAGAGCACGCTCACATCGCGGAAGTAGCTCTTGCCGAAATCGAAACGGATGTAGTTCCACAGCATAATGCCGAAGCGCTCATAGGCCGGCTTATCGAAGCCGAATTGCTTCTGCAGCTTCTTGATGAATTCCGGATCGAGCCCCTGTGCGCCGCGGTATTTCGAGCTCACCGAGTTCGGCCTGAGCGCCGCCCTGGGCCATGCCGCGGCTGCCGAAATCGCCCCCGGCCGAGCCGGAAATACGCGACATGCCGCCGGTCTCCGCTCCGCTCAGCTTGGCGATCACCTGCTCGACCGGGCCGCCTGGCGCGAATTGGACGACGACAAATGCCACCAGCATGATCCCGAACATCGTGGGGATCATGAACAGGATGCGGCGGATGATATAGGCGCTCATGCGGTTGCGAGGATGCCTTTTTGTTATCGCGCCCCTTTGCCGGCGCCCCCCACCCTATAGCCGGGCAGGGCACTCGTCTTATGACAAATCGGCAACATAAAGACCCGGACGCCCGGAACCAAGTGGCGTTTTCAGTTCCTATCCTTTCAGGTCCACTTTCGCCGCCTTGGCGCGATCGTACCACCAAGTCTCGGGAATACCGCGGAAATAGCGCGGTCTGGCGACGGGGAAGCCGAACACGTCCCAATAGGCGATCCAATGCGACGCTTTGTACCAGTGCGGGATCCAGTAGCGGCCGGCGCGGAAAACGCGGTCGATCGCCCGGCAGGCGGCGATGAGTTCCGGACGGCTCTGGGCGGCGATGGCGGCGTCGATCAGCGCATCCATGGCCGGCAGGGTGATACCGGACAGGTTCTGCGTGCCCTTGGTCCGGGCCGCCTGCGAGGAGAAATAGTTGCGTAGCGAGTCGCCGGGGGTCGAGGAAAAGCCGAAGCGGTCCACCACGATGTCGAAGTCGAAGTTATCGACGCGGGCGCGATACTGGACCGGATCGACGAGACGCAGCGTCGAGTGGAGGCCGACCGTGGCGAGGTTCTTCATGTAGGCGAGGTGATGCGGCTTGAATGCCGCCTCCTCGATGAGGAATTCGATCGAGATCGGCGAGCCGTCCGGCATGACGCGCCTGCGGTCTTTGAGGGGGAAGCCGGCCGCGTTGAGCAGGCGCGCCGCGCGCAGCAGCCAACGGCGGTCGTGGCCGGAGCCGTCGGTGACCGGCGGCAGGTACGGCTCGCCGAACACCTCGTCCGGCACCTGGCCGCGGAACGGCTCAAGCAGCTTCATCTCGGCCGCGCTCGGCATCCCGACGGCCTTCATCGGCGAATTCTCGAACACCGACTGGGTGCGGTCGTAGGCGCCGTACATCAGGTTCTTGTTGGTCCATTGGAAATCGAAGCAATCGATCAGCGCTTCGCGCAGCCGGCGGTCCTGGAATTTCCTGCGCCGTGTGTTGATGAACCACCCTTGCGCGCCCGATGGCGTATGGTCGGGAATCTCGGCGCGCCGGACGCGGCCCTGCCTGAAGGCTGGGAAATTGTAGCGGGTCGCCCAGACGCGCGAGGTGAACTCCTCGCGGAAAAGATAGCTGCCGGCGGTGAAGCCTTCGAAGCCGACGTCGCGGTCGCGGTAATATTCATAGCGGACGATATCGAAATTGCCCTGCCCGCGCGACACCGGCAGATCGGCGCCCCACCAGTCCTTGACCCGCTCGAACTCGATGAAACGACCGACGCTGAACTTGCCGACCTTGTAGCCGCCGCTGCCGAGCGGAATGTTCAGATTGGATTGATCGAAGGGATGCTGCGCATAATAGGCGCGCGAGAAGATCGGCAGGCCGGCGACGAACAGCGGCACGTCGCGCCCGCGCTTCGGCGCAAAGGTAACCATCACCGTATGGTCGTCGACGGCCTTGGCGTCCTTCATGTCGCGCAACCGCTGACTGATCAGCGGATGGCCCTTGTCCTTCAGCGTGGTCAGCGACCAGGCGACATCGTGGGCGCTGAGCGCGCTGCCGTCGTGAAACTTGGCTTCCGGCCGCAGCAGGAACGTGTAGGTCAGTCCGTCCTCGGAGGTGCGCACGGCCTGCGCCGCCAGTCCGTACATCGCGTCGGGCTCGTCACCCGAGCGCACCATCAAGGTGGCGAAGGTGAGGTCCATGCCATAGGCGCCGTCGCCCTTGAGGATGTAGCCGTTGAGCGAATCGAAGGTGAGGAAAGAGCCGTTGAAGCCGCGGCTGCTCACGATCTCCGAATAGACGCCGCCCTTCGGCGCTTCGGGGTTGACGTAGGTGAAATGCTTGAAATCCGGCGGCAGCTTGAGGTCGCCGAAGGCCGACATGCCGTGGCGCGCGGCTTCCGCCGCCGGGGCTTGGGTCGGGACTTGGGTCGGCATATGCGCAGCGGTTTGAGCGACAGCCTGCCCTTTGAGCCGCGCCGCCGCCAGAGCGCCGGCGGAGAGCACTAGAATTCTGCGTCGGCTGATCGATGAGGTCACTGCTGCATCACCGTCGACTGAATCCGCTCTAGGACCGCACCGGCACCTTGGCCGCCTTTTCCTTGTCCCACCACCAGATGGTCGGAAAGGCGGCGACGCCGTATTTAGGCATGGTCTGCGGATGATCGAAGCGATCCCAGCGCGCGGTGCGCTGCTTGCCGTAGGTCCACTGCGGCACCACGTAGAAATTCCACAGCAACACGCGATCGAGCGCGTGGGTCGCCGCCATCAGATCCTCGCGATCCTTGGCGTAGACGATGCGGTTGATCAGCTTGTCGACCGCCGGGTTCTTGATGCCGACATAGTTGCGCGAGCCGGGTATGCCGGCGGAGGCCGAGCCCCAGTAGTTGCGCTGCTCGTTGCCGGGTGACAGCGACTCGCCCCAGACGGCGGTGATGATGTCGTAGTCCCATTGCCGCAGCCGGTTCTCGTATTGCGCGCTGTCGACCAGCCGCACGTTCACGGTCATGCCGATGCGCTGCAGCGAGGGTTTGTAGAACAGCACGAAACGCGCGCTCGCCGGATCCTGCACGAGGAATTCCACCGTATAAGGGGCGCCCGTCTTGCCGTCGACCAGCTTGGTATTCTTGATCGCGTAACCGGCCTGGCGGAACAGCTTGAGCGCCTCGCGCAGGTTCGCGCGCGCCTTTAGCGGCGTGCCGGCGACCGGATTGGTGTAAGGCGTCGTGAAAACCTCGGGCGGCACCTCGTCGCGCATCGTATTGAGGATTTCCAATTCCTTGTCTTTCGGCAGACCCGAACAGGCAAGCTCGGTGCCGGAGAAGTAGCTGTCGATGCGCTTGTACTGGCTGTAGAAGAGCTGCCGGTTCATCTCCTCGAAATCGAAGGCGTAGTTGAAGGCTCGGCGCACGCGCGGATCCTTGAACTTGTCTCGCCTGATATTGAAGGCGAAGGCCTGCATGATGCCGAAGTTGCGGATCGGGAATTCCTCGAGCACCACCTTCTTTTCTTCCACCGCGGGGAAGGAGTAGGCAGTCGCCCAGTTCTTGGCGCTGGTCTCGGTGCGCCAGTCGACCTGATCACCCTTGAAGGCTTCCAGCGCCACCGTCGTGTCTCGGTAGTAATCGTACCGCAGCTTCTGGAAGTTGTTGGTCCCGATATTAATGTTGAGGTCCTTGCCCCAATAATCCGGCACCTTCTCATAGATGACGGTCCGCCCGGGCGAGAACTCCTTGATCTTGTAGGGGCCGGAGCCGAGCGGCGGCTCGAGTGTCGTCTGCGTGACGTCGCGCTTCTTGCCCTTGGCGTCGGCGCCTTCCCACCAGTGCTTGGGCAGCACGGTCAGTTCGCCGACGATCTGCGGCAATTCGCGATTGCCCGGCCCGTCGAATACGAAGGTGACCGCGCGCTCGTCTGTCTTTTCGGCCGATTTCACGTGCCGGTAATAGGCGGCGAGCTGCGGGCTGTTCTTCTTGAAGGTGTCGAACGAATAAACCACGTCTTCCGGCGTCACCGGCTTGCCGTCGTGCCAGCGCGCATTGGCGCGCAGCCGGTAGGTGACCGAGGTGCGGTCGGGCGGATAGCTGACCGCTTCCGCCAGCAGGCCATAGCCGGTCGCCACCTCGTCGAGCGCATAGGACATCAGGTTCTCGTAGATGAGCTCCATGCCGCTCGCGAGATTGCCCTTCACGCCGGAGATCACCAGGTTGAAATTGTCGAAGGTGCCGGTGGCGATCTGCCGCGCCATGCCGCCCTGCGGAGCGGCCGGGTTGACGTAGCTGAAATGATTGAAGCCCGGCGGCTGCTTCGGTTCGCCGAAGAGCGAGAGGCCGTGCCGCCATTTGGGTGGGGGAGCGGGCGTCTGCGCGGCGGCTTCGTCGTAGAACAAGTTGCCAAGAACGGGGGTGGCGAGCGTGGCGGCGGAGGCGCGGAGGAGGGATCGACGGCTGAGCTTCATGCAAATCTCCAGGGCTGCACGCCCCGCCATATAGGCACTTGATAGGTATTTGCGCGGGATTATGTCCGATTTCCGGTACGGAACCAGCATTACGGATCGGCAATCCGCCCGCACCCATCGCAATGAAAAACGGCCGGGCGCGCGCCCGGCCGTCCCACCGTTAATGCCTGTCCACAGCTACTTCGGCGCCGAGGCCGCGCCGGGCTGGGCACCTGCCGGCGGAGCGGAAGCCCCTCCCGCTGCCGGCGCTGCCGGCTTGCCGCCGGCCGGTGCGGTGGCGGCCGGCTTGGCGGCCGGCGCAGCCGCGGCCGCCTTCGGCAGCGGCTGCGGGTTGTCCGACAGGGTGCGCAGATAGGCGATCACGTCGGCGCGCTTCTGCGGATTGTGCACGCCGGCGAAGGTCATGAGCGTGCCGGGGATATAGCCGCGCGGATTGTCGAGGAACTTGAACAGCTCCTCATAGGTCCACTTGCCGCCCTTGGACTTCATGGCGGACGAGAAATTGAAGCCGTTGCGGTCCTTGCCGCGCTCGTTGCCGACGATGTTCCACAGGTTGGGACCGATACGGTTAGGCTGCCCCTTGGCCAGCGTGTGGCAGACCTCGCACTGCTTGGCGACCGACTTGCCCTTGTCGACCGAGGCCTTGGCGAGGAGGGCGTCGACGGTCGGCGCCTTCGGCGCGGCGGCGGCGGCCTTGGCGGCCGGCGCGGCTTTGGCGGCCGGCGCAGCCTGCGCCACCACCTTGGGCAGCGGCTTCGGGGCGTCGGACAGGGTGTGCAGGTAGTCGATGACGTCGGCGCGCTGCTGCGGGTTCTTGATGCCGGCGAAGGTCATGGCGGTGCCGGGGATGTAGCCGCGCGGGTTGGTGAGGAATTTGTCGAGCTCCTCATAGGTCCAGGTGCCGCCCTTGGCCTTCATGGCCGAGGAGAAGGCGAAGCCGTTGCGGTCCTCGCCGCGGTGGTTCTCCACGATGTCGTAGAGGTTGGGGCCGATCCGGTTCGGCTCGCCCTTGGCCAGGGTGTGGCAGGCCTGGCACTGCTTGGCGATCTGCTTGCCCTTGTCCACCGAGGCCTTCTGCAGGCGCACCGAAATGGGGGCGACGGTCGGCGCGGCGGCCTCCTTGGTCGCCCCTTCGGTCTTCACCGCGATGGCGTAGCCCGGCTTGGCGGGCTTTTCCCGGTAGAAGATGGCGCCCGTGGCCAGGTTGAGCGCGACGATAGCGAGGCAGGTGCCGAGGACGGCGCCGAGGACTTTGTTGAGCTCGAAGGAATTCATCGAAACTGGGCTCTCGGAAGGGCCGCGGGAGGGTGCGGATCGGGGTGGCCGGCCGGGGACCCGGCGGCGGCGGACAGATACCGTGTTTGCCTGCCCCATGGCAACCCGCATTAGCGCCGCAGGCTGTTGACGTTAAGGCCGCCGGGGCGGCACGCTGAGGCCATGCCGCACGCCATGGTTCTCATCCCGGCCCGCATGGCCGCCACCCGCCTCCCCGGCAAGCCGCTCGCCGACATCGGCGGCGAGGCCATGATCGTGCATGTCTGGCGGCGCGCGCAGGAAGCGCGCATCGGCGACGTGGTGGTGGCGACCGACTCCGAGGCGGTGGCGACGGCGGTGGAGAAGGCCGGCGGACGCGCCGTTATGACGCGCAGCGACCACCTCTCCGGCTCCGACCGTATCTACGAGGCGCTGGAGACGGTGGACCCCGAGCACGCCGTCGAGGTGGTGGTGAACGTGCAGGGCGACCTGCCCACCATCGAGGCGGCCGACATCCGCGCAGCGCTCACCCCCCTCGCCGACCCGGCGGTCGACATCACGACGCTCGCCGCCGAGATCGCCGACCCGGCGGAGCGGACCAACCCGCACGTGGTGAAGGTCGCCGGCACGCCGCTGTCGGCGCACCGCATGCGCGCCCACGCCTTCACCCGCGCCGACGCCGCCGGGCCCGGCCCGCACTATCACCACATCGGCCTCTACGCCTACCGGCGCGCAGCGCTCGAGCGCTTCGTCCACCTCAAGCCCTCGGCGGGCGAGCAACGGGAGAAACTGGAGCAGTTGCGCGCGCTCGATGCCGGCATGCGCATCGACGTGGTGCTGGTGAAGAGCGTCCCCCTCGGCGTCGACACGCCGGAGGAACTGGAGAAGGCGCGCAAGCTGCTGGGTTGATCTCTTCGGCGGCCGGCCTTGTGCGTTCCCCGCGCGCGGCGCAGCACGAAGTGATGCGCCGCAGACGCGGGGTCCCGGTTTGCTTCGATCAACCGGGGTCCCGGGTCGGCAGCGCACCGCGACGCGCTGCGCTGCGCCCGGGACACGGGCCGGCCATGACGGGGCGGGCAAGCCCGCCGTTGACTCGAACGCCACGCTCCCCGCGCGCGGCGCGGCACGAAGTGATGCGCCGCAGACGCGGGGTCCCGGTTTGCTTCGATCAACCGGGGTCCCGGGTCGGCAGCGCACCGCGACGCGCTGCGCTGCGCCCGGGACACGGGCCGGCCATGACGGGGCCGGCAGAGCCCGCCGTTGACTCGAACGCCACGGTCTGAAACCAACCTCGTCATTCCGGGCGCGCCGTGCAGCGGCCAGCCCGGAATGACCAGTGGGGTTTGGGTCATGGCCGACAAGAAAATCGTATTCCAGGGCGAGCCGGGCGCGAATTCGCATCTCGCCTGCCGCGAAGCCTATCCCGACTACGAGCCGGTGCCCTGCCCCACCTTCGAGGACTGCTTCTCGGCCCTCTCCAACGGCGAGGCCGATCTCGGCATGATCCCGATCGAGAATTCGCTTGCCGGGCGCGTGGCCGACATCCATCACCTGATGCCGACGGCCAAGCTGCACATCGTCGCCGAATGGTTCCTGCCGATCCGCAACCAGCTCATGGCGCCGAAGGGCGCCAGCCTCGACACCATCAAGACCGTGCAGAGCCACGTGATGGCGCTCGGCCAGTGCCGCGGCATGATCCGCGAACTCAAGCTCAAGCCGGTGATCGCCGCCGACACCGCCGGCTCCGCCCGCGAGATCGCCGAGGCGAAGGACATCACGCGCGCGGCGATCGCCTCGCGGCTCGCCTCCGACATCTACGGGCTCGACATCCTGAAGGAGAACGTCGAGGACGAGAGCCATTCGACCACGCGCTTCGTCGTGCTGTCGAAGGAGAAGCGCTGGGCCGAGCCCGGCAAGGGCAAGGTGATCACGACCTTCGTGTTCCGGGTGCGCAACGTGCCGGCCGCGCTCTACAAGGCGCTGGGCGGCTTTGCCACCAACGGCGTCAACATGACCAAGCTCGAGAGCTACATGGTCGGCGGCAATTTCTTCGCCACGCAGTTCTACGCCGACGTGGAAGGCCACCCCGACGACCGTTCGCTGGTGTTCGCGCTGGAGGAGCTGGCGTTCTTCTCCAAGGAGCTGACGATATTGGGCGTTTATCCCGCGCATGCGTTCCGGGATACGTTTCGGGAGGAGAAGGATTAAGCGCCCCATCGGGATGCGGGCCGAATCGGACAATGCGCGCCCGCTTTGGAACGGTCAGCGTTTAAGTCGGAGCCTATCCCACCGCTGGTGCAAGCTCCCCCCGATTGACAGGACTAGACCCTATGTTCGCCACCCGAGACTGAAAGGCGGCCCGTCTCACGACATGCAACGATGCGAGGGTTGAGCCGAATCACGGCACAGAGCCTCAGGCATGGGAGACGGGCCATATGAACTCTACCATTTTCGTCGGTCTGGATGTGCACAAAAGAACGGTTTCGGTGGCGATTGCCGAAAGCGGGCGAGGTGGGGAGATCCGCCATCTGGGCTCGTTTGAAAACCGCGTTGATGTATTGAAGAAGATGATTGAACGGCTGGCACGCGGTGGGCGTCGCTTGAACTTCTGTTATGAAGCCGGTCCCTGCGGCTATGGCCTGTACCGATTGTTGCGCGGGCTGGGGCATGACTGCATCGTCGTGGCGCCCTCATTGATACCGGTCAAAGCAGGCGACCGAGTGAAGACCGACCGGCGAGATGCTTTGATGTTGGCCAAACTTCATCGTGCGGGCGAATTGACTGCGGTGTGGGTGCCGGATGCCGCCCACGAGGCGATGCGTGACCTGGTTCGGGCACGCGCAACTGCGGTTCGAGTCTTGGCAAAGGCGCGGCAGCATCTCAATGGCTTTTTGCTGCGTCACGGGAAAGTCTACGCGGGTCAGAGGACCTGGACACTGGCTTATCGGCGCTGGCTCACCACAGTGCGGTTCGATCATCCCGCTCAGCAAATCGTGCTGCAGGATTATATTTACGCAGTTGAGGACGCGGAGAAACGGGTCGCCGGTTTGGTGCAACAGATCGAACAACTGTTGGAAAGCTGGTCGATGGTGCCGGTAGTTAAAGCGATCCAGGCGATGCGCGGCATTGGCTTGATCAATGCCGTCACGCTGGTGGCGGAAATCGGCGACTTCACGCGCTTTTCCAGCCCCCGCCAGCTCATGGCCTATGTTGGTCTGGTGCCCTCGGAACATTCAACGGGCGCCAGCGTGCGGCGTGGCGGTGTCACCAAGGCCGGCAATGGCCAGGCCCGGCGCGCGCTCATTGAGGGGGCCTGGACCTATCGCATGCAGGCAAGGATCAGCCGCAAGCTGCATGACCGCATCGAGTCATTGCCGCAGGAAATCCGCGACATTGCGTGGAAAGCGCAAGTACGCCTCTGCACCCGCTACCGTCGTTTGATCGCGGCCGGCAAGCCGGCGGTTGTTGCCACGACCGCGATCGCCCGAGAAATGATCGGCTTCATCTGGGCCATCGCGCAGTGGGTCGAGCTGCAGCACGCATCGTAATCGGCATCTATCCGACAACACTCAGGAGGAAGAGTACACAAATCATCAGGCGTCCATGGTTGGAGGCAGGGTCACGGCAGGGGAATCCTCGTGTCCTGTTAGGAGCAAGCCATCGCGGCTCACGCTCGCCTCTAGATCGAGGCAGCCCCAAGACGAAACACCGGTCATGCGGTAGCCAACCCGCGCATGAGAGCTTGTTCAACCGGCGTCTTCAGATTCTGCCTCCGCCCATGGACGTCGCGCTTCACACTTGACCCGCGCGTTGCGGTAGTGAGAAGGCGCGCCTTAAATGTTGACGGCGAACATGAGAGCAGGCTGCTGAAAAATCCGATTGCGAGAGCGATTTTCTCGATGTTTGCGACGACGACAAGCGGAGAAACGGGCCGTGATCCGCGCTGCGTGCGCGGTATTGGCAGTGTTTTTGGCTCATCGTCGCCCCTCCAGACGGATTCATCCCGTTGCGGCCAGGATTTTGGGGATGCGGACGAGATTGTAGGCGGTCGCGGTCAGCATGAAGAACCACGCCACCAAGCCGCGCCCGCGATGCCTCGTCTTGCGCAGGCCCCCGACGGTTTTCATCCAGCCGAACGGTTCCTCGATCCGCTTTCGCTTGATCGTGCTGATGCGATAGCCAGGATGCCGGGTCGTGCGCGCATCGATCGCCGAGCGGCGGTTGGCATTATTCTGCGAGACATGCGGCGTGCAGCCGCGCTCGCGACAGCCGGCAACAAACTCAGCGGTGTCGTAGTTCTTGTCGCCGCCCACCGTGCTGCCGGGCCTGGCGTTATCCTCGATCATGTCGAGCGCGGTGGCGCGCTCGGCCGTGCCGTTGGCCTCGGTCAGCCGGGCATCGATGATGAGCCCATGGCGGTTTTCCGTCATCAGATGCCCCATGTGGCAGAGCTTGGCCTCCTTGCCGGCGCCTTTGCGGAACAGCCGGGCATCGGGGTCGGTGGTCGAGGAATGCGTGTCGTTCTTGCGCTTCTCGCCATGGAAGTTGTGTTCGGCGTTGCGCCCGCCGCCACTGGCTCCCGATGGCGGTTCGCCGCCGCCATCCTTTGGCACAAAACTCTTCATGCTGGCCCAGGCTTCGATCAGCGTGCCGTCGACCGAGAAGTGCTCGCTGGACAAAAGCTTGCTCACCTGCGGCAGGTTCAGGACGCTCGCGAAAAACTTGGCCGCGATATCGCCGTCGAGCAGCCGGTCCCGGTTCTTGCAGAATACGGTCGCGTCCCACACCGGATCGTCCGCCGAGAGCCCGACGAACCAGCGGAACAGCAGATTGTAGTCGAGTTGCTCCATCAACTGCCGTTCCGAGCGCACCGTGTAGAACGCCTGCAGCAGCAGCGCTCGCAGCAACCTCTCCGGTGGGATCGAAGGCCGTCCTTCGCGAGCATAGAGCCGGTCGAAGGATCGCGACAGCTCCGCAAGCGCCGCGTCTACCAACTCGCGGATCGCCCGCAACGGATGATCCGCGGGGATACGCGTCTCCAGACGCACGTAGCTGAAAAAGCCTTCCGATCGTTGATCGTCGCCGCGCATCGCCGTCCTCAAATCAAAGGAATCGAGCACATGCACAGAATCACAATCCAACCGCCCCGCAAAACGACTTTTTCAGCAGCCTGCTAGCGGATAACTGGGTTGCCGCAGGGCTATTCGATGCTTTCATTCGTTCCGTTTGCCGGTATTCGAGAGCCTCGGGCGTTTCTCGAAACTCGATCTAGCTCGCCGGGGAACTCACTCAGGCTGGCCTTAACTTCTAGCGGCGTCACCCGGAAAAATTCTCGGCGGGCATTGACGAGATTAACCCGCGATGGGCCTAAACGCTCGTGCATGGCCTTTTCAATGCCGACTGCGTCCTTTGAAAAATGGAGCACATGAACATCGAAATTGAATGGAACAGACGCGTCGCTAAGTTCTCTGATCCGATTCATGGGATCAAGACGACAAGTTAATCCAAGCTTCACCATCTTTTCGCCAAACGAGCCGATATTCGAAATCACGTAAACGTACCCAGCGCGAATATTGGCAGCTCTGTAATCAATGCTTTCAATGGCGCGGTCGATTTCAGTAAGCTGATTTCGTACTCGTTCGACGGCGGCGGCATCTCCTTTGTCTATCAACGCTTGCAGAGCATTAGCATGATGTTGGCGTTCCTTCGCAAGACGAGCACGCTCAGCCTCGATTTCCCGTTGCGCTTTTTGCTCCTCTCGCAATCGCTCTCGCTCCGCTCGTTCGGCCTCCTTCTGTTCGGCCTGCTTTTGCAAGAAATCGGCGGTTAGCTCTAGCTCTCTCGTATTCTGAGTTGAAGGTATAATTTTCAGAAATTCGAATGTGCATTGTTTTCCCAAGCCGCTCAATGATCTGTGCGGACTTTTTAGGAGTTGATCAAGCGCCGCATCAATTTTGTATGGTTTAAGCCAGCGTACAAGACTGTCGGCTTCCGCGTTGAATGGAGCTATTGGCGAAAGTTGGTGACGGCGTGAAGGGATAAGGCGGCGTATCGTGGGGGTGTTCGAGCCTCCACTTCTCCACCGAAGGAGTGATACGCCGTGACCGACACTAACGTTTTCTACTTGGCCCAGCCAGGGACCTTCGCCGATTCGCTGACCGAAATTCTGCGCAATGGCGCGCGGGCCCTGCTTGCGCAGGCCGTCGAGACCGAAGTGGCCGGCTTCCTCGCCGAGCATGCCGATCTCAAGTACCGACGACGGCCGCCAGCGCCTGGTGCGGCATGGCCACCTGCCGGAGCGCGAGATCATGACCGGCATCGGGCCGGTGGCGGTGCGCCTGCCGCGCGTGCGCGACCGGCGCGGCGACGGTGAGGAGCGCATCCGCTTCACCCCGGCATCCTGCCGCCCTATGCACGCCGGTCGAAGAGCCTGGAGGTGCTGATCCCGATCCTCTACCTAAAGGGGATCTCCACCGGCGACTTCGAGGAGGCGCTTGCTGCCTTGCTCGGCCAGGACGCCGGCGGGCTCTCGGCCTCGACCATTGGGCGGCTCAAGGACGCCTGGTCGGACGAGCATGAGCGCTGGCGCAAGCGCGACCTGTCGGCCAAGCGCTATGTCTATTTCTGGGTCGACGGCATCCACGTGCAGGCCCGGCTGGAAGACGAGGCGCAGTGCCTGCTGGTGATCATCGGCGCCACGCCGGAGGGCAAGAAGGAACTGGTCGGGCTCGCCGATGGCGTGCGCGAGAGCACGCAGTCCTGGAGCGAGCTGCTGCTCGATCTGAAGCACCGCGGGCTGTCGAGCGGGCCGCACTCGCCGTCGCCGACGGCGCGCTCGGCTTCTGGAAGGCGCTCGACGAAGTCTGGCCGAAGACGCGGGCGCAACGCTGCTGGGTGCACAAGACCGCCAACGTCCTCAATAAGCTGCCGAAGAGCCTGCAAGCCAAGGCCAAGCGCGCGCTGCACGACATCTGGATGGCCGAGACCAGGAAGGATGCCGAGGCCGCATTCGATGCCTTCGTCGAAGCTACGGCGTCAAGTACGACAAGGCGGTCGATGCCTGACCAAGGATCGCGACGCGCTGCTCGCGTTCTACGACTTCCCCGCCGAGCACTGGAAGCATCTGCGCACGACCAACCCGATCGAGAGCACGTTCGCAACCGTCCGCCATCGAACGATCCGATCGAAGGGGCTGCCTCTCGAACAAGACCGCACTTGCCATGGTCTTCAAGCTCGCACAGTGCCGCCGAGAAAAGCTGGTACCGCCTGCGCGGCGACAACCAGTTGCCGAAAGTGATCCGCGGAGTAAAGTTCAACGACGGAATCGAGGTCGTCAGTTCGCATGCTCAAACCGCTGCCGCCTGATCCCGACCGTCACCAAGATTTGGCGATAGCTCCGTTGAATGCGCGAAGCATTAATTTCGAATATTCGCGGACCATCGCCCTACCTTCTCCGGTAGAGCCGTTCACGGTCCAATTACTATCCGCCAGTACAGCGCCACCATCCTTTAAGAACATCACTTTCATACCGGCATGAAGTTCTGACAACGCCTTTTCATACGCCAATACATCGGTTAACGGATGCCTATAGTGATAAACGCCAACCTCTTGAAGGAGTGCCTCTTCTTGGGTCGCCGCCACCGACCTCCGAATTCGCTGAAGTTCCTCATTTGCGGCATGCACAGTTGCGGCGGCTTCCGACTTTTCTCGTGAAAGAGATGCTTCTTGTTTTGCAATCTCTTTCGAAAGGTCACTCTTCCGGTCTTCAAGCTCAAGGATTGAATAGTTAGGAAGCGCCTCTAGTCTTTTTTGTTCGGCTTGCAGCCGTTTAACTTCGTCGACCAAGCCGCGCGCCATCGTTGAAATCTTTTCGAGGCGGCTGTTGGCGATATCCCGTCCTCTTCGGATCCGGTAAAACGCGATAGAAACAATGATCAAAAGCGCGATTAGCGCGAATGCGCCAATCAGCGCTACAATGTCGATGTTATCGAATATAGTCGTGGCAACGCGCTCCATTGTCGCCTCCCGCGCAATTCCTAGTCACGTGCGGCCTTGCACCACACTTTTTGCGCTAGTATGTCAACGGGACTTCTAGGCCACAAGCGGATTTGCAATCCCGACATTCCGTCAGGCTGAATGTCCGGCTAGCGTGTGGGCGGCTTGTCGAGTGCGTGAGCCCGTACAAGGGTGGGTTAGGCGCGCAGCGCCGTAACCTACCGTTTGGACTCGTGGAAAGCTCAGTCGGTGGGTTACGCGCCGGAGCCTGCGCCCGGACAGCGCGAAGCGCCGATCCGGGTGGCACTAACCCACCCTGCGCGGCCCCTCACCGCGCCAGCCCGAGCACCACGAGCAAGGCTTGGCCGAGCCGGTCCACCGCATCCGGATCGAGCGCACCGAGCACGCGCCGGATATGGCCGCGCGGGACAGCAAGCGTCTTGTCCGTCATGATCTGCGAGCGCAGGCGAAGGCCGTTGCCCGTGCCCGCTTCGACCGTCGGCCGAACCGGTAAGCCTTCCGTCAATGTGGACGTGACGGGACAGACGAGAACGCTCGACGTATCGTTACCGAGTTCGTCCGCCTGCACGATGACCGCCGGGCGAGGCCGGCCGAGCTCGCCATGCGTGATAATGACGACGTCGCCGCGTTTCACCGCCACTCGGACCAGTCATAAACCTGCTCGATCCAGGCATCGATGTCATCGTTCTCGGGATGTGCGGCGAGCAGCCGCCCCTGCCGGCGCAGATCGGCGCGCACCTTGGGGTCGCGCAGATCGGGCACCCAATACTGCACCGGCCGCAAGCCTTGCGCGCGCAGCCGCTTGCGCCGCGCCGCCATGCGCTCGCGCGGCGACTTAGGCGGCGTTTTGGGCGCCGCCTTGGACTTTGTCTTTGGCTTTCGCGTCGTCTTCTTCGGGGTCGTCGCCATGGGGCACCTTTGCACGCAAGCGTAACATGTTACGCGAGGTGCGGCAAGACGCTGCCTGCGGCGTGTTCCGGATGCGGTGCAGCATGAGCGCGTAGCGCGAAATGATGCATCGCTGATCCGGGACCCCGGTCACTTGACAACACAAAGAACCGGGGTCCCGGGTCTGCAGCGCACCGCTTCACTTCGTTCCGCGCTGCGCAGCGCCCGGGACACGCGCGCCCTTCACCCCTCCCACACCTCGCCCGGCGCCAGCACGCGGAAGCGCTCCGGCGCGATGCCGGCTTCGCTCAAGCGCCTCGCCAAGCGCCAGCCGCGGCGCGTCGATGGCCTCGTCGGTCAGCTGGAACGTGCCGTGGTGATGGGCGAGCGCGACATCGGCGCCGCAGTCGGCGAGCGCGGCGACGGCCTCGGCCGGGTTCATGTGCTGGTCGCGCATGAACCAGCGCGGCGCGTAGGCGCCGATCGGCAGGATGGCGAGCCGCAAGGGCCCGTGCCGCGCGCGCACGTCGCGGAAGATGCGGCCCTCGCCGTAGCCGGAATCGCCGACGAAATAGATGCGCCCGGCGGGCGTCTCGATCACGAACGAGGCCCACAGCATCTCGTTGCGGTCGGACAGGCTGCGCGCCGACCAGTGCTGCGTCGGCGTCAGCGTGACGGCGAGGCCGTCGGCGATCGCGATGCGCTCGCCCCAGTCGTGGCCCTGCGCGGCGATTCTCTTGTCGTGTTTGCGCATGATGGCATCGTTGCCGAGCGGCGTGATGACGCGCGGGCGATGCGCGGCGGCAAGCCGCGAGAGCGTGCGCAGATCGAGATGATCGTAATGGCCGTGCGAGACCAGCACGGCGTCGATCGGCGGCAGGTCGGCAAAGGCGATGCCCGGATCGTTGACGCGCTTCGGGCCGGCGAAGCGGACCGGCGAGGCGCGCTGCGACCAGACCGGGTCGAGCAGCAGGTTCACGCCCGCGGTCTGGATGAGCCAGCTCGCATGGCCGACGTAAGAGATGCGCCAAGCGGCGCCGGCGACGCGCGGCGGCGGGCGGTCGGCATAAGGCGACGGCGCCCAGGCCGGCCATTTGGCCTTGGGCGCGCTGCCGTTGCGGCGCTCGCGGAACCAGCGCCACAGCGCGCGCCGGCTCTTCGGCGGCGGGCCGCCGGGCGTGAAGAAGCGCGTGCCGTCGAAATGGTCGGAAGGGGGGCCGGTGTAATAGCGGGACATGCGAGCCTTATGTGGGCAGCCCGGGCGCAGAGGCAACGGTACCGGCGGTTTGACCGCGCGGGAGCCGCACCCTACAAGCCGCCCCGCGCGTCCGCCATCAGGTTCCGAGGCAAGCGATGATGAAGGCACTCTTCTGCGCGGCGGCCCTGCTCGCGCTCACGGCGCCCGCCTTTGCCGCGGACGGCATTCAGCCCGGCCAATGGAAGATCGCCAGCATGGTGGTGAACAACGGCCGCAAGCTGCCGCCGCATATCAGCGAGCGCTGCCTGACCAAGAAGCAGGCGGGCGACCTTGCCGATACGTTCTCGCCGCGCTTCGGCGGGATCAACACCACCTGCAAGCGGACGCAGTATGAGAAATCCGCCGGCAAGCTGACGTGGCGGCTGGAATGCCGCGGCGCGTTCAACATGGATTCGGCGGCGGCGTTCACCTTCTTCAGCCCGCTGCGCTACACGGCCACGATAGCGACCAAGGGCTGGGTCGGCGACCGGCAGGTGATGGATCAGCAGGTGACGCTGGAAGGAGACTATGTCGGGCCCTGCCCGCAGTGACCGGCGGCGGCGCGCAGGGCCCGCGCCGGCACGGCCTTGTGCGGGACATGCCCGTCTTCTACACAACGCGTGACGCATAGAAGGGCCGGGACGCGAACCCGGCCGTGACACGGCGGGGAAAACGCATGGCCGAGCAATCCGGAAAAGTGGCGCTCATCACCGGCGCCGCGCGCGGCATCGGGCTCGCCACGGCCAGGCGCTTCCTCGCCGACGGCTGGCAGGTGGCGCTGCTCGACATCGACGGCGACAACCTCATGCGCACGCATGCGGCGCTTGGTGAGCCGGAGAGGACGCTGGCCCTCATCTGCGACGTCGCCGACGCGGAAGGCGTCGCGCGCGCGCTCGCCGAGGTGAAGGCGCGCTTCGGCCGGCTCGACGTGCTGGTCAACAATGCCGGCATCGCCATCTTCAAGCCGATCCTCGAGGTGACCTACGAAGACTGGGCGCGCGTTTTGGCGGTGAACCTGACCGGGCCGTTTTTGGTGACGCAGGCGGCGGCGCCGCTGATGCGCGATACGGGCGGCGGCGCGGTCGTCAACATCACGTCGATCTCCGGCCTGCGCGCCTCGACGCTGCGCACCGCCTACGGCACCAGCAAGGCGGGGCTGGCGCATCTGACCAAGCAGCAGGCGGTCGAGCTCGCCCCGCTCGGCATCCGGGTCAATGCGGTGGCGCCCGGCCCGGTCGACACCGCCATGGCCAAGGCGGTGCACACGGCCGCGATCCGCCAGGACTATCACGACCACATGCCGCTCAACCGCTACGGCTTGGAGGAGGAGCTGGCGGAGGTCATCCACTTCCTGTGCAGCGACCGCGCGAGCTACGTCACCGGGCAGATCGTGGCGGTGGACGGCGGCTTCGATTCCACCGGCATCGGCCTGCCGACGCTGCGCAATGAGATGCGGAACAGCTAGTCGCGCAGGCTAGTGTCCCGCTTCCGAAGTTCGCTTGATGAACTCGCGGATAGAATGAAGCGAACTTTTTGAACCGCCACACTAGGGCCGCATGCGATCTTTCGCCGCGAGATAGTGTCTGGCATGCGCGACCAGTTGCGCGTCGCTCGGATGGTCGATCGTCTCGACACCGGCGATAAGTTTCATCAGCTTGGGATCATGACGGTCGATGTGCTTCACCAGGTCATTTTTGGCGTTGGCCGGCCCGCAAATGAGAACCGCGCCGGCGTCGGCCACCGATTGCGCGACGGCATGCAGAAATTCCTCATCCGCCGCCACGTGCCCGGCGCCGATTGAGCCCGCCTTGTGATGTATATGCCTGGTCGGATTGTCGGGATGCAGCACGAGCTTGTCGATGTCGGTCGGGTTGAAATGAAATACCCGCGCCTCGCGGTGATCGATCCAGATGACCGCATGATAGTGATGTGTGCTCACGGATTGACCTTTCAATCATATTTTCAATGGCCCTATAGCCGGCTTTCGCCTCCCGTTTTTTGATCTAGCGCATTTTTCTCCTTTTCATACCGCGCGACGAAGCCCGGCGACAGCCTGCGCAGCCGCGCGAGGTCGATGCGGCCGGAGCGGGTGAGATAGCTCATGGCGAAGTCGACCGGCGCAAGCTTCATGTGCTCCGCGAAATGCTCGTACCATTGCGCGCTGCCGTTGGCGCCGGCCACCAGCTTCTCCAGCACCGGGCGCCGCGCGGCTTCGTAGGCGGCGAAGCGCGTCGGGCAGGCTCGCGATGCGCGGCCAGCGCCTTGTCGAGCGCGATGGCGTCCTCCATGGCGAGCCGCGTGCCGGAGCCGATGGAGAAATGCGCGGTGTGCAGCGCGTCGCCGAGCAGCACGTATTTGCCGTGCCACCAGCGCTCGTTGTGCACGATGGGAAACTGCCGCCAGATCGAATTGTTGGACACGAGCTCATGGCCGTCGAGCGCCTCGGCGAACACGTGCTCGCAGATGACCCGCGCCTCCCAGTCGCGCAAATGGCCGAAGCGCGGCGCGCTCGAAGGTGGCGGCGTCGACCTCGACGATGAAGGTGCTGGCGTCGGGCGCGTAGCGGTAATGGTGGGCGTTGAAGGCGCCGAGCTCCGTCTCGACGAATGTGTGCGACAGCGTCTCGAAGCGCCTGGCCGTACCGAACCAGGCGAAGCGGTTGGTCAAGAGGCGCACGCCGGCGCCGAATTGCCCGGCGAGCGTGCGCCGCACCAGCGAGTTGACGCCGTCGGCGCCGACCACGAGATCGAAGCCGTCCAGTTCCTCGAGGTCTTTCACCGCGCGCCCGTAGACCGGCGCGACGCCGACGCTCGCCGCCCGCGCCTGCAGCAGCCGCAGCAGATGCAGGCGCCCGAGGGCGGAAAAGCCGATGCCGTCGAGCACGACGCGCTCGCCGCGCAGGTTCAGCGTCATGTCGTGCCAGGCTTCCATGTGCGGCACGATGGCCGCGTAGGTCGCCTCGTCGTCCTCGCGCAGGAACTCCAGCGCGCGGTCGGAAAACACCACGCCGAAGCCGAACGTGGCATCGGCCGGATTCTGCTCGATGACGGTGACGTCGGCTTCGCCGCCGCGGCGCTTGATGAGGAAGGCGAGATAAAGGCCGGCAGGTCCGGCGCCGAGGATGGCGATGCGCATTGTCAGGAGAGTTTCGAACCGCTCGTCGCCGCGAAAGCGGGGACCCAGAGATTAATGCACGTGTACTTCGATTGGTGTCCTGGATTCCCGCTTACGCGGGAATGAGCGGGGTGGATTGACAGCGCTAGCTGCCCGAGCCGATGGCAAAAGCGTGCTGCCAGACGCTCTTGCTGGTGTCCTTCACCATGATCTTCATCTCGTTGGCGCCGTTGGCCCGGTAGTCGAAGGCGATGTGCGGGTTTTCGCTCAGCGTCATGCTGCCCTTGACGTCGAACAGCTTTTCTTTTCCTTCCCGCACCTCGATGGCGCTGACATAGCGCAGCGGGATGTAGAGCAGCGTGATCTGGTTCATCTGCATGCCCGTGTTCTGCGGGTGCTTGATGTCGAGCGCCGCCGTGCGCCAGAAATGCGTCGCCTTCGCCGCGCCGCCCTGCGCGGTGACGTCGGCGAAATGCATCCGGCCCATGGTGCGGGCGGCGACCACCGGATCCTCGGCCGGCGGGGCCGAGCAGACGCCGAGGCCGGACGCCTTCACGAAATGCTCGCTCATGTACAGCTTGCCGTCGCTCGCCTCGACGATGGCGCGCACCGGCGACTCATGGTCGAGCCGGATATCGACGGCGATATCGGCACGGTCGCGATGGTCGGCGAAGGTGAAGGCCGCCGCGATCGGCATCGGGTCCTCGTCGACCACGAAGGTCACCGACTTGATCGTGCGCCCGTCGTGGAAGGCCGCCTTCACCGACAGCGGCACCCGGCGCTGGTCCAGCGCGCGATAGGGCGCGGTGAAGGTGAACACGCCGGTCCCGTCGGCGATGGCGCGGTCAGGGAAGGCGAAGGCGCGGACATTGTCCCAGGCCGTGCCGGCCTGGGCCTGCGCCGCAACGAGAGAAACGACAAACGCGATGGCGAACGGGGAAAGCTTGCGCGCAAGCCGCATGGCGTCTCATCCCTTTTGGCCGGGTCTCAAATCGCCCGATCGGCGGATTATCGGCCGCCCGGCCTGCCGTTGCAACCGGGCGTGGCGCTCAAATCTTCTGATTGTATTCGCCCACTTCGGGGTGGGTGCGCAGCACGCCGTCCACCGCCTTGAACATGTCGCGCATGCGCTCTTCCGAAACGGGGCTTTCCACCACCACGACCAGCTCCGGCTTGTTGGACGAGGCGCGCACCAGGCCCCAGGTACCGTCCTCCACGGTGACGCGCACGCCGTTGACGGTGACCAGGTCGCGGATCGGCTGGCCGGCGACCTTCTCGCCCTTCTTGCGCGCGTCCTCGAAATGCCTGGTGACCGCGTCCGCCACCCCGTATTTCTTCTCGTCGTCGCAGTGCGGCGACATGGTGGGCGAGCCCCAGGTCCTGGGCAGCTCCTTGCGCAGGTCGGCCATCGACTTGTCCGGATTGCGGTCGAGCATGTCGCAGACGGCGAGCGCGAAGATCATGCCGTCGTCATAGCCGCGGCCGAACGGCTTGTTGAAGAAGAAATGGCCGGACTTCTCGAAGCCGGCGATGGCGCCCAGCTCGTTGACCCGACGCTTGATGTAGGAGTGCCCGGTCTTCCAGTAGTCGGCCTTGACGCCGTTGGCCTTGAGCACCGGGTCGGTGTGAAACAGCCCGGTCGATTTCACGTCGACCACGAAGGTCGCGCCCTTGTGCTCTTCCGACATCCAGCGAGCGAGCATGACGCCCACTTTGTCGGCGAAAATCTCCTCGCCTTCGTTGTCGACGACGCCGCAGCGGTCGCCGTCGCCGTCGAAACCGAGCGCGACGTCCGCCTTGTGCTTCAACACCGCGTCCCGCATGGCGTGGAGCATCTTCAGGTCTTCGGTGTTGGGATTGTAATTCGGGAAGGTGTGATCGAGCTCGCAGTCGAGCGGCACCACTTCGCAGCCGATCGCCTCCAAGACGCGCGGGGCGAAGGCGCCGGCGGTACCGTTGCCGCAGGCCGCCACGACCTTCAATTTGCGCTTGAGCTTGGGCCGGTTGGTGACGTCGGCGATGTAGCGGTCGGGGAAATTCTCGACGAATTCGTAGCTGCCGCCGCCCTTGAGATCGAATTTCGCGTTGAGCACGATCTCCTTCAGCCGCCCCATCTCGTCGGGGCCGAAGGTGAGCGGCCGGTTGGCGCCCATCTTCACCCCGGTCCAGCCGTTGTCGTTATGCGAGGCGGTGACCATGGCGACGCAGGGCACGTCGAGCGCGAATTGCGCGAAATAGGCCATCGGCGTGATGGCGAGCCCGATGTCGCGCACCTTGCAGCCCGCCGCCATCAGGCCGGAGACCAGCGCCATCTTCACCGCGGCCGAATAGCTGCGGAAGTCGTGGCCGGTGACGATCTCCTGTTTGACGCCGAGCTCCTGGATCAGCTTGCCGAGCCCCATGCCGAGCGCCTGCACGCCCATCAGGTTGATTTCTTTCTCCAGCAGCCAGCGCGCGTCGTATTCGCGGAAGCCGGTGGGCTTCACCATCGGCGAGGACTCATAGGCGTAGGTATTGGGCGTGAGCGAGGGCTTGGGCGTGGGAAACATCGGGGCCTCGGGAAAACGGGGAGCGGGCGGGCGGTCGGGTTCAGATACCCTAACGCGCGAAGGCCGCAAAGCGGTCCTTCGACGTTGTCATTCCGGGGCGCCGCGGCGAAGCCCGCAGGGCAAGGCGCAGCCGGCCCGGAAGCAAGGGCCGCATGGCAAAGACTGTCGTTTCTCTCTGGATTCCGGGTTCGCGGGCTTTCGCCCGCGCCAATGACGCGGAGAACCTACTGCTCCAGCACCATGCGGCCGTCGGCGTATTCGTAGCGCTTGAGCTTGGAGAGGAAGGACACGCCCAAGAGGTTCTGCGACAGCGCGTCGTCCGGCAGCACCAGCGCGGGCACGTCGAACACGGTGATGTCGCCGATCTCGATGCGGTCGAGCTTGGTGCGCGCGGCCTTGATGGTGCCGTTGGCGGTGGAGACCCGGGCGGTGTAGTCGGCCGGCATCGGGCGGATGCCGATTTGCGCCGCGTCGCTCTCGCGCAAGGTGACCAGCGAGGCGCCGGTGTCGACCATGAAGTCGAGGCTGCGGCCGTCGATGCGGGCCTCGGCCTTGAAATGGCCGGCGCGGTCGGCGTCGAGCGTCATGCTGCGGCCGTAGCCGCTTTCCGGCCCGCTTCGTTCCGTCGAGACCGGCTGCACGACGTCAGCGCGCGGCTGGCGCCCGCTCACGGCGCGATCGGCGTATTGCGCGCCGTAGCCGCCGACGAGGAGCACTGCGGCGGCGAAGAGAAGCATCTGACGCATTGGCCAAGTCCGATGGCGAAGTCCGACTGATGTCTGCCGCCCCATTCGCATGTTGCCGGCGAAGGCGGCCTTAACGGCGGGTGTTGGACTACGCGGCTGGTGTGCGGCGGGTTAAGTTAATTGGTGCAAATTGAATTTTTCGAGTCCGCCTTGTCCATGGGTCATGGATTCCGCGTTTGCGGCCCTGCGCCCGCGCGGCTTATTCGCCGCGGCGCTTGGCGCGGCGGGTGGGCGGCGCCGTGAGCGGATCGTCCGGCCAGGGATGCTTGGGATAGCGCCCGCGCATCTCGGCCTTCACGTCGGCATAGCTGCCGCGCCAAAAGCCGGGCAGGTCGCGCGTCACCTGCACAGGCCGATGCGCCGGCGACGTAAGCTCGATCACCAGCGGTACGCGGCCGCCGGCGATGGCCGGATGGGCGGCCAGCCCGAACAGTTCCTGCACGCGGATGGAGACGGTCGGCCCCTGCTCGGCCTCGTAATCGATCGGCACGGACGAGCCGGTCGGCGCGGTGAAATGCGTCGGCGCCTCGGCGTCCAGCCGGCGGCGCAGCGGCCAGGGCAGCAGGTTGATGACTGCATTGGACAACTCGTCCGCGCCGAGCTGGCTCAGCGCCGTCTTGTCCATGAGCAGCGGCTCCAGCCATTCGGGCGCGTTGCGCGCGAGCGCATCGTCGGAGAGGTCGGGCCATTCTGCGCCTTCCGCCTTGCGGAGAAAGGCGACGCGCTGGCGGAATTGCAGCGCCGACTTGCTCCAGGGCAGCCTGGCGAGGCCGAGCGCCACGATGCCGTCGGCGAGAACATGCGCGGTGCCGGCGTCGGGCACGACCTGCTTGACCTGTTCGGACAGCACCAGCGCGCCGAGCCGGCGCGTGCGCCGCGCGCGCAGGGAAGCCGAGCCGGGATCGAACGTCACGGCGTCGCGGTCTTCGATGTGGCTGGCGAAGCGCGCCTCGATCTCGGCGAGCGCAATCGGCGCCGCCAGCACGATGCGGCTGGCGGCCGCGGCGCCGGTCAGTTCGGCCACGACGAGGAACGGCTCGCGCGCCAGCGCCGAGACCGCATCGACATTGCCGCCGCGGCCATTGGCAAGCAGGAAAGCGCCGCTGCCGCCGCCGCGATTCTTGGCGATGCGGTCGGGATAAGCGAGGGCGAGAATTGCGCCGACGGAGACTTGGCCATCACCTCTCCCCACATTCTGCATGTTCCCTCCACCCTTGCGGGGGAGGGTCAGGGAGGGGGGTGTCTTCTCTACTGCAGACCCCCCTCCCGGCGGCCTTCGGCCGCCGACCTCCCCCTCAAGGGGGGAGGTGAAGGAAGACAAGTCAGGGGAGGGAGAAGAAAGCGCAGCCCACCTGCTTGCCATCGCGCGCGCATCCGACGCACGCGCCGAACGATCGCGGCGGAATTGATCGAGGCGATGGCGCAGGTCGGGATCGTCGCCGCCCAGCCCGCGCTCGGTGAGCACCGCTGCGATCGTCGCCGCCAGGTCGCCGGCGCCTGCGGCGCCCGCATCCACCACCATGCGCGCCAGCCGCGGCGGCAGCGGCAGGCTGCGCAGGCGGCGGCCTTCCTCGGTGATGCGGCCATCCGCGTCGAGCGCGCCCAGTTCGCGCAAGAGCGCGCGCGCCTCGTTCAAGGCGGCGGCCGGCGGCGGATCGAGGAAAGCCAGCTGGCCCGGATCGCCGACGCCCCATTGCGCGAGGTCGAGCACGAAAGAAGACAGGTCGGCGGCGAGAATTTCCGGCCGCGTGTAGGGCTCAAGCGAGCCGGTCTGCGGCTCGTCCCACAGCCGGTAGCAGACGCCGGGCTCGGTGCGGCCGGCGCGGCCGCGGCGCTGGTCGGCGGCGGCGCGGGAGACGCGCACGGTTTCCAGGCGCGTCAGGCCGACATCCGGTTCGTAGCGCGGCACCCGCGACAGGCCGCTGTCGATCACCACGCGTACGCCCTCGATGGTGAGCGAGGTCTCGGCAATGGAGGTTGCCAGCACCAGTTTGCGCCGGCCCGGCGGCGAGCGGGTTATCGCGCGATCCTGCTCGCGCGCGTCGAGCGCGCCGTAGAGCGCCACGATATCGACGGCGGGATCCTCCACGCGCTCCTTCAGCAGCGCCTCGGTGCGGCGGATTTCGCCGGCGCCGGGCAGGAATAAGAGCGCCGAGCCGGTCTCGGCGCGCAAGGCGCGTGTCGCCGCGTCGGTCATTTGGCTTTCGATGCGCGCACGCGGGTCGCGGCCGAGATAGCGCGTCTCGACGGGAAAGCTGCGGCCCTGGCTCTCGATCACCGGCGCATCGCCCAGCAGCGCGGCGACGCGCGCGCCGTCGAGGGTCGCCGACATGACCAGCAGCTTCAAATCCTCGCGCAGGCCGGTTTGCGCGTCGCGCGCCAAAGCAAGGCCGAGATCGGCATCGAGCGAGCGCTCGTGGAATTCGTCGAACAGCACGGCGGCCACGCCTTCGAGCGACGGGTCGTCGAGCACCAGACGGGTGAACACGCCTTCGGTGACGACTTCGATGCGCGTGCGTTTCGATACCTTTGAGCCGAAGCGGACGCGCAGGCCGACCGTGTCGCCGACCGGCTCGCCCAAAGTGGACGCCATGCGCGCGGCGGCGGCGCGCGCCGCCAGCCGGCGCGGCTCCAGCACCAGGATTTTCTTGGTCGCAGCCCAGGACTCGTCGAGCAGGACCAGCGGCACGCGCGTCGTCTTGCCGGCGCCCGGCGGCGCCACCAGCACGGCGGCGTTGTGCGCCTGCAGCGCCTCGGTCAGCCGCGGCAGCGCCTCGTCGATGGGGAGCGATTCGGAAAAATTGCGCATGCGCTTATCTTACCTCTCCCCGCTTGCGGGGAGAGGTCGACTTCCGAGCGCCGCAAGGAAGTCGGGTGAGGGGGCGTTTCCAAATACTGTGCCCAACGAAGCGCCCCTCACCCGGCTCGCATCTCGCTTCCGCTCGATGCTTGCCACCCTCTCCCCGCAAGCGGGGAGAGGGAAGTAAAGGTAGCGCAGACAATCACGTCGCCGGCCGCCCCACGCTCTCATAGGCAAACCCGGCGCGGGCGGCTTCCTCCGGCCGGTAGATGTTGCGCAGGTCGACCAGCACCGGCCGTTCCATCACGCCCTTCAGCCGCTCGAAATCGAGCGCGCGGAACTGCTCCCATTCGGTCACGATCACCAGCGCGGACGCGTCTTGCGCGCAATCATAGGCGTCCGTGCAGAAAGCCACCTTGCCGATAAGTGCCTTGGCCTGTTCCATGCCGGCCGGGTCGTAGACCCGCACCTTGGCGCCCATGTCCTGCAGGGCGGTGATCAGCGGAATCGACGGCGAGTTGCGCATGTCGTCGGTGTTCGGCTTGAAGGTGAGACCCAAAATCGCAACGGTCTTGCCGCGCAGCTCGCCGCCGAGCGCGGCCGCCACCTTGCGCGCCATGGCGCGCTTGCGCGCGTCGTTCACCGCCACCACCGCCTCGACGATGCGCAAGGGCGCGGCATTATCCTGGCCTGTCTTGAGCAGCGCCAGCGTGTCCTTGGGGAAGCAGGAGCCGCCGAAGCCCGGGCCCGCATGCAGGAACTTGGCGCCGATGCGGTTGTCGAGGCCGATGCCGCGCGCGATCTCCTGCACGTCGGCGCCGACCTTTTCCGCCAGATCCGCGATCTCGTTGATGAATGTGATCTTGGTGGCGAGGAACGCGTTGGCCGCGTATTTGATCAGCTCGGCGGTGCGCCGGTCGGTGAACATGATCGGCGAACGGTTGAGATAGAGCGGCCGGTAGAGCTCGGTCATCACGCTGCTGGCGCGCTCGTCGGTGGTGCCGACCACGATGCGGTCGGGATGCTTGAAGTCGCGGATGGCCGCGCCCTCGCGCAGGAACTCCGGATTGGACACCACGGCATAGTCGGCGCCGGCGCGCGTCTCGGCGATGATGCGCTCGACCTCGTCGCCGGTGCCGACCGGCACCGTCGACTTGGTGATGACCACGGTGAAGCCGTCGAGCGCTTCCGCGATCTCGCGCGCGGCGTCATGGACGAAGCTGAGGTCGGCGTGGCCGTCGCCGCGGCGCGAGGGCGTGCCGACCGCGATGAACACGGCATCGGCCTCCCGGACGGCCGGCGCCAGCTCGGTGGTGAACTTCAGCCGGCCGGCGCGCGCATTGACGCTCACCAGATCGGTCAGCCCGGGCTCGTAGATCGGCATCTCGCCGCGCAGAAGCGCGTCGATCTTGGCCGCATCCTTGTCGACGCAGGTGACTTCATGGCCGAAATCGGCAAAGCAGGCCCCGGAAACGAGGCCGACATAGCCGGTGCCGATCATGGCAACGCGCATGGTATCTCCGTCATAAAGGCGTCAAGGGGCCCGCCGGATACGGCGGACGCGCCTCCCATAGCAGAGGGGGCCCCTGAATGGCGAGAATTTCCCGCATGCGCAGGCCGGTGTTGCAAAGCGTGCACAGCCGTGCGGCGAAAGATTGATTAACCGGGCCGTTCGGCCCACATTTGGCCCATGCCAGCCAGCGCCAAGACCAAAGCCAAACCCGCGGCAAAGCCTGCCAAACAGGGCGAAGCCGCTCGATCCTCCATGCCCGCCAATCCGGCGGCGCGGCCGTTGAAGAAGGGCGACCACCTGTTCCTGGTGGACGGTTCCTCCTACATTTTCCGCGCCTATCACGCGCTGCCGCCGCTCACCCGGAAATCGGACGGGCTGCAGGTCAATGCCGTGCTCGGCTTCTGCAACATGCTGTGGAAGCTGCTCGCCGAGATGAAGCCGGACGACAAGCCGACCCATCTGGCGGTGGTGTTCGACAAGTCGGAAAAGACGTTCCGCAACGACATGTATCCCGACTACAAGGCGCACCGGCCGGACGCGCCGGAAGACCTGATCCCGCAGTTCCCGCTCATCCGCGAGGCGGTGCACGCCTTCCAGATTCCCTGCCTGGAGCAGGCGGGCTTCGAGGCCGACGACCTGATCGCGACCTATGCGCGGCTCGCCTGCGAGGCGAAGGCGACCACCACCATCGTGTCCTCCGACAAGGACCTGATGCAGCTCGTCGGCAACGGCGTCACCATGTACGACACCATGAAGGACCGCCGCATCGGCCCCGCCGAGGTGATGGAGAAGTTCGGCGTGCCGCCGGAGAAGGTGATCGAAGCGCAGGCGCTGATCGGTGATTCGACCGACAATGTGCCGGGCGTGCCGGGCATCGGTCCGAAGACCGCCGCCGAGCTCATCGGCAAATACGGCGACCTGGAGACGCTGCTCGCGCATGCGAGCGAGATCAAACAGGAAAAGCGCCGGCAGAACCTGATCGAACATGCCGAGCTCGCGCGCATTTCAAAGCGCCTGGTCACGCTCGATCAGAACGTGCCGCTCGACGCGGCCGTCGATCAGCTCGCCGTGCACGAGCCGGACTACAAGCATCTCATCGCCTTTTTGAAGGCGATGGAGTTCACCACCATCACGCGCCGCATCTGCGAGAAGACCGGCATCGATCCGAGCTCGATCGAGGCGGACGCAAAGCTGGCCTCGGCCTCTTCTTCACCTTCCCCGCCTGCGGGGGAGGTCGCCGCGCGCGGCGCGGCGGCAGGGGGAAGCGGCGAGCTGTTTGCGCCCCCTCCCCAACCCTCCCCCGCAAGCGGGGGAGGGAGAACACAGGCAGAGCCCTCCTCGCTCACCCCCATCGCGCTGGCGACCGCGCGCGGGCAAGAAGCGCGCGACGTCAAGATCGACCGCAGCCGCTACGAATGCGTGCGCACGCTCCCCCGCCTGAAGGAATGGATCGCGCGCGCGCACGAGATCGGGCTGGTGGCGGTCGACACCGAGACGACGAGTCTCGACGCCATGCAGGCGCACCTGTGCGGCTTCTCACTCGCCGTCGCGCCCAACGAGGCCTGCTATGTGCCGATCGGCCACGTCGAGGGCGGCGGCGAAGGCGGCGCCGACCTGTTCGCGCCGGAAGCCAAGCTGTGCAAGGACCAGATCCCGGAGAAAGATGCGCTGGCCGCGCTCAAGCCGCTCTTGGAAGACAAGGCGGTGCTGAAGATCGGCCAGAACATCAAATACGACTGGCTGGTATTCGCGCAACACGCGGTTGCGGCATCGAGATGCGCGGGCTCGACGACACCATGCTGATTTCCTACGTGCTCGACGCCGGCAAGGGCGGCCACGGCATGGACGACCTCGCCAAGCGCTGGCTCGGTCACGACACCATTCACTTCCAGCACGTCGCCGGCTCCGGCAAATCGAAGGTCAGCTTCGACTGCGTGTCGATCGAGAAGGCGACCGAATACGCCGCCGAGGACGCCGACGTAACGCTCAGGCTCTGGTACGCGCTCAAACCCCGGCTCCCCGCCGAGCGCGTTACCACGGTCTACGAGACGCTGGAGCGGCCGATGCCGGCGGTGCTCGCGCGCATGGAGCGGCGCGGCATTTCCATCGACCGGCAAGTCCTCTCCCGCCTCTCCGGCGACTTCGCGCAGGAGCAGGCGCGTCTGGAAGACGAGATCAAGGAACTCGCCGGCGAGCCGCTCAATCCCGGTTCGCCCAAGCAGATCGGCGATATCCTGTTCGGCAAGTTCGGCCTGCCCGGCGGCACCAAGACCAAGACGGGGCAATGGTCGACCGGCGCGCGCGCGCTGGAGGACCTCGCCGAGCAGCACGAACTGCCGCGCAAGATTCTCGACTGGCGGCAGGTGTCGAAGCTGCGCTCGACCTACACCGAAGCGCTGCCGACCTACGTCAACCCGGTGACGCACCGCGTGCACACCTGCTACTCGCTCGCTTCGACCAGCACGGGCCGCCTCTCCTCCTCCGAGCCCAACCTGCAGAACATCCCGATCCGCACCGAGGACGGCCGCAAGATCAGGCGCGCCTTCGTTGCATCGCCGGGCATGAAGCTGGTGTCGGCCGACTATTCGCAGATCGAGCTGCGCCTGCTGGCGGAAGTGGCCGACGTGCCGACTTTGCGCAAGGCGTTCCAGGACGGCATCGACATCCACGCCATGACGGCGTCGGAAATGTTCGGCGTGCCGGTGAAGGACATGCCGGCCGACGTGCGCCGCCGCGCCAAGGCGATCAATTTCGGCATCATCTACGGCATCTCCGCCTTCGGGCTCGCCGCGCAGCTCGGCATCGACAAGAACGAGGCCGGCGCCTACATCCGCAAATATTTCGAACGCTTCCCCGGCATTCGCGCCTACATGGACGAGAGCAAGGAATACTGCCGCAAGCACGGCTATGTGCTCACGCTGTTCGGCCGCAAGTGCCACTATCCGGAGATCAAGAACTCGAACCCGTCGCTCCGCGCCTTCAACGAGCGCGCCGCCATCAATGCGCGCCTGCAGGGCTCGGCCGCCGACATCATCCGCCGCGCCATGATCCGCATGGAGCCGGCGCTGCAGGCCGCCAAGCTCAACGCGCAGATGCTGTTGCAGGTGCACGACGAACTGATCTTCGAGGTGCCCGAGGACGAGGTGGCCGACACGATTCCATTGGTGAAAGAAGTGATGGAAGGCGCGCCGCATCCGGCGGTCGCGCTCAACGTGCCGCTCGCGGTCGACGCCCGCGCGGCGGATAATTGGGACGAGGCGCATTAACCTCTGTTCCGCTCATTCCCGCGCAAGCGGGAATCCAGGGCCAACCCGCAAACTCGAAGTTGTACTCCTGGGTCCCCACTTTGCGCGGGGACGAGCGGATCGTTTCCGGCGCATGAAAGCACTAATAAGCCCGCACTTTTCGCCAACCCCTTAAAGGAACCTTAAGCGTGCCGCCCTACCCTGCGGCCGGTGCGGCGATCAGTGCCGCCTGTTTGCGTATGCGCGGAAGCAACCCATGGAACGCATCGTCGCCGGCCTGCTGCGGATCGTTCAACACGCCTACGACATCCTGTTCACCGCCGGCTCGTCGTTCTCGCTGACCTCGCTCGTCTGCGCGCTCGCCATCGCCGCGGGCTTTCTATCGTTCCGTCATTGGCGAAGGCGCGGCCGCTTCAGCCCGCGGCTCATCGCGCACGCGCTGTTCCCGCGCCGCATCCTGCGCCACAGCTCCACGCTCACCGACTTCGGCTATATGCTGTTCAACTGTTTCGTCTATGGCGCCATCTTCGGCATGGCCGGCCTGTCGTACCAGTTCCTGACCAACGGCCTATTGCAGGGACTGGTCAACGTGTTCGGGCCGGTCAACCCGTCGGCGCTGCCGGTGCTCGTGCAGCGCGCGGGCGTCACGCTCGTCCTCTTCCTCGCCTATGAGCTCGGCTACTGGATCGACCACTATCTCAAGCACCGCGTGCCGGTGCTGTGGGAACTGCACAAGGTGCATCACACCGCCGAGGTGCTCACGCCGCTCACCACCTTCCGCATGCACCCGCTCGACACGCTCGTCTTCGGCCACATCCTGGCGGCGACGGCGGCGATCGGCAACGGCCTGGCGGCCTACGCCTTCGGCGACGCCACCTACCAATACGCGTTGTCGGGCACCAACATCATCCTGGTCGCCTTCATCCATCTCTATGTGCATCTCCAGCACACGCACATCTGGATCGCCTTCCGCGGCGCGCTGGGCCGCGTTTTCCTGAGCCCCGCGCACCATCAGATCCATCACTCGACCAACCCGGTCCATTTCAACAAGAACCTGGGAAGCTGCCTGGCCGTGTGGGACTGGCTGTTCGGCACGCTCTATGTGCCGGCGAAGAAGCGCGAGAAGCTCACCTTCGGGGTGGCGCCCGGCTATCCTGACGCGCACACCATCACCGGCGAATTCATTTCGCCGTTCGGCCGCGCCTTCAACGTCATGGCCGGCTGGCTGCGCCGGCGGCCGGAGCCGGCCGGCGGAGTTGTCGGGCTAGCGTCGGCGCTTCGCTTGAAATCGACCGCTCGTCCCCGCGCAGGCGGGGACCCAGGGCGGCAACTTTCAAAGCTGCGACAGGCTTTCCTGGATTCCCGCTTGCGCGGGAATGAGCGGAGTTTGGCGATAGCCAATCACGGCCGCCTCACCTCCCCTGCAAAAATTGCCGGAACGCCGGATTGGCCGCCAGCGCGTCGCCGCCGGCGCGCGTGAGTTCGTCCACGCTTTCCGCCGGCAGCGTGAAGGAGGTCGGCACCTTGTTGAGCCTGCTCGCGCGCGCCGGATCGAGTTCGGCGAAGGAGACCCGCGCCACCGTGATGTTCAGATCGCGGCAATTCCAGCGGCCGCTCCTGCCGCCGCGCAGCCGCATCACTTCCGCATGCTTGAGCCCGCAGCGCCAGCGCACGATGTCGTTGCGCCAGTTGCGCATCGTTGCTTCGAAAGCGGCATAGCTCGCATTCGCGTTGGCTGAGACCAAGACATCGACCACCGCGCTCACCAGGTCCTTGCCGGCGGGGCCTTCCAGCGTCTTCGACCAGTTGCCCTGCGGACCCTGGCCGGCATCGACCACCAGGAACAGGAAGCGGCGCAGGTTGACGGCTTCCGCCGGACGCAGCGGCCCATAGGGCGTGTCCTGCGCGGCGCGCAGGATGGTGATGCCGCTCAGCCCGTAATTATCGATCAGGCCACCGTCGAACAGCTTGACGTATTTCACCTTGCCGCTGTGGATGCGCTCCATGGCGGTGGCGAAGGAATGCACCAGCGGCGAGGCCGACGGGTCCTTCGCCGCCTTCACCATCCAGGACGGCAGCGGCGCGCGGCATCTGCCGGGGAAGGTCTCGATGATCACCGGGGCGAATGCGGCCGGCACCGCCGCCGAGGCCGCGACGCCCGCGGCAAGCGGATATTTGGTGATGTCGCTGCACGCGGCGGCGAAGGTCTGCGGCACGAACAGGAAGGGCGTGCGGTCATAGACGTCGGTGGCGTTGATCAGCACGACCGGCCGCCCCTTCGCCAGCAGCGTGCCGAAGGTGGCGTGGTGGAACAGATGCTCGTTGAACCAGCCGCGCAGCCGATTGTCGGTGTTGAGCCCGCCGCCGAGCGCGCGGCCGACATTGATCAAGCTGACGCGGGTATCGAGCGCCGCCATCACGTCCTGGGTCAGGAAGCGCTGGCGGAAGTCGGCGAGCCCCGCCCGCCCCTTCAGCCCGTAATAGGCGGCCATGATCGAGCCGCCCGACACGCCGGAGACGACGCCGACGCGATCCAGGAGATCGCCATGCGGCTTGCGGCCGGGCGCGGGCGTCTGCGCCAGCTTGTTGAGCACGCCATAGGCGAAGGCCGCCGCGCGCGTGCCGCCGCCGGAAAAGGCGAGACCGATGGCCGTGCCGCTCTCGTCGCCTTCGGACTTCTGCGCGGCGGCCAACACGGCGGCCGCGCGTCCCGAGCCGACGATGAGCGGCGAAGCGGTCGCCGTGTTGAGCGGCAGATTGTGCACGCTGGCGCAGGCGCTCAACAGAAGCGCGGCCGCGATTACGACGCATACGCAGTACTGACGCATCGGCCCCCACCGCCGGAAGCGGAGCCACCGCGTCATACGCACGCATGGCCCGCGGCCTTCCCGGCCATCCCCTGGCACATTCTAGGAAGAGGTGCGTCGACTGTCACCAATAATGACCCGGATCGGATCAGGGATTTGACGATGCGCGTCGCAGAATCAATGTGCCGATAATGCCGGATATCACCGATCCGGCGAGCACGCCGAGCTTGAGCTGCGTCTCGTAAGCAGGGTCCAACCCTTCGAACGCGAGCGAACCGATGAACAGGCTCATGGTGAAGCCGATGCCGCAGAGCACGCAGGTGCCGAACAGTTGGCGGAGCGACGCACCGGCCGGCGCCTTCGCCAGGCCCGTCCGGATCATGAGCCAAGAGGTGCCGAACACGCCGACCGTCTTGCCGATGACGAGACCGGCCGCGATGCCCAGCGGTATCGCGTTGAGCAGGCTGCCCGGCGAGAGCCCCAGCAGCGTCACGCCGGCATTGGCAAAGGCGAACATGGGAAGAACCACGAAGGCGACCCACGGATGCAGCGCGTGCTCGATCACGCCCGCAAGCGGCGAGCCGTCGCGGTTCCTCATCGGGATCGCCAGCGCGGTCACCACGCCGGCAAGCGTTGCGTGGACTCCCGATTTCAGGACGCAGACCCATATCAGCAGGCCGACGACAATATAGATGTCCGCGCGGCGCACGCCCGCGCGATTGAGAAGAACCAGGCAGACGACTCCGAGCACGCCCAGCGCCAGCGCGATGAGTGACAGGTCCGCCGTATAGAACACCGCGATCACCACGATGGCGCCGAGGTCGTCGATGATGGCGACGGCGGTGAGAAAGACTTTCAGCGAGGCCGGCACGCGCGAGCCCAGCAGCATGACGATGCCGAGGGCGAAGGCGATGTCGGTCGCCGCCGGAATGGCCCAGCCGCGCAGCGCCACGGCATCGCCGGCATTGATCAGGGCATAGATGCCGGCCGGGATCACCATGCCGCCGAGCGCCGCAGCCGCCGGCAGCACCGCCTGGCTGGGCGACGCCAGTTCGCCCTCGACGAATTCGCGCTTGATCTCCAGCCCGACGAGAAAGAAGAACACCGCCATCCAGAGGTCGTTGACCCAGACCACCAGCGGCTTGTGCAGCACCAGAAGCCCGCCGACGTCGACCGTTCCCGGCATGCGGGTGAATTCGGTGTAGAGGTCGCGCCAGGGAGAATTGCTGAAGGCGAGCGCGGCGATCGTGGCGATGCCGAGCACCACCCCGCCGGTCGCCTCGTGGCTCAGGAAATCGATGAAGGCGTCAAGCGGAGCGGCCGCGGCCGCTTCCTCTTTCCTGTCGGGTTTGCCGGCCATTGTGTCGTCTCCCGAATAGGCAGCCGCGGGCGAAGGGTCTTCATATCGCCGGGCCATCGGAACCGCCAGGGTCGCTTTGTTGCTGCTTTTGCCGCCGTCCATGGCCTGGCGCCCCGAACGCGCAATAATGCACTGCGAAACTAGGTCGCGGGCCGCTTCGTTGACAGAAACCGCCCCGTCCTTAAGCGTTCGCGCACTTTTTTGGGGGCATCGCATCCATGACCGCACACGAAGCTGCCGCGCAGGCTTCGCACGTCTATCTCGGCCTCAACCCGATGTGGGTTTCCACCTGCATCCTGGCCGTCACCTATGCCGTCATCATGTCGGAGAAGGTCAACCGCGCCGTGGTCGCGCTGGCCGGCGCCGGCATCATGATCATCGTCGGCGTGCTCAGCCAGGAAGAGGCCATCCGCGGCATCGACTGGAATACGCTCGGCCTGCTCACCGGCATGATGATCCTGGTGTCGGTGTCGCGCCGTTCCGGCATGTTCGAATACGTGGCGGTGTGGTCGGCGCGCGCGGCCAAGGCGCATCCCGGCGCCATCCTCCTGCTGCTGCAGATCGCGACCGCGGTGCTGTCGGCGCTGCTCGACAACGTCACCACCGTGCTCCTGATGGTGCCGGTCACCATCGCCATCACGAATACGCTCAAGGTGCCGGCCTATCCATACCTGTTCGCCGAGATCATGGCGTCCAACATCGGCGGCACAGCCACGCTGATCGGCGATCCGCCCAACATCATCATCGGCTCGCAGGTCGGCCTCACCTTCAACGATTTCGTCTATCACCTCACGCCGGTCATCCTGGTCATCCTGGCAGTCCAGATGATCATGATCCACATCATCTGGGGCAAGGACCTGCGCGCCACCCGCGAGGCTGAACGCGCCGTCATGGCCATGATCCCGGTCGAGGCGATCAAGGACGCCACGCTGCTCAAGCAGTCGCTCGCCGTGTTGAGCATGGTGATGATCGGCTTCGTGCTCGCGCGCGAATTGCATCTGGAGCCGGCGACCATCGCGCTCACCGGCGCCGCCGTGCTGATGCTGCTCGACAACTGGGAGCATCATTCGGAGAAGGCCGCCCACAACATCCACTCCACCTTCGGCGACGTGGAGTGGATCACCATCTTCTTCTTCCTTGGACTGTTCGTGGTGGTGCACGGCGTCGACGTTGGCGGCCTGTTGAACCTGCTCGCGCACAAGCTGGTGGAGACGACGGGCGGCAATCTCGCCGCCACCGGCTACGCGGTGTTGTGGGTGTCGGCTCTGTTGTCGGCGATCATCGACAACATCCCCTTCGTCGCCACCATGATCCCGCTGATCAAGAACGTCGCGCCCGCCTTCGGCGGACCCGAGCACATCGCGCCGCTGTGGTGGTGCCTGTCGCTCGGCGCCTGCCTCGGCGGCAACGGCACCCTGGTCGGCGCCTCGGCCAACCTGACCGTGGCCGGCATTTCCGAGCGCAACGGCGTGCCCTTCCGCTTCCTCACCTACACGCTCTACGCCGCGCCGCTGACGATCGTCTCCATCGCCATCGCCAACGTCTATGTGTGGTGGCGGTATTTTTGAGCAACACGACAATCTTTTGCCGCCCGTCGGGGATGGGCACCGGCGCGTACTCGCGCCCGCACAATGCTCTATGCTAGGTTGGCGCCTCGAATGCTTGGGGCCAACTCGTGACCGACCGCACCGTGATTCCAGATCAGCACGCGTCCCGAACCGAGGGCGATTGCTTCACCGCATCGCTTGACGACCTGATCATTTTGCCGCTTGTCGTTTTCACATTTTCAATTGTCAAAATCTTTCGTTTCATTCTTTTGATGTTGGTGAAATTGCTGGATTACTCCTTTCCGATCGTAATGCAGCTTGCTCGTCCACCCATTTTTTTGTTCAGGACTCTCGGCAATTTCATTTTCGCGATCGTAAGCGGCGCGTTGTACATCCTCCCAATCTCTGCGGCGAAGCGTCAAAGATGGGCCGAATCGATTCGGCGAGGCTGGTCATGGCTGCGACGGAAGATCAGTTATCAGGCATTCGAGCATGCCGTGCATGTTGCTTTCGAAAGCGGCATGGCGTGGGTGTTCCGGAAATGCCGTCATCTCGCGCCTACAAAGGCGTTGCTTGTCATCCTCGGAGCGGTGCTTTGGCTCCCGATTTCCTTGGGGGCCGCAACGGCTTTGCACGCCACACTGCTGGCTCACGCCGCATTATGGCCGGCTTGGATGCAATTATTGCATCCGCTCGCAACCGTCATCGCCAAGAGCAAGCTGCTGGTGTTGCCGGTATACCCCGCGGCGTGGCCGCAGGCTAAACAGCATCCAATCGTCCAGTTCGTCTTTAAGACCTATAAAGCCGCAAAGCGCCTGTACCTCGTCAGAAAAATTGGCTTTCGATATCGGCAGACGTACGTTGCCGGCACCGCGACCGCCGACAGGCTCGAGCGTACGGCCGGCCTCACCTCGGCGGTGAAGTGGTTGCGCGGGGCGCACGCCGCAAGACACCTCGGCGTCGAGAGACCCGCCCAGAGAATTCGTTCATTCTTCGCTCAGTGGTCGACAAGAATTCTCGGCCGAATACTACGAAGCCAAAGAGCGGGAAGCTGCCTTGCATCCCGTACCCCATCCCTGAGCAGGCGGGCGAGCGCGACCGGCGTTCCTGGTCGGCGCCCGATCACCCCTTCCACGCGTCACCCTTGACTCCCCGCGCCCCTTGCCGGACTTTCCCGCCCCAATAACAAGGGGGCAGGGGTGCGGAAGGCCTCATAAGGCCGGGCGCCCGCGTTTATGGGGAGAGCTCGGTCATGACCGCGCCCGCGGTATCGCACGTCTTTTTCGGCATGAACCCGATGTGGGTGTCGACCGCCATCCTGGCGGTCACCTACGCCACCATCATGTCGGAGAAGGTCAACCGCGCCATCGTCTCCGTGCTCGGTGCCGGCGCGATGATCCTGATCGGCGTGCTCGACCAGGAAGAAGCCATTCGCGGCATCGACTGGAACACCATCGGCCTGCTCACCGGCATGATGATCCTGGTGTCCATCTCACGCCGCTCCGGCATGTTCCAGTATCTGGCGGTGCGGTCTGCGCAGCTCGCCCGCGCGCACCCCGCCGGCATCCTGATCATCCTGCAGATCACCACGGCGGTGCTGTCCGCCTTCCTCGACAACGTCACTACCGTGCTGCTGATCGTGCCGGTGACGCTCGCCATCACCAACACGCTGAAGGTGCCCGCGTATCCCTATCTGTTCGCCGAGATCTTCGCCTCCAATATCGGCGGCACTGCGACGCTGATCGGCGACCCGCCCAACATCCTGATCGGCTCGCAGGTCGGGCTCACCTTCAACGACTTCGTCTATAACCTGGCGCCGATCATCGTCGTGGTCATGGCGGTGCAGGCGCTGATCATCCATGTGATCTGGGGCAAGGACCTGCGCGCCTCGCACGGCGCCGAGGCGCGGGTGATGGCGATGAAGGCGACCAACTCGATCGAGGACTGGAAGCTGCTCAAGCAGTCGCTGTTCGTGCTGGCCGCGGTCATGCTCGGCTTCGTCATGGCGCGGCCGCTGCATCTGGAGCCCGCGACCATCGCGCTCTCCGGCGCCGCCATCCTGATGTTGCTCGACAACTGGGCGCATCACGCCGAGAAGGCCGCGCACAACATCCACTCCACGTTCGGCGACGTGGAGTGGATCACCATCTTCTTCTTCATCGGCCTGTTCGTGGTGGTGCACGGAGTCGACGTCGGCGGGCTCTTGAACCTGCTCGCCGGCAAGCTGGTGGCGGCAACCGGCGGCCACATGTCGACCGCGGGCTATTCCATCCTGTGGGCGTCGGCGTTCCTCTCCGCGATCGTCGACAACATCCCCTTCGTCGCCACCATGATCCCGCTTATCAAGAGCATGGCGCCCGCTTTCGGCGGGCCTGCGCACATCGAGCCGCTGTGGTGGTGCCTGTCGCTCGGCGCCTGCCTCGGCGGCAACGGCACGCTGATCGGCGCCTCCGCCAACCTGACGGTCGCCGGCATTTCCGAGCGCAACGGCGTGCCTTTCCGCTTCGTCACCTACACGCTCTATGCGCTGCCCATGATGGTGGTCTCGGTGGCGATCTGTAACGTCTATCTCTGGTGGCGTTATTTCTGACGAGAGGCGAAATACTCTGTTAGCCATGAGCCACACGGTAGTCTTCCACCTAACGGCACGTTTACCGCCAACCGCTTTGCTGTCCCGCAAGCTCGCACTTTGTATCGGGGCGTCGCGATGGCTTGCGGCCGAAACCTGCTCATCCAGCTTGCGCTTGGCCTGCTCGCCGCCGGCCTCGTGGCGTTTGCCGCGCCGGCGCCTGCCGCGGCGCAGGACCCGATCTCCAGCTTTTTCGACGATCTAGGCCGCGCGCTGCAGCAGCCGTTCCGCACGGACGAACCGGCGCGCGCGCGTGCCTTCGCCGATCCGCGCGGCGATCTTCACCGCCGCACACGGCCGCCCGCGCGGCACATCCAAAGAACGGGCCATGTCCTTCGCAAGCCGCGGGTCGTGGGCTGCCGCTGCGAACCGCGCGAGGTTTCTGCCCCTGGGCCCATGGGCGTCGATGGCGATCCGACGCTCAGGCCCGGTGACATCGTCGCGACCGCGCACGGTCTCGTCGTCTTCACCGGGCGCAGCGTGGGCGGCGCGGCCAATTTCACGCCGGTCGGCTCTTATGGCCCCTTCTCGCCCGCCTTGCGCACGCAACTGTCGGCGCTGCGCGTGGCAAAGCCCGATCGGCAGCCGCCGAATGCCGACCTGGAGGTCATGCCGCTCAAATTGCGGCTCAGCGCCGAGCGGTGACTTCGGCACGGCATAGCCGCCTGCGGCGTTCTGTCCCGCTGGCTCGCGCCGCTTCGCAACCGTCGCCTGCGCAGGATAGCGCCCAAGGCTCGGGCGCATTCGGCCTTGACCCGGCGCCATGCTCGGGCAGATTGGCGGGCCCGAACAAACGGAGCGGACGATGCGCAGAACGGCACTGAAGTGGGCGGCGGTCTTGCTCGTGGTGGCGATGGCGGGACCGGCCATGGCCCGCTGCCGCAACACCGCCAGCTTCCCGCAATGGCTCGCCGCCTTCAAAAAGGAGGCGCTGGCCAAGGGCATCTCGCCGCGCGTGCTGGCGGAAGCCGAGCCCGACCTGCGCTTCGACCCGGCCATCATCCGCCGCGACCAGGGCCAGGGCATCTTCAACCTCACCTTCCTGCAATTCTCCGACAAGCTGCTCGCCGGCTATCGCATTCCGACCGGCCGCGCCGTGCTGAAAAAAAATGCGCGTCTGTTCGCCAAGGTGGAGCAGGCCTATGGCGTGCCGGGGCCGGTGCTCACCGCTTTCTGGGGTCTGGAGAGCGATTTCGGCAAGATTTTCGGCAACTACAAGATCCTCACCGCGCTGACCACGCTCGCCTATGACTGCCGGCGTCCCGACTTCTTCCGCGACCAGCTTCTGGCCGCGCTGCGCATCGTGCAGAACGGCGACCAGCCCGTGTCCGGCATGATCGGCGACTGGGCCGGCGAATTCGGCGGCATGCAGTTCACCGCCGGCGACTATCTCAAGAACGCGGTCGATTTCGACGGCGACGGCCGCAAGGACCTGATCCACAGCGTGCCCGACACGGTCGCCTCCGCTGCCAATTTCCTGGTGCATCTCGGCTGGCAGCGCGGCCAGCCCTGGCTGCAGGAAGTGCGCGTGCCGCAGAAGATGGACTGGCGGGAGGCCGACCTCGACATCCAGCATCCGGTTTCGCAATGGGAGGCCTGGGGCGTTAAGCCCGCGCACGGCAGGCTGCCGGACGGTTCGCTGCCGGCCTCGCTCTTGCTGCCGATGGGCCGCAATGGTCCCGCCTTCCTCGCCTATCCGAACTTCAAGGCGTTCCTCGGCTGGAACTCGGCCTTCGTCTATTCCACCACGGTCGCCTATTTCGCCACGCGCCTCGCCGGCGCGCCGGTTGTCGATCACGCGGCGGAGAAGACCGTGCGGCCGCTCACCAGCGCGCAAATGATGGAATTGCAGACGCTGCTCAACAAGCACGGCTTCAACGCCGGCAAGGTCGACGGCAAGCTCGGCAACGGCACGCGCGAGGCGGTGAAGCAGGCGCAGATCAAGACCGGCCTGCCCGCCGATTCGTGGCCGACCGTCGAGCTGATCGCCAAGCTGCGCGGCGGCTGATCGAGCGCGTCATGCTCGCGCGTATCGCGAGCCTCCACGCCTTTGCGCTTTTAGCGCCAAGGCAAGACGCGGACGCCGGGCACAAGCCCGGCGATAAATAATCAGAGGTTCGCGTCAGCGCACCCGCAGCGCAACTCGCGGTCGCGCCGCGGCCAGCGGCGGCGATTTTCTTGCCGTTTTGTCCGATTTCGGCCGAGGTCTTTGCGATATCTCAAGATTCCAGCGCGAAATAGCGAGCAGAGTTTGTTTTGCCCGCAAACAGCGCCGGGTTCGCGACGCTCATGCGTTGATTCAATCACGCGGGGTATTGCCATGGAGGTTTCGCCATGACGAGATTTGCAGCACCACTCGCGATTGCGCTCGGCTTGCTTTTGGCAGTGCCACTTGCGGCCAACGCACAGGGGCCGCAAACGAAGCAGCAAGGCAAAGGCGGCCACGCCAAAGGCGGCGGTGGCCGTGGCGGCGGCGGCCATGGCGGAGGTGGCCATGGCGGTGGCCGCGGCGGCGGTGGTCACGCGGCACCGCGCTCCGGCCCGCGCGCAGCGCCGCATCGCGCCGCGCAGCCGCATCGTGCAGCGCCGCATCGCGCCGCCCAGCCGCATCGCGCCGCCCAGCCGCATCGGGCAGCACCGCACCGCGCGGCGACACCGCACCGCCAGGCGCCCACAGTCAATCGCGCCGTCCGTCAGCACGAGCGCGCGGTGCGCCAGCACGAGCGGCGTACCCATCCGGCGAGCCGTGCCACCCGACAGGCGCCGCAAGCGTCGCCGAGCCGGCAAGGCGCGACCCGTCAACAGCAACGTCACGAGCGCGCGGTGCGCCAGCGCGAGGAACGTGCGTTGCGCAGGCTGCCGCCCAGCCAGCGCGCGCACCGGCGCGAGGAGATCAACCGCGCGCGCGAGCAGCGCGCCCGTCAACCCGGCCGCGCGCAGCCAAATGCTATCGCCGGTCCAAGCACCGCATCGCAACGCCAAGAGCGCGCGCGCCGCCGCGCCTTGCGCAGTCATCGCGCGGGGCCAGTGACCGGGCCGGCGGCGCGGCGCGGCCGCTTCGCCGCGCCCTATGCCGCGCGCGCTCATTCGGCATCGGACCGGCGCGCGCGCCGTTACCATTACGCCGCGCGGCGCGCCTGGCGCCGCGGCCTGCGCGCCGCCTTCGTCCCCTGGTACGGGCCGGTGTTCTGGCCCTACGCCTATTCCGACATTTTCGACTATGCGTTCTGGCCCTACGGCTATGAGGAAGGCTACTGGGCCTATGCCTATGACGATTTCATCGACAGCCTGTTCTGGGGCGAGGCCGGCCCGCCGGACGAATACCTCGCCTACGCGCCCGCAGCACCGCCGCGGCCAAGCTACACCGCCGTGCGCAATCTGTGCCGCGAGCCCGGCGGCGGCATCACCGCCTGGCCGTTCGCCGAGATGCGGAGCAAGCTGAACCTCAGTGCGGACCAGCGGGCTCTGCTCGACGATGTCCGCGCCGCCGCCAATAAGGCCGCCGACGTGTTCAAGGCTTCCTGTCCGGCGGAAAACGCCTATCCGTTGACGCCGCCGGGCCGCCTGCGCGCCGTGACGGCGCGGCTGCAATCGACTCTCGAGGCGGTCGAGACGGTGCGGCCGCCGCTGGAGCGCTTCTACAATTCGCTCTCCGACGAGCAGAAGGAGCGCTTCAACGAGATCGGCCCCACCAAGCTGCGTCAAAGCGCGGAGGCGCGCGCGGCGCTGCCGGAAAGCGGCAACGCCTGCACGCAGGCCAAGCCCGGCCTGACCAACCTGCCGATCGAGCAGATCGACGCGGTGATTGCACCGGACGAAGAGCAGGAGAAATTGCTCGATAATCTGTCCAGCGCCACCGACAAGGCGGTCTCGATCCTGCAGGCCGCATGCCCGGACGAGACACCGATCACGCCGCCCGGCCGCCTCGCCGCCATGCAGGCGCGCCTGCAGGCGATGATCGACGCCGCCAATACGATGAAGCCCGCGCTCGACGACTTCTACGCCTCGCTCTCCAACGAGCAGAAGGCGCGCTTCAACCGGCTCGGGCGGGAGCTCGCGAAGTCGGGCGGGTGAGTTCTTCCCTCTCCCCGCGCCGCGGGGAGAGGTTAAGCGCATCACATCTTGCGCGCCGGCAGGCTCGGGTCCACCACCTTACGTGCGCTTTCGGCGCCGGCGACCGGCAATCGCGTCGGATCGAGTAGTCCGATCTGCACCAGCACGCCGGCCTGATCCCAGTAGATGTGCTCGTGCGAGATCTTGCCGTCCTTGAAGCCGACCACCACGGCGACCGCCATCTCCACCGGCTTGCCGGTCGGCGCAACGCCCGGCAGCAGCCAGTCGATCGACGTCGTGTGGGTGAAGCTGATCGCCATCTCCTCGACGATGCTCGATTCGCCCACGGTACGCGACACGCTCACCATCTCCACGTCGGGCGGAAAGAACTTGCCGACCAGATGGTCGCGGTAGAACGCACGCACGCCTTCGCGCCCGACGCCGCCCGCCATGGTCGGCACGTGATTGAGATGCGGCTTGCCGCTCATCGTGGCCAGGGTTGTTTCGAGGTCGCCCGCGAGCTCCGCCTCGACGTGCTTCTGGAACAGATCGATCATTTCCAGCGGTGTCATCGCGATCGCCCTTGCGCCCTCGGTCCCGCGCCATGTTGCCACCGACGTGCCGGTATTTGCCACGCAGAGGAGATAACCGGCTGAAAGCAAGTGGCCGAGGCGGTCACGGCCATGTGATGTGAACGGATCGAATTAACCGAGGCCGACCGGTGTCTAACCACTGCGGGGGCGATAACCCAAAGGGGTTCCATGGCGTCAAAACCGGTTAGCCTCCTTTCGCTTGCGACCGCGCTACCGCCACACTGTATCGACCAATCGGTCGCCGCACAGATTACCCGCGGCATCTATAGCCGCGCGCTGTCGCGCTATCCCAAGCTCGCCGATGTCTTTCACAATGCCGGCATCGAGCGACGTTATTCGGTACAGCCGCTTGAGTGGTTTCTCGAACCGCGCGGCTGGCCCGAGCGGACGAAAGCCTATCTCGACGGCGCGGGTTCTTTGTATGTCGAAGCGGCACGCCGCGCCCTCGACGGCGCCGGGATTGCCGCGCGCGACGTTGCCGTCGTCGTGACCATATCGTCGACCGGCATTGCGACGCCGAGCCTCGAAGCCCGCGTCGCCTCCGACCTCGGGCTTCCGGCAGGCGTGCTGCGGGTCCCCGTGTTCGGGCGCGGCTGTGGCGGTGGCGTGGCCGGTCTGGCGCTCGGTGCAAGGCTGGCGCGGGCAGAGCCGGGCGAGGCGGTGCTCGTGGTCGCCGTCGAGACCAACACCCTGGCGTTTCGCAGCGATCGCGGCAGCAAAGCCGATGTCATTTCGTCTGCGCTGTTCGGCGACGGAGCCGCCGCCTGCGTGTTGCGCCAGGAGCCGAGCGGCGGCAAGCGAGGTACGCTGCAGATCGGAACGGCCGCCGAACACACTTGGCCGAATACGCTCGATATTATGGGCTGGACGGTCGATCCGGCGGGCCTCGGCGTGGTGCTGTCGCGCTCGCTGCCGCGTTTTCTCGAGCAGAGATTGGCGGCGCCGGTACGCAGGTTCATCAAGTCGACCGGGCTTTCAGCGCCGCAACTGGTCTGCCATCCGGGCGGCGCCAAGGTGCTGGAGGCGATGGAAGCGGCGCTCAATCTGCAAAAGGGCACGCTGCGCGACGAGCGCGAAGTACTGCGGTCGCACGGCAATATGTCGTCACCGACGGCACTATTCGTTCTCGAACGCGCCATCAAGCGCGGACTGCGAGGGCCAGCCGTGCTTTCGGCGCTCGGGCCAGGCTTCACCGCAAGCTTTGTCTCCTTGGCAGGATCACATGGGTGAGGGTGGCTGGCTCGTCGGTTTCCTCGTCGCGCAGCGGCTGATTGAGCTTGTCCTTGCGCAACGCAATACTCTTCGGTTGCGCGCAGCAGGTGCTGTTGAATTCGGCGCCGCGCATTATCCGTTCATGGTGGCGTTGCATGTATTCTGGCTGCTGGGTCTGTGGCTGCTTGGCCGTGACCGTGCAATCGATCCGATCTGGCTGTCGCTTTTCGTATTGCTGCAATTCAGCCGAATCTGGGTGATCGCGAGTCTCGGCCGGCGATGGACGACCCGGGTGCTCGTGCTGCCGGGGCTTAAGCTGCTCGCGCGCGGACCCTATCGCTACTTGAAGCACCCGAACTATTTCATCGTCGCACTCGAGATCGCCGTCGTTCCCCTGGCGCTCGGTTTGCCGCTGTTCGCGCTGGCGTTCACGATCGCCAATGCCGCGATCCTGACGATCCGGCTGACGTGGAGAACCGTGCGCTGGCATGGGCTGCGGTCGCCCGTCCGCGGCGGAATGATTGCTCATGAAAAAGGCGGCCACGTGGGCCGCCTTTCATGGTCGTCACCCTGAGGTGAAAGCGCAAAGCGCGAGCCTCGAAGGGTGACAGCCCCTGCAACTACTCCGCCGCGATGCGTACTTCCGGCGCCGCCGCCTTGATGTCGGCGGTGACGTGCTTTTCGAACTTGGTGAAGTTCTTCTGGAACATGGCGACCAGCGCGCGCGCGGTCTTGTCGAACTCGGCCTTATCCTTCCAGGTCTTGAACGGGTTGAGCAGATGCGGTTCGACGCCCTTCACCGAGGTCGGCACCGAGAAGCCGAAATAGGGGTCGGTGCGGAAATCGGCTTCCTTCAGCGAGCCGTTGAGCGCCGCGGTCAACAGCGTGCGCGTCGCCCGGATCGGCATGCGGCGGCCCTCGCCGTATTTGCCGCCGGTCCAGCCGGAATTAACGAGCCAGCAGTCCACCTTGTGCTTGCGGATATACTCCTTGAGCAGGTCGGCATAGACCGACGGATGCCGCGGCAGAAACGGCGCGCCGAAGCAGGTGGAGAATTCCGGCTGTACGCCGACCAGGCCCTTCTCGGTGCCCGCCACCTTGGCGGTGTAGCCGGAGAGGAAGTGATACATGGCCTGGTTGGGATCGAGCTTGGCGATCGGCGGCATCACGCCGAAGGCATCCGCGGTGAGGAAGATGACGTTCTTCGGATGGCCGGCGCGGCCGGTGCGCGATGCGTTCGGAATGAAGTCGAGCGGATAGGCCGAGCGCGTGTTCTCGGTCTTGGAGCCGTCGTCGTAGTCAGGCACGCGCGTCTGCGGATCGAATACCACGTTCTCCAGCACGGTACCGAAGCGGTTGGTGGCGGCCCAGATCTGCGGCTCGTGCTCCTCGGCACAGCCTGATGCACTTGGCGTAGCAGCCGCCCTCGAAGTTGAAGATGCCGTCCGGACCCCAGCCGTGCTCGTCGTCGCCGATCAGCGTGCGATGCGGGTCGGCCGACAGCGTGGTCTTGCCGGTGCCGGACAGGCCGAAGAACAAGGCCGAGTCGCCGTCCGGCCCCACATTGGCCGAGCAGTGCATCGGCACGACGTTTTCCGCCGGCAGATAGAAGTTGAGCGTGGTGAACACCGACTTCTTCATCTCGCCGGCGTAGGAGGTGCCGCAGATCAGCACGATCTTGCGGGTAAAATCGATGGCCACCATGGTGTCGGAGCCTTCGCGTCCGCCATGGCGCGTGTGGTCGGGACGGAACGACGGCAGATCGAGGATGGTCAACTCCGGCACGAATTTGGCGATGTCTTCGCGCTCGGGCCGGATCAGCAATTGCCGGATGAACAGCGAGTGCCAAGCATATTCGGTGAACACGCGCGTGCGGATGCGGTATTTCGGATCGGCACCGCCGACGAGATCCTGTGCGTAGAGTGTCTTGCCTTTGCAGTGCTTCTGAAAGTCGGCAAGCAGCGCATCGAATTGCGCCGGCGTCATCTTGCGGTTGTTGTCCCACCAGACCGAATTCTCGGTGAGATCGTCGCAGACGGTGTGCTTGTCCTTCGGCGAACGGCCGGTGTGGTGGCCGGTCTCGGCGCAGAGCGCGCCGCCCGCCACGATGGTTGCCTCGCCGTTGCGCACGGCGTGCTCGTAGAGCGCGGGCTCGATCAGATTCCAGTGGACCGCGGCCAGTCCCTCGAAGCCGAATTTGTCTGCGCCGTAGGCGCTGTTTCGCACGCCTGATTCCTGCACGCTTATTCCTCCCAGACCGAGGCAGTTTGAAGCAAAACCCCTCAGGGGCATTACGGCCCATTGCTATAAAACGGAAGTATAGCCGCTCGTTCCAAGGCGCGCGACCATAGTCATCAAGCCGATGAATGCCAAGAATAATTGCCATGCATAAGACGCAGGCTTCATTGCGCTGCATCATTAGCGGGCGGCGGCGGTAGAAATTGATGTATGAAATATCGGCGGCGCGGCGAATTGTGTCGTTGACTGACCGATTTCAACCGCGCGCCTTGTCGGCCAGGTCGCGCAGCATGGCGCGCAGCGGCCCGGGTCCGGTCACGCGGGCGGGAAAGGCGAGGCGTAACGCGGTGCCGCCAAGCTGCAATTCGATGCCTTCCGGATCGATGCCGACGCATCTCCAGTCACCGTCGGGAGCGCCCAGCAGCTTGCTGGCGTAGAGCCGGCAGGCCTCGGCATGATCGGCATTCATATGCGTAATGGCGCTGTCCTCCACCTCCAGCAACGCACCGGAATCCGATACATCGGTCAGCACGTCGGCGGCGGTAAGGTCGGCGGCGCGGGCGAAGCCGCCGTTGAGATGCGCCGACACCACGCTCATGCGCCAGAAGGCGAAGTCGGCGAAACCGGCATAGAGCTCCGACTTCGGATGGCGCGTGAGGAAGCGGCGGCGGATACGGGCGCCTTCGGCGCTCTCGCGGTCGACCGGGGTGAAGCTGCCCAACACGGTGAGCCGGGGATGGGCGAGCGCGTCTCCCTTGCCGGTCTCCGCCAGGAGCAGCGAGGCGCGCGCGTCGACCTCCAGATTGGCGGTGTGGGTGGCCAGCCGCGATACCAGAATGAGCGGGGAACCGTCGCCGTCGGTCGCCACGTTGACCAGCGAGGCGAAGGGATGGCCGGTATTGCGGTCGAGCGTCGCGAGGGTGGCCGCGCGGGTCGCCCGCAACAGGGCCTTGGCCAGGGGCCGCGGGGCGAAATCGGCCGGCTGCGGCGCGTTTTCCGGGGTGCGGCCCGGCATGGTTCCGGGCAGCGGGCCACCGGCTGGAGCAGTCTCAGAGTTCATGGCGACCTCCCGGTCGGTAACGCGCCCGGCCGGCAATTCTGGCAAATGGCCTTGAAATCGCAACCGAATCACATAGTTGTTGCAAAGAGGTCACATTTCAGCCCCGGTTTTTGGGCTCAAAGCGGACGGGACGTCAGGCCAGGAGAGGCTGTTCAAGAGGGGCTTCATGCCAACAATCGCTCTCGTAGACGACGACCGCAATATCCTGACATCCGTGTCGATGGCACTCGAAGCCGAGGGCTATCGCATCATGACCTATACCGACGGCGCTTCCGCGCTCGACGGCTTCAAGACCTCGCCGCCCGATCTCGCCATCCTCGACATCAAGATGCCGCGCATGGACGGCATGGAGACGTTGCGGCGCATGCGTCAGAAGACCGACATTCCGGTCATCTTCCTCACCTCCAAGGACGAGGAGATCGACGAATTGTTCGGTCTCAAGATGGGGGCCGACGACTTTATCCGCAAACCGTTCTCGCAGCGGCTGCTGGTCGAGCGCGTGAAAGCGGTGCTGCGCCGCGCCAATCCGAAGGACGGCTCGCCGGTGAAGGAAACCGACGCCGCCAAGGTGCTCGAGCGCGGTCTGTTGCGCATGGATCCGGAACGGCACACCTGCACCTGGAAGAACGAGCCGGTCACGCTCACGGTCACCGAATTCCTCATCCTGCAGGCGCTGGCGACGCGGCCGGGCGTGGTGAAAAGCCGCAATGCCCTGATGGACGCCGCCTATGACGACCAGGTTTACGTGGACGACCGCACCATCGACAGCCACATCAAGCGGCTGCGCAAGAAGTTCAAGGCGGTCGACAACGATTTCGAGATGATCGAGACGCTCTACGGCGTCGGCTATCGCTTCAAGGAAATGTAGCCGGCGGCCGAATGACGAGCCCCTCCGGTTGCCGCTATAATGTCGAGGGCGTCGAACCATGCTCCGCTCGGTCCCGCGGAAGCGGGAAGCCCGGCAGCGATCGGTAAACGCAATGCGACTGGGTCCCCTCCGGCTGAGGCGGGGATGGGCGGATCGGGTGGCCGTCACCTCTAACCGGCTGGCTTCACATCGTGCTTGATCGAACCATTGAGATCATGCCCCCGGATGCCGCGGCCGAACAGCCGCCTGAGCAGGCACCCGAGCACGCGGCACAGCAGCAGGAGAAGCGGCAGCGCTTCGCCGTCGTGCGGCGGCCGTTGCGGGGAGCTTGGTCGTTCTTTGTCTCGCAAAGCTTCTCCAGCCTCACGCGGCGCATCGTCATCCTCAACCTCGCCGGCCTGGTCGCGCTGGTCACCGGCGTACTCTATCTCTCCCAGTTCCGCGCCGGACTGATCGACGCCCGCGTACAGAGCCTGTTGGTGCAAGGCGAGATCATCGCCGGCGCGATCGCCGCCTCCGCCACCGTCGACACCGACGCCATCACCATCGATCCCGACCGCCTGCTCGACCTGCCGACCGGCCAGAGTTACGGGCCGCCGGAGGATGCGCAGTCCAACATCGAGTTCCCCATCAACCCCGAACGGGTCGCACCGGTGCTGCGCCGGCTGGTCTCGCCGACCAAGACGCGCGCGCGCATCTATGACCGCGACGGCGTGCTCATCCTCGACAGCCGCAATCTCTACGGCCGCGGCGACGTGCTGCGCTTCGACCTGCCGCCGCCCAACGCCGAGAAGCCCGGCCTGATCGAGCGCGCCTTTATCGCCTTTCGCCGCTGGTTCGGGCGCGGCGATCTCCCGCTCTACAAGGAGCTCGGCCCGGAGAACGGCAAGGGCTATCCGGAAGTATCGCAGGCGCTCGATGGGCTGCACGCCAGCATGGTGCGGGTGAACAGCCGCGGGGAAGTGATCGTCTCGGTGGCGGTACCGATCCAGCGCTTCCGGGCAGTGCGCGGCGCGCTGATGCTGTCGACGCAAGGGGCCGACATCGACGACATGGTGGAGGCCGAGCGCCTCGCCATCGTCAAGGTGTTCCTGGTGGCAGCCGGCGTCATGGTGGTGCTGTCGATGCTGCTCGCCGGCACCATCGCCGGCCCCGTGCGCCGGCTCGCCGACGGCGCCGAGCGCGTGCGCCGGCGTATCCGCAGCCGCGTCGAGATTCCCGACTTCACCCGGAGGCGCGACGAGATCGGCCATCTGTCCGGCGCACTGCGTGACATGACCAACGCGCTCTATACCCGCATCGAAGCGATCGAGAGCTTCGCCGCCGACGTGGCGCATGAATTGCGCAATCCGCTCACCTCGCTGCGCTCGGCGGTGGAGACTCTGCCGCTTGCCAAGAACGACGAAAGCCGCAAGCGCCTCTTGGAAGTGATCGAGCACGACGTGAAGCGGCTCGACCGCCTGATCTCCGACATTTCCGACGCCAGCCGTCTCGACGCCGAATTGCAGCGGCAGGAGGTGGCGAGCGTCGACCTCGCGCAATTGCTCGACGCGCTGGTCAAGGCGGCCAACGAGGTGCGCACCGACGCCACCGCCGTCACGCTGCGCTTCGAGGGCGGCAAGCCGGACGAGTTCAAGGTGCCCGGCCACGATTCCCGCCTCGGCCAGGTGGTCAGCAATCTCATTGCCAATGCGCGCTCTTTCTCGCCGCCCGGCGGCAGCGTGCGCCTCACCTGCCGCAAACTGAAAGGCGAGGTGGAAATAGTGGTCGACGACGACGGCCCCGGCATCCCGCCCGACGCCTTGCAAAAGATTTTCGAGCGTTTCTACACCGACCGTCCCAATCAGGGCTTCGGACAGAATTCGGGCCTCGGCCTGTCGATCTCCAAGCAGATCGTCGAAGCGCATGGCGGCCGCATCTGGGCGGAGAACCGCATGGCGGCGGGCAAGGCGGGACAAGGGGACCAGGAGCCCAAGGTGCTCGGCGCCCGCTTCGTGGCGCGCCTGCCGGCGGAGTGAGCCTGCTGCGCCGCGCGCAATTTTCCTCTATCCGGTCATCCTGAAGGTGGCCGCGCTGTGCGCGGCTGCCTCAGGGTGACGGTGAATATCCATGACAACATCCCCCACCATCCACGCCTCCGCCGTCCTCATCGGCGCCAAGGCCGCGCTGATCCGCGGGCCCGCCGGCAGCGGCAAGTCGCAGCTCGCCCTGGCCCTTATCGAATCCGCGAGGCAAGCCCCCTTTGCCGCCCTGCCCTTCGCCCGCCTGGTGGCCGACGACCGTGCCCATGTCGAAGCCCATGCCGGCCGCCTGCTGGTGAGCCCTGCCCCGGCGCTGGCCGGCCTGATCGAGGTGCGCGGCCTGGGGCGTCCGCCGCGTCGCTTACGAGCCGCTCGCCGTGGTCGGCCTGGTGGTCGATCTGGCGGCCGCCGACGCCGACCGCCTGCCCGCGCGCGAGGCAGCCGAGACGGCGATCGAGGGCGTCAGCCTGCCGCGGCTCGCCGTCGCACCGGGGGGACCGGCGCTATCTTTGCTGTTGGCCGCGCTTAAATTGCCGCCCGCCGCCATTTGACCTTGGACCGGCGCCGCGCTACGTCCGGCTCCCACCGGGGAATGAAAAATTAACCATAAGCGGCCTACCCTGCCGCCGCCGAGAACGGACCTTTCGAGCTTGCCCCCGTGGCACCATCTTTCCGCACTGCAACAGAGCGCGTATATAGCAGGGAGAGCCCTTGCAACCGGGCTCCGAATGGGCGTGAATGCGCCCCCGTTCGTGCGGTGCAGCGAAAGCCGCGCGTGGAGTCCGGGATGATCGGCCTCGTACTTGTGACCCATGGGCGTCTGGCCGTCGAGTTCCGATCGGCCCTCGAGCACGTCGTCGGCCCGCAGCGGCAGATCGAGTCTGTCACCATCGGGCCAGACGACGATGTCGAACAGTGCCGCAAGAACATCCTGGAGTCGGTCAAGCGCGTGGACAGCGGCCAGGGTGTCGTCATTCTCACCGACATGTTCGGCGGCACCCCATCCAATCTCGCCATCTCGGTGATGAGCCAGCCCAAGGTGGAAGTGCTGGCCGGCATCAATCTGCCCATGCTGATAAAGCTCGCCAAGGTGCGCGAATCGGCGTCGCTGCAGGACGCGGTGGCCGCGGCGCAGGAAGCCGGCCGCAAATACTGCACCATTGCCAGCCGGGTGCTCAGCGGTAAATGAGCGGCTCCGCCGAGGCCGACCCGCAGAGCGGCGCAACCCCGGTGGTGCGCGAGGTTGAGATCGTCAACAAGAAGGGCCTGCATGCCCGCGCCTCCGCCAAGTTCGTGCAGACCGCCGAGCAGTTCGATGCCCAGATCAGCGTCAGCCGCGGCCACGAGGCCGTCGGCGGCACGTCGATCATGGGGCTGATGATGCTGTCCGCCGCGCCCGGCACCACCATCACCATCACCGCCACCGGCAACGACGCGCAAGCCGCCGTCGACGCCCTCGCCGCATTGGTGGCGAGCCGCTTCGGCGAAGACGACTAGCCGTCGATCTCTCGCCCAACGCAGCCGGCGTGGGAACTCGCCTGGCGACGATTGTCGGGACGCATTAATTCTGCGTGGCCTTATTGCCCGCCGAACGCGGCTCTTCTAGGCTCCCTCGCAATCCAAAAAAACAATCGGCACGCGTCCAGCCAGGGAAGGAGCGCATCATGCAACGCAGCAGCGAACGCATCTTGACCACCCATACCGGCAGCCTGCCACGCGGCGAGCCTCTGGGTCCCATGCTGCTCGAAGGAGAACGCGGCAATCCGGTCGACAAGGCCAAGCTGCGCGAGGCTATCGAGGCGCGCGTTGCGCACGTCGTTCACAAACAGAAAGAGGCCGGCATCGACATCGCCAATGACGGCGAGCAAGGCCGCGTCGGTTTTCAGACCTATATCGTGGAACGCATGAGCGGTTTCGGCGGCGCCTCCAAGCGTCCCTACGGCAAGGAGTTCATCCAGTTCCCGGATTTCACCCAGCGCATGCTTGCGCGCATCCCCAACCACAGCAAGGTCTTCGACGCGCCCGAGGCCGTGGCCGAGGTGAAATATCACGACACCAGCGCAATCGAGGCCGAGGTCGAGCGCCTCAAGCGAAATTCCGCGCCGGTCAAGGACGGCTTCGCCGGCTTGTTCATGAACTCGCCATCGCCGGGCATCATCGCGACGACGATGCTGAACGCCTATTACCAGTCGCACGAGGATTATCTCAACGCGGTCGCGCGCGAGATGCATGGCGAGTACAAGGCGGTGGTGGACGCCGGCTTCATCCTGCAGATCGACGCGCCCGACATGGCGATGGAGCGCGTGCTGCTGTTCCAGGACATGTCGGACGCGGAATTCGCCAAGACCGTGGAGCAGCACGTTGCCGCCCTGAACAAGGCGCTCGACGGCCTGCCGCGCGACCGCGTGCGGCTGCATGTATGCTGGGGCAATTGGGAAGGGCCGCACAATTACGACGTCGCCATGAGCGTCATCCTGCCGGCGCTTTACCAGGCTAATGTCGGCGCGCTCAGCCTCGAATTCGCCAACCCGCGCCGGCAGCACGAGACCGCCGCCATCAAGAAGCACAAGCTGCCCGATCATATGGTCCTCATCCCCGGCGTGATCGATTCGAAGAGCAATTTCGTCGAGCATCCGGAAGTCGTGGCGGAGCGCATCGAACGGGTCGTCGATGCAGTGGGCGACCGCGAGCGCGTCATCGCCGGCGTTGACTGCGGCTTCGGCACCTTCGTCGGCTGGGAATGGGTCACCGAGGATGTGGTCTGGGCCAAGTTGCGTGCGCTGCGCGACGGCGCCGACATCGCCTCGGCTCGCTTGTGGGGCAGGAAGGCCGCGTAATTAAGCAACCGGGAAAAAGGGCGGCGCCAATGCCGCCCGCCGCCCGAAACCGGAAAGGCCAACGCTACACCGCAAACCAGGCAGTGATCTTCCGCTCGCCCGCCGGCGACAGCCGCACGATGCGCGAGGCGGCGCGCCGCGAGGCCCAGCCGCGCTGCAGGATCAGGTTGAAGACTGCGGCGCCGAGCGCGCCGCTCAAATGCGTGCGCCGCTCGCTCCAATCGAGACAGCAACGGCACAAGGGACGCCGCGTGCCGTCCAGGCCGTCGAGGTCGATACCTTTGATGGTGAAGAAGCCGCGGCCCTTGCGCGTCAGGGTCACCTCGTCCCCTTGGCGCAGCAGAAGGCGCCGCACAACGAAGGAATCGAACAACCGCACCGCCAGATTGCCGGCAAGATGGTCGTAGCAGGAGCGCGCATGGCGCAACTCCGGATCGCGCGGGCCCGTCCGCGTGCGCAGATGGCCGGCACGCGCGGCGACCGGCAGCAGCGCTTCCAGCGCTGCCACCACATCCGGATCGGCAAGGCGAAAATAGCGATGCCGCCCCTGCCGCTCGACAGCGACCAGGCCTGCCTTTTCGAGCTTCGACAGGTTACCGCTCACCGTCGGCAGCGCGATGCCGGCTTCATTGGCGAGCTCGGTCACGGTCAGCGCAGGCCCCGCCATCAACGCGAACAGCATATTGGCGTTGGCCGGATTGCCGATCAGCGCGGCGACAATCGAGATGTCGGGTCCGTCAAGCATAGTTCGATCATTTCAAAACTATCGACGCGGGTCAACGTGGCAGGATATCGTCCGGATTTACCGGCACGGACCCCGCCATGACTGTCGGCCGCGGCACACTCGATCCGGCGCTCTCGCATGCGCTCGGCGAAATGTCGCCGCGCTATCGCGGCTGGCGCGTTGTCGCCGTCTGCTTCGTCATGGCGATCTTCTGCTGGACATTCGGCTTTTACGGGCAGGGCGTCTATCTTGCGGAACTGCAGCGCCTGCGCGGGTGGCCCGCCTCCGTGATCTCGACGGCAAGCACGCTCAACTATCTGTTCAGCGCATTGCTGGTTATTTTCGTGTCGAACGCGGTCGCGCGACTCGGCATTCGCCTGTTCCTGATTGGCGGCGTTGCCTGTCTCGGATCGGCGGCGGCGCTGGTCGGCTGGGTCGATGCGCCCTGGCAGCTTTACATCGTCTACATGCTGATGTCGTTCGGCTGGGCAGCGATGAGTGCGGTGTCGATCACCACCCTGGTCGGCGTCTGGTTTCGCGAACGGCGCGGGTTGGCGATCAGCCTCGCGCTCGCCGGGGCAAGCTTCGGCGGCATCGTCGGTGTTCCCGCCCTTCTCAGCCTGATCGCCCGCTTCGGCTTCGCGCCGGCCTTACTGATCGCGGTAGCGGTCATGGTGGTCGTGCTGCTGCCGATGATTCTCGTCTGGGTGGGACCGCCACCTTCATCGCCTGTCTTGCACTCGATCGCCCCGGGCGTGGAGCCGAGCGGCGAGGAAGAGATCTGGACCCGACGTCGCGCGTTGCGCAGTCTCCCTTTCTGGACCGTGGCCGCTCCCTTCGCGCTCGGCTGGCTGGTGCAGGTCGGATTCCTGGTGCACCAGATCGCTTTGCTCGAGCCGAAGCTTGGCGGCCGTGGCGCAGGCCTCGCGGTTGCCGTCACCACCATGGCCGCGCTGGTAGGCCGGCTGGGGCTCGCGCTCATCATCGACAAGCTCGATCAGCGTGTTGTCAGCGCCGGGGCATTCCTGTCACAGGCGGGCGCGCTGGTCGCAATTGCCAGCACGCAGAACCATGCGGCGCTTTGGGCCGGCTGCGCCGTCTTCGGCTTCTCGGTCGGCAATCTGATTACGCTGCCGGCACTGATCATCCATCACGAGTTCGACGCCAAGGCTTTCACGCTGCTGGTCGGGCTGGCGACGGCGATCGGCCAATTCACCTACGCCTTCGGGCCCGGCCTGCTCGGTGTGCTGCGCGACGCCGCCGGCGGCTACCACCTGCCGCTCGTCCTTTGTGCCATCGTAGACGCGGCTGCCGCCACCATCGTGCTCGTGCGCGGACGCCGGCAGCGCCAACGTCAACCATCGCTTCCGGTTCCCTGATTGCCGCCTCCGCCGCCCCGCGTCCTGTGGTAGGCTTGCGTCCCGCGGCTGCCATCCGGCGCCGTCCAAAAGCGGGGGTCTTGCCATGTCCGATACCAATGAAGCCACTGCGGCGGCGCAGGCCGCCGCGCAACAGCGCCAGGTGACCGTTCGCTATGTCGACCGGCCGGAGTGCATGGAAACCTTCGCCGAACTCGATCGCGCATCTCTCCTTCGACGGGCAGGCGCTGCGCGTCGAATTCGCCGTCACCCGCATGGACGACGTGCGCCAGGGCGCGCCGCTGACCGGACGGCGTATGCCGGCCTGCCGGCTAGTGCTGCCGCCGGCGGCGGCCGTGGAACTGATCAATCGCATGCAGCAGATCGGCGCCGCGCTCACCCAGGCCGGCGTGCTGCGGCACAACCCGGCGGCAGCCCCGAGCGACGCACCCAGCGAGACCCGTCAGTAGGACCGTTTCCGGCCGAAAGCCGGCCAAACCCTGCCCTGGAAGCCACATAAAGAAATCTTTATATATGCATTGCCGGGTGGCGCGTGGCCTGTTATAGCCACGCCCAACCCGCCCATTCCTGTTTGTCAGCCTAATCAAGGATTGTCATGACCGCTGCCGCCAAGTCGAAAGCCAAGCCCGCCGCCACCGATTACGTCGTCAAGGACATCTCGCTCGCCCCCTGGGGCCGCAACGAGATCAGCCTCGCCGAGACTGAAATGCCGGGCCTGATGGCCACGCGCGAGGAGTATGGGCCGCAGCAACCGCTGCGCGGCGCCCGCATTGCCGGCTCGCTGCACATGACCATCCAGACCGCGGTGCTGATCGAGACGCTGACCGCGCTCGGCGCCGACGTGCGCTGGGCTTCCTGCAACATCTATTCGACGCAGGACCATGCCGCCGCGGCGATCGCCGAAGCCGGCGTGCCGGTATTCGCGGTCAAGGGCGAGAGCCTCGTTGAGTACTGGGATTACTCGCACCGCATCTTCGACTGGGCCGACGGCGGCACCCCCAACATGATCCTCGACGACGGCGGCGACGCTACCTTGCTGCTGCACCTCGGCATGCAGGCCGAGACCAATCCGGACGTGCTCAAACATCCGGGCAACGAGGAAGAAGAAGTGCTGTTTGCCGCCATCAAGAAGCGGCTGAAGGAGCAGCCCGGCTGGTACTCGAAGACGGCCAAGGCGATCAAAGGCGTTACCGAGGAGACCACCACCGGCGTGCACCGGCTCTACCAGATGGCCAAGGAAGGCCGCCTGATGTTCCCGGCGATCAATGTCAACGACAGCGTGACCAAGTCGAAATTCGACAACCTCTACGGCTGCCGTGAATCGCTGGTCGACGGCATCCGCCGCGGCACCGACGTGATGATGTCGGGCAAGGTGGCGATGGTCGCCGGCTTCGGCGACGTCGGCAAGGGCTCGGCCGCTTCCCTGCGCCAGGCCGGCTGCCGCGTACTGGTGTCCGAGGTCGATCCGATCTGCGCGCTGCAGGCGGCGATGGAGGGTTACGAGGTCGTCACCATGGAAGACGCGGCGCCGCGCGCCGATATCTTCGTCACCACCACCGGCAACGTGGACGTGATCACCATCGACCATATGCGGGCGATGAAGGACCGCGCCATCGTCTGCAACATCGGCCACTTCGACAGCGAAATCCAGGTTGCGTCGCTGAAGAACCTGAAGTGGAACAACATCAAGCCGCAGGTCGACGAGATCGCTTTCCCCGACGGCCACCGCATCATCCTGTTGTCGGAAGGCCGGCTGGTAAACCTCGGCAACGCCATGGGCCATCCGTCGTTCGTAATGTCGGCGTCGTTCACCAACCAGACGCTGGCGCAGATCGAAATCTGGACCAATCCCGGCAAGTACGAGAACAAGGTCTACACGCTGCCCAAGCATCTCGACGAGAAGGTCGCGCGGCTGCACCTCGACAAGATCGGGGTCAAGCTGACCCAGCTTTCGCAGAAGCAGGCCACTTACATCGGCGTGCCGCAGGAAGGCCCGTTCAAGGCCGATCATTACCGCTACTAAAGCGTTTCCAGGCAAAGTGGGAACCGGTTTGCCGTCCGGAAACGCGATAAAAACTAAGCGCTGCTGCCCAAGGAGCGCGACAAGGGACGGCCGGCGGCGACGCCGGCCGTTTCCTTTTTGGGGTATTGCCGCCGCTTCGCCTCAATCCATCATCCAGAGCTACGTACATCTCCGGAGGCCGGGTTTGACTCCGATCAACCCCGCTTGCGCCGCCTCGGCCATGATGCGCTACCCCAGCTTTCAGGAGGCCGTCATGAAGAAGGTCACTGCCAAGGCGGTTGCCCGCCGCGCCAATGCCACCCCGGAACTCGCCGCCGTCTGGACCGCGGCGCTTTGGGTGCTGGCGCTGGCCTACCTGCTGGCGACGCTGCACGTGCGCTGACCGCCTTCCACACTCGGCCGTCATCATTCGCGAAGGCGGATGATCCAGTAACCGCAAGCAAGCCAGGGAGTGCTGGATGCCCCGCTTTCGCGGGGCATGACAGCCAAGGGCCAGCTTGAAGCCGCCCCTGCCCGATGCTATCTGCCCGCCATGACGGCCGTCCCCATTCAAAATATCCGCAATTTCTCCATCGTCGCCCATATCGATCATGGAAAATCGACGCTCGCCGACCGGCTGATCCAGCTCACCGGCGGCCTCGACGCGCGCGAAATGGCGGGCAAGGAGCAGGTGCTCGAACTCGATGGACATCGAGCGCGAGCGCGGCATCACCATCAAGGCGCAGACCGTGCGCCTGAAATACCGCGCCAAGGACGGTAAGGATTACGTTCTCAACCTGATGGACACGCCTGGCCACGTCGACTTCGCCTATGAGGTCAACCGCTCGCTCGCCGCCTGCGAAGGCTCGCTCCTGGTGGTCGACGCCTCGCAGGGCGTCGAGGCGCAGACGCTCGCCAACGTCTATCACGCGCTCGACGCCAACCACGAAATCGTGCCGGTCCTGAACAAGGTCGACCTGCCGGCGGCCGAGCCCGAGAAGATCAAGAAGCAGATCGAGGACGTCATCGGGCTCGACGCCTCGGACGCGATTCAGATCTCCGCCAAGACCGGCTTGGGTGTGCCGGACGTGCTGGAAGCGATCGTCACCCGCCTGCCGCCGCCGAAAGGTGACCGCGACGCGACCCTGAAGGCGCTGCTGGTCGATAGCTGGTACGACCCCTATCTCGGCGTCGTCGTCCTGGTGCGTGTCGTCGACGGCATGCTCAAGAAGGGCCAGCGCATCCGCATGATCGGTATCGAATCGACTTACGAAGTCGACCGCGTCGGCGTGTTCTTGCCGAAGCTGACGCCGGTCGACGAACTCGGCCCCGGCGAGATCGGCGCCATCACCGCCTCGATCAAGGAAGTCGCCGATACGCGCGTCGGCGACACCATCACCGACGAGCGCAACCCGGTCGACGAGCCCCTGCCCGGCTTCCAGCCGGCGATCCCGGTGGTGTTCTGCGGCCTGTTTCCGGTCGACGCCGCCGACTTCGAAGACCTGCGCGCCGCCATGGGCAAGCTGCGGCTCAACGACGCCAGCTTCACCTTCGAGATGGAAACCTCGGCCGCGCTCGGTTTCGGCTTCCGCTGCGGCTTTCTCGGCCTGCTGCATCTGGAGATCATCCAGGAGCGGCTGGAGCGCGAGTTCAATCTCGACCTGATCGCGACCGCGCCGTCGGTTATCTACAAGATTAACCTGCGCGACGGCACCCAAATCGAGCTGCACAATCCGGTCGACATGCCGGACGTGATGAAGATCCTCGAGATCGAGGAGCCGTGGATCGAGGCGACGATCCTGACGCCCGACGACTATCTCGGCGCCGTCTTGAAGCTGTGTCAGGACCGCCGCGGCAATCAGAAAGAGCTGACCTATGTCGGGTCGCGCGCGTTGGTGAAGTACGATCTGCCGCTGAACGAGGTGGTGTTCGACTTCTACGACCGGCTCAAATCGGTGTCGAAGGGCTATGCCTCGTTCGACTATCACCTCACCGACTACAAGGTGTCGGACCTGGTGAAGATGTCGATCCTGGTCAACGACGAGCCGGTCGACGCGCTGTCGATGCTGGTGCACAGGACGCGCGCGGAAACGCGCGGCCGCGGCATGGTGGAGAAGCTGAAAGAACTGATCCCGCCGCACATGTTCCAGGTGCCGATCCAGGCCGCCATCGGCGGCAAGATCATCGCCCGCGAGACCGTGCGCGCGCTGCGCAAGGACGTCACCGCCAAGTGCTACGGCGGCGACGCCACGCGCAAGCGCAAGCTGCTCGACAAGCAGAAGAAGGGCAAGAAGAAGATGCGCCAATACGGCAAGGTGGACATCCCGCAGGAGGCGTTCATCGCCGCGCTGAAGGTGGATGTGTAGGGTGGCGTTTCTCACTTCCAATCAGCGCAGACAATTTCATACGCGCGGAAAAGTGCGATTGGAAAAGCCGGCCAGAGAAACCGGCAAGCCAGGTCGGCAAGATTGGTGGCGCCTGGAATATTTCAACGATCAACTTGTCCACAGACGCGCCCCGCACGTTTGAGCCATTTTTCGCGACCATTGGAAGCATGCGTGATTACGCAGACCGGTTGACCGTTGCAGACCCATGATCCGTCTCGACTCCATCTCCAAGCAAAACGGCCATCAACTTCTCTTCATCGAGGCCTCCGCGGCGCTCAACAGGGGCGAGAAGGTCGGCCTGGTCGGGCCGAACGGCGCCGGCAAGACCACCTTGTTCCGCATGATCACGGGCGAAGACGCGCCCGACGAGGGCCAGGTCGCCGTCGATCGCGGCGTGACCATCGGCTATTTCAGCCAGGACGTCGGCGACATGGCCGGCCGCAGCGCCGTCGCCGAGGTCATGGACGGCGCCGGCCCGGTCAGCGAAATCGCCGCGGAGATGAAAGAGCTGGAGACGGCGATGGCCGATCCGGAGCGCGCCGACGAGATGGACGCGATCATCGAGCGCTACGGCGAGGTGCAGCACCGCTTCCAGGAGCTCGATGGCTACGCGCTGGACGCCCGCGCGCGCGAAGTGCTCAGCGGCTTGAGCTTCAGCCCGGAGATGATGGACGGCGACGTCGGCTCCCTCTCCGGCGGCTGGAAGATGCGCGTAGCGCTGGCGCGCATTCTGCTGATGCGGCCCGACGCCATGCTGCTCGACGAACCGTCGAACCATCTCGATCTCGAAAGCCTGATCTGGCTCGAGCAGTTCCTCAAAGGCTATGAGGGCCTGCTGCTGATGACCTCGCACGACCGCGAGTTCATGAACCGCATCGTCGGCAAGATCGTCGAAATCGACGGCGGCGGATTGACGACCTATGCGGGCAATTACGAGTTCTACGAGCAGCAGCGCGCGCTCGCCGAAAAGCAGCAGCAGGCGCAATACGAGCGCCAGCAGGCGATGCTCGCCAAAGAGATCAAGTTCATCGAACGCTTCAAGGCGCGCGCCTCCCATGCCGCGCAGGTGCAAAGCCGGGTGAAGAAGCTCGACAAGATCGAGCGGGTGGAGCCGCCGAAGCGCCGCCAGACCGTCGCGTTCGACTTTCCACCGGCGCCGCGCTCCGGGGACGACGTGGCGGTGCTCAAAAAGGTGCAGAAGGGCTACGGCGGGCGCAGCATCTATGACGGGCTCGACTTCACGGTGCGCCGCAAGGAGCGCTGGTGCGTCATGGGCGTCAACGGCGCCGGCAAGTCGACGCTATTGAAGCTGGTGGCCGGCGCCACCGCGCCTGACCGCGGCACGGCGACCTTGGGCGGCAGCGTGAAGATGGGCTACTTCGCCCAGCACGCCATGGACTTGCTGGATGGCGAACGCACGGTGTTCCAATCGCTGGAGGACGCTTTTCCCCAGGCCGGCCAGGGGTCGCTGCGCACGCTCGCCGGCTGCTTCGGATTTTCCGGCGACGACGTCGAGAAGAAATGCCGGGTCCTGTCGGGCGGCGAGAAGGCGCGGCTGGTGATGGCGATCATGCTCTACGACCCGCCGAACTTCCTGGTGCTGGACGAGCCCACCAACCACCTGGACATGGCCACCAAAGAAATGCTGATCGGCGCGCTCTCGCAGTACGAGGGCACCATGCTGTTCGTGTCGCACGACCGGCACTTCCTCGCCGCTTTGTCCAACCGCGTGCTGGAGCTGACGCCCGCGGGCGTCCACCAGTACGGCGGCGGCTACACGGAATATGTGGCGCGGACGGGCCACGAGGCGCCGGGACTGCACAGTTGATGCACGCGGCGTTTCGCCATCGATGGTTGGACCGATGCGTCGCGCCGCCGCCTAATGTCGGCCGCCCACATCGGAGAAATTGTTGCGCCGCCCACGGAACCCGCGCCGGAACCGGAACTTGCGTTCTCGCGTTCAACTCGACGTGTTCATCACGATGAGGAGGCGTTCATGGCGCGGGGAAGCAAGAAGAAGTACACGAAGAAACAGAAGCGCAAGGCGCGCAAGATCGAGAAAGGCTACGAGCGCCGCGGCGTGTCGAGCGGCGAGTCGGCGCGGCGCGCCTGGGCCACGGTCAACAAGGAGTCCGGCGGCGGCAAGAAGAAGGGCGGCTCGGGCCGCGGCAAGAAGCGGAGCAAAGTGTCGTCGCGCAAAGGCGGCAAGGCCGGCGGGCGCGCCTCCGCGCAGCGCTCGGCGGCGGCACGCTCGCGTTCGGCCCGCAAGGCGGCCCGCACGCGCAAGAAGCGCGGGCATTAGCGTCAATCCGGACTGCCTCGGCATTCATTCCCGCGCAGGCGGGAATCCTGGCATGCAATCACAAGGCCGGAGATTTACGCCGCGGGTCCCCGCTTGCGCGGGGACCCGATGATTGAGGCCCCCGGCGTGCGGGGACGAATCGGGCTCAGCGTGGCGGCGGGGCGAAAAAGAACGGAAGCGGCGGCGGGCCGTCGTAGCGGCCGGGTGCCTGGTTGTAGGCATCGTCGTAGCTTTCCGCGCGATAACGGCTTTCCGCATGGTAACGGCGATAGCGGCGCGGGCGTTCGCGCTCGACGCGCGAACGGGCGTAAAGGCGCGGCGACGCCTTCGAGCCTGTCACCACGATGCGCGTGTTGCCGCGGTTTTCCTGCACGAGCCTGAACAAGGTGGCGGCGTTGCGCGGGTAGAGCCGGATGCAGCCGTGCGACGCGGGGCGGCCGATATGCGAAACCTCGTAGCTGCCGTGGATGGCGTAGCCCCCGCTGAAGAAGATCGAATAGGGCATCGGCGAGTTGTGGTACTTGCGCGAATACCAATGGCGCGCGAGCCGCTCGGGACCGTAGGTGCCGTTCGGCGTCCGGTAACCCCAGCGCGCCGTCGACACCGGCCAATGATAGCGCGGCTCGCCGTTGACGGAGACCGTCATGCGTTGCGTGCTCTTATTGACGGTGATGGTGACTGCCGCTTGCGCGGCCATCGCGCCGCCGAGCAGAAAGGAAAGCGCGGCGGTGGCAGTGATAACTCTGTACAACATCGCGGCTACTCCGGATACGCGGGTTACTTAGATTGCCGCCCACATCGACGTGTTAGCTCAGATCAAAAAAGCGGCCCCGGGTGACCGGCAGACGCCGGATCGCCGCGAGGCTGCGCAACGGCCGCAGCCGCCGCAACATGACAACGCGAGCAAGCGCGCTTTGTGTCGCGACGTGACGACGCGGAGTCTGTGCGCCGGTATCGGTTACTGGCAAAGGCGCGGCCACTAAGGTGCTCCCCAACGGACGGCGAGGGTCGAGCATCGCCCGGCGCGGTAGCATTGTAAAGGTCCGTTAACCATAAAAGCCATTGGTGTGACAGGCATTTTGCGAGGGCTACCATCCCGGGAAGCGGATTTTCCTAAACCATCCCGCGAAATTAACCTGACAGCCGAAATCGGAATGGCTAGAGGGAAAGAATGGGCAGTCGCATCGCGGCCTTTGTCGGCCTCTTTTTGCTGGTTGGCGGCCTGGCTTTCGCTGGTCGGTTTTCCATGGCCGACCCGGCCACGCCGGCGGCCGACGCGGCCGCCGATCATGCCGGCCCGGCCGCCAAACAGCCCGACGCTGCAGCCAAGCCCGCCACACCCGGCGCCGCAACGGCGCAGCCCGCCGCCAAGCCGTCGGCCGAGCAGCCTGCCCCCGTTGCCTCCGAGCGGCCCACAGAGCCGGCCGTAACCGAGACCGCCAAAGCAGCGCCCGCCGCGCCGGCGAAGGAAGTGCCGGCGCCAGTCGTGGCCGCGCCGCCTCAACAAAATTCCGCTCCGGTCGTCACCGCGTTGCCCAGGCCAAAGCCCGCGCCTGTGGTCGAGGTGCCGCTGCCGCACGCGCGGCCGGTGCTCACCGAGCGCGAAAAGGAAAAGGACGTCCCGGCCAGCCTGCTGTTCGCCGCCAAGAAGCTGCCCAGCGTGGGCAGTCCGCAGGCGCTCGGCTATTACTCGCACGGTTGTCTGCGAGGCGGCGTCGAACTGCCGATCAACGGCCCGCACTGGGAAGTCATGCGGGTGTCGCGCAACCGCAATTGGGGCCACCCCGAGCTTGTCCGATTTATCAAGCGCTACTCGGCGGCCGTCGCCAAGGCGACGGGCTGGCCCGGCATCCTCATCGGCGACATGGCGCAGCCCCGCGGCGGACCGCTGCCGTTCGGCCACACCAGCCATCAGGTCGGCCTCGACGCCGACATCTGGTACACACCGATGCCGGACCGCATCCTGACCACGAAGGAGCGCGAAACCATGTCGGCCACGCGCATGGTGGCCGAGAACGGCCTCGCCGTGGACAAGAGTTTCACGGTGGCGGACGCCGCCTTCGTGCGCATCGCCGCCGAACAGCCCGAGGTCGAGCGCGTGCTGGTCAACGCGGCGGTCAAAAAGAAGATGTGCGAGCTCGAGGGCAAGCATCACTACGCCTGGATGGCGAAGCTGCGCCCCTGGTACTTCCACACCAGCCACATCCATGTGCGACTGAAATGTCCTGCCGGCTCGATGCATTGCCGGCATCAGCCGCCGGTGCCGGCCGGCGACGGCTGCGCCAAGAAAGACCTGGCCTTCTGGTTCTCCAAGCGGGCGCTGGCGGTAAAGCCGGAAACGCCGCGCCAGAAACTCGAGCACCCGATCACGATGGCCCGGTTGCCGGCCGCCTGTCGGGAGGTGCTTAACGCGCCGGCCAAGCGGACCAGCCTCGCGGCCGAGGACAAATAAACCGGCTCACGCCACCGGCAGCACGTTGGTGTATTTCACCTGTTCCAGCGCGAAGCTCGATTCGATCGAGGCGATGCCTTCGAGCCGCGTCAGCTTCTGCTTGAGGAAGCGCTCGTAGGCGGCAAGGTCGGGCACCACCACTCGGAGCCAGTAATCGCGCGGGCCGGTCATCAGATAGCATTCCAGCACCTCGGGCCAGCGTGCAATCGTCTTGGCGAACCGGTCGAGCAGCTCCTCGCGCTGTTTCTCCAGCTTGACCGAAACGAACACGCTGACCGGCAAGCCGACGGCGCGCTGATCGAGCACCGCCACGTAACGCGCGATCACTCCGGCCTTTTCCAGCAGGCGGACGCGGCGCAGGCAGGGCGACGGCGACAGGCCGACCTTTTGCGCCAGATCGGCGAGACTCATCCGGCCATCGTCCTGCAGATAGCGGAGGATTTTGAGGTCGACCGGGTCGAGGGCTACTTCTGGCATAATCTGCTGCTTTTTACGGCTTTGGTAGCTGAATGAGCCAAGGACGGGTCGATTTATAATGGGATTTGGCAAGCAACGCCACCGCGGCATCTCCATAATAAGGTCAGCGAACAGGGCAGCCGCATCCCATGCCGAAAGCGCCGACCGACAATCTCGCCATCCTCGCCGAACTCGAGCGCAAAGTGCTGTGGCTGGCGAGTTGGACCATCCACAACGCCAACCACCTGCGCAGCGACGCCGACGGGCTCAAGGTCGGCGGCCATCAGGCGTCGTCGGCTTCGCTCGCCAGCATCATGACCGCGCTCTATTTCGACGTGCTCAGGCCGGAAGACCGCGTGGCGGTGAAGCCGCATGCGTCGCCGATCTTCCACGCCATCCAATATCTGCTCGGCAAGCAGACTCAGCGAAGGCTCGAGGACTTCCGCGGCTACAAGGGCGCGCAGAGCTACCCCTCCCGTACCAAGGATGCCGACGACGTCGATTTCTCCACCGGCTCGGTGGGCCTCGGCGTGGCGCAGACTCTGTTTTCCTCGCTGACGCAGGATTACGTGCGGCTGCAGGGCTGGGGTCTGGAGCGCGCCGAGGGCCGCATGATCTCGCTGGTCGGCGACGCCGAACTCGACGAGGGCAATATCTTCGAGGCGATCCTGGAAGGCTGGAAGCATTCGTTACGCAATTGCTGGTGGATCGTCGACTATAACCGCCAGAGCCTCGACGCGGTCGTGCGCGAGGGCCTGTGGGAGCGTTACCAGCAGCTGTTCGAGAATTTCGGCTGGAAGGTCGTGATCGTCAAATACGGCTCGCTGCAGCAGGCGGCCTTCAAGGAGCCGGGCGGCGGCAAGCTCAAAGCCTGGATCGACGCCTGCCCCAATCAGCTTTATTCGGCGCTGGTGTTCGGCGGCGGCGCGGCCTGGCGCAAGCGCCTCAACGACGAGATCGGCGACCAGGGCGACGTCAGCAAGCTGATCGAGAAGCGTACGGACGACGAGCTCGCCGCCTTGATGAACAATCTCGGCGGCCACGACCTGCCGGCGCTGCTGGACGCCTTCCGCGGCGCCAAGACCGACAAGCCGACCTGCTTCATCTGCTACACGGTGAAAGGTTTCGGTCTGCCGATGGCCGGCCACAAGGACAACCACGCCGGGCTGATGACGCCGGGGCAGATGGAGACTTTCCAAAAGGCCAACAATGTGCGGCCCGGTCACGAGTGGGACAAGTTCGAGGGGCTGGCGCGCGCCAAGGAAATCGAGGCGTTTCTCGAGCGCGTGCCGTTCGCGGCGGGCGGCGAGCGCCGGCTGAAAGCGCCGGCGATCCCCGTGCCGGAAACCTTGCCGGTGCCGCAGCAGGCGGTCAATTCGACGCAGGCCGGCTTCGGCGCGATCCTCAACGATATCGGCCGCGGCGACGACGATTTCACCAAGCGCATCGTCACCGCCTCACCCGACGTCACCGTCTCCACCAATCTCGGCGGCTGGGTGAACCGGCGCGGGTTGTTCGCGCGCGAAGCCATGCCGGACACGTTCCGCAACGAGCGCATTCCTTCTACGTTCAATTGGGAGTTCTCCCCCAAGGGCCAGCACATCGAGCTCGGCATCGCCGAATCCAACCTGTTCATCCTGCTGTCGGCGCTCGGTCTTTCCCACAGCATCAACGGCGTACGGCTCTTGCCGGTCGGCACGCTCTACGATCCGTTCATCGCGCGCGGTCTCGATCAGCTCAATTACGCCTGCTACCAGGACGCCCGCTTCATGGTGGTGGCGACGCCGTCCGGCATTTCACTGGCGGCGGAGGGCGGCGCGCACCAGTCGATCGCCGAGCCGCTGATCGGCATGGCGCAGGACGGTCTCGCCGCGTTCGAGCCGGCTTACGTGGACGAACTCAGCGTCATCATGCGCTGGGCCTTCGACTACATGCAGCAGGACGGCGACGCCGCGCCCTCCGAGCGAAATTGGCTGCGCGACGAGACCGGCGGCTCGGTTTATCTCAGGCTGTCGACGCGGCCAGTCGAGCAGATCAAGCGCGCGATGACCGGCGAATTGCGCCAGCAAATCGTCGACGGTGCCTATTGGATGCGTAAGCCGGGACCGAACGCGCAGGTGGTCGTCGCCTATTCGGGCGCGGTGGCGCCGGAAGCGCTCGCCGCGGTCGGTCTGATGGCCGAGGACCGCCGCGACGTCGGCCTGCTCGCCGTCACCTCGGCCGACCGGCTCAACGCCGGCTGGACCGCGGCGCAGCGCGCGCGCGAGCGCGGCCTCGTGCATGCGCGCTCGCATATCGAGCGCCTGCTGGGCGAGGTGCCGGCGCATTGCGGCATCGTCACCGTGCTCGACGGCCATCCGGCGACGCTCGCCTGGCTCGGCGCCGTCGCCGGCCACCGTACGCGTTCGCTCGGCGTCGAGCATTTCGGGCAGACCGGATCGCTCGCCGATCTCTATCGCCATTATGGCATCGACACCAACGCAATCGTCGCCGCGGCGCAATCGATCGCGCCGGGCAAGCCGATAAGACATTTGAAGGCGTTGCCGTAGCTTCCCTCTCCCCGCTTGCGGGGAGAGGGTGGCGAGCATCGAGCGTTATGCGAGATGCGAGCCGGGTGAGGGGCGTCGCAGAAGCGCTCAGCATTGGGCAACGCCCCCTCACCCGATTGCCTTCGCTTCGCTCGGCAATCGACCTCTCCCCGCTTGCGGGGAGAGGTGAACGGAGTGCGCGCCCCGCACGCTACTTCCCGTCCTCCACGATCATGCCCGCGCCCTTCTCGGCGATCATGATGGTGGGCGAGTTGGTGTTGCCGGAGACGATGGACGGCATCACCGAGGCGTCGATCACGCGCAGGCCCTGTACGCCGATCACGCGCAAACGCGCATCGACCACGGCGCCCACGTCGTCGTCGCGGCCCATGCGCGCGGTGCCGACCGGATGGAAGATGGTGGTGCCGATATCGCCGGCGGCCTTCTCCAGCGCGGCCTCGTCCTCGTCGCGCGCCTCTGCGCCCGGCAGGAATTCGACCGGCGCGTATTTCTGCAAAGCCGGCTGCGCCACGATCCGGCGCGTCACACGAATCGAATCGGCGGCGACGCGCCGGTCCTCCGGCGTCGACAGATAATTCGGCGCGATGGCCGGCGGCACGGAAGGATCGGCCGACTTGAGAGTGAGCGCGCCGCGGCTGGTCGGCCGCAAATTGGCGACGCTCGCCGTGAAGGCGGCAAAGGGATGCAGCGGCTCGCCGAACTTTTCGAGCGAGAGCGGCTGCACGTGATACTGGATGTTCGCCCGATCCTGCGTCGGATCGGAGCGGGTGAACACGCCGAGCTGCGACGGCGCCATGGTCAGCGGCCCGCGCCGGCGCAACAGATAGTCGAGCCCCATGCCGCAGCGCTGGATCAGCGAGGCATAACTCACGTTCAGCGTCTTGACGCCCGACACTTTGAAGATCATGCGCAGTTGCAGGTGGTCCTGCAGGTTTGCGCCCACGCCCGGCTTGTCCAGCAGCGGCGCAATGCCGTGCTGGGCAAGCTGCGCCGCCGGGCCGACGCCCGACAGCATCAGGAGATGCGGCGAGCCGATCGCGCCCGCCGACAGGATCACTTCGCCGCGGCAGCGCGCGCTGCGCACCTCGCCGTTCTGCCGCCAGCGCACGCCGTTCGCGCGCCGGCCCTCGAACGAGACGCCTTCGGCCAGGCAGCCGGACTCGACCCGCAGGTTCTTCCGGTGGAGCACCGGCTTGAGGAAGCCGCGCGCCGCCGACCAGCGGCGGCCGAACTTCTGGTTGACGTGGAAATAACAGATGCCCTCATTGTCGCCGGTGTTGAAATCGTCGACCGCGGGAATGCCATACTGGACGGCCGCCTCCTTGAAAGCGTCGAGGATTTCCCAGGAAAGCCGCGGCGCTTCCACCCGCCATTCGCCGCCGGCGGCGTGGCCGTCGGCGCCCAGGAAATGGTCGACATGCTTGCGGAAGATCGGCCGCACGTCGTCCCACGACCAACCGGGCAGGCCGAGCTGGCGCCACTGGTCGTAGTCTGTCGCCTGGCCCAGCATGTAGATCATGCCGTTTATCGCCGACGAGCCGCCGAGCACCTTGCCGCGCGGATAGTTGAGGCTGCGGCCGTTGAGCCCCGGCTCGGCTTCCGTCTTCATCAGCCAGTCGGCGCGTGGGTTGCCGATAGCGAACAGATAGCCGACCGGAATGTGAAACCAGATCCAGTTGTCGCGCCCGCCGGCTTCCAGCAGCAGCACGCGTTTGGCCGGATCGGCGGAGAGCCGGTTGGCCAGAACGCAGCCGGCCGAGCCCGCGCCGACGATGATGTAGTCGAATTCGCCTTCGATGGGTGTACTGCCGGCCATGCTGCGCTTTCCGTTTTGCGGCAGTGTGCGGTGTGATCGGACGACTGGCAACCGCCTCCGGCGCGCCGCCTCACGACCTCTTGCGCATGTCCCCGTGGTCGCCAATCGAACGAATGACCTTCGCTGGATTTCCTCCGACAAGGGTATTGGGGGGAACGTCCTTCGTGACGACCGAACCCGCGGCCACGACCGAGTTTTCGCCGACCGTCACCCCGCCTATGACCGTTGCGCCGGCTGCGATCCAGACGTTTCTCTCGATCACGATGGGTTTTCCGATTGTGACGACGCGGCGCTGCGAAGGATCGAGGGGATGGCCCGCCGTAATGATGCTCACGTTCGGTCCGATCATCACATCGTCCGCGATGAAAAGACCGCCGAGGTCGTAGAACGTGCAGTTCTGATTGACGAAGACGTTTTGCCCGACGCGGATTTCGTCGCCGCCGGCAGTATAGAATGGCGGTATCAGCAAAAAACTTTCGTCTACCTTCGTGCCGATGAGTTCACTAAACAGGGCCCGAATTTCTCCCGCATCGTTGAACGTCAGACGGTTAAGTGCCGCCGTGATCGCCATCGCTCGTTTGACATTTGCCAGCATGGCCGCCGATTCCGGCGTCCTGCGGTAAATTGTCTTGCTGCGGCCGTCATTCGACATGCGGTATTTCCTCGGGCTGCGGTTGAGTTCGCGTTTCGGCGCACGAGGCGGCACCGCGATTCGATGAGTGATGAGTATAGCTACGAAGCGGAAGGGTCGGAATCGGCCATCTCTTCGAAGTTCAAGCTGAACCGCCACCGGCCGATCGGGGCAGGTGACAGCGTCCACCGGACTTGCTAGCCTCGCTTTCGACCTGCGGCGCGCCGTGCGCGTGCCGCGTTGGCGGAACGGCGGTTCCGGCGCTCGGTCGAATTCCAGATCAGTCAGACGCCAACCCGGCGCCTATGCGGGCGCCCGAGGAGTACCGCCATGTTTGCACGGTTTTGGGCCATTCTCGGCCTCGCACTTGTATTTGCCGCTCCGCAGCCGGCCGCGGCAAAGGACCAGGCGAAAAGGCTCACCGTGTTCGCGGCGGCGTCCATGCGCAACGCGCTCGACGACGTCGACAAGGCTTTCACCGAGGCCACCGGCGTGAAGGTGACGGCAAGCTATGCCGCGAGCTCGGCGCTGGCCAAGCAGATCGCGCAAGGCGCGCCGGCCGACATCTATGTTTCGGCCAATATCAAATGGATGGACTTCCTCGCCAAGCAGAAGCTGATCGAGACCAGAACGCGCATCGATCTGCTCGGCAACCGGCTGGTGCTGATCGCGCCGAAGGCTTCCAAGCTCGATCATGTAGCGATCAATAAAGGCTTCGATATCGCCAAGCTGGCGGGCAAGGGTCGCATCGCGGTCGCGGACACGCGGGCGGTGCCGGCCGGGCTCTATGCCAAGGCGGCGCTGCAATGGATCGGCGCCTGGAAGGCGGCGGAGCCGAAGCTGGCGCAGGCCGAGAACGTGCGCGCAACGCTCGCCTATGTGGCGCGCGGCGAGACGCCGCTCGGCATCGTCTATGCGACCGACGCGCAGATCGAGCCGAAGGTGAAAGTGGTCGGCGTGTTCCCGATCGGCTCGCATCCGCCCATCACCTATCCGGTGGTGGCGATCGCTGGCGCCCAAAATCCGCATGACGCCGCCTATCTGCATTTCCTGCAGACACAGCAGGCGAAAGACATCTTCGAGCGCTACGGCTTCAGCTTCCTGGTGCCGCCGAAGGCGTCGTGAAGGTGCAAAATGTCGCCCCAACCTCCGCTCATTCCCGCGCAAGCGGGAATCCAGAGCGGTTTTACCGCGCGACACCTCAGCCCTGGGTCCCCGCTTTCGCGGGGACGAGCGGAGCGTGAGGCGCGTGATGTACCTATCGTCCCAGGACTGGACCGCGATCCTGTTGTCGCTGCGCATCGCCAGCGTGGCGACGGCGGTGGCGCTGCCCTTCGGCATCGCCATCGCTCTGCTGCTCGCGCGCAAGGACTTTTGGGGCAAGCCGCTCGTCGACGCGATCATCTACCTGCCGCTGGTGCTGCCGCCCGTGGTCACCGGCTATCTGCTGCTCATCACGCTGGGACGGCGCGCGCCAGTGGGCGCCTTCCTCGCCGACCATTTCGGCATCGTGTTCGCCTTCCGCTGGACCGGCGCGGTGATCTCCTGCGGGGTGATGTCGTTTCCGCTGATGGTGCGGGCGATCCGCCTCTCGATCGAGGCCATCGACCGGCGGCTGGAGGACGCCGCCGCCACGCTCGGCGCGCGGCCCGTGCTCGTGTTCTTCACGGTGACGCTGCCGCTGGCGCTGCCCGGCATCATCGCCGGCGCCATGCTTGCCTTCGCGCGCGCGCTCGGCGAGTTCGGCGCCACCATCACTTTCGTCTCCAACATTCCGGGCGAGACGCAAACGATCTCCGCCGCCATCTACACGCTGACGCAGGTGCCCGGCGGCGATACCGCCGCGCTGCATCTGGTGATCGTCGCGGTGCTGATTTCGGTCGCCGCGCTGGTGATCGCGGAATTGCTCGCCCGCCGCGCCACCGCGCGGCTGCATGGCGCATGATCCCGAAAAGTGGGCACCGGTTTTTGGAAAAGATCATGCGCAAACGAAAAGAGGCTGGCGTGATGCGGCCGCGCGCGAGCAAGGATCCGCTCGTCCCCGCGAAGGCGGCGACCCAGGGCCACAATATCGAAACTATCGTGGCTTGGCTCCCGGATTCCCGCCTGCGCGGGAATGAACGGGGAGCGTTTCGATCGCCATGCTGACCGTCGACGTCGAAAAACAGCTCGGCGATTTCTCGCTGCATGCGGCCTTCGAAAGCGCCGGCGGCGCCACCGCGCTGTTCGGCCCCTCCGGCGCCGGCAAATCGAGCGTGATCGCCATGATCGCCGGGCTCACCCGGCCCGACCGCGGCCGCATCGTGCTCGACGGCGAGACGCTGTTCGACAAGCCGACGCGCATCGACGCGCCGGCCTGGCGGCGGCGCATCGGCTGCGTCTTCCAGGAGGGCCGGCTGTTTCCCCACATGTCGGTCAAGCACAATCTCGATTACGGGCGCTGGATGAGTGGGCATCCCGCCGACCCGCAGCAGTTCGCCCGCGTGACGGAAATGCTCGACATCGCGCACCTGCTCGACCGCCGGCCCGGCCGGCTGTCGGGCGGCGAGCGCCAGCGGGTGGCGATCGGCCGCGCGCTGCTGCTGCGGCCGCGGCTCTTGCTGCTGGACGAGCCGCTCGCCTCGCTCGACGCCGCGCGCAAAGGCGAAATCCTGCCCTATCTGGAGCGCCTGCGCGACGAGGCGCGCGTACCGATGATCTATGTCAGCCACGACGCGGGCGAAGTTAAGCGCGTGGTGACCCGCGTGGTGATGATGCAGGGCGGCCAGGTGACCGCGGCGGGCGGGGTGGAGTTGTTGGACGCTTCACTTACGCCAAGTGCGTAGGCGACCCGAACCGGTGTAACATTCATCGCATGTTCCCGCCCGAGCGCATCGTCTGCCTGACCGAAGAGACCGTGGAGACGCTCTATCTCCTCGGCGAGGAGCGGCGCATCGCCGGCGTGTCGGGCTACGCGGTGCGCCCGCCGCAAGTGCGGCGCGAGAAGCCGCGCGTCTCCGCCTTCATCTCCGCCGACCTGCCGAAGATCCTGGCCCTCGAGCCCGATCTGGTGCTGGCCTTCTCCGACCTGCAGGCCGACATCGTGGCCGAGCTGATCCGCGCCAATGTCGCCGTGCACGCCTTCAACCAGCGCGACGTCGCCGGCATTCTCGACATGATCCGCACGCTGGGCGCGCTGGTCGGCGCCGCCGACAAGGCGGAGACGCTGGCGCTCTCGCTCGTCGCCCGCGTCAACGCGGTGCACGCGCGCGCCAAGGAGCTGCCGCGCCGCCCGCGCGTCTATTTCGAGGAATGGGACGAGCCGATGATCTCCGGCCTCGGCTGGGTCTCCGAGCTGATCGAGGCCGCGGGCGGCATCGATGTTTTCCCGCAGCTCAGCCAGGGCAAGAACGCCAAGGACCGCATCGTCTCGGCCGAGGCGGTGATCGCGGCGCGGCCGGACATCATCGTCGGCTCGTGGTGCGGCAAGCGCTTCGTGCCGGCGAAGGTGGCGGCGCGGCCCGGCTTCGCCGAGGTTCCCGCGGTCGCCACCGGCTGGCTGCGCGAGGTGAAATCGGCCCTGATCCTGCAGCCGGGGCCGGCGGCGCTCACCGACGGGCTCGATGCCCTCTCGGCGATCGTCGCGGAATGGGCGGAAAAGGTCTGAATCCAAGCTTCCGGAGCACCTGCCGGCCATGCTAAAACGCGGGCAACACAAAGGACAAAGACCATGCCGAGCAAGACCCGCGCCGAATTCCTCATGGACCTCGCCCTGGTGGCCTTCCTGATCGCCCTGGGCGTGACGGCGCGGCTCCTGCCGCACGAACCGGGCCTCTTGCCGGTGGCGGCCAGCGGCCTGTTCGCCGCGCGCGTTCTGCGCACGCCGGTGCTCGCGGTGATCGTGCCGCTCGCCGCCATGGCGATCAGCGGCTTCGGCTTCGCGGCCGACCACTGGCAGGTCGCCGTGGTCGTTTACGGCGCGATCGCCGTGCCCGCCCTGGCCGGCATCTACTCGCGGCGCTGGAGCGGCGCGCTGGCCGTGGTGGCGACAATGCTGTCCTGTTCGGTGTTCTTCTTCGCCAGCACCAATCTGGCGGTGTGGGCGTTCAGCGGCATGTATGCCCACGACCTGCACGGCCTGACCCAGTGCTACGTGCTGGCGCTGCCGTTCCTGCAGAAGACGGTGATGGGCGATCTGATGTGGACGGCCGTGCTGTTCGGCGGCGCCTGGCTGGTGCAGCACGGGCCGGCGCTGGCCAAGCGTCCGCTGCTGTAGTTTTCGGCCGACACACCGCTCTCTGTCATGGCCGGGCTCGTCCCGCTGCGGGATGCGAAGCGAGGGACTCGACGCCGCCATTTCCCGGCCATCTCGCTTAGGCGGGCACTCAACCATCCTGAGCGGGATGCGCGGGACAAGCCCGCGCATGACAAGGGAGAGGTGTTACCCCAGCCGCTTCCTCACCCTCTCCCACAGCGCCTTCACCTGGCCGGCGAGATCGGCCGGCGTCTCCGGCTCGGCCAGCCGCAGGCCCACGGTGGTGACGTGGCCGTCGTCGACCGTATGGGCCAGCAGCGCGATCGGCCCGAGCGAAACGATGTCGCCGGTCTTCGGCGCGCGGCCGAGCTGCTGTTCAAAATAATCGGCAAGCGGCAATTCGTTGTGCTGGGCGGCGACCTGCAGCCCGTAAATCTCCGCCAGCGCGCCGAGCGTCGCCGTGCCCGGCACGAAGAAATCGCCGAGCAGTTCCGCCTCGGGCGCGCGCGGCGGCGGCATGTCGACGAAGAAACGGTCGAGCGCCCGCGCCTTTTCCGGCGGCGCCAGAAGATAGACATAGTCGCCCTCGCGCAGCGGCTGCGCTTCGCCCGGCATGAGAATCTCCTCGTCGCGCACCACCATGGTCGGCCGCGCCCAGTTGGGGATGAGGCCGCGGCGCATGAAGGGGCTGTTGGGCGTCACCGGATAGCCGACGATCTCGCGCGCGAGCTGGCCGGGCAGGTCGAGCTCGATGCGGCGCGGCAGCGGGTCGGCGCGCGCGAACGACATGTCGAGCCGGCGCGCGGCGAAGGCGACGCTCCAGCCCTGCACCAGCAGCGACGACAGCACCACCACGAAGGCGACGTCGAAATAGAGGTAGGCGGCCGGCAGGCCGACCAGCAGCGGGATGGAGGCGAGGAAGATCGCCACCGCGCCGCGCAGGCCCACCCAGGAGACGAACAGCTTCTCGCGCCAGGAAAAGTCGAACGGCGCGAGACATAGGAACACGGCGGCCGGCCGCGCGATGAGGATGAGCACCAGCGCCACGACGACCGCCGCGGCCAAGCTGTCGGTGAGGCGTTGCGGCCAGACCAGGAGGCCGAGCAGCACGAACATCACGATCTGCGCGAGCCAGGTGGCGGCGTCGAGGAAAACCACCACCGAGCTGTGCGCGCGCGTCTGCCGGTTGCCCAGCACCAGGCCGGCCAGATAAACGGCGAGGAAGCCGGAGGCGTGCGCGGAATTGGCGAAGGCGAACACCACCAGCGCGGCCACCGCGGCGAAGGGCGCGTGCAGTCCCTGCGGCAGGTCGAGCCGGTTGAGCACCTGCGCGATCGCCCAGCCGCCGGCATAGCCGACCACGCAGCCGACCACGGCGTCGCGCACGAGCGTGAGCAGGGCGTCGCCGAAAGTCTGCCCGCCGACCGCCAGCACCTGCACCAGGAGCAGCGTGAGGAACACGGCGAACGGATCGTTGGTGCCGGATTCGACCTCGAGGATGGCGCGCACGCGCGGACGCAGGCGCAGGCCGCGCGCGTTGATCAGGAAGAACACCGCCGCGGCGTCGGTCGAGGCCACCACGGCGCCGACCAGCAGCGCCTGCGTCCAGCCGATGTCGAGCAGCCACTTGGCCGCGGGCGCGGTCAGCAGCGCGGTGACCAGCACGCCGGCGGTCGCCAGCGTCAGCGCCGGCGCCAGCACGCTGCGGAAGCTGGCGAGGCGCGTGCGCAGGCCGCCGTCGAACAGGATGAGCGCGAGCGCGATCGAGCCGACGGTATAGGTGGTGTGGACGTCGTTGAATGGAATGCCGCCGGGCCCGCCGCCGCCCGCCAGCATGCCGACGATGAGGAACACCAGCAGCAGCGGCGCGCCGAAGCGCAGCGCGATCAGGCTCGACAGGATGCCGGCCAGCACCAGGAGGCTGCCGAGCAGGATGGCGATGCTGATGGTATCGAGCGTGGGCATTTTTCCTCGTCATTCCGGGGCGCGGCCAACGGCCGCGAACCCGGAATCCAGGGTCACTAAGCTACTGACTGATTTGCGCGTACAAGTCGATCCACTGCGGGTTCGACTCCTCAATCAGACGCAATTTCCATGCCCGCCGCCATTTCTTGATTTCCTTCTCGCGAACGATGGCGTTGTCCGGGTCATCATAAACTTCGAACCAAACCAGACGATCAACAGCGTACCGGCTGGTAAAACCACGCACAATTTTATTCTTATGCTCATAAACGCGGCGGACCAGATCGTTGGTAACGCCGATATAAAGCGTTCCGTTACGGCGGCTGGCCACGATGTAAACGTAATAGGCCATGCCCCTTGGCCCCTGGATTCCCGGGCCACGGGCTTACGCCCGCGTCCCGAAATGATGATAAAATGTGGTCCGAGAGCGAGAACTCTAACTGATCAACTTGACGCACGACAATCGCTGTCATTCCGGGGCGCGCACGAAGTGCGCGAGCGCGGAATCCAGGGCGACCCGGCAAGGCTGTTCGGGACCAAGCGAGCAACCGTGCACTTGGCTCCTGGATTCCGGGCTCGCTCGCTCCGCTCGCGCCCCGGAATGACGCTAAAAAATATGCGACCCCGGAATGACGAGGTTCAAAAATTCACCTTGTCGCCGCCCTTGAGCGAGAGGATTTCGCGCGCGTCGTCGGGCGAGGCGATCTCCAGGCCCAGGCCCTCCAGGATCTGGCGCACGCGCGTGACCTGCTGCGCGTTCGACTCGGCGAGCTTGCCCGGGCCGATCCACAGCGAATCCTCCATGCCGACGCGCACGTTGCCGCCCATGGCGGCGGCCTGCGCCGCCACCCGCATCTGGTTGGCGCCGGCGCCAAGCACCGACCACTGGTAATTGTCGCCGAGCAGGCGGTCGGCAGTGCGCTTCATGTGGATGACATCCTCCGGATGGGCGCCGATGCCGCCGAGAATGCCGAATACCGACTGCACGAACAGCGGCGGCTTGACCACGCCGCGCTCGAGGAAGTGCCGCAGCGTATAGAGATGACCGATGTCGTAGCACTCGATCTCGAAGCGCGTATTGTTCTCGGCGCAGGTGGTGAGGATGTATTCGATGTCGGCGAAGGTGTTCTTGAACATGCCGGCCCGCGAGGCCGCGAGATAGGGCTCCTCCCAGTCGTATTTGAACTTGCCCTGGTAGCGCGGGATCATCGGATAAAGCCCGAAATTCATCGTGCCCATGTTGAGCGACGCGACCTCCGGCTTGAAGGTGGCGGCGGGCTTGACGCGCTCCTCCACCGTCATGGTCGGCGCGCCGCCGGTGGTGATGTTCACCACCACGTTGGAGCGCTGCTTGATCACGCGCAGGAAGGGCGCGAAGGCCTCCGGCGACTGGTCGGGCCGGCCGTCCTGCGGATTGCGCGCGTGGAGGTGGACGACCGCGGCGCCGGCTTCCGCCGCGGCGATGGCGTTATCGGCGATCTCCTGCGCGGTCACCGGCAGGTGCGGCGACATCGAAGGCGTGTGGATGGAGCCGGTGACGGCACAGGTGATGATGACTTTGCGCGACTTCGCCATGAGCGTTCCTTCCCCCGAGAAGGCAGGGTTTTGATTTGACGATTGGACTTGGCCGCCGATCCTAGAGTATCAGGCGGGCGGAAGTCACCCTGTGGCGGGCCCAAGCATGCGCACGCGCCGATCCCTTCCGGTCGTCCTTGCCGGACTGGCCGTCTTGGCAGGGAGCCAGGCCGCGCCGGCGGCGAGCCGTTCCGGCGCCCTGCCCGGCACCTACGTCAACGATGTCGGCACCGTCACCATCAAAAAAACCGCCGCCGGCTTCGCTGTTGAGATATCCACGATCGAGCCGACGCGCGGGGTCTGGACCTGCGATTTCGCCGGCTCGGGCAAGCTCGACAAGAGCGGCGCTCTCGTCGTTGTCCACGCTCCAGAGGTCATCAAGGACATGGCGACCGTCAAGCTTACGTTGACGCTCAAGGACACTGTGCTGACGGTGAAAGAAGAACGCACCGGCAACGACGTCGAGTTCTGCGGCTATCGCGGCTTTCTGCACGGCCAATACCGGCGCAAGGCCAAACGGTAGATGCACAGCCGCGACGTTCTGATCGGGGTGCTCTGCGGCACCGGCGCCGCGCTCGGCTGGGCGGCGGGCATCGTTGCCGCCAAGCACGGCATCAATGTCGGCTTTTCGCCGGCCGACCTCGCCTTTCATCGCTTCTTCTGGTCGGGGCTGCTGCTGACGCCGCTCGCGCTGCGCGGCGGCATCGCCGACATGGGCGGCATCGGCTGGATACGCGGCCTGATCATGAGCGTGCTGGCCGGGCCGCCCATGGCCATGTTCGCTTATTCCGGCTTCATCCTGGCGCCGCTCGCGCATGGCAGCACCATCCAGCCGGGCTGCGCGGCGCTGGGCGGGCTGATCATGGCCAGCGCAATACTGCACGAAAAGGTGACGCCGGGGCGCGTGATCGGCGGGGTCATCATCATTGCCGGACTCATGGTGTTCGGCGCCGAATCGCTGACCACCATCGGGCGCGAAGGCGTCGGCGGCGATCTGCTGTTCGCCGCCGGCGGACTGCTCTGGGCTTCATTCGGCACGCTGTTGCGCTACTACCGCATATCGGGCACGCGCGCGATCGCCGTGGTCGGCCTTCTGTCGGTCGTCGTCTATGCGCCGCTCTACGTGCTGCTCGTCGGCTTTCACAACATGCTCCAGTTGAGCCTCTACGAGAACATGGTGCAGGTCGTCGTGCAGGGCATACTGGCCGGCGTGCTGCCGATCTATCTCTATGCGCGCGCCATCATGCTGATCGGCGCCGGGCGTACCGCGACATTTCCGGCGCTGGTGCCGGGCTTTGCGCTGCTCATCGGATTCCTGGCGCTCGGCGTGGTGCCGACCGTTTTGCAGCTCATCGGCCTGGCGATCGTGGTGTTGGGCTTCCGCTTCGTCGTGCGGTAGAGTTGCCTGAAAGAGGCGCGATGACCGATCAACAGCAAGCGACAATGGAAGGCCGCTGCACCTGTGGCGGAGTGCGCTATCGCCTCAAGGCGCGGCCGATCGTCGTGCACTGCTGCCACTGCAGCTGGTGCCAGCGCGAGACCGGCTCGGCCTTCGCCGTCAATGCCGTCATCGAAGCCACCGAAGTTGAGCTGCTGCAAGGCGAGCCGGCGGCCACCACGCTGCCGAGCCTGAGCGGCAAGGGCCAGGTGCTCTGGCGCTGCGCCGATTGCGGCGTGACCGTCTGGAGCAACTATACCGGCGCCGGGCCGAAGATTAATTTCGTGCGCGTCGGCACACTGGACGATCCATCGCGCGCTCCGCCCGACATCCACATCTACACGTCCACCAAGCAGCCCTGGGTCGTGCTGCCCGACGACGTTCCGGCCGTGCTGGAATACTATAAGCCCGCCGACGTCTGGCCGGCCGAGAGCCTGGCGCGCTTCCGGGCGGCAAGGGGCTAGTCTAAGATCCAAACCTCTTTCTAACGACTGCCATTCCGCCCAGTCCCGATCACTCTTGGCCAGCCTCCCAGGGCTCGCGGCGCGCCGCGTGGTAAAGATGCAAGATTTCGATGGCGTCTTGCGTGACGCGGTAAAATAGCTTGTAGGGATAGGGAACGAGCACCACGACACGCACATCAAGTCGGCTGGCGTTCCTCGGTGCGCTTTCCGGCCACGCCCGGATGCGCGCGATCGTCGCCTGCAACCGACTTTCGAATGCGACCGTTACCGTCGGATAATGTCGATTGACGAAGTCAAGTATGGCATCGAGGTCGCGCAGCGCGTCCTCGGTGTAGACAACCTTCATGAACGCCGATATTTGGCGAAGACCGCCTCGACTTCTTCGTCAGTCGCGAAGCGCCCTTCGCGCGCAGCTTTGAGTCCGCGATCGATGCCGGCCAGCTCTTCAGGCGTGGGATGGTAAAGGCCCCCGCGCATACCTGCCTCCATGTCCCGCACGATTTCGGCGAGTTCGTTCTGCAACTCGTCGGGCCAAGATTCGACCAGTTCCATCACGTCCTTGAGCGCTTTCGTCGTCATGAATGCAATATAGCTACTTTCCTTTGCGCTATCGAGTTCTGATCCCTCCCGTGAAATTGGGATGCCCCCTCACCCGGTCCGGCCTTGCGGCCGGACCACCCTCTCCCCGCCGGGGAAACAGTGTGGCCGCGGCGAGCGGAGCGAGTTGCGACCGGGTGAGGGGAAAACGCCGAGAAATCCCGGGCGTGCGAACGCGCCTCAAGCGCTACCCAACTCTAAATAACTACGCCGCTTTCCGGCTCGTCAAAAACGCGCCCATGCGATCGAGCGCCTTCAAAATATTCTCCGTCGAATTGGCGTACGAAAGCCGCACATAGCCTTCGCCGAGAACGCCGAAATCCGGACCGCCGATGATGGCGACGCCGGTGTCGTCGAGCAGCGCGGTGGCGAATTCCTTCGCCTTCCAGCCGGTCGCCTTGATGTTGGGGAACGCGTAGAAGGCGCCCTTGGGCGTGGCGCAGGAAACGCCGGGCAATTTGTTCAAGCCGTCGACCACCACTTTGCGGCGCCGGTCGAACTCGGCCACCATCTTGGTGACCTCGTCCTGCGGACCTTTCAGCGCCGCCAGTCCGGCATATTGCGTGGCGGCGTTGACGCAGGAATGGAGATTGACCGCGAGCTTGCGCGCATAGTCGTAGAGCTTGCCCGGCCACACGGCGTAGCCGAGCCGCCATCCGGTCATCGCGTAGGTCTTCGACCAGCCGTTGAGCAGGATCAGCCGGTCGCGGATTTCCGGATAGCTCAGCAGGCAGACATGCGTCTCGCCGTCATAGAGCATGTGGTCGTAGATTTCGTCCGACATGATCGCCACGTCCGGCCATTGCGCGAGACCGGCGATCAGCCTGTCGACTTCCGCTTTGGGCGTGACGCCGCCGGTGGGATTGGCCGGCGAGTTGAGGATCAAGAGCCGCGTCCGCGGCGTGATCAATTTCAGCGTCTCTTCCGCCGAGAAGGCAAAGCCGTTCTCCTCGCGGATCGGCACCGGCACGGGCGTGGCGCCGGTATATTCGATCATCGAACGGTAGATGGGAAAACCCGGATCGGGATAGAGGATTTCCGCGCCGGGCTCCCCGAACATCACGATCGACATGTACATGGTCGGCTTGCCGCCCGGCATGATCATCACTTCGTCGGGCGAGACCTCGACCTTAAAGCGCGCGGCAAGATCTTCCGCCACCGCCTCGCGCAAGGGCGGAATGCCGACCGCCGGCGTATAGCCGTGCGCGCCCTCATGCAGCGCCTTCACCGCCGCCTCGACGATGAACTGCGGCGTGCGGAAATCGGGCTGGCCGATGCCGAGATTGATGATGTCGCGCCCCTGCGCCGCCAACGCATTGGCACGGGCGAGCACGGCGAAGGCGTTCTCCTCGCCGATCCGGTCGAAGGCAGCGACGGTCTTCAACATGGCATTGATCCCCCACGCGTTTTTCGGGAGTTACACCCGATCGGGGGCGAAATGCAATTGCCCGGAAGGCGCCGCGGCCGATGAAAGCGGCTGATGGCAGCCATCAGCGAACGGCATTGTCGCGGCGCGGGCAAACGTGGCAGTTTCCTGCTCGCCCTTCCCTTGCCGGAACAAACCCATGGCCAGCCCCTCCATCGCCGACAAGCGCCAGACCTTCCGCCGGCTGCACGAAAGCGGCTGCTTCGTCATTCCCAACCCGTGGAATGTCGGCACGGCCCGCTACCTGCAAGGCCTCGGCTACAAGGCGCTGGCCACCACCTCGTCCGGCTTCGCCCATGCCCAGGGCTATCCGGACGGCGGCATGACTCGCGACCAGGTGCTGGCGCATTACCGCGAGATCGCGGAGACCGCCGACGTGCCGGTCAATGCCGATTTCGAGAACGGCTATGCCGACGCGGCGGAAGACGTGGCGGCCAATGTGAAGCTCTGCATGGAGACCGGCGTCGCCGGCCTGTCGATCGAAGATTACTGCGGCGACGATTCGGCGCCGCTCTACCCGTTCGAACTGGCGGTCGAGCGCGTGCGCGCGGCCCGCGGCGCCATCGGCGACAGCGGCGTGCTGCTCACCGGGCGCAGCGAGGGCTTCATCCACGGCCTTCCCGATCTTGCGGAAACGGTGCGGCGCCTGCAGGCCTATGCCGAGGCGGGCGCCGACTGCCTTTATGCGCCCGGCATCAAGACGCGCGAGGAGATCGAGACGGTGGTGAAGGCGGTGGCGCCGAAGCCGGTCAACCTGCTGATGGCGTGGGCGCTCGGCTTCACCGTCGACGACATCGCCGCCATGGGCGTGCGCCGCATCAGCGTGGGCGGTTCGCTGGCGCGCGTCGCCATGCACGCCTTCATCACATCGGCGCGCGCGATCGCCGAGCAAGGTGTGTTCGACAGCTTCGGTGGGGTGATGGGAAATCCCGAGCTCAACACATTCTTTCACGACGACCGCGCCAGCCGGCAAAAGCCGTGAGCGACAACGTTCATCCCCAGACCGAGCAGCCGGTCGGACCGCCGGTCGACGCGACGCCCGCGGCACGTCCCGGTCCGGCGACGCTGCAAGGCCGCTTCGGCCGCGTCGAGAAACTGACCGAGGCGCACGCCGCGTCACTGTGGAACGCGTTGAACGGTCATGACCAAGTCTGGACCTATCTGCCGATGGTCGGCCCCTTTGCCGATGCCGCGGCGCTTTCCGCCTGGGTCGACAAGAAGTACGACGCTCGAAGACCCCTGCTTCTATGCCATCCTCGACGCCGACGCCCGCGTGCTCGGCCTCTTCGCGCTGATGGCGATCAGGCCCGACCACCGCGTGATCGAAGTCGGCTACGTGGCCTACGCGCCGGCGCTGCAACGCACGCCGCTCGCCACCGAGGCGCAATATCTGCTGGCGCGCTACGTATTCGAGACCTTGCGCTACCGGCGCTACGAATGGAAATGCGATTCGCTCAACGCTCCCTCGCGGCGCGCGGCGCTGCGCTACGGCTTCACCTTCGAAGGTATCTTTCGCCAGCACATGATAGGCAAGGGCCGCAACCGCGACACCGCCTGGTTTTCCATGCTCGACGGCGAATGGCCGGCGCGGAAGATCGCGTTCGAGCGCTGGCTCTCCCCTGAGAATTTCAAGGCCGACGGCATGCAGGTCGAAAGCCTGAGCGCGTTGAATGGGGCGGCGCCATAACGCGATCCGCATGACCGACGCCTTTCCCGCCTCCTCCCGCCTCATCGATCACCGCCCCTTTGTGCTGATCTGGCTGGCGCGGATGGCCTCGACCATGGCCTACCAGATGATGGCGCTGCTCATCGGCTGGCAGATCTACGCGATCACCGGCAGCGCCTTCGACCTCGGCCTGGTCGGGCTGATCCAGTTCGTGCCGGCGGTGGTGCTCACTTTGCTGATCGGCCACGCCGCCGACCGCTACGACCGCCGCGCCATCATCCGCGCGGCGCAGGCGGTCTATGCGTTGGCCGCGCTCATGGTCACCGCCGCCCTCATCACCGGCACGGTGAGCCGCAATCTCCTGTTCGGCGCGGTGTTCCTGATCGGCTGCGCGCGCGCCTTCGAACTGCCGACGGCCAGCGCGCTGGTGCCTGTGCTGGTGCCGGAGCGGCTGATCCCGCGCGCGGTGGCGGGCTGGACGTCGGCCAATCAGGTGGCCGTGATCTGCGGACCGGCGCTGGGCGGCCTCATCTATGCGGCCGATCCGGTGGCGGTGAGCGCGCTTTGCGTCGTCTTGTTCTCCACCGCCGTTTTCTTCGTGACCTTCATCCGCATCGCGCGCCCGCCGCCCAAGCGCGAGCCGCCCACCCTCTCCTCGGTGCTGGCCGGCCTGCACTACATCCGCACGCGGCCGCGGCTCCTGGGCGTGGTCACGCTCGACCTCTTCGTGGTGCTCCTGGGCGGGGCCACCGCGCTGCTGCCGGTCTATGCGCGCGACATCCTCAGCGTGGGGCCGGTCGGCCTCGGCCTGTTGCGCTCGGCGCCGGCGGTGGGCGCGCTGATCACGGCCATCGTGCTGTCGCGCCATCCGATCGAGCGCGGTATCGGCGTCAAGATGTTCGCGGTGGTGGCGATCTACGGACTTGCCACCGTGACCTTCGGCCTGTCGAGCTGGTTTCCGCTGTCGCTGGCCGCGCTTGCCGCGCTCGGCGCGTCCGACGCGGTATCGGTCGTCATCCGCTTCTCGCTGGTGCAGATCGAAACGCCGGACGCCATGCGCGGGCGGGTGAGCGCGATCAACTATCTGTTCGTCGGCGCCTCCAACACGCTGGGCGAATTCGAGTCCGGCACGGTGGCGGCCTGGCTCGGGGCGGTTGCATCGGTGGTGATCGGCGGCCTGGGATCGCTGATGATCGCCGGCCTCTGGATGCTATTGTTCCCCGACCTGCGCCGCGTCGACCGCTACGAGCCGGCGGATTCAAAACATTAGGGGGGACTGGATGCACATTCTCATCACCGGCGCGGCGGGCATGATCGGCCGCAAGCTGACCGAGCGGCTGGCCAAGGACGGCGGCCTTAACGGCCAGGCCATCGACAGACTGACGATGATCGACGTGGTCGAGCCGCCGCCGCCGCAGGGCTTCGCCGGCAAGGTGGAAACGCTGGTGAGCGATCTCTCGGCGCCCGGGTCGGCGGCCCGGGTGGTGGCGCCGCAGCCGGACGTCATCTTCCATCTCGCCGGCGTCGTCTCCGGCGAGGCGGAGACCGATTTCGAGAAGGGCACCCGGGTCAATCTCGACGGCACCCGCGCGCTGTTGGAGACCATTCGCATCGCCGGCGACGGCTACGTGCCGAAATTCGTGTTCACCTCGTCGATCGCGGTGTTCGGCGCGCCGTTCCCCGACACCATCCCCGACGATTTCCACCTCACCCCGCTCACCTCCTACGGCACCCAGAAGGCGGTCTGCGAACTGCTGCTCGCCGACTACACCCGGCGCGGCTATCTGCAAGGCGTGGGCCTGCGGCTGCCCTCGATCGTGGTGCGGCCGGGCAAGCCGAACAAGGCGGCGTCCGGCTTCTTCTCCGGCATCATCCGCGAGCCGCTTGCCGGCGAGGAGGCGCTGCTGCCGGTGCCCGACAGCGTGCTGCACTGGCACGCGAGCCCCCGCTCGGCGGTCGGCTTCCTCATCCACGCCGCCGGCCTGAGCCGCGACGCAGCTGGGCCCGCGCGTGAACCTGACCATGCCCGGCGTCTGCTGCACCGTGGGCGAGCAGATCGAGGCGCTCAGGCGCGTCGCCGGCGACAAGGTCGCCTCCCGCATCCGCCGCGCGCCGGACGAGCTGGTGGCGCGCATCGTCGCCGGCTGGCCGAGCCGTTTCGCGCCGGAGCGGGCGCTCAAGCTCGGCTTCACCGTGGAGAAGAGCTTCGACGACATCATCCGCGCCCATATCGAGGACGAGCTGGGCGGGAAGGTCGCTTGATAGTTCCCTCTCCCCGCACGCGGGGAGAGGGTGGCGAGCATTGAGCGATAAGCGAAATGCGAGCCGGGTGAGGGGGCGTTTCCGCAATGCTCAGACGCGCGGCAAAGCCCCCTCACCCGACCCGCCTTCGCTAAAGCTTCGGCGGGTCGACCTCTCCCCGCAGGCGGGGAGAGGTGAAGGGCCCGCCCGCTTGCGCCCTGCGCCCCAGGCCTTACATTGCCCCAATGACCTACGTCGACGCCGCCGTCGCCCCCTTACGCAAAACCGGCCAGATCAAGCTGCATGGCGAGGAAGCCTTCGCCGGCATGCGGGCGGCCGGCCAGCTCGTCGCCCGCTGCCTCGACATGCTGACCGGCGAGGTCGGGCCCGGTGTCACCACCGAGCGCATCGACCGGCTGGTGTTCGAATTCGGCATGGACCACGGCGCCCTGCCGGCGACCCTGATGTACCGCGGCTACAAGAAATCCACCTGCACCTCGCTCAACCACGTGGTCTGCCACGGCATCCCCGGCGACAAGCCGATGCGCGGCGGCGACATCGCCAATATCGACGTGACCCTGATCCTCGACGGCTGGCACGGCGACTGCGAGCCGCATGTTCCCGATCGGCGAGATCCCGCGCCGGGCCGAGCGGCTGATCGAGGTGACGCACGAGGCCATGATGCGCGGCATCAGCGCCATCCGCCCCGGCGCCACCACCGGCGACATCGGCGCCGCCATCCAGACCTTCGTCGAAGCCCAGCACATGAGCGTGGTGCGCGACTTCTGCGGCCACGGCCTCGGCCGGCTGTTCCACGACGAGCCCAACATCGTGCATGTCGGCCGCCCGGGCGAAGGCGTCCTGCTCCGCCCCGGCATGTTCTTCACCGTGGAGCCGATGATCAATCTCGGCCGCCCGCATGTGAAGGTGCTGTCCGACGGCTGGACCGCGGTGACCCGCGACCGCTCGCTGTCGGCGCAGTTCGAGCACACCGTCGGCGTGACCGAGGACGGCGTCGAGGTGTTCACCTTCTCCCCGGCCGGGCTCGACAAGCCGCCCTATCAGCGCTGACGCGCCGCAGCCTCTTACCCTCCCCCCGCGAAGCGGCGGGGAGGGTCGATCCACGTCGCGACAGCGATGTGGATCGGGGTGGGGGGCGCTTATTCAAACGCGCCGCGCTTTCTTCGCCGCAAAGCTGCTGCCCCCCACCCCCGACCCCTCCCCGCCACTCGCTCCGCTCGTAGGGGGAGGGGAGCGCAGGCGCCGAGCCCAACGCATCCCCTCCCCGCCCGCCTCCGCCTGCACTACAATCGCCGCGGGTGAGGGCCAAGAGCCATGGCGGCGACGGACGACACCAGCGGCGACGCACACGAAACCAACCCCGGCCTTGCCGAGGACGCGCCGCATTATCTCGGCCACCGCGAGCGCCTGCGCGCGCGCTTCCGCGAGGCGGGCAGCGACGCGCTGAGCGACTACGAACTGCTCGAGCTGGTGCTGTTCCGCGCCATCCCGCAGCGCGACGTCAAGCCGCTGGCGAAAGCGCTGATCGCCCGCTTCGGCTCCTTCGCCGAAGTGGTGGCGGCGCCGCGCGCGCGGCTCAAAGAGATCAAGGGCGTCGGCGAGGCGGTCACCGACGAATTGAAGATCGTGCAGGCGGCGGCGGGCCGCATGGCGCGCGGCCAGGTGGGCAAGCGCACCGTGCTGTCGTCGTGGTCAAGCGTGCTCGACTATTGCCGCACCGCGCAGGCCTTCGCCGACAAGGAGCAGTTCCGCGTGCTGTTCCTCGACAAGCGCAACCAGCTCATCGCCGACGAACTGCAGCAGACCGGCACGGTCGACCACACGCCGGTCTATCCGCGCGAGGTGGTCAAGCGCGCGCTGGAATTGTCGGCGACGGCGCTGATCCTGGTGCACAACCATCCGAGCGGCGACCCGACGCCGAGCCGCGCCGACATCCAGATGACGCAAGCCATTATCGAAGTGGCGAAGCCGCTTGGGCATCGCGGTGCACGACCACATCATCGTGGGCAAGGACGGGCACGCGAGTTTCAAGGGGTTGAAGCTGATTTGAGGAGCCTCGTGTCCCGGACGCGGTGCAGCGCGCAGCGGTGCACCGCTGATCCGGGACCCGGTTAGCTGCGGCGCTGCGAGAAACCGGGGTCTCGGGTCTGCAGCGCATCACTCCGTGCTGCACCGCGCCCGGGACACGCTCACGGATTTTTATGGGCCGCAGCCCTCTCAGTTGTCATTGCCCGCCAACGGGTCCGAGCGGAGCGTGGCCCGATGACAGGCTCCGGCGGGCAATCCAGTAATCCCGGTGTTACAGTTCGAACGTGAGCCGATGCGTACTGGATTCCCCGCCTTCGCGGGGCATGACATCGAGTGCTGTTGCTCCCCGTAGCCCGGGTGGAGCGCAAGCGAAACCCGGGATCGAAATCGCCGCATTGTGTGCAGCCCCGAATTTTGCTTCGCTCAATTCGGCCTATGCTTGCCACTAAGAATTAGATGGAGGTGTGCAGTGTCTAACGAACAAACGGCCCCCAATCAGCAACGGCCGCTCGATTTCCAAAAGTGGCTTCACGAGATGAAGCGCCAGGACGCCCAACGGGCCCATGACCGCGTTGATGACTTTGCGCGTGATGTAAACACCGCTGCCGTCGAAGGCGGCAACCTCGCTCTTCGCTACGCAGTTCTTATCAATGGCGGAGCTGCCGTCGCGGTGCTTGGGTTCCTCGGCGCTCTCGCTTCTCATCACGGCACGAATGCGACGGGCGTTTTAATCTCCGCAAGACTTATTTCTGTGGCATCCTCTTTCACTTGGTTTGCAAGTGGCGTAGCGGCCGCGACACTCGCGATCGGGTTCGGCTACTTCACCAATTATGCTATTGCTGGACACCAGCAGGCTTTGAAGAAGAACTGGGACTACCCCATTATCGAGCCCACGCCGACATCAAAAAGGTGGCTCCGCTGCGCTGTTGCGGCTCATATTGTTGCCATTGCATTCGGACTAGGTTCAATCGCCGTCTTCATAAAGGGGATGCTCGCCGTAAAGGACGCAATTCTGCATCTCGCATAGCCATCGGTCTTGGTGAGGTCTAGAGCACGATAGGCTTGGATTGAATTGATTGGGGATTCCCAAATCGGGCGAATTCTGATTCAAGATGCTGGCTGGAATGGAGGCCAGCGTCCGATGGCCCGAGCCTATTCGCTTGATCTGCGTGAGCGAGTTGTTGCCGCCGTTGCCGCGGGTGAGAGTTGTCGGTCGGTGGCGGCGACATTCAAGGTCAGTGTGGCCAGCGTGGTGAAGTGGTCGCAGCGGTTCCGCGCAACCGGCAGTGCGGCGGCGCGGCGGATGGGCGGAACACGCGGCTATGCGCTTGCCGGAGAGCGCGAATGGCTGCTGGCTCGCCTGGCCGCGCAACCTGACGTGACGCTGCGGGCGCTGCTCGCCGAACTGACCGAGCGCGGAGTCAAGGTGAGCTATTACGCGGTCTGGCACTTCTTCGAGCGCGAAGGCATCAGCTTCAAAAAAAAGCCTGCGCGCCAGCGAGCAGGATCGCCCCGACGTGGCCCGGCGGCGCGCGCAATGGAAGAAATACCAGGGCCGGCTTGACCCGTCCCGACTGGTCTTCATCGACGAGACCTGGGCCAAGACCAATCTGACGCGCACCCACGGTCGTTCGCCGCGTGGCCATCGGCTGGTTGCCAAGGTGCCACATGGCCGGTGGCGGACACTGACCTTCCTCGCCGCCTTGCGTCGCGATCGCATCGAGGCGCCTTGCGTCATCGACGGCCCGATCAATGGCGAGAGCTTCCTGGCCTATGTCGAGCAGTTCCTGGCGCCCACGCTCAGGCCCGGCGACATCGTCATCATCGACAATCTCGGCAGCCACAAAGGAAAGGCCGTGCGCCAGGCCATCCGAGCCGCCGGCGCCAAGCTCTTCTTCCTGCCGCCCTACAGCCCCGACCTCAACCCAATCGAGCAAGTCTTCGCCAAGCTCAAGGCTCTATTGCGCAAGGCCGCAGAACGAACCGTCGAGGCTACATGGAAACGGATCGGCACCTTGCTCGACAGCTTCACCCCCCAGGAATGCGCCAATTACCTCGTCAACGCCGGATACGCTTCAGCATGAGGCAATCATGCTCTAGCAAAACGTGGCTGGTCGCATCGCGCGCATCACCGGATTTCGCTTCACTCCATCCGGGCTACGCTTGCTTTCTCGGTGACTGTCTGGACTCGAAAATTCTTTTCACCTTAGAAAGTATCTCAACACGACTTCGAAGAATTTTGCATAAAGCACTATCACCCCCGCAAACAGAATTGTGGGAATAGCTACAGCCATCAATATAGCGGCCGCTTCGATGGGATTTTCCTTCCACCACCAAATGTTGCCCCCATGATGGCCGCGCGCGATTTCAAAGAAAAGCGCGAATGAAAGAATGATAGCGCACGCGACAATCGCACTTTGGAGGAGGTTGAAAACAACACTCGGGCTAGGGGAGATAAAGCGAATTATTTCCAAGAGTTGTATGGATGTGAATATTCCGGACAGTATTGCCAGCATGCCCGCTAATGCGTGGACAGGACTCCCGCTCCTGAACTTTGACTTGAAGAACAGGCCCGACGAAAGGACAAAAATTGCGGAGTGCAACAGCATTCTTATCATCCACGATGGATAGCCTATTTTTCTGCTGCGGGAGAGAGCGGTCGTGCGGGAGCGATAGCGGAGCGCGACCGGGTGAGGGGGCGGGCTCACGACAGCAATGCCCCTCACCCGGCTCGCCTACGCTATTGCTCCGGCTCGCCACCCTCTCCCCGCGGAACGGGGAGAGGGAAAAGAGCGCCCGCCTGCGCGGCAGCAAAAATATTCCTATCGGCTATCTTGACATAAGTCTCTCAATAGGATTATACGCAATATGTCCCGCTCTTCGAGGGGCGTCTCCGGAGACGTGCCGAAGGCGGAGCGGCGGACGGGCGAGCTGGCGGAGATGCGCCAGCCGCGACGTTCGGGCCTGAAGACGCGCGCTTACGCGCGCTTTTGGGCCGATGCGGCGCCCGCGGGCGGGGCTCGTAACCTCGCACTCGGGCGGCGCCGGGGCTCCGCCCGGGGTCACTACGGACCCCTGCCAGGAGCTGGCTGACGGCGGATCGCATGAGGTCCGCCCGAGGCTCGAAGAAGCGCGCTTGACCCGAAAGGCGGCGCGCCTCGCGAGCCGGAGGCGGAACGAAGCGATCCGCGGGCAAAGCGCGGCCCGGCGCCGGAAGGAAAACGCCGCCAGTGGAGCGCCGAGAGGCGCCCTTTCGCCGATCGCAAGGCGAAAGGGGCGCGCCTCGCAAAGCGTGCCGGGCGGCTTCGCCAGCCGCCCGGGGGGTCTCGCAAACCCCCGCGTCTTTCGGCGCTCCGCTCCCCTCATCGGGAGTCGCGAGGGGAATGAGACGAGGGCGCACCCCGCGCCGACCAAACAACAGGGGCGGCGGAGCGT
>CAWIPY010000008.1:0-103506 GCA_963837965.1 uncultured Pseudomonadota bacterium | reverse complement strand
TCGCGTTCTCGAAAGCGATGCATTCGGCGGCGGCCTGCGCGAAGACCTCGCGCCCGGTGGCGGCCGCCAGCGCCGCCAGCGCATAGGCGAAGCCGGCAGCACCGTGCGACATGCCGTTGAGGCCGTGCGCGCCTGCGCCGGGGGCGCTCCAACAGCGGCTGCCCTCCTCGCCTACTCGGGGCTGGCGCAGCAGATGCTCGCCGCATTTTTCCGCCCGCGCCAGCGCGTCGGCGGACCCGCTGTCGCGGAAAAGCCGTAGCAGAGCGAGGATGGCGCCGGCGCTGCCGCCCATGACGTCGAGCTGCTTGTCGGCGGCGATCAAGTCGTCGCTGAACAGCGCGGCCGCTAGCCCGGCGTCGGCCAGCAGCGCCTTGTCGTCGAAAAGCCTGGCGATCACGCTGAGAGCATAGACGATCGAGCCGAGGCCGGTGGCGCCGCCGATGCCGAGCGAGCGCGCCATGCGGGCGGCGTTACGGCTCTTCAGCTCTCTGCGCAGATGGGCGAGCGCGGCCATCGCCAGCTCGCGCGACGAGGCCCGCCCGCTGACCGCGGCATGGGCGGCGAGAAAGAGCGCGATGCCGGAGACGCCGTTGTAAAGCTCAGGGCCGAGAGAGGTGAGTTGAAACACATCGGCGTCGCCCAGCCAGTCTAGCCCGATCCAGGCGGCGCTCGCGTTCCGCCGGATGGCATAGCGCGCAAGCTCGTCAGCGATGCGGCCCGCTTCGGCGGCGAAGAATTCTGCATCGGGCTCCGCCGGCGGCTCGGCCAGCAGGGCTTGCTTGAGCGCGGCATTGCTCGGCGCCGGCGCCGCCGGCCGCGCGATCGCGCTGAGGTTCTGGCCGATCACCGTTTTCTGCCAGGCGATCTCGTCCGCCTCGAGGCCAGCCACGCGGGCGCGGGCGCGGGCGAGACCAGGCTCAGCGTCACTCCTGATGGCGATGCCGCTGCGGTCGCGGATCTCGTCGCCGTCGCTCGGCGTGACGAAATGCGGCACGTTCAGCGCGAGCAATGCCGCGCGCTCGGCGCGCTGCAGCGGCCACAGCGGGTCGACCTCCTGCTCCCAGTCGGCCAGCCGCGCGATGAAGTCGGCCTGCGCCGACCAGGCCGCGCCATCGTCCATGGCGCGATGGTTCTTCAGGCGCTGCAGCAGCATGTAGTAGAAGCGGGTCGGACGGATCACCCTGCGCACGGGCAGGCCGGCAAAGCCGTCGAACAGGCCGCCCTGATCGTCACCGCGCGTCTGCCACAGCAGGAACGTGGCGTATTCCTCGAAGCCGGCGAGAAAATCGTCGACGTGGTCGGCAAAGCGCGCGGTTCGGCCTTGGCGGTGCGGCAGGTTTGGCGTGGCGCCGCCGGCCACCTTTGTCTTCTCCGGCCGCATCGTGTCGGAATTGATGTCGCGCCAGACAATTTTGACCTTGGCGTTCCAATCGGCGGTCATGCCTCCGACCGCGAAGACATTGTCGTCGACGCCACGCCCGTAGGCCGGCAACAGACCGACGGTCATGACCGAATTGGCGACGATATCGGTGGCGGCGTTGTGGGCCTCGTCTTCCGGCGCCTGTGCCGGATGGGTGTCGGCGGCGGCCTGGAGGATGGTTTCGAGATCGATCGGCACCGGATGCTCGCCGCAGGCGATCATGTTCTCCTGATGCATGTCGGTGGCCGCAAAGCAGTGCAGCAGGGCGAGCCAGGCTCCGGCACGGCGGAAGAATTGAGCGAAGCCTTCTTCGCCGGCGCACGGCGCGTGATCGATGAACTCGGTCCAGCCATAGCCGTCGCGCGCGATGGCGCGTACCGCTTTCAGCGCGAGCGGCGGCACCGCCGCATTCAGCCGTGCGACGAGAGAGTGCCACGCGGCATCGAGCCGCAGGTCCTTCGGCTTATAGACGACCCGCGTGCCGTTTTCGAAATGCACGATCCGGACCGATCGCCCATTATTGTGCGGGTCGGAGAAGTCGCCCTCGATGGCGGCGACGCGGCCACTGCCGCCGTCGAGCAGGCCGTGACGGATGGCTGCGAGGTCGGCGTCAAGGCGCAGCAGAAACTCGCGCGTGGTATCGATCCATTGCCGAGTCAGCAGGACCAGCAGCCGCAGCAGCACCGGCATTTCCTCGAACAGGGCGCGCCAGCCGCCGACCTGCATGTCGGCAATAAACTTGTCATAGAGCGTGTTGCCGGGGCCCTGGGTGGCCTGTCCCGCGTCGCCCGCCTTGCGGAGCTTGAGGAACCCTTCGTAGACCGCCGGCGTCGCCAGCGCGGAGAGTTCTTTCACCAGCGCCCGGCGCAGCGCCGCCTGCGCGCCTCGGGTGAGGTTATCGCCAGCGCTCGCATCGAGGCCGTCCCGAAGCCGAGCCTCGGCGGCATCGGCCAGAGCCATGAACAGGTGCTCGAAGGCAAAGGGCTCCGCTTCCTCGACCTTCCTCCCGCCCGCCGCAGCCGGGCTTTGCAGCGCCGCCTCGACCCAGACCGCGTCCGCGATCCAGGCCGGCGGCACGGACAACTTCGGGCGGACACTGGAAAGCCGCGCCAGCGCCGGCGCCAGCGCCCAGCCGTCGCGCTCCAGCCGGCGTCCGAACAGCAGCCAGTCGCCGCTGGCACTGGCTCGGCTCCAGGCGGCGAGCCGGCGCGCCGCCAGGTCGACGTCGCCCTTCTGGCCGGGCAGCGGCTCGAAATCGTCCGACAGGAGCTCATCGATGGTTGCGGCGCGTACGAGCAGGCGCTCGTAAAAGGCATCCATGTCTTTCTCCGGTGGGGACGCGGCACTCACCATATAGCGGGAAGGCATAATGCCGGTCACCGCCGGCCCCGGGCCTGGGCCGGCCGTGCGCCGACCTTATCGCCGTCCCGCCCCATGCACATCAAGTGCACGACAAGGCCGGCGGCGCTGCACGAAATGTTTCTGGTCGAGGGGAAAGCATCGCATGGTCAACACCGCAACCGGGACGGCATTAACCATGCGGATCGGCCGTATTCCGAGAGGTTTATGACGTATTTGGACAGTCTTTACATCCAACGTACCCGATGGTCTAATAGGAACCCTGGGGGGATCAATTTCTCCTCGTTATTCGCTGGCGAACAAAAGGACCTATGTCATGAGCGAGAAGACGACCGGTTTCGAGCAGATCGAAGAAGAAATCCTGGCCTACGAAGTCTCCGACGAGTCGCTGGAGTTGGCGGCGGGGACGGCGAAGGCGGGTGCCTACACGCTGGGTTTCTGCACTGGCCTGTCGGCCTGCCCGGCCTGACCAGCTTAGCCTGTTTCTGGCTTCTCAAAATCTGTTCTGAGGCCGGAGCGACGAATCTCCGACGAAGCGCCGGAGAAAGCGGCGCTTCGTCTCTTTTTTAGCGACCTTCTTTTTCTCTGGAATTGACTTTTCCGAACGACTTCGCCCGAGAGCATTTGACGGACCCGTTTTAAGGGTCCGCCCACACCGCCATTTACGCCTTTCATCTTCCGCCCTGCACTAGATGCCCACGCCCTCCCCTTGCGCGCGCCGCCGCGCGCATTAGCCTAGCTCTAGGAGCGCTGTCGCAACCCCATCATATCGCGCCATTAGACGCGTCGCCTGTAAGGAGGGGCGACAGTCCAATGGCATCTATTGCGTCCGGTGCGACAAGCGCTCTCCCGCGTTGGGGCGAAACGCCGACGCGGGTTGTGGGCGCACCATTGGCTTCGCAAGTTCCCATAATTGAACTTGCGGCGGATGCGCGTGAAAGCCGCAAGCTTAACGCGGCTCGGGAAATGCTCCCTGCGGACCACCGTGCATTGCGGCAAGCCGCAAGCGCGCCGGCGCGCTCATGGCTGGCGCGGCAATTAAAAAGCCCCTAGCATTGGTATCACGATCCGTCCGCGCTGTTGCGGGCACCATGGAGCTTCATGATGAATCGCCGGTCGCTGCTCACTTCCGCCCTGCTCTTGGCCGCGGCGCGGAAGCTTCCATTGCCCGCCTGGGTGAGCCCTGCGCTTGCGCAAGACAAGCCGGCCGCTAAGGCGGCGGCGGCCCAGTGGCGCCATGGCATGTCGGCCTTCGGCGAACTGAAATATGCCGCCGGCTTCAAGCAATTCGATTATGTCAACACGCAGGCGCCGAAAGGCGGCGCGGCCTGGCAGATTGCGCTCGGCACCTACGACAGTTTCAACACGGTGGTCGCCGGCATCAAAGGCACGCCCGCCGCCGGCGTCGACCAGATCTACGATACGCTGTTCGTGTCGGCGCTCGACGAGCCGACCAGCGATTACGGCCTCATCGCTGAGGCGGTGGCCTATCCTGACGACTTCTCCTCGGCCACCTTCCGCCTGCGCCCGCAGGCGAAATGGCAAGATGGCAAGCCGGTCACGGCGGAAGACGTGATCTTCTCCTTCCAGTCCTTCAAGAAGCTGAGCCCGCAATTCGCCGCCACGCTTCGCCACGTGGCGAAAGCCGAGAAGACCGGCGATCACGAGGTGACGTTCATCTTCAGCGCCGCCGGCGACAGCAAGCTGCCCAAGGCCGTCGGCCAGCTCACCGTTCTGCCGAAGCACTGGTGGGAGGGTGTCGATAAGAACGGCAAGAAGCGCAATATCGGCGAAACCACCCTGGAGCCGCCGCTCGGCAGCGGACCCTACCGCATCAAGGAATTCTCGGCTGGCCGCAACGTGATCTACGAGCGGGTCAACGATTATTGGGGCAAAGACCTCAACGTGAATATCGGCCGCAACAACTTCGAGAATCTGCGCTACGAGTATTTCCGCGACGCCACCGTCGCCATCGAGTCGTTCAAGGCCGGCCATGTCGACTGGCGCGAGGAGAACAGCGCCAAGAACTGGGCGACGGCCTACGACTTCCCGGCGGTGCACGAGAAGCGCGTCATCCTCGAGGAATTTCCCATCAGCAATATCGGCCTGATGCAGGCCTTTGTGTTCAACGTCCGGCGCGACAAATTCAGCGATCCGCGCGTGCGCCTCGCCTTGAACTACGCGTTCAATTTCGAGGAGATGAACAAGCAGATATTCTTCGGCCAGTACCATCGCATCACGAGCTATTTCCAGGGCACAGATCTCGCCTCTAGCGGTGTGCCGACCGGCAAGGAACTCGCCCTGCTCGAGACGGTGCGCGACAAGGTGCCGGCCGAACTGTTCAAGCACCCCTACACCAACCCGGTCTGCGGCACGCCTGCCAGGATGCGCCACAACCTGCGCCACGCCTTGCGGCTGCTGCGGGAAGCGGGCTACGTGGTGAAAAATCAGCAGCTCATCGACAAGAATACCGGCGAGCAGTTCACCATCGAATTTCTCGCCAATGCGCCGATCTTCGAGCGCGTCTATCTGTTCTACAAGCCCTCGCTCGAACGCCTCGGCATCTCCGTGTCGGTCCGCCTGGTCGATGAGGCGCAATACGAGAACCGGGTGCGCGGTTGGGACTTTGACGCCATCACCTTCGCCTGGGGCGAGTCGCTGACGCCTGGCGGCGAACTGCGCGGCTATTTCGGCTCGCAGGCCGCCGACCAGCACGGCTCGCTCAACATCATCGGCATCAAGAACCCAGCGGTCGACGCCATGATCGAGAAGGTGGTCTACGCCAAGACCCGACCCGACCTGGAGGCCGCCTGCCACGCCCTGGACCGCGTGCTGTTGTGGAATAATTACGTCATTCCGCAATGGACTTACGGCAAAGTGCGCACCGCGCGTTGGAATCGCTTCGGCCGACCCGAGCACATGCCTAAATACGGCATGTCGGGCTTCCCCGGGCTGTGGTGGTTCGACAAAGAAAAGTCCGCCAAGGCGGGCCCGCGGACATAAACAGGGTCCGTGGGGCGGTGGACATGCCGCCCTGCTCGTTTTTCCGACCTGCGCGACCATGCCGCGGCCGGCCATGAGCGCCGCAGGCGCGGCGTTGCTTCATCCTTTGTAGAATGCTGAACTAATGGGGGCGCGGTCTCTCTAGCGAGACAGAGGCGCGGATGGAGCAGGCCCCCGATATGAACGCCCCCCAAGAGCGGACCGCGAGGAATCGTCTGCGCAGTGGGGTGCTCCTCTTAGGTGTTGCCGCCCTCGTCGCCGGCACCGGCTGGGGCCTGGTGTGGAGCCGCGGCAAGGCGATCGATCCAACGGACGACGACCGGCCGATCGAAAGCGCTTCGCGGGTGAGGGTCGAGGACGGCCTTGCGGTCATCAAGGTTGCGCCGGCCGCACAGAAGCACAACGGCATCGTGACCAGCCGGCTGGCGCCGGCGCCGTTTCACCGGCAGATCCGCGCCTACGGCTCGGTGCTCGATCTTTCAAAGCTCACCGACCTCAGCAACCAATACGCCGGTGCGACGTCGCAACTGCAGACGGCCGAGGCCAAGCTCGCCGCCTCCAAGAGCGCCTTCGAGCGCGCCAAGCACCTCTACGAGAGCCAGCGCGTCGTCTCGCTGGCGCAATACCAGACCGCCGAGTTGGCCTTCCGCGTCGACACGGCGGTGCTGGCGGCGGCGCAATCGCAGGTGCGCACGCTGACCGCCACGGCCTATCAGGAATGGGGCACGGCGCTGGGCAAGTCGCTGGTCGAGCAAACGCCGCTGGTCAAGCATCTGATCGAGCGCGACGACTACCTGCTGCAGGTAACGCTGCCGCCCGGAGTCACCATGAAGGAGGCGCCGCTCACGGCCAGCGTCGAGCTCGGCCATCATCCGGACACCGTGATCACCTTCATCTCGCCGGCCACGCGCACCGATCCGAAGATCCAGGGCATCAGCTATTTCTACAAGGCGCCGGCATCGAGCGGGCTGCTGCCCGGCATGAACGTGCTGGCCTTCCTGCCGTCCGACACGACGGTCGACGGCGTCAAGGTGCCCGCCGACGCCGTAGTCTGGTGGCAGGACCGCGCCTGGATTTACCGCCGCACGGACAGCGACAGCTTCGTGCGCATGGCGATCGCCACCGATCTGCCGGCGCCGGGCGGCGGCTATGTGGTCGCGGGCCTCGACCGCCCGGTCGACATCGTCACGCGCGGCCCGCAGCTTCTCTTGTCGGAGGAATTCCGCTCGCAGGCCAAGCCGGACGAGGACTAGCACGTATCAGATGAGCGAACGAATGCGCGTGCCAAGAACTCGGCGTACTCCCCTCCCCCTTGCGGGGAGGGGTCGGGGGTGGGGGTCCAATTGCAAGGCGGCGCCGCGACCCAATCGATTACCCCCCTCCCTAACCCTCCTCCACAAGGGGGGAGGGAACAGGCCTCAAACTGACGCGCTTTCTCGCATTCCAGCACGACAAAGTGAGCTCTGACATGCTCCGCAGCCCACCGTCCGGGCCGCAGGCCGCGCTTATCGGCTTTGCCGTGCGTTTCCGCGGCGTGGTCATTGCGTTCGCCTGTGTGCTGCTCGGCTACGGCCTCTATGCGCTGGGCGACGCGCGCTACGACGTCTTTCCCGAATTCGCACCGCCGCAGGTCGGCATCCAGACCGAGGCGGCGGGGCTGACCCCCGAGCAGGTCGAAATCCTGGTCACGCGGCCGATCGAGAACGCCATCAACGGCGTGCCCGGCGTGCAGAAGCTGCGCTCGACCTCGATCCAGGGCCTGTCCATCATCACGGTCTATTTCGACGGGTCGAGCGACATCTATCGCGACCGGCAAGTGGTGGCCGAGCAGCTCGCGGTCGCCGCCCAGCAGTTGCCGCAAGGCGTGGCGACGCCGACCATGACGCCGCTCACCTCCTCGGCGCGTACCGTGCTGGTCGGCGGCTTCACCTCGACGGCGCGCTCGCTCATGCAACTGCGCAGCGTCGCCGACTGGACGCTGCGCCCTGCCCTTTTGGCGGTGCCGGGCGTCGCCGACGTGGTGATCTATGGCGGCGATACGCGCTCGATCCAGATCAAGATCCATCCCGATCAGCTCATCCGCTACAATCTGAGCATCGACGACGTGCTGACGGCCGCGCGCCGGGCGACCGGCATCCGCGGCGCCGGCTTCGTCGACACCGACAACCAGCGCATCGTCTTCCAGACCGAGGGGCAGTCGCTGCAGGCGAGCGACATCGCGCGCACCGTGCTCTTGAGCGCGGGCGCATCGAGCGTGACGCTCGCCAATGTCGCCGAAGTGGTCGAGGCGGCGGCGCCGCATATCGGCAAGGCAGCGATCGACGGCAAGCCCGGCGTCATCTTCTATGTGGAGGAGCAGTACGGCGCCAACACGCTGGAGGTGACCAAATCGGTCGAGGCGGTCTTGCATGAGCTCAAGCCCGGCCTTGAGAACGGCGGCATCGTGCTCCACCCCGATCTGTTCCGGCCGGCCAACTTCATCACCACGGCCACCGGCAATGTGCGCGACTCGCTGCTGATCGGCGGCGTGCTGGTCATCGTCGTGCTCTTCCTCTTCCTGTTCGACCTGCGCACAGCGGCGATCTCCTGCGCCGCCATCCCGCTTTCACTCCTGGCGGCGACGCTGGTGCTCGAATATCTCGGCGCCACCTTCAACACCATGACACTCGGCGGCCTCGCCATCTCCATCGGCGTGGTGGTCGACGACGCCGTCATCGACATCGAGAACATCGTGCGCCGCCTGCGCGAGAACGCGCGCCTAGCGCAGCCGCGGCCGGCCGCGCGCATCGTCATCGACGCCTGTCTCGAGGTGCGCAGCTCGGTGGTCTACGCCACGCTCGCGCTCATTCTGGTGGCGCTGCCGGTGATGACGCTGCCGGGCATCGCCGGCCGGCTGTTCGGCCCGCTGGCGCTCGCCTATACGCTCGCCGTGCTCGCCTCGCTGGTGGTGGCGCTGACGGTGACGCCCGCGCTCGCCATGGCCTTCCTGCCCGGCCGCATACCGATGCGCGACCCGCCGGTGATGCGCTGGGCGCGCGCCGGCTACGAGCGGCTCCTGCGCGGCATCGCCCGCGAATTGCAGGTGGCCATCGCGGCGGCCGTCCTGTTCACCATCCTCGGCTGCGTGCTGCTGCCCTTTCTCGGCGGCAGCTTCATCCCGGACCTCAAGGAAGGCCACTTCATCGTGCACATGGCGCTGGTGCCCGGCACCTCGCTCGACCAGTCGATGCGCATCGGCGACCGCGTCACCAAGTCGCTGCTGCAACTGCCCGAGGTGCGCTCGGTGGCGCAATGGGCGGGCCGCGCCGAGCAGGCCGCCGACACCACGGGTCCGCATTACAGCGAGTTCGAAGTCGACCTGAAGCCGAACCTCACCGGCGAGCAGACGGAAAAAGCGCAGAGCGACATCCGCCAGGCGCTCGCCGGCTTCGTCGGCGTCAATTTCGCGGTCAACACCTTCCTCACCGAGCGCATCGAGGAAACGCTGTCCGGCTACACCGCGCCGGTCGCCGTCAACATCTTCGGCAACAATCTCGACCTGCTCGACCAGAAGGCGCAGGAAGTCGCCAAGGTGCTCGCCACCGTGCCCGGCGCCACCGACGTGCAGGTGCAGTCGCCGCCCGGCCTGCCGCAGCTTTCCATCAGCCTGCGCAAGGCCGACCTCGAACGCTGGGGCTTCGATCCCGTCGCGGTGCTCGACCTGATCCGCACCGCCTATCAGGGCGACGTGGTCGGGCAGACCTACCAGGGCAACCAGGTCTATGACGTGATCGTGCGCGTCGACGACGCCACCCGCGCCAACGTGGCCGCCGTCGGCGACCTGCCGCTGCGCAGCCCCGGCGGCATCTATGTGCGGCTCAAGCAGATCGCCGACATCCGCCTCACCGCCGGGCGCTATTCGGTCTCCCATATCGGCGCGCGCCGGCTGCAGACCGTGACCGCCGACGTCGCCGGCAACGACTTTGCCGCCTTCGTGGCCAGGGCGCGCAAGGCCGTTGCGGCAAGCGTGCATCTGCCGGCCGGCGTCTATCTCGAATTCTCCGGCGCCGCCGAAGCGCAGTCGCGCTCGCAGCGCGATCTCGCCATCAACGCGCTGATCGCCGGCATCGGCATCGTGCTGCTTTTGTCGATCGTCACCCGCAACCGCAGCCAGCTTCTGCTGGTGCTCACCAACCTGCCTTTCGCGCTGGTCGGCGGCGTGCTGGCGGTCTACGCCAGCGGCGGGCGGCTCTCGCTCGGCGCGCTGGTCGGCTTCATCACGCTGTTCGGCATCACGTTGCGCAATTCGATCCTGATGATCGCGCACTATCAGCACCTGGTCGAAGCCGAGGGCGCAAGCTGGGGCCTGGCCACCGCCATCCGCGGCGCCGGCGACCGGCTGCTGCCGATCCTGATGACCTCCATCGTCACCGCGCTCGGCGTCACGCCGCTCGCCGTCGGCATGGGCGATCCGGGGCGCGAGATCGAAGGGCCGATGGCGATCGTGATCCTCGGCGGCCTGTTGACGTCGATGGCGCTGAACCTGCTCGTCCTGCCGACGCTGGCGCTGCGCTACGGGCGGTTCGAGGCGAAGGAAGCCGAGGCGGAGTTGGTCGATTTGGCCTGTAGCCCGGATGAAGCGAAGCGAAATCCCGGGTGAAATTACGCGTAGCCCGGATGGAGCGCAGCGAAATCCGGGAGCTGCCCATCCGGATTGAAATGACGCCCCGCATTCCGCTTTCGCTCCATGCGGGCTACAACATCACCCATGAAACACATCGGCTTCCTCTCCTTCGGCCACTGGACCCCCTCGCCGCAGTCGCAGGTTCGCACCGGCGCCGACGCCCTCCTGCAATCGATCGAGCTCGCCGTCGCGGCGGAAGAGCTCGGCGCCGACGGCGCCTATTTCCGGGTGCATCATTTCGCGCGCCAGCTTGGCTCGCCCTTCCCGCTGCTGGCGGCGGTCGGCGCGCGCACGAAGCGCATCGAGATCGGGACGGCCGTGATCGACATGCGCTACGAGAACCCGCTCTACATGGCGGAGGATGCGGGCGCCGCCGACCTGATCGCCGGCGGCCGCCTGCAGCTCGGCATCTCGCGCGGCTCTCCGGAACAGGTGATCGACGGCTGGCGCTACTTCGGCTACGTCCCGGCCGAGGGCATGACCGACGCCGACATGGCGCGCACCAACGCCGAAATCTTTCTCGAGCTCATGAAGGGCGACGGCTTCGCCCGGCCCAACCCGCGGCCGATGTTCCCCAACCCGCCCGGTCTCCTGCGCCTCGAGCCGTTCTCGGAAACCTTGCGCGAGCGCATCTGGTGGGGCGCCGGCACCAACGCGACGGCGGAATGGGCGGCCAAGCACGGCATGAACCTGCAGTCGTCGACGCTGAAGATCGACGAGAGCGGCAAGCCGTTCCACGTGCAGCAGGCCGAGCAGATAAGGGCTTATCGCGAAGCCTGGAAGGCGGCCGGGCACACGCGCACGCCGCGCGTCTCGGTCTCGCGCTCGATCTTCGCGCTCACCGACGACCGCGACCGCATGTATTTCGGCCGCGGCGGCGAAGACGGCGACCAGGTCGGCATGCTCAGCGAAACCGAGCGCGCCATCTTCGGCCGCAGCTACGCCGCCGAGCCGGACGCGCTGATCGAGCAGTTGAAGAGCGACGAAGGCATCGCCGAGGCCGACACGCTGCTGTTGACGGTGCCGAACCAGCTCGGTGTCGACTACAACGCGCATGTGCTCGAGGCGGTTTTGCAGCACGTCGCTCCGGGGATGGGGTGGCGGTAGGGTGAGCGGCGCGGATTGCCCGTAGCCCGGATTGAGCGAAGCGAAATCCGGGGTAAGATCGGCACATGGTCAGATACGGCGCAATTTCGTACCAGGGGGCACGTACTTCTTCACGGTCACGCTCGCGGACAGGACATCCTCTGCGCTGACAGACCACGTGGATGTTTTGCGAGCGTCGTTTCGTATCGCGCGGCAAGAGCGCCCCTTCGTGATCGAAGCCATCGTGATCTTGCCGGATCACATGCATGCCATTTGGACGCTGCCATCAAGCGATTCCGACTTCTCAAGCCGCTGAAAACGCGTCAAGGCAAATCTTACCCATCGGCTTGTTGGCGCCGACGTTCCGCTCAAGCGCCATCGCAACGGCGAATACGATCTCTGGCAACCGCGCTTTTGGGAGCACACGATCCGGAACGAGTCCGATTTCGAGCGCCACGTCGATTACGTGCACTTCAATCCGGTCAAGCACAAGCTGGTGAGCCAAGTGCGCGAGTGGCCCTATTCGTCTTTTCACATCTATGTCAGGCGTGGCCTGCTTCCAATCGATTGGGCCGGTGATGTTGAGGAGCCTATGATTGATGTTGGCGAACGGAAAGGTTGATCCCGGATTTCGCTTCGCTCCATCCGGGCTACTTGCTTGGCGATCACCGCTCCCGCGACGGGGCCATCAGCGTGCTCCATGACGTGAAGCGCAGCGATACTCGGGGCGGCCACGTCGTTCCCAGGTTACGCTTCGCTCCACCCGGGCTACAATCAGTCGAGGCCCCAGTGACGGATGGCCCGCAACGGCCGCGTAGAAGGCGACGTCCCCGATGGCGAAAACGAAAGAAGCAAAAGGCGCAGCCTCCCCGTCCCGCCTGATCGACGCCAAGATCGAGAAGCTCGGCGACTGGCGCGGCGAGACGCTCGCGCGGGTGCGCAAGATCATCAGGGAAGCCGACCCCGACGTGGTCGAGGAAGTGAAATGGTGCAAGCCCACGAATCCGATGGGCGTTCCGGTCTGGGAGCACGCCGGCATCCTCTGCACCGGCGAGACCTACAAGGACAAGATGAAGCTCACCTTCGCCAGGGGCGCCGCGCTCGACGACCCGTCCGGCCTGTTCAATGCGAGCCTCGACGGCAATGTGCGGCGCGCCGTGGATTTCCACGCGGGCGACACGATCGACGAGAAGGCGCTGAAGGCGCTCATCCGCGCCGCCGTGGCGCTGAACACGGCCGCGAAGCGGTAGGCAGGGCAGCCGCCATTAGTTGCGGCGCCCACCTCTCCCCGCTGGGCGGGGAGAGGTCGACGCGCGGAAAGCGCGTCGGGTGAGGGGGTATATCCATGATACCGCGCACAGAGTTGTGGACGCGCCCCCTCACCCCGACCCTCTCCCCGCAAACGGGGAGAGGGAGATGAGGCGCCGTGCCGAAATACGATAGACGCCCGACAAGCCGGCAGCATCAGGCCCCATAGGTCCCCGCCGGGCGCCGTGCTATCGTTCCAGCAGGCGACACGCGCGAAACAAGCCGAACGGGGAGGAAAGCATGGCCGGGCAGAACTGGCAGATCAGCGGCCAATACATGGAAAGCTGCAATTGCGACTATCTCTGCCCCTGCATCTATACCAATCCGCAAGGCGAGACGACGCTGGACAACTGCACCGCGGCGCTCGTCTTCCGCATCGACAAGGGACAGAGCGGCGGGGTGAACCTGGACGGCCTCGCCTTCGCGCTGCTCATCCGCTCCGGCAAAGTGATGGCGGACGGCAACTGGGCCTTCGCCTGCGTGGTCGACGCGCGCGCGGACGAAGCGCAGCGCGCCGCGCTGTCGGCGATCGTCAGCGGCGAGGCCGGCGGCACGCCGGGCATGATCCGCAGCAACCTGGTCAGCGATTTCCGCGGCGTGGCGTTCAAGCCGATCGACTTCCGCATGGACGGGCTGACGCGCGCGGTGTCGATCCCGGACGTGCTGTCCTTCGAGATCGAGGGCGTGGCCTCGCGCAACCGCAGCGGCGAGCCGTTCTACATCGACAACACGGCGCACCCGGCCAATTCGCGGCTGGCGCTGGCGCGCGCCAAACGGCTTAACGTCGAAGGCTTCGGGCTCAGCGTCGCCATGGCGGGCAAGGGCAATAACGGCCACTTCGCGCCGTTTGCCTGGGCGGCGTAGCGCGATCCTGCGCATTTGGACTTTGCGCATTTGGACTCAAAGCGAACCGGCGATCGCAGGCGTATTCCCTTCCCCCCTTGTGGGGGAGGGATAGGGAGGGGGGGTAATAGGGGGAATCCATTGCTTTGCATTTAAGACCGACCCCCATCCCCAACCCCTCCCCGCAAGAGCCTGCGCCCGGGCGCGCGCAAGCGCGGCCCGGGTGGCGAGGGGAGCCGGCAGAATTCGCATGTCGCTCGAACCGCAAACGGGACGCGCTCTGATGTCCGAGGCCGCCACGCTGCCGCGGCTCCTGCTGCGCGAGCGCGTCGTCGTCCTGCTGGCAATCATCGGCGTCGCCGCGCTGGCCTGGCTGTACCTGATCGCGCTCGCCGGCGGCATGCCGGACATGGCGGCGATGGGGACGATGGCGAAGATGGCGATGCCGTTGGCGCCGCGCTGGACGGGCGCCGCCTTCGCGCTGACCTTCGCCATGTGGGCGGTGATGATGGTCGGCATGATGCTGCCGAGCGCCGCGCCGATGATTCTCACTTTCACGGCGCTCCACCGGCGCAAAGCGCGGGCGGTGCAACGGGTGATGCCGGTGCTGCTGTTTACCGCCGGCTATCTCGCGGTGTGGACGGCGTTCTCGGCGGCCGCCACGCTGCTGCAATGGGCGCTCGACCGGCTGGGGCTCTTGTCCCCCATGTTCACCACCACCAATGCCCTCCTCGCCGGCGCCCTATTCCTGTTTGCCGGCGTGTATCAGCTCACCCCGCTGAAGGAGGCCTGCCTCACGCATTGCCGCTCGCCCTTCGCCTTCCTGTTAAACCGCTGGCGCGACGGCTGGATGGGCGCGTTGCGCATAGGGGTCGAGCACGGCGCCTATTGTCTCGGCTGCTGCTGGCTTTTGATGGCGCTGCTGTTCGCGGTCGGCGTGATGAACCTTTTGTGGGTGGCGGCGATCGCGCTGTTCGTGCTGGCGGAGAAGCTTCTGCGCGGCGGCGCGTGGATCGCGCGGCTCTCCGGCGTGGCCATGGCGGCCTACGGGATCTGGCTGGTCGTCCAGGCGTCGTGACGGGCGCAGCTGGACGCCCCCCGCCCACTACATGGCAGATCCGTGACCCGGCGGATGTAGCGGCTATGAACGCGGGACGAAGCTGTGCCGCACCGTGGACAGCACCCGCTCGGCGCAGCGGCACGCGCGGGGATCGTGGTGGCGACCTCGGCTATGCGCTCAGCCACAGCTCGGATGGAATGAGTTCGGAAAGGCGGAAGTGGGCTCCCATGGCGCTGATTCTCCTTCGAAAACCAGGCCAGATGAATCCTAAACATCATCGAAAGTGAGTGAGAGCCCTTTTTTGCATGCCGATTCACAATTTGGACCATCTACTGCCCGGGGCAGACCAGTCGGGTCGAACAGGCCATCCGAACCCCCTGACGGCTGAATTTTCTCCCTGCGCTCCGATCCCGAGGGCACAACTAGCAGCCGCGGACGCCACAAGGCTGCGGCAGCCATTGTCGCCATATTGCTGGCCAATTGCGCCGGACGCGGCGGATATGTGCACTGAACCGGCGCAAAAAGGAGATGCTTGCCCAAGCGACGCTCACTCCGGCCAACCGGTGCCTCGGACGTGGATACGCTGGCTTGGCGGCTGGCGCGTTGCCCAGCGGGCTTATCGTCCGATGAAGGATGGCTGGCGGCGTTCGATAAAGGCTTGCAGTCCCTCCTTTCGGTCCGCCGTATCGAAAAGCAATTCGAACGCGCGGCGCTCAAGCATCAAGCCAGCATCAAGCGACGAGTCGGCTCCGGCCAGCGCGACTTCCTTGATAAGCCGGAGCGCGATCGGCGGCAGCGACGCGATCTGCGCGGCCATCGCCACGGCCCGATTATGCAATTCTTCGTCAGCGACAACCTCGCTGACCATGCCCATGGCGAACGCTTCGTCGGCGCTGACGGGATCGCCGGTCAACATCAGCTTCATGGCCCGGTATTTGCCGATCGCGCGTATCAACCGCTGAGTGCCCCCGCCGCCGGGCATGAGCCCCACTTTGACTTCGGGCTGGCCGAGACGCGCAGAGCGCGCGGCCAGAATGATGTCGGCATGCAAGGCCAGTTCGCAGCCGCCTCCGAGCGCGGGTCCGGACACGGCGGCAATCAACGGCTTGGAAAACGCGGCGATCACCTTCCAGAACCGCAATATCTCGAGGCGCCACATGTCGGCGGGCCCGAGGTCGACGATTTCCTTCAAATCCGCGCCTGCGGCAAAGTACTTCTCGGTGCCGCTTATGATCGCGCATCGGATGCGCGCGTCATCGTCGGCCGCGCGAACGGCTTCCGCCAATGCCCTGCGCATCTTCGTGTTGAGGGCATTGCGCGCCTCCGGGCGGTTCAACCTCAATCGCGCCACGCCTTCCGCCGGATAATCCACCACCACAAGCGAGGGTTCCGCCACCATCCGTCTCCCGACTGTTTCTTGGTTTCTATCTGACAGGCCAGCCAATTCTCACTTGAAAGCCTGAATTCCTGTTTGGGCGCGGCCGAGCACAAGGGCGTGGATGTCGTGAGTACCTTCGAGGGTGTTCACCGTTTCCAGGTTCAGCATGTGGCGCATGACGTGATACTCATCGCTGATGCCGTTGCCGCCGTGCATGTCGCGGGCAACGCGCGCGATATCGAGCGCCTTGCCGGCGCAGTTTCTCTTGAGCAGCGATACCATTTCGGGCGTAGCCAAGCCGCGATCGCGCAGACGGCTGACGTGCAGACAGGCCAGCAGTCCCAAGGCAATCTCGGTCTGCATGTCGGCGAGCTTTTTCTGGATGAGCTGGTTGGCCGCCAGCGGCCGGCCGAATTGCGTGCGGTTCACCACGTAGTCGCGCGCAGCATGCCAGCAGAACTCGGCGGCGCCGAGTGCTCCCCAGCAAATTCCGAAGCGGGCATTGTTGAGGCAGCCGAAGGGCGCCTTGAGCCCGCGCGCACCGGGGAGGACGTTGGCATCCGGCACGAAAACATCGTCCATCGCGATCTCGCCGGTGGGCGATGCCCGCACCGACAGTTTGCCCTCGATCTTCGACGTGGTGAGACCTTGCATGCCGCGCTCGAGGATAAAGCCGCGTATGACATCGGCCTCGTCTTTCGCCCATACCACCATCAGATCGGCGATCGGAGCATGGGTGATCCACATCTTGTTGCCGGTGAGGCGCCAGCCTTTGTCTAGGCGGCGCGCGCGGCTGCGCATGGCGCCGGGGTCGGACCCGTGATCGGGTTCGGTGAGGCCGAAGCAGCCGAGCAATTCGCCCTTCGCCATCGCAGGCAGATAGCGTCGACGCTGCTCTTCGCTGCCATAGGCGTAAATGGGAGTCATGGAGAGGGTCGTCTGCACGCCGCAGGCAGAGCGGAACGCCGTATCCACGCGCTCCAGTTCGCGCATGACGAGCCCGTAGGCCACGTAGCCGATCCCAGCGCAGCCATAGCCGTGCAAGGGCGCGCCAAGAAAGCCGAGCTCGCCCATCTCGCGCATGATCACGCGATCGAAGCGCTCCTCCCGGTTCCAGTTGCGCACGCGCGGCATGAGCCTGCTCTGCGCATAGTCTCGCGCCGTATCGCGGACCATGCGCTCTTCGTCCGAGAGTTCACGTTCGAGCAGCAGCGGATCGTCCCACTGGAAGGCGCCGCCCGTAAGCGTCACGCTCGCGAAGTTGGGGGCATCGGCAGGACTTGTGATTGTGTTCGTCATTGGTGCGGAGTCGATACGTCTCGACGGATACTGGAAGACCGGCGCGCCGGCCGCACGCCGTGATGCGAAATGCGCCAAAGGCTAGTTGGTATTGACACGCTAATGAGCAGCGCCTTATACATCCAATGGATAAGTGTGATTTGTGTTATTCAATCCCTGAATGTTGAAACTAAGAAACTTGGACCTGAATTTGCTGGCCGTCTTTGATGCGATGGTCACCGAAGGCAATTTGACGCGCGCTGCCCACCGCCTGGGCATGAGTCAACCGGCGATGAGCAACGCGCTGGCACGCCTGCGGGCCGCGCTTGAAGATCCGCTCTTCATCCGTTCGGCGGGCGGCATGACGCCGACACCGCGCGCACGGCTGCTTGCGGTGCCGGTCCGACAAGCGCTCGATCTGATCCAAAATGCGGTCAGCCCGACAACGGCCTTCGATTATCATTCCTCCGACCGGCGGTTCGTTATCGCTGTGGAAGATTACGGCGAGGCTGTCATCATCCCGCGATTCATGGACTGGCTGTCGCAAGCCGCTCCCGCGTTACGGCTCGACCTGCGGCCGATCGCGGAAGGCGGGCAACATGATCCGCCGCTCAAGGGCGAAGTCGACCTTGGCGTGTCGTACTTCCGCGCCGAATCGTCGAAGTTCCGCAGCCGGCTGCTGCTTGAGGAAACGCTGGTTTCCATGGTGCGGCAGGACCATCCGACGGTCGGTGAAACCCTTAGTCTTGAGCAGTATCTTGCGTTGCCGCACGTCATTTTGATGCCGCGCACCGTCGACAAACCGATCATCGACCGCGTGCTCGACAAGATGGGCTTCAAACGGCGGGTGGCGCTGCAGGTGCCGCATTTTCTGTCGATGCCGTTGATCGTGAAGAATACCGATTTCGTGTGCACGCTGCCGCGCCGCATGGCGAACGTCTACGCTGAAAACTTCCGGCTTCGCATCCTGCGAACCCCCCTGCATTGCCCGACGATCCCGATCTATCTCGTCTGGCATCAATCGCTTGAAGGGGAGGCGGGCCACAGCTGGCTGCGCGAATCAATCTCGGAACTCTGCCAGCGCCTCTAGCTCCCCGATAAGCCGCGCGCCCGATCACGAAGCGAACCGTAGTCGCAGGCTATTTTTTCTTCAGAAACGCGTTCATGCGGGTCTGCGCTTCCTCGCCGACGCGAACGCGGGCGAGCCATGCCGCCGCATCACGGCGCATCAACTCGGTCACCGTGCCGCCGATATGATCGATCAGCTTCTTGCATTCGGCCACGGCCACAGGGCCCGCATCGAGGAGCGACGCTGCAATGGTTTCCACCGTTTCATCAAGGCGCTCCGGCGGCGCGACGTCATCGATCAAGCCGATGCGCATCGCCTCGGCGGTCCCGAAACGCTGGCCGGTCATGCCGTAGCGCCGTAGGGCGCGAACGCCGATGATAGGCGCGACATAACAGGCGATGTTCGCCGGAATGAGGCCGAGGCGGACTTCGGTAAGGGCAAACACCGCCGGCTCGGCGGCGACGACGATGTCGCAGGCCGAAATCAAGCCGATGCCGCCGGCCAGCGCCGCGCCATGAACGCGCGCGATCGTCGGTTTGGGGCACTGGTAGATGCTGTGCAGCATGTTGGCCAGGCGGGTGGAGTTGGCCACGTTTTCCGCCTCCGAAAATCCGACCATCGCCTTCATCCAGTTGAGGTCGGCGCCGGCGCAAAAATTCTTGCCGGAACCGGAAAGCACGATAACCCGCACTTTCGGATCGCCGCCGAGCCGCGCAAACGTCTCGTGCAGGCGGACGATCAAGGCTTCGTCGAGCGCGTTGTGCACTGCCGGGCGGTTCAAGGTGACCTTGGCTACACCACGGGAGTCGACGTCGGTCAAAAGATTGTCGCTATCCATTTCCTGGTCCTGCTGCGGAGGCGTGCGGGATTGCGGCCGAGGGCGCTAAAGACCCATATCGTTGGCGATGATCAGCTTTTGCATCTGGGAGGTGCCTGCACCGATGGTGGCGAACAGGGAATCGCGCAGATACCGCTGGGCGTGATATTCCATCGCGTAGGAGTAGCCGCCCAACACCTGCATCATGCTCCGCGTCAGTTCGACGACCAGTTCGGAGGCGGTGAGCTTGGCCATCGACGCCTCACGGCGGCAAGGCCTGTTCTGATCCATCAGATGAGCGGCGCGATAGGTCAGCAGCCGCGCCGCGTCGATCCGGGTCTGCATCTCGGCGAACAGATTTCTCATCCATTCGAGCGTGCTGAGCTTGCGGCCGAACTGCACCCGGTTGCGGGCGTAGTTCATCGCATAATCGAGGGCCTCTTGAGAAATGCCGACCCATCGCGCGGCCGCGCCGATGCGATCGCGCTCGAGGCTGTGGGTTACCACAGCCCATCCCTGGTTGAGGCCATTCAGAATATTCTCTTCCGAAATGAGGGCGTCCTCGAAGAATACCTCACAATACGCGTTCGCCCGCACGCCGAGCTTGCTGATCTTGTTGATCTTGATGCCGGGCGTTTTCGAATCGACAATGAAAGCCGTAATTCCTTCGCGTTTGGGCCGCGCCCGGTCGGTGCGGGTCGAAACGATCATGTAGTCGCTGATGTCGGCGGCGCTGATGAATATCTTCTGTCCGTTGAGGCGGAAGCCGTTCCCGTCCTTTACCGCGGCGAGCGCGATCGAGGCGGCGTCGGAACCGGCACCCGGTTCGGTAAAGGCAATGGCGAAATTGATTTTGCCTGCCGCCAGGGGCCGCAGAAACTTCTCCTTCTGCTCGGTCGTACCAAGATCCAGGATGGCCATGCCGGCGCTCAGAATGGAAACCTGAAAGGTCATCTGCAGCGGCAGCAGACGCTTGCTCAACTCTTCCTGGAAGATCGCCGAAGAAAGGCAGCCGAGTCCGGAGCCGCCGTATTGCTCGGGAATCGGAATGCCGAGGTATCCGAGATCCGCCAACTTCGCGTACAATTCGTGCGGATAGTACGCCTCTTCGTCCATTTTCCGGAACAGCGCATCGGGACATTCGCTGCGCCCGAAACGGACCACCGACTCACGCAGCATTTCCTGATCGGCGAGAAGATCGAAATCCATGACAGCCTCTATGCAAGGCGGAATTTGGGGATGGCTGCCTCGTCGCTGATGTCCTCGAAATATGCCTCGACCGGCATGCCGATGCGGACCTGCTCAGGGCTGCAGCCGGTGAGTTGCCCGTACATCCTGGGTCCGTCGTCCAGGTCGATGATGCACTGCACAACTGGAAGATCATCTTTCCACGCCGGATAGTTCATCATTACGGTGTAGGCTACTGTGTACGAATAAATCGTGCCTAGCGGCCGGACCTCGACCCACTCCAAGTCCCGGTGTCCGCATTCGATGCACCACGGCTTCGGGAAAAAATCGAGCGTTCCGCAATGGCGGCACTTCTGCACAACGAGCTTTTGCTGTTTGGCCGCGCTCCAAAATGGACGCGTGAAATCGGTAATCTCGGGAAGGGGTTTGCCCGCGGGTTGTGTCATCGTCTATGCCTCCGAACCGAAAATCAATGTCGCGCAGCTTCGATTGTTGCGCGCGTAGGTCATGCCGCCGAAGCCGGAGACGGCAGCGATAGTCGCGTTCTTGACCTGTCTCTCGCCGGCCTCACCGCGAAGCTGTACCGCCGCTTCGACAATCGGCATGAAGCCTCCGATCGCGCCGCCGGGCTGGCCGCCGGAAAGCTGGCCGCCGTCGGTGGAAATCGGAAAATCGCCCTGGTAGCTCAAGTCGTGTTCTTCCACGAATTTCGCGCCTTGGCCCTTCTTGCAGAAGCCGTAGTCCTCCATCTGAATGAGCACGACCATCGGATAGTCGTCATAGGGCTCGAATACGTCGACGTTCTTGTGTTCGATGCCCGCCATCTTGAAGGCATTGGGGGCCGTCTGGGTGAAGCCGGTGAAGGTGATGTCGGGCCGCGTGCGGGAATTGTGATAGTAGTTGCTGACCTCATCGAAACCGAGCAGGTAAACCGGCCTGTCCGTTATTTTTGCAGCCGACTTTGCCGAAGTGACGACATAAGCGAGACCGCCATTCACCATCGGCACGCAGTCCAACAGGCGCACCGGGTAGGACAGCACGCGCGAGTTCAGGTACTCTTCCGTCGTGAAGGGTTTGCGGTAGATGGCGCCGGGATGCATCGAAGCATGCTGACGCGTCGTCACGGCGATCTTGCCAAGATGCTCGGATCTGATGTCGTAGTCGTGCATGTATCTGGTCTGGACCAGGCCGAACTGGCTGTTGGCGCCCATGATGCCGAAAGGCCCCTGAAAGTCCCAGAACAGACCGCGGGTGCGTTCGGGCGAAAGTGGCAGACCGGGCGCGATGGAGGGAACCGTCAGCGGCGTGTCCGCTCCCATGACGAGCACGCGGTCGACGAGCCCGGCTTTGATTAGCGCCGCGGCGCGGATCAGCATGGCGGCAGCGCTCGCGCCGCCTTGATCGCCGCGAAGCAGTATCCGCGGGCTGATGCCCAGCATTTCGGCAACCGCCGCTGACCAGTTCACGGTGTGACCGGCTTCGGCATGGGCTACGCCCAGGCCCTGGCCGTCGAAATCGTTCTTCGACATGCCAGCCATTCCGAGCGCCAGGTCGGCCGCCCATGCCAGGTATTCGTCGATCGTGTAGATACGCTCGCCCGGCTTCGCCCTGCTGTAGGGCGTTCTTCCGTAACCTACGATTGCGACTTCACCGCGCATGTTTGGATCTCCGAAGTTTATAATGCCGCTGCCTGATGGACGACGGCCGGCGATCGGCGAGTGCCGAACTGTGCCTTTGCCGTCCTAGCCGTGCTTCTCATGTCCTGCCACCGTCACCAAGGATCATGAGCCAGTCGACCGCGACGGCGCCGCTTGCGTTTGCGATGACCGGGTTAAGGTCGAGCTCAGCGAGCCGGGGTCCGGCGGCCGCGGCCATGCGCGATATGTTCACCAGAAGGGTGCACAGTTTTGTGCGATCGACCGGCTCCTGGCCGCGCACCCCGTCGAGTATTTGCGCGCCGCGCAAGCTCCGCACCATCATCTCGGCCTCGGACAGAGTCATCGGAGCGGCGGCAAAGGCTACATCCTTCAGTACTTCGACGAGAATGCCGCCGAGTCCGACCATGACAACGGGCCCGAAGGAGGGATCCTGGTGGACTCCGATAACAATCTCGATGCCGGAGCCGGCCATGCGTTGAACAATGACGCCATCGATGCGCGCGGAAGCATTGTACTCGCGCGTCAGCCGTATGATGTCCGCATAGGCATCGCGAAGCTGGGATTCGTCCGCAATTTTGAGACGCACTGCGCCTGCTTCAGTCTTGTGGGCGACATCCGGAGATTCGACCTTCAGCGCTACGGGATATCCAAGGCGCTGAGCGGCGACGGCCGCCGCGTCAGCATGTCCGGCAAATTCAGTGGCCACAAGCGGTATCTGCGCGTCACGAAGAATGTCAGCAGCGGCCATCGTCGCGACGACGCCGGCGCGATGGGGGAGCGTGGTAAGGTCGCTGGATGAGCCGGTCCGCATTTGATCGCGCGCCGCGCTATCGGCCAGCCAGCGCTTCCGGGCGGACGCATAGCGGAAGAGGCCGCCGACCGCGTTCATGGACTGTGCCGCGCCGTCAATGACGCAAATGCCTCGCTTGCGGAGCTCGGCGAGCGCTTCGGGCGGTGGCGCCAGCCAGCTCACGACAAAGGTCTTGTCGGTCGAGTCCCTGATGTCGGTAATTATGTCGATCATGACGTCGGCGTACCGGTGCATCAGGCGAAGCCACAACAGGCCGATGTCGACAGCAGGATCGGCAAGAACAAGCTTCATTGCGCTGCGCATGAGTTCGGGCTCGGCAAGCGACAAACCCGTCACATCGACCGGGTTGGCGACGGCACTGTAGCCGGGCAGGACCTTGTGCAGGTTCTTCTGGGTCGCATCGCTCAGGGTCGGCACTTGCAGGCCGAGCGTTTCAGCGCGGTCACAGGCAAGCACGCCGGCGCCGCCCGACTGGCTGACGATACCGACGTTCGGTCCCTTTGGAAGCAGGCAGTGCGCAAAGGCCTCGACAAGGTCCATCATCTGTTGCTCGTCGTCGGCCCGGATAATGCCTTTCTGACGAACGACTCCGTCGAACACCACATCGGCGCCGGCCAGCGACCCCGTATGCGAGGCGGCGGCGCGGGCACCCGTGTCGCTGCGGCCGACCTTGGTGAGAATTATCGGCTTGCCAAGCGCCATGGCGCGGTCCGCCACGGAGAGCAGCTTGCGGCCTGATCGAATGCCCTCGAGATACCCGGCGACGATACGAATCCGTGGATCTTCGACAATGAAACCTATTGCATCGGCGACTTCGACATCGGCTTCATTTCCGGTGTTGATGAAGTAGCCCAGACCGAGCTGGCGCTGCCTTGCGAGCACTGCAATGGCCGTACCGAAAGCGCCGGACTGGCTGACGAAACCGATGGGGCCGGTTGGAAGTGCGCCTTCGAGATATTCGCTGAAGCTTGCCGTCACGCCTTCGAAAGCGTTGATGATTCCGACCGCGTTCGGACCGCAGATACGCAGACCGCCGGCACGGGCGGTGGCGATCAGTTCCGCTTGCGCGGCGACGCCGCGTTCACCTGTCTCGGCAAATCCAGAGCTGAAAATGACCGCAGCTTTGACGCCCTTCGCAATGAGTTGGCGAACGCTGTCCAACACCAATGCGGCTGGAACGGCAACCACGGCCAGATCGACCGGGTCCGGAATCGCACTCACATCCGGGTAACATCGCAGCCCGGCGATTTCCGCGTATTTCGGATTGACCGGAAAGAGACGGCCGTTGTAGCCCTTCTCCAGGAAATATTTGAGTGGCCGGCCATTGATTTGCTCGGCCTCGGCGGAGCAGCCGAGTATCGCAACAGAATCGGGTTGCAGCAGCGCCTTCATGGCACGATCATCCCCGCTCGCCGTGGTCAAGTCGCGCTGCGCTGCCGTCATTGAAGCAATGCGCCTCCGCGTTACGTCCCATCGGCACGCTAACAATGGGCTACTTGACGGTCCAATAGATTGACGTGATCTGCGTTATTGATCTTCGATAAAGAAATTCATTTTTCGCGCAGGCGATGTCCGATCGGTTCGCGCAAACCGCGGCTCGAGCCGTGTCGCAACGCCGCCGCTCTTCGTGCGCCGGCCGCTTAACGACCGTCAGAACTCCGTCGCCCGCCGGCGAGGAGGCCCGCAAGCCGAGACATGCGAATTTACAATAATAGTCATCATGGTTATCCATTAGACCAATAGATGTCGCAGTGGTACGATTTTTTGAATGATCCAGGGCCTAAAGAAGGGCTTGGAAATCAATCATGGGGCGGAACCGATGCTAGCGCCCATCTCATATAGCCGCTTGCAAGCCGGCCGTGAAAGGCGCGCGGCGCTGTCAACTATCGACGCGAACGCGAAGAGACCCGGCAAAGGACCGCCAACAATCTCAAAGAAGGCCCGATCCGGCCACGACGTGGGGCGCGGCTTCACTTCGATTGGAGGACCGCCCTAGAGTTACTGAGCGCGCGTTCATTGCGGACGTGCTAGAATCGCCTCGAAATAAAAAGATACAAAGCTGCAATGCGCCGATGGCGCGGCAGTCCTGGAGGATACGCCGTTCTCGTTGAAGTGATTGTGCTGCAATAAAAGAGGAGGGAGGCCTCATGAGACGACATCTGACTTCGGTTGTGGCCGCCGCTGCGCTCGCGCTTTCAGGCGGCGCGGCATTGGCCGCGAATTCATCGATAGCGCGTGTCAGTCTGCTCAGCGCGCCGTTCGGCACCGGCTCATATGTGCTCGCTGCCGCGCTTCAGGACATCTCAAACAAGGCGGCCGGCAATGTGCGGGTCGACGCCTCGGAGAGCCCGGGCTTTCTGTACAACATCAAGGAACTCGCCAATAACGCCGATGCGCGCAAGACCACGATCGTGGGCTCGGGCAAAGGCGTCTTGGCTCTCGCAGTCGCGGGTGAAAAGCCGTTCAAGAAAAAATACCCAAAACTAAAACTGATCGCGAACTACGAGCTCGTGTCGGTGTGGCTCGCGACTCTCGACCCGAAGCTGAAGAATGTGGACGATCTTGTCGGCAAGCGGGTCGCCTTGGGCCGCGCCGCGCAGATCAACTGGGCCGTGGAACCAGAAAAGCTCATCCGGGTCGGATGGGGCCTTGGCGAAGATAAGGTGAAGATCTCCTATCTCGGGCCGAAGCAGGCGGTGTCGGCGCTGCTCGACGGCCATGTCGCGGCGGCTGTTGTGGGCGGCTATATGGGGCCAGGCAATAAAGGCTTTGTCCTCAGTCCGCAGACCACGCAGTTCATGGCTTCAGGCCGGGACGTTCATTTCATTCCGTGGGGCGAGCCCCAAGTCAAAAAGACGATCGCCAGCGGCATCAAGGTCGTCCCTGTCGATCTGCCGCCTAATACGATCAAAGGCATCTCGCAGAAACTGCCGGTGTTTGCCGATACGGCAGGCTGGTTCGTGGCAGAGGACTTCCCCGAACAGCTCGCTTATCAGGTCACCAAAATGATCATTCAAAATGTGGACAAGTTCGCCCAGTACCACGCGCTCGGGAAGTTGATGTCCAGACAGTCACTCGTCTATGGCTTTGACGAGGACGAGATCGCTCCAGGCGCCTTGAAGGCATATCGCGAAGCCGGCATCCTGAAGTAAACACGCTCACCCGTCTTGCCTATGCGAGTCAGGGCCCTGCTGCGGCTGCGAAATGGCGCCGCCTCGAAGGTCGCAGCAGGGTCGCGCTTTTCTAGTTTTCAGAGGGGCTGGCGCGTCGGCCCGTCTGGGTGTCGGACGGGCACGTCGGATCCACGCTATTGGGCGACCGTGAAAACCCGGTCCATTGCGGCGCAAGACGTTCTGTGCGGGCGGCGCCGCCGTGGCATCAAGAAATTATCGGCAGTAGCCAAAAATCGAAAGTATACCCATGGCGGAGGGGCGGAACGAAAAGTTCTACACGGCGGCGCTTTTGGTCGTCGGCCTGGCGATGGTCGCTTATCATATGTGGGCCAGCCAGGTTGTCTTGTTCACCGACTATCAGCACCAAGACGTGCATCTCGCCTTCCTGCTGGTGCTGATCTTTTTGCAGGGGCTTCGGCAGGCCAGATCGTGGCTTTCGTGGGTGTGGTGCGCGCTTCTGCTGGTCGCGACCATTCCCGCGACAGCCTATGTATTCACGCATATCGAGCACCTCGAAGAGGCTGTCGGATTCCCCAGCCGCATAGACATGATCGTCGGTGTGGCGCTTATCGTCCTGGTCATCGAGGGGACCCGCCGGACCTGGGGGATTACCTTGCCTTTGGTGGCGACCGGGGCGATCGCCTATTTCATGTTCGGCCATCTGCTGCCCGGTCCGCTGTACCACCGGCAGTTTGGCTTGCCCTACATGATCTCGTACCTCAGCATTGGTTTGTCTGGCGTGTTCGGCACGTTTCTGTCGATTTCCGCTTCGCAAGTTTTCTTGTTTGTCGTGTTCGGCAGCCTGCTTGGCGTAATCAAAATTAACGACTTCTTCCACGAGGCGGGCAAGCTCGCCGGACGCAGGCTTCAAGGCGGGCCGGGGCAGACGGCCGTTGTCTCGAGCTCACTCGTGGGCATGGTGACCGGCGCCGCGGTGGCCAACGTCGCGATCGTCGGGGCTTTCACGATCCCCTACATGAAGCGGGTCGGCTACAAACCCGAAATCGCCGCCGCCATCGAAGCGACAGCCTCCACCGGCGGCCAGTTGATGCCGCCAGTGATGGGCGCCTCGGCCTTCCTAATGGCGTCGTTCCTGGGGGTGCCGTACGCTACGGTCATGGTGGCTGGGATACTGCCGGCGATCTTATACTATTGGGGCTGCATGCTTGGCGTGCAGGTCATCGCCGTGCGCGACGGGATATCTGTCGCGCCGGAACCGATCGATTGGCAACTGATCGCTCGTCGGCTGCCGTTGTTTGCGGTTCCCATCGGGTTGCTGGTGGTGATGCTTCTCTATCAATTCAGCCCGAGCAACGCTGCTTTCTGGACGATCATTGTCGCCATTGTCTTGAGCTATGCGAGCCGTGAAACGCGGCCGCGCCCGCTGGCATTATTTAAGTGCCTGGCGCATGGCGCCTACGTGGGCGCGCAAATCGGCGTTTCGCTTGCTGTGGTCGGCATCATCGCGCAGACGCTGATCACGACCGGACTAGGGTCAAAGATCGCCGGGCTCGTCGCCCTGCTGAGCGGGGGGCATCTAGTGCTTGCGCTGCTTTGCACCATGGTGGTGTCGCTGGTGCTCGGCTGCGGCGTGCCCACCTCGGCTGCCTACGCCATTGTAGCCATTGTGGTCGTTCCCGGGCTAGTGCAGATGGGCGTGGCCCCGCTTTCCGCGCACTTCTTCGCCTTCTATTTCGCCGTCATTTCCGCTTTGACGCCGCCGGTGGCGTTGGCGGCTCTGGCCGCGGCCGGAATTGCCGGAGCCGACTATGTTAAGACCGCGGTAAATGCCTTCAAACTCGCTATATCTGGCTTCATCGTTCCCTACCTGGTCATCTATAATCCGATCGTCGTGCTTCGGCCCGACAATTGGGTTTGGGGGCTCGGGTCGATCGTTGCGATTCCGCTCGGGCTGACCTCACTGACCGCCGCCATCTACGGCTGCGGACTGGTCGTGTTTACGGGGCGCGAGCGGATTGCCGCGTCGGTGTGTGCCGCGAGCCTCTTCACATACTGCATGGTGCGTTCGGTCGCATCGTACGAGACGTTGCCGTACGTCTTCTTGGCGCTGGGCGGAATTCTGTTCGCCTTCGTGCTCATCGGCCAGATCAAGAAAAGGAAGCTCGCGCGAGTAGACTCGGGACTTGTGCCGGCGCCGGCGGTGGGAGCCGCCGGGCAGTGAAGGCGAGCGCCGCCGCACACCCGCGCCGGTCACGGACAGGGCGAGCTCTCCCTTGATCTGCTGATAGGTATTGTCCGGCTCGGCGAGCGGCTCGATGCGCGCGGCGGTGTATCACCCGTCAGTCCGATTCATCGCCGAATGCAGATGCCGATGGGATCTAGCCGTTCCGCCTCTCTTCTGGGATAAAATGAAACTTTTCCGTTTTTCGCGGGAAGACACGCGAGCTTCCCCCGCCGGTCCGGAAGCAAAACCTCCCGAACATTTCGGCACCCCCGGGGCGGCAGACGGCAAGAAGCTGATCACGGAGCCGCGCGCGCGCACGGGCGCGTCTATTTACAAGCAGTATTCTGGCTTTTTGCCGTCTTGTCCCGTCGAAACAACTCAATCGCTTACAACGCATTCACATGCCGACTTCCCGGCGGGTTCTTTAAAGCGGCACCACGTCACCGCCGTCGTCATCTGCAGACGGTTCGTCATCAGCATCGCTGGGCGATTCGCGAAAATCAGCTGCTGCCTTTGTGAGCCTGAGATCCTGCCAATAACGGCGGGATCCGAGGCCCTGCTTGAATGCCCTTTCTCGCATAGCCGATTTATGTCCTTTGGGAGCCATGGACGTTCACCGTCCGCATTCGCCGCACATCGTGGCATGGACATCCATGGCCTTCGTAGAGGTGGTCCCGGTTTCCGGGACAGAATGGCGGCTTGGCTCCCGGCTCGCGGGCCAAGCATTCACCAAAGAAGCGGCCGAAAACATCGGTCTCCTGGCGATAGTCCTCCGCCTGCTCCTTGATTTCGTCCGGTATGCAACCCGTTCTCCAGGTAATCGCGCAGCCCATCCAGGCATCGGTTCAGGATGCCAGAAGCCTCGGCTCTCAACTTCTCCGGCAGGTGGCATCAACATCCGTTTCATCGATTGTCATCGGCCAGCGGAGCAGGAGAACCGCCCCGGGTTTGCCGGAGGCCCCAACTCCTGAGAGGATGGGGCTATGACAAGCAAGGCGACGAACAAATTCTCACCTAAGGTCCGTTCTCGCGCGGTGCGGTTGGTGCTCGATCATGAATGCGAGCATCCGTCGCGGTGGGCGAGGATTGAGTCGGTGGCGGCCAAGATCGGTTGCTCGGCGCAGACCGCTGAACGAGTGGGTGAAGAAGACCGAGGTCGACAGCGGCAAGCGAGGTGGCGTCCCGACGGACGTTGCCGAGAAGCTCAAGGCACTGGAGCGGGAGAACCGCGAGCTCCGCCAGGCGAACGAGATCCTGCGCAAGGCATCGGCGTATTTTGCCCAGGCGGAGTTCGACCGCCGGGTGAAGCCATGATCGCATTCATCGACGATCATCGGGAAGCCTATGGGGTCGAGCCGATCTGCCGCGTGTTGCCGATCGCCCCGTCGACCTACCATGCGCATGTCGCCCGGCGGATCAATGCCGACAAGCGTTCGGCCCGCGCGCGGCGCGATGCCGGCCTGAAGGTCGAGATTCAGCGGGTGTTCGCGGAGAACTTCGGCGTCTACGGCGCGCGCAAGGTCTGGCGGCAGTTGCGACGAGAAAGCTTTACGGTCGCCCGCTGCACCGTCGAGCGGTTGATGGCGGGCCTTGGCCTGCAGGGCGTGATCCGTGGCAAACCTGTGCGGACGACGATCAGCGACAAGGCGGCGCCTTGCCCGCTCGATCACGTCAACCGCCAGTTTCATGCGCCGAAGCCGAACATGCTCTGGCTCTCCGACTTCACCTACGTGGCCACCTGGACCGGCTTCGTCTATGTGGCCTTCGTCATCGACGCCTATGCCCGCCGCATCGTCGGCTGGCGGGTCAGCCGAACTGCTCATGCCGAGCTCCGTACTGGATGCCCTGGAGCAGGCCCTGCACGAACGAAGACCCACCCATCGAGGTGGTCTTGTGCATCATTCGGACAGGGGTCTCAAGGCGGATTCAATCGGTCGTCGCAACACCTTGCCGGAGGAGGTTGCGATGAAGAGAGCGAAGCGGCGTTCGGATCGATCTGGACGAAAGCCGTTGCCATCACCGGGACGACCGCCGGTCGCGGGGCGAGAAGAGCGGGTACGGTTCTGGGCAGCGATTGCGAGGGGTTTGTCGAGCGAGGATGGTGGGGCCGCCGCTGGCGTTCCGCAGGCGGTTGGAGCCCGATGGTTCCGAAAGGCAGGCGGCATGCCACCAGCGATGTTCGGGCCGTCGGCCAAGCCTTTGTCCGGCCGCTATCTGTCATTCGCTGAGCGTGAGGAGATCGCGCTGATGCGAGCTCAAGGCTTCACGGTGCAGGGGGTGGCCCGACATCTCGGTCGTTCGGCGTCGACAATCTCTCGCGAACTGCGGCGAAACGCGTCCACCCGCAGCGGTGGCCTGGAGTATCGGGCTACGACCGCGCAATGGCATGCTGAGCGATCGGCTCGACGGCCCAAGCGGGCGAAGCTTGCGGGCAATCCTGCCTTGCGGTCCTACGTGCAGGAGCGTCTGGCCGGAATGATCGTCGCTCCCGGCGGTGGTCCAATTGCTGGTCCGAGCGTATCGTGGAAGGGTCGCCGGCATGGGCGGCGGCAGGATCGACGATGGGCGCGCGCGTGGAGCCCCGAGCAGATCGCGCGCCGCCTGCCGATCGACTTCCCGAACAACATGACCATGCGGATCAGCCACGAGGCCATCTACCAGGCCCTGTTCATCCAAGGCCGCGGCGCACTGCGGCGCGAGCTGACCGCCTGCCTGCGCAGTGGCCGGGCGCTGCGGGTGCCGAGAGCGCGCACGCGCGGGCGAGGCAAGAGCTTTGTCACTCCCGAAATCATGATCAGCGAGCGTCCGGCCGAAGCCATCGATCGCGCGGTACCGGGCCATTGGGAAGGAGACTTGATCCTCGGCCTCGGCAGCTCGGCGATCGGCACGCTGGTGGAGCGCACCACGCGCTTCACCATGCTCCTGCGTTTGCCGCGCATGCCGGGCTACGGCGCGACGACGCGTATGAAGAACGGACCGGCCCTTGCCGGCCATGGCGCCGAGGCGGTGCGGGAGGCGATCACGCGTACGATCATCACCTTGCCCGAGCAGTTGCGACGATCGCTGACCTGGGACCAGGGTGCCGAAATGGCCGAGCATGCGCGGCTGAAGATCGACGCGGGCGTGCAGATCTACTTCTGCGATCCGCACAGCCCGTGGCAGCGCGCCACCAACGAGAACACCAACGGGCTGCTGCGCCAGTACTTCCCGAAAGGCACTGACCTCAGCGTTCACAGCGCCGAGGAGATCGATGCTGTCGCCGCCGCCCTCAACGCGAGGCCCCGCAAAACACTCAACTGGAAAACCCCGGTCGAAGCGCTTGACGCGCTGCTCCAGATCGGCCGACAAATGACCCGTTGCGACAACCGATTGAATCCGCCCAATACGTCAGCATTCGATACACCGAACGCCTTGCCGAGGCCGGCATCGAGCCCTCCGTCGGCAGCGTCGGCGACAGTTTACGACAATGCACTCGCGGAGACGATCAACGGTCTCTACAAAGCTGAGGCCATCCATCGACGGGGACCGTGGCGGTCGTTCGAAGCCGTCGAGTTCGCCACGCTGGAATGGGTAGACTGGTTCAACAACCGGCGGCTCCTGGAGCCCATCGGCAATGTGCCGCCGGCCGAAGCCGAGGAGCGCTATTACGCCATGCTGGAACAGCCAGCCATGGCAGCCTGACTCAAACCAACCGGCCTCCGGCAAACCCGGGGCGGTTCATTCCAGAGACGGTAGGCCCGCCCAGATTTGCACAAGCCAGCCGCATTCGAACCGAATCTCCGCCGGCGCAGTCTCCATTTTCCAGGAAACGGTATTTCAGGCCCAGAGACAAACTGCCGAAAACCCGCCGTTCGGTCAGGATCAGTCTCCGTAGAGACTAAAAGCCATTGCAGGAAGCCCGCCAATCGCCGGCTATTTCGCGAGGGTCAGGAAATTTCGGCAAATACCGGAATGCGTGGTGGGCCCGGGAGGACTCGAACCTCCAACCAGACCGTTATGAGCGGTCGGCTCTAACCATTGAGCTACGGGCCCGGAAAGCGCGTCCTCTTCTAGCAACGCGGGCCGGGCGGGCGCAATCGCGGCCGCGGAGCGACTTTGACGCCGCGACCGACCGGCCTGGCGCGGGCCCGACGACCACCATGATCAAGAGCTTTGGAAATATTCGCGACTCAGTTATGCACAGGCTATGCTGCCGATTCTACGCCTAATTCCAGTAGGCGGCGTACTCCTCGCCATTTTGATCTTGCTGCTCGCGCTCGATCCGCCCACCGGTCCCCGCCCGCGATTCGCGGCCGATATGGGCGTGGCGCGCGGCGCGCTGCTTGTGCAAGAACAACATCCGGAGTGGCGCCAGATGCTGATCCTGGCCGCGCTGCGGCGGGCCGACGCCTTGCGAAGCTTGCGCGACTTGCCCGACACCCCGACGCGCATGGCGCCTCTCCTGCCAAACGAAGCCGCGCAACGCGCCGCCTCCCATGATACCGAGATCGCCAGTGTGCAGCAGCCCGCTCCGGCGGAGGACGATGTCACCGGTTCGGTGCAGACGCCGGACGCCGGCATGCCCGTCGATATCGGCGCGGCCTCCCAGTTTGAACTACCAGTCATTCCGCACGACGAGTTGCCGCCGGCGGTCATGATTCCGGCGCTGCGCATCCCCGAGATCGGCGCGCCGCCTACCGAGCCGGCGGCGTCGGCCGACAAGGCGGCCGCAACCGTGGCGAAGCCGCGAAGCGAAATGCTCGCGCTGCCGCCGGTGGACGTCATTAGCCTCATTCCGGCGAAGGCCGCAGCCGCTCAGGCCAAGCCGGCGAGCTGCCCGGCCCAGGCGAACGCCGCCGCGCTTGATTTAAGAGAAATCGGCTTCATTCCGGCACCGGCGCCTGCCGCCTCGAAACTCACAAGTCTCGAGCTCTCGCCCAACGCCGCGGCGGCGCGGGCAGAGGCGCCGGCCGCCGTTCCAATCCCGACCGTACGGCCGCCAATCGAGCCTCAAATGAAAAAGGAAGGGTCCGCGCGCGCGCCGGCACCGCCGCGCAAGGCGAAACTGGCGAGCCGCGAAGACGTGCCGGTGCGCGTCAAGCCGGATCGCAAGGCGACCCGTCAGGGCGCCAAACCGGGGCATGCGCCCCGCAACACGCATCGTATGCGCCGCAGCAGGACCAGGCACACCGCCCAGACGAATCCCGTACCAGGCCTGTTCGGCGCTCCCGCCATGCTGCCAGGCGGTTATGTTGCGCCGACCACACCGTGACGTCTGCCGCGCTTCTCAATAATAGTCGAGACGTCCACTATAGAGACTCGAGGAAGACGCGACGCTTGCTCCCGTCGCCCTGGCTTCGCGCAACTTGGCATTCGGCCTGTGCGCGGTGCGCGCGCTGATGGTGACGGACCGCCCTGCAGCGGCCGAAGCGAAGGCGCCGACCGGATTGCGTGCACGGCCCTCGAGCAAGCCTTTGCGCTTGGCGGCGTAGTAGTAGCCCGCCGCGTAATAATGCACGGCGCGGTTCGTGTTACCGCCGGCCGCGTGATAGGCGCCGGCCAGATATTTCACTGCATAGGTCATGTTGGTGTCGGCATCGAGCAGCCCTGCGGCGCTGCCGCGGTAGCCCATGGCGCGCGCGGTGCCGAGCCTGATCTGCATGAGCCCGTAATTACCGGCGTGAACCGCGCGCGGATTGCCGCGGCTCTCGCGCATGATGACGCGGCGTACAAGCCGAGCCGGAACATTGTAGGCGGCAGCCTTGCTGGCGATCAGCGCGTCGAGGTTGCCGTTGGCGTCGAGCGCCACGTGACGCTGGCGTGCTGAAGCCGGTGACACCGAAGCTGCGAGCGCGAGCAGGGCCGGGACGAGAAGAAGATGGCGAATCATGTCGGCTCCGTTGCTTGAGTGGACATTTCATCGTCGCTGTTTGCGGGAAGTAGCAGACTTTGCTCTGGGAACTCCGGCGGGTTTGTGACGCAACGGCGATAAACGGGGGTCGTTCCATCACAAATTGAGTCATGTCTTACGGGCACCACAGAGACCTGCGGCGAATTGAGGCCTTCGCGCGTTAGCGGGACAATCGTATAGACATGCATCGGCGAAGCGGGAGCTTCGCCGTGCAGGGGGCGTCCCAACGTGTCGTTTAATCGACAAAGGAGCCCCAACCATGCCGCTAGACACGGCTATCACCGTCGGCGTCGTCCTCGCCCTGTTCTGCACTTATGCAGGCTCCATCCTGTGGGCCGACTTTTACAGCCGCGACTACCGCCAGCATCCCGAGAGATAGCTGCGCGTCCCGCTGCCTGCGGGAGAGCGGCAAGCTCGGCCTGTCCGCGCGCCCTCGCTCGCCTCTTGGCGGACTCACCGTTTCCCGTTATGCCCGGCGGCGCCAAAGTCAGGTGACCGACCGAGCAACGGGAGCGGCATTCCCCCATGCAGTCGAACTTGCGCCCGATCGCATCGCTGCTGCTCGCCGTCGCCTTTCTGCTCGCCGGTAATGGGCTGCAATTCACCCTGCTGCCACTGCGCGGCCACGCTGAAGACTTCACCGCCTTCGCGCTAGGCGTGATCGGCTCGGCCTACTACGTCGGCTTCGTCACCGGCTGCCTGCTGGCGCCCTATCTGATCGTGCGTGCGGGTCACATCCGTGCCTTCGCCGCCATGGCGGCGCTCGCCGTGGTCGTCTCGCTCGCCTACCCGCTCAACCCGCATCCGGTTCCGTGGACGCTGTTCCGCGCGATCAACGGCTTCTGCCTGGCCGGAATCTATCTCGTGATTGAAAGCTGGCTTAACGACCGCGCCACCAATCATAATCGCGGGACGGTGATGTCGGCCTACGTGTTTGTGAATTTTATCGCCTTCACCGTCGGCCAGTTGACGGTGACGATCTATCCGATCCAGGAAACGGGCAATTTCATCGTCGCGGCCATGCTTGCCTCGTTCGCCATCGTGCCGGTGGCGCTGACACGCTCAACGCAGCCGGCGCCTCTCACCGTTGTCAGCTTCCGGCCAAGACAGCTTTATCGGGCGGCGCCGGTCGGCTTGGTGGCAAGCTTGATGGTCGGTGTCGCCAATGGCGCATTTTGGGGACTAGGGCCGCTGTCGGCGCAAGGCAACGGATTGAGCGTCAGCAAGGTGGCGCTGTTCATGAGCGGGGCGACGCTTGCCGGCGCGCTAGTGCAGTGGCCGGTCGGCCACCTCTCCGACCGCCTCGACCGCCGGCTTGTCCTTTTTGTACTGCTCATCGGCGCAGCGGTGACCGGCCTGCTGCTGTGGGTGTTTGCAAAAAATGGGCTGCTGCTGCTCGGCTTCGGCGTTCTGTTCGGCGCGCTCGCCCTGCCCTGCTATTCGCTCGCCGCCGCCCACGCCTATGACAAGACCGCAGTCAGCGACATGGTGCCGACCGCCGCCACCATCCTGCTCGCCAACGCGGTGGGCTCGGCGATCGGCCCCCTGCCGGCCTCGGTGGTGATGGCCTTGCTGGGACCGCGCGCGCTGTTCCTGTTCACGGCGGGAGCGCAGATCCTGTTGGCCTGCTATGTGGCGTACCGCATCAGAATCCAGGAGGCCGTGCCCGAACCGGAGAAGACCGGCTTCGATCTTGCAGCCACGGCGCCGGTCGGCGCGGTCGTCACCGGTGAGCAGCTCGACCCGATGGACCCTTCCGTCATGGTGCCGGACCATTATCCGCCGGCGAGCGACGATGCGGCGGCGGGCGGTTGATTGTAAGGTTCAGTGGAAACTAACAAGGGAGGACCGAAATGCCGAAAGCCTATTGGGTGGTGAGCTACCATTCCGTGAAGAACCCGGATGCCTTGCAGGCCTATGCCAAGCTGGCGGGACCGGCGATAAACGCCGCCGGCGGCCGCTTTCTCGTGCGGGGGACGCCGGCCAAGACGATGGAAGCGGGCATCGACCAGCGCACGGTGGTGATCGAGTTCGACGGTCTGGACAAGGCGCTCGCCACCTATGATTCGCCCGGCTACCAGGAGGCGCTCACGGCGCTCGGCAGCGACAATGTGAAACGCGACATGCGCATCGTAGAGGGCGCGGCGTGAGCGAGAAGGCCGGCCAGTCGGTTCTCACTCTGTCACTCCGGGGCGCGGCCGTAAGGCCGCGAGCCCGGCAATGACGAAACGGATGCTCACCAGGCGGTGAAGGGATAACGCTTCTGCGCCTCGTGCGCCTGCCGCTGGGCTTCGGCGAAAACGTCGATTACCGCCGCCAGGACGGAGACGAAACGGTGGAGGCCGCCAAAGCTCGATCGCGACCGCGGCGGCTGGGAAGCTCGGATTTCTAGGGTGGACATTGTTCTCTCTTCTCTTTGAGGTCTTTGAAGCCGCCGTCACCAGTTCGGATTGCTCAGGAAGCGGCGCTCGATTTCGCGTTCGGATTCGTCGGTGAAGCGGGCGCCGGGACCGCCGAGGTAGCGGGCGATCTCCTGCTCGGCGCGACGCATGTTGTGCTGCTCAATGGCGTCGATCAGACGTCGCAGCGCGCTGCGCTTCGCAGCCGGCTTGGCGGGAGACGCCTTGGTTTCGGATAGGGTGCGGTCGGAGGCGACCGCAGATGCTGCTTGGGCCATGGAACCTCTCCTTTCGGCTCAGGCTCCCTGGCGTTTCCGCTCAGTTTATTGTTATGTTGCGATGCAATATAGCTGGATTGCCGGCGCGGTGTAGGACGCCGGCAGCATTCGCGTCATGCGGATAATGCATAAGAAGCGCCACAATGACGTCGCAGAAGTCCGAATCAATCGCTTCAGGCAAATTTTTCCGGTGAAATGACGACTTGCGTATGCATTAATGCATACGGTTCTCAATCGGCTTGTTGCGGGTGCCCTCGTGGCTGTGGCGCAGGTCGAGGGTGAGCTGCGGCTCTTGCCTGACGAAGGACGGGGCCTGCTTGCCCGGGCCGCCCTTGGCGATGGTGGTGCCGCCGTCGACAAACACCTGACTCCCGGTCATGTAGCTCGCCTCGTCGGAGGCGACGAAGGCGAACACATTGGCGATCTCCTCCGGGGTGCCGCGGCGGCCGAGCACGGTGCCGGCCAGCGTCTGCTCCTCCATCTCCGCGCTCATCGGCCCGGTCTCCTTGTGCGTCCAGGCGGTATCGACCGGCCCCGGGCAGACGCAATTGGCGCGCACGCCGTACTTGCCCTGCTCGTAGGCGACCCCGCGCATGAAGGCGTGCAGGAAACCCTTGGAGCCGCCATAGGGCGTTGCGGTCGGCTCGCCCACCTCGCCCGCTTCCGACCCGGTCGAGATCACCACGCCGCGCGATTTCTGCAGATGCGGCAGCGCGTATTTCGTCATCAGGAAAGCGGTGCGGATATTGTTGCGCAGGATGTAGTCGAAGTTCTCCACCGAATGGTCCTGGCATTCGGCGATCTCGGGGAAGACGCCGGCATTGTTGATAAGCACGTCGAGCCTGCCGAACTTGGTGAGCGTGGCGGCGATCAAGGCCTTGGCCTGCTCCTCCTCGGCCACGTCGCCGTTAAAGGCTTCCGCCGTGCCGCCATGCGCGCGGATCGAATTGACCACGTCCTCGACCGGATCGCCCGGCAGCCCCGCCACCATCACGTGCGCGCCCTCGCGCGCAAACTTGTGGGCGATCGCCTCGCCGATGCCGGTCCCGCCGCCGGTGACGATCGCGATTTTGCCTTGCAGCCGACCCGCCATGACTTCCTCCGTTGCCGAATTTCCCTGCGGCAAACGCACGCGCGACGCACTCCGTTCCTGCGACAGCGCGTGCGGAAATATTCGCCGCCTCGTGCGTTGTTCCATCGGAACAATCAACCGAACGGAGGATGAACACGATGGCCTCGACAGCAGCGCTCACCCCCAGCGACGAAGGCGACAAGCGCGGGCTTGCGCTCGGGCGCGCGGAAGGGGAAGCCTTCACCCGGACGTTGAAGCATATGCTGAACGATGTCGCCGAAGGCGGCGGGCAGATGGAGCACGGCGACTATCTGATCTCTTTCGCCTTCGAAGAAGCCGAAGGCATGTACGCACCCAAGGATGGCAAGCTCGAATGGCAGCCGCCGGGCGACGTCAATATCCACATCGAGGTCGCGGTGCAGGACAAGGCCGACGGCCGGCTGATCCCCGGGCTCGCCGTCGACGTCACCGTGATCGACGATAAGGGCAAGGAGATCGGCACTCACCGCATGCCGCTTCTGTGGCATCCCTATCTCTACCACTACGGCCGCAACTGGAAGATTCCGGGCGACGGCACCTATTCGCTGCGCGTGCGCTTTCCCGCGCCGCAATTCCACCGCCACGACAAGAAGAACGGCAACCGGTTCGCGCAAGGCGCCGACGTAACGTTCAAGAACGTGAAGCTGGAAACGGGGAAGGAAGACCGGTAGCGAGCCAGCGCCGTCATTCCGAGGTGCGGGCGCGGCTATCGCCGCGCGCGCCATCGCAAATCCGCTTTGGTGACTTGCGCTACGTAGCAATTCGATGTCGGTAGGGGCCGACATCGAAGGATGACGGCCGCGACATTGCCCGTCATTCTTCGAGCGCCGCTTCGCCCCGCCCCGATGCCGCTGCGCCCCTGACAGCGGCGCAAAACCAGGCGTGTCTGCGGGTCCTAGTACCCAGTTTTATTGAAGGATGACTCAGTCGTGTCCCGGGCGCAGCGCAGCACGAAGTGATGCGCTGCAGACCCGGGACCCCGATTGGTTGCTCGATTAAGCGAACCGGGACCCCGCATCTGCGGTGCATCACTTCGTGCTGCACCGCGTGCGGGGAACGCAACGGGTGGTGCACGCATCAATGATTCCGGGTCCGAGTCGGGCCCCCGGAAGTCTCCGTAGACAACAATCCGTTGACGCATTTGGGCCACTACAACGTAAACTCACACTGCTATCATTGAGACTTGCGCCAGAGCGTATGAATCTGGACGTTCCGGTTCGAGAAAGGCGATGCAATGCCGATTTGTGAAGCCGATCCGTGGCGGATGCAATATTTTGCCGACGTTCCCTGCCCGGAGGACGTTCGCGTGCCCACGGAAGACGGCGACGCCTGGGCCTGGTACCCGAAATACAGATGGGTCTACAACAAGCTGGAAGTGGCCGAACGCCAGGGCTTCGTCTGCGGTCCGCACGGTCTGCAGCCGCCGGCTTTTCCGGTGTTTTCAAAGCCCGTCTTCAACATGCGCGGCATGGGCGCCGGCAGCCGCGTCATGCGCACGCTGGAGGAATACGAGGCATTCCAGCGGCCGGGCCACATTTGGATGCCGCAGCTCACGGGCGAGCACGTGTCCTCGGACGCGGCGGTGGTGAACGGCAAAGTGCGCTGGTGGCGCCACAGCACCGGCAAGCCGCTGAAGGGCGGCATGTTCGACTACTGGACCGTGCTGGCCGAGAGTCTTCCGGAGATTGAAGCCTATTGCGGTCCCTGGATCGAGAACAACCTCGCCGGCTACACCGGCATGCTGAACCTGGAGACCATCGGCGCCAAGATCATCGAGGTGCACCTTCGGTTCTCCGACCAGTTTCCCGATCTCTACGGCGGCCGGCCGTGGGTGGAAGCCCTCATCCGGCTCTACCAGGAAGGCGTCTGGCGCTACGATGACAGCAACCGCCGCACGGGCTATAGCGTGGTGTTGTTCGGCGCGCACGGCGTCAGCTTCACGCATCCGCCGAAAGATCTGGTCGATGAAATCAAGGCCATGCCGCAGGTCACCAGCGTGCAGATCACCTTTCACGCGGAATGGCCGCCGTCCTGGCATTCCATGCCGCCGGGTGGCTTCCGGCTCGCGATCGTGAACACCTGGGACCTGGAAACGGGAATGCGCGCGCGCGAACGGCTGGCGCTGAATTACTGGTCCACGCAGCAGCTCTACAAGCCGCAGCGCCGGACCCGTTCGGCGGACAAAGGACGCGGAGCGACGCCGTGAGCGAGGTGCTCGACCTCACCGATCTGTCCTCGATCGACGAGATCGAGAACGAGTGGATCGGGATGCCCGACGGCGCGCGGCTCGCCGCCCGCATTTGGAAGCCCAAGGATGCGGACCGCAATCCGGTGCCGGCGATCCTGGAGTTCATCCCGTATCGCAAGAGAGACTTCATGCGCTCGCGCGACGAGCCGATGCACCGCTATTTCGCCCTGCACGGCTATGCCAGCGTGCGCGTCGACGTGCGCGGCAGCGGAGATTCCGACGGCGTCCTCGACGACGAGTATTCGCCCGCCGAGCACGACGACGCGTTGGCGATCATCGCCTGGATCGAGCAGCAGCCGTGGTGCTCGGGCTCGGTCGGCATGACCGGAATTTCCTGGGGCGGCTTCAACACGCTGCAGGTCGCCGCGCTCAATCCGCCGGCATTGAAGGCGGTCATCACGCTGTGCGCATCCGACGACCGCTATGCGGACGACGCGCATTACCGCGGCGGCTGCCTCTTGAACGAGAACATGCAGTGGGGGTCGATCCTGACCCTCTACGATGCGCTGCCGCCCGATCCGGAAATCGTCGGCGAGCGCTGGCGCGCGATGTGGCGGCAGCGGATCGACGCGCTGCAGCCGTTTCCGGCGGTGTGGATGCGCCATCCCTGGCGCGACGAATACTGGCGGCACGGCTCGGTCTGCGAGAACTACGACGCCATCAAGTGCCCGGTGTATGTGATCGGCGGCTGGGCCGACGGCTACACCAACGCCGTCTCGCGACTGATCGCAAACCTTTCGGTGCCGCGCAAAGGTTTGATCGGGCCATGGGCGCACAGTTTCCCGCACGATGCGCGGCCGGGGCCGGAGATCGGCTATCTGCAGGAAGCCGTGCGCTGGTGGGACCACTGGCTCAAGGGCATCGATACCGGCATCATGGACGAGCCGATCATGCGCGCCTGGATGCAGGACAGCGTGCCGCCGCAGCCGCAATATGACGTGCGGCCGGGACGCTGGATCGCGGAAGAGACATGGCCCAGCCCGCGCATCAAATCCCAGAGCCTTCATCTCAATTGGGGCGGCTTGTCTGCACAGGCGGGCGAGCCCGCGGAGGCGAGCGTCAGCTCGCCGCAGACGCTCGGCGTGCGCAGCGGCGAATGGTGCGGCTTCGGCGCCGACGGCGAGGCCGCCCGCGACCAGCGTCCGGACGACGGCGGATCGCTGGTCTTCGACACCGAAGCGCTCAAGCAACCGATGGAGCTGTTCGGTGCCCCGATCCTGAAGCTGCGGGTCAAATCGGACCGCCCGGTCGCCTTCCTGGTGGCGCGGCTTTGCGACGTGTGGCCGGACGGCGCCTCGGCACGTATTTCCTATGGCATCCTCAATCTCTGCCACCGCGACAGTCACGCGGCGCCGGAAGCGCTGGAGCCCGGGCGCTGGTACGATATCCGGCTGCAGCTCGACGACCTCGCCTGTTCACTGCCGGCCGGACACCGGCTCCGGCTCGGTCTGTCGACCGGATACTGGCCGATGATCTGGCCGTCGCCCGAGCCGGCGATGCTCAGCGTCGAAACCGGCACCGGGGTGCTGGAGCTTCCCGTGCGGCCGCGGCGGGCCGAAGATGCCGCGCTCAGACCGTTCGAGCCGCCGGTGGCGGCGCCGGGTTCATCGCACAAGAAGCTGCGCCATCTGCCCATGCGCCGCACCATCGAGATCGACCTCGCCAGCAACGAAATGGTCTATTCCCTGCGCGGCGACGGCGGCGAATTCGGCGGCGCGGCGCTTGCCCGCATCGAGGAGATCGGCCTCGACATCGGCTACACGCTGACCAAACGCTACCGGATCATCGAAGATGATCCCCTGTCGGCGGCGACCGAGCTTACTCAGAGCGCGACCTTGACGCGGGGCGACTGGTCGGTGCGGCTGGAATGCCGCACGCGCCTGGCGGCAACCGCAGACACGTTCCAGTTCGGCGGCGCCGTGCAGGCTTTCGAAGGCACAGAACCGTTTGCTTCACGCGATTGGACATTGGCCATTCCGCGCAAGTTGCTTTAGGCGGTCCGCGTGGCACGGAATCACCCGCTCGTCCCCGCGAAGGCGGGGACCCAGTTCTTTCTTTCGATTTGACTAAAGAGCTGGATTCCCGCTTGCGCGGGAATGAGCGGAGTTTGGGGCCACCCAAACGGGACTTGCGCTAGCCGGCCGGACTCTCCGACCCGAGGCGCGCGATGGCGGCGTCGATCACCATTTCCAGCATGCGGGCGTAACTTGCCCCCGCAAATCCGGCCATGATGGCGAGCTTGCCGTCATAGCCCCAGGCCGGGTTCGGATTGATCTCCATCAGCTTCGGCCGGCCGTCGGCGGCCACACGAAAATCGAAACGGCCGTAGTCGCGCAGGCCGAAACGCCCGAACAGCATCTTGCTCCAGCCGGCCATGCGCGCCTCCACCGCCGCATCGAGCCGGGCGCGCTCGAAGCCGATCACGCTCCAATAGGGGGAGTCCGGATCGGCCTTGGACTCGAACGACAAAATCGGATTGAAGCCCGCCGGCAGGCGGGAAAAATCCACCTCCAATGTCGGCAGCGCGGTCAGCCCGGTGGCGGGATTGCCGATGAGGCCGATGCCGTATTCGGGACCCGGCAGGTATTCCTGCCAGAGCACGTCGCGCCCCGGCAGTTTGCGCTCGAGGAATTCGAGATAGCGGCGCGCCTCGGCTTCGTCGTGAACCACCGCATCCTTGGTAATACCGACGCTGCCGTCGGCTCGATTGGGTTTCAGCAGGCCCGGATAGATGTCGGGCAAAAGATCGCGCGCCGCGCCGGCCGGCAGCCAGGCCTCCTGCGGCACCTCGACATCCAGCGCCTGGGCGACCAGCCGCACGATCTGCTTGTCGAAGCAGAGCACCATCGCCTGCGGCGTCGCGCCGGTATAGGCAATGTCGTGCAGTTCGAGCCAGGCCGGCAGGTGCAGTTCGCGGGTGGGCTCGTTGAAAACGCCGGTGTCGCAGAAATTCACGACCAGGTCGGGCTTGGCGCGCAGGATGCCGTCGAACAAAGCGCTGTGGTCGTTGATCACGCCGATCTCGAATTCGGCCGAGGCTTTCCAGCGCCTCCACCATCCGCCGGTGGGCGTCAAAATCCTGCGGGCCCCAGGCGCTGCCGAGCTTGGTGCTGTCAGGCCTGTGATGATCCCCCGTCACCACGACCAGACGTTTGATCGTCGATGCGCGCCGCATCCTGCCCCCCATTCGATTTGTGAGATCGATGCCTAGAGTGAATAGCTTGTCGCGCCGATTTTGCCGAGCAAGGCGCGCGGATAAACGGCTATGCGTCTACGACTGCGGGTTAATGAGCCCACGCCCCGGCACTCAATCAAACAACGCCACCGCCCGCGTCCAGCCGCCGGAGGCCGCTTTGATCTTGGCGGGGAAGCAGGCGACGATGAAGCCGTCGGAAGGAAGCTGTTCGAGATTGCAGAGCTTCTCCATGTGGCAATAGGGGATCTCGCGGCCGGCCTTGTGGCCTTCCCAGATGATCGACGGGTCGTGCGTCTCCGCCCAGCGTTTGGCCGTGTGCACGAAGGGCGCGTCCCAGCCCCAGGCGTCGATGCCGCAGACGCGCACGCCGCGCGAGGTGAGATAGAGCGTCGCCTCGCGGCCCATGCCGATGCCGGCCGCCATGTAGTCGTCGTGGCCGATGCGCGAGCCGGCGCGCGTGTTGACCAGCACGATGTCGAGCGGTTTTAGCGCGTGGCCGATGCGCGCGAGCTCGGCCTCGACCTCGGCCGCGCTCACGATATGGCCGTCGGGCAGATGGCGGAAGTCGAGCTTGACGCCGGGGCGGAAGAACCAGTCGAGCGGCACCTCGTCGATGGTGATCATGCGGTTGCCGTGCACGTCCTTCGACTGGAAGTGATAGGGGGCGTCCATGTGCGTGCCGTTGTGGGTGGCGAGCGTCACATTCTCGAACGCCCAGCCCTCGCCGTCCGGCAGGTCTTCGACGCGCAGGCCGGGGAAGAGTCCCGCCACCATGGGGCCGGTCTGCTTGCCGGTCTGGTAGTCGATCTTCGGCCGCATGAAGGGCGGGTCGACCACGGTGTCGTTGTCGAGCGTGAGTGAAATGTCGACCATGCGGCTGGGCAGTTTCATGCGATTCCTCCCCGAGTGGTTCTCGCAATTCGACAGGCAGACTAGTTGAGCCGATCCCGAAATGGCAGGGGGCGTCTGCCAAACGAACAGGCCGCCCGGGGAGGCGGCCTGTCGCAATTTGCAACACGCGCATGCGGACTGGCCAAACTACAATCCGCCACCTGCCCCCGCACCACCGCCGGCACCGCCAGCGCCCGCACCGGCACCCGCGGCGGCGCCAGCAGCGGCTCCGGCGCCAGATGCGCCGGCCGCTGCGCCGGCACCGACGCCGCCGCCACTCGCGCCGGCCCCGCCGACGGCGCCCGCACTGACGCCGCCGACTCCGGCATCGGCGCCCACACCGGCACCGGTCGTGCCGGCGCTAGTCGAGCCGCTCGTCCCGCTGGTGCCGCTCGTACCGCTGGTGCCGCTGGTGCCGCTCGTACCGCTGGTGCCGCTCGTGCCGCTGGTGCCGGTCGTGCCCGTGCCGGCGACGCCATAGCCGAAGTCTTCCCGGCTCGCCGCGAGCTGCATGCCGTGCACGCCATGGATGACGGTCACGCCAGCGCCGCTGCCGACATTCGACGAAACCGCCGCCGCGTTCGCTGTTGCGGCCGACGCCGCGCCGCACAGCAGCGCCGCCGCCAGCGTCATATAAACTGTCTTACGCATTGCCTCTCTCCTGTCCTTTGCGCTTTCCCGATAAGGCGCATCACACGATGCGCTCAAGCGGAAATTGCATGTTGCCGAACAACGCCGGCCGCGGACTTCCGTTCGTGATGCGCGCAATTCGATCTATTGCGTGAAGCTTAAAGCAACAGCTCGCGCCGTTTGGCGGAAGCGCGCGGGCGCTTGTCTTGTCAGCGGCGACTGACGCAGCCGAGATGACATCGGGCCGGGTTCCGCGTTAACATTGCGCGGAACGCCGGGCAGCGAAGCCGAGCAAACAAACGGGAGAGAAAGTGACCATGCCGAAGGCCTATTGGATCACCGCCTATCGCGAAATTAAGAATCCCGAGAAGCTTGCCGCCTACGCCAAGCTGGCGGGGCCGGCGACCGCGCAATTCGGCGCCAAATATCTGTGCCGCGGCACGGCGCCCGTCGCCTTCGAGGCCGGGCAGAAGGAGCGCGTGGTGGTGGCGGAATTTCCCAGCCTGGAAAAAGCAGTGGCCGCGCACGATTCGCCGGCCTATCAGGAAGCTTTGCGCGCGCTGGGCGACGGCGCGGTGCGCGACATCCGCATCATCGAGGGGCTCGAATGAATCTTCTTGTTCGCGGCCACGCGAGCGGGAACCCGGCAAGGCAGAAACCGGTTCTCCGCATTGGCGGGGACGAGCGGATCGAGTGTCGCCGCCGCGGTCGCACGAGGTAAGCCATGACGCCGCTGATCAGCCTTTGGCGCCAGCCGCTGCTGCGGCTGCTGGCGATCAATCTCGCCGCCGGCGTGAGCGTTGCACTGATCATGCTGGGCGGACTGCTGGCGCTCAATCCCGGCCACCTGCGCGAATTGATCTTCGCCGACCGCATGAGCTTTGCCGCCTTCGGCCTTCTGCTGTTCGGCCTGGTGGTGACCTTCGGCAGCGTCGCCATGGGCTCGGCGGTGATGATGCTGGGCAAGGAGAACAAGAAGAACGGCGGTGGCGGCAAGCGGGAACTGATAAAAGTGAGAGCCGAAGCGCGCCATTAGGCTAGCGCCGTCATGCCCCGCGAATGCGGGGCATCCAGTAAACGCAAGCATCGCAATATTCTGGAAGCCGTTGCGATTACCGGATCGCCCGCCTGCGCGGGCGATGACAGCTTCGATATTCCGCATGCTTCGTGCAAATCACCCCGTGCCCAGCCGGTCGGCGAACAGCACCAGCGCGCGGCGGTAGATCTCGGAACGATTCCACTCGCGCATCACCTGAAAATTCCCGCTACCGAGACCGAAGGGCGCGCCGGCCACCCAGCCGTTGCTCTTGAGCAGGTTGGCGGTGGAGGCGAGCACATCCGGCACCGAGTGGCGCAGGTCGACGCGGCCGTCGCCGTCGAAATCGACGCCGTATTTGATGTAGGACGACGGCAGGAACTGCGTCTGCCCGATCTCGCCGGCATGCGCGCCGACGAGCTCGTGCATCGAGAGGTCGCCGCGCTGCAGGATGCGCAAGGAGGCGATCAGTTCGCGCTGGAACAGCGCGCTGCGCCGGCAGTCATGCGCCAGCGTCGCCAGCGTGCGCACGACCGACAGGTGGCCCATGTCGCCGCGGCCGTTGTCGCTCTCCATGGTCCAGATCGCCATCAAGAGCGACCCCGGCACGCCGAAGCGGCGCTGGATGCGGTTAAGCAGGCCGGCATAGCGGTGCATCAGGCTGCGCGCGCGCCGGAGCCGCGCGGGCGTGACACGGGTGGCCGCGAAGCGCTCGAAGTTCCCGTTGAAAGTGCCGTGCTGGCGCCGGTCGAAACGCAGCACGCTATAGTCGACCGTGAGCCCGGCGAAGGCGCGGTTGACCACGGCGGGCCGGATGCCCTGCGCCTCGGCGTCGCGGCCCACCGCGGCGAGGAAAGTGTGGAAATTGCCGCCGCATTGGGCGGCGTGAGCCGGCGCGGGGGCGACCAGCGGCAGGGCGAACAGGCCGGCGGCGAAAAGCAGCGCCGCCAAGGCGCGTGCGGAGAAAGGGCGTGCGCTGGTGAAGCGTGCGGCGAATGATCGCGCGATCATGCTGGTCCTCGCTGTTCCCCCGAACGGACGGCCAGCATGGCATGCGAAACGGGGCCAGTGGAAGGCGATGATGGGTCGCATGGGGGATGGCCGCGGCGGCATGCGCCAAGCCAGACACGCCGTAATCACCGCCGCGCACGCGGACAGCACGCGCAAAGCAGGGCCGCGCGTCGACGCCCGCTCATTCCGTGTAGCAAGCAGGAGTTCCGCGAGACCGGCCAGAAGAGCCAGCCCGCGGCTTGGGCTTCCGCGCGCGCACTGCCGCCGTCACGCCGCGATTTAGGTAAACAGCCCCTAAAGAAATGTGATAGGTATTATTTTCTTGAATTGCGAAACGAAAGCGACTTCATCCAGGGGGCGAAAAATGAAGCGATTACAGACAATTGTGATGGCGGGGCTGATCTGCCTCGGCATCGTGGGGATGACCGGCGCGGCATCGGCGGCACCGCTCGCCGGCCAGCCGGCGTTGGGCACGACGCAAAGCGGTGGGCTCGTGGTCGAGGTGAGGAACGGGAACAACGCCGCCATCGCCGCCGGCGCGGCACTCGCCATCATCGGCGGTGCGGCGATCGTCAGTTCGCAGCAGCACCACTACTACCGTCACGACGACCGCTATTATCACCGCCGCCATTACCGCCGCTACGATGACGATGATGACGGGGTGGTCGTGCGCGTCCACTGCCGCTACGGCACCTTCGTGGATCACCGCGGCGTGCGGCGCTGCCGCCCGTAAGCGGCCGCTAACGAAAGACATTGCAGGGCGCCGCAGGCGGCTCGCCGCCCGCTTGCGCATGCGACGGGCCGATCCGCCTTTCCGGATCGGATCGGCGGCGGACGCCGAGCGAATCGAGGCCGCGCTGCAAGGCGCGGTCGCAACGCGCGCATGCGTGCGCCGGCCGACCCGGTTCCATGCCTGTTTGCGTCGACGCCGCGGGTTGCCTATATAGCGGCCAACCAGAACGACCCCGCCGCGCAGCGGGGTTTTCATTTTTGAGGTTGACGGCATGGCGAAACGACCCGGCAGCAATACGAAAGGCGAATTCGCTTTTTTCGACGTGGTCTATGAGGATGGCTCGCAGCGCTCGCACCGGCGCGTGCCGGCGGAACTGCTCGGCGGCCTCGCCAAGGACGAGCCCGCGCGCGGCTTCATCATCGAACAGGACCGCGAAATTGCGGAGAAGTCCGGCCGCGCGCCGCTGGAGATCAAGAGCATCCGCCGCGTCGGCGCCAAGCCGGAAAAAAAGATGGTGAAGGCGAGGTAGCGGACAGAGAGCCGATGCGAAAACGGCGGGCTTTTGCCCGCCGTTTCGATTCGAGCCGCCGTCGTTGCCCCTGGGCGAGGCGCGAGCTGCGCCCCCAACAGCCGCCACCGGCCTCATTCCGGGGGAATGCGTCTCGGCCTGCCGTTGTCGTCGATCGCCACGAAGGTGAAATTGGCGTCCGTGACCTTCTCGTGGAAATGGGTCTGGAAGCGCCGCGCCCAGGCCTCGACATGAATCGTCATCGACGTGCGGCCGACGCTTTCCACCTCGGTGTAGACCTCGAGCACGTCGCCCACCCACACGGGCCGGATGAACTTCATGGCGTCGAGCGCGATGGTGACGACGCGGCCACGGGCGCGCTCGACACCGGCGATGCCGCCGGCCTGGTCCATGCGCGACAGCACCCAGCCGCCGAAAATGTCGCCGTTGGCATTGGTGTCCGCCGGCATGGCGCTGATGCGCACCGTCAGCGCGCCGCGCGGATTGGTTTCTTCCTCCATGGTAATGCCCAGCACCCCCGTCCGTATCGCCGGCCGTATGGAAGCGCGGCGGCGGCAGACGCGCAACAGGCAAGACGGTTGGCAGCCCGCCCGTCCCATTGAGGAATTGGCGGTCGTCCCTCCCCTTCCTTCCCGCGCAAGGAGGACTCCAACGCCGAGTCCCCGTTCGCGGGGACTAACGGATAAATTCGGCCGAGCCAGTAAACGCAAACGCCACGCTTCATTGCTGAGCGCGGCGATTACTGGATGCCCCGCCTGCGCGGGGCATGACAGTCTGAGTTAGTTGTCCAGGAACGAGCGCAATTTGCGCGACCGGCTCGGATGCTTCAGCTTGCGCAGCGCCTTGGCCTCGATCTGCCGGATACGCTCGCGGGTGACCGTAAACTGCTGGCCGACTTCCTCCAGCGTGTGGTCGGTGTTGCAGGACTCGATCGCATGCGCAGCACGAGCGCCGGCCTTAAAGCAAGTCCTCGAATTCTTCACGGGACAGATCGCAGTCTCGTAGAATCCTGGACAGCAGACCGGGGCCGATAATTTCCGAGCCGTGGACCGGCACTGTCGTGACCCGGCCGTCGGGGTGGCGTAGCCGATGATGGGCTGCCGGTAATGCGGGAAACGACGAAACCTGACCTCGCGAGTGCCGAAATGATTTCACCGCCGGTCAGGCGCGGCAGCCAACTCATGCCGGCAGGGTCACGCGCTGAACACCAATGAACTCGAGGGCCGGCCGCGCGCTGGCATCGTCGTCCTCAAGACACACCGCAATCGCCTCCTGAACTCGCTCAAGAAGTTCATCCAAGGAGCGCGCTTGCGTATGGCAACCGGCCAGCGCGGGGACCGAAGCAACGTAATTTCCGTCCTCGTCGCGTTCTACGATGACGGTGAAATCGCGCCGAGTATTGGATTCGCCGCCCGTTGCCATCAGTTATCCAAAAAGCTCCGCAGCTTCCGGCTCCGCGAAGGATGCTTCAGCTTGCGCAGCGCCTTGGCCTCGATCTGGCGGATGCGCTCGCGCGTCACCGAGAACTGCTGGCCGACCTCCTCCAGCGTGTGGTCGGTGTTCATGCCGATGCCGAAGCGCATGCGCAGCACGCGCTCCTCGCGCGGGGTGAGCGAAGCGAGCACGCGCGTCGTGGTCTCGCGCAGGTTCGACTGGATCGCCGCGTCGATCGGCAGGATGGCGTTCTTGTCCTCGATGAAATCGCCGAGGTGCGAATCCTCCTCGTCGCCGATGGGCGTCTCCAGCGAGAGCGGCTCCTTGGCGATCTTGAGGACCTTGCGCACCTTCTCCAGCGGCATGCCGAGCTTCTCGGCGAGTTCCTCCGGCGTCGGCTCGCGGCCGATCTCGTTGAGCATCTGGCGCGAGGTGCGCACGATCTTGTTGATCGTCTCGATCATGTGCACGGGGATGCGGATGGTGCGCGCCTGGTCGGCGATCGAGCGGGTGATCGCCTGCCGGATCCACCAGGTGGCATAGGTCGAGAACTTGTAGCCGCGGCGGTACTCGAACTTGTCGACCGCCTTCATCAGGCCGATGTTGCCTTCCTGGATCAGGTCGAGGAACTGCAGGCCGCGGTTGGTGTATTTCTTGGCGATGGAAATGACGAGACGCAGGTTCGCCTCCACCATCTCCTTCTTGGCCTGGCGCGCCTCGCGCTCGCCCTTCTGCACCATGTGGACGATCTTGCGGAACTCGCCGATCTCGACGCCGGTCTGCGCCGCGAGGTCGTGCACGAGGCCGCGAATCTCCTTGATGCGCTCCTTCTCGCGGGCGACGTAGTTCTTCCAGCCTTTTGCCGAAAGTTTCGACACGCGGTTGAGCCAGCGCGGGTCGAGCTCCGAGCCCATATACTGCCTGAGGAAGTCCTCGCGGGCGACGCCGTAGGATTCGGCGAGTCGCATCAGGCGGCCCTCGCTGGAGACGAGCCGCTTGTTGATGTCGTAGAGCTGCTCGACGAGCGAATCGATGCGCGCCTGGTTCAGCCGCAGCGACTTCACCTCGGCGATGATCTCTTCCTTCAGCTTCTTGTACTTGCGTTCCTGCGCCGGCGACAGCGAAGTGTTCTTCAGGCGAAACTCGATGTCCTGTTCCTGCAGGCGGCGCAGGCGCTTGAAGGTGTCGGCGATGGTGTCGAAGGTCTCCAGCACCTTCGGCTTCAGCTCGGCCTCGATGGCTGCGAGCGAAAGCGAGCCGTCCATGTCGTCTTCGTCGAAATCGCTCTCGGCGGCGGCCTCGCCGGGGTCCTTCTCCTCGTCGGAGCCCTCGCCGTCGGGCTTGGTCTTGAACGGGGTGGCGGACTGGGGCGCCGCGGCGGGCGCGGCCTGCGGCTGCACGACCTGCAGATGCGGCGCGCCGGGCACCGGCGTGCCGACCGGGTCCTTGCCGTCGCCGCCATTGACCTGCGGCGCCTGCTTGGCGTCGGGACCTGCATAGGTCGCTTCCAGGTCGATGATGTCGCGCAGGAAGATCTTGCCCTCGTTGAGCTCGTCGCGCCAGATGATGATGGCCTGGAAGGTGAGCGGGCTCTCGCACAGGCCGGCGATCATGGCCTCGCGGCCGGCCTCGATGCGCTTGGCGATGGCGATCTCGCCCTCGCGGGAGAGTAATTCGACCGAGCCCATCTCGCGCAGATACATGCGCACGGGATCGTCGGTGCGCTCGGAGGGCTCTTTCTTCTCGGTGGTGGCGAGCGGCTTGGCGGCGACCTCGACCAGCTCGCCGCTCTCCTCGTCGTCGTCGGCCTCCTCGGCCTTTTCCTCGTCGTCCGCGTCGCTGTCGTCGCTTTCGACGACGGTGATGCCCATCTCGCTGATCATGGCGAAGACGTCTTCGATCTGGTCGGAGGTCACCTCCTCCGACGGCAGCACCGCGTTGATCTGGTCGTGGGTGACGTAGCCGCGCTTCTTGGCGGCCTTGATCATCTTCTTGACGCCGGCATCACTGAGGTCGAGCAACGGCAGCGGCGTATCAGGCGCGCCTTCGGTTTCCTTTTCCGGGGCCTCTTCCTTGACCGCCGCCTGCGCCTTCACCTTGCTCGCCATCCCGTCTCTCCTGGCCCTTACTCGCCGTCGTCCCACCCCGTGACGCCTGAAAACCCCGGGCGACACATGGCCAAAAAAGGGCCCGCCGCCAAGCGGGCGAGGCCCCCAAATCAGGTCCTCAGTGTTCCCAGAGCCCGCTTAAGCTCCGATTAACCCTGAAAAATGCCGCGGGAATCGACCCATTTTTCCACGCGGGTCCGGCAAATGCATCGCCGCCTTGTCAGTTGCGCACTTATCGACGACCGGTTCCGAAGCCCGTGCCTCTCCCGAATTCGTCGAGGACAGGCCTTCCCGGGATGCGCCCGCTGGCGCCTTGCTCATAAACTACGGACGCCGCGACCGGAAGAGGCGCCGAATCCCTCGATGATGGCCTCCGTTCCATCCATCCGGGCCAGGCGGGTCTTGACGTCGCGTAACCGTAAGTAGTTGGTTTCACTGGCGTCCTGGCCGAGCGCCTGCTCAGCGTCCTTGAGCTCCTTAATTAGTGAATGCCACTGCGTATGCAAGGCGACAAGTTGCTGCCAGGTCACAAGAACGTCGTCGGGCGCGGCTTCCGGGCCGGCACCCCAGACCGAAGCCGTGGTGATGGCGGCGGCGAGGCGGGCGGCGAGCTCGGCGAGCCCGCGCTGGACAAGCTCCGCCTGCAGGGCCTCGGCGTCGAGGCCGGCGGCATGGGATGCGTCTTGGGCGGCGATGTCGATGAGCGCGGCTTTCAGCCGCTCGGCTTCCGCGTGGCGGAATTCTAGCGCGGCGAGCTCTTCCAGATGGTCGTGCAGCAGCCATGGGTGGTTGAGCGCGGCCTGCAGAATAAGCGCCTCGCGCCGCGGCACGGCGGTGCGGTGGCCGCGATGCACCGGGCTCGCCGCCATCTGCTGGCTGACCACGACATAGGGGCCGGCCCTGGCCGCGGGTTGGTGCGAACCGTTGCGCGGAGGCCAGTCGCGGCGCGAGCCGCGCTCGCGCCAACCCTGTCCTTGCCCCTGCCCTTGCGGCCATTGGCCGCCGCGCCAATTGCGCTCGCCGCGTGCGCTTTGCGCCGGCGCGAAGAAGGTGCCGAGCCGTTCGCTGAAATCCTGCCGGTAGTATTTGCGCACGGCGTCGTCGCCTATCGCAGACGTGACCGCGTTGATGCGCGCTTCCAATGCCGCGCGCCGCTCCGGCGTGTCGAACGCGCGGCCTTCTGTTTCACGCGACCACAGCATGGCGGCGAGCGGACGTGCGGCGGCGATGACATCGGCAACGGCGTCGCGACCGCCCGAGCGGAAGAGATCGTCAGGGTCCTGCCCCTGCGGCAGAAGAGCAAATTTCAGGCTCTTGCCGGGCGCAAGACGCGGCAGCGCCAGATCGACCGCGCGGTAGGCGGCGCGCAGGCCCGCGGCGTCACCATCGAAACAGAGCATAGGCTCGTCCGCCATCTTCCACAGGAGGCCTAGTTGATCTTCGGTGAGCGCGGTGCCGAGCGGCGCCACGGCGGCGGGAAAGCCGGCGCGTACCATGGCAATGACGTCGACATAACCTTCCACCGCAATGACTTGCGCGCCCTCATGCGCGGCCTGGCGTGCGGCAGCGATATTGTAGAGCGTCGCGCCTTTGTGGAAGAGCGGCGTCTCCGGCGAGTTGAGATATTTCGCTTGCGCGTCCTTCTCCAGCGCACGACCGCCGAAGGCGATGATGCGGCCGCGCAGATCGGCGATCGGGAACATCACGCGGTCGCGGAAACGGTCGAACGGCACCGGGATGTCGCTGCCGGCGATGAGCAGACCCGCCTCTACCATCTCCTCGGTGGACACGCCGTGCGAGCCGAGATGCTCCTTCAGCGCATATCGCTCCAGCGGCGCGTAGCCGAGCCGGAATTTCAGTTGCGTGGCGGCATCGAGGCCGCGGTCGGCGAGATAGCCCCGCGCCTTGGCGCCCGCTTTCGACGCGAGCGTGTCGGCGAAGAACTTTGCCGCCAGTTCCATGACCTCGTGCAGCGATCTGGCGCGCGCGGCCCGCGCCTCGTCCTCGCGCGATATCTTCGGCAGCGGCACGCCGGCCATCTGGGCCAGGCGCTCGACCGCTTCCGGGAAGGTGACGCCTTCCGACTCCATGACGAAGTCGAAAATGCTGCCGTTCTTGCCGGAGGAGAAGTCGAACCAGGCCTGCTTCTGGTCGTTCACGAAGAAGGACGGCGTCTTCTCCTTGTTGAATGGCGACAGGCCCTTGAACTCGCGCCCGGCACGGGTGAGCTTCACGCGCCGCCCCACCACCTCCGAGACCGGCAGGCGGGCTTTCAGCTCATCGAGGAACTGGGGCGTGAAGCGCATGGGTTTTCAGGGACCGGGCGGCATCGCGATTGGCGGCCGAATTGTTGGCCGCTATCATAGGCCAGCAAATTGAGACTTTCCGACGGATCGACCAGCAGCGGCAAATTCAGGGGCTTTTCCCACTTTTCCACAGGCGGTCGTGCCGGCGGGATAATTTAAGGCCATAAATCGGCTGCCCATTCCGCCGCTGGCCCCATGCTCTTCCTGACCACCCAACCGATCTGGATCGCTGCGGTCATCCTGCTGGTGCCGACGACGATCTTGGCGATGTTGGGGCCGGCGTTCGTCCGGCGCCATATCGGCCTTGACCGGCTGCGCACCAACAACGAAGTGGCGGGATTCAAGTTTGCCACTGTCGGCGTGATCTATGCGGTGCTGCTCGCCTTCGCGATCGTCGTGGTTTGGGAGCGCTTCAATCAAGCCGACAACGATGTCGCCAAGGAGGCGGGCGCGGCGGCAACCGTGCTGCGGCTGACGCAGGGCCTCGACGACGCGCACGCCACGGCGATCCGCGCGGCGACGATCGCATATCTCAAGCAGGCGGTCGCCCGAGACTGGCCGGCCATGGACAGCGGCCGGCCGAGCCATAGCGTCACGCTAACGCTCACGCGCGTTTACGACACCGTACTCAAGTTCCACCGTGACTTTGAACCGAACGAGGTGCCGGTCTTATCTGAAATCCTGCGTAACCTCGATGAGATCAGCGAGGCGCGGCGCGCGCGGTTGGTGACGGCGACCGGCATCGTGCCCGGAATCATCTGGACCGTTTTGTTCGCAGGCGCCTTCATCACACTCGGCTTCACGTTTTTCTTCGGAACGCCCAACCTACGAGCGCAATCGCTGATGTCGGGCGCGCTTGCGCTTCTGATTTTCGGCGGCCTTTTGACCATTGTCGCCATCGACCATCCCTTTGCCGGTACGGTGCGCGTCGGCCCCGACGCGCTCACCGCCGTGATCGAGGATTTCAATGGCGGGCGCTGATGGCGTCGTTTGCGGCCGCAATTAAGCTGCGAGTTCGCCGGGAGGCGGCGCGGCCTGCGTTCGAGCCGAGACCGCGACCGTTGCCTTGGTGACCGCGCGGTCGAGGTTCTCACTGCGCCGGCCGGGCAGGCAACTGCCTTCCTTCTGCGGCTGCGCGCTCATGCAGTTGAGCACATCGCTCCGGGTGAGCCCGATATCGCGCAAAAGGTGCTCGTCCATCTGCAGCATCTTGCTGGCATATTTGCGCGCGCGCGTGCGTGCAAAAGCCGAAAGCAGCCGTACGAAAAACTCGGTGACCATGATCATCTCCATCGGATTGATGAGCTGTAGACCCATCGCAAGTCTCCCTCGGGCGGGGCCGAAGCGCCGAAGCAAGGCGGCGCCGCCCAAAACATACCGTTCGGTCTGTTATATACAGACCAAATAGTCTGTTTTCAATAGGATATTCGCCGCAAGGATGCGGCTAGAAATATTATTATATATCAATCACTTAATATAAAAGCCCTTGCTTGGAATGGCTGTCATAGCCATTTTACAGACCGTATGGTATGCTGATCAAGAAGGGATCAGGCGTCATGATGATGGCAGCGCCGACGGGGCGGAGAATTGCGGATAAGGGTGCGCAGACCCGCGAGCGCATCCTCGCCACGGCCGAGCCGCTGGTGCTGCGCCAGGGCTATGCCGGCACCTCGCTCGACGACATTCTCCGCGCCACGGGGCTGACCAAGGGCGCCTTCTTCCACCACTTCAAGGACAAGTCGGCCTTCGCCCGGGCGCTGGTCGAGCGCTGCGCCGGCAACGACACCGCCCGCTTCGAGCGCTGCGCCGCCGCCGCCGCGGCGGCGAGCGACGACCCGCTCGATCAGGCGCTCGCCTTTCTCGAGGCGATGGAGGATTTCATCGAGGAGCGCGCCAAGCCCCTGCCCGGCTGTGTGCTCGCCGCCTGCACGCACGAGATCATGCAGTTCGAGCCGGAGCTGCAGGCCTTCATCGGACAGTGCTTCCGGCGCTGGGCGGCCGTCTACGAGGAGAAATTCGAGTTGGTGCTGGCGCGTTACAAGCCGGCCATGCCGGTGACCGCCCGTGACCTCGCCGAGCAGGTGATCGCCATCTTCGAGGGCGCGCTCATTCTGTCGCGCAGCTTCAACGATCCCGCACTGCTTGTGCGGCAGTTGCGCCAGTTCCGCCAGTATTTCGCGCTGCTGTTCAAGGAGCGGGTGCAGCGGGCGGCGTGAGCGTGCGGTTGCCCCAAGCTCCGTTCATTCCCGCGCAAGCGGGACTCCAGTGACGCATTGAGCTCCAGAGAAGATGGTCCTGGGTCCCCGCTTCCGCGGAGACGAACGGTTGGTTCCGATAGCTCCCATAGCCGGGACTCAGCCCGACAGCTTAGCCTTCACCAGCGCGCTCGCCTTGCTCATGTCCATCTGCCCGGCGTGCTTCGTGCGCAATAGACCGATCACCTTGCCCATATCCTTCATGCTCGAGGCGCCGGTTTCCGCGATGGCGGAGTCGACCGCCGCCTTCATCTCGTCTTCCGACATCTGCGTGGGCAGGTAAGCGGAGATGATGGCGATCTCGTCCTGCTCCTGCTTCACCAGATCGTCACGGCCGCCCTTTTTGTAGAGCTCGACCGATTCCTGGCGCTGCTTGATCATCTTCTGCAGCACCGACACCACCTCGGCATCGCCGAGCGCGGGCTTGCTTGCCCCGCGCGCCTCGATGTCGGCGTTTTTCAGCGTGGAATTGACCATGCGCAGGGTGGAAACCGCGCGCTCGTTCTTGGCCTTCATGGCCTCGGTCAGGGCCTTGTTGATGTCGTCGCGCAGCACGGAGTTTCCTTTTCCTCGAAATGGTCAATGCACGGCATAGCAGTCGGACTGGTAGCTCAGCGGGCTGGTATTAGCCACGCGCATGGTGCACCAGTACACCTGCTCGCCCTTCTGCAGCACCAGCCCGTCCTGGCCAATCACCGCTTTGACCTCCAAGCCTTGCGCGGTCAGCTCGCCCACGGTGACCCGTTTGAGGCCGTGATGGCGCTGCTTGGGCGCCGGATGCTTGGGCGCCGGCGCGGCAAGCGCCGGAGCAAGGCCAAATCCGAGCCCCGCCGCCAGCAGAAGCGCCGTCCTCCCGAACTCTTGCAACCCGCATATCCGCCCTCCCACACGTGTCTGGGGGCTGCCGCCGGCGGCCCCTTGCCTCGCCCCATATAATACGCAACTAAGAGCCCATGACCCAGACGCAAGCCAAAGCCGCCGGGGCTTGGGATGAACCCAAGGCCACGGCCGTTCTCGTGCTGGCCGACGGCACCGTTTTGCAAGGTTTCGGCCTCGGCGCCAGCGGACACGCCGTGGGCGAGGTCTGCTTCAATACGGCCATGACGGGATACGAGGAAATCCTCACCGATCCCTCCTATGCCGGGCAGATCATCACCTTCACCTTCCCCCACATCGGCAATGTCGGCACCAACGACGAGGACATCGAGACCGTCAACATGGCGGCGACGCCCGGCGTGCGCGGGGTGATCCTGCATTCCGCCATCACGGCGGCATCGAATTACCGCGCCACCCGCAACCTCGACGACTGGCTGCGCGCTCGCGGCATCGTCGGCCTCGCCGGCATCGACACCCGCGCACTCACTGGGCTCATCCGCGAGAAGGGCATGCCCAACGCGGTGATCGCGCATGCACCCGACGGCAAATTCGATCTCGGTGCGCTGAAAAAGCAAGCGCGCGAATGGCCGGGACTGGTGGGCATGGACCTGGTGCCCATGGTGACATCCGGCCAGCGCTTCACCTGGGACGAGACGCCCTGGGCCTGGGGCGAGGGCTTCGGCCGCCAGGCGAACCCCGAATTCCACGTGGTCGCCATCGACTACGGCATCAAGCGCAACATTCTCCGTATGCTGGCGGGCACGGGCAACAGAGTGACGGTGGTGCCGGCGCAGACCTCGGCCCAAGACATCATGGCGCTCAAGCCCGACGGCGTGTTCCTGTCGAACGGCCCCGGCGATCCGGCGGCGACCGGCGAATACGCGGTGCCGGTGATCAGGAAACTGATCGAGACCGGCACGCCAACCTTCGGCATCTGTCTCGGTCACCAGATGCTGGGCATCGCCGTCGGCGGCAAGACGCAGAAGATGCATCAGGGCCATCACGGCGCCAATCATCCGGTGAAGGACCTGACCACCGGAAAGGTCGAGATCACCTCGATGAATCACGGCTTCGCTCTCGACGGCAAGTCGTTGCCGGCGAACGCGGTGGAGACGCATGTCTCGCTGTTCGATGGCTCCAATTGCGGCATCGCGCTCAAGGACAGACCGGTGTTCTCGGTGCAGTACCACCCGGAGGCGTCGCCCGGGCCCCGCGACTCGCATTATCTCTTCACGCGCTTCGTCGAGATGATGCGGCAGGCGAAGCGGAAGACTGCATAAATTCAGCCGCTGTTCTCGCGCAAGCGGGAATCTAGAAACCACAGTGCACGATATGAGTTCTTGACCGTGGGTCCCGGCTTTCGCGGGGACGAACGGAGATGGAACATGGTCGCGCAGCCCCTCGCCTTCCGCTTCGCCGACGACGGCGCGGTGCCGAACAACCCGACGCTGCCGGTGCTGCTCTATCAGCGCGCGGTCGAACTCGGTGACGACCCGGCCGCCGAACTGGAGCAGTTGTTCGCGGAGAACGGCTGGGGCCATGGGCAATGGCGCGACGGCATCTATCCGTTCACGCATTATCATTCGATGATCCACGAGACGCTTGGGATCGCGCGCGGCACCGCGCGCGTCCGGCTCGGCGGCGACCAGGGAGAAGTGGTCGAACTCGCGCCCGGCGATGTGGCGGTGCTGCCGGCCGGCATCGGGCATCAGCGCCTTTCGGGCAGCAGTGATCTCCTGGTGATCGGCGCCTATCCGCCGCAAGGCTCCTACAATCTCTGCCGCGCCGACAGCCCGAGCGACCGCGACAAGGCGCTGAAGACGATCGCGCAGGTGCCGCTGCCGGCAAGCGATCCGGTCGCGGGCCGCGACGGGCCGCTGCCGGCGCTGTGGCGCCGCGGTTAAGGCTCGCTTAACCGCGATGGCAGGCGGGAGGTGCCAAGCCACCATCGTAACCTTGCGGCAAGGCCGATTGGCTATCCCTGGCGGCGGCCCGGTGGCGGAGTGGCGACGCAGAAGCCGTGCATGGTCTTCCAGCCTGGTTCGAATCCAGGCCGGGCCTCCAATCTCCGGCTTTGGCGAAAGCGGGCGGCTACCCTAACTGCTCTTGCTCCCCCCAAGCTTGTTGTCCTGCGGCTTAGGGATATTGTTGCGTGCGGCGAAGTACTCGGAATTGATCTCGGCGCCGAGCAGCACCACCATCGATGTGATCCACAGCCACATCATCAGGCCGACCGCGGCGCCCAGCGAGCCATAGGTGGCGTTGTAGTTGGCGAAATTGCTCAGATACCACGACAGCAGGGCGGAGCCGGCAAGCCAGGCGACGGCGCCGAATATGTTGCCCGGGCTCACCCAGTCCCAGCACGGATTCTTCCGGTGGGGCCCGAAGCGGTAGAGCACCGCAAGTCCTGCCATCAGCAGCGCCAGCAAGGCCGGCCAGCGCGCCCACTCGGCCAGCGTCCTGCCGAACGAACCGAGCGGGAGATGGTCGATCACCAGCGGCAATGCGACCAGCGCCGCCATGGCGAGGATGAGGCCGACGACACCCGCGAAAGTCATGGCCAGCGACACCAGGTTGAGCTTGATGATGCTCCGCTCGTCCTTGACGCCGTAGACGATATTGAGCGCGTCGATGATCGCCTTCAGGCCGGAATTGGCGCTCCAGATCGACACCGCCAGACCGAAGAAGAACCAGATCCCCAGGCTGCCGCCGCTCGAGGAAACGATGCGGTTGACCTGCTGCTGGATGACGTCGAAGGACCCCGACGGCATCAGTTGCTGCAGCGACGACACTTCGTTCTGCACCGTCGCCGGATTGGCGACCAGTGCGTAGATCGAGACCAGCGCGGTGATCGCCGGCACGATGGCGAGCAGCACGAAGAATGTCACGCCGCCCGCCAGCGACATGACGCGATCCTCGAAGAACTCCTCGTAGACCCGGTAAAGGACGTGTTTCCATAGCGCCCAGCCCCTGAGCGGCTGGCCAGCCGCCGCGGCCGCGGGCGTCCCCTTCCGCTCCGACATTGCCTCGGCCGGAGCATCCGCGGGATGGCCATTGCGCTGCACGACCAGGGCGAGCGCCCAGGTCCCGGCCAGCGCCAGCCCGGCGACCCAGGCGGACTTGGTGCTGCGTTTGGCGGCGGGGCCGACGGGGGTCATCGTGGTCATTGTAAGACAACGGTTTCGGCGGCCTGTGGTTTCCCCATTCCTGTGGCCCCTTCCCTCCCTCTCGAATCTGGTCTAAAGACCCCCCGCGCGCGGGGATGGCGTCCTCGGCGCGGTCCGGGGGACGCGCGACAAGCGCGCCCTTTTTTTGTGTGCTTGCTCGCAGGCAACCCCGCGCCGTCACTCTGAGGTGCGAGGCCGGCGAAGCCGGACGAGCCTCGAAGGGCGACGGCACAGGCCGTTCGTCCTTCGAGGCGCGCGCTACGCGCAGGCACCTCAGGATGACCGATCGGGGCCGTAGCAGTCGAAAGTTGGCATGCCGAAAAGAACCGACATCAAATCGATCCTGATCATCGGCGCCGGGCCGATCGTCATCGGCCAGGCCTGTGAGTTCGATTATTCCGGCACTCAGGCCTGCAAGGCGCTGCGCGAAGAGGGCTACCGCATCGTCCTGGTCAATTCCAATCCGGCGACGATCATGACCGATCCCGAGATCGCCGACGCCACCTATATCGAGCCGATCACGCCGGAGATCGTCGCCAAGATCATCGAGAAGGAGCGGCCCGACGCGCTGCTGCCCACCATGGGCGGACAGACCGCGCTCAATTGCGCGCTCTCCCTGCGCAAGATGGGCACGCTGGAAAAATTCGGCGTGCACATGATCGGCGCCACCGCGGAGGCGATCGACAAGGCGGAAGACCGCGAGCTGTTCCGCGAGGCGATGACGAAGATCGGCCTGGAGACGCCGCGCTCGCACCAGATCAAGACGCTGCCCCAGGCACTCGAGGCGCTCGAGGACATCGGGCTGCCGACGATCATCCGCCCGAGCTTCACGCTGGGCGGCACCGGCGGCGGCATCGCCTACAACAAGGCCGAGTTCATCGACATCGTCGAGCGCGGCATCGATGCCTCCCCCACCAGCGAAGTGCTGATCGAAGAATTGGTGCTGGGCTGGAAGGAATACGAGATGGAGGTGGTGCGCGATAAAAACGACAACTGCATCATCATCTGCTCGATCGAGAACATCGATCCGATGGGCGTGCACACCGGCGATTCCATCACCATCGCGCCGGCGCTCACGCTCACCGACAAGGAATACCAGATCATGCGCGACGCCTCGATCGCCGTGCTGCGCGAGATCGGGGTGGAGACCGGCGGCTCCAACGTGCAGTTCGCCGTCAATCCGGTGGACGGGCGGCTGGTGATCATCGAAATGAATCCGCGCGTGTCGCGCTCGTCCGCGCTCGCGTCGAAGGCGACCGGCTTTCCCATCGCCAAGGTCGCCGCCAAGCTGGCGGTCGGCTACACGCTTGACGAGATCGCCAACGACATCACCGGCGGCGCGACGCCCGCCTCGTTCGAGCCGACCATCGACTACGTCGTCACCAAGATCCCGCGCTTCGCCTTCGAGAAATTCCCCGGCGCCTCGACAACGCTCACCACCTCGATGAAATCGGTGGGCGAGGCCATGGCGATCGGCCGCACCTTCCAGGAGAGCCTGCAGAAGGCGCTGCGTTCGCTGGAGACCGGCCTGACCGGCCTCGACGAGATAACCATCGAGGACTATGACCCGGCCAAGGGCATCGAGGACCCCGACAACAAGAACAACATCCGCGCCGCGCTGGGCGCGCCGACGCCGGAGCGGCTGTTGAAGGTGGCGCAGGCCATGCGCCTCGGCGCCGGCGACGAATTGATCCACAACGCCTGCCGCATCGATCCCTGGTTCCTGGCGCAGATCCGCGGCATCGTGGAAGCAGAGGCCGAGATCAAGGCGAAAGGCCTGCCCGAAGTGGCGGGCCCGTTCCGGCGGCTCAAGGCCCTGGGCTTTTCCGACAAGCGCCTCGCCAAGCTGACCGGCAGCGATGCCGAGACGGTGACGCAGAAGCGCCGGGCTCTCGACGTGCATCCCGTGTTCAAGCGCATCGACACCTGCGCGGCCGAATTCGCCTCGCCCACCGCCTACATGTATTCGACCTACGAGACACCCTTCGCCGGCAAGGCCGTCAACGAGGCGGCGCCGTCGGACAAGAAGAAGGTGCTCATCCTGGGCGGCGGGCCCAACCGCATCGGGCAAGGCATCGAGTTCGACTATTGCTGCTGCCACGCCGCCTTCGCGCTGAAGGAGGCCGGCTACGAGACCATCATGGTCAACTGCAATCCGGAGACGGTGTCGACCGACTACGACACTTCCGACCGGCTCTATTTCGAGCCGCTCACGCCGGAAGACGTGCTGGAAATCATCGACATCGAACGCTCAAAAGGCACGCTGCACGGCGTCATCGTGCAATTCGGCGGACAAACGCCGCTCAAACTCGCCGAGCCTTTGGCAAAGGCAAAGGTGCCGATCCTCGGCACCTCGCCCGATGCCATCGACCTGGCGGAGGACCGCGACCGTTTCAAGAAGCTGCTCGAAAAGCTCGAACTGCGTCAGGCCGAGAGCGGCATCGCCACCTCGCCGGCAGCCGCCCGCGCCATCGCCGAGCAGATTGGCTATCCGGTGATGATCCGGCCGTCCTATGTCCTGGGCGGACGCGCCATGGAGATCGTGCGCGATACCGCGCAGCTCGACCGCTATGTGGCCCGTCTCGCGGCCGATCTCGACCGGCCGAGTGAATTGGCCGTCTCGAAAAAGAGCCCGCTGCTGATCGACCGCTACCTGTCGGACGCCACCGAAGTAGACGTCGACTGCCTTGCCGACGGCAAAGACACCTTCATCGCCGGCATCATGGAACACATCGAGGAGGCCGGCATTCATTCGGGCGATAGCGCCTGCGCGCTGCCGCCTCATTCGCTTTCGGACGCAACCATCGCCGAACTGGAGCGGCAGACCCGCGCGCTGGCGCTTGCTCTCAATGTCGGCGGGCTGATGAACGTGCAATACGCGATCAAGGACGGCGATATCTATGTGCTGGAGGTCAATCCGCGCGCCTCGCGCACGGTGCCCTTCGTCGCCAAGGTGATCGGCCTGCCGGTGGCCAAGCTCGCCGCCCGCATCATGGCCGGTGAAAAACTCAAGAGCTTCGACCTGAAGACCGCCCATCCCCGGCACCGGGCGGTGAAGGAGGCGGTTTTCCCCTTCGCCCGCTTCCCCGGCGTCGACACCGTGCTGGGGCCGGAGATGAAATCCACCGGCGAGGTGATGGGAATCGACGGCTCGTTCGATATCGCCTTCGCCAAGAGCCAGATCGGCGGCGGCACCAGCCTGCCCCGCTCCGGCACCGTATTTGTCTCGGTCAGGGACGCTGACAAGCAGCGCATTCTGCCGGCGGTGAAGCTGCTCGCCTCACTCGGCTTCAAATGCATCGCCACGTCCGGCACGCAGCGCTACCTGGTCGAGCAGGGCGTCCCGGCGACGAAGATCAACAAGGTGCTGGAAGGGCGGCCCCATATCGTTGACGCCATCAAAAACGGCGGCGTTCAACTCGTTTTCAACACCACCGAGGGGGCCACCGCCCTGGCCGACAGCCGCTCGCTGCGCCATGCAGCCCTCTTGCATAAAGTCCCGTACTACACCACTCTTTCAGGTGCCATCGCCGCGGCGCAGGGCATCAAAGCCTATCTCGGGGGCGACCTTGAGGTGCGTGCGCTGCAAAGCTACTACGGTGATCGGACTTGAAGAGCAGGCCCCGCGGGGCCGCGTGGAGAGGCCGAACCGAAGGCGGCGGCGCGAGTTAGGCCGGAAAGCCCGCGGTCGCGGCGCAGGTGAAACTGCCCGCGGTCGGGGTTTCTTTGACCGGCTCCGGTTTCACAGGGCTCCGGCATCGCGGGGTTTAAGTCCGCGGTCGGAGTTGAATTACGAGTCGAAGGTTCGACGCTTTTCAAGATGAGAAGGGTCTTGGCGGCGCGCCGGAGCGGATTTGGTTCGGGCGCCCGCCAGGAGGAGACGAGACGATGGAAAAGATACCGATGACGGCGGCCGGTTACGCCCTGCTCGAAGCTGAGCTCAAGCACTGCCAGCAGGTGGAGCGGCCGCGCATCATCCAGCAGATCACCGAGGCACGCTCGCATGGCGACCTGTCAGAGAATGCCGAATATCACGCCGCGAAGGAGCAGCAGTCGCTCAACGAGGGCCGCATCGCCGAGATCGAAGACAAGCTCGCGCGCGCCGACGTGATCGACGTGTCCAAGCTGTCGGGCGACACCATCAAGTTCGGCGCCACGGTGACGCTGATCGACGAGGACACCGAGGAGAAGAAGGTGTGGCAGATCGTCGGCGAGCCGGAGGCCGACGCCAAGAAGGGCCGCATCTCGATCACCTCGCCGCTTGCGAAGGCGCTGATCGGCAAGGCCAAGGGCGCTTCCGTCGAAGTCAATACGCCGGGCGGCGCCAAAGCCTATGAGGTGAAAAAGGTGGAGTGGCGATAACCTTTCGCCTGCCGTTTCCCAGATTTCGCGACGATCATGGCCGGGCTTGCCCGGCCATTTTATTTTAACGCGCGTAGCACGCGAAGACTTGTCGTCAAACTGACTTAAAGGCCGCGTTGAGCGCGCGTTACTAGACTTTAGTATCCGCCGCCACGGGTGCGTGTCCATGCTAGCATGCGGTCGAATTTACAGCCCGCTGCACATGCAAGCGTCAATGCCATTCAAGACCTCAATCGCGCGGCTCCGCAACCAGGAGAACCCGACATGCCAATGATCACCACCAGCGACGGCGTTGAAATCTTCTACAAGGATTGGGGCAAAGGGCAGCCCATCGTGTTCAGCCATGGCTGGCCGTTGTCGGCCGACGACTGGGACGCGCAGATGCTGTTTTTTCTCAATCACGGCTTCCGCGTCATCGCTCACGACCGCCGCGGCCATGGCCGCTCCACCCAGGTCGGCGACGGCCACGACATGGATCACTATGCCGACGACCTCGCCGCGGTGACGGCGCATCTCGATCTGAAGAACGCCATTCACGTCGGCCATTCGACCGGCGGCGGCGAGGTGGTGCACTATATCGCGCGCCACGGCGAAAGCCGCGTCTCCAAGGCGGCCATCATCAGCGCGGTGCCGCCGCTGATGCTACAAACGGCGGCCAATCCGAAAGGGCTGCCGAAAAAGGTGTTCGACGACCTTATGGTGGCGCTTGCGGCCAACCGCTCGCAATTCTATCGCGACATCGCCGCCGGCCCCTTCTACAATTACAACAAGACCGGCAAGCCAGCCGAGGCGACCATCGCAAACTGGTGGCGGCAGGGCATGATGGGCGGCGCCAAGGCGCACTACGACGGCATCGTCGCCTTCTCGCAGACCGACTTCACCGAGGACCTGAAGAAGATCGCCGTGCCGGTGCTGGTGATGCACAGCGAGGACGACCAGATCGTTCCCTATGTCGCCGCCGGACCCTTGTCGGCCAAGCTCCTGAAGAATGGGACGCTGAAGACCTACAAGGGCTTTCCGCACGGCATGATCACCACGCAGGCCGATGCCGTGAACGCCGACCTGCTCGCCTTCATCAAGGCCTGATCAATCGGCGCGCCGGTCGCCGCTCAGCGCCCGGTCTGCCGCGTTTCGATCTCCACCGGCATATCCAACAGAAGGAACGACAGCGACTTGCCGTGGCCGTCGAGGCCGAGGCTGCCGTTGACGCCGCCTTCCAATACGTCGTCGAGCACGAAATTGAACGCGGCGAGTTTGGGCAGGTCATAGCGTGCCACGTGGCTTGGCCTGCGTATGGCAAAGACCTGCGCCACGCGCTCGGCCGTCACCTGTGCCGCCACCGCCGGATAATCGGCCGGATCGCGGCAAACGAGCACGAGGTTGAGCCGGTTGCCCTTGTCGCCCGAGCGGGCATTGGCGATCTCCTGCAGGCGCACCGTCGGCATGGCTTAAACCTCCAGCATGGTCACGCGCGGCGGGGCGTAGCGCCGCTCGATCAGGCAGGAGGCGCTTGCGAGCCGCGGCGTGACGTGCCGGCGCACGCCGGCGCCGCCGGCCGGGCCGGAGCAATACAGCGATTCCACCTCGTCGAGCAGCATCGCGACCTGCGCCGCATCGGTCGACTGCGCCGCAAAACGCAGGCGCACATCCTTGCTCTGTACAGCCGAAAGATCGGGCACCCTGTCGGTCGCGCCCAGCACGCTGGTCACGCCGATGGCGTCGACCCGCACGGCGAGCAAAGGTGCACGCCGACGCACGCGCTGGCAGACGACTTGCGCGGCAAGCGCGGCACGGGCCGCCGCGTTGGGCCCCGCATAGGAGATCTCGGCTTCGCCCAGCAGCCCGCTGTCGAAACAGATCGTCGCCTTCAGCTTGTCGGGCGCAGGGCCGCCGCGCGCGCCGAAAACGCGCACGCGGTCCTTGCCGATCTCCTCGACCTCCACTGCGGTGAGGTCGAGCACGACATCGGGCACCAGATAGGCGGCGGGATCGTGGATTTCATAGAGTATCTGCTCGACCACGGTCTGCCGATCGACGCGTCCGCCGGTGCCGGGCGGCTTGCCGATCACGACCGTGCCGTCGGCATCGATCTCGCCGATCGGGTAGCCCACGTCGGCAAGGTCCGGCACGTCTTTGAAGCCTGGGTCGGCGAAATAGCCGCCGGTGATTTGCGCCGCGCATTCGAGCAGATGGCCGGCCAGTGTCCCTGCGGCCAGACGGTCCCAATCGTCGGCGCGCCAGCGAAACGCGTGCAGCAGCGGACCGAGCGCCAGCGCTGAATCGACGACGCGGCCGGTCACCACGATATCGGCGCCCTGATCGAGCGCTTCGGCGATCGGAAAGGCGCCGAGATAGGCATTGGCCGATATGATCTCGCGCGGCTCCGCCAGCACATTGCCATCTACTTCGCGCGCGGCAAGCTCGCTCGGCGACAGCTGCCCGCTCAGATCGTCGCCTTCGACCACCGCGATGCGCGGCGCCTTAAGACCGAGCGAGCGGGCGAGCGCGAAGATGCAGGCGCCGGCGGCGCGCGGATTGGCGGCGCCGAAATTGCCGACGATCCTGATGCCGCTGGAAAGGCAGCGCGCCAGCACTGGCGTCAAAATGCGCTCGAGCGCGGGGCTGTAGCCGCGCGCGGCATCCTTGCGCCGCTCGATCTGGCAGAGCGCGAGCGTGCGTTCGGCCAGCATCTCATACATCAGAAAGCGCTGGCCTTGCGCCGCGGCCAGGGCATCGACCACCGGGACCGCCGCATCGCTGCGGTCGCCCGCGAAGCCTGCGCCCACACCGATGAATACCTTTGCGGCCATGCTCAAAATCACTCCATCGGCACCATGGCCGCGTCCTTGGACCGGCGCCCGGTGAAAACGTCCTTCCCGGCGCGGGTTAATCACCGAATTTTCAAAGCTACACCGAAAGGCTGGAATCCGCACCGCGTGCGGTTGGGACATTCACGCAGCAAATGCTCATCAATCGGCGGATTCGGCGAGAGCGCCGTGCACCGTCCCAGCGGCAGCAGTTTGCGTGCGGCCAGTTAGTGATTGCATTCTCTAATATAACTAGTATAGGTTGTGCATACTTTATGTACCGGCTGGTAGTAGCATGTTCCAATCCCGAGGGTTGCCCGACCATTCCGACCGAGCGGCGGCTGTCGCGGAGGTCCTGGGTCTCGGGGCGATCTGGGCCGAAACGCGCGGCAACCCGGGCATTTGCGTCGCCGTGCTTGATGGGCCGGTCGATTTCTCGCATCCGTGCCTTGCCGGTGCGCGGCTTACACCGATCGAAACGCTCGTGCCTTCCAGCGCCAACTCCGGGCCGGCCTGCCGACACGGCACCCATATCGCCAGCATTATTTTCGGGCAGCCGGGCAGCCCCATCGAGGGGATCGCGCCGGCCTGCAGCGGCGTCATTGCGCCTGTCTTTGCCAGCGGGCCGCAAAACGCGTTGATCATGTGTTCGCAGATCGATCTGGCGCGCGCGATCCTGCAAGCGGTCGAACACGGCGCGCATGTCATCAACATCAGCGGCGGCCAGCTGAGCGCGACTGGCGATCCGGAGCCGTTGCTCGAAAAAGCCATCCGAACCTGCGCCGAGCGAAACGTCCTGGTGGTGGCGGCTGCCGGCAATGACGGATGCGATTGTCTGCATATCCCGGCGGCGCTCGACACCGTCTTGTCGGTCGGCGCGATGGACGCGGGCGGCGCGCCGCTCGACATCAGCAATTGGGGACACGTTTATCAAACCCAGGGAATTCTGGCGCCAGGCCAGAACATCCTTGGCGCCACCCCTGGCGGTGATGTCGGCCTCAAGAGCGGCACCAGCTTCGCAACCGCGATTACGACAGGCGTCGCCGCCCTGCTGCTCAGCGTGCAGCTCAAGCGCGGCGAACGGCCCGATCCTCATGCCGTACGGCTGGCACTCATCAGGAGCGCCGCATCCTGCAATCTCACGGAAGCTGACGATAACCGCCGTTGCCTGGCGGGCCGGTTGAACCCGCGGGGGGCACTGAATCTCATCACGGAGGGAGGGATCGATATGAGCGACACGACCTTAGTGAATCCGAACCAAGAGCCGATTGGAATATCAGCATCCGAACTGCCGGGCGCGGAGCAGGCAACGACCGACTCCGGAACGGCGGCACGGAACAAGATGAGCGCACCCACCGTAGCGCCGATCGCGGGAGTGATGGCGGCGGAGGCAAACTCGCCTCCGCCACCGGACGCTGCCCCGTCGGCTTCGCCGCCACGCATCGCGCCTTCCGATTGCGGATGCGGGGGCGGGGCCAACTGCACCTGCGGCGGACAAAAGGCGCCGCAGCTCGTGTACGCGCTGGGAACGCTCGGATACGACTTCGGCACCGAGGCGCGCAGGGATTTTTCGCCCAGGGAATGAACGCGGGCGCCAACCCCTTCGATCCGGCACACATGAACGAGTACCTCGCAGCAAACACATTCGAAGCGGAATCGCTGATCTGGACGCTCAATCTGGATGCCACCCCGATCTATGCCATCGCGCCTGCCGGTCCGTTCGCTGCGGCAGCCTATGACCGATTGCGTCAAGCTTTCCAGGGGCAATTGCGCGAGGGCGTCGAGATGGTCTCGGTGCCGGGGATCGTCGGCGGCGCAGCGCGCCTGCAGTCGGGCCAGATCGTTCCGGTCATCATTCCTGCTGTACGCGGGATGTTCAGTTGGCCAACGCGGCAGGTCATCGCCGCTCTGCTCGGCGAGCCACCTGAGAAGAAAGCCGATCGCGACCTTTATGACCGTCGCGCCGCCGGTCTCGGCAATTTCTTGAACCGGGTCTATTACGACCTCCGTAATCTGGGCCTGACGCCGGAAGAAAGAGCGCTCAACTATGCGGCAACCAATGCCTTCCAGGCTTCGCAGGTAATGGGCAGCGCGACCCAAGGCGATCTGGAACTCGATACGGTCGGCGTGCGCAGGAGCCCCGTTTGCCGGCCCGATTCGGATTGCTACGACATCGAGGTCAAGTTTTTCGATCCGCGCGACACCCGCGTGGCCGACAAAGTTTACCGCTTCACCGTCGACGTGAGCGACGTCATGCCGGTGACGATCGGTGAAGTGCGCGCCTGGTCGAAACGCGCGTAGCACAAACGGAGATGAAACAGGGTTCGGCGGCATGCACGAAGCTCCGAGCCGAACAGGATATCGCTCGCGGGAGGCGATAAGCCCCGAGCAGGGGCGGTTTCCCCGCACCGGCCATCCCGCACCGGTGCAATCGAGGAGCACACGAACCATGGTATTGCCGAATCAATCCCCTCCGGTCGCGCGGCACGTCAGCCGTGCGGCCATGCTGAAGTCCGGCATCGGTGCGTCGCAAGGCATCCCGTGCCAGCTCTGCCACGCGGCCTGCGATCAGTTGGGGGGAATCGCCAAGACGCTGTGCAACTTGGCCTGCGACAACACCGTTTGCAGGCTGTAAGGCGGCGCGAAAATTTCAAGCGGCGCCAGTGCGGCGCTTGAAAGCAAAGGCTCGTGGCGCACGTCACGAGCAAGACTTAACGAACAACAGGAGAGACGACAATGAATCTACCGAAGCAATCGGCGCCGGTTGCTCGCGCTGTGTCCTCCTCTTCGTCATCGTCGAAGGGGATCGCACCGAGCGACTGCGGGTGCGCAATCAAATGCCTCGGCGCATGCGTCTTCGGCCATTGCGTCGGTGTTTGCCTCTGAACACCAGCCTCACGCGCATGGCGGTTCCGGTCGGGCCGCCATGCGTAATCCTGTGCGACTGGAGAATTACCCATGGCTTGCGCGATTAGGATCATCGCCGTCGCAGCACTTTTATCGGCGGGCGCCGCAGCGGCTCAGGCCGCCACAAAAGGCCCGCGCGAAATGGCCTGCAGGTTCAAGGTCGACAAATGCATCAGCCTTTGCATCACGCATAATCCGAAAAGCGTCTGCAGGAGATATTGCAGGCCAGCGCTGGTTTGCGATTAGCGGAACGCGCGCCTAACCGTCCATCGGCACCATGGCCGCGTTCTTGGACTCGCGCAGGGTGAGCGAGGTCTTCACATTGCGCACCTGCGGCGCGGCGGTGAGACGCTCGACGAAGGCCTGGAACGTCTTCAGATCCGGCGACACGCACTTGAGCAGGAAGTCGATTTCGCCCGAGAGCATCCAGCATTCGCGCACCAGCGGCTCCGCGCGCACGAAGTCCTCGAACGCCGTCAGGTCGGTTTCCGCCTGGCTCGCCAGGTGCACCATGGCAAAGACGGTCACCTCGTAGCCGAGCTTCTTCTCGTCGAGCAGGGCGCGATAACCCTTGATGTAGCCCGCCTCCTCCAGCGCACGCACGCGGCGCAGGCAGGGCGGCGCTGAAATGCCCACCCGGCTGGCCAGCTCCACATTGGTGATGCGGCCGTCGTCCTGCAGCTCCTTGAGGATCTTGCGGTCGATGTCATCGAGACGGGCAGGCAAAACGTGGGCTCCCTGGCAAAAGGTCTCCGGTAGGAGGGCGGAATATCCATACCGCGAAATATTCTTTCGCGAAAGATTATTGCGCAAGGGCCGAGCCTCGGCCCGACTTCTGTGACTTTGGGGGTTGCGTCGCTTGCATAGCTCGGCTGGACACCCTAGATCGTGCGGGCCAAAAGAGCCGGGGGCTGCCGGTCGCCCGAGGGCAAAATCCCCATCGCCCGACGACGCCAGGGGGCGTCAGGTGCCATGTCCAAGACTACCCATGCCAAGGTCGTGATCATCGGCTCCGGCCCGGCCGGCTACACCGCCGCGATCTACGCCGCGCGTGCCATGCTGGAGCCGGTCCTGATCCAGGGCATCCAGCCCGGCGGCCAGCTCACCATCACCACCGACGTGGAGAACTATCCCGGCTTCGCTGACGTCATCCAGGGCCCCTGGCTGATGGAGCAGATGCAGGCCCAGGCCGAGCATGTCGGCGCCAGGATCGTGATGGACCACGTCAACAAGGCGGAGCTGTCGGGCCGTCCGTTCCGCCTCACCTGCGATTCCGGCGACGTCTACATCGCCGACAGCCTGATCATCGCCACCGGCGCGCAGGCGCGCTGGCTCGATCTGCCTTCGGAGCAGAAGTTCAAGGGCTACGGCGTGTCGGCCTGCGCGACCTGCGATGGCTTCTTCTACCGCAACAAGGAAGTGATCGTGGTCGGCGGCGGCAACACCGCCGTGGAGGAAGCGCTGTTCCTCACCAATTTCGCGTCGAAGGTCACGGTGGTGCACCGGCGCGAGGCCTTCCGCGCCGAGAAGATCCTGCAGGACCGGCTGTTCAAGCATCCCAAGATCGAGGTGCTGTGGGATACGGTGCTCGAAGACGTCATGGGCAGCGAAAATCCGCTCAAGGTCAGCCGCGCGAAACTGAAGAACGTGAAGACCGGCGCGGTGACCGAGCGCGCCATCGACGGCGTATTCATCGCCATCGGTCACCAGCCGGCGTCCGAACTGTTCGTCGGCCAGCTGCAGATGAAGCCGTCCGGCTACATCGTCACCGCCGGCTACTCCACCGCCACCTCCGTGCCCGGCGTGTTTGCCGCCGGCGACGTCACCGACGACATCTATCGCCAGGCGGTCACTGCCGCCGGACAGGGATGCATGGCCGCGCTCGAGGCGGAGAAGTTTCTCGCCGCCCACGAACACGAACGCGCGGCGGCAGAATAATCATGACCATCGCCTCACCCAGCTCTTCGATGGACTGGGACAAGCTCAAGGTCTTCCACGCCGCGGCTGAGGCGGGCTCGTTCACCCATGCGGGCGAACGGCTCGGACTGTCGCAATCGGCGGTGTCGCGCCAGGTCTCCGCGCTCGAGCAGGAACTGGGCGTCTCCCTTTTTCACCGCCATGCGCGCGGGCTGATCCTCACCGAGCAGGGCGAGTTGCTTTATCGCACCGCGCACGAAGTGTTCATGAAGCTGGAGGCCGCACGCACCAAGCTCACCGACAGCCGCGAACGGCCAAACGGCGAGTTGAAGGTGTCGACCACGCCCGGCATCGGCATCCATTGGCTGCTGCCGCGGCTCGGCGACTTCCTCGACCTCTATCCCGATATCACCATCACCATGATCACAACGGACGAGGAGCTCGATCTGGCGATGCGCGAGGCGGACGTCGCCATCCGCCTGCGTCAGCCGACGCAGCCGGACCTCATTCAGCGCAAGCTGTTCTCGGTGCATTTCCACGCCTATGCCTCGCCCGACTATCTCAAACGCTTTGGCACGCCGCGCAGCCACGAGGAACTCGACAATCACCGCATCATTGTGCTGAGCGGAACGGTGCCGGCGCATTTCGCCAATCGCCGCTGGCTGTTGGACGTCACTCGCGACGGCAAGGGCCCACGCGTGCCCATTCTCACCATCAACAATGTTCTCGGCTTATTGCGCGCCGCCCAGCGCGGCTTAGGAATAGCGATGCTGCCCGACTATCTCGTGGAAGAAAACGGCGGGCTGGTGCAGCTCTTCGGCGAGGAAGAAACGCTCGCGCTCGACGCCTTCTTCGTCTACCCGGAAGAACTCAAGTCCGTCGCGCGGATTCAGGTTTTCCGCGACTTCCTTGTCGCCAACGCGCAACGCTGGCATTTTTAAATCGCGAAATTCTTGCGTCAAATCGCAGCACGTGCTGGCAGTTTCGGCATGACTGCCATGCGGCGCCCGCCATTGCTGCTCGCCGTCCGCTTGCGCATAGTCCGCCCACGCTGTTCATCGGCTGCGTATCCTCCCAGATTGATCCGGTGGGCAGCAAGTTCCCCTCTGGAAATGTTGCCGGCCCCCCACGCCGGCAAATCCTAGCCGGGCCCCCCTCGCGGGGCCCGGTTTTTTTCGTCGAATGCGCGAGGCCCGCGCTCAGTAGTCGTCGAAGAAGAATCGCCGCCGATGATAATGGCGTCGACGGCGCCGGGGCCGCTCCTCGCGCTGTTCGCGTCCGCTGCCGTAGGTGACGCGGTAGACCGCGCCGTTCCAATCGTCGGAAATCAACAGCGAGCCGTCATGCATCGGCTGCACGTCCACCGGACGGCCGACGTAGTTATTGTCCTGCAGGAATCCGGTGAGGAACGGCTCCATCGACTGCACCGAGCCTTCCTTGTTGAGATGCAGCACCATCACGTCGCCGCCGATCTTCCTGGTTTTGTTCCAGGAGCCGTGGCGGGCGACGAAGATGGCGTCGCGATAGCGGCGCGGAAACATGCGTCCGGTGTAGAAGCGCATGCCGAGCGGCGCGACGTGCGGCCCGAGCTGCGCGATCGGGCCGGTGAATTCGTCGCAGGCGTGGCCCCAGCCGTTCACCGGATCGGCGAGGTTGGCGTAGCAATAGGGCGCGCCGAAATTCTCGCCGGGCTTGCTGACGCGGTTGAGTTCGTCGCTCGGCGCGTTCTCCGACAGCCAGTCGCGGCCGTTGTCGGTGAAATAGAGATCCTTGTTGCGCGGCGACCAGTCGAAGCCGAGCGAGTTGCGCACGCCGAGGGCGACCGCCTCGACATTGCCGCCGGCGAGATCGATGCGGCGGATCTGGCCTTCGCCCGGCTTGGCCGCGCAGTCATCGCAGGGCGTGTCGATCGCGACATAGAGCTTGCCGTCGGGACCGATGCCGATGAAACGGGCGCTATTGGGTTCGTGCGGCAGGTCGGAATAAACCACGGCCGGCTTGGGTGGATTGTCGAGCGTGTCCTCGACATTGTCGATCTTGGAAATGCGCGACGTCTCGGCGATGTAGAGCGTGCCGTCGTGGAAGGCGAGGCCGTTCGGCCGGTCGAGACCGGAGGCGATCACCTTGACCTGGCGCTTGCCGTCGACAGTGACGATGGCCGAGACTTTGTCCCCCGTGCTGCCGACGAACACGGTGTCGCGCTTGCCCACGCGCAGCGAGCGCGCATGGGCAATGCCGCTGGCGTAGACTTCGATGTGGAAGCCCTCCGGCAGCTTCAGCCGGTCGAGCGGCAGTTGATCGGCCGGCGTCGGCTCGGCGGGGCCCGTAAGCGGCTTGAGCGCGGTGGCAGCGGCATTACCGGGCGGCGGCCCGCTTGGGCCCTGCGCATAAAGCGCGGCGGCCGGCAGAAGAACCAAGGCAACCATGCCGAGCAGAGTGCTAGCCATTCCACGCGCTGCCATCGAAGACCTCCATGCCAATTGCGCAACCGGCGAGAGCGCATGCAAGTCTCCACGACAGGAGCGCCGCGGGCAATCCGCACTTCCGCCACATCCCTAACCTGCAATGAAAAGAAGGGCGGCACGGAACGTGACAAGGGTGTGACCGATATCACAAAGAAATCACTGCAAAAGCGATACAAGGGCGCCGGGAAACGGCTTTCCGGCCGTTGGATGGTGTAAGCTCTGGCGGAGAAAGGCCGCCATAAGCCGCCCGAATCACACCTCCGCGTACCTGTGCAAAATAGCAACAGTCGGCCATGTTTGATGCCCGACACGTTGTGAAATCCGTAACTACCTCAGGTGCATCAGCTAGAATGCGCCCGTCCAACAAGGTGGCCCGCTGAGAGCCGCCCAGTCCGTCGGAGACACCCGGTGCAAACTGTCCGTTTCAAGCGTCTGCTGGCGTCCACCGCTTTCGGCCTGACCATCGCGCTTTCCGGTCATGCCGGCTTTGCGCAGCAGCAGGTGGTGGTGCCCATTCCCGGTCAATCGGGGGCGTCGTCGGCGGCGCCTTCCGCCGCGCCGGGCAAGGGCCAGGCCGCTGCGTCTGCGAAAGCCCAGACCGCGCAGATTGCCGTTCCCAAGCCGGACCTCGCGCCGGTGCCGCCCCCGACCGTCAAGGACGTCGAGTCGGGCAAGGCTCCCGCCGCCAATGCTCGGGCCGCGCAAATCGCAGTGCCCAGGCCTGACCTGTCGCCGCTGCCGCCGCCGACCGTAAAGGATCTCCCGCCGGCCAAGCCCCAGCTTGCCAATACCGCCAAGCCGGCGAAGCCTGCCGAGGCTGGTGCGCAACCGCAACAGGCCAAGCAGGACGCGGGCCAGCCGGCCAAGGCCGCCGCCGCACCGCAGGCTGCGCCCCCTCCACCGAGCATGGACAGCAAGGTGGCGGACGCCCTGCGCGGCCTGATCGACGGCCGCCGGCTCGACTACTATGTCAGCCGCAAGGAGGACCGCGAGGGCGTCGAGAAGTTCTACCGCAAGCACGACTACAAGCCGCTCTGGACCCGTGACGGCAAGGAAGACGCGCGCGCCAAAGCGGCCGTCGCCTTCCTCGGCCAGGTGCAGACCGACGGCCTCGTCCCCAGCGACTATCCGACGCCGGATTTCGCGCGTGCCGCGACCCCACAGGGTCTGGCGGAAGCCGAGCTGCACCTGACCGGCTCGGTACTCAAATACGCCCGCGACGCCCAGATCGGCCGCATCCACTTCAGCCGGGTCGGCGCCGACATTGCCTTCAAGTTGGTGCCGCCGGAGCCGAGCGAAGTACTGGCCAAGGTTTCCGAAGCGGCCGACGTCGCCAAGACGCTCGACGGCTACAATCCGCCCCAGGCCGGCTTCCAGGCGCTGAAGAAGAAGCTGGCGGCATTGCGCGCCCATGACGGACAAGCCGCCATGCCGGCGGACAAGACGCCTGTGGTGCGCGTGCCGGAAGGCCGCATCCTGCGCCCGGGCATGCGGGACGCACGGGTGATCCAGCTGCGCAAGCGGCTCAACGTGCCGGGCAACAAAAACAACCCGCTCTATGACGAGGACGTCGCCGACGCGGTGAAGGCGTTCCAGACCGGCGCCGACCTCAACGCCGACGGCCTGGCGGGCTCCAATACGCTCGCCGCGCTCAATGGCGAACTGCGCCAGGGACACCGGCTGCCGCGCGACCCGATTGACACGATCCTCGTCAACATGGAGCGCTGGCGCTGGCTGCCGCGCAAGCTCGGCAACGCCGAAGACACCTATGTCATTGTGAACGTGCCGGACTATTCGCTCAAGCTGATGCACGACGGCCAACTCGACTGGAAGACCAAGATCGTCGTCGGCAAGCCGACCAAGGCGACGCCGATGACCACGTCGGAGATGAAGTACATCACGGTCAATCCGACCTGGAACGTGCCGCCCTCGATCATCGAGAACGAATATCTGCCGGCGTTGCAGCAGGATCCCACCGTCCTCGACCGCTACGGCCTGAAGATCTATCAGGACCGCAACGGGACCGTGCACATCTATCAGCCGCCCGGCGCCGGCAACGCGCTCGGCCGCGTCCGCTTCAACTTCCCCAACAAGTTCCTGGTCTATCAGCACGACACGCCGGACAAGTACCTCTTCAAGCGCAGTAAGCGCGCCTTCAGCCACGGCTGCATGCGCGTGCAGGACCCCGCGGAATACGCGGCCAAGCTGCTCGCGATCGAGCTTCCGAAGGATCGCTACACGCCGGCCAAGATTGAAAGCATGTACGGCCCCAACGAGATCAACATCAACTTCCCGATGCCGATCCCGGTGCACCTGACCTATCAGACCGCCTTCGTCGACCGCGACGGCAAGCTGCAGTTCCGCGACGACGTCTACGGCCGCGACGCCAAGATGATCGATATCCTCAAGCACCGGTCGGAGCGCATGGTCGCCTACATTCCGGTCCCGCAGCGGCAGACGTCGTCCGACGGGCCGGTACGGATGCCGGTCGGCACCTATGGTGCCTATGGCAGCAGCGACGACGGCTACAACGGCGGTTACAGCAGCGGCCCGAACTTCTTCGACTTCCTGTTCGGCGGCGGCGGCCGACGCACCTACGAGCCGCGCCGCCGTTACTACGGTCCGCGCGGCTTCATCGGCCCGGGTGCCGGCGATAACGGGCGTGTGACACGGCGCTGACCCGCCCGCCCAAACGATTGCGCGAACGCCGGCGACAATCATCGCCGGCGTTTTTGTTTGCCGCGCGACCGGCTCAGGACGACTTGTGTTTCGGCTTTCCCTTGCGCTTGGTCGACGCCATCTTGTCGAGCTCGCGCTCGCTCATCGACTTGTACATCGACTTGGAAGCGCCTTTCAGGCTGCTGACCTTGCGGTCCCCGCGCTTGGCGGAGAGCGCCGCGCCGGCGGCCTGCTGCTGGGCTTTCGATCTGGCGGGCATGACAGCCCTCCTCTTATTGCGACCGCTTCTGCAGAGCGGCCAACCGTAGCAACGGAACAGCCGGCGATTGGTTCGCGTAAGGTTAGCCCGGCGGGCTCCCTTCCATCATCCGTTTGAGCGCCTCGCGGGTCTCACTGACGCGGTCCCATTGCAACCCGCCCTTGGGATATTCGGTGCCCATGATGGAACTCAGGATGGCATTGCTGCCGCGCAGCCACGGGCCGCACGGCCTGCCCTCGCGCTCGGCATGAATGAGATCGTCGCGCATGAGGACGAGCCGCTTCATGATCTCGTCGATCTGCTCCTTGGCATAGCCGGGCCCGTCACGATGAATCTGTTCGAGCGCTTCGAGGGCGCGGCTCCCATGAACGCGAACGGCGGTGGGCACATCGGCCATGATCGTGATCCTTGATCGTCATCCTTGCGCGAAGCGGAAATAGTCTTGCGGCCGGCGCGCCAACTCGTTCCCGGCGAGCAGAATGGTGCCGCGCATTATGAGCCCGCCGATCAGCAGACAGATCGAGGCCGCCAGCGAGAACGGCCATGCCGGCGCGAAGAAATCGGCCAGGATGAACAGCACGAAGGGGACCACCGCGCCGAAGAGCTCGACGCCGACGATATGTACCGGGCCCCAGGGCATTTCCTCGAGCGGGCCGTTGACGCCGATGCCGCGCAGAATAAACCGCGAGCCGAGCGAGGCGGCGAATTCGACCAGCACCGCCAGAGCGGCGAGATTGCCGAAGGCGCGCGCGAGACCCGACGTGGGCGCCAGTCCGAGCGCGATGATGCAGGCCGCCGCCGCGCCGGTCGCCATGGCGGAACTGGCGAACCGCATGGCCAGCAGCTTGGGCGAGCCGGCCCATAGCGGCGTTGCGGTCGCGCCCAGCAGCGCCGCCGTATAGGTCGTCATCCACCAGCCCGTGGCGCCGGCCAGGCAGCCGAAAATGAGGGCGATCAACTGCAGATCGAAGGCCTGTACGATGAAGGCCATGAGGCTCCAGAAGCCGAATCCCATCAGCACATAAGTGCCGATCGACATGGGCGAGGTCGGGCGGAAGATGCGCAGCATGTTGTAGAAACGCTGCTTGGTATGCAGGTCCACGATCAGCAGGATGCCGCCGACGATGGCGCCAAAGAGTGCGATGGCACGGCCCGCGAAGGAGACCGGCTCGCTGCCTTCAAGCGAAAGCAATTGCGCGACGGTGACCACGATCTGCAGCCCGGCGGCCAGCCCGCCGGCATAGATGTAGAGCGCGACGGTCCAGCCGTAGAGGCTCGGCTTGACGGCTGGGCGGCCGTGATAGGTCGGCAGCGGCTCGTGCCGGACCGGTTCGAAGGCGGGCGCGCGGGCATCCATGACTCAAACTCCGACCGTAGTGAGCAGGAGACCGAAGGCGGCGCCAGTCAGAAGGAGAGCGGTGGCAAGCCCGGTAATGAGCGCGGGCAGCACGCGGTTGGCGCCGCGCGACGGATGCGAGGGCAGATTATAGACCTCGGGCCGGTCGGTAAGCAGGAAGAAGGCGTGCAGGTGGTTGAGGCCGCCGGTGGCGCCGGGGGCACCCGGCGTGCCGTAGAGATAGGCGTCGGCTGCGCCCTGCTGGTGCAGACTGTCGACGCGCCGCTGGGCGCGCGCGTGCAATTCGGACAATTCGCCGAACTGGATCGAATTGGTCGGGCATGACTTGGCGCAGGCCGGCTCCAGCCCGCCCTTGAGCCGGTCGTAACAGAGCGTGCATTTGTGCGCCTTGCCGTCGAGCAGGTTGATGTCGATGACGCCGAAGGGGCAGGCCGGCACACAATAGCCGCAGCCGTTGCAGATGTCCTGCTGCACCACCACGGTATCGAACTCGGTGCGAAACAGCGCGCCGGTCGGGCATGACTCCTGGCAGGGCGCGTTGTCGCAATGCTTGCAGACGTCGCTCATCATCTTCCAGTGGCTCTGGAAGGGCGGCAGGTCCATGGAGCCGTCGCCGCCGTCCTCGCGCACCTTCTCGACGAAAGCGACATGGCGCCAGGTGTTGGCGGAAAGCGCGACCGTGTTGTCATAGCTCATGCCGGTGAGCGTGAGATTGTCCGCCGGCAGCATGTTCCATTCCTTGCACGCGACCTCGCAGGCCTTGCAGCCGATGCACAGCGTCGTGTCGGTGAAGAAGCCGTATTGCCGGCCCGGCTCGATGTGCACGCCGGCGGTGATCTCCGACTCATCGGGGATCATGCCGGGCATGACCGACTGGTTGTCCGTCGCAACGCGCGGATGGACATTCATGACATCACTCCCTCGTCGGTCACCACGTCGAGGCGGTGAGCGTGCTCGACCGGCGTCTGCGGCGCGTTGCGCGAGAGCCTGCCCTTGCGCAGGTTGCAGGTAAGCGACTTGTTCTCATGGATGCTGGTATTGGGTTCGCCGACCACCGACGTGAGCGCATTGGCGATATCGCCGGTGGCGTAGCCGGACCAGCCGTAATGCCAAGGCATGCCGATCTGATAGACCGTGTGCCCATCGATCTCGAACGGTCGCAGCCGCCGCGTGATCAGGGCGCGGGTCTCGATCTCGCCGCGCGCGGTCGACAGCACGACCCAGTCGAGCGACTGGATGCCGAGTTCGTCGGCGAGCTCGGGCGGGATCTCGGCGAAGCCTTCCGGCTGCAGTTCGGCGGTGACCGGCACCGAGCGCGTGGGCGTGGCGCCGGAATGATGTTCGGTCAGCCGGTAGGTGGTGAGCGCGTATGGGTAACGCGGGTCGCCGACCGGATGGTAGGGATTGTCCGCGCGCTCCCATTTCTTGGCGACCGGATTATCCTGCTGCGAGTAGAGCGCATTCTTCGAGGGCGACTCGACCGGTTCGTAATGCGTCGGCAGCGGTCCGTCCTTCAGCCCCGTCGGCACGAACAGCGAGGCCTTGCCGTCGGCGATCATGATGAAGGCGGAGCGGCCGTCGAGCGCATCCATGCCCTCCGGGTTCTTCGACCAGTCGGGCTGGTAGTCCGGCGGCTTGGTCGGCTCGAAGTCGAGCGAGTCGGTGCCGTCCCATTTGCCCTTGGCGGCGTCCCACCACATCAGCTTCTTGCGCTCGGACCAGGGCCGTCCCTGCCCGTCGGCCGAGGCGCGGTTGTACATGTTGCGGCGGTTGGCGGGCCAGGCGAAGGCCCAGTTGAGATGGCTGCCGGGACCGTCGGGCCCGTCCGGCTGGCGCGAGCGCGCCTTGTTGGTGTTCTCGTCGGGAAAGATGCCGCAATAGAGCCAGGCGCCGCAGGCAGTGGAGCCGTCGTCCTTCAGCTTCTGGAACGAGTCGATGAGCTTGCCGTCCGCCACCGTGCGGCCGTTCATCTCCTTCAATACGGACTCGCCGTCCGGCTCGCCGCGCGCGTCCTCCAGCGCATAGTCCCAGGTGAGATTCTGAATCGGCGTGTCCTTGGGATCCTTGCTGTCGGCATAGAGCTCCTTGAGCCGGCGGCCGAGGTGATACATGAACCACAGTTCGGAGCGGTTATCGCCCGGACCGTCGACCACCTTGTCGTGCCACTGGATCAGCCGGTGGGTGTTGGTGAAGGTGCCGCCCTTCTCGCCGGCGAGCGTTGCCGGCATGAGAAAGACTTCGGTCTTGATCTTCTCCGGCGTCAATTCGCCTTTGCGCACGAGCTGGCCGGAGCGCCAGAAGCCCGCCGTCTCGGTCTCGGTGATGTCGCGCACCACCATCCATTCCAGGTTGGCGAGTCCGCGCTCGATCAGCCGCGAATTGCTGCCGCCGATGACCGGGTTCTGCCCGAGAAACATCATGCCGCGGATGATGCCGTCGTTCATGGCGAGCGTCATGGGAAGCTGCGAATGGTCGCCGACGATCTTCGGCAGCCATTCGTAGCCCCAGCCGTTCTCGCGCGTCGAATGCTCGCCGTACCAGGCCTTCAGCAGGCTGACCGCGTATTTCGGGAAGTTGTGCCACCAGCCGGTCGACGTGGTTTCATGCTTGATGAAATCGTCGAACGTGCCGTGCTGCTTGTAAGCCTGCGGCTGCGGCAGGTAGGTCGGCAGCATGTTGTAGAGCGAGGGGATGTCGGTCGAGCCCTGAATGCTGCAATGGCCGCGCAGCGCCAGGATCCCGCCGCCGGGACGGCCGGCATTGCCGAGCAGCGCCTGGATGATGCCGGCGGCGCGGATGATCTGCACGCCGGTGGTGTGGTGGGTCCAGGCCACCGCGTAACAGAAGGCCGAGGTGCGCTCGCGGCCGGAATTCCGTGCCAGCGCTTCCGCCACCTTGACGAAGGTCTCCTTCGGGCAGCCCGTGATGCGCTCGACCATCTCGGGCGTGTAGCGCGCGTAATGGCGGCGCATGATCTGGTAGACGCAATTGGGGTGCTGCAGCGTGGGGTCCTGCGGCGGCGGCCCGTTCTCCATGCGCTTGGTCTTCTCGCTGAACGATTCCGTCGTATTGACCGAATGCTCGGCAAGCGAGGACGGCACCTCCTGGCCCTGGTATTGCCAGCTCTCGTATTGATAGGAGCCCTTCTGCGCGTTCCACCCGGAGAACAACCCGTCGAGCGCGTCGGCGTCCTGGAATCGCTCGTCGATGATAGTGGCGAGATTGGTGAACTCGAGCGCCCACTCCTTGAAGAAGAGATCGTTCTCCAGAAGATAATGGATGATCCCGCCGAGGAAGGCGATGTCGGTGCCGGTGCGGATCGGCGCGTAGATGTCGGCCAGCGCCGAGGTGCGGGTAAAGCGCGGATCGACATGGATGACGGTCGCGCCCTTTTCCTTGGCCTTGACCACGAAGCGGAAGGCGATCGGGTGGTTCTCCGCCATGTTGGAGCCCATCACCACCACGCAGTCCGAATTGGCGAGATCCCACTGCGGCAAGGTGGCGGCGCCGCGCCCGTAGGTGGCGCCAAGGCTCGGCACCGAGGCCGAGTGGCACACGCGCGCCTGGTTCTCGATCCACACCATGCCGAGGCCGCCGGCGAGCAGCTTCTTGATCAGGTAGTTTTCTTCGTTGTCGAGCGTGGCGCCCCCGAGCGAGCCCATGGCGATGGTATGGTTGACCGTGGTGCCGTTGGGCAGCTTCTCGACGAACGTCTCGTCGCGCGTCTTCTTGACGAGCTGCGCGATGCGCTCCATCGCCCAGTCGAGCGGCTTCTGCTCCCAGTGGTCGGAGCCCGGCGCGCGATACATGACACGATTGAGCCGCAGCGGGCTGTTGAGCAGATCGAGCGTGGCGGCGCCCTTCGGACACAAGGTGCCCTGGTTGATCGGGCTGCGCGGGTCGCCCTCGACGTGGATAACCTTGTTGTCCTTGGCGTAGACGAGCTGCGCGCAGCCGACCGCGCAATAGGCGCAGATCGAGGTGCCGACCTTGTCGGCATCGGCGAGGCGCGGCTTGAGCCTTTGCGATTCCGCGCTGCGCGCGGCCTCGCCGTTCGGGCTCTGACCGAGCAACTGCCGCGGCAAAGACCAGTTGTCGATGAAGCCGCGGATGGTGCCGCCCAGCCCGTGATGCGGCGCGCGGGCGCTGCCGTTGACGGCGTTCTCGGCGAGTGAAATCCGTTCCGCCTGTGCGGCGATCAGATGCTCGGGCTCGCTGTAGCGAACGGTGATGCGCTGCCTGTCGCGCGCGAGCCCGCGCAGGTCTTCCGGATTGAAGTTCAGATGATGCGAGGTGATGAACAGGCGGTGGTGGCCGCCGTCATCTTCGAGCAGGAAGCGCCCCTCCTGGACGACTGTAATGCGGCCGCTCTGCTGAGGCATCTGTGCAAGGTTCCCGTTCTCCCCGAGCGTGACTACAACCAGCCCCTGCCCCTTTCAGTTCCCGCGGCAAAAGCAGTGAACGCACCGTTGGTTATGTGCGGTCGGGAACCAAGCGGGCCGGTCGGTATTTTCAGACAGGCCATGCCGAAACGAGAAAATTCAACCGCCTCGGACCGTTCTCTCCACGAGCTTGGACTGCGTCGGGTCGAGGCCGGCGATCTGGCCATTCGCCGGCGCCGCAACGGTCACGGATTCATTTATCTGCTGCCCAACGGCCGACGTCTGCGCGACCGCAGCACGCTCACGCGTCTGCGCCATCTCGCGGTGCCGCCGGCCTATGAGGCCGTCCTCTATGCGGCCGACGCCTGCGCGCATTTGCAGGCGGTGGGCCGCGACAGCGCCGGACGCACGCAGTATCGCTATCATCCGGACTGGGAGAAGGTGCGCGAGCTGCGCAAGGCCCGCCGGCTGGCGCGGCTCGTCCACGCCCTGCCGAAGATCCGCAACTGGGTCGGCCGCACCTTGCGCACGCGCGCGCCGACGCGCGACTTCGCATTGGCGGCGCTGATCGAGCTGATCGCCTGCACGGCCTTGCGGCCCGGCAGCGAAACCTATCTACGCCAACACGGCACGCGCGGCGCCACCACCCTCATCAAGTCGAACGTGACGATCCAGGGCGAGACCGTTCACTTGCGCTTTCGCGGCAAGGGCGGCCAGATGATCGAGAAAGAGGTGCGCGCCCGCCGCCTGGCCAGCGCCCTGCGGCGCTTGAAGCAATTGCCCGGAAGCCGCCTGTTCCAATATCGCGCCGAGGACGGCAGCATCTGCCGCCTGCGCCGGCGCGACGCCAATGCCGCGTTGCGCGACATTGCCGGCAAGCCGATCACGCTGAAGGACTTCCGCACCATGATCGCCTCGGCCGCGGCGCTCGAGCAACTGGCGGATATCGAGCCGAAGGGGTCGGAGCGCGGCCGGCGCCGGCAGGTGTTGGCGACCGTGCGCGAGGTTGCCGGCGAGCTCGCCAATACGCCCGCGGTCTGCCGCAAGAGCTACGTGCACGACGCGGTGATCGCCGCCTTCGACAGCGGCCTCCTGCAACGGATGGCCGGCGCGGCCGGCAGCCGCCGCTCGGCGGCGCGGCGCGAGCGCATGCTGATCCGGGTGCTGGACGAGATGGGGGATCAGGCGCGGCTTTAGGGATGGTACAGGTGGGTGGACTCGAACCACCGACCTCTGGTTCCACAGACCAGCGCTCTAACCAACTGAGCTACACCTGCACAGCGCAACGGGTCAGCCGTCGCGGGGCGAACCTAGGTTCGCAGGGCCTGTTTGGCAAGCGTCTATGCCGCAGGCGCAGCTCCCTCCCCGCGTGCGCGCCTCTCGCCGGTCATTCCGGGGCGCGGCCCAACGGGGCCGGCGGAAGGCCGGCCCGATGGCAGGCTCCGCCCGCGAACCCGGAATCCATAACCCCGGCACTGCGGCGTATGGATTCCGGGTCCGCGAGATTTCGCTCGCGTCCCGGAATGACGCGCCAGAAAAGCAAAAGCCCGGACCTTTGGCCCGGGCTTCGCGGGCGCCGCGATAGACGGCGCGAATTCTCGATATGGCGATCAGGCCGCCTTGTTGAAGGCGCTGGTGAAGCTTTCCTTGATCGGCTCGGCGGTGTCGCTGCACACCTTCTGCGCCTCTTCGGTCAGCTCCTTGGCCTGCGCGGTCATTGTTTCGAACTGCTTGCGCATGAAACCGGTGGAGAGTTCGACCGCCTCCGCATAGGACTTCGCGTTCAGCATCGCGCCCCAAAGGTCGAAAGTGGCGTTGGTGTTGGCGCGCGTGGCCTCGATCATCTTGAGGCCGTAGCCCGTGCAGCCCTTGGAGGCGGTGCTGTAGGTCTCCTCCAGCACGTCGGTGGCCTCCTCGGCCTTGCTCTTCATCTTGTCGTAGTTGTCCTTGGCCATCGCGATGCCCTTTTCGGCCATCTCGCGGAAGGCGGTCGGCACTTCGAACTTCGGCATGTCGAATTTCGGCATTTCGAAAACATTGGACGCCGGCGTGGGCGTTTCGGTGTGTTCGGCCATGACTGAATTTCCCCTAGGCTTTTCGAGGGCGTCCCGGCTGCAGAGCGAGCCGCCGCCCTCGGGGCATGCTCGCGCCTGTTTGAGGACCCGCCGCCGGCGCCGCGAGAGCGCTTACCGCGGATCACAATATGGGCTGCGTAGCACAAATTCGGGTGCATCGCAATAAAAATGTTGCAGCGCACAAAACGCGCAAGTTGCAGCCTTACCGGCCCCGGAGCGCCGGCTATGATCGTTTTCGGCCCTTTTTCGCTCGAAAATCAGCCCTGGATGCCGTTGCCGGACATTTTGGCGGCGTGACGGGTCATCTCGCGGGCCTGCTCGCTGAACGCGGCGACCTGATCCTTCAAGTAGCCCGCGTGCAGCGCGACGACTTCCCGCGAGTCCTTGGCGCGGACGAGCTGCTCGGCAAAGGCAAAGGACGACGCGATGTTGCGTTCGGCGAACCGCATGGCCAATTCGCCCACGTCCTTGGCGCCGGCGGCCTGCCGGTCGGCGTTGCTCACTGCTTTCTGGGTGGCAGAGCAGAAGCTTTCGAAAGCCTGCTTCGCCTGCTCCATGCTTTTCTCGGCGAAGAGCCGCATTTCGGCGGGCACTTCGAACGTCGCTTTGTCTTGCATGGCCATAAAGACCTCCCTGGCGTCGCTCCCAGCCCGGTCGTGTCCTTAACCTTATGTAGGGCAGCAGACCGTCTCCGCTACCCGTAAAAATCGAACTATTAAGGTTAGCGGCCGGTTGACGTGAACGACACACCCTGGGTGCGTGGACGTGGCGGAAAAGCGGCCTTATTAAGCATTCATTAGCCGTAATCTGCGCGTGCGACATTGGCGATGAATGAAATCGAACATCAACTCGCCTGCTTGAACGACCCGCGTCTGGCGGCGCACGCCCTGAGCCCCACGCCGGCATGGCTGTGGAGCGCGGACGGTAGCCGAATGCTGTGGGCCAATGCAGTGGCCGCCGCGGTGTTCGACTGCCCGACGCCGGCCGCGGCCAGTGCGCTGCGCTTCGAGCCGAAGCAGCCCGCCGCCACGCAGATCGCACGGCTTGCCGCTACGTTGCCGCCGGGCGGCGCGCCGCGGCTCGAGCGGCTGCGCGGATTCGGAGCGCGCTTCGGCGGCACGCTGATGTGCATGTGCTCGCGCCTGCCCTACGCCGACGGCACGCCGGCGATCCTGGTGGTGGCGATCGAGCGCGCCGGCAAGGAACTGGCGCTGCCCGAACGCGCGCAGCGGCTGCTCGCAGACCTGGCGCAGCCGGCGGCCATGTTCAGCGCGGACGGCGAACTGATCGAGAGCAAGAAGGAAACGTATGCCCGCCTCGACTCCAAGCATGACCTGAGCGCGCTCGGCGCCGAGGACCTCGCCCGCGCGGCCATGCGCGAGGGCAAGGCGGAGGGCGAAATCGCCGCCGGCAAGGTGATCATGATCAAGCTCGGCGCCGACAAGACCGTCGCCTTGCTGATGGTGTTCACCCAGGCGCCGGCGCCGCGCGCGGCGATCACGGTGGTGCCGAGCCCGGTCATCGACAACGCGCCGCCGGTCGCGCCCAATCCGGCTGCCGCCGAGGGGCCGCCGCGCCGCATGCCTTTGCGCTTCGTCTGGCAGATGGATGCGGACCACCGCTTCACCATCGGCCGCGAGGACTTCGCGCGTCTGCTCGGCGGCAAGACCGCCGCCGTGCTCGACCGTCCCTGGGACGAGATCGCCGCGGCCCTCGCGCTCGACCCGCAGGGCCGGGTGGCGGCGGCGCTCGCCGCGCAGGATACCTGGAGCGGCATCGTGGTCGACTGGCCGGTGGACGACGACGAGCAACGGCTGCCGATCGAGATGTCCGGGCTGCCGATGTTCGATCGCGACCGCAATTACGCCGGCTTCCGCGGCTTCGCCATCTGCCGCGACGTCGCACGATTGGAAGAGATTGAGCGCCGGCGCGCGGCGCCGCCCCCGCCCCCGCCGGCCGCGGAAGAGCCATCGTCCCAGCAGGCGGTCACTGAACCGCCACCCGAGCCGCCGCAGGCAGAACCGGAGGCGGCAAAGCCAGCGGCAGAGCCGCCGCCCGAAGCGCCCGCCAAGGTGGTGCCCTTCCCCACCGCGCCTTCGCTGAGCCCCGGCGAGCACATGGCGTTCCAGGAGCTGGCGCGTGAGCTCGGCCAGCGGCTGCGCAAGCCGCCGCCGATGCCGGACGCCGACATTTTCGCGCCCGAGCCGTTCACCGCGCCGGTTTCACCTGTTTCACCGGTTTCACCGCCGACCTCACCGCCGGCGCAGCCGCCGCGCGCCGCGCGCAACGGCGATGCCGGGCGCGACACCAGCGAGGGCCGCCCGATCCTCGACCGCCTGCCGGTCGGCATCCTCGTCTATCGCTTGAACAACCTGATCTACGCCAACCGCGCCTTCCTCGAGTGGACCGGCTACGGCAGTCTCGACGTGCTGGCCGAGGCCGGCGGCCTCGACAGCCTGTTCATCGAGAGCAAGGAAGATGGCGGCACGCCGGAGAAGAACGGCGGCAAGTCGCTCACCATCACCACCGTCAACGGCGACGAGCGCGCCGTCGAAGGCCGGCTGTTCAGCGTGGCCTGGAACGGCGAGAACGCCCTGGTGCTGATGATCGACACGCACGGGGCGGTCGGCGGCAGACAGGACCCGGCCGCCGAGCTCAAGCTGCGCCGGGCCGAGGCCGAGAAGCGCGAGCTGGCGACCATTCTCGACACCGCCACCGACGGCGTACTGGTGCTCGACCGCGCCGGCCGCATCCTTTCGGGCAATCGCAGCGCGCAGGCGCTGTTCGGCTACGACGCCCATGACATCGCCGAGCTTTCGCTGGGCGATCTGTTCGCGCCGGAAAGCCGGGCACCGCTGCTCGAACATCTCGACCGGCTGGCGCGCAACGGCGGCCCGCAGAGCTTCGACGCCGGACGCGAGGCGATCGGGTTGGAGCGCCACGGCGGGCTCGTGCCGCTCCATATCACCGTCGGACGCATCGCCGACAGCGACCGTTTCTGCGCGGTACTGCGCGACATCACCGCCTGGAAGCGCAACGAGGAAGAACTGATCATGGCCAAGCAGCAAGCCGAGAAGGCAGCGATCGGCAAATCGGAGTTCCTCGGCAAGATAAGCCACGAGATCCGAACACCGCTCAATGCCATCATCGGCTTTTCCGAGGTGATGATGGACGAGCGCTTCGGCCCCATCGGCAACGAGCGCTACCGGCAATATCTCAAGGACATCCATGCCTCCGGCGGCCATCTGATCTCGCTCATCGACGACCTCCTCGATCTCTCCAAGATCGAGTCCGGCAAGCTCGACCTCACCTTCGTCAGCGTGGATCTGAACGACCTGGTGCAGCAGTGCGTGGCGATGATGCAGGAGCAGGCCAACCGCGAGCGGGTGATCATCCGCACCTCGCTGCCGGCGGGCCTACCGCAGGTCGTGGCCGACGCGCGCTCGGTCAAGCAGATCGCGCTCAACGTGCTGTCGAACTCGATCGGGCTGGCCGGCGCCGGCGGCCAGGTCATCGTCTCGACGGCGCTCACCGACGACCACGAGGTGGTGCTGCGCGTACGCGACACCGGCCGCGGCATGAGCGAGGAAGAACTGGAAAGCGCGCTCGAGCCGTTCCACCAGATGGCGACCTCGCCGCGCTGGGGCGCCGGGGGCAGCGGCCTTGCCCTGCCCATCACCAAGGCCCTGACCGAGGCCAACCACGCCCGCTTCCACATCACCAGCCGGGCGCAGGACGGCACGTTTGTGGAAGTGGCATTCCCCGCCACCCGCGTCCTCGCGCAGTAGGCCGCAACCGCGAGCGGCGAAAGCCGGACCGCCGCCGCCAGATGCCGAGCCGCCGACAGTCCGCTTTCAGGGCCGACGGGACACCCGGGCGCATCGGTTGCTGACCGGCGACGTCGAGCGGCGCCATGCCCGGATAGATCAACATCGCCACGCGCCTGCGGTGCGTCGGCCCTGTCGGCCGCCGCCCCCCAACCGCCATTGTCGTCCGGCCCCCCGTTACGTCAGCTTGCCTTCGACGTTCCAGACCGCCCATCGTGCAGAATGCGCCAAAATTCGCGCAAATCACGCCAAACATCGGTTGGCCGGTGCCGGCCCTGACGAGAGGCCGCAGGTGCCGTGCTAGACCGCAACGCAGGGGTTGCAACGAGATTGGGGGCCAAGAATGACCAACACGATCTTGTCGGCGGATCGCGACAGCCTTCCGGTTCACGCAAAGGGACGCCGTTGGCCAGCCTTGATTGCGGCTCTCGCGGCGACGGTGCTCGCCAACAACTCGGCTAGCGCGCTCGATTGCAGCGCCGAAGCGACGCTGAAAGCCGTGCCGTCGTCGGCGCAAACCGAGATCGATTTCCGCAACGCCTCGCCGCAGACGCGCCGGCTCTATTGGCTCGACGCGAACGGCGAGCGCACATTCATCGCCCTGGTCGCGCCCAACAGCATCTTGAAGCAGCCCTCGTCGGTGGGGAATTCCTGGGTGGTGACCGATGAAATGGAGAAATGCGTCACCGTCGTCACCGCTGCGCAGACGCCGGTGACGGTCGATGTCGGTCCGGTGACGGTGGCCGCGCCGAAGGCGCCGGTGCCCGGTGTCGCGGTGCCGCTCAATCAGGCGCCGGTGACGCAGGCGCAATCCGCGCCGCAGCAGCAGGCTGCCGCCGAGCCTGAGCCCCAGCCGCAGCCAATCGAGACCTCGCCGGTCGAGGAATTCCAACTGACCGGCGACTTCCGCCTGACCCCGCAAACCGATCCGCACAAGGCGCTCAACAACCGGGCGAGCAATCGCCCCGAACTGGTGAAGGTGAGGCCGCGCTGGGAGAGCGGTTTCTGGTCGTTCGAAGCCATTCCGGATTCAACGCTGGTCCGGGTCAAAAACAAATGGAAGCGCACTTATCTTGCCGACGACGGGAGAAGGCTTGTCGCGCTGAGGAACGCGCGCGACCCGGCCGAACTCGCCTGGCAATTTCTGCCGATCGCCGGCGCGCCCTATGTCCAGCTGCAAAACGCCAAGACCGGGCGCTTCCTCGTCGCCGAGCGTGGCGAGATTCGCATGGCCGACCAGCCCGCCAAGCCCGGCTATGCGCATTGGCTGCTGTCGCCCGCCGGCGCGGCTGTACCGGTGGTCAGCAAGGCGGGCAGCCGCGCACGTGAGCGCGGCGTCGCCGTGTACGAAGCGCCGGTCGCCAGTTGCAATGACAATGGCGGCCTCTGGGTCGGCTCCGAATGCCGGTTGCCGCAGCAGGCCTATCGTGCGCCCGACGGCCGCCGGTTCCTGCGCCATGTCGTGCGCTCGGTTGCGCCGTTGCTCGGCGGGCACGGGCAACAGGGCCCGGGTCAGCAAGGATTCGGCGGAGCGCTGCAGACAAATCATGCGCAGGGCGGCGGCCGGCATTTCGGCAACGGTTCGCCGGCCGCACAGCCCAATACGGCGAGCACCGCGCCAAATTTCAACAAGAACGCCCAATCCAAAGGCGCACCGACGACGCCCAATGGCACATACCATTTGACCGTGACCCCTGGGGCCCCGTCGTCCAATACGGCGACCAATGCCGCCCAGTCCAACCACCAAGGCGGCAAGATCGGCCAAATACAGCGTGGCAATGGCAACGTCACCACAACAAACGTTGTGACGCCGTTGGGCAAAGGCGTTCAGACGACCAACGCGAAGACGGGTGTTACGAAAGTCACAATTACCGCGCCAACCGGGCAAGCTGGTCAGACCGGTCGAATCACCAAAATGACCAATGCAAAAACCGGGGTGACGCAAACCGTGGTGTCTGCGCCAGGTGAAAAAACCGTCACAACGATCAACGCGAATACTGGCACCACAAGAACGATCACTGCAACGCCAACCAGCAAAAGCGTCGTAACGCATAACGCGAAAACCGGTGTTACGACAGATCGCGCGACCGACGCGAATTCGAAGTCGACAATAACAGAAGTCAGGGATCCAAAGACCGGGCGGTTGATTCGCGGAACCGCGAACGCAACCTCCATCGATCCTAAAACGGGCGCGGTTACAAGAACCAGATCGGTCGTTACGCAAAGTCAAACCCCGGGTCTCGTAAACGCCAAAACACGGACGACGACGTTCGATCCGAAAACCGGAAAGGCGACGGTCACTAAAAAAACCAGTACAATTAATACCGCGACCCTAAAGGAGACGGTCAATTCGAGCTCCACCAAAACCCGTCAGGTCAAGACCACGTCCGGCGGCAAGAGCGGCAGGACCCAAACCGCCAACACGAATACGTCGGGGGGCAAAGGCAGCCAGAAGAACTGGCAGCACAACGGGAAGCAATTCGGCGGATCGAACAAGAACAAGTCGCAAGCCAACAATTCAGGCGCCTGGAAGAACAAATCCGGCAACGGCGGCGGCAAGATCGGCAGGACCCGAACCGCCAATACGAACGCGGGGGGCAAAGGCAGCCACAAGAACTGGCAGCACAACGGGAAACAATTCAGCGGATCGAACAAGAACAAGTCGCAAGCCAACAATTCCGGCGCGTGGAAGAACAAATCCGGCAAGGCCGCGCGGTCCAACCGGCAAGGCGGCGGGAATAATCACAAGTTCGGCCAGAACGGATGGAGCCACCACGGCAATCGTTCCAACCAGACGGCGCGCAATGGCGGCAACCACAATGGAAGCCACCATTGGCAGCACCAAAGTGGAAGCCGCCACTGGCAGCGCCACAATAGTGGGTCGTTCCAGAGCCACGGCGTTTTTGGTGGCGGCGGGAGCGGCGGAGGCAATTGGGGAGCGGTCGGCGGCGCCGCCGTTGGCGCGATACTGTCCGACGTCCGCCTCAAGCACGACATCGTCCTGCTGAAGCGGCTCGACAACGGCATTGGCCTCTACCGCTTCCGTTACAATTGGAGCGACCGGCTTTATGTCGGCGTGATGGCCCAGGAGGTCGAAGCGATCCGGCCCGACGCGGTGACGCGCGGCGCGGATGGCTATCTGCGCGTGACCTACGGACGGCTCGGACTGCGCTTCATGACGTGGAGCGAATGGAGCAAGCGCAAGCTGGCGGCGCACTGACGTTCGCCCGGTGAATGCCGCCATTTGGCCCCTGGCTGATTTGCAGGAGCGGGCTTCCTTGAGTCCGGCTTCTGGCCCACTGCTTCCGTTAGGAGGAGGGCAGAGCGGGTCCGCTCTGCCCAGGTAGTTCAGACGTCCACCTGCTCGGCGATAGCGAGCGCGTCATCGACCTCGATCCCGAGGTACCGGACGGTGCTCTCGATCTTGCGGTGGCCCAGCAAGAGCTGCACCGCTCGGAGATTGCCGGTTCGCCTGTAGATGAGGGTGGCCTTGGTCCGCCTCAGCGAGTGGGTGCCATAGAAGCTGGCATCCAGGCCAATTCCGGCGATCCAGCCGGAGACGAGCCGGGCGTACTGCCTCGTCGTGAGTGGCCGCCCCGGGAAGCGCCGGCTCGGGAAAAGATAGTCGCCGGGCCGCTTCTCCGTCGCTCTCATGTAGGCGTCGATGGCTTCACGGGTCTGCTCGGTCAGCTCGAACCGGACGGGATGTCCGGTTTTCCTTTGGCGGACGGTGGCCCGATCCAGGGCTGCCCCATGCGGGGCGATGTCTTCGACCCTCAGGGTGACGACGTCGCAGCCCCTCAGCTTGCTGTCGATCGCCAGATTGAACATCGCCAAATCCCTCAGGCGACCATCGACCTGGAGCTTGGTTCGGATTGACCAAACATTCTTGATCCGGAGCGGGGGCTTCGATCCGATCATTTTGCCCTTATTCCAAGGGACTTTGGTCCCGGTTGTTGGTTCGCGGATGAGTTCGGTTTGCATGCTCGATCTCCTCTGTTAGCGAGGCTGATCAGCATGCGCCGGTGGGCAGGGGCTGGAATTCAGGTCCGCTGCCTGGCCGTTCCGGCCGTTGGCAGCGCCTCAGATCACGGGTAGGTCGCAATCTGACCCATAGCGGCATTGGAGTTTGCGAAAGTACTGCGCTTCCTGAATTCGACTACACGGCCATGTTGCACCCAGGCTCAAAACTCGTTAGTGTTGCATAAAGAGCATATTGCATGCAGCGCACCAAAGCGGCGCGACGATACGCGGTTTTGGAGCGACGGATTGAATTTTATTGTGGAGTGCTTGCGGACGTTCTGTGCGCGCAGTGGCTGCGAATTGGACGTGGTAGAATCTCCAAAGGCGAGGCATGTCGTTTGGGAGGCATTCGATTATAAAGCGAGACCAAGAAATTTACGATGGCAGAGAATCTGCTTGGTCTTAGTGTGCATTTCGCTCGTGCTCTCCGTTAGCCATGTTAGAGCCAACGAGGCCAAGAAGGCTGACCTTGGAGTGCGAATTCAATATTCGAAACCAAACTCCCATATTGCACCTACAAGGGAGGCCCCAAAATTTCCTTCGAAATATAATGACACTAAGTCTGGAGCCGACAACGAAACGCTAAAATGCAATGATGGCAACTCAGTGCTGCTCTAAATGGCCTCACTTGCGCAGCAGGCGATAACCGAGGTTGCAACGCTGTGAAGCGGTCACAAGGACCTGATGGGCGATGGTGGCGCTCACCGAAAAGGCTGGGGGCTTGCGATTGGTGGGTCTGAAACAACGTCGCACAATGACCACGCATTGGGTGCCTTAGCTTACATTTTGCAAAAAAATGATCGAGCCGCATTTCGGAAATGGATGAACTGGATCAACAAAAACCCACGAAACATCCTGCTTCCACGATATTGCGAAGATAACCGGTGCAGTTTCAAGCCAATTGATTGCCCACTTCTTGACCGGTTCGCGACAATACTTAATCAGCCAAATCCAGCCTGTGATCTAACTCATAGTGTTTTATATAACCAAATTGCAGAGCTACAAAAGCAGTTCGACGACGCTATCAAGGCTCTCTACCGAATTCCGGGAGCTGAATTACTCAAACCTGAAATCGGATTACTTCGTGTGCCGTTAGGCCGAGTACATCGAAGGTTCTTCGTGATGCGACTGTGAAAGCAGAGGCAATTCGCGTGCGAATGGCGACTTATGAGCGGGGCATCAGCGGCGCTGCCTCGTTAGTCTCTCTAGTAAATTGAGGAACGTGAACGATCCCGGGTATCCGCGTGATGATGCTGCACAGTTGAGGTGTTTTTGCTCAAAAAATACAGGAGCGATTGACGACCCATTGCTTTCCCTCGCCGCAACTCATTTGGCAAATAAGTCTCCGAGAATGCGTTCTTCGAATATGTTGCTCACGGTTCAACGGAACGGATGCTCGACGACATTCTTCGAAAATGTCCATCCGCAACAACAGACAAACCTCATGCTCGCTTCCCAATGGATTTGGGAGCGCAAGGATAGCGAACAGGCACAGAAGAAGACCATGTCTATTGGGACTGTTTGCTAGTGGCAAATCTGTACAACGAGGGGCCTATTAGATCGTTCAGCATTCCAGCTCCCCCGGTCCTTGGAGTTGCCTATGAGACAGCGACAAAGGCAGCTACATTCAGGTGCAAGCAATCAAGATATCATTAAGCGCGCTCAAGAGATACGCGAGATATTGTTCTGCAAGAACCCTGGAAAGACGCTAGAGATAGCAATTGAGAATGCTGGCAAAACGATAAATAAAACCGCAAAGGATGCGGTAGCAGCCGGCAAGAAAGCGTCAAAGGATACGAAAAGAGCACTTGGTAAAGCCGCAAGAGACACAAAGCGCGCTGCAGACAAAGCCGCAAGAGACACAAAGCGTGCCGCAGACAAAGCCGGAAGAGAGATGCCCAGCGAGCTGCCGAGAAGGCCGCAAGAAGACACAAGGGACGCTGCAGCAAGAGCTGCACAAAGGGCGAGGGACGCCGCAAGCAGAGCCGCAAGGGACGTGCGCCGCTGCTTTGGTCTGTGTGGGTGATGTCGTCAATCTAATTCCGCTTCTGGCCCACCGCTGCCAATTTGCCAGACGCAGCATTTCGGTCGCTTTCGGAGCCAAGCGGACGACGGCTGGAGCCGCGCTTGCCCCCGCCTGCCGCAAGCAGATCGCGCTCAACATCCTGTCGAACTTGATCGCGCTAGAGCGATTTCGCGTTGGCATGGACACCCGCTCGTCCTCGCGAAAGCGGGGACCCAGTACTTCCCTTTGATTTGATGTCAAGGATCGGATTCCGGCTTACGCGGGAATGGCGGAGTTTGAGCCCATCCAAGCGGCACTTGCTCTAATGCCGAGCCCGTTGACGTCCTGGTCCGCTGCCACCCGATTTGCTGCGCAAATCGACCTCCCCCGATTGCGGGGGAGGTAGCCGTGCCCGTGGCACGATCGAGCCGCATGCGATAGCCCTCCTTTTCAAGGGGAGAGAGCGCGCCCTGCCTGGCGCCAGCCGATCGCGGCGACAGCTCGGCCCGCGCCCCCGGAGCGCGACACGCCCGGCCATGAAAGGGTCACAGAGACCGACCAAGGTTGGCCCTGGACGCACCGGTGCTATAGTCCGCCGGACAAAACGCCACCAAAACCAACCGGAAATTCCCCTTTGACGGCCGCCACTGGGTTCAGACGCCTGGGAATAGCCCTGCTCGCCGTGATCGTACTCGGCGCCGGCGGGCTGACCGCGGCCAACTACCTGATCTCGCCCGAGGCCGTGCGCGCCCAGGCACTGAACGAGATCCGCGCCGTCACCGGGCTGGCGCCGACCCTGCGCGGCAAGACCACCGTCCGCTTGTTCCCCACCGGCAGCGTCAGCTTCGACGACGTGCTGCTCGGCAGGGCCGACAAGCCGGCGCTCACCGCCGCGCGGCTGACCGCGCGCCTGCGCTTTTTCCCGCTGCTGGTCGGCCGCGTCGAAATCGCCGACGTATCGCTGGTCGACCCGACCATCGCGATCGACCTCGCGCCGGACGGCGGCTCCAACTGGTCCGGCCTGATCGATGCCCTGGCGCGCAGCCAGAAACCGGACGCGCAGCGGGTCGCCGCCTTCTCCGAAATGCGCATCCGCAACGGCACGGTGGTGCTGCACGATCGCGGCCACAAGCTGAAGGAGACCTTCAACGACGTGATGTTCTCGCTCGCCTGGCCGTCGATCTCCAAGAGCTTCGGCGCCACCGGCCGCTTCGTCTGGCACGACGAGCCGCTCGACATGAACGTCACGCTCGCCGATTTCGCCGCAGCGCTCGCCGGCAAGCGCAGCGGAGTGAAGCTGCGCATCGCCGGCAGCCCGATGAAGGCCGCCTTCGAGGGCAATATCAGCTTCAAGCCCACGCTCAAGGTCGACGGAACCTTCGCCGGCGACGCCGCCTCCTTGCGCGACACGCTGATCTGGGCGGGGCAGAAGCCGCTGCCGGGCGGCGGTTTCGGCAATTTCGCCATCAAGGCGAAGGCCGACGTGACCAGCGGCACCATCGGCCTCAACAACGTCAATGTCGAACTCGACGGCAACAGCGCGGAGGGGGTGCTCACCTTCGCCACCGACGGGCGGCAGACGCTGCAAGGCACGCTCGCCGCCGATACGCTCGATCTCACGCCCTACGTGTCGACCATGAAGCTGCTGGCCGCCAACAGCCGCGCCTGGAACGACGGCGCGATCAGGCTCGACGGCCTCGGCGGCACCGATTTCGACCTGCGCCTGTCGGCGGCCAAGGTCATCCTGGCCGACGCCAAGCTCGGCCGCACCGCCGTCGGCGCCAATCTGCGCAGCGGCCATCTGACGGTCACCATCGGCGAGGCGCAGGCCTTCGACGGCGTGATCAAGGGCTCGGTCTCGCTCGCCGACTTCCACCAGGGCGCCGATTTCAAGTCGCAGCTGCAGTTTAGCGATGTTGATCTACAACAATGCCTCGGCCAGCTGTTCGGCCTCCGCCGGCTCGAGGGCAAGGGCGATCTTTCGCTTTCGGTCGAAGGCACCGGCGATAGCGTGCTGGGCATCACGCGCACGCTCAACGGCAGCGCCGGCCTGACCGGCCGCAAGGGCGCCATTGTCGGCTTCGACGTGGCCGAATTGCTGCGCCGGCTGGAGCGCCGGCCGCTTTCGGCGGGCAGCGATTTCCGCACCGGCCGCACGTCGTACAACAAGATCATGGTCGGGCTGAAGATCGAGAAGGGCAAGGTGAGCGTCGGCCAGGTCAAGATCATCGGTCCCAGCGTCAATCTGGCCATGGCGGGCTCGGCATCGATCCCCACCCGCGAGCTCGATCTCACCGGCACGGCCGCGTTGGTCGAAGCGCCGCGACCGGGAATCGCGCCGTTTTCGCTGCCGTTCATCGTGCAGGGCTCCTGGGACGACCCCATCATGCTGCCCGACGCGGAGGCTCTGATCCGCCGCTCGGGCGCAGCCGCGCCGCTGCTTGACGCGGTGCGCGACCGCCGCGCGCGCGACGCCGCCCGCACGGTGATCGACCGGCTGACCGGCGGCGGCCGCGCCAGCGCGAGCGCCACCCCGGCGGCGGAGAAGTCGACGGCGCCGAAGCCCTGATTTGCCTGTCACAAAGCGGCTTTTGCACCGGGCATTCAGCGCCATCGTCGTCCTGTTCCGCCGCTTGAGGCGGAGCAGCCGCGAGCAGCGCGGCGGCTCAGAGAGTGAGCGAGCCCGCGACCCACAGTCCCCACAGGAGCAATAAGCCGCCGGAAATCTCCCGCACGCGCCAGCGCGCGGGGGCGACTTTCTCACCCAGCATGAACAACGTGAGCGCCGCCATCCAGGCCAGATTCATGGCCCCGAGCACGAACATCACCGCCATGACCGCCCAGCAGCAGCCGACGCAGTAGCTGCCGTGCTTGAAGCCGACGCGCAACGCGCCGGCCGCGCCGTCGCGCCATTCGGCGAGGAAAAAGGCGAAGGGCGTGCGGCATTTGCTCAGGCATGCATCCTTGAGCGCGGAAAACTGGAAGGCGCCCGCCGTCAACAGAATGACCGCGCTGAGTACGAGACTTGCGCTTTCCAGCATGGGCGTAAGCAGTGCCGCGCGCGAGAGCGCGATCTGCCCCCCGGCGGCAACGAGCGAATAAGCCGTCCAGGCCGCGACATAGCCGACGACGTAAAGGCTCGTCGACACGGCCGCCGCCCCCGTCTGCACGGCGCGGCGTTGTGCGAGATTGTCGAAGATCGCGACCGCCGGCAGCGCGGTCGGCAGCATCATCGCCACCATCATGATGCTCCACATCACGGCGGCGGCGAGGAATTGCGCGGGCAGGCTCGGCGGAATCGCCGGCATGGCCATAGCGGCCATGCCGTGACCGGCCGACATGGCGGGCCCCATGCCTGCGTTCATGCGCACGAGGTAAAGCCAGCTCAGCGCGGTGACCGCGCCGAGAGCGCCGACGACAAGGAGGCGGCCGCGCCATCTCCCGGTCTCGATGAACATGTCGGTGCGCGACATTAGATCAGGCCGAATAGGCGAAGGGCGAGATGAAGCCGTTGCGGCCGGCCAGCTTCCAGTTCATGCCGAAATCGGAGAACGTGAAGCTTTTAGAGCGGGCGACCGTTGCCGGCTCGCTCGGCGCGATGCAAAGCGGATGACCCTCGATCTTGATCGGCTGGCCGCCTTGGCCTTCCAGCGCTTCGATCTCGGCGTCGGTAATGCCGGGGATGCTCAGGCTCGCCTGTTTGCCGTCGGCCTTGAACCGCATGGGCACGTTCTTGGCGCCGACCATCTCGCCGATGAACGAGGCGAGCACGGCAGGATGGCCGCCCGCCTTACCGCCGAAGATTGCATGCAGCGCGTCGTTCTGCTCCTGGGTCGCCTTGTCGTCGAAATAGGCGGCGACCTTCCATTTGGTCGCGACCATATTGCCGGGCGCATGCACGGCGAGCGCGACGTTGAGCCCATCGAGCTTCAGATCGCCATACTGGCCCTTGTCGATGTGCCAGGCCACCAAGGCGGTGCAATCGCCTTGCGTCGGCGGACTGGTGAACACGCAAGGACAGGCCGCCTCGCAGTTACAGGTCTCGAAATAGGTGCCGGTGAGATTCCATTTCGTCATGGTGGCCTCCTGGACTTGGCCCGGGCGCGCGGGCCGCGCGCCGCCAATTGCGACGACCGCAGCATGCGCGGTCCTAGCCGGCATGGCTTTGACGGAGGCTTGAGTTAGCCCTGAGGCGGCCTTGATTTTCCGTTGAGACGGCCTGGCCGCGGCAGACTAAACCTGCGCGCCGAAGGCCGCCCGCTCGCGGCGCACCGCGCCGCGCTTCATCATCAGCGAGGCGATAATCGTGGCGAGCGCTACCGCGGCGACGATGATGGTGCAGATGGCATTGATCTCCGGCTTCACGCCCAGGCGCACTTCCGAATAGATGCGGATCGGCAGCGTGGTCGCGCCCGGCCCGGTGGTGAAGGTGGCGATCACCAGATCGTCGAGCGACAGCGAGAAGGCCAGCATCCAGCCGGCGGCGATGGCAGGCGCGATCAGCGGCAGGGTGACGGTAAGGAAGGTCCTCAGCGGCGGGCAGCCCAGGTCCATGGCCGCCTCCTCCAGGCTGCGGTCGAAGCCGATCAACCGCGCTTGCACCACCACGGTGACAAAGCAGAGGGTGAGCGTGGTGTGGGCGATGACGATGGTCCAGAAGCCACGGTCCATATTGACGGCAACGAACAGCAGCAGCAGCGACAGGCCGGTGATCACTTCCGGCATGACCAGCGGCGCATAGATCATACCCGAGAACAAAAGCCGCCCGCGAAACCGACCCATCCGCGTCAGCGCGACCGCGGCGCAGGTGCCGAGCACCGTGGCGAGCGTCGCCGACAGCGCGGCAACGCGCAGGCTGATCGACGCCGCCTGCAGCATGGCATTGTCATGCAGCAGCACGCGGTACCATTCGAGCGACCAGCCGCCCCAGATCGTGACCAGGCGCGAGGCGTTGAACGAATAGACGATCAGGATGGCAATCGGCAGATAGAGAAAGGCAAGGCCGAGCGCCACCGTGACGATGTTGAAGACGGAGGCGCGCTGCATCAGCGGAATCCCTCCAGTTGCCGGCGCTGCAGGCGTTCGTAGAAAACGATGGGCACGACCAGAAGCACCAGCAGCGCCACAGCGATGGCCGAAGCCACCGGCCAGTCGCGATTGGAGAAGAACTCCATCCACAGGGTCTGCCCGATCATCAGCGAGCGCGAGCCGCCGAGCAGGTCGGGAATGACGAATTCGCCGACGATCGGAATGAAGCAGAGCAGCGCGCCTGCCGCCACGCCGGGCGCGGACAGCGGCAGCGTCACCAGCCAGAACGACTTCCAGCGCGGGCAGCCAAGATCGGCCGCAGCCTCGAGAAGGCTCAAGTCCATCTTCTCCAAGGTGGCGTAGAGCGGCAGCACCATGAACGGCAGGTACGAATAGACCACGCCGATATAGATCGCAGTATCGGAGGCGAGCCATTCCGGCCGCGTGTGCACGATGCCAAACGCCATCAGCACGTCGTTGAGCAGGCCGTCGCGCTGCAGGATGTTGATCCAGGCGTAGACGCGGATAAGGAAGGATGTCCAGAACGGCAGCACCACCAGCATCACCAGGAGCGGCTGGATGCCGCGCGGCGAGCGCGCGATGCCGTACGCGATCGGATAGCCGATGATCAGCAGGATGGCGGTCGAGACGGCGGCGACCTTCAGGCTCTTGAGATACGAGAAAAGATAGATCGGATCGGAGCCGAGCAGCCGGTAACCGTCGACAGTGAGATGACGGAAGAAGTCTTCGATGCCCTGCCAGCCGCCGGAAAGGTGCAGCACCGGCACATAGGGCGGCAGCGCGATCGCGGTCTGCGAGAAGCTGATCTTCAAAACGATCACGAACGGCGCCAGGAAGAAGAGCAACAACCACAAGTAAGGCAGCCACAGCACCAAGCGCCGCGTGTTCTTGGATGTGTTTTCGGCGTTCGCGCGCATTCTATTCCCGCACCAGCACGCCGGCCTCGACCGGCCACACCACCCACACCAGATCGTCGACAGCGAAAGCCGGCCGGCCGCTCGCGTTGGCCAGTGCGACCTTTATCAACGTGCGGTCGGCAAGCCGGACCTTGTAAATCGACGTGTTGCCGCGATAGCCGATCTCGGTCACCGTTCCCGGCAGCACGTTATGGCCGTCGGCAGGAACCTTTTCGGCACTCATGCGCAATTTTTCCGGCCGCAGCGCGAGCCAGACCTTGTCGCCGCTCCTGCCGCCGGCGACGCGCAGCGGCCCTAACCCGCTCAGCAATGTGCCGTCGGCGGTGAGCGAACCCTCGATCAGCGTCACCTCGCCGATGAAATCGGCGACCCAGCGCGAATTCGGCCACTCGTAAATCTCCGCCGGCGCCGCGACCTGCGCCACGCGGCCTTCATTCATCACCGCGATACGGTCGGCCACGATCATTGCTTCCTCCTGATCGTGGGTGACGATGACGAAGGTCGTGCCGAGCCGGCGCTGCAGTTCCATCAGCTCGAACTGGGTCTCGCCGCGCAGCTTCTTGTCGAGCGCCGCCATCGGCTCGTCGAGCAGGAGCACGCGCGGGCGCTTGATCAGCGAGCGCGCCAGCGCCACCCGTTGGCGCTGGCCGCCGGAAAGCTCGCCAACACGGCGCTTGCCGAAGCCCTGCAGCTTGACCAGCGCCAGCATTTCCGCGACGCGTTCGGCGCGCTCTCTCCGCCCGACATTCTCCTGACGCAGGCCGAAGCCGACATTGCCTTCGACGGTCAGGTGCGGAAACAACGCGTAGCTCTGGAACATCATGTTGACCGGCCGGCGGTGCGGCGGCACTTGGCTTACGTCCTCGCCGTCGAGCAGGATGCGGCCTTCGTCGGCACTTTCGAAGCCGGCGAGCAGGCGAAGCAGGGTAGTCTTGCCGCAGCCGGAGGGGCCGAGCAGCGCGAAGAACTCACCCTGTGCGATGTCGAGGCTGAGCGCGTCGACCGCCGTCGCCGGGCCGAAGCGCTTGCTCACCCGCTCGAAGCGCACCAGCGCCGGCTTTGCCGCCTTCTCTTCAGCGCCCGCCGCGCCCCGGACCGACATTCAATCCCCTCACCTGACCCGTGCGCACGCTAGCGGGGGGCGCGGACGCGCTCAACCGGACAATTGACGGAACCCGAAGAACGACGAGCGTCAGACGTCGCGCGGCGGGGGAAACTCTGACGCGGGCTGCGGGGCGACCGACCCGCGGGGCGCCGGGCCGTAGTAATTGCCCGCCTGCACGCTCCGGCGCGGCTTGAGCAGGATTGACAGCATCCGGTGATACATCGCCTTGGTCGACACCGGCTTGCAGAGGAACTCGTTGACGCCGAGCTTGGCCGCCTCGACGATGCGCCAGCGCTCGCCATGGGCGGTGAGCATGATGATCGGGACATCCGGCATCGGGAAGGCGCCGGGCGAGCGCACAATGCGCACCAACTCCGGACCGTTGAGCAGCGGCATCTCCCAGTCGAGCACTACCATGTCCGGATTGACCGAGCGGATCATCTCGAGGGCGGCGATGCCGTCGGCGGCTTCGTAGGTCCTCTTCACGCCGATATTCTGCAGCAGGCTGCGTACCAGATTGCGCATGAACGGATTATCGTCCGCCACCAGCATCGTGAGCTGCTGGATGAGGTATTCCGCTTGCTTGGCGTTGATGTTCATCCCGGCCTGCCCCGCGCGCAGGCGATCTTCGTGCCGCAATCATCACCGTGGCGTTAACGTCCGCCGCACCGCGTCCTGCCAGCCGGCATATTTACGCTCCCGCGTGGCCTCGTCCATGCGCGGCGTGAAGCGACGGTCGAGCCGCCATTGCCGGGCGAAGCCGTCGAGATCGGGGCAGAGGCCGGCCGCGCGGCCGGCGAGATAGGCGGCGCCGAGCGCCGTGGTCTCCATGACGGCCGGCCGGTCGACGGGCACGGCCAGGATGTCGGCAAGGAACTGCATGGCCGGCTCGCTGGCGGTCATGCCGCCGTCGACGCGCAACGCGGGCGCGGCTTCGATCGTCGCCGGACAATCGGCGCGCATCGCATCGAGC
>CAWIPY010000007.1:0-105441 GCA_963837965.1 uncultured Pseudomonadota bacterium | reverse complement strand
CGCACTTGAAGCTGTCGGCGGCGACACAGCGAGCAGTCAGCGAGACTTTCGAGCGCATGGCGGACGATGCGCGCCGCGCCCCCACGGCTGTACTGAACGCGCTGCTGCGGAGTCAGGTTGAAGCCTTGATCACACGCCTGCACATGGACGGGGCGGCTTCAATGGCCAGCGAGGCGGCGCAGCCGGTCCTGGTCGAGAGGTTCAGGCGCTATTGCGCAGCCATTGAACGGCAGTTCACCAATTGGCACGATGTTGCGCGCTACGCCAAGCATCTTGGATGCTCTGAAAAAAGTCTGGCGCGGGCTGCGCGGCTGGTTGCCGACAGGAATGCCAAGGCCGTTCTGGTCGATCGGATTGTTCTCGAGGCCAAGCGTTTGCTCGCCCACTCGGTCTTGCCGGTTGCGAATGTCGGAGATCGTCTCGGCTTTAGCGAGGCAACCAACTTTGTCAAATTCATCCGGAGGGAAACCGGGCTGACGCCTGGCGCGTTGCGCGCCCAATTGACGGGCCTGACGAACCCGGCACCGAGGCCGAGGTCGCGACGCATTCGGGGAAAATGATGTCGAGGGGGTTGATCACCATCATCAAGGAGCAAGGCGTAGTCCCCGAAGCGCTCACGACAGCTCCTGGCCCACCGCTGCCAATTCGCCTGACGCAGCATTTCGGTCGTTTTCGCAGCCAGGCAGACGTCGGCTGGCGCCGCGCTGCCACCGCCCCGCATGCGCCTGGCGCAGGTCGTGGCCGACGCGCGTTCGGTCAAGCGGATCGCGCTCGCCGTGCTGGCGAACTCGACCGGGCTGGGGCGGCGGGCCGGTCGCGGCCTGACGGCCGCGCCCCGGAATGACGAACTGATTATCCGGATTCGGGATGACGCGTCGTCCCGAGGTGCCAGCGCCAACGGGTCCGCGGGAAGCGCGGCCCGACGATAAACTCCGCGCGGGCATCGAAGGACGAACGGCCGATTTACAAAACCTTGACCGTCGCCCTTCGAGGCTCGGGCTTCGCGCTCGCGCCTCAGGGGACGGTCAGGAGTCCGCGCGTGCCGCCATCGATGGCAAAACTCGATTCCCGCGGGAGCCTGTGTGAACCGCCCCGGGTTTGCCGGAGGCTGAACCCGGGTACGGCAACGAGCGGAGTGTGAGTCCATCCAAGCGGCACTTGCTCTCACTTGCTCTAATGCCGAGCCCGTTGACGTCCTGGTCCACTGACCCCCACCCGATTTGCTGCGCAAATCGACCTCCCCCTTTCCGGGGGAGGTCGCCGTGGCCGTGGCACGATCGAGCCGCATGCGATAGGCCTGCCCTTTCCAAGCGGAGGGAGCGCGGCGCCCTGCCTTCTGCCAGCCGAGCGCGGCGACAGTTCGGCCCCACGCCCCCGCCCCCGCGCCCGCGCCCGCGCCCGCGACACCCGCCCGGCCATGAAAGGGTCACAGAGACCGCTCAAGGTTACCCCTGGACGCACCGGTGCTATAGTCCACCGGACAATCGCCGAAAAACCAACCGGAAAACCCCCTTGACGGCCGCCACCGGCTTCAGACGCCTGGGAATAGCCCTGCTCGCCGTGGTCGCGCTCGGCGCCGGCGGGCTGACCGCTGCCAACTATCTGATCTCGCCCGACGGCCGTGCGCGCCCAGGCGCTGAACGAGATCCGCGCCGTCACCGGGCTCGACCCCACGCTGCGCGGCACCACCACGGTCGCGCCTGTTCCCCACCGGCAGCGTCAGCTTCGACGACGTGCTGCTCGGCGACGCCGACCGGCCGGCGCTCACCGCCGAGCGGCTGACCGCGCGGCTGCGCTTCTTTCCGCTGCTGGTCGGCCGCGTCGAGATCGCCGACGTCTCGCTGGATCGACCCGACCATCGCGGTCGACCTGGAGCCGAGCGGCGCGCTCCAACTGGTCCGGGCTGATCGATGCGCTGGCGCGCAGCCAGAAGCCGGACGCGCAGCGGGTCGCCGCCTTCTCCGAAATGCGCATCCGCCACGGCACGGTGGTGCTGCACGACACCCGGCGCAAAGCTGAACGAGACCTTCGACGACGTCATGCTCTCGCTCGCCTGGCCGTCGATCTCCAAGAGCTTCGGCGCCACCGGCCGCTTCGTCTGGCACGACGAGCCGCTCGACATCAACGTGACGCTCGCCGACTTCGCCGCCGCGCTCGCCGGCAGGCGCACCGGGCTCAAGCTGCGCGTCGCGGGCAGCCCGATGAAGGCCGCCTTCGAAGGCAATCGATCAGCTTCAAGCCGACGCTCAAGATCGAAGGCACCTTCGCCGGCGACGCCGCCTCCCTGCGCGACACGCTCACCTGGGCCGGGCAGAAGCCGCTGCCCGGCGGCGGCTTCGGCCACTTCGCCATCAAGGCCAAGGCCGACGTGACCGGCGGCACCATCGGCCTCAACAACGTCAATGTCGAACTCGACGGCAACAGCGCGGAGGGCGTGCTCACCTTCGCCACCGACGGGCGGCAGACGCTGCAGGGCACGCTCGCCGCCGACACGCTCGATCTTTCGCCCTACGTGTCCACGATGAAGCTGCTGGCCGCCAACCGGCACGCCTGGAACGACGGCCCGCATCAGGCTCGACGGCCTCGGCGGCACCGATTTCGACCTGCGCCTGTCGGCGGCCAAGGTCGTCCTGGCGGACGCCAGGCTCGGCCGCACCGCGATCGGCGCCAATCTGCGCGGCGGCCACCTGACCGTCACCATCGGCGAGGCGCAGGCCTATCGGCGGCGTGATCAAGGGCTCGGTTTCGCTCGCCGACTTCCACGACGGCGCCGACTTCAAGTCGCAGCTCCAGTTCAGCGATGTTGATCTACAACGATGCCTCGGCCAGCTGTTCGGCCTCCGCCGCCTCGAAGGCAAGGGCGACATTGCGTTTTCGGTCGACGGTACCGGCGACAGCGTGCTCGGCATCACCCGCACGCTCAACGGCAACGCCAGCCTGACCGGCCGGAAGCGGCGCCATCGTGGGCTTTGACGTGGCCGAACTGCTGCGTCGGCTGGAGCGCCGTCCGCTGTCCGGCGGCGAAGCGACTTCCGCACCGGACGCACGTCGTATAACAAGATCGCGGTGGCGTTGAAGATCGAGAAGGGCAAGGTGAGCGTCGGTCAGGTCAAGATCGCCGGACCGAGCGTCGATCTGGCCATGGCCGGCTCGGCCTCGATTCCCTCGCGCGAACTCGACCTCACCGGCACGGCCGCGCTGGTCGAAGCGCGCGCGAGCCCGGCGATCGCGCCGTTTTCGCTGCCGTTCATCGTGCAGGGCTCGTGGGACGACCCGATCATGCTGCCCGACGCGGAGGCGCTGATCCGCCGCTCGGGCGCGGCCGCGCCGCTGCTCGACGCGGTGCGCGACCGGCGCGCGCGCGATGCCGCACGCGGCATCATCGACCGGCTGACGGGCGGCGGCAGCGCCAGCGCCAACGCCACCCCGGCGGCGGAGAAGACCACGGCGCCGAAGCCTTAAACCTGCGCGCCGAAGGCCGCCCGCTCGCGGCGCACCGCGCCGCGCTTCATCATCAGCGAGGCGATAATCGTGGCGAGCGCTACCGCGGCGACGACGATGGTGCAGATGGCATTGATCTCCGGCTTCACGCCCAGGCGCACTTCCGAATAGATGCGGATCGGCAGCGTGGTCGCGCCCGGCCCGGTGGTGAAGGTGGCGATCACCAGATCGTCGAGCGACAGCGAGAAGGCCAGCATCCAGCCGGCGGCGATGGCAGGCGCGATCAGCGGCAGGGTGACGGTAAGGAAGGTCCTCAGCGGCGGGCAGCCCAGGTCCATGGCCGCCTCCTCCAGGCTGCGGTCGAAGCCGATCAACCGCGCTTGCACCACCACGGTGACAAAGCAGAGGGTGAGCGTGGTGTGGGCGATGACGATGGTCCAGAAGCCACGGTCCATATTGACGGCAACGAACAGCAGCAGCAGCGACAGGCCGGTGATCACTTCCGGCATGACCAGCGGCGCATAGATCATACCCGAGAACAAAAGCCGCCCGCGAAACCGACCCATCCGCGTCAGCGCGACCGCGGCGCAGGTGCCGAGCACCGTGGCGAGCGTCGCCGACAGCGCGGCAACGCGCAGGCTGATCGACGCCGCCTGCAGCATGGCATTGTCATGCAGCAGCACGCGGTACCATTCGAGCGACCAGCCGCCCCAGATCGTGACCAGGCGCGAGGCGTTGAACGAATAGACGATCAGGATGGCAATCGGCAGATAGAGAAAGGCAAGGCCGAGCGCCACCGTGACGATGTTGAAGACGGAGGTGCGCTGCATCAGCGAAATCCCCTCCAGTTGCCGGCGCTGCAGGCGTTCGTAGAAAACGATGGGCACGACCAGAAGCACCAGCAGCGCCACAGCGATGGCCGAAGCCACCGGCCAGTCGCGATTGGAGAAGAACTCCATCCACAGGGTCTGCCCGATCATCAGCGAGCGCGAGCCGCCGAGCAGGTCGGGAATGACGAATTCGCCGACGATCGGAATGAAGCAGAGCAGCGCGCCTGCCGCCACGCCGGGCGCGACAGCGGCAGCGTCACCAGCCAGAACGACTTCCAGCGCGGGCAGCCAAGATCGGCCGCAGCCTCGAGAAGGCTCAAGTCCATCTTCTCCAAGGTGGCGTAGAGCGGCAGCACCATGAACGGCAGGTACGAATAGACCACGCCGATATAGATCGCAGTATCGGAGGCGAGCCATTCCGGCCGCGTGTGCACGATGCCAAGCGCCATCAGCACGTCGTTGAGCAGGCCGTCGCGCTGCAGGATGTTGATCCAGGCGTAGACGCGGATAAGGAAGGATGTCCAGAACGGCAGCACCACCAGCATCACCAGGAGCGGCTGGATGCCGCGCGGCGAGCGCGCGATGCCGTACGCGATCGGATAACCGATGATCAGCAGGATGGCGGTCGAGACGGCGGCGACCTTCAGGCTCTTGAGATACGAGAAAAGATAGATCGGATCGGAGCCGAGCAGCCGGTAACCGTCGACAGTGAGATGACGGAAGAAGTCTTCGATGCCCTGCCAGCCGCCGGAAAGGTGCAGCACAGGCACATAGGGCGGCAGCGCGATCGCGGTCTGCGAGAAGCTGATCTTCAAAACGATCACGAACGGCGCCAGGAAGAAGAGCAACAACCACAAGTAAGGCAGCCACAGCACCAAGCGCCGCGTGTTCTTGGATGTGTTTTCGGCGTTCGCGCGCATTCTATTCCCGCACCAGCACGCCGGCCTCGACCGGCCACACCACCCACACCAGATCGTCGACAGCGAAAGCCGGCCGGCCGCTCGCGTTGGCCAGTGCGACCTTTATCAACGTGCGGTCGGCAAGCCGGACCTTGTAAATCGACGTGTTGCCGCGATAGCCGATCTCGGTCACCGTTCCCGGCAGCACGTTATGGCCGTCGGCAGGGACCTTTTCGGCACTCATGCGCAATTTTTCCGGCCGCAGCGCGAGCCAGACCTTGTCGCCGCTCCTGCCGCCGGCGACGCGCAGCGGCCCTAACCCGCTCAGCAATGTGCCGTCGGCGGTGAGCGAACCCTCGATCAGCGTCACCTCGCCGATGAAATCGGCGACCCAGCGCGAATTCGGCCACTCGTAAATCTCCGCCGGCGCCGCGACCTGCGCCACGCGGCCTTCATTCATCACCGCGATACGGTCGGCCACGATCATTGCTTCCTCCTGATCGTGGGTGACGATGACGAAGGTCGTGCCGAGCCGGCGCTGCAGTTCCATCAGCTCGAACTGGGTCTCGCCGCGCAGCTTCTTGTCGAGCGCCGCCATCGGCTCGTCGAGCAGGAGCACGCGCGGGCGCTTGATCAGCGAGCGCGCCAGCGCCACCCGTTGGCGCTGGCCGCCGGAAAGCTCGCCAACGCGGCGCTTGCCGAAGCCCTGCAGCTTGACCAGCGCCAGCATTTCCGCGACGCGTTCGGCGCGCTCTCTCCGCCCGACATTCTCCTGACGCAGGCCGAAGCCGACATTGCCTTCGACGGTCAGGTGCGGAAACAACGCGTAGCTCTGGAACATCATGTTGACCGGCCGGCGGTGCGGCGGCACTTGGCTTACGTCCTCGCCGTCGAGCAGGATGCGGCCTTCGTCGGCACTTTCGAAGCCGGCGAGCAGGCGAAGCAGGGTAGTCTTGCCGCAGCCGGAGGGGCCGAGCAGCGCGAAGAACTCACCCTGTGCGATGTCGAGGCTGAGCGCGTCGACCGCCGTCGCCGGGCCGAAGCGCTTGCTCACCCGCTCGAAGCGCACCAGCGCCGGCTTTGCCGCCTTCTCTTCAGCGCCCGCCGCGCCCCGGACCGACATTCAATCCCCTCACCTGACCCGTGCGCACGCTAGCGGGGGGCGCGGACGCGCTCAACCGGACAATTGACGGAACCCGAAGATCGACGAGCGTCAGACGTCGCGCGGCGGGGGAAACTCTGACTCGGGCTGCGGGGCGACCGACCCGCGGGGCGCCGGGCCGTAGTAATTGCCCGCCTGCACGCTCCGGCGCGGCTTGAGCAGGATTGACAGCATCCGGTGATACATCGCCTTGGTCGACACCGGCTTGCAGAGGAACTCGTTGACGCCGAGCTTGGCCGCCTCGACGATGCGCCAGCGCTCGCCATGGGCGGTGAGCATGATGATCGGGACATCCGGCATCGGGAAGGCGCCGGGCGAGCGCACAATGCGCACCAACTCCGGACCGTTGAGCAGCGGCATCTCCCAGTCGAGCACTACCATGTCCGGATTGACCGAGCGGATCATCTCGAGGGCGGCGATGCCGTCGGCGGCTTCGTAGGTCCTCTTCACGCCGATGTTCTGCAGCAGGCTGCGCACCAGATTGCGCATGAACGGATTATCGTCCGCCACCAGCATCGTGAGCTGCTCGATGAGGAATTCCGCTTGCTTCGCGTTGATGTTCATCCCGGCCTGCCCCGCGCGCAGGCGATTTTCGTGCCGCAATCATCACCGTGGCGTTAACGTGCGCCGCACCGCGTCCTGCCAGCCGGCATATTTACGCTCCCGCGTGGCCTCGTCCATGCGCGGCGTGAAGCGACGGTCGAGCCGCCATTGCCGGGCGAAGCCGTCGAGATCGGGGCAGAGGCCGGCCGCGCGGCCGGCGAGATAGGCGGCGCCGAGCGCCGTGGTCTCCATGACGGCCGGCCGGTCGACGGGCACGGCCAGGATGTCGGCGAGGAACTGCATGGCCGGCTCGCTGGCAGTCATGCCCCCATCGACGCGCAGCGCGGGAGCGGCTTCGATCGTCGCCGGACAATCGGCGCGCATGGCATCGAGCAGATCGCGCGTCTGATAGCCGACCGATTCAAGTGTGGCGCGCGCGATCTCGGCATCGCCAGACTGCCGGGTCAGGCCGAAGATCGCGCCGCGCGCCTGCGGGTCCCAATAGGGCGCGCCGAGACCGACAAAGGCGGGCACCAGATAGACCTGCTCGGCCGGATCGGCGAGCGCCGCAAGCTCGTTCACCTTTGGCGCCTGCTCGATGATTTTCAGCGCGTCGCGCAGCCACTGGACGGCGGCGCCGGCAATGAAGATCGCGCCTTCCAGCGCGTAGGTGCGCTTGCCTTCCAGCTGATAGGCGATGGTGGTGAGCAGCCGGTGCTTGGAGGCGATACGCTCGTCCCCCGTATTGAGCACCATGAAACAGCCGGTGCCGTAGGTCGACTTGACTGCTCCCGGTCGGAAGCAGCCGTGGCCGATGGTGGCGGCCTGCTGATCGCCGGCCATGCCGAGAACGGGGATGGCCGCGCCGAACAGGCCCGCTTCGGTCAGGCCGAATTCGCCGGCATTGTCGCGCACCTGCGGCAACAGCGCGGGCGGCACGCCGAAGATCTTGCACAGATCATCGTCCCAGGCGCCCTTGCCGATATCGAACAGCAGCGTGCGGGCGGCATTGCTGGCGTCGGTGGCGTGGACCTTGCCTCCCGTCAGCCGCCAGAGCAGGAAGCTGTCGATGGTGCCGAAGGCGAGCTTGCCTTGCTCGGCCGCCGTCCGCGCGCCCGGCACATGCTCGAGCAGCCAGGCGATCTTGCTGGCGGAGAAATAAGGATCGAGCAGCAGCCCGGTCTTGGCGGAAATCTCCGACTCGTGGCCGCCTTCGCGCAGCAGCGAGCACAAATCGGCGGTGCGCCGGTCCTGCCAGACGATGGCGTTGTGGATCGGCTTTCCCGTCGCGCGGTCCCAAATGACTGTCGTCTCGCGCTGATTGGAAATGCCGATGCCTGCGACGTCGCCGGCGGAGACGCCCGCCTGCGCCAGCGCGTCGCGCACCGTGGCGACGGCGTCCTGCCAGATCGCTTCGGGGTCGTGCTCGACCAGGCCGGGCGCCGGGTAGATCTGGTGCAACTCGCGCTGGGAGGTCGCCAGCGGATGCAGCCCAGCGTCAAAAACGATGGCGCGCGTCGAGGTGGTGCCCTGGTCGATGGCGACGAGAACGGATGGCAAGATCGATCCCCCAGCTACGGCACCGGCCGGCGCCTGCGCCGGGAGTTTAATTCACCAGGACCAAGCTGGCGACCGCCTCGTCATCGTCGCCTTGGATCGAAGCTACGGTACACTTGCGCGGCGCGGGCCGCGCCATGGGCAACGAAGGTGGAACCGCCGAGTCCCGGCATCTGTCGTCAGGGCGCAGCCCGACGCGTCGGCGCGGAAACGAGTGCGGTCATGAAGCGCGCCAGCGCCTGCCGATCCTCTTCGCGCGCTGCAAGCCCGAGCTTGCTGCGCCGATAGAGCACGTCATCAGCAGTCTGCGCCCATTCCTGCTCGACCAGGTAGCGCACCTCGGCGGCGGTCAGGTCGCCGACGAAGCGCTCGCCGAGATCGTCCATTGTCCGGGCGTCACCCAGGAATCTCTCCGCGCGGGTGCCGTAGGCGCGCACCAGGCGGCGCGCATGCCCTTCGGTCATGAACGGCCAGCGCGCCATCATTGCCTCGACCACCGCGGCAAAGTCGCTCGCGGGGAATTCGCCGCCCGGCAGCCTGGAATTGGCGGTCCAGGGCGGCCGCGCCTGGAAATAATCCCCGATTTTGGCGAGGGCGGCTTCCGCCAGCTTGCGGTGGGTGGTGATCTTGCCGCCATAGACCGTCAGCAGCGGCGCCATATGGGGCTTTTCGTCGAGCGCCAGCACGGAACTACGGGTGACGTCCTCGGGCCGTTGTGCGCCGTCGTCATAGAGCGCGCGCACGCCGGCGAACGACCACACCAGTTCGTCCGGCGTGACCCTGTCGCGGAAATAGCGGTTCACGGCGTCGCACAGGTAGAGGATTTCCTGGGCGTCCGGCGCGGGCGCATTGAGGTCGCCGATGAAGTTCTGGTCGGTGGTGCCGATCAAAGTGAACTCCTCCGCGAACGGCAGGGCGAAGACCACGCGCCCGGCCGGCGCCTGGAAGATGTAGCCGCAATCGTGCTCGAAACGCCGGCGCACCACGATGTGGCTGCCCTTGATCAGCCGCACCGGCTTGGGCAGCGGCTGGCGGAGCACGGTCTCGGCCACCTCGCCGATCCACGGTCCGGTGGCATTGATCAGCGCCCGCGCGCTCGCCACCTCGCGCCGGCCATGGCTGTTGAGGATCAGTTCCCAGGCTTCCCCCCGCTCGGCCCGGACCAGCCGCGTGCGGGTGCGCACGACGGCGCCGCGCTCGGCGGCATCGAGCGCGGTGAGCACCACCAGGCGGGAATCGTCGACCAGGCAATCGGAGTATTCGAAACCGGTATGGAACGAGCGCTTGAGCGGCGCGGCCAGCGGGTGATGGGTGAGATCGACCGTCTTGGAGGGCGGCAGCCGCTTGCGCGCGCCAAGCCAGTCATAGATCAACAAGCCGATGCGCAAGCGCAGCGCGCTGCGCCCGCCTGGCGCCGGCGGCAGCAGGAAGCGCGTCGGCCGCACCACATGCGGCGCCATGTCGAGCAGCACCGCGCGCTCGGAAAGCGCCTCGCGCACCTGCCGGAAGGCGCGGCGCTCGAGATAGCGCAGGCCCCCGTGGATCATTTTCGAGGAAGCCGAGGAAGTGCCGGAGCCGAGGTCGTGCATCTCGACCAGCAGCACGCGGAGCCCGCGGCCGGCCGCGTCGCGCGCAATGCCGGTGCCGTTGATGCCGCCGCCGATGATGGCGATGTCGTAATCGGCCATTTGCTGCTGATCCGCGCCCCAAGCCGGCTATCGTTCCCCCACAGCCACCAATGGGGCCGCGATTGCCAAGCCTGCCTGTTCTAGCCATATGTCGTAAACAATGTCCTCGCGGCCCTTCCGCCGCCACCGACCCGACCCTCCATGCCCTCCCCCCGCCTGCTCGTCATCGAAGGCAATACCCCGCAGACCATGGCCGAACACGTCGCCGCGGGCGGCGTGCCGGCGAGCAAAGGCTACGCCGACCTGCTGCGCGACCTCATGCCGGCGGCGGATGTCGACATCTGCTATCCGGGCGATCCCGCCGCCGCGCTGCCGGCCGGCCAGGCGCTGGAGGGCTATGACGGCATCGCCATCACCGGCTCGGCGCTGCACGTCTATGCCGCCGGGCCGGAGGTTAAGCGGCAGATCGACCTCGTGCGCGCGGCGCTCGCCACCGGGACGCCGCTGTTCGGCTCCTGCTGGGGCCTGCAGGTAATCACCGCGGCGGCAGGCGGCAGCGTGCGCAGAAACCCGAAAGGACGCGAGATCGGCTTCGGCCGCGCCATCCGCTTGACCGAGGCCGGCCGCAGGCACCCGATGTATGCGGGCAAACGCGACGTGTTCAACGCGCCGACCGTGCATCTCGACGAGGTCGAGAGCGTGCCGGCGGGCGCGACCGTGCTCGCCGCCAACGCCATGTCCGAGGTGCAGAGCGTCGAAATCCGCACCAATGGCTCGGTAGCCTGGGCGGTGCAGTATCATCCGGAATACCCGTTGCGCGAGCTGGCGGCGATCATGCGCCGCATGGGGCCGCAGTTGGTCAAGGAAGGCTTCTTCATCGACCGGCAGGACCTGACGGGCTTTGCGAACGATCTCGACGCGCTCGACCGCGACCCCGCCTGCAAGCGGCTTTCCTGGCGGCTCGGCGTCAGCGAGAACGTGCTGGACAAGAAGCTGCGGGCGAGCGAACTGGCGAACTGGCTGGAATTCCAGGTGCTGCCGACGCAGGCGAAGCGGGGACGGGGGTAGAAGCGCCCCCGGCGCGCGGCCAAGAAACCTGCTGTCATGCCGCGCGAAAGCGGGGCACCCCGTACGCCGCAGCATTTGCGATTTCGGCAACACCGGGGTTACTGGATCGCCCGCCGGAGTTAACCGTCGGGCCGCGCTTCGCGCGGACCCGTTGGCGGGCGATGACAGCCGAGAACAGGAGCGCCGCATGGACTTCTCCGGCAAACACGTGGTCGTCACCGGTGGCACCGGCGCCCTCGGCGGCGCGGTGGTGGGCGGCCTGCTGGCGGCGGGAGCCCGCTGCGCCGTCCCCTATGTCCACGAGGCGGAAGCGCAGCGCGTGGCATACGCGGGCGATCCGAACGTGAAGCTGATCGCGGTGGCCAATCTCGCCGACGAAGGCGAGGTGGCCAAGCTCTATGCCGACATCGACGGACTTTGGGCCTCCATCCACATCGCCGGCGGCTTCGCCATGGGCAAGGTTGCCGATACCGGCAAGGCCGCGCTGATGGCGCAACTCGACAATAATCTGATCTCCTGTTTCCTCTGTTGCCGCGCGGCGGTGCACGCCATGCGCGGCGGCGGGCGCATCGTCAATGTGGCGGCGCGGCCGGCGCTGGAATGGCGCGCGGGCGCCGGCATGACGGCCTATACGGTCGCCAAGGCGGGCGTCGCCGCGCTCACCGTGGCGCTGGCGGAAGAGGTCGCCAAGGACGGCATTCTGGTCAACGCGGTGGCGCCCTCGATCATGGATACGCCCGCCAATCGCGCCGCCATGCCGAAGGCGGATTTCGATAAATGGCCGAAGGTGGAGGAAGTCGCGGCGACGATCTTGTTTCTCGCCTCGGCCGACAACGCGGTCACGCGCGGGGCGGTCGTGCCGGTTTATGGGAAGGCCTAGGCGCTTCCCTCGCCCCGCGAAGCGGGGAGAGGGTGGTCCGCGCGCAGCGCGGACCGGGTGAGGGGCAAGCGCGTCAGCGGTCGAGGCCATTCAACGCATTGGCAATGACCTGCAGAACGCCAAGCTTATTCTTTAGAACGTCCGAATTCCAAAAGCGCAGAACCCGGTATCCTGCCGTTTGCAATGCGGTGTCCCGCATGCGGTCGCGTTCATTTTCCGAGTGCTGGCCGCCATCAACTTCGATAATCAATTTCCTATCGCGGCAGACGAAATCAACAATAAATGACTTAATCGCCTCTTGTCGGACGAACTTGAACCCGCAGAGCCGGCGATCCCGCAGCGAGAGCCAAAGAACCATTTCCGCATCGGTCGACTGACGGCGCAGACGGCGCTCGATCTTGACCTTCTTGCGATCCGGCCCCCGCATGGCCCCTCACCCGGCCCTCGCATCGCGAGGGCCACCCTCTCCCCGCTCCGCGGGGAGAGGGAGAAATCACCCCGCGATCGGCACCAGTTCGAGCGGCGGGCGCAGGAGCCGTTGCACGTTGCCGGAGGCGACCACGGTGCGGCCTTCGGCATAGGCCTCGTGGTTCTTCTCGATGTCGTCGAGGTCGTAAAGATAGTTCACCATCAGCCCGTGCGCCTGCGCCAGCGCCTTGTCGGACACATCGGCGAGCCAGTTGATGCGCTCGAGCCGGGCGCCGTTGCCCAGATGGAAGCGCGAGACGGGGTCGAGCGGCAGCCCGCGCCGCGAGCGCGCGCGCACCAGGTACCAGGCCGCCGCCCGCATCACCGGGTCCTGCAGGCGCTGCGCCGTCTCGGCATCGGCCCACCAGCCCGGCTCGTCGAGCGCGGTGAGCGCGGCCTTGTCACCAGCGGTGAGCGCCGCGGAGTCCTCGTTCGCGCGCTCGCGCTGCAGCCAGCCGGCGAAGCCGGTTACCGGTGACAGCGTCACGAAAGTCGACAGCCGCGGCGTCTCGCGGCTGATCTCCTCGACCACCTGCTTGATCAAAAAATTGCCGAAGGACACGCCGGACAGCCCGCGCTGGCAGTTGGAGATCGAGTAGAACACCGCCGTGCGATTGCGCTCGCCGTCTCTCGCCTCGCGGTCGGTGGCGAGGATCGGCGCGATTGCCCCCGGAATGTCGCGGGTGAGCGCAATCTCGACGAAGATCAGCGGGTCGTCGACCAGTGCCGGATGGAAGAAGGCATAGCAGCGCCGGTCGGGAGGATCGATGCGCCGACGCAGATCGTCCCAGCCGTGTATCTGATGCACCGCCTCGTAGCGGATGATCTTCTCCAGCACGATGGCCGGCGTCGACCAGTCGATGCGGCGCAGCACCAGGAAGCCGCGGTTGAACCAGGACGAGAACAGATGGACGAAATCGGCGTCGACCTGGGCGAGGTCGTCAACGCGGTGGGCGAGCACGTCCATGAGCTGCTCGCGCATGCGCACCAGCGCCGCGGTGCCGCCCGGAGCCAGATTGAGCCGGCGGAACAGTTCCTGCCGGCGCGGCTCGGAGGCGGCATGCACCTCCGCCGCGGTCTCGTCGCAGGGACGCTCGCGCCAGGCGGCAATGGCGGCCTCCATGCGGGCCTGGTCGGAGCCGAAGCGCTGGGCGAGCGCCTCGAAAAAAGCGATGCGCGGGCCGGTGGTCAGTTCCGCGTAGCGGCCGAGGATTTCGCGGGCGAGCGCCACGCCGGAGGCCTCGCCGCGCCCGGACAGGAGATGCTCGCAGAGCTCCACCAGGCTCTCCGACCGGGTCGCGTCGGCGCCGCGCCGGTCGCGCGCGCGGTCGATCAGCGCGCGCCCGCGCTCGGAAATGGTCTGCAGCATTTCGCCGAAAAACGAAGCGTTCATTCATCAAGCTCCCGTAACCGTCAGGCGGTCCGGCAGCCGCCTGTTACCTGCCTGGGCCCATCAGATGGTTCGGTAACCATGTGGCGATCTCGGGAAATATACACAAGATCACGATCGCCAGCATCATGCAGATCACGTAGGGCAGCGTACCCCACATGACTTTAGTTACCGGCACATCCGGCGCGATCGCGTTGACGATGTAGATGTTGAGCCCGACCGGCGGGTGGATCAGGCCGATCTCCATATTGATGGTGAGGATGACGCCGAACCAGACCGGATCGAAACCGGCCGCGGTGATGATCGGCAGCAGGATCGGCGAGGTCATCAGGATGACGGCGGCGGGCGGAATGAAGAAGCCGCTGACCAGCAGGAACACGTTGATGGTTCCCATCAGCACCCAGCGATTGAGGTGCGCGTCGGCGATCGACTGCGCCAATGTCTGGGTGAGGTAAAGCGACGTCAGCATATAGCCGAACAGCACCGCGGCGGCGATGATGGTCAGGATCATCACCGACTCGCGCATGGTGTCGCGCAGGATCTGCCAGATTTCCTGCGGCTTCCACAGACGATAGATGAGGATCGCCAGGATCAGGCACATGGCGGCGCCGACGCCCGCCGCTTCCGACGGCGTGGCGACGCCGCCGTAAAGCACGTACATGACGCCGATCACTACCGCCAGGAAGGGCGCGACCTTCGGCACGCCGGAGAATTTCTCCTTCCAGGTGTAGCGGAAGTCGGCGGGGTGCGAGCGGAAACCCGAACGCCAGATGGCGAACATCGACCACAGCATGAACATCACCGTCAGCATCAGGCCCGGCATGACGCCGGCGATGAACAGCCGGCCGATCGAGGTTTCGGTGGCGATGCCGTAGAGGATGAAGGTGATCGAGGGCGGGATCAGAATACCGAGCGTGCCGCCGGCGCAGATCGAGCCGGTCGCCACTTCGTCGGGATACCCGCGCTTGCGCATTTCGGGAATGCCCATCTTGCCGATGGCGGCGCAGCAGGCGGGCGAGGAGCCGGTGAGCGCGGCGAAGATGGCGCAGGCGCCGAGGTTCGACATGACCAGCCCGCCGGGGAAACGGTAAAGCCAGCGGTCGAGCGCCTCATACAGATCCTTGCCGGCCGGCGAGGAGCCGATGGCCGCGCCCATCATGACGAACATCGGAATGGCGACCAGCGTGAACTCGTCGAGGCCGGAATAGAAGGTCTCGGCCACCACGTGCATGCTGCCGAAGCCCTGGAAGATCAGCAGAAAGATGATCGAAATGGCACCGAGGCCGAAGGCCACCGGCACGCCCGACAGGAGCATGAGCAGCGTGACGACGAGGACGATGGAGCCTTCTACGGTCGGGCTCATCCCGCCCCTCCCAGCGCCTCACGCGCCTGCTCGCGCGCGATCGCCTCGGCGTCCGCCCGGTCCGCAATGCCGAAGGGCGGCGACCTGCCGGTCACCAGGCAGAGCAGCTCGGCGGCATATTGCAGGCACAGGATGCCCAGGCCGACCGGCATGGAAAGATAGGGAATCCAGAGCGGCGCGCGCCAGACCGTGTCCGAATGCCAATCGCTGGTCCACGACTGGTACCAGTAGGCGGTGCAGAGCACGAACAGCACCAGGCAGAAACCGAAGGCGAGGATCATGGTGAACAGCGCCAGCCAGAAACGCGCGCGCGGCCCGAGATAGATCGGCAGCACGTCGACGTTGACATGCCCGCGCGTCATCAGGACATAGGCGCTGCCCACGAAGGTCGCGGCGATGATGCTGTAGGTGACCACGTCGATCTGCCAGATCGTGGTGCGATTGAAGATGTAGCGCTCGATCACCATGTCGCAGATGACGAGCACGGCAAAGCCGATCAGAAAAGCGGCGATCACGCCCGCGACCCGCGACAGGACCGTGACCGTCCGAATGTAAGCGTCCATTGAATTCAATCGTCCCGCTTGTGCCGCTTCCAACTCGCTATCGCAAAGCGGCTGCGCGCGTCCCCGGAGAACGTCGGCCGGCGGGATGCGCTCCGCCGGCCGCCGTCGAGCGGTTATTTAACGGACAGCGCTTCGTCGATCAGCTTCTGACCGTTGGGAACGCGCTTGGCGAAGGTGGCGTAGGAGCTCTTTTTCGCCTCCGCGAGCCATTCGTTGTAGTCGGCGTCGCTCATGCTGACGACCTTGTCCTTGTGGTCGCGGAAGGTCTTGATCGCATTCTCGTTCACTTCGTCGGCCTTCTTTTCATAGAAAGCCTGCGCGTCCTTGCCGGCCTTGAGGATCGCCGCCTGTTGCTTCTTGTCGAGCCTGTCGAAGCTCTTCTTCGACATCAGCACCGGCTCGTACATGAACCACAGCGCATTGTTGCCGCCAGCGGTGAGGCAACTGGTCACCTCGTAGAGCCGCATCGAGGCGAAGGTGCCGAGGCTGGTGTCGGTGGCGCTGACGACGCCGGTCTGGAAGGCGTTGTAGATTTCGTTGGACGGCGGGCTGACGATCGAAGCGCCGGCGCTCTGCCACATGGCCGCGAATGTCGGGCCGGCGGAGCGGACCTTGAGGCCCTTCATGTCGCTCGGCTTGAGGATGCACTTGCCCTTGGCCGCGAGACCGCCCGCGAACCAGGCGTCGGAGAGCACCATGACGCCGTGCTTCTCGATCTCGGCACGGATGCTCTTCATGAATTGCGATTGGTTGATGCGCTTGGCGCGATCCTGGTTGCGGATCAGACCCGGCATCAGCGTGGCGCTGAAAACCGGCACCTTGCCGCTGGCATAATCCAGCGGGAACAGCGCGATGTCGAGCTGGCCGTTGACCATGGCGTTCCACTGTTCCTTGGGCTTGAACAGCGAGGCACCGGGATAGACCTGCACCTTGAGCCCGACATTGGCGGCTTCGGCCTCCTTGGCGATCATCAGCACCATGTCGTCGCGCACGTCGTGCTTACCGCCCGGAAACTGGTGCGAGGCCCGAAGCGTGAGCGCGTTCGCCGTGCCCGCCGTCAGAACGGCCGCGGCAGCCGCAGCCAATAGAATTTTGGTCAGTCGCATCGTGCTCCTCCCGTTCATTATTTTCCCGGCGGGGATCCGCCGCGGTTGTCCGTGCCGGCCGGCGGGCGCTGAATTTCCCAGCCGGCTACTGTGAGTAGCTTAGCCGCCGTGGCGGCCAAGCGCCATAGCAGGGCGGCGTGGGCGGCGGCAAGCCCATGCGGCGAAACAGCAATTCCCGCTCTGGCCAGCCCGGGACGATGGCCTTATAACCCGCGGTCGTCGTTTCCGTGTAAGCGCTGCTGGGAGCTTAAAAGACATGCCGAAGCCGTTGGCGGGCCTCCGCGTCCTCGAACTCGCCCGCATCCTGGCCGGGCCTTGGGCCGGGCAGACACTCGCCGATCTCGGCGCCGACGTGATCAAGGTGGAGCGCAAGGGCGCCGGCGACGATACCCGCGTCTGGGGCCCGCCCTTCATCGAAGGCAAGGACGGCAAGCACATCGGCGCGGCCTATTTCCACGGCACCAACCGCGGCAAGCGCTCGATCGAGGTCGATTTCGACAGCGAGGACGGGCGGCGCATCGTGAAAAAACTGGCGGCGCGCTCGGACGTGCTGATCGAGAACTTCAAGGTCGGCGGCCTCGCCAAGTTCGGCCTCGATTATGAGAGCCTGAAGGAGGAGTGCCCGCGGCTGATCTATTGCTCGGTCACCGGCTTCGGGCAGGACGGCCCCTACGCCAAGCGCGCCGGCTACGACCTGATGGCGCAGGGCATGGCCGGCGTCATGGACCTGACCGGCATGCCCGATGGCGAGCCGACCCGCGTCGGCGTGCCGGTGTCCGACATCTTCACCGGCGTCTATTCGGTGGTCGGAATTCTGGCGGCGCTGCACGAGCGCGAGAAGACGGGCAAGGGCTGCCATGTCGACACCGCGCTGGTCGACTCGACGGTGGGCGTGCTGTCGAACCAGGCGCTGAACTACCTCGTGTCCGGTAAGATTCCGACGCGGCTCGGCAACGCCCACGCCAACATCGTGCCCTATCAGGTGTTCCCCACCTCGGACGGCCACGTGATCATCGCCTCCGGCAACGACGCGCAATATTTCAAGCTGTGCGGCGTACTGGGCGCGCCGGAGCTCGCCGAAAATCCGGCCTACAAGGACAACGTCGGACGCCTGCAGCACCGCGCCGAGCTGGTCGGGAAGATTACCGCCCTCACCTCCGCCATGCAGCGCGACGACCTGCTCGCCAAGCTGGAGGCGGTGCAAGTGCCGGCGGGCCCGATCAACAATATCGAGCAGGTGTTCGAAGACCCTCAGGTGATCCACCGTGGCATGCGGCTGTCGTTGAAGAGCGACGCCGCCAAGGATGGCACGATCCCGGGTGTGCGCACGCCGATCGTGATGGACGGCTGGAAGGCGGCGTCGGAAAACCCCTCGCCGCTGCTCGGCCAGCACACGGCGGAGATCCTGAAGGAGATCGGGGAAGGGTGAGGCCGAGCCGCGCGATGATGAGGCTGACCTTTGCCTTATTGAGCGGTCTCCTCGGCTGCGCCACCGCCGCCAAGGCCGATGACATCTACGCGCGCTATTTCGGCGGAGCGGACGGCGGCAAGCCTTGCTATGCGCGGTACTACAATGACGCCCACCTGAAGGCGCATCCCAAGCAGACCGTCCGCCGCATCGAAATCGACTTCGATGCCGCTTGGCGCGAGGACAAGGGCGGCAAGAACCGCGCGAGCGACTTCCAGGCCGGCCTCGGGTTCATGCTCACGCGCTCGCCGGAATGGTACGGCCAGGAGCTCTACTGCAAGACGGTCGCCGACCACTTCGAGTGCTATCTCGATGCGGATGGCGGCTCGTTGCGGCTTTTTCCCCGGGGCAATGCATTGCGCATGGAGGTCGCCGGCGACGGCATTCATGCCGAAGGCGACAAGGACTTCGGCGAATTCGGCGGCCCCGGCAGTGACGATCGCGTTTTCATCCTGTTTCACAGCAACCGCAAGCTCTGCGACACCGCAAAGCCGAAGTAACGCTCAATCGACCGGAATCACCGCCGCCACGTATTCGCCTCCCTTGACGCGGCTGCGGTGCCCCTCGCCCTCGACGTCCTCCATCAGGACGGTGTCGCCGGGGCCGAACGTGCGCGTCTCGCCACCGCTGGCGGTGACCTCGATATGCCCGCTCACACCGATCATGAACTGCTTCTTGGGAACGTTGATGCGCTCGGCGGCCCAGCCGGACGGCAGGCGGACAAACTGCATGCCGTCGCTGGGATAGGCATGCGAGACGAAGGCGAGCGGCGCCGGCGGGCGATAGTCGGCCTCGTCGAGTTTGAGTGTTGCATCTTCGAAATGGGTCTTACCGTTCTTGCCGGCGTGCAATCGAACGTATTTCATCATCCAGCTCCTTTCGGCCGGAGTGGGCGAAAGATCACATGATTTATCATGTCGGCGCGGCGCACCGGCCTTGACCTTTGTCAAAGGCTGCGGCGGCGGATCGGTTCCGCAGCGTCAACTAACCGACCTGCGCGACCCGCGGTGGATTGGTCCGGGCGCCTGCCACCGCCTCGCGGATATGCCGGCGCAGGCCGTCGAGATCGTAGGGCTTCTGCAGCACGACCACGCCGCGGCGCACGGCATCCTGGGCGCTGGCGCTGTAACCCGTGGTGAGCAGCACCGGAATGCCGGGAAAGCGAACGCCGATCTCCTGCGCAAGGCCGAACCCGTTCATACCGCCCGGCATCAGGATGTCGGAGAAGACCAGTTCGACGTCCGGATCGAGCCGTAGCGCCGCGAGGGCGGCCTGGGCGTTGGCGACGCTGCGCACGCGATAGCCGAGCTGGCGCAGCAGAGCGGCACCGACCTCGGCGACATCATCATTGTCTTCCACCAGCAGCACGGTGCCGACCGGCTCAGCCGGCGCCTGCATCGGCGCCTCCTCCGCCACGACCTGCGGCGCCTCGTGGCTGCGCGGCAGGAAGATGGTCACCGCCGTACCGCGCCCTTCCGCGCTGGAGACGGTTGCCGTGCCGCCCGACTGTTTGGCGAAACCGTAGACCTGGCTGAGCCCCAAGCCGGTGCCCTTGCCGACCTCCTTCGTGGTGAAGAACGGCTCGAACACCCGGGCGAGCTTGTCGGCGGGAATACCGTGACCGTTGTCCGCCACGCGGATGGCGACGAATTCGCCTGAGAGCCCCTCCTCGCTCGCCTCGCCGCGCAGCGTGACCGGCTTGGCGCGGATCAATAGCGCGCCGCCGTTCGGCATGGCGTCCTTGGCGTTGACGGCGAGATTGAGGATGGCGAGCTCGAGCTCGCTCGGGTCGACCCGAACGGCGCAGATCGTATCCGGCACGTCCAGCCGGATGTCGATATCGGTGCGCAGCGAGCGCGACAGCAGTTCGCGGATGGCCGGCAGGCGCTGGCTGAGATCGATCACCTGCGGCGTCAGGGTCTGCCGGCGCGAATAGGTCAGGAGCTGGCGGGTCAGCGTCTCGCCGCGCTGGGTGGCCGTGGCGATCATGTCGAGCAAGCGCGTGTGCTTCTTGTCGGTCAGTTCGCCGCGCAGGCGCTGGACGCTGCCGCTGATGATCATCAGCAGGTTGTTGAAGTCATGCGCCACGCCGCCGGTGAGCTGGCCGATGGCCTCCAGGCGCTGAGCCTGGCGCAGGGCGCCTTCCGCCGCTTCCCGGCGGTCGGCCTCGTCGTAGAGGCGCTGCGTGCGCCGCAGCGCGAGCCACAGGCCGGCGAACAGGAAGGCGGTCGCCGGAACGCCGAACACAAGATGGCTGCTCATATAGCGCAGCCATTCGCCGATCATGCTCGACTTCTCGACGCCCGCCAGCACGTAGAGCGGAAAGCCGGAAAGCTTGCGATAGCCGATACGGCGGTCGACATGGTCGAGCTGGGAATCGACCCAATAGATGTTTTCGTCGAAGCCTCGCGCAATGCCGCGGCGCAAGGGGCTTTTGGCGCCGAGCTTGCGCCGCGGATGTTTCAGCGGCGGATAGCGCGCGAGGAAGCCGCCGTCGGCGCGCGCCACGGCGAAATAGCTGCCCTCGTCGTGCGCCATGCGCGCGTAGAAGCTTTCGAAATAACCTGGCAGCACCGCGATCGACACGACGCCGTTGAACCGCCCATCGAATGAGGGGCGGCGCTGCGAGACCGCGAAGAAATTGGTGGCAAGACCGCTCATGCGCGGCATGTGGAGGCCGCTGACATAGGTGCCCACCTTGCCATTCTTCTGCGCCTCGAAGAAGTCGCGGTCGGCGAGGCTCAGGTTTCGCGGCACCGGATCGCTATTGGCCGACACCAGCGGATGGCCGTTGCGGTCGATGATCACGATGCCTTGCAGCTGCGGCAGCGCCTTGACGATTTGCGCCAGCCGCGCATGCAGGCTGTGCTCGTTCATGCGGATGTCGTCGTCGGACATGCCGCGCATCACCTCGTCGATCTCGGCGAAGGTGCGCTGGACGGTCTGCAGCACCTTGAGCGCGTGCTCGTGCAGGATGTCGAGCGAACGGTAGATGCGCTCGTCGGTCGAGCGCTCCATGTCGCGATAGTTCACATACGACGCGAAGGCGAACAGCGCGATCGGCAGCACCACGGAAGCGGCCATCATCAGCTTGAGCAGCCGGATGGCCGCATGCCGTGCGCTCAACATCTGCCTGCCGGAGGAATTTGTCATGACGTCCGGATGGGATGGGCCCCCCAAGTGACTCGGCAGTTTTTCACAAATCGCCGGTGCCGACAAAAACTTTGAGCGCGGCGCCGGCGAAAATTGGACCGAATTCAGTTGCCGACGCGGCGCTGTCGCGCGCGCGATGCGACCTTGGAACCTAATGGCCGGACCGGCGTTGTGCGTGGTCGCGCTCTCCGCCAGCCCCTTGGTGCCTGGGGACTGGCACTCTGTTTCGATCCCGGCTTTCCATTTCCTGCCACGCGCCTTGTCGGGCCTGCGCCGGTATGGCGGTCATGCTGCCATGGCACCGGGCACCCGCGCGCGGCAGAATCGCGGGTGCACGGGGCTTCGCGCCGGTGAAGGAGGCCGCGCGGTAGGCTATATTGCGCCGAGTCTTCGGAGCCGCCGATGTATCGCACGACGATCGCAGCCCGCACCTATGCGTTCCCCGATCTCAAGGCCCTGCTTGCCAAGGCGACGCCGCTGCGCAGCGGCGACCAGCTGGCCGGGCTCGCCGCCGAAACCGGCGAGGAACGCGTGGCAGCGCAATACGCGCTGGCGGAGTTACCTTTGACGACCTTCCTCGAGGAGCCGGTCGTCCCTTACGAAAGCGACGAAGTCACGCGCCTCATTCTCGATACGCACGACCGCCAAGCATTCGGCGCGGTGGCGCATCTGACGGTCGGGGGCTTACGCGACTGGCTGCTCTCCGATGAAGCCACCACCGAAGCGCTCACCGCCCTGGCGCCGGGCCTCACGCCTGAAATGGCTGCGGCGGTCAGCAAGATCAGCCGCTCGCAGGATCTCATGATGGTGGCGGCCAAATGCTCGGTGGTGACCCGCTTCCGCAATACGATAGGGCTGCCCGGGCGGCTCTCCGTGCGGCTGCAGCCGAACCATCCGACCGACGATCCGAGCGGCATCGCCGCCAGCATCCTCGACGGCCTGCTGCTGGGATCCGGCGACGCGGTGATCGGCATCAACCCCGCGACCGACAGCCCGGAGCGCACCTATCGCCTGCTGTGCATGCTCGAGGATATCCGCACCGGCCTCGACGTTCCCAGCCAAGGCTGCGTGCTGGCCCATGTCACCACGACGCTTGCGTTGATCGCCCGCGGCGCGCCGGTCGATCTCGTCTTCCAGTCGATCGCCGGCACGCAGGCCGCCAACAAGAGTTTCGGCATCGATCTCGCTCTGCTGGCGGAGGCGCGAGACGCCGCGCTCTCACTCGGCCGCGGCACGGTGGGCGACAACGTGATGTATTTCGAAACCGGCCAGGGCAGCGCGCTCTCCGCCAATGCCCATCACGGCGTCGACCAGCAGACATTGGAGGCACGCGCCTACGCGGTCGCGCGGCATTTCAAGCCGCTGCTGACCAATACCGTGGTCGGCTTCATCGGCCCCGAATACCTGTTCGACGGCAAGCAGATCACACGCGCCGGATTGGAGGACCATTTCTGCGGCAAGCTTCTGGGGGTGCCGATGGGCGTCGACGTCTGCTACACCAACCATGCCGAGGCCGATCAAGACGACATGGATGGCTTGCTCGCGCTTCTCGTCGCGGCGAACGTCAACTTCGTCATGGGTGTGCCCGGCGCCGACGACATCATGCTCGGCTACCAGAGCACCTCGTTCCATGACGCGCTGGCCATGCGCGATCTCTTCCGCAAGCGGCCGGCCCCGGAATTCGAAGCTTGGCTGGAGCGCCAAGGGCTGATGGACGGCGATAGGCGTGTTCGTCCGGGCCGGATACCCGCGCGCTTGCGCAACCTGCTCACGGCGTGAGGCATGCGCCGGCGAACGCCTCCTTCCAGCCAATCGCCGCGGCCGCCGCGCGAGAACGAGGACGCCTGGGCGGCTCTGCGCGATCTGACCGCGGCGCGGATCGGCCTCGCCCGCAGCGGCGCCTCGCTGGCGACCGCCCCGCTCCTCGAGTTCAAGCTCGCCCACGCTCAGGCGCGCGACGCGGTGCACGAGAGCCTTGACGAGACGCGGCTCGCGGCCGACCTGGCGGGCCTCGAACTGCCGGTACTGCAGGTCGCCAGCGCGGCGCAAGACCGGCAAAGCTATCTGATGCGGCCCGATCTCGGACGCCGTCTCGCAGTGGAGTCGAAAGCGCTCTTGGCGCCGCATGCCGGACGCTACGACGCTGTGTTCGTGATCGCCGACGGCTTGTCCGCGCGCGCGGCGCAGGCGCATGCGGCGCGCGTACTGGCGACGCTTCTGCCGGCGCTGCGAGCGGCGCGCTGGCGCATCGCTCCGCTGGTGATCGTGCGTCACGGCCGCGTCGCCGTCGCGGACACCGTGGCGGCCTTATTGGGCGCCGACTGCGCTGCCATTCTCATCGGCGAGCGCCCGGGCCTGACGGCGCCCGACAGCATGGGCGCCTATCTAACCTGGCAGCCAAGTCCGCACACCACCGACGCCGAGCGCAATTGCATCTCTAACATCAGACCCGACGGCATCGGATACGAGGAGGCGGCCGCCAAGCTGCTGCAATTGCTGAACGCGATCCGAAAGCGGCGGCTCTCCGGGGTGCAATTGAAGGACGATTCCGACCGGCTGCTGGAATGACTCGGCTCCGGCTCGGGTCTTTATGAAGTCCGTCGGATCGATTATATTTGTGCCTATGACCGAGGTCGCGCAGAAGCAGATGACGGTGGACGAGTTCCTCACCTGGGCCGAGGGCCGGCCCGGGCGCTACGAGCTTTTCCGCGGCGAGGTAATCGCGATGACGCTGGAAATGGCCCGTCACGCGCAGATGAAGGCTGCCCTTTATGTTTCGCTGAGGGACGCTCTCCGTGCGCGGCGGTTGGATTGTCATGTCATGCCCGACGGCATGACGGTGCGCATCGACGACAGCACCGCCTTCGAGCCGGACGCACTGGTCTACTTCGGCGCCAAGCTGCCGCCGGCATCTCTCGACGTGCCCAATCCCGTGATCGTGGTCGAGGTGCTGTCGCATTCGACCCGCCGCATCGATCTCAATCACAAGCTGGCCGGATATTTCCATGTGCCGAGTGTCCGGCATTATCTCGTCATCGATCCGGAAAAGCCGCTCGTCGTGCGCCACACCCGCGACACCAATGGGTCGATCCGCACGCAGATCGTGAGCGAAGGCGCGCTCGCGCTCGATCCGCCCGGCATCGAGATTGCCGTCGCCGAGGTCTACCGCGAAGCCGGTATCTGATCGCCGGCCTGGCCGACCGCCGAATCCCTCACTCCGGCACGAACTTCATCGCCACGCCGTTGATGCAGTAGCGCAGACCGGTCGGCGGCGGGCCGTCGGGAAAGATATGGCCGAGATGGCTGCCGCAGCGGCTGCAATGCACCTCGGTGCGCACCATGCCGTGGCTCGTGTCCTCGTCGGTCTCGACCGCGCCGGCAACCGGGTCGTTGAAGCTCGGCCAGCCGGTGCCGCTCTCGAACTTGAGCTTGGAGGCGAACAGCGGCTGGTCGCAGGCCGCGCAATGGAAGGTGCCCGCCCGCTTCTCGAACAAGAGCGCGCAGCTTCCCGGCATCTCGGTGCCGTGCTCGCGCATGATGTCGTACTGTTCCGGCGTCAGGATCTTGCGCCATTCGGCTTCGCTGTGGCTGACGGGGTATTGCTTCTGCATCGGTTATTTCCTCTACTGTCATCGTCCGCGAAAGCGTGCGATCCAGTACGCCGTGTCCGCTCGCTTAAATCAAAAAGGCCAGTGTTTACTGGGTGCCCCGCTTTCGCGGGGCACGACAGCAGAAGCTATTTAATGGCCAGCGGGTTGATTGGCGAGCCCACCGCCCCGGTAATCGGCAGCGCCGGCGCCACGAACAGGAACTCGTAGACGCCGTCCTCGGCGCAATCCTCGGCCAGTTCCTTCAGCTGGAATATCTCGCCCATGGTCATGCCCATGATCGGAATGGTGATCCAGTGCCAGGGCTGGTTGATGCCCTCCTCGCTCTCGTTCGGCCGCACCTCGCAGCCCCAGGTGTCGGAGGCGACCGCCGCCAGTTCGGTGCGCTTAACCCACGCGAGCGTCTCGAAGGCCATGCCCGGCGCGTCGCCGCCGGGATAGCCGTCCCAGTTCCCGGCCTTCTGGCAGCGTTCCATCATGCCGGTGCGCACGATGACGTAGTCGCCGCGCCTGACGGCGACGCCCTGTTCCTCGGCGCAGCCGTCGAGGTCGGCGCAGGTGATGGCGTAGCCGTCGTCGAGCGAACCCACGCCCTTGAAGCGCGCCACGTCCAGCAGCACGCCGCGGCCGACCATCTTGTTCTTGGTCTTCTCGATGCCGCACTTCTGCGCGCCGGCGCTGGTCACCTCGCGGCAGTCGTAGCCGTTCCACATCGCGTCCTCGTAGAAGACGTGGCCGAGCCCGTCCCATTGCGTGCCGCATTGCAGGGGCATCGTGACCATGTCGTCGGCCGCGCGGATGCCGCGCTTGTCGAGCACGCCGGCATAGGCGTCCGTGCCGGTGCGCAGCATGCTGTGGATCGGATTGGTGCGGCCCAGGCTCGGATATTTGCTCTTGGCGCCCTGCGGTCCCAGGTGGTCGAAGTTGAGCGCGAGCGAGATCACCTTGCCCTTCTTCACCAGGCGCGTGGCGGCGACAATGTCCTCCGGCGTCGTGTAGTTGAGCGTGCCGATCTCGTCGTGCGGGCCCCACTTGCCCCAGTTTTTGTATTTTTCCGCGGCCTCGCGCAGGTCCTGGCGGGTGACTTTCCTGGCGGCCATGCTCGTTTCCTCATTTTGGCGATTTCTTAGGCGTTTCCGGCGCGGATTGAGCCTGTCGGGCACGGCGATGGCAAGGGGCCGTGGCACTGCCCCCTTTGTCATGTGCGAGATTGCCCCGTGTCACGCGCGGGCTTGACCCGCGCATCCCGCTTGGGATGGCATGGCATTGCCCATTTTATCGATGGCCGCCCGGCCATGACAGGATCGTAAATGCGCATCGTCGATATCCGCGAGACCGCCGTCCCGCTCAGGTCCAAGCTCGCCAACTCAAGCATCGACTTTTCCGAGATGACCACCTCGGTCGTGGCGGTGATCACAGACGTCGTGCGCCAGGGCCGGCCGATCTGCGGCTTCGCCTTCAATTCCACCGGGCGCTATGCCTGCGGCGCGCAGATGCGCGCGCGCTTCATCCCGCGCCTCCTGGCCGCCGACCCGGCGCTGCTGCTGGACGACGAGGGTCGCTTCGACCCGGACAAGATGCTCAAGGTCATGATGAAGCGCGAGAAGGCCGGCGGCCATTCCGAGCGCTCGATCGCCATCGGCACTATCGAAGTGGCCATCTGGGACGCGCTGGCCAAGATCGCCGACAAGCCGCTGCACGCGGTGCTGGCCGAGCGCTTCAGCGGCGGCCGGCTCCCTTCCCGCGTGTTCTGCTATGTCGGCGGCGGCTGGTACTGGCCCGGCCAGACGGTCAAGGACCTGCAGGACGAGATGCGGCGCCATCTCGACGCCGGCTACACCATGGTGAAGATGAAGGTCGGCGGCCTGCCGCTCGACGAGGACCTGCGCCGGGTGGAAGCGGTGTTGACTGTGGTCGGCTCCGGCGACCGGCTGGCGGTTGACGCCAACTGCCGTTTCGAGCGCGCGGAGGCGTTAAGCTACGCGCAAGCCCTCGCGCCCCTCAATCTGCGCTGGTTCGAGGAACCGTGCGACCCGCTCGATTTCGCCCTGCTCTCCGATCTCGCAGCTGTCTACGACCCGCCGCTTGCCGCGGCGGAGAACCTGTTTTCCACCCAGGACGTCGAGAACCTGGTGCGATTCGGCGGCTGGCGCGCCGACCGCGACGTCATCCAGGTCGACCCGCCGCAAAGCTACGGCATCGGCCAGTTCGCGCGCACTGCAGACATGTTGAAACGGCAGGGCTGGCTGCGCAGCGCGCTCTTCCCGCACGGCGGCAACCGCATGTCGCTTGCGGTGGCAGCCGGGTTCGGACTGGGCGGCGCCGAATCCTATCCCGGCGTGTTCGGCGACTTCGGCGGTTTCGGAGCCGACGCCCGCATGGAGAACGGCGCCATCGCGCTGTCGGACCGCCCCGGTATCGGCTTCGAGGGACAGCCGGGGCTCTATCAGATCATGCGCACGCTGGCAGGCATCTGAGCGGCACAGCCGGCAGGCGTCATTGCACACGATTTCGGCGCCTGCCGGAACGGCACGATTGGCAGACCGTTAAACGATTACACGCAAAGACTGGAAAGATCGATCGAGCGCTGCGTGCAAGGGGGCGGCACGCGAGTTGCTTGTCATCGTCTCGAAGCATTCGTCCGGCATTGTCGGGTTTGACACAAATCAATGCTCGAAGCCGGGAGGCTGCGAAAAAGTTCCATCGCGCTTGCAGCAGTCGCCGAGGAAAGAAATGCGGGTCTTATTCGTCTCGTCAGAAATCTACCCGCTGGCCAAGACCGGCGGTCTGGCCGATGTCAGCGCGGCGCTGCCGGGCGCTCTGGCGCAGCTCGGTGTCGACGTTCGGCTGCTGATGCCGGGCTATCCGGAAGCCCTCGAGAAGGCGGAGGGCATCAAGTTCGAGGCCCAATGCGCCGATGAGGCCGCGCCGACCCGCCTTTTGAGCGCGCGCATGCCCGACAGCGGCCTGCCGGTGTGGCTGATCGACTGTCCGGCGCTGTTCAAGCGCGAAGGCGGCCTTTACCAGAACGCCGACGGCGAGGACTGGCACGACAATCACCACCGCTTCTCGCTGCTCGCCCGCGTCGCGGCCAAGGTGGCGACCGGTGAGATGGTGGGCGACTGGCGCGCCGACGTGGTCCATGCCAACGACTGGCACACCGGCCTGTTACCGCTGCTGCTCAAACGCGCCGGCGGCACGACGCCCGCGACCCTCTTCACCGTCCACAATCTGGCGTTCCAGGGCCTGTTCGCGGCCGAAGCGCTCGGTGAGATCAAGCTGCCGGAAGAACTCATCGGGCCGGACGGCATCGAATTCTACGGCCGCATCTCCTTCCTCAAGGCCGGCATCCGCTACAGCGACCGCTTCACCACCGTCAGCCCCTCCTATGCCCGGGATATCCTCACGCCCGAATTCGGCTGCGGCCTGCACGGCCTCATCAATGAGCGCGCCGCCGATTTAAGCGGCATCCTCAATGGCATCGACGCCGGTATTTGGAATCCGGCCGCCGATCCCCATCTGCCCGCCCGCTTCGACGCCCACGCCATGGCCGGCAAGCATACCTGCAAGGCCGAATTGCAGCGCGAGCTCGGCCTCGACATTGCGGCCGACACGCCGCTGGTGGTCTGGGCGAGCCGCCTCGCTCATCAGAAGATGGCCGATGCCGCCCTGGAGATGCTGCCGGCGCTGATGGAGCGCGACGTGCAGTTCGCCTTGATCGGCGAAGGCGATGCAGCCTATGAGCGCGGCTTCGCCGCACTGGCCGCGGCGTATCCGGGCCGCGTGGCAGCCCATATCGGCTATGAGGAGCCATTGGCCCACCGCCTCTATGCCGCGGGCGACGTCCTGTTGCATCCCTCGCGCTTCGAGCCCTGCGGTCTGACCCCGCAATACGCCATGCGCTATGGCACCATCCCGGTCGTCACGCAGGTCGGCGGCCTGACGGACCTGGTGCGGAATGCGGACGAGCAGGCCCTGCGCGCCGGCACGGCCACCGGCTTCTCCTTCACCGAACAGAGCGCGCCGGCCATGCTCGCCTGCCTCGACCGTGCGCTCGAAGCCTATGGCCAGCCGGTCGCCTGGCGGCGGCTGCAGCGGAGCGCCATGGCTCGGGACTTCGGTTGGCGGGCCTCGGCCGCCAGCTATGTCGCGCTCTACCGCGAGTTGGCGCCGCTAGCGCCGCAGTCCAGCACCGAGCCGAGCCTGCAGCCGGCGGACAATCAGCCGGACGAAATGGCCGCAGCCGAGGCGCCCTTCGCCGCCGCCTGACCCGGCGCCTCCGGCGGAACGTTCGGCGGCGTCACTATGACGTTTCAATGAATGATCTGGCTCAATGCCGGTGCTCCCCACCAGTGCGTTATTGAGCCAGATCCTCCGGGAACCCGGCATGAAGTCCCAGATCATCGAAGAGCTCGGCCAGACCGACATCCTGCTCCCGGCCCTCATCGCCGAGGGCCTCGCCGCCAATGACCGCGCCAAGGCACGCCTCAGCGTGCTGCAGGCGGCGGGACGCCATGCCCGCGAGCCGGAAAGCAAGGCCTTCGATCTCGCCGAGGAATGCCGCGCGGCCGGCGTCGAACCAACACCGCTGGAGAAGCTGGTCGAGGGCGCAAGCCCCGTGGCGGGCGAGCGCGTCACCGCCCCCGGCCTCGGCGCACTGAACGCGGCGATCCTTGACGATGTCGCCACCATGGCGCGGGCGGTGAAAGCCGGCGACGGCAGCCATGGTGAAGCGGCGGCCGAAAGGCTGGCCGTCTTCAAAACGGCGGCGCCGGACGGCGACACGCTCGAACTCGCCCAGATCGCCCGGCTCACCGGGTTGTCCGGCGGCGGCGACAGTCTGCATCGGCTGGTCATGGATCTGCACAAGGACCTCAACCGGCTCTCCGCCGCCACGGCCGAAGAAGTGCTGTCCGGCGCCCATGTCTATGGGCTCAAATCCGAAGACCGGCCGGCGGTGGAAGCCTTCATGCGCGGCGTCGAAGCCACGCGCCAGCTCAAATTCGGCCATCCCGGTCTTGCCACCACCGCGACCCGCGCCGGCAACCGCCTTACCATCCAGAACGACATCGGCGAGACCGACGCCCACGTGGTGGTGATCGCCATCGAGCCGGATGCCGTGGTCATCACCTATACGGACGTGCACCGTGCGCGCGCCAAGTTCTTCACCGGTCTCTTCCGCGACTTTCCGGTCACCTGGAGCGGGCTCGACCGCAAGAGTGCGGAAGCCCTGAGTGAAGGCGGCGTGTTCTATCTGGTCACCGGGCGTTGCCCCACCCCCGACGCACAAGCGCGCGACAACTTCCTCGAAGCGGTCGGCGCCTCGCTCGTCTTCCTGATCGACTGGAATAAGGCGCGCAAGCTGCTACGCACCTGGGTGGGCAAGGGCGATGCCCTCGATATCCTCGACTGGGCGGCGCGGGCGCGCGTCGGCCACCGCGGCTTTCTCGAATTGGGCGGCGCCGACCTCATCGCCGCCGCCGTCCACAACGCCGTGCCGAACCGCATCGGCTTCGGCGACCGCCTCGACCAGGCGCTCGGCCGCGCCGGCGCCGTCGATTTCCTTAAGGTCGTACTGCGCATCGCGGCGGATGCGCTGCTTTCCGGCAGTTCGGTCCGGGTCGCGCGCGACCGTATCGAGGCCGACCTGATGCGCCATCTGGAGCGCGCGGAAAGTACGCTGTTGGCCACCGTGGTTCGACAGGCCGGGCTCGCGCGCGACATCGCCTCCGGCATCGCGCGCTTCATCGCCGAGCAGCAGGCACACCGGCCCTTTGACCGACCGGCCTTCGCCGCGCGCGCGCGCAATATCGAGGAGAAGGCGGACAAGATCGCGATCGACGCGCGCAACGAGGTGGCGCGACTCGGCGCGGACCGCACCATCGAATTGCTGGTCAACGGCGTCGAGGAGGCGATCGATGAGCTCGAGCAGGCGGCCTTCATCGCCTCGCTGACGCCGGACCACCTGCCGAACGCGCTGCTGGTGCCGCTCGCCGAACTCGCCTCGGCCGCGCTTGCCGCCGCAGAAGCCGCCGCCGCCGGCGCCGCGGTCGCCTCGGACGTGCCGGACGGCCATCAGGTCGATTCCGAGGACGCGCTGACGGCGATCGCGCGGCTGATCGAAATGGAGCACAAGGGCGACGACGGCGAGCGCACAATCACCGCCAAAGTGCTGCGCGGGGACTTCGACATGAAAACCGCGCTGTCGGTGCTCGAATTGACGCGCGCGCTGGAACGGGCGACCGACCGGCTCGCGCGCTTCGGCCATCTCTTGCACCGGCACGTGCTGGCCGATCTCTCCGCGTGAGCTAACCCCATGCAAGTCGTGCGCATCGGCGATTCCTCGACCAAGCGGCATTCGCCTCAAACGGTAGGCGGCAAGGCCGCCAATCTGGCGGCCATGGCTTCGCTCGGCCTGCCGGTGCCGCCCGCCTTCGTCTTGCCGATCGAGCTGTGCGCAGCGGTGGTCGCGGGCGATCCGCAGGCGCAGCGTGACGTCAGCGAGGGCCTGCGCGAAGGCGTGGCGTTCCTGGAAAAGGCCACCGGCCGCAAATTCGGCGACCGCCGCAAGCCGCTCCTGGTATCGGTGCGCTCGGGCGCGGCGCGCTCGATGCCCGGCATGCTCGACACCGTCACCGATGTCGGCTGCACGCTTGCCGCCGTGCACGGGCTGGTGCGCCTGAGCGGCAACCCGCGCTTTGCCTGGGACTGCCGCCGCCGCTTTCTGGAAAGCTACGCCCATGTGGTGCTCGGTCTCGACAACGAGGTGCTGGGTGGGCGACTGGCGCAGATCGTCGGCAGCGAACACGTCGCCAGCGAGCAGATGCTCGACTGCGAAGCGATGGAGCGTCTCGCCCGCGCGCAAGCACAGGCGATCGAGGACGAGCATGAGCGCGTCGGCGAGGACGCCTTCGCGCAGCTCGAGACCGCCGCCCGCGCGGTCTATCGCTCCTGGATGAGCGAGCGCGCGCAGACCTATCGGCGTCTCCAGAATCTCGATGACCTCAAAGGCACCGCCGTGACCGTGCAGGCCATGGTGTTCGGCAACGGCGGGACCGATTCCGGCGCGGGCGTCGCCTTCTCGCGCGATCCCTCGACCGGCGAGGCGACGCCGGTGATCGAGGTGCTGTTCGGCGCACAGGGCGAGGACATCGTGTCCGGCAACCGCACGCCGGAAACCGCCGCGGCCATCGAGCGGCGGCTGCCGAAAGCCGCCGCGCAGTTGCGCGAGACCCTTGCGCTGCTCGAGCGCGAATTCACCGACGTGCAGGACGTCGAATTCACCATCGAGCGCGGCAAATTGTGGTTTCTGCAGACGCGCAACGCCAAACGCACGCCGCTTGCCGCGCTGCGCTTCGCCGTTGATATGGTACGCGAAGGGCTGATCGCGTCGGCCGAAGGCCTGGCCCGGCTGGACGGCATCGATCTCGACAAGATCGCGCACCAGCGTCTCGCCGAGGTCGGCGAAGCGGCGGCGCACGGCACCGCCGCTTCGGCCGGAATCGCCATCGGCCGCGTGGCATTCGATTCCGCGAGGGCCGAACGCATGGCGCAGGACGGAGAGGCAGTAATTCTTGTGCGGCACGACACCAGCACGGCCGATGTGGCCGGCTTTGCCGCGTCGGCGGGCATCGTGACGGCGGTCGGCGGGCGCACCGCGCATGCCGCGCTGATTGCGCGGCAGATGGGCAAGCCCAGCGTGGTCGGCTGCGTTGCGCTGCAATTCGATCCGGCCGGCGGCGGTGTCACGCTGTCAGGCGCGACGCTTAACGAAGGCGACTGGCTGTCGATCGACGGCGAGGCCGGCGCCATTTATCGCGGCCAGGGGAAAGTCATCATCGACAGGCCGGAAACCGATCTTGCCGAAGCCGCGCATTGGCGGGCGACCGCACGCAAGCACAGCGCGGCGTAGGGCCGAAGGGCGCCGTCATGCCGTGGAACTTTGTCGCTCGATCCGCCATTGACGCCCCATGGATATTGCCGAACTCGAGCAAATCGTGCGCCTCGTCGTCGCCGCCGTCGTCGGCATGGCCATCGGCTTCGACCGCGAGTTGCGCGACAAGCCGCTCGGCATGCGAACGCTTGCGCTGGTCTCGCTCGGCTCGGCGGTCGCCGCGCTGGCAGCGCTCGACTACCTGCCCGCCGCGGCGTCCGCGGACTCCATCGCCCGCGTCGTGCAGGGCATCCTGTCCGGCGTGCTCACCGGCATCGGCTTCATCGGCGCCGGCGTGGTGCTGCGGGACCGGCAGTCCCGGACGGTGCATGGGCTCACCACGGCAGCCACGGTCTGGATCACCGCCGCGCTTGGCATCGCCTGCGCGCTCGCCTCCTGGGTGGTCGTCGTGTCGGGTATCGTCCTCACCTTCGCCATTTTGTATGGCCTCGGCTGGATTGAACATCATTTGATGTCCGAGGACTGACGCGGGGGACCGCGTTTGCGCCCGGCCACTCTCGACAGGCTTGATCCGGGCCGGCCTCCGGCACCAGAATGCCGCCGTCAATTCGGGGGATCGCCATGGCGCAGAGAACGACGCATCAACCGGGGCTCTTGGTGGCGCCGCTCACGCCGTTCACCGCGGACCTGCAGGTCGACATACCCGCCCTGCGGCGGCAAATCGACTATGTCGTCACCGATTGCAACGCCACCATGGTGGTGATCGCCGGCGTCGAGGCGCAGGAATACACCTATCTCAGCTTCGATCAGCGCAAGGACCTGATCCGCCGCACCGTTGACATGGTGGACACGCGCCGGCCGGTGATGGTCGGCATCTCGCATCCCTCGTTCAAGACTGCGATCGAGCTCGCCAACTACGCGGAGAAGCTGGGCGCCGCCGCCGTGCAGGTGCTGGCGCCGCTGCGCGCCCACGGCGGGCCGCCCACCGACGCCGATCTCGTCGCCTATTTCGAGGCGATCAGCCGCGAAGTGTCGCTGCCGATCGTGCTCTATCTCAATGCCGGGCCCGGCGCCGACGTGTCGATTCCGGCCACCATCGCGCTGTCGCGGCTGCCCAAGGTGCAATACATCAAGGAAAGCTCGCGCGACCTCGCCCGCGTGTCGCGGCTGATCGTGGAGATCGACCATGCCGGCCACGCGCGCTATTTCACCACCATGCAGATGCTGCTGGCGACGCTGATGCTCGGCGGCTCCGGCGCCACCATGCCGCCGCCGGCAGCCGAGATCGGCAACAAGGTGGTGCAGGCCTTCCTCGCCGGCGAACACGCCAAGGCGGCCGAACTGCAATTGCAGTTCGCGCTGTTTCCCGCGCGCTGGATGCATCGCGGGCTGACGCCGACCATGAAGGCTGCGATGCGGCTGATTGGGCTGCCGGTCGGCGATCCCTATCCGCCCTATGCCAGGCTCGACGACAAGGAGGTGGCGGCGCTGGCCGAAGTGCTCAAGACCACCGCGCTCGCCCCGCGCGGCGTGCTGGCGCAGGAGTGAGCGTCGTTAGTCCCACTCGGCGCTGACGCCGGCGAGGGAGCGCATGCGCTCCTCGTCCTGAGCGAATTCCGCCGCCGGGCCGGAGTAGACCACCTTACCGTCGTCAAGCACATAGGCGCGGTCGGCGATGCCGACGGCGGCAGTCACGTTCTGCTCGACCAGCAGCACCGAGATGCCCTCGGCGCGCGCCTTGGTGACGGTATTGAACACTTCCTGCACAATCAGCGGCGCCAGCCCCTGGCTCGGTTCGTCCAGCAGGATCAGGTTGGGATTGAGCAGCAGCGCCCGCGCGATCGCCAGCATCTCCTGCTCGCCGCCGGAAAGCTGACGCCCCTTGTTGGACCGGCGCTCGGCCAGGCGCGGAAACAGTTCGTAGATGCGCGGGATGGTCCAGGGGCCGGGTCGCTCGGCCGGCACTTTCAGGTTTTCTTCCACCGTCAAGCTGGGAAAGATCTTGCGGCCTTCCGGCACGTAGCCGACGCCGAGCATGGCGACGCGATAAGGCGGCCAGTTGGTGGTCGCCTTGCCGAAGATGCGCACCTCGCCCCGGCGCGGATGCGTGAGCCCGACCAGACTGCGCAGCGTGGTGGTCTTGCCGGCACCGTTGCGGCCGAGCAGCGTGACGATCTCGCCGGCGCGCACCTCGAGGCTCACGCCGTGCAGGATGTGGCTCTTGCCGTAATAGGTGTTGAGGTCATGCGCCTCCAGCGCCAGTTCGGTCATGCCGCTTCCTTTCCGAGGTAAGCGGCCTGCACGGCCTCGTTGGCGGCGATCTCCTTCGGCGTGCCTTCGGCCAGCATGTTGCCTTCCGCCAGCACCATGATGCGATCGGCGAGATGGAAGACCACGCGCATGTCGTGCTCGATCAGCACCATGGAAAGCTTCTGTTCGCGATGCAGCTTCCGGATGAGCTGGGTGATGTCGTAGGTCTCCTGGTCGCCCATGCCGGCGGTCGGCTCGTCGAGCAGCAAGAGACGCGGCTTCAGCGCCAGCGCCATCATGATCTCGTTGGCGCGCTGATCGCCGTGGCTGAGCTCGCCCACCAAGCGCGTGGCTTTGCCGGCCAGCCCGCTCATTTCCAGGAGCTCGGTGGTGCGCGCATGCACATCGTTCTTCTCCTGCCGCGACAGCCGCACGCGCAGCCGGAAGCCGGCGGCGATCTCGACCGCAATCTGCAGATTTTCGTAGACGGTCAGATCGGGAAACACCTCCGTGATCTGGAAGGTGCGCGCCATGCCGCGCCACACCCGCCGCGCCGGCAACAGCTTGGTGACGTCCTCGCCGTCGAAAATGATGCGGCCGGAAGTCGGATTGGTGAATCCGCTGATCAGGTTGAAGAACGTTGTCTTGCCGGCGCCGTTCGGCCCGATGACCGCGCGCAATTCGCCCGAACTCGACCTTCAGGGAAACGCCGTTGACGGCAACCAGGTTGCCGAACCGCTTGCTCGCGTTGTCGACCTGAAGGAGGCTCATGTGCTGGCCCTTCCCCGCAATACGCCGAGCACGCCGCGCGGGAAGAACAGCACGACGAGCACGAAGAACAGGCCGATGAACGACATCCAGTTCTGCGTCATGGTCGACACATAGTCCTGCAATACCACGAAGATGGCGGCGCCGATCAGCGGCCCCCAGAACGAGCGCATGCCGCCGAGCACCGCCATGATCACGAAGTCGCCCGACTGCGACCAATGCAGATCGTGCGGATCGGCGAAATTGTTGAGCAGCGCGTAGAGCGTGCCGGCGAGTCCCACGAAGGTGCAGGAGATCACCCAGGACAGCCAGATATGGCGGTCGACCGGCACGCCGAGGAAGCGGGTGCGGCGCTCGTTCTCACGGATCGCCAGCAGCGTGCGCCCGAACGGCGAACGCAGCACCCAGGCCATGATGGCGACCGAGACGGCGAAGAAGAACAGCACGAAATAATAGAAGGTGACCGGGCTGTGCAGGATGTCGAGCTTGGCGAAGCCGAAATCGATCGGCATGCGGTGCCAATTCGACAGCCCGTCGTCGCCGCCGGTCACGTTGTTCCAGCGGTATGCGATGAAATAGAACACTTGGCCGAAGGCGATGGTCACCATGGCGAAATAGATGCCGCGCAGGTGCACGATCAGCAGTCCGATGATCGCCGCCGCCACCACCGCCGTGAGCACCCCCACCGCCATGCCGGCGAATGTACTGGGCACGATGTATTTGATGATCAGGCCGGTGCCGTAAACACCGAGGCCGAAATAGGCCGCGTGGCCGAACGACAAGCACGCCTGTGAAGCCGAGCAGGAAGTTGAGGGCGGTGGCGGCAAGCGCCATGATCACCACGCGGGTGCCGAGCTGCGTGTAGCCGCCCACCTGGTTGATCCAGAACGGCATGCTCAAGAGCACCGCCCAGATCAGGATCGCCGCAGCGTATTTCCGATAGGTCTGTACGCGCTTGTCCATCAGAAACGGCCTTCCTCGCCGAACAGACCGCGTGGGCGCACGAGCAGCACCAGTGCCATCATCACGTAGATGACGGCTTCGCTGGCAGAGGGAAACCACACCGTGGTGAGCCCGGAAGCGACGCCGATCAGGAGGCCGCCGACCAGCGTGCCGGGCAGGCTGCCCAGGCCGCCGATGATGATGGCGACGAAGCTCGGCATGATCAGCTCGCTGCCGATGGTCGGCTGCAGCCCGAGCATGCCTGCGGCCAGCACGCCGGCGAGTCCGGCCATGTAGATGCCGAGGCCGAAATTCAGGCTGCGCAGGACGCGCACGTTGATGCCGAGCACCGAGACGGTCTCGAGATCGAGCGTACCGGCGCGGATGCGCATCCCGAGCCGGGTTCGCGTCAGGATCACGAAAAGCCCGACCACCGTGATTGTGACCAGCCCGACCATGAACAGCCGATAGCCGGTGAGAAAGAAATACTGGGGACTCAGCGGGCTGGACAGCCAGGCCGGCACCGAAAAGGGCAGCGTCTGCGGTCCCCAGATGAAGCGCGTGCCGTCCTCGAACATGAAGGCGAGGCCGAAGGTGAGCAACAGGCTGTAGAGCGGATCACGGCCGTAGAGAGGACGTATCAGCAGACGTTCGACGATAAGGCCGAAGATCGCAGTCAGCACCGGCGCGACCAACAGCGCGCCCCAGAAGCCGATGAACGGGACCAGCGTGAAGGCGATATAGGCACCGATGGCCAGGAAGCCGCCGTGAGCGAAGTTGATCACGCCGGAAAGGTTGAGGATAAGCGACAGCCCCAACGCCATCAGCGCATAGAACGCGCCGATGATCAGCCCGTTGAAGACGTCGTAGAGGATGAGCTGCGTCATGAATTTGTTTTTGCACTTCTCGACCGGACGCGTGGGCACGCCGCGCGCAGGTCAGGACCGGCAGGTCTTGGAGCATCCGGGCGCTGCCGCTAAAGCAGCGCCCGGGTTTCGTCAAGCTTAAGCCGGCCACTTGAGGTGGCAGCCGGTCTCGGCGACCGGCAGGGCCGCGTCGACGCCCTTGACGATCGAGTCGACGTGGAACAGGTCCTCGGGAACCGGGCCCTTCTCCACGGCGTGGCCGACGTAAAGGTCCGGCATGAGTTGGTGGTCGCCGGCACGGTAGAACACCTTGTTCGGCATCAGTGCCACCTCGGGCGGCAAGGTGAAGTTTTCCAGGCCCTTGGCCAGCACTTCGGCCTTGAGCGACTTCTTCTCGTTGGCGATCAGCGCGCAGGTCCACACCGAGGCATAGCCGAACCAATGGCGTGCCGTCGGTACCTTGCCGTTGTTGACCTTGCGGATGGCCGCCACGAACTCCTTCACGTGCGGCACATTGGGCTGGTTCCAGTACCATTCGAACACCCAGGTGCCGATGCGCGCATTCGGCGGCAGGCCTTCCAGCACTTCCAGCTCCTGCTGAGCGCCGGCGATATGGAATTTCTTGTTGAGGCCGAACTGCACCGCCTGCTTGAGCGAATTGACCGCGTCCTGACCGGCAGTGAGGAAGATGATGACGTCCGGGTCCGCGGCCTGCGCCTTGATCAAGTAGGGCGAAAAGTCGGTGGTGCCGAGCGGGGTGAGCGAGGCGCCGACCTCGTTGCCGCCGAACTTCTTGAGGCTGGCCTCGAAGCCCTGCTGCAGGGTGTGGCCGAAGGCGTAGTCCGGCGTGATGAAGTACCACTTCTTGCCGAACTTATCGAACAGCAGCTTGGAGACAGAATTGGTTTCCATGCGCGTCGTGTTGCAGACACGGAAGACGTTCCAATGGCAGTCGGTGCCGGTGACCGCATCGGTGTGGCCGCCGGTGACGATGTGCAGGATGCCGGCTTGGGCGGTAACGTCGCCGATGGCGAGCGCCATCGCCGAGTTCACGTTGCCGAGGATGAAGTTGACCTTGTCGCGGTCGATCAGCTTGTGCGCCTTCTGCACCGCGGTGCCGGTGTTGGTGCTGGTCGAGTCTTCCGAAAGCAGTTCGACCTGGCGGCCGAGAATGCCGCCCTTCTTGTTGATCTCGCTGACCGCCAACTGGCAGCCGATCTGCTCGTTCTTGCCGAGCTCGGCATAGGTGCCGGTGAACGGATCGTCGAGACCGATCTTGACCGGCTGTTCGCCGAGCGCCTTCACCACGAACGGGCTTGCCACCTGCATTGCGCCGATGGCGATGCCGGCCTTGAGGATGTTGCGGCGGCCGATCGGACGGTTGATGATGTTTTTCATTAGCGAATTCCTCCTTCGTATTGCTGGTCGGCCGCCCCTCCGCGGAGAGCGCACCTCAGGCAAGGCCTGATCGCGAATCGAACCGCGGACAGCGGGACCGGTTGTCGCCGCCCGTTGCAGATAGGTTTGTTCTTATGTGAAGCGTAGAAAGAAGATCGCGCCCGAGCGGGCGCGGTATTATGCAGGGCGCAAAATGGAGAGCAGGCCGGAAAGCGGCGGAAAATCTAAGAGTCCGGCCGCGACCCGAACAGGTCTGCCTCATCTCGATCGCCTCACGTGGCTGTGGCGGTTGCGTAACACTACAGACAGCTAAAACGTTCCGGGGCGAACGGCGCGCAACCCTTATGACGGGTTCAAGGCGCCGCCCTTGCAGACGTCGTTCTGTGAAAAGGAGCTGTCGTTCGGATGAGGCAAGGGGCCCGTTGCGCAAATACCACGATTGAGCCGTCCCCGCGTCCAATAACCACAAGAGGCCGTGGCTGGCAACAGGGGCGGAACCTTTTCGTTCCGGGCCGTGTTTGCTGTGTTATCCTGGTTCTTCGGTTGGGTTCGGCCGTTGGGGGCACCGATTTGGGGAGGCGCCCACATGTCTTGCACGGCACGTAGCCGTGGCGTCAGCGACGTGATGGTTTGCTTCGGCGCGCCGTCTTGGAAGGATGTGGTGGCGCCGTGACGCCGACTTATCTCGACAACCGATCCATCGACGGCCGCCCCAGCGCCCTGCTGGTTGCTGCCCCCACTCAACGGCTGGTGCTGGCGTGCATCGCCGTCTATGCGGCGGTCGCCGCGCTGCTCGTCCCCTTCGCCTCCGTGCCCGGTCCGCCGATTCCCGGTCTCAGCGCCTTCTTCGGCGCCGGCGTGTTCGCGACCGAACTGTCAACCGCCTTTTTGCTGTTCGTGCGGCTGCGGGACACGCCCTCCTGGTCGCTGCTGGTTCTCGCCTGCGCCTATCTGTTCTCATCGTTGATGACGATCCCCTATGTATTGACCTTTCCCGGCGCGCTGCTGGTCGGCCGCGGCGTCATCGGCCCCTCGCTGCAGTCGACCGCCTGGATCTTTATTCCCTGGATCGCCGGCTATTCGTCGCTCACCTTGGCCGCGACCGTGATGGAGGCATGGTCGCCCAATAATCTCATCCCCAAGGAATGGATCGACGCGGCGATAGGAATCGGGGCGGCTACGACGCTTTCCGCGGTGGCCGCGGCCGTGCTGGCCGCCACTGTTTTCATCAACAGCATGCCGGTGCTGATCGGCGGTCCGCACTCCGGCTGGACCGGCCTCGATGGCATCATCAGCTACACGTCGCTCACCATGCTTTGCGCCGGCATCGCCATCATTTTGTTCAAGGTCCGCCACAACAGCGAAATCTTCTTGTGGCTGGGGCTCGCGCTCACGGCCATGGTCTTTGGCAATATCCTGTCGACAAGCAGCGGCGGTCGTTACACCCTGGGCTGGTCGGTGAGCCGCCTGAGCTGGGTGGCCTCAGGATGCGTGCTGTTCCTCTATTTCATCGGGCAATTCGTGCGCAATCAGCGTCTGTTGCGCCATGCCAACGAAGAACTTGAGCGCCGGGTCGGCGAGCGGACCGCCGACCTCACCGAGATGGTGAGCCAGCGCGATCTCTTGCTGCGCGAGGTGCACCACCGCGTGCGCAACAATGTGCAGGTCGTGAGCAGCCTCATCCACTTCCAGGCCTCGCATGCGCACACCCCGGAGACGCGGGAAGCGCTGCGGCGCCTGTACCAGCGCGTCTTCGCGCTCGGCATCGTCCATCAGCAGATGATGCGGTCGGGCAGCCTCGCCGACTTCGACATCGAACGATTTCTGAAGGAGCTTTGCGCCGGGCTCGCCAACGGATCGAACGCGCGCCAGCGTGGCATCCGCCTCATGGTCGAAGCCGAGCCATTGCGCGTCGATCTCGACCTGGCCGGCGCCATCGCCATGCTGGTGGCCGAACTGGTGATGAACGCCCTGCAGCACGACTTTTCGAGCGACGACACGGCGTCCATCACGGTCGCGCTGCATGGCGACGACGCGGACCATTTGCTGCTGACCGTATCGAGCACGGCTAAGGACACGGCGCGGCCGCTGCCAAGCGAAGCGCCGGAAGACCGCATCCTGCTGGCGCTCATCCGGCAGGTGAACGGTGTCCTCATCGGGCCGGAGGCGGCCGGAACAGCGGCCATCCGGCTGCCCAATCGTGGATCGTGAGGCTGACGCTGAGCCTTATTTGCCGCCCTCGCCGATGATGCTGTAAGGCGCCCAGAACAGCGGGTGCGCGTATGAAAAGATCATCTTTCCGTTCTGGTCGAGGTAGCCGCGGTGATCGACGAGATCCATCATCGATTCGCGCAGCGCTTCGCTGCGCGTGAGCTTTGGGTTTTCCTTGCGCAGCCGAAACAGTTCGCTGGTGAGATGGCGCGCCGACTGCGAGTCGACCGACCAATTGGTCACCAGCAGCGCCCGCGCGCCGGCATAAAAGAACGCGCTGCCGAGCCCCGAGGCCGCCTCGGCGCCGGCGCCCGCTCCGGCACCGGTGTTGCAGGCCGACAGCACCACCCAATCGGCGTCGAGCTTGAGCCCGGTAATCTCGCCCATGGTCAAGAGCCCGTCGCCTTTGACACCGGCGACGCTTGGCGCCGTCAGCGCCAAGGCGGGCTGGGTCAGTCCGTTCAATTCGCCGGCGGCCAGGCCGTGGGTGGCGAACACGACAATCTTGTAGCGCGCGAGGTCCGTGTCCTCGACCGTCTGCTCGTTGGCCTTCACGCCGAGCACCACGGCCTTGGCAGGATCCTCGCCGAGCGCGCGCGCGATCGACGTCAGCTCCAGCGCGGTATCGGGCAGCGGCGGCAGCTGGGCAAGTTCCGCGCTGTCGACGCCCTCCAGCTTCGGGCTCGAGCGGCGCTTCAACGGCAGGCCGCGCGTGTTCATCGCCACCTGGGTCGGCGCGGCGCTTCTCCGCGCCTCCTCCTGCGCCTTGCTGAACACTGGATCGCCGAAGCCGATCATTGCCAAGCGCTTGTTCGAGCCGGGCGGCATCTGCCGCAACGTGCGCAGAGCCGCGGCCGAGGGCACCATGCTCACCGCATGGGTGCGGGCGAGCCACGGGACCTTGCGGTAGCCGGAGAACAAGAGGCCCATCACCGTCGGCGGCCGTCGCCGGCGCCGTCGGCAGCAGCGACAGCGGCAGTTCGCCGAGCGCGCCGTTGGTAACCACGATCAGGCTCTTGGCCGGTTTCCAGGCCGCCTCGACCGGCTTCAGCAGCAGGCTGTATAGCTCATTGGCGAGGTTGAGATTGAACGGCGGAATATCGGAGATGGTTTCCGCCTGCGGTTCCAGCGCCTTGCGCAGGTCGCGCACCTTCTTTTGCAGGTCTTGCGCGCTCAGGGGCACGACGGCGAAAGCCACCTTGCCCTCTTTCGGCACCGCCCACACGAAACCGCTCTGTCGCCCGAAATAGAACGACAACAGCGCCTCCGCCCGGCTTCAGGATCGCCTTGATCTCGTCGATCGAGGGCGGCTTGGGATCGACCAGATCCGCGTAGCGCGGGAAGCGCCGGGCGATCTCGGCGCGGTCCTTGTTGCGCTGGGCGCGCAGGTTGGCGATCGAGACCTCCAGGGCCTTCACGGCGTTGTCGCCGCGTTGAGCGGACGGCAGCGAGAGCACATTGTTGAGCATGCCGAGCTGGGCGTTTACCTGCTTGACCAGGTCTTGCTGCCTGCGGACGAGCGCGGCAAGCGCCGGGTCTGAAATCGAAGCGCGCGCGCTCGATGCCGCCAGCGCCTGCTGGACCGAATGGCGGCGAATGGCGTCGGCCAGCGCAAAGGTCTCGCGGGCGGTCTTGTCCCCGTCGCCCTTTTCGCCGCGGGCGACCAAGGCCATGTAGGATTCGGCGACGCTGCGCAGACGCTCGTTGCGCGCAGCGATCAAGCGCCGAATCGCTATCCCCGAGGCTTTCGCGCGAGGCAGCCAGCAGCACGGGGATGGCAGCACGGAATTCGCGTTCGGCCTCAGCGTCTGCGACGCGCTTTCATGTAGCCGACGGCCAACACGCCGCGCGCCAGCGCCGTGTCATAGTGCTTGCTCCCGAACTGACCGATATCGCGTTTGAGCAGCAACTTCGCCCGTTCGATGCCCTTGTCGACCTGGCCGACGACGTAAAGCGCAGAGATGCGCGAGCCGTTGATCTCGAAGCGTTCGCGGCGGCGCGGATCCCATTGCGTCGTTGCCTTCTCGATCGTGGCGTAGACATGTACGGCCTGCTTGGCCTTATGCTGCAGCATCAGGATGGTGCCGAGATTCGACAACAGCGCCACGGCGTTTTGCGAACCGGGAGCGACTCCCAAGGTGCGGTTGATCTCGATCGCCACGCGCGTCAACTGCTCGGCTTCGCTGAAGCGCCCCTCCGCCGCCAGCGCGTTGACCAGTCCCATGATGAATTTGGGAGTGCTCACGCTGTATTTTCCCTGATCCCTCAGGCGGGCGATGAGAGCGCGGCGGGCATCGGCTTCCGCTTGGGCGAAACGGCCCACCTTGGCCTCCATGCGGGCTTGGCCGAGCACCAGAAGATCGGCGGCCTGCTCGATCTGCGAGACGGGAGGTGGGTTCTTGGCGTTGACGAGTTGCTTGATCGAGGCGCGCTTGCGGAGTTCCGCCTCCCGATAGGCCTTTTCGGCCTCGGCGTATTCGCCTCGCGCCTCGAATAGAATGGCGCGCGTGGATTGGACATCCGCCTCCCAGGTCTGCCCCCGCAGCGCGTAGTTCCGACGCCAGACGGGCAGCCCGCTGGTGCGCGCTTCCTGGATCTGCTTGAGACTGCGCTGCAGATAGGTCTCCGCCTGATCGATCGCCCCCATGTGCACCAGAATGCTGGCAACGTGGCGAATGCTGTTGAAGACAAATCCGCGGGCGCCGCGGGTGTCGGTATGGCGAAGTTGGTGCTCGAATATTTCCAGAGCCTTCTTCGGCTCGCCGGCTGACAGGTGCTGCCCGCCGGCAAACTGCTCCAGACGGGCCATGAGGTTGGCGCCGACGGCCCCGCGGCCGACGTCCACGGCCTTGTCGGCATCGTCGAGCGCCTCCCGCAGGCGGCTGAGCTGCGAGCGCGCGTTGGCACGATCGTAATAAAAGCGCGCCAGCGTCGCGCGCGAGGCCCGTTTGGGCGGCTCGGCGTCCGCTTCGACCTTTGTTTTCGCGATCTTTGCGAGATCTGGCTTTTCGCTGTCGAGAATCTTGGTGATGTCGGTGATGGTGCGCGGCGGCGCGACATAAGCTTTGGGGAGCGCGGCCGCCCTGAGTTCGATCGCCTTGCTCGGAGCCTGCTGTTGGGGAAGGGCCACCGGCACATCGGCTCGTTTATTGGCCGCGTCAAGCGCCTGCATGATACAGGCCCGCACGCGCGGCTTGACGCGCGCGCGGCACGACTCACGACTGCCATGCCCGCCATGAACGCATGACCTCACGAAGGGGCGACCGACCGTCTCCCTGCAATGGGTGCGCGCCTGTTCTTTGGTCAGCGCAAGCGCCGGCAGCGTGCTGACCGCCGGCAGCAGCAGTGCGAACCCCAAGCGCCAGACCAGCGTCGCCCTGACCACCGCCTGTCTCCCTCTCGGACTTGCCCTCGTGCGCAGAGGCGAACAGGATAGCGTCTTCCAGAATTCCTGGAAACCCGAGCTCGCCGCTCCGGCCGACGGCACCGTTCGAATAAAGCCAATTCGATTGCGGATGCCGGCGGGCCGGATAGAATACTCAACAAAAGAGACCGGCCTTGCGGGTCGCTCGTTCGGATGCGCTCGGGCTCGACGTGCGCGCGCAGCCAAGGTGGGGGAGCCATTAATTTGCGGACTAAGGTATTGACCTTCGGCCTGCTCGTACTCGCCCTGGGCTGGCACACCGCGCGCGCCGGCGAGGTGCTGATTAAGCCGTCCGAGGCCGCGTTGCCGCCGGCGCCCGCAGCCGCCAAGCTTGCCCTGCGCACGCGCGGCCTGACCCGCCGCCCCAACGTCATCGTGATGTCGCCGGCAGCCGCGGTCACGTCACCCTTCACCCTGCGAACTCCGTTTCAAGGCGCATGGCGGCAGCACGATCAAGCCGCGGTCCTTCGAGGCCATCTATCTGAAGAAGCCCAATATCGACCTGACCTCCCGCGTGACGCCGTTTGTGAGCGCCAAGGGCGTCGACATGGCGGGCGCGGAGGCGCCGCCGGGCAGCCATGTGATCCGGGTGAAGATCGTTGACAGCGCCGGCCGGCAAGGCTCGGCGGTGTTCGTCATCCACGTTGTCAAATAGCCGTTCAGCAATGCAGTGTCCCTATTGCGCGGAAGAAATCCAGGACGCGGCCATCGTGTGCCGCTACTGCCGGCACGACTTGGCCCCATCCAAGCCGTTGATCGAAGAGAACCGGGCGCTCCTTGAGGAAGTCGAAAGCCTGCGCGTGGAAGTTGCCAAGCTGCATGCGCAGACCGTGCGGGCGGATGACGGCGCGCGCGTTATTAAGCGCCGGAAGGCCGCGCCCCTGCGCAAAGCCGCCGAGGAGATGATCGTCTACGGCCTGGTGCCGATCGTCCTGCTCTGGCTCGCCCATTTCCTGATCATCGTCGTCTACGATCAGGCGACGGTCTATCTGCGCATCGTGTCGATCCTGATCCCCCTGCCGTTCGGCTTCGCGGTGGTCCGGCAGGAATACCGCAGCCTCGCCTTTGCGCTTTTCGTCGGCGCCGCGGTAAGTCTGTTCGGCATTGCCGGCATGCTCGTCGTCATGCACATCAATTTTGGCGACAGCATCCTGCCGGCCACCCACTACGACCTGACCGAGGAACTGCAATATTTCATCAGCATCACGCTCGCCTTCATTACCGGCAGCCTGCTGGCGACGATGCTCCGCAGCGCGCCGACTTTGCCTTATGCGGGGGGCGCGACGCTGCTGAGCAAGAAGCTGGCACCAATGCTCAACTCGATGCGCCGCAAGAAGGGCAAGGGCGCGCAGATCGACATGATCGACATCATGCTGCGGGCGCGCAGTATCCACCGGATCGTCACGGCGTTATCGCCGCCATTACCACCGCAGGTTCGATCTACACCGGCATCATGCACCATTGACCCTACCGGTTTTCAGCGTGGCGCGCCCGCGCGCTGTCTAACCCGCCATGTCGCGCTTCTTCTCCAGATATTCGTCGCGACTGATTTCACCGCGCGCATAGCGCTCTTCCAGCGCCTCCAGCCCGGCCGGCCGCCGCGCCAGGCGGTTTTCGGTGCGGGCGGCCGCCAGCGACCAGACCAGCCACAAGACGCCGACCACGACGACGGATATGACGATCGTGCCCAATGTAATCATCACGAAAGGTCCCTCGCCGCTCGTTCCCGTCGGCGGCTCCATTTAATTTACTACAATCCTAGTCGTTCAACCTTAGTTCATCCGCCTTTAGCCTGATAGGTAACAGGCTGCGGCATTGCCCCATTAAGCGACGGCGTTGTCGCTCGCCTCGTCCGTGGGCCTATCGGCCGGGCGACAAAAACGCTAGACTTGCTTTCGTGGACGACCAGACACCCTTGTTCGGCGCGCTGCGCAATTCCGCCGACGCGGACGTCGTCGCCGCGATCGAAAACCTGATCGCCGACGGCAGCGACCGGCAGCTCTGCCGCGTCAACGTCCTCCATTTCTCCGAAGAGCGCGGGCTCAACGCGGAAAAGGCGATCGGCGGCTTTTTGCATGCCGCGCGGCTCGGTCTGTTCGACCTGAGCTGGAACGTCCTTTGTCCGGGCTGCGGCGGCGTGCTCGATGCCACCCATACACTCAAGGCCGTGCGCAAGCAGGCATACGATTGCGCGCTCTGCGCCACCGGCTACGAACCGACGCTCGACGAGATGGTCGAGGTCGCCTTCACGGTGAACCCGCGCATCCGCCGCATCGCGGCGCACGATCCGGACTCGCTGCCGGTGTGGGAGTATTTCCGCCAGATCTTCTGGAGCTCCGGCATCGCTCTGCCGGAGGCAGGCTTCGAAGAGCTGATGGAAAGCTTCACCCTCGATTCGATCGAGTTGTCGGCGGGCGAAAAGGCGCAGATCTCACTGCAAATGCCGGAGCAGTTTTTGATCGTGTTCGAGCCGGTCACCCATGCCGCCCATTTCATCGACGTGAAGGGCGAGCCGACAAGAGAACGGCAAAGTCTGCCGCTGATCTTCAACAAGATCACCGCGCCCACCGCCACGACCGAGATGCGGCCCGGGCCCTTGCGCCTTGCCCTGGAGAACCGCACCGATCTGCGCGCGCTGCCGCTCGTCTGGATCGCCGGCGACACGCTGCACGATCTGCTCAGCGCGCGCCGTCCGTTCCTCACCGCAAAGCGCTTGCTGACCAATCAGACCTTTCGCGACATCTACCGCACCGACACGCTCGACGTCGATCAAGGCCTCAAGCTCACCAGCCTGACCTTCCTGTTCACCGATCTTAAAGGTTCGACCACGCTCTACGAGCGCATCGGCGATCTCGCGGCATATGATCTCGTGCGCGAGCATTTTCGCGTGCTCAACGAGATCGTCGCCGCCGAGGCGGGCGCGGTGGTCAAGACCATCGGCGACGCGGTGATGGCGACATTCGAGACGCCGGACCGGGCGCTCGCCGCTGCGCTGCGCATGCGCCGGTCCGTGCGCGACATCAAGGACGATCTGCTGATCAAGATCGGCATCCACGAGGGGCCGTGTCTTGCCGTCACCCTCAATGACCGGCTCGACTATTTCGGCCAGACGGTCAACATCGCCGCGCGCGTGCAGGGGTTGGCCGATTCGCAGGCCATCCTGGTGACCCAGTCGGTCATCGACAACCCGCAGGTTTCCAGGCTGCTCGCCGATTCAAAGGTCGCGCCGGACGCGCAGGATGCCAAGCTGCGCGGCCTCGCGGGCAAGATGACGATCTACCAGATCCCGTATCAGTAGACCGGCGGCTCCGCCGTCTGCGACGCCCGGGTCAGCAGCACCGGTTCTTCCACCGGGCCGGGCACCCAGCCTTTGCCGGGCAGTGGCGTGATCTTGACGTCGTGGATGAGTCCGCGCTCCAGGGACGGATCGAAATAGTGCATCACTTGCTGATTGAGGTCGATCACGCGCCCGGGCACGAGAGGGCCGACGTCATTGATCTTGACGATAACTTGCTTGTCGCCGCCCTCGACCAGCGCATAGACCGGCTGATAATTCTTGCCGTAACGCACACCGCCGAACACGTCGCGCAAGTCTGTCTGGATCGCCGCGGTCCAGGCGGCGGGATCGTAGAGCTCGCCCGAGGCGGTCTGGATGCCGCCCTCCTTATAGCCTGGCCGGTACGGATTATACATCGACGCCGTGCCTGAGATCGGCGCGACCGGATTACCCATGGCGTCGAGCTTCGGCTGGGCAAGCAGCACATTTGTGATCAGGCGCTGCGCCGGCAGAAATCGACCGGTAAAGCTGTCTTCCGGTCTTTTGCAGAGGAACGGTGCCCTGCCCGGAAAGAAGATCCGATCTGCCGACTTCACCGCCGGCTTGTTCGCGGCAGCACCACTTTTTTTGTCTCCGGCGCGGCGAGCGTTGGATTTCGTTGCCTTGCGGCTTGCGGCTTTCTTGATCGAAATACGATCGGTTGAAGAGTTTGCAGATTTGGCCGTCGCAGCCGAGAAGCAGGCAACAACCAACGCTGCGCCGCAGAGCGCGGCGCCAAAGCGCACCACCATTTCTTGATGTCCCCCGTCTTTTTGGCCCCCCGGCCGTGACTAGCGAAGTATTGATGGGGTCGTGCGATTTGAGGGCGAGAATTAGGAAATATTTAGATCGCGCCGGGCGGCTGCCGCGGCAGATGCAGCGCATGTTCCACTCGGATTCCTACCTTATTGGCTGGAGGGGCATCAAAATCTCCCATTCCCGCAGGGACTTCTGAAATTGGAACGAGCCCGCGGGGCCGCACGTTTCACCGGCACTAGCGATTAACGAATGGAGGTTCCCATGCGGAAACTTGCAATCGGACTGCTGGCTGCCGTCGGCGTCGCGCTCGCTGCGCCGGCCGGCGCGCAAGTGGTTTATCAATCGGTTCCCGCGACGAGCGGCGTGGTGGTTGCGCCGGGCGCCGGAACCTACGTGGCGCAGCCCTATGCCTATGTCGCGCCGCCGCCGACGAACGTTTACAGCTACAGCAACGGCGACTACTCCTATAACAACTACACCTACGCGAACGGCTGTCACGTGACGACGATTCGCGACTACGGCGACGTCACTTCTTATCGCAACTGCTACTGAGGGTCGGCGCGGGACGGCCGCGCTCGGTTGCGCGCCGTCCCGCAGACTCAGCGGATGCCGGCGCGCAGAAAGCTCTGGATGAAGCCGCGCTGGAAAATCAGGAACGCGATCATCAGCGGCGCGGAGGTCATCAGCGCCGCCGCGCAGATGACCGACCAGTCGACGCCCTGGTCCACCGAAGCGAACACCTGCAAACCCACCGTCAGCGGCCGGGTCTCCACCGAATTGGTGACGATGAGCGGCCAGAGAAAATTGTTCCAGTGATAGCTGACGGAGACCAGCCCGTAAGCGATGTAGACCGGCCGCGCCAGCGGCAGGTAGACGCGCCATAGCGTCTGCAAGGTGCCGGCGCCTTCCAGACGTGCCGCATCGTCGAGTTCCTTTGGAATCGACTTGAACGTCTGCCGCAGCAGGAAGATGCCGAAGGCTGAGGCCACATAAGGCAGGCCGATGCCTGTCAGGGTGTCGATAAGCCCGAGCCCGTGCAGCGTGCGGTAGTTCTCCAGAATGAGCACGTCGGGCGTGACCATCAGCTGAACCAGGATGAGCGCGAACAGAATCTGGCCGCCGAAGAATTTCCACCGCGCCAGTCCGAAAGCGGCGAGCGTGCAGATAACGAATTGCGCCGCCATGATGCCGATCACCAACATCACCGTGTTGAGGAAGTAGCGCGCGAAGGGGGCAGCCTCCCAGGCGCGCGCGAAATTATGCCAGGTAAGCGGGGCGAAAAGATCGAAGCGTGTCGAAAAGGCGGACGGGTGAAATGCCGCCCATAGCGCATAGAGCACCGGCAGCGCCCAAATCAGGCCGAGCAGCCAGGCGGCGCCGGTGGCAGCGATCGTTTTGAGGCGCGCGGTCATGTTTGTCAGCGGTAATGAATCTTGCGGTCGAGCAGAAAGAACTGCGCGAGCGCAACGGTCGCGAGCACCGCCAGCAGCACGGTCGACAGCGCGGCCGCGTAGCCGGTGTCCCAGAAGCTGAAGGCGACCTGGTAGACGTAGAACAGCAGGAGAGTCGTCGCATTGTCCGGACCCCCGCCGGTCATGCCGCCGGTCATGGCGATCACCTGATCGATCATGCGGAAGGCGTTGATCAGCGCGTTGACGGCGACGAACAGCGTGGTCGGCATCACCAGCGGCCAGGTGATGCGGCGGAACACCTGCCAGCGCCCGGCATTTTCCATGCGCGCCGCCTCGTAGAGATCGGGCGGCACCTGCTGCAAAGCCGCCAGAAAGAAGATCATGAAGAAGCCGGACTCCTTCCACACCGTCACCGCCATCAGCGCGGGCAAGGCGGTGGCCGGATTCCCCAGCCAGTTGATGCCGGCAAATCCGAACAGGCCGGCGATCTGCGCGAGCAGCCCGTAGCCCGGCGTATAGAAGAACAGCCAGATATTGGCCGCCGCGACCATCGGCAGGATGGTCGGGGTGAAGAAGGCGAGCCGCAGCGCCGCCCGTCCTTTCAGGCGCGTGTTGACCAGGAGCGCCATCACGAGCGCCAGCGCGATCGACACCGGCACCGTCACCAGCGCATAAAGAAGATTGTTGCGGAAGGCGCGCCAGAATATCGGGTCGGCCAGCATGGTGCGGTACTGGTCGAGGCCGATGAAGACCCCCGCGCGGTGACCGTGCGGCGTGGAGAACAGACTGTCGATGACCGTCGCCACGGCCGGGATATGCGTGAAGGCCGCCAGCAGCACCACCGCCGGCAGCGCCAGCAGCCAGCCTTTGATGTGAATGCTCAGGGGGCGCCCGCGCACCCTCCCCGCCGCTGCGCGGGGGGAGGGTGAAGTCAGTGAGGCGCCCGCGGACGTCAACACAGGCTCAGTTCTGATACGGATGCAGAATGCGCGTTGCCTGCGCCTGCGCCTGATCGAGCGCCGGCTTGGGCTGCTTCGCGCCGGTCAGCACGGCCTGCAGCGCGTCGTTGAGCGCCTTGGTCACGCGCTGATTGTCATGCGTCGACAATTCCGCCACCGCGTCCTTGAGCTGGTCGCGCGCGACTGCCGCGGCCGGAAAATCGGCCACGTATTTCTTCATGGCTTCGGTCTGCCAGGCGTCGGGGCGGGTGGCGATATAGCCGGTCGCGATGCCCCAGTCGGCTGCCATCTCCGGCGTGGTGACGAAGCGCGCGAATTCAAGCGCCGCCGCTTCCTTCGCCTTGTTGCCGGTCTTGAAGATATAGATATTGCCGCCGCCGGTCGGCGAGCCGCCGCGCACCTTCGAGGGCATGGGCGCGACGCCGAAGGCGAACTTGGCGTGCTTGCGCACATTGGTCAGGTTGCCGGTCGAGGTCCACATGATCGCGGTCTTGCCCTCGAAGAAGTCCTTGGGCGTGGTACCCCATTCGATGATGCCCTTCGGCATGACCTGATACTTCTGACCGAGATCGGCGAAGAACTGCGCGGCCTCCACCACCCGCGGGCCGTTGTAGTTGACCTTGCTGCCGTTGTCGCTGGCAAGGATGGCGCCGCTCTGGGTCGTGAGCGCCTGGAACAGCCAATAGGGGAAGCCGGAGGACGGGATTTCCACGCCCCATTGGCTGACATGGCCGGAGCCGTCGCGCTTGATCAGCTTCTTGCCGAAGGCGACCATCTCGTCCCAGGTCTTCGGCGCCTTGTCGGGATCGAGGCCGGCGGCCTTGAAGGCGTCCTTGTTCCAGTACTGCACGATGGTGGAGCGCTGGAACGGAATGCCCCACACATGCCCTCCGGCCTTACTGTTGAGCATGAAGGCCGGATAGAACGAATTGATCCATTTTTTATCGGCTGCGGATTTTGTGTCGTAGGACTTGATCAGGTCGGCGTCGATCAACGTGAACATGTCGGTCGACAGGAGCACCGCCACGTCCGGCGCGTTGCCCGCCTTGGCGGCGGTGATCGCCTTCACCGTCGAGTCCTGGTAGCTGCCGGTATAGACCGGCTTCACCGTGATATCGGGGTGGGCCTTGTGGAAATCGGCGGCATAGCGGTCGATGATCTTGGTAATCGGGCCGCCCACCGCGATCGGATAGTAGAAAGTGATCTCGGTCGCGGCCAGGGCCGGAGCGCTCACCAGCGTCGCCGCCAGCGCGGCGGCGCCGGCAATACGGGTCATGCTGTTCATGCGTAGATTCTCCCTTGTTTTTGTTCCAGGTGGATCGGAGCCGATCCGGAAGTGGCGACACGCCGGCCATCGGCCGCGTCGAAGACGTGTGCGGCTGAAGCGTTCCAGGCGAGACTGATCTCGGCGCCGATGGCCGGCGCCAATGCGCCCCGGCAGCGCGCCACGATCGGCCGCTCGGCGACCTGGCAGGTCACCAGCGCGTCGGCTCCGAGGTATTCGAGCGCCGTGACACGGCCGTGAAGGCGGCCCGGCAATTCACCCGTTTCCACCACGACATCTTCCGGTCGCAGGCCGAGCACGCGCCCACGGCCCCCGGTCTGTGGCAGCACCACATGCGCCCCGCTGCCGGCGAGCACAGCGCCCTCGGGTCCGTCATCGAGCGTCAGCAGGTTCATCGGCGCGCCACCGACGAAGCGCGCGACGAACAGGCTCGCCGGCTGCTGATAAAGCTCGGCCGGCGTCCCGTTCTGCTCGATCGTGCCGGCGCGCATCAGGATGACGCGGTCGGCCATGCTCATGGCCTCGGTCTGGTCGTGCGTCACGTAGATCATTGTGATACCGAGCCGCTGCTGCAGCGCGCGGATTTCGCGGCGCAGGTCCTGGCGCAGTTGGGCATCGAGATTGGATAGCGGCTCGTCGAGCAGGCAGACCGGCGCTTCGGCGATCAGCGCGCGGCCGAGCGCCACCCGCTGCTGCTGCCCGCCGGAGAGCTGACCCGGCTTGCGCGCCAGCAGCGGCTTGAGGTCGAGCATGGTCGCCACCTTGTCCAGCCGCCGCGCGATCTCGGCGCGCGGGGTGCGGCGCACCGACAGGCCGAACGCGATGTTATCGGCAACGGAAAGATGCGGCAGCAGCGCGTAGGACTGGAACACCATGGCGACACCGCGCGCGGCGCCGGTCAGTCCGCGTACGTCCTTGCCGCCGATCGCGACGCTGCCCGCCGTTGGCTCGTCGAGCCCGGCGATCAGCCGCAGGGTAGTGGATTTGCCGCAGCCGGACGGCCCGAGCAGCACCATGAGCCGGCCCGATTCAACCGTGAACGAGACATTGTCGACTGCGGCAGTTTCGCCCCAGGTCTTGGTGAGCGAACGGACGTCGACCTGTTGCACGTAATCGCCATCCCAACCGGCCACGGGTCCAAACATGATGCTCTAGGTCATGGGCGATAGCAACGGCCCATGACGATTGCATGACGAGTTGCATGCCCGCCCGTCTGGCTCGGAATCGCAAGCCACTCAATCGCTTACCGGAACGCAGAGCGGCCCGCAGGCGCGCCGGGCGTTGCGCTTTGCACTGCGCCACTGCAATAAACTGCTTGCCTGCCAGGGTGGGAACTGAAAATATTCGGTGGGGGCAACCGAAAGGATAGGCAGTTGTGGCCGAATCCGTCGGAGTAGGTTCGTCCAGCGATCTGCGGCGTGACGCACGCATCATCGGCCTGCTGTTTGCCTCCACCACCAGCATGATCGGCTCCGGCTGGCTGTTCGGCGCCTACCACGCCGCCAAGATCGCCGGACCTTTGAGCATCTGGAGCTGGGTGGTCGGCGCCGTCATCATCATGCTGATCGCGCTGTGCTTCGCCGAACTGTCCGCGCTGTTTCCGCGCAGCGGCGCGCTGGTGCACATGAGCCACGCCAGTCACGGCGAGGGGCTTGGCCGGCTGTGGGGATGGATGCTGTTTCTTGCCTACGTCCCGGTGCCGGCGGTCGAAGCCGAAGCGATCGTCACCTACGCCAACAACTATCTCCCCTATTTCATCCAGCCGCACAGCAACGGTCTGCTGACGACGACCGGCTTTGCCACCTGCGTGGCGCTGCTCGGCGTACTCGCGCTCCTGAATCTCCTCGCGGTTCGGATGCTGCTCAACGTGAATTCCACCATCACCTGGTGGAAAATCGCGGTACCGCTGCTGACCATCGTCGTGCTGATCGCCGCCAGCACGCACTGGAACGTCTGGGCGGCCGATCCGAAGAGCTACAGCTTCGACGGGATATTCACCGCCCTGCCTGCCGCCGGAATCGTGTTCAGCTTTCTAGGCTTCCGCACCGCGATCGATCTCGGCGGCGAAAGCTCCAACCCCGGCCGGCATATTCCCATGGCGGTTATCGGTTCGGTGCTGATCTCGGCGGTCATCTACATCCTGTTGCAGGTCGCCTTCCTGATGGCGCTGCGCCCGCAAGATCTGACGCACGGCTGGGCAAACCTGACCTTCACCGGCCAGGCCGGGCCCTTTGCCGGTCTCGCTGCCACGCTCGGCATCGGCTGGATGGCGACGCTGCTTTACATCGACGCCTATGTCTCTCCCGGCGGCACAGGGCTCATGTATATCACCGGCGGCTCGCGCATCCTGTATGCCGTCGGCGACATGAATGCCGGCCCGCGCTGGCTGATGCTGCTGAACAAGGCGAGGGCGCCCTGGCTCGCGGTGCTGATCATGTGGGCGGCCGGCGTTATTTTCCTGCTGCCGTTCCCGGCTTGGCAGCTCATGGTGAACTACATCACCTCGATCACCGTGCTGACCTACGGTTTGGGGCCGATCGTGCTCTTGGTCATGCGCCGCAATCAGCCGGACGTGCGCCGCCCGTTCCGGCTGTGGGCTGCGAAGATTCTTGCGCCGATTGCCTTCATCTGCAGCAACTGGATCATCTTTTGGACCGGCTTCAAGGTCAATTCGTTCCTCTTCGGCCTGGTGACGGGGGGCTTCGTGCTCTACGCGCTGTACTACCACTTGGTGGCAAAGAAGCCGCCCGGGGATTTCGGCTGGCGTTATATCGCCTGGCTGCTGCCCTGGTTCGGCGGGATGTGGATCCTCTCCGCCTTGGGCGGCATCGGCGGCGGCTATGGCGTGATCGCCTTCTGGCCCGGTGTCATTGCCGTGGCGATCTGGAGCGTGATCGTAATCGCGCTTGCGCTACGCTCGGCGCTGCCGGCGATGGAGACCGCCGAGATCATGGTGCACATGGAGACGATGTGAGCCGCGACGCCCTCATCACCGGCAGATATATTCCCGCCGCCAGACGATGCCTTCAGGGGTCACCACGCCGTAGTTGTGCCAGCATCCGGGCGGCGCGAAGTTCGGCCTCACGCGATGGTAGGGATAGCGCCAGCCGATAATCCAGTCGGGCCGCCAGTGCGGCGCCTCCTCTGTCGGATATCCCACCTGGGCGGGATGGCGGGTCCAGCCGGCCGCCGCCTTGGGCACCGCCGCGAAGCCGAACACCGCTGCCGCCATCGCGGCGATTGTCAGTTTGCGCACCATCCACCGCCTCCTACAGCCGTCGCCGACTTATCCCTACAACCCTATCTGACATGAGACGTGTGTGGCCATTATCGACACCCTGAGTGTCTTTTTTAATCGACGTGCATTTGAGCCGGGAGCACTATTCTGATAACGACATCACCTCAACAATAGCCAGATGGCTCCGGAAATCCACATGGTCGAATTCCTCAGACGCTCGGTTGCCCAATTGCAGCCGCCGACCTGCGTCTCCTGCCACATAGAGATGGCTTGGTACCGCTCGCTGCGGCCACCGGGCGAGCCCGAGATGATCGCGCATTTCTTCCAATGCCCGAGCTGCAATCGAATCGCGGAGGTCAAGACCAAGATGCGGACCAACGGCAACGGCAAGCCGACGCAAACCGCCCGGCCGAAGATGCCGGCAATGCCGGTAGCCGCTTTCGCCGCTGTCGGGTCCTGACCCGCGGCGCCGGCCCGGCTATTTCGCCGCGCCGAAGAGCTTTTCGATCACCTGCATCGCAGGCAGTTTGATATTCGCCTTCTGGAAGCAGGCCGACTTCAGCGTCTCGGCATTGGCCTTGAACCGCTGCGGCTCCATGACCGTGCTGCCCTGCCGTCCGTGATAGTAGCCGCTCAGCCAGATGGCGATATCCTTGGGATCGGCCACGCTGAAGTTGAGCAGTTGCTCACAGGTGATCTTGGACACGTCGACCGTGACTTGCGCGCGCGCGGCGGATGCCGCCAGCAGGAGCGCGATGATGAACGCCAGCTTTTTCATAGTGCATCTCCGCGCTTGACCGTCACGCCGTGCGCACGCGCAGCGCGAGCACGATGAGCGCAATGCCCTGCACCAGCAGCAGCACGCCGAAGACCAGCGGCACGGCGAGCGCGGCCGTGAAGGGCGCGCCGAGCAGCAGCACCCCGATGACGAAATTGACCACGCCGAGCAGGAAGGAGCCGAAGCCGCCGCCGGTGAAACCGCCGATCACATCGAGCACGCCCATGACGAGGCCCTGCGCGCCGAGCACGATGACGATCACTGCCGGCACCGTGAGCGCGGCCAATAGCGGATGATGCAGCACCACCAGGCCGGCGAAGATACCGACCACGCCGATGAGCAGCGACCACACCCACGGCACGGTCTGGTCCACGAACATGCGGACCAGCGCCATGATGCCGCTGAACAGCCAATAGAAGCCGAGGAAGGTGACCAGGACCACCAGCGTCGCGCCGGGGTCGGTGAGCAGCATGAGGCCGAGCAGGATTCCCGCGATCCCTTGCAGCAGGAAAACCCACCAGATGTTCGATTGCCGGGCCGGCACCGTGATTGCAGACATGATATGAGCACTCCTTCGCGCTGACCGGCGGACGCCGCCGCGCACACGGCTGCCGCGGATTACTTTGCTTCTCGTGACGCGAAATGGGGCCGCCCGCTTTGCGACCCGTCAAAGGCCGTGTTTTTAGGCAAATCGAACCGGTATTGCCGGCGATCGTTTCAGCCAAGCCCGATCTTTGGGATTTGGGCGCGCGCGATGCCGACCGCCGACCACACGTCCGGCCGGCCGTTCGCCGACTTCGGCGCGAGCCGCCGGGTCCGCGCGAAGCGGGTCCGATGATGAGCTCCGCGAGCGAGCCTCGAACGAGGAGGCGATCCTAATCCGGCGTATCCGGCAGCGCCTTCCAGGCCGCCTGCGCCGCCGGCGGCAGCTTGTCCATGTGCTTGAGGAAAAGCGCCAGCGTCCAGATCTGCTGGTCGTTCAATTCGTATTTCCACGATGGCATGCCGGTCCAGCGGATGCCGTGCTTGATCTTCCAGAAGGTCCAGCCCTGCGGATCGTCTTCCACACCCTCCTTGCCGAGTTGCGGAGGTGCCGGATACTCGCCCTTTGCAATAGCCGAGGGTTTGGCGTCGGCGGCGCCGTGGCAGACCGTGCAGTGCTGGCCGTAAAGCTTGATGCCGGCGATGAGATTGGCGTCGGTCAAAGGCACCGGGTTGGGTATTTTCGGCGCGTCGTTACGCAGTGTTGCGTGCAGCGAAGTGCCCGCCACATAGCGCTCGACCGCCCCCGGCGTTGCGTCGGCGTTCGCCGGGATGGCGCCGCTGCGCAGGTAGGCGTATCCGCCCGCCGCGATCACCACGATCGCGGCGAGGACGCCCCAAAGGAATCCTTTCAGCATCCGCACCCCTCTGGTTGCGGCCTGTCACCCCCGCGACGAGAAATCAATCGCAGACGCGGATGCGCCGGTGCACCCAGCGATAGCCGTTCCAGTGGGCACGGCGGCTCCTGGTCCAATAGCAGTGGCGGCCGTAATAAGCCGGCGGGCCGAACCCGAAGCCGAAGCTGTAGCCGTGGTGATGATGATGATGGTGGTGGTGATGGTGGTGATGATGGTGATAATAGCGGGCAAGCTCGACCTTGGCCGGGCCTTCCACGGCGAGCCGCGCATTGTCGGCCTTCAATACCGCCACGGCATCGGGAACAGGCGCCAGCAGGTCGGCATAGTTCGCCGCTGCGGCTTGCGGCGCGGCCTGCGCACCGCCGTTCAGTGTCAACAGAGCCGTCGCGCTGCCGAGCAATATCGCTACTTTGCCGTTCATAAAGGCTTCCTCCCGTTGCGGCTATGGAATGGATGGTTTGCGTTCGTTAATGCCGCATTTGCCGCAAAGTTCCAAGTACCGAAACGGCAAACGGCATACTGAAGCACCTCCACTGGTCGCCGCGGCCCGATCAGCCTTAACGAAGGGTTAAGAAGCGCCGGGGGAAGCTCCGCCCCGCCTATCCGGCACGTGATTCGCCAACCGAAGCGTTGCCTCTCCGACGCTTGCCCATCGAGATGGACCGGTGAAACGCCTCAACCCCGACCGCGCGAGCGCGCCGTCCCGAGACGGCCGCGGCGATATCGCTGCGGCGATCGCGCAGGTTGCCGATGCGGTCAACACCAAGGAACACGAGCGCCAGGCGGAAGCGCTGCAGGTCGCCCGCGAGGCGATCGAAAACCTCGACGGCTCGGTGACGCTGCTGCAACTGGCGCTCGCGCAGCAGGAAAGCGAGGCGGCGGCGGCAAAGTACGCGCGCGCGCAGGCTGAGCAGGAGCGCGACGCCATGCGCGCCCGGCTCGAACAGGAACGGAATGCGCAGCAGGCCGAGCTGCAGCAGGAACGCAGGGCGCTGCAGCTCCAGCTCGAAAAGGCCGGCGCCGAAACCGCCCGCGCGCGGGAGCAGGCGCTGCATCTGCAAACGGCGTTCACCGGACGGGAAGCGGCCCTCACGACAGCGCGGGACAGGCTCGCCGCCGCCGAGGGCGAATTGAGCGGCGAGCGCGCGGAGCGTCAGCGGCTCGCGGCCGCGCTGGAATCGGCGCAGCAGGCGCAGGCGGCCGCGCTTGCCGCGCAAGCCGCGCACTACGAAAGCCGCCTCGCGGCGCTCGAAACCACGCTGGCGCAACGCGAGCAGCAGATCGCCGCGCTGACGGCCGAGAATGCCGCGCTTGCGTCCCACCGCGACAGCTTGGCCGAAACCGCCGCGACGCTGCAAGCGGCACAGAATCACGCGCAGGAAACGGTTCGATCGCAGGCCGAAAACATCCGCTTCCTGGAAACGGTCCTGCGCGTTGAGCGCGAGGACACCGGGCGCAAATCCACCGCGCTCGCCGCCGAGCTCGCGCGCGAGCGCAAGGAGCGCGGCGCGGTCGAGCGGGTTTCTGCGTCGCTGCGCAAGGACGTCGCGCTCCTGCTGTCGAGGCTGCCGGGCACGGCAAGAGCGGCGGGCTGAGCGGACAGGCCTGCCGGCCTGCAGGCGCGCGGCCCGCACCGGGGCGCGCTGCGACACCAGACCCACTCCCGGTCGCTTTACATCGCAGTTCTTGAATGTCTCAATGCCGCTTCCGGCCGCCCAAACGGGGCCGGGAAACCGTGAAAAGCAACAATCACCGCCCTGGGGAGAGAACAAGAATGACAGATATCGACCGGAGACATCTTCTGACTGGCCTGGCCGCCGGCGGCGTCCTGGCCGCCGGCACCGTCGCGGCGCAGGCCGTGCCCAAGGCACTGCCCTTCGCCGACATGAAGAAGGACACCGACATCGCCTGCCTCTATCACTGCGATTTCGGCAACGACAAGCGCTACAGCGCCATGCTGCGCAACATCAACAACCACCTGTCGGTGTACAATTTCGATCCGCTCAGGATCAAGATCGTCATCGTCGCGCATTCGGCCGGTATCAAATACCACCTGAAGACGCTCGAAGGCACGCCGTGGGCGAAGCAGACGCTCGATCCGGATCTCGCCAAGCGCATGGACGGGCTCGGCAAATACGGCGTCGAGGTGTACCTCTGTCACATCACCTTCAAGAGCCACAAGATCCCGCTCGATCAGGCGAAGGACGCGCCCTACATCAGGGTCGTGCCGTCCGGCGTCGGCACCGTCGGCTTTCTGCAAAGCAAGGGCTATGGCTATCTGAAGGTCGGCTGAGCCGCGCGATCAACCGCACGCGATCAAGAGCCTCCGCGCGGACCGGCGCGGAGGCTTTTTCATGAGATGGGAGATCGATGCTCCAGGTCGTTGTCGGGCCTGGCCCGGCAATCCACCGCCTTCCATCAATATGTATCACCGGGCCAGGACGCTTTCGCGTTGGCCCGGTGATGACAGCGGAACGACCGGCGTCTCAGACCACGACCACCGCGACGATGTGGTGGTTATGCGGATTGATGATGATCACCGTGTCCTGGTAGACGAAATAATCGTAGTGGCGCCAGGCCGGATGAATGCGAACCAGCGTCTCGGGCACGGGCTCGACGTTGATCGAGGAAGGCACCGCGGTCCCGACCGCTATGTTGAAGTCGACGTGGTTGACGTGCGGCGCGCCGCTCTTGTTGATCACCGTCTTGCGCACCACCGTCTTCTGCTTGGTCGTCAGGTTGACGGTCGCCTTGGCCGAGGCTGACGACGAGCTGGCCGAAGACGCGTTGGCGCCGTTCTTCGAGGCCTTGCCATTCTGCGTGGATCGACCCTGCGCGTTCATATTGGACTGGCTGCCGGCCTGATTGGGCGAGGACTCGGCCTTCGAGCTGCCCTCGCCGGAGGTTTCCGACTTGCTCTTCTGCTTCTCGTTGGCGGAGGACTTGTTCGACGGCTGATTGTCGTGCGCCGACTGCTTGCTCTTGCTCTCCTCGTTCTTCGCCGAAGAGCCATTCTGCTCGTTGCTCTGCTGAGCATTCTGCTCGTTATTGTTGTCCTGCCCGCTGGTCGACGACCGGCTGTTGGAGGACCGCTCGTGTCCCGCGCTCGCGCCGCCGGCGCCCATGGTGGAAGCGCTGGAGCCGTTGTCCGCGGCCGAACCGCCGGTGCCGAGCGAGGTGCTGCTGGAGCCGTGCCCCGCGCTCGAACCGCCGGCGCCGACGGTCGAGGCGCTGCCGCCGTGGCCCGCAGCGGAGCCTCCGGTGCCGAGCGAGCTGCTGCTGTTGCCGTGGCCGGCGGCCGAACCGCCCGCGCCCATCGTGGAACTTGAGCCGGCGGCGTAGCCGATCGCCGCCGTGCCCGCCAGCAGCGTTGCCGCCAGCGCTAACGTCCGAAATGTTTTCAAAGCCATCCTTGAATCTCCCGTGGCATGTCCTTTGGAATCTCGTCGCCTGGAATCTGAATTGCTCGCCGCGCAGGCTTCGACATCGCAACGCGCGCGGCGAGCAGGCGTGACGTGAACGTGCTGATGATGACCGCGTTCCAAAGCGGGACACAGATTCGTTTTCGTTCGCTGTCGTCGCCTTGGTCCACCGCGGTTTCATGCGACTGCCACGCGCGGTGTACGCGTGTACGGGCGTGTTCCCGCGCAAAATATTCAGGACCATGCATAAGCACGCACAACGTCATTCGTGGGATGCCGCCGCGCATGTCAGGCGGTGCACATTTTTTGATCCGGATGCGCAGTGGTCGGGGAACGAGGACGCCGACCTGTCGTTTGTGTCCTGCGCCCGTCGTCGCGAACGGCCAACGTTCCATTCTCGATGCGGCGGCTGGGAAACGTCCGTGCGGAACATCCATTCGCACCATCAAGCAAAGAGAGGCATTTCATGACATTGAAACATCTTCGCACCGTTGCTCTCGCCGGCACGCTGCTGCTCGGCGGAACCGCGATCGGCCTTGCGCAGTCCAGCAGCTCGACGCTCGGCGCCGGCGGCTCGACTGCCGGCGGCGGGTCCAGCAGCACCACGCTCGGCACCGGCGGTTCGTCGGCCGGCATGAACGGCTCCGGTTCCGGCTCGGCCTCCACGCTCGGCGCCGGCGGCGCCACTGCGGGCAATGGCTCGACCAGCACATCGATCGGCACCGGCGGCTCAGCGGCCGGCAGTGGGTCAGGTTCCGGCTCCGCTTCGACCCTCGGCGCTGGCGGCGCCACGGCCGGTAATGGGTCGAGCAGCACTTCGCTCGGCACCGGCGGTTCGGCTGCGGGCACCAACGGCTCCGGCTCGGGCTCCGCGTCGACGCTCGGCGCGGGCGGCTCCAGCGCCGGTAACGGCGCGAGCAACACCACGCTCGGCACCGGCGGCTCGGCGGCTGGCATGAACAATGCCGATGAGCACGCCGGCAAGCACGGCGAGCGGGGTCGCGAGAACGCGAAGAAGCATCAGTAGTCGCGTGCTGCCGCGTGGCCCTCGGGTCGCGCGGCAGATCCTGTTTCATCAGGAAAGGACAATCACGATGGCATCGCTATCGTTCAAGGCCTTGGCCGCCTTGTTGGCTGCCGGCGCCTTATGCGGGGCCGCGTCAGCGGCGAACAATCAGAGCGATTACGATCACGGCATCTACAATCCGAACCACTGCAAGATCGTCGAACGAAAGCCGGACCAACAGAATGCCGGCGGCGGGCTATCGACCTCCGTGACCGCCGGCAACGGGCATGTATCGGCGCACACCAGCGGCGGCAATGGCGTTACCGTGCAATCCGGCAATGGCAGCGTCAGCAGCAGCGTCGCCACCACCGGCAGCGGCAACGGCACCACCACGGTCACCACCTCCGACGGCGACTGCATCATCTACGTCAATCCGGGACAGAAGAAGGGGCACTGACATGGCCGCGCCATTGAAGACCGTCTTTCTCGCCACCGTGCTCGCTGTGGGTGCGGGCTCGATCGCCATGGGCCAAAGCGCGTCCACCATCGGCAGCGGCGGCTCGTCCGGGTCAAGCGCAACCGGCGGGACCGGCGGGAGCGCAGCAGCCGGCGGCACCTCGGCTTCCACGCTGGGCCTCGGCGGCACCTCGAGCGGGGAAAGCGGCACGTCATCGAGCATCGGCTCGGGCGGTAGCGCGGCCGGCGGCACGAAGGACCGCAGTTCGACCAAGATCAACGGCAATGCCAAAAACTTGCACGGCATGTCGAAGGCACGCGCCCAGAACAAGGGCACCTGGAGCAAGTCGAAGACAAAGACCAAGGTGCACAAGGGCGAGGTTTCCTCCCGCACCAAGTCCATGTCGCACGAGCCGGGCGGACCGCCGGTCAAGTCGACCACGGGTACGGCGGCAGGCGGGCAGTAAGCCGCCCGAGGCGATTGACCCCGATCAACACCAAGGCCCTCGGCCGCCCCGATAATGCCTTGGCATTGACGGAGGCGGCCGATGGATGATGCACTGAGAGAGAAAATCCTGTCGCTGCTGGATCAGCACCGGATCATGACGCTCGCCACGCTGCGGCCGGACGGCTGGCCGCAGGCGACGACCGTGGGATATGTCAATGAAGGGCTCACGCTCTATTTCCTCTGCGGCCGCGACAGCCAGAAGGCGGCGAACCTCGCGCTGAACGACCGCGTGTCGCTGACCGTCGATCATGACACGCCGGACCTGATGGCCATCACCGGCCTTTCCATGGCTGCGCACGCGCAGGCGGTGACCGACCGCGCCGAGGCGGAAAAGGTGCTGCGCCTGCTGCCGCTGAAATACCCCGAGCAAGGACCCCTGCCATTCCCGCTGCCCGGGCCCGACGACGTGCGCATTTTCCGCGTGACGCCGGCGGTGATCTCGGTCCTCGATTACAGCAAGGGCTTCGGGCACACCGACCTGGTTACCTGCTGAGCGCGGCGATTCCCTGGCGGACCGAGGCCCCGGCGCAGCCTTCCCAGTGTCCGGCCGGAACTACCCGGCCGCCATGGCGTTTGATCCACGTCAAGGCGCGGTGGACGGCGTTGTCAGATCGTTTATTGTATAGACGGGCCGCCGGTCTTGGCTGTGGAGTAGCCGATGGCAACTATTCATCAATTGATTACCGAGCTCGAGCAAGGCGGCGACGAGCGCTCGCGGTCTTTCGACCCGTCAGCGGCGAACGGCGTGCCCGACGAGGTCATTAAGTTTGCACCGAAGAAGATCCGCTTCCACCATCAGAGCGCCCAAGACCGCATCGACGAGCTGGAGGGCGAGCTCAGGCAGTGGCAGGAACGCGCCGACCGCGCAGAGTTGCGGCTGCGCAGCATCGAAAAGTCGATCCAGCAGATCGCGGCGCGCTATCTCCAGGGCGCAGCGCGCGAATAGCGGCGTTTCTTTAGAACAGGTTTTGCGTCGATCCATACTCCGCTCATTCCCGCGCAGCGGGAATTCAGGATGCGATTGCGCGCGCGCGGAAGTTTCTTTCCGGCCTAAGCAACAATCTTCGGCGCTGTCACCCCACCCCGTCGCCTCGCTATCGCTCGGCGTCGACCCTCCCCCTCCAGGGACCTTCAAAGGGAGGGTAGAATGCTGTGCCTGCTGCGCCGCTTCGATAGAAAGCGATCCTGCTCTAGTCTCCGCTTGCGCGGGGACCCAGGGGAGCTTGGGGCCGCGTTAAGGCAAGATAGCCCTACCCCGCCGCATACACCGCGCGCTCGAACTTCTCGTAGGTGTCAACGAACCGGGGCTCCACGAAGGGCAGGGTCTGCGTCAGGATCAGCCCAGTGACATCCTTCTTCGGGTCGAACCAGAAGTGCGTGTTCAACACGCCCGCCCAGGCCTGCGAGCCGGCCGAGCGCATGCCTGGGATGTCCTCTTCGACGCGGAAGAAGCCGAAGCTGTGGGTGCGCCGCGTATCCGGGAAGGGATCGCAATCGGCGGTGACGGGCGGCGCCGCGGTGATCATCTTCTGGAAGGTCAGCCCGTTCATGCGGTCCGCCAGCATCCAGTCAACCGCTTTTTCCGACAAGACGCGCTTGCCGTCGAGTTGGCCGCGGTTGAGGAACATGCGCACGAATTTCATGTAGTCCGGCGCCGTCGAATAGAGCGAATGGCCCATTCCGTAGAATTCCGGGCTGCTCGGCGGCGCGATGTCGAACGGCGCGAACTTGCCGTCCTCGCCGCGCGCGGCAACCGTCGCGAGCCGCTCTTTCATGCCTGCCGAGACCTCGAAGCCGGTGTCGGGCATATTCAGCGGCTCGAAGATTTCCTCGCGGCAGAACTGGTCGACGCGCCGGCCGTCGACCTTCTCGACGACCTGGCCGAGCCAGTCGATGCCGATGCCGTAGCCCCAGCGCGTGCCCGGATCGCTCATCATCGGATAGAACAGCGCCTGCTTGAGGCCGGACAGGATCGGCGGATGGCCCGTCACCGTCAGATACTTGGCCATGTCGGCGTTCCAGAACTCGTATTCGAGTCCGCTGGTGTGGGTGGCCAATTGACGAACCGTCGCCTTGGTCTTGGGCGCGCGCAGCACCGGCGTGTCGCCGTCGAAGCGTTCGAGCACCTGGATCTTGGCGAACTCGGGAAGGATGTCTTCGACGGCGGTGTCGGCATCGAGCTTGCCGCGATCGATGAGGATCGTCGCGGCCGTGCTGCCGACGGCCTTGGTCATCGAGAAGATGCGGAAGACGGTGTCGCTGGTGGCCGGTTGCCCGGGAGCGCGCTCGCCGGCGGCGCCCGACCATTTGACGCCGTTCTTGTCGCCGACCATGGCCACGACGAACGGGACATTTTCCGCGCGCACGGCGTCGTCGAGCACTGCCTGCAAATTCGACATGGTTTCCTCCCGGGTGTTGTTTATTCGGCGTTGCGCGCCGATTTGCCGGAAAGGATAGACCTTCGACTGGGGCGGGACAATCGGGTCGTTCGTCCGCGACGCCTGTCGAGGACCGGTACGACTTGGGTAGCGTGGTAGGCTGGCAAAGCTGAAAGTCTTGGGCTGCCGCCCACCTAATCGATATCGATAAACGTCAGCGGCCGCGCCACCGCCTCCAGCGGCTTGCGCTCGGCGGCGACACCCCAGCGCCAGGCGACCACCCCGGCCACCACCATCAGCACCGAGCCGAGGATGTAGCCGCCGAACACGCTCCAGCGCGAGCCGGTGTCGATCAGGTGGCCGAACAGCCAGGGGCCGACAATGCCGCCGATGCCGGTGCCGATCGCATAGAAGAACGCGATCGCCAGCGCGCGGATTTCCAGCGGGAAGGTTTCGCTCACCGTGAGGTAAGCCGAACTCGCGGCGGCGGAAGCGAAGAAGAAGATGACCATCCAGCAGATGGTCTGCGACCAGGCGCCGATGAAACCTTCCGCGAACAGCCAGCCGGTTCCGGCGAGCAGCAGGCCGGAGGTGATGTAGGTGAAGGCGATCATCGGCCGCCGCCCCGCCGTGTCGAACAGGCGGCCGATCAGCACGGGGCCCAGGAAATTTCCCGCCGCGAAGGGCAGGATGTAATAGCCGACGTGGTCGGACGGCACGTGGTAGAAATCGGTGAGGATGAGCGCGTAGGTGAAGAAGATGGCGTTGTAGAAGAAGGCCTGCGCCACCATCAGGGCAAAACCTACATAGGTGCGCTGGCGATGCTGCATGAACAGGGTGTGCGCCACCTCCCACAAGGGCGTCGACCTGCGCGTGCGCAGCCTCACTTTCGGCAGGCCGTGCGCCGGCGGCACCCGCGCGAAACGCGCCTCGATGCCGTCGACCACGGCATGCGCCTCTTGGACATGACCGTGGGTCATGAGCCAGCGCGGGCTTTCCGGCAGCCACATCCGCATGAAGAAGATGATGAGCGCCAGCGTGGCGCCGATGAGGAAGGCGAGCCGCCAGCCGATCTCCGGATCGATGACGGCGGGATCGAGCAGCACCAGCGAGCCGAGCGCGCCCACGGCGGCGCCGATCCAGAAGCTGCCATTGATCACGAGGTCGCTCCAGCCGCGCACGCGGGCCGGGATCAGTTCCTGGATTGTTGAATTGATGGCGGCGTATTCGCCGCCGATACCGGCGCCGGTGAAGAAGCGGAAGGCGGCGAAGCTCGCGACATTCCAGGAGGCCGCGGTCAGCGCGGTGGCGATCATGTAGACGATAAGGGTGGTGAAGAACAGCTTCTTGCGGCCGAGCCGGTCGGTGAGCCAGCCGAAGAACATGGCGCCCAGCACGGCGCCGCCGAGATAGGCGGATGCCGCGAGACCGACATCGGCATTGGAGAACTGCAGCACCGGGCTTTCCTTCAACGCGCCCGCGAGCGAGCCGGCGAGCGTCACCTCCAGCCCATCGAGGATCCAGGTCACGCCGAGCGCGGCGACCACCAGCGTGTGGAAGCGGCCCCAGGGCAGTCGGTCGAGCCGGGCCGGGATGTCGCTTTCGACGATGCTGCCGGGTGCCATGCTCTGCCCTCCCCTGTGCCTTCCGAACTTATTCTACTTGGATGGAGGCGCGAGCACGCCGCCTGCTCCGCCAGCTCCCCTCCGTTGGTGGGGGGAGCCGCTTCGCTCCGATGCCAACGAATCCGGAATTCGCGTCATCCTAACGCGTCCGCGCCCGCGGATGTTCGGCGAATGGCCCGCGGTGTCGCCGAAATGCAACAAACGCAACCAATTCGCCCTGCCGGCACGTTCGCCGGCGGCAGCGGATCGGCTATGGTGGGGAACATGGAAACCGACGTTCAGCGCCGGCTGAATTACGCCGCGGCCATCGCCTGCGGCGTTTTTGCCGCGCTCGCCATGCACATCGTGCTCACCGTGTTCGGCGTCGGCCTCGATGCCGTTCTGCGCGCAGCGACCCCCCAGCAGCAGTTCATTTCCGCGCTCGCCTGGTGGGCGATCGCCGCGGCCGGCTTCATCGGCGGCTGGGCGACCGGCGCCTATCTGATCGCGGCGGCGCGCGAGCGCGACTTCGTCTATCGCCTCGCCGGCGGCTTTCTCGTCGCCCTCGTGTTCGTCGTCGCCACGGCCGGCGGCATCATGAGCGAAACCGGCGCCGCCGCCGGCACGACCGGCGTGATCGTGGGGCTGACCGCGCTCGGCCTCGGCGTCATCTGCGCCTTCTGCGGGGCCCGGCTCGCCTATCTCAACGCCGAGCAGGTGTGATCAGCCGCTTGGCTTATCGTTCTTCTGCATCCAGGCCTGCAGCATGTCGATCGGGAACGGAAACACCACCGTCGACGAGCGCTCGTTGGAAATGTCGAACAGCGTGGCGAGGTAGCGCAACTGCATCGCCTGCGGCACCGGCGCCAGCATGCGCGCGGCCTCGACCAGCTTGGCCGCCGCCTGCTGCTCGCCCTCGGCATTGATGATCTTGGCGCGGCGCGAGCGCTCGGCTTCGGCCTGGCGGGCGATGGCGCGGATCATGCTCTCGTCGAGGTCGATGCGCTTGATCTCGACATTGGACACCTTGATGCCCCAGGCGTCGGTCTGCTTGTCGAGCACTTCCTGGATGTCGGAATTGAGCTTGTCGCGCTCGGCCAGCATCTCGTCGAGGTCGTGCTTGCCGAGCACCGAGCGCAGCGTGGTCTGCGCGAGCTGGCTGGTCGCCTCCATGAAGTCGCGCACCTGGATGATGGCGCGCTCGGCGTCGACGATGCGGAAATAGATCACCGCGTTCACCTTCACCGAGACGTTGTCGCGCGAGATCACGTCCTGCGGCGGCACGTCGTTGACGATGATGCGTAAATCGACCCGCACCATCTGCTGGATGATCGGCACCATGAGGAACAGGCCCGGGCCCTTGGTGCCGGTGTAGCGCCCCAGCGTGAACATGACGCCGCGCTCGTACTCGCGCAGGATGCGGATCGAAGCAAACAGGACGATCAGAACGGCGAGGCCGGCAAGAGTGCCGGCAACGGAAGCAATCATGGCTCTCGTCTCCTTCCGAATAAGCGGTGAGCGCGTCAGGCCGGCTCGACGAAGAGAACCAGCCCATCGCGTTTGACGACCTTGACGCGCGTACCGGGAGCAAGCGGGCGCGGCGCACGCGCCCGCCAGATCTCTCCCTTGACGCGAATTCTTCCCTCGTCCTGCTGCCAGACGAGCGTCTCGCCCTCGGCGCCGAGCAAGGCCTCCGTGCCGGTAATGATCGGGTGCTTGCGCGAACGCAAAAGCAACGCGACCACAAGCAGGAACAGCGCGGCGGTGATCGCGCTGGCGGCGGCGACCACGGCGATTGAAATCTGGAAGCCCGGAACGCCGGAATTGAACATCATGAAGGAGCCGAAGCCGAAGGCGACGGCGCCGGCGACGCCGATGAGGCCGAAGGCGCCGACATGAACCTCCGCGATCATCAGACCGACGCCGAGCAGCACCAGCCCGGCGCCTGTGTAGTTGATCGGCAGGAGGTTGAGCGCATAAAGCGCGAGCAGCAGCGCGATGACGCCGATCGTGCCGGGCACCATGGTGCCGGGCGCGGCGAACTCGAAGACCAGCCCGTAGATGCCGACCAGCATCAGGATGAAGGCGATGTTCGGATCGGTGATGACGGAGAGGAAATCGGTGCGCCAGCCCGGTGGCGCGTCGACGACATGCAGGCCTTTGGTGTGCAGCGTCACCTCTCTGCCGGCGACCGTCACCGTGCGCCCGTCGATCTTGCGCAGCAGGTCCGGCACGTCGGTGGCGATGACGTCGATAACATTGAGCTTGAGCGCTTCAGACGCCGGCAGGCTGGCGGCCGAGCGCACCGCTTTCTCCGCCCATTCCACGTTGCGCTTGTGCAGTTCGGCGAGGCTGCGGATATAGGCGATGGAGTCGTTGAGAATCTTGCGCGATTCCGTATCGGCAGGCTCGGCGGGCTTGCCGCCCTTCTCCTCTTTGTTGTCGGCCGGCTTCTTGCTGCCGCCGCCGAACAAGGAGCCGGCGCCGAGCTGCACCGGCGTCGCGGCGCCGATATTGGTGCCGGGCGCCATGGCGGCGACAGCGCTGGCATAGGTGATATAGGTGCCCGCGCTGGCCGCGCGCGATCCGCTCGGCGCAACGAAAGTGGCGACCGGCACCGGTGACGACAGAATGCCGTGGATGATCTTGCGCATCGAGCTGTCGAGGCCGCCGGGCGTGTTCATCTTCAGGATCACCAAGGCGGCGCCGTCGGATTTCGCCCGCGCGATGCCCTCGACGACGTAGTCGGCTATGGCCGGAGCGATGGCACCATCGATCTCCAGCACCACGGCATCGCGCGGCGGCGCTGCGCCTGCCGGCATGGCGGCCAGCAGCAGCGCAGCCGTGATCGCATAAATCGCGCGCCAGCTCATGAGCGTTTCCTCTTCGCCGGAGCTCCGCCGACAGGCTGACACCACGGCGAACGGTGCATTATTGCACAGGCTGGCGCGCCGTGACGCGGCCAAACGCCAAGCTGCTGAAATCGCTGAATGTTCTTGGCGGCCGCCGGCGGTGCCAAGACACCGGCGAAACAGAACGCTTGGTCTTCGGGCCGAACCGGGCCTAGCATCCCAGATGCAGAGCAAGGACCGGGCGCGCCAAACCAGCGGCGAAGAATCCGGGACGGCTTTGCGAGGAAACACCTCATTCCCTGCCGGCATACGACAGGGGGCGAAACGGAGGGCGATATGGGAGCCGCTATCTTGCTTGTCTCGATCGGCGTCTTGGCGTCGATCTGGATCGTGGTGCTTTGGGGCTCGCGCTATTTCGGTCCGCAGTAGGGCATCGTTGCGGATGGATGATCCAACCTCCGCTCATTCCCGCGCAAGCGGGAATCCAGTGATCTAAGGCCGAAGGTTACTGCCCTGGGTCCCCGCTTTCGCGGGGCGAGCGGGTCTCTCCATCCGAGCGCAATTTGCTCTAGCCGAGCGCCCGGCGGGCAAGGCCTGCCAGTACGGCGGTGGCCACGATGCCGGTCACGACAGCAGCCACGCGCGTCGCCGGCGCCGGCAAATCGTATGCGCGCGAGGTGGCCTCGCGGCTGAACGAGCCGCGCGTGCGATGCAGCGCATGCACGGGCTTTTCGAGATTGTCGGGGCGGGCACGCGTGACCGGCTGATCGGTCATCTGGCCCGACCAGGTATTGCGCGCGAGATAGTGATCGAGCAGCGTCGGGCCGATCATGTTGCCGAAGATGAGCTCGGCCGTGGTCAGCCCGAGCCAGTATTCGCGCTTGCGCTCATGCGCCGCCTTGAACAGCGCGTTGGCCGCCACTTCCGGCTGGATGATCGGCGCCACGGGCCGCGGCTTGCGCGGCATGTGCACGCGCGCCCAGTCGAACTGCGGCGTGTTGACGCCGGGAAGGTTGACCACGGTGACGTGAATGTTGCTGCGGTCGTGGATGAGCTCGGTGCGCAGCGAATTGGTGAAGCCGCGGATGGCGTGCTTGGCGCCGCAATAGGCCGACTGCAGCGGAATGCCGCGATAGGCGAGCGCAGAGCCCACCTGCACGATGGTGCCGTGGTTCTGCTTACGCATGAGGCGCAGCGCGGCCATCGTGCCATAGACGAAGCCGAGATAGGTGACCTCCGTGACGCGGCGGTATTCCTCCGGCTTCATCTCTGCGAACGGCGAGAACACCGTCACCATGGCGTCGTTGACCCAGACGTCGATGGGGCCGAGCTCGCTCTCGAGTTTTTCCGCCGCGGCGAAAAGGGCATCGGGATCGGACACGTCGGCAGCGGCAATAACCCCGCGGCCGCCGAGGTCTTCCACTTCCGCCTTCACTTCGCGCAGCGCTTCTTCGTCGCGCGCGATGAGGCCGATATGGGCGCCCGCCCGGGCGAAGCGGTGGGCCGTGGCGCGGCCGACGCCGGCGCTGGCGCCGGTGATGATGACGTTCTCTGTCCTGTTCTTGCTTGCCATTTTACTCACCCTTCAGTCTTCAAGTCGCTCCCTGCTTGATATGATCGGCGATCAACTCGGCGATGTGGCGCGCCTTGCGCTGCGTCCCCTGCTCGATCTGCTCGCGGCAACTGAAGCCATTGGCGAGGATCACGGTGCCTTCCGCCGCCTCGCGCACCTTGGGCAGCAGCACCCGCTCACCGGCCGTCATCGACACGTCGTACTTGTCCTTCTCGAAGCCGAACGAGCCGGCCATGCCGCAGCACCCGGACGCCATGACCTCGTAGTCGAGGCCCAACCGATCGAGAATTTTCTTTTCCGCGGTCGGCTTGATCACCGCGTGATGGTGGCAATGGAACTGCACCAGCGCATTACCCCCGATGCGCGGCAGCGCGTAGTCGCCCCGCTCGAGAAATTCGGTGAGGAACAGAGACTGCTCGGCGAGCCGTTTCGCCAGCCTGTTGTCCGGGAAGAGATCGGGCAACTCGTCGCGGAACGCGCTGAGGCAGGCGGGCTCCAGGCCGACCAGCGGCGTGCCGGCTTCGATCTCCGGGCGCAGCGTGTCGAGGGTCTGCCGCCACAGGCCCTTGGCCTGATCGATATAGCCCCAGTCGTAGAGCGGACGCCCGCAGCAGAGCGGCCTCTCCGGAATCACGACGTCAAATCCCAGCGACTCCAATACCTGCGTCGCCGCGATTGCGGTCTGCGGCTTGAAATGATTGTTGAAGGTGTCCGGCCACAGCATCACCCGGCGGCCGCCAGCTACGCTCTTGCCGCGCTTCTTGAACCAGCGCCGGAAGCTCTGCTTGGCGAAGGGCGGCATATCGCGCTTGGGCGAGATACCGGCCACCCATTTGGCCAAGGATGTGTTGGCGAAGATGTTGGCGAGGCCGGGCACATATTCGGCCATGCGCGCCCAACGCTGGATCTGCCCCATCGAATAGGCCGCGCGCGGACGCAGGCGCCCCTTATAGTGTTGCGAGCGGAATTCGGCTTTGTAGGTGGCCATGTCGACATGCACCGGGCAATCGCTCTTGCAGCCCTTGCAGGCGAAACACATGTCAAGCGCCTCGGCCACCTCCCGGTTCTTCCAGACGTCGCCGAGCGGGCTGCCGCGCATCATCTCAAACAGCAGGCGGGCGCGCCCGCGCGTGGAGTGCTTCTCCTCTCCGGTCGCCATGTAGCTCGGGCACATGACGCCTTCGTCGCTGTCGCGGCGGCGGCATTTGCCGACGCCGACGCAGCGCCGCGTCGCCTGGGTGAAGCTGTGGCCGTCGTCGGCATAGTTGAAGTGACCGCCGTATTCGAGCGGCGTGTAGGTGGGCCCGAGGCGCAGATTGGAGGTGATGGGATACGGATCGACCACCTTGCCCGGATTCATCTTGTTGGTCGGGTCCCAGATCGCCTTGAACTCCTGGAAAGCCCGCAGCATGTCCGGGCCGTACATCTTTTCCAGCAATTGCCCGCGCGCCTGGCCGTCGCCGTGCTCGCCCGACAGCGTGCCGCCGTATTTCACGACGAGATCGGCGGCCTGTTCGAGGAAATGCTGCCAGTTGAGCAGGCCTTTCTCGGTGGCGAGATCGAAATCGACGCGGCAATGGATCAGCCCGTCGCCGAAATGTCCGTAGACGGAGGCGTCGTAGCCGTGACGGTGAAACAGCGCCTTCAGCTCGCGCAGGTAGCCGCCGAGCTTTTCCGGGCTGACCGCGCTGTCCTCCCAGCCCGGGTGCGACTCCGGCCAGTCCGGCACGTGAGCGGTGGCGGCGAGCGCCGCCTCGCGCACCTCCCAGATTTTCTGTTCCTCGGACCTGTCGTCGAGCACTTTGGCGTCGCTGCCGCGCTGCCTGAATTCATCGAGACAGGCATTGGCCATGCGGTCGGCTTCTTCTCTCGTGTCGGCGCCGAACTCGACCACCAGCCAGCCGCGGCCTCGCGGCAGCATCTTCACTTCGTCGGGATGCAGGTGCTTGCGGGTGATGAAGTCGATCAGCATGTCGTCGATGCCTTCGACGGCGATCGGCTTGAACTTGAGCACGTCAGGCACGGCGTCGGCGGCGGCGAACACGTCCTCGAAGCCGATGATGGTGAGCACGCGCTGCGGCGGGCTGTGCACCAGATTGAGCTCGGCCTGAAGAATCAGGACGCAGGTGGCCTCGGTGCCGACCAGCGCGCGCGCGATATTGAAGCCGTTCTCCGGCAGCAGCGCGTCGAGATTCTCGTAGCCTGACACGCGGCGCGGAATCTGCGGATAGCGCGTGCGAATCATGTCCGCGTATTTCTGGCGGAACTCGTCGAGCGCCTGGTAGATTTCGGCGCGTCGCCCGCCCTGGGCGACGATCGTGCGAAAGTGCTCGTCGCTGGTCGGCCCGACCGTCATGCGCTCGCCGTCATAGGTGAGAATGTCGAGCGCCTCGGTGTTGTCGGACGTACGGCCGGCCATGACGGAGTGGACGCCGCACGAATTATTGCCGAGCATGCCGCCCAGCGTGTTGTGGTCGTGGGTGGCGGGATCGGGTCCGAAAGTGAGCCCGTGCTGCTCGGCGGTATCGCGCAGATGATCGAGCACGCAGCCGGGCTGCACCGTGGCCAGCTTGTTCACCGCGTCGATCGACACGATGTCATGCATGTATTTCGAAAAATCGATCAGCACCGCGACGTTGCAGCCCTGTCCCGCCAGGCTGGTGCCGCCGCCGCGCGGTACGATGGGCGCGCCGAACTGCCGGCACAATTCGACCGTTGCGATGACGTCAGCAGCGTGGCGCGGGATCACCACACCGATCGGCACTTGGCGATAGTTGGAAGCGTCGGTGGCGTAGAGGGCGCGGCTGCCTGCATCGAAACGCACCTCGCCTTCCAGCTTCTGCGCAAGCGCTGCGCCGAGCGCGCGGAAGTCCTGCGGATCGCCGACGGCCGCGGCGTCGACGATGCGGCCGTTGGGCGCGCGGTTGACCTTCATTCGCCACGGACGCGTGGCGCTGTCCTTGTGGCGAACCTCGATGACATGGCTCATATTCTTCTCCTAGGCGGCCATCCGCTCGGCGTCGGCCTGCTTGAATTCCAGTCCCAGGCCCGGCCGGCTCGTATCCGGGGCAATGACGCCGTCGCGCGGCACCGGCGCGCCGTCGAACACGGCGTGCTCGATGCGCACGTGGTCGTGAAACCATTCGAGATGGACGAGCCGCGGCGCCGCGCAGCAGACGTGCAGATGCAGCGCCGGCGCGGTGTGCGCGGAAAACGGAATCGAGAAACTGTCGGCGACCGCCGCCGCCTTCAGGAAGCCGGTGATGCCGCCGCAGCGCGTCGCGTCGGCCTGCAACACGTCGACGCTGCCGGCCTCGACCATGCGGCGGAAATAAAAGGGATCGTAGCCGTATTCGCCGGCGGCGATCTGCATGCCGGCGGGCGCGCGGTCGCGGATCAGGCGCAGCCCCTCGAGGTCGTCGCTCGACACCGGCTCCTCGAACCAGCCGACGCCGGCGAACTTCTCGGCGAAAGAGAGCGCCTGCTTGCGGTCATAGGCGCCGTTGGCGTCGACGAACAAGGTGGCGCGGCCGATGGCGCGCTGCGCCGCCTGCACGCGCTTGTAGTCTTCATCGGGCTCGCTGCCGACCTTCATCTTGACCCAGCGGCAGCCTTCCTGCTCGACCCAGCCGGATAATTGCCGTTGTAGCCGCTCGATTGAATAGGAGGTGAAGCCGCCGCTGCCGTAGATCGGCACTTGGCGCCGCTCGGCGCCGAGCAGGGCGTAAAGCGGCAAGCCGAGCAGCCTGGCCTTCAGGTCCCACAGCGCGGTATCGACGGCGGAAATGGCGTTGGCGCAGACGCCGCGCCAGCCCATGTTGCGCACGGCGCCCACCATGCCGAGCCACAGCGCGGGAATGTCGAAGGCATCCCGGCGACGCAGCGTGTCGGCCAGCTTGCCCTCGACGATGCCGGCAGCCTCGGGCGCGCCGTAGGTGTAGCCGATGCCGCGCTCGCCGCCGGCGGTGACCTCGACCAGCACCATGGTGGTGTGGTCCCAGCTTATGGTGCCGTCAGCCTCCGGGGCGTCGGTCGGAATGCGGAACACCCGCGCCGCGACCCCCTCGATGGCCGGCGATGATGTTAACATGATCTACCACCATCAAATGAGTTCGCGCACGGTATCCGACGCGAGCGTAAGCGCGATCTTGCCGGCCGCCGGCGTGCCGCGGGCCAGCGCTTCCGCCATCTTCTCGACCTGCGCGAGCTCGATCTTGGGCGGCATCGGCGGCTCGTGCGGATCGACCACCGCTTCGATGAGCGCCGGTCCGGGCGCCGACAACGCCTCCCGAATTGTCTCTCCGCACTTGGCGGGATCTTCGATGGTGTAGCTCTTGATGCCGAAGCCCTTGGCCACGGCGGCGAAGTCGATCGGCTGCAGCTCGCAGACGTATTCCGGATTGCCCAGGAACACCATCTGCTCCCATTTGATCTGGCCGAGCACGTTGTTCTTGATGACGATGACCTTCACGTTGAGGTCGTATTTCTTCAGCGTGGCCAGTTCGCCGATCAGCATGGTCAGCCCACCGTCGCCGACGAAGGCGACCACTTGGCGGCCGGGATAGGCCACCGCGCCCGCGACCGCATAGGGCAACCCGCAGGCCATGGTGGCGAGGTTGCCCGAGCAGGAGAACATCATGCCGTCGCGGATCGCCAGGTAACGCGCGATCCAGGTCGTGATCGTGCCGGAATCCGTTGCCACGATGGCGTCGTCATCGATGAATTTGTTCAGCTCATAGGCGACCACCTGCGGCTTCATCGGCTTGTCGGTACGCGTGCCGCGCTCTTCCATCAGCGCATTCCACGCCTTCATGTTCTTCTGCGCCTTCTCCAGAAACGAACGATCGTCGTGCTTGACGAGCTTGGGCAGGATGGCGGTGAGCACCTTGCCCACGTCGCCTACCAGGCCGACGTCGACCGGATAGCGCAGGCCGACCCGCATCGGATCGATCTCGATCTGCACCGCCTTGGCCTTGCCGGGCTGCGGATAGAATTCGATATAAGGAAAGCCCGCGCCGGCGATCAGCAGGGTATCGCACTGCTCCAGCGCCTCCTGCGAGGGCTTGGTGCCGAGCAGACCAGTGCCGCCGAGGCAATAGGGATTGTCGTCCGCAATCGAAGCCTTGCCGAGCAGCGGCTTGACGATCGGCGCGCCCAGCCGTTCCGCCACTGCCGCCAGCGCTTCGCCCGCGCCGAGCGCACCGCGGCCGGCCATGATCACGATCTTCTTGCCCTTGTTGAGGATATCGACCGCATCGGTGAGCTGCTGCTCGCTCGGCATTTGGCCGGAGCGCACCATGACGTCGGAGACGTGATCGGGAACGTTGCGTTTGGAGCGCGAACCCTTGCTCACGGGCTGCGACTGCATGTCGGTTGGAATGGTGACGTGAGAGACGCCACGATAAGCAAGCGCCGTGCGGCAGGCGAGCTCGACCGTGTTCTCGACGTGCAGCGGACCCATGACGCGGTTGTTGTAGACGCAGACGTCCTGATAGAGCTTGTCGAGCTCGACATCCTGCTGGGTCCAGGTGTGCAGCAGGTCATGAAACTGCAGACCGGTGATCGCGAGCACGGGCTGACCGTCGAGCTTGGCATCATAGAGGCCGTTGAGGAGATGAATGCCGCCCGGACCGGAAGTGGCTAGGCAGACGCCGAGCTTGCCGGTCCACTTGGCATAGGCGCAGGCGTTGAACGCCGCCGCCTCCTCGTGCCGCACCTGAACGAAACGGATCTGGTCCTTTTTCTTCCGCAGCAATTCGATGATGCCGTTGATGCCGTCCCCGGGAATACCGAAGATGGTATCAACGCCCCAGCGGATCAGGGTTTCGACCAGAACGTCGCCGGCGGTCGGGTCGGCCATGGGAACCTCCTTGCGCAAAATCGTGCTTACAGCGGCGCAAGCTCGCCTCTCACCGCTGGAAAAATTCGGAAAAGCTGCCAGTTCAACGAACGAAAGCGAGCGCTGTTCCAATGGAACAAAGCGGCGCGGCTGCGCTTTGCTTCTGATGGAATTCGCTTTTCCCGCAAAGATTTCGCACAGGACGGCGAGGCGGAGACTTCGATGGACAGCAAGCTCCTGCACGAGCACGACGGGATGCGCACATTCGCCGTCATCATGGATACCGGCGACGAGGTGCTGTCCTCGATCGGCGCCTTTGCCAAGAAGCAGCGCATTTCGGCGGCGCGGATCACCGCGATCGGTGCACTGAGCGACGTCGTGCTGAAATATTTCGACTGGGACATGAAGGACTACCGCCGCATCCCCGTGCGCGAGCAGGTCGAGGTGGCGTCGCTGATCGGCGACGTCGCGCTCGATCCGAAGGGAAAGCCGGCCATTCACATTCATCTCGTGGTCGGCAAGAAGGACGGCACCGCCATGGCCGGCCATCTGGGCGAGGCCCATGTGCGTCCGACCCTCGAAGTCATCGTCGACGAGCAGCCCTCCTACCTGCAAAAGACCTCTGATCCGGAGACCGGGCTGGCGCTGATCAACGCACGTGAGCCGCGCCATGCCTGACATCGGACACAGGCGCTGGGCTATCGCCGAGGGTTACATCCCCAGCGGCAGTGTGAGCCAGGATCACGCGTTGGTGTCGCACGAGGCCGTTTGCCTGCTCAATGCCGGCGACAAGGACGCCGACATCGCCATTACGCTCTTTTTCACCGACCGCGATCCGGTCGGCCCCTACCGCGTCAAGCTCGGCGCGCGGCGCACGCTGCATCTGCGCTTCAACGACCTGACCGACCCCGCCCCGGTGCCACGCGACACCAGCTACGCCTCCGTGATTGAATCCAACGTGCCGATCGTGGTGCAGCACACGCGGCTCAATTCCCGCCATCCCAACATTGCGCTGTTGTCGACGGTGGGTTACGCCGAGGCGTGACGGGCCGGACAAGCATCGAGTGGCGCGCCGGAAGGGATTCGAACCCCTGACCCCCAGATTCGAAGTCTGGTGCTCTATCCAGCTGAGCTACCGGCGCGTCGGTTCACCCGCATCGCGAATGATGGGCTCGCAAGGGCTGGCGGGCTTTCTGACATTTTCGGCCCGGCCCAGCAAGGCGCGCCGCCACGGATCGCCGTCACGGCGTCCCGCCCCTGATCGCAACCGCCTTGGAGCCGCCGGTTGCATATCGATGCCTGCAAACATTCGGGTTGCGCGAGCACAGCAACGCCCCGTAGATTGCTCATGGTGAAAAACCAGGGCCCGTTAGGCCCCGCCTGCAAGCGGAGAACCTTGTGACCGTGGACGATGGACGATCCATCCCCAGCGCAACCGCGCTGACGCGCGTCCAAGGCTCCCCATCGGCTGAGCCAGGCAGCAAGGTCCGCGGCGGCGTGCGGCTGCGCGAGCGCAATTGCTCGCTCGCCCGCACCGTTGCCATCCTATCCGACGCCTGGACCTTTCTCATCATCCGCGAAGCTTTCTTCGGTGCCCGCCGTTTCGAGAGCTTCCGCTCGGCGCTCGGCTTGCCGCGCGCCACTCTCACCGATCGGCTGAGGCGCCTTACCGAGCAGGGCATCTTTCGCCAGCTCCAATATTCAAAGACATCGCGCCGGGTCGAATATCGGCTGACCGAAGCCGGCCTCGATCTCTACGCAAGTTTCGCGGCAATGATGCGGTTCGGCGACCGCTGGCTGGCGAACGGGAAACCCCAACCGCTCGACCTCGTGCATGCGGCCTGCGGCTGCACGTGCAAGCCGATCGTTGCCTGCTCGTTCTGCCGCGAACCGGTTTCCGCGCACGAAGTCAGCGCTTGTCCCGGTCCCGGCGCCGGCACCAGTCTGACCCGGCAGGCCCGGCGCGTGCGCCGGCTGTCCGGCTCGACGCAATTCCTGCGCGGACGGCCGAGCTCCGTCTCGCGGACGCTGGAAATCATCGGCGATCGTTGGACCGCCCTCATCCTGCGCGAGGCTTTCTTCGGCCTCTGCCGTTTCGACCGGCTGCTGGCGGAACTGAACATCGCCAGCAACATCCTTTCCGACCGGCTCAACCGGCTGGTCGCCGCCGGCATCTTCGAGCGCCGCAAATACCAGACGCAGCCGGATCGCTATGAATACTGCCTGACCGGTAAAGGCCTGGAACTCTACAGGCCGCTGATTGTGATGATGGCGTGGGGCGACCGCTGGCTGTCCGCGGGCAAGCCGCCGGTCCGGCTCACGCATGAGCGATGTTCCCAGGACTTCACCCCTGTCGTCGTCTGCGATCACTGCCGCCAGCCGGTTGACGCACAGAGCATGCGCTTCGTTCTGAACTACGATCCGCGCGCATTCGGCGCGCCGGCGCTAAGCGACCGCGCGGCCGACCTCGGCGGCCACTAGTCCGGCATCGCGCCAAGCCTCAGCCCTGTAAAATACCGCACAGGGCGCCTATGATGCGCTAAATCGCGCGCCGGGCCGACTACTCACCTGCTCCCCGCTATCCGAGCCGCGAAGGCTTGCGGTTCCGCTTTGCCCGCCGCCGAGAAGGAAGCTGTCATGCAAGACGTCGAAACGTTGTGGGCCGATTTCGCCCGGCCCATCGCCAATGCCGAGAACTACATTGCCTCGCTGCGCGGGCGGCGCATGAACGTGTTCTTCATGGGCGAGCGCGTGCCCGAGCCGGTGGACCACCCGGTGATCTTTCCCTCCATCAACGCCATGGCGGAAACCTATCGGCTGGCGAGCGAGAGGCCGGAGCTCGGCAGCGTCAAGAGCGATATTGCCAAGATCGAAACCAACCGTTTCCTGCACGTGCCGACCGGCCCCGCAGATCTGGTCAGCAAGCACGAGATGCAACGCGAGCTGGGCCGGCGCACCGGCACCTGCTTCCAGCGTTGCGTCGGGCTCGACGCCATCGGCGCGTGCCATTCGGTCACCTTCGACATCGATAAGGAACGCGGCACCGACTACCACCAGCGATTCCTCGCCTTCCTCAAGCGCGCGCAAACCGCTAACATCGTGATCGGCGGCGCCATGACCGATCCCAAGGGCGACCGCTCCAAGCCGCCGCACCAGCAGACCGATCTCGACCTGTTCCTGCACGTGGTAAAGCGCGATGAGCGCGGCATCACCGTTTCCGGCGCCAAGATGCACCAGACCGGCGCGGTCAATTCGCACTGGCTGATCTTCATGCCGACCATGCGCTTGAGCGAGGCCGACAAGGACTGGGCGGTGGTCGGCGCGGTGCGGGTCGACGCGCCCGGTCTGACCTACGTGGTCGGGCGGCAGACCAACGACACGCGCGGCGTCGACGGCGGCATGCTCGACGCCGGCAACGCGCAGTTCGCCGGCCAGGAAGCGTTGATCGTGTTCGACAACGTGTTCGTTCCCTACGAACACGTGTTTATGGACGGCGAATGGCAATATGCCGCCACGCTTGTGGAGCGCTTCACCACCTATCACCGCTCGTCGTATGTGTGCAAAACCGGCCTTGGCGACGTGCTGATCGGCGCGGCGGCGGAAGCCGCTTCGCACAACGGCGTCGAGGGCGTCTCCCACATCAAGGACAAGCTCGTAGAGATGACACATCTCAACGAGACGATCTATTCGAGTTGCATGGCGGCGGCCTACCGCGCCAAGCCGATGGCTTCAGGCGCCTATCTCAACGACGAGATGCTGTCCAACGTCGCCAAGCACAACGTTACGCGCTTTCCCTTCGAGATATCCAGGCTCGCGCAGGACATCGCCGGCGGACTGGTGGTGACGATGCCGTCCGAGAAAGACCTGCAGCACAATGAAGTGGGCCCGCTGATCCGCAAGTTCCTGCAGGGCCGCAGCGGTGTCGACACGGTCGACCGCATGCGCATCCTCAGGCTGATCGAGAACATGACCATCGGCCGTAATGCCGTCGGCTACCTCACCGAGAGCCTGCACGGCGCCGGCTCGCCACAGGCCCAGCGCATCCAGATCGCGCGCGGTATGGCGCTGAACGAGAAGAAGGAGCGCGCCCGCAAGCTGGCGGGTTTGGGCAAAGCGGCGGGGAAATAGGCTTTCAGCGAACGCTTCAGAGACCTGTTCGTCCCGCGAAAGCGGGGACCCGGGGCAAAATATCTTCGAGTGGGGTGAATACAGCCCTCGATTCCCGCTTTCGCGGGAATGAACGGAGTGTGATGCGAGCCTGACTAATAGGGCTGGCTTGCCATTGTTTCCGACTACGCAATCTTCACGTATTCGAATTCGCCCGGCTTGTTGTCGATGCCGACCTTGGGCGGCGCGATCCACGAGGCAAACTCGCCCGGCTCGAAGTGCGCCTGCATCAGACTCTCGATGAAGTCGCGATCCTCTTCGGAAGGCAGCAAATCGTCGCGCTTCTTCTGCCACTCGTCTTCGCTCAGCATTCTGCCGTCGATATCGGACTTGATCTTGGAGAACTCGCCGATGTGGCGGTGGAAAGCGACGTGCGGCAGCTTGAGCTCGAACGGAATGCCATGCTCGGCGATCACCTTGTTCCAGCGGCCCACGCCGTTGTTGGCGTCGCCAACATAGTCGTCGCGCAGCCGCATGTTCAATGCAGACAGGGCGGGCGCATCTTCGTTCCTGATCTGCCCGTCGATCAGTCGCAGCACCGGATAGGTGCTGTTCTCCAGCATGTGATCGTCGTTCAGCCGGGCTTCGCGATAGCGGCCCTTCAGGCCCGCATGGAATGCGTTGGCCGCGTTGGTGGAAATCTCGTTGCCGAACAGATCGAGGGTCAGCGAGAAGTGCAGGTTCGCCTTCTTCTGGATTGTCGGCAGGTCGATCACGCCGAGCCGGCGCACGCGTTCTATGTCGTAGGGATCGTCGATACCGGCTTCCTTCATTGCCTCGCAGGTGCGCTGGATCACGCGCGTGACGCCGGTCTCGCCGACGAACATGTGGTGCGCCTCCTCCGTCAGCATGAAGCGGCAGGTGCGCGAAAGCGGATCGAAGCCCGATTGCGCGAGCGCCTCGAGCTGCATCTTACCGTCGCGATCGGTGAAATAGGTAAACATGAAGAAGGAGAGCCAGTCCGGCGTCTTCTCGTTGAAGGCACCGAGCATGCGCGGGGTATCGGCGTCGCCGGAGCGGCGCTGCAGCAGGGCTTCCGCTTCCTCGCGGCCGTCGGCGCCGAAATACTTCTGCAGGAGATAGACCATCGCCCAGAGATGGCGGCCTTCCTCCACGTTCACCTGGAAAAGATTGCGCATGTCGTAGAGCGACGGCGCGGTCTTGCCGAGGTGGCGCTGCTGCTCGACCGAAGCCGGCTCGGTGTCGCCCTGGATCACGATAAGACGGCGCAGCATCGCGCGGTATTCACCGGGCACTTCCTGCCAAGCCGGCTCGCCGGCATGTGCGCCGAACGGGATCTTGCGGCCCTCCGCCTGCGGCGCCAGCAGGATGCCCCAGCGGTATTCCGGCATCTTGACGAAGTCGAACTTGGCCCAGCCTTTCGGGTCGACGCTCACTGCGGTGCGCAGGTAAACGAGCGATTCCTGGAAGCCTTCCGGCCCCATATCGTTCCACCAGTTGATATAGCCGGGATGCCATTTCTCCAGCGCGCGCTTGACGCGCACGTCATCGCCGAGACCGACATTGTTGGGGATCAGCCCGTTATAGTCGACTTGTTGGATGTTCATGGCTTACACCCTTTCCTTGTCGAAGGTCGCCTTCACGCCGCTGCCATAGAGCTTGAGCGCTCCGTGTTCGCCGACCGAATTGGGCCGCTGGAAGATCCAGTTCTGCCATGCGGTGAGCCGGCCGAAGATTTTGGTTTCCATCGTTTCGGGGCCGGCGAAGCGCAGGTTCGCTTCCATGCCGGTCAGCGAATCGGGAGAGTGGCTGGCGCGCTCCTCGATCATCACGCGCAGTTCGTCGTCCCAGTCGAAATCTTCGTAGGCGAAGGTGACGAGGCCGAGTTCGGCCGCCTCCTCCGCCTCGATGCGCTGCCCGATCTTCTCCTTCAGCGCATCGGGCGCCTCCGGCTCGCCGAGAAAGCGGCTTTGTAGACGGGTGAGGCCGTTGCCCATGGGGTAGAAGCCGAAATTGGCCTTGCCCAGGGTGATCGCCGCAGGCGCCCGGTTGTCGCCCTCGAATGTGCCGATCAGCATCAGCGAACGGTCGGCGGCGAAGACCAATTCGGCGAGAGTGCCGGCAAAGCAGGAGCCCGGCTCGATCAGCGCGAAGAAGGTCTTGGCGGTGACGTCGATGCGCTTGAATACGCGCTTGAGGTAATGGCGGATCTCGCGCATCAGCCAGTCGCCGTCGCCACGGATCAGAAAATCGTCGTAAGCGAGAACGGCTCGCGCGTCGCCGTCGGTGCGCAGCAGCACCACGTTGATCGCCGGCTCATTGACGCGCAGATGCAGGATGGCATCCTCCAGTTCGCGCGCCACCGTCAGCGGCCAGAACTTGTCGCCCAGCGCATGCGCGGCTTCGAGCGAATCCGGCACCGGCTTGCCCGGCCCGCGCACCGTCACAGTCGCGACGGCCTTGCCGCGGGCGATATCGATGTCGACGTGGGAGTAGGCAACGCGCCCATCTTCGACCACGCGCGTCAGCGGCATCAGTTTGATGCCGGCCGCGTCCGGACGGTCCGAACGCTTGGCCAGTTCGCGCGCACGCCCGGCCACGGCCTCGTTCCATTTCGACGGAGGCGCCACCTCGTCGACCAGCCGCCAGTCCACCGCCTTGGCGCCGCGCAAGCCCTCCTCGGTGGAGCAGAAGAAATCGGCGCGGTCGCGTCGCACCTTGCGCTTGTCGGTGACACGGGTGAGACCGCCGGTGCCGGGCAGCACGGCGAGCAGCGGCGTCTCGGGCAGCGAGACGGTCGAGCGGCGGTCGTCCACCAACATGATGTGCTCGGTAGCCAGCGCCAGTTCGTAGCCGCCACCGGCGCAACTGCCGTTGACCGCGGCCATGTAGATCTGGCCGGAATTCTCGCTGGCGTCCTCGATGGCCAGCCGCGTCTCGTTGGTGAACTTGCAGAAGTTCACCTTGTGGCCGTGGGTGGCCCTGCCCAGCATGCGGATATTGGCGCCCGCGCAGAACACATTGTCCTTACCGGACTTCAACACCACGCAGCGCACCTCGGGGTGCTCGAAGCGCAGCCGCTGGACGGCGTCGCTGAGCTCGATATCGACGGCGAGATCGTAGGAATTGAGCTTCAGCTCGTAGTCGCTTGAGAGTCCGCCAGCCGGGTCGACGTCCATGACCAGGTAGGCCACCTCGCCGTCCTGCTCGATGCGCCAATGGCGGTAGCGCGCCGGCTCGGTCTGGAAGTCAATGACACTCATTGGACCATTCCTCGGAGCCTTTCCCCACCGGCGCGGCACCGCCGTCCCCATGCGTTATTATGCATGCTAGATAACACCAGCGCGGGAAAGCTACAATAGTGCAGAAATACAAGGACTATTGCTCGGCAATATAATGCATGTTAAACTGCCGACCATGAAACCAGCCAACCCACTCCCGGTGCGGGACAGCGACGCCTATCTGCGCCGGCTCGGCGAGCGTGTGCGAACCCTGCGCAACCAGCGTGGCATGTCGCGCAAGGTCCTGGCCCAGCACGCCAAAGTGTCGGAGCGCTATCTCGCCCAGATGGAGGCGGGCAAGGGCAACGTGTCGATTGTGCTCTTGCGCCGCATTGCACGTGCAATCGGAATTCCGATCACTCAGCTCGTTCACGAAGGGCCCGAGCCCCCTCTCGGCCTCGTGCTGCTCACCCAATTCCTCGAAAGGCTGCCCGCGGCGGACCTGAACGAAGCGCGCGCGCTACTGCTGCGGCATTTCGGCGAGCCCTCCGAGGACCTCAGGCACCGGCGCATCGCCCTTGTCGGTCTGCGCGGCGGCGGCAAATCCACCCTCGGCCGCCTGCTGGCCGACCGGCTGGAACTGCCCTTTATCGAGCTCGACCAGGAGGTCGAGCAGCACAGCGGGGCGAGCCTGAGCGAAATCTTCGACATGTTCGGCCAGGAGACGTTCCGCCGCGCCGAAAGGGAGGCCTTGGAAGAGGTCCTACGCCAGCACCGCGGTTTCGTCATGGCCACCAGCGGCTCGATCGTCACCGACCCTGGCACCATGGAACTTTTGCTCGCTTCGTGCTTCACGATATGGCTGCGGGCGGAACCCGATGTCCATATGAAACGCGTGATCGAGCAAGGCGATATGCGGCCAATGGCAAAGAGCCCACGGGCCATGGAGGATCTGGTGGCCATTCTCAAAAGCCGTGAGCCGCTTTATGCCAGGGCGGAAGCCTCTCTCGACACCACCGGCAGGACGCCGGAGCAGAACCTGGCGGAGCTGCTGCGCGCCATTTCGGTCCCCGCCGCACCCATCGCCCGCCAACCGGCGTAGCGATCAGAAGGAAAAGCGAAGCGAAGGAGCCGGCCGCGGCCGGGCACGAAGCATGAGTGAGACGATCAAGACCGACGTGGTCATCATCGGCGCGGGGCCCGTCGGCCTGTTCGCTGTATTCGAGCTCGGTCTGCTCGACATCAAGGCGCATCTTATCGACATCCTCGACAAGGTCGGGGGCCAGTGCGCCGAGCTCTATCCGGAGAAGCCGATCTACGACATCCCCGGCATCCCTTACATCACCGGCAACGGGCTCGCCGAGCAGCTCATGGAGCAGATCAAGCCCTTTAAGCCGACCTTTCACCTGGGCGAGATGGTCACCAGCATGAACAAGCTGGGCGAAGCCCACTTCAAGGTTGCGACCGATGCCGGCAAGACCTTCGAGGCGAAATGCGTCGTCATTGCAGCCGGCGGCGGCTCGTTCCAGCCCAAGCGCCCGCCGATCCAAGGCATCGAGCCTTATGAAGAAAAATCGGTATTCTATGCAGTACGCAAAATGGAGGCTTTCCGCGACAAGCAGCTCTTAATAGTCGGCGGCGGCGATTCCGCTCTCGACTGGACGCTCAACCTGCAACCGATCGCCAAGCGGCTGACGCTGGTGCACCGGCGCGACGATTTCCGCGGGGCGCCCGACAGCGTCAACAAGATGCGGGCGCTTGTCGCCGCCGGCGGCATGGACCTCAAGATCGGCCAAGTGACCGAGCTGGAAGGCGCCGACGGCAAGCTGACGGCCGCCTCGATCAAGGCCAAGGACAACAGCGTCGAGCGCGTCAAATGCGACGCCATGCTGCCTTTCTTCGGCCTGACCATGAAGCTCGGGCCTGTTGCCGACTGGGGCCTGACCATGCAGGACGGCCTCATTCCCGTCGACACCGGCACCTTCGAGACCGACGTGCCTGGCCTGTTCGCCATCGGCGACATCAACACCTATCCGGGCAAGCTCAAGCTCATCCTATCCGGATTCCATGAGGGCGCGCTGATGGCGCAGAAGGCCTATCACTATGTGTATCCCGATAAGCGGCTGGTGTTTCAATACACAACGTCTTCAACAAACCTGCAGAAGAAACTTGGTGTCGCATGAGCTTGCAGGAGAGCACAGCATCGGTGAGCGCCGACAAAGAAAAGATGCCGAAGATCACCTTCATCGAGCATGACGGCACGGTGCACACGGTCGAAGCCGAGCTCGGCGCGACGGTGATGGAGACGGCGCTGCGCAACGACATCGCCAGCATCGTGGCGGAATGCGGTGGCGGCTGCACCTGCGCGACCTGTCTGGTGCACGTGGACGAGAAATGGAGCGCGGTGGTCGGCCCGCCCTCGGCCGAGGAAGAAGACATGCTCAACTCTGCCTTCGAGGTGAAGCCGACCTCGCGGCTGTCGTGCCAGATCAAGGTGACGGAAGAGCTGGACGGATTGATCGTGCACACGCCGGCCTACCAGGGCCGGTGACGCAATTCTCCTGTCATGCCGGCACGCGGCCATCAGCCGGCGATCACAGCGGAGAAGTCATCAGCCGGGTTCCGCATAACCCATTTTCAATAAAGCCGGCCCGACGCCAGATCGGCGCCTTCGCGCAACGTCCGCAGCTTGGCCCAGACGACGTCCTCTGCCACGCGGCCCCAACCCGCCGAGGTATCGAAACCGCAGTCGTTGCCGGCCAACACCCGCGTCGGGTCGCCGACGACGGCGGCGACCCGTTCGATGCGGTCCGCGACCACTTCCGGGTGCTCGATGATGTTGGTGAGTGGATCGATCACACCGGCCACCAGCACCTGATCCGCCTCAAGCGGGAATTTTTCGAAGCAGCGGAATTCGTGGGCGTGTCGCGGGCCGGCGAAGGGAAGCACAAGGCCGCCGACCTGCGCCTGGCGGACAACCGGCAGGATCGCCTCGAGCGGAACGTCGCAGTCGTGCGGCGATTCCGAATTCCCCCAACAGACATGCAGCCGCACGCGCTCGCGCGGCACGTTGCGCAGGGCATGGTTTATCTCGCTCACGACGGCTTCGACGAAGCCGAGGAATTCGCCGAGCGGCTTGTCCTTGTAACTGATATGCCGCTCCAGCGCGAGGTCTGGGGCGTCGATCTGCAGCACGAAACCGGCGCCGACGATCGCCTCGTATTCGACCCGCAGCGCCTCGCCGAGCGCGCGCAAGTAGCCGCCCAACGTGTCGTAATACTGGTTCTTGATCGCCGCGGCGACGACGCCCGGCGAAGGCGCGTTCATGAACGCCTCGACGAAGACCCCCGGCGTCTGGGCGAGCACCTCGTCGAGCTCGCGACACTCTGCCTGGATCGCCGCGGCATCCTTGTAGCGCACCTCGCCAAGCGCCATCGGGAGGCCTTCGTTGGGCGACACGCGTGTCTGGCTCGAGGTCTGTTGCAGCCATCGCTTCTTGAAGGCGGGATAGCGGTCGACATCGGCGCGCGAAGGGCGCTGCCAGCTTCCGCCAAGCCCGGTCAACCGGTCCTTCAGATAGAGGAAGAAGGAATCGCGCGACTGCTCGCCGTTATTGCCGACGTCGATGCCCGCCGCGGCCTGCTGCCCAACAATGGCGCGAACGGCGCCGTGGCTTGCTTCGGCGATTTCGTGGCTGTCGACCGCTTCGCCGCGTGCGCGGCGTACGAACAGGTCCGTCAGCGGCTCCGGACGCGGCAGGCTGCCGGTGTGCGTGGTCAGGATACGGTCGGTGCTGCAATGCATATGCACATAATTCCAAAGCGCTGCGGGGCCTATCAATTCGTCATTCCGAAACGAGAACCATAAGCGCGTTTACGCGCTTCTTCGACGCGCTGCGGCTCGCGGGCCGGAATCCATATTCCCCAGCGCTGGGGTTATGGATTCTGGTTCGTGGTCTGATGGTCGCCCCCCGAAATAACCAGAGAAAATCGAACGTTCGACGGCCACCGCGACCTAGGCCGTCTTCTGCTCGGACAATCCCAAATCGCGAATCGTCTCGGCTCGCATCATGAACTTCTGCACCTTGCCCGTCACCGTCATCGGGAAGGAATCGACGAAGCGGATGTAGCGCGGGATCTTGTAATGCGCGATCTGGCCGCGGCAGAATTCCTGAATCTCCTCTGCGGTCGCCTGCTCGCCGGGCCGCAGCTTGACCCAGGCGCAAAGCTCTTCACCGTATTTGGGATCCGGCACGCCGATGACCTGCACATCGGCGATCTTCTTGTTGCGGTACAGGAACTCCTCGACCTCGCGCGGATAGACGTTCTCGCCGCCGCGGATGACCATGTCCTTGAGGCGGCCGACGATATTGCAGTAGCCCTCCTCGTCGAGCGTGGCGAGATCGCCGGTGTGCATCCAGCGCGCGCGGTCGATCGCCTCCGCCGTCCGCTCCTCGTCGCCCCAGTAGCCCAGCATCACGGAATAGCCGCGCGTGCACAATTCGCCGGCCGTTCCCGGCGGCACGATATGACCCTCCCCATCGACGATCTTGACCTCGACGTGCGGATGGATTCGGCCGACGGTGCCGACCCGGCGCTCAAGCGGATCGTCATAGGAAGTCTGGAAGCTGACCGGACTGGTCTCCGTCATGCCGTAGGCGATGGTTACTTCCGACATGTTCATGTCGTTGATGCAGCGACGCATCACTTCGATCGGACAGGGCGAGCCCGCCATGATGCCGGTACGCAATGAGCTCAGATCGAAGCGCTTGAATTCGGGGTGGTCCATCTCGGCAATGAACATGGTCGGCACGCCGTAGAGCGCGGTGCACTGCTCGGCCTCGACCGCTTCAAGCGTCGCCAACGGATCGAAGCCTTCGCCGGGGAAGATCATCGCCGCGCCATGTGTGATGCAGGCGAGATTGCCGAGCACCATACCGAAGCAATGATAAAGCGGCACCGGGATCACCACGCGGTCGCGTTCGGTGAGCCGCTGCGCCTCGCCGATGAAATAGCCGTTGTTGAGGATGTTGTGGTGCGTCAGTGTCGCGCCCTTGGGTGCGCCGGTGGTGCCGCTGGTGAACTGGATATTGATCGCGTCGTCGAACTGCAGCTTATCGGCGAGCTCGCGCAGCTGCCGCGCGTGGCGCTCGCCGCCGGCGCCCATGAGATCATCGAAGCGGAACATGCCGGGCCGCTCGTCCTCGCCGATCCGGATGACCGCCGCCAGCGACGGCAGACGCGCTGCCGAAAGCGCGCCTGGCGCGGCGCGGCTCAGTTCGGGCGCCAGCTCGTGCAGCATGCCGATATAATCGCTGCTCTTGAAATGATCCGCGGTGATCAGCGCCTTGCAGCCGACTTTGTTGAGCGCATATTCGAGCTCGGTGAGCCGGTAGGCGGGATTGATGTTGACCATGATCAGCCCCGCCTTGGCCGTGGCGAACTGCGTGATCACCCATTCGGCGTTGTTCGGCGACCAGATGCCGACACGGTCGCCGGGCTTGAGGCCTAGCGCCAAGAGGCCGGCGGCGCAGCGGTCGACCCGCTCGGCCAGTTCGCCGTAGGTCCAGCGCACCTGCTGATGCCGCACCACGAGCGCCAGTTCGTCCGCCCAGCGCGCAACCGCGGCGTCAAAGTAGCGCCCGATCGTCTCTCCGATCAGCGGAACGCCGGATGCGCCGTGGACGTAGCTTTGCGTCAGCTTTCCCATCATCGGCAGGCCCTCGAAGTTTCCCGTTTTCTCCCCGCTTCGATATTCGACCTCCCGCCAGGTCACTGCAAGGAAAAATCGAAACACCTCGTCAGGCTGGCCCTTCAGTAGGTAGGCCCGCGCCTCTCCCTGGCCCTTCACCGCGACGAGGCCGCGGTCCTCGAAGCGGAACCGTTCGCCGAGCAGCCGGTGCGTCGATTTCGACACCTGGATTTCGCCGGCGCGGTCGAACTCCGTGCGGTTCGCGGTGTTCACGCTGTCGCCCTACACGTCGTTGACGTATTTGCGCGTGCCGATGGCGCCGGTCCGCATATAGCAGTGGCGGATGGTCTTGATACTCTCGACTCCGTACCGCTCGAACGCGTAGACGCCACGGTTCAGCTGCCGCATCACGGACTCGGTTTCTTGCGTGCCGGAGAAGACGGTCAAGCCGATGAGGTTGACGAACAGCACGGTGGCATGGTCGTTGCGCCGCCGCGTCCCCAGATCCGCTCGTTGCTAATGAACAGCATGCCGTTCTTATGCGGATCGGTCATTCAGAAGACTTCGTGCTCAACCATGCCGCGCGGATAGGCAAGTCGCTGTGGTTACGCATTTTCTCGCCCTCCCCAAGGGGACGTTGCATCCCATTTGCTCACCGGTAGGCATTTTTTTGTGCAGAGCAAGCGGACCGTGGCCAACCTGGCTCGACCATCTCGCCCCAAAAGCCGGCAGCCGGGGCTCCGTGGGGCTCGTTGGAAAGGGACCTGCGCATCCGCCGCGCAGCCAGATTTCATCGGTTGGCATGCCTATTGCTTAATGCGGTTGCCACGTCTGATTTTCCCAATGACGCGAAAAGGGGGCGCCCGTGTCATATCTCGTTCCTTCGGAATTCGTCACCAAAATGGTGGACGCCGGTGAATCAAAAATCTTCATGTCGGCTCGCGACACCATTGTCCGCGGCTACATGGCCGGCGCCATCCTGGCATTGGCCGCCTGGTTTGCGGTCACGATCAACGTGCATACCGGTCAGCCGCTGGCGGGAGCGGTACTGTTCCCGATCGGCTTCTGCATGCTCTATCTCCTCGGCTTTGACCTGCTGACCGGCGTATTCATGCTCACGCCTCTGGCCCTGATCGACAAGCGGCCGGGCGTGACTGTCGGCGGCGTTCTGCGCAATTGGGGCCTCGTGTTCATCGGCAACTTCGCCGGCGCGCTCACCGTGGCGTTCATGATGGCCTTCGTCACCACCTTCGGCTTCACGCAGCCGCCGGACAAGGTCGGCACCGTGATCGGCAATGTCGGTGAGGCGCGTACGCTTGGCTATGCGGCGCACGGCGCCGCCGGCATGGCGACCTTGTTCATCCGCGCCATGCTCTGCAACTGGATGGTGTCGACCGGCGTCGTCGGCGCCATGGTCTCGACCAATGTCAGCGGCAAGGTGATCGCCATGTGGATGCCGATCATGTTGTTCTTCTACATGGTCTTCGAGCACTCCGTCGTGAACATGTTCTTGTTCCCGGCGGGGCTGATGCTGCACGCCAAGTTCTCGATCCTCGACTATTTCATCTGGAACGAGATCCCGACGGCGCTCGGCAACCTGGCCGGCGGCATCGCCTTCACCGGCCTCACCCTCTATGCCACCCACGTGCGGACCGCGCCCAAGCGCGTCGCCCCGCTCAAGAGCGTCGCCTGACGCGATCCGGCTGCTATCATGAGAACCTCAACCCATCCGGGTTGAGGTTCTTTCTTTTGGTATCCCTGCATGTCAGGCCATCTCGCGCTTTCGATCGGGCAGCACTCCGACAAGGGACGAAAGGAGGTCAATCAGGATTTCCATGGCGCATTGATTCCGGACGAACCGCTGTTAAGCCTGAAAGGCATCGCCATCGTGCTTGCCGACGGCATCAGCAGCAGCAGCGTCAGCCACATCGCCAGTGAATTGGCCGTCAAGAGCTTCCTGACAGATTATTATTGCACATCAGATACTTGGTCCGTGAAGTCGTCGGCGCAGCGCGTCATCGTGGCCGCCAATTCCTGGCTGCACGCGCAGACGCGGCAAAGCCAATACCCGATCGACCGGGACCGGGGCTATGTCTGCACGTTCAGTGCGATGGTGGTCAGATCGACCACGGCGCACATCTTTCATGTCGGTGACGCGCGGGTTTATCGCGTCGCCGGCAACGGCCTCGAACAGCTCACCGAGGATCACCGCGTCGTCGTTTCGCCGGAGCAGAGTTATCTCGGCCGCGCCCTTGGCGTGAACCCGCATATCGAGATCGACTATCGCGCAGTCCCGCTCGAAAGAAGCAACACGTTCTTTCTGGCGACCGACGGTGTCTATGAGCACGTCAACTCTCACTTCATTACAAACGCCATTATCGACGGCGCCGATGATCTGGACGGCGCGGCCAAGGCGATCGTCGATGAGGCCTACCGGCAAGGCAGCCCCGACAACCTCACCGTTCAAATCGTACGCATCGAGGCATTGCCGACCGCCGAAGCGAGCGACATCGTCGGCGTGGAGGCGGATTTGCCCAGCCCGCCCCTGCTGGAAGCGGGAACGACATTCGACGGCTACCGGATCGTCAGGGAGATCCACGCGAGCAACCGCAGCCATATCTATCTCGCAATCGACGGCGCGGACGGATCAAAAGTCGCTCTCAAAATTCCGTCGGTCGACCTGCAAAACGATCCTGCTTACCTGCAGCGATTCAGGATGGAAGAATGGATCGCGCGACGGATTAACAACGATCACGTCCTCAAGCCGCGCGTTCAATTACGCCGGCGAAATTATCTCTATGTCGCGACAGAGTTCGTTGACGGCCAGACGCTGACGCAATGGATGATCGACAACCCGACACCGCCGTTGGAGACCGTGCGCGGAATCGTCGAGCAGATCGCCAGAGGCCTGCAGGCCTTTCATCGCAAGGAGATGCTGCATCAAGACCTCCGGCCCGACAACATCATGATCGATCGGACCGGCACCGCGAAAATCATCGATTTCGGCGCGACGAGGATTTCCGGCATCGTCGACGATGCGCCTCTGGAGACTAAATCCGCCATATTAGGCACCGCGCAGTACACCGCGCCTGAATACTTCCTGGGCGAAGCCGGCTCCTCGCGTTCCGATATATTTTCGCTCGGCGTCATCGCCTATCAGATGCTCACCGGGCGACTGCCCTATGGCGCCGAGGTGGCGAAAACCCGCATGAGATCGCAGCAACGAAAGTTGAAATACAAGTCCGCCCTGGACGACAATCGCGATACCCCGTCGTGGATCGACGGCGCGATCAGAAAAGCGACGCAGCCGAATCCGAACCGCCGCTATGGTGAATTATCCGAATTCGTGTTCGATCTACGCCACCCCAACAAGAGCCTCATGGATTCTTCACCAACGCCGCTCATTGCGCGCAACCCGCTGCTGTTCTGGCAAGGCATTGCCGCCGGCCTTTTCGTGATCATCCTGATCTTGCTGTTCACTCTCGCCTTGAAGCACTAGAATACGCTCATGGCGCCTCGATCAAACGATCGAGCGTTATGGGGAATTTGCGCACGCGAATTCCGGTGGCGTGCCAGACCGCGTTGGCGACGGCGCCGGCGCTGCCGGTGATGCCGATCTCGCCGACACCTTTGATCCCGAGCGCGTTGACATGCGGATCGTGCTCTTCGACCAGGATCGCCTCCAGCGACGGCACGTCCGCGTTCACCGGCACGCGATACTCCGCCAGATTGGCGTTCATCAGCCGGCCGGATTGCGGATCCATGACTGCCCGCTCGTGGAGCGCGAACGACACACCCCAGATCATGCCGCCATACAACTGGCTCTGCACCATGCGCGGATTGATGATGCGGCCGGCGGCGAAAGCGCCGACCATGCGGGTGACGCGGATCTGGCCGAGATCGGGATCGACCTTGACCTCGGCGAACACGGCGCCGTGTGCATGCATGGCGTGGTCAGGCTGAGCATGCGGATCGAAGGGGTTGGGGTTGCCTCCGGCACCACGGCCTTCGATCTCGGCGATTCCGGCGCGGTCGAGAATATCGCCGAAGCTTTCGCCGCGGCTTTCATCGTCGCGCCGAAACAGACGGCCACCGCGGGCGACCACACCTGCATTGCCCGCCCCGAACAGCGGCGAGCGCTCATCGTTGGTCGCCAGATCGGCGAGCTTTGCGATGGCATCGGCGCCGGCATTATGGATGGCCATGCCGGCCGTCGCGGTATGGGCTGAGCCACCGGCAATGCCGGCATCGGGCAGATCGGAAGTGCCTGAGCGGAATTCGAGTTGCTCGATATCGAGCCCCAAGCCGTCGGCCGCGATCTGCGCCAGCGCCGTCCATGCGCCCTGCCCCATGTCATGGGCGCCGATCTCCATAATGCCGCTGCCGTCGCGGCGCAGCACCGCTCTAGCCTGCGCGGCGAACATGTGGGCGGGGAACGTCGCCGTCCCCATGCCCCAGCCGACCAGGAAGCCGTCGCGGTCGCGCATCTGGCGGGGGGCGAGCGGGCGCCTTTCCCAGCCGAATCGCTCGGCGCCTTGTCGATAGCATTCGCGCAAGGCCTTGGACGAAAACGGTCGGCCGGAGATCGGCTCGACCTCGGCATAGTTCTTCAGCCGGAACGCCAGCGGGTCCATGCCGCAAGCCTGCGCCATCTCGTCAATGGCGCTTTCAAGCGCGATCGACCCCGAGGCCATGCCCGGCGCGCGCATGAACAGCGGCGTGCCGGTATCAGCGCGCACGCCTTCGTGCGAGGTGGCGATTGCCGCGCTCGCATAAAGCGCGTGCGATGCGTTGCCCGCCGGCTCGAAGAAATCGTCATACATGCTCGACATTGTCGTGGTGCGATGGTCGAGCGCCACCAGACTGCCGCCGCCATCGGTGCCAAGCTGTAGAGTTTGCCGCGTCGGTCCACGATGTCCGACCGGGCCGAACATCTGCTCCCGGCGCAGCGCCAGCTTGACCGGCTTGCCGAGCATGCGGGCGGCAATGATGCCGAGCACCTGCGGTCCCGACATCAGGCCCTTGCTGCCGAAGCCGCCGCCGAGGAAGGGGCTGCGAATCCGGATATTCTCGGGCGCGACGCCGAACAACGCGGCAAGCCGTCCCTGCGCCATCGCCATTCCCTGACTCGGCGTATCGATCGACAGCGTATCGCCGTCCCATGTCGCGACGATCGCGTGCGGCTCCATGGCATTGTGATACTGCGCGGGGGTCTCGTAGGTCGCCACGAGGGCCTTGTCGGCGCCGGCGAGTTCGGCCTCCACGTCGCCGCGATGCGCTTCGGCCGGAAAGCCCGGGCCGACGGTCGAGAGCGGAACGCTCTCCGTAGCATCGAAACCGAGCCGGGCCGGCTCGACCTCGTAGCGCGGCGCGAGCAGGTTGGCGCCCTCCGTCGCAGCCTCCAGCGTCTCGGCGATCACGACCGCGATCGGCTGGCCGGCATAACGGACCTTGTCGTTCTGCAACACATCGAGCCGGAACATGAACGGGTTCGATTTTTCGTCCGGGTCTTGAGCCAGCGGCGGCCGGTTCGCCGGCGTGATCACTTCCACCACGCCGGGGTGGGCCTTCGCCGCCGCGATATCGAGAAAGACGACGCGGCCGCGCGCGATGCTCGAGGCCGCCAGCACCGCGTAGAGCATACCGGGCGGATGATGGTCGGCAGCGTAGTCGGCGGCACCGGTCACCTTAAGCATTCCGTCGCGGCGGGTGAGCGGCTGGCCGATATTGGAGCCGTGGCGGGCATGAACCGGATTTTGCGAAAGTACGATATCATCCATGAGCGGGAACTCCGGAAGCGACGGCAAAGGGCGAAGCGGGCAGCGCGGGCATGCGCTCCGGCGTGCCAGCGGCGGCATCGGCGAGCGCGCGCGCAACCACCCGGCGGGCAAGCTCGATCTTGAAGGCATTGTCGCCGGACGGTCTCGCTTCCACGAGCGCTGCCTCGGCGGCACGACGAAAGAGCGAAGCCTCAGCGGGGGCGCCGCGCAGGACCTCCTCCGCTTCGCGCGCGCGCCATGGCTTTAGCGCAACGCCGCCGAGCGCGATGCGTGCCTCGCTGATGACTCCGTCCTCGACCCGCAATGCGGCCGCGGCGGAGACGATGGCGAAAGCGTAGGAGGTGCGGTCGCGAACCTTCAGATAGCGGGCATGGGCGGCGAAACCTTCCGCCTCGGCGGGCAGCCGAACCGCAACGATCATCTCACCGCGCTCGAGCCCGCTTTCACGGTCGGGCGCGTCCCCGGGCAGGCGGTGAAAAGCTTCGAGCGATATCTCGCGCCGGCCATTGCCGCCCTCGATTTCGACGACCGCGTCGAGCGCGACCAGCGGCACACAGAAATCGGACGGGTGCGTGGCGATGCAGGCTTCACTCCATCCCAAAATGGCGTGATGCCGGTTCTCGCCCGCGCGAGCGGCGCAACCCGAGCCGGGAGCGCGCTTGTTGCAGGCGCTGGCGGGGTCATAGAAATAGGCGCAGCGTGTCCGCTGCAGAATATTGCCGCCGACGGTCGCGGCATTGCGCAATTGCCCCGATGCGCCGGACAGCAGCGCCTCGGCGACAGCCGGAAAGCGGCGCGTGAAAGCGGCGTCGTTGGCGAGATCCGCATTGCGCACCAGCGCGCCAATGCGCGCGCCGCCGCCGGGAAGATCCTCGACGCGGTCGAGACCGGGAAGATGGGTGATATCGACGAGCCGCTTTGGCTGGCTGACGTTTCCCTTCATCAGGTCCAAGAGATTAGTGCCGGCAGCAAGGTAGGCGGTGTCGGATTCGGCGGCCGCCGCGACGGCCTGGCGCACCGTTGTCGGGCGCAGATATTCGAAGTGTCTCATGCGACCTCCTTGCGGTCGGCTGCGGCGAGCATCTCTTGCGCCTTCAACACCGCCTCTGTGATTCCCTTATAGGCGCCGCAGCGGCAGAGATTGCCGCTCATGGCCTCGCGCACCCGCTCCGCATCATCGCCGGCTTGGCCCTCATTGATGAGGCCGATGGCGCTCATGATCTGACCCGGCGTGCAGTATCCGCACTGCAGGCCGTCGCAGGCGATGATGGCCTTCTGCACCGGGTGCAACTCATCGCCCTGCGCCACCCCTTCGATGGTCAGAACGTCGGCACCGTCGAGGCTGACGGCGAGCGCGAGGCACGAATTGATCCGCCGCCCGTTGACGAGGACGGTGCAGGCGCCGCACTGGCCGCGGTCGCAGCCCTTTTTCGTTCCCGTCAGATCCAGACGCTCGCGCAGCAGATCGAGGAGGGTGACGCGGGGATCGTCGAGCGCGATGGTGCGCGTGATCCCATTGATGGTGAGGGTGGTGGAAAAGCTCATGAGTGCTCCATAAGAGCGATAAGGAGGGAGCGCCGCCAATGGGCTTTGGCGACGGACGTCAGCAGCGAATTTACGCCGGGAGACGCCTCTCCCGGCCTAGTGGCCGCGCCCGACGGCAAAATGCTATGTGTCAGGCCTGCCATTCCGACAGATGCGGAGGCTACCTCCGCTTTTCAAGAGGTCGAGAGCGGAGCCTTGGTCAAAAAATTTGCGGTCAAAAAGTCGTCCGCCCGGATGGCCGACAAAAAAACGCCGCGCAAGCCCCGCGCCGACGCCGCGCGCAACCGCGAGCGCGTGCTGGCGGCGGCGCGCGAGGTATTCAGTGCGGGCGGCGCGGACGCGAGCCTGGAAGCCGTTGCGCGAAAAGCGGGTGTCGGCATCGGTACCCTCTACCGCCATTTTCCGACGCGCGAGGCGCTATTCGAGGCCGTCTATCGGCACGAGGTCCAACAATTGGCCGATCTCGCCGAACGCCTTGAGGATGCGCCGAAGCCGATCGAGGCGCTGCATCAATGGATGCGCTCATTCGTCAAATTCGTTGCCACCAAGAAGGGCATGTCGGAGGCGCTGGCGTTTGTCGTTACGAAAGATTCCGATCTTTTCTCCTATTCGTCCGACCTGCTCACGCGCGCAATCGGCGGGCTGCTGAGCCGGGCAGTTGCCGCCGGTGAAATCCGCGGCGATGTCGGTGCCGAGGATTTGCTCCATGCGCTCGTCGGCATGTGCTACGCACATGACCACTCCGGCTGGCAAAAGAGCACGTTGCGGCTCGTCGACGTGTTCGTCGACGGATTGCGAAAACAGCGCGCCACGCGCTCAACGAAAAGAGTGGCCTTGGACCAATAGGCCGCGACCGGTCGGGGTGCGGCAAGGCGGCTTTCGCGGAAGGGTATAATTGGCGCGCCCGAAAGGATTCGAACCTCTGACCCCCAGATTTGTAGTCTGGTGCTCTATCCAGCTGAGCTACGGGCGCCTGCCGCCGCAGCCCTCATATATGGGCCGCGAAACCGGGGATAGCTAGCGTTTCCCCCCCGCATTGGCAAGGGTTTCGCACCGCATTACGCCCGCGCCCGCTCGCCGCGCCGGGATTCCAGGTCGACCGCGCTGTCGGAAATGGTGATGCGGAAGGTGGCGCCGATAGTTCCCGGCACCAGGGCAATCTCGCCGCCATGGGCGCGCACCAGTTCGGCGGCGATGGCAAGGCCGAGTCCGGCGCCGCCGGCGCGGGTCGAGCCCTGGAACGCCTGGAACATGTGGGCGCGCGCCTTTTCCGGTACGCCGGGCCCGGTGTCCGATATTTCCAGCACCACCACGCTGCCCTCGCGCCGGCCGGTGATGCGGATCTGGTCGCGCGCCGGATCGCCGTTGCCCCGCGCTTCCAGCGCCTGCATGGCGTTGCGCGCGACATTGACCAGCACCCTGAACAACTGGTCGTGGTCGGCCTCTACGGTGAGCCCGCGCTCGACCGAGACGATCCAGCGAATCGGCACTTCGATGCCGAGGCCGAGCGCCTCGTGCACCTCCTCGATCAGCGGCTCCACCGGAATCGTCCTGCGTTCGGGCGGCGCCTCCTGCGCGCCACCGTAGGACAATGTCGACTGGCAAAAGGCAATGGCGCGCTCCAGCGTCCGCATCAGCTTGGGCGCGAAACGCTGCACCTTGGGGTCGGGCGACGAGGAAAGCTGGTCTGAGAAAAGCTGCGCCGAGGCGAGCAGATTGCGCAGGTCGTGGTTGATCTTCGACACCGCCAGGCCGAGTGCCGCCAGCCGGCTCTGCTGATGCAGCATGGAGGCGAGTTCGCGCTGCATGGCGGCGAGTTCCTCCTCGGCCGTGCCGATCTCGTCGCCGCGTCCCGATTCGGCGATGATCCGGCCGGGATTTTCCGGATCGGCGCGGAAGGCCACCATGTTGTCGGTGATGCGCCGCATCGGCCGCACCAGGAGATAGTTGAGCGCGAGAAACACCAGCGCCGCGGTGATGCCGGAGATCACCAGCGAGAGCAGCAGAATGTTGACCGAGAAGGTCCACATGGCGTTGCGCAAGGGGCCTTCGTCGAGCACGACTTCGAGGAATTCGCCATGCGCCATGGGCGCCGGGCCCACGACGCGCATGACGTCGTCGGGCTGGCAGAAGATGAGCGTGTCGAACGCGTTCATGATGGCGCGCCACCACGTGACATTGCGCATGTCGACTTCCTGCGCGATGCGCTCCGGCACATTGGCGGCGGCCAGCATGCGCCGCTCGTTGCCCATCTTGATGGCGACGGCGCGCGCGCCGATGCTCTTGAGGATCTGTTTGGCGAGGCTCTCCGGCACCATGCCGCTGGGCGCGGCATCGAGCACCAGCGCGGCGGTATGCGCGGCGGCGAGCCGGTCGGTCAGCCAGTTGAGCCGGAAGTTGGCGACCGACGGCACATAGATCAGGATTTCCGCCAGCATCACGAACAAGATGGTGAGAACCAACAGCTTGCCGGAAAGACCGACGCGCGGCCCGTGCGCCCGTGCCGCGGGCCCGGGTGTGATGGTCTCGGTCGCTGGCTCGTGCTCGTCCGACAAGGCCGCCTCAACCGAAAAGTCGCAGGAAAGCGATGATGCGCCGCACCATTGGGCGCGTCAAACTTGGCGTAAAATAGTCGATGGCGGCGCGCTTGCCGATTTCCGACAATGTCGGATAGGGCACGACGATACCGGTCATGGCGCGAATATTCAGCCCTCGAGCGATGGCCAGTACCCAGGTGCCGATCAGTTCACCCGCCTGCACGCCGACGATGGTGGCGCCGAGGATGTCGCCCTTGCGGGTGGTGATAACCTTGATGTGGCCGAGGGTCTCGCGCTCGGTCCGCGCGCGGTCGTTGTCGTGATAAGGCCAGCGCAGCACGCGAATCTTGATGCGCCGGACGCGCGCCTGCGCCTCCGTCATGCCAGCCTGCGCCAGTTCGGGCTCGGTGTACGTCACCCACGGCACCACACCCTTGTGCACGTTCACCGGTAGGCGAAACAGCGCGTTCCGGATCACCAGGCCGGCGTGATAGTTTGCGGCGTGGGTGAATTTCGGCTGACCCGAGACAACGTCGCCGATGGCGTAGATGCGCCGGTTGCGGGTCTTGAGCTTGCGGTTCACGAACACGCCGGTGCGGTCATAGCGCACGCGCGCCGCCGCCAGGTCGAGCCCGTCGACGGCCGCCTTGCGTCCCACCGCGACCAGAAGATGGCTGCCTTCCACCTTCTCCTCGCCGCTCGCACCGTCGAACGCCACCGTCACGCTGCCGCTGGCATAGTCCACGCGCGTCGCCTGCACGCCGCTGCGGATCACGACCCCCTCGCGCTCGAGCTGGGTCAGCACGGCTTCAACGCATTCCGGATCGTCATGGGGCAGCGGCCGAGCCGCTTCCAGCACGGTCACTTCGCTGCCCAGGCGGCGAAAGCCCTGCGCCATTTCGAGCCCGATGGAGCCGGCACCGATGACGACGAGATGACGGGGAAGCGCGGCGAGGTCGAAGATGGTCTCATTGGTGAGGAAGGGGCCGCTGTCGAGGCCGGGAATTGGCGGGATGGCGGGGCTGGCGCCGGTGGCGATCACGAAGCGACGGGCGCGGATACGGTATTGGTCGCCGACCACCACGGTGCGGCGGTCCCTGAACTGGGCGTGGCCCTTGATCACCCGTATCCCCAAGGCCTCGAAGCGCTCGGTGGAGTTGGTGGGAGCGATGGTGCGGATCACCTGCTGCACGTGATCGTGCACCTTGTTGAAATCGACATCGACCTGAGCGTTCACGCCGAAGGCGGCGGCATCGCGCGCGAGATGCACGCGCCGTGCCGCCGCCAGCAGCGCCTTGGACGGCACGCAGCCGGTATTGAGGCAATCCCCGCCCATCTTGTGGCGCTCGATCAGCACGCAGGAAACGCCGAAAGCGGCGGCAGCGGCGGCAACCGATAGCCCGCCGGAGCCGCCCCCGATCACGCATATGTCGGGTTTGAGTGTCTCGGCCATGCCCCCCTCGCGACTAATCCCCCATGCGACACTATCACATGGCCGCGCGCGAACGCGCGCGCAGACGCTTGACCGCGACCGGCAGCAGCGCGAGCACGCCGAGCGCGATCAGCGCCCCGATCAGTTCGGGCGTGAGCACACCGCTGGGGTTGAATGCGAGATGGCAGTCGCCGCGGCCGGCAGCCATGCAGGCGTCATAGGCATCCTTCTGCGCGGCAATGACGCTGTCGAGGCCGGTGCCGGCAAAGGCATAGACCAGCCCGCCCGGGACGATGCCGATCGCGGTGGCGGCAACGAACGTACACAGCCGCACCCCGGCGAAGGCGGGCACCAGATTGACCAGGAAGAAGGGAAAGGCCGGCACCAGCCGCAGGAACAGGAGGTAGCTGAAAGCGTCCTCGCGGAATCCTTGCGCCAGTTGCTGCGCGCGCGAGCCGGCCCGCTTGAGCAAGGGCTCGCCCAGCGCGGTGCGGGCAATGAGAAAAATGATGGTCGCGCCCAAAGCCGCCCCAACCACGGCGGAGCCGGCGCCGATCCAAACGCCGAACAGGAATCCGCCCGCCACGGTCAGGAAGGTGGCTCCCGGCAGCGAAAGCGCAACCGTAACGATATAGAGGCCGATATAAGCAAGCACGGCGAGCACCCGGTGCGCGGCCACGAAGGAGTTGATCGCCGAGCGGTGGCGCACCAGTGCCTCCAGCGAAATCATGCCGGTGCCGAACACGAGGTAGGCCGCAACGGCCAGAAGGACGATGGCAACCAGTGGGATGACCCGGCGGATCGGGCCGGCTCTCCGGCCGGCCGAGGGATCGGCAGGGAGCGGCGGTTCGGACAAGGGGGCAGGCTTGGACCCAGGCATAGGCGCTATATACACACGGGCCGTCGTCGCCGGGGCTGGAATCACCCGCTTGTGAGGCTATTTGACCGGGGAAAGCGGCTGCCAAGGCGAGCCGGCCGGTCGCATTGACGCGACCGAGACCCTCCCTTATAAGCCGCGCAAAATCGCGTGCCGATCCGCTTCATGAAGCGGATTTTCATGGCGAATGGCGAGGGCGGCGAAGCGGCCCGCGCCGCCACGGCGCGACCAGCGGAGAGTATGAATTGTGAAGCGGACCTATCAACCGAGCAAGCTTGTACGCAAGCGCCGTCACGGTTTCCGCGCGCGCATGGCCACGACGGGCGGTCGCAAGGTAGTGGCGGCCCGGCGTTCGCGCGGACGCAAGCGGCTTTCCGCCTGACGCCGGGGGACTAGCAGTCCGCGGCGCCGGCTCGCATGGAACGGCTGAGACAGCGGGCGGACTTTCTGGCAGCGGCGGCCGGGACCAAGGTCGGCGCTCCGGCGTTCCTGTTGCAGGCGCGCCGGCGTGCCGACGAGAGCCCGGTGCGCTTCGGCTTCACCGTGTCGAAGAAGGTCGGCAATGCGGTCGAGCGCAACCGCGTCCGCCGGCGTTTGCGGGAAGTGGCGCGGCGCGCCGCCGGGAACCTGACTCCCGGTCATGATTACGTGCTAGTCGGCCGTCGCGCGGCGCTGAATTTGCCGTTCGATCGCATGATGCAGGACTTTGATCGCGCGTTGCGGCGCATACATGAGGGGCGCAGCGGCCAAACGGAATCCCGATGACCGACAAGAACACCATCATCGCCATCGTGCTGTCGGCCCTCGTGCTGATCGGATGGCAGTATTTCGTCGGCATGCCGCAGCAGAAGGCGCGCCAGCAGCAGCTCCAGTCGCAGCAGCTCGCCAAGAAGGAAGCCGCCAGGCCGGGCGAGACCGCCCCCGCCGAGAATACCGTGCCGCAGACGCCGCAGAGCGCCGAGCAGGCCGGTCCGCCGCGGCCCCCCGGCGAGACCGCGCAGACCACGCCCGCCGTGGCAGCCGCGACCCGCGCCGAGGCACTGAAGGCCTCCCCGCGCGTCCCGATCAGAACCCCGGCGATTTCCGGCTCGATCGCCCTCAAGGGCGCGCGCATCGACGACGTGTCGCTGACCAAGTTCCACGAAACCGTCGATCCGGATTCGCCGCCCGTCGTGCTGCTGTCGCCGTCCGGCAGCCCCGACCCGTTCTATGCCGAGTTCGGCTGGACCAATGCGGCCGGCACCAAAGTCGCGCTGCCGAACGGGCAAACCTTGTGGCACCAGGTCGGCTCAGGCGCGCTTGACGTCGGCCATCCGGTGACGCTCGCCTATGACAACGGCCAGGGACTGGAGTTCCGCCGCACCATCTCGATCGACGCCAACTACATGTTCACGGTCAAGGAAGACGTGGTGAACAAGTCGGCCAATGCGGTCACGCTCTATCCTTATGGCCTCATCTCGCGCCACGGCACGCCGAAGACGCTGGGCTATTACATCCTGCACGAAGGCCTGATCGGCTACCTCGACGGTCTGCAGGAATACACCTACAAGAAGATCAAGGAGAAGAAGACGGTCTCCTTCGACGTGACCGACGGCTGGCTCGGCATCACCGACAAGTATTGGGCCGCCGCCCTGGTGCCCAGCGCGAAGGAGCACCTCAAGGCGCGCTTTTCCACCGGCACCGCCGGCAAGGTCGAGACCTACCAGACCGACTACCTCTTGAACGCGAAGACCGTCGCGCCCGGCGCAAGCGTCTCCTCGACCTCGCATCTGTTCGCCGGCGCCAAGGAAGTGAACGTCCTCAACAAATACGAGACCCAGTACAACCTCAATCATTTCGATCTGCTGATCGACTGGGGCTGGTTCTATTTCATCACCCAGCCGCTGTTCAACGTGATCGACTGGTTCTACCAGCTGGTCGGCAATTTCGGCGTGGCGATCCTGATCGTCACCGTGCTGATCAAGGCCGCGTTCTTCCCGCTCGCCAACAAGTCCTACGCCTCGATGGCCAAGATGAAGGCGGTGCAGCCGCAGATGCAGCGCCTGCGCGAGCAGTATCCGGACGACAAGGTCAAGCAGCAGCAGGAATTGATGGCGCTGTACAAGAAGGAGAAGATCAATCCGCTTGCCGGCTGCCTGCCGATCGCCATCCAGATTCCGGTGTTCTTCTCGCTCTACAAGGTGCTGTTCATCACCATCGAGATGCGGCACGCGCCCTTCTTCGGCTGGATCCACGACCTCTCGGCGCCCGACCCGACCAACATCTTCACGCTGTTCGGGCTCGTTCACTGGGATCCGACGGCGATCCCGATGATCGGCCACTTCCTGCATCTCGGCCTGTGGCCGCTGATCATGGGCGTGACCATGTGGGCGCAGATGAGGCTCAACCCGGCGCCGCCCGACCCGACCCAGCAGATGATCTTCAACTGGATGCCGGTGATCTTCACCTTCATGCTGGGCAGCTTCCCGGCCGGCCTGGTGATCTACTGGGCCTGGAACAACACGCTCTCGGTGGCGCAGCAGTCGATCATCATGCGCAAGCACGGGGCGAAGATCGAGTTGTTCG
>CAWIPY010000006.1:0-170750 GCA_963837965.1 uncultured Pseudomonadota bacterium | reverse complement strand
CGCGGCCGAAGATCGACACCGCGACCTTCACGCGCGAGCGGGCTTCGTCGACTTCCTCGACCGTGCCGTTGAACGAGGCGAACGGCCCGTCGGACACGCGCACCTGCTCGCCCACCTCGAACGACACCGACGGTTTCGGCCGCTCGATGCCTTCCTGCACCTGCTGCAGGATGCGGTCGGCCTCCGCGTCGGAAATCGGCATCGGCTTCTTGTCGGTGCCGAGGAAGCCGGTGACCTTCGGCGTGTTCTTGATGAGGTGGTAGACCTCGTCGGTCAGATCCATCTTCACCAGCACGTAGCCGGGAAAGAACTTGCGCTCGGCCTCGACCTTGCGGCCGCGGCGCACCTCGGTGACCTTCTCCTTGGGCACCAGGATCTGCTCGAAGTGATCGCCGAGGCCGCGCTGATTGGCCTGCTCGCGGATGGATTCGGCGACCTTATTCTCGAAATTCGAATAGGCGTGGACGATGTACCAGCGCTTCGGCCGGGTCGTGATGGTGGCAGCGGTGTCGCTCATCGCTTCTCGCTCTCAGGTTCCAATACCGAGCACGAAGGTGACGGCAATACGAATAATTTGATCCGAGACCATGAAGAACACGGCGGCGACCGCCACCATGACGAAGACCATGACCGTGGTCACCGCGGTCTCCTTGCGCGAAGGCCACGTCACCTTGCGGGTTTCCTCCCGCACTTCCTGCAGAAACTTGAACGGAGACGTCGCCATTCGACCTAGTCCTGATTCCCTGATCTTGTTCTACAACGTTTATGTCGTGACTGCCGGCCGCTCTTGCCCGGCCTCGACTGCGATCCGGTCCGCGGTCAGCCGTCCGCCTGGCAGGAGTGGAGGGACTCGAACCCCCAACCCCCGGTTTTGGAGACCGGTGCTCTAGCCATTGAGCTACACTCCTCCGGAAGCGGAGGCGGCGAACCTAAGGGGTTCGCCGCGGCGCATGTCATGCATTATACAGATGGCTAATGCAAGGCCGCTGAAGCCCGGTAACGGGGCCGCTTTCCGCCCTGCCCGGCATACCGCGCCGCCGGTCCGAGGCCGCCGTCGCGGCAAGGTACCCGCATATAGGGCGCCGCTCCGGCCGAGGTAAGGGTTGTGCCGGGCTTGCACCCGACATCGTCTTGTTCAACATGGGGGCAGTCTAGCGGCCCGGCATCGGAGCCAGGCCCCCGATCGGACCAGCCGGAACCGACCAATGCCCCGCCGGCTGCACCGCCAAGGAGCCCGTCTGCCATGCTGTTCTCCCTCTGCCGGCCAACCCGGCGCGCCGCCGTTTCAGGGGCCGCCATCGCTCTTCTGACCTTGAGCCTCGCCGGCTGGCAGCCGGCCGCCGCCGCCGAGGGCCCCTTTGCCGATTTCAATGGCAGCTTCTCGGGCACCGGGACCCTGCGGCAGACCGGCAAGGCCACCGAACGCATCCGCTGCCAGGCGAGCTACCGGCCGATCGGCAGCACCCAGCACGAGATCGATCTCGGGCTGAGCTGCGACAGCGACTCCTACAAGTTCAACCTGACCGGCCGTTTCCGCGCCGACGAGGGCAACCACGTCTCCGGCCAGTGGACGGAGCACACCCGCGGCGTCGGCGGCATCGTGATCGGCAACGTGCATGGCACCCGTTTCGATCTTCATGTCGAAAGCTCGGCCTTCACCGCCGACATGGGCATCGTTAGCCGCGGCCGCAGCCAGTCGATTTCCTTGAGCGCCCATGGCGGCGGCCAGGTGGTGAAGGCTTCGCTCTCGCTGCACCGGCGCTGACGACGATACCCCGCACGCAACCGCCGGACCCGACGCCCCCATGGAAATCCGCGCCCGCTACGTCCTGATCGGCGCCTTCGTGCTGGCCTTCGCGCTCGGCATGTTCGGATTCGTCTATTGGATCGAGAACACGGGCGGACTTGGCCAGCGCGCGACCTATCAAGTCCGCTTCGAGCAGCCGGTAGCGGGACTGACCGTCGGCTCGAGCGTGCTGTTCAACGGCATCCGGGTCGGCACCATCACCGTCCTCAGCCTCGACCCGCAGAACCCGAAGATATTGACCGCTTCGATCTCCGTCGATCCGACCACGCCGATCCGTTCCGATACCAAGATCGATGTCAGCTACCAGGGCCTGACCGGGGCACCGGCCATTTCCCTGCAGGGGGGCGCGGCCAACGCGCCGCCGCTCGCCGCGCAGAACGGGCATCCGCCGGTGCTGATCGCGCCGCCCGGCGTCGGACAGAACCTGACGGAAGCCGCGCGCGGCACGTTGCACAACATCGACACCATCCTCGCCGACAATTCCAAGGATCTGCACACGGCGATCAGCGGCTTCTCCACCTTCGCCGACATGCTTGGGCGCAATTCCAAGCGGCTGGAGGGCGTCCTCGGCGGCCTGGAGAAGCTCACCGGGGGCGGCGAGAAAAAACCGGTGGCAGTGTTCGACCTGGCGGCGGCCAATGACTTTCCCGGGCTGGCAAAGACCCTCGCCCAGCACCTGGTGGTGCCCGATCCGACCGCCATCCTCACCTTCGACACCCAGCGTATTCTCATCCGCAGCGCCGACGGCACCTATTCGCACCTGGAAGACGCCCAATGGGCCGACACCACGCCCAAGCTGATGCAGGCCAAGGTCTTGCAGAGCTTCGAGAACGCGCATCAGCTCGCCATGGTGAGCCGGCCGCTCGAGCAGATCGAGGGCGCCTACCGCCTGGAACTGGGCATTCGCAGCTTCAATCTGACGCCATCGCCGGCGCCGACGGCGGCAGTCGAATTCTCCGCCCGCATCCTCGACAGCAAGGGCAAAGTGGTGGCCGCCCGCCTGTTTGACGCTTCGACGCCGGCCAAGAGCCTGCAGCCTGCCGATGCGGTGGCCGCGCTCGACGCCGCCTTCAGCAAGGCCGCCCAGGCGCTGGTGATCTGGACCGTCGGGCTGCTGTCGGCCTGACCTCCGCGCCCCCGGGGCTCTCAAATCCGCCGGACGATGCTAGAATAAAAGGGAAAGGCCGCGCGGCCGGCTGGCCGCAGGGGGCGAATCAAGGAGGGCCGTTTCGTGAGTGAGGCGACGCCCGCGCAGGGCACCAACACTGCCCCAGACAGTGTGCAGCGCCTGACCGGCCAGGTCAGGCTGTTGCTGTGGGGCATCGCCGCCTGTCTGATCCTCATCCTCGCCGCGGCGAGCGTCGGTCTCTATTACGAGATCGGCGTGCTCGACAAAAAGGTGAGCACCTTGCAGCGCTCGCTCAACGAAGCGCAGGCCGATCTCGGCCGTGTGAAGACCGTGCTCGGAGGCTCGACCACGGGGATCGTCGCGCTGTTGCGCGCGCAGGCGGCGACCGAGACATCGCTCGCCCGCATCGAAGCCGTCGCCACGAAGGCTTCTGCGGCCAAGGCGGCAGCCTCGCAAATGCCGGCTCCCCAGGCGGCGGCGCCGAAAGCGGGGCCGCCGGACGATGTCCGCTTCGCGGTGAACGCGAGCGAGACCGCCGCCTTGCGCAGTTATTTCAAGCTCACGCCCAAGGTCGGCGCACCGGCGCAGTACAAGATGGGTGACACTGCGCCGGCCGCCGCCGTGAAGTCCATTCCGGCGGACGCGGCGGCGAAGATCGCGCCGCAGCTCCAGGGCACGAATTACCTGATCGACAAGAACGGCGCGCTGGTGGTGACCGCAGGGGCTGACAACGCGGTGGTGCTGATTATCGCGCCGTCGTGAGGCGTCTGCGGTAGCCCGCCTGCGTTAAAGCGACGGCAGGGGACTTCGCCGCAGCGCGGCGAAGGTTGGAGCGGGTGAAGGGAATCGAACCCTCGTCATCAGCTTGGAAGGCTGTTGCTCTACCATTGAGCTACACCCGCGATGCAGCACATTTACGAGATTTGGTGCCCGGCCGCCAATCCTTCGCATCTGTTGGCTGCCGAGCCGAAGCGCCGAAGGCACGAAGGCTGGTGGGAGAGGTAGGACTCGAACCTACGAAGGCGTAAGCCAGCGGATTTACAGTCCGCCCCCTTTGCCACTCGGGACACTCTCCCTCCTTAAAGCACGCCGCCGCCCTCTCGGAGAGACAAACGGCGCCGCTTGTCGGGATTTGGCCGTTTTATGGGCAGGCCCTCCCGCGAAGTCAATGGAGTGCGGCAAAAACCAAAATCCAAGCCGTTTGCCAACCCCACCGACCCATGGGATGAACGGGCATGGCCCACAAGCCCTGGCAACGCAATTCCAATGAGCGGACGCGCGGCGACAGCCCGCGCCGCACGGGCGGCGTGCCGCGCCGAAGGTTCCGCCCTGCCCCGCTCGACCCTGACGGTCCGGCCATCCTCTACGGCTGGCACACGGTCAAGGCAGCGCTGGAAAACCCGGCCCGCCATGTGCGCCGGATTCTGGCCACCGAGAACGCACTGCGCCGGCTGCGGGACGAACAGGTACCGCTGCCGGTCGAGCCGGAGCTGGTGCGGCCCGACGCGATCGACGCCCGCCTCGGGCCCGACGCGGTCCACCAGGGCCTCTTGGCCGAGGCCGACCCGCTGCAGGCGCCTCCGGTCGAGGAGCTCGAGCCGGCCGGCATCGTGCTGGTGCTCGACCAGATCACCGATCCGCACAATGTCGGCGCGATCATGCGCTCGGCCGCCGCCTTCGCGGTGAAAGCCATCATCACCACCGCCCGCCATAGCCCGGAGGCCACCGGCGTCCTGGCGAAGGCGGCGTCGGGCGCGCTCGAACTGGTGCCGGTGGTGATGGTGCAGAACCTCGCGCGCGGGCTGGACGGCCTGCGCGCGCGCGGATTCCTGCTGGTCGGCCTCGATTCCAGCGGCGACGGCGACCTCGCCGCGGTGGAATTGAGCGCCCCGCTCGCGCTGGTGCTCGGCGCCGAAGGCAAGGGCCTGCGGCAATTGACGCGGGCGACCTGCGACCGCGTCGCCCGTATCGACATGCCCGGCGAGATCAAGAGCCTGAACGTGTCGAATGCGGCGGCGCTGGCGCTCTATGTGGCGAGCCGCAAGCTCGCCGAGCGCTGAAAAACGAAACGGCGGGCCCCCGCCCGCCGTCCCGCGTCCCCCTAACTGGAAAGACGATCTAGTCCGCGCGCGCGGCAGCCTCGGCGTCGCCCTTGCGGAATAACCGGATGGTCATGCGGTCGGGCCCCTGGATGGTGACCACCGCTTCGGCCCGGATGGTGCGTTTGCCGCCGGACCCGCCCGCCGCAACCACCGTGGCATGGCGCGCGGTCTGCCGCTTGGCCGCGTGACGGTCGGCGCGGCGCGCCGCCTTGTGTTTCAACGGAGGGGCGGCTTCACGCTCGGCGTGACGGCTCCTGTGCCGCTCGATATGCGAGGGTTCGTGGTGCCACGCGGGCGGCAGGTCAATCGATGCCGTCCTCCGCGGCGGAATCACCACCGGCGGCAGGTCCTGCACGATCTGCTGGGGCGGCGGCTGGAACAGGCCGCGGCCCTGCGGCAGGTCGGTGACCACGTGCCGGCGCAGGATCACCCGCTGGTCGTTCACCACGCGCTTGTGCACCACCACGACCGGCTTTTCGCGGACGATCGTGGTCTTGCCTCGCACGATCTTCTTTTCGACATGGCGTTTGGTGTGCGCTTGCTTGCGCAGCGCATCGATCATGGCCGGATCGTTGCGGGTGCGGCGCGGATGCACCTTCTCGCGGACTACATGATCCGCCCTCCCGCGCGCGGCATGACGATGCGGCGCACGCTGCCGATGGATCACATAGGTGCCGGGCGCAACCTCGACCGCATAGGGCTGCGCGCCGTCGGCATAGGCCGCCGCCGCGGGCGGATAGGAACTGTACCACTGCGCCCGCGCGGTGACCGGCACGAAGCCGAGGCCGGCGGCGGCGACGATGGCGAGATTGCGGGCGATACTCATTATGCTGCGGCTCTTTGCGTTTTTCACTTGTCGATGAGCGGCCGCCGCTGCGGCCAATAGCGTGGCGGCTGCAGTTCGAAAGCGGACGACACCGACCAATAGCGGTGGAAGCTCTTTGCCGGGCGCGGCGCCTTCCAGGGCGTCCGGACGACGCGGTCGCGGCCGAACGGGAAGTAATGGCGGTCGCGCCACGGCGGCAGCCAGTATGGGCGCACGACCACGCCGGGCTCCCAATCGTAGAGAACGACCTGCCCGGCCGGCCGGCCGACCGGCTGATAGTGCGTGACGAAACGGCCGCCGCGCGCGGCGCCGAGATCGGCGGCACCGGCGGCGCCGATGCCGAGGGTCATGATCGCGATGGCAATGAGTGCGCGCATTGATGAGCACTTCCGCTTCGCAGGATTTGGAAGCGACTCTATACGATTGCTTTACGATGCTGCGCCCAATCGCCGGGTAACATTAATTCTGAACTGCGTTTGGCATTCGGGAACCGAGGCCAAGTCCGCGCCATGTCGATGTCGCGCGGGCTCGCTTCTTGTTAGTGTTAACCGCGGCGCCTGCCCGATCGCCCATACCGTGCGCGCGGCCCGCGCGATCGGACCGGCAGCGGCGCCGCCTGCCTTGGGCCGCCCGCGCGCGCCGCCGGGGCGAGCACGTCGTGCAGCCGACTTTGCACGACGCGGCTTGTGACCGCGGTGGCCGGCTGATAGCTGTTGCCGCGACGGGCCGGGTTAGCTCAGTGGTAGAGCAGCGGTTTTGTAAACCGTTGGTCGGGGGTTCAAATCCCTCACCCGGCACCAGAATTTGGCAGGGGATGCCTTCCGAAAAACCGCCTGAAAGAAGCGGCCGACGGCGCGCGAGACCTTGTTACGCGGTCGGTCGCGTGCAAGACTATACGTGTTTGCACTACCTGGAGATCTAGCATGCCGCAGGGCACCGTGAAGTGGTTCAATCCGACGAAGGGTTATGGATTCATCCAGCCGCAGGAAGGGGGCAAGGATGTGTTCGTGCACATTTCGGCGGTTGAACGTGCCGGCCTCAGCACATTGAACGAGGGCCAAACCGTCCAGTTCGAGTTGGTCGAAAACCGTGGGAAGACATCCGCGGAGAATTTGAAGGTCAAGTGACCGCGGCGCCCGCGCTTACTTAAGGCCTCTATCCCGACTGCACTGCCGCCGAGCCGCTCCACGGCCCGGCGGTTGTCGCGGGTGCCCATTCCTGGGCCCGGCGCGGTTGCGTTCGCTTCGGGCCCAGCGAGGTTCTGGTGCAAGTCGGACCGCTGCGTCGAAATCGCTGCGTCGAAATCGCTGCGTCAGAGGCGCGCAATACCAAGCTACCGCTGAAGCGCCGCCTGGTCGGAGCGTCATGTACGACGCCCAGGTCAAGGCCGCGCTTCGCGCGGACCGGTCGGCGCGCGCACAAGGAATGACGAACCGATCAGCGCGACGCCTACCGCCTGAGATGGGCGAGCGCCGGGAACGGCGCGAAGGTCACGCCCTCGCATAAGGGCTTCGCCTGCTTGCCGTCGAGGAAGCGGTCGAGCTTGCCGGCGACGTAGATCGCCGCGCCGGTCTTTGCGCCCCCATATTTGCCCTGCCCGTCGCGCGCGTTGTAGCGCAGGCAGGCGACATAGCGCGGGCCCGGCCCCACCTTCTTCACGACCGGCGACGAGATTCCGGCGTCGCGGATGTGCGTCGGATCGTTGAGGTAGGTGCGCATGAATGCCAGCACGTCCTCTTTGTAGTGCTGGGGCGCGACGTTCTGCGCATTCCATTGCGCTTCGAGCTGCGCCTGGGTCGGGCCGTCATCGGTCGCGCAGCCGCCCACCGCCAGCAATGCCAGCAACGCCAGCCATCGCATCCGCCGTCTCCGTTTTCGCTTTGCTCCCCCTGGCGCGATCATTAGCGGGCCGCACGGCCCGCCGCCAGACCTTAGCAGGCAGGCGCCCAGCCGCCCGGCCGCGCATGGTCAGTTCGTCACGCGAATCCCGCCGAAGATGCCGAAGCCCGGCCGGTCGAAGCCGATCGGCTCCTCGTAGTGGCGGTTGAACAGATTGTCGATCCTGCCGAAAACCGCGACGTGGCGATCGACCTCGTAATTCGCGGCCAGATTAACCAGCGTATATGCCGCCGAGTCCTCGCGCGGAACCGTGCCGTCGCGGTTGAATTCGACTGCCCGCCCGACGTGGAGCACCGTAGTCGACAAGGTGAAGCGCCCGTTCGGCGTCCAGATCGCGGTGAGGCTTTCCTTATTGCCCGGCCGGTTGCGCAATCCGAGGCCGGTCGTGTCATCGCGGGTCACGACGGTCGTGTAGTCGCCGCGCAATCGCAGTTGGTCGGTGACCGCGATGGATGCGAACGCCTCGATGCCGTGTGTCGTGGCCTCTCCGACATTGACGTAAGTGAAAGTGAAAGTCGCAGGGTCGAACGTGTTGTTGATGAGATTGCGAATGTCGTTCCGATAGTAGGTAACGCCGAACCTGATCCGATCATGGAGAAGCGGCTGCTCGAATCCATAGTCATAACCCTCGCTCGTCTCCGGCCGAAGGTTCGGATTGGAAACGGCGTTGTATGAAGGATTGTTGACGTAGAGCTGCGTGAGCGTCGGCGCCTTGAAGCCGGTGCCGTAACTGGCCTTGAGCTTGGTCTCGATTACCGGAACGATGAAGGCCGGAGCGACGCGCCAGGTTGTGTGTCCCCCAAAGCTTTTATCGTCGTCGTAGCGGACATTGGCAGCGATAAAAAACCGTTTGCCGAATTCGGATTGCAACTCGGCAAAACCCGCTTTGCTGCCCGTTTCAGCCGTCGTCGTCGTCTGCGTGAAGTTAAAGCCGGGGTCCAACGTCCCGGTCGAATTGGTGCGCAGCCATTCGCTTTCCTTTTCCAGCCCCAGAACGAGGGTCTGACCGGGCGCCAATTGCGCTTCACCGCGCCAGCCGACCTTGAGCCGCTCGCCCAAATTCGTGATCGGCGGCCCCACGGCTGGCGAGGCAAAGCCGCTGTTGGCCGCAAAATCCGAATTGGGATTGAAGGTCCAGGCCCACTGATTGCTGTAGTTCACCCCGAAAATGTTCTTGAAACGCCCGCCGAAAAGCGACCAGACCGCTTCGGCTCGACTGTAAAGATTGTGGTTCCGCTGTGTGCTCTGCAGCGCCTCCGGGTAGTCGAGCGGATAAAGGCTGTAGTCCTCGCCGGTAAAGCCGAGCTTCGCGACGGTATACCGGCCGATCAGGTTGACCGCGAAATTGTCGGTGAGATCGACGCCGAGCCGGGTCGAATAGGTCCAGTTGTCGTAACTGTCATCGTTTCTTTTTTCGCCCGGCGCCAGCAGACGCAGCGGGGTGACCGGCACCGCGCTCGATCGATAGTGCTGGACGTTGAAGGCATAATTGAAGTTCGCCTGCGACCCGCTCGAGCCCGCGTCCTGATTGAAGGTGCCGAACGAGCCGCCTTCCGCGCTGGCGGTCGCCTTCGGCGGGCCTTCGCCCTTTTTGGTGGTGATGGAAATCACGCCGCCGATGGCGTCCGCGCCATACAGCCCGCTTTGCGGACCGCGCAGCACCTCGATGCGGGCGATATCGCCGGTCAGAAGGTGAGCGAAGTCGAACGCGCCGTTGGTGACGCTGGGATCGCTTACCTCTATGCCGTCGAGCAGAACCTTCACCTGGTTGGCATTGGTGCCCCGGATGAACACCGAGGTCTGGCCGCCGGGCCCGCCGGTCTGCACCACGTCAAGGCCGGGCACCTTGCGCAGCGCATCCGGCACCGTCCTGATCTGCTCGCGCTCCAGTTCCTCGCCGGTAATGACGGTCACGGAACTGGCGATTTTGGTGGCCGGCGTCGGCACAGTGGTGGCGCTCACCACGACCGGCGGCAGGCTCACAAGCGGCGCGCCGTCCTGCGCCTGCACACGCTGCGCCAGCAGCGCGGCCAGCGCCAGAGCGGCGCCCGCAATACACTTTCCAACCCGCAAACTCCATCCCATGACACAACGTTCCTTCGTCGACGCTCGCGCAAGCGCGAGCGCGCCGGGTGAGACCAAGCCCGGACGCGAAGGACACCAATCACGGCACGCAAACGAACGCGCATCTTGTGTTGCGTGCCGAATGTCGTGAAAGGAGCAAGCGGTCTTTCACGGCCTTCGCACCGGCATTGACGTCACCGCTGCGAAAGACCGCTCCGTATGGACGCCCCGTCCACCGGTTGGGTGACCGCGCTGGCAGGTCTCCTGGCTCGCGGGTCGTTGCCTTGATCCGGCCTTCCCAGTTTCCCAGTGGCCGTGTTGGACGAGGCTCGCCGCTTACAGTTGCGGGGGCAGCCGCGGATTGCCGTTAACAACAACGGCTTCCGCGTTCCCTCTTTCGTCTCCGGATTTGGGTCCGGAGAACCAGCACGACGAAAATGTTCCCCGAACGCGCCAACAAGTCAAGGCGGCACGAGGACAAATCGGATAGGCTGCGTCTGGAGAAGGCGGCGACTATTCTGCAGCCGGCAATCCCATGCAGTCAGCAAAGCCCGCGAGCGGCAGCGTACGGAAGATCGCGATCTGGGATGTGCCCACGCGGCTGTTCCATTGGCTGACGGCGGCTCTGGTCGCGGCCGCCTATGCGACATGGCGGCTCGACTGGATGTTCTGGCACGTATGGAGCGGCTACGCCGTGCTCGCGCTGGTGCTGTTCCGGATTCTGTGGGGCTTCTTCGGCAGCGAGACGGCGCGCTTTTCGCGTTTCCTGGCTTCGCCCACGGCCGCGGCGCGCTATCTCGGTCACGCCTTGCGCCGTGAGCCGGACCGCCAGCTCGGCCACAACCCGGCCGGCGGCTGGATGGTGCTGCTGCTGCTGGCCCTGCTGCTGGCCGAGACGCTGACCGGCCTTTACATCAACAACGACATTGCCGATGTCGGGCCATTGACCGGGCTGGCCCCGGCCTGGGTCGACAACCTGATCACCGATCTTCACGACGTGTTCTGGCAGGCGCTGTTGGCCGCCATTGCGCTGCACGTCGCCGCGGTCGGCGTTTACTGGATAGTGAAACGACAGAACCTGCTGCTGCCGATGATCAGCGGGCGCAAGACGTTGCCCGCGCAGGTGCGCCCACCGCTGATGGCGCGGCCGACGCGCGCGCTGCTGTTAGCCGTATGCGGCGGCGTTGCCGCCGCCGCACTGGTGAATTTCCTCTAAGCGTCAGTTTTTGGCCGCGCTCACATGCCCTTAGGCGGCATCACCTGGCCACGGATCTCGCCGGCCGGATGTTTCTTGGTGTGGACGTTGATGTACCAGTCGCCCGCCTCGAACTGCTTGGCTTGGGATGCCGTCAGCTTTGCCTTGCCGGTGATCGGGCTCTTGACCGGCTTGCCTTTCTTGGTGAGCCAGATTTCCACGCTTCCGTTCTTGCCTTTGGCGCCGTCGTGGAAATGCGCCATGGTGACCGGGCTCGTCATATGGCTGTAGGTGATGCGCCAGGTCACCTCGTCGGTCTTCGCATTCCAGGTCAGGTGTGCCGTTCCCATGCCGGCAGGCTTCACCGGCGGCACCTGCTGCGCGCCGCTGAGGGTGACCTTGAATGACTTCGGCGCAGCACTAGCGGAGCCGGCCCATGCGATACAGGCCAGCGCCGCCACGGCGAAGACGGCCCGCCTGGAAAATGAAGAGGTCATGACTTACTCCTGTGATCGAGTGTTCACCCCCCGATGGAGTTCGCGGCAAAACTGTAGCGGAACGGCCGACGCGGTCAACGAGCCGCGCGCCCACGCGTCCGCTTTTCACGAAATCTTGTGAGATGATGCCGGAGCGGATCCGCCCTCCGTCTCCTGCACGATCCAGGCGTAATAGCCCGCATCGACGCTCTCCACCGGCAGCACCATGATCGACGGCGTCTCGTAGCCGTGCAGCGTCTTGACCGCCTCGCGCACGCGCTCGGCGAGCGAGGCGCGCGTCTTGACGATCATCACCACCTCCTCGCCGCGCTCGATTTTCCCCTGCCACCAGTAATGCGAGATCATGCCGGGCAGGATATTGACGCAAGCCGCGAGCCGACGCTCGACGATGGCGCGGCCGGCCTGCTCCGCCTCGACAATGGAGGGCCAAGTCGTATAGACGAGCACGGCACGTTCCATCCCTTAAGGTCCCCTCATGATCCAGCCTGGGCGGTCTCTCAAGACCATCGCCTTCGTCGCCGCCGCGACGCCGGAGGCGCGCGAGGCCTGCGACCGGCTGGAAAAGCGTTACGGCAGTGCCGATCCGAACGCGGCCGATGTCATCGTCGCGCTCGGCGGCGACGGGTTGATGCTGCAAACCCTGCACAAGTTCATGAAATCCGGCAAGCCGATCTACGGGATGCACCGCGGTACCGTCGGCTTCCTGATGAACGAGTACTCCGAAGAAAGCCTCGTCGAGCGGCTGGCCGACGCCCAGATCACCGTGATCCATCCGCTGGTGATGGGCGCACGCGACTCCGCCGGCCGCACCCACGAGCACCGCGCCATCAACGAGGTCTCGCTGTTCCGCCAGAGCGCGCAGGCCGCCCACCTGCGCATCCTGATCGACGGCAAGGAACGGCTCGCCGAACTGATCGCCGACGGGCTGCTGGTGGCGACCCCGGCCGGCTCCACCGCCTATAACCTGTCGGTGCAAGGCCCGATCATGCCGATTAACGCGCCCATGCTGGCCTTGACGCCGATCAGCCCGTTCCGGCCGCGGCGCTGGCGCGGCGCACTGCTGCCCGACCGTGCCAAGGTGACCATCGAGGTGATGGAAGCCGAGAAGCGTCCCGTCGCTGCCGTCGCCGACCACGAGGAGGTGCGCTCGGTGCGCGCCGTCGACGTCGCCATGGACCACGCGATTTCGATCAACATGTTGTTCGACAAGGGCCACAATCTCGACGAACGCATCCTGCGCGAGCAGTTCGGCTTTTGACCGGGCAACACGGCGGCTGTTGAAGGACCGCGCCGCACCGCTGGCATGACGAAAAAACCGATGCTAGGGTTCGGCGGGCTTGGAGGGTCCGATGACGCGAAAAGCGCTGGTCGCATGGGTAATCGTCATGGCCGCGGGGCTCGCCGGCTGCGGCGTCGGGGCCGGGGTGACCGGCAACGACTCCGGCGGCATCATCCCCTGGAACCCGGAAAACCAGCGGGCCGCCCGCGACCTCGCGGTCGAGCATTGCGCGCACTACGGTAAGATCGCGCATGTCCAGCCGATCTGGCGCCGCTACGGGCAGTACATCAGCTTCACCTGCTATTTCCCCCGCGGCTACTAGGCTTTCCGCGCCAGAATACCGGCTGCGCTAGATGCGCCGCATCGGGTGAAACAGCGCAACCAGGCAGCCGGTGGCGGCAAAGCCCGCGATCAGCAGGAAGGCGGCGCGGAACGCCGCTGTGACGTGGGCCTGCATGGCCGCCGCGTGCGGCCCGCCGAGCGCCGTTCCGACATCGCCCGCCGCCTCCACCATGCGCCCGAACGCGGCCGCAGCTTCCGGATCTTTGAGCGACAGCACCGAGAACAGCAGGAAGGCGACCAGCGCCGTGCCGAAGGCGGCGCCTATGGAGCGCGAGAACTGCACCGAGGCCGCCGCCTCGCCAAGTCGGTGCAGACCGGAGACCGATTGCACCGTCACCTGTACGACCCCCATGACCGTGCCCATGAACAACCCGTTCCACAGAAGCAGCGCGCTGAAAGCCACGATGCCGAGCGTCGGCGCCCAGATCGCCAGCGCGATCAGATTGCAGGTCACCACGGCGAGGCCGAATGAGGGAAAGACGGCGGTCATGCCGGTCCGGCTGACCAGCCGCCCGGTGACCAGCGAGCCGGTGCCGACACCGATGGTAAGCGGCACCAGGAGCAGGCCGGTCTGCGCCGGCGAAACGCCGCGCACCACTTCGAGATAGACCGGCAGGAAGGTGATCAGCGAGACCAGCGCCGCGCCGTGGCAGACGGCCATGGCGTCGCTGCGCCAGATCGCCGGCATACGCAGCAAAGCGAGGGGAATGAGCGGCGCCTCCGCACGTTTTTCCTGGCGGATCAGCAGCACCGAGCGCGATCGCTCCGACGGCGAACAGTCCGCCCGCCGTCGGCAGCACGGCGAGGCTGACCTGCTGCGCCCGCTCGAGGGCGAGCAGCAGCGCGGCGACCGCCACGGTGAACAGGATGAGCCCGTAAGGGTCGGACCGCCACGGCCGCTCCCCGTGCAGCTTGCGGTCGGGCAGCCGCCAAGTCAGCCCCACCGCCACCAACCCGATCGGCAGGTTGATCAGGAAGATCGACTCCCAGCCGAAATGCTGACTGAGATAGCCGCCGGCCACCGGCCCGAAAGTGTTGGCGGTGACGGCGACGGTGGCGATGTAGCCCTGATAGCGCGCCCGCTCCCGCGGCGGGATCGATCCCCCGATCAGCGCCTGCGAGAGCGTCATCAGCCCGCCGCCGCCCAGGCCCTGCAGCACACGCGCGGCGGTGAGCAGTTCGATCGTGGGCGACAGCGCGCACAGCAGCGACGCTACGATGAAAACCGCGAGCGCCACGAACATCAGCCGGCGCCGGCCAAAATGATCGCCCAGCCGGCCGTAGATCGGCGCGGCGATCGTGGCGGCGATCAGATAGCCGACGACGATCCAGGACGCGCGCTCCACATCGCCGGTGGCCGCCGCGATCGCCGGCAGCGCGGTCGCGACGATGGTCTGGTCGACCACCGCCAGGAACATCGGCAGCATGATCGAGGGAAACAGCGTGAGAAAGCCGGCATATTGCGGCGCGTCTTCCCCCGGCAGGCTGCTCGTCTGGTCTGGCCCGTCCGGCAAAAGAGTCTGTCCCGGTCCTTGCGTCAGTTCAGACGTCAGTGCGCCATGAAGACCGGCAGAGCCGCCTGCGCAAGAATGTGGCGCGTCGCTCCACCGAAGATCATCTGCCGCAGGCGGCTCTGCGTATAAGCGCTCTTGACCAGAAGATCGCAGCCGAGCGAAGCGGCGTGATCCAAGATGACTTCTCCCGTGCTGCGCGTGCCCGGCTTGACCGTCAACGCCGCTGCTTTGATGCCGTTCCGGCGCAGGTGGCGCGCGGCATCCTCCCCCGATGGGCCCGGCGTGGTGCCGCCCTCGACCGTCAGCACGGTGACCGTCTCGGCCTGCCGCAACAGCGGCATCGCGTAGGCATTGGTGCGTGCCTGCTCGGTGCTGCCATTCCACGAGATCAGCACGTTGCGCGCCAGCGTCGCGGGCGCGCGCTCCGGCAGGATGAGGGTCGGCCTGCCGCTCTCGAACAGCGCCGCCTCGAGCGGCGCCATGCGCGGATTTTCCGGTGCCGGACCAGGCCGGCCGAGCACGATGAGATCGAAGACGCGGCCATAACTTCCGATAAGGCCATCGTCGGCGGCCTCGTCGCGCGGCCAAGCGTAGCAGAGTTCGGCCGGCTCCCGCACGCCCGCCTGCGGCGCCGGCGGCACACCATGGCCCTGCATGAAAGACACGAACTGGTCGCGCGCGCTACGCGCCGCCTCGCCCTGGTCGACGCCTGGGATCGCCAGGCCGCTCACCGGCTCTACCGAAACATAGGCCGCCGCCAGCGGACGCACCGCCAGTCCCTCGATGTAGCTGCCGAAGCTGCGGCCGACCAGTAGAGCCGCGTCGAGCACGGCAGACATGCGATCATGATCTTCGCTGGGAATGAGGATGGTTTTCATGACCGACCCGATGTGAAGGAAGCCAATCGTGGGCTGTAAATCGCGACGCCGGCGCGCCCGCATACGCCGCCCGCTTATCCTAAACTATTCCTTAACGGCGCGCCGGTAGTTTCGAACCGATCGGGCCATGGCCCGAATCCGGGGCGCCATGGTCCGCATCGACTTCAACCGCTTGCGTTTTCTCGTCATCGACGACAACGCCCACATGCGCAGGATCATGCGAACGCTGCTGCACGGCTTCGGCGCGCGCGAGGTCTACGAGGCCGAAGACGGCGCCGCCGGCCTGGAAGCCTTCACCCACTACATCCCCGACGTGGTTATCACCGACTGGGCGATGCCGATCTTCGACGGGCTTGAGCTGACGCAGATGATTCGCCAGCCGGGCGCCAATGCCAACCCCTATGTCGCCATCATCATGCTGACCGGTCATTCCGAGAAGAACCGGGTGACCAGCGCACGCGACGCCGGCGTCACCGAATTCCTCGCCAAGCCGATCTCGGCCAAGGGCCTCTACCAACGCATCGTCAACGTGGTCGCCAATCCGCGCCCCTTCGTCAAAACCAAGACCTATTTCGGCCCCGACCGGCGCCGCATCGCCAATCCGAACTATGTCGGTCCGGAACGCCGCAAGGGCGGCAAGGCCGATATCATCAAACAACAGCCTTTGCTCGAGAAAGTCCGGACAGCCGACTGATGGAGCAGTCCCCAATGACCAACCGTAAACCGTCCGCGGCGGTTGCCACCTATGGCGACCACGAGGTCATCACGCCGGAGAACAATCTGCGCCAACTGGTCTCGCACCGGCCGCTGGCGCCCGGCGAAGAGGATCCGATCGCCCGTGCCGAAAAGGCGATGGCGGGACTCGCGAGCGAGTTCGGCGCTTGGATGGACGCGGAATGCGAGCGTCTCGACCGGGCGCGTCGCGCCGTCGTCAACGGCGGCTTCAACGCGACCAACAAAGACGCGCTGTTTCACGCCGCGCACGATATCAAGGGCGAGGCCGAAACATTCGGCTACCCGGCCGTGGCGGGCGCCGCCGACAGCCTGTGCCGGCTCATCGAGCACACGCCTGATCCGTCACGCATCCCGCTCCCGCTGGTCGACCAGCATGTCGACGCCGTGCGTGCGATCTATCGCGAATATGCGCGCTCCGACGCCAAGGAACTGGCCGCGCGGTTGATCCGCGCGCTGCGCACGGTCACCGACGAATTTCTCGTGCGCGAGAATCGCAGCCGCCCCGACGTGCTGGCGCTGATCAAACGCAGCCCGGCGCTTGCGCCGGAGTGAAACGCCCGAGGGTCTGGGCGCAACAATTGCGGCCGTCGTCATCCGCATAAGCGGATGATCCGGTAATCGCGACCTTTCCGTATCTCTTTATCGGCGTCCACTGGATGCTCCGCATTCGCGGGGCAAGACATCGCAGGAAGCCGCTAGGCCACCAGCCGCGTGCGCCCGTCCGGCAGCATGGTAGGCGGCGGCAGCATGTCGTTCGCCACCAGATCCTCGCAGAACAGGCGCGCCTCGTCGCGTGCGGCCTCGACCGCAAAGCGGCGGAGCAGCGCCAGCACCGAAGCCATGTCGCCCTCTCCGGCGGCATCCTCTTCCGCGCAGACTTCCAGCACCCGCTCGGCCAGGCGCCGCTTCAGCCGCCCCACCCCACCCTGCTCGCCCAGCAGCGCCCCCTGCCGGATGGCGACGAGCGCCTCGCGGAAGGCCGGATAGGCGATATCGGGCAGGCCGGCCTTGGCGTAGAGCGCGCGGAAGCCGGAGATGTTGCGGTCGTGGACATAGCTCGCGGCGCGTTCGACCGGCACGCCGGACAGTTCGGCCAAGGCCTCCTCCAGCAGCACCAGGTTGCCTGAGAGCAAGGCGCGCAGGATCATGCCGGCGGTCAATTGCCCGCTCTGGCGCAGATGCTGCACCAGTTCCCCCATTTCCTCGTCGGGCGTCTCCGCGGCGAGGGCGACGGTCGCCTTTTCGCAAGCCTCGCGCGTCGCGTATTCGGCATGTTCGGATCCGAGCCACTGGCGCGCGGCCACGAAGCCGGCCAGCGTCTGCGACAGCTTAGAGAGCAGCGCCTGACGCGTCGCCATCGGCAGATCGCCGCGCGCCATCAGATTTTCGCGGATTGGCGCCAAGTGGCCGAAACGCTCGATCATGCGGTCGATCGAGAACAGCGCGATCTCCGCGTCCGGATTCTCCAACAGAGCAAGGCATGCCTCGGCGCAGCCGACCTCGGCGATGGCGGCAGCGATCGAGCGCGGCAGCAGCGCGCGCGTGGCGATCGCCACCTGCGCCTCCGCGTGACCGGTGGCGACGAGATCGACCAGGTCGTCCTCCAGCAGCAGCGGCGAGTGGGTTAGCACCGGGATCGCCACCTCGGGCTGATCGGCGGCGAGCGCATGCACCACCACGCGCGGCGCCTTCTGCGCGGAGGCAAACACATCGGCGAGCGCCCGCCGTACCAGCGGCGAGGGATCGTCGAGCAGCATGATCATCGCGCCTTCGGCGGCGGCGAGATCATCGGCGGAAAGATCGGAATGGAGGTATGCGCGTGCCAGCGCGGACGTGGCTTCGGCCCGGTGGCCGGGCGGCGCGTAGCGGATCCACTGCAGGAACTGACGGACAATCATGACACGACGATACGAACCACAAGCCGCCTTGAGCGACGGCGCAGTAAACCTAGCCGAGGAGGCTTAACAAACGGTTCACCATAGAAATTGAAGCGCTGTTAACGACGTTGCCCGCCGTCAGGTCTTGCCGCCGATCGATTTACGCAGGTGCGGCGGCCGTGCATCCCGGAACAGGTCGAGCGCGCCGGAAGGCCGCCCTTGCTGCTGCGGATCAGCCTTGCCCGCCCCCCACAGCCTGCCCACAGCCGGCGATAGGCCCTTGCGCGGTACGTCAGTGAACATGGCCTCGAACAGCGGCTTGCTGTCATGCACCCTGTTGTTGATGGGCTCCGGCAGCACGACCGGCTTGCGGGCGGCGGCATAGGCCTGCGCCACTGCGCCAGGATCGGGCGCGGGCGGATCGGCGGTCGCCGTCGCCGTCGCCGTCGCATTGGCGTTGTGCGGCTCAAAAGCGAGCGCGTGGGCGACGGCGTAGCGATTGGTCAGGTTGTCATAGACGGCGCTCACCGTGAGCGCATGGCCGGCGCGGTCGTAGAATATAGTGCGGTTCGCGGCCGCCGCGGTCGGGAACATGGCGGCGGCGCCGGCCTGCGGCCGGCTGGCCGCCGTCGCGATCAAGCGCGCCGCCCCGTCCGCGCCGAGGAAATGGGCGATGTACAGTTCGCCGTCCGAGGGCGCGCGGCCGAGGCTGGTGGCGAGCTTGGCCGCGTTGCTGCGGCTGAATATGCCGGCGAGCTTGGCGCTCACCGTCGGATCGTTGCGCAGCTTGAGGACGGCGGCCCGCGCACCGACGTCGGGCACGGCATAGCTGCCGTCCGGCATTTGCACAATGGCATTGGCGTAGCGCCCGAGGCCCAGCGCAGGCCCCGCCTGCTTCATGGTGGCGAGCCAGGTCTGGTCGAGAAACTGGTAGAGCCCCTTGGCCGAAGAGGTCGATGCCCGCGCCGCCGGGTCGAGGTTCGATTCGAGCTGCGCGGTGGTGAGCAGGTATTCGAAGCTCGCGCCCGTGCTTTGCGCGGCCTCGCGGATGGCGCCGGCGACGGGAGATGCGGCACCATGGATGGACAGGATCGCCATTGCGGGTCGGCCAGGGCTTTCTCGGAGTCGCCGGTTGCGCTAGCGCATGATCCCGAAAAGCAGAGACCGGTTTTCGGAAAAGATCATGCGCAATGCAAAATACTTGGTAGGCGCTACAATCTAACGGGTCGGGCCAGTAAGCTTGCGGCCCTTAGCCCTGCCGATCCTGGGCAGTTATGGTAAATGAATGATTAACGGCGGCGATCCGGGCCGCGATGCACGGCGGAGGAAACGATGGTCGAGGCGGGCGAGCGCCACAAGCGCGGCGGGCTCTATTTCGAGGATTTCGAGGTCGGACGAATTTACGAGCACCGCTACACCCGTACGGTGACGCAGATGGACAACATGTTGTTCTCCAACATGACGCTCAATCCCCAGCCCCTCCATATCGACCGGCATTTCTGCGAGCAGGAGACCGAATGGGGCCAGCCGCTGATGAATTCGCTGTTCACCCTCGGGCTCATGATCGGCATTCAGGTTTCCGACATGTCGGTCGGCACCACCATCGCCAATCTCGGCATGACCGACGTAAAATTTCCCGCTCCGCTGTTCGAGGGCGACACGGTGCATTGCGCAACCACCGTGGTCGACAAGCGCGAGTCGAAATCGCGCCCCGGCGCCGGCATCGTCACCCTGCATCACAAGGCCTTCAAGCAGGACGATACGCTCGTCGCCGAATGCCACCGCCAGGTCTTCATGCGCATGCGGCCGAAATAAGCGCGGAACCGTGGCGCAGCCGTTCGAAATTCTGGGCGAAATTTCGAACATCGAAACATTCGCCGCCGGCGCCGGAATTCGGGAACGCGCCCGCTTGCGACGCATTTATGGTCCGGGCCGCTGGCGCAAGCGAAAAGGTACGGCCGACGTCCAACTCCTGGATGGCTCAATTCACAAAGCCGAGCTACACTGGTATGAAGCGAGCGGAATAGGACGTCGCGAATTCAAGATTAAATATCTGCTGTAAAGATGTGAAAACCAATGGCAAAGGCCAAAAACAAGCAATTGGTCGTCTGCGTCATGAACGACGGCTATCCGGCATCGCTCGAGATACGCAAAATCTACGTCGCGCTGAAGGACACTCAGGCCGAAGCGCATGGGCTCATGCGCGTCATCGATGAGTCCGGCGACGACTATCTTTATCCCAAGAAATTATTTCGCGCGATCGCGTTACCTCAGGCTGTCGAAAAGGCAGTCCTGAACGCGGCGTGACCGCCATGCGCTCGATGTTGTTCGTGCCCGCCACCGGCGGGGCCAGGCTGGAAAAAGCGTTCGCCAGCGGCGCCGATGCCGTGATCCTCGATCTGGAGGATTCGGTCCCGCCCGCGCGCAAGGACGAGGCGCGCCAAGCCGCGCTCGACTTCCTCAGGAGCAAGGCGTCCGAAAAGGCCCGCCCGCAGCTCTGGGTGCGCATCAACGGTCTCGACACCGGCATGGTGGACGGCGATCTCGAGGCGGTCGTGCCGGGAGCGCCGGATGGCGTCCTGTTTCCCAAGGCGGAGGGCGGTGCGACCGTCGTCCATCTCGACGCCAAGCTGACCGCGCGCGAAGCCCTCGCCGGCCTTAGCGAAGGCGCGATCAAGATCATGGCGCAGGCGATCGAAACCGCGGCCGGCGTATTCACCGCCGGCACCTATCGCGACTGCAGCGCGCGGTTGATCGGCCTGACCTGGGGCCCGGAGGATCTGTCGGCCGAGCTCGGCGCCGAGGCCAACCGCGAAGCCGACGGCACGCTCACCGAGCCCTATCGGCTGGCGCGCACGCTGTGCCTCTACGGCGCGGCGGCCGCGCGCGTACCGGCCTACGAGACCATCCACGTGGACTTCCGCAATCTGGAGGCGCTGCGCGCCGACACCGAGCTCGCGCGTCGCGACGGCTTCGCCGGACGGCTGGCCATCCATCCGGCGCAGGTGCCGGTGATCAATGAGGTGTTCACCCCGACGAGCGAGCAGATCGACAGGGCGAAAGCCGTGGTGGCCGCCTTTGCCGCCAATCCCGGCGCCGGCGCGGTCGGCGTTGACGGCCGCATGTTCGACCGCCCGCACCTCGTGCGCGCCCAGGCGCTGCTTGATCGGGTGAAAGCCTAATCGCGCTTGCGGTTGACGAAGGCGGAGAGCAGGCGGCTGGGCTCGTCGGTATCGTAGGCGCGCTCGAAGGCGTCGATGCCGGCGGCGATCGCCTCCTCGGCGCCCAGGTTTTCCCATTCCTGCATCAAGGCCTTCTGCGCGCGAACGGCCTGCGGGCCGGCGCTCAGCAGGGAGGCGACGATCTTTTCGACTTCGCCGTCGAGCGCCTCCGGCGCCACCACGCGCTCCACCAGGCCCCAGCGCAGCGCGGTGTCGGCGTCGACGATTTCGCCGAGCATCAGGAGCGCGCGGGCGCGGCCGTAGCCGATCAATGATGGAAGGAGCGCGGCCTCCACCACCGAGGGCAGGCCCACTTTCACCTCCGGCATGCCGAACTTGGCGCGATGCGTCGCCACGCGCAGGTCGCAGGACACCGCGACTTCCAGCCCGGCGCCGAGCGCATAGCCGTCGATCGCCGCGATCACCGGCACCGGAAGGCGGCGCAGACAATGGCAACACTCGTGCACCAGGGTAATGAAATCGCGCGCCGTATGGCGGGCGAGCCGCGCCATTTCCGGAATATTGGCGCCGCCGATGAAGGCCGTCTCGCCGGCGCCGGCGAGCACCAGCGCGCGCAGGTCGTCATGGGCGGCAAGCTTGTCGACGGTGTCGACGAAGGCGCGCATCAGCGCGGCGTCGAGCGTGTTGAGCTTGGCGCGATTGTCGAGGGTAAGATAGGCGATCGTGCCGCGCTCGCGCTTATCGAGCCTGAGATCGACGCGGGCCGCGGTCTCGCTCATGGCTTGCCGTACACCGCGTTCGGATCGAAGGTCTTGTCGCCGTCGCGGAATTCGAGGCGGACCGCGCCTTTCTGGCCGAGCGGTGCGGCGCGGTAGAAGCACGACCTGCGTCCGGTGTGGCAGGCGCCCGGCCCCTGCTGCTCGACCTTGAGCCAGAGTGCGTCCTGATCGCAGTCGACGCGCAATTCCAGCACCCGCTGCACGTGGCCGGAGCTCTCGCCCTTCTTCCACAGCTTCTGGCGCGAGCGGCTGAAGTACCAGGCTTCCCCGGTCTCGACGGTTTTGCGCACGGCTTCGTCGTTCATGTGCGCGACCATCAGCACGTCGCCGGTGCCGGCCTCGGTCACCACCGCGGTGAGCAGGCCGTCGGCGTCGAACTTGGGAAGGAAAGACAGGCCTTCTTCGATGTCGCGTGTCGATGAAGCCAAGGCGCGCTCCGAACTGTCGCCGTCACCCTGAGGTGCGCGCCAAGGGCGCGCCTCGAAGGGTGAACGGCCGCCATCCTTCGAGGCTCGGCGCTAGCGCGCCTCGCACCTCAGGATGACGGATAGAGGCTTGCGAGACAATCGCCTTACCGCTGCGCGCCGCGCAGCATGGTCATGAAGCGGACCTGCTCGGCGGGGTCCTCGCGGAAGGCGCCGGAGAAATGCGTGGTCACCGTGAGCGCGCCGAGCTTCTCCACGCCGCGCAGCGACATGCAGGTATGCTCGGCCTCGAGCAGCACGGCCACGCCGCGCGGCTTCAGCACCTCTTCGATGGCGGTGGCGATCTGCGCGGTCATGTGCTCCTGCGTCTGCAGCCGCTTGGCGTAGACGTCGACCAGCCGCGCCAGCTTCGACAGCCCGACCACCCGGTCGGTCGGCCAATAGGCCACATGCGCCTTGCCGTAGAACGGCATCATGTGGTGCTCGCAGTGCGAGTTGAAGCCGATGTCCTTGACCAGAACGAAATCGTGATAGCCGGCGGTCTCGCTGAAGGTGCGGTCGAGCACATCCGCCGGGCACTCGCGATAGCCCTGATAGAGCTCCTCATAGGCGTCGATCACGCGCTTGGGCGTATCGAGCACGCCTTCGCGGGCCGGATCGTCGCCGGCATAGGCGATGAGGGTGCGCACGGCGGCTTCCGCATCCTCGCGCGAGGGGCGCGGGCCAATCGGCGTCGACGCCGCCCGCACGTGGTCGGACAGGCCCTGCTTCGGCCAAGGCGCAACTTTATTGCTGGAATTCTTCGCGTCCATAACGGTCTCTCCGTTCGACCGGCCCGCACCCGATTGAGGGTGGGCGCCGGGAGTGTCACCGGGTTGGCCGCGTCTGTTACCCCGCGGCGGACCGGACCGGTTCCAACCGCGGCAGCGGACGCTGCATTCCCATTCATTCCCGTTCCGCATGTCCCGCATGGCCTGAGACCATGCCGGATGGCCCGAGAAACCCCTTCTCGCGCCATCGGACCACACCCTATATATTCGTTTCGGCGCCCTAGGCAATCCGCCCGCCCAGGCCGCCGATCACAAGGGCGATAGAGCCCGACAAGGTCCGAAAACGCCCGATGCTGAACGACGTCTACAACGCCAAGATCCTCGAACTGGCCGGCAATATCCCGCGGCTGGGCAGGCTTCCCGCGCCCGATGCCTCGGCCACCGCCCATTCGCGGCTGTGCGGCTCGACGGTGACGATCGACCTGAAGGTGGACGACGGGGCGGTGTCGGATTTCGCCCATGACGTGAAGGCCTGCGCGCTGGGCCAGGCCTCCTCCTCGCTGATGGCGCGCCACATTATCGGCGCCCGACCGGAGGAGCTGCGCGAATTGCGCGAGACCATGCGCAAGATGCTGAAGGAGAACGGCCCGCCGCCGTCGGGCAAATGGGCGGATTTCGCCGTGCTCGAGCCCGTGCGCGACTACAAGGCGCGCCACGCCTCCACCATGCTCACCTTCGACGCGGTGGTTTCGGCGCTGGACCAGATCGAGGCGAAGGCCAGGCAAGCGGCGGAGTAGCTTTGGCGCAGACAACGAAGACCCTCCGTAGGATGGGCTGAGCGCAGCGAAGCCCACCGGAAAGCGCTGAAGCTTGTTGCTGGTTCGCGTGGTGGGCACGGCGCGCAATGGCGCGCCTTTGCCCACAGCAGCGCTTCCTGACTTCTGATTGCCGACTCTTGGCAAGCCAACGCTCCGCCGCCCCTGTTGTTTGGTCGGCGCGGGGGCGCCCTCTTCTTCTCTTCTCTTCTCGTCTCGGCTCCCCATGAGGGGGAGCGGAGCGCCGACAGACGCGGGGGTTTGCGAGACCCCCTGGGCGGCTGGCGAAGCCGCCCGGCACGCTTTGCGAGGCGTGCCCTCTTCGCCTTGCGATCGGCGAAGAGGCGCCTCTCGGCGCTCCACCAGCGGCGTTTTCCTTACGGCGCCGGGACCGCGCTTTCGCATCCGGGCCCAGCTCTCCCCTCGACTTGAAGAGGAAGCCTGGCCGGCTCTGCGTCAGCCAGCTCCTGGCGGGGGGCCGTAGTACCCCCGGGCGGAGCCCCGGCGCCGCCCGGGTGCGAGGTTACGAGCCTCGCCCGCGGGCGCCGCACCTCCCCCGCCCTCGTTTGCGTCTCATGAGAACGCCCTCTGGATGGGGAGGATAAGGAACTCTAGTCTATATGCCGGATTATAGTCAAGGATTATTTTCACGGCCCGCAGATGGCAAGCGACGGCGAAGCTCCCGCCGCAATCGGGACCAGCCGGGCCGAAGGAAGCGCCGCGCCCACCCGCCAGACCCGTTGCTGGCGGCCGGGAAAAGTTAATCCAGAGACGTCCGCGTTCCAGGGAACGTGGACTTGGCAGTGTCGTTAGTCAGGGGGAGGACACCCTAGGTTGAAACAGGAATAATGGAAGAAACAGAAAATGCTTAGGGTTCTATCAGCGGTCGCGATAACGGCCTTTCTGAACATCATTTTATTCGGCGGCCACGCCGCCGTGGCCCGTGAATATCCCTGGTGCCGGGGTCACGGTTATGAGTACTGCCAGTACGATTCGCTTGAGGCGTGCCTGCGCAGCGTGCCGGCCGGCAACCCGCTCTGCTTTCAGAATCCCTACTATCGCGGCCGATAACCGTGCGTAGCGCGGCGTTACCGCCGCAGCGGTACCGCCGGTAACAGACGAGAGCGCGCGGTCCGCCGCTCAGCGATGCCTGGACCGACCGCTCGTTTCTACTTCGCCGAAGCGAGCCCGCCCGCGTGCGGCACCTGCAGCGATGCGCGATGGTCGCCGAGGCCCTTGCGGCAGGCCGCCGCGAGCTGCGGCAGGCTCTGCTGCGCGCCGGTGTTGCCGATGCGGATGGCCGTATCCACGCCCTTGCTCGACGTATCGATCATCATGGAATGATCGCCCGCCGCGGCGAAGGCAGCGACAAACTGCGCCGGCACCGTGGCCGAGGCGAAGGTGATGAGCTCATCCGGGTCCTTGCGCCGCTCCGACGACACGACGTGGAGTTGGACCGAGCCTGCCACCGTCTGCATGGAGACCGTACCGACCTGCGGCGGCAGCAGCGTGTGGCTGCCGTCGACGCGGCGCTCGAGATAGCGCACGTCATAGGAGTCGGAATTGCCGGCGCCGCAGGCGACCATGAGATCGAAATTGCCGATCGACTCGCCGCTCACGGTGAGCGGATGACTGCGCGCCAGCGTGGCACTGCCCTTCCGGTCGACCACCGCCCAGTGCCGTTCGCTGATGGCGAGCGCGCGCGTGCCGTTGGTGAGCTGCGGCAGCAGCTGCGGGCGGGGCGAAGCCGCCGGAGGGGCCTTCGAAGATGCGACCGTTGCGGTGACGTCGCCGCCGGGCACCAGCGTCTCCACCCGCGCGGTGCGGATTTCGTTGCGCGTCATGACGTGCATCGGCTCCCAGGGCGGAATGCGCAATGCGAGGTCGACGAGCTCCATGGAGGCGCCCATGTCGGCGGTGTAGCGCACCAGCCGCCCGATATCGCGCTGGACCAGGACCAGGTCCTCGGCCGAATAGTTGGCGGCGGTGGGATCCTCGCGGCGGTCGCCGAGCCAGATCTGGTGCACCATCACGCGGGCCTGCGGCGGCACCGTGCGATGCACGCCCGCCACCAGCACGAAGGCGCACATCGATTCGCAGTTGGCGCGCGGCGTCACCTTGGCGAGCGGCAATCCCTTCTGCGGGCCGCGGACGTCGACGACGCGTCCGACGGTGGTGTCGAGGCCGAGCTTGCGGATCTCGCGGCCGAAGGCGATGGCGCCGTGTACGGAGCCGCCGTCGGAATCGAGAACCATCGTGGCGCCGGCGAGATTACGGTTGCGCGCGAACATCGCAAAATCATGCGGCGTGTCGGCGGTGATGGCGCCGTTGGCGAAGACGAGCAGCCGGCACTTGTCGCCACAGGCCGCAGCCGGCCCCTCCTGGCGCAAATCGAACTGCATCGGCAAGGTGCGGTCGGAACCGCGCGACGACACCGGCATCAGCATGACCGGCGCCGCCAGAGCGAACGCTAGAGCAGCCGCAAGGGAGCGACTCATTTTCTTAAAACCCCCGTGTTTTTTCGCCGCCTGTCGTTTCTTGTTGTTCCGCGTGGTTGACCCACATTCTTTGATTGGAGGGCGGCACGAACCCCGGCATTGACGTCCGTCAAAGCTTAAGGAACAGGCAGGCGGGGGTCTAGAGTAAAATCATGGCTGTCAAACGACTTTTTGCTGAATAAGCGAGCAATTCTATTAGTTTGCAAAGAGACAATGGAACTTCTACTGGAACTTTGCTTGGAACCTGGGTCGAGACACTGATGACGCGCGCGAGCCCGCATGAGCCACCAATCAATACCATCGCGCGGCTGCCGCGCGCGGCCGGCCGCGGGCTCATCCTGTTCTATCGCTATACGCTGCTGGCGCTGATCGGCCCGCGCTGCCGCCACCTGCCGAGCTGCTCGGAATATGCCGAGGAGTCGGTCATGCGCTACGGGCTGTGGGCGGGATCGTGGATGGCGCTGGCGCGCATCCTGCGCTGCCATCCGCTCGGCACCTCGGGATTGGATTTCGTGCCGGGCGAACTGCCGACGCGCGCGCACTGGTGGACCCCCTGGCGCTACGGCCGCTGGCGGGGCACCAACGAGGTGCCGCCGGGGCGTCGAGAGCCTTAGCGGTTTCGTTCCCCGCGCGCAGCGCCGCACGCGAGTGATGCGCCGCAGACGCGGGGTCCCGATTTGCTTCGATCAACCGGGGTCCCGGGTCTGCAGCGCCATAGCGCGTCGAAGAAGCGCGTAAACGCGCTTTTGGTTTCACGCTGCGCTGCGCCCGGGACACGAGCCGCCAATGCTGCATTCGGCTGACCCCTGACGCCGACAGCCCGGTGTTGCACCGCCCGAATCCCCTGCTATATCCCTGCGTATCAAGCAACGCTTACCTGCATTCGTAGGCAGCGAGTGAGCAAAGGAGACGAGACGCTATGGCCGACGCCGGCATGGCGGGCGCGCAATCCGCGTCCAAATCGCCCCAGCAAATCACCCTCACCTTCCCCGACGGCGCGCAGCGGCAGTATCCGGCCGGCGTGAGCGGGCTCGACATCGCCAAGGGCATCTCGCCGTCGCTCGCCAAGCGCACGGTGGCCATGGCGCTCGACGGCAGGCTGGCCGATCTCGACGACGCAATCACCCATGACGCCAAGATCGAATTCGTCTCGCGCGAGGACCCGCGCGCGCTGGAGCTGATCCGCCACGACGCCGCGCATGTGCTGGCGGAGGCGGTGCAGTCGCTGTGGCCGGGCACGCAGGTGACCATCGGCCCGGTGATCGAGAACGGCTTCTATTACGACTTCTACCGCAACCAGCCGTTCACGCCGGAAGACCTCCCCGTCATCGAGAAGAAGATGAAGGAGATCATCGCGCGCGACAAACCCTTCACCAGGGAAGTGTGGTCGCGCGAGAAGACGAAGCAGACCTTCCGCGACATGGGCGAGAGCTTCAAGGTCGAGCTGGTCGACGCCATTCCGGAAGACCAGTCGATCAAGATCTACAAGCAGGGCGACTGGTTCGATCTCTGCCGCGGCCCGCATATGACCTCGACGGGCAAGGTCGGCAACGCCTTCAAGCTGATGAAGGTGGCGGGCGCCTATTGGCGCGGCGATTCGAACAATCCGATGCTCACCCGCATCTACGGCACGGCGTTTGCCAAGCAGGACGAGCTCGACGCTTATCTCAAGCAGATCGAGGAAGCGGAGAAGCGCGACCACCGCAAGCTCGGCCGCGAGATGGACCTGTTTCATTTCCAGGAAGAGGCGCCCGGTTCGGTGTTCTGGCACGCCAAGGGCTGGACGCTGTTCCAGCAGCTGGAGAACTACATCCGCCGCCGCCAGGAGGAATTCGGCTTCGCCGAGGTGAACGCGCCGCAGCTCATGGATTCCTCGCTGTGGGTCGCCTCCGGCCACATGGCGACCTTCCGCGACAGCATGTTCATGACGCAGCCGCGCGAGGACGACGAGCGCGTCTTCGTGGTCAAGCCGATGAACTGCCCGGGCCATATCCAGATTTTCAAGAACGGGCTGAAGTCGTACCGCGAGCTGCCGTTCAAGCTGGCCGAGTTCGGCAAGGTGCACCGCTACGAGCCGTCGGGCGCGCTGCACGGGCTGATGCGCGTGCGCGCCTTCACCCAGGACGACGCGCATATCTTCATCACCGAGGGCCAGATCGAGGAAGAGTCGCTGAAGGTCAACGACCAGATCCTGTCGATCTACAAGGACTTCGGCTTCGACGACGTGAGCATCAAGTTCTCCGACCGGCCGGACAAGCGCATCGGCGACGACGCGCTGTGGGACAAGGCGGAAGCCGCGCTGATGGCGGCGCTGGAGGCTCGCGGCCGGCCGTGGACGCTCAACAAGGGCGAAGGCGCCTTCTACGGGCCCAAGCTCGAATACGTGCTGCGCGACGCCATCGGCCGCGACTGGCAGTGCGGCACCGTGCAGGTCGACCTCAACATGCCGGGCCGGCTCGGCGCCTTCTATATCGACGAGAACTCCAACAAGGTGACGCCGGTGATGCTGCACCGGGCCATGTTCGGCTCGCTCGAACGCTTCACCGGCATCATGATCGAACACTATGCCGGCCACCTGCCGCTGTGGCTTTCGCCGGTGCAGGCGATGGTGGCCACCATCACCTCGGATGCCGACGCCTACGCGCGCGAGGCGAGTGAAGCGGCGCGTAAGATCGGGCTGCGCGTCGCGACGCGATCTGCGCAACGAGAAGATCAATTACAAGGTGCGCGAGCACTCGCTGGCGAAATTGCCGGTGCTGCTGGTCGTCGGCAAGAAGGAAGCGGCCGAGCGCACGGTCTCGATCCGCCGGCTCGGCAAGGAGGGCCAGCAGGTCCTGCCGCTCGACGAGGCGCTGAAGATGCTCGCCGAGGAAGCGGTGGCGCCGGATGTGCGAAGGGCGCGGGCCGGCTAGATTTCCACGGCCCCTGCGCGGAATTGTCGCGCCGTGCGATCAAATCTTGCGCGCGGGATCGCCCCCCGACGCGCCGCCTCGACTATAGTACCGATGCCGGCACTCCAGGCGGTTACGTCGGCGGGGGCGACTGTCGATCGGGGGTTGGGCGTTCGGGGCTTCGCAACAATAAGTGCAATAAAAAAGCAGTGTGATGCCCGCCGCCGTCCAGCAGTTGGATGGAGGCTCGGATGGATTTCTTGTCCAATAAGACGCGGCGCATCGCCCTGTCGGCGGGCCTGTGCCTTGCGGTGCTGGCCGGCGTCACGGCCACGACGGTTCGGCCGGCGGCGGCTGCACTTGGTTCGTATGTATGCAACGGAGACCCTGGGAGGGAGGCAGGCTCGACGGCGGAATTTAAACTCTGACGTTGCGTGCGGAATAAGCAATACCGCCACTGGCCATTCAACCGGCAGCGCGGTGGCGGTCGGCAACGACGCCACGGCCAATGGAGGCGAGACAGCTCTGCATTCGGAACTCTTGGCGATGCCGATGGCACTACGCGACAGCCATAGGCCCGAATACGCAGGCACAACCGGCAAGGGGCACGGCGGTGGGTTCTCACGCCCATGCCCTCGGCTCCAGTCGCGGTCATGCGACTGCATTAGGGACGCATACCGAGGCTGCCGGCGATTACAGCACGGCAATCGGCACTTGGGCGCATGCCATCGGCGCCAATTCCGTCGCCATCGGCGGCAATAGCGCGAGCGGCGCCGGCCATGCCGCTTATGTCGATTATTCCGCCAGCCAACGGCATCGCTATCGGCAACGAGGCGCAGGTCGGCGCGAACGGCACCGACGCCGTGGCACTCGGCTTCGCCTCCAACGCCAACGGCGCCAGTGCGCTTGCCTTCGGCGACAGCGCCCAAGCGAGCAACAATGGCACTTCCGCTTTCGGCGGCCTGAGCCGTGCAAGCGGCCTCAACGGTACCGCGATCGGATACAACAGCAACGCAAGCGGCACAGACAGCACGGCGATCGGCATTTCCTCCACCGCGTCCGGCCCGAGCAACGGTTATGCAACCGCCGTGGGCGGGCACAGCGCGGCAAGCGGCGACTACAGTACCGCGCTCGGCACTTACACGAGCGCAAATGCGGCCAATTCCATCGCGATCGGCGGCAACAGCGCGAGCGGCGCCGGCAATGCCGCTTACGTCGATTCGGCAGCCGCCAATGGCATCGCCATCGGTAACGAGGCGCAGGTCCGATCGAACGGTACCAATGCGGTGGCGCTCGGTTTCGGCGCGTATGTTAACGGGGCCAACGCGATCGCCATCGGCTGGCAGGCCAACGCCGAGAGGGAAAACGCTATCGCCATCGGCAGCGCGGCGTCGGCGCTGCTCGACGGCGTGGCGATCGGGGCGAATGCTCAAGCCGGCGTCAACGGCACGGCACTCGGCACGAACGCCGTCGCCAACGGCGGAAATAACACCGCTAGCGGCCAGGGCGCGGATGCCTACGGCATCGACAGCGCCAACGTTGCAACGGGATACCAGGCCAACGCCTACGGCAGCTTCAGCGCAAACACGGCAAGCGGCGACGGCGCCAATGCCAAAGGCGACCTCAGTTACAACACCGCAAGCGGCGACGGCGCCTACGCCCGCGGCCAGAGCAGTTCCAACGTCGCGATCGGTAATCTGGCCAATGCCAGCGGCGACAGCACAAACAACACCGCGGTCGGCGCGAATACTGTTGCAACCGGCACCTACAGCGCGGCCTTTGGCTCGGGCGCGCAGGCGCTCGGCTCTAATTCAATCGCCATTGGCGGCAATAACGTGAGCGGCGCCGGCAATGCCGCTTACGTCGATTTGGCAGCCGCCAACGGCATCGCCATCGGCAATCAGGCGCAGGTCGGCGCGAACGGCACCGACGCGGTGGCGCTCGGCTTCAACAGCAATGTCAACGGCGGCAGCAGCGCGGCCTTTGGCGCAGCCAATACGGTCGCCGGCGCGAACAGCGGCGCCTTCGGCACCGGGCAGACGGTGCACGGCGACGGCTCTTTCGCCTTCGGCGATCCGAATACGGTCAATGGCGATGGCACGTTCGTGGTGGGCGACGGCAACACTGTGAACACCGCAACCAACGCCGGCGCCGGCACCGCCGGCTGGGGCGACAACATCAACCTGATCGGCTCGAACAATACGATAGCCTCTTCGGCCAGCGCGGCCGGCTCGAATATTTTCGGCAACGGCAACGCGATGAACGCGCTTAACGCCGTCGCGGTCGGCAATTCGATCTCGGTAACCGGCGCGAGCGCGGTGGCCATCGGCCAGGGTGCGAGTGCCACCGCCGACAATGCCGTGGCGCTGGGCGCGGGATCCGTGGCCGACACGGCCAACACAGTCTCGGTCGGCGCGGTCGGCAGCGAACGCAAAATCGTCAACGTGGCGGACGGGACGGTCGCGTCAGGCTCGACCGACGCGGTCAATGGCGGGCAATTGTTCAGCGTGCAAAGCCAGATCGGCAGCGGCACCATCGGTCTGGTGCAGCAGGCGAGCGGGACCGCGCCGATCACCGTCGGTGGCTCGACCGGGGGTACGTCCGTCGACTTCACCGGCACCGGCGGCACGCGCACGCTCACCGGCGTCTCCGCCGGCACGCTGTCGGCCGCCAGCACCGAGGCGGTCAACGGCAGCCAGCTTTACGCCACCAATCAAAATGTCGCGACCAATACGACCGACATCGCCACCAACACGACGAACATTGCGACGAAATACCACGTCGATCACCAATCTGAGCGGCAACGTGTCGAGCAATGTAAGTCAGGTCGCCGCCGCGCTCGGCGGCGGCGCGACGGTCAACGGCAGCGGCCAACTCACCGCGCCGAGCTACACGTTCCAGAGCAATACCTACGACAATGCCGGCAGCACATTCACCGCGATCGACAGCGGCTTCAGCGCGTTGAAGACGCAGATCGGCAGCGGCACCATCGGCCTCGTGCAGCAGGCGAGCGGCAGCGCGCCGATCACCGTCGGGGGCTCGACCGGGGGTACGTCCGTCGACTTCACCGGCACCGGCGGTACGCGCACGCTCACCGGCGTCTCCGCCGGCACGCTGTCGGCGGCGAGCACCGACGCCGTCAACGGCGGTCAGCTTTACGCCACCAATCAGAACGTGGCGACGAACACCACCAACATCGCGACCAACACGACCGCGATCAGCACGCTCTCCAGCGGCACGGCCGCCAACATGAGCGCGGTCGCCGCCGCGCTCGGCGGTGGCGCGTCGGTCAACGGCAGCGGCCAGCTCACCGCGCCGAGCTATTCCGTGCAGGGCGGCACCTACAACAATGTCGGCGGGGCGCTCGGCGCCCTCGATACGCAGGTGACCACCAACACGACCGACATCGCCAGCCTCGACACCACCGTCGCCGGGCTGGCAAGCACCGGCGCCTATATCGACATCGCCAGCAGCGGGCCGGCGGCTTCCGCGACCGGCACCAACGCCATGGCCATCGGCCCCGGCGCCAGCGCGACCGGCACCGACGCTATTGCCATCGGCGACGGCGCGGTCTCGGCGCCCAATTCGGTGGTGACCGGCGGCGGCGCCACCGACAACGGGGCGAGCGGCGCCTCCATCTATGGCACCGGGGCCAATGTCACCCTCGCCTCGACCGACGCCACCGCCATCGGCTTCAACGCCAATGTCAACGGCGCCAACGCCATCGCCATCGGCGGCAATGCGACCGCCGCCAATGCCGCGTCGGCAACGGCAGCCGACGCCGTCGCTATCGGCAACCAGGCGCAGGCCGGCGGAACGGGCGCCGTCGCGCTCGGCAACAACACCAGCGCCGGCTTCTCCAACTCCGCCGCCATCGGCAACGGCGCCACCGCGACGCGCGCCGACCAGCAGGTGTTCGGCACGGCGACCAATACCTACACCGCGCCGGGCATCACCTCGGCGGCCAGCAAGGCGGCGCAGACCGGCCCGACGCAGATCGTCACCTCGGACGCCGGGGGCAACCTGAGCACCAGCACGCTCGCTGGCCTCGGTCTTGCCACAAGCGCGAATATCGCTTCCATCAACTCGCAACTCAATTCGATGAACAACCGCATCAACGATCTCTACACCCGCAGTGACAAGGCCGATGCCGGCGTCGCCATGGCCTTCGCCATGGCCGGCGTGCCCACGCTCATGCCGGGCGAGCACTTGGCCATGACCATGAATTATGGGACATTTCAGGGGCAGAACGGCTTGGCGATAAACGCGGCCTACCGGCTCGCCAACAACATGCAGCTTGCCGGCGGCATCGGCTACGGACCCAATGAAGGCCTCGTCGGAGGACGCGTCGGCCTGCGCGTCGCATGGTAGGGAGAGCGATGCGGAGATATCGCTACGTCCTGTATGTCCTGCTTGCGCTGGTGCTCGCCGTGCCGGCGACGGTCGGCTTATCGATGCTGCCAGTGTCTCCCGCGCTGTCCAGCTTCGTGCGCGTTTTCCAGCCCTTCGCGACCTCGGTTCAGGCGGCCCAGCACAAGACGCCGGCGCAAAAACATCCGCCCGCGAAGCAGGCAAAGCTGCCGGTCAGCCTCGAGCAGGCGCTCTACCTGATCCGCTCCACCCTGCTCACGCTCAACGACGCCAACCGTTCCGGCAACTACACGGTGTTACACGATCTGGCCTCGCCCGGCTTCCAGGCCAAGAACAGTCCCGCCGATCTGTCGCAGATATTTGCCGATCTGCGCAAACGTCACGTCGATCTCTTCGCCGTCGCGCTGCTCGCGCCGCGGCTGTCGGCACCCCCGCATCTTGAAAAGAACGGCATGCTTCGGCTCACCGGCGAGTTTCCGACCCGGCCGCTGCTCATCCGCTTCGACCTGCTGTTTCAGGACGTCGCCAAACAATGGAAGCTGTTCGGTATTTCGGTCGGCACGCCGAAAGCGCCGCCGGCTCCCGCCGCACGGCAAAAGCCGCAGCATCAATGACGACTATTTCTTCCCCTGCTTCTTGATAAAGGCCGCAAGGTCCGAGGCCTCGTTGCGGGTCAGGTTCATGTCGGCCATGGGCGGGTGCGGGCGCAACAGGAACAGCGAGATCGAGGCCGCTGTGAGGTTGGGCTTCTCGGCGATCTCGGAGAACGGCGGAGCCTGGGTCGAGCCGTGCTTCTGGTCGGCCGAGACCACGTGGCAGGAGGCGCACCAGCGCTTGGCGATCTTCTCGCCCTCGAAGGGGTCGCCGGCCTGGGCGGCGAAGGCGGTCGCCGTGAACACGGTGAGGGTGAGCAGCGCGCCGATCATTCGTTTCATGGACGGTCTCGCAAGGGTTACGAACGGGGATGAAGGAGGCACGATAGAGGCCCGCCGCCCCCCTCCTCTTAGCCGACTTCCAGCCGCTTGGATATTCACCTGGCGCCGGCGGCCGCCATCGGCCGCCCCATGTGCTTGGCCGGCTCGAGCAGCGCGAGAAAGCGCTCCGCCCAATGGGTGATGTCGTTGGCGACCAGCACCCGGTAATTGTGCTCCTGGCGCTGGCGCCGCTCGGAGAGGGGCATCGAGAGCGCGCGGTTGATGGCGATCGCCACGCCCTCCGGGTCGTAAGGGTTGACCAGCAGCGCCGCCGTGCATTCGCGGGCGGCGCCGGCAAAGCGCGACAGGATGAGCACGCCGGGATCTTCGGCGTCCTGCGTCGCGACGAATTCCTTCGCCACCAGGTTCATGCCGTCGCGCAGGGGCGTGACCAGCGCCGCGCGCGCGCCGCGGTAAAGGCCGGCGAGCGCGGTGCGGCTGTGCGCCTTGTTGATGTAGCGCAGCGGCGTCCATGACGCCTCGCCGAAGGCGCCGTTGATGCGCCCGACCGCCTCGCCCACCTTACGGCTGATGTCGGCGTATTCCGGAATGCCGGTGCGGCTGCGCGGGGTGATCTGCAGATAGGTCACCTTGTTGCGCCAGTCGGGGAAATTGGTGAGGAATCGCTCGAAGGCGTCCATGCGCTCGGGAATGCCCTTGGTGTAGTCGAGCCGGTCGACGCCGATGATCATGGCGCGGCCGGACAAGCTCTCCAGCACCTCGCGCACGAAGCCGGAATCGATGGCGCGCCGCGAGAGCCGCTGCAAGGCCTCGGTCTCCACGCCGACCGGGAATTCGCAGACCTGCACCGTGCGGTCGCCGAAGGCGAAGCTGTCGCCGTTGACGCGCTTCAGGCCGCATTCGCTGGCCAGATAGCGCGAGAAATTGGTGGCGTCGGTCTCGGTCTGGAAGCCGACCAGGTCGTAGTGGCCGAGCGCGGGAATGAGCTGCTCGTGGTTAGGCAGCGCGGTGAGGATTTCCGGCGGCGGGCACGGAATGTGGATGAAGAAGCCGATGCGGTTCTTGTGGCCGCGCTCGCGCAGCGCCTTGGCGAAGGGGATCAGGTGATAGTCGTGCACCCAGATCACGTCGTCCGGCCTGAGCATCTTCTCCAGATGGCTGGCGAAGAATTCGTTGACGCGGAAATAGCCGCCGAGATCGCGGCGGGTGAATTCGGCGAGGTCGAGCCGGTAATGCAGAATCGGCCACAGCACGCGGTTGGCGAAGCCGTTGTAGAATTCGTCGTAGTCGTCCTTGCGCAGGTCTACGGTGACGTAGGCCGTATTGTCCTGCTGGACGGTCTTGGGCGCGGCCGGACCTTCGTCGGCGACGCGGCCGCTCCAGCCGAACCACAGGCCGCCACGCCGGCGCAGCGCCGCGCGAATCGCTACTTCGAGGCCGCCCGCGCGCGCGCTGCCGTCGGGCACTCCGACCCTGTTGGATACTACGACGAGGCGCGCCAAAATCGGTCTCCCCAACTCCGCGCCCGATTGATTGCGGCAAGAGTAATAAATCGGCCCTGCAATCGAAGCGCGCTGATCAAAATCAAATTGGACGTCTTGATCGTCTCGTTCATCTCTTTCTCTGGCAGCGCCCCCGACAGCCAAGAATGCATCGATCAAGCTCACGCGGCAAATCAAAAAAGACAGACTTGGCGCTCGAAAAATCGCAGGCAACTGCGCTACTTATAACGCGCAACGGGCGCCGAAGTTCAATTCGGCGGAAATCGGCAGGCAGGCGCGCCGTTATGGGCCGGTTGAGGGGCTTTTGTCGGCCAGACGGCGCAACGCCTCGCGCACGTCGTCCGGCGCATCGAAAATACCCGTCACCCCGGCGAAATGCCGGCCGACCGCATAGCCCCTGCCGCCCAGCGCCGGCAACAGCTTGAACACCGATTCGTCGGTGATATCGTCGCCGATGAAGACCGGCACGCGGCCGGCGAAGGGGGCATGAGTCATCAGCATGCGCACCGATTCGCCTTTGCTCACCCCCGGCCGCTTGATTTCGAACAGCGCCTTGCCGGGCAGCATTTCCACCGCTTCGCCGGGAAAGGCGGCGAGCGCCTCGGCGATGTGCCGGCGCACCGCATCCTCGCATTGCGGCGCCTTGCGATAGTGCAGCGCCAGCGAGTAGCCCTTGTCCTCGACGATGATGCCGGGGTCGAGCGCCTGCGCCTGCGCCAGTCGGTCGCGCAATGCCTGCGGCAAGGATGCGACCGCATTGACGCGCTCACCGTCCCGCACGCGCATTTCGGCGCCGTGGCCGCCCACAATGGGCAACTTGAGCGGGGAAAAGCGCCGGTCGAGGTCGGCGATCGGCCGCCCGCTCACCAGGGCCAGCGCGCCGCCGGTCCCCTGTAAGAGGCGGGCGAGCGCGGCGCACAGCGCCTGCGGCACATGCACGCCATCAGGCGTCGGCGCGATATCGACCAAGGTGCCATCGAAATCCAGCAGCAGCGCGATCCGTTTTGGATCGAGCGCGGCGAAGTCGTCGATGGCTGCATGATTGTCGAGCGCCGCCGCCGTCACCGCGCCAGCACCTCGATGTCGCCGTCGACGCCGGTGTGCACGTTGAACCGGCGTTCGTAGACCCTGCCCTCGTTGCGCGCGATGGCCGTGTATTTGCCTTCGGCCAGGATCACGCGGGGAAAGGCGCCGAGCACTTCCTTGATCACGTCGCCGCCGGGATTGAGCACGGCCCAGGCGGTGTTGGCGAGCGCTTCCCCGCCCTTCTCGGTCACCAGCTTGAGCGTGATGGCGGCGGCGCGATGGGTGACGGTCACGTCGGTGAGCTTGCCCGCCTGCACGCGGATGTCGGAGCGCACCACCGCATTGGCGTCGCCGTAGTGGGAGACGATGTAGTAGGTGCCTTCCGGTACGATCACCACGCTGGCGGTCATCACGTGCTGCGCGATCGGGCGGTGCTCGCCCGGTTCGAACTGGCTGCCCTTGAACACTTCGAACGAAATCTGCGAGGGCGGAATCGCCACGTTGCCGACGCGGCCCTCCATGCGCAGGCCGCCGGCGGGCAGGTCGAACTGCTCGCGCACGGTCGAGCCGCGCAGCGTCACCGGCTTGACGGCGGTGGCGAGCCCGAAGCCGACATGCACGATGTAGTCCCCCGCCGGCAGCACCAGCGTCGGCGCCGGCTTCTTGTCTTGCTTGACCAGATGGAATTGGCCCTTGGTGTTCGGCTTGGCGGCGTAGATCCGCCAGGTGAGGCCGCCGTCGATCACCGGTGCCTCCTTGCCGAAGCGGGCGCTCAGCCTGAGCGCCACCTTGCCGGCCGGCACCTCCAGGATCGGCGAATCATCGATAGGCGCCGTCGGCGTCGACAGCGACGGCCATTTCGAGGGGGGCGGCAGAGTGTTGCCGCGGTCGAATATCTCGCCGCGCGTCACCGGCGCCGGCGAGACCAGCCCGCTTGACGGCTCTCCGGAGAACAAGAGGTCCTGGCCGGCGTTCTGGCCCCAGGCGCAGCCCGTGCCGGGCCATGCTCCGGGCACGAGCAGGGCGAGGAGAAGCGCCAAAGCCGGCCAAAGCCGGCTCCAGGCGGCGGCTGTTGCTGGTGGGCTGCCCATGACCGGCCGGTTTTCGGCTGAAATCGCGGCGATTTCAAGCCGGCCGGCTTGGTTTGTCGCCGGCACGCGGCCATGTTAGGCGCCAATGGGATTAATGCATGATCGAAGAGATTTACATGCCCGAAGCCCTCGATCTCTTGAAAACGCGCCGCTCGGTCAAGCCGATGGAATTGAACGGGCCAGGCCCGACCGCCGCCGAGCTCGACACCCTTCTCACCGTCGCGGCGCGGGTGCCGGATCACGGCAAGCTCGCGCCCTGGCGCTTCATTGTTTTCGAAGGCGAGGCGCGCGAGGCGGCAGGCGAGACCATCGCCGGCATCTTTCGCGACGACCACGCCGACGCCACGCCCGACCAGCTCGACTTCGAGCGCAAACGGCTTGCCCGCGCGCCGCTGGTGATCGCGGTGGTGAGCCGCGCCGGCCCGCATGTGAAAATCCCCGAATGGGAGCAGCAGTTGTCGGCCGGCGCAGCCAGCATGAACCTGGTCAATGCCGCGCATGCGCTGGGCTATGCGGCAAGCTGGATCACCGAATGGTACGCCTATGACCGGCGCGTGCTCGACGCCCTGGGTCTGGCCGCCAACGAGCGCATCGCCGGCTTCGTGCATATCGGCCGCCCGGCCAAGCCGCCGGAGGATCGTCCGCGACCCAAGCTTGCCGACATCGTGACCCGGTACGGCGCTTGAGAAGATGCGAGGGGCTCGACACACACTCCGTTCATTCCCGCGCAAGCGGGAATCCAGTGATAGAGTCTCCAGCTTGGAAAATCTGGCCTCGGGTCCGCGCTTTCGCGGGCACGAACGGCTACAGTTTTGGGGCAGCGCCTGATGTTCTACGAGCCCGACAAGCGCGACACGGCGCTGCTGCCCTACGACCCGTTCAAGGCGATCGTGGCGCCGCGCCCGATCGGCTGGATCACGTCGATGAACGCCAAGGGCGAGATCAATCTCGCACCCTATTCGTTCTTCAACGGCATCAACAGCCGGCCCAACCTCGTGATGTTCTCCAGCGAAGGCCGCAAGGATTCGGTGAGCTTCATCGCGGAGACCGGCGAGTTCGTGTGCAATCTCGCCACCTGGGATCTGCGCGAGGCGATGAATTTAACCTCCGCGCCGCTGCCGCGCGGGGTCAACGAAATGGAGCGTGCCGGACTGGCGCCTGCGCCGTCGCGGCTGGTCAAGCCGCCGCGGGTGGCCGCCTCCCCTTGCGCGCTCGAATGCAAGCTCATGCAGATCGTGCCGATCGAAGAAGCCGGCGGCGCCGCCGTCGACTGCCATCTGGTCATCGGCCGGGTGGTGGGCGTGCATATCGACGAGCGCTTCATCGTCAACGGCCGCCTCGACCTCGCCGCGGTCAAGCCGATTGCGCGTTGCGGCTATGACGAATACGCGGTTGTGGAGAGCGTGTTTTCGATGACGCGGCCGACAGGCTGAGGACGCGGTCCCTTGAAACCTTGTCGTTCCGTCGGCGTTTAACCATAATGTAATCACCGAGGCGCACGCTCCCTGTCACGTTTCGGTCATAAGACTCCGCCAGCAGATTTTTACCGTGTCGGCGTGAAAGCCTTGCCGGGCGGCTGGTCCGATTGGATCATCGGGTCAGGGGAGAGATAGTTTGGTGTTTGAAGGCCTATTTGCGCGGGCACGCAACGGCGACCGTTCGGCGGATGCCACGCTTGCGCCCATCAAGCCGTCGGTGACGCGCCCGAGTATCGGGCTCGCGTTGGGCGGCGGCGCCGCGCGCGGCTTTGCCCATATCGGCGTGATGCGCACGCTGGCCGCGCATGGCATCGTCCCGGACGTGATCGTCGGCACTTCCATCGGCGCCGTGGTCGGCGGCACCTATGCGGCCGACCAGCTCGACAGCTTTGAAGCCTGGGCGCGCGGGCTCACCGTCCGCAGCGTGCTCGGCCATCTCGACATCAGCCTGTCCGGCTCCGGCCTCATCCGTGGCAACCACCTCGCCCGCCAGCTCGAAGCGGCGCTCGCCGACCGGCGCATCGACGACCTGCCGCTGCGCTTCGCGGCGATCGCGACCGAATTCAACACCGGCCACGAGATCTGGCTGACGCGCGGCCGTCTCACCGAGGCGCTGCGCGCCTCCTACGCGCTGCCCGGCATTTTTCCGCCGGTGCTGATCGGCGGACGTTGGCTGGTGGACGGCGCGCTGGTCAATCCGGTGCCGGTCTCGGCCGCGCGCGCGCTCGGCGCCCGGCTGGTGATCGCGGTCAATCTCAATTCCGATCTGTTCGGCCGCGGCACGATCATCGCCAGCCACGGCTCCGATGACGATGACGATGCCGCGCATGCCGTGGAGGCCAAGCCGAACGGCGGGCTGCTCGGCATGTTCAGCCGCGAGCGGCAGTTGCGCCGGCAGATCATGGGCCGGCGCGGCCGTCCCGGCATACCGACGGTGATGATCGAGGCCTTCAACGTGATGCAGGACCGCATCACACGCGCACGGCTTGCCGGCGATCCGCCGGACGTACTGGTGTCGCCGCGGCTCGGACAGGTGGGATGGTTCGATTTCCACCGCGCCGAGGAAGCCATCTCCATCGGCGCCGAGGCGACGGAAAAGTCCATCGACGCTGTGACCGAGGCGATCACCGCCCTGTCGCAGCCCTTCAACGGCGAGACGGTCGCCGCGAAGTGACGCGCTCAGGCGCTTTGAATGTAGTCGCGCATCGCTTCTGTTTCACGCTCGATCTCTTCGACGCGCGCTTTCACGACGTCGCCGATCGAGACGATCCCCGTCAGCTTACCGTGGCTGATCACCGGGACGTGGCGGAATTTGCCGGCCGTCATGCGCTCCATGATGCCGGCAACGGTCTCCTCCTCGCCGCAGGTCTCCACCTCGCGCGTCATCACCTGGCCGACCGGCAGATCGAGCGCCGCAGCGCCGTGCTGCGCGAGCGCGCGCACCACATCGCGCTCCGACAATATGCCGGCGATGCGTCCTCCCGCGCCGCGGATGAGGACAGCACCGATGCGATGCGAGGCCAGGCACTTGGCCGCCGCCGAAAGATCGGCCGTCGGTTCGATGGAAACAATGTCGCCGCCCAAGTCGTTTTGCTTGGCGGCCAGAATCGCCTTGACGTTCATGGCAGCCTCCTGCCCGGCAGCGGGAGACGCCCGCTCAAGCCGGGGTCAGGGCCAACGATCCCGCTACACGCCGGTTCCGTCAACGGGGGCGTGTAATTTTGTTGCTGCGCAGCATTACCTAATGCCGCGTTGCACCACGGTCGTCGAATTGGCGAAAATCGGCGCGCACCGGGTCGAACCAGGGAAAAAGCAGCAGACCGGCGACGAAGCCGCCGATATGGGCCTGCCAGGCCACCACCTCGTGCTGCCCGATGAGCGGCGCGGCCCACAGGCCGAACACGAAATTCATGCCGAACCAAACCACCAGGAAGATGATAACCGCCGGTTCGCGCAGCGCCCGCAGCAGCGGCTCCGCCGGAATGCGATAATCGGCTTCGCTTCCCGTGCGCCAGAAGCTCAAGGGTCCGCCGCGCTGGAAGGCGAAGCGCATGGCCGCCGCCATGGTGCCGGAGATCGCCGCGGAAGCGCCGATCACCGGCGCGTTCTGTCCCGCATAGGCAACGAGATGAGCGATCGCACCGGCCGCCGCCGTCACCGCAAAGAAGATGAGAAAGCGCGCATTGCCGAAGCGGCGCGCCACCGCTGTGCCGAAGGCCAGGAACCAGATCGCGTTCACACCATAGTGCACCCAGGTGGCATGCAGCAGCGAATAGGTGACGAAGGTCCAGATCTCCGCACCGAAGCCACCGGGCAGGCTTGCCGCCGGCAAGAGGCCGCCGCCGTAGCGTAACGGATCGAAGGCGAACAGCCAGAGCACGGCGTTGCTCTGCTCCGTTGTCAGCACCAGGGTGCGCACCGCGTGGATGAGCGCCATCAAGGCGAGCATGGTCACCACCACGCCCGGGACATTGAAGATCGGTTCGCGTTTGGCGGAAGGGTCGAGCACGGGCTGCCAGTTACGCGGTTGCCCGCATGACCGCAAGCCGGCGCAGCAAGAAAAAAAAGGAGGGCTTTCGCCCTCCCTCGAGCCGCGCTCTGCGGGGTGTTGTCGCGCCCTTGCCGGCGCTTGTCACATCCCCTCGCCTCCCCGTGGCTCAAAGACAATGCCTTGGACCAACGTCGTGTGGATCGCCGTCACCGTAGCCAAGCCCGCGCACCTTGCCAATACAACGATGGTTTTAACACTAATCGGCCTGGGCGCGCGGAACACGCAACGCGCGGCACGCGCCCTGCTCCACCTCGACTGTTGCGGCGCCGAGCCGGCCGCTTTGTCCCGCCCAGGGACACTCTGCCTGCCGGCCTCGTCCCGCGACGGCACACGAGGTGGCGACAATGAAACATCGATCGAGCCAGGCGGTGTTCGACTACTGGGACAGGCGGCGCGGCAGCCGTCCCGCGCCCGAACGCGGCGATATCGATCCGACCGAGATCCGCCACGCGCTTGGCGACACCTTCATGCTGGCGGCGGACTTCGTCGATGTCTTGCGCTTTCGTCTGGCCGGCACGCGCGTCTGCGCGCTGTTCTGCCGCGAGCTCAAGGGCGAGGCCTTCGCCGAGATTTTCGCCGACGCAAGCCGCAAGGGAATCGAGGAGTTGATCGCGGTGATCGAGGATGAGCAGGTCGCGGCGGTCGCAGGCCTCATCGCGCGCACCGCGGAAGGCCACACCGCCGAAGTGGAAATGCTGCTCCTGCCGCTCGCCCATAGCGGCCATGCCCGCATCCGCGCGCTCGGCGTGCTGGCGCCGACGGTGCCGCCATACTGGCTCGGCGCGACGCCGGTCGCAGGAACTCGAACTAATGACGCTCCGCCATATCGGTGCGGAGCAAAAGGTGCGCAGCGGCCGCCGTTTCGGCCATGCGGTACAAACGAACCGTCTGCGTCACGGCTTCGTCGTCTACAGCGGCGGACGGGAAAATCCGCCGGGCGAACGAACCGGCTAAACGACGCGTTAACGATAGCAGCCTAGGGTCGAAACTGACCGGCGAATACGCCCGACAAAGTTCCGTTGCCATGGCCCTGCCGCTGACAAAACCGAAAATGCTCATACTGCCGCTGGCCGAAGAGCGCCGGCGCTTTCAGCGGGTGAAGGTCAATCTGCTTGGCCGCTACATGCTGGAGGATCGGCGCGAGTTTCCCTGCCAGGTCATCAATATGTCGCCCGGCGGAATGGCGGTGATCGCGCCGGTGGTGGGGCACCCGGGGGAACGGGTGATCGCGTATGTCGATCATCTCGGCCGGCTGGAAGGCAAGATCGCGCGGATGATCGACAACGGCTTCGCCATGACCGTTTCGGCGAGCCCGCGCAAGCGCGACAAGCTCGCCGCGCAGCTCACCTGGCTCGCCAACCGGCACATTCTCAACCTGCCGGAAGACCGCCGCCATGGCCGCTTCACGCCGACGAACCCGATGGCGCGGCTGATCCTGCCCAACGGCAACAACATCGCCGTGCGCATCATCGACCTCTCTCAGTCAGGCGCGGCCGTCGCGATCAATCCCGATCTGCGGCCGCCGGTCGGCGCCATGGTCACGATCGGCAAGACGCAGGGGCGCGTCGTGCGCCATATCGACGAAGGCTTCGCCGTCGAATTCACCCGCCTGCAGCACTCCGACTTCATCGAAGACGACGTCACCGGCGAATAGAGTCTGCGTCCGGTAAACGAACTCGCTCGAATTGCGCAGTGTGGCGTGCGCGCGAGCGCGCGCACGGTAGTGCGCTGCCGGTATCCTTACGGCGCATCGTGAAACCCCCCCAAGGTAAACGCCATGCGCGAAATGGCGCGAGACCTCGCCCACTGCATGGCTTTCCGCGCTTAACGCGACAATTTTAGCTAAAATGTATTCATTCGCATTTTACGCAAATTCGTCTCAAGTTATCACAGTATTCGTTTCTCTATTTACTTGCGTTCTTCTCAAAATGACTTGCGAGACTTAGCTGCGCCGCAAAAGCTTTGTGCGAATAGTGGCCCCACTAACGAGGGAAGGGGCCACGAAAGATGGGCTGGCGGACAAACAGGGTTTCGGGCGGCGCGATGCTGGTCGGTATCTGCGCAACGATCTTCGCGGTGCCTGGCGGCGGGGCGAGTGCGGCCCAGCGTTTCACTTATGCGTCGGCCGTGCGCGAGCAGCCGGTCTACGAGGCGGTCGGCACGACCACACGCGCGCCGATCGGCTGGGTGGAGTTCTGTGTCGAGTACAAGCCGGAATGCAAGACCAAAATGGAGGCGCCGCGCGACATCGTGCTGACGCCGAAGGTCTGGTCCGATCTCGTCAAGGTGAACGACTGGGTGAACGACAACATCAAGCCGATCACCGACCTCGAGCACTGGGGCGTCGTCGAGCGCTGGAACTATCCGGACGACGGCTACGGCGACTGCGAGGATTACGTGCTGGAGAAGCGCCGCATGCTGGTGCGCGCGGGCTGGCCGCGCCAGGCGCTGCTCATCACCGTGGTGCGCGACAAGAAGAACGACGGCCATGCCGTGCTCACGGTGAAGACCAATCGGGGCGAGTTCGTCCTCGACAACCAGACGTCGCAGGTACTGCCCTGGACCATGACCGGCTATCGCTTCGTCAAGCGGCAGTCGCAGTCCGATCCAAATCGCTGGGTGTCGCTGGGTGCTCCCGTCGCCGCCCCGCCCGTGGTCTCGGCCAGATAGGCGAGACGAAAGAAACGGCCGCGCATGGTCCCGAAACACGGGATGCGGTTTTCGGCAAGGATCATGCGCCGGCGGACTTAGTGAAAAGGAGAATCGCGCTCCCGGTCACGTCCCCACCCCTCCCCGTCCCCAGACCGGGTTCGTGAGCGGCCGGCCTCCCCCAAGGCCGGCCGCACCTTTTTGCGGCCTGGGGAATCGCTCACGATGCACGGCGCCGCCCTCACCCCACCCGCTTCAGCGCCTTCGCGTAATGCTTGAAGCGCTGCACATACTGGTCGGCGCCGGCGCGGATCATGGCCGTGGCCTTGTCGTCGAGCGTGCGCACCGCGCGCGCGGGCGCGCCGACGATCAACGAATTGTCGGGAAATTCCTTGCGCTCGGTCACCACGGCGCCGGCAGCGACGAGGCAGTTGCGGCCGATCTTTGCGCCGTTGAGCATGATCGCGCCCATGCCGACCAGGCTGTCGTCGCCGACGGTGCAGCCGTGCAGAATGACGTCGTGGCCGATCACGCAGTTCGAGCCGACGGTGAGCGGAAAGCCCGGATCGGTATGCAGCGTGCAATTGTCCTGGATCTGCGATCGCTCGCCCAGCTCGATCCATTCATTGTCGCCGCGCAGCACCGCGCCGAACCAGACGCTCGTCTCCCTCTTCAGCCGCACGCGGCCGATCAGCACGGCGGTGTCCGCCACCCAGTAGTCGCCTTCGCCGGGAAATTCCGGCGCCTGCCCGTCGAGCTCGTAGATTGCCATTGTCCGCTCCTGTTCGGGCGCGAACTTGGCAGGATCGGCGGAAATTGGAAGAGCGGTGTTACGCGGCCGCCAGCCCGCAGGCGGAAAGCGCCGTCACCAGCATCAGGCCCGACATCAGGCTCCAGAAGCCGGCGATCATGGTGGCGAGGAACACGAATTCGAAGCGGCGGCCTTCCTCGGCCCGGCCGAGCAACGTGTTGCGCATGATCAGAAACGGCGCGGCCAGTATCAGCAGCGGCACCGCGGCGAAGGCTGCCACGCTCGGGCCGGTGGAAAGCAGACCGAAGCTCGGCAGCCGGCTGGTGACGAGCCGATAGGCCGAGCAGCAAAGACCGGCGACGGCAAAGCCGAGCGCCAACGCAAACAGGTTCTGCAGGGCTTCCGCACTCATGACGCTGCTCAACGCAATACGGGCGCCCTGTCTGGCAAAGCGGCGGCGCCAGCGCCAGAGCTTCCTTAACGAAAGGTTAACGCGCGGCGGCCGGCCCACCCGCGCCGGCGTGGCATAATCGCATCTGATTCGAACCCGGGAGCCGGAATGGCCACGCTCGCCCAGCACCGCCGCGCTAACCACAAGCGCAAGAGCGGGCATAATCCGATCGTCGCCCCGCTGCTGCTGCTCGGCGGCGCGATGATCGTGGCCGCGATTTATGTCGCCTATGTGCTGTGGCCGCGCTGGCCCGACGCGCCGGTTGCGCTCGACGCGCCCTCGCTGCCGATCGTGGTGGCGGGGGTGAACTTCAACATTGAGCCGGCGGCGATCCGCCGCGCCATCCAGCGCCATCCCGGCGCGCAGGACCGCGTCGACCTCGCCTATGTGTGGCCCGCGCTGACGCCGCCCGATCCGCAGGCGGTGCCGCGCGCGGGCGGACCGCTCGACCCCGGCCGGCGGCTGTTCGTCACCATCGCGTCGGGCGCCACCACGCTGCCGGTGATGAGCCGCGTGAAGGAGATCTATCCGCGCTATCTGGTGGCGGAGCCGACCGCCGGCCCGCCGGGGATGACGCTGCGCGGCTTCCGCGACGGCACGCCTTATCAGGGCGAGGAATTGGCGTTCGAGCAGGCCGACCCCGCGCATTTTCTCGCGCGCTGCACGCTGAAGGGCGCGGTCGGTTCCGGCAATTGTCTGCTGGAGCGGCGCATCGGCAATGCCGACATCACTTTCCGTTTCCCGCGCGCCTGGCTCAAGGACTGGCGGAACGTCGCCGCGGGCGTCGACAAGCTGCTGGCGCGGCTGCATCCACAGCAGTGACCGTCATTGGCGGGCCGCCGCCATGGCGCGTCCTCGACGTGCTGTGGCGGCGAGACCTGGCAATCTATCATTTCGAAAAGAGATGGATGCGCGGGTCAAGCCCGCGCATGACGCCGGAGCGTCAATCGACCAGATCGACATCCAGGATCGGCAGCTCGAGAATGTACGAACGCCGGCCGCGCTCGTTCTCGACGAACAACACGCCGATGAATTCCTCACCCATGTAGACTTCCAGCGAGTCCATCTTCTTCGGCCGCGTCACCACGCGGATGTTGTCGTTGTCGAACTTGCGGCGCAGATAGGCATTGAGCGCCGGCACCGGCTGGATCGAGGGGTCCTGGCCGATCTGGATCACCATGCGGAAATTGTAGGAGCGCTCGCCCTCCTCCTCGGTCACCGTCAGTTCGCCGGCATCGTCGGCGCCGACGTAGATTTCGGCCGACTCGTCCGTCTTCGGCACCACGCGGATGGTGTTGTTGCCGAACAACTTCTTGAGATAGGCGTCGAGCTGCCTGACTTCCTTGACCTCCACCGGGCACTCCTTGATCGTGTCTGGACAAGCGCCTCCTTGCCCCATTGCAGCGCCGGGCGCAAGCCGCGCGCATCCCGCGGCTTCAGCCCTCCAGCATGACGCCGTAGAGCATCTGATCCATGGCGCGCGAGGGCTCCGGGCAGCCGGCCTCGCCGACCACTTTGGCAGGTACGCCGGCGACGGTGACGTTGTTCGGCACCGGCTTGATCACCACCGAGCCGGCGGCAATGCGTGCGCAGTGACCGACTTCGATATTGCCGAGAATCTTGGCGCCGGCGCCGATCAGCACGCCATGGCGAATCTTCGGATGACGGTCCTCGTGTTCCTTGCCGGTACCGCCGAGGGTGACGTCGTGCAGGATCGAGACGTTGTCGTCGATGACCGCGGTCTCGCCCACCACCAGGCCGGTGGCGTGATCGAGAAAGATGCCGCGGCCGATCTTGGCCGCCGGGTTGATGTCGCATTGGAACGCCGCCGAGGAGCGGCTCTGCAGATAGAGTGCGAAATCCCTGCGGCCTTTGCCGAGCAGCCAATGCGCCAGCCGGTGGGTCTGGATGGCGTGGAAGCCCTTGAAATAGAGCACCGGCTCGATGAAGCGGTTGGTGGCCGGATCGCGGTCGATGGTGGCGACGATGTCGGCGCGGAAGGCGTTGCCGATGGCCGGCTCGTCCTCCAGCGCGTCGCCATAGGCCTGCCGGATCAGGTCGCCGGACACGTCCGTATGCTCGAGCCGCTGGCTGACACGATGCACGATGGCAGCTTCCAGCGAGTCGTGATGCAGGATGTTCTCATAGATGAATGTGGAAAGCTCCGGTTCGCGGCGCGTGATCTCCTCGGCTTCTTCGCGGATACGTACCCAAACCGGGTCGACCTTGTCGAGATTCTGATTTGCGCCCTTGGCGGGCCGTGTCTGATAGTGAGCCATGGCGTGAACTCTCCCGGCGCCTCTCGACGCCAAACCCCTCGGAACTTTATCTAGCACATAACGTGCGGCGCCACGAGAGCGCCATGTGCGCCCCGCATGGCTTGTCGGCCAGGGTCACGGCCGCCGCTTGAGGAATTCGATCACCCCCGCTTTGAACACCTTGTCGCCGACCGCCAGCATATGATCGCGGCCGGGAATTTCGAGCAGGCGCGCGTCGGGGATGAGAGCGGCCAGTTCGGCGGCGGAGCCCGCCACGTCGTCCTTGGTTCCAACCGCGACCAGAACCGGAACCGTGATGCCGGCGACCTCGTCGCGGGTCAGGATCTGGCGCGGGCGCGCCATGCAGGCGGCGAGCGACTTCAGGTCCGACCGGGTCTGTTCGGCGAAGGCGCGGAAGGCGCGGCCGGTCGGGTCGGTTACGTCGGCCAGGGAGGGAGCTTCGAGCGCGGCGACGATGGTCGACGCAAGCGCGCCGCCATGGCCCTCGACCAGTCTTATGCCGAGGCCGCCGATGATCGCCGAGCGCACGCGCGCTGCATGATGCACGGCGAGGAAGGCGGTGATGCGCGCGCCCATGGAATAGCCCATCACGTCGGCGCGCTCGATAGCGAGATGATCGAGCAGCGCGCGCACGTCGCCGGCCATCAGCGCCATCTCGTAAGCGTCCGGGTCGTAGAGCTTGCTCGACGCGCCGTGCCCGCGATTGTCGAGCGCGATCACGCGCCGGCCGGCGCGCGTCAGTTCGCCCACCCAGGACGGGTTGACCCAGTTGATCTCCTTGGTCGAGGCGAAGCCGTGCACCAGCACGATCGGCTCGCCTTCGCCCTGGTCGAAATAGGCGATCTCGACGTCGCCATTGCGGAAACTTGGCATGACACCTCTATGCCGTCGTGCCCGGCTTCATGCCGGGCATCCACGCCTTGCTCGCTGCGAATCTTAAGACGTGGATGGCCGGGACATAGGCATTCTGAAAGAACGCCGTTCTTCGAACGGCTATGCCCGACCATGACCTTGAGATAGACCGCATCGTTGCGCGATCAACCAGCCTGCGCGGTCAGCGCCCCATAGCGCCGCATCGCCTGGCGCAGGCGGCGCGCCTTGCGGTTGGTGAGATGGCGCTGGGTCACGCGCTCAACCATGCTCTTCAACGAGGCGACAAGGCCGAGCAGCGTGACGAGCGCACCGATGAGCCAGATACCGAGATCGAAAGCTCCGGCGGTCAGCATGATGGCGGCGCGGCCGCCCACTTTCAGGATGGCGCGGGTCTTGCCGCCTTCCTTCTCGGCGAGCTTGGCGACGCGCGACATCTCGCGCGGGCTCTGCGCAATCTCCAAGCCGTCGAGGGCTGCGCGCGTGCCGGCTTTCGTCTCCACCGTGCCGACGTCGCCGGCGAGATGCACGAGGGAGCGCGCGCGCCGCACCTTCACCGCCTCGCGCGCGGCGCGGATGGCCAGCGCCGGCTCGGTGATCGACACGCCCTTGATCGCGCTCTTCAGCCGGCCCCAATCCACCACGCCGCGCAGCATGCGCCCGACGCTTGCCGCGAGATCGGCGGAAAGCCGCCCGGTCTTGCGCGCGGCCTTCGCCAGCGACAGGCCGACACGCGCCGGCGCTTCCGCGCCCAGCGTGGCGTAAGTGCCGGCGGTGATCGCCAGCCCGACGCAGGCGAGCCCTAAGATCATCTTGTCGGCCTTCTCGCCCATCGCCAGCCGCGAACCCTCGCGCACCGCGTCGCGGATGTCGCCGAACACGAACAGATCGCCCAGTGTGGTGCCGGCGAGGCTCGCTGCGTCGCTCGGCTCGCCCTCGACAAAGCCGTAGGCGAAGCTCTTCGCCGCCTGCTGGACTGATGACGCCTCCTTCACCGCGGCGTCCGCCTTCTGCCGGAGCACCGGGTCGATCGCCACATGGCGTGCGTCGGCAAGCTCAACGAAGCTGTTGGCGAGATCGGCGTCATTATTGGTGAGCGCCTGCCTGATGCCACGCTCGGCCACCGCGGTGTTGAATTTTCCATCGAGCGCGCGCGAAGCGAGCCGCGCCGGATCGTCCTTGATGGCGAGCGCGCCGCCGGCGTCGATGCCGCGCGGCACCACAAAGGCCGCGGCGAGCGCCAGCGCAGCGACGGCCGCCAGCGCGGGCACGATGCTCGGATGGCGCAAGCGCTTCATCTGCTGCAGCTCCGGTGGCGCGAAACCTTCCGCGTCGCGCATGCCTTTCCTCGGGCGGTTCCTGTTGCAAAATGAGGGCGGAACCGCGGCCTGTATCGATCCAGGCGCGTGTCCGCCCTATATAGAAGAAAACCCTGCCGATTCGGCGCCGTTCCCAGCGTCATTCCGGCAGGGTTAGCGAAGCTTAATAGCTAGGCATGGCGAGGCCTGCCCGCTATGGTGCGGCCCGCGAAACGACCCAGGCGCACGCGAGACGAGGGTTCACATGGCCGAGCACGTGATTCCGCATTTCCACAACAATCCGGGCGTGCCCGCGATCTCGATCGGCGCCAAGGAATTCATGTGCGTGGGCGCGACGCCGCCCTTCGACCATCCGCACGTCTTCCTCGACATGGGCGACGAGAGCGAGATCGTCTGCCCCTATTGCTCGACGCTCTACCGGTTCGACCCCGGCCTCGATTCGCACGCGGCCCGTCCGCCGGAATGCGCATTGCCCGCGACCGAAACCGCCTGACCGATCCGGGAGCCGGCCGGTGCCTGGCGAGCGTCATGTCATCGTGGCCGGTGCCGGCATCGCCGGCCTCAGCGCAGCATTGGCCATGGCGCGGGCCGGTTTGCGCGCGACCGTCCTGGAGCAGGCGGAAAAACTCACGGAAGCCGGCGCCGGCATCCAGCTCGGGCCCAACGCCACGCGCGTGCTGATCGCCCTGGGCCTTGCCGAGCGGCTCGCGCCCCACGTGATGACGCCGCAGGCGATCCGCGTCATGGCCGGCGGCTCGGGACGCGAGATCGTGCGCATTCCGCTCGGGGCCACGGTCGAGCGCCGCTACGGCGCGCCCTACTGGACGATCCACCGCGGCGACCTGCAGGCAACGCTGGCCGCCGCGGCCGACGCCGATCCCGACATCAAACTCAGGCTCGGCCTGCGCGTTGAGGACTTCGCCGCCCATGTCAAAGGCGTCACCGTGCTCGCGCGCGGCGCCGCCCAGGTGACCGACGAACGCGCCATCGCGCTGATCGGCGCCGACGGCATCTGGTCGGCGGTGGCAAGCCATCTGCGCGGCTTTGCCAAACCCTATTTCGCCCATCGCACCGCCTGGCGCGCGCTCGTACCGGCGGAAAGCGTGCTCCCGGAATTCCGCGAGCCGCTCGTGCATCTGTGGCTCGGGATCGACGCGCATCTCGTGCATTATCCGGTCAAGGGCGGCCGCCTCATCAACATCGTCGGCATCGTGCACGACGACTGGCAGAAGACCGGCTGGTCGGCGGCTGGACGGCGCGACGAGATCCTGCGCCAGTTCGCGCGCTGGTCCTGGAGCGAGACCGCCCGCGCGCTGGTCGCGCTGCCCGAGCGCTGGCTGAAATGGGCGCTCTATCACCGCCGCCATCCCTTCGGCGGCGGCGAGGGACCGGTCACGCTGATCGGCGACGCTGCCCATCCCATGCTGCCCTTTCTGGCGCAGGGCGCCGGCATGGCGATCGAGGATGCGGCGCTGCTCGCCGCCATGCTGAGCCGCTATCTCGACGATCCGGCCGACGCGCTGCGCGGCTACGAAGGCCGCCGCCGCCATCGCGCCGACCGCGTGCAGGCGATGTCGCGCAAGCAGGGCCGCATCTATGGGATGAGTGGGCCGGAAGCGCTGGTGCGCAATATCGCAATGCGCGCGATGGGCGGAGAAAAGCTGCTCGCGCGGCAGGATTGGCTTTATAGTTGGCAGGTCCCCGCAACACTTTGAGAGCGAGCCTCATGCTTTTTCCCGCATCGACCGCCGGCAGCCTGCCGAAACCCACCTGGCTCGCCGAGGCCAACAAGCTGTGGCCGCAATGGCGGCTCGCCGGCGAGGAGCTTGCGCAGGGCAAGCTCGACGCCACGCTTCTGGCGATCAAGCTGCAGGAGGACGCCGGCCTCGACATCGTCAGCGACGGCGAGATGTCGCGGCAGCATTTCGTGCACGGTTTTCTCGAATATGTCGACGGCATCGACTTCGTCAACAAGGTGGAGATGGGCATCCGCGCCGACCGCTACAAAGCCATGGTGCCGCAGGTGCGCGGCGAATTGAAATTGAAGGGCCGCGTGCACGAGAAAGAGACGCGGCACGCGCGCGCGCACACGCAGAAGCAGTTGAAGGTGACCCTGCCCGGCCCGATGACCATTTCCGACACCATCGCCGACCGCCACTACGGCGACAGGGTGAAGATGGCCTTCGCCATCGCCGGCCTGCTCAACCAGGAAGCGCGCGCGCTGGAGAAGGACGGCGTCGACGTGATCCAGTTCGACGAGCCGGCCTTCAATGTGTTCATGGACGAGGTTCAGGCTTGGGGCATCGAAGCGCTCGAACGCGCAACCGATGGGCTGAAGTGCACCACCGCCGTGCACATCTGCTATGGCTATGGCATCAAGGCCAATATCGACTGGAAGAATACGCTCGGCGCCGAATGGCGGCAGTACGAAAAAATCTTTCCCGCGCTGGCCAAAAGCAAGGTCGACCAGGTCTCGCTCGAATGCATCAATTCGCACGTGCCCATGGAGTTGATGGGGCTGCTGCAGGGCAAGGACGTGCTGGTCGGCGTCATCGATATCGCGACCGACACGGTGGAGACGCCCGAGCAGGTGGCCGACGTCATCGGCGCGGTGACCAGGATCGTGCCGAAGGAGCGCATCGTCGCCTGCACCAATTGCGGCATGGCGCCGATGCGGCGCGAAGTGGCGGAGGCGAAGCTTGTCGCGCTCGGCGCCGGCGTGAAACTGGCGCGGGAGAAATACGGCTGATTGCCCGGCCGTCGTCCCCGCGAAGGCGGGACCCAGTAATTCCTGCTAGTCCGCATCCGTAGACGCCGTCGGTCCCGGCTCGCGCTCGCTTGGCCGGGACGGCGGCATCCATGTTGATCTTTGTCAACGCGGAAGTTCCCCGCCTCGCTAGCGTGCGGCGCGAACAAATCGTTCGCAGGGAGCCTTGTCATGTCCGTCAATGTGGGAATGTTCGACCGTCTGGCCCGGGTGATCGTGGGGTTGGCGCTGATCGCCTTCGCCCTCGGCTATATCGCGCCCGGCACGAGCTGGAGCTGGGTCGGCTGGATCGGCGTGGTGCCGATTCTGACCGCGATATTCGGCCTGTGCCCGCTCTACAGCGTGCTCGGACTGTCGTCGCGGTAGTGAGGACTCGTGCCCCGGAGGCGGCGCAGCATCCTCGCGTTCGCGCCACGCGACGCCGCGAGGACAGGCGCCGCGAAGCGAGGATGGTGCGACGCTGATCCGGGGCCCCGCTGCCTTGGACAAGAAACCGAGGTCCCGGGTCTGCAGCGCCCGGGACACGAAGCTTCTACCGCCCCGCCCGCTCCATCACTTCCATCAGTTCCGCCACCTTGCGGCGCTGATCGGTCTTGTCGCCAGAGGTGATGGCGTGCTCGACGCAATGGGCCACGTGGTCGCGCAGAATTTCCTCCTCGGCGCGGCGTAGCGCGGCGCGCACGGCGCCGATCTGCGTCACGATGTCGATGCAGTAGCGGTCGTCCTCGACCATGCGGGCGAGCCCGCGCACCTGGCCCTCGATGCGCTTGAGCCGCTTGAGCGTCGACGCCTTGATTGTCTGCTTCATGGCCGATATATACCCCCTACGGGTATGGAGTACAAGCGATCCCAGGGGCCGACATGACCACCGCCACCGAGCATCACCATCATCGCCACGCCTCCGCCGCGGGTGCCACCACCGACCCCGTCTGCGGCATGAGCGTCGATCCGGCGACGGCCAAGCACAGCGCCGAGCACGCCGGCCAGACCTATTACTTCTGCTGCAATGGCTGCAAAACAAAGTTCGCTGCCGACCCGGAGAAATACCTCAAGCCGCGCGAGCCGGAGCCGGTGGTCGAGGGCGCCATCTACACCTGCCCGATGCATCCGGAAATCCGCCAGGAAGGCCCGGGCACCTGCCCCATCTGCGGCATGGGTCTCGAGCCGGAGGTCATGACCGCCGACACCGGCCCGAACCCCGAACTCATCGACATGCGCCGGCGCTTCTGGATCGGCCTGGCGCTCACCATTCCGGTGATGGCGATCGAATGGTCGGGCATGTTCGCCGGCACCGGCCAGTGGGTCACGCCGCAGGTCGCCAACTATATCCAGTTCGCCTTCGCCACGCCGGTGGTGCTGTGGGCGGGCTGGCCGTTCTTCGTGCGCGGCTGGCAATCGCTCGTGACGCGCAACCTCAACATGTTCACGCTGATCGCCATGGGCACCGGCGTGGCCTACATCTACAGCCTGATCGCCACCTTCGCGCCGCATGTCTTCCCGCCCGCATTCCGTGGGCATGGCGGCACAGTGGCCGTCTATTACGAAGCGGCCAGCATGATCACCGTGCTGGTGCTGATCGGGCAAGTGCTCGAACTGCGGGCACGCGAAGCGACCTCAGGCGCCATCAAGGCGCTGCTCGATCTCGCGCCCGCTACTGCGCGGCGCGTGAAGGACGATGGCAGCGACGAGGAAATCTCGCTCGACGCAGTCGGCGTCGGCGACAAATTGCGGGTGCGCCCCGGCGACAAGGTGCCGGTCGACGGCGTGGTGCTGGAAGGCCGCTCGGCGCTGGATGAGTCCATGGTCACCGGCGAGTCCATGCCGATAACCAAGGAAAAGGATTCCCGCGTCATCGGCGGTACTCTCAACAAGAGCGGCAGCTTCGTCATGCGCGCCGACAAGGTGGGCCGCGACACCCTGCTCTCGCAGATCGTGCAGATGGTGGCGCAGGCGCAGCGCAGCCGCGCGCCGATCCAGCGGCTGGCCGATCAGGTAGCCGGCTGGTTCGTGCCGACGGTGATCGCGGTGGCGCTCATCGCTTTCGGTTCCTGGGCGAGTTTCGGCCCCGAGCCGCGCTTCGCCTTCGGCTTGGTGGCGGCCGTCAGCGTGCTGATCATCGCCTGCCCCTGCGCGCTGGGTCTGGCGACGCCGATGTCGATCATGGTCGGCGTCGGACGCGGCGCTCATGCCGGCGTGCTGATCAAGAACGCCGAGGCGCTCGAGCGCATGGAAAAGGTGGACACGCTGGTGGTCGACAAGACCGGCACGCTGACCGAGGGCAAGCCGAAGGTGGTGGCGGTCAAGCCGCTCGCCGGCTTTGATGACGCCCAGGTGCTGCGGCTGGCGGCCAGCGTCGAGCGCGGCAGCGAGCATCCTTTGGCAGCGGCCATCGTCGCCGCGGCGCAGGAGCGCGGCCTCGACCTGTCGCCGGTGCGCGGCTTCGACGCGCCGGCCGGCAAGGGCGTGATCGGCATGGTGGAAGGCAAGCGCCTTGCGCTCGGCACCGCCGCCTTTCTCAACGAGCTTCACATCGATAGCGCGCCGCTCGCCGCGGAAGCCGAGCGCTTGCGCGCGGACGGCGCGACCGCCGTGCTGCTCGCCGTCGACGGCAAGCCGGCCGGTGTCATCGCCATCGCCGACCCGGTGAAGGAAACGACGCCGCAGGCGCTCAAGGAACTCGCCGCCGACGGCATCCGCGTGGTCATGCTCACCGGCGACAACCGCACTACCGCGCAGGCCGTCGCCAAGCGCCTTGGCATCGCCCAGGTGGAAGCGGAGGTGCTGCCCGATCAGAAGAGCGCGGTGGTGGAGAAACTGCGCAAGGAAGGCCGCGTGGTGGCCATGGCCGGTGACGGCGTCAACGACGCCCCCGCGCTCGCCGCGGCGGACGTCGGCATCGCCATGGGCACCGGCACCGACGTCGCCATCGAAAGCGCCGGCGTCACTTTGCTGCATGGCGACCTGACCGGCATCGTCAAGGCGCGCGCGCTGTCGGCCGCGGTCATGCGCAACATCCGGCAGAACCTGTTCTTCGCCTTCATTTACAACTCGCTCGGCGTGCCGATCGCCGCCGGCATCCTCTATCCTGCCTTCGGCATCCTGCTGTCACCCGTCATCGCCGCCGCCGCCATGGCCATGTCGTCGGTGAGCGTGGTGAGCAACGCGCTGCGGCTGCGGCGCGTGAAGCTGGACTGAATTAAGTTGATCGTCTCCTCCTGGTCATTCCGGCGCGCCTGCGCCGCACGCAAATCCAGGATCCAGGCACGAGAGCGCCGCCCCTGGATTCCGGGCTCGCTCGATCGCGTTCCGGAATGCAAACCAAGAGTTCAGCGCGGCACGACGACCCCCACCGGCCGCGTGCTGCGCCCCTCTCCAGGCACAAACGGGCACTTCTTGTCGATGGCAGTCTGGCGCAGGTCGGCCATCTCGCCGCGCAATTGGAAGTATTCCGGCTTGTAGGCCATGGCGCTGACCATGCGGCCGCTGGCGCTGTCACCGGCCTTGGCCATCAGGCCTTCCAGCTCCCGCTGCCGCTTGGCATTGTCCTGCGCCTGCTGCTTGATGTGCGCGCAGTCGAACAGCACGTATTTGCCGGGCGCCACCAGAAAGCGGCTGGTGCTGTCGGCTTCAGTGCCGGTGGTGCCGGCGCAGCCGGCGAGCAGGCCCGCGGCAAGCGCAAGCGCGGCAAGCCGGAAGGCCGGGCCGGCAAAACCTCGACTACAACGAAGACAATGTGACAGGGGCATCGGCACGCTGGGGCAGCTCATTCTTGTGTGGACTTCCGTGGAGAGGCTTGCGGCTGTCGGCCAAGTGCTGCGCCCGACTCTGACCCAGCGGCCAGATTACTGAAACTCCATAACAAAAGCTTCAATATGGCGGGGATTTGGTGGGCGGTATCAACTAGGGCGCAGCCGCATTACCAAAGTGTAACCCAGCTGTCCCGGGCTGTCATCGATTTGCAATAAAAACGTCACGCAACTGAGACGCACCCGCTCTCTAAGTGCCCCCGCGCCGGCCTCGGAAGAGGGCGACTTCGGGCAGGCCGGCCCGTCAATAGCGGGGAGATACATATGCGGTTTCATCTCGTTGCGGCCGTGGCCGCCGCGACACTTTCACTCGCAGGCACACATGCTCAAGCCGACACTATCACCGGCGCCGGCAGCACGTGGGTCTATCCGCTGGTCGCCAAATGGGCGGCTGCTTACGAGAAGAAGACCGGCACTAAAGTGAACTATGCGTCCATCGGTTCCGGTGGCGGCATCAAGCAGATCGAGGGCGGCGAGGTGGCGTTCGGCGCCAGCGACATGCCGCTGACGCCTGCGACGCTCGCCAAGCACGGCCTGATCCAGTTCCCCACCGCCATTGCCGGCGAGGACATGGTCTACAACCTTCCCGGCATCAAGGCCGGCAAGGTTATTCTGTCGGGCCCGGTCGTGGCAAATATCTTTATGGGCAAGATCAAGAAGTGGAACGATCCGGCCATCGCGAAGCTCAACACGGGCCTGAAGCTGCCCGACATGGCCATCACCGTGGTGCATCGTTCTGACGGATCGGGCACGACCTTCACCTTCGCGAACTACCTGTCCAAGGTCAGCCCCGAGTGGAAGACGAAGATCGGCGCCAATACCTCGATTGATTGGCCGACCGGCATCGGCGGCAAGGGCAACGAGGGCGTTTCGGCCTATGTCGAGAAGATCAAAGGCTCGATCGGCTACGTCGAGTACGCCTACATTATGCAGAACAAGCTCTCGTATGCGCGCATGGTCAACAAGGCCGGCAAGACCGTGAGCCCGAGCCTGAAGGGCTTCCAGGCCGCCGCCGGACATGTCGACTTCACCAAGGCGAAGGACTTCTACGTCATCCTGACCGACCAGCCGGGCGCCGACACATGGCCGATCTCCGGCTGCACCTGGCAGATCCTGCGCAAATCCGCGCCGAAGGCGACCAACGAGCAAGTCACCAAGTTCTTCCTGTGGGGCTTTGAGAAGGGTCAGAAGATGGCCCGCGACATCGCCTTCGGTCCGTTGCCGCCCAGCACGATCGATGCGATCAAGGCCTACTGGAAGACCAATCTCGGCATCGAGATGGCGTCGAAGTAAGCGCCGGAGTCGAACGTTAGTCGTCGCTTGTCAAGCGGCGACGATGCCGAAATGGGGCGAGCACAAAGGCTCTCTCCAAGCCTAGGCTTGAGGGCCGGAGGAAACTCCGGCCCTCTTTTTTAGTGGCAGGAACGTTGCCGGCTATCACTAGCGTCCCACAATACGCGCTCAGTTAGGGCCGTCACCAGAGTTCCGAACCGGGAACGAAATTTGGTCTTGCTCATTACAGATTCCGGAGGGCGGCGGCGCTGCTCCGATGTCGTTTTGCCCTTTTATCGGGGCCGACCGCCGCGTTATTCACCGAATTCCGAGGAGGCCAACATGAAACTTAAGACCGTAGTGATGGCGGCTGTCGTCGTATCGTTCGCAGCGCCTGCCATGGCGGATCAGTACTACGTCGTGCGCGAGCCGCACGCGAAGCACTGCACCGTGACGACCACCAAGCCGACCACACAGACCGAAATCACCCAGATCGGTCCGCTGGCGTTCGAAACGCGCGAGAAGGCCGAGGATCGCATCAAGACGACGAAGGTGTGCTCGGACGACGAGGACACCACCGGGAGCTCCGTCACGATCCACGAGGACCACGACTGAGCAGCATTCTTCGTCCAACAAAGCTGAGGCGCAGCCGCGTCTCAGCTTTGTTTTGGAACCGGGCGCTCGATGGCGCCCCCGGTCATATTGATTATTGTTGTTGGTGCGGACGGAGGGACTCGAACCCTCACGGGATTGCTCCCAACGGATTTTAAGTCCGTTGCGTCTACCATTCCGCCACGTCCGCATGTGGCCTCGTCTCCCGCGCCGGCGCGCGGGCTATCACCACGCGGGCGGCGCGTCAGGTCATTTTGCTAATAAGGCGCCCCAGGTCTCCTGCCAGTCCTTGCCGGTGGAGTCGGTGACTCGACCGTCCTTCTCGAAGAACTTGTTGGGGATCTGAAAGATGGCAACGAACGTGCCGCCCTTCGGCGCCCAGGCCGAATGCCTGCTGCCCGGCGGGCGCCAGACGAACTCGCCGGGGCCCACCTCGACGCCGGCGTCGGGGCCTTCCTTATCGACCAGCGAACCCTCCAGCACATAGGTCTGCTCGATCAGCACGTGCTCGTGGTCGGGCAGTTCGGCGCCGGGCTCCATCTTGAACAGGAGCGTCGCCAGCCCGCTGTCGGGATCGAACAGCAGCGTCTTGGTCTTGCATCCGGGAAAGCGCGTCTCCTGCCAGGGCATGTCGTCAGCGCGTACCACGCGCGAGAGCAGGTCCTGCGGCGCGGGCTTTGCGGCGGTGGCGGCGGTCATACGGGGCTCCTCCTGACTGAGCCGAGTTTAGAACGAAGCGACGTGAACGGAAAGTCTGTGTCCCGGGCGCAGCGCAGCGCGATAGCGGTGCGCCCGGGGCAAGAGACATCAATCCCCGCCGGGCCGGATCGGCGGCTGGAACGCGAGCCCGGTGTCCCAGGGGAAATAGATCCAGGTGTCCTGCGAAACTTCCGTGATGAAGGTATCGACCAGCGGCCGGCCCATCGGTTTGGCATAGACGGTGGCGAAATGCGCGGCGGGCAGCATCTCGCGCACGATGCGCGCCGTCTTGCCGGTGTCGACCAGGTCGTCGACGATCAGCACGCCCTGCCCTTTCGCGCGCATCGAGGTCACCTCCGGGCCGACGCCCTTGATCACTTTCAGCTCGCCCTGGTTCCGATAGTTCTGATAGCTGGCGATGCACACGGTCTCGATCAGCCGCACGTTCAATTCACGCGCCACGATCGCGGCCGGCACCAGGCCGCCGCGGGTGATGCAAACGACGGCCTCGAACGGCCCGGCCGCGTGCAGCCGCCAAGCGAGCGCACGCGCGTCACGGTGAAACTGGTCCCAGGATACGGGAAAGATTTTTTCCGCGCTGGGCGCGCCTTCGGGCGTGGGCATCAGCAGCTGTCCCAGTTCGTCCCCGCGCAAGCGGGGACCCTGGAAAAGATTGAACGAGCGAAATTGACGCGCTGGTTTCCCGCTTGCGCGGGAACGAACGGAATATGTGGCAACGGCATTCGCATTTCTTCGCTCTTTACCGCGCCGCGGCCGCCACCTGCCGGCGCACGGTCACCAGCATTTCCTCGACCGCCGCCTTCACCTCGTTGAGCTTGTCCGCGTTGCGCGCGCGCACCACGATGTTGGTGTTCGGCCCCATCTTCTCGTCGAAGAAGGGATAGCTGCCGATCAGCACGCCCGGATGCGCCTTGGCGATCGCGCCGAGTTCGGAGCCGACGTCGCCCTCCTTGGCGTCGGCGCGGATGGACACCGACATCAGCTTAGCGCCGGTCTTCAGCTTCGGCCCGACCTCGTCGAGCATCGACTGCATCACCGAGGGCACGCCCGCCATGGTGATCACATTGCCAATCCAGAAGCCGGGCGCGCCGGATACCTTGTTGGCGATCAGTGCCGCACCTTCCGGCACGCGCGCCATCCGCATGCGCGCCTCGTTGAGCTCGCCGCCGATCTTGGCCATGCGCTCCTTGAGGATCGCCACCGCGTCGGGGTGATAGCGCAGCGCAACGCCGAAGGCCTTGGCCACGCAGTCCGCGGTGATGTCGTCGTGGGTGGGGCCGATGCCGCCGGTGGTGAAGATATAGTCGTAGGCGCTGCGCAGCGCGTTCAGCGCGGCGACGATTGCTGCCTCGTCGTCCGATACGACGCGGACTTCCTTGAGGTCGATGCCGATGGCGGTGAGATAATCGGCGATGTAGCCGATGTTCTTGTCCTTGGTGCGACCGGAGAGGATCTCGTCGCCGATCACCAGTATGCCTGCGGTGACGATCTCGCTTTGTTCGCTCATCGGCGTCTCTTGCCCTTGCCGGACCCGGTTGGACACTTAACCGTTAACCTCGCCGGGGCTCAAGCCGCGCCCGGGACCCTTTCCCATGGTTCCCACCGGGTCCATCCAAAAGAGAGGCTTCGCTTGCGCCTTTATCCTTGATTCACTTCGAGGTTTCTCTTTCATGCTGCCATGACCAGTTCCAGCGACCGACGCTATCCCGGCCCTGGCGCACCGTCGCCGTCCACCCCGGCCTCGCCGCCGTCCGCCGACCAGCTTTTCGCAATGGCCCTTGGCCACCACCAGCGCGGGCAACTCGCCCAGGCCGAACGCCTCTATCGCGATGCCCTCGCCGTCAACCCGCGTCATGCCGGCGCCCTGCATTTCGCCGGCGTCGCCGCGCTCAATCAGGGCCGGCTGCAGGATGCGGCCAAGCTGATCGAACAGTCGATTGCGCTGCGTGACGCCGACCCGCAGGCCCATTACCATCTCGGCCTGGTCATGGGCGGCCTGCAACGGTTCGAAGAGGCGGCAGCCCACAATCGCCGCGCTATCGCCTTGCGGCCGGATTTCCTCGACGCGCACATGAACCTCGGCAACGCGCTCAAAGCGCTCGGCAGGCTAGATGAGGCGGCGGCCGCCTATCGGCACGTCATCACCGCCAATCCGAAGCTTGCCGTCGCGCATTACAATCTCGCGAACGTCCTCTTCGATAGGCGCGAGCTCGATGCCGCGACTGCCGCTTATCAGCGCGCGCTGGCGGCCGATCCGAACAATTCCGCCGCGCGACAGAACTTCGCGATGGCGCTGCTGATGCTGGGGCGGCATGACGAAGCTATCGCGCAATTCAGGTTGGCATCGGCCGCCCGCCGGAACTTTACCGAAGCGGAGCTCGGCCTCTCCCTCGCCCTGATGCAAAAGGGCAATGCGGCGGAGGCGCTCGTCATTTTGTGCCGCGTGCTCGATTCCAGTCAAAGCAGCGACGCAAAATCATTGTTCGTCGAATGCGTCCGCTCGCTCAACCGCGTGCTGCCGATTCCAGGCCTGGAAAAACATCTGTTAGCGGCGCTGACCGAGCCCTGGGCTGAACCGCATGCCCCGGCCGGCTACGCCGACGCCGTGATGCAAAGCACCGGCGCCACCGCCGCGATCTACGGGCGAGCGGCTGCCGCCGGAGCAGATTTCGAGCTCACACAGTCCGAGCTGCAAGCGCTCGCCGGCAGCCGTTTGCTGCTCGCCGTTCTGGAAAATGCGGCGGTGGCGAGCGCCGACCTCGAACGCATATTGACCGCGGCGCGGCGCGCCTTGCTGGCGCTCGCCGGCGAAACGGACGCAGCCGACGAGGCGCTCCTCGGCTTTGCCAGCGCGCTCGCCCAGCATTGCTTCATCAGCGAATACGTCTTTGACCTCGCCGAAGACGAGCGCGCAAAGGCTCAGGCTCTGCGCGACCGCCTCGAAGCCGAGAGCCCGTCGCCGCTCATGCTCGCGGTCGTTGCCAGCTATTTTCCGCTATACGGCGTCGCCGGCGCCGACCGCGCGCTGGCACGCGCCTGGCCCGCCGCGATCGACGCCTTGCTGACGCTGCAATTGCGCGAACCGCGGCTCGAGCGGGAATTGCGCGATGTCATGCCGCAGCTTACCCCCATCGACAGCGACGTGTCGGTGCAGGTGCGGCAGCAATACGAGGAAAACCCCTACCCGCGCTGGGTCAAGCTGGCGACCGGCACGAAGCCCCTTCCGCTCGACGATTATATTCGCAAGGCTCTGCCAGTCGCGCCGTTGCAGCCTACCGGAAAGGCGGGTTGCGACATTCTTGTGGCCGGCTGCGGCACCGGAGAGCACACGCTCGCTCTTGCGCGCGGAATCGCCGGCGCGAAGATTTTAGCGGTCGATTTGAGCAAGGCCAGCCTTGCCCACGCGCAGCGAAGAACGCGCGAGCTCGGCGTCGACAATATCGAGTACGGGCAAGCCGACATTCTCAAGCTCGCTATGCTCGGCCGCAGCTTCGACCTGATCGCGTGCACCGGCGTCCTGCATCACATGGCCGACCCATTCGCGGCCTGGCGAGATTTGACCGCGCTGCTGCGCCCCGGCGGCCTAATGATACTCGGCTTGTACAGCGAGATCGCGAGACAAAGCGTGGTGGCCGCGCGCGCGTTCATTGCGGCGGAAGGATACAAGGCCGACGCCGAAGGAATTCGGCGCGTCCGTCAGGCCATCAGGGCGCTTCCCGATGGTGCGCCGGTCAAATCGGTCACCGAGTGGGCGGACTTCCGCAGCATCAGCGAATGCCGCGACCTCCTGTTCCACGTGCAGGAACACCGCATGACCATCCCGCAGCTCAAGCGGGCGGTCGACGAACTCGGCGTCCGCTTTCTCGGTTTCACCGTCCGGCCGGACGTCACCGGCCGCTACCGGGCACGCTTTCCGCGCGATACGACGATGACCGACCTGGAAAATTGGCACGCCCACGAGACCGACAATCCGCGCACCTTCATGGGTATGTACCGGTTCGTGGTGCAGAAGCCGGACGGCGATTGCGCCTGATTGGCTGTCGGGCGCCCCGGCCCGGCCCGCCGGCCACAGCCCAAAATATAGGCAGCTTGCGGATCGCCCTGCCGCCTGAGGAAGCCTCCTTACGTGCTTTGCCGGGCTTTTGCCTTGGCCTGAAGCTTGCAACGGTAAAAGCGAGAGGGGTGGACTGACGCATGAGTGGAATCGACGGGGGCGGCTGGGGGCCGCCCCTGGCCGAGGCGAACGGGCCTAAGGCCTTGAGGCAGGACATGTTGGCGTAGCGGGTGGCGAGCGGGGGGATCGACGATGGCCGCCTTCGATGAGATGAGTGGGACCGACGGCGGCCTGCGCCCCGCCTACGGCGAGCTTGCGCGCTGGCTGCGCGAAGTCCCGCCCGACGTGCTCGATTACCGTCGGCGCGAGGCCGAGCTGATCTTCCGCCGCATCGGTATCACCTTCGCCGTCTACGGCGAGGCGGAGGCGCAGGAGCGGCTGATCCCCTTCGACGTCATCCCCCGCATCATGGCGGCCGCGGAATGGCGGCGGCTCGAGGCCGGCCTCACCCAGCGGGTCGGCGCACTCAACGCCTTCATCGCGGACATCTATGGCAAACGCGAAATCCTGCGCGCCGGCGTGGTGCCGGACGACATGGTATTCCGCAACCCGGCCTTTCGCCCCGAGATGAGCGGCCAGCACGTGCCGCACGGCATTCACGTTCATGTCGCCGGTATCGACATCGTGCGCGTCGAGCCCGATACCTTCTACGTGCTCGAGGACAACGCCCGCACGCCTTCCGGCGTCTCCTACATGCTGGAGAACCGCGAGATCATGATGCGGCTGTTCCCCGAGCTGTTCGCGCGCTACCGCGTCGCACCGGTGGAGAACTATCCGGACGAATTGCTGGCGACGCTGAAATCGGTGGCGCCTTCGTCGAGCACGCGTGACCCGAACGTCGTGCTGATGACCCCCGGCGTCTACAATTCCGCCTATTACGAGCACTCGTTCCTTGCCGACAAGCTCGGCGTAGAGCTAGTCGAAGGACGCGACCTCTTCGTCAAGGACGAACTGGTCTACATGCGCACCACGCAGGGGCCGAAGCGCGTCGACGTGATCTACCGCCGCGTCGACGACGAATTTCTCGATCCTCTCACTTTCCGCCCTGACTCGGGGCTCGGCGTGCCCGGGCTGATGTCGGCTTACCAGGCGGGCAACGTGACGCTCGCCAACGCGGTCGGCACCGGCATCGCCGACGACAAGGCAATCTACTCCTTCATGCCGGAGATCGTTCAGTTCTATCTCGGCGAGGAGCCGATCCTGAAAAACGTGCCCACCTGGCGGTGCTGCGAAGAGGAGCATCTCGCCTATGTGCTCGACCACCTGCACGAACTCGTGGTCAAGGAAGTGCACGGCTCCGGCGGTTACGGCATGCTGATCGGGCCGGCCGCCAGCAAGGTGGCGATCGAGCAGTTCCGCGCCAAGCTGAAGACGGCACCGAAGAACTTCATCGCGCAGCCGACACTGGCGCTGTCCACGGTGCCGACCTGCGTGGAAGCGGGGATCGCGCCGCGCCACGTCGACCTGCGCCCCTTCGTGCTCTCGGGCAGCGACCGCGTGCGCATCGTGCCGGGCGGGCTGACCCGCGTCGCCCTCAAGGAAGGCTCGCTGGTGGTCAATTCCAGCCAGGGCGGCGGCACCAAGGACACCTGGGTGGTGGACGGATGAGTTCGGAATCGAGAACCCTCGCCACGCTCTCTTCACCTCTCCCTGGAGGGGGGAGGTCGATCGCGCGCAAGCGCGATCGGGAGGGGGCGAACCGCGCAACGAGCCAGTCACCGCACCCCGACCGCTTTCGCTGTGCTTCAGCGGGCGACCCTCCCCTTCCAGGGGAGGGTGCGCTCCGTGCTGGGGTCTAGGCCCATGCTCTCCCGCACCGCCGACAACCTGTTCTGGCTGTCGCGCTATGTGGAGCGAGCGGAATATCTCGCGCGCATTCTCGACGCCACCCAGCGGCTTTCCGCGCTGCCGCTCGCCTATGCCGGCGGCAGCAACGAATGGGAATCGGCGGTGCTCACCGCCGGCTGCGCCAGCGCCTTCTACAAGGAGTACGAGGAAGCCAACGAGGAGAACGTCACCCACTTCCTCGCCTTCTCTACCGTCAATTCCTCCTCCATCCGCTCCTGCTTCGAGCTCGCCCGCTCAAACGCGCGCGCCGTGCGCACCGCGCTCACGGTCGAAATGTGGGACGCCATCAACGGCACTTGGCTGGAACTGAGGCGCTACGGCAACGGCCCCTCTTCACGCGAGGAGCTGTCGCGCTTCCTGCGCTGGGTGCAGGAATCCTCGCTGCGCTACGACGGCTCCGCCTACCGCACCATGCTGCGCGACGACGCCTACTGGTTCTCCCGCCTCGGCGTCTATATCGAGCGCGCCGACAACACCGCGCGCATCCTCGACGTCAAATATCATCTGCTGCTGCCGGAGCACGCCCGCATCGGCGGTCCGCTCGACTATTTCCAATGGGCGGCGATCCTGCGCTCTGTATCCGCTCTCACCTCCTACCACTGGGTCTACCGCGAGAGCCTAAAGTCGTGGCTGATCGCCGACCTGCTCATCCTGAAGGAGGAAATGCCGCGCTCCCTCGCCTCTTGCTACGAGGCCATCGTGCGTAACCTCGACGCCATCGCCAACGCCTATGGCCGGCAGGGTCCGGCCCAGCGCCAGGCGCGCGGAATCCGCACACGGCTGCAGAATAGCCGCATGGACGGCATTTTCCAGCGCGGCCTGCACGAGTTCATCGGCGAGTTCATCACCGAGAACAACCGCCTCGGCAGCGCGATTACCCAGCAGTTCCTGTTATGATTTCGATCGTCATGGCCGGGCTTGTCCCGGCCATCCACGTCTTGCTTAATGGGCGGGACTTGCAATTAAGGCGTGGATGCCCGGCACAGGGCCGCGCATGACGGAGTAGAATTGTGCGCCTCCGCATCTCGCACGCGACCACCTACCGCTACGACACGCCGCCCGGCAGCGTGATCCAGCTCCTGCGCAAGACGCCGCGCAACCACGACGGCCAATACGTGCTGCATTGGCGGCTCGACCTGTCACAGGACTGCCAGCTCCATCAGCACGAGGACGCCTTCGGCAACATCACGCATTCGTTCACCGCCGAAGGCCCGTTCGACGAGCTGACGGTTTCCGTTGAAGGCGAGGTCGACACCGCCGATACCCAGGGCCTTGTGACCGGCGCGGTCGAACGTTTTCCCCCGCAGCTTTATCTGCGCGAGACCGCGCTTACCGAGGCCGATGCCGCGATCGCCGATTTCGCCGAGACCGCGCGCGCAGCCAACGGCAAAGACACGCTCACCCTGCTGCACGCGCTGCTCACCGCGCTCAACAGCGAGATCGCCTTCGATACCGATCCGACCCAGGCCGCCACCACCGCCGCGGAGGCGTTCTCCCTGCGGCGCGGCGTCTGCCAGGACCTGACCCACATTTTCATCGCGGCCGCGCGCCGCCTCGGCATCCCGGCCCGCTATATCGGCGGGCATTTCCACCGGGCCGACGGCGTCACCGCGCAGGAGGCCGGCCATGCCTGGGCGGAGGCCTACGTGGAAGACCTCGGCTGGGTGGGCTTCGATCCGACCAACGGCATCTGCGCCACCGATGCCCATGTGCGGGTGGCAGTCGGGCTCGACTATCTCGGTGCAGCGCCGGTGCGCGGCACCCGCCGCGGCGGCAGCGGCGAGCACCTCAAAGTTGCCGTGCATGTCGGCCAGGCCCAGCGCCAGAGCCAGAGCTAGTGCCTATGTGACGAATACGGCTAACTCCCCTGGAAGTGGGAGGTGAGGTGAATACGAAGCCCCCTCACAATGGTGATCCACGCACGTCAAAATTACAGGCTGGACGCATCCTCCCGCCCGATTGCCCGGCCCGCCCGCCCGCAGGTATAACCGCGGACCGGTATCGACGATAAGAAACGAATAACCATGACCTATTGCTGCGGAATCCTGGTGCGGGACGGCCTGGTGATGATGGCCGACACGCTCACCAATGCCGGGCCCGACAACATCTCCACGTTCCGCAAGCTCTACGTCTACAACGAGCCGGGCGAGCGCATCATGGCGCTGGCCGCCGCCGGCAATCTGTCGCTCAGCCAGTCGGTGCGCTCGACCCTGACGGAGGGCTACGAGAATCCCGAGACCGGCGAGATCGAGACGCTGATGAACGCGCCCAGCATGTTCAAGGCGGCCCAGCGCATCGGCCGGGTGGTGCGCCAGGTGCAGAACGCCGAGGGCAAGGCGCTGGCCGCCGCCGCGGTCGAGCACGACGTGGCCTTCCTGTTCGGCGGCCAGATCAAGGGCGGCCGACTGCGCCTGTTCATGATCTATTCGGCCGGCAACTTCATCGAATGCACCACCGACACGCCCTATCTGCAGATCGGCGAGCATAAATACGGCAAGCCCGTGCTCGACCGCGCCATCAGCTTCGACACCGACCTCTATGACGCGCTCAAGATCGGCCTGATATCGATGGACTCGACCATGCGCTCCAACATCGCCGTCGGCCTGCCGATCGATATCCTGGTGGCGCGCCGCGATGCCTACGCCGCCGAGGTGAACTACCGCATCGAGCAGGGCGAACCCTATTTCCAGGATCTGCGCGAACGCTGGTCGGCCGCCCTGCGCGCGGCGCATATGGCGATACCGCGCCCACCCTACCGCAGCACCGAATGACGTTTGCGGCGCAAAAAGATTCGATCTTCTTTTATGGCTTTACCATCGATTAACAGCGCCATGTGAATTGCCGGTGCGCGCGCCGCCGCCGTCCGCAAGAAAAGCGAAATGGCAAGCTTTGCTGGATAGGTTGCAGCTTGAAAAGTTGCATGGTTGGGACGCTTTAGAGGGTTTTCGTCTTGTCCGCGCGCGCCCGGGCGATCGAACAGCGCCAGCACACCAGTTGGGACCGCGCGCGGCTGAGCGTGGTGGTGCCGATCGGCGTCATCGTTGCCGTCGCCATCATCTGCATCGTCGTCGCCATACTCTCCTCAGCGCAGCATGCCGACGAAGTGGCCGCCGGCCAGGAAAAGCAGTTACTGGCACACGCGCTCGATACATTCGCCTTCCGTGTGTTGCGCCAGGTAAAGAGCATCGCTGCCTCGCCGGCGGCAATCCGCAATATTCGCCTGCAGCCGGATCCGGCCTGGGCCGACCGCGGTGTCGGCCTGTGGCTGCGGAAGAACTTCGATCACGACGACGTCTTCGTCTTCGACGGCCAGGACAAGCCGATCTATTCGCTGGTCGGCAATCACCCGCCCGACGCCGTGTGGCTCGCCGGCGCCATGCCCGCCATGCAGGGCCTGCTCGACTATATGCGCGGGCGCGAGGCAGTGCTGGACAACGCCATCGGCTTGCAGCGCGCCGCCGCCGACGCCCAGACCGCGCATGCCCAGGCGGCGGTGATCCGCCGGTTCCGCGACCGTCCGGCGGTGATCGCGGCCGCGGCGGTCGGCCCCGTCGCCGGTATCTCACCTGCACGCGACAGCGCCGCGCCGATCCTCGTTTCGGTGAAATATATCGATGACGTGACGCTGGCCGGCATCGCCGCCCAGCTTCGCCTCACTCATCTGCGCAGGCTGGGAGCCCAGCCGGCGCCGCCCGGCGATGTCGTTTATGCCCTGCGCGGGCCGAACGGCGCCAATATCGCCCGCTTCGCCTTCACGCCGCGGCGACCGGGCGCCGAGATCGTGCAGAGCGTTGTCCCCTTCATCGCCGTCGCGCTCGCCGGCTTCGCGCTGCTCGCCGCCTTCGTGCTGCGCTACATGCGCCGCACGGCGGCGGCGATCGCCGCGGGCGAGACACGGCTGCGCCACCTCGCCATGCACGATCCGCTCTGCGGCCTGCCCAACCGCAACTATTTCAGCGAGCGGCTGGAAGCGGTGATTGAGGAGGTGCGCGCCGGACGCAGCCCCGCCGCGGCGTTCTACATCGACCTCGACCATTTCAAGGATGTCAACGACACGCTCGGCCATCACATCGGCGACGACCTGATCCGCAACGTGACGCTGCGGCTTTCGCACGCCCTGCGCGGCGACGATCTGGTGGCGCGGCTCGGCGGCGACGAATTCGCGGTGATCTCCGTCATCGGCAAGGATACCGCCAAGATGATGGCGCTCGCGCACCGCCTGATCGCCGCCATCTGCGCGCCCTATTCGATCGGCGGCCACAATATCGTGATCGGCGCCTCCATCGGCATTGCCGTCATCGACAAGAACAGCGGCGGCGCCGCCGACATCATGCGCTACGCCGACATGGCGCTCTACCGCGCCAAGAACGAGGGCCGCAACCGCGCCTGCCTCTACGATGCGGCGATGGACGCCGACCTGTCCAAGCGCAAGCTCCTGGAAGCCGACCTGCGCGAAGCGATCGAGCAAGACCACCTGCACCTCGTCTACCAGCCGATCGTCAACAACAGCGGCCAGGACCTGCTCGGGGTGGAGGCGCTGTGCCGCTGGAATCATCCGGCGCGCGGCCCGATCGAGCCGACGGAGTTCATCGGCGCCGCCGAGCACTCCGGGCTGATCGTCGAGCTAGGCGCGCGGGTGCTGCGCAAGGCCTGCCTCGACGGCAAGGCCTGGCCCGGCCTCACCGTAGCGGTAAACGTGTCGCCTATTCAATTCCGCCGCACCGACTTCTGCGCCATGGTCGAGCGCACGTTGATCGACACCGAGTTCGATCCCAGCCGTCTTGAACTTGAACTGACGGAAAGTGTGCTGCTGGGCAATGCCGACACGGCCGAAGCCGCCATGATCCGACTGAAGGAATTGGGGGTGCGCGTCGCCCTCGACGACTTCGGCACCGGCTATTCCTCGCTGCTCTACCTCCGCCGCTTCCCCTTCGACAAGCTCAAGATCGACCGAAGCTTCGTGCGTTCGATCGAGAAAGCCGCCGATGCCGCGGCCATCGTACACGCGGTCGTCGGTCTCGGCCGCGGCCTCGGCATGAAAGTGACGGCGGAAGGCGTGGAAACCGCCGACCAGCAGCTTTTCCTGCGCGCGGCCGGCGTGCATTCCATGCAGGGCTTCTACTTCGGCCGGCCGGTGAGCGCCGACGAGATCAGCGCCCGCATCGCGGCCTCGGCCGAGCCGCCCGCGAGAGCCGCGCTGGCGGGCTGAGGCTGCGAGCGGCATTCTCACCGCCTCCTCTCGCCGGTAAATTGATCCCACGACACCGAGGTAGTGTTTTCCGACGTCTCCGTTATTGAACGCGAGGTCATTTCCGGCGTTATCCAGAGATCGTTGCACTATCCGGCTCAGCTTCGGCGCAGATCAGAGCCCATCCGGTCCGACGAGAACGCGCGACCGGCGCCGCAAAGCGCGGCGCCAACAATGGCACCGTGAGTTCAGGCAGCCACCGCCCAATCTCATCATGCCTCAGCCCAAGGACAAAGCCCGATGTTAAAACAAGCGATGATCGACACCTTCCAGAAGCACGTGGGCGCGGAACTCGCCGGCGATCTGGAAACGACCATGGCCACCATGACGGCCGATCCCCATCTCCATAACGTGCCGACCATGATCGGCGGCGTCGGCCGCGAGGGCGTGCGAGATTTCTACAAGAACCATCTGGTCGGCAAGTTCTTTCCGCCCGACGTCAAGATGACGAATGTCTCGAGCACCGTCGGCGACGATCAGATTGTCGATGAGCTCGTTATCAGCTTCACGCACACAGTGCCAATCGATTGGATGTTGCCCAAAGTTGTGCCCACCGGAAAACCCGTAGAGGTAGCCTTCGCGGTCATTGTCGGCTTCAAGGACGGCAAGATCACGCACGAGCATATCTATTGGGATCAGGCCAGCGTCCTGGTGCAGATCGGGCTCATCGACCCCAAAGGGCTGCCGGTGGTCGGCGCCGAGAGCGCCCGCAAAATTCTCAATCCAAAGCTTCCCGCCCGCATGATGTGACGCTTTCCGTCCGGTCTGTGGCGTGCAAGCGCCTTTATAATATGGCGCCGGAAAACTGACGCACGATGGCGTGCTCGCTGCATGGCGAAGCGCTATTGCGCCGATGCTTGGGACGACAGCCCGGTCAATTCCAGACTCATCGCCCTGAGGCAGCGGCGCGCGTCAGCATCATAGGCCTGCGCCAGCGCCTTGGCTGCGCGCTGGCCGTTGAAATAAGCGCCATTGTGCTTCGCGCCGGCCTCCGCCACCGCCAGGCTCAGGATCGCGTCGGCGCCCTCGTCGACGCTGCTGGTCGGCGTGACCCCGCGCGCCCGCACCATGGCGGTATCCATGAAGGTGGCCGGATGCAGCGCGTTGACGGTCACCCCCGTGCCGTCGAGCGCGCGGGCGAGATCGATGGTGAACATGATCTGCGCGAGCTTGCTCTGGGAGTAGGCGCGGCTGCCGCTATAGGCCTGCGTCAGCATGACATCGTCGAAGTCGATCGGCTGTTGCGCGGCGGAGGAGACGTTGACGATGCGGGCCGGCGCGCTGTCCTTGAGCAGCGGCAGCAGCAGATGGGTGAGCAGAAACCCGGCCAGGTAATTCACCGCGAAGCGCAGCTCGTAGCCGTCGGCGCTCACCTCGCGGGTGTCGTGCGTCCTGCCGATGCCGGCATTGTTGACCAGGATGTCGAGGCGGCGGGTGGCGCCTTGCACGTCGCCGGCAAGTCGCCGCACCTCGTCGAGAGAGGCAAGATCGGCTGCCAGGAATTGCGCCTCGCCGCCGCCCTGCTTGATTGCCGCCACCACATCAAGTCCGCGCGCTTGTCCTCGCCCATGCACGAGGACGCGGGCCCCGGCTTCGCCCAGCCGTTCGGCCACGCGCCGGCCGACGCCGTCCGTCGAGCCGGTGACCAGAGCCGTCTTTCCCTTCAACGTATTCATGCATGTACTCCCTTGCTCGCCGACGCCCCACGTCAGCCTTAAATCGCGCGATCCGCTCCCGCACCGGGCTGCCCCATGCGCCGCTTTATGCTATTTGGCGTTCCAAGCAAATCGAGGGCGGAGGAATGAGCCGATGACGACGAAAATTGCGCTGGTCACCGGGGCCGGCACCGGCGTGGGTAAGGCGGTCGCCGTCGCCCTGGCCAAGGCGGGCTACAATCTGGTGCTGGCGGGCCGCCGCCCGGCGCCGCTGGAGGAGACCGCCGCGGAGGTCAACGCCACCGGCAGCCAGGCGCTGGCCGTGCCGACCGACGTGTCCGACCGGGCTTCGGTGCTGGCGCTTTTCGACAAGGTGAAATCCTCCTTCGGCCGTCTCGACGTGCTGTTCAACAATGCCGGCATCGGCGCGCCCCCTGTCCCGCTCGAGGACCTGCCGTTCGAGGCATGGCAGAACGTGGTCGCCACCAACCTGACCGGCATGTTCCTGTGCACGCAGGAGGCCATTAAGATCATGAAGGTGCAGGACCCGCGCGGCGGCCGCATCATCAACAACGGCTCGATCTCCGCGCACGCGCCGCGCCCGTTCTCGGTCGCTTATACAGCGACCAAGCACGCCGTCACCGGCCTCACCAAATCGACCTCACTCGACTGCCGGCCGTATAGCATCTGCTGCGGGCAGATCGACATCGGCAATGCCGAATCCCCGCTCACGGAACGCATGGTGCATGGCGAGGGCGTGCTGCAGCCGGACGGCCGCAAGATGATCGAGCCGCGCATGGCCGCCGAGAACGTCGGCAGCGCGGTGGTCTACATGGCCAGCCTGCCGCTCGACTCCAACGTGCTGTTCATGACGGTGATGGCCAACAAGATGCCGTTTGTCGGGCGGGGGTAGCCACCGGCGCGGAGCGGTAGATACAGCATGAGCCGAACGCTCGTCATCGTGCTCGCGCTTGTCGCGGGTTGGGTCGATGCCGGTTCCTTCGTCGGCCTGCATCACATCATGGCCGCGCACATCACCGGGAACCTCGTCATCCTGGCCGCCGAAATCGCGACCGGATTCCAAGCCACCGATCTCTTGAAGATCGTCATCCTGCCCATATTCTTCGTGGCCGTCATGGCGGTCACTCTGGTGCACGACCGTTACGTCGCCCTTTATGACGACCCGGCGCGGCATATTCGCGGCATGCTGGCGATCGAGGCGCTGCTGATCGCCGTCACCGGCGCGCTCGGGCTGCTCGCCAGCCTGAAAGGTTGGACGCTCGACTTCTGGCTTGCGCTTGCCGTCGCCACGCCGGTGACGGCCGGCATGGCGCTGCAGAATGCGATCCACCGGCTCTATCCGATCGTCGGGCCGGCGACGACTGTGATGACCGGGAATATCACGCAGTTCTTCATCGACCGGACGCGCGGAATGATCGGTCGGGCTTCGCGCTCGCTGATCAACGACATGCCGAAGGACAATTCCCTGCTGCCGATCCTCATCGTCGCCTTCGGCCTTGGCTGCGTACTGGGCGCAATCGCCACGGCGCGGACTGGCAACGGTGCATTCCTTATTCCCGCCACCCTCATCCTGGCCGCCGTGCCCTTCACCCGCAAGGTTGACAAGGCCGTCTGACCGCCGTTCCGCCGCGCCGGGTTGCTGGTCCCGGGCGGGGCTTGCCTAGTCGATCTTGCTCACCGTCACCTGCGTGCCCGCCTTGACCTTAGCCAGCGTCTTCACGTTCCCCAGCGCCTTTGCCCATATGTTGCACGGGCTTGCCAGCCGGCACTCGTCACCCTGGCTGATCGGCGTGCGGCCGAAGCCGATGGCGATTGCGGTGCCCTGAGGCCAATAGGCGATCTCGCCCGGCGTCACCACCGCGCGCGCGTCCTGTTCACGCGGGACAGTGACCGGAATGTCGAAATAGACCTCCTCGCCCCAGGTCAGCGCCGCCGAGGTAAGCGGCAGCGCCGCGGCGATGGCCTGCGCGGTCGGCGTGTCGAGCAGTTCTGCGTCGAGGATGAGCGAGCCGAAATCGAATCGAATGCGGGTCATTTTGGTCTCCCACAGCGAATGCGATAGTCTAGCGCTCATCGGTGGGCTTGTCCCGGCGATGGGGGAAATCAAGTCCATGCAACATCTGCAATCCGCGCTGGGCGTGGCCGCCCTGCTCGCCTTCGCCTGGGCGATCAGCGAGAACCGGCACGCCGTCGATTGGAAGAGCGCCGCCGCCGCGCTGACGGTGACCGTCATCACCGCCGTGTTGCTGCTGGAAGTGCCGCAGATCGAGCACGCCGTCGCCCTCATCCAATACGCGGTCGACGCCGTCAGCACCGCCTCGCTCGCCGGCACCTCATTCGTGTTCGGCTATATCGGCGGCGGGCCGGCGCCGTTTGCGGCGACCAGCCCGGCCAACGAGTTCGTGCTCGCCTTCCAGGCGCTGCCCATCGTGCTGGTGATGAGCGTGCTCACCACGCTGCTCTTCTACTGGCGCATCCTGCCCCCGATCGTGCGCGGCATGTCCTGGCTGCTCGAACGCACAATCGGGGTCGGCGGCGCCGTCGGCCTGTCCACCGCCGCCAACATCTTCCTCGGCATGGTGGAATCGCCGCTGTTCGTCCGTCCCTATCTCAACAAGCTCGCACGCGGCGAACTGTTCATGATCATGACCGGCGGCATGGCCACCATCGCCGGCACCGTCTACGTGCTCTACGCTACCATTCTGAAGGATGTCATCCCGGACGTCGCCGGCCACCTTCTGATCGCCTCCATCATCAGCGCCCCGGCGGCGCTTATGATCAGCCAGATGATGGTGCCGGTGCCGGCGGACGAGCGCACCGACATAGGCACGATCGAGATCGGGCCGGTCGCCGACTCGACCATGGACGCCATCGTGCGGGGCACCAGTGCCGGACTGGAGTTGTTGTTGAACATCATCGCCATGCTGATCGTGCTGGTCGCGCTGGTGCACCTCGTCAACGCCATGCTCGGCGTGCTGCCGGACCTGGGCGGCAGCGCGATCACGCTGCAAAGGCTCCTGGGCTACGTCATGGCGCCGGTATGCTGGCTGATGGGCGTGCCCTGGCACGAGGCGGTCACCGCCGGCAGCCTGATGGGCATCAAGACCGTGCTCAACGAGTTGATCGCCTATGTCGAGTTGGCCAAATTGCCGGCCGGCGCCCTCGATCCACGCGCACGGCTGATCATGATCTACGCCATGTGCGGCTTCGCCAATTTCGGCTCGCTCGGCATCATGATCGCCGGACTCACCGTGATGGCGCCCGAGCGCCGCGCCGACATCATCTCATTGGGGGCCAAGTCGATCGTATCGGGCACGCTGGCGACCTGTCTCACCGGCGCGATCGTCGGGGTATTGACGTGATGACACGGCTGCTCGTCGCGTTCGTGCTTTTCGTCGCGTCCGCCGGCGCGGCGTTGGGCCGCCCCGTCCACATCGTCGCCTTCGGCGACAGCGCCACCTATGGCTGGCTCGTGCCGCGCAAGGACGCCTATCCGGCGCAGTTGCAGGCCATGCTGCGCGGAAAAGGCTATGACGTCGTGGTGAAGAATGCCGGCATTCCCGGCGACACCACGCGCGGCGCGTTGCGCCGTTTCGATCAGGCCATCGATCCCGGCACCGATATTGCCATTGTCGAGTTCGGCACCAACGATCTGCGCCACCGCGTGCCGGTCGCGCGCATGCACGCCAACCTCACCGGGATCGTACGCACCTTACAGAAGCGCCGCATCGCGGTGCTGCTGGTCGGCCTCGGCCGCCTCGATCTTTCGAGCGTCGCCCGCGCGTCGCATGTGCCCTACGCGCAATGGCGGCTGCCGCCGGGCAAATACCGCGCCCGCGACCATGCCCATTTCAACGCGCAAGGCTATCGGATCGTGATCACGCGCATGCTGCCGCAGGTGGAAGCGCTCATTCGGCGGGTGCGGGCCGCGCCTCACTGACATAGGCACGCGGCGCCTCGCGCTGCCAGCTTAGCCCTAGCAGCGCGCCGCCGGCGGCGACGAGCGCTGTCCCCACATAGCCGGTCGCGGTGAGGTGGCCAGTGGCATAGAGCAGGCCTCCGATAGCGGAGCCGGCCGCCTGGCCGACATAGAGCATCGATGAATTCAAGGCGATCGAGGCACTCGCCAGATCGGGGGCGGCGGCGGCAACACGCGCCTGCTGCATCGAGTTGATGGCCGAGAAGCCGAGCGCCCACAGCACAATGCCGGCGCCCATCGCCATCAGCCAGCCGGCGCCGACCGCCCAGACCAGAAGGCCGGTGAAGGTCGAGAACAAGAACAGCGCCATGGTCCGCTGCGCGCCGAGCCTGGTCACGACCGCGCTGGCGATCACGTTGCCGACCAGCCCGACCACGCCATACATGGCGAAAAATGCGCCGGCCACCGCTGGCCCCGCGCCGGCAAGGCCGGCAAGGAGCGGCGCGAGATAAACAAAGACCGTGAACTGACCCGAGGTCTGGATCAGCGTGATCGCCAGAATGGTGACGATGCGCCCGTTGCGGGCGATGACGCCGAAGCTCGCCAGCGACAACGGCCGACCCTGCAGGCCCGCCGGCACGCTGATATAAATGAGCAGCGCGCCGAGCACCGTTGCTGCGCCCAGCACGCCAAAAGCCGTGCGCCAGCCGAAATGGGTTGCCATGAAGGTGATCAATGGCAGACCGCCGGCGATCGCCAGCGACCAGCCGAGGAAAACCACCGCAATGGCGCTTGCGCGCTGGCGCTCCGGCACGATCAGCGCGATGGTCGCCGCCGCCTGCGGCGTGTAGATCGCGGCGGCGCCCACCAGAAACAGCCGCAACAGCAACAGCGTCGCGTAGTTCGGTGCCAGCGCCGACGCGGCCTGAAAGAAGGCGACCAGCACGAGGGTCGTGACCAGCAGCTTCCGCCGGTCGACGCGGGTAGTGAGCCAGGCGATCAGCGGCGAACCGATGCAGAGTACCACCGCACCGTAGGTCACCAGCATGCCCACGTCGTTGATGCCGACGCCGAGCCCATGCGCCAGCGGCGCCATCATGCCGGCCGGCCCCAGCACCGCGAGGCCGATAAAGACGTTGCCGAGCATCAGGGCGATTCGAGAGAGATTTTTGTTCATGGACGGCACGCAGGGCGGAAGAAGCGGTCCGGCTTAGGTAGACCGGCGGGAGGGCGCGCGCCATGCCGCCCGCCCTCGCCCCTGCGCGAAAGTTTTCAATCGATTGGATGAGCGCCGCTGATGCGCCCTCGCCCGTGGGCCGCGAATTGCGGCCCACGGGCGTGGAATGTGAAGGCGCCGCGCCGCTAATGCAGCCGGAACTCGCCGTTGACCGGCTTCAGCTCCGCCGGCTTGATCAGCTTGCAGTGCGCCACCTGCACCGAATGCAGCGGCCCTTCCAGCTTCTCCTGCCAGAAATTCAGGAAGCGCTGCAATTCGGGAAATTCGGGGAACATGTCGTAATTCTGCCAGACGTAGGATTGCAGCAGCCAGTGGTGATCGGGACGCCGGTACAGAATATGCGCTGTGGTGAGGCCGTAACCGTTGACTTGTTTGAGGAAATCTTGCGAGACCGTCGAAACCATAACCCCAGTCCTCCGTCTGTCGGACTTCAAGTTTCCATTCCCGGCACCTCCCATTGCAAGCCGAAAACGTAAACAAGCTGTTTAAAATCAAGGCCTTAGCAGCAGCTCCGACACTCTGCTAACAGACCTGCGCAGTCCGTTGCCGGCCACGCTCCAACCAAGCCGCCGCCCCCGGCCCGGGTTCCCGGGCCCTGTGCATGGCTGTTAAGCGTCTGAAGAGATGGGTTTTTCGGCGCCTGGCACTCCACGCCGAGGAGTGCCAAATATTACTGGCACTCGGCGGCGAGGAGTGCTAAATGCTTTTCCGACCCCTCTTGAGAGCACCGAAAAGCGCCCCCATTTGGGCGCCTGGTGGCTCGCCGGGGGGAACCCAGCAGCCACCCAAGTGGCTGCCGAAAAAGCAAGCCGTTCCAATATTCTAGGAGGACTGCCATGAAGTTTCGTCCGCTTCACGACCGTGTTGTCGTCAAGCGCATCGATGCCGAGGAAAAGACTGCCGGCGGCATCATCATTCCGGACACCGCCAAAGAAAAGCCGAGCCAGGGCGAGATTCTCGCCATCGGCCCCGGCGGCCGCGACGAGGCCGGCAAACTGGTCCCGCTCGACGTCAAGGTCGGCGACATCGTGCTGTTCGGCAAGTGGTCCGGCACCGAAGTGAAGATCGACGGCCAGGATCTCCTGATCATGAAGGAGAGCGACGTCATGGGCGTCATCGAAGGCGGCGCCGTCAGCAAGAAGAAGGCCGCGTAAGCGACCGTAACCGTCATCCTGAGATGCGCGCCGAGGCCTGAAGGGCGAAGGCGGGCCTCGACGGATGAAGCCCCAACATTGCGTCACCCTTCGAGGCTCGCCGCTTCACGCGGCTCGCACCTCAGGGTGACGGTCACAGGAGCAAACACAAATGTCTGCCAAGGAAGTCAAATTCTCGGTTGACGCACGCGATCGCATGCTGCGCGGCGTCGACATCCTCGCCAATGCGGTGAAGGTCACTCTCGGCCCCAAGGGCCGCAACGTCGTGCTCGACAAGTCGTTCGGCGCGCCGCGCATCACCAAGGACGGCGTCACCGTCGCCAAGGAGATCGAGCTCGAGGACAAATTCGAGAACATGGGCGCCCAGATGGTGCGCGAAGTGGCCTCGAAGTCGTCCGATTTCGCCGGCGACGGCACCACCACCGCGACCGTTCTGGCCGCGGCCATCGTCAAGGAAGGCTCGAAGGCGGTCGCCGCCGGCATGAACCCGATGGACCTCAAGCGCGGCGTCGATCTCGCCGTTGAGGCAATCGTCGCCGACCTGCAGAAGAACACCAAGAAGGTCACCTCGAACGAGGAGATCGCCCAGGTCGGCACCATCTCGGCCAACGGCGACAAGGAGATCGGTGACTATCTCGCCAAGGCCATGCAGAAGGTCGGCAACGAGGGCGTTATCACCGTCGAGGAGGCCAAGAGCCTGGAGACCGAGCTCGACGTGGTCGAAGGCATGCAGTTCGACCGCGGCTACATCTCGCCCTACTTCGTCACCAACGCCGACAAGATGCGCGTGGAGATGGAAGACCCCTACCTGCTGATCTACGAGAAGAAGCTGTCGGGCCTGCAGGAACTGCTGCCGCTGCTCGAAGCGGTGGTGCAGACCGGCAAGCCGCTGCTGATCGTGGCCGAGGACGTCGAGGGCGAGGCGCTCGCCACCCTCGTGGTCAACAAGCTGCGCGGCGGCCTCAAGGTCGCGGCGGTGAAAGCGCCGGGCTTCGGCGATCGCCGCAAGGCCATGCTGCAGGACATCGCCATCCTGACCGGTGGCCAGGCCATCAGCGAAGACCTCGGCATCAAGCTCGAGAACGTCACGCTGAACATGCTCGGCCGCGCCAAGAAGGTCATGATCGACAAGGAGAACACCACGATCGTCAACGGCGGCGGCAAGAAGGCCGACATCGAGGCGCGCGTGGCGCAGATCAAGGCGCAGATCGAGGAGACCACCTCGGACTACGACCGTGAGAAGCTGCAGGAGCGGCTGGCCAAGCTCGCCGGCGGCGTGGCGGTCATCCGCGTCGGCGGCGCCACCGAGATCGAGGTGAAGGAGCGCAAGGATCGCGTCGACGACGCGATGCACGCCACCCGCGCCGCGGTCGAGGAAGGCATCCTGCCGGGCGGCGGCGTCGCCCTGCTCCGCTCGGTCGCCGCGCTCGCCCGCGTCAAGACCGCGAACGAGGACCAGAAGCACGGCGTCGACATCGTCCGCAAGGCGATCCAGGCTCCCTGCCGCCAAATCGCGACCAATGCCGGCGCTGACGGCTCGGTCGTGGTCGGCAAGATCCTCGACAAAGACCAGTACGCCTTCGGCTTCGACGCACAGAACGGCGAGTACGGCAACCTCATGAGCAAGGGCATCATCGACCCGACCAAGGTCGTGCGGGCGGCGATCCAGAACGCGGCGTCCGTCGCGGGTCTCTTGATCACCACCGAAGCCATGGTGGCCGAGCTGCCGAAGAAGCAAGGCTCGGCCATGCCGGCCGGCGGCGGCGGCATGGGCGGCATGGACTTCTGATCCATCCGATCATCGCGAAAAATGCAGAGGCCCGGGAGAAATCCCGGGCCTTTTGCGTTTGCGAAAGATTGTCCCCTTCGCGCGAGGCATGGCAGAATTCGGGTCGCCAGATGAAACGAAGCGCTTAGATTGCGATCATGAAGTCAGGAACCATCTATTGCGGTATCGGCGGCTGGACCTATGAGCCCTGGCGCGGCGTGTTCTACCCCAAGGGCCTCCCCCATGCGCGCGAACTGGAATATGCCGCGCAGCATCTGACTTCCATCGAGGTCAACGGCACGTTCTACCGCACGCAAACGCCCGCCACCTTCCGCAAATGGGCGGCGGAAGTCCCGGACGATTTCGTCTTCTCGCTCAAGGGCCCGCGCTACGCGGTCAACCGCCGGGTGCTGGCGGAGGCCGGCGATTCCATCAAGCGCTTCCTCGACTCCGGCCTCACCGAGCTCGGCCCCCACCTCGGCCCCCTGCTCTGGCAATTCGCGCCGACCAAGAAGTTCGACGAAGCGGATTTCGGCAAATTCCTCGAGCTGCTGCCGACGACGCTTCGACGGCCGCAGCGCTGCGCCACGTCGTCGAAGTGCGCCACGACAGCTTCAAGACGCCGGCCTTCATCGCGCTGCTGCGCCGGTTCGCCATGCCGGTCGTGTTCGCAGAGCACGCGGCCTATCCGGCCATCGCCGACGTCACCGGCGGCTTTGTCTATGCGCGGCTGCAGAAGGGTAATGAGAAGCTGAAGGCCGGCTATCCGCCCAAGGCGCTCGATGCGCTGGGCCGAGCGCGCGAAAGCATGGGCGCGCGGGGCGGAGCCGGCCGATCTCCCACGCACCGGTAACGCGCGCGCGAAGAAAGAGCCGCGCGACGTCTTCGTCTACTTCATCCACGAAGCGAAAGTGCGCGCGCCGGCCGCGGCCATGGCGCTCATCGAGCGCCTCAAATAAAATGCCGCTGATCGAACGCGTGGCGGGGAAAAGGAGCCTAAAATGAAAACGACCACTTACGAAAAGGCGCGGGTACATCCGCCGTCGCCCGTCTCGTAGTGGCCGTAGGACGAACGGATCCTCGTCGCTTTCCCGTTCGTCACTTGCCGCCTGTATAGAGGCGGCCTATGTCAACCTTGTGACAAAACTATGCGCTCTTTGTTTACGATCGGTTACGAGCAGGCCAGGCCCGCCGCGGTGCTGGACGAGCTCAAGCGCGCCAAGATCGACCTGCTGGTCGACACCCGCGCGGTCGCCGCCTCGCGCCGGCCGGGCTTCTCCAAGCGGCAGCTCGCGGCCTCGCTCGACGAGGCCGGAATCGGCTACCTCCATCTGCAGAAGCTCGGCACGCCGGCGGAAGGGCGCGCCGCCGCCCGCGTCCGGCGACACCGACACGCTCTGGCGCATCTACGACAAGCACATCAAACAAGCCGAGCCGCAAGAGGCCCTCGACGAACTGGTCGGCCTCGTCAAATCGGGCAAGCGCATTGCCCTGCTCTGCTACTGCCGCGACCCTGCGACCTGCCACCGCAGCCGCATCGTCGCCAACGTGAAAAAGCGCATGCGGGTGAAGGTCGAGGACCTGATCCCGCCGCTGTTTTAGCCCGGCAAACGTACCGCCTCGGTTGAGATAGATAAAGTTCAGCTTCCAAATTGGTATTTCTCCAGGCATCGTTGGAGGGCAATGAGTATCTAAGACAGGCCAAGGAAAGCCGGCAAAGCGACATGGGCAACCGACCCCGACGAGTTGAGTTACAGGCCGAGCGTGATCTCGTAGGTCGAGAAGCTGCAATCGTAATTGAACTGCAGTTTTACTCGAAAAGACCGGAACCCCGCGAGCAACGATGAATTGTGCTCACACGAGGGACGGACGCTGGGGACGGTAGACTACTGTGCAAATTTCGGGAGTACGTCCCATGCGTCGATTCTTATTGTGGCCGATTGCACTAAGCATTTGCTTTATTGCGCCAATTTCGATTCCACCCGTCCGCGCCGACGTTCGCGCGTCGAATGGCTCCCACGATGCGAAGGCAGTGGGACAGCCCTTTGTTCAGCTCGCTCGCAACGATGGCGGAGGGGCATGGCGGCGGAGAGGCGGCAGAGGTGGCGCATGGAGGCGCATGGAGGCGGCGGAAGCCGCGGTGGCGCTGTGTCGCACGCGGCGAGTCCCCGAGGAGGGGCACGATTTAGCGCGCCCCGCTCAGGCGCTTTCTATCATGGTAATCGGGCGGCTGGGCGTGCGTACCGGACGAGCCCGCGTAGCGTGCAACACCACTACAGAGCCACACCGCGTTACCGCGTCAGCCCGCGTGCCGTGCAGCGTGCCCCCAGAGTTTATTCCCGGCAGCATTCGTCCCGAATCTTTACTCAGCGGCGGGCGCGAAGCCGTTCGGGCGCACATTACCGACGATCCCGGCACCATCGGCGTGGCTATGCGTATTACCACGGCGGGTGGTGGTATGCGTTCCCATGGTGGCTGAGCAGCGCGCCCTATTACCAGGGCGGATACTGCAGCTATTGGGCAGATCAATGCGCGTATCGGTACGGCTACGGCACTTGGAGCTATTACCGCTGCATGCTGGATCAGGGCTGCGATTAGGTGGGAACCTGCAGTAATTACTCCGCCGGCTGCGGCGCTTCGAGCCGCGCCTCGACCGTGTTGACCAGCACCGTCAGCGCCACGGTCGCCACGCAGATGCCGAAGGCGATCGCCGCATTGACCCCCAGCACCAGGCCGAAGCCGCCGCGCTCGTGCAGCAGCGAGATCATGCCGATCGCCACCGCCGCGCTGATGAACAGCAGGAAATAGCGCACGGCATAGACGCGCCCGCGCCAGGCGTCGGCCGTGTAGCGCGCCAGCACCATGTCGTTGACGGTGACCTGCCCGTAGATGGCGGCAATGGCGATCGCCAGCGCGATCATCAGCGTGATGCCGTCGGCGTAAGCCGCCCACAGGTTTCCGAGGAAGCCCATCACGGTGATGGCGGCAAACATGTTGTGCGCGGTGAAGCGCTCCACCAGCCGCCCGACGCAGAGCTGCGCCAGCCCGCCGCAGATCAGCACCAGAGTCGCCACGCTGCCGGCGAGCAGCAGCGGCACGTTCGCGCCAAGCGCTCGTCCACGATCTTGGGCAGCGCGATGGTCAAGAGGTTGAAGGTGGTGCCGGAGCACAGCGCAATCGCGATAAACAGGCCGAACAGAACCACCATCAGGCGCGGCGTCAACGGCACCGCCGGCCGCGACACGCGATTTTTGGCATGGTGACCGTCATCGGGCGTGACCCAGACATAATAGACCGTGACGACAAGCGACAACACTCCCGGCAGCAGGAAGGCGGCGCGCCAGCCGAGCCAGGTGGCGAGCCCGGCGCTGATGCCGGCAGCGAGCGAGACGCCGAGATTGCCGCACACGCCGTTGAAGGCGAGCGTGCGGCCGCGCGCTTGGCTCGCCTCGATCAGCATGGCCATGCCGACCGGATGATAGATCGCCGCAAACATGCCGAGCGCAAACAGCGCCACCGCCAGCATCGGCAGATTGGGCGCGATGGCGCAGCCCACCAGCGACACGCCGCAGCCGCCGAAGAACAGCGCCATCATGTTGCGCCGGCTCCAGCGGTCGGCGAGCCAGCCGGCCGGCAGCGAGAACACGCCGAACGACACGAAGGAGGCGGTCGATAGCGCGATCATCTCCGAATAAGAGCGGTGGTAGACGGCGTCGAGCCCGATCACCACCGTCGGGTAGATCAGCAGCACGAAATGTGTGAGCCCGTGCGCCGCGTTGAGAAAGCGGATGGAGCGGCGGGCCGCCGCGTCGGGCACGTAGGCTGTGGGGCTACTCATGCGACCTCGATTTCGGGCCCCGTTCTGCCGGCTTCCGCTTAACATATAGCCTTGCCTTTTGGCGATGTTCGGTCGATTTTCGTCGTGATCGGGCCACGAGCCGCCGGAACCGCCTATGACCGCCCCTGCCCCTATCTATCGCCGCAATCTGGACGATGCCCCACGCCAGGTCGCCGTCATGGCCCGCGGCATCGAGGTCGGCCACCGCATCCCGCTGCATATGCACCGGCGCGGCCAGGTCTTGCACGCCACCAGCGGCATCATGCGGGTGGAGACGGCGCAGGCGGCCTGGATCCTGCCCCCGGCGCGCGCGCTCTGGCTGCCGCCGGAATGGCCGCACAGCGTCACCATGCGCAGCCATGTCGAAATGCGCACGGTCTATATCGCGCCGGCCGCCTGCACCGGGCTGCCGGCGGCGCCCGTGCTGGTGGAGATTTCCGGCCTGCTGCGCGAATTGATCCTGGCGCTGCTGGAGGAACCGGCCGCCTACGACGAGGCCGGGCGGGGGGGCATCGTGGCGCGGCTGATGCTGACGGAGCTGTCGAAGCTGCCGGAGCGGCCGCTCGCCGTGCCGATGCCGCGCGATGCGCGTGCGCTGCGGATCGCGCGGGCCCTGCTCGACAATTCCAGCATCGCGCACGATCTCGACCGCTGGGCCGAGGAAGCCGGCGCCAGCCGGCGCACGCTGGCGCGCCTGTTCCGCAGCGAGACCGGCCTGAGCTTCGCCGAATGGCGGGCCCGCCTGCGCGCGATCGACGGGCTCGCGCGTCTCGCCGATGGTGCCGCGGTCGCCGAAACTGCCGCGTCCGTCGGCTACGCCAGCCCCAGCGCCTTCAGCGCCATGATCCGCCGCACGCTCGGCGGCGCGCCTCGGCATCTGGCCAGGCCAGCGGCCTGAATACACCCGACTACAACTAAAGCGGGATGACAGCGGTTGTGGACAACAACCAGCCGCAAGGTCTAGTTGTAGCGGTATTCGCGTGTGTGTTGCGTACCGACCCGTCGTTGCAGGGGCTCGGGGGCCTCGATGCGTTGCGGAAGGCGCGTTCGCGCGGCGGCATTCGTCGCCGCGGCCTTCATTGTTTGTTGCTTTGGCGTTGCAGCCGGTCCGGCGCGGGCCGGCGACGACGACGATGTCGCGCACACCATCCTGTTTTCCGGCCGCGACCTGTGGCGCAACGGCGCCTTCCTCTATGGCGGCATGCTGTACGCCCCCGACGGCTTCGAGCAAGACGGGCTGCTGTTCAAGCTTTTACTTTCGGGCGGGCTCTACCGCTACAACGCCGGCGATCTCGGCGGCGATGAAGTGATAGGCGCGGAAACGATCGTGCAGGCACTGCCGGGCTTCCGCGTTTCGCGCAATCACTTCGAGGCGAAAATCTTCTTCGGACCGGAATACGAATATCACCGGCTATGGCCGGACGATCCCGGCAATCGCCTGCGCGGCCCGGCCTTCGGCCTGCGCTTCGCCGTCGATCTCTGGAACGAGCCGACCCCGGCCACCATGATCGCCGCCGACGCGTCGCTGTCGACGCTCGACACCAACAGTTCGGCGCGCCTCGCCTTCGGCTGGCAGGTGCTCGATAAGCAGTTCTATGTCGGGCCGGAAACGCAGGTTTATGGCGCCGAGGGCTACGCGCAATGGCGCTTCGACATCCAATCACCAGCTTCAGGACCGGCGATGCCGAATGGTCGGCGGCGGCCGGCTGGGCGATCGACTCGGAGAGCCGCTCCAGCCCCTATCTGCGGCTCGGCTTCATGCAGCGGGAGTAACGATCGCGCGCCGCCTGGCGCGCCCCCACCGGCAACGGACGAAGCGTACCGTCGCGTTGTCACCCTGGGAAATGTCACAAGCAGGTTCTGCCCCTTCATCTCGTACACTCTAATCCAGCGTCCTCCGGAAGCGCAGCACGGCGATGGTCATGGCGAACAGCATGAGCCCGAACAGCGCCAGCGCGTCGGACTGAAGGTCACCGATCGAGGAGCCCTTCAGCATGATGGCGCGCACGATGCGCAGGTAATGCGTGAGCGGCAGACACTCGCCGATCCATTGCGCCCAGATCGGCATGCCGGCGAAGGGAAAGACGAAGCCGGACAACAGGATGTTAGGCAGGAAGAACATGATCGACATCTGCATTGCCTGCAGCTGGTTCTGCGCCACTGTCGAGAAGGTGTAGCCGATCGACAGGTTGGCGGCGATGAAGAGCGTGCTCAGCGCCGCCAGCACGCCGAGACTACCGAGGATCGGCACGCCGAAAAGCGTGACGCCGATCCCGATGATCAGCGCCGCCTGGGTGAAGCCGACGAAGATGTAGGGCACGATCTTGCCGAGCATGATCTCGACCGGCGTGATCGGCATGGCCAGCAGGTTTTCCATGGTGCCGCGCTCGATTTCGCGGGTCACCGACAGCGCGGTGAAGATCAGCATGGTCATCGTCAGGATGGTGCCGACCAGTCCCGGCACGACGTTGAGCTGGTTCTGCCCGGCCGGATTGTAGCGGGCATGGGCGCTGATCTGGAACGGCAGTTCGGTGCTGATCGGAATGCCGCGCTCGTGCGCGAGCGCCGTCTGCGTCACCTGGCCGAGCACGCTGAGCGCCGAACCGGTGGCGACCGGATCGGTAGCGTCGGCGATGATCAGCATGGACGGCTTCTCGCCGCGCCGCACCGAACGCTCGAAATTGGCCGGGATCTCGATGCCAAAGAGGATCTTGCCCGAGGCCATCAGTTGGTCCATGGCGGCTTCGGTGCGCGGCAGGGCGACGATATCGAAATAGGCCGTGTTCTTGAGCGCGGCCAGAATCGCGCGGCTCACATCGGTGTGCTCCTGCATCAGCACCGCGGTCGGCAGGTGGCGCGGATTGGAGTTGATCGCGTAGCCGAACAGCATGAGCTGCAAGAGCGGGATCATGATGATCATGGCGAAGGACATCCGGTCGCGCCGGAGCTGGATGAACTCCTTGATCACCACCGCGAAGGTCTTGCGCCAGAAGCCGCCGCCGGGCAGGCGGCGCGGCGCCTGCATGGAGACCACATGCTGCGTCCGGCTCATTGGAAATTGTCCCGGGCGCGGCCCATCAGGTCGATGAACACGTCCTCGAGCGAAGGCTCCGAGGGCTTCCAATCGAGCCCCTGGCGCCCGCGATAGGGCGCGATGGCGGCGGCGAGCTTGCCCGCATCGCGTCCCGACACGTGCAGGCTGTTGCCGAAGGGCGCCACCATGTCGACGCCTTCCTGCGCCGTGAGCTCCTCGCCCAGTTCGACGAGCGCCTCGCCGGTCGGGCCGCTGACCACGAAGGTGGTCAGGTGCGAGGAGGCGATCACCTCCTCGACGGTGCCGCGCACCAGGAGTTCGCCATAGGCGATGTAGGCGATCTCGTGACAGCGCTCGGCCTCGTCCATGTAATGGGTGGACACCAGCACGGTGAGGCCGTCGGCGGCGAGCGAGTGGATCTCGTTCCAGAAGTCGCGCCGCGCCTTGGGATCGACGCCGGCGGTGGGTTCGTCGAGCAGCAGCAGTTTCGGGCTCGGCAGCGTGCAGGCGCCGAGCGCGAGGCGCTGCTTCCATCCGCCGGACAATTCGCCGGCTAGCTGCTCCTCGCGGCCGTGCAGGCCGAGCCGTTGAATTGCCGCGCGCGCGGCCGCCGCCGGCCGTGCGATGCCGTAGATGCGGCCGATGAATTCCAGGTTCTCGCGCACCGAGAGATCCGCGTAGAGCGAGAACTTCTGCGTCATATAGCCGACTTCGCGCTTGATCTTGTCGGACTGCGTGCGGATATCGAAGCCGAGGCAGGTGCCCTCGCCTTCGTCGGGCGTGAGCAGCCCGCACAGCATGCGGATGGTGGTGGTCTTGCCGGAGCCGTTGGGACCGAGAAAGCCGTAGATCGTGCCGCGCCTGACCTGCATGGAGAGATTGCGCACCACCGCGCGGCCGTCGAACTTCTTGGTCAGGCCGTGCACGTCGATGACGATCTCGGGCTCGCTCACTTCGATTTCTCTTCCGGCAGCGTGACGGTGACCGGCTGGCCGACGCGGAAGGCGTCGGGGTGCAAGGGGCGCGCCTCGATCAGGAACACGAGCTTGGCGCGCTCCTCGCGGCTATAGATCACCGGCGGCGTGTATTCGGCGCTCTTGGCGATGAAGGTGACCTTGGCGGTCAGGCCCTTCGCGCAGCCGTCGCAGGAGACCGCCACCGTCTCGCCGTACCTGACCTTCGGCAGCAGCGCTTCCGGCGCGAAAAAACGGATCTTGAGATTGCCCGGCGGCAGCAGCGCGATCACGGGCCGGCTCGGCGGCACGGTCTCGCCCTGGCGGTAGTAGACCTCTTCGACCGTGCCGGTGGCGGGGCTCACGCCCCATCGCCTCGCAAGCCGCGTCTTCGACCATTCCAGATTGGCCTTGGCCTGGCGCAGCGCCGCTTCCGCGTCGTCATAGTTCTTGCGCGTGCCGGAGGCGGTCTTGAGCAGTTCCTTGGCGCGGTCGAAGGCCTGCTGCGCATTGGTAACCGCCGCCTCCTTTACCGCCACGTCGGCATGCTGGAGATCGTCGTCGAGCGTGAACAGAAGCTGGCCCTTGGTGACGTGATCGCCTTCGCGCACGTCGAGCTTCACCACCCGCCCCTGCTCATCCGGGCTGACGAAGACGAGATCGGCCTCGACCCAGCCCTGCAGCACGCCCGGGTTTGCGTCGTCGCATCCGGCGAGCGCAAGCGCCGCCAGCATGACAGCCGTCAGCGCAGCGAGCTTCATCGGCATGGCGGCTCTCCCGGCGGGAACAGCAGATCGAAATGGGTTTTCATCATGGCGCGCACGTCGAGCGGCTCGAACCGTTCGAACAGGCCCGACCAGATGACGGCTATCAGTCCGGGGGCGCCGATGATTTGCGGGAAATCAACCAGCCCCGGCGCGATCTCGCCGCGGGCGGCCGCGCGTGCGAGAAGCACGCGCATGGCGCCGATGATGCGCGAAAGCACCTCGCGGTAATAGAACTCGGCGAGCTGCGGGAAACGCGGACCTTCCGCGATCATGAGGCGGATGACGTCGCGGCGGCGCGTCGCATAGACCTCGTCGACGAAGAAATCGACGAAGCGGTCGGCAAGCGCGCGCAGCGGCAGGTCCACCTCGCCCAAGGCCTCGACCGCGCCGACCACCGGGGCGAGCATGTCGCGGACGAGCTCCTGAAACAGGCTCTCCTTGTCGCGGAAGTAGAGATAGATGGTTCCCTTGGCGATGCCGGCGCGCCGCGCCACGTCGTCGAGACGGGCGGCTTCGAAGCCGCGCGCGGAGAACTCGTCGAGCGCGGCGGCAAGGATCGCGTCTCGCCGTTCGGCGCTGCGCTGCTCGCGCGAGCGGCGGGGGCCGGCGGGCTTGACGCCGGAGGCGCCGCCGCGCAGCGCCTGCATGCGCCGCGCGATCGACTTGCCTTCACGGCTACTGGTTTCGCGGGGACGCCTGGGCATGGCCCATCCATGACTGACTGGTCAGTCACTAACTAGCGCGAGACATGGCCGGCCGCAAGGGGCTAGCTGGGTTTCGAGCATGTGCCGCGATTTCCTGCGTCCCCCGAAAGCAGGGATATTGCATGTGCCGGACGGTACCGCATTTGCCTTACCTCTAGCGGCAGCCCGAGCGAAAGTCCCGCCGGGTCGCGGATCCGTTCGCGGTCACCCTTGCGTAGCAGAAGAACGTGCAGATTACGCATTCCTTGCCGCCCTCGCCGTAACAGGACTTGAGCGCCACGTTCTGGGCCAAGCCCAGTTGCCCGCCTTGGCCCAGCCACGGCGCCGCAAGTCGCCGAAGTCGACCGCGAAGGCCGCGCAGCCGCGCTTGACGACCGTCACCACGCGGCACTTCCGAGCCGGTACATTTCCCCAGCGCGCTTTTGCTCGGCTTCACCAACTGCCGAAATCGTAGGCTTCCCCGTAGGCGCCGCACGCGCCGACCGCCAACGCGCCAGCCGCCCGCGCGGTGTTCACGGCGACGGCCATCAGGGTGAGCGTGGCGAACATCAAGGTGGCTGCCACGACGACCCGAATTGCTGGCGTCTAATAATTCAGTCATCCCCCTGCCCTACTCCCAAGCTTCGCCGTCAAGTAGCGGTGAGTTGGCCGACGCAATCAATGATTCGAATCTCAGGCTCGTTCAATTTCTGCCTTGACGGCGGAAAAGGACTCAGGGGTATCGATGTCGGTCAACGCCGCCTCGCCGGCCACCGGCACTTCGACCACGGCTTCGGCGTATGCCCGATCAGATAGCGCGCGCCGACGTCGCCGTCACGCCATCAGTTCGCCGAAGAAGCGCCGCGACCACAGCACCGGATTGCCGCGCCGGCCTCGATGCTCGGCACCACCACCAGCGCGCCGCGCTCCGGATCGAAAGCCACGATCAGTTGGTCGATCAGCCCGGCATCACCTGCGGCATGTCGCCGAGACAGATGACGGCGCCGTCCGCTTCTGCCGGCACCGCGGCGATGCCGGCCTTGAACGACGTGCCGAGCCCTTCGGCATAATCCGGGTTGTGGACGAATTTCAGCGGCAACCCGGCAAGCGCCTGCTCGACCCGCTCACGCTCGTGGCCGGTGACGACGATCACCGGGCTTGGCTGCGACGCCAGCGCCTGTTCGGCGGCGATTCGGACCAGCTGCTTGCCGCCGATTTCGGCCAGCATCTTGTTGACCGCGCCCATCCGCGTCGAGCGCCCGGCGGCCAGCACGACCGCCGCGATGCGGTTGTCTTCGGCCCTTCTCCGGCACGGGTTCCGCGCGCGGCTGCGGCCGCGTCACGATTTCCATCAACAGACCGCCGACGCCCATGCCGGTGATGTCGTGCGCGCGACACCTCCAACCCGGCGAGCAACCGCATCAGCACCCAATCGAACCCGTTTTCCTTCGGAGAGCGCGCGCAGCCCGGCGCTCCGAACATGGCCTGACCGTGCAACGACCGATCAGCAGCAGATTGCCGGGATCGACCGGCATGCCGAAATGTTCGATCTCGCCGCCGATCGCTTCGATCGCCGCCGGGATGACATCGCGCCGGTCGGCAATCGCCGACGCACCGAATACGATCACCAGTTCGGCGCCGGCGGCGAGCACCTCCTCGATGGCGCGCGCCAGCGCCGCCTGCTCGTGCGGCACGCGCTTTTCAGCGACGATGGCCGCGCCGGCCGGCGCGATGCGCGCGGCCGTCATCTTGAGCGTCTTCTCGACCACCTTCGGCGCCAGCCCCGGCAGCATGGTCGAGACGATGCCGATCTTGCGGACCTTGTAGGGAGCGATCCGGATGACCGGCTTGGCCTTCTGCGCGTCGGCCACCGCGGATCGCGCGCTCGCGCCCGCCACCGCGAACGGAATGATCTTGACGGTGGCGATCATCTCGCCTTCCACCACCGGCTTGAAGGCGGCAACGTCGCGATCGTCACCGCTTCGTCGATCCGGTTGAGCCGATCGATCGGCGTCCTTGTCGACGACCAGAACGCCGGCGGTTTCGGCGAACAGATTGCAGCGCCCGGTAAAGGCGCGGTCGGCGCGCACGCCCTCGCCCGCGGACAGCCGCGGCGATCTCGGCGGCCGCCTGTCTTCCGAACGTCGCCAGGCTCGACCGCGCGCCACCACGATTTCGGTGACTCCGGCTCGCGGTGAGCGCCGCGACTTCCTTCCGCCAATCAACGTGCCCTTCTTGAGCACCAGATCGCCCTGGCGGATCGAGTGGACGGCCATGGCGCCGACGCCTCTTGCGGGGACCGGGCCGAATTTCATGCCGCTTCGCGCTCCTGTCCGCTTTCACCCGCAGCGTCTGCGTGATCTCGCCCATGATCCGACACGCGATTTCGGCCGGCGATACCGCGCCGATTGGCAAGCCGATCGGCGCATGAATGCGCGCGATTCGGCATCGCTGACGCCGGCCTCCTTCAACCGCGCCAACGCGTTTGGCATGCGTCTTCCGCGAGCCGAGCGCACCGATATAAAAGCAATCCCGCGCCAGCGCATGCATGCAGCGCCGGATCGTCGATCTTCGGATCATGCGTCAGCGCCACGAACGCGGTGTAATGGTCGACGTTGAGCGGCGGCAGCGCATGTCCGGCCATTCCGCGATCACCTTGATGTCGGGAAACGCTCGGGCGAGCAAAAGCGGTGCGCGGATCGACCACGGTCACGTCATAGCCGAGCATCTGGCCGATCGGCGCCAGCGTCTGGCTGATATGCACCGCACCGGTGATGACGAGTTGCGGCGATGGCACATGCACGGTGATAAAGACGCGGCCTTGCGGGGTCTCTTCCATGCCGCTCTTGCCGTGCGCAGACGCTTTTCGATGACGTCTCGAGCGGATCCTTGGCGACGTCCGCGGCTTTGACCAGCCGCTGCGTGCCGCTTCCACATCGGTGACGACCACGACGGCGCGGCGGGCGGCGCGCCGGCATTGAGCGCCTGAGCATTCGAGTTTCACTTAAGTTCACCTTCTCAACATAGACCCGGATGGTGCCGCCGCAGGACAGGCCGACCTTCCAGGCGGTCTCGTCGGCGACGCCGAATTCGAGCTCTTCGGCTTGCCGCTGTCGATCACGTCGATCGCTTCGGTCACCACCGCGCCTTCGACGCAGCCGCCCGACACCGAGCCTAAGAAATTGCCCTCCTTGTCGATCACCAGATTGGAGCCGGTCGGGCGCGGCGCCGAGCCCCAGGTCTCGATCACGGTCGCCAGCGCCACGCCGCGCCCTTCCTTGCGCCAGTCTTCGGCGGCCTTGAGGATGTCTTCATCGCGCGCGATCATAGCGAACATTTTCCATCAGCCCCCCGAACCTTTCCGGCCGTCGTTGAGGCGCAGCAATCTCGATAGCCAAATCATTGCGCACCGCTAGCATTTGTTTCGGATCATAGCCCTTGGCGGTCTGGCCGGACAGCGCCCGCACCAAGTTCGGTCATCGATTTCGAGATTGTGCATCGGCCGCAATTCGTCGACATGGCCGAGCATGGTTTGGACGCCCTTGGCGCGCGGCTCGAAGCCGTCAAAGCGCAGCAGCGGATTGAGCCAGATCAGGCGCCGGCAGGAACGGTGCAGCCGGTCCATTTCGAAGCCGAGCGTATCGTCGGCATCGCGTTCCAGCCCGTCGGTGATCAAGCAGCACCACCGCACCCTGGCCGAGCACACGCCGCGCCCAATGCTTGTTGAAGTCATGCAGCGAGCCGGCGATACGAGTGCCGCCCGACCAGTCGACGACATGCGCCCCGCAGGACGCCAGCGCCTCGTCCGGATCGCGCTGCGGATGGCGCGGGTCACGTTGGTCAAGCGGGTGCCGAACAGGAAGGTGGTGACGCGCTTGCGCTCGTCGGTGATCGCATGGAGGAAATGCAGGAACAGCCGCGTGTACTGGCTCATCGAACCGGAAATATCGAAGAGCGCCACGATCGGCGGCTCCTTCTCGCGCGGCCCGAGATATTTCAGGTCGATCATCGCGCCGCCCGATTTCATGCTGCCGCGCAAGGTGCGGCGAATATCGATGACATGACCGCGCCGAGCGGCGGCGATCCGGCGCGTTTTGACCGATCGAGCGGCAAGGCCAGCTTCGAGATCGCCCTCCTTGGCGGCGGCGATTTCCACCGTCGTCATCTGCGCGAAATCTTTTTTCTGCAACACCTCGCGATCCGACACCGTCAGCCGCGCGTCGATTTCGACTTCCTGCTCTTCCTGCTCGCGCGCTTTCGTGCCGGCAAACAAGGCTTCCTGAATGCGCTGCGCGCCGGGTTGCGGCTCCTTCGGCGCGGTCGGCAGCATCTCCGGCAGCATGGCGGCGATCAGCCTGTCGATATAACCGCGCCGGCGAAAGAAAATGCGGAAGGCCTGATCGAACAGAATCGGATGTTCGTGCCGCTTCACGAACACCGCATGCAGCGTCCAATAGAAATCCTCGCGGGTGCCGACCCGCGCAACGTTCACCGCTTCGAGCGCATCGAGCACCGCACCGGGGCCAACGGGCATTCCGGCTACGCGCAGCGCACGGGCGAAATAGAGGATGTTCTCGGCTAGACGGCCTCTCTTCCGCCCCGCATCAGCGCGTCCGCCAATTTGAACCACGCGAAAGCCGGGAACCGTGCAATCCTATCTCCCGCTTCAGACGTCCTGCATGTGCGATTATCATCCACATCGGCATAATCTACTCCGCCGCCCGCAGCTCCGCCTTCACCTCGTCGAGCAGCGCCTTCACCTTGGTGCCGTCGAGGCGGGCGATGTCGTCCTGATATTTCAGCAGCGCGCCGAGCGTGTCCGACACCGTTGCCGGATCGAGCGCGACGACGTCGAGTTCGGTCAGCGCGCCGGCCCAGTCGAGCGTCTCGGCGACGCCGGGCGCCTTGAACAGATCCTCCTTGCGCAGCGCCTGCACGAAAGCGACGACCTGCTCCGACAGCTTCTTGGCGATGCCCGGCACCTTGGCGCGCAGGATCTGCAATTCGCGCTCGGCGTCGGGATAGCCGACCCAATGATAGAGGCAGCGGCGCTTGAGCGCGTCGTGAACCTCGCGGGTGCGGTTGGAGGTCATGACCACGATCGGCGGATGCGCCGCCTTGACGGTGCCGAGCTCCGGGATCGTCACCTGGAAATCGGCCAACACCTCCAGCAGGAAGGCTTCGAAGGCCTCGTCGGTGCGGTCGATCTCGTCGATCAGCAGCACCGGCGGCCCGGCCGGATCCGGCTCGAGCGCCTGCAGCAGCGGCCGCTTGATCAGGAATCGTTCGGAGAACACGTCGTGCTCGATGCGCTCGCGGTCGCCCTCGCCTTCCGCTTCGGCGACGCGGATCGCGATCATCTGCGCGCCGTAATTCCACTCGTAGACCGCCGCAGAGACGTCGAGCCCCTCGTAGCATTGCAGCCGGATCAGCCGCCGGCCGAGGCTCGCGGCCAGCACCTTGGCGATCTCGGTCTTGCCGACACCGGCCTCGCCCTCGAGAAACAGCGGCCGGCCCATGCGCAGCGCCAGAAACAGCACGGTCGCCAGCGACCGGTCGGCGACGTAGTCGGCCTTGGCCAGCAGCGCGAGGGTGGCCTCGATGCTGTCGGGGAGCGGTGTAATAGACATGCGTTGGTAACCTCGATGACACTTTAACCGATTGCGGCGCCAGCTTACATGTGGGGTGCTCCAGGCCGCCGACGGCCAGCCAAGGATTTCGCCATGTCAACGCCTCCGAAACGCTCGAAAAACAAGCCCTCCGCCTGCCCGCCATCGACCCGCGGGTCAGGATCGGCCATGTCCACCTGAAAGTCGCCGATCTGCAGCGGGCGCTCGATTTCTACTGCGGCGTGCTGGGTTTCACGCTGACCACCCGCCGTCCCCGGCGCGGCCTTCATCTCCGCCGGCGGCTACCACCACCATATCGGGCTCAACACCTGGGAGAGCCAAGGCGGCTCGCCGCCGCCCCCGGCACCACCGGGCTCTACCACACCGCCATTTTGTACCCGACCCGCGCTGCTCGCCGATGCGCTGCGCCGGCTGATCGTCGCCAAGATCCCGCTCGACGGCGCCAGCGACCACGGCGTCTCCGAGGCGCTCTATCTGCGCGACCCGGACGACAATGGCGTCGAGCTCTATTGGGACCGGCCGAAGGACCATGTGGCCGCAAAACCCGGACGGCAGTTGCAGATGTTCACCCACCCGCTCGACCTGCACGATCTGTTGGCGGAGCTGGAGCGGCCGGACTGAGTTGGCGGCGCCGGGCGCCCGCAGCGCGCTCCAGACCTGCGACAAAGAATGGCAGCATTGGAGGGCGGCCCGGACGCCGCCCCCGCGAGATCAGGGTCCTACCCCCGGCCGCTAGCGCGTAAGCAGGTCTCTGCAGGCAAAAGCCCGTCCGCCGATTACCGCGATTCTCACCGACTATTGTCGCTTACCTATCAATCGCCTGGCGTGTGCAGGGCGGGCTAGGCTTGGTGGCCGTTATGGGGCTCGCTTCGCGCCACTTGGTCCCGCCCTATCGGATTCGTTGCCCAGAGGGCGGCAGGTGGAGGGTAAGAAAATGAGTGACGAGTCGGACAACAATCGACAAGAGCTGCAACGCGTTCAGAACGAGTTGAAAAATGGCACCTATCGCGGCGCAGTTTCTCGACAGCATGAAAGGGCTCGGCGTCGGCTTCGGCGCGGCCTTTCTGCTCGGCATGAACAAAGCCGACGCGGCCGCCGATGCCGGGGTCAAGGTGAAGTCGACCAACCCCGCCATCGACCACATCGTCGAGGAAGGCCAGGCGCAGCAGCCGCACGACACGACGGAAGGGGCCGACCCCAATATGCAGGTCGCGCAATATTTCCGCGTCTATCGCCGCGGTTATCGTCGCTACTATCGCCGCTACCGCCCGCTACTACCGCCGCGGCTATCACCGCTTCTACCGTCGTGGCTATCGGCGCTTCTATGCGCGTTCTACGGATCGGCGGACCGCGCATATCCCGTGCCGCGGACCGTTTGCGACCGCGGTACGGCGCGTGCGTCCGTGCCTCGCCGGCTGTTCGCGTAATGCCAAGGGCCGGCGGGGGCTCGCCCGCTGCGTCGAAGGCGGTGACCCGATGGACAATACCGAAATATCCCCGGACAGCGCGGGCCAAGCCCCTGGCTTGTTGGCGGACGAAGTACCGATCTTCACCTTCCTGCTGGTGAAGCTGGCGTCCCGCTGCAACATCAACTGCACCTATTGCTACTGGTTTCGCGACGCCGAGGTCTACAAGAAGCCGGCGGTGCTGACCCAGGATGCCGAGGACGCCCTCTGCGACGCGCTCGAAGAGCACATCGTCAATTACGAGCTCGATCAGTTCTCCATCGTCTTTCACGGCGGCGAGCCGCTGCTTTTCCCAAGCGCCGTTTCGCCGCGTTGCAGGAAAAGCTCGCTCGTCGTCGCAGGAGCGTACCGGCTGCGAGATCAGCCGCGGCGTGTGCAGCAACGGCATTCTGATCGACGCCGAATGGGTGGATATTTCAAGAAATACGGGGTCGACGTCACCGTCAGCATCGACGGCCCGGCGGACATCCATGAGAAATACCGCGTCGGCATGAAAGGCGAAGCCACCCATAAGGACACGCTCGATGGCATCGCAACATTGCGCGCCGGCGACATGAAGACCGGCATCATCGTGGTGTGCAACCCGGCGAGCCGACCCGGCCGCATCCTCTCCTACGTGGTCGACGAGCTCGGCGTCACTCATTTCGACGTGCTGCCGCCGGACGCCACCCACGCCGACAATCCGCCGCCGATCCACGACTATTTCATCAAGCTGTTCGACGCCTCGTTCGATCGCTATGCCGCCAAGGGCGTGCGCATCAGCACCCTGGACGCGATCGTCCAGGGCCTGCTCGGCAGCGTCTCGGCGGCCGATACCATCGGGCTCGGACCCATCGATACCGTCACGCTGATGACCGATGGGACACTGGAGCCGCTCGACGTGCTGCGCATCACCGGCGACGGCAGCACAAAATCGGACGCCAGCGTGTTCGCCAACGCCCTGCAGGACGTGCAGGAGATCCGCGCTGGCGCGGCGCCTTCGACGCCAGCATGCACCACTGCGATACCTGCATGGCGTGCGAATATCTCGATGCCTGCGGCGGCGGGCATCTCGCTCAGCGCTGGTCGCCCGAGCGCAAATTCGACAATCCGAGCGTCTATTGCGAAAGTTGGAAAAAGATCTTCGACCATCTGTGGACGCGCATCTCCCCCACTTTGGTCCTGCAGTACCAGACGCCGGGCGAGCCGGCCGGCGAAGCACAGCAGTGAGCGGCAACGGCGACACGGTTCGGGTCGCGGCGATCCAGGCCGCACCGTATTTCCTCGACCGGGACGCATTTGTTCGACAAGGCGATCGAACTCATCCAGCAGGCCGCCGAGCAGGGCGCACAACTTGCCGCCTTCGGCGAAGGCTGGCTCGACGGCTATCCCATTCACGCGCTCGCGGCCGTCGACGGCGAGCCGTGGTGGGAGCTGGCGGCGGCCTATCTCGAGCAGGCCGTCGACGTCGACGGCGAGGTGGTCGACGCCCTCTGCGGCGCCGCGCGCGAGGCGCGGCATCGACGTCGCCATCGGCGTGGCGGAACGCGATCCGATCACCCGCGGCTCCGTCTACTCGACGCTGCTGCTGATCGGCAGCGAGGGCGAGATCGTGGGCCGCCACCGCAAGGTGAAGCCTTCTCCGCGCGAGCGCGCGGTCTGTGGCGGACGGCGACACCGTCGGCCTGACGGTGCATGAACCGCGGCTACGCCGCCGTGAGCATGCTCGCCTCCTGCGAGCACCAGATGATGCTGCCGGGCTATGCGCTCGCCGAACAGGGCACGCAGTCCACGTCGCGATGTGGCCCGGCGGCGCCGATGGCGCCGCCCGGGAGCCTGGTCGCATCAGCATCTCCTGTCGCGCGCCTTCGCGGCCCAGGCCGGCGCCTACGTGATTTGCGCCGGCGGGATCATGGCACCGGCGAACGTCCCCGAGCGCTACCGTCCGTTTCTGGCTAACCCGCTCGGCGGCGACAGCGTCGTCATCGATCCGCGCGGCGAAATCCTCGCCGGCCCCGCCTCCGGCGAGACGATGATCGTCGCCGACTGCCCGCTGGTGGCGCTGCGCATGGCCAAGGTCGGCTTCGACTGCACCGGCCATTCGGCCCGCGGCGATCAGCTCAAGTTCTGGAACCAGGCGCTGGGCGCGCCCGACGAGCAAGGGCCCGAGGAAACGGGCTTCGAGCAGGACGGCGGCCCGGACGAAAGCGCTGCTCCCGCTGAGCGGCCGTCGGACCGCCAGCGCTGAACGAAGCCGGGCGCGAGACGCGCGCGCCGCCGCGCCCCCTTCGCATCGCGCGCGCCGAATTTACGCCGCCGCCTTGCGACCGCGCGGCGCGCCATGACGCCGATGAGATGCGCGCGATATTCCGCATCCGCGTGGATGTCGGAATTGATGCCGGTCGCCGGAATGTCATGCCTTCGAGCGACTTCGCCGCGAATCGCTTCTTCAGCGCCTCCTCGAACGAGGTCACGCGGAACACGCCGTTCGAGCCCGCGCCCGTCACCGCCACGCGGATGTCGGAGCCGCGCTTGGCGACGAAAACGCCGACGATGGCGTAGCGCGAGGCCGGATTGCGGAATTTCTCGTAGGCCGCCTTCTTGGCGATCGGGAAGATGACCTTGGTGATGATCTCGCCGTCTTCGAGCGCGGTCTCGAACAGGCCGGTGAAGAATTCGTCGGCCGCGATCCGCCGCTTGTTGGTGACGATGGTGGCGCCGAGCCCGAGCAGGCGGACGGATAATCGGCCGCGGGATCGTTGTTGGCGACGGAACCGCCGATCGTGCCGCGATGGCGAACCGCAGGGTCGCCGATCCAGCCGGCAAGATCCGCCAGGGCGGGAATGGCCTTGCGGACTTCCGCGGAGGCCGCGACATCCGCGTGGCGGGTCATCGCCCCGATGGTGACGGTGCGCGACGTCACCTCGATGCCGGCGAGATCTTCGAGCAGGCCGTTCAGGTCGATCAACGCTCCGCGGCGAGGCGAGCCTCTGCTTCATCGTCGGCAGAAGCGTCATGCCGCCGGCGAGGATCTTGGCGTCCTCCGTCTTGCCTGCAGAGCAGACCGACCGCTTTGCGGACCGAGTCGGCGGTGATAGGTGAACGGATACATTTCTCTCTCCCCTAAGCGGCGGTCGTTGCGCCCGGGGGGAGGTTTTGGCGCCGCCGCCTGCAGGCCCGACCACACCGCGGGGCTCGCCGGCATTGCGATATTCTCACTGCCGATCGCGTCCGTGATCGCGTTGATCACGGCGGGGGGCGCGGCGATCGCTCCCGCCTCGCCGCAGCCCTTGATGCCGAGCGGATTGGACGGCGCGGTCTGCGTCAGGTCCCGACCTTGTAGGTCGGCAGATCTTCGGCGCTCGGCATGGAATAGTCCATATACTCGCCGTCACCAATTGCCCGGCGGCGTCGTAGACCGCGCCTTCGAGCAGCGCCTGGCCGATGCCCTGGGCGATGCCGCCGTGGACCTGTCCCTCGACGATCATCGGATTGATGACGACGCCGAAATCGTCGACCGCCGTCCATCTGTCGACCTCGGTGACGCCGGTCTCGGGGTCGATCTCGACTTCGCAGATGTGGACGCCCGCCGGGAAGGTGAAATTGGTCGGGTCCCAGAAGGCGCTTTCCTTCAGGCCGGGCTCGAGATCCTGCCCGTTGAATTTGTGGGCGATGTAGGCCTGCAGCGCGACGGAGGCGAAATCGATCTCCTTGTCGGTGCCCCGACGGTGAACTTTCCGTCCTTGAACTCGATGTCGCTGTCCGCGGCTTCGAGCAATGGCCCGCGACCTTCTTGGCCTTCGCCTCGATCTTGTCGAGCGCCTTGACGATGGCCGACATGCCGACCGCGCCGGAGCGCGAGCCGTAGGTGCCCATGCCCATCTGCACCTTGTCGGTATCGCCGTGCACGATCGAGACGTTGTCGATCGGGATGCCGAGCCGCTCGGACACGAGCTGCGCGAAGGTCGTCTCGTGGCCCTGGCCGTGCGAGTGCGAGCCGGTGAGGATTTCCACCGTGCCGATCGGATTGACGCGCACCTCCGCGGTCTCCCACAGGCCGACGCCGGCGCCGAGCGAGCCGACCGCCGGCCGGGGCGATGCCGCAGGCCTCGATATAGGCGGAGTGCCGATGCCGCGCAGCTTGCCGTGACGGGCCGACTCGCGCTTGCGCTTGCCGAAGCCCTTGAGTCGGCCATTTCCAGCGCCTTTTCGAGAGAGGCGGTGTAATTGCCGGCGTCGTAGCACATGATGACCGGCGTCTGGTGCGGGAAGTTTTTGACGAAATTCTTGCGCCGATCGGCCGGATCGCTGCCCGTCTCGCGCGCCGCGACTTCGACGAGGCGCTCGACCACGAATGTGGCTTCGGGCCGTCCTGCGCCGCGATAGGCGTCGACCGGCACGGTGTTCGTGTAGACCGCGTCGACTTCGCAATAGATCGCGGGATCGCATATTGGCCCGACAGGAGCGGCGCGTAGAGATAGGTCGGAACGGACGACGAGAAGGTGGACAGATAGGCGCCGAGATTGGCGGTCGTGTGCACGCGCAGCGCCGAGGATCCGGCCCTTGTCGTCGAGCGCCATCTCGGCATGGGTCACGTGGTCGCGCCCGTGGGCGTCCGCCAGGAAGGCCTCCGTGCGGTCCGACGTCCATTTCACCGGACGGCCGACTTTCTTCGCCGCCCAGACGCAGACCGTCTCCTCCGCGTAGATGAAGATCTTGGAGCCGAAACCGCCGCCGACGTCGGGCGCGATGACGCGGAGCTTGTGTTCGGGCGCGATGCCGATGAATGCCGAGAGGACGAGACGCGCGACATGCGGGTTCTGGCTCGTCGTGTTGTAGAGCGTGAAGGCTTCGTTGCCGGGATCGTATTCGCCGACGGCGGCGCGGGGCTCCATCGGATTTGGGATCAGACGGTTGTTGACGAGATCGATCTTGGTGACGTGCGCGGCTTTCGCGAAAGCCTCTTTCGTCTCGGCTTGGCGTTGCCGATCGCCCAACGTAGACGGAATTGTCGGGGGAGATGTCGTGCACGACGGGGCGCCGGTTCATCGCGTCGGCCGTCACCACCACGGCTGGAAGCGGGCGGTAGTCCACCGACGATCTTCTCGGCAGCATCGCGCGCCTGACCGATGGTCTCGGCGATGACGACGGCGACGTGATCGCCGACGTAGCGCACCTTGCCCTGCGCCAGAGCAGGGTGGCCGCCGGCCTCATGGGCTCGCCATCCTTCGAATGGATCATCCAGCCGCAGATCAGGCCGCCGATCTTGTCGGCCGTCAATTGTCGCCGGTGAAGATTCCGACGACGCCCGGCATGGCGCGGGCGGCCGCCGACGTTCGATTCTCTTACGATCTCCGCATGAGCGTGCGGCGATCTCAGGAAGACCGCGTGTGTCTCGCCCGTATCGATTGACGTCGTCGGTATATTGGCCCTTGCCGGTGATGAAGCGTAGGTCTTCCTTGCGCCTCACGGACGCGCCAATGCCGGTTGCACTCATCTCTGTCCCTCCAGAAAAGTGACCGGTTCGCAAACGCGTCCGGCTTCTTGATCATTGAAAATCAAATCAGCGGTCTAGCCCCGTAATGGCGGAGGCGGATGCTTCCGCATCGTCATTCGGCGGCTTTCCGCCACCCTCATGGGCCCTGGCTTCCGCGCCGGCGTAAATCGCCTTGACGATGTTGTGGTAGCCGGTGCAACGGCAGATGTTGCCTTCGAGCTCTTCGCGGATCGTCTTCTCGTCGAGGTCGTTGCCCTTGCGGCGAACGATGTCGACCGCCATCATGATCATGCCGGGCGTGCAGAAGCCGCATTGCAGACCGTGATGTTCGCGAAACGCCGCCTGCATGGGGTGGAGGGTATCGTTCCATGCGCAGAACAGGCCTTCGATCGTCGTCATCCCGGCGCCGTCGAACGCCACCGCGAGCGCCGTGCAGGATTTCACCGCAAGTCCGTCGATATGAACGACGCAGCAGCCGCATTGCGTCGTGTCGCAGCCGACATGCGTTCCGGTGAGCCGCAGATCGTCGCGCAGAAATTGTACGAGCAGGGTGCGGGGATCGATATCTCCGGAGACCGACTTGCCGTTCACGACCATTGATACGGCAGTCATGACCTTCCTCCCCTCTTCGGGTCTATACCCCGTCTTTTCCCGTCGCGCCATCGACGGACGTGCCGCACCTCGGCCGTCAAATCGTAACGATTTCGATCCGGAGGACCTTGGAGCCGCGACGGCTTTGAAACGCGCTGGCGGGCCCGGTCAAGGGAGTCCGCGGACCAAAGCGGGCGTTCCACGCCGGGTGATCGGCAAGAATTCCTTCCGCCCGTGCCCTTTTTGCGCGGAAATTGCCCGCGCCGGCGCAGCCATTACCGCCCGCCGCTATTATGCGTCGGCCGGCTTCAACCGCGTGGCGAAGTTCGCGAAAAACTGATCGGCCGTCTTTTTGGCGACGCCATCGATCAGGCGTGCGCCGAGCTGCGCGATCTTGCCGCCGACTTTCGCTTCGACGTTGTAGTTCAACAAGTGCAGCCCTCCTTCTCGGTGAGTGCGACCGTCGCCCCACCCTTGGCGAAACCGGCGACGCCCCCTTCGCCCTCTCCGCAGATTTTGTAGCCATTGGGCGGATCGAGATCGGTGAGTTGCACCTTGCCCTTGAAGCGGGCCGACCGGGCCGACCTTGGTGACGGCGACCGCCGGGAATTAGGTGTCGGTGGTCTTGTCGAGCGCCTGGCATCCGGGGATGCTGGCCTTGAGCACTTCGGGATCGTTGAGCTTTGCCCACACTATCTCGCGGTTCGCGGGAAGCTGGACCTCGCCCGTCATCGTCATCGCCATGGCAAACGCCTCCTGTACCGGCTCCCAATAAGCCTTCGCGGGCCCGCTGAAAAGAGCTTTGCAGGCCGCGCCAAGCCCATTAAGTGTGGCCCGCAACAGCAACCGACAAGAACAACAGCGGGAGGATGCCCATGCCGCTCATCACGTCCGACGACGGCTGCCCGATCTATATCGAGGTCGAAGGTGCGAGCGACAAGCCGGCGCTGATGCTGTCGAACTCGCTGGGCACCAATCTCAGCATGTGGGACGAGCAGGCGGACGAATTCGCCAAGCACTTCCGCCTCATCCGCTACGACCGCCGCGGTCACGGCCGCTCCGGCGTGCCGCAGGGACCCTACAGCATGGAGCGGCTCGGGCGCGACGTGCTGGCGGTGCTCGACACGCTCAAGATCGAGAGGACCAACTGGTGCGGGCTGTCGATGGGCGGCATGGTCGGCCAATGGCTCGGCGCCAATGCGCCTGACCGGGTGGAGAAGCTGGTACTCTCCAACACCCAGAGCCACTACCCCGACAAGGCCCCTTGGGCCGTCCGCATCAAGACCGTGCGCGAGAACGGGCTGGAGAACATGGTCGACGGCAACATGCAGCGCTGGTTCACCGCGCCGTTCCGCGAGCAGGCGCCGGAAACCATCGAGCGCATGAAGGCGATGTTCGTGGCTACCGATCCGGCCGGCTATATCGGATGCTGCGAGGGCATCCGCGACATGGATTTCGTCCCGGCAATCCAAGCATCGGCGCGCCGACGCTGGTGATCGTCGGCAGTAAGGACGTCGCCACCCCGCCGGAGGCCGGCGAAGCGATCGCCAACCAGATTCCCGGCGCCAGGCTGGCGAGCATCGACGCCGCCCATATCGCCAACGTGGAGCAGCCGCAGGCCTATACCAGGACGGTGCTCGACTTTCTGCTCGGCTAGGCGGCGCGCGATTTCGCGCTACGCAGCATCGCCCTTGTCCGGTGGGTCGATCGCCTTCGCCGCCTCGGGCTCGCGCGGCAGCAGATTGTCTTCCTCGGCCATCGCCTTCTTGAACGATTTGATGCCGTGCGCGACGTCGCCAATTTGTCGGCAATGTACCGCGCCCGAACAGCAGCATCACGACAACGCGAGGATCAGCCAAGCCGATACTGAAAAAATCCATACTACACATGTCCCACCAGCATGTGTCGTCCCGCTGATCAATCAAAATAGGTGCCGAGCACGTAGCAACCTGCCCGGGCACGGGTCCTCCGCCGATATCGCCGCTCGCGTTGGCGCGGGCAACAGCAGCAAATGTCGTCGGTTGAGGTTGGTCCATCCGTCGTTTGCACGCCGTCGTACGCTCACAAATCGGGATTACAGCGCCACATCATCGATGTCCGCTTTCGCTTCCCGGAAGCGGTCACCTAGCTGCGTTGGCGCGAAAGGTCGGGTCGGCCACAGACCAACATAACGACGTCTTGCCCTCAACAGTATCGTGTGCTGCGCTTGTGTGCCGGTAACGAACTACGCCGCCCTCGCAAATCCTTTCGAGCGCACAATATTTGCGCCACGCATGTTTGATGTCAGTCAATGCGTCAATCTTATTTCTGATCTGACTTTGCGATTAGCTTGATGTGAGCGAAGCTTCTTTTGGCGAGGCCAGCCAAACCCACAATTGAAAAGTGGAGAGCTACCATGGACGCGAACAAACTGAGCGGTATGGCGGAAAGCATCTGGAGAAGTTTGATGCTGATGAGCCTACCCATAAGAGTGGGGTTAATCGCCAGACATCTTTCACGACAGCCGCCGACACGGTAGCGGGTGCAGCGGCGGCAATGATTTGTGCGATAGCGTTTCTTGCCGCTCCGGTTAGGGCTCAAAATGCTCAGCCCAAATATTGGCCGATGTGTCGTCCTACATCAAGACGCCGGACAGCGTTAAAACGCGGATCGGAACGTTGAAGTTCAAAGATCAGCGCCGACACGGCCACCGTCAAGCTGGTTTACGACCAGCTCGATTTCTCCCGCAGCATCGAGACCTTCCTGACGGCCATATCGGGTACTTCCGTCTATGCCGCTTGTGATGGCCTCGTCCAGGCAGGGGCGAAGCTGAACAAAGGTATTGCCATCACCGAAGACCTGATGGATGCGCGGTCGCTGTTCCTGACCCCGAATACCACAACTGTATATGTGATCTCATGTATTGACCTGAAAGGCGGACCGGTTGTCGCCGAGATTCCCTCCGGAGTGCTGGGGCGAGAAGATGATGGTTATTTTCGCTGGGTTACAGATGTCGGCCTGACCGGTCCGGACAAGGGCAAGGGTGGCAAATATCTCTTCGTCCCGCCGGGCTACAAGGGCGCCGTGCCGTCTGAGGGCTACTTCGTGGCCAAGCCTCGCACAAACCGGGTGGTGATGTTCTATCGTGCCTTCGTGAAGGATGGCGACATCGCTGGCGCGGTGGCCCGGGTGAAGAATGCGGCGAACATCTATCCTTTGTCGGAAGCGACGAACCCGCCAACGCCAAAGTTCGTCAATATTTCTGGCGTGAAATTGAATACGATCAGCTCGAACACGTTCCGCTTCTACGAAGAGCTCAATGCGATTGTGCAGAACGAGCCAGCCAATTTTGTCGATCCGGACACAGTCGGCCTGTTCGCCTCGATCGGGATTATCAAGGGCAAACCGTTTGCACCTGATGCCCGCATGAAAGCGATCCTCACAGACGCGGCGGCGGTGGCGAACGGCATTGCACGGGCGGACGCGTTCGCGTAGCGGGACCGCGCGCAAATCTTTCCGAACCGGCATTGGATCACGCCGTTCGTGGGGGCAGCTATCAGTTCCTAGATGGCGCAGAACGTTTGCTCGATGCGCGAACCATGTTTTTTTACCTTGCAACGGGCATCACTCCGGCGATGTCGGAAGCCAAGCCCGGCACCGGCTCGGCATATGCAGGCGCCTTTCGCGATTCGAAGGGCAATTACTTCGATGGCGGCAAGACCTACAAGGTCACCTTGCCGGCGCGATTCCCGTGAACAACTTCTGGGCGTTCACCGTTTACGACGACCCGAACTCGTTCTTTACTGGAGACCGACCAAAAGACGGCCGGCGTCGATAGCAATGAGCAAGGCATGCAGAGGAATGCCGACGGTTCGGTCACGATCTGGTTTCGCCCCAAGGCGACGGCGGGGCAGGAGAAGAACTGGATCCAGACCGTGCCAGGAAAGGGCTGGTTTGTTCTCCTGCGCCTCTACGGGCCCCTCAAGCCCTGGTTTACTAAGACCTGGAAACCGGGCGACATCGAACTAGTTAAGTGATGTCATCTACCTGACGCCCGCTGAAGGCGCGAAGCAATTGAAAGGCGGCTCTTAGGAGCCGTCTTTTCGCTGATTGCGCTGTCCGCTTTGGCTCAGGTTGGACCTGCCCGTCGAATCCCTGGCGCTGCCAACGCCCGGAACGGACAGGCAGCGGACGTGAACGTCAACTGCTACCCGCCGGCGCGTCCCGATGGGCCTCGCTTAACGAAGGAGATGGAGCGCTCCAAACCGACTCATCCGCGAACCAGCAACCGGCACCAAAATCCCGTGGAATGGAGCCAAACGATCGGAGCGCCCCCGCTCCGGATCGAGAATGTCCGGTGAAAGCGCTTCGCCCTGAGGCAAGCCGTGCTAGAGAGCGGGACGCGCAAGGCAGCTGCGCGCGGCATCGGCGCGGCGCAGGCCGTTGCGCGCAAGCCACAAGCCGCCGGGCCATGGGGAGACGGGATGGACGAAAGGGAACGCTACGAGAAAGGCATGGCGCAGCGCCGCAAGGTGCTCGGCGACGAATGGGTCGACCGCGCCAACGCCAAAAAGACCGCCTTCACGCAGGAATTCCAGGATTTCATCACGCGCGCCGCCTGGGGCGAGATCTGGACGCGCCCGCATTACGACGAGCGCACGCGGCGCGTGCTGGTGATCGGCACCATGCTGGCGCTGGACAAGTGGGACGAGTTCCGCATGCATGTGCGGGCGGCGCTCACCGAAGGCGGCTTCACGCCCGACGACATCAAGGAAATCATCCTGCAGCAGGCGATCTATTGCGGCGTGCCCGCCGCCAATCATGCCTTCAAGGAAGCGGCCGACGTGATCGCGCAGGTCGGTCAACCGACTTAACGCGCGCCTTTCCGCGCGCCTTGCATCCTCTTTTCGCCTCGTCTTTTCATCGCGGACGCGCTTGACTGGCGCCATGTGCCCATCGAGCGAGGGTTTTCCATGGCCAGGATCAAAGTGCGCACCGGCATGCCGGGCGTTCAGCTTGACGAGCGCGAATTCAAGAAGCGGTTTCAGGCGCGGTTCTACGATCCCATCTTCGAGCCGCTGCAAGGCGAGATCGACAAGATCGCGCAAGCGGCCTGGGTCTCCTACAGCGAGTATCACAAGTCGCCGCGCAAGCGGAAAGCCGGCGCGGGCTTTGCCGATCCCGACTACGAGGCGCCGATCGAATGGCTGGAGACGCGCGCCGCCATCCAGGCCGCCGAGCGCCGGCAGAAGAATCCGCGCGTCGCCGTCACGCGTGCTCATCGTCAACGGCGCCACGCGCTCGGAGCACACCTGCCCGGGCGAAATGTCGAAGACGTATCGGCTGGCGACCATCGCCAAACAGGTCATCGAGGCAGGGCGCGGTTTCGAAGTCGAACTGCTCGATATGTCGACGCTCGCCTCCGAATACGGCCGTGTCATCTTTCCGTGCAAGACCTGCGTGTCCACCGCCATGCCGCTCTGCCATTGGCCGTGCAGTTGCTACCCCAACCATGCCATGGGGCAGAACGGCGACTGGATGGCCGAGATCTATCCGAAATGGGTGGCGGCCCACGGCGTGATGATCGTCTGTCCGGTCAACTGGTATCAGGCGCCCTCCTCGCTCAAGCTGATGATCGACCGTCTCGTCTGCGCCGACGGCGGCAACCCGGACCTCACCTCCACCGGCGGCAAGGACCCGGTGAAGGCCAAGCAGCTCGAACTGAGCGGTTGGAATTACCCGCGCCATCTCGCCGGCCGGGTGTTTTCCGTCATCACGCACGGCGACGCCGCCGGAGTCGAGAACCTGCGCCGCATCCTGTCCGACTGGCTGGAAGATATCGGCATGATCCCGGCCGGCCATCTCGCTCAGCTCGACCGCTACATCGGCTATTACGCGCCCTACGCCACCAGCCACGACGCGCTCGACAAGGACGAGGGCGTGCAGGAAGAAGTGCGCAACGCCGCCCGCGCGCTGGTGCAGGCGGTGAAAGACCGGCGCAGCGGCAAGCTGCAGCCGCCCGACCGCGGCCTTACCGAGCCGCGGCCGAAGTAGCTCGCGTGATCACGACGTCAAGATGATGGTAACGAAACCGCTCAACGAAGCGGCGAGTACCAGCCGGCGCCTTGCGGCGCACCCTCGGGAGCAACGGCAGCCTCGGCCTCGCGCCGATAGCTGCGCTCGAGCATGCACAGCGCGACCGCCACGGCCGCCAGCATGAGCTGCACCACCTGCTGGCGCAGTACATCGACATTGTGCAGCCAGATCGCCGGACCGGCGGAAAGGATGCTGATTAAGACCGCCAGCAGAAGGCCGGCTTCGAGGATTTCGGGCTCGGCCTTGCCGCCCGCAAGGGCGCGGAGACGGTCGCCGATATGCACGGCGCAGACGGCGGCCACGGCGAGCTTGATCGTGGCGAAGAAGGCGGCGAGCTTGATCAACCCCATCGGCGAGAGCGCAAACATCCGGCCGATCTCGAAGACGAACTGGATCTGCCAGGCGTCGCCGAGGCCGTAAGTGGGCGAGGTGAGCATGCGCAGAGCCTCGAAGCCCCAGAACAAGGTGAAGTAAAGCGCGATCGCCAGGATCATGGCGACGGCCGCCACCGAAAGCTTTCGCATGGGTCGCCTCCTCGGACAGGATTGCAGGCGTAGTAGGTCCAATTGCGAAGTTCAAAGCAAACCATTTCTTTACCTTACTTGTTAGCGGCTTAACCAAGCCGCTTCCGCTCTCCATCATTTTTGTGGCGGAACCGATCGGAACCTTTGGCTTCAGCCGGCCTTTGGCGCCATGCGATAGAGCGGTGAGGACTGCAGGAGGAACTCGGGCGCAGATTTCGGGTGGGTTCCGGACGGTCAGGTATCTAGGTCGGGCCTACCGGTCGTGAATAAAGGAACGCAATCCGATGAGCTTTGTATCGACAGGTCTTGACGGCACCGCGCCGCGCGCGCGCCCGCGCCTGGTGCTGCTCGCCACCTCGCTCGGCGTGCTGCTGGCGCAGATCGACACGTCCGTGGTCAATCTGGCGCTCAAAAGCATCGGCGCCGACCTGCACGCCGGCGTCAGCGCGCTGCAATGGGTGATCGACGCCTATAATCTCGTCTATGCCAGCCTGCTGCTGACCGGCGGCACGCTCGGCGATCTATATGGCCGCCGCCGCGTCTTCGTGCTCGGCATCGCGCTGTTCACCGCCGGCACTCTCGCCTGCGCGCTGGCACCCACGCCTTCGGTGCTGATCGGCGGCCGCGTGCTGAGCGGGCTTGGCGCCGCCTTCGCGCTGCCGATGTCGCTGGTGCTTTTGACCATCGCCTATCCGGCCCGCGAGCAACGCGCGCATGCGCTCGGCGTGTGGGCGAGCTGCAACGGGCTCGCCTTCATCATCGGGCCGACCGTCGGCGGCTGGCTGGTCGATATCGCCGGCTGGCGCAGCATTTTCTATATGACGCTGCCGGTTTGCGCGGCAGCGATCATAATCTACCTTCCGCGCGGTGGACGAAAGCGCAGAACCGCAAGACCGCCGGCTCGACCTGCCCGGCCAGGCGCTCGCCGTCACGGTGCTCGCCGCCTTCGCCTTCGCGGCCATCGAAGGCTCGCGCTGGGGCTGGACCTCGCCGCTCATCCTGGCCATCGCCGCCTTCGCGCTTGCCGCGCTCGCACTGTTCGTCTGGGTGGAAGCCCGCACACCCGGCCCGCTGCTGCCGCTCGGCTTCCTGCGGCTGCCCGTGTTCTCCGCTTCGCTCGCGGTCGCCGGTCTGATGACCTTCGGCATGTACGCGCTGCTGTTCATCATGCCGCTCTACTTCCAGACCGTGCGCGGCGGCAGCCCGTTCATGGCCGGCCTGGAACTCTTGCCGATGTCGGTCGCCTTCGTGATCGTGTCGCAATCGGTCGGCCTTCTGACCAACCGCTTCGGCCCGCGGTTGGTGATGACCTTCGGCATGGCCTGCATGGGGCTCGGCGCGCTTGGCTTAGCGGCGATCGGCGCCGCCACCGGGCTCGTTTGGATCGAATTCGCCCTTTTCGTGGTCGGTATCGGACTCGGGTTGAACACCGCGCCGGTCAACGGCGTCGCCGTGGCGGCCGTGCCGCCGGCGCGCTCAGGCACGGCCTCCGGCATGCTCAACACCGCGCGCATGGTCGGCGCCACCCTCGGCGTCGCCATCCTCGGCTCCGTCTTCGCCGCCTATGCCGGCCAGCAGGCGGGCGCGGGCTCCGGCTTCCTGCCGGGCTTGCGCGCCGCGCTCACCGGGCGGCGCCGCGGAAATGCTGGGGCCGTGATCGCGCTGGCGTTCATACGCCGCGATTTATTGCACGCAAGATGAGGTCTGGAGAGGGTCGCGTTCAGAACCACAATGAGCGGCAGGCCGAAAGGAAGCTCGGGGCGAGCATGATGCTCGCCCCCACCACGAGCCCCGCAATGGCTACGGCAGCGAAGGTTGCGTCCATATCGGTCAAGCCAGGGACCGGCACGGAGTTCCCGTCAGGTAATCGGCGGCTCTGTACGGCCGACGCGGCTGGTTAACACCCGCTTACTTTATTCGGTCGCGCCGCGCGAACGCGATCCCTTGGGCTCACCCGCCCCGGCCCTCGCGGAACGCCTGCGGCGTCATGCCGGTCTGCTTGCGGAAGAAACGGGTGAAGTGGGAAGGGTCGGAGAACGCCAGATCGTAGGCGATCTCGTGGATAGCCTGCGCGGTGAACACGAGCTGACGCTTGGCTTCGGTGAGCACGCGCTGGCGGATCAGATGACCGGCGGTCACACCGGTAGCGCGCTTGACGTGATCGTTGAGCCGATCCGGGGTCATCGAAAGCTTCTCTGCGTAGAAGCAGATCAGCCGCTCTTTGCGGAAATGCTCGTCGATCAGCCGGCGCAGCTCGTCGACGCGCGGGTCGGCCGGCACCAGCGTCACCGCGCCCGAGCGCGCCCGGCTCGCGCCCAGTCGCACCACCTCGATGGCGATCAGCGCCAGGAGCCCGCGCATGGCGAGGCGATGGCCCTCTCGCGCCAGCGATGTCTCCTCGTCGAGGTCGCCGCACAAGGCCGACAGCCGCTCGATGTCGGTGAAGCTCTTGAGCGGCAGCAGCGGGTCGGCCGCCACGGCCTTCAGCCGCGCCAGCGCCTCGCCCGAGCGCGCGCCGAGCGCATCGGCCACGTCCTCGGTGAAGCTCACCACCCAGCCGTCGGTCACCTGCGGCGTGAAGCGGAAGCCGTGCGCGGTGGTGGCCGGCACCAGCACCGCCGACGGCGCGGTGAACGGCATGATTGCCGTCTCGTAGCTCATCTCGCCGCCGCCCTTCTCGATCAGCAGGATCTGGAACAGGTTGCGGTGGCGGTGCGCGCGGATCGTCCACTCATGCAGCGACGAGCGCGAGCGGATGGTCTCGATGTGGATGAAATCGAACGCGGCGTCGTCCGGCGGATCGCCGTAGAGATGAAACAGCGGCAGCGCGGTGATGGTGGCCATGGCGGCGCGAGCATAGTCGAGCCTGGGCGCCGAAACCATCGCGTTGCGCGTGCCGAATACAGAAAGCCCCGCCGGAGCGGGGCCTTCGATATCTGCTCAATCGCCGTGTCAGCGGCTCTGGCCGTGCTGACCCTGCTGGCCACCTTTGTCTGGGCGGTTCTGCTGTTGCTGTTGCTGCTGCTGGCCGGGCTTCTGCCCGCCCTGCTGCTGGCCGGGACGTTGGCCCTCTTGTTGCTGCTGCTGGCCCGGACGCTGGTTCTGTTTTTCGTCCATGATACTTCTCCACGGTTAGCGCGAAGACTTTGGCTTCGCCGCTCCCCGGCCCGCAATTCGATTGGACGCGTCGAGGGTGTCTTATGTAAGGCGTGGAAGTTCCTCGCAGCGCGGGTCTGGAACCAGTTGTTCTTCAGAGCATTTCTTCCCCGCTTCGGGCGACGGAGGAAGTCATGGGACGCTATCTGCTGCTTTGGCTGTTGGGGATTCCGCTGCCGATACTGCTGATCGTCTGGCTGCTCGGCGGCTTGCACTGAGCGCATCGCGCGCACCCTTGTCGTTGCGGAACGGCTGCGTCAGCAGCCGCGTAATCCGCCGCTCCTTTTCATCGCGGAAATCGGGCAGGCCGATGGTCACGCCTTCTTCGCCGGCGGAAGGCTCCGCGCGATAGGTGCCGAACAGCCGGTCCCACCACGGCAGGTTAAAGCCGAAATTGCTGTCGGTCTCCGCGCGCACCGCCGAATGGTGCACCTGGTGCATCTGCGGCGTGACCACGATCCAGCGCGCCAAACGGTCGAGCCGGCGCGGCAGCGCGACGTTGGCGTGGTTGAACATCGAGGTAGCGTTGAGCAGCACCTCGAAGATCAGCACGGCGAGCGCCGGCACGCCGAGCGCGAGCACCGCGGCGATCTTGATGCCGAGCGAAAGCAGGATCTCGAAGGGGTGGAAGCGCACGCCGGTGGTCACGTCGATATCGACGTCGGCGTGGTGCATGCGGTGCAGCCGCCACAGCCAGGGCACGTGATGGAAGACGACGTGCTGGACATAGATGACCAGATCGAGCGCCACCACGCCGGCAACGGCCGCCGCCCAATAAGGCAGCCCCAGCAGCGGGAACAGGCCCCAGCCGTTCTCCGCCGCCACCAGGGCGACGGCGACCACCGTGGTGGGGACCAATAGCCGCACCGCCACGATATCGATGGCCAGGATGCCGAGATTGCCCGTCCAGCGCGGATGCCGGCCGGCGCTCAGCTGTGCGGCGCGGCGCCCGCCATTCCCACAGCGCCATGATGGCGAAAACGGCGGCATAGGCGCCCACGCGGACGGCAATGGTCAGGGCCGGGGACACGGGAACCTCGTTGGTTAGCGACCGACGACTTAATAACATGCCTTTTGTGAAGCGTTGCCGCTCCCGCCCCGCCCTGTTAAGCATTTTCGTGGCAAAACCACGGTCGCCGGCCGGGGCAGCCATGCGGAAACGAGGGGACGCATGGACTATTTTCTCCAGCAGTTGATCAACGGCGTCACGCTCGGCGCCATCTACGGCCTGATCGCCATCGGCTACACCATGGTCTATGGCATCATCGGCATGATCAACTTCGCCCACGGCGACGTGTTCATGGTCAGCGCCTTCATCGCGCTGATCGCCTTTCTCGGCCTGCTCGCCATCGGCGTCACCGCCATTCCGCTCGCGCTTTTCATCGTGCTGCTGGTCGCAATGGCGCTGACCGCGCTCTACGGCTGGACGGTGGAGCGCTTCGCCTACCGGCCGTTGCGCCGCTCGTTCCGCCTCGCGCCGTTGATTTCGGCCATCGGCATGTCGATCGTGCTGGAGAACTACATACAGATCGCGCAAGGCGCCCGCGTGAAGACGCTGCCGCCGATCATCCACGGCGGCTATACGCTGACCGAGGCGGGCGGCTTCGCGGTGCGGCTTTCCAATGTGCAGATTATGGTGGTGGTCACCACCGTGGTGCTGATGGCCGTGTTCTCCTGGGTGGTGGCGAACACCCGGCTCGGCCGCGACATGCGCGCCTGCGAGCAGGACCTGAAGATGGCCTCGCTGCTGGGCGTCAATGTCGACCGCACCATCTCCTACACCTTCGTCATCGGCGCCGCGCTCGCCGCGGTCGCCGGCATCATGCACCTGCTCTATTACGGGGTGATCGATTTCTACATCGGGTTCGTCGCCGGGGTGAAGGCGTTCACCGCCGCCGTGCTCGGCGGCATCGGCTCCTTGCCCGGCGCCATGCTGGGCGGCCTGCTGATCGGCCTGATCGAGACCTTCTGGTCGGCTTATTTCTCCATCGAATACAAGGACGTCGCGGCCTTCTCGATCCTCGTCATCGTGCTCATCTTCCTGCCCACCGGCATTCTCGGCCGGCCGGAAGTGGAAAAGGTCTGAGCCAGTCACGTGACGCCCGCCTCCGCTTCGAGCACCACGCGCCGCCGCATCGATTTTGCGCTGGCGCTCAAGCGCGCGCTCACCGCCGCGGCCATCGCCTTCGGCCTGTTCTTTCTGCTGATCGGCATCAAGACCGACACGGGGCCGGTCGGCGCCTTGGTGCTGCGCGGGCGCCCGCACGAACTGGCGGCGATCGTACTGATCGTCTTTTTCGGCGCGCTGGCCCGCGAGCTCATCCTCGGCGACCGTCATGTCGAATTCGCGCGGCTGCTGCCGGCGCCGCTCGTCAAGCGGGCGCAGGTTCTGCCCCGCCTCGCCGCGCCCGCTCTGCTTGTCTTCGCCGTCATCTTCCCGGTTCTGTTCTACACCAACCGCTATCTGCTCGATCTCGGCATCATGATCCTCACTTATGTGATGCTGGGCTGGGGCTTGAATATCGTGGTCGGCCTCGCCGGCCTGCTCGATCTCGGCTATGTCGCCTTCTACGCGGTCGGCGCCTACTCATATGCGCTGCTGGCCGAGCATTTCGGCTTCTCGTTCTGGCTCTGCCTGCCGCTCGCCGGCATCCTCGCCTCGTTCTGGGGCATCCTGCTCGGCTTTCCGGTGCTGCGCTTGCGCGGCGACTACCTCGCCATCGTGACGCTGGCCTTCGGTGAGATCATCCGGCTGGTGCTGCTCAACTGGCAGAGCCTGACGCACGGGCCCGACGGCATCAGCGGCATTCCGCGGCCGAGCTTCTTTGGCATACCCTTCACCCGCGGCGACGGCGGCTTCGCCCACACGTTCGGCCTGCACTATTCCTACACGCACCGCATCGTCTTTCTCTATTACCTGATCCTGGCGCTGGCGCTGGTGACCAATTTCGTCACCATCCGCCTGCGCCGGCTGCCCATCGGCCGCGCCTGGGAAGCCCTGCGCGAGGACGAGATCGCCTGCCGCTCGCTCGGCATCAACACCACCAACACCAAGCTCACCGCCTTCGCCATGGGCGCGATGTTCGCGGGGTTTGCCGGCTCGTTCTTCGCCACCCGCCAGGGCTTCATCTCGCCGGAGAGCTTCACCTTCACCGAATCGGCGATGGTGCTGGCCATCGTCGTGCTCGGCGGCATGGGTTCGCAGATCGGGGTAGCCGTGGCCGCCGCCGTCATGCTCGGCGGCTTCGAATTCTTCCGCGAATTCGCGCAGTACCGCATGCTCGTGTTCGGACTGGCGATGGTGGTGATCATGATCTGGCGGCCGCGCGGGCTGGTGGCGACGCGCACCCCCTCGATCTTCCTCGGCAAGAAGCGTGACGTCGACGCCGAGGACGTCCGCCGCGCGCGCACGAAGACCTGGTCGCGGAGACAGCAGCACAATGCCTGATGCGGCGGCTGAGCCCATCCTTGCGGTCGAGCATCTGTCGATGCGCTTCGGCGGGCTCGTCGCGATTGCCGACCTCTCCTTCGCCGCCCGGCGCGGCGAGATCAGCGCGCTGATCGGTCCCAACGGCGCCGGCAAGACCACGGTGTTCAACTGCATCACCGGTTTCTACAAGCCGACCGTCGGCATGCTCCGTCTCACCCACGCCGACGGAACGGTGTTCCTGCTCGAGCGCCTGTTTGATTTCCGCATCGCCAAGCTCGCCCGCGTCGCCCGCACCTTCCAGAACATCCGTCTGTTCGCCGGCATGACCGCCCTGGAGAACCTCATGGTGGCGCAGCACAATCCGCTGATGCGCGCCTCCGGCATGACGGTGCTCGGCATGTTCGGCATCGCCTCCTTCGCCGCCGCAGAGCGCGCCGCCGCCGACAAGGCGCGCTACTGGCTCGACCGCATCGGCCTCATCGACCGCGCCGACGACCCGGCGGGCTCGCTGCCCTATGGCGCCCAACGCCGCCTGGAGATCGCGCGCGCCATGTGCGCCGACCCGGTGCTCTTGTGCCTCGACGAGCCGGCCGCGGGCCTCAACGCGCACGAGAGCAGCGAGCTCAACGAGCTCCTGCTGTTCATCCGTGCCGAGCACGACACCTCGATCCTCTTGATCGAGCACGACATGTCGGTGGTGATGGAAATCTCCGATCACATCGTCGTGCTCGACTATGGCAACAAGATCGCCGACGGCGCGCCCGCCGCGGTGCGCGAGGATCCCAAGGTGATCGCCGCCTATCTCGGCGTGCACGACGAGGAACTCGACGACGCCCACGCGGAGGCCGGGCTATGAGCGCGCCCGCTTTGCCGGCCGAAACCGGCCCCGCCACCGCGCCCATGCTCGCCGTGCGCGGGGTGAAGGCCTATTACGGCAACATCATCGCGCTTAAAGGCATCGATCTCGAAGTCAATGGCGGCGAGATCGTCGCCATGATCGGCGCCAACGGCGCCGGCAAGTCGACGCTGATGATGGCCATCTTCGGCGATCCGCGCCCGCGCGAAGGCGAGATCCTGTTCGAGGGGCGCGACATCACCGGCCTCGCCGCCCATGAGATCGCGCGCCTGCGCATCGCGCAGGCGCCGGAAGGCCGCCGCATCTTCGGCCGCATGACGGTGCTGGAAAATCTGCAGATGGGCGCCACCGTCACCGAGGCGTCACACTTCGACGAAGATCTCGAGCGCGTGTTCCGCCTGTTCCCGCGCCTGAAGGAGCGCGCCACGCAGCGCGGCGGCACGCTCTCCGGCGGCGAGCAGCAGATGCTGGCGATCGGCCGCGCGTTGATGGGCCGGCCGCGCCTGTTGCTGCTCGACGAGCCCTCGCTCGGCCTCGCCCCGCTCTTGTCCAAGCAGATTTTCGAGGCGATCCGCGCGCTCAACGAAACCGAAAAGCTCACCGTTTTTCTGGTCGAGCAGAACGCCTATCATGCGCTCAGGCTCGCCCACCGCGGCTATGTCATGGTCAACGGCCTGATCACCATGGCGGGGCCGGCGCGCGAATTGCTCAAGCGACCGGAAGTGCGGGCGGCCTATCTGGAGGGCGGACGCAAGTGACGGACGGTCTCTACAGCACCGAATCCTGGCTGCAGGTCCTCATGGTGACCGGCATCATCGGCGGCGGCGCCGCGGCGCTGGCCGGCCGCGCGCTTGCCTCGACCTGGCGACCCTACTGGTATGTCCCTGCCTACATGGTGCTGCTGGGCGCCGGTGTGCGTTTCCTGCACTTCGCGCTGTTTCAGGCCCATCTGCTTGCGCTCACCTCCTGGGTAGTGGACACGCTCTACGTGATGGCGATCGCCTCGATCGCCTACCGCGCCACCCGCGCCGCGCAGATGGCGCGGCAATACCCCTGGCTTTACGAGCGCACGGGGCCGTTGACCTGGCGCGAGAGAAATCAGGCCCTTGGCGGAAATTAAAGCAACGGGAACCGCCACCGGGATGATGACAAGGCGGCAAATTCTAAAGACAATGGATGCATGATACCGTTTCGGGCCGATCTATTCACGGTAGTCATTCCGGGACGGCGCAAAGCGCCGGGCCCGGAATCCAGGGCCACAACTGAAGGCATCTCCGTGTCGCCCTGGATTCCGGGTTCGCTCGCTTCGCTCGCGCCCCGGAATGACGAACTCATCGGCCGGATTCGGTATGACTGACAACTGAGGTCTTTGCGGGGCGCTCGCGGCGCCAGCTTCCTTCCCACTGCTGAGAGGAGCGGATCATGAGATTATTGCGGCTAACGGGTGCGGCGGTCGGTCTGTCGCTGGCGCTCGCCGGCACGGCTTCGGCTGCGGACATCACCATCGGCATCGCCGGCCCGATGACCGGCCAATACGCGACCTTCGGCCAGCAGTTCAAGAACGGCGCCACCCTCGCCCTTGAGGACATCAACAAGGCCGGCGGCGTGCTCGGCAAAAAGATCAAGTTGGACATCGAAGACGACGCCTGCGATCCCAAGCAGGCGCGTTCGGTCGCCGAAAAGCTGGTCGGCATGAATGTGCCGGTCGTCATCGGCCACTTCTGCTCCGGCTCATCGATCCCCGCGTCCGATGTCTATGCCGACGCGGGCGTGATCGAAATCACCCCGGCCTCGACCAATCCGAAGTTCACCGAGCGCGGCATGTGGAACCTGTTCCGCGTCTGCGGCCGCGACGACCAGCAGGGCAAGGTCGCCGGCGACTACATCCTCAAGAACTACAAGGGCAAGAACGTCGCCATCGTGCACGACAAGCAGACCTACAGTCAGGGGCTTGCCGATCAGGTGAAGAAGACGATCGAGGCCGGCGGCCTGAAGGAGAAGATGTACGAATCCTTCGGCAAGGACGACAAGGACTTCAACGCGCTGGTCTCGCGCATGAAGGCGGACCGCATCGACGTGGTCTATGTCGGCGGCTATCACACCTCGGCGGGGCTGATGCTGCGCCAGATGCGCGCGCAAGGGCTGATGGCGCAGATGATCTCGGGCGACGCGCTGGCGACGCAGGAGTTCTGGTCGATCACCGGCGACGCCGGCGCCGGCATGATGTTCACCTTCGGCCCCGATCCGACCAGGCGCCCGGTCGCCGCCAAGGTGGTCAAGGAATTCAAGGACAAGGGCATCAATCCGGAGGGCTATACGCTCTACACCTACGCTGCCATGCAGATCTGGGCGCAGGCCGCCAACAAGGCCAAGACCACCGACCCGCGCAAGGTCGCCGCCGAGATCCACAAGGGCAAGTGGGATACGGTGCTGGGCCCCATCTCCTACGACAAGAAAGGCGACATCACCCGCCTCGACTACGTGTTCTACAAGTGGATGAAGGGCGGCAAGTACGTCGAGATGGAGTAGGCTTCACCCCGCGAAATGCGAAAAGCCCGCCTGTATCGGCGGGCTTTTTGTTGGGCGAATACGCCGCAAAAACCTTGGCTGTCACGCCCCGCGTATGCGGGGCATCCAGTAGACGCTACCTCATCTGCTCGAGTTCAGGCCGGGCTACTGGATCGTCCGCCTTCGCGGACGATGACAGCCGAACGTGCCGACCTACCCGATATTCCCCAATCCCGGGAACATCTGCAAAAGCCACACGCTCATCTGGTTGATGCTGCCGGTCAGGAAAGCGATGCCGGTGAGCACCAGAAGCGCGCCCATCGCCTGCTCGACGCGATGCAGATAGTTCTTGAAGCGCGCAAGGAACGCCGCGAACGGCTCGATGGCGAAGGCGGCGATGACGAAGGGAATGCCCAAGCCGAGCGAATAGACCGCCAGGAGACTCGCGCCCTTGGCCACCGTCTGCTCGGAGGCCGCCACCGCCAGGATGGCGGCGAGGATCGGGCCGATGCAGGGCGTCCAGCCGAAGGCGAAGGCTAGACCGATCACATAAGCGCCCCACAGGCCGACCGGCTTGGAAACCTCCAGCCGTTTCTGCCGGTGCAGCCAGGCGATCGGCGTGAGGCCGAGGAAGTGCAGGCCCATGACGATGATGACGACGCCGGCCACGATGGCGAGCGGCCCCGAATAGGCGCGGATCAGCGAACCGACCACGCTGGCGCTGGCGCCGAGCGCGACGAACACGGTGGAGAAGCCGGCGACGAACAGCAGCGCCGCCAGCACGGTATCGCGCTTGACCCGCGGCTCCGGCTCCTCGCCGGCTAGCCGTTCCAGCGAAGTGCCGGCCAGGAACACCAGGTAGGGCGGCACCAGCGGCAATACGCAAGGGGAGAGGAAGCTGACCAGCCCGGCGATGAGGGCGGCGAGGAAGGTAACGTCGTGCATGGCCGCCGATATGCACGGCTCAATGTGGCATTGGCAAGGTGCCCCTGACCGCGATGGCGCGGATGTGATAAGCGGTTGATCGAAATGGCACCACGCAATCTCATTACCGATATCGCCGGCATCCACGTCGGCCATGCCGGCGATGCCGACCTCGGCTCCGGCTCGACCGCCGTCATTTTTGACGCAGCCGTCGTGGCAAGCGTCGACGTGCGCGGCGGCGGGCCGGGCACCCGCGAGACCGCTTTGCTCGACCCGGCACAGACGGTGGAAGGCATCGACGCCATCGTGCTGTCGGGCGGCTCTGCCTTCGGGCTCGACGCCGCCTCAGGCGTGCAGGCTTATCTGCGCGAGCAGGGCCGCGGCTTTGCCGTGCGCGAGGCACGGGTGCCGATCGTGCCCGGGGCCATCCTGTTCGACCTCTTGTCCGGCGGAAACAAGGACTGGGGCCGCTATCCGCCCTATCGCGAGCTCGGCTACGCGGCGGCCGAAAGCGCAGCGGCCTCCTTCGCGCTCGGCAGCGTCGGCGCCGGCATGGGCGCCACCACAATCAATCTCAAGGGCGGCATTGGCTCGGCTTCCGCGCTGACGGATGACGGGCTCACCGTCGGCGCAGTCGTCGCGGTCAACGCGGCGGGCGGCGTCACCGTCGGTGACGGCCCGCATTTCTGGGCGGCGCCGTTCGAGGAGCGCCAAGAGTTCGGCGGGCGCGGCTGGCCTGACGCTTTGCCGGCCGACGCGCTCGCCTTCCGCAGCAAGGGCAAGCCGGGCGCCAATACGACGCTCGCCGTGGTGGCAACCGACGCTCGCCTCAGCAAGGCGCAGTGCAAACGCCTCGCCGTCATGGCGCAGACCGGCCTGTCGCGCGCCATCTATCCGGTGCACACGCCGCTCGACGGCGACGTGGTGTTCGCCGCCGGCCTCGGCCACAAGCCGCTGCCCGATCCCGTCTATTCGCTGAGCGCGCTCGGCATGCTGGCGGGCAATGTGCTGGCCCGCGCCATCGCGCGCGGTGTGTATGAGGCCACCGCCCTGCCCTTCGCCGGCGGCCTGCCGAGTTGGCGCGACAAGTTCAGTTGCTGAGTCTCCGCTCATTCCCGCGCAAGCGGGAATCCAGCGCTGGGTCCCCGCTTGCGCAGGGACGAACGGGTGGAGCAAAGGCTATACGAATCTTTCCGCCCGGTAGGGCGTCGGATCGACGAAGGGCGTCTCGCCCGCCATCATCTCGGCGATCATCCGCCCGGTGGAAGGCCCGAGCGTCAGCCCCCAATGGGCGTGGCCGATGGCGAGCCATAGTCCGTCGACGCCCGGCGCCCGGCCGATCACCGGCCGCGAATCCGGAAAGCACGGCCGGCAGCCCAGCCAGGTCTTATCGCCTGAAGCCTTGTCGTCGGCGCGGCCGTCGAGCGGAAACAGCTCGCGCGCGGGCCCCATCACCCGGTCGAACTGCACCGGCGTCGGCGCCGCATCGCGCGGGGCGAACTCCACGCCGGTGGTCATGCGGATGCCCATCTCCATCGGCGTGATCAGGTAGCCCGCGTCGGCATCGAGCACCGGCCGCGCCAGCGCGGCATTGCCCTTGGCCGTGAAGTGCCGGTGATAGCCGCGCTTGACCGCGAAGGGCAGCTTGAGCCCATGCTGCGCCACGAACTCGCCGGCCCAGGGCCCGAGCGCCGCCACCACCTCGGGCGCGTCGATGCCGCCGGCGTCGGTCTCCACCCGCCAGCCCTGCCCATGCTTGTGCAGCGTGCGCGCATCGCCGGTCACGGTCACGCCGCCGAGCGCGCGGAAACGGGCGGCATAGGCGCGCGTGAGGCCGAGCGGATTGCTGATGCTCGCCGCCTGCTGCCAGAACACGGCATGCCTGAATACGGGCGCCAGATTCGGCTCCAGCACCTGCGCACCGCTGACATCGAGCGTCTGCAGAGGCAGGCCCAGCTCCGCCGCGAGATCGAGTTCGCGCGCAAGGCCGGCAAAGCTCGCTTCTCTGCGGTAGACTTTCAGCCAGCCGGTCTTGCGCAGGAAATGAGCGGCGCCGGCCTCCTGCATCAGCGTCTCGTGTTCCGGCACCGCGCTCGCATAAAGCGGACGGATGAGGTGCGCCGTCTCGACCAGCCGCTCAGGACGAGAGGCGGCGCGGAACGCCATCAGCCAGGGCGCGATCTGCGGCAGAAACGAGAGCTGATAATTGGCCTCGCCCGCCCGCTTGAACGCGATGCGCGCCAGCGCCGCCAGGCTGGACGGAAAAGCCGGCGGAAACACCGTATTGCCTTCGATGATGCCGGCATTGCCGAACGAGGTCTGCTCGCCAAGCCCGGCGCGATCGACCAGCGCGACGGCAAGCCCGCGCCTGGCGAGCTGCAGCGCCACGCTGGTGCCGACAATGCCGGCGCCGAGAACGACCGCATCGGTGCGTGCCATCTTGCTTCCTTTCACCTCTCCCCGCTCGCGGGGAGAGGTCGATTTCGAGCCAAGCGAGAAATCGGGTGAGGGGGCGTCGACGTCACGCAAAGCACCAACGCCCCCTCACCCGGCTCGCAGCTAGAGCTGCTCGCCACCCTCTCCCCGCAGGCGGGAAGAGGGAACAAGGCCCTATATGGATCGCCCTTGCCGGAATCGCTATCAAGGGCGCCTATTTCCCCGTCGGGACAGGCTCCATGAAACGGGCTCCATGAAATTGCTCGCGCTGCTTGCGGCCGCGCTCAGCCTCCTCGGCCGCCACGGCACGCTGCTGGTGGCGGCCTCGCTGTTCGTGGGGCTGGCGATTCCCGGCCTTGCCGCGCTGTGCAAGCCGTTGCTCGGCCCCACCATCGTCGCGCTGGTCACCCTCTCCTTCCTGCGCGTCGATCCGGCCGAGCTGCGGGTGCACTGGACGCGGCCGGCGCTGATCGCCATCGCCACCGTCTGGCTCATGCTGGTAGTGCCGGCGCTGCTCGGCCTCCTGTTCCTTGCGCTCGGGGTGGAGGCGCGCCTGCCCGGCCTCTATTTCATGCTGGTGCTGCAGATGGCCGCGCCCGGCCTGATGTCCTCGCCGGCCATCGCCGCCCTGATGGGGCTCGATGCCGCGCTCACCCTCGCCACTCTCATCGTCAGCTTTTCCGTCACGCCGTTCACCGCCAGCCTGTTCAGCCACGTGTTTCTAGGCCGCTCGCTCGCCTCGCCGGCCGCCTTTGGGCTCCGCCTGTTTCTCATTATCGCCGGCTCGGCGGCGGCCGCCGCCATCGTCCGCCGCATCGCCGGGCGTGCGGCGATCGAGCGGCAGCGTCTCGCCATCGACGGCTTGAGCGTCATCGCGCTGTTCATTTTTGCCGCCGCCGCCATGGACGGTGTGGCAGCGCACGCCCGCGCCGCGCCGCTCATGGTCGTCGGCCTGCTGGCGCTGTCGTTTGCGCTGGCGCTCGGCTTGATCGGCCTCACCGCGCTGGTGTTCGCGCCGGCCGGACGCGGCCGCGCCTTCGCCATCGGGCTGATCGCCGGCAACCGCAATGTCGGCCTGATGCTGGCGGCGACGGGCTTTCACGCGCCCGATCTCGGCTGGCTCTATTTCGGGCTGGCGCAGTTCCCGATCTATCTGTTGCCGCACCTGCTCAAGCCGCTGGCCAAACGCATGACGCGGAAGGCCGCCGACTAGGCCACCGTTCCGCTCGTACCCGATGCCGGGCTGGTCAGGCTCGCCTGCAATTGGATCAATCGCTCGAGCAGATTGCCTTGGCCCGACGACCGCGAGCCGCCGCCCGGCGTTGCCGGCGTGGTGGTGCTTACCGTGCTGCCGTCGGCATAGGTGATGGTCGTTGTGGTCGTGCCGTCGGCATTGGAGGTGGTCTGCGACTGCGAGCCGTCCGCGTTGGTGGCTTTGAGCAGCGACGCCGCACCGCCGCCACCGCCGCCTGCGACCTGATGATGATGTGCATGAAACGATGCGTTCCGCGCCGATTTCATTTCGCCCTTGCTGATGCTGCCGTCGCCATTCGCGTCGAGCTTGCTGAACAAGGCGTCGGCGCTGTTGGTATCGACCCCGGCCTTGCCCAGCACGTTCTCGAACTCGCCCTTGCTGACAGTTCCATCGCCATCGCTGTCGAGCTTGGCGAACAGACCGGAGGCGCCGCTGCTCGCATCGGTGCCGCCTTGCCCCTGCAACGCGATCAGCGCCGCCAGCGTGCCACTCGACAGCGGCGGGGCGCCAACTCCGCCGCCGGCGGCATTTTGCGCCTGGCTGCCGCTACCGCCGGCATCGGTCAGTGACTGTTCAAGCGCGGTGAGCGGATTATTGGCGGTCGATGCCGTGGCCTTGGATGAAGTGCTGCTGTTGCTCGCCGCGCTCGATTGCAGCAGCGAGGACAACAGCGACAGCGCGCCTCCCGCGAGTCCGATCAGAGGAAACATGACGCAATCTCCTCAACAATGCCGACAACGGCCGGCCCATGAGCCCGACCAGGAACATCGCAAGAGTTGCGCCAATCGCGGGTGAACCGGAAAACCCTTGTCACGCTTGTACTTGTGCCAGTACCCGGTGTCGCGCGCAGCGATTGACGCCGCCGCGGCCGGCAAATCCTGCCGGGTTCAGGGAAAATAACGCTCCGCTTAAGCCGAGCGAAAGGCGCGCCGCGTTGCCTGCCGCCCGGCCCCGTGATAGCGAACCGCTTTCGGAGACACGCCATGCGCCCGCTCATCATCGCGCCGTCTATCCTCTCGGCCGACTTCGCCAAACTGGGCGAGGAGGTGCGCGCCATCGACGCGGCCGCCTGCGACTGGGTGCATGTCGATGTGATGGACGGCCACTTCGTGCCCAATATTTCCATCGGTCCCGCGGTGGTGCAGGCGATCCGCCCGCACAGCAAGAAGACCTTCGACGTCCATCTGATGATCGCGCCCTGCGATCCCTATCTGGAAGCCTTCGCCAAGGCGGGTTCCGACATCATCACCGTGCATGTGGAGGCGGGCCCGCACATCCACCGCTCGCTGCAGGCGATCCGCGCGCTGGGCAAGAAGGCGGGCGTCACGCTCAATCCGGGCACGTCGGTCTCCACGCTGGAGAACGTCATCGACATGGTCGATCTGGTGCTGGTCATGTCGGTCAATCCCGGCTTCGGCGGCCAGAGCTTCATCAAATCGCAGCTCGACAAGATCGCCGCCGTGCGGGCGCTTTGCGGCGGCCGGCCGATCGACATCGAGGTCGACGGCGGCGTCACGCCGGACAACGCGGCCGACGTGGTGCGCGCCGGCGCCAATGCGCTGGTCGCCGGCTCCGCCGTGTTCAAGGGCGGCAGGTACAAGGAAAACATCGAGGCCATCCGCGGCGCAGGCTTGCTGGCGCGCGGGGAAGCGGCGTGAAGTCATTATTGGTCATTCCGGGACGCGCCGAAGGCGCGGGCCCGGAATGACAGATTGAGAGTGTCGCAATGATCCCCCGCTATTCCCGACCCGCCATGACCGCGATCTGGTCGCCGGAGACCAAATTCCGCATCTGGTTCGAGATCGAGGCGCACGCCGCCGACGCCATGGCCGAGCTCGGCGTCATCCCCAAGGAAGCGGCGAAGAAGATCTGGGAAAAGGGCAAGGCGGCCACCTTCGACGTCGCCCGCATCGACGAGATCGAGGCGGAGGTGAAGCACGACGTCATCGCCTTCCTCACCCACCTGACCGAGATCGTCGGGCCGGAAGCGCGCTTCGTGCACGCCGGCATGACCTCCTCCGACGTGCTCGACACCTGCTTCAATGTGCAGCTCGTGCGCGCGAGCCGACATCCTGCTCGCCGACGTCGACGCCCTGCTCGCCGCGCTCAAGCGCCGCGCCTTCGAATACAAGCACACGCCGACCGTCGGCCGCTCGCACGGCATCCATGCCGAGCCGACCACCTTCGGCCTCAAGCTGGCGCAGGCCTATGCCGAATTCGCCCGTGCGCGGCGCCGCCTGCATGCCGCCCGCGAGGAGGTCGCCACCTGCGCCATTTCCGGCGCGGTCGGCACTTTCGCCCAGGTCGATCCGCGCGTGGAAGAGCACGTCGCCAAGGCCATGGGCCTGCACCGGGAGCCGATCTCTACCCAGGTGATCCCGCGCGACCGCCACGCCATGTATTTCGCCACCCTCGGCGTGGTCGCCTCCTCGATCGAGCGGCTGGCGACGGAAATCCGCCATCTGCAGCGCACCGAGGTGCTGGAAGCGGAAGAGTTCTTCTCCGAGAAGCAAAAGGGCTCCTCGGCCATGCCGCACAAGCGCAATCCGGTGCTGTCGGAGAACCTCACCGGCCTGGCGCGCATGGTGCGCGCCTACGCGCTGCCGGCCATGGAGAACGTGGCGCTCTGGCACGAGCGCGACATCTCTCACTCTTCGGTCGAGCGCATGATCGGGCCCGACGCGACGGTGACGCTCGACTTCGCGCTCGCCCGCCTCGCCGGCATCGTCGACAAGCTCGTCGTCTATCCGGACACCATGCAGAAGAATCTCGACCGCCTGGGCGGCCTCATCCATTCCCAGCGCGTGCTGATCGCGCTGACCCAGAAAGGCGTGGCGCGCGAGGATGCCTATCGGCTCGTCCAGCGCAACGCCATGAAGGTGTGGAGCGGCGACGAGAACGATTTCCTCAAGCTGCTCAAGGCCGACCCGGACGTGCGCGCCAAGCTGTCGGACAAGGAGCTCGAGGCCAATTTCGACCTCGACTACCATTTCAAGCACGTCGATACGATCTTCGCGCGGGTGTTCGGCGCGGCCTGACCGTAACGCCGAAGAAGGCCGCGTTGCCGCGGCCTTTCCGACGCTGCGCTCAGCGGCGCCAGTGATGACGATAGCCGTGGTACCAGCCCGGCCAGCCGCCGCCGAAACCGAAGCCGATCGAGAAGCCCGGCGCATAGGCATAGTCCGGCTCATAGGCATAGCTGTTCGGTCCCCAACCCGCGCCGTAATACGGATAGGCGCGGCGGTAGTAATAGCGCCGGGCGACATAGCGCCGGCCGCGGTAATAGCGGCGCGCCGTGTAGCGTCGATGGCCGGTCAGATAGTTGGCGCTGGCCCAGCCGCGTTCGCCACGAAAGGCGACACGGCACCACGAGCCGCTGCAATTGAGGATGCGCACATGCGCGCCCGCCGGCATGGTGTTGATGACACGGTGATTCGTGCCGGGCCCGCTGCGCAGATTGAGCCCGCCGGTGACCACCGCGGCCGATGCAGTGCCTGCCGAGAGCATCAAGGCGGCGCCCGCCAATGCTAGATATTTCATTCGCATCGTTGTGTTCCCGAAGTTCGAGTTCGCGCCCCCGGAGTTCGTCGACCCCCAGCCCCCTCGATTCGAAACGGCTGACGACCCCGATTGTTTCGGGTGCCGCGGGCGGGGCCTGCCCCGCTGTTCCATCTGCCCCATTGTCAGCATCGTCCGGCCATGTCTTAGCTTGCCTACGCATGAGCACTCCGACGCCAGACGCCAACGCGCGGCCGACCGTCCTTGTCTTCGATTCCGGCTTGGGCGGGCTCACCGTGTTCCGCGAAGTCGTCGCGGCGCGGCCCGACGCACGCTTTTTTTACGTGGCCGACGATGCCGCCTTTCCCTATGGCGGCCTCGCCGAGGACGCGCTGATTGCCCGCGTCGTCGCGGTGATCGGCGAAGCGATCGCGCGCTATGAGCCCGACCTGGTGGTGATCGCCTGCAACACCGCCTCCACCCTCGCCCTCGGCGAGTTGCGGGCGCGCTACAGCGTGCCCTTCGTCGGCACCGTGCCGGCAATCAAGCCCGCCTGCGCGCAGTCGCAATCGAAGCATGTTGCGGTGCTGGGCACGCGGGCGACGGTCGGCCGCGAATATACCCGCGCGCTGATCCGCGAATTTGCCGGCGCCTGCGAGGTCGTGCTGGTGGGCTCGCCGCGGCTTGCCGGCTTCGCCGAGGCCGAGCTGGGCGGCCAGCCTGTGGCGGACGCCGACATCGCCGGCGAGATCGGGCCCTGCTTCGTGGAGCGGCAAGGCCGCCGCACCGACACCGTGGTGCTGGCCTGCACGCATTATCCCCTGCTGCTCGCCCGGTTCCGGCAACTGGCGCCCTGGCCGGTGGACTGGGTCGATCCGGCCCCCGCCATCGCCCGCCGGGTCGCCGACCTGCTGCACGAGCGCCCGCCGGCGCCGCCGCCGCCGGCCCCGCGGATCGTGTTCACCTCGGCGCGCCGGCCCGCGCCGGCGCTCGCCAAGGCGCTGGCCGGCTACGGGCTGCAGGCGGAAGCCCTCTCCGGCGCTCCCTCGGTTTGACAGCCGGCCCTTTGGCCCCTAAATACCCGGCGCCCGGCGGGTTTTCGCAAAGCTGCCGGACACGTTTCGCGACCCGTGGCAAGGCCTTGCGCTTTCGAGGCTTTTCCTGTCGGCCCGGGAGGGCAGAGGAGGGCGCGATCCTCAGAACAACCATCAAGCAGAGGCGGGACGGTCGGTTCCGCCAGACGAGGACGCGATGACCAAGCGCATGGAATCCAAGTACAAAATCGACCGCCGGATGGGCGAGAACATCTGGGGTCGGCCCAAGAGCCCGGTCAACCGGCGCGAATACGGCCCCGGCCAGCACGGCCAGCGCCGCAAGGGCAAGCTCTCCGACTACGGCGTGCAGCTCAAAGCCAAGCAGAAGCTGCGCGGCTACTACGGCAACATCTCCGAGAAACAGTTCCGCGGCATCTACGACACCGCCATCCGCATGAAGGGCGACTCCGGCGCCAACATGATCGGCCTGCTCGAGCGCCGACTCGATGCGCTGGTCTACCGGGCGAAGTTCGTGCCGACCGTGTTCGCCGCGCGCCAGTTCATCAACCATGGCCACGTCATGGTGAATGGTCGGCGTGTGACGATCCCCAGCTATCGGCTGAAGGTCGATGATGTGGTGGAAGTGCGGGAGAAGTCCAAGCAGCTTGCTTTGGTCCTCGAGGCGCAAAGCCTCGCCGAGCGCGACGTCCCGGACTACGTCGACATGGACGGATCCAAGCTGACGGCCAAGCTCAGCCGCGTGCCCGGTTATTCCGATGTGCCCTATCCGGTGCAGATGGAGCCGCACCTGGTGGTGGAATATTATTCGCGTTGATGTTTCAGCTCAGCGCTGGACGCAAGGAAGGGCCGCCTCTTTCGGGCGGCCTTTTTCATTCGGCCGTGCAAAACTAATACGGGGGCGGAATCATGAGCGCCGCCAGCGCTCCCGCCGGCGGCACAAATGCCACGGCCACCCCTAATCTCGATTTTCCGCGCGTGGCGAGCAGAAAGCCGGCCAGCGGTGCCGCAAGGCAAAAAAGAACCGCAGCCGTATAGGCCGCGGTCAATAATGGACCACCGTGCATGCTTTCCGGACCGGCGCCGAACAGGAAGCCGGAAACCCCGATCAGCAGGATCGCCAACCCGACATCGAGCAGCGCCGCGACGATCAGCAAAACCCTGGTCACGGCGTGTCCCTGCTGTCCGCTCGGTTCAGGCGCTCTCGCCCACAGTGACGCCCTTGTCCTTCAGCGCCTGCTGCAACTCACCCGCCTGGAACATTTCGCGGATGATGTCGCAGCCGCCGACGAATTCGCCCTTCACGTAGAGCTGCGGAATCGTCGGCCAGTTCGAATAGCTCTTGATGCCGTTGCGGATGTCGTCGGATTCGAGGACGTTGACGCCCTTATAGGCGACGCCGAGGTGGTCGAGGATCTGCACGACCTGGCCGGAGAATCCGCACATGGGGAACTGCGGCGTGCCCTTCATGAACAGCACGACGTCGTTTCCCTTCACTTCGTTGTCGATGAATTGCTCGATGCCCATTGGAATTCGATCCTTTTTCAACGGTTCGGCGTCCAGCCAACCGTCTCGCTGCCCATATATGTAGCGCAGATAGCGGCGCCACCCCAAGAGCAAAGGCCCAAGAATCAGCCCGTTTTCACGGCAGAAAGCGCGCGCATGACGGCGACGGCGATTATGGGCTGTTCTCCGGCGTGCCGGTCTGCAGTGCGAGCGCGTGCAGCACGCCGCCCATCTGCCCTTTGAGCGCGTCATAGACGATCTGGTGCTGCTGCACGCGCGATTTGCCCTTGAACGAAGCCGAGATCACCGTGGCGGCGTAATGGTCTCCGTCTCCGGCAAGGTCGCGGATCGTCACCCGCGCGTCGGGAATGTGCGCCTTTATCAGCCGCTCAATCTCGCTCGCGTCCATCGCCATGATCAAAACTCCTGCCGGATAAGCCCCAGGCGGCGCCGAGCGCCTGCATTAAGCCTAACACGAGGTAGTCTGCGCCGAAAATTCCGCCGATGACAATATGTCAACAGGGAATGGTACAGAGACCACCATCGCAGCGTGCAGTCGCGCCCGACACGAGGCAACAACAGGCGCGGCCACGACGCATCGAGGAGGCACTCATGAGACTGCACCGTTTGCGCCACGCGGGCTTGGGGCTGGCGGCGGCGTTGGCATTAGGCGCGTTCGCGCAAGGCGCGCAGGCGCGGGTGACCGCGGCCCAGTTGAGCGCGCTGCGCTCGCATTGCCGGGCGGACTTCGCGCGCTTTTGCGTCGGCGTGCGGCCGGGCGGCAGCGACGCCCTGCTCTGCCTGCAGGCGAACCTCAGCGGACTGAAGCCGGCCTGCCACCAGGTCGTGCGGGCGACGCTGCCTTGGCCGGTCGAAGAACACCAAACGGCGCAGGCTGCACCGCCGCCTCAGCCGGCGGCAGGACAGCGCCATCTGGCGGACGTTCCGCCGCCGTCCAGCAAGCGGCGCCTTGCCGAAGCCGCGCCGCCGCCGCGGCTGCCGCCGCTGCCGCCAAGCCGCGAAGCGCGTCAGGCCGAGGCCGCCGCGCCGGCGAGCGACCAAGATGACGCCGCCACCGCAGCGCCGGCCGCCGGCGACAAAAAGGGCACCGAGGCCGCGCAGCCACCCGAGGCAACGAGCCAGCAGGCCGACGCTGCGCCGCCGCTGCCGCCGCTGCCTTCGCGTTCCGTGCAGGAAGCCATGCGCCGTCACTGCCGTTCGGATTTCAACCGGCTTTGCGCCGGCCTGAAGCCGAACAGCCGAGACGCCCTCGCCTGCCTGCAGTGGAATGCCAAGAGCCTGTCACCCGCGTGCCTGCGCATCGTGGACTCGACCGTCGAACCTAAGCGACAAGTAATCGCGGCGGCGCCGCCGCCGCAGGCTGCGCCCGTCGCGCGGGCCGAGCGCCCTGCGCACGAGGCCGCGGCCGAGCCCCCGCCACCTGAGGCATCAGCCGAGGCCGACGCGGCTCCTCCGCCGCCACCGCCCCGTCACACCGAGCGCAACTTGCCGACGCCGCCGCCACCGCGTCGTGCCGATCGCGATGTGCCGCCACCCTTGCCGGCCGCCGAAAGCCGCGCGCTGCGCCACGCTTGCGGTCGCGACCTCGCTGCACTCTGCCCGAGCCTTCGCCCTGGCACGGGTCGGGCGGCCGCCTGCCTCCAGCATCACGCGCGCGTGCTGACCCCGAACTGCCGGCGGGCCATGGCCGCCGGCATGACGGAACCGCGCCGGAGTCGGCGGGACAGGGTCACCGCGGTGACCCACGAAACGCGCGCCCCCCAGACGCATCGCCGCAGCCACCGGACGCTGCTCACGCCCTCTGAAGTGGGACGCGCTTGCGGCCGCGACCTTGCCCGGCACTGCCGCTCCGCAAAACTCGGCAGCGGACGCGACCTGGCCTGTCTGACCGCGCATCGGCGCTCACTCAGCAACCGCTGCCGCGCCACCCTGCGCATGTGAGTAAGCCGCTGCGCGCAAAAGCGCCTGCGAACTAACAGTTGCGGCCGCCTGCCCTCTGGAGCGGGCGGCCGCAATCGCATAGGCTTGAACGCCACAGTAGGGGGCTAGCAAGATGACCAGGATCGGCACTTCACGCGGCCGCGCCGCAGCGCGCGGGCTCATCGCATCGGCATTCGGATTGGCGCTCGGCGCAAGCGCCGCGCAGGCTCAGGTCAGCCAAGCCCAGATCGGCGCGGTCAAGGCCAACTGCCGCTCCGATTACATGTCTCACTGTATGGGCGTTCGGCCGGGCGGCAAGGAAGCGCTGCAATGCTTGCAGCAGCACGTCGCCAGCTTGTCGGGTGCCTGCCAGGGCGCGGTCAGGGCAACCATGCCGAAGCCGAAGCCCGTGGTGGCAGCACCCCCGCCTGCACCACCGCCGCCCAAAGCGGCTGCCGCGCCGCCGCCGCCTCCGCCGCCACCACCTGCTCCTCCCCCGCACAAGGCAGCCGCCGCTCCTCCGCCCCCGCCGCCGGCTCCGTCCGCGCGGCCGAGCCAGCCGGCGATGCAAGCGATGAAGGCGCACTGCCGCTCCGACTACATGGCGCACTGCGGCGGCGTGCCGCCCGGCGGCAAAGCAGCCTTGCAATGCCTCCAGCACCACGTGCGCAGCCTGCACGCAGCCTGCCGGCGCGCCGTCAGCGCCACCATGCATCCGGCCAAGGCCGCGCATAAGCGTGAGCGAGCGAAGATGAAAACCGAAACCGCCATGCCGGCCCCGCCGCCGGCGGCGTCGCGGCCAAGCGCGGCCGCCGTGGAGGCGGTCAAGGCAAATTGCCGGTCCGACTACATGGCGCATTGCCGCGCCGTGCCGCCCGGCGGCAGGGAAGCCATGCAATGCCTGCAGCGGAACGTCGGCAGCCTTTCCGGCGCCTGCCGCCGCGCGGTCAGCGCGACCATGGGCCCGGCCCGGTCCGCGCACGGACGCATGAACGGGGCTCCCCTCGCCGTCGCGCCGCCGCCGGCCGAGCCGCATACGCAGACGCTTTTCGCGCCCGGCGCCGCGATCATCGCGAAGGCCTGCGCGCGCACGCTGATGCTGCATTGCCGCCACGAGCTCGGCGAGGGCCGCGCCGTTGCCTGCCTCAAGGCCTGGCGCGACAGCGGACACTTCGTCGGGTTCCGCTGCAACGCGGCCTTGAAGCTGCAGTCCAAGCTGTAACGGCCGCGTCCGGCGAGCGCGATTGCGCTTGGATACAGTCAACCGCTCGTCCCCGCGCAAGCGGGGACCCCGTGGCAACTAATTCTGCGCTTGCAATTGCATCGCTCGAATTCCCGCTTTCGCAGGAATGAGCGAAGTCTGAACTGTCCTCTACAGCTCCACTTCGCCGGCCATGTAGTCCGGCAGCCAGCGCTCGTGGCGTTCGCCCAAGGCGCTGACCTTGAGTGGCCGCTCGCCCGGCAGCAGCAGCGCATCCCCGCCCGTTACACCGATGCGTAGCGCGGTGAGGCTTGCTTCCTGCGCTCGGGCCAGCACGCCATCCGCCTGGTCGGCCGGAACGGTGATGAGGTAGCGCGCCTGGTCTTCGCCGAACCAGTGCGCGTGCGCCGGCACGTCGGCGGGCGCCGCGGTGAGCACGGCGCCGATGCCAGAGGCCATCGCCATCTCGGCGAGCGCGACGGCAAGCCCGCCGTCGGAAAGATCGTGCGCCGCGGTCGCGACGCCTTCGAGGATGAGCGCGCGCACGAAATCGCCGTTCTCGCGCTCCTCGATCAGATCGACCGGCGGCGGCGCCCCCTCCTCGCGTCCGCAGATATCACGCAGATACATGGAGCAGCCGAGCCAACCCAGGGTCTCGCCGATCAACAGTATCGTTTCGCCTGCGCGCTTGAAGCGAAGCGTCGCGGCCTTGCTGAAGTCATCAAGCAGGCCGACGCCGCCGATGGTGGGCGTGGGCAGAATGGCGCGGCCGAACTCCTCGCCGGCGACCTTGGTCTCGTTGTAGAGCGAGACGTTGCCGGAAACGACGGGGAAATCGAGCGCCTTGCAGGCCTCGGCGATGCCGCGCACTGCGCCGACGAACTGGCCCATGATTTCGGGCCGCTCCGGATTGCCGAAATTGAGGTTGTCGGTGACCGCCAGCGGGGTCGCCCCGACCGCGCTGAGATTGCGCCAGCATTCGGCCACCGCCTGCATGCCGCCGACATGCGGGTCGGCCTCGCAGTAGCGCGGAGTCACGTCGGTAGTCAGCGCCAGACCCTTCGGCCCATCTTCGACGCGCAGCACGGCCGCGTCGCCGCCCGGGCGCTGCACCGTATTGCCGCCAATGACATGGTCGTACTGCTCCCACACCCAGCGCTTGGAGCAGAGATCGGGCGTTGCGATGAGCGTCTCCAGCGCATCGACAAGACTTTCCGGCGGCGGAACGGACTCGGCGGCGATCGGCTGCGGTTTGGGCATGAACACGAAGGGCCGGTGATAGACCGGCGCCTCGCTGCCGAGCTCCTTGATCGGCAGGTCGGCCATGGTCTCGCCCTTGTGGCGCACGATGAAGCGCTTGTCCGCCGTGGTCTCGCCCACCACGGCGAAATCGAGACCCCATTTGCGAAACACGGCCTCCGCTTCTTTTTCCTTTTCCGGCTTTAGCACCATGAGCATGCGCTCTTGGCTTTCCGAGAGCATCATCTCGTAGGCGGTCATGCCCTCCTCGCGGCAGGGCACATGATCGAGATCGAGGCTGACGCCAAGATCGCCCTTGGCGCCCATCTCGGTGGAAGACGAGGTGAGGCCGGCGGCCCCCATGTCCTGGATGGCGATGACGCAGCCCTTGGCCATGATTTCAAGGCAGGCTTCCAGCAGCAGTTTTTCCGAGAAGGGATCGCCCACCTGCACGGTCGGGCGCTTCTCTTCCGAATCGGCGCCGAATTCGGCCGACGCCATGCTGGCGCCGTGGATGCCGTCGCGTCCGGTCTTGGAGCCGAGATAGACGATGGGCATACCGACGCCGGAGGCGGCGGAGTAGAATATCCCGTCCACCTTCGCAATGCCGACCGCCATGGCGTTGACCAGGCAGTTGCCGTCATAGCGCCCATGGAAGCGCACAGAGCCGCCGACCGTGGGCACGCCGAAGGAGTTGCCGTAGCCGCCGACGCCGGCCACCACGCCGGCCACCAGGTGCCGCGTCTTGGGATGGCCGGGCGCGCCGAAGGATAGCGCGTTGAGGCAGGCGACCGGCCGTGCCCCCATGGTGAACACGTCGCGCAGGATGCCGCCGACGCCGGTTGCAGCGCCCTGATAGGGCTCGATGTAGCTCGGGTGGTTGTGGCTCTCCATCTTGAACACCACGGCGAGGCCGTCGCCGATGTCCACCACCCCGGCGTTCTCGCCGGGCCCCTGGATCACCCGCTCGCCAGTCGTGGGCAGCCCGCGCAGGTGTACCCTGGATGACTTGTACGAACAGTGCTCGTTCCACATGGCCGAGAAGATGCCGAGCTCAGTCAGCGTCGGCTCGCGGCCGATAAGGTCGAGGATGCGCTGGTACTCGTCCGGCTTGAGGCCGTGCTCGGCGACAAGTTCGGGTGTGATGGGGGTTTTGGAGATCATGGCCTCTATGTAGCGCGGGCGTCGGCGGGCGAAACTGTCATTGTTGAGCCTATTCCCGCAATGTGTCCGGCCGTCAACTCCACAGGCTTTCGGTAGGGAACGGCCCAATGGGGTTCGCGCCGCTCCGGCGCCCCGCAAATCCGGAAACAAACGCAGGCCGCGCCGGTTACCTGTGGGGCGCGCGGGCGGGCAACGCCAGCGCCGCCTTTTCACGCAAAGGTCGCTTTCCCGACATCAGAATAGGAGGAACCATGGCTGGGCAAGCACAAGGGCGGCATTACGTCCCGCGCCTGGCGATCGCCCTGTTCTCGCTGGTTCCCTACATTCTGGTGGCGAGCGGCGCCGCGCTCTACCGGCCCGAGGTGATGCACGGCATCGGCGCGACGCGCAACGCCATGTCGGTGATCGAGGGCCTGAGCACCGCCGGCTATGCCTTCGGCGCGCTGTTCGGCGGCGACCTGATCAACCGCTTCCGCCAACGGCACATGTTCATCGCCGGCCAGTGCGTCTTCATCGCCGGCTGGCTCCTGGTGGCGCTGGCGGCCGGTCCCTACAGCTATGGGGCCGGCCGCGTGCTGGCGGGTTTCGCCACCGGCACGCTGCTGGTCACCTCGCTGCCGCCGGTGATGCGGCAATTCCCGCCAGAGCGGCTGCCGGTCAGTGCCGCCTTCGTCAATCTCGGGCTGTTCGGCGCCATCGCCGCCGGCCCCCTGCTCGGCGGCTTCGTTGCGGCCGAGCAGGCCTGGCGCGAGATCTATGGCGGCTTTGCCATGCTCGGGCTGTTCAACATCGCGGTCGGGCTGGGGACCCTGCCGAAAACGGAGCCCTACAACCCTGACCTTCCCTTCGATCGCGAGGGCATCCTTCTCGCCTTTGCGGCAACCGTGCTGCCGTTCTGGGCCAGCGGCGAATTGCAGTCGCACGGCTTCAGCGAGCCGATCGTGGCCGTGCCGCTCGGCGTCGGGCTTGCCTGCTTCCTCGCCTTGATGCTGGTCGAATATCACAAGAAGGAGGCGCTCTCGCCGGTGAGCAAGATGTGGAGCACGCTGCCGGTGGTCGGCACCTGGATCGCCATGCTCGGCGGCGGCATTTTCGTCACCTTCGTGCTGTTGACGGCGCAGTTCCTGCTCAAGGTCGAGGGCCAGACGCCGCTGCAGACGGGCCTCACTTACTGGCCGCAGGTGGTTGGAGCGATCATCACTGCGGGCGTGCTCGGCTTCGTCTTCCACACCCGCTTTCTGCCGCTCCTCGCCTTCGCCGGCATGGCGTTGCTGATCGCGGGCGGCGCGCTGCTGGTACTCTTGAACAAGGGCGACGCCGGCCCGCAGCTTCTCGCTGCCCTCGGACTGCTCGGTCTCGGCGCCGGCGCAACGGTAAGTCCCGGATTGTTCGTCGCCGGACTTTCGCTGCCCTCGCAGATGCTCGGTCGCATCTTCGCGCTGATCGAGTTGGTGCGTTCGGTCGCCGACTTCATCATGGCGCCGGTCCTGCTGCGCATCGCCAAAGTGTCATCGACTGGTCAGGGGCTGGCGGCCGACGGCATTCACGAAGCCATGTGGGTGGCCTTGCTGATCGCCGTTTCCGGAACGGTGCTCGCCGGCGCGCTCTATCTGCTCGGCGGCGTCGGCCTGCGGCAGCCCGACCTCGAGGGATGGGTCGAGGGTAGCGGGCCCGCCGTGCATTCGCCCAGGCTGCTGGCCGCGATTCGCAAGAGCGAGTGAGCGATTCTTGCGCCCCGCACGCCGGGCCAACGGCCTGAGGCGCGGGGACGCAGCGCGTTCGGATATTTCGCGATCGCTATTTCGGAGTCGGTCCCTGGTAGCCGGCGTTCAGGCAGTCGACATCGTACTGCCCGTTCTCGTTGCTGACGTTCCAGACCCAGTTGGCGGTCGTGCTGGAATTCGACGTGGTGCGGTAGTTGCAGGACGGCATGATCGCGGTCGTCCCGCCCGGGCACTTTCCGGATGACGAGTTGCTCTTGCAGCTGCCGGCGCCGCCATTGAGCAGGCTTTGGCACCGCGGCGAGACAGTGAACTTTGCGTTCGCCGTCGGCAGGCAAAGGATGTTGCCGAGGTTCTTCGGGGTCGACGAATTGCTGTTATTGGCCGAGCAGGTCGCGCTGCTGCCAGAGATCGTGCAGGTGACGAAGCTCGCGCTGATATCAGAGGTGCGATAGCCGATCACCAGGCCCGGGGCGGTGCCCTTGTCGAGCACCACGGTGATGTAGCTGTTTTGGGCGGCCGACGCCGCGACCGTGCTCAAAGCCAGCGCGGCCAAACCGACCGCCCCAAAAATCGCTCGCCTGCTCCAGCGCATCATCCCCTCCCCTAAAGTTGTGGTATCCATCTACGCTCGTATAACGTGCTTGTCGGGAGACTGCAACCAATATTTGATATTCAGTTAAATACACAACTTGAGATAGCAGACACCGGCGATCGAAAGCCGGTCCGCTCAAAGGCCGTGGAGAGAAATGCTGAATGTCGACACGCCACTGCCGAGGGCGTCTGCTGCCGTCAGACCACGGCGTGGCCCGCTACGGCCGCTGTCGCCGGCGCCTGCATGAGGCCTGCGAAAAGCCCGCGCCCGTCGGTGCAGCCGATTGCCGCTTCGGCGTGATTTTCCGGATGCGGCATCATGCCGAGCACATTGCCGCGCTCGCTGATGACCCCGGCGATCGCGTTGATGGCGCCATTGTGGTTCCAGTTCGGGTCGATCATGCCGTCGGGCGAGGCATAGCGGAAAACGACCCGCCCCTCGCCTTCCAGCCGCGCGATGGTCTCGCCGTCGGCAATGTAGTTGCCCTCGCCATGCGCCACCGGCACGCGAATCACCTGACCGGCATTGTAGCCGCGGGTGAACGGCGTATCGGAGCGCTCGACCCGCAGGTAGACGTCGCGGCAGATGAAACGCAGGTTCTCGTTGCGCATCAGCACGCCGGGCAGGAGGCCCGCCTCGCAGAGAATCTGGAAGCCGTTGCAGACGCCAAGCACCAAGCCGCCCTGCGCGGCGAATTTGCGCACGGCGTCCATGATGGGCGCGCGGGCGGCGATCGCCCCGCAGCGCAGATAGTCGCCGTAGGAGAAGCCGCCGGGGATGACCACCAGGTCGGTGCCGGCGGGAAGCTCGTGCTCGGCGTGCCAGACCATGGCGGGCTGCCGGCCGGAGACGAGCGCGAGCGTGCGCGCCATGTCGCGCTCGCGATTGATGCCGGGGAAGACGAGGACGGCGGCGTTCATCCTATTACTTCGACGCGATAGTTCTCGATCACGGTGTTCGCCAGCAGCTTGTCGGCGGCCTGCTTGAGCACGGCTTCGGCCCGGGCGGGGTCGGCGCCTTCCAGCTCGATGTCGAACACCTTGCCCTGGCGCACGGCGGCGACGCCCTCGACGCCGAGCGAGCGCAGGGCGCCCTCGATCGCCTTGCCTTGCGGATCGAGGATGCCGGTCTTCAGGGTGACGGTTACGCGGGCTTTCATGCACCTGCCTCTAAAGAAGACCCGTCATGGCCGGGCCGTCCCGGCCATCCACGCCTACACAGGGCTAACTTAAAGACGCTGATGCCCGGCACAAGGCCGGGCATGACGTCATTCACAACGGTTGCCCGGCGAAAATGGCTAGCTCTTCACCAGCACCGGTCCGGCGCCGCGCGGCGGCTCGCCCTCGTTCATGATGCCCAGGCGCTTGGCGACCTCGCTGTAGGCCTCCACCAGCCCGCCGAGGTCGCGACGGAAGCGGTCCTTGTCGAGCTTCTCGTTCGACTTGATGTCCCACAGCCGGCACGAATTGGGGCTGATCTCGTCGGCCACCACGATGCGCATGACGTCGTTTTCCCACAGCCGGCCGGTCTCCATCTTGAAGTCGACCAGGCGGATGCCGACGCCGAGGAAGAGGCCGGACAGGAAGTCGTTGACGCGGATGGCGAGCGCCATGATGTCGTCGATTTCCTGCGGGCTCGCCCAGCCGAAGGCGGTGATGTGCTCTTCCGACACCATGGGGTCGTTGAGCGCGTCGTTCTTGTAGTAGAATTCGATGATCGAGCGCGGCAGCTGTGTGCCTTCCTCGATGCCGAGACGCTGCGAGAGGGAGCCGGCGGCGACGTTGCGCACCACGACCTCGAGCGGAATGATTTCCACCTCGCGAATCAGCTGCTCGCGCATGTTGAGCCGACGGATGAAGTGAGTCGGCACGCCGATGTCGTTGAGGTGCTGGAAGATGTATTCGGAGATCCGGTTGTTGAGGACCCCCTTGCCTTCGATCACCTCGTGCTTCTTGGCGTTGAAGGCGGTCGCATCGTCCTTGAAATGCTGGATCAGCGTTCCCGGCTCCGGACCTTCGTAGAGGACCTTCGCCTTGCCTTCATATATGCGGCGACGGCGGCTCATCGGGGTGTACCGTGGTTTCTGAAAGTCCATCGGATTTGCCGTGGCTCCTGTTCAAGAATTACGAGATCCGCGGCGGGACCGGAACGCCTTATCGACGGAACGGTCCGGGCACGGAGTCAACCTAGCCGATCGGTTCGGGCAGTACAATCGAGGTCCAGTCACCTTTTCCACTTCGCAATTTCGCCGCAATGCGCGCACCGGATGTTGCCTTGACCGTGCCGCGGCGATATGCAAGGCGCAGCGGCATATGTGTGTACGCGACCCGCGGGTCGCAAGCAAAGAGGCGGCCATGGCGACGACTTTCGACAAGCGCGAGGAAGGCTTCGAGAAGAAGTTTGCGCACGATGAAGAACTCCGTTTCAAGGCGATGGCCCGCCGCAACAAGCTTCTGGGCCTGTGGGCCGCGGGGTTGCTCGGCAAGGCCGGCGAAGAGGCCGACTCCTACGCCAAGGAGATCGTCATGGTCGACTTCGAGGAACCCGGCGAGGAAGACGTTTTCCGCCGCGTCATGAAGGATCTGGCCGAGAAAGGCGTCACCGAGCAGCAGGTGCGCGCCAAAATGGCGGAATGCCTCGGACAGGCGGTCGAGCAGATTTCCAAGAGCGGCTGACGTGGCCGCCTTCTCGCTCGCCGGCCGCCTGCGCGCTGGCGAGCCCGTCTTCTCCGCATGGTGCTCGCTCGCCTCGCCGCCGGCGGCGGAGATCCTCGCGCGTGCCGGCTTCGGCGCGGCGGTGCTCGATATGCAGCACGGTCTGTGGGACACCGCCTCGCTCATCGCGGGCGTGGGCGCGCTGCACCACGCGGGCGCGGCGCCGGTGGTGCGCGTGCCGCTCGGCGGCTTCGCCATGGTCAGCCGCGCGCTCGATTTCGGCGCCGAGGCGATCATCGCGCCGATGATCAACGACGCCTCCGACGCGCGCGCCTTTGCCTCCGTCGCCAAGTTTCCGCCGCTGGGCGCGCGCAGCTTCGGGCCGCAGCGCGCCATGGCCCTGCAGGGCCGCACCGTCTCCACCGACTATCTGCGCGAGGCGAACGCGGAGACCCTGACGCTGGCAATGATCGAGACGCCGGCCGCGCTCAACGATGTCGACGCCATCGCCGGCACCGACGGCATCGACGCGCTGTTCGTCGGACCTTACGACCTGTCGACCTCGCTCAGCGCGGGCCGTGCGCAGGACGTAAACGCGCCCGAGGTCGAGGAGGCGATCGACAAGATCTGCGCGGCCGCCCAGAAAGCCGGCAAGATTCCCGGCATCTACTGCAGCAATGTCGAGCGCGCACTGGCCATGGCCGAGCGCGGCTTCCGCTTCATCACCATCGGCAGCGATCTCGGCCTGCTGCGCGACGGCGCGGCGCGCGCGCTGAAGGCCTTAAAGGGCCAACCGCTACCATGATGCCGGCCGCCCCTACCCTGCTGCCTTTTCCTGCTAAAAATGATCGCCTTCGATTAAAGCTCCGCCAAGAAGCCGGCGCTATGCTCGCACAGTTCGCGAAGAGCAAAGCGGGAGCAGGCGGCAATGCAGAATCCGATCTCGATTCCGTCCCTCGACGCTGCGGCACCGCATTTGGCCTGGTACCTGGACGCGATGGAAAGCCTGATCGGCGTCGTTCAGCAATTGTCGCTGGCGCGCGACGTGGACGCCGTCGCCGCCATCGTACGCGAGGCTGCGCGCAACCTGACCGGCGCGGACGGCGCCACCTTCGTGCTGCGCGAAGGCGACCAGTGCTACTACGTTGACGAAAGCGCCATCAGTCCGCTGTGGAAGGGCAAGCGATTTCCCATGCGCGCCTGCATCAGCGGCTGGGTCATGCGCCGCCGCCGCCCGGCGCTGATCGAAGACATCTACAGCGACGCGCGCATTCCGGCCGACGCCTACCGTCCCACATTCGTGAAGAGTCTCGCCATGGTGCCGATCCGGCGTGACGCGCCGATCGGCGCCATCGGCAATTATTGGGCGACGCGGCGCATGCCTACGGTCGAAGAACTCTCCATCCTGCAGGCGCTTGCCGACGCCACCGCCGTGGCGCTGCAAAACGCCCAGCTCTTTGGCGAGATGAGCAGCAGATGCACCGGCTGGAAGAGCAGGCCGCGCGCATCGCCGAATAGCGCAACGCCTGCCGGTGTTCACCCGCGCGCACGCCCGCAAGGGGCCGGTGCGCAGAACATGCTCCTTGGTGCCGCGGAGCACCGCAGGCGCCGCATCCGCTGGGCATGACGATCAGGAAATGACCGCAGCCAAATGTTCCAGGGCGCCCGCCAGATCGCTGTCGATCGCGTCCACGCCGACCTCCACCACGCGATAATCGCGCGCCTGCAGATAGGCCCGCTTGTCGGCGCGGTGGCGCGCGGCTTCCGCGCTTTCCTCAGCCGGCACGAGATCGATCACGCAGCGCAGCGGAAACGAGACGAAATCGGTGATGTGCGGGCCGACGGGCACCTGCCGCTTGAAGCCGCGGCCGGCAAAGCGGCGGTCGTTGGTGAGCGCCTGCCATAGACTGCGCTCGGCTTCGGTCGGATTCCGGCGCAGAAGCCGGGCGAGGCCCCGCACCGGCCCGCGCTCGCCCGGAACGCGGCCGGCGCCGTGCTCGGCGATCAGATCGCGCAGGCGCTGCGCCTCGTCCGGATCGAGCACCCCGCCGCGCGCCGGCCCCTTGCGCCCCTGCGCAATCGCGGTGATCACGCCGTGCAGGGTGCGGATGTCCTGTTGGGTCGGCTGCATGCGGCGGAAGATGTTATGCAGGTTGACGGTCATGGTGCCGCGCTTTTCTTCGGGTCGAAAGAACTCGACCTTCTCCAGTTCGCGGTCGAGATCGGCGAAGAAGGCCTGCAACTGCGCCTTCGCCGCCGGCGGCGATTTTTCTTGCTGCGTAAAGGGCAATTCGCCGCCGCTCGTCAGCTTGAACCACTCGTAGGCGACGATCACCACCGCCTGCGCCAAATTGAGCGAGGCGAAGGCGGGGTTTACCGGCAGCGTGACGATGGCATCGGCGAGCGCCACCTCATGGTTCTCCAGCCCGATGCGCTCGCGCCCGAATACCAGCGCCACCGTTTCGCCGGCGGCGATCCGCGGCGCCGCCTGGGCGACAGCCTGATCGGCGCCGAGCACGGGCTTGGCCTGGTCGTGCACGCGGGCCGTGGTGGCAAGCACGAAGTTGCAGTCGGCGATCGCGTCGGCAAGGCTCTCATAAAGCGCGGCGCCGTCGAGCACGCGGTCGGCGCCGGACGCCATGACGCGCGCCTTCTCGTTCGGCCAGCCGCGCAGCGGCTTGACCAGCCGCAGCTTCGACAGGCCGAAATTGGCCATGGCGCGCGCGGCGGCACCGATGTTCTCGCCGAGCTGAGGCTCGACCAGCACAACCACCGGGGCGGGCGTCTCGATCCAGCGCTTGGTCTTGTCGGTGCCGGCTCCGGGCATGAAATCTCTCCGTTGCCGGGGCTCTATAGCGGCCTCTCCCGCCAGGGGGAAGAATGGCGGGGGGCGGCTTTCGCCAGCGGAGGGCGGATGCTATAGGGCGCGCGCCGAACTCCCGTCAGTCGAATTCCCGGTTGGCGGCGTCCGCCCCGAGAACAATTCGATTGAGGGCCCGAGGGAGAGCCAATTCACCCCGCCCATCAATGTTCAGTTTCCGGTCGGCCTAAACAAGCACGGCGACCAGAGGTGTAAGCATGCCTGATCTCGAAATCGTGTGGACAAAGGTCGATGAAGCCCCGGCGCTCGCGACCTTCTCCCTGCTGCCGATCGTCGAAGCCTTTGCGGGCGCGGCGGGCGTTTCCATGAAGCTGAAGGACATCTCGCTAGCCGGCCGCATCATCGCCAATTTTCCCGAGAAGCTCACTCCCGCGCAACGAATCAACGACGAGCTCGCCGAACTGGGCGAGCTCGCGACTCGGCCCGAAGCCAACATCATCAAACTGCCCAACATCTCCGCATCGATCCCGCAGCTCAAAGCCGCGATCAAGGAGTTGCAAGGAAAGGGCTACGACATTCCGGACTATCCGGACAATCCGACGACCGAGGCCGAGAAGGACATCAAGTCCCGCTACGCCAAGATCTTCGGCAGCGTCGTCAATCCGGTGCTGCGCGAGGGCAATTCGGACCGCCGCGCGGCGAGCGCCGTCAAGCAATACGCCCGCAACAATCCGCACAAAATGGGTGCCTGGAGCAAGGACTCCAAATCGCATGTGGCTTACATGTCGGATGGCGATTACTACGGCTCCGAAGTCTCGACCACGGTTCAGGCTGCGACCAAGGCCCGCATCGAGCTGGTCGGCGCCGACGGCGCCGTAACGGTGCTGAAGGCGAACACGCCGATCCAGGCCGGCGAGATCATCGACGCCGCTGTGATGAGCCGCAAGGCGCTGCGCGCCTTCTTCGCCGACGAGATCGAAGACGCCAAGAAGCAAGGCGTGCTGTTTTCGCTGCACGTCAAGGCGACCATGATGAAGATCGCCGATCCCATCGTGTTCGGTCACGCCGTGTCCGTGTTCTTCACCGACGTGTTCGCGAAGCACGCCGCCACGCTCAAGCGTCTCGGCGTCAATCTCAACAACGGCTTCGGCGACGTGCTGGCGAAGATCGAAACGCTACCCGAGCCTGAGAAAACGGCGATCAAGGGCGACATCGCCGCCGAATACGCAAAACGGCCCGGCCTCGCCATGGTCAATTCCGACAAGGGCATCACCAACCTGCACGTGCCCAGCGACGTAATCGTCGACGCCTCGATGCCGGCGATGATCCGCGACTCCGGCCGCATGTGGGGCGCCGACGGCAAGCTGCATGACGTCAAGGCCGTAATCCCGGACCGCTGCTACGCGCAGATGTATCAGACGGTCATCGAGGACTGTAAGGCCAACGGCGCGTTCGATCCCAAGACGATGGGTTCTGTTCCGAATGTGGGCTTGATGGCGCAGAAAGCCGAGGAATACGGCTCGCACGACAAGACATTCGAAATGCCCGCCGGCGGAACCGTCCGCGTCGTCGGCGACGACGGCAAGGTGCTGCTGGAGCGTCCGGTCGAGACCGGCGACATCTTCCGCATGTGCGAGGTCAGGGACGCGCCGATCCAGGACTGGGTCAAGCTCGCGGTGCGCCGCGCGCGCCTCACCAAAACGCCGGCGGTGTTCTGGCTCGACAAGAATTGCGCGCACGATGCCGAGGTCATCGCCAAGGTCGAGACCTACCTGAAGGATCAGGACACCGCGGGGCTCGACATCCGCATTCTGCCGCCGATGGAAGCGATGAAGTTTTCGCTCGAGCGCATCCGCAAGGGGCAGGACACGATCTCCGTCACCGGCAACGTGCTGCGCGATTATCTGACCGACCTGTTCCCGATCATGGAGCTTGGCACCTCGGCCAAGATGCTGTCGATCGTTCCGCTGATGGCGGGGGGCGGGCTTTTCGAGACCGGCGCCGGCGGCTCGGCGCCCAAGCACGTGCAGCAATTCCAGGAAGAGGGCTATCTGCGCTGGGATTTGCTCGGCGAGTTTCTTGCGCTGGGCGCCTCGCTCGAACACCTGGCGCAGACCTACAAGAACGCCAAGGCGCAGGTCCTCGCCGAGGCACTCGACACGGCAATCGGCAAGATCCTCGCGTTCAACCGCACCCCCGCGCGCAAGGTCGGCCAGATCGACAACCGCGGCAGCCACTTCTACCTCGCCCTCTACTGGGCGCAGGCGCTGGCCGCGCAGACCAAGGACGAGGAGATGCAGGCCCGCTTCAAACCGCTGGCCGAGACGCTCGCCAAGAACGAGGCCAAGATCAACGGCGAACTGACGGCTGCGCAAGGCAAACCGGTCGACATCGGCGGCTACTACCTGCCCGATACCGCCAAGGCATCGGCCGCCATGCGGCCGAGCGCCACGCTGAACGCCGCGCTCGCCGCGCTCTGAGGCCTGTTTCCCCCGGCGGCGGCCGACGAACGTCGCCGATGCCCGCTCTTCCAAAGGTGGCCGTAAAATGCCGAAGATCAAGGTGGCAAACCCCGTCGTCGAAATGGACGGCGACGAGATGACCCGCATCATCTGGCGGCTCATCAAGGAAAAGCTGATCCACCCCTATCTTGACATCAACTTGATCTACTACGACCTCTCGATCCAGAAGCGCGACCAAACCAACGACCAGATCACCATCGACGCCGCCGAGATGATCAAGAAGGTCGGCGTCGGAGTGAAATGCGCCACCATCACGCCCGACGAAGCGCGCGTTAAGGAATTCGACCTGAAGAAGATGTGGCGCTCGCCCAACGGCACCATCCGCAACATCATCGGCGGCGTGATCTTCCGCGAGCCGATCATCTGCCGCAACGTACCGCGGCTGGTGCCGGGCTGGACGCAGCCGATCGTGATCGGCCGCCACGCCTATGGCGACCAGTACCGCGCCACCGACATCACGGTGCCGGCAGGCGCCAAGCTGACGCTTTCCTATGTCACGCCCGACGGCAACAAGATCGAGCACGAGGTCTTCGAGTTCCCCGGCTCCGGCGTCGCGCTGTCGATGTATAATCTCGACGGCTCGATCCGCGACTTCGCCCGCGCCTCGATGAACTACGCGCTCAACCGCGGCTATCCCCTTTACCTGTCGACCAAGAACACCATCCTGAAAGTCTACGACGGACGCTTCAAGGACATCTTCCAGGAAGTGTTCGACGCCGAGTTCAAGGACAAATTCGCCGGAAGGAAGCTCAGCTACGAGCACCGGCTGATCGACGACATGGTGGCGGCGGCGCTGAAATGGTCGGGCGGCTATGTCTGGGCCTGCAAGAACTACGACGGCGACGTGCAGTCGGATATCGTGGCGCAAGGGTTCGGCTCGCTCGGCCTGATGACCTCGGTGCTGATGACGCCAGACGGCAAGATCGTCGAATCGGAAGCCGCTCACGGCACGGTGACGCGCCACTACCGCCAGCATCAGCGGGGCGAACAGACCTCGACCAATTCGATCGCCTCGATCTTCGCCTGGACGCGGGGGCTTTCGCACCGCGCCAAGCTCGACGGCAACGATGCGCTCGCCAGGTTCGCGTCGACGCTGGAAAAAGTCTGCGTCGACACGGTGGAATCGGGCTTCATGACCAAGGACCTGGCGCTGCTGGTCGGCGCCGACCAGAAGTGGCTCTCCACCACCGGCTTCCTCGACAAGGTGGACGAGAACCTGAAAATGGCGATGGCTTAGACTCGGCCCGCTCTGCCGCTGTCATCTCCCCGCGAAGGCGGACGGTCCAGTCATCGTCGCGTGGCGGTGAGGCTTGGATGCGGGGGACGTGACAGCCTGCGCGCGCTGCCCGCCCTATCTTTCCTCCGTCGGCTGCATCTCCTCCGCCACGATATCGCCTTTAGTAATGGCGCGGCCGATGCGGGTGTCGACCACTTCCTTGATGCGCTGGGCGATGCGCGGATCGCGCTCCATCAGCGCATGCAGGTCCTGCGCGTCGAGCACCAGCAGGTTGGCGCGGGTGAGTGCGGTCGCCGTGGCCGAGCGGCGCACGCGCTTGAGCACCGCCACCTCGCCGAAGAACTGGCCGACGCCGAGGCGGAGCCGCTCTTTGCGCAGGTGTACCTCCACGTCGCCGGCGGCGATGAAATACATGGAATGGGCGGGGTCGCCGGCGCGCACGATCACCTGCCCCGCCTCGACCACCTGCGCCCGCAACAGCCCCATGATGTCGGAAATGGCGGCGGCGTCGAGTTCGGCGAACAGCGGCACCCGCGCGATCATGCCCCAGGTGACGACGAAATCGCGGCGGTGGATCTGCTCGGCGAAGGCGGTGGCGATGATGCCGACCGGCAACGCGATCACGATCAGGCCGCAGATGATGGTACCGCTGGCGATCAGCTTGCCGAGCGCGGTCACCGGCACCACGTCGCCATAGCCGATGGTGCCGAGCGTCACGATCGCCCACCACAAGGCTTCGGGGATGGTGCCGAGCTTATCGGGCTGCACGCGGCCTTCGGCAAGATGCATGAGCGTGGCGGCGACCAGCGCGATGCCGAGCATGATCACCAGGCAGCCGAACAGCGCGCGCCGCTCGCGGTAGAGCACGTCGAGCAGCGAGCGCATGGCCGGCGAATAGCGCGTGATCTTGAAGAAGCGCACGATGCGGAACACCTGCAGCACGCGCAGGTCGTCGGGCAGGAGCGGCGAGAACCAGAACGGCAGCACGGCGACGAGATCGACGATGCCGGCGGGGCTCAGCATGTATTTGAGCCGCGCGCGCGTGGCCGAGAGATGCAGGTTCGGCCCGTGCTCGACCGCGCACCAGATGCGCAGGAAATACTCGACCGTGAAGACGACGAGCGAGAAATACTCGATCGCCGCGAACAGCGGCCGGTAGGCGGCGCGCAGGCTCGGCACCGATTCCAGCGCGACCGCGACGAGATTGACGAGGATGAGCACCACCAACGCCCGGTCGACGACCACGCCGATGCCGTCGCCGACCGGGCCCTGTTCGAGCACCAGATAGACGCGGCGGCGCAGTTCCTTAATCGGATCGCGGGCCATGTATTATTTATAGCCGATTCCGCTGTGGCGCTTTTGCGGAGGATCAAGGGGTTAAGCGCGGCACGGCGCTTGCGCCCCCTCCCCCTGCAAGGGGGCGGGTCGGGATGGGGGTCAAAGAGCGATCCCGACCCGGCGCGCTAACGCGCGGCGATCGCTCGCCGCACGCGCGGAGAGGGAAGCTAACCCGCCAGCGCCTCTTCGACCGCCTTGAGCGCGGCATCCGCCTTGGAACCGTCCGGTCCGCCGGCCTGCGCCATGTCGGGCTTGCCGCCGCCTCCCTTACCGCCCAGGACTTCGGAGGCTTTGCGCACGAGATCGACGGCCGAAAAACGCGTGACCAGATCGGATGTCACGCCGACAACGATACTGGCTTTTCCGTCTTCGCTGGTGGCGACCAAGGCGACAATGCCGGACCCAAGCTGCTTTTTACCTTCGTCGGCAAGGCCCTTGAGTTCCTTGACGCCGATGCCGGTAATCGCGCGCGCGAGCAGTTTGACGCCATTGACCTGGCGCACCTCGTCCGCAGCCTGCGCCTTGCCGCCGCCGCCCATGGCCAACTTCTTGCGCGCATCGGCGAGTTCGCGTTCCAGCTTCTTGCGCTCCTCGAGCAAGGCGGCGACCCGCGCCGGCATGTCGTCGAGCGGCACTTTCAATTCGGCGGCCGCCGCCTTGGCGACGCCGACCTGCTTCTCCGCCGCCTTGCGCGCGAGCCTGCCGGTCAACGCCTCGATGCGGCGCACGCCGGCGGCGACGCCACTGTCGCCCAGAACCGAGATCAGTCCGATGTCGCCGGTACGCCGCACATGGGTGCCGCCGCACAGCTCCACCGACCAGCCCAATGTATTGGGTTTGGCAGTGCCGTTCGGCACGCCCATGGACACCACGCGCACCTCCTCGCCGTATTTCTCCCCGAACAGCGCGCGCGCGCCGGAGGCGATGGCGTCGTCCTGCGCCATCAGCCGCGTGCTGACCGGCGCATTCTGCAGCACGATATCGTTGGCGATGTCCTCGACACGCTCGATCTCGCCGGCCGTCATCGGCTTGGGATGGGAGAAGTCGAAGCGCAGGCGGTCGGGCGCAACCAGCGAACCCTTCTGCGCGACGTGGTCGCCAAGCACCTGGCGCAGCGCCTCGTGCAGGAGATGCGTGGCGGAATGATTCTGGCGGATGGCCGAGCGGCGCGCGTGGTCGACCTCCAGAAGCAGCGGATCGCCGACCTTCAGCGCGCCCTCCTGCACGCTGACGAAATGGGCGAACAGGTCGCCCGCCTTCTTCTGCGTGTCGCTGACGCGTGCGCGCACGCCCTCGCGCCGCATCTCGCCCTGATCGCCGACCTGGCCGCCGGACTCGCCGTAGAACGGCGTCTGGTTGACGAGCACGGCGCCGCTCTCGCCTTTGTTCAGCGCCGCGACTTCCTTGCCGTCCTTGACGAGCGCGGCGACCACGCCTTCCGCGCTCTCGGTGTCGTAGCCGAGGAACTCGGTGGCGCCGAGCTTCTCGCGCAAGGGAAACCAGACGGTCTCCTGCGCGGCCTCGCCGGAGCCGGCCCAGGAGGCACGCGCCTTCTCGCGCTGGCGCTCCATGGCGTCGTTGAAGGCAGCGAGATCGACGCCGACGCCGCGCGGGCGCAGCGCGTCCTGCGTCAGGTCCAAAGGAAAGCCAAAGGTGTCGTAGAGCGTGAACGCCGTGTTGCCGTCGAACATGTCGCCGCGCTTGAGGCCCTTGGCTTCCTCCTCCAGAAGGCCGAGGCCGCGCACGAGCATCTGGCGGAAGCGTGTCTCCTCCAGCTTCAGCGTCTCCGTGATCAGCGCCTCGGCGCGGATCAGTTCCGGATAGGCCTGGCCCATCTCGCGGGCGAGCGCCGGCACCAGCTTGAACATCAGCGGCTCTTTGGCGCCGAGCAATTCGGCGTGGCGCATGGCGCGGCGCATGATGCGGCGGAGCACGTAGCCGCGGCCCTCGTTCGACGGCAGCACGCCATCGGCGATGAGGAAGGCGCTCGCGCGCAGATGGTCGGCGATCACCCGGTGCGAGGCCTTCTGCGGCCCCTCCGGGTCGACGCCGGTCAGTTCGCCGATGACGCGGATGAGCGTGGCGAACAGATCGATGGCGTAGTTGTCGTGGGTGCCCTGCAGCACGGCGGCGATACGCTCGAGCCCCATGCCGGTGTCGATGGACGGGCGCGGCAGGTCGAGGCGCTCGCCGCTGGCAAGCTGCTCGTACTGCATGAAGACCAGGTTCCAGATTTCGATGAAACGGTCGCCGTCGGCCTCCGGAGTGCCGGGCGGGCCGCCGGGAATGTGCTCGCCGTGGTCATAGAAGATTTCCGCGCAGGGGCCGCAGGGGCCGGTATCACCCATCGACCAGAAATTGTCGGAGCCGGGGATGCGCAGGATTTTCGACTCGGGCAGCCCGGTGATCTTCTTGGTGAGATTGAAGGCGTCGTCGTCGTCGACATAGACGGTGAACAGCAGCCGCTCCTTGGGCAGCGCGTATTCCTTCGTCACCAGTTCCCAGGCGAGCGCGATGGCGCGCTCCTTGAAATAGTCGCCGAAGGAGAAATTGCCGAGCATCTCGAAGAAGGTGTGGTGGCGGGCGGTATAGCCGACATTGTCGAGGTCGTTGTGCTTGCCGCCGGCGCGCACGCATTTCTGCGCGGTGACCGCGCGGCTATAGGGGCGCTTCTCCAGACCGGTGAACACGTTCTTGAACTGCACCATGCCGGCATTGGTGAACATCAAGGTGGGGTCGTTACGGGGCACCAGCGGCGAGGACGCCACGGCCTGATGGCCGTTGCGGGTGAAAAAATCGATGAAGCTCCTGCGAATGTCGTTGACGCCGCTCATGCTGTGCTGCTGCTTGCCGCCCTGTTTGCGCCGGCGGCCCTGCCTAAAGGCCCGTCCGGCTTAATGTTTCGGCAGGGTATTTAGCGATGGGGGGTGGGAGAGTCTAGGCGAGGGGTCTTTGCTGCGAAAACCGGCGGTGCCACGAGCCTTCTTACCCTCTCCCCTTGGGGGAGAGGGAAGAGAGACCGCCGCCCGCCCCTCGTCTCCGCATTACCCCCCCAAACGCCTTCGCCCCCGTCCTCGGTGGCGGCCGCTTTACGCAGCCGGGTGCCGACGGGGGCGATACGCGCGACTAAGGCAACTGGGCCGCCGACCTCCGGCGGCCGCGTCATTTTCGCTTGGCTTTCTCCCGCCTGATTCCCTTCCCATCCGCCTTTTTCGGCCGTCCCCGCTTGCCTCTCGCCTGCTTGCTCGTTTCGCTTGCGCGTGGGGCAGCGGCAGGCTGAGAGGAAGCGGTCTTGCTCGTCGTCTTCTTGGCCGGCGTCGCCTTCATCCTCGTCATTTGCCTCGTCTTTTGCGGCGGCGGCGCCGTGGCGGCGGCGGGTTCGAGGTCAGCGTCATCGCCCTCCCCGGCCTTCGACGCGGCCAGCGGCGGCGCGGCGGTCACAGAACCGGCAGGTTGCGCGGCCGCCTCACGATTGGCAGGCTCGGACGCATGCGGAGCTTGCAGCTCCCGCGCCGGCTCGACGGCGAGGAGGCCTAAACCCTCCTCCCGGAAGCCGGCGCCCGTCGATGGCGGCGCTGCGCCGTCGACGGGTGCGCCCTGTCCCTTTCAAGCCTCGGCGGCCTCCTCGCCGTCGTCCTCGTCCTTCTCCATCTCGCCCTGCATGATCGCCTCGGCGACCAGCCCGGCATTCTGGCGCACCAGCGCCTCGATCCGGTTGGCGACGTCCGGGTTGTCCTTGAGAAACTGCTTGGCGTTCTCGCGGCCCTGGCCGATGCGCTGGCTGTCGCAGGAGAACCAGGCGCCCGACTTCTCCACCACGCCGGCCTTGACGCCGAGATCGATCAACTCGCCGAGCTTGGAGACGCCCTCGCCGTACATGATGTCGAACTCGACCTGCTTGAACGGGGGCGCCAGCTTGTTCTTGACCACCTTGACGCGGGTCTGGTTGCCGATCACTTCGTCGCGGTCCTTGATGGCGCCGATGCGGCGAATGTCGAGACGCACGGAAGCATAGAACTTGAGCGCGTTGCCGCCGCTCGTGGTTTCCGGCGAACCGTACATCACGCCGATCTTCATGCGGATCTGGTTGATGAAGACCACCATGGTGCGCGAGCGCGAGATCGACGAGGTGAGCTTGCGCAGCGCCTGGCTCATCAGCCGCGCCTGCGAGCCCGGCTGCACATCGCCCATCTCGCCTTCCAGCTCCGAGCGCGGCACCAGCGCTGCGACCGAATCCACCACAAGGACGTCGATGGCGCCGGAGCGCACCAGCGTGTCGGCGATCTCCAGCGCCTGCTCGCCGGCGTCCGGCTGCGAGATCAGGAGGTCGTCGGTATTGACGCCGAGCTTGCGCGCATAGACCACGTCGAGCGCGTGCTCGGCGTCGACGAAGGCGCAGATGCCGCCCTTCTTCTGGGCTTCCGCGATGGTATGCAGCGCGAGCGTGGTCTTGCCGGAGGATTCCGGCCCGTAGATTTCCACCACCCGGCCGCGCGGCAGGCCGCCGATGCCGAGGGCGATATCGAGACCGAGCGAGCCGGAGGATATCGCCTCGACATCCATGGTCTTGTCGTTCTTGCCGAGCTTCATGATCGAGCCCTTGCCGAACTGCCGCTCGATCTGGCTGAGCGCGGCAGAGAGGGCTTTCGACTTGTCCATGGACGATCCTTCGACGAGACGCAGGGCTGGCTGACTCATGAGATGCGCTCCTTATGGCCGGGATTCGACCCCCCGACAACGCGGGATGGTGCCCCGCCCCTTGCCGGAATCGATGATGGAGCCAATGTACCCTATTTGTTCTCGGTTCGCAATACGTTCTTTTCGGCTTTCGGGTACTGGCCCCTTTCCATGCTTCAACTGATCCAAGTGGCCCCTTTTGCGAACGAAGGCGGCCCTTTTGAAAGGTCATGTCCCCACGAGTGGTGTAGCTCGGCGGTAGCGAAGCCGCTCGCGAGCGCGCCCTTCACAGCGCCGTAGCGAGCGGGCGGCTTCGCGGGTGGTCATCGACGATTCTCCGGTAGGGTTCGGGTTGCGACACTCCAACGCAAACCGAGGAACCACCGATGACCGATCCGATGATGACCCTTCGCACGCTCATGGAGAAGACCCCCGATGCCGATCTCCTGCGTGAGATGATTGGCTTTGCCGCCCAGCGCCTGATGGAGCTCGAAGTCGAGGGCCAGACGGGTGCCGGCTATGGCGAAAAGAGCCAGGAGCGTCTGGTCCAACGCAACGGCTATCGCGACCGTGACTGGCAGACCCGCGCCGGCACCGTCGAACTGCGCATCCCGAAGTTGCGCAAGGGCTCCTACTTCCCCGGCTTCCTGGAGCCCCGCCGGATGGCCGAGAAGGCGCTCACCGCCGTGGTGCAGGAGGCCTACGTACAGGGCGTTTCCACCCGTTCGGTCGACGATCTGGTGCAGGCGATGGGCATGACCGGCATCTCCAAGAGCCAGGTCAGCCGGCTGTGCGCGGAGATCGATGATAAGGTGAAGGCCTTCCTCAGCCGGCCGATCGAGGGCGACTGGCCCTACCTGTGGATCGACGCCACCTACGTGAAGGTGCGCCAGAACGGTCGTATCGTATCGGTGGCGATCATCGTCGCGGTCGCCGTGAACAGCGACGGGCGGCGCGAGGTGCTCGGCATGGATATCGGCCCCTCGGAGGCCGAGACGTTCTGGACGGGCTTCCTGCGCAAGCTCGCCCGCCGAGGCCTGCGCGGCGTGAAGCTGGTGATCTCGGATGCCCACGAAGGCATCAGGGCTGCCGTCGCCAAGGTGCTCAATGCGACTTGGCAGCGCTGCCGCGTGCACTTCATGCGCAACGCGCTGGCGCATGCCGGCAAGCAGGGCCGGCGCGTCGTCTCCGCCTTCATCGCTACTGCCTTCGCGCAGGACGATGCCGACAGCGCCAAGGCGCAGTGGCGCCGTGTCTCCGATCAGCTCCGCCCCAAATTGCCCAAGCTCGCCGGCTTCCTCGACGAAGCCGAGACGGACGTGCTGGCCTATATGAGCTTCCCGGTCCCGCACCGCGCAAAGCTGCACTCGACCAATCCGATCGAGCGCCTCAATGGCGAGATCAAGCGGCGCACCGACGTCGTCGGCATCTTCCCGAACGAAGATGCGATCGTGCGCCTTGTCGGCGCCATCCTGCTCGAACAGAACGATGAATGGGCGGTGCAGCGCGCCCGCTACATGACTCTGGAAACCATCGCGCCCTTGAGCGATGATCCCGCCCTCAGTCTGCCGGCTCTCGCCGGCTGACGACCGACCCGGCTTATGCCGGAGATCGCGGCGACCCGCCGCCAGTTACACCACGTCACGGGACACGATCTTTTGAAATCGCGCTTTTGTGTAGCGCCGGTTCCGCCCACAAGGACGTTTATTGTAATGGGCACGCGCAACTCGGCCTCTTACGAAGGGAGGCGCGTTATGGAGCTGGTTCTACGATATCTGGAAAATGCCGTTCGGTTCAGGAACTTGGCGGTCGCGGAGAGCAATCCAAAGCTTAAGGCCGAACTCGAAAAACAGGCGGAGACATACCACCGGCTGGCTGTGGAGCGGGCTAAGGAACGCGACCTGCCACTGCCTCATACGGACACTTGAGGCCGCCCCAGTTAGCGGCTTCTTTCGTTTAGCTGCGTCGTCTGACGGTCGGTAAAGTTGGATGAGCGGGCTGCCCCTTGGCCGGTAGCCGGGCTTTCGGGTACTGGCCCCCGCTTCTCAGCACCACAGCCCGTGGAGCGGGTCAGCGTGACGTGATCTGCCATCTTCATGGCGCGGCGCGGGCGCGTTGCGTCTTCGGCCGACCGGCCCTGCGGCTTTTTTGCGCCCGGCTGCACCGCCTGCCGGGGGCGGCTTCCAAAAGGGCGGGCTTTGGTGGTGAAATAGCGGCTTGAGAATCAGCCGTCGGCCCTGCCGATCCCTGCGTCTTATCGGGTGAAATGCGGGCAAGGCCGGCGTAGCAACATGCAACGAATGCACCATTGCCACGATGCGCCGCCCGCCCCTTGCCCTGACCGTCGCCCTCCTGCTTGCGCCGCTTACCCTGCCGCCCGCGGCCTCCGGCGCGGCCGTCGCCGCGGTGCGCATCGGCAACGACAAGGGCGGCCAGATCCGCCACTATATCAACCGCTTCGAGCGCCTGCGCCGCGCCGGCGACCAGGTGATGGTCGACGGCGACTGCATGTCGGCCTGCACGCTGGTGCTCGGCCTCGTCCCGCACGATCGCCTGTGCGTAACGCCGCGGGCGCGCTTCGGCTTTCACCGCGCCTGGAAGCCGGGCATTTTCGGCCTTCACCTCGACAACGCCGCCGGCACGCGAATCTTGTGGAGACTGTACCCGACCAAGATCCGCAACTGGATCGCCGCGCAGGGCGGCCTGTCGGACAATTTCCTCTACCTCGCCGGCCACCAGCTACGCGCGTTTTATCCGCTCTGCCGGTGACGCCGCGCAGGGGGTCACGCACGCGCGTGCCTTGCCGCACGGCGATGAAAAAAATTCACTTCTTGCGGCCATACTCGAAATCGCGGCGCCCACGCCGCGGCCGCCCTCTAAGCTATCCCCCACGGGTTTCACGCACCATGTCGCTGTCGTCGACCGAGACCTACCTGCGCAACGCCAAGCAGCAGATATCGCAGGCCGACATCAATCAGAGCCTGATCCGGGCGGTGGGCGAGCTCCTGCGCCAGGTCAAGGACATGGAGCACGAGATCAGCCGGTTGCGGCGCAACATCCAGATGAGCCGGCGGTTTTGATCGGCGCCTGAGCGGCACCGGCTGCCGCCGCGGCGGCTGCGGCGCCGACCTGCAAGAAAATTTCTGTGCGATTTCCTGAGGTGCTGTCCGTCGCCTGATTGCAGCGGCGTCACAATTCATTAACATTAAATTTCGTGTGCGTGCCTGGGGATTGCGTCGTGGTTGGTGAAAGGGTGACGAACGAGCGCCGGCTGCTGCCGGGATGGTGGATATTGCCGTCCCTGATTGTCGGGGTTGCGTTCTGGAGCTACCTCATCTGGCTGCGGCTCGGCTGATCGCCGGGCGCCGCCTTTCCGGCCCGTTCTGACGGCGCCGCGAGCGGACCGGAGCCGCCGGTAGCGCGTCCGCGCCGGCGCGGGTTCCGAATTTACCCTGCCGGGCATCGCCGGTTGCGTGGGTCCCGTTAACCCCTAGGCTCGCTGCCGGCCCGGTGGCGGAATGGCTATGACGCGGGGACGGGGCACCGTCTCTTATCCTGGTTCAAGTCCAGGCCGGGCCTCCAGAATTCCCCAGCAACGACAGTGAATTGCGGCAACCTTATCTTCAGGATCGCCCGCCACACTGGCCGCACAGGACCACCGACGTGGCGCCGTCGCGGGCGCTGCGCCCGACAGCCGGCAGCCCGCCATGACAGCCGCCTCCGACCCAGCGCTCTGCCCGAAATGTCGCACCGGCATGGTGCATGTCGCGGTGACGCCCCACCCTGTTGCCGCCGGCATGCAGCGCAGTACCTTCGTCTGCTACGGCTGCAATCAGACCCGCACCTATATGCTGCCGGTGGCGCCGGCCGATATGACGGCGAAATAGGACCGGCGCGGGGGCCGTCCCCCCTGTGAACCCCCTGCTAACCTGCCGCTAACCCTGTTGGCGGCGGCCGAAGAACGCAGCCGGGCCCGGCCGCTTTGAAAAAGACAACAAGGTCGGTTATAGATTTCCCTATGTGTGCAAACCGACGGAGCGCGCCATGGACCGGACCGTAGCCCGTCTGAACATCGAGCACTATCGCCGGCTGCTGGTGACGGAAACGGACGAGCAGCGCCGTGGCGTGATCCAGCGCCTGCTCGCCGAAGAGGAGGCCAAGCTCACCGATCCGCCTCCCCGGGAAAAGCGGCGCAAGGCGCGCTGACCGCTAAGCCCCCGCCCGTCCATCGCCCCATTCGCGCCAATGCGTCGGATGGACGTCGAGCCGCTCCCGGGTGGCCGCTTTCATCCAGCCATCCAAGATGCGCCGGCAGGGGAAGACGAGCGCGTGCGGCCCGTCCCCGTCAATGACGGCGATCTCCAAGTCACGGTCGAACGGCGCGATCGCGATAGTTTGCCACATCGAGAGAGTTTGCCCGCTTATCGGAAGCCGGCATTGACCTAGATCAGAAACGCGAGCGTTGCTGTCGCTCGGCCCCGATTTTTCGGCGCCGCGGCGGACCACTAGACCGGCCGCCGAGCCCAGAACGGCGCGACCGCGCCATCACAATCGCGATCATCGAAACAGCGGCGGCGATGAACGCCGGTTCCAAGGCAGGATCCAGCTCCAAATTCAGCCATGGCTGGACTTGCGCCCCTCGATGCCTTTGATCGACAGGCAAGACGCTTTGCGCCCCTCGACCGGGCGGCTCGATCGTTCAAAGCCCGCTTGCGCCGATTCCCTTCGGCCGGGCCCCTGCCGTACCTGGGTAACAGTCCTATGTCTTTTTTAAAAAAGGACAAAGTTCCAGGAACCGTACCCGACATTACGCGTTTGTGATCCATCCGGTTTTACCGGTGTGGTTGCAACCCAACTTCGGGGGTTTCAATGAAATCGGCTATCACTAAGCGTTCCGTCGTCATCGGCGGGCACAAGACCAGTGTGAGTCTCGAAGAGCCATTCTGGAGTGCCGTGCGCGAAATCGCCGGCAATCAGCAGGTGACTGTGTCCAGCCTGCTGCGCCAGATCGACCTTGAGCGGCGGAACGCCAATCTGTCATCCGCCATAAGGGTGTTCGTGCTGGAGAATGTGCGCTCGCAAATCGTGGGCCCGCATGAGCAGCGCCCCACCAATGGCGAGATGATCTGGCGGCCGAGCGCCTGAACAAGCGCCGCCGGTGCGGAGCCGGCGGCAGCCTTGGCATCTCTCCAGACTATCGCTAGCGTCGGCGCCTCCGACATGATGGTGCGCGGAAGTGGCCGACACTGCCGTTACTCGCCAGCCGGGGCGCCTCGCGGCGCCACTGCGGCCATGGTATCTTGCCGCGGCGGCGGTTGCCGTCGCGGTGATGATCGCGGCCATCCGCGGTAACTCGATCTGGCTTCTCGATTTCGTGCACGTCTTGGCCGGCGCGCTGTGGACCGGCATCGACCTGTTCATGGGTTTCGTCGTCGGGCCGGTGCTGCGCCGCGTCTCGCTCGATACCCGTCGCGCCATCATCGCCGGGCTGATGCCGCGCACGCTCGTTCTGATGCCGACCCTCGCCCTGATCACCGGCACCGCCGGCTGGTTCCTGGCCGAGCGGCTGGGCTTCCTCGCGCTCGACTATCCGCAATTCTATTGGGTGATCGCGGCGCTCGCCATCGTCAGCGTTCTCACCGTGCAAGGGCTCGGCTATCTGCTACCGATGAACCTGAAGCTCTATTTCGAGATCCAGAAGCCCATGCCCGATCCGGAAAAGCTCAGGCGCTGGATGCGCACCTATGTGCGCGTGGTAGCCGTGCAGGGCGCGATGCAGGTCGCCATCATCGTGGTGATGGCGAAGTTCGCCACGGGGATTTGAATTGGCAGTCATTCCGGGACGCGAGCGAAGCTCGTGGACCCGGAATCCAGGGGCGACACGGCAAGCGGCTCTGGATTCCGGGTTCGCACGCTGACGCGTGCACCCCGGAATGACGACCACAGTCACACCCCCAAATGCCGCTGCAGCACTTCCGGATTGGCCTTGATCTCGGCCGCCGGCCCTTCGTGAACGATGTGGCCGTTGTTGATGATGTAAGCGCGGCTCGCCAGGGCCAAAGTCGCCGCCAGGTTCTGCTCGACCAGCACGATGGTCTGCCCGGCTGCCGCCAGGTTGCGGCAGGCCTGCATCAGGTCGCGCACGATCACCGGCGCCAGCCCCTCGAACGGCTCGTCGAGCAGGACGATCTTGGGATCGCGCACCAGCGCCCGCGCGATCGCCAGCATCTGCTGCTCGCCGCCGGAGAGATCGGTGCCGCGGCTGCCGCGCCGCTCCTTCAGCCGCGGGAACATCTCGTAGATGCGATCGAGCGGCCAGCGCTCGGACGCGGTGAGCCCGGCCAGTATCAGGTTTTCCTCGACGTTGAGGCTGCCGAAGATGCGGCGGTCCTCCGGCACGAGTTGCATGCCGGCTTGCGCGATGGCGTGCGCCTTCTTGCCCGCAACGTCCTCGCCGTCGAACACCACGGCGCCGGAGCGCGGCGTGACCATGCCCATCAGGCTCTTCAAGGTGGTGCTCTTGCCGGCGCCGTTGCGGCCGAGCAGCGCCACCACCTCGTGCGCCTCCACCCGCAAGGAGACGTCGAACAGGATGTGCGAGTCGCCGTAGTAGCTGTTGAGCGAATTGACCTCGAGCAGGCTCATGCCGCCACCACCCCGCCGAGATAGGCTTCCTGCACCGTGGCGTTGCGCTTGACCTCCTCCGGCGTGCCTTCGGTCAGCACCCGGCCCTCGTGCAGAACCGTGATGCGCTCGGCAAGCTCGAAGATCGCGTCCATGTCGTGGTCGATGACGATCATGGTGCGGCCGCGCGCCAGCGATTTGAGCAGTTGCACCGTCTCGATGCGCTCGCGCGGGCTCATGCCGGCCAGCGGCTCGTCGAGCAGCAAGCAGGCTCGGCGCGGTGGCCAGCGCCAGTCCGATCTCCAGCCGCCGCTTCTCGCCATAGGCAAGCTCGGAGACCGGCAGATCGGCGCGCTCGAAGAGATGCACGAGCTTGAGCGTGTCGACCACCCGCTCGCTCAAGCCGGGCACGCTGGCAACCTGGCGAAACATGTCCAGGCGGAAGGGCCCGCGCTTCTCGGCCAGCGCCGCGATGGTGACGTTCTCGCGCACCGTCAGCCGCGTGAAGAGCTGGTTGACCTGATAGCTCTTGGTCAGGCCGAGCTGGCAGACGCGGGTGACGTCGAAGCCGGTGATGTCGCGCCCCTCGAACGATATGCGTCCTTCGGTCGGCTTCACCTCGCAGGTGAGCATCTTGAAGAAGGTGCTCTTGCCCGCGCCGTTCGGGCCGATGATGCCGCGCAGTTCGCCGCGCTTGACGGAAAAATCGATGCTGTCGTTGGCGACCAGACCGCCATAGCGCTTGGTCAACCCTTGTGCCGTGAGGATCGCCACGCCGTCGCCGGCGGGCTTCGGCCGCCGCGGCGACGCGGTGAACTGCACCACCGGGCCGCCCTCTTCCACCGCCGCCGCGGCCGCGGCCGCAGCCGGCGCATGCGGATCGGACTCGGCCGCCTCGTGAGGCTTGCCGGTGCCGGTGGCGAGCTTCCACAGGTCGACCAGCCCGCCGACGATGCCGCGGCGGAGAAAGATCACCAGCAGAACGAAGACGATGCCCAGCACCAGCTTCCAGGTGGCGCCGAAATGCAGCGTCATGATGCCGATATTCACCGGTTTCTGAAGGAAATCGCTCAGATAAAACCAGACGGTGGCGCCGACCAGCGGGCCGAACAGCGTGCCCGCGCCGCCGATGGCGGTCTGCATCACCAGTTGCCCGGAGGTCTCGAAGGTGAAGGCGTCGGGCGGCATGAAGCCCTGCATGAGTCCCAAGAGGCCGCCGGCGAAGCCGGCATAGGCGGCTGCGACCACGAAGGCGGTGAGCTTGTAGCTGTGGATGTCGTGGCCCACGGCGGAAGCGCGGGTCGGGTTGTCGCGGATCGCGCTCAGCACCGCGCCGACCGGCGAGCGCACGATACGCAGCGCCAGCACGATGCCGACGAAGTACCAGAACGCCAGGAAGGCATACATCGACAGGTCGGTGTTGAACTTGTAGGTCGTGAAGCCGAGATAAAGGCTTGGCGCCGGAACGCCGGGAAGCCCGTTCTCGCCGCCGGTATAGGCCGAGAGCGGATTGAACTCGACAAAATAGAACACTTCCGCGATCGCCACCGTGATCATGGCGAAGTAGATGCCGGTGCGCCGGAGCGCGATCAGGCCGACCACATAGCCGATCACGCCCGCGAAGATCGTGCCGATGAAGATCGACGGCAGCACGTAGGGAAAGCCGGTCACCGTGAGCAGATAGGCGGCGACCATGCCGCCCGTGCCGAAGAAGGCCGATTGGCCGAACGACAACAGGCCGGTGAAACCGAACAGGATATCGAAGCCGAGGCCGAACAGACCCCAGACCAGGATGCGGTTGATCGTGGACGGCGCGAAACCGAGATAGGGCAGCACGAAGGGCGCGGCGATGAGCCCGGCGGCGGTGATCGCTTCAACGAGGTGGGGGCGTTTCCGGACCATGGCGACGACTTGCGCTTACTCGCGGCCGGCGGTGCCGAGCAGGCCGTAGGGCCGCAGCACCAGCACCAGCGTCATCGCCACGAACAGCATGACGTAGGAATAGCCGGGATTGAACATCGAGGTGATGGAAATGATCTCGCCGGCGATCAGGCCGCCCAGCACCGCGCCGGGGAACGAGCCGACGCCGCCGATGACGACGACGACGAAGGTCTGCACCAGGATCGCCTCGCCGACGTCGGGCGCGATCGAGACGACGGGCGCGTTGACGATGCCGGCGAAGCCGGCGGCCATGGCGCCGATGCCGAACACCAGCATGAAGATCTTGTAGACGTCGATGCCGAGCGCATCGACCATGACCGAATCCTCGATGCCGGCGCGCACGATCATGCCGATGCGGGTACGGTAGAGCACGATATAGAGCGCGACCAGCGCCACCGCGACGATGCCGAGCGCCGCGAGACGGTAGGTCGGATAGAACATGAAGCCGATCGGGGTGATCCCCTGAAAGATCGAGGGCGGCGGCACCATTTTCGACAGGCTGCCGAAGAAGAAGCGCACGGCCTCCACGAAGACGATGCCGAGGCCGAAGGTGACGAGAAGCTGGTCCTCGTGCGGCCGCGAATAGAAGTGACGGATGATGACCCGTTCCATCACCACGCCGACCAGCATGACGAACAGCGCGCCCGCGAAGAGGGCGACGATGTAGGAACCCGTATAGCTGTAGGCGAGCCAGCCGGCGTAGCCGCCGAGCATGAACATCGCGCCATGCGCCAGGTTCAGCACGCCGAGCGTGCCGTAGATGATGGTCAGGCCGGAAGAGATCAGCGCGAGCAGCGCGCCGAGCACCAGCCCGTTGAAGCATTGCGATACAAAATTAGGCCAGTTGACCACGCCGCCGCCGCCCGCAGTTTGTTCCGGATCGCATCGTCCGTCCGCAAATCGTCATGCCCGGCTTTGGGCCGGGCGTCCATGTCTTTCTTGCATCCGTGTCGTTTGACAAAGGCGTCAAATGACAAAGGCGTCAAATGGCCGGGAAGGCGACGCGCGCCTGCCCCGGCCAACACGAGACGCAAGGCCCTTCCCCGCGCCGAAGGACGCGGGGAAGGCATCTGGCGTTGAGGTCAGGTGTAGGAACCGAGCTTGCAGCCGAAGGCGTCGGGCTTCTGCATGAGCGGCGCGCCCGGCACCACCTCGAGCACCTCCCAGTAGTCTTCCTTGTTCTTCATGTCGGACGGCTTCTTGCCGCGAACGATGATGACCGGACGGACGAGCTGGTGGTCGGCGGCGCGGAAGTGCACGTCGCCCACCATGGACGGGATGGTCTCGCCCTTCTCGTACTGCTTGATGACGTCCGGCGGATAGAACGAGCCCGCCTCCGACACCATGCGCGCCCACATGGCGAACTGCATATAGGCGTTCTCGGCGCCCCATTCGGGCCGGTAGCCGTACTTCTTGTTGAAGGACTCGACGAACATCTTGGCCAGCGGGTACTTGTCCTCCAACGTCCACCAGAAATCGGTGGCGGCGAACACGCCTTCGGTCAGCTTCGGTCCCACTTCTTTCGCGAGGAAGGGGATCTGATAGGGGATGACCATGGTCATCTTCGGCGTCAGGCCGAACTGCCGGGCCTGCTGGACCGACAGCACCGCGTCACGGCCCCAGTTCACGTTGACGATGAACTCGGCGCCGGAGTTGGCGATGTTGGTCAGGTACTGGCTGAAGTCCTGCGTGCCCAGCGGCGAGACCTGATTGGTCACCATCTTCCAGCCGCCGTGCTTGCTGAGATAGTCATTCACCGACTTGGTCACGGTATGACCGTAGGTGTAGTCCGGCGTCATGAACGCGGCTTTCTTGTTCTTGCCGAAGTTCTTGATCAGCACCGGACCGATCGCCGCCGCCGCCGTTTGGCCGTAGAAGCACTGGCGGAACGAGTAGCGGGTGCAGTCCTTGCCGGTGGTGTCGTTGGAGCCGGAGATCGCCACCAGATAGAGCACCTTTTGCCGCTCGGCGAACTTGTTGAGCGCCACCGCGACCGCCGAGGAGGTCGAGCCGGTCATGGCGATGACCTTGTCCTCGTTGATGAAGCGCTGCTGCTCCTGCACCGCATTGTTCGGCTTGGCGCCCGAATCGGCGACCACCAGCTTCACCTTTTTGCCGAGCACGCCCTTGGAGACCTTGGGCGCGATCTTCTTGATCAGCTCGTTGCCTTCGTTGATGTGCTCGACGGCGAGCTGCATGCCCTTGAGCTCGTCTTCGCCTTGCACCGCATAGGCGCCGGTGCGCGGCACGGTGGCGCCGATGGTGACGGTGTCGCCCTGCGTGCCGGCCGGATAGGTGCCGAGCGCCGGATGGTCGGCCGCGAAGACCGGCGTGAACATCGGCGGCAGCATCGTGGCGCCGGCGATGCCGGCGCCGACCGTGAGCAGCGTGCGGCGCGATACGCCGGCTTCGAGCGCGTTTTCTTGCGGGTTATCGTGGGAAATATCTCGCTTTGCCATGAATTCCTCCCTGAGGGTTTCTTCAACCGCCCCCGCGAACTACCACCCCAGTGTATGCTCGAGTGTCGTTCGTGAGACCGTCGGCTGTGACGTTTGTACGCTGTGTGAGACTCTCAAAACTTCAGGACGCTTGGGATTTCGACTGCATTGTTTTCGGCTTTTGGACTCTTCTGGACTGACGTTGAAAACCTCCCCGGTCGCCGCACTGCAGCAAGACGCAGCGACAATCCTTATCGATGCACCATTGCCACAGCGGGAACGCATTTCCGTCAATGCCACTTTCGTTGAGGAAGGCATTGCCGCTTACATCGGCCGCCGGACATGCGGCGCTAAAAAAGCGTGTGCCGCCTATGCCGCCCGCGCGAGCGGCGCGTCGCGCCGTCCGCCGGGACATGTCGGGAAATATTGCCGCAGGGGGCGCCGGCGCCGCGCGCCAGGACGCGCAAGGCCGCACGCGCGCGCTGCAAGGGCAACTTATGCCGCAACGCACAATGCGCTTTCGGCGTTGCGCGGGCGGCTCACGCCGCCTTGGTGATCGTGCCGCCGGCCTGGTTGTCGACGATGACCGGCGTATCGAACCAGGCGATCTCCGGCTCCGAGCCGTAGAGCGCCTGCACGCGCGCCTTCCATTCGCCGCTGTAGACGGCCTCGGCCGCCGCGCGGCTCTCCCACAGATAGACGCCGCCGGCGCGGGCGCCTTCCTCGCTGCGGATGTAGTATTTGCGCACGAGGCCGGGCAGGTTCTTGTACTTGGGCGCACTCGATTCGAAGGCACGCGATGCCTCGTCCAGGCTCATCGGCTTGGGCAGCTTGAACTGCACGATGGCGGTGATCATGGGCGGCTCCTCTTTCGCTTTCGCCTCTCCCCGCTTGCGGGGAGAGGTCGACGTCCGAGCGGCAGCGAGGAGGTCGGGTGAGGGGCATCGACGCAATTCTGAGCAGCTTCGGCAACGCCCCCGCACCCGGCTCGCATCTCGCTTACCGCTCGATGCCCGCCACCCTCTCCCCGCAAGCGGGGAGAGGGAAGCCTAGCCCAGATTGAGCTCCTTGAAAAAGTCATTGCCCTTGTCGTCGATGACGATGAAGGCGGGGAAGTCCTCCACCTCGATGCGCCAGATCGCCTCCATGCCGAGCTCGGGATATTCGTGCACCTCGACTCGTCTGATGCAGTGCTCGGCGAGCTTGGCCGCCGCGCCGCCGATGGAGGCGAGGTAGAAGCCGCCGTGCTTCTTGCAGGCTTCGCGCACCTGCGCGGACCTGTTCCCCTTGGCCAGCGAGATCATCGAGCCGCCGGCCGCCTGGAACTGGTCGATATACGAGTCCATGCGGCCCGCCGTGGTCGGCCCGAACGAGCCGGAGGCATAGCCTTCCGGCGTCTTGGCCGGTCCCGCGTAATAGATCGGGTGGTTCTTGAAATAGTCGGGCAGCCCCTGCCCGCTTTCCAGCCGCTCGCGCAGCTTGGCATGCGCCAGATCGCGCGCGACGATCATCGGCCCGGTGAGCGACAGCCGCGTCTTCGGCGGATACTTGGATAGCTGCGCCAATATTTCCGCCATCGGCCGGTTGAGGTCGACCTTCACGACATCGCCGCCCAGCTTCTCCTGGTCGATCTCGGGCAGATACTGCGCCGGATGCCGCTCCAGCGCCTCGAGGAACACGCCCTCGCGCGTGATCTTGGCCAAGGCCTGGCGGTCGGCCGCGCAGGAGACGCCGATGCCGATGGGCAGCGAGGCGCCGTGCCGCGGCAATCTAATGACGCGAACGTCGTGGCAGAAATATTTGCCGCCGAACTGCGCGCCGACGCCCGAGCTCTGCGTCATCTTCAAGACTTCCTGCTCCATCTCCAGGTCGCGGAAGGCGTGGCCGGCCTCGCTCCCTTTCGTCGGCAGCGTGTCGTAATATTTGGTGGAGGCGAGCTTCACCGTCTTCATGGTCAGCTCAGCCGAGGTGCCGCCGATGACGATGGCCAGGTGATAGGGCGGGCAGGCCGCGGTGCCGAGCGTCATCACCTTCTCTTTCAGGAAGGCCAGCATCCGCTCATGGGTGAGGATCGACGGCGTCGCCTGGAACAGGAACGACTTGTTGGCCGAGCCGCCGCCCTTGGCGATGAACAGGAACTTGTAGGCGTCGTCCCCCTCGGCATAGATCTCCACCTGCGCCGGCATGTTCGACTTGGTGTTCTTCTCCTCGAACATGGACAGCGGCGCGAGCTGCGAATAGCGCAGGTTCTTTTTCAGGTAGGCGTCGCGCGCGCCTTGCGACAGCGCCGCCTCGTCATCCTCGGAGAACACGTAGCGCCCGCGCTTGCCCATGATAATGGCCGTGCCGGTGTCCTGGCACATCGGCAGCACGCCGCCGGCGGCGATATTGGCGTTCTTGAGGAAATCGTAGGCGACGAACTTGTCGTTGTTGGAGGCCTCCGGATCGTCGAGGATCTTGCGCAGTTGCGCCAGATGCGCGGGGCGCAGGAGATGATTGATGTCGGTGAAGGCGGCTTCCGCCAGCGCGCGCAGCGTCTCGCGCTCGACCACCAGCACCTCGCGGCCCATGGCCTTCTCGACGCGCACGCCGCCATTGGCGAGGCCCGGGATGTCGAGCTTGCGGTAGCGGGTCTCGTCGGGCCCGAGCGGGAACAGCGGGCGTGTGGCTATAGGGCGGCAGCGGGGATTTGGTGGGGGCGTTCATGGGGTTCCTCTACAATCCATTTCCAGTAGCGCGCTTGGAGCCCAGCCGGCAACCGGGTCTCGGTCAAAGCAATCCGAGGAGGTTTGCACCGAGCAACTTCAATCCAGCAAGAACGCAAATCGAGCCGGCCCACCACAAAATGGTCCGACGCCCCACAATATTGAGCTCGAAATCACCCCAGCGAAAATGTAGCGCGTATCTTGAATTGGGCTTTTGCATAACTCTTATCCGCTCTTGCAAAATCAGCACAAGAAAAACCATCGGCTCATTTATTGTGCCTCAGCAAGTTGCGCCTCTATCTCCTGCCGCTTCTTGCTGGACAAGGCATATGTATCGTTGGCGACCAGTCTCAACTGATCAGTCCTAGTGAGGCCGTTAAGGTAGGCCGACAAATTGTTGATGTAGGAACTCTTGAAGTGTGAGTGGGCTCCGCGCATTTGCTCGGCAAGCTCCTGCCGAGTAAATGTCGCCTTACCTTGGGTAAAATGAAGGTGAGCTGCCGCAGCGATAATCAGGTCACGGCCTGAGTTGACGCCGATAATCGTGGCAATCGTATCGGTCGAGTGATTTCCCAGCTCCTCCGGACCAATCCCTTTTTGAGACCCTTGAGATCGGACGGCCGCAGGCGGAACATCCAGCGCCAACTTTTGTGATAACCATGCCAAAACGCGCCGCCTCTCATCGTTGTCCAGCGGCTGCATTTCAGCCAATACCGCGCCCATAGCCCGTAATTCCTTGTCTTCACTCATTGCCATGTCCTCCTATGAGGTCTATAAAATCGAGAGCCCGAGACACAAACGCCTTAATTGCAATTCTAAAGCGTCGAACCAGATCTTAGCGTTTTCCCCTATGGGTCAATACATACGATCATATGATAATCATTGCAAGCTAAAAGATCGCCCATCCTCGATTTTGGAGACGCAAAAACTTTGCATATATATTTCAAGTACTTAGCTGGGCGGACGCGCGAGGCCGTTTGGCTCAGCGCAATCCGTCACCGCCGCCAACCCGGCGCGTCACGCTACTTCGCTAACGCGCCTCACGCAACGACCACCGCCATCTCCCCCACCCGCTTCCTTGTCGGCTTCACCGTAATGCGCACGTCCTGCCCGAGCGCGGTCAGGAATTCCATCAGCCGACCGACCGAGAAATTGCCGGCGCGATTGCGCATCAGCGCCGAGACGTGCGGCTGCTTGATGCCGAGCACGCTGGCTGCCTGCGCCTGCGTCAGCCCGCGCTGCTTGACGATCCGGTAGATTTGCAGCGAGAGCTGCGCCTTCAATAGTTCTTGTTCGGGATTGGGCAGGCCGAGATCGGCGAACACGTTGCCGCTGCCGCGGGTAACCCTTGCTTTCTTCGCCATCAATTCTGCCCTTCCCTGTAGTGCCACTCGGCATCCGCCAGCCGCCGCCGGATCAACTCGATGTCCTGTTTCGGCGTGGCGATGCCGCGCTTCGATTTCTTTTGGAATACGTGCAGCACGTAGATCGTGTCTCCAAGCTGCGCGGTGTAGACCGCGCGATAGGCGCCGCTCCGATCCCGTTCGACGATCTCCATGACCCGCGTTCCGCCGAAACCCTTCAGCGGCTTCGCCTTCGGGTCGGTGAAACCTCGTTGCGCGGTATAGAGCGCCTTGCCGATGTCACGCCGGACCTGGTCCGGCATCGCGCGCAAGTCGTTGCGGCTGGAACCGATCCAGAAAATCGATCTTATCGTCTCGTCCATATTAATATACTAATATTAGTATAATGGTCAAGGGAGGCCCGTAGGGCGGAATAGCGTAGCGTATTCCGCCAACCTCAGCGAGCCGGCGCGTCACGCTTCGCTAGCTTGCGGTTCGGATCGGCGCGCCGGCGGCGGATTTCCGCAAGGTCCGCGTCGGACACGCGCAGATCGTGCCGATGCCTCAGATAGTCGAGCATGGCCGTGGCGGCGGCATCCTGCTCGCCTTCGGGCAACTGCTCGACCTGCTTGAGCACGTCGCGGAGAAGCTTGGTCATGACCCAATATAGCAGCATAGCAGCGCGCGTAGGGTGGGCAAAGGCGCGTCAGCGCCGTGCCCACCGGCGGCGCGGATGGTGGGCGCGGCGCGCGCCGCGCGCCTTCGCCCACCCTACAAGTTTGTTCGTGCTGCAGTGCCGACGACTGTGCGGCGCTCACGACGCGCGCGAGCGCACCCGCCGCTTGCCGTTCTTCGCCTTGCCCTTCACCGGTTCGAAGCTGATCTTCAGCCGGTGACCCGTCGCCTCGGCAAAGCGCTGCAGCGTGCGCGTCGAAGGCCTGCCGCGCCCGCTTTCCAGGCGCGCCACCGCGCTCTGCGTCGTGCGCATGCGCTTGGCGAGTTGCGCCTGGCTCAAGCCGGCCCGCGCCCGCGCCTTGGCGACTTCGGCAATCAGCGCGAATTCTTCCTCCAGCGCGTCGTACTCCTTGCGATACGCCGGATTCGTCATCCACTTCCTGTGTAGATAGCTGAACTTGATCATGTCTCGTCTTCGCCTAAAGCAATTGCAGAAACTCCTCCACCGTTAACCCCGCCTGCGCGATGATCGCCCGCAGCGTGCCGCGCTTGAGGTCGCCAGCATGGATCGGCACCGTCACTTTGCGCGCCGCATCGCCGGCATGGACGAGACGACAATGGCTGCCCGACATCCGCGTTTGCTGAAACCCGGCCCGCTCCAACGCTCGAATCACGTCGCGCGCCGTCAGCGCCGGCAGCCGCTGGTTCATGCGGCGAGCGTCACGGTAACTTCGCGAATGCGCGGCGGCTCGTCGCTGGGCAACGGCTCTCCGCGCGCCTTGCAATCTTCGATCACCAGCCGGATCGCGTCCTCGGCCATCGCCAGCGCCTCGCGCTCGTCGGCGCCGTAAGTGACGATCTCGGGAAACGCGGGCACGCGAACGGTAAAGCCGCCCTCGTCCTCGGGCTCCAGCACCACCGCGAAAGTGCGCTTCTTGTCCATGCGGCTCATATAACACCGGCCGCGCTGCTCATAAAGCGCCAGGCGAAGCCGTCGCCATCAGCATAGCACGCGTAGCCCGGATGGCGCGTAGCGCAATCCGGGATTCTGCCTCTTCCCGCATTCCGCTTCGCTTCATGCGGGCTACGGACGCCCCCGCTCAACCAATCTAGGATCATTGTCATATTTCCGCCCTAATCTTCCCAGCATATATTCCTCACCCTTGCTCGGCCGGGGGCGTCTTCGCGGGACGCTGCCAAGACGGAGCAGGCGGGAGGAAAGGTGCCGGAGATGCGGCGCCCGTCCTCCCGGGCCGGTCCGGGGCAACCCGGAAACGGCTGGCGCGGCGCCCGCGGGCGGGGCTCGTAACCCCGCACTCGGGCGGCGTCGGGGCTCCG
>CAWIPY010000005.1:0-287990 GCA_963837965.1 uncultured Pseudomonadota bacterium | reverse complement strand
CAGGGTTTCGTTCGACAAGTCAATCACTTAGCGTCAGATTGCCTTTTATCGGCGATGCCATTCTGAACGCCAATTTCGCCGTCATTCTGAATGCTTGTGCTCTGTGTGTTCGCGAGGCGATGTGCATGACGCTCGCGGCTCGCCGCCAGCGCGCGCTCGAACGCCTCCTTTGCGTAGCCGCGGCAGGCTTGGGCGGTCTTGGGCGAGGAACAAAGACGAACGCAAGAGTCGGACTGTGGGATTTCGCGTGTGTCACGTGCGCCGGTCAACAAACCGCGGTGCTTTCATCGAGCGCTCGAATTCGGTGGCTAACGTTCCCCGTGGGAGAACCGCTACAGCTGGGGTTATTTCGAATGTTTGCTTGATCTGGGACGACATGCTTTCGCAGAAAGCCCGGTCATCAAATTTGCCTTTCAGTTCCAATAGAACGTGTAGGCCTTCGCGACCACTCGCCTCGTCTGTGGCGAGCACGGCCTGGAAGTCGAGTATCTCAGGGATGCGAAATATGAAGTCTTCGAATTCTGCGTGATTTACGTTTACGCCGCGAACCTTGAAAAAGCCGGTCGTTCGGTTGGCATGCCGGATCATCGGGAACAGCTCGGCGAAGGGCCCTGACCCTTTCGATCGCGAGATATAGCTGACCAGGTCTCCCGAGTTCCAGCGCAGGAACGGGGTTGCGTGATTGGTCCAAAGAGGCGTTACACACAAGGTGCCGATTTCGCCTTCGGGCACGGACTTGCCCGTTTCCGGATCGACGACCTCGATGAAAAACATGTCGGTCCAGATGTGGATGCCGTCGTGTGCGGACGTCTCCGCGCCCATAAGGCCGGCTTCGCTCATACCGAACACGTCGAATACTTCGGCTCCCCACATGCGCGAAAGCTTCTGCCTTTTTGCATTCGAAAGCGTCTCAGCCGAACAGATCATCTTGCGAACCGATGACGATGCCAGGTCGATGCCCTTGGCCTCGGCGAGATTTGCCAGATGAAGCGCGAAGCTGCTCATCCCGATGAAGACGGTCGGCTTGAGGTTGTGTATGAGATCAAGCTGAAGTGCGGAAGGATAGGCGTTGCCGGCTCCCACCCAGACCATGCCTACGCCAAACAGCTTGGCGCTGCGCGCCCATACCTGTCCGGCCGGATGCACCCCAAGCGGAAACGAAATGTGGCAGAGGTCGCCGGGACCGATACCAATGCAAGGAAATGAGCGGCCCCAGGTCAGTTCGGCATAGCGGACATCCTCTGCGTTACGCGGATAGAAGACCGGCTGGCCGGTAGAGCCGCCGGAGCGCCAATATTCGGCAATTTCGGTCGGCGGGATGATGCAGAGATTGTCGAGAAATTCCGCGTGACTGAACGTCCGCAAGGTATCCTTATCCAAAATCGGTATCTTCTCCCACTCGCTTCGATCGTCGAGCCTGTTCGGATCGATGTGATCGAGCTTGCCTTTGTACCATGCGGCTTTCTTCGCAAGTTCGAACGCATTTCGCTTTCGCTCGCTTTGGATGTGCTCGATTTCCGCCCGAGAGCGCGGCATTGGCAGCGGAAACGTCATTGTGCAGCACTCCTCATCGCCGCTCGCTCGGACAAGTACCGCTTGACCAATTCAGATTTGATGACCTTGCGGGTCGGCGTCATCGGCATTTCGCTGACCACGACGAGGCTTTCCGGCCAGGTGAACTTGGCAAACTGGCGCTCAGAGAGAAACCGCTTCAGTTCCTCAAAGCTAATCGAGATGCCGTCTTTCGGCACGATGAAACAGCAAGCGCGTTCGCCGACCACGTCGTCGGGGAGCGGCGCTATCGCGACCTGTAGTACGGAAGGATGATTGGCGATCGCGTTTTCCATGTCGATTGGATTGAATTTTATGCCACCCCGATTGATTAACTCTTTTGTGCGGCCCTTCAGCTCTACATTTCCGTCCTGGTCCATCTGAGCGAGATCGCCCGTTCTGAACCAGCGATCGCCCGTGAATGCGTTCTGCGTTGCCTCCGGATTATTGACATAGCCGGAAAACAGCGAACATCCGCGCACCTGTAATTCGCCCACTTCGCCGGGCGCTTGCAACCGACCATCGCTGTCGACAACCCGCAACTGCGTGCCCGGCGTAGCCCGTCCGATCGTGCGGAAACGGATGTCTTGCGAATCGCTTGGCCGGCTGCACGCGCCGAACTGAAGCTCCGTCATCCCCCAGGCCTGCAAGACTTTGCCGTGAGGCAGCTTTTGCTCGAAGGCCGCGGAGAGAGATGCCGGAACCGTAGATCCTGACAAAACCGCAATCCGCAATTCACTAAGGTCGATTTCGTCGAACATTTGGCTCTGTAGGCACGGAGCGATGTGGGCGGGACCGCCGAAGAGCATCGTCGGGCGAAGTTTTCGAAGCGCATCGATGAAGGCCGGCGGGCTGAACATGTCGAGCATGCAGATGGTGGCGCCGGCGGCCAGCCCAAGCTCCACCGAATACAATCCGTAAAGATGGGTGTAGGGAGCGAGACATAGGATCCGATCGTCGCCTGTGATTTCGAACTCGGCGGCACACATGCGGGCGTTGCTGAGAAAATGATTGTACGTGACCGAGACGCCCTTCGGCGACGACGTTGTGCCGGATGTATAAAGCAGCATGAATCGGTCGGTTGCCGCGCAATCCGGCCGCTCGATGGGAGAAGCAGCTCCCGTGTCGAGCACAACCTCGAAGGCATCCGCTCCCTCGACGGCGCCTTGGACGGAAATCACACGCTGCAAGGTGGGAACGTCGTTGCGCAAGGCGACCAGATCTGCTGCAGGAGATCTGTCCCTGGCTTTTGCCAGCGCGATGCAGGCTTTCGCTTCTCCGTGTCGGAGAAGATGCGCCAGCTCGCGAGGGCCGTAGGGCGTATGCACAGTCTGCATCACGGCGCCGAGCTCATTAATGCCGAGCCAGGCGATGAGGAAATCCGGTAAGTTTGGCAGGTGTACGGCTACGGTGTCGCCGTGCCTGACGCCGATCCGATGCAGGCCCGCGGCGAAGTTCTGGGCGTACCGTTGCAGTTCAGCGTAGCTCAGCCGCGCTGAGCTTGTCAGAATCGCCGGGCGATCTGGAGCGGCGGCTACGCGATCGGTCAGCCAGTCGCGCAGGGTTTCGTCACGCCACCACCCCTTGGCGTGGAAGTAGTCCGGGCTAAAACTATCCGCCGTCATCGATGGGCCCCTTCATCAACAATCCGGCGCGCAAATGCCTGATCTACATCCTGCCTGAAAGCACCCGCGACGTGTGGTCGTACATTCCGGTCAAAACTGACAAGGCTCGTTCCGCCGCCTTCAACTGCTCTTCTATGTTCGGAATGTCCGCGCTCGGCGCGATCAGCAATTCGCGGCGCGACCCGATCAGGACGTCGGTCAAATCACGGCCCGCCTGCGTCGGCCTGTAGCGTGTGTCCCGGCGGCTTCCGCCGGGCACTTTCTCGATCAGGCCGGCGTTGCAAAGCTTTCGCAGGCTGTACTGGATATTGGAAATGTCGTCTCGGTTGCTGAAGCGGCTGAGCTCGCTGACGCTGCGCGGCTTCGGGGTGAACATCAACTGCTGCAGGATGACGCATTCCTGACCGGTCAACTTTTCCGTGGCGCCAGTTGCCCCAAAGATCGAGCCGGCGAACCGATAGAAAGCCTCAGAAGCGCAAATCAACGCCTGCTCGAATTCGAAAAACACACGCTCTCGCTCGGTGCGGGCGAGGGGGGGCGTTGTCTTGAGCTTCTCGACGGTAGCGCGGCTCTTCGGCGCGGGCATGTGTCCTCCGACTTTCATCGACACATTCTATTCTTGACTCATTGAATGTACAGCGTAAAATTCGTTGAAATTGCGAGGCGCGGCATGATCGAGCTGTGGGAGCTGCGAGGCAAGGACGATTGCCGCTACAGCACTTTTTCCTGGCGGACACGTCTGGCACTCCTGCACAAGGGCGTGCCGTTCGAGATCTATCCGGTGGCGGTCTCGGACAAGGAGACGATCCGCTTCAGCGGGCAGCGCAAGGTTCCCATCATCCGCGACGACGGCCAGATTGTTTTGGATTCATGGAAGATCGCCTGCTTTCTTGAGCAGCGATACCCCGATCGGTCCTCGTTGTTCGGCGGACAGCCGGGGCAAAATCTCACCCATTTCATGAATTTGTGGGCGGATCGCGAGCTCGTTGCATCGCTGGTGCCGACATTAATGCTGGACGTGCTTGACTGTGTCGAGGAGCAAGACGCCGTTCATCTCCGTTCTCAGATGGAGGCGGTGTTCAAGAAAAAGCTCGAAGACCTCTACGCGGATCGAGCCAAGAGCCTCGAACAGTTCCGGAAACGGCTTTCGCCAGTGAGAAGAATCCTGTCGGATTCGCCGTTCCTGGCCGGAGAGAAGCCCGCATACGCGGATTACATCCTGTTCGGGACGCTCCAGTGGGCCCGCGTAGTGTCCGCGGAAAAAGTATTGGAAGACGACGATGCCGTTTCAGCCTGGTTCGAGCGTGTCCTGGACCTCCACGGCGGAGCGGGAAGGCGAGAGCGTTCGCGCCTAGATCGGAATGCGGAGAAGCCAACTTGAAGATTGTCGTTGTCGGTGGCGGCCCAGGAGGTATGTACTTCGCGCTTCTGATGAAGAAGCGGTATCCGAGCTACGACATCGCCGTTTACGAGCGCAACAAGGCCGACGATACATTCGGCTTCGGAGTGGTGTTCTCCGACGAGACGCTCGACAATCTCATGAATTACGATCGCGAATCCTATGAGGGGATCACGAAGGAATTCTCCTACTGGGACGAAATCGACTTTTACTTCCACGGCCGGGTTGTCCGCTCCAGCGGACACGGGTTCTGTGGCACGGAGCGCCGCATCCTTCTGAACGTATTGCACCGCCGCTGCCGCGAACTCGGCGTAACACTGCACTTTCAGACGGAAATCAAGGACCTCGAGCGGTTTTCGGACGCCGATTTGATCGTCGCGGCGGACGGCATCAACAGTTTCGTACGCGAGAAATACAAAGAGTATTTTCAGCCCAAAATCGAATATCGGCGCAATCATTTCATCTGGCTCGGCACCAGCGCGCCCACCGAGGCATTTTCATTTCATTTCACGACGAACGAATTCGGAATCTGGGATCTCTGCACGTATCAATACAAGCCCGACATGTGTACCTGGGTCATCGAGGCGCCAGAAGCAACCTGGGCGAACGCAAAGCCGTTCCTTGAGAAGCTCAGTGAACCGGAAACCGTTGCCTATCTGGAAAAAATGTGGGCGCATCTGCTGCGCGGCCACAAGCTGGTTGCCAATCGTTCGTTTTGGCGGCGTTTCCCGGTCGTTCAGAACAAGAACTGGTTCTATAAGAACATCGTCTTGCTCGGTGACGCGCTGCATTCAGCCCATTTCTCGATCGGTTCCGGCACCAAGCTGGCGATGGAAGACGCAATCAACCTCTACAACGCTTTTGGCGGCGCGAAAACGGTGCAAGAGGCGCTGAACGGTTTCCAGGGCGCACGGCAAGAGGACGTTGAAAAGACCCAGTACGCGGCGAACGTCAGTGCGCTCTGGACCGAAAATCCGGCGCGATACTGGGATATGGAGCCTATTCAAGCCTGTTTCAGCATGCTGTCGCGGGCCAAGGCCGTGACTTTCGAAAACTTGCGATTGCGGGACCCGCAGTTCGTCGAAGGCGTGCAGAAATGGTTTGCCGGCACCGTGCGCGCGAAAGGATTCGATATCCCGCTGGACAATCCGCCGCCGCCGATGTTCACGCCTTTCCGTATCGGCCAGATGGTCGTAGACAATCGGGTCGCCGTATCGCCTATGAATATGTATTCGGCGGAAGCTGGCGGCGTTCCGGGCGACTTTCACCTGGTCCATCTCGGCAAGCTGGCGATGGGTGGTGCCGGTCTTGTGTTCGCCGAGATGACCGCCGTATCGGAGCAGGGGAGGATCACGCCTGGCTGTCCGGGGATCTATACGGACGAGCAGGTCGCGGCTTGGCGCCGGATCAGCCGTTTCGTCAAGCGCGAAAGCAATGCGAAATTCTGCCTTCAGCTCGGTCACTCCGGCCGAAAGGGCTCGACCAAGCGGGGCTGGGAGGGCATGGACCGGCCGCTCGAGGAGGGCAATTGGGAGATCGTGGCGGCGTCGCCACTGGCCTTCTACGAGTTCATGCGTGTGCCGCGTGAGATTACGCGCTCCGAAATGGACCGCGTGCGCGACGATTACGCGCGTGCCGCCGCCAACGCAGACAAGGCCGAATTCGACATGCTCGAGCTGCATGCCGGGCACGGCTATCTGCTTTCCGGCTTCATCTCACCGCTCAGCAACCAACGTGATGACGACTATGGTGGTAGCTTGGAAAACCGGCTCCGCTTCCCTCTGGAGATATTCGACGCGGTCCGCGCCCACTGGCCGAAGCACAAGCCGATCTCGGTGCGCATCTCTGCAACGGACTGGACTCCCGATGGGATCACGCCAGAAGACAGCGTGAAGATTGCCGCTGCATTTCGTGCACGAGGCGCGGACATTCTGGACGTGTCGGCCGGACAGACGTCGCGCTGGGCCAGTCCGGTCTATGGACGTATGTTCCAGACGCCATTCTCGGAGATGATCCGCAACGAATGTAACACTCCGACGATCGCGGTCGGCAATATCACCACAGCAGATCAGGTGAATACGATCATTGCGGCCGGCAGGGCGGACATCTGCGCCCTTGCGCGGCCGCACCTTTCAAACCCGAATTTCACCCTGACGGCGTCAGCGGAATACGGCTATGTGAATCAATTCTGGCCGCTGCCATACTTGGCCGGCAAGGACCAGCTTTTCCGGCTGATGCAGCGTCAGAAGGCGGAGATGGCGGGCCTGCGCGCGGCGGCGCGACCATCGAGCCACGAGGAACGTCGAGAAATAACGCGGGCAGCGGAATGATCTATGGGGACCACGTGATCCCGGCCAAGGATATTCGCGGTATGCGAACGCCGATGCCGCCGCAGATCGGCTGACGTTCCGATGTGGCGCCCCCCGCAACGAATCCGCCACCAATCGAGCCCTGGGCGCATTCCGACGCGCAAGGAGGCGGCGTCTTCGTGCCTCTTTTCGCCCGTTCGCGTCGGCCCGGTTCAATTGGAGCAGCGCACCTGGGTGCCGGCGATGGTGCCGTGGCGGGCGACGGAAGAGGGCTTCGTCACGGAAGAAGTCATCGACTGGTATGAGCGCTTTGCCCGCGGCCGGCCTGGCGCGATCGTGGTCGAGGCGACGGGCATTCGCGACGTGCCGAGCGGGCCGCTCTTGCGCATTGGGAACGACCGTTTTCTCCCCGGCCTGAGACGCTTGGTCGAGACGGTGCGGAAGGCGAGTGATGGCCGGACGAGACTGTTCGTTCAGCTTATCGATTTTCTTGCTGTGCGGCGGCGCCCGGAGCGCCATAAGTTCTTCGCGCGCCATCTCGAGTTGACGGATGCGCATCGCGCGGCATTTTCGGGCCTCGACGATGCGGCATTGCGCGAGAAACTTGCGGCGCTGAGCGATCAGGAACTGCAAGACCTGATGAGCGCGCGCGAGATGGAATCCCTGCAATTCGGCTACCGAGAGCGGGTCACTGACACGCACTTGGCGCACATTCGCGAACTGCCAGCCGTGTTGCCAGGGCTGTTTTCCGACGCCGCGGCACGGGCGCGTGAGGTTGGCTTTGACGGCGTCGAGTTGCACTATGCGCATGCCTATACGATGGCCTCGTTTCTCTCACGCACCAACACGCGTGAGGACGGCTATGGTGGGGCATGCGAGTGCCGCGTTCGACTTCCTCTCGAAGTCTACGATGCCGTGCGCGCCCGCGTGGGCAGGGACTACGTCGTCGGCTGCCGTTTTCTTGGCAACGAGTGTATCGAGGGTGGCAGCGACGAGACTGACGCGGAAGTATTTGCTACCGCCTTTGCACGCGCCGGCATGGATTTCCTGTCGCTCTCTCGCGGCGGCAAGTTCGATGACGCCAAGCAGCCCAATGTCGGAGGCGCCGTGTACCCGTACACCGGACCGAGCGGGTACGAATGCATGCCGAGTTTCATCTCGGACACGAGAGGCCCGTTTGGACGAAATGCGGAGGCTACCTTTGTGATTCGAGCCGCCGTGCGGCGCGCCGGATTCGCGACGCCGGTCGTGGGTGCTGGCGGAGTGCACAATTTCGACATGGCCGAAGCGATGTTGCGCGACGGAGTCTGTGACATTGTCGGCGCCGCGCGGCAGTCGCTTGCCGATCCGGACTGGTTCCTGAAATTGTCGCTTGGGCGAGGCGGCGAGGTTCGCCAGTGCGAATATACGAATTACTGCGAAGGCCTCGACCAGAAGCACAAGCCGGTGACTTGCAAACTTTGGGACCACGAAGGCGTGGGGGACTCCGGCGTCAAGCTGGTTGACAATAAGCGGCGTTCGACGGCTCCAGTCTGGCTCGGAAGTGAATCTGAATGAGTTTGGATGATACGAAAGGTAGGGCGAGAACGCCGCTTCGCCGCCAGCCAGCCAGTGGGAGCTCTCGCTCTCCACGGCCGAAATCGGCGACATCGCTCGCAAACCGCGCGGCTCTTCGAGGCTGCCCAAGTCTCTGAGCTTGCCAAATCCGTCTCAACCGCCGCTGTCAGGGCCGACATCTATCGGCCCCGTTTCACAATCGCGCCGCAGGATTGATCTGGCTACGATTGTGCATCGATGCGCGCGGCACGCCGTTGTGCTGGTGCTCCCAATAAGCTGCATGGAAGACGGCAGCGTCGTTAGGCGGCAGCTCTTGCAAGATCCGGCCCTGTTCGACGAACCATTCGTGTGAATTTCCCATTGCGTCGAGCGTCTTCATTGCCGTGCCCTCTCATCTCTGCTGAGGCGATGTGCGTTCCACATCTCCCGCAGATGAGTGGCTGACTGCCGCGCAAAGGTTCAAATCGGGGTCGCGGCTGTCATTCGGGCGGCAAGCTCTTCATGTACTTCGTTTTTTTGGAACGAGGCGGGGAACAGGCGCGGTGGGCAGTTGTGCCGCCTGGCCACGACGGTCAAACAGTCCGACGTTCAATGGTAAAAATCCGGCGGCCCGTGGGGGTTAGATTATGACAGCGGCGCGCCAAGAGCGCGCCATCAACAAGGTCGCTCGGCTCAGTGTCTGCTGCAGTTTGACGCTTAGTGGCCAGGCAGCGTCGTCGCCGTTATCGGCCGCTCGGCCAAGACCGCTCCAAGCGCGTCGACAAGGCCGGCGCCGAACAGGTTGTCGCGGCCCTTCGGCCCCAGATCTCTTGCGCTCTCTTCCAGCAGGCGTCGCAGGGTGTCGGGAGAAACACGCGGCTTGCGCTGAAGCAGCAGCGCGACGACGCCGCTCACTTCGGCCGCCGAATACGAGGTGCCGGACGATACTTCATAGCCGCCCGGGACGGCGACCAGCACCTGCGCGCCCGGAGCCGCCACATCGATATACCGGCCGCGATTGGCTTGTGGCAGGAGCCCGTCATCGGCATCGGTGGCGGTCACGGCAATCACGTTCGGATCGGCGGCCGGATAAAGCGGGGGCGATTTGGCGCCGCCGTTGCCGGCCGCGGCGACCAGCACGACGCCCTTGGCGTGCGCATTGGCCAGACTCCGGTGAAATGCGGGATCGGGCGGGCCGGCGAAGCTCATGTTGACGATGCGCGCGCGATGTTCCACCGCCCAATCTAGGCCTTTCAACACGTTCAGCGTGGTGCCTTGCGCACCCGCGCCCCCCGCCGGATCGAAGGCGCGCACCGCCAGGATGCGAGCCTCGGGCGCCACGCCTATCAGCTTGCCGTGGCCGGCGATCAGGCCGGCGATCGCCGTGCCATGCTGGTGCGGCTGCATCGGCCCCGCCAGCGCGTCAAAAGTTGCGCTGATGCTGCCGGCGAGCTCGGGGCTTACTGTGTCGACGGCTGAGTTGATCACCGCTACGCGAACGCCTTTGCCCTTGGCGAGGACATGGGCTTGCAGCAGCCGCAGCTTGGCGACCGCATATTGTGCCGGATCGCTCGCTGTGCGCTTGGCATCGGTCTGTTGCAGCGCGAACAGATAATTCGGCTGCGCCGAGAGCACGCCCCTCTCGCGTTCGAGCGCGCGCACCACGGTGGGCACCGAGCGGCGGTCGGGGATGCGCCAGAGGTAAAATGTCGTGCCTGCGAGTTCAAGCCGGCGACGCTCGATCTGCCTCAACTGGTGCCGGCGCTGCAACGCATTGATCGTCGCAGTGCTGGTCGAGTTGGCGACCTCGATCAGCACTTCGTCCGGCACATAGCGGTGCTCGCCCGCCGGCGGCACGCCGCTCGGCCGGCGCTGCACGGTGTGCTGCGGAGGCTGGTGCGCCGCCCGGCGCGCCGGTCGGTGCGGCGTGTGACGGGTGACGCGGTGATGAGGCGTGTGACGGCGCCGGGCGCGCGGAGGCTTTTCGACAACCACCGGGTGGCTCGGAATCCGCACGATGATGCCGGTCGGCCGACGGCCGGGACGATGACGAGAGCCATGGCTGCCGTTCTTCGGCGGATGGCGCGGCGGCCGCCAATTCGGCGGCTCGTGCGTCTCCCGGCCGGCGCTGAACCGGTGCGATCGCTGCGCGAATGCATAAGAGGGCGGTATCGCGAGCGCGATCACAATCAGGATCAGGATGCTGCTGTACGTGCGCATGACTGAGGCCTCACATGCTCTCGCGCCGGCCTATCGGGCGACGACAATGAAGACGACCAGCTTGTCCCTCGCCAACTTGCCAACCAGCGTGTCCATCTGGGCTTTGGGTAGAACGCTCTCGGCGAGGCGAACCTTATACAGGCCGCCCGGCATCGGCCCCTGCACGATCGACAGCTTGTTCTGTCGCAGGAACGTGTTGATGCTATCGAAGCTCGCTTGCGGCGCGAAGCGGATGAGCGCGAACGAGCCGGCCGCCGCAGCGGTGCTCGGCGCGGAGGCGGTCTGATAGTTGCCGCGCGGCCCTGGCTTCAGCGCCAAGCCTGCGAGCATGCCGGCCTGCAGCAGGATGACGAGCGCGGCCGCGGTGGCGGACCAGGCCAGCGTGCGCGGCGAAAGACCGGCGAAGATGCCGGCAAGCCGGGCGGCGAAATTGCGCGAGGCGGCGGGGCGGCGTTCCGGTTCGGCGTCTATCTTGGCGAATAGCGCGTCCATTGCGTGCGCTGATGGTGCGCCCAGCGTCTCGTTGAGGTGGATGGTTTCGCTCAACTCCTCGCGCACGAGCGCGTAGCGGCGGGCGAGCTCGGGGTCGTTGGCGAGCGCCGCCTCGACGCGCTCGGCGTCGCGGCGGCTCAAGGTGCCGGCCGCGTGCCACGGCAACAACTCCTCGATCTCGCTAGGTTCCGGCGCTTCTCTTTCCACCGCGTTCATGGCCAACCTCGCTCGACGCCTTGCGCCTTCAGGTGTTCCGACAATTTCTTGCGCGCGTAGAACATGCGCGTCTTCACCGTCGCCTCGGGTATGCCGACAATCTCGGCGACTTCCTCCACCGACTTCTCGTGGTAGTACACGAGGTCGATGACTTCCCGGTGCTCGACCGAGAGCATGGTCAGGCATTCGCGCAAGACCGCGCCCTTGTTCTTCTTGGCGAGTGTAGTTTCGGGATCGTCGGATTGATCCTCAATGCGTTCCGCCATCTCCTCATCCAAACCCTCCTCCTGGCGGCGCCGCAGGGCGGATAAGGCCTTGAAGCGCGCGATGCCCAGCAACCAGGTTGTGACGGCGGAACGGCCCTCGAACTTGCCGCCCTGCCGCCACACATCGAGGAAGACTTCGCTTATCAAATCTTCCGCCGTCGCTTCGTTGCGGACGAGCCGCAAGACGAATTGGTAGACCCGTACGTGGTGCCGCGCGAACAGCACCTGCATGGCGAGCCGGTCGCCGCCGGCGATCCTCGCGATCAAGGCTTCATCAGACGCCGTTTGCATCGCCAGCCACTCGGCTCGTGAATGGGTCGCCGGCGTGCGCCTCCAGGTTCAATCGGCGGAGCGCACGGTGCTTGATTTTGGCGCCGGCTGCCAGATTAGCCGAACTGGCAAGGCATCCGGAAGGCAAAACCGCCATTAAGGCGCGGGATGTGAAAGGATGACACGCACGAGCTCGGCCTGACGGTGCGTCCCGGTCTTCCGGAAAATTCGCGACAAATGCGTCCGCGCGGTGGAGACCGATATTCCGCACTCCTTCGCGGCTGCCGACCGGCCGAGGCCGCGCGCGATCTCCAGGCTGAGGGCGGCTTCGGCCGGAGTGAGCCCGAATTGTCTCTCCAGCGTTCCCGGGCTTGCCGGCAGTTTTCCGGCGCGTGCCGGGGTTCCATCGCGCTGCCTCAGCTTGAGCCAGATGCGCCACCCGGTAATCAGATGGGGCGCCAGCATCTGCAAGGCCGCCACTTCGCCGGTGTTGTAGTCGCGGTCATCCCGGCTGACGGCAAGGAGAATTTCGTTTTGCTGCACGCGCTGGAGCATTTCCGTAATAGCGAATCGTCCGCGAACCGTCTGCAGGATCGTAGTGTCGGGACCGTTGCGGCAGGGGTATTGCGGCAGGCGGCGCGCGGAGGTGCGCTGCACCGTGCCGGGACACATGCTGTACATGTGAGGCGGCGGCGACGCGTCGTTTGCAGCAAGTGCCGGCGTGAGGAACTCGCCCGCCTCAGCGAATCCCGTAATCGACGAAACAGCGCCGGTCGCGGTATCGCGGCGGATGAGGCATGCCTGGTCACTGTCCAGCGCGGCGGCTATGCCGAGCATGGCGTCGCTCCAGCCGCCCGGCGCGAGCGCGGATTCATAGATGCGATGCACTGCCGCAAGTATTGCGTCGCTTGCCATGGTCCGGTTGCCCCTGCACCGAAAAGGCTCGACCGCCTCAAGACCGTTTCCGCCGACGCGCGATGGCGGAACGCCGCGATAGCCACAAGACATTCAGATGCTTGCCGGCCAGTTTACAAACGCATCGATGACGCGGGTTGGCACCGCCTCGCGAATGGCAACAGTCTCGCACGATTTCTTCCCGAGCGCCACGATCTCCCGCACCACGCCTGCTCAAGGAAAATGAGATTAAAAATCGTTTGTTAAGCGTGCCGCAATTTCGGCTTTGCGTGTCGTCGCAGGTCATCGGCGGGGTTTCCTCTTCATCGCATTTGAATCAATCCGCTGTTGAAAGCGGCGCGTTGCGGTCTTCAGTAGCGCCTGCCGGCCACAATGCAGTTGCGCTATGAAGCGGTGACCAGCGTGTCGATCGGACGGCTCGCGTGATCCCGCAGGTTAAGTGGCCGGCGATCTCATCCTCTCGCCATCCGCGGTTACCGCGCCGGCTGAGATCCGTCCCCCACACGCACACGAGCCGCTCGTGCGGCAGGTCGTCGCATCGGACATGTGTCCGATGGGGCTTTTTGCTCGTTTGCGGCACGTTTTCACAACCGGCTGCTGCACGCCACGACACTCCCACGCGCTTTCGGGTCAGTGGGAGTCGGCGAAGGCGGTCGTGAACTTGGCGGTAGGGCGACGCCGGGTCAGGCGATGAACTTGGCGGAAAACCAGTGCGACACACCGCCGTGGAGCAACTGGATAGAAGGATGCCAAGTCATGAAGAAATCGCGATGTCGCTGGCTCGGAGTGGGCATGCTTCTCGCTGCCTCTCTCCTCGCCAATCTCCCATCGTCGGCACGAGCACAGGACGCCGGCTTGGCCCGCGGCGACGCGGTCGTCACCGGCTTCTCGGGCATAAAGCCGCTCGACGTGCCACTGCCTCCGGGCGCCAACCCGCTCGATTATTTTTTCATCGACCTGCAGGGACCTTCGGCCGAGATTCTGGCGCTGTCCGGGCTCGGCGCGGGTCCGCATGGTCAGCTCGCGCCGACGCCGGTGAAACGGCAAATCAAGGCCGGCCAGGTCGGCCAAGTATTCGCCGTAACGCTTGACGACGGCGCCGGCCAGGACGTGCCGAATATCTATCTCGGCGCGACCTCGGCCTATGGCATTCAGATCGTCGGTCCCGACACAGACGGTGATGGCCAGCCCAATCGCCTGAAGACCGGCGCGCCCGGCGCCCTGTTCATGCCCGGGCAGTTCGGTCCGGCGCCCGACGGCAAGCCCGGGACCATCTGGCGCGTCAACGGCGCCACTGGCGACGTTTCGGCGTTCGCCGCGCTGCCCGACAACAGCGGGCCCGGCGTCGGTGACGTCGTGTTCGACAAGACCAACAGGCAGTTCTTCGCCTCCGATCTCGACAATGGCCTGATCTATCGCATCTCGTCCGATGGCAACGTGCTCGACAGCTTCGATCACGGCGTCAACGGACGGCCGGCGAAAGGTCTTGCGCCGGTTGCCGACGACGGCAAGATGATGGACATCACCAGTCCAAGCTTCGACAGCCAGGACCCGACGACCTGGGGTTACACCCAGAAGGATCGCAAGGTCTGGGGCATGGCCGTGCACGACGGGCGGCTGTACTACGCCGTTGCCGGCCAGGTCTGGTCGATCGGCATCGGCAGCGACGGCGACTTCGCCGGCGACCCGCGCTGGGAACTCGACGCAACCACCTTGCCCGGCGACGGTCCGATCACCGACATGCTGTTCGATGGGCAAGGCCGCATGTATCTGTCGCAGCGCGGCGAGCCGCGCGGCAGCTACGATTATTCGGTTTACGCCGATCCCGGCAAATCGTCGGTGGTGCGCTATTCGCTCGAGAGCCCGGACGATCCGGCCACGCCCAGCGTGTGGGTGCCAAATGCCGATGAATACGCCATCGGCATGCGGCCGGAATATCGCTTCGCCGACGGCGGCATTGCGCTCGGTTATTCGCACGATGCGGATACCGGCGCGCTGCAGCCCGGTACGTGCGACACCATGTTGTGGTCGACGGGCAGCCGTCTGCGTTCGAGCGTGAACCCGGACGCCGTCGACGACGGCACGGCCGATCCCGACGTGCATGGCCTGCAAGGCAACGACGCCAGCCTGGTCCGTCCGCAGAACGTTCCGCCGAGCCAGGCCTATTACATCGACTATGACAACCTGTTCGGCGACGCCGAGAAGTCAGGGCACATGGGCGATGTCGAAATCTGGCAGCCTTGCGATCATCAAGCCTTCGCGGAGCCGGGCGAAATGCTCCCGGGCTTCTATCCGCTTGGCGAAACGCCCGTCGGCGATGGCGATGATTATGGCAACTGGCATCCGCATTGGCACAGCAATCTGCGCCTTCATAAGCGCGCGTACCATCGGTGCATTCGTTGGGGCGCCTCTTGGGCCTGCGGATACTGGATCACCGTCACGAACACCGGGCCGAATCCTTATTTCGGCAGGATAACCGTGTCCGATCATTTGCCGGCATTCGCCGCCGGCGCGACCGTCGGCTATTCCCTGCCGTGGTCATGCGGCGGTCCGCCGACCAACTTCACCTGCACGCTGTTTCCGCCGGTCTACTTGCCGGTCGGCGCCAGCAGAAGCCTTCACCTGACCGTGCTGATTCCGGCCGCCGATATCCGTCCAGGCCGGTGTCATCTGCACAACGTCGCGCACATCACCTTCGCTCCCGGCGGCTCGCGTCGCAACACCGATCCGACGGACGACACCGATGGCGCCACGGCGATCATCCCGTCGCCGCGCTGTGAGCGGAACAACCTGAAGCTGGAGAAGAGAACCGCCGGCTCCATGTGCGCTTTCGCCGGTGACGAGTTGAAGTGCCACTACACGGTCACCGTGACCAATACCGGGCCTGGTGACTATTCCGGCAATATCACCGTCGAAGACAAACCGGACGTCGGCATCGTGTCTGGCATGGGTTGGAGCTGCACGCCTGCCGGCGCCAATATCACCTGCACGACACATCCACCGGGCGCGTTGGCGCCAGGAGCATCGGTGTCGTTCACGACGTCGGTCACGGTCTCAGTGCCGGAAGCCCGTGCGCATCACTGCACGATCAGGAATAATGCCAAGATCGTGTTTGCAGCGGGTGGCACACCCAAGAACGTCGACCCGTCCGACGACGCCGATTCCGCCGTCGCTACGGTCCCTGCACGGGTGTGTGTCGTCCAGTGTCCGCCAGGATACGAGCCGGTGAACGGCACGTGCAGGCAGAAGTCTCGGCCCACGCCGGAGCATCGCGTCTGCCCGCCAGGAACGTTCGGCCAATGGCCGAATTGCCACCGGCTGGTCCCTCCGCCCGAACGGCACCCTTGCCGCGATGGACTGGTCGAGCGTGGTGGTCGTTGCGTTTGCCCCGACGGAACGCACCCGGAGCACGGCAGTTGTGTGCCGAACCGCTGTCCGCCGCATACTGTCGGCCAATGGCCCAATTGCCATCGGCTGGTGCCCCCGCCCGAGCGGCACCCTTGCCGTGACGGGATGATCGAACGCGGCGGCCGCTGCGTTTGCCCCGGCGGAACCCATCCCCGCCATGGGCGATGCGTGCCGAATGAGAAGCCGGTCGATCCAGGCACGAACTGCCGCGAGAAAGGTGGAGTCTGGCGGCACGGTCACTGCGAGCGGCGCCCCAACCCGGCTGACAGTTGCCGACAGAAGGGCGGAGTCTGGCGGCGCAATCACTGCGTGCCGCGCGAGCGCGGCCCGCATTGCCGTCCCGGGACGGTCCCGCGTGGGCGTCACTGCGTGCCGGTTGTCAGGCCGAAGCCGCACATCTGCCCGGGTGGCACGGTCGGCCGATGGCCGCACTGCCGCCGGATCACCCCGCACCAGCCGCTACGGCGTCCGCACGGACAACGGCCGTCGCGCATTCCGCATGCAGCAATGCAGCACGGCCAATTCGTGCTGCACCGCTGAGACCGGATGTCGGGGTGACGGAGCTTGTCGATCTGAACGAGCTCCCTAGCGCAGGAACGGGCCGCGCTCGCCGCGGCCCGTTTCGCTTTCCCTCGCCGAACGGGAAAAGAGATTTCCCTGATCCGCCAAATCGCTTCCCTGATCCAGGAACCAATTTCCCTGCTCACTTGCCTAGGAAATTCGATCCTAAGCCATTGAAATAGCGCGGCGCTCCGACCGTTAGCATCGAGCCAATTTCCCGCGTTTCGGTGGCTTCACTGTAAAATTCCCTGTTAGCAGGGAAAAGGGGCAGAGCAGGGCGCGAATGCCGCTGGGCCCTCAGCCAGCCAGTGGCAGTTCCGATGGACTAGCGATCGAGGCGCGAAAGTATCGCCCCCAGTTTAACAAGGTCCATTGTAACGCGTGGCTTTCAACGTCGGCTCGCAGTGTACACCGACTCCACGGTCGCCAACATCGGTCGAGCCGCGTGTGACTCCCGATTTCGCTAAGGTAGCGCTGCGGCTTCGCGGGCGAGCGCCCGCTCCTTGAGAAGGACAGCGACGAGTAGGCCGTCGATTGACATCGTACTTTGCTTCAAGGCTTCGATCGGTACGTCGGCAGATCTGTATCGCGATGCAACAGCGTTCCCGACGAAATCAGCAATCAGTGCGGCGAGCGTCATGATCAACAAAACGCGACGCATATGAGGCTCCAATGTCGCCCCATCCCTTTATCGCAACTCTATGCGGTCTCGCGCCGAAGAATTGTGAGCGAGCCCACATTAGGACGATCATATTTGCGCGATCGTCAGCCCTCGATCGTCGACTGGAATGTGACACCTGACACAGACCGCCTTGCTGGCCTGTCGTAGATATCGTGCTCGAGAAGAGCCGAGCCGAACGGCGGCGCACGGTCTGCGCTTCGATCGGATCTGGAAGGGCTTCGGTTCCGAGAGTGCCAAGTGCAGCAAATACGAAAGACGCCGTTTCGAATAGATTAAATATATCAGCATCTTAGTGAGGCCGTGCGGCCGCGGGATCGATAGTCTTGATGCATCCAGTCCCATATGATGCTAGCTTGATCGCGACCGCAGCACGTCGGGTCGGAGGGCGACCCATGCAATGCCCGAAGTGCAGTGCAGAGAGCGACGGAGCCGGCAGCAGCTGCTCTGCCTGCGGCGAACCCATGCTTATAACTTGCGCGAGCTGCGGACAATCGAGCAGCATTGGTGCGAGGTTTTGTTCGGCATGCGGACATCGCCTCAGCGCAAGGGGCGCGGAAACCGGCGGGCCGTATTTGACGCATCGGTATCCGGCACAGCCGGTCGGTCCGTCCAGCGTCGCGGGCGAACGCCGGCAGCTGACGATCATGTTTTGCGATATGGTCGGGTCGACAGAGCTCGCTCGCCGCCTCGACCCCGAGGACCTCCGTGAGGTCATCGGTACGATCAACCGCGCGATTGCCGATGTCGTTAAGGCATTTGGCGGATTCGTCGCGCGCTACGTCGGGGACAGTGCGCTCATCTATTTTGGCTTTCCTCAGGCGGATGAAGACGACGCGGAACAGGCCATTCGAGCCGCCCTGCAGGTCGTCGAGACGATATCTCTCTTAGAGCCCCTTCACGGTCACAAAGCCCAGGTCCGGATCGGCATCGCGACAGGCCTGGTTGTCGTCGGCAATGTTGCCGGGAGCAAGGTTCCGCCCGAACTGGACGTCACAGGTGAAACCCCCAATCTCGCGGCGCGACTGCAGAGCGCGGCCGAGCCAAATTCCATTCTTATCGCGGCAGATACGCGACGGCTTGTAGGCGGTCTATTTGAGTACCGGCGCCTCGATAATTTGGCCTTGAAGGGATTTTCTGACCCCCTGCCGGCTTGGCAGGTATTGGGCACGAGCAAGGCGGCCGGCCAATTCGAGGCGCAACATGAAAGCGCGCTGATGCCATTGGTTGGGCGCGACGCCGAAATGAACCTGTTGCTGGAAGAATGGCGGCAGGCGCGCGCGGGATCCGGCAAAGTAGTGCTGATTTCCGGCGAACCCGGCATCGGAAAATCGCGTCTCACCGCGATGCTGTCCGAGCAATTGTTCGAGGAACCGCATATCCGCCTTCGCTATTTTTGTTCGCCGCACAAACAAGGCTCACCCCTTTATCCATGCATCACGCAAATGGAGCGTGCCGCCGGCTTTGCCCTCGGCGACACAGCAACCAGAAGGCTTCACAAGCTCAATCTCGCTATCCTTTCCGACCCCGACGAAAAGAGCGCGAACGATTTTATGCTTTTCGCCGACCTGCTTTCCCTTCCACTCGGCGAGCAATATCCAAAGCTCGCGCTTACCGCGGAGAAACGGAAAGAAGAAACAATGGATGCACTGCTGAGGCAGATTACTTTGCTGTCGCGTCAGCATCCGCTCCTTGTGATCTTAGAAGATGCGCAGTGGATCGATCCGACCACCCTTGAACTTTTGCGACTGGCGGTGACGCGGATCGCCAAACTGCCTATTTTGCTGATCGTCACGTTCCGCCCCGAATTCCGCGCTGATGCCTTCAAGAGCCGGAACGTCGCTACATTGAGCTTGCGTTCGCTGACACGGGAACAGTCGGCGGCTTTGGTCGCCGAGGTCGCCGGCAAGGACGTTCTCCCGAACGAGATCATAGAGGACATCGTCGAACGCACCGACGGGGTCCCGCTCTTCCTGGAGGAACTGACCAAGGCGGTCATGGAGGCCCGGGAGCAAGAGACGGCGGAAATCGCCATATTGAGCCGCACTGCCCGCCACCGATCCTTTGCGGTGCCGGCTACGCTGCATGCTTCGCTCATGGCTCGCCTGGACCGTATCGGCGACGCGAAGGAAATCGCTCAGATCGGAGCGGCGATCGGTCGAGAGTTTTCCTATGAATTGCTTTCGGCCGTCGCGGAGCTGAGCGACGCCGAACTGCAGAAGGCCCTGCGACGGCTCACCCGTGCCGGATTGGTATTTCGGCGGGGCACGCCGCCGCATACGACTTATCTGTTCAAGCACGCGCTGGTGCAAGACGCGGCCTACGCCTCGCTGTTGCGCGTTACGCGCAAGGGACTTCACCGGAGGATTGCCGAAGTTCTTGAAAGCGCTTTTCCGGAAGTCGCGAAAACGCAGCCAGAGCTGATCGCCTACCATTGCACCGAGGCGGGCCTGGCGGAAAAGGCGCTCCGCTACTGGCTGAAGGCCGGGCACCAGGCGATGTCCCGCTCGGCCATGGTCGAAGCGGTCGGCCGGCTCGAGAGCGGCCTGGATCTCATTGCCAGCATCCCTGACGGCGTCCCTCGCCGCCAACTGGAGCTCGAACTGCGGATCGCTCACGGCAAGGCATTGATCGCGACCAAAGGCTATGCCGTCCCGGCGACGGTGAACACCTTCGCCCGCGCCCGTGAGCTCTGCGAGCAGTTGAACAACCCGCCGCAATTGGTGCCCGTGCTGCACGGCCAGTGGACCAATGCGCTGATGCGGGCCGATCTCGGATTGGCGCGCCAGCGGGCCGACGAACTCCTGAGATTGGGCGAGGCGCGAAACGACCCGTGCTGGACATTGATGGGTTGCCGCCTCAACGGCGTCACCAGCTTTCCGTTAGGGGAGTTTTCAGCAGGCAGGCAATTTTTGGCGCGCGGCATAGAGCTCTATGATCCCGCCCATCGATCGATTTACAGCGCGCTTATGGCCGACGACGCCTTTGTCGTAATGCAGGCATATCTTTCGTGGACCCTTATTTATCTCGGCCATCTCGATCAAGGCCGCAAGCGGCGTGAGGGAGCGCTGGCAGAAGCAAGCCGACTGTCGCAGGCCTATGCCGTCGCCCACGCCCTCAATGGATACGCCTTCACGGAAATGACGATCCACTCGTTCGGCCCCGCGCTTCGGCGGCTGGAGGATCTGGCGGCGCTCACCGACGAACATGCCATATCCTACTATCGCGCGATGGGCATGATTTTCCGGGGCCGGTGCCTGGCCGCGCTCGGACGAACGCACGAAGGCATCGAGTTGCTTGCAAGCGGGTTGGACGCCTATCGCGCCACCGGCACCGTCTTATATGTGCCGACCTTTCTGACCTGGATGGCCGATGCCCACTGCAAAGCGCACCAAGCGGACAGGGGCCTGGCTCAGCTTGAAGAGGTCAGCGAGCTCATCGAAGCTACGCAACTCCGTCTCGATGAGGCCGAAATGCATCGGGTCAGGGGTGAACTGCTGGTGTCGGCAGGCGATCCGGAGGCTGCAACGGTCAGCTTTCAAACGGCGATCGCGGTCGCGCAGCGACAGGGTGCCAAATTGTGGGAGCTCTGCGCGGCGACCTCTTACGCCCGCCTTCAACGCAGTCAAGGCAACCGCTGTGCAGCGCGCGAGACGCTGCTGCCGGTCTATTCCTGGTTCACCGAAGGCCTCGACGCTCCGGCCGTTGAGGAAGCGAAGATGCTGCTCGAGACGCTTGCGTGACAATTTGGGGGAACGGACATGGCAGGCCGCAAAGCAAGGACCGCTCAGACCAAAAGCCCTCCACAATCGCCGCTTGACGAAGGGCCTCCGACGACGACTTTCGATCTGGACGATCTCAGAGCCACCAGCCTGGGAGAGCGACTGATCCAGCGCCTTTTTGGGCCAACTCTTTTCGCTCTGCTCAGACGATTTTTTCCCATCTTGAAGGTCCCCTTCAAAAACCTCGTGATCGTGAGCCGCTTCGATGACGTGCAGGAAGTCCTGTCGCACGATGAATGCTTTCCGGTGCCTTTCGGCGACAAGGTGAAGGAGCTCGATGGTGGTCCCAACTTCTTGCTGGGCATCAAGCAAGCCGACACAGAATACTGGCGCTATCAAAGGCTGGTCATGCGGGCCTTCAGACTCGAAGATCTCGGCGAGTTTGTCGGGCCGATGGCGGCGAATTTCTCCAAAGAGATAATTGAAGGTGCGCGTGGCAGGCTGGACGCTGTTCAAGACCTCATCACGCGAGTCCCGATCCTGATATGCGAAAGCTACTACGGCGTGCCGGTTGCGGAACAGGAGCGGATCGACTTCGGTAACTGGACGATCGCCATGAGCACATACATGTTCGGCGATCCGAGTAACAAGCCGGGGTATCGTCGTGCCGGAATTGCCGCCGGCGATCGCGTGCGGCGTCACATCGGACGGGCTATCGCCGACGCGAAGGAAAAGGGGGCAAGGCCGAACACAGTGTTGGCGCGAATGCTCGAGATGCAACGGGCCACCGGCGGCGATGTAACTGACGAGGAAATCCGGACGATCCTTATCGGCATGATCACCGGCTTTGTTCCCACCAACACGATGGCTGCCGGTCACATGTTGGAAATGCTTCTCGCGCGGACCGACTTCATGGTGCCGACGCGGCAAGCCGCGATCGCCGGCGACGACGATCTGCTCAAGCGCTGCCTTTTCGAGGCGATGCGGTTCATGCCGCTCAATCCCGGTCCGTTCCGAATCTGCACCCGGGACTACACGGTGGCCGAAGGATCGCGTCGGGCCAGAACAATACATGCAGGGACAAGTTTGCTTGCCGGTACCCAATCGGCGATGTTCGACAAACGCCGGATCAAGAATCCCGGCCGCTTCGACCCCGCACGGCCGGCGACCGACTACATGCTGTTCGGATATGGACTGCATTGGTGCGTCGGCGCGTTCATCGCCCAAACGCAAATAACGCAGACTTTCAAGGCCTTGCTGCTGAAAAAAGATCTGCGACGGGCGCCGGGCACCGCCGGGCGAATGCAACGGCTCGGCCCGTTCCCAGAGCATTTGATAGTCGAGTTCGAGCCCTAACGGTCGGAAAGCCATCGCAGGCTGAATTATCGAGGGAAGGACGAAGTCATGTCCCATTCGTTTGTGACCGTGGCAATTCCGTTCGACAGCGCTCTTGCCGAAACGGTCGAGGCCTGTCTCGACGAGCGTCTTGGCAATCCACCGCGAGAAGCTGTCAAGAACGCATTGGATGGTGTCGGATTCGTCCATTTCATGAGTGTCAATGTCGTCCGCAACGTCACGGAGTCCATGGCGTACCTTATTATCGAAATGAACGCCGATCCGGCGCCCGAATTGGCGATTGCCCGCCTAGTGCAGGCCATCGGTCCGCAACTGCGAGAACTGCTCGATGCCGCACGGATATCGGGAGCGAGCGACTTGACCGGATTGCTCTTACGGCATCAGCAGAAAGTTGGGCAGGGATGGTTTTCGACGCCCGGCGTGAACTACGACGGCACACCCGGCATGACGGTATCGCGGATCAGGAGGGAGGCCGAACTCGCTCATAGCATCGCCGGCATGTTGGATTCGTTTCCGCTGTCAAACACGGCGCTCGAGACGCTGAAAGCTGTTCGGTCCGCGCTCTGGGCCGACGAAGCCATGAAATGGGCTTTCGTCGCCGAGCCGGCGCCATGCCTTAAAGGCAAGCCCACTTGGTATCTCGCCTGGTTCAATGTGCTCGCATCGGCGGTCGCGGCAATGCTGTGGCCGTTTCTGCTGCTGCTTCTGATCACTCTCGGAGCCGTATGGTATTATGTAAGCTTTGACATTGCCGCCTGGGCGACCATAGGCGCCGCGCTCGCTGAACTCGGGCTTGCCGGGGTCCTCGTTTGGGCCCTGCGGCGCAAAGAAGAGACGGATATCTCCGACACCTCCATTCCCGCCGCAGAGCTTGTGGCTGAGATCATGAAGAGGGAAAGCCATACTGCGCAGAATCATCTCGCCGCGTGTTCGACCATGAAACCGGGCTTCCTCAGGCGCTGTAGCCTGCGGTTGGCTTTCTGGGCGGCCGGCCAAATCGCGGTCAACGCGTCGCGGCCCAGCTTTCTAGGAGATACCGGCGTGATCCATTTCGCGCGGTGGATCCTGCTTCCCGGCACCGACAAGCTGTTGTTCATGTCCAACTTTGACGGCGCTTGGGAGAGCTATCTCGAAGATTTCATCCAGATCGCCTTCAATGGCGTGACAGGAATCTGGAGCAACACGGTCGGCTTCCCCAAAACCAAATTCCTTTTCTTCAAGGGCGCCGTCGACGGGGATCGGCTAAGGCCGTGGACGCGTCGCCAGCAATACCCCAGCCGGTTCTGGTACACCGCCTACCCACGGCTGACGCTGGTCCGCATTCGCAGCAATGCTGCAATCCGGCAAGGTCTGGCGTTGGCATCGACCGAAGCTGAAGCCGCAGACTGGCTGTCCTGCTTCGGATCAGCCCCCCGCCCGGCGCACGTGATCGAATATTCCGAGGTCCCGACGCTTGTCCTCGGCGGACTTCGCCGCCTGAGGTACGGACGGTGCCTTTTCTTGGAACTTTCGTCGGACAAGGCACAAGCGAAGGATTGGCTGAAGCAAATCGAGCCGCATATCAGTTACGGCGACCAGCTCACGGCGCATTCGGCGCTCGTGATCGCGTTTACACAAGGTGGCCTGCGCAAGCTCGGACTGGACGATCGCCACATCGGCACTTTTCCCGTCCCGTTCCAGCATGGGAATGATGCGCCTTGGCGGGCACGCGCCCTCGGCGATATGGGCGCGAATGATCCCGCGGAATGGCTTTGGGGAAATTCAGCGCGTAGAGCGGATGCCGTCATGCTCCTCTATGCCGACGACCCGCACGAGCTGGACGATCTCACGGCATCGCGTAGCGCGGAGCTGAAGCAATATGCGCATGCGATCACATATCAAATCGAATTCGAGGAGCTTCCCGAAAGGACCAAGCCCATTATCGAGCCGTTCGGCTTTGTCGACGGCGTTTCAAACCTGACCATTCGCGGCGTCGGGCGATGGACCGAGAAGAAGAACCAGAATCAACTGGTCGAGCCCGGTGAGATCTTGCTCGGTTACCCCGACAACAGCGGCTATTTTCCGGGCTCTCCGACAATTCCGGCGGCCGACGATCCGCATAATATTCTTCCCGCGCGCGCTCCGGACCCTGCGCGCCTGATGCAAGAGCCTCCGCGGGAACGTCCGGATTTCTCTCCACCGGAGCCGGCAGGTCAGCGGGATTTCGGATTCAATGGTAGCTTTCTCGTGGTGCGCCAGCTTGAGCAGGATGTCGAAGGCTTCGCCGCGTTTCAAAAGGAGACCGCTTCAAACCTGACCAACGAACAGCGGCTAATGATATCCAGTCAGCTTAGCCCGACAGAAAATTGGAAAACGCCGATAGAAGACTGGATCGCCGCGAAAATGGTAGGGCGTTGGCAAGACGGCACATCGCTCGTGCGGCATCCACATCGGCCGGGACACTTGGTCGAATCAAAAAAGCCGGACAATGATTTCCTGCTGGGCGACGAAGACCCCAATGGACTACGCTGTCCGTTCGGTGCCCATATTCGCCGCGCGAATCCCCGTGAGACATTCGCCCCGGGGTCGCCGCTGCAGCTCTCGATCACCAATCGTCATCGCATCCAGCGGATCGGCCGCTCCTACGCGCCGCAGAATGGGCTATCGAAACCGGGGTTGATATTTATGTGTCTCAACGCCGATATCGAGCGGCAGTTCGAGTTCGTTCAACAGACCTGGATCCTCGGCCGCAGCTTCAATGGGCTGGAGGATGAGGTCGATCCGATCATTGCCAACGACAGCTCGGCCAACATATTTACGATCCCGACCGCAAGCGGCCCCCTTCGACTCAAAGGAATGAAGGACTTCGTGAAGGTGCGCGGCGGCGCCTATTTCTTCCTGCCGGGAAAGAAAGCCATTCAGTTTCTGGCGCACAAGCACTGAAAACGGCGTCGTCCGACGCCTTACCACGTTCTTCAATACAATCCGGCAAATGGCCGTGTGCACTGCACACGGCCGACGGTCAATGGTCGGTGCGTCCGGGGTTGGTACCGGCCCGGTGCGGCGACCAAATCTCGCCGTACAAGTGGCTTTCGTTCGGAAGCCACGCGCACCTTTGCTGCACGAGCAGCCGCTGGGCTTGCGCACGTCGGGCATCGTTGGTTCCGTTGCGCCCGCGGAGCGCTCGACACAGCTCGGCCGCGCTTCGAATGCAAGTCAGACCACCGTCAAGGACTCTGGCGAAATGGGACATCCGTCCCTCCATTACCCAGCCTGAACGGAAAAATAGGGCGCAAGCGCACGGGGATATGTGAGTGCCCTCACAGTCGAAAGAATTTTGAAATGAGCGCGTGATACGCGGTATGGTTGCGTTGTCGCACGTTACACTACGTTTATCTCTGGAAAGATTGACCTCCCCCTGATACCCGTTTGCTATAAGCTTTGGGTGCGCTGATTTCATCGGTCGGCACTTGGCGGGCCTTATGACGATTCAAGCAGGCAATCAGATACGGCCGCAGGCCGTCGACAAGCGCTCGTTGCTGCGGGATCATCCGTTCTTCAAGGGTCTAGACGAAGCGATCATCGATTCGCTGGTCCCGCATGCCCATTCTCGGAAGCTGAAAAAGGGCTCGGTGCTATTTCACAAGGGCGACACCGGAACAAAGCTTTATGTCGTTTGCACTGGCGCGGTAAGGATCAGTTGCACATCCGAAGAGGGGGATGATGCAATACTGAACTTGATCATGCCTGGCGACATATTTGGCGAAATATCTGTGCTGGATCGCGGGCCGAGAACTGCAGACGCCATCGTTATCGAAGACAGCGAGATCATGGAAATTGAGCGCCATGACTTCACGGAATTGCTTCGACAATATCCTGAAGTTGCAATGCGGCTGATTGAAATCATCTGCTCTCGTCTGCGCCGCACAAGCGAACAGGTCGAGGATATTGTCTTCCTCAGCTTGCCCCATCGTCTGGCAAAGGCTCTCCTGCATCTATATCAGCGCTCATTGTCTGGCGAAACGCCGAACAGACTGCGGATCACACAGCAAGAAATTAGTCAGATGATTGGCGCGTCGCGCGAAAGCACAAATAAGCAGCTACGTGAGTGGGAGCGCCACAAATGGCTGCGGCTCGAGCGTAACTGTGTCGTCATGTTGGCGCCCGAACGCTTAAGGGGGCTTGTTTCTGAAACCGGGTAATTGTCGCCCTCTTGAAAGGCCCTGTACGAGGTTCTCATTACCCTGGGCCTGGCATTTCTGACCACCCTGTTCGGAGCCGCCATTGCTCTGTTTCTGGGTCTGTTGGGTGCCCAAAATCTGGCGCCCAAGCCCGTTACCCATGTCGTAAAGGCCTTCGTCGCGCTTATCCGGGCGGTGCCGACCATCCTGTGGGAGCTGATCTTTGCGGTGACCGCCGGGCTCGGTGCGACCGCGGCGGTCGTCGGCATGACTTTCCACTCCGTCAGTTATCTGACCAAGGCCTATGCCGAATCCTTCGAAGACCTGGATCGAAGCGTCATCGAGGCCCTCAAGGCCAGTGGTGCCAATTGGTGGCAGATCGTATTCCAGGCCGCTATCCCGTCGTCCTTTACCTATCTATTGTCCTGGACGTTTCTGCGCTTCGAAATGAATTTCGCCAATGCCGTCACCATGGGCGCCGCGGCGGGGGCGTCCGGCGTCGGTTTCGATCTGTTCATGGCCAGCAGCTATTATTTCGATCTGCGGGAGGTGGGGCTGATCACCTACATAATCCTCGCCTTTGCCATAGGCCTTGAAATGGTCGCCACCAGGTTGAAGAGCAGGATCAAGGATCACGGCGCTTGAAGGTCAGCAACCACGCGCCCTGTCGTCAGCAGAAATGTGCCACCGCCACAGGTTCGGTGCGATGATGTGGGCTCCGACATGATGCAAGCCCCGTCATGGGCGTACACCGATAGGCTTCCGTCGATGTCCCGCATTGGCCGGCCGATCGGTCGTGTCGGACATAAGCGCCTGCTCCAGCACACCGAGAAATTCCGTCAGCGCGGCGGGCAACCGTCGCCCGCCCAGGACGCTGACGTCCATCGAACACTCGTTCAACGGGCGGTCGGTGAGAGGAATGGCGCGAATCTGTTTCGCACGCAGTTCGCGACGCACCGAGCTCGTAGGCAAGGTTGAAATGCCGGCGCCGGACCGGGCGAAGCCGCGCAGGGCTTCTATCGAATTGGTCTCCAGCGCAGGTGTCACCGAAAGGCCGAGCCGCCGGCATTGATCGTCGATCAACCGGCGGATCCCGAATCCGGTCTGCGGCAGCGCCATTGGCACGCTGATGGCCTCGGCCAGCGACAATTGCTTCCGGTTGGCGAACGGGTGACGCGGATGCAATAGCGCCCGCAGCGGGTCGCGAAAGCGCCGAACGAAGCGCACCGCCGTATCGGACTGGCCGTGGAACGACACGCCGACGTCGGCTTGGCCGTCGCGCACCGCCGTGACCACGTCGTCGGTGCCGATCGCCACGAGCTTGAAAAATATACCCGGGTGCTTGTGCCGGAATGCGGCGATCACATGCGTGAGCACGTCGGCAATGCTGCCTTCGACGGCATAGATCCGGATGGTCCCTCGTCGCAGCCCGCGCAGTTCCTCGATTTCATTGCGAACTCTGTCGGTCTCCAGGTGGACGCTGCGGGCGTACCGCAGGTAAATCTCCCCCGCAGGTGAAAGTCTCATGCCCCGCGGCAGCCGGTCGAAGAGCTCCACGCCCAGCTCCTGCTCGAGGTGCTGGATTTGGCGGCTGAGGGCCGACGGAGCGATGTTCAATCGTTCGCTCGCCTCACGGATCGATCCGCAACGGGCGATTTCGATGAAATAGCGTATGTGGGCGAGCGACATGAATATTCTCCGCAGGCTGAACTGGACCGCAGGAACCTAGGTCCCAGGAGCCTGACGCCCAGAATCTAGTCTTTTGCCGGCAAAACGAACAGGTCCCGTCCTGTTTTGGAGACGTTTGGAGTTTCTACTGTTGCCAAGTTGCGAACGCTGCTGGCGCGAAATTGCGCTTGTCGGGCCATCGGATGCCGTTCAGTCTTGTGGGCGACAGATAGTGCCACATCGGGGCGGCGCGCATCTGCGAACGCCGACACTGATCTCAGTCGCCCCGTTCGCGCTGCTCCCGAAGGAAAGAGCGAGATCGAAGGGACGTTCCATGCCCATTTCCGCCGCTACACGTCGAATCGCCAAGATTGCACTCGCAGCCGTCCTGTTTACCGGCGCCGCACATGTCCAGGCTCTCCATGCCGAGGACATGATCAAGGTTGGGGCTCCGCTTCCGCTGACCGGGCCACTGTCGCCAGAGGGGATCAAGCAGAAGAACGGCTACAATCTCTGGGCGGAGACGGCCAATGCCAAAGGCGGCATCAAGGCCGGCGGTAAGACCTACAAGGTCCAGATCGTTTTCGTCGACTACGCGTCCAACACGCCGCGCGCCGTGCAGACAGCGGAACGGCTGATTGTCGAGGATAAGGTGAACTTCCTGTTCGCCCCGTTCGGCTCCGGCGCGGCGAAGGCGGCAAGCGGCGTCTCCGAAAAATATAAGATACCGACCATCGCCGCGACGGCCTCGTCCTCCCAGGTGTACGACCAGGGCTATAAGTACCTATTCGGCACCTTTACGCCGAATGAAACGCTGACGGAGCCGCTCGCCGACATCGTGACCGCTCAGAACAAATCGATCAAGAAAGTCGCTATTCTGGCGCGCAACGATCTTTTCCCCCTCGCGATCGCGAAAGAGATGGAGAAGTCGGCCAAGAAAAGAAAACTCGATGTGGTCAGATTCGACCGTTACGCAATCGGCACGATGGATCACTCGTCCGCAATCACCGAAATGCGGGCTGCCAAGCCGGACTGGGTTTTCGCCACCGGCTACATCAACGACCTGATCCTCATCCGCAAGCAGATGGCCGAACTCGGTCTCAAGGCGCCGGTGATCACCATGATTGCAGGGCCGGCCTACAAGGAATTCATCGACGCCACCGGACCGCTGGCCGAGAACATCTCGAGCGCTGCCTGGTGGCATCCGGCCGTGCGTTATCAGGGCAAGGACTTGTTCGGTTCGACCAAGAGCTTCGATGCGCTCTGGGAGAAGAAGTTCGGCAAGCCCGCCGACTATGCGGAAGCGTCCGCGGCCGCCGCCGGCGCCATTCTCCAACTCGCGATCGAGAAAGCCGACAGCATCGCCCCGCAGAAAGTGCGCGATGCCCTGGCTTCGCTCGATGTCGAAACCTTCTACGGCCATGTGAAATTCGGCCCGAACGGTCAGATCACCTCGCTGCAGCCGCCGGTGTTCCAAATTCAAGGCGGCAAGCCGGTCGTCATCTATCCGGCCTCGATCAAGCAGGGTGACCTGAAGTTCATGCCCCGCTGAGGGGCCGGTAGGAAAAGCGCGGTGAGGCGGTGCCAGATCGGCGCCGCCCGCCGCCATGAGGCAGCCGCGTGCTCCGCGCTATCATTCGCCGATGATTTATCTGCAGATCCTCGCTAACGGGCTGGTCCTCGGCGGATTGTACGCGTGTATTGCCGTCGGCTTCTCGCTCGTCTGGGGCGTGCTCAACGTCATCAATATCCTGCATGGCACGTTCATCGTGCTGGGCTCCTATATCGCGTTCTTCGCCTATGCCTACGCCGGCATCCATCCGTTCGTCTCGACGGTGCTGGCGGGTGCGCTGCTTTTTGCGCTCGGTTATGCGCTCCAGGTCACGACGATCAATCGCGTGATTGCCGCTCCCGTCCTGATCACGCTGACATTGACCTTCGGTCTCGATCTCATTCTCAACAATGCCATGCTGGTGGCCTTCTCCGCCGACTACCGCAAGGTCAATCTGGCGCACCCCCTCGGCTCGATCGAGATCGGGTCGGTGTATCTGCCTGGCGACCGTGTTGCCGTCATGGTGCTCGCCATCGCCCTTACACTCATGCTTTACGCGCTTCTCAGGAGCAGCAGGATAGGGCGCGCCATCGTGGCCGTCCGCATGGACCGCGAAGCGGCCGCGTTGATGGGCGTCGATGTAAAGCGCATCAATGCGATCACGTTCGGGCTAGGGGCGTTCATGGCCGGTGCGGCCGGCGCCTTGCTCAGCGTGGTCTATCCCATTTCCCCGCTCACCTCCGCCTCATTCCTCGGTAAGGCCTTCGTGGTCTGCGTGCTGGGCGGTCTCGGCAGCGTGCCTGGGGCGCTGGTCGGAGGCCTTGTCCTCGGCATCATCGAGAGCTTCGGCGGCATGTGGTTCGGGCCGGAGCACGCCAGCACTCTATCGTTCGGATTGCTGCTTTTGCTGCTGTTTGTGAGACCGTCCGGCATCATGGGCAGGCGGGGGTACGAGTGAAGAACTGGCTCATTCTCGCTGGGTGTGTGGTGACGTGCGCCGTTCTGCCGCTGATCGCCAACAATTATACGTTGCGCCTGCTCACGACCATGCTGATGTATGTGATCCTCGCACAGTCGTGGAATTTTATCGGCGGACTGGCGGGCTACCCCTCTTTTGCCACTGCGGCATTCTTCGGCCTCGGCGCTTACACGTCCGCGGTTCTGCAGAGCCACCATGTCCCGATATTCGCAGCGTGGAGCGCCGCGGCGCTTTCGGCAATGCTTTTCGCGGCGTTGATCGGAGGCGCGATCCTGCACCTGCGCGGGCATTATTTCGCCATTGCCAGTCTGGTCGTGGCGGAAGTTCTGCGTGAGATCATCAATACGACGCCTATCACCGGCGGCGGCATGGGGCTCAACTTGCCGGTGTCGCACGGCAGCATCAGCGCGCAAGCCCACTTCTTTTATTTTGCCATGCTGGCCGTCGCGGTGTTGTGCATGTCGACCGCGATCACAGTGCGCGGCAGCAAGCTCGGCTTCGGCCTGCGATGCATTCAGCAGAACGAGGACGCGGCCAATGTGCTCGGCGTGAACGCATATATGTACAAGACAGCCGCCTTCATGCTGTCGGCTATTTATGTGGGTGTCGCCGGCGGGATCTATGCGTCGTGGGTGCACTACATCGAGCCGCCCGATGTCTTCGACGTCATGCTCGCGATCAAGCCTTTGGTGATGGCGCTTCTCGGCGGCATCGGCACCCTGTTCGGACCGCCGGTCGGAGCCGTAATTCTGATGGTGTTGGAGGAAGTGGTCTGGCGCAACTTTCTGACCGTCCATGCCGCAATGCTGGGCGTCGTCATCGTGGCGCTGGTACTGTTCCTCCCCAACGGCTTGCTGCCGTTGCTACGGTCCTGTCTCGACCGGTTGCGAGGCGCCTCATGACGGGGCTGCTGAGTTTGCGCGAGACCAGCAGGCGGTTCGGCGGCCTTAACGCCGTTGATAATGTCACCTTCTCCGTAGAACCCGGGGAAGTGGTGGGATTGATCGGGCCGAACGGCGCCGGCAAAACGACAATGATCAACGTGATCACCGGCGTCCATCCGGCGACCGGCGGCAAGGTCATCTTCGATCGACACGACATCACCCGGCTGAACCCGTATCAGATCGCCAGGCGAGGGCTCGCGCGCACGTTTCAGATCGTCCAGCCGTTCCCGCACATGACGGTGCAGGAGAATGTCGCCGCCGGCGCGCTGTTTGCCGGGCATGCCGGCCATATGCGCGACGCGGAGGCGGCGGCCCTGGAGCATCTGCGCTTCACCGGGCTGCAGCAGCTCGCCGACAGGCCCGCGATGACGCTGACCCTTGCACAACGCAAGCGCCTCGAGTTGGCCAAAGGCCTCGCCATGAAACCTCGGCTCCTCATGCTCGACGAGGTGAATGCCGGGCTCAACGCGGCTGAGGTTGACGACGCCCTGGCTATGATCCGCCGCATCGCCGAACGCGGGATCACCATCATTGTGGTCGAGCACCTCATGAAAGTGGTGCTGGCGATTTCGCGGCGCATCCTCGTGCTGCATCATGGCCAGCTGATCGCGGACGGGGAGCCTCAGACGGTGCTGCGAGATCCGACCGTAATCGAAGCCTATCTCGGCCCGAAATATGCGGCAGCCATGGCGGCCGAGCGGGCGTCCGGAGGGACGGCGTGACGGAACCCGCCAAACTCGCCATCTCCGGCCTGCAGGCCGGCTACGGCGACATTCAGGTCCTGTGGGACGTGTCGCTGGAAGTCGCGTCGGGCGAGATCGTCTGCATCGTCGGCTCGAACGGCGCCGGCAAGAGCACGCTGATGCGCTGTATCTCGGGACTCATACCCATCAAGAGCGGCACGATCCAGGTGGACGGCGACCCGCTCCCGTCAGGCCAACCGGCGGCGGTCGTGAGTGCGGGGATTGCCCATGTGCCCGAAGGCCGCCGGCTGTTTCGGGCGATGAGCGTACGGGACAATCTGCTGATGGGCGCCTATCTGCGAAAGGATAAGGCGGAGATCGCCGCCGACCTCGAGCGCGTGATGGCCATGTTCCCGATCCTCGCCGAGCGCTCCCGGCAGGACGCCGGCACGCTTTCCGGCGGAGAGCAGCAGATGTGCGCGATAGGCCGCGGCTTGATGGCGCGTCCGAGCATGCTGCTCATTGACGAATTGTCGCTCGGCCTTGCGCCGCGCTTGGTGGAGCAATTGGCCGACAGCCTGCGCGAAATCAATCGTACCGGGGTGGCCATTCTACTTGTCGAGCAGGACGTGATGAGCGCGCTTGAACTCTCGGAGCGTGCCTACGTTCTCGAGCGCGGCCGCATCACCATGTCGGGCGAGGCTGCTGCGCTGGCGAGCGATCCGGCGATCCGCGAAGCCTACATGGGATTGAGTTAAATCATGGCGATGCGGTCCGGCGGCATCATCCGCCTGCCGCCGAAGGAGAATACCAAGATGTCGCAAACGATGCCGTTCGACGCCGGAGCCTATCGATTCGTGCCGGGCGTGTTTCAGTATTCTGCCGGAGTCGTCGCGATGGCGGGCTACCGCATCGTCCGCATTCGGTTTCGCGAGCCACTGCCGCTGGCGGAAGGATTTGCCCGCGCCGAAGCGCTCATCAAGGCGGCAAACCGGCCGTTGACGGCGTTTTGCGCATGCGAGTTGCGCTCGCCCGCGCCGTTCAGCGAACTGGGTTTCAACAAATTCAACAAGCAATACGTGGAAACGCTGAGCCGCTGGGGCATCTTCGACGGCACAACGAATCCCGTTGCGCGCAGCAACGTCTGTCCGGAGATCGATGCGCCGGTCGAGCCCTCGTTCTATGCTTTCGCCTATACGGAGCCGTCACCCGGCGCGGCGCCAAGCTTCGTGGTGGCCGGCAGCGGTGAGGCGCCGGAGGGCAAGGCCAACTACCGGGACCATGTGATCCGCCATGGCGACGTCAGCCCGGAAGGACTGCGGGAAAAGGCGCGCTTCGTGCTCGGCGAGATGGAGCGCCGGCTTAGCACGCTCGGTTTTGCGTGGCGAGACACGACGGCGACGCAGGTCTACACCGTGCACGATCTCCATCCTTTCTTCGCCGAAGAAATTGTCCGCCGCGGCGCGGCACGATTCGGCCTCACATGGCACTACAATCGTCCGCCGGTTGACGGACTGGATTACGAGATGGATTGCCGCAGCGTCGCGCTCGAGGTTGTGGATTATTGAAACGAAATTCCACTTACCTGGAGGCTGCCTGGAGTTGGGGGCGAATCTCGGTATTGAGGAAGTCGTCCAGGCATCTGGCCGCTGTGGACGATAAACGCAGTCCCAGCTTGCTTCGCCGCCAAAGGATGTCGGCACCGGTGACCGCCCATTCGCGGCTGGCCAGATAGCGGACTTCGGCCTCCGTTAGGTCGCCTCCGAAATTGCGGCCGAGATCACTGAGCGAGCGTGCCTTGCCGAGCCATTCGGACGCGCAAGTCCCGTAGGCATGCAACAGGCGCCGGCTGGTCGGCTCCGCAAGAAACGGATACCTGTGTCCGAGAGTCTGAAGTTCGCGCTCGAAGCTTTTGACGGAGAAGGCGCCACCAGGCAGCGGGGCGGTTGCAGTCCAGCCGGCCACTCGGCCCGACCCGGGCGGGAGATAGGAGGCAAGCCTTGCCAGGGCCGCCTCGGCGAGGCGCCGATAGGTGGTGATCTTGCCGCCAAAGATCGATAGGGCCGCTGCCCGACCTTCGGCCGCATCAAGGTGCAGTACGTAATCGCGGGTCGCTGCCTGAGCCTTCGACGCTCCGTCATCGTAGAGCGGTCTCACGCCTGAATACGACCAGACGACCTCTGCGGGCGAGATCGGCCGGCTGAAATACTCGCTGGCCATGCGGCACAGATAATCGACGTCTTCCGATGAAGCCGAGACTTGCGCTGGATCGCCTACGTAGTCGCGATCCGTTGTACCTATGAGTGTGAAGTCGCGCTCGTAAGGAATGGCAAAGAGAATACGGCCATCTGTGTTCTGGAACAGATAGCAATGCTCTCCGCTATAAAGTCGCGGGACCACAATATGGGTACCCTGCACGAGGCGTACACGCGCGGGTGTATGCACATGCAGTATGCTCTCTAAAACGTCGGTGACCCATGGGCCCGTGGCGTTAACCAGCGCGCGCGCCGTAATTTGCCACCTTTCGCCCGTGCGCTCGTCGCGCAACGTGACGCGCCAACGCGTCCCTTCGCGCACCGCATTCAGACAGCGGGTGCGCGTGGCGATGGTGGCGCCCATGTCAGCGGCATCGCGCGCGTTCAGCACAACCAGACGCGCATCATCGACCCAGCAGTCGGAATATTCGAATGCTGTCTTGTATTCGGGTTTGAGCGGGCGCCCGGCCGCGTGTCGGCGCAGAATAAGCATGCGCGTCGCCGGAAGCTGGCTTCTGCCGCCGAGGTGGTCGTAGAGAAACAAGCCGAGGCGCAGCAGCCAGCGCGGACGAAGTCCGTTGTGGTGAGGCAGGACGAAGCGCAGTGGGTGCACGATATGTGGAGCAATCCGCCACAGAACCTCGCGCTCGGCAAGCGCCTCGCGCACCAGGCGGAAATCCCAATATTCGAGATAGCGCAAGCCGCCGTGAATGAGCTTGGTGGATGCGGATGACGTGGCCGAGGCGAGGTCGTTCATTTCACAAAGGAACACCGACCAGCCGCGCCCGGCTGCGTCTCGTGCAATGCCGGCGCCGTTGACGCCGCCGCCGATGATGGCGATGTCGTAGTGGTAAAGGCCATCCTTCCAGCCGAGCGCTCGGTTCATGGCATCAGGTCCATCTCGAGATGGATGAAGTCGCCGCGGTAGGTTGCCTCGCCCAAGTAGATGACCGAGCCGTCGGGACCGTTGAACACCCGCCGGATTTCGGCGACCGGCGTGTTGACAGGAATTTGGAGGTTTTCCGCCACTTCGATGTCGGCAGCGGAAATATTGAGCGTTTGGTGTGCTTTGGCGACCGTGACGCCGGGCAGCGAGGCGAAGAGAGGGATCACCACCTCGTTGCGGAAACGCGCCGGCGCGAGCCTGAAGACGCGGTCGTCGATGAAGATGGACACCACGCAATAGCGCTCGCCCTGGCGCGAATGAACGCGCCGCATGTGGAAATAGCTAGGCGCCGGAATGCCGTCGCGCTCGGTCAGCACGGGCGTCTCGTGCGTCTCGATGATGTTCGAGAGATCGGGGACGTCGCCGCGATACATCTCGACCAGATCGTCGAGGGTCGTCTGAACCGCGAGACGCCGCTCGCTGCCGGGGGCGGCCGTGACGAAAGTGCCGCGGCCGCGCTGCGGCGACACAAGGCCCTCGCTCGCAAGAAGCTGGATGGCCTGCCGCACGGTCACCCGCGCGACCTGGAATTCCTCCATCAGTTTCTCAAGTGATGGCAGAACTTCGCCGCGCGGCCAGCGGCCGCGCTTGATGCGGTGGCGCATGATGTCCGCGATCTGGATGTAGCGGGGGATCGGCACCCGGTCGAGCATGGCTTGACAGCCTCAAAAGCGATCTGCGATAAGGTTCTATAAATGGGATGTTTAGGACGTTAAGTCAAAGCCTAATCGCCCGGAAGCGGCCGCCGGGGCGCCTCGTGCCCGAAGCGCGGGCTGCCGAGGCAGGCGGGTAGGGCCTATGAGGTCCTAAATGCGGATCGCTGGCACGCCAAAGTCCGGCTGGCCCGATTTAAAAAATGCAGCGCCCAAAGGGAGGAACACATGGAAAAGACCAGGAAGGAGGGCGGCGGTATCAGCCGGCGCACCGTGTTGAAGACGACAGTCGCGGGTGCCGCCCTGATCGCGGCGCCGGCCGTGTTGACTGGCCGAGCGGCAGCCGCAACGGACTTGTCTTCCTTCAAGAAGGCCAAGATTGACTGGCGTCAGGCGGCGGGCTCGTCGATCACCATCGGCGTCATTCCGGCGGGCTATTTCCTCAACCTCGATGCTCTGGTCCCGCAATTCAATGAACTTACCGGCATCAACGCAAAGCTCGAAAAAACCCCGCCCGGACAAATCCGCCAGAAGGCTGTGCTGGACCTGTCGAGCAAAACCGCGACCTGGGCGAGCCATGCCGCAGATCCGATGTACTATCCGCTCTATGTGGCCAACGGGTGGATTGATCCGCTCGACCATTATCTGGGCGACCCCAAGCTGACCGACCAGAACTGGTACGCCTACGACGATATCCTCAAGACTTGGCGCGGCACCACTTCAATCAAGGGCAAGCCCTACGGCGTGCCGTACGACGGCGAGACCACGCTGCAGGTCTATCGGACCGACGTCTATCAGAAACTCGGCCTCAAGCCGGCGGAAACGCTCGAGCAATACACCCAAAATGCCGCCAAAGTGAACGACCCAGGCCACCGCCTGTGGGGTGCCGCGCTACGCGGGTTCAAGGGCGCCGGCCAGAACATGTACATCTATCCGTCGATCTTTGGCGAATACGGCGGCGAATGGTTTCACGGAGATAAGATGGTGGTGAATGGCAAGCCCGCCATCGAAGCGTTGGAATGGTACGTCAATCTGCTCACCAAATACGCGCCGAAGGGCGTCACCAATTGGAATTGGCCCGACATTGCCGACGCATTCGGGCAGGGCACGCTCGGCTCCTATATCGATGCCAATACGTCGGCTGCGGTGATCGCCAATCCGAAAAAGTCGAAGGTGATCGGCAAGATCGGCTTCGCCCGTTGGCCGAAAGGGCCGACTGGCAAGCGCGTGGCTTCGATCTGGAATTGGAGCTTCCCGATCAACGGCGCATTGTCGAAGAAGGACAAGGTGGCGACTTGGCTCTTTATTCAGTGGGCCACTTCGAAGGAAGTTCAAGCGGCGACTTCGTACGGCTTCTCCGGCGCTTATAAGCGGCTGGGCGTCAATCGCCTGTCGACGCTCAATGACCCCAGCTACCGCAAACTCGCCGACGCCATCAGCCCGACCTATCTCGAAGCCACGACCGCCTCGCTTCAGCACGACACCGAGGTCGACTGGCGCCCGCGTGTTCCGCAGTGGCCGGCGGTCGGTGAGACGATGGCCACCGCCATCCAGGCAGCCTTGGTCGGTCAGGCCAAGCCCGCCGATGCGCTTAATCAGGCGCAGAAGAAGATCGAAGCCATTGTAAAGGGCTGAGACAGAGCCGAGGCGGGGAGGATCGGACGTGGCACGCCGCACGGCGCGACTATTCGAAAACGAGGCGGCCTTCGCTGTCCTCATGGTCGCGCCCGCGCTGCTCATCCTGTTGCTCACGACGACCTTCCCGCTCGTCTATCTGTTCTGGAATTCATTCCGCAACGTCAACCTGGCGATGCCGTATCTCAACGGCTTCGTCGGGTTCGCCAATTACGCGAGCATGGTGCAGGATGCCGAGTTCTGGCATGCGCTCGGTCTGACCGCCGTCTATACGGCAAGTACGGTGACGCTGCAGATCGTGATCGGCCTCGGTCTCGCATTGCTGGTCATGCAAATTCCTGCCGGCCAATGGCTGTTCCGAATCGTCGCCATTCTCCCCATTGTTCTAGCGCCTGTCGTCGTCGGCTTGTTCTGGCGTACGCTGATGCTGGCCCCGAACTTCGGGATCGTCGATTTCGCCGCCAGAGCCATCGGATTCGGTGCCATCAACTGGCTGGGATCACCCACGCCGGCGCTCGTATCGGTCATTATTATCCACACTTGGCAATGGACGCCGTTCGCTTTTCTGGTGCTGCTCGCGAGCCTCGCCTCGCTGCCGCCGGACGTCTTTGAAGCCGCCCGCATCGACCGGGCCGGCGCCGTCGCGCGCTTCATCCATATCACCCTGCCGCTGATCCGCCCGGCCATCGTCATCGTCGTCATCATGCGATCGATGATCGCGCTTTCAGCCTTTGCCGCGATATTCGCGGCGACCGGCGGAGGGCCTGGCACGGCAACGGAAATCCTCAACCTCTATGCGTATCGGACCTCCTTTGTGAAACTCGATTTCGGCTATGGCTCGGCGCTGGCCGTCGCATTGCTCTTGATCACGCTGCTCGTTTCCAGCGTGCTCTTCGTCATGCGGACGGCGCGGGTGCGCTGATGGTGCGGGCTCATGTCAATTAAATCGCGCAAGCGCGCCCAGGTCGGGCGCCATGTCCTTCTCTATCTCGTGTCCGCCGTAATTCTGGCGATCTGGGCCTTTCCCATCATCTGGGCGATCGCGGTCTCCTTGAAGTCGGAGAACGAGGTCCTTGCCTATCCGCCGCATATCGTCTTCACGCCGACGCTTACGAACTACCGGGACGCGCTCGTCGGTGACCTGTCGATCGTCGCGAGCTTCTTCACGAGCTTCGTCGTCGCCAGTGCGACGACAATATTGACCATTATTTTTGCGGTGCCGGCGGCCTATGTCTTTGCGCGGCTGCGTCTGCCGGGTAAACGTGTGTTCGGCTTCTATACACTGGTCACACAGATGATACCGCCCGTCGGATTGGTGATCCCCTATTTCCTGATCCTGAGCAAGATCGGGTGGCTTGACACCTATCAGGGTATGATCACGGTCTTCTTGACCTTCTCGCTGCCTTTCGCGATCTGGTTGATGGTCTCGTATTTCGAGGACATTCCGCGCGAGATGGAAGAGGCTGCATTCCTCGACAAGGCCAATCGCTTCCAGGCGCTGTGGCACGTTATTCTTCCGCAGGTGCGCGGCGGAATCGCGGTGACGCTGATCTTCATCTTCCTCAACGCCTGGAACGAGTTCCTCTTCGCCGTCCAACTCGGCGGCAAAAATGTACGCCTGGTGACCGTCGCGATGTATAACTTTGTATCTGTTGAACAGACGCTTTGGGCCAAGCTCGCTGCCGCCGCGCTGATCGCCATGCTCCCGATGATCGTCATCGGCTTTGCGGCTCAGAAGCAGATCGTCAAAGGGTTGACGGTCGGCGCAGTGAAGGGAGGCGGCCGGCGATGAACGAGAAGAGGGGACGCCTGTCGCTGTCGGGGCTGCGAAAGCGCTATGGCACTTTCGAAGCTTTGAAAGGCATCGACCTCGAAATCGCGCCGCAGGAGTTTTTCGCGCTCCTTGGCCCGTCTGGTTCGGGAAAAACGACGACCCTGCGCGTCATCGCCGGGCTCGAGATGACGGACGCCGGTTCGCTTCATCTCGACGGGCTCGATGTGACCGAGGCCTCTCCTGGCGAACGCAACGTGGCGATGGTATTCCAGAACTATGCGCTCTATCCGCACATGACGGTGGCGCAGAACATTGCTTTTCCGCTGCGGATGGAGAAAGTGCCAAAATCCGAAATTCCGGGACTGGTCCGTGAAGCGGCGCAGCGGGTCAAGATCGATCACTTGCTCGAACGGCTGCCGGGCCAGTTGTCGGGCGGACAGCAGCAGCGCTGCGCACTAGCCCGCGCCGTAGTGCGCAAGCCACGGCTTTTCCTGCTCGACGAGCCGCTATCCAACCTCGATGCGCAGCTCCGGCTGGAGACGCGCATCGAGCTGAAGCGGCTGCATTCCAGCCTCAACGTCACCACCATCTATGTGACCCACGATCAGGAAGAGGCGATGACGATTGCGGACCGCATGGCCATCTTTTCAGAAGGCCGCATCATCCAAGTCGGATCGCCCGACGAGGTGTTCAATTTTCCCGACAATACGGAAGTGGCCGGCTTCATCGGCAGCCCGCCGATGAACCTGATCCCTGCGGCTGTCGAGTCCGGCATTGCCAGGATCGGCGGCTATTCCGTCCCGCTACGCGACCCCGGCCTTTCTGCCGGCGGCGAGGTTATCCTCGGCGTCCGGCCGAGCCATGTCGGTCTCGCCGATGCTGGGTTGCCCGGGCGCCTCGTGCTCTCGGAAAACCTGGGCGAAAGCATGCTGCTCAACGTCGATGCCGACGGTCAACTGATCAAAGTTCGGCTGCCCGAAGTTCGTCATTTTGCCGCCGGCACGACCCTGCATCTCACTTTCGATCCCGCCCACGTCCATCTGTTCGATCGGCAGTCGCACCGTCGCATCGGCGCCAGGAAAATGTCGGTCTGACCGGCCCACCGCTCCACCAGCCAAAGAGTCCGTTCCATGAAAGTCGTCTTCCTCCTGTTCGATTCCCTCAACCGGCTGATGCTAGAGCCTTACGGCGGCACATATCTCAAGACGCCCAACTTCGCGCGGCTTGCCGAAAAATGCGTGACTTTCGACCGGCACTATATCGGGTCCATGCCGTGCATGCCGGCGCGTCGCGACATGCAGTCGGGCCGCCATACGTTTCTGCATAGAAGCTGGGGGCCGCTTGAGCCGTTCGACAATTCGTTTGCCGAGTTGTTGAAGACGGCCGGTGCCTATTCACACTTGATTTCCGATCACTACCATTATTGGGAAGACGGCGGGGCGACCTATCACACGCGCTATAATTCGTTCGAATTCATCCGCGGGCAGGAATCGGACCCTTGGAAGGTGCTGCTGACGTCGCCGATAGAACGCATCCGTGAAAAGTACCATTGGAGCCAAAGCGACCCGGACTCAAAGCAGAACCCTTATCATTACATGATCAACCGGGAGTTCATCAAAGAAGAAAGGGATTTCCCGTCAGTTCAGTGCTTCGATGCCGGCTTCCGCTTTCTTGACGTCAATCGGACGGCGGACAACTGGTTCCTGCAGGTCGAGACATTCGATCCGCACGAGCCGTTCTTTGCGCCCGCGCGCCACAAGGAGAAATTCCGAACCTCCTACAACGGACCGATTCTCGACTGGCCCCGCTACGAGCGCGTGAGCGAGCCGCAACATGAGATCGAAGAGTTGCGCGCCAATTACTTTTCGCTGCTGACGCTTTGCGACGAGCTTCTGGGCTACACGCTCGATTACTTCGACAAGCACGATATGTGGAAGGATACCGCGCTCATCCTGACGACAGATCACGGATTTCTACTTGGGGAGCACGATTGGTGGGCGAAGAACCGCATGCCGATGTACGAGGAGATTTCGCATATTCCGCTGTTCATCTATCACCCGGATTTCGCCGATAAGGGGGGCGAGCGGCGTGGGAGTCTCACCCAGACCATCGACCTGATGCCGACGTTCTGCGAATTGTTCGGCGCGCCGGTGCCTCCAGAAGTGCAAGGAAAGTCGTTGCTTCCTCTGCTCGGCGGTGAGCGCGAGAATCGTGAAGTGGCGATGTTCGGTTATTGGGGCGGCGGCGTGAACGTCACGGACGGACGCTATACGTATTTCTGTTACCCGAAAGACATGAAGAACCAGGAACTGTATCAGTACACCCTGATGCCGGCTCACATGACCAAGCCCTTCACCGCCGAGGAATTGAAAGGCGCAAGCCTGGTCGGCCCCTTCGACTTTACCAAAGGCGTGCCGCTCCTGCGCATCCCCCACAGGTCGAAAGCCGACAGCAAGACGCACAGCTTTCATTTTCCGGAGAAAATGGAAGACACGAACACCGTGCTTTATGATCTCGAAACGGACCCTGGGCAGACGACGCCGATCGACGATCCCGCGGTCAAGTCGCGGCTGAAGAACGCGCTCCTTCGGGCGATGAAAGAGAATGACGCTCCACCGGAGGCACTGAAGCGTATTGAGGAAACTCTTTCGCAATAGGACACGGCGCCGGTCTTGTTGCAGCTGCGGGCGACGCGTCATCTCATAATGTGACGCTGTGCTCGGTGTCTCGAGGCCGCACATCAACCGCGAAGGCGGCGGCGTCGCCCGCTTGAGCCGCCGAGGGAGGGCCTGTCTTTAGACATTCGGGCTTTTGACAGGCGGCCATGATAGCGCTAACATTCCTGAAAAAGAGCCCCGAGGGAGACGCATGTCGCAGTCCGATGCCGCCGCCGTTCGCCGGCCAGAATCATCGGCGGCTGAAACGAGGGAGGAGAACAAGGCCATGCTTTCCGCGGCCTTGCGCCGTCTGGTGTTCCTGATCCTCCCCTGGCTGCTGCTCGTCGGGCTTTGGTACCTGGTTCGGATCTCGGGTCTGGTAAAACCTTCCCTCGTCCCCGCGCCCCACGAAGTCGTCGCGAAGTGGTGGTGGCTGGTGACCAAGAACGGCTTTCTGATCGACATGTACATGTCGACTCAGCGCGTCTTGCTCGGCGTCAGCATGGGTATTGTCTGCGCTGTACCGGTCGGGTTCGTGCTCGGCTGGTATCGCCCGGTCCGTACCTTCATCGATCCGCTGATCAATTTTTTTCGTGCGCTGCCGCCCATTGCGCTCATTCCGCTTGTCATCGTGTACTTTGGAATCGGTGAAATCGCCAAAGTCGTGATCCTGTTCTACGCCTCCTTTTTTGCGGGGGTCATCGTGATGTACGAGGGCATCGCGCAGATCAGTCCCATATTCATCCGCGTGGCCCGCACGCTCGGGGCGACGGACCTGGAGATTTTCTGGCGAGTCATCATTCCTTTGGCGGTGCCGCACATGTTGACAGCACTGCGTGTGGCTCTCGGCGTGTGCTGGGCGACGCTGGTGGCTTCCGAACTTATCGCCGCTCATCGCGGACTCGGCGCTGTCATCCAGGATGCTTCTTCATTCTTCCAGCTCGATATCATCTATGCGGGCATCGTGACCATCGGCGGCATCGCGCTCATCATGGACATGGCGCTGCGTCGGCTGTCACAGCGGCTGGTCTCCTGGCAGGAGAGGATCGGGGCATGAATCAGGGCCAGGAACGCATCCGCTTCGACGGCGTATCGATGAGTTTCGAAACCGACCGTGGCCGTCTCCAGGTCGTCGACGACGTCTCGTTCGGCGTCTCGGAGGGGGAGTTCATCGCGCTCGTCGGGCCGTCGGGCTGCGGCAAGACTACGATGCTGAACATGCTCGCCGGCTTCGTCCAGCCGAGCAAAGGCGCGGTGCTGCTCGACGGAAGCCCGGTCAGCGGACCGGGGCCGGAGCGCGGCGTCATCTTCCAGGAGTACGGGGTCTTCCCCTGGCTGACGGTGGCCGAAAACATCGCGTTCGGCCTCAGGCTGCAGGCGAACAAGGCCGACGGGGAAAAGCGCCGCGAAATCTGCGAACGCTATCTTGCCCTGATGCGGCTGAGCGACTTCCGCAGCGCCTATCCGAAGACGCTTTCCGGCGGCATGCGGCAGCGCGTGGCGCTGGCGCGCGCCTATGCGGTGAACCCGCAATTCCTTCTCATGGACGAGCCCTTCGGCGCGCTGGATGCGCAGACGCGCAGTGCGATGCAGGACCTCCTGCTCGAGGTGCTGGGGACGGAAGGAAAAACGGTCGTGATGATCACCCATTCCGTGGACGAAGCGCTTTATCTCGCCTCTCGGGTCGTCGTCGTTTCGGCGCGTCCCGCGCGCATCCGCAAGATCATCGACGTGCCGTTTTCTTACCCTCGTTCGGAGTCGCTGCATGAAACGCCGGAATTTGCCGCGCTGCGCTCGGAAATCCGCGAACTCGTCATGCAGGAATATGCCGCGCAGGAGCGACAGGCTCAGGCGCGGTTATCGAGCTAACGGATAAAAAGGGAGGAATAGCTCATGAAAAAAGCGATCACGAGAAGAAATGCGATCAAGGGTATCGGCGTAGGTGTCGCGCTCGGCACCATCGGGATGCCCTATGTTGCGCGCGCGTCGACCCAGATCGGCATCGGCTATCTGCATACGCTGGCTGTCGATGGCCAGATCTGGCTGGCGGACCACATGGGCAACTTCAAGAAGGAAGGCCTGGAGCCGAAATTCGTGAAATTCACGACGGGGCTGGGGCTGTTCCAGGCGATGATCGGCGGCTCGATCGACATGCTGGCGACGGGGGCGGTGATTTCCAATTTCCCCGCCCGTGGCCAGGGCAAGGCGTTCATGATGAACGACGTCGAATTTGCCACCGCCCAATTGTGGGTCAATCCCAAGATGGGCGTGTCGAGCTTCGCGGATCTGAAGGGCAAGAAGATCTCGACCACGCGCGGTACCACCGCGCACGTGTTCCTCGACCGGGCTTTGCGCGCCAACGGGCTCACGCCCGACAAGGACGTCCAAGTCATCAATCAGGGTATGGCGGAAGCGGTGACATCGTTCATCTCCGGCGCAGTGCCGGCGGTGGCGCTCTGGGTGCCGTTCGACGTGGCCGTGCGTCAGAAGCTTCCGGGCGCAAAGATGCTCGTCGATGCATCGAAGTATTATCCCGACGCTGCGATCGTGGACGGTTGGGCCTGCAACAACGATTATTTCGACAAGAACAAGGACGTGCTCAAGCGTGTCATCAGCGCATGGGTGCCGGCCAATGATTTCCTGATCTCCAAGACGGACGAGGCGCTGTCCATCCTGCACGGCAAGTACTACCCGAAGGTGCCGCTCGCCGACCTCAAGGTTCAGGTCAAGGCTGAAAAGCTGTTCCCGAGCAAGGAATGGGCGAAAATGTTCAAGGACGGCACGGTGACCACCTGGCTGCAGAAGGTGACCGACTTCTACGTGTCGGTTGGCGGCATCCAGAATCCGGTGCCGGCGAAGAAATATTTCGATCCCAGCCTGTATCTCGAGGTCGTCGGCTAGATCACGGTCTCGAATTCTCGAAGAGCAGCAAGATCCGGGGCGACGCCAAGCCCCGGACCTTGCGGCATGTCCATTTGTCCGTCGGCGAGGGCAGGGAAGGGCGTCGCCAGCAGTTCGCGCAGCGGATTGGGATTGGAATCGACTTCCACCAATCCGTCGCCGCCCACAGCGGCCAGCAAATGGAACGAGGCGATCAGGCCGATTCCGCCGCCGAGCCAATGCGGGCAGAGCCGAACGCCCGCCGCAAGCGCATTGCGGCCCACCTCCAGACCGCCCGAGAACCCGCCCCATTTGCCGACGTCGGGTTGAAGAACCTTCACCCAGCCTGCCTCGACCGCGGTGGCGAACTGCGCCTCGCGCATGTTTTCGCCGGCGGCCAGGGGAATCGGCGACGCTTTCGCAAGCTCTCGCCAGATTTCTGCCGGCGCGTCGGCGCGAAGCGGCTCTTCCAGCCACACGGGACGGAAAGAGGCGATGGCCTGGCTCATCCTTGCGGCCGTCTCGAAATCCCAGGCCTGGTTGGCATCCACCATCAGCGTGGCGTCCTCGCCAAGCGTTCGTCTAAGCGCCGCGAGATTGGCGAGATCGCGCTCGCGGCCAAAACCGATCTTGAGCTTGAAGGCGCGATGGCCTTCCGCTTTCTTGGCGGCGGCAAGCGCTTCCGGCCGATCCGGATTGAGCCCGCTGGCATAGACCGGCAGCCGCGGGACCGCGCCTGCTGCGCCAAGATATCGATACAACGGCAAGCCGTTGACCCGCGCGGCAAGGTCCCACAGCGCGACATCGATGCCGGCCAGGCATTGCGCGATCGGCCCGGGCTCGCCGCTCTGGATGGCCAGCACCGCCAGCGCATGGCTCGATCTGCGCCATACTTCATCCGGCGAGGCGAAACCGGAGCCGATCAGCAAGGGCGCCACGGTTTCGCGCACGAGCCGGGCGCGATGCTCGGCGCCGACCGACGGAAAATTGCACCAGATCTCGCCCCAGCCTTCCGCGCCATGCCTGTCCACCGCGCGAACGAGTACGGCCGGACGGCCGCGCATCACACCAAAGGAAGTGCGCACCGGATTGGCAATGGGAACGCGAAAAACGCGCGCTTCCACGGCGGCAATTTCAATTTGCTGAGGCTCCGACATCGTGCGCGAACCTTGACCCTGACCGGACTGGTTGTGTATGACAGCGCTAACATAACCGAGGCGCCAGGGACAAGAAAAGCATGAGCAAGGTCGGATTCATCGGAGTTGGCACCATGGGCGGCCCCATGGCCCGCAACATCGCCAAGGGCGGCCACCAGGTGAAGGCCTACGACGTCAACAAGGAGGCTGTGGACCAGCTCGCCGATGCCGGTATCACGGCGGCTCCCGATGCTGTTGCGGCGGCAAGGGACGTCGACGTTCTGATTACCATGCTCCCCAATTCCCATCACGTGGAGGAGGCAGCGTTTGGCAAACAGGGGTTTGCCGACGTGCTTTCGAAGAACACGCTTTATATGGATATGAGCACGATCGCCCCGGCGATGACGGACTGATCGCCAAGCGCATGGCGGAACGCGGCATTGCCATGGTGGATGCCCCCGTCGGCCGGCAGCAGAGCCATGCCGTCGCCGGCAAACTGTTGATCATGGTCGGCGGCGCCGATGCGGACGTCGAGCGCGCACGACCGATCCTGGACCTCATGGGTGACACCATCATCCACTGCGGGCCGGTCGGCATGGGCGCGCGCATGAAGATCGTGAACAACTACATGTCGATCGCGCTCAATGTCCTGGCCGCCGAAGCCTTGATCCTGGCCGAGCGCTCGGGGCTCGACCCCGATCTCGCGCGCCGGGTCATGTTGGGCACCGCGGCGGGCCAGGGGCATTTCGGCTCTACATACCCGTCGAAGGTTCTCAAAGGCGATCTGACGCCGGGTTTCATGGTCGATCTTGCCCACAAGGATCTCGGCCTCGCCCTGGACCTCGCGCGCGATATCGGCGCACCTGTGGCCACGGGTGCCGCATCGCGCGAAGCCTACGATCAAGCACGCGCGCAGGATCGCGGAAGGCAGGACTGGACCGCAATCTACGCTATGATGCGCGAGGCAAAGACGCCTTAAGCCATCTTCACAACGTTCACACATGACGGCCGCAGCGCCGTATTTCGCCCGGGTGTCGCTAAGCCAAAGCACGCTCCGCTGGTCTTGAATCGCTGCGCATCGGCAAACGCCGTTCAGTTCGGATGGGAGCAGGCCGCGTTTGCGGCCTGCTCTGGTTTAATATACGGAATGCGCTTGAGGAGAACATGCCGATGCACTTGTCGCTCATCCGCTGCGACAAGAAAAACGCCAGGTCAATTTTACGCCCGCGGCAGCCGAAGACGCCCCGACCAGCACCTACTTTTTCATCTTGAGCGCGCCGCCGTCGAACGTGGTGACCATGGCCTGCATGTAGCCGTCCTTGGTGATGTAGGCGTCGGAGCCGCGGTAAGGCTTCGCCAGGAAGGGCGCGGTGGCAACCCATTGCGTCGCGAAAGTGTCGCCGATTTTGGTGCTGTGTTCGACGGCGAAATGAATGCCGTTTAGGCCGCCATTTTTAGGATCCTTGCAGAAGCCGGCGAATAGGTCGCCGATCGCCGTGCGCCCTTTCACGATTGTCCCATTCGGCAGATTGATCTGTGCGTCGTCGGGATACTGCGCCAACAGCCGGTTCCAGTCGCATTTGTTAAGCGCTGCCAGGTGTTCGTCGAGGACGGCTTGGGCAGTCGGTTGTTTCTTTAGAGGGGGCAGGGTCGTCGCTGCTTGCGCGGCAAAGGCCGCCATCATCACGGCGACCAGCGAGACTGCGAGCGGGATTTGCGGAACGATTTTCATTGCTTCCTCCCCGTTTTATGCCATTGCGGCGCTAGGGCGCACCGCAATGGGCTTGCAACCAAAAATTGTTTGCCAGCCGAACAGCGATTGCAAGCCGGGCGCGTGATCGCCAGTCTCAATTTTACGTTTCACAAATAGTTCAATCGGATCGCGACAGGTTTTCAGTGAAAAAGATTACAGTGCACTTGGCTTAAAGCTTGCGTCGGGTCGAACTCGCGCACGACGATCTCGAAGCCAAGATCGAGCCTCTTCTGCTTGACGTCTTCTCCGGCCAACCGGGCAAGAATCAGCCGCGCCGCGGTCGCGCCGATCTCATAGCGCGGAATGCGCACCGTCGTGAGCGTCGGCACCAATTGACTCGCGAGATCGACGTCGTCGAAGCCCGCAATGCCGAGCCGGTCCGGTACCGGCCAGCCCCGACGCGCACATTCGAGCAAGCCCCCCGCGGCAAGAATGTCATTGGCAAAGAAGATAGCTTCGACATCCGGATGCTGGCCAACCAGATCGCTCAGCGCACGACTGCCGTTCTCAAGTGTGAATAGCGCCTCGCGCTCCAGGCTTCGATCGTCGGTCAGCCCGAGTTGCTGAACGGCACGCCTGTAGCCTTTTCTTCTTCCGAGCGCGCGGTCATTGTATCGGATGGGGGCGGAGACGAATCCGATCTTGCGGTAGCCTGCCGCCGCCAGTGTGCGCATCATTTCGAAAGCGGCATCTTCGTTGGAAAACCCGACTAGCATGTCTATCGGCTTGCGGGCCGCGCTCCACGTTTCCACAAGGGGAACCTCGGCGCGCGCCAGCAGGTCCAGCGTTTGCGGCGCATGGGTCAATCCAGTGAGCACGAGACCCGACGGGCGCTGCGAAAGGAAGGCGGACACCAGTTCCGCTTCCGCTTCGAGCGAATAGCCGCTCGTCGCGAGCAGGAGCTGGTAGGCCTGGGCGCCGAATACGTCCGTGAGACCTTGTACCGTATCGGCGAATATCGAATTGGTAATCGTCGGCACGATGACGCCGACCACGCGCGTGCGGCTCGATGCGAGCCCGCCGGCAATGAGATTCGGGATGTAGCCGGTCGCCTTGATGGCCGCCCAAACGCGTTCACGCGTTTCCTCGGCGACCTTGTCGGGGTGGTTGAGGACGCGCGAAACGGTTATGGTGGAAACGCCGGCACGCTCAGCCACAAGCTCCATGCGCACGGCGCCGTGGGATTTCCGCCGGCGGCCGGAAACGGAATGAGCGCCTTCGGCATCTGTCATTGCAGGGGTGTTCCTCGACTTCGACCTATGGTAGCGCTACCATCGCTTCGCTTCAATCGGCAACGCGTCACTATCATCGTTGACGCGGTGTCTTGCCTGAACGGCATGGCCGAGCCGAGCGGGCCGTTGTGTCACTTCCATTTGCCGCGCGATCCGCGCTCGCGGCTTTTGCAGTCCCCCCGCGTCGAGCGCGATTGTCCGATGCACGCCGCCTTGTGACTGCGGGTACCCGGGTTGCCGGGGGTGGGGGCCTTACGGAGGTGCCGCAGACATGAAAAGGATGTCTCTCACGCGTAGCAATTTTTGCACGTGAACGTACCAAGATCCGCAGCCGGTCGAGCTCATGTCCATCAAGCTCGACGAGACCTGACCCTGACGCGCCGGTCGCTCCATGAAGGGCGCCGGTGAGAATTCTTCACAGGCCAGGCATCCAGTCAGAAAGCCGCAGGCGGCAGGGATTGGGCGGCACGAATGCTTCCTGGTAATAGGCGGGGCGGCCGCCGCTGTCGGTGGCGCAGAGTTCGAGCTTGCTGCCGACCGTATCTTTCGGGACGGTCAGGACATCGCAGACGGCGCGCGAGAATTTTTCGGTGCGCAGGCATTGCTCGACCCGCTGAACGAGCACGTTGTATTCGCGATGCATGACCTGCTTGAAATTGGACGATTGCAGCTTGGACGCCGGGCGGCTGGTGAAAATCGGAAATCGCGCTGAGTTCAGGTAAATGCTGCTGAAAACGTTGAACCGCTTGCCGACCAGGAAAATGCGGTCGATCCGCAACAGATCCGCGCGCTCGTTTTTGAAGAACTCGCGCCATGGCCCGCTTGAACCGTCGGGCTCGCGGGCAACGATGCGCGGATAGACCGCCAGCGGCCGCCCGGCTTCGTCCTCGAAGCGGACATGGAGCGGCGAATTCATAGCGGTTCGGCGCTCGGCGACGAAGCTGCCTTCGCCGCGCCGCCGCACCACGGCCCCGCTCTGCACCAGATCGCGCAATGCCTTCTGCACAGTGCCGAGGCTGTAGGGCGTCATCGACGCCAGCATGGCTTCGTTCGGCACGCGGCTACCCGGCGTCCAATAACCGTCGTCGATGGCCGCCTGCAGAGCCTCCCGCAACTGGGCATATTTCGGCAGCCCCGGAATATCGGCCGGGCGATAGCGGGCCAGGAAGTCGGCATCCAGTCTGCGGCTCACAGGTCCAGCCCTCTTCCGTTCACCGGTCCAGCCTTCGGCCTATCCAGGTCGAAAATAGCCGCCGCCTTGACCGCAGCCAACTATATAGTTATGCTCCAAAACTATAATACTCCATAGTAGCTTGAGAAACGCTGCTGGAGTTCGGGAAAACGCACAAGGGCAGAGGCGGCTGCAATGTCGGACTCGGCGAAGGATTTCGTGCTGGCGATGGTGCTCATGGCCTTGAGCGTCGTCGCCGCTCCTGGTGCTCGCCGGGACGCGTTCGGGCGGCGAAGACGTGGCCAACGTCGTCGGCTTTGCGACCCTTCCTCGGCTCTACGCGCTTCTGCTGGTCGCATTGAGCATCTTGCTGGGCGCCAGCGCATTGATCCGCAACCGAAAGGAAGCGCGCGGCCTCATCGCGCCCGACGAGGTCCATTCCGTGCTGGCCGACCGCACCGTGGTCCTGCGGATGGTTGGCGCTGTCGTCTTGCTCATACTTTACGTCATAGGCCTGGAAAGTTTTTCCTTTCTGCCCCTGACGATTGCCTTTCTCGCAGCGATGTTCCTGCTCTACGGCCGCCGCCCGCTCTGGGCCGTCGGCCTCGTCGCCGTTCTCGGCGGCCTGGCATTGGACATCGTCTTCATCCGCATCATCGACCTGCCGCTCCACTGATTGCGGTAACCCAGAATAAGGCCGGAGCATAAGGCGATGCATGGGCTTCTCGGAGGCTTTGCGAGCTGCCTGGAACCGATAAACCTGCTGACATTGTTCGTCGGCACGGCGCTCGGTCTCCTGGTCGGTGCATTGCCGGGCCTCAGTTCGCCGATGGCGATCATCGTCCTGCTGCCGTTGACGTATTCTTTTGCGCCGCTGCCCGCGCTGCTGTCGATGATCGGAGTTTATGTCGGCACCAAGCTCGGCGGCTCCTTTCCCGCGGTGCTGCTTCGCACGCCCGGAACGCCGGCCGGCGCGTGCAGCATGCTCGAAGGCTACCCGATGGCGATGCGCGGGGAGGGAGGCCTCGCGCTCGGCTATGCGACCATCGGAGCGACATTGGGCGGCCTGTTCGGCTGGCTGATCGCTGTAACCTGCGTGCCGTTGGTTTCCGCCATCGCGACCAAATCCACCAATGCCGATATTGCTCTGGTGGGCGTGCTCGGCCTGGTCATGGTCACCGCGTTCATCCGCGCGTCCATGCTTCGCGGCATCATCGGCGTGGTCATCGGCCTGCTGGTCGCGACCGTCGGCCTGGATCCGATCAGCGGCACGGAACGATTCACTTTCGGCTACTACCAGTTGCTCAGCGGCATTCCCTTTGCAGCGGTGATGGTGGGCCTGTTCGGTTTCGGCGTCGTCCTCAGCGACACGCCGATGATCGGCCAGAAAAGCGAACTGCTGACGAACCGCGTCAAGATCGAGCTTCCGCGATTGCGCGACCTGGCCAGCCGCTGGGAATCCATCGTGATCGGCGCGCTCTATGGTGTCGGGATCGGCGCGATCCCGGGCATCGGGGCCGAGGCCTCGCCGTGGATGGCGTATGGCACCGTCCGAAGCCGGTCGAAACATCCGGAATTGTTCGGCACCGGGCTGCCGGAAGGCGTGCTTGCCGCCGAAACGAGCGCGAACGCCGTTACCGGTGGAACCATGCTGCCGATGCTGACCCTGGGCATTCCCGGCGACAGTTCGACCGCGATCATGCTCGGCGCGCTCATTCTGCATGGCGTGATACCGGGTGTGACATTGATGCGCGACCACGGCGATATCGTCTGGGGCATTCTCGCCGGACTGTTCATTGCGACCGTCTTCATGTTCCTGATCGCCTGGCAAACCATACCCTGGTTTGTGCGTATCCTCGCCAACGATCGCGGCTGGCTGTTTCCTTTCGTGCTGGTGTTGGCGACGCTCGGCTCGTTCGCGAGTTCGGACGCCTGGTTTTCGGTCTGGGTCGCGGTGGCCTTCGGAGTAATCGGCTGGTTTCTCGAAACGCGGGGGATTCCCGCGGTCACGGTCGTTCTCGGCGTGATCCTTGGACCGATCATCGAGCAGAACGCGCGCATCGCGCTCGCCTTGGGCAGCAATCACTGGTCCACCTTCGTGGCGACTTGGCCCACGCGTGGCCTGGTCGTCTGCATTGTCGGGCTGATTGCTTGGGAGATATGGCGCAACGTGAAGCATCAGGTCGTGCCAGGAGCGAAATTACAATGAGAAGGAGGGAACAAATGAGAGCTGTAGCGAGGCGTCTCTTTATTGGCGGCATTGCCGCCCTTCCGCTGTTGTTCAGCGGCGGGGCTTACGCGGCCGACGGCTATCCGACCAGGACGATCCACATCGTCGTGCCCTGGAAGGCCGGCGGCGGCACGGACAGCATCGGTCGCGCCTTTGCGCAGGCTCTGAAGGAAGTCAGCGGCCAAGACGTCGTCGTCGACGACATCAGCGGGGCTTCCGGTGCGATCGGCACGGTGAAGGCCGCGCACGCGACGCCTGACGGTTACACGCTCCTTTTGAACGGCGACGCCGACATGAACTCCGGCCTCACCTTCCGTAAGGAGCCGTACGACCTCAGCAATTTCGTCTATATCGCCGGTGTCTTCGAAAGCCCGACATGGATGCTGGCGAATACGAAACGCGGCTATGCCGACTTTGCGGCCTTTGCCAAGGCGGCAAAGGCTCATCCCAGTCAATTGACTGTCGGCGTCGGCGGAGCTACCGGCGCGCACATGCTGATGGCCGCCGCGATCCGCGGCGCGACCGGCTTGAAGTATCGCATCATTCCATATTCCGGAGGGGCGGCGCTTAAAAAGGCGCTGATCGGCAACCAGGTCGATGCCGGGGTCATCCACGCGCCGGTCCTGCTGCCCGAAATCAAATCCGGGCTGATCAATGTGCTTGCCACCGGGCGTTCACTGTCGCGTGTCCAATACCCGCCCATCCGCGAATACCAAGACGCTGCAGCAACTGAACATACCGGCGTCGTTCGGCATCGTCCGGGCGCTGATGGCGCCGAAAGGAACGCCGAAGGCGGTGGTCGACAAGCTGGAGGAATTGTCGAAGAAGGCGGTTGCCACCAGCGGCTATCGCGCCTTCGGCAACAAGTTCGGCATCGAGCCGGTTTGGGTGTCCAGTGAGCAAGAAACCAAGGACATCCACGAGCAGTTGCGCACTTTCAAGGAGATAAAAGCCAAGTACATCAAGTAGACGCCGACGCCTGCGAGCGGACGGTCCGGTTCTCGCCGGACCGCCGCCCGCGATCTTCTTTCTCACACTCGAAAATTCGGGACGCTGTCGTGAAGGCTCAAAATCTACTCCTCATCATGTCCGACGAGCACCGGGCGCAATCCGTCGGATGCTACGGCAACAAGATCGTCAGGACGCCAAACATCGATGCCTTGGCTGCGCGCGGCACGCGTTTTGCCAGCACTTATTGCACGAGTCCGGTGTGCGTGCCGGCGCGCGCGGCCTTCGCGCTCGGCCGCTATCAATACCAAGTCGGGTATTGGGACAACGCCGACCCTTACGACGGCGCAATTCGCTCGTGGCATCACAAGCTGCGCGACCGCGGGCACAATGTCACCTCGATCGGAAAGCTGCACTTCCGCTCGACCAATGACGACAACGGCTTTACCGCCGAGCTGATCCCCATGCACGTGATCGACGAAAAAGGCGACCTCATGGGGCTGGTAAGAGAGGAAATGCCGCCGCGGAAAGGTGCCTGGAAAATGGCCGGCATGGCCGGCCCGGGCGAGTCGATTTATACGCGCTACGACCGCGACATCGCCGAGCAAGCACAGATCTGGCTGCGGGAGCAGGCGGCCAAACAGGACAAGCCCTGGGTCCTGTTCATTTCCTTCGTTTCTCCGCACTTCCCGCTCACCGCACCTTCGGAATACTTCTACTATTATTACAACCATCCCGAGCTGCCTTGGCCGAAGCAATACGGCAAAGCCGAACGTCCTGAGCATCCCTATCTGCGCGAATACGGCGACGTCTTCGCCTATGACAAATACTTCGACACCGAGGACAAGGTGCGCCGCGCGGTCGCCGGCTATTTCGGGCTGTGCACATTCCTCGACGAGCAGGTCGGCAAAGTGATCGCGGCCTTGAACGATGCGGGCCTGTCCGAGAACACGCGCGTCGTCTACACCAGCGACCATGGCGACAATCTCGGGGCGCGCGGCGTGTGGGGCAAGTCGACGATGTACGAGGAGGCCGCGGCCGTCCCGTTGATCGCGGCCGGGGAGGGGATACCGGCAGGACGTGTCGTCGATGCGGCAACCAGCCATGTCGACGTCTATCCCTTCATCTTCGAGACGGTCGGGGAAAGCGACGCGCTGAGACTAGAGAATGACATGCCGGGAATTTCGCTGACCAAGCTGGCGACAGGAGCGCAGCCGGACCGCATCGTCATCTCCGAGTATCACGGCATGGGGTCGAGCGGTGCCGTCTTCATGGTGAGGCTCCGGGAATTCAAGTATGTGCATTACCTCAATTTCCCGGATCAACTGTTCGACTTGAAGAACGATCCGCAGGAACTAAACGATCTGGCCAGCCAAGAGGAATTCGCAGGCATCGTCAAAGAAGCGCGCGCGCGGCTATACGCAATGCTCGATCCTGTGGACATCGATCGTCGGGCCAAGGCGCGCCAGAGCGAGCTTCTGCAGCGCCATGGCGGGCGCGATGCCGTCATTGCGCGTGGCGATCTGGGCTTTTCCGTGCCGCCAGGCGTCACGCCGATGTTCGATTGATTGTCGGCCAGGTGCGCGTCAGGCCGTTTCGCGCGGCTTGGGGCCTATCTCGGCCGATTGCGAACTACGGCACTATAAAATGGCTATGCGGCCGGGCGTGGCGACGGTGCGGATGCCAAGTCTATAATCAGGGCTACTCCGAGCGCGGCGGCTCCGCACTCAAAAAGGATGGCGTAATCCGAGGTTGCAGCGAACAGCCACGAAAATACGTAGGCAGCGATTGCCTGCCCGAGCGCGAAGGCGATCGTTGCGATGCTCCAAGACATTCCTTGCGGCTTACCGCGCATGATTTCTTGGATGCGGCCGATGGCGAGGGTCGACGAGCCGGTAACGAAGGCGCCGACTATCGCCGTGGACAGGAGTAACGGCAGGGCGGTCGGCCGTATCGCGGGCAAGAGCACGGCCGCGGTTTCGATGGCGAATACCAGCCGGAGCGCAAGGCGGAAGCCAACCCGATCGCCAAGCCAGCCCATGAACAATGAGCCGCCAATCGCACTGAAGCCAAACAAAATCCAGTAGAGCGCACCGATCTCGATGCCTTTGCCCAATCCGCGCGCGACGAAGTCGACGAGGAAAACCATGTGCGGCACGAGCGCCACGGCGGCCAGCGCATACTCGATGTAGAGGGTGATAAGGCTGACGTCGGCGGGAGGTGCGGGAAAAACCGGACGATCGCGGCCAACCCTTGCGGCGCCATCTCCGTCGTTTTCGGGCCACCCATTCCAGGCGATCAGTGTGAGGAAGAGCGCACACAAGCCTAAGGCTATCCAGGTTTCCATCAAGCCAAGGCGTAAAAGGAGCGGGACGATTGTGCCCGAGCCAACAATGCCGATGGCGACCCCGGCAAAGATGGCGCCTCCGGCAAAGCCGGCATTGCGCGAGGGCACATGCGGCAGCACCGCGGCTGGCGCCACGACCAATAGCACCGCGCCGGCGAGGCCGGATGCGGTGCGCCAGAACGTGAACCACCAAAACGAGAGTGGCAGGGCGCAGGCAAGCAGGGCAGCGCCGGCGAACAGCATCATCGAACGCAGGATTGTGGTCTGCGGGAAGCGCTTCGTCAGCGGCCGATAGAGCAGGGCGCCCGCGAGATAGCCGGCGAAATTGGCGGCTTGCAGATAATATGTCTGCGGCGGGGTGAACCAGCCCGCAGCGATCAGGGCGGGGACGAGCGGCGTGTAGGCGAAGCGCCCGAGACCATTGCCGATCAGGGTCGCGCAAAGCCCGGCTGCTGTTGCGCGCCAGACGGCCACCCGGTGTCGCTGGGTCGCTATTGTCGGCCCCTATGATGGACGAGCAAATTGTGAAAGCTCAAGCGCGCTCGTTTCGGGCAAGTTAGCATCGGCTGCTGCTTGCCTCTTACGAAAAGATCTTATGAGTACGCCAATCCGCTTGATAAGACCGGCGCGGAGCAGGGCGCGTGCGCCGCAAGTCGCCGGCAGCAGGTTTGCTGTCGGAAGCGTGCCGTCGCGAATATGCGGCGCGTTCCGGCCGGCTACGGGAAAGCCGGCCGGACGCGTCGCATGGGCTCACTCCGCGGCCTGGACCGCGGGCCCCTGCGTCTGCTCGCGCATGAGTTCGCCGAAGATCTTGCGCGCGCGACGCAGCGCGAGATCAGGCTTCAAGAAGACCTCGGAATATCCCTCGTCGGGATAATCGAACATCTTTTGCTGCTGCTCGAGGGCCCACTCGTCCTCGGCCGCCACTTTCGGGAACATTTCGGCGATGCGCCTGGCCGCCGATTTGTTGGAGTCGCCGGCGGACATGTGGTGCTTCGGCGCATTCACGATCACGCGCCAGACATGATTTTTGTCGTCGACCGGCGTGTGGGTGTGCACCAGGACGTAGCCGCGCTCGTTGCCCTGGGCTTCCAGAATGCCGGGATATTCGCGTTCGCCCTCGCGCTTCTTGAGCTCGCCGGGCTTGGCGTTGCGCATGACGACGCGCGTGACCCCGGGGTTCATCATGCAATGGGTATGATGCCGGTCGACCACGTCGTAATGGAACCAGTCCACCAGATAAGGCGGCTGCTTGTAGTTCGCGGTCTCGCGAATCGTCATGATGTACTGATTGCCGTCGAACTCGCCTTCCTCGAGATTGATCGGGATGCGGCTGCTGGCGAGGTCGCCGATATTGCCGTCGTGCAGCGGATAGAAATGGGTGATGTCGAGCAGGTTCTCGATCAGCAGAAGATAGTTGGCCGGCACATTCATCGGTCCGACCACCACGCTGTCCCACTCGTCACTGCCCACCTCCGGCAGGCGCGGGGGCTTGCGTCGCTCGGCCATGGCGGGATCGCCCGGCCAGATCCAGACGAGCCCGTCCTGTTCGATCAACGGGAATGCGTTCACGACGGTCTTGGGCGAGATAGGACCGGTGGGGTGTGAAGGAATCATCACGCATTTGCCGCTCGTGTCGTAGCGCAGCCCGTGATACGCGCATTCGAGCGTGCCATCCTCCATGAGCCGGCCCTTGGAGAGCGGAAACCGCTTGTGCGCACAACGATCGTCATAGGCCACGACTTCGCCGTGCCTCGTGCGCCATATTACGACCGGCCGATGAGCGATGACGTGACCGGTCAGCTTTTCCTTGGGGAAGTCGGCGGAAAGACCGGCGACGTACCAGGCGTTGCGGACTGTCATCATTGTCGGCATGGCGTTCCCTTTCCAAATTACGTGCAATGCGGAATGTCGGGCCGAGCTTGGAACCGCCCTTATGGGGCCCGATGTCGCAGGCATTCTCCGGCCAAAGTCCCATAGGAACAAGTGATTATTTCGATATCGATTAGTTCAAAAAAAGCGATAGTATAAAAGCGCGTTCCTGCTGGAGGTCGGCCGTGAACTTGCGCCAGATCGAGACATTCTACTGGGCGGCCAAGCTTGGGAGCTTTTCCGCGGCGTCCGAGCGGCTCAATGCCACCCAGTCGACGGTTTCAGTCCGCATCCAGGATATCGAGCGCGACCTTGGCGTGACGCTGTTCGATCGCACGCAGCGCACCGCGCGAATTACCCCGAAGGGACGTGAGCTGCTGCGCTATGCCGAGGAAATCCTGCGGGTCGCCGCGCAAATGCGCGAGCGCATGTCCGAGGATCACGCCATGTCCGGCGTGCTGCGGGTCGGGGTGGCGGAGATGATCTCGATCACCTGGCTGCCGCGCCTGGTCAAGGCCATTCACGAGAAGTACCCCCGCCTCGTCCTGGCGCTGGACGAAGCGCTGACGCAAGACCTCATCGAGAGCCTGGCCCAGGGCTCGCTCGATCTCATTTTAGCGCCCGGCACCGTGCCGGGATATAGTTTCTCGCCGGTATCGCTCGGTACCGTCGAATTTGCATGGATGGCGAGCCCTTCGATGAACCTGCCGAAAGGCGTGCTCGAGCCGCGCGACCTGCAGTCCTATCCGATTATCGCCTTGTCGCGCGAGTCCTATCACCACAAGTCGATCGAGGATTGGTTTCAGTATGGCGGCGCGGCGGGCCATCGCATCGACACCTGCAAGAGCCTCGGTGTGGCCGCTTCGCTGGCCACGGCCGGTCTCGGTCTCGCTCTGTTGCCGCCGCGCAGCTATATGCACCAGATACGGACGAAGCAGCTGCGCATCGTGCAAACCGACCCCTGCTTTCCGCCGGTCGAATTCACCGCCACCTATTCCGCAGAAAGCATGCAGCTCGTGGCGCGCAAGATCGCGCTGCTGGCGGCCGAGATCAGCGACTTCGATAAAGCGGCCGCCGCGCGGCGGCCGCCGCGGAAAGCGGCCGCTGCGAAACGCGACCAGGGAAGCTCGGCTAGGTAGACGCCTTGCTTTGGGATTTGAGGCTCGCGACGTAATCGGCAATGCGGCCTTTCAGCCCCGGTTGCGCGACCGAGCGCGCGAGCGCGGCAAGATCGGCGTCGCGCGTATCGAGGACGGTCCCCGCCAGCATCGCCGCCTGCGCCGCGGGCGTCAGTGCCGCCGCTAGGCCGGCATGAGACGCGACAAGCGCCGGCCAGTCGTCCTGCGCGCCGATGCCGGTGAGAAACCCGATCGCCAGCGCATCCTCGTGGTTGAAAACCTTGGAGCTTTCGAGAAGCGTACGGGCCGTGTCGGTGCCGACCCGCTGCGCCAGCCGGCGCGTGCCGAGCACGACCCCGAAGCGCAGGCCGGGCATGCGGAACCGGGCGCCGGGCGCCGCCACGCGCCAGCGGCACGCAGCGACCAAGTCGGCCGCCGCCCCGAAGCAGGGCCCGTGAACCAGCGCGAGCGTAGCGACCGGCGCGTGCTGGACACGTTGCAGCAGCATTTCGATGCGGATGAGGCGGAGCGCGAGATCGCCGTCGCTCGCGGCCTCGAGTCCGTCGACATCAAAGCCTGCGGCAAAGGCTTTGCCTTCGCCGCGGAAGACGATCAATCGCACGCCCTCGCCGATCGCCTTCTCGACGGCCTCGATCAGCGCCTCGACCAGCGGCGCGTTGAAGGCGTTCAGTTTGTCCGGCCGATTGAGACGCAGGACGGCGGTGTTTTCGCTCCGCTCGACGATCACGGGCATCATCTCTGTCACTCCGCGGCTCGTGGCGGGCGGGCGCCCGTATCGGCGGTCCGGCCGCCGAGCCACTCGTCGAATACGTCGTCAGTGTCCGCGCCCAGCGCTGGCGGCGCGCGGCGTATCTTGAAGTCGTAGTCACTGATGTTAACCGGGAAAGCGGTCGTCCGCGTTGTCACACCGTTCGGTAACTCCAGTGGCATGACCAGACCCATGGCCTCGACCTGCGGGTCGGCCAGCGCCTCGGCATAGCCGTTGATCGGCGCGCAGGGCACGCCGCGCCGGTCCATTTCGGCGATCCACTCGGCAGCCGTCCGTTTGGTGAAGGATTCTTCGAGAATGGCGGCCAGTTCCTCCTGGTTGCGCGCGCGATCCGGTTGGCTGCGAAAGCGCGGGTCCTCAACGAGGTCCAGACGGGCGACCGCATCGGCAACTTCACGCCACAAGGAATCATTGCCGGCCGCGATGACGAAATAAGTGTCGCTGGCGCGGAACGCCTGATAGGGCGCGTTGCGGGGATGCGCCGAGCCGAGGCGACGGCCGGGCTTGCCGGTGCCGAAATATTCGCTGGTCTGCAAAGCCGCCACGCCGATCAGGGTGCCGAGCATCGGACAATCGATGTAAGCGCCGATGCCGGTTTCTCGCGCCCGCATCACAGCCGCCAAGATCGAATAGGCCGCATAAAGGCCGGCGCAGAAATCACCGACCGGCACCCCGCACTTCACCGGCGGCCGCCCTTCCTCGCCGGTCACGCTCATCAGGCCGCTCATGGCCTGGACCGTGACGTCGAAAGCCCCGCGCCGGGCGCTGGGACCGGATTGGCCATAACCGGTAATCGAGCAATACACGAGTTCGCGGGTTGAGCACTTTGACGTCCTCATAGCCCAGGCCGAGGCGCTGAAGCGTACCGGTGCGGAAGTTTTCGACCAGCACGTCGGCCGCGGCGATGAGCTCTTTCAGGCGCGAGCAGCTCTCGGCGTCTTTGAGGTCCGCAGTGATCGAGCGTTTGTTTCGATTGACCGAAGCGAAGTTTTCACTAAACGACGCGTCGTCTGCGCCGCGCGAAAGAGGCGGCCAGCCGCGCATGCCGTCGCCGCCCACCGGGTTTTCAACCTTCACCACATCGGCGCCCAGATCGGCGAGCAACGAACCGGCAAAGGGTCCGGCGGCGATCTGGCCGAATTCGAGCACGCGAAGGTTGGACAACGGTCCGTCCCCCGCTTTCTTTTCCCTAGTCATGATAGTGTTTCCCCCGGGGCGCGATCGAGCCGGACAGCCAGCCGAATTAAAGGTCCAGCTCGAGAGCGCCTTTGCCACGCGAACAGCAAATCATCATGTATGTTTTTCGCTCGCCCTCGGACAGCACGGTGTCGCGATGCTCCGGCTCGCCCGAGAGATAGCGTGTGATGCAGGTGCCGCAGTAGCCGTCCTCGCAGTCGGTGTCGATGTCATGGCCGTTTTCACGCAGCACGTCGATAATGCTCTTGTCGACCGGTACCTGGAGAACGTCGCCGGTGCTGCGGATCTTGACCTCGAACGGCGCGTTTTCGAAGTGCGGCTTGTCCTCGACGCCGGAAAAATACTCGCAGTGAACGGTGTGCGCCGGCCATAGGCCCACGGCGGCCTTGGTTGCGCTCATGAAGCCCGAGGGCCCGCAGAAATAAACATGGGTCCCGATCTCGAATTTGCCCAACGTGGCGGCGAGATCAAGTCCGCGCGCCGGGTCGCCGCCGTCATGATGAAAGGTTACCTTTCCGGCGGCGGCATAAGCCGCCAACTCATCCCGGAAAGCCGTACGTTCGGGCGATCGCGTGCAATAATGCAGGTGCCAAGACGCGCCGCGCGCCTCAAGTTCGCGAATCATTGCCATCATCGGCGTGATACCGATGCCGCCGGCCAGCAGAAGATGGAATTGCGCCTCTGGGCCGGCAAGCGGGAAGTGATTGCGCGGCGAGGATACTTGCAGCATGTCTCCGACTTTGATTCGATCGTGCATGGCGCGTGAGCCGCCGCGGCCGGCTTCCTCGCGCAGCACCGCCACCACATAGCGGTGCGTCTCGGCCGGATCATTGCTGAGCGAATAGCTGCGCAGGATGCCGTCGTCGATGCGCAGTTCGACGTGGGCGCCCGCCGTAAAGCGAGGCAGCGCGCCGCCCGCCGGGTCGACGAACTCGAACAGCAGGATTCCTTCGGCGGCGGGCGTGATCCCGGCGACCCGCAAAGACAGCCAATTTTTTTCGACGCCTTCCGGCATTCGTCTGCTCCACAATTTAAGAGCGACAGGCCCCTTGGATATGGCCGCCCCCATACATCGAAACAAGCGATAAATAATGAAGTCGAGCCATCGAAAATCGCGAATGCTACGCTCTGGCCTCCCACGAACAGTTACAACGCTCCAGAGACTGTGGCGACAAATTGGTCTCATCTGTAACTTGTTGACGGGGCGGTCGGTTCGCCACATTAGGCTTCTTTGTCACTTCGGGAATTCGAAAGTGAATTGATCGGAAAATATCTCTTGTTTTAAAGGCACGGGCTGCAAGACTGCGACCTGCGGAGAGATAATTCGCGCACAAGCGCGAGCGCCGTTGAAAACAGGGGAGAAGCAGCTCATGGCGAGCAATCGTATTTCTATCGCGCCTTTCGGTCTGTCGCGCCGTAAGCTTTTGCAAGGGGCTGCCGGAATCGCAGGGCTGTCGGCATTGGCCAAGCCGAGCCTCGTGCTGGCTGCGGAGGATCCCGCCCTTGGAACTTTCCCGGCGTGTTGCAGCAAGGACGAAGTTTTCGTTGGGATCACGCAGCCGCTTTCCGGCCCTTATTCGGCTCCCGGCAAGGACACGCTGCTCGGCAATAAGCTCGCCATCGAGCTCATCAACAGCGGCGAACTTGCCAAGCAAATGCCGGAGCTTTCCGGCGCGGGCGTACTCGGCAAGAAGATCGTTTACGCATCCGCGGATACTGAAACCAAGCCTAATCCCGCCGTACAGGCGCAGACCCGCTTCATCAAGGACAAGCAAGCCGCGATGATCACCGGCTGCTTCAGCAGCGCCACCGCGGTGGCTCTCGAGCAGCTCGCGCAGCAGGAGAAGGTCATCTACATGACCGGACCGAGCGGCTCGAACGACACCACCGGCAAGGACTGCCGCCGCTATGGCTTCCGCGCGCAACCGTCGGCCTACATGGCTTCCAAGGCGCTGGCGCCGGTTCTCGCCAAAGAGCTCGGCAAGAATCGCAAGGCGGCCTATCTCGTCGCGGACTACACGTTCGGCCACACTTTCTTCGACTCGATGGACAAGTTCACGCGCGCGCAGGGCTGGAAGACTGTCGCCAAGGAACTGTTCCCGATCGGCGAATCCGATTTCAGCTCTCATTTGCTGAACATCGCCAACAGCGGCGCCGACGTGCTGATCAACCTGGGTGCGGGCAACGACCTCGTGCGCTCGACTCAGCAGGCCAGGGACTTCGGCATCTTCAAGAAGATGAAGCACGTGGTGCCGAATATCGGCCCGTTCATGGCCAAGGAGCTCGGCCCCGATCTCATGGCGGGGGTGTACGGCGCCTTCGACTTCTGGTGGACGCTGGAAAACAAATTCCCGCAGTCTCGCTACTTCGTCACTGAATTCGAGAAACGCAACAAGTATAAGCCCGACTGGTCGGCGCATCAGGGCTATCTGCAGGTCATTCTGTGGGCAGTCGCGGTGGAACGCGCCAAGACCTTCTATCCGCCCAAGGTGATCAAGGCGCTCGAATTCGAAGAAGCCGATAACGACGACGCTCGGCTCCGTCTATTATCGTCCGGAAGATCATCAACTCGTTCGTCCGGTCCCGATCGCCGTCGGCAAGTCGAAGTCGCAGATGAAGAACCCCGACGACTATTGGGATATCGTCGGACTGGTAGATGGCCCGGACGTCCTCATGCCGATCAGCGAAACCGGCTGTAAGCTCGGGCCTTATACCTGATACTCTTTCGGGTCCGCGGCCGATTCACCGCGGACCCGTTTCCGCCGCCCGCAAGGCCGCGCAGAATAAGAAGTGATAATGTCATCGCTGTTTATCTCGCAAGCGCTTAACGGCCTCGTACTCGGTGCGATTCTGGCGCTGGTTGCCTCTGGTCTGACCATCATTCTCGGCATGCTGGGCCTGGTGAATTTCGCGCACGGCGCGTTCTTCACCCTTGGTGCCTATGCGGGCTACGTCACCTACGAGGCGACCGGCTCGTTCGGCTTGGCGCTGCTGGCGGGCACGGTGCTGCTGGGCGTATTCGGCATGGCGCTCGAACGAGGGCTGCTCAGGCGCTTTTATCAGCTCGGCCACGAGGAGCACATCCTCATCACCCTCGGCATTTCGATCATCGTGGTCGAATTGCTGCGCGCGTGGTTCGGCGGCATCAGCCTGCGCATGCCGTCGCCGTCCTGGGGCTCGGGCGCGCTCGATCTCACATTCGCATACTATCCGAAATATCGCCTCGTGGTGTTCGCGATTTCGGTCGCGGCGCTGCTGGTTCTGTATCTGCTGCTCTACCGTACTCGTATCGGGCTGGTCATTCGCGCCGGCATCGAGGACCCGCTGATGGCGCGCATGCTCGGCGTCGATGTGCCGCGCGCTTTCACCCTGGTGTTCGGTATCGGCGTGGCGGCGGCCGGCTTTGCCGGTGTCCTTTACGCGCCGATCAGTTCGGTCACCCCCGACATGGGGCAGAACACGCTGGTTCAGGCATTCGTCGTGGTGGTGCTTGGAGGGTTAGGCTCGTTCGCCGGCGCGATCGTCGGGGGCCTGCTGTGCGGCGAGGTCATCAGCATGGTGGCGATGGTGGCGCCGGCCTATTCCAAAGTGGCATTGTTCGCCGTGATGGGCTTTGTCCTGGTGGCCCGGCCGCGCGGTCTGTTCGGCAAGGAAGGCCTCGGTTGACCGACAAATTCGATATGCCGCGCGGCTCCGGCGTGCTGACGCGGGTCCCGCAAGAGGCCTATCTGGCGCTCGCGATGGCGGCTGCGCCGTTTCTGCTCGGACCCATCGGCGCCAGCCCGTCGATGCTGAGCCGTATTGTGATCTGGGGCATTTTTGGGCTCGGCTTTCAACTGCTGTTCGGCGGCGCCGGCCTGTTGTCGTTCGGCCAGACGATCTTTTACGGGGTCGGCGGATTCGTGACCGCCTATCTCCTGGTGCATCACGTCATCGGCAACCTTTACCTTGCGCTGCTGATCGGCACGCTATCCGCCCTGGTCGCCGGCATCCTGGTCGGCGCGCTTTCGGTACGGCGCTCCGGAATCTATTTCGCGATGGTCACGCTGGCGTTCGCGGAATTCTTCTATTTTCTCGAATTCTCGCCTTTGCGAGAGTGGACACGCGGTGAAGACGGCATTGCCGGTGTGCCGCAGCCGCATTTCTTCGCCAACCCGCTGGCGATGTATGCGAGCCTCGCCGCCGCCTACCTGGTCGCCTATGCGATCGCCCGCTACGTGAAGAATTCCTCGTTCGGCCTGATCCTGCGCGGCATCAAACGCAACAACGATCGCACCGAGGCCGTCGGCCATAACGTCTGGCTCTACCGGATCCTTGTGTTTTGTATCGCCAGTGTCTACGCCGGTTTTGCCGGTGGCCTGCTCGGCATGTTCCAGACCTACATGCCGCCCGACGCCTTTAACGCCCAGACCTCGGTGCAGTTGGTCGTGCAGACCATGATCGGCGGGGTCAATCTGCTGGTCGGACCGTTGGTCGGCGCCTTCGTGTGGATCTATCTGCGCACAGCACTGCAGACCATCCCCGGAATCGGCGCGCTTTGGCTGGTTCTGCTGGCGCTGGTGTTCGTGCTGTGCATCCTGTTCGTGCCGCAAGGCATCGCCGGTGCGGTCAAGGACATCTTCACGCGCAAGCGGCGTGGTGCTGCAACGGCTGTACCGGCGCAGGCGGCGACGGCCGAGCCGGTACCGCCGCCGCGGCCGCAAGTGTCGCCAGTGGCGGCCCGCATCGGCAAGAGGGATGAGCCGATTTTGCGGGTGAACGGGGTTACCAAGCGTTTCGGCGGGCTGGTTGCCGTCAACAATGTCACCTTCGATGTGAGCGCCGGCGGCATCGTCGCTCTGATCGGTCCGAATGGCGCCGGCAAGAGTACCCTGTTCTCCATGCTGGCCGGCGCCGTGCGCCCTACCAGCGGTCAGGTGCGTTTCAAGCATCACGACATCAGCGGCATTGGCGGCACCGCCGCCTGCCAGCTCGGCGTGAGCAAGAGTTACCAGATCACCCAGCTTTTCCGCGATATGACCGTGGTCGACAATATCAGCATTCCGGTGCTCGCGCGCCGCTATGGTTCGGCGTCGCTGCGTACCTTGATCGAGACGCCCGCGAACGAGGCCGTGCGCGCGCGGGCGGAGAAGACGCTCCATGAAATCGGTCTTGCGGACGTCAAGGATGTGTTGGTCGACCAATTGCCCTACGGGCATCGCCGGCGTTTGGAGATCGGCCTGGCTTTGGCCAGCGACCCCGAGCTCCTGCTGCTCGACGAGCCGCTGGCCGGCTTGAGTCCGGCCGAGCGCGTGGACGTCAAGGCGCTGGTCATCGAAATCGCCAAAACGACCAACGTCCTCATCGTCGAGCATGACATGGACGCCGTGTACGAACTGGCCGAGCGCATCATCGTGCTGCATCGGGGCGAGATCCTGTTCGATGGCCCGCCCGACGAGATGCGGGGCAATGAGGCGGTGCGCGGCGCCTATCTGGGCCGGCGGGCTCTGCTGCCTCCCGGCGCCAAGCGGGCGGGAGCCGTGGTTCTATGAGCATGTTGGAACTGCGCGGAATTAACAGCTTCTACGGCTCGTCGCATGTACTGTTCGACATCGACCTCGACATCGACGAGGGCGAATGCGTCGGGCTTCTCGGCCGCAACGGTGCCGGCAAGACCACGCTGCTAAAGACCATTATGGGAGCGGTGGGCGCGCAATCGGGGTCGATCCGCTTCGACGGTGCCGCGATCGAAGCGGAAAAGCCGGAGCGCATCGCGGCCCTCGGCATCCAGCTTGTCCCCGAAGGACGCAACATCTTCAGCAATCTCACGGTCGAGGAGAACCTGGTCCTGGCCGGCCTGACCGCGAAAGACCCCTGGAAGCTGGCGGAAGTGTACGAGCTTTTCCCCAACCTGAGGGAACGCGCCAAAAACCGCGGCCGGGCGCTATCGGGAGGCGAGCAGCAGATGCTGGCTGTCGCTCGAGCACTTGTGCGGCGGCCCCGGCTCATCCTGCTGGACGAGCCGTTCGAAGGGCTGGCGCCCAGCATCGTGGACCGGATCATGGATGTCTGCCAGATGCTGGTGAAAGAACGACAGACGATCATCATCGTTGAACAGAATATCGAGGCGGTTCTGGAACTCTCAACGCGCTGCTACGTCATCAACAACGGACACGTCGCCTTTCAGGGCAGCAACCGAGAGCTTGAATCTCGTCCCGATATCGTCAGCTCTTATATCGGCGTCTGATCGTCAAGCGCGATCGACGCCACCGGCGGCCGTCGTGCGAACGTCTCGAGAGCGCCCGCGTTTCAGGATCCGCATAGTATCGTGCGCCCTTCGCGCTTCGGACTGTGGAGACTGCAGCCAACCGTCGCCGCCGACGCGGCTATTGGACGATCTTCTGCGACGACTGCACCAGCGCCGCCCAGATGCTCTGAGGTTCGACCGGCTTCTGCAGGATGGGAATGTGCTGGTAGCGCGGCTCGATGGTATCGGCGGTATAGCCCGTGACGAAGACGAAAGGAATTTTGCGCTGGGTGAGCATGTCCGCGATCGGATAGACGATGTTGCCGCGCAGATTGACATCCAGGATGCCCGCCTTCAGATCGTTGTGGGTGGCCGCGCGCAATGCCTCATGGAGTCCGCAATACGGGCCGTCGACGCTCTCTCCATTCTGCACCAGCATGTCCGCAAGCATCATGGAAATCATCGGCTCGTCTTCGACGAGGAGGATCAATTGCTGCGCCGCCTGTTCGGCGCCATTGATCTTACCGGGCTCGGCCTTCGTGGCGAGCTTTTCGCCCTGAGAGGGGACGAGCAGGGTGCAGGCGAGCCCGTCGGGCCGCCAATCGAACTCCGCCCTCCCGCCGAGCTGTCCTTCGATGCCGCCCTTGATCACACGGGTTCCGTAACCGACATGGCCCGGGCGTTCGATCGGCGGTCCGTTCGTTTCGAGCCAGGATAAGGTGAGCCGGCGCGGACCGGTGTCCCAGCCGATCCTGATGCGGCCGGAGTCGACCGAGAGCGCGCCGTATTTCGCCGCATTCGTCACCAGTTCATGCAGCGCCAGCGCGATGGTTTGCGCGATGCTGGGCGGCAATAATACGGCGGGCCCTGCGATTTCCACCCGCTCGCCATCGCCGCCGCGGTAGGGGGCCAGTTCCTCGTCGACGAGCCTTCTCAGGTCGGCGCCTTCCCACCGCGAGGTCGCAAGCAGCTTGTGCGCGGTCGACAGCGCCCGAATGCGGCCATCGAGCGTCGCGATGTAATCGCTGATCGTGTCGGAACGGGTGAGGCGCATGATCGCCTGAATGACGGCCACGACATTGCGCGCGCGGTGATCGACCTCCTCCGCCAGGAGCATGCGATGCTCCTCCGCTTGCCTGCGCTCGGTGATATCGACCGTGACGCCGCTGAGTCGAACGAGCTTTCCGCCTTTGCCGAAACTTGCCGCCACCACGCCGATGCAGGATCGCATGTCGCCATTTGGCTGGCGCACCCGAAACTCGGTCTGGAACGTATTGGAGGCCGCGGTGACCTTACGGAACGTGTCGCGCAGGCCGGCCACGTCATCCGGATGGATGAGCGCCTTCACGGCCCGCACCGTGGGGCGAAAAGAGGCCGGATCGACGCCGAATATCTTGTGCTGGCCCTGGTCCCAGGTCGCTTCTCGGCGAGTGATATTCCATTCCCAGGACCCCATCTGGCCGGCAGCCAGGGCGAGGCTGCGCAGTTGTTCTGCTTGGCGGAGTTGAGCGGTGGAGGCGGCGAGCTCCGCCGTGCGCTCGGCCACGCGGGCTTCGAGGTTGCGGTTGAGCTGTTCGAGCTGCTTTGTCTTGCGGTAAAGCTCGACGAAGACCTTCACCTTGGCGCGAAGGACCTCGGGAATTACCGGTACGGACACGTAGTCGACGGCCCCCATCTCATAGCCGCGCAGGCGATCGACGTCGTTGAACAGGACGGCGGAAATGAAAATTATGGCCGTTTGCTTGAAGCGCGGGTGCTCCTGAATCATCGCCGCCAGCTCGAAGCCGTCGGTTTCCGGCATGCAGACGTCGATGAGAACGACGGCGATTTCGTTCTTGAGCAGGACTTCGAATGCCTGCCGTGCGCTCGACGCGGTGAGCAGGTTTTCGCCGAGCCCACCAAGCACAGCCTTGTGGCTGATAAGCTTTGCCGGCTGATCGTCGACCAGGAGGATATTGACCTTTTCGCCTGCCATTTTGCCGCTCCGCTACCGATGCAGCCAGTTGCGCAGCGTCGACAGCAGTTGTTCTGTGTCGACCGGCTTGGCGAGGTAGTCGGAGGCGCCGGCCTCGAGGCATTTTTCCCGGTCGCCTTTCATGGCCTTGGCCGTCAGGGCGATGATCGGCAGGCGCCGATGCAGCGGGTTTTTCCGGATGGCGCTGATGGCTTGATAGCCGTCCATTCCCGGCATCATGATGTCCATCAGCACGATGGCCAATTGCGGCGTGTCCTGGATGCATTCGATCGCCTCCAGGCCGGTCGTCGCGGTGAGCACTTTCATGCCGCGCCGTTCAAGCACGCTGCTCAGGGCGAACACATTACGCGCATCGTCATCGACCAGGAGCGCGGTGTGGTTGGCCAAAGGCTCGTCAGAGCCGTACAGCCGCTCCAACATGCGTTGCCTCTCCGGCGGGAGGTTGGCGACGACTCGGTGGAGGAACAGCGCCGTCTCGTCGAGCAGGCGTTCGGGCGACTTGACGTCCTTGACCACGATGCTGCGTGCCATCGAATGGAGGAGAGCGTCTTCTTCCGTCGTCAGTTCCCGGCCGGTGAATACGATGACCGGGACGTCGGATATCCCCCGGTCGGCCGCGATCTGTTTCAGCACCTCGAAGCCGGATAGATCGGGCAGCCGCAAGTCCAGCACGACGCAATCGAAGGCTTCGGCACGAATAAGATCCAGGCACTCTTTCCCGGTGCTTGCAGTTTTGATGTCCACGTCGTCGTGCGCGAGCAGCTCCTTGATGCTCATCAGCTCAGCCGCGTTATCTTCGACGACGAGCAGCCGCTTCACACGGCGTCCGGCATAGCTGCGGATGCGGGCCAGTTCGTTCTCGAGTTCCTGCGCATTGGCCGGCTTGGTAAGGAAAGAAAACGCGCCACGTGCAAGACCGTGCTGGCGGTCCTCATCCGAGGTGACCACCTGCACCGGGATATGTCGGGTGTCCGAGTTTTGCTTGAGTTGGCTCAAGACGTTCCAGCCCAGGGTATCCGGCAGGAAGACATCCAGCGATATGGCGGTCGGGCCGAATTGCCGCGCCAGATCGATTGCGTCGGCCCCACGCGCAGCAATCAGCACCTTGAAGCCCTGATCGCGCGCGAGCCCCGCGAGGACGCGTGCATAATGCGGATCGTCCTCGACGATCAGGAGCGTCTGGTCGCCGGATTGGATATCGAGGCGGTCGTCGGGGATGTGTTCGATCTGCCGTTCCGGAATCCGCTGGGCTTGACGGAAGGTTGAATGCGTCTGCTCGCGGCCGCCCGGCGTGCGTTGGGCGCTCACGGAGCCGGCGTAACGGATCGGCAGATAAAGGATGAACGTGCTGCCTGCGCCGGGCGAACTGCGCAGCGTGAGCTCGCCGCCGAGCAGATTCGCCAGTTCGCGGCAGATGGCCAGGCCGAGGCCCGTGCCGCCGTATTTGCGGCTGGTGCTGGCGTCGGCCTGTTGGAACGCCTCGAAGATGATCTTCTGCTTTTCCAACGGGATGCCGATGCCGGTATCGGCCACCTCGAATGCCACCACCATCGGCGTTTCGTTCAGCACCTCGTGGTGCGGGTTCCAGCCGTTGCTGGCCACGGACACGCGCAATGTGACGCTGCCCTTCTCGGTAAACTTGAGCGAGTTGGACATGAGGTTCTTGAGCACCTGCTGCAGGCGCTTGGAATCGGTCACGATGCTGCGGCCGATATTGGGATCGACGTCGACGTCGAAATCGAGCTGGCGGCGTTCCGCTTCGTGGCGGAATTGACGCGACACGGCGTCGATCAGGTTCGGCAGATCGATGTCCTCGGCCTCCACCGTGACGGTGCCGGATTCGATCTTCGAAAGGTCGAGAATGTCGGTGATCAGGTTGAGGAGATCGGCGCCAGCGCTGTGAATTGTGCGGGCGAACTCGACCTGCTTGGGCACCAGGTTGCCGTCGGCATTCTCTGACAGTTGCTGGCTGAGGATCAAAACGCTGTTCAGCGGCGTGCGCAGCTCGTGCGACATGTTCGCCAGGAATTCGGACTTGTATTTCGACGTGAGCGCGAGTTCGCTCGCCTGCTCTTCGAGCGCGCGGCGCGCCTGTTCGATTTCGTCGTTCTTGCGCTCGACTTCGACGTTTCGCTCGGCGAGTTGCTGCGCCTTCTGTTCCAGCTGATCGTTGGTCTGCTGCAGCTCGCGCTTCTGCGCCTGCAGTTCGGCGGCAAGCTCCTGTGACTGTGTCAGCAGCCCTTCGGTCTGCATGGTGGCTTCGATACTGTTGAGCACGGTGCCGAAGCTGTCGGTAAGCTGCTCCAGGAACGCGATTTGCAGGGCGTTGAAGGTCTTCAGCGAAGCGAGTTCGATGACGGCCTTGAGCTGGTTTTCAAACAGCACCGGCAGCACGATGACGTTGCGCGGGATGGCCTTGAAGGACACCGATCCGATGGGCACCAGGTCGTCGTTCGGCTCGCTGATCAGCATCTGCCGCTTGTCGGTGGCGCATTGCCCGATCAAGCCTTCGCCGACGCGGATGGTCTGCGGATGACCGTTGACGTTATCGTCGGCATAAGCCGAGACCAGCCGCAGGTGCCGGCCGTCCGAATTGTCGAGGCGGTAAAGAACGCCGAGCTGCGCATTAACCAGCGGCGTCAGCTCGGTGAGCAGCAGCCGGCCCACGGTGGCCAGATCGCGCTGTCCCTGCAGCATGGTGGTGAACTTGGCGAGGTTGGTCTTCAGCCAGTCCTGATCGATATTGCGCTCCGTGGTCAGGCGCAGATTGCCGATCATGGTGTTGATGTTGTCTTTGAGCTCGGCCACTTCGCCACGCGCATCGACCTGGATCGAGCGGGTGAGGTCGCCCTTGGTCACGGCGGTCGCCACTTCGGCGATGGCGCGCACCTGCGTGGTGAGGTTGGCCGCCAGCAGGTTGACGTTGCCGGTCAGGTCCTTCCAGGTGCCGGCGGCGCCGGGGACGTGGGCCTGACCGCCCAGGCGGCCCTCAACGCCGACCTCGCGGGCGACGCTTGTGACCTGCTCGGCGAAGGTCGCCAGCGTCTCGATCATGTTGTTGATCGTTTCGGCGAGGGCGGCGACCTCACCCTTGGATTGCATGACCAGTTGCTGCTTCAGATTGCCGTTGGCAACCGCCGTCACCACCTTGACGATGCCGCGCACCTGTTCGGTCAGGTTGGTGGCCATGTTGTTGACGGTGTCGGTCAAGTCCTTCCAGGTGCCGGCGGCGCCGGGGACACGCGCCTGGCCGCCGAGCTTGCCTTCGGTGCCGACTTCGCGCGCGACACGGGTGACTTCCGAGGCGAAGGCGTTGAGCTGGTCCACCATGGTGTTGATGGTGTCCTTCAGCTCGAAGATTTCACCCTTCACGTCGACCGTGATCTTGCGGGACAGGTCGCCGCGCGCCACGGCGGTGGTCACCTCGGCGATATTGCGCACCTGCGTGGTCAGGTTGGCCGCCAGCACGTTGACCGTGTCGGTCAAGTCCTTCCAGGTGCCGGCGACGCCCGGGACGTGAGCCTGCGCGCCGAGCTTGCCCTCGGTGCCGACTTCGCGGGCGACGCGCGTCACTTCCGCCGCGAACGAGCGGAGCTGCTCGACCATGGTGTTGAGCGTGTCTTTGAGCAGCAGCAGTTCGCCGCGCACGTCGACGGTGATCTTCTTCGACAGGTCGCCGGTGGCGATGGCGGTGGCCACTTCGGCGATGTTGCGGACCTGTGCCGTCAGGTTGCCCGCCATCAGGTTCACGTTATCGGTCAGGTCTTTCCAGGTGCCGGCGACGCCCGGGACCTGCGCTTGGCCGCCGAGCTTGCCCTCGGTGCCGACTTCGCGCGCGACACGCGTCACTTCCCAGGCAAAGGCATTGAGCTGGTCCACCATCGTGTTGATGGTGTCTTTCAGCTCGAGGATTTCGCCGCGCACGTCGACCGTGATCTTGCGGGACAGGTCGCCTCGCGCCACGGCGGTGGTGACCTCGGCGATGCTGCGTACCTGATCGGTGAGGTTCGACGCCATCGAGTTGACGTTGTCGGTCAGGTCCTTCCAGGTGCCGGCAACGCCCGGCACGATCGCCTGGCCGCCGAGCTTACCTTCGGTGCCGACCTCGCGGGCGACGCGCGTCACCTCGGAAGCGAATGCGCGAAGCTGATCGACCATCGTGTTGATGGCTTCCTTCAACTGAAGGATTTCGCCGCGTACGTCGACCGTGATCTTTTTCGACAGGTCGCCGTTCGCCACCGCGATCGTCACTTCGGAAATATTGCGGACCTGCGCGGTCAGGTTGTTCGCCATCGAGTTGACGTTTTCGGTCAGGTCCTTCCAGACGCCTGTCACTTCGCGCACTTGCGCCTGGCCGCCCAGCTTGCCCTCCGTGCCGACCTCGCGCGCCACACGCGTCACTTCGGAGGTGAACACCCCCAACTGCTCGATCATGCGGTTGACGATGTTCGCAGAGCGGAGGAATTCGCCCTTCAAGGGCCGACCGTCGACTTCCAGACGGACGGTCTGCAAGAGGTCGCCTTGCGCCACGGCGCCGATCGCGCGCGTTACCTCGGCGGTAGGCCACAACAGATCGTCGATCAGCGTATTGACCGACGTTTCCATCTCGCCCCAGGATCCATTCGAGAGGGCAAACTTGACGCGCTGGCGCGTCTTGCCGTCCCGGCCGACCACTTGACCGACATGCTCGAGCTGTTGCGCCATGCGTTCGTTGGCGGAAACGATGTCGTTGAAGGTGTCCGCAATCTTTCCCATGAGGCCGAGCTGGTCTCCGGGCATGCGCACGGAAAAGTCGCCGGCGCGCATGGCCTGCAGCGCCTGCAGCAATTCCTGCAATTCGGATTGGGCGGCCTCCGGCGCGGGCGCTTTTCCGCGCGGGCTCGCCTTCGCCCCATTGGCGGTCTCTCGGGTCGTTAGGGAACCATTGGGGGCCATCCCGCGCCTCGTGTCGGTTTGTGTTGGTATTGGCCGGTCTGGGTAGCCGGCGTTAACATACGGCCGCCAGTCGCGAGGAAAAAACCGAGCGATTCCCGATCCTTACCTCACCACTGGCCGTTCAGAAGCGCGGAGTTCCGAATGAGAGATGTTGGGTCCTCCCCCCGCTGCGCGCGGCAGTCCCATACCCGCGCGCCCTCGGAGGCCCGAACGCATTAGGCGGCCGATAGTTCCGATCCGGGCAAGAATTATTCAAGTTTCTGCCGTGCCGACACTTCGACCGTCCGACGATGCCGATTCCGCCGTCCACGGACCAGGCACGGGTACTTGAATTCATTGCAGCGTCGGCGATTCGTGTTGCACCGAAGAGACCGGGCGAGGGACGAGGGATGACGTCGCTTGTCGATCTCAATGCGCTGCCTATCGCAACATCGAATCGCGTGGCGCTCGCCGCGCGGGCAACGCGCCGGTTACCGTCCGGTTCCTAACATTGGGGAAAATGCGTGGCGAAAGCGCCACTTGTCACCGTACGCCATAATCCCAGAGTTACGTCGTTCAGGCTGTGCGAACTGTCCGATTCCGGGTTGCCCCGGAGTGCGACGGATGGAACTATTGCATCTATTATTCGTATCTCTACGTACATCGACTGCGCATGACCTTTGCATAGCGGTAGGGAGGCCACTTCCATGGCGCGCGTCGCAGTTTCGCAGCTTCCGCACGAGGGGGCGAAGGGCTCTGTCCCGGGTGCGGACCAGCAGGCGCTCGACGAGGCGCGCGCACAGTGGCGCGCCGCCTTCGCCCGTGTGCGCGGCGAAACCGAAAGGCGCGCTTCGTTTCTCTCGCCAGAAGACCAGATCGTGCAATCCATGGCGGATGCCTCGCCGACCAAATGGCATCGTGCGCATGTCACCTGGTTCTTCGAGACCTTTCTGCTCAAGGCGCACGATCCGTCCTACAAGATTTTCGACGAGCGGTTTCCGTTCCTGTTCAACTCCTATTACGTCGCCGCCGGCCCGCGCCACGCGCGCCCGCAGCGCGGGTTGATCACCCGGCCGAACGGCGGGGACGTCACCGCCTACCGCGCTCACGTGGACAAGGCCGTCGAACGCCTGATCGAAACCGTGCCGGCGGCGCAAGCGCAGCGCGTGTTCGATATCCTCGAGATCGGCCTCAATCACGAGCAGCAGCATCAGGAACTGCTCATCACCGACATCCTGCACGCCTTCGCGCAGAATCCGACCGATCCCGCCTATGATCCGGACTGGCAGCCGCCGCGCGCGGCGCAGGGGCCGCGCGGCTTCGTCGAGGTGCCGCCCGGCGTCCACCAGATCGGTCATGACCGGAGTTCAGGTTTTTGTTTCGACAACGAACTGCCCCGCCACGACGAATTGATCGCCGATATGGGCATTGCCCGCCATCTGGTCACCAATGGCGAATGGCTGGAATTCATGGCCGCGGGCGGCTATGTGACGCCGTCGCTTTGGCTGTCCGACGGCTGGGCGACCGTACAGGCCGAAGAGTGGCAGGCGCCAGGCTATTGGCGCAACCATGACGGCGTCTGGCATTCCATGACCCTAGGCGGTCTCAAGGCTGTGGATCCGGCCGCGCCCGTGCTGCATATCAGCTATTACGAGGCGGATGCCTTCGCCCGTTTCGCCGGTAAATGCCTGCCGAGCGAGGCGGAATGGGAGGTTGCGGCCGCCGGGGGCGCCATCGCCGACGCCTTCGGCATCGCTTGGCAGTGGACACGCAGCGCCTATCTACCGTATCCGGGCTACCGGGCGGTCGAGGGCGCCCTCGGGGAATACAACGGCAAGTTCATGATCAACCAGATGGTGCTGCGCGGCTCCTCGCTCGCCACACCGGACGGACATCAACGGCTGACCTATCGCAACTTCTTTTATCCGGCATCGCGCTGGCAGTTCAGCGGCCTGCGGCTTGCCGAGTTCGCTTAAGTCGAAAGGATCAAATATGGTTGCGCTCGCACGTTCCCGCCAGCCGCTGCAGGAAGGCGGCGAGGATGAGGCATTCGCTTCCGATGTGATCGGCGGCCTGACATCGACGCCGAAGCGCGTCCCGCCGAAATATTTCTACGACGCCGCCGGTTCGCATCTGTTCGACCGTATCACGGAGCAGCCGGAATACTACCCGACGCGCTGCGAGATGCGCATCCTTGAGGCTCATGCCGGCGATATCGCCAAGCTGATGCCGGCCGGCGCGGCACTCGTCGAGTTCGGCAGCGGCTCCAACAAGAAGGCGCGTATTCTGTTGAAAGCGGCGCCGCAGCTCGCCTGTTACGTGCCGGTCGACATCTGCGGCGAAATGCTGGAGCAGGAAGCGGCCGAGCTGCGTCCCGATTTCCCCGAGCTCAAGGTGCTGCCGGTCACCGCCGACTTCACCCAAAGCTTCGAGTTGCCACCGGAAGCCAAGGCGGCCCCAGTGCGCGTCGGCTTCTTCCCCGGCTCGACCATCGGCAATTTCGAGCCGCACGAGGCGGCCGCCTTTCTGCGCCACGCCGGCAACATTCTCGGCCCGGGCGCCCGGCTGATCGTCGGCGCGGATCTGATCAAACCGGCCGAGGTGCTCAACGCGGCCTACAATGACAAGGACGGCATCACCGCCAAGTTCAACCTCAACTTGCTCAACCGCATCAACCGCGAGTTGGGCGGCAATTTTCATCTCGACTGCTTCGAGCACCACGCCTTCTTCAATCGCGAGCGCAATCGCGTCGAGATGCATCTCGCCAGCCTGAAGCGGCAGAAGGTGAGGGTCGGCGGCGAGACCATCGACTTCCGCGCCGGCGAGACCATTCACACCGAGAACAGCTACAAGTATTCGATCGAGAAGCTGACGGCGCTGGCGCGGGGGGCGGGCTGGCGGCCATTGGGCGCGTGGACCGACGCACGCAACTACTTCTCCATCCAGGCCTTCGAACTCGGCGAGGAGCCGGCGCCCACCCGCGCGGCGCGGTAGGGGCGGCGCGCGCTGCCGGCGCAGCATTCTCCGCGCCGTCGTTGCCGGGCTTGACCCGGCAATCCATCGTTCTTCGTGAAGAGGTGGACGCGCGGGTACAGCCCGCGCATGACCTGCGGATCGAGTTGCGCGAGATACGGCACTTCACGTTGGCCTGAAAGTGCAATAAGCCTTGCGCCGCCTGAGCCGCCTCCGGCCGGGCATCTTCCGGAAAAGCGCCGAGGGCAGGGGCATGAAAATCGTCGGATTCGAAGCGGAGAACAGGCTGCGGCTGGGCGTGGTCGAGGGCGACAACGTCGTCGACCTGCAGGCGGTGGACGGCATGCTGCCCGCCGACCTCGGTGCGGTGCTGCGGCGGACCAAGGGCGACCTCAAGCCTCTCGCCGATCTGGTGAAGATCGCCAAATCGCAAGCGCGCCGCCCGCTCGCCGGCATCACCTACGCATTGCCGGTGGCGCGGCCGGGCAAGATCATCTGCCTCGGCCTCAACTATCTCGACCATGTCAAGGAAGGACCGCAGCGCGACAATATCCCGAAATTCCCTTCGATCTTTTTTCGTGTGCTCACCTCCATGGTGCCGCATCTGCAGCCGATCGTTCGGCCGCGCGAATCCGTGCAGCTCGACTACGAGGCCGAACTGGTGGCGATCGTGGGCAAGCGCGCCAAGCATCTGACGCTCGACAATGCGCTCGACTGTATCGCCGGCTATGCTTGCGCGAACGAAGGCTCGGTGCGCGAATTCCAGCGTCACACCACGCAATGGGGCATGGGTAAGAATTTCGACCGCACGGGCGGCTTCGGCCCCTGGATGGTGAGCGCCGACGAATTGCCGCGCGGCGCCAGCGGCCTCAAGATCATGAGCCGGCTCAACGGCAATACCATGCAGTCGGACAACACCGAAAATATGATGTTTCCCGTGGCCGAAATGCTCGTCTATCTCACCAAGGGCATGACGCTGGAGCCGGGCGACGTCATTCTCACCGGCACTCCGTCCGGCGTCGGCCACGCGCGCAAGCCGGAGCCGCTGTGGATGAAGGCGGGCGACACCTGCGAGATCGAGGTCGAGGGTGTCGGCACTTTGCGCAATCCGATCGAGGACGAAAAATAGGCGCCGAACGGAAATTTTCGGCGCGCGTTAGTGTTTGATGAGAAATGAGGATGACATGGCCGAACAATTGAATGTGCTGGTGATCTGCGGTTCGCTGCGCAAAGCTTCTTACAATGCCGCTCTCGCGCGGGCGCTGCCCGAATTGGCGCCTCCGGAGATGAAATTTACGATGGCGCCCGATTTCGAAACGCTGCCGATGTACAATGCCGACATTCAGGAGGCCTCGGGCTTCCCTCCGGCGGCGGAAGATCTCGCTGCCGCCATCCGCGCGGCCGATGGCGTGATTTTCGTCTCGCCGGAATACAACTGGTCGATGCCCGGCTGGCTGAAGAACGGCATCGACTGGGTTTCGCGCATGAAGGACCAGCCTTTTGCGGAAAAGCCGGTGGCGATCCAGTCCTGCTCGGGCGGCCCGCTCGGCGGCGCGCGCATGCAGTATCATTGGCGCATGACGATGACCTTCCTCAAGGCCTTCATCTTCGGCACGCCGGAAATCTTCGTCGGCAACGCCGCCAGCAAATTCGACAAGGAACTCAAGCTTACCGACCAACCGACCCGCGATGTCGTCAAGATGCAGCTCGCGGCTTTTGCGAAGTTCATCGTGAGGGTGAGGGCGTAAATCGTCTGCGTGTCCCGGGCGCAGCGCAGCACGAAGTGGTGCGCTGCAGGACCCGGGACCCCGGTTTCTCAAGTAAACTGAGCCCCGGATCAGCGTTGCATCATTTCCCTTTGCTCATGCTGCGCCGCATCCTGGGCACGAAGCGCGGTCAACGCACCTTCTGCACGAACTCCGCCACTGCCTTACCGATCTCGTCCGGGCTGTCCTCCTGGATGAAGTGGAGGCCCTTCACCGTGATCTCCGTCTGGTTCGGCCAGCGCCGGCAGATTTCGCGCTGGCGGCCGACCAGGATGGAGCCGGGCTCGGCGTTGATGAACAGCTTGGGCACATCCGACGTGGCCAGCCAGGCGGCATAGTCTTCGACGACTTTCACCACATCCGCGGGCTCGCCCTCGACCGGGATCATGCGCGGCCAGCTCAGCGTTGGCCTGCGATCCTCACCGGGTTCGGCAAACGGTCTGCGGTATTCCGCCATCTCCTCGTCACTCAGCTTACGCAGCACCGAGGCGGGGAGGACGCGCTCGACGAACATGTTGTTGATCAAGATCATCTCGTCACCCTTGGCGGAGCGGAAGCCCTGGAAGGCGCGCCGGGCGGCCTCGGGCCAGTCGTCCCAGGTGACCGGCGCGACGATCGCCTCCATGTAGACGATGCCCGCCACGCGCTCGGGATGGTGCCGCGCCCATTCGAAGCCGAGCGCCGAGCCCCAGTCATGGATGACGAAGACGATGCGGTCGCCGAGCGCCAGCTGGTCCCACAGCGCGAACAGATAGTCGCGCTGCTCGGCATAGGAATAGCGATTCGGGCCGGAGTCCGGCAGCTTGTCGGAATCCCCCATGCCGATCATGTCGCAGGCGACCAGGCGGCCCAATCCGCGGCAATGCGGCATCACATTGCGCCAGAGATAGGACGACGTCGGATTGCCGTGCTGGAACACGATGGCGTCACCCGTGCCGTCCTCCACATAGGCCATGCGGCGGCCGTTGACGGCGGCGAACTTCTTAGCTCCGAAAGCTGCGGCGGACGCTGGCATGGCTCACTCCGGGGGCGGTTTTCTGCGCGACGGAGGGGCAGACTAGAACCGGAACACCGCGGCCGCCACTGCGCAGGTCCACAGGCCGTTCTCATCGCCCTCCGCGGCCGCCGTGATCGAAAGGCTCTCCACGATGAGCTGGCTGTGCTCGTAGAGCTTCTTACGCTCGTTCCAGGCCACCTCCGGATCGAACTCGATGCCGAGCGTGGAGGCCAGCATGCTGGCGGCGAGGTCTTCGGTGTAGTCGCCGCTCTCCTGCGCCTCCATGCCGAAGCCGTGGTGCTCGGCGATATAGCCGTATTTGCCGGGATCGGCCGGCCGCGCCAGTCCGATGCTGGCGTGTACGCGCCGGCCCGGCTCGTTGGTTTCCGCCCGCGCCATGACCGCGAAGGTGATCTCGCCCGGCTTGAGCGCGGTGACGCCCTGCTCGCGCGGGATCAACTGGCAGGCGGGAGGCAGGATCGAGGAGATCGCCACCAGGTTCTGCTGTTCGATGTCGGCGTCACGCAAGGCGAGCTCGAACGAGGTGAGCCGCTGGCGGTGAATGCCGATGCCTTTGGTGAGGAAAACGCTGGTGGGCAGGGGAAACATTTGCACGTCTCGTCGGGGCGACGTCTTGTCAACGGGGAAGCCAAGACTTGGTTTCGTCTGCGCGAAATCACCCGTTCGTTCCCGCGCAAGCGGTGACCCAGGGCGAAAATTTCCGGACTGTCATTTTTGTTTCTGGATTCCCTGCTTTTGCGGGAATGAACGGAGTCCGGGTTGCGCTGGTCGCAGCACTCTCTCGCTCAACGATCGGACGTTTCGGTGACGGTGAGCGCCAGATATTCGAACACCACAGTAGCCGCCGCCAGGGCGGTGATTTCCGACACGTCATAGGCCGGCGCCACCTCGACCACGTCCATGCCGGCGAATTTGGCCCCGCCCAGCCGGCGCAGGATCGCCTGCGCCTGCCAGGACGCGAGCCCGCCGATCTCCGGCGTGCCGGTGCCCGGGGCGAAGGCTGGATCGAGCGCATCGACATCGAAGGTGAGGTAGCAGGGCGCGTCCCCCAGTACCGCGCGCGCCTTCGCCGCCGCCGCGTGCGGGCCCTGCTCGTGCACGTCCTGCGCGCTGAGGATGGTGACGCCCTGTGCGAGCGTCCAGTCGTACACCTCGCGCTGCATGGTCGAGCGGATGCCGATCTGGATCATGCGGCGCGGATCGATCAGGCCCTCGTTGATGGCGTGGTAGAAAACCGCGCCGTGCGAATAGACTTGGCCGAAATTCTCCGGCCAGGTGTCCACATGGGCGTCGAACTGGATGAGCCCGAGCGGGCCCGTGCGCCTGGCCAGCGCGCGCAGCAGGGCCAGCGTAATGCCGTGCTCGCCGCCGAGCGCCACCAGGTGCTTGAGACCGGTGGCCTGCTCCTCGATGCGCTTGAGGCTTTGCGGGATGTCGCCGAGCGCGATGTCGAAATCGCCGATGTCGGAAAGGTCCGTGCGCGCCGGCTCGACCCAGGCGGTCGGATGTTCGCCGTCGGCCAGCATGCGGCTGGCGTCGCGGATCGCGCGCGGGCCGAAGCGCGCGCCGGCACGGTTGGAGGTGCCGATGTCGAGCGGCACGCCGGCGATTACGATGGCCGCGTCACGGTTGCGGCGCTCGATGCCGAGAAAGCCGGGCGGCAGGGCGAAAGTCGGGGGCGTGCCGGTCATGGTCGCATAACTCGCACTTCTCGGTTGCCGCGCCAAGGGCTCGAAGCGGGCGCGGCTGGCGAGGTCTGGGCATCGACCAGCGATTGAAGACGCGCAAGATTGTCCCCGCAGGCCGGACGTGGCAAAATAATATTGTTTCGGTAGCCGGACCCGGAGGAGAATTTGCCATGACCAGTCCATATACCCTCGACCAATATGTGGCCGACCTGCGCGCCATTACGGCGCGGGAGAGCGATCCGGAGGCGCTCACCGAGCTCGTCGCGCCGCTGGCGCAGAAATTCGCGAAGGAGCCCGGCTGGTTCCGCCCGGAATTCCGCGAATGCGATCCCGAACAAGGCTTCAGCCTGCACATCCTGCACGAGGAGCCCAATCACGACCTGGCGGTGTTTCTCATCTCCTGGCTGCCTAACCGCGGCACGCTCCCGCACAACCACAAGACCTGGGCGGTGGTGGTCGGCATGGAGGGGCAGGAAGAGGAGGTCAATTACGAGCGGCTCGACGACGGCAGCAAGCCGGGCTTTGCCGATCTCAGGCGCGGCGGGGCGCACGTCATGCAGGCCGGCGAGGTCGCGCGCTGCTACCCCGAACACATCCATAGCGTCTGGAATACCGGCAAGGACGTTTCCATGTCGCTGCACACTTATGGCCGCCACATCAATTATACCGGCCGATCCGAGTTCGATCCGGAAGCCAAGCGCGAAAAGCCGTTCATCGTGAAGGTCGCCGACGCCCACGCGGAAGCGTAGCCTTGGGCTTGCGATCCGCGGCAGGAGAAGGGGCGCGCGGCGGACCCGGGCTCACACCCGGCGCGGTCAATGGAGGCAACGCTTTCAGACCGCGCTGCCTGCGAGGAACATTCGCGGTATCCTGTGAAGGCCGATAACGCGACATCTCGAAAAACTGTCGTTGAATACGTCGGCTCGCATTTATCGGCGGGTAGCTACTGTCGTGTTTGTCAAAGGCTTCTGCGTTGACTGCGTTTGAGAAGCGGAGCTAGCTGTTTTTTGCTCCTCAGATCGGCGTGTGCATTGTCGGAGCAAATGGCGATCCGAGTTGACGCATCGGCGCCCGCAAGGCAATCGAACTCTTGCCACCAGGAGGCTCACATGGCCAATGTTCATGCACGGTCTTCACTCGGGCACTTCCAGGCGCCGGCCTGGTGGGTTTGCGCCCTGCTCGGGATCGTCTTGATCGTTGCCGGCGTCGTGGTGCTCGGTGACGTATTGGCGGCGACCATCATCAGCGCGATCTTCATAGGCGCCATCGCGATCGTGGCGGGTCTCTTCGAGATCGCGCACGCGTTCTGGACCAAAGGCTGGGGCGGGTTTGTTTGGAACATCCTGCTCGGCATTCTTTACGTCGCCTTCGGCTTCGTCATGGTGACGCAACCGCTTTCGGGTGCGCTCGTGCTCACCTATGTGTTCGGTCTGCTTCTGGTGGTGTCCGGCATTTTCCGTCTCTTCATCGCCTTCGGCCGCCCGTCCGGCACCGACTGGCTGATGCTGCTGTCCGGCGTGCTCGGCATCCTGGCCGGCGCGGTCATTCTTACCGGTTGGCCGTTGACCGGTCTGTGGGTGCTCGGCTTCGTGCTCGGCGTGGACCTGATTTTCCACGGCATTGCGTGGCTCGCCTACGCCTGGCAGCCCGCGGCACAAACGGCGTGACGCAGGATCGCGTCCGAGCCCGCGCGGCGCGCCGTTAAAGACACTCGAGACTTGATCCTGCGCCCCGCTCGGATGAAGCGCAGCGATCAGTCACAAAAGTATGCATTTATGGGTGCCGGTCGTGGACGTTTTCGCGAGGCCGTCTATGCCAGCGAGGGAATTGTCACACGCCGCAACATAAAGGATCCCTACGATGTCTGAGAATCAAGGGGGAACCGGTCTTGATCGTCGCCATTTCATTGGCGCCGCTATCGGCGCATCTGCCGTGCTCGCAGCCAAAACTGATGCTACGGGCGCGCAAGCGGCAAGTGCGCCGCGAGGAACGGTCTACACCGGAGATACGATTGACGGAAAAAAGGTCGTCAGCGCGCTTAACATCGATGACCTTGAATCCGGCAAGAAGCACTTGTTTTATTTTCAAGGCGTGCCGACGACCACGGGCCAACACTGGTATGTATCGACGATGGTTGCAAAAGGCGCAGCGCGGGGCAAACGCGTCGCGCTTGTCAGCGGCGTGCACGGCGATGAGATCAGCACCGTCCGCATGATACAGACCGTGATGGAAAACTTGAACCCGGTTGAGATGTCGGGCGCGGTGTTGGCCGTTCTTGATGTATCGCGGCCGGCCATGGAAGGTATGGCGCGCAGGTGGCCGAACTCGGGGCGAGGCATCGACCTCGTCGATCTCAATCGCGAGTGGCCGGGAAACGAGAACGGTCCTACGGCCCCTTCGCGGCATGCCGGAATATTATTTAACAGGCTGCTTAAGCCGAACGCCGACTACGCGATCGACTTCCATACCTCGACGACCGGAATTGACCTGACGGCGATGCATATTGCGCGGATGGACCTGCCCGAAGTCCGCGCGATGGCGGAACTTTATCCGATCGATCAGATTTTCGATAACCCCGCTTATCCCGGCGTGTTGGCCAACGCATTTATCGATGTGGGCATTCCTGCATTCACGGCGGAGATCGGCGCATCGCGTATTCTGGACCGCGACATGGTCCCCTTGTTCGTAGAGGGGACGATGAACGTGCTCAAGCACCATGGGATCATCGCTCGCCCGATGGGCCGCACCGGCAGGGATACCGATATCTTTATAGCCAACAACGCACATGCTGTAATCGCGACTTGTGGCGGTTTCCTCGAAATGTTGGTAAAACCGAACGATAAAGTCGCAGCCGGTCAAAAAATTGCCGTGCAGCGCAATGCGTTTGGCGAGATTGTCGCGGAATACGCGAGCGGCGTTAGCGGTGAGATTGCCGCCTGCCGGACCGACGCAACATCGGAACCGGGCAATATGCTCGTGTCCGTGCTCTACAGCCATACCCCATCCGATGGGATCGACCCGATCGCCGAATGATTCCGGGCGGCTCTTCGCGACATTTCGCAGCAACGCAGTATTTCGGTCGCTTTCGAGTGAAGCGAACATTCCGCGCGCTGCGGAAGGCGGGATGCGCAGTGACGTCCTTGATCCGCTCGCCGTACATATAGACCTCGCGGCCGTCGTGCAGCGATTCCAGATACTCGGCGCCCCTGAAGGGCCGCTGCCTTCCCAGCACAACGCTTTCCGGCGGCTCAGGAGCCTTCGAGGAAATCGAAGCGGAAGCCCTGTGCCGCCGGCGCGATGGTGCCGCAGGAGGGTGTGGAGAAATGGTGCGGCATCACCAGGCTGCCGGTGCCGGCATGCTTTTCTATCAAAGCGCGGCGCGATAGGCGCGATGCGTCCTGGTCGCTATCGGCGCGCGTCGACAGGTCGGGGAACAAGAGCTGGATCGGGTGATGGATGGCGTCGCCGATGAACACGCCGCGTTGCTCGCCCGCCGAGACGTTCACCACCACGTGGCCGGGCGTGTGGCCGTGGCACGGCTCGAGCGAAATGCCGTGGTCGAGCTCGAAATCGTCATGCACCAGGATCGCCTTCTCCGCGCGCATGATCGGCAGCACGCTGTCCTCGAAAGCGAGCGCGTGCGGACTGTTCTGGCGGTCCTTCGCCTTGGCGTAAAACGCATCCCAGTGGTCGTATTCGCGCTTGGCCATGACGTATTGCGCGTTGGGAAAGGTCGGCACCCATTGGCCGTCCTGCATACGCGTGTTCCAGCCCACATGGTCCCAGTGCAGGTGCGTGCACATTACGTGCGTCACCTCCTCGGGCTTGACGCCGAGGCCGGCGAGGCCCGCCATGAAGTCCGCCTTGCCCACGTCGAATTGGGGGCGGCCGGGGCGCGGCTTGTTGCAGCAGGTGTCGATCAGGACCGTGTGGCGCCCGGTCCTGAGCACGAAGGAATGGAAGCTCATGACGATCCGGCCGTCGTCGCTGATGCGGCCGGGCAGGGCGCGGCGCGCGGCATCCACCATGTCCGGCGTCGCCGCCGGAAAGAAATCATCCACGGGGAAGGCGGGAAATTCGAGCTCGGCCACCCTGCCGATGGTGAAATCGCCGATCGTCAAAGGTCGCATGCGCGTGGTCTCCCGGGCCAGAACCGGCCCAATCTACCACGCGAACGCGAATCCGAAAGTGCGGAAAGCCCTGAAGGCTGCTCGGTCAGTCGCTCCGGCTGTGATGCCGCTTGCCGTAGTTGGCCATAACCTTGCGGCACTGGTGGCTGACCTTTTTCCAGTTCTTGCGTAGGCAATGCGCGATGCGGTTCTGGTCGGGGATGGCCTGCCCGCAAAGCGCGTAGACGTCGCCCTCGCAGGCCTGCTGCTCCATCTGCATTTGCTGGCCGTTCTGCATCTGTTGCTGCTGTTGCGCCGAGGCCGGCGTGGAGAGGAGGCCCGCGGTGAGCGCGGCGGCCAAAGCCAAAGAGTAGAGCGCGGATTTATATTTCATCATTCAGCCCTCGCTTGTTCCTGCGTCAACGCGACGGTGCGGCGTCTGTTCCTGATTGCCGTCATGGTCCCTGTTGCAGCGCGGTGTCGCCGGCTTTCCCGAGCCGCCCGCATTGAGCGGGACCGAAATCCCGCTATATTGGTTGCGAATTGAACGATCGAGCCCGAGGAGGATTCCCGATGGCCGTCGCCACCGCAAGGCAGCAGCCCGGCGCCAAGCATAACATACAGGCGGCACGCCAGGCCTATTACGAGAGGATTTCCAAGTTCCACATGGCGCCCCTATGGGAGGTCCTCAAGGGTCTGGTCACACCCGAACCGAAGACCCATTGCGTGCCGGCGCTGTGGAAATTCTCGGACGTCAAGCAGTTCATGCTGGAAGCCGGCGAGGTGATCACCGCCGAGGAGGCCGAGCGGCGGGTGCTGGTGCTGGAGAATCCGGGTCAACCGGGCAAGTCGCGCGTGACCAATTCGCTGTTCGCCGGCATCCAGCTCATCATGCCGGGAGAGATTGCCGACGTGCACCGCCATGTCGCCTCGGCCATTCGCTTCGTGCTGGAAGGCGAGGGTGCTTACACCGCGGTCGAGGGCGAGAAGGCGACGATGAAGCACGGCGACTTCATCATCACCGCCAACTGGGCGCCGCACGACCACGGCAACCCCGGCACGGAGCCGGTCATGTGGCTCGATGTCCTCGACATGCACATCGTCAACCACTTCGAGACGTCGTTCGCCGAGCACTTCGACGAGAAGATGCAGAACACGTCGCACGAGGACGGCGACTTGTTCGAACGCTACGCCACCGGCGTGTTGCCCGACGGGCTGCCCGCGGCGCAAAACCGCACCCCGGTGATCAACTATCCGTATGCCAAGATGCGTCCGATCCTCGAGCGTCTGCAGCGGAGCGGCGACGTCGACCACCGTCACGGCGCGCGCGTGCGCTACGCCAATCCGATCAACGGCGGCCCGGTGCTGCCCACCATGGGCGCCCATCTTGCGCTGCTGCCCAGGGGCTTCGAGGGCCGGCCTTATCGCTCGACCGACGGAACCGTTTTCGCCGTGGCGGAAGGCCGCGGCACCACCGTGATCGAGGGCAAGCCGTTCGAATGGGGCGTCAACGACGTCTTCGTGGTGCCGCCGTGGAAGCGCTATCAGCACGATGCGGCGGAAGAATTGGTGCTGTTCTCCATCTCGGATAAGCCCGCGCAGGAAGCGCTCGGCATCTGGCGGGAGGGCGCCTGAGTTCCGTCATTGCCGGGTTGCGCGGTGCGACCCGGCATCATTCGTTTACACAAAAGAGAGATGCGCAGGGTCAAACCAGCGCAGGGCCGAGCATGGAACTCGACGCCCCGCCCGCGATTAACGAGCGTGATGCGACGGCCAAGGAGAACGCGATGCAGATGCAAGAGCTGACCGCGGGCCATGGCGTGCTGACGGCGGCGCGCACAGGCGAAGGCCCCGATCTGGTGATCCTGCATTCGCTGCTCGCCGACCGCCACGCCTTCGATCCCGTGCTGCCGGCGCTCGCCGCCAAGCGGCGCGTCACGCTGATCAACCTGCCCGGCTTTCTCGGCTCGCTGCCGACGCCGCTGGCGCTCTTGGATGCCTATGTGGCGGCGATCGAGGACGGCTTCGAAGAATTCAAGATCGCGAGCGACGCGGTGCTCATCGGCAACGGTTTCGGCGGCACCGTCGCGCTCGCTTTCGCCATCGCCCATCCCGAGCGGATCTCCAAGCTTGTCCTGAGCGATGCCGCCGCCTGCTTCCCCCCGGAAGGCCGGCAGGCCTTCGCCGCGATGGCCAACAAGGTGGCGGAAAGCGGGCTTGCCTCCGTGGCTGAAATCGCCGCCAAGCGCGTGCACTCGCCCGACTACCTCGAGAGCCATCCCGAGGCGGTCGAGGAGCGCAAACGGACGCTGCTCAAGATCGACCCCAAGGGATTCGCCGCCGCCTGCAAGATTTTGCAGGAGACCGACCTGACGCCGCTGCTGCATCATTTGCGCGTGCCCACCCTCGTCGTCTGCGGCGAACAGGACCAGGCGACGCCGCCCGCGCTCAGCAAGGCGATCGTCGAAAAGGTCATGAGCGCGCGCTACATCGAATTGCCCGGCTGCGGCCATTGCCCGCCGCTCGAGCAGCCCGAGGCATTCCTCAAGGCCATCAAGGAGTTCGTCGGCTTGTGAGCCCCGTTTCGCGCGCGCGGGAGGCGCTTGCCTTCCGGGCCCGCGGATGCTTTTGAGGGGCCCGTATGAAACGCCTGCTCATCGTCGCGGCCGGTCTCGGGCTCATCTTGGCCGTCGTCATCATTGCCGTGGAGGGCTTCGGGGCCGTAACCAAGGCCTTCGCGGCAGTGGGCTACGGCATCGCCGTGTTGACCGTGCTGCGCGCGGTTGCGCTCGCCGGCGCCGGGCTCGGCTGGTGGATCGTCTTTCCGGCGGAGGCGAAGGCGAAGCTCACCCAATGCGTCTGGGTGCGCCTCATCCGTGAAGCAATCAATTCGCTGCTGCCGGTTGCGCAGGTGGGCGGCGAGATCGCCGGCGCCCGGCTGATGATCCTGTTCGGCATCCCGCCCGGCTTGTCCGCCGCCACCCTTCTGGTCGACACCTTGATGCAGGTGGTGTCGCTCTTCCTGTTCACCCTGGTCGGCATCGGTATCTTCGCTCTTGAGGGCGCCGACAACGCGATGCTCGGGCCGATCGCCGCCGGCGTCGCCCTCATGGGCGCGGCGCTGGCCGGCTTCTTCGCCGCCCAGCGCTTCGGCGGCGCCAAGCTGCTTGACCGGGCGCTGATGATGCTGGCGGAGAAATTCGGTTGGTCCTCGCTCGCCAATATGGCCAGTCTGCACGACAATCTCGTGCGCATCTATGCCGACGTGCCGCGCTTTGCGCTTGCCATGCTGGTGCACATCGCCGTCTGGTTCGTCGGCGCGCTGGAGGTGCTGCTGGCGCTGCGGCTGATGGGCTATCCGGTCGATTATGCCGACGCGGTGGTGATCGAAAGTCTAGGCCAGGCGGTGCGCGCGGCGGCCTTCCTGGTGCCGGGTGCGCTCGGCGTGCAGGAGGCGGGCTTCATCGCCATCTGCTCGGCCTTCGGCATTCCGGCGGCGCCTGCGCTGGCGCTGTCGCTGGTCAAGCGCGTGCCGGAATTGATCCTCGGCCCGCCCTTCCTGTTCGTCTGGCACGCGCACGAGGCCAAGGCGCTCAGCAAGCGCGGGCAGGTGCAGTCGTAGCGTGAAAATCCACGCGCCTCTGTCCAAACGGCGCGTGTCGGTGGCGTCGCCTGTTTGTCCGAGCGAGCGTCAATCGAGCGCCTTTAACACCGCCCCGGCAATCGCCGCAGTTCCATCTCCGCCGCCGAATTCCATCGGCTTGAGCCCGCCGGCATAGGCCTTGTCCACCGCACGCTCGATGCGTTGAGCGGCCTCCGCCGCCGGCGGATGGTCGTGCTTGTCGGCCAGCCAATCCAGCATCATGGCGGCCGACAGGATCATGGCGGTCGGATTGGCCTTGCCTTGTCCCATGATGTCGGGGGCGGTTCCATGGCAGGGCTGGAATACCGCATGGGTGTCGCCGATGTCGGCGGACGGCGCCATGCCGAGCCCGCCGATCAGGCCGGCGGCGAGGTCGGAGAGGATGTCGCCGAACATGTTCTCCATCACCATGACGTCGAAATCCCAAGGCCGCCGCACCATCATGGCGGCGCAGGCATCGACATAGAGCTTGTCGGTAGCGACTTCGGGAAATTTGGCCTTGCGGACGTCGAAGATCTCGCGCTGCCAGTTGAAAGCCTTGAACACATTGGCCTTGTCGACCAGGGTCAGGCGGCCGGGGCGGCCGCGTTTCTTGCGCCGCTCGGCCAGACGCAGCGAGAAGTCGAACAGCCGCTCCGTGGTCTTGCGCGTCACGACAAGCGTCTCGCGCGCGGCGTCCTCGCCGACCACGCCCTTGCCCATGGAGGCGAACAGTCCCTCCGTCGACTCGCGGATGACCACGAAGTCGATGCCGTGCTCCTGCGCGCCGACGATCGGGCTCGGCACGCCGGGTATGAGCCGGGCCGGCCGCACGCCGGCATAGAGGTCGAAGATGAAGCGCAGCTCCACCTGCGGCATGATCTCGGTATTGTCCGGATAGCGCACTGCCGGCAGCCCGCAGGCGCCGAGCAGGATGGCGTCTGCCGTTTCGGCGAGCTTGATCGTCGACTCCGGCATCGACTCGCCGGTCTCCTGGTAATGCCCGGCGCCGGCGGCGCCCTCGGTGAAGCGGAAGTCGAGGCTGGGCGTGGTCTCCGCCACGCGCTCGAGGATCGCAAGCGCCGGCGCCATCACTTCGGGACCGATGCCGTCGCCCGGCAGCACGGCGATGTGGAAGGCGGCGTTGGCGGACATCTTGCTTTTCCCGGGTGGCGTTTGATCGGATGGGCCGCTAATCAATACGTCCGCGCGCCCGCGCGCAAGGGAGCAAGCGATGCCTCGGTTTTCGGCCCACCTCGACTATCTCTTCGCCGATCGCCCGCTTCTCGAGCGCATCGATGCTGCCGCTGCAGCCGGCTTCAAGGCGGTCGAGGGCCGCTTTCCGGAAGGGGTGCCGGCGGACGAATTCAAGCGCGCGCTCGCGCGCAACAAGGTGCAGGCGCTCGGCATCAACACGCCGACGGGCGGCGCCGGCGAGTTCGGCTTCTGCGCCGTGCCCGGTCGGCGGGACGATTGGCGGAAAACCTTTGCCGACGCGCTCGACTTCGTCACCGCTGTCGGCGCTACGGCTATTCACTGCCTGGCCGGCAAAGTCGATCGCACGGATCGCGGCGCGGCCGATGCGGTGTTCGTGGACAATTTGAAGCGCGCCGCCGATCAGGCGGCCGAAAAGAACATCAAGCTCTATATCGAGCCGATCAATCCGCGCGACATGCCCGGCTATTTTCTCAACGAGGTGGAGCACGCCGCCGATGTGATCGCCAAGGTCGAGCGGCCGAACCTGTGGCTGCAATACGATTTCTATCATGTGCAGATCGTCGAGGGCGACCTGATCAGGCGTTTTAAGACGCACCTCGAGATCATCGGCCACGTCCAGTGCTCGCAGGTGCCGGTGCGGCACGAGCCAGACGGCGACGGCGAGATCAACTATCCGTTCGTCTTTGCCGAGGTCGACCGGCTCGGTTATGACGGCTGGGTCGGCGCCGAATATCGTCCGCGCGCGCGCACCGAGGACGGCCTAACCTGGGCGCGGCCTTACGGCGTCGTGCCCAAAACGTAATTGCTTCCGCTCATTCCCGCGTAAGCGGGAATCCAGAGAAAGGCACTGGGTCCCGCTTTTCGCTGGGACGAGCGGGTTGAGGTGGGAGGAAATATCATGCGTCTGCAGAACACGGTTGCTTTCGTCACCGGCGGCGGCTCCGGCATGGGCGAGGCCATTGCCGAGACCTATGCGCGCGAGGGCGCCAAAGTTGCTGTTGTCGATGTCGACGGCGATGCCGCCAAAAAGGTTGCCGGCAGGATCGGCACAGCCGCCATCGCCGTTCGTTGCGACGTCACCAAACGAAGCGACATCGACTCGGCCGTCGCCGAAACGGTCAAGGCTTTCGATGGCCTCGACGTGCTGGTCAACAATGCCGGTGTCGCTCACGTCAACAAGCCGCTGCTCGACATCGACGAGGCCGAATTCGACCGCGTCTTCGCCGTCAACGTGAAGGGCCTGTTCATGTTCACCCAGGCCGCGGTGCCGGTGATGCGGGGCAAGGGCGGCGTCATCATCAATATCGGCTCGACCGCGGGCTTGCGGCCGCGCCCGGGCCTGTCGGCCTACAATTCGACCAAAGGCGCCGTGCACGTGCTCACCAAGACGCTGGCCGTCGAACTTGCGCCCGACAAGATCAGGGTCGTCGCCATCGCCCCCGTAGCTACCGACACGCCGCTGCTGCCGACCTTCCTCGGCCCCGCGCCGGGCATGCGCGAGAAATTCATTGCCACCGTGCCACTTGGCCGTCTCGCCACCGCCCAGGACATCGCCGACGCGGCGCTCTTTCTTGCCTCCGAGGACGCCAAGTTCGTCACCGGCAACATCATGGAGGTGGACGGAGGCCGCTGTGTTTAGCCTCTTCTTTCAGGCCGAATCGGCGCCTGCCGGGCGTGCGCCGTCTGCCTCAATTAAGACGTGATTAACCATCGAATGCATTGAAAAATCTGGAATTTTGCGCTTTGCTGCCGGGCAGGGCCATTGCTAGATTGAGTCCATGTGGGGACGCCGCAAAAAAGCCGAGGCCGAAAAGCCCGAAGCGCCCAATGCGCTGAAGGCGGCCATGCGCGAGGCGCGCATCGAGGCGGCCGAGCGCTCGGCCGTGGTGGTCGACCTGCGCGATGCCGAGGTCGTGCGGCTCGAGCTGCTCGACGAGGCGCTGGCGCCGGTATTTGCCGATATCCCCAAGACCGTCGAGCTGTTCGATCGCGGCATCAGCCATGGTGACGTGCCGCGCCTGTGGATCGACGTCATCGCGCATGTCGAAATGGGCCGGGACAAGCGGCAGTACCGTTTCGTGCAGGACACGCGCTACGGCCGCGCGGTGCTGGCGGAATCATATGAAGTGCCCGAGATGGTGCAGGCGGTCACCCGCTATGTCGCCCGCCGTCTGGTCGAGCGCGAGCGCGCGCTTGCCGACGATGCCGCCATGGGCGAGGCTTCGGCGCAGAAGATCCTCAAGCTGGAGCGGCGCCAGCGCCGCTGGTCCGGTTTGCGCAGCTTTGCGGTGGGCGTGATCGTCGGCATCGCCGCGCTCTTCGTGCTGGCGCTGGTCTACCGGCCGCATCCGTAATTCCGCCGTTGCGCTTGGCTGGACGCGACGCCGATGCAGGCAGGATCAGCCCGATAGGCCCCCTGCGGCGAAGTGGAAGGGTGCGCCGATCAGCATCACTTCCCTCAGCTCTTTCACCTCGCCGTCGGCGTCGATCCCACGCGTGACCATCTCGCAGCGCCACGCGCCGCGTTCGCCCGCGATGCGAAAGAGATTGTACGCTGCCGCGTTCTTTGCTTCTCCCGGCGCGGCGGAAGCCGACGGTACGCCGACCGCGGGCACGCGCGTGCCGGCCGGTCCCTCCAGCCAGTTGAGCATGGCGAGATGGTCGTGGCCGTGCAGCAGCAGTTCGGCGCCATGCACGGCGATGGCGCCGATCAGGGCGCCGGCGTCGCGCAGCAGCTTGTGCGATTTCGCCTGACTCACCGGCGGATGATGGATCAGCACGACGCGGAACAGGCGCTCCTGCCTGAGCGTCCTGAGCAGCGCGTCGAGCGCGACCATCTGCGGAACGCCGAGCCGGCCGGTGGCCATGCCCCAGTCGGTCGGCACCGCGGTGGAAAGGCCGACCAGCGCCAGGGGCCCGCGCCGGCGCACATAGGGAAAGCCGTTGCGGCCATCGTCGCCGCGCATATAGGCGCCCCATTCGTGCAGGGCGCATTCGAGGCCGCCCGGCACATAGGCGTCGTGATTGCCGGGCACGACGCTCACCTGCGTCGGGGCCCCTAAGCTTTCCAGCCACGCCCGGCCGCGCACGAATTCCTCGGGCAGGGCGATATTGGCGAGATCGCCGGTGCAGGCGATGTGGTCGGGGTTCTGCGCCCTCAGGTCGGCGGTGATCTTGTCGAGCACCGCGCGGTCGTGGATGAAGCGGCGCCGGTTGCGCCAGTTGACGTAGCCGGTGATGCGCTTGTTGGCGAGATCGCGCCATCGCGGCTGCGGCAGCGGCGCCAGGTGCGGATCGGACAGGTGGGCGAGGGTGAACATGGTTCCTCTCTCCATCACCCTGAGGCGGGCACTTCACGAGCTCCCGATCAATATGCCCGCCACGAACACCAGCACGCCGCCCAGCACCACCTGGAATGCCGCCTGCAGGAACGGCGTGTCCATGTACCGGGTGCGGATCCAGGAGATCGCCACCAACTCCACCATCACCACCGCGATGGCGACGCTGGTCGCCGCCCAGAAGTGCGGAATGAGATAGGGCAGGGTGTGTCCCAGCCCGCCGACCGTGGTCATGCCGCCGGTGACCACGCCGCGGATGATGGGCGAGCCGCGCCCGGTGAGCGAGCCGTCATCCGACAGCGCCTCGGCGAAGCCCATGGAAATGCCGGCGCCGATCGAGGCGGCCATGCCGACCAGGAAGGTCGCCCAGGTGTCGTGGGTGGCGAAGGCGGCGGCGAACAGCGGCGCCAGCGTCGACACCGAGCCGTCCATCAGCCCGGCCAGCCCCGGCTGCACGTACTGCAGCACGAACATGCGCCGCGCGGTTTCCGCTTCCATTTCGCGCGCGCCGGAGGTGAGGATTTCCTTCGACAGCTTGTGCGCCAGGCTCTCGTGGCCGGCCTCCGCCTCGGCGAGATTGATGAGCAATTCCCGCACCGAGGCGTCGCGCGCGTTTTCCGCCGCCTTGCGGTAATAGCGCTCGGCCTCGAACTCCATGTTCTCGGCGAACTTGCGCACCTCCTCCAGGCCGAGCGGGCGGGTGAGCCACAAAGGCTCCTTGGGGTGCAGAAAGCCCTTCACGTCCTGCCGGCGGATCAGCGGCAGATATTCGCCGAATTTCTCGCGGTAGAGGTCGTAGAGCATGGTGCGGTGGTGAACTTCCTCCTCGGCCATCTCGTCGAACACCTTGGCCGAGGAGGGGAACTGCTCGCGCAACCCTTCCGCGAAACCGCGGTAGATGCGGCTGTCCTCTTCCTCATTGGTGATGGCGAGGGCCAGGACCTCCTGTTCGGTCAGATCGGAAAAGTTCTTCACGCACAATCCCTTTCGGTCGCGGGCCCTCGGAGCGGCCCATATATTAGTGCTATTAGTGCCCTCGCGCATTGAAAAGGCCGATTTCTCGGGCCTATCCCGCGGGCTCTGGATAACCCATTGCTTACCGGAAGGATGTCAGAAAGAGCCTCGACGTGGAACCGGTGACCGCACCAAAGCTATCGCACCGCCTGCGCCGGGTGCTCGAGCCGGTGATCCGGCCGGCGATGCACGCCTATTGGCGCTGGTCGCGGCCCCTCACGATGGGCGCCCGCGGCCTGGTCATCGACGGGCAGGGCCGCGTCTTCCTGGTCAAGCACTCCTACGTGGCCGGCTGGCATCTGCCCGGCGGCGGGGTGGAGAAGGGGGAGACGGTCGGCGAGGCGCTGGCGCGCGAGCTGGAGGAGGAGGGCAATATCCGCCTGACCGGCGCCCCCCGCCTGCATTCCGTCTATTTCAACAAGCGCGTGTCGCGCCGCGACCACGTCGCGCTGTTCATCGTGCGCGACTTCATCCAGGAGCGGCGGCCGTTGCCCAACCGCGAGATCGTCGAGCACGGCTTCTTCGCGCTTTCCGCGCTGCCGGTGGACACCGGCCGCGCGACCCGCGCCCGCCTCGCCGAGGTGTTCGAAGGCGCGGCGGTGAGCGAGCTCTGGTGAAGACTCGTCGGCACCAGGGCTTGTCCCGGTGACCCCGCTTAGGGTGGTAATTTGCCTGCCTAAGCGAGATGGCCGCCTCAAGCCCCGGCCATGACAGCGCCGAGGGATTCGCGCGATGCCCGTTAAAGACTGGCTCCCCGCCGCCGCGCGCGCGGCGGCAAAGGAGCGCAAGCTCAAAGCCGGCGAGCCGCTGTTTCACCTCGGTGACAGGACGACCGGCCTGGTGGAGGTGGTCGCCGGCCGCGTGCGGCTCACCCGCGTCGATCGTTCCGGGCGCGAGACCGTGCTCTATGTCGCCGGCCCCGGCGAAACCATCGCGGAAGCCTCGCTGTTCTCGCCGCATTACCACTGCAACGCCGTCGCCGGCACCGATGCCGTGGTGCGCGTCTATCCCAAGCAGGCAGTGCTTGCCGCCTTCGCCAGGGACCCGAAAGCGGCGCAGGCCTTCAGCGCGACGCTTGCCCGCCAGGTCATGAGCCTGCGCACGCGGCTGGCGCAGCGCGACATTCGTTCGGCGCGCGAACGCCTGCGCCATTTCCTCAGCCTCAATGTCGGCGCGGACGGCCGCACCGTGATTGTCGGCGGCACGCTGAAGGAACTCGCCGGTGAGCTCGGTCTCACCCACGAAGCGCTCTACCGCACGCTCGCGGCGCTTGAGCGCGCCGGCGAGATCAGGCGCATGCGCGGCAAGATCACGCTCACGCGGCGCCGGAATCTATGATCCGAATCATAGGCCGCTTTCGCTGCCCGCGCTAAGAGGGCAGCAAGGCATCGTTGCGCGAGTACGAATGGCGAACTTGGCTCATCAAGATTTGATTGCCCGTTCCTCTTGCCGCGCGCGCTGATTGATCGGGATCAATACCGTCAACCTCGCGTTCGGCTAGCAAGGGATCAAGGGCGATCAGGAGCGCAAGGAGACGTCACCATGCGGAAATACCTTTTCTTCGCCGCAGCCGTCGCGCTCGGCCTCGCCGCAGCGGGGCTTCCGGCGCAGGCTCAGATGATGGGCGGCTACGGCGGTGGTTACGGGCCCGGCTATGGCATGGGCTACGGCATGATGGGCGGCTATGGCGGCAATGGCTCCTACGGTCATGGTCCCGGCATGATGTACGGCTACGGTGGCGGTTACATGCATGGCTACGGCTATCGCCGCGGCTATCACCGCGGCCAGACCTATCGCGGCAAGCAGTTGTGTTGGCACCGGACCGGAGCCAACAACACCGGCTATTACGGCGCCTGCCGCTGATTGCCGGAGCCATGCGTATTTGAACTTGAACGCGCGCGATCGCTCGCGCGAGCGGTCGCCTGCGGCATCTTTGGGCGAGCAACATTCAAGGAGACTTCCCATGCGAAAAATCGGCTACGGCATTATCGGTGCGGCGGCGCTTGTCGCGGTGGCATTGGCGAGCCCGGTGCAGGCGCAGCCCTACGGCGGCTACGGGCCGGGATGGGGCATGATGGGCGGCTACGGGCAGGGCGGGATGATGGGTCCCGGCTACGGCAACGGGATGATGGGCGGCTGGGGCCACGGTCCAGGCTGGATGATGCGCGGCTACGGCTATGGCCCCGGCTGGGGCATGATGGGCGGCTATGGCCCCGGCCCGGGCATGATGGGCCCCGGCATGATGGGCTACGGGCCGGGTTGGGGTTACGGCAACCAGGGCAACCAGGGCAACCTCAACATCACCACCGACCAGGTGAAGGAATATTTCGAGCACATGATTCGTAACCCGAACCTGACGGTCGGCGACGTGAAGGAAAAGGATGCCGACACCATCACGGCCGACATCGTCACCAAGCAGGGCAGCCAGCTCGTGCAGCGGCTCGATGTCAATCGCCACAACGGCTACATTCAACCGGAGCAGTGAGCCATGGGCTACGGCTATGGACCGGGCTGGGGAATGATGGGCGGCTACGGCGGCTACGGTTATGGAATCTTCGGCATGATCATATGGGTCGTCATTCTTATCGCGGTGGTGGCGCTGGTCGTCTGGCTGGTGCGCTCGCTGGCGGCGCCCGGCATGCACCATGTGCCCCACGCAATGATGCCGCCGCCGCGCTCGAGCGGCCTCGACATTCTCGAGGAGCGCTATGCGCGCGGCGAGATCAACCGCGAAGAATATCTGCAGAAGAAGAAGGACATGGGCGGCTGATCGTCTTGCCCGATGTTCGCAACGCTACGTGATGGCCGGGCCATGCGCCCGGCCATTGCGTTTCGCCCGCCGCCGGGCCTACCCGAACCGCCCGCGGTCGTGCGGGGCCGAGAAATCGAGCTGCGGGCCCACCGGCACGATGCCCGTCGGATTCACCTGGCGCTGGCTGCCGTAATAGTGGCGCTTGATCTGGCCGAGCGAGACGGTCTCCGCCACGCCCGGCTGCTGATAGAGATCGCGCACGTAGTTCGACAGGTTGGGATACTCGTAGATGTGCCGCCAGTTGCACTTGAAGTGCGCATAATAGACGGCGTCGAAACGGATCAGCGTGACGAAGAAGCGCCAGTCGGCTTCGGTGATGATGTTGCCGACGAGATAACGCTGCTGCGACAGGCGCTGCTCCATCTCGTCGAGCGTGTCGAACAGGTTGCGGAAGGCCTGCTCATAGGCGCCCTGCGTGGTGGCGAAGCCGGTGCGATAGACGCCATTATTGACGTTGGCGTAAATCTGCTCGTTGAGCCGGTCGATTTCGCCGCGCAATTCCTTCGGGTAATAGTCGGTGTGATTATTGGTGAGGGCGTCGAACGCCGAGTTGAGCATGCGGATGATTTCCGATGACTCGTTGCTGACGATCGTCCTGCGTGCCTTGTCCCACAGCACCGGCACGCTGACGCGGCCGCTGTATTTCGGCTCGGCCAGCAGATAGATTTCGGAGAGCTTGGCCTTGCCGTTGACGGCGTCGCCGGTCGAGCCGGCCGCGGTGTCGAAGGTCCAGCCGTCCTGCAGCATGTCGGGCGAGACGATCGACAGCGAGATGGCGTTCTCCAGGCCTTTCAGCTTGCGGAAGATGACGGTGCGGTGCGCCCAGGGGCAGGCGAGCGAGACGTAGAGGTGATAGCGGCCGCCTTCCGCCTTGAAGCCGCCTTCGCCGGAGGGCCCCGGCGTGCCGTCCGTCGTTACCCAGTTGCGGAACTGGGCACCCGGCCGGACGAAATGGCCGTCCTTGGTGCGCGCGCCGTCCTGCTGCCAGATGCCGTCGACCAGAAGTCCCATGCCGAATTCCTCCGTCGGCCTCCATTTAGGACGATAGCGCAAAGAACGCCACCGGCGATGGACCGGAATCGTGGCAAGTGCTAATCGGCTCAGCTCAGCGCATGATCCCGAAAAGTGGGTACCGGTTTTCGGAAAAGATCATGCGCAAGCAAACTGTTGGGGACGCGCTGTGATTTAATCGAATGGGATCGGGCTCTGATGACCGAGCTTGCCCTCACCATCCTGCCGGAAACGCCGGAAGACGCCGAGGCCATCGAGCGCCTGCACGAGCGCACCTTCGGCCCCGGCCGCTATGCGCGCAGCGCCTACCGCATCCGCGAGGGGCGCGGCCATCTGCTTTCGCTGTCCTATGCGGCGCGGGTCGGCACGTTGCTCATCGGCTCGGTGCGGCTGACGCCCATCTGCATCGGCGAGACCAAGGCTCTGCTGCTCGGCCCGCTCACGGTCGAGCCGCCGTTCCGCGAGCACGGCGTCGGCACCGCGCTGATCGCGCGCGCGCTCAAGGATGCCAAGGCGCAAGGACACAAGCTGGTGGTGCTGGTGGGGGACGAGCCCTTCTACGGCAAAAGCGGCTTCAAGCGCATCCCCAAGGGACAGGTGAAGTTTCCCGGCCCGGTCAATCCGGCGCGGCTTCTGGTGGCGGAGCTTGCCGATGACGCTTTCGAAGGCGTGTCGGGGATGATCCGGCCGGATTGGGAAGAACCCTGAGCGTCGTCACCCGCGAAGGCGGGGGACCCAGGAGACACGGCCCATATTGCGTTTACTGGATCGTCCGCCTTCGCGGACGATGACAGCGGTGCATTACCGCCCCTCTCTCGCCCACGTCGCCGCGAGCGAACCGACCAGCAGCAGCAAGCCGATCAGGCCGGCAAAGATCGGCAACACGCCGATGCCGCGCACCACGGAAACGTCGCGCATCTTCAGGCCGATCCAGTCGTCGCCCTTGAAGGTGGAGGAGGTGCGCACCGGCACCACCCGCGGCAAGTCGATCGCATTGCCCTCGGCGATGCGGCGCGCGCTGCCGCCGGTCGCGTCGGCGATTTTTTGCAGAACGTTTGTTGTCGAGGTCACCTGCTGGAATTCCAGCGGGTTGGCCGGCCCGACATTGGCGAGCGCGGTGAGTTTGCCGTCGGTCGCGCGCCACAGGCCGAGCTCCTTGGCGGTGACGTCGGCGCGCCACAGGCCGGGCTCGACCTTCTTCAGATTGACCGTCGAGCGCGCGCCGGTCGGCGAGGTCAGCGTCACCGGGCTGACGCTGTCGGCCATGGTCTGGCGCTGCACGGTCACGTCGCGGCCGTGCACGATCAGCCGCAGCGCTTCTTCCTCGAGGTCGGGCTGTTTCATCAGCCAGTGCGACAGCCGCCGTAAGAGGTCGAGATCGGGGCCGCCGCCTTCGTAGTCGCGCGCCCACAGCCAGATCTGATCCGACAGCAGCATAGCGACGCGGCCCTTGCCTTCGTGCGCGAGCACGAGTGCCGGCTTGCCGTCGGGACCGGACATCAGGCTGGTGCCGTCGGCATTCGGCCTCACGTCGACCAGCCGGAACCAATGGCTCCAGTGCGGCGGATTGCTGTCGGCGCCGCGCAGGCCGCGCGTCACCGGATGGCGTTGGCCGGCCTGCGTGAGCCGCGCGCGGTAGGCCTTTTCCGTCACGTCGCCGGTCGGCGCCGCCGGCAGAATGGAGTCGAGCGGGGTGTGCCAGATGCTGTTGGGATTGGCATAGTCCGGTCCGGCGGCGATCAGCACCGCGCCGCCATCGCGCACGTATTTGGCGATGTTGTCGAAATAGATCATCGGCAGCACGCCCTGCCGGGCGTAGCGATCGAAGATGATGAGCTGGAACTGCGAGATCTTCTGCTGGAACAGCTCGCGCGTCGGGAAGGCGATCAGCGACAGTTCGTTGATCGGCGTGCCGTCCTGCTTCTCCGGCGGGCGCAGGATGGTGAAATGCACCAGATCGACCGAGGCGTCCGACTTGAGCAGGTTGCGCCAGGTGCGCTCGCCGGCATGCGGCTCGCCCGACACGAGCAGCACGCGCAGCTTGTCGCGCACGCCGTCGATCGACAGCACCGCGCGGTTGTTGACCGGCGTCAGCTCGCCCTCGATCGGGGCGGCGTCGATCTCCACGATGTTCTGGCCCTCGTGCGGGATCGGTACCTTGACCTTGACGTCGGTGTGCACGGCGACCACGCGCTTTTCCAGCACCTGGCCGTCGCGCCGCACGATCACCTCGGCGGAACCGACATGTGCGCCATGGTCCTCGATGCGGAAGCCGACGGTCTGCGACTGGCCGACGATGCCGAAGCGCGGCGTCTCGGTGAGCACTACCCGCCGGTCGATCTCGTTGCGATGGCCGGTGATCAGCGCGTGCACCGGCGCGCTGAAGCCGAGCGCGGAGGCCTCGGCCGGGACGTCGTGCACGCGGCCGTCGGTGATCATGATGGCGCCGGCGACGCGGTCGGGCGGCACGTCGGCCAGCGTCGACGACAGCGCCGAGAACAGGCGCGTGCCCTCGTTGCCGCGCATCGTTCTCGCCGGCATTGGCGACGCGCACTTCCAGGCCTCGGACGCGGTGCAACTGCGCGAGCAGAGCCTTCTCCGCCTCCGCGGTCTGCTTGGCGCGGTCGCCGAAATTCTGGCTCGGGCTCTTGTCGACGATGACCGCGGCGACCGAGGGGATCGGCTCGCGGTCCTCGCGGGTCAGCGAGGGATTGGCGAGCGCCAGCACCATGAGACCGAGCGCGATCGCGCGCATCCAGGCGCCGCGGCTGCGCGCGATGAGCAGCAGGACGGAAACGAACACGGCGGCGCCGAAGGCCGACCACACGACGTAGTCGGGCACCAGCGGAGCGAAGGAGACGCCGAGGTTCACGGAAATGAGCTCCTACTGTCCCAGCCGCTCCAACAGCGCCGGGATATGCACCTGGTCGGCCTTGTAGTTGCCGGTCAGCGCGTACATCACGATGTTGACGCCGGCGCGGAAGGCGAATTCGCGCTGGCGCGGCTCGCCCGGCACCATCGGCAGCATCGGCTGGCCGTCCGGGCGGATCGCCCAGGCGCCGGCGAGGTCGTTCGAGGTGATCAGGATCGACGACACGCCATCGCCCGCCTGCACCGGCCGCTTGGCATCGGCCTGTTCGCCGCGCGGCAGCGCCTCGACCCACATCTGCCCTGTGGTGAAGCGGCCGGGGAAGTCGCGCAGCAGGAAGAAGGTCTTGGTCAGCACGTGGTCGCGCGGTACCGGCTCGAGCTCGGGGATGTCGAGCGACGACAGGATGGCGCGCAGCGCGACCATGCCGGGCGTGCTGTTGGCGCCGCCGCCGGGCGTGGCGTCGACGGCGTCCTGGGTGTCGAACAGCACGGTGCCGCCGCGTTTCATGTAGGTGTCGATGCGCTGCAGCGCGGTCTGCGACGGCTTCGGCGCGTTCGGCGTCACCGGCCAGTAGATCAGCGGGAAGAAGGCAAGCTCGTCGCGCGCCGGATCGAGGCCCATGGGCTCGCCCGGCTCGAGCGCGGTGCGCTGCGCCAGGAACATGCTCAGGCCGGTCAGGCCGGCCTTGCTGATCTCGTCGACCTGGCTGTCGCCGGTGATGATGTAGGCAAGATGCGTCTTTTCGGTCGCCTTGACGGCGAAGGCCTCCTGCTGCGGCGTCAGCTGCGCCGGCGGCGGCTGCTGCTGCTGCGCATGCAGCGGATTGAGCAGCCCGAGCGCCGCCAGCAAATCCCGCGCCGGCTACGATCACGGTGGCGATGCGCCGCCGCGGCAGCAGGCTGGACAAGCCGCCGGACAGGAAGATCACGATGAATGCGTCGAGCAGCAAGAGGCCGAGCGCGGCCAGGAAGACCGGCCCGCGCAGGTCGAGCGGCTCGCCGTGATGGTACACCTCGAGTTGCGCATTGAGCGGCGCATAATCGAGCGGCGCCGGCCGGTCCTTCGGCGTCAGCGTATTGACCGCGACCAGGCCCTCGGGCGGCCCATAAAAGCCGGGCGGATGGTCGGCGTCGGCGCGGCCATTGTAATTGCTCGTCACCGGACGTGCGGTGGACGGCGGCACAGTGAAGGCGCCGAAACCGTCGAGCACGCGGGTCGGCGGCACCACCTGCTGCGCCTGGCGGGGTGCACCGGCCTGCGCGGTGACGGCGGTGGCGCTGCCGCCGGCCGTGCCGGAGAGCGCCACGATCCGCTTGAGCATATCCACGAAGGTGCCCGACAGCGGCAAGTCGGACCAGCGCGTGTCGGCGGTGACGTGGAACAGCACCAGCAGCCCCTTGCCGCGGCGCTGGGCGGTGACCAGGGGCGTGCCGTCGGCGAGCGTCGCCCAGGTGCGACCGGTAAGCAGTGCGTCTGGTTCTGCGAGCACCTGCTGTTTCACCGTCACGTCATTCGGCACCTTCATGCCTTCGAACGGGCTCGATTGCGAGAAGGCGGCGAGCTTCTGCGGCTTGTCCCAGCTCAGGCTGCCGCCGAGGATGCGGCCACCGCGCCGCAGGCGTACCGGCACCAGGCCATCGTCATCGCGGGCGAGATGCGGTCCGGCGAAGCGCACCAGCACGCCGCCGTCCTCGATCCACTTGCTCAGCGGCCCGCGCTCGCGCGCGACATTGCCGACGTCGGCGAGGATCAGCATGGGCAGATGCTGGTTGAGGAAGCGCTTCACCGCTTCGTCGGGCGCCATCGGCTCGGCGACGCGGACGTCGGCGAAGGGGGAGAGCGCGCGCTTGAGATAATAGGAAGCGCCGAGCAGCGGCATGGCGCGGTCGGCGTCGGAGCCGGAGACGATGCCGATGGTGCGGCGGCGCCAGCGCTTGTCGAGCAGTTGCACCGCGCCAGCGGATCGCTCGCCGACGATTTCCAGCCGCGCCACGTCGTTGCGGATTTCGACCGGCAGGTCGACGGAGGCTTGCGTCTCTCGGGCACCGGCCTTGAAGGCGAAGGGCGCCTCGCCGAGCGGCAGGCCCTTCAAATCGATTGCTTTGACGATGCCGTTGGCGGCCTTGCCGGCCTCGGCACGCAGCACTTTCACCGTCAGCGCGCCGGCCGCATTGTCGGTGTCGGCGAGTGCGGAGGGCGCTGGCAGACCACCCGCCACGACCGTGAGCCGATGCTGGCCGAGCACGCGCTTGAGGCCGGCGACGAACTGGCCGCCCTTGCCGGTATCGACGCCGTCCGACAGCCAGACCACCTCGACATCGGGCGCCTGTTTGAGGAAGCGCTCTATCAGCGGCAGCGCGGCGCTGCGGTCGATGCTGTAGGGCTTCGGCTTGAGTTCCTTCATCTGCACCCGCGCGGCATCGGCCACCTGCAGCGAGACGTCGCGCGCGGTCTGCGATAGCGGCAGCAGCGCGACGCCGCGGTTGTCGGCGGCGGCGCGGGCGATGATCTCGTCGGCGGTGCGCAGACGCTCGTTCCATGAAGGAGCGGCCGCCCAGCCGTCGTCGATCATGAGCAGCAGTGGGGCGCCGCGCGCCGTTCCGGCGAGCGGCGGATTCCATAACGGACCGGCGGCGGCAATGATGACCAGCGCAGCCAGTGACAGCCGCAGCAGGATCAGCCACCACGGCGTCCGCGACGGTGTCTCTTCCCGCGGGGCGATCTCGAACAGGAGGCGCGTCGGCGGAAAGTCGATGCGGCGCGGCCGGGGCGGCACCAGCCGCAACAGCCACCACAAGACCGGCAGGCTGAGCAGGCCGAGCAGCACCAGCGGTTGGGCGAAAGCAAGCGGCAGCGAGGGGATCATGGGCGTGCTTCCGCCCCGTCACGTGCCGTGCGCCGGCTTGTAACGACGGGCTGCGCGCCGGCGCCCATGCGGGCGTGGATCGCAAAGAGAAGCTCGGTGGGCCCGCGATCGGTGCGATGCACGGTGAAGCTCCAGCCGAATTGGTCGCATTCGGCGCGCAAGGCGGCGCGGTGGTTGGCGAGCAGGTTCTGATAATCGCTGCGCCAAGTCTCCGCCCGGCCGGCAGTCACGCTGCCGAGTCCTTCGGGCTCGACGAACTCGACGCGTCCGGCATAGGGAAAGACCTCTTCCGCCGGATCGACCACCTGCACCACGTGGCCGCGCGCGCCATTGGCCGCCAGTTGGCCGATGATGCGGCGGAAGTCGGCGATCGGGCTCCAGAAATCGGACAGCAGCAGGATTTCCGAAAAAGGCGCCGGCGCGAAGTTGGGCGGCAGGCTCGGCCGCTCGCCGGCATCGTGCACGATGGCCTCGGCCATTTTTTCGATCACGTTGCGGTTGGCTGTCGGCCGCATCAGGTCGGGGATGCCGATGCGTTCGCCGCCCTGCACCAGCACCTCGGCTAGTGCGAACGACACAACCAGCGCGCGGTCGAGCTTGCTCCAATCCGTCAGCGAGGACGAGAACTCCATCGAAGGAGAACGGTCGGCCCAGAGCCAGATGGTATGCGACGCCTCCCATTCGCGCTCGCGCACGTAGAGATGGTCGTCGCGCGCCGAGCGCCGCCAGTCGACGTTTTGCGCCGGTTCGCCCGAGACGAAATGACGATACTGCCAGAAATTTTCGCCCGGCCCGGCGCGGCGGCGCCCGTGCAGGCCGTGGATCACGGTTGCCGCCACACGGCGCGCCTCGAGGATGAGACGCGGTACGCGCGCGGCAAGCTTGCGGCTCTTGCCGACGGCTCCCTGGATCGCTGTCTCGGTCTCGCTTCGGCGGGGCTCGGCCATTAAGCTATCCGATGCGCGCCTTGAGCTGCGCGACCACGTTGGAAACGGTTTCGCCTTCGGCGCGGGCGGCGAAGGTCAGCGCCATGCGGTGCTTGAGTACCGGCTCGGCCAGGTCGAGCACGTCGTCGATCGACGGCGCAAAGCGCCCATCGAGCAGCGCACGGGCGCGTACCGCCAGCATCAGCGCCTGGCTCGCGCGTGGGCCGGGGCCCCAGGAGATCAACTTGCCGATATCGCCGGCTTCCGGACCGGGCCGGGCCGAACGCACCAGTTTAAGAATGGCATCCACTACCGACTCGCCCACCGGCAGACGGCGTACCAGCCGCTGCGCGGCCAAAAGGTCCTCGGCGGTCATGGCCGACTTGGCATGATGTTCTTCCGCGCCGGTGGTGTCGAAGAGGATTTTCCGCTCGGCCTGCTCGTCGGGATAGCCGACGTCGATCTCCATGAGGAAGCGGTCGAGCTGGGCCTCCGGGAGCGGATAGGTACCTTCCTGCTCCAGCGGGTTCTGCGTCGCCAGCACGTGAAACGGCTTGGGCAAATCGTGACGGGCGCCGGCCACGGTAACGTGCTGCTCCTGCATCGCCTGCAGCAGCGCCGATTGCGTGCGTGGGCTGGCGCGGTTGATCTCGTCGGCCATCAGAAGCTGGGCGAACACCGGGCCCTGGATGAAGCGGAAGCTGCGCTTGCCGCCCGGGCTTTCCTCCAGCACCTCCGCGCCAAGAATGTCCGACGGCATCAGGTCGGGGGTGAACTGGACCCGGCGTGCGTCGAGACCGAGCGCCGTGCCCATGGTCTCCACCAGCTTGGTCTTGGCGAGACCGGGCACGCCGACCAGCAGCGCGTGGCCGCCGGAGAGGACGGTAATCAGCGCCTGCTCGACCACGATCTCCTGGCCGAAAATGACCGTTCCGATCGCTTCTCTGGCCGCACGCACATTGGCGGCGGTCGATTCCGCCGCGCGCACGATCATGTCTTCCAGCTTTTCGAGGCTTTCGCCGCTTGCCGACGCCATGGCTTTTCGATCCTTTCAGCCGGGACGCAAGGCCCGGACCGCGCGCCCGGACATTGCTCGGTTCCGTCCCATGCAACAAACACACCAGAGGCGATTTGGATGCGCCGCCGCCGCCGAATCCGCCTCTTTATTCGGCCAAGCTTACGCTATCTTCCGCGGCTCGCCCGGGGTAATCGCGAGATGCGAACAGGCGTCTCAATCACCGATATCGTAGGTAAACAATGGCGAAGACAGGGCAGGGCGGATTGGAAGGGCTGACGGCATCGCTGCCCCGCGCAACGCGCGGGCTGCCGCCGGTCGAGAAGTGGAATCCGCCGTTTTGCGGCGATATCGACATGAAAATCGCCGCCGACGGCACTTGGTTCTATCAAAAGAGCCCGATCGGTCGGCCGGCCCTGGTCAAATTGTTCAGCGGCGTTCTGAAGCGGGAAGGCGACAGCTATTTCCTCGTCACCCCTGTGGAGAAAGTCGGAATTACGGTCGAGGATTTGCCCTTCCTCGCCGTCGAACTGCGCGTTACCGGCGCCGGCGACGATCAGGTGCTCGCTTTCCGCACCAATGTGGACGAATGGGTGCAGGCCGGCGCCGGCCACGCGCTCGAATTCGAGCCTGAGCCGGAGACCGGCGGCCTCAAGCCCTATCTGCACGTGCGCCGCGGCCTCTGGGCCAAAGTGACGCGGGCCTTGTTCTATGACCTGGTCGAGCTGGGCGAGGAGCGCGACATGGGCGGCAAGCGCATGTTCGGGGTCGCCTCCCGCGGCGAGTTCTTCCCGATGGCCGAAGCGAGCGCGCTGAAGGAGTTCGCTTGATTGTCACTCCGAGCAAACATGATCGGTTTTAGTGCGGATGAATTCGTTGAGCTTGGCCTATGCGCACGAACATCGAAATCGACGCCGCACTGATGGCCGAAGCCCAGAAAGTGTCCGGGCGCGCGAGCAAGCGGGCCACCGTCGAAGAGGCGCTCCGCCTCATGATCAAGCTGCGGCGGCAGAAGGCGCTCGATGCCGCTTTTGGCTGCTACCGCTGGCGCGGCGATCTCGTCCGCAGCCGGAAGGGACGTGCGCCGAAGTAATTGCCGAAAGATTGCGCTTGTCCGTTCCCCTTCTCCGCCAGTTATCCGGCCTTGGCAATGAAACCGCGTTGCCTAACCCGCAGCGACCTGTCTTATTGGACGGCAAATGAAGACTGAGGCCACGCCGCATCAACCGCTCCGATTCGGGCACGAGTTCTTCGCGCGCGCCCGCGTGCGGCTCGATCTCGACGTGCCGCCCGGCCTCACCGATCCGACCATCACGCCCATGCGCGGCGACCACGACGTCGATCCCGTGATGGAGAAGATCGCCATGGTGCGGCCGATCAGGCCGGCCGCGGTGCTGGTCGGCGTGGTCGATCGCGACGAGCCGACGGTGCTGCTGACGCAACGCGCGCAGCATCTGCCCGATCATCCGGGGCAGGTGTCGTTCCCCGGCGGCAAGATCGACAAGACCGACAAGGACCCGCTCGATTCCGCGCTGCGCGAGGCGGAAGAGGAAATCGGGCTCGATCGTTCGTTCGTCCAACCGATCGGCTATCTCGATCTCTACATGACAACGCTCGGCTACCGCATCGTGCCGGTGATCGCGCGGGTGCGACCGGGCTTCACCCTCACGCTCAACGAAAGCGAGGTGGACGCGGTCTTCGAGGTGCCGCTCGCGTTCCTCATGGATCAGAACAACGTGCAGCGGCAATCGCGCGACTGGCAGGGCATGACGCGGCACTTCTACGCCATCACCTTCGGCGAGCGTTATATCTGGGGCGTGACGGCAGGAATCCTGCGCAATCTCTATGACAGGCTTTGCCGATGATCCGCATCGGCCTCACCGAGATCGCGCTGTTCGCGACGCCCTTCGTGCTCTACGCGTTGTTCCTGTGGGCGACGCGTGCCGGCGTCATGGACGCGAAGGCCTGGCCTTGGTCGCGTGTCGTGTGGCTCGCGGCCGCTGCGGTCTTGCTCATGGGCGGCAGCTTCGTCTATTTCGCCAGTTTCACGGGCGCCCCGCCGGGCTCGACCTACGTCCCGGCGCATATGGAGAACGGTAAATTCGTGCCGGGAACGACCAGACGATGACGGCGCAGAACGGCCGCACCGACCGCAAAATCGACGACGCGCCCTGGCTCGGCGAGGGCGCGCTGCCGGAGCTCCTGACCGTGCTCGATAGCCATGGCGAGGAGGCGCGCGTGGTGGGCGGCGCGGTGCGCAACGCGCTGCTCGGCCTGCCGGCGCAGGAGGTCGACGTCGCCACCACCGCGGTGCCGCAGGAGGTCGTACACCGCGTGCAGACCGCCGGCTTCAAGCCCGTGCCCACCGGCATCGAGCACGGCACCATCACGGTGGTGGTCGACAAGGTGCCGTTCGAAGTGACCACCCTGCGCCAGGACGTGGAGACCGACGGCCGTCACGCCAAGGTGGCCTTCGGCCGCGACTGGCGCGCCGACGCGGAGCGGCGCGACTTCACCGTCAACGCCTTTTCGGCGACCCGTGACGGTACGGTCTATGACTATGTCGGCGGGCTCGCCGATCTCAAAGCGCGCCGGGTGCGCTTCATCGGCGATCCCAAGCAGCGCATCGAAGAGGACTACCTGCGCATCCTGCGCTTCTTCCGCTTCCACGCCGCCTACGGCACCAGCGATCATCCCGACCGCGAGGGGCTGATCGCCTGCATCAACTGCCGCGCCGGGCTCGACGCGCTCTCGCGCGAGCGCGTGCGCATGGAGCTGCTGAAGCTGGTGGTGGCGCCGCACGCGGTGCCGACGCTGATCGCGATGAGCGACGCGGGTCTCACGCTGCGCGTGCTCGGCGGCGTCTCCTATCTCGGGCCTTTCGAGATGATGGCCAAGGTGGAGGCGGCGCTCGGCGGCGCGCCCGATCCGGTGCGCCGTTTGGGGGCGCTCGGCGTCTGGGTGGCCGAGGATGCCGAGCGGCTGTGGCGCAAGCTGCGGCTGACCAACGCCGAACATGCGCGCCTTGCCTCGATGGCCGAGGCGTGGCGGCACATCTCGCCCGGCTTGAGTGAGCAGGTGCGGCGCGCGACTGCTCTATCGCCTGGGGCCGGTGCAGTTCACCGACGCCGCGCTGCTTGCCTGGGCGCGCTCCGACGCCACCGCCCACGACACGGCCTGGCACGATCTCGCCGGGCTTCCCTTACGCTGGACCGCGCCGGCTTTTCCCCTGAAGGCGGCTGACCTGATGGAGCGCGGCGTGGCCAAGGGCCCGGCGCTCGGCGCCGCCATGGCGGCGGCGGAGAAGGCGTGGGTCGAGGCCGATTTTCCGCAGGACGAGGCGGCCCTTGCGGCGATTGCGGACGGGGTGGCGAGGGGGGCGTAGGGCTATCGGATGAAGACCACCCGCTACTTCGAAGAGCAGGTGCTCCGGAAGCGTCCTTACATTCAGCGCGAATGGTGCCTTGCGACTGTGAAATCGCCTATTCGGCGCGACGTCCAAACTGACGGGCGGGTCCGGTTTTGGGGGAAGATTACCCCGGCCGATGAAGCCCGGCCTCGATATCTGCGCGTTGTTACGTTAGAAGATGGGGAAACCATCCATAACGCCTTCTTCGATCGGAATTTCCGCGAGGGGCAGAAATGAAGCTGCATTATTATCCGGAAACGGATAGCCTTTACATCGAGTTGAAGAACGAGCCCGGCACCCAGGCGCGAGAGATCGTCGAGGGCTTGGTGGTCGATTTCGATGCCAATGGCGACGTGGTGGGGTTCGATATCGATCACGCCTCGCGCAAGCTCGACTTGTCCAAAATAGAGACGATTGCCCTGCCGCCTGTCAGCGCCGCGGAGTGACCGCGGGCACGTGCCATCTGGCTTTAATGCCCGGCCGGGCCTACATTTCCATTCATGAGCGATTACCGCCGGCCGGCCGATTTGGCGCGCAGGATGGCGGCGCGCCGGGCGGCCCAGAGACAGCGACGCGACTCGTTCCGCCGCGAGACTTTCGCGCTGCCGCGCGAGGCCGCGCGCGAGAAGGCGCGCGAGTTCTTCCAGCGCTTCCCCAAGGCCGCCTACATGACCGAGATCGAGAGCTGGCGTGTGCTGCCGGACGACCGCATCGAGTTCACTATGCGGCGGCTTCCGAGCGCGGATTGAGCGCATATGCCGGCTAAGCCGGCTTTTTGTTGATTGTCGGCCGCAGTAGTTGCGGCGACAAATAGATCGGGAACTGGCAGAGCGCGAAGTAGAGCCAGGTCGTCCCCGGCAATACCCCCTCGGTCGCCGCCAGCATCAGGCCCATGTTCCGCTGTGACACCGCAAGCCCGAGGGCGAGCGCCTGCTCGCGTCCGAGTTTGCTGAAAATCAGCGCGGTTGAGCCGAGCAATGCAAAAAACACGGCAAAGGCAAAAGCCGCAATTGCCAGCACCTTGACCGGCGCGGCCAGCAGACGCGCCGCCACGGTACTCATGACGGCGGTAACAAAAACTAGCATGAACAGAATATTCAGCCCGTCGATCGCGTGCCGGTGGCGTTCGATTGCGGCCAAGCCAAAGCGTCGGCGGATGGCGGTGGCGAGAAGCAAGGAGCCGGCAAGAATGGCGAGCAGCTTCAGGCCGAGCGCGGCCGGTGAAATCGTGAGCGCTGCGCTGAAAAAAGCGTGCGCATAGAGCGGGGCGGTGAAGGGAACCAGGGCCGTGCCGGCAACCAGAGTAACGAGCGCAAGCGTTGCGTCGAGGCCCATCAAGGACGCAAGCGCCGGCGCTGCCATCATCGGCGATGCTACGGCCTGCAACATGATCCCGAGAAAAAGCTCCGGTGCATGCCGATCCACACCGGCCGCCAGGCATGCTAAACCGGCGACTATGGGAATGACGAGCGCCGTCCAGCCGACCGCAGCAATGATGACGGTCGGCCGTTGTAGATGGCCGCGCAGCGAAAAGACGTCGACGCGCATGAAAGAAATGCAGAGAAGGAAGAAGATCGCGTCGGTGACGAAGGGCTTGAGTGCCTCTCCGAGCGGCGGCAGCGCAATGCCGACGAAGACCAGCACGGCGACGGCGCGGGTGCCCTGGCCTCCCAGCCACGCGGAGGCCTGCACGAGGAAGGTCAGAGCTTTCAACAAATGAGCCCCCGTGGCGGCGAGCGGGCCGCCGGACTCGATGATCATGCGGGGAGCGCTCAACGGACCGAAGTAAACTCTCATTACAGCTTATTGCGATCAGGCCGCGTCCGATCCGCCAAGGCCGACGAACCCGGAATCCAGAGCGGCGCACTCCTGCTTGGCTCTGGATTCCGGGCCCGGCGCTATCGCGCTGTCCCGGAATGACAGCGCATTCTGTGCCGAACGAATAAATCCCGCATTTTCTTTGCATTCGATTCACGGCGCCGAAACCAGTTTCGGTTAGGGTCGCCGTTAACCATTGGCCATCCGCAGGTTCCCATGATGCCGACGAGAGAATTCCCGGTCGCGCTCGAGACGCGCGATCTTTGCAAGAGTTTCGACCGCCCGGCGGTCGACCATCTCGACCTTGCCGTGCGCAAAGGCGAGTTTTACGCGCTGCTCGGGCCCAACGGCGCCGGCAAGACCACCACGCTGCGCATGGTCACGGGCCTGCTGAAGCCCGACGCCGGGAAGATCTTCGTGGAAGGCATCGACGCGCTCGCCGACCCCGTCGCCGCCAAGCAGGTGATGGCCTGGGTCTCCGACGAGCCGATGATCTACGACAAGCTCACCCCTTACGAATATCTCGAGTTCGTCGCACGTCTGTGGAGTGTCGAGGCGCGTGTTGCGGAAGAGCGCGCGCGGACGCTCATCGATTGGCTCGATCTCGCGCCGCACGCGCACGAGCGCTGCGAGAGCCTGTCGAAGGGCATGCGGCAGAAGGTGACGCTCGCCGGCGCGCTGGTGCACGAGCCCAAGCTGATCATTCTCGACGAACCCTTGACCGGCCTCGACGCCGGCTCCGCGCGCCAAGTCAAGCATGTGCTGCGCGAACGCGTCGCCGCCGGAGGCACCGTGATCATGACCACGCATATCCTCGAAGTGGCCGAGCGCATGGCCGACCGCATCGGCGTCATCGCGGCGGGCAAGCTGATCGCGGAAGGCACGCTGGAGGAACTGAACAGGCAGGTCGGCATCCGCGGCACCAGCCTGGAAGACACTTTCCTGGCGCTGGTCGCGCAAACGCCGGCCGAGGCAGCGGCGGCGTGAAGCGCTTTTTTTCCATTGTCATTCCGGGGCGCGCACGAACTGCGCGAGCCCGGAATCCAGGGCGACGCCCTCGTGCCTGGCCCCTGAATTCCGGGCCCGGCGCTCTCGCGCCGTCCCGGAATGATCGAGCATAGTAATGACGCAAATTTCTATCCTTACCTGGTTCGCCGGCCACGAGTTGCGCCTCGCCTGGCGCGACTGGCTGTGGATGTTGACCGCCGGCAAGCCGCGGCGTGCGCGCATCGTCGCCGTCGTGCTCTTCTTCTTCGTCGGCTTCATGCACCTGTTCGCCTATTCGATGGTGGCGGGCTTCGCGCAGCATGCGCTCGATAAAGCGGCGCTGGTGACGATAACGGCCACCCTGTTGCTCGCCTTCTCGCTGATGCTGTCGCAGGCGATGGAATCGGTGACGCGCGCCTTCTATGCCCGCTCCGATCTCGAACTGATCATGTCGTCGCCAGTCGACGTGCGCCGGGTGTTCGCGGTGCGCATCGCCGCGCTCGGCGTATCCGTGACGGCGCTCGGTCTCGCGCTTGCCGCGCCGTTCATCGACGTGCTCGCCTATGTCGGCGGCGTCCATTGGCTGGCGGCCTATGGCGTGGTGGCGGCCACGGGCATGGTCGGCACCAGCCTGGCGGTGGCGCTGACGGTGGCGCTGTTCCGCGCAATCGGGCCCAAGCGCACGCGGCTGGTGGCGCAGATTTTGGCGGCGGTGATCGGCGCCGCCTTCATCATCGGGCTGCAGGTCGCCGCCATCCTCTCCTACGGAACGCTATCGCGCTTCGCCGTGCTGCGCTCGGGCACGTTGACCGCACATGCGCCGGCGTTCGACAGCCTGTTCTGGTGGCCGGCGCGCGCCGCGCTAGGCGACCCGGTCGCACTCGCCACGGTGCTGGGAGCCGGCCTCGTCCTGCTGGCGCTGACGGTCATCGTGTTCTCGGCGCGTTTCGGCGACCACGTCATCGCCGCCACCAGCATCGCGCAGAGTCACAAGGCGCAGCGCGAGGGCAGGAGCTTCCGCGCCGGCTCGGCCATGCGCGCGCTGCGGCAGAAGGAATGGGCACTGCTGCGGCGCGACCCCTGGCTGATGTCGCAGACGCTGATGCAGTTGCTGTACCTGCTGCCGCCGGCGCTCATGTTGTGGAAAAGCTTCGACCGCGGCGGCAGTGCGCTGGTGCTGCTGGTGCCGGTGCTGGTGATGGCGGCGGGCCAGCTCGCCGGCGGGCTGTCCTGGCTGGCGATTTCCGGCGAGGACGCGCCCGACCTGGTGGCCACGGCGCCGGTGCCCGGGCGGCTGATCACCTACGCCAAGATCGAGGCGGTGATGACGGCCGTGGCGCTGGTGTTCGCGCCCATCCTGTTGCCGCTGGCGTTCACCGCGCACTGGTTCGCCCTGTGCGCCGGACTTGGCATCGTGCTGGCGGCGGCGTCGGCCACTGCCGTGCAGCTCTGGTTCCGCCGCCAGGCCAAGCGCAGCCAGTTCCGCCGCCGCCAGGTGTCGTCGCGCATGGCGACTTTCGCGGAGGCTTTTTCCTCCATCACCTGGGCCGGCACCGCGGCGCTGGCCGCCGCCGGCAGCGCGCTCGCCGGCTTCACCGCGCTGATAGCGCTCTTGGTGCTGGGCGGTACGCGCCTGCTGGCGCCGCGGGGGGCGTGAACAGGGGATCCGCCTCGAACTCGCCTACGTTTCTTCCTCGTCGCCGAAGTCCCCCGAGAGGCGCAATCCCTCGATCCAAGTTTCTCCGTTGCGTTTGACGACTGTACGCGGTGTGACGCCAGCCTGCGCGTCGAAGGCGCGCGCCAGACGCTCCGAATGGGTCACCACCCAGATCTGCGTGCGCTGTGCCGCCCCTGCGATCAGCCGCGCCAGTGGTTCGAGCAGGTCGGGGTGCAGGCTCGCTTCGGGTTCGTTCAATGCGATAAAGCTCGGCAGCCGATAGCCCAGCAGCGCCCCGACAAGTGCGAGATAACGCAGTGTGCCGTCGGAGAGCTCTGCGGCTTCGAATATCCGCTTGGGATATTCCGGCTGGATCAACCCAAAGCTCGCATTGCGCTCCGGCAGGGGAACGATGAGTTGGCTGCCGGGAAAGGCGTCGTCGACGGCCCGATCAAGCTCAGCGGTGTCCTCGCGAATATGAACAAGCGTGGCGAATACGGCCGCGAGATCGGCGCCGTCCGAACTCAGCGTCGGTGTGGCCACCGCGAGGCAGGGCTTGCGCATCGGCGAGTCCCGGTCGCTGCGCAAGTCGTGATAGAAGCGCCAGTCGTTGAAAGTGCGACGGATCGCATCGACGTCGGGAAATCGGGCAGCGTCGGCAAGCGTGCCGAAAGCGGTTTCCGAGGCGAGCAGCCCCTCGCCGATATTCTGTCTGCGACCTTCCTGATCCAGCGCCGTTGCCGTCGGGCCGCGGCGGTCGAGCAGCGTGATCGTCTTGCGCCCATTGCGCGAGGTCAGCTTCTCTTCCTTGATCTGAGGTTCGAGCGGAAACGCAGCCGCCGTCGGCGTGCGCAGACCTATGTCGATTTCGTACGAATAGGTGGCTTCGTTTGCCCCGCCGTCGCTGAAGGATTCGGGCCCGAGTTCCGGCCGCGAAGGTCATCCGTACCGGCTTGTTGGCTGCCCGCTTGCCTGCCCAGAGCGCGGACTGCATGCCGCCTTCGCGGGCAAGCTCGCGCGCGAGCGTGCCGGCGGCGGCCGCCTGCAGCAACTGCAGGGCGCGGTACAGGTTTGTCTTGCCGACGCCGTTGGCGCCGACAAACACCATGAGACGGCCGAGCGGAAAGCGGAGCGCTCGCAACGAGCGATAGCCGGCGACGCTGACCTCGCGGATGTGCATTGCGTTACGGCCACTTCACCACCGGCGGCATGGAGGAAAGGATCGATTCCACGTTGCCGCCGGTGCGCAGGCCGAAGATGGTGCCGCGGTCGTAGAGCAGGTTGAACTCGACATAGCGCCCGCGGCGGATCAACTGCTCCTCGCGCTCCGCCTCGCTCCATGGTTTGGCGAAATTGGCGCGCACCAGTTCGGGATAGATGCGCCGGAAGGCGCGGCCGACGTCCTGCGTGAAGGCGAAGGTCGCGTCCCAGTCGCTCTCCAGATAGTCGTAGAAAATGCCGCCGATGCCGCGCGGCTCGTTGCGGTGCTTGAGGAAGAAATAGTCGTCGCACCATTTTTTGAACTTCTCGTAGGGCGCGACGGCGGGGTGCGCGTCGCAGGCCGCTTGCATGGCGGCGTGGAAGGCAATCGTGTCGGGATCGTCCTGGGTGCGGCGCGCGTCGAGCACCGGCGTCAAGTCGGCGCCGCCGCCGAACCAGGCCTTGCTGGTGAGGACATGACGGGTGTTCATGTGTACGGCGGGGACATGCGGGTTCTGCGGATGCGCAATGAGCGAAATGCCGGAAGCCCAGAAGTTGGGATTGTCGGCCGCGCCGGGGATGTCCTTGCGGAATTCGGGGGCGAATTCGCCGTGCACGGTCGAACAGTGCACGCCGACCTTCTCGAATACGCGGCCACGCATCATCGCCATCACTCCGCCGCCGCCCGGTGCGCCGGTGTGGTCGGTGCGCGCCCAAGGCGTGCGCGTAAAGCGCCCGGGCGCGCGATCGGCGAGCGGCGCGCCGGCGGGCAGGGCGTCTTCCAGCGCTTCGAGCGCGGCGCAGATATCGTCGCGCAGCGCTTCGAACCATTCGCGCGCGCGGGCTTGGCGGGTTTCGGTGATATCTTCGTTAGGTGTTGTCAAAATGAAACGCTTTCGACTTGTCGTCGCCGGACTCGTCCCGGCGACCTCGATAAGGATGGTACAGTATTCGACCAAGTGGGCGCACCGGGTCACGGCCCACCGCGCCAGCCCAGTCACAACGCGCTGACGTATCCCGTCTGCCGCAGCGCTTCGCCCGCCACCATGGCCGCCGCCATGGCGACGTTGAGCGAGCGCATGCCCTCCCGCATGGCGATGCGCAATCGGACGTCGGCCGCCCGATGCACCGCCTCCGGCACCCCGGCGCTCTCGCGCCCGAACAGCAGCACCTGATCCTGGCGAAATTCGTGGTCGAGATAGCTGCGCTCCGCCTGGGTGGTGATCAGCACAAGCGTGAGGTCCTTTCCCCGCCGCCAGTCCTCGAAGACGGCGAAGGAGCGGTGGCGGGTGAGGGACACCTGGTCGAGATAGTCCATGCCGGCCCGGCGGAAGGCGCGGTCTGACACCGGAAAGCCGGCCGGCTCGATGATATGAGCCTCCAGCCGCAGGCAGGCGCACAGCCGCAGGATGGTGCCCGTATTCTGGGGGATGTCCGGCTCGTAAAGGGCGATGTGCATGGGGTTCTTGGTCGATTCCGGCCCTCCGCTGCCCGCGCCGGGCTGCGGAGCGGCGATTTCGTGTGCGGCGCGGGTGGTGCGGCGTTAGCGGGCTTGCACTCCTATCGCAAGGGTGCCAATAGAACGCCACCGAAGCGCTTTCCGGCCAATTGGAAGGACTGCCGCAGCCGGGCCGCCCGCCGCCCTGGGACCTGCTCGTCCCGGGCTCCAGCCGCGGGTGGATGACCAAGCCAGACGGGGGAGAGGGCTAGAGACGTGACGACCGTGTCTTCGGCGGAGCAGCACTCGCGCCGCGATTTTCTTTATATCGCCACTGGCGCGGCTGCTGCGGTCGGCGCCGCGGCGGTCCTGGTGCCGCTGATCAGCCAGATGAACCCGGACGCTTCGACGATCGCCGCAGGCGCGCCGGTCGACATCGACCTCGGCCCGGTCGCCGAAGGGCAGATCGTCAAGGTGTTCTGGCGGTCCAAGCCGATCTTCATCTTCCACCGCACCAAGGAAGAGATCGCGGCCGCCCGCAATGTCGACGTCAATAGCCTGCCCGACCCGCAATCCGACGCCGAGCGCGTCAAGCAGGGCCATGACCAGTGGCTGGTCGTGATCGGCATCTGCACCCATCTCGGCTGCATCCCGCTCGCCCATGAGGGCGAATTCCACGGTTGGTTCTGCCCCTGCCACGGCTCGCAATACGACACCGCCGGCCGTATCCGCAAAGGCCCGGCGCCGAAGAATCTCGAACTGCCGCCCTACGCCTTCCTCTCCGACAGCAAGATCCGGATCGGCTGATCCGCGACGGATGTCTCTCCTAAAGGTTCGATCATGAGCGGACACGCGACCTACCAGCCGAAAAACAAAGCCCTCCAGTGGTTCGAAAAGCGGCTCCCTCTCGGCGGGCTGCTTTATTCGTCTTTCATCTCCTATCCGACGCCGCGCAACCTGAACTATTGGTGGACCTTCGGCGGCATCCTCTCCTTCATGCTCGGCGTGCAGATCATCACCGGTGTCGTGCTGGCGATGCACTACACGCCGAACACTGCGCTCGCCTTCACCTCGGTCGAAGGCATCATGCGCGACGTGAACTACGGCTGGCTGCTCCGCTATATCCACGCCAACGGCGCCTCGATGTTCTTCCTGGCCGCCTATATCCACATGTTCCGCGGCATGTATTACGGCTCCTACAAGGAGCCGCGCGAGGTCTTGTGGATCCTCGGCGTCATCCTGCTGCTGTTGATGATCGCCACCGGTTTCATGGGCTACGTCCTCGTCTGGGGCCAGATGAGCTTCTGGGCCGCGACCGTGATCACCAACCTGTTCTCGGCTATACCCGGGGTGGGCCACGCCATCGTCACTTGGCTGTGGGGGGGCTATGCGGTCGGCGATCCGACCCTCAATCGCTTCTTCTCGCTGCACTACCTCCTACCCTTCGTGATCGCGGGCGTGGTGGTGCTACACGTCTGGGCGCTGCACGTGGTGGGCCAGAACAACCCCGCCGGGATCGAGCCGAAGTCCGACAAGGACACGGTGCCGTTCACGCCCTATGCCACGATCAAGGACAGCTTCGGCATCATGGTGTTCTGCATCGTGTTTGCCTGGTTCGTGTTCTACATCCCGAACTACCTCGGCCATGCCGATAATTTCATCCCGGCCAACCCGGCGGTCACTCCGTCGGAGATCGTGCCCGAGTGGTACTACCTGCCGTTCTACGCGATCCTGCGTTCGATCCCGGACAAGCTCCTCGGCGTGATCGCGCTGTTCTCGGCCATTGCCATTCTCGCCTTCCTGCCCTGGCTCGATACTTCGAAGGTGCGCTCGGCGCGCTATCGCCCGGTGTACCGGCAGTTCTTCTGGCTGTTCTTCATCACCTGCATCATGCTGGGATGGCTCGGCTCGAAGCCGCCGACGGGCGTCTACGTGATCCTGGCGCGCATCTTCACCTTCTACTACTTCGCCTATTTCCTGGTCATTCTGCCCTTGCTCGGGGTGTTCGAGCGAACCAAGCCGCTGCCGAATTCGATTTCGGAATCGGTGTTGGGCGCCAAGGCGTGAGCGGGAGCATGGCCATGAACATCAAGCGCACCATCTTCGCCGCCGTTCTCGCCGGCTCCGCCATGGCGATTGCCGCGCCCGCTTCCGCCCAACTGGCCGAGGAAGCGACGCCGCCGTCGCTGTCCTGGTCGTTCTCCGGCCCGTTCGGCCAGTACGACCAGGCGCAGATCCAGCGCGGCTTCAAGATCTATCGCGAGGTCTGCTCCAACTGCCATTCGCTCGATCTGGTTTCCTTCCGCAATCTGGGAGAAGCGGGCGGACCCGCCTTCAGCGAGGCGCAGGTCAAGCAGATCGCCTCCGAATACAAGATCAAGGACCTTGACGATAAGGGTAATCCGATCGAGCGGCCCGGCCGGCCCGCGGATCATTTCCCGTCGCCGTTCCCCAACGAACTGGCGGCCAAGGCGATGTTCGGCGTTGCCCCACCCGACATGTCGACCCTCGCCAAGGCACGCACCTATCAGCGCGGCTTTCCCTGGTTCGTATTCGACATCTTCACGCAATACCAGGAAGAGGGGCCCGATTACATTGCGGCGATCCTCAAGGGCTACAAGCAGCCGCCGAAGGGCTTCCAGCTGCCGCCGGGCGGCCACTACAACGAATACTTCCCCGGCCACAACATCGCCATGCCGCCGCCGCTGACCGCCGGCCAGGTGAAATACACCGACGGCACGCCGGAAACGATGGACCAGTATTCCAAGGACATCGCGGCTTTCCTGATGTGGGCAGCCGAGCCGCATCTCGACGCGCGCAAGCGCATCGGCTTCCAGGTCATGGTGTTCCTGATCATTCTGTCCGGCCTTTTGTACTTCACCAAGAAGAAGGTCTGGCACGAGTTGGAAGCGCCGCGCGAGGTGGCGCACGGCCAGGATCCCGCCAAGACGACGATCTGAGCGGCCGTCGGCTAATCCGACAGCCTTGAAAATGCGTCGTGCCCGGCCTTGCGCCGGGCATCGACGTCTTTAATGCTTATCGAACAAAGGCGTGGATGGCCGGGGACGAGCCCAGCCCGCGACGGGGAAATTGGCAATGACTAAATCCGTGCTCGGCATCATCGGCGGGTCCGGCATTTACGATCTGCCGGGCCTGGAAAAAGTGCGTGAGGAGCGCGTCAAGAGCCCCTGGGGCGAGCCGTCGAATCCGTTGCGCATCGGCGAGATCGACGGTCTGCCGGTGGTGTTCCTGTCGCGCCATGAGCCGGGTCACCGGCTGTCACCCTCCGACATCAACTACCGCGCCAATATCGACGTTCTGAAGCGCGTGGGTGTCACCGACCTAGTGTCGCTGTCGGCCTGCGGCTCGTTCAAGGAAGAGCTGCCGCCGGGCACCTTCGTACTGGTCGACCAGTTCGTCGACCGCACCTACAACCGCCCGAGCTCGTTCTTCGGCAAAGGCTGCGTCGCGCATGTGTCGATGGCACATCCGGTCTCACCGCGTCTGCGCGCGCGCATCGGCGAAGCGGCGCTGAAGGAGGGCATCGATCCCTTCTTCGGCGGCACCTATGTGTGCATGGAGGGCCCGCAGTTCTCCAGCTATGCGGAGAGCATGACCTACAAGACACTCGGCTATTCGGTGATCGGCATGACCAACATGCCGGAGGCCAAGCTCGCGCGCGAAGCGGAGATCTGCTACGCCACCGTCGCCATGGTGACCGATTTCGACTGCTGGCATCCCGACCACGACGCAGTCACCGTGGCCGACATCATCAAGGTGCTGACCGAGAACGCCGAGCGCGCCAAGCGGCTGGTGGCGCGGCTGGCGAGCGATTTTCCCCACGAGCACGAGCCGTGTCCCATCGGATCGGATCGCGCGCTCGACACGGCGCTGATTACCGCGCCGGAGGCGCGCGATCCCGAGTTGCTGGCCAAACTCGACGCTGTGGCGGGCAGGGTGCTTGGCAGTTGATGGAGCGGTTCGGAGGCCTGCATGACTGACGAGATAAAGTCGGCGGTCGATTTCTACACGCGGCATCCGATTTCGCTGGACATCATCCTGGAGAAACTCAAGGCCAGCCGCGGTCATCTCGAAGACGTGCGGCCCGAAGAACTATTCGCGCACGACCAGGATCATTACGGCGGGCTCGCCGCCAACGACGCGCTGGCCGCGCGTGCGAGGATCGCCGAGGGCATGCGGGTGGCGGATTTCTGCGCCGGGCTCGGCGGTCCGGCGCGCTATTTCGCGCAGCGTTACGGCGCCGATGTCACCGCCATTGAGTTGACGCCGGCGCGCGTGCACGGCGCCCAGGAGCTGACGCGCCTCGTCGGCCTGCAGGACAAGGTACGGGTCATCCAGGGAGACGTCATGTCGGCGCCGCTCGCCGAGCAAAGCGTCGACGTCGTGGTCAGCCAAGAGGCGCTGCTGCACGTCCCTGACAAGGGGCGCGTGCTGGCGCAAGCCTTTCGCGTCTTGAAGCCGGGCGGACGGCTCGCCTTCACCGATTGGGTCGCGCACCGTGCGCTCACTGACGCCGACAAGGATTTGATGTGGCAAGGCATGGCGGTGACCGCCCTGTTCAGTCCGCCGGCCTACGGCGAACTGATCGTGCGCGCCGGCTTCGAGCCGCCGTCGATCGAAGACCTGACCGCCGACTGGCGCGTTATTCTGAAAGAACGGCTGGCGATGTACCGCAAGCTGCGCAACGAGGCGGCGGCGGCCCATGCACCGGCTGGCCATGATGCCTTCTATGCGAGCTATGTACGCTTCGTCGACCTGGTGAACGCGGGCCATCTCGGCGGTGCCCGCTTCGCCGCCTTGAAGCCCGGTTAGGAATGGGGCCCATGCGGCGGTGGATATTCGCGCCGTTCGTGGCTATGACATGGGGTGCCGTAACCTCCGTGAGAGCCTGATGAACGACACCGCAATCGATATCGACCTGACCAAAACCGTCCGCTCGATCCCGGACTATCCCAAGCCCGGCATCGTCTTCCGCGACATCACCACGCTGCTCGGCAACGCGCGCGCCTTCCGCCGCGCGGTGGACGAACTGGTGCAGCCCTGGGCCGGCATGAAGATCGACAAGGTGGCGGGCATCGAGGCGCGTGGCTTCATTCTAGGTGGCGCGGTGGCGCACCAAGTCTCGGCTGGCTTCGTGCCGATCCGCAAGAAGGGCAAGCTGCCGCACAAGCGGGTGAGCATGACCTACATGCTCGAATACGGCGAGGACGAGATCGAGATGCATGCCGACGCGTTGGTTGCCGGCGAGCGGGTGGTGCTGGTGGACGACCTGATCGCCACCGGCGGCACGGCGGAAGCCGCCGTCAAGCTGCTGCGCCAACTCGACGCCGAGGTGCTGGCGGCTTGCTTCGTCATCGACCTACCCGACCTCGGAGGCGCCGAGAAGCTGCGCAAGCTTGGCGTGCCGGTGCGCACTTTGGTTTCGTTCGAGGGGCATTAGCGGCGGGCGCGCGTCACACCCGCGGCTGTCATCACCCGCGAAGGCGGGTGATCCAGTAACCGCAAACTTCGAGAATTAGCCGCTATGCTCCGGCGTACTGGATGCCCCGCATGCGCGGAGCATGACAGGCAGCAATTGGCTCGCGCTCTCAGGGGCGGTGCGGCCCCCAAGGGCCAGGCGCCCCGGGCGGGCCCGGCGACCGCGCAGGACCGGGCTCCGGGCCCCATGGACCCTGCTGCGGGGGCTGCGATTCGTCGCCCCAAGGTCCGCTATAACCTTCAGTCTGATCTTCAAGCTGGGCCTGGTCGTCTGGCGGCTCCAGCGCGAGCGGACCGGGATCGTGGCCGCCGGCATATTTCACCAGCGCGGCTACGCGGTCGTCGACCGACGGATGGGTGGCGAAGATGTCACTGAAGCCTTCGCGCGGATTGTCGATGCACATTTCCATGACGGCGGAGGTGGCGGCGTGCAATTCGCCGCGGTTCTCGATCTTGCGCAGCGCCGTGATCATGGCGTCGGGGTTCTTGGTGAGTTCGACGGAGCCTGCGTCGGCCAGATATTCGCGTTGCCGCGACAGCGCGAAACGGATGACGATCGACAGGATCCACACGACGGCGATCAGCGCGATCGCGATGAGGATCGCGACTCCGGCGCCGCCGCGGCCCTCGCCGTCGCCGCGCGAGCGGCGGCGGCCGCCGAAGCCGCCGTAAAAGGCGCTCTGAAAGAAAATGCGGAACACCATCTCGCCGAAGAAGGAGATCACCCCGGCGATCACCATGGCGATCACCATCATGCGCACGTCGCCGTTGCGAATGTGAGTAAGCTCGTGGCCGAGCACGGCTTCGATCTCCTGGTCGTCGAGCCGCTCCATCAGGCCGCGGGTCACCGTGATCGAATACTGCTTGTCGTTCATGCCGGTGGCGAAGGCGTTGAGTGCGCTGTCGTCGGCGATGCGTAGCGTCGGCATGGTGATGCCGCGCGAGATGCACAGGTTCTCGAGAAGATTATAGAGCCGCGGTTCTTCCCGGCGAGTGACCGGATGTGCCCCGGTCACCGCGTCGATCATCGACTGGTGGAAGCGGTAGGCGATAAATATCCAGACAATGGTGCCGACGGTCGCGAAAGGAACGGCTTTCACCCAGTCGTAAATAGCTGCGCGCAGCAGGTAGTCGAGCGAGGCATTGCCGACGGTCAGAACTTCCGCCAGCAGTGCGCCTGCATAGAGCAGCACATAGACCAATAAGAACAGCCCGATCAGCAGCGCGACCGAGCGGCGCTTGTTCGACTGGATGTGCGTATAGAGACCGTAGGCGGCCATGTACTTGTGCTCAGCACTCTCCGCGTCGTGGCCGGGCTTGTCCCGGCTACCCACGCCTTGAGCTTAGGTAAGACGTGCATGCCCGGCACAAGGCCGGCCATCACGGATGTGGTGGTCCGCAGTCCAGATTCACTGCCGGCGCGGTATTTTAAAACTTGACGCTCGGCGCCTGTTCCAGTGTCGCCCGTTGCTCGCCCAGATCGAAGAACGTATGCGGCTGGAAGCCGAAGCTGGCGGCGAACAGGGCCGCCGGCATCTGCTGTATGCCGGTGTTGTATTCCTGCACCGAATTATTGAAGAAGCGGCGCGAGGCGGCCAGCTTGTTCTCGATGTCGGAGAGGTCAGTCTGCAACTGCTGGAAGTTCGCGTTAGCCTTCAGGTTCGGATAGTTCTCCGACAGCGCGAACAATTGCCGCAGCGCCCCGGAGAGCATGTTCTCGGCCTGCACCTTCTGGTCGACGCCTGGGGCGGCGATGGCGGCGTTGCGGGCCTGAATGACCGCTTCCAGGGTGCCGCGCTCGTGGGCGGCATAGCCTTTGACGGTCTCTACCAGGTTGGGAATGAGGTCGTGACGCTGTTTGAGCTGTACGTCGATGTCGGCAAACGACTGGTTGACGCGCTGGCGCATGGCGACCAGGCCGTTGTAGATCGAGATCAACCACATCACCACCAGGATGATGACGACAACGACGCCAATGCCGACCCAGGCTGACGTGGACATAAAGGGGCTCCTGGAAGAGGTTCTGTCGGGAACTCTACGCTAACCTAGATGGGGGTGTCGGCAAGGGCGGCACAAGAGGGCGGGCGCGCCGTCCCCTGAAATCGCACAAGGGCACAAGGGCAAGGGCACAAGGGCCATATGACCAGGCAAAAAAAGACCCCAAGCAGAGCTTGGGGTCTTTTCGCCAGACGGCTATTCGGGGGGTAAGGGGGGAGCCGCCCGACTGAAAGTCACGGGGGCTTAACGCCAGCCCTCCCGTTTGGTTCCTGGCCAAGTTGCGATCACCGAGACGTTATCCACAACATGGCGGAACCGCCTCAGGGCGGCCAAGATTGGCGGGTTCCATGGCGCCACAAGCGGGACGGCTACCTATCGGAGGGAGCCAATGAGCTCTGTGATGATCAGGTGCCCCATGACCGGCCGTGCGGTCTCCACCGAAATCGAGACCGAACCGGGTGTATTTCGTCAGTTGCCGAACATACGCGCGCGCATGCACTGTCCGGCCTGCGGACGGGAGCACATGTGGCGGGTCAATGAGGCCTGGCTTGATGGCGAGCCCCGGCTGGCCCAGGCGGCACCGGCGGCGAGCCCCGAGGCGGCTTAATCCAGTTCGACGCAGACGGCCCCATTCGCGCCGCGGGAGCAGCAAGCCTTCAGTTGACATGTGGTGCACATGTAGACATGCTATAAGCATGTCAACTATGATCCAGATCCGCAACGTCCCGGACGAATTGCACCGACGGCTCAAGGCGCGCGCAGCTCTCAGCGGCCGGTCGCTTTCCGATTTTCTCCTCGACGAGATTCGACAGGCGGCTGAAAGGCCAACGCTCGACGAATTGCGAAGGCGCTTGCGTAACCGATCTGCCGTCGATCCGGCCGTATCGCCGGCGGAAGCCGTGCGCGCGGAGCGCGACAGCCGGTGATCGTTGTCGATGCCTCGGCCATTATCGACGTGCTGCTGCGAACGCCGGTTGCTTTGGCTGTCGAGGACCGTTTGTTTGCGTCCGGAGAGACGTTGCTTGCGCCGCAGTTGATCGATCTCGAAGTGGCGCAAGTATTACGGCGCTACGCCGCGACCGGCGAGATCGCGGCGGAACGCGCAGGTGTGGCGCTCGCGGATTTCATGGACTTTCCAATGGCCCGCTACCCGCACAGCGACTTGCTGCCCCGTATTTGGGAATTGCGCGCCAATCTGACCGCCTATGACGCCGCTTATGTGGCGCTGGCGGAAGCATTTGAGACGCCCTTGCTCACGCGGGACCGCAAACTCGCGAGCGCACCGGGACACCGGGCGCAGATCGAACTCGTTTAGCCCGCTTCGCGGAACTGCACCGCGGCTTCGAGATCGACCGAGACGAGTTGCGACACGCCGCGCTCGGCCATGGTGACGCCGAAGAGGCGGTTCATGCGGGCCATGGTGATGGGGTTGTGGGTGATGATGACGAAACGGGTATCGGTGGAGCGGGTCATCTCGTCCAAAAGGTCGCAGAAACGCTCCACGTTGTGATCGTCGAGCGGGGCGTCCACCTCGTCCAGCACGCAGATCGGCGCGGGATTGGTCAAAAACACCGCGAAAATGAGGGCCAAAGCCGTCAGCGCCTGCTCGCCGCCCGACAGCAACGACAATGTCGACGGCTTCTTCCCCGGCGGCCGGGCAAGGATTTCCAGGCCCGCTTCCAGCGGGTCCTCGCTCTCGATCAGCTGCAACTCGGCCGTTCCCCCGCCGAACAACTGGGTGAACAGGTGTTGAAAGTGCCGGTTGACCTGCTCGAACGAGGCCAGGAGACGCTCGCGCGCCTCGCGATTGAGGCTCTGGATACCCTGGCGCAGCTTCTTGATCGCCTCCACCAGGTCGTCGCGCTCGGTGGTGAGACCTGTGTGTTGCGCCTCGACCTCGCCCAGCTCCTCCTCGGCGCGCAGATTGACCGCCCCCAGCCGCTCGCGCTCGCGCCGCAGCCGTTCCAGCTTTTCCTCGATTTCGGCGAGCTCGGGTAGCGGCTCGCCTTCCTTCAGCTCGGCCAGTTCGGCGACACCCGCCGGCTCGATCTCCAGCATGTCGTGGATTTCGCGCCCGATATCGGTAAGCCGGCGCTTGGCCGCATCGAAACGCTCCTCGGCTCGGGCCAGCTCCTCGCGCGCGGCGCTGGCCGCTTCCAGCGCAGCGCGGGCATCGCGGTCGGCCTCGGCCAGCGCGTTCTCGGCCTCCTGCAGACGGTCGGCGCAGCCGCGCCGTTCGGTCTCGGCCGTCTGCACCTCGCCGATCAGGCCGGACCGCTGCTCGGCAAAAAGCTGCGGCGCGTTTTCCAGTTCGGCCCGGTCGCGCCTGGCTTCCTCGACGCGCTGCTGGAGGGTGGCGATCTGGCTCAAGGCGCCGTCGCGCCGCTCGCCCCAGCCCGCCTTGTCCGATGCAAGCTGATTGAGCCTGCGGTCGGCGATTTCCGCCTCGCGCACGATGGCCTGTTGCTCGGCCCGCACTTCGGCAAGCTTTGCACGCTTTCCTGTTATGTCGTCGCGGATGGTCTCGAGCTGGCCTTCGAGGTCGGCGGCCGGCGGCAGTTCGCCAAGTCCACTTTCGGCCTGCGCCTTGGCGCTTTCCGTCTCGTCGCGGTTGGCGGTGAGGCGCGCACGCGCTTCGGCAAGGGCGGAGAGACGGGCGGCGTGGCGGCTCGCCTCGCGCTCACCGGCCTCGTGGCGGTCACGCGCGGCATTGGCGTCGTGGCGGCGGTCGCGGGCGCCGTTGCGCGCCGCGGCTTCGGCGGCAGCGGCAGCCTGCAGCGCCGCCTCCGCCGCTTCGACACGGCCGCGGGCATTTTCGGCCTCGGCACGGGCCGTCTGCAGTTCGGCTTCGATGTCGGCCAGCCGCGCGCGCTCGGCCAGTCGCCGGGCGGCGCCGGTCGGCGCATGGGCGGCGGCGGCGAAGCCGTCCCAGCGCCACAGGTCGCCTTCCAGCGACACCAGCCGCTGGCCGGGTTTCAATTGGCCGACCAGCCGGTTGCCGGTGTCGCGGTCGACCACGCCGATCTGGGCGAGGCGGCGCGCGAGCTCGGCCGGCGCCAGCACCTTGTCGGCCAGCTTTTCCACGCCTTCCGGCAGCGCCGGGTCGGCGGGATCGATTGACGAGCCCACCCAGCGCATCGGCGCGGTCGGATCGACCGGCGCATCGAGGTCGTCGCCGAGGGCTGCGCCCAGCGCCTTCTCGTAGCCCTTCTCCACCGCGATGTGATCCATCACCGGCGGCCACAAGTTCTTGGTCTCGACAGCCAGCACCTTGGAGAGGGTCTTGGCTTCGGTCTCCAGCCGCTGCACGCGGCGCTCGGCCTCGGCGAGGGGACTGCGCGCTGCGTCCAACTGCTGGCGGGCTGCGCTATGAGCGGTTTCGGCTTCGACGGCCGCGTTCTCGGCGGCGGCGACGGCGGCCTGCGTCTCTTCGACGGCGGCGGCGAGCGCCGCCAGATCGGGACCGTCGGCCGCCTGCAATCCGGCGAGCTCGCGCTCGACCTCGGCGATCTCGGTCTCCAGGCGCGCGGCCCGCTCGCCATGCTGGCGTGTGGCCGCCTCGAGTTGATTGCGCTTCGCAGAGAGGTCGGCCAACGCCGTGGTGAGATCGGAGAAGACCTTCTCCGCCGCATTGAGCTCGGCGCCGGCCTCGGCGAGGCGGGCATCGACACCGCTGCGGCGGCCGGCGCTTTCGCGCGCCTCGGCGCGGATGGTCTCTTCCTCGGCGGCGAGCCGCTCGAGCGCTGCTTCGGCGTCGGCGGCGAGGCGCTGCTCGCGCTCGGTATCGGCGGCGAACTGCACCAGCCGCAGGTCGAGCTCGGCCAGCCGGTCCTTGGCGCGCTTCTCCTCGCGGTCGAGGTCGGCGAGCGCGACATTGAGCCGGTGCAGGGCGGCGCCGGCGCGCGCTTCAGCCTCGCGCAGGTCGGGCAGGGCGGCCTGCGCCGTCGCCTGGCGCGTGGTGGCTTGCGTCTGTGCGGCGGTGCGGTCGGCAACCTCGCGCAGGCAGGTGTCCTTGGCGCGCCCGGACTCGTCGACCTCGCCATTCGCCGCGGTCCAGCGCAGGTGGTAGAGCGTGGCCTCCGCCTTGCGCACCTGCGCCGACACGGTGCGATAGCGGATGGCCTGACGCGCCTGCTTCTTCAGCGCCTCCATCTGGGCGGCGAGCTGGCCGATCACATCCTCGACCCGCAACAGATTGGTTTCCGCAGCCTTCAGGCGCAGTTCTGCCTCGTGACGGCGCGCATGCAGGCCGGAAATGCCGGCGGCCTCTTCCAGCACGCGGCGGCGCTGCTCGGGCCGCGCCTGGATGATCTCGCCGATGCGGCCCTGATGCACCAGGGCGGGCGAACGTGCGCCGGTCGAGGCGTCGGCGAACAGGATCTGCACGTCGCGGGCACGCACCTCGCGGCCGTTGATGCGATATGTGGAACCGGCCTCGCGCTCGATGCGGCGCGCGATCTCCAGCAGGTCGTCATCGTTGAAGGCGGCGGGCGCGGAACGATCGGCATTGTCGACCGTCATCGCCACTTCGGCATTGTTGCGTGCCGGACGGGTGTTCGAGCCGGAAAAGATCACGTCCTCCATGGAGGAGGCGCGCATGGACTTGTATGACGACTCGCCCATCACCCAGCGCAGCGCTTCCACGAGGTTGGACTTGCCGCAGCCATTGGGGCCGACCACGCCGGTCAGGCCCGGCTCGATGAGGAAATCGGTCGGCTCGACGAAGGATTTGAAACCGAGCAGCCGCAGGCGCGTGAGCTTCATGCTTTAAGGCCTCGTGCCATGCTTGCCGGCGCCGACCAGAAGGTACGCGCGCACGGGAAAGACGCTGCTGGAACTTGCATTGAGAGACGTCGGTACATTCCGGGATTTGGCCCGGCCGGTCGGTCGTGGTCGCCGCATGGCGCCGAGAATGAATCGCCGCGCCCGCTTGGGCAACTGCCGCGCGGCAGGCTTTTTGCGGTTTTCCAGACCTTTCGGCGGCGCGGGTAGTGAAATAAAGGTGCAGGCGCGCCCCGTCCGCGCCGAAAAACCCTTATTTTCCCTTGAGATCGGGGTCGATCAGCTTGGCCATTTCCTCGATCGTCATGGCGCCGGCAACGGCCTTGCCGTTGATGAAAAAGGTCGGCGTCGAGTGCACCTTGAATTTATCGATGGCGACCTGACGCTCTTTTTGGATGTCGTCGAGCAGCTTCTGATTCGCCAGGCAGGCGTCGAAACTCTCTTTGGTGAAACCAGCCTGCTTGGCAATGGACAACAGGTCCGGCAGCGGCTTCTGCTTGACCCATTCGTCCTGCTTGCGGAACAGGGTGTCGATCATGGCGTAGTATTTGTCTTTATCCTTGCCGTCGGCCGCATTGGCATCCTTGGCGCCGGCCGCATTGGCGCCTTTGCTGCCGCCCCCCATGTCGGCGGCACAGCGCGCCAGCATGAAACCGGCCGCGGCGAGCGGGTCGAGCGGGAACTCCCGCATGGTGTAACGCACCTTGCCCGTATCGATGTACTGCTTCTTGAGAAGCGGGAAGGTGGTTTCGTCGAAATGGGCGCAGTGCGGGCAGGTCATCGAGGCGTATTCGATGACGGTGACCGGCGCGTCGGCCTTGCCCAGCCACAGGTCGGGCAGGGCCTGCGGCGCCATCAGTTCGGGCATCGGCACCGATCCTTCCGCTTCCTGCGCTTGCGCGGGGAACATCGGCAGCACGGTGGGGACGAGAGCGGCAGCCAGCGCGATGGCGGCGGCACCCTTGCAGAATTCGCGGCGGTCGATCGGCAACGTCAAATCCTCCACGCTTTAGCCCCCGTGCGGATGGCCCTTTGCCTACCCGGATCGTGCGATTGTGGCAATGGCGGGCTGGGGCACCCGGTTCGCCGCCGGCGCTCACTTTCGCTTGACCGCCGCGCCGAGGCGGGCGATCGCCTGGCGCAAGGCGTCGTCTTCGATCTCCGGCAGACTGGCGGCGATGCGCGCCGCGGCGGCGGGATCGGGAGCTGGCGGCGGCTTGGGCGGCATGCGGCGGCGCAAGGGCGCCTGGCGCAGCGCCAGACGGCCGATCGCCTGCCAGCCGAAGAAGCGGTTGACGCGCTCCAGGATCACCGCCGACAGGTGCTGGATTTCGATGGCCGCCGGACCCTCCACCCGCAGCACCAGGGTGGCCGGATCGGGCGGCGTGTCCTCTGCTACGCTGCCGCGGCCAGGTGATCTTGAGCGGTTCCGAGTGGGCGGCGATCTCCGCGCCGACGATCTCGCCCCAGCGGGCGATGATCTCAGCAGAGGCGAAGCCCTGCCGCTTGAGCGCGCCGCTCAAGGCGCCCGCGGTGAACTCGGAAAGCGGCCGGGGAAAACTGCGGGCGGGCTTGCTCATGGCTTGCTCTTGGGCCGGTCTCTCGTGCCATGGTCGGCCGGATGACGGTAGCAGTCCGCTTGCCCGCGCGAAAGAAAGCCACTCCGGATGCCGGCGACCTCCTCGCCTGGTACGACCGCCACGCCCGCGTGCTGCCGTGGCGGGCGCGCAAGGGGGCGCCGGCGGATCCCTACCGGGTTTGGCTGTCTGAGATCATGCTGCAGCAGACCACGGTGAAGACCGTGGCGCCGTACTACGCCAAGTTCCTGTCCCGCTGGCCGGACGTGACGGCGCTGGCGCAGGCGAGCCTCGACGACGTGCTGCGCGCCTGGGCGGGGCTGGGCTATTACGCGCGCGCGCGCAATCTGCATGCCTGCGCCCGCGCCGTGGTGGAGCGGCACGGCGGCGTCTTCCCGCGCGCGCCGGAGGCGTTGCGCGCACTGCCGGGCATCGGCGACTACACGGCGGCCGCGGTGGCGGCGATCGCTTTCGATGCGCCCGCGGTGCCGGTGGACGGCAATGTCGAGCGCGTGGTGACGCGGCTGTTCGCGCTGGAAGGCGAATTGCCGGCGGCCAAGCCGGCGATCAAGGAATTTGCGATGAGCCTGCTGCCGGCGCGGCGCAGCGGCGATTTCGCGCAGGCGCTGATGGATCTCGGCGCGACGCTGTGTTCGCCGAAAAAGCCGGCCTGCGGCTTATGTCCGTGGCGCGATGTCTGCGTTGCGCGCCTGCGCGGCGAAGAGGAGACGTTCCCGCGCAAGGCGCCCAAGCGCGAAGGCAAACTGCGGCGCGGCGCGGCTTTTGTCGCGCTGCGCGCCGACGGCCGCGTGCTGCTGCGGCAGCGCCCGGATAAGGGCCTGCTGGCCAAGATGACGGAGGTGCCGGGCAGCGCGTGGTCACACGATTTCGTTCTCGACGAAGCGGCCGCACCGCTGAAAGCGCGATGGAGGCGCCTGCCCGGCGTGGTGCATCACGTGTTCACGCATTTCCCGCTTGATCTGACGGTATTCTTGGCCGAGGTGCCGCGGGGCACGAAAGCGCCCGCCGGTGCGCGCTGGGTCGGCCTCGCCGAACTGCCCGGCGAGGCGCTGCCCACGCTGATGCGCAAAGTGCTCAGCCACGCGCTCGACATTTAGCCCAGGGCGGGTATCCCGGCGGCCGCGGTGAGAAAGGCGTTTTCCGCCCGCTCGGCCTCGTCGGGCCTGGCCTTGCGCCGGGTCAGCGCCTTCTTGTTGATCTTGCGCTTGGCGATGGTGTTGAGCTTCTTGTCGGTCGCCTTTTCCTCGTTGAGGTTGGTGTTGAGCAGCTTGGCGACGTCGGGGTGGCCGAGCAGCCGCGCCCAGGCCACCAGGGTGCCGTAGCGCGTGATCTCGTAGTGCTCGACCGCCTGGGCCGCCGCGATGAGGGCGGCATTGAGCACCATCTTGTCGTCGATCTCGCCGGCGATCTCATTGGCTTCGGCGATGATGCCGTCGATGGCCGGGCACTTGGTGCCTTGCGGCTTCTTCTTCAGCTTCTTGAAAGCCTGGTCGAGCCGCTTGATCTGGCCCTTGGTCTGCTTGAGATGGGCGCGGAAGCCCTGCTTCAACTCGCTGTCGGATGCCTTGTCGACCATCTTCGGCAGCGCCTTCTCGATCTGCCGCTCGGCATAGTAGATGTCCTGCAGCGAATGCAGGAAAAGGTCATCGACGGTTTTGATGTCGGATGAAAACCAGCCCATCGTCGCCTCCTTTGGGGGTTAGGTGGTGGACCGATAAGCCGGACGAACGTTTTGGGTTCCAAAAACGGGCCGGTCCGGCTAGCAACAGGGCGAACCGATTAAAATTCGACACAGGGAGGAGACGGCATGACCATCGAACGCAGGGAAACAGGCAGCCGCATGAGCCAAGCCGTCGTGCACGGCGATACCGTCTATCTCGCCGGCGTGGTGGCGCGCGAAAACAAGGGCGGCAGCGTCACCGAGCAGACGCGGGAAATCCTCGCCACCATCGACAAGCATCTGGCGAGCGTGGGCAGCGACAAGTCGAAGCTGTTGTCGGCCAGTATCTGGATCACCGACATGGGCGCCTTCGCCGAGATGAACGCCGTGTGGGACGCCTGGGTATCGCCCGGCAATACGCCGGCGCGGGCCTGCGTGGAGGCCAAGCTCGCCTCGCCCGATTACAAGGTCGAGATCATGGTGGTGGCGGCGCGATAAAGGGTCCAAGGAAAAACATGATGGCCTTCGATTTCACGCCGCTGCTGCCCGCCGACCTGCCGCCGCCGGCGGCGCGGTGGACCGGCCTGCCGCGCTACAATTTCACCGGCGGCAATAACGACCCCGACGCGGTGCCGGTCGAAGCGCTGACGGCGGCGGCGCAGGCCGTGCTCACGCGCGAGGGCCGCGATCTGTCGCATTACGGCCTGCGCAGCGGCCCGCAGGGCTACCGGCCGCTGCGCGAGTTTCTCGTCGGCAAGCTCAAGCGGGACGCCGGCATCGCCTGCGGCGCGGACGACATCCTGCTCGTCTCCGGTTCGCTGCAGGCGCTCGACCTGGTCAACGGCGCGCTGCTTGCAACGCGGCGACACGGTGATCGTCGAAAAGGACAACTACCAGGGCACGCTGACGCGGCTCAAGCGGCTGGGCGTGACGCGGTCGGCATCCCGCTCGACGAGGGCGGCATGCGCATGGATGCGCTTGCCGCGGCGCTGAAGGAACTGAAGGCGCGCGGCGTGCGGCCGAAATTCATCTACACCATTCCGACCGTGCAGAACCCGACCGGCACCATCCTGAGCGTCGAGCGGCGCGAAGCCCTGCTCAAGCTCGCCGAGGAATACGGCGTGCCGGTGTTCGAGGACGATTGCTATTCCGACCTGATCTGGAGCGGCGAGCGCCCGCCCGCGCTCTACGCCATGAGCAAGAGCCGAGAACGTCATCCATATCGGCTCGTTCTCCAAGTCGGTCGCGCCGGCCTTGCGCGTCGGCTTCATCGTCGCGCCCTGGGCGATCCTGTCGCGCATGCTGCCGCTGAAGACCGACGCCGGCTCGGGCGCGCTCGAGCAGATGGTGCTGGCCGAATATTGCGCGCCGCATTTCAGCGCGACATGTGCCGGGCTTGCGGCGCGCGCTCAAGGCCAAGCTCGACACGCTGACCGAGGCGCTCAACGAGCAGTTCGGCACCGCGGCGGAATTCGCCTATCCGCCGGGCGGCATCTTCCTCTGGGTCAAGCTGCCGGACACTGTCGACACGCCGAGGCTTTACCAGGCGGCGCTGAAGGAAGGCGTCGCCATCAATCCAGGGCCGGAATGGTCGACCGACGCCGCGCACAGCAAAAGCCGCATGCGGCTGTGCTTCGCCAGCCCGTCGCACGACGACATCCGCGAAGGCATCGCGCGCCTCGCCGAGGTGTGCCGGCGCGAATTCGGCGTGCCGGCGCGCAGCGGCAATGTCGAAGCGCGCGGGAAGGCTTGAGCCGTGCAGCCGGGCATCTTGGCGATCTTCAACGATGTGGCGGTCGGCCGCGAGGCCGAATTCGAGGACTGGTTCCAGGGCGAGCATCTCATCGAGCGCCTTTCGGTGCCCGGCTTCCTGTTCGGGCGGCGGCACGAAGCGATCGCGGGCGCGAGCGGCTATTTCAATTTCTACGTCACCGAAACGCCGGACGTGCTCGCCTCCAAGCCCTATCTCGCGCGGGTCGACAATCCGACGCCGATGACGCGCAGGATCATGTCGGAGGCTTTCCTCAACATGAACCGGACCGTATGCCGGCGCGCGCGCCGGGCGCGGCGCCTTCCGCGGCGCCTATGCGGTGACCGCGCGCTTCGACGAGGCGCCGGAGGAGACCGCGCTGAACGAGCAGCTCGATGCCATGCTGGCGAGCACGGCGATCGCAAGCGGCGAAGTCTGGTTGGCGCTCGATGCGGACGGCACGCCGGTCTCGACGGAAGAGAAGCTGCGCGGCGGCGACCGCAGCATCAAGGCCTGCCTGATGATCGACACGCTGCGCCAGGATGCCGCCGAGCAGACGGCGGCGCGGCTGGCCGCGCGCTTTCCGCATGCGGAGGTTGGCGTCTTCCGCGTGCTGTGTCAGCTTGGCCGCGGCGATTTATAAGGGAGGGCAGGCGCCATGCAGTCCTTGCTGCCGCTGGCGGAGAAAATCGCCGGCGCGCTGAAAGAGCGCAGCGAAACCATTGCCGTTGCCGAGTCCTCGACCGGCGGGCTGATCGCCGCCGCGCTGCTGGCGGTGCCCGGCGCGTCGGCCTATTTCGTCGGCGGCGCGGTGGTCTATACGCGCACGGCGCGGGCGGCGCTGCTCGGCATCACCGACGCGGAGATGAAAGGCATGCGCGCCTCGACCGAGCCCTATGCCCTGCTGTGCGCGCGGCGCATGCGCGAGAAGCACGGGACGACCTGGGGCCTGGGGGAGACCGGCGCCACCGGACCGACAGGCAACCGCTATGGCGACGCTGCCGGCCATAGCTGCATCGCGGTGGTCGGGCCGCAAGTCGAGCGCGCCATCACGCTGGAAACCGGCAGCGCCGACCGGCAGGCCAATATGCGGGCGTTCGCGGCAAGGGCGCTGGAGCTGTTTGCGGAAGCGCTTGCTCCCGAAGTTTAGGGCGTGGATGCGCTAACGGGCGGCCAAAAAGCCGGCCCCCACGCGCCGCCGATTGCTGTCCGCTGCTAGGGGCGAAGCGAACATGCACTGAACTCACCAAATGCCCGCCGATGACCCAAGGCGGGCATAAACACTCACGGTCGATGCCCAACAGTCAGCAACAACTCGTTCGGCCCCTCCCATCCAGTTGGGGTATTGAACGCGCTGAGTTTCGCGCGGATCTCGGCCCATGCCGCATCCTTACCGGCAGCGCCAAGCCGATCCAATATCTGGAGGATGGGACTGGCCGACGAGCGGACAAAATCCAGGTAGTCTTCCACCGAAGGTAGCCGGAACGGCGCCGTCACCCGGGTTGTTGCCACTCGTATGAACCCGGCCTGACGGAACAGGTCGTCGATCAAACCGGCTTTTCCGAGACTGAGCAGCCCGCCCGGCCGATAGGGATCGCGCGGCGGCAATCCGGCATGCTTGAGCGCCGTGCCGACCAGGATGCTGACGCAAGGATTCGCGTCGGGCGTCGAAAACACCATGGTGCAGGCCCGGCCGCCGGGCTTCAGCACGCGAAACATCTCGCGCACTCCCTTGCCCGGGTCGGGAAAGAACATCGCGCCCAGGCGGCAGATCGCGACGTCGAACCTGCCATCCGGAACGTTCAGATTTTCGCCGTCAGCGATTTCGGTCTCGACATTGCTGTAGTGCGCCCGGCGTGCGTTTTCCTGGGTAAACGCAAGTATGGCCGGCGACAGATCGGTGGCCAGCACGCAGCCGGTAGCACCGACACGCTTCGCAATCGCGAGCGTCTGGTCTCCGGCCCCTGCGGCGATGTCGATCACGCGCCCGCCCGGCCCGACTTCGGCCATGGCAAGCATGGCGTCGGTCGACTCACGCAGCCAGGCCCCGATTTGGGCACCGTGGTCGTTCCAGCCCTCGGCATGCTTGTCCCATTGCTCGCGCATGGCCGACTTAATCTCCGTTCCGAAAGGCGCGTTCATGGCATTGCTCCATTCGCCCTCGACAGCGAGGCGCGGGAAGAACCAATAAGCCCAAGCGAACGCCTCCCGGCAGCCGCAAGATTGCCGGTGGCCGCCGCAAAAGTGCATAATGCCGATATGTTCGATTGGAACGACCTCAAGTATTTTTTGGCGGTCGCCCGCCATGGCAGTACGACTGCGGCCGGAAAGGCGTTGCGCCTCAGTCAATCGACGGTCCACCGGAGACTTTCCGAACTCGAAAAAAAGATCGGGCGCAAGCTGGTGACGCGCACCGTCAACGGCTACCGCCTCACGGATTTCGGTAAGGAGCTGCAGCCTTATGCGGAGCGCATAGCGGGTGCGGTCGCGGACCTGGAGCGGCAGGTGGGCGGCGCCGCGCGCGAGAGTATCGGCGTCATTCGCGTGACCTGTCCCGAGCCGATTGTAAACAGGATGAAGCCGCTCGTTGAGCGCTTCCACGCCCGCCATCCCAACCTACGCGTCGAGTTCGTCATGAGCGACCGCTATCTGGACCTTGCCAAGGGCGAGGCCGATGTCGCGTTCCGCTCAGGCGATACCGACGACGAGCTGGTCGGGCGAAAGATCGCGGACTCGATCTGGTCCGTTTACGCCAGCCGCGAATACATCGAACGCCACGGCAAGCCGGGACATGTGGAGGACCTAAAGCGTCATCCGCTGGTGTGCCTGGATGAATCAATGAGCAACCACCGCATCGCGAAATGGCTCAAAGATGTCGCGCCGGACGCGAAGGTGGCAGCTCGCAACACCAGCGTCCTAGGCATGATGTACGCGGTGAAGTCGGGCGTCGGCATCGGTCCTCTGCCGACCGCGATTGCCGATACGGAGCCTGACCTCGTGCGCGTTCTCGGACCGATACCGGAACTCGCCCGAAGCTGGCGCCTGCTGACGCATCCCGACCTGCGCCGCGCGCCACGCATCGCATCGTTCTTCGACTTCATTGTCTCGGAGCGCGATGCGATGAAGTCGATTCTGACCGGCTAAGCAGCGTGACGAAAATTTCTAAAGACCGCTCTTGGCCCATAGCAGACATTCAAGACACATTCTCTTTTGTCCGTTTCAGGAGCAAAGCGGACGTCCGAGGCGGCGCGTTCGTGCGGGCACGCCGTTCATGCCGGTTTGGTTCGGGCGCGGGGCTACTCCGCTGCTTCCGCCATCTCGGCCCGCACCAGCGCGCGGAATTCGTCGATCGGGCACAGGCCCTTGTCGGTCTCGACGTGCCAGAAGGTCCAGCCGTTGCAGGCTTCCAGGCCCTGGGCTGCGGCGCCGATCTTGTGGATCGAGCCGACCTTGTCGCCGAGAGAGAGCGCCCCGTCGGCGCGCACCAGCGCCTTGTGGCGTTTCTTGGCATCAACCAGTTTCACGCCGGGCGACACCAGCCCGCGCTCGATCAGCGCCGAGAAGGGCACGCGCGGCGCCTCGCGCGCGGTGACGAAGGGGGCCAGCGTCGGCGCCTCCAGCGGCTTCGTCGAAGCGATGCGCTTCTCGGCGGCCTTCGCGTAGGCGGGATCGCGTTCGCAGCCGACGAAGCGGCGGCCGAGCTTCTTGGCGACGGCGCCGGTGGTGCCGGTGCCGCAGAAGGGATCGAGCACCAGATCGTCCAGCCGCGACGACGAGAGCAGGACGCGCGCGAGCAGCGCTTCCGGCTTTTGCGTGGGATGCAGCTTCTTGCCGTCGCGGCCCTTGAGGCGCTCCTCGCCGGTGCACAGCGGCAGCGTCCAGTCGGAGCGCACCTGAATGTCTTCGTTGCCGGCCTTCAGTGTCTCGTAATTGAACGTGTAGCCCTTGGCGGCCGGATCGCGCGAGGCCCAGATCAGCGTCTCATGCGCGTTGGTGAATCTGCGGCCGCGGAAATTCGGCATCGGGTTCGACTTGCGCCAGATGACGTCGTTGAGGATCCAGAAGCCGAGATCCTGCATGATGGCGCCGACGCGGAAAATGTTGTGATAGGAGCCGATCACCCAGATGGTGGCGGCGGGCTTCATCACGCGCTTGCAGGCAATGAGCCAGCGCGCGGTGAAATCGTCATAGGCCTTGAAGCTGGCGAACTTGTCCCAGTCGTCGTCGACGGCGTCGACGCGCGAGTCGTCCGGGCGTTTGAGTTCGTGGGCGAGCTGGAGATTGTAGGGCGGGTCGGCGAACACCAGGTCGACCGAGTCCGCGGGCTGCTTCGCCAACGCATCGGCGCAGTCGCCGAGCAGAACGCGAGCTTGCGGGACAGAGTCTGATACTCCACGGGGCGCCCGTGAGGGCGCCCCGCGACGCGACACAACCATGACTCAAGGACTCTGACTCAAGGGACGACGCGGTCGGCGACGCGGGACCTACAACCGACAGGCCTGCACTATGGCCGCCCAAAGTGAAAAAACAGTTTATGCGCCGCCTCGCAGACTGGGCAAATTCTGCCTATCTGGCCGTGGGTTAACGGGCGACGCGCTGCTGAAAGAAAGCGTCATTTGCGTAAATGAAGCGCTTGCGGCAATGATCCCGGCCGCGCCACGATAAGGAAACAAAAAGATGCGTTGGGACGACTTCCGCCGCAGCGAAAATATCGAAGACGATCGTGAGGGCGGCAGCGACTATGGCGGCGGCGGCTTCGGTATCCCGGTCGGGCGCGGCGGTCTCGGCATCGGCGCGGTGGTCGTGCTCGGCCTGATCGGCTGGGCATTCGGCATCGATCCGAGCGTGCTGATCGGCGGCGCCGAGCTGATCACCGGCGGATCGAGTTACCAGCAGCCTCACCGCGCGCCCGCGCACCGCACCGGCACGCCGAAGGACAGCACCGGCCAGTTTGTCGCCGCCGTGCTCGGCAATACCGAAGACGTGTGGGGCGAGATATTCCGTGTCAACGGCCGCACCTACCGCGCGACGCCGCTGCGGCTTTACCGCGGCGGCGAACAGGGGGGCTGCGGATTTGCGCAGGCCACTATGGGGCCGTTCTACTGTCCGCGCGACAAGCGCATTTATCTCGATACATCCTTCTTCCGCGAATTGCAGGTGCGGTTCAACGGCTGCCGCGGCAAGGCCTGCGAGTTCGCCGAAGCCTATGTGATCGCCCACGAGGTCGGTCACCATGTGCAGGACCTGCTCGGTACCCTGCCGAAGGCGGAACGCTTGCAGCGCATGGCCGGCAGCCGGGCCAAGGCCAATGCCGTGCAGGTGCGAGTTGAGCTGCAGGCGGACTGCCTGGCCGGCGTCTGGGCGCATCATTCAAACCAGCGCTGGAACTCGCTCGAGCCCGGCGATGTGGAGGCGGCCTTGCAGACGGCGTCGGCCATCGGCGACGATCGCTTGCAGCGGCAGTCGCGCGGCTATGTGGTGCCCGACTCTTTCACGCACGGCACTTCGGTGCAGCGGCAGCGCTGGTTCACCAGGGGCCTGAAAGAGGGCAAGCTGTCGGCTTGCGACACGTTCGCCGCGGCGTCGCTTTAATTCGCCGTCATGCCCGGCCTTGTGCCGGGCATCCACGTCTTACAGATTAGCAACTTGAAAAGGCGTGGATGGCCGGGACAAGCCCGGCCATGACGATGAGAGGCTGAGTACAATGCCCGGGATCGATGAATCCAAACAGTTCGTGCCGCTCAAGATCGCGGTGCTGACCGTGTCCGATACACGCGAGCTCGCCGACGACAAGTCGGGCGGAACGCTGGCCGAGCGCATCCGCGCGGCCGGCCACGTTCTGGCCGAGCGCGCCATCGTCAAGGACGAGGTCGAGGCGATCCGTCAGCACGTGAAGGCATGGATCGACGACAAATTCATCGACGTCGTCATTACCACCGGCGGCACCGGCTTCACCGGCCGCGACGTGACGCCCGAGGCGATCGAGCCGCTGTTCGAGAAGAAGATGGATGGGTTCGCCACGCTGTTCCTCATGGTCAGCTACGGCAAGATCGGCACCTCGGCGATCCAGACGCGCGCCACCGCGGGCGTCGCCAACGCAACCTATGTGTTCTGCCTGCCGGGCTCGCCCGGCGCCTGCAAGGACGCCTGGGACGACATCCTGGTGCACCAGCTCGACTACCGTTACCGGCCCTGCAACTTCGTCGAGATATTGCCGCGGCTGGACGAGCACCTGCGCCGGCCAAAGGCGCAGGGCGCGACGGCCTGACGCGAGGCAGCTTTCCCTGCCCGGGGCGGCGAGATAGGCTTTGCGCGCCGCAGGGGCCGATGCAGGTGCACAATTTGCTCGACGACGCTTCGCAGTCGATGGCCGCGGAATAGGCCAATTGATCTCTGAGCCAAACCGTCCGCTCGTCCCCGCGAAAGCGCGGACCCAGTGCGGCAATCAATTGATCGTCAAAGTGTCCTGATCTTCAAGATGTCCCTCGATTCCCGCTGGCGCGGAAATGAGCGGAATTTGTCGCGACCGCTCGAACACGTCGCGGTCACAAATCAAAATCCCAATATTCCGCCACCACGTCCTTGCTCCAGCTATGCTTGTTCTCGCTGGCCGTGAGGGTGAAGCCGGCCTTCTCGTAGATGCGGCGGGCGGCGGTGAGGATGCTGTGCGTCCACAGCGTGATCTTCCGGTAGCCGGCGGCGCGGGCGAACGTCACGCATTCCTCGACCAGCCTTGTGCCGAGCTTGAGCCCGCGCGCCTTAGGGTCGACCAGCAGCAGGCGAATGCGGGCGACGCCCGGTTCGGCGTCCTTCACCAGCATGATGCAGCCGACGTTCTCGCCATCCATCTCGGCGATCCAACAGTGCTCCATCGCGGCATCGTAGTTGTTGGCGAAGTCGGCGACGATCTGCGCGCACAGGCCCTCGAACGGCTCGGTCCAGCCGTATTCCTCGGCGTAAAGCTGGGCGTGGCGCGTCACGATCCAGCCGAGATCGCCGTGCCTGGGCGCGCGCAGGATGTATGGTGGTTCTTCCGTGGCGTGGGCTTGTCCGCCGAGCAGGCGCTCGATGGTCTGCATGGCCGCCACCAGTCTCGTCTGCTCGGCAGCCGGCAGCGTGGCGAGCATGTCGGCGACCTGGGCCTGCGAGCGCTGCTCGAACGGCGCGAACAGCTTGGCGCCGCGAGCGGTCAGGGCCAAGTGACTCTGGCGGGCGTCCTCGCGCGAGGTCTTGCGCGAGATGAGGCCGGCCTTCTCGAACTTGCGCAGCAGGCGGGAGAGATAGCCGGCGTCGAGGTCGAGGGCGCGGGCGATGTCGCTTGCCGTGCGCGCGCCGCCGACTTGGTCGGATTGAGCAAGCTCGTAGAGCACGCGCATCTCGCCGAGCGAGTAGGGGCTGTCGAGATAGGTCCGCCGCAGCACGCCGATCTGCCGCGTATAGAAGCGGTTGAAGCGGCGTACGGCGGCGATGTCGTCGGTGAGGTCTTGGGGGGCGCGGGAAATTCGTTCGGCGGCGGTCATGCCGGGACGGTCGGATAGTTAGTTGACAAAGTCAAGTATAGTCTAGCTCGGCGCCCGCGCAGCGCAAGAGAGCAGGACGATGCGCCGGCGGCCGAGCTTGCGCAGCAGGGCGGCCTCCGCCTGGTCGTGCTCGGGATGGCCGCCAAGCGCGTCGTAGAAGCGCCGGGCGATCAGCAGGCCCTGCGCGGGCGCGGCGCGGCCGGCGAACGCGAGCCGGAGGGTGCCGAGCACCTCGGCCAGTCCCGGCCGCACCGGGCCGGGGCCGCTTTGCGGCCGGAATGCCGCGGCGCGCTGCGTCTCTGCCAGTCGCTCGGATTGCTGCATGAAATGCTCGATGGCGCCGATCCAGCCCGGCTCCGGCACGCAGCCGGCACGCAGGAACATCAGCCAGGGCGCCGTGGTTGCCGCCGCCGCTGCCTTCAGGCGTGCTCCGATCGGCTCTTCCGAACTCATGAAGCCGCAGCCCGCCAGATCGGCCACTTCCGCCGTGGCGTCGGTCGAGGCGGCATCGGCGATCACCACCTCGCGCAGCAGGCTGGCGGTCATCCCCGGCACCAGCGCGGTCAGCGTCGGCACCAGCGTCCGCTCTGATTCGTGAGTCGCAATGATCACGCTCAACATGGAACCCAAAGCCCTGTGCTCGGCTTGCCACCATATCATGTGGGATTCGTGTGTGACGCCACGAGATCGGGGCCGACAATGCTGAAATTGTGGGCGTCCGAGAATGTTCTTGTTATGTTCACAATCCACCACTAGGGTGCCGCCATGGCTCGTTCGAACACAGCCCCGAAGCGTCCGCCGGTAAAGGAGCTGCCCTCCGCGCCGGCGGGCGCCTATTCGGACGTCAGCGAATTGCTCGGCGTCGTCGTCGACCATGAGCGCCGGCGCGGGCGCGGTGCGCAGTCGAACGCCGTTGGCCGTTACGAGCCGCAGGCGCGCATCGCTTTCGACGACGGCTGGCGCAGCCTCGACGAGCTGCCGTCGTTCAAGACCGAGGTGACGATCGACGCGACGCGCAAGATCATCACCCGCAACGATTCGCCCGACATCGGGTTCGATCGTTCGATCAATCCATATCGCGGTTGCGAGCATGGCTGCATCTACTGCTTCGCGCGCCCGACCCACGCCTATCTCGGCATGTCGCCCGGGCTCGATTTCGAGTCCAAACTGTTCGTCAAGCCGGAAGCGGCCGATCTGCTGGAGAAGGAACTGGCGGCGCCGAACTATCAGCCCCGCGTGATCGCCATCGGCACCAATACCGATCCCTATCAGCCGATCGAGCGGCGCTACAAGGTGATGCGCCGCATCCTGGAGGTGCTCGACCGCGCCGGTCATCCGGTCGGCATCGTCACCAAGTCGGCGCTTGTGCTGCGCGACCTCGACATTCTCGCGCGCATGGCCGATCGCGGGCTTGCCAAGGTCGCGCTGTCCGTGACCACGTTGGATGCCGAACTGGCGCGCAAAATGGAGCCGCGCGCGGCGACGCCGATGCGGCGGCTGGAGACGTTGCGCCGCCTCGCCCAAGCCGGCGTGCCGACCACCGTCATGGTCGCGCCGGTCATCCCCGCGCTCAACGACATGGAAATCGAACGCATTCTCGATGCCGCCCATGCCGCCGGCGTGCGCGAGGCGGGCTACGTGCTGCTGCGGCTGCCGCTGGAATTGCGCGACCTGTTCCGCGAATGGCTGAAAGCGAACTACCCGCACCGCGAGGAGCACGTGTTCAAACTGATCCGCGACATGCGCGGCGGCAAGGACTATGACTCGACGTGGGGCAAGCGCATGAAGGGCTCAGGTCCCTATGCCTGGATGATCGGCCGCCGCTTCGAGATGGCCTGCGAGAGGCTGGGGCTGAACGCGACGAAGTCGAAGCTCACCACCGAGCACTTCCGCCATCCGAGGCGGGAAAGCGCGCAGTTGAGTTTGTTCTAGTTGAAGCACTATGCCAACGGGACTTTCTCCGCTCGTCCCGCGAAAGCGGGGACCCGGGATTGGCTTGAACGGGGTAATTTTATGCTCTGGATTCCCGCTTGGGCGGGAATGAGCGGCACGTGCGCCAGCCGACCTGAACCCATCCCGCTCTAGGCGCCGCCAACCAGTCGTTGACGACATACAGGCCCCGGCGGCGGTGCCCCGCGCCTCACATCTTCTCCTTCAGGCCCGCCCGGATCAGCCACCAGTTCACCGGATACGAGGTCGCAAAGCCGCACAGCATGGCGATCTGCATCATGAACCAGAACTCGGGTGTGTTCGTTTCCAGCTTCACGCCGATCAGCACGCGGAAGAAATAGAAATAGGCAAGGGCCATGAAGCCGTACATGCCCAATTGCCAGGCGGTAAGCGAGAGCGTGTCGGCCTTCACCGCGGCGACGATGCCGTCCCAAACGCCGAGCCCGCGCATGGGCGCGATGGTGAAATACTGGAACACGATGCCGAACGAGAAGGCCAGGATGTAATCGACGATCCAGACCGCGAATATCTTGTCGGGAAAGATCGACCGATAGCCGAACCACACCGCGATCGCCGGCACGGCGAAGCACAGCCATTCCGCCACGATGTCGCCGAGCGTACAGCCGGCGCCGCAATGGGCGGCGCCTTTGCCGACCATGACGGAAAAGGGCGTGAGCTTCTTGCTCGGCGGCGTCTCATCTTTGTCCATCGCCGCCTTCATCTTCACGTGCGTTGCGAGGCGGCCGTAGGCGAAATAGCCCCACAGCGCGATGGGACCGGCGAACAGGCCGACCACCGGCCACACCACGTTCATGATGCCCATGTGCTGCGGGTGACGGACAACATCGACAAGCAGGACGAGCGCGCACAGCCCGCCAACCGCGAGCGCGGCGATCGAAAGCGCATGCAGCCAATCCGGAACCATCCCCAGCCTCATCGTTGCCACGTTGCCTTTTTGGAACGCTCGGGCATGGGCCGGGTTCCGGCGCCCGCTAATCCCCGAATTCCACATGCGAAATCGACGCAATTGACTTTGCGCGCAGCGCCGGCCCATCGTGGCCCCATGGCGCCCAAGCCCAACAAGCCCAAGCAAAAGCCCGACAAGGGAGCGAAGCCGGGAAAACCGGCGGTCAAGCGCGCCTCCGCGCAGCGCCTGCCGCTCAACGAGCCGGAATTGCGCCCGACCTTCCGCCGCGAGCGCCGCGCGTTCAAGCAAGGCGTCTGGCCGGTCGCCGGCTGCGACGAGGCGGGCCGCGGCCCGCTCGCCGGTCCCGTGGTGGCGGCGGCGGTGATTCTCGATCCGGACCGCATCCCGCGCGGCCTGAACGATTCGAAGAAGCTGGACGCGCAAGCGCGCGAGAAACTCTATGCGAAGATCTGCGCGACCGCGCAGGTGTCGGTCGCCTTCGGCTCGATCGAGCGCATCGACCGCGACAACATCCTGCGCGCCTCGCTATGGGCGCTTGCGCGCGCGGTCAAGGCGCTGCCGCTCAGGCCCAGGCTCGTCTTCGTCGACGGCAATAACCGAATCGATTGCGGCTGCGACTGCCAGGCGGTGGTGTCGGGCGACGCGCTGGTTTCGTCGATCGCGGCGGCTTCCATCGTTGCCAAGGTGACGCGCGACCGGCTGATGACCCGGCTTGGCCTGGCCCATCCGGGTTACGGCTTCGAGCGCCATATGGGCTACAGCGTGCCCGAGCATTTTGCGGCGCTCGCCCGGCTCGGCCCCTCGATTCATCACCGCCGGTCTTTCGCGCCGGTCGCCGCGAAGCTTGCCGAGCTGGGCGGCGGCGCCTCCGACGAGGTCGTCGCCGAGTTGTTGCCTCTTTAGCCGGCGTTCTTTATCCCTTTCCGGCTGGTCTTATCTCATCCCGCCGGGCCAATGCATTACGTCTCCCTCATCGTCGAATTTCTGCGCGGGCGCCCGCGGGTGGTGTTCTGGGCGGTGGCGCTGTCGCAGGCGGCGCTTTGGACTTTGGTCCCGGCGCTTTTTTATAGTGCGCCGCCCGGGGGCGCGCCGCTGCTGCTCGCCATAGGGCATGAATTCATGCTCGGCAGCTATCTCGGGCCGCCGCTGGCGTTCTGGCTGGGCGAAATCGCCTATCGCATTGCCGGCGCCTTTGGGCTCTACGCGCTGGCGCAGGCCTGCATCGTCGTCACCTACTGGGCGGTCTTCAACCTCGGCCGCGCCATCGTCGGCACGCGCCATGCCGTGCTGGCGGTGCTGCTGATGGTCGGCATCGCCGCCTTCACCGTGCCGACCCCCGGATTCGGGAAGGCGGTGATGGCGGCGCCGCTATGGGCGCTGGCGCTGCTCACCTATTGGCGCGCGGTGGGTGAGGGCCGGCGTGGCTACTGGTTCCTCCTGGCGCTCGACCTGGGGCTGCTTCTGCTGGCGAGCTATATCGGGGTCATTCTCATCGCGCTGATGATTGTTTTTACACTGGCGACGCAGCGCGGCCGTTTCGCCCTGACCAAGCCCGAGCCTTGGATTGCGGTGCTGCCGTTCATCATCGTGGTGTTTCCGCATGTGATGTGGCTGTGGCACGAGCGGACCCTTGTCATCGGCGGCCTCCGCGAGAGCGCGGCGAGCGTCGGCCACTATGCGCCTTGGCTGTGGCTGTGCCTGGCGCTGTTGTCGACCCATCTCGGGCTGGTGCTGCTGGTCGCGCTGGTAAGCGGCATGCCGCGGCGGCCGCGCGAGCGCGCGCCGGAGATCGACCGCAGCCCGGCTGAGCGTCTCGCGCGCTGGTACGTCTACGTGTTCGCGCTTGCGCCGGCCGTCATTGCCATCGTCGCTGTCGGCGTCGGCGGCCGGCTCGGGCCCTTCGGCCGCATCGCGCCGCTGGTGGTGCTGTCGGGCCTGGCGGTTGTGGTGCTGGCCGGCGATCAGGTGCTGCTCTATCGCGAGCGCCTGGTCTCCTCGGCCTGGCTCGCGCTGTTGCTGCTGCCGCCGCTGCTGGTGGTGCTCGGCATCGCGTTCATGCCGTGGATTGCCGGCACCGACCTCAGCATTGCGCAGCCGGCCGGCAAGGAAGGCCGCTTCTTTGCCGACAGCTTCCAGCGCCGCACCGGCAAGCCGCTCGAATACGTCACCGGCGACGCGCGTCTGGCGCCGCTTATCGCGCTGGGAGCGCCCAGCCGCCCGCACGTCTATTTCGACTGGGCGCCGCAATACAGCCCGTGGGCGAGCGTCACCGACATCCGCAAGCACGGCGGCCTGCTAGTCTGGCCGGCTGGTGAAAAAACAGTGGCGCCGCCCGCTACCCTGAAGGCGCAATTTCCCGATCTGGTGCCGGAGGTGCCGCGCTCGTTTGCCCGCGCGGTGCAGGGTTTCCTGCCGCTCATCCGCCTGGGCTGGGCCGTGGTGCGGCCGGAGAGCGAGACGCCGGCAGAACCTCCGCGTCAGTGATAACTCTCCCCCTCCGCGACTTTGCCGCGGAACAGCCAGTACACGAAGGCGATGTAGCCGAGGATCATCGGCAGCAGCACCAGCGTGCCGAGCAGCATGAAGATCTGGCTGGCCGGCGCTGCCGCGGTCTGCCAGATGCTCAGCGTCGGCGGCACCAGATAGGGGAAGTTGGAGATGATCAGTCCAACATAGCCGAGCAGGAACAGGCCGATGGCGGCCAGGAACGGCGGCACCTCACGCCCGCGCTCGATTCCGCGCCAGCAGGCAAATGCCACCAGTGCGGTCACCAGCGGCACCGGCCAGAGATAATAGATGTTCGGCTGTGAGAACCAGCGCGTGGCGATGCGCGGCTCGGTGAGCGGCGTCCAGATGCTGACCGCCGCCATGAACAGCAGCACCAGCAGCAGCAGATATTTCGCGTAGCGGCGCGCCCACCGCGCCACCGCGCCCTCGGTCTTCAGCGTGAGCCAAGTCGCGCCGAGCAGGCCATAGCCTGCGATCATGGCGAAGCCGCAGAGGAACGCGAAGGGCGTCGCCCACTCGAAGGGCCCACCGGCATAAGCGCCGTTTTCCACTTTGATGCCCTGGATCAGGCCGCCGAGAATGACGCCCTGCGCCAGCGCCGCCAGCGCGGAGCCGGAGGCGAAGGCGACGTTGAGCCAGGTCTTGCTGCGCGACACGGTGCGGAATTCGAACGCCACGCCGCGGAATACAAGCGCCAGCAGCATCACGATCACGGGCAGATAAAGCGCCGGCATGATGATCGAATAGGCGAGCGGAAACGCCACCCACAAGCCGCCGCCGCCGAGCACCAGCCACGTTTCGTTGCCGTCCCAGAACGGCGCGACCGACGCCATCATCTGGTCGCGCTGGCGGTTGTCAGCGGCGAAGGGGAACAGGATGCCGACCCCGAGGTCGAAGCCGTCGAGAACGACATACATCGCGACGGCGGTGCCGATCAGGCCGGCCCAGATCACGGGGAGATACCAGTCCATGGCCGTCCTCCCTAGTGTTGCGGCTCGCCGCCGGCCTGCGCGGCAGTGATCGGCGTGCCGACCCGCGGCCGGCGCGGCGCAGGCGGGCCTTCCAGCCCGCGATTGATCAAGCGGTTGATGTAGTAGATGCCGAACGAGAACACGACGCCGTAAGCCAGCACAAACAGGATCAGTGTCGCGAGCACGCTGCTGCCAGGCACCGGCGAGGCGGCGTCGGACGTGCGCAGCACGCCTTCGACGATCCATGGCTGGCGCCCGACTTCTGTGGTGATCCAGCCGGAGATGACGGCGATGAAGCCCACCCACCAGCACTGCGACACTATCCATAGATACCAGCGTGTCGTGAACAGCGTGCCGCGCCACCACAGGAAGGCGCCATAGAGCGCCGCCGCGATCATGAACAGGCCAAGTCCGACCATGGCGCGGAAGGCGAAGAACACTTCCGGCACCGGCGGACGGTCCTGCGGCGGCACGCTCTTCAAGCCCTTGAACGTGCCGTTCCAGCTATGGGTGATCAGCATCGAGGCGACATGCGGCACCGAGAGCGCGTAATCGTTGCTCTCGGTCTTCTCGTTCGGCCAGGCGAAGATGTCGAAAGGGACGCCGGCCTGGTTACTGTCCCAATGCGCCTCCATGGCCGCCACCTTGATCGGCTGGTATTCGGCCGTGTTGAGACCGTGCAAGTCGCCGAGGATCAGTTGCAGCGGCGCCAGGATGGCGGTCAGTCCGATCGCCATGCGCAGCATGGTGCGGGCTTCTTCGACATGCCGCCCGGCCAGCAGATAGCGCGCGCCTACCGCCAGCACTACGAACCCGGTGGTGAGATAGGCGGCGTTGACCATATGGGTGAGGCGATAGGGGAAGCTCGGATTGAAGATGACGCCAAGCCAGTCGGTCGGAAAGGCGACGCCGTTCTTCATCACGTAGCCCGACGGCGTCTGCATCCAGCTATTCGCCGACAGGATCCAGAACGCCGACATGGCGGTGCCTACCGCGACGATCCAGCCGGACAGCACGTAGAGCCAGGCCGGCACGCGGCCGAAGCCGAACAACAGTACGCCGAGGAAGGTCGCCTCCAGGAAGAAGGCCATGAGCACTTCGTACCCGATCAGCGGGCCGATGACGTTGCCGACGACGTGCGAGAAATGGCTCCAGTTGGTGCCGAACTGGTAGGACATCACGATGCCCGAGACCACGCCCATGGCGAAGGACACCGCGAAGATGCGGGTCCAGAAGCGCATCAAGTGATGAAAATGCTCGCGCCCCGTGCGCACCCAGAGCGTGCCCAGCACCGCGATATAGGCGGACAGGCCGATCGTGAAGGTCGGAAAGATGATGTGAAATGTGATGACGAAGGCGAATTGCACCCGGGAAAGCAGGACAGGATCAATGGCCATCGCGTCGCACTCCGGTGGCGCCCCCGGCGATGATAGTTCCGTTCGCTAAAGTAGTGCGTGGGGCGCCGGGTTCCATACCCTGCGATATTTCGAAGCCGAAAAGGAGGTATGTGGCCGGTATCCACATCATCCACAGGCCGCATCTGCCGTGCGGGCTTTTGCCGCGCTAGGTTGCGGTGGGGCAGCGGGAGCAGCAGGGGGCAGCGATGGCTAAACGGGCAAAGCAGCAGACGGGCCACGGTGGCCGCGCGAGCCATGGATCCCACACGAGCCACGCGGCGGCGGCCAAGCCGGAACCGGGCTTTGCCGGCATGCTGGAGCGCTATTTCGGGCTGAAGGAGCAGGGGACCGACGTCCGCACCGAATTCATCGCCGGCCTGACCACGTTCCTGACGATGGTCTACATCGTGTTCGTCAACCCGGCGATCCTCGGCAAGGCCGGCATGCCGCAGGGCTCGGTGTTCGTCGCCACCTGCGTCGCCGCCGCGGTCTCGACCATGGTGATGGCCCTCTACGCCAACTATCCGATTGCGCTGGCGCCCGGCATGGGCATCAACGCCTTCTTCGCCTTCACGGTGGTGCTCACCTACAAATACACTTGGCAGCAGGCGCTGGCCGCGGTGTTCTGCTCCGGCGTCATCTTCTTTCTCATCTCGGTCTTCCGCATCCGCGAATACGTGATCAATTTCGATCCCGCATAATCTCGAAGCTCGCCACCTCGGCGGGCGTCGGTTTGTTCCTCGGCATCATCGCGCTGGAAGAGGCCAAGGTTGTGGTGGCGCAGCCGGCGACGCTGGTCACCCTCGGCGACCTGCGCAATCCGGTCGCCTATCTGATGCTATTCGGCTTCGTGCTCATCGCCGCCCTCAACTATCGGCGCATCATCGGCGGCACCTTGATCGGCATTCTGGCGGTGACGCTTATCGGCTTGCCGATGGGCCTCACCCATTACACCGGCATCGTCTCGCTGCCGCCGTCGATCGCGCCTACGCTGTTCAAGCTCGACTTCTCGCGCGTGTTCGAAGGCACTTTCCTGATCGTTGTGTTCTCCATCCTGTTCATCGACGTGTTCGACAATGCCGGCACGCTGATCGGCGTCACCCATCGCACCGGCCTGATGAAGAACGGCAAGCTCGCGCGCATGAAGGAAGCGCTGATCTCCGATTCTTTCGCCGCCATGTTCGGCGCGGTGATCGGCACCTCGACCACGACGAGTTACATCGAGAGCGCCGCCGGCATCGCCGCCGGCGGCCGCACCGGGCTGACCGCCGCCTTCGTCTCTCTGTTCTTCCTGCTGGCGCTTCTTTTCTCGCCGCTCGCCGGCATGGTGCCGGCCTACGCCACTTCGGCGGCGCTGCTCTACGTCGCCTGCGTGATGGCGCGGGGGCTGGCCGAGATCGACTGGGAGGACATCACCGAATACGCTCCCGCGGTGGTCGCGGCCATCACCATGCCGCTCACCTATTCGATCGCCACCGGAATCGGATTAGGCTTCATCACCTATACCTTGGCCAAGGTGCTGTCCGGCAAGTTCAGGGAGGCCTCGCCGGCGGTGATGGTGCTGGCGGTGCTGTTCGCCATCAAGTTCGCGATCACCGGCTAGCGCATAATTCCGAAAAGCATGTCCTCGACCCCGATCGGGGATGGGAATTGGTTTTTCGGAGTAGACTGCGCAACGCAACAAGTAGCCAACACGAAAAAGGGGGAACGTCATGCCGGTATTGGTCGGCTTCAAGGAGCTCGCCGCGCTGCCGGAGGAGCGCATCTCTGACAAGATCAGCCGGCGCGTCCTCGCGGGCAAGCAGGGCATGATCGTGTGGTGGTCGATCAAGGCCGGTGCCCACGCGGCGGCCCACCGCCACGCGCACGAGCAGATCGTGTGGATGCTGAAAGGAAGGATGGACTTCCGCATCGGCGACGAGCACCGCAGCATGGTGGCAGGCGACCTGGCCGTGGTCCCTGGCGGTGTCGAGCACGAAGGTCACTTTCCGGAGGATACCGAGGTGGTCGACGTCTTCGCCCCGCCGCGCGAGGACTTCATCGAAGGCGGCACGCCAGCCTATATGCAGGAAGGCTGAAGCAATAGCGCGCGTTCCGCTTAAGTCGATGCATACGGCGCGGGAAGCCAGGGCTGCAATTAAAAGCGCGAGATTTTTCGGCCCTGCGTCCCAGCTTTCGCGGGGACGACCAGGCGAGTGCCGCCGTCGCTAGTCCTTAGCGCGTCGGCGTGCTGAACTTGAGCCCGAAATAGGCCGGCGGCAGATCTTCGTCCTTCTGCATCGGCAGCACGTGGCGGTCGACCGCGTCCAGCCCCACGCGCGGCGTCGAATCGACCGACTTGCGGTCGGTGTCGAATTGCAGCGTGTGTTCGCCGAATTTGATCGAATCCGGAATCTTGAGGTCCGGCGTGTCCGCATTGGTGCCGCTGGGATCGCGCCTGCTCTTTTCACCGAGCGCGGAAGGCGGCAGCGCGGTGGCATTAGGATCGACCGAAAGCGGCGGCGCGCCGGCAGACTTTGACTGCGACGTTCCGGCGAGGGCGTTGCCGGCTGCGAGTAACATCGCACCGGTGAAGGCAGCAGCGATGAGCGCGATTCGTCCCGTATGCATCTCGGAAAATTACCAGGGCTTCAGTGAAGTTTCGAGTGCGCAGGCATTCAACCCGCGAGCGCCTTTTTTATGGCAAGCAGATCGCGCCAGGCGAAGCGCTTCTGCAGCGGGCTGCGCAGAAGGAAGGCCGGGTGGAACGTCGGCATGGCGCGGATCTCGTGCGTTCCGGTGTCGAAGGGGAACCAGCGGCCGCGGATGCGGGTGATGCCTTCCTTGACGCCGAGCAGCGCCTGCGCCGAAGGGCCGCCGAGGCAAACCAGGACGTCCGGATCGCACAGTTGGATCTGCCGGCGGATGAAGGGCAGGCAGATCTGCTGCTCCTGCGGCGTCGGCGTGCGGTTGCCGGGGGGACGCCAGGGTACGATGTTGGCGATGTAGACCGACGTGCGGTCGAGCCCGACGGCGGCGAGCATGCGGTCGAGCAGCTTGCCGGAGCGGCCGACGAAGGGCAGGCCCTCGATGTCTTCGTCGCGGCCGGGCGCTTCGCCCACCAGCATCAGGCGCGCCTCGGGGTTGCCATCGGCAAAGACGAGCTGGGTCGCGGTCGCCTTCAGCGCGCAGCCGTCGAAGCGTGCGAGAATGTCGCGCAGCTCGTCGAGCGTCTTGGCGCTCTTGGCCGCTTCGCGCGCCGACAGCGCGGCTTCGTCGGGGGGCGCCACGGCCGCAGGGCTCTCGGTCCCTCCCGCTTTGTAGGCGAGGGGCGGGGAGGGGGCGTGCTGTGAATCGTGATCGACCCCCACGCCGCGAGCTTCGCTCGCAAACCTCCCCCTTGCGGGTGGGGCTATTGGCGCCTCGGTTGCCGCAAAGCGGTCGACCGGCTCCTCGCCGAGCAAAGCATCGACGCCGGCTTCGGCATAGAAGTCGAGCAGGGCACGGGCGCGCTGGTCCGATGCGGGGGGCATGGCGAAGACCAAACACCCGCCCGCGGCGGTGTGCAAGCTGGCACGGAGTATGGCTATTCTGCCGCCTCGGCCGGTACCGTTACGACCTCGCCGCGCGCCGGGTAGTTCTTCTCGGCGACGAAATCGAGCGCGCCGATGAGATCGTCGAGATGCGGGCGGGCAAAGGGCATGCTCTGCACGCTGGCGCAATAAAGCGTGCGGTCCGGCCGGATCACGAACAGGCCCGGTTCGTTGAACAGGCTGGTTTCCTCGACGCCGGCCGAGGTCTTGCCGCGGCTGGTGGATATCCACAGGCCGAAGCTGCGCGCGGTGCTCAACGGCAGGCCGTAGCCGACGCGCAGATTGGGCAAGCCCCATTCCGATTTGGCCCGCTCGGCGCGATCGGCCTCGTCGGCCGAAATCGCCACCACTGAGACGCCGCGCTTTTCGAATTCCGGCAGCTTTGCTTCCAGTTCGCCCAACTGCTTGCGGCAGAGCGGGCAGTGCAGCCCGCGATAGAAGACGACCAGGACGAACTTGTCAGGGCTCTCGGTGGCAAGGTCGAATGTGCCGCCGCCGGCAAGCGAGACGGCGAGCGGCGGCACCGGCTGGCGCGGGACGAGTGGGGAAATATCAGTCATCGGCAATCTCCTGGTCGATCTGTTGGGCGTTCTCCTGGCTTCGGCGGCGCGAGCATAGCGGTCCGGCGGACGTCCGACAGGGCGGGGCCGCTTCACACTTGGGTGAACGCGCGGGCGTCCGCGCCGGCTTGCAGGCGGCAGATTGTCACGGCGGCCAAATCGTGAAACAGATCGGCCGGCAGGATGGTTTGCGCCCGGCAGCAGGAAAGACGCATGAGCAGCCAGGAACTACCCGCCCGCGAGGCGATGGAATTCGACGTGGTGATCGTCGGCGCAGGCCCTGCCGGGCTCGCCGCCGCCATTCGTCTCAAGCAGCTCAACGCGGACGTCTCCGTCGTCGTGGTGGAGAAGGGCTCCGAGGTCGGCGCGCACATTCTCTCCGGCGCGGTGATCGATCCGGCCGGGCTCGACCGGCTGCTCCCGGAATGGCGCTCCGAAGATACGCCGATCAAGACGCAGGTGTCGGACGACCGTTTCTACTGGCTCTCGCAGACCGGCAGCGTGCGCCTGCCGAATTTCATGATGCCGCCGCTGATGAGCAATCACGGCAACTTCATCGTCTCGCTCGGCAATGTCTGCCGCTGGCTGGCGAGCAAGGCCGAGGCGCTCGGCGTCGAGATATATCCCGGCTTCGCCGCGGCCGAAGTCCTCTACGATGATAACGGCGCTGTCGCCGGCGTCGCCACCGGCGACATGGGGATCGGCAAGTCGGGTGAGCCCAACGCCTCCTTCACCCGCGGCATGGAACTGCGCGCGAAATACACGCTGTTTGCCGAAGGCGCGCGCGGCAATCTCGGCAAGCAGCTCATCGCCAAGTTTGCTCTCGGCCAAGGCCGCGACCCGCAGAAGTTCGGGCTCGGCCTCAAGGAGCTGTGGCAGGTGCAGCCTGAAAAGCACCGCAAGGGCCAGGTAGCGCATTCGTTCGGCTGGCCGCTCGACAATGCGACCGGCGGCGGCTCTTTCCTCTACCACCTCGACGACAATCTCGTTTCCGTCGGCTTCGTGGTGCACCTCAACTACAGCAATCCTTATCTCTCGCCGTTCGAGGAATTTCAGCGCTTCAAGACGCATCCGCTGGTGCGCGATACGTTCGCCGGCGGCAAACGGCTCGCCTACGGCGCGCGCGCCTTGACCGAGGGCGGCTACCAGTCGGTGCCCAAGCTCGCCTTTCCCGGCGGCGCGCTCATCGGCTGCGACGCCGGCTTCATGAACGTGCCGCGCATCAAGGGCAGCCATAACGCCATGCTATCGGGCATGTTTGCCGCCGAAGCGGCGGCGGCCGCGCTTTCGGCGGGGCGCGCCCATGACGAGCTTGCCGATTACGAGGCGGCCTGGCGGTCTTCGCCGATCGGCAAAGACCTCTGGCGTGTGCGCAACGCCAAGCCGCTCTGGTCGAAATACGGCACCACGCTCGGCATCGGGCTCGGCGGCCTCGACATGTGGAGCAACACGGTCGGCTTCTCGCTTTTCGGCACGCTCAAGCACGGCAAGCCGGACTATGCGACGCTGAAACCCGCGGCCGAATGCGCGCCGATCTCCTATCCCAAGCCCGACGGCACGCTCACCTTCGACCGGCTCTCCTCGGTATTCCTATCCAACACCAATCACGAGGAAGACCAGCCGCCGCATCTCAAGGTCAAGGACATGGCCTTGCAGAAATCGTCCGAGCACGACGTCTATGCGGGCCCCTCGGCGCGTTATTGCCCGGCCGGCGTTTATGAATGGGTGCAAGAATCGTCAGAAGCGGGTGACGCAGCTAAATTCGTCATCAACGCGCAGAACTGCGTTCACTGCAAAACCTGCGACATCAAGGACCCGAATCAGAACATCGACTGGGTTCCTCCGGAGGGCGGCGGCGGCCCGAATTATCCGAATATGTGAAGCTTTTAGGCGACGGCGGCCACGATACCGCCTATATCGGCGGCTTCATGCTTTCGGCGGCGGGCGCTGGCCGCCGTTCTTGCGGGGGCGGCGCAAAAAGGCCATTCTGGCTCAACCTCGGCGGCGTCACCGAAGCCTGGCGCGGAAAGCCGCCTCATTGGAGCATCGCCCGTGAATTCTTCGAGCTTCGCCCGGTGGATCGCCGGCAGCGCGCTGGCCGCAATGCTTGCGGTCGCCCCCCTCGAACTGGCGGCGGCGAAGACGACCGCGCCGCAGGATCTGCCGGGCCTCACCGCTGCAGGCGCCTATCTCGCAGCCCGCCACGCCGGCCAGATGCGCGATGCGCTGTCTGCCGCCGAGTATTACCGCGCCGCCCTCAAGCTCGACCCCAAGAACGAAGAGCTGCGCGATCGCGCCTTCCTGTCGCTGCTGGTCGGCGGCGATATCGATGGGGCGGTGAAATTCGCCCAGCGCATCGTGCGCACCCAGAAGGACGACCGCGTCGCCCGGCTGGTGCTGGGCGTGCACGCGATCGGGCAGAAGCACTACATCACGGCGCGGCGCGAACTCGGGAAGTCGGTGCGCGGCCCGATCACCGACCTTGCCGCCACGCTGCTGATGGGCTGGAGCGATGCGGGCGCGCACGAGCCGACGCGGGCGGTGGCCACCGTCGACAAGCTCACCGGGCCGGACTGGTACGAGATCTTCAAGGACCTGCACACGGGGCTGATCGCGGACCTGACCGGTCACGAGAAGGAGGCGGGCAAGCGTCTGGCGCAGGCCTACAAGCTCGACGCCACCGCCCTGCGGGTGGTCGAGGCCTATGGAAGCTGGACCTCGCGCAACCGCTCCCCCCAGGAGGCGCTGAAGATTTTCGAGGACTTCAACAAGGTGCTGCCCGATCACCCGCTGATCAAGCAGGCCATGGAGAAGCTGAAGCGCAACGAGAAGCTGCCCGTGCTGGTATCGTCGGCGCGGGCCGGCGCCGCGGAAGCGCTTTACGGTCTCGGCGCCTCGCTCGGCCGCCGCGGCGGCGAGGATCTCGGCCTCGTCTATCTCCAGCTTGCGCTCTATCTCGAGCCGAAGCACGAACTGGCGCTCTTGTCGCTTGCCGATCTCTATGAGTCGCTCAAGAAGCCGGACCTGGCGATCAATATCTATGAGCGCGTGCCGGCAAGCTCCCCGCTGCATCGCAACGCCGCCATCCAGATGGCGTCCGACCTCGACGCGCTCGACCGCTCCGATGAGGCCGAGAAGAAACTCGACGCGCTGATCAAGAAGCATCCGCACGATCTCGAAGCGATCATGGCGCTGGGCAATGTCCAGCGCGGGCACAAGAAGTTCGCGGCCTGCGCCGACACCTATTCCAAGGGCGTCGCCACCATCGACCACCCGACCAAGGCGAACTGGGTGATCTATTACTTTCGCGGTATCTGCTATGAGCGCGCGCATGACTGGCCGAAGGCCGAGGCCGATCTGAAGGAAGCGCTCAAGCTGTTTCCCGATCAGCCGCACGTGCTCAACTATCTCGGCTATTCGTGGATCGATCAGGGCGTGCACCTCGACGAGGGCATGGCCATGATCAAGAAGGCGGTTCAGCAGCGGCCGGACGATGGCTACATCGTCGACTCGCTGGGCTGGGCCTATTTCCGGCTGGGCAACTATCAGGAAGCGGTCAAGCAGCTCGATCACGCCGTCGAGCTGAAGCCGGAAGACCCGACCATCAACGATCACCTGGGCGACGCTTATTGGCGCGTCGGACGCACGCTGGAGGCCCGCTTCCAGTGGGAGCATGCGCGGGCCTTCAAGCCCGATCCGGACGAACTGGTGAAAATCGAGGCCAAGCTGAAGAATGGCCTGCCGACGGAGACCTCCTCGCAAGCCAAGGCCGGCAAGAAGGAAGAAAAGAGCGGCAAGGACGGCGGCTGATCCGCCGTGGTCTGAATGCGGCGCGGCATGCGATGCCGCGCCGTCCGCCTTCCGTCGTAGCTTGTTTTTCAATATTCATTGCCGGTCCGGCCGCGCTGCGGCCCGGACAAGCATCGTGAGCGAAACTCCATTAAGGTCGCCCGCGTGAGCGCGCTCGTCGACAAGGCCCCTGCCAAGATCAACCTGACATTGCGCGTGGTCGGCCGTCGCCCAGACGGCTACCACGAGCTCGAAAGCCTGGTCGCCTTCACCGGCCTTGCCGACATGCTGAGCCTGCAGCCGGGCACGGACGCCGCGCTCGACGTCTCCGGCCCCTACGCCGGCGCTTGCGGCGCGTTGGAGAGCAATCTCGTGCTCAAGGCGGTGACGGCGCTTGGCCAACGCCACACGCCCCTCATGGCCGGGCGCTTTACCCTCGACAAGAATCTGCCCGTGGCCGCCGGCATCGGCGGCGGTTCGGCGGATGCCGCGGCGGCGTTGCGGCTGATGGCGCGCGCCAACGATATCGCGCTCGACGACCCGCTGCTTGCCGAGGCAGCGCTTGCCGTCGGCGCCGACGTGCCGGTCTGCCTGCAATCGCGCGCGCGCGTCATGCGCGGCGTCGGCGAGCAGCTCGCGCCGCCGCTCGCGCTGGCGTCCATGCCCGCGGTCCTGGTCAATCCGAACGTGCCGGTGGCGACGCGCGAGGTGTTCGCCGCGTTCGCCGGCATGACGCCGTCCGAGAAGGCGCTCGGCGAGGTGCCGGCTACGGCGGCGTCGATGGTCGCTTTTCTTGCCGAACACGGCAACGATCTCACGCCGGCGGCGGTTCGCTGCGCGCCGGTCATCGACGAGGTGCTTGCGGCCCTGCGCGGCCTGCCGGGCGCGCGGCTCGTGCGCATGTCCGGCTCGGGGCCCACGTGCTTCGGCTTGTTTGGTTCGCCGGACGAGGCCGAGGCCGCCGCCGCGCGGCTGCAGAGCGAGCGCAAGGCATGGTGGGTGCGCGCGACCGCAATCGGCTGAGAATTCTTGAAATTGCCCTCATTGGCCGGAAGTCTTGGCCCGCAGCCCTGGGAGAGCCTCATGAAATTCACTTGGCTTATTGTCGCGATTGCCGCCCTGGCGGTGGCCGGCGCCGACCAGGCATCGGCGCGCGCCAAGCGCCATTACCGCCACCACGTCAGTCACGCCCGTTGCGCCGACCAGCCCGTCCGCTTCTCCTGGTGGGGCGTGTTGACCAACCCGCCGCCGGCACCCAATGGCTGCGCGCCCGCGGTGCATCAATACGGCCGCTATGTCGGCCAGGATCCGGACCCCAATATCCGCTTCCAGCTCAAGCGCGATCCGGCCACCGGCTACACGTCCGGCCTCTATCCCTGATCAGAACGCGCGGCCGATGCAGAAGGCGACCGTCTCCTCGAGCGCGCTCTTGATTTCGGAACGCGGCACCAGCGCCAGCGCGTCGGTGGCGATGGCGCCGTAGTGGCGCGCGCGGCCGACCGTGTCGTCGATGGCGTGATGTTTGGCCATGAGCGCGATGGCGGTGTCGAGATCGTCCTCGCGAATGTCGCCCTGGCTGAGCGTGCGATTCCAAAACGCGCGCTCCTCGGCGTTGCCACGGCGGAACGACAGCACCACCGGCAGCGTGATCTTGCCTTCGCGGAAATCGTCGCCGACGTTCTTGCCGAGTTTGGCTGACTTGCCGCCGTAGTCGAGCGCGTCGTCGATCAACTGAAAGGCGATGCCGAGATTCATGCCGAAGGAGCGGCAGGCGGCCTGTTCGGCCTTCTCCTTCACCGCCAGTGCCGGGCCGACTTCGCAGGCGGCGGCGAACAGCTCGGCGGTCTTGGCGCGGATCACCGCCAGGTATTCGTCCTCGTTGGTGGCGGTGTTCTTGGCGGCGCCGAGCTGCATCACCTCGCCCTCGGCGATGACGGTGGCGGCCGAGGACAGGATGTCGAGCGCGTGCAGATTGCCGACCTCGACCATCATGCGGAAGGCCTGGCCGAGCAGGAAGTCGCCGACCAGCACGCTCGCCTCGTTGCCCCACAGCATGCGGGCCGCCATCTTGCCGCGGCGCATGTCGCTCTCGTCGACCACGTCGTCGTGCAGGAGCGTCGCGGTATGCATGAACTCTACCGCGGCGGCGAGTTTGATGTGGCCGTCGCCGTCATAGCCGGACAGCTTGGCCATGGCCAAAGTGAGCATGGGACGCAGCCGCTTGCCGCCCGACGAGATCAGGTGGTTGGCGACCTCCGGGATCATGGCCACGTCCGAGCCGGTGCGCGCCACGATGGCCGCGTTGACTCGCTCCATGTCCGGTGCCACCAGTTCGGAAAGACGATCGAGATGAGGGGCTTGCGGGCTCTCAAACGGAACAACGACGGCCAAAATGCATCTCCGGGATCGAAATGACGGGCGAGCATAGAAACGCAAGCCTAACGCGGCAAGGGCATTAGATCGCCGGGGCGCATATTGACGCGGGGCGCGCGCGGGGGCGGGCGCGCACGGTGAAATCGGGGACGGCAGCCGCGCTATGGTTGTGGGCGCTTTCAAGTCCGGCAGTATGCGCAAGCTGCCGCGCCAACGGCCCCGGAGGAGCTTGAGCCATGCATGAGCTGCTACGCACCAATGACGCCGTCATGGTGTCGGCCATCGGCGCTCTGCTCGACGGCGCTCGCATCCCCTATATGGTGCTCGACCAGAACATGAGCGTGCTGGAAGGCTCCCTCGGCATCCTGCCGCGCCGCGTCCTGGTGGCGGAGGACTACCTTGCGGCCGCCCGCCGCCTGCTCACCGATGCCGGGCTTGCCCATGAGCTGCGCCCCGATGACGGCTGAGCGCGCGGCTCTCGCGACCAGCACCGATGCGGTTTTGGGCGGCCGCCTGCACCTGCGCCAGCCGCTCGCCGGCCACCGCGTCGGCCATGATGCTATCCTGCTGGCGGCTGCGACCGCCGCCCGCGCTGGGGAGCAGGCCGTCGATCTCGGCGCCGGCGTCGGTGCCGCCGGGTTGGCCCTCGCCAAACGCGTGGAGGGACTCAAAGCCGCGCTGGTGGAGATCGATGAAGCGCTTAGCCGTCTGGCCGCGGAGAATGCGCAGGCGAACGCACTGGGCCATCGCGTGCGCGCACTTGCCTGCGATGCAGAAGATGCGCGCGCCCTGGCGGCCGGCGGTCTGCCCGCCGGCAGCGTCGATCGCGTGTTGATGAATCCGCCTTTTCACGACGCGCGCCGGCACAATGTCTCCCCCGACGCCGGCCGCCGGCTGGCGCATGCGGGCGGGCTCGCTTTGTTGCAACGCTGGATCGCCTCGGCCGCCACGCTGCTCAAGCCGTCCGGCGTGCTGACACTGATCTGGCGCGCCGACGAAGTCGCCGGGGTGATCGAGACGCTGACGCCCGCGTTCGGCGACATCGCCGTTCTGCCGGTGGCGCCACGGGAAGGCGCGGCGCCGATCCGCGTGCTGGTGCGCGCCGTGAAGGGCGGCGGCGTCGCCGCGCCCGCCTACGAGCCGGCGCTCATCCTCAACGACGCCGACGGACGGCCGAGCGCGGCGGCGGAGGCCGTGCTGCGCGGCGGCCAGGCTCTGCCTCTGGCGGGCGAATGAGCCCTGCGGCTTTTTGCGGCTGCGGTGGAATTTCGCCGCGAAATCCGCCTTTTCAGCCAAACATCAGGGCTCCGGACGGTGCGCGGCGGAACGCATCGGCCCGGCAGGCTTTGACACAAGTTCCAATGCCAGCCTAATTGACCCCCCATGGCGACCGCCGCAAGTAGACCCATGCCCAACATCCTCACCAGCCCTCTCCAATTCCTCGCCCGTCTGCTTCCCGCCCGCCTGCGCCCGGATATCCCGGTGGTGCCGGTGGTGCGCATGAGCGGCGTCATCGGCGTCGCCGCGCCGCTGCGCCCCGGCCTGATGCTGGCGACGGTGGCGCGTTCGCTCGAGCGCGCCTTTTCGGTCAAGCGCGCCCGCGCGGTAGCGCTGGTCATCAACTCGCCCGGCGGCTCGCCGACGCAGTCGAACCTGATCTGCCGGCGCATCCGCCAACTGGCCGAGGAAAAGAAGATTCCGGTCATCGCCTTCATCGAAGACGTCGGCGCGTCCGGCGGCTACATGCTGGCCTGCGCCGCCGACGAGATCGTTTGCGACCAGTATTCCATCGTCGGCTCGATCGGCGTGGTCGGCGGCTCGTTCGGCTTTCCCAAGCTGATGGAGAAGCTCGGCATCGAGCGCCGCATCTACACCGCCGGCGAACGCAAGGCGATGCTCGATCCGTTCGAGCCGGAGAAGCCGGAAGACGTCAAGCGCATCAAGGCGATCCAGAAAGACATCCATGAGCGCTTCATCGCGCTGGTGAAGGAGCGCCGCGGGGCCAAGCTGCATGGCACCGACAAGACGCTGTTCTCCGGCGAATTCTGGACCGCGCCGAAGGCCATCGAACTCGGCCTCGTCGATTCGCTCGGCGACCTGCGTTCGTTCCTGCGCGAGCGCTTCGGCGAAAAGGTGCGCACGCCGCTCATCCAGGCCGAGCGCGGCCTGTTCGGCCGCCGCGTGCCGGGCGTGAATTTCGCCGAGGCGCTTGCCAGGCAGCCCGGATTGACCGACGATCTCATCTCGGCGCTGGAAACGCGCGCGCTGTGGGCGCGTTATGGGCTATGAGGGCTGCGGCGCCGGGCCGCGAAATTGCCTTGTTTGAACGGGAAACTCGCGCCAGCCAACGATAAGGAGAGGCCATGTCCTCGATTCTACTCTCGCCGCTGGTGAAATGGACGCTCGCCGTCGTGGGCGGCGCCATGGTCGTGCATTGGGTGGTCAGGGAAGCGCGTCGGATCAATGAAGAGCTCGATCGCGCCAAGCGCGCGGTGCGCATCAACGAGCGCGACAACTATCCGACCTTGCGGCGCGATCCGTCGAACGGCGAATACCGGCCCTGAGCCGCTGCGCAAACCGCGATTGAAAGACGACGTGTCAGCCGCATCAGCGGCTGATCGATTGCTTGCTGCTCAACAGCGAGCCGAAGAACAGCACCAGCAGCACCATTCCGACGATCTCCCAACCTTGCATGACACCCTCCGTCCCGACCGTCCCCTGGTCGTGCTTCCGGGTGTAGGACGGCGCATTCAACAGGGTGTAAATGTCTGCCGGCTTGACCCCCTGCGGGGCCGCCGATAGGGTCCAAACCTATTCCCGTGCTTAAGAATCCGTAATCAGAACCATGGCTGAAGCCGATCTTCTCGCCAGGGACCGCACGCTTGGCGGCGACCTCGACCCGTCCCGCTCTTTTCAGGGCCTGATTTTGGCGCTGCAGCGGTACTGGGCCGACTGGGGCTGTGTCATCCTGCAGCCCTACGACATGGAAGTGGGGGCGGGCACCTTCCATCCCGCAACGATTCTGCGCGCGCTCGGGCCGAAGCCCTGGAAAGCCGCCTATGTGCAGCCCTCGCGCCGGCCGAAAGACGGCCGCTATGGCGAGAATCCGAACCGACTGCAGCACTATTATCAGTTCCAGGTGACGCTGAAGCCGTCGCCGGACGATATTCAGGAGCTCTATCTTAACTCGCTGAAAACCATAGGCATCGATCCCACCCTGCACGACATCCGCTTCGTCGAGGACGATTGGGAAAGCCCGACCCTGGGCGCCTGGGGGTTGGGCTGGGAATGCTGGTGCGACGGCATGGAGGTGACGCAGTTCACCTACTTTCAGCAGGTCGCCGGCTTCGAATGCGCGCCGGTCACCGGCGAGATCACCTACGGGCTCGAGCGCCTCGCCATGTATGTGCAGGGCGTGGAGAACGTCTACGATCTCAACTTCAACGGCGGCACCGGCGACAACAAGGTCACCTATGGCGACGTCTTCCTGCAGGCCGAGCGGGAATATTCGCGGCACAATTTCGAGTTCGCCGACACCGCCATGCTGTTCGAGCAATTCAGGATGGCCGAAGCCGCCTGCCACAGATATCTCGCCGATGGCTGGGCCGACGCCGAGCACACGCGCCACCTGATGGCGCTGCCGGCCTACGACCAGTGCATCAAGGCGAGTCACGTGTTCAACCTGCTCGATGCGCGCGGCGTGATCTCGGTCACCGAGCGGCAGAGCTATATTCTGCGCGTGCGCGAACTGGCCAAGGCCTGCGGCGAGGCGTGGCTGGCGACCGAAGGGGGAGGGGCCAAATGAGCGCCGCCCACATCGGCACGCCCGAGACGGTGATAGCCATTTGACGCTATAATCGAGCTTCCTGACGGGGCGATTCGATCAGCATGGCTCTCTGGGGCATTCTCGCGATCGTCGTGGCGGCGCTCGCTTACGCGGTCGTCGTCTTCAACAGCCTGGTGCGCACGCGCCAGATGGTGAACGAGGCGTGGAGCGGCATCGACGTCCAGCTCAAGCGCCGCTCCGAGCTGGTCCCCAACCTGGTCGACACCGTGAAGGGCTATGCCGCGCACGAGCGCTCGGTGCTCGAGCAGGTGACGGAGATGCGCGCGGCAGCGCGCGCCGTGCCTCAGGGCAATGTCGCGGCACGCGCACAGGCGGAGGGGGCGCTGTCGGCGGCGCTCGGGCGGCTGCTGGCGGTCGCCGAGAATTATCCCGACCTGAAGGCGAGCGACAATTTTCTCCAGCTGCAGCAGCAGCTCTCCAGCCTGGAAGACGAGTTGCAGATGGCCCGCCGCTATTACAACGGCACTGTGCGCAATCTCAACGTGCTGGTGCAGTCCTTCCCGAGCAACCTGATCGCAAACCTGTTCGGCTTCCGCACGCGCGACTTCTTCCAGCTCGGTGCGGGCGAGGGCGCGCTGCCGCAGGTCGATCTCGCGCCGGAGCGGCCATGAACATTCTCGCCGGCAGCCTGACGTTACGCCGCGTCGCGGTGGCGCTCTTCCTGCTCACGCTGAGCGCGGCGCCAACGTTCGCCGCCGAGGTCATCCAATCCTTGGATTCCGACGTGCACGTCGCCAAGGACGGCGAGCTCACCGTCAGCGAAACCATCCGCGTCAATGCGGAAAATGGTGAGATCAGGCACGGCATCTACCGAGACTTCCCGCTCACCTTTCGCGATGCCGACGGCAGCGTGCGCGAAGTCACCTTCAGCCTGCTCGGCGTCAGCCGCGACGGCAAGCCGGAGCGGCATTTCACCAAGCACATCGGCAATGCCATCCGCATCTATGCCGGCGACAAGGACACGGTCGTTTCGCCCGGCGAGCACACCTACATTTTCCGCTACCGTACGGGCCGGCAGTTGCGCTGGTTCGGCGGCAAGCCGGAGCTTAACTGGAACGCCACCGGCAATTTCTGGATCTTCCCGATCCTGGCTGCGACCTACCACCTGCACCTGATCGATCATATGCGGCCCCTGCGCTTCACCGCCTATACCGGGCGCATGGGTGCGCGCGGCCGCGACTGGCAGGGCGCCATCGGCGACGACGGCGTGCTCAGGGTCTCCACCACGCGGCGGCTCGCCCCGCATGAGGGGCTCACCGTGGTCGCCGCGCTGCCCGACGGCGCGGTCGCGCCGCCGAGCGCGGCCACGCGCCTGTGGTGGTCGTTCCTCGACAACCGCCGCTGGATTTTCGGCGGGCTCGGCTTCGTGCTGGTGCTCGGCTATTACCTCGCCGCCTGGAAAGCGGTCGGCCGCGACCCCAAGTCCGGCACCATCATTCCGCTGTTTCATCCGCCGCCGGGAATTTCGCCGGCGCTCGCCAATTACATCCATCGCTGGGGCTTCGGCCGCGAGAAATGGCGCGCGTTCACCGCCGCCGCGCTGTCGCTGGCGGTGCGTGGGCTCGTGCGCTTCAACCAAAGCGGCAAGACGCTGACGCTGGAAGCGGCGGGCAAAAAGCCTGCGGGCGGCATTCAAAGTCTGCCGCCCGGCGAGCGCGCGATCTATAGCTGGGTCAACGAGATGGGCGCCGCCACCATCGACAAGGCGCATGGCGAGCGGGTCGCCAAGGTCGGCGACGCCTTCACCAAGAACATCGAGGCGGAAAGCCGCAACCGCTTCTTCCGCCGCAATCTCGGCTATGCGATCGCCGGCCTGGCGATGACCGTCGTCGTCATCATCGGCGTGGTCGCTTTCGGCGGCCTGGGCGATACCGACCTGGGCATCGTTTTCGGTATCGCCTTCGCCAGCGTCTGGCTCGGCGTCTTTCTGGTGCCGTTTCTCTCCGCCATGTTCGGCTCCGCACGGTTTCATTCGGTCGTGCGCTCGGCGATGACGCTGATCGTCGTTGTCATTTTTGTCTCGATCGCATTGAACATCGTACGCGGCATCTTCCCGCACGGGCTTGGCGAGGCGGTGCCGGTGGTCGGTTCGGCGCTGGCGGCCTATCCGTTTCCGTTCGTCTTCGTCGCTTCGTTCGCCGCCCTCAACGGGCTGTTCTTCTACCTGTTGCGGGCGCCCACCGCGCTCGGCCGGCCGGTCATGGACCAGCTCGAGGGCTTCAAACTCTACCTCGAAACCGCCGAGGCCGAACGGCTCAACTACAAGGCGCCGGAGATCACCGCCGAGCGCTTCGAGGCGCTCTTGCCTTACGCGGTCGCTCTCGACGTGGAGAAGCCCTGGGCGGCCGCCTTTGCGGCCGCATTGGCCCGCGCGCATCCGGACGAGACCGATCCCATGCATCATTACCAGCCGGCCTGGTATGGCGGCGGGGCATGGTCCGGCAGCGACTTCAGCAGCGCCGTCGGCGCCAGCGTGGCCGGTGCCGCTGCCGCGCTGACCAGCGCGGTGCCGGTGTCGTCCGGGTCGTCCGGTTTTTCGGGCGGCGGCGGCGGCTCAGGCGGCGGTGGCGGCGGTGGTGGCGGCGGCGGCTGGTGAGGCTTACGCGGCAACGATCGCGGGATTGCGCAAGACTTCGGGAATTTTGGACGCGGGAACGGCCTTGCCGAAAAGAAAGCCCTGGCCCTCGCCGCAGCCATCCGTCTTCAGGCCGGCGAGCTGGGCGGTCGTTTCGATGCCTTCGGCGGTCGCCTTCATCCCAAGACCCTTCGCCAGCGCGATAATCGCGCGCACGATGATCTGGCTTTCGCCGTCGCCTCCCAGCCTGTTGACGAAGCTGCGGTCGATCTTGATCTTGTCGAAGCGCATCGACAAAAGCTGCGACATGGTGGCGTAGCCGGTGCCGAAGTCGTCGAGCGCGATGCGCACGCCGGCGCCCCGCAATATGTCGATCATATGCTGGGCCAGCTCGCCGTCGCCGACGATCGCGCTTTCAGTGATCTCCAGCTCGAGCCGGTGCGGCGGCAGGCCCGTGTCGCCGAGAATATTGAGCACGCGCAGGCCCAGCGTCGGATCGCGCAGTTGCACCGGCGAAATATTGAAGGCGAGCGTGATATCCCCGGGCCAGGCCTTGGCGTCGCGGCAGGCGATGCGCAGCAACTGGTCGCCCAGCCGGTTGATCAATCCGCTTTCCTCGGCGATCGGGATGAACACGCTCGGAGGCACGGGACCGAGCGCCGGATCGTCCCAGCGCGCCAGCGCCTCGAAACCGACGACGCGGTTGTCGGTAAGGTCGACGAGGGGCTGGTAGTGCACCTCGATCTCATTGGCGGCGATGGCTGCGCGCAACGCGCGCTCGATGGCGGCGCGTTTTTCGACGTGAGAATCCATCGCCGGCTCGAAGAAGCGGGTACAGCAGCGCCCGTCGGCCTTGGCGCGATAAAGTGCGAGATCGGCGCGCCGCACCAACTCGTCGGGATGCGCGGCGTCGTCGGGCGCGATCGCGATGCCGATGCCGACGCCCAGTGCTGTTTCGATGCCGGCGATGATGAACGGTTCGGCAATGGTCTGCGTGATGCGCCGCGCCAGGCTGGTCACCTCGTCGAGCGAGCTGAAATTCGGCCGGATGATGGCGAATTCGTCGCCGCCGACGCGGGCAATCAGGGAACCCTTCGCCGTCTCGCCGATGCGCGCGGCGAATTCCATCAATGCTTTGTCGCCGACCATGTGACCATACACGTCATTGATGTTCTTGAAGCCGTCGAGGTCGAGCATCAGAACCGCAACCTGGCCGCCCTCCGCCGTCACGTCTTGCAGGATTTCGTCCAACTGCTCGTTGAAGAAGCGCCGGTTGGGCAGCCCTGTCAGCGGGTCGTGACGGGCGAGCTGCTGGGCGACTTGCTCCGCCGCGCGCCTCGCTTTGATTTCCCGGCCGAGCTCGGCGAGCCGCCGTCCGATATAGGCTAGAAGCCCGATCATGCCGGCGACGGAAGCGACCAGCAGATCATCGAGCTCGAAATCTGCGTGCCGGGCGATGAAGTCGAGGATCTTTGGCGGCAGTTGAGTGTATTCAACGAAGGCGAAAGCGAAGCAGAAACCCACGAACACCAGAACGGCGTCGCGCACCGGCGGCGGACTCCAATGGATGGCGCGAAAGGACGCAACCGTCCGGCCCAGGAGGGGAATTCGATCCATGCGACGCAAACGCGCAACCTCCGTATGTCGCGCCTGCTATCGCGCCGTGAGGGTTTGGAAATGGCTAATTTGATCGGCATCATTGCTCCGTATCTTTACCCAGGCGTTTGGTATGATAGTAGAAATCCGCCGCCGGGCGTTAAACCCACCGGCAGATGACAAGCGATCCATCCCCTGATACCGACAGGCGGCGCATCCGCAGCCGAGACCCTTCATGCCCGATCTGCTGCTCGAATTCCTGTCGGAGGAAATCCCCGCCCGCATGCAGGCGCGCGCCGCGGAGGACCTGCGCAAGCTGGTCACCGACCGGCTGGTCGCCGCCGGCCTGACCTACGAGGGCGCCAAGGCCTTCGCCACGCCGCGCCGCCTCGCGCTTACCGTGCAGGGCGTGCCGGTGCGCCAGCCCGACCTGCGCGAGGAGCGCAAAGGTCCGCGCGTCGGCGCGCCGGACAAGGCGATAACCGGCTTCCTCAATGCGGCGGGGCTCACTTCGATCGACGAGGCCAAGATTGAGAAGGATCCGAAGAAGGGCGACTTCTACGTCGCGTTGATCGAGAAGCCGGGCCGGCCAGCGATCGACGTGATCGCCGAAATGGTGCCGGAAGTCGTGCGCGGCTTTCCCTGGCCGAAAAGCATGCGCTGGGGCAGTGGCAAGCTTTCCTGGGTGCGGCCCTTGCATTCCATCGTCGCCACCTTCGGTCCGGAAACCGAGGAGCCGGACGTCATACCGTTCGAAGTCGGCGGCATCAAAGCCGGCGATGTGACGCGTGGTCATCGCTTCATGGCGCCGGCGGCTTTCAAGGTGCGCCGCTTCGACGACTATGTCGACAAGCTGCAGGCCGCCAGGGTGGTGCTCGATTCCGCGCGGCGCGCCGAGACCATTCTCACCGACGCCAAGCACCTCGCCTTCGCGCAAGGCTTCGAAATGGTCGAGGACGATGGGCTCTTGGCCGAGGTCGCCGGACTGGTGGAATGGCCGGTGCCTTTGATGGGCGCCTTCGATCCGGCCTTTCTGTCGATTCCTGACGAGGTGATCCGCTCCACCATCCGCGCCAACCAGAAATGTTTCGTGCTGCGCGACCCACAGACGGCGAAGCTGGTCGACCGATTCATCCTGGTCGCCAACGAGGAAGCAACCGATGGCGGCAAGCAGATCGTCGCCGGCAACGAGCGGGTGATCCGCGCGCGGCTTTCCGACGCGAAGTTTTTCTACGAGACCGACCTGAAGACGCGGCTGGAAGAGCGCCTGCCGAAGTTCGAGCATATCGTCTTCCACGAGAAGCTGGGCAGTCAGGCCGAGCGCATCGCGCGCATCGAGGCGCTGGCCGCCGAGCTTGCCGATATCGTCGGCGCTTCTCCGGTGAAGGCGCAGCGCGCCGCCCGGCTTGCCAAGGCCGACCTGTTGACCGAAGTGGTCGGCGAATTCCCCGAGTTGCAGGGCCTGATGGGCCGCTACTACGCGGAGGCGCAAGGAGAAGACGAGGCGGTCGCCCACGCCATCGAGGACCACTACAAGCCGAAGGGGCCCGACGACCTGGTGCCGGGCGATGCCGTCGCCATCGCCGTTGCGCTCGCCGACAAGATCGACACCCTGGTCGGCTTCTGGCTGATCGACGAGAAGCCGACCGGCTCGAAAGACCCCTTCGCGCTGCGCCGCGCCGCGCTGGGCGTCATCCGTATCGTGATCGAGAACGAATTGCGGCTGCCCCTGCGCATGCAGCTTTGGCGCCATTTCGGCGCGGTGGCGCGCGACGAGCAGCTCACGCAGGCGATCGCGCTGCTGCATCCCCTGCACGAGGACATCGTCAAGCTCAGCGCCAGCGACATCGAACTCGCGGTCAAGCTCGAAGTGCTGGTCGACGAGAAAAGCAAGCAGGTGACCGGCCCGTTGCTGGTGCAGGCGCATTCCTACCTCAACCAGACCCACGACCTGCTCGCCTTCTTCGCCGACCGCCTCAAGGTGCAATTGCGCGAGCAGGGCGCGCGCCACGATCTGGTGGACGCCGTTTTTTCTCTTGGCGGCCAGGATGACTTGCTGATGGTGGTGCGCCGGGTGGACGCCCTGGCCAAATTCCTCGATACCGACGACGGCAAGAACCTGCTCGCCGGCTACAAGCGCGCCACCAACATCATCCGCATCGAGGAGAAGAAGGACAAGCGCGACTATACCGGCACGCCCGCGCCCGCGCTCTACGGTCAGTCGGAGGAGAAGGCGCTGGCCGAGGCGATCGGTAAGGCCAAGGAAGCCGCCGCCGCCGCCGTGGGCAAGGAGGACTTCGCCGCCGCCATGTCGGCAATCGCGACCTTGCGTCCCCTGGTCGATGCCTTCTTCGACAAGGTCACCGTCAACGTGGACGACGCCGCGTTACGCGAGAATCGCCTGAAGCTGCTCAACGAAATCCGCGAAGCCACCCGGGCGGTCGCGGATTTCTCCAAGATCGAGGGTTGACCGGGGCGCCGTTGCGCGCTCGTTTACGGAACTCGCAAGGCCGCTCGCCGTTCTCACCCGGCGGGGCCGCAACAAGGGGGAATCAATGCACTTCTCTGTCGGTCACCTGACGCCGATCATCGCCATCGCCGCCGGCGTTCTCATCCTGGTCGTCCCGCGTCTGCTCAACTACATCGTCGCAATCTACCTGATCCTGGTCGGACTGCTCGGGCTCGGCATAATCCACTAGCAAAGTCGCATGCTTGAGCCGGCATTGCCGGCGGTATTCTAAAGTCCTCTTCCCGCAACCAGCACGATCGCCCCATGGCCAAACGCAAGACTTCACGCGCCAGTACCAAAGCGAAAAAGCAGGCGGTCCGCCGGGCCGCCAAGCCGAAGGCCGCCAAATCGGCCAAATCCGCCAAATCCGCGAAGCCCGCCAGGAAATCGACGCCCAGGCCTGCCAAGGTGACTGCCAAGCCTGCGAAGAACAAATGGGTCTATGCCTTCGGCGGCGGGCGCGCCGAGGGCAAGTCCGCGATGCGCGAGCTGCTCGGCGGCAAGGGGGCGGGGCTCGCCGAGATGGCCAATCTCGGCCTGCCGGTGCCGCCCGGTTTCACCATCACCACCGACGTGTGCACCTACTACTACGCCAACGGCCAGAAATATCCGCCCCGGCTGCAAGCACAGGTGGAGGAGGCGCTGGCCAAGGTCGGCCGCATCGCCGGCAAGAAGTTCGGTGACACGGAAGACCCGCTGCTGGTCTCGGTGCGCTCGGGCGCGCGCGCCTCCATGCCGGGCATGATGGACACCGTGCTCAACCTCGGCCTCAACGACGAGACCGTGGAAGCCCTGGCGCGGAAATCGGGCGACCGCCGCTTCGCCTATGACAGCTATCGCCGCTTCATCACCATGTATTCCGACGTCGTGCTCGGCGTCGGGCACGAGCATTTCGAGGAATTGCTCGATCATCACAAGGAGCGGCAGGGCTACAATCTCGATACCGACCTGACCGCCGACGACTGGGCCGATCTGACCGAGCGCTACAAGAAGCGCGTGCTGGAGGAGCGCGGCGAGCCGTTCCCGCAGGATCCGCACGAGCAGCTCTGGGGCGCCATCGGCGCCGTGTTCGGCTCCTGGATGAACCAGCGCGCCATCACCTACCGCCGCCTGCACAATATTCCGGAAAGCTGGGGCACCGCGGTCAACGTGCAGGCCATGGTGTTCGGCAATATGGGCGAGACTTCCGCGACCGGTGTCGCCTTCACGCGCAATCCGTCGACCGGCGAGAAGAAGCTTTACGGCGAATTCCTCATCAACGCGCAGGGCGAGGACGTGGTCGCCGGCATCCGCACGCCGCAGGAGATCAGCGAGGCCGCGCGCGAGGAATCCGGCTCCGAAAAGCCGTCCATGGAAAGGACCATGCCGAAGGCCTATGCGGAGCTCGAGCGCATCTACAACGTGCTCGAGCGCCACTACCGCGACATGCAGGACATGGAGTTCACGGTCGAGCAGGGCAAATTGTGGATGCTGCAGACCCGCAACGGCAAGCGCACCGCCAAGGCCGCGCTGCGCATCGCGGTCGAGCTCGCCAACGAGAAGCTGATCAGCAAGGAAGAGGCGGTGCTGCGCGTCGAGCCGCTCACGCTCGACCAGCTCCTGCATCCGACCATCGATCCGCGCGCCCACCGCAAGGTGATCGCCACCGGCCTGCCGGCCTCGCCGGGCGCGGCTTCCGGCGAGATCGTGTTCTCCTCCGACGAGGCCGCGCAGATCAAAGACAACGGCCGCAAGGTCATCCTGGTCCGGGTGGAGACCTCGCCGGAAGATATCCACGGCATGCACGCCGCCGAAGGCATCCTCACCACCCGCGGCGGCATGACCTCGCACGCCGCCGTGGTGGCGCGCGGCATGGGCAAGCCTTGCGTTTCCGGCGCCGGCTCGATCCGCGTCAACTACGCCGAAGGCAGCATGACCGCCGGCAGCCAGACCTTCCGCAAAGGCGACTTCATCACCGTCGATGGCTCGACCGGCCAGGTGCTGGCCGGCAAGATCGAGATGATCGAGCCGCAGCTCTCCGGTGAGTTCGCCACGCTGATCGCCTGGGCCGACAAGGTGCGCCGGCTCGGCGTGCGCGCCAATGCCGACACGCCGGCCGATGCGCGCGCGGCCATCCGCTTCGGCGCCGAAGGCATCGGCCTCTGCCGCACCGAGCACATGTTCTTCGAAGAGGAGCGCATCCAGGCGGTCCGCGAGATGATCCTGTCCGACGAGGAGAACGCGCGGCGCGCCGCGCTCGCCAAGCTGCTGCCCATGCAGCGCGGCGATTTCCTCGAACTGTTCGAGATCATGGGCGAGCGGCCGGTGACCATCCGCCTGCTCGATCCGCCGCTGCACGAGTTCCTGCCGCACGGCGACGAGGAGATTGCGGAAGTCGCGCAGGCGATGGGCACGGACCCCAAGAAGCTCGCCCATCGCGCCCGCGAGCTCGCCGAGTTCAACCCCATGCTCGGCTTCCGCGGCTGCCGCATCGCGATCGCCTATCCGGAAATCGCCGAGATGCAGGCACGCGCCATCTTCGAGGCGGCGGTGGAGGCGGGCAAGCGCACCGGCAAGACCGTGCGGCCGGAAGTCATGGTGCCGTTGATCGCCACCAAGGCGGAGCTCGACATCGTCAAGGGCTGCATCGACGCCATGGCCGAAGCGGTGGAGCAGGAGACCGGCGCCAAGCTCACCTACGACGTCGGCACCATGATCGAACTGCCGCGCGCTGCGCTGATGGCGGGCGAGATCGCGCAAAGCGCCGAATTCTTCTCCTTCGGCACCAACGATCTGACGCAGACCACTTTCGGCATTTCGCGCGACGACGCCGCCACCTTCCTCGGCACTTACACCGCGCGCGGCATTCTCCCGGCCGATCCCTTCGTCAGCATCGACCAGCAGGGCGTCGGCGAACTGGTCAAGATCGGCGTCGAACGCGGTCGCAAGGTGCAGCCGAAGCTGAAGGTCGGCATCTGCGGCGAGCATGGCGGCGATCCCGCCTCGATCGCCTTCTGCCACGAGGCCAAGCTCGATTACGTCTCCTGCTCGCCGTTCCGCGTGCCGATCGCTCGGCTCGCCGCGGCGCAGGCGGCGCTCGGCAAGACGGCGGCGAGCCAGGCCTAGTGTGGGGGTTCAGAAGTTCGCTTCATTACTATCCGCGAGTCCATCAAGCGAATTTCTGAACCAAACCATACTAGAATTCGAGCGCCTCGAACGACCAACGCGATGCGGTGCTGGCGGAAGTCGGGCGGCTGGCCGCGGGCTTCTAGCTACCCAGCCACCTGAGCAAGGAAATCCTCCACCTCGCGCCGCAGGTCGCCGACCGCGGCCGCCACCGTCTTCGAAGCGTCGCGCACCACCTGCGCGGAACTGCGCGTCTCGCTCGCCGCATTGCTGACTTCGCTCACCACCGCGACCACGTGGCCGGTGCCGCGCGCCGCGCTCGCCACGTTGTGCGAGATTTCGCCGGTGGCCGCGTTCTGCTCGGTGACCGCTGCCGCCACCGCCGCGGTATATTGGTCGATCTCCTGCATGCGCGCGGCGATCTGGCGGATGGCGTCGACCGCGCCCCCGGTCGAGCCCTGCACGGCCAGGATGTGATTGGCGATCTCTTCGGTCGCCTTGGCGGTCTGCACGGCGAGCGATTTGACCTCCGCCGCCACCACCGCGAAGCCCCTGCCGGCTTCGCCGGCGCGCGCCGCCTCGATGGTGGCGTTGAGCGCGAGCAGATTGGTCTGGCCGGCGATGCTGCGGATCAGCGTGACCACGTTGTCGATCCGTTGCGCGCCGTCGGCAAGGCTGGCGATCTCGGCGTCGGTCGCGCGCGCTTCCTCGCTCGCCAGCGCGACCACGTCATTGGTGTGGGTGAGCTGGCGGCCGATCTCGTCGATCGAACGCGACAGTTCCTCCGCCGCCACCGCGGCGGTCTCAACGTTCCTGGAAGCCTCGTTGAATGCATTCACGGCGCTTGCCGCGCGCTGCGTGGTTTGATCGGACGAAGCAAACAAAGCGGCCGCTGTTTTCTGCATGGCGTTCGCGCTGTCGCTCACGCTGCCGAGCAGCGTCTCGGCGCGCGGCCTGAACGAAGCGATGCCGGCGTCGATCGTGGCGCGCCGATGCGCCTGCTCTTCGATTGCCGCGCGCTCTTCTTCCGCCCGGCGCTGCTCGGTGACGTCCTCGTGGGTGGAAACCCAGCCGCCGCCCGGCAGCGGCTCGTTCTTGGCGAGTACGATGCGGCCATCGCTCGCCTGCACATAGATGACGTTCTGCTTGCCGGCGCGCATCGCCTCGATGATATTCCGGCAATAGCTCTCGACATCGCCGGTGAACAAGCCGGTATCGCGGCGATGCTCGATCAATTGCTTCAGCGCAAGCTCGGGCCGCACGATTTGGGCGGACAAGCCGTACATCTCGATGTAGCGCCGGTTGACCACGACGATGCGCCCTTGCGTGTCGAACATGACGAGGCCTTGCGTCATGTTGTCGAGGGCGTCGATGAAGCGGCCGTTCTGCGTGCGCTGGCGGCGATAGAAGAAGCCGGCAGCGGCCAATGCGGCAATGCTGAGCACCGCGATCCCGATGACATTGGGGAGAGCGATCAAGGATGGCATGGCGGCCCGGTAATGAGCAAATTCCGCGCACTATGGGTGCTGCCGCTTGCGATCCGGTTAACAATGGTTACCGAATGGTTTCCAGGTCCAGTGCGGCAGGATGCCGCCGAGCCATAGAAAGTCGCCCTCCCGCCTGAGAGCTTCGCAGGGTTAATCGGAAAATAAGGAAACCCGTCGCATTCTCCTCAACTCGGCAGCGAGTATTGCCCGTGCAGTTCGAGTCGGGTGGGTGTGGTTATTCGTAGTTTGCGCAGGCGGCGCGCCGGCGTCGCGCGGCTCGGCGCGTTCGCGCTGGCCTTTACGCTGGCGCCCACGCAGGTAGCCTATCAGGACCTGGGCGCGCTGTTGGCGCACCAACCGGGCGTCGCCGCCCGCGCCCGCGCCTATCTGATCAACTCGCCGTTCGGCACCATCCACGCCGCCACCTTCAGCCTGCCGCAACCGGTCGGCACGGCCATTCCGCATGCGCCCATTTATGCGCTGGCCGATTTCGATCCGCGCGACATCGCCCGCTCGATCGGGCGGCAGTTCCTCGGTGATTCCGGCGGCCCGATGCAGTATCCGACCGTCAACCGGCGCGACAAGGCCGATTCACTCATCTCGCGCGCGCGGGCGCCGATGCCGCCGATGCCGCCGATCCTGCCCATTCAGCCCTTGGCTCGAGCCGAAGCCGACGCGCCGCTGCACGAGGCGGCCGCGGACGACCGCTTCGATCCCTATTCCGACTACGAGTTTCCCGCGCCCATCGATGCGACGCCGGCAACGAACGCCGCTGATAAGCCGAAGGAAGAGCCGACGGCGCGCGCCTCGGCGACGCCGGCAAGGCGATCGTCCGCCGCCGGCTCGACGCGCGTGTTCTTCGGTGCCGATCCGCTCGCCGCGCGGCAGGAAAAGATCAAGCCTTGGCGGCCGGGCCAGGCGCCCGTGGTGACGGCCGCCACCGGCGATCCTGCTCTTAAACTCGCGGCGCTCGATCCCGCCGGCGCCGGCGGCGTGAGCGTCGCCGAGAAAGGCGAGGTGACCGGCGCCGATCAGCATCCGCAGTCGCCGGCTGAGCGGCTGAAGCTCACGGCGAAGGCGCGCGCCAAGGCGGAGAAGTGTCTCGCCAGCGCGGTCTATTTCGAGGCGCGCGGCGAGCCGGTGCGCGGGCAGATCGCCGTGGCGCAGGTGGTGATGAACCGCGTGTTTTCGCCGTTCTATCCGGACAACGTATGCGGCGTCGTCTATCAGGGCGCCCGCCGTCATCTCGCCTGTCAGTTCACCTTCGCCTGCGACGGCATACCCGACGTGGTGACCGAGCCCGATGCCTGGCTCCGCGCCAAGCGCATCGCCCACGACATGCTCGACGGCAAGCTGTGGATGGCGGAGATCGGCAAGGCCACCCATTATCACGCCTCGTGGGTGCATCCCGACTGGGTGTCGGAGATGCGCAGGATCACCCATATCGGCGTGCACACCTTCTACCGTCCGCGCGCCTGGGGCAGCGGCGCCAATGAGCCGAGCTGGAGCGACCCCAAGACCACGGCGAAAGAGACCAAGGTCATCAAGAAGCTGTAGCGCCCGCATGGAAGGCCGCGCTACCGGAAGCTGAGGCAGCGCCCCAGGTGGCCCATACGCCCGGCAAATGGCTTCGATCAGCAGAATTCGTTTTCTTGAGCCCGGCAGGGCCTGTATGGTCCCGGTTTCCGCGCCGGCGGGCGCAATAAGCACAAGGAACCGGACGAGCCGGGGGCATTCAGGGATGGCAATTCAATCGACGGGCGCGCGCCCGGCCTTGGCCGGCTGGCGCACGCCGCTGGTGATCCTCGTCTGCGGCTGCGCGATCAGCACACTCGGCTTCGGCCCGCGCGCGGCGCTCGGCCTGTTCCTCACGCCGATGTCCGGCGCGCACGGCTGGGGCCGCGACATCTTCGCGCTGGCGCTGGCGATCCAGGTGATCGTCTGGGGTGCCGCACAGCCTTTCGTCGGCGCGGTCGCCGACCGTTTCGGTTCGTTCTTCGTCCTGTCCGCGGGCGCGCTGTTCTATTGCGCCGGTCTCGCGCTGATGGCGCATTCATCGACACCCGGCATGCTCGATTTTTCCGCCGGCGTGTTGACCGGGCTCGGCATCGCAGGTTGCTCCTTCACGCTCGTCATTGCCGCCTTCAGCCGGCTGATGCCGCCGCATATGCGTTCATTGGCGTTCGGCGCCGGCACCGCGGCCGGCTCTTTCGGCCAGTTCCTGTTCTCGCCGCTGGCGATCGCCTTCATCGGCGGCTTCGGCTGGCAGAACGCGCTGATTGCGTTCGGCGTCATCACGCTCATGGTGATCCCGCTCGCGGCCGCGATCGCCACGCCGCCGATGCATGCCCATCATGACGCCGAGCCGCAGCAGTCGCTGCGGCATGCGCTGGTAGAAGCCTTCGGCCACCGCTCCTTCATCCTGCTCGTGCTCGGCTTCTTCACCTGCGGCTTCCAGCTCCTGTTCATCACCGTGCATCTGCCCGCCTACCTGGTCGACAAGGGCCTGTCGGTGAACGCGGGCGCATGGGCGCTCGGCGTCATCGGCCTGTTCAACATGATCGGCTCGGTCACCGCCGGCTGGCTCGGCGACCGCATGCCCAAGCGCTATCTGCTGTCGATCATCTATACGCTGCGCTCGATCGCGGTGATCGCCTTCGTCAGCCTGCCGGTGACCACCACTTCGGCGATGATCTTCGCCGCCGTCATGGGCCTGTTGTGGCTGTCGACGGTGCCGCCGACCTCCGGCCTGGTCGCGGTGATGTTCGGCACGCGCTGGATGGCGACGCTGTTCGGCTTCGCCTTCTTCAGCCACCAGGTGGGCGGTTTCCTCGGCGTCTGGCTGGGCGGATTTTTGTACGACAAGACCGGCTCTTATGACGTCGTCTGGTGGCTGTCGGTGGCGCTCGGCATCATCTCTGCAATCATCAACCTGCCGATCGTCGAGAGCCCGGTCGGCCGTGCGGCGGAAGCGGCGGTCTAGCCGCTCCGCCTGATCTCCTCCGGCTCCTCCCGCCGCGCCAGCTTGTCGGCCGCGGCGACCTGATCCATGCGGCGGACCGATTGCTTGATGACGTTCATCTCGCGCTCGTACTCGCGTGCGCGGGCCCGCCAATCCTCGGCGGCATTGCTCTGGCCGCGCTGCTGCGCGTCGGCTTCAAGCTTGCGCGCCAGCGCCACCCGCTCTTCAAGCGCGCGTTGGGCGGAGCCAAGCGCGCGGCGCAGATTCTCGTCGAGCGCCAGGCTCATCAGTTCGGCCGTGTAGGTGTGGCCGACATGGCAGCGATAGCGGATCAGTTCGCCCTGGTCGATTTCCCACATGACGCCGCTGCAGTCCGGACAGGAAAGGACCGAGCGTCGCCCAAGACGGTCCATCTCATCCATCGTGGCGCCACCGTCGCGCGCGATGTCGACTTCAAAGCGGATGCTCTCCGGTGCCGGCACCGGTTCGCCCGCCGGCTGCCGCACGAGCTGTTCGAGCAGCGTCGGCAATTCCACCAGACTGATGATATGGTCCGGCCGCACCCGGCTCAGCGCATTGAGCGGCATGTCGGGGAAGGCGGCATCGTCCGGATCCTGCACCACGGTCATGCCGCCGCAGCGGCTCACCGCGCACAGGCCCGAGGCGCCATCACCCAGCGTTCCGGTCAGCACCACGCCGATGGCGCGCGCTCCGCAGCAAACGGCGACCGAGCGCAGCATCGGATCGATCGCCGGCCGTGCGTTGTTCTCGCGTGGCCCGGCGCCGAGCCGCAGCCGGTCGCCGTCGACAAGCAGATGCCGGTCGGGCGGGGCGATATAGAGACGGCCTGGCCGCAGAAGGTGGCCGTCGTCGGCGAAACTCGCCGGCAGCGGGCCGTTTCGCGCCAGAATGCCGTCGAGCGAGGAGGGGAAACGGGAAGAGAGATGGAGCGTTACCAGGATGGAGGCCGGAAAGTCCGCTGGATAGTTCTTGGCGAGGAATATGAGCGCCTCCACCCCTCCGGCCGATGCGCCGATGGCAACGATGTCGCGATGCGCCATGGCGTCCCTCCACAGTGAAACCGGTGAAGGAAAACGGCTGCGTGCACGACAATGTTCCGACGAAATCGCGCCGGCCGGCCGCCCGAATCGCTGAAATTGCTATGGCTTTTAGGCATCGCTATGGTCGATTTGACAAAGAGCCGGGAAAGGCTAAGCCGCGCTATGGCCAACGACAATAAGGAAGAAAGCGGCCGGCACGACTCCGGCCATCCGCCCATCGTCGCCATCGGCGCCTCGGCCGGCGGTATCCAGGCCTTGCAGGCGCTCTTCGGCGCGCTGCCCGGGGACACCGGCGCCGCCTTTGTCGTCGTCGTCCATCTCGATCCGAATGTCCGCAGCGAACTGGCCGCCATCATTTCCACCCGCACCGCCATGCCGGTGGTGCAGGTGGAAAAGAGCGAGGAGCTGCAGCCGGATCATGTCTATGTGATCCCGCCCGACCGGGCGCTGCAGATCCAGGACCACGAAATATCCGCGGTCAAGTTCAGCGAGCCGCACGGCAAGCGCGCGCCCATCGACACATTCTTTCGCTCGGTGGCCGAGCATCTCGACAATGGCTTCGCCGTCATCCTCAGCGGCGCCGGTTCCGATGGCACGCTCGGCGTGCGCGCGGTGAAGGAGTCGGCCGGCATCATCCTGGTGCAGGATCCCAACGAGGCCGAGTACCCCTCGATGCCGCGCAGCGCGATCGCCACCGGCGTCGCCGATTTCGTGCTGGCGATAACGCCGCTGGCGCACCGCCTGGCCGACCTGATCGCACTGCGGCGCAACGGGTCCATTGCCGAAGCGAAGCAAGTCGACGAGGAACTGCTGCGACGCATTCTCGCCCATGTGCGTGTGCGCACCGGACACGACTTCGCCAAATACAAGCGCTCCACCGTGCTGCGGCGGATCGCGCGGCGCATGCAGGTCAATCGGACCGATAACCTGAAGGACTATTATGAGCGGATGCGGGACAGCGGCGAGGAGGCCCAGGCCCTGCTCGGCGATCTGTTGATTTCGGTGACCGCGTTCTTCCGCGACAGGGACGCTTACGAAGCGCTCAGGAAAGAGGTGATCCCTCATCTGTTAGAGGATATCGACTCGACCGAAACCCTGCGCGTCTGGGTGCCCGGCTGCGCGACCGGTGAGGAAGCCTATTCGATCGGCATGCTGCTGTTGGAGGAAGCCGCGCGCCACGAGCTGCGTCCCTCGATCCAGATTTTCGGCTCCGATCTCGACGCCCGCGCGCTCGCCATCGCGCGGGAAGGACGCTATCCGGCCGCGGTCGAGGCGGACGTCAGCGAGGAGCGTCTGCGCCGCTTCTTCACGCGCGAGGGCGACGACTACCGCGTGCGCCAGGAATTGCGCGACTTGATGCTGTTCGCGATCCACGACCTGCTCAAAGACCCGCCCTTCTCGCGCGTCGATTTCATCTCCTGCCGCAACGTTCTGATCTATCTCGACCGCGACCTGCAGGAGCAGGTCTGCGGTACATTCCATTACGCCCTCAACGCGGGCGGATTCCTGATGCTCGGCTCCTCGGAGAGCGCGGACAATCCGCCCGGCCTGTTCCGCGCGGTCGACCGCAATGCGCGCATCTACCGGTCTTCGAGCAAGCCCGGCGAAAAGCCGCGCCTGCTGCCGCGCCTCCTGGGGCCCATGCGCGTGCGGGAACAGGTATTGCACCTTGTACGTGGGGCCACTCCGGCCACGGCGCTGAACGAAGCGACCATGCACCGCCGCGCCGTCGAGAAGGTGGCGCCGCCCAGCATCCTCGTGGACGAGAACCACCGCGCCATTCACCTGTCCGACAATGTCGGCCGTTTTCTCCAGCCCGCGGGCGGCCCGCTCAGCGGCGACGTCGTCGACCTGGTGCGGCCCGAGCTTCGCTTCGAGCTTCGCTCTGCGCTCAATCGCGCATTCGAACAGGAGCAGGAGACCTTGAGCCTCGCCATCCCGGTAAAGTTCAACGGGTCGCCCCACCGCGTGCTGATCCAGACCAAGCCGTCGGGCGCCGACGAAGGCTCGGGCGTGCGCACGGCCCTGGTCATGTTCATCGAGGGCGAGCCGATCGACGTAAAATTCGGTCGGATCCGAACAGCAGGCGGCCAACAGCGAGATGGTGCGCCGCCTCGCTCAGGAGCTGGAGCTGTCGCAGTCGCGCCTGCGCACGGTGCGCGAGGAATCGGAAGCGACCAATGAAGAGCTGCGCGCCGCCAACGAAGAGCTGCAATCGATCAACGAGGAGTACCGCTCGACCTCGGAAGAGCTGGAGACCAGCAAGGAGGAACTGCAGTCGATCAACGAGGAGCTGCAGACGGTCAATACCGAATTGAAGCTGAAGCTGGAGGCGGTTTCGCGCGCGCACAGCGACCTGCAGAACCTGATGGCGGCGACCGACATCGGCACCTTGTTCCTCGACGACAGGTTGCGCATCAAGCGCTTCACCGATCAGGTGACCGATCTGTTCAACATCACGCCGGCCGACGAGGGACGCCCGATCACCGATTTCGCCCATCATCTCGAATATGCGGACCTGGCGAAGGATGCGCAGGCCGTGCTGAACGACCTGACGCCGGTCAGCCGCGAAGTGGCGAGCCGCAAGGGCCGCTGGTACGAAATGCGCATGCGGCCCTACCGGACGGTCGACAACAAGATCGACGGCGTGGTCATCACTTTCGTCGACATCACCGAGCGGCGCCAGACCGAGCAGTCGCTGCGCGACAGCCAGCAAAGGCTGATGCAGCACAAGCAGCTCATCATGCGGGCGCGCGAGCCGATTCTGACCTGGGACATCGATAACGGCATCACCGAATGGAATAGGGGATGCGAGGAGCTTTACGGGTTCCGCGCGGACGAGGCGGTCGGCCGGACCAAGGAAGAACTTCTCGCCACCACCGTGCCCGGCTCCTCCTTCGAGAAGTTGAAGGAGATCCTGCTGCACGAGGGTTATTGGGCCGGCAAGTTGCAGCAGAAAGCCAAGGACGGGCGCATGCTCACCGTCGAAAGCCGTCTCCAGCTTGAGCCGCTGGACGGCAAGCGGCTTGTGCTCGAAAGCGCCGCGCGAGTGGCCGAGTAGACGCCGCCGATCCCGCGGGCCCGGTCGGGTAAGGCGATCGTCGCCAGAGAGGAACTCATCTTCCGCTCGTGCCCGCGAAAGCGGGGACCCAGGGCAACAATATCGGGCAAATGCGACCTTGGCCTGGATTCCCGCTTCCGCGGGAATGAGCGGAGTCAGTGCCCAACTCACCAATTCGACCGCCTCAGCCCACCTCGCCGTTCACGCGCGCCACGCCGTTGGCGGCAAGATTGAGCGCCGGCAGGCGCTTGGCCGGCCAATGCGCCGGCCCGAGCGCGTCGCAGCAGGGGCAGGCGGCGGATTCCAGCGCGCCGCGGTCGCGAATGTGGATTTTGCCGCGCGCGTAGTCGATGGCGCCGGCGTTGTTCAGGCCCTGCGCGATCAGGGTCGCGGTGGTGCGGCGGATGCCGAGCATGCCGGCAAGCTCTTCCTGCGTCATGGTGATGGTCTGGCCGCCGATGCGGGTGGCCGCGAGCAGCAGCCAGCGGGCGAAGCGCCCATCGGCGCTGTGGCTGGCATTGCAGACAGCCATGAGCTGCGCCTGCAGCAGCATCCAGTTGGAGGCGACGCTCGAAAGCGCGGCGATCTCCTCGTTTTCGCGCGCGATTTCACGGAACCGGGCGGCCGAAATGGCGGCGAAGCTGCCGCCGATCTGCACGGTGGCGCGCGCATGCGTCGGCGCGTCACAGGCGTGGACGCCGGCCGCGCTTTCGCGGCCGATGCTGGCGACCTCGATGCATTGCCCGTCTTTGCCGGGGACGCCCAGCGAAATCAGCCCGGAATGAGGAAAATAGATTTCGGTGCTGGTCTTGCCGCTGTCCCAGAGCACCGCGCCTTTCTTGATCTCGTATCGAAGCAGATGCGGCTGCAGCGCCGCGCGCGTTTGCTCCGACAAGGCAACCAGCAATTCGTTGCCGCCGGAGTGATGATGCCTCGATTCAAACGGTCTCGACAGGGTCCCACTCTCTATGTTGCTCATCGACCTCCTCCAATACCGTGCACTATACCCCTGCAATCCGTGTTCCATTCACTGCTGCCAGGTACGGGCCTCCCTCGGCCCGCGCCATCGTCCCCCTGATCTGGCGCAGCGTCATGCGCAGATCGACGATCTCGTCGCTGAGCGAGGCGAAGCTGCCGGCGACCGACAGGTACGAATTCCGCAACTCGCCGGGAAATCCGACGCTGCTCAGGGTCGCGAACAACAGCTCGAAGCATGGCTGCCGCGCCGCGTCGCAGACCTGCAGCCGCCACGTTCCGGTCGTGCGTTCGCGGCTTTGCATCAGCTCGCGGGCGACCTCGGTGGCGTGCGCACGCGCTTCCGTCTCGTTGGCAAGCTCGGTTCCATCGGGATCGTGAATGATGCCGTCCCGGTCCTTCAGATTGAAATAATAAAGCTGCATTGGGTCGGCTCCGCCGTTATCCCTTCTTTGGAAGCTAAAGAGTGGGGACACCGGTTGCAATACCTGGTTACGATTCGCGCTGTTCCGTCGTAGTTTACCTCCCTGCGGCCGATCGGCGTGTCCGGAGGGAAAGAGGCGGGGATGGCTGATTTTGCCCGGGGCGCACGAGCCTTCGGCGGCGCACGCCTGCGCGCGGCGCTGAATGACCTGCTGGCCGGCTCGATCTGCAGCATTCTGTCAATCACCTATTGCCTGTCCTATGCGGCGCTCATTTTTTCCGGGCCGCTGGCGCCCTGGCTTTCCTACGGCATCGCGGTGACCTTCCTGTCGGCGGCGGTCGCGGCGGCGATCGTGGCCTGGCGCAGTTCGCTGCCCTTCGCCATCGCCGGGCCGGATTCCTCCACCTCGGCGGTGATTGCCGCGCTGGCCGCCGCCATGGCGGCGCGGCTTTCCGCCGCCGGAGAGACCGAACTGCTGCTGCCGGTGCTGATGGTGATGGCCTTGGCCACCGGTGTCACCGGCCTCCTGCTGACCGGCTTCGGCCTCATGCGCGCCGGCCGCGCCATCCGCTTCGTGCCCTACCCGGTGATCGGCGGCTTCATGGGGGCGACCGGCTGGCTGATGGTGGTGGGGGCGCTCCGCGTCATCGCCGACCACCGCCTGAGCTTGAGCGGCCTCGGCGCCTTCGCCGAGCCGGCCATGCTCGGCAAGTTCGCCGCCGCGCTTGCCGTCGCCGGTGTTCTCGAATTCCTGCTCTCGCGCTCGCAGAGCCCGCTCATCTTGCCCGGCGTGCTGGCGGCGGCGGTGGCGGCGATGCATGCGGAACTCTGCCGCCGGCGGCACGTCCATCGCCGCGGCGCAGGCCGGCGGCTGGCTGTTCGCGCCGCAGCAGGCGGCGCCGCTGGGTCTGCCCTGGCATGCGGGTGCGTTTGCGGCATTCCCCTGGAGCGCGCTGTGGACGCTGTCGGGGGAACTGGTGGCGGTCATGTTCGTGACCGTGGTGAGCCTTTTGTTCAACACCACCGGCGTCGAAATGGCGACGCGCCGCGAGGCCGACATCGACGGCGAACTGAAGGCGCTCGGCCTCGCCAGCATGGCGACCGCCGCGCTCGGCGGCTATGTCGGCTGTCTCTCGCTCAGCCGCAGCGCGCTCAGCTATAATCTCGGCGGCAGGGGCCGTCTGGCCGGCCTGACGGTGGCGGCGATCTCGGGCGTCATGCTGCTGATCGGCCCCGGCTTCCTGGGCTATGCGCCGAAATTCGCCCTCGGCGGCCTGCTGCTCTTTGCCGGCGCGCGGCTCTTGCGCCGCTGGATCGTGCAGTCGGCGCGGCAGCTCCATCTCATCGAATATCTCTCGCTACTCGCGGTCACGCTGATCATCGTGCAGTGGGGTTTCATTGCCGGTTTTCTGATCGGCATCATCATCGGCTGCGCGACCTTCGCCGTGAGCGCGAGCCGCGTGAACGCCATCAAGTTCTCCTTCGATGGTTCGGAATACCGCAGCCGGCTCGACCGCAGCGCCGAGGAACTCGCCATGCTGGCGCGCCACGGACGCGAGCTGCAGGGCATGGCCCTGCAGAGCTATCTGTTCTTCGGCTCGGCCAACCGGCTCTATCAGCACGTCAAGGGCCTGCTGCGAGCCGAGGCCCGCTGCCGCTTTCTGCTGTTCGATTTCCGCCTGGTCACCGGCATCGACTCCTCGGCGACGCACAGCTTCTCGCAGATCAAACAGGCCGCCGACGAACACGGCGCGCGCCTGGTGCTGGTTCACCTCAACGACGACCTGCGCCGCGCGCTGCAGGGCATCGGGCTGATCAAGGCGGACGTCATGGTCGCGTCCGACCTCGATCGCGCGCTGGAGGCCTGCGAGGACGCGATCATCGCGGCTTATCAGGGCGAGCGCAGCGAAGGCGACAGCTTGCGCGACTGGTTCACCAAGGCGCTCGGCGGCGTCGAACTCGCCGAAGCCTTGGCGGCGCAATGCCGGCGCATCGAATTCGCCCCGGGCGACACCATCGCCCGCCAGGGCGAGCCTTCCGATTCCATGCATTTCATTCTCGACGGCCGAGCCGGCATCGTCGTCGACTTCGGCAACGGGCACGCGGTGCGCGTGCGCAGTCTCGGGCGCCATACGACCGTCGGCGAGATGGGCCTGATTTCCGGCCGGCCGCGCAGCGCCACCATCGAGGCCGAGGCGCCGAGCGTCCTCTACGAGCTGAGCCTGGAGCGTTTCGAGGCGATCAAGCACGATCAGCCGGCGCTCGGCCAGGCGCTGTTGAGTTACGTGATCGCGGTCATGGCCGAGCGGCTGAGCTTCGCCAGCCGCGTGATCGGCGTGCTGCAGCGGTAGCGAAGTTGTCGTGCCCGGCATGTCCGGGGCGCCCGTGTCTTTGGAGCCGTTATCGCGACGAGGCCGGCGGCGTAGTCCGCCAATCCCCAGATCGCACTGACTTGCACGCCAGCGCCTATCGCGCCAAAAAGGCGCCGGTTCCAGCAAGCAGCGAGGTCGGCCGTGGCGACATTCAAGGCGATCGTGATCGAGAAGGCGGATGGCGGTACCAAGGCGGCGCTCACCGACTTCGACGAGGCCGGCCTGATGGAGGGCGACGTCACCGTCGCCGTCGAATATTCGACCCTGAATTACAAGGACGGGCTTGCGCTCACCGGCAAGGCGCCCGTGGTGCGCCGCTTTCCCATGATCGCCGGCATCGATTTCGCCGGTACGGTGGAAGCCTCCAGCAATCCGGCGTGGAAGCCGGGCGACAAGGTGGTGCTCAACGGCTGGGGCTGCGGCGAGAGCCATCTCGGCGCCTATGCCGAGAAGGCCCGCGTCAAGGGCGACTGGCTGGTCAGGCTTCCCGATGGGATGAGCGCGCACGACGCCATGGCGATCGGCACCGCCGGCTATACGGCCATGCTGGCGGCGATGGCCCTGGAGCGCCACGGCCTCACCCCCGAGCAGGGGCCGGTGGCGGTCACCGGCGCCGCCGGCGGGGTCGGCTCGGTCGCGGTGGCGATCCTGGCCAGGCGCGGCTTCACCGTGCATGCCGTCACCGGCCGCGCCCAGGAGGCCGACTACCTCAAGGGCCTCGGCGCCAGCGAGATCGTCGACCGGCAGGAACTGGCGGAAAAGCCGCGGCCGCTCGGCAAGGAGCGCTGGGCCGGCGCGGTGGACGTGGTCGGCTCGACCACCTTGGCCAACCTGCTGTCCATGACGAAATACGGCGGGGCGGTGGCCGCCTGCGGGCTGGCCGGGGGTATGGATCTACCGAGTTCGGTGGCGCCATTTATTTTGCGCGGGGTGTGTCTTTACGGCATCGATTCCGTCATGTGCCCGATCGAGCGGCGCAGAGAGGCGTGGAAAAGCCTGGCGGCTGAGCTTGACCGCCGGAAATTGGCCGCCATGACACGGGAAATAGGCCTGTCGGAGGTCATCGGCGTCGCCCCGGAAATCCTGGCCGGGCGTGTGCGCGGGCGCATCGTGGTCAAGGTCCGCTGACCCTGTTCACGAAGTTCATGATTTGTCGACCAAGCTTGTTCATAATGGCTTAGGCTTAAGAAACGAAGCTTGCCTGGTCCGTGGCGTCAGTCGGAGTGCGGAGATGGTGCGTGCGTTTTTGGTGCTGGTCGGCCTGTTGGCCGCGGTGCCGGCTTTGGCCGGCGAGCTGACGCCGTCCGAGGCGCGCCGGTTCATTGTTGGCAAGATGTTCTACTACAACTGTTTCGAAGGCACCCGCGGCACCGGCCGCGTCTATGCCGACGGATCTGTTGCCGGCTCTATTCAGTTTCAAGGCCATGGCCGCATGCACTATGCGGTGCTGCCGGCTGGCACGCTGCGCGTAAGCGGCGCCAGCGTCTGCGCCTCGCTGCGCGGTCTGCCTATCCAGCCGTGCTTCAACCTCCAGCGCACCAGCAGCGAAAGCTTCCGCGGCTCGATCTCAGGGCTCGGCTTTGCCTACTGCAATTTCAGGCGCATGCATCAACGCGCGGAGCATCACGGCAGCCCGCTGGCGCTGCGTCCGTCGCTGACCGCCGAAGCAGAATAAGCTAGCTCTGCGCGCCGACATCGCCGGCCGGCAGATCGCCGACCGGGCCCAGTGCCTCGCGGTCGCGCCGGAACAACAGATCGCTCTGCATATACAAGACGAGCAGGCGCCCGACCGCCAGCAGCGAAGCAATATGCGTGCGCTCCCAGCCATGGCTGGCGTCGAGGCCGAAGCAGAGGAGCGCGGTGCGGATATCGTTGCCAGCCTCCACGGCCGCCGCCGCATCCGAACGGTAATAACGGAACACGTCGCGCGTATGCTCGATCTTATAGTCGCGCGCGAGACCGAGCAGGCTGCGCGTCAGGTGCCAGTCGAAAGGACCCGAGGAGTCCTGCATGGCGATGGTCGCGCCATAAACGGATGTGTTCTGACTTGGCGCGATGGTGCCGTTGTCGACGGAAATGAGTTCGGCGACGTCGCCGTGCAGCACGGCGCTGGCGCCGACGCCGACCTCCTCGGACAGCGTGAACAGCAGGTGGCAGTCGATGGGTAGCGTCAGCTTTTCCTCGCAGACGGCCTTCGCCGCCGCCAGCACCGTCGCCACGCCGGCCTTGTCGTCGAGATGGCGGGAATTGACGAAGCCGTTTGGTCCGAATTCCGGCTGCGCGTCGACGGCGATGATGTCGCCGATCTCGATGCCGAGTGCGCGGGTGTCGTTGCGCGACTCCGTCGGCGCGTCAATGCGGACTTCGAGATTGGCCCACGCCGACGGCTGGCTGTCGATCTCCTCGTGATAGACGTGGCCGGAGGCCTTCAGCGGCAGGATGGTTCCGCGAAATTGTTCATGGTCGCCGAACACGGTGCCACGCGCGCCTTCGGCAAAGCGTGCCGACCAAGTCCCGATCGGCACCACCTCGAGCCTGCCATTGTCGCGGATGCCTTTGACCATGGCGCCGAGCGTATCGAGATGGCTGACGACGGCGCGGTCCGGCGTCTGCGCGGAACCCGCGAGCGTGGCGCGGATCGCCCCGCGCCGCGTCAGCTCGAAAGGAATGCCGAACGACTCAAGCTCGGCGCAGACCAGCGCCACCGCGGCATCGGTCATTCCGGTCGGGCTCGGTGTCTCCAAGAGCCGTTTGAGGATATCGAGCAGGTAGGGTTGGCTAATTGGAACGTCATGCATTAGGTCGAGTTTCTTTACATCGCTAGCAGTTCGCGGCCTCGGCACGGCTGTGCGGAAACAAGAAATCGATGAACCGCTCGGCGGTCGGCTGCGGTTCATGGTTGGCGAGGCCTGGACGCTCGTTCGCCTCGATAATCACGTAGTCCGGCGCGGCCACGTCGGGTACGAGGAAATCGAAGCCGACCAGCGGGATGTCGAGCGCGCGCGCACCGGTCACCGCCGCGGCGGCAAGCTCCGGATGCAGATCGGCGGTGACGTCGTGAATGGTGCCGCCGGTGTGCAGATTGGCGGTCTTGCGCACGGCCAGAGTCTCGCCGGCGCCCAGCACCGCGTCGAGGCGGTGGCCGGCGGCGCGCACGGCGCGGTCGGTCTCCTCGTCGAGCGGAATGCTGCTTTCGCCGCCGGTGGCGGCGGCGCGGCGGCGGCTTTGCGCTTCGATCAGCTCGCGGATCGAATGTTCGCCGTCGCCCTGCACCATAGCCGGTTTGCGAATGGCGGCGGCAACCACCGCCCCGTCGATGACGATGATGCGCAGGTCTTGTCCGGTGACGAATTCCTCCACCAGCACATCCTCGCAGACCTGGCGCGCATGCTCGATCGCGCGCGTGACCTCGTCCTCGGTGCTGAGATCGACATAGACGGAGCGGCCCTGCTCGCCGCGCGCCGGCTTCACCACGACGCGGCCGTGGCGTTCGAGAAAGGCGGAGACCTCATGCGGGCGCGAGAGATGAATCTGTTCGGGCACGCGCAGGCCCGCCTTGGCCAGCAGCCGGCGCGTCAGCGCCTTGTCGTCGCAGCGCGACAGCGCGACCGCGCTCGTCATATCGGAGAGCGACTCGCGGCAGGAAACAGAGCGTCCTCCGAAGGACAGCCGGAACAGGCCCGCTTCGGCATCCTCGATCTCCACCGCGATGCCGCGGCGGCGCGCCTCGTCGACGATGATGCCCGCATAGATGTTGAGCTCGCCGGATATCGCCGGCCCGACGAACAGCGCCTCGTTGACCGCGTTCTTGCGCTTCACGCAGAACACCGGGACGCGCTCGAAGCCGAGTTTCTCGTAAAGCGCGATGGCCTGTTCGTTGTCGTGCATAACGGACAGGTCCATGAAAGCGCGTCCGCGCTCGCGGAAGCGGTCGGCCAGCGCCAGCACCAGCGCGGTGCCGACGCCCGGTAACTGTGCCTGCGGGTCGACCGCCAGGGCCCACAGGCTGGAGCCGTTGTCGGGATCGTTGATGGTGGCCTCGTGATCGACACCCATGACAACGCCGGCGAGGCGGCCGTCGTCAGCCTCGGCGACCAGCACGGTGACGCTCGGTGGGTGACCGTCCTTTTCGAGATAACCCTCGCGCAAGGGCACCATTTTGCGCGAGAGATAGAGACGGTTCACCTCCACGGCGTCATCGGGCGTCGCCTCGCGAATGGCGACGGTCGGCGCGGCGCGGACCTTGCGCATCCTGGCGAGATCGATCCGGTAGGTGTGCGACGGGTCGAGGAACAGCGATTGCGGCGCTTCCGCCAGCACCACCTGCGGCTCATGCACATAAAGCGCGACATCGCGCTCGCCGGCAGTCTCGCCGTCGAGCATGGCCGCCAGCGCCGGCGGCTCGTCGAAGGTCTGGCCGAAAATGAGTTGGCCCCAGCCGCAATCGACGAAAGTACGTCGGGGCATGCCTGCATGTTCGCCCCGCTCGCCGCAGCTTTTCAGCGAGAGCATGTCCTCGGCCATGGGAGTCTTTGTCTGCATGATTGCGCCCTCAATCATATGCGATGCGCTTGCAGCCAGAGCTCGAGCAGGGCGATCTGCCACAGTTTCGAGCCCCTGAGACGGGTTATATGCTCCTTCGGAGCCTTCAGCAGGATATCAATGTATTCGCGCTTGACCAAACCGCGCTGACGGGCGGCCGGCGCGTCGAGCGCCTGCCGCACGAAGTCGAGCACCGGCCCCTCGATGTATTTCAGAGCGGGAACCGGAAAATAGCCTTTCGGCCGGTCGATGACTTCGGAGGGGATGATCTCGCGCGCCACGTCCTTGAGGATGCCCTTGCCTTCGTCGCGGACCTTTTCGCTGGCGGGAATCCTGGCAGCGAGTTCCACGAGGTCGTGGTCGAGGAAGGGAACCCGCGCTTCCAGGCCCCAGGCCATCGTCATGTTGTCGACGCGCTTGACCGGATCGTCCACCAGCATCACCGTCGAATCGAGGCGCAGCGCCTTGTCCACCGCGTCGTCGGCGCCCGGCCGGTCGAAATGGGCGCGCACGAAATCGCGCGCATGATCGCCGTCGACGTAAGCCGGCTGCATGATGTGCGCATAGTCCGCGTGATCGCGGTCGAAGAAATGCGCCGCATAGTCGCCGACCGGATCGTTGGAGTTGAGCAGCGGCGGATACCAGTGATAGCCGGCGAACACCTCGTCGGCGCCCTGGCCGGACTGCACCACTTTCACATGGCGCGCCACTTCCTTCGACAGGAGATAGAAGCCGACATTGTCGTAGGAGACCATCGGCTCCGACATGGCCTGGATGGTCTCCGGCAGGCTGGCGATGAGCTTGTCCGACTCGATGAACAGCTTGTGGTGCTCGGTGGCGTAGCGCTGCGCGATCAGATCCGAATAGTGGAATTCGTCGCCTTGCTCGCCGGCGACCGATTCGAAACCGATGGAAAACGTCTTCAGTCCCTGTTGGCCGCCCTCGGCGAGCAGGCCGACGATCAGGCTTGAATCGAGGCCGCCGGACAAGAGCACGCCGACCGGCACATCGGCCACCATGCGCCGCTCCACCGCCGTGCGCAGTGCGTCATGCAGCGCCTCGCGCCAGGCGGCGCGCGGACGCTGCGCCTCCTCGGCGCTACGCGCGAAGGACAGGGTCCAGAACCGCTCGGTACTGCGGCGGCCGTCCGGCTCGAATGTCGTGATCGTTGCCGGCTCGACCTTGCGCACGCCGTTGAGGATCGTGTGCGGCGGCGGTACCACCGCGTGAAAGGTCATGTAAAAGTCGAGCGCGACCGGATCGATCGAGGTGTCGACGTCGCCGGCGGCGAGCAGAGCGGGCAGGGTGGAGGCAAAGCGGATGTGCTTGCCGGCGCGTTCGGAATAATAGAGCGGCTTGATGCCGAGCCGGTCGCGCACCAGCGCGAGCCGCCCCGAATCACGCTCCTCGATGGCGAAGGCGAACATGCCGTGAAAGCGTTGCGGCGCTTGTCGGCCCCAGGCGTGCCAGGCCTTGAGCACGACCTCGGTGTCGCCGTCGGAAAAGAAACGATAGCCCTTGCCTTCGAGCTCGGCCTTGAGCTCTCTGTAATTGTAGATGCAGCCGTTGAACGCCACGGCCAGGCCGAGAGCGGGATCGACCATGGGCTGCTGCGCGCGCTCGGAAAGATCGATGATCTTGAGGCGCCGGTGGCCCAGTGCCGTCGCGCCATTGGCCCACAGGCCGGCACCATCCGGGCCGCGCGGCGCGAGGGCCTCCATCATCGAGGAAACGGCGTGGGACGATGCCGCCGCGCCGGTGAAATTCATCTCTCCGCAAAGTCCGCACATACGGGCTGCTCGTCCTCCATCGTTGATTGCGCTACTGGAAGTTATGCCGCATCGCTCGAAAAAGCGGCGGCAATGGTTGATCCGGCGGGATAAGGACCGATAGGCGCTGCTATCAAAGCGCTGTTACAGATCAATGTTCCATATAGTCACGGAAATCGAAAAGTCGATGGCTGTGTCGCAGCGCACAAAATTGCCATTCATGGGCGAACAAACGGCGATCTGCGTCAACCGCGCGCATCCGGGCGCCGTGCAACCGAATCGGCGTGAGTTCATTGGGGATCATATAGTTTTTCTTGAAGGTGTTTTATGAGCCAGCAGCAGACCAGCCCATCCCGCGGCAAGAATTCTCCGGAAGTGACTGGGTTTTACGAACCCGACACCGGCAGCATCCAATATGTGGTGGTCGACCCGGCCACGCAGAAATGCGCCATTATCGACGCCGTGTGGAATTTCGATCCCAAACACGCGCGCACCGACACCCATTCGGCCGATGCGATCCTCGCGTTTGTGCGCGAGCGCGGCCTTCAGATGGAATGGATCCTCGACACGCATCCGCATGCCGACCATTTCATGGCCGCCGCCTACCTGAAAGAGAAGCTTGGCGCCAAAGGGGTCAAGCAGGCGATCGGCGAGAAGGTACGCGACATCGCCGTGCTCTGGCGCGGCTTCTACCATGAGCCGCAGGCCTTCGACATCGACGCCGCTTTCGACCGGCTGTTTGCCGACGGCGACACCTTCAAGATCGGCTCGCTCGACGCGCGCGTCATGCTGTCGCCCGGCCATACGCTGGGTTCGATCACTTATGTGGTGGGCGGCGATGCGGCCTTCGTGCACGACACGCTGATGTATCCCGACTCCGGCTCCTCGCGCGCCGATTTCCCCGGCGGCGACGCCGCCACGCTCTATCGCTCGATCCAGGCGATCTTGTCCTTGCCGGCCGAGACGCGCCTCTTCGTCGGCCACGACTACTGCAAGGGCGGACGCGACCCGCAATGGGAAGCGACGGTCGCCGAGCACAAGAAGAACAACATCCACGTCAAGGACGGCGTGACGCAGGAGCAATTCGTGAAACTGCGCACCGAACGCGACAAGACGCTGGCGCTGCCCGACCGCATGCTGCACGCGCTGCAGGTCAATCTGCGCGGCGGCCGGCTGCCGGATCCCGAAAGTGACGGCCACAGCTACTTCAAGATACCGGCAAACAGATTCTGAGACTGCTCGGTTTAAGAAGACCTGAACATATTCGCCGCACAATAAGCGGGTTGTCTATTCGTTGATTTACGGAATGGGCAGGCGCGCGCTCTAATCATATAGAAGGAGTGAGCCGAATTATTTAGGCAATGACAGTGGTCATATGAATTCCTGCACGCGTTTCCTCGACGTGCTTGAGCTGACCGGCGAACTCAGCTTTTCCCCGGAAAGATCATGCAGGTCGTCGTCGCGTGCGCATAGAGCTTGCCCGCGGCATCCTTGATGTCGCCTTCCGCGGTGGCGACGGTGCGTCCGCGATGGATGATGCGGCCTTCCGCTATGACATTCCCCGTGTCCTTCGACATCGGACGGACGAAATTGAGCTTCAGCTCGAGCGTGGTCCAGGCGTCGCCTTTGGCAAGCGTCGAGAACACCGCGCAGCCAAGCGCCGAGTCGAGCAGCGTTGCCGCGAATCCGCCATGGACGGAACCGATCGGATTGTAGTGTTCGAATGCCGGCCGCCCTTCCCAAACAACGCGGCCATTCTCCACTTCGACCAGATGGAAGCCGAGCAATTGGCTCATCGGCGGATGGGGTATTTCACCCGCCATCGCCGCTTTGAGAAAGCCTAGCCCGTCATACGATTTCAGCACGTCCGGCGGAATCACGCCGTATTGTCGGTCGCTCACGCTTCGCCCCCATTTCTTGGCCCGCGCCGCTTTGGGCGCGCCAACCTATTGCGGCCGTCCGATCCTGTCCATCGCAGGCGGACCATGGAAATCCGGCGGCTGCCTTGCGGCTCCTTCGTGGCGTGGCGGCGTCGCATTCGCAACCGAGGAACCGCCATGCGCTTTGATGCGCGGAACAGGAACGCGAAGCAAACGGCCACGTTTATTTCGTTGGCACACATGCATCATGGAGGCTCGTGGCCATGCAGAATATCAGAAACACGCTTCTCGTCGCCGGCACCGGTGTGGCGCTGGCATTTGCGACATCCGCATCGGCGGCAACCGTTGCGACGGCGACCACGCCGCTCAACATCCGCTCAGGGCCGGGCCCGCAATACAGCGTTGTCGGCGTCATCCCGACCCGCGGCCAAGCCACCATTACGGGCTGCATCCAGGGCAGCCTGTGGTGCAAGGTCATCGCCGGCCGCCGGCAGGGCTGGGCCTACTCGCAATACCTGACCGCGCGCCTGTCCGGCCGTTCGTTGATCGTCGCCGCCGACATGGCCGACATTCCCGCCGTGAGCTATGAGGCGCCGACGGAGACGGTGGGAAGCGCCGCTCCGGTGGCGCGGGTGACCGGCACCCTGGCGGCGCCGGCAGCTTCCGCGCCCATGGTGATCACGCCGCCGCCGGCAATGGTCGGCAGCTATGTGACCAACCACCCGCTGACGCCGGTCTATCTCAACGGAGAGGTAGTGACGGGCGCCGGCCTGCCCGCGGACGTCGCGCTGGCGCCGATCCCCGGCTACAACTCCTACCAGTACGCCTATGTGAATCGCGTGCCGGTGCTGGTGCAGCCGCAGACGCGCACGATCACGTACGTCTATCGCTGATTAGGCAATTTCGAGCCGGAACGGATCGCCTTCAAGCGCGGCGGCGCCGGGCCCGATCGACTCGACGGCGCGGACCATGCGGCCCTCGCGCTTGAGCAGGCGGTCGGCGATCGAGACGATGCGAACGTTCGGCTGCGCGGTCGCAGAGGCGCGGCGGATCGCGGCGGCAATATCGCGCTCGTCGCGTTTGGGATTGATCGCGCAGGCGGCGACGAAGGCGCCGGCACTGGAGCGGCTGATGCCGGCGAAGCAATGCACCACCATAGGCGAAGAACGGTCCCAGCGGCCGGCAAAATCGATCAGCCGTGCGACATGCTCCTCGCCCGGGCAGGCATAGCCATCGACCGGTTCGCTGATGTCGTCGACGGCGAGGACGAGATGGTTCTCCGCCGCAATGTGACTGGGCCGTTGTACGCGGTCGACCAGGCGCAGGAGCGTCACGATATGGCGCGCGCCGGTCTCATCGACGGTGGCGTGCAGGCGGGCAAGCGAGCAGACGTGGATCATGGCGGCTCCCTGTGGCCGATTCTTGCGTCATATCTATGACCGGGGGCGGCCCATGGAAAGCCTCAATGAAAAGCGTCAGGCGCGCATCAGCCGTTCCAGCCGCTCGCGCAGGCGGTCCTCGGCGGTCTCGGCGGGCCAGGGCGTCAGATAGTCGCGCTCCATCGCGGCAGAGAATTTCGGCGGCTGGCCGAAGAACTTGCGCGCCTCTTCCTCGGCAAAGCCGGCAAGCCGGGTCGCCTCCAGATAGGCCGAACTGCGGTCGGCATCCTTGATGAGCACGGTGAGCGTGTCGGGGAGGTCCGCGGGCAGGCCGAAGCGCAGATGGATGGCTGCGAGCAGGCGGCGCTCCACCGCCTTGTAGCTGTCGCCGATCACCGCCTTGAACGGCGAGATCATGTCGCCGATCACGTATTCCGGCGCGTCGTGCAGCAGCACTGCGCGGCGTGCCGCTGCGTCGAGCCGTGGCGCCTTCGCCCGCGCCAGCGCCTCCACCAGCAGCACGTGCTGCGCGACCGAGAAAATGTGCGCCCCTTTGGTCTGGCCGTTCCAGCGCGCCACGCGCGCCAGTCCGTGAGCGATGTCCTCGATCTCGATGTCGAGCGGGGAGGGATCGAGCAGGTCGAGCCGCCGTCCCGACAGCATGCGCTGCCAGGCGCGCACTTCTGTCTTTTTCCCTTTCCCCTTGGGGGGGAAGGCCGGCGAAGGGAGCGTTCGTTTGCTAGGCACGGCGCCGACGCAGACTATCGTTTGCGCTTGGCGAGCTTGGCGCAGGCCGCATGGCGATGACAAGTCAGCAGGTGATCGTTGACCATGCCGACCGCCTGCATGAAGGCATACACGATGGTCGGCCCGACGAATTTGAAGCCGCGCCCAATCAGCTCCTTCGACATCTTGCGGGATATGTCTGTCTCCGCCGGCACCTGCTTGATGCTGCGGAAATTGTTGACCTTCGGATTGCCGTCGAGGAAATCCCACAGCAGTGCGGAAAAGCCCGGGCCGCTTTCCATGATCTCCAGATAGGCACGCGCCGACAACACCGCGCCCTCGATCTTGGCGCGGTTGCGCACGATGCCGGCGTCCTGCATCAGCCGTTCGATCTTCTTCGGCGTGTAACGCGCGATCCTTTCCGGCTCGAATCCGTCGAAGGCTTTGCGGAAATTGTCGCGCTTGCGCAGGATGGTGATCCAGGACAGCCCTGCCTGGAAACCATCGAGCATCAGCTTCTCGTAGAGGGCGCGATCATCGTATTCCGGCACGCCCCATTCCTCGTCGTGATAGGCGACGTAGAGCGGGTCCTGCTTCGGCCAGGGGCAGCGGGCAATGCCGTCGGGATGGAACAACGGCGGGGACGGTAGTTTGAGCGGCTTAGCCTTGTTTTGCTGCGCTATTTTTGTCATGACAATGTCGGGCGGAAGTGCTATTTGTGATCGTGAAAGGATATAGCATGTCTTCCCGTTCTGGCCGCACCAATCGCGCAACTCGCACCGAAAAGCTCGACCTGCGGCTGACGCGTGCGGCGAAGGCGCGCATCCAGGCCGCCGCCGAGGTGCAAAACAAAAGCGTAACCGAATTTGTGCTCGACAGCGCGCTCAATTCGGCAGATGCGCTGCTGTCGGACCAACGGATGGTCAATCTGAATGCGGAGCAGTGGAAAGCATTCATGGAGGCGCTGGATGCGCCCCCTCGTTATGACGAGCGGCTGGAGCGTCTGTTGACCGAGCCGAGCATATTCGATTGATCGTGCCTGGCACCGAAAAGCCCCGGGTCGAAAAGCTCAACGCCGAACATTCGCTTGCGGACTTTGATTGCGGCTCCCCGCCGCTCAATCGCTTTCTTCAAGCATTCGCACTCACCAACCAGAAGTCCGGTAGCTCAGTCACCTATATCGCGCTGATAGGTTCTGCCGTGGCCGGATACTACTCGCTTGTGGTGGGCGAAGCAGCTTTCGACGACGCGCCCGAGCGGCTCGCCAAGGGCCTGCCGCGCCATCCCATTCCAGTTATGATCATCGCCCGTTTGGCCGTGGACCTGCGCATGCAGGGCAGAGGGTTCGGGGCGGCTTTGTTGGCGGATGCCATGCGCCGAACGCTCGCGGCCGCCGACATTGCCGGCATTCGCGGCGTCATCGTGCATGCGAAAGATGCACGTGCTGCCGCATTCTACGGGCGCTTCGGGTTTACACCTTTTCCTGAAATGCCGCTCACACTCTATCGATTGCTGAAGGACATCCGGGCGCGGCCTTAACTGTTTAGCGCTTCATTCCGCCGCCTTCGCGTCGCCCGGCCAGGCGAACTTCGCCCAGTCCGGCTTGACCAGGCGCATCGTCATGCCGCCGCAGGTGAGCTCATGGCCGGCGGCGAGCGCGTCGGCCACGCGGTCGAGCCGCAGCATGGCAAGCGCGTGTCCTTTGGCCGCCGAGCCGAGATGGCCCATTTCCTTCTCACCTCCCATCACTGGCAGGCCGGAGGAGGGCGCGAACTCGTCATAGGCAAGGGGCACGATGCGGCTGCGCGCGCTGGCGCGGTGCTCAACCCGCGACACCACCTCTTGCCCGACATAGCAGCCCTTGTGGAAATCCACCCCGGCGAGCTGATCCATGTCGGCTTCATGGGGAAACGTGTCGCCGTAGGCGAAATCCTCGCCCCCGCGCGGCACGCCGAGCGCGATGCGGTGGGCGTCGTAGGCGTCCGCCTCCACCAGCGTCGCGCCGAGATCGCTGGCTGCCTCCGCCGCCAGATGCGGCGGCAGCATCACGCGAGACCCAAGCGCGGGCAGCCGCGGATCCGGATAGCAGAGACCGTATTCGGTATCGCCGGCGCCGTCCCACACCGCCATGACGCCCAGCACTTCGGACAGGTCCTCCGCCAGCACCTTGGCGCGCAGCTTGTAGAAATTCAGCTTCTCCACCAGGGCGCCGGCTAGCGCGCGCGGGCAGTCGAGGAAGAACCCGCCGCCGTCCTCCTGCGCCGCCTCCGCCACGATGAAATCCACAATGATCTTGCCCTGCGGGGTCAGCAGGGCGGCAAAGCGGGGGCTGCCGGGCGCCACATTGTCGATGTCGTTGGTGGCCAGGCCGTCGAGGAAGTGCCGGGCATCCTCGCCGGTCACCTTGACCACTCCGCGGTCGGGGAGAAGCGCTGCCTGCATGTCGAATCCTTGAATTCTCGCGTCCGGTGTCTTGCCAGACTTCGCCACGAAACGTAAGCGCTGTCGGCGAGGGCTCAAGCCCGGAGAAATGGCGCTAAAATGCCCGAAACCTACGACCTGATCCTCAAAGGCGGCACCGTGGTCAACCAGGACGGCGAGGCCGTACGCGACCTCGGCATCCGCGCCGGCCGCTTTGCTGCCATCGGCGACCTCTCCCGCGCCTCCGCCGGCGAGATTGTCGACTGCCGTGGCCTCCACCTCCTGCCCGGCGTGGTCGACAGCCACGTGCATTTCCGCGAGCCGGGCCTGACCCACAAGGAGGACCTGGAATCGGGCTCGCTCGGCGCGGTGCTCGGCGGCGTCACCGCGGTGTTCGAAATGCCCAATACCATTCCCGCCACGACGACGGCCGAGGCGGTGGCCGACAAGGTGAGGCGGGCGCATCACCGCATGCATTGCGATTTCGCCTTCTATGTCGGCGCCACGCGGGAGAACACGAAGGACCTGGGCGACCTCGAAATGCTGCCCGGGGTCGCCGGCGTAAAGGTGTTCATGGGCTCTTCCACCGGCTCGCTGCTGATCGAGGACGACGAAGGCGTGCGCGCGGTGCTCAAGAGCATCCGCCGCCGTGCGGCCTTTCATAGCGAGGACGAGTATCGCCTGCGCGAACGCATGAACCTGCGCGTGGAAGGCGATCCGCGCTCGCATCCGGTCTGGCGGGATGCCGCCGCCGCGCTCACGGGCACGCAGCGACTGATGCGGCTCGCGCGCGAGACCGGCAAGCGCGTCCATGTCCTGCACGTCACCACGCGGGAGGAGGCCGCCTTCCTTGCCGACTACAAGGACGTGGCCACCGCCGAGGCGACGCCCGCCCATCTCACGCTGAGCGCGCCCGAGTGCTACGAACGGCTGGGCACGCTCGCGCAGCTCAATCCGCCGGTGCGCGACGCCGCCCATCGCGAAGGGCTGTGGCGCGGCATCGCGCAAGGGGTGATCGACTCGATCGGCTCCGATCATTCCCCCCACACCCGCGAGGAGAAGGCGCCGGCCTACCCCGGCACGCCCTCCGGCATGCCCGGCGTGCAGACGCTCGTTCCGCTGCTGCTCGATCATGTCAATGCGGGGCGTTTGACCTTGCAGCGTTTTGTCGATCTCACCAGCGCGGGGCCGGCGCGCATCTTCGGCATGGCGGCCAAGGGCCGCATCGCCGCCGGCTACGATGCCGACCTCACGGTCGTCGATCTCAAGCGGCAGGAGACCATCACGGACGCCTGGATCGCTGCCCGCGCGGGCTGGTCGCCCTATAGCGGCATGCGCGTGACCGGCTGGCCGGTGGGGACCTTCGTGCGCGGCCACAAGGTGATGTGGGAAGGCAGCTTGACGGCGCCCGCTCACGGCGAGCGCGTGCGTTTCGCCGAGGCACTGGCAGGCTGATAACGTTTCTGCAACTTTTAATTGATTACATTCAACGCATGCGTGAGTTTCCCCCAGGGTTTTCGCGCAACGCATTTCTGTTGAATTGTAAATTGCGCGGGACACGCTATTAGCGGTAGCAAGTGCGCTTCGCCCGCCGGCCTCGGACGGCCGGTAAGGGACAGCGGCCGCCGAGGCCAGGAACCATGAGCGGCGATCTCGTTTCGCTCCGTATGCTGTTGATCGCAGGGCAATCGTCGCAGCAGGGTCTATGGTGCCAGGGCGCGGCGATGGCATTCGTGCCGGTCGATGTCATCGCGGCGGAGCCCAGCTCCGCCGTGACCGCGCTGGCCGGCGACGGATTCGACTTCTGCGTCGTCGACGCCGACATATCGGATACCGATTGGGCGGCCCTGGTGAGCGCCGCCCGCGGGGCGCGCTCGGTGCCGCTGGTCTTCGCCTCGGTGCCGCGAGGCAATCCGCGCCCGCAACAGGTCGACGGCGTCATGGCCAGGCCCGTCAACGCGGACCACGCGCGCAGGCTGATCGAGGCCGGCGCGCGCGCCAAGCTCCCGTCCCGCATTCTCATCGTGGACGATTCCGGCACCACGCGCGGCCTCATCCGCAAGATTCTCGCCGCCAGCCGCTTCGCCCTCGATGTGCACGAAGCGAGCGAAGGCATCGCCGCCCTGAGGGAGATCGCCAGCGGCAAATTCGATCTGGTCTTTCTCGACTACAACATGCCCGGGCTCAACGGCTTCGAGACCCTGTCGGAAATCAAACGCACCGCGCCGAAAATCTCGGTCGTGATGATGACGGCAACGCTCGACAACAAGATCGCGGATCGCGCCCATGCCTCCGGCGCGCTCGCCTTTCTCAAGAAGCCGTTTTTCCCCAGCGATATCGACGCCGTGCTCGAGCGGCATCACGGCTTGCACGCGGCGCTGAGCTGACGCCTGCTCTTTGTCGCCGATACGAAGGCGGGCGGCTGCCGGGTGTGCATGTCCCTTCGATAACGCGCCCCCGCACCGCGACGGCCAACTAACGCAGCGCCCACAGCGAAAGAACGGGAATGAAGCCGAGCATCAGCACCACCGCCAGCATTGCCAGCAGATAGGGAAACGCCTTGCGCGCGATCGGCATGATCGGCTCGCCGGTCAGGCCGGACAGCACGAACAGGTTGAGCCCGATCGGCGGAGTGATGAAGCCGACGCCGAGCGCCGTCACCATGAAGATGCAGAACTGGATGGGGTCCATACCGATGCTCTGCGCGATCGGCAGCATGATCGGCGAAAGGATGACGATATTTGGCGTGGTCTCCATCACGCAGCCGGCCAAAATGAGCACGCCCAGCATCATCAGGATGATCAGCGTCGGGTCGCTGGTCAGCGCGGAGATTTGTTGCACCATCGCTTGCGGCACGTTGAGCGCCGCCAGCGCCTGCGCGAGCGGCACGGCAAAGGCGATGATCGGCACGATCACGCCGTTCACCTTGGCCGAGGACTCCAGCATCTTCGGGAAGTCGGCGAGCGTCAGCGTACCCTGCCACAGGCCGATAGCGATGGTGACGACGACTGCCGCCGCCGCGGCTTCGGTCGGCGTGAACACGCCCGAATAGATGCCGCCCCAGATGATGATCGGAATTGCCAGCGCATAACGTCCGGCCCAGAGAGCCCGTAGCCAGCGCCGGAAGTAGAAGCGGGCATCGGTGTTTTCGTAGTTGTTGAGGCGGTTGAGAATGACGTTGGTGATCATGATCGAGATCATGATCATGACGCCCGGGACGGCGGCGGCCAGGAACAGCGTGGAGGCGGAGATACCGAGCACCAGGCCGATGATGATGTATGAGATCGAAGGCGGGATCAGGATGCCGGTGCAGGATCCGGACGCTATCAAGGCGCAGGCATAGGCGGGCGGGTAGCCGCGCTGCAGCAGCCGTTTGTACATGATGCGGCCGACCGCGGCGGCGCCGGCGGCGTCGGAGCCGGAAATGCAGGAGAAAAAGCCGCAGCCGAGCACGGTCGAGGTGCCAAGCCCGGAGCGCAACGAGCCGAGCGTAGCTTCGGCGATGTCGATCAGCTTGTTGGATAGTCCGCTGCGCACCAGCGCGTCGCCGGTGAGAATGTAGAGCGGAATGGCGATCAGCGCGAATGCGTCCACGCCGTCGAACAGCGCCTGCCCGAACAGCGACATCGGCAGTACGCCGGTCGCCAGCAGCAGGGCAATTGTGCCGAGGCCGAGCGCGACCCACACCGGCACGCTCACGGCGAACAGCCCGACCATGAGCAGCACCGGGACGATGATTGTCCAGCCGAAATCGACGACGGCGCCGGGGGTCTGGTACAGCATTGGTCAGTCGAACAATCGTTCGCCGCGGTAGGGCGGGCGGCCCGAGCGCAGATCGGCGAGATCGCGCGCCATGGATTGCAGCGTGCGCACCACCACCAGAGTGAAGCCGAACGGCACCGCGATCAGGAACCAGGCGCGCGTGACGCGCAGGCCCTCGGTCACCGAGTGAAATTCGATCGACATCACCACCGGCGAGATCGACCAGTACAGCGCGCCGCAGGCGAGCAGCAGCGTCAGCAGGTCGCCGAACATGTAGAGCAGGGCGGTGCCGCGCGGCGGCAGCAGATCGGTAAGGACGTCTATGCGGATATGCGCACGGTTGCGCACGGCCGAGGCCGCGCCGATCCACACCAGATAGATGAAGGCATAGCGCGCCGTCTCTTCGCCCCACACGCTCGAATAAGCGAGCACAAACCGGCGAAAGACTTCGATGGCGATGGCGAGCACGATGTAGGTGTAGAAGCCGAGCAACAGCCAGCGCTCGCCATCGGCGTCGAATCGCTTGAGGAAATTCCACATGGACGTATCCGGACGCCGCGCTTTCAAAGGACGGCCCCGCCGACCCTTTCGGGGGCGGGGCCGCGGCCGGGATCAGACGTCGTTGACGTAATAGCGCGAGGGGTGATTGGCCGCCTCGACCAGCGCCTGAAACTTGTCGGCGGAGCCGAGGATCTTGGACTTGATCGGGTCCCACTCCTTGCGCTGTGCGCCGGCTTTCTCTTTCCACTGCGCCAGCTCGTCCGGCTTCGGCACGTAGAATTTCACGCCTGCCTTGCGCATTTCGGCCATGGCGAAGGCGCGCGAGGCCGGCACCTGCGCCAGGTTCTGTTGCAGAGAAACATCGGCGGCCTGTCGGACCGCGTCCTTGGTCTCGCCGTCGAGCTTTTCGAACCAGCCCTTGTTCATGGCGTAGCACTGACTGTCCGGCACCGGCCGGTTGAACGTCACCCACGAGAGCACGTCCTTGAAGCCGAAGGCGTACAGGGCGCCGAGCGAGGGATCGAGCGCGTCGGCGACGCCCTGCTTGAGCGCCGACGGTGTCTCGCCCCAGGCGACCGGCGTCGGATTGGCGCCGAGCAGCCGGTAGAGCTGCGTCAGGATGGCCGAACCCGGCACGCGGAACTTGATGCCTTCGAGATCCTTCGGCGTCTTGAACGGCCCGCCGCCGAGTCCGCGGCGCTTGGCGGCGGTGCGCGGGTCGATGCAGAAATAGAACATCGGCTCGACGCCTTTCTGGCGCACGCGGCTGTTCACCTGCTCGTCCCAGGTCTTGCTGGTGACGAGATTGACGAACTTCTGATTCTCGCCGCACCAGTAAGGCAGGTTGATGAGATCGACAGACGGCGCATAGGGCGCGAAATTGGACAGGCTGAATTGTCCGATTTCGATCGTGCCGGCCTGCACCTTCTGCGCCAGCGCGCTGCCGATGCCAAGCGCGCCGCCCGGCTGCAGTTTGACGTAGATATTGCCGTTGCTGAAGTTCTGCAGGTTCTCTTTCACGTTGAGCTGTATCATCGGGTACGAACGCGTCGTCCCAATCCGATACTCTGTCGCCACCGTGATCTTGTACTTGGCGGCCTTTTCGCGCTCGCGCTCTTCCATCGCTGTTTGTGCGGCGGCTTTTTCCGGCAGCAGCAGGGTGCCGGCCCCGGCGGCGACGATGGCGGCGGTGAAGCCGAAAGTGCCGGAGATTTCGAGGAAACGGCGGCGTTCCTCCGAACGCAGTTCATCGCTGGCCGGCGCACGGCCCCTCATGTGATTGATCTCGCCGAGCGCCCGGTCGAGACGGCTTTTCTTCATGTCGTCCATGAGCTTCCTCCCGCTATCAGTGTGATGGATCTTCTTCGACGGAGACATTCGATCGGGCTGGCCGGTCGTCGGGACCCGCTTGCGCGCGGGCGCGGTTGCGGCGGGATTCGCGCCGCAGGCATTCGGCCGTGAGGAAGACGGCGGACAGCGCCAACAGCAGGAAATGCGGCACGTCGCCCGCGAATTCGTGCACGGCGCCGTTGGTCAGGATGCTGATCTTGCCGAGCACCATGTCGACCAGGAACACACCGCAACACGTCCAAAACAATAAAAAGGTGACGGTCATGGCGCGCGCATCCGCGGCGGCAGCGCTGACCGGTCGAGCGGTGACGCGAAATGGTGGCGGCTGTGGATGATCACGCCGCTCGTCCTCCCCTCCGAACAATCTCTTTAATTCGCTTTGTAAGCGCTTAATACGCCTTGTAAGCGCTTACATTTTTATCGAGGATGGGCCAGAAAATGACGCCTGTCAACGCGGAAAGGTGATGTTGTGACGGATGGGCTCAGGCGTCAGCCGACGCAGCTCGATATCGCCCGCACAGCCGGCGTCTCCACCGCAACCGTTTCGCGCGTGCTCAATCGCTCGCCGCTTGTGAAGCCGGAGGTGCGCGAACGAGTCGAGGCGATCATAGCGCGGCTCGGATATTACCCGCATGCAGCGGCGCGGGCGCTCGCCTCCAATCGGACCTACACCATCGGGGCGGTTATTCCGACCTTGAACAATGCCATCTTCGCGGCGACGATCAACGCCCTCGAGCGCGAGTTGCAGACGGCCGACTACACATTGCTGGTTGCTGTTTCAAACTACGATCCGCAGTCGGAAGAGATCCAGGTGCGCCGGCTGCTCGAACGCGGGGTGGAAGGGCTGTTTCTGGTCGGGAACGATCACACCGATGTAGCGTATCGAGCGCTGCGGCGCGCCAAGGCTGTGTACGTGAATGCCTGGGCCTACGATTCCGGCCTGCGCCGCCCCAACATCGGATTTTCCAACCGCACGGCAGCCCGCGCGCTGGTCGACCATCTGCTGGCGCTCGGGCATCGCCGCATCGGCATGGCCGCTGGCATCGGCGCCGGCAACGACCGAGCCCGCGACCGGCTGGCGGCCGTGCGTGAGCGGCTCGGCGAACAGGGCCTTCGCCTGCAATTCCAGACCGAGGTGCCTTACTCGATTCAGGATGGACGTCGTGTGCTGGCCGAGTTGCTCGCGCAGAACAAGCTTCCCACCGCGCTCATCTGCGGCAACGACGTTATCGCGTTGGGGGTCCTGTTCGAAGCGCTGGATCGCGGCGTGGCGGTGCCGCAGCGGCTATCGATCACCGGCTTCGACAACCTCCCGCTGACCGAGCACGTGCGGCCGACCATCACGACGATCGAGGTCCCCGCTGAGAAAATGGGATCGACGGCGGGGAAGGCCTTGCTGGAGGCGATTGCCAGAAGGGGCCGCGTGCGTAGCTGCGAGATTCCGGCTTCGCTGCTGGTCCGCGAGACCACGGCCCCGCCTTCTCGCAGCTAGCGAATCCCCGGCTCGGCGAAATTGCTGCCGGCCCACCGCAAACGCATCGACGCCAGGTTTTTAGTTTCGGATCACGCCCTATTGCCGGGGCTGCACGAGCGAGAATTCACCGTTGCGGATGCGGTCGCCGAGGCGCTCGGTGAAACCGGCCGCGGCGTCCTCACCGTAAGTGGAGACGAACTCCGCCAGCGCGGCGAACAGGCAGGCCTGCGCCAGGCAATCGCCATCGACGCCCTCGAGCCGCGCCTCGGCCCAGGCTTCCTGCAGATAACCGAGCGCCAGACGCTTCTGGTCGTTGTCGGAGGCCGCCAAGACGGCATCGGACGAATGTCCTGTCGTATTGCTCACAACTCTTTTCGTCCCTTGCGTCCGGCGGGCGAACGCATCCCAAGTCACGCCCCGAAATCCCGAGCGGACATTAGCACGCGTGCGCGGGCGGGGGCGTCGGACCTTGAGGAAGGGTTAATCGCGTTCGGAAGATTGCGCCTTGTGCGAAGTCAATTCGCGTAGCGCGCGGTGATGTCGCGGGAAATCTTGGCGCCTTCCAGCAGATAGCGGCGGATGGCGAGGTCGGCGGCCGGCGTGCAGGTGCGATAGGTCTGCTGGAACCCGCGGTAACCACGATTGAAGCTGGCGATGATTTTCTTGCGCCGGTCGCCTTCGGGGGCCTCGGCGTCGACCAGCGCCTGCATTTCGCTCCGCCATTTCTGCCCATCGTGCGCGCCGCAGACCGCGCGCAGATAATGCAGCGCGCCGAGAATCTCGGCCAGGCGCTGCAGATCGTGGTCGAACGGCGCCGGCGTGTCGTCGGCGCGGACGGGCGCCGCCGCGAGGCAGACCAGGAGTGTGATGATGGTCAGAAGTTTTTTCACGTCGTTCGGTCGGATCGCGCGCGGGGAGCCTTGCTATGCCCCCGATCTGAGGCAACCGCAAGGCAGCCCCTGGCTTCAGCCTTGTCCGTCCATGAGGTCGACCGCCGCCGCAAGAATCTCATCCAGCCCCTCGGTGGTCTTGAGCTCCGCCACCTCGGCCGGCGCGAGCCAGCGCGCGTCGTCGAGTTCCTCATTGAGCACCGGCTCGCCCGCAAGCCAGCGCGCGGCAAAGCTCAGGATGACGAAATGCCGTTCGACGCGGCCTTGCCCGTCGCGCACGATCACCTCGCGGTGGCCGGCGAGCCCGACCGGCTCGATGGCGAGCTGCGTTTCCTCGCGCACTTCGCGTTTGACCGCCTCGGCCAGGGTTTCGCCGGCTTCGACCGCGCCGCCGGGAAAGCTGTAGAGATTGAGCGCGGGCTTGCGCGCGCGGCGCACGACCAGCACCTTGCCGTCGCGCAGGATGGCGGCGCTGACGGCGAGGTAGGGACGTGTCGGGTAGGCGCGCGGATCGCTCATGGCCCGGTAATCATGTGCCTCGCCGCATCGGCCCCGTCGGCCGGGCAGCGCGGCGCTTGCGCAGGGTCGCCGCTGACCTGATATTCCATTGATGCCCCGCTGCGGCCGTGGAGCCCGCACTTCGTATGAGTTTTGCCGGCCAAGGCCGCATTAAGCACGGAAAAGGCCAGGATTCCAGACACCTATGTGCGGCCGCTACACCATCACCTCGGCGCCGGAAGCGATCCGGGCGCTGTTCCGCTACCCGGAGCAGCCCAACTTCCCGCCGCGCTACAATGTGGCGCCGACGCAGCCGATTCCCATTGTGCGCCTGACGGAGGGCCAGCGCCATTTCGCCCTGGTGCGCTGGGGGCTGCTGCCGTCCTGGGTGAAGGATCCGCGCGAATTTACCCTGCTGATCAACGCGCGCGGCGAGAGCGTGATCGACAAGCCGGCCTTCCGCGCGGCCATGAAGCGGCGCCGCTGCCTGGTGCCGGCGGACGGTTTCTACGAGTGGAAGCCGGTGGGCGGGCGCAAGCAGCCCTATTACGCGCGGCTGAAGACGGGCGGGCCGCTGGCCTTCGCCGGGCTCTGGGAATGCTGGACCGGGCCGAACGGCGAGGAGATGGAGACCGCGGCCATCGTCACCACCACGGCCAACCGCCGGCTCGGCGAGATTCATGACCGAATGCCAGTAATTGTCCCGCCCGAGGCCTTCGACCTCTGGCTCAATTGCGCGGAAGTCGATGCCGTCACCGCATCGGCGCTGATCGCGCCTGCGCCCGAAGACATGCTCGACCTCTATCCCGTGTCGATGGCGGTCAACCGCACGGCCAACGACGATGCCAAGCTGATCGAGCCGCTCGCGGCCGGTGCGGCGGCGGCGCCCGCGCCGCCCGCCGTGAAACGGCCGGCCCGGCCGGCCAAGCGCATCAAGACCGGCGAGGGCCAAAGCTCGCTGTTTTGAACGGGAACCTTTCACGGCCTGATGCATCCAATGACGAACCAGGAAAGCCGTTTATGCCGGTGACTGCCGAACAAACGGAAGCCGATTTGGCCGACCAGGAGCTCGTGCGCCGGGCGCGCGACCGCGACGAAGCGGCCGTGCGCATCATCACGCAGCGCTATAACCGGCGGCTGTTCCGCGTCGCCCGCAGCATATTGCGCGATGATGCCGAGGCGGAGGACGTCGTCCAGGAGACCTATGTCCGCGCCTTTACCGGCCTCGATCATTTTCGCGGCGACGCCGGCTTCGGCACCTGGATCACCCGCATCGCCATGAACGAGGCGCTGGGACGCTTGCGGCGGCGGCGGCCGACCGTTGATTGGGAAAGCTATGGCGAAAATCGCGCGCAGGCGGAAATCATCGACTTTCCAGGTTCAGCCGCCGGGGTCGATCCGGAGCGAATGATGGCGCAAGGCGAGATTCGGGAACTGCTCGAGCAAGCTATCGATGAGCTTCCGGACGCCTTCCGCGCCGTATTCGTCGCGCGCCTCGTCGAGGGGATGACGGTCGAGGAAACCGCCGACCTGTTCGGCTTGCGGGCTGAGACGGTGAAAACGCGCCTGCACCGCGCGCGCAATTTGTTGCGCGACGCGTTGGACAAGCAGCTCGGTCCGGCGCTGACGAACACGTTCCCCTTCGGCGGCCGTCGCTGCGAGCGCATGACCGAACGGGTCGTGATGCGTCTTTGCAATTAGCCGGGAACCTGCGCGCCACATCCGCATCCAACCTTTACCGATACGCGGCATCGGCCGCATGAAACGGAGGTTGATGATGTTTATGAGATTGGCGACGGCTATCGCGGCGCTTGGTTTGATGTGCGGCGCCGCTTTTGCCCAACAGAAGCTGACCGATCCGCAAATTGCGCACATCGCCTATACGGCGGGGCAAATAGACATCAAGGCCGCCAAGCAGGCATTGGCTAAATCCAAGAACCGGGAAGTGCGCGCTTTCGCGCAGAATATGGTGCGCGACCACACGGCGGTGAACAAGCAGGCGCTCGCGCTGGTGAAGAAGCTGAAGGTCAAGCCCGTAGACAACGCCACCAGCCAGGCGCTCAGCAAACAAGCCGCGGCCGAGCGGGCCAAATTGGCCAAGCTCAACGGCGCGGCCTTCGACAAAGCCTATGTTGACAACGAGGTCGCCTACCACAAAGCCGTCAATGCCGCATTGAAAACGGAACTCATCCCGTCGGCGAGCAATGCCGAGCTCAAGAGCCTGCTGCAGACCGGCCTGAAGGTCTTCGAAGGCCACGAGCAGCACGCCGAGATGGTCGACGCGAAATTGAAGTAACTCCGGAGGAGCACGACCGTGACGCCGAGACGGGTAATCCTGACCCTTCTATTCCTGTCGGGGCTGCTGCCCGGCTCGGCGCGCGCCGCCAATATTGAGATCACCATCGACAAGCTGGTCTATGCGCCGGCAAAGGTAAGCGCGAAAGTCGGCGACACCATCGAATGGGTCAATAAGGACCCGATTGCCCATACCGCAACCGCGCGCAACGGCGATTGGGACGTCATGATCGGCCCGAACAAGACCGGCCGGATCGTGCTGAAAAAGGCGGGCGCGCTCGATTATTTCTGCAAATTCCATCCCAATATGAAGGGACGGGTGACGATCGCCCCGTAGTGGGCGACCTACAGCACCTTGCCCGGGTTCAAGATCCCGTTCGGATCGAACAGCCGCTTGATGCCGCGCATCAGGTCGATCGCCACCGGGTCCTTGTAGTCCGGCAGGATGTCGCGCTTCATGACGCCGACGCCGTGCTCGGCCGAGATCGAGCCGCCGAGCTTCTTCACCACCGCGAACACCACCGCGTTGACCTCGTCCCAGCGCTTGAGAAACGCCGCGCGGTCGGCGCCTTCCGGCTGCCCTACATTGTAGTGAATGTTGCCGTCGCCCACGTGGCCGAAGGGCAGCGGCTTGCAGCCGGGAATGAGTTTGGTGGCCGCCGCGTTGGCCTGTTCGATGAAGGCCGGCACGGCGGCGACCGGCACCGACACGTCGTGCTTGATCGAGGCGCCGATGTGGCGCTGCACCTCGCCGAACATCTCGCGGATGCGCCAGAACGCCTTGCCCTGTTCCAGGCTGTCGGCGATTGCGGCGTCGAGCACAAGGCCCTTCTCCAGACCCTGGCTGAGAATCTCCTCCATGCTCTCGCGCAGGCCGCTGCGCGCCTGCGATGACAATTCGATCAGCACGAACCAGGGATAGGGGCCGTCGAGCGGCATGCGGCTCGCGGCGTCGTACTTGACCACCGCCTCGACGCCGGAGCGCAGCATCAACTCGAACGAGGTGACGCCTCCGGCCGTACGCTCCTCGGCGAGCCCCAACAGATCGAGCGAGGCCTGCGGCGACGGCACGGCGACGAAAGCGGTCTCGACCGAGCGGGGCTTGGGCACCAGCCGCAACACCGCCGCGGTGATGATGCCGAGCGTGCCTTCCGCGCCGATGAACAGGTTCTTCAGGTCGTAGCCGGTGTTGTTCTTCTTGAGCTTGTTGATATCGCGGAGCACGCGGCCGTCGGCCAGCACCACCTCCAGCCCCATGCAGTGCGAGCGGGCAATGCCGTGCGCCAGCGCCGCCACGCCGCCGGCATTGGTGGCGAGATTGCCGCCGATGGTGCAACTGCCTTCCGAAGGCAAAAGCTGCGGATAAAGCCGGTCGGCTTGCGCGGCGGCTTCGCGCGCGCGCTGCAAGGTGACGCCGGCTTCCACCGTCATGGTGTTGGAGACCGGATCGACCTCGCGGATGCGGTCGAGGCGGGTAAGCGAGAGCAGCAGCTCCCCATGATGCGGCACCTGCCCGCCGACCAGCCCGGTATTGCCGCCCTGCGGCACGATCGGCGTGCGGGTCTCGTTGGCGAGCTTGAGAATGGCGGCCACTTCCTCCACCGAGCCGGGCCGCAGCACCATGGGCGTCTCGCCATGATAGAGGTCACGCATCTCGACCAGATAGGGTACTTGCGCGTCGCGGTCGGTGATCGCGTATCTGTCGCCGACGATGGCGGCGAAGCGGGCGAGCAGGTCGGGTGTGGTCTCGGCAATAACTGCTGACATCAAGGCTGTTCCATCTTATGGGTCTCGTTATGCCAGGGATCGTAGACGAGGATGCCGGTATTCGCGAAATCTCGCACGTTGCGGGTAACGAGCGTGAGATTGTGGCTGAGCGCGGTAGACGCAATGAGCATGTCGGAAGGGTCTCGCGTGATCTGCCGCACCCGCAGCTTGCGGCTGAGGCGCAGCCAGGCGGCAAGAACGTCCCGTGTCAGAGGCAAGGTCCGCTGTTCGAAAATTGGCGTGACCTCATTTTCTACCCAATTCATCAGCCGGCGGCGTCTGGCCTCGTCGCTCACCGAGGCGGCGCCATCCCACAGTTCAGCAAGTGTGACAATGCTGATCGCGGCTTCCGCGCGCGGGATTTCGGCAATCCAGCGGCTGACGGCAGGATCGGGTCGGTCGCGAACGCTGTCGGAAACGACGTTCGTATCCAACAGCCATGTCACGACGATTCCTCGTCGTCGAATGAACCATCGAAGATTTCGCGGCGCTTGTCGCGCAAAGGCGTCGGAAATGCGCGTTCGAAATCGATACCCTCGGCGAGGCCGCGGTATTTTTTCGAGGCCTCGATGAAACCCGCCATCGTACGCGGTTTCTTCGCTTTCGGCCGCACCTCGTAGCGCTCCGTATCCACTACAACGACGGCCTGCTTGCCGTGCACCGTAACCTCCTGCGGCTCACCGGCACGGGCGCGCCGCACCAATTCCGAGAAGCGTGCTTTGGCGTCCTGCAATTTCCAGACATTTGCCTTGGTCAGCACGGCTATCGATCCTGTTTCTAACTAGTCTGACTAGTTTAACTAAGGGTTGCCGGACGCATTGGCAAGCCCTCACCCCCGCGGGGCCGCGGCCCGCGCCAGCCGGTCGTTGATCGCCTCGCCCAGGCCCTCACGCGGCACCTTCATGACAGCGACCGAGTCGGCACCGGAGGCGTCCAACGCGCGCAGGTGGGAGAACAGGTTTGCCGCCGCCTCGGTGAGATCGCCGCGCGGCGACAGGTTGAGGGTCATGCCGTCCGCCGCCGGCAACTCCGATCCAAAGGCAAGCAGGGCTTCGCCCGGCCGCGGCGCTTCCGCGTTCAGGCGCAGCCGCGCCTTGGGGGCGTAATGAGAGGCCAACATGCCGGGCGCCGTCGGCGCGTTCTCTGCTCCCGCCGGTCCTTGCCCCAGCGCATGACCCAGCACCCGCTCGATCTGCGCGCGGGGCAGGCCGCCCGGCCGCAGCAGCGCGGGCGCGCCCAGGCACGACACGATGGTCGACTCCAGCCCCACCGCGCAGACCCCGCCGTCCAGCACCAGGTCGATACGCCCGCGCAGGTCGCCCAGCACGTGCGCCGCGCTGGTGGGCGAGACGTGGCCGGAGCGGTTTGCCGATGGCGCCACCACCGCCCCGCCGAAGGCCTCGAGCAGCGCGTGTGCCACCGGGTGCGCCGGCACGCGCACGGCCACGCTGTCCAGCCCGGCCAGCGCCAGATCGGAAACCGGGCAACCTTTGAGCTTGGGCAGCACCAGGGTCAGCGGCCCCGGCCAGAAGGCGGCCGCCAGCTTCTCCGCAGCCGCGTCGAATTCCGCCAGCCGGCGCGCCGCCGCGATATCGGCCATATGCGCGATCAGCGGGTTGAAGGCCGGCCGGCCCTTGGCGGCATAAAGCCGGGCCACGGCCTCGCCGTTGCTGGCGTCGGCGCCGAGCCCATATACGGTCTCGGTCGGGAAGGCGACCAGCCCGCCCGCCGCAAGGCAGCGCGCTGCCGCCGCGATGCCGGCCTCATCGGCGGGCAGGACCCGTGTTCCCGGTTCGGCGGTCATGTCTCGGCGGCTGCTTTCATGGTCTGGCGCATGATCCTCATGCGAAAACGCTTTCGCCGGCCCGGGTCAAGGGCGCCAGCGGCTTTTTCGGCGCATGCGGCGGCTTGCGTTTAGGCATGCCGGGGGTATAAGTCCGCCCACCAGTCGGAGTGTAGCGCAGTCTGGTAGCGCACCTCGTTCGGGACGAGGGGGTCGCAGGTTCAAATCCTGCCACTCCGACCATTCATTTCTTTGAAATTTCAAGGACAATTCAAGCGACGATCGCGGTCGTTTCAGCGCGCGGCCACAGCTTCGCGCCGGCCGGGCTTGCAGGTCCGGGGCGGCGCTGACTTATCCGCTTGGCACGCCCGCTGCGGGGCCGGCGACAGCCGGCCCAGATGGGCGCGGGCAGAGAGATTTCAATCCCCTACGCATTGAAAAACGGGGACCCAAATCCCGTGCGAGCCGGTGAACCGTTCCCGTTGCTTGGCCGACCTGCAAGCAAACGTGTAACCTTTGCGCCGGGCGCGCGACCGCGCCGGCAAGCCTGCGCCGCGACGGCGGCGCTGTTCGTGCATCGGGCGCCGGTGAGCAGGCCTACTCTTCCCGAGGTGATCGCCAAGGCCTACCGGCTGACGCCGACTGAATTGCGCGTCCTGCTCGCTATCGTCTAGGTCGGCGGAGGCCGTGACGTGGCGGACGCTTGGCGTTTCGGCCGAGACGGTAAAGAAGCACCTCGCTCATTTGCATGGAAAGACGGGCACGTACCGTCAGGCCCGACCTGGTCAAGCTGATCGCCGGATTTGCAAGCCCGCTGCTCGATTAGAGCGGTTCCGTCGCTTCGTCCCATCCCGCTCATTCCCGCGCGCCTGCGTTCCGCCATTGCCATACCCCGAACGGGGGACGCGGCGGCGCGCACCCGCCGATAAATTTCAAAAACAATCGAACCGGCGCTGCGGCGGCAGCGACCGATGAAGGTCGGTCATCGGACGATACCGAGGGAGATCAACATGACCATCTCACTTGCAAAGACATCCCTGCGCCTCGTTGCAGGATGCTCGTTCGCCGCGCTCATCGCTTTGGGGAGCGGTGCGGCCTTCGCTCACGGTGGCGGCCACAATGGCGGCGGTCACAACGGCAACGGCGGCCAATCCCGCATGCACAATGGGAGTGGAAGCCACAACGGCAAGGGCGGCCGGCATGCCAGCAGCCACTGGGATAGCCATCAAGGCTGGCACCACAAGCATCGCCACCACCATAAAAAGTCCGCTGGCTTCGGCCCCGGCGGCTTAGGGCCGGTGCACGGGCCGGGATCGAGCCACAACCCGATCGTGACGAAGCCACCGAAAGTGCCGAAGCCCGTCGTCGCCGTCGGCCCGGCAAAGCCGCCGCCCGGGACTCACTACATTCATCACATTCCTTGCAGCCGCGACCACCGCCAAACGACGTGGGGCACGCCAATACCTAATGTTCGGGATCATCGTGGATACGACGGTGGGACCTACCGCCCCTACCCTCCGCGCGGCTGTTCCTGGTGATGCCCGCAAAGAACACGGGACGTCAGCAAGCCAGCCCTTAGCCGGGATGCAGCGGAAGCGACACCCAGGCCGGTGCGGCTGCGAAGTGCTCTTTTCGATGAGAACGCTGTGAATCCAATTCGCGTCGCGGCCCGCGCGATGGCCGCGCTTCAACCAGGAGATCCAAATGCATCACACAAATAAAATGCGCAATGTTCTTATCGCTCTCGCACCCTTCTTCGCGCTGATCGCCAGCGCGCTGTCGTCCGCACCGGCCGCAGCCGCCGACGCCGGGGCAGTGATCCGCGCTTGCGACCGAACAGCGGGGTGCAGCTATTGGCATGACAAAGTGAACGGCGGCATAAGCGGGTGTTCCCCCCATGCCTGTTTTACCTGCCCCGCCGACGGCAAGCATCAATGCACTGGAACAAGCTCCAGGCGCGGTAGGCACGGCAAGCACGCAATGGCGACGATCGGCGGCATCAAGCTTCCGCCGCCGTCGAAAGGTCACCGCGTCAAGTTCGGCGGCTTTACGCGGCCCTCCGCCGGCGTCAAACCGCCGCGGCATCACCGACACCCCGTGACGATCGGCGGCTTCAGGGCACCCTCCGGCGTGAAGCGGTCGGGCGGCGGCCATTCCTCGGGCACCATTCTGCGCATGAGCAATCAGCATTCCGGCGGCGGCAAGCACCGGTAGGCAGCGCCATGGGTAATTCTTCGTCCGTCAAACCGCGCCGCCGGCGCGGTCGGCTTGCTGCTCTCGACCGGCGGCTTGGCGCCGGCAATCGCGACAATGGCGAAGCGCGCGGCCGCCGATTATTGCTCGTTAGATTTCAGATGCGGCGGACCAGCTGCGAGTAGATCTCAAGCTGCGGGTCGGCCGTATTGAGAACCGCCGGTTCGGTGAGGGCTTGTGCGATCGGCAGCTGGCCGAACGGGTCGCGGTGATGGGGCGGCAACGTCGCGACCTGGGCCGCCGCAGCAGACCGCACCGGCAATTCGATCAACCCGCTCTCGACCGCGGCGGTCAGGATATCGTCAGGCGCGACCGTAAAGTCGTTTCCCGAGGGCCGATTTTATTGCGATCTCCCTGATACTGGCTGCACTGAACATCACCTCTTTTCCGGGGTCCTCGATAATCCCCCGCGCATCTTTGCCGAGCCGCTTGGGCGCGATCAGGGCCCAGAGCAGGACATGCGTGTCGAGTAGAACCCGCATCATCGGCCTTCGAAGGTGTCGAGGACCTCGGCCGGCAGCGGCGCATCGAAATCTGCGGGCACCGTCATCCGTCCGGCGAGAAGGCCAAGACGCCGTTTCTTAGCGCCCGCCGGGGCGAGTGGCCCCAGCTTGGCAAGCGGCGTGCCGGCCTTCGCGATGACGATCTCCTCGCCGGCTGCCGCCCGTTCGACGAGGCGCGAGAGATGCGTCTTCGCAGCATGGATATTGACGGTCGACATGAATGCGTTCCTTCGGACTAGACTAAGCTTAGTCCTATAAATTCGCCCCCGCAGGGGGGCCGAGCCGGCGATTTCCAATCCGGGCGCCTTTCCCGGCCGCCAAACCCTGCCCACAGGCTGGAACCCGCCGTTTCCGCAACCCTTGGCAAAGCCGCCGCGCCCCGCGTACCCTGCGCGCCTACAAAAATTGCCCCTGGCGGCGTGGAGCAGGCGCTCCAACGCCCAAAGGCGACGGGCAGGGAGGAAAGACATGCGATCTCCGATCAAGAGAATCGGCTCATTCGTGCTGGGCGCAGGCCTGGCACTTGCGCTGGCGGCGCCGGCTGCCGCTGCCAACCTGAAGATGATGACCGGCCCGCAGGGCGGCTCGTGGATTCCGCTGGGCGGCCAGCTCAAGGACATGTGGGAGAAAGCCGTTCCCGGCCTGCAGGTGCAAGTGCTGCCGGGCGCCGGCATCGCCAATGTGCGGGGCGTCGACGAGGGCAAGGCCGACATCGGCTTCGGCAACTCGATTTCGACCGTCGACGGCGTCGCCGGCAAGAAGCCGTTCCCGCGCAAGGCGACCAACATCTGCAACATCGCTACGCTTTATCCGCAGTATTATCAGCTCGTTGTGCCGGCCGACGCCGGCGTCAAAACGATCGCCGATCTCAAGGGCAAGGCGATCACTACCCAGCAGCGCGGCAATACCGGCGAGCTGATCACGCGGCAGATCCTCGGCGTCAACGGCATCAAGTACAGCGACGTCAAGGTGAGCTTCGTCGGCTATTCCGACTCGGTGAATCAGATGAAGGACGGCCACGCCGTCGCCTTCGGCCTCGGCACGCAGGTGCCGGCCGGCGCCATCATGGACCTCGCCTCGGCGCGGCCGATCAAGCTGCTCGACCAGGCGGCGAGCTTCGCCGGCATGAAGAAGCTCAATCCCGGCTATACGCTGGTCACCATCAAGGCGGGCAGCTATCCCGGGCAGAAGAGCGACGTGAAGGTGATCGGCTACGCCACCCACGTCTTCGCCTCCTGCAAGCTGCCGGCGGACGAGGTCTACACCATGACCAAGACGCTGATCGCGCACACCAAGACACTCGCCAGCATCGCCAAGGCGGTCGGAAAGCAGAAGCTCGCCGACTTCGCCGCCGATATCGGCGTGCCGTTCCATCCCGGCGCCGCCAAGTACTACAAGGAGAACGGCATCAACGTGATGTCGCATTGAGTGCGATGTTCGCCGTCAAGAAGAGCCGGCGATAGGCATGACCCCCTCCTTATTCCTCCCCCTTTCGGGGGGAGGAAAGAGCAAGCGGCTCGCTTCTCCCTCCCCCTGAAAGGGGGAGGGTCGGGGCGGGGGTCTGCAGCGACGAGATCGCCATGAACCTCAACATCGATACCAGCTACCGCGGCATCGTGCGCCTGATCACGATCGCCGTCGGCGTCGCCATGGTGCTCTACCACATGTGGGCCATCGCCTTCGGCTCGCCCGAGGCGGTCTGGTTCCGCGGCACCCACCTTCTGTTCGCGCTGACGCTCACCTTCCTCATCTTCCGCGCCTCCGGCGCGCCCGACGACGTGCCGCGCCCGCTCGATATTGCGCTTCTCGTGATTGCCGCGCTGCCGATCCTCTATCTGTTTTATTACTACGACTACATCGTCAACCGCATCTTCTACGTCGACGACCTCTATCTCACCGACAAGATCATGGGCTGCATCATGGTGGTGCTGCTCCTGGAAGCGGTGCGCCGCGTGCTCGGCTGGGCGCTGCCGCTCACGGCCATCGCTTTCCTGGTCTATGGCCTTGCCGTTGCGCGGCTCGAGCCGCAGCGCATGATCGACCAGCTCTACATGACCACCGAAGGCATCTTCGGCATCCCGCTCTCGGTCTCTGCGACCTATGTGCTCATCTTCGTGGTGTTCGGCACCTTCATGGAGCGCACCGGCACCGGCCAGCTTTTCATGGATTTCGCCACCGGCCTGACCGGCCACGCGGTCGGCGGCCCCGGCAAGGTCGCGGTGGTGTCGTCTTCGCTGTTCGGCACCATCTCCGGCAGCGCCGTCGCCAATGTCATGGTCACCGGGCAGATCAGCATTCCCTTGATGAAGCGCACCGGCTTCCGCCCCGAATTCGCCGGCGCGGTGGAGGCGGTGGCCTCGACCGGCGGGCAGATCATGCCGCCGATCATGGGCGCGGCCGCCTTCGTCATGGCCGAGTTTCTCGGCGTCTCCTACGGGCAGGTGGTGCTCTGGGCGCTGATCCCGGCCGTGCTCTATTATGTCGCCTGCTTCTCGGCGGTGCATTTCGAGGCCAAGCGGCTCGGCCTTACCGGCCTGCCGCGCGCCGACCTGCCCAAGCTCGGCACCGTGCTGCGCCGTGACGGCCATCTGTTCATCCCGGTCGCGCTCATCCTGGCGGTGATGTATTCCGGCTACTCGGCGCCGATGGCGGCGCTCGTCGGCACGCTGTCGTGCTTCCCGGTCGCGGCGCTGCGCCAGCACACCCGCGGCAACGTCACGCTGGAGAACGTCATCGGCGCCATGGTCGATGGCGCCCGCAACACGCTCGCCGTCGCGCTCGCCTGCGCCGCCGCCGGCATCATCGTCGGCGTGGTGACGCTGTCGGGACTGGGCATCGTGTTCACCCAGTTCGTCGTGCATCTCGCCAAGGACATGCTGCTGCTGGCGCTGATGCTGACCATGGTCGCCGGCATCGTGCTCGGCATGGGCATCCCGACCACGCCCGCCTACATCATCATGACGGCGCTTCTGGTGCCGGCCATCGTCAAGCTCGGCGTCGTCGTGCCGGCCGCGCACATGTTCGCCTTCTATTTCGCGATCCTGTCGGCGATCACGCCGCCGGTGGCGCTCGCCGTCTTCGCCGCCTGCGGCATCGCCAAGTCCGATCTCTGGTCGACCGGCTGGGCGGCGATAAAGATCGGCGCCACCGGCTTCATCGTGCCTTACATGTTCGTCTACGAGCCTTCGCTGTTGATGATCGGGCCGTGGCAGACGATTGTCGCGAGCTCAACCAGCGCGATCGTCGGGGTGGTGCTGTTCGCCGGCGGCCTGCATGGATATCTCATCGCCGCCACCAATTTCTGGCAGCGCCCGCTGCTGATCGCGGCCGGGCTCTTGCTGATCAAGCCCGGCGTGACGAGCGATCTTGTCGGCGCTGCGCTCGCCGCTATGGTGATCGGCACCCAGCTCATGGCGAAACGCGCCATGGCCAAGCCCGAGATCGCCGCGGAGTAGTCCACCGTATCAACGAGAGATACGCCGGCTTGACGAAAGTATCGGTCGGCGATACTATATCTGTGTTTTTGGCGGGAGAGGACCGTTGATCCGCGGGTTCCGGGACCCCGTAACGGAGGCAGTATTCAACGGCCTTTGTCCGAAAGGCTTTCCAGTGCAGATTTTCGTCGCCGCCAGGCGCAAGCTGGAAGCACTCGATGCGGCAGAGCAGCTTCACGACCTGCGGGTACCGCCGGGCAATCGGCTTGAAAGCCTGCGTGGGAACCGGAAAGATCAATATTCCATTCGGATCAATGACCAGTGGCGGGTGTGCTTCAAGTGGACTGTCACGGGTCCGGTTGACGTCGAAATCGTGGACTATCACTGAGGAATTGCGGCATGAAGATCGTGGCGAAGCTGCCTCCGATGCACCCGGGCGAGATGCTCCGCGAGGAGTTCATGGAACCCATGGGTCTGACGGCTTATAGGATTGCCAAAGCCTGCGGCGTGCCGCGCACGCGGATCGAACGGATTGCACGCGAAGAACTCGGCATTACCGCCGACACGGCACTGCGCCTGGCGAAATTCTTCGGGAATTCGGTAGGTTTCTGGATGAATCTCCAGTCCCGCTACGACGTGCGTATGGCGGAACGCGCCATCGCCAAGGACTTGCGCAAGATCGAGCCGATCAAGCATGAGGCGGCCTAAGGCAACGAGCCATGCAAACGCGCAAATCTCCCGAGTCCCTCCGCAGCCACCGCTGGCTCGGCGTCAACGATCTGCGCGCCTTCGGCCATCGCGCCCGCCTGCGCCAGGGCGGCTTCGACGCCGCCGACTGGCAGGGCAAGCCGGTGATCGGCGTCATCAATACCTGGAGCGACATCAATTTCTGTCACACCCATCTGCGCGCGCGCGCCGAGGACGTGAAACGCGGCATCCTGCAGGCCGGCGGCTTCCCCGTCGAACTGCCGGCCATGTCGCTGTCGGAGCCCTTCGTAAAGCCCTCCACCATGCTCTATCGCAATCTCCTGGCGATGGAGACGGAGGAATTGTTGCGCAGCCATCCGATCGACGGCGCGGTGCTGATGGGCGGCTGCGACAAGACCACGCCCGGGCTGATCATGGGCGCCATCAGCATGGGAATTCCGGCGATCTTCGTGCCCGCCGGCCCGCAGCTCAGGGGCAACTGGCGCGGCCAGGTGCTCGGCTCCGGCTCCGACGCCTGGAAATATTGGGACGAGAAGCGCGCCGGCCGCATTAGCGATGAAGACTTGGCCGAGCTCGAAGGCGGCATCGCGCGCTCCTTCGGCACCTGCATGGTGATGGGCACCGCCGCCACCATGATGGCGATCGCCGAGGCGCTGGGGCTGACGCTGCCCGGCGCGTCGTCGATCCCCGCCGCCGATTCCAGCCATCCGCGCATGTGCGCACAGGCCGGCCGCCGCATCGTCGACATGGTCTGGGAAGATCTGACGCCGAACAGCATTCTCACCCCCGCGGCCTTCGACAACGCCATCCGCGTGCACATGGCCATGGGCGGCTCGACCAACGCCATCATCCACGTGGTGGCGATGGCGCGCCGCGCCGGTTTGCCGATGGATATGGCCCGCTTCGATCGGCTCTCGCGCGAGGTACCGGTGCTCGCCAATATCCGCCCGTCCGGCGCGCTGCTGATGGAAGACTTCTTCTATGCCGGCGGCTTGCGCGCGCTGATGAACGAGCTGAAGGACATGCTCAACCTCACCTGCGTCACCGTCAACGGCAAGACGCTGGCCGAGAACATCGCGGGCGCCGAAGTCTACAAGCGCGACGTCATTCGCCCGCTGAGCGATCCCATATCGAGCGCGGAGGCGACCGCCGTGCTCACCGGCAATCTGGCGCCGCGCGGCTGCGTGATGAAGCCGTCCGCCGCCGAGCCGCGTCTGCTGCGCCACCGCGGCCCGGTCATCGCGTTCGAGGATTACAACGCCATGGCGCGCGAAGTGGAGCGCGACGATCTCGAGGTCACCCCGGACCACGTGCTGGTCTTGAAGAACGGCGGCCCCAAGGGCGGCCCCGGCATGCCGGAATGGGGCATGCTGCCGATCCCGAAGAAGCTGGTGCAGGCCGGCGTGCGCGACATGCTGCGCATTTCCGACGCGCGCATGAGCGGCACCAGCTACGGCGCCTGCATTCTGCATGTCGCGCCGGAGAGCTATGTCGGCGGTCCCCTGGCGCTGGTACAGACCGGCGACGAGATCGAGGTCGACGTGCCGGCGCGCCGTATTCATCTGCATGTGAGCGACGAGGAGCTTGCCCGCCGCCGCGCCGCCTGGACGCCGCCGCCGCCGCGCTATCCGCGCGGCTACGGCGCGCTCTATTCCCAGCACATCGGCCAGGCTGATGAGGGCTGCGATTTCGATTTCCTCGCGCCGCTCGGCGAGATAGCGGAGCCGGAGATACATTGAGCGCCTGCGCGCCCCGGATGCGGCGCAGCGCGAAGCGGTAGCGGAGTGGCGCTCCGCTGGTCCGGGGCCCAGCTTCCTTGCGCAACCGGGGTCCCGGGCCTGCAGCGCATCACTTCGTGCTGCGCCGCGCCCGGGACACGAGTTTATTACATCAAAAACGGCACCAGCATCGCCACCTGTTGCCGGTAGCGCGCATAATCCTCGCCGAACTCCTGCGCCATGAAGCGCTCCTCGAGCGTCAGCTTGCGCACGAAGGATGCAACGAACAGCGCAAGCCCGATCAGCGCCCGCCATTTACCGATCATCAGCACGGTGCCGGCGAGCGCGAGCAGGATGCCGGTGTAGATCGGGTGGCGCACCAGCGCATATGGCCCGCTGCGGATCAATTCGTGCGCGTGCTTGACGGTAACCGTCGAGCTCCAATTGCGCCCGAGCCAGACGCGCGCCCACACGGCGAAGCTCAAGCCCAGCGCGACCAGGATGACCGACAGCATTTGCCAGGTCGGCGTGCGTGCGACGAACAGACTTTCAAGCTGAGGGCCGAAGATATTGGGCACGGCGATGAACACGGCGCCCACGATCAGTGGCAGATGATAGGTCAGCCGCGAGCGCCTGTCCTCGCTGCGCAGCGTCGCTTTGGCGTTGCGCGAGGCGACCAGCCAATAAACAAGCCACGCCACCCACATCGCCGAAATCAGGCTTTGTGAAAGCTTCCCCATGCCCGGAAGATCTACATTAGAACTGTGGCGAAAGAAGCCGCTGCCGGTTCCACCTGCTGCAATCAGCGCGAAGTCATGGCCGTGCCGCCGGAAGCAATCGCCGCCTCATAATGCGCTCTGTTCCCCGCGCTGTGCGGGCGCAGCTCCATGCGCTCGCGCAGCAGCGCCCGCGCGAGCGTCCAGTCGTGCGCCTTCTCCGCCGACGCGATCAGCAGGATGGTGAAAAGATCGCGCTGGGCGTGGCTGGCGCCGACCAGTTGCCAGTGATAGCGCGAAGCGGAAAGCCGCTCGATCGCCGCGCGGTAGTCGCCTTTGGCATAGGCAAGCATCGCCTCGGCGACGGGAATCGCGGCCGGCTGCATGATCGCGGCGGTGCTGTTGCCGGGCGTGCCTGCGAAGGCGCGGAACGATTCCAACAGACGTTCCGCCGTGCCGACTTGGCCGTCGCGGCAGAGCGCCAGCATGAAATGCAGGTCGGTGAAGGCGAGCACGTGATCGTCGATGTGCTTTTGCGCGATCTCGGCGAGCTCATGCCAGCGATTGCCCACGTCGACGCCGCACCATTCCAGCCGGAACAGCATGGACGCCGCGTTCTGGATGTCGAGATAGAACTCCGACGGGTCGGAGCGGATCTCGCGGTCGTAGAACTCCAGCACGCGGTCGTATTGCCCGAGCTCGAGCGGAAACAGCGCCGTGTGCCACCACAGGTGCTGCTTGAACGGATTGCGGTCGGCCCAGCTCCCGAACGGCTGCTTCAGCCAGTCGACGCCCTCCTGCAGCCGCCCCTGCATTTCCAGGACGTGCGAGACGGCGTGAATGGCCCACAGGTCGTCGCCGCACAGCTCCACCGCGCGCCGCCCCTTCGGCTCGGCGGCGGCATAGTCGCCGCATTCCTCCAGCGCGAACGAATACATGCCGAGCAACTGGCTGTAGCCCGGCATGCCTGTGTCCCAGGCGCCGAGGGCGCGCGCGGCGGCGTCGCGCATGAAATAGGACTGGCCCGTCCAGAACAGGCTGAAGTGCTGCAGCCGCAGCGCCAGTATGTCGTGCGGATGCGCGATCAGGATGTCGTCCCAGATGCGGTTGGCGCGTTCCGTATCGCCTGAGCGCCAGGCGCGGAGCGCCGCCACGTGCATGCGCTCGCGTTCCGTCGCGCGCGGACTGAGCCGTTCGGCATGGGCCAGCGCGGCGTCCACCTTGCGGTCGACCGCATGCGAGCCGAACAGCATGAAGAGATAGCCGACGAGGCAATGCCCCAGGCAGAATTGCGGGTCGGCGTCGAGCGCCTCCGTCGCCGTCGCCAGGGTCAGCTTGCGGTATTCGAGATATTCGCCGATGGCGCGGTCGAACAGCCGGGCGGCCTCCGCGCTATCGGTGGAAAGTGAAAGGCCGCGCGCGTCGGTTTGCATCGGTTACGTCCCCCTAGTGTGGTGGTTCAGAAGTTCGCTTCATTCTATCCGCGAGTCCATCAAGCGAACTTCTGAACCAAACCACACTAGAATCAAGAAGTTGCTAGTGTCCTTCGATTCCGAAGTTCGCTCACGAGGATGCCGCAAAATCAAGCGAACTTCGGAATCGGGACACTAGGTGACGGCCCCACTACAGCACAGCATCCGCGCGAGCGGAATAAGGCGCAGTCCCGCGGCCGCCGCTTACGTCCGGTTGTTCCCGCCGCCGCCCGCCCGCGCGGGGAAAACGGTTGACGAAGCGAGCCTCCGGTGGGCATTTCCCCGCTGCCATGAGCGACGACATCCCCTTCGACAAGAATCTCGATCTCGCGCCTGACACGGTGGACGAGGTCATGCCCGGCGTGCGCCGGGTCATGGCCGACAATCCCGGCCCGTTCACCTTCAAGGGCACCGTGAGCTACATCATCGGGCGCGGAAACGTCGCCATCGTCGATCCCGGCCCGGCCGACGAGCGCCACACCGCCGCGCTGCTCGATGCCGTTGCGGGCGAGACGGTGACCCACATCTTCGTCACCCATACCCATCGCGACCATTCGCCCGGCGTGCCGGCGCTTCAAGCCGTGACCGGCGCCACCGTCTATGCCGAAGGCCCGCACCGCGCCGCGCGGCCCTTGCATATCGGCGAGCACAATCCGCTCGATTCCAGCGGCGACCGCGACTTCATGCCCGACGTGCGGCTCAAGGACGGCGACGTCGTTGAGGGCGACGGCTGGACTGTCGAAGCGGTGACGACGCCCGGCCACACCGCCAATCACATGGCCTTTGCGTTCAGGGAAAAGAACGTCCTCTTCGCCGGCGACCACGTCATGGGCTGGGCCACTTCGATCGTGGCGCCGCCCGACGGCGCCATGAGCGATTACATGGCGTCGCTGCAAAAGCTCGCCAAGCGTTCCGAGACCGTCTATCTGCCCGGCCACGGCCCGGTCATCAAGGACGCGCCGCGCTTCGTCAACTACTACATCCTGCACCGCAAGGCGCGCGAGGCATCCATCCTGCACCGCCTCGCCAAGGGCGCGACCGACATCCCCACCATCGTGCGCGCGATCTATATCGGCATCGACCCGCGGCTGACCGGCGCCGCCGGCCTGTCGGTGCTGGCGCACATGGAGGATCTGGTGGCGCGCGGGATCGTCGAGACCGACGGCCTGCCGGCGATCGACGGGGTTTATCGGCTGAAGCAGTAGGGCGCCTTACGCGCGGTTATCCGTTCGTCCCCGCGGACGCTTGCGCGGGAACGAGCGGAAACTGACGCTACCGCCGGTGCCGCGTCGTCGGCTTCTTCTTCGGCGTCGGCGCCGGCTTCGGCTTCTCGGCCGGCGCCGCGGCGCCGCCATGGCGTCGTCCATGGCGTCGTCGATGTCGCTGAGCAGCGCGGTCACCCGCTTGGCGTTGGTGCCGAAATCGGTGTTGCCGTAGCGCGAGGCCGAGCGCACGTCGATGCGCGTGCCCTTGCCGTTGCCGGTGCTCACCCGCACCACCACGTCGTCGCGGAAGCCCATGATCCGCGTGCGCGCCACCGCCTCGATCTCGCCCGACCGCCGCGGTGTCGGCGGCAGCGCGTCGACGATGTGCCATTTGCGCTTGGTCACCACCTTGAGCGCGACCTGATAGACGAGCAGCGCCGGCGCGTTGTATTCGAGCGGCTCGATGTCGGGATAGAATTTCTCCTGCAGCGCGGCCACGCGCGCGCCGGGATAGGCGTCGCTGCCGCGCGGGCGCAGGCGCGCCAGCACGTCGAAGCGCGGCGGGTTGGCGGCGTCGGTGGTGATGTCGTGGATCGCCGGCAGCTTGGTGGCGCGGTAGGTGAGATAGCCCGGATAGGCGAGCAGCCCGGCGCCGAGCACGAGGCCGAGCACCGCGCGGCCGAGCCCGCCATAGCCCTCGCGCCAGATCACCACGAAGGCGCCGAGCGCCAGCAGGATCGCCAGCGCGGCGAAGACGAGCGCGGCGGCGAAGGTGGCGAGCGCCGGCTCGATCTCCAGGTAGCCGCCGCGCACGATGAGGATCGACAGCGCCACGACGGCAAGGGAGAACCAGGCCAGCCGCGCCGACCAGGTCGCCAGCTTCGACATCGGCACGGCGAAGATCGGCCCGCGCGATACGGCTCTCATGGCTCGCTCACTCTCATAAGCACACCCGCTTCAACGCCGCCCAGTCGCGCGCGCTCAGGAACGGCCGCGCTCTTTGCGGCCGCGCCAACGCTTCGATCGCCGCCACCCGCGCCCTGGTATCGGGATGATCGCGCAGAATGTCCATGCCCGGCTCGGTCGCCCCGCCGATCTTGCCGAGCATGACGGCGAGCGCGCGCGCGTTCCCCCCCGCCTTGTTCATCAGCGCGGCGCCATAGGCGTCGGCGCGCCGCTCGGCGTTGCGCGAATAGGACGACTGCAGCACGGATCTCGCCGCCACCACCACCGCGCCGCCGCCGATGAAGTCGCCCAGCAGCATGCCGAACAAAAGCGACGCGCCGCCCGCCTGCAGCACCGCCTTGGTGCCGTCGCGGTGCGCGACGTGGCCGATCTCGTGCGCGATCACGCCGGCCACCTCGTCGGCATTGTCGGCCTTGGCGATCAGCCCGCGGAACACCAAAATTTCGCCGCCGGGCAGCGCCAGCGCGTTGGCCTCGTCGCGGCGGATCACCACCGTATGCAGCGGCTGGCCCAGCGCGGCGGCGGCGGCGAGACGGTTGACGATCCTGTCGAGGGCGGCGCGGCCCGCGCGTTCGTTCGGCAGAGTGCCGCATTCGAAGCCGGCGCCGGCATGGCGCTTGTCGAGCGCGCCGCGCACCTGCATATCGACCGCGGCGCCCAGCTTGCGTTCCAGCGAAACCGGCACCAGCGGCGCCAGCCGCTCGGCGATCGCCGGCACGACATAGGTGCCGACCGCGGCAAGCGAGACGACCGCGATCACGCTCCAGCCGATCACGCTGATCCGCTGGCGCCGCTTGGCGATGCCGCTGCGGTCGACATGCACGGCGCGCGCGTCGATGGCCGCCGCGAGCGGCCCGTCGAGGATCTCCAGCCGTTCCAGCACGGCGCTGCCGCGGCGGCCGAGCCGCATCACCTTGGCCGGCGCGTTGAGGCTTTCGATCTCGTCATAGGGCCATTGCGCCAGCAGTCGCCCGTCAAGGGCTGCGATGCGCAGTCCGGCCGCGTCGAGCGCCACCGCCGCCTCGTGGCGCGCGCTGGTCTGCCCGTCGAAATAGATGCCCGCGCCGGAGGAGGTCATCGCTCAATAGCTGCCCACGTTGAGCGCGTCGGCCAGCCCCTCGCCGAGGGCCGAGCTCGGCCGCCCGCCCGCCCGCACCTTGTCCAGCACGGAGAGACCGGACAATTGCAGCGATTCCATGCCGAGCTGCCAGAGCGAGAGCAGGACGGTGGCGCGGTAGATGGTGGAGAAACCGAGCGCCACGATCACGTAGCCGGCGAGCAGCAGGCCGGTGGCGGCGAGCTGCTGGGCGGTGCTGGGGCTGCCCGCGCCGGTGAGCGCGTCGACCGCCAGCAGCACCGGCACCGCCGCCAGCCCGGCGACCAGGCTGAACAGGATCGCCACCCACAGAAAGCGCATATAGGCGCCATAGACGTCGCGCAGGCGCAGCTTGGAGCGCATCTCGATCTCGCCGAAGCGCAGGCCCGAGGTCCACCAGCGCAGCACCATGGCCTGGAATGCCGGATAGAGCAGGGCGGCCATGCCGACCGCGGTGCCGCCCATCAGCAGCGCGAACACGATCACCGCGCCGAGCCCCGGATTGCCGCCCTCGATGCGGCCCATCAGGTCGTCGCCGCCTTGCGCGATGGCATCGCTCAGCGCCTGCCAGTCGACCACGTCGACGAAGGCGCCGACGGTCAGCACGAGCGGGCCGACCACCACCAGCCACATCGGCAGGCCGCGCAGCATGAGCCTGAAGCCCGACCCGGCGAAATGGCCGGCGAGGTTGCCGTAGAAGGTGTGGCGCATCTTGTAGCGCTCGAGGCTGGCGAGCTGGAACGGGTAGGCGAGGCCGAGCGTGAGCGCGGTCAATATCCACCAGCCGGCGGCGCGCAGCGCATAGCCCCAGGCCGAGCCTTCCTGATGGAAGCGCAGGCCGCGATAGATGGTGCGCGTGAGCCGGTAGCGCCGCGCGCGGTAGACCGCGTATTGCCCGAGCACGCCGAGCCCCAGAAACGCGCTCAGTCCCGACAGCCGCCCATAGGGGCCGAGATCGAGCGCCGCCAGGAAGAAGCCGGCATAGAGCGGAATGAGCAGCGTCACCGCCACCAGGAAGCCGAGCAGCAGTTCGAGCGGCGTGCCGGTGTATTCCAGCGTCTCGCCGTCGATTTCGGTATGGGTCCACAGGAACCGGCGCACGTCGGTGGCCAGCCAGAACCGGTAGATGCCGAGCGTGATCATCAAGAACGCGGCGCCGCGCGAAAGCAGCCGCCAATAGGCCCCGCGCGCCCCGAGAAAGCGTACCCCGCTCACGCTTCCACCTGGGCTTGCCATGCCAAGAGGAATACTGGCTCGCCCGGGCCGAAGCAATAACGGCGGGTTGCGCGACTGTTTCCAAAGTGAATCATCGGCACAATCCGCCCTTAACGGGGCGCGGTTAACGTGGAACCGGTTCGAAACGTTGATGGCGGTCAGGTAAATGGCGTCGCGCGCATCGCTGCGCTGGCTGTGGCGGGACATCCGGCTGGTCTATGTGCTGCTGGTCTGGGTGGCCGCCGCCGCCGGGCTCTTCGCCTATTTCGGCGCCCTCGACGCCACGCCGGCAAAGCCCACTGCGCCCCTGGCGCAAATCGCCAAGGGCGCCGACAGCGGCAAGGCCAACAAGATCTACATCGGCTCGATCGTCGCGGTGCCGCCGCGGGGCAATAGCTGCTGGGAGATGAAGATCGACAACCGCACCGGCCGCCTGTGGTCGAATGGCTATGTCGCCTGCGACCGGGTCGCCGGCGCGTTCGCCGATTTCATGCGCGTGCGCAGCGCGCGCTCGGCGCGGCTCAGCGCGATCGGGCAGGCGTTCCGCGAGCGGAAATAGGCGGGCGGGCGCGGCGCACTCCGCAAAAGAACGTTCCGATTGGCGCGCGCCGGTTTCCGCTCATTCCCGCGCAAGCGCGAATCCAGGAATACAAACACGGCCTTGAAGATTGCCGCCCCTGGGTCCCCGCTTGCGGGGGGACGAGCGGATCGATGCCCGCCCTTCGCTCAAACGAAGCGCCCGCGCCGGGAACGGGTTAGACGTCGACGCGTACCGATGCGTTGCTGTCGCAGGCAGAAACCGGCAAAATCACCTGCGTCCGACATCCCCGTTGCGGCCGGTTGTCACCCGGCGCGGATCGACAAGGTAACGCGGAAGAGGGGTGTGGGGTTTCGCCATGTTGCGCCGTAGCTTGCTCATATCTTCCTCTTGATGACGCCCTCAAGCTTTGTCGCCGCCGCGACGGTGTTGAAAATCGTTCCGAATTTGCGAACATTTTCGTGCAGCAAATCGAGCCGACGGTCATCCTCGTCGGTGTCGACGGTCAGGACATAGTCGACCGAGGCCATCTTGGGCGGGCTGTCCTGGCGGATGCCGTGCAGTCGGACTTCGACGCCGCGCAGGTCAAAATGCAGCAACGGAGTGACGCGTTCGATTCCCTTGATCATGCAGGCGGCGATGGCGGCGAGGAACAACTCTGCGGGATTGAATGCATCCACCCGGCCGTTCACGTCGGTATCGAGCGCCACTTCGGCGTCCTTGGTGGCCGCGACGCTGCCGTGCGCGTCGATCCTGCGGGCGCTTACGCGGTACTCGAGCCGCGTTGCCATTTCACGACGCTAGCCAGCGAGCGAGGTCTTCCGGTTTGGGCAGACCACCCGCATGGACCACCTTGCCGTCGATCACGATACCCGGCGTCGAGGCGATGCCGTAGCCGGCAATGGCCGCGTAATCGGTCACCTTCTCGATTGAAATGGGAACGCCGAGCTTGTCGGCTTCCGATTGCACCATCTCGGCGGTGGCGACGCAGCGTTTGCAGCCGGGGCCGAGTACCTTGATGTCCTTCATGGATGATCTCCGCCTTGCTAAAATAACATATTGAACAGGAATCCGATCGCGAGGATGCCGGTCCCGACCACGCCGATGAACACGGCGATCAGTCGGACCGTCAGCACCTTGCGCAGGATGATCATCTCCGGCAGCGACAGCGCGATCACCGACATCATGAAGGCGAGCACCGTCCCGAGCGCGGCGCCTTTGGCGAGCAGGGCTTGCACGACGGGGATGATGCCGGCGGCATTCGAATACATCGGGATGCCGACCAGAATCGCGGCCGGGACCGACCACCAGGCGTCGCGCCCCATGATCGAGGCCAGAAGCTCCGTCGGCGCATAGCCGTGAATGAGCGCGCCGGCGGCGATGCCGGCGATGATCCATGGCCATACCTTGCCGACGATCTCGTGCACGGCTTCAAGGCCGGCCTTGATGCGGTCAACGGCCGTCACGTCCTCCGCCGGCAACTCGGCCGCGCTCGAACGTATATTGCGAACCCACTCTTCCAGCCAATTCTCGAGGTGCAGGCGGCCGATCGTCCAGCCGGCGACGATGGCGACGGTGAGGCCGAAGCCGAGATAGATGAGCGCGACTTTCCAGCCGACCAGCCCGAACAGCAGCCCGAGCGCCACCTCGTTCACCATCGGCGCGGAGATCAGGAACGAAAAGGTGACGCCGAGTGGTACGCCGGCGCTGACGAAGCCGATGAACATCGGCACGGCGGAACAAGAGCAGAAAGGCGTGAGAACGCCGAGGCCGGCGGCCAGCACGTTGCCGGCACCTTCGCGTTTTCCGGCGAGCAGCGCCCGCGTCTTCTCAGCCGAGAAGAAGCTGCGCACGATGCCCATGGCGAAGACGACCAGCGTGAGCAGCATCAGCACCTTCGGGGTGTCGTAGGCGAAGAAATTGAGCGCCTCGCCGAGGTGACTGCCGGGAGCGACCGGGATCGACGCCACCACCCAATGCGAAAACGGTGCGAGCTGGCTGTAGACCACGCCCCACAGGATCAGGGCGGCAATCGTTGCGCCGATCCATTTGATGGCCGATGGCCCGGCGTCGGGCGCGTGTTCGCTGACGGAGCGCAGGCTCATGCGGCTTGCCTTTTCAGATTGGCCGGCAGCGCCAGCGCGGCGTCGACCAAGGCGACGACCTCTTGCTTCAGTTGCGGCGCGCGGCGGTAACGGACCCATTGCGCGTCGCGCCGGTCGCTAACCAAGCCGGCGGCCTTGAGTGCGGCCATATGGCGGGACATGCGCGACTGGCTTGCACCGAGCTTCTGCATCAATTCGCAGACACAATGCTCGCGCCCATCCCAGACCAGCCGGAGGGCTTCGAGCCGGGTTGTCTCCGCCAGGGCCGAGAGAATCCTGATTGAATCCATAAGCTACGGGTGCCTTTTTTGTATATGCGCTTGAGCGCATATATGGTGCCCGTGTTCTCACGCAAGGGCTGCGGCGCTTAGAGTCGCCGGGCCATCTTTGGAGACGTTTGAAAAAGGGCCGGAGCGCGCCTTTGGGAGGCAAGACCGGCGGCTACTCCGCCGCCTCCGAACTGGGCAGCCGATAATCCTTGAACGTCTGCCGCAGCGTCGTCTTCTGGATCTTGCCCGTCGCCGTGTGCGGGATTTCGTCGACGAAGGCCACGTCGTCCGGCATCCACCATTTGGCGATCTTGCCCTGCATGAAGGCGAGGATGTCCTCTTTGGTGGCGCTCTCGCCCTTCTTCAGCACGATCACCAGAAGCGGCCGCTCGTCCCATTTCGGATGGGCGACGCCGATGACGGCGGCTTCCGCCACCTTCGGATGGCCGACCGCCAGGTTCTCCAGGTCGATCGAAGAAATCCATTCGCCGCCCGACTTGATCACGTCCTTGGAGCGGTCGGTGATCTGCATGTAGCCCTGCGCGTCCATGGTCGCCACGTCGCCGGTGTCGAACCAGCCGTCCTTGTCGAAGGCCGGATCGTTCTCGACCTTAAAATAGGCCTTCGCCACCGCGGGCCCGCGCACTTTCAGCCGGCCGAAAGTCTTGCCGTCCCAGGGCAGCTCCTTGTCGTGGTCGTCGGTGATCTTCATCTCGACGCCGAACGGGGGATGGCCCTGCTTCTGCTGGATGTCGAGCTTCTTCTCGCCGGTCAGCTCTCCATATTCCGGCTTGATCGTGCCCAGCGTGCCGAGCGGGCTCATCTCGGTCATGCCCCAGGCATGGATGACATCCACGCCGTAATTGTCCTGGAACACCTTGATCATGGCGCGCGGGCAGGCCGAGCCGCCGATGATCACCTTCTTCAGATACGGCAGCTTGGCGCCGGTCTTCTCCAGGTCCTGCAGCAGCATCAGCCACACCGTCGGCACGGCGGCGGTGCAGGTCACCTTGTAGTCGGTGAGCAGCTCGTAGATCGAGGCGCCGTCCATCTTGGCGCCCGGCATCACGATGCCGGCGCCCACCATCGGGCAGGTCAGCGCCAGACCCCAGGTGTTGGCGTGAAACATGGGCACCACGGGCAGGATGACGTCCTTGGCCGACACGCCCATGGCGTCGGGCATGGCCGCGATCATGGTGTGCAGCACGTTGGAGCGGTGCGAATAGAGCACGCCCTTGGGATGTCCGGTGGTGCCGGAGGTGTAGCACATGCCGGCGGCGGTGTTCTCGTCGAACTGGCGCCATTGGAAGTCGCCGTCCTCGCCGCCGATCCAGTCCTCATAGGCGACCGCGTTCTTCAGGCTGGTCTGCGGCATGTGCGCCGCGTCGGTGAGAATGACGTAGCGCTCGATCGTGGGCAGCTTGTCGGCGATCTTCTCCAGGAGCGGCACGAAGGTGAGGTCGGTCATCATCACGCGGTCTTCCGCGTGATTGACGATCCAGACGATCTGGTCGGGAAACAGCCGCGGGTTCACCGTGTGATAGATGGCGCCGATGCCCATGATGCCGTACCAGGCCTCGAGATGGCGCCAGGTGTTCCAGGCGAGCGTGGCCACGCGGTCGCCCAGCTTGATGCCGTCCTTCTCCAGCCGCTGCGCCACCTTGAGCGCGCGCGCGCGCATGTCGGCGTAATTGGTCTCGTGGATCGGCCCTTCGATCGAGCGGGTGATGATCTTGCGCCCGCCGTGCTGGATGGCGGCGTGGTCGAGGACGCGGTGGCAGAGCAGCGGCCAGTCCTGCATCAAGCCGAGCATGGGGTATCCCTCCTTACGCGCGCTTGTTCGCGTTTTTGGGCCAACGCCCCTCGCGCGGCCGGGGCTAAAGTAGCGGGTCGGGCCGATGCCTAGCAATGCCTGATCGGGAACTGCGGCCAGCTCCCCCACAAATGCCGCAATCTTTGCCCGACATTGCCACCCATGGGGCGTTTCCTGGCAATTCTGCTGCTGTGCGGGGCTGGCTGCGGCGTGGCGCAGGCCGCGCCGGTGCCGTTGCCGCGTCCGCGGCCGCACGTCTCGCCCCCGCCTGTGCTGCAAAGCTTCGCCGACACCATGAAAAGCCTCGGCGTCGATCCCAGCCAGGTCAGCGCCGCGCCGACCCCCTGCGACCAGCGGCTTGCCGGCATGGCGGCGTTCGAGCCGCTGCCCTGGCTGATCGGTCCCGGGCTCTGCGGCGGCCGCGACATGGTGGAGCTCAAATCGGTGCTGCTGGCAGACGGCGTCCGGGTGGCGATCCGGCCCGCCTCGGTCCTGCGCTGCGCCATGGCGGCCGAACTGGCCGCATGGATTCGCGATGCCGCCGCGCCGAATGTGAAAAAGGCCGGCGGGGCGCTGCGCGCGGTCGACACCTATGACGATTACGAATGCCGCAGCCGCAATCGGATTTCCGGCGCCAAGATCAGCGAGCACGGCAAGGGCAATGCGGTCGATGTGCGCGCCTTCACGCTCGCCGGCGGCCGCGTCATCCGGCTCACCGATCCCACGGTGGACAAGCATCTGCGCGAGGGCCTGCGCGATGCCGCCTGCCGCGATTTCACCACCGTGCTCGGTCCCGGCGCCGACCCCTATCACGCCGAGCACATCCACCTCGATCTGATCGCCCGTCATAACGGCTACCGCATCTGCGAGTGGGACGTCCGCGTGCCGGTGAGCGCCGCCAAGCCGGGCGAAAGCGTGAAGGTTCCGCTGCCGCGTCCTCGGCCGGCGGCGGCCGCCATTAAGCATGCGGGCAGACTCTGATCCGCCCTCCATTTTCCCTTCACTTTTTGTGCCTACCTGCTCGCCCATGACCATCCATGATGCGCGCGAAACCTTCCGCGGGACCCTGCCGCAACCCGATCTGCCGCATGCCTTGAGCCGGGGCATCACCCGCCGCGGGCTGCTCAAGGCCGGCTTGGGGCTGGCCGGCGCCGGCCTCGTGGTGCCGAGCACCGCCGCCTATGCCGCGGTCGAGGCCGCCCACGATCTTGTCATCACCAACTACAAGCTCACCCCGCCCGGCTGGCCGGCCGGCCGGCGGCTCACCATCACGGCGATCGCCGACATCCATGCCGGCGGACCCAATATGGGCATCGAGCGGGTGGCCGAGGTGGTCGATGCCGGCAATGCGCTCAAGAGCGACCTGATCGTGGTGCTCGGCGACTATTTCGCCACCCATCGCTTCGTCACCGAGCACGTGCCGCCGCCGGCCTGGGCCGAGCAGCTTGCCCGCTTGCGTGCGCCGCTCGGCGTCTATTCGATCCTGGGCAATCACGACTGGTGGTACGACATCACGGGCGTGCGCAAGGCCTTCGCCGGCGTGCATATGCCGCTGATGCAGAACGACGCCGTGCTGCTGGGCGAGCCCGGCCGCCGCTTCTGGCTGGCCGGTTTGGGCGACCAGCTTGCCCATTTCCTCGGGCCGAGCCGCTTCCGCGGCGTCGACGACCTGCCCGGCACCATGAAGAAGATCGCCACCGACGATCCTGTCATCTTGTTGGTGCACGAGCCCGACATCTTCACCCGGGTCCCCGCCCGTGTGTCGCTCACCATCGCCGGCCACACCCATGGCGGCCAGATCCGGCTGCCGCTGGTGCCGCCCATGTGGGTGCCGTCGGAATACGGCGCCCGCTTCGCCTATGGCCACATCATCGAGCGCGGCCGCCATCTCATCGTCTCCGGCGGGCTCGGCTGCTCGAAGGTGCCGCTGCGCCTCGGCGTGCCGCCGGAAATCCTGCGCATCGAATTGGGGGCGTAGCGCCCCGGAAATGAAAAACGGCGCCGCGATGGTGGCGGCGCCGTTTCCTTTTTCCCCGTGCTGGCGGGCCTAGTGCGGCGACACGCGTCCCATCGAGGCCATCTGCAGCTGCGGGTTATTGGGTGAGTCGCCCTGGCCCGGCGCCAGCACCACCACCACCGTGCCCGTCTTGACGTGCTTGTAGAGGTCGATGACGTCCTCGTTGGTCATGCGGATGCAGCCCGACGAGATGGCCTGGCCGATATATTCAGGCTGGTTGGTGCCGTGGATGCGGTAGAGCGTGTCCTTGTTGCCATTGTAGAGATACATGGCGCGCGCGCCCATCGGGTTCTGCGGGCCCGGCCCGACATAGGCCGGCACGTCGAACCGCGCGCGTTCGCCGGGCGTCGGCGTCCAGCCCGGCCATTCCGTCTTGCGGCCGACCTTGGCCACGCCCGACCAGGCCATGGCTTCCTCGCCTACCGCGATGCCGTAGCGGATCGCCTTGTTGCCGGGCAGCACGTAGTAGAGATAGCGCGCGTCGGAATCGACCACGATGGTGCCGGGCTCTTCCTTGCGGAACCAGGTGACGATGTGCCGTCGGTAAGTGTCCGGGACCGTCGCCTTCTGATAGGGCGCGGCGGCCAACAGCTTCTTGTCGCGCGGCGTCAGATTGGCTTCCGACGGCGGCGCCAGCGTAGACTGCATGCAGCCGCCGAGCAGGACGCCGATGCTCAGCACCAAAAACAACCCCCGAACGGCCATTCTTCTTGCCTCTTTATGTCCCAGTTGCCCTGGTTTGGCGCCCACTGCGAGAGAATCCCAAGGGGCAATTAACCGAAAAGCCTGCTCAAGCGCCATGACTTCCCGCTGTTAACAAATCCTTCTTGCGGAGCTGTGGCAGGAATGCCGCACACTTGGCGCAAGCCCGGCGGCGCCCGGCCCGGCAGGCCGGCCGGATGCCCCCGGCGGCAGATTGCCGCCAAGATGTTAAGACAAGGTTTACCTTAACAGGCGGTATATGCGGGTGAGCCGGGCGGTGCCTCGATAGCGCCGGCCCGAATGCCATGATAGGATAAAAAAAGGTGCGCAATTCCGCCTCACTCATTGACCAAGTTCGCGGCAGTTTAGAGAGAAACGCCACGGGGCGACCAAGAGGGTGACATGAACGCGACCAAGGCCACGGAGCGCCGCCAAGACTCCGGCCGCCAGGATGCGAAGCTCGACGACCAGTACGGTCAGATCGGTATTTCGGCGGTAGCCGGCGCGCTGCGACACAAGAAAACGCAGTGCAACGAGGGCGAGAACCGCCCCCGCATCGTCTACGACCGCGACTGAAGCGGCGGACGAGGCCCAAAGCAGCTTTTGCAACGACCCAGCGCCCGCGCGGGGTGCCTTCGGCGCCCGCAGCGCAACGCGCTCGCTTATTGTCTTGCGCCGGGCCGCATGATCGGATCATGAGGGGCGGCACGGCGCGGCTGCACGCACGAATGCCGCGCGGGCAATGGGGACTTCATGCTTTCGGTCTATGTTCCGCACGGCACGCAGCTTGCGCGCGTTCCGGCAGAGCCCGGCGGCCCGCCGCCCGAGGCCACGGTCTGGATCGACCTGGTCACGCCGAGCCAAGAGGAGGACAAGCTGGTCGAGGGTTTCCTCGGCATCGGCGTGCCGACGCGCGAGGAGATGCAGGAGATCGAGGTCTCTAGCCGCCTCTATGTGGAGAACGGCGCGCGCTACATGACGGCGACGCTGATGTGCAACTCCGATTCGGCGGTGCCGAAGACCACGCCGGTGACCTTCATCCTCGCCGGCCATCGCCTGGTCACCGTGCGCTACGACGAGCCGCGCCCCTTCGCCATGGTCGAGCACAAGCTCGCCCGGCAATGTCCGCTCAGGATCAACGGCGAGCACGTGTTGATGGACCTGCTCGACGCGGTGATCGACCGCGCCGCCGACATCCAGGAGCGCGTCGGCGCCGAGATCGACCAGATATCGCACTCGATCTTCGAGCCGGACGAGGGCAGGGAGCCGCCGGCCTATAACGACGTGCTCAAAGCGCTCGGCCGCAAGGGCGACCTCGCCTCGAAGGTGCGCGAGAGCCTGGTCTCGGTCGGCCGCCTGCTCCTGTTCCTCGCCAACGAGGCCGAGGGCATGAAATGGCCGAAGGACATGCGCACGCAGTTGCAGTCGATGCAGCGCGACGTGCTCTCGCTCACCGACCACGCGAGCTTTCTGACCAACAAGATCACCTTCCTGCTCGACGCCATGCTGGGCGTGGTCAACATCCAGCAGAACGCCATCATCAAGATCTTCTCGGTCGCCGCCGTGGTGCTGATGCCGCCGACGCTGATTGCCTCGATCTACGGCATGAACTTCAAGCATATGCCGGAGCTGGAATGGCCCTGGGCCTATCCGCTGACGCTCGGCGTGATGGTGCTCGCCGCCGTGCTGCCCTACATGTATTTCAAATGGAAGAAGTGGCTGTAACGGCAACGCGGACGGAGCGAAGCGGCATTCCGGACCGCCGAACGGGACATCGCCTTGCCTGCCTCTCGGTCACGCGATGGTGATCGAACGTCGACAATGCAAGGCACCGGGGCTAGAATTTCAATATGAACGTGAAACTTCGCAAGATCGAAGTGGACGCGGAAACCGCCGAAGCCCTGGAGGCGCAAGCCGCCGCGCGCGGGCTGACTGTGCCGGAACTCCTTGCCGATATGGTTGGCACGACCGAAGGGCTGCCGTCCGACCTCGAAGCGATGCGCTCGGCGGGGCGCGGCCCCTGGGCGCCTGAAATCCTCGCCGAGGACGCGCGCCGGCTTGCCGAGTTTCAGCGAGACGGCGAGGGTGTGCCTTGGGACGAAGTTTCCGCCTGGATGAAATCCTGGGGCACCGCGAACGAACTCCCGCCGCCTAAGCCGCGCAAACTGTGAAGCTGATTGTCAGCCGCGCGGCGCTCGCGGACTTGGAGCGTCTATCTGTTTTTTGGCGAGCAGGGATGCGCGCGCGGCGCGACGGGCCTCCGAAGCCATTCATCAAGCCGTGCGATCCTTATCCGATTTTCCAAATCGCGGCCGACGATCGGGGATCGCCGGTGTCCGTGAACTGGTGGTGCCGTTTGGGCAATCGGCCTATGTGCTGCGCTATTGCCATTTGGCAGAAACTGCAACGATCCTGATTTTGCGCATCTGGCACGGCCGTGAGGATCGGCCGCGCTAAAGAGGAACCACATCTTGCCTCCAAGTGTTCCTCCCAATGATGGACGCGACCACCGGAACACTGCCTTTCCCACCGCCCGATGAGCCAGCGAGCCGGGGCATTCTCCGCCCCGGCGACACCTGCTGGCGGCTCGCCCACGCCGACCGTTTCGCCGTGATCGTCGACGCGGCGGAGTATTTCGCGCAGGCCAAGGCCGCCATGCGCAAGGCGCGCCACTCGATCCTGCTCATCGGCTGGGATTTCGACCTGCGCATCCGCTTGACGCCCGACGACGACAGCGACGGCCGCGTCCGTCTCGGCGAGTTCCTCAAACACATCGTGCGCGAGCGCCCCGAACTGCGCATTCATATCCTCAAGTGGGACATGGCCGTGCTGTTCACCTTGAGCTGGCAGGCGGTGCCGATGCTGCTCGCCGATCTGGTCACCACCCGGCGCATCCATCTGCGCTTCGACAGCACGCATCCGGCGACCGCGGCGCATCACCAGAAGATCGTGGTGATCGACGGCGCCATCGCCTTCTGCGGCGGCATCGACATGACCGACCGCCGCTGGGACACGCGCGACCATCGTCCGCACGACGGCCGTCGCGTGGCGCCCGGCGGCGACCATTACGGCCCCTGGCACGATTCCGCGATCGCGGTCGACGGCGAAGCGGCGCGCGCGCTCGACGACTTGGCGCGGCAGCGCTGGGCCTTCGCCACCGGCCAGCACCTGCCGCGGCCCGATGCCCGCTTCGACGCCTGGCCGGACGGGCTCGTGCCGCAGATGCGCGACGTCGATGTCGGCATCGCCCGCACCATGCCCGCCTACGAAGGGCGCAAGGCCGTGCACGAGGTCGAGGCGCTTTACCTCGCCGCCATCCGCGCGGCGCGCCGCGTCATCTATATCGAAAGCCAGTTCTTCGCGGCGGCGCGCATCGCCGACGCCATTATCGCGCGACTGAAGGAGCCGGACGGGCCGGAAGTCGTCGTCGTCAATCCGCAGAGCGGCGAGGGCTGGCTCGAGCAGGAGACGATGGACAGCGCGCGCACGCTCATCCTCGAGCGCGTGCGCGCCGCCGACCGCCGCGGCCGCTTCCGCATCTACTATCCGGTCAACAAAGCCGGCACGCCGGTCTATGTGCATTCCAAGGTGCTGATCGTCGACGACACGCTGCTGCGCATCGGCTCGTCCAACATCAACAACCGTTCCATGGGCTTCGACTCCGAATGCGACCTCGCCGTCGAGTGCGAAGCCGGCGACGGCGCGCGCTGCGAAGCCATCACGGGCATCCGCGACGGCCTCGTCGCCGAGCATCTCGGCGTGCTGCCGGAAGAGGTGGCCCGCGCCCGCCGCGAGCAGGGCTCGCTGATCGGGGCCATCGATACGTTGCGGCGCGCGCACGGCCGCACCTTGCGCCCGCTGCCGTTCCAGCCGGTCAACGATGCCGAGCGCGCAGTGGTGGAAAGCCGCATCGCCAATCCGGAGCGGCCGGCGCAACCGGAGTCGCGGCTCTTGCACGCCGCCAAGCGCATGACGCTGCGGCATCCGCTGATCGCGACGGCTTCCGTGGCGTTGCTCGGTGTTGGCGCTTATGCGGCGTGGCGAAGCGTTGCGGGATCGTCTGAACGATAGGCGTAGCCGACCCACGGGGCGATGCCGCTCGATGCCCGCCGTTGAGGCTTGGGCCACATCGGGCTAGAGAGAGCCGGAGCGCCTTGACGCAATGCATGCGGAGATTTTTCGATGAAGCGGCTTTTTCTCGCGGCCCTCCTGCTCGGTATGTCCGCGCATTCCGGACACGCCAAGGACCTGGCCTGCGTGAGCACCACGTTTCGCGCCCTTTCTCCCAACGACAAGGTGTGCGTCAGCGTCTTCGACGATCCGCGCGTGCCTGGCGTGGTGTGCGATATATCGCAGGCCCGCAAAGGCGGCTGGGGCCAGGTCATCGGGATAAACGAAGATCCGTCGAATTTTTCTATCTCGTGCAGGCAAGTCGGGCCCATCAACGTCGACCTGTCTAAGCTGCGCGACAAGGAAGAGGTTTTCAGCGAAAAAACGAGCATTTTTTTCAAGACGACGCGGATTTACCGCTTGTTGGATAAACTCCACAACACGCTGGTCTACCTCGCCATCAGTACCAAGATCATCAATGGCTCGCCGGCGAATGCGATCAGCATCGTTCCGATCATGCCGTGGCAGCGCTGACGCGGCGAGAGGCGCCGTCGTAAGAGCTCTTTTCTAAAATGGCCGCGAGCAGCGGCCGGGAAAGGAAAACTGCCGCGATGACGTATGCAATTCCGGGCAAGTCAAGCCGATGTTTCGCGGACAGTAGCCTGTAGCCCGGATGGAGCGAAGCGCAATCCGGGGAACGGCGCGGGCCGCATGTTCGATCCCGGGTTTCGCTTACGCTTCACCCGGGCTACGGGCTGAAAATATTGGCGCCGGCCAGAAAATAATCCTTGACAATAATCCCTGTCGCAGGCAATCATCCCCATGCCCGGCTCACCGAGGGGCGTCTTCCGGAGACGTGCCGAAGATGGAGCCGCCTTCATGGGCCGATACCGGGTCAAGCCCGGCATCGGCGGTGCGGCGCCCGCGCGCGAGGCTCGTAACCTCGCACTCGGGCGGCGCCGGGGCTCCGCCCGGGGGTACTATGGCCCCCCGCCAGGAGCTGGCTGACGCAGAGCCGGTTCGCCGCTTTCTCCGCTTCGAGAAAGATGCCGAGAGCCGGACGCGAAAGCGCGGCCCGGCGCCGTAAGGAAAACGCCGCCAGTGGAGCGCCGAGAGGCGCCCTTTCGCCGATCGCAAGGCGGAAGGGGCGCGCCTCGCAAGCGTGCCGGGCGGCTTCGCCAGCCGCCCAGGGGGTCTCGCAAACCCCCGCGTCTTTCGGCGCTCCGCTCCCCTCGATCGGGAGCCGTGAGGGGAATGAGAAGAGGGCGCACCCCGCGCCGACCAAACAACAGGGGCGGCGGAGCTTTGGCTAAGCATGCACCAGTTTTCAACAGATCAGAAGAATGCGCGGGTGCGCGGCGGCCGCGCTTTTCCTTTCCCCGCTGCGCGGGGAGAGGATGCCCGAGCGGAGGCGAAGCCGAGCGAGGGTAGGTGAGGGGCCGTGCGAGGCAAATGCCCCTCACCCGGCTTGCATCTCGCGTTGCTCGATGCGCGCCACCCTTTCCCGCAAGCGGGGGAGAGGGGCGCAAGCGGCGCACGTCAGGCGCTCACACATGCTGCCCGCCGTTGATGTGAATCTCCGCGCCATTCACATACGAGGACGTCTCCGTGCACAGCACGTAGATGATCTTGGCGACCTCGTCCGGCGTGCCGAGCCGCTGCATGGGGATCTGCTGAACGATCTTGTCGGTGCCCGGCGACAGGATGGCGGTGTCGATCTCGCCCGGCGCGATGGCGTTGACGCGGATGCCGAGGCGGCCGAAGTCGAACGCCATCTCGCGGGTCAGCGAAGCGAGCGCCGCCTTCGAGGTGGCATAGGCCGCGCCGGCGAAAGGATGCACGCGCGAGCCGGCAATGGAGGTGACGTTGACCACCGAGCCCTTGGCCGTCTGCAACTGCTCGATCAGGCCGCGCGCCAGCATGATCGGCCCGAAGAAGTTGACCTGGAACACCTGGTGCCACACCTCGGTCGGGGTCTCGATCGAGCCCATGCGGCTGCCGCCGTCGCCCTTCGGCGAGATGGCGGCGTTGTTGACCAGCGCGTGCAGCATGTTGCCGTCGAGCCGATTCTTGATCTCCTCGATCGCCTCGACCGTGTTGGCTTCGTCGGCGAGGTCGAGCTGGATATGGTCTTCCGGGCCGGCGTCCCACGGGCAGTTCTCCGGAAACGGATGGCGCGAGCAGGTGATCACGCGCCAGCCGGCGGCGGAGAAGCGCTTGACCGTCGCATGCCCGATGCCGCGGCTGGCGCCGGTGAGCAGCAGCGTGCGGCGTGGCTGGTTGCTTTGCGTGTTCGGCATGCGGTCCTTGCTAATTCCCTGCCGTTCGTCCCCGCGCAAGCGAGGACCCAGCGCGGGAAATCGTCAGCGCTGCGTGCATGGCTCCGGATTCCCGCTTGCGCGGGAATGAGCGGAGAACAGCGCACATATGCATTCTACCTTACGGATAAAGCCGCGTCTTGTGCCACGGCCCGCTCGGCGCCTCGCGGCGGAAGACGACGCGGTCGTGCAGACGGAAGGGCCGGTCCTGCCAGAACTCGATCTGGATCGGCACGATGCGGTAGCCGGACCAGTGCGGCGGCCGCGGCACGGCGCCGATGGCGTATTTGGCCGCGTAAAGCGCCACCTGCTTCTCGAAGGCGAGCCGGCTCTCCAGCGGGCGCGACTGCTGGCTGGCCCAGGCGCCGATCTGCGCCTGCTTGGCCCGGGTGGCGAAATAGGCGTCGGCCTCGGCGTCGCTCACGCGCTCGACGCGGCCGCGCACGCGCACCTGCCGGTTGGACGATTTCCAGTGAAACACCAGCGCGGCCACCGGATTGGCGGCCAGTTCGCGGCCCTTCTGGCTCTCCAGGTTGGTGTAGAAGACGAAACCCGCCTCGTCGGCGCCCTTCAACAGCACCATGCGGGCGTCCGGCAGCCCGTCGGCATCCACCGTCGCCAAGGTCATGGCGGTCGGATCGCGCGGCTCGGCCGCGGTCGCGTCGGCCAGCCAGGCGGCGAACAGCCGGAATGGCTCGTCGGCGGCCGTGAAATCACCAGTCGTTAACCAGCTTGGGTGTTCAATTGATTTCGTTTCGGACATTTTGTGGAGCGCTCGCGTGGCCGGGGCCGTCGGTCGTATTCGCCGCCCTTATAGTGGATGTCGGGGATGCCGCCTATGGCGCGCCGCGGCTGCCGCGGCGGCCCTGCTATGCGCGCTCGGCGCCGGCGGCTGCAGCCTGTCGCCCCAGCTCAATTCCGTCTTCGGCCGCAGCGATCCGATCACCACCGGCTCGATCAAGCCGCCCTCGCGCGTCAAGCAGGCGAGCACGAGTCTGCCGCCCAACGATCTCGCCTATGCCCGCGCGGCGGCGAGCGAGGTGCTCCGCCGCAACGAGAAGGATGCGAGCCTGCCCTGGGAGAACCCGCACAGCGGCGCGCGGGGAACCGTCACGCCGATCGCCTCCGCCTATACCGAAGGCGGCCATACCTGCCGCAATTTCCTGGCGAGCTACGTGCACGGGAGCAATGAGGCCTGGCTCACCGGCGAAGCCTGCAAGCAGGGGAGCGACGCCTGGCAGGTGCGCAGCCTCAAGCCCTGGAAGAATTCGTAGCTCCGACCCGGTCCGCACCTGCGGCACGTCCCGGAATGACGGCGCCTGGAATTGCATCCGGCCCGCAGGAACCCCACATTTAGGCTCGAGTCGCCGGCGGTTCCGCCGGCGAGGGGCATTTTCACGGAGACGGCAACGAATGCGCGACCCCTACGAGGTCCTGGGGGTGTCGAAGACTGCGAGCGAGGCGGAGATCAAGAGCGCCTACCGCAAGCTCGCCAAGAAGCTGCACCCGGACGCCAACAAGCACGACCCCAAGGCCGCCACGCATTTTGCCGAGCTCAACGCGGCCTACGAGATCGTCGGTGACGACGACAAGCGCAAGGCTTTCGACCGCGGCGAGATCGACGCCGAGGGCAAGCCGCGTTTTCAGGGCTTCGAGGGTTTCGGCGCCCATCCGGGCGGCGCGGGCGGGTTCCGGCAGGGGCCGGGCGGCGCCCATTTCGAGACCTTCTCATTCGGCCAGGACGGCTTCCAGCGTGCCGGTGGTCCCGGCGGTCCTGGCGGCGGTGCCGGCGGCTTCGAGGACGTTCTGCGCGACATGTTCGGCGGCGCGGGCCGCGGCGGCCGCGGGCGGCGCGCTCATTTCGAGCCGGAGGATTTCGGCGCGCCCCCCGCCACCGGCCAGGACATCCATGCCTCGCTCACCATCAGCCTGCCGGAAGCGGCCCGGGGTTCGCAGGCGCGGGTGCATCTGCCCACCGGCAAGGATGTCGAGGTCAAGATTCCGGCGGGCATCGCCAGCGGTCAGACCATCCGGCTGAAGGGCCAGGGCTGGCCGAGCGCCGGCGGCAAGCCGGGCGATGCGCTGATCACCATCAATGTGGCGCCGCATCCGCTGTTCAAGCCGGAGGGCGCCGACCTGCGCCTCGACCTGCCGATCACGCTCTACGAAGCCGCGCTCGGCGGCAAGGTGCGGGTGCCGACGCTGGACGGCGCGGTGGAGCTCGCCATTCCCGCCGGCACCAGTTCGGGCCGGACCTTTCGGCTCAAGGGCAAGGGCCTGAAAGCGAAAGCCGGCAGCGGCGATCTGCTCGCGACCGTGCGCATCGTGCTGCCGCCCACCACCGATGACGCGTTCGAGGAAATGATGAAGCAGTGGCGCGAGCAGAACCCGTACGATCCGCGCAAGGATCTGGGGTGAGGTCTTCCCTGTTCCGCTCATTCCCTTGCACGCGGGAATCCAGCGCGGCAGGCCCGAGGCACGCAGCACCGGGTCGCCCCTCTCGCGGGGACGAACGGAGGAGAGGGCGTCACGACCTCTTGGTCGCGCCTTTGTCCACCTGCTCGTAGACCATCTTGCTCACCGCTTCGAGCTGGGCGCGCTGGGCCGGACCGCTCACCACATAGGCGTGCTTGTCGTCCACCCAGTAGAAGGCGGCAAAGCGGTGGCCGCCGTGGAAACGCAGCGCGCTCTGCGGCGCCTCGGCCTGCGAGGAATAGACGGTGAAGCGCTCGCCGGTCGGCCCCTCATACATATAGAGCGCCGCCGCGTCGCCATGCGGTCCCGGCAGCAATCGGCCGCCCACCAGCTTGAGACCGAGCCGCTGCAGGTCGGGAATGTGCTGCACGTAGCCGAGCCGCTTGGTCAGCCACGCCGTCAGATGCGGGCGCTCGTTGCCCGGCACTTCGACCGGATGGCGGACCTCGACCACGTAGAGCTTGTGCGCTTCCAAAGCGTCGGCGGTGAATGTCTTGAAGCTGCTCGGCGTGGCGGTCGCGCCGTGCGCGAACCAGCCCGCGCCGCCGCCAATCGCGAAGGCGATAACGGCGGCCGCTGCCATCGCCGCCAAAGAGCGCGCCCGTCCGCCGCCGGCGCGCATGACGCGGTCGAGCTGCAATCGCGCCGGCACCGGCTCGTCGGCGGTGGCGCCGTAGCGCGCGCGGATCGCTTCCGCCTGCGCGCGCCAGGCGGCAACGGTTGCCGCTTCCGCCGGATGCGCGGCGAGCCAGTCGGCCACCGCCTGCGCGCGTTCGGCCGGCAATTCGCCGTCGATGTAAGCGTGCAGTTCGTCTTCCGCGATGGGTGAATTGTTGTCGGTCATCCTGCCACCCGTCTCCTTTATTTCACGCGGCGCAAAGCCGGCTGGCCGCCTTCCAAAAACGTCTTGATCTGCGCGCGCGCCCGCGCGAGCCGCGACATCACCGTGCCGATCGGCACGCCCTGTACCTCGGCGACCTCGCGGTAGCTCAAGCCTTCCAGCACCACCATGAGCAGCGCGGCGCGTTGTTCTTCCGCCAGCAGCGCCAGCGCGCGCTCGATGTCGCGACCGCCCGCTTCGGGACCTGCCAGATCGGGCGCGTCGTCGTCCTCGATCGGCGCCAGCACCGGCCGGCGTGCGAGCGAGCGCAGCCGGTTGCGGTTGAGGTTGGTCAGGATCGTGTACAACCAGCTCCTGACCTCCTCGCCCGCGAACAGGTGTTCGGAGCGCAGTGCCCGCACCAGCGTATCCTGCACCAGATCGTCGGCGAGGTCGGCGTCCCGCGTCAGCGCTCGCGCATAGCGGCGCAGCGCGGGAATCGCCGCTTCGACCTTCTGCCGGAACCTGGCCAAAGCGGCCCTCCTTCGCCCTTCGCTGTTCCGATTAACCCCAAGAGAGGGACGATATTCCGGAAAGGCCGCGGATTAACAGCGTCGCAAGGCGCGCCTGCGCTTTGCTTGATGGCCTACAGGCCCTATGCCATAGGGAAAGCGGGGCCGGCCGACACCGGCAAACGGGGAACTTGATGCCGGATAGTGCGGGTTTGATGCGCGGGAAGCGCGGCCTGATCATCGGGGTGGCCAACAGCCGTTCGATCGCCTGGGGCGTCGCCAAGGCCTGCCGGGAGCAGGGGGCCGAGCTTGCCTTCACCTACCAGGGCGACGCGCTGAAGAAGCGGGTGGAGCCGCTGGCCAAGGAAGTGGGCGGTCTGATTGCCGGTCATTGCGACGTCACCGACGCTGCCAGCATAGATGCGGCGTTCGCCGCCGTCGGTGAGGCCTGGGGCTCGCTCGACTTCGTGCTGCATGCCGTCGCGTTTTCCGACAGGGACCAGCTCGACGGCCGCTATGTCGACACGACCGCCGACAACTTCACCAAGACCATGCTGGTGAGCTGCTACTCGTTCACGGCGGTGGCGCAGCGCGCCGAAAAGCTGATGCCGAACGGCGGCTCCATGCTCACGCTCACCTATTACGGCGCCGAGAAGTGGATGCCGCATTACAATGTCATGGGGCTGGCCAAGGCGGCGCTCGAGTGCTCGGTGCGCTACATGGCCGCCGATCTGGGCGTGAAGAATATCCGGGTCAATGCCATCTCTTCGGGGCCGATCAAGACGCTGGCCGCCTCCGGGATCGGCGACTTCCGCTATATCCTCAAGTGGAACGAATACAATGCGCCGCTGCGGCGCAATGTGACGCTGGAGGACGTCGGCAAGACCGGCGTTTATTTGCTCTCCGACATGTCGAGCGGGGTGACCGGCGAGGTGCATCACGTCGATGCCGGCTACCACATCGTCGGCATGAAGCACCCGGACGCGCCGGACATCACGGTGGGCAAGGAAGAATAAAAAAGAAGCCGTATCACGCGTGAAACGGACGCGGATGACCCCAATACCGCGGTGTTGGGCGCTCGCCCGCAATTTCGTGGCGCCAGTCGAATGCACTTCAAAGACAGAACGATGCGATTGCTTGTTGTCATCGGGTTCCGCCGGCTATAAGCTTTTCAATGCGGGGCGGCGTTCGAAGCGTGAGGATATTGCCATGACCTGGGCGACTCCAACCCTGCTCGAGATTTGCATCGGCCTCGAAATCAACGGCTATCTGCCGGCCGAGTTTTAGTCTCACGATCATCCTTGCACGGTCGCCGGAGCGCGGTTCTGCCGCGCGTATTGTTCGGCGTCCGGCGGCTTTCGACGCCATGACCTCCGGCGATCCCTCCTATCTCGCAGGGGTCGGTGCGGCATCACGGCGTCGCAACTGGCCGCCCGCAATCGCGCCGATAAAGAGCGGCCCAGACCGGCCGGACGAAAGTTTCTATCAAACACCCAAGCACCAACCGATCTCAACCGGGAACATGGGAGAGAAACATGCGATCGAAGAATTCTCTATTGATGGGCGCCTTGCTCGCTGGCGCTGCCGCCCTTGCGTTACCCGGCGCGGCCTATTCTCAGTCGGGCCCGTCGTCGAGCGCGCTGCTCAAGGCGCAGTCCGACAGTGCCAATTGGATTTTGCCGGCGGGCAACTACAGCGGCAATCGACAGGTCAAGGAAGACGAGATCACGCCTGACAATGTCGGCCAGATGAAGGTGGCCTGGACCTTCGACATTCCGGGCAAGGGGCCGGTCGAGGCTTCGCCCGTCGTCTGGAACGGGACCGTCTATCTGACGTCCTACAAGAACGACGTCTATGCGCTCGATGCCAAGACCGGCAAGATGAAGTGGCAGTACAATCCCAAGCCAACGCAGATCGTCGGCTTTTCGCGCAACCGCGGCGTCGGCATTCTCGATGGCGTGGTGTTCGAGGCCATGATCAATGGCCATTTGATCGCACTTGATGCGAACACCGGCAAAGTGCTCTGGGACAAGCAGACCGTCGCCGACCCGAAGAACAGCTTCTATACGATGCAGCCCGTCCCCTATAAGGGGAAAATCCTGCTCGGTGTGTCGAACGGCGACTGGGGCGGCATCGGCAACATCAGCGCCTTCGATCCGAAAACCGGCAAGCGGCTGTGGCAGTGGGACGCTGTTCCGGGGCCCGGCCAGAAGGGCCATGATTCGTGGAGCGGCAATTCGTGGAAGCGCGGCGGCGGGGCCATCTGGAGCGGCGTCGCCATCGATCCCGACACCGACACGCTCTATGCCGACACCGGCAATCCGCAGCCGGATTTTCTGGGTTCGGTGCGCAAGGGCAAGAACCTCTACACCAACTCGATGGTGGCGCTCGACATTTCCGGCAAGAAGCCGAAGCTGAAATGGTATTACCAGTTCATCCCGCATGACACCCATGATTGGGATCCGGCGATGCCGCCGGTGCGGTTCAGCGGGAAGGTCAACGGCAAGGAGACGAAGCTGGTGGCGGCCGGCGACAAGGGCGGCAATTTCTGGATTCTCAACGCCACCAACGGCCATCTCGTCAGCCACACGCCGGTGAGCTACCAGATGGGGCAGAACACCGAGCCGCCGAAGCACGGCGCCAACTACGCGTGTCCGAACACCAATGGCGGCGTCGAGTTCAACGGCGGAGCCTACGATCCGTCGACCAACACCTTCTTCGTGCCCAGCACCAATCAATGCGGCCGATGGACCGCGAAGAACAAGGCCGAATACATCGCCGGCCAATTCTACCTCGGCGGTGGCTTCCCGAGCCTGACCGGGCCGAACAGCGGCTGGTTCAGCGCCGTGGATGTCGCCACGGGCGTGTTCAAGTGGCGTCATCATCTCGGTCTGCCGGCTAATGGCGGCGCGCTGGTGATGGACAGCCCGAAAGGGTCGGTCGTGTTTACCGGAATGCTCGACGGCAACTTCAATGCCTTCGATCCCAAGGACGGCAAGCTGCTGTGGCACCACGACACCGGCGCCAGCATCGTTGCGCCGCCGGCTACATTCACCATGGACGGTGCGCGTTACGTGCTGGTGGCGGCCGGCGATCCCGGCTTCCTCAAGGTGCCCGAGCTCAAGCGTATCGGCCCGGACACCCTGACCGCCTTCGAGGTCGGCGGATCGCAGAAGCACGCGTCGAAATAGGAGTTGCCGTGACGCGTTTTCGTGACGGCCGGTGGTCGTGTCCTTTTGCGGGCACGGCTGCCGGCATAGTACTCGCCTTCGCACTTTTCTCCGCGAATGCCGCCGCCGCCGCCAACGGCGGCGGCGTGCACAATGAGGCGATCGCCGCGCTCAACGACCTGCAGGCCGCGATCGGCGAATTGGATCGCGCCTCCAACCTGACCGTCAGCGATCCTGACGCCTACAAGACCGCGGCCCAGCGGGCATTGAACGCCGTCGTCGGCAGTTCCGACAGCGAGTTTGACGCGCATGTCGGCAATCCAGGCGACAGCCAGGGCGCTCTCGGCCACCTCGAGCAACTGACCGGCCGAGCCCATGGCGAGCCGTGGGCGCCGGTGGTGCGCGGCTCCTGGGTCAATAGTCGGGTTGCCGAGAATCATCTGCTGGATGCAATCGAGAGCCACGAGCTCGACGATTTCCAGCTCGCGATGTCAGCCGCGATCGAGGCGCTCGTAGTGGCGGCCGGGCGCGATTCCACCGCCGGAACGCTCGGCGGCCTGCAAGGCGCGCTGGCGACGACCGCCCTCGGCGTTCCCGACGGAGCGCGCATCGTGCCTGGATGCAGTGCGCCGACAAAGGCGCCGGCCTACGGCGTGACCGGCGGCTATCTCCTTTACATCGCCCTGCCGGCGCACGACGGAAAAGTGCGGCTTCCGGAGACGATCGGGGTATCGGACGTTACGGTGCACGGCGGCTTTGTCGTGCTTCACACGGCGGCGGCGGCCATGGCGGAGAAGCTTTGCCGTCATCATGCAGCGATCAAACAGCCCGTCGTCGAAGCAAAAGCCGAGGCCGCCATCGAGCTTTCGGCCGCCCGGCACGCGGCCGACAAAGGCGCAGGCGGCGGCGTTGCCGCGCTTTACACGCAGGCGCAGGCGCAGGCCGGCCAGCAGGTTTTCGCGCATATTTGCGCCACCTGCCACGGCGAGAACCTGCAGGGAAAATCGGGCCCTCAGATCGCCGGCCCGGCCTTCCTGAAGAAGGCCAAGCTGCTCGGCTGGTCGGTGGGAAATCTGCGCACCCTCGTTGTCAGTACGATGCCGCGCAGCAATCCGGGCTCGCTCAAGCCGCAGCAATACGCCCAGGTGCTGGCCTATCTGCTGGCGGCCAACTGCTATCCGGCCGGACACAACAAGTTTCCAACCCGAACGACTGCCGCCCTTAAACATGCGGCCTTGATGCCGCCGCCGAACGTCAAGCCCGATAACGGCGATCTTGGCACCTGCCGCCTGCACGCCGCAGCGCATTAGCGGCCGGGACCAGCGGGCGGGCGGAGCGGGGCTTTGCCGAAGCCGGCAGGCCGTTGTATTGAGCGCGCGGCCTGCCCGTCGCTCCCCTGCACCAGCGCAGGCGGGGACGGGGCCCCTGTGCACGAGGTTCGTTGTTGCCGCCCACCATCTACTACATCCGCCACGGCGAGACCGACTGGAACGTGGTCCGCCGGCTGCAGGGGCAGCAGGACATTCCGCTCAATGCGCTCGGCCGCGCGCAGGCTGCGCATTGCGGCGAAGTGCTGCGCGGGCTGTTTGCGCAGGCAAAACTCGACCCGGCCGCGCTCGATTACGTGTCGAGCCCGCTCGGCCGCGCCCGCGAGTCAATGGAGCTCGCGCGCGCGTCGCTCGGGCTGCCGCCCGCCGGCTACGCGATCGAGCCGCGCGTCGCCGAAATCTCCTTCGGCAGCTGGGAAGGCTACACGCTTGCCGAACTGGCCGAGCACGACGCGCAGCGGGTCGCCCAACGCGAGCACGACAAGTGGCATTTCGTGCCGCCGGGGGGCGAGAGCTACAAGATCATGACAGCGCGCGTGCGCGAATGGCACGCAAGCGTGACACGCGACACCGTGGTTGCCGCCCATGGCGGCACCGCGCGCGGACTGATGGCGTCGCTCGGCCTCGCCAAGCCGGCCGCCGCGCCGCTCATCGATATCGCGCAGGGCGTGGTCTACGTGTTCAAGGGCGAGAAGCTCACGCGTTACGCATGACGCGATAAAAAAACGGCCGGACACGCGTTCCGGCCGTTGGATGAGCGCGGGAGGTGCGCTCGCTATCGGATCGCGCCTTGCAGCGGCGAAACGACAGGAACTTACATCGTCTTCTTCTTCATCGCCTTGTGCTTCTTTGCGACGTGCTTCTTGTGGTGCACCTTCTTGTGCACGACCTTCTTGTGGTGCTTCTTCTTGTGCACGACCTTCTTATGCTTCTTATGCTTCTTCGCGGTCTTCTTGTGCTTCTTGGCCGAGAGATCGGTGGAGAGGCTGGACTTCTTCTCCATTTTCTTCATGGCCTTATGTTTCTTGACGGCCTTCTTCTTCATGGCCTTATGTTTCTTGACGGCCTTCTTCTTCATGGCCTTCTTTTTCTTAGCGGCCTTCTTCATGGCCTTCTTCGTCGTCGGCTTCTTTTCGGTCTGCGCCGACAGCGTAGTGGTGCTGGTTACGCCGTTGGTGGCAGGCGTCGCAAGGCTCGGCAGCGTCGTCGCTGCGAAGAAGCCGAGCGCAACCGCCATCGCGATCAGTTTGCGCATGGTCGTTGTCCTCATGGATACATCCAATGGGTAGGAGCTGACAGGATTCTGTCGGGGCCGGATTTCAACTCCAGGCGTTTGACCCCCTAGCCAAGGATTTCTGCATAGCGGATCGGCATGCGCCCGGCAATCGAAAAAATCGAAAAAACCTTTATTTTTCCGTAGCTTAACAGATATTCAGCTTGTCATTAATCGGCGTTCAGCGAGGTGAATATCCGTTCAGACGCGTCGTGCTTTCGCCGCGCTCAAAGCCGGCGTCCGCGGCATTGGTGGGCGTCGGGGCGCGCTTATTTGACCGCCGCCGAGGTGCGGGCTACCAAGCCGGCAACACGCGGAAAGCGCTATGTCGTTCAACACCTTCGGTCGTCTTTTTCGGTTCACCAGCTTCGGCGAGAGTCACGGGCCCGCGATCGGCTGCGTGGTTGACGGCTGCCCGCCGCGCATTCCGCTCGAAGCTGTGGATATCCAGCGCGAGCTCGACCGCCGGCGCCCGGGCCAGTCGCGCTTCACCACACAGCGGCAAGAGCCCGATATCGTGAAGGTCATGTCCGGTGTCTTCAACGACGAAGCCACGGGGCAGCAGGTCACCACCGGCACGCCGATCATGCTGCTGATCGAAAATATCGACCAGCGCTCAAAGGATTACTCCGCAATCAAGGACAAGTACCGGCCCGGTCATGCCGGTTATACCTATGACGTCAAATACGGCATCACCGACTATCGCGGTGGCGGCCGGGCGAGCGCGCGCGAGACCGCCGCGCGCGTTGCCGCAGGCGCCGTGGCGCGCAAGATCGTGCCCGGCCTCGCCGTGCGCGGCGCGCTGGTGCAGATGGGCCCGCACAAGATCGACCGCGCGCGCTGGGACTGGAACGAGATCGGCAACAATCCGTTCTTCTGTCCCGATGCCGAGCAGGCCAGATTCTTCGAGAGCTATCTCGACGAGGTGCGCAAAGCGGGCTCATCGGTCGGCGCGGTGATCGAGGTGTTGGCGGAAGGCGTGCCGCCGGGGCTGGGCGCTCCCGTCTACGGCAAGCTCGATGCCGATCTCGCCTCGGCGCTCATGGGTATCAATGCGGTCAAGGGCGTCGAGATCGGCGACGGCTTCGCCACGGCTGAAATGCGCGGCGAGGACAATGCCGACGAAATGCGCGTCGGCAACGACGGCAAGCCGCTGTTCCTGTCCAACCATGCCGGCGGTATCCTCGGAGGCATCGCCACCGGTCAGGCAATCGTCTGCCGTTTCGCGGTCAAGCCGACCTCATCGATCCTCACCCCGCGCCAGACGGTCGACCGCTACGGCAATAACACCGAGGTCGTCACCACGGGCCGCCATGACCCTTGCGTCGGCATCCGCGCCGTGCCCATCGGCGAAGCCATGGTGGCATGCGTGCTGGCCGATCATTATCTCATGCACCGCGGCCAGGTGGGCGAGGCGACGGCGTGGCCGTTCAAAGAACCATGAATGTCCCTCCGTCATTCCGGGACGCCGCGAAGCGGCGGGCGGGGAATCCACATTCCGCAGCGCGGGATTATGGATCCTAGGTTCGCGGCCTTACGGCCGCGCCCCGGAATGACGGCGAAGATGGAGCATTAAGTGTCCGACACCCACCACCGCGTCGATGCGGCCATCAAGGCCTTCGCCAAGGGCGAGATCGTCGTCGTCAGCGACGATTACGACCGTGAGAACGAGGGCGACCTGTTCGTCGCCGCCTCCTTCTGCACGCCGGAGAAGATGGCCTTCATCATCCGTAATACTTCCGGCATCGTCTGCGCGCCGCTCGGCGGCGATCTTGCCCGGCGCCTGCGCCTCGATCCCATGGTGGCGGAAAACGACGCGCCGCTGGGCACGGCCTTCACCGTCTCGGTCGACGTCCGCCACGGCCTCACCACCGGCATCTCGGCCGAGGAGCGTTGCAACACGGTGCGCGCGCTCGCCAACGACAACAGCGGCGCAGCCGATTTCGTGCGCCCGGGTCATGTCTTTCCGCTTATCGCACGGCAGGGCGGGGTGCTGATGCGCTCCGGCCACACGGAAGCCTGCGTCGATCTCTGCCGGCTTGCCGGCCTGCCGGCGGTCGGGGTGTTGGCCGAGCTGACCAATGACGACGGCACGGTGATGCGCGGACCGCAGGTCGCGGCCTTCGCCGAAAAGCACAAGCTCGCGCAGATTTCGATCGCGGAGCTGATCGCCTACCGGCAGAACCGCGACAAGCTGGTGGAGCGCGTGGGCGAATTCAGCGTCGCCAGCGAGATCGGCCCGCTTAAGGGCTACGCCTATCTGACTCCGTTCGACCGCGTGCATCACATGGCCTTCGTCTATGGCGATCTCGGCGACGGTGCCGCCGTGCCGGCGCGCCTGCATCGCGCCGACGTGATCGGCGACGTGTTCGGCGGGGCCAAGACGATCCACGCCGCGCTGACGCGCTTCAAGGAGGCGGGCCGCGGCGTCATCATCTATCTTCGCGACGGCACTGCCGGCGTGCCTGTGGCGGAAATCCCTCACGGCGGCGACACCGGCACCGATGCCGCCCGCTCGCAGCAGTGGCGCGAGATCGGCCTCGGCGCGCAGATCCTGAAGGATCTCGGCATTTCCTCCATCCGCCTGTTCGCCTCTTCCAAACGCACCTATGTCGGCTTAAGCGGTTTCGGTATTGAGATTGCCGACACCGAGACGCTGGAGGGGTGACCGGCCTTTTTTTCGCCCCGGCCGCGTGGCAGGTTTTATCTCCCTCTATGGGAGTGACCACATGGGGCGACATGGGTTGTGGGCGGGGTGCTGCGCGGCGGCTGCAGCTATCGCGGGGTTGTCCGTCGCGGTGTGGGCTGCGCCAGTCAGCCTGCGGCTGGCCGACAAGAGCCCGTCCGCCATTCCGGTCGACGTCGAACTGGTGCTCGCCGTCGACGTCTCCTATTCGATGGACCCCGACGAGCAGGCGCTGCAACGCGACGGTTACGCCAGGGCCTTCACCTCAAAAGAATTCATGCAGGCGCTGCGCGAAGGCGCGAACGGGAAGATCGCCGTTACCTATGTCGAATGGGCCGGGCAGTTCGACCAGCGCATCATCATGCCGTGGCGCCTGATCGAAGGTCCTGAATCGGCCGACGCGGTGGCCGCCGAAATCGCCGCCGCGCCGACCCGGCGGGCCTCGCGCACCTCGATTTCGGGCGGCTTGCGCTTTGCGAGCAGCCTGTTCGAGCACAGCGGCTATCGAGGCCTGCGCCGCGTGATCGACGTCTCCGGCGACGGGGCCAACAATTCGGGGCCGCCAGTCGCGCCCATGCGCGATTCGGTCGTCAAACGCGGCATCGTCATCAACGGGTTGCCGATCATGCTCAAGCGCGCGAATGCCGGCACCATGGATATCAAGAATCTCGATGTCTATTACGAGGATTGCGTGATCGGCGGGCCGGGTGCCTTCGTGATTCCGATCCGCAAGCGCGAGAAGTTCATCGAGGCGATCCGCACCAAGATGGTGCTCGAGGTGGCCGGCCGCGAGCCCGAACCCCGGGTGCTCAAGGCGTCGGCCGAGAAGCCGCGCATCTCTTGCCTGATCGGCGAGCAGATGTGGCAGGACCGCTGGGGCGGGTTCGATTTTCATTGAGCCGTGATCCATCACCCTATGACCGCGCGCAGCGCGGGCCTCGAAGGTGAACGCCTCATCCTTCGAGGCTCGCTTCGCTGGCGCCTCAGGATGACGGGTCATCGCTCGAACCGCGCCACGATCTCCACGTGATAGGAATAGCGAAACTGGTCGACTGGCGTGACCGACGTCAGTTTGTAGCCGCCGTCCACCAGCAGCTTCGCATCGCGCGCGAAGGTCATGGGATCGCAAGACACCGCGACGACTACCGGCACCGCGCTTAGCGCGAGCTCGCGCGCTTGGGCCTGAGCACCCTGGCGCGGCGGATCGAACACCACGGCGTCGAAGGCTTTCAACTCGCCGGCGGCGAAAGGACGGCGGAACAGGTCGCGCGTCATCGTTTCGATCGGCTTCAAGCCGCCGGCCGACGCCGCCGCGCGTTTGAGCGCCTCCACGGCGCGCGCGTCGCCGTCGGCAGCGGTGACGCGCGCACGCTCGGCCAGTCTCAATGCAAACGGACCGACGCCGGCAAACAAGTCGGCCACCCGTTTGGCCTTACCGATGGCGTCAATCACCAGCCGCGCCAGCATTGCTTCGCCCGCGGCGGTCGCCTGGAGGAAGGCGCCCGGCGGCAGCGGCACGACGGCACGGCCGATCTTCAGTGTGGGTTGCGCGCTTTGCGCCACCAACTCGCCGTGACGGGTGAGGCGGGCGAGCCCGTGCTGCGCTGCCACGCGCGCGAGCGCTGCCAGGCGCGCCGCATCGAGCGGGCCGGAACCGCGTACGTCCACGTCCATGCCGTTGTCGGCGGCGGTGATCTGGATGTCGAGCGGCTTGTTGGTGAACTTGAGCTCGCCGGCGACGGCCCAGGCGGCCGAGACGGCACCGGCGAGCCCCGGCGCCAGCACGGGACAGGCTTCGATGGCGACGATGTGATGCGCGCGCGGCGCCGTGAAGCCGACCTCAAGAACGTCATGCTCGCCGCGCCGCGCATGCAGCACAGCACGGCGACGGCCCTCGCCGTGCGCGTCGATGGTTGCCGCAACCGGTGCCGCGAGCCCCGCATGCGCTAGCGCCTCCACCACCAGTTCCCGCTTCCAGGCATGATAGTCGGGCAGGCTCCAATGCTGCATGGCGCAGCCGCCGCACTGACCGAAGTGCTTGCAGATCGGTACGACGCGTGAGGGGCTGGGCCTGTCGACATGGATGAGGTGGCGCCGGTCGGGATGGCCGGCCACGGCTTCGACGGTGACCAGTTCGCCTGGCAGTGTATAGGGCACATAGACTGGCCCGTGCGGCGTATCGGCAACGCCGTCGCCGCGATGACCGAGGCGGGTGATGGCAAGCTGTTCAGTCACGCACGGCCCCAAGCAAAAACTCCTTATTGCCGTCGCCGCCGGTGATCGGCGACGGGATAACCCCGACAACGCGCCAGCCGAGCGCCGTGACGAATGCGGCAATGTCGTCGCACACCGCCTTGTGCACGGCGGCGTCGCGAACCACGCCCTTCTTGACCTTTTCCGGCCCCGCCTCGAACTGCGGCTTGATCAGCGCCACCAGCTGTGTGCGGTGGGCGACCAGCTTGAGCGCAGCCGGCAGCACCAGCTTGAGCGAAATGAAGCTGACGTCGACCGTGACCAGGTTCGGCGTCTCGCGCAGGCGGGCCGGCGAGAATCCGCGGATATCGGCTTGCTCCAGCGAGATGACTTCCGGCCGCCCGCGCAGACTTTCGTGCAACTGATCGCGTCCGACGTCCACCGCATAGACGCGACGCGCACCGCGCTGCAAGAGCACCTGGGTGAAGCCGCCGGTCGATGCGCCGACGTCGAGACAGACACGGTCCTTCGGGTCGAAGCGGAAATGATCCAGCGCGGCGCTGAGCTTCATCCCGCCACGCGAGACGTAAGGGTGCGCCGGGCTCGCCTCAATCACTGCGTCGGTGGCGATCTCGTCCGAGGATTTGCGCACCGCCGTGCCGTCGGCGCTGACCAGGCCGGCCGCGATCGCGGCCTGCGCCTTGGCGCGGCTTTCGAACAGACCGCGCTCCACCAGCAGGCGATCGGCGCGAAGACGGGGGGCGTTTGGCATGCTCACAAGCTCAGGTGCAGGATGCCGGACAAGTATCGTGCCCTGCTGCGCCGCGCCAGGGACGAAGAACGCGGGAACCCGCGCAATCCCACCGACCCCCTGACAGCGGCCTTGTCCAGGCGCTACATAGGGCGCTGAAAGGACCCCGAATGCCCGAAGAGCAAGCCCCGTTCTGGCGCCGCAAAAAGCTGTCCGAGATGACGCGGGCGGAGTGGGAGAGCCTTTGCGACGGCTGCGGCCGCTGCTGCCTCAACAAGCTGATGGACGAGGACACGGGGGAAACCGTGTTCACCGATGTCGGCTGCCGCCTGCTCGACGACAAGACCTGCCGCTGCCGTGACTACACCCACCGGCAGAGCCGCGTCAGAGACTGCGTGCGTCTAACCCCGCGCAATGTGCGCCGGCTCACCTGGCTGCCGCCCACCTGCGCCTACCGGCTGGTCGCGGAGGGGCGCGATCTCGCTTGGTGGCATCCGCTGGTCTCCGGCAGCCAGGAGACCGTTCACGAAGCCGCCATTTCGGTGCGTGGGCGGGTCGCGGCGAGCGAGAAGGACGTGCCGGACGAGCGCCTGGAGGATTATGTGGTGAGCTGGCCGGGGAGGTGGCCGAAAGGCGCGCGGAAGAAGAAGCGCTAGTCCGGATCCGGCAGCTCATCGCTCGGGCAAGATCGGGAAGTCGTAGTAGCCGCGCGGGAGGCCATATTCGTAGTGCCACCATTCACGGAAATAGTTGCGGAAGCCGGCGCGCGTCATGGCGGCTTTCAGCATGAGGCGGTGGCGGTGCTGCTCGGGGGTGACCGCGCGGCTCATGGTGTAGCTCTTCACGTCGAGGCAGTCGAAGCCGGTGCCCATGTCGAGCGAATCGTCCGGGGGACGTTCGGCGGCGGGCGCGGTGCAGGGCGCATAATGCGCAGCCGAATTGTACGCCGCGACGCGCATGGGCGGCAGCGCGATCAGCGTGAGATCGAGGGCGGTGCCGGAGGAATGGCGGGAGCGGGTGGCGATATAGCCGCGGGCGAACAGGTCGCGCTTCGGCGTATGGGGGTAGAAGCGCTTGTTGCCGCTGTGGTTTCTGCTCTGCGACCAGCGCCAGAAGGCGGCCACGGCGCGGGTCGGACGGTAGCAATCGTAGACCTTGAGGGAGAGATGGTGCGCAACCAGCGCCGTCTGCACGCGGGCGACCGCTTCCGCCGCATCGCGGCGCAGCACGCATTCGCCGGCCGCGTAGCCGGGCAGCGGGCGGCCGGTGAAATTGTCGGACGTCGCGTAGCGGATTTCCTGCACGATCGAGGGCGCCACGTCGCGCAGGTAGACGAAGCCGGGCGGCAGGCCGCGCGCGGCTGCCGTGCCTGGCACGAGGGCACAAGGGAGGAGGAGTAGGAGGAGGCAGGCGGCGCGCCGCATAGGGGTTCCTTCTGGGGGAGCTTTTGCGGTTCCCGGCTTAAGAGAGAATAAACCGGCCCGAACCCAATCTCATAGCTCCCCCGCGTTGGACCCCATTGCATTAGCCCCGCGCAAGCGGCATCTACCGCGCGCCATGACTCGCAAAGCCGGCGCCAAGGGGCATGCCAAGGGCCACGCCAAAGCCCAGCCGAAGGCCCAACCCGAAGCCCAGACGACCCCGCATCACCACGTCCCTACGCTCTCCCATCCGGAGGTGCGCACGATCGTGGTTGGCATCATGCTGGCAATGTTCCTGGGCGCGCTCGACCAGACCATCGTGGCGACCGCGCTGCCGACCATTGGGCGCCATTTCGGCGACCTCGGCGACCTGTCCTGGGTGGTGACCGCCTATCTGCTCACCGGCACGGCGGTGACGCCCCTCTACGGCAAGCTATCCGATGCGCACGGCCGGCGCGCCATGATGCTGATCGCCATCTCCCTGTTCGTGGCCGGCTCGCTCGCCTGCGCGCTGGCCCCGAGCATGACGGCGCTGGTGCTCTCGCGCGGCCTGCAGGGGCTGGGCGGCGGCGGGCTGATGGCACTGTCGCAGACCATCATTGCCGACATCGTTTCCCCGCGCGAGCGCGGCCGCTACCAGGGCTACATCGCGGCGGTGTTCGCCACGTCCTCGATCGGCGGCCCCGTGCTGGGCGGTTTCCTCACCCAGCAGCTCGATTGGTCGCTGATCTTCTGGATCAACCTGCCGCTCGGCTTCGCCGCGTTGGCCATGACGTCGAACGTCTTGAAGCGGGTGCCTTATCATCCGCGCCGGCACAGAATCGACGTGCTCGGTGCCGTCTTGATGATGCTTGCCGCGGTGGCGCTGCTGCTGGCGCTCTCCTGGGGCGGCCGCAGGTTCGACTGGCTGTCGTTCCAGATCGGCGCGTTGTTCCTGTTTTCCGCGCTGCTGTGGGGGCTGTTCGCCTGGCGGCTGAAGCGGGCGGCGGAGCCCTTCCTGCCGCTCGCCGTGCTCGGCAATCCCGTCGTGCGCTCGGCCGCGCTCGCCGGCGGCTGCGGGATGGCGACGCTGGTCGGCATGACCATCATGGTGCCGCTCTATTTCGAGGTGGTGCTGCACCTCAACGCCAGCGAGTCCGGCATGGCCTTGATTCCGCAGATGGCGTCGACGGTGCTGTTTTCGACCATCTCCGGGCGGCTGATGGTCCATATGACGCATTACAAGCGCGTGGGCCTGATCGGCGCGGCGTGCAGCATGCTGGCGCTCATCGCGCTCGCCGTCTGGTCCGCTTCGCTGCCGACAATCTGGGTGCTGGCGCTGCTGGCGGTGGTCGGCTCCGGCCTCGGCACGGTGTTTCCGATTTCCACCGTGTGCATGCAGAACGCGGTAACGCAGCACGAGATGGGCGTCACGACCGGCGTCGCCAATTTTTTCCGCGCGCTGCTGTCGTCGCTGCTCGTGGCGGTGTTGGGCGCCATTGTGCTGAGCGGGCTCGGCGGTTCGGCCGGCAGCGCGGTGGAGACGCTGGCGCATACGGCCTCGGCCGCGACACTGAGCGCGGCATTCCGCAACGTGTTCCTCGCCTGCGCGCTGATGAGCGGGTTTGCCATGGCTTTCCTTATCGCCATGGAGGAGCGGCCCTTGCGCGGGCCTGCGCGTCATTCGCCGGAAGCGGGCGCGCCGAGCGCGCCGGCGACGCCGATCCCGGCGGAATAGGGCGCTATAGCGCGACGATTTTAGGCCGAAGCAGTTGCCGTCACGTATGGCGCGCTCCCTCCCTCGGAAACGGGAGAGTCGGCGTGGGGATCGTTGGACTGCGTGACGTGATTCCCTCCCGGCGATCCCGGCTCAAGGCCGGGCTCGCCGGCCTCACCTTTTCAAGGGGATGTGATGGAGTTCGCTGCGCGACTGCGACTGCGCCGGAACGCATCTCGCTTTGAGTAATGCGGGCGGTAACCGCGCGCTTATGTTCGCGATCTAATCAAAAACCTTACGAGCGATTCACCAAGGCAGCGCCGGGCCGGGGACCCCGCTCCATTTCCGGTATCGATTCACCGGATGTTCAGCACATGGCATTACGCCGCCCTTCGGCAAAGCGCCGTCACGCGTGCGCCGAGAGTGACGTTCCATGCGAGTTCCATCACCGGCCAAGTTGCGCTCCGTCCTCACGCGGCATCGGCTCGTGCTGCAGGAAGCGCTGCTTGTGGCCGCGTGCGTGGCATTCGCTGCGCTGGCCGCCTACCAGTACGATATCTTTCCGAATCCGCCCGGCGTGCCGACGCAAGTCAACGTCATCGAGCCCGACGAAGCCATCGCCCTGGCGATGCTGCTTTGCCTCGGCCTGCTCGTGCTTTCCTGGCAATTCCTGCTGTCGCAACGGCGGGAGGTGGCGCGCCGCATTGCCGCCGAGCGCCGCGCGCGCGAGCTTGCCATGCAGGACGGTCTCACCGGCTTGCCCAACCGCCGCCAGTTCGATCACGAGTTGAAAGCCGCACTGGAAGCGCCGCCGCGCAGCGGCGGGGCGCACGCGGTGTTCCTGCTCGACCTGAACGGCTTCAAGCATGTCAACGATCTCTACGGCCACGGCATCGGCGACGAGGTGCTGATCATTGTCGCCATGCGGCTGCGCCGCGCCGCCCGCGAGGGCGATCTGGTGGTGCGTTTCGGCGGCGACGAGTTCGCCATTCTCGCGCGCCAATTGACCGGCTCGGAAGACGCCACCAGCATCGCGTTACGCGTGATCAAGGAATTCGAGCACCCCATCGTGACCGGGGCGATCCAGCACCAGGTCGGGGTCGGGATCGGTATCGCTCTCTTTCCGCAGGACGGAAATGGCGAGATCGAGATCCTGCGCAAGGCGGATATTGCCATGTATCGCGCCAAGGCCGAGCGGCAGTCAGCCTCGCGCTTTTTCGACGCCGAAATGGACGCTCGCATCCGCGAGCGCGACATCATCGAACGTGACCTTCCCGCGGCCATCGCGGACGGCAGCGTGAAGCCTTACTTCCAGCCCTTGATCGATCTCGGAACCGGTCAGGTGCGTGGCTTCGAGGCGCTGGCACGCTGGACGCACCCGACGCTCGGCCCGGTGCCGCCCGAGCGGTTCATACCCGTCGCGGAAAGCTGCGGTCTCGTCAACGCGCTGACCGACCATCTGCTGCGGCAGGCGGCAAGCGCCGCCCGGCGATGGCCGAACGACGTCACGCTCGCATTCAACATTTCGCCGCTGCAGCTCAAGGATCACACTTTGGGCCTGCGCATCATCGCCATCCTGGGCGAGGCGGGACTTGCGCCGCGCCGCCTCGAGATCGAGTTGACCGAGGCGGCCATCGTGGGCGATCTCGACGGCGCGCGCAAAGTGCTCGAGCCCTTGCGCGATGTCGGCGTGCGCATCGCGCTCGACGATTTCGGATCCGGCTATTCGAGCCTGTACCAGTTGCGCAGTCTCAAGTTCGACAAGATCAAGATCGAGCGCAGCTTCGTCGACAAGATGCAGGAGGACCCGGGCGCCATGGCGCTGGTGCGCGCGCTCTCGGGGTTCGGCCATGGGCTGGGGTTGACCGTCACCGCCGACGGCGTCGATCGGGCGGCGCAGGCCATGGTGCTGCAGCAGCACGGCTGCCAGCAGGCGCAGGGCTCGTTCTACAGCGCGCCGATGCCGGCCGCCGAAACCGCCGATTTTCTAACCGCCCACGCCGAAAAAGGGGCGGGGGCCAGCGCCCACATCGCCTGACGCGCCGGGCGAAGGTGCCTCGAGCGCAAGGCGAGGGGGATGACAGGGCCCGGCGGCCGATGGCAGAATTGCCCGCAACGATGAAGCCTGAGCAAACGCCCCAACGAAACGCCGAAGGAAACGCCATGACCAAAGGAAATCCTGCCCGCCGCGCTCTGCTTGCGCTCGCCGCCGGCGCCGCTCTCGGCGCCGCGCTGGTGACGATGCCGGCCTCCGCCACGGAGCGGACCTTCAAGCCGGACGGCCAGTTCAGCATCCTGTTCGCGCCCAAGGCGACGGTGAAGGATTTGTCCGGCGGCAACATCGCTACGCGGACCTGGACCGGACGCGATGACGACATCTATTACGGCGTCAGCCAGTCCACCAGCAACACGACCTTCGACGCGCCGAAGGAACTGGCGGCGAATTTCACCAACTTCATCGCCCAGGTGCATGCCAAGGTGCTCAAGCAGGAGCGGAAGCCGTGGCAGACGTCGCACGGTCCGGTGCCGGCGTTGCTCTATGCCTTCACGCTGCCGAGCGGCAAGACGGGCCAGGGTGTGTTCGTGGTCAGCGGCAACACCATCTACGGCGCCGTCGCGGTCGACTATAAGACGCCGGCACGCGAAGACCGGCTGTCGGCGGTGGTCAATTCGCTGAAAGTGTTCAATTAGGCGCGGGCTCAGCCCGGTTCGCCAAGCAGCGCCCTGGCGTCGCGCAAGTCGGGCCGGTCCAAGCCTTCGGTGAAGAGGGCATAGACCGGCGCGAGTACGCCGCGCGCTTCTTGGCGGCGATCGTCTTCGGCCAACAGCCGTGCCAGGCTGATGGCGGCGCGCAATTGAGTGGGCCGGCACAACTGCTGTGCCGCGACGGCGAGCGCGCGGCGGAAGTCGGCTTCGGCCGCGGCGGCATTCTCGCGCGATTGCGCCAGGAGGATTTCGCCGCGCAGCCGAATGAGCTCGCCCTCGTGAAAATGAATGTTCTGCTTGTTGATGTTGTCCATCGCGCGGACGATGGTAACGAAGGCGTCGTCCATGCGGCCTGCGTGCATCTGCTCCCGGGCGATCAGCGCGAACACGATCGGTTGAAGCACGGCGACCGGCGCCTTGTCGGCCGCGTGCAGCATTTGCGTGATGCCTTCTTCGCGCTCGCCGTCCTGCGCCAGCAGCCAGCCGCGCTGGAACGTCGCGTAAGCCAGCGGCCAGGGGAAATTGTTGCGCTCGGCGAGCGGGTAGAGCTCTTCATTCACCCGGCGGCAGGCTTCCACGTCGTCGAGCAGAAGATGCGTCAGGCCGCCCATGTTCAGGCTGTGCGCGATTGAGAACGTGTGACCGAGGGCGCGTGCGTCGTCGACGCACTGCCAAGCCATTTTCTGCGCCTGGTCGAGCTGGCCATGCGCCCACAGGCTCATGGCATAAAAGGACTGCGCACAGACGCGGGAGTCGTGGCCGCCGAAAAAGAAGGCGTGATCGCGGTGGCGCTCGCGGTCGTAGAGACGCATCACCTCCTGCGTGGATTCCAGCATGGCCGGAAAGTTGGCGGTGCGCATGAGGCCCGGGGTGCGCGCGTGGTAGGCTTCGAGCAGCAGGTCGGGATCGTCGAGTTCGCGCGCGATCGCCAGCAGCTCTTCGCCGCGGTCGAGCGCCTCCTTGGTCTGGCCTGACAGCGTCTTGTTGAACCAGACGCCCCAGGATGCGAGGAAGCGCTCGCGTCCCTTGCCTGGGAGTTCTCCGCTGAGCGACAAGGCGCGCTCGTAATTCAGCAGGGCCTCCTTGGAGGTCGGGCCGAGGCTCATCTGCTGCGCCATGCCGAGCTGCAGGCGGGCGGCGAGCTCCAGCTCGGCGCGCTGCGGCCCTTCCGGCAGCGCCTCGACCAGGCGCAATGCGTTCGCATAGTGCGCAATCGATTCCTTCATGGCGAAGCGGCGCAGGTCGCGCTCGCCGGCTTGGCGCCAATACTGGATGGCTTTTTCGGCGCGGCCGGCGCCCTCGAATTGCTGCGCCAGCACTTCCGGCGGCGTGTCGGGGAAGCGATTTTCCAGCACCTGCGCGATGGCGCCGTGCAATTGCTGGCGGCGCGCGCGGAGCATGGTGGAATAGGCGGTATCCTGCACCAGCGCGTGCTTGAAGGCGTAGGCGGCGTTGGGCGGCGTGCCGCGCGCCAGCAGCATCTCCGCCTCGGTCAACCGGGCGAGCGCATCCTGCAATACGACGTCGGGCAGGCCGGCGACCGGCGCGATCAGCGCATAGGAGAATTCGCGGCCGATGGCGGCGCCGATCTGCAAGACTTCGCGTGCCGAGCCGAGCCGGTCGACGCGTGCCATGAGGGACGCCTGCAACGACGTCGGAACGGCGACCTGCTGCGTCGGGTGGTCGATGTCGTTGCTCTCCAGGATGGCCTTGGTCAGTTCCTCGACGAAGAGCGGCACGCCGTCGGTGCGTTCGACGATCTGCTCGAGCAAGGCCGCGGGCAGCACCTTGCCGCCGGTGACATGATCGACCAGCGCCATGCGCTCGCGCCGGCCCAGCCGATTGAGCGCCATGCTGGTCACGTGCGGCTGCCCGGCCCAGGGCGGCTGGAAGTTGGGGCGATGGGTGATGACGAGCAGCATCGGCAGCGTCTGCATGCGCTCGATCGTCAGCGTCAGCAGTTCGAGCGAGGTGGGATCGCTCCAGTGCGCGTCCTCGAAGGCCATCAGCAGCGGGCCTTTTCGCGCCAGCGTTTCCAGGCGGCCAATCAGCGCGGCGAGAACCTGGGCGCGGCGGCGCTGCGGGTCCATGGGCGAGGCGCTTTGCGCGCGGGGGCCAAGTCCCACGAGTTCGGCGAACAGATCGGTCGTCTGGCCGTCGTCGGCATCGCCTCGCCCAAGCAGAAGGTCGAGCTTGTCGCGCTTGGCAGCCGGCGTCTCGTCGGGCGCAAAGCCCGCCGCATGCTGAAGCTGACTGATGACCGGATGCAGCGCGCTGCCTTGGGTGTGGGGCAGACAGAAATAGCGCAGCGCGGTCGGGGTCTCGTCGGCGAGCCGCTCATGCAGCGCCGCGGTGAGCCGCGACTTGCCGATGCCGGGCTCGCCCGACAGGAGCACGACGCGGCCCTCGCCCTCCTTGGCCTGCTGCCAGCGGCGCAGCAGCAGTTCCAGCTCTTCCGCGCGGCCGACCAATGGCGCGAGATTGGCGCTGCGCAGCGCCTCGAAGCGGCTTTGCATGCTGCACTCGCGCAAGACGCGCCAGGCGGCGACCGGCCCGTCGAAGCCTTTCAGCGCGCCCGGGTCGACCGGCTCGCAATCGAACAGATCGCCGGTCAGCCGCCGCGTGGCGGCGTCGATCAGCACGCTGTTGGGCGCGGCGGCCGATTGCAGGCGCGCGGCGAGATTTGGCGTTTCGCCGACCACATTGCGCTCCTGCGCCTCGCCGGTGCCGACCAGTTCGCCGACGACGACCAGCCCGGTGGCGATGCCGACGCGCACCTGATGATGCGTGTCGCCGATCGCGCCGGCGGCGACTTTCTCGACGATCGACAGGCCCGCGCGCACCGCGTTCTCGGCGTCGGCCTCGTGCGCTTCCGGGTAGCCGAAATAGATGAGCACGCCGTCGCCCATGTATTTGGCGACGAAGCCGGAGAAGCGGGTGACTACCTCGGCCGCGCATTTGTGATAGGCGGCGATGACGTCGCGCAGGTCTTCCGGGTCGAGCCTGGTCGACAGCGCGGTGGAGCCGACCAGGTCGCAGAACATGACGGTAAGCTGGCGGCGTTCGGCCGCGGAACTCGGGCGCGGCGCAACCGGCGGCTCAGGCGCGGGCCTGGCCGGCGCCGCCTCGCCGGCCTTGGCGCCGCACTGCGCGCAGAATCGGGAGCCCGGCGGGTTGGCGTGGCCGCATGAGGCGCAGGCCAGGCTCTGCGGCGCGCCGCACTGCGGACAGAACCGGCTGCCCGCCGCGATTTCCGCCTGGCAGCCGGGACACGTTTTCGTTGTGGCCATCCGCCACCATAGCAGCCGGCGCTACGGCCGGGTAGTGGACACGGTGGCGGCGAGGTCGCGCGCGGAGGCGCCGTGAGTGGTCCAGCCGCCGTCGACGGGAACCACCGCGGCAGTGATGTAGGAGGCGAGCGGCGAGCAGAGAAAGAGCACGAGGTTGGCGACGTCCTCATTGCGGCCGAGCCGCCTGAGCGGCACCGCGCGCGCGACCTTTCGGCGTGCCTCCTCGCTGGGCGCGAGCCGCGCCATGCCTTCGGTGCCCTCGATCGGGCCGGGAATCACCGAATTGACCCTTATGCCGTCGCCGCCCCATTCGATCGCGAGCACGCGGGTGAGCATGTCGAGGCCCGCCTTGGCGGCGCAGACATGGGCCTGCCAGGGAATGGCGACCTCGGCCTGCGGCGCGGAAACGTTGACGATCGCCGCGCCCGGCTTGCGCAGGTGCGCGTGCGCGGCGCGCAGCACGTTGAAGGTGCCGTTGAGATCGATGTCGACCACCGCCTTGAAGCCGTTCGCCGACATGCCGAGCGCGGGCGCCGGAAAATTGCCGGCCGCGCCGGATACGACAACGTCGATGTCGCCGAAGGCGTCGTGGGTGGACTTGAGCGCCGCCGCCGTCTTTTCGTAATCGCGCACGTCAGCGGCAAAGCCGGCGACCTCGCCGCCATGGGCGCGCAGCGTCTCTTGCGCTGCCGCCACCCGCTCGGGCGAGCGGCTCATCACGGCAAGCCTGGCGCCGGCCCGGGCGAAGGCCTCGGCGATGCCGAGATTGATGCCGCTGGTGCCGCCGGCGACGAATACCGTGCGGCCGGTGAAATCGAAGCTTTGCATGCGCGCTCCCCGGCTTTGGTTGATCGCGCGATGTTAGCCGAAGGCGAGCGTCTTGAAACGCAAAACGCCGGCCGGCCGCGCGAGGCCATCGGCCGGCGTTTGTTGGTTTGCCGCCGCGGCCGCGGGTGATCAACCCGCGGCGCGGGTCGGATCAGGCCTGCTTCGCCTTCACGCCGCCGGCGCCCTGCAGCGCGCCCGCGAGCTTGCCGGAGATGTAGCCGAACAGCGCTCCGATGATCAGCGAGATGACGATCATGGCGAGCGGGTTGGCGGCCGTCCCCGCGGTGAGCGCGCCGGTGGCGCCCTTCGACAGGGTGTAGCCGACGATGGCCGCATAGCCGTAGACGTTAGCCGGCACGACGGAGAGCAGGTCGACGGAGGCGACGATGACCAGGAAAAACACCGTCACGCCGACGACGATAGCCGGCCACACCGTGCCGAGCCCCGGCACCGGAACCTTCACGACGATCAGCAGCGCGATCCAACCGATGATGGCGCCGTAGATGGTGCCGACAATGGTCTTGGCGAGCGCGTTGTTGTCGCCGCCGCTGTGAAAGAAGCAGCCCCAGGCAATGAAGCCCGCCCAGACGAGGGTAAAGCTGCTCAAGGGGCCGAGCGCGAGATAGGCCCAGATGGCGCCCAGCACTGCGATACTGATCGATAGAGCCGTCGTTTGAGACATGATGTTTTCCCCAGCATGAATGTGTTGCCGACATTCCAGAAGCGCTTGGGCACTGGGCGTCGTCGTCTCGGTATTTCCCAGCCCCGCGACGCTCCGGCTCTGACCATACAGAAAAATGCAACCATTACCAATGGTTGCAATAATTTGAATATGTTACAATAACTAGCAAGCCCTTGATGTGCCCCGTCTTATTCTCATTTCGCGCACAACGAAGGCGGGGATAACTGCAGCGCCGGCCGTGCAAGAACGGCCGCGTTCGCGGCGTTTAGCGCGAGCGCCCGACTTGCGAATGGAAGAGGACGAGCAAGAACGCGCTAGCGCTTGCGCTTTTTCGGCGCGCGCGCCGGCCGGGCGAACAGCGCTTCGCTCATCCCGAACAGCCCGAAGGCGATGAGGCCGAGCGCGGCCGCTCCGAGCAGCACGCTGCCATAGGGCTGCGCGCGAATGGTTTGCAGCGCACCGCCGAAGCCTTCGGCTTTTTGCGGATCGCTGGTGACGGCGGCGAAAACGAGAAACGCGCCGATCAGGACGAATACGATCGAACGCGCCAGCATTCCCACCATTCCGATGGCGGCAATATAAGGGCGCGGCTTGGGCTCGACCTTCACGCGTTGCTTGAAGCTTTGCCGCAGGCCGCCGACGGCAAGCCCGATGCCGGCGCCGACTGTGGCGATGCCAGCGATGCCGACCAGCCAGGCGCCGCCCGGCAAGCCGAGCAGCCAGGCGGTCCAGTCGCGCACGGTTTCGTCGCCGCTGCGCGCGACGTGCCAGCCGAGCACGATCGAGGCGGAGACGATGGCGAGCCCGGCGTAAAACAGGCCGGCCGCGCCGAGCGAAGCACGGCGCAACACACCGATTAAATTGTCGCCATAGCCATGCAGATCGAAACCGGCTTCCAGCGCGCGGAACGCCGCGAAGCAGAGGAGGCCGGCGACGATGAGCAAGGCCAGCGCCCAGCCGGCGGGCGAACCCAACAGGCTGCGCAGGGCGCCGGTCTCGCCGACTGGCTGCGCCGTGCCGCCGAAAGCCGCCACCGCGGCAAAGCCGCCGAGAATGAGAAAAACGAGCCCGCGACCGGCGTAGGCGGCGCGCGCCAGCCAATGCAGCCCGGCCGGCATGCGGCGCGCCTTCATCGTCCAGACTTCCGTTCGCGCAGCCGCTCGACCGAAGCGCTGGCCGTGGCAACGTCGCGCGGATAGGTGAAGTAGGCCGGGATGGCGAGCGCGCTCGCCGCCAGCACCGGGATGAGCATGATCAGGTAAGTCCATTTCAGCCCGGTCCCGCCGCCGCCGAGCCAGCCCGAGGCGGCGCCGAACAGGATCGGCGCGCCGCCCTCGAGCAACGCGCGCAGCGCCATGCGGCCCGATTCGCCGCGGCCCCACATCAGGGGATGCACGATGTCGAGGCGGGCGGCGTCGATCGGCGGATTGGCGGCGGCCAGCAAGCCGGCGCCGACGGTGAGCAGGCCGATTCCCAGCACCACGTTCGTGGTCCAAATGGCGGGGGCGATGAACAGCGTGGAAAGGAACAAAACCGCGCCCGGCACCAGGATGCGCGCCTGCATCAGACCGCGATCGAGCATGTAGCGGGACAGACGGCCGCCGGCGATTACGCCCACAATGGCGCCGATGCCTATCACCACGACCAGCGCGCTCAACGTACTGCGCGACACCGAATAGTGCTGGGTGAGATAGATCATGGCGAAGCCGCGGATGCCGGCGAAGAAGTAGTAGCCGAGCGAGGAGGCGATCACGAGCAGTCGATACGTTGGGATGCGGACCAGATAGGCGATCACCCACCAGATACTGCGCTCGCGCGGGTCGCGGTCGAGCACGAGGTCTTCGCGCGGGCCGAAGCCGGCGCGGCGGATCTGCTCTTGCGCCTGTTCGCCTTCGCTCGGCCCCCCGCCGTCGAATTTGATCCAGCTCTGGCCGCCGCGCTGCGGCTCCGGCAAAAAGCGCCAGAGCGCCCAGGCGAGCGCCAAGCTCGGGACCGCCATCAGATAGAAAGACCAGTGCCAGTCGATTGCCGCGGAGATCTCGCCCGAAAAGAAGAAGCCGATGCCGGTGCCGATCAATTCGCCGGACAGGATCCAGCCGTACATCTTGGCGCGCTCGCGGGCGGGAAAGAAATCGCCGGTCAGCGAGGCCACGGCCGGGCTGGCGACGGCGGTAACGCCGCCGAGAAAGATGCGCGTCACCAGGAGATAGGTGAACGAGGTTGCCGTCCCGCTCACCGCCATGGCGACCGCCCACAGCACGATGGTGGCGGTGAGAACGGCCTTGCGGTTGATGCGATCGATCATGCTGCCAAACGGCAGCGTCAGCGCCGCGCCCATGAAAGAGACGCAGGCGATCAGGATGCCGATATCGGTATTGCCGATGTTGAACGCGCTCTTGAGACTGCCGGCGACGGCGGAGACGGTGGCCTTGTCGGCGGTGTCGAGCGCGAGGATGCAGGCGAGCAGAACGACGATCTTCAGCCCCGCTTTGCCACCGACCCGATCTTCGGCCCGCTGTAGGAGGCCCTCGAAGGTTCGCCGGGCGGTATCGGTCACGCTGGTCATAGGCGCTCGCTGCGGGCGCTGGTCGGCCGCTCTCTTCTTTAATGGCTAATTCGTCGCGGCGAGCCACAAACGGCCGCTGCCTGCAAAGGCAGCGCCTTTGCCTAAAGTTCAACCGGCGCCAATCCAATTCGTTCCACCCGTACCGCACGCTTGGCGCAGGTTCCGGCCGGCGAAACTTAGCTCTGCTCTCCGCGTTGTTTCGGTACCTCACCAAGCCGGGGCGGAAAAATTGGCTCGGCCAGACCGACGAAAGACCGATGACAATGCAATATCGACATCCAGCGATCGTAGGCGCCGCGCTGCTGCTATGTTGTGGTACAGTGTCGAACGGCGCGTATGCACAGGCGATGGAAAGCGCGCAGCAGTTTTGGATCAACAAGGCGCGATCCCAGTCGCGGCAAGGCGCCGAACAGATGCAGGGCAATGGCGGCAATGCGCTCGGCTATGCCGAGTGGACGCCGCAATCGACGCCCTTTGGCCAGTCCTTTGGCCAGTATGGCGCTCAGCCGGCGGCCCCGCACAGGTCTTTGCCCCAGGTCACGGTTAAAAGTCCGCAATATTACGATTACAAGCCGGACGTTTTGGCCAATGTCGAACTGAGCGGCGCGTGCAAGATCTCGGTCGCCTCGGCTCAACCGCGGATGCCGGAGACCACCGGCGGGCCGCCAATGCCGGCGCCGCCAGCCCCCACGCCAGAAGCGCAAGCCTTCGCCCAGGCCTGCGCGCAATCGCCGGCAATAACGATGCGCCTGCTGCCTGAAGTCGGTAAAGCGCTCACCGCTTATTATTCCGCGCATCCCGGATTCATCTGGAGCGAGGACGGCAGCATCAGCCCCAAGGCGATGGCGGCCATGGCGGAACTTTCGGCGAGCGATCGCTTCGGGCTTAATCCTGCGGACTATCGTGTGGCGTTGCCGCCTGCGGGGCTGAGCGATGCGGCGCGCCGGCAAGCGATGCTGCACTTCGATTTCGCGTTGTCGGCCAAGGTGCTCACCTACGTGCTCGACGCGCGGCGCGGCCGCGTGGCGCCCGACCGCATTTCCGGCTACCACGACCTGCCGCGCAAGCAGGTCGATCTCGCGGCGGCGCTCGACCGCATCGCGCAAGCAAAGGATGTCGCTGCCGTGCTCGCGCGGCAGAATCCCCAGAATGCGCGCTTCCGCGCGCTGGTGGCGGAACTGCAGAAGCTGCATGCCGATAGCCAGCCGCCCGTCGCGATCGCGCCCGACACAACGATCAAGCCGGGCGACGCCAATCCGCAGCTGGGTGCGGTCATCTCGGCCATCGACCGCATCGGCTCCAGCGCTCTCGAGAAGCAGCATGCAGCCGCTCTGGCGCAAGGCGCTAAAGCGCAGCAGTACACGCCCGACCTGGTCGCGCTGGTACGTGACTTCCAGCGCGAGCGGGGGCTTTCGCCCGACGGCGTCGTCGGTCCCAACACGATTGCCGCGCTCAACGGGCACGGCTCTGCCGACAAGATCGAGAAGGTGAAACTCGCTATGGAGCGGCTGCGCTGGCTGCCGCGTCAATTGGGGCAGCGCTACGTGTTCCTCAACGAGCCTTCGTTCCGCGTCAACTATATCAATGGCAACAAGGTGGCGCTGAGCACCAAGGCCGTGATCGGGCAGGTGTCGAAGCAAACCTATTTCTTTACCGACCATATCAAGTCGGTCGAATACAACCCGTATTGGAACGTGCCGCGCTCCATTCTCATCAACGAGATGCTGCCGCATCTCTATCGCGACCCGTCCTATCTGAGCGAGCACGGGTATCAGGTCACCAATGAGCACGGCCGTCAGATCGCGTCGGCTGCGGTCAACTGGGGTGCGGTCGCCGCCAACCACGAAAGCGTCGATGTGCGCCAGCCGCCGGGCAACCGCAACGCCCTCGGCCGCGTGAAAATCGAATTTCCCAACAGCCATGCCATCTACATGCACGACACACCGGAAAAGAAGCTCTTCGCGCACACACGGCGCGCGTTCAGCCATGGCTGCGTGCGCTTGGAGAAGCCGCGCGCGATGGCGGCGGCGCTGCTCGGAACCAACGTCGATTACGTCGACAAACGGATCGGGAAGGGCGAGAATGCCTCGCAGCCGGTGCCGGGCGACATTCCGGTCTATCTCGCCTATTTCACGGCTTGGCCGGACGTCAACGGCGCAGTGCACTACTATGCCGACGTCTATGGTCGTGACCGCCATCTTGCGGACGCGCTGAAGAAGACGGAGGCGGTGCGAGCGAAGGGCTGACGCCGGCGGCGTCGCGCCGGTGTCCGCAAGGAGGAGGCCGAACCATGGGACTGGTTTATCTGTATTTCGCCTTGGCGGTCGGCGTCGCCATTCTGGCCAAGATGCGTGGCCGTCCCGCCTGGCTCTGGTTCCTCATTGCGGTGTTCACGACGCCCCTGGTCGGCGGGCTGGTCGTGATGGCCCTGCCGCGGCTGACGCGCGTTCCGGTGAGCGACGTGACGCTGCATGAGCCGCAGGTGATCGGCCCTCAGATCGTGCCGATGCCTGCCGACAGCACGATCAGGGTGGTCCGGATCGGCGGATTCACCGACCGGTTCCGGCCCTATCGTATCCTGGTGAACGGCGCGCTGGTCGGTGTCGTGCCGCGTAACTGCATCACCGATTTTCACGTACCGAGCGGCAAGCTGATCGTAGAGGCCTGCATTGACTGGGGCGGCAGTCCGCCGCTGGTGATCGAGACGAGGCCGGGCGGCCGCGTCGATCTGGAGGTGAGGAACCGCTGGGGGCCGGTGCTCGCGGTGGGTGCCATGATCGTCGGCGCGCGTTACTACCTGTGTCTCAATCCGGTCTCGCTGGACGCCGCCGACAGGTTCGCGCCGGCCGCGACGCCGGCGCCGCGGCCGGCGAGCGCGGCCAGCGAGCAGCACGTGTCGGCCGCTTGAAGCGCCGGGCGATCTCGCGCTTGGTGAGGGGCCACGCAAAAAGCCCCAGCCTGACAGGCCGGGGCTTTGATTTGCCGGCGGTGCGGCTCAGCGGTGCCGGACGCGCATGCGACGCACGTGCCGCGTATGATGCGTGTAGGGCACGTAAGCGTAGGCGCCGGTGCCGGGGAAGGTCTTGCCGGTCGTCGCCTGCATCGGCGGGTTGATGTTGCCGGTGCCGAAGTCAGGGTTGTACGACTGGGCGAAGGCCGGCGCGGCCAGCACGCCGGCAATGGCTGCGCCCATGATGAGTTTTTTCAACACGATGGTATCTCCTTCTTGCATTTCCGGCGGCGGGGAAACGCCGGGGGCGGCACGCCGCCGCCATGACTGGCAGATAGGGCGGCGCGCAGCGAGCAGCTTGTTCAAACTTGCTGCGAGTGTCGCACGCTTGCGCAAATCGCCGACCGAGGCACGGCGCCCGAGTCGCATCGCTCACATGCGTGAAGCGGATGGCTAAGCTTCGACTAATTCCTCATGCGCTTGTGCCTTGTGCTCGGCGATGGAACACCGATATCAGCACACGTCCGCGCGTTGTCTAGTCGGGCGAACGGCCGCGCGGCGGTCCAACAGAATAAATCGATAGGGGTGGACAGCGCGCAACGGTGGCGGTCGCAAAAGAAAAGCGGAGAAGATTGCATGAGCCGTCCTCACTCCGAGGCAACGAATACCGCCCGTATTGCATCGAATGACACGACTGAACATCGGCCCGTTGGTCCGCAGCCGGGCCAAGCCGGCGCATGCCTGTTTCTTTTCGACTGCGGCGTCTGGCGCGTTGCCGCCGAGCTGAAGGAGGAAACGACGAACGGCGCGCGCGATGCGGAAGCGCCGCGCATGCTGCCTGGTTACGAGCGCGTGCGCATCAACGGTCAGCGGCCGCTTGCGCGGCTGCGTGGCGGCTTGAGCGCCTGGCAGCAGCGCAAGATCGCCGACTACATCGAGGAACACCTGGCCGAGGCATTGCGGCTCGCCACGCTTGCCGGCGTGGTGGACCTGAGTCCCTATCATTTCGCGCGCGCCTTTCGGCAGTCGTTTGGCTTGCCGCCGCACCGGTACCACAATGGGCGGCGCATCGAACGTGCCAAGACGCTGCTCGCTGAGGCCGATCGCTCGGTGACGCAGATCGCGCGTGAATTGGGGTTTGCGGAGACCAGTTCGTTTTCGGCGGCGTTCCGCAAGAGCACCGGCGCCACGCCGCGCGATTTCCGGCGCGGCGTCTCCTGAGCGCGCGGGGATGCGTCATGCAAAAGCCCCGGCCGTGAGGGCCGGGGCTTTCAGAGTCTCTGCGCTACCGCTTAGTAGCCGCGATAGTAGCGATGGCGCCCGTAGTAGTGGCCGAAGGGCGCCGACTCGTTAAAGGCGCGATAGGCCGTGTAGACGTTCGCCCCGTGGCGGCCGATCGGACCCTTATAATGCTGCACCATATGGTCGGGGCTGGTGATCATGCCGCCGCCCGGATACCAAGCGGTCGCCAGCGCCGGGGTCGCCATCATGCCGGCAGCAGCCGCGCCAATTATCAGTTTCTTCAACATGAGTACCTCCTTTCGTTTTCGTCGTTTTCGGCTCCGGCAGTCGTCGCAAGCGCGACCCGCCGGATCCGTTCGTGTGATCGTTAGTAGCCGTAGTAGGCATCGCCCGGCGTGGAGAACCAACTCGGGCCCTCATAGCTGCCGTAACGCGGCGGAGCGTAGGCGTAGGCACCCCCGTAGGCGCCGCCATAGGCGTACGGCCGGACGTAGACGCCACCGCGATGCTGCAGCCAGGTATAGGCCGGCCCGCGTTGACCGACATACGGTGAAGTCTCGGCACGCACGTGAGGCCCGCCGGGGCCCGCCACGATATTGCCGCTGCCGACATCAGGATAATATGACTGCGCCAGCGCCGGCGATGCCGCCATCGCCGCCAAAGCCGTGCCGATCAAAAGTTTCTTCAGCATAGTGTCGTCTCCTTCACTTGAGTTGCACCGCGCAGATTTGCGGCGCGCTTGTTGTGCGGCAACGCCGCGAAGCCCTCCGGTCCACAACGGTTGCCCTTGTCATCGCGCCCGGCCCGCGGCGGATAATCGCCTCGCCGACCGGCGATTTCTTCAGGGGCTGATGGCCTGGCCCGTTCGGTTGCTGTTTTTGTTTCCTCGACCAGACTTCGAGCGAAGCAGAACCTCGCTTACGCGCAGTTCCACTCAGGACGGATTGTTCGCTATTTCACGCTCATCCGTCCTGCTTCCGCCTCGCCTTGATAACGATGCTTGAGGGCGATTGGTTTCGCGTTGTTCCCCCGCGCGCCGAACATGGAAAAATCCTGCGCAGGAAACGTCTGCAACACAGGCGTCATTCTTCCGACGTTGCGCTCACAAGAATTTGCACAAGGAGCAGCGAGGCGCGGCGCGCGCAAAAAAAGAGGGACGGGCGCGCGCCCGTCCCCCTTTCCCTTGCTTGAATTGGAACCGTCAGGCCTTGCCAACCGGCACCGCGATGAAGCGGGTTCCGCCGGGCGCCTTCACCTGCATCAACACATCGTGCTTGCCGCTGCCGCGTGCCTCGCGCAAGGCGCTGCGCACCTCGTCCGCATTGGCGACGGTCTTGCCGCCGACCTGGAGGATGACATCGCCGGTCTGCACGCCGCGCTGGGCCGCGGGCCCATCCGGCTCCACGCCGACCACGGCGACGCCCTTGTCGCCGGCGCCCGCGACGTCGCTTGCCGGCGCCAGTTCGAGGCCCAGATGCGGCAGGCCGCTCTGATTGGATGCCGACTTCTGGCTGTTCTGCTCGGCCTTGGCCTGATGCTGGCTCGGCAGCTTGGTGAGCGTCACCTCCATCGTCTTGTGCTCGCCGTTGCGCACGAGCGCGACCTTGACCTTGGCGCCGGGCGCCATCATGCCGATGGTGCGGGCGAGATCGCGCGAGTTCTGCACCGGCTTGCCGTTGACCTCAGTAATGACGTCGCCGGCCTTGATGCCGGCTTTGGCGGCCGGGCTGTCGGGCACCTGCTTGTCGACAATCGCGCCCTTCGCCTCCTTGAGACCGAGGCTGTTGGCGATCCCCGAAGTGACCGGCTGCACCTGCACGCCGAGGAAGGCGTGGTTGACATAGCCGTGCTCCTTGAGTTGCGCGATCACCAGCTTTGCGGTTGAAGCCGGGATATCAAAGCCGATACCGACCGAGCCGCCCGATGGCGAGAAGATCGCCGTGTTCACGCCGATCACGTTGCCGTTCATGTTGAAGGCGGGTCCGCCGGAATTGCCCTTGTTGATGGGCGCATCGATCTGAATGTAGTTGTCGTAGGTGCTGGCGCCGATGTCGCGGCCATTCGCCGAGACGATGCCGGCGGTCACGGTCTCGCTGAGACCGAACGGATTGCCTACAGCCACCACCCAGTCGCCTACGCGTGGCGGGGTCGAAGCGAATTTCACGTAGGGAAAGCTCTTGTCGGAGTCGACCTTGATCAGGGCGAGGTCGGTCTTGGGATCGCGGCCGATCACCTTGGCCTTATATGTCTCGCCGTCGGCGGTTTTGATCTGCACGGTCTTGGCATGATCGACCACGTGGTTGTTGGTGACCGCGTAACCGTCCGGCGAAATGAAGAAGCCGGAGCCTTCGCCGGTGATGATCTGCTTGCCATGCATGCCATGCGGCATACCGTTGGGCATGCCGAACTGCTGGAAGAACTTCTGCATGCCGGGCGGGAAATTGTTGCCCTCAGACAACCCGCTGCCCGTGGTCTGTTCGATTTTCACGCGCACTGAAATAACCGCCGGCTTCACCTTGGCGACGAGATCGGCGAAACCGACCGGCGCATGTTCGGCTTTCGCGCTGACCGGCGGCTGCGCCGCGTCGGCATGCGCCGGCTGGGTCGCCATCAGATCGAGCGGATTGAAATGGCCGGGACCGGCCGAAACCAGGGCCGCGCCGAGAATGGCGGCCGAGGCCAACAGGGTCACGCGCCGCGGGGAGAGAACTTTCCGCTTGGCGGGATCGTGCGAAGTCTTTTCAGTCATATGTGCTGTCTCCATAGACGTTCGAATTTGCGTGAGAATGCCGTCAGGCAGTCGTTCCGTTAACGCGATAGATAGCGCACGCGCCTTACCGCCACCTGTCGCCGGAATTTAAATTTCGTAATGGAACGAATTCCGCGCGCCTGATCCTTTGCGGCCACGAAGACCCAAACAGCGGTGTTTCGCGCCTAATTCACCTTCGGCAATTCAGATGAAAAATTTGTCATGAAGAAATTTTCATGCGGGGGCGCCGTTGCGCGCCGCCGGCCGGGCGATCAGACGATGCGCTGCGACGAAATGACTGGAACGCGGCCCGTCGCGATCAGGCCCGAAATGGTGAGCAGCGTGAGCAACAACAGCAGCAGACTGAGATAGGTCAGGAACCCGGCGGCGGCTTCCAGATCCGAACCGACCGCAGCGCCGAGACCGAGATAGGCCGCCGCCCACAGCACGCGCCCGGCAAACGCAACGCCAAGGAAACGTGAGAGCCGGTAGCGCGCGACGCCGGCGAGCACGCTGGCGATCGAGCTCAGATAGGAGACGAAGGTGCGAGTGATGAACACGGTCAAGAGGCCCCAGCGGTCGAACAGCCGCTGCGCCCGTCCGCGGCGTTCCGGCGAATAGCCGAACCAGCGTCCGCGGCGGGTAAGCACCTCGGCGCCGAGCAGGCGCCCGATGCCGTAGCCGGCTGCGTCGCCAAGCACCGAGGCGAGCACGATGACGGCTGCGGCCAGCAGCCAGTCCATGCGTCCCTGCGCCGCCAGCGAGCCTGCCACGGCGGTGGCGATGCCATCGGGCAGCGGCAGGCCGATGGCGCCCAACAGCAAAGTGAGGCCGAGCACCGGATAGCCATAGACCAGCAGGGCCGACAGCATTTTGTCGCTGATGCTGCTGAGCCAGCCGGGCGTTTTCTCGGTGCCGGGTGCGGCCGGCCTGGCAAATGGTGCGATCACGCGCTGGACGCGCGCGACATAATCCGGCGGCAGCACGCCGGCCTCGCGGGCGAGGGCGACGAGAGTTTTATCGCCGGCGGTCGTGGGCGGCAGGTGCAGGCCCACGATCAGCGCGGGTTTCGGCGTGTGGTAGGCGGCGGCGATGTAGTCGAGCGTCATCCAGCCGCGCAGGTTGCTGGTGCTGGGCGCGCCCGCCTCGTAAGCGGAGCGCAGCACTTTGTAAGCGCCGTAGGTGCGCATGCCGAGTGCCAGCGTCGGCAGCACGGCCAGCGCGCATATCCACCAGGCGATGCGGCGTGCACGATGACTGCTGAGATCCATCACGGTCGGCGGTCCGTTTGGCGGCGAACGGATAGACTTCGTTATGGCAGCGGCTGCAGACCATGAACTTATCCCCGTCACCCCGAGGTGCTTCGCGGCCACCTCAGAATGACGGCTATAGGTCAGCGCGTAAAGCTACCGCGAAACCTCAAGCCGCCGCGGCCAATGCGTTGAGGTCGGCGAGCACCTGCTTGGGTGGAAAATCCGCGTATTCGTCCGGCATCTTGCCGCGATTGACCCAGACCCCGTTGAACCCGACCGATGTTGCCGCCATTACATCCCAGCGATTGGAGGAGACAAAGGTCACTTCGCGCGCCGCGCAGGCGTAATGCGTGGTGACTAGGCCATAGACCTCCGGCCGCGGCTTGAACATCTTCAGCGCGTCGACCGAGAGCACGGCGTCGAGATCGCCGCCGATTTGCGCCGCATCGACCGCCCCTTTGAGCATATCGGGCGAACCGTTGGACAGAATGCCGGTGCGATGGCCCTTCTCTTTGAGCGCGCGCAACGCCGCTCGCGCGTCGGGAAAGGCATCGAGCTCGAAATAGGCCTCCAGAAGCTGCGGCTTCAGCGCCATGGGCACGCTGGGCACGCGCGCCAACGCGTAGTCGAGCGCGCGCTGCGTGAGAGTCCAGAAATCCGTGTAATGGCCGGCCAGCGTGAGCGTCCAGGTGTATTCAAGCTGCTTCTGCCGCCAGATCTCCGACATGCGGTCGGCGTCCGTTCCCGCCTGCTCGTGAAAGCGAGTAATCGCGGCGTGGACATTGAACAATGTCCCATAGGCATCGAAAACGAAGATCGACGGCATCAAATCCTCCCGTTGCGGCGGTTTATCCCCGTTGCCGCGTGATCCTGTGCGACCTTGCTTCGCCCGCCGAAGCGGGCTGCGCGAGGCGGGAGAACGGGGTCCCCCTTTCCGGCATCATGCGCTAGGTTGCAAAGCACGGGCGGTCGGGCAAAGAAAGCCCTCAAGCTGTACAATCGGGTGTTGGGAGCGTGCACGATGGCGGGTCAATCCTGGTCGCAGACCTGGACCTTTTATGACGGCGAATGGCACGAGGGCAATCTCCCGCTCTGGGGCGTGCGCACGCATGCCATCTGGCTCGGCTCCTCGGTGTTCGACGGCGCGCGTGTGTTCGAGGGAGTGGCGCCCGACCTCGATCAGCACTTCGCGCGGGTCAATGCCTCCGCTAAGACCATGTTTCTGAAGCCGGAAGTCTCCGTGGACGAATGGCTCGGACTCGCCCGCGAGGGCAGGGCGAAGTTTTCCGCCGACACGCCGCTCTATGTGCGCCCGATGTACTGGGCCGAGCGCGCAAGCGCCATGGCGCTGCCGCCCGATCCGGAATCCACGCGCTTCGCGCTCGCCATTTACGACACACCGATGCGCAAGCCGGAGGGCTTTTCCGTCACCTTGTCGCCGTTCCGGCGGCCGACGCTTGAGAATGCGCCGACCGACGCCAAGGCCGGCTGCCTCTATCCGAACAATGCGCGCGCCATGTTCGAGGCAAGATCGCGCGGCTTCGATAATTGCGTCGTGCGCGACGTGGCCGGCAACGTCGCCGAACTCGCCAATTCCAACCTGTTCATGGCCAAGGATGGCGCCGTCTACACGCCGATCCCGAACGGCACATTCCTCGCCGGCATAACGCGCAAGCGCGTAATCGGCTTGCTGCGCGACGCAGGCATTCCGGTGGTCGAGACGGTGATGCGCTATGAGGAGCTGTTGGGCGCGGACGAGCTTTTTGCGACCGGCAACGCCTCCAAGGTGCTGCCGATCGGCCGCATCGACGACCGCTCATTGCAGCCGGGTCCAATCTTCCGCAAGGCGCGTGCCCTGTATTGGGACTTCGCACATTCTTAGAAGGCGATAGCTATGGGGGTTCGCTCGGCAGGCGGCACGATGCGCAGGACAAGTCTCGCCTGCGTGGCGCTCGCGCTATGCACGGGCCATGCCCTTGCTGCCGGCGCCCCGGTGACGCTGAAGGCTCATTTCGATGTCATCATGACCCACGTGGAGATCGGCGAGCTCACGTGGACGATCTCCTTGTCCGACGACATTTATCGTACCTCCGCGCACGGCAAAGCGAGCGGCATGCTCGCCGTCCTGGTCAAGGGCGAGGGATCGGTGACGACCGAAGGCACGACAGTGAACGGTCGGCCGGTGCCGACAATGTCGCGTGCGGCCGTCTCCGACGAAGACGGCGCTTATCAAGTGCGCACGACGTTCAACAACGGCATGGTGACGGGGATCGAGGATCGCGGCGCGCGGCCGCCGAAAGACCGGGTGCACGTTACCAAGGACCTGCTGCAGAACGTGGCCGATCCGCTCAGCGCCATGCTGATCCCCTATGGCGCCGATGCCTTCGCGCGGACGAATTGCGCGCACACGCTGCGCATCTTCGACGGCCGCCGACGCTACAATCTGGCGCTGTCGTACAAGCGCTTGGACAAAGTCAAACTGGAGCGCGGCTATTCCGGCAAGGTGCTGGTGTGCAAAGTCGTGCTGCATCCGCTCGCCGGCTACAAAGTCGGCAGCCTGCTGGTGCGCTATCTCGCCGGTAAGGGCGATCTCGAAATGTGGTTTGCCCCGATCGCCGGCGTCCCGATGTTGGCGCCGGTGCGGGCGCTGATGCCGACGCTGATCGGCACCATGGACGTACGCGCCGACGCGTTTGAAGCCGTCGCTGTGCATGCGCCCGCAGCCGCGCCGGCGCAGGTGAAGCCGTAAAGATCATTTGCAATCTGCAAAGAGGAAGTGCGGTTGCCAGGCACCGTCTTGCGTGAACGTCTCTACCGCGCGAGGTGCGACAAATTGGAGCGGCTCCGCGACCGCCCCTTCGCGTTGACGCAGCATCTTGCTGCACTACCATGACCATAACCATGCGGCCGCCACCGATTTCAGGGGCTAGGCCGCGATGCCGGCGGCGCGCGCCAAGTTCCGCGACCGTTCCGGCGTTTGCTCGACGGCGCACGACTAGCCGAGAGCGCTTGAGCCGGCAGCTGCACGTATCGCACGTGGAGCCGGCAATTCGAACTCAAGTCAGCAGAGGAAGCCGCTATGAAGCTCAACACCGCACTGGCCGAGCGCACCCAGAGTCAATTCGACGCCCAGGCCATCCCGGAGAACCATCCCGTCGTCGGTCAGCTCAATTCGTTGTTCGGCGATCACACCTTCTTCCTCGATGCCCAGGGGCTCAATATCGTGGAACCGACCGAGGCGGGTGACGCCGGCGCGCAGACTGCGCAGGTAGTCAAGCTCGCGGGCTGGAGCGACGGCGAGCGTACGTCGTTGACGCCGCACGAGCCCGAAGTGCGCGAGGTCGTCGTCGTGCTCGAGCCGACGGGGCCGGACGCGGCCTGAGAACGGCGATTCATTTGTCCGTTCGTCCCCGCGAAAGCGGGGAGCCAGGGCTGCAGGTTTGAATGGATTGCCTCCCTGGCTTCCCGCTTGCGCGGAAATGAACGGAGATCGCAGCGGCTCCATCTTTCGAAAACGAAAAGGCGGCGGTCGAGGACCGCCGCCTTTAACCGATCGCGCCGGCGCTGCCGCCGCGCGCATCTTGTTATTTGCTCGCCGCCGTGAACATTTCCTCGGCGTGTTCCCAGTTCACCAGGTGGTCGAGGAAGGCCTTGAGGTAATCAGGACGCCGGTTGCGGTAATCGATGTAGTAGGAGTGCTCCCACACGTCGCAGCCGAGCACAGGCAGGCCGCCGTGCACCAGCGGGTTTTCGCCGTTCGGCGTCTTCATGATGGTGAGCTTACCGTCCTTGAAGGCGATCCAGCACCAGCCGGATCCGAACTGGCCGACGCCGGCAGCGGTGAAGTCCTCCTTCATCTTGGTCACGCCGCCGAGATCCTTGTCGATGGCGGCCTGCAGCTTGCCGGGAATCTTGTCGCCGCCGCCGCCGGGCTTCATCCATTTCCAGAAGTGGGTGTGGTTGTAGTGCTGGCCGGCGTTGTTGAAGAGCCCGGCATTCTTGCCGTAGGAGCCTTTCACGACCTCTTCGAGCGACTTGCCCTCGAGGCCCGAGCCTTCCAGCAGCTTGTTGCCGGTGGTGACATAGGCGTTGTGATGCTTGTCGTGGTGATATTCGAGCGTTTCCCGTGACATGTAGGGCGCGAGCGCGTCATGGGGATAGGGTAAATCGGGCAGCTTGAACGACATTGTTCGTCCTCCTCGAGCCACAGACGATGATTGGAAGTGCGGAATAGACCGGTCCCTCAAGCGTCAACCGGCACGTCCCGGGCGAGTTCCGTTGAGACGGTCTAATTAGGCGCTGGGGGCGATGGGAGCAACGGAAGAAACGGGGAACGTGAATCGGCGGCGGGCCAGGTGCGCCGCGCAGGCCGCATGAACCCCCGCGCCGGCGCGGCCGGGACCCGCGGCAAGGGAGAGTTAACGTTAAGCAACTGTGAAGGGATTTCCGGCTATCCTGCCCCTGAGCCATTGCAGCGCGCGCGGCAACGCGCGAGAATTTGTTGGTTTCATAGCGGCTTACGACGGTTTGCCGCCCGGGGAAGAGAACCGGCGGGAAGGGAATAGCCCATGTCGATGGGAAGGGAATAGCGCATGTCGATGTTGTTGTTCATCATCGGCGGCATCGCCGTCATGGCCGGCGCCGCCATGGTCGCCTACGGCATTCCGATCAATGAATTCAGCTTCGGCAACACGATGATCGTCGCCGGCACTACGCTGGGCACTGGCGGCATCATCGTCATCGCGCTGGCGGTCACCGTTGCCCAGTTGCGCCGGCTCGCCGACCGGCTGGGCGAAGGCGCCGGCCTGGCGGCGGAGCAGGCCTTCGAGGCGCCGGCGGGCCGTATCCCCTTTCCGCCCAAGACGCGGCCGGTCGAACCGCCGCCGGTCGAGCCGGCCGAACCGGAGCCGGCTTTCGCGGCACCGGCCTCGGCCCCGCACTTCCCTGAGCCCGCCGCCGAGGAGTACGCGGCGGCATCCTTCGCGCCAACCTTACCCAATCCAGAGGCCAATCCGGAGACACCGCCGGCAGCGCAAGAGACGGCCGAGCCCCCGCCACCTCCTCCGCCCGAGCCCAGCTTTGCGCCGCCCGATTTCGAGGCCATGTGGCCGCCGCCTCCGCCGCCGCCCCCACCGAGGGGAGCGGAAGCCAAGCCCGACGTCGACGCCATACCCGACCTGGCGATGGAGCCGGAGCCAGAGCCGCCGCATGAAACGCCCGTTGCCGCCGCAGGCGAGGCGCCACAACCCGTCGCCATCCTCAAATCCGGCGTGGTCGACGGCATGGGCTATACGCTCTACGTGGACGGCTCGATCGAAGCGGAGCTGCCGCAGGGCACTGTCCGCTTCGCCTCCATCGACGAGCTGCGCGCCCACCTCGAAAAGAATGCGTGAGGCGGCGCAAGCCGGCGCCGCGCGGCGGGATATGCTCTCAAAGCAGCGGAGGGCTTTCGCATAGGGCGAGCCGGGCCACGAACTCCTCTCACCTCCCCCCGAAAGGGGGAGGTCGATTTGCGAAGCAAATCGGGAGGGGGTCATGGCGCACCGCTTCAATCGGCCAGGAATAAAGGCGAAAGTCCGCTGACCCCCGTCCGGCACTTTGCGCCGACCTCCCCCTTGCAGGGGGAGGTTAAGCGAATCCGGGGCACCGTTTTCGGCACATGCGATAGCCCTGCAAAGTGGCGGGGCCCGGCCGCCCGCCCAGACCGCTCCGACCAGCTAATAGCCAAGTCTAGATTGCACTGACCTCACGTTCTTCTTGCGGACTTAGAAACGTCTAGTATACTTTGAAATATAAGTTTTGGCGCTGACAATTCCTCGCAGATAAGACCGCAGATCACGCAAGGCCATTGCAAGGACCGAGGTCGGCGGGCGCGCGGGGGGAAGCGTGCCGGGGCAGGTGAGCTTCGATGGGCGATAGCACGGGCAACGGCAATTTCATCGATCTGACGGCGAAGATCGTCTCCGCTTACGTCAGCAACAATTCAGTGGCCGCCAACGATATTCCCAGCCTGATCAATCAGGTGCACGCCGCGCTCGCCCGCGTCTCCGGGACGCCCGCCGAGGGGCCGGCGGAGGCGCTCAAGCCGGCGGTATCGGTGAAAAAATCGATCACGCCCGAATACATCGTCTGTCTCGAGGACGGCAAGAAGTTCAAGTCGCTCAGGCGCCACCTGCGCACGCAGTACAACATGACGCCGGAGCAGTACCGGGAAAAATGGGGTCTCGCCCCCGACTACCCGATGGTGGCGCCCAGTTACGCCGCCGCCCGGTCGGAACTGGCCAAGCAGATGGGCCTCGGCCAGCAGCGCCGTCGGCGCGCGCGATAGCCCGCGGCCGGCGCGGCGCACCGCCACCACAGGCGCACTATCGATCATCTTTCGTGACGGCCCCGGCGCGGGGCCTTTTTTGCATCCCGGGTTGCGCTCCGGGGCGGATGGGTTGACTCTTGTAGTAAAAATTCCTAGTCCTTATGGATGTTTTTCCTAAGAAAATATGAGCATGCCTGCAGGCCGCGAAAATTAAAAGTATTGTTATTTCAACATATTACCGGCGCGGCAAAAAAGTTATCCCCGCCCGATGAAAGGCTGCGATCATGTGGGTGCAAAGTCCTACAGGAACACGCGCCCATGCCCCTTCTCCTGCTGCCATGTCCCGATGCTGCCAGCCATCCCGCGCGCCCGCGGCCGCACGACCCGACGCAAGGCTTACGCAACACGCTGGAGGCGGCCACCGCCGCCGCCTTCGGCGTGTCGCCGCGGGCGCTGCGCGCGTCCACGCGCGGGACCGCCGACATCGCCTTCGCCCGCCAGAGCGCCATGTATCTTGCCCATGTCGCGCTGGGTTTGAGCTACAACCGGGCCGGCCGCCTGTTCCGCCGGGACCGCAGCACCGCAGCCCACGCCTGCCACGTGGTCGAGGATCGCCGCGACGATCCCGATATCGATCGGCGGCTTGCCCTGCTCGAATGCTGGTGCGCCGAGACGTTCGGCGCGGCGGCGCGGCCGTTGCCGGCAGGGGCCGTCCCATGCGCGCTGACGGGAGCGCCGGCATGAGCGGCAGCACCATGAAGGCTGCGCGGCTGCCGCCGGCGGGAGAGCCCGACATCGGCGACTTCCGCGCCCGCCATCTCGCTCTCGGCAAGCGCCAGATCGTCACCGAGCACGGCCGCGCCAGCGTCACCGTCAACGAAGCGGAAAGTCCGCTCGCCTGGCTGGCGCGCCGGCGCGGGCGCGACGGCCGCGCGCTCATCGAGACGCATCAGTTGCAGGCGGGCGAGCGGCTGCGCGCCGATTTCACCTGCGCCAACCTGATGCCGAGCGTGACTTCCAATCTGACCGACCCGATCGCTTCCGGCCGCCGCGGCCGCGACGCCGGCATGGCGCATTTCACAGACGTCATGATCGCCGCGCGGCGCCGCGTACATGCGGCGCTCGACGCGGCGGGGCCGGAATTTTCCGGGCTGCTGCTCGACGTCTGCTGCTTCCTCAAACGCCTGGAGGACGTCGAGCGCGAGCGCACCTGGCCCGCGCGTTCCGCCAAAGTGGTGCTGCAACTCGGCCTCGAGCGCCTCGCACGCCATTACGGCTATGCGGCCGAGACGCGCGGGCGCCAGCGCGCGCCGGTGCGCTTGTGGCTGGCGGAGGATGCGGAGTTCGGGGTGGAGAGGGGGCCTTGACGCCGCCGCCATTCCGCGCTGTCACGGCGCTATGGCAACCGTCATCACCCGCTCCGTTCTCACCTGCCCGCATTGCGGCGCGGCGCGGGAGGAGGACATGCCGCTCGATGCCTGCCGGTTCTTCTATGTCTGCACGGCTTGCGGCGCGCGGCTGAAGCCGAAGCCAGGCGACTGCTGTGTGTTCTGCTCTTACGGATCGGTGCCCTGTCCGCCGATGCAGGCGGGAGACGGCTGCTGCGGCTAAACGGCTTACGCGACCCGGCCGCGTGTCCATACGGTCAGGTCGGCACTCGCCGCGTCGGTCGGGTCCTGCTTGTTGAGCGAGGAGGCCAGGAGCGCCGCGTGCGTACGGCTCCTGAGCTTCAGCCGTTGCAGGATCGCCGACACGTGCAGCTTGACGGTGTTGGGCGACAAGAGCAGTGCCCGCGCCATCTCCTTGTTGGATTTGCCTTCGCCCAGCAGGTGCAGCACCTCGAGTTGCCGCTTGCTCAGCCGGGCGCGCACGAGGTCGAGGCAGGCGGGCACGTCCGGCACCGCCTCGTCCCGCTCGCGCGCGGCTTCGCCGCTGACGCCGGCGAACATGCTGCTTAGTTGCGCGGCGATCGCTTCCGAAACTGAATGCTCCACGGCGCCGCTGATCGCGTCGAGAGTGCGCGCGTGGCGGACGGGCTGGCGGCTCGCGGCGCGGCGCGGCAACATGTCGGTGAGATTAATGTGGAGGAGGGCGACGCCCGCAGGTTTGCCGAGCGAGAGCGGCAAGCCGATGAGGGAAAACCACCTCTGTTCATGCGGCGAGTGGCAAGGATAGATCAGCGTCAAGAGGTCGAGCCGGCCAGCGAGCAGAGCCTTCAGCTCGCGCACGAAACGGCGCGTGTGCGGATCGCCAGAACGGCAATATTGCAGATAGCTGGCGCCGACCGCGTCATGAGCGAGGCGCAGCCCGTTGCGCTTGCCGAACTCCCGCCAAGCCTCGTTGACCGCCACGATGGTGCCCGCCGCGTCGAGAATCACGGCGCTTGTCGGTAGCGATTGCATCTGCTCGAGCGCGGGCGCTTGCGTCGCCATGCGCGGCGTGGATGGCGTTGCGGCCGCTTTCTTCCGCTTTGAGACGTATACGCGTCGCACCAGACTAGCCGCTTTGGACTATTGCTCTTTGCCGTTCGGATATGACATCTGCTCCATCAACGATTGATGCACATCAAAGAGCGAGACAATGAAAGCAACGAAGCAGCGCGCGCAGGAAGATGCGTCCGGTTTGGCCCGGTTTGTGAGCGCGGAGAACGTAACCAGGTACCGCAAGCTGTTGAGTGCGAAAACTGACGAAAGCGAGCGACGGGTCATCCTGCAGCAGCTGGCACGGGAGAAGGCGAGGTTGCGCGACAGTTGAGCAACGGCGTTGCGCGCGTTGCACCGTTAAATCCTCGCACTGCGAGCCCGGTTGCCCCCACCCCCGTCCCCGAAACCGGGCTCCTACGGCCGGCTTCCTTGCTGGAGGCCGGCCGTTCCTTCAAACGGCGTGCCGGCCGAAGGCGAGCCAAGCGACATAGAGCAAAAGGCCGCCGCCGATCAGCAGCATCCAGTTCTGGGCATGCAGGCCCAGGAACGTGCAGTCGCCGACCAGCCAATGCAGCATCGCGATCTTCTCGTTTCGACAAACGAAACTAACGCGCTGGCCGGCGCAAGGCTGTAAAAGCCGCATAAAATGCGACGTTTCGGCATTG
>CAWIPY010000004.1:325000-343629 GCA_963837965.1 uncultured Pseudomonadota bacterium | reverse complement strand
TCTTGCCCACACCGGCGACGCCGTAGGTCAGGATCCGGGGCGGCGAAGCCGCTGCCGTTGATTTGAGAGAGGCCAGGGAAATAGCCATTATCGGTTCTCCTTGAGGTCGAGGCGGAAAGTGGGCTTGCCGGTGCGCACCGTGCGCGCGGGCGCGAAGGCTTCGCGGATCGGCTCGGGCCAGGCGGTGTAGTTGCGCTCCGGCACCTTGAAACTGATCTCGACGTAGTCGGCCGGGTCCTCGCCGGTTTCCCGAATTCGCTTCACCAGCGCGGCGATCTGCTGTTGATCCCACTCAACCTTCTTCGGCAGGTCGGCCACGACGGTGACGTCACCGTCCTCGAACCGCACGGTGCCGGTGTCCTTACCCTGCTGTTGACGCAAGCCTGCCGCCTGCTCGGCGTAACGCAGCGCGATCGCACCATCGAGCCAGTCCTTGATGCGCTTGGCGGCCTCAAGCGCGGCGGCGGCATCGTCCTGCAGCAGCGCCAGGTGTTCGGCCGGAAGCTTGCTGATCTCTCCCACCGGCATCGCGCGGATATCTTCCAGGCGCGGCCGATTGCTGCGATCGGTGTCCATCACGCGGCCTCCGCGAGCAGCAGCGATGACAGCGCCGGCGTTTCCGGCCGCGGCCGAGCGATGGCGAGGTAGCTGAACCGGTTTTCGCCGAGGCGGCGCTGCACCAGATGGACAAGCTGTTTCTCGGCTGCCCATCGCGCGCGGTTGGCGAGTTGAATGAGTTCCAGGCGGTCGCCGTTGGCGAAGCCGCTGATTCGCGGGTCTATGTCGAGGACGAGGAAGCCGCGATGATACTCGAGCGCATCATTCGGCGCGGCCTGGCTCAGCCAGGCACACAAATCGATCTCGCTCACGAAGGGCCTGTGACGGAGGACGATCATCGCGCACCTGCCTCGGTGCGCAGCGTGCTGGTGCGCAGCTGCTCGGATTCGTAGGCCTCGATGTCCTCGATCCGATAAACGACCCGGCCGCCGACTTTCAGGAATCGTGGCCCCTGCCCGGTCCAGCGCCAGCGCTCCAGCGTGCGATGACTGACGCTCCAGCGCTGCGCGACTTCAGCTTGTCTGAGATGTTTGGTTGGCACTGCGCCGCTCCTCGCGTTCGTTCGAACGTGAGCGCGACAATGCCGAGCGATCGGTCACGCGTCGTGGGGATCGCTGGGGGATCGGCGGGGGATCAATGAGGAAAATTGCAGGTCGCAGGGGGATCGCTGGGGGATAGCGGGGGATGGAGAATAAAATGCGCTGCGAGCCGACCGATCCAGCAATGCCGATGACTGTCGTCAGCGCTGCGGCACGCGAAGGCGATAGCGCCCGCGTCCGTCGGAATCGATCAGGCGGCGCCAATGCGGCTGTGACTTGAACACATCGGCCATGCGCGTGCTGGACGATCCGGCCTCGCCCAGGATGAGCTTGCCCTCGCACCAGGGATTCGCCGACGTCGCGGCATCGTGCAGCCGTTTTACGACACGCGCCTGTACTGGCCCGAGATTGAACAGGAGCCCCGCGGTGCGCACCTCGCGATAATCGTTCGCCTGTTGCAGCGCCGGCGCGACCGAGCCTTTGCGCACGAGCGCGTGCTGCGATTCGACGCGGTCGCGCTCCTCGCGACGAACCAGCAAATCATCGCGGCGCACCGAGACCGTTCGCGTCGGCTCGATCAGGTAGCAGTACTCCTTATCTGGCGGCATGAAAATGCGCGACATCGATCTGGCCCTGCCGGAACACCCGGAACACATCGCGCTCCTGCAGGTCCTGGAACCCGGTGAAACGGCGGCGTTCGTGCGGCACCGTGAACCATTCGCCGTCTGAGCCCTCCTCGTAGACGCCGAATTCCATTTCCACCCCGAACAGCCGCACCGACAGCCGCAAAAGGCCGTTTTCGGCCAGGTAGGCGAGATCGCGGTGGGGCAGATTCCAGCGTTCTTCCAGTTCCTCCAGGGTGAAATACGCCTTGTCGATCAACGACATTGCCGCCGAAGCCCTCTATCTGAAGCCTCTTGTGTTCTTGGTTTGTTCTAGTCTAGGATAGCGGACGAATCAATCCCTTTTGGTCCTCCCGCTCCACGATTCTTGGGAAGCTCCGATGCGTTACACCATGGCCGACCGCCTCAAGGCCCGCAGCAGACAGCTCGGTCTCAGCGCCGCGCAGGTCGGCGAGATCGCCGGCGTCAACCGCACCTTCGTCTACGACATCATGCGCGGCAAATCCGCCAACCCGAACCTCACCAAGCTCGATCGCGTGGCGCAGGCGCTCAAGGTCGAGCGCAACTGGCTCCTTCACGGCATGGGTGAAGTGCAAGGCGAGGAGCCGATCGTCGAGCATCCCGATGACAGCTTCGTCGCCATCGCGTCGGTCGCGGTCAGGCCGTCCATGGGCGGCGGCCATCTGGTCGAGCAAGAGCCCGTGAACGGGCGCCCGTATCATTTTCAGCGCTCGTGGATAAAACAGGGTCTACGATCCGACCCGGCCAATTTGCGCATCATGCATGTCGAGGGCGACAGCATGATGCCGACACTGCACGATGGCGACATCGTGTTGGTCGACCTCGGCCGGCGCTCACCAACGCCACCCGGCATATTCGTGCTTCACGACGGCATGGGTCTCGTCGCCAAACGGCTCGAGCACATCCCCAACAGCGATCCGCCGCGGGTCCGCATCATCTCCGACAATCCGCTCTACAAGCCCTATGAAGGCAGCGGCGAAGAGGTCAATATCATCGGAAGGATTCGATGGTTTGCGCGGGAGATGTGAGCTACGAGCGGGACACCGAGGAAGTGAACATCGTCGGCCGCGTCATCTGGGCAGCGACCACTTCTGATTTATCGGGAGCAGCACGCAAATGCCTTATGCCATCATACGGGGAAAGAACGGTCGTCGACACGAAGTTGATTTTGGCGATGCACCAGTTCGCGTCGAAATCTATGCCAGCGAAGAGACGGTTGAGATATTGGTCGAGGCAGATTTTGAAACTCATGCGGAGGAGCGTCGGCGCTTCGCAATTCTCAACATCCCACTGCACCTGTTCAGTGAAGCCTCTGGCGCAGCGGCACGGCGTTCGTCACGGGCCAAGAAGTGAGCACGTCTGATATATCGTTCTTGGCGACAGGCATTTTTGAGGGCTTCAATGACGCCCGAGCACATTCTTCGCGACAAACTACGCAAGATCGAAGCTCTGTTTGCCGGCGCAGCAACACCTGGCGAGAAAGCCGCCGCTGGCGCGGCTGCAGAACGCATCCGCGAGCGTCTCGGCAAAGCCGCGGGCAAGGAAAAGTCGGTCGAGTTGAAGTTCTCGATTCCTGATGTCTGGTCGCGGCAGCTGTTCATCGCGCTATGCCGGCGCTACGGCCTGCGGCCGTTCCGTCATCGGCGGATGCACCGTCAAACGATCATGATCAAGGCGCCCCAGAGCTTCATGGAGCAGGTGTTGTGGCCGGAATTCCAGGAATTGAATGCAGCACTGATCGCCTATCTGTCCGAGATCACCGAGAAGGTCATTCGCGAGGAGGTCCACAAGGAAACCGGCGAAGCCGAGGAAGTCGACGAGCCGACAAGGATAGGGCGATGACAATGGTATGGCGCATACCGTTGCTTAGCTTTGCTGTTGGCGCTTGCGGCCATCGGTCCGGCGTTGGCACAAGAGGACCTCACCGGCGTCGCCTCCGTCATCGACGGCGATACCATCGAGATTCACGGCCAGCGCATTCGTCTGTTTGGCATCGACGCCCCGGAAAGCGGCCAGCTCTGCGTGCGGCCCACCGGCGAGCGTTGGCGTTGCGGACAGCAGGCAAGCTTTGCGCTGGCCGATCGGATCGGACACGCGACCGTACGCTGCGAAGCCGCGCGATATCGATCGCTATCGTCGCATCGTTGCTGTCTGCTTCAAAGGCGCCGAAGATCTGAACCGCTGGATGGTCGCAAACGGCTGGGCCGTCGCTTATCGGCGATATTCGGTTGATTACGTTGCCGACGAGGACGCCGCCCGGCAAAAACGGATTAACATCTGGTCCGGCGACTTCGATATGCCGTGGGATTGGCGCGCGCAGCGGCGAAACAGATGACCTGATGGGACAAGGAAACGCCATGAAAACCGTACGAAAACATCATGAGATTTGGATTGAGCAGTGCGAAGCTGCTCGGCAGATCAAGAATCGCTACGGGCTGCAGGCCGCGTTCGATTACATCGTCGGCGAGAAGCTGCTGAACTATGCCGAAGCAGCCTTAAAGCATCAGGAATTTGCCCGCGCGCTGCCGGGATTTTTATCCGAGGTCCGGGGCATGTTCACCCCTGCGGAAATCAGAACAAACCTCGCGTGGCTCGAACAAGAAATCTGTGCGCCCAATGATAAGGACGACAACGATGAAATAGACGATATTCTCCGCGAAAACCCTGCAACACGGAATGCTCAAATTCAACGTTTCAGGATAGTTCAAGAGCTTCTAACGGCGCAGTCTCTTGGAACCTCTTGAACATCTCACTAGCGATACCCAAGCTGAACAGCCGATAGGGCGACGGCGTGATGAAGCCGCAGCCGGAACCATCAACCCAGGAAGTGCTGGCCGGCCTCGTCGAGCGCGTCACCTACCACAATGCCGAGAATGGCTTCTGCGTTCTGCGCGCCAAGGCGCGTGGGCACCGCGATATGGTGACCGTGGTCGGGCCATTCCGCGACGATCGCGGCGGGCGAGTGGATCACCGCCTCCGGCGAATGGATCAACGACCGCACCCACGGCCAGCAGTTCAAGGCACGGTTCCTGCGCACCTCGCTGCCGGATTCGGCCGACGGCATCGAGAAGTACCTCTCGTCCGGCATGATCCGGGGCGTTGGGCCGGTTTACGCCAAGAAGCTGGTACGCGCGTTCGGCGAGAAGGTGTTCGACGTCATCGAGGCGACGCCGGACCGGCTGCGCGAGGTCGACGGCATCGGGCCGGTGCGCGCCGCCAGCATTCTGGCCGCCTGGGCCGAGCAGAAGGCGGTGCGGGAAATCATGGTGTTCCTGCACAGCCATGGCGTCGGCACGGCGCGGGCGGTGCGGATCTTCAAGACCTATGGCTCCGACGCCATCCAGGTCATGACCGAGAACCCGTATCGGCTGGCGCGCGATATCCGCGGCATCGGGTTCAAGACCGCCGACGCCATCGCCATGAAGCTCGGCATCGAGAAGACCGCGACGATCCGGGTCCGCGCCGGCATTTCCTATGCGCTGACCGAGGCCATGGATGAGGGCCATTGCGGCCTGCCGACCGACGAGCTGGTGCCGCTCGCCGAGAAGCTGCTCGAGGTCCCGCAGGAGCTCATCCGCACTGCGCTCGATCTCGAGCTGCAGGAGGGCACGGTCGTCGCCGACCGGGTCGGCGAAACGCCCTGTGTATTTCTGGCCGGCCTGCATCGCGCCGAACGCACCATCGCCGAGCGGCTGATGCGACTGGCAAACGGCACGCTGCCTTGGCCCTGGATCGATCCGGACAAGGCCCTGCCGTGGGTCGAGAAGCATATCGGGCTTGCGCTTGCCGAAAGCCAGGTCGCCGCGATCCGGCTCGCACTGAAGTCCAAGGTGCTGGTCATGACCGGCGGGCCCGGCGTCGGCAAAACCACCATCGTCAAAGCCATTCTGCGCATCCTTGCGGCGAAGGGCACCGACATCCTCCTGTGCGCACCGACCGGCCGTGCCGCCAAGCGCATGACCGAGGCGACCGGCTTCGAGGCCAAGACCATCCACCGGCTGCTGGAGGTCGATCCCAAGGGCGGCGGCTTCAAGCGTGGCGACGACAACCCGCTCGACTGTGACCTGCTGGTGGTCGACGAGACCTCCATGGTCGACGTCATGCTGATGCAGTCGCTCATGAAGGCGGTGCCGGACCGGGCCGCCCTTCTGATCGTGGGCGACATCGACCAGCTTCCCTCGGTCGGGCCTGGCCAGGTGCTGGCCGACATCATCTCATCCGGCGCCGTGCCGGTGGTGCGCCTCACCGAAGTGTTCCGGCAGGCCGCGCAGAGCCGCATCATCACCAGCGCCCATCGCATCAACCAGGGCTCGATTCCCGATCTCAGCCCGCCGGAAACCGAGAGCGACTTCTATTTCGTGCAGGCGGACGATCCGGAGACCGCCGTCGCTCGCATCATCGAGCTGGTGAAGACGCGGATCCCCAAACGGTTCGGCCTCGATCCTATCCGCGACATCCAGGTGCTGTGCCCGATGAACCGCGGTGGCGTCGGGGCACGTTCGTTGAACATCGAACTGCAGGCGGCGCTCAATCCCGCCGGCGAACGCAAGGTCGAGCGGTTCGGCTGGACCTTCGCCCCCGGCGACAAGGTCATGCAGATCGAGAACGACTACGATAAGGAGGTCTACAACGGCGATATCGGCATACATCGACGATGTCGATCCCAACGCCGGCGAGATCATCGCGAGCTTTGACGGCCGGTCCGTCACCTACGGCTTTGGCGAACTCGACATGTTGGTGCCCGCTTACGCGGCGACCATTCACAAGAGCCAGGGCTCGGAATATCCCGCCGTGGTCATCCCGGTCTGACGCAGCATTACGCCATGCTGCAGCGGAACCTGCTCTACACCGGCGTCACGCGCGGCAAGCGGCTGGTCGTGCTGGTCGGACAGAAGAAGGCCGTCGCCATCGCGGTACGCAACGTGCTCGGGCCGCCGGCGGTGGTCGAAGCTGGCGAATGGTTGCGGCCGAAACGGCCTGTCTCACAACAGTTCGGCATGGCGGGCTGAGATCATGGTGGCGGCGGACTTTCTGCAGGACCCGAAGGTGCGAAGCTGGCTCGATGGTGTTGAGCCAGCCTGGACCTTGCTCACCTTCGACAGTTTGCGGGCGCTGAGGCAGGAGCCGTCGGCCGTTCAGACCGCAATCCGGATCGCCAACGACCTCAATGCCGACGAGATCGCCGAGCTCAGCGGTGGCGCGCAACACGTTCATCCTGCTGCGTCAGGCGATCGAGCGCGGCGGCCTGCCGCTGACCGCAACCGGCAACCTGTCGCGCGCCGTGGTCGCCGAGATGCGCGAGCTCATCGAATGGCCGGGCTACGACCAAGCCGACGCGTTTCGGCTCCATAAGGTCATCAACGAACCTGACTTCCTGCCGCTGCATATCGTTCGATTGCTCGCGGAGGCAGCCAAGCTCGTTCGCACCCAGCGCGGCAAGTTGGTGGCGACGCCGTTTGGCAAATCGATGCTCAACGATGACCGGCGAGGCAGCTTGCCGGCGATCCTGTTCCATCTTGCGCTTTGGCACATGGATCTCGGGTATTTCGGTCGCGGGCTGCTCGGCTCATGGCCGCAGACGGACATCGGCATCGTACTGTGGTCGCTGTCGGTTTCGGCAGGCGACTGGCAATCCAGCGAGAAGCTGACGCGGCTCTGCACCATCCCGGAACCCGCGATGTTTGCTGGAACGTGGGACAGAACGTCCTACGCGATGGAGGCCAGGATCCTCCGGCCGCTGCTCTGGTTCGGACTGCTCGAATACCGCAGCGAAAAGATCGCGGAGAGTTGGTTCGGCGAGCATCATTTCTATCGCAAGGCGGCCTTGTTCGATCGGCTTCTCAGATTCGATGTCCAAATGGAATTTACGGAGGATCCCCGTCATTAAGCAAAACCTTTTGCTGCCTTCATCCGCGTGGTCACAACTCATTCAACTCTTCCGGCACATCGCCGAAACTCTTGAGCAGAATCGCGTCGGAGAACTCGCCTACACGCGTGTGCCGATTTCCCACTGGGAGCCATCTGCTCACGCAGCTTGGCGGGGGCGCCTTAGCGATCTTTCAACTCAGCGCGCAGCTGGGATGCTTGGCGCTGGCGGAGCCGCCCGTCTCCCGGAAGTCCCGGCGGATCTCGAACTAGCACTATTAAGTTTTGCCACAGCCAGAGCGAGTTGATCCGGCCGGCCAACTGTATCGAGGCCCTCGATCGGATTCAGACTTTTGAAGGCCTCGGCGGCTGACACGATCGCGCGACCGATGCGGAAACTGGTGGCTGGAATATTCCTGCCTTGTCCAGAACGTTCCAGCAGCGCCTGTGCCCGCAAAAAGGCTATGGCGCAGGCAAAGTCCTCCTGCAATCGGTTCCCAATCTTTTTCTCGGCACGCCCAAGGTACAAAAGTCCAGCAAAGCCCAATATCTCGGGGTCGGCGAAATTGCTCTGTAGGATCTGAGCTATGTCTATCGGCGCGCCCCGGCTGTCCAGGTGCATGAGATCGTAGTTCTTAATGAGGGTTGCGGGGAACCCATCGATTTTGCCCACTATCCTTTTGTAAATGTCTTCGAGTGAAGACCAATTCACCTGATCTCCAGCTTCAAGTGCGACTTGATCTTTCAGAATTGCCACTTCGTCAGCGTCGTAATGACTTCCAGAAAGCCCGTCCAGTATGTGCTTCGCCTCCGCTAGCCATTCTAACCGTTGCGGTAATCCCCATCCGCGCGATGGACGATCGCGGTGTGCAGCGTCCTCACCAACGTGACCGCCGCACGACGACGTAGGTCGCCGCTCGTGGCCATGGCCTGCACCTTCCTGAAGCCCTCGATAGCTGCTTCGGTGTCCCAGACGTACCTCAGGTACTCCGCTCGCCAGAAGGACAAAATGTGGCTGCTTGGGCCAATGTTTCAGCCCGCCATCGATGACAGCCAGAACTGCGTTCACATCGGTAGGTTCTCCCGTTAAGACGGATTTTGATCGAGCGTACTGAGCGGCATTCCTGAATTCTGCCAAGGTTAGATTGACCGAGGAACCGAATCGATTTGTGAGGTCTACTAGTTGCTTCTGGCGCGTCCGGAATGCGCCCGACAAACGCCGAAGCTTCTCGTCTTTGGGAACGCCCGCTGTCGTTGTCGACCTTCTGCCGCAACAAATCTCGCGCTACTCTTGTCGATCGAGGCCTCGTACCGCTCCGCCACCTCGCGGTCGACAATCCAGAGGAGAACCGCGCCGTAGGAGCACGGTTTCGCACGGTTCTGGGTACCCGCCGAAGTTCCAGGTCCGGAAGACCTTGATCTCTTCGCGAAGATTGGGAGGCATGGGAACGGAAGTTTGGCACACCCAGCTCGGCCGCGTCGGACCAGTCCTGCTGACCACCGCCCGCAGCGTCGAGCAGGCGCAGCTTCAGATGCCAAAGCAGCCGGACTTGGCGCGAGCTTTTCAGCGACTTGTCCGCAAGTTGACTAAGACTGGCCTGTTCAGTGCGCCAAGGAATGCCTGGCAGGCGCGCCTGGACGAGACAGGCCTGAGGATCATTGTCAATCTCGTGCCTCCCGCTGGGCCGCATGGTCCAGAGCAGAGAGAGCGCTTCCTGCGCCCGCGACCGTCTGATATTCGATGTCCCAGCTGCAAGTTCAGTGCCTCGCGTCTCAGCACCACGCGAATTTGCGCCTGGGTGGGAAGTATCCCGATGACTCGCATGGCCCAAGGACCTTTTTTCTAGATGCTTTTTTCGCTGCATCTACATGTTGCCGTCTCGCCTGTTCATCTCCTTCAACATCGACGAATTTGTGAAGTGCTCCTCAAATAAAAGCGGATACACCTTGGGTCATCAAAAAGCGAGTGCAAGAACACTGAGAGCAGCATGCGTTGCACAGCCTTGGCCAATTCCGCCTTTTGCTCTGATACCCCGGTTAACCGCGCGCGGAGTATTGCGAGACGCGGCTGAGTAGCCATTGCTTCCAAAAGTTGTCGCGATGCCGAATCCTGGTCCGTTGACAATGCCTCTCGGCACGCTCCACAAAGGCACGCTCCTCCTCGCCAATGCCAAGCCCGAGGTGGGCAATGTTCATCAAGAAGCTCAGCCAAGCTGATAGCCAAGGGCTGTTTCTCTCTGGGCAAGCTGTTTTTCTTCTTGTTCGACGAGCACAGCATAGATCGCCTTTCGGATAGCAAGTGCTTCTTCGAAGAGATGAAAGCGCCCGGCGCCGACGAAGATAGCCCCGTCAAGCGCAAAGAGCTGCCGTGAATTGACTTCGCGGCCGTTCCGAATCAGCTCCGAGACGCTGCGCAGACTTGTTAGGAAATCGGTATCGACAAGATCCCGAAACAGGAGATGTTTCGTCCAACCGTCTGCGCGCATAAAATACTAAAGCGGCTAGCTGCGCCGCATCCAAGTCGGAACCATCCGCACCTTGGCGGAAAAAATCAGTTGCGGCCGCATTTCCCTCCGCTTCCGCAAGACGGCAAAATGGAATCAAATACGGCTTCCTACAGTCAATAGCGCTTGCAGGTGAGCCAGGAAGATTCGTCTTTCGCGGAGCGAAGTTGCTTTAGCCACCGGCTTCCGATTCATCAAGCGCAAAAGAAGCGTTAGCATCGCTACCCTTGAAAATTACATCGCTCAGACTTTTGATCGCCGCATGGAATTCATCGGCACGATGCGCCCCTTCCCCGACCCGATAAAGCCAGTGCTGCTGCAGCCCGGACGGCGTGGTGGCCGAATTCAATTAAAATGAACTCCGGCCGGACTTTCGAGCCAGCCAATCTCGTAGAGAGCTGCCGCTATACTTGGGATGGGCGCCAATCCAGCCACGCTCAAAAGCTTCCGGCGAAATAGGCAGCCTTTTGGAAGACCGCCATGCTCATCAAGCTGACCATGGCCCCCCAATGATCGCAGCTCACCATAGTCGCAGAGCTTCTTCGACTACAGTTCGGGCAATATCGTGCGCATGCTCCATGATTGTCAGCGCTAAGTCTTCAGAGGTTGGGTTTTCGCCTGAGACGGCTACAAGCTGCGGATCATAGCAGAAGGCGCCTTTGCAGCAAGATGCCAGATAGAAAGAGATTTCCTATCATCACTCAAGAAATCAACAGCGCCCTTCGGCCACGATCTTCGGGCTGGCCCTCTTGGACGAGTAAACTCTTTTTGGTGTGCAGCGCGGAAAACGGCTGCAGCGGAATAGTGGTAGTCAACGACATTGGCAAGGGAGAATCTCGCCGTGGGTTTCAAGTAGATTGAATGCTCGTCGAAATGTTGAAGTTCCAACGATTTTTTGCATCTCGGCGCACATGAATTTGTTATCGGAAACGTCAGGCTAGCTCTCAAAGAAGGCCACAAGCTTGTGACCAACTAGTCGGCCAGAGATATAGCTGAATGCGAGCTCAGCTTCGTCGACCAGAGGCTCATCGGAGTTCGTCTTCCCCCCCAGCGGGATCGTCGTCACTGATTATCGCTGGGCGCAGGCCGGTCGAGCCCCGCAATGCAAGATAGAGAGACCTTAGTGGTCGTTGGGAATTCGATAAATCAACGTAGAGGATGCCGATAGGCGATTGTTGTGAACGACATAAAGCTTCTGCAAATCGTCCGAAAACCGCGCTCTTACCTGACGCGGCGGGCCGGAAAGTGCAACCAGACATCCTTCCTTTTGCCATCTGGCGAAAAGCGCCTCGAGGTTAGCGACTTCGGCCTGACGATGAATAATTTGCCTGCTCAGGCGCAAGCCTGGCGGCAGGGTCTCTAATATTCGGATCGATGACGAGATTCCCGCTAGTGCTCTGCCGACCCGCGACCATTGCCGCAGCCGCTAATGATGTTCGCGTCCGCTCCAACTCTGCGAGCTGATCTACTTCATCAAGATGAGTGATCTTGGCTTCGTCAGCCAGCAAGAGCTCTATGACTTCCGCCAACTCTTTCGCATTGTTCTGTCTCCAGAACTCTAGAAGGTCTTTCGCAAACTGTCGGTCCTGATGCCGGCGATCATGGTCGGCTCTATCAATATAGGTTTCGCCGGTGAAGAGTTTTCGGAGCTTCTGTGTAGTCGGCGCAACGCCCCGCCGGACTTTTCCGTTACTCCAGCGGCTGAAATCTCCCTCATCGATCTGGAGTTGAGCACGGAGATTTTGGAGCTTCGACTTGACCGTCGTGCCAGTGAGATCGTTGACCAGCTGATGTTTCAGCTTGAGAGCATCCTTGAATAGGAGCTCGACGCCGTCCAGGAGCTCAAGTACCGGCTTCCACCTATTAATTTTGGCCGCCGTATTCGTCATAGGGTCAGCCTAAATGCTCCAAATCCATCGTTCAAGTGTTGAGATTTTGGCATTGGTTTTGGCATCCAGCTGCCAATAACGGCCTCCATCCAGTCTGCGATCCATGAATGCTTTTTGTCTCCTCCGCCTTCCTCTCGGAAGGTATTTCAAGAGGAGACTACCATGTTTACGACTAACGTCGAAGCGATCTGGCCTGGCTTGGTGCGGCCAGGGACCGCTGAACTTCCGGTGATCACCGCCGTCAGTAACAATCGTGAATTCGTCTCTCGGCAACCTTTCGCTGACATAGGAATTGTGGCGCTACTTCATCAGCGGCCCACGCTCGTCGAGATGGTGAAAGGGTGGTTGAATTTAGGAGCGTTAGCGAAAAACATTTTGGTCGTCGGCAAGAGCGTACAAATATCCTGAACTCCATAAGGTCCGCGGAGAATTACGCGAGCTTGGCGTGACGCTCGTCTCGGTTAGCGACTTGGAAAGAGCCCTGGGCGTTGTTTCTTAAGCAGCTCGGCAAAAAGCGGTTCGTCGTGGTGGAGGACGGTGGCCACGTGTTGCCGTTCTTTAAACATCCGCAATTTGATCGGCGGCATCGAGCAAACAACAAAGGGCACACGCAGGTGCCAGGCCGCCATCGCCAAGTTCGGAAAGCCGCATCTCAACTTGCCGGCCAGTCGATTAAAAAACATTTCGAGCCCGATCACGTCGCACATGCAGCGGTGACAAGTATCGAGCAGCTGTGTCTTAGGGCACGCGAGACTGGAGACTTTCAGCGTTGCCATCATCGGAGCCGCTGGCACAATTGGCGCGCGGATCGCCGAAGCACTGGCGCCCAGGGTTCGCGAGCTCGTGCTTTATGACTGCAAAGAACCGCGCGACTTCCGTCTGCGGGCATACGGGCGGTTCAAGGTGGCGGGTTCATCGCGTGAGGCAGTTTCCGGCCGCGACCTACTCGTCGGATGCACCGGCGAGTGCACCCTTCGCGGGCCCGATATCGGCGCCCTGAAAGACGGCGTCTTTCTTGCGTCCACCGGCTCAGAGCGCACTGAATTTCCCATCGCACTCTTGGAAACTCTCAGCGACAAAGCCGAACCATTCCGGCCGAGCTCGCCTAATCCGGTTGTTAGTTGGCCGGATGGTACGATCTACACCCTCAAGCCGGGCGGCAAAAAAGTAATCCTTCTCAATGATGGCGAGCCAGTAAATTTCAGCCACGTCGCGCCGCCCGAGCCGCCTGTGTTCGACTTGGTGATGGCGGCAATCTTTGCGGGGTCGATCGAACTCGCACTCGGACGGTACGCAGGTCAAGTCGGCTTTCTCGACGTTTTTGACGAGGACATCGTCGAACGCCACGGACTCGATGAACTCTTCCTCGCCCTGCACCCCGAGATGGACGTCTAAAAATGACGAACGCTCTGCGAAAACTTTCCCGAGCCACCCACCTTCGCGATCCGCGCTATGGTGTTGTCGTCGAACTGGCGGTGGCCGGCGACGGGCCTGGCTACCATGGGCGTAGCGTGGGTTGAGGTCGACATCGGGGGCAACGTCACCAGCGCACTGGCACGAGCACACTGAGGAGGTTTATGCCGTCATCGAAGGCCATGGCGAGATGTATTTGGACGGCGAAGCGTTCAGTGTCGTTGAAGGCGACGTCATCAGCATAAGGCGGCGTGTGGTCCACGCAATCAAGAACCCCGGTCCCGAGCCGCTCCGGATGATCGTTGCAACAGCACCCGGGTATGACGAAACCGATGACCACGAGGTGGGGGCTAAGAGGCCCCCATTTTCTTTTGCGCGACGGACGTGTTGAACGGTCCTAAGGTCTTATCGAGAGCATGGCATGCACAAGATCTCCATCGGCACCTGGGCCTATGCGATCGGCCCTCTATGCCAACAATCCTGTTCCGTTCGACGATGTCGTGACAGGGTTAAAAACGCTAAAGTTTGATGGCCTCGATCTCGGTGCCTTCGCGGGCACCCAACTTGGCAGAGCCATCCCACCCAGGAAGAACCGCCAGAAGCTCAAGGAGTTCATCGCGGACAACGGACTTGAGATAGTTTCAATCGCGGCGGACCTCTGGAATGAGAAGCTGCTCGACGCTAATGACGACGGCGCACAATATTTGCACACCTTCCGCAAATGCTTGCTGTTCGCGGCTGACCTCGGTGCAAAAGATTTCGCGTGGACATATCCAGCCTCCAGAGTTCCTCAACCAAATCGACAAATTGGTGGCCCGTCGGCGGCTAATCAAAATCTGGCAACAGGCCATCAAGCAGGCTGCCGACCGCAACATCGAGGTGGCCTGGGAATTCGAACCGGGCTTCGCCTTCAACCGCCCGTCCGACATCCTTTCGGTTGTCGACGAACTCGATGAGCCAAATTTCGGTGTCCAGTTCGACACCTGCCATGCTTATACAATCGGGGTGGTCGGAGCCAAGCAGACCGGTGGGCCAAAAGAGACGCTGCCGGGCGGCATTGTGGAGTTTGCCAAGAAGTTGAGGGGCCGGATCAAAGCGATCTACGTGATTGACAGTGACGGCGGGCTCCATGACGACGAAACAAGCAACCACGTGCCGATCGGCGACGGCAGCATTGATTTCGTGCCGATCCTGAAGGAGCTTTCCGAGAACAGCGGCATAAAGCACAATTGGTGGACGATCGACCTTTGCTTCTGGCCGGACGCCGGACAGATCTGCAAAAACGCAAAACGGCACTCGATAAGCTGAACGCACAGATCGGTTGAGACCGGAGCCGTTGTGGACCCCGGTTGGGGGGCAGAACCTCTTTCGGCGAAAACAACGAGCAAGGTCACGTCCCAGCGGGTGGTGTAGGTCGGCGGTAGCGAAGCCGCTCGCGAGCGCGCTCCCCATAGCGCTGTAGCGAGCGGGCGGCTTCGCGGGGTGGTCGTCGACGATTTTCCGGTAGGGTTCGGGTTGCGACACACCAACGCAAACCAAGGAACCACCGATGACCGACGAGATGATGAACCTGCGCGCCCTCGTGGAGAAGAGCCCGGACGCCGATTTGTTGCGCGAGATGATCGGCTTTGCCGCGATGCGGCCGTTCTGCCGCACCTTCACGTAGGTCGCGTCGATCCACAGGTAGGGCCAGTCGCCCTCGATCGGCCGGCTGAGGAAGGCCTTCACCTTGTCGTCGATCTCCGCGAGCACAACCGGCTGACCTGGCGCTTGGAGATGCCGCTCATGCCCATGGCCTGCACCAGGTCGTCGACCGAGCGGGTGGAGACGCCCTGCACATAGGCCTCCTGCACCACGGCGGTGAGCGCCTTCTCGGCCGTCCGGCGTGGCTCCAGGAAGCCGGGAACTAGGTGCCCTTGCGCAGCTTGGGGATGCGCAGTTCGACCGCGCCGGCGCGCGTCTCCCAGGTGCGGTCGCGATAGCCATTGCGCTGGGCAAGCCGCTCGGCGCTCTTCTCGCCATATCCGGCGCCGGTCAGGCTACCCATTTCCAGCTCCATCAGCGCTGGGCGTCCCGCCTGATCGAACACGGGTTCCGGCAAGGTGGAGCGGCTGGCTTTGGACTGCGCCGGCAGCTGATAGACCAGGCCAAGGTCGCCAAGGGGCAACTCTCTCGCGGCGAGCACAAGAGCATCCAAACCGACCGCGTGGTCCTCGTCCCAGGCCCCATGGATGAGGTGGAGAAGGTGCGCTGGATGTACCGAATGTTCGTGGAAGGCGGAAAGTCCGAGCAGGAGATCGCCGCAGCCTTGAATGCACGAGGTATCAAGACTCATCTGGGCTGACCATGGACCCGCGGAACGGTGCACCAGGTCCTGATCAATGAGAAGTATGTCGGCCATAACGTCTGGAACCGCGTCTCGTTTAAGCTGAAGAACCGGCGCATTCGAAACGATCCAAACATGTGTATCAGAGCTGACGGTGCGTTTCCGGCGATCGTCGACCAGACAGTTTTCGATTCCGCGCAGTCGATCATTCAGGCCAGGAATTAGTGATCTGACCGACGGCGAGATGCTGACAGCACTGCACGCCCTTTTCCAACGCGAAGGCCAGCTTTCCGGAATTATCATTGCCGAGGCCGAAGGACTGCCATCGAGCAGCGCCTACCGGTCGCGCTTTGGTAGTCTGCTGCGCGCTTACACCCTTGTCGGATTTCGGTCCCCGCAGGGACTACCGCTACATCGAAATCAATCGGATGCTGCCGAAGTTGCATCCAGGCGTCGTGGCCGAAATCGAGGGGCCCGGCGAGTTCCGATTGATGATCGTGGAGACCGGGCTACCGTCGTTCTCGAACTGCTCGGCACAATAGTGCACGCTGATGCGGGCGCGTTTGCAGATTTGCTCATAATAGGCACTTTCGTCGGCGTCCTGGAAACGACCCCAGCGACTGACGTCGTAAACGAGAATGGCGCTGAAATCCGCCTTTCCGCTTTCCACGTCTGCGATCAGCCGCGTGAGCGCGTCACGTCCAGCCAACCGCAGACCACTGCGGCCTTCATCGGCATAGGTGCGGACGATCTGAAAACCGCGTCGCTCGGCATAGAGTTCGAATCGCGTCCGATTGGTTTTCAGTAGAGTACTGCTGGTGCTCCGTCGACATGCGCACGTACTGCGCGGCACGTGTAATGCCCGCATCCTCATGCTCGGTTGATCCTCGCTGTCGGCCGGCGGTACGCGTGATCACCTTTGATCCGTCTGGTTTGCTGCCGGAACGCGCTAGGTGGCTGGTCCGGTTTCATCGCCTCCATTGTGTCCAGTTTAGCTCGGGGAGGCGGAAAGATGTTTCCGAAAAAGGGAAAAGGATTTCAGGGAAAAGGAGGAAGCCCGCGAGGACGAGAGCAGCTCGGCTATGCTGCTTCAATCGCGGCGGCGTTGCGGGACGAACTGGGTGATACGCACCAGGCGATTAAGACCTTGGTGCGATGGACTGGAGCCACCGACAGGACCGTGAAGAATTGGTTGGCGGGAACAAGGGGGCCGACCGGTGAGCACCTGATCTCGTTGATTCGACATTCGGACACAGTCTTCGCCGTTCTGGTCCATGCAGCAAATCGCGAAACACTCCTCGTGACAGCAGCATTAGCTGATACCCGCCGAAAACTTGTTGGCGTTCTGCAAACCATTGATGAGCTTCTTGCGGTTCCTGGCGATCAACCAAGATCGTGACTTGCCTTGGGGCGACCGGCGGCCCCTTTGCGAGAATTTGCTTGCCCCATGTAGCAGGCCTCCTATATGACTACTGTGGTCATAAGGATCAATATCATGCGCAAGATTCAGTTGAAAGATGCCAAGGCAAACCTCTCGGCAGTGGTGGATCAGGCCACAAGAGGCAAGCCGTCCGTCATCACTCGGCACGGCAAACCCGAGGCGGTCGTGCTTGGCATCGCCGATTGGGAGCGGTTGTCCCACGTACCTTCGTTTGGCCGCCTTCTCATGTCGGCTCCGATTGAGCCAGGGGATTTGCCAGAGCGCAACCGTACGCCGATGCGCGATGCCGGGCTGTGACACGTTACCTGGTCGATACGAATGTCATCTCGGCGACGGCGCCCACGGCGGCTGTCAAGCGCGCCGAGCTTATCGAGTGGATGGATACGCACTCGGCCGACCTTTTCCTTTCGGCGGTGACGATCGCGGAAATCACTGAAGGTATTGCCAAAGCAAAACGTGAGGGCGCGAAGCGAAAAGCGTCCAATCTGTCGGCCTGGCTACGAACCGTGCTCCACCTTTACGGCGATCGCGTGCTGCCGTTCGACAGTCCGACGGCAGAGATTGCCGGTGACCTAGCCGATTTGGCCCGCGGTCGTGGTCATTCGCCGGGTTTTGCCGATGTTGCAATTGGTGCGACGGCCCGTCGCCACAACCTGACCATTCTCTCGCGCAATGAGCGCCATTTCAGACCAATGGATGTTGCCGTCGTCGATCCGTTCCAGACGCTACCTTCCGGCAAATGAGCGACAGCAGAGTTGCAGAAAGGCAGGACGATCAATGAACCGCTGTGGAAAACCCGCTTCGCATTCGCGGTAACCGTATGATTGCGCAGAACTACTCGCCTTCTTGCTTCCACAGTGCTTCCAGACGGCGATTCCCAAACATAATCAAAAAAGCGAACGCCGCTAGGTATTTGACCTAGCGGCGAAATTGGTTGCGGGGGTAGGATTTGAACCTACGACCTTCAGGTTATGAGCCTGACGAGCTACCGGGCTGCTCCACCCCGCGTCAAAATGCGAAGCGCGGGAGTAGAGCCCCGCGCGTGTCGACGGCTATGTAGCAACGGCGGAAGCGGATGGGAAGGGCGGAAAGCCAAAGTTTTCATCAACCTGTCACGCCGGCAGGGGACAAGCCCGTCATGACGGATGGCGGCGGCCACCACACTTACGGCGGCAGGCTGAGGGAAAGCGCCCTCGCCATCATAGCCGACGCGCGGACGGCCCTGACCGACCCCAAGCTGGGCGATCCCGAGGCGGTGCACGATGTGCGCAAGGCGCTCAAGCGCTGGCGCGCGCTGATGCGCCTGCTCGCGCGCCGGATCGGGCAGCCGGCCGAGCAGATGCGCCTGGAGGCCCGCGAGTTGATGCGGGCATTGACCGGAGCGCGCGACGCGCAGTCGTCACTCGATGCCCTGGAGGATCTGAAAAAGGCCGAGCTGCCGTTCTCCGTC
>CAWIPY010000004.1:0-317500 GCA_963837965.1 uncultured Pseudomonadota bacterium | reverse complement strand
TTCCAACGACATCCCCGCGTTCAATCCGCAGAAGCTGCTCGCCGAATCCGCGCCCGGTAACGGCACGGCATCCACCGCGCCGCCCGAGGCGCAGCCCGATGCCGAAGTCGCCTTTGTCATGCGCGAACTCGATCCGATGCTGCCGAAGATGAAGATCGCGCTGATCACGCCGCGCGACGAGGTGTTGGCGCGGGTACGCGAGACCGCCGCCTGGAGCCGCAAGGCCGGCAATAATCTCACCGGCAGCAACATCACCGGCATCAAGCTCGCCTATGCCGGCCTGCCGAACGCCGACCCTTACGCCGGCTTCGAGGCGCGCGTCGTGCCCGAGAACATCACGCTGCTGCCCAAGACCGCCGAGCAGACCACCGGCGGCAACCCGTTCAACGAAAAGGTCATTCCGGTTAAAAAGGGCGACACTGTCGCGGGCGTCCTCAAGGAGCTCGGCGCCGCGCCCGACGCGATTGCCGCCATTACCAGGCAGCTCGGCCCCTACGGCAAGGAAGGCGGCATCGCCCCGGGTCAGAAGCTGCGCGTGCTGCTCTCGCCCGTGCCCGATGCCAAGAGCCCGCAGCCGGTGCGGGTGATCGTCGCCGACGATACGAAGCTCGATGCAGCGGTGGCGCTGTCGGACGCCGGCCAATACGTGCAGGTCGACACCAAGAACATCGATTCCGACGTCGCCGACGACAACAACAATATCAACATCGCCAACAGCAGCGGCACCACCCTCTATCAAAGCATCTACCAGACGGCGCTGCGTGACCGCGTGCCGCGGCCGATCATTGAAGACCTCATTCGCATCTACTCGTTCGACGTCGACTTCCAGCGCAAGGTGCAGCCGGGCGACTCCTTCGAGGTGCTCTATGCCGGCGATGCCAAGCCGGGCGCACAGATGCGAACGGACGTCCTGTTCGCCTCCCTCACCGTCGGCGGCGAAACCAAGCAGCTCTACCGCTACAGGACGCCCGACGACGGGCTCGTCGACTACTACGATCCGATGGGCAAGAGCGCCAAGAAATTCCTGGTGCGCAAGCCGGTCGCGGAAGGTCATCTGACCTCCGGCTTCGGGCTGCGCCGTCATCCGATACTCGGCTATGTCAAGATGCACACCGGTGTCGACTGGGCGGCACCGCGCGGAACCCCGGTCTATGCCGCCGGCAACGGCGTGATCGAGAAGGAAGGCTGGGAGTCGGGCTACGGCAAGTTCATCCTCATCCGCCACCATTACGGCTACGAGACTGCCTACGGTCACATGAGCGCCTTCGCCAAGGGCACCCAGGAAGGCGAGCACGTACGCCAAGGCCAGGTGATCGGCTTCATCGGCTCCACCGGCCTGTCGACCGGCTCGCATCTGCATTTCGAGATCCGCATCAACAACCGCTTCGTCGATCCCATGCGCATCAGGCTGCCGCACGGGCGCGAGTTGAAAGGCCCGATCCTCACCGCCTTCGAGAAGGAACGCGTGCGCGTCGACAGCATCCTGGCGCGCAAGCCGGCGCGGGTGGCGGAGCGGTAGGCCTGCCTCAGCTGTCATCGCCCGCACTCGGGTCCGGCTACGCCGGCGAGCACGGGCCCTCCGCAGGCAATCCGGCTGACCCGACGTCACGGACTTGCGGCCACTTGCTTGCCAAGCTCACGCTTGGTATCAATTCAATCTGAGGATGCATTGCAGTTCTTGCGCGTACAAGCTTCCCATGTTCTGCCGTTCTTTGCGTCACTTGGTTTCCCTAGGAGGGTGGGCGGATGAGTGAGCAGCCTTCTAACCGTACGACTTAACCTTTGCTGCGCCCGGACGAGCCGTCCGGCGTTAGCGCGTGCAAGCGCTGGCATGCGCCGAGATTTATGGTGACAAGTTTGAACGAGACTAACGTCTCCGCTTCCGTAACATCGGGTGAAGATATTGGTCTCTCTCCGAGCTAAGCACCTGCCATGCTTGAGCAAACGGTGAGCGATATTGCCGGTATCGTTTCTCTGAAAGGTGCTCTAGCCGACGATAAGGCGCAATCTTTTCTGAAGCAGTTGGACCGGGGGAGCGGGTCGTCGATCAGGGTCGTTCGGTCAAGTGGAGCGATGTTCGCGCTCCTGAAAATACGCTCGCGAGGCCGGCCAGCGGCTTGTTCAGATGTTCATGCAGATGCCGGTTTTTTGGGTCTGGCTGACGCTCGTCTGACTAATCGAATTGAGTTGGGAGCAATGCTCTCGCTCTCGCCCGAACAGATTGCCGAGACGGATGACGGCACTTTGCTCATTCGCCTTTACCGTCGGTTCGGCGCCCGAGGGATAGCGCGCGCCTTGGGCGCGTTTGCCTTTGCCGCGTGGGACGAAAATGCCCAGCGTCTGATATTGGGGCGCGATTGCCTTGGCGAACGGACGTTGTTTTTCCATCGTGGCAACGGCTTCGTCGCCTTTGCTTCGGATTTGAACACGCTCTTGTCGTTGCCCTTCATCCCGCGCGCAATTGATGAAGACGCGGTGGCAAATTATCTCGCATTGAATCTCCGACGCCCGAGCCAGACTTTCTATAAGGATATCGAACGGGTGCCGAGCCGCACCTTGGTTACGATCGATCCAAGCGGTGTACGCCGCGATCGTTATTGGTCGCCGGATCTGGCCGCGCCACCGCCCTTCAAAAAGGAAGAAGATTATATCGAGCGAGCGCGGGAGCTTTTCGATCAGGCGGTGATGCGCACGATCCAAGATACGCGCCGGATTGCCATTTCCACGAGCGGGGGCCTCGATTCGAGCGCAATCGCCGCTACGGCTGCCCGGCTTGGAGGGAGCCAAAGCATTACGTGTTACACGGTGGTTCCGCCAGCGAACCTCCCGCTCAAGTTCGGACCAAACAATTATCTCAGCGAGCGCAGCAAGGTGGAGGCGCTCGCGCGGATGTATCCGGGGCTGAATATACAGTTCTGTGAAGAAGGGCCGCTGCATCCCGTCGAAGAAAATCCGGTTCGTTTCTTTCTGAAATCGGGCGCGCCATTTTTAAATCCGTGGCTCCTTGGGCCCTTTAGTTCTCTTTTTGGTCGCGTCACGTTCGATGGATTTTCGGTCCTTCATGACGGGCGCGTGGGCAACGTAGGGTTGACGTGGGACGGCAGATTTTCGCTTCTCGCATTGTTGCGAGCGGGGCGAATCCATACGTTGGCGCGCGATTTCTTGGCGGTATCGCGGCAGAGCGGCCGCGGCATGGTCCGCACCTTCGTAGGTGATCTGCTTATGCCTGCCGCGTCGTATAGTCTGCGGCAGCGATTCCACCGCCTTCGCGGTCGGATTCCCGACGATGTTTCACGCTATAGCGGCCTGAACCCGAGCGTCGCCCGAGCACTCTCTCGGTCCGGAGCCTGGAGAAGGGACGGCTTCGATCCCCTATTCACCCATCCCGGGTTGGAGCCGGCAAAGTTCCGTGCACGTTTTCTGTTCGATGGTGATCCGTTTGCGCAAGACATTTGGGCTTCCAGCCGGACGATCTTCGGCTTGGAGTTTCGCGATCCCCACGGCGACCGGGAATTGCTTGAATTCCTGCTGAAGGTACCGGAATGGCATTACCAGGAGAATGGCCTGCGCCGCTCTTTCGCCCGCAAGGTTCTTGCCGACCGCCTGCCGCCCGAAATCCTCAACGAGACGCGCAGGGGCGCGCAAGGTGTGACATGGTTCAGCCGTCTGGATAAAAGGCGGGCGGAGATCGGCGAGGAAGTCGAGCGGTTGGAGGCATCGCCCCTCGCAAGCAAGCTGCTTGACGTGCCGCGCATGAAGCGAATCCTCGACGATTGGCCCCGGGACGCCCAAAATGCCCAAGCGCGTCGACCCGAAGTGAAACTCGCATTCGACCGCGGACTTCATGTGGGGCAATTCATCCGCTGGGTCGAAGGCGGAAACGCTTAGAGGCGTGCTAGAACTCGGGTTAGCCTACCGATCGCTTGCCCGTCCGGAGTAATGAAAATGGCTGGAACCGTTAACGACAATTCCTCCATCACCGAAGAGACTGTTATTGCTCGCAATGCCGGCCTGTTGACGTCCGCCGTTCACGACGAAACAGTGATGATGGACCTCGACAGCGGCCACTATTACGGTCTCGATGACATCGGCAGTGAAATCTGGCGACATCTCGAAGCGCCGCGCCGGTTTGGCGACCTGGTGGACCGGCTGGCCGCAGATTACGATGCTAACCGTGCTGTCATTGCCGACGACGTGCACAAGCTGTTGGCCGTCATGGCCGAGCACAAGGTCGTGACGCTCGCTCAAGCGTCATAGCTCACCATCTTCGGTTTCAGCCGCCTGCCGTTGGTGAAGTCCAGATAGGTATCGTCGCCGATGCGGAAGGCCGTCTCGATCCAGTGCGCCATCGGGACGGGAGGCAAGCCATCAAGTCTGGTGTCACGGAATCTAGTTCTCAAATACTCTTCTACTTCTTTTAATTCCGGCGCAAACGTGTAGCGATCGGACGGCCCGAGCTTCGCTTCGTATTCCGAGCAGCCGCGCTTGATCGACATTTGAACGTCGGGGCCGAGCTTCGGATCGTTGTCGATGATGTCGCGGACGACCTTGTAAAGGGCGCGCGCGCCGTCAAGTCCAACCTCATAGAAATAGCCGGCGTAAACATTCTGCGAGTATGGATTGTTGAAATCGACACCCCACTTGGAGCGGCATTCGATGCGCTTGGCGATGCCCCATGCCGCCACCAGTTCGCGTAATGTTCGCGGAACGACCTTCACCTTGTAACAGGCGCTACACCCCTGCGGTACGGCGGACTTGGCATACGCTTGCTGAAACAAGAATTGCATCAGAAAATCGCAGCCCAGCGGCGGCCCGCTGGCGACCGTTGCCCAGTTCTGGCTCTGCTGCCGAGGCTCGGCAAATCTTAGGCAGCCGTCCTCTTCTTCGACGAGTTCGCCCGCCTCGACTGCGCGTTTGAGATTTTCCGCGACCGTCGCGTCGCCGACCTGTAGTGCCAACAATTCGTCCGGCGATTTGGCCATCAGCTAAATCTCTCGGCTTGCGCTTCGGGAGTTCGGACCGACAGAGCGGTGTCCGCTTAAAGTTCATTTTGCCAAATCTTTGCACCAGACGGTAGGCCGTCTAGCCCAATACCTCCGACTCCTGATTTTGTCCCCCTGAACATTTTCCCGACGGCGTCCCGGCCATCTAGCTTAAACACGCCCTGCGATCTCCTGAACGAGATCACCGGGGCACGGCGCGGAGCCTGTGCCCGGACGGCGCGCACCGCCGATCCGGGTGCGCCGGCCCGGTGATGACAATCTTGGTGGCGACGCGGTAACTCTGCCTCTTCATCGCTTCGACTGAAAGGGGAGGGTCGATCGCGCCGACGGGGCCGCGCGAAGCGCGGCCCGATGACAGGCTCCGCGCGATCGGGGTGGGATCGCCTATGGATCGTTGAAATCCCCCGCCCGGCTCGCCATAGCGCGTCGAAGACGCCTAAATGCGCTTATGGCTCGCCACCCTCCCCCGCAAGCGGGGGAGGGATAAGTAGCGAGTTACGCCGCCTGCTTGACCGCGTGGCCGTTGAACGTAAGGCCGTGCTTGCCGGCGGAGACTTCGACCGTCTCGCCGTCCTTGACCGTGCCGGCGAGGATCATCTCGGCCAGCGGGTCCTGCACCGACTTCTGGATCACGCGCTTCAACGGCCGCGCGCCGTAGGCCGGGTCCCAGCCCTTGTCGGCGAGCCATTCGCGCGCGCTCGGCTCGAGCGTGAGGGTAATCTTGCGGTCGTCCAGGAGCTTCTGCAGCCGCGTCATCTGGATGTCGACGATGCGGCTCATCTCGGTCTTCTTGAGTCGGTGGAAGAGGATGATCTCGTCCACGCGATTGAGGAATTCGGGCCGGAAGGCCGAGCGCACCACCGCCATCACCTGATCCCTGACCGCATCGGTATCCTGGCCCTCCGGCTGGTTGACCAGGAAGTCGGCGCCCAGGTTGGACGTCATGATGATCAGCGTGTTGCGGAAGTCGACCGTGTGGCCCTGCCCGTCGGTCAGGCGGCCGTCGTCGAGCACCTGCAGCAGGACGTTGAACACGTCCGGATGCGCCTTCTCGATCTCGTCGAACAGCACGACTTGATAAGGCCTGCGCCGCACGGCCTCGGTGAGCGCGCCGCCTTCTTCGTAGCCGACATATCCGGGAGGCGCGCCGATCAGCCGCGCCACCGAATGCTTCTCCATGTATTCCGACATGTCGATACGGATGAGCGCGTTCTCGTCGTCGAACAGATAGGCCGCGAGCGCCTTGGTGAGCTCGGTCTTGCCGACGCCGGTCGGCCCTAAGAACATGAACGAGCCAATTGGGCGGTTCGGATCCTGCAGGCCGGCACGGGCGCGCCGCACGGCGGTCGACACCGCCTGCACGGCTTCCTTCTGGCCGACCACACGCTTGCCGAGCTCCTCCTCCATGCGGAGCAGCTTTTCCTTCTCGCCTTCAAGCATCCTGTCGACCGGCACGCCGGTCCAGCGCGAGACCACCTGCGCCACCTGGTCGGCGGTCACAGTCTCCTCGACCATGGCGCCGTGCCGTTCGTCGCCGGCCGCTTCCATGGCAGCGAGCTTCTTCTCCAGCTCGGGGATGCGGCCATAGGCCAGTTCGCCGGCCTTCTGGAATTCGCCTTTGCGCTGAGCGGTTGCCAGCTCGTTGCGGGCGTCGTCGAGCTGCTTCTTGAGTTCGGTCGCCGAGCCCAGCTTCTCGCGCTCCGACTTCCACCGGCTGGTGAGATCGGCCGATTGCTTCTCGAGCTCGGTCAACTCGGCTTCGAGCCGCTGCAAGCGGTCCTTGGAGCCGGGGTCGCTTTCTTTCTTCAGCGCCTCCTGCTCGATCTTCAGGCGCACGATCTCGCGGTCGAGGCTGTCGAGCTCCTCCGGCTTGGAGTCGACCTGCATCTTCAGCCGCGCCGCCGCCTCGTCGACCAGGTCGATGGCCTTGTCGGGCAGGAAGCGGTCGGTGATGTAGCGGTTGGAGAGAGTAGCGGCGGCGACGATGGCCGAATCGGCAATGCGGATGCCGTGGTGCTGCTCGTATTTATCCTTCAAGCCGCGCAGGATCGAGATGGTATCCTCGACCGTCGGCTCCGACACATAGACCGGCTGGAAGCGCCGCGCCAAGGCGGCGTCCTTCTCGACGTGCTTCTTGTATTCGTCGAGCGTGGTGGCGCCGATGCAGTGCAGTTCGCCGCGTGCCAGCGCCGGCTTGAGCAGGTTGGAGGCGTCCATGGCGCCTTCCGCCTTGCCCGCGCCGACCAGCGTGTGCATCTCGTCGATGAACAGGATGATGCCGCCATTCGAAGCTGTAACTTCGTTGAGGACGGCTTTCAGCCGCTCCTCGAATTCGCCGCGATATTTGGCGCCGGCGATCAGCGCGCCCATGTCGAGGGCAAGCAGCTTTTTATCGTGCAGGCTTTCCGGCACGTCGCCATTGACGATGCGCAACGCCAAGCCTTCGACGATGGCGGTCTTGCCGACGCCGGGCTCGCCGATCAGCACCGGATTGTTCTTGGTGCGGCGCGACAGCACCTGGATGGTGCGGCGGATTTCCTCGTCGCGGCCGATGACCGGATCGAGCTTGCCGTCGCGCGCGACCTGGGTGAGATCGCGGGCGTATTTTTTTAGCGCGTCATAGGCGTTCTCGGCCGAAGCGGAGTTGGCCGTGCGGCCCTTGCGCAGCGCCTCGATGGCGGCATTCAAATTCTGCGGGGTGACGCCGGCGTTTTTGAGGATTTTGCCGGCTTCGCTTTCCTTCTCGACCGCCAGCGCCAGGAGCAAGCGCTCCACTGTGACGAAGCTGTCGCCGGCCTTCTCGCCGGCCTTCTCGGCGGCATCGAACACGCGCGCCAGCGCCGGATCGAGATAGACCTGCCCCGCCCCGCCGCCGGAAATCTTGGGACGCTTGGCCAGCGAAGCCTCGACCTGCTGCAGGGCCTGGCGTGAATTGCCGCCGGAACGGTCGATCAGGCCCGCCGCCAACCCTTCCGGGTCGTCGAGCAAGACTTTCAGGAGATGTTCGGGGGCGAACTGCTGGTGGCCCTCACGCAGCGCGAGCGATTGGGCGGATTGCACGAACCCGCGGGCGCGGTCGGTGTATTTCTCGAAATTCATGCGTTTTTACTCCCTCGGCCCATTTGGCACCGGAAAAGCGGCGGGTCCCAAGCAGGCGGCCCGCCTCGGCCCTCATGTGGGATCGAATATTGCCGGTTTGAAGGGGGCTCCGGCTTGATATAGGTCAGGTTTCCCCCTTTCGCGCGACGGAAGCCCCATGGCCGACGCTACCCTCAAGGACATCTATCGCTACCCCGTTAAGGGCCTGTCGCCGCAACGGCTCGAGCGGGTGCGCCTGGAAGCCGGCCAAACTTTACCGGCCGACCGGCTCTACGCCGTCGAAAACGGGCCGACCGGCTTCGACCCGGCTCATCCGGCCTATTTCCCCAAAATTCGCTTCCTCATGTTGATGTACAACGAGCGGCTGGCGCGCTTGCGCACCGATTACGACGAAGCGAGGCATACGTTGGTGATCTGGGCGGAAGGCCGGGAAGCCGCGCGCGGCGACCTGCGCACCACGGAAGGCCGCACGGCCATCGAAGCCTTCCTCGCCGTCTATTGCGCGGACGAATTGCGCGGACCGCCCAAGGTGCTGTCCGGCGAGGGCCCGTCCGGCCACGCCCACAGTTTTTCCGACGTGGCGAAGAAGGTGGTCTCGATCATCAATCTCGCCTCGGTCGCGGCGGTCGAGAACGCGATCCGCGCGCCAGTCGATCCGCTGCGCTTCCGCGGTAATCTCTATGTGACCGGCTGGCCCGCATGGCATGAGTTTGAGCTGTTGGACCGAGAACTCAAGGTGGGCGACGCCATGCGGCTGAAGGTGGTCAAGCGCATCGTCCGCTGCGCCGCCACCGAGGTCGATCCCGACACCGGCATACGCGACCTGCCCGTCCCGCGCGCGCTCATGGACAATTTCGGCCATGCCGATTGCGGAGTCTATGCCGAGGTGACGGCGGGCGGCGAGATCGCCGCCGGCGACCGGGTAAGCGAAAGCTGAGGGCGGGCGGTCAGCGCAGATTGTCCGCCAATTTTCCCTGGCCGTGACGCATGTGCCGGTATGGCGGCCGGCCACGCCGTCCCCCGCGATCGTCCGGCCCGAACAGCTTGGTGATGAGGGGCTCGAGCGGCGAGGCGCTTCGGCGCGGCGCGGCATGGCGGGCCGGCGGCGCGGGCCCGCCCGGCACCCGATGCGCCACGAGCTGCCGCACGATCCGTCGGCGCGCGGGCGGCGGCGCGGCGCGACGCGCGGACTTTTCAGCGTGTGCGTGCTCGGCCCGGATCGCCGCGATCAGTTCGGCAATCGGCGACTCAAACCCCTTGTCGGCAACGAGCGCCGGCGATCGGCGGGCGGCAAGCTGCGTCGTCGCCGACGGCCCTCGCCTGGTCGGCACGACATAGGCGATGACGCGCGAGCGCGGATAGATGCCCTCGCCGACACGGTCGTTATGATTGCCGGATATGATGACCGGATTGCCGTGGCGATCGATGCCGGAGACCACGCCCACATGGCCGCCGTCCTTGCCGCGCGTGAGCACGGCGATGGCGCCGATGCGCGGCTCGGAGATGCGCCGGCCGTAATAGGCGAAGGACTTGGCGGCGTCGGAATTGGTGCCGGAATAGCCGAGCTTGGCGAGAATGAAATTCATGAAGGTGGCGCACCACAGCCGCTTACGATCGGTCGGATTGGTGCCCATGTATTTGCGCGCTTCGGACACCAGCGCTGGCCAACCGGTGGCGGGCTTTTCCGCGCCGGCGATGTGCTCGGCTACAGTCGCGGCGGCCGGAGGTTGCGGCGCCGGCGCGCTCCACGCGGAAGCGGTCATCACGAATAAACAGGTGGTGGCAAGCGCAATCCGAGCGGCGTAACGCATGAGAGGGTCCCCGTTGTCCCCAGTCTTCTTCTTGCGCGCCGGCCCCCGCCGGCGACTTACGGGAATTAGCACGGCGCATTTCGCGCGATGCGATCCGATTGAATTAACGGTATACGCGCGCACTTGAAGCGGCGCGCGTAACCTTAATTGTTAGGAATTCGAAGTCCGCCTCAGCTCTTGCGGCTGAGACGAAAGACCGCCTGTTCGCCGAACAGGTTCCAAAACCACCACGGCGCGTTCAGCCGCAGCGGACTGCCCCAGGCATTGAGCGCGACTGCCTTCTCGATCTTCACGCCGACCTCGGCGCACAGCTGCACGAAGTCCTTGATGGTGCAGTGATGGATATTGGGCGTATCCCACCAGCTATAGGGCAGCATGTCGGTATGCGGCATATGGCCGGCGAACAGCAATTGCATGCGCACCTGCCAGTGCCCGAAATTGGGAAACGAGACGATGGCGCGGCGGCCGATGCGCAGCATGTTCTCGAGCACCTCGCGCGGGTGGCGGGTGGCCTGTAAGGTCTGCGACAGGATCACGTAGTCGAAGGCATCGTCGGGATAATCGGCGAGGTCGGTGTCGGCGTCGCCCTGGATCACCGCCAGGCCCTTGGCGACGCATTCGTTCACGCCCTCGCGCGACAGTTCGATGCCGCGGCCGTCGACGCGGCGCGTCTCGCCGAGCAGGCGCAGCAGTTCGCCGTCGCCGCAGCCGACGTCCAGCACTCTGGCGCCGGGCTCCACCATCTCGGCCACCAGCACCAGGTCGACGCGGGCGTCGCCCTGCGTGCGCGCGATGTTGGCGACGGTGAGATTGGGATCGCGCCGGCTCAACATGATCACTTCCCGCCGTTCGTCGGCAGCCCGCGCGCCTTGCAGGCGCCGTCGAGGAAGCCGCGCACGATGTCGAACAGCTCCGGTTCCTCCAGCAGGAAGGCGTCGTGTCCCTTGTCGGTTACGATCTCGGCGAACGACACCCGCGCGCTGGCGGCGTTGAGCGCATGCACGATGGCGCGCGACTCCGAGGTGGGGAACAGCCAGTCCGACGTGAAGGAGACCACGCAGAAGCGCGTTGGCGTGTCCTTGAAGGCGAGCGCCACCTTGCCCTCATGGTCCGCGGCCAGGTCGAAGTAATCCATGGCGCGCGTGAGATAGAGATAGGAATTGGCGTCGAAGCGCTCGACGAAGGACGAGCCCTGGTGGCGCAGATAGGACTCCACCTCGAAATCGGCATCGAAGGAGAAGGTCGGATTCTCCCGGTCCTGGAATTTGCGGCCGAACTTGCGGTGAAGGGCGGCATCGGAAAGATAGGTGATGTGCGCGCCCATGCGCGCAACGGCGAGGCCGCGGCGCGGATTGGCGCCTTCCAACAGATAGCGGCCACCGCGCCATTCGGGATCGGCCATGATCGCCTGGCGGCCGACCTCGTGAAACGCGATGTTCTGCGCCGAATGGCGCGTGGCGCAGGCGATCGGCAGCGCAGCGAACACACGCTCCGGGTAAGACGCCGCCCATTGCAGCACCTGCATGCCGCCCATCGAGCCGCCGGCCACCGCAAACAAAGTCTCGATGCCGAGATGATCGAGCAGCATCGCCTGCGCGCGCACCATGTCGCGGATGGTGATGACAGGGAATTCCAGGCCCCACGGCTTGCCCTTGGCCGGATCGGTCGAGGCCGGGCCGCTGGTACCGAGGCAGCTGCCGACCACATTGGGACAGATCACGAAATAACGGTCGGTATCGATCGGCTTGCCGGGGCCGACCAGGGTCGACCACCAGCCCGGCTTGCCGGTGACCGGGTTGCGGCTCGCCGCGTGCTGATCGCCGGTGAGCGCGTGGCAGACCAGTACCGCGTTGGTGCGTTCGCGGTTGAGCGTGCCATAGGTGTTATAGGCGATCTGGAACGGAGCAAGCGCGACGCCGGCGTCGAGCGCCAGGGGGTTGTCGGCCCCGAAGCCCGCAATCAAGCTATCGCGGGGACTATCCGCTTCGCGCGGCGCCTGCGGCGCTTCGCGCACAATGCTTTCCTTGACCTCGGCCATTTACCGCTAAGCGCTCCCGGCGCGCCAAATTGACGAGGAACTATAGCACCTTCCGGTCGCGGGCGTTTAGGTGGAGGGGCCTTGGCTGTCAACCGGACGGGTACCGGCCCAATTTGATTTCGGGGCGAGCCCCTCCTAGAACGCTGGTCCCGGACGCCAAAAGCTGCGCGGCTGCCGGGATACGAGGCGCAAAGCATGGCAAAAGCACCGGAAAAACCCGCACTGGCGGACCTGCGCAAGGAGATCGACCGCATCGACGAGGCGATGCACCAACTCCTCATCGAGCGCAGCGGGATCATCGACCAGCTCATCGCGGTCAAGGGCAGCCAGGAGACCGGCTCGGCCTTCCGCCCCGCGCGCGAGGCCGAGATGATGCGCCGGCTGGTCAAGCGCCACCGAGGCATCCTGCCGCTCGACACCGCCGAGAGCATATGGCGGGTGATCATTGCGACCTTCACCTATGTGCAGACGCCGTTTGCCGTGCATGCCGACCTCTCGGCCGGCGACGCTTTGATGCGGGATTCCGCCCGCTTCCACTTCGGCTTCACCGTCCCTTTTGTCGGCCACATGGGCGCCTCCGGCGTGGTGAACGCGGTATCGGCATCGAAGGGCGACCTCGGCCTGGTGCCGGCGATCGCCGTGCCCGGCGCTGGCGCCTGGTGGAGCGCGCTGGAATTCGACACGGCGCCGAAGATCATCGCCCGCCTGCCCTTCGTCGAGCGGGCCGACCATCCGGCCGCCCTGCCGGTGTTCGTCATCTCGCGGGTGGCGGCGGATGCCATGGCGACCGAGGCGGCGGTGTGGAGTGTGCGGGTCGCCGGATGGGGCGCCGGCCCCGCGGAAGCCCTGTCGAAGCTTGCCGACTTCATCGCGGTACCCGACCGCGCCTTCGACGGCGCCGCCATCTTGGTTACGCTGCCGCAGGATCTGAACCTCGACACAGTCAATGAGACGCTGGTCAAAGCCGGCGCCACGGTGCGCTCGGCGGCCCTCGTCGGCAGCCACGCAACCCGCTATACGGTTGCCGCCGAGAAGGGCTCCCAATAGCCCGCGGCGTCATCGCCCGCGAAGACGGCGATCCAGTAACCCTGAAAGTCTGGGGCTGCTGGATGCCCGGCCTGCGCGGGGCATGACGGACTTTGAGGAATGGAAATGACCGCCACCCGCCCGCAACCGCGCCCCGGCGTGCTCGATATCGCTCCCTACGTCCCCGGCAAGAGCCGCGCGCCGGGCGCCGCCCGCGTGATCAAGCTCTCCTCCAACGAAAGCCCGTTGGGGCCGAGCCCGCACGCGATCGAAGCCTACAGGGCCGCCGCCGCGCGGCTGGAGGACTATCCGGACGGCGCATCGACCGAGCTGCGCGAAGCGATCGGACGCGCCTTCGGTCTCGACCCCGCGCGCATCGTCTGCGGCGCCGGTTCCGACGAGATCCTCGGCATGCTGGCCACCGCCTATCTGCGCGAAGGCGACGAGGTGATCCACACCGAGCACGGCTTTCTGATGTATCCGATCTATGCGCTCAGCCACGGCGCCAAGCCGATCGTGGTGCGCGAGAAGGAGTACACCGCCGACATCGACGCCATCCTGGCGGCGGTGACGGAACGCACGCGCATCGTGTTCATCGCCAATCCCAACAATCCGACCGGCACCTACGTGCCGTTCGACGAGATCAAGCGGCTGCACCGGCGACTGCCGCCCAACGTGATCCTGGTGCTGGATGCCGCCTATGCCGAATACGTGCAGCGCAACAACTATGAAGCCGGCATCGAGATGGTCGCCACCTGCGAAAACGTGGTGATGTGCCGGACCTATTCGAAGATCCACGGGCTTGCCGCCGTGCGGCTCGGCTGGCTGTACGGGCCGGCGCATATCGTCGACGTGCTCAACCGCGTGCGCAGTCCCTTCAACATCAACACGCCGGCGATGAAGGCGGGCATCGCGGCCATCGAGGATACCGCGCATATCGAGAAATCGGTCGCGCATAACGCGCGCTGGCTGCCGTGGCTGACGGAGGAAATCGGCAAGCTCGGCCTGAAGGTGACGCCGAGCGTGGCCAATTTCGTGCTCATCCATTTCCCGGAGACGAAAGGCCGCACCGCGGCCGACGCCGACGCCTTCCTCATGCAGCGCGGGCTGATCCTGCGCCGGGTCGCCGGCTATGGGCTGCCCAACGCGTTGCGCATGACCGTGGGGACGGAGGAGGCGAACCGCTTGGTGGTGAAGGCGCTCGAGGAATTTCTGGCAAAATGATCGTGACTCAGCGGCGCCACGCACGCCCGTCCCCCTCCCCACCCCTCCCCCGCAAGCGGGGGAGGGAGCATGCACGGCATGCGGCGAGGTCCTTGTGAATCAACAGCGGAAGACCCTCTACAACCGCCTTGCCCTGATCGGCGTCGGGCTGATCGGCTCCTCCATCGCGCGGGCGGCAAGGCTGCAAGGGGCGGTCGGCTCCATCGTCGCCACCGCGCGCTCACCCGAAACGCGGAGACGCGTGGCCGAGCTCGGCCTCGCCGACCAGGTGGTCGAAACGAACGCCGCCGCCGTCGAAGGCGCGGACCTCGTCATCCTGTGCATTCCGGTCGGCGCTTGCGGCCCGGTCGCGGCGGAAATTGCGCCGCATCTCGCCGCCGGCGCGACCGTGTCGGACGTCGGCTCGGTCAAGGGCGCAATCGTGCGGGAAATGCGCCCGCACCTGCCGGCCAATGTGCATTTCGTGCCGGCGCACCCGGTGGCGGGCACCGAATATTCCGGCCCTGACGCCGGCTTCGCCGAACTATTCGTCAACCGCTGGTGCATTCTCACGCCGCCGCAAGGCGCAGACGCAGCAGCAGTCGACAAGCTCGCCGAATTCTGGCGGCTGCTCGGCGCCAATGTCGAGAGCATGCCGGCCGACCATCACGACCTGGTGCTCGCGATCACCAGCCACCTGCCGCATCTGATCGCCTACACCATCGTCGGCACCGCCGACGAATTGCAGACGGTGACGCGCTCGGAAGTGCTGAAGTTCTCCGCCGGCGGCTTCCGCGATTTCACCCGCATCGCCGCCTCCGATCCGACCATGTGGCGCGACGTGTTTCTCGCCAACAAGGACGCGGTGCTGGAGATGCTCGGCCGCTTCAACGAGGACATCTCGCTGCTGACCAAGGCGATCCGCAATGGCGACGGGCAATTCCTGTTCGACCACTTCGCCCGCACGCGCGCGATCCGCAAAGGCATCGTCGACATCGGCCAGGATTCGCCGGCGCCCGACTTCGGCCGCCCGCATCCCGGCCTGCCGCACGCGCCGCTGCCCAAGCCCTATGCGGCGGAGGGGGATTAGGGTTCGGGGCAGCGCGTGTAGGTCGTGTTCTGCTTGGGCATGCCGGGGATGATGCGCGTGACCTTGTCCGGCCCGTCAATGCGCAAGGTGAATTCGGTTTGCGCGGCGTCGGTCGGACAATCGACTTGCACGTGCACGAAATTCCCGTCCTGCTTTTGGCCCTTGATCCGGCACCGCGTCGTCTCGCCTTTGATCGATTCCCGGGTGACGATGTAGAAGCCCTTCTGTTCCATCCCGATGCCGTGCGCGCTTCTTTCCAAGGCGGTCGAGCAGGCCGCGGGATCGCTCGCCCAGGTGCCCGAGAGGTCGACCGCCCGCGCAGGCGCGGCCAACAGCAGCCCGAGCGCGCACGCAGCGATGAGTGAAAAGCCGGCCAGTCTCATTACAACCACCTCGGCCGCAGTCTAGCGCCCGAACGGGAAGAACGGGAAGAGCGGCGGCGGCTGATCATCATAGCGCGGCTGATAGGGTCCGCCACCATCATAGCGCCTCTGGTAGCCGCCGTCGTCATAGCGCCGATAGGTTGGCGGCTGATAAGCCGGCGCGTAGCGGCGTTCGTCGGCGGTCAGCGGCAGCGGCCGCGCGCGCGCGACCGGTGCTTGTCCGCCGCCAGGGATTTCGCCGCTCACCACCACCGTCGTGTTAGCCATCTTCTCCCGTTTCACCAGCGCCCACAGCGCGGCCGCGTGCTTTACCGACAACCGCACGCAGCCGTGCGAGACCGGACGGCCGAGATGGCGGGCCTCGTTGGTGCCGTGCACGGCGTCGCCGGTGGTGGTGAAGAAGATCGAATAGGGCATGGGGGCGTTGTCCCACTCCTGGCTGAAGTGGTCGATCTCCATGCGGAACGGTCTGAAGGTGCCGCTCGGAGTGTCGTAACCGCGCCCGCCGGTCGAAACCGGCCAGCGGTAAAGCGGTCTGCCGTCGACGCTGACGGTCATGCTCTGGGCGGATTTGTCGACCCGGATCAGCAGCGCCGCATGGGCGGATTGGAAGGACATCAAGAACAAAAAGATGACGGCGGAGGGAAACAGTTTGATGCGCATGTGCGGCCACTCCAGCCCAACCCCCTTCCTTCATATAAGAACGCCGCAGGACAACGGAATGATCTGCATCAACCGGCCCGGCCGACCGCGGCCATGGTAAATTTTGCGTGCGCACAAAATCGATTTCGCCGCCGGGCAAGCGGGCGTATCATGCGGATGGGGCGGCTGTTTCCTCGCATGAGCCGGTGATGAAATTCCGCATTGTCTCCGTATTGGCCGTCTTCACCCTTGCGCTGTGCGCCGCCGCGGCCGCCGCGGCAAACGCACCGCCTGCCGACGTCAGCCATGCCCTCGAGGCGGCCGTCAAGGGCCCGCAGCGCACACCCGCCAATACCGCCCGCGACAAATACCGCCACCCCGGCCAGACCCTGGCCTTCTTCGGCATCCGCCCGGACATGCGGGTGATCGAGGTGCTGCCCGGCGGCGGCTGGTACACCGAAATCCTGGCGCCCTTGCTGCACGACCACGGCACCCTGATCGAGGCGACGCCGCCGCGCAGCAGCGAAAACCCGTTCGCGCGCAAGATGGCCGCCCGCTACGCCGAAAAGCTCGCGGCCAACCCCGCCGTCTACGGCAAGGTCACGCGCGAGCCGTTCGAGCTGCCGGCCTACATGGCGCTGGGCGCGCCCGACAGCGCCGACCTGGTGGTGACCTTCCGCAACATGCACGACCTGATGTTCGCCAATGTGCATGGCGCGGCGACCGACGCCATGCTGATGCGCTTCCTGCGCAGCGCCTATCAGGTGCTCAAGCCGGGCGGCACGCTCGGCATCGTCGCCCACCGCGCCAATCCCGACATGCCGGCGGCGAAGAGCTTCCACATGGGGCGGCTGCCGCAGCCGTTCCTGGTGCGCGAGGCGGAGCGCGCCGGCTTCCGAGTCGAGACATCCGAGATCAACGCCAATGCGAAGGACCCGCGCGACATGCCGGTGTGGTTCCTGCCGCCGTCGTCGCACGCCCCGCAGAAGGACCGCGAGAAATACGCCGGCATCGGCGAAGCCGACAACATGACGCTGAAGCTGGTGAAGCCGAAGTGATGGCGGGCGCGGTTTGACCGTCACGCGCGGGCTTGACCCGCGTATTCATCCAGAAAAAGCAGGGTCTGTTCAGGACGATGGATTGCCGGTTAAGCCCGGCAATGACGAGGAGGATGGCCCGGCGCCAACCGACGCGGATCAAGTCGTACGGCGCTCACACCGCATTCCCCCGAAATGGCATTGGAGCAAGCGGCGGCCTCAAGCCTGTTCCCTCCCCCCTTGTGGGGGAGGGCCAGGGAAGGTGGGTAGTTGATCAAGGCAACGCGCTTGCCACTCAAAAGGACCCCACCCCCAACCCCTCCCCGCAAGGGGGAGGGGAGCACTCAGGATTCGCGGCCCGCTCATGCCCAATCGGAATGCGCCTCAAAACAACGGCGGCGTAGGCCCGAGCGGGATAGCGCCGAGATAGGCCGTGCCGTCGGTAAAGCGCAGCGGCAAGGTGACGGCCTGGCGGCCCTCGAGCGTCGCCGGCTTGCCCAGCATGGAGATGCCGAGACCGAGATTGGCGCCCGCCTGCTCGCGCGCGATGTCGCCGAGGCCCGGCGAGAGGCGGTCGAGCATACCGGCGAACTTGTCCATGTTGTGCGACTGCGCCACCGCCTTGCCGGCGCCGATGGCCTCGAGAAACGGCGCCAGCCCCGCCACCGTCAGGTTCACCTGGCCGGCGAGCCGGCCCTTGGGATCGATCGACAGGCTGCCCTGCCCGACCGCCAGCGTGTCGCCCTGCTGCACGCGCGCCTGCGTGATTTCGATGCGCCCGCCCGCCGCCTGGATTTCGCGGAAGCGCTCGGGCCACGGCTTGGGCGCGAAATCGGCAAGGCCGATGAGCCGCGCGGTCAGATGCATGTCGACGGGCGGCGCGGCGGCGGGATGCAGGCCGGGCGCCGAGGCGCGCTCGGCCTTCAGCGCCACCTCGATCACCGGGTGATCGCTGGGCGAGCCGGAAACGATGCGGCCTTCGAGCGCGACGCGCAGCGCGCTCATCACGTCCTCGCGCTTGCCGCCGACCATGCGCTCCACCGTCGGCCGCTCGAAATCCAAGGTGACGCGCTCGGGATGGGCCGGCGTGCCCTGCACGGTCGACTGGCCCGAGGTCCAGTTGACCGACAAAGTCGGCGGCTTGCCCGGCGGACCGACGGTGAGCGGGCCGATGAAGGTGCTGGTGATCGTATCGGGGCGGTAGAAGTCGGCGCCGACCAGCACGCTGGGCGTCCTGATCTCGACCAGCGGCGTCGCCTTGTTGCGCAGCAGCGCCGCCGCCTTGTCGCAGGTCAATACGATGCGGAAGGGAAAGCCGCCGACGCTCTGCGCGCCGCAGGAGTAGACGCGGCCGGCCTTGGCCTCGCGCGCGCGCCAGCCGGCGACCGCCGTCTCCGCCCGGCTGGCGGCATATTTCCAGACCCAGGCCCAGCCGGCGACCAGCACGAACAGGATGAACAGCACGATCGTGTAGCGCCGGCCGGTGCGGCGGCGGGGCTCGATGCTGTTCGGATCGTGGGTCATCGGTCTCCCAGGTGTATTCTGTGGCACGGACTCGGAGCGAGCGGCATCCTCAAGCCTGTTCCCTCGCTTGCCGCAGTGCCCACCTCTCCCCGCTGGGCGGGGAGAGGTCGACCCGCCGAAGCTTAGCGAAGGCGGGTCGGGTGAGGGGGTGTAGCAGCAATTCTGAGCGCTATGCGGCAGCGCCCCCTCACCCGGCTCGCATTTCGCTAACGCTCAATGCTCGCCACCCTCTCCCCGCAAGCGGGGAGAGGGAAGACCCTAAAACCCGCCGAATGCGGCGTTTATGCGCCGCCGGGCCCGCGGCTTGCGCGGGAACCGGACGCCTGATACGCGAACGCACCCGCCGGGGCCTGTCAACTCGTGCCGCCGCGTTATCCCAGCCGATGCATGCAATAACCGATGAAACCGGCGGCGACCTGTGGGTTTTCGCCTACGGCTCGCTGATGTGGCGGCCGGGCTTCGACTTCCTGGAGCGGCGCCCCGCCCGCCTGGTCGGCGCCCACCGCGCGCTCTGCGTCTATTCCTTCGTCCACCGCGGCACGCCGGAGAAGCCCGGCCTGGTGCTCGGCCTCGACCGCGGCGGCAACTGCCGCGGCATCGCCTATCGCGTGGCGGCGGACAAGCGCGAAGACACGGTTGCCTACCTGCGCGCGCGCGAGCAGGTGACCATGATCTATCGCGAGGTGACGCGGCCGGTCTGGCTCGACGACGATCCGCAGCAGCGCATGCCGGCGCTCGCCTACATGGTCGACCGCGGCCACGTGCAATATGCCGGGCGGCTGCCGCTCGACAAGCAACTGCACTTCGTGCGCCAGGGCCACGGCCGCTCCGGCAACAACCGCGACTACGTGCTCGACACGGTGGCCGAGATCGAGCGGCAGGGCTACCGCGACGAGCGGCTGCATCTGCTGGCGGAGCGGTTAAGGGGCGGGATGGAGAGGGCGAGGTGAAGACCGCGCGGCACGCACAGCTCGTAGCCCGGATGAGCGAAGCGAAATCCGGGAAGGTCATTCCCGGGTTCAGCTTCGCTTCACCGCCTCATGCTGAGGAGAAGGCGCATGCCCTACGCGATCAAAGCCGAAATCAGCGATCCTCGGGCGAAGACGTTCGCGTTCACCGCGCAAAAGACGATGTACGGCGGCAAGAGTATCGCCGAAGGCGACACGATCTTCGTATTCGCCAGTGAGAATGAGGGCGGCGAAGGCCTCATTGCGCGCGGCGTTGTCACGTCCGCCGAGCCGGTCGCGAAGAAGCGCGGCATCGCCCGGCAAACGCCGCGCGTGAGCGTCACCGTCAAACGCACCGCACGCGCCAAGCGGCCGCTGGGCCGCCGCGAGCTCAAGCCGTTCACCGACTGGAACGACGGCCGGCCCGAAAGCGAGCTCAATTTCAAGTTCTACCGCCAGGCAACGAACAAGATCGTCGGCCTCTCGGATGAAGCGGCGGCGTTTCTCGGCGGGTTCCTTTGATGGTGCGGTCATCCGCCACATCCGTTCGTCCCCGCGCAAGCGCAGGGCTGTCCGGGGAAATTCAAGCATAACAGAACTCGAGCTGGTTCGGGTGTGGGGGCGGAGCGGCCGAAGGATTGACGTCCGGGGGTTTGTGGATGCGCGCGATGGTCTTGCGGGTGAACAGTCCGTCGGCGACGAGTTCGGCGAAGCGGATCGCGGGCATGGCGAGGCGGCTCTGGCGCGCGGCAATGCCCAGCAGGAGATAGGCGATCATGGCGGCAATGAGTTGCAGCCGGATGGCGTTTTCGCTGCGGCCGATGAAGTTGCGCAATTTCAGATGCTGCTTGATCCAGCGGAACAGAAGCTCGATTTGCCACCGTTTCTTGTAAAGCGCCGCGATCTCGACGGCGGGCCGTTTCAGATCATTGGTGATCAGGACAAGCTTGCCGCCGTCGTCGCGTTTGACGCGAATCCGGCGCATGGGCGCGTGCAGCCTGGAACGGCCTTGCGTAACCAGCTTCACCTCGGCGTCCTCGATGACGGTGAAGCCGTCGCCGCTACGCTTGCGCAGACCGCGCCGGCGCACAGCGACGAAGCGGGCATTCCGCTTCTTGCGGGTGATGAAGAAGGCTTTGCCCTCGTTGATCCGCGTCCACCAGGCATAATCGCAATAGGCCTTGTCGAATACGTATGTCGCGCCGGCCTCGATCGGAACCGTGCGGCCGATCGTGACGTCGTTGACGTTGGCCGCCGTGATGACCGCGTCGCGCGGATGGTCGGCGCCGGGATCGTAGACGACGTGCAGCTTGAGCCCGCGGGTGCGCCCGTTCCAGTCGGCCCAGGCAACCAGATCGTCGAGCGGGATCGGCGTGGCATCGATCAGCCGCAGCATCTCGCTGCCCTCGCGCCGCAGTTCGCGTCCGGCCAAGCCGGAGAGGTCGGCGAAGGTCTCGGCGAAGACCGCGACCGGACGCCGGCGATTGGCATCGGACAGGGTCGAGCGGGCGAGCCGGCCGACCCCGAGATGGTAATGGTGGTGCGCGTTGGCGTTCCAGATCAGCTCCAGTCCGCGCAGGCTATCGGCCTGGGCAAACTGTGCGAAGACCAGCGCCACCAGATGATCCCAGCTTCGGAAGCCCTTGTCGTAAGCATCGCCGTCGTGCCGTTCCACACAGGCCGCAAATCGGCGGCGGCCGATCGGTTCCAGCAGGCTGGCGAAGATGCTATTGCGGTGATGCATGCCCGGCTCCTTTCTGAGTCTCGACAACCAGAAAGTACTCGGTTCACGCCGATTTGGCCGGGCATGCGCCGCGACACAGTGAATTATTCCCCGGACAGCCCTGCGCGCAAGCGGGGACCCAGTAGCGCCGTCACGCGCATTTCCGCGTGCCCGCACGTACGTGGAACCGCCATGCTGCGGCGGACGAAATGCCCCGGGGACGCCAAGTCATGCCGACCATCGCGATCTTCAGCGGCATCATTATCCAGATGTTCTTTGAAGATCACGATCCGCCACATATCCACGCGCTCTATTCCGGCGCTAAGGCACTGGTACGCATCAGCGACGGCGAGATCATCCGCGGCGCGCTTCCCAAGCGGCAGGCGGCTTTGGTAAAATCCTGGGTGCGGCTCAGGCAGGCCGAACTGATGGAGAACTGGCATCATGCCCAAACGGATGGCCGCTGCTTCCGGATCGCAGGCCCCCATGATTGACGTCGTGTCGGTCAAGCCGCTCGGTGGCTACCGGCTGCGCGTCGCCTTCTCCGACGGGTCGGCCGGCGAGCATGATTTTTCGGCCACCGCCGCGCGCGATGGCGAAATGGTGCACCCGCTCAAGGACCCGGCCTTTTTCGCGCGCGTATTCGTGGAACTCAGCGCACTTACCTGGCCGAACGGCTTCGACCTTGACCCAATCGCGCTGCACGACCGCATGGAAGCGGCTGGGGAACTGACACAGGAAGCGGCGGAGTAACGAAGCTCGTAGTGATGTTGACTAAACTGACCCGTCTCGAAAAACTCGGCGGCTTTCGCCTGCGCCTTCGTTTCAACGACGGCAGCGAGGGCGTGCACGACTTCGCAGGCATGGTGCAGGAGCCGGGACCGATGATGGAGCCGCTGCGCGACGAAGCTTACTTCGATCGCGTCTTCCTCGAATTCGGAGCGCCGACTTGGCCGAACGGATTGGACATCGCACCTGAATGGCTGCGCCGCGAGATGGAAGCGGCGGGAGAGCTGACGTACGTGGCTGCCGAATAGCCGCGCGCCGCCACATTCCGAGCGTGACGCTCATCGCCTCTCGTGCCAACAACCGCGACTACGTGCCGGAAACGGTCGCCGAGATCGAGCGGCACGGGTACCGCGACGAGGGGTTGCATTTGTGGGCGGAGAGGTTCAGGGGAACGCACGAGAGCGCAGGCGTCCAGGCCGCCTGCGCCGGTGAATGACCTGAATTGGGCTGACGCCTTCAGCGCCGTCGCGCCGATTGCCTTCGGAACCAAGCCGGCGACGATTTCGCTTCGCTTGGGCCGCCATAGCAGATACGGTGAATTTCTACCCGCCACCGTGCTGACTCTTGCCACCTTGGCGCCAGCCAAGCGGTTCCCTCCAACTTAAAGCGCAAATTATGTCGCCAGGCGCGTGCAACGTTCTTCTGGTTTACCCGCGATTCGCCGCCGATACGTTTTGGAATTTTTCCGCCACGTGCGAGCTTTTCGGGGCGCGCTATCCCGCGGCTCCGCTCGGACTGATTACCGTGGCGGCCATGCTGCCCGCTTCGTGGGCCGTCCGCCTCGTCGATCGTAACGCCGAGGAACTCACCGACGAAGACCTTGAATGGGCCGGCATGGTGATGACGGGAGGCATGTTGCCGCAGCAGCCCGACACGCTCGAAATCATCGGCCTGTGCCAGGCCAAGGGAAAACCGGTCGTCGTCGGCGGGCCTGCCGTCACCTCGACCCCGCATATCTATAAGAAAGCCGATTTCCGCGTCCTTGGCGAAGCCGAGGGTATCATCGATGCTTTCGTCGCGGCTTGGCAGTCAGGCGCGCGCGAGGGCCTGTTCGAGGCCGAAAAATTCACGGTCGATGTGAGCAAGAGCCCGATCCCCCGCTTCGACCTGCTCAATTTCGACTATTACCTGCATATCGGCGTGCAGTTTTCGCGCGGCTGTCCGTTCACCTGCGAGTTCTGCGATATAATCGAGCTGTACGGCCGCGTCCCGCGCGCGAAGACCAACGCGCAGATGCTGGCGGAACTCGACGCGCTGTTTCAGCTCGGCTATCGCGGCCATGTCGACTTTGTCGACGACAATCTCATCGGCAACAAGAAGGCCGTCAGGACCTTCGTTCGGGAGCTGAAATCGTGGCTGGAAAAGAACGATTATCCGTTCGAGTTCACGACCGAAGCTTCGGTCAATCTGGCGGATGACGACGATTTCCTGCGAGCGATGAGCGAAGCCAATTTCGTCGGCGTGTTCGTCGGGATCGAGAGCCCCGATGCCGATACCTTGGTCGGCATGCGGAAAAAGCAAAACGTCCGGCGCAGCCTGGTCGATTCCATTCACAAGATCTACGCGGCGGGCATGTTCGTGACGGCGGGATTCATCGTCGGCTTCGACAGTGAAAAAGGTTCGATCGCGGACGGCATGATCGAATTGATCGAGGACGCCGCAATTCCGGTTTGCATGGTCGGCCTGCTTTATGCCCTGCCCAATACACAGTTGACGCGCCGGCTGGAGAAGGAAGGCCGCCTGCACGCGACGCCGGACTCGTATGCGCCGGGCTCCGCGGATCAGTGCACGAACGGCTTGAACTTCGATACCCTGCGCCCGCGGCAAGAGGTGCTTCTCGACTACAAACGCGTCCTTGAAAAAGTGTACGACCCGGCAGCCTATGCCGGGCGGCTGGAACGCCTGGCGGGCTTGCTCGACAATTCTCGTCGAAGCCGCCGGACCCTGGCCACCGATTCCCGGCAAAGGTTCGGCGCCTCGGAAATCGTCACGCGGATCATCAGCAGGTTGCCGGAACCACGCGAGATTTTCTGGCCGACATTTTCAAAATGCGTATCGGGTAATCCGCAATCGGCCCGCTGGATGGTAGCGCTTATTGCGCTTTATCTGCACTTGGGCCCGTTCTCGAGGTACGTGGTCGGCAAAATCGACGAAAAAATCCAAGATATCGACGATATCGACTTCGCCCGGCCCGCGGCGATCGATTCTCGTCCGATTGAAACGACGCAATACCAATGAACCCGGTTCGCGCAGGCTTCCGCCTTCGCGTTGCAGGCATCGGCGGACGCCCGCGGCATAATACCAGCGTCGCGCCCTAAGAAGCGCTCCCCTCCTCAATCAACCTCGCCGTCGCCCCCTCGATCTCGTCCTTGAGCCGCTCGAAGAACGCCTTTTTGTCCAGCCCCGGCGGGATCGGGTCGAGGATTTCCACCACCACCTTTCCCGGCCGGCGCCGAAGCGAGCGGCGCGGCCAGAACAGGCCGGAATTGAGCGCGATCGGCAGGCAGGGCACGCGCTGCGCGGCGTAGAGAAGGGCGACGCCCTGCTTGTAGCGCGGCTCGGCGCCGGCGGGGCGCCGCGTGCCTTCCGGGAAAATGATGAGCTGCCGCCCGCGGGCGAGCTCCCGGCGCGCGCGCGCGATCATCCTGTTGAGCGCCCGCAAGCCGGCGGTGCGGTCGACCGGCACCATGCGGCCCTTGATGAGCAGCCAGCCGAAGACCGGGATCCACTGCAGCTCGCGTTTGAGGATGAAGGCCGGGTCGTCGAACAGCGGCAGGAGCGCGAAGGTCTCCCAGGCGGACTGGTGCTTGGCGGCGACGACGAGGGCGCCGCGACGGGATCTTCTCGCGCCCGCGGATTTCGTAATCGAGCCCGACCACGACACGCAGCAGCACCAGGTTGATGCGGCCCCAGGTCTTCGCCACCCAGAGGACGGCGCGGTAGGGCATGAAGAAGGTCGGCAGCGCGAGGATGAGGCAGGCAACCGTGTTCAGATAGAACAGCGCGTTGAAGACGAGCGAGCGGACGAGGAGCACCGGAGGGGTCCCTTGCAACGTCTACCGCTTCCGCGGATTCCGCCGTTCGTCCCCGCGAAAGCGGGGGACCCAGATCGGCTGTGTCCAGACGATAGTCTCTATAGCTGGATTCCCGCTTGCGCGGGAATGAATGGAGTTCTGGGGCGCGCCAAACGAAACATCTCTAGTAGCTGCTGTCGGGATCGATGTGCATGCGCGTCTGCGCGTACAGGTATTTCAGGTATTCGCCGGCGAGCAGGCGGGCGGTGGCGCCGTTGGTCCACCAGGGGTCGTTCTTCACCGTCTTCGAGATGACCGGATAGGCGATCAGCCGCGCCTGCGGCAGCTCATGCCTGATCTCGGTCATGGCGCGCGGCATGTGCCAGTTGGAGGTGACCACGATCAGCGAGTTGAAGTTGTGCGCGCTCGCCCAGCGCTTGGTCTGCAGCGCGTTGCCGAAGGTGTTCAGCGCCGAGCGGTCGAGATCGATACAGCACTTGAAGTACTTGGTGTAGAGCGGCGTCAGCTTGGCGATCTGGCTGGCGCGCGTCTTGCGGTAGACGCCGGTGATCAGCAGGCGCTTTCCCCGGTCGTCGGCCAGGAGCTCGATGGCGTCCGGAATGCGGGCGGCGGCGCCGGTCAAGACCACGATGCCGTCGGCCTTACCGTCGAGCTGCACCTCCTGCGTCGGAATCTGCGAGACGAACCAGAAGAAGCCGCAGACCAGCACCACGGCGGCCGCCGCGCCGACCGCCATGGTGAGAAAGCCGATCCAGCGTGCCAGGGCCGACCACATTGCTATTCGATCGCTTCCAGCGTGCGGTTGACGGTGTGGCGTGAGGTGAGCGCGGTGACTACGGCGATCAGCACGATCTGCGCCAGCACGGCGGCATAGCCGCCGAAGCCGATCGAGAAGTTGCCGAACAGCGCCGCCGTCTGTTCGCCGGCGGCGGTGCCGGAAAACCCGCGCATGAGCAGGCCGGCGATCGCGAACAGGAGCACGGCGACGCCGCCGCCCAGCGCGCCGCCCTGCAGGCCGAGCATGAGGAAATGCCGCTGGAAATGGCCGGCGATGAAGCCGTTCTTGGCGCCGACGAAATGCAGGACCTCGATCACCGGCTTGTTGGTCGCCATGGCGCCGCGGGTGGCGAAGGTGACCGACAGCATGGTGGCGGCCACCACCAGCACCAGGATGAACACGCCGCCGGCGACCGCGGTGCCGGCCATGGCGCGCATGCGCTCGATCCAGCCGCGGTGGTCGTCGAGCACGGCGCCCGGCACCTGCTGGCCAAGGTCGTGGCGCAGGGCCGAAATGTCCGGCGCCGCGCCGGGGGCGATCTTCACCACGATCAGCCGCGGGATCGGCAGATCGGCGAGCGTGAGGCCGGTGCCGAGCCACGGCTCCAGCAGCTTGCTCGACTGCTCCTTGGTGTAGGGCTGCACCGTGCCGATGCCGGGGAAGCCGCGCGCCAGCGCCGTCGCTTTCTGCACCTCGGCATCCGTGTCGCGGCCCGGCGCGGGGATCACCTGGATGGTGACCTCGCGCGACACGTCCGCCTGCCAGTCGCTCGCCGCCGAGCCGATCAGGATGACGGCGCCGGTGGTGATGGAGGCGAGGAAGGTCATGATGGCGACGACGGCCACCAGCGCGCGCCCGGAGATCGAGTTGCGCGGCACCAGCGCCGTCTCGAAGCGCGGCATCGGCCCGGCCGGCAGGCGCGGCGGCGCGGAGAGTTCGCTGCTCGCGGATTCGTTCATGCTCGTTCCCGGTCTCGCCATCAAATCAATCATAGATGTGCAGCCGGCCCTCATGCAGCACGAGCCGCCGCGCATCGTACTGGTCCATCAGCGCGATGTCGTGGGTGGCGATCACGACCGACGTGCCGGACTTGTTGAGCTCGACGAACAGCCGCAGCAGCCGCTGTCCCAGCGAGGGATCGACATTGCCGGTCGGCTCGTCGGCCAGCAGCAACTGGGGCCGCGCGATCACCGCCCGCGCGATCGCCGCGCGCTGCTTCTCGCCGCCGGACAAGACCGGCGGCAGCGCCCACATGCGCTCGCCCAGGCCCACCCAGTTCAGCAGTTCGACCACTTCCTCGCGGTAGCTGTTCTCCGGCCGCCCCATGACCCGCAGCGGCAGCGCGACGTTCTCGTAGGTGGTCATGTGGTCGAGGAGGCGGAAATCCTGAAACACGATGCCGATGCGGCGGCGCAGGGTCGCCACAGCGTCCTTCGACAGGGTGGCGACGTCATGGCCGAACTGGGTGATCAGGCCGCGGGTCGGCTTGAGCGACAGGAACAGGAGCCGCAAGAGCGAGGTCTTGCCGGCGCCCGACGGACCGGTGAGAAACTGGAAGGAATGCGGCTCAATGCGGAACGTGAGGTCGCGCAGAACCTCCGGCCCCAGTCCGTAGCGCAAGCCTACATTTTCGAATCGGACCACTCCCGTCTCCGATCGGATCCCTTTGGCTCGGTGGACGCGACTGGCCGGCATCCCCGCGGGTGCTCAGGTCCCCGAATCGGACCTTTGTCCCGCACCCCCGCAAACCGAGCCTAGAACTCCGTTTTTACAGCAATAATGCGGCGCCGCCAGCGCGGAGGGAACGAGAAAGGCCGGTTTATCCCCGCTGCCGCACTGCGCCCGATGGTTTCCTGTCCATTAACGGACGGCTGCTAGCATGAAAGAGGTAAAAAGCCGCACCGGACCCATGCTGATCGTCTGTCCCAACTGCTCCACCTCCTACACGGTCGAACCCGCCTCCCTCGGTGCCGGCGGCCGAACGGTGCGCTGCGCGCGCTGCAGGACGGTCTGGTTCGCCAGCCTGGGCCGGGGGTCGCCAGAGCCGTCGCACGCGGAGGCCTTCGTCGACGGCGCCATCGCGGAAGCGGAGGCCGAATCGGGCGGCGCGGCAGGGGAAATGTCCATCGGGGCAGGCGTCCAGCCCCCCGCGCACCCGACAGACGACTTTTCCGAGCAGTATGGCGAGGAGGCCGGCCTCCGGTCCGCGCGAACGCTGCCGGAAGAGCCGGGGCCGGAACCGGTCGCCATGGAGCACGCGCCGAGCCTGGTGCCGCCGCTCGAGCATGTGGCCGAGCAGGCGGACGAGCCCGAGCCCGATGCGGAAGAAGACGTCGAGAGCTATGCCGCCCGCCGCCAGCGCATGCAGGCGCACCGCAAGAAGGCACGCAGTTCCTCGCGCTGGACCGCCGTTGTACTGGTGCTGTTCGCGCTCAACGTGGCGCTGGTCGGCGCACGCAATGACGTGGTGCGCTATTTGCCGCAGACCGCTTCGCTGTTCGCCGCCATCGGCCTGCCGGTCAACCTGCGCCATCTCCGTTTTGACAACGTGCGGATTTCGCGCGAGCGCCAGGACGGCGTCAACGTCCTGGTGGTGGAGGGCACTATCGTGTCGACCGCCGACAAGCCGGTCCCTGTGCCGCGGCTGCGCTTTGCCGCGCGCGACGCCGCCGGCCAGGAAATCTATACGTGGACCGCGCTGCCGGCCCGCAGCGTGCTCAAACCCGGCGAGCACCTCGATTTCCGCAGCCGGCTCGCCTCGCCGCCGGCCGACGCCAAGAACGTGATGGTGCGCTTCTTCACGGGGCGAGACGCCGCAGCGGCGGCGGCAAAGTAGCCGGGCGGCTTGAGCGTTGCCGCATCAATTATACCAGTCTCACGCGCCGATCTATCCTTCGTCATTGCCGGGCGTGACTCGGCAGTCCATCTTTTCGCAATGATGGATCACCGAGTCGCGGCGCGCACCGCACTGGCCCGGTGAGGACGGCAAAGGGACTAGCCGGATCTGGTCTGAGGCTTTGCCCCGCAGGCCATTTATTCCGGCGCAACCGGGAAACAGCGGTAGTGTGGGCCGCGCCATTGTTCTGGCGCATCGGCTGCTATACATGTATAGCAGATTTGGAGGTTCCACCATGCTCGCCCTTCGCCTGCCGCCCGAAATCGAGCAGCGGCTCGAGGCTCTCGCCAAGAAAACCGGCCGCAGCAAGAGCTTCTACGCGCGCGAGGCGATCCTCCGTCAAATCGAGGACATCGAGGACTATTACTTGGCCCGCCGACGTCTCGGACGGAGCGGACCGCGGGTCACGCTTGAGAGCCTGGAGCGCGACCTCAAGAAACGCACCAAGCGCTGATGGCTGCGCCGGCGTGGCGGGTCGAGTTCGATCGCGCCGCCGCCCGCGACCTGCGCAGGCTCGGCATGGAGGTTGAACGACGCGTGCTGCGCTATTTGCGCGAGCGCATCGCCGACAGCGACGATCCGCGCCGTTTCGGCCACGCGCTGACCGGCGACCGCAAAGGGCTCTGGCGCTATCGGGTCGACGACTATCGCATCGTCGCGGCCATCGAAGACGACCGGTTCGTGGTGCTTGTGGTGACCGTCGGCCACCGGCGCGAAGTCTACCGGTAAAGCCTTGCGGTAGCATCGTAGCCCCCGGAGCGATCGACACGCTGCCCCACCCCGCGCCCTGCTCCCTCGGCGAGGCGCGTGACCGCGGCTACCTTGACCGCGACATGCAGCATAATTTCGATAGGATGTCACAGCGGCGGTTTTTGGCTCGTCATGAGGTCGAATCACAGAAGGAGCAAACCATGACTGCCAACGATCTTTTTGCCGTGGCCCCCGATCTGATGAAGAAGTGGACCGCTACGTCGCTCGCCGTCGCGTCGAGCCTCGATCCGACCCTCGTCGGGCTGGTGGAAATCCGCGCCTCCCAGATCAACGGCTGCGCCAACTGCCTCAACATGCACACGGCGGATGCGCGCGAGAAGGGAGAAACCGAGCAGCGCATTTACCTGCTGTCGGCTTGGCGCGAGGCGCCCTGCTATACCGACCGCGAACGCGCCGCGCTCGGCTGGACCGAAGCGCTGACGCGGCTTTCGGAAGGCCACACGCACAAGAGCGCCTACGAAGCCCTGAAGGTGCAGTTCACCGAGGAAGAGCAGGTCAAGCTCACATTGATGATCAATATTATCAACGGGTGGAATCGCATCGCCGTCGGGTTCGGCCAGTTTGTCGATCCGGCGGAGGCAAAGTCCATGGCCAAGGCGCTGGCCGCCTGATGGCCGGCATCGGACCCGAGGACGCGGCGGGGAGCTTCGATCCGCTGCGTCCAAAGCTCATGCGGGTTGCCTACCGCATGCTGGGCTCCGTCGCCGATGCCGAGGACGTTCTGCAGGAGGCCTTCATCCGTTGGATGAAGGCCGACCGCGGCGAGGTGCGTGAGCCCGAAGCGTTCCTGCGCCGCACGGTCACGCGCCTCTGCCTCGATCAGCTTAAGTCGGCGCGGCGCCAACGCGAAACCTATGTCGGCCCATGGCTTCCCGATCCCGTCGTCGAAGAAGAGGAAGAGGACGATGTCACCCTGCCGCTGATGATTGCCCTCGAGCGCCTTTCGCCGCTCGAGCGGGCGGCTTTCCTGCTGCACGACGTGTTCGGGCTGGAATTCGAGGAAGTGGCGACGACAATTCAGCGGGACCCCGCCGCCTGCCGCCAACTGGCGGCTCGGGCGCGCAGCCATGTGCGCGAGGCGCGACCGCGCTTTCAGGTCGAGAAGCAATTTGGCGTAGAGATTGCCAAGGCGTTCTTTGCCGCCTCACGCAGCGGCGACATGAAGGCGCTCGCCGACATGCTGGCCGCCGATGTCAGCGTTCACACCGATGGCGGCGGCAAACGCCCGGCGGTGCTGAAGCCCATTATCGGTTTCGAGGCGGTGATGCAGGCGCACGAAAGGCTGGCGGTTCTCTTCAAGCACAGGACTTCGACATTCGTCCGCGCCGGGTTCGTCAACGGATTGCCCGGCTTCGTCACGCTGGAAGCCGATGGCGAGTTGCAGACGACCGCGCTCGACATCGAAGATGGGAAGATCGCGGCAATATATATCGTGCGAAATCCCGACAAGCTGAGGCATCTGCACTAGTCTGCACGATGCTCCATACGTGTTTCTCGCGCTCCCTTAGAAAAACAGCGATGTCGAATACCGTTCGATTGCACCGCGTCCTGGCGACCAAGCCGGACAAGGTCTATCGCGCTTCGCGTCCTGGCCTCTGCCGCCCAACGGCTTTGCCTGCACCGTGCATCACCTCGAGGCAAAAACCGGCGGCAGCTTCAAAATGTCGTTCCGCAATTTCACCACGGGCCAGAGCCATTCCTTCGGCGGAAAATATCTAGAGCTCGTGCCCGGCGAGCGCTTGCGCTACACGGACACGTTCGACGATCCCAACCTTCCGGGCGAGATGCAGGTGAGCGTGACGCTCAAACCGGTATCCGTCGGCACCGAGCTGAGTATCGTGCAAGACGGCATTCCCGACGCCATTCCGGTGGAAGCATGCTATCTCGGCTGGCAGGAGTCGCTGCGCAATCTGGCCAGGCTCGTCGAGCCGGAGATCAACCAATAACGCGTTGTCTAAACGTCCTGGGCGGCCGACCCGCGATGAATTCTGCGAACGCGTCCGCCAAACTGGACGCGCTGGAACCGGCCCTGATCAATACCCCTGCAGCAGCCGCTCGATGTAATTCAATTCGAGCTGCGGACGGTAGCTCTCGCCATAGCGCTTGCGCAGTTCTTCGATGATGCGGCGGGCGCGCTGGGCGTCGATCTCGCGCGGCACCCTCACGGTGGTGTTGTCGCCGTAGTCGCGGCCGCGCATCGGGCGGCCGAGCGGATCGGTATCGTTCTCGGCCTGGGCGCGGCCGTCGCGCCCGGGCTGGCCCTGACCCTGGCCCATGCCCTGCGCCTGCATCTGCTGCGCCAAGCCTTGCGCGCCCTTGCGCATGGCTTCGAGCGCCCGCCCCTGCGCGTCGACCGCGCTGTCGGCATCGCCCTGGCCGAGATCGCCTTCCGCCTGGCCCATGGCCTTTCCGGCGTCGCCGAGCTGGCCCATCTGGTTGCCTTGACCCTGCTTGCCATTCTGCCCGTTCTGGCGGCCCTGCTGGCCTTGCTTGCCCTGCTGGCCTTGCTGCTGCTGGCCCTGCTGCTGCTGCATGCCGAGCCCGCGCTTGCGCAGTTGCTCCAGGAGCTTGCTGAGCCGGTCGCGCAGCGCCTGCTGATCCTGGCGCAGGTCGCCGAGCGGCTTCTGACCGCGCTGGCCGCGCCGGCCGTGCTGTCCGTCGCGGCGCAAGTTCTGGCCCTGCTGGAAGGTCTTGTCGCGCAGCCGCTGCTGCTTGCGGATCATGTCGCCCAGATCGTCGAGCGCCGACTGCATGTCGTTCTGGTTTCTATTCATCTGGCCGCGCTGAGCCATGCGCAGATTGTCGAGCATGGCCTGCATCTGCTCGAGCAGTTGCCGCGCCGCGTCGCGATTGCCGGAGCGCGCGAGGTCTTCCATGCGGTCCAGCATCTTCTGCAGGTCGCGCTGGGTGAGCACGCGCGTGTTGCGGTCGAGTGGCCGCGACATCTGCGGGTTCTTCTGCATCTGCTGCGCAAGCTGCTGCAGGAACTTGTCCATGGCGGCGCGCAGGTTGTCCATCAGCTTCTTCAGCTCTTTATCGCTCGCGCCGCGCTCGAGCGCCTGGCGCAGCGCGTCCTGCGCCGCGCGCAACTGCTTCTCGGTATCGCTGAGATTGCCGTCTTCGATCTGCACGGCCATGTCCCACAGCCGCGCCACCACCTCGCGCAATTGATTGTCGGTATGCGCCTGGTTGAGGTCGTAATAGATCGAGCGCAGGCCGAGATAGACGCTCGCCTTCGGCGTGAATTGCTCGGGCGCGATGGTCAGCGCATCGAGCGCGATCAGCACCACCGGCTTCTTGTTGGCGTCGAGCGCGAGGATGCGGCGCTGCTCGATCAGCGCGCGCGCCAGCGGCTTGACGAAGACGCGTTGGGGCAGCGTGAAGGTATCCGGCTTGCTGCGGCCTTCATTTCCGGCTTCGTCATGCGCGGCAAGCGTCATGACGACCTTGGCGCCGGCCCAGGGGTGTTCGGTCAGATCGTGGACGGTCTGCGCCGCGCCCTTGCGCGTGCGCGCCTGCGGCAGCGAGAGGCGGAATTCGGGCGCCTTGAACAGCGGATGCGGCGGCTTGCCGTCCGGCGCTTCTTCGTCCTTGTCACTCTTGAGGGTGAAGCGCGCCTCGGCGTCGACCACGCCGTAGTCGTCGGCGACCGTGTAGTCGAGCTTCAGCGAGCCGCGCGCCAGGCCCTGCGGCGTCCGGGTGAGATCGATGGTGGGAGGCCGGTCGGGAATGGCGGTGAAGGACCAGGCGAGGCCCCCGCCGCCCAGCCCGCGCAGCGTGGCGCCGCCGTCGCCGGTGATGGTGAAGCGCCGCTCGGCGGCGCCCTTGGGCAGCGGCTCCGTGGGATCGGCCTTGGCGTCCTTCAGGCCGCCGTTCTTGGCGATGTCGAAGTCGACGTCGCCGGTGGCGCGCACGACGAGATGGCTGCCGACCGGTACCGCCACCGGCTTGGCCGCATGGGCGGTCTGGCCGGGACGCAGGCCTTCCAGCATGACCGGCGGCCGGCCGGTATAGACCGGCGGGGTGACCCAGGCGTCGATACGGAAATTGGCGGGCTGCACCACGCCCTGCCAGTCGAAGGCGGCGGCGATGCGTTTGAAGTGCTCGCCGCCGGCGGCGAAGAAGCTGGCCACCACCAGGATCAGCACCAGCGCGCGCAGCGCGATCGGGTCGCGCGCGGACAGGCTCGGGTGCGGCCAGCCGGCTTTCAGCTTGCGCGCCTGCAGGAGCGCGCGTTCGATATGGGCGCGCCAGAGCGCCTGGGCGACCGGATCGTGGCTGTTGGCCGCGATCTGGTCGGCCACGGCGCTCGCCGGCCGGTGGTTGCGGCCGCTGCCGCGATCGAGCCGGCGCAGGCCCTCGCGTACCGAAGGCACCCGCAACATCACCAGCGGCGCCGCCGACGCCAACGTCACCACCGCAAACACAAGCAGGCCGATCGCCCGCCCCAGCGGCGGCAAGGCCAGCCAAAGCCCGGCCCAGGAGAACGCAATGAACAGGCCGAGCGCGGTCGCCAGCAAGGCGAGCGCCGGCCACACCTTTTCCCATAACAGGCTGCTCCGGGCGCGCGTCAGCGCCCGCGCCAGCATCGCCCTGGTCGTCAATTCCTGTTCGTGAAGCTGCTCGCCCAACTCGTCCAAAAGCCGCTCCGTCGCCCCGGCCCTGGGGGATTGGATACTAACACGCTCGCCCGCGGTTATTTCCCGCAATCAGCAGCTATTCCACCGCGGCGTCGCGTAAGCCACGGTATGTGCGCCGGCCGACATGCAAGAGGAGCGCCAATCATTGGGTCGGATTGATGGCGGAACCTTTCCCGGCATGCCTGGAGCGCGTTTTTGCCGGTGTTGGCGCGTCGCAGGCCCGGAAACTCAGCGCCAAAGGGACATCACAGCCAGGACGGCAGGCGGTCGAGCGCGATGAGCTCGTCGACCTCGAGGCGGCGGCGCACCAGCGCCCATTCCGCGCCGTTCACCAGCACTTCCGGCACCAGGGGCCGGGTATTGTAGGTTCCGGATTGCACGGCCCCATAGGCGCCGGCAGTCATTACCGCCAGGAGATCGCCGGCCTGGGGTTCCGGCATTTCGCGGTCCCGGCCGAGGAAATCGCCGCTTTCGCACACCGGTCCGACCACATCCGCGCGGATGCGCCAAGCCGCCGACGCCGGTTCTCGCACGGGACGGATCTCGTGATAGGCGTCGTAGAGCGTCGGGCGGATAAGGTCGTTCATGGCGGCGTCGACGACGACGAAGTTCTTGGCGTCGCCGTGCTTCACGAACAGCACCCGGGTGACCAGGATACCGGCGTTGCCGACCAGCAGCCGCCCCGGCTCGAAGATCAGCCGGCAGCCGAGAGTGCGCATGGTCTGCTTGACCACCTCGCCATAGGCATCGGGCAGAGGCGGCGGCTCGTTGGTCTCGTGATAGGGAATCCCCAAGCCGCCGCCAAGATCGACATGCGCAATGGTGTGGCCATCGGCGCGCAGCGCCCGCACGAATTCGGCGAGAAGCGTGAAGGCGTTTTCGAACGGCCCGAGATCGGTGATCTGGCTGCCGATATGCATGTCGACGCCGCTCACCTTGATGCCCGGCAGCCGGGCGGCGTGTGCATAGACGTCGCGGGCGCGACTGATCGGAATACCGAACTTGTTCTCGGCCTTGCCGGTCGCGATCTTGTGGTGCGTCTTGGCGTCGACATCCGGGTTGACGCGGATCGAGATGGGCGCGGTCAATCCCTTCTCCGCTGCGATTGCGGATAACAGGTCGAGCTCCGGCTCAGATTCCACGTTGATGCAGAGAATGCCTTCGTCGAGCGCCTGCGCAAGCTCCGCGGCCGTCTTGCCGATGCCGGAGAACACGATCCGCTCGGGTGGAATGCCGGCCAGCCGCGCCCGCTTGAGCTCACCGCCCGACACCACGTCAGCGCCGGCGCCGAGCCGCCCGAGCGTCTTGATCACGGCCTGGTTGGAATTCGCCTTCATGGCGTAGCAGACGAGCGCGTCCAGTTCCTTGAAGGCGCCGGCGAATACCCGGTAGTGCCGCTCCAGCGTCGCGGTCGAGTAGCAGTAGAACGGCGTGCCGATCGCCTCTGCGAGCGCGTCGAGACTAACGCCCTCGGCGTGGAGGACGCCGTCGCCATAAGCGAAATGGTGCATCGTTCGGTGTCCGACGCGGTTTGCGCGCCTAATTGAGCAGGGTGTCGAGAGGGATGCGTTTATTGGGCCCCTGCGGCGCATGCGGGCCACCGTGGAGCCCCATGACCGGCTGGCCGTTGGCCGTGCTCTGGTCGCCGGCGAGCGCGGCGCCGGGCGGCGGATCGAGCGCCCCTTTGCGCCCGCAGCCGGCAAGGCCGGAGGCAGCAACGAGCGCGCCGATGACGGCCAGGCGCAAAAGAGGACGGGCGCAAGAACGGCTCAAGGAACGCTCCTTCGGTCAGGGCGAGACTATCAAAACGCAGGAACAAGGCGAAGTCAGGATTTCTCCTTTTCGAGCTTTCTCAGCCATTTCCTGGCCTGCCCGCGTACGTTTCTCGGTGCGGTGCCGCCGTAGCTCGTCCGGCTCTTCACCGAGCGGTCGACGGAAAGGACCGAAAACACGTCATCGGTGATGCGCGGCTCGATTTCCCGCATGGCCGCGAGCGGCATCCGGTGCAGCGCCGTGCCGATTTCGGACGCCTTGGCCACGATGCGGCCGGTAATGTGGTGAGCCTCGCGGAAGGGGATTTTCAGGGCGCGCACCAGCCAGTCGGCCAGATCGGTGGCCGTGGCATAGCCTTCGCCTGCCGCCTTTTTCATCCTGGCGGCGTCGGGCTCGAGATCCGCGATCATGCCGGCCATCGCCGCGACCGACAGGGAGAGCGCGGCGAGCGCGTCCATGGCGCCTTCCTTGTCCTCCTGCATGTCCTTGGCATAGGCGAGCGGCAGCCCCTTCATCACGACGAGCATGCCGGTGAGCGCGCCGACAATGCGCCCGCTTTTGGCCCGCACCAGTTCGGCGGCGTCCGGATTGCGCTTCTGCGGCATCATGGATGAGCCGGTGGTGAACTTGTCCGACAGCTTCACCAGCCCGGTAAGCGGCGAGGACCAGATGACGATCTCTTCCGCCAGCCGCGAGAGGTGCACTGCCGTAATGGCGGCGGCGGAAAGCGTCTCCATGACGAAGTCGCGATCGGAGACGGCATCGAGCGAATTGGCGGTCGGCCGGGCGAAGCCCAACGCATGCGCGGTCATCTCGCGGTCGAGCGCAAACGAGGTGCCGGCGAGCGCGCCCGAGCCGAGCGGCGACTCGTTCAGCCGCTCGCGCGCGTCGGCGAAGCGGCCGCGGTCGCGCGCCGCCATCTCGACATAGGCGAGCAGATGGTGGCCGAAGGTCACCGGCTGCGCCGTCTGCAGATGAGTGAAACCCGGCATCACGGTTTCGGCGTGAGCGAGCGCCTTTTCCGCCAGCGTGCGCTGATAAACGCTGAGCGCCGCGTCCACCGCGTCGATCTGATCGCGCATCCACAGGCGGAAATCGGTCGCCACCTGATCGTTGCGCGAGCGTGCGGTGTGCAGGCGACCGGCCGCCTCGCCGATCATATCGGAGAGACGGCTCTCCACGTTCATATGGATGTCTTCCAGCGCGCGACTAAATGAGAACGTGCCCGCCTCGATCTCTGACAGAATCGTGTCTAGACCGTGAGTGATCTTTTTGGCGTCATCTGCCGCAATGATGCCTTGCTTGGCCAGCATGTCGGCGTGAGCCTTGGACGCGGCGATATCCTGGCGGTAGAGATGCCGGTCGAAATCGATGGAGGCGTTGATCTCCTCCATGATGGCATCCGGGCCGGACTTGAACCGCCCGCCCCACATCTTGTTGCTCATGTTCCAGCTCTTGACCCAACCACCGAGGTTTCACCGACCATGACCGACCCAGCCCCTTCTTCGTCCGGCGCAGGCAAGAAGCGCCTTGCCTTGATCGCGGCGGGCGCCTTCGCCGGCCTGGTCGTCGGATTTGCGGGGGTATACGGGTTTTCGGTCCTCAGTGGCAATGCAGGCGGCGACCCGGCCTGCCGCCCGGCCGTGGCCCTGGCCAAGAAGGTGGCGCCGTTCGCGCGCGGCGAGGTGGCCGCGGTCAGCGTCGCGACGCGCCCGCTGAAGATCCCAAACCTGGCCTTCACCGACGCCTCCGGCAAGCCGATGAGCCTGGCCGACTTCCGCGGCCGCACCGTTCTGCTCAACCTTTGGGCCACCTGGTGTGTGCCCTGCCGGCGCGAAATGCCAACCCTTGACGCGCTGGAGGGCAAGCTCGGCGGACCCCGCTTCCAGGTGGTGGCGGTCAACATCGATACCCGCGACCCCGGCAAGCCGAAGCATTTCCTCGAGCAGATCGGGGTGAAGCATCTCGGCTTCTTCGCCGACGCCAGCGCCAAGTCGTTCCAGGACCTGAAAAGCATCGGCAAGGCCCTCGGGCTGCCGACCAGCCTGCTGGTCGATCCGCACGGCTGCGAGATCGGCGCCATCGCCGGTCCTGCCGAATGGTCGAGCCCGGACGCGGTCAAACTGATCGAGGCGGCGCTCGGCGGAGAAAAGCAAAGCGCGCGCTAAAGCTGGATTTGCGCCCGCCCGGCTATTTTTTGATGGAGTTCAATTTCGCTTGCAGCTCACCCTTGACCCGGTCGATCGCGCGCTGCTGGGCAATGCCGGTTATCCCGCCGATCAGGTTTTGCTGGGCGCTAAAAAAGGCGTTGTTGGCGGCGTCGAGCCCTGACTGGGCGTCCTGCATCATGCGCGCGCGCTGCGCGCGATAAAATTGCAGCTCCTGCCACGCGGAGCGCTGCCCCCCGAAACGGAAGGGTATGAGACGGAAGCCTGACATCGTATCGCCCTTGGGCGTCACGATAAGATTTTCTGGTTAATCGATTCTTGAAGCGGCCGGAGGGCGCATGCGGCGTTTGCGCGCGCTTTATGCGGTGACGTTGACACTCTGGCCGATGCCGGCGGCGACATTGGCGAGATTGGCGGCGTTCTGTTCGGCCGCCTGCACGAGTTGCGCCACCGACTGTGCGGAATTGGCGTTCATGCGCATCATCGAGGCCGCGGCAGCCATCTGCACGCGGCTCATCTGAGCGCCAACCATGGCGGCTGCGATCGATGCGGGGTCCATGACGCGCAGATTGTAGGGGCCGTTGGGTCAACGAAATCTAAACGCGCCGCACGAGCGCTTGCCCCGACGTTTCGTAAGATAGCGGCGTCCCGGGCCTGTAGCATCATGGTGCGCTGCGCCCGGAAAAAAGGTGCTTACCGTGTCGGCACCGGCTTGTCGCCGCGATAGTCGTAGAAGCCGCGCTGGGTCTTGCGGCCGAGCCAGCCGGCCTCGACATATTTCACCAGCAGCGGGCACGGGCGATATTTCGAATCGGCCAGCCCCTCGTGCAGCACCTGCATCACCGACAGGACCGTATCGAGGCCGATGAAATCGGCGAGTTCGAGCGGGCCCATGGGATGGTGCGCGCCAAGCCGCATGGCGGTGTCGATCGCCTCGACATTGCCGACGCCTTCGTAGAGCGTGTAGATCGCCTCGTTGATCATCGGCAGCAGGACGCGGTTGACGATGAAGGCGGGGAAATCCTCCGACACCGCGATGGTCTTGCCCAGCGTGGTGATGAATGCCTTGCTGGTTTCGAAGGTGGGATCGTCGGTGGCGATGCCGCGGATCAGCTCCACCAGTTCCATCAGCGGCACCGGGTTCATAAAGTGGATGCCGATGAAGCGCTCGGGCCGGTCGGTGGACGAGGCCAGCCGCGTGATCGAGATCGACGAGGTGTTGGTGGCGATGATCGCCTCGGGTTTCAGGCCCGCGCAGAGGTCCGCGAAGATCTTGCGTTTGACCTCTTCTTTCTCGGTCGCGGTCTCGATGACGATGTCGCAATTCGACAATCCGTCGATCGTCTCCGCCGAATTGATGAGCGCGAGTGCGCCCTTCCTCTCGTCCTCGCTGATCGCCTTGCGCGCGACTTGCCGCGTCATGTTGCCGTTGATCGTGGCCATGGCGGCCTTGATGCGCTCGCCCGACACGTCGTTCATCAGAACGGAATAGCCCGCCAGCGAACAGACATGGGCGATGCCATTGCCCATTTGTCCGGCGCCGATCACCCCGACCGTTTTTATTGTGACCGCCATAGCCCGCTTTCCGATACGAAGGCGCCGCCCGCGGCGTCGCTTCAAGTTGCCTCTTCTACGCCGAACCGCCCGGCGACACCACGGGCGGCGTCGTCAATTCCGAAAAAGGACGCGGTCAGCGTCCGATCTTGCCCAGCTCGTCCGCCAGCTCCGGCAGCGCCTGATAGAGGTCGGCGACCAGCCCGTAATCGGCGATCTGGAAGATGGGAGCCTCCTCATCCTTGTTGATGGCGACGATCACCTTGGAATCCTTCATGCCGGCAAGATGCTGGATCGCGCCGGAAATGCCCACGGCGATGTAGAGCTCGGGCGCCACCACCTTGCCGGTCTGGCCGACCTGCCAGTCGTTGGGCGCGTAGCCGGCATCGACCGCCGCGCGCGAAGCGCCCATGGCGGCGCCGAGCTTGTCCGCTACCGGCTCGATGTATTTGGTGAAGTTCTCGCGGCTCTGCATAGCGCGGCCGCCGGAAATGATGATCTTGGCCGAAGTCAATTCGGGCCGGTCGGATTTCGACAATTCCTCGCCGACGAAGCTGGACAGGCCGGGATCCTCGGCCGGAGTCACGTCTTCGATCGAGGCCGAACCGCCTTCGCCTGTGGCCTGGAAGGTCGAGGTGCGCACGGTGATGACCTTCTTGGCATCGGAAGACTTCACCGTCTGAATGGCGTTGCCGGCATAGATCGGCCGCTCGAAAGTGTCGGGGGCGACCACCTTGGTGATGTCGGAAATCTGCATCACGTCGAGCAGCGCGGCCACGCGCGGCATGATGTTCTTGCCGGTGGTTGTGGCCGGCGAAACGATCGCGTCGTAATCGCCGGCGAGCTTGACGATGAGGGCTGCGACCGGCTCGGCCAGCGCGTGCTCGTAAGCCGGGCTATCCGCGACCAGCACCTTGGCGACGCCCTCGAGCTTGGCGGCGGCTTCGGCTGCGGGCTTGCAGTCCTTGCCGGCGACCAGCACGTGCACGTCGCCGCCCAACTGCTTGGCCGCGGTCAGCGCCTTGTTGGTGGCGTCTTTGAGCGATTTGTTGTCGTGCTCGGCAATCAAAAGAGTTGTCATTACAGAAATCTCCGCGCGCACGGCGCTGTCGTCTCGCGCCCTCTCCCCTTGTGGGAGAGGGCTCTTCGGCGCTGCAACGTTGAACGGCGGGTGAGGGGTCCGACCCATCACCCGAGCGTGCCGGTGGACATGCCGCCGCTGTCCTCTCCCACAAGAGGAGAGGGCGCGAGTACGACAGCCCGCCCATTGCGGCACGTATCATCTAGAGCACCCCCGCCTCGTCCTTGAGCTTGGCGACCAGCTCGGCCACCGAGCCGACCTTGACGCCGGCCTGCCGGCCGGAAGGCTCCGAGGTCTTCAGCACTTCCAGGCGCGGCTTGGTGTCGACGCCGTAGTCGCCCGGCGCCTTCTCGTCGATCGGCTTCTTCTTCGCCTTCATGATGTTGGGCAGCGAGGCATAGCGCGGCTCGTTGAGGCGCAGGTCGGTGGTGATGATGGCCGGTGCTTTCAGCGTCACCGTCTGCAGGCCGCCGTCGACCTCGCGGGTGACGGTGACGCTGTCGCCATCGAGCGCGAGCTTGGAGGCGAAGGTGCCCTGCGACCAGTTAAGCAGCGCCGCCAGCATCTGGCCGGTCTGGTTCGAATCGTCGTCGATCGCCTGCTTGCCCATGATGACGAGGCCCGGCTGTTCCGCCTCGACCACGCCTTTCAGGATCTTTGCCACGCCGAGCGGCTCGACCGCATCGTCGGTCTTCACCAGGATGCCGCGGTCGGCGCCCATGGCAAGCGCGGTGCGGATGGTCTCGGAAGCCTGCGCCGGGCCGATCGAGACCGCGACGATCTCGGTCGCCTTGCCGGCCTCCTTCAGACGGATCGCCTCCTCGACGGCGATCTCGTCGAAGGGGTTCATCGACATCTTGATATGGGCGAGCTCGACGCCGGAGCCATCGGGCTTCACTCGGATTTTGACGTTGAAGTCGACCACCCGCTTCACGGGGACCAGAATTTTCATGATCAGAATGTGCTCCTCGGGCGCTTTCCCCAATGTCGTCCGGGCCCGGAATTTGGTGCGGCGCACCCTAATAGCGGGCTTTTGCCCGGTCAACGCCGCGGGGGCGTGCAGGGGTTCCTCGGTGAGGCATGCGTCATCGCCCGCAATTTGTGAAGACCCCGGGGCAAGCCCGCCCTCGGCTTCCTTAAGGAGAGCGGGTGCGCTCAAAGCGGCGGCGTCTTTGTCACCTGTTCTGCCCCGGCGCCCAGAGCACGTCGGCCGCGCCCTTGTCGTTGGCGTAGCGGCCGGCGACGAACAGATAGTCCGACAGCCGGTTGACGTATTTGAGCGAGGGCTCCGACACGCCCTCCTTGTCCATCAGTTCGACCATGATGCGCTCAGCCCGCCGGCAGACGGTGCGGGCGAGATGCAGGTAAGCCGAGGCCGGGCTGCCGCCGGGCAGGATGAAGGATCTCAGCGGTTCAAGCTCGGCATTGAGGCGGTCGATCTCGCCTTCCAGCCATACCACCTGCGTATCGGTGACGGTGAGGCGGGCGCCACCGGGGCCTTTCTCGGCGAGGCACAAGTCGGCGGAGACGTCGAACAGGTCGTTCTGGATGCGCGCCAGGCTCGCATCGAGGGCATCCCCCTGCGTGTGCAGGCGCACGAGCCCGAGGGTGGCATTGACCTCGTCGATGGTGCCGTAAGCCTCCACCCTCAGATCGTATTTCTTGCGCCGCGCGCCGGTGCCGAGGGCGGTGGTGCCGTCGTCCCCGGTGCGGGTGTAAATGCGGTTGAGTACGACCATGAAACTCCTCGTCGGCTGGCCTGCCCCCGGTTGGTCTTTCACGCTATATTAGCGGGCTTTCGATCTCACGATATGGGGGAACGTCATGCGGTTTCTCGTCATCGCCCTGGCGGCGGCAGTGCTGGCTTTGCCTGTCGCCTCGACCGCGCGCGCGGCGCACGCGGACAAGTCCGTCACCGCCGACTATGCCGCCAAGAAAAAGGCGGCAAAGAAGAAAATGGCGAAGAGGACGGTAAGAAAGAAAAAGAAGGCCAAAGTCGAGTATATGCGCGCGGTTCCGTACAAGTAGCGCGGTCGCCGCCGGCCCCTTGCCGCCCTATCGAAGCCTCTTCGCAGCGCCACGGCTTTGCGCTATGCTGTGCGCGTTAGCCGGATTTTGCCACCCAAGAGGGATGACATGACGCGCTTTCTGATGATCGCCGGTGCCGCCGCCATGCTGGCGCTGCCGGCCGTGCCCGCGCTGGCCTGCAGCGCCCACGACCACTCCGCGTCCGCCACCTCGGTCGACCTGGCCGCCGCCGCCAAGAAGGTGATGGCGCCTGCCACGTCGCAGGACACGACTGCGGACACCAAGGCTCAGCCGGCGAAGTAAAGGGCGGCCGCAAGGCCGCGCCGCCCGGCTCGCGCTACTTTCCCATTATCCAGATCGTCGCCATGATGATGACAATGGCGACGAATTGCAGCAGCACGCGTAGCCGCATCAGCTTCTGCGAGGTGTTGGGTGACCCGCCCCGCATCATATTGACGAGGCCGAGCACCAGCACGATGGCGACCGCAATGATGGCGGCCGGCACCGCGTAATGAGACATGAAGTGCGACATGGGGCGGGCTTTTAGCACCCCCCGGTAGCGCAGGCCAAGCGCGTCGGACGCCTTCGCCCCCCCACCCCACCCCCGCTCCTGCAATTCGGTCTCGCGAGAAAGTTGCAAGCGCGCTACAATCGCTTGCAAGCTTTGGGGCAAGTGGGGGAACCAGCCGTGCGCGCGACAAGCGGAGCGGCCTCGGCCCGCGCGCGGGCGGCCGTTGGCCTCGGCGTGCCGGCGGGTGCCAAGCGGCGCCGGCACGCAGCCGTCGGCGCTGGGGGGTCGCAATTCCCCGAGATCGACTGCCTGCGCGGCCTGCTCCCGGAGCACGTACTGGCCGGCGCGGAAGCGCGCGCCGGCCACCTCGGTGTCGGCGCCGACCGGGTGCTGATTGCTTCCGGCCGCATCGACGAGGAGACCTATCTCCGCGCCCTCGGCAACGCGCTCGGCGTCGCGTTCGAGCCGCTCGATCGCGTTCCGCGCGCGCTGTGCCCGCTAAGCGACGGGCGGCTGATCGAGTCCGCCGCCAACGGCATGCTGCCACTCGTCGAGCACGACGAACTCCGCCTGATCGTCGCCCCGCGCGGCGCCGCCGCACGGCGCCTGGCCGGCCTGATCGCGGAGCATCCGGAACAGGCCCATCGTTTCCGGTTCACCACTAGCGACCGCGTCAACCGCTTCGCCATGCGCTGGGCCGGCGCGCTGGTCGCCGCGCGCGCCGCCGACGGACTCAAGCGGTTTTCGCCCTTGCTCTCGGCCGCGCCGCCGCGCTGGCGCGGCAAGCTGTTTCCCGGAGCGCTCGCCGCCCTGACGGGGATGGTCATGGCGCTGCTAGCGGCGCCCACTACAGCATTCGTTATTGAAGCCGTGCTGGCGGTCGTCTTTCTCGCCTGGCTCGCCCTACGCCTGATCGGCGCCGCGGTCGCGCGGACCTGGAACGACCGCGGCTGCGACCTGCCCGACCGCGAGATGCCCATCTACACGATCATCGCCGCGCTTTACCGCGAAGCCGCCTCGGTCCATCCCCTGCTGGCGGCGATCGACCAGCTCGATTACCCGCGCGAGAAGCTGGACGTGATCGTCGCCGTCGAAGCCGACGACCGAGAAACGCTGGCTGCGCTCGATACGCGCAGCACCCACCTTCCCATCACGGTGATGATGGTGCCGGCTTCAGGTCCCCGCACGAAGCCGAAGGCGCTCAACGTGGCGCTGCCGTTCGCGCGGGGCAGTTTCACGGCGGTCTACGACGCCGAGGACCGTCCCGAACCCGATCAACTGCGCCGCGCCGTGCGGGCTTTCGCCGCCGGCGGCGGGCGGCTTGCTTGCGTGCAGGCGCGATTGTGCATCGACAATACCGAGGATGGCTGGCTCGCGCGCTATTTCACCGCGGAATATGCCGGCCAGTTCGACGTCTTCCTGCCCGGCATCGCGGCCATGGGCCTGCCGCTGCCGCTCGGCGGCTCGTCCAATCATTTCCGCACTGAGACCTTGCGCGCGCTCGGCGGCTGGGACGCCTACAACGTCACCGAGGACGCCGATCTGGGCATGCGGCTGGCGCGCTTCGGCTATCGTACTGGCGTGATCTCCTCCACCACCTACGAGGAAGCCCCGGCCGCGCCCGGCCCCTGGCTGCGCCAGCGCACGCGCTGGTTCAAGGGCTGGATGCAGACCTGGCTGGTGCACATGCGCGCGCCGGGCCGGCTGCTGCGCGAACTGGGGCCGGCGGGTTTTCTCAGCTTCCAGCTTCTCGTCGGCGGCAATGTGCTGGCGGCGCTGGTGCACCCGTTGTTCATGGGCTGCCTGATCTTTTCGGTGCTGAGCGGCGCCCCCATGTGGCGCGGCGACGGCGCCGCGGTCGCCATCCTGGCCGCGCTCTACGCCACCACCATCGCCATCGGCTATTTCACCTCGGCGTTTCTCGGCTGGCTCGGCCTCGCCCAGCGCCGCTTGCTCGACGTCGCCTGGGTGCTGCTGCTGACCCCGCTGCATTGGCTGATGCTGTCGCTCGCCGCCTGGCGCGCGCTCTATCAGCTCATCGTCGCGCCTCATGCCTGGGAGAAGACCGAGCACGGCCTCGCTCGTCATTCGCGGCGTGCGGACGCCGTAATGCGTTCGCTCCTCGCGCTGGAGCGGCACCTGCACGCGCTCGAGCAGCGCGGCGAGCTGGCCGCCTTAGACAAAGGCCTGGCGAGCCGAACCAGTCCCTCTAGGTCGTCGCCCGCTCGCGCAGCATCTGCGTGAACACCATTTCCAACCGGTCGAGGGCCGGCCCGAGCTCCGGAAATCGTTGTAGATCATCATCGCTAAGTTCCTTGCGCAGGTCGATCGCCGTCGCGGCGAGACGCAGCACGGCCAGTTCCTTTTCACTCGCCGCTGCGCCTCTGGCTTTTCTTGTCATTGTTAGCTCCCCCTGTTGGCCCGCCTTTCACGAGCGCGAATGCCCGCGCAATGACAGCGCGTACGGAGCGATTTTGCAAATAATGTACAGTTATGAGCGGATAGCCGCGTGTAATGGCGATACAACCGCCTGCAATGCGCGGCTACAACTTGCCGAACACCCGTTATAAATACTTACGCAATGCAGCGGCCGCTTCGGCCGGCTTGCGCTTGAGATTGAACGGCGCGACGAAGCGGCCCTGCTTGTCCATCAGATAGACCACCGCGCTGTGATCCATGCTGTAGTCGCCCTTGTCGCCGATCGGCACCTTGCGGGCGATCACACGGTATTCCTTTTCGACCTTCTCGATCTGCGCGCGCGTGCCGGTGGCGCCGCGCAGGTGCGGATCGAAGCTCGACAGATAGTCCTTCATCACCGCCGCGGTGTCGCGCTCGGGGTCGACGGTAATGAACAGCGCGCGCGCGCCGTCGGCATCCTTGCCCATGGCGTGGAAGACCTGCGAAAGCTCGAACAGCGTCGTCGGGCAGACGTCCGGACAATGGGTGTAGCCGAAGAACACCAGCAGCGGCCTGCCCTTGAAGTCCTGGTCGGTGATCGTCTTGCCGTCCTGATTGGTCAGCGTGAACGGACCGCCGATCGCCGACGGCCCGGGACCGCCACCGAACTGGCCGGTGGCGACGAAGAACACGCCGAGAAAAACCACCAAGCCGGCCACGAAGGCCGACAGCACGAGCAGGATATGGGACGTCCGTGATTTCATCGCGCTCTCACCAGGCTTCGCGTGTCAAAAGCACGAAACCCAGCCGGTGCGCACGATCTCGAAAAACACAGCGGTGCCGTAATAGGTCCAAAGCCCCAGCGTGCCCGCCATCATCGCCCCGCCGAGAACCGCGAGCAGCACCAGGGGCCGCGTGCGGCCTGTCGTGACGGTCGTTGGCGGCATCGATTATCCCTCCGGCAATACCGGCCAGTGCGATCATCACTTAGGCAGTTCAGCTTTAAGCTACAATGCCGCCGCTGTCATCGCCTGCGCCGGCGGGCAAATGGCGGCTGCGGCGCCCCGCCGCAGCCCGCCCAGTTCTTTTAGGAACGCAAGCCTGCCAAAAATTAACCATGTTTTCGACTTGCTGTTTTTCAGAATTTTCGGCGGGTTTGTGTAAGTCATTGACCGGTATCAAAATTCAGTCCGCATTTTAACAATATTGATGGTTGCCGGCGAAGCTCGCGTTGACTCGAAAGGTTAAAGTCGTGCTCAATGGCCGAACCTTTAGCAGGCGAGGCACTTACGCCTTCAAAGAAAAAGGCAACGGAGAAAATCGATGCGTACCGCTTTGGCGTTAGCTCTAACGATCACAGTATCGGCGGCGGGCGCCAGCGCCTGGGCCGAGGATGCAAAAGCGCCTGCTCCTGCCCCACAGGCGCAGCAGTCTCAAGCCGCGCAGGAAGTGCCGACCACTTTCCCGGCGCTCACCAAGGAGAAGTGCGATAACCCGAATGCGCTGGGCGTCTCGCGCGTGGTCGCGATCGACACCACCGGCGGCCCCGGCTTCGGTTTCCAGAACTTCAAGGCCTACGACTTCCTGAAGGACCACGAAGTCGTGCTCACCTTCGACGACGGCCCCTGGCCGGTGCGGACCGAGCGCGTGCTCAAGGCGCTGCAGGACCAGTGCACCAAGGCCATGTTCTTCCCGATCGGCGAGCACGCGAGCTGGCACCCGGAGATCCTGAAGAAGGACCTCGCCGCCGGCATGACCGTCGGTTCGCATACCTGGTCGCACAAGGACCTGACCAAGATGTCCCTCGAGGACGCCAAGGCCGAGGTCGAGAAGGGCATCGCCGCGATCAGCGTCGCCTCCGGCAACAAGCCGATCGCGCCGTTCTTCCGCTTCCCGGCGCTGCGCATGCCGCCGGAGGTCGTGAAGTATCTCGCGTCCCGCAACATCGCGATCATGTCGACCGACTGGGACACGTTCGACTTCAAGCTGCGCCGGCCACAGCAGGTTGTGCATTCGGCGATGGCGAGACTCGAGAAGCACGGCAAGGGCATCATCCTGATGCACGATTTCCAGGAGGCCACGTCGCTGGCTATTCCGGAGCTGCTGAAGGAGCTCAAGGCAAAGGGCTTCAAGGTCGTGCAGATGGTCGCCAAGAAGCCGCTGGAGCCGCTGCCGCAATACGTCAAGATCGTCGAAAAGGAGATGGGCGGCGGGCTGTCCGACGCGCGCCCGATGTCCAGCGTGATCCAGACCATCAAGAGCAACTGACGCCGCTTCACGCGTCATCAAGCGGCCGCGCCCGGGCAGGGCGCGGCCGTTTTGTTTTGCGATCACGGCGGCACGGCGTCGGAATCGAGAGGAACGAATCCGGTGCGCTACGGAACAGTCGTCATGCCCGGCCTTGTGCCGGGTATCCACGCCTTCGCCATTTCAGCAACGAAGGCGTGGATGGCCGGGACGAGCCCGGCCATGACGGATAAGAGCCGTCACCCGCTCTTGAACTCCGAATCCGTCTGCTCAAGCGCGTGACGCAGCACCCGCGCGTAGTGCTCGGCGTCGCCGACCGCAAGCTGATGAGAGAAATAGAGCTGCGGGTGCTCGGCGGTTTCCTGGTTGTACAGGCAATGCACCTCGAAACCGGCGGCGCGCGTGATCTTCATCACCTTGTCGACTTCCGGCGCGGTGAGCGCCAGATCGGGCGCCACGGCGGTGCGCAGGGCTCCGCCGTTCCGCGAACCTTGCCCGGTCGTGGCTTGGTTGCCGTTCGAGGCCGTTTTCGCGCTCGGCCCGAGCGGCTGAAAATCGACGTGACTGTTGACGCCGAGGATCGGGCTGATGCGACGCCCGCCCAGCCGCATCTTGTTCTTGCGCGGAATCTTCACCGAGACGACGCCATCCTCCGCCACTTCCGCATCGCCGCCCAGGATATGCGCCAGCCGCTTGTGATCGAGCGGCGTCTTCGGATTATCGGCCTCCTGCTGCGGCAAAGGGGTCGGCGTGGTCTTGATCACCGAAATATACGCCTTGGCCAGCTCGATAGGATCGCCGCTGCCGCGCAGATGGACGTGGAAGATCATCGGCGACAGGCCCATGAAATGCTCATGCATCGCCTGGAACACCAGCTTCTGCTTGAGAATTTGATCGACCACCGGATCGACCTCGTGGGGCTGCAGCGCCAGTTCGGCGTTGAAGATTGCGCGGCCGTGGCCGAGCGGCTGCATTTCGAACTCGTGGTGGATCTGCCAGGCCGAGGTGAAGTGGATGTCGTGCGGGCCCATGACCTTGAGGTCCTTACGGCCGATCTCGGCGGAGAAGACGCCCTTTTCCGTCTTGCCCTTGATCTGCAGGATGTCCTCGATCTGCTTGACGGGAAGCGAGCCGCGACGGTGTTCCGCGCCCTCATGTTCTGCTTCGCCATGATGCTGGCGGCTACGCGCGAGCACGCCTCTCGCGCCGCCGGCGGCCAGCGCGAGGCCGCCGGCAAGAGCGAGCGTGCGCCGGCGGCTGAGGCCGGCCTTCGTCTGCATCCGAGATGCCATCTGTCTCCCTTTCCTGTGCCCCGAATTTCGCTGTCCGACTGCTGCCGGGCGGATAAAGCGCGCCGCCCGAGCGCGGTTCCTGGGATTCGTCCCCGGCGGAAAGTTTCGGGCGGAGCGAACCGCCGGCCACACCAGCGGGTTATCGGGGAGGCATGCAGAAGCGTAAGGAGGGGATCGTGCGGTATTGGCTTGCAGCGATCGTAGTTGGCCTGCTGACGGCGGCGGCGTCATCGTCGGCGCGCGCACAGGGGCCGGTCGGTGAATGGCGCGTGGCGGACGGCAAGGCCCACATCCGCATCGTCGACTGCAGCGGCGCGCTATGGGGCGTGGTGTCCTGGGAGAAGAGGCCCGGCGGCCGCGATACCAACAACCCGCACCCGGCGCTGCGCAGGCGGCCGACGCTCGGCATGCCGGTGCTGCTGCACATGAAACCGGGCGACGAGCGCGGTCGCTGGGAGGGCGAGGTCTACAATGCCGATGACGGCAATACCTACGACGCCTCGATCGCGCTGCACGGGCCCGACACGCTACACGTAGAGGGCTGCGCGCTGGGATTTCTCTGCGGCGGCGAGAACTGGAGTCGGCTGAGCGGTCGCGCGGCTACCACCGGCGCAGCGCACTCACCCGCCCTCCTGCCAGCCGGCGCCGTCTGCGCTCGCATCGGGGCGGCGGCGGGGCGGTCCCATTAGCACCGGCTGATAGAGCACCGCGGCTGCCAGCGTGCATACGAGCGAGAGCGCCAGCAGCTTGCCCATGCTCGACGTGCCCGGATGGCTGGAAAGCCAGAGGCTGCCGAAGGCAGTGGCGGTGGTGAGGGCGCTGAAGAATACAGCGCGCGTCAGCGGCGATTGCAGCACCTGACTGTAGCCCGCCCGCCAAGACATCATGTAGTAGATCTTGAAGGCAACGCCGATGCCGAGCAGCAGCGGCAGCGCGATGATGTTGGCGAAATTGAGCGCCAGACCGAAGCCGACACAGAGTTCGAGCGTTACCACGCCGGCCACGATCAGCGGGATCAGCGTGAGCAGCACGTCGCGGACCCGGCGCAGCGTGAGCCACAGCAGCACGGCAATCGAAACCAGCGCCCAGATGCCGGCCTCGATGAAGGCGCGGATGATGGTCCGGCCGGATTCCAGAATGGCGATCGGCCCGCCCACCGCCGACGGCTCGGCCTTGAGCACCGCCTGGGCGAAATCGCGGATTTCCGGATTTGTATTCAGGTCGCCCTTCGGCACGACCTGCACGCGGGCGCGGCCGTCGGGCGCGAGCCATTGCCGGCGCAACTCCGCCGGCAGCGATTTTTCGGTGACCGGCTGCGGATGCAGGGCGATGCGCAAGCCCCTGAGCGCGACTTCCAGGGGATCGATGAAGGCCGACTGCACGCGCTCGCGTACGGCAGGCGCGGCCGCCGCCAGCTTGCCGAGATCGGCCGCCAGCCGCCGCGCGGCCACCGGGCCGTCGCCGCGGTGGGCATCGGCGACGCGGTCAAGCGCGGCCTGCACGGTGTTGAGCGCGCGCACGTTCTCCGCATCCGTCGGCGGCGGGCGCTTGGAGGCGTTGAGCGCCGGATCGAGCGTCTTGGCCGCATTGTCGATGAGCGCGATCTTGTCGGCCTGGTCGTCCGGCACGAAGCTGGCGAGCGTCAAGACGCGCCCAGCCTGGGGCACCTGCCGCAGGCGCTGAGCCAGCTGCTGCGCGGCGTCCTGGGAGCCGGCCAGCACGTCGACGGCGTTGGCGCCGACCGCCGGATCGCTGCGCACGTCGAGATAGGTGGCGATCGATTCCGCTTTCGGATTGCGCAGATCGATCGGGTTGAAATCGAATTTCAGGTAGTACAGGGACGGCAGCGCCGCGAGGATGACCGCGCTGGTGCCGATCAGGATCGGCCAGCGATAGCGCTCCATGAAGCTGTCGACCGGCGCCAGCGCGGCATAGCCGAGCGGCTCCCGCTCGCCGGGCGGGTTGAAGATGGTGAGCAGCGCCGGCAGCAGCGTGATGCTGCCGAGAAACGCGATGATCATGCCGAGACCGGCGATCTGGCCGAGCTCGGAGACGCCCTTATAGGCAGTCGGCACGAAGGAGAGGAAGCCGATGGCGGTCGCGGCGGCGGCCAGCGCGAGCGGCGTGGCGATATGTTCGCCCGCCTTGGCGAGCGCCGCGCGCAAGTCGTCCTCCACGTGCCGCTCGGCCCGGTAGCGCACGCTGAACTGGATGCCGAAGTCGACGCCGATGCCGACGAACAGAACCGCGAAGGCGATCGATATCAGGTTGAGGGCGCCCACCATCAAAAGGCCGGCGGCGGCGGTCATGGCGAGACCGACGGCGACGGTGGTGAAAACCGCGACGATAATGCGGAATGAGCGCAGCGCGAGCCAGAGGATCACCAGCACGATCCCCAGGGTGGCGATGAAGTTGGGCACCGCGCCTTCCTGGATGGTCGCGAACTCCTGATCGGCGATCGGAACCGGGCCGGTCAGCCGGACGGTGGCGCCGAAGCGCTGCTTGAGCCGCAGCGTGGCGGCGGCCTTGCGGATGGCTTCGGTCGCCTTCTTGCCCGGCTCCAGCGCGGAATAATCGAGCACCGGATGGATTTCGATGAAGCGGCGAAGGTCGTCCGTCGTCGGCTTCTTGCCGGACACCAGCTCGCGCCAGGAGAAAGAGGCGGGCTTGCCGGCCAGCGCCGTTTCCACCGCGGCCGAGGTCTGGTTGAGCATGCCCGTGAGCGGCTCAAGCCCCGCCTCGCCGACCTGTGCGCTCATCAGGCCGAAGGTGAGCGCTTGCGTGAGGCCGCGCAGGCTGGGATCGCTGTCGAGCACCCGGACGAGCGGCGCTGCTTGCGTGAGCTCGCCCATCGTGGCCGCTACCTGGTCCCTGGGCATGAACAGGAAGGCGTTGCGGGCGAAGAATGGCGTCTCGCTGACGCCGTCGACCGAATGGAACAGATCCTTCCGTCCGGCAAGCGCATCGGTGAGCGTGCTCGCCGCTTCGCTCGCCGCCTCCGAGGTCGGCGCGTCGAGGACCGCCAGGATGAACTCGTAACCTTGCGGGAACGCCTTGTTATAGGCGCGTTCCCGTTCGCGCCACTGCAGGTTGGGCGAGATCAGCTTGTTGACGTCGGTCGTGATCGCGAAATTCTTGGCGGCATAGACGCTGGAGCCCGCAGCCAGCACCACGGCGACAACCACGACGGCCCAGGGCCAGCGGGTGCAAAAATCGATGAGGTTCCTGATGGCGGTCTTGATCATTAGGTGCGGCGGTTCGCAGGTTCCAATAGCAAAGGGACGCGCGCCTCAAGTCCCATGAAGGCCTGCGCGCGCCCGTGCACACCGCCGCTAGATCCGTGTCGAAATGACGGCGGGCTCGCCCCCAAGCCCCGTCGGCCTTCCTTTAGCCCCGTTGGCCCTGTTGCTGGCCTTTGCCGGTGGTTCCATTGGGGTTCGCGTGCCCGATATAGGCGATCGCGGCCTTGAGCTGAGCGTCCTTGTCGGTGCCGATCAGCTTGGCCTGGATCGGCGGCGACTCGATGCCGCCGGCGGCAAGCTTGCCCTTGTTGGCCGTGCTCTTTTGCTCCTTCTTGCTGAGCGGGCCCGGATTGTGGAAGGCGTGCTGCAGCGTGCTCTCGCGGGGGAGCAGGATGCCGGCGACCTGCTCGTCCTTCGGCGCCTTGACCAGGACATTGGGCGTGATGCCCTTGCCCTGGATCGAGCGGCCGTCGGGCGTGTAGTAGAGCGCGGTGGTCAGACGCAGCGCGCCGTGGCCGTTGAGCGGAATGATGGTCTGCACCGAGCCCTTGCCGAAGCTCTGGGTGCCCATGATGGTGGCGCGGTGGCGATCCTGCAGCGCGCCCGCCACGATCTCCGAAGCGGAAGCGGAGGCGCCGTTGATCAGCACGACCATCGGCGTGTTCTGGATGATATCGCCCGCGCCGGCGACTTTGTAGGCGTGATTGTCGTCGGGACGGCGTCCCTTGATGGTCACCACCGTGCCGCCGTGCAGGAAATTGCTGGCGACCGAGACCGCGGCGGACAACAGGCCGCCGGGATCGTTGCGCAGGTCGAGCACCAGGCCCTTGAGCTTGCCGCCGGATTTGCTTTTCATGTCCTCGACGGCCTTGCGGAAATCCGCCGCCGTGTCGCCGCCGAACTCGGTGATGCGCACATAGCCGATGCCGTTCGCCTCGAGTTTCGATTTCACCGTCTGCACCTGGATGATGGCGCGGGTGATGCTCACGGGGAACGGCGTCTTGGTCCCGCGCGCGATGGTGATTTTCACCGCGGTGCCCGGCTTGCCGCGCAATTCGCGCACCACCTTGGACAGGCTCATGCCTTGCGTGCTTTCGTCTTCGATGCGCACGATCAGATCGCCGGGCTCGAGGCCGGCCTTCGCCGCCGGCGTGCCGTCGATCGGCGAAATCACCTTGGGCACGCCGTGCTCTTCCGTGATCTGGATGCCGAGCCCGCCGAACTTGCCGGTGATGTCGGCCTCCGACTGCTTGAACTCCTGCTCGTCCATGTAGTCGGAGTGCGGATCGAGCCGGTTGAGCATGCCCTTCAGCGCGTCAGTGGTGAGCGCGTGGGCATCCACCGGATGCACATAGTCGTGCTCGACCAGTTGGATGACGCCGTCGAGCAAAGCGAGGTCGGTGGCGGACGGGCCGCTGTTGTGGTGGGCTCCGATGGCGTAGGCGACGGGCAAGGCGGTCAGGGACGCGGCGACGACGCCGACGAAGACCAGGCGCGACTTTCTCATGGTGATCGACCTCAAGACGTTGAATCGGGCAGCCGCCCCGGCAGAGGGGCCTTATAGCCTTATCCGCCGGTAAAGGTAAGCGCTCCGCCACCCGGCACGAGCGGGTCCTCTACTCCCCGGTAGAACGAGCAGAAACGGGCAATGTTCCTGTCCTGCCGCCCTTGCCGCGCGCCGCAATATGGCCCGCTCAGCGCCGGCGCTTCGCCTTCTTTTTCCGCCCCTTTTTTCCGCTCTTCCCGGCGCTCTGTGCCCGCTTGAGCGGCACCACTTCGGCGGCCGCGCCCGCGCTCTTGCGCAAGGCCTCCTTCAGGCCGGTCGGTCTGTTGTGTTTACGCAGCAGATCGCGGAAGGCCTCGTCGGTGAGTTCCTGGAACGTCATCATGCGATCGCGCGCCAACAGATCGAGCGCGGCCCAGGTCTCCTCGTCGAACTGCACGCGTTTGCCCGGCATTGCGTTCCTCCGCCGTGAAAGCATCCAAATATTCGGCGCGTCAGGCAACCAAGCGCAAGTACCGCCGTTAGCCCGCGTGATCCTTCGGCGCAGGAGTTTAACAATGGCACCGACACGACAGTTCACCGCCGCGATCGCCGCGGTATTCCTGTTCGCGGCCCCGGGCATTGCGTTGGCGCAAGGCGGGGGCGGGGGCGGTGGCGGAGCCGGTGGCGGTGGCAGTGCCGCAGGCGGTAGCGCCGGGGGCGGCATGAGCGGTGGCGCAAGCGCCGGCACCGGCGTTTCCGGCCAGAGCGCGCCCGGCGACACGCAGACCTATCCGGGCGGAACGGCAGCAGGAACGGGGCGAAACGCGCCCGGGAATATCGGGACGAATCCATCGCGCAACGCGCCCGGCAACACCGCGATGCAGCCCTCGCCCTACCAGCCCGGCAACATCGGGCCGAACTCGACCACCACAACAACCGGTTCGCGAAGCCGGACTGCGCCCGGAACGAATCCGTCGGGAACGATCCCCGGCACCGGGACACCGCGGATCGGAAAGAATCTGCGTCCCTGCCCGGCGACCGGCACTGGGGCGGCCGGCAACGGCTGCTAAACGTTTTCGCGCGCTGCTGGAAACCGCTTCCGATGAGGCGGTCTCACTCCTTTGCGCGCGCAGGTAACCCTACTTTGCGTGGTATTTCGGCACTGCGAAGGGGTTTCGCCGCGGCGCGAAAGCACCTATTTCTCTGATCGCGACCTGACTTCCCGCGGCCAGCGCGCGCAAGGGATGCCCGACGTGCCGGATATCGCCACCATCACCATCAATCCCGCCGTCGACATCTTCGTCAACGTCGCGCGCGTCGAGCCCACCAAGAAACTCCGCTGCTCGGCACCCAAGCGCGACCCCGGTGGCGGCGGTATCAACGTGGCGCGCGTTGCCCACCGGCTCGGCGCGACTGTGGCTGCGATCTACCCGACCGGCGGCGCCATCGGCAAACTGCTGCAAAGGCTCGTCGAGCGCGAAGGCATCGAAAGCGTCACCACGCCGTCGCACGTGGAAACGCGCGAGAATTTCACCGCCTATGAGGAAGAGACCGGCGAGCAGTACCGTTTCGTGCTGCCCGGCTCCGCGCTCCACCGGGCCGAATGGGAAGCCTGCCTCGACAGGCTGGCGACGCTGCCTGACGCGCCGAAGATCGTGGTGGGAAGCGGCTCGATTCCGCCCGGCGTGCCGGAGGATTTCTACGCGCGCGTCGCGCGCCACGCCAAGAAGCTTGGCGCGAAGATGGTGCTCGACACTGCCGGGCCGGGTCTGAAGGCGGCGCTTGCCGAAGGCGTGAGCCTGATCAAGCCGAACATCGCCGAGCTCAGCGACTTCGCCGGCAGACAGCTCGACGGCGACGACGACTGCATCGCGGCGGCCCGCACGCTGATCGAGGAAAAGCGCGTCGAGGCGGTGGCGCTGACTTTGGGGGAGGACGGCGCGTTGCTGATCACGGCAGACAATGCCTGGCGCGCCGCGCCGATGAAGATCGAGGTGGCGAGCACCGTGGGCGCTGGCGACAGTTTTCTCGGAGGCTTGGTGGCGGCGCTTGCGAAGGGCCAGCGCCTCGACCGCGCTTTCCGCACCGCCGTCGCGGCGGCCTCCGCCGCGGTAATGAGCACCGGCACCGAGCTTTCGCGGGAGGAAGATGTGCGCCGGCTATTGGAGCTCGTGCAGATCAACGAGGTCGCGAAGGCGGAGGCCTGAGTCTGGCAGGTGTCAGTGGCAGTCACGGATCAGCGGTCTCTGGTGATGAACCGCTGGTTCTCTGTCAGCGTCGCGGGCGGGCTTTCGCCTTGAGCGGGACGGGGCGCATTTCGGATTGCGTAACGCCAAGCACTCCCAACGAGATGATCAGCGGCAAAAGGAAGAACATCGGCATTGTTCTTGCTCCATAGTCTTTTCTTGTACGGTTTCCCTATGAAGCAACGTCCGCGTGCGCGGCAAAGTTCCATCGATCACGCGGGCTTGAGGGTTATGGTGTCGGGCTGCGCACAATTTACCTCCCCCCGGAGGGCGAGGTCGCCCGTTGTCGCGTAGCGACGGCAGGCCGGGTGAAGCGCCGAACGCTACGCATCGCTTCAGTCTATGAGAATCCGCTCAGCGTTCCGCGGTGCGCTGGTCCTCGCAGTAGAGCCGGTCGAACTTGGCGGCGATGCGCCGCATGTCGCGGGCGTAGCCGCTCTGGTCAACGCCGGTCCATTCGCGCGCGAGGTCGGCAAACGTCACCGGGTGGTGCAGCCGCTTCATGATGCTTTGCACGTCGCTCTGCACAAGACGCGTGCGCTTGGCGACCGGCTTCGGGATCGGCGTGGTCGAATACATCAGCACATGCTGCAGATGCGCGAGCACGCCGGTATGCACGTCGCCGAAAACCTCGCCCGGGCGACCGGGGATGGTGGCGCCGATGCCGGCGAAGTTGTTGTCCCTTGCCGGCACGCCGGCAGGTCCGCCGCCCGGACGGCGGAAAGTGAGATAGTTGGTCTCGATCAGCATCTGGAAGAAGGCATAATCCCAGCGCACGGCGACGCATTGGTCGGGCGGCCGCGATACGCACTGGCCAATGTCCTTGTACAGCGCGGCGATGTGATCGAAGCGCGGCGCGATCGACATGTGGCGATGCACATTGATGCGCTGAACGAAATCCATCAGCGCTTCCGGCTGCACGCATTTCGGCACTTCGTTGCCGGCGCTGGCGATGATGGGCGGCAACGACGCAGCCCACGCTCCGGCAGGCGCGATGAACGCGAGCAGCAGCACAAATCGTCTGATCATGGAAACCCCACCCCGAGAGACCCAGGGCGAGTATGGTGAATCGAATCAGGTTAATTTTATGGAATCTTCCGGTCCGGCCGGGAGATATCCCCAGACCGGCCGGGCCTTACCAAATGGGGCCGGCAGCCGGCGGTATCGCCGGCGTCTCTGCTTGCTGCCGGGGGCGCCCTCCGCTACGTATAGCGCACCGGATCGGCGTTTTTCCGCGCCGGACCCCGGCAATCCACCCCAGCGGTGGCTGCTTTTCGCGCGACGCCTGCGGACCGATCGCGACATGAGCCGCCGGACGGCTTGGGGGCGCGCCATCCGCGTGCCGCCGCGCCGGGCCCTACCCCGAATGTCGGACGACGCCGCGTGCAGATTTACCTCCCCATCGCCGACATTCCGGTCAATATTTTCCTAATTCTGGGTCTGGGGCTGGCGGTCGGGTTTCTCTCCGGCATGTTCGGCATCGGCGGCGGTTTCCTGATGACGCCGCTGCTCATCTTCATCGGCATCCCGCCCGCGGTGGTGGTGGCGAGCGTCTCGCCCCAGATCGCCGCCGCGCTGTTCACCGGCTTCCTGTCGCACTGGCGGCGCGGCACAATCGACTTCCTGCTCGGCGGCATGCTGCTGATCGGGGGCACGGCCGGCACGCTGGTCGGCGTCTGGCTGTTCACCCTGCTGCGCCAGCTCGGTCAGTTGGACCTGCTGATCGGCCTGTCCTACGTGACCATGCTCACCGTGGTCGGCGTGCTGATGGTGACGGAGGGCATCCGGGCCATCCAGCGCGCCCGCCACGGCGGCCGCGGCGACCTGCGCCGGCCCGGCATGCACACCTGGATCCACGGCCTCCCGCTGAAGATGCGCTTCAAGCGCTCGCGCATCTACATCTCGGTCATTCCCGTCTGGGCGATCGGCTCGATCATCGGCTTCATCGGCGCGGTGCTGGGCGTCGGCGGCGGATTCATGCTGGTGCCGATGCTGATCTACCTCCTGCGGGTGCCCACCATCACGGTGATCGGCACCGCTTCGGTGCTGACGCTGACCACGATGATCACCTCCACCATCCTGCACGCCTACGCCAACCATCTGGTCGATTCCGTGCTGGCGCTGGTCCTGATGATCGGCGCGGTGGTCGGCGCCCAGTTCGGCGTGCGCACCGGGCAGAAGATGCGCGGCGAATGGCTGCGGCTGCTGCTGGGCGTGCTGGTGCTGCTGGTGGGCATACGTTTCGCCATCGACCTGGTCGCGCCCCCCACCGAGCCCTATTCCATCCGCCTGGTGAGGGGGAGCTGATGCGCCGCCTCGCCGTCCTTCTGCCGCTGCTCGCCGCGCTCATGGCGCCGGCAGGTGCTGCCCACGCTGCAGCGCCCGAGCGACTGGTGGTGTCGCTCTCGAATCATCGGGTGCAGGTTACCTCCAACTTCACCGGCGAGGATCTGGTGCTGTTCGGCACCATCGAGACGGCCAAGGGCGCGACCCCACTCGCCACCGGCTATGACCTGGTGGCGACGGTCACCGGCCCGCTCCAGACCTACCGCACGCGGCTCAAGCAGCGGGTTGTCGGTATCTGGGTGAACACAGACTCGCGCGAATTCGTCAACGTGCCGTCCTATCTCGCCGTGCTGAGCAACCGGCCGATCGACCAGATCGCCAATCAAGACACGCGGCGCCGTCTGCAACTCGGCCTCAACAATTTCATCCTGACGCAGCACATCGGCACGGACTTCGCCGATACGGTGCACAATGACCCGTTCCGCGAGGCTTTCGTCCGGCTGAAAAGCCAGCAGGGCCTGTATCGGCAGTCGCCCGGGGCGGTGACCTTCCTCACGCCGACCGTGTTCCGCGCCGAAATTCCCCTGCCGGCGAACGTGCAAACCGGCACCTACAAGATCAACGTCAAGCTGTTCTCGAACGGCGCGATTATCACGCAGACCGACACGGCGCTGGAGGTGATCAAGGCCGGCTTCGAGCAATATGTCGCCAACGCTGCCGCCGACTATGGCCTGCTCTACGGCGTCTGCACCGTTCTCATGGCCCTGTCGATCGGCTGGATCGCCAGTGTGATGTTCAGGAAGGATTGAGCCGGCGCTTTCAGTGCGGCGGCCGCGAGCGATAGAGCGCCCACAGCGCGCCGATCTGCCGATCGGTCAGCGGGTTGGCAAAATGGGTGCTGGCGTCGCCTTTCACGCCGTTGACCATGCGAGCCAGGAACTCGTCGACCGTTTCCGCTCGCGCCATAGCGAACAGGTCGCGCGCCGGCAGGGCGAGATCGGGCGCGCCGGCGCCGACGCCGTCGTGGCAGCCGGCGCAGTAAGTCCGGTGGATGGCGCGCGCTTCGTCGAGGCGCGCCGGCGTTGGCGCGCTTGTCAGGAAAGCAGCGCGATCGATCGGGTGGCGATGAATTGCGCCGATCGAGCGCCGCGATCAAGGCGCCGCGAGCATCGGCGCCTGATACGGGACGCGATTGCCAGGCGCGCAGCCGCTCGGCGCCGGCCTCGTCGCCTGCTTCGCGCAGCAGCCATGGCAGCAGGCCGAGCGCGCCGGCGATGCGCTGGCGCAGGCCTTCGCGGTTCTTGGCGGAAAGGCCGGCTTCGTCGAGCCGGCGGAGATCACCCCGCAGAATCAATAACTCGGCCGCGAGTTCGGGCCTCGGGCCGGGACGACTTGACGCTGCCGAAGCGGGTGCGCCGAATGTGAGCGTGACCGCGACGGCAAGCGCCATCGCGGTCACGGCAATCGGAGCGCGCTGGCGCCCACGCGCCATGCGGACTGCGCTTTCCTCAGTTCATCTTGATCTTGGACTCGGTCGGCATCTTGTGATGCGTCCAGTCGCTCATCGATCCGTCATACATCTCGGCGTCCTTGTTGCCCATCACCTGCGACGAGACGAACCAGCCGACCGAGGCCCAGTGGCCGGTGTTGCAGAAGTTGATCTGCTTGCCCTTGGTCGGCACGCCGGCCGCAGCGTAGAGCTTCTCGAGCTCCGCCTTGCTGCGGAACGTGCCGCCGCCGTTCACGGTCAGCCACTGCTGCGGGAGGTTATGCGCGTGCGGAATGGTGCCGCTCTCGGTGTCGACCGGCGGACGGGTAACGCCGAGATACTGATCGGACGGACGGTTGTCGACCAGCGTCTCGCCCTTCGCCATGGCCGCCTTCACCGCGTCGCGATTGGCCAGCATGTCCTTGCGGAGCGACACCTTGAAGGTCTTGGCGGCGACCTTCGCCATGCCCTTCTGCAGCGGATTGACCGGCTGGCCCTTCTTGTCGACCTGGGCGAGATAGGCCGCCATGCCGCCGTTGAGGATGGAGACGTTGTCGTCGCCGAGCACCTTGAAGGTCCAGAACAGGCGCGTGGAGATGCCCATATCGGTCGAGTTCTTGCCCGGCGATACCAGAACCACGTGGCTGGAATTATCGATGCCCAGGCTGCCGATCAGCTTGGCGAGATTGCCGGTGTCGGGGGGCAGCATGCCCACGACGTCGCCGATCTTCACGCGCCAGCCGTCCTTGGCATAGTTGGTGTTGACGGCGCCCGGGATGTGGCCGCGCAGATAGTCGACCGCCGGACGCACGTCGAGGAACACCACGTCGGGCTTGCCGATGTTGGCCTTGACCCAGGCGGCGTCGACCAGCGGCTCGGCCGCCATCGCCTGACCGGCCAAGCCGAACACCGCCGCGGCTACGGCGGCGCCGAGCCATTTGCGCTGATGATGGATCGTTATTGTCATTACGCATTCCCTCCCTTTGTTGAAGTCTTGAGCGGCGGCGCCGCTACAAGGTCACCGTCAGATCGGCGGCGAGGATCGCCTCGGCCGCCTTCTCCCATGCTTCGCTGTCGTCCGGGCCGAGACCGGAGACGTCGATGCGCGTCACCGTCGCCTTGCACGTGCCGGCCGCAATGGCGGCGGCGACCGTTTCGGCATCCGGAAACAGGCCCGTCTTCAGTTCGATGATGCGTCGCATCGCTTCTCTCATTCGCCGTTTCGTGTGCGCATGATCTCATCCAAAAACTGCGCTAGAGATTGATCACCCGGTCGCTGGCGGCGATCGCCGCCCCCAGCGCCCTGGCGTCGAGCAGAGTCAGGTCGCCGGCCATCTCCGGCACCGTCGTTTCCGGCGTGATCTCGGACAGTTCCAGAAGCTCGGCCAGTTCGGCGTTGGCCGCGGTCTCGGCGACCGGACCGGTCATGAACACGAGCTGCACGGCATGGCCGAAAATGGTCAGCCCCGCCGCCACCCGCATGGCCTCGCCATGGTCGCGGCGGGCCAGCACCAGGATCGATTTCGGTTCGATCGCCATGGCCGGCACCTCAGAGGCTGACGACGCGCGTGGCTTCCGCCATCAGCGCGCTGTTGACGGTCTGGCTCGCCTGCTCGGCCGGGCAGGGACGGCCGGCCATGTGCTGCTGCCAGGAATGCTCGCAGACGGAGACGCGCATGGCGTTTTTCAGCGCCTCGGCAAAGCCGGGATCGTCGAGCGCGCGCACGCCGTCGGTGGTGAGGAAAACGCCCCAGCGCGCGCCCTTGGCGGTCAGCGCACGGCCGAGCGGCGCGGCGACGCGCGCGGCCTCCGGCGTGGAGACATGCAGCAGGACGTCCATGCGAATCCCCCCTTGCCCCTTCATGGCGACAGTCGAAGCCGTAGCGCCCGCGCGCCTTGCGCGGTGCGCATCGCAAAGCGGCGCAGGCGCTCGGCCGGCGGTCCGGACGCGATCACGCCGGGCCCCGCCTCTTCCCCCGTTGCTACCAAGGCCATATCGCGCATGGGCGCGGTGAACACCGCTTCGCGGGTGATGTTGCGGCCGGTGCCACCCTGCGCGCCGGCCGGAATTGCAATCGGCCGGTCGAAGACGGCCACGTCGCGCTGGCCGGCGAGGTAAAGCAGCGCGCCCACCGCCGCGGCATGGCGGGCATCGGCGCCGGCGACGACGACACGTTCGCTGCCGCTGAGCCCGATGGTGCCGAGCAGCCAGCGCAGGGTGTGGAAGTCGACCGCGCGGCCGTCGCGATAGAACAGATCCTCGGCCGGCAGGCAGCGGGCACCGGGCAATGAAGCCTGTTCGCAGACGGCCTGCTTGCGCACGTCGACGATGCGCGTACCGGCGGCAACCACTGTGCCGTCGACGAAGCTCAGGCCACGCGACGGCGCAGCCAAGGCGCGCGGCCCCGTGACGGCCATCACCAGGGCCGCTCCGCAGATCGTCATGCAGAGTGCCCGCGGCGCCATCTCAGCAACCCCCGAAATGGAGCTTCGGCGCGGCAGCGGGGGCGGAAACCGTCTCCGCCGGCGGGTTCGAGATGTAGTAGTCCATCAGCTTGCTCACCGGGACCTCGCCGAAGCCCTCGCCGACATCGACCGCGCCGAGCGCTTCCGCCGGCTGCGGCTTGGCCGCGCGCGCAACCTGATCGGCCGAAACGGCGGCGAAGGGATAGGCCACGACGGCAACGAGAAGCGACAACGCAAGCGCGCCGACGCAGAAGATCAGACTGGTTCTGTCCATGGCGTTCGCTCCCTACATGGTTTCCTTGAGGAACAGCACGTACATCGTACCGAACGCCAGCGCGGCGAAGACCAATTGCGCAGCAGTCTCGACGTCCATGACCGTCTCCCTCAATCTCCGCGATAGTGACGAATGAGCACGCTGAGATCGACCGGCTTGCCAGTGGCCGGATCGAGCACCTGGGGCGTGAAATACGGCACGCCGTTGCGGTCGACATGTGTGCTGTGCGGCGGCCAGATCAGCATGGCCGCGAGCCCCACGACGGTCACCGTCAGCGCAGCCCAGGCGTAAATGTGCACGTAAAGTTTGGCCATCGGCCGGCTCCGTTCAGCGCTTCATTCAGTTCTTGCGGATATAGACCTTCCAGGCGCGCGCTTCCTTGATGGTCGCGAGATGGGTGGCGGCCATTTCCGGGCACATGGGCGGCAGCGCCTCGACCGAGGTGGGATTGTCGAGCACGATCTCCACCACGTTGCCGGCGCCGACGAGGCCCACCGCCTTCTTGGTCATGAGCTGCGGGCGCGGACAGTTGTCGCCGAGGCAGTCCACCGTCTTGGCGACGATGTATGTCGCGCCGTCGTTCAAGGTGACGGAGTGGCCGTTTTCGGCCGCCTCGCTCTCTTTCTTTTTGCCGAACAGTCCCATCGAACGAATCCTCTTCTGTAAGATTTAACAGGCGCGCTATTCGGCAGCCTCGACCTGCGGAGCAAGCGGCGCTTCATCGCTCGCCTCGCTGACGCGGCCGGCGCGGACAGCCTCCTTGCGCAGGATGGCGCGATAGATGACGAACAGCACGCCCGCCTGGATCACGCCGAATACGATGGCCGGAATGCCGAGCTTGGCCTGCAGCGTGCCGGCATTGGCGTAGCCGAACTGCAGCGCCTCGAGGTTGGGCTGGCCGGTCATGCTGGTCGGCGCCGGCGGCCAGTAATTGGCCGACCACACCAGCGAGAACAGAAACATGCCGATGAAGGTGAACAGCAGCGCCCACAGCGCGCCGATATTGCCCTCGCCGGTCTTCACCCAGGTCGACACGGTGCAGGCGCCGGCCAGCACCATGCCGATGCCGAAGATGAACAGGCCGGCGAAGGTGTTGAGCCCGACATCGAAATGCATCGGGTGGCCTTCGCCAATCGTGATGAACAGGGTGAAGCCCACCGTCAGAATCATCATGGCGACCAGCAGCGCCTTGGTGTTGCGGTAGGTCTTGAACAGGATGGCGTCGCGCAACGCGGCGGTGTTGCAGAAGCGCGAGCGCTGCACCAGGAGCCCGACCACCGAGCCGAAGATGAAAGCGGCGAGGCATTGTCCGACTTCCGACATGCTCAGAGCTCCAGCACTTTCTTGTAGATCATCGAGCCGATCCAGGCGCCGGCCAGGATGCCGCTCACCGCCAGATAACCGCCCAGGTTCATTTCCGGCGTGAGGCCGAAGAACGTCGACACGTTGCACACGAAGGCGAGCCGAATGCCGACGCCCATCATCAAGCCGCCGATGGTGATCATCACCCATTCGGACAGGCGGCGCGGAAAGCGCGGGTAGAATTCCTTGCTGAGCAGGGCGCCGACGAAGGCGCCGAACAGCATGCCGAGGCTGATGTAGATTTTCCAATAGCCCCAGGACGGCACGAAAACGAGATGCCAGAACGGCAGCCGGTCGAGCGCGTCGCCCATGATGCCCTTGGCGATCAGGCCGGTCATCATGGTCTCGCCGCCGCCGACGGTCCAGGCGCCGACCACCATGAACAGAAACACGTCCAGCACCGCGATGGCGATCAGCGCGATGACCGGATCGAGTGTCTTCTTGAAGAATTCCATCCCCGTTGGGCTCCCTCGAAGCTCTCCTTTTCGGCCCGCGCGCAGCGGAACCGTTCCCCCTTTTGCGGCGCGGGAGACGCGACTTTCAAAAAACTTTAGGGCGCCGCCAAGACGAGTGGTAGTAGATATTGCCAACGGAGCGGCGGCGAGACTGGACTATTGTCCGCGCCGTTCCGGCAGCCGGACCGGCGCAGCGCCGGCCGCGTGGAGATCGTGGGCGATGTCGATCTTTCTGGAAATCGAGCCGAACGACTTTCTCGGCCACATGTTCAATGCCTGCTCGCAGGATCAGATCAGCGAATTCGTTCCGGAGAAGCGCGGCTTCCGCATCCATGGCCACAGCACCACGATTCGCCTTGAGCGGGTGTTCTGGACCGTGCTCGAGGAGATCACCGAGCGCATGCATGTGACCATGCCGCAACTCATCGAGCGCATTCACGACGGTTGCCTGGTCGCCAACGACAAGAACATCGCCTCGTGCCTGCGCGTGATCTGCATGAAGTACATGAACGCGTATACGTGAGTTCCGCGCACTGCCTCGGTCATCACCGGGCCGGCGCGTAAGCGCCGTGACCCGGTGATCCATCGTTTCATTGAAAGATGGATTGCCGGGTCAAGCCCGGCAACGACGGCAGGAATCGTGGCCCCCATTCGCTTTTAATCGACGCCGACTGCGCTGCGCGCATCCGCGCGCGCGGCTTCCGCCCAGGGCGTGCCGCCGACCACCCGCGCTTCGGTGGTGAAGCCCCATTCCGGCTCGAAGGCGTGCAGGTAATAGATCGGCCGGCTCTTCATGCCGTCCGGGTAGACGCCCTTGCGTAGCGGCGTGGCGATGCAGGGCATCACCACCGCCGGGATATGGCCGACATGGCCTTCGGCCGCACGATGCACGTGACCGCCGAACACGGCGGCGACGCGCCCGGAATGCTGCAGGGCCTGCGCCAGCCGCGCCATGATCTCCGGCGTGTCGAAATTGACCGGATCCGGGCCGACCGGCACGCGGAACGGCGGATGATGCAGGAAAACGGCGATCGGCTTGCGTTTCTCGGCGTCGATCATGTGGATCAGGCGGCGCACGCGTTCCGGGCAGAAGTCGCCCTTATTGCTGCCTTCGCTGAGCGTATCGAGCGCGATCAGCCGGAGCGGAAAGTCCTCCACCGCATAATCGATGAAGGCGGCATCGGGAGCGAGATAGCCCTGCGGCGCAAAGGCCGCGCGCAAGGCCGCGCGATCGTCCTTGTTGCCGGCCAGCACATAGACCGGCGCGCGCGCATTACCGAGGATGCGCACCGCCTCGGCATATTCATCCGCGCGGCCGTTATGGACGATGTCGCCGGTGTGGACGATCACGTCGGGCTGCCGATCGAGGGCGTTGATGTCGGCGATGGTGCGCTCGAAATCGCTTATTCTTTGCCCGGCATCTGGCGAGTCCAGCGAGATGTGAGTGTCGGAGATTTGCGCAATGATCATGATGTAATCCGACCGACTCGAGCCAAATTCCGCTCATTCCCGCGAAAGCGGGAATCCAGAGGTGGAAATCGACAGCCCCGAGACCGCCGTCCTGGGTCTCCGCTTCCGCGGGGACGAACGGATAGCCATACGGACCTAGTCCGCCCTACCCCGCCTTCTGCAGCCCCGCGTAATATTCGGTGAGGACCTCTACCACCTCGGGCCGGCTGAACTCTTCCGGAATCTTCTCGCGCTTGGAGAACATTTCGCGCAGGCGCGTGCCGGAAATCTGCAGCCGGTCCTCGTCGCCGTGCGGGCAGGTGCGCGCGGTGGCCATGCCGCCGCACTTGTAGCAGTAGAAAGTGACGTCGATCTTGAGCGGCTGGATTTCCAGGCTGCCGGCCGGAATCCGGTCGAAGATATGTTGGGCGTCGAACGGGCCGTAATAGCTGCCGACGCCGGCATGATCGCGCCCGATGACGAGGTGCGAGCAGCCGAAATTCTGCCGGAACACCGCGTGCAGCAGCGCCTCGCGCGGGCCCGCATAGCGCATCTCGATCGGATAGCCGGCCTGGATATAGGTGCCGCGCACGAAATAATTCTCGGTGAGCGTGTCGATCGCCTTCACCCGCACCTCGGCCGGGATATCGCCGGGCTTGAGCGCGCCCAGCACCTGATGGATCAGCAGGCCGTCGCAGATCTCGACCGCGATCTTCGCGAGATGCTCGTGGCTGCGGTGCATCGGGTTGCGCGTCTGAAAGGCGGCGACGCGGCTCCAGCCCTTGTCGGTGAACAGCGCGCGCGTCTCCGCCGGCCGGTAATAGAGCCCCGCGTATTGCCGCGGATAGACGCCCTCGCTCACCGCCGTGACCCGGCCGGCGAGATTGACCTCGCCCTGGCCCATCACCTTCTCCACGCCCGGGTGCTTGGGGTCGGCGGTGCGGAACACATGCTCGCATTCGAAAGTCTTGTCGATCTTGTATTTTTCCGCGACCTCCAGTGTGCCCATGATCTCGCCGGAATCCGCATCGACCAGGGCCACCTCGTCCTCAACGGCGATGCTGTCGGCAAGTTCCTGCGTGCAGGACAGAGTGATCGGGATCGGCCAGAACACGCCGCTGGTCAGCATCATGTTGGCGCAAACGCCGCGCCAATCGTCGTGGCTCATGAAGCCGGTGAGCGGCGTATAGGCGCCCATGCCGAGCATGAGGAAATCGGAGGTCTCGCGGCTGGTCATCGGGACCTGTTTGAGGCCCTTGGCCCGCCGCAGCGTTTCCGCGCGCTCGACTTCGGGCAGGAGGAGCGGCAGCAGGGAATCGCTGCCGTGCGGGGGCACGAGTTGCGACATGGAAGTCCTTCCTGAAATCAAACGGTCTCCGAATCCCTCATGGGTTCGGACCCTCGCCGCGCGATCCGGCTCGATGACGTATGACGCTTACGGCCGCTTCGGGGTCTTGTATTCGGCTTCCTTCTGGAAGGGCTCCCAGACGGTCTCGAAACCGACGAAGCCCTTTTCGTTCGGCGCCATCGGACGCGTCGTCAAAAAGCGCGATTTGCCCTCGGGAATTTTCGTGACGGGTTTTTGCTCGCTCATAAGTCACCTTTTGCCGTGAAGCCGGGATTGCACTTGCGAATTGGACGCTCAAACAGGTCTCATGAGGGACGGGTCGATTTCCGCCTGCGCGCCGATGGCTCCGCCCGCTTTGATCTCGTCATCGGTTGGTTCGCGCACGGCCAGTATCTCGAGCTTGAAAACGACCTCTCGGCCGCAAAGCGGGTTGTTGCCGTCGACGGTCAGCGTCTCGTCGTCGACCCGCGTCACCAGAAAGCTGCGGGTCTGGCCCTTGTCGTTTTCCATGAGGATGGAGGTGCCGACCTGGCGATACTCCTCGGGAACATTCTCAATGCGATCGGTAAAGACCAGCGACTCGTCTCTGACGCCGAAGATCTGATTGCCGTCGATCGGCACCTCGATGACGTCGCCGGCGGACCTGCCTTCCAGCTCCTTGTGGACGGAAGGAGCCAGGATTTCGTTGTGTCCGTGAACGTAGCCCAGCGGGAATTCGACCGCGGTGAGAACGTGCCCCGACTTCTTGTCGGTCACCTTGTAGGTCAGTTCGACGAACTTGCCGTCCTGGATGGTTTCACTCATGCCGAATCCGAACCGACTGCTCAAAAGATGGACGCACCGAAAATCCTGGCCTGCCCATCTTCATAGCCGAGGACAAGCCTACCAAGCCATTCGCCCGCCTTCTTGGTGCTGCGTTGCCGGTAAAGCACCGTCACGTGCTCGCCCCGGCGGATGATGCCGAGATAATCAGCGTCTTCGGACAGATTTCTGGCGAGTTCGCTGTTGGCGAACTGGTGGCCGACCTGAACCTGGTCCATGGCTCGCGCGAAAGAATTGGAAAAATTCCTAACGAATTCTCCGTATTTCCCCTGGTTGGAATTCTTCACGAGGTCGCGCCAGAGCGGATCGGCGATGGCCCTTATCTCCTCATCGGTCTTTTCAATGATATTCACGCGCGGCTCTCTGTGACTCGAAGAAACCGGCTTTGCAGGGCTCAGAACACTCGACATGCTGGTCTCTTTTTGCGGCCAGGCAGACGATCGACGCGACCTTCTGCCCGGCGCTGTTGCTACTCGTCCGCGCCCACCAGGTGATAACAGGGCGCCTTCTCCATGGTGTATTCGCCGGTCTTCGGATCGCGACGCGAAACCGTCAGCACGTGCCAGTTTTCGTCGTCGACCTTCATCGCGTCGCCCCGGTAGTAGTAGCCGGGCCAGCGCGTCTCTTTGCGGAACAGAGTGTGCTGCGTGACGCACTCGGCGGCGCGATGACGGTGCTTCAACTCCCACGCCCGCAGCAACTCGTGAATATCCTTTGCGGCCAAGCTCTCAAGGTCTTCTTCCATGATCTTGAGCTTCTTGAGCCCGATATTCAGGAGCTTGTCGTTGGTCATATAGCTGACGGTCACGCCGCCGCAATACTCGTCCATCAGCTTCTGCAGACGGTCGAGGCCCTGCTGGGGATTGATGTAGTGCGGGTTGACGTCGCCCGCCACGATCGCATTGCGGTAGATCTTGTAATGCTCCAGCGGCTTGTAGATCTCCTGCTTGCGGCGCTCGATCTGCTCGTTGGAGACGCGAATGCCTTCGGCCTTGCCGTCGTCGATGTATTTGCAGGCGGCCTTGGCGGCGAGACGTCCTTCCGTGAACGAGCCGGACGAGAAGGCGTGCGGCGTGCCGCCGACCGCGTCGCCGGCGCCGAACAGGCCTTCGATCGTCGTCATGCGGTTGTAGCCCCAGAAATAATCCGGGGGAGAAACGTCCTCGGGACCGGAGCACCAGGCGCCCGAGCAGGTCGCGTGCGAGCCCATCACGTAGGGCTCGGACGTGGTCAGTTCGGGATTCTCGTTCTTGGGATCCACGTCGGTGGCGGCCCACAGCACCGCCTGGCCGACGGTCATGCCGAGGAAGTTTTCCCAGCCGACCTCTTCCAGATGAGGATCCTGGAAGGCGCGCATCGTCACCATGTGAATGGGCCCGCGGCCGGCATTCACTTCGCTGATCAACGCGTGGTTACGCAAGCACGTGGGGATCGGCCGATGGGTCAGATGCGAGGCTTCCGGGTCCAGATATTCCTTGCCGACCATCTTCTGCAGTTCGGGGAACCACTTGGACTCATACTCCTCGCCCAGACCATTTTGCGTATAGGTCTTCAGGTGCAGGAAGTAGGCGCCGACCGGGCCGTAGCCGTCCTTGAACCGCGCCAGCACGATGCGGTTTTCCATCTGCGTCATCTTGGCGCCGGCGTTGATCATGAGACCATAGGCGGACGCCGACGACCACGGCGCATACCAGGTACGGCCGGAGCCTTCGCCCACCGAGCGCGGCTTGAAGATGTTGGAGGCGCCGCCCGCGCCGCAGATCACGGTCTTCGACTTGAAGACGTGGTAATTGCCCGTGCGGACGTTGAAGCCGACGGCGCCGGCGATCCGATTCTCCTTGCCGTCGTCCATCAAAAGATGGGTGACGCAGATGCGGTTGAAGACCTTGTCGGCCGATTTCTTGGCGGCCTCGGCCACGATGGGCTTATAGGACTCGCCGTGGATCATGATCTGCCACCGCCCTTCACGCAGATAGCGCCCGGTTTTCGGGTTCTTCATGATGGGCAGACCCCACTCTTCGAACTGGTGCACCGTCGAGTCGACGTGACGGGCCATATCGAACAGCAGGTCTTCGCGCACCAGCCCCATCAGGTCGATGCGCGCGTAGCGGACATGGTCTTCCGGGTTATTCTCGCCCCAGCGGGTGCCCATGTAGCAGTTGATGGCGTAGAGGCCCTGGGCGACCGCACCGGAGCGATCGATGTTGGCCTTTTCGGCAATGACGATCTTCTTGTTCTGTCCCCAGAATCGCGCCTCCCAGGCGGCGCCGGTGCCGCCAAGGCCTGCACCGACGACCAGAATATCGATGCCGTCTTCGACGATCGTTTTGTGAGCCATCAGTAATACACGCCTTTCTTCATCTTGAGACCGTTGGACTCAAGGGTGTGCAAACCGCCGTCGTCCATGCGGATCCATTTCGGCTCGTTGTACAACATCTGGCTGTCGCGCATTTCCTTGCTCGGGCCCGGAACGTCCGCGAGCTTGGGGATCGCGGTGCCCCAGGGCTTGGTGGTGATGGGCGACAGGAAGTTCTTTTCCGTCCCGTTCCGGAACTTGATCCGCCAAGCGATGGTGCCCTTCTCCTCGTCGCGGTCGACGCGAACGCTGTGGCCGAGCGGCGCAAAGTCGGCATAGCCGCGCACGTCGATCGCGTGCTGCGGGCAAGCCTTGACGCAGGAGTAGCACTCCCAGCACATGTTCGGCTCGATGTTGTAGGCGCGCCGATAGGTCTTATCGATGTGCATGATGTCCGAGGGACAGATGTCGACGCAGTGTCCGCATCCGTCGCACCTTGTCATATAGACGAAGGTAGGCATGAATAGGCTCCTTATCTGATCCGGTAGAACGTTGCGGACTGGTCTTAATAGTGGCGTGGCGCTTCGCGCTTGATGCCAAGTCCCATTCGCATCGGCGCGTTCACCAACAGCTCCATGGAGTGTCTTTTCTGCTGCTGGGGATCGTCACGGGTCTGCGTCGGCAGGTTCTGGGCCGAACCATTGGCCTTGGATACTCTTTTCTCGAAGGCCGCCGCCGGCTTGAAGAACATGTGCGAGAACTTCGACCACGGGATCGAGCCGAACAACACAGTGGTGGCGATCAGATAGAGCGCCAGGAACACATACTCCCAGCCCGCCACGCCCGCGGTCTGCAGCCATGCCCAGATCAGACCGAAGGCTGCGCTCAGCACCAGCGTTGTGACGAAAAGATCGGCGCGCATGAGGCGCAACGGCGATTGGCCCTCGGCGGCGACATCGACGCGGATGAAGAACCAGAACCAGAGGCCGCCGAGGCAGATCATCAGCGCGCCGACGTACCAAAGGGTCGCCACGACGGTGGGCCCTGCCGCGGCCGGCGTCGGATAGCCGAACACCATGATTGCGGTGGTGACGACGTAGATGATGAAGCCGTACATGCCCAACAGGTGCGCAATACGACGATTCTGGTTGCAGAACTCGCCCGATGCAGCGACATCGACCACCGCTGTCTGCACGGCGATCGCGATCTTCTCGCCGCCGCCGACGGAGCTCTTCGCCCGCTTCTCGGAGGCGCGCATGTTGGCGAAGAAGTACCTCGCGCTGCCCTTATGGATGACGTCGAAGAGCGTGCCGGCGACAACCAGAAAGGCCATCAGGGCGACGTAGGCCTGCATGACAGCGACTGGTATGGAGGCCGAAAGCAGAGCGAACGGATTGGTAGTGAACATTGCCCGACGTTTCCCCCAATGAGCCTAGATTTTAGGCGTAGGTTAGCCGACGGGGGCACCCGCTTGCAATCATCTGCGTATTTATACGTATGCTTGCCCGGCGCCGTGTCCGGCGCCGCGGATGTCGCCCGATCGTCAGTGACGGCGTTCTATATTGGCGGTGCAGGAGGTGTAAAGCACAACGTAAGAAAAGATTCATCTGCCCAGCCGAACGTATCGTTCGGCCGGGTTTCTTAGAACGACCCGGCTTTTGCTGATAGAGCGTCCCGATCGTGATGCATATTTGGCCCGGCGCGCTCCAAGGCCGCGCGGCCCCGCAGCAAAGTAAGGTGCGGCGCCTTGGCGGCGCTCATACTGCACCTCACGCGGGACGTATAGCGCGCGAAATCTTGAACACGCTGTAGCGAACCGCGCCCTGCCGATCTTCGTTTGAGGTAAGGGGGTGCCTGGAGAATTCGCCAGTCGAGGCGTACCATTCCACTTGCTCGGGGCCCATCGCGGCTGCAACGCGCGCGCCTGCGGAGCGATGAGGATGGGAGAAGCGCGGACCGGCAGAACCTGAAAGCAAGGAGAAACGCAATGAAGATCGGTGAGTTTCTCGAGAGCGCACGTCAACGCCTCGTGACCTGCATGCCGACAGACACGATCGAGGCCGCCGCCAAAGCGATGCACGCGAACGGCATCGGCGCGCTGCCGGTGTGCGAGGTCGGCATCCGCATGGTCGGCATCGTTTCCGAACGCGACCTTGTTCGCACCTTCGCCACCACCGCCTGGAACGATCTGCCGGCCTTGCGCGTGCGCGACATCATGACAACGCGGGTGATGAGTTGCACGCCCGACAACACCATGCACGAAGCCGAGCAGATAATGCGGCGCCACCACTTCCGCCACGTGCCGGTGGTCGACGGCAAACGCGTCGTCGGCATGTTGTCGATCCGCGACACGCAGGCCCTGCGGCTGCGGGAGACGGAAGACGAGGTCCACCTCCTGCGCGACGTGGTGGCGGCGGCGCGATACAGGTGAAGCGAGCCGCGCGAGCGAGTGACCCGGTCGCACGACGGGCCCGCCTTCGCTGAAACTTCGGCGGGCAGCCCTGGCGCTCGGGGCCGCCGCGCCAACCCCGACGCTGAAGGCGCGAAAAGTTGGAGCGGGCGAAGGGAATCGAACCCTCGTATGCAGCTTGGGAAGCTGCCGTTCTACCATTGAACTACGCCCGCGCCCGGCCGATCTTCGGCCTGAGGGCCCTGCCACGCCCGGACAATATAGCGAGCGCTGCCGGCGCGCAAAGCCCCGGTTCCTCCGGTCCCCCGGCTATTGTCGTTAGACATTAAGTACTCCGGTAAAGCCGGCGTTTACCGACGGCCGCTAGGGTGGCGCCCATCAGCCCCCAGCCCCCGGTCGTCCATGAGCCCCCAGCCTCCCGCCGCCGCTGAGATCGTCCTGCCTGCCCTGCGGCGCGGGCCTGTCTCCCATCTCCGCAGCGCCCTTTCCTGGCGCGCGTGGTGGGACGCGCTGCGCTCGCCCAACGCGGTCATGCTGGGAGCCGGGCTGCTGCTGCCCAATCTGCTGTCGCTGGCGACGCTGGGTTCGTTCATCGACGTCGGCCTGCCGCCGCGCACGGGCTGCATCATCCTCTACGCCGTCCTGGCGGTGTGCGCACGCCGGCTTCCCTTCCTCGTCACCGCGGCGCTGTTTTTCGTCCTGGTCGGCTTCGACGCGGTGTGGACGCTGTCGCTCATGTTCAATCTGGCGCCGGGCGAACTGATGCTGGCGGTCGATCACGTCCAGAACATCCACTTTTTCGCCTCGCCGCTTTATCTCGCGCTCATGAGCGTCATGGCGGCGACCACCGCGCTGACGCTTTATCTGCTGTCGCGCCGCGCCAAGCTCCTTCAGGCTAATATCTACCTGCTGTTCGGCCTCACGCTCGCCTTCGCCGCCCTCGACTATGTCACCAATGTTTCGCCCAACTACCAGTTCGGCTCCATGTTCGGGCGCAACGTGCCGGTGGTCTCGGCCGGCGACGCATCGGGCTGGAACAGCGTGGTCGGCGCCGACGGCCGCAATGCCGTGCTCGTCATTGTCGAGAGCCTCGGCTACCTGAAGAATACGCAGTTGCGCGAGCGCATCGTCTCGCCGCTCTCCGACCCGGCGATCACCAGCAAATACAAGGTGACGTCCGGCACCGCCACCTATTACGGCTCGACCACGGCGGGCGAAATGCGCGAGCTGTGCGAGACGCGCAGCTTCTACGCCGATTACGCGCCGAAATACGGCTATTCCTGCCTGCCCGATCTGCTCGACCGGCGCGGCTACGCTTCCATGGCCGTGCACGCATTCGCCGGCGACATGTTCGAGCGCAAGTCCTGGTGGCCGAAGGTCGGCTTCGACAAGGAGATTTTCGGCAATCAGATCTTCCAACAGACCGGCCGCTTGTGCGGCGGCGCTTTCCGCGGCGCCTGCGACGCCGACATGGCGCCGATCATCGCCAAGGCCGCGCAGAAGCTGGCCCCGGCGGACCAGCCGCGCTTCATCTACTGGCTGACACTCAACACGCATATTCCGGTCGAGCCCGGATACGCCCACACCGATTTCCATTGCGGTGCCGACGGCGGCGTCTATCGTCAGGCCACGGTCTGCCGCATGGCCGAGCTGTGGCACGACCTGTTCGGCACGATCTCGCGGCTGGCGCTCGATCCGCGCGTAGGCCCGGCCGACATCCTCGTGGTCGGGGACCACTCCCCACCACTCTGGTCGAAGCGTGGCCGCGCCATGTTCGCGCCCGGCAAGGTCGCCTGGTATCGCCTGTCGCCGCGCACGACCGCGTCGACACACATGGCCACGGCCGGGCCATAGCGCGGCCCCCGGGTTGGCACGCCACATCATCCGTAAAGCGTATCCGGCCAGCGTCTTCTCGCCGACGAGGCGACCAAAGGCCTGTGCTTCACAATGAACGGGACGTCCCCGTTTGACGGGCTGTTTACCCGAGGATATTGTTTTGCTTTGCTGGGTCGTCCTATTTCATTATTCGGGGCGCGCCTATGGAATGGTCAGCCAAGCCGTTTCGCTCCGATCAGCCCTTCGGCAGTTGGGCCGACGACCTCGCCGCAGCCTTTGTCCGCCTCGAGCCGCGCAGGATGGTCGACCATCCTTTTGAAGGCTCGATCACGCGCGCCGATGCCGCGCCGATCCAGATTTCATTGGTGAAGGCCACCAGCCATTGCGTGCTCCGGCTCCGTACGCATATCGCGCACACGACGGACGATCTCTGCTTTGTGAACCTGCAGCTTGACGGGCTCGGCCGCACCACACAGCGCGGCCACGAGCAAGTCTGCGCGCGCGGCGATCTGGCGGTGGTCGACACCACCGAGCCGTTCGAAATTGCCAATAGCAAAGACTTCCGGCTCTATTGTTTCGCCGTGCCGCGGCGGCTCCTGCCAAGGCGCTTTTGTGATTCTCCGCAACTCGCGCTTTCCAAGAATGAGGCTGGTCGCGCGCTGTCGCGAACCCTCGCGAGCTATGCCGAATTTTGCCTCGCTGCACCTGTCGCCTTCGCGACCAGCGGCGCGCATCTGGTCGAGCTGATCGCGCATGCGCCGGACGTGCTTGGCGAGGCGCCGATCACCCGCATGAATGCGCCTGTCCTGCTCTCAATGATGCTCGACCACATCGACCGCCACAGCGCCGATCCCGATCTCGACGCGGCGCGACTTGCCGCCCGGTTTCGCTGTTCGGAGCGCTATGTGCACCGGCTGTTTGCCGTAACCGGCCGCTCCGTCGGTGAGCATGTCAACGACAGGCGGGTTCTCGTCTGCGCGCGCGCCTTACTCGAGAGGGACGGCCGTCGCAGGAAGATCGCCGACATTGCATTCGATGCCGGCTTCCGCGACGTTTCGCATTTCAACCGCGTTTTCAAACGCAGCCACGGCCTCGCCCCGCGCGACTTTCGCAGAGCGATGGCGGCCAAGGCCGAGTAGTTCACTCCCGGCCAAGAAATCGGTCGCTGCTGTCCAAGAATTTCCGGCCTCGCGTCGTTACCCTCAGGCGAACGGCAATGCCGCAGCGAGGGGAAATTCGATGGCGATTGATTTCACGCTTTCCGCAGCGCAGCGCGAGCTGCAGCTGCAATCCCGCAAATTTGCCAAGGACGTGCTCGCCGATGCCAGAAGCGCGGAATTGCTGGCCTCGCCCGAGGAGCGGTTTCTCGCGACGAAGCCGGTCTATGAGACCATGGTCGCCGAAGGATATCTGCGCAAATGCATCCCGGCACCGGCCGGCGGCGAAAACGAGGGGCTCGTCGGCATGGCGATCATGGCCGAGGAGTTCTACGCGGTAAACCCGAGCGTGACCCTCACCATGCTCGGCACGGTGCTTGGGCTGCTGCCGATCCTGCTCGGCGGCACGCCGGAGCAATGCGGCAGGCTGCTCGCGCCGTTCCTGAAAAAGAGCGGCGCGCCGCTCGCAGGCTTCTGCTCCAGCGAACCCGGCGGCAGCGCCAATGCCGCTTCGCCGCCGCCAGGCGAAGGGGTGCGTACGACCGCACGAATCGAGGGCGACAACTGGGTCATCAATGGACGCAAGAAATGGGTTTCCTCGGCCACAGGATGGGACCGCAGAGGGGCGGACGTCCTGTGCGTGGTGTGCCGCACCGACGCGAGCGCGCCGGCAGAACAGGGCGTCTCCATCATCGCCGTCGAAGGGCCAGCGCCGGGCATCGTCTTCGAGCGTGCCATCGACGCGATCGGTCATCGCGCCCATCTCGTGCCGCAGTTTGGCTTGCAGAACGTCAGCGCGCCGCGCAGCAATCTTCTGGGCCAGGAAGGCGGCGGACTGATGCTCGCCGCGGGGGCGTTCACCGCCACGGCGGCGCTGGTCTGCATCTTCGGTGTCGCCTTGATGCGCGCCGCGTTCGATTTCGCGCTCCATTTCGCGCGCACCGAGAAGCGGGGCGGCGTGCATCCGATCATCGAACATCAAGCCGTCGGCTATGCCCTGGCCGACGCCAAGACGACGATCGAGGCCGCACGCTACTTGAGCTGGCGCGCCTGTCACGCGCTGGACACCCAATCGGCCGGCGCCGATGAGCTCGCGATCCAGGCGAAGGTCTATGGCTCGGAAGCCGCGGTCCGCGTCATAACCGATCTCATGCGCGTGGTCGGCATCGACAGCTACGATCACGAGGCCCCGTTTGGCCGTCTGCTGCAGGATGCGCTGGCACTGCCGATCTTCGACGGCGGCAACATGGGAATCCGCCGGCGGCAGTTGCATGCCATACTGATGCGGCCCGACTACGATCCGCTGACCGCCTGCGGCGCGGCTTGAAGCAAACGAGGCCGAAAACGCGCGGAGCCTATCAGCTCTTGAAGTGCTTGCTGAGCTTCAGGCTCTGCGCCTGGTAGTTCGAACCGATCCCCTGTCCGTACAGCGTATCCGGCCGCGCAATCATCTTCTCGTAGACCAAGCGGCCGACGATCTGCCCGTGCTCCAGGACGAACGGCACCTCGCGCGAACGCACCTCCAGCACCGCGCGCGAACCGGTGCCGCCGGCGCCGGCATAGCCGAAACCGGGATCGAAGAAACCGGCATAATGCACGCGAAATTCGCCGACCAAAGGATCGAACGGCACCATCTCGGCGGCGTAGTCGGGCGGCACCTGCACCGCCTCTTTCGACGCCAGGATATAGAATTCGTTGGGATCGAGGATCAGGCTCTTGTCGGCCCGCGCGGCGATCGGCTCCCAGAAATCGAGGATGGTGTAGCCGGCGCGCCGCTCCACATCGATCAATCCTGTGTGGCGCTTGGCGCGGTAGCCCACGACGCCGCCGGCGCCGCCGGCATGCGCCGGCGCAAGCTCACCGGAAAGATCGACGCTCACCGCCACGCCTTCACTGACGTCCGCATTGTCGGCATCGACCAGCCGCTCGCGCGCGTGCAGCGCGCGCAAAGCCTCCGCATCGAGCAATGCATGGCCATGGCGGAAGCGGATTTGCGAGAGCCGCGAACCTTCGCGCACCAGCACCGGGAAAGTGCGCGGGGAAATCTCCGCATAGAGGGGGCCGTGATAGCCGGGTTCGATGCGGTCGAAGCCGCGCAGTTCATCGGCGATCACGCGGGTGAAAACGTCGAGCCGGCCGGTCGAGCTCTTCGGATTGGCGGCGGCGGAAACATCCTCCGGCAGGGCAAGGCTTTCCAAGAGCGGCACGATGTAGACGCAGCCGGTCTCAAGCACCGCGCCGTCGGTGAGGGAAACCTCGTGCAGCTTCAACTCGTCGATGCGCTGCGCGACGGTGGTGCGGCCGGGCAGGAAACTCGCCCGCACGCGGTAGGCGACATCGCCCAGCCGCAGGTCGAGGCTGGCCGGCTGGATCTGGTCGGGCGCGAACTGTGCCTCGGACAAAATCCCGCCGTCGCGCGCGAGCTGCGCGATCATGCGGTCGGGCAGGATGCCCTTGTCCTCGATGGCGAAGGAAAGTGCCATGCGGACCCTTGCTTCTCACCGTCATCCTGAGGTGCGCGCCAAAGGCGCGCCTCGAAGGATGATCGGCCAATACGCAGGCCGCCGCCCTTCGAGGCCCGCGCTCCGCGCGGTCACCTCAGGGTGACGGATCATGGAAGCTGATCTAACCCGACCACCGCCTTGACGGGAAGCCGCGCATCCCGCTAGAAACGGCTTTATCCCGTGGTCATTTGAGCCGGCCGGCTTGCAGCCACGTTAAACAACTCGCTAAAAGGCCGGGGACGCGTGAGCCCGGCCGAGAGATTTTCTCTCCGGCCGGTTTTTTATTGGCCCGCCTGCGGGTCGAAGGAGACTGGAAATGCCCGCGTCCGAGAATGCGCCGAAAAGCTACCGCCCGGAAACCCGCCTGGTCCACGCGGGCACCCTGCGCTCCCAGTTCAAGGAAACCTCGGAAGCGCTGTTTCTCACGCAAGGCTATGTCTACGACAGCGCCGAGGAATGCGAGGCGCGCTTTTCCGGCAAGCTGCCGGGCTATGTCTATTCGCGCTACAACAATCCGACGCTCACCATGTTCGAGAGCCGCATGGCCGCGCTGGAAGGCGCGCAAGCCGCGCGCGCCACCGCTACCGGCATGGCAGCGGTGACCACCGCGCTCATGGGCCTCGTGCGCGCCGGCGATCACGTGGTGGCGGCGAAGGCGCTGTTCGGCTCCTGCCGCTGGGTGATCGAGGAATGGCTGCCGCGCTTCGGCGTCGCCTCGACGCTGGTCGACGGCAAGGACCTGAGCGCCTGGAAGGGCGCCGTGAGGGAGAACACTAGGGCGTTTTTCATGGAGACGCCGACCAATCCCACATTGGAAGTCTACGACATCGCCGCGGTGGCCGACATTGCCCACGCGGCGGGCGCCAAGCTGGTGGTCGACAACGTGTTCGCCACCGCGCTCTACCAGAGCCCGCTTGCGCTCGGCGCCGACTGTGTCGTCTATTCCGCTACCAAGCATATTGACGGCCAGGGCCGCGTGCTGGGCGGCGTCATCCTCGGCTCGGAGCAGTTCATCATGGACCACGTGCACCAGGTGATCCGGCAGACCGGCCCCTCGCTGTCGCCGTTCAATGCCTGGGTATTGCTCAAGGGGCTGGAGACCTTGGCCGTGCGCGTGCAAAGGCAGACCGACACCGCGGCGGTGGTGGCCAACGCGCTCGCCGGCCACGACAAGCTCGCGCGGCTCATCTACCCCGGTCGCTCCGATCACCCCCAGGCCGACGTGGTGAAACGGCAGATGAAAGGCGGCTCCACGCTGGTCGCCTTCGAGGTCAAAGGCGGCAAGGAAGGCGCGTTTCGCTTCCTCAACGCGCTCGAGCTGATCGCCATCACCAACAATCTCGGCGACGCCAAGAGCCTGATCACCCATCCCACCACCACCACCCATCAGCGCCTCACGCCCGATCAGCGCGCGGAACTCGGCATCGGCGACGGCTTGCTGCGCCTTTCCGCCGGGCTGGAACATCCCGACGACGTGGTCGAGGATCTCGTGGAAGCCCTCGACGCGGTGTGACGAGGCGTCTTTTCTTCGCACCCCCAGATGCGGATAATGTCGGGCCATGTATCGAGCCGTTACCCGCGAGATCGAGGTCACCGTGACGCCGCGTTTTTCCGCGGAACGCTCGTCGCCGGGCGAGGGCTATTACTTCTGGACCTACACCATCGAGATCGCCAATCTCGGCGGCGAGACCGTCCAGCTTAAAACCCGGCATTGGCGCATAACTGACGCGCTCGGCCGCCTGCAGGAAGTGAAAGGCCCGGGCGTGGTCGGCGAGGAGCCGGTGCTCAAGCCGGGGCAATCGTTCGAATATACGAGCGGCGTGCCGCTGCCGACCCCTTCCGGTTTCATGCTGGGCAGCTACGGCATGGTGACCACGGAAGGCGAGCACTTCGACATCGAGGTGCCGGCCTTTTCGCTCGATTCGAGCGAGGGCACGCGGACGATTAATTAGGGCAGGCAGCCGCTGAACCGCGCCAGGGCCTGCCGCGGCAGAATGGCGAGCACGGCGCCGCCTTGGGCGAAATTCTGCAATGCCGTCACCTGCTGCTCCGGCAGAGCGACGCAGCCGGCGGTGCCGGTCATGCCGGGCAGCCGCAGATGGATGAAGATGCAGGAACCGGCGCGATCGCGGCGGTCGCTGGGATAGTCGACCAGCAACCCACGCCGATAGGCCGAGGCGCGCCACATGTTCTCGCCGTGCACCCGCCAACCAACCCGCGCGCGCGACGTAATCGTGTTGTAGGCGGGAGAGCGCGCATCATCGACGCAGACCATGCCGGCCGCGATATGCAGATAGTCGGGCAGCCGCGAGGGGGCGAAGCCGAAGCTCGCGCCGATCGAAAAGAAACCGGCAGGCGCGCGCTTGTCGCCGTCGACTTTGACCGGCTCCCTGGCGCGGCGAAACCGGCGGAAGGCATGCGCCCACGCGACGCCCCGGTGGCCGATGAGCGCGCTCGCCGGCCCGCCGATTTCGCGCCAGCGCGCAGCCGGCGCGGCACGTACGTAGCGGCGGACGCTGGCGGTCGGGCTCGACCAGGTGGGCGCAACGACGAGCACCAGACGTCTGGCGGAAGCAAGTGGTGCCGGACAGCTCCGCGCCTGCGCGGCGAATGGCGCGAGCAGCAAAGCGATCGCGAATACGGTCCGGCGCATCGCCTACTCCGTCATGCGCGGGCAAAAAGGCGCGAAGCGTCGTCTTTACGCTGCGGGCCGTGCATCCATCGTCTTTGCGAAGATACCGGATTGCCGGGTCACGCCGCTACGCGGCGGCCCGGGCGATGACGAAGCAGAGTTAATCCGCCTGTCAGCTCACCTTGGCGCCGACTTCATGCGGCTCGAACAGATAGTTGGCGCTGCAGAATTCGCAGGTGACGGAAATCCTGCCGTCCTCGACCATGTGGTCGCGGTCGTCCTGCGAGAAGCTCTTGAGCATGGCCTCGACGGTGTCGCGCGAGCAGGAGCATTCGGCGCGCACGTCGCCGGGCTGGAACACACGCACGCCGGGCTCGTGGAACAGCCGGTAGACCAGCCGCTCGCTGGACAGCGCGGGGTCGATCAGCTCGAGGTCCTCAACGGTGGAGACCAAGGCACGGCCTTCCACCCAGGCATCGTCTTCCGCGACTTCGGGCAGTTCCATGCCCTCCGGGGCATCGCCGGGGTGGAGGTCGGCGATGCGCGCGCGCTCCGGCGCCTTGGGCAGGAACTGCAGCATGATGCCGCCGGCGCGCCAGCGATGGCTGGCGCCGCCCGCGGCCTGGCGCAGCTCTTCCGCCACCGCCAGGCGCACCTGCGTCGGAATCTGCTCGGATCGGCGGAAATATTCGTGCGCTGCATCCTCCAGCGAGCCGCCCTCCAGCGGCACCAGGCCCTGGTAGCGGCTCATCTCGGGCCCCTGATCGATGGTCATGGCGAGATGGCCGTGGCCGAGCAGCCGGCCGGGCGTGACATCGCCGGATGCGATCGCCTCGGCGACCAGCGCCTTGTCGAACTTGGCGCAGGCGCGCACCTTGCCGGGGGTGCTGAAGTCGACCACCAACAGGCGCACCGGGCCGTCGGTCTGCGTCTGCAGGATGAAGCGGCCCTCGATCTTCAGCGCCGAGCCGAGCATGACGGTGAGCACCACCGCCTCGCCCACCAGCTTGGCGACGGGCGCGGGATAGCCGTGCTTGTCCAGGATCTCGTCGACCACCGGCCCCAGCCGCACCACGCGGCCGCGCAGATCGAGCTTGGCCACCTCGAACGGCGTGACGATGTCGTCGGTCGGCGTCGCCGACGGGGCGCGGGAAGGGATCGCTTGCGGTTGGTTCATCATGGGATCGCTCATGAGCGCTATGTAGTTTTTCGATGCGCGAATTCGAGAGGCTGTCATTCCGGGACGGCGCCACAAGCGCGCTTACGCGCGGCTTTCGACGCGCTATGCCGCCAAGCCCGGAATCCATACTCCGCAGCACAGGGGTTATGGAATCCGGGTTCGCGGACCAACGCCCGCGCCCCGGAATGACCGTCAAGTGTCCGCGTGCAGGCACCAGGCGAGCAGACCCTTCTGGGCGTGCAGGCGGTTCTCCGCCTCGTCGAACACCACCGACTGCGGCCCGTCGATCACCTCGTCGGTGACCTCCTCGCCCCGGTGCGCCGGCAGGCAGTGCATGAACACGGCGTCGGACTTGGCCTTGGCCATCAGCGCGCCGTTCACCTGATAGCGCTTGAGTACATTGTGGCGGTGCTTGCCGTCGCGGTCGCCCATCGACACCCAGGTGTCGGTGACCACGCAGTCGGCGTTCTTCACCGCAGCCTCCGGGTCGTCGCCGATCTCGATCGCGGCGCCCGACGACTTGACCCAATCCATCAGCCATTTCTTCGGCCTGAGCTCGGCCGGACAGGCCACGCGCAGTTGAAAGTCGAACCGCTCGGCGGCGTGCATCCAGGAGGCCAGCACGTTGTTGGCATCGCCGGTCCAGGCCACGGTGCGGCCGCGGATGGAGCCCTTGTGCTCCTCGAACGTCATCACGTCGGCCAGCACCTGGCAGGGATGCGAGCGGCGGGTGAGCCCGTTGATCACCGGCACCGTCGCGTAGCGCGCGAGCTCGGCCACCGCCTCGTCGTCGAGGATACGGATCATGATGGCATCGACGAAGCGCGAGAGCACGCGCGCCGTGTCGGCCAGCGTCTCGCCGCGGCCGAGCTGCATTTCCTGCGCGGTGAGCATGATCGCCTCTCCGCCGAGCTGCCGCATCGCGACATCGAAGGAGACGCGGGTGCGGGTCGAGGGCTTGTCGAAGATCATCGCCATCGTCTTGCCGGCAAGCGGCGCGCCGCCGGCGCCGTTCGCCCGGGCTGCCTTCATCGCGCGGCTGTGCTCGATCATCCCGGCAAGCGTCCGCTTGGGAATGTCGATCAGGTTGAGGAAATGTCGCACGTCGGGCCCGCTCATGACGCGGCCTCTTTCGCTCGCGCCTGCATCTGGGCGAGGCGCGCGCAGGCGCGGTCGACCGCATCGACGGCGTAGGCGATTTCCTCCTCGCCGATAATGAGCGGCGGCAGCAGCCGCACAACATTGTCGCCGGCGGCGACCGTGATCATCTTTTCGGCGCGCAATTCGTCGACCATGGCGGCGGCAGGCGGCAGCATGCGCAGGCCGATCAGCAGGCCCTCGCCGCGCACTTCCGCCAGCACGGAGGCATGCCGGTCCTTCAGCTCGGCGAGGCGCTGCTTGAGCAGCAGCGAGGTCTTGCGCACATTGTCGATGAAGCCGTCGCCGGTGGCGAGGTCGAGCGCCGCATTGCCGACCGCCATGGCCAGCGGGTTGCCGCCGAAGGTCGAGCCATGCGTGCCGGCGGTCATGCCCTTGGACGCTTCCGCCGTCGAGAGACAGGCGCCGATGGGAAAGCCGCCGCCCAGCGCTTTCGCCAGCGTCATGATGTCGGGGGTGACGCCGGTATGCTGATAGGCGAACAGGTCGCCGGTGCGGCCTATGCCCGTCTGGATCTCATCGAAGATCAGCAGCAGGCCGTGCTTGTCGCAGAGATCGCGCAAGCTCTTGAGGAAATTGTGCGGCACCACGCGCACGCCGCCCTCGCCCATGACAGGCTCGATCATGATGGCGGCCGTTTCAGGCCCGATGGCTTTCTTGGTCGCCGCGAGATCGGCATAGGCCACCTGATCGAAGCCCTCGACCGGCGGGCCGAAGCCTTCCAGGTATTTCTTGTTGCCGGTCGCCGCGATGGCGGCGAGCGTGCGGCCGTGGAAAGCGCCCTCGTAAGTGACGATGCGGTAGCGTTCCGGTTTGCCGGACGCCGACTGGTATTTGCGCGCCATCTTGATCGCGCATTCGATCGCCTCGGCGCCGGAGTTCTGGAAGAACACCGTGTCGGCAAAGCTCAGCGCGCAGAGCCGGTCGGCCAGCCGCTCGCCTTGCGGGATGCGGTAGAGATTGGAGACGTGCCAGAGCTTTTTGGCCTGTTCGGTGAGCGCCTCGACCATGTAGGGATGCGCGTGACCGAAGGCATTGACCGCGACGCCGGAGGTGAAATCGAGATAGCGCTCGCCTTGCGTCGTAAACAGCCAAGCGCCCTCGCCCCGCTCGAAAGCGAGGTCGACACGGGCATAGGTCGGCAACAGGTGCGAGCTCACGGTCTTGTTCTTTAACCAGCGTTGCGTTGAACGAGTGTGTCGTTACCGCACGAAGCGCCCCAGGGCACCGGACTTATCGGCGTCGTGCGCGCGCCGAAAAGAAATGTGCCGCCTCGCCGGGCGGCACTTTTTGCATTCTATTGCCGGGTCCCTGCCTGTCAACACGCGCGAGCCGGCCGATCATGACTCAAAATTGCCGCAAGCGCCGATTCTAAAGGAAAAACCGTTGATAGCTGGGGTTCCGGTCTTGCTAAAGCTTGCGGGCGAGTCACCCGATATTGTAGCTTTGAGCTAGGCCGGTACGACATATCGTACGGCAAACGAAATCTGTTCATCTCCTGGAGCGTAAAGCGTCGGGTGCCGGAGGGCAGCCTGACGACAGGGATGGATTCCGACCAAGGCACTGGTTGCCGAGGAGAAACCCAATGGGCTGGACGGACGAGCGGGTCGAACTCCTGAAGAAGCTGTGGGCGGACGGGCTGTCCGCCAGCCAGATCGCCGCCGAACTGGGCGGCATCACGCGCAATGCCGTCATCGGCAAGGTGCACCGCCTCGGCCTGTCGGGGCGCGCCAAGAGCCCTTCCTCTACCGCGCCGCGGCCGCGCAAGGCGCGCCCGTCCGGCATGATGCGGGTGTCGCGGCCGGCCATACGCGGCAATACAGCGCTCGCCTACGACTACGAGGTAGAGCCCGAGCCGGATCTCATCGAAATCCCGGCCGAGCAGCGCAAGACGCTGCTGCAGCTCAACGAGCACACCTGCCGCTGGCCGATCGGCGATCCCGGCAGCGAAGGCTTCTATTTCTGCGGCGGCGATACCGCGAACGAACTGCCCTATTGCTCGTATCATTCGCGTGTCGCCTACCAGCCGGCCTCCGAGCGCCGGCGCGAGAAGCGGTCGTTCCGGGGTTAGCAGAAGACCCGCGTACTCCGCCGCTGTCCTGCCCGCATCCACCTGCGCGGAGTGCAGGCTCCTGCGGGGCATCCAGTAATACTTCGCTCTTCGTGTGTACTCGGTCCTTCCGCCTGCGGAGGACGACAGCGGAATTTGCTGAGCGCGCGCGCTCTTCCGCACTCAATTTTTTCAAACAGCCCGCGAAGCGAACGTCCGCCGCCCCTGTTATTGAAGGCCCGGGGTAGGCCTGTTCCCTTTTTCCGTCCCCCGAAAAGGGGGAATGGAGCGCCGGGAGGCGCCAGGGGCTTGCGAGGCCCCTTTGGGCCGCCCTTGCGATCGGGCGGCCACGCGCGCCGTTCGGGAGCGGGGTGATGAGGCCCGCCCCGGGCGCGCCACCCCCTTGCGATCGGGGGTGCTGCGCCTCCCGGCGCTCCATTTGCGGCACGCATTGTCGGCGCGCCGCGCCCTGCCCCTCCGCACGACGCCCTCGAGACGGCATCGCGCATCCGAACAAAGCGCCGCAATGATAAAGCCGTTGCAGCGAGCGGGGATAAGTTTTTTGCGGGAACGCTTTTTGCGTGGAGCGAGAAAGAGATAGCGGCGGGGGTTTAATCAAGCGGTCGCATTGGCAGGAAATCACCCGCTCGCCCCCGCAAAAGCGGGGACCCGGTTCTTCCCTTGATCTGATTTAAGAGCTGGATTCCCGCTCACGCGGGAATGAGCCGAGTTCAGGTCCGTCCAAACGGAACTTGCTCTAAATCGCCGCGCCGAAGCGGTCGTCGAGGGCGTAGCCGGCGCCGCGCACGGTGCGGATCGGGTCGGCGACCTGGCCGCGGTTGATGGCTTTGCGCAGGCGGCCGACATGCACGTCGACGGTGCGTTCGTCGATATAGATGTCGGAGCCCCAGACGCCGTCGAGCAGTTGCTCGCGCGAGAACACGCGGCCGGGCCGCTCCATGAGGAATTCGAGCAGGCGGTATTCGGTGGGGCCGAGATTGATCGGGCGGCCGTTGCGCACCACACGCTTCTTGTCGCGGTCGAGCTCGATGTCGCCGATGGTCAAGACGGTGGCGACGCGCTCCGGGGCGGCGCGGCGCAGCAGCGCGCGCACGCGCGCCAAGAGCTCGGGCACCGAGAACGGCTTGACGATGTAGTCGTCGGCGCCGGTGGCGAGCCCCCGCACCCTCTCGCTCTCCTCGCCGCGCGCGGTGAGCATGATGATGGGGAGCTGGCGCGTCTCCGGCCGCGCGCGCAGGCGGCGGCACAGCTCGATGCCGGACAGGCCGGGCAGCATCCAGTCGAGCACGACGAGGTCGGGCGTCGATTCCTTCAGCCGCGTGTCGGCCTCGTCGCCGCGGCCGGCAGTTTCCACCTCGTATCCCTCCGACTCGAGATTGTAGCGGAGCAGCATGGTCAGCGGCTCCTCATCCTCGACAATCAGAATGCGTGCGCTCATCGAAGCATTCTTCCTTGGCGCATGATCTTTTCCGAAATCCGGTTGCCGCTTTTCGGGATCATGCGCGGCTCTAGGCACGGCCCGCCAGGGCGATGGTGGTGGTATCGCCCTTCGGCCGCTGGTCGGCGGGCGGACGTCCCTCGATAATGTAGTGCACGGTCTCCGCGATGTTGGTGGCGTGATCGCCCATGCGCTCGATGTTCTTGGCGCAGAACATCAGGTGGATGCAGAAGGTGATGTTGCGCGGGTCTTCCATCATGTAGGTGAGCAGTTCGCGGAAGACCGAGGTGCAGACCGCGTCGATCTCCTCGTCGCCGCGCCACACCGCCATGGCCTTGCTGAGGTCGCGGCGGCCAAAGGCGTCGAGCACGGTCTTGAGCTGCTCGAGCACCAGGTCGGTCATGTGCTCGACGCCGCGGATCAGCTTGGGCGGCGGGAATTCGCCGTTGAGCGCGATCACGCGCTTGGCGATGTTCTTGGCGAGATCGCCGATGCGCTCGAGGTCGTTGGCGAGCCGCAGCGCGCCGACGATGTCGCGCAGGTCGACCGCCATGGGCTGGCGGCGGGCGATCGTCAGGACCGATTTTTCCTCGATCTCGCGCTGCAGGTCGTCGATGCTGGCATCGGCGACGGCAACCCGCTGGGCGAGCGTGGTGTCCCGCTTCGCCAGCGCGTCGACCGCGTCGGCGACCTGTTTTTCGGCGAGACCGCCCATCTCGGCGACCATGCGCGCGAGATCCTGCAGGTCCGAGTCGAATGCCTTCATTGTATGGTCTGACATCGTGGTCATCCTTGGTCCCGCCCTGCCGATTTGGCGCTTGTGCTCAGCCGAAGCGGCCGGTGATGTAATCCTGCGTGCGGCGGTCGCTGGGCGTGGTGAAGATGGTCGTGGTTTCGCCGAATTCAACCAGCTCGCCCAGATACATGAAGGCGGTGAAGTCGGAGACGCGCGCCGCCTGCTGCATGTTGTGGGTGACGATGGCGATCGTATAGTCCTCTTTCAGTTCGTCGATCAGTTCCTCGACCTTGGCGGTGGAGATGGGATCGAGCGCCGAGCACGGCTCGTCGAACAGGATCACCTCGGGGCGCACCGCCACGGTGCGTGCGATGCACAGGCGCTGCTGCTGGCCGCCGGAGAGCGAGAGGCCGCTGGCGTTCAGCTTGTCCTTGACCTCTTCCCAGAGGGCGGCGCGCTGCAGGCAGTGCCGGATGCGGTCGTCGAGCTCCGACTTCGGCAGCTTCTCGTAAAGGCGGATGCCGAAGGCGATATTCTCGTAGATGGTCATCGGGAACGGCGTCGGCTTCTGGAACACCATGCCGACCTTGGCGCGCAGCAGGTTCAGGTCCTGCGAGGGCGAGAGGATGTCGTGTTCGTCGAGCCGCACGTGGCCGACCGCGCGCTGGCTCGGATAGAGGTCGTACATGCGGTTGAGGATGCGCAGGAGCGTGGACTTGCCGCAGCCGGAGGGGCCGATCAGCGCGGTCACCCGGTTCTGATAGAGCGACAGGTTGACGCTCTTGAGCGCGCGGTTGTCGCCGTAGAAGAAGTCCAGGTCGCGCACGATGATCTTTTCCACCAGCCCCTCCGCGGACGTGGCATTCGGCGTCGGCGCCGGCGTGGGTGCGGTCATGCTGGCTACGCTCATGATGTTTTGCTCCGTCCCGCGAGTGTCCGGGCGATGATGCTGAGCGCAAGCACCGCCAGCGTGATGATCAGCGCGCCGGTCCAGGCCAGATGCTGCCAATCCTTGTAAGGACTCAGTGCGAACTGGAAGATGACCACCGGCAGCGAGGCGACCGGCGCGTTCATGTCGAGGCTCCAGAACTGGTTATTGAGCGCGGTGAACAGCAGGGGCGCGGTCTCGCCGGAGATGCGCGCGACCGCGAGCAGCACGCCGGTGATCATGCCGGCGCGGGCGGCGCGGTAGGCGACCTTGGTGATCATCAGCGAGCGCGGCAGGCCGATGGAAGCGGCAGCCTCGCGCAGGGTGTCGGGCACCAGCGTGAGCATGTCCTCGGTGGTGCGCACCACCACCGGCACGACGATCACCGCCAGCGAGACGGCGCCGGCCCAGCCGGAGAAATGGCCCATCTGCGCGACCATGATCTCGTAGATGAACAGGCCGATGACGATCGATGGCGCGCTCAGGAGAATGTCGTTGATGAAGCGCACCACCATGCTGAGCTTGTCGTAGCGGCCGTACTCGGCCATGTAGGTGCCGGCCAGGATGCCGAGCGGCGTGCCGATCGCCACCGCGACCGCGGTCATGAGGATGCTGCCCATGATCGGGTTGAGCAGGCCGCCGGCGGAGCCGGGCGGCGGCGTCATCTGGGTGAACACCGCCAGGTTGAGGCCGCTAAAGCCTTCCCACAAAAGGTCGCCCAAGATCAGCACCAGCCAGATCAGGCCGAAGGCCGTGGCGCCGATGGCGAGCGCGACCGCGATCACGTTGGCGCGGCGGCGGCGATTGTAGAGCGGGGTTGCGCGCGCGTCCGCCATTTCAGCCTCCCACCCTGGCATTGATACGCATCAGCATGAGACGGGCGATGGCCAACACGATGAAGGTGATGACGAACAGGATGAGGCCGAGGGCTATCAGGGAGGACGTGTAGAGGTCGCCGACCGCCTCGGTGAACTCGTTGGCGATGGTGGCGGAAATGGTGGTGCCCGGGGCCAGGATCGACGACGAAATCCGGTGGGCGTTGCCGATGACGAAGGTGACCGCCATGGTCTCGCCGAGCGCGCGGCCGAGACCGAGCATGACGCCGCCGATGACGCCGACGCGGGCATAGGGCAGCACCACGTAGCGCACCACCTCCCAGGTGGTGCAGCCGACGCCGTAGGCGGCCTCCTTGAGCACCGGCGGCACCGCCTCGAACACGTCGCGCGAGATCGAGGTGATGAAGGGCAGCACCATGACGGCGAGGATCAGGCCGGCGGTGAGAATGCCGATGCCGTAGGGCGGGCCGGCGAACAGGTTGCCGATGCCGGGAATGTTGCCAAGCGTGTCGATCAGGAAGGGCTGCAAAGTGCTCTGCAGGAAGGGCGCGAACACGAACAGGCCCCAGATGCCGTAGATGATCGACGGGATGCCGGCGAGCAGCTCGATGGCGATGCCGATGGGGCGGCGCAGCCACATCGGGCACAGTTCGGTGAGGAACAAGGAAATGAACAACCCGACCGGCACCGCGATCAGCATGGCGATGACCGAAGTGATGAGGGTGCCGTAAATCGCCGCCAGCGCGCCAAATTTGTTGGTGACCGGGTTCCACACCTCGGTGACCAGGAAGGCCGGGCCGAACGTGGTCAGCGCAGGCCAGGAGCCGTAGACCAGCGAGAAAATGATGCCGCTGAGAATGATCAGCACGGCGATGGCGGCGAGGCGGGTCAAATGGCGGAAGGCGGCGTCTCGCAGGCGCAGGCGCTGAAGGACATTGGCCCGATCGGTCTGCACGGCGACGGAAATGGCGCCTCCCTGCAACGCTACATCGACCACAGGCTCTCTCCCGGTCGGTTGCATCGGCACTCCCTTGGCTGGCGGAAAACGCGTCCGGGAGCGTCACTCAAACGGCCTTGCGGCCAAATGACAAGCCGTCTTGTGGGCGGCGGTGGAGAAGGAAAGGGCACCAGGATGGCGCCCTTTCCCGTGATTCATTCATGGATCACATGGATCACATGGCCGCCGAGTAGACGGCCTTGCCGTCCGCGCCCTTGATATCGTTCTTCCACATGTCCTCGATCTGCTTCACGACCGAGTCGGGGAAGGGGACGTAGTCAAGGCTCTCGGCCATCTTGTCGCCGTTCTTGTAAGCCCAGGCGAAGAACTTGAGAGCCTGCGCGACATTCTCCGGATTGCTCGGCTTCTTGTAGATCAGGATAAAGGTCGCGGCGGTCATCGGCCAGGACTTGGCACCGGGCTGATTGGCCAGGATGACGCCGAAGCCGGGCTGCGACTTCCAATCCGCGTTGGCGGCGGCGGCCTGGAAGGCGTCGGAGGTCGGGGCGACCACCTTGCCGTCCTTGTTCTTCATCTTGGTGTAGGTCAGCTTGTTCTGCAGCGCGTAGGCGTACTCGACATAGCCGATCGAGCCCTTGGTGTTGCCGACGTTGTTGGCGACGCCTTCGTTACCCTTGGCGCCGATGCCGACCGGCCACTGCACCGAGGTGTTATAGCCGACGTTCTTCTTCCAGTCGGCGCTGACGTCCGACAGATAGTAGGCGAAATTGAAGGTGGTACCCGAACCGTCCGAGCGGTGCACGACCGCGATTGCGGCGTTCGGCAGCTTGGCCTTCGGGTTGAGCTTCTTGAGGGCGGGGTCGTCCCACTTCTTGATCTCGCCCATGAAGATCTTGGCGAGGGTCGGGCCGTCGATCACCAACTCACCGGGCTTGATGCCGGAGAGATTGACGACCGGCACGATGCCACCCATCACCGTCGGGAACTGGGCAAGACCGATCTTGTCGAGCTGATCGCCCTTGAGCGGCGCGTCGCTAGCGCCGAAAGTGACGGTCTTGTTGGTGATCTGCTTGATGCCGCCGCCGGAGCCGATCGACTGATAGTTCAGGCCGATACCGGTGGCTTTCTTGTAGGCATCAGCCCACTTGGCATAGATCGGATAGGGGAAGGTGGCGCCGGCGCCCGAAATATTGTCGGCCTTGGCGGGAGCGATAGCAGCGGTCGCGGCGATAAAGCCGGCGGCTGCCCATGCGGTCCAATGTTTCACGGGGTCTCTCCATTAGGGTTTGCGGCCAAAGGCATTCGCGGACATTGCTGCCCGTGATTTTCCGCCTAAATGCCCGTCGCCCGGGCGGCCGCGCTTGGTTCTAGACGCACTCCGAAATCCAGCTTCGGACGGAGTTTCTTGTTGCAGGTGCGAACAATCCGAAGCCGCAGCCAGCCTTATGGGCCGCAGGTCACCGTACTATTACAGTGAGATGACAGCTTGGTGACAGCCTAAGTATCTGAATTATAATGAAATTACTTTGAGACGGTAAAATCGCCGGTGGGTAACGGTACATGCATAGTGAAAGCCGCGCCGGAGCCGGGCGTGCTTTCCACGGTGAGACGGCCGCCGTGGTGGCGGTTGAGCACATGCTTGACCAGCGCCAGCCCCAGCCCGGTTCCGCCTTGGGCGCGGCTGTCGGCGACGTCGACGCGGTAGAAGCGCTCGGTCAGGCGCGGCAGGTGCTCGGGCGCAATGCCGGGGCCGTAGTCGCGGACCATCAGGCGGGCTTCCGGGCTGCCGGCACGGGTTTGGCCGCGGGTCAGCGTGATATCGACCCGCTTGCCGGCGGCGCCGTATTTGAGCGCATTCTCCACCAGGTTCTCGAGCGCGCGGATCAGCTCGTCGCGATCGCCCAGCACCATGACCGGCTCGCCGGGCGCGTTGACCTTGATGTCGACGCCGCGGTCGCGCGCCAGCATCTGCAGGCCGTCGGCGACCTGACGCACGATCGGCACCAGATCGACCGGCGTGTTCGGCTGCAGATGGGCATTGAGCTCGATACGCGACAGCGACAGCAGATCGTCGATCAGCCGGGCCATGCGCGAGGCCTGGCCCTGCATGATGGCCAGAAACTTCTCGCGCGCCGCGGCATCGCTCTTGGCGGGCCCCTGCAGGGTCTCGATGAAACCAAGCAAGGCGGCGAGCGGTGTGCGCAGTTCATGGCTGGCATTGGCGATGAAGTCGGCACGCATCTCCTCGACGCGGCGCAAGGGGGTCAGGTCGTTGAAGGTCATCAGCAGCATGTCGGCGCTGCCGCCGCTTTCCGCGCCGGCCGCCAGCCTGATCGGGGTGACGAAGGCCTCGAACCAGCGGTCGAGCGGCACGCGCTCGAAGAACTCCACCCGCTGCTGCTCACGCCGCTTTGTGGCGCGGCGGATGGCATCGACCAGCTCCGGCATGCGCAGCGTGATGAGCGCGGGTTCGCCCCGGCGCAGGGCCGGTGCGATAGCCGCCGCCGCCTCGTTGAAGGCGAGGACACGAGCGTCGCGATCGAGCACGATGGCCGGCTGCGGCAGGCCGGCGATCAGCGAGTCGATCAGCAGCATCTGCGCCGGCGCGGTGCCGCGTCCGCTTACGGCCGGTGCGCCGGCAGCGGTGCCGGGCAACACGCTGTCGCCGAACAGAACGCCCCAGGCCTCGCGCAGACGGGCGAGCCAGCCGGCGCGGACGGGCAGATTGCTCTCATCGGTTGCCATGGCAATCGGCGTCGGTTTTCTGGCGCTCTATCTCGCTGATCAGGGGCTCCGCCACCTCCAGCTTTTGCGGGTGCGGCAGCCTCTTGTGCCTTCGCATGAAAATCAGCTCGCGGGTACCCAATATGGAGAGCGCGACCGCGAACGGCACGAGATAATAGAGCAGCCGGAACAGCAGCAGCCCCGCCACCAGGTCTTCCTTGTTGAATTCCCACAAGGCCACCAGCATCGCGGCATCGAACACGCCGAGGCCGCCCGGCGCGTGACTGGCGAAGCCGAGCATGGTGGCGGAGACGAACACCACGAGCAGCGTGACAAAGCCGATATTCGGCTCGCCGGGCAGCAGCATGTACATGGCGAGCGCGCAGGAGCAGAGGTCGCACAGACCGATCACGATCTGCACCAGGGTCGACGGCCCGCTCGGCAGGGTCACTTTCCACTCGCGCTGGCCGATCTCGCGCGAAGCGCTCCACACCCAGCCGAGATAGGAGAACAGCACGACCAGGATCGCTATCGCGATGCCGCGATTGATCCAGCCGGGAAGCTGGGTGATCGGCGCCGCGGCGTGCGGCTCGACGACGACGCTCAAGCCAAGCACCGTGGCGTTGCCGAGCCAGAATGTAAGGCCGGAAACGAAGCAGATCTTGGCCACCTCGATGGCCGACAGCCCCCAGGCCGAATAGATGCGGTAGCGCACGGCGCCGCCCGTGAATACGGTGGCGCCGATATTGTGGCCGATCGCGTAGCTGGTGAAGCCGGAGAGCGCGGCGATCCGATAAGGGACCTCCGTGCGGCCGATGGTGCGCAGCGCGAACCAGTCGTAAAAGGTGAGCGTGAAATAGCCGGCGGCGACGCAAACGGCCGCGATGGCAATATTCCTGTCCTTGATGGCCTTCAGCGCCGCGCCCACCTCGTCGATCTTCAGGTTATGCAGCGTGTGGAACAGCACGACCACCGCGATCGCGATGATGGCGACGCTGAGCACCACGCCGATGCGATGCCACCCGATGGTGTGCTGGAAAAAGCGCGCCACCGCGCGCACCAACCTGAGCATTCTTCCTCCGGAACCCGCCCGCGGCCTCGCGCGAAAGCCCGCCGCAATGCCGCGCGTCCCGCCAAGGACGCCGGCCCCCACTAGCAGAACTCCGCAAAGGGCGCGAGTGCACCACGGATGGCGCGCCCAATTGCGGCGGATTTGGATAAAAAGGCCGGGGAAGCGGGCGGGGCAAGAAGAACAATGACGTCCCGGCTCCGCCCAGGCGGAGCCGGGCTGCGCCGGCAAGCCTCGGGGGGCGGCTCGCTCAGTCGCAGATCGCGACGCGGCGCACGCGCCTGCCGTGATGGGTCCAGACGACCTTGCGGACGACGTAGCAGCCGGTGCCGGCATAGGCCGGGTAGGCGCCGAGGTAGACTCCGCCGGAGAAATGGCGCCAGGAATGATGCCACTGGTGCCAGTGATGCCCGTGATGCCAGCCCTTGGCCGAAGCCGCCGAGGGCGCGAGTGCGCCGGCGGTGACAACGGCGGTGGCGGCGAGGGTGATGACAAGCCTGCGAAACATGGTGGTCTCTCCTGTTTACGAGATGTGCCTTCCACATCTCCCGGCCATGGGTCGCCTGCCCCGGCGCAGAGGTTCAAAGCAGCGACGGGCCTTGCTAAGCTTGGGCCCCCGCCACGGCCCCGGCCGTCCCACCATGCGGCCAACCACCCCGGTCACGCGGAAAACGCCGTGGCGGCGGCCGCTCACGCGCTGATTTGCCGCTCTGCAAAAAAAGTTCCGGCGTGCCTTGAACGTTGTTCCCCGGGCGGCGTTTCCCTATAGATTAGGCCTTGGTGACGGGTAAGCGATCCGTCATGGGGGCGGCGACGTAAATCCGGTCTTGCTCATGTCCCACACCACTTCATCTATCGATCCGCCCGAAGAACCTTCCCGCCGTGACTTCCTCTATATTGCGACCGGCGCGGTCGCCGCGGTCGGCGCCGCCGCCACCCTGGTGCCGCTGATCGACCAGATGAACCCGGACGCGGCCACGCTTGCCGCCGGCGGGCCGGTCGAACTCGACCTCACCAAGGTGGCCCCCGGCCAGCAGGTGCAGGTGCGCTGGCGCAGCCGGCCGATCTTCGTGATCAACCGCACGCCGGAAGCGCTGAAAATGCTGCAATCGAAAGAAGTGCTCGACCGGCTGTCGGATCCGCAGTCGGACAACCACCAGCAGCCGACCTATGCCCAGAACTGGCACCGCTCGATCAAGCCGGAATTCGGCGTGCTGGTCGGCATCTGCACCCATCTCGGCTGCATCCCGTCTTTCTTCCCGCAGCCCAATCCGACCACGCCGACCACCGACTGGCCGGGCGGCTATTTCTGTCCCTGCCACGGTTCGAAATACGATCTGGCAGGCCGCGTCTATGCGGGCGTGCCGGCGCCCTACAACCTGCCGGTGCCGCCCTATAATTTCGTCAACGACAAAAAGATTCAAATTGGTGAAAATCCAAAAGGCGAGAACTTCGACTTCGGCTCGATCCTGCAAATTTAGGCCGTATGGCGCGCATGCGCCGCGGCACTTGCGGGTGTCGCGCAAAACCGCCACTCGTTCCCTCTCGACGGTCTGAGCCGGGGGTGAGATGGCTGCAAGCGAAGAACCGCAAATGATGCCGCTGCGCGTGACGCGCAACGAGGCGATCGCCGACGGCATCAACCTGATCGAATTCCGCGACCTTAGCGGCAAGCCGCTGCCGGAATTTTCCGCCGGCGCGCATATCACCATCAGGGTGCCGAACGGGCTCTTGCGCAAATACTCCCTGTGCAACGATCCGGCCGAACGCGACCGCTATCAGGTCGCGGTCAAGCGGGAGGCGAATGGGCGCGGCGGCTCTTCGGCGCTGATCGACGGCGTCAAGGCCGGCGACGAACTGATGGTGGCGCCGCCGGTCAACGATTTCGGCCTGCCGCCGCGCGCGCAGAATTTCCTCTTCATTGCCGGCGGCATCGGCATCACGCCGATCATGGCGATGATCCGCGAGGTGCGGCGCCAGGGCAAAAGCTTCCGCCTGTTTTATTGTACGCGCTCGGCGGAAACGACCGCCTTCGCCGATGAATTGAGCAAGCCGGAATTCACCGATCGCGTGATGATCCATCACGACCAGGGCGACCCGTCCTGCGCGCTCGACCTGAAACCGATCCTGGCCGAGCGCAAGAACCGCGAGCATCTCTATTGCTGCGGGCCGCGGCCGCTGATGGAGGCGGTGCGCCATTTCACCGACCACTGGTCGCCCACGGCGGTGCATTTCGAGGCGTTCAGCGAGGCGGAGACGCACAAGGCCACCGACAAGCCGTTCCGCGTGAAGCTCGCCCGCTCGGGCAAGGTGGTCGAGGTGCCGGTGACCAAGACCATCCTGGAAGTGCTGCGGGAGAACGGGCTGGAAGTGCCGAGCTCATGCGAGACCGGCACCTGCGGCACCTGCCGCACCAAGCTCCTGGCCGGCGAGGCCGACCACCGCGACCTGGTGCTCGCCGATCACGAGCGCAAGGACCACATCATGATCTGCGTGTCGCGCGCGCGCACGGACGAGATCACGATCGATCGCTAGGGCGATTGGTCATTGCCGGGCTTGACCCGGCAATCCATCCTTTTCGCAAAGATAGATCACCGGGTCACGGCGCTTTCGCGCCGGCCCGGTGATGACAGCAAGAACTACTCCTGCAGCGTCCTGATGTAATCGCGCAGCGCCACCGCGTCGCGCGCGCTCATGTCGAATTGCGGCATGTCGGGATGGTTCGACGCGAGGCCGTGCATCATCACGCGCCGTGGGAAGCTGTCGAGATCGAACAGGCTACCGAAGCGGCGGAACGGCGGCGCGGCCTCGTTGGGACTCTTGCCCGTCTTGCCGATGGCGTGGCACTCCGCGCAGAAAGTCTCGGCCAGCTTGTGGCCGCGCACCACCGGATCCTGCGCGCGCGCCGGTGCGGCAAGCGGCAGAGTTGCGAGGATGCAGGCGGCCAGCAGAATTCGCATTGGTCATACCTGTGGGGCGAAGCATCGCACAGCCTGAAATCATGTTAGCTTGAAATGGCGCTCGCGCAAAAGCGACGCAAGCGTACCGCCGCCGGACCGCAAACGCGCCCTTTGCGGCGCTCGTTTTTACCGCCAGCGCGGCATCGATGGGGGCGCTGCCTTTTATCGTCGTCAGTCGACAGAAATCGGCGGCCAGCGGTCCTTCCAGGGCTGCGCCTGCTCGAATGCCGCCGAGGCGCGCAAGACCAGCGGATCGTCCAGGTGGCGGCCGATGATCTGCATGCCGACGGGCAGCCCGTCTTCGGTCCAGCCGGCCGGGACGGTCGCCGCCGGCTGACCCGTCAGATTCAGCGGGAACGTGAATGCCAGCCAACGGAACGGCGCCACGATTTGCCCGTCGATCTTCTCGGGCCCCTGGACGTGCACGGGGAACGCCGGCACGGCCAGCGTCGGCGTCAACAGCAGATCGTATTTCTGCATGAAACGCCACATCTTGTTATTAACCGCCTTGCGGCCCATCACCGCGCTTGTGAGCTCTTCGGCGGTCCAATTGCGGCGGATGAAATCGACCACGTGCGGCGTCATCTGCGCTTCATACTTGTCCGCCATCGCGCGCAGGCCGACCAGGTCGGATTCGGCGGCAACGATGCCCCAGAACGCGGCGTAGGGATCGTCCCATCCGGGATGCGCCTCTTCCACGCTGCAGCCGAGATCCCGTTCGAAGACCCGAACGGCATCGCCGACGATCTTGCGCACGCGCGGATCGACCGCGGCATAGCCCCAGTCCGGGCTGTAGGCCACCTTAAGGCCCTTGAGATCGCCCTCGGCGCATTTGGTCCAGTCGAACGAAGCCTCCGGCAGGCTGTTCCGATCGCGCGGATCGGGACCGGCGATCACCGACATCATCAGCGCGCTGTCGGCCACCGTCCGACTGATGGGGCCGATATGTTCGAGGCTCTCCCAACTCGAGACGCCGGGGTAACGTTCGTCCTTGGTGCCCGGATAGAGCGGAACGCGCCCCATGGACGCCTTGAGACCATAGAGGCCGCAATGCGCGGCCGGAATGCGGACCGATCCGCCGCCGTCGCTGCCGATGGCGAAGGGACACATGCCCGCGGCGACGGCGGCGCCCGAGCCGGCGCTCGACCCGCCCGATGTCATCTCGGTGTTCCACGGGTTGCGCGTGGTCTCGAACACCGGATTATGGCCGACGCCGCTGTAGCCGAACTCAGGCACGTTCGTCTTGCCGACGATCACGGCGCCGGCCGCGACAAGACGCTCGACCACCACGTCGTCTTCATCGGGGACGAAATCGCGATAGGCGACGGAGCCGGAGACGGTGGCGATGCCCTTGGTGCAGACCAGATCCTTGATCCCGATGGGAACGCCGGCAAGCGGTCCGACCGGCTTGCCGGCGGCAATGTCCCGCTCGATCTCCTTGGCGCGGGCGCGCGCAAGGTCGGGCGTCGGCGTGCAAAAGGCGTGCAGCTTCGGCTCCAGTTCGTCCATTGCCGAAAGCGAAGCGTCGACCACCTCCACCGGCGACAACTTCTTCTCACGCACCGCCTTCGCAATACTGACCGCGTCCATGCGGCAGATTTCACCAACGCCCGCCATGCCATTCTCCCCGTGAGCTCGACTAGCTTCCCAGAAGCTCCTTCAGTTTCTGGTCCAGAAACTTCACGTCGTCGGGATTGGTGCCCGGACCGCCCGCGAAGTGACCCCAGACCGACGGGATCGGTATGAGCTCGGCGTTGGGCATGTTGGCCACTTCGTTCTCGCTGTCCTCCGGCGGGAAGTAGAGATCGGTCTTTCCGGGCATGACGTAGGTTTTCGCCTTGATCGCGCCCAGCGCCTTCTTGACGTCGCCGTTGTAGAGTTCGTTGGCGCTGAGGTCGCTGTACTGCCAGGTCCACAGCATGGTCAGCAGGTTGTTGGCGTCCTTCGGCATGAAGAAGCCTTCCCAGAATGCGACCAGGAAATCCTCGAGCGAGGAAAAGCCGAGGGCCTTGATGTCAAGCTCCTGGCGATAGAAGGCCTGAGAGAAGCCCCAGCCGGCATAGACGCGCGCCGCGGCGCGCAGGCCTTTGTTGGGCTGCTCCTTGTACCAGCCTTCGTTGAAAGCCGCGTCCGCGGTCAGCGCCGCCTTGACGCCTTCGAGAAAGACGAAGTTGTGGCGCGCGCATTTTGCCGAGCCGCAGAACGGCACCAGAAACTCCATCATGTCGGGGTAGAGCGCGCCCCACTGAAAGGTCTGCCCGGCGCCCATTGACCAGCCGAGGACCATCTTGAGCTTCTTGATGCCGAACTTCTCGGTGACCAGGCGGTGCTGCGCGCGCACATTGTCGTACATGGTGACCTGCGGAAAGCGCGGGCCGTTATAGGGTGGCGGCGTGTTGCTCGGCGAGGTCGAGAGGCCGTTGCCGAACATATTGGGGATGATGATGAAATACTTGTCGGGATCGAGCGCCATGCCTTTCCCGACCAGCCATTCGTTGTCGTAGTGCTGGCCCGAGTACCAAGTCGGATAGACGATGGCGTTGCTCTTGTCGGCGTTGAGCTTGCCAAACGTCTTGTAGGCGAGCTTGCAATCGCGCAGCGTCGCGCCGCGCTGAAGCTGCACGTCGCCCAAATCATATATTTCATAGTCTATTGTCATGGTCCTACAGTCCATCGTCTTGCTGGTTGATTCACGCGAGGACGCGCCGCTCGGCGGCGCGCCCTCGTGTCATTCGTGAGTTCAGGCGAACGCGTGCTTGGGCATGAACGCGCCCAGACCCCAGTAGACGACGCCTGCCACCACGAAAGCGGAGATCGCGGTCGACCAGTCCGGGGCATAGCTGTTGACGAAGAACGCCACGATCGAGCCGGCCGCCCAGGCGATGAAAGCCGACGACCGCCAATCCTTTTCGACGTCCGAATTCGGCCGCAGCACATACTGATCGACCAGGATGATCGCCCCGATCGGCGGCACCAGGATGCCGAGCAGCGACAGCCACTGGATGAAGTAGGCCCAGACGTTTCCGGCGGCGATGACGATGCCGATTGCGCCCAGAATGACCGCCAGCAGCCGCATATGGCTGCCGAAGATGCGCGACCAGCCGGTCGCCGCGTTATAGAGGCAGTGCGAGCAGACCGAGCCGAGGTTGCAGTAGAGGAACAGGAACGCCAGGGCGCTCAGCCACACCATCTGCATGCTGTTCATGTAGCCGAACATGTTGTCGGCGCCGAACGGATTGGCGTTCGGCTTGGCCAGCGCGGCAGTCATGACGCCACCTGCCAACATGGCGAGCAGATTGGCGAACGGAAACGCGCTGAACGTCGACACCAGCGAGCTCGTCGTATCCTTCGCCCATCGATTGAAGTCCGCCGTCACGGTCCCGGCATCGACGAACAGCGTCAATACCACGGTAAGGCCGACGCCCATCGACATGGTGGCGGCGCCGTTGTTGCCGGGATAGTTGACGACCGCGCTCCAGCCCGATCCAGCCGCGGCGTCAATTGCCACCCACGCGCCGAGGATCACGAAGAGCGGGACCGAGATCATTCCGATCCAGTGCAGGCCGCGCACGCCGATGAAGGTGATGCCGATATAGAGAATGCCGGCGATGGCCGTCATCAGCACGTAATTGACGTGGTAGGTGCTGCTGACGAGATTGCCGGTGATACCGGTCTGCACCGCGTACCAGCCGAGCAGCAGCGTCGCCAGGAGGCCGGACGAAAAGACATAGCCTTTGCGGCCGAAGACGATGCTGGCGAGCAGCGCGTAGTTCATGCCCCGGCGGGTGCCGAGAACGCCGAGCGCGCCGACATAGGCGAACATCATCAAGTTACCGACGATCATGGCGACAAGCGCGCGCTTGAAGCCCATGCCGGCCACCAGGATCGACCCCGTCATCGCTCCGGTGATGATCATCGGGAAGCCGATCCACACCATGGTCACCGAGAACATGCTGCGCCGCGCGCTCATGGGAACGGGCGTATGCTCGTATTCGGAGCCGAGTACGTGATCGACTTCTTGCTCTATCTCTTCTATCTGCGCACCGTGATGCGGCGTCGTCGTCATGGATTGCCCCTTTTACCGATTGGCTGCCTGCGCGTGCCACTCGCACGCACGCAGCAAGACGCGTTGCGCCTGCGGGCCTTTCCCGCAGAACGGGGTCGCCTCACGTGAGAATCGGTCCTGGGACGGAAATAAAAAAACGCCTCCACGACCGACGATCGTGCGTGAGGCGTTGATGCCTTAGATTGGCGTGGCGCCGTTGCCACCAACTCGACTATTCAATCGAGCGTGCTTGAAGGCTAATGGCACGTCGATAATCTGTCAATATCTCTTTCCGTTCGGACATATCCTTGCGCGTCTCCCAGCCACTCTGATCGCTGAATAGGCAAAGAGCACCGCGTTGCCTTTGCGGGCGCAGCACAACTTCTGATAACCGCCGCCTGCCGCTCAAGCGGCGAGCCGCAGATAGAGCATCGGCAATTTTTCAGGCAGAGCGGTCACCTTGTCGATCTGGATGACGTTGCGCCGGCCGAAGATGCGCGTGAGATAGCTGTCGCCGCCGCTGTCGAGGCCGACACAGAACACGTCGATGCCCTCATGCGCGAGCGATTGCACGGCCTTGCGCGCGTCTTCCACGAGGTAACGCCGGTCGCTCACATCGGTATCGGAGGGCTCGCCGTCGGTGACGATCAGCAGCAGCCGGCGGAAGGTCTGCTGCTGCGCCAGCTCATGGCCGGCGTGCCGCAGCGCAGCGCCCATGCGGGTCGACAGGCCGCCGCGCAGACCGGCGAGCCTCGACCGGCTCTGCTCGCCGTAACTCGCCTCGAAATCCTTGACGCGATAGTAGCGCACTTCCTCGCGTCCGTTGGAGCAGAAGGCGCTGATGGCAAAGGGATCGCCGAGGCCGGTCATGGCCTCTGCGACGAGCGCCGTGGCCGCGATCTCGATGGAGAACACGCTGGTGCTGGAGCCGCGGATCGTATCCTTTGTCGATTCGGAAATATCGAGAAGCAGCATCACCGACAGATCGCGGTGCTTCAGCTCCATGGTCTCGTAGACCCGCGTGTCCGGCGTGATGCCGGCGCGGCGATCGATCGTCGCCTGGATCGAGGCCTGAAGGTCGAGGCGCTCGCCTTCCGGCTGGCGGCGCAGCCGCGACGGACGGCTCACCCGCGCCGACTTGATCAGGCGGCGAATGCGATAAAGCGCGTCGGCATGTTCGGCGAGGACCCGATCGATGATGCGCGCGGGCGCCGCGCGCGGCTCGAACTCCTGCACGGTGACCCAGTCGAGCCGTTCGCTCCCGGTGACATAGTCCCATTCGCCGTAGCGGGCGACCGGAATGCCGGTGTCCTCTTCCATTGGGCGCAACTGCACCGCGCGCGCATTGCCGGCCTCGTCCTGCTCGGTGCGCGAGCGCTGCTCCGGCTCGGGCTCCTCTTCGGTCCGGTTGATGCGCACACCCTGCTCGATGACGTCCGTTTCTTCCGACGGCGGCGCGTCCGGCTGACCCATGTCCCAGATGCCGAGGTTGTCGTCACGATAGGCGGGCTCGACCACGTAGGTCTTCGGGTTGAACTGAACGCGCATCTGGCCGAGATCGTTGCCGAGCAGGCCGCCGATCTCGCGGCTGATCGCCTGGTCTTCCCAGTTCGATTGTGCATCGTTGAACATGGCGCGGCCCTTGCGCACCCACGGGTCGGGATCCTCGTAATCGGGATCGATCAGCGCCCGCGACAAACGCGCCATCAGGGGAAGGGCGAGAAGGGGCCCCTCCGGTTCGGCCACGTGGAATGTGCGCCAAAGCCGCGTCAGCCCGGGGAACCGGCGGCCGGCCAGCGCTTCGATACGGGCATCCTCGATCAGGGAAATCAACGCCACCTGCAGCGGTTTCAGGCTGCGTACCGGAAAGCGCTGCGGCGTGAACACCATGTGCGCGCCTATATGGGCGACGGCTGCATGGAAGAGACGGGTCGCCTGTTGTCCGGAAAAGCCGGGAAAGTGATCGGGCATCCGGATCACGAAGCCGTCGAAAGTCGCGCGCCGCACCGGTTTGACCGCCGTCCGCTGGCCGGTGGCGCGGATGAACGGCCTGATGCCCCACAGCGCCGATAGATAATGACGCAGCCGCCGCTCCACCGTCGCCAGCACGACATTGCCGGCCTCGTGCTCGAACAGCCGCAAGGAGTCCGCGTCGGCCAGCGAGAAATAGGCAAGGCTTCGCTCCGGCTGACCGGCGGTCAGCCGCAAGCCGACGAGAATCCAGGAACGCAGAGCATCGGGGCCAAGCACGGAAAGAACGAGTTCCGTGCGGTGCAGCAGCGCGGGGACGGCTGCCGGCGCCTGCTCGGCGACGGCAGCCAACATCTCCAGCCAGGTACGAAACGTCGCTTCGTCGCTGGCCTGACCGGCAGCGCGCGTCGAGGCGGCAATGAGCGCGGCCGCCGCCTGGCCACCGGCGCAGGCGGCAACTTGCCGGGCTGTCTTGCCGACGGTGAGTGCCGCCTCGATCCCCATCAGCCGTGCAACCGATGGGCTCGCCTGCACGAAATTCAGCACCGTCGTCGAGCCGAGGCCGCCGTCGATCAGGCTTTCCATGACGTCGACCCAGCGCTCGAAGGCGAGGCCGGGAAACGCGCGCTGGACGGTGTTCCACGATGTTGGACCGATCAGGCCCGAAATGCGCGAGCGTTCCAACAAGTCTTGAATAAGCGCATCGGCGCCGGTCATTGGGCTGCCTCCCTCAAAGGCACGCGGCGATGGCCTCGTTCAGCGCCTCTCTGAGATCGGGATCGTCAGTGATCGGCAACACCATGGCGGTCGTGCAGGCGCTTTGCAACGTGACGCCCTTCTGCATCAGGCGGCCGGCATGGATCAACATGCGGGTCGAGGCGCCCTCGTCGAGCCCGTGGCCCTTCAGGTTGCGCGAGCGTTGACCGATCGTCACCAGGCGCTCCGCCTCGGCGCGGGAAACCCCGGCCTCGTGCGCGACGATCTCGGCTTCCAATTGGGAATCCGGATAGGAGAAGTCGAGGGCGATGAAGCGCTGCTTGGTCGATTCCTTCAGGTCCTTGAGAACGCTCTGATAGCCCGGATTGTAGGAAACCACGAGGCCGAAATCGGGATGCGCGTGGATGAGTTCGTTGCGTTTCTCGATGGGCAGCACCCGGCGGTCGTCGGTCAGCGGATGGATGACCACGGTGGTATCCTGGCGCGCCTCGACAACCTCGTCGAGATAGCAGATCGCGCCGTAGCGGACGGCAAGCGTCAGCGGTCCGTCGTGCCACACGGTGCCTTCCGCATCGAGCAGAAAACGGCCGACCAGATCGGAAGCGGTCATGTCCTCGTGGCAGGCAACCGTAATCAGCGGCCGTTTCAGTCGCCACGCCATATGCTCCATGAAGCGGGTCTTGCCGACGCCGGTCGGACCTTTCAGCATGACCGGGATTCGGTTGGCATAGGCCGCCTCGAACAGGGCGACCTCGTCGCCATGGGCGCGGTAATAGGGCTCCTCGCGAATATAAAATTCGTCGAGGGCCGGCGGCTTCTTATTCGGCGAGGTCAACGCATACTCCATAGGCAGAGAGTGGCCGCGCGGTCCTCGAGTGGACCGCGCGGCAGTTTGCAAAACGCCTGCCGGCGGCTCGCTTCTGGGCGCGGACGGCGGCTAGCGGTGGGTGGCCGCCTTGTTGGGAATACCCTCGATCGGGCATTCGTCGGTGCCCACTGTGGCGCGGGTCAGGGCCTCGACGCTTTCGCGGGTCCCCTCCGGATCGGTGATCCAGCGCTGGTAGAAGTCGTATGGGCATGCCGCCACGCCGCGCGGGCTCTCACCGGAGTTAATCATGCCCGTGTAGCCGCGATGCACCAGCTTGAACAAGTGGTTCTCCGACTGCATGTTGCGGCGCGCATCGCGGATCAGCGACTTGGAGAGCTGCGCGTACTGGATCCCCATGTCCTCTTCGCCGCATTCGCCGAGGGTACGGCCGTCGAAGCCGATGATCGCCGAATGGCCGAAATAAGAGTAGACGCCGTCGAACCCTGCGGCATTGGCCACCGCCACATAGCAGTTGTTGGCCCAGGCCATGGCTTTCGCCATGATCACCTGCTGGTCCTTCGCCGGATACATGTAACCCTGGCAGCGAACGATGAGCTCGGCGCCCTTCATGGCGCAATCGCGCCAGATTTCCGGATAATTGCCGTCGTCGCAGATGATCAGGCTGACCTTGAGGCCTTTCGGCCCTTCGGAAACATAGGTGCAGTTGCCGGGATACCATCCTTCGATCGGCACCCACGGCATGATCTTGCGGTATTTCTGAACGATCTCGCCCTTGTCGTTCATCAGGATGAGGGTGTTGTAAGGCGCCTTGTTGGGATGGTCTTCATGGCGCTCGCCGGTCAGCGAGAACACGCCCCAGACCTTGGCCTTGCGGCAGGCGGCGGCGAAGATATCGGTCTCTTCGCCCGGCACGCTGGAGGCGGTTTCGTACATTTCCTTCTGGTCGTACATGATCCCGTGCGTGCTGTATTCCGGGAATATGACCAGATCCATGCCCGGCAAGCCCGTCTTCATGCCGACCAGCATGTCGGCGATGTTCTGGGCGTTGGCCAGGACCTCCTTCTTGGTGTGCATGCGCGGCATCTTGTAGTTGACGACCGCGACGCCGACGGTGTCGTTACTGCTCGAAATGTCGCCGTGAAGCATAGCTCTCTCCTTGGTTCGTGGACTCGCGTGCGCTGTGGATCAAACCGTCATGTGTTTGTGGACAAGGGAGTCGCTCAGCTCGCCGATGTCGCCCTGAGCGGCGATCGTGCCGCGCTCCATGATGACGAAGCGCTGCGAGGCGCGGCGGGCAAACGCCACGTTCTGCTCGACCAGGACCACGGCAATGCCGTGCTCTCGATTGAGCTTCAAGATGACGGCCTCGATCTCCTCCACGATGCTCGGCTGAATGCCTTCGGTCGGCTCGTCGAGAAGAACGATCTTCGGCTCCGTCAGCAGGGCGCGGGCGATAGCGAGCTGTTGCTGCTGACCGCCCGACAGGTTTCCGCCGAGCCGGCCCAGATGCTCCTTGAGCATCGGAAACAACTCGAAAACGAAATCGTCGATGACCGTGGTCTGGATCTTGCGTGCGAACAGGCCGAGATAGAGATTCTCGCGAACGGTGAATTTCGGGAGAATGCCCCGCCCTTGCGGCACATAGGCGATACCGATCTTGGCGCGTTCGTCAGTGGGCACGCGCGCGATGTCCTGATCGTCGAGGCGCAACGCGCCGGTCGTCCGGTCCATCAAGCCGATGATGGTGCGCAGCAGTGTGGTCTTGCCGACGCCGTTGCGGCCCAGGACGCTCAGCAACTCCTTTTCGCGGATCTGCATGCTGACGCCCTGCAGTGCGCGGCTGTTGCCGTAGAAGGCGTCGACGTCGATCAGTTCAAGCACCGGAAATCCCTCCCGACCCGAGATAGGCGCGTTTCACTTCCGGGTTCTGCTCGATGTCGGCGATCTTGCCTTCGGCGAGGATGCGTCCCTGATGCATCACCGAAATGGTGTCGCCGATCTCCTTGACGAAACCCATGTCGTGCTCGACCACGATGAGGGTGTGGCGGCCTTTCAACCGGTTGAACAGTTCGGCGGTCTTGTGGGTCTCCGCGCTGGTCATGCCCGCGGTCGGCTCGTCCATCAGGATGAGATCGGCGTCCTGAGCCAACAGCAAAGCCGTTTCCAGCCATTGCGTCTGGCCGTGCGAGAGCCGGCGCGCCGGCCGGTGCAGTTCGTCCTTGAGACCGACGAGCTCGGCGAGCTTCTCCAGGCCATCGACGCTGTCGCCATTGTGGCCCCGAACGAGGTTCGGGAAGACTCCGCGCTGCTTGCAGTAGGCGACGCGCAGGTTCTCGCGAACGGTCAAATCCTTGAACACGCTCGGCACTTGAAACTTGCGGCCAATTCCGAGGCGGGCGATGAGGTATTCCTGCCAGCGCGTGATGTTGTGGCTGCGGTAGAGAATCTCGCCGGCGGCGGCCCTCGCCTTGCCGCAGATGGCGTCGAGCGCCGTGGTCTTGCCGGCGCCGTTCGGGCCGATAAGGCAGCGCAGTTCGCCCTGTTCGACGGTAAGGTCGAGGCCGGACACGGCGCGAAAGCCGCTGAAGCTGACATGCACGTCGCGCATTTCGAGAAGAGCCGCCATGTTAGCCCTTTCGCACGCGGTCGGAGCGTTGCAGCGCGACGTCGCCGATTTTCGTCCCCGGCCGCTTCGACTGGCTGTCGCCTGAAGGATTCCGCCGGCGATTGAGGGCCTCGGCGCCGATGTCGATCAGGCTGATCAGGCCTTTCGGCAGGAACAGCACCACGGCGATGAAAATGGCGCCCATGACCAGCATCCAGGTGTCGAGAAAGGTCGGTGATTCAGACAGATTGCCCTGCACGCCGGTGACCAGAATGGCGCCGAGGGCGGCACCGACGAGCGAGCTGCGGCCGCCGACCGCGCACCAGATCACGATGGAAAGGCTCAAGGGAACGGCAAGGAAGGTCGGCGAGGCGAATTCCATCACCAGCGTGTAGAGCATGCCGGCAAAACCGGCGACGCCGGCGGACACGGTGAAGGCGAAGATCTGATAAGCGCCGACGTCGTAGCCGAAATAGCGAACGCGGTTTTCGTCGTCGCGGATCGCCTGCAAGATCAGTCCAGTCTTCGTCTGGGTAATGGCAAGGCCGCCGAGCAGAACGACGCAGAGCGTGCCTGCAATCAGGTAGTAGGTGTTGGAGCTGTAGGCGTCGAATGCGACGCCGAACACCTTCAACGTGGTGAGGTCGGTGATGCCGTTGAACCCGCCTGTGTATTTCTGCTGGTCGATGATCAGCAGGTTCACCACGACCAGCATTGCAAGCGTGATGATGGCGACGAAGACGCCGGTAATGCGGCCGCGGAACATGAACCAGCCGAGCAGCATGGCGAGCAGCATGGGCACCGCCATGCCGGCGAATATGGCGAAGGCGTAGGAATGGAACGGCTCCCAGAACCACGGCAGCGTCTTGACGTTGTTCCAGACCATGAAGTCCGGCAGCCCCTTGGCGCCGGTCTGGATCGGGATGGTACGCAGCTTGAGCGCCATCGCCATGGCGTAGGAGCCGAGCCCGAAACTCACTGCCTGGCCGAGATTGAGGATGCCCGTGTAGCCCCACGAAAAGGACAGCGCCGCCGACAGAATCCCGAATACCAGGTAGCGCATGTACTTGTTGAGCAGGTAGTCGTTGTTGAGAACCAGCGGAAAGATCAGGATGAGGACGCAGAACAGCAGGTAGCCCGCCAGCCGCCAGCGCGCGTAATTGGATGAACTCATCGGTCAGCCTCGCCGCACGCGCACGGTGAACATGCCTTCCGGCCTGAACCGGATCAGGATAACGACGGCGAAGAAGACCAGCGCCTTGGCCAGCGTGTCGTTGTAGAGATAGGCCAGAAGCCCCGACATTTCGCCGAGCAGGCCGGCGCTGGCGACTGTTCCGAGCAGGCTCGATACGCCGCCGACCACCACCACCATGAAGGCGTCGACCACGACACTGGTGCCCATGTCGGGCGAAACGCTCTTCAGCGGACCGATCAGCGCGCCCGCGACACCGGCAAGCCCGGCGCCATAGGCGAAGGTGAGCCCATAGACGCGCGAAGCGTTGATGCCGAAGCAGCGCGCCACCTCGGCGTTCTGCGTCACCGCCCGCAGACGGAAGCCATAGCGCGTGCGGGTGATGAGGAAAAAGGTGAATGCCAGCAGCGCGACCGTCAGCGCGAAGATGAAAATCCGGTAGGCCGACACGTCGACGCCGAATACAGGCACAGCTTTGGTCAGCCAGTCAGGCATCTTTATGTAGCGCAGCTTGGCACCTGCGCTGAGCCGGATGCTCTGCTGCAGGATCACGCCGACGCCCCATGTGGCCAGAATGGTATCGAGCGGCCGTTTGTAGAGATGCTGGACGATCAGGCGTTCGATAAGCCAACCGACTGCGGCAACCATGAAGAAGGCAATTACCACGCAGATCAAAAGATCGAGCCCAAAGATCGTCTGCAAAAACCAGACCGAATAGGCGCCGAGCATGACAAACTCGCCGTGGGCGAGATTGATCACCCCCATCGTGCCGTAAATGATGGCAAGTCCGAGGGACACCAGAAGAAGGATTGAAGCGATACTGAGCCCGGTGAAGATCTGATTCAGGGTATCTGCCATTCAACGCTCCGCGTCGGCACGTGTTCTTTAAGTGCGCCCGGGCCAGGGCGGGTGCAGCAGAAGAGGTCCTGCACCCGCCCGGCGCACCTTCATCGCGAAGGTGCGGGATTGCGCCACTTCGGCGCTTCCTTGCGACGCCTTATGACTTGGTCATCTTAAGGCCGGTCGGCGTGCAGACCTGCCCCTGATAGGCCCAGTAAGGCTTGGGCTCGACCCATTCCTTGACCTGTTCGATGATCTTGAACTGGCCGTTCGACTGGGCCTCGCCGATCTTCGGCCAGAGGTAGGTATGCGAGTTATCCGGGTCGATCTTCACCAGGCCTTGCGGGGCCTTGAATTGCTGACCCCAAGCCGCCTTGCGGATTTCGGGCGGGGTGAGATTCTTGCCGCCGAGCTTCTCGACCGCCTGTTTGAACAGGTAGACCTGGAAATAGGCGGGCTCGGAGACGAAGTTCGTCACCTTGTCCTTGCCGTATTTCTTCTTGAAGGCCTCGACGAACTTGTGATTTTCCGGCGAGTCGTACGACATGAAGTACGGCGCCGAGGTGAAGTGCCCGGTGGCGAACTCGCCGCCCATCGCCGCGATTTCCTCTTCCGACGTGGTCAGGCTCGCCATCGGCATCTTGGCCGGATCGAGACCCGCCGCCTTGTACTGGCGGTGCAGCGCCACCACGGAGTCGCCCACCACGGTTGAGAAGATGACGTTCGGCTTGGTGTCCTTGAATTTCTGGATCACGGAGCTGAACTCGGAATGACCGAGCGGCACGTATTCCTCGCCGACCACTTCGCCGCCCAGCCGCTTGAGCAGGATCTTACAGACGTTGTTCTCTTCCTTCGGATAGATGTAGTTCGACCCGATCAGATAGAACTTCTTGCCGAAGTTCTTCATCAGCCAGGGGACGAAATCCTGCTGCTGCTGGTTGGGCACTGCGCCCGTGTAGATCACGTTCATCGAGCATTCGCGGCCCTCGTAGAGGGTCGGATACCAATAGAGATTGTGGTACTTCTCGAAGACCGGCAGCACGGCCTTGCGGCTCGCCGAGGTGTAGGAGCCGAACACGCTGACGCACTTGTCGCCGAGGACGAGTTTGCGGGCTTTCTGCGCGAAGGTGGCCGGATCGGAGGCGGGATCCTCCACGACCGGCTTCAGCTTCATGCCGTTGATGCCACCGGCGGCGTTGATCTCTTCGATCGCCATCAGGCAGGCCTGATTCAGCGACGTCTCGATGATCGCCGTGGTGCCGGTCAATGAGTACAGTACGCCAACCTTGATCTCGCCGCCGGCCGCGTGCGCGAGATCGGCGTTCTTGATCCAGATGTGAGGGAATCCGAAAGAAGCGGCAGCGCCAGCCGCAGCCGTTGCCTTCAGGAAGTCACGCCTCTTTATGCTCATGTTCGTGTTCTCCCAGAACAAAAAACAAAAAGCCCCACGACGAACGGGCGGTTCGTTGTGAGGCTTTGATGCCTGTTTCGATGTAGGCGGCGCTGTTGCCGCGGCCGCCAGCGTGGGCAGCGAACAGAAAGCTAACCGAGCAGTTGGTGGGAGTCAACAAGATGGGAGGCGAAGGAGGCGACGGTCGTGCGTCGCTCCATGGCCTGGCTGCGCAAATATGCGTAGGCTTCGTCTTCGCCGATCCGGCGCATGTCCATAACGATCAATTTGGCGCGCTCTATGTCGCGAATCGCCTTGATGTTCTCGTCGAGACGCGCGATTCGGCTGCGCAGCCGCCGGATGAACTGGAACTGGCTGCGCGCGATCACCAGGCTCGTCAGGATCGCGCTCGGCTGGAACGGACGGTGGAGCACCGCGTCCGGACAGCAAGCGCGCAGCTTTTTCAGCGAGTGCTGGCCGTTTTCGGGAAGGAGAAGGATCAGCGCGGCGGTGGCCTCGCCGGGCACCCAAGGCAACTGATCCGACAATGGGAGACTGATATCGGCCAGGATGATGTCGTGCTCGGCCGGCAGCCGGTCCGTCACCGGAAACAGGTGAATGACGTGGCTGGCGCTTCGCCGCAATTCGCGCAACAGCAGGTCGACCTGGGCATCGCGTTCCGCCGCGACGAGGACCGATAATTTTTCCGTCTCATGCCGCGGCGGCGCCATCGCTGCGCGCTCCCGTTACGCTGGGACCAGCCGGCCGAAGCCGGTTCCGGTCAGGAACGGATCGGGCGGCACCAGGGAAGACGATTCCTGCAGCAGGTCGAATTGGCCGCGACCGTTTGCCCGGCCGATGCGACTCCAGAGATTGGCATGGCTGCACCCCGCGTCGATCGAAACAGTGCCCTGGGGCGCCTCCAAGCTGGAGCCGAGAACCATGGGCCGCAGAATCTCCGGATCCAGCGAGTTGGCGAGTTCCAGCGCGCGTGCAAACAGATGGACCTGAAAATACGCCGCTTCCACGCACATATTGGTGGACTGGTCGTCGCCAAAGCGGCGCTTGTAGCGCTTCACAAAGGCGTCGTTGGCCGCTCCGGGCAAGCCCTCGAAATAAGGCGCCGCCGTGATATGGCCCTCGCCCACGTCCGACCCCATGGCGCGGATTTCGGTCTCCGTAGTGGTCAGGCTCGCAATCGGCATGTTGCGCGGATCGAACCCGAAATCGGCATAGGCCTGGTAGAGGTAGATGGTGGCTTCGCCCACGACCGTGGAGAAGATGACGTCGGGCGAAAGCTCGCGGATCTCGTTGAGGACCGGGACGAAGTCTCGTCGCGACGCCCGCAGGCCGACATAGCGCTCACCGACGACTTGGCCGCCGCGTTTGTTCAGGAGTTCGCGCATCACCCGGTTCGACTCGCGCGGATATACGTAGTCGGAACCGATAAGGTAGAAGCGGTTCCCGTATTTCTCGGTGAGAAATTGGCAGAGGGAAACGCTGTTCTGGTTTGGCGCGGCGCCGGTATAGATGACATTGGGGGAGTATTCGAAGCCCTCGTAGAGGGTCGGATACCAGAGCAGGCAGTTCAGCCGCTCGACGATCGGCAAGACGGCTTTGCGGCTGCTGGACGTGTAGCAACCAAAGATTGTCGAAAGCTGATCTTCAACGATCATGCGCTTCGCATAAGCCCTAAACAGCGCATTCTCGGAAGCGGGATCGTAAATGACCGGAACGAGTTCGCGGCCATTGATGCCGCCACGCTCGTTGATTTCTTCGATTGCGATCAACGTGCCATGGACTTGCGTTTCTTCGATGATCGCCATGAAGCCGGTGCGGGAGAAGAGAACGCCAACGCGCCACGGCTCGCTCGTATTTGCCGGTGATTTCGGATTCATGGCTGGCCCCTGCTTCGAACTCTGGATTCGGACCCCGGCCAAAGTCCATAAGTAGCATGAGGCGGGCGCGATCTACTGTCAAACTCCAAATTGCTTGAATGGTTGGCACTTTGCCGATCTGCCGAGCAGATGAGCAAGCCGCGTTCCGATAGACGGACCACAAGGATTCCTTTCGGGCGCCGATCTCAGAGAATATTCGCGGACCGGCAGGCTGAGAGCCGACACGTCAGGCAAACCCTTGCTGACGACACCGACGTTCGCGCACGCTTCGCCGCCGGTCACCGCCGCTCGGTGTCGATTTCGCTATTCTCAAAAATTTCCACACTTGGCTCGGCTTTGTGGCCAAGGGACTTCCCGATCACATGGGATGATGTTTTCTATCGGATGATGCTTTTGCCGGAAGGCAAACGGGACGTCGGGCAGACCCTAACGCGGCTGAAGCGCCGGATGCCTTGAGCAAGAAATTCTCGGGTAAGGCGCATTTTGATTCGCCTACAACATTATTTTTGAAGGCGAGCTATGGCCCGCCAAGCCAATATGCCCATTGCCGCTATTATGATGACGCCGCCCAAGACGATGGCCGCTTTGACAAGGATAACGAAACCCATCAGGTCCGTGACCATATCGAAGAGGCTCATAACCAGCCTCTAGCAAATTCTGTCGCGCCGGGCGACGATGTCACCTGCATAAATGGCCCCGCACATTACCGATGCCCTTAGCCAACGACCGCTTCAATAAGCGTTAAGCCGCCATCGCCTGCACGTGAGCGAGTGTCCTCGTTTGGATAAGAGCCACGCGGGCGAGCGTCCCATATTGGGCCGGAAAATCCGTCGAACTTTGCGCGAAGACCTTGTTGCCATTTCGGCAGCCTGCAATGTCGCAGCCATTGCTTCGTTCGCAGCGCGGGCGACCTCTGCCGCGCTGGCGCTCAACAGCAATCGCAACTCGACGGAAGTTCGCACGATGGCAAATCGACTGCCGATCCAGATCCGTGGAGCAAAACGCGCCAATCGGCTGACCGCGCCGAAGCAAAAGGAAAAATTCAAACAGTATTGGTAAGGCACGAGTCCCGGGCTCATTCACTGCAATATTCATCTCGGCGCACCGAGACGCAGAAATCTATTTCGCGAATAGTCCACGCAGTTTTTTGTCGGTTTCTGTAGTCTTTCCGGATCCGCCGAAGGCCGCCGCGCAAGCGGACACTATATTTTCTTTTCCTCGGCCAGAGAAAACAGCTTGCCAGAATGTATGATTAAGCAGACAATCAGGCAATCTCAGTTGTGTCCTCGGCTTATGACTGATCGGTCGGAAAAACTGACAAGTTTGGACGATGAGTGGACGACCCCACCACTCGACCGCGCGTCGCCGTTACCGCTATATGCGCAAATAAAACAAAGACTTATCGGAATCATCCTGCGCTGGGATCAGCCGGGCCGCCGCTTCTATTCTGATGAACAGCTGTGCGCCTTCTTCTGTGTCAGCCGCGATACCGTCCGGCAGGCGCTGTCGGAGCTGGTCCGCGAAGGGCTACTGACCCGCAGCCGGGGCCTCGGCACCTTCGTCGCCGTCCACAAGCTGGAGGAGCGGTTCGGGCCGAGCATGGACTTCATGCGCCAATGGGCGGCGAGCGGGACCCCGATCCAGCCGACAGTCCTGGTTTTCGAGCGCAGACCTGCCGATAAGCAGACAGCGACCGCATTGGAGCTCGAACTCGGGACTCCGATCCTTTTCATTAAGCGAATGCGGGCTGCCGCTCGCGTGCCCGTCGCGATCGATTACCGACTCATTCCGGCGGATCTGGTCAGCGACTGGGACGAAAGTTCTGCGCTCGGGTCGCCGTTGCATTTGCTTTGGCAGCGTGTCGAGCTTCGTAGCGGCGACTTTGGCATCGAGGCCGGCATCGCAGGACCGGAAGAAGTCGAGTACCTGCATCTTGCGGCCGGCGCGCCCGTCTTGATTCGAACCTTGCGTTACCGGGATACGAACGGACGACTGGTGCTCGCGGGGCATACCGTGCACCGCGCCGATCTCGTTCGCTATTCGCTCGATGTGCCGCTCTCACGCAAGGACGGCGGCCTTACAAACCAAGTCGATACGAGCGGGATAGATACGAGCGGGATACACGACGACTGAACTTGCCGGGGAGTGACCAAGGCGCAAACGGGACCCATTCGGAGTCCAAAAACGGTGGAGGGATATCGTGACACTTGCAAGACGCAGCTTTCTGCAACTCATTCCTGGGGCAATGCTGGCGACAACGGGCGCGCGTAGCGTGTGGGCCGCAACGAAGCCTCTGCATGTCGGCTCGGTACTTTCAGTTACCGGCCCGGCGGCCTTTCTGGGCGAAGATATGAAGGCCGGCCTGCAGCTTGCCGTCGACCAAGTGAATGCGAGCGGCGGAATCGGCGGACGCAAGATCGCCTGGACCTATTATGACGCGGAAAGCCAGACGCAAAAGGCCATCTCGGAAACGCGCCGGCTCATCAGCCAGGACAAGGTCGACCTCATTGTAAGCGGCGGGAACATGAGCGGCATCGCGCTGGCGATGGCGCCGATGGCGGAAGCAGCGAAAATGCCTTTCATCTCGAGTGAAGGTGCGCTGCAGATCGTCACGCCCGTTGAAAAGCGAAAATGGGTCTTCAAGAGCACGGTCGACGACGAAGACGTGCTCGAACGCATCGCTGATTACTGCATCAAGAAGAAGTTCAAGAAAATCGCGCTGCTGGCGGATACCAGCGGCTTCGGACAGGGTGCGGTCACGCAGATGCACAAAGTCGCCCCGCGGCGGCATCTTGACGTGGTCTACGAATCCTTCGGACCTGCCGACACGGATATGATGCCTCAATTGACCAGGCTGCGTGACAGTGGCGCCGACGTCATCATCTGCTGGACGGTCACCCCGGCCGGCGTCGTGTTCCTCAAGCAGGCGCAGCAGCTCGGACTCGATAAGCGGACGCTCATTCATAGCTACGGCTTCGTGTCCTCCCACTACATGAAGCTTGCCGGCGATGCGGCCAAGCCGCTCCTTCTGGCGAGCCTGAAGCTACCGGTTGGCGACCAGTTGCCCGATAGCGATCCTCTCAAAACGGGCATTCTCAAGCTGTTCCACAGCTATCAAGCACGCTTCAAACGGCAAGCCAGCGTGTATGCGGCAGAATTGTACGACGCGCTCATGCTCGCCCGCGAAGGCCTCAACAAGGTCAATGGAGACGTGTCGAAGCTGCCGCAAGGGTTGGAGAGCATCAGGAATTTCGCCGGCGTCAGCGGCGTCTTCAATTTCTCGCCAAAGAAGCATTCGGGGCTGTCGAAAAAAGACATCGTGCTGATCAATTGGCGCGATGGCCGCTTTAACCTGGTCGATTATGCCTGATCGACCTTAGCTGGTTGGAGAAACGTCATGGCGCTGACGCGCGATATGTCGGAACAGCAGGCCTTCGAGGTGGTGCAGACGCTGCTCGACGGCCCGGAAAGTCGCTTCCCGCTCACGTTCAATTCCGATCTTCCGCGAATTCGTGAGCTTTTTCACGCGGCCACACGAAACCAATGGGATCCCAAGACCGATGTCGATTGGGATCAACTCGATCCTGAAGCCTATACAGACGAGCAGCGCTACGCCGCGCGTCTTTACTGGAGCAGGCGTGCATGGAGCGAATACGGGGCGATTTCCGAAAGCCCGTCCCTGCAGCTTCGGTTCGGGATCGAGAAGCGGCCCTCGGACATGCAGCTCTTCTTCACGATCCGCTCCCAGGAGGAAGCTCGGCATGCGGAAGTCTGCCATACAATGGCGGAACGCCTGGGCGGCTACATCGAAAAGCCCGTGCAGCAGCTTTTCGAGGGGTCGGTATCGACGCACGGCGTTCGCCGTGCGACCCTTAATGAGGACGTTCCACTCGAAGGAATCATTGCGGCACTGGTCTGTACTGCCGAAGAAATCGCCTTCGACGTCTTCCGCCATCTTGAGGATGTTACGCGCGACCCTGTCGCAAAACAGGTCGTACGCTTCATCATGCGCGACGAGTCTCGGCACTGCGCCTTCGGCTGGTACTTCCTCGAGGCCATCTGCGAAACCTTGACGCCCGAGCAGAAGAAGATGATCGAAAACTCGGTCATTACGATGATGGAAAAGGTCGAGCTCAACGGTTATCACAGCAGCTGGCTTGCTCCGGAGAATCCGGCCTCGCTCGCGGAGGTCGAAGCCGACCGCATTACTTATGAAGCGGGACTGGGGGCGACAGTCGAAGAAGCCGAAAAGCCCGTCTTCATCTCCACGGTGAAGCGCATTCGAGATCAGATGAAGCCGCTTGGCATCAATCTCCCGCCATTCAGCCATCCTAAGCTTGGGGCGATCTGACGTGTCGACGGTGGTCGAAAATAGAGGCGAGTCGCTACCGCCGCTCCGCCTTTTGGTGGAGCGGCGCTTCCCCCTGGAAATGAATGTAACGCTGCCCGAGATTCGGCAGCTCTATGACAGCGGCAAGGCGGGACGCTGGAACCCGCACCGGAGTATCGGCTGGGACGCGTTGCTGTCGGACCGGTACACCCCGGAAGAGCGCGATGCGGCACGACGGACATGGAGCCGTCGCCTCTGGGTGGAAGCCACGGGCCTGACCGAAACGCCGGCACTGCTAATGCGATTCTGCATGGAGACCGGCCGGGAAATCGACTCGAAATTCTACCTGACTGTGCGCAATACCGAAGAAGCCTGGCATGTGGAGTGTTTCGACAGGATTGCCGAGTCTTTCGGTGGACGCATCGAAAGCCCGGCTAATCCCGACTATCAAGCCACCTTCAATCGAAATCTCCACCGCCGCGTCATGGATGCGGAGCAACATCTCGACAGCTACGTTGCCAGTTTCTGCGCCTTCGAGGATGGTCTTGAGCTCGAGCTTTGCCGGACCTGGCGCAAAGGGACCCGTAATGCGGCCGTCGGGGCGGTGCTCGACCACATCATCTCAGACAAGGAGCGCCATGCCGCGTTCGGCTGGCTCTACCTTCAGTCGCGCGCACCGCACTGGACCGCAGAAGAGCGGTCGCTTATCGGTGAAGAACTGACCGATTACGTCCGCGAAACGGAGTTGAAGGGGTATCACTGCCCCTGGTTGGCCCCGGAACACGCCACGGTCGAGGCCGAGGCCGATGCGCTCACGGCCGCCGCAGGATTGGGCGGCGCCACGCGAAGAGCCGAAGAGGAGACCTTGGCGAACTACGTGGCCAACGCGCGGACGAAGCTCGCCGAATTCGGCATCGTTCTACCGATGTTCGAAACAAACCGCATGCGAACATTCTGACGGTCCAGATGCACACCGGAACGATTGTCCTGCAATTGATTGTTGCAGGAATTGGCAGCGGCAGCATTTATGCGCTGATCGCCCTTGGGTTCAACGTCGTGTTCAAAAGCACCGGCGCCATGAACTTTGCGCAGGGCGAATGGGTCGTTATGGGCGGGATGGTCTCGGCGCTGCTTTTTGCTACCTTCAACAGCATCGGGCTTGCCTGTGTTGCCGCCGTTCTGATTGTGACCGCCGTCGGCATATTGTCGGAGCGATTGGTGATTTGGCCGCTCCCGCGGCCCAGCGCGCTGTTGATAACCCTGGTCAGCATCGGCCTCGCGATTTCCACGCGAAGCCTCACCATGCTCGTGCTCGGCAAGCGGCCTGTCGGATATCCGAGTTTCTCTCAGCCGACCACGCTCAGCTTTGGCAGCGTCACCGTACAGAGCCAGACCCTGTGGGTCGTCGGCTTGACGCTCGCCTTTCTGTTCATCCTGCACGTCTTCTTCGAGTGGACGATAATCGGCAAGGCATTGCGTGCGGCCGCCGCGGACCGCGACGCCGCGGCGATCGTCGGGGTGCGCGTCGAAACCACCGTGATGCTCTCTTTTGCCATTGCAGCATTTGCCGGCGCATTGGCGGGCGCCATCATCACACCGTTGACGCTCTCGTCATATGACCAGGGCGTGATGTTCGGCTTCAAAGGGTTCAGTGCGGCGATGCTCGGAGGCATCGGCAGTCTTCCGGGCGCGATCGCCGGGGGCATCGCGCTCGGCCTTCTCGAAGCATTCGGCAGTTACTACATTTCTTCCGACTTTAAAGACGCGATAGCCTTTGCCGTCCTTCTGATCATCCTGTTTGCGCGCCCTTCCGGCCTCCTGGGCCGAGCAGATGTGGTCAAAGTATAGTTCTATGACGATGGCTCCCTGGAACACTTCGTCTGGGACGAGACCGGCCGCGCCGGCGGATGGCAGGTCAGTCGAGATGGCAGGGGGAATTTCGTCGCGCCCAAAGCCGAAGCCGACGAACCGCACAGAGCATCTGCGCCTGATCCTGGTATGGCTGATACTCCTCCTCATTCCACTCGCGGCACCGAACGCCTACTTCATATCTCTCGCGAACATGATGTTCATAAACATCATGTTGATCGCGAGCCTGAATCTGCTCATGGGTTATGGTGGCCAGATTTCACTCGGACATGCGGGCTTCTATGGACTCGGCGCGTATGTCAGCGGCGCGCTGAATGCAAAGCTTGGCGTAAATCCATGGATCGGATTGCCATGCGCAACGGCGGCCACCGGCTTAGCCGCGCTTGTGATCGGAATGCCGGCGCTCCGGCTCCGCGGTTTGTATCTCTCGATGGCCACCCTCGGCTGGAACGCGATCCTCGTTGTATTTTTCAACAGATTGATTTCGGTCACCGGCGGTCCGAACGGTTTGTTGGGAGTAAACCCATTTTCCGTCGCCGGCTTCGCGCTGAATACCGATCTCAGTCAGTTTCCGGTCGTGTGGCTGGCATCATATTTCGCGATGGTAGTTATCCTGAACCTGTTGCACTCAAGGACGGGCCGGGCCTTGCGGGCTGTCGCAACGAACGAATTGGGCGCTGACGCCGTTGGCGTGGACAGTTTCCGCACGAAACTCCTCGTCTTCGTCCTGACGGCCGGAATGGCCGGTTTTGCGGGTAGTCTTTACGTTCATATAAATCAGTTCGCGTCGCCCGAAACGTTCAGCGTATCCAATTCGATCTTGTTGGTTGTTATGGTCGCGATCGGCGGCAGCGGCACATTTTGGGGACCATTGCTCGGCGCCCTGATTTATACGGCGGTCCCTCAACTGCTGCTTCAGTACGAAGATGCGGAACTGATGCTGTTCGGTCTGGCGATGCTGATCGTGCTGATTATGCTACCCTCCGGGTTAGCCGGTGTACCGGCAGCGATTCGTGGGCGAATTGCACGCGCGAGGTCGAGATGACCGACCTTCTGCTGCGGGTCGAAGGACTCAATTGCCAGTTCGAGGGTGTCCGCGCCGTCGCCGATCTGAGCTTCGGCGTCGCGCCCGGCGAGATAAAGGCAGTCATCGGCCCGAATGGCGCGGGGAAGAGCACGCTTTTTAACATGATCGCCGGCGTCACGCGCCCGACCTCGGGCGCCATCTGGTTCGAGAACCAGCGTATCGACAATCTGCCGACGCACCGGCGTGCCAAATTGGGTATCGCGCGTACGTTCCAAAATTTGCAGATATTTCGCGAATTGACAGTTCTCGAAAACGTGATGGTGGGACGTCACCTGCACGGCAGGACGGGCGTGATCGCAACGGTCCTGCGTGGCCCGAAGTCTCGTGCAGAGGAGCGCGCGATGACTGACTCGGCCATGCACCTCTTGGAGCGATTCGGTCTCATCGAAAAGGCCTCCGTTCTGGCGAACGATCTCAGCTTCGGGCAAATGAAATTGCTGGAGCTGGCACGCGCTCTCGCATGCGAGCCAACGCTCTTACTGCTTGACGAGCCGGCCGCGGGCCTGCCGCAACAGGAGGCCGAGCAAGTCGGCAAGACAATTTCAGAGCTCAACCGAAGCGGCATGACGGTGCTATTGGTCGAGCATAACATGCGCATGGTCATGTCGCTTTCGCACGATATTTTAGTGCTCAACAACGGTTGGCGCATTGCCCAGGGTTCAGCCGAGGAAGTTCGGCGCAATCCGGACGTCATAACCGCGTATTTGGGCGAGACCAAACATGCTTGAGGTCGACGCGCTGAATGCCGGCTATGGCAGCGTTCAAGTGCTGCATGACCTCTCTTTGCGTGTAGACGCGGGCCAATGCGTCTGTTTGATCGGCGCCAACGGTGCCGGCAAGACGACCTTTATGCGCTGTCTGGCCGGCTTGCTGCGAGCAAGCACCGGCAGCATCCGCGTAAACAACAATGAAATTGCTTCCGCGTCCGCGTCAACGCGGCTCGATCATGGCATGACCCTCGTTCCCGAAGGCCGGCGCATTTTTGCGCCGATGAGCGTACGTGAGAACCTCGAAATGGGCGCATTTCGGCGGCTTTGGCCGCGGCGCGACCCAAAGGTGCCCCGCGATTTGGAAATGGTATTCGACCTTTTCCCGCGTCTTCGTGAGAGAGAAAAGCAGTCCGCTGGACTGCTGTCGGGCGGCGAACAGCAGATGCTGGCGATCGGCCGGGCTTTGATGGCGAAGCCGCAGTTATTGCTGCTCGACGAACCGTCCATGGGCTTGGCGCCGCGCGTCGTACAAGACATTTTCGCCACCATCCGGCGTCTGAACAAGGAAGGCATGACGATACTGATCGCAGAACAGAACGCCAATATGGCCTTACAAACAGCCGACTGGGGATACGTCATTACCGAAGGAAGAATCGTGCAGAGTGCCGCGAGCACCTCGCTTGCTCAGGATCCTTCGGTGCAATCCGCTTATTTGGGAATTTAAGGGATGATGCCGGGCAATAGTGCGCTTTCAACGATCGATGAGGTGCTGGAAGCGCAATATGCGCTTCGGCAGCGGCACCCTGAGAGGGGCGAAATCTACCTGAACCATCAACAACGAAGTGAATCGTTTCGGGCTTTGAAGAATTGCGAACTGGATCTGCGCTATGCCGACGGACCTCGTTGCCTGCTCGATATCTTCCCGGCCGGCAAGGATGCACCTGTGCTCTTTTTCGTTCATGGCGGCTATTGGCGGGCATTGGACAAATCCTACGTTTCGTTCATTGCTCAACCGTTCCAGAGCAAGGGCATTACGGTCGTTTTGCCGACGTATGACCTGGCCCCTGCAGTGAGCGTCCACGAGATCGTTCAACAGCTACGCGCGGCATTTGGCTGGGCGATGCGGCGGCTTAGGCCAGATCGCGTCGTTGTCGCCGGCCATTCAGCCGGAGGCCAGCTTGCCCTTATGTTGGCGATTGACCAGATCGTGGCCGGGGCAGGACCTATCGTCGGCGTTGTAGGAATCAGCGGAGTGTACGATCTGCGCCCGCTGCTGCGAACATCGGTCAACAACGACTTGGGCCTATCCGCAGATGAAGCGGCTGCAGCCAGCCCACTGCTGCGACTCAACAAGATCGCCGAAGGTGCCAAGCTGATGCCCTTGGTTGGGCTGGTTGGGAGCGATGAGACGAGCGGGTTCAAACAGTGGACGAAAGAGCTCGTTGTCGCCTGGCAGGCCCGCAAGGGAAGCGCCTCTTATGACGAAGTCGTTGCCTGCAATCACTTCACCGTGCTGGATGAACTGGCAAAAATCGATGGCCCGATGATGAAATCAGTCGACCGAATGCTGGAGTTTTGAGGAGATTCTTATGCAAAAGCCTATCTCGCCGTCTCCTGAAGCGGATGTTGTTCTTTCCTATAGCCAGGGCATGCTGATCTCCGGGGAGAGCCGGACGCTCTACGTTTCGGGACAAATCGGTTCCGATTCGACGGGAAAAGCCGCGGCCGATTTTGATTCGCAGGCGCGGCAGGCGTGGAGAAATCTGATCGATGTTCTTAAATCAGCGCAGATGAGCGTCAATGATCTCGTGAAGGTCACCGCGTTCTTGACGAGTTCAGGAGATGTTTCCGCCTACGGAAAGATTCGGTCGGAATTTCTCGGCGGACACAAGCCCGCCTCCACTTTGCTTATCGTGAGCGCGCTGGCGCGACCCGAATGGCGTGTAGAGATCGAAGCGATTGCAGTGGCCGATGTGTGATTGCAAGCATGGCTTTCGGCGCGCGGGCCGGTCGCCAAGTTCGCCGCACAACGGCTGAACGCGGGTCGCCGCTCGGCCGGGGCCCTCGTCCAGACTGAAAGCCGGTCTTCAATAAAAGCGTGGGCGCAGGCGAAACGCGGCCCGTCCACTTGCTCCAAGCGTGATGGTGCCCAGGGGCGGAGTACAGACATCAAACGATTTCAATCGCTTACCGAAAAGTGGGGCAGCTAACTATCCTGTATGATTATAGGCGTTTCTGCCATCCCTGCCCCACCATGCGATTCCGGTTTTGGGAATCGAACCGCGGACAATTGCGGGCGACCGTCTAGTTCAAGGCGGTAACCCAGTTCTCGAATTCGGCGGCAGAAAAGCGCTGACAGATGAAATGAACTTTCGGGCCGCTCCGAGCGTTTGCGGAGTTGTTTCGTTACTCATGGCCTGTTTAACGATACCGATCAGTCCATACGCCTCGTCGTCACCACTCCAAAACACCGGGCCGCCGCTCATTCCGCTTAGAGACGAAACCTCCGGCTGGTCTGCTATTTCGCTGTAAAACTGTACCTGGTCGCCATGCCCGCGTGAAACGCCTTCCGCAATGGCGTGGCAGCATTCCATTGCAACTTGCCACCCTTTTGGGTCGGCTTTTTTCGATTTTCGCGCCGTCGGATAGCCTGCCGCCAACGCATAGGGGAATTCGGCAGGCTGCTCATCGTCAGTCAGCAGAAAGGCTTCTTTTCCGATATGGGGCAGTAGGTCTGGCTTGATTCTTCTGATCGCGATGTCCGGTTGCCCGCTGATTAAACCTGCTGGAGGCTGCACAAAGCAGTCGGAAAGGGCGTGGCCCGGAGCCTTTGGAATGAAAAAAGTGTAGTTATGCGGATCGGGTACCGAGGCGCGGAAGTCTTTGACAACGTGCGCCGCTGTCACCGCATATGTCTGCCCACGGAACTGGATAAATGTCGCCGTCGCAGTCGGGTCGTTCGGCTCCGGGATTGGCTGACCAGGCAATCGGCTTGTTGCGATGTATGAAATCGCAGCGCAGTACCGGCATGATTTTTTTAGATCGTCGGCGAAAGCAAGAATCGGCTTCGGAATGTCAGTCATGAGTCTCAACGGCTTCGCCAAAGACGCCCGCGTAGACCTCTTCAATACGCTTGATTTCGTGTTCCGTAAGGGCGGCGAATTCAGTTTCGCGCGCGCGCTTGGACAAGCGCCCACCGTTTTGCCGCAGGAAGCCGAAGAGATTGTTGAGCGTCCGGTCGGGCATATCGGCGATGGCTTCGATGCCGCTGCGGAAGCGATCGGACCTTTCCAAAAACCTTGTTTCGTTGGGCAAGTCCTCCTCAATCGTCTTGCGGACGCAGCCATAGAGAAATTCGGCATGCGGGGTTGCGTCGAAAAACCTGTAAAAATCAGCGGTATCGTTCAGGACGCGCACATTGCCATCCGGCAGCGGCTCCCACTTGATGACAGGCAAGAGCCTGCGCGAATAGCTCTCCAGCACCTCGCGGTAATCGTCGATCCGGTCGAGAATGGCCGACGACACCGGGAAGACGACGCCGGGCGGGTTGAACCCGCGCCGGGCAAGAACGTGATGGATCAGATAGCGGTGGACCCGGCCGTTTCCGTCCGTGAACGGATGGACGTACACAAAGCCGAACGAAAGCACCGCGGCGGCCATGACGGGATCGAGATTGTCCGAAGCCGCGCGGTCGAAAGCGATCATGCCGCTGACCAGGGAGTCCAGGTCCTCGGGCCGGGCGCTGATATGGTCCGGAATCGGGGCCTGGGTGTCGCGGTCATGCTCGCCGACAAAGCCGCCTTCACGCCGCAGCCCGAGCCGGACAAAGCGCTCGTCGCCGATGACGATCTTTTGCAGGCGCAGAAGCTCATCGAGGTCGAGGGGCGCGCGCCCTGCCTCGCCAATTGCCCGGCCCCAGCGCTGGATGCGGTCCTGTGGCGGGCGTTCGCCCTCGATGACGTAGCTCGACTTTGAATCCTTCAGCAAAAGGAAGGCGGCGGTGCGCGCAAGCAGATCGCGCGGCACGGCGCTAACGACCGCGCGCGCGCGCGCGGCCAGATCGAGGGAAAGATATTGATCGAGCGCTGCCGTATGGAAAACGAGCGGGCAGAACTCAGGCGTGCCCGGCAGGTTGTTGCGCACGCAGTGCCGGGCGGAATTCTCCCCTTCCGTGGCCCATTGCTGATCGGGATCAACAACCGGGACGTAGGTGACGCGCTCGGCATTGGGCAGATCGAGCTGGTTTCCCGTCAACCACTCATACAAAAACCAGATGCGGCGGGCGTAGCTGCCCGTCGGGGTGGCGCGGACAAGCGCTTCGATCGGGGTCGGGCCGGTGGCCAGGAACAGCCGCTTCAATACCGCAAGGTCGAGTCCCTCGTACTTGAGGGCAAAGGTCAGGTGGCCCTCCAGCGTCGCCGCCGGCTCGTGCCGGGGGGTGTAGAGGCGCCAGCCGGCCTCCTCGATAATCCTGTGCCGCGTTCCGATGGCCGATAATGTGCGCGGCAGCGGCACGGGCAGATCGTAGGCGTCGGTGAGGGCGGCATATCCCACAGGGGTCCCCGTCTCCGGAAGCCTCCTTTCGTGAAAAACCGTCACCGGCCCTGAAAAACGCTGTTGCTGGCCATTTTTCATGAAAAACGATCGCTCCTTGCGAAAAACCATCACATCTGGCGACCTTCCTGAAAAATCACAATATCTCATGAAAAACGATTGCAAAACAGATATTTTGTGAAAAACAATCTCTACAGGGGCTGGCATTGGGACCCGGCCCGGGGGCCCTCGGTGCTAGGCCCAAGTAGAAACGGCGTCATCATTGTCACCCTAATAAGACGAAGTCTGGCCACGTCCTCCAAAAAAAATTAGAAACCGGACCATGATGCAGGACATCAGCGACCTAGAGCCCGATATCGCGGAAGAAGCGGCACCGACCTCGCAGCCCCAGGCAAAATGGGGCGATGCGATCAAGGCCGGATACCAGGTCCTGCCCGACGCCTTGTTGCGGGGCCAACGCCTGCTCAAGCTCACCGCGACCGACATCGTCGTCATCGCCAATCTGAACCAGGCGTGGTGGTACAGCGACCGGCTGCCCTACTTGCAGCCGCACACCATCGCCAAACGGATGGGCGTGTCAGAGCGCTCGGTGCAGCGCAGCCTGCGCCGTCTGCGCGGAAAGAGTCTCCTGCGTCAGGTGCGCGAACGGCACACGATATTACGCAAGTCTCCGAAGGAGATGCTGTTTTTCCTTGTGATGAGGTGCTCGGCTTGGAGGATGAGCTCGCCGTCTTTCCGGTAGCCGCCGCAGGCTCCTGCTTCCGTATAGTGGCGAAGAACGCAGCCGCCATCCGTGATGATAACGATGGCGCGGAGGAGGGCTTGGACTCTTTTCTTGACCTCTGCGACCTCTGAATCGCCCTTAGTCTTGAGCGGGGTGCGGGTTTGCAAGGCCGCTTTGAGGGTCGGCCACCCGTCGTACTCGTCGATAGAGCGCATGAGCGCCCCGAGCTGCTGCTCGTCGGTGATGGCTGCGCGATGCTTGACGGTCTTTTTAAGCAACGCACCCCTGAGGGCGTAGGTCGGGTCGTTGTTTGCTCTGAGAGTCGCCACGGCGAACCTGAAGACGCTGCCGATGACGCCTCGCAAGCGGTGCGCAGTTTCCCGCCTCCCGGTCTTCTCGATGCGCTGTAGGAGCATCAAGATTTCTGCGGGAGTGATAGCGGAAACGGGCCGCTTAGAGAGCGGGTCGGCTAGGTCATGGAGCAGCCAGCGGTTTTTTTCGAGCGTAGCCGGAGCCGCGCCCTCCTCTCTGAGCTTTTCGAGATACTCGGCGGCCATGGCACCGAACGTGTTCCGGGCCGCGACTTCCGCCGCGACCTTATCGAGCTTGCGCTGCTCGGACGGGTCCTTGCCGTCGGCAAGCAGCCTCCGCGCGTCGTCCCGCTTCTGGCGGGCGTTCGCGAGGCTCACTTCGGGATAGGGCCCCAACGCGAGCATCTTCTCGAGCCCTCCGAAACGGTAGCGGAGGCGCCAGAGCTTGCTGCCGTTCGGTTTGACCAGCAGGTGCAGGGCGTTCCCGTCAGAGAGCTTGTACGGCTTCTCCTTGGGAGCCGCCTTGGCGATTGAGAACTGATGCAGAACCATGCGGGTATCGCCTTTCTGTGAAAGAGCGTCCTACCCGCAATTGTACCCGCAGATACCCGCGAAGTGGTGGGGAGAAGTGCCTCGCCGTGAGTAGCGCAATTCGGCGGAAGTCATTGAATCTGCGGCAGAATGAGCAACGATGAGGAGCGGTGAGCAGGGGTAATGGTGCCCAGGGGCGGAATCGAACCACCGACACCGTGATTTTCAGTCACGTGCTCTACCAACTGAGCTACCTGGGCGCCGGGCCGCCTGAAACCCGAGGCGGCGGCAGAAGTGCGCGGCGCGTTATAAAGGCCCTGTTCGGGCCTGTCCAGAACGGCCTACGCCTTGAATAATCAGGGCTAAAGCCCCAGCGCTGCGCGGAACCGCCGCTTCAGCACCACGCCGTCCTTCTCCGGCAGGACCCGCGGCGGCTCGTCGGCCAAGATGGCAACGCGCGCGAACAGGGTCTCGTCCAGGCTCTTGAGACGGCCGGAGAGCGCCGAGAGCGCCGCCTCGTCGTTCACATCGAGGCAGAGCGGGATGCCGCTGGCGCGGGCGATGCCGACCAGATCGGCGCCCTTCTGGGTGTGGCTGGGCTGGCCGCCGGTTTCGCCATAGACGCCATTGTCGAAGACGATGACGGCCAAGTTGGCCGGACGCTGAATGCCGATGGTGGCGAGCGAGCCCAGGCCCATCAGCATCTCGCCGTCGCCGGTGATTACCGCGACGCGCCTGTCCGGCTGCGCCAATGCCAGGCCCAGCCCGATCATGGCCGTGCCGCCCATGGCGCCCCACATATAGAAATTGCGCGGGTCGTCGCCGGCGGCGGCAAGATCGTATGTGGTCGAGCCGAGGCCCGGGACCACCAGCAGATCGTCGCCGCGGTCGGCGACCAGCGTGGCCATGGCCGCGCGGCGTTCGAGTCGTCGCTGGCTCATTTGGTCCACACCTTCCTGCCGATCAGCTCCTGCGACAGGATGACGGCGACGATGCGCTCGTCGCCGAAAGCCTGCTGGACGGCGCGCTCGGCCAGGCCTTCGACCTCGTCGGCGTTGCACGCGCGATAGATCTCCGTCTCGCAAAGCTTGAGCACCGGATCGACGATGGAGCCCATCGGCACCTGCCAGGGGTTGAACTCTTCCCACTCCCCGCGCATCGTGATGAACATCAACATGGGAAAGCGGCAGCTGCGCATCAGCGACAGCATGTTGACGCAGTTGCCGGTGCCGCTCGACTGCATCAGCAGCGCGCAGCGCTGACCGCCGAGCCAGGCGCCCGCTGCCAGCGCCACGCCCTCTTCCTCGGTGGTCAGCACCACGTCCCGGATATCGGGATCGGCGCGGCAGCGCTCGATCAGCCGGGCGTGGCCGGCGTCGGGCACATAGCCGACCTGCGCTATACGCGCGCGCTTGAGCGTGTCGTAGAGCTTATCCGGCCAGGTGGCCGTCATTGGTGCGTTCATGAGGCCTCGCCCGCATCGCCCTCGGGTGGGCGCTCGCCGTCCTCATCTTCCTCTTCGCGCACCGGCACCGCATAGACGCCTGAAAGCCAGCGATTGAGATCGACGTCGGAGCAACGCTTGGAGCAGAATGGACGGAACGCGTGATCGGTCGGCTTGCCGCAGATCGGGCAAGTCCGGGCCGAGATTTTGCGGTCCATTTCGTTCATGGTGTTAGCGTAACCTATTTTTCGGAGACCCGGAATCGCCCAACTCTCCTCCATCTTGCGCGGGCTCGACCCGCGCATCCATCCTTCTTCGCAAAAAGATGGATTACCTGACGGTCTTACTTCCACAGCGCGAAACCCCTGCCGCAGCCGGGCCCGCCGCTGAACGATAATATGGGATGTAATCTTGCCGGACGTTTTGTAAATGCCCGGCGGCGCCGGTCGCGGCGATCGTCAGCCATTCCTACTCCGCTTCGCCCTGCCCGCGGCCCGCGTCCCGCGTGCGCAGTTCGGTCTTGAGGATCTTGCCGTAATTGTTCTTCGGCAGCGCGTCGACAAAAACATAATCCTTCGGCCGTTTGAAGCGCGCGATGCGGGCAAGGCAATGGGCGTCAAGCGCCGCCGCCGGTGCTTCGCCCACCACATAGGCCACCACCACCTCGCCCCATTCCCGGTCGGGCCGGCCGATCACCGAGACCTCGCGCACCGCATCATGGGTGAGCAGCACCTCCTCCACCTCGCGCGGATAGATGTTGGACCCGCCCGAAATGATCAGGTCCTTCGAACGGTCCTTGAGATGGAGATAGCCTTCCTCGTCGAGAATGCCGACGTCGCCGGTGTGCAGCCAGCCGCCGCGTAGCGAAGCGGCAGTTGCCTCCTCGTTGCGCCAGTAGCCGGCCATGATCACATCGCCTCGCACCAGGATTTCGCCGGGCTCCCCTTGCGTCACCGGCGCATCATCGCCATCGGCCACCATCACTTCAACATTCGCATAAGGTTTGCCGGCGGAGCCGAGGCGCTCGCGCCAGCGCGGATGCTCGCGGTCGGCGATGTCCTCCTTCGACAGCGTGGTGATGGTCATGGGCGCCTCGCCCTGGCCGTAGATCTGCGCGAGCCGCGGGCCGAAGCGGTCGAGGGCGGCGAGTGCGTCCTCCACATACATGGGCGCGCCACCCCAGATCAGCGTGCGGATGTTGTCGGCGTTGAGATTCGCCGGCGAAGCAACCATGCGCTTGATCATGGTGGGCGCCGCGAACATCGACATGCGCGGCCAGTGATTGAACAGCGCGGCGATCTCGTCGGGCTCGAAGGCGCCGCTCTCCGGCACCACCTGCACGCCAAGACGGGCGACGTGCGGCATGATGTAGATGCCGGAGCCGTGGCTCATCGGCGCCGCATGCAGGATGGCATCGCCCGGAGCGGCGGGATCGACCTCGGCGGCATAGGCGAGGCTCGCCTCGACCAGATTGCGGTGGGTGAGCATGGCGCCTTTCGGCCGGCCGGTCGTGCCCGAGGTGTAGAACAGCCAGGCGAGATCGTCGCCATTGCGCGGGAGGCAAGCGACGGCGTCGGCGCTGAACAGTGCCTCGTAGTCGGCGCCGCCGATCGTGATCAGATGTTCGAGTGTCGCCGGCGCGTGCGGCGCGATCTCGCCGTCTAAGCCTTTCGAGGCGAAGCAGGCGCGCGCGCCGGAATGCTCCAGGATGTAGCCGATCTCCGACCCGTGCAGCTTGGCGTTGGCCGGCACGGCGGCGAGCCCCGCGTGCCAGATGCCGTAGAGCAGCTCGAGATAGGCCGGCATGTTCTTGGCGGCGATGGCGACGCGGTCGCCGGGCTTAAGCCCCAGTTTATCGCGCAGCGCACCGGCGAGACGCGCGGCGCGTGTCGCCAGTTGCGCGTAGGTCGCCACCACGCGGGTGGCGCTCGCCGCCGCCGGCAGCGACGGGTGGCTGAGCGCGGTGCGTTCCAGCCAGAGCGCGATGTTCATGCGGGCCTCCGCACGGCATCAAACCGCGTTGAGCCAGCCGAAGCGGATCGGGTAGCCCTCGCCGCTCAGCAGGCTCATGGTCTCGTAGAGCGGCAGGCCGACCACGTTGCTATAGGAGCCGACGAGCTTGACGATGAAGGTGCCGGCGATGCCTTGCGCGGCATAGCCGCCGGCCTTGCCCCGCCATTCGCCGGAGGCGAGATAGGCCTCGATGTCCTCCTCGGAGAGGCGCTTGAAGCGCACCCGTGTTTCCACCAGCCGCTGGCGGAAGGCTTCCTTCGGGGTCACCAGGCAGATGGCGGTGTAGACCCGGTGGTTGCGGCCCGACAGAAGACGCAGACACTGCGCCGCCTCGTCGAGCAATTCGGCCTTGGGCAGGATGCGGCGGCCGACCGCCACCACAGTGTCGGCGGCGAGGATGAAGGCGCCGCGCAGCTCGTCATCGAGCATCACGTTTTCCAACGCCGCGGCGGCCTTGGCCTGTGCCAGGCGCTTGGCCAGCGCGCGCGGGATTTCGCCGCGATGCGGACTTTCGTCGATATCGGACGGTTTCAGCGCGTCGGGCTCGATGCCGGCCTGGTTGATCAGAGCGAGCCGGCGGGGCGAGCCGGAAGCGAGCACGAATTTTGGCCGGCCGATCATGGATTTAGCGGATGCTGCGATGCCGTTGAAAGTGGCGCGGAAGCTAGCGGAACGGCGGGGGTTTCACAACCCGAATCTAAGTGGCCGTACGCGGACGGCGCTCGTTCACAACCCGAAGGGTGCATCCTATCCTTCGCTCCGGGGGCCGAAGCGGGCGGGCCGGAATGACCGTCATTCATTCCCGCCCGTCCCCGGCTTACCGAAGCGCTCGCGGATGTGCTGCATGAGCTGGTCCCGCACTTCACGATAGGCCTCCAGGCGCTGCTCGCGGTTACCCTCGGTGGCGGTCGGATCGACGGTCGGCCAGTATTCGACGTCGGCGGCCAGCGTCCGCGTCAGCTCCAGCGCCTTGTGGTGCGCCGGCGGCGACAGCGTGACGATCAGGTCGAAATTGAGCCCCTCCAGGTCTTCCAGGTCCTCGAAGGTAACCGGCTTGTGTCGGGAAATGTCGATGCCGATCTCCTCCATCGCCGCCACCGCGAAGGGATCGGGCTCGCCCTTCTGCACCCCGGCGGAGGCGACATAGATGTTCTTGCCGAAGAGCTGCTGGAAGATGCCGGCGGCCATGGGCGACCGCACCGCGTTCTGCCCGCAGGCGAACAGCACCGCCTGAGGATGCGCGCGGCGCTCGGACGCGGCGGCCATGGCAGGCTCAGCCCTTCCAGTGCAGCACGCAGATCAGGGTGAACAGGCGGCGCGCGGTGTCGTTGTCGAGCTTCACCTTGCCCTTGAGCCGGTCCATGAGGACGTGCGAGCCCTCGTTGTGAATACCGCGTCGCCCCATGTCGAGCGCCTCGATCTTGTCCGGCGTGGCGGTGCGGATCGCCTCGTAATAGCTGTCGCAGACCGTGTAGTAGTCCTTCACGATGCGACGCAGCGGTGTCAGCGATAACAGGTGCGCGATGATGGGCTTGCCGTCTTCGGTGCGGATGTCGAAGGCCAGCCGGTTGCCGGTGATGCTGAGATGAAGAGCGAAGGGCCCCGCCTCCTCATGGCCGACCGGCGCGAAGGAATTCTGTTCGAGCAGATCGTAGATGGCGATCTGACGCTCGTGCTCGACGTCGGGGTTGGAGCGGCCGATGGTCTCCTCGTCGAGCGTAACTGAAACCAGCCGCTGCCGCGCAGCGGGCGTGTTGGCCGGTGTCTTGCCCGCGCTCGTCACTGGTTGAGCCGGATGGCGACCGAGCGCGCATGAGCGGTCAGCCCTTCCGCCTCGCCGAGCGCGATGGCCGCAGGCCCGAGCGCGCGCAACTGCTCCGGTCCGCATTTCAACAGCGAAGTGCGCTTCATGAAGTCGAGCACGCCCAAGCCGGAGGAGAAGCGCGCCGAGCGCGCGGTCGGCAGCACGTGGTTGGAGCCGGCGACGTAGTCGCCGATCGCTTCCGGCGTGTGCGCACCGATGAAGATGGCGCCGGCATTGCGGATTTTACCGGCGAGCTTTTCGGCATCGGCGGACGCTATCTCGAGGTGCTCCGGCGCCAGCCGGTCGACCAACGGGATCGCGTCCTCGAGCTTATCGACGAGAATGATGGCGCCGAAGTCCTGCCACGAGGCGGCGGCCACCTTGGCGCGCACCAGCGCTTTCAACTGCGATTCCACCGCCGTGGCGACGTGATCGGCAAGCGCCCGGTCGTCGGTGATCAGGATCGATTGCGCGCTTGCGTCATGCTCGGCCTGCGCCAGGAGATCGGCGGCGATCCAGTCGGCATTGCCGGTTTGGTCGGCGAGGATCAGCACTTCGGAGGGGCCGGCGATCATGTCGATGCCGACCTTGCCGAAGACCAGGCGCTTGGCGGCGGCGACATAGGCGTTACCGGGGCCGACGATCTTGGCGACGGGCTGAATCGTCTCGGTGCCGTAGGCGAGCGCCGCCACCGCCTGGGCGCCGCCGACGCGATAGACCTCGTCGACGCCGGCGAGCTTGGCAGCGGCCAGCACCAGAGGCGCCAGCTTGCCGTCGGGCGCCGGCACCACCATGACCACGCGGGGGCAGCCGGCCACCTTGGCCGGCACGGCGTTCATCAGCACCGAGGAAGGATAGGCCGCCGTGCCGCCCGGAACGTAGAGTCCCACCGCCTCGATGGCGGTCCATTTGGCGCCCATCTCGACTCCGAGCGCGTCGGTGAAGCGCGCGTCGGCCGGCTTCTGGCGGGCGTGGTAGGCCTCGATGCGGTCGCGCGCCAGCTTGAGCGCGTCGAGCGCCTTGGCGTCGCAAGCCTGTTCCGCCGCCGCAAGATCGGCCTCGCTGACCCGCATCCCCACTTTGCCGAGATCGAGGCGGTCGAATTTGGCGGTGAGTTCGATCAGCGCCTTGTCGCCGCGCGCCTGCACGTCCGTGAGGATGCCGCGCACGGTCTGTTCCACGTCCTGCGCGGCCTCGCGCTTGACGCCGAGGAAGGCGCGGAAACGGTCGGCAAAATCGGCGCTTTGGCTGTCCAGGCGTAGCGGCATCGTCTCTTTCCGTCCGGGCGCGCCCGGCTCGACAGGTCAATGGGTGATGCGCCTTCTCGCGTCAACCCTGTCGCGGCGTCCCGAAAAACAAAGGCTCCGCCGCACGGGCGGAGCCTCCTGGGCGGAGCCTCTTCGGCGGAAAACTTCGCTCCTCACATCTTCTTCTTCGTCGCCTTCTTCCTGGGTGCCATCTTCTTGGCGACATGGCGTTTCCTGACGACATGGCGTTTCCTGACGACGTGATGCTTCTTGTAGACGACGCGGTGCCCGGCCGCGGGCCGCGCCGGATAGCTGCACGGCGCGAGGCAGATACCGTGCATCTGGTGATTGCAGGCGCTAACGGTCGGCATGCAGGCCGACGGCACGCCGAACTTGACGCATTGGCAGCCGAGGGCGGCCTCAGCCGGCGCGCCGGGAACGAGCGCGGCGCCCAGCAGCAACCCGGCCGACGCGAGCAGCCCCGCTGATCTCACGAGATTGCGCATTCGAATTACCCCCCTCGAATCGCTCCCATGAGCGAGACCGCGACTACGCCAGTTAAACGGGGGCGGTTCAAGCAACGGAACTTCGGCGCGGCGGACGCGGCCTGAGTTCTGAACGGGTATTTGTCGCAGCCGGTAGGGGGCGGCGAGACTTATGACGCTTGTGACTTTGCCGGCTCGGCTCCGGCAACCGCGTCGGCCTCGATCACGGGATGGTTCGGGCAGGCGGCAGCGCTCCAGGTGGGGCCGAGATCGGCGAGTTCGGCTTCCAGGCACTCGACGTCCAGCCGCAATGCCTTGCCGCCGGAGAAGATCAGGGTAACCACGCCGGAGGGGGCATCGGTTTCGGCGAATTCGACCGCCAGCAGGTTGAGCAGCACGTCCTTGCCGCCCGGCTCGATGTCGCGGCATTTGCAGGACAGCACGCGCTCGAAGCGCAGCGCGGCGCGCCGGCGGCGGTATTCGGGATCGCCGTTCTGGGCGCCTTCCCAGTCGAAACGGTTGAGCGCGACCACCACCCGTTTTTCCTGCGGGCGCCACAGCACATCGGCGCATTTAACGACCGCATCCTGTACGTGGGCGGAGACGACCTCCAGGTCCTCCTCATCAAGGACGATGAATTTGACCGGTTCGGCAGACATGGGCTTCGCTCCCCTGGTACGAATTAGCTAGGGAACGCCACTTCGCCGCGCAAGAGCGTCGGCAAGGGAAAGGCGGGCTCCGGGCCGCACCGGCCGCCATGATCGCTGCCGCCTCGCCGCTCGCAGCTACGGCGCGGCTAGAGGCCTGGCCACACCGTGCCTCAATGCCTTCCAGGCCGCACAGCCAGCGGCCAGCAAGCCGGTCGCTGGCATCAGAAGCGCGTCCGGCGCCTGCATGGCCCACAGGGTGGCGCCGGTGAGCGCGCACCAGAGGAGTGGAATGACGAGCAACGGCAAGTGCGCGCGGCGCATGGCGATGAGTGCGCCAAGGGTGGCGGTGACGGTGGGATCGGGCATCAGCGCGAAGAACTCCATCTGCATCCAGTCGCGGCCGAGCAATGGCGCCAGCAGCGGCTGCGCAAACAGCGCGAAGGCGACCAAGGCGCCCCCCACACGATGAAGCGGCGAAGCGCCCGGCGCGAAGCGATCGAGGACGACGCCTAAGACGATCAGCAAGACCGCCTCGATGGCAAAGGCGATGGCGAAATAGCGCGCCGCCCAATTGATGGTGTCGTAGCGCTGATAGAGATAGCCCCACGCCACCCATAGCCAGCATGCAGCGAGGATCCCCGCGATGACGCGGCCGCGCCAGGCACCCCCGGAAGCGCCGCCGCGAAACAGCAGCACGAGCAGCGCGAGCCCGAGCGCGAAGGCCACAAGATGCAGCGGCCAGACGGCACGATTGTACAATTCGAAGAGGCGGTAATAGGTGCGCGGCGTGAACAGCAGGAAATCGGAAAACGTATAGGTGAGCCACACCGACATCAGAAGCGCTCGGCCGCCGCGGCGATGCGCTTGCGCATGGGTTCATCCGGCAGGCGGCCGTAACTCGCGCCGATATTCTGGCGCACGTGATCAACCCGCGTGGTGGCCGGAATGGCGCAGGTGACCGCCGGGTGCGAGACGATGAACTTGAGCAGCACCTGCGCCCAGTTGGCGCAGTCGATTTCGCCTGCCCAGTCCGGCAGCTTGTGCCGCTTGGCACTGCGTATCAGCGGCCCGGATCGGAACGGGCGGTTGATAATCACCGCGATGCCGCGTTCGTGCGCCAGCGGCAGAATGCGCTGGTCGACCTCGCGGTCGAGCGCGTTGTAGGTGACCTGGATGAAATCGATCGGGTGCGCGCGCATGACCTGCTCGAACTCGTCATGACGCCGGCCTTCCGAGGTGGTGATGCCGATATAGCGCAGGCGCTTCTGCGCCTTCATGTCCATCAGCATGGGCAGGTGCTCCTGCCAGGACAAGAGGTTATGCACCTGCAGCAAATCGAAACGGGCGATGCCCCATTTCTTGCGGGACTCTTCGAGCTGGGCGGCGCCGCCCGAGGTGGTCCACACCTTGTCGGCGGAAAAGACCTGTTTGTAGGCGTCGAGTTTCTTCAGGCCGTGGCCGACGGTGTCCTGCGAGGAGCCGTACATCGGCGAGGAATCGACCATGCGTCCTCCGCCGGCGAAGAATGCGCGCATCACCGCGGCACAAGCGTCCTTCGCTTCGGGATCGTCGCCGACATTGAAGGTGCGCCAGCTTCCCAGGCCCACGCGCGGAAGCTGTTCGCCGGAGGATGGGATGGCGCGGGTGAGAAATGTGTTGCTCTCGGCCTGCGCCAGGCGGGGCAGCATGCTGGCGGCGCCGGCGGCGCCGAGCGAAGCGAGCAGTTGGCGGCGGTCGAGCATGGGCGCGCCTCTATCGTAGGCTGCCATGAGCCTGGGTCGCCATATTGGCTTTTTTGGGCACGGCACGCGCCAGACCTCCGCTCATGCCCGCGCAAACGGGCATCCAGGGGTAAATGGCAAGGGTGTAATTGGTGGCCAACGAGCTGGGTCCCCGCTTGCGCGACGCTTGCGCGGGGACGAGCGGAGAGAGGTTTACTCGCTCAGCCGCTCGATGGCCGCGCCGCAGCGGGCGAGCTTCTCCTCGACGCGCTCGAAGCCGCGGTCGAGGTGGTAGACGCGGTTGACGATGGTTTCGCCTTCGGCCGCCAGCCCCGCGATCACCAGCGATACTGACGCGCGCAGGTCGGTGGCCATCACCGGCGCGCCTTTCAAGCGCTCGACGCCTTCGATGGTCGCCGTCTGGCCGTCGAGCTGGATGCGCGCGCCGAGCCGCACCAGCTCCTGCACGTGCATGAAGCGGTTCTCGAAGATGGTCTCGGTGATGCGCGAGGTGCCCTTGGCGCGCGTCATCAGCGCCATGAGTTGCGCCTGCAGATCGGTGGGGAAACCGGGGAAAGGCTGGGTATCGACATCCACCGGCATGAGGCCTGCGCCGTTGCGGGCGATGCGGATGCCCTCGTTGGTCGGCGTCACCGTGGTGCCGGTCTGCTCCAGCACGTCGAGCGCGGACTGCAGCAATTCGGGGCGGCCGTTCTGCAGGAGCACGTCGCCGCCGGTCATGGCCACGGCCATGGCATAGGTGCCGGTCTCGATGCGGTCGGGCAGCACGCGGTGGCGCGCGCCACTGAGCCTGTCGACGCCCTCCACCACGATGCGCGAGGTGCCGGCGCCGGAAATCTTCGCGCCCATCTTGTTGAGGCAGTCGGCGACGTCGCCGATCTCCGGCTCGCGCGCGGCGTTCTCGATCACCGTGGTGCCGCGGGCAAGCGAAGCCGCCATCAGCGCGGTGTGGGTGCCGCCGACCGTCACCTTGGGGAAGACGATCTCGCCGCCGCGCAGGCCTTGTCTGGCGCGGGCGATCACGTAGCCGCCTTCGATCTCGATCGAAGCGCCGAGCTTCTCCAGCGCCATGATGAGCAGGTCGACCGGCCGCGTGCCGATGGCGCAGCCGCCGGGCATGGAGACCTTGGCCTCGCCCATGCGCGCGACGAGCGGCGCGATCACCCAGAAGCTCGCCCGCATCTTGGAGACCAGCTCGTAGGGCGCGGCGGTGTCGACGATATTCTCCGCCGAGATGTGGATGGTGTGGCCGTTGTCGCCGTTCTCGCCGTGGCGCTTGCCGGCGATCATGATGTCGACGCCGTGGTTGCCGAGGATGCGCTGAAGCTGGCCGACGTCGGCAAGGTGCGGCACGTTTTCGAGGACGACCGTGTCGGCGGTCAGCATGCCGGCGATCATGAGCGGCAAGGTGGCGTTCTTGGCGCCCGAGATCGGGATGGCGCCAGTCAGCCGCTGTCCGCCGACGATACGAATACGATCCATGAAGCCCCCGCCCGCGCGGCATCCTGTAGGTCTCGGACCTGCGTTTATGGACCGCCCGGGGCGGCGGGCAAAGCCTAAAATTTGCCAGGGTTAGCAGAGCGAAAAGCGGCAATTGCGGCGGAACTCGGCCCTGCGCTGCGCCGATATGGGGCGGCAACCAACAGATCGGCCGCTCATCCCCGCCCAAGCTCACGAGGCCGAGGGGCGGCAATCTCCGCCCTAGTCGCTGTCCGGATTCGCGCTTCCGCAGGGTTGAGCTGGGTTTGGCTCGGACGGCGCTTCCTGCTCCCGCCCGCGCGTCTGTGCCTTGCGGCGGCGCAGGTTCTCGCGCAGCGCCGCGGCCAGGCGTTTCTGCCGGGCGCCGCTGCCGCCGCCGCCGCCGCCGCTGCCGCCGGTTTGGCCCGGTTTGCCGGATTTCGGGTCGTTTTCGTGCGCCATGGCTTCTCTATCGGGCGCCGGCGGCGCTCGCACAAGGCGTTTGGCGCGCCGCCGCTTTGTCTTGCGCCGCTTGGGCCCCTATGGCAGTTTCCGCCGCGTTCGCGCCGCCCTATATGGCGTCGGCGCGGTTTTCATGCTGCCGTAGCTCAGTGGTAGAGCACTCCCTTGGTAAGGGAGAGGTCGAAAGTTCAATCCTTTCCGGCAGCACCATTAATTTCCCACCGCCTCACGCCCGTTGCAGCCGGCCCTCGCGCTGCCAGGCGATGGCGTCGTCGAGCCGATCGTCACCCCAGAACAGTTCCTTGCCGACGGCGAAAGTCGGCGAGCCGAAGATTCCGAGTGCGGCCGCGGCATCGGTTTCAGCGCGCAGGGCGGACGTTGATTGGTCGGAAGCAGCGAGCGCCAAGACGCGCTCCGGGTCCTGGCCGATCTCGCGCAGGACTTCCGAAAGACTGGGCTCGACGCTGACATCCTCCCCGCTGCCGAACCAGCGACGATAGGCGGCGCGCACGTAGTCGGCGCCCCAGCCCTCGCGCATGCCGGCGAGCGCGACCCGGTTGGCGAAAGGCAGGTGCTGCAGGGGATAATGCGGAATGCCCGACCAGGGAACACCGTACATCGCCGCGCGCCGCTCGATATCGCGCCACATGTATTGTGCCTTGATCGGCTTTTTTGAAAAGGGGATGTTGTCCATGGCGACCATGATCGCGCGCACGTCGAACGGCCGCCATCGGAACGCGATGCCCTCGCGCCGCGCTACCTCGTCGAGACGCATGACCGTCAGATAGGTGTAAGTGCTGCCGATCGAGAACCAGAAGTCGATTGGCGCTTTCATCTGCCTTTCCCCCCGGGCCCGCCATTCCAAGCAGCCTAGTGAATCTCTGCGGCGGCGCAACGGGTCGCTCGCCGGCAGGCGCACGGGGAGGAATTGACAAACGCGGGCGGTCCCGAAGGTTGCCGGCCTCACCCCGCCACGGCCAGCGCCTTGCGGTGGCGCGGACCCGGGGCGCGGCCGACCTCGGCAGCATAGTCGGCGATCGGTCCCGGCCGGCCGATATAGTAGCCCTGCACTTCGTTGCAGTGCTCGGCGGCGAGGAACTCGAGCTGCTGTTCCGTCTCCACGCCTTCCGCCAGCACCGGCAGGTCGAGGCCGCGGCCGAGCGCGATCACCGCGCGGATGATGGTGACCGCCTGCTGGCTGTGGGCGAGATTGGCGATGAAGGCGCGGTCGATCTTGATCTTGTCGAAGGGGAAGGACTGCAGATAGGACAGCGAGGAATAGCCGGTACCGAAATCGTCCATGGCGATGCGCACGCCGAGGTTCTTCAGCCGGCGCAGGATCGACACCGCGCCGGAGAAGTCGCCGATCAGCACGCCCTCGGTGATCTCCAGTTCCAGTCGTTTGGCGGAAAGGCCGGTCTGCAGCAGCACCTCATGCACCAGCTTGGCGAGGTCGCCGCGCTGGAACTGCACCGGCGACAGGTTGACGGCGATACGCAGCCGGCGCGGCCAGGTGGCGGCCTCCGCGCAGGCCGTGCGCAGGATCCATTCGCTGAGCTCGACGATGAGGCCGCTTTCCTCGGCGAGCGGGATGAAGGTGGACGGCGGCACCATGCCGAAGCGCGGGTGGTGCCAACGCACGAGCGCCTCGAAGCCGGTGACCTCGCCGTCGATCAGCGCCTGCGGCTGGTAGTACAGCTCGATCTCGTTGCGCGCCATGGCGAGGCGCAGGTCCTGCTGCAGGGCGCGGCGCTCGCGCAACTGCTTGTCCATCGACATTTCGAAGAAGCGCACCGAGCCGCGCGCCTCCGACTTGGCACGGAACAGGGCGGCCTCGGCATTGGCGACCAGGGTGACGGCGTCTTCTCCGTCCTGCGGGAAGACGGCGATGCCGGCGGTCACCGCCGCGCGCGTCGGCATGCCGCCGACGTCGATATCGCTGGCCAGCGCGGCGTTGATCCGGTGGGCCAGCGCGGCGGCGCCCTCCGGCTGCGCACCGGTTGGCGTGATGACGGCGAACTCGTCGCCGCCGATGCGGGCAAGAAAGGCGCCTTCGCAGGCGGCCTCGAGGCGATAGGCGATCTCGCGCAGCACGTCATCACCGGCGGAATGGCCGTAGACGTCGTTGATCGTCTTGAAGCGGTCGAGATCGAGGCAGAGCACGGCAAAGGAGGCCGAAGACAGCTTGGCCAGCTCGGCCGTGGCGCTAATGCATTCGTAAAACGCGCCGCGGTTGGGCAGATCGGTGAGCGGATCGTGGTGCGCCAAGTGCGCGATGCGCTGCTCGTGGCGCTTGGTTTCGGTCAGATCGCGGATCATGCTGATGAGATATCGCGGCTTGCCGTCCGCGCCGTTCACCGGCAGGTGGGTGGTGGTGACGATGCGGGTGCCGTTGCCTGGCGTGGTGATGACGTGCTCGTCGACGAACAGGATCTTGCCCTGCTCGATGAGCCTGCGGTCTTCAGCTTCGATGTGCTCGGCGGTGGCCGGCGGCATGATTTCGATCGCGCGCTTGCCAAGCACCTTGTCCCGGCTGATGCCGATGTAGTCTTCGGCGGCGCGATTGATCAGCAGATAGCGAAAATCCTGCGCGTCCTTCACCAGGATCGGCGAGGGCACGTTCTCGATAACCGTGTCGAGAAATGCGCGGGTATGTTCGAGCGCGCGTTCGGCCCGCTTGCCTTCGGTGACGTCCTCGTGGGTCGCCACCCAGCCGCCGCCCTTTATAGGTTGATTGACGACGGCAATGCTGCGGCCGTCGGCGAGGTCGACCTCGAGGGTGACGGCCTTGCCCTCGCTGAGCGCGGCGTGCAAGTCGGCCTCGTAACGCTCCGGATCGAGCGGAAACGTGCCGGCGGCGATGCGGGCGTCGATCATGTCGCGTATGCGGCAGCCGCGCCAGATGCGGTGCGGCTCGATCTGGTACATGGCGCGGTAGCGCTCGTTCCACACCATGAGGCGGTTCTGCGCGTCGAACATGCACAGACCCTGTTTCATGTTGTCGATGGCGTGGCCGAGCCGATCGTTCTGCTCGCTGAGTGCACGCCGCGCCCGCCGCGACGCGAGCGCTGCCGTCAGGCACACGCCGATCAGCGCGCCGACAACCGCCGCGAGCGCGATCGAAAGCGCGGTCAGCGATACCGAGAACCGCTCGATACCAAGCATGAACCCAAGCGTGAGGGCGAAGCCGACGGTGCCGGCGAAAACGACGGTCCGCCAGTCGTGCCTGTGCAAGGATGTCCGCTTCCCAAACATGGCGCCTTACGTCGTGTGGGCGGCTTCCACCGCCAATCCGCGATGTATTTCCGTAACTTAAAAGGCGCGCATTTGGGTCCGCGTTAATTTTCGAACGCGGAATGTGTTAACCTGCGTTAGGGCTACGCCCGCGTGAAGGCGTCCCCGTCAATTTTCGGGATTAGCGATATCGGCTAAGGCGCTCGCGCAACACGATTTTTGCAAAGACAAATTCGCGATCGAGGGGCGGGATCGGCTCTCTCCCGCGCGCAAAGCCCGGCATCGCCGGGCGCGGGCTTATCGACGGGTTCGGGCATTTCTGCGGCGCAGCACTGAAGCGCCGCCCGAATGACCAAGAATTGATGCTGCGTTGCTTAACGAAGGGTTTAAGCGGAATTGCTGTTGCGGCGGCGCACACAGCGCGCCGCACTACCAAGTTCGAGGCGTCGTGTAATAGAGCGTCAAGGCAAGCTCGCTCAACAGCGTGACCGTGACGCCCCACAGGAAGCCCCACAGCAATGGGCCGACCTCGTAAGACCTCGCGAGTTTCGGCGGCTGATTGGCAACAAATTCGGTCAGATTTCCGTAAGTCTCTTTGGTGAGACGCAGAGTCTGCGGCTGCGGCTCGTACGTATTGAGCGTGACAATCTCACCATCAAACATTGCGTACAAATCATCGCCAATGGCCGTGCCTTCTTTCTCAAGGTTGTCTGTTCCGCGTTCCAAGGTTTTTGTCGCGAGATCGAGCGCTTTTTCGAGCGGCACGATCACATCGTCATCGGGCTTGGGCCTGCGACGCGCGGCATCAAGCGCCACATGTATCAAGCCCCTGATTTCGGCATCGACAACGAGCAGGTCTTCAATGTAGCTGGGCAAGGCTCTATCTCCTGCGAACGTGCGAGGGTTGAGCTGAACCGCGGGCGCATTGCTGTCGGGTCTGTCGCCCACCGCTCCGACCGCCACCGGCGCTTCGCGCCGACCTCCCTCTTTGAGGGAGGCAATCAGAGTCGTCGGCCCTCAACGCGGCTTCAGGAAGGCGAAATCGCAGCCCAAGTCGGCGCCGAGGATTTCCTGCGCGTAGAGCCTGGCATAGCCGCGCGCGGGTTTCTCCGCTGGCTTCGACTGCGCGGCGGCGCGGCGCTTGAGTTCGGCATCGTCGAGCAGGAGGTCGATTTGGCGCTGCTTGACGGAGAGCCTGATGCGATCGCCGTTGCGCACCAGGCCGAGCGGACCGCCGGACGCGGCGTCGGGCGTCACGTGCAGAACAATGGTGCCGAAGGCGGTGCCGCTCATGCGCGCGTCGGAAATGCGCACCATGTCCTTCACGCCCTGGCTCGCCAGCTTCTTCGGAATCGGCAGGTAGCCGGCCTCCGGCATGGCGGCGGGAGAATGGGGGCCGGCGTTCTGCAGGACGAGGAAGTCGTCGGCGGTGACGTCGAGATTGGGATCGTCGATTCGGGCGGCGAGATCCTCCAGCGACGAGAACACCACCGCCCTGCCCTCGCGCTCGAACAGATTGCTGTCGGCGGCCGAGCGCTTGAGGATAGCGCCCTGCGGGGCGAGATTGCCGAACAGCGCGACCAGGCCTCCTTCCCGCTCCAGCGGCTTGTTGCGCTCGGCGACGATGGAGCGGTCGACGAAGGCGCCCTGGTCTTCGGCGCTGAGCCGCTCGCCGAGCGTCTCGCCGGTGACCGTCATGGCGTCGAGATGCAATAGATCCTTCAGCTCGCGCAGGAGCGCGCCCATGCCGCCGGCGGCGTAGAAGTCTTCCATGTAGCCGTTGCCGACCGGCTTCAGGTTCACCAGCACCGGCGTGGTGTCGGACAATTCGTTGAGCCGTTCGAGCGAGAGGTCGACGCCGGCGCGGCCGGCGATTGCCGTGAGATGGATGACGGCATTGGTCGAACCGCCGATGGCGAGCAGCACGCGCAGCGCGTTCTCGATCGACTTCTCGTTGACGATCTTGTCGGGCGTGAGGCCCGAGCCGATCAACTTGACCGCGGCGGCGCCGGTCGCTTCCGCGGAGCGCAAACGATCGGCATGCACGGCAGGGATGGCGGCGGTGCCTGGCAGAATCATGCCCAGCGCCTCGGCCAGGCAGGCCATGGTGGACGCGGTGCCCATGACGGCGCAGGTGCCGGCGGTGGTGGCGAGATTGCCTTCGATCTCGGTGATTTCCTCGTCATCGATCTTGCCCGCGCGGTACTGCGCCCAGAAGCGGCGGCAGTCCGTGCAGGCGCCTAGCCGCTCGCCACGATAGCGGCCCGTCATCATCGGCCCGGCCACCAGGCCGATGGCCGGCTTATTGGCCGAAACCGCGCCCATGAGTTGGGCCGGCACCGTCTTGTCGCAGCCGCCCATGAGGATCACCGCATCCATGGGCTGGGCACGCACCATCTCTTCGGTGTCCATCGACATCAGGTTGCGGAACTTGAGACTGGTCGGCGAGAGGAAGACCTCGCCAAGCGAAATCGTGGGGAACTCCATCGGCAGCGCGCCCGCCGCCAGCACGCCGCGCTTCACGGCGTCCAGCATTTCGGGGAAATGGCGGTGGCAGTTGTTGAAGCCGGACTGGGTATAGGCGATGCCGACCACCGGCTTCTTCAGCATGTCGCGCGAATAGCCCATGGACTGCGCGAAGGAGCGGCGCAGGTAGAGCGAGAAATCGCGGTCGCCGTAGTTGGTGAGGCCGTGCGCGATGCCGACGGTTTCGTTCATGAGGATCACTTTGTGCAGGCGCGCTCGCTGGAATGCAAGCGGGTCAGGCGCGCGCCGGCCGATAGCCGAACGAACGCTCCAGTACCAGCTTCGCCCGCTGCCAGCCGCGCTTTTCCATCCAGGCCGGCAGCCAGCGTTCGAGGAAGGCGGCGACCACGACCGCGCTCAGCAGCCAGGTCGAGAAAAAGTAGCGCGGCGTCGCCGCATAGATCAGGTCGACCGCATATTCGGCGATGACCGCGGCGCCGATCAGGCGCAGCCAGGGATCGAAACCGCGCCCACGCAGGGTGACATAGATCACCACCGCGACGGCCGCGGCGTTGAACGGCACGAAAGCCAATTGCTCGCCGGGCCCGCTGAGCCATGCGCCGGTCTGCGCAACGGCGCGGGCGAGATACGGGCCGGCGAAATCGAACCGCGCCAGCTCGGCAAGCGCCGCGCCCCAGGCGGAGGGCGGCATGACCAGCACTTGCGGTAATTGCGCGTTGCTGGTCAGCAGCACCAGCTTATGGCCGAAAATCCAGTTATGCAGCGGCATCAGCAACACGGGCAGGAACCCGATGCACAAGCCGGCAAGCCGCCGCCACTGCCGCTGATAGAGCGCAGCGAGTCCCGCGCCGCCGAGCACGATGCCGGCTATCGGCGCCACGAGCGGCTTGGTGAAGATGGCGAGCGCGCACAGGAGCGCGCCGCCGATCGCGGCGGCAAAGCCGTTTTGCGGCGCTGCATAGCGGCCGACGATGACCCAGACGCCCCAGACCAGCAGAATATGCGCCGCCGGATCGGCGAAGCCGCGGGCCGCCCATTTCGCATAGTCGAGGAAGCTGGAGCCGAAGATCACGCCGATCGGCACGGCCACGAAAACAAGGGCCAGCCGCCAGGCGAACGGATCGGACACGAAGCGCTTATAAAGGCCGAGCACGACGAATGGCAGCGCGAGGACGAGCGAGAGATAGCCGAGATTGGTGTCGCCGAAGACGATCATTTCGAGCGCGCGCCAATAGCGCAGGCCAGGGCCGCCGTAGTAATAGACGCTTTCCCCGCCGCGCAATGCGCCCGCGATGTCGCCGTGCAGCAGGTGCTGCAGGATCATGCGGCCGGTGCCGGTGTAGAACAGCCCGTCGTCGCCGCCGTCCATGGGCCGCCAGCCGCCGATGAAACTCGCGTCGATGACGGCGACTACGATCAGCGACAGCGCGATCAAGATGAAGGGACGGACCAGCGCGCGCGGTTCGACCCGCACCACCAACAGGAGCAGCAAGGCAATCGCGACGAAACTGGCGGCACCCATCGCGTAAAGCCGCGCCTGCACGCCGGCCGGCGGATCGAGGGTCATGGCGAGCGAGCCGGGCCTGATCGCCACGCCGAAGATCTTGGCGCCGATATCGCCCGCATGAAGCGGGCGGCAGGCCATGGCATCATGGCGCACCGCTTCGTAATGGCCGCTCGCGTCCGGCCACAGCACGGCGCCGCGCCAGCACAGCTGCGAGCCTTCGTAGACGGCAGGGAACTCGTACATCACGAACCACGGCATCGTGATGTGCCAGCGCTTGAGGCCCATCCAGAAGCGCTTGTCACGTTCGCCGCGGTGGCTCGCCCAATTGTAATGCCTGTCGTTGACGAAGCCGAGCCGCAGCCAGACCGGATCGGAAAAGTCGATTGATCTCACGTTGCGCGAATAGCGCGGGGCTCCGAACACGCCGTCGGCCGAAAAGGCATAAAGGCGCTGGGGAAATCCCTCATTCACCCAGCAGCCGCTCGTCTCGCCTGCGCAGCGCATTCCCGGCGGATACTGGGCGTCGAACTCGGCGCGCATGAAACCGTACACGTCGGCCGGGAAGGCCCTGTTCGAGGACGTTGCCCGGCTTGCCGGGAAGGAAGACGTTCTCGCCTTGCGCGATCGGCGCCGGCGCGAGGACCAGCGGCAGCAAGGCCGCGGTCAGGACGGCGGCAATCGCGATCAGCCAGTTGCGCCGGCGCAGGCTCAGGCGGCCGCTGAAAATCACCACAGTCGCGACCAGCAGCAGCGCGTAGCCGAACAGGTGATTGACCGGCAGCCCGACCGCGGCGACGCCAAGCGCCAGCGCGGCCAGGCGGAGCCAGGTATGCGTCGCTCCGGGGCGCGTGGAACAGGCCTCGTTCGCCATCGCTCGTCGGTTGGTCTTGCGCCGTTCTTTTGCGGGCACAGCCGCAGACGAAGGCGGCTATATCACGGCGGCCGGCGGAATTGGAGGTCCGGCGGCGCAGGTGACCGGGAGCCGAGGCATGCTATTGTGGCGCCCGCTGGAGGGCGGCCGGGCCGCCAGGCGCGTCAATGGAGGACCTTTCAGTGCTTGTCGGACCATCGGCCGTATTGTCCGCCCCTGACCGCCGGAACCGGGGGTGATTTCCGGCAATGAACGCCGCAGCGCGCCCGCGCCTCGACATCGTCATCCCGGTGTACAACGAAGGCGCCAATATCCTGCAGACCCTGCAATCACTCGAGCGCGCGGTTAAAACACCGTCGCGGGTGCTGATCTGCTACGACCGCGAGGACGACGACACGTTGCCGGCCATCCGCGACAACCGGGACAAGCTCGGCGCGCTCGTCATCGATTTCGTCCGTAACCGCGGCAAGGGGGCCCACGGCGCGGTGCTGTCCGGCTTCGCGGCGGGCGAAGCGCCGTTCGCGGTCGTGTTCCCGGCCGACGACGACTACAACGCCGCCATTCTCGATCCGATGGTGCGGCTGGCCGAGACCGGCTGCGACATCGTCTGCGCCAGCCGCTTCATGCCGGGCGGCAGCATGGTCGGCTGTCCCTGGCTCAAGGCGCTGTTCGTGCGCGTCGGTAATTTCACGCTCTTCCACCTCGGCCGGCTGCCGACCCGCGACGCCAGCAACGGCTTCCGGCTGTTTTCGCGGCGGACGGTGACCGCGATCCCGATCGAGTCGGACCGCGGCTTCTGTTACAGCATCGAGCTGCTGGTCAAAGCGCACCGGCTCGGCTGGCGCATCGGCGAGGTGCCGGCCCGGTGGTTCGAGCGCGCGCACGGCACCAGCCGCTTCCAGGTGCTGAAATGGCTGCCGAGCTACCTGCGTTGGTACGGCTACGCCTTCGCCACGACCTACTTGCGGCGCGGGCCGCGCGACGTGGCGCTGAGCCATGCCGCGCCGGCGCATGACGCCCACGGCGGCGGAAGCGCCGGTCATGGCTGAAATCCGTCTGGGGATCATCGGCTGCAATTACGGACGCAACGTTCTGCTGCCCGCCTTCCGCGCCGATGCGCGCGTCAAGGCGGTGGCGCTGGCCGGCACCGACGCCGCGCGAACCGCAGAGATTGCGCGCGAGGCGGGCGTGCCCAAGGCCCACGCCGACTGGCGCGCGCTGATCGACGATGAGGATGTGGACGCCGTGGCGGTCGCGGTGCCGCCGGCCGCGCAGGCGGAGATCGCTATTGCCGCGCTTGCAGCGGGCAAGCCGGTGTTCGCCGAAAAGCCGCTGGCCGCGTCGCTGCAGGAGGCGCGCGCCATGCTCGCCGCCGCCGACGCCAGCCGGCTGCCCACCATGGTCGACCTCGATTTCCATCGCATCGCGAGCTGGCAGCGCGCCAAGCACCTCATCGACGATGGCGCCATCGGCGCGCTGCGGCATGTTGCCGTGCATTGGCATGTGGAGAACTATTCGACGCGCATGCGCGCGCGCAACTGGAAGACTCTGAGCGCAAGCGGCGGCGGCGTGCTGGGCAATTTCGTGTCCCATTGCTTCCACTATCTCGAATGGTTCGCCGGGCCGATGGCGCGGCTTTCCGCGCGGCTCGGCGGGCTGCCGGGCGACGAGGACCTGCAGACCACCGCCGCCATGGCGCTCGACTTCGCCGGCGGCCACATCGGGAGCCTGTCGATGAGCTGCGCCTCCTATCTCGGCAGCGGACACCGGGTCGAGTTCTACGGCGAGGACGGCACGCTGGTGCTGAGTAACGCGACGAGCGACTACATGCGCGGCTTCGAACTGTTGCACGCGCGCCGGCCGGCGGCGGCGCGGGCGCCGGTCGTGGTCGAGGACCCGGAAGACGCCCGCTATCCCGACGGCCGCATCGCCCCGGCGGCGCGGCTGGCAAAGTCCTTTCTCGACGCCATCGAGGGCGGCGGCACGGCCGAGCCGGATTTCGCGGCCGGCTGCCGCGTGCAGCAACTGATCGAAGCGGCCGAGCGGTCGCATCAGCAGAACACGGCGATTACCGTCGATCCAACCGCCGAAAGCTAGAAAAGCGATCTTCCCGACCAAATTCCCGGCCTGTCATCGGGAGAGGGCCCCTTTTGCCCAAGCGAACCGCGCCAGGTCTTGAATTGCTCGACGGGGCTGAAGCCGGGCGGAAAATTGCGTCTCCGACATAGAACGACCGGCGACCAGAAGCTCGTCGGGTCGTAGACAAACGCCTGCTCGCTTCCGCAATTCTGACGAAAGCCCGCGGCCGCAGTCAGGAAGCGATACTTGTCGATCGCCACCTTCAGATGACCGGTGACACTCGGATAGACCGCGATCACCACGAGCGCGGCGCAAAACCCGAATACCGATCCCGCCAGAATCGGGCGCAGATCTTGGTCCCGCAGGCGAATGACGCCCAGCGACACGGCCAACATCGCGCAGACCGTCAAGACGAGTTCGTACCGCGCGGAGAATGCCATGCCGGCATGTACGTTGATGAGAAATCGAGGCGAGGCAAGATAGAGGGCAAACGTCGCCACGCCCAAATATGCGAGCATCCAGTTAAGCTTCACCCCCATCGACGCGCCAATCCTGAACCAGCGCCAGCACGCCAGGACGAATCCGACGCCCAGCACGGCGACGGACACGACGATCATCAGCACCTGAAGCTTGAAATCGTTATGGAACCAGAAGACAACCTGAGAGAACGCGACGTCGGGCGGAGTAATGGACAATTCAGTGCGGCGCGTGCCTTCAAGATAATGCAGGGCCGAATGGCTGGATTGCGCAACGTGCGACAGCGCGCCTCCCGCCCCGGAGCGCACAAGCATGGCGATGTCACCCACGACGATGACGATGCTGGCGCCGACATATGCGAGATTATTATTCCAATTGACCTTCATGCTCCATGTCACATGAGTGAGGAAGAGCGGCGCCAGCAGAATTCCGATCGGATTCGACAGGCCCGCGACAATGATGCCGGCAATGGCCGGGATCGAATATGGCGCGCCCGAAGCGCTCTTTCTCATCATGTAGATGCCGGCGGCCAGGAACGCCGTCCAGACCGTGTAGCTCAACACCGTCAGGGCCGAGTAATCGACAAAGCGAATGAAGAATATGATTGCCAGCGACAGGAAAGCAGCCTGGATGCCGGGACAATAAAGCGCAAACAGCAGCTTCGCTTCGCGATAAATCAGCAGAACGACGCCCAGGGCAATGATGCGATACAAGACCGCCTGAAGGCTCAATGGAAGAAACTGCAATATATAGGCAACGGCCTCCGGTATGAGCGGGACATAGCCGTTATAAATATAAAGCATATGCGGATCGTGAGCATTGTTGACATAGTTGAAAAACAAAACGTCCTCGGCCTGGAATGCGGGAGCCTGCATGCTGATGCCGACGATCACGACGAATGCGAGCAAATCCGCGGATAATAAGCGTCGGAACGAATCGGAAATATCCTGCCGGCGCGAAACCATAATCAAATGCCTTCAAGGCGTGTCGCGTATGGTGGAGAGGTGCAGCAATATCATGCGAGACTTTGCATCCGCCAGCCTTACCGGTGCGCCGATCAACTCATCGGCTTGAATCCATAGTTGACAACGTATAGGATTTTTTGATTATGAGCGCGCCCCCGATCACTCCACTTCTTTCCATTCAAGATCGCCGTCGCGGAACGAGCGCGTGAACAGCATCCTGGTCACCGGCGGCTCGGGCTTCATCGGCTCCGGGCTGGTCAAGGCCCTGGTCGCGGCGGGCAACCGCGTGCGCGTCCTCGACGATAATTCGCGCGGGCGCCCGCGGCGGCTGACCGAGGTGGAAAAGGACATCGAGTTCGTAGCCGGCGACGTGCGCGACCCCGAGGCGGTGGCCAGCGCCGCGCAGGGCATGGACGAGGTGCATCATCTCGCCTTCGTCAACGGCACCGAGTTCTTCTACACCATGCCGGAACTGGTGCTCGACGTCGGCGTGCGCGGCATGATCAACGTCCTCGACGCCTGCCGCAAGGCCGATGTCGGCACGCTCATCCTGGCGTCCTCGTCGGAGGTCTATCAGACGCCCGCGGTGATCCCGACACCCGAGGACGTGCCCCTGGTCGTGCCCGACGTGATGAACCCGCGCTATTCCTACGGCGCCGGCAAGCTGATCAGCGAGGTCATGGCGGTCAATTACGGGCGCAAGTTCTTCGAACGCGTGCTCATCTTCCGCCCGCACAATGTCTACGGGCCGGACATGGGCTGGGAGCACGTCGTGCCGCAATTCGCCCTGCGCCTGAAGCAGCTCGCCGACGCGCAGGCGCAAGGTGCGCTGCGCTTCGACATCCAGGGCACCGGCGAGGAGACGCGCAGCTTCTGCTTCATCGACGATCTGGTGGCCGGCGTCATGGCGATGCGCGAGAAGGGCGAGCATCTCGGCGTCTACCACGTCGGCACCATGGAGGAGGTGGCGGTCGCGGAGCTGGCGCGGCGGGTGGCGCGGGCGGCCGGCCGCGAGATCGAACTGGTGGCCGGGCCCCTGCAGGCGGGCGGCACGCCACGCCGCTGCCCGGACATTTCGAAACTGGCCAAGCTCGGCTATAAGCCGGCGGTGCCGCTCGATCAGGGTCTCAAGCCCACGCTCGATTGGTACTGGCGCAACGCGAAGCTGGCGCCGAAGAAGAATTAGAGCTGCCGAAAGCGCACCGGGCACAGCGCGCTCCCTCTCCCCTGTGGGGAGAGGGTCGGGGTGAGGGGGTTACGGTCTCTCGGTCGGGCTATAACCCCTCACCTGCCGGCCTTCGCTGAAGCGTCGGCGGGCTACCTCTCCCTATGGGGGAGGTGAAGCGAGGCTGTTGCACGCGCGTGTCCTATAAGGAGAACTTCGCCTTGCGTCCCACGAAAATCGCGCGCGCCGCCGGAACGGGCGCCAGCGTTCCGGTCGAGTGCTGCCAGATCTGCGGCCACGCGCCGCTCGATGCCGTCTTGTCGCTCGGCTACATGCCGCCGGTGAACCAGATGGTGCCGATCGGCCAGGTACCGCGCCAGCAGCCGTGGTTCCCCACCAATCTCCTGCATTGCCGCAACTGCGACCTGGTGCAGCTCGGCCTCGCCGTCGACCCGGTCATCATTTTCCCGCCGGAATATCCCTACACCAGCGGCATGACCAAACTGCTGCGCGACAATTTCGCCGATCTGCAGCGCGAAAGCGCGGCCATGCTGGGGCTCGGATCCGACGACCTGGTGGTCGATATCGGCTCGAACGACGGCACGCTTCTGTCCAACTTCAAGAACGGCGGCCATCGTGTGCTCGGCATCGAGCCGACCGACGTCGGCGACATCGCCAATGCGCGCGGCGTGCCCACGCTCAAGCGCTATTTCGGCGTCGAGGTGGCGCGCGAGGTCAGGCGCGAGCATGGGGCGGCGAGCGTTGTCACCGCGGCGAACTGCTTCGCCCACATGGAGGACGTGCACGCCATCGTCGACGGCATCGTGGCGATGCTGAAGGACGACGGCGTATTCATCTCCGAATCGCACTACCTCATCCCGCTGCTCGACACGTTGCAATACGACACGGTCTATCACGAGCACCTGCGCTATTATTCGCTGGCGAGCCTGAAACATCTGCTCGAGATGCACGATCTCGAAGTCTTCCACGCGCGGCCGATCCCCAGCCACGGCGGCTCGATCCGCGTCTATGCCGCGCGCCGCGGCAGTCACGCCGTGAAGGACAGCGTGGCTAAGATGCTCGATGCCGAGCCGCGCGGGCAGGCCATGAGCGAGCGCCTGGCCGCATTCCGGCGCGATGTGGTGCTGTCCAAGCTGCGCCTGCTGTCGATGCTGCGCGAGCTGAAGGAAAAGAATGCGCGCATCGCCGGCATCTCGGCGCCCTCGCGGGCGAGCACGCTGGTCAATTACGTGGGACTCGACGAGGGGCTGATCGACTATGTATGCGAGATTCAGGGCTCGCTGAAGATCGGCAAGTGCATGCCGGGCACGGCGATCCCCGTGGTGGACGAGGCCAGGCTGTTCGAGGATCAGCCCGACTGCGCCGTGATCTTCTCCTGGCACATCGCCGACGAGCTGGCGCCCAAGCTGAGGGCCAAAGGCTTCCGCGGCCAGTTGATCACGCCGCTGCCCGAGCCTCGGGTCTTGTAATGTCCAAAGCGTTGCCCGCGCAGGACAAGGCGAAGGAGGTCACCTTCTTCGACCGCTTCGCCGCTGCCGACGATTACGACGTCTTTCTGCCGCAGGCGAAGGCGCGCATCATGGATGCCTTCGTGCGCCTGAGCGGGCTAAAGCCCGGCGCCCGCGTGCTCGATCTCGGCTGCGGTTCAGGGACCTTCACCGGGCTCCTGGCCGAGCGCGGCTACGACGCTGCGGGGCTCGACATCTCGCCCAAGCTGATCGCGCTGGCGCGACACAAATTCCCGCAAATCGACTTTCACGAGGGGGACGCAGAAAACACGCCCTTCGACGCCGAAAGCTTCGACGGTGTCCTTTTGAGTGGACTGATACATCATTTTCCCGACCCGCGCCGGCTCGTGGCGGAGGTCTACCGCCTGCTCAAGCGCGGCGGGCATTTCGTCGCTTTCGATCCGAACCGCATGAACCCGTTCATGTGGCTCTACCGGGACCCGGTTTCGCCGTTCTACAGCCCGGTCGGCGTCACCGAGAACGAAAGGCCGATCCTGGCCTGGCAAGGAGCAGACGTCTTTCACGCCAGCGGTTTTCGCGTAAAAACCGACTATCTGGCGGGCCTCGCCTACCGCTACGTCGCGTCACAACGCACGCGCTCGCTGCTGCCGGTCTACAATTACATCGACAGGGCCCTGTTCAATCTTGCTATCATGAAACCGTTCCGCCCCTTCGTGCTGACCAGCGGAGAAAAGCCGCAATGACCGTACGCCCCGATATTGCGACGGCCGAGAGCCCGACCACCATCGAAAACGCCGACATCACAGTGGTCGGCGGCGCCGGTCATGTCGGCATCCCGCTGGTGCTGGCGCTGACCGAGTCCGGCCTGCGCGTCAACGTCAACGACCTCAATCGCGCCACCCTCGATACGCTGCAGAGCGGCAAGCTGCCGTTCATCGAGGACGGCGCGGAGGCCGTGCTGGCCAAGGCGCTGGCCGCGCAGCGGCTGGTCTTCACCGCCGCCCCCGAGGCGATCTCGACCCGGGGCCCGGTTATCGTCACCATCGGCACCCCCATCGACGAGTTCCTCAACCCGGTGCGCCGCGTGGTGCAGGACTGCATCGACGGCCTGCTGCCGCAACTGGCCGACGGCCAATTGCTGATCCTGCGCTCCACCGTTTTCCCCGGCACCACCGACTGGCTGGGATCCTATCTGGCGGGCAGAGGCCGCGAAGGTGAAGCTGGCGTTCTGCCCCGAGCGGGTCGTGCAGGGCTTCGGGCTGAAGGAGCTGCGCGAGATGCCGCAGATCGTTTCCGGCACGACGCCGGAAGCGGAAAGCGAGGCGGCCGCCCTGTTCGAACGCATCGCGCCGGAGGTGGTGCGGCTGTCGCCCATCGAGGCGGAGTTCGCCAAGCTGTTCGCCAACGCCTATCGCTACATCGAATTCGCCGCCACCAACGAATTCTACCTGATCGCCAAAGCGGCGGGCGTCGATTACCGGCGCGTGCTGGGGGCGATGAAGCACAATTATCCGCGGCTCAAGAGCATTCCGCGGCCGGGCTACGCCGCCGGTCCCTGCCTGGTGAAGGACACCATGCAGCTCTCGGCCTTCGCCAGCAACCGCTTCGGGCTCGGCCACGCCGCCCTGCTGGTCAACGAGGGGCTGGTGCTGCACGTCATCGACGACATCAAGCGCCGCTGCGATCTCGGGCGGACGACGGTCGGCCTGCTCGGCATGGCGTTCAAGGCGGAAAGCGACGACGTGCGCGCCTCGCTGAGCTACAAGTTCAAGAACACGCTCGCCGGCCAGGCCCACGCGGTGCTCACCACCGATCCTTTCGTCACCACCGACGCCGAGCTCAAACCCCTCGACGAGGTCATCGAGAAAAGCGATCTCATGATCCTGTGCGCACCGCATGCCTGCTACCGTGAGGCCGATTTCAAAGGCAAGCCGGTGTTCGACGTGTGGGGGCAGTTGGACGGGCCCAACATCATCCGATGACGGACTGGCCGAAGATCGTCAGCCGGCGGGCGACACGCATCTCGCCCTGGATGCAGGTCATCGAGCGCGAGGTCGCGTTCGCGCCGGGGGCGCCGGCCGAACTCTATCACGCTGTCGGCCAAGCCGATTACATCGCCATCGTGGCGCTGACCGCGGAAGGGCGTATCCCCATCGTGCGGCAGTACCGGCCGGCCTTGGAAAGCTTCACCTGGGAATTGCCGGCGGGGCTGGTCGATCCAGGCGAAGCGCCGGAGGTGACCTGCGCGCGCGAGTTGAAGGAGGAGACCGGCTTTGCCGCCGGCGCCGTGCATCCTCTCGGCTCCTTCTCGCCCTGCACCGCCCGGCTGTCCAATCGGGTGCACTCGTTCTTTGTGGAGGCCGGCGCGCAGGACGGGCCGGGAGAAGAAGGCATCGACGTCAGGCTGGTGCGGCCGGCCGAGCTGGCGGACATGATCCGCTCGGGCGAATTCGTGCTGCAACTCCATATCGGCGCGCTGCTGCTGGCAGGGTTGCGGGGATTGATCGATCTGACCGCCTTCGCCGACCGCTAAGGCGGCGACCCGACACAACATCCGCCCGCGGAATTGCCGCCGCGGCAGGGGGAACCCGCGCGCGGGCGATGCTTTGACGGAGGTCAAGGCGCCGCGGCGAAATGCGACGAATCTTGCCTCGACAAGTGCCCTGGAAGGCTTCTAAAAAGGGGCACCGCGCGGGGCGGGAAAGCAGAATAACAGCATGGATTACAACGAATTCTTCGCCTCTTCCCTGGATCGCCTGAGGGACGAGCGCCGCTACCGGGTGTTTGCCGATCTCGAACGGATCGCGGGCCGATTCCCGCATGCCGTGTGGCATTCGCCGCAAGGCCGGCGCGATGTCGTGATCTGGTGCTCCAATGATTATCTCGGCATGGCCCAGCACCCCAAGGTGGTCGGCGCCATGGTGGAGACCGCCGCCCGCATGGGCACCGGCGCCGGCGGCACCCGCAATATCGCCGGCACCAACCACCCGCTGGTCGAGCTGGAGCGCGAGCTCGCCGACCTGCATGGCAAGCCCGCGGCGCTGGTTTTCACCTCCGGCTACGTGTCCAACCAGACCGGCATTGCGACCATCGCCAAACTGCTGCCGAACTGCCTGATCCTGTCGGACGCGCTCAACCACAATTCCATGATCGAGGGCGTGCGCCAGGCCGGCACCGAGAAGAAGATCTGGCGGCACAACGATCTCGGCCATCTCGAAGAGCTGCTCAAGTCCGCCGATCCGGCACGGCCGAAGCTGATCGTGTTCGAAAGCCTCTATTCCATGGACGGCGACGTGGCGCCGATCCACGCCATCTGCGATCTGGCCGAGCGCTACAACGCCATGACCTATTGCGACGAGGTGCACGCGGTCGGCATGTACGGCGCGCGCGGCGGCGGCGTGTGCGAACGCGACGACGCCATGCATCGCGTCGATGTGCTGGAAGGCACGCTGGCCAAGGCGTTCGGCTGTCTGGGCGGCTATATCGCGGGCTCGGCCGAGATGGTGGACGCGGTGCGCTCCTACGCGCCCGGCTTCATCTTCACCACCGCGCTGCCGCCGGCGATCTGCGCCGCGGCAACCGCCGCCATCCGCCATCTGAAGACGTCGACCTGGGAGCGCGAGCGCCATCAGGACCGCGCCGCCCGCCTCAAGTCGGTGCTCAACGCGGCCGGCCTGCCCGTCATGCCGAGCGATACACACATCGTGCCGGTGCTGGTGGGCGATCCGGAGAAGTGCAAGCAGGCGAGCGACCTCCTGCTCACCGAGCACGGCATCTACATCCAGCCGATCAACTATCCGACCGTGCCGCGCGGCATGGAGCGCCTGCGCATCACGCCCTCGCCGTATCACGACGACGTGCTGATCGACCGTCTGGCGGAAGCGCTGGTCGACGTGTGGGAGCGGCTCAACCTGCCGACGCGCGAGCAGCGCCAGGCGGCGGAGTAGCCGCCTGGATTTTTGTTGGCGGGGCATTGGCTGGATGCCCCCCATTCGCATGAGAGCCGATGGGCTGGTGCCAATACGCGGCGCCTGAAATGATCTCCCGACAATAAAGGGGGACACGCCCATGGCCACCATCAATCGCCAAGTCCGGCTGAAATCGCGGCCGACCGGCATTCCGCAAGCGGAAGATTTCGAACTCGCCGAGGCGCCCAGGCCGGAGCCCGCGTCGGGCCAGTTCCTGGTGCGCAACGAATTCCTCTCGGTCGAGCCGGCCATGCGCGGCTGGGTGTCGGCGGTCGCCAATTATTCGCAGCCGGTCGGCATCGGCGAGGTGATGCGCTCGTTCACCGCCGGCCGCGTCACGGCCTCGCGCCATCCCGGCTACGCCGAAGGCCAGGCGGTGATGGGCATGCTCGGCTGGCAGGACTATGCGCTCAGCGACGGCAGCAACATCACGCGCAAGGTAGTCGAGACCGATCTGCCGCTGTCGCTCTCGCTCGGCGTGCTCGGGCTGAACGGGCTCACCGCCTATTTCGGCTTGCTTGACATCGGCGAACCGCGGCCCGGCGACACGGTCGTTGTTTCGACCGCGGCCGGTTCGGTCGGTTCCGCCGTCGGGCAGATCGCCAAGCTGATGGGCTGCCGCACCGTCGGCATCGCGGGCGGGCCGGTCAAACGCAAGCTGTGTCTCGACGAATTCGGTTACGATGCGGCCATCGACTACAAGGCGGAGGATGTCGCCAAGGCGCTTCAGGAAGCCTGCCCGCGCGGCGTCGACGTGTATTTCGACAACACCTCGGGCCGCATCAGCGACGCGGTGCTGGCGCAGCTCGCGCTGCATGCGCGCGTGGTGATCTGCGGCACGGCGTCGGTTTCGAGCTGGGACCCTTGGCCGCAAGGCCCGCGCGTCGAGCGGCACCTCCTGGTCAAGCGCGCGCGCATGGGCGGGCTGATCGTGTTCGACTTCCAGCATCGCTACGAAGAAGCGGTGGCGCGGCTGGCGGACTGGGTGCGCGCCGGGAAACTCAAATACCGCGAGGAGATCGTCGACGGCATCGAGCGCGCGCCCGGCTCCATCGCCGAGCTCTATCGCGGCGAGAACCTGGGCAAGCGGCTCATCCGGCTACGCGATCAGCATCAATCCTGAAACGTCGGGGCCTTGCGCGCGCGCTTGAGTGCGCCGACCGGCGCATGCGCAAGGCGGCGCGCCACCAATGGAATCACGATCGACACCGAGATGATGCGCATGACGTGATGGGCGCCGACAAAGACCGGATCGAGATGCAGCGCCAGCGCGAGCAGCATCATGGCGTCGACCGAGCCGGGCGCGTAGGCGATCATCACCTCAGGTGTCGGCAGCGCCATCATGTGAACGCAGCGCCACGATAAAAGCGCCGGCGACGGTCGCCGCCACCGCCAGCGAGCCGAAGGCGGCGGCGAGATACTGCGCCAGCAGCCGCAGGGGCGTATTGGCAAAGCGCGCACCGATCACGCCGCCAAGCGCCACCATCGCCATGTTGGCGACCCAGGGCGGCACTACCGCGTGAATGAGGCCGGAGCCGTGCAGGCCGGCCGAGGCGAACAGGGCGCCGAACAGGAGACCGCCGGGAAAGCGGATGCGGAAGGCGACGATGCCGGCCGCCGTCGACACCGCCACCAGGATCGCCAGTTCGCCGACGAGCGCAACGTCGAGCGGTCCGTTGCCGGGCCGGGCGGCGTGGCCGGCGAGCCCGGCGAGCGCCATGGCCGCGGGCAGGCCGACGGCGATGACTACCACGCGCAAGGTCTGCACGATGGCGATGCCGCGCAGGTCGGCGTCGAGTTCGGCCGCGACCGCCAGCACCTGCGACATGCCGCCGGGAGAGGAGGCGAGATAGGCCGACAGCAGGTTCCAGCGGTGGATCAGAAAGAGATAAGCGGCGCCGGCAAGGCTGACGCACAGCATGGCCACGATAAGCAGGGCGATGCTGGCCGGATAGCGCGCCATGCCTTGCAGCGTCTCGGGCGTCACCACCGCGCCGAGCGAAATGCCGATGACGACGAAAATGGCGCGGGTGAGTAGCTGCGGCATCAGCAGCGGCCGGCCGAGGAGCGCGGCGGCGCCGGCAGCCAGGATGGCGCCGGAGAGATAGCCGGCAGGTATGCCGAGCCGGCCCGCCGTCACGCCGCCCAGGGCGGCGTAGACGAGCGTCTCGGCGACGCGGCGGAACTTGACCATGAACTCGGGCTGGGAAGACACGCGGGCACGATCAATGCCGGGCCGCGGCGGCGGCGTCAAACAGCGCGGCCGGCGCTGGGGCTCGCCATCCCCCCTCCCGCTTTCAGGCGGAGGCCAAGTAAGCGAAGCCGCCCCTTCCCCGCCCAAATCCTTGGCTTTAATGACCTTTCGCCGCCATGGACCGCGGGCGCAATCTGTGGTGACTTAAGTCCCGCGACACGACTTTAGGCGTATTTGTTTAGGCGTATTTGCGGAGTGCGTATGCAGGGTTGGGCCGTCATCGCGGTGGCGCTTGGCTACATCGGGCTCTTGTTCCTGGTGGCGAGCTATGGCGACCGCGCGCGCGGCCTGCGCGGCAGCCGCAGCCGGCTGCTGATCTACCCGCTGTCGCTGGCGATCTACTGCACCTCCTGGACCTTCTTCGGCTCGGTCGGCTCGGCCTCGCGCACCGGCTACGAATTCCTCACCATCTATATCGGCCCGGTGCTGATGGTCGGCCTGTTCTCGCCGCTGATCGCGCGCATCGTGCGGCTGGCCAAGGCGCAGAACATCACCTCCATCGCCGACTTCATCGCCGCCCGCTACGGCAAGGCGCAGGCGGTGGCGGCGACGGTGGCGCTGATCGCCATCATCGGCATGGTCCCCTACATCGCGCTGCAGCTCAAGGCGGTGTCGTCGTCGCTGGAAACCATCATCGGCCACGTCGCGCCCGGCAGCGATCCGACGCGGCCGGTGCTCGGCGACATCTCGCTGTTCGTGGCGTTGTTGATGGCGGCCTTCGCCGTGCTGTTCGGCACCCGCCACATCGACGCCACCGAGCACCAGGACGGCTTGATGCTGGCGATCGCCACCGAGTCGATCGTCAAGCTGTTCGCCTTCCTGGCGGTCGGCATCTTCGTGACGTTCTGGATGTTCGGCGGGCCCGGCGCGCTGCTCGAAGCGGCCAACACGCATCCCGACACCGCGGCCATCTTCTCGCACAGGCCGCCGCTCGACACCTTCCTCGCCACGACGCTGTTGTCGTTCGTGGCGATCATCCTGCTGCCGCGCCAGTTCCACGTGGCGGTGGTGGAGAACAACAACGAAGGCGAGATCAAGCGGGCGGCCTGGCTGTTTCCGCTCTATCTCGTGCTGATCAACCTGTTCGTCGTGCCGATCGCGCTCGCCGGCCTTTTGACCTTCTCGCGCGGCGAGGTGGACAGCGACATGTTCGTGCTGGCGCTGCCCTGGCAGGCCGGCTCCAACGTACTGACCATCGCCGCCTTCGTCGGCGGCCTGTCGGCGGCGACCGCCATGGTGATCGTGGAATCGGTCGCGCTCTCGATCATGGTGTCGAACGACCTGATCATTCCGCTGGTGCTGCAGCGGCGCGAGACGCTGATCTCGGGCCGCGAGAATATCGGCTCGATGCTCTTGGCCGTGCGGCGGCTCGCCATCTTCGGCCTGCTGCTGCTCGCCTACATGTATTACCGCTTGGCCGGCGACGCGCAGCTCGCCTCGATCGGCCTCCTGTCCTTCGCCGCCATCGCGCAGCTCGCGCCGGCCTTTTTCGGCGGGCTCCTGTGGCGGCGCGCGACCGCCGGCGGCGCCATCGCCGGCATGACGGCGGGCATTCTCGTCTGGGCCTATACCATGCTGCTGCCGACCTTCGCCGACATCGGCGTGGTCGGCCAGCGCATCCTCACCGACGGGCCGTGGGGCCTCGCGCTCTTGCGGCCGCAGCACCTGTTCGGGCTCGGCCTCAACCCGCTGGTGCACGGCGTGTTGTGGAGCCTCGGCATCAACATCCTCTGCTATATCGGCTTCTCGCTGCGCCGCGAGGCGACGCCGATCGAGCGCCTGCAGGCCAATCTGTTCGTGCCGTCGGAGCTTGCGCCGATCGCGCCGAGCTTCCGGCTGTGGCGCTCTTCGGTGACGGTGGAGGAGCTCACCGCGACCGTCGTCCGCTATCTCGGCGAGGAGCGCACGCGCACCGCCTTCGAGAGCTTCGCCTCCACCCACCGCATCAGCCTCGACGCGAAGGAAGAGGCCGACTTCCGCCTGGTGCGCTATGGCGAGCACATCCTCGCCTCGGCCATCGGCGCGGCCTCGTCGCGGCTGGTGCTCTCGCTTCTTCTGCGCAAGCGCACGGTGTCGACCAAGGCGGCGTTGAAGCTGCTCGACGACGCCAATGCCGCCATCCAGTACAACCGCGAGGTCCTGCAGACCGCGCTCGACCACGTGCGCCAGGGCATCGCGGTGTTCGACAAGGAGCTTGAGCTGATCTGCTGGAACCGGCAGTTCGGCGACATCCTCGACCTGCCGCCGAGCCTCATCCGCGCCGGCATCGGCCTCGGCGATATTCTGCGCTTCAACGCGCGGCGCGGCGGCGTCGCCGGTGAGCGCATCGACGATCATCTGCACGAGCGGCTGGCCCGCTTCATCGACGGGCACGAGGCATTCCGCGAGCGATTCGCCGCCGCCGGCGTGGTGATCGAGGTGCGCGCCAACCGCATGCCCGACGGCGGCATCGTCACCACCTTCACCGACATCACCGCGAGCGTGGAGGCGGCCGAGGCGCTCGAGCGCGCCAACGAGACGCTGGAGCGGCGCGTGCGCGAGCGCACCGAGGAGCTCACCCGCCTCAATGCGGCGCTCGCCAAGGCGAAAGGCGAAGCCGACGCCGCCAACATCTCCAAGACCAAGTTTCTCGCCGCCGCCAGCCACGACATCCTGCAGCCGCTCAATGCTGCGCGCCTCTACGTCACCAGCCTGATCGAGCGCTCCGGCCAGGAGGACACGCGGCTGATCGACAATGTCGACGCTTCGCTCGAAGCGGTGGAGGAAATCTTCGGCGCGCTGCTCGACATTTCGCGGCTCGACACCGGCACCATGCGGCCGGAGTTCATGAGCTTCCGCATCGATGAGCTGATGCGGCAGATCGAACTGGAATTCGCGCCGCTCGCCGGCGCCAAGGGGCTGACCCTCGCCTTCGTGCCCTGCTCCGCCGTGGTGCGCGCCGACCGCCGGCTGCTGCGCCGGCTCATACAGAACCTCGTCTCCAACGCCATCAAATACACGCCTGCCGGCCGCGTGCTGGTCGGCTGCCGCCGGCGCGGCGATGCCTTGCGCATCGACGTTTACGACACCGGCGTCGGCATTCCGGACGACAAGCAGCGCGACATCTTCGTCGAGTTTCACCGGCTCGACGAGGGCGCCAGGATCGCGCGCGGGCTTGGGCTCGGCCTGTCGATCGTCGAGCGCGTGGCGCGCGTGCTCGGTTCGCCGGTGGAGGTTACCTCGCGCGTCGGACAGGGCTCGCATTTCGCGGTGGCGGTGCCGCTGTCGAACGCGGCGCCGATCGAACTGCCGGCGCGCAAGGACGCTCGCGTCGATCCCGGCCAGCTCGTCGGCGTCACCGCCCTGTGCATCGACAACGAGCCGTCCGTGCTCGACGGCATGCAGACGCTGCTCGTGGGCTGGGGCTGCGAGGTGATCAAGGCGCCCGATCTGTCGCTCGCGCTGGCGACGGTCAACGGAGCCGACGTCATGCCGAACGGCTTGCTGATCGATTATCATCTCGACCAGGGCAACGGCATCGACGCCGTCCTCGCGCTGCGTCAGCGCTGCGGCGAACTGCCGGCCATCCTGATCACCGCCGACCGCTCGCCCAATGTGCGCGAAGAGGCGCGCGCGCACGGCATTCAGGTGCTGCTACAAGCCGGTCAAGCCGGCGGCGCTGCGCGCGCTGCTGGCGCAGTGGCGCGTGCTGCGCGTGGCCGCGGCGGAGTGAGCGGTTTTCTTCAAGCGCGGATTCTTGGCGCGCAGGCGCCGTGGCACGGTGACGGGCCGATTACAGCGGCGTAGCACAAAACCGATCGCCGAGCCGTGCCACAAAATCTCCCGGGCCGTCGGCAACAATTCTGCAGCGGCTGCCGGCCGTACATCTTAACGGTTGGCAAAGCCGGCCGCCCTTAGAGGCAACTTGAGTTGGAGCAGACAGGATTGAGCATGCGAGATCACATAAAACGTCACGGCATCAGTTTAATGATCGTTCTTGGCTTCCTGGCTGCGGCCCTTGTCATTTTTGTCTATTCGGGCATTTACAACATCGGGGCGGATGACCATCACAGCAGCCTTGTCTTCAACGTGATCAAGACCTTGCGTGACCGGTCCATCGAAATACGCTCGGCTAAGCTAAACATGCCAAACCTCGACGATCCGGACCTCGTCCTAGAAGGTGCCGGGCATTACACAGCCATGTGCAAAGAGTGCCATTTGGCCCCGGGAATAAAGCAGTCCGAGCTTCGCGCCGGCATGTATCCACAACCGCCGAACTTGTCGCAGGCTCGCGTCTCGCCAAGAACGGCGTTTTGGGTAATCAAGCACGGCATCAAGATGAGTGCGATGCCAGCGTGGGGCAGCAGTCACGACGACGCGGCGATTTGGAGTATGGTCGCCTTTCTTCGAAAACTGCCCGATCTGTCTCCTGAAGAGTACAAAGCCATCGTCGCAAAGGCGCCGCCTGATGAAGACGCGGATGGCGCAAGCTCGGGTGACCACGCGCATCATCATTGATTGCAGCAAACGCGAGGGAAGTCACGCGGCGCTAACGCCGTAAGTTTGAGAAGAAGGGCACAATGAAGGGTATAATTGAGGCCCTCTGTTGGCCCTTAACGGACACGCGAGCCGACCATTAGATTGTCGGCTGCTTCGAGCGTACCGCGGCAAAGGTGCTCGATGAGTTTAGGAGACGCCCCGGAGAAGCCCCTACCCCTCCGCCGCCGCCTGCTGCTGCGGCCAGTGGCCGGCTTCGATCTTGGCGGCGGCGATCACCGCCTGCGTGCGGCTTTCCACGCCGAGCTTCTGCAGGATGGCGGAGACGTGCGCCTTCACCGTCGCCTCCGACACGCCGAGCTGGTAGGCGATCTGCTTGTTGAGCAGGCCTTCCGACAGCATCATCAGCACGCGCACCTGCTGCGGCGTCAGCGTCGCCATGCGCGCCATCAGTTCGGCGGTCTCGGCATCGGAGCCGGCGGACAGATCGACGTCGGGCGGCGTCCACACGCCGCCGTCGAGCACGCGCCGGATGGCGCCGCGCATCACATCGATGCCGAGCGTCTTCGGGATGAAGCCGGAGGCGCCGAACTCCATGCAGCGGCGGATGGCGGTCGGATCGTCATTGGCCGACACCACCACGACCGGCAGGCTCGGATATTGCGCGCGCATGTACATGAGCCCGGAGAAGCCGCGCACGCCCGGCATCTTCAGGTCGAGCAGGATGAGATCGACATCGCCGCCGCGGTCGAGCAGTTCCACCACCTGGTCGAACGTGCCCGCCTCCGCGATCTCGACTCGCTCCAGCATGCCGGCAACCGCCTCGCGCAATGCCCCGCGAAACAGCGGATGGTCGTCGGCGATCACCAGGCGATAATTCGATACCTCGTTCAAGGCGCAGCAACCTCTTCGCATGCCGGCAAGGCGCAACCGGAAGGCGCCCCGCCGGACAATCTACATACCCTACTTTTGGCGGAGACAAGACAAGATAAGGGCAACGCTTCTTTGCCGCACCGGCTGCCGGCGGCGGCGCGGGGCCCGCGCCCGTGCTCGGGCAATGGCCAATCCCGCAATGGAATCAAGGCAATCGTGCCCCTGACCGCGGGCAACGGCCGGGCGCTAGTGTGGTGGTTCAGAAGTTCGCTTCATTCTATCTGCGAGTCCATCAAGCGAAGTTCTGAACCAAACCACACTAGAATCAATAAGTTGCCAGTGTCCTTCGATTCCGAAGTTCGCTCACGAGGATGCCGCAAAATCAAGCGAACTTCGGAATCGGGACACTAGCGGTTAACCAAATATCACCGGCGCCGGCTGCCGATGAACTGGAAGATCACCTCGCGGCTGTGCGGGCGGCGGCGATGCTCGACCAGATAGATGCCCTGCCAGGTGCCGAGCGCGAGCGCGCCGCCGGTCACCGGCACCTGCAGCGAGACGCCGTTGAGCATGGCCTTCACATGCGCCGGCATGTCGTCGGGACCTTCCACGTCGTGGATCCAGGGCGCCCCTTCCGGGGCCAGCCGGTCGAGCGCGGCGGTCAAGTCCGCTTGCACGTCGGGATCGGCGTTCTCCTGGATGGTGAGCGAGGCCGAGGTGTGGCGCAGATAGACCAGCAGCGCGCCCTCGCCGGCGCCGGCCTGCGCCACGAAGTCGGCCGCCTGCCCGGTGATTTCGGTGAAGCCGGAGCCCGGCGTGTCGACGCGCAGGGTGGCGGTGGCGATGACCTCCGGGCTCGCCGCGACGATGCTGGAAAGCCGGCCGGCCATGACGGTCAGGTCCGCGAGACCTGCTTGGAAAGCTGCTTGGCGTCGCCGTCGTCCTTGGTGTGCAGCAGGTCCTTCTGCATTGTCTGGATCATCTCGACCAGGCGGTGCCAGGTGTCGGTGATGAAGCCGCGGGCGCGCGCGAGGTCCTGATGGCTCGGCAGCTTGAGGGTGGCGCCGCCCTGCCGATCGGGCGGCGGCGGCGCGGACGGCGCCTTGCCCGGCGGCACGGTCTGCGGCGGCACGGGGTGTTGCTCCGACTGCGCCGGCGGGGACGCGGAAGCAGGCGGAGGCGGCGCCGGCGCGGCGGGCGGCGCCCGCAAGGCGGCGATTTCCTGTTTCAAGGCGGCGACCTCGTCGCGCAGTTGCGCGATCTGCCGCTCGAGCGACGGCCGGTTCTCCGCCACAGCCGCGCACGACCAGCCGGCGGTGTGCGAGGTGCAGTAGGTGACGTTACCCGACTTGCGGTCGAGGCGCAGGAAACCGTTGTCGACCGGCGTGAAGCGGTAGCGCTCGGCGGCCGGCGGCACGCGGTCCTGCCGCTTGGTCGCGCTCGCGGGCGTGCTGGCGGTCTCACCAGCGGCCCCGCCGGCGCCCCGGTCGGGCGCCTGCACCTGATCCTGCTGCGCGCTCTTCGACTGCTCGTCCACCTGCGCCGGCGCATGCGGCGGCGGCGCGGCCCGCTGCTGCGCCGGCGGCGGCGCCTGCTCGCCCTGCTGCACGGTGAGGATGCGCGCCTGCGCCAGCGCGGCGGCCGACGTGACGCAGACGGCGGCCACGGCAACGACGAGCGTTACTGTCCGCATGAGGTGAGGTCCTTTCCAGCTGCCGCGCGCGGTCCGGCGTCAAGCCTAGCACCGGCACGCGGCCTTCTTGAAGAACGCAGATGGCGAGCCGGTGGACATGCCGCAATGCAGGATTTGGCTGGGGAACCCGGACGGCGGAAAATTGCATTTAGCCCCGTAAATCAGGCACTTATGTCGCATTCCACCTTTCTTGACTTGGGCAAACCCGATCAGTATGGTCCGCGCGGCTTTTAGGGCGGCGGGAAAAGCGAGGCCTTTAATTCCGGGCGGGTCGGTGAGCATGGCTGACGGCACGCGGGAAAAGGGCGAGCGCAAAGAACCGCCGGACGACGAGGCTCAACTCTCCGCGAGGCTCCAGCGTCTCGGCGAACGGATCGCGCAAGCGAACCGACCATCCGAAAACGGCTCCGGTCCTCGTCAGACCGTCGATACGTCGGCGTTCGCGCGTGGCTTTCGGCTCTCCACCGAGCTGGTTGCAGGCGTACTGGTGGGTGCGGGGCTCGGCTGGCTGCTCGACAGCTGGCTGGGAACCAGCCCTTGGGGGCTCATAGTGTTGCTAATGCTCGGCTTCGCCGCCGGCGTCTTGAATGTGATGCGGGCGGCCGGGGTCGCCAACCAGAGAAATTCGAACGACTGACCAGACGGCCATGGATCCCATCCACCAATTCGACATCGTCAATCTCTTTTCGCTCGGCAAGCTGGGCGGCGCGCAGATCAACTTCACCAATTCTGCCGCCTTCATGCTGGGCGGCGTGGTCCTGCTGACGCTGTTCCTGGTGGGCGGCACGGCCGGCGCGCGCGCGGTGCCGACGCGGCTGCAGTCGGCGGCGGAACTCACCTACGAATTCGTCGCCACCATGCTGCGCTCGACCGCGGGCCACGAGGGCATGAAATTCTTTCCCTTCGTGTTCACGATCTTCACCTTCGTGCTGATCCTGAACATGTTCGGGCTCGTTCCCTACGGGTTCACCGTCACCAGCCACGTCGTCATCACCGCGGCGCTGGCGCTCACCGTATTCTTCACCGTGCTGATCTACGGCGTGGTGCGCAACGGCCCCCGCTTCTTCAAGCTGTTCGTGCCCAAGGGCGTGCCGATCGCGATCCTGCCGATGATCGTCGCCATCGAGGTGCTCTCCTTCGTATCGCGCCCGATCTCGCACAGCGTTCGTCTCTTCGCCAACATGCTGGCCGGCCATATCGCGCTCAAGGTTTTCGCCGGCTTCATCATCCTCTTGGGCGGCGCGCTCGGCGCCATCGGCTGGGCCGGCGGCACGCTGCCTTTCCTCATGATCGTCGCGCTCTATGCGCTGGAGACCCTGGTCGCGGTCTTGCAGGCATATGTGTTCGCGATCCTCACCTGCATCTATCTCAACGATGCGATTCACCCGGCCCACTGAGGCCGCATAGGACAAGCAAAAAGGAGCTCATCATGGATCCGTTGGCAGCGAAATACATCGGTGCGGGCATCGCCTGCATCGGCATGGGCGGCGCCGGCATCGGCGTTGGCGTGATCTTCGGCCAGTACCTTTCGGCGGCGATCCGCAATCCGTCGGCGGCGCAAGGCCAGTTCGCCAACCTGATCTTCGGCTTCGCCATCACCGAGGCGCTCGGCATCTTCTCGCTGCTGATCGCGCTGCTGCTGCTGTTCGCGCTGAAGTAAGCGAAAGCGCGGTCGGAGCAGGCGATGGCTGAGCCAACCCACACGACGAGTACCGAGCACGCACCGGCCGGCGAGCACGGCGGCGGCTTTCCGCCGTTCAATACGCAGACCTTCCCGTCGCAGCTCATCTGGCTGGTCATCGCCTTCGTGCTGCTCTACGTGCTGATGGCGAAGTGGGCGCTGCCGAGGGTGGCGGGGGTCATCGAAAGCCGGCAGAAGCGCATCGAAGACGACGTGGCGGAGGCCGGACGGCTGAAGCAGCAGTCGGAAGAAGCGGTCGCGGCCTACGAGAAGGCGCTGGCCGACGCCCGGTCCCGCGCGCAGGCGATCGCCAACGAAACCCGTGAAAAGCAGGCCGCCGAAGCGGAAGCCGCGCGCAAGAAGATCGAGGACGCGCTCAACGCCAAGCTCGCCCAGTCGGACAAGACCATCGCCGCCACCAAGCAGGAGGCCATGGCCAATGTCCGCACCATCGCGCAGGATGCCGCCGCGGCAATCGTCGAGCGGCTGATCGGCACCGTGCCGGGCGAGCAGGCCGTGGCGGACGCGGTCTCCGACGTGCTCAAGCGCGGGGGAATGGCCTGATGATCTACGAAGCGGAATTCTGGGTCGCCATCGGCTTCCTCGTCTTCGTCGGACTCCTCGGCTATCTCGGCGTGCACCGGAAGGTCGCCAAGTCGCTCGACGACCGCGCCGAGCGCATCCGGGAGGAGCTGGAAGAGGCGCGCAGGCTGCGCGAGGAAGCAGCCCAACTGCTTGCCGACTATGGCCGCAAGCGGCAGGAGGCCGAGAGCGAGGCCGCCGGCATCATCGAAGGCGCCAAGGCCGAAGCCGGGCGCATGGCCGCCGAGGCGAAGGCGAAGGTCGAGGAATTCGTCGAGCGCCGCACCAAGATGGCGGAAGCCAAGATCGCCCAGGCCGAGGCGCAGGCCGCCGCCGAGGTGCGCGGGGCGGCCGCCGAAGCCGCGGTTGCCGCCGCCGAGAAAATCCTCAGTCAGCAGGCCAAAGGCAAGCTGGCGGACGAGCTGATCGCCAAGGGCATCGACGACGTCCGCACGAAGTTGAACTAGGACGGTCTTCGGCTCGCGCCACGGCGCAATCCTGGCCTTCGCCGCAACGGGCTGAATCTTTACCCAACCATGATGCGTGCGGTCGCCGGGTGGCGGCACGCATTGCGCGTGCCGATCCATCCGCCTTCGGCGCCGCGCCTCTAGTTTTCCCCGTTATCAAAGGAAATCCGGTGCACAAACGCCGGATACCTGCAACCGGCTTGCTTACGATAGCACCGCAACTATCCTGTCCACCTGATTCGTCCAGACAGTTCGTTGGGTTGGCCGCGTATCCCGGGCCTCAGCACATCGGGAGACCGCATGGTCATCTTCGATTGCAACGGCGTACTGGTCGATAGTGAGCCGTTGGCCACCGAAATCGTTTCGCAGGAATTCATGCGCGCCGGCTTCGCGCTGACGCCGGACATCGTCGCACGCTATTTCACCGGCCGACGCCAGGCGGACATGTTCGCCGAGGTGGAGATCGCGGCCGGCCGCAAGCTGCCGCCCGGCTTCGCCGGCACCGTGGCGGCCGCCACGTTGCGGCGCTTCCGCGGCGAACTGCGCGCCACCCGGCACACGGAGCAGGCGCTCGCCTGGGTGCGCGGACCGAAATGCGTCGCCTCCTCGTCGTCGTATGATCGCATCCGCGTCAGCCTGGAATGCACCGGGCTCATCCGCTTCTTTGAGCCGAACCTGTTCTCGGCAAGCGAGGTGACGAAAGGCAAGCCCGCGCCCGACCTGTTCCTGCATGCCGCCGCCAGGATGAAAATGCCGCCGCGCGATTGCATCGTGGTGGAGGATTCCGCCGTCGGCGTTGCCGCCGGAGTCGCCGCCGGTATGACCGTCATCGGCTTCATCGGCGGCAGCCACGCGCGCGGTCCCCTCGCCGATCAGTTGCGCGCCGCCGGCGCTCGACTCGTGATCGCCGACATGCGCGCGCTCAAGGGCGCGCTGATCGATCTGCGCGGATGGTAGGCGACAGACCTTTCCATTCGTCATGGCCGGGCCGCTTTACCTCCCCCTGAAAGGGGGAGGTCGGCGCCGCGCCTTCGATTGTGATCCGCAGAGATTGAAGCATTCTCCGCTCATTCCCGCGCAAGCGGGAATCCAGGGCCGAATATCGTCGGCAATTATTTGCAGCCCTGGGTCCCCGCTTTCGCGGGGACGAGCGGTTGGAGGTGCGTCGGCCTGACTGGATCGGACTGTGGTGGTTTAGAAGTTCGCTTCATTCTATCCGCGAGTCCATCAATCCTCCTGAAAGGGGGAGGTCGGCTCCGCACCTTCGATTGTGCTCCGCAGAGATTGAAGCATTCTCCGCTCATTCCCGCGCAAGCGGAAATCCAGGGCCGAATATCGTCGGCAATTATTTGCAGCCCTGGGTCCCCGCTTTCGCGGGGACGAGCGGTTGGAGGTGCGTCGGCCTGACTGCACCGCTTCGACATAAAGCGATCTTGATCTAGACGCCGAATGGAAAAGAAAAACGTGGATGCCCGGCGACATAAGCGTTGCGGCACACGCCATCCTTTGCACGGCAACGGCAGGGCAAGACGATCGAGAAGCCGGCGCCAACGCGATCCGAATTGAGATCAGCTCGAGCGCGGCGGGCCCTTGGGCCTTCGGTGGTGGCGCGGCGCGCGCCGCCGCTCCGGCTTCTTGCGCATCTGCGCGCCGGCTGGATCGAAGCCGACATAGACCACGTATTGGCTGATGTCGGTGACAGGCATTGGCAGCGGGAACGAGATATCCGGATCGATATGAGTGAAGGTGACGCGGTCGACGGCGTTGTTGATCGTCACCGCCTCGCGCGCGAATTTCGAGACGATCGGCTTCGTCTTGCCGACGCTTTCCTGCACGACCGCGATGCGCAGCGGCACGTCGACGGTGCCCGGCGCGCCGGCGGGACCGGTGATGACGCGGCCCTCGATGCCGACCTTCATTGTCATGATGTTGCCGGCGAGATGGCATTCGCGCGCCGTGCGCGTGATGCTGCCCTGGTACTTCACATCGAGCGGGTTCGGCTCGCCGGCACCCGGCTTGTCGCCGATCATCAGCGTGGCGGCGCCATAGCGAATCTTCACGTCGGGGCAATCATAGCCGGTGTCGATCACCGGTCCCGTCGACTCCGTGCCGCCCTTGGTGGCCTTCGCCGACTGGTGGAACAGATCGAGCGGCGACGCGCTGAGGAATCCGCCACCGGCGCCGCCACTTCCCGTGCTTCCGCAGCCGGCAAGCAACAATCCCAGCATCACCCAGGCGATGCCCGCCCCGACCCGCGCCATCTGGTTACTCCCCGCCACATCGCTTTGCCGCCCGTCCCCGCGGGCGGCCGTTTCAGCCCCGATTTATAGCCAGCCAAGCATGGCAACCCCAAGGCACTGGCGTTAAAGCGGATCTTCCTTAAGACGCCCGTAAAGCAGGTGATCCTGCCACTGCCCATTGATGCACAGATAGGCGCGGGCGTAGCCCTCGCGCTGGAATCCGGTCTTTTCCAACAGGGCGATCGAGGCATTGTTGGTGGGAATACAGGCCGCCTCCAGGCGGTGCAGCCGGAGTGTCCCAAAACAAAACGGTACGAGCGCGCGCATCGCCGCTGTCATGTAGCCCTGCCGCGCGAACGGCGCGCCGACCCAGTAGCCGATGGAGCCCGCCTGCGCCACGCCCCGGCGGATATTGGCAAGGGTGAGCCCGCCGACCATGGCGTTATCGCTGTTGCGGAAAATCAGGAAGGCATAGGCGAGGTCGCTGCGCAGGTCCTCGGCATAGCGCCGGAGCCGGCGGCGGAAGGCGCCGCGGGTGAGGTCGTCCATCGGCCAGGTCGGCTCCCAGGGCGTGAGGAAAGCGCGGCTCACTTCGCGCAGCGCCGCCCATTCGGCATAGTCGCCGCCTTGCGGCACGCGCAACGTGACGACGGGGGCCGTGACCGACGGCATGTTCTCGTTCAGGCTGACGGTGCGGAAGAACGCCATGACCGAACGCCGCCCTTACTACGCCGCCTTGGGGACCAGGCTTTCCGCGATCGCCGCGGTGCTGGCAAGCCCCGCGCCGGGACCGAGCGCCGCGATGGCCGGCGGCGAGCGCCGGATCAGCATGCGGCCGGCCGCGCGCGCGGATTCGACGGTCACCGCATCGACCTTGGTGACGATTTCCTCGACGGGAATCGGCCGGCCATAGGCCAGCATCTGCCGCGCCAGTTGGCCGAGCCGCGCCTCCGAGCTTTCCAGCGCCATCAGCAGACCCGCCTTGAGCTGCGCCTTGGCGCGCGCAACTTCCGTCTCATCGATCGTTTCGGTGGCGTTGGCCGTCTCGGCGATCACCACGCGCATCAATTCAGGAGCGTCGGCCTCGTCGGTGCCGGCATAGAGCGCGAACAGGCCGGTGTCGGAATAGGGCATGTGGAATGCGCTGATCGTGTAGCAGAGCCCACGCTGCTCGCGCACTTCCTGAAACAGCCGCGAGGACATGCCGCCGCCCAGCACATTGGTGAATACCTGCAGGCTGTAAAGCTGCTCGTCGCGCACCGGCACGCCTTGCAGCGCCAGCGCGATATGCACCTGCTCGAGGTCGCGGCTCTCCACCAGGCTGCCGCCGCGGAAATGCGCGGCGTCGGGCTTCGCCGCCACGGCGCCGCCGAAGCCGGTGAAGCGCTTCTCGGCTTCCGCGACAATCGCTGCGTGCTCGACGGCGCCGGCCGCCGCCACGATCATGCCGGGCGCGCGGTAATGGCGCGTCAGATAGGCGCGCAGCCCCGCCGGCGTGAACGAGCGCACGGTCTCCGGCGTGCCGAGGATGGAGCGGCCCACCGCCTGCTGCGGGAACGCTGTCTCCTGCAGGCGATCGAACACCAGGTCGTCGGGCGTGTCCTCGGTGGCGCCGATTTCCTGCACGATCACGTTCTGCTCGCGCCGGAGCTCGGTCGGGTCGAAGGTCGGCTCCGACAGAATGTCGGAGAGAACGTCGAGCGCCAGCGGCACATCGGCCTTGAGCACGCGCGCGTAATAGGCGGTCGATTCCACGCTGGTCGCGGCGTTGAGATCGCCGCCGACCGCCTCGATCTCCTCGGCGATCTGACGCGCGCTGCGGCGCCGCGTGCCTTTGAACGCCATGTGCTCGAGCAGATGCGAAATGCCGTGCTCGTCCGGCCTCTCGTTGCGGCTGCCCGAGCCGATCCAGACGCCGAGCGAGGCGGACTCCAGATGCGGCATACGGTCGGTCACCACCGCGAGGCCAGAGGAAAGACGGGTCACTTCGACGCTCATGCTGCTGCTCCTTCACGCGCCGCACGCGACGCCGATGCTACATATCTTTCTACCGCCGCCTGGTCGGCCGGCAGCACGCTGACGCGCTCCTTACGCTCCGGCAGGTCGGCCAGCCATTCGGGGAGTTGCGGTCGCTGGCCGCAGGCCGCTTCCACCGCGTCCGGGAACTTGGCCGGATGGGCGGTCGACAGCGCCACCATGGGCACGGCCGGATCCCGCGTCTCCTTCTCCGCCACCGCCAGCGCGACCGCCGTGTGCGGATCGACGCAGTAGCCGGCCTCGCGCCAGGCCGCGCGCATGGTGGCCGCGCTCTCCTCTTCGTCGGCGCGGTCGGCGGTGAAAAGTTCGCGCATGGCGGCGAGCGCGTGCGCGGAAACGGTGAAGCGGCGCGACTGCGCCAGCGAGCCCATCAGGCCGGTAACCGCCTTGGCGTCGCGGGCATAGGCGTCGAACAAAAGACGCTCGAAATTGGACGAGACCTGGATGTCCATGGAGGGCGAGGTGGTGGGCACCACGTCGCGGATCTCGTAGTCGCCGGTGGCGAAGGCGCGCACCAGGATGTCGTTGACGTTGGTCGCCACCACCAGCCGGTCCACCGGCAAGCCCATCTGCCTGGCGACATAGCCGGCATAGACGTCGCCGAAATTGCCGGTCGGCACGGTGAAGGCGACCTTGCGGTGCGGCGCGCCGAGCGCCACCGCCGCGGTGAAATAATAGACCGTCTGCGCCACGATGCGCGCCCAGTTGATGGAATTCACGCCGGAGAGACGCACCCGATCGCGGAAGGCGTGGTGATTGAACATGGCCTTCACCAACGCCTGACAGTCGTCGAAGGTGCCTTCGATGGCCAGCGCGTGCACATTGTCTTCCGGCGCGGTGGTCATCATGCGCCGCTGCACCTCGGAGACGCGCCCCTGCGGAAACAGCACCACGACGTCGACCTGGCTGCGCCCGCGGAAGGCCTCCACCGCCGCCCCGCCGGTATCGCCGGAGGTCGCCACCACGATGGTGGTGCGCTCGCCGCGCTTGCCGAGCGCGTGGTCCATCAGGCGCGCCACGAGCTGCATGGCGAGGTCCTTGAAGGCGAGCGTCGGCCCATGGAACAGCTCGAGCACGAACAGATTGGCGCCGAGTTGGCGAAGCGGCGCCACCGCCGGATGGCGGAAGGTTCCGTAGGCCTCGCGCGCCATGCGGGCGAGGTCGGCCTCGGGCAGGCTGTCGCCGACGAAAGGCCGGATCACCTCGACCGCCACCTCGGCATAGGGCTTGCCCGCCAGCCCCGCGATCGCCGCGTTCATGACCGTGGGCCATGTTTCCGGCACGTAGAGGCCGCCGTCGCGGCCCAGCCCCGCCAGCATAACCTCGACGAAGCCGAGGGCCGGGGCCTCGCCCCGCGTTGAGACGTAACGCATTGATAAATCTATAGTCTTTGTTCCGGCACGGCGACGTTGCAGGGCCAGACTAGACCCGGCGCGGGGCTTTCACAAGGAAGGGTGGGCCGATCAATATTGCCCGCGCAGCCGGCGCACCACGAAGATCACATAGAAACAGGCCAGGGCGAAGGCCATGCCGAACCAGGTGATGGCGTATTGCAGATGATTGTCGGGCAGGTTCACCACCAGCCTGCCTGGTTTGGGCAGCCCCCCCGCCGGCACCGGCGCTTCCTGATCGACGTAGAACGGCGCCACGTCCCGCCAGTGGTGGGCGGCGGCCATGGCCTTGATGTCGCGCAGATACCAGACATTGCCTTTGGTATCGTCGGTGGGGGTGAACATGCCGCGCGCCTCCGGCCAGCGCATGATGCCGACGATATCGGTCGAGCCGTGCGGCGCGCCGGCGGCGCGGGTGGCTGCGTCCTTGCGGTCGGTGGGGACGAAGCCGCGGTCGACGATGACGATGCTCCCGCCGGCGAGCCGCGCCGGAGCGAACACCCAATAGCCCGGCCCATGCACGTCGGGGCGCAGCGCGGAACCGGCGGTGTAGACCAGCGCCTCCTGTCCGGGCAGGAACTCGGCCGGAAAGCCGACGCGGCGGAATTCATCGCGCTTCTGGCTAAGCTTGTCCCATTGCTCGCGCGGCGGCAGATCGGCCGGCTTCTGCGTCAGCCGCGCGTTCATGGCGGCGATCAGGTTTTCCTTCCAAACCTTGCGGTCGAGCTGCCAGACCCCGAGACCGACCAGGATGGCGATGCCGACGACCGCGAAGACAGTCGTCTCGACAATACCCCGCCGCTTTACGCTCACGTCTGCCCTCGCTTCTCGAGCCGGCCTTCCTGCGCCTTGTGGTGATACTGCAGCGCGATCAGCAGGCCCTTCATCGGCCGCAACGGCCCGAGCGTGAACAGCAGAACGAGCGGAATCCACAAAGCCGCGTGCACCCAGTAAGGCGGCTGATACATGATCTCTACAACCATGGCGGCGAACACCACGATGAAACCGCCGATCAGGATCAAGAACACCGCCGGGCCGTCGCCCGCGTCGGCAAAGCTGTAATCGAGGCCGCAATGCTCGCAGGCGGGGCGCAGGGTCAGAAAGCCCTGAAACAGATGCCCTTCTCCACAGCGGGGACAGCGGCCACGCAGGCCACGGCCGATCGGCAGGGTGCCAGGCGATACGTGTTCACTCATCAGCTATCCCTCGAAAAGCAAAGGGGCGGCGTCGCCGCCGCCCCCTGAAAAGCGCGCCCCCGTAACCCGTCACTCGGGATGTATGACGCCGGCACCCCAGACATATATGCAGGCAAACAGGAACAGCCATACCACGTCGACGAAATGCCAGTACCAGGCGGCGAACTCGAAGCCGAGATGCTGCTTCGGCGTGAAATGGCCCTTGATGGCGCGGACCAGACAGACGATCAGGAAGATCGAACCGATGATCACGTGCGCACCATGGAAGCCGGTCGCCATGAAGAACGCCGCTCCATACATGTTGCCGCTGAAGTGGAAGGCGGCATGCGCGTACTCGTAGGCCTGACAGCAGGTGAACGTGATGCCGAGCAGGATTGTCAGGGCCAGTCCCCATTTCAGCCCCTGCCGGTCGCCCTCCAGCAGCGAGTGATGGGCCCAGGTCACGGTCGTGCCGGAGGTGAGCAGGATCAGCGTATTGAGCAGCGCCAGATGCCACGGATTGAAGGTCTCGATACCCTTCGGCGGCCACACGCCGCCGGTGAAGGCGACGCGGGCGACTTCCACCGCCTCGTTGGGGAATAGCGCAGTGTTGAAATACGCCCAGAACCAGGCGACGAAGAACATCACCTCGGAGGCGATGAACAGGATCATGCCGTAGCGGTGCGAGATCTGCACCACGCGGGTATGGAAGCCCTGATACTGCGCCTCGTTGATGACGTCGCGCCACCAGCCGATGAAGGTGTAGAGCACGCCAAGCATGCCGGCGCCGAACACATAGGGCGCGGCGCCAAAGAGATGATGCATCCAGCTGATGGCGCCGACCGCCGTGACGAAGGCGGAGATGGAGCCGACAGCCGGCCACGGGCTCGGATCGACCAAGTGGTAGTCGTGGTGTTTAGCGTGGGCGTCGGCCATCTTTGTCGTCTCCGTTGCAGTCTTTGCGGGCGTCGAGAGCGCCCGTGCATCCCCGTTAGAGCTTGTTGACGTTCCGGTCTGACGTTAGCGCCAGCGGGTCCGATCGCTCGGGCAGCCGGTAGAAAGTGTAGGACAGGGTAATGGTGTTGAGGTCTTTCTGCTCGCGGTCCTTGGCGATGGCGGGATCGACGTAGAACGCCACCGTCATCTCGCGCGTCTCGCCCGGCTCCATGGTCTGCTTGGTGAAGCAGAAGCAGCTGATCTTGGTGAAATAGGCGCCGACCGTTGCCGGCGTGACGTTGTAGGACGCCTGCGCGGCGACCGCGCGGGCAGCCTGGTTGATCACCTTGTAACGCACCGTTGCTACCTCGCCGATGCGCAGCTTGATCTCGTTCTGCTCCGGCACGAATTTCCAAGGCAGACCCGGCGCGACGTTGGAATCGAAACGCACCGCCACCGTGCGGTCGAGCACCTGGCCCGGCGCCTGCGCCGCCACCTGCGGCGTGCCGGCAAAGCCGGTAGTGCGGCAGAACCAGTTGTAGAGGGGCACCGCGGCATAGGCCGCCCCCACCATGCAGGCGACGAAAGCGCCGCAGGCGGCCGCAACGGCCATGTCGCGCCGCACCGGCCGCTTGTTCTCAAGTGAAACGGGGGCATTCATCGGCGGCTCATAAGGGGCGCATCAGGACGCCCGGCCCTTTGACCAGGGTCATCACGTAGAAGAGGATGACCAGCGCGGCGAGCGCCAGCGCAATGGCGATCGAGCGCGAGCGGCGCGCGCGCTTCTGCGCCTCCGTGAGCACGATGCCCTCGTCCTTGTCCTTGTCGTTCATGGCGAGACCGATGCTCACGCCGCCAACCGGGTCAACAGCCCGCCCCAACCCCGCTCGACCAGCAGCACGGCGAATAGCAGAAACAGATAAAGGATGGAGAACGCGAAGAGCTTTTTGCTGGCGCGATCCTCCGGGCGGCGCTCGCAGAACACCTGCCAGGCCAGCACCATCATGATCGCGCCCGCGACCAGGGCGGTGACGCCATAGAGCGGGCCGGCATAGCCCAGCACCCACGGCGCCACACCGAGCGGCGTGAGGATCATGGTGTAGCGCAGGATCTGGCGGCGCGCGTTCACGTCGCCGGCCACCACCGGCAGCATGGGAATGCCGGCGCGCTTGTAGTCGTCCGACTTGTAGAGTGCCAGCGCCCAGAAGTGCGGCGGGGTCCAGAAGAAGATGATCGCGAAAAGCAGGATCGGCTCGATCGACACCGAACCCGTCACGGCCGCCCAGCCGATCATCGGCGGAAAAGCGCCGGCGGCGCCGCCAATCACGATGTTCTGCGGCGTCGAACGCTTGAGCCAGGCGGTGTAGATGACCGCATAGAAGAAGATGGTGAAGGCAAGCAGCGCGGCCGACGCCACGTTCACCAATAGTCCCAGTGTCACCACCGAGAAACCGGAGAGCGTCAGACCGAAGGCTAGCGCCTCGCCCGGCTTGACGCGGCCAACCGGCACCGGCCGGCGTGCGGTGCGGACCATCTGCGCGTCAATGTCCGCGTCGTACCACATGTTGAGCGCGCCCGCCGCGCCCGCTCCCACCGCGATGCAGAGCAGCGCGGTGAAGCCGGTCATCGGGTGGATCGAGCCCGGCGCCACCGCCAGGCCGACCAGCGCGGTGAACACCACCAGCGACATCACCCGCGGTTTCAAGAGCGCGATGTAGTCGCCGACAGTCGCAAGGCTGGGCTCGGCTAGGCCGAGCCCCGGTGCCGCGGCACTCGCGCCGCGGAAATCTGCGCCTTCGCTGACAAGCGACATGGGTTACGCCGATCGAGTCCTTACTGGATGCGGGGGAGCGTTTCGAACTGGTGGAATGGCGGCGGCGAGGGCAGCGTCCATTCCAGCGTGGTCGCGCCCACGCCCCACGGATTGTTGCCGGCCACCCGCTTCTTCACGAAAGCCTCCACCATGCCGAACAGGAAGATCAACACCGCAAAGCCCGCAATATAAGACCCGAACGAGGAGATTTCGTTCCAGCCGTGGAAGGCCGCCGGATAGTCGACGGTGCGGCGCGGCATGCCGGCGAGGCCGAGGAAGTGCTGCGGGAAGAAGATCAGGTTCACGCCGATGAAAGTGACCCAGAAGTGCAGCTTGCCGATGGTCTCGTTGTACATGTAGCCGGTCATCTTCGGGAACCAGTAGTACCAGCCGGCGAAGATGGCGAACACGGCGCCCAGCGACAGCACGTAATGGAAGTGCGCGATCACGTAGTAGGTGTCGTGCAGCACTCGGTCGACGCCGGCATTGGCCAGCACCACGCCGGTGACGCCGCCGATGGTGAACAGGAAGATGAAGCCGAGCGCCCATAGCATGGGCGTGCGGAACTCGATCGAGCCGCCCCACATGGTGGCGATCCAGGAGAAGATCTTCACACCGGTCGGCACCGCGATCACCATGGTGGCCGCGATGAAATAGGCCTGCGCGCCGGTCGAGAGGCCGACCGTGTACATGTGGTGCGCCCACACCACGAAGCCGATGCCGCCGATCGCCACCATGGCGTAGGCCATGCCGAGATAGCCGAAAATCGGCTTCTTGGAGAAGGTGGAAATGATCTGGCTGATCATGCCGAAGCCGGGCAGGATCAGGATGTAGACCTCCGGATGGCCGAAGAACCAGAAGAGGTGCTGGAACAGCAGCGGGTCGCCGCCGCCGGCCGGATCGAAGAAGGTGGTGCCGAAGTTGCGGTCGGTGAGCAGCATGGTGATGCCGCCCGCCAGCACCGGCAGCGACAACAGCAGCAGGAACACCGTCACCAGGATCGACCACACGAACAGCGGCATTTTGTGCAGCGTCATGCCGGGCGCGCGCATGTTGAAGATGGTGGTGATGAAGTTGATGGCGCCGAGAATGGACGAGGCGCCGGCCAGGTGCAGCGACAGGATCACGAAGTCGACCGCGGGCCCGGGATGGCCGATGGTCGACAATGGCGCGTAGAGCGTCCAGCCCGTGCCGGCGCCGTCGGTGCCCGGCTCGCCGCCGACGAACAGCGAGATCAGCAGCAGAGAGAAGGAGGCCGGCAGCAGCCAGAACGAGATGTTGTTCATGCGCGGGAACGCCATGTCCGGCGCGCCGATCATCAACGGCACCATCCAGTTGCCGAAGCCGCCGATCATGGCCGGCATGACCATGAAGAAGATCATGATCAGCCCGTGCGCGGTGGCGAACACGTTGTATTCGTGGGGGCTCGGGAAGAACTGGATGCCGGGGTTCTGCAGCTCCATGCGGATCGCGATCGACAACAGGCCGCCGATGATGCCCGCCATGATCGCGAACACGAGGTACATCGTGCCGATGTCCTTGTGGTTCGTGGAGTAGACGAAGCGCCGCCATCCGGTCGGATGATGCTCGTGGGCTTCGCCCGCATGATGTGCCGCTACATTGCTCGCCATCGCTATTGTCCTTCGACTCTGTGTCCTTGCCGGCCGTATTATATTCAAATTTTTCTATATGTCACTTTACCGGGGTGGCGGAGGCCACGGCCGTCGGCTTGATGACGTCATCGGTAGAAGCGTACTTCTTCTTCGCCTCGGCGAGCCAGGCCGTGTACTGCTTTTCGGTCACCACGTGGACGGCGATCGGCATGAAGGCGTGATCGCGCCCGCAGAGCTGCGAGCATTGGCCGTAAAACATGCCGGTGTGCTCGGCCTTGAACCAGGTCTCGTTCATGCGGCCGGGAACGGCGTCGATCTTGATGCCGAACGAGGGCACCGAGAACGAGTGGATGACGTCGGCGCCGGTGACCAGCACCCGCACCACCTTGTTCACCGGCACCACCATGTCGTTGTCGACGGCGAGCAGGCGAGGCTGGCCGGGCTTCAGGTCCTTGTCCTGCACCATCAGCGAGTCGAACTCGAACTTCTGGTCCGGATAGGTGTAGCTCCAGAACCACTGCTTGCCGGTGGCCTTCACGGTGATGTCGGCCTTCGGGATCTTCAGCTCGTAGAACAGCAGGCGGAACGAGGGCACCGCGATCGCGACCAGGATGAGCACCGGAACGACCGTCCAGACCACCTCGATCATGGTGTTGTGGGTGGTGCGGGAGGGCACCGGGTTGCTGCGCGAATTGAAACGCACGATCACGACCACAAGGAGCGTCAGCACGAACAGCGAGATCGCGCCGATGACCCAGAGCAGGAAATCGTGAAACCAGATGATGTCGTCCATCACGGGCGTCGCGCCCGGCTGCAGGCCGATCTCCCACGCCTTCGGCTGACCGGTCGCCGGGGTCGTCGCCCACGCGGCGCCTCCGCCGGCCAGAACAGTCACACTTGCCGTGACCACGAATGCGATCAACCGCTTGACCACCGACATAGTTCTTTGCGCTCCCTCGACGAGAAACGGCCCTGGAACCAAGGCCCCTTTTTTGCCGGCCACCGCAGACGCGACGGTCGACGCGGCACCGCTGAGCACGGCGGTTGCCACGGGCGTGGCAGTCTGGGCTGTCGTGCGGCGGGCCGGGGGGAAATCCCGGCCTCTCAAACCACAATTCCGTGCCTGCCGCAATGCGCCTTGAAGTCCTAGCGCTGCGACAAACCGTATACCCCCTTCAGCGCGGACGCGCCCCATTTACGCCACGGGATGAGGGTCTTGGATGGGGCCGGCCCGCGCATGGCTTGTCCCCGGCGCCTGCTTGACAGGACAGGTCGAGCATGACCCAACGGGTCGAATTAAAGTGCATGGGCGACGCGGCGATTCGCCGGCAACCGGGGCGGCCGGAACCGGCCGGCCGCATGCCAAAGGACTGAATCATGGGTATTTTCGGGCACGGACGGCGCGCCCTTCGAAGCCTTGGAGGCCTTGTCTGGCCGGCGGCGCTGGCGCTTGTCGCCGCGCTCGCAACGATGCCGGCCGAGCAGGCCGCCGCCCAGGGCGCGGTGAAATCGGTGCACAAGGACTGGCAGGTGCGCTGCGATACGCCGCCGGGCGCCAAGTCCGAGCAATGCGCGCTGATCCAGAGCGTGACCGCGGAGGACCGCGCCAATGTCGGCCTCACCGTGATCGTGCTCAAGACCGCCGACAAGAAGAACCGGCTGATGCGGGTGGTGGCCCCGCTCGGCGTGCTCTTGCCTTCGGGCTTGGGCCTCAAGATCGACAATGTCGACATCGGCCGGGCCGGCTTCGTGCGCTGCCTGCCCAACGGCTGCATCGCCGAGGTCGTCATGGACGACAAGCTGCTGCAGAAGCTGCAGACCGGCAAGACCGCGACCTTCATCATCTTCCAGACGCCGGAGGAAGGCATCGGCTTCCCCATGAGCCTCGCCGGCTTCAAGGAAGGCTACGCCGCGCTGCCGTGAGCGGCCTTACGCCGAGGGCCGCCGGCGACCTGCGCCGCACGGTTGCCCGAAATGCCCGGAGCCGGGCACCCGCATCCGACCGCTCGCATAATCGATTTCGGCACCTTATTTGTCGGTGCGTGGGCGCCCAGGCAGGAGCCAAGACCATGGACAAAAGCATTTCCTCCCTCATCGACCGCGCCGGGCTCGACAAGGACAAGGTGGCCGGCATCATCCGGCACGGCCTCGACGGTGCCGACGACGGCGAATTGTTCCTCGAATACAAGCAGTCCGAGGCACTGGTGTTCGACAACGGCCGCCTGAAGCAGGCGACCTACGATACCGCGCAGGGCTTCGGCCTGCGGGCCGTCAAGGACGACGCGGTCGGCTATGCGCATGCTTCCGACCTGTCGGAAGCGGCCTTGGCGCGCGCGGCGGAAGCGGTGCGCGCGGTCAAGGGCGGGTACAGCGGCAGCTACGCCGATGCGCCCGGCCGCACGAACGCCAAGCTCTATGGCGACGAAAATCCGCTTGAGCTTCCCGCCTTCGACGGCAAGGTGAAGCTGCTGGCCGAGATCGACGCCTATGCCCGCGGCAAGGACCCGCGCGTGCGCCAGGTATCCGCCAGTCTCGGCGCCACCTGGCAGGTTGTGGAGATCCTGCGTGCCGACGGCTCGACCTATCGCGACATCCGCCCGCTGGTGCGCCTCAACGTGAACGTGATCACCGGCGACGGCGACCGCCAGGAATCGGGCTCTTACGGCTTCGGCGGGCGTGAAAGCTACGAGCGCTTCATCACGCCGGACGCCTGGCACGGCGCGGTGGACGAGGCAGTGCGGCAAGCGCTGGTCAACCTCGAGGCGGTAGCCGCGCCGGCCGGCGAGATGGACGTGGTGCTCGGCTCCGGCTGGCCCGGCGTCATGCTGCACGAAGCCGTGGGTCACGGCCTGGAAGGCGACTTCAACCGCAAGAAGACCTCCGCCTTCGCCGGGCTGATGGGCCAGCAGGTGGCGGCCAAGGGCGTCACCGTTGTCGACGACGGCACCATGCATCAGCGTCGCGGCTCGCTCTCCATCGACGACGAAGGCACCCCGACCAACCGCACCGTGCTGATCGAGGACGGCATCCTCGTCGGCTACATGCAGGACCGGCAGAACGCGCGGCTGATGAAGATGAAACCGACCGGCAACGGCCGCCGCGAGAGCCACGCGCACGTGCCGATGCCGCGCATGACCAACACCTACATGCTGGCCGGGCAGCACGATCCCAAAGAGATCATCGCCTCGGTGAAGAACGGGCTCTACGCCGTTTCCTTCGGCGGCGGCCAGGTCGACATCACCTCGGGCAAATACGTGTTCCAGTGCACCGAGGCCTACAAGATCGAAAACGGCAAGATCACCGCGCCGGTGAAGGGCGCCATGTTGATCGGCAACGGACCGACCGATCTCAACCGCATCAGCATGATCGGCAACGACTTCGCGCTCGATCCCGGCATCGGCACCTGCGGCAAGAACGGCCAGGGCGTGCCGGTCGGCGTCGGCCAGCCGTCCTTGCGCATGGACCGCATCACCGTCGGAGGAACCGCCTGATGGCCACGACCGAACGCAGCCCGGCAGCGCCGGAGGAGGCCTCGCCTGTGCGGCGCTGGGGCAAGACCATCCTCGATCTCATCGCCGTGGTGCTGGTGGTGATGGCGGCCAAGAGCGCGATCGCCGAGCCCTTCTACGTGCCGTCCGGCTCGATGGAGCCGACGCTGCTGATCGGCGACGAATTGCTGGCGACCAAAGTACAATTACGGCTACGGCACCGCTTCGCTGCCCTCGTTCCTCGACCTGCCGATAACGGGCAGAATTTTCGCCGCGCTGCCCAAGCGCGGCGATGTGGTGGTGTTCCGCTGGCCCGGCAATCCGGGGCAGGTATGGGTCAAGCGCGTGATCGGCCTGCCTGGCGATCGCATCGCCATGCGCGAAGGCCAGGTCTGGCTCAACGGCAAACCGCTGCCGCTCAAGTCCGACGGCATCGGCAAGGTGGAAAGCGAAGACGGCGCGATGGCGCCGGCGCACCGCTACATCGAGACGCTGCCGAGCGGGCGCAAGCATCTGATCTTCAAGCTGGTGCCCACCGAGCCGCTCGACAACATGGCGACCGTCACGGTGCCGCCGGGGCATCTGTTCGTGATGGGCGATAACCGCGACAATTCGGCCGACAGCCGCGTGCCCCTGCGCTCCGGCGGTGTCGGCATGCTGCCGGCCAACAACCTGGTCGGCCGCGTCGACGCCATCATCGGCTCCTGGGACCTCGGCATGGAAAGCCGCCCGATTTGGACCTGGCCATCGGGACTGCGGCTGGCGCGCTTCTTCACCGTGGTGCATTGAAAGTGCGGCGCCTTGTACCCGACGGGCGTGCGGCCTAGGCTTTGAAGCGATGTGAGGGCTTCCTATGGGCGAGCATCAATCCGGGAAGCGGGCCGTCAACCTGCTGGTCGAGGCCGAGCTGCTCGATGAGGCGCGCCGTCTCGACATCGATCTTGCCGAGACCCTCGAGCGGCGTTTGCGCGCGATCGTCAAGGACGGAAGCGAAAAGCGTTGGTTGGTGGAAAATCAGGCCGCGATCTCCTCGATAAACGCGTTTATCGACCATGGCTTGCTGGCGAGCAAGCCGCGCTATAGGGCCGATCGAGAATGAACCGCCATTCCACGTCGTTGCAAATCCGGATTCGGGGAGCCGTGGCGTTTCGGCCATACCTCATTCTCTTGCAGTCCGATCTCGTCGGCGGCTTAACTCTGCCATCGTGCCTCCGCTCGATCCCGCGCGAGCGGTTGAATGGCGCAGCGCGTCTGAACCCGCTGGTAACGTTTCAAGGTCGTGACTTCTCGATTGCCATGCAGGAAATTGTTTCACGGTGCGAACGAGCGTCTCTTGCGAACGCCCCTCGCGGATCGATGCGCATCGAGCGCGATGCAATCATTGCCGCGCTCGATCTGCTGTTCACCGGCTTCTGAAATTCAAGAGAAGCGCTACCGCACCACGCCCGAGATGCAGCAGGGCTTATGGCGCGGGCGTGGAATCTTGCTCTTGAGGTGGCAGCGGGCAGACGCGCCGCCGCCGTAGCCGGGCCGCACATAAGTCCAGGCGCGGCAGCGGGTGTCGGATTCGCAGATGGCCTTGCAGGTCTCGCCGGAAGGACTGGTGCCGATGTTGAACGCCTTGTAGTCGCCGCCCGGCCGGGCGATGGAAAACTCGATCGGCCCGCGCCGCGGCTCGATCACGCCTGCGCCGCTCACCCCGGAGACGCAGCAATCGTCCTTTACGCGCGGCGGCACATGGCGCTTCAGCCAGCAGGTTGCGGCCGTTTTCTTCGTATGCGGAAAGGCAAAGCTCCAGGCGCGGCAACGCCGGTCATGCTCGCAGCGCGAGGCGCAGATCGCCGGATCGCCGGTGCGGATGGCGAAGTTTTGATAGTCGCCGCCGCCGGGCCGGTCATAGCCGAGCTGGGCGTGCGCGGCCCCGGCAGCCGCGACGGCGACGAACACGAAGAGTCCGCGCAGGCCGTTGACCGCAAACCGCATGCTCGCCCGTCCCATCAGGAGACCCGTGCTCCGGCACCATGCTAGCGCATATGGCGCGAGTGCGGATAGCACGTGGGGCCAGATCGCGGCGATCGCCCATCGGCTGAATGACAAAGACTCGCGCGCGCGGCGCCAGGCGTGGCGCAAAAATGAAGAGCGCCCGCCGGAGGGGCCGGCGGGCGCTGGATCCGTCTCGCGAGAGGGGATTTTCGCGGGTCGCGGATCGCGGCCGATGAGAGGGATCGGCCGATTGGGTGGATCGCTCAAACCGTGTGGAGCGCAGGCCGGTCGGTGCGCGGCCGGCTGAAGCCTTCGCTCCTCCGCGCGGCCGGCACATAGGGCACGGAGCGGCTAAGGCGCCGTTCGTTTGCACGCTCGCAGAGCAGCGCGGTCGGGTCTTCCCAGAACGGCTCGGAGAAGGCGTCGCGCACGTCGCCGCGGGTGACGCCGATGTCGGCGAGCATGCGCGAGTCGAGGCCGGCGAGGACCCGCGCCTCGCGCCGGTGGCGCCGGGCGCGGGCAAAGTCCTTGTACCAGCGGGTGAGGAAGGCCAGCGCGGCGAAGCAGGCGCGCAGTAAAGTGCTGCCGGCCAGGGGGACAACGGGCATGTTTGTGGTCATGGACAGTCTCCGTGCGGTTCGCGGCTTGTCTCCTTAATGGAAGCGCAAGCCAGGCCGGAGACACCCGAAATCCCCACCCGAATCCTCCGGCACGCGAACATGGTGCACCGCGGGGATTGATTAGTGAAACGAATGTTTTTAATCTGACCAATCAGCGGCATTGATAGGGAGCATATCCCTGCTGCCGCTCTGGATTCCGGGCCCGCGAGCTCGCGCGCGCCCCGGAACGACCGGATGAGGAAAACAGCCATGACCGCGCTGCTCGATATCGACCAGCTTCGCACCTTCATCGCCATTGCCGAGACCGGCAGTTTCACCAAGGCCGCGGAGGTGGTGCACAAGACGCAATCGGCGGTGTCGATGCAGATGAAGCGGCTGGAGGAGCGCATCGAGCGGCCGATCTTCGCCCGCGACGGCCGCGCGTCCAAGCTGACCGAGGACGGCGCCCGCCTGCTCGATTACGCGCGGCGGCTGGTCAAGCTCAACGCCGAGACGGTGGCCGCATTTTCCGACGCGGCGCTGTCAGGCCGTGTCCGGCTCGGCGTGCCGGATGATTATGCCGATCGTTATCTGCCCGAGATCATGGCGCGCTTCTCGCGCGCCTATCCGAGCGTCGAGCTGACCGTGATCTGCGAGCCGACCGGCGCGCTGCTGCAGCGTATCGACGGCAACGAGATCGATCTGGCCATCGTGACCAATTGCGAATCGAAGCGCGCCTCGGAAACGTTCCGGCGCGAGCGGCTGTTATGGGTGACTTCGAACCGGCATTCGATTCATCTTGAGCCGCGGCTGCCGCTGGCGCTGGGCCGGCCGAGCTGCATCTGGCGGCGCTCCGCGGTCGAGCGGCTGGAGTCGATCGGACGGCCGTACCGCGTGCTCTATTCCAGCTCGAACGCGGGTGCGGTAGCCGCCGCCGTGCTGGCCGGCCTCGCCGTCTCGGTGCTGCCGGAATCGGGCCTGCGGCCCGGCATGCGCGTGCTCACTGCGGCGGAAGGGTTTCCGGAACTGTCCACCTGCCGCATCGGCCTGGTGCGCAACGCGCATGAATCGTCGGCGCTGGCGGATGCTCTCGCCGAGCACATCATCTCCTCGCTCGACAACCTGTCGGAAGCGCAAGCGGCGGAATGACCTCGAATGCAATTGCGGCGGGTCAGCACAAATCCGTAGACGTCGCGTTGAGCACGCGCAGCACGTCGCCCGGCGCCAGTTCCACCTGCAATCCACGCCGTCCGCCGTTGAGCACGATGCGGTCGAAGGACAGCGCAGAGTTTTCAACGAACACCGGCACGCGCTTCTTCTGGCCGAAGGGCGAGATGCCGCCGACGTGATAGCCGGTGCTGCGCTCGGCCTCCGCGGCGCCCAGCATGCTTGCGCTCTTGGCGCCGGCGGCCTGCGCGAGCTTCTTCAGGTTCACCTCGCGGTCGGATGGCGCCAACGCGCAGACCACCCGATCGCCCGCCCGCGCCATCAGCGTCTTGAAGACGCGCGCAGGCTCGATGCCGAGCGCCTGCGCCGCCTGCAGGCCGATGCGCGGGGCGTCCGGGTCGTAGTCGTATTCGTGCAGGGCGAAGGCGACGCCGGCCTTTTGCAGCGCGAGCGTGGCGGGCGTGGACTTGGCCATGGGCCACTCTTTACGTCTCCCCGCTGCGCGGGGAGAGAGAAAGATCAATACGCATACTCATCGTAGATCGGATCGACCGTGCCGCCCCATTCGCCGTGGTACTTCTCCAGAAGTTCCTCGGCCGGCGTGATACCGCGGGCGATCGACTCCTCGAGCGGACGCAAGTATCGCGCCTCGTCGCGGCCGTTGCGGTCGAGCCGTGCGCGGCGGTTCAAGCCCGTGCGCGGCCAGCCGCAGGGTCTCCTGCGCCAGCGTCAGCACGTTGCGATTGCCGATCTCGGCGCGGAAGCCCCGTTTCGGCACGTCGTCGCGCAGCTTCTGGCGCTGCTCGGCGGTCCACAGCTTGACCATGTCCCAGCAGGCGTCGAGCGCGGCATCGTCGTACAACAAGCCGACCCAATAGGCGGACAGCGAGGGCAGCCGCCGCCAGGGGCCCCCATCGGCGCCGCGCATTTCCAGATAACGCTTGAGCCGCACTTCCGGAAAAATGGTCGAGAGATGATTGGCCCAGTCGGAAATGGTCGGCCGCTCGCCCGGCAGCGCCGCGAGCTTGCCGGCAAAGAAATCGCGGAACGACTTGCCCGCCACGTCGATGTATTTGTCGCCGCGCTTGACGAAATACATCGGCACGTCGAGCGCATAGTCGACCCACCGCTCGAAGCCCATGCCGTCCTCGAAGGCCCAGGGCAGCATGCCGGAACGGTCGGCGTCGGTGTCGGTCCAGATCTGCGAGCGCATGGACAGGAAGCCGTTCGGCTTGCCGTCGGTGAAGGGCGAATTGGCGAACAGCGCGGTGGCGACCGGCTGCAGCGCGAGCGAGACGCGCAGCTTCTTGACCATGTCGGCTTCCGAGGAGAAGTCGAGGTTCGCCTGCACCGTGCAGGTGCGGTACATCATGTCGAGGCCGAGCTTGCCGACCTTCGGCATGTAGGCGGTCATGATCTTGTAGCGGCCCTTGGGCATGACCGGCATGTCCTCGCGCCGCCAGTTCGGCGTCATGCCGAGGCCGAGGAAGCCGATGCCCAGCGGCTTCGCCACCTCGCGCAGTTGCGCGAGATGCGCCATCAGTTCGGCGGCCGTCTGGTGCACGTTCGCCACCGGCGCGCCCGACAGCTCGAACTGGCCGCCCGGCTCCAGCGAAATGGCGCCGCCTCCGGTGACGTCGAACATGCCGATGATGTTGTCGCCCTCCATGATCGGCTCCCAGCCGAGAATGTCGTGCATGCCTTCGAGCAGGGAGCGGATGGAGCGGCGCCCGGCATAGGGCACCGGCCGGTGATCCTCGATGGTGAAGGCGAACTTCTCGTGCTCGGTGCCGATCAGGAAATTCTCCCGCGGCGTGCAGCCCGCTTCGAGCCAGGCGACAAGCTCGTCGCGCGTCTCGATCGGCGTCATATCGATTTGGTCACGGGCCATGCAAAGGAGTTCCGGCGGGAAGGGCGGCGACCATAAACATGGGAAGCGGGAAAGGGCAATGTAACTGCCCTATCTCGGTGAACGCGCATGCGGGAAACGAATGCGATCCATCATCGATTTAAATGACAGTCAGGCGCGCGCCGTCGCCCGTGTTCTTTGCGGCCCCGGGTAGGCCGTTGTCCCTTTTTCCTCCCCCGAAAAGGGGAATGGAGCGCCGGGAGGCGCCAGGGGTTTGCGAGACCCCTTCGGGCCGCCCTTGCGATCGGGCAGCCCGCGCGCCGTTCGGGAGCGGGGTGATGAGGCCCGCCCCGGGCGCGCCACCCCCTTGCGATCGGGGGTGCTGCGCCTCCCGGCGCTCCATCCGCGACGCCCATTGTCGGGGCGCCGCACCCGGGTCCGTCCGCGCAGCGCGTCGACGGCGCCGCCCGGACGATCCCGGATAGAGTGCATATATTCTATACATAGGATCATTGTCAAGACCTAAAGCGAATGCGCTCGGATGAACTCAGCCCGCTCGTCCCCGCGCAAGCGGGGACCCAGGGCGGAATTATCCGTGCCAGCAATTGCGTTTCTGGATTCCCGCTTTCGCGGGAATGAGCGGAGTATGCATCGCTAAAGTTCCTTTTTTGTTCTTCCGCAACCGCCCGCCATGCTTTATGGATGTCCCGCCATGCCGCAGTTCTCCCCCGCCCAGGACCAGGCCCTGAAAGCCGTCGCCGACTGGCTGAAAGCCAAGCCGGGCGCAAACGGCACCCCGCAGGTCTTCCGCCTGTTCGGCTATGCCGGCACCGGCAAGACGACGCTCGTCCGCCACCTCGCCGACGAGGCCGACGGCGAGGTGAAGTTCGCCGCCTTCACCGGCAAGGCGGCGAGCGTCATGCGCGGCAAGGGCTGCGGCGGCGCCTCCACCATCCATTCGCTGATCTACCGCGCGCGCGAGAGCGGCGAGGAAATCCCGAGCTTCGACCTGTGGGACGAGGCGCCGGCCTCGAAGGCCGAGCTGATCATCATCGACGAATGTTCGATGGTGGATGCCGAGCTCGGGCGCGACCTCTTGTCTTTCGGCGTGCCGGTGCTGGTGCTGGGCGATCCAGCGCAGCTTCCGCCAATTCAAGGCGGCGGCTTCTTCACCGAGGCCGAGCCGGACGTGATGCTCACGGAAGTGCACCGGCAGGCGCAGGACGATCCGATCGTGCGGCTGTCGATGGACATCCGCGCCGGCGAGTATCTGGAGCCCGGCCGCTATGGCGAAACGGAAGTCGTGCGCAAAAGCGAACTCGATCCGCAGCGCGTGCTCGACGCCGACCAGGTGCTGGTCGGCCGCAACGCCACGCGGCGCGCCTATAACAGCCGCATGCGCGAGCGTCGCGGCTTCGAGGACAGCATGCCCGAGGCCGGCGACAAGCTGGTCTGTCTGCGCAACAACCGTAAGAAGGCGCTGTTCAACGGAGGCCTGTGGACGGTGAAAGCGCGCGGCAGCCGCAAGGGCGGCGCCAAGACCGGCATCATGTCGCTGCAACTCCTGCCCGACGACGAAACGGCGACGCGCGGCGTGAAAGTATCGGTGCGGCCGGAATGCTTCACCGGCGGGCTCGAGCAGCTCGACTGGCAGCGGCGCAAACCCTACGACGAGTTCGACTACGGCTATGTGCTCACCGTGCACAAGGCGCAAGGCTCGCAATGGGACGACGTGGTGCTGTTCGACGAGAGCTTCGCCTTTCCCGACTCGCGCGAACGCTGGCTTTATACGGGCGTTACGCGGGCGGCGAAGCGGCTGACGGTTGTGGTTGGATGAGGTGACACCGTAGTTGTCCGTTCGTCCCCGCGAAAGCGGGGACCCAGTTCCTTCCCTTTTATTTGATTTAAGAACTCAATTCGCGCTTACGCGCGAACGCGCGGGGTTTAAGTCCAACCAAACGGAGCTTGCTCTAGATCAAGCCTTCGCGCACGAAGTGCTGGCGCAGGATGCCGACGTTTCGGCGGTTCGCGCGAAAGCCGATGTCGAAAATGTCGCCGAGCAGCGGCACGGCGCCGGCGACGGCTTCGACCGCCACATTGCCGGCCATGCGGGCGAACACGCGACGCGGAACTTCAAGCCGGTAGGCCTCGTACAAAAGATAGCAGGAAAGTACAGAGGCAGCGACGTCGCCGATGCCGGGCGCGAGCCGCAGCAGCGCTTCAACTCCGAAGCGCACTCCGGTGCCGGGCAGAACGAAGGCGACGTCGAAAAGCCGCGAGAGCATGTCGAGGCGTTCAAGCGCCGCGCGTTTGTCGGCGGCGCCACGATAAGTCCGCGCGCGAGGAAAATCGAAAGCGATCGTTTTGGGCATGCCGCTTAGATGGTGAGGAGGGCGGAAAGCGCAATATTATGTAAAAAGACACCATGAGTTCCGCTGGCGCGTTCACTTTGCCTCCGCCGCCACCCTGCGCCGATGCGCGAAGGGCAGCACGATAAGCGCCAGCGCGGTGAACAGCGCGCCGGCGAGGAAGGTGCCCTCCGGTCCGGCCCAGTCCCACAAGGCCCCGGCGATGATGCTGGCCATGAGCATGGCAAGCCCGCTCACCAGGTTGAACACGCCGAAACCGGTGCCGCGCAGATTCTCCGGCGCGGTGTCGGCGACCAGCGCGGACAACAGGCCCTGCGTGAGGCCCATGTGCAGGCCCCACACCGCCACGCCCAGCATCACCATGGCGACGCCGCTGCCCAATGCGAGGATGAGGTCGGCGACGATGAGCAGGGCAAAGCCAGAGATCAGCAACCGGTAGCGGCCGATCGAATCCGACAGCGCGCCGGCCGGCCAAGCCGACAGCGCGTAGACGACGTTCATGACCACCATCACCGTCGGCACCAGCACCACCGGCATGCCGGCCGATTTCGCGCGCAGCAGCAAAAAGGCTTCCGAGAAACGGGCGAGGGTGAAGATGGCCGCTACGAAGACCACCGCCCAATAGCCGATGTCCAGCCGCTTTAGCTCGGCGCGCGACAGCGGCGATTTGAGCCTGCGCGCGCGCGGCGGACGCCGCGGCTCGCGCACGAAGAAGACGATGGTGGCGACGGCAGCGAAGGCCGGGATCACCGCGATCCAGAACACGGTGCGGTACTGGTCGGCGAACAGCGCCATGAGGCCGATGGCCGCCGCGGGACCCAGCACCGCGCCGATGGTGTCGAGCGTCTGGCGCAGGCCGTAGGCCGAGCCGCGCAGGTCGTTGGGCGTCAAGTCGGCGATCAACGCATCGCGCGGCGAGCCGCGGATGCCCTTGCCGACGCGGTCGATGAAGCGCGCACCCGCCACCCAGGCGATGCTGGACGCCAGCGGAAAGATCGGCTTCGACAGTGCGGCGAGGCCGTAGCCTGCGGCGGTCAGCCATTTGCGCTCGCCGAGATAGTCGCTGAGCACGCCGGAGAACACCTTGGTGATGGCGGCGGTGGCTTCGGCGATGCCCTCGATGATGCCGACGTCGAGCAGGCTCGCGCCCAGCGCGTTGACCAGGAAGAGCGGCAGCAGGGCATGGATCAGCTCCGAAGAGGAATCCATGAACAGCGAGACGAGCCCGAGCGCCCACACGCTGCCGGGAATTTCGCGCCAGCGGAAGAGGGAGCGGTTTTGTTCAGCCATACGACACACTCCGCTCATTCCCGCGCAAGCGGGAATCCAGGCACCAACGCACAAGCAGGCACCCCTGGACCTCCGCTTTCGCGGGGGTGAGCGGAGAAATCAAGCTCGGCATTTCGCCCGCTCACTTTCGCGCCGGCGGGCATCTTTCTTAGTTTCAGGAGTTCGCTTCATCCCAAAGATCGCGCCAACCCGGATTCGTCTTTTCAATTAATTCAAGCTTCCAAGCCCGGTTCCATTTTTTGATCTGGCGTTCACGGATAAATGCCGATTCCCGCGAACTCGTGCGCCTCGTACCACACAAGCAATTTGACGCCGTACCTGTGCGTGAAACCGCGAATGATGCCATTACGGTGCTGCCAAACACGCTTTATCGGATCGTCGGTCATCCCGACGTAAAGTGTGCCGTTCCGTTTATTCGTAAGGATGTAGACAAAGAACGCCATGCCAAATACCCGGACCCCCGCTTGCGCTGGGGTGAGCGGGAAGTATGGCATGTTTTCGCGCGCTATCGTAAGTGTCGTTCAGGCACGACCGTCCGCTCGTCCCCGCGAAAGCGGGGACCCAGGGTAGAACTCTCGGATGTATCGATTGCATTCCTGGATTCCCGCTTGCGCGGGAATGAGCGGAGTATGCATCGATGCACATGAAAATCCCTACGCCGCTTCCTTCTGCTTCGGCGGGGCGAAGCGATGGTAGAAGGTGTCGTTGGTCAGCGCCATTTCGAGCAGCAGCTTGGGCGGGGTGAAGCGCGCGCCGTACTTCTTTTCAAACTTGCGGCAGAGCGTGACGAAGTTGTCGGTCCCCATCGTGTCGATATAGGACAGCACGCCGCCGGTGAACGGCGCGAAGCCCCAGCCGAGAATGGAGCCGACATCGGCCTCGCGCACGTCGGTGACCACCTTGTCCTCGAAGGTGCGCGCGGCCTCCACCGCCTGCACCGCGAGAAAGCGCGCCTTCAGCTCCTCCACATCGATCGCCTCGACCTCGGCGGGGGTGAGCTTGTTCTGCTGCAGCTCGGCGAGGCCGGGCCACAGCCGCTTGGGCTTGGCCGCGTAGTCGTAGAAGCCCTTGCCGTTCTTGCGCCCGAAGCGGCCGTGCTTCTCGACCATGTCCTCCAGGAGCTTCTTCTGATCCTGGTTGATGGCCGAAGCACCGAGATCCGCCTCGGCGGCGCGTACGATCTTGAGGCCGAGATCGAGCGCCGTCTCGTCGCTGAGCGCGAGCGGGCCGACCGGCATGCCGGCCATGCGCGCGACGTTCTCGATCATGGCGGGCGGAATGCCCTCCAGCACCATCAGGTGGCTTTCCAGCAGATAGGCGATCACGCAGCGGTTGGCGTAGAAGCCGCGCGAATCGTTCACCACGATCGGCGTCTTGCGGATCATGCGCACATAATCGAGCGCGGTGGCGAGCGCCTTGTCGCCGGTCTCCTTGCCGAGAATGATCTCGGTGAGCAGCATGCGCGCGACCGGCGAGAAGAAGTGGATGCCGATGAAGCGCTGCGGATCCTTGAATTCCTTGGCGAGCGACGTGATCGGCAGGGTCGAGGTGTTGGAGGCGAGAATGACGTCGTCGCCGATCACCGCCTCGATCTTCTTGATGACGTCGGCCTTGATCTTGCGGTCCTCGAACACGGCCTCGACCACCAGGCCGCAGTCCTTCAGCGCGCCGTAGTCGGCGGTGGGCGTGATCTTTTCCAGCAGCGCGTCGCGGTCGGCGCCCTTCATGCGGCCTTTCATCACGCGGTCGGAGAGCGCCTTGGCGAGGCCTTCCTTGCCTTTCTCGGCGGTTTCCTGGTCGCGGTCGATGAGCACGACCTCGATGCCCACCGCCGCGCTCACCTGCGCGATGCCGGCGCCCATGAAGCCGGCGCCGACGATGCCGACCTTCTTGAGATTGGACGGCCCCACCTTCTGCGGCCGGCGCGCGCCCTTGTTCAGCTCCTGCATGGAGACGAACAGCGAGCGGATCATGGCGGCCGCTTCCGGCGAGCGCAGGATCTTGGCGAACCAGCGCGACTCGATGCGCAGCGCGGTGTCGATGTCGACCAGCAGGCCTTCATAGACGGTCTGCAGAATGGCGCGCGCGGCCGGATAGTTGTCGTAGGTCTCGCGGCGGTAGAGCGCGTTGGCGGGCGGAAACACCATCATGCCGGCCTTGGAATAGACGGGGCCGCCGGGCAGGCGGAAGCCCTTCTCGTCCCACGGCTTGACCGCTTTGCCGCCGGCCTTGATCCACTCCTTGGCGGCCTTGATCAGGTCGGCCTGCGGCACGACCGCGTCGATCAGCTTCATTGCCTTGGCGCGGTCCACTTTGAGCTGATCGCCCTTGAGCAGGAACTGCAGCGCATCGGCGGGCGCGAGCATGCGCGCCACGCGCTGGGTGCCGCCGGCGCCGGGGAACAGGCCGACCTTCACCTCGGGCAGGCCGAGCCGCGTCTTCGGATTGTCGGAGGCGACGCGGTGATGGCAGGCGAGGCAGAGCTCCAAGCCGCCGCCCATGGCGGTGCCGTTGATGGCGGCGACCCAGGGCTTGCCGCTCTTTTCCAGCCGCCGGTAGAGCTGCGAGAGCTTGCGGCTTTCCTCGAACACCATCTGGTTGGCGGCTTCCTCGCCGTCGCGCTTGACCATTTCGGCATAGGTCGCGCCCATGCGCTCGAGCATGGTGAGATCGGCGCCGCCGCAGAAGCTATCCTTGCCGGCGGTGACCACCGCGCCCTTGATGGCGGCGTCTTCGGTCACCTTGTCGACGATCTGCGACAGTTCCTCGATGACGGAGCCGTCGATCACGTTCATCGAGCGGCCGGGCATGTCCCAGGTGACGAGCGCGATGCCGTCGGCATCGATGTCGAGTTTGAAATTGGTCATCCGAAAAGCTCCTATTTAGGATACGGCTCGCCGTTCTTATGCGTGTAGCGGAAGCCGGCGTCGTCGCGCGTCACCATCATGTCGATGTCGGAATAATGCGCGCGCTCGTTCGGCGCGCGCGTGCCGACCTCGAGGAAGACGGCGTCGCGGTCCGAGCGGTTGACGAGGCAATGCCCGTTGGCGACGCCGGCCTGCCAGGCCGCCGCCTCGCCCGCGTTCAGCACGGTCTCGCCGCCGTCCTCGATCAGCACGACCTCGCCGTCGAGCACATAGACGAACTCGTCCTCGTTCTCGTGCCAGTGGCGCTGCGAAGAGGCCGCCTTCGGCTTGAGCGTGCACAGATTGACGCCGAACTGGCCGAGGCCGGCGGCGCGGCCCATGCGCTTGCGCGCGCGGCCCTCCACCGCCTTGTCGAACGGCGGCGGATAGTTCGTTTTCGTATCGAGCGGGATCGCCGCGATATCGATCTTGGGCATGGGCGTCTTAGACGCGCTCGATGATCGTCGCGGTGCCCATGCCGATGCCGATGCAGAGCGTGACCAGCGCGGTGGAGAGATTACGCCGCTCCAGTTCGTCCAGCACGGTGCCGAGGATCATGGCGCCGGTGGCGCCGAGCGGATGGCCCATGGCGATGGCGCCGCCGTTGACGTTGATCTTGTCGTGCGGGATGTCCATCGCCTGCATGTAGCGCAGCACCACCGAGGCGAAGGCCTCGTTCAGCTCCCACAGGTCGATGTCGCTCTTGTTCATGCCGGCGCGCTTGAGCGCCTTCTCGCTCACCGGGATCGGGCCGGTCAGCATGATGGCCGGCTCGGAGCCGATATTGGCGAAGGCGCGGATGCGCGCGCGCGGCTTCAGGCCGGCGGCCTTGCCCGCTTCCTTGCTGCCGATCAGCACGGCGGCGGCGCCGTCGACGATGCCGGAGGAATTGCCCGGCGTATGCACGTGGTTGATGGTCTCGACTTCCGGGTAGCGCTGGATGGCGACCGAATCGAAGCCGCCCATCTCGCCCATCTGCACGAAGGACGGCTGCAGCGAGGCCAGCGTCTGCATGGTGGTGGACGGACGCATGTGCTCGTCCTTGGCCAGGATGGTGAGGCCGTTGACGTCCTTGACCGGGATCACCGAATTCTTGAAGCGGCCCTCCTGCCAGGCCTCGCCGGCGCGCTTCTGGCTTTCGACCGCATAGGCGTCGACGTCGTCGCGCGAGAAGCCGTATTTGGTGGCGATCAGGTCGGCGGAAATGCCCTGCGGCAGGAAGTAGGTTTCCACCGCGATCGAGGGATCCATCGGCCAGGCGCCGCCGGCGGCGCCCATGCCGACGCGGCTCATGGATTCGGCGCCGCCGCCGATGGTCATGTCGTGCTGGCCGGACATGACCTGGGCCGCGGCGAAGTTCACCGCGTCGAGCCCGGAGGCGCAGAAGCGGTTGATCTGCACGCCCGGCACCTGGTCGCCCAGGCCGGCGACCAGCGCGGAGGCGCGCGCGATGTCGCCGCCCGCCTCGCCCACCGGATCGACGCAGCCGAGCACCACGTCGTCGAGCTGCGCCGGATCGAGATCGTTGCGCTCCTTGATCGCGGTGAGCGCCTGCGCCGCCAGATTGAGCGCGGTCACCTCGTGCAGCGCGCCGTCCGCCTTGCCGCGCCCGCGCGGGGTGCGGATGGCGTCGTAGATGAATGCGTCGGCCATGATGTGTCTCCACTTCTCCGCCGTCATGCCCGGCTTTGTGCCGGGCATCCACGTCTTGATTACCTAAGTAAAGGCGTGGATGGCCGGGACAAGCCCGGCCATGACGCTGAATTTGACGCGAGCTCCGGTCATTACAGGCTCCGCGCGATGAGCAACTTCATGATCTCGTTGGTGCCCGCGTAGATGCGCAGCACGCGCGCGTCGCGGTACATGCGCGAGATCGGATATTCGTCCATGTAACCATAGCCGCCGAACAGTTGCAGGCAGCGGTCGATCACTTTCGCTTGCGTGTCGGTCAGCCGGTATTTCGCCATCGAGGCGGTGACAGTATCAAGACGCCCCTCGAGGTGCTCGCCGATGCAGTGGTCGAGGAACACTTTCGCGATGGTCGCGTCGGTCTTGCACTCGGCGAGCTCGAACTGCGTGTTCTGGAACTCGATGATCTTCTTGCCGAAGGCGCTACGCTGCTTGACGTAGTCGATCGTGAGCGCCAGCGCCCGTTCCATCATGGCCACCGCGTGCAGGGCGACAATCAGCCGCTCCTGCGGCAGTTCCTTCATGAGCTGGTAGAAGCCCTGCCCCTCCTCGGGGCCGAGCAGATTTTCCGCCGGCAGCTTCACGTCCTCGAAAAACAGTTCCGAGGTGTCGGCGGAATCCATGCCGAGCTTCCTGAGCTTGCGGCCGCGCCGGAAGCCGGGCGCGTCGTCGGTCTCCACCACCATGAGCGAGGTGCCCTTGGCGCCCGCTTTCGCATCGGTCTTGGCAACGACGATGATGAGATTGGCGTGCTGGCCGTTGGTGATGAAGGTCTTGGAGCCGTTGAGCACGTAGCCGTTGCCGGACTTCTCGGCCTTGGTGCGCACGCCCTGCAGGTCCGAGCCGGTGCCGGGCTCGCTCATGGCGATGGCGCCGACCAGTTCGCCGGTGGCGAGCCGGGGCAGCCAGCGCTGCTTCTGCTCCTCGGTGCCGTAACGAAGAATATAGGGCGCGACGATGCCGGAATGCAGCGGGCCGCCGAACGTGTCGAAGCCGGCGAGCGACAATTCGCGGTTGATCACCGCCTCGTGGGCGAAAGTGCCGCCGGCCCCGCCATACTCTTCGGGCATCGAGGCGCAGAGCAGGCCGGCTTCGCCCGCCTTGGTCCAGACCTCGCGCTCGTAGATGCCGGCCTCATGCCATCGATCGAGCTTGGGGGCGAATTCCTGGGCAATGAAGCGCCGTGCCTGCTCCTCGAGCAGCACGAGGTCTTCGCTCATCCAGGCCGGACGGGGGAGGTTGAGGGCTTCCATAGGGCAACTCACCTAGCGCGCCGCCATGGGGCGGGCAAGGTGGTCGGGCGATAGGAATAAGTTTGATACCGAGCCCGCCGCGAGCGCCGGCTACTTCCCTGTGCGCGCGGACCGCATTCCTCGACGGGCTTGCCTGGAATCTGCTCAACATGTCCATCATAGGCTGGCTGCTGATGCGCACGCGCCGGCGCGGCCCCGTCGTCGCAACGCCCGCGTGAAAAGTAGCGCGCTACGCCGAGTGTGTCGCGAATACGACAGTGCCCACTGTTGTTGTTTCGCATATTGACAAGCATCCGCGAGAAAGAAAAACGTTCGACGCCGGGGATCGGCGGGGAGCCGTCCAAGAATGGAATTTTCGAACGCGCGTCCGGATGTGGTTCGGGCGATCAGTCAGCGCTGGCTGCTGAAGTTCTGGCACCAGCAACGCGGCGCTTCCCGCGTGCCGCAATGGCAAGCGGTCGAGACCGAGGATCTCAGCCGCATGGCCGACAGCCTGAGCTTCCTCGATGTGCTCCGCGGGCAGGACGGCCCGCGCTTCATGATCCGTTTCCACGGCGCGACCATCGGCGAGGTCTACGGCTCGGGCGATTGCCGCGGGCGCTACCTCGACCAGATCATTCGCAGCGATACCTGCGCGACCGGGCTTGCGCCCTACCTGGAGGCGGCCGCGAGCGGCCGGCCCGTTTACACCATCCAGGACATGACCGACCGTGCCGGCCGGCTGGTGCATAACGAGCGGCTGCTGCTGCCCTTTTCGCGCGACGGCGAGACGGTCGATCGCATACTGGCATCGTTTGAATTCATCTGCCCCGACGGCGCCTTCCACAGTCGCGAGTTGATGAAAGGGTTGACCGCGCCGCCAACGCTGCGGCTGTCGGCGACGATCGCGCCGCAGCCAATTCGTTAAGCCGAGCGTTATTGGGTGGCGACCGGCGCGACGATGCGCCGGTAGAGATGCCAAGTCGTGTGGCCGAGCACCGGCAGCACGACGAGCAGGCCGAGGAAGAACGGCAGCGCCGATATGATCAGCAGCGCGACGACCACCACGGCCCAGCCGATCATCGGCCCGGGACTGGTCACCACCGCGCGCACGCTGGTGATCATGGCGGTGACGAAATCCACCTCGCGGTCGAGCAGCAGCGGGAACGAGACCACCGTCACGGAAAACAAGAGCAGCGAAAGCACCGCGCCTTCCAGATGGCCGATCACCAGGAAGGCCATGCCCTCGTTGGTCGACAACACCACGGCAATGAATTGGCGCAGGGTGGTGAAGGAGGCGTGCAGGCCGAAGAACAGCGCCATCAGCATGCGCGCCTGATACATCCAGATGATGAAGATGAAGACGGAGACGAAGGCCATCCAGCCGATCTCGCTGCGCGCGCGCACGGCCGCGATGATGGCGGCCGGCGAGGGCGCGCCCTTGCCCTGCTCGCGACGCCGGCTCACTTCATAGAGCACCACCGCCGCGAACGGCCCGAGCAGCGCGAAGCCCGCCGCCAGCGGATAGGCGAGATAGGTCAAGCCGAGCGCGGTGATGGAAAGCAGGATGAAGATGCCGCCGGCCGCGTAGAACGCGCCGACCGTCAGCCCCCATAAGGGCAGCGCCTGGAAATCGCGCAGGCCCTGGCCCAGTGCCTCGATGACGTCGCTCGCTGTGATGCGGCGCACGACCGGATCGGTCTTGCCCGAAATCGTGGTGCTCATGCGCGCCCCCTGCCCTGACATAGTTTGCCAGCCATTCGGCCATGCCGCACGGGGCCGCGCTTTGACGGAAGTCAATCGGAGCGGTTGCCGCCGGCTCCGCCCTACCCCATGTGGTGCGGGGCGGCGGCACCATCCGGCAAGGAACTATCATCATGGAATACCGCACACTGGGCCGCGACGGCCTCAAGGTCTCTGCGCTCGGCCTCGGCTGCATGGGCATGTCGGAGTTCTACGGGCCGGGCGACGATGCCGAATCGATCGCCACCATCCACCGCGCCATCGAGCTTGGCGTGACCTTCCTGGATACCGCCGACATGTACGGCCCGTTCCGCAACGAGGAACTGGTCGGCCGCGCCATCAAGGGCAAGCGCGAGAAAGTGGTGCTGGCCACCAAGTTCGGCAATGTGCGGGGGCCGAACGGCGAGCGGCTCGGCATCAGCGGCAAGCCCGATTATGTCAAAAGCGCCTGCGAGGCGAGCCTGAAGCGGCTCGGCGTCGAGACCATCGATCTCTATTACCAGCACCGCGTCGATCCCAAGACCCCGATCGAAGACACCGTCGGCGCCATGGCCGAGCTGGTGCGCGAAGGCAAGGTGCGCCATCTCGGCCTGTCGGAAGCGGCGCCCGCCACCATCCGCCGCGCCGCCAAGGTGCACCCGATCGCGGCGCTGCAAACGGAATATTCGCTGTGGAGCCGCGACGTGGAGGACGAAATCCTGCCGACCGTGCGCGAACTCGGCATCGGCTTCGTCGCCTATTCGCCGCTCGGCCGCGGCTTCCTCACCGGCGGCATCAAGACCACCGAGGACCTGGCGTCCGACGACTTCCGTCGCGTGTCTCCGCGCTTTGCCGGCGAGAACTTCGCGCGCAATCTCGATCTGGTGCGCGAGGTGGAGAGAATGGCCGCGGAGAAGCAGCACAAGCCGTCCCAGATCGCGCTCGCCTGGGTGCTCTCGCGCGGCCCCGACGTGGTGCCGATCCCCGGCACCAAGCACCGCAAATATCTGGAGGAAAACGCTGCCGCCGCCGACGTCAAGCTCACGTCGGCCGATATCGAGCGGCTCGAGCAGGTATTTCCCAAGGGCGCGGCCGCCGGCGAGCGCTACGCGCCGGCGGGCATGCAGACGGTGAATATCTGAGGCGACGCGGCCACGGCGCGCTCGGCGGTCAGTGCCGCTTCCGCCCCTGCAATGCACTCATGACATCATGGGGCCGCCGGCCGCCATTCACCTGGGCAACGCAGCGCTTGCCGGGCCGGCACCAGACGTTGCAGGCCGTGCCCGGCTTGCCCTTGCAGTCGGTGCCGCAATCGTAGCTGGTCGAATCCTGGGTGAACTTGCCGTTGACCTTGGTGCAGATGCTCTTGAGCTCGTCCGCGGTGTGCTTGCCCACATAAATATCGCGGGCGAGTGCCGGCCCGCTGAAAGCAAGGGCGCCGATGAGGACGAGGGGTGCGGTCAATTTTCGCACGGGTTGCCTCCGATGCTGCGTGTCGCTCCCGAATGGGGCATCTTAGCCGCAAGCTTTCGATATTTTAAGCGACCTCCCTCACTTTTCGGCTGCGCAGCCGGCGAAAAGGCCCGTCTCTCGATCTTCAACCGCCGTCCGCCACGATGAATGATGGCGGTGACGGCCATTGTATTGTGGGTCGGCAGCGGGATAATGAGCGCCGCGGGCGCGTTAATGCCGTCTGCCACGGATGATCACCAAGGGGGAAGCGGAGATGGCCACCAACACCCGAGCCGCCGGGTCGCGGCGCGTCGCGAAGAGCGAGACCCAGACCGAGGGTAACGGCGAGGCGCAAGCCCCCGTGGTGTCGGACTATGGCCTGGCGCTGGCCGTCTATGTGCTCTATCTGGGCGGCTTCTTCACCGGGTTCACGGCCGTCATCGGCGCGGTCATCGCCTACATGCAGCGCGAGCGCGCCGGGGAGATCGCGGCCACGCATTTCCGGTTTCAGACGAAGACCTTCCTGATCGGCCTGCTCTATCTACTGGTCGGCGCCGTCACCATGCATGTGGGCATCGGCGCGCTGATCCTCTTGTGGTGGGCCGCCTGGACGCTGATCCGCTGCGTGAAGGGACTGCTCGCGCTGAATGCGGGCGAGCCGATCGCCGATCCCGATTCCTGGCTGTTCGGCTGATCGCGCCCGCGGCCGCATTCGCACTGGAGAGACCGATGATCCATCTTGCCGCGCCCCGCCGCCTGCGGCACCTCGCCGGCGCGGCCGCGCTGGCGCTGACCCTCATGCCGGGCTTGTCGGCTGCGGCCGAGCAGGCCGCTACCCGGCAGGTACCGGCGAAGCTGGTCTGCGGCTCGTTTTCCGCCGATCCCCACAAGCTCAAGCCGTTCGACCTCCATCTCACGTTCACCGTGTCCGGCCCGCTGTGGACCGGCGACGTGACCGACGAGCGCGGCAAGGAACGGTTTCTCGGCATTCTCTCGCCGTCCGGCACCATGCTGATCGTCGGCGAGGGCAAGGCCGGCGACGGGGCCACCTGGACCTACGAATTCTCCGGCAAGAAGAAGCCGGACGCCCTCACCATCCTCAGGGGCAGCCTGGATTCGCAGCAGCCGAAAGGCAAACGCTTCTGCTCGCTGGCGTTCTAGCGCGCGAGGTCTCGCCGTGGCTTTCTACAAACACGTCCTCCTGCCGAGGATTTGTGATCTTGCCATGCGCAACAAGCGCTTTGCGCCCTACCGCGAGCGCGTGATCGGGGCGGCGGAAGGGCGCGTGCTCGAAATCGGCGTCGGCTCGGGCCTCAACCTCGCTCTCTACAAGCCTGCTGTGAGCGAGATCGTCGCGCTGGAGCCCGATCCCGCCTTGCTGCGCATGGCGGCGGCGAAGGCTGCGGTGGCGCCTCGGCCGGTCAATTATCTCGAGGCGTCGGCGGAGCAGATCCCGCTCGACGACAGAAGCGTCGATACCGTGGTGACCACCTGGACGCTGTGTTCGATCCCGGACGGGCTGCGCGCGCTGCGGGAGATGCGCCGCGTGCTCAGGCCCGGCGGCAAGCTCTTGTTCGTCGAGCACGGCCTCGCGCCCGAGCAGCGCGTGCGCAACTGGCAGAACCGGCTGACGCCGCTGTGGACGCGCGTGAGCGGCGGCTGCCATCTGAACCGGCCGATCACCGACATGATCGAACAGGCCGGATTCGGCATCGAACAGGTCGACCGCGGCTATATGCCGGGACCGCGCATCCTGACCTTCATCAGCGAAGGCAGTGCCCGGCCGCGCTGACGCTCAACGAACCTGCTCGCCCCCCGCTCAGTGTCGGGCGCCGGATTTTACCGGCGTCTCCTTGGCGGCCGGCGTCGCGGCGCGCGCAGGCGTAATGCCGGCAACCACGTGCGATCTTATCTCCATAAGTTCATTGGCAACCGGATTGGGCGGCGTCGAAAGCGCCCCCCACACGAGCAGATCGAGCAGCGCCAGGCCCATGGCGGTGGCGAGGAGTATCCGCCCTGTCGCATCTTCTTTGTGTTTGGAGCCGGACCGACGCACGCGCACTCTCCCGCAATTCGTTGGCGACGGCCGAATAACGCCCCCCTCCCTTCCGATGTTCCTGCGTGCGGCTGTCCGCGGCGTCTTTGCGCATCAACTCCTCGGAACGTAATCCGCGGATTTGCATTCACATGACATCGCATTGGGAATCGACGGGCATGGGCCACATCATTCGCTTCCCCGATACCGCCGGCGGATGGAACGCCGAGGAACGCCGCTGGCTCAATGCGATCGAGACCGCGCTGCGAACGCGCGGGCTGAGGCCCGCACGCGAACAAGGCACATCCGGTACGGGCGACCCCTGGGCCGTCTTTTATTGCGCACGCAAGGGATGTTTGATCGCCACCATCAAACGCGAGCGGGGCTCCTACCAGGTCTTCTGGCCGAGCATGGTATCGGGGCAGACCGGCGCGCTGCACGCCGTGCCCAGCCTGGCCTTCAGCGATTTTCCGGCTTTCGGCGTTCCATGAAGCGGGCCGGCGGCAATCAAAAGCAAGACGCGTCTTGGCTTCCGATCGAGAGCGCCGCTGCGGCCGACGCAGTGGCGCTGGCGGCCATGCCGAGCGTGAAGCGGCGCGCGAAAGCATCGTGCCGGCGCCGGGGATAAATTTCCCGTAAATGTGATCCCCTTCGCAAGGCGGCCGCGAAGCGGCCCTCGAAGGATGATCGGCCCGGACCGCGCATCCTTCGAGGCTCGCATGCTCCGCACGCTCGCACCTCAGGATGACGGCGATGAGCAATCGCCTGCCTCATCGCGTTCGAGCCACAACTGTCCGCCCCACCGAAAAACCGCCAGCTTGTGACCGCCGTCACAGTGCCGTTTGGGCGAGTCGCTTAGGTTTCGCCTGTCTCGAAATGGAGAAGCGACAATGCTCGCCCACAGCCAAACTCTGCATCGCTCTTTGAGCCGCCGCATCAGCAGTTGGTTTGGCAAGCGCGGCGGCCGCTACGCCTGCCCGCCATGGGCCGACAAGGACGCCTATACGGTGGCCTATCTGGAGGCGCGCGGCATCATCCAGTCGGTCGACAATTACAGCTAGTCGCCGGCCGACAGGAACACGCCGCCTTCGTCGCATTTGCCGATATAGAATTCCGCCATCGAATACAAACGAAGCTCGGTCTGCGACAAGCGCAGGCCGAGCTTCGATGGAACGTTAAGCAGCTCGGGGGCGACGGATGAGCTGCTCACCGTCGTTGAAAAACATATCGTTGCGAGCGAAGGACCGCTAATTAAATCGCGGTAATCTTTGCGGCGGAAAAATATTAGCGACCTTGTGTTGCTGCTCGAGATGATTTTGCCGTATGCGCTTGCCTGCCGTGGCACCCGATCATGCCGACAACAGGCTCTGTCTCTCCAAGGTCTTTCCGACCGAAAAAATTCGGCTGAAGCCGAAACGGATTTCCGCGCCCTTCTGAAGACGCTTCGGCTGATTTATAACGATGTCCAGTGTCCGGGCGCCAAAGATGAGCGCGCAACCGACAGGCGCCATACAATTCGGTTCAACGAAGGCAATGGAGCTCTCGTGATTCCGGTACGGATGGGCACGGACGAAGTTCGGCGCGTGCCGGAGTTCTGATCAACTGAATATTTCCGGTCGCCCGCCGGACCTAAAACACCTCGTCGGGCACTTCCATCAGGCTCGCCGCCCCCGCCTGGATGCGCGCCAGGTGCGACGCCGTCGCCGGCAGCATGCGCTCCATGAAGAAGCGCGCGGTGACGAGCTTGGCGCCCATCGCGCTCTCCGCGCCGTTGCCCTGCTTCGCCAGCGCCGCTTCCGCGATGCGCGCCCACATGTAACCGAGCGCCACTAGGCCGAACAGGTGCATGAAGTCGTATGAGCCGGCGCCCGCATTGTCCGGTTTCGCCATGGCGTTCTGCATGAACCACATGGCGGCCTGCTGCAGGTGGCCGGCGGCATTGCCGAGCGGCGCGACGAACGGCTTCATCTTATCGTCGGCGCTCTTTTCCTTCACATAGGCGCCGACCTCGCCCATGAACGTCATGATGGCGCGGCCGCCGTCCTTGCCCAGCTTGCGGCCGACCAGATCGAGCGCCTGGATGCCGTTGGCGCCTTCGTAGATCATGGCGATGCGCGCGTCGCGCACGAACTGCTCCATGCCGTGCTCGGCGATGTAGCCGTGACCGCCGAACACCTGCTGCGCCATCACCGTATTGGCGAAGCCCTGATCGGTGAGCACGCCTTTGATCACCGGCGTGAGCAGGCCCATGTGGTCGTCGGCGCTTCTGCGCGCCTTGTCTTCGTCGGAGCGGTGGGCGACGTCGCCCTGCAGCGCGGTCCACAGCACCAGCGCGCGCGCCGCCTCGTTGAAGGCGCGCATGGTCATCAGCGCACGCCGCACGTCCGGATGCACGATGATCGGATCGGCCGGCTTATCGGGATATTTCACGCCCGAGATGGAGCGGCCCTGCAGACGCTCTTTCGCGTAAGCCACCGCATTCTGATAGGCGACCTCCGACTGCGCGAGCCCCTGCACGCCGACGCCGAGCCGCGCCTCGTTCATCATCGTGAACATGGCGTTGAGCCCGCGGTTCTCCTCGCCGACCAGCCAGCCGACGGCGCCGTCGTAATTCATCACGCAAGTCGAGTTGCCGTGGATGCCCATCTTCTCTTCGATCGAACCGCAGGCGACCGCGTTGCGGGTCCCCAGCGCGCCGTCGTCGCCGACCATGATCTTGGGCACCACGAACAGCGAGATGCCCTTGGTGCCGGCCGGCGCGCCTTCGATACGCGCCAGCACCAGGTGAATGATGTTCTCCGACAGATCGTGCTCGCCGGCCGAGATGAAGATCTTGGTGCCGGTGATCTTGTAGGAGCCGTCGGCCTGCTTCGCGGCCTTGCTGCGCAGGAGGCCGAGATCGGTGCCGCAATGCGGCTCGGTCAGGTTCATGGTGCCGGTCCATACGCCCTCGACCATCTTCGGCAGATACTTGGCCTTGATGTCCGGCGCGGCATGGGTGAGCAGCGCGGCGATCGCCCCCTGCGTCAGTCCCGGATACATGGCGAAGGCCATGTTGGCCGAGCAGAAGAATTCGTTCACCAGCACGGTCAGCGTGCTGGGCAGGCCCTGGCCGCCGAACTCTTCCGGCACGGAAATGCCGACCCAGCCGCCCTCGGCGAGTTGGCGGTAAGCGTCCTTGAAACCCGTCGGCGTGGTGACGCTGCCGTCGTCATGGCGCGTGCAGCCCTCGATGTCGCCCGTGCGGTTGAGCGGCGTGAGCACCTCTTCGGCGTACTTGCCGGCTTCGCGCAGGATCGCCTCGACCACGTCGGGCGACGCGTCGGCGAAGCCCGGTAGATTGCCGTAGCGATCGAGGTGGAAGACGTCGTTCAGCAGGAACAGGGCGTCGTCGACGGGGGCTTTATAGCTCGGCATCGGATCCTCCAGCGCGGCTCAGGGGACGGCCGCGCTTAAGCTTCTGTTAACGAACGAACGGTGGCGGTCCTATGACGGCCGCAGCCCTGCCCCCAGCCGGCATAAAGCACAATGCGCGGCGACCCCGCACATTCACCCATCTCCGCTTTCGGGCCCGTTAAGGCAACACAGCACCGGCGGCGAGAGCAAGACGCCGGTTAAATCCGCCGTGACGCCGTCCCGTTAACCGCTTGTTTACCCTGGTTAGCAAAAAGTCGGCATTCGAGGACTGCGGACGGCGCCCGTCCACCCGACGTTAAATCGTAACCGTTCCAGGGGGCTGGATCAGGCTTTGCCACCCGGAATCTGCAGCGATGAAATTCAACGTCCCGTGGCGCGTGAAGGGGATTCGCCCGGAAGCCCGCGAAACAGCGCAAGAAGCGGCACGCCGGTCGGGCATGCCCCTGGGAGATTGGCTCAACGCCGTGATCCTTAAGCAAGCCGCACATCAAGGCCTGGCGCCTGACGACGAGCACTTCTACGGCGAAGATCTCGCCAGCGTGCACGAGCGGCTGGACGATCTCTCCCGCCGCATCGAGCAGATGACGCGCACCGGTCCCCCGCCGAGCGACCCCGCCGCCTACGCTCCGCGGCGCAAGCGGCGCAAGACCGAGCACAATGCCGAGCCCAAGGCCGAGCACAGCCCCGAGCCGAAGCCCGCCAAGATCGGCCGTCTCGGCCAGCGGCTTGAGCAGTTCGTCCATGGGTCCCGGCAGCCATCGCCGCCACCGCCGCCCACGCCCAACGTCCAATTGCCGCCGAGCCTCGACCATGCGGTGGCCGAGATCGCCGCGCGCCAGCGCGCGCTGAACGGCGGCCAAGCCGTCCCACCGGCGGCAAGACCTCGCCAGCAGGCCCAGCGGCCGGCGTCGCAGCCCCAGCCGCCGATGGCGCAGCCGCAATGGCAGCAGCCCGGCTTGACGCAGCCGGTGGTTATGCCGCCGCCCAGGGCCGCGGCGCCCGAGCCTCCCCCTCCCCCTCCGCCGCCGCCGGTACGCACGCCGCTGCCGGCGCAGGACCTGTCCGGGCTGGAGGACCAGCTCCGCCGTATCACCGACCAGATCGAGACCCTGCGCAAACCGGGCGTTGAGGAGGCGATCAACGCCCTGCGCGGCGAACTGATCGGGATCGGCAATGCGCTCAACGACGCTATGCCGCGGCGCGAGATCGAGACCATCGAGAAGCAGATCGCCGGCCTCACCCAGCGAATCGCGGAAGGCCGACAGAACGGCGTCGACCACGGCACCCTCGTCGGTATCGAGCACGGCCTGGCCGAGGTGCGCGACGCGCTGCACGGGCTGACGCCGGCGGAACAGCTCGTCGGCTTCCACGAGGCGATCGACGGGCTCGCTCACAAGATCGATCTCATCGTGGCGCAGAAAGACCCGGAGACGATGGCGCAGCTCGAAAGCGCCATCAATACGCTGCGCGAGATGGCGACCCACATCGCCTCCAGCGACGCGGTCAGCGCGCTCGCCGCCGAAGTGCAGGTGCTGGGCGAAAAGGTCGACTACATCGCCCATGCGACGAGCGGCAACGATGCGCTCAATCATCTCGACCAGCGCATCAGCGCTCTGGCCGAGGCCTTGACCGAGCGGCAGCAGAACGGCGCCACGATCCCGCCGAAGCTGGAAGCGCTGGTGCAGTCGCTCTCCGACAAGATCGAGCTGCTGCAGTCCTCGCGCAACGACGACGTGGCCAAGGGGCATCTCGAGGACCGCATCGTCAATCTGGTCGAGAAGCTCGACGCCTCCGAAGTCGCGGCTGGGCCAGCTCGAGGCCATCGAACGGGGCCTGGGCGATCTTTTGGTGCACCTCGAGGAGATGCGCTCCGACAAGGAGGCGTCCGCCGCGCGCGCCGAAGCGGGGCCGGCGGTGGACGATCTCAAGCACGATATCGCGCGCACCCAGTACGCGGTGGACAGCGTGCACGGCACCTTGGCGCTCGTTGTAGATCGTCTTGCCAAGATCGAGGCCGACATCCGCGCCGAAGGCGAGCGGCGCGCCGCGGCCGACCAGGCCGAGCAGGCGGCATTCGCGCAAGGCTACGGCAGGCTGGCGGTGCGCGCGGTGAGCGAGGCGCCGGCGCCGCCGCATGAACCGCCCCCGCCGCCCGAGCAGCCGGTCTTTCAGCAACAACGCCTGCCGCGGGCGGCCTCTTTGGCCATGCCCGAGCCGGCGCCCGCGCCGTCCCCGCAGGCGCCGCAGCCCGGTCCGCTGGACCTGCACGAGTCGCAGGTCGCGCCTGCGCCGCGGCCCGCGCCACAGCCCTCGCCGCAGCACGCGCCTGCGCCGCCGCAGCGCATGCAGCCGGAACCGCCGCCCGCGCCGCGCCGCCGCGCGGCCGCCGCGCGGCCGATCAATCCGGACATGCCGCCCGATCTGCCGCTCGAACCCGGCTCCGGTCCGCCGCAGTTCAGCGCCCGCATCGCTGCCTCCGAGGCCGCGCTCGGCGATGCCGTGCCGGCCGAGCCGGGCACGGCCGGCGGCAAATCCAGCTTCATTGCCGCCGCCCGCCGCGCCGCCCGCGCCGCCTTGCAGCAGGCCCCGCGCGCGCCCGCGCCGCGCGACGAGGCCCCGCAACACGACCACGCGGAATACGACGAACAGCCTCCGGCTTCGGTGCCGGGCAAGCTGATGAAGCGGATGAAGTCGCTGTTCGTGGCAGCCGGCATCATCGCCCTCGTCGCCGGCGGCGTTCAGATCCTCGGCAGCAAGATCCATCTTGGCGGCTCCAAAAACGCCCAACGGGCCGCGACCGGCACGCTTGAACGCCGGCAACACCAGCAGCTCGCGCGCGACCTCACGCAGGCGCCGATCGGCATGGATGGCAGCCGGAATGGCCGCGCCGCCCCGCCGCTGGCACCGCCGCCGACCGCGCAGCCGACGGCGCCGTCAGCCGCGGCGCTGGAAAACCCCGCTTTGTGGAATTCGCCCAACCTCGGACTTCCGCCGAAGGCCGCCCTGGGCGACATCACCGGCTCGATCGACCACAATGTGACGCCGCCGCAGCCGGCCACGCAGGCCGCCGGTCCGGACGGCCCGCATCTCCCGCTGGCCATTGGCGGGCCGAAACTGCGCCGCGCAGCCGCCGCCGGCAACCCTGCCGCCGAATACGAGGTGGCGGTGCGCTTTGCCGACGGCCGCGGCGTGCCGACGAACCTGAAGGAAGCGGCGCACTGGTTCGAGCGGGCCGCCCGCGCAGGCCTCGCGCCCGCCGAGTTCCGCTATGCCAGCATGCTGGAAAAGGGCCACGGGGTCGCCAAGGACCTGGCGGCCGCGCGCAAGCTCTATCGGGCCGCCGCCGCCAAAGGCAACGCCAAGGCCATGCATAACCTCGCCGTGCTCTATGCCGAAGGCATCAACGGCAAGCCGGACTATAACGACGCGGTGACGTGGTTCCGAAAGGCGGCGCGGCGCGGCGTGAGCGACAGCCAATACAACCTTGGCGTCCTCTGCGCGCGCGGGCTGGGCACCGACAAAAGCTTCGTTGAATCCTATAAATGGTTCGCGCTCGCCGCCGCCAAGGGCGATCCGGAAAGCGCCAGGAAACGCGACGAGGTCGCCCAGCGCCTCGACGGGAAGGAACTCGCCGAAGCCAAACAGGCGGTCGCCAGCTTCAAGCCCGAGCAGCAGCCGTCCTCCGCCATCAACGCGCCGAAGCCGCGCGGCGGCTGGGACACCGCCGCCGCCGGTGCAGCCGGAGCCAAGACCAAGGCGCCTGCGGAATCGCGGCGGCGACCGCAAGCGCGTCCGCAGGCAAAACCGCAAGGGCCCCTCTCCCTGGGTTCGTTCACCGTCGGAAAACGGTGAACAAGCGCGGCCTTTTGCCCCTGTCGCCTCTGTCATTCCCCGCTACACTGCTACCCTTGAGTTATCGGCCAATCATGCCGTCGCTCCGTGTGCCGCCCATGTCGCCCGCAAGGTGAACCGCGCGCCGCGAACCGGCGGGATGGGGGCCGGATGTTGGGCGACGTTCAGTGCAAATCTATCTTCCGATCGCCAATCTGCCGGTCGACGTATTCCTCGTCGTGGGGATGGGCCTTGCGGTCGGCTTCCTGTCCGGCATGTTCGGCATCGGCGGCGGCTTCCTGATGACGCCGCTGTTGATCTTCATCGGCATCTCGCCGGCGGTGGCCGTTGCCAGCGTCGCGCCGCAGATTGCCGCTTCGTCCTTCTCCGGCTTCCTGGTCTATTGGCGGCGGCGCACCATCGACGTGGCGCTCGGCGCCATGCTGCTGGTCGGCGGCGTGATAGGCACCTTCACCGGCGTGTGGCTGTTCACGCTGCTGCGCGACCTGGGGCAGCTCGATCTGATGATCGGCCTCGCCTATGTCACGCTGCTCGGCGTCGTCGGCATGCTGATGACGACAGAAGGCGTGCGCGCGGTCATGCGCGCAAACCGGGGCAAGCCGGCCGACCTGCGTCGGGCGGGCAGCCACACCTGGATCCATGGGCTGCCGCTCAAGGTGCGCTTCAAGCGCTCGCGCATCTATGTATCGGTGATTCCGGTCTGGGTGATCGGCTTCATCATCGGCTTTCTCGGCTCGGTGCTCGGCGTCGGCGGCGGCTTCATGCTGGTGCCGATGATGATCTATCTGCTGCGTGTTCCGACCGCGACGGTGATCGGCACCTCGATGATGCTCACGCTGGTCACCATGCTGTCGGCGACGGTGCTGCATTCAACCGCCAATCATCTGGTCGACATCCTGCTCGCCGTCCTCTTGATGATCGGCGGCGTCATCGGCGCGCAGTTCGGCGCGCATGTGGGACATAAGATGCGCGGCGAACGGCTGCGCCTGCTGCTCGGCGTTCTGGTGCTGATGGTCGGCCTGCGCTTCGCCTATGAGCTGGTGGTGCCGCCCAGCTACGCCTTCACGCTCCGCCACATGGGGGGCGCGGGTTGATGCGACGGCTCGTGGTCATGCTCGTTCTGCTGCTGATCGTCGGCGGGGCGCGTTTGGCGCATGCCGAGCGCCTGGTGGTGTCGCTGTCGAACCACCGCGTGCAAGTCACGTCGAGCTTCACCGGCGAAGAGCTGGTGCTGTTCGGCCTGGTCGAGCCCGACCACGAAGGCGAAAAACTCAAGCGCAGCTACGATTTGGTGATCACCGTCACGGGGCCGCCGGACACGTTCCGCACGCGGCGCAAGCGCCGCGTCGCCGGCATCTGGGTCAACACGGATTCGCGCGAATTCGTCCGCGTGCCGTCCTATCTCGCCATGCTGAGCAATCGTCCGCTGGAGAAGATCGCCGATCCGGGAACGCGCCGCCGTCTGCAAGTCGGGCTCGCCGATTTCCTGCTGCCGCAACGCATCGGTCCGGACATCGCCGACACCGTCGCCAACGACCCGTTCCGGGTGGCATTCGTCGAGCTGCAAAGCAGGCGCGGGCTCTACCGCGAACTGCCCAACGCGGTCACCTTCCTGACCCCGGCCTTGTTCCGCGGATCGATTCCGCTGCCGGCCGACGTGCCGACCGGCACCTTTACCGTCGACGCCAAGCTGTTCGCCGACGGCGCCATGGTGGCGCGCACCAATTCGGCGCTGGAAGTGATCAAGGTCGGCTTCGAACAATATGTCGCCGACGCCGCGGAGGACTACGGCCTGCTCTACGGCCTTGCCGCCGCCATGATCGCGCTTGCCATCGGCTGGTTCGCCAGCGTGGTGTTCAGGCGGGATTAGCGGCGCGATTACCGACGACCGCCGGCGTTATCCGCCTCAGCCTCACCCAATTTGCTTTCGGAAAGCGGACTTCGGCGCGGACCCGTCGAATGCGTCCGACGTGAGCGGCCGCCATCGCGTATCCGCACTGCGGCAACTTGACCTAGTGACACCTAGACCGAATGGTCTAGACTGATCGGTCTAGACGACTGCACAATGGAGAAAACGCCATGCGTGTCGCCAAGGACGAGGTAGATAAGAAACTGGAGCTTCCCGGCGCGGTCATTCGCCAGCGCACCGAGTTCGGAGATGTCACGGGATACGGAAAGATCAGCGGCGAGTACTTCACCCTCAATGCCGGCGTCGACACAACTCCGCTCTTCCAGGGGCTGCACGGCAATGCCTGCCAATGTCCTCATTGGGGTTTCGTGCTGCGAGGACAGATCACCACCATCGACGCCTCGGGACGCAAGGAGACCGTCGCTGCGAACGACCTGTTCTACTGGCCGCCCGGCCACAACGTGAAGGTCGACGCCGACGCAGAGATCGTGATGTTCAGCCCGCAGCATGAACACACCCGCGTAATCAATCACATGATCGACAAGGTGAACGGCTACGCCTGATCCAAGACTGAGCTTTTACGCGTTTCGCGGCGTCCAGACCGGATATCGGCGGACGTCGCGGCCGCTTGCGTTCCTGCAAACCCCGGGACTGCCGACCTGATGCATTCAACCAAGCAACGCCTGATCGATGCCGGCCTGCACATGTTGCTGGAACAGGGCTACAATAGCCTCGGCATTCAGGCATTGCTGGATGCGACCGACACGCCCAAAGGGTCCTTCTATCATCACTTTCGCGACAAGGAAGACTTCGCTCTTCAGGTGATCGAGGCCTACATGACCGCGGTGCACGCAGGCCTCGATGCCTGTCTGCTCGATCAGACGCTGCCTCCGCTTGTGCGCATCCGCCGCTTTTTCGAAATGACGCAGGAAAGCTACCGGAAGGACGGCTATCTGGGCTGCCTCATGGGTGGACTCGGGCAGGAGCTGTCCGGTGTGAGCGAGGTGTTTCGGCGCAAGATCGACTGGTGCCTGTCATCCATCGCCGAGCGGATGGCGAAATGCCTGAGCGAAGCGCAGCAGAACGGCGATGTGGCGGCGGCGAGCAACGTGCGGGAGATGGCAGACCTGTTGGTGAATTGCTGGGAGGGCGCGGCCTTGCGCAGCCGCCTTCGCCGAGATCCTACGTCGCTCACGGCGATGCTCGATTTCTACATCAATTCCATCGCGACCCCGGCCCGACCTCAGAGCAAGGCGTTGAACTAGCTGCTTGGCCTGAAATCCAACCGAATCCTTCCAGCGACCGATCAGCCGGCAAACAGCGTGGCGTCCGGCAGAGGCCCGGCGGCCGCCTCGACGGACCGCCAGGAGTCCAGGGTCGCTGGCGAATGCCCGCTTTTTGGACAAAGCCGGCGTGAACCGCGCATAGGCCGCGCGCATAGGCCGAATGTCTGTCATTGAGCCAAGGCGCACAATCGGCAATCATGCGAACCATCAAATGGGCGACGGGTGATAAGCCATGCTGGAAACCGACAAGGTGTTCGCCGGCTCGATTCCGGAGAACTACGACCGCCATATGGTGCCGTTGATTTTCGAACCGTATGCCGCGGATATCGCCGGACGCGCCGCGTCCCTGTCGCCAAGCGCCGTTTTGGAAACCGCCGCGGGCAGCGGGGTTGTCACCCGCGCCTTGGCGCCAAGACTGCCCGCGGGCGCGAGCTATATCGTAACCGACCTCAATCAGCCGATGGTCGACTACGCCGCGTCGCGGCAACCTCCCGACACGCGAATCACATGGCGGCAAGCGGACGCTCTGGCGCTGCCGTTTGAAAACGCGGCCTTCGATCTGGTTTGCTGCCAGTTCGGCGCGATGTTCTTTCCCGACCGCATTTCCGGCTACCGTGAAGCAAGGCGAGTCCTCAAGCCCGGAGGACATTTTTTATTCAGCGTTTGGGATCGCATCGAGGAGAACGTTTTTGCCGATGATGTGACGAATGCTCTCGCCAGGATTTTTCCGAACGATCCGCCCCGCTTTTTGGCACGCACGCCGCACGGTTACTACGATACGGCCCTGATCCGAAGCGAGCTGGAGGAGGCGGGCTTCTCCCGTGCGACGATCGAGACGAAAGCCGAACAAAGCCGCGCCTCGTCGCCGCGCGTTCCTGCCATTGCCTATTGTCAGGGAACGCTTCTTCGCAACGAAATCGAGACCAGAGACGCGGGAAAGCTGGAAGCCGCAACCGACTATGCAGAATCCGCGCTTGCGGACAGACACGGCAGCGGCGAGGTGGCCGCCAAAATCCAGGCACATATCATCGTGGCCGTGGCCTGAATGTCGGGATATCCGCTTCCGGCCGATAGCCGACGTGCCAGTGTGCGTTGCGAATGTCCGCTTCCGGCGAGCAGCCGGGTCAATCCGGCAAGCAGCGCTTGGCGGCGAAGGCGTAGAGGCGGTCCTCGCCCAGCATGTGGGCGGTAAAGGACAGCGTGCCGAACACGTCGGCGAAGGCGGCGTGGCGCACGTTGAGCCCGCCGGTGTAAGCGCCGAAAGCCGGCATGACGAGGCGCGTCTCGTCCGCCGCGAAGCAGCGACGGCTGACGGCGCGGCCGCGGTGGGAGATGCGCGCCACCGGGTGCAGATGGCCGGCGATCTCGCCCGCAATGCCCGCCGGCAGATGGCGGAAGGTCAGTCCGCCGAGCGCGAAGCTTTCCTGGAAGACGCCGCCGATGTTCGCGGCCGGCTCGGGATCGTGGTTGCCGGTGAGCCAGATCCAGTCGCGCCCGCGCTGCAGCGCGCGCAGGGATTCGCGGTCGTCCGCGCCGAGCCGCGCCGGGCCGCCGCCGTCGTGGAAATTGTCGCCGAGGGCCACGACGATGCGCGGCGCGTAATGGGCGATGAGGCGGGCGAGCCGGGTAAGCGTCGCCGCGGTGTCGTAAGGCGGCAGCAGCATGCCCCTGGCGGCGAAGCTCGAGCCCTTCTCCAGATGCAGGTCGGCGACGGCGAGCAGGCCGTGCGCGGGCCAGTAGAGCGCGCCCATGGGGTCGGCGTGGAGAGAGATGCCGCCCACCACAATGTCATTCCGGTTGCGCGCGCCAGCGCGCAGACCGGAATCCAGGGCCCCTGGATTCCGGGCTCGCCGCTGCGCGGCGCCCCGGAATGACAGTGCATTGCTCAACGCATCGCCTCCTTGATCAACTCGTCGGCCGCTTCGGCCAGCAGTTCGTCCGCCGCCTCGCCATAGACCGTCTCGCGGCCGATCTCCAGCAGCACGGGAACCGCGAGCGGCGAGACGTGATCCAGGGCTTTATGGACGATTCTCCCGCGGATGCGCGAGAGCATTTCGCCGAGCCGCTTGATGTCCAAGAGGCCGGTGGCGGCATCGGCGCGCGCGGCGCGCAGCAGGATATGGTCGGGCTGGTGCTTGCGCAGGACGTCATAGACGAGATCGGTGGAGACGGTGAGCTGGCGGCGCGATTTTTCCTCGCCGGGGAAGCGGCGCTCGATCAGGCCGGCGATGATGGCGCAGGAACGGAAGGTGCGCTTCATCAGCGCGGATTCGGCGAGCCATTCTTCGAGGTCGTCGCCGAGCATGTCCTGGTCGAACAGGTTGGCGAGCGAGAGTTCGCCGCGCTCGATGCGAAGCGCAAGATCGCCGACGCCCCATACGGCGAGAGCATATTCGTTGGCGACGAAGCCGAGCGGCTTTAACCCGGCGCGCTCCAGTCGGCGCGTGAGCAGCATGCCGAGCGTCTGGTGCGCGAGGCGTCCCTCGAACGGATAGCAGACCAGGTAATATTTGGCGGCGCGCGGAAAGGTCTCGACCAGGAGATCGCCGGCGCGCGGCAAGAGCGAGCGCCATTGCTTGGATTTCCAGCCACTCGCGCACTTGGGTCGGCAGCGCGCGCCACGCGCGACTGTCGGCGAGGATGGCGCGCACGCGCGCGGCCAGGTAAGTCGAGAGCGGAAACTTGCCGCCCTCATAGGCCGGCACTTTCGGATCGGTGGCGGAGGAGCGCGAGACATAGACCTCGTCCTCGACCAGCGCCTCGTATTTCAGGATCTCGCCGGCGAAGACGAAGGTGTCGCCCGGCGTCAGCGTCTCGATGAAATATTCCTCCACCTGGCCGAGCAGACGGCCGCCGCGCGGGATGGCCTTGCTTGCGCGGGAGCGCACCAGCCGCACCTTGATCATGTCGGCTTCCACGATGGTGCCGACGTTCATGCGGTAGCGCTGCGCCACGCGCGGATGGGTGATGCGCCAGCGCCCGTCCTTGCCCTGCCGTATCTTGGCGAAGCGCTCATAGGCCTTCAGCGCGTAGCCGCCGGTGGCGACGAAATCGATTGCAGCGTCGAAGTCGCCGCGCGCCAACGAAGCGTAAGGCGCGGCGGCGCGCACTTCCTCGTAGAGCTCGTCCGGCAGGAACGGCGCGCCGACGGCGCGGCCGAGAATGTGCTGCGCCAGCACGTCGAGCGCGCCGCTGCGCAAGGGCGGCGTGTCCTGCGCGTTGTCGGCCACCGCGTCGATGGCGGCGCGGCATTCCAGCACCTCGAAGCGGTTGGCGGGCACCAGCACGGCTTCGGACGGCTCGTCATAGCGGTGGTTGGAGCGGCCGACGCGCTGCATCAGGCGCGAGGAGCCTTTCGGTGCGCCGACATTGACGACGAGGTCGACGTCGCCCCAGTCGACGCCTAGGTCCAACGAAGACGTGCACACCACCGCGCGCAAGATGCCCGCCACCATGGCGTCTTCCACCTTGCGCCGCTGCGCCACGTCGAGCGAGCCGTGATGCAGCGCGATGGCGAGATTGTCGTCGTTGATGCTCCACAGCATCTGGAAGATGAATTCGGCCTGGCTGCGCGTGTTGACGAAAACCAGCGTGGTCTTGTGCGTCTTGATGAGGCCGTAGATTTCGCCGAGCGCATGCAGCGCCGAATGGCCGGCCCAAGGCAGATGCTGCTCGGTATCGAGCATGGTCACCTGCGGCCGCGCGCCGGGATCGGCGATCACCAGATCGGCCAGCGCTTCGCCGCCGGATCGCTGCGGCACCAGGAAGCGGCGCAGATCGTCGGGCGCGGCCACCGTCGCCGACAGGCCGACCGTGGTGAGCTGCGGCGCTATGGCGAACAGCCGGGCGAGGCCGAGCGACAAGAGATCGCCGCGCTTGGAGGTGGTGAGCGAATGCAGTTCGTCGAGCACGACGCGCCGCAGGCTGCCGAACAGATAGGGCGCGTCGGCGGAAGCGATGAGAAGCGCGAGCTGCTCCGGCGTGGTGAGCAGGATGTCGGGCGGATAACGGCGCTGCCGTTGCCGCCGGGAGGCGGGCGTATCGCCGGTGCGCGTTTCCAGCTTCACCGGCAGCCCCATCTCCTTGACCGGGATTTCCAGGTTGCGCGCGATGTCGACGGCGAGGGCCTTCAGGGGGGAGATGTAGAGGGTGTGCAGGCCGGCAGCCGCGCCGCGAAGATCGCGGCCGGTAGAGAAAAGCGATGAGCGCGGACGCGGCACGGCGCCACCCTCTCCCCTTGTGGGAGAGGGTGGTCCCGAGCGCAGCGAGGGACCGGGTGAGGGGTCGGGCTGCTCTTTCATTTCACGGCGATACTGACCCCTCACCCGGCTCGCCGCCTGCGGCGGCTCGCCACCCTCTCCCACAAGGGGAGAGGGTTGGCCTCGCCCGCGGCGAGATTGTTGCTCACACAGTTCCACCAGGGTCGGCAGGAAGCCGGCCAGCGTCTTGCCGCCGCCGGTGGGGGCGATCAGCAGCACCGAACGTCCGGCCTTTGCCCTCGCCAGCAGTTCAAGCTGATGCGCGCGCGGCGCCCAGCCGCGGCCGGCGAACCAGCGGCGGAAAGTCTCCGGTAGTTGCGGGGCTTCGAACAGGTCGAGCGTCGGCGCGGGTTCCATGGTTCGCTTGATGGGCTCGCTTGTCGGTGCCGGGGGCGGCGGAATCGAGGCCGATGCTGCCACTACGAAGGGCCCCTCCCAATGCTTATTTAGCGCCAATGCGCCCCGACGAACTTCTCGCCCTGACCCCGGCCGGCGTCTGCTGCAAGCGCGGCGGCTTCCACATCGACCCGACCCGGCCGGTGGAGAAGGCGCTGATCACGCATGGCCATTCCGACCACGCCCGCGCCGGCCACAAGCACGTGCTGGCGACGCAGGAGACGCTCGACATCATGCGCCTGCGCTACGGCGAGGGCTTTCGCCGGTTCGACGCAGGCGATCCGCTACGGCGAGACGCTTCACCTCGACGGCGTGAGCGTGAGCTTCCACCCGGCCGGCCATGTGCTCGGCTCGGCGCAGATCAAGGTAGGGGCCGACGGGCTGACCATCGTGGCTTCCGGCGATTACAAGGACGTGGCGGACCCGACCTGCGCGCCGTTCGAGGTGGTGCCCTGCGACGTGTTCATCACCGAGGCGACCTTCGCCCTGCCGGTGTTCCGCCATCACGATGCGGAGGGCGAGATCGCCAAGCTCCTGCATTCGGTGGCGCTGTTTCCCGAGCGCGCGCATCTGGTCGGCGCCTACTCGCTCGGCAAGGCGCAGCGCGTCATCGCCATGCTGCGCGCGGCCGGCTACGACAAGGCCGTCTATCTGCACGGCGCCATGGAGAAGATCACGCGCTATTACGAGAGCCGCGGCATCGCGCTCGGCCCGCTCGAACTGGTGCGCGGCGCCGACAAGGCGGCGCTCGGCGGCCACATCGTCATCTGCCCGCCGACGGCAATGGGCGACCTGTGGTCGCGGCGCTTTCCCGATCCGGTTTTCGCCTTCGCCTCGGGCTGGATGCGCGTGCGGGCACGGGCAAGGCAACGCGGCGTCGGCCTGCCGCTGGTCATCTCCGACCATGCCGACTGGGACGGGCTGACGGCGACGATCACCGCGACCGGCGCGTCAGAGGTGTGGGTGACGCACGGGCAGGAAGACGCGCTGGTGCACTGGGCGCATATGCAGGGGCTGAAGGCGCGCCCGCTCGACATCGCAGGCTACGGTGACGAGGAAGAAGCGGACGAAGCAGCCGAGGCGGATGACAATGACCCCCGCCCGACCGCCTCGGCGGTCGACCTCTCCACAAGGGGGCGGTGAAGAAGGATGAACCGCTTCGCCGAACTGCTCGACCGCCTCGCCTATGAGCCGGGCCGCAATGCCAAGCTGCGGCTGATCGAGGACTACCTGCGCGTCACGCCCGATCCAGAGCGCGGCTGGGCGCTGGCCGCGCTCACCGGCGCGCTGTCGTTCAAGCACGCCAAGCCCGGCATGATCCGCACGCTGATCGCCGAGCGCACCGATCCGGTGCTGTTCGAACTCTCCTACGACTACGTCGGCGATCTGTCGGAAACGGTGGCGCTGATGTGGCCTGCGCCGCAGCCTGTTCCCACTCCCGCTGCCTCTCCTTCTTCACCTCCCCCCTTGCGGGGGAGGTCGATCGCCGAAGCTGAAGGCTCTGGCGGTCGGGAGAGGGGTATTCTTGACAGTGACGAGCGCGCATCCCGGCCCCCTCCCTGTCCCTCCCCCTCAACGGGGGAGGAAACGCCAGATGCGCGCACGAATGCACCAACGTTGACCGACGTCGTCGAAACGCTCTCCACCCTCGGCAAGGCGCAGATGCCGGCGCAGGTCGCGCGCTGGCTCGATGGACTCAACGAGACCGGCCGCTGGGCGCTGCTGAAGCTGGTCACCGGCGGCATGCGCATCGGCGTGTCGGCGCGGCTGGCCAAGACCGCCGCGGCGGCATTGGGCGACAAGGAACCGAATGAGATCGAGGTGCTGTGGCCGGGCCTGCAGCCGCCCTATCGCGACCTGTTCGCCTGGCTGGAAGGCCGCGCCGACAAGCCGACGAGCCACGACCCGGCGCCGTTCCGTCCGGCCATGCTGGCGCATGCGATCGAAGAGGTCGCACTGCCGGCGCTGGAACCGTCGCATTTCATGGCGGAGTGGAAGTGGGACGGCATCCGCGTGCAGGCGGTGAGCGGGCACGACGCGCATGGCGGCCACGTGGCGCGGCTCTATTCGCGCACCGGCGAGGACATATCGAAGAGCTTTCCCGACCTGCTCGAAGGCTTGCGCCTGCCGGCGGCGATCGACGGCGAGCTCTTGATCCTGCGCGAGGGCCGCGTGCAGTCGTTCAACGTCTTGCAGCAGCGGCTGAACCGCAAGGCCGTGACTTCCAAATTGCTGGCCGAATTTCCGGCTCACCTGCGCGCCTATGACCTTTTGTCGGAGGACGACGAGGACCTGCGCGCCCTGCCCTTTGCCGAGCGGCGCAAGCGCCTCGAGACTTTCGTCAGAAAGCTCGACGATCCGCGCGTCGATCTGTCCGCGCTGGTAGCGTTCGAGGACTGGCAGCAGTTGATCGCCGCGCGCGCCGATCCGGCGCCGGCCGGCGCCGGTCAAGACGCCGCCGCGGTGGAAGGCGTCATGCTCAAGCGCAAGGACGCGCCCTACCTGCCCGGCCGGCCGAAGGGCCAATGGTGGAAATGGAAGCGCGATCCGATGATCGTGGATGCCGTGCTGATGTATGCCCAGCGCGGACACGGCAAGCGCTCGTCCTACTATTCCGATTATACCTTCGGTGTCTGGAAGGACGACGGCGAGCTGGTGCCGGTGGGCAAGGCCTATTTCGGCTTCACCGATGAGGAACTGGTCGAGATCGACCGCTTCGTCCGCCGCAATACCATCGACCGCTTCGGGCCGGTGCGCGAGGTCGCGCACGAGGCCGATCAGGGGCTGGTGCTGGAGGTCGCCTTCGAGGGGCTGCAGCGCTCGACCCGCCATAAATCGGGCATCGCCATGCGCTTTCCTCGCATCAGCCGGCTACGCTGGGACAAGCCGCCGGGCGAGGCCGACCGGCTGGAAACCCTGGAAAAGATGCTGTCCCGCGGCGAGACCGTGCGGGCGTGATAGTGTAAGCCTGTGCCAAGGACGTGCCATGACAAACGAACGCATGACAGACGAGCGGCCGACGGAGCCAAGGATGAGCAACGACACGATGGCAAGGATTTTCGGCGGCTCGCCGCTGGCGGTGCTCGTCCGCCTCATCCTGGTGTCGATCCTGGTGGGGGTGGTGCTCTCCGCGCTCGGACTCAACCCGTTCGACATCGTGCATAGCGTCGAGCGCCTGATCCGCTCGATCTGGGACATGGGCTGGAACGCCGTGCGCTATGTGTGGCGCTATTTCCTGCTCGGCGCCGTGCTGGTGATCCCGATCTGGCTCATCACCCGCCTGGTCAATGCGCCACGCGGCAAATGATTTGACCGCGGTTCCCGTTTCTAACGCCCGGGTCTTCACCATTGCCGGGCCGGCGATGCTGACCAATGTGACGACGCCGCTGCTCGGCGTGGTCGCCACCGCCGCCATCGGCCGGCTGGGCGAGGCCACCCTGCTCGGCGGCGTCGCCATGGCCTCGGTCGCCTTCGACTACCTGTTTTGGCTGTTCGGCTTCCTGCGCATGGGTACGGTCGCCTTCGCCGCGCAGGCGCTCGGCGCGAACGACACGCTGGAACAGCGCGCCGTGCTGACGCGCGCTCTACTGATTGCGGGCGCGGTCGGTCTGGCCATCATTGCCGTGCAGGCGCCCTTCGCCACGCTGATCTTCGACGCCATGGGCGGCAGCCCGGACGTGACCGCGGCGGCGCGCACCTACTTTTTTGTGCGGGTGTGGTCGGCGCCTTTCGCGCTCGGCAATTACGTCATGGCCGGCTGGCTGGTGGGGCTCGCCCATGTGCGCACCGCCATGGCGATCCAGATCGGCCTCAACCTGGTCAACATGGTCCTGGTGGTGGCGCTGGTGCTGGGCGTCGACCTCGGCGTCGCCGGCGCGGCGCTCGCCTCGGTAATCGCGCAGGTTATCGGCTTCGCCGCCGGCATGGTGGCAGCCTGGCGCATTCTTGACGGGCGTTTCGACGTTTCCTTCGCCGTGCTGTTCGATCGCGTGCGGCTCACGCGCATGCTGTCCGTCAATCGCGACATCATGATCCGCACCGCGGCGCTGATCTCGGCCTTCGCCTTTTTCACCGCGCGCGGCGCGCGCGCCGGCGACGTGACGCTCGCCGCCAACGCGGTGCTGCACAACTTCACCCTGGTCGGCGCCTTCTTTCTCGACGGCATCGCCAGCGCCGCCGAGCAGATCTGCGGCCAGACTTATGGCGCGCGCGACCGCAAGGGCTTCGGCCAAGCGGTGAAACTGGTGCTGATGTGGGGCTTCGCCTTCGGCCTGGCCGCCACCGCGCTGTTCGCCGTCGTCGGCGACCGGCTGATCGACGTCATGACCGCAAGCCCCGACGTGCGCGAAACGGCGCGCCGCTTCATGTCGTTCGCGGCGCTGGCCCCGCTGTGCGGAGTCATGGCGTTCTGCTTCGACGGCATCTATATCGGCGCCACCTGGGCGCGCGACATGCGCAACCTGATGCTGGCCGCGCTCGCGACGTATCTGGCCGCCTGGTGGCTGCTACGAGAGTTCGACAACGAAGGCCTGTGGGTCGCGTTGTTGATCTTCTTCGTCGCCCGCGGCGCGTTCCAGGCCGCCCGCTATCCAGCCCTGGTGCGGGCGCCGTTCCGCTGAGCGCCGGCGGGCGGCGCCGTCAGACCGGCCACGTCTCCGCCGTCAGATCGGCGGCATCGACCCCCACCATGGAGGCGAGGGAGTTGCGGTTGCCGCGCTTGAGCGCGGCGACGAGGTCCGATTTGACCTCCGACAAGAGCCCGATGCCGCGATACACGAGCCCCGTATAGAGCTGCAGCAGGGTGGCGCCGGCCTTGATCTTGGCGATGGCCGTTGGTCCTGAATCGATGCCGCCGACGCCGATCAGTGGGAAGGCGCCCTCGGCGCGCACGAAGGTCTCCGCCAGCATGCGGGTCGAGAGCTTGAACAGCGGGCGGCCCGACAGTCCGCCCTGCTCGCGCGCCTTCTCGCGCTCGCGCAGACTGGCCGGCCGGCTGACCGTCGTGTTGCCGACGATCATTCCGTCCACGCCATTCTTGCGCGCGATGCCGACCACATCGTCCAGCTCCGCCAGCGTGAGGTCGGGCGCGATCTTCAACAGCACCGGCGTCGGCCCGCTGCGCGGCCGCACCCGTTCCCGCGCGTCCACGACCCGGGCAAGCAGATCGTCGAGCGCGCCGGCCTGCTGCAAATCGCGCAGGCCGGGCGTGTTGGGGGACGAAATATTGATGGTGAAATAGGTGGCGACCGGCGAGAAAGTCTCGATCAGCCGCACGTAATCCTCGGCGCGGTCGGCCGTATCGCGGTTGGCGCCGATGTTGACGCCGACCACGCCGCCCTCGCGGGCCCGCGCCGCCAGCCGGGCCAGCGCCGAGGGGGCGCCATCATTGTTGAAGCCGAGGCGGTTGATCACCCCCTGGTCGGTGTCCAGCCGGAAAATGCGCGGGCGCGGATTGCCGGCCTGCGGCCGCGGCGTCACCGTGCCGATCTCGACGAAGCCGAAGCCGAGCCGCAGCAAGGCATCCGGCACCTGGGCGTTCTTATCGAAACCGGCCGCCAGTCCGACCGGATTGGGGAAATTGAGCCCGAAAGCGCGGGTTTTCAGCTCCGGCGGGTCGGCGGCGGCCCGCGACAGGGGCATGAAACGCAGCGCCTTGATAGCCAGGCCGTGCGCGTCCTCGGGCTCGAGGGCGCGCATCAGCGGGCGGGAAAGGCGGTCGAACAGACCGATCACCAGGGGGCTCCGGGCTCAGACGCTCTTAGGGCTGGTGGGCGACCCTATCGGCGCGGGGCCACCCTGTTCAAGCGCGCAGGCGGCGGACGGGGTGCGGCAAAGAAAAACTTGCGGATAGGGTACTATTTGAGGCTATAATTCCTACATTATCGGCTACATTGCACCGGCGATTCGCCCGCCCTCGCACATCGATCGGACCCATGCTGACACACAGCCAAATCTGGAACGCGCTCGACCGTCTGGCCGCCCGCAACCAACTCACCGCCTCAGGCCTCGCCAAGAAGGCCGGTCTCGATCCCACCACCTTCAACAAGTCCAAGCGCATCACGCCGGAAGGGCGGCCGCGCTGGCCCTCGACCGAATCGGTCGCCAAGGCCCTGGCCGCCACCAGCACCAAGGTCGACAATTTCATGAGCCTGCTGACCGAAAGCGGCAAGGCGCCGCTCAGCAGCGTGCCCTTGATCGGCCTCGCCGAAGCGGGCCATGGCGGCTTTTTCGACGACGGAGGCTTTCCCGTCGGCAAGGGCTGGGAGGAGATCGAATTCCCCGGCATCGCCGACGAGCACGCCTACGCGCTGGAAATCTCCGGCGAGTCCATGAAACCGGCCTATCGCAAGGGCGACGTCATCGTCGTCTCGCCGGCGGCGCAGGTGCGCAAAGGCGACCGCGTCGTGGTCAAGACCAAGGACGGCGAGGTCATGGTCAAGGAGCTCAAGCGCAAGAACGCCAAGGTGATCGAGCTCAAGTCGCTCAACGCCGAGCACCGCGACCGAACGCTGCAGATGAGCGACGTGCTGTGGGTCGCCCGCGTCATGTGGGCAAGCCAATAACGCCAAGGCGGCGAGGGTGTCATCATGGCGCCATTCTTGTGCGCCAGTGACACGACCTTAAAAATCGTGCGCGCGGGGCCGCGCCGGACCGGCGCCGCCTCGTGATCGCGGGGGAAACGAAATGAACCGTCGTCATGCCTTGCGAGCGCTGGCCGGGCTCGCGCTCTGCCCGCTCTGCGCGCGCGCCGGCCTCGCCGCCGCGCCCGCGCATTGGGGCTATGAGGGCGGCGACGGGCCGGCCCATTGGGGCGAGATCGACGCCGCCAGCAAAGTCTGCGCGGTCGGCACGCAGCAGTCGCCCATCGACATCGAGCATTCGATCAAGGCGCAACTGCCCGCGATCAAGATCGCCTGGCACGACCGCGTCGAGACCATCGCCAACAACGGCCATACCATCCAGCTCGGCGTGGTGCCGGGCAGCACGCTGAGCATGGGCAACGAACTCATTCACGCTGCTGCAATTCCATTTCCATCATCCGAGCGAACACACCGTCTCCGGCAAGCCCTTTGCGATGGAGGCGCATTTCGTACACCGCAACGAAGGCGGCGCGCTGGCGGTGCTGGGCGTGATGATGAAGGCGGGATCGAGCAACGCCGTGTTCAAGAAGATCGTCGAGACCATGCCGAAAGAGGCCGGCGGGCCGGTCGCGGCCGACAAGAAGATCGATCCGCACGCGCTGCTGCCGTCCGACCGCGGCTATTATCTCTATGAGGGCTCGCTCACCACGCCGCCGTGCAGCGAGGTGGTCAACTGGGTGCTGCTGCGCGAGCCGATCCAGGTGGCCAAGGACGACATTGCCGCTTTCGCCAAGGTGTTTCCGATGAACGCGCGGCCGGTGCAGCACGATCACCGGCGCTTTGTGCTGATGTCCTCGTCATAGCCAAGCCGTGCTGCGGCGAAAGCGCCGCCGATGCGCCGTTCGGCGCGCCTAGGCCGCATCGGAATGCCTGTCGGGAACCTTCTTGCGCATGCGCCGATAGTCGCTTGGCAGGGCCCCATATGTCTTCTTGAAGGTCCGGCCGAAATGCGTCATGTCGGAAAATCCCCAGCCATAGGCGATTTCGCTGAGCGTCCGATGCCCCTGCGCGGGATCTTCAAGCGCTCGCCGGCACCGCGCCAGCCGCTTGCTTTGGATTAGGCGGGCAATGGACGTTTCGAGCTTGGCAAGCACCGCATTGGCGTAGCGCACACTGACGCCTGCAATGGCGGCCGCCGTCTTGGAGTCGAGCGCTGGATCGTGCAGCCTGGCCTCGATGGCGGCGTAGAGGTTCAGCAGGACGAGTGTTCGCGGAGAGGAAAGGTGCGCGCCTTGCTGCTGCATCGCCTTGGCAAACGACACGGCGATCAGGTCAAGCGCCTGATCGCTGGCGATCCGCTCGGCAGCCGAATCCAGGCGTCCGGCATAGATCGGCAGCATCGCCAGGAATGACGAGGTAAAGCCGATTTCGGCCGACATCGGTTTCAGAGCGCGGGCCGTAAACTCCCGCGTGTTGCCGAGCCTCGCTTCGAGTTCCTGTCGCCTGATCTTCAGAACGAGAATTCTCGACCCCAGACGAAACTCGCCTTGATGGGGCAGCATCGGGTCGACAAGCGTGATATCGCCCGGTTCCAACAGCAGCTCGCGACCTTCCTGTTCGAGCAAGAGTGCGCCGGCCATCTGGCGGCAAACGAACAGATCCTCCGTTCTCGAACGGGCCGTCTGACGCGCGGTGCGCCTCACCTTCATTGGAGCGTTCTCAAAAAGAACAAGATCGATGCCGCCGAAGGCCCCTGCTTCGAGCTCGGCGCGAAAGGTCAGGAAACAACGCGGTTCAGATTCGTGATCGACGAAGTTCCTGCACGCGACGGTATGCCAGTAGTCGAACCGATCCCGCGGATGAACGTCGTCCGTCGAAAACAGCTTTTCCATGCTTGCTCCTGTCGCCCAGGCAGCCGAGCCGAAGTGCCGATTCGGCCGATTCAAAATCAATGTTTAACTGTACCATATGGGCGAACAAACGCAGCGCAAACGCATGGCGGGAACAAAGAAACGGTATCATAAAACTGACATCGCGCCGACGCGCGTGACCGAGGCAATACCATTCAACGCCATCGCCTTCATCGATGAATACGGCGACGGCAGCGCCACCTATCGAAACCATTCTATTGTTTGCACGCAAGGCGACCCTGCGGATTGCGCCTTTTACATTCAAAAAGGCGAGGTCAAGCTCACCGTCGTGTCCGAACAGGGCAAGGAGGCCGTCGTTTCGATCCTCGGAGCGGGAGACCTGTGCGGCGAGGACTGCCTGAACGGCCAGCCGCTACGCGTCTACACCATCACGACTCTCAGCGAGTGCATCATTGCGCGGCTGCAAACGTCCTCCGTCCTCAGAGCGATCAAAGAAAACCAGGCCTTCTACCAGTTTTTCATGCACTATCTCTTAGCGAAAAATATCCAACTAAAAGAGCGCCTGACGGATCACCTGCTCAATTCAAGCGAGAAGCGTTTGGCGCATGCGCTTCTTCTGCTCGCAAAGTTCGGAATGGAAAAACCGGAGGAAAAAGCGCTGCCCAAGATCGACCAGGAGACGCTGGCAAATCTGATCGGCACGACCCGCGGCCGCGTCAACTACTTCATGAACAAGTTTCGCCGGCTGGGGCTCATCGAATACAGCGGCGGCGAGATTCGCGTCCACGGCACGCTGCTGAAGGCCGTTTCGCAGGCGTGCCCCGACGATTAACGATCGCGTGCCGCGAACGACTCGATGTCAGGCGCTCTGCGTTCGCGGCGGCGCCCCGGGTTTGCGGGCGTCGGGCCGCTTGTTGCGCGGCGCGGCGATCAGGCCTTCGCGGATTGCTTTCTTGCGGGCGAGCTTGCGCGCACGGCGAACGGCTTCGTTCTTTTCACGCGCGGCCTTTTCGGACGGCTTCTCGTATGATCGGCGACGTTTCATTTCCCGAAACACGCCCTCGCGCTGCATTTTCTTTTTCAGGACGCGAAGCGCTTGGTCGACGTTGTTGTCGCGGACGAGGACTTGCAAAAAATCGACTCCTTTATTTCGCTTTCATGGAATGCCGCTGCCCCACGAGTGACCGCAACGGCTGCATATATGGCCGCCAAAAGCGCCGGCACCGCCCGAGGTTGTCGGTCCGAACGGCATCAAAAAGTCGCAACGTGGACACTGCCGGACGCTGCGATCGTCGTTCTTGCCGCTCATCCGCGGTTCACCGTTCGACCCACGCTCCCAGCGACGTTCGATCTCGTCGATGATGTGGGCGGGCAGGGCTTGAGCCATCGCGATCCCCCTTGCGGCGGGAGCACAATCGGTCTCTCAGCCATCGACGGCCTGCGGCGAATGCCGATGATAATGTAACATGGGCGCTTTCGCCGCGGATTGCCAGCCTTTTCGGGCCGGCTTTCGACCGGATTTCAAATGAAATAAGGCGCTACCGTTCTGCGGAATGCACGCTATCGGTCTGCTTTACCGCCGAATTCGGCGTTGCTTCACGCAATCCCGACCAAATGAGAGACAAGCATGACAGCCGCGATGACGGTCGAAAGGAGCAGAAATCCAATCACCGTGACGATCTTTTCACCCCAGGTCGTGTTTACACGTTCGTAGTTCATGATCGTAACTTCCGGTTGACGAGGTTCGTGTCGAATTCCTGGATGTATTATCGCAGCGAACCTGACCCGGCGCTGTGATGCAGGTCACAGGGCGCGTTTTCCAGGGCAAGTTCCGCCCGCCCGCAGGCGGCCGCCGCGCCCGAATGCGGGCGACAATTATCGCTACCGATGAAGCCCCTGCGTAATTGCCGGGTCGCGCGCCTAGGCAGGCGCTGGCGCTAGGCCGAGCGCGCCAGCGCGCCATCGATCATGTCGATGGTATTCTGCAACCCATAGACCGCCACGAAGGAGCCGAAGCGCGGACCCTTCTCCTGGCCGAGCAGCACCTGGTAGAGCATGTTGAACCAGTCAAGCGAGACGCCCGGCTTGCCGTCCTTGGCCTTCTTCTTCTCGTCGAGGAAGGGCTCGCGGCGGCCGACCTCGTAGACGACGTCCTGGATCGCCTTCGCGTCCGCGTCCGCCGCAAGCTGCGCCAGGGCGTCGCGCAGGTCGCTCAGCGCCGCGCGCTCGGAATCCCTCGGGTGACGGAATTTCTTTTCCGGCAGCACGAAGTCGCGGAAATAGTGGATGGCGTATTGGACCTGCGCGTCGAGCTCGGGATGCGTCTGCGGCGTTACGCCCGGCCGGTAGCGGCCGATGAAACCCCACAGCGTCTCGGCGTTCTCTGCGTTAGACGAGGACACCAGCGTCAGCAGCATGGCGAACGAGACCGGCATCTCCAACTGCGGCGGATTGCCGGAATGGATGTGCCAGACCGGGTTGAGCAGGCGCTGGCGTTCGTCCTGCCGCTGGTATGCGTCGAGGAACTGATAGTAGTCGTCGACGTTGCGCGGGATGACATCGAAGTAGAGCCGCTTGGCCGCCTTCGGCTCGCGGTACATGAACAGCGACAGGCTCTGCGGCGAGGCGTAGCGCAGCCATTCGTCGATGGTCAGTCCGTTGCCCTTCGACTTGGAAATTTTCTGGCCGTTCTCGTCGAGGAAGAGCTCGTAGTTGAAACCTTCCGGGGCCAGACCGCCGAGCGCCTTGCAGATTTCGCCCGACAGCTTGACCGAATTGATCAGGTCCTTGCCCGCCATCTCGTAATCGACGCCGAGCGCAACCCAACGCATGGCCCAGTCCGGCTTCCATTGCAGCTTGCAGCGCCCGCCAGTGACCGGTGTTGTCACCGGCTCCTTGCTGTCCGGGTCCTCGTAGGTGATTGTGCCGGCCTTGGCGTCGTGCGCGCCGACCGGCACCTGCAGCACCACGCCGGTGTTCGGATCGATCGGCAGGAAGGGCGAATACGACGCGGCGCGCTCCTCGCGCAGCGACGGCAGCATGATCGCCATCACCTTGTCGAAGCGCTCCAGCACTTTCAGCAGCGCCTCGTCGAAGCGACCGGAAGTGTAGCACTCGGTCGACGACAAGAATTCATAGTCGAAGCCGAAATGATCGAGGAAGGCGCGCAGGCGCGCATTGTTATGCTGGCCGAAGCTCGGATGCGTGCCGAACGGATCGGGCACTTTGGTGAGCGGCTTGCCGAGATGCTTTGCGAGCAGCTCCTTATTCGGCACGTTGTCGGGAACCTTGCGCAGGCCGTCCATGTCGTCGGAGAAGGCGATCAGCCGCGTCTTCACCTTGTCGTCGGTGAGCACGCGGAAGGCGTGGCGCACCATGGTGGTGCGCGCCACCTCGCCGAAGGTGCCGATATGCGGCAGACCGGAAGGGCCGTAACCGGTCTCGAAGATCACCTCGTCTTTCGGCCTTTTTTCCAGGCGCGCGACGATCTTGCGCGCCTCCTCGAATGGCCAGGCATTCGAGTTTTCGGCGAGATGGCGAAGATTTTCAGCGGCTTCAGTCACGGACATCATGGGAACTCCGGCGCGCAGACATAGGGAAGGCGCCGCATCCCGTCAAATGGCGCCGAAAATCGCGCTGTCGAGGGGTACCCCGGCGCGGCGCGATGCTTTAGTCGTGCCTCATGGCGCAGGAGAGGGAAACCGAGCCGGCGGGAGACGACACACGCGAATTGACGCTGCGCGCGCTGCTGACCGGCCTCGTCATCGGCGCAGTGCTCACGCCGTGCAACGTCTACAGCGGGCTCAAGATCGGCTGGTCGTTCAACATGTCGATCGCCGCAGGCCTTCTGGCCTACGGCTTCTGGGGCACGCTGCAGCGCTCGGGCTACGCGCCGCAACTGGCGCTGCGTGAGAACAACATCAACCAGACCGCCGCCTCGGCCTCGGCCTCCATCGTCTCCGGCGGGCTGGTAGCGCCGATCCCGGCGCTCACCATGCTCACCGGCGAGACCCTGCCCTGGTTCTGGCTGATTGTCTGGGTGTTCCTCGTCTCGATCCTTGGCGTGTTCGTCGCGGCGTCTTTGCGCGAGGCCATGCTGGTGCGCGAGCGGCTGCCCTTCCCGGCCGGCGTCGCCACCGCCGAAACCCTGCGCGAGATTCACTCAAAGAGCATGGACGCCGCGCGCCGCCTGCGCGCGCTGCTCGGCGCGGCCGGCGTCGCCGGCCTGGTCAAGCTGATCGTCGATCTCGGCGGGGTAGGCCCGCGTTTTGCCCTACCCTTCTCCGTGCCGATGTGGGCTTCGCTGCGCGGCGCGGCGCCGGCGGGCGTCAGCTTCGCCAATCTTGGGCTGGCGTTCGATCCCTCGCTGCTCATGCTCGGCTTCGGCGCCATCATCGGCCTGCGCGCCGGCGTCTCGCTGCTGATCGGCGCGCTCACCGGCTGGCTGCTGCTGTCGCCGATCGCCATCGCCAACGGCTGGGCGCAGCCGGGCGCGGCGCATACTGCGTGGTTCGGCCCGCTGGTGACGTGGCTGCTGTGGCCGGGTGTGACGCTGCTGGTGGTCTCGTCGCTGACCTCGTTCATGCTGACGATCGCGACCTCGGCGCGGCGCTGGCGCGCGGAAGGCGCCGGCGTCAGCCTGCGCGGGCGCTTCGATTGGCGCTTCGGCGTCGCGCTCGCAGTGCTGGCCGCAGCGCTGACCGTTGCCTGCTCAGCGTTCTTTTCCATCGATCCGGTGATGGGCGTGCTGGCTGTCGCCTTGAGCTTCCTGCTCGCCCTCGTTGCCTGCCGTGTCACCGGCGAGACGGGCATCACGCCGATCGGCGCGCTCGGCAAGGTAACGCAGCTCACCTTCGGCTTCCTGGTGCCGGGCCAGATGGCCGCCAACCTGATGACCGCCAACGTCACCGGCGGCGCGGCCGGACAGAGCGCCGACCTGATGACCGACCTGCGCACGGGGCTCGAAGTCGGCGCAACGCCGCGCCTGCAGATCATCGCGCAGAGTTTCGGCATTCTGGTGGGCAGCGTGGTCGGCACGCTTGTTTATCTGTTCCTGGTGCCGGATCCGGCCCGCATGCTGATCACGCCGCAATGGCCGGCGCCGGCCGTCGCTACCTGGAAGGCGGTGGCGGAAGGCCTGGCGCACGGGCTGTCGTCGCTGCCGCCGAGCGCGGTCGTCGCGATCGCGATTGCCGCGCCGACCGGGTTTGCGCTGGCGCTGGCCGAGCATCTCCTGCCGGAGCGCTATGCGCGGCTGTTGCCGAGCGCGCCGGCGCTAGGGCTCGCTTTCGTCATCCCGGCGTGGAATTCGATCTCGCTGTTTCTCGGCGCATTGATCGCCGCGTTGTTCGCCAGGCTGTGGGCGCGGCAGGCGGGGCGCTACACGCTGCCCGTGGCGGCCGGCCTGGTGGCGGGCGAGAGCCTGATGGGCATCGTCACCATCGGCATCCGGGTGCTGAGCTAACGATCAGAACGGGCTGATCGGGAAGTAGCGCAGCCACAGGTCGGTGAAGCGGCCCTTCTCCCAGAGCTGGAACAGCGCCCAGTTCAGGGCCTGGCGCAGCAGGTTGTTGCCTTTCTTCACCGCGATGCCGACGCCTTCGCCGAAATAGCGGCTCTCCAGAAAAGGCCCGCCGCGGAACACGCAGCAGTTGGCCGAGTTGGTGCCGTTGAGCCAGAAGGAGAGCGAAATGGCATCGCCGAACAAGAGATCGACCTCGCCCTTCTTGAGCGCAAAGCGGGCGGCGTCGGGCGTCGGATAGGGCTTGATGATGGCCTCGGTGAACAGGGCCTTGAGATAGGCCTGATGCGAAGTGCCGGCCACCACGGCGATGGTGCGTCCCTCCAGCGCCTGCGGGCGCACATCGGCGATCTTCTCGTCCTTGCGGGAGACGAAGCGCGCCGGCGTGCGGTAGTAAGGCTGGGTGAAATCCACCTTCTGGCGCATCTCCGGCGTCTCGGCGAGCGAGGCGACGATGGCGTCGCCCTGGTTGGCATCGAGCGCTTTGATCAGGGTGTCGAAGCGGCGCATCTGTACCGTGCAGGGCACCTTCATTTCCTCGCACAGCATGCGCGCGAGATCGACGTTGAAGCCGGTCGGATTGCCGTCGGCGCCGGCGAAATCGAACGGCGGGTAGTCGGTTTCGGTCAGGAAGCGGATGATATTGATGCGGGTGAGGTCCGGGCGCTCCGGCCGCCGGCGTGGGTCCCAGAAGCCGGGCACCGCCAGCGGATCGACCATCTTGCCGGCCGGCTCGGGTGGCTCGGACGGAACTGGCATCGGCGGATTAGCCAGCTTGTCGGGAGCCGCCTGCTCGTTGACGGACGGCTGCTGGCCCTGCTGAGCGGCGGCGCCCGCCGCCAGCGGCACGGCCAACAGCGCCACCAAGACCGCGCCGCGCACGCAGTGACCCAGATGCAAGCTCATTCGCCGGCCCGATTGCGCCAAGTTATGGAATCGGGCGCGACCATACCACCGCAATTGCGGCGGGCCAGCCATATTCGGAAAATCAGGGAACGAACCGCAGCGCGCTTAGGCGCCGCCCAGGCGCTTTTCGATCTCGTGCACCGGCATCTTGACGAAGTCTTTGTCGATCTCGGCGCGCACGGCGCTCTTCAGCGAGTGCGAATAGGCCGGCCGCAGCACGCCGAGGGCGCGCGGCGGCGCCACGATGACGATGGTCTTGGTCTTGCCGGCGGTGATCGCCGCGTCGAGGCGATGGACGAGCGCGGTGAGGAAGGCTTCCTCCGCACGGTCGTGCCAGTCGGTCTGCTCGTAAGTGCTGCGTCCCGGCCCAACCGAACTATTGACGGTGCCCGGCCCGTCGCTGCCGATCTCGCGGGTCGGCAGGTCCTTCTGCTCGAAGACCTCGAGCGTCTTGAGATTGGGAAACTTGACGTCGCCGACGTTCTCCAAGATCAGCGCCTTGGCGCCGTCACACACCACCACCCACTCGCCATTGCGGATCATCAAATCGGACATGGGACAGGACCTCCTGACTGCGGGCAAACCTAGATTAAGCGGAACCGAGGGCTTTTGTCTTGGATCAAACGCGCGGGCGCGGCAACGGGTTCGGGTGAGCCCGGAATCGCAGGGAATATCCGATCGGTCGAATACGGTCAGTTCTTGCGATCGAGCAGACGGCGGGCGATGACCTGAGCCTGAATCTCGGCGGCGCCTTCGAAAATGTTCAGGATGCGGGCGTCGCACAAAAGCCGCGAGGCAGGGAATTCCAGGGCGAAGCCGTTGCCGCCGTGGATCTGCACCGCGTTGTCGGCGGCGGCCCAGGCGACCCGCGCCGCGAGCAGCTTGGCCATGCCCGCTTCCAGATCGCAGCGGCGGCCGGAGTCCTTCTCGCGCGCGGCGTAATAGGTGAGCTGGCGCGCGGTCATGATCTCGGCCGCCATCATGGCGATCTTGTCGGCAACGCGTGGGAAGGAGACGATCGGCACGCCGAACTGCACGCGGCTCTCGGCATATTCGAGCGCCTTTTCCATCGCCGCCTGCGCCACGCCGATGGCGCGCGCGGCGGTCTGGATGCGGGCGGATTCGAAGGTCTGCATGAGCTGCTTGAAGCCGAGACCCTCGACGCCGCCGAGCAGGTTCTCCGCCTTCACCTCGAAGCCGTCGAAGGCGATCTCGTATTCCTTCATGCCGCGATAGCCGAGCACCTCGATCTCGGTGCCGCTCATGCCCTTGGCCGGAAACGGATCGGCGTCGTCGCCGCGCGGCTTCTCGGCCAGCAGCATGGACAGTCCGCGATGGCCGGCCTCTTTCGGGTCCGTACGCACAAGAAGCGTCATCAGGTCGGCGCGAACCGGGTGCGTGATCCAGGTCTTGTTGCCGTAGACCTTATAGACATTGCCGTGGCGCACCGCACGGGTCTTGAGCGAAGCGAGATCGGAGCCTGTATTGGGCTCGGTGAACACCGCCGTCGGCAGCACCTCACCCGATGCAATCTTGGGCAGCCATTTTTCCTTCTGCTCGTTGGTGCCGGCGCCGAGGATCAGTTCGGCGGCGATTTCCGAGCGGGTGCCGAGCGAGCCGACGCCGATATAGCCGCGCGACAGTTCCTCGGAGACCACGCACATGGATTCCTTGCCGAGCGCCATGCCGCCGAATTCTTCCGGAATGGTCAGCCCGAACACGCCGAGCTCCGACATCTGCGCGATGATATCGAGCGGAATGTAACTGTTGGTCAGGTGCCATTGCTGAGCGTGGCTGACGACTTCGCTGTCGGCGAACTTGCGCATCTCGTCGCGGATCGACTCCAGCGTCTCGTCGAGGCCGCAGACGCCGACGGTGGCGCCGTGGCTCGCGCGCATCAGTTCGATCAGGCGCGCGCGCCGCTCAGGAGTATTGCCGCCGGCGATCAGGCCCTCGACCATCGGGTTGAGGCGGGCGGCGACCTGCGCCGCCGTCAGGCCCAGATCGCTCGGCCGGGCCATCTCGCCCTGGCTCATGGGAATGCCGCCGACCATCTGGGCGAGATATTCGCCGAGCGCGATGCGGACCAGCAGATCCTCGATCTCGCCGAGCGTCTCCTCGCGCGCCATGCGCTCCGCATAGGCGGCGAGCTGGCGGATCGCCTCCACATAGGTGGCGAACCAGGCAAGCCCGTGGGTGGCGCGCTGCTCGCGGTCGAACAGGCGCGCGACCGCATGCCCTTCCACGAACACACGCTGCCGCACGCCCGCCACGGCGTCGGCCAGCAAGGCATCGGCGGCGGCGCTCGCCTCGCGGGCGAGGTCGACCAGTTCGGGTTCGGCGGCGCGGCGGGAAACGGCGGTGGACATGCGGCTGCTCGGGGCTCCTCGGTGGGGTCGGCGCTCGCCGCCGACGGTTAAGAGACTACGTGTGCAGTGCACAAAAGAAAAGTGCCTTGAAATCGGCGGCCGAAGAACGCGTAAGCCCGTGCCATCACTACCAAATTGCCGCAAAATTAACCATTTCGCGCTTTCATCGGCGCAACCTGTGTGCTCCATCCTCGCGAGACCAAATGTTTTCCTTGCGCTTGCCTTTTTCATCCTCGTTGCCGCCCCTTCCGTCACTGTCGAGGCCATTTCAGCGCGCCGCACGGCGCCTCACCGCGGTCTCGGTGCGCAGCCGCATCATCGTGCTGGCGCTGATCCCGGTGGCGGGCTTTGCCGCCAATGGACTGACCTATCTCGCCGGCGAGCGCGATGTCGGCAAGGCGTTCCAGACCGTCACCAATGCGCGCCGGCTGGCCGATGCCAGCCGCGACTTCAAGATCGCGATCGCGGCCATGCGCATCGCGGTGAAGGATTTCGCGGTGCATCCGCGCACGCTGATCGACGCCTTCGGGCAGTCGCAGGCGCTCGCCAACCAGAGCCTCGATGCCATCCAGAACTCGCTCGGCGGGAAACAGTCCGACGACATCAACGACCTGCGCAAGCAATTGGCCAACCTGAAGCATAATTTCGCGATGCTGGCGGAGCAGCAGCGCAGGCTCGGCTACTCGGACGGCGAAGGCCTGCGCAAGAAACTGCGCGACAGCGGCAACAAGATCGAGCTCGCCATCAACGAGAACATGACCTGGCTCGCCGACGCCGCGGCCAAAAAGCTGATGATCGCGCTGCTTACCATGCGCCATCACGAGGACGAATACCGGCTCAATCCGAGCGAGCTGACGCGCCAGGAGTTTCTCGGCGGCTACAAGCAGTTCGAGCAGATCTTCGGCAACATCGATGGCACGCCGGAGATGAAACAGAAGCTTGACAGCGATGTGAAAGGCTATGTCGACACCTTCGGGCAATGGATCCGCGTCTCCGACATGATCCATCCGATACGCGCCTTAATCGACATCGACAGCCAGAACATGCTGCCGCGCGCCGACCTCCTCATCGCTTCCGCCAACCGCGCCGCCGCCACGGCCTCGACCGCGCTGGCGCAGGCGCAGCGCCGCACCCGCACCGGCATCATCGCGGTCAGCATCGCCATGGTGGCGCTTGGACTGGGCTTTTCCTGGCTGATTGGCCGCACCATCACGCGTCCGCTCAATGGCCTCGCAGGGGTGATGAAGCGGCTGGTTGACGGCGACACAGGCGCCCGCATCCCGGCGACACAGGCCCGCGACGAGATCGGCGCGATGGCGCGCAGCGTGATCGTGTTCCGTGACACCATGATCGAGCGGCAGAAGCTCGCCGCCGCGCAAGCCGAGACGAGCCGCGCCCAGGAGGAGCGCAGTTCGACCATCTCCCTCACCATCGCGCAATTCAAGCATTCCATCGAAAGCGTGCTCGGCAAGCTGCGCGCGGCCTCGATGAAGCTCGAAATGAGCTCGACCGACCTCAACCAGGCAGCCGACACCATGTCGACGGAAGCGCTGACGGCCGAGCGGCGCGTCGGCGCGGCCTCCGACAACGTGACCACGGCCGCGGGATCGGTGGAGGAACTGGCCGCCTCGATCGGGGAGATCGCCGCGCAGGCGGCGAAATCGACCGACGTGGCGGGCCGCGCGGTGTCGGAGGCGCAACGCACCGTCACCACCATGGCCGAGCTCGGCAATGCCGCCACGCGCATCGGCGAAGTGGTCGGACTTATCCAGGCCATCGCCGGGCAGACCAACCTGCTCGCGCTCAATGCGACCATCGAGGCTGCACGCGCCGGCGAGTTGGGCAAAGGGTTCGCGGTGGTGGCGGCCGAAGTGAAGTCGCTCGCCGGACAGACCGCGAAGGCGACCGAAGAGATCGCCGAGCAGGTCGGCGCGATCCAATCGGCCGCCGCCGATTCAGCGGAGGCGATCGAACAGGTCAACGCCATCATTCGCGACATGTCGGCGATCGCCACTACGGTGGCGGCGACGGTCGATCAGCAGAACTCGGCGGTGGCCTCGATTGCCGAAGGCGTCGGCCGCGCTTCGGCCGAAGCGCGTACCGGCGCCCAATCGATGAGCCGGGTGGCGGCGGTGACCACCGATGCCCGCACCACGGCCGGCGACGTCAAGGCGCTGGCCGACGCGGTCGCGGTCGAGGCCGAGGGCCTGGAAGCGGAAGTGCGGGCGTTCCTGAACAACGTGCAGGCGGCGTAATTCTTCTCCCCGCGTGCGGGGGAGAGGTGGTGGAAGCGGCCCTTGCAAACCCCGGCGCAATTTCTGATCTGAAGCGGAGCGTCGCTTTCGGAGCCTGCCATTGCGCATCGTCAATATTATAAAACTGTCATTCCGGATCGTGGTCGACGCTTTCCTCGGCTTTCTGGCCGACGACGGCTGGGCCATCGCCAGCCACATCGCGCTGTCCACGCTGATGGCTATGTTCCCGTTCCTGATCGTGGTCACCGCGTTGGCCGGCCTGTTCTTCGGCTCCAAGCACCTCGCGGACGAAGCCGCCAAGCTGCTGCTGGAAGCCTGGCCCCAGCAAGTGGCGGGCCCGATCGCCGGGGACGTGACCAACGTGCTGACCAAATCGCACGGCAGCATTCTCACTTTCGGCGTCATCTTCGCCGTCTATTTCGCCTCCAGCGGCGTCGAGAGTCTGCGCATCGGGCTCAACCGCGCCTACAACACGCCCGAGCGGCGCTCATGGTGGCTGCTGCGGCTGGAGTCGGTCTTCTATGTGCTGGTGGGCGCGGTGGCAATCCTGGCCTTCGCCTTCTTCGTGGTGTTGGGACCGCTGATCTGGAAGCAGCTCACATATGTTTTTCCGGCCGTTCAGCCGTTTGATAATCTGATCACCGTCCTGCGTTATGCATCGGCGGCCGTCATCCTCATCATCTCGCTCGTCATTCTGCACCGCTGGCTTCCGGCAGGACAGCGCAGCTTTTTGCAGATCACGCCCGGAATTGTAGCAACGCTGCTGTTGTGGCTGATCAGCGGCGCGGTGTTCGGCCGCTATCTCGCCTCTTTCGCCTTCGCCTATACGACAATGTATGCGGGGCTTGCCTCGGCGATGATCGCGCTGGTGTTTCTTTACGTCTGCGCGTCGATCTTCATCTTCGGCGGCGAGTTGAATTCGGTGATCGCCGAGCGGCTGGCGAAAAAACGGTAAACGCTCCCGCCGTCACTGCAATGACGAGACTGCAATGCGCTCAGCGTCCCGGCCCCCCGACGCCTATCAAGAGCCAAGCCGACTAGTGAACATCTTCCCGCGGATAAAGCGTCACCACCGCCGCCGCGTCGAGCTCGCTTTTGCCGGCCGCGATCAACAGCCGGTACAAGGTCAGCGCCTGCGACGCCATCGGCATGGCGAGATGACGGTCGCGCGCCGCCGTCTGCAGCATTTCGAGATCCTTCAGCACCTGACGGGCAAAGCCGCGCGGGGCGAAATCGCCGGCCAGCATCTGCGGAAAGACCGGACCGAGCATGTTCGAGCCGGCAAAGCCGACTTTGAGCGCGTCGGGGATTTTCGCGGCATCGACCCCATAGGCCTGTGCCAGCCGTAACGCTTCGGCCAGCACGCAATAATTCGTCAGCACGATGGCCTGGTTGACGAGCTTGGTGGCCTGACCGGTGCCCACCGGTCCCATATGGGTCATCGTGCCGAGCTCGCGCATCATCGGTGAAATCTTGGCAATGGCGGAATCCGTGCCGCCGGCCATGATCGCCAAGGTGCCGGCCTTCGCCGCGCCAGGACCGCCCGACACCGGCGCGTCGACGAACATCATGCCGCGATGCTCGAGCGCCGTGGCGACGCGCTTGGTCGCGTCCAACTCGGTGGTCGAAAGATCGACACAGATTTTGCCTGAAGGTTTCGCGGCGGTGATCACGCCGCGCGCGCCAAGGGCGACGTCCTCGACTGCGGCCGTGTTGATGACGCAGACGAGGACAATATCTGCCGCGTCGGCGACCTCGGCCGCGCTTCGCGCCGGCACCACGCCCCACGTCGCTGCAGCTTCGGTCTTACCCGCATCGATATCGTAGCCGATAACCCGGTAACCCTTTTCACATAGCCGCCGGGTAAAGCCCTGCCCCATCAGGCCGAGACCGATGAATCCTACGCTCGTTCCTGTCATGACGCCTCCCGCTCCGGCGCCTGTTTCGGCGTGGCGCCATCCATTGTTATGCTCAGGCATAATCGATTGCGGCGGAATTCGCCACGCATCACCGACGAGCACGGGGAGGCAAACGATGACCGAGGGCGATGCGTCGCCAATGCCGATCGTCGATGCCCACCAGCATTTCTGGGACATCGGAAAGAACTATTATCCTTGGCTCTGCGACGCCGTACCGATCCCGTTCCGCTATGGCGACTATTCGGCCCTGCGGCGCAACTACCTGCCTCCGGACTACGCCCATGACAGCGCCGGGTTCAATGTCGTCAAGACCGTTCACATGGAAGCGGAGTGGGACCGCGCCAGTCCCGTAGCCGAGACCCGCTGGCTCGAAGCAATCCATCGCGAATTCGGCTTGCCCAGCGCCTGCATCGGCCATGCCGAGCCGGACCGCTGCGATATCGAAGAAGTCCTGGCCGGGCACGCGCAGAGCCCGTTGATGCGCGGCATTCGGCACAAGCCCAAAGCGGCGAGCTATCCGCGCGAGGCCCGGCGCGGCGCGGCGGGCTCGATGGACGACCCGAATTGGCGGAAGGGCTACGCGCTCCTCGAACCTTTCGGATTTTCATACGACTTGCAAACGCCGTACTGGCATCTCGACGCCGCCGCCAGCCTTGCCGCCGATTTCCCGCGCACGCAGATCGTCATCAATCACACGGGGTTGCCGGCGGACCGCAGCAGCGAAGGGCTGGCGGGCTGGCGGCGCGCGCTCGCGGCGGTTGCTGCGCAGCCCAACGTGGCGATCAAGATTTCCGGTCTCGGCCGTGCCGGACTGTCGTGGGAGTTGGAAGCCAACGGACCCATCATTCGCGACACGATCGCCATCTTTGGAATCGACCGCTGCATGTTCGCCAGCAATTATCCGGTCGACAGCCTCGCCGGCACGTTCGACGCGATCTACGGCGGGTTCCTGAAGTCAGTCGCCCACTTGGCCGCCGCCGACCAACGCAAGCTGTTTCACGACAACGCCGTGCGAATCTACCGTCTATGAACGTTAAAGCAGCTTCCACATGCGCTGAGTCGTCATGGCCGGGCTTGTCCCGGCCATTCAGACTTCTTTGCTCGAATGGCGAAAGGCATGGATGCCCGGCATAGAGCCGGGGCATGACGAAAAAAAAGCCCGGGCTTAACCGCCCGCTGCCTCCTGCACGTCCTCGAAGCTTTTGAGCCCCGTGCTCGGCGCGTTGACCAGCACCGCCATGTTGCCGGGCGGGTGCTGATTCTTCCACATCTTCATGTGGGCCAGCGGGATATTCTCCCAGGAAAACACCTCGCTCATGCACGGGTCGATGCGTTGCTCGAGCACGAAGCGGTTGGCGAGCGAGGCTTGTTTCAGATGGGCGAAGTGCGAACCCTGGATGCGCTTCTGCCGCATCCAGACATAGCGCGCGTCGAAGGTGAGATTATAGCCCGTGGTGCCGGCGCAGAACACGACCATGCCGCCGCGCTTGACGATCATGCAGGACACCGGGAAGGTCTGCTCGCCGGGGTGTTCGAACACGATGTCGACGTCGCGCTTGCCCGTGATGTCCCAGATCGCCTTGCCGAATTTACGCGCCTCCTTGGTCCATTCGGCGAACTCGGGTGAGTTGACCGGCGGCAACTGGCCCCAGCACTTGAAGTCCTTGCGGTTGATCACGCCCTTGGCGCCGAGATTAAGCACGTATTCGGCCTTCGCATCGTCGGAGATGATGCCGATGGCGTTGGCGCCGGAAGCCGCGACGAGTTGAATGCCGAAGACGCCGAGGCCGCCGGAGGCGCCCCAGACCAGCACATTGTCGCCGGGCTTGAGCGTGTGCGGCGCATGGCCGAACAGCATGCGGTAGGCGGTGGCCAGCGTCAGCGTGTAGCAGCCGGCCTCCTCCCAGGTCAGATGGCGCGGCTTGTGCATGAGCTGGCGCGATTGTACGCGGCAGAACTGCGCGAAGGAGCCGTCCGGCGTCTCGTAGCCCCAGATGCGCTGCGAGGGCGAGAGCAGCGGATCGCCGCCATTGCATTCCTCGTCGTCCCCGTCGTCCTGATTGCAGTGGACGATGACCTCGTCGCCGACCTGCCAGCGCTTCACCTTGCTGCCGACCGCCCAGACGATGCCGGAGGCGTCGGATCCGGCGATGTGGAAGGGGTTTTTATGGCCGTCGAGCGGCGAAATCGGAACACCGAGGCCCGCCCAGACGCCGTTGTAGTTGACGCCGCCGGCCATCACCAGCAGCAGCACCTCGTCCTCGCCGATCGACCAGGTGGGCACCACCTCGAGCTGGAACGCCTGGTCGGGCGGCCCATGCCGCTCCTTACGGATGACCCAGGCGTGCATCTTCTCGGGCACGTGGCCGAGCGGCGGAATCTCGCCGATATCGTATAGGTCCTTGAGAGGAGCTAGGCTCCTTTTGGGCGCAGCCGGCATAAGCGCTCTCCTTTAGGCCGGGTAGTCTGCCGCAGTTGATGTTGCGGCGCAACATCAAGCTTGACGCACCTCGTTCGGTTCCCGCGCGGGCTTTCGGCCTAACGCGCCAGCGCTTCTATCGACACCGGGCGCCTCGCCGTCCGCGCCAAAACGTCAGCCCCGCCTCGATAAGCACGGCCGCCACGTAGAAACCGGCGATCCAATAGAGGCTGTGCGGCGAGGTGACATAGGTGCGCCACATCAGCAGCAGAAAGCCCGCAGCCGTGGCCAGCGCGCCGACCAGTGGCCAAATGCCTAAGAGCCCGATGCGCTTGCGCAGCCGCCAAGCAGAAACGTTTATCGCAAAAAAGATCAGCAGAAAGGTCGCGCTGGCGAAGGTGGAGATGACCGCGAGCGGCGCGGCCAGGGCGAAGGCGAGCGACAGCGCGGTCAGGGCGACGAGCGCCACCCAGGGCACGGGTCGCACCCGCGCGCGCAACGAGAACACGCGCGGCAGCGCATGCTCGCTCGCCATCACCATGGCGAGCCGCGCGGCGCCGAACAGCGTGGCGTTGATCGCCGAAGCGGTCGATAGCAGCGCCGCCACGCCGACCAGCACGAAACCGAACTGGCCCATTGTCGGCCGCGCGGCCACTGCCAGCACGTATTCCTGGTCATGCTCGATCTGCGCCGCCGAGAGATTGCCGAGTGCCGCAAGCGCCACGACGATGTAGAGCACGGCGGTGAGGACGATGGCGATAACGAGCGCGCGGCGCAGGTTGCGACGCGGGTTCTCCATCTCGTCGATGGCGTTAGGGATGAGCTCGAAGCCCTCATAGGCGACGAAGATCAGCGCCGCCGCGGTGAAGGGCGCCAGCCAGCCGTGGTCGAACAGCGGCTGGAAATGGCGCGCTTGCGCGCTGTGCAGGCCAGCGACCGCGAAGGCGGCGAGGATAGCGAGCTTGACCGCGACCACCGCCAGCTCGGTCGAGCCGGAAGTCTTGGCGCCGCCCAGATTGAGCACCAGGAAACCGACGAGCACCAGGGTGGCAAGGGCCTGGGCGAGCGTCCCCGGCGTGCCGGCACCGTCGAACAGGGTCTCGCCATAGGCGCCGAAGGCGGTGGCGTAGAGGGCGAGCGTGCCGACATAGCCGGCCACCAGCAGCCAGCCGGCCACCGCCGCCACACCCTGCCAGCCGAAAGCGCGCTCGATATAGGTGAAGCTGCCGCCGTCGCCGCGCAGCGCGAGGCCGAGATGGGCGTAAGAGAGCCCAGTCAGCAGCGCGATGATACCGCCCACGGCAAGCGTGATCGGCACCGCATGGCCGGCCTGGGCGATGGCGAGGCCGAGCACGGCGAAAATGCCGCCCCCGATCATGCCGCCGATGCCGATGGCGGTCACCTCGGCGAGATTGAGCTTGCGGCCGGCAGCGTTCATGAGCCCCTTCTCAATCGCCGCCTCGATCCATTGCGCGCAGGCATTACGCGGGGGTGGCGAGCGGTCGTCATTCGCCGTTCACAGCCTCCATACACAGTCCGCGTCAAGCCGTCTCGACGCCCGCGACGGGTTGCTATTGAATGGGCTGCAGCGGCGGCGGTGCGGGGCAGCATCGTCGACAGGGCGGGCGCATCGATGAATGCGCAGGGGGACCGAACATGTTGGAAACGAACAGTCTCATCGTCATCCTGGTCATCGGCTTGATCGCCGGATGGCTCGCCGGCCAGATCATGAAAGGCGGCGGTTATGGGCTGCTCGGCGATCTCCTCGTCGGCATCATCGGCGCCTTCATTGGCGGCTGGCTCTGGCGCGTGCTCGGTTTGCCTATCCTCGGGCCCTGGTGGCTCACGGCGATCGTCAGCGCGGTCGTCGGCGCCTGTATCCTGCTGTTCCTGCTCCGGCTTATTAAACGCTGACAGCACGCTGAATTCCCGCGGGCGGATCTAAGGTCTGGGTCCCCGAGACGGGGCCAGCCCTTTGCCTATTGCGTGAAGCGCTGGCCGGGCCGATTGCCAAGCGGCCTGCTGCAATGCACAATCGGCCGACCGACCGCGTCAGGCGACCCAATGAACGACCAGAAACCGAACCGCGACAAACCCTGGATTTTCCGCACCTATGCCGGCCATACCTCGGCGGCGGAATCGAACACGCTCTATCGCAAGAACCTCGCCAAGGGGCAGACCGGCCTGTCGGTCGCCTTCGACCTGCCGACGCAGACCGGCTACGACTCCGACCACGTGCTGGCCAAGGGCGAGGTCGGCAAGGTGGGCGTGCCGATCTGCCATCTCGGCGATATGCGCGAATTGTTCGACCGCATCCCGCTCGGCACGATGAACACCTCGATGACCATCAACGCCACCGCGGCGTGGCTGATGGCACTCTATATCGCGGTGGCCGACGAGCAGGGCGCGCCGCGCGCGGCGCTGACGGGGACGATCCAGAACGACATCATCAAGGAATATCTCTCGCGCGGCACTTATGTGTTTCCGCCGGCGCCGTCGATGCGGCTGATCAAGGACGTCGTCCTGTTCACCACCAAAGAGATTCCGAAATGGAATCCGATCAACGTCTGCTCCTATCACCTGCAGGAAGCGGGCGCGACGCCGGTGCAGGAGCTCGCCTTCGCGCTGGCGACGGCCATCGCCGTGCTCGATACGGTGAAAGCCGCGGGACAGGTCGAGCATGAAAAGTTCGACGAGGTGGTCGGGCGCATTTCCTTCTTCGTCAATGCGGGCCTGCGCTTCGTCACCGAAGTTTGCAAGATGCGCGCCTTCACCGAACTGTGGGACGAGATCACCAGTGAGCGCTATGGCGTTTCCGACGCCAAGCAGCGCCGCTTCCGCTACGGCGTGCAGGTGAACTCGCTGGGCCTGACGGAGCAGCAGCCGGAAAACAACGTTACCCGCATCCTGCTGGAGATGCTGGCGGTGACGCTGTCGAAGGGCGCGCGCGCCCGCGCCGTGCAACTGCCGGCCTGGAACGAAGCGCTCGGACTGCCGCGGCCGTGGGACCAGCAGTGGTCGCTGCGCATGCAGCAGATCCTGGCCTATGAGACCGATCTCCTGGAATACGGCGACATTTTCGACGGTTCGACCGAGATCGCGCGCGAGGTCGCGAAGCTCAAAGAGGAAGCGAAGGAAGAGCTCAAGCGCATCGAGGAGATGGGCGGCGCGGTGGCTGCGGTCGACAGCGGCTACCTTAAGCAGCAGCTCGTCGAATCGAACACGGCGCGGCTGGAGCGGATCGAGCGCGGCGAGCAGGTGGTGGTCGGCGTCAACAAATATATCGAGAGCGAACCATCGCCGCTGGCCGACGCGGCCGAGGCCATTCTCACCGTCAAGGAAGAGGCGGAGCGCGGGCAGATCGAAAAGCTGAAGACCTGGCGCGCGCAGCGCGACAATAACGCGGTCAAGACGGCGCTTGCCGGCCTGAAGCAAGCGGCGACCGGCGGCGCCAATATCATGCCGGCCTCGATCGACTGCGCCAAAGCCGGCGTCACCACCGGCGAATGGGGCTGGACTCTGCGTGAAGCTTTCGGCGAATACCGCGCGCCGACCGGCGTCGGCAGAGCGATGCGCAACGACGTGACCGGCCTCGACGACATCCGCGCCGACGTCGACCGCGTATCCAAGAAGCTCGGCCGCCGCATGACCTTCCTGGTCGGCAAGCCCGGCCTCGACGGCCATTCGAACGGCGCCGAGCAGATCGCGGTGCGCGCGCGCGACGCCGGCATGCAGGTGGTCTACGAGGGCATCCGCTTGACGCCGGAGGAGATCGTCGACGCCGCGCGCGACAAGCAGGCCCACGTGATCGGCCTGTCGGTGCTGTCGGGCAGCCACATGCCGCTGGTCAAGGACGTGGTGGGCCGCATGAAAAAGGAAGGCATCGACGTGCCGGTGGTGGTCGGCGGCATCATTCCGCCGGAGGACGCCGCCGAGCTGGAGAAGGCCGGCGTCGCCGCCGTCTACACGCCGAAGGATTTCGAGATCAACCGCATCATGAGCGACCTGGTGCGGATCGTGGAGCGGAAGAACCGCGGCAACGAACGCGTGAGACTCATCTATCCGTTCGTTCCCGCGAAACCGGGAACCCAGAGATTTGAATCCGAAACCGGTCGCTTAAGCTGGGTCCCCGCTTTCGCGGGGACGAGCGAATAACTCACTCAACGCCCCCGCCAGCTTGGCCGGGCTCACGGGCTTCGCAAAATAGAAATCCATGCCGGCCGCGCGGGCGGCCTCTTCGCCGCCCGGTTCGCTGCGGCCGGAAATGCCGATCACCGGCACCGCGCCCGCTTTGCCGGGCAGAGCGCGGATGGCGCGTGTCGCCGCCAGGCCGTCGAGGCCTGCAAGTGTGACATCCATCAGCACCGCATCGTAGCCGCCTGCGGCCGCCGCCTTCACCGCCGCTTCGCCGTTGTCGACGAAATCGACGCGGTGGCCGAGCTCGGTGAGGATCGTGTTCATCACCACGCGGCCGTAAGGATTGTCCTCGGCGCAGAGCAGCGTGAGCGTGCGCGCCGGCGCTTCGCGCGTGTCACCCGGTTCCTTGGCGGGGCCCGCATCGATGCGGTCGACCAGCGCGGTGAAGCGGAAGGTCGAGCCGACGCCCTTTCTGCTGGTCACCTTGAGATCGCCGCCCATGGCCTCGGCGAAGCGCTTGACGAAAGTGAGCCCGAGCCCGGCGCCGCCATAGCGCCGCGCGATGTCAGCACTCGCCTGCGCGAAGGGGCGAAACAAGGTCTTGAGTTCGGCCGCGCTCATGCCGATGCCGCTGTCGGTCACCGTGAATACGAGACGGACGCGGCCGCGCGCGGCGGCCTCGGCGGCGGCGGCAAAACGCACGCTGCCGTCGCTGGTGAATTTCACCGCGTTGTCGGCGAGGTTCTCCAGCGCGGCGCGCAGGCGCATCGCGTCGCCGGCGACGAGCGCCGGCAGATCGCCGGCGATAGCGATCTCGGCCGTGACGTCCTTGTTGCCGGCGCGCGCGGTCAGCGCCTGCCCTACAGCCTCGGCCAGCGCGCGCGGTGCGAACGGCTCCTTGCGCAGGGTGAGCCCGGCAACCTCCGCCTTGGCCGCGTCTACGATCAGCGTGGTGAGCGCGGCCAGATGGTCGGCGCCGCTCTTGATGGCGCCCGCCCATTCGCGTTCGCGGAGACCGAGGCTCGAAGAGGCCAACAGCTCAGACAGCGCCACGATGCCGGTGAGCGGTGTGCGCAGGTCGTGAGCGATGCCGGCGAGCGCGGCTTCGATCGCGCGCGGCGACGCCGTCTTGGCCGCGCGCTTGGTCGCGCTCTTGGGCGCGCTCTTAGGCGCCCTCGTGGACGCGTGCGGACGCGTCGCGCGCCGCCCCCTGGCCTTGCGCTTTGCCTTGCCCTTCGTTCTGGTTGTCTTTCGTTTCGCTTTCGCCATGAGGCCGCCTATCGCGGCGGACCTTGCCACGGAACCCTGGCTCAATCGAGCCCGACCCGGCGGCGGATATCGGCCGGGCTTACGCCGGCGGCGCGCAGTTCGCGCAGGCCCGTAGCAGCGGTCGATTTCGATAGTTTTTTGCCGTCGGCACCGAGGATGAGCCGGTGGTGGTGATAATGGGGCGCTGGATAGCCGAGCAGCGCCTGCAGCAGGCGGTGCACGCCGGTGGCATGAAACAGGTCCTGCCCCCGCACCACGTCGGTCACGCCCTGCGCGGCGTCGTCCACCACCACGGCCAGGTGATAGCTGGCGGGCGCGTCCTTGCGCGCCAGAATGACGTCGCCCCAGATAGCCGGGTCGGCGGCGATGCTTCCGGTCTCGCCGTCGGGGCCGGCGCCGGTTTCCCGCCAGGTGAGGGCGCCGGCGCGATCGAGCGCCGCCATCATGTCGAGCCGCAGGGCGTAGGGCTCGACCGCCATGCGGCGCGCGCGCTCGGCCGGTGGCAGCGCCTTGGCATTGCCGGGATAGAGCGGCGCGCCGTCCGGATCGCGCGGCCAGGGCCCCTTGGCCTCACGCCCCGCCACCATCATGGCGATCTCGGCGCGGCTCTCAAAGCTCGGATAGGTGAGGCCCATCGCGTCGAGCTTCGCCAGAGCGACGCGGTAATCGTCGAAATGCGCGGACTGCCGCCGCACCGGCTCTTCCCACACGATGCCCAGCCAAGAGAGGTCCTCGTAAATGGCTTCCTCGTATTCCGGCCGGCAGCGCCCGGCATCGATATCCTCGATGCGCAGCAGGAGCCGCCCGCCGGCAGCGCGCGCCATGTCGGCATTGATCAGCGCCGACAGGGCATGACCAAGATGGAGATAGCCGTTCGGCGAAGGGGCAAACCGGAAAACGGGTGGCGGCATGGCTCCTCGGCTGTCATGCCCCGCACCCGCCTGCGCGGGTGCAGGCTCCTGCGGGGCATCCGGTAAACGCAAACGCAGAGATTTATCACAGGCAACGGCGATTACTGGATCGCCCGCTTTCGCCGGCGATGACGGCAGAATATGGTGCGCGGCCTGAAAGTGAAATCATGACCACCTTCCTCCACAGCGAGGCCGATCTGCAAGCCGGCCTTGCCCAACTGATCGCCGCCGACCCGCGCCTTGCGCCAGTAGCGGAGAAAGCCGGCGCTTTTTCCCTGCGCCGGCGCGAGGCGGGATTTCCCGGTCTCTGCGCCATCGTCTGCGGCCAGCAGCTTTCCACCGCCAGTGCCGCGGCGATCCGGGCGCGGCTGTTCGCGGCCTTCGATCCGTTTCACCACGACACGGTGCGCAAGGCGCGCACCGACAAGCTCAGGCGGCTCGGCCTGTCGGACGCCAAGATCAAGTCCATCCGCGAGATCGGCAAGGCGGTGACGGAGGGGCGCATCGATCTGACCAAGGTGGGCGAGATGGACGCCGACGATGCCCATGCGGCGCTGACCGCTCTGCACGGCGTCGGGCCGTGGACCGCCGACATCTATCTGCTGTTCTGCCTCGGCCATGCCGACGCCTTTCCCGCCGGCGATCTGGCGGTGCAGGAATCGGCGCGCATCGCCTTCAACTTGCGCAAACGTCCCGACGCCAAGGCGCTCACGAAGTTGGCCGAGGCCTGGCGGCCTTGGCGCGGCGTGGCGGCGCATCTGCTCTGGGCCTACTATCATGCGGTGAAGCGGCGCGAGGGCATCTCGCTCGAGCCGGGCGCGCAGGCGAAAAAGTCCAAAACAAAGCCCAAGACAAAGCAAGAAAGACAAAGGCCAAGACAAAGCCCCCGGACAAGACAAAGGCCCCGGAAAAGACGGCAAGCAAGAAAAAGAAGAACACGAAGAAAGGGAAAATCAAAAATGGCTGAAATCGACGGCCCGCGCCTCGCGCCGGGCTCGGGCACGCCCAAGAATCTCGTCGTCTTCCTGCACGGCTACGGCGCCGACGGCAACGACCTGATCGACATCGGGCGCGCGTGGCAGAGCCTGCTGCCCGATACGGCGTTCGTGGCGCCGCACGCGCCACGCCCGTGCGGGCAGGCGCCGCAGGGCCGCGAATGGTTCCCGCTGACCTTCCGCGATCCGGGCGAGCGGTGGGCCGGCGTTACCATGGCGGCGCCCGGGCTGAACGCGTTTCTCGATGCCGAGCTCGCCCGCCTCGGGCTGCCGCCTTCGGCGCTGGCGCTGGTCGGCTTCAGCCAGGGGACCATGATGTCGCTGCATGTGGGCCTGCGCCGCGCGGTGGCACCGAGAGCGATCGTCGGCTATTCGGGCATGCTGACGGTGCCGGAGGACGTCGATCCCGAGACCTTTGCGGCCGAGATCGTGAGCCGGCCGCCGGTGCTGCTGGTGCATGGCGATCAGGACGAGGTAATCCCTGTGCAGGCGCTGTTCCATGCGGCGCAGAGCCTGGCGGCGCTGGAGGTGCCGACCGAGTGGCACATCTCGAACGGCGTCGGCCACGGCATCGATCAGGAGGGCTTGCGCCAGGGTGGCGAGTTCCTTGCCCGCTTCCTCAACCGGTGAGCCCGGTTGCGGGTAACCCCCCGGATATGCTTCACAATCCCGTCACGCTCCATGTACACTATCCGGGCGGGGTGAGAATCACGCCGCGGTAGCGAGAAGGACGCCTGGCGCTTGAACGTGCACGTATCGCCCAGCGGTTTTCCGGCCCTGGTGCTCAATGCGGACTTTCGGCCGCTGAGCTATTACCCGCTCTCACTCTGGTCCTGGCAGGACACGATCAAGGCGGTTTTCCTCGAGCGCGTGAACATCGTCGCCAATTACGACCGCGCGGTGCACTCGCCGAGCTTCGAGATGAAGCTGCCGAGCGTGGTTTCGCTCAAGACCTATGTGAAGCCTTCCACCTTCCCCGCTTTCACCCGTTTCAACGTGTTCCTGCGCGACCGCTTCTCCTGCCAGTATTGCGGCACGCGCGACGACCTCACCTTCGATCACCTGATCCCGCGCTCGCGCGGCGGCCACACCACCTGGGGCAATGTGGTCGCGGCCTGCTCACCCTGTAACCTGCGCAAGGGTAACCTTACGCCGGCCGAAGCACATATGTGGCCCTCGCAGATGCCGTTCCAGCCGACGGTGCAGCACCTGCACCGCAACGGCCGGCTGTTCCCGCCGAACTATCTGCACGAGAGCTGGCTCGACTATCTCTACTGGGACACCGAGCTGGAGCCGTAAGGGCGCGGCCGACTGCTGGGTTCCGAGGCCATCCGCTAAATCCTTAAGTTTTCGCCATGATTTGACCCGCATCAAAGGCGCAGGGATCGCCGTGCGTTATCCGTTCATTCATGGGACGGGATGCGGAGTCCGCAATGAACAAGCCGGTGGGACCCACTGAAAAGCCGGTTGAGACGGCGCCGCCGCTCACGGTGGTGCCGCAGTCTGCGCCACCCCGCAGCGGCGGGGGAAAGCGCTGGCTCATCGGCACCCTGCTGGGGCTGGCGGTGATCGCCGCCGTCGGCATCGCGGCCTGGTGGTTCACCGGCACCGGCGGCACGCTGCGCTACACCACCGCGCCTGTGACGCGCGGGCCGGTGACACGCGCCGTAATCGCCACCGGCATCGTCAATCCGGTGCTTACCATCATCATCGGCAGCTACGTCTCCGGCGTCATCCAGGACGTGACCTGCGACTACAATACCAAGGTCAAGAAAGGGCAGATCTGCGCCAAGATCGACCCGCGGCCCTACCAGACCCAGGTCGACCAGGCCAAGGCCAATCTCGGCGTCGCCCAGGCGCAGCTCACCAAGGACAAGGCCAATCTCAGCTACGCCCAGGCGAACTACGATCGCAACGCGCGGCTGGCCAAGACCAACGCAGTCGCGAAGGATACGGTCGACGCGGCCCGCAGCGCGCTCGATCAGGCCAAGGCGCAGATCGGCGTCGATCAGGCCACGATCAAGCAGCGCGAAGCGCAGCTCGAAGCGGCCGACGTCAATCTCGGCTACACCAACATCGTTTCGCCGGTCGACGGCACCGTGGTCGCGCGCAACGTCACCATCGGGCAGACCGTGGCGGCGAGCTTCCAGACCCCGACGCTGTTCCTGATCGCCACCGACCTGACCAAGATGGAAGTCGACACCAATGTCAGCGAAAGCGACATCGGCAACGTCAAGGACGGCGACAAGGCGACCTTCACCGTCGACGCCTTCCCCAACCGCACCTTTGAGGGCAAGGTCACGCAGATCCGGCAGTCGCCGCAGAACATCCAGAACGTCGTGACCTATGACGTGGTGGTCAGCGTCGACAACGACGATCTCCTGCTCAAGCCCGGCATGACGGCGGCAAGCCGCATCGTCACCGCCGAGCGACAGGACGTGCTGCGAGTGCCGAGCCAGGCGCTGCGCTATTCGCCGGGGGGCATCAAGGCGTCGGTGCAAAGCGCGACACCAGCGGCTGGCGGCCAGCCGGCGGCGACCGCCGACACCCAGGGCACGGTCTACGTTCTGCGCGACGGCCAGCCGGTCAAGGTCCCGGTCACCGTCGGGCTCGACGACGAAACGAACGCCGAAATCGTCAAGGGCGATCTGCATCCGGACGACCGCGTCGTCATCACGCAGCAGCGCAACGGCACGGCCAAGGCCGTGTCCGGCCCGCGCCTGCGGCTCTGAACGTGTCGCGAAAGCGCTCCACCCTCCGCTCATGTCCGCGCAAGCGGGAATCCAGTGCTCGCCTTCCTGGGTCTCCGCTTTCGCTGGGACGAGCGGACTAACTGTTTTGGTCCCGTCATGGCCGAACCGATCATCAAGCTCGAGCACATCACGCGCACCTATCACGTTGGCAGCGTCGACGTTCACGCGCTGCGCGACGTCAGCCTGACCATCGAGGCCGGCGAATTCGTCGCCATCATGGGCCATTCAGGCTCCGGCAAATCGACGCTGATGTCGGTGCTCGGCTGCCTCGACCGGCCGAGCGGCGGGCGCTACTTCTTCGAAGGCGTCGATGTGGCGGGCCTGAGCGAGCCCGCGCGGGCGGGCCTGCGCAGCGAGCGGCTCGGCTTCGTGTTCCAGAGCTTCAACCTGCTCGCCCGCACCTCCGCGCTCGAAAACGTGGCGCTGCCGCTGTTCTATGCAGCCTCCGGGCCGGCGAACGCGGCACAGCGGTCAAGCCGCGCGCGCTCGGCGCTGCGGCTGCTGGGACTAAGCGAGCGCGAGCGCAACACCCCGGGCCAGCTTTCCGGCGGCCAGCAGCAGCGCGTGGCGATCGCGCGCGCACTCATCAACAGCCCCGGCCTGCTGCTCGCCGACGAACCGACCGGCAATCTCGACACCCGCACCTCCCATGAGATCATGGAAACGCTGACGCGGCTCAACCGCGAGCAGGGCGTCACCATCGTCGTGGTCACCCACGAATCCGACATCGCGGCTTATGCCGACCGCGTGCTGACCATGCGCGATGGCGAGGTCATCTCCGACAAGCGCAATCCGAAGCCGACCGGCGCCACGGCGACGAGCGCGCCGGTGCCGTTCCTGCGCCGGCAGCGCGCGGCGCCGGGCGCAGCGCCGCGGCCGAGGGCCTTCTGGAGCTTCGGGCTGATGATCATGGCCGCCGCCGTGCAGGCGATCCGCCGCAACATGATGCGCTCGGCGCTGACCATGCTGGGCGTCTTCATCGGCGTCGCCGCGCTGATCGCCATGGTCGCCGTCGGCCAGGGCGCCAACCAGGCTGTGCGCAAGCAGATCGAACGGCTCGGCACCAATCTCGTCGTCGTACTGCCCGGCGCGCGCACCATGGGCGGCATGCGCGGCGGCTCCGGCAGCGCCAGCATCCTCACCACCGCCGACACGCAAGCGATCTTGCGCGAGGCGCCGGCGGTGAGCGAGGTCAGCTACGTCATCCGTCAAAACGGTGTGGTGGAATACGGCAGCCAGAACTGGAACACGCAGATCCAGGGCATCAGCGTCAATTATCCGCCGATGACGAACTGGCGGGTCGAGATCGGACGTGACATCACCGCCGACGACGAAGCCCGGGCGGCGCAGGTCGCCGTCATCGGGCAGACCGTTCTGACCAAGCTGTTCGGCGAATCGCAAACGCCGATCGGCGCCTTCATCAAGGTGAAGGGCGTGCCGCTGCGGGTGATCGGGGTGCTCGAAGCGAAGGGCCAGACGCCGTTCGGCATGGACCAGGACGACCTGGTGATGATCCCCTTCACTACCGCCGAGCGCAAGGTGCTCGGCGTCGCCGCACCCTCGCAGGCGGCAACGCAATTCAACTGGATTTATCCCTCGCCGCCGAACCCCTATGGCCTGCAGCCGCATCTGACCGGCTACGTCAACCAGATCTTCGTGCAGGCGGTCGATCAGGCCAAGGTGTCGGCCGCCATCGATCAGGCCACCACGATCCTCACCCGCCGCCATCCGCCGCTCGCCGGCGAAGAGCAGTTTTCCGTGCGCAACCTGAGCCAGATCGCCGAGACGGCCGAGAGCTCGAGCCGCATTCTGGCGATCCTGTTGGCCGCCGTCGCGTCGATCTCGCTGGTGGTGGGCGGCATCGGCATCATGAACATCCTGCTGGTTTCGGTGACCGAGCGCACCCGCGAGATCGGGCTGCGCATGGCGATCGGCGCGCGACGGATGCACGTGCTGCTGCAGTTCCTGGCCGAAGCTATCTTCCTCAGCGTCACCGGCGGGATCGCCGGGATCGTGATGGGCGTCGCCTTTTCGGCCGTGATCGCGCTGATCTTCGGTTGGTCGACGCCGATCTCGATGGCCGCGATCGCCGGCGGATTCCTGTTCTCCGCCGCGGTCGGCATTTTCTTCGGCTATTACCCGGCGCGCAAAGCCGCCGGCCTCGATCCGATCGAGGCGCTGAGGTATCGAGTGACGAGACTCCACGACCCCCGGCAGCATGCGCTGCAGGACGCCGTCGCGGCGGATGACGTAGTGGTAGAGCGCGGCCGCCACGTGCAGGCCGACCAGCACCAAAAGCACCCAATTGGCCAGGAAGCCATGGATGTCGCCGGTCCAGCCCCAGCCGGGCACGCGGGTGGCGATCAGCTTGGGCAGTTCGAACAGGCCGAAGAAGGTGACGTGCATGCCGCGCCAGGAGGCGTTGATCCAGCCGAGGATCGGGATCACGAACAGCAGCGGTAAAGCAGCCAGTGCATCGCGCGCGCGGTCTGCACCTGCCAGGGCGGCAGCCCGTCCTCCGGCTCCGGCTCGCCATGGGTGACGCGCACGATGAGCCGGATGACAGCGACGAAGAGGATGGTCACGCCGAACCAGACATGCAGGTCGATCAGCGTGCTCACCGGCACGGTGCGGCCGATATGCGGCATGGTCCAGGCGAAGATGAACTGCGCGAGCAGCAGGGCGAGGATCAGCCAGTGCAGCGACCTTGCCGCGCCGGAATAGCTGCCGCCCACCTTCTCAACCATGCTCGGATCCTCTCGCTGACCGGACGCCCGCGCTTTCACCAACCACTTGCGGCGGAAGCGTGGCATTCCCATATGGCATCTGACGATGACGTCGAGCCGGAGACGGCTCCGTCGTCGAGACGGCCACGAAACGAAGCGGTGACGCCGGATGTACGCGCGCCTTTCTCGTTCGTGGTCGTAATTTTTTTGCGCATGATCTTTCCGAAAACCGGTTCCCATCCCGGATCAAGTCCGGGACAGGCATTTACGGATCATGCGCTAGCATTTCAGCGATTTCGCCGGATTGACCCTGCTCAATGCGCCGGGACTAGCCGGCGCGCCGGGCGAAGGCCGCTTTGGCGCCCCAGGCGGCGATGCCGGCGAGCAGCAGCGATACCAGCACGTCCCAGCCGGCAAGCGACAGGCCCAGGAAGCGCCAGGCCGCCTGGTCGCAGCGCACGATGCTGATGTTGCCGAGCCGGTTGATCAGGTTCTTGGCCGAGCCGAAATTGTCGATCGGGCCGGAGCAATCCTGCGGGCCGGGCCAGAACTTCCATTCGACGCCGGCGTGATAGGCGGCGAGCCCGCTGTTCCACAACATGACGGCGACGATCACCGCGAAGCCGGCGATGAGCACCTTGTTGGAAGCGCCGTAATTGCCGCCCAGCCAGAGCAGCGCGGCGAGCGGCACCGCGACGTAATAGGCGTTGCGCTGCTCAAGGCAGAGCGGGCACGGCGGATAGCCGAGCACGTATTGGAAGAAGAAAAAGCCGCCGATGGTGGCGAGCCCGATGAGCGCCACCAGGGCCGCCGCGGTCAGCGGAGGTTCGCGCCGGGCGAGTGTGAGATAGTCCGTGGTCATTCAAGCGTCCTTCACGCCCCGCCCTTTATATAGGCACTCCCGCGAGGCGAAGCTCGTCGGAGCGAAGCGTGGTGCCCCTGGCCGGACTCGAACCAGCACGATGTTTCCACCACCTGATTTTGAGTCAGGCGCGTCTACCAATTCCGCCACAGGGGCATTTCGGCGCTCGGTCCGATCCGGAAGCCGGCCGGACCGCGCGCCGGCGGCGGATCATAGCCGCACGCCGCACGGGGTCAACGGCAGCGAGTGGCCGTTTGCCGCTCCGGCGAGAGCGCCGCTTTCGCGTCGTCCCGGCCGCCGGTAAGATCGGGCAAATCGCGTCCTTTTCAAGGAGACGAACATGAACGAAGAGACCCTCAACACCTCGCTGCGCAAATTCCTCAAAGTCGTCGGCGTCACCTCGCAGCGCGAGATCGAGAATGCCATCCGCGGCGCGGTCGCCGATGGCCGGCTGAAGGGCAACGAAGCTTTGTCGGCGCAAGTGGTGCTCACCATCGAGAAGGCGGGCCTGAGCCACAAGATCGAGGGCACCATCGAGCTCGAATAGCATCGTCGCGCCGCATCAACCTCGCGCATGCGCGGCATCCGACCGCAACGCTGCCGCAGGGCGATTGATTTGAGTCAAGCTGCCAATTTCCTCGGCACTTATCGTGCTCCCGTGCGTTATCCGCAAATGTTGCGCTCAAGGGGCGTTATTGGCAGAGGAGACAGCGATGATCCGAGGAATTATCTGCGCAGCCGCGGCGGCTGCGTTTATGGCTTTGGCGCCGGTGCCGACGCAGGCGGCAGTCGCCAACCCGGGGCTGACGACGGCGGCACCTGCGGGCGTCGTGCAGGAGGCGCGATACTACCGTCACTCCTACCACCACCATTACAGGTCACACCGCTACTATCGGCACCATTCCTATCGGCACCACCGGCGCTACACCTGCTGGCACGTGCGCGTGTGGCGTCACGGCCATCGCCATTCGGTGCGCCGCTGCGGCTGGCGCTACTGATCCGCAGTTGAAAACGGACACGATCGAAGGCAGCGGCGCGCCGCTGCCTTCGTCATGTTGCGCGGCGTCTTACGCCACCGGCTCGGCCCCGACATTGCGGCGGCCGAAGGCGGCTTCCATCTCGCGGCGAATTTTCACCGCGAGGTCGCCGGAGTCGTAGGCGACGTCCGCCCACTTGACCGCCTCGCCTTTCGCGATGTCGCGCTTGAGCTTGACATTGTGCGCGAGGCCGAGCGGAAGCAGTGCGTCGCGCAGCGACACGTCGGCCGGCACCTGCCGGCCCCAGACGCAGAACCCGCCCTCCCCGTCCAGCATCTCGCCCGCCTTCAAGGCCTTCTTGGCTGTCGCCACGACGTCGGAGCGGAAGCCGGTGGGCGCGCCGGTCGGCTCGTTGCGCAGCGCGCATGATGCGACCGAAATGCCGAGCTCGAGCCCGATCATGTGGATCGGCCGGTAAAGCGCGGCATATTTGCTGCTCTTATCCGGCAGCATGGCATATTCCTTGAAGCAACGGCGCGCGTAGTCGGTCTCGCCTTCGAACACAACATAGGTGCCGAGCGCGAGATGATGCGGCACGTCGCGGCCGTCGCGATAGACCGAAGAGACGACCTCGGTGACGCCGGCCTTCTCCAGCGTGCCGCCGTCGCTCCTGGGCTTGCAGATATCGGCCAGCTCAAATCGCGTGGCCGGCGGAAAATGCAGGCCATCCGACTGCGGCACCAGGCCGGTGGCGTTGCACACCGCCGTCATTTCGATGCCGGACTTGGTGCCGTCGACGAAACTGTTGAACATCTTGGGGTTGATCGAATTGCGGTCGCTGATGTTCAGATATTTGTCGAGGATGTCCCACACCGTGTCCGGATTGGATTGATGATAATGCGGCTCGTAGCGCGTGCCCTTGCCGGCCGCTATCACCTTGAAGCCGGCGGCGCGCGCCCAGTCGACATGCTCGCAGATCAGCGCCGGCTGGTCGCCCCAAGCCAGCGAGTAGACGACGCCCGCGGCCCTGGCGCGGCGCGCCAGCAGCGGGCCGGCCACCGCGTCGGCCTCCACATTGACCATGACGATATGCTTGCCGTTGTCGATCGCGCGCAGGCAATGGGCGATGCCGGCGCCGGGCACGCCCGTCGCCTCCACGATCACCTCGATGCGCGGGTCGTCGATCAAGGCCGCCGCATTGTCGCTAATGAAGGTCGTGCGCTTCTTGTGCGCCTCGTCGAGCGAGGCCGCCGCATAGGCCGCATCCGGCCAGTTGGCGGTATTGAGTTGGCTCTTCGCGCGCGCGACGTCGAGATCGGCGACGCCGGCGACATGCATGCCTCGCGTCAGGCGCGCCTGCGTCAGAAACATCGTGCCGAACTTGCCGGCGCCGATCAGGCCAACGGTGACCGGCTTACCGGCCGCCTCGCGTTCGAGAAGTCTGGCATGGAGATTCACGGGCGCGCTCCGTTTGTGTTTTGGCGCGCGATTGGAAACACAGGCGAGCGGCGGGGACAAGGGTTCATCGCTCACATGCCCGCGCGTCCATCGTTCGTGCAACAAATTATGGATGCCGGGTCAAGCCCGGCAATGACGACGCCGGAGGCGGATTACTGGCAAAGCGCGCGGGAGACGAAGGTCTCGGTGTGGCAGCCCGGGCCGTTATTGCGGCCGGCCAGATAGACCTTGGCCGGGCAGACTTCGGCGGTCGTCATGTCGACGCTGCTGCCCTCCTTGAAGCCCTTCTTCTTGCAGACCGTGACGGCGGCGGCGACGCAATCGGGCGCGCCGTTGGGCGCGACCCGGCATTTCTCGTGGCCCAGCACCACGCGCGTATTGGGCAATCGGGCGACCGCGTCGGCGGCGGCCTTGGTATTGTCGACCGTCTTCTGCGCGGCGTCGTTGGCCTCGCGGCCGAGGCGGCTGAACCGCTCGCGGATATGGCTGACGCCGGAGTTGAAGTTGTCGGTGGACTGCTGGAACCACTGGCCCATCCAGGACAGAAAACCGCCCTGCTTGCGTGCTGCGCCGGCGCCTTGTGCGGCGGCCAGCCCGATGCTCAATGCGAGCACGCCTGCGGCCAGCGCGCCGCGCGTGGCAGCCCGCTTCATTCCGCAATGCATCGAAGCCTGTCTGCTATCCATGGCCGGTCAAGCTGACGCCCGTCGCCTAACAAGCGGTTGATACGCCTCACGGCATTTGCGCCGACGTTTCCCCATTACGGCCGCCCGGTGGCAGAAATGAGGAGTGTCTGGGTAGCGCCGATTCGGTCAGATCAAGTATAGCGCAGCCACCATGCCGCCGACCACAAGGGCCGCGAGCCCGAGGGTCCACAAGCCAAGCCGGCGCTCGATGATGGTGCGCGCCTGCTCGCCGTAGCGGTGCAGCAGGAATGCCAGCACGAAAAACCGCGTGCCGCGCGTGATCACCGAAAGGACGACGAAAAGACCGAAACTATAGCCGGCGAAGCCGGACGTGATGGTCACGATCTTGTAGGGGATCGGCGTGAGCCCCTTGAGCAGAATGATCCAGGAGCCCCACTGCGCATAGGCGGCGCGGAAACTCTCGACCTTGTCGCCATAGCCGTAGAGGTGGATCAGCCAGGCCCCCACCGAGTCATAGAGCAGCGCGCCGATGGCGTAGCCTACGAGACCGCCCAGCACCGAGGCCACGGTGCACCAGGCCGCCAGCACATAGGCCCGTCCCGGCCGCGCCAGCGACATGGGGACCAGCATGACGTCGGGCGGGACCGGAAAGAACGAGCTTTCCGCGAAGGCGATGGCGCCCATGCTCCACACGGCGTGCGGCTTATGCGCGGCCTCCAGGGACCAGTTGTAGCAGCGGCGCAGCAGGGAATGCGGCGGAACGGCCTGGACGGTCATAGAACGCGGCACTCGTTCGGTTGGAGGTTTCAGCGGCGCTTGCGGTCGCTTCGGGCCTGCAGGGCCACGACTTTACGGCGCGGCGGGCTCTCTAGCATGTTTTTGGGCAGTTTTTCGGCGATGCCGAACAGGGCCTCACGCCGCCGCATCTCGCTCCAGACATCCTCCGGGTTGACGCCGGCGTGCACCCAGAGGACCACCAGATTGTAGAGCAGGTCCGCGCTTTCGCGTACGACGGCCTCAGGCTGCCCATGCATGGCATCGATGGCCACCTCGACCGCTTCTTCCGCCAGCTTTTTCGCCATTTTGGCACGGCCCGCGCGCAAAAGCCGCGCCGTCCGCGACTTGGCGGGGTCGGCAGTGCGCGCCGCCGTGACCGCGGCATAAAGCCGGGAGACCGAATCAGTCATGAGCGGCAGAATACCTCATCACCTGGTCCATGCGGTTAATGGCAGCTTTCCCCACCCATAAGAAGCCTAACAAACTGGACAAAAAGGCAATTCGGGGGCGCGAAGACCGTTCCTAAGTCCGCGCCCCGACGCAAGGCCGGGGCGAGCGTCAGGATTAAAATACCATCAGTCTTCCTCGGTGAATAGTTCCGCATTGCCGCCGGACGCTGCGGTATTGACGGTCACCACCTGCTCCAGCGCGAGCCGGTGGAGATAATCGGGGCCGCCAGCCTTCGGTCCGGTGCCGGAGAGGCCGCTGCCGCCGAAGGGCTGCGAGCCCACGACGGCGCCGATCATGTTGCGATTTACATAGACGTTCCCATGCGGAAGCCGGGCGACGATGCGTTCGACCGTGGCGTCGATGCGGCTATGGATGCCGAGGGTAAGCGCGGTGCCGTTTCCGGCGATGTCGCCGAACAGCCGGTCCAGCTCGCCCGTCCGCCAACGCACCAGGTGCAACACCGGCCCGAACACCTCCTCGGTCAGATCGCGGGCGGAAGCGAGTTCCACGATGGCGGGCGCCACATAGGTGCCGCTGTCCGGCAGCGGCCGATTCCAACGGAAGCGCAGGCGACCGGCCGTCTGCATGCCGGCGATCCAGCGCTCGAGCTTGTCCTTGGCGTCGGCGTCGATCACCGGCCCGATATGGGTCGCTGGATCGCGCGGGTCGCCCAACGTCAACTCGCGCGCAGCGCCCTCCACCATGGCGAGCACACGCTCTGCTACGTCGTCCTGCACGCACAATAGGCGCAGCGCCGAGCAGCGCTGGCCGGCGGAGCGGAAGGCTGACGCGATGACGTCGTCGGTGACCTGCTCGGGCAGGGCGGTGGCATCGACGATCATTGCATTGATGCCGCCGGTCTCGGCGATCAGCGGCGGGATGGGGCCCTCCTTGCCGGCGAGCGTGCGGTTGATCAGCCGGCCGACTTCCGTCGAGCCGGTGAAGGCGACGCCGGCAACGCGGGCATCGGCCACCAGCATGCCACCGACCTTGCCGTCGCCGGGCACGAGGTGCAGCGCGCTTACCGGCACGCCGGCCCGGTGCAGGAGCTTGACGGCTGCGAACGCCACGAGCGGCGTCTGCCCAGCTGGTTTGGCGACAACCGAGTTGCCGGCGGCGAGGGCGCCCGCCACCTGCCCGGTGAAGATGGCGAGCGGAAAATTCCACGGGCTGATACAGACCACGGCGCCGCGACCGCGATAACTCAAGATGTTGCTTTCTCCCGTCGGGCCTGGCAGCGCGCGCGGCGCAAGCCTGACGCGCGCCTGCGCGGCGTAGTAGCGGCACATGTCGGCGGCCTCGCGCACTTCCGACACGCAGTCGTCGAGGGTCTTGCCGCCCTCGCTTTGCAGGAGCGCGATCAGCCCGCCGCGGTTCTGCTCGATCAGATCGCCGGCGCGGGTGAGCGCATCGGCGCGCGCTGCCGGCCCTGCCGCGTTCCAGGCGGCAAAGCCGGCCTGCGCCGCACTCATCGCTTCCGTAACCACGGTGCCCTCGGCTTCCTGCACGGTACCGATGATGCTGCCGTCGATCGGGCTGAGCACGTCGCGTCGGGCCGCGCTCACCGTGACGCCATCGATCAGCGGTGCGGCGTCGACTTGCGCCTTACCCGCGCGGATCTCGGCCAGCAGCGCTTGAAGCACCGCGCGGTCGCCGAATTCGACGCCACGCGAATTCGTCCGCTCCGGCATGAACAATTCGCCGGGCAAGGGAATATGCTTGTGGCGGGCTTGGTCGGGCGCGGCGATGACGCTCTGCGGGCGCCGCAAAATGTCGGCCACCGGCACATTCCTATCAGCCGCCACCGAGACGAAAGAAGAGTTGGCGCCATTCTCCAAGAGCCGCCGCACCAGGTAAGCGAGCAGGTCGGCATAGCCACCGACCGGCGCGTAGACCCGGCAGGTGAGCGACGGCATTTCCTCGAGCAGCGCATGATACAGCGCCTCGCCCATGCCGTGCAGGCGCTGGAACTCGTAGTCGGTAACGCCGCCGCCGGCATCCTCGATCACGCTTGCCACGGTGAGCGCGTTGTGAGTGGCGAATTGCGGGTAGAGGCGCGGGCGCGCGGCCAGCAGTTTGCGCGCGCAGTCGGCATAGCAGAGGTCGGTCATCGCCTTGCGCGTGAACACCGGATAGTCGGCAAGGCCGCGCTCCTGCGCCCGCTTGATCTCGGTGTCCCAATAGGCGCCTTTGACCAGGCGCACCATCAGGCGGCGTTGAAGCGCCTCCGCGGCGGTCGCGATCCAATCAATCACCGCCCCTGCCCGCTTCTGATAGGCCTGCACGGCGAGCCCGAAGCCGTCCCAGCCGGCCAGCGACGAGTTGGCTAAAGCCGCGCCGATCACCTCCAGCGACAGTTCCAGGCGGTCGGCCTCCTCGGCGTCGACGGTGAAGTTCAGGTCGTGGCTTTTCGCCACCTGCGCCAGTTCGATCAGCCGCGGCGTCAGTTCTCGAAGCACGCGCTCGCGCGACAAAGGCTCGTAGCGCGGGTGCAGCGCCGACAATTTCACCGAGATGCCCGGCCGCCGCGGCAGCGCCGCATTGCCGGCGGCGCGGCCGATGGCCTCGATGGCGCCCGCGTATGAATCGAAATAGCGCGCGGCATCGGCCGCCGTGCGCGCGCCTTCGCCCAGCATGTCGAAAGAATAGAGATATTCGGGCCCGGCCCGGGCGCGGTCGAGCGCCTCATCGATGGTCTGGCCGAGCACGAAATGGGAGCCGAGCAGCCGCATGGCGCGGCGCGTGGCGGCGCGCACGGCCGGCAGGCCGAGCCGCTTGATCAGCCCCTCGACGATACCGTGCGGCGTCTCGCCGGGATGGATCACCCGCGCTGTGATGCCCAGCGTCCAGGCCGAGGCGGAGACCAGGAAGGCGTTGGAGCGGGCGTCGTGATGGGCCCAGTCGCCGCTTCTCAGCTTGTCCTCGATCAGTGCATCAGCGGTATCCGCATCCGGCACGCGCAGCAGGGCTTCCGCCAGCACCATCAGCGCCAGCCCCTCCTTGGTGGAGAGCGCATAGGCGTGCAGGAAGTCCTCCACGCCGCCGAGCCGCCCGCTGCGCGCGCGGATCGCCGCGACCAGGCTCGCGGCGCGGGCGTCGACGCGCGCCTCGGCCTGCGGCGGGCGCTGCGCGTCGTCGAGGAAAGCACGGGCCAGCGTCTCGTCCGCCGGCGCATAGGGCGCGCTGAAGGGCGGAACATCGCGGGTCGTGCTGGCGGGCCTTGCCGCCTGCATGGGAATCGAGCCTCCGATCCGGCGCCTCATCATAGCGCAACGCGCCGCGATTCTCGCGGCCTGAGAATTCAACGCGCCGGTTAGCCATGACGCCAAACATTGACCGTCATCTCAGCGCCAATGTCTTGCGCTTTATCAGCGCATGTACTTTGGTGGCCTCGAAGCCAGACAAGCAGCCGGCCGGCCACGAGCATGCGGAGACGCGGGCCGATGAGGGGATCAGTGCGATGAAGGCTTGGCGCGCCGCCGGTGCGGTCTGGGCAGGGCTGTTGCTGGCGGTGGTGCTTGCCACCGGTGCGCGGGCGGCCGAGACCAACACCAACATCAAGTTCTCCCTCGACCGCGGCTTCGAAGGCCCCTCGGCGCTGTTCCTGCTGCCGCTCGACAAGGGCTACTACAAGGCGGAAGGCCTTAACGTCAGCATCGACCCTGGCAACAACCCTCTCGAGCCGATCAAGCGGGTGGCCTCCGGCGACTACGACATGGGCTTCGCCGACATCAACGCGCTGATCAAGTTCCGCGACGCCAATCCCAAGGCACCGGTGAAAGCGGTGTTCATGGTCTACAACCGTCCGGGCTTCGCGGTGATCGGCCGCAGGAGCCGCGGCATCCGTGCGCCCAAGGACCTGGAAGGCAAGAAGCTGGGCGCGCCCGATCACGACAGCAGCTTCGCGCAATGGCCGATCTTCGTGAAGGCCAACGGCATCGATGCAGCAAAGGTCAAGATTGAAAACATCGGCGTGCCGGTGCGCGATCCCATGCTGGCGGCCGGGCAAGTGGACGCCATCACCGGCCTCTCCTACTCCTCCTACATCGACCTCAAGGATAAGGGCGTCCCGATCGACGATCTGGTGGTGCTGCTGATGGCCGATTACGGCGTCGATCTCTACGGCAATGCCATCATCGTGAATCCGAAATTCGCCGCCGCCCACCCCGACGCGGTCAAGGGATTCCTGCGTGCCTTCCTAAAGGGGCTGAGAGCGACGGTGCGCTCGCCGGCGAACGCCATCAGTTTCGTGCTCGATCGCGCCGATGGCGGGCGCAAGGATCTCGAACTCGATCGGCTCAAGATGGTCATCGACGAGAATGTCGTAACGCCGGAAGTGAAGGCCGACGGCTACGGCGGCGTCGACGAGGCGCGTTTCGCCAAGGCCATCGACCAGCTCGCGCTCGCCTACAAGTTCCGGTCGGGCAAGCCGAAGCCGGATGCGATCTTCGACGCGTCGTATCTGCCGCCGGCCGCCGAGCGCAAGGCCGAGTAGCGCGGCACGTTACTCTCGATCCCTGGCGCTGCTCGGCCTTCGTCGCGTTGGCGGTAGCGCACTTTCAATGCGGCCGGCACTACGAAGCGGCGGCGGCCGGACGCAAAGCGGTCCAATCCGATCCGGGCTCGAACGCGCAGCGCACAGCATCGACTACGCTGGCGAACTCAGCCAGCGCGCCGTCTCCCGTCGTCTTGAATATGCGGCCCTGGTGCCCGGCGATTTTCGGATCGAAGATCTCGCCCCGGCATGTCTTCAGCGCCGTCAGCGTGCCTTCCTCGTCGGCGCCCATCATTCGGCTGTAGCCGACCACGTCGGCCGCCAGAATAGCGGCCAACCGCCGTACGGTGCGCCGCTCTGTCATGAAAGGAAGTACCTCGGCCATCCGCCCACGCGGCCGAGCTTATGGCACGGCTTATGCCAAGTCCATCAATGCCGGCTCAAGCCGCCGAGGTGCGCTTTTTGCCGGCGGCGGGAACCAGGCTCGGCACGATGAGGGGCGGCTGGGCGGTCAGCGATTCCGCGATCTCATCCGCGAGTTGTTCGTAGGCCGCGCGCTCGCCGCCTTCGCGTACATAGACGCCGCTGTAGACATCGGGGAGCCTGGGCAGCGGCGCATCCTCCCAGACCATCATGCCGTGATCATTGGCGCGGCGGCGAATGATCGCCATGGTCCCGAGGCCGGCGACCACCGCGTTGCTCAAGGAGAACATGCTCGGGCCCGTGAACACGTTTTCCCAGTCGAGCCCCGCGCTCTGCAACGCCTGCACCGCCATCCGATGATAGATGCAGGCATCGCCGTGCGACACCAGCGGCACCGGACCGTTGGGATCGAGCTCTGTGGTGAGTCCGCGCACCCAAACCGTCTCCTGCGCCCAGGCGTACCGCGCATCGTGCGGCTTGCCGAGCGAAAGGCCGACCAAAAGGTCGAGACTACTGCTGCGCAGATCGCGGGCGAGCGCATCCAGATAGCCGGTGCGCACGACGAAACGCACCTCGGGCCAGCGCTCGCGGAAGCGCGCCAGCGCGCCGGGCAGGATGGAGGCGACGAAATCGCTCGGCGTGCCGACGCGGATCACCAATTCGGAACGCGCGCCGACCATGCCGATCTTCATGATCTGATCATTGATCGAGAGCATGCGGCGGGCGTAGCTAACCACCGCCTCGCCCTGCGGCGTCAGTTTGATACCGTGCGTGCTGCGATCGAACACCTCGCAATCGAGCAGGAACTGCAGGCGCTTGATCTGCGTGCTCACCGCCGGCTGCGTCAGGCCGACCGCGGCGGCGGCCTTGGTGAAGCTCTTATGATCGACCACCGCGACGAGCGTACGCAGCAGCTCCGTCGGGATATTGGTCATGCCGCGCCCCTCGCTTCCGTTCCCGCGCTGAAGCAACCGCCGCCCCTCCCAATCGTTTGCGTACCAACAAGATTATCTCATTCACGAAGATGAATTTAACACGTCTCCACTACCGGACAATTTTTATATTCAATTTCGCTATTGCGACATCGTTCCATCTGAAACGATGCACGCATACCAATGCATCGCGGTTGCAATGCAAAAGATTCTGAAAATAGCTCGGAGCTGCCGCTGCGAAGCCGTCGAAAACTACTTGATGCGCTCGAGAATGCTGACGTAGTTCGCCACAGCCGCGCCGCCCATGTTGAAGATGGCGCCCAAACCGGCATTGTCGACCTGCATATCGCCGGCCTTGCCGGTGAGCTGCATGGCGGTGATCGCGTGCATGGACACGCCGGTGGCGCCGATCGGATGGCCTTTCGCCTTCAGGCCGCCGGATGGGTTCACCGGTAACTTTCCGTCCTTTTGCGTCCAGCCTTCCGCGACGGCGCGGGCGCCCTGGCCTTCGGGCACGAGGCCCATGGCCTCGTATTCGATCAGTTCGGCGATGGTGAAGCAGTCATGGGTCTCGACGAAAGACAGGTCGCCGAGCGTGACGCCGGCCTGCGCCAGCGCACGCTGCCAGGACTGGGTGCAGCCCTCGAACTTCAGGATGTCACGCCGCGACATCGGCAGGAAGTCCTGCACGTGCTGGGCGGCACGGAAGACGACCGCTTTGTCCAGCCTGAGCGCGGTCTCCACGTCCGCCAGCACCACGGCGGCGGCGCCATCCGACACCAGCGAGCAATCGGTGCGCTTGAGCGGGCCGGCCACAAACGGATTCTTGTCGCTTTCCGTGCGGCAGAAGTCGTAGCCGAGGTCCTTGCGCATCTGGGCGTAAGGATTGGCCACGCCATTCTTGTGGTTCTTGGCGGCAATCATGGCGAGCGCGTCAGACTGATCGCCGTATTTCTGGAAATAGAGCCCGGCGATCTTGCCGAAAATGCCGGCGAAGCCGCCGTCGATGTCCGCCTCCTCACGCACATAGGATGCCTTGAGCAGGTTGCGGCCGATCTCCGGGCCCGGCGTGGTGGTCATCTGCTCGACTCCCACCACCAGCACGATACGGGCCGAGCCGGCGGCGATCGCTTTGAGGCCCTGATGCACGGCGGCGGAGCCGGTGGCGCAGGCGTTCTCCACGCGGGTGGCACGCTTGAAGCGCAGGTCGGGGGAGGCCTGCAGGACGAGCGAGGCAGTGAAATCCTGCGCCGAGAAACCCGCATTGAAGTGACCGAGCACGATCTCGTCGACATCCTTGGCCGCGACACCGGCATCGCCGAGCGCCTCGCTAGCCACGCGCACGATCAGGCTTTCGACGCTTTCCCCATTAAGCTTACCGAATGGCGTATGGGCCCATCCGACGATTGCCGCAGTCATCGATGCCTCCTCTGCCGAACTTTGGTCGCAATACTCGGAAATAAACGCGAATTAACATAATTCCAGAGCTCGGACGGGTCGCCTTTGCTTCCCGCCGAAACCTTCGTTAGCCTGAAGCCAGCAGCCGCATGGAACTTACCCGGTTCTGAAGGCTTGCACCATCGACCGGACCGCAAACCCGTGAGCCGCCGCGTGAGCTTCCGTCCCCTGTTGACTGCTTTAGCCGCGCTTGCGCTCGTGCTGACCGCACAGGCGCGCGCCCACGCCGAGGCGAAGCTGCTGGTCGACGCCGCCACCGGCAAGGTGCTGCACGCGGAAAACGCCACCTATCCATGGTATCCGGCCTCCGTCACCAAGCTGATGACCGCCTACACGGTCCTGCGCGAAATCAAGGAAGGGCGTCTCAGCTTCAATACGCTGATCACCGTCACGCGTGACGCCGCGGCGCAGCAGCCGGTGAAGATGGGCTTCCGGGTCGGCACTCAGCTCACCATCGACAATGCCTTGAAGATGATGCTGGTCAAGTCGGCCAACGACATCGCGGTCGCCATCGCCGAAGGCGTCGGCGGCTCGATTCCGAAGTTCGCCGACATGATGAACGCCAATGCGCGCCGGCTCGGCATGACGCAGAGCCATTTCGTCAACCCGAACGGGTTGCCGGCGCAGGACCATGTCACCTCGGCGCGCGACCTCGCGATCCTCACGCGCGCCATCATTCAGGAATTCCCGCAGGACGGATCCTATTTCCACATTCATTCGATCCAGTTCGGCAACCGCGTCATTCATAACTACAACCACCTGCTCGACCGCTATCCCGGCGCCGACGGCATGAAGACCGGCTTCATCTGCGCTTCCGGCTACAATCTTGTCGCCACGGCCACTCACAACGGCCGCCGGCTGATCGCTATAATTCTCGGCGCCTGGTCCGGCGCGGTGCGCACCGAGCAGGCGGCGGCGCTGCTGCAGAGCGGTTTCAACAACGGGCCTCTGTCCTGGCTGACGCCCTCGCTCGGCACCGTCGACGAATTGAAGCCGGTCGATGCGCAGCCGCCTGACCTGCGCGACGAGGTGTGCGGCAGCCACCGCCGTAAGCCGCCGTCAGAGGACAATGACGAAGAAGAGCCGGCGACGACCGCGGCCAATGCCGGCTCGGCGCAGGCCTTCATGCTGTCCAGCCTGAAGCCTTCCGCCGGCAAATTCGTGCTGGGCCCGCCGGTCGATACCACGCCGCCGGTGGTCGTCTTTGTCGGCCCGGCCGATCACCCCGCGCCTTGGCAATCCGCCTATGGGGCAGCAGTGTCGCACCATGCAAAGGCGTCCGCGCATCGCCGCAAGCCGCGCGCCAAGTCGGCCGCCAAGTCGACTGCCAAGTCGGCCAAGACCGTCAAGGCGCATGCAAAGCCGACCAAGGCGCGCCGCCATCGCAAGGCGAGAGTCTCGTCGTCGCACAAATGAGCGAGGCCGGCGCACAAGCCGATCGGCGCCAGCCGCCGACTCCCATTCCGCTCACCGTGCTCACCGGTTTCCTCGGCGCCGGCAAGACCACCCTGCTCAACCGCCTGCTCAAGGACCCGGCGCTCGCCGAGACCGCCGTCATCGTCAATGAATTCGGCGAAGTGTCGCTCGACCACCTGCTGGTCGAATATATCGGCGACAACATGGTGCTGCTGCAGTCGGGCTGTCTGTGCTGCACCATGCGGGGCGACCTGGTCGACGCGCTGGAGACGCTGCTGCGCGACCTCGACAACCGCCGCTGCACCTTCCGCCGCATCGTGCTGGAGACGACAGGCCTCGCCGATCCGGCGCCGGTGCTGCATACGCTGATGTCGCATCCCTATCTGCTGCTGCGCTACCGGCTCGACGGGGTGGTGACGCTGGTCGATGCGGTCAACGGCGCGGCCACGCTGGACGCGCATGCGGAAGCGGTGAAGCAGGCCGCTCTCGCCGACCGGCTCGTGCTGACCAAGACCGATCTGGCCAGCTCCGAGCAGCGCGATGCGCTGATCGAGCGCCTGCATGCGCTCAATCCGGCGGCGCCCATCCTCGACGCCGCAAAGGGCGAATCGACCGCCGAGCGGATGCTCAACTGCGGGCTTTACGACCCGGCGCGCAAGATTCCGGACGTAAAGAAATGGCTGGCGGAAGAAGCCTATGCCGACGCGCATGAGCATCACCACCACGGCCACGATCACCGGTCCGGTCATGACCACGATCACGCCCGTCTCGACCGCAACCGGCACGACGACCACATCGCATCCTTCGTGCTGACCACCGACCAACCGATCCCGGCCGGCACGCTGGACATGTTCCTCGAGCTGCTGCGCGCCAACTACGGCGCCCAGCTCCTGCGCGTTAAGGGCATCGTCAAGCTCGCCGAAATGCCCGACCGGCCTGTCGTCGTGCACGGCGTTCAGCACGTATTCCACCCGACCGCCCGGCTCGAACGCTGGCCGGACGCCGACCGCCGCAGCCGCATCGTCTTCATCACCCGCGACCTGCAAGAGCGCACGGTCCGCGAGCTGTTCGAGGCCTTTCTCGGCACGGCGGCCGTCGACCGCCCCGACCGCCAGGCGCTCACGGACAATCCCCTGGTGCCCTTCGGCGGCGTCGATCGCTAGGTCTGCGGCGGCATAGCCCTTGCGCCGCCTGCTGACTCCGCCGATCTTCCTACAAAAGCCGCCGCCCGATCCGGCGGTGCGAGAGGAAAACGCCCGTGGATACGACGACCATGGAACGCCTATGGCTTAAGCACTATCCGCCCGGTGTCGCCGCCGAGATTGACCCGGCGCGCTATCCGTCGCTGGTGGCGCTGTTCGAGGAGAGCTTCAGCAAATACGCCGACCGCGACGCCTGCGTGCTGATGGGCCGGCGGCTCAGCTATGCCGGGCTCGACGCCGCCTCGCGTGCCTTCGCCGCCTGGCTGCAGAGCCGCGGCCTGAAGGCCGGCGCGCGCGTCGCGATCATGATGCCCAATGTGCTGCAATACCCGGTGGCGATCGCCGGCATTCTGCGCGCCGGCATGGTGGTGGTGAACGTCAACCCGCTCTACACGGCCCGCGAGCTGGAATTCCAGCTCAAAGACTCCGGCGCCGAGGCCATCATCGTGTTGGAAAATTTCGCCCATACGCTGCAGCACGCGCTGCCGCATACCGGGGTCAAGCATGTGACTGTCGCGCGCATCGGCGACATGCTCGGCTTCGTCAAGGGCGCGGTGGTCAACCACGTCGTCCGGCACGTGAAGAAGATGGTGCCGCGCTATCACCTGCCCCACGCGGTGCCGTTCAAGCGCACGCTGGCCGAGGGTCGCAGCCTGCCCTTCAATCCACCCGCGCTCGGGCCCGACGACATCGCCTTCCTGCAATATACCGGCGGCACGACCGGCGTTTCCAAAGGCGCGATCCTGCTGCACCGGAACATGGTCGCCAACGTGCTGCAGGTGGAGGCCTGGGACGAGCCGAGCATCAAGAAGCCGCCGATCGTCGAGCAGCCGATCATCGTCACCGCCCTGCCGCTCTATCACGTGTTCGCGCTCACGGCATGCTTCCTGTTCGGCGTCCGCGTCGGCGGCATGTGCCTGCTGATCACCAATCCGCGCGACATCGGCGGGCTGATCAAGGAGTTGAGCAAATACAAGGTCAGTTTCTTCCCGGCGGTGAATACGCTGTACAATGCGCTGCTGCACCACCCGGATTTTGGCAAGATCGACTGGAGCATGCTGAAAAGCGCAACCGGCGGCGGCATGGCCGTGCAAAAAGCCGTCGCCGACGCCTGGTTCAAGGCGACGGGCAAGCCGATCGTCGAGGGTTACGGCCTGTCGGAGACCGCGCCGGTGCTCACCTGCAACCGCGGCGACATTCCGGAATGGACCGGCACCATCGGTCTGCCGATGCCGTCGACCGAGATATCGATCCGCGACGAAGAAGGGCATGAACTGGCGGTCGGCGAGCAGGGCGAAATCTGCGCGCGCGGCCCGCAGGTGATGGCCGGCTATTGGAATCGCCCCGACGAGACCGCCAGAGTCATGACCGAGGATCACTTCTTCCGCACCGGCGACATCGGCGTCATGGACGGCCAAGGCCGCGTGCGCATCGTCGACCGCAAGAAGGACATGATCAGCGTATCCGGCCTCAAGGTCTTCCCCAATGAGGTCGAGGATCTGGCCATGACCCATGGCGGTCTCCTGGAATGCGCGGTGGTCGGCGTGCCGGACGAGCACTCGGGCGAGGTACCCAAGCTGTTCGCGGTGAAGAAGAAGCCGGATGTGACCGAAGCGGAGTTGCGCGAATTTCTCAAACAGGGGCTTGCCCCGTACAAGGTGCCGCGCCACGTCGAATTCCGCGACGAATTGCCGAAGACCAATGTCGGCAAGATTCTCCGCCGCGTACTGCGCGATGGGGAGACCGGCGACGCCGAGCACCACAAATGAGCGAAAGCGATCCGAGTCCCGCCGAGGTGGTCGCCTTCTGGCGCGAGGTCGGGCCCGACCGCTGGTTTAAGAAGGACGAAAGCCTCGACGCGGAAATTCGCGGCCGCTTTCTCGGGCTTCATGAGGCGGCGGCGGACGGCAAGCTAGCCGCCTGGGAGCAAAGCGCGGAAGGCGCGCTCGCCCTGCTCGTCCTGCTCGATCAGTTTCCGCGCAACATGTTCCGTGGCCAGGCCCGCGCTTTCGCCACCGATCCGCTCGCCCGCGCGGTGGCAAGCCGCGCCATCCTCAACGGCTTCGACGGCGCTTATCCCGACATGCGCCAATTCTTCTATTTGCCTTTCGAGCATTCGGAAGATCTTGCCGACCAGGAACGTGGCGTCGCCCTGTTCAAAACGGCGAGCGATGCCGATGGCTTGAAATGGGCCGAGTTGCACGCCGGCATCATCCGCCGCTTCGGCCGCTTTCCCCACCGCAACGCCGTGCTCGGCCGCGCCACCACGCCTGAAGAACGGGCCTTTCTCGACGGTGGTGGCTTCACCGGCTGAACGTGGGATAGTGCCGGCATGGACGCCTTGGTCATCGAAAATCTGCGGCTGCGGCTGGGCGACAACGAGGTGCTCAAGGGCATCTCGCTCAGCATTCCCGCTGGCGAAGCGGTGGCGCTGCTCGGGCCTTCCGGCAGTGGCAAGACCACGCTGCTGCGCGCCATCGCCGGACTGGAGCGGCCGCAGGAGGGCCGCATCGTCATCGGCGACCGTGTCTTCTTCGACGCGGCAGCCGGCATCTCACTGCCGCCCGAGCAACGCGGCCTCGGGCTGGTGTTCCAGTCCTACGCGCTGTGGCCGCACCGCACCGTGTTCGAGAACGTCGCCGCCGGCCTGAAGCTGCGCGGCACGCCGCCGGATGAAATCAAACGGCGCGTCGAGCAAGTGCTTGGCGAGATCGGGCTCGGCCATCTCGCCGACCGCCTGCCGCCGCAGCTCTCCGGCGGCCAGCAGCAGCGCGTGGCGATCGCACGCGCGCTGGTCTATGCGCCGCCGGTGATCCTGCTCGACGAGCCGCTGTCCAATCTCGATGCCAAGCTGCGCGAGGAGGCGCGCGCCTTTCTGCGCACGCTGATCACCACACTCGGCCTCTCGGCCATCCATGTCACCCACGACCAGCTCGAAGCCATGGCGCTGGCCGACCGCATCGTGCTGTTGCACAGCGGAACGATCGCGCAGGACGGCTCGCCCATCGCGCTCTACAACGAGCCGGCGAGCCTGTTCGCCGCCGCCTTCATGGGCAGCAACAATCGGCTGGACGGCAAGATCATCGCGCGCGCGAACGGCCATGCCACCATGGACGTGTTCGGCCAGCGCCTGACCGGCATGGCGCGCAGCGAGAGCGCGGCGGGCGCCGACGCAGTCGGCGTCATCCGGCTCGAGCGCACGCGGCTCGCGCGCGAACCCGGACCGAACCGGCTGGCGATGCAGCTTCAGGCGGCGATGTATCTGGGCGAGCGCTGGGAATTGCTGTTCGCGCGCGGCGAGGCCACGTTGCGCGCCTACGCGGCCGAGCCCTTGCCGCCGGGCGAGCACTACCTGGAGTTCCCGCAAGAGGCGCTATGGGTATTTTGATTTAATCCGCTGCCGGGTCATAAACAATTGATTTAGCGATAGAATGGCCTCCGCCCACCGAATCTTAACGCTTCCTTGCTAGGCACGCCGGATGGCTTGGCAACCTTTCGCATTCCGGGTGCCGCCGGCGAAAGGGGAGGAAGCGGGGCCCATGGCGCTGAGCGAGACCGAGCACGCTGCCGCGCGGACACCGTTTTCGGTGGCGGGCGCGCTCGCGCGCGTCAAGGCGATCCTGGCCGACCGCAGCGACAGCCGCATCGCGCAGCTCATGGCCGGCAAGGTGTTCCTGGTGCGCGTGGGAAGCGCCATGCTCGCGCTCGTCTCGCAAGTGCTGCTCGCCCGCTGGATGGGCAAGTTCGAATTCGGCATCTACATCTATGTCTGGACCTGGGTGCTGATGATCGGCGCGTTGTCCGACGTCGGCCTGTCGTCGGCGGCGCGGCGCTTCATTCCGGAATATACCGAGCTGAATTCGTTCGATCGGTTGCGCGGCTTCCTCAGCGGCGCGCGCTGGCTCGCCTTCGCCATCGCCACGGGCATCGGTGCCGTCGGCGCCATCGGCGTCACTTTGCTCCGGCCCTTTATCGATCACTTCACCGTCATTCCGCTTTACCTCGCCTGCGTCACCATCCCGATCTATGGCCTGGTGCAGGTGCAGGCCGGCATCGCGCAGAGCTACGACTGGCCCAATCTGGCGCTGGTGCCGTTCTACATCTGGCGCCAGCTCATCATCACCGTGGCCATGGGCGGGGCCTGGTACTTCGGCGCGCCGACCGACGCCGAGACCGCCATGATCATCGCGGTCGCCACCACCTGGGCGGTGACCGTTGGCCAGCTTTTCGTGCTCGACCGCCGGCTGCACCGCAAGGTCGATCCCGGCCCTAAGCGCTACGAGGTCGGAACCTGGCTCGCCACCTCGCTGCCGATCTTCATCGTCGAAGGTTTCTACCTGCTGCTCACTTATGTCGACATTCTCGCGCTGGAGCAGCTGCGCTCGCCCGACGAGGTGGCCGTCTATTACGCCGCCGCGCGTCTGCTGGCGCTGGTCGCCTTCGTCTATTTCGCCATCGCCGGCGCAACCACCCACAAGTTCACGCAGTATCACATCGCCGGCGACCGGGATCGGCTGGCTCATTTCTTTGCCGAGACCATCCGCTGGACCTTCTGGCCGTCGCTTGCCGCCTGCGCCGTGATCCTTGCGCTGGGGCGGCCGCTGCTGTCGCTGTTCGGAGCGGGCTTCACCGCCGGCTATGGCGTGATGTTCATTCTCGCCATCGGCATGCTGTCCCGCGCGGCGGTCGGGCCGGCGGAGCGGCTGCTCAACATGTTGGGCGAGCGCAAGCAATGCGCCGGCGTCTATGCCGCGGCCTTTTCCATCAATCTCGCGCTCTGCGTCTTGCTCATTCCGCACATCGGCATCGAGGGCGCGGCGGTCGCCACCTCGACCGCGCTGGCGGTGGAATCGATCCTGCTCTACCGCATCGCCAAGCGGCGCCTGGGCTTCCACGTGTTCATCCTGGGCGGCGGCGCGCAATCCTGATCTCGTCATTCCCGGGCGCTCCCATAGCGAGCGAACCCGGAATGACGGCGAAGCGCATCGTGCCGCAGCCATGCCCCATTGATTCCCGGCGCTTCCGATGGCCACATGCGGGCCGCCGGACGACCCCCCGTTTGATATGGAAGCAAGCCCATGCACGTGGACATGCACGAGGCCACCGTAATCCTCGGATTCTTCGCGGGGGCACTCTACATCGCCGCCCATTACATGAAGACCATGGTGCCCCTGCGTCTGGCCGAGATCGCCAGCAACGTGCTGTTCGTCATCTACGGCCTCATGTATCCGTCCTGGCCGACGCTCGCGCTCTACGGGCTGCTGATTCCGCTCAACGGGCTGCGGCTCTACGAAATGCTGGAACTGATCAAGAAGGTGCGGGAAGCGGCCGACCACAACCTGTCGATCGACTGGCTCAAGCCGTACATGCACAAGCGGACCTTCATGAAGGGGCACATTCTCTTCCACAAGGACGATCCGGCGGAAGAAATGTATTACGTGGTCAGCGGGCGCTGCCACGTGAAGGAGATCGACATCGAGATCAAGCCGGGGCAACTGCTCGGCGAGCTCGGCTTCATCACGCCCGAGCGCAAGCGTACGCAGACGGTGGAATGCCTCGAGGAGGTGCACATGCTGGTCATCACCTACGACAAGGTGAGCGAATTGTATTTCCAGAACCCCTCGTTCGGCTTCTATTTCCTCAAGCTGACCAGCGAGCGGCTGCTGCAGAACGTGCAGCGGCTGGAGAAGGCGCTGGAAGAGCGCGCCAAACAGGCGACGGCGTGAGGTTTTGTTTGCTGCGTGGGCCTGCCACGACCCGCGGCTGTCATCGTCCGCTGACCGTTCCGCGCAAAGCGCGGCCCGACGATAAGCTCCGGCAGACGATCGAGTAATCACTGCGCTCTCGGCGTATACTGGGTCACCCGCCTGCGCGGGGGACGACACGCGGAGAATGGCCAAAGCTCCGCCGCCCCTGTTGTTTGGTCGGCGCGGGGTGCGCCGCTATTCCAAACCGCCCGCTCTCGAAATAATGCCGAGGGCGCGCGGGACGCCGGTGGGTCCGGGCGCACTCAAGTCTACGCAGCGTGCGCAAACTCAAAGTGCTCGGACCCGCGGGCCTCGACGCCTCGCGACGTCGAGGCTTGTCGATGGTCCGGTTCCCGCCGGCTTTCGCCGACGAGCAAACGCAAGTCCGCCAGTCCCACGGCGTCCCGCGCGCGGTGTTTGGTAGGTTTGCTCCGCATGGCCCCCGGTGGACGTACCTTTCAGGCAACCTTCCTTACGGAAGCCTGCCTATCCACCGCTCTGGACCCAGACCGATGCCGGCAGACCTGTGACCGACTGCCGGCTCCGGCCATCACCGGGGCCCCGTGGCGCGCGGCTGGCGCGCCGGGACACATGCGGCTTGGACCGCCGGGCCTGCGCATCGCATCTCCGATGCACAGTCATTCCCCGGCCACCGCTCCCTGTCCCGCATCTGGAGACGCTGATCAGACACCCCTCGGCTGGGGACAGGATGATGGGATCATAGTCCACATCAAAGATTATTGTCAATAGGATTTTTAACGCGCGGCGTTTGTCAGGCCAGCGAATGGGACGCTGTCATTCCGGCCGCCACGCGCTTCGCCATGGCAACGGGTTCGGGGAGCCATGGCTGCGCGCTGTACCTTTGTCGCTCTGGACTCCGGGCTCGCGACCGCAGGCTGCGCCGGACCGGGCGTAGCGCCGATCCGGCCGGCCGCGCCCGGGAGGGAGGGGCCAAGGCGCGACCGGCCGGCAAGCCCCTGTTCAGGGCCACATCGTACTGCTGGGGAGAAAATTGCTGCGCGGCGACGCGGCGGCGAGGTCGACCGCGCCGACGGGGTGCTTTTCACGGTACTTCGGACCAGGCCCCCGCATGTAATGGCGTTCGGGCCGATAGACGGCGGGCGACGGCGTGAATTTCAGCAGCAGCAGGCGCCACTTGGAGTGGCGGATCGAGGGATCCAGGGAACCGTTTACACTGACATTTGCCATGACCGACTTTCCAGGCTGACGAGATTTGAACTGCAACAGGCCCCAAGCCCACTGGCCGCTTCCGGCCCGTGCCGCCCCTAGTGGAGCAGCAGGGGTAAGAGCATCGCCGTGCAGGTCCCCACGATCAGGTAGGGCAACACCTCCAACACGAAACGCGACGTTCGCTCCAACATGGAAGGACCTCCTTGCCTCACGTCCAATGAAACACTTATTTCATACGGACAAGTTAAATTCAAACAGTCGTTTTAGGCAAAAGAATGACGGTCCGGTAGAAAGAATGACGGTCCGGCAAGAAGGTCGCCGCGCAGGCTGTTGCCTTTTTCGAAGTTACGTATTATTTATGCAATTCAAACGCCTGTTTGAACTTGGAGATCGGATGACCCGCCCCGCCGACTATACGCGTCAAGCCATCATGAAAGCCGCGGTCCGGCTGTTCGCCGAAAAGGGCTATCAGGGCGTGAGCGTGCGCGACATCGTGTCGAAGGCGCGCGTCAACCAGGCGGCCATCAACTATCATTTCAAGAGCAAGGACGGGCTCTACCTGGAAGTGCTCAAGGCGGGCTTCGACAAGCTCACCGAGCAGGCCGGCTTCGATCCGGAGGAGCTGAAAACGCTGCCCCGTGAGGAGGCCCTGCGCAAATTCGTGCAGCAACAGCTGCGCCCGCTCTTATTCCGCGATGAGCTGAGCCTCTACATCCGCATGTTCGCCTGGGAGGGCGGACACCCGAGCAAGGTGTTTCTCAAATTCATGGCGGCCAGCAGCGTGTCCTACCTGACGGCGGCGGTCGACATCGTGCGGCGCTTCCTGCCGCCGGACACCGACCGGCGGGTCGCCGTCAGCGGCGCGATCTGGCTCATGGGCCAATGCAGCACGTTCGTGCGCAACCGCGAGCTGTTCGCGCAGGAGCCGTTCAAGATCGTGCCGGACACGCCATTCGTGGACGAATTGGCCGACCTCATCTCGCGGCTGGCGCTCGGCGGCTTGCGGCAGATGGCGGCGGCGTGAGGGGCGCCGCAACTCACATCGGATCAGAACAGCTCGTAACTTATGCCCGTCATCCTGAGGGTGCGAGCGCGCTCGCGCGCGAGCCTCGAAGGATGACAAGCCCCGGCCGTCGGCCTTCGAGGGCCGCGCTTCGCGCGGCCGCCTCAGGTGACGGTGGTGGATCGGTGGCCGCCGCCGCCGGCGGTCCTACCAATGATAATTGATGCCGGCGCGCACCAGGTCGTCGGTCACCGGTGCCTTCAGCGCATCCGCCTTGGAAGCGGCGTCGAAGAAGGTCGCCGTGCCGAGATCGAGATGGAGATACTCGACCTTCGCGCTCCAGTTGGGATTGAGCGCGTACTCGACGCCGGCGCCTGCCGCCCAGCCTGCGTTCACCTTCGACGATGAGCCGGTCGGCTGCACTGTTTTTATATTGCCATAGGCGACGCCGCCGGTGATGTAGGGCAGCCACTTGCCGAAGGCGTAGCCGACGCGCCCGCGCGTGGTGCCGAACCAGTCCTGCTCGGTCCGGCACTGGCCGCCGCCGGCTGCGCCGCAGACACCGCCAATGCCGGCCAGGCTGCCGCCGATATTCGTCCAGTCGAGGTCGGTCTCCAGGCCCAGTACGAGCGCGCCTGTGCGCCAGTTGTAGCCGAACTGCCCGCCGAAGAGGCCGCCCGAGGTGTCGAAACGTGAACCGGTGCCGAAGGCGGGATCGCTCCACTGCGAGCGGCCCCAGCCATAACCGCCGTTGACGCCGGCATAGAAGCCGGCCCAATCGCGGGCCACCACCGTTGCCGGCGGCACCGCGAAATCGGCGGCCCGCACGGGGCCTGAGCCGACGACCATGGCGGCCAGACCGGCCGCGAGAACGAGTGCGTTCTTCATCGATTTCCGAACGGGAGCAGCCCTTTAGGCGCGCCAACTAGCAATCCTTTCCCGGCCAAAGCTTGGCGTAAGCAAGGAAATTTGTGGCGCGGCTAGGTAGCCAAAGGCCGCGGAACAAAAAGCCCGCCTGCGCTAACGCTTCGGCGGGCAATCTTCGCGGGTCCAGGCTGGCTGCCAACCAAAGCGGCCAAAGGCCGCAAAGCTTGGTGGAGCCGAGGGGGATCGAACCCCTGACCTCCTCATTGCGAACGAGGCGCTCTCCCAGCTGAGCTACGGCCCCGCCGAGCGCAACGACAAAGGCCGTTGCTCAAGGAAATGCGGCGAGTTCGCGCCATTTAGGCCCGGTGTCAGGGCCTGTCAAGGACGGCAGGGGCGTCAAATGGGGCGTTTCGTGCCCTCCGGCCGACTTGTTCACGGCGATGCGAACCGCTACTTTCCGCCCGGTTTCACGAGGGACGGAACACGCATGCGCTCGGTGCTCGACATCATCCTGCTGGTGCTCCAGCTCTACATCTGGCTGCTCATCGCGGCGGCGGTATTGTCCTGGCTGGTCGCCTTCAACGTGGTCAACACGCGCAATGCCATCGTGGCCTCGGTCGGCGAGTTCCTCTATCGCATCACCGAGCCGTTCCTGCGGCCGATTCGCAGCATCCTGCCCAATCTCGGCGGCATCGACATCTCGCCGGTGATCCTGATCCTGATCATCCTGTTCCTCGAGAATGTGATCGTCCGCTACATCTACCCGCACGTCTTCTAAGGCATGAGCGGGACCCCGTGGGCGCCGGCGGCCGGCGGGGTCGCGCTGCATGTGCGGCTGACGCCGAAGGGCGGGCGCGATGCCATCGACGGCATCGAGCATCTGGCCGACGGCCGCGCCGTGCTGAAGGCACGGGTCAAGGCGCCGCCGAGCGAGGGCGAGGCCAACGCGGCACTCACGCGGCTGATCGCCAAGGCCGTGGGCGTGCCGCCGCGTGACGTCGCCATCACGGCGGGGGCGACGGCCCGCGTCAAGCGGCTGACCATTGCGGGCGATGCGGACGCGGTGGTGGCAAAGCTGGAGAAGCTCTGCACATAGCCGATGCGAGAGATTCGATTGTCGCGACAGGACAGAGTGACGGGGGCATGACGGCAAAGGTCATCGACGGCAAGGCGGTCGCGGCGGAGCTGCGCGGCAGCATCGCGGGCGGGGTCGCGCGGATGAAGGACGCGCATGGCCTCATGCCCGGTATCGCGGTGGTGCTGTTGGGCGAGAACCCCGCGAGCCAGGTCTACGTGCGCAGCAAAGCGAAGGCGGTGGCGGAGGCGGGCATGCGCGCCTTCGACCGCAAGCTGCCCGCGGACACCAGCGAAGTCACGCTGCTCGAGCTGATCGGCGAATTGAATGCCGACCCGGCCGTGAACGGCATCCTGGTGCAACTGCCGCTGCCGGCGCAGATCGACGCGCAGAAGATCATCGCGGCCATCGATCCGGCCAAGGACGTGGACGGCTTCCATCCGCTCAATGTCGGCCGGCTGGCGAGCGGCCTGCCGGCGCTGGTGCCGTGCACGCCGCTCGGCTGCGTCATCCTGGCAAAGACGGTGCGGGAGTCTCTTGCCGGCCTGGAGGCGGTGGTGATCGGCCGCTCCAACATCGTCGGCAAGCCGGTGGCGCAACTGCTGCTCAAGGAGAACGCCACGGTGACCATCGCGCATTCCAAGACGCGCGATCTGTCCGGCGTCTGCCGGCGCGCCGACCTGCTGGTGGCGGCCGTCGGCCGTCCGGAGTTGGTGCGCGGCGACTGGATCAAGCCGGGCGCGATCGTCATAGACGTCGGCATCAACCGCGTGCCGGGCGAAGGCGGCAAAGCCCGGCTCGTCGGCGACGTGGCGTTCGCCGAAGCGGCGCAGATCGCCGGCGCCATCACGCCGGTGCCGGGCGGCGTCGGGCCGATGACCATCGCCTGCCTCTTGTTGAATACGCTGCGTGCGGCCTGTGCGCAGCGGGGCTTGCCGGAGCCGAAGCTCTGAGCCCTGCGCCGTCACTCTTCGGGGCTCGCACGCTCACGCGTGCTCGCACATCAGGATGACGGCGTCAGTTCGACAATTGATGAAGCGGAGGAAGGCTCAAGCCTGCCAGGCGTAGGCGACCTTATCGAGCGTCTTCGGGCCGAAGCGCTCCGACGAGCGGGCGACGGCGCGGCCGCCGAGCGCGCGATAGAATTCCACCGCCGGCTCGTTGTCGGACAGCGCCCATACCACCAGGCTCTTCAGCCCGCTCTGCGTCAGGTCCTTGCGCGCGGCGTTGAACAGGCGGCGGCCGAAGCCGAGGCCCTGGAATTCGGGACGCAGATAGAGCTCGTAGACCTCGCCGTCGTAGAACAGGCTGCGCGCGCGGTTGCGGCCGTAATTGGCGTACCCGGCCACCTGCTCGCCGAACTGCAGGATGGTGATGCGACTGCCCTTGCGGATGGCCGAATCCCACCAATCCGGGCCGCGCCGATTGATCAGCTTGTCGAGCTCGTTACCGGGAATGATGCCCTGATAGGCCGCGCGCCATGCTTCGTCATGGGTGTCGGCGACTTCCGTCGCGTCCGCGGACTTGGCGCGGCGAATCTCTATCAGGGTCGTACTCATGGCCGAATAGAAGCAACGAACTTCGCGCGCTTCAAGCCCTATGATTAACGATGGGTTAACGGTGTGGATTACCGGTCACAGGTCCGTCATAATGGCGCGGGGGATTCGGTGGGAACCGCGAGCGCATGCGCGCAAGCGGCCGGATATTATTTGTGCCGCTTTGGGACGGGCGCTTCACCTGACTCGTGAAGCGCGGCCTTGTAGCGCGCATCTCGCTGAGCAGTCGAGGCCGTACCTGCATAAGCCAGATGGCCGGCACAAAAGGCCGGCCATGACGGTCTTCTATCAGACCGCCTCGGCTTCCTTCGCGCGCTCGGCCCTCTTGCGGTCGTTCTCGTCGAGCAACTTCTTGCGCAGGCGAATCGACTTCGGCGTCACCTCGACCAACTCGTCGTCCTCGATATAGGCGAGCGCCTTTTCCAGCGGCATCTTGATCGGGGGGGTCAGCCGCACCGCCTCGTCCTTCGAGGTGGTGCGGATGTTGGTGAGCTGCTTGCCCTTGAGCACGTTCACGATGAGATCGTTGCCGCGGGTGTGCTCGCCGACGATCATGCCCTTGTACACCTTCCAGCCAGGCTCGATCATCATGGGGCCGCGGTCTTCCAGATTCCACAGCGCGTAGGCGACCGCGTCGCCCTGGTCGTTGGAGATCAAGACACCGTTGCGGCGGCCCTGGATCGCGCCCTTGTAGAGCGCATAGCCGTGGAACAGCCGGTTCATGATGGCGGTGCCGCGAGTGTCGGTGAGCAGTTCGCCCTGATAGCCGATCAGCCCGCGCGTCGGCGCGAGGAAGACGAGCCGCGTACGATGACCGCCGGACGGGCGCATCTCCGTCATCTCGGCCTTGCGCTCCGACATCTTCTGCACGACGACGCCGGAATGCTCCTCGTCGACGTCGATGACGACCTCTTCGATCGGCTCTTCCATCTCGCCGGTCTCATTCTTGCGCAGCAGCACTTTCGGCCGCGACACCGACAGTTCGTAACCTTCGCGCCGCATGGTTTCGATCAGAATGCCGAGCTGTAGTTCGCCGCGGCCGGCCACCTCCATGGCGTCCTTGTCGTCGCTCTCGCGCACGCGCAGCGCCACATTGCCTTCCGCTTCGCGCAGCAGGCGGTCGCGGATCATGCGGCCGGTGACCTTGTCGCCCTCGGTACCGGCGAGTGGGGAATCGTTGACGCGGAAGGTCATCGACAAAGTCGGCGGATCGATCGGCTGCGCCGGAATCGGCGTCTCGACGGAAGGATCGCAGATCGTCATCGCGACGGTGGCGTTCGGCAGCCCGGCGAGCGCGACGATGTCGCCGGCTTCCGCCTCGTCCAACGGCACGCGCTCAAGACCGCGGAACGCCAGCACCTTGGTGACGCGGCCGGATTCCACCAGCTTGCCGTCGCGGTCGAGCACCTTGACGGCCTGGTTCGGCTTCACGCTGCCCGAAGTGATGCGACCGGTGATGATACGGCCGAGATAGGGATTGGGTTCGATGATGGTGCCGAGCATGCGGAACGGCCCATGCTCCACCACGGGCGGCTTCACGTGCTTGAGCACGAGTTCGAACAGCGGCTTCATGCCCAAGTCCTGCGGGCCGTCGAGCTTTTCCGCCATCCAGCCCTGCTTGGCCGAGCCGTAGAGGATCGGGAAATCGAGCTGCTCGTCGGTCGCGTCGAGCGCGGCGAACAAGTCGAACACCTCGTTGACGACCTCGACCGGCCGGGCGTCTGCGCGGTCCACCTTGTTGATGACGACAATGGGCTTGAGGCCCATCTTGAGCGCCTTCGACACCACGAACTTGGTCTGCGGCAGCGGACCCTCGGCGGCGTCGACCAGCACCAGGGCGCCGTCCACCATGTTGAGGATGCGCTCGACCTCGCCGCCGAAATCGGCGTGGCCGGGGGTATCGACGATATTGATGCGCGTGCCCTCCCAGTCGACCGAGGCGGCCTTGGCGAGGATGGTGATTCCGCGCTCACGCTCCAGGTCGTTGGAATCCATGGCGCGTTCGACTTGGCGCTGGTTCTCGCGATAGACGCCCGACTGCTGCAGCAGCCGGTCCACCAGCGTGGTCTTGCCGTGGTCGACGTGGGCGATGATGGCGACGTTGCGGAGGTTCATGGGGTTCCAGAAATCAAAAGCGCGGGCCGATGGGGACCCGCGACGCGCTGCTGCGGCGCAATATAGTCAGAGAACGCGCGAACGCAACGGGACTTCTCCCGGACGTAATGCAGCGCGTGAGCAGGCCGTTCCCCACCCGGGCCCAAGCCTCACACCCCCTGCGCGCGGCCCCAGGGGCCGATGCGCGGCCCGTGCGGCAGCGCGTCGCGCAGCATCATCATTTCGGCGATGGTTTCACCTGTAACTAGGCCGATAAGCTTGCCGGCGGCGTCGGTGACACCGATGGCGGGAACTCCCTTTTCCTGCAGCACCTTGAAGGCTTGTTCCAGGGTGACACGGTGGCTGACGGTGGGGAACTCGGGGCTCATGGCGTCGGCGACGCGGGCGTCCGGCCCCAGGGTCTTGAGGGCGCGGATGAGCGCGCCGCGGTCGAGCACGCCGAGGGGGCGCGCGGCGCCGTCCACCACCGGGAACTCGCCCTGGCCGGTCTGCAGCAGCGTCTGCACGGCGCCATCGAGATGGCCTTCGGGCGAGAGCGCCTCAAAATGCGTCACCATGGCGTGGCTGACGGGCACGCCGTGCGAGGCCGCGCGTAGCGCCACCATGTGCGATTCCGAAGCGGCGGCGAGATAGACGAAAATGGCGATGAAGATCAGCAGCGGATTGTACAGCAGCCCGACGAAGCCAAGCGCGAAGGCGACAAACTGGCCGATCGTCGCGGAAATTTCGGTGGCGCGCACATAGCCCCATCTGCTCGCCAGCGCGGCGCGCAGCACGCGGCCGCCGTCCATCGGGAAGGCGGGGATCAGGTTGAACAGCGCCAGGAAGAGATTGACGATGGCCAGCCGGTCGACCATCGAGATCTGCGTATTGTCGACGGCGACCGCCGCGCTCGGGTTCAGATGCGCGCCGGCCAGGAAGACCAGCAGCAAGGTGATGACCACGTTCACCATCGGCCCGGCGATGGCGATGAGCAATTCCTCGTAAGGCTCTTCCGGGATGCGCTCGAGTTGCGCCACCCCGCCGATCGGCAACAGCGTCACATAAGGCGTGGTGACGCCGAAGGCGCGCGCGGTGAAGATGTGGCCGAATTCGTGCAGCAGCACGCAGAGGAACAGCAGTACCACGAAGAGCAGCGTGTCCCAGGCGGTGGCGGCGCCGCTCGAGGCGTAAGCCGCGGCGAAAATCCAGGCGAGAAAGAGCAGGAACGTGATGTGGACGCGGACGACGGTGCCGGCCACCCTGCCGATATTCAAGGACCAGGACATGAAAGCCCTCTTGCTGCCTCTATTCTACGCGGAAACGTAATGGCCGCAGCGGCTTATTGCGAGGGCCGGCGCGGCCAAGCGCCGCCTTGCGAGCGCCCGATTCACTACCCAAATTTTACGACATGCCTTTCGCCCGCCCCGACGTCGACCTGAACGCCCTGCGCAGCGAGTTCTGGCGCAAGCTGGCGCCCATTGTCGCACGCATTCCCTTCGCCGAGGACCTCTTGGCGGCCTACTACTGCGCCTTCGACCGCGCCACGCCCGGCCATGTGAAGGCGGCGCTGGTGGCCGCAATCACCTATTTCGTGCTGCCGACCGACATCATTCCCGACGTGCTGCCGATCGTCGGCTTCACCGACGATGCCGCCGTGCTCGCCGCCGCCCTCAAGCTGGTGTCGGACCACATGACGCCGGCGCACCGCGAGGCGGCGAAGAACAAGCTGGCGGATATGGCCGGCGGCTGACCTTTCAATTGTCATGCCGGGCTTGACCCGGCAATCCATCATTCTTTCGCGAAAAAGATGGATGCCCGGGTCGAGCCGGGGCATGACGGCCGAGGTTGCTGCGCAGCTTTTGCCCCCTACGGCCGCAATATCGCCTTGCCCATGACCTGCCGCGCGGCGATGGCCTTAAGCGCCTTGGGCGCCTCGGCGAGCGAATACACCGCGTGTACGTGGGTCGAGAGCTTGCCCTGCGCCGCCCAGGCGAGAAGCTGCTCGTTATTGGCGCGGTGGCCGGGAAGATCGCGCTCGGTCCACCCGCCCCAGAGCACGCCGCGCACGTCGCAGCTTCGCAGCAGCACCAGGTTGAGCGGCAGTTTCGGGATCTCGCCGGCGGCGAAGCCGATGACCAGGAAGCGGCCCTCCCAGGCCATCGCGCGCAGGGCGGCTTCCGAATAGGCGCCGCCGACGGGATCGTAGACCACGTCCACGCCGCGGCCCTCGGTGAGCCGGCGCAGGCCCTCCTTCAGGTCCTCCTTGCTGTAGTCGAGCCCCTCGTCGGCGCCGTGCTTGCGCGCAAAGGCGATCTTCTCGGCGGAGGAAGCGCAAGCGATCACCCGCGCGCCGATCAGCTTGCCGATTTCGATCGCCGCCAGGCCGACGCCGCCGGAGGCGCCGAGCACGGCCAGCGTCTCACCCGGTTTGAGCGCGCCGCGGTTCTTCAGGCCGTAGAGCGAGGTGCCGTAGGTCACGCACAGGCCCGCGGCATGGTCGAAATCGAGCGCCTCCGGCATGGCGGCGAGCCGTTCGGCCCGCACGACGGCATATTCTCGCGCCGCGCCGAAGCCGGAATAGCCCAGCACGCGGCTGCCCACGGCCGGGGCACTGACGCCGGGGCCGAGCTTTTCCACCGTGCCGGCAAACTCGGCGCCGGGCGAGAACGGCAGGGCGGGCTTGGTCTGGTACTTGCCGGCGATGATCAGTGTGTCGAAGAAATTCAGCGCAACGGCGGCGATGCGCACCAGCACTTCGCCGGGACCGGGCTCGGGGGTGGCGATGTCGGCCAGTTCCAGATCGTCGGGACCGCCGAGGCGGGTGCAGAGCAGGGCTTTCATGGGCGTGCTTGGGAACTTCTGTTGAGGTTTGGGTCGGCTTGCGGTGGAAAACCGCGCCGCGCGGGGTGCCAGGCGCTTATAACATGCTTAGCCTGTGGCGAGAGGGCTGCGGACGCTGCCGTTAACCTTTGGCCGCTAGTTTGGCGGGGAACAGCGGCGCATTGCCGCCTTCACATTGCTGGTTTTGCCTTCTAAGGGCTAGTACTCGTCCGTGAGGGGGCGATTTCACAACGTACATATGTTCGACACCGGTAGGGCCCGATGACCATGACTTATTTGCTCCGCACCGTGACTGTCGCCCTGGCCGCTTCGGCCTGCGCTTATCTTACGCCCGCCATCGCGGCGCCCACCGACCAGGCCACCCTGCTCGGCCAGTTCGGGGACTGGGGCGCCTACAAGGCGACCCCCAGCGGCAAGACGGTGTGCTTCGCGCTGTCCAAGCCCACCTCGGCGGTGACCGACCCGGCTGGCCGCAGCCGCGATCCTTCCTACGCCTTCGTGTCCACGCGCCCGGCCGAGCACGTGAAGAACGAGGTGTCGATCATCGTCGGCTATCCGCAGAAGTCGGGCGTCGACGCCAGCGCCACCATCGACGGCTCGACGACCTATGCGCTTTACACACAGAACGACGGCGCCTGGGTGAAGAACGCCGCCGAGGAGTCGCAGATGGTCGATACCATGCGCAAGGGCTCCCAGATGGTGGTCAAGAGCGTGTCGACCCACGACACCAAGACCACCGACACCTATTCGCTGAAGGGCATTTCCGACGCCCTCGAAAAGGTGGCGGCGGAGTGCAAATAGGCCGGAGCTTTCCTACATAGTATCGGCAGCGCCACGGGCGCTCTTCCCTCTCCCCTCGGGGAGAGGGAAGAGAGATTGCCGCGCGCCTGTGCTAGACAACGGCCGGCCATGACCACGCTCGCAGATAGCCAAAGTGACGCCCCCGCTGCGCCCTTGATCGAAAAGGCGCCGCTGGCGCGCTATGTGGCGCCGGCAAAGCCGTCGCTGATCGGGCTTTCGCGCGCGGAACTCTCCGATGCGCTGGGCGGGCTCGGCGTACCCGAGCGGCAGCGCAAGATGCGCGTGCAGCAGCTCTGGCACTGGATCTATTTCCGCGGCTTCACCGCGTTCGACGCCATGACCAGCGTGTCGAAGGAGCTGCGCGCGGGGCTCGAGCAGCGCTACACGCTGGAGCGCCCGGAAGTGGTGGCCGAGCAGGTCTCGGTCGACGGCACCCGCAAGTGGCTGCTGCGCCTGCCCGGCGATCCCGACAGCGGCCTGCCGCACGAGGTCGAATGCGTCTACATTCCCGACAACGAGCGCGGCACGCTTTGTGTGTCGAGCCAGGTCGGCTGCACGCTCAACTGCTCGTTCTGCCACACCGGCACCCAGCGCCTGGTGCGCAATCTCACCGCCGGCGAGATCGTCGGCCAGCTGATGGTGGCGCGCGACCGGCTGGGCGATTGGCCTGGCGGCGTGCGTCCGACCGAAGGCGTGGTGCCGACGGGAGACCGCTGCGTCACCAACATCGTCATGATGGGCATGGGCGAGCCGCTCTATAATTTCGAGGCGGTGCGCGACGCGATTCACATCATGGCGGATGGCGACGGGATCGGCATCTCGAAGCGGCGCATCACGCTGTCCACCTCGGGCGTGGTGCCGATGATCGAACGCGCAGGCCGCGAGATCGGCTCCATGCTGGCGATTTCGCTGCACGCCGTACGCGACGACTTGCGCAACGAACTGGTGCCGCTCAACCGCAGATATCCGATCGCGCAGTTGATGGACGCCTGCCGCAACTATCCCGGCCTCTCCAACGCCAAGCGCATCACCTTCGAGTACGTCATGCTCAAGGGCGTCAACGATTCCATCGAGGACGCGAAAGCGCTGGTGCGGCTGCTCAAGGGCATACCCGCGAAGATCAACCTCATCCCGTTCAATCCCTGGCCGGGCTCGAACTACGAATGCTCGGACTGGGAGCAGATCGAGAAGTTCTCGCAGGTGGTGTTCGACGCGGGCTATGCCTCGCCGGTGCGCACGCCGCGCGGGCGCGATATCCTCGCCGCTTGCGGCCAGCTCAAGAGCGCGAGCGAAAAGCTGACCGCGCGCGAGCGCATGGCGCTGCGCGCGATGGCGATGGTGGAGTAATCTTCTTCCCTCTCCCCGTTTGCGGGGAGAGGGAAAGAATGGAAATCCATGGCACTCCTCGGCCGCATCTTCGTCGTCATCTTCGCCGTGCTGGTGGCCTCGCTCGCCACCGGCGTGGCCATCGCCATCGGCCTGCTTGGGCCGGAATGGCACGGGCTCACCGGCGACGCCTTTGAGCGCGGCACCTTCACCGGCGTGGTGGTGGTCGGCGCCGTCGCCACCGGCGCGCTCAGCCTGCTGCCGCTCGCCATCCTGATCGGCGTGGCGGAAGCGCTGAAGGTGCGCTCGATCCTCATCTATGCCGCCGCCGGCCTCGGCCTGATCATGCTCGGCTATTACAGCAGCGGGCTGGCGCCGCCATCCTACGAAGAGTCGATCGACCGCGCGCCGCCGCCGATCCGCCACGACACCGAGGTCGCCATGGCGGCCGGGGTGGTGTTCGGGCTGACCTATTGGGCGCTCGCCGGCCGCAATGCCGGCCGCTGGCGGGAGCGCCGGCAGCGGAACGGGTAGCCGCTTCTCTCCGTTCGGCCCCGCGGAAGCGGGGACCCAGTCTTTGCACCGGTGCAAATTCTGCTCTGGATTTCCGCTTGCGCGGGAATGAGCGGACGATGTATCACCGCTTCGCCCACTCGAGCGCCGCTTCCAGCCGGTCGTTCCCCCAGAACAATTCGCCATCGGACGTCACGAAGCTCGGCGCGCCGAACAGACCGAGCCGCTGCGCCTCCTCGGTCTGCGCACGCAAGGCCGCTTTGACGTGATCGCTCTGCGCTTCCTGCATCACGGCGGCCGCGTCGCGGCCGAACGCGCGCACGATGTGCTCAATCGTCTCGGGCTCGCCGATATTGCCGCCCTCGCCGAACGCGGCACGGTAGACCGCGCGGCAGAAGTCCTCGCCCCAGCCTTGCCCCAGCGCGACAAATGCCACGCGTGCCGCCGTAAGCCCGTTCTGCGGAAAGACGGCAGGCCGCACGAAGGGCAGATCGAACGCCGCGCAGACGCGGGCAACGTCGCGCCACATGTAGCGACCCTTGGCGGGATAGAGATTGAACGGCGAACTGTCCCAGCCTTGCGCCTTGAAGATCGGCCCGAGCAGGAACGGCCGCCAGCGCACGTTCGCGCCGCGCGCCTTCGCCTCGTCAGCAATGCGCATGGCCGCCGGATAGGAATAGGTCGAAGCAAATTCGAACCAGAAATCGAGCGTGGGCGCCAAGGGCATGAACTCGCGTTGCGGCAGAGCGGCCATCTTAGCGGGCCGAACGCGTGGAACCAGCCCTGCCTTTCCTTCGCCTTCGCTCTCGGCTAGACCGCAGGCCATGAACCGTACCGGCCTGTTCATCGCGCTTGCCGCCGCCGTCGTGGCGGGTCTCGCCTTCGGAATTTTCCCGCAGCTCGACCTCGCGGTCTCGCGCTATTTCTACGGCTTCGTCGACTCCGGCAATTATTTCGCCTTCCGCATCTATCCGCCGCTGATGCACGCGCGCGACCTCGGCCTGTGGATCCCGACCCTGCTGATCGCGCCGGCGGTGGGCGCGCTCATCCTCAAGCTCACCTTTCCGCGGCAGAAGATGCTGATTTCCGGGCGGGGCATCGTGTTCCTGATCGCCACCATGCTGCTGGCGCCCGGCCTGCTGGTCAATGTGGTGCTGAAGGATCACTGGGGCCGACCGCGGCCGATCGACGTCAAGCAATTCGGCGGCCAATATCAATACATGCGCTGGTGGGACCCGCGCGGCGGCTGCCCGTCGAACTGCTCCTTCGTGTCCGGCGACGTGGCGGGCGCCGCCTGGACTTTCGCACCGGCCGCGCTGGCGCCGCCGCAGTGGCGGGCGCTCGCCTATGGCGCCGCCTTTGTTTTCACGGCCGGCATGGCCACGCTGCGTGTGATGGCGGGCGGCCATTTCCCCAGCGACACGATCTTCGCCGGGCTGTTCACGTTCCTTACCGTCTGGCTCACCTACGCGCTGATCTACCGCTGGAAACGCACCGCGCTTTCGGACGAGGCGATCGAAGCCGCGCTCGCCCGCTTCAGCCTCGGCTGCCGGGGCGCGCTCGCCTGGCTTGGCCGGCGCGCCGCCAGCGAGATCGTCGGCCCGCGGGCCGGCGATGACGGCGACGAGACGCTCAAGCGCCGCCGCCGCGGCTGGTGGTGATGTTCGAAAAAAAGGAAAGCGGGGCGATCCAGTAAAACGCAGTCCTGGCGACTATAAGGGAAGCTGCGACGTACCGGATGCCCCGCTTGAGCCTGCATCCGCACGAGGCGAATGCAGGTAGACCATGGAAATCACCGGCGCGCGCGCCGCTCGTAGCGGCTGCGCGAGGCCAAGACGTTGTCGGGCGGTGCGGCGGCGGCGCGGCCCGCGCCGCGCTGCAGCTTCTCGGCGAACAGCGCGATGGTGCGGGCGTAGACGTCGGCCCGGTTCCACTGCTTGATCACCTCGAAGTTCGGCTCGCCCGGCTGCCAGCCCTGGCCGGGCTGCCAGCCGTGCTGATGGAAATAATTGGCGGTGGAGGCGAGCACGTCCGGCGCGCTGTGGATCAGGTCGCGGCGGCCGTCGCCGTCGAAGTCGATGGCGTATTTATAATAGGACGAGGGCAGGAACTGGGTCTGGCCGATCTCGCCCGCCCACTGCCCGCGCATCTGAGCGGCGGTCATGTCGCCGCGGTCGATGATGCGCAGCGCGTCCATCAGCTCGTCCTGGAACTTGGCCGAGCGGCGGCAGTCATAGGCAAGCGTCGCCACCGAGCGCACGACGTCGTAGTGGCCCTGGTTGACGCCGTAGTCGGTCTCCAGTCCCCAGACCGCGATCACGATGCCGGTCGGCACGCCGAAGCGCTGCTCCATGCGCCGCAGCACGGGCGCGTAGCGCTGGATATTGCGCGCGCCCTTGACCAGGCGGTCGCGCGAGATCATGCGGCCGGAGAACTGCTCGAAGGTCTGCTTGAACACGTGCTGGCGGTGGTCGGCGGCGATCACCTTCGGGTCGGGCGTAAGCCCCTCGAGCGCGGAAAGACCGCGCCGCGATATGCCTTGCGCCGCCGCCTCCTGCCTGAACTGGGCAAGGAAGGCGGAAAAGCCGCCCGGCGCGTTGCACTGCGCCGCCAGCGCCGGCGCCGCGCCGAAGGAGACTAGCGCCGCAGTCGCGGCCGCCAAGATGATATTGCGCGGGGTCATGCGATGGCCCTCTCGCCGAATGAGCGCTTTGCTTGCAGGGTCAATCTAGCGCCAGTATTTGCCATCGCTATCGCCATCGCGTGGTAAGATTAATCTGCATAGTTACCCGCCGGCGGCATCTTGGCCGGCGCGGCAGAAAAGGAGGCCCGCATGGCCGACACGCCGGACAAGGTCAAACGCGTGCTGCACATGAAGATCCGCGCGCTGGGCGAGCCCAGTCAGGTGCTGATCCTGATGCGCAGCGCGGCCCCGTTCTATCGCGCCTTGGGCGGCACGGGCGTGCGCATCCTGCAGAACGTGGACGAGCCCGCCCAGTTCGTGATCGAGGTCGCATACGAGGCGGACGCCGCCTTCGAGCTCAACCGGCAGAAGGTGGCGAGCGACCCCACCATGCGCGGCTTCCTGCAGGGCTGGCGGCAACTGCTCGCCGGCAGCGCCGAGATGGACGTGTTCGAGGACGTCACCCACTAGCGCGCGATCCGCCGGCTTCCGGGCTTGACCCGGCAATTCCAGTAGGGGATGCAACGGGTTCACGGGACGGGCCGGGACGGCCCGGCAGGCTCCTAGAGAAGGGCGGCATTGCCGCGACGCAGGGGAAATGGCCAAAGCCGACGACAAGAAAATGCCGAAGAAGGTGGTGCTCGCCTATTCCGGCGGACTCGACACCTCGATCATCCTCAAATGGCTGCAGCAGACCTACGGCGCCGAGGTGGTCACCTTCACCGCCGATCTCGGCCAGGGCGAGGAGCTCGAGCCGGCGCGGCAGAAGGCGCTGCTCTTAGGCATCAAGCCGGAGAACATCTTCATCGAGGACCTGCGCGAGGCGTTCGTGCGCGACTACGTCTTCCCCATGTTCCGCGCCAACGCGGTCTATGAGGGGCAGTATCTGCTCGGCACCTCCATCGCGCGGCCATTGATTGCCAAGCGGCAGATCGAGATCGCCGAGCAGGTCGGCGCCGACGCCGTCTGCCACGGCGCGACCGGCAAGGGCAACGACCAGGTGCGCTTCGAGCTTACCTACTACGCGCTCAAGCCCGACGTGACCGTGATCGCGCCCTGGCGAGAATGGGACCTCACTTCGCGCACCCGGCTGATCGAGTTCGCCGAACAGCATCAAATTCCGATCGCCAAGGACAAGCGCGGCGAGGCGCCGTTCTCGGTCGACGCCAACCTCTTGCACACGTCTTCCGAGGGCAAGGTGCTGGAGGACCCGGCACAGGAAGTACCCGATTACGTCTATTCGCGCACGGTCGATCCGGAATCCGCGCCCGACAAGGACACCTATATCGACATCGATTTCGAGCGCGGCGATGCGGTGGCGATCGACGGCAAGAAAATGTCGCCGGCCACGCTCTTGAAGGCGCTCAACGATCTGGGCAAGGCCAACGGCATCGGCCGGCTCGACCTGGTGGAGAACCGCTTCGTCGGCATGAAATCACGCGGCATGTACGAGACGCCGGGCGGCACCATCCTGCTCGCCGCCCACCGCGCCATCGAGCAGATCACGCTCGACCGCGGCGCCGGCCATCTCAAGGACGAGCTGATGCCGAAATATGCCGAATTGATCTACAACGGCTTCTGGTTCACGCCGGAGCGCGAGATGCTGCAGGCGGCGATCGACAAGAGCCAAGAGTTCGTCAGCGGACGCGTGCGGCTCAAGCTCTACAAGGGCAATGTCACCACGGTCGGTCGCGAGAGCAAATATTCGCTCTACGACCAGGAACTGGTGACCTTCGAGGAAGGCGCGGTCGCCTACGACCACCGCGACGCGGAAGGCTTCATCAAGCTCAACGCGCTGCGCCTGCGCACGCTCGGCCAGCGCAAACGTAAGCTGAAGCTCGATTGAGCTGGGGGCTCTGCGATGAGAACGGCAGGTAAGGAGTGCGCAGCAATGGGCAGAAAGGCGGCGATCCTGTTTACTCTTTTCGCGGTCGCCACGCTGCTCGGCGGCTGCCCGGCCGACAAGCCGCCCCAGATCGAGTCAAACCTTTATCCGAAGGAATATCAGCAAGAGATCATCGCCACGCTGAAGAAAGACGTGTTCGACAAGAACGCCACCGTCCGCGTCAGCGACGCATTCGTTTCCGCGCCGGCGATGCAGCCGGTGGGCAAGGAGCAGCACTACATCTCTTGCGTCCGCTACACCTCCCGCGGCGGGAGCGGCGAGATCGCCAGCGCGACGCGCATCGGCTATTTTTACGGGGGCCATCTCAACCAGCTCGTGCCGGCAGGCTCGAAGGATTGCGCTGGCGCCGCCTACCAGCCGTTCCCCAAGCTGGACCAGGTCTGCATCGGCAAAGGGTGCAAGTAGCTCTCGTCCTAGCCGCTCGTCCCCGCGAAAGCTTTGGCGGGGACCCAGACAAAAGCACTTGCGCATGATTGTTGCTCTGGTTTCCCGCTTGCGCGGCAATGAGCGGAGTGCGGACCGCCGAACACGATCGTTTGAGCCGCTCAATAACTCGCCGCCGCCGCCGGCTGGGCCCGCACCGTGATCGCCGGCTTCAACGCCGGTACCAGCGGCAGATGGCGGCGCTGCTTGTCTTCGATCTCGGCAATCGTCTGCCGCATCAGCACGAAGCGTTCGGGCGAGGTCGGATGGGTATGGGCGAAGCGGATGCTGTCCGGCAGTTCGAGCGCCATTCGCCGCCAGATCTCCTCGGCGCCCGCAATGTCATAGCCGGCGCGTGCGGCATAATAGCAGCCGACATAGTCGGCCTCGCGCTCGAAATCGACGCTGTAGGCGAGCGCGCCGGCCCGCTCGAAATGCCGCATGAAGGTGCCGCGCGTGTAAATGCCGCCCAGCGCCAGGCTGCCGTCGATCAGCGCGCCGCCCACCGCACCCATCACGGCGTTGATCTTTTGCTTGTCGAGATGGCCCAGATTCTCGTGCCCGAGCTCGTGGCCCATGATGATAGCGAGATCGGAATCCTTCGGCAGCAGGCGCAGCATCCCCGACTGGATCACGATTTTGTCCGCCGCGGCGTAGGCATTGGGCGACGGGTCGCGCGCCAGCGTGACCGGAATGGCGCAAGCCATGAGCGGCGTCACAGTCACCGTGCTGTCCACGCCCTCCCGGCGGAAGGCAATCCGCACGGGCGTCATGCCATTGTTGTGCAGGACCTTTTCGATGAAGCGCTGCGTTCCGGTCGGCGGCAGTGGGGTGTCGTCGAGCCGCAGGATCTGATCGCCCGGCCTGATGCCGGCCAAGCCCGCCGGCGAGCCCGCCGCCACCGAAATCACTGTGGGCTTGGTCCAGCTCACGCCCAGCGCCTCGTTCGAATAGGAGCGGAATTTACGCGGCAGGCTGCGCACCGTGGCCGCATGCAGGCCGATGCGCGCCGTCACGCGCTTGCAGAACTCCACATTGGCGGTGCGCAGGCGGAAGGCGACGTTCTCGATGCGCGCGAGCTGTGCGTAGTAGTCGCGAATTTGCGCGATCTGCTCGCGGCGGTGCTCGGCTTCGACCGCGGCCGCCGAAACGCCGGGCAGCTTGGAGACCGGCATGGCGCAGCCGGCGCAAAGCCAGGCGCCGATAATCACAGCCGGCCAGCGACGCGAAACACCACGCGGCACGACACAACCCCCCACATCCGGAGATTGCGCCAGGGAACAAATACGATCAAGTGCTGTCGAAAGCAAAATGGCCGGACGCCGGGCCCGGCCATTGGCGGCTTACGCGCGCGGAAATCACACCCCGCTGCTGATCCACTGCTGCAGCTTCTGCTTGGGCGCGGCGCCGACCTGACGCGAGGCGATCTCGCCGTTCTTGAACATCATCAGCGTCGGGATCGACATGATCCCGTACTTGGCGGCTACGTTCGGGTTCTCGTCGACGTTGAGCTTGACGATCTTGACCTTGTCGCCGAGTTGCTCAGCGATCTCCTCCAGCGCCGGCGCGATCATGCGGCAGGGGCCGCACCATTCCGCCCAGAAGTCGACCACCACGGGCTCGGCCGATTTCAGCACATCCGATTCGAAGCTTGCGTCCGACGTTTTGCCGACGGCCATGGGATTACCTCGTCCTGGGAGTTGGGCGCGCGACACGCGCTGTGAATTAGAGGAGCCGAACCTATGAACGCTGCGGGAACGCGTCAAGGCGCGCTCACGCGGGGGTGATTTGGGCGAGGGCTTCGTCCAGCGCCGCGGCGGAAAGCTCCATCAGATCAGGAACTTCGGTCCAGATAAGGGCGCACGCCACGGCCCGGCCCCGGTAGAGGCGGGTGAGAATAGCGCGGTAGAGGGCAAGCTGGGCGATATAGGCTGGCGGCACCTCCTCGATTCGCCGCGGCGCCGGCCGGTTGGTCTTGAAGTCGGCGATGAGAACGGCCTCCGGCGTGACGGCGAGACGGTCGATCTGCCCGGACACGCGCACGGTCCGGCCGGCCAATGTCAGCTTGCCGACGATCGGCACCTCGGCGCGGCTGCCGGGCAGAAACAGCGGCGCAAAACGCGCATCGCCGATCAGGCGCATGACTTCATCGGCGATCGCCCTTCGCTCCGCCTCGGCGAGCTCCATGCCGCGCCGGGCAAGGAAGTCCTCCGCCGCCCTGGCGCGCCGCGCAGGCGGAATGTCGGGCAGCGACTGCAAGAGGCGGTGGGTCAGCGAGCCGCGCAACAGCGCCGCGCTGGCGCCGGCGCTGGCCGCGGGCCGCTGCGCCGCGTCCTCGCCGGCGCGCGAGGGGGTGACGGCGCGGAGCGCGGGCTTGTCGCCCGGCGCGTTCGTCATGAGCCAGGCGGGCATTGAAATTCCCCGCGCGGGGGCGGGCTCGCGCGACTCGCGCGCGGGCTCCGGGCCTGCGCTCTTGCGATAGCGCAGCACTTCGCCTCCACCATCGTCGGAGGCTTCCTTGTCGCATTCCTCGCACAGTGCGTCGTGCACGAGCTGATACCAGCAGCCGTCCGGGATCTTCTTGTCGCCCTTGGTGCCGCACACCACCAGCCGCTCGGCGGCGCGCGTCATCGCGACATAGAGCAGCCGGCGGTATTCGTCGCGCGCGGCCGTGTTGGCGGCCTGGCGCGCCTCGGTCATGGCCTTGGTATCGTCCTGCATGCGCGTCGCCCAGGCGAGCGCGCCGTCTTCCAGCGCAAGCAGCTTGGGCGGATGCGCACCCTTCGGCTCCGTGGTGGTATCGGCGAGGATGACAGTGTTGGCCTCCAGCCCCTTGGCGCCGTGCACGGTCATCACGCGCACCTCGTCGCGCGCCATCTCCATGTCGCGCTTGACCTCGCTCTGCGCCGCCCGCAGCCAGGCCAGGAAGCCTTGCAGCGAGGACGTTTCGCGCGCCTCGTAATCGAGCGCGAGATTGAGAAATTCGTCGAGCGCGTCGTTGGCCTCCGGCCCGAGGCGGGCGAGAAATTTCTTGCGACCGCGGCGCGGGCCGAGCACCTCCGCAAAGAACGCGAAGGGCGACAGGTGGCGCGCTACGTCGCTCAGCCTGTCGAGCTCCGCGTCCACCGCGCCGAAAAATGCATCGCCAGCCTTATTGCGCAGGGAATTGCGCAGCGAGCCTTTGCGCTGCCAGGCGAGCTCGAATAATTGCTCTTCGCTGAGGCCGAACAGCGGGCTCTTCAAGACGCTCGCGAGTGCAAGATCGTCTTCCGCCAGCAGCAGGCAGTCGGCCAGCGCCATCAGGTCCATCACCGCGATATGCTCGGTGAGCACCAGCCGGTCCGCGCCAGCCACCGGCACGCCTTCGTATTTCAGCGCGCGGATGATCGCCTCGAACAGCGGCCCGCGCTGGCGCACCAGCACCAGCACCTCGCCGGGTTTGAGCCCGCGCGCCATCCACAGCTTCACATGCGCCGCGATGCGGCGCGCCAGCAGCACGCGCGGGCTGACCTCGCTCTCGGTATCGAACGGCGCGTCCCAGCCTTCTTTCTCCGGCCGTTCCGCCGGCTGGATCAAAGGCCACAGCTCGACCAGCCCAGGCGCAGCGTCAGGCAGCGGCTGGTGCTCCGGGATGCCGACCTCGTCTGTGGTGACGCTTGTGTAGATTTCGCGGTCGCTGAACACGCGGTCGACGGAGCCGAGCACATTGGCGCCCGAGCGGAAGGAATGATGAAAGCGCAGGTGTTTCCAGCCCAGCTCCGCCTTGGTGAACTGGCGCTCGAATTCGCGGCGCATCTCGTCGAAGGCGCGCGGCGCCGCGCCCTGGAACGAGAAGATCGACTGCTTCTCGTCGCCGACGGCAAACAGCGTGCGCTTGACGTTCTGCCGCGAACCGCCGGGCAAGAACTCGTCGGCGATGGCGCGGATGATCTCCCATTGCTTGGGGCTGGTATCCTGCGCCTCGTCGATGAGAATGTGGTCGATGCCGAGGTCGAGCTTATACAGCACCCACTTCGCCGACACGTCGGCGAACAGCGCCAGCGTCTTGTCGATGAGGTCGTCGTAGTCGAGCAGCGCGCGGCGCTCTTTCTCGCGGGCGTAGCGGTCGATTACCTCCTTGGCGATGGTGATAAGCGCCACGGTGCGGTCGCGGGCGGCGAGCGCGCGTTCCTTGTCGAGCAGCGCGCAGACGCGGGTCTGCTCCTCCTGCAGCCGCGCCAGCCAGTCGGGATGGCGTTCGGCGAGCTTCTTGGTGATGACGTTCTTGCGCGGCTCCAGCTCGGATGTGCAGAAGACTTTCAGATAAAGCGCAATGCGCTCGCGGCCGGTTGCCGTGCGCGCCTCTTGCAGCGCGGCGATATGTTTCTGGTCGTTGGACGAGCCGGCGCCGAGCATTTCGATCAGCGCCGGCCATTCGGCCTCGGGAATAAGCGAAGACGCAAAATAGTCCTGCTCGACTTTTTCCGCGCTGTCGTCCGGCGCAAGGCCGAAGCTCTGCGACAGGCCGGCGAACGCCTGGTCGATCCCGCCCGCCCGCTCGATCCACTGTTGAATCGCGTCGCGCTCGCGGATGGCGTCCGCGACCACGTCCTTGAAGGTCTGGTCGGCGGCCACCACGATGGCCGCGGCCAAGGCACGCCCAAGCGCGCTACCCGGCGCGGCGGAGGCCTGCAGCAGCACGTCGAGCGTCAACCGGTCGAGCAGTTGCGTGGTGGACGCCTCGTCCAGCACGGTGAAGCGCGCCGCCACATTGGCCTCGAAAGGAAACTGATGCAGCAGCCGAGTGCAGAAGGCGTGGATGGTCTGCACCTTCAGGCCGCCCGGCGTCTCCAGCGCGGAAGCAAAGAGACGGCGCGCCCGCGCGCGCGCCTTGCCGTCGGGCTTGCGGCCGGTGCTCAGGCGGATCTTCTCGTCGAGCGCGGCGTCGTCGAGCGTGGTCCATTCGGCCAGCGTGCCGAACACGCGGCTCGCCATGTTGGCGGCCGCCGCCTTGGTGAAGGTGATGCAGAGGATCTTGGCCGGGTCGCAGCCGCGCAGCAGCAGGTTGATGACGCGCTGGGCCAGCACATGGGTCTTGCCGGAGCCGGCATTGGCCGAGACGAAGGCAGACTGCTCGGGATTGGCGGCCTCGATCTGCACGCCGCGCACCGCGTCGGGGATGGTGCGAGGGGCGGTCATGTCAGGACCTCGTGTCCCGGCTGCGGTGCTTCTACCCATTCCCCCGCGTAGCGGCGGGGCTGCGGCGCCTTTGCCCCCCACCCCCGACCCCTCCCCACCACGCGCTGCGCGCGCGGGGGGAAGGGAGACGAGAGGCCGACGCTCGACGGAGAGAAGCAACTCATTCGCCACCCCCCTCTTCCGCGCCGCCGGCGAGCGACCATTCCTTCACGCGGGCGAGATGGTCGTAGTCGCCGTAATGCGTCTTCCACATGGGATGGACCAGCGAGAGATAGGGCTTGCTCGCATCCTCGAAGGTCACGGCCAGCGATTTCAGCTTGCCGAGCGCGTGATCGGCCTGGCTGTCGGCCGTGCCTTCCTTGAAGTCGATGGGACAGGGCTTGCCGGGCTCGCGCCCGCCCCGCAGCGTGACATAGGCGATCTCGCCCACCGAGCCGCCGGCGATCGGCTGGAAGCCGCCGGCGCGCAGGATGGCGGCCTCCAGCGTGAGTTGCGGCGCGAGCCCCGTGCGCACCTGCTTCTCGGTGCGCGCTTGGCCGGTCTTGTAGTCGAGGATGGCGAAGCTGCCGTCCACGCGCTGCTCGATGCGGTCGGCAATGCCGGTGAGGGTGAACTGGCGTGCGCCCACGGCGAAGGTCAATTCGCCCTTGATCTCGGCATGCAGCGCGGCAAGCGACTTGCGTCGCTGCAAGTCCCAGTCGGCGAACCAGCGCGCGATGCGTTCGTAGCGCGGCCACCAGAAGGCGCGCGCTTCCGGGTAGTCATTGAGCGACGCGAAGTGCTTCTCGCCGAGCCTGAGCAGTTCCTGCACCGGATCGGCCGGCGCTGCCTGCGCGAATACTTCGGTGTATTCGCCGATGGCGCCGTGGATGACGGTGCCGCGGTCGCGCGCGCCCGGCGGCGTGTCGACTGCGTCGAGCGGCTGCAGGCGCAGAATGTATTTGGCGTAAATGGTGTAGGGATCGCGCAGCCAGTCTTCAATCGCGGTGACCGACAGCCTGGTCGGACGCGCGTCGCGCGGCGGCGTTGGCGCGGGCCGCATCGCCGGCCTGACCTCCGCCGGCGCATCGAGAGCACGCGCCCAATCCACATAGCGCTCGCCGCGCTTCACCACCTCCGGCCAGCGGCCGTCGGAGAGCGCCGCGATACGCTGCACGAAACGTGACGCAACGACGGGAGAGCCGGCCACCTTGGCCGCGCGTGACAGGATCACTTCGCCCGCGCCCAGGACTTGCGCGAAATCGTGCGCCGAAAGCCCGATGCGCCGTTCGGGCGGATCGAGCCCAAGTCCGCGCCGCATCGGCCGCGACAGCCAGGGATCGCTACGGGTTTCCGGCGGCCAGGTGCCCTCATTGAGGCCGCCCAGCACCACGCGGTCGACCGCCTGCAGGCGCGCTTCCAGCGGACCGTAGATATGGGCGCGCAGATCGCGGCTCTCCGGCCGCCGCACCACGCGGTCGCCGATGGCCGCTTGAAAAAGCTCGGCGTAGTGAGCGCGGGTGGCCGCCATTCCGGCGGCGGATTCGCTGTCCCTGAGTTCCTCGAAGGCACGCGCCAACGCCGCGCCGTCGTGGCCGAGGAAAGCGGCGGCCTCACCTCTGGCGTCGGTGCTCAGCGCAACGAGGACCGCGCGATGTTTCTCAGCCAGGGCGGCCAAGGCATGCTCGCCGGCGGTCAACGTTTCCAAGGGGGCGAGCGCGGCGGCGAGCCGCGCGATCAATCCGTCCGCCGCGTCTAGCTCTTCAGGACGGAGCCGTTTGCGCGGATCGCTCGCGTGCAAACCGTCGCGATTGGCGCGGAAGGTCGCCAGCGCGTAGACGAGGCCTTGCGTCCCGGCACGCGGACGCGGGCCCCGCAACAGCGCGCGCTCCAGCGCCGAGATGGCGGCGCGCTGGCCGCCTTCGGCGGCGCCGAGCCGCAGCAGAGGATGCTTGAGCAGCGCCAGGAGCGTTACCGGTTCGAGCCCATGCAGCGCGGCCTGCGCCACCAGCCGCGCGAAAACGCCGGCGCTCGTATCCGCCAAAGCGTCGCCGCCGGAATCGTCCACCGCCACCTGCCAGCGCGCGAGCGCCGCCTTGACGCGGCGCGCGAGCGCCCGGTCGGGCGTGACCAGCGCGACGGTCTTATCCGGCGTTTCCAGCGCCTCGCGCATGGCCGCGGCGATGGCGAGCGCTTCCTCTTCCGAATTGGCCGCCTCGATCATGCTGAGCGAAGCCAGCGCCTGGCCAGCCGCTTCCCTGAAGCCCGGCTCTCCCAGCCGCTCACGCCAGCGTTCGGTGGTGGCGGCCGGCCGCAGGGCCTCCGACACCAGCGCCTCGCGACCGTCGGGTTGCGCAAGCGGCACGACCTCGCGACGCGAAATCCCGATTCGGTCGAGCAGCGCATGCATGGCGAACTGGGCATGGCCGGCGGCCGGCTGGCCGTCATGGCTGTCGTCTTCCTCATTGCCGGCGATCAGCGCCCAGGATTCCTCGTCGAGCGTCATGTCGAGACCGGGCAGCACCAGCGCGCCGTGCGGCAACCCGGCAATGGTGGCGAGCAGCCTGGCGGTCGCCGGCATCGAGCCGGTGGAGCCGGCGGCGATCACCGGCGCCTGGCTGTCGGCAAGCCGCCTGGTCTCCGCTTCGATCAGCCGGTCGCGCCGCTCGGCGGATTCGATCGCCGTACGCTCGGCCAGGATGGCGCGCCAGGCCGGATGAACGAATTTGAGGAAGTCGAGCGATTGCTTCCAGTATTCGTCGAGGTCGTCGGGAACGAGCTTGTCGAGATTCTTCCAATCGACCTGCCGCGTGATCATGTCGTCCATCAGCCGCGCCAGCGCGTCGGCCAGTGCCACCGCGGCCTCCGGCGTATTGGCGATCAGCGGCGCGCCCTTATCGGGCGTAATGGCCGCGGCCCATTTGGAGATGAGCTGCGCCAGCGTCAGCCGCCGGTCGAGCGCACTGAAGGTCGCCGGCAGTTGCAGCGCTTCCTCGGCCAGTTCAGCCGTACCGGCTTCCGCGAAGGCGATCTCGTCCTCGTCCAGATCGCCGAGCGCGACGATGCGCGGCAGGATCGCCGCCTCGCCGTCGAGGCGATCGAGGAACACCTCGCGCGCCAGCCGGCAGGCGCGCCGCGTCGGCAGGTAGAGCGTCAGGCGCGCGAGCTCGAGCGGATCGTCGCTCGCCGGGAACCCTTCGATCAATTTACCGGCGCGCAGCGCGTCAATCAGCACCGGCAGGAACGGGGCCGAGGCGGGAATATTGAAGACGGTGGGTTTCAAAGCCGGCATTCTTTGCACAGTGTCATCGCCCGCGCATGCGGATGACCCAATCATCAAGCGCGACACATTTTGAGTCCTCGCGCTAGCTTAGCCGAGGCGGATACTGGATGCCCGCTTTCGCGCGGCATGACAGCAAAAAAATGCCGCTGCGCTACTCCGCGCTTCCCGCGATCGCCCGTTCCGCCAGGACAATGGCTTCCGGCGTGCCCACGTGCATCCACAGCCCCTCCAGCCGCAGCCCATGCAGGCGGCCGGCGCCAGCCGCGCGCGCAAATAGAGCGGTGAGCGGGAACTCGGCCGTAGGCGCATCCTTGAACAGCGCAGGCGCGAGAATCGCCGCGCCGGCATAGACGAAGGGCGCGACGTCGCGCTCGCCGCGCGCGGTGAGGCGGCCGTCGCCCGCCATCAGAAAATCGCCGCGCCCCGCGTAACCGATGCTGCCGGCGGTCGGCGCCAGCAACAAGAGCGCGTCCATCGCGGCGGCATCGAACGCGTCCGCCAGCCGCTGCAGGTTCGGTGTTACGCCGTCGATCCAGATGGTGTCGCTGTTGATGTGGTAGAACGGCGCAACACCCAACAGGGGCAGCGCACGCGCCACGCCGCCGCCGGTGCCGAGCAGTTCGCCCCGCTCGTCGGAGATCGTGATTTTCGGCGTGGTGCGCTGCGCCAGGTGCCGTTCGATCTGGTCGGCGAGGTAGTGCACGTTGACCACCGCGCGCTCGACGCCCACGCTTGCCAGCCGGTCGAGGACGTGATCGATCAGCGGCCTGCCCGCCACCTCGATGAGCGGCTTCGGCGCGTGCCCGGTGAGCGGCCGCATGCGCGTGCCCAAGCCGGCGGCCAGCACCATGGCGTTGCGGGGCGTCATGAGGATGTGTGCACCATCAATGTGAGAGCGACTTCAACGCCGGCACGTTATTGCGGTACCACGCGGCAAGCTGCGCCAGCGCGGGGTGCGCCAGCGAGCGCTGCAGATAGCCCCATACGCGCGGCAGATGACGCAAATATTGCGGCTTGCCGTCGCGGCGCTCGAGCCGGGCGAAGATGCCGAGGATCTTGGACGCGCGCTGCGCGGCGAGCGTGGCATAGGCGCGGGCGAAGGCTGGCGGTTCGAACGCCGCGTCCGCCTCCATCCGCGCGCGCGTGTAGCGGGACAGGAGGCCGATCTCCAGCTTCTCCGGCACGGTGACGCGCGCGTCCTGCAGCAGCGAGGCGACGTCGTAGGCGGCGTGGCCCATGACCGCGTCCTGGAAATCGAGCAGGCCGATGCGCGCCAAGCCTTCGCGCGCCGGCAGCCACAACAGATTGGGCGAATGGAAATCGCGCAGCACCCAGGTGGCGGGCGCATCGACGACGGCCAACAGCGCGTCGCGCCACAGTGCCATGTAGAGGTCGCGCTTGGCGTCGGAGAGCTTCGCCTGCAGCTTGGGCAGATACCAGTCGGCCAGCAGCTCCACCTCGATCAGCAGCGCGTCCATGTCGTAGGGCGGCAGCGCATAGTCGACGCCCGCCTCGACTGGCAGCGTCGGCGGCAGCGCGCGGCCATGCAAGGCGGCCAACAGGTCGACCGCCGCGGCATAGCGCTCGTCGATCGGGGCCGGCGGCTCGCCGGCAACGACCGGTTCGTTGCCGAGGTCTTCCAGCACCAGGAGCCCGGCGGCGCGGTCGGCGGCCAGGATCGCCGGGGCCGACAGCCCCCGCGCGCGCAAGCCCTGCGCCATGGCGATGAATGGGGTCACGTCCTCGGCGAGATGCGCGATCTGGCTGTAGGGTTTGCCGTCGCGCACCGGCGGCCCGTCCGTCCGCTTGGGCGAATTCATCAGGATATAGCTGGCACCCTCGAGAGTGAGCCGTTCGTAAGAGCGGGTGGAAGCGTCGCCTTGCATGTGCCGGCGATCGGCACCGGCGAAGCCGTGCGCGTCGAGGAAGCGGCGCAGGACAACGATGCGCTCCGCCCGCAGCGCAAAGCTGCCGTAGCCGGTGATGCGCGCGTGGCGGAAGTTTTCGTCATGCTCCGGAGAGAGCGTGAGCGCGACGTCGAGCCGATCGGCCGGCAGGAACCCGCCGGCGCGGTCCGGCCATTCCAGCAACGTGACCGTGCCCTCGGTTTCATCCTCAAAACCGAGCTCGGCCAGTTCGCCCGGTCCCGACAGCCGATAGAGGTCGGCATGCACCAGCCGGAAACGCGGCAGGTCGTAGCCTTGCGTCAGCGTGAAGGTCGGACTGGGCACTTCGATGGTCTCGTCACCGGCGACATGCCGAATGAAGGCGCGGGCAAAGGTAGTCTTGCCGGCGCCGAGGTCGCCAGACAGGGTGATCATGTCGCCCGGCTCGGCCAGGGCGGCGATGTCCGCCACCAGCCGCCGCGTCGCCTGCTCGTCTTCGAGCGCGACCGTGAAGCTGAAGCCGCCGGAGGCAGTGGGGAACATCGAGCGCCGGTCTCGCAACTGTCATGCCCCGCGACGGCGGGGCATCCAGTATTCACGAATTCGGCGGGCTATGCACGAGGCGCGACGAATTGATCAGTGGATACTGGCTCGCCCAACGGAACCTGTGCTCGGGCCGGCGAAGCCGCACCCGAGTGCGGGCGATGAAAGCCTGAGAAGTCGGCTTGAAACAGCGCCGGGCCGGCGGTTGGGAGCATCCGCCGGCCCGGTCGTCGATCGGTCTTGCCTTAAGCGTTCAGGCAAGACCGGCTTTGAGGTATCAGCCTAGCCTTAGCCCGGCAGCGCCTGCTTGAGCTTGGAGGTCGCTGGCGAGGCCGGCGCCGCCATGGCGGCGGCGTTGCCATCGAGGATCTTGGCCGGGTCGACCTGCTTGCCGTAATAGGCCTTGTTGTTACCGTCGGCGTAGTTGATGTCGGTCACGCTGGCCGTCGCGCCGGCATAGGCGCCCTTTGTGTTCGACCAAAAGATGATGTCGCCCTTGCCCCATGACGCCTGCGCGTTCTTGGAAAAGTTCACGATGGTGAACCCGGCGCCCGCGTTGAGCGAAATCTTGTTGCTGCTCTTGAACTTGTCGACCGCCTGCTGCGACATCAGCAGGAAGGCCACCGGTCCACCGGAAGCCCCAGCCTGCGCGCCGAAGCTGATCGAGCCGAAGTCGAAGAATACCGGGTCGGTCCACTTGCCGTTGGCGTGCGCGAGCACCAGCCCGGCGCCGCCGCGACCGCCAACGATGAAGGCGCCGCGACCGAATTTGGGTACCAGATAGATACCCTTCGCTTTGGCCATCAGCTTCCTCAGCTGCGGATTCTTCTGCATGGTGCGCACTTCCTTCAGCGCGTTCTGCACCATCTTCGTGGCATCATTCTTGCCCTGATTCTCGTTCGGGGCGTTTCCGGTCGTCGCGCGGCCGGTCACCGCCGCATTGTTGTTCATCGGCGCAGCGGCCGGGGCCGGCGTATTCGGAGTCATGTTGTCGGCGGCCTGCGCCGGCATCGCCGCGAGCGCTCCGCTCAACAGCAGCGGCGCCGCAGCCAGCAAAATAGTCTTCTGCCGAATCATGGCGTTGTTCCTCTCTTTCGTTCAAAGTGGTTCCGTAATCTCACCGTCGCCCATGTCGTGAGGCTAACGATTGACGCGGTGAGCAGTTCCGATAGGTTCCGCGCGCGCGTGCGCTGACGTACAATACGGCGACGTTCAGATGGTCGATTTGCCGCTTGCCGTGTCCGCTTCTTCGAGCGGATCTTCCACGTAGTTCATCTTCACTGCCATGTAGACGACAACGGTCAGGGGCGCCGCCAGGACGATGCCCGCGGTCCCAAACAAAAGGTCGGCCGCGACAATGCCGGTGAGGATGAGTGCGGGCGGAATGGTGACGAAGCGCCGCTGCAGCAAGGGGGCGACCAGGTAGCCCTCGAAGACATGGATGGCCAGATAGGCGCCCATGGTCCAGAGCGCCGGCGCCACCCCCAGCTTGAGGGCGACCAGCACGGCGGGAATTCCACCGATGAATGGCCCAAGGTAGGGAACGATCTCCGTAATGCCCGCCAGCAGACCGAGCGCGACCGGATTCGGTAATCCGATCAGCCATACTGCAAAGAACGACAGGACGCCCACCAACACCATCAGCACGAGCTGGCCGAGCAGCCAGAGCTTGAGCGTCCGGCCGATCAGATCGATCGACTCGAGCGCACGCGCACGTTGCCGCGGCCGAAACAGGCTGGCGAGGCCGCGCCGGTAAAGCTCCGGCTGCGCCGCGAGGTAGACCGCGCTGATGGCAATGATTACGGCCGCTTCCGTGAAGGTGAGGCCGGCCGATAGAAGATTGCCGAGCGAGTTCGTGATGAAGGATGCGCCCTTCTCCGTCACCTGCGCACCCAAATGGCCGGCACCGTTGCTCTGGAACATGTTCTGCAGCGCCTGCTCGCCATTGCGGACGTTTTCCAGCAACTGACCGGCCTGATTCACGATTTGCGAGCCGAACAACCAGGCGCTGATAGCAACCACGGCAATGACCAGGCAGGCGGCGACTGCGAGGCTCGGACCTTCGGGCAAGTGGGTAAGCTTCGCGATGAGGTCGGCGAACTGCCGCAGCAGGATGGCAAAGATGATAGCTCCGAAGGCGAGCAGCAACGCGTCGCGCACCCACCACACCAAAGCAACCAGTGCCGCGGCCAAGACCCAGATCAAGGCCGTATGAAAGTTGCGGCGCGTGTCGTCCCAATTCATCCGTTGCCGAATTCAGTTCATAAGAGTACCGACGGGGCGGCCCCTCAACGCGCGGCGAAATTTATCGTTGCATCCGGCGAGCGCGCGAATGTCGACAGGCCGACGCTGCCGGATGAGAGTGGGACGAAGGTGGGGTGGCAGCGGGGGTCGAGAAACCGCGCGGACTATGCCGCGGTCTGTTCCACACGCCGGGTGGTGGGGAACACGCAGGTGACCGTTGTGCCGCGGCCGACCTCGGAATTGATGGTCACCGTGCCGCCGTGCAACTCGACGAAGGATCGCACCAGCGAGAGCCCCAAGCCGGTTCCGCGATGCTGCGAGCCTTGCGAGTCGGTCTCGAACCAGTCGAACACCCTCTCCTTTGCTTCCGGCGGAATGCCTGGTCCGTGATCGACGACCGTAAACACCACGGCGTCCGCCCGCCGTTCGGCGGCCAGCGACACCGTCTCGCCGGCCGGCGAGAAGCCGACCGCATTTGACAGGAGATTGAACAGAATCTGCTTCAAACGGCGCTCGTCGGCGGCAAAGCTGCCGATGCCGGGAGCGGCGCGGATTTCCAGATTCAGCCCGTCCTTCTTCAGCCGGTCCTGCACCCCCTCGACGGCTGCCTGCATGCTGGCGGTGATGTCGACGTCGGTGAGATTGAGCGTCATGGCGCCGGCGTCGATGGTGGCGAGATCGAGGATGTTGTTGATCAGCGCCAGCAGCGCGTTGGTCGAGGCGGTGATGTAGCCGAGATATTCGCGCTGCTTTTCGGTGAGCGGGCCGAAGGTGGGATCGCCGAGGAAATGCGCGAAGCCGATGATGTTGGTAAGCGGCGAGCGCAATTCGTAGGAGACATGATGCACGAAATCGATCTTGAGCCGGTCGGCGGCTTCCAGCGCCTCGTTGCGTTCGCGCAGCGCGCGCTCGACATTGACCGTGTCGGAAACGTCCTGGAAGGTGACCAGCGTCGCCCCGTCCGGCAGGGGCATGGTGGTCATGTTGATGGTGGCGCCGTCGCGCCGCTCGATCGACGCCGCGATCGGTTCGCGCCCGTCGATGGCGGTCACCGCGGCCCGTAAGCCGCGCCATACCGCGCCGTCGTCGTGCAGCGCCTGGCACCAGGCGGTCACCTGCTCGACATGCGGGTGCTGGTCGAGCGCCTCCGGGGAGAGCTTCCACATGCGCTGGAAAGCCGGATTGTGCAGGCGCACGCGGCCGTCGGAGCCGAAAACGGCCACCGCTTCCGCGAGGTGATCGAGCGTCTCGCTCTGCACCTTGATCAGCGAATTGTAGCTGCGGTGCAGATCGAGGCTCTCCGTCACGTCGTCGTAGAGATAAGTGACGCCCCCTTCCGGGTTGGGCGTAGTGACGACGCGCAGCGTCCGCCCGTCCGGCAGGTACCAGGTGTGCTCCTGCGGCTCGGTGGCACGATAGGCCTCGTAGAGCTCCTGCTTCCACTGCCGGAAGTCGCGCTCCTCGGGCAGCATGCGCTCGGCGCGCAGGCGGTCGAGCACGGCGGAGTTGGTCGGCGTCTGGTCGAGGAAGCCGGCGTCCAATTCGAACAGCGAGCGGAAGGCGGTATTATAGAAAGTGAGCTTGCGGTCGATGTCGAAAATGGCGACGCCGGTGGCGAGCTGGTCGAGGACGCGGCGGTGCGCCTCGATCATGCGGCCGAGTTCCGCCCGCATGGACGCTACCTCGGTGCGGTCGATCGCCATGCCGGCGCTGCCGGTGCCGCTCGGGGCGTCGACGACGTCGAAGATGCGGCGCTGGCCGGCGACGATCGCCGGCAGCCGTCCGGCATAGCTCTTTCCGGCCCCGCGCGCCTCGCGGAGCTGTTCGCGCGCCTCGCTGTCGAGCAGCTCCAGTTCGCGTGCCACCGCCTCATTGGCGTCGGCCGCTTCCACCGCACGCGCATAGGCGGCATTCACGAAGATGAGCCGGCCATCGCCTTCGCGCGCCCAGACCGGGGCGGGCAGCGAATCGAGTGCGGCGCGCAGGGTGGCGAGGTCGGCTGTTACCTTGTCATGGCTGGCAGCGAGCTCGACCAGTTCGCGCTGGAGGCCGGTGACGTCGCGCAATCGCAGCACCGCGCGGCCTGCCACGACGCAACCTTCCGCCTCCACCGGCCGGCCGCTCAGGCTCGTGAGTGTCATGGTGAATCCGCGGCCTTTGCCGCGCAGAGTGTCGACCGCCTCTTCCATTGTTTGCGCCGCCGCCGGCTCCAGCCAGCTGCCGAAGGCGAGCACGCGCTCCGGCACACCGCCACCGGAGAGCAGCGTGGTGTCGCCGAGAATGTCGGGAAGGTCGGCGGCCGCCGTCCACTCCACCAGCACCTGCGGCTCGGCCAGCAGCAGCGTGCGCAGCCGGTCGATTTCGGCATGCAGTGCCGCGATGTCGTCGCGTGCAGCCGATTCGATTCCGTCGGCCTGGCGGCGCGTGCGCAACAGCGCGAGCAAGGCGAGCGCGGCGAACACGATGAGGCCGACGGTAAGCATGAGAGTGGCGACGTCCTGGCGACTGAGCCCGAAGACGGCGCCGCGCGCGGCTTCGGCGAGCGCGCTCAAGGCGCCGACGTCAACGCCGGCGTGGGCGCGCGCCGGCGCCGCGACTGCAATGATGATGCTCAGGAGTGCGACGCAGGCGACAGGGAATCCGCCCCGCCTCGGACGTGAACGCAGCCTCTCGTTCGCCGCCCGGATCGTCTCCGGCATTCCAGCTTGCCCCAGAAATGCGGACGTTGTCCGCTCAACCGCCCGCGAATCGAAAGGGACTGTAGCCTCTGAGGGAGTCGCCTCGTAAGAGTCCAGACCGTGAACGCTCTTCTTCCGCTGTCATTCCCGGATGCAGGCGCAAGCGTGCGTCGCGGAATGACCGCTCGCTTCTATTTCAGCGCTTGAGCCGCCTTGGTCATGTCTTCGATGCTGATGCCGGCGAGCGCTGCGGAGAATACGGTCTCCGCTTCCGCGAGTGCCGGCCGCACCACCTCATTGACCAGCGTGGAAGCCGGCAACGGCAGATCGTCCTCGTGCTCCCTGCTCGCGGCGCGCATGATTTCCTCTGCGCTGATGCTGTGACGCTCGCGCGCGAGCGCGTAGCCCCCGTGCGGCCCGCGGATACCGCGCAGGATGCCTTCGCGTACAAGCGCCTGCAGCACGGGCTCGAGATGACGGGGCGGAAGCTGGTGGCGCTCGGCCAGCGCCTTGGCGGACACGGGGCGCAAGTCGGCATGGATAGCGATGTCGATGACGGCGGCGACCGCGAGGACCCCTTTGCGAGAGACGAGCGCCATGACGAACCAATCGCAATTCCAAATACCACTGCTGGTAATAGGCTACAGTCGGCTAGCCGTCTAGCCGAAAAGAAGAATGGGACAACAATCAACTTCCGGTCGAGCCGAATCCACCCTGCCCGCGTGGCGTCGGTTCGAGCGAAGTGGCTTCGCGCAACGTGGCGCGCGCGACCGGCGCGACGATCAGTTGCGCAATCCGCATCCCGCGCTCGAGCGTCACCGCTTCGCTGCCAAGATTGACGAGCAGCACCTGCACTTCGCCGCGATAATCGGCGTCGATGGTGCCGGGCGCATTGAGCACGGTGAGGCCATGGCGCGCCGCCAGCCCCGAGCGCGGGCGCACCTGCGCCTCGTGGCTCGGCGGCAGCGCAATGGCAATGCCGGTGGGGACGAGCGCACGCGCACCCGGCGCCAGCGCGAGCGGCGCATCGGCCGGCAGCGCGGCAAGCAGGTCGAGGCCGGCCGCATGTGCACTCTGGTAGGACGGCAGCGGCAGGTCGGCGCCGTGCGGCAGCCGCATGACGCGGACGTCGATTGAGGTCATGCGCTCGTCCGTCATCGCTCGCCTTCGATCAGCCCCGCGCACAGCCTAGCATTAGAGGCAGTGCGCGCGGAGCCGGCATTTCGGCTATGCTCGGCGCATGTCCGACTTGTCCGCAGAAATCGGCCACTGCCGCCTCGATATTGTCGTCGCCGACATCACCACGCTCGATGTCGACGCCATCGTCAATGCCGCCAACAGTTCCCTGCTCGGGGGCGGCGGCGTGGACGGCGCCATCCACCGCGCCGCCGGGCCGGAGCTCAAGGCGGAATGCGAGACGCTGGGCGGCTGCGAGGCCGGCTTGGCCAAGATCACCCGTGGCTACCGGCTGAAGGCGCGCTACGTCATCCACGCGGTCGGCCCGGTCTGGCACGGCGGCGGGCACGAGGAAGACGCGCTGCTGGCCGGCTGCTATCGCACCGCCCTCGATCTCGCCGCGCAGCACAGGCTCAGCACGATCGCCTATTCTGCCATTTCCACCGGCGTTTATAGTTTCCCGCCAGAGCGGGCCGCGCGCATCGCGGTCGGCACGGTCGCCTCGGAAATCGCAGCGCAGCCGCGCGGGATCGAGCGCGTGGTGTTCTGCTGCTTCTCGGCGGCGAGCGCCGAGCACCACAAGAATGCGTTCGCGGAGTTGGGGTTGGTGTAATTAAAGCCTCGTGTCCCGGACGCGGCACGAAGCGAAGCGTAGTGATGCGACGCTGATCCGGGACCCCGGTTTCTGTCTGCCCAGCTGAACGGCGTCCCGGGTCTGCAGCGCACCATTACGTGTTGCGCTGCGCCCGGGACACGAAGTCATCAACCCTTCGGCTCCACATCCAACCGCGCGATCCAGTTGGCGAGGTTCGGCGTCGCCGCCGGATAGATCTTCAGCACCTCCGGATCGTGCCCGGGCACCATGTGGTTGCGCGAGGAGGCGAGCTTCAGCAGTGTCTTGTAGCCCTCCAGCGTATCGCCGACGCTGTAAGTGATCGGAAAGACGCGGCCCTCGTCGATGTGCGAATAGAGGTGGCAGCAGTCGGAGGCAAGCACCACATAGCCGCGCTGTGTCTTCACCCGCACGCATTGCAGCCCCTTCGAATGACCGCCGATCTTGTGCACCGTGATGCCGGGCGCCAGTTCCTCGGTGCCGTCGTGGAAATCGACACGGTAGGCGTAGACCTTGCGCAGCATGGCGTGCACGTCGTCCTCGGCGAACGGAATGCGCAGCGTCTGATGGCACATGCAGCGGCCGGTGCAATAGGCCATCTCGGTGTCCTGCAGGTGATAGCGCGCATTGGGGAACAGGTCATAGTTGCCGGCGTGGTCCCAGTGCATGTGCGTGGCGATCACGTGGTCGACCTTGTCGGGCGCGACGCCGAGCGCCTGCATGCCCTCGCCCACCGAATGGACGATCTTGCGGCCGCGCTCCTTGGCGGCCTTCTCATCGAAGCCGGTGTCGACAACGAAGGTGCCATGCGCGCCCTTGATCACCCAGACGTAATAGGCGATCGACGTCATCTCGTCGTGGGGGTCGCCGAATATGTAGTTCTCCGAGCGCATGCGCGCATGCTCGGCGTAGCAGACGGCATAAACCTCGTGGATGTCGTCGCTCATGATTTCTTCTCCGTGCCGATGGTTACGCCGGCCTGCCGCTCGATCATCTTGACGATCATGGTGAAGTCGGTGTCGCCGCCGAACTCGGAACTGGTGCGCTCCCACTGGTCGAGCACGGTGCTCATCACCTCGCGCGGCACGCCGAGCGCTTTGGCTTCGGCAAAGCACAGCCGGACGTCCTTGAGCATCAGCGCCGTGCCGAAGCCGTAGTTGAAGCGGCGGTTCAGGATGTCCTGCGGAAACTTCTGCTCGGAGGCGGTTGACCGGCCGGAGCCGGCATTGATGACGTCGATCATGACCGCGGGATCGAGCCCGGCCTTCACCCCCATCGCCACCGCTTCCGAGGTCGCCGCCATGGCGGTGGCGGAGAGGAAATTGTTGGCGAGCTTCATGGTCTGCGCCATGCCGGGCTTGTCGCCGATCACGAAGACTTTGCCGAAGACCGACAGCGCGTCCTTCAACGCGTCGATGTCGGCTTGCGGCCCGGATACCATCACCGCCAGCGTGCCGCGCGCGGCGCCGCCCACGCCGCCTGAGACCGGTGAATCGATCTGCACGATGTCGCGCTTGGCGAGCCCCGCGGCGATGGTCTGCGCCATGCGCGCGCCGGTGGTGGACAGATCGACGAAGCGCTTGATGCGCTTGCCGTGCATAACGCCGCCCTCGCCCACCGCAACTCTGGCGACCACTTGCGGCTCCGGCAGGCTCGCCATCACGGTTTCGACCCGATCGGCGACATCCTGCGGCGAGGACGCAAGCTGCGCGCCGAGCGCCACGAACGGCGCCGTCGCGTCGTTGCGGGTGTCGTAGATTACGAGCTTGTGGCCGGCTTCGATCAGCCGCCGCGCCATCGGTGCGCCCATATTGCCCAGCCCGATGAAGCCGATTTCCATTGCGTTCCTTCCCCTTGCCACGCGATCCCTTGCCACGCGATCGCCCTTTTCTTGGCGCGGGACTTTGCCCGATTGCGGCAGCGGCGTCACCACTGGGCGCCACGTCGTAATGCCTGCCGTTTTACGTCTGTCCGGCGCCGGGGCGCGCCGCCTGTCCCCACGCACACAAAAAAGCCGGGCACCCACTTACATGTGCGGTTGCAGGCTACCGGATTTTTAAGCTCCGCGTGGCTATAGGCTACTTAAGGTTGCGAGAACTCCGCGATACTAGCTTCGCGCCCGAAATAAGCCGAAGGGGGCATTGACCTTATTATAAGGACGCTTATTATAACGACACTTTCAAACCCAATTGGCGAACCATGCCCGAACTAGCAATCAGCCGCGAAATCGCGGTCAACCTCATGGATGTTGCCCGCATGCTGCGGACCTATGCCGACCAGCGCGCCCGCCAATTCGGTATTTCACGGGCGCAATGGGTGGTATTGATGCGGCTCGACCGCTCGGAGGGGCTCAAGCAGTCCGAGCTCGCCGAGATCCTCGATCTGCAGCCGATCTCGCTCACCCGCCTGCTCGACCGCCTGGCCGAGAACGGCCTGATCGAGCGCCGGCCCGACCCCAACGACCGCCGCGCGAACCGACTCTATCTCATGCCGGCGGCGCGACCCTTGCTCGACAAGCTCGCCGGCCTCGGCCTGGAGATGATGGACGAGGTGCTCGCCGGCTTCGATCCGAAGGAAAATGAGCGCCTGCTGCGCGACCTCGGGCTGATGAAAGACAATCTGCGCGGCCTCATCAACCGCCATGCCATCGAACAACAAGCCGCTACGGTCAAAGCGATATGAGTGAAAAGAATTTGAAAATCGTTCCGCCGCCCGAGGCAGAAAAAGCCCTGGTCGCGCCGGAAACCAGGACGGATCCGGAAGCCAAGGGCCCGCCGCCGGCGGCCAAAGGAGCGCCGGAAGCGCAGAGCGCGACGCCCGAGAAGGTGGCGCCGCGCGGGCGCAAGCGCCTGCGCACGTTGTTGTTGATCATCATGCCATTGATCGCGCTGATCGGCGGGGCCCTCTTCTACGTGATGGGGGGGCGTTACATCTCCACCGACAACGCCTATGTCGGCGCCCAGAAGGTGCTGATTACGCCCGACATTTCCGGCAAGATCACCCATGTCGCCGTGCGCGAAGGCCAGCACGTCAAGCCGGGCGACGAATTGTTCACGCTCGACCCCGAGCCCTATCGCCTGGCGCTGCGCCAGGCCAAGGCCAAGCTCAACTTGGCGCGCAGCGGCTACGACAAGCTGAAGACCACGCTCGCCTCGCTGACCAAGCTGGCGGTCCTGGCGCAGAAGAACGTCGATCTCAAGAAGGCCGACTTCGACCGCAAACAGAAGCTGCTCACCTCGCGCGCGACATCGCAGGTCGACGTCGACACTTCCGCCTCCGCGCTGGTAACCGCGCAACTGCAGGCGCAGTTCACCAAGCAGCAGCGCGATTCCACGCTCAATCAGTTGCTCGGCGATCCGAAGCTGCCGCTGGCACAGTTTCCGGAATATGCCCAGGCCATGGCGGCGGTCGACGATGCCGAGCGCAACCTTAATCATACCGTGGTGCGCGCGCCCATCTCGGGCACCGCCACCCAGGTCGACAGCATCCAGCTTGGCCGCTTCATCCCGGCAGGCACGCCGGTGTTCAGCGTGATCGACGACCAGAACCCCTGGGTCGACGCCAATCCGAAAGAAACGGAGATCACCTATCTGCGCATCGGGCAGAAGGCGTCGCTCGAGGTCGATTTGTTCCCCGATCGCACATTCTGCGGAAAAGTTGTTTCGGTCAGTCCTGGCACCGGCGCGCAGTTCTCCATCCTGCCGCCGCAGAACGCCACCGGAAACTGGGTCAAGGTGGTGCAGCGGGTGCCGGTGCGCATTGCGTTCTGCAAGGACGAGGAGACGCATCTTCTGCGGGCCGGCATGAGCGTGAACGTCGACATCGACACCCACCACAGCCGGCTGCCGGCATTCTTTTCCGCCCTGGCCGACGGCAAGGCCTTCCTGCGTTCGGCCCTGGCCGAAGGGACGGCATTGTTCCACCCGGCCGTCGCCACCGAAAAGGCCCGCACCAAGAAGGCCGACGCCACGAAATGAGCGGTTTCGCCTCATCGCTGTCGCCGAAGCTGCTGCGCATGCTGGTGACGGTGTGCGCGATGACGGCGACCATCATGCAGGCGCTGGACACGACCATCGCCAACGTCGCCCTGCCCTACATGCAGGGCTCGCTGTCGGCTTCGCTCGACCAGATCAACTGGGTGCTCACCTCCTACATCGTAGCCGCCGCCATCATGACGGCGCCGATGGGGTGGCTGGCCGACCGCTTCGGCCGCAAGAAGCTGTTCATCGTCTGCGTCACCGGCTTCACCTTCTCTTCGCTGCTCTGCGCGCTGGCGCAGAACATCGAGCAGATCGTGCTGTTCCGCCTGCTGCAGGGCATGGCCGGCGCGGCGCTGGTGCCGCTGTCGCAGTCCGTGCTGCTCGATGCCTATACGCCCGAGGAACGCGGCGGCGCCATGGCGATCTGGGGCGTCGGCGTGATGCTTGGGCCGATCATGGGCCCGACGCTGGGCGCCTGGCTCACCGACAATTACTCTTGGCATTGGGTGTTCCTGATCAACCTGCCGATCGGCGTCATCACCGTGGTGGGCCTCATGCTGTTCATGCAGGAGACCGAGCGCCACGAGCATCTGCGCTTCGACTGGTTCGGCTTCCTCGCGCTCGCCGTCGGCATCGGCTCGCTGCAACTGCTGCTCGATCGCGGCGAGCAGGTCGGCTGGTACGGCGCAAGCGAGATATGGATCGAGACCATCGTCTCGGCGGCGGGCTTTTATTATTTCTTCGCCCATTCGCTCACCACGGACGAGCCGTTCGTGCGCTTCGAGATATTCAAGGACCGCAACTTCGTTTCCGGCTGCGTGTTCATGGTGGTGATCGGCGTCGTCCTTTTCGGCACCATGGCGCTGGTGACGCCCTTCATGCAGAACCTGCTCGGCTATCCGATTCAGACGGCCGGCTTCCTGCTCGGCTCGCGCGGGGTCGGCACGCTGATCACGATGATGGTGGCGCCGCGGCTGATGAGGATGTTCCAGACGCGCTGGCTGATCCTGGCCGGCCTGATCCTGTCCGCCGGCACGCTGCAGTACTTCACCAGCTTTTCCCTCGACACGACGCAGGAGACGATTGTCGTCACCAGCATCATCCAGGGCGTCGGCCTCGGCCTGCTGTTCGTGCCGATCACCACGGCGGCCTTCACCACCCTGCCCGGCCACCTGCGCACCGGCGGCACCGCCATGCTGACGCTGGTGCGCAACATCGGTTCGTCGATCGGCATTTCCATGGTGATCGCCAACCTGACCAGCGAAACCACCTACATGCATGCGCGGCTGGCGGCGCAGGTGACGCCGTTCAACGACGCGCTGCAGATGCCGGACGTGCACCGCTTCCTCAACATGGCGACCGACAGCGGACGCGCCATGATGGACATGATCGTCACGCAGCAGGCGAACCTGATCGCCTATCTCAACGACTACAAGCTGCTGATGTTTTTGACGATCGCGGTGATGCCGCTGGTGCTGATTTTCCGCGGCGCCGACCGCCCGCCGAGCGAGGAAGATCTGGAAGAGGCGGCCGTGCTCGAATAGCCGAGGCAGCCCGGCACGCGCTCTTACCTCGTGCTCAGCCCTTCAAGAACTC
>CAWIPY010000003.1:0-811047 GCA_963837965.1 uncultured Pseudomonadota bacterium | reverse complement strand
ACTGCTCGATGTCCGGGTGGTCGACGTCGACGATCACCATCTTGGCGGCGCGCCGCGTGGTGCCGCCCGACTTGATGGCGCCCGCCACGCGGTCACCGATCTTAAGGAGAACTCATCAGGCCGGACGACTTGCCGCCGCCGGAAAGGCGCTCGGCTTCGCCGCGCAGCGCCGAGAAATTGGAGCCGGTGCCGGAGCCCCATCTGAACAGGCGCGCCTCGCCCGGCCCCAGGTCCATGATGCCGCCGTCATTGACCAGGTCGTCGGTGATGCCCTGGATGAAGCAGGCGTGCGGCTGACGAGAGGATGCTCAGTACCAGCTTTTCGACTGGTCAGCTTGCCGGTGAAGGGATCGACGTAATAGTGGCCCTGGCTGGGCCCGTCGATGCCGTAGGCCCAGAACAGGCCGGTGTTGAACCACTGCGGCGAGTTGGGCGCCACCATCTGGGCCGCCAGCATGTAACGCAGCTCGTCGAAGAAGGCTTGCGCGTCGTCCTCGCCGTCGAAATAGCCGCCCTTCCAGCCCCAATAGGTCCAGGTGCCGGCCAGCCGGTCGAACACTTGGCGGCAGGAATGCTCGCCGGTCAGCCGCTCCTTCTCGGGCAGTTCCTTCAGCGCCTCCTCGTCGGCGACCGAGCGCCACAGGAAGGAGGGGACGGGATTTTTCTTCCACCTTCTTCAGCCGGGCGGGCACGCCGGCCTTGCGGAAATACTTCTGCGCCAGCACGTCGGAGGCGACCTGCGACCAGAATTCCGGCACCTCGACGTCGTCGAGCTTGAACACCACCGAGCCGTCCGGGTTGCGGATCTCGGACGTGGTGAGCCGGAACGCGAGGTCCGCGTAGGCCGATTGTCCCTCTTTGGTGTAGCGCCGTTCGATCCGCATTCTCTGCCCCTTCCATTCCGCGGGCGGCAGGCCTGCCGCCACATTATTCTCAACGAACCTGCCCGAGTCTTGGCTCAAGTCTCGGCGCAAGTCCCTGCGCTTCTCGGTTCTTCACGCGCCCCTGTCCGACAACGCTTTTCACACACCTTTCGGGGCCGGCACGCGGCCCCGGCACGCCGGTTTCCGCCGGCCTTTTTGGTCTCCGGGCGCAGCAAACCCCACGCCCGTTCACACCGTTTCCGGCGCGGGTGAGTTAGCGCGACTGGCATTGTTTGAAGGTCCGGAGGGAACCTGAACTCACCGCACCGAACACACCAAAGCTAGGCTGACTCACTCCACGCGTCAACAATGGATAGACGGTAAAACTGAATCAAACACTAAATCTTGTGTCTTGCGGTGGACATATTGGGCCGAGCCCAGCGAAAGTGCCGGCAGTATCGAGCCATCGGGGCGGGGCGGGAAGCACTTTTGTCGGGCATCCCCGTTAGGCTTTTATGCCGCGATGGATGACGGAAAAATGACGGAAAACCGGGCCTGGCAAGCCCCGGGTCGCGATCACAAGGAATACCGCCGGCGGGGACGGCCGTTGGAAAACCGGCGCAATTCGGCGCACGGAGTCCGTGATTTTCGGAAGCAACTCAGGACGTTAGAGCGCAAGCGGCGGGCTTGCCGCAGCGTGAGGATGCTGCACAGGCCTGTGAATTCAGCCGCGGCGGCAATATTCGTAGCGGAATGCCGCCGCGGGGCGGCGCGCGGCGTTAGGGTAGGACTCGACTATGGAAAGGCCCGCATGGACCAGATGGTGAGCATCGACCGCCGCGCGCTCGTTACACAGGCCTTCCGGCTGGAATGGGCCACCATCGGCTGGATGTCCATCGAGGCGGGCGTCGCCATCGGCGCCGGCGTGGCGGCCGGCAGCCTCTCGCTCATGGCCTTCGGCCTCGACAGCGTGATCGAGTTGATCTCGGCCTTTGTGCTGATCTGGCGCTTGAGCGTCGAACTCAGGCGCGGCGAGGAATTCTCCGAGCGCGCCGAACACCTGGCCGCGCGGATCGGCGGGGCGCTCTTGTTTGCTTTGGCCGCCTATGTGGTGGCGAGCGCCGGCTGGAGCCTCATCACCGGCCACGGCCAGCAATTCTCCATCGCCGGGCTGGCCGTGACGGCGGCGGCGATCCCGATCATGTATGTGCTTGCCCGGCGCAAGCTGAAGGTGGCAGAGGCGATCGGCAGCCGCGCGCTACGCGCCGATGCGGTGGAAAGCATCACCTGCGGCTATCTCGCGGTGGTGGTGGTGGTCGGGCTGATCGTCGAACTGCTCACCGGCCTCTGGTGGGTGGATGCGGCGACCTCGCTGGCCATCGTCTGGTTCGTGGTCAAGGAAGGCCGCGAGGCCTGGGCGGGGGAGGAATGCTGCGGGGATTGCGATTGACCCCGTTTCCGCTCACTCCCGCGCAAGCGGGAATCCAGCGATCGCGGCGGGGATGAGCGGCATGTTGTCGGCGCATGCAGCACGCGCCCATGAAAAAGGCGGGCCCGTTGAGGAGCCCGCCTTTTGTCCCGGCACTGTCAACCGAACAACCAGCGCCTGCCCGGAATCGGCAGGTGCTGACTAATTCATGGGCACCATAGCGGGCTCTTTTGGCGGAATGCAACTGCTGATTCTGCGGCGGACTGAATGTGCGCCCGCGAGAGCCAGCGCCCTGACTCCCCCTGATTGATTGGCGATATCGGCCAGCGTAGCCTCGCCGACCGCGTGGGGCGAAAAACGATCGACAAAATCCGGGGAGGAAATCCAATGTCCAGCATTGTCAAACGCAGCGTGGACGCCAAGACGGCGCAGGCGGCCATCGACGCCGCCGTCGCCAAGGCCCGCGACCTCGGCCTCGCCATGTGCATCGCCATCACCGACGAGAGCGGCGACCTGAAGGCCTTTCACCGTATGGACGGCGCGCCCAAGCTGTCGATCGGGATTTCCCAGGACAAGGCTTATACCGCGTCGAGTTTCGGCATCCCGACCCACGCTTGGCACGACTTCATCAAGGACGATCCGCCGCTCCTGCACGGCATCGTGCACACGCCGCGGCTCGTCGTCTTTGGCGGCGGCTATCCGATCAAGGAAAACGGCGAGATGATCGGCGCCATCGGCTTGAGCGGCGGGCACTACACGCAGGACATGGAATGCGCGGTTGCGGCCTTGAAGGCAATCGGCGCCGAGGTGGGGTGAGGCGCGTTTCATTGTGATCGGCGCGAGGCAGTGAATCGAGCTGTGTGTCCCGGGCGCAGCGCAGCGCGTAACGAAGTGAAGCGGTGCGCTGCAGACCCGGGACCCCGGTTTGCTGCGCATTCGCCTAACCGGGGTCCCGGATCAGCGGTGCACCATTCGCGCTATTGCGCTCATGCTGCACCGCATCCGGACGAGGGCGTCTTGCGCAAGTGTCAAAGCATTCTGCGTCACTCCGCCTTCGTCACTCCGTATTTTTTCTCGAAGGCGTGCACGGCGGGGAAGCCCATCAGCGTGTTCATCTCGGCAAAGGGCAACATGGGCGCGGCGCTGCCCTGGCCGCTCATTTGGCCGATGCCGTGCTCTTTCAGATGGCGGTAGCAGAGCTGCATGGCGCCGGCCGCGGTGAGCAGGGCGGATACCGGGAAAATCGCGACCTTGAAACCGAGCTTGGCCAGTTCGGGCGCGGAAAGATAAGGCGTGCGGCCGCCCTCGACCATGTTCGCGAGCAGCGTCGCGCCCTTGAAGGTCTCAGCGACGCGGCGTAATTCCTCCAGGCTCTCCGGGCTCTCCACGAACAGAATGTCGGCGCCGGCCTTAAGGAACGCCTCGGCGCGGCGCAGCGCGGAATCGAGGCCCTGCGCATAGCGCGCATCGGTGCGCGCGACGATGAGGAAATCGCTGCTCGGCCGCGCATCGACGGCGACGCGGATCTTGGCGACCGCGTCGTCCTGCGGGATGACACGGCGGTACTCGGTGTGGCCGCACTTCTTGGGGAATTCCTGGTCTTCGAGTTGGATGCCGGAGGCGCCGGCGGCGGCGTAGCCGCGCACGGTGCGGTCGACGTTGAGCAGGCCGCCGTAACCGGTGTCGCCGTCGGCGATGAAGGGAAGTCCGCCGGCGCCGGCGATGCAGCGCACGCGGTCGAGCATCTCGGTGAAGGTGGCGGTGCCGGCGTCCGCGATGCCCAATGCGGAAGCGACCACGCCGTAGCCGGTCATGTAGAGCGCTTCGAAGCCGACATGCGCCGCCAGCTTCGCCGACACGCCGTCATAGACGCCCGGCAGCGTCAGGCAGCCTTGCCGGCGCAGAAGATCGGATAGCTTGGCTGGCACGATGCTCTCCCCTAGTGTGGTGGTTCAGAAGTTCGCTTCATTCCATCCGCGAGTCCATCAAGCGAACTTCTGAACCGAACCACACTAGAATCAATAAGTTGCTAGTGTCCTTCGATTCCAAAGTTCGCTCACGAGGATGCCGCAAAATCAAGCGAACTTCGGAATCGGGACACTAGTCCTTATTGATTGTGCGCCGCCCTGGTGCGGACCATAGCGTTATGGCGAGGCGCTCGCCATCGGCCGCCTTCCGCGCTGACGAGGACTGTCCGGATTGCCGAAGACCCGGCGCGGCTGAGCCTTGAGGGACCTTCGTTCCAGGCTTTGGAACCAGCCCGACGCCTCCGCTTCCCCGACTGCAACGGGCCGAGCGGGCGCAATTGGACCTGCAGCGCAACATCGCGTTATCCCGCGCAACTCGCTTCATCGCACCAATGAATCGATAGACACGACCGAAAGGACGGCATTTTGGCCGTGTGATAGGCACTCTTGTTCACATAATAAGCAGCGTCTGCCAGATGCTTTTATCAGGGAGGGGACCGTGAGTGCAGCGAGTGCCGGGCACGGAGTTGCGTTAGAGGCTGCCAACATCAATATTCCCGGCCGGCTCGAGCGCCTGCCGATGACCGGCTACCAGAAGCGCATGTTCGCGATCGTTGCGACCGCCTGGTTGGCCGACCAGGTCGACGTGGCGCTGCTCGTGTTCTTGATCGGAGCGCTCAAGGATTACTTCAAGCTTACGCCGGTCGAGATCGGCTATCTCGCCTCGATGACCTTTGTCGGCCAGCTCGTGGGAAATCTCCTGATCGGTTCGATCTCGGATATTTATGGCCGCCGTATCGCCTTCCAAAGCACGATGATCATTTGGGGATTGGCGAGCTTTCTCGCTGCCGGCGCATGGAGCGTGGCCTCGCTCATGGTTTTCCGCTTTCTCATCGGCGTCGGGGTGGGCGGGGAAGCGCCTGTTGCGCAGGCGGTGCTATCCGAAATCATCCCCGCCAATGTGCGCGCCAAATACATTGCCTTCATGGAGGGCTTTTGGGCCGTCGGCTTCGTGATCTCCGGCGTCATCGCCTACACTGTATTGCCGGTGGCGGGCTGGCGCTGGGTCTTCGTGGTCGTGGGCCTGCTCTCGCTCGCGGTATTCTGGGTGCGGCGCAGTCTTCTCGAATCTCCGCGCTGGCTGGCCGATCACGGCCGCTATGCCGAGGCGGATGCGGTCATGACCAAGATTGAAGCAGGGGTGGAATTGGCCGCAGGCGCCAAGCTGCCGGAGCCCAAGCCCTTCCTCTCCGAGACGTCGCTGGAGACGCGCAATCCTTTTGCCGTGCTGCTGTCGCGGTTCTACCTCCGCTCCAACATCATGGTCTTTTCGGTATGGTTCTTTGCTCTGCTCGGTTTTTACGGTCTGACCTCCTGGCTCGCGATCATCCTTGGTCAGCAGGGATTCTCCGTGGTGAAGTCGATCGGTTTCATCACGCTGATCACGATCGGCGGCATTCCTGGTTTCTACAGCGCGGCCTTGCTGCTTGAAGCTATCGGCCGCAAGCCGACCACCGCCATATACCTGCTGATGAGCGCCGTCATGGCCTATGTCTACGGCCATGCGGTGGGTATGACATCGCTGTTCATCAGCGGATTCATCATGCAGTTCTTCATGTTCGGCATGTGGTCCTGCCTGTACGCCTATACGCCCGAGCTCTATCCGACCCGTGCGCGCTCGACCGCCGCCGGCATGGCGTCGGCCTTCGGCCGGGTCGGCGCAATCTCCGGTCCGATCATCGTCGGCTACATTATCGGCGTGGTTGGCGACGGCGGCGTGTTCACGCTCGGCGCCGCGAGCTTCGCCGCGTCCGCATTGGTCGTCCTCGTCCTCGGAATCGAGACGCGCGGCCGCACGCTCGAGGAAATCGTGCGCCAGGAAGAGGAAGCCAACGTCGTGGCTGAAAGGGAGCGGGTCAAAGGTGCCCATTAGCGCCGGCTGATTTCTGTACGCGACCGGGCTGGACCGGGGTCAGCGCCGTTCGGCGACCCTCCGCTCGCTCGAGGCGATGTTCAATTGCGCGGATGCGCCGTCCTCGCGCAGATTGATCTGCCGCTGGCGTGGCAGCGCCTCGGGGTGTTCGCGCTGCAGGAAGTCGATGGTCTTCTCGCGCACCTCGCAGCGCAGATCCCAGGCCTGGCCGGCGGTGTTGGCGCTCATGATGGCGCGCACCTCCATGGTGGCTTCCTTCGCGTCGGTGACCTGCACGCCGAATACCCGGCCGTTCCAGTCTTTCGATCGGCCGACGATCTCCCGCATCCTTTCGCGGATGACGTCGACCGGCGCCCGGTAGTCGAGATGGAGATAGACGCTGCCGATCAGGTGAGCGTTCTCGCGCGTCCAGTTCTGGAACGGCTTCTCGATGAAATAGGTGATCGGCAGCACCATGCGGCGCAGGTCCCAGATGCGGACCACCACATAGGTGGAGGTGATCTCCTCGATCACGCCCCACTCGTTTTCGACGATGACCACGTCGTCGATGCGGATGGGCTGGGTCACGGCGAGCTGCACGCCGGCGAACAGGTTGGACAACACCGGCCGCGCCGCCAGGCCGGCTACGATGCCGGCGACGCCGGCGCTGGCGAAAAGGCTGTAGCCGTATTGCCGCACCGCCGGGAAGCTCATCAGCATGCCGCCGACGGTGAGCAAAAGGACCAGGATGTCGATCGTGCGCATGAGCACCCGCACTTGCGTCGTGTGCTTGCGCGCCATCAGATTGTCTTCCGTGTCGAGGCGGAAGCGGCGCAGATAGATGTTGGCGGCGATGTGGAGGGCGGTGGCCGCCGACCAGCCGACCAGCGCGATCACCGCCATCAGCAGGAGCCGCGCCAGGAACTGCGCCGTGTGGAGGCTGATGGGCGCCACGGGAATCGCGATCACCATGGCGAGGATCAGGATGGCGAAGCGCGTCACCCCGCGCATCCGGGTGAATACCGACAGCAAAGTGGGATAGCGGTTCTGCAGCAGGCGGCGGGTGAGCTTGCGCAGCCATCCGTGCAGGAGGAGGGCGATGGCGGCGGCGAGCGCAATGATCAGCACCGCCACCACCGGGTCGGGCAGCCAGATCAGCCAATATTTGACCGTGATCAGGGCGGAGCGGATCGATTCCATCGAAATCCAGTCGTTTTCCGTTTGGAGGCCCGGCAGGCGGCTGGACAGGGGCGCGGGGAGGTGGCAGAAGGCCGCGACCCCCTCTCGGCCAAGCAATGCGCGGGCGCGATGAAAAGTTTCCTGCTGAAACTGTTCACCTGGTGGAACTCGCAGACCTTCGGTACCCAGTTCTGGACCTGGATGTACGGGGAGCCGGTGGGCGAGGACGAGTTCGGCAACCGTTACTTCCGCACCAAAGGCGGCAAGATCGATCCGACGCTGGGCTTCGAGCGACGCTGGTTGATCTACAACGGCCTGGTCGAGGCAAGCCGGGTCCCCCCGTCCTGGCACGGCTGGCTGCATCATACGGTCGACACGCCGCCGAGCGCGGAAAGCTACACGCCGCACGAATGGCAGAAGCCGCACCGGCCCAACCTGACCGGCACGCCGGCCGCCTATCGGCCGCCCGGCTCGACTCTCGCCACCGGCCACCGGCCGAAGGCGACGGGCGATTACAAGGCGTGGAGTCCTGGGGATTAGCCGGGGAAAGCGCTGCGGTTCCGCCCTTCCGCCGCCCCATTTGCCGTGTTAACCGGGCCATGCCTGCGGAAAGGCGAACCGGGTAAGGGCGCAGGCGGAACACCCCGATAGATGGCGCGATCCAGATTGAATCTCGAAATGTTTGCGACGGCCGCGTTGCTCACGAGCGTTATGCTCTGGGCTGTGCCGGCAGCGGCGCAATTCGGCTCGATCTTCAATGAGCCGCCGCCACGGCCGCCTGCCGACGTGCCGAGCGGGCCGCCGTCCAATGATCAAAACTACGACCGTAATTACGATCGCAATTACGACCGCAACGACGATCGAAATTACGATCGCGACTATGGCCGCGCCGCCCCGCCGCGCTATTACCCGACCCAGCGCGATCTGCCGCCGCCTAATGAGCGTGCGGACGAGCCGCCCGCCCGGCCGCTGCCGGCGCCCATGAGTCTGCCGCCGCAGAATCGCCCGAACCACGGCGCCATCGAGCAGCAGGCGCTGCCGCCGCCGCCCGGCGCGAGCCAGGCGCCGCAGCGCGCGGCGCAGCCGCCGGCAAGCCAGAACCAGAACGCCGATCGCGCGCCGGTGAAAACGCTGCCGGGGCTGCCGCCGGGGCAGCGGCAGCCGCAGCAGCAGCCTGCGCAGCAGCAGCAGCCTGCGCAGCAGCAACAGCAGCCTGCGCAGCAGCAGCAGCCGCAGCAGCCGGCGTCGAACCAGCCGCCGACCAAGGAGGTGGTGGTGGCGCCGCCGCCCGAGCGCATCGGCAACCCGACCGCGGTGTTTGCCGGCCTCGACAAGATCACCGGCCGCACCACGACCTTCGACGTCGCCATCAACGAGACGGTGCAGTTCGGCGCCCTGCAGGTGACGCCGCGCGTGTGCTATTCGCGCCCGCCCACCGAGACGCCGCAGACCGACGCCTTCGTCGAGGTCGACGAGGTGACGCTCAAGGGCAGCCTCAAGCGCATCTTCACCGGCTGGATGTTCGCGGCGAGCCCGGGCCTGCACGCGGTCGAGCATCCGATCTACGACGTGTGGCTCACCGACTGCAAAGGCGGCAAGCCGCCCGCGGTCGCGGAAAATTCGCAGGACGATCAGCAGGCGGCGGCCAAGTCCGACGCCAAGTCCGACGCCAAGTCCGACGCCAAGCCTGTGCCTAAGCCTGCGCCCAAGCCGCGGCACAGCAGTTCGGCGCGCCGGCGCTGAGAAGAACGGACAGCGAATAGCGGCGGCGAACGGGAAGCCGCGAATAGCGAATTTGTCATATTAAACCCTCCAAACTTTGATAGTCTTTAAACCAACCGCGACCCGTCAACCAGTTCCGGCAAAGAGGGTGACGCGCTTTGCTGGCGTCGCGGCACTTCGCTTCGACCAACGCAAAGACATTTGGAGAAGAATACATAATCGGCACGCCGCCGGAGGATTTCCGTCGGTAGGAGGGAGAGATGCAACCGATCAAGAACCTCATGACAATCCAGACGGATAAAATCCCGGGAACGAGACATTCGGTTTGGCTGGTCATCCCGCCATCCCTGTTCCTTCTCGATGAACGCGGTTTCGTATTCTTGGCGTGCTAACAATTGGATCAGTCCTTGCGGACGCGGGTCACCGTGTGAACGTATTGGACCTTTCGGGATAAGCAATATTTTGGACCCCCTCGCCGACTATCTGCGGACCTCGAAAGATGATGCAATAGGCATCACTGTCACAACGCCTCAACTGCCTGCCACGATGCTTATCGCGACGAAGATTCTGTGAAATCCGGCCGGACTTGAGGATTATTCTTGGCGAGCCGCATATGACGCTCGTCTATTCTGCCCTCAAACTGGAGCAGAAAAAAAGTCTCGGAGGTCGGGCGCAAAAAGCCGCTCGCAAGCTTGAGCAGTCGTTTGACGTTCTCTGCTGTGGAGATGGCGAATTGGCGATCTTCGAAGCTCTCAAGCCGTCTGCCGCAAAGATGATCGATGGTGACGATCCAAAGGGCGGCCATTTTTTAATGACGCGATGTGCACTGTGCGAACCTATTTGTGGGGCTTCCAAATGCATGATACGAGTGCTTCCCTGCGCGCAAGCGTAATTGTTCCAGCATACAATGAAGAAGCTACGATCATACAGTTATTGGAGTCCGTCCGCCGGCAAAAAGTCGACGGAGTTGAACTAGAAGTAATTGTAATCGATGACGGCTCGAAGGACCGGACGCTGACACTTTTGCAGTCCAGCCCGCACGTGTTCGATAAGTTGATTGTACAACCGTCAAATCGCGGAAAGGGCGCGGCCGTGCAGGCGGGACTGCGCGCGGCGACCGGCGATTATATCCTTTTCCAAGATGCAGATCTGGAATATTCGCCGACCGATTATCCCACGCTCTTCTTCCCGGTTAAAAACCTCAATGCCGATATCGTGATGGGAAGCCGCTTTATGGTGGCTCGATATACCCGAGTCCAATATTTCTGGCACAAAATAGGCAATCTGATTCTTACGCAGCTTTTCAATATTTTGTTCAATACGACGTGGCCTGCACCCGGTTCCGAAGACACCAAGTTTGGTGTGACAATGGGACCGGAGGTGGGTCATGCAGAGACGGAAATTTACGCGGGAGTTCAAGCTTGAGGCTGTGCGCCTGATCAGGGATCGCGGCGTGTCGTATGTCCAGGCATCACAGGACCTGGGTGTGCACGTATCTCAGCTGCGCAGCTGGGTGAAGAAGTTCGACGACGATCCGCAGCAAGCATTCCCCGGCAACGGGCAGATGAAGCCTGAGCAGTTGGAGATCACGCGACTGAAGCGCGAAGTGATCAAGCTGAAGGCCGAGAGAGACATCCTAAAAAAAGCCGCGGCCTACTTCGCGAAGGAATTGACGTGAAGTTCTCCTTCATTGCGAAGCACCGGGGGATCTGGCCGGCGGATTGGATATGCGGGGCGCTCGGTGTCTCGCGCGGCGGGTTCTATGCCTGGCTGAAGCGACCGCGCAGTGAGCGCAGCCGCAGCGACGAAGAGCTCGGGGCGAAGGTGCGGGAGAGCTTCATTGCCAGTGATCGAACCTATGGCGCCAGGCGGGTGTGGCACGATCTGCTGGCCGAGGGCGTGACCTGTGGGCTGCACCGGATCGAGCGATTGATGCGTAACCAAGGGCTTAAAGCACGCCCGCGCCGGCGTCGGCTGCCGCCCGACCTGGGTGAGCGGCAGGCCTCCGCCGTCGCTCCGAACGTGCTCGATCGCGCCTTTGCGGCTCCCGCTCCCAACCGTCGATGGATTGCCGACTTCACCTATATCTGGACAGCGGAGGGCTGGCTCTACGTTGCAGCGGTGGTGGACCTGTTCTCCCGACGCGTGGTGGGCTGGTCGATGAGCGCGGCAATGACGGCCCAGTTCGTCACCGACGCGCTGGTGATGGCGATCTGGCGGCGAGGCAAGCCCGATGCCCTGCTGCATCATTCCGACCGCGGCAGCCAAGGCGGATTCAATCGGTTGTCGCAACGGGTCATTTGTTGGCCGACTGGAGCAGCGCGTCAAGCGCTTCGACCGGGGTTTTCCAGTTGAGTGTTTTGCGTGGCCTCGCGTTGAGGGCGGCCGCGACAGCAGCGATCTCGTCGGCGCTGTGAGCGCTGAGGTCAGTGCCTTTCGGAAAGTACTGGCGCAGCAGCCCGTTGGTGTTCTCGTTGGTGGCGCGCTGCCACGGACTGTGCGGATCGCAAAAGTAGATCTGCACGCCCGCGTCGATCTTCAACCGCGCGTGCTCGGCCATTTCGGCACCCTGGTCCCAGGTCAGCGATCGTCGCAACTGCTCGGGCAAGGTGATGATCGTACGCGTGATCGCCTTCCGCACCGCCTCGGCGCCATGGCCGGCAAGGGCCGGTCCGTTCTTCATACGGGTCATCGCGCCGTAGCTCGGCATGCGCGGCAAACGCAGGAGCATGGTGAAGCGCGTGGTGCGCTCCACCAGCGTGCCGATCGCCGAGCTGCCGAGGCCGAGTATCAAGTCTCCTTCCCAATGGCCCGGCACCGCGCGATCGACGGCTTCGGCTGGACGCTCGCTGATCATGATCTCGGGTGTGACAAAGCTCTTGCCTCGCCCGCGCGTGCGCGCTCTCGGCACCCGCAGCGCCCGGCCACTGCGCAGGCAGGCGGTCAGCTCGCGCCGCAGCGCGCCGCGGCCTTGGATGAAGAGGGCCTGGTAGATGGCCTCGTGGCTGATCCGCATCGTCATGTTGTTCGGGAAGTCGATCGGCAGGCGGCGCGCGATCTGCTCGGGGCTCCACGCACGCGCCCAACGTCGATCCTGCCGCCGCCCATGCCGGCGACCCTTCCACGATACGCTCGGACCAGCAATTGGACCACCGCCGGGAGCGACGATCATTCCGGCCAGACGCTCCTGCACGTAGGACCTCAAGGCAGGATTGCCCGTAAGCTTCGCCCGCTTGGGCCGTCGGGCCGATCGCTCAGCATGCCATTGCGCGGTCGTAGCCCGATACTCCAGGCCACCGCTACGGGTGGACGCGTTTCGCCGCAGTTCGCGAGAGATTGTCGACGCCGAACGACCGAGATGTCGGGCCACCCCCTGCACCGTGAAGCCTTGAGCTCGCATCAGCGCGATCTCCTCACGCTCAGCGAATGACAGATAGCGGCCGGACAAAGGCTTGGCCGACGGCCCGAACATCGCTGGTGGCATGCCGCCTGCCTTTCGGAACCATCGGGCTCCAACCGCCTGCGGAACGCCAGCGGCGGCCCCACCATCCTCGCTCGACAAACCCCTCGCAATCGCTGCCCAGAACCGTACCCGCTCTTCTCGCCCCGCGACCGGCGGTCGTCCCGGTGATGGCAACGGCTTTCGTCCAGATCGATCTGAACGCCGCTTCGCTCTCTTCATCGCAACCTCCTCCGGCAAGCTGTTGCGACGACCAATTGAACCTGCCCAATACACGAGCGAGCAGTTCCAGCGGCTCATGGCCGACCATGGCATCGTCTGCTCGATGAGCCGCTCGGGCAATGTCTGGGACAATGCGGCGATGGAGAGCTTCTTCTCGTCGCTCAAGACGGAGCGGATCGACCGCAAGACCTACAGGACGAGAGATGAGGCCAAAGCAGACGTGTTCGATTACATCGAGCGCTTCTACAATCCGAAACGTCGGCACTCGACGATCGGTTATCTAAGCCCTATGGAGTTCGAGCGGCAGGCCGGATTAGCTTAAGTCGGTGTCATCCAAACCGGGTGCAGGCCAACGTTTACAGACGTATATTCGTGCTATCTCTTATATCGACGCAGTCTGGTCAGGCCGGACGATCTTAAATCGGCGGGCTGGGAACAACACGCCGAAATTCTGTGCCGTGCTGTCAGCCGCGCGAAAGTGATTTATGAGGTGCCGATAAGTTACTACGGACGGTCGTACGAGGAAGGCAAAAAAATAAAAGCCTACCATATTTTTTCGGTATTAACGATGATTCTTCGCTGCCGCGTATTTAAGCCCAAATCATCTAACGCCGGCGAGTAAAGGCGCATGTCGGGCAAAGTGAGGACGACTTGGGACGTCCGCCATCGATACGTATTAATGATTTTGCTGACATTAAGCGTAGTGCTCGTAATAACCGCGAAGCCTGGTACGGACGCCGGTCGATACTTTAATTGGCAGAATTATTTCTATGCCCAAGACCTCTCGATCCTGTCTAACTATCCAAAGAGCCTGCGCGGCCTGCCGCTCAGCAACTGGCAATATGGCTCCGGCTTGTTGGCGGCGATTCCCAATATCGTGTTTGGGTTTTCTCCTCCATCGATTGAGATCACCGGCGCGGTATTGGGAATCGCCAATCTGTGCCTATTTGCTATCGTCGCATATAAATATCTGAAGAAGTCGAGCGCATTCCTCCTTGCGTTGACCTCATTGTTACTATTCACCCCTGCCGGTTTCTATCTCAACGCTTATTCAAGCGAAAGCTGGACGGTATTTCTCACTCTATGCGGTATTGTTTTTCTAGATAGAAACTTCGGATTCCTTAAGTGGACAAACAGCAGCGCGTTTATGCTTGGCGCAGTGTGTTATTTCCTTATTCTGGTGAAAGCAACAAATTTGATCATTTGTGGCGCCCTCGTCATCTTGTACCTCTTGGAGCTATACTATTCAAATGAGCTTCGTCCCGGTCCTTTGAAGTTCGGCGGACACGTTCTTATGCTGTCGGTCGCGCCAATCATCGCGGTCGCGTTCTTGTGCTTTTACTATTACCTAATCAACGGCAGCATACTTGCCAGTCCGTACAATTTCCATGATAGCGGTTACAGAGCTCTATCGCTGGGTCATTTTAAGTTCCTGGAGGTCCTCTTCGCCTCCTGGCACGGGCTGTTCTTTTACCACCCGCTGATCTCGGTCGGTCTCTTTTGGATCCTGCGAAATCGAACGTCGGCGATGGCCGCCGTAATTCTCATCGCATTCGTCCTGCAGATTCTCATCCAAGGCAGTTGGTACGCGTGGTGGATGGGGCTTGGGACATTTGGCGCGCGCGGTTTCTGCGGCGTCAGTATTCTGCTCCTGTACGGTATCATGCGCCTTTGCCCGGGACGCCTCTCGGAAATTGCCGACTCCCAATACAAGCTGGCGATCGTTTGCGCATTTGGCATATTCGAAGCTGTTTTGCTCCAGCTCGGCACGACAAATTACACGAGCTATGACATGTTCATCCGCGAGGTCGGCTCGCTGACCTCGATTTTTTATGCAGCCAAGCACTACGTTCTACCCGGTGCTGCCGTTTTGTGTGCCGGTTGGTGGCTCTCTGTCGACGTCCGCAAAGTGTGGGTTGCGTATATCCTCATGCTTTTTCCTATTGCGCTCATAGGCGTCGTGTTTTCGGCTTTGGCGATTATCCTTTCGATCATATTGACGCTTGTCTTTGCGCTTGGCGCGGGATTGTCAGAAAGCGTGAGTCATCGGTTGAAAGACGCGGCGCGCCTGGTCGGTAATAACTTTGTCCCAGTTTCAATGTTTTCGACCGTTTGTATCTTTGTCCTATCTGTCGTTATTCAAGCGAGGCTATTGACGGACTTTGCAAGTCATAGAATTGCAGAATTTCCGGGAGGAAGGTCGTTTGATTGTATGGAGGTAGGTGCAACCTATCGCGAATACAACATGATCGGCGGATATGTGCGCGATAAGGAAGCGCTTCGCGCCTTCTTGCTTCGAAACGGTTGCGCCGTTTCGAAATCACGGTGAGAGCGCAGATCGCCCGGGCGAGACGCTGGCGGATTTACGAGGTCGGCATTCGATACCACGGCCCGCTCTTATGCCGAAGGTAAGAAAATCAATTGGAAGGATGGACTGAAGGCGCTTTGGTATTTGCTGAAATTTAGGATGGTCGATTAGATCTGCGCCTGCGACCGTCCGGCGCGCCCGGCCGCGCAAGCGAGAGTCCAATCCATTTGCATCGAATCACGGGGCGTCCCCAACATTTTGCGGGCGCATGAAGTTTTTCCGAAAGCCGGTCCCCACTTTTCGGATCATTCGCTAAGCGCGCCGGCGCCGGTATTTCCGACGAGAGTTCGGATGTGATTTCGGCGGGCAGGCGGCGCGATGCGGCTATGTCGCTTCCGGCCGCCGTACACGCGCCGCCGCGACAATGGCCAGCGCCTCTTCGCCGCTCACCGGGCGCTCGAGCGGCAGCGCGGCGAAATCGCCTTCGCCGACCAGCGCGGCTTCCAACAGCCGGTGATAGCGCCGCTTCGCCACCTCGACCGCGCCGAAGCTGCGCAGATGCTCGGTGACGAACTGCGTGTCGAGCAGGCTGTAGCCGCCCGCCTTCAGCCGCGCCACCAGATGCACCAGCGCGATCTTGGAAGCGTCGCGCGCGCGATGGAACATGCTCTCGCCGAAGAAGGCGCGGCCGAGCGAGACGCCGTAGAGGCCGCCCACCAGTTCCTCGCCGTCATAGACCTCGACGCTGTGGCAATGGTTGTGCGCGTGCAGCGCGCGGTAGATGCGGCGGATGCGGCCGTTGATCCAGGTGCGCGCGCGGTCGCGCTTGGGCTCGGCACAGCCTTCGATCACGGCCTCGAAATTGCGGTTGACGCAGACGGTGAAGGGCGTCGAGCGGATCGTGCGCGCGAGCCGGGCCGGCACGTGAAAGGTATCGAGCGGGATGATGCCGCGCATCTCCGGCTCGATCCAATAGAGCGCCGGATCGTCGGCGCTTTCCGCCATCGGGAAGATGCCGCAGGCATAGGCCTTGAGCAGCACGTCCGGCGTGATCTCGATGAAGGCGTTTTCGCGGCTGGCCATGGGTCAGGTCGAATTTGGTTCAGATCGAGTTTGGTCCATATCGAATTGGGTTCGGATCGAAATTGGTTCAGATCGGCATGAGAGCGCAAGCCGGTCGTAGCACCGGCATTTCCGGTATCTGCTGCGGCATCTCCGGTATCCGTTGCGGCATTGACACCACCGTTAACCCTTAGCTTACCATAATCCGCGCAAGTTTCTGAAAAGGCGAAACGCCGGGAAAAGCCCGCGCGTTGTCCGCCCGAACCCACGACGCCAATGCAAGCAGGTTTGCAGGTAAGGTTCCATGAGGCACGCCGCAACAGCAGCACCGACCGTCCTCCTGGTGGAAGACGAAGTCCTCATCAGCATGCTGGTCGCCGACTGGCTGGCCGAGCGCGGGTTTGCGGTGCACGAGGCGGCCACCGGCGACGAGGCGCTCGCCTATATCGGTGCGGGCGGCGAGGTGGACGTGATGTTGACCGACGTCAACCTGCCCGGCAGCCTGGACGGTGCCGAGCTCGCCGAGCGCGTGCGCGCGATGCGCCCCGAATTGCCCATCGTCTATGCCTCCGGCCGCTACAGCTCGGCCGAGATTTCGCCGCTGGTGTCGCGCTCGGTGTTCGTCGAGAAGCCCTACAATCCGGCCGAGGTCTGTACGCTGCTGGCGCGGCTGACGGCGCAGTAGGGCGAAACTCCGATTGGACGTAATCAGGGCGAGCGCGCTTCCCCGCAAGGCAGGCCTATCGCGTGTGGTGAACTGGGCCACGAACTTCTCACCTCCCCCTGAAAGGGGGAGGTGAAGCAAATCCGCGGCACCGTTTCGCCCCCAGCGTCACGCATGACTGACGCGGCTGTCGGCGGGCGCCTCATCGCGCTCATGCATGCCATAGTCGCGCATGACGCCGGCGATGCGCAACCGGTAGTCGGCGAACAGCTTGGCCCGGCCCTTGGCCTGCGCCGCGCGGTGAGCCTGCAGATTGCGCCAGGCGGCAAGCGCGCTCTCGTCGCGGAAGATGCTGAGCGAGAGGATCTTGCCCGGCTCGGTCAGGCTCTCGAACCGCTCGATCGAGATGAAGCCGTCGATCTGTTCGAGCAGCGGCCGCAATTGCTGGGCGAGGTCGAGATATTCCTGCTTGTGCTCGGGCTTCGGCCAGACCTCGAAGATCACCGCGATCATTGCTTTCCTCCCGAAACGATGGCGCCCGGCTAAATCGGCTCTGCCGGTGGGGGGCAGCTGCCGGTCGGCGCCGCGTTTGCGTGCACCACTGGCCCAGCTATGATCGGCGGCGAGAGCACGCGCAAGGGGATTGCGAGGGGATTTCATGAGCGCCGAGGAACTGATCAAGGCCGACGCCTGCACGGTGGTCGAGCGGCTCAAACGTGGCGAGGTAACCCCGCACGACCTGCTCGACGCGCTTGCAGCGCGTATCGCCGCGGTGGACCCCGCGGTCAACGCGCTGCCGACCCTGTGTTTCGAGCGCGCCCGCGCCCATGCCGACCGGCTCATGCAGCAGGCCGCCGGCCGAGCGCGGCGTCCTTGCCGGCATGCCGGTGCCGATCAAGGACCTGACCGATGTCGAAGGCGTCTTGACCACCTACGGCTCGCCCATCTTCAAGGACTACGTGCCCGAGCGCTCCGACATCCTGGTCGAGCACCTGGAGGCGAACGGCGGCGTCATCTACGCCAAGTCGAACACGCCGGAATTCGGCGCCGGCGCCAACACCTTCAACGAGGTGTTCGGCTTCACGCGCAATCCGTGGAACACCGCGCGCTCGGCGGCCGGCTCTTCCGGCGGCGCGGCGGTGGCGCTGGCGACCGGCATGGCCTGGCTGGCGCACGGCAGCGACATGGGCGGTTCGTTGCGCAATCCCGCGAGCTTCTGCGGCATCGTCGGCATGCGGCCGAGCGTGGGGCGCGTCGCGCATACGCCGGCGTTCAAGATCGACCGCACGCTGGGCGCACAGGGGCCGATGGCGCGCACCGTCGATGACCTCGCGCTCATGCTCGACGCCATGTCCGGCGAGCATCCGGCCGATCCGCTGTCGCTGCCCAGGCTCGCGACCTCGTTCCGCTCGGCCGTGCGCGATGGCGCGCGGCCGCGGCGCGTGGCCTATTCGGCCGATCTCGGCATCACGCCGGTCGATTCAGAGGTGGCCGCGATCACGCGCAAGGCGGCGGAGCGCTTTGCGGAGGCAGGCGTCATCGTGGAGGAAGCGCATCCGGATTTTTCCGGCGTGCACGACTGCTTCCAGGTGCTGCGCGCCTACGACTACGTGGTGAGCAAGGCGGAGCTCCTGCGCACCAGGCGCGATCTGCTCAAGCCGGAAGTGGTCGCCAATATCGAGAAGGGGCTGGCGCTCACCATGACGGAGCTGGAGCGGGCGGAGGCGCAGCGCGTCGCAATCTGCGCGCGGGTGCTCGCCTTCTTCGAACGCTACGATCTGCTCTTGTGTCCGGCGACCATCGTTGCGCCGTTTCCGGTCGAGGAGCGCTATGTCAAGCAATGCGCCGGCGTCACCTTCACCAATTACGTCGAATGGCTGGCGATCGCCTATGCCATCACCATCGCCTGCTGCCCGGCGCTGTCGCTGCCCTGCGGATACACGGGGGAAGACTTGCCGGTCGGCCTGCAGATCGTCGGTCCGCCGCGCGGCGAAGCGCGCATTCTCGCCGGCGCCAAGATGCTCGAGGACATGCTGGGCCTGCGCGGCAGCGTGCCGATCGAGCCAAGGGGGGAAAAGGCGGCGCGCATAGGCGCCGCGGCGGGGTAGGGCAGGGCGGGCGGATTCTGTAGCCCGGGTGAAGCGAAGCGTAACCCGGGAAGATAGATCGGCCGCCCCCCGGATTTCGCTCCGCTCCATCCGGGCTACGGCCCTGGATCCCCGCTTGCGCGGGGACGAGCCGATAATTCTACCCCAAGCGCTATTAGCTTCATCCGGGCTACAAACTAACCAAACGCGCTAATCCACCACGCCGCCCTGCGCCAGGAACTGCTCCAGCCAGTGGATGTGATAATTGCCGTCGATCACGTCCTTCTCGCGCACGAGAGCGCGAAACAAGGGCAGCGTGGTCTCGATGCCGTCGACCACCACCTCGTCGAGCGCGCGTTTGAGCCGCATCAGGCATTCGGTGCGCGTCTTGCCGTGCACGATCAGCTTGCCGACCAGCGAGTCGTAATAGGGCGGGATGGTGTAGCCCTGATAGACGGCCGAATCGATGCGCACGCCGAGCCCGCCGGGCGGGTGATAGTGCAGTATCTTGCCGGGCGAGGGGCGGAACGACACCGGGTTCTCCGCATTGATGCGGCATTCGATGGCGTGGCCGTGGAATTGCACGTCGCGCTGCTCCAATGTCAGCTCTTGCCCGGCGGCGACCCTGATCTGCTCGAAGATGAGATCAATGTCGGTGATCATCTCCGTTACCGGATGCTCGACCTGGATGCGCGTATTCATCTCGATGAAGTAGAACTGGCCCTCCTCGTAGAGGAACTCGACGGTGCCGACGCCGAGATACTTTATCTCGCGCATCGCCTTGGCGACCGTCTCGCCGATCTGGTCGCGCATGCGCCTGTTAAGGGCAGGCGAGGGGCTTTCCTCCAGCACCTTCTGATGGCGGCGCTGCAGCGAGCAGTCGCGCTCGCCGAGATGCACGGCCTTGCCCTTGCCGTCGCCGAGCACCTGGATCTCGATGTGGCGCGGCTTCTCCAGGTATTTCTCGATGTAGACGGCGTCGTCGCCGAAGGCGGCCTTGGCCTCGGCGCGCGCAGTCGCCAGCGCGGTCGGCAAGGCGCCGGCGTTGCGCGCCACCTTCATGCCGCGGCCGCCGCCGCCGGCCGCCGCCTTGATCAGCACCGGATAGCCGATCTCGTCGGCGACGCGCACGGCTTCGGCATCGAGCGACACGCCGCCGTCGGAGCCGGGCACGACGGGGATGCCGAGGCGCTTGGCGGTGCGCTTGGCCTCGATCTTGTCGCCCATGATGCGGATGTGCTCCGCCTTGGGGCCGATGAACTGCACGCCGTGCTCTTCCAGGATCTCGGCAAAGCGCGCGTTCTCCGACAGGAAGCCGTAGCCGGGATGCACGGCGTCCGCGCCGGTGATCTCGCAGGCGGCGAGGATATTGGGGATGTTGAGATAGCTGTCCTTCGCCGCCGGCGGGCCGATGCAGACGCTTTCGTCGGCGAAGCGCACATGCATGGCGTCGGCGTCGGCGGTGGAATGCACCGCCACCGTCGGAATGCCGAGCTCCTTGCAGGCGCGCAGCACGCGAAGCGCGATCTCGCCGCGGTTGGCGATGAGGATTTTATCGAACATTCACTCTCCTTCACCTCTCCCCGCTTGCGGGGCGAGGGAAGTCACTCAATAATCACCAGCGGCTCGCCGAACTCCACCGGCTGGCCGTCCTCGAACAGAATCTGCGTCACCGTGCCGGCGCGCGGCGCCGGGATCTGGTTCATGGTCTTCATCGCTTCGACGATCAGCAGCGTGTCGCCGGCCTTGACCTGGCTGCCCACGTCGATGAACGGCCGAGCGCCCGGCTCGGGCGCCATATAGGCGGTGCCGACCATGGGCGAGATCACCACGCCCGGGTGTTTGGCGAGGTCGAGCGGAGCACTCGTCGAATTCGGCGACCGGCTGGATCGGCGCGTCCGCGCGGGCCACGGAAGACGCCGGCGCCACGGCGGCGGGCGTGCGCGCCACGCGCACACGCCTACCGTCCTGCTCGATCTCGATCTCGGTCAGGCCGGTCTCGTCCAGCAGGCTGGTGAGCTCGTGGATCAGCTCGCGGTCGACCAAGGTCGCTTTCGGCGCTTTTGCCATCAACAGAGGGTCCGGTTCAGTTCTTTTCCGCCGCGCCGATGAAGCGCGCGAGGCCGGTGATCGCCAGCGCGTAGCCGTCGATGCCGAAGCCGGCGATCACGGCCTTTGCCGCCTTGGATACATAAGAACCCTGGCGGAAGCTTTCACGGGCGTGGATGTTGGTGATGTGGCACTCGATCACCGGCATGCCGGCGGCCAAAAGCGCGTCGAGAATGGCGATCGAGGTGGTGGTGTAGCCGGCCGGGTTGATCACGATGCCGGCGGCGCTTTGCGCGCGGGCTTCCTGGATCCAGTCGACGATCTGGCCCTCGCTGTTGGACTGGCGAAAGACGACGTCGAGCCCGAAGCGGGCGGCGGTCTCGCGGGCGAGCTTCTCCACGTCGGCGAGCGTCGCATGGCCGTATTTCTCCGGCTCGCGGACGCCGAGCAGGTTCATGTTGGGGCCGTTGAGGATGTGGACGGTCTTCGACATGCGCGGGGGCCCGGCCGGGACTGGTGAAAACGCCGGCGCTTTATAGGTGTCCGGGCGGGGAAGGGGAAGCCCGGAGCAGCCGGGGATTGGTAATCGGCGCGCCTTTCGGGGCCGTTAACCGCCCCCCACCTCGCCGCCCGCAGTGCTCGCCGCGACCGCGGCACGCGAAACGGCCGCCGGCGGTAGCGCGCGGCGGCCGTCCCAAGATCGTGGCGTACGCGAGAGGATCAGCAGCTCGCCTTGCCGCAGCGGGCGGTGTTGATCTTCTCCTCCAGGCCCTGCAGCCCGATGGCGCCGACGATGACGCTGTCGCCGATCACGTAGCTCGGCGTGCCGTTGAGGCCGAGCGCCTCGGCGAGCTTGAAGTCCTGCTTCAGCGTCTTCTGCACCTCGGGGCTCTTCATGTCCTTCTTGAGCCGGTCCATGTCGAGGCCGATTTCCTGAGCGACCGCCAGGGCGCGCGCGCCGTCGGCATGGCCGCGGCCGCCGAGCAGCTTGGTGTGGAATTCGAGATATTTCTGCGGCGCCTGCATGCGCACCGCGACCGCCACGCGCGCCGCCTCCACCGAGCCGGGCCCGAGCACCGGGAACTCCTTCAGCACCACCCTGAGCTTCTTGTCGTTCTTCAGAAGCGTGAGCATGTCGCTCATGGCGTGTTTGCAGTAGCCGCAATTGTAGTCGAAGAACTCGACGAAGGTGACGTTGCCCTTCGGATTGCCGAGCACCACCTCGTCGGGCGAATTGAACAACTGCTTGGCGTTCGCCTTGACGGCGGCTTTGTGCTTCTCGGCGTCGGAGGCCTGCTGACGCTTTTCCAGCTCGCCCATGACCTCCTGCAGCACTTCGGGGTGCTTGACCAGATAGTCGTGGACGATGTTCTCGATGGCGCCGCGCTGGGCCGGGGAGAACTCGGCCGCGCGCACGCTCTGCGGCGCGGCGAGGGCCAGGAAGGTGGCGCAGACCGCGGCGCAGACGGTCGTGAAGAGGCGCAGGCTGGAAATCATCGGCTTGGTCCTTGTTGGAATCATCGGTGATTATGGCTCGGAAGCTTGACGCTGACGATATCGTCGGCGCGCACCCAGGCGGGCGAGCCGACCGGCAGGCGGTGCTTGGCCCGCTCGGCCAGCATGCGCGCCGTCTTGACGTCGCCGCGCTCGAAGGCGGACTGGGCGGAGGCGAGATCGGCGCGGGCGAGATTGCCCAGATGGCCGTAGGCCATGGCGAGCTGCATATAGGCGTCGGACGAGCCGGGCTCGGTGCGCAGCGCCGAATTCAACAGGTTAACGGCCTCGCCGGCCAGCTTGCGATTATTGGTGCCGATCAGCGCCTGCGCCAGCATGATCTCGATCAGCGGCGCATGGTGGGAAAGCTCGACCGCGCGGCGCAATGGCGCGATCGAGGCCGCCCCGCGTCCGCCCTCCAGGAGGGCCTGGCCCTTGAGCTCGTAGAAATAGGGGTTGCCGGGCTCGCTCGCGATCAGTCCGTCGATCTGGCTAAGGGCCGAGGAAAGGTTGCCGTGCCGGTAGGTGGAGATGGCGCGCGCATAGCGCGCCGGCAGGCTGTTGTTGCTGAGCGGATAGCGCCGCAGCACGGTACCTGGCGATTCCAGGAAGCCCGACAGTTTCGCCCGCATCAGGTCATGGCGCAGCTGCAGCGCCGGCGGATCCTTCTTATTCCAATAGGGGCTGGCGCGCGCCATCCGCTCGAGCGCGGCCACGCGGTCGGCGGGCATGGGATGGGTCTGCAAATAGGGATCGGCATAGCGCGCGGTGAACAGGTTCTCGTTCTCCAGGCGCTTGAACAGGTCGACCATGCCCTTGGCCGACTGGTGCGTCTCGGTGAGGAATTTCACCGCGGCGTGGTCGGCCTGGTCTTCCTGGGTGCGCGCATAGGCGAGCAGCGAATGCAGGATCGCCGACTGCGGCGCCGAGATTGCGGCGACACCAATCTGGCTGGCGCCGCTCGATCCGCCGGCAACCGACCCCGCCACCAGCGCGCCGACGCCAAGCAGCATCGCCACGATCGACTGAGTCTGCGCCTGTGCGAGCTTCTCGCGGAAGCGCATCAGATGGCCGTCGGCGAGATGGCCGGTTTCGTGCGCCAGCACGCCGATGATCTCGTTCGGCGTCTTCGCCTGGAACAGTGCGCCGGCATTGATGAAGATGTGCCGGCCGTCCATCACGAAGGCGTTGAACGCATTGTTGTTGATGATGACGACCCTGACGTTCTGTTGGCTGAGGCCGGCGACTTTCAGGACCGGCCGGGCATAGTCGCGCAGCAGGTTCTCGATTTCAGTATCGCGGATGATCGGCATTTTCGGCGCGGCCTGCGCGCGGGCGGGCGTTACGGCCATCGGGCCGAAGCCGGCAAGCGCGACCGCCGCCGCGGTGAGCAGCGAGAGGGCGCGGGCCGCTGGCGCGCTGCGCCGTTGCCTGATAGGTCTCGCGTTCTCGATCATGCCGATCTGGTGCACCGGATAGGCGTGAAGCGCCAGTGTCCCGATTCCGAAGTTCGCTCGATTGTTCAGCACGCTCGTTAGCGAACTTCGGAATCGAAGGACACTAGCAACTCTTTGATTCTAGTGTGGTTTGGTTCGGAACTTCGCTTTGAGGGCCCGCGCCAAGGATGAAGCGAACTTCCGAACCACCACACTAATGACGCGTCACTTTGCGGTCAACGCAGGTGGCGATCACGTCTGGTTGTGTCACCACACGCCGCCGCCCAAGCAAACGGGTGAATGCGGCAGCAGCGGGGCGGCTTCGGCAGCCTGGGACCTTGCGAACGATGCTGGACGCGGCAAAACGCCTGCTCACGCCCTCCCGACGCAGCGAAGTGCCCCCTTTCATCGTCATGGACGTGATGGCGGCGGCCGCGCAGCGGGAGGCGCAAGGCGCTCGCGTGGTTCATATGGAGGTGGGCCAGCCGGCCGCGGCGGCGCCGGCGACCGCCATTGCCGCCGCGCAGGCGGCGCTCGCCCAGGGCCGCCTGCGCTATACCGAGAGCCTCGGCATCCCCGGACTGCGCGCACGCATCGCCCGCCATTACCAGGAAACCTATGGCCTTGCCCTCGATCCGGCCCGGGTGGCGGTGACCACCGGCTCCTCGGGCGGCTTCATCCTGGCCTTTCTGTCGTTGTTCGAGGCGGGCGACCGGGTGGCGCTGGCCAATCCGGGCTACCCACCGTACCGGCACATCCTCAGCGCGCTCGGTTGCGAGCCGGTGCTGATCGAGACCACCGCCGAGACGCGCTGGGCGCTCACGCCCAAGGCGCTGATCGCCGAGCACAGCCACAAGCCGCTGCAAGGCCTGGTGGTGGCGAGCCCGGCCAATCCGACCGGCACCATGATGGAGGCCGATGCGCTCGCGCGGCTGATCGCGGTGGCGGAAGCCGAAGGCATCCGCGTCATCTCCGACGAGATCTATCACGGGCTCGACTACGCGTTTCCCGCGGAAACCGCCGCGAACCTCTCCGAGCGCACGGTGGTGATCAATTCCTTCTCGAAATATTTCTGCATGACCGGCTGGCGCATCGGCTGGATGGTGGTGCCGGAGAATCTGGTGCGCACCGTCGACCGGCTGCAGGGCAATCTCGCCATTTCGGTGCCGACGCTGGCGCAGGTGGCGGCGGAAGCCGCCTTCGAGGGCCGCGCCGAGATGGAAGCGGTCAAACACGGCTATGAAGAAAACCGCCGCATCCTGGTGGAAGCGCTGCCCAAGGCGGGCCTCGACAAGTTCCTGCCCGTCGACGGCGCCTTCTACCTCTACGCCGACATCTCGCGTTTCTCCAACGACAGTCTCGACTTCGCCAAGCGCATGCTGAACGAGGCGGGTGTGGCGGCGACGCCCGGCATCGATTTCGATCCGGTCAACGGACACAACTTTCTGCGTTTCTGCTACGCGGGCGCGGCGGCTGAGATGCGGGAGGCGGTGGAGCGGATCGATACCTGGCTGAAGGCGGGCTGATGAAAAGTCGGGGGAGGCGATGGCGCAAAGCGGGATTGTCGAAACGCGGACGAGCTGGTTCGAGGTGTTCCGCGTCTGCCTGCGGCTTGGCCTGACCTCGTTCGGCGGGCCGATCGCCCATCTCGGCTATTATCACGCCGAATACGTCGAGCGCCGGCGCTGGCTGGACGAGCGCACTTTCGCCGACCTGGTGGCGCTCTGCCAGTTCCTGCCCGGACCGGCCAGCAGCCAGGTGAGCATCGGCGTCGGGCTGTTGCGCGCCGGCTATGCCGGCGCCTTGGCCGCCTGGGTCGGCTTCACGCTGCCGTCGGCGCTGCTGATGATCGGCTTCGGCTATGGCGTCGATGCGCTCGGCGGCTCGCTCGGCTCAGGCTGGCTGCATGGGCTGAAGGTGGTGGCGGTCGCCGTGGTGGCCCAGGCCGTGCTCACCATGATGCGCAACCTGGCGCCCGACAGGGAGCGCGCTACGCTCGCCATTGCCGCCACGGTCATCGTGCTGGCGGTGCCGACGGCGCTCGGGCAGATCGGCGCCATCCTGCTGGGCGCGGCGGTCGGGGCGCTGTTCTTCCGCGGCGAACCGAAGATCACGCACGCCAAATTGCCGCTTGCGGTCTCCCGCTCCGCCGGCGCCGCGCTGCTCGCGCTCTTTGTCGTGCTGCTGATCGGCCTGCCGTTCGCGGCCGACCATGTTCCGAGCCAGGCGCTGAAGCTGTTCGATGCCTTCTATCGCGCCGGCTCGCTGGTGTTCGGCGGCGGTCACGTCGTGCTGCCGTTGCTGCAAGCGTCCGTGGTGCCGCCGGGCTGGGTGAGCAACGACGCCTTCCTCGCCGGCTATGGCGCGGCGCAGGCGTTGCCGGGCCCGCTGTTCACTTTCGCCGCCTATCTCGGCACGGTCATGCACCAGCCGCCCAACGGCTGGGTGGGCGGCGCGATCTGTCTCGTCGCGATCTTTCTGCCGTCGTTCTTTCTGGTGATCGGCGCGCTGCCGTTCTGGGACCATCTGCGCCGGCTGGCGGTGGCGCAGTCGGTGCTGCGCGGGGTCAACGCGGCGGTGGTCGGCCTCCTGCTCGCCGCGCTCTATCACCCGGTGTGGACGTCGGCGATCCACGGCCCCGCCGATTTCGCGCTGGCCGTCGGCGGGTTCCTCCTGCTGTTCATGTGGAAAGTGCCGCCCTGGCTGGTCGTGGTGCTGAGCGCGCTCGGCGGCGCGGGGATCGCGATGGTCTAGCGCACGCATTGTTTGGATCGCTGCGTGCTTCGCTCACTCACGCGCAAGCGGAAATCGGAATCCAATGACGATCGCGAGGCCGTGGACTTCCGTCCCTGGGCGCTTGCGCCAACCGACAAAAGCATGGCGTGAGCTTTGAAACCCTGCGGTTGGTTTTCGGCGATCCGTTTCATATCAGCGTTCCCGATCGGCACGAGCATGGGGAAGAACGCTGGACGACCATTGCCGTCATCGGGTCGGTGGTCGTTCTTGTTGTGATCCATACCTCCGGTGAAGCGAATGGCGAAGAAACGCTCCGAATCATCCCCGCACGCAAGGCGACGCAAAGGGAGCGCTACCGCTACCAAGCTGATGTGGGCGTCGACCAGGGTTCGGACCTGATCCGCAGCCGCAAGCTGACGCCGGCCAAGGTCTATGAGAGCGAAGTCGCCGACGAACTGGTGCTGGGCGACGAGCGCTCGGTCTACGCGGACAAGGCCTACGAGAAGCATAGCCGCCGCGCGGCGCTCGAAGCCCGCGGCATCAAGGACCGCATCCAGCACCGACGCAGCCGCATGCAGCGGGAACTGCCGCACTGGCAGACGGTGCGCAACAAGCTGATCGGCCGGGTCCGCAGCGCGGTGGAACGCACCTTCTCGGTTCTCAAAGGCCGATATCGGCTGACGCGCATGCGCTACCGCGGCCTTGCTGCCAATGCTTTGCACTTCGATCTGATCGCCATCGCCTACAACCTCCAGCGGGCAGCAAGCCAGCCTGCCTGACCGCTCCGTTCGCACCCGACCCAACGCAAGTTCCCCATCTCCACCGCCGCAAGGATTGTCCAAGACACCAAGGCAAGCCTATTGCAGAGCTCTCGCTTGCGCGGGGACGAGCGGATAATTTCTCCCTCTTTTAGAACTCCACGTCCAGTTCCACCATCTCGTCCGGCTCGGCCTTGGCGCCGTCGATCCATTCCTGCATGGCCGGCATCGCCATCACCGTATCGCAATAGCCGGCACAGTCGGCATCGAGTTTGACGTCATAGGTGCGGAAGCGCGTCACCACCGGCGCGAACATGGCATCGGCCATGGTCGGCTTCGGGCCGAACAGGAAAGTGCCGCCGTGCGTGTCGAGGCATTCGCGCCAGATGAACACGATGCGGTCGATATCGGCCTGTGCGCCGGCCCACATCTTGAAGCCGGGATGCTGCGCCTTCAGATTCATCGGCAGCGCCGAGCGCAGGTTGGAAAAGCCGGAATGCATCTCCCCGGAGATCGAGCGGCAATGCGCGCGGGCAGCGCGATCGCGCGGCAAAAGGCCCGCCTCGGGCAGGATCTCGTTGAGATACTCGCCGATGGCCAACGTGTCCCAGACCTTGATGCCGTCATGGGTGAGACACGGCACCAGGAATGAGGGCGACAGCAGCAGCAATTCGGCGCGGGTCGAGGGGTCGTCGCTGGCGACCATTCGCTCCTCGAAGTCGAGGCCGGCCAGCTTGCAGAGGAGCCAGCCGCGCAGCGACCAGGAGCCGTAGTTCTTGCTGGCGATGGAAAGTGTAGCCTTGGCCATGCGGCGGCAATGTCCCTTGAATTGTCTTGGCCCGGCCCCGTCAGCTTAGACGAAAGTTATGAGCGATCAATAGCTTCCCGTGCTGCAAAAAGGCGCGGCATCTGCCTGTTCCGAAGGCACCCGCGCCCGGATTTTTATCTCGCGGTGCAGCATAGAATGCTTTAGCGTCACCGGGCGGTCCGCCGGGGCCGCCGGGGAGTCCATGCTTTATCAGGCCTATCAGGCCCATTCCGACATCATGGTGCCGGTGCGTGCCTTTGCCGACACGGCGGCGCGGGCCGGCCGCCTGCACATCAACGGCGCGGCCCGGCCCACTCCGCTGAGCAATCTCACCGCGGCCTACGAACTGATCGCGTGGGCGGGGCTGACCCATGTGCGGCCGGACTACGGCATCGAAAGCGTGCGCGTGGGCAACCGCGAGGTCGCGGTCACGGAGGAGGCGGCCGACGCTACGCCCTTCGGCACGCTCCTGCATTTCAAGAAGGACATCGACCTCGCGCAGCCGCGCGTGCTCATGATCGCGCCGCTGTCCGGGCACTTCGCCACCCTGCTGCGCGCCACCGTGCGCACCATGCTGCCCGAGCACGACGTCTACATCACCGATTGGCACAACGCCCGCGACGTGCCGCTCGAGGCCGGCCGCTTCGGTTTCGACCAATACATCGAACATCTCATCCGCTTCCTCGAAGTCATGGGGCCGGGCGCGCACATGATGGCAGTGTGCCAGCCCTGCGTCGCCGCCCTGGTGGCGGCGAGCGTGATGGCGCAAGGGCAGCACCCGGCGCAGCCGCGCTCGATGACGCTGATGGCCGGTCCGATCGATACCCGCATCAACCCGACCAAGGTCAACGAACTCGCCAAGTCGAAGGACATCGGCTGGTTCGAGCGCACGCTGATCGCGCGCGTGCCCGGGCGCTATGCCGGGGGCGGGCGCAAGGTCTATCCCGGCTTCGTGCAGCTTGCCGCCTTCATGAGCATGAACATCGACCGCCATCTCAAGGCGCATCGCGACCTCTACGACAATCTCGCCAAGGGCGAAAAGGAAAAGGCGGCCCAGGCGAAGGCCTTCTACGACGAATATTTCGCCGTGCTCGACCTCACTGCCGAGTTCTATCTGGAGACCGTGCAGCAGGTGTTTCAGGATCATCTGCTGCCGCTCGGCCGATTGACCTATCAGGACAGGACGGTCGAGCCGGCCGCGATCAAGCGCACCACGCTGTTCACGGTGGAAGGCGAAAAGGACGATATCTGCGCGGTGGGGCAGACCTTGGCCGCGCATGACCTGTGCGCGTCATTGCGCCCCTACCGCAAGCGCCACCACATGCAGGTCGGCGTCGGCCATTACGGCGTGTTCGCCGGGCGCAGCTGGCAGAACCAGGTTTATCCGCTGGTGAAGAACGTCATTTTGCAGAGCGATTGAGAGAAGTCTCAGGAGCGCCGGCGTTTGTGCGCGGCCGGCCGTGTCTCGTCCTGCGCAAAATTTTCGATGAAGCTCGGGATCCCGTCGGGCGCCAAGGGCCTCGCGAAGATGTAGCCCTGCACCTGGTCGCAGCCTTTCAGGCGCAGCAGGTTGAGCTGCTCTTGCCGCTCGACGCCTTCCGCCACCACCTGCATACCGAGGCTCAAGGCCATGTTGATGACGGCGTCGACGATTGCCCCGCTTCCCGGCGACTGCACGAAGGACTTGTCGATCTTGATCTTGTCGATGGGAAACTGGCGCAGGTGGCTCAGCGAGGCATAGCCAGTGCCGAAATCGTCGAGCGCAATGCCGACGCCGGCCTGGTGCAGTTCGCGCACCGTTTCCGCCACCACCTCGGTGCCCCAGGCCATGTAGACGTTCTCGGTGACTTCCAGGGTCAGATGCTGCGGCGGCACACCGGCAGCGCGAAGCTTGCCGAGCACGGTGGCGGCGAGATTGCCGAGGCGGAATTGCGCCGTCGACAGGTTGACGGCGACGCTGCCGAAGGAGACCCCGGCATCGAGCCAGGCGCGCATCTGCTGGATGGCGCGGTCGAGCGCGAGATCGCCGAGCGCGACGGCGAGATCGGGGTCGTCGAACGCGGCCATGAAATGCGCCGGCGTCAGCACGCCGCGCTCCGGATCGTTCCAGCGCATGAGTGCTTCGAGCGCCGCCACCTTGTTTTGGCGCACGCTGACGATCGGCTGGTAGTACAGCGTGAACTGGTTCTTGGCGATACCGTCCCGGACGCGGGCGTAGAGCTCTTTGGTGTCGTCGAGCGCCTGGCGCATGGCGGGATCGAAGCGCACGACCGAGCCGCGACTCTGCGCCTTGGCCTTGAGCACCGCAATTTTGGCGTTGCTCATGAGGGTGTCGGCTGCCTGGCCATGCTCGGGATAGAACGCCAGCCCCGCGCTCAAGCCCAGCGGCGGCAGCGCGGGGGAGTCACGCAGCGTTCGTCTGGTCTCGTCGATGAAGCGTTGGGTAAGGTTGTGTGCCTGTCGAATCGCCTTGGGATCGCGCAGGACCGCGGCGAATTCGTCGCCCCCGGTGCGCGCCACGATGCCGGTGCCGCCGAAGGTCTTGTGCAAGGCTTGGGCGACGTGACGCAGCAGCGTGTCGCCGTGCTCGAACCCGAAGGTGTCATTGACCTCGCGGAAGTGGTCGATGTCGAATTTGACCAGGGCGAGCGGCGCGCGGGCATCGCGGGCGGCCTCGATAGCACGTCCGAGTCTGCCGACGAAACAGGCGCGGTTGGGCAGACCGGTGAGCTGGTCACGGAAGGCCATGTCGTGGATGCGCTGTTCGGCGAGTTTGCGCTCGGTGATGTCCTGCACGGCGCCGAACACGCGTGCGACCTTGCCGTCGACCATATCGGCTTCCGCCATGGCGCGTACCCAGAAGATTTCGCCGCCAGGCCGTGTGCCGCGCAGTTCGACGTCGTAGGGCGTGCCTCGTTCAAACAGCGCCTTCAGGCGCTCGCGGGAACTGTCCCGCAAGTCCTGATCGTAGCGCTCCACGATCAGTTCGTGATCGGGCGGCGTGCCTTCGGCGATGCTGTAGATGCTGCAAAGCGCGCCATCCCAAATCAGCGGACCTGCGGGCTGCGCTTCGTAGCCGCCGATCTTGGCCATCTTCGCCGTCTGCGCCATGCGCTTCTGGCTCGCCACCAGTTGGCGCTCACCCTTCTGACGGAACAGCTCGCTGACCACCATCTGCGCCATTGCCGACAAGTGCGCGGCGTCTTCCGGTGAGAACGTGCGTGGCGTGTCGTCGATGACGCAAAGCGTGCCGAGACTGATGCCGGGTTCGACCTGCAAGGGAGCGCCGGCGTAGAAACGGATATTGGGCGGGCCGCAGACGAAGGTGTTTCCGGCAAAGCGCGGGTCGCGCAGGAGATCGGGCACCACCAGCGGCTCGTCGCGCAGGATGGCGGCGCTGCAGATGGAATCCTCGCGTGGAATTTCCGACAGATCGACGCCGGTGGCGGCGAGGGTGATCTGCTTGTCGCGGTCGACGAGGTTGACCAGCGCGACCGGCGTCTTGAACAGGTCGCTGGCGAGCGCGCAGACGCGCTCGATCTGCTCGTTGGCTCCGGCGGCCAGCGCATCGAGTTCCCAGAGCGTGCGCAGCCGTTCCTCTTCGCGAGGCGGCACCGCAACCGATTTGCCAGAAGCGACCATTCCTTCGCCTAACAGCCGCGGCGTAAATATATATCGCGACGGTGAAATGGGAACAGCCAGGGTGGTTAATCCGCGATCATTGCGACGGCGAAGGTTTTCGCCTGTTTCGAGCGGTACTATGGGGCGCTGGGCTTGGCGTGGACGATGCCCGCTCGCGCGCCGCCTTGAACCCCGCGACGAAGCGGGCGAGCGTGTCGGATGTCACCCCGCGCGGCAGCATCACCTCGATCAAAGAGAACTGCCCGCGGCGTTTGAAGGCGCTCTCCAGCGCTTCGGCCAATTGCCGCCGCGTCGCAACGCGTTCGCCATGGCCGCCGAGCGACGGCGCGATGTCGGCGAAGTGCCAATCGGAAAGATCGTTGAATTTCGATTCCGGCTGAAACACCCGCAACATCTCCCAACTGGTATTGTTGAAGAGCAGCACGATCGGGTCGAGCCCGTAGCGTCGGCAATTGCCCAGTTCCCAGCCGGTCATCTGGAACGCGCCGTCGCCGACCAGGATGAGCGGGCGCCGGCCGGTCGCCGCCGCCACCCCGATGCCGGCCGGCACGCCGAAGCCCATGCCGGCGTAGTAGCCCGGCGCCACCAGCGCGGTGTTGTCGATCTCCATGGCGGTGAACAGGCAGTCGCCGATATCGGCGGCCATGGGCATCTTGCCGTGCCGGTCGAACAGGTCGTTGACGGCGGCGGCGATGTCGGATGGGTTGATCGGCTGGTCGCTGGCCTTGAGCCCGCGCGGATAGCGCGGCGGCTTGCGCCTGGCTCCCGCCCGCGCCTTCAGCCGGCCGGCGCGCCTGGCGAGAGCGCCCACCAGCGCGTCGATCGGCAGGTCGTTATAGACATGGTGGCCGATCTGCACGGTCCGTCCCATGGCCGAAATGGTGCGGCGAGGGTCGAGCTTGCGGCCGGACAGCGCGAAATTGGTGTCGGACAGGATGACGCCGAGCAGCAGCACGGCGTCGGCCTTCTCGACCAGCTTGGTGACGGCCGGATCGCCGGCAGCGCCGAAATAGGTGCCGGCCAGCACGTCGGGGGCATCCTCCAAAAGCCCGCGCCCCATGAAGGTGGTGACCACCGGAATCTTGAATCGGCGGGCGAGCGCCGCGGTCTCCCGCTCGATGCCGTAGCGGCGGATTTCGACGCCTGCGATCACCACCGGCGCGCGCGCTTGGCCCAGCCGGGCGACGATTTCGTCGGCGCATTCGGCCAGGGCCTCGTCGTCGGCCGGGCGGGGCGCCAGCACCGGCACCTTCGCCATCCCCGCGCCGACCAGATCGCGCGGCAACTCGATATAGACCGGCAGCGACTGCTCGCGCGCGGAGCGCAACACCCGGGCGATCTCGTCCGGTGCGCGGGAGGGATCGTCGAGCACGGCCTGGTCGCAGGTGATCTCGCGATAGACGGCGAGTTGGCTGTCGACCCTGCGCGCCTGGTGATGCAGCAGGAAGCCGGCGGCGCGCTCGCGGGCGCCGGGACTGCCTGCGATCACCACGACGGGCGAGCGCTCGGCATAGGCGCAGGCCACCGCATTGACCAGGTTGAAGGCGCCGGCGCCATAGGTGACGACGGCGACGCCGAGTCCCTGGTGGAAGCGGGCCGCGGCGTCGGCGGCAAAGCCGACCGCCGGCTCGTGGCTGAGCGTGACATGCGGCAGGATCTTCGTCTCTTCGATCACCTTGAAGAACGGCAGCACGAAATCGCCCGGGATGCCGAAAATCTCCCGGGCGCCATAGTCCTTCAATGCCTGCAACAGGCCTTTGGCGAGCGTGGTCATGGGCGCGATGATAGCGGATTTCCCGCATGGCGCACCATTGCTCCCACGATGGACCCAGCGTCGGTTTCCTCTTGCGCCGGGTGAAACGCTCGGCTGTTCTGGGATGGCCTCGCCGGAGACCCGCATCATGGCCGCGCCGTTGACTCGTGAGCTTGAACTCATTCCGCTGCCCGACTATGCCGAGCTTGCACCCGCTGAGATGGCACGGCGCGCGAGTGACTTTCTCGCCGATATCCGCCGCCGCCATACCGTGCGCGACTTCTCCCCGCGACCGGTCCCGCGGGGGCTTATCGAAACCTGTCTCGCCGCGGCCGGGCTCGCGCCGAGCGGCGCCAACCACCAGCCTTGGCATTTCGCGGTGGTCGGCAATGCGGCGATGAAGAAACGCATCCGCGAAGCCGCCGAGGCGGAGGAACGCGAGTTCTACGCCGGCCGCGCCGGCGCGGAATGGCTTGCCGCGCTCAAGCCGCTCGGCACCGATCCCAGCAAGCCGTTCCTGGAAACCGCGCCCTGGCTCATCGCCGTGTTCGGCGCCCGGCGCAGCCGAAGCGCCGACGGCGTGGTGCGCAAGAACTACTATGTGCCGGAGTCCGTCGCCATCGCGACCGGCTTCCTCATCGTGGCGCTGCACCGCGCCGGTCTCGCCACGCTGACGCACACGCCGGCGCCGATGGGATTCCTCAACGAGATCTGCGGCCGGCCTGTGGAGGAAAAGCCTTATATTCTCTTAGTCACCGGCTACCCGGCGCCGGACGCGCGCATTCCGCTGCACGCGACCGAGAAGAAGCCGCTTGCCGAATTCACCACGTTCTTCGAGTAGGCGAAGGGGGCGCGAGCCGGCATGGATGTGGTTCTCGCGCGGGAGGCTTGACAGGCGCGAATGTCTGCTTGTGGCCGAAGCGGACGTCCTGCTTGCGACGCCAATCCGGTCGCTCGCTCTCAGAGGGGCGAAGCTTGACCTGGATCAAGCCTCCCTTCTCGATCCGCGCTATTTTTGATATTACGTTTCGAGAAGAGAGCTCGGCGCTGATAGTTATGATGTCAATTGCAGCACGCTTTGCCGCGGGCGCCTTTGCGCTCATCGGTGCGGCTATGCCGTTTGGCCCCGCGGTTCACGCGCAAAGCCAGCAACAGATCGAGTGGTGCGCGCGCAAGGCCAACCCGCCGCCCGACCTTCAAATCAAGGGGTGCACGGCCCTCATTCAATCGGGAAAATTCTCCGGAAACGAGCTTGCCGCTGTCTTCATCAATCGCGGCCTTGCCTTTAGCGACAGCCATCAACACGACCGCGCCATCGGCGACTTTACCCAGGCGCTCAAGCTTAATCCAAAGTACGTCGATGCCTTCTTCAATCGCGGCCTCGTCTATGTCGACATTCGTCAATACGACCGCGCCATCCAGGACTTCGACCAAGCGCTCAAGCTTAATCCGAAGCAGGCGGCGGTGCTCTACAATCGCGGCGTCGCCTACCGGACAACAGAGGCGACCAATATGATCGCTCCATCGAGGACTACGATCGGGCCCTCCAACTCAATCCGAACTTATACGACGTGCTCTACTTTCGCGGTAATGCCTATTTCGACAAACGCCAATACGACCAGGCCATCCAGGACTACGACCGGGCGATCAAGCTCAAGCCAAGCTATGTGAACGCCTTCATCAATCGCGGCCGCGCGTATCGGTACAAGCGCCAGTACGACCGCGCCATCGAGGACTTTAGCCAGGCGATCAAGCTCAATCCGAAGAACGCCCAGGCCCTCAGCAATCGCGGCAACGCCTATCTGGCCAAGCGCGAATATCGACCGCGCCATCGACGACTACAGCCAGCTGATCAAGGCCTATCCAAAATACCCCGTCGCCTACAATAATCGAGGCGTCGTGTACCGCGCAAAGGGCGACTACGACCGCGCCATTCGGGATTTCGATCAGGCGCTCAAGCTCAATCCCAAATACGCGCTCGCCAGCAAGAACCGCGCGGCGGCTCTTGCGATGAAGAGTGAGAAGAAGAGCCCGTCTTCCGATCGGTCGGCGGACTGACCACAAGGGGGCGCTGCACAGTCAAAAAAATCCGCGCAGGAAACTTCTAGGAGCGGGGAGCCGTCCTTCGTCCCCGGTTGCGCAGGCACGAAGAAGGATGTGCCTCAGGCCGCGCCTTGCGACCTGAGCGAGCCGTACAGCTCGAACGCCTGCCTGGGTGTCAGGTTCTCGTGCACCACGCCGTTGACTGCCGCCAGCATGGCGTGCGGCGCGTCCGACTGGAAAATGTTGCGGCCCATGTCGACGCCGGCGGCGCCCTGCTGGATGGCGTTATAGGCCATGGTGAGCGCGTCGAGCTCGGGCAGTTTCTTGCCGCCGGCCATGACGATCGGCACCGGGCAGGAGGCGGTGACCGTCTCGAAGCCCTCCTCGACGTAATAGGTCTTGACGTATTGCGCGCCCAGCTCGGCGATGATGCGGCAGGCAAGGCGGAAATACTGCGCGTCGCGCTTCATGTCCTTGCCGACCGCGGTGATGCCCATGACCGGCACGCCGTATTTGAGGCCGGCGTCGACCAGCCGCGTCATGTTGTGCACGGTCTGCGTCTCGTGCTCGCCCCCGATATAGACCTGCACGCCGACGCCGCAGGCATTGAGCCGCGCGGCGTCCTCCATGTCGAGGGCGATGTGCTCGTTGGACAGGTCCTTGAGCACCGACGGCCCGCCGCTCGCGCGCAGGCAGATCGGGATCGTGTTGTCGGCCGGGATCACGCTGCGCAGGATGCCGCGCGTGCAGAACAGCGCGTCGCATTGCGACAACAGCGGCACGATGGAAAGGTCGACGCGCTCCAGCCCCGTAGTCGGCCCCTGCATGTAGCCGTGGTCGATGGCCAGCATCACCGTGCGCCCGGTCTTCGGGTTGAAGGTGCGGGCGAGCCTGTTCTTCATGCCCCAGTCGAGCTGGTGCGATCCCTTCAGGAAGAAGCCGGGCGCGATCTGCGGCTTGTTGACGTAGTAAAGCTTGCCCTGTTTATCGGCTTCCGGCATGGGTCCTCTTCAGACGTTCGCGCGTGCGGTAAGAGAATATTGAGCGGTATCACTGCTGCTTGGGGGCGGGCTTCATGGCCTCCGCCTTTTTCTTGGCGACCGTCTTCTTCATGGCGGCCTTCTTTTTCGCCGGCTTCTTCATGGTCTTTTCGTGCTTCATCATCGCCTTGCGCGCGGCCGGCTCGTAGTCGCCCCGGCCCATGCACTTGCGGACAAAGTCAGTCTCCTTCTTGCCGGTGAGATGCTCGCTCTTGGCGCCGATCCTGCAGGTCTCCAGCTTCTGCTTATGGCTGGCGGCCGAAGCGGGCGCGGCCAGGAGCAGCAGGGCCGAGCCCGCGAGACCGACATTTCGCAAATACCGCAGCATGATGATCCCTCCCTAAGCGGTTTCCTCAAAGGTGACGATAGCACGGTTTCAACTGAATGGGGTCAGCGTAAGGCGGCCGCGATATTGCCGCCGTCGACGGTGGTGACGTCGGCCGTGGTTTTCAGCGCCAGCGCCTGGGCGAGGAAGGCCTGCGCAACGTCGTCGGCCGTGACCTCGCGGCCGAGGAGGTTGCCGCTCATATAGGCTTTTTCGGTGAGCCCGCGCGCCTTGGCCCGTTCCCTGATGAAGCCGTCGGTCAACAGGCCGGATCGGATGCGGTCGGCATTTACCGCATTGGCACGAATGCCGTCGGCGCCGTAGTCGAGCGCGTATTGGCGGACGAGGAAAAGAGTGGCCGCCTTGGGCAGGCCGTAGGGACCGAAATTGGGACCCGGGTTCACCGCCTGCTTGGACACGTTGAACAGAAGGCAACCGCCGGTGCCCTGTCTGAGCATGATCTTGACGGCGGCCTGCGCGACTTTCTGGTGGGCGAAGAAGTTCAGCTCGAAGCTCTTGCGCAGGACCGCCTCGTCGACCTCGCCGATGCGGCCTTGCCAGGCGGCGCCTGCGTTCGACACCAGGATGTCGACGCCGCCGAAGGCGGCGGTGACCGCCGCGAAGGCAGCCTGCACCGATTGCGCGTCGGTGACATCGCACGCCACGCTGAGCGCGCCGCCGCCGATGGCCGCTGCCCTTGCTTCGGCGGCGGCAGGATCGAGGTCGAGCAGCGCCACTTCGGCGCCGGCACTGGCGAAGGCGCGCGCCGTTGCGGCGCCAATGGCCCCGCCGGCGCCGGTGACAACGGCGACCTGGCCCTCCAGTGGCAGCGGCTGGCGCATGCCAAGCTTGGCGAGTTCGAGCGGCCAGTATTCGCAGTCGAACATGTCCTGTTCGGAAATCGAGGTGAAGCGGCCGATGGCTTCCGCGTCGGTGATGCCCTGGACGGCGGTCTCAGCCACGTCCGCAGCTATCGCTGCGTCCTTGGCGGTGGCGCCAAGGCCGAACGCGCCCAGCCCCGGCACCAGCACCAGGCGGGGCAGGGGATCGAGCATCTGCGCGGCCGGCTGCCGCGCCTTGTTGCGCGCGAAATAGTCGCGGTACTCGGCGATGAAATTGCGGGCGATGTCCTGCGCGGCGCGTCTGAAGTCGTCGAGCTTTCCTTGCTCGGGGGCGGGTAGAATCAGCGGCCAAGGCTTGACGCGAATGACGTGGTCGGGCGTGAGCACCCCGGCGCGGGCGTAGCGGGACAGCTCCCTGCCGTTGACGAAGTTCAGCACGGCGTCGCCGGCGCGGAAGGCGAGCACCTGGCGCCGGTGCGCGCCTTCGCCACCGGCGTCGCGCAAGGCGCAGGCTCCGCGCAGGATCGGCGCCACGTCGTCGAGCGGTGCGATGCGGTTGGGCAGCGCGGCGGAGACGAACACCGTCTTGCGGTCGGCGGCGAGGCGCTGCTCGGCCAGCGTCACCATCTCGATCATGCGCTCGTAGGATTGGCGCGCATCCTCGCCGAAGGTGAAGATGCCGTGCTTGTCGAGGATCAGGCCCTCGACGGCCGGATTCTGCTCGAACACCGCGGCGGCCTTTTTCGCCAAGCCGAAGCCCGGCATCAGGTAGGGCACGAAGCCGAGCCGGCCGTCGTAGACTTCCGCGCAGAGCTCTTGCGCGTTTTCCTGGTCGATCAGGCTGAGCACCGCGGTGGCATGGCTGTGATCGACGAATTTCGCCGGCACGAAGGCATGCAGCAGCATTTCAACGGACGGCGAGGGCGCCAGCGGATCGACGAGGAAGGCGCGCTGGGCCCGCGCCATCTCGTCGTCGCTGAGCGCGTCGCGCGCGCGCAGTTCGCGCAAAGACGCAAGCCGCACCGCCGGCATGCCGGCGGGTTCGATCGCGGCCATGTCCCAGCCGGAGCCCTTGACATAGAGCGCCTCGATCTCCTCGCCGGTGAGCGTGCGCGCTTTGCCTTTGAGCGAGGTGTTGCCGCCGCCGTGCAGGACGAGGCGAGGATCGCCGCCGATCAACCGCGTGGAATAGACGCGCAGCGCCAGCTCGGGCGCGACGCCGTGCTCGCCGTAGCGGCCGACGGCAGCTTTGGCGTCGCGTTCGCTCCAGGCGGATTTCATAGGCTGGAGGGCGCGACCGGCATCGCGGTCTAGTCCTTGCCGCCCATCAGGCGCTTGCCCCACCAGCCGCGCCGGGGCGCGGCGGGCTCCTGCGGAGCCGTGCTGGAGATGACCGGTGCCGGCGCGGGCGGCGGAGGCAGTGTGGTCGAGGGCGGCGGTGCGCCTTCGCTGCCGACCGGCGCCGGCTCGCGCACGGTCGAGCGGCGGCGCGGTGGCGCCGGCTCTTCCGCGGCCTGCTGCTCTTCCTGCGGCTGCCTGCTCCGTTTGCGCCGGGCGCTCCGGCTCGGCCGCGACCGGCGCGGGCTCGGGGCTCGGGGTCGGCTCCGTGACCTCGCGGTCGAACGGCGGCGCCATGGCGTCGGCGTCCTCTTCGCTCACCGGCGGGAAATCCGCGCCGACATGCATTTCATGCCTTTCGTAGTCGCCCGGCTGCTCGCCGCCATTGCCGCGCGGCTGCATTTCGCCGTTGCGGCCGCGCCGATTGCGCCGCCCGCCGCGGCGGCCGCGCCGCCGCCGCTGGCGGCCATCGCGCGGTTCGCCTTCAGCGAACGACTGTTCGCCCTGCTCGTCCCCGGCGAATTCCTCCGGCGCGCCGGCGTCGTGATCCTCATGCGCGACCGCATGCTCGGCCGCGGTATCGTGGGTGAATTCCTGCGCTTCTCCTTGCGCTTCCTCGCGGCCTTCGCCGTTGCGGCCACGGCCGCCGCGCCCGCGCCGTCGGCGCCGCCGACGTCCGCCTTCACGGTCACCCTCTTCCTCGTCGGTTGTGCTTTCCGCCGCTTCCGCCTCCGCCGCTTCCGCCGCTTCGGCGGGTTCCTCGGACTCGACGGTTTCCTCCGCCGGCATTTCCGCCCGCGCGGCGGCGGCAAGGCTCTTGGCGACTTCGGCCGAATGCACCTGCTCGCCGCGGTCGATCACATAGGACTGCTGGCCGCTGACCGTGGCGTCGGCCGAAACCGTGATGGTGACGCGGAAGCGTTCCTCCAGCTCGCGCAAATGCGCGCGCTTGTGATTGAGCACATAGAGGGCCACTTCCGCCCGCGTGCGCACGATCATATTGTGCGTCGCGCCCTTGATCAGCATCTCCTCGAGCGCGCGCAGCAACTGCAGCGCCACCGAGGAGACCGAGCGCACATGGCCGGAGCCGCCGCACACCGGGCATTTCTCGGTCGAACTCTCCAGCACCGAGGAGCGGATGCGCTGGCGCGACATCTCCAACAGGCCGAAATGCGAGATGCGGCCGACCTGGATGCGCGCCCGGTCGTGCTTGAGCGCCTCCTTCAGCCTGCGCTCCACCGTGCGGTTGTTGCGCGTCTCGTCCATGTCGATGAAGTCGATGACGATCAAGCCCGCCAAGTCGCGTAGTCTGAGCTGACGCGCGATCTCCTCCGCCGCCTCGATATTGGTCTTGAGCGCGGTGTCCTCGATGTGGTGCTCGCGGGTCGCTCGCCCCGAATTGACGTCGATGGCGACCAAGGCTTCCGCCTGGTTGATCACGATGTAGCCGCCGGATTTGAGCTGCACCACCGGCGAGAACATGGCGTCGAGCTGGCTTTCGATGCCGTGGCGCGTGAACAGCGGCAGCGAGTCCTTGTACTGCTTCACGTGCTTGACGTGGCTCGGCATCAGCATGCGCATGAAATCGCGCGCTTCCTTGTAGCCGTCGTCGCCGGCCACGACGATCTCGTCGATGTCCTTGTTGTAGAGGTCGCGGATCGAGCGCTTGACCAGCGAGCCTTCCTCGTAGACCAGCGTGGGCGCGGTCGATTTCAGCGTCAGGTCGCGCACCGTCTCCCACAGCCGCAGCAGATATTCGAAGTCGCGCTTGACTTCCGTCTTGGTGCGCGCGGCGCCGGCGGTGCGCAGGATCACGCCCATGCCCTCCGGCACGTCGAGCTCGGAGGCGATTTCCTTGAGCCGGTTACGGTCCTCGGAGGAGGTGATCTTGCGCGAGATGCCGCCGCCACGCGCGGTATTGGGCATCAGCACCGAATAGCGGCCGGCGAGCGAGAGATAGGTGGTGAGCGCCGCGCCCTTGGTGCCGCGCTCCTCCTTGACCACCTGCACCAGCATTACCTGACGGCGCTTGATGACCTCCTGGATCTTGTACTGCCGGCGCACGCGGGGCATGCGCTCCTGCACTTCCTCGAGCGCGTCGGCGCCGCCGACGGACTCGACGTCCTCGTCCTCGCCGTTCTCATCGCCATTGCCGTGGGCGTGCTCGGTTTCTTCGCCGTATTCGCCTTCGTCATCCTCGCCGCTCTCGCCGTCCTCGTCGCCGGCGGCCTCGATCGGCAGGTGGTCGCCGCTCTCGGCATGGTCTTCACCGCCTTCCGGCGTGTCGGGCGCGGCGCGCACCGGCGCTTCGCCGGCTTGCTGCTCGTCTTTCGTGGGTGTCTCGCCGTGGGGGCGGGCCTGCTGCTCGCTCTCCAGCGCAGGAGGCGCCCCTTCGACCACATCATCGCCGGCCGGCGGTTCGGCGGCTTCGAATGGCTGCTCCTCGGCGCCGAATTCGGCGCCGGGCTGCGCGGGCACCGGCTCGCCGGGGATGCCGGTGGTCTCGGCGATCTCGTCCGACGTCGGGCTGGTGAGATCGCCTTCGGTGTCGGCCAGCGCGGCAGTCTCGGCCGCCTCGGCGGCCATTGCCTCTTCCAGCGGGTCGCTGCGCTTGACGTTGCTGCGCCGGCGTCCGGCGGTGCGGTTGCGATGACGGCCGCGCCCGCCACGCCCGCCGCGCGAGCGGTGCTCGGCATCGTCGTCTGCCTCGCGCTGGTCGCGCTCTTCCTGTGCGAGCAACGCCTGCCGGTCGGCGACCGGGATCTGGTAGTAGTCGGGGTGGATTTCGGAGAAGGCAAGAAAGCCGTGCCGGTTGCCGCCGTAGTCGACGAAGGCGGCCTGCAGCGAAGGCTCTACGCGCGTGACCTTGGCGAGATAGATGTTACCGCGCAGTTGCTTGCGGTTGGCGCTCTCGAAGTCGAATTCCTCGACGCGGTTGCCCCGTACGACCACGACACGGGTCTCTTCCGGGTGGGCCGCGTCGATCAGCATTTTGTCGGCCATTTGAGAATCTCACTGGGGCGGAAGCCCGCGCGTGCGCTGTCGAAGGCGCGAATGCGCGCAAGGAGCGGTCCGCCGGATGGGTGTTGAAGGGGGTCTCGAAGGAAAGGGACGCGTTTTCACGCGAAAGCGCGGCGAGGGCCGACACGAATTGCGCCGTCACGATATTACCGCGAGAGCGTTGGACCTCGAATTGCTTTTGCTGCATCTTCGGCAGCATGAAACTGCGACCCGTAACACTTGTCGGCTCTCGCTTTGTCTCAGCGCGAGCCGTGGTTTCTCATCTCACTGACGGCCGAAAGCGTCGGTTTTTGAAGCCCGCGCGCTGATCCGATTGTCCTTCACAAGGGTTTCGGCTCGTTTTCGCTTCACACCCGTCCGCCGGCCTCTTCGAGGGGGGCGGTCCGTAGGCTAGCGCGCCGGTACCCGAACGCGGCACAAGTCGGAACTTGACCGTCAGCACGACTCTACATACGGCCCGAATCTGGCAATGGCAAGCGGGGGTTGGGCGAGTGACCGGATTAGGGGCGCCAGCACATCTGGGGACATTATAATGTCGGTCGTTCCGTGGCGCGCAGCTTTGCGGCGGCCCGGAAATGACGGGGGAGGGGCTGACCGGGTGTCTCCCGCCTCGGAATGACCACGAACCCGCTCCACCCGTTGAGCCCTGGAACCCGCGGCCATCGCGCCACAGTGCGGCAGCGAAAGCCGCCTGTGGTTAACTTCCGTTAACCGTTGCGGGCCTATTGGAGTAGAAAGAGCCGGAAAGGGTCCAGATTCGTGACGTTCCGCCCGCTCGCGCTTGCCTGCGCCGCTTGGTGCGCCTTCGGCGCAATCCTGGGCACTGCCCTGCTGGGCGGCGAGCCCGCGCGCGCGGCCGACAGCGCGGTGAAAGCGCAGAACCTGGCGGCGCCGGTCGAGGCGATGCCGGAGGCGACCGCTGTGCGGCTCGGCGGCGATGCCTTGCAGACCCGCTTCGTCATGGACCTCAGCCGCAAGATTTCGATCGCCACGTTTACGCTGGCCGATCCCTACCGGGTGGTAGTCGACCTACCCCAGGTCGCCTTCAAGCTGCCGGGCAATACCGGCGAGAGCGGCCGCGGCCTGATCAAGGCCTTCCGCTACGGCCTCATCATGGAAGGCGGCTCGCGCATCGTGCTCGACGTCACGGCGCCGGTGCGGATCGACAAGGCCTTCACGCTCGCCGCCAGCGACGGCCAGCCGGCGCGGCTGGTGCTCGATCTCACGCCGACCGATCGGCAGAGCTTCTTGCGCAACATGGAACTCACCGCGCGGCCGGTGGTGCATCGCCAGCATATCCCGCTGCGCGGCGACGTCGCCGCCGGCGACAACGATCCGCGCCCGCTCATCGTCATTGATCCCGGCCACGGCGGGATCGATAGCGGCACCAAGGGGCTCGACGGCCAGGACGAGAAGGACATCGCGCTCGCCTTCGGCCTCAAGTTGCGCGACGACCTGCTCGCCACCGACAAGTACCGCGTGGCGATGACGCGCAGCGACGACACTTTCATCCCGCTGCAGGAGCGGGTGCGCTTCGCGCGCAAGCACAAGGCGTCGCTATTCATCTCGATCCATTGCAATTCGCTGCCGCGCCGCGAAGGCCAAGGGGAGGGGGCGACCATCTATACGCTGTCCGACCATGCCTCCGACGCCGAGGCCGCCAAGCTCGCCGAGAAGGAAAACAAGTCGGACGTGATCGCCGGTGTCGACCTGAGCGCGCAGCCCGGCGACGTCGCCAATATCCTGATCGATCTCGCCCAGCGCGAGACCAAGACCTTCTCGATGCAGTTCGCGCGCACGTTGGCGCATGAGCTCAAGCCGACCGTGCCGCTGCACTTGAAACCGGTGAAGTCGGCCGGCTTCGTGGTGCTGAAGGCGCCGGACATTCCCTCCGTGCTGGTGGAGCTCGGTTACATGACCACCCGCAGCGACCTGCGCCACCTGACGTCACCGGTGTGGCGCGCGCACACGGCCGAGGTGATGGTGCAGGCGGTCAACGATTTCTTCGCGCGGCGGCTGGTGGGCGCCAGCGTGGGGGCGAGGTGAGGGGACCAGTCGGCATGTGCGGCTTGGCCTACCGGCCTCAGTTTCAACATAAAAACCGGCCACCAGATGAGCCTGCCGCGGCCGGACAGGCTCGCGGCATTGGCGAAAGCGGCGGGATTGCCGCCGCTGCCGGTTTGGGCCCATTGGCCTTGGCGGCTTTGCCAGGCGCGGCGCGCTCTGATGGCGGCGCGGCGCGGTTCGGGGTGCGGGGGCGCCGCAAGCGGCGGGGCGGGACCATTTGCGCATGAGGTTTATTCTTCGCTTCTTCGGCTTTCTGTTCGCCGCCGGCACCATCCTCTTCGTCGTCGGGGTGGCTGGCGTCGCCGGCCTCATGTGGCATTTCTCCAAGAACTTGCCGGACTATTCGCAGCTGCAGGACTACGAGCCCCCGGTGATGACGCGGGTGCAGGCGGCCGACGGCTCGCTGCTCGCCGAATACGCCAAGGAGCGGCGCCTCTATATCCCGATCCAGGCGGTTCCCAATTTGGTCAAGGACGCCTTCATGGCGGCCGAGGACAAGAATTTCTACGAGCACGGCGGGCTTGATTTCGTCGGCATCGCGCGCGCGGCGATCAACTATGTGGAGCACTACGGCTCCGGCCGCCATCCGCAGGGCGCCTCGACCATCACGCAGCAGGTGGCCAAGAACTTCCTGCTCACCAACAAGGTCACCTTCACGCGCAAGATCAAGGAGGCGCTGCTGGCGCTGAAGATCGAGCGCACCTATTCGAAGGACAAGATCCTCGAGCTCTACCTGAACGAGATCTATCTCGGCATGGGCGCTTATGGCATCGCCGCCGCCTCCTTGAGCTATTTCGACAAGGGCGTGAATGAGCTGACCGTCGCCCAGGCGGCCTATCTCGCCGCGCTGCCGAAGGCGCCCAACAACTACCAGCCGTTCCGTCAGCACGACCGCGCGGTAGAGCGCCGCAACTGGGTGATCGAGCAGATGGCGGCCGACGGCTTCATCACCCAGGCTCAGGCGGAAAAGGCCAAGCACGAGCCGCTCGGCGTCGTGCAGAGGCCGCCGACCCAGCACATGTTCGCGGCGGAATATTTCGCCGAGGAAGTACGGCGCGAGCTCTATTCCCGCTATGGCGAGAAGAAGCTCTATGAAGGCGGCCTGTCGGTGCGCACCACGCTCGATCCCAAGCTGCAGATGATCGCGCGCAAGGCGCTGGTGCGTGAACTGGTCTCCTATGACGAGATGCACGGCTACCGCGGCCCGGTGACCAAGATCGCCCTCGGCAGTGATTGGGGCCCCCCGCTCGCCAAGGTGAAAGGGCCGGACGACATCGCGCCCTGGCGGCTCGCGGTGGTGCTCGAGGTGGGCGACAAGTCCGCGCGCATCGGCCTGCAGCCGGCGCGTGAGCCGAGCGGCTTCGTCAGCAAGGAGCGCGCGGTCGGCATCATTCCGCTCGACGAGATGAAATGGGCCAAGGTGAAGGGCCGCGCGCCGCACAAGGTGAGCCAGGTGCTGGCGGCCGGCGACGTGATCTACGTCGAGCCGACCAACAACCAAGGCCAGTACGCGTTGCGCCAGATTCCGAAGGTCTCCGGCGCGCTCGTGGTCGAGGATCCCTGGACGGGCCGCGTCCTCGCCATGGTCGGCGGCTTTTCCTACGACGACAGCCAGTTCAACCGCGCGACCCAGGCGTTGCGCCAGCCCGGCTCCTCGTTCAAGCCTATCGTCTACGCCGCGGCCATCGACAACGGCTATACGCCTTCCACGCTGGTGCTCGACGCGCCCGTCGAAATCGACCAGGGCCCCGGCCTTGGCGTATGGAAGCCGGAGAACTACGAGCACGATTTCTTCGGCCCCTCGACCCTGCGCTTCGGCCTGGAGCATTCGCGCAACGTGATGACGGTGCGGTTGGCGCAGGACATCGGCATGCCGCTGATCTCCGAATACGCCAAGCGCCTGGGCGTGTATGACAGCCTGCCGCCCTATCTGTCGTTCGCGCTCGGCGCGGGTGAGACCACGCTGCTGCGCATGGTCAATGCCTACGCCATGATCGACAACGGCGGACGCAAGGTGACGGCGACGCTGATCGACCGCATCCAGGACCGCTACGGCCACACCGTCTACCGGCACGACAAGCGCGAATGCATCGGCTGCGACGCCAAGAAGTGGGACGACCAGCCGGAGCCCTCGCTGATCGACCGGCGCCAGCAGGTGCTCGATCCGATGACCGCCTATCAGATGACCTCGCTGATGGAAGGCGTGGTGCAGCGCGGCACCGGCACCGCGCTACGCAGCCTTGACCGGCCCGTCGCCGGCAAGACCGGCACCACCAGCGACTACAAGGACGCCTGGTTCATCGGCTTCACGCCCGACATCGTCTGCGGCGTCTATATCGGTTTCGACAAGCCGAAGTCGCTCGGCCGCGGCATGACCGGCGGCCGCCTCGCCGCGCCGGTGGTGCGTGATTTCCTCAAAGAGGCGCTCAAGGGCACGCCGCCGGTGCCGTTCCGCGTGCCCCCCGGCATTAAGCTCGTGCGCGTCGATCTGAAGACCGGCATGCGCGCCGGGCCGGACAGTAAGCGGGTGATTCTGGAGGCGTTCAAGCCGGGCAGCGCGCCGCCCGACAACTACGCGCTGGTCGGCTATGGCAACGGCAACGGCAACGGGTACGGCGCCGACAATGCCGAGAACACGGGCAACCCGCGGCAGTACTACAGCGTGCCGGCCGGCGCCGGCCGCGCCGTGCGCTCGGGCACGGGCGGGCTGTATTAGCCCCGCAAGGTTGCGCTCCTTGCTCCGCGACGTTAAATCCCTGCCGAGCTTTAAATCGAAAGCGCCGCCGGCAGGGCGGCGCGGATAACGGGATATCATGCGCGCGGAAACCGAAAGCCTGGTCGGAGACGTCAAGCGGTCGCTCGGACTGCTGAGGAGGCATCTTTGACGTCGATACTGCGAAACGACGCCTGGCCGAGCTGAACAAGGAGGCCGAGGATCCCGCGCTCTGGAGCGACCAGAGCAAGGCCCAGCGCGTGATGCGCGAGCGCGACGCGCTCGAGGATCAGCTCACGGCCATCGGCCGCATCGAGCAGGAGCTCGACGACCAGCTCACCTTGATCGAGTTGGGCGAATCCGAAGGCGACGACGCCACCATCGCCGAAGCCGAAGCTGCGCTGAAGCGGCTCAAGGCCGAGCTGGCGCGGCGCGAGCTGGAGGCGCTGCTTTCGGGCGAAGCCGACGGCAATGACTGCTATCTCGAAGTGCACGCCGGCGCCGGCGGCACCGAGAGTCAGGACTGGGCCGGCATGCTGATGCGCATGTATGTGCGCTGGGCCGAGGCGCACGACTTCAAGGTCGATTGGATCGAGGAGAGCGAAGGCGAGGGCGCTGGCCTCAAGTCGGCGACCGTGCTGATCAAGGGCCGGAATGCCTATGGATGGCTCAAGAGCGAGAACGGCGTGCACCGGCTGGTGCGCATCTCGCCGTTCGACTCCAATGCGCGGCGGCATACCTCCTTCGCCAGCGTGCAGGTGTTTCCGGTGCTCGACAACTCGATCAAGATCGACATCGACGAGAAGGACGTGCGCACCGACGTCATGCGCTCCGGCGGTGCCGGCGGCCAGCACGTCAACAAGACCGAGTCGGCGGTGCGCCTGACCCACATCCCGACCAATATCGTGGTCAAGTGCCAGCAGGACCGTTCGCAACACCGCAATCGCGCCATGGCCTGGGACATGCTGCGCGCCAAGCTGTTCGAGCTGGAAGTCAAGAAGCGCGAGGAGAAGGCCGAGGCCGAGCAGGCGGCCAAGACCGACATCGGCTGGGGCCACCAGATCAGGTCCTACGTGCTGCAGCCCTATCAGATGGTGAAGGACCTGCGCACCGGCGTGTCCACCTCCAACACGGGCGCGGTGCTCGACGGCGATCTCGACGAGTTCATGCAGGCCGCCTTGGCGCAGAAGGCCTTCGGCGGCGAACCGGTCGAGGTGGAGGACGTGGAGTAGGGGCCGCTTATTACGAAAGGCCGCGTTTCAGTTCGTCTGGGGTCATAACCGGCACGATCTCGACCGCGGCATCGAGAGATGCAAACATTGGCTCGTTGATTTGCGGCAAACGCGATCCGTCGGTCTCTTCGAAAAAGACCATGCCGCCGCGTTTGCCGTCGACGAGCGTAAGATAAGCCGCGTCCGCCTTTGTCGCCTTGATCAGACTTTCGATTGCTTGCGCGAGCGTCCCGTCCTTGGCCGCCGCGTTGCCGCGCTCGACGGGTATTGCGAATTTCAGCATGAGTCGCATGGTGTCGCTCCGGAATCTGTCGTTGACCAACCGATCAGCAAGAAATGACTCAAGGTGCTCGAGGACGCTCATATTCGGAGAAATGCGCAGGCCGCTCAAGTCCTGACGGGCGCAGTGTTTCGCTCCGGATTGACTAAAAACCGGATGACAGGCCGACCATGACCGAAAAGTCGTCATCGGCACCGCCAACATCGAACTTGTTATCGCCTTTGCCTGTGCCGGGCGGCGATGAGACAATCGAAGTGCTCTTGACTGCGGACGGCGTCCGCGTCGAGCGCATCGTCTCGCACGGACACGCTTCGCCTGCCGGCTTCTGGTACGACCAGAAAGAAGCCGAATGGGTGCTGGTCTTGCGCGGCCGCGCGCATCTCGCCGTCGAAGGAGAAGCACAGGATCGCGTGCTTGGGCCGGGCGACAGCCTGTTCCTCCCGCCGCATTGCCGGCACCGGGTGGCGTGGACGGCGCCGGACGAGCCGACCGTGTGGCTGACGATATTTATCGACGCGCGATTAGTCGCCGGAAGCGGACGCAAGCTGACGACCGGGAGACGGTGCAGTTTATTGCAGCTCCAGCCGCTCGCCCGTTTCCTGCTGCCACGCGTTCAGCCACATCGTGAAGCGGCCTTCCTGCGCGGCGTCGCCATGCAGCGCGGCAAACACCGGGCCTTCCGCCGAAAACAACAGCACGGCATCGAGCCCCTTGGCGCGGGCAAGCGTGTCGAGCGCCTGGCGCGGCGTCTGCGCGATCGGTCCGCCCACGTTGAACGAAGTATTGACCGCGCACTCGACGCCGATGCGGTGCCGCAGCGCCTTCAGATACGCATAGGTGAGGGGATCGGTCTCCGCGCGCACGATCTGCAGCCGCCCGGTGCCGTCGGCGTGGACGACGGACGGGATGCGCTCGCGCGCCGCGGGCTTGGCCTGCGCGGTGAGCACCATGTAGTCATAGGCGGTGTAATCGGCGTCGCTGGCGCCGTCGGACAAGTCGAAGAGCTCTTTCGCGGCTTCCAGCGTGAGCATCGGTGCCAGAGGCCGGATGGCTTCGCGGTACTTCACCCGGGCGTTGAGGTTCTCGCGCGTCTGCGGATTGCAGGGATTGGCGAGGATCGAGCGATGGCCGAGGGCGCGCGGCCCCGTTTCGGCGGCGCCCTGGTAGAGCGCGAAGATGGCGTTCTGCGCCGTCATATAGGCCATGAAATCGGCATGGCGCGCGCGCGCTTGCTCGTCACGTACAGGCGCAAGCGCGATCCAGGCGATGTCGGGGCGCTCTGCCAGGGCGGCGCGGATCTCGCGTTCGCGCGGCGGCATGCCGCAATAAAAGGCGTGGCGGATCGGCTCGCCGATGCCGTAGCCGGCGAGGTAGGCGCCCATGAAGCCAGCGCCGATGGTGACGCCGGCGTCGTTCGGCACCGGCGGTATCCAAACATGCAGGCGGGTGTCACGGCCGAACTCGCGGCGATAATGGGCCGCATCGAAATGCTCGAGCAGCCGCATGTTGCCGAGGGCGTTGAGCCCGATGCCGCCGGTGAGCACCAGCTTGTCGCAGCCGGTCGAGCGGATGAAGTGATCGATAACGTGCATCAGCGCGTCCTCGAACACCATCTGCGTAGCCGCCGCCTTGTCGAGGCGGCTTTGCGTGTTCTCCTTGTGCTCGATGTCCTCGATGCGCAGCACCGCGTCGGGATTCCACAGGTCCTTCTGCGCGATCGGCTCGCCGAGGATCGCCGTGAGCGCGTCGGTATAGGGCGAATGCAGAATGTCACGCGACCAGTTGGCGAGATCGCGGTTGAGATAGACGCGGCCTTCGGGCGCGAGTGCGAAGATCTGTTGCAGCGCGACGTAGTAGGGATTGGTCTTGCGGTCGTTGTCGCCGTAGGCGGTGGCGCCCATGTAGCGGCCCTCGCTCGAAAGCCACGTCCAGCCGCCCTGCGTCGAGGAGATCACCGCGTAGAAAATGCCGAGCGAGTCGAACACGCTATTGTTGGCATGGACGAGCGTCATGCGGCCGTTCTCGACCACATAGAGCGAGATGGCGCCGAGGTCGCCAAGCCCGTCCAGTACCGCCACCATGACCGGACCTTGTTCGCGCGCGAAGGGCGACGCGGCGAAGGAAAACCAGGCGTGATTGTCGTGATGGGGCGTCGCGATCAGGTCGACGGGCGCGGCGAGGCCGAGATGCTGCGCGATGCGCCGCGAGGCGCGCATGCCGCGGTCGAGGGCGCGCACGTTGAACAGGGGCGTGCCTTCGCCGCGGAACATGGTGGCGCTCTGCGGCAATTCTTCCAGCAGCGCGCGCAGCAGCGTGGCGGCCAGCGCGGGATAATCCCAGGAGGAGAACCAGGCATCGATGCGTTCCGGGCCAAACCCTTGCGTCGCCAGCCACTCGGTCATCGCCTCGATCGACTGCTGCGGATAGGCGTTGGTATGCTTGACGCCGGAGAAACGCTCTTCCTCATTGTTGAGGATCAACCGCGGACCGTTGCGCGTAACCTCGATCAGCGCGACGCCGGAATTATGAATGCCGGCGGCGGAAACGCCGGCAAGATAGGCCGTCTCGCCGCGCGCGATCTTGGCGCCGATGGCGGCGATGCGGGCACGGGCGAAGGCGCTGCCCGCGCGGTGGATATGCCGGCGGCGAAAAAAGCCCTCCAGCAGCGGCAGCGCCAGACGAAAGCCGACCGCGCCGAGCCATGGATGGCGAGGCCCGATGCGCATGATGCCGTGTGGCCTCTCGAAGACCCGAGTGTTTCCGACTCATCGTATAGCGCGTCAGACGTTGCAAATGTCTTGCAATTCGGGCCGCCGATCGGCTTGCGACACGCAAAGGAGCCTCGTGGCGATGTAAGCCGCCATGAGACCAGCGGCAGACGACGGCGCAAGTCCATTGAACCTCCCCGCGGCGCGCCGCGACCAACGGCAAAGGAGCTGTCTTTGCAGGCCGTTTCAACTTGAAAGCGTCAACAAGGAGGATACCCATGGCAACATCCCAGCGGACGAGGACGCTCATATTCGCGGTCGCCGCGGCGCTGCCGCTGCTCGGCCTGCCGTTCTTGATGCTCGCGACGCCGGCCGCGGCCCTGCCGATCGCGCAACCGGCTGCATATCACGCGGCTTCGCCGCCGGTCCTGTTGCGCGTGAAGTCGTTTTGCAGGCACATCTGCGTCAGACGGATTTGCCCATCCGGCAGCACACACCACGGACCGCACGGCTTCGATCTGAGCGAATGCTGGTTCAAATCAGCGCATGGAAATTGGCACGTGGTTCACAACGTGCCTTGCGCTAAATGGGAGAGGATTTGCCGCGATCCCGGGCTCACCTATCGGCCGCGCCACATTGATCGACCGCCGTTTGGGCATAGCCGCATACGGTATCCCTTGCGTGGCCGGCCGCGGCATCCGGCCGAACCCGTGCATCACGGAATGCACCGCCCGCAGTCGATGATGAGAGCAACACCCACGTTTACGCGGCATGCCGGCGGGATGCATTCGGCTATTGGGCCTCGCCGCCGATAATCGGGCGCAGTCGGACTCCCGCTCGCAGCGAATCGGCTCGGCCGGATCATTCGCCTTGTTACGCCCGCCCGAGCCGCAAACCGGCGCGCAGGAATTTCTGCGGGTTGACCGGCTGGCCGTTGATGCGAGTCTCATAGTGCAGGTGAGGGCCGGTGGAGCGGCCGGTCGAGCCGATCCTGCCGATGACCTGGCCGACATGCACCTTCTGGCCGACCTTCACTTCGATCGCCGACAGGTGGCCGTAGCGGGTGGAGAGGCCGTTGCCGTGGTTGATCTCCACCATGTTGCCGTAGCCACCGTCACGGCCGGCAATGCTGATCGTGCCGGCGGCGGTGGCGTGCACCGACTCGCCGTATTCGCCGTGCAGGTCGACGCCGGTATGCATGGCAGGGCGGCCGTTGAAAGGATCGGTGCGTACGCCGAACGGCGAATTCACGTCGATCTCGCCGCTCACCGGCTTGCGAACCGGTACGTCGATCAGCACGCGATTATAATGCGCGATGCGCGCGCGGGCCACTTCCACGCGGTAGAACTGACGCGCGAAGTCGCTGGCGCCCGGCTTGGGCGGGCGGATCGGCACGAACGGTCCGCCAGCCCCCACCCTCGTCTTGCCGATGGGGACGCCGAGATCGCTGAGCACGCTGTGCATGCGTCGTGCCTTGCCGTCGACGCGTTCTTCGATGCTGCCGAGGACGGCCGTCTGCCGCTGCGCGACCTTGTCGAGGGAAGCAGACACGCGGTCGAGGATTCCGTCGAGCCCGCCGGTGCTCGTGCGCAGGGCGAGGCGCGTGGCGCTTGCCCGCGCATGGCGCGACTGAAGCCGCGCCTCGCGGTCCGGCGGCGCCACATAGATGACGGTATCGCTGATCGGGGAGGGCTTGGGCGGCTGGGTAACAGGGGCGCGCCGGGCGCGGCGCGCCTGCGGCAGCGAGCCGGTGGTGAGCCCGTCGCCGGTGAGCGCATCGGTGCGCCGCTCCAGCCGCGCCTGCCGATCAAGCAGCGTCTTCAGCTTCTGTTCGAACTGCTGCTGGTTGAGCAGTTGCCGGCTGGTGATGCTGTCGACCTCGCCGCGCAATTCGGCGATGCGGTCCTCGTAGGCGGACTGCATCTTGGCCTCGCGGCCGAGCAGCCCGGTCAGCACGTCCTCGCGGAACGCGAAGTAAGTGCCGGTGAGGATCGACCACACTGCCATCACCACCAGGGTACCGGTCACGATCCAGAACGCTACCGGCCCGATGCGGATCTGGTGACCCGCATGCTGCAACGTATAGCCGCCGCGGCCACGATGGCCATGGCGCACGGTGGTGGGCGCTGGCTTGGCGCGCGGGTGGGACCGGTGATCGGCAGGCAGATGGCGGGCAGCGGACGAATGCGACATCGAAACTCCGGCCGGCGGACGTGTGCGGGAACCGGCAGGCCGATATCAATCCGATATGGTTAAAATGCTCCTAATCTGCGCCTAAAAAAGCGGAAAATCGGCAGCAAAAGCAGTGGATTACAAGGAGCGGGCGGCTTCGAATACCTCTTCGGCGTGGCCCTCCACCTTGACCTTGGGCCAGACCCGGGCGATGCGCCCGTCCGCGTCGATCAGGAAGGTCTTGCGCACGACTCCCATGAACTTGCGGCCGTAGAGCGTCTTCTCGGCCCAGGCCCCGTAGGCGGTCAGCATCTTGTGGGTCTCATCGGAGGCCAGCGGAATCTTCAGCTTGTGCTTGCTTTTGAATTTATCCTGCGCGGCGACAGAATCGGCCGATACTCCGAGAATGTCAGTATCCACTTTCGAAAAGCGGCCGCTCAGTTGCGAGAATGCGATAGCCTCGCGGGTGCAGCCCGGCGTGTCCGCCCTGGGATAGAAATAGAGCACGAGATTGCGACCCTTGAAGTCCTTGAGCGATACGGTGGCGCCGCCATCCCGCGGCAGCGCGAAAGCCGGCGCCTTGGCGCCAGCGGCCAGTTCACGCGCCATGATGCCTTCCTTTCGTCGTTTTCAACCCGTCAAACTGGCCATTAACCGTCTGCGTCGGGTGAGCGCAAGCGGTTCCGCCGATCTGGGCCGAACGGTTTGGACGAGGGGCCGTGCCGCCATGCGGGGCACGGCAAGAGACGCGTTCAGCGTCGGACGAGGGGCGCCCACCTGGGCATGAAACGTAACGACCACGATCCGAAAGTCTCGCGCCTTCACGCGGCGCAGGCGCGCCGCTCGTCCCCTCATCAGCATCCCCACCATGCGGCGCCGCATGACCCATCCGACGCGGCTCAGCACGAGCCATCCGACAAGCGCGCGCACGGCGCGAAGCGCACGAGTGCCGCGCGGCGCAAGCTCTTGCTGCGCAAGGGGCACGTCGCGGCCTTGCGGCAATGGAGCCATCTGCAACGCGGCACATTGCGCTTGCTGCGCCGGCCGCTGGTGCGGCGGCTTGCCTGGGGCACGACGATCACCGCGGTTCTGGTAGCGGTCGCCGCCGGCGGGCTGTGGTGGCGGCTTTCGACGGGGCCGATCGAACTCGACCTGGCGACGCCGTGGCTGAAGAAGGCGATCGAGGATAATTTCGGCGGCGACCACACGGTCAGCGTCGGCGGAACCCAGCTCGAGCGTGACGAGACCGGCAGCGTTTCGCTGCGCCTGCGCGATATTACCGTGCGTGACCGCGACGGCGCAGTGGTGGCGACCGCGCCGAAAGCGGAAGTGGGGCTTTCCGGCCTGAGCCTGCTCACCGGCAATGTGCGGGCCAAGAGCCTCAACTTGGTCGGCGCCGAGATGGCCGTGCGCATCGAGAAGAGCGGCGCCGTCACGGTGTTCGCCGGCGCCAACAAGCGGCCGATCGCGACTGCCGCGCCAGCGAGCAAGGCGGTCAGCCCGGGCGGAGTGGCGGAGGCGGCGGTGCCCGGTCCGCTCGGCGCGGGGGCGGAGGACCTTGCCGGCCTGCTCGCCTGGATCGACGGGCTCGGCGCCACTGGTCTCGATGGCCACGACCTGCGCGAACTTGGCCTCAAGAACGGCAATCTCACCGTCGACGACGAGCGCAACGGCAAGCATTGGACCTTCAGCAGGATCAATGTCAGCCTGATGCGGCCCGCCGCTGGCGGCATCACCTTCAAGCTGGCCTCGGAGAACCCCAAGCATCCCTGGATCCTGAGCGCGGCCATGCGGCCGGTCGGCGATGGCGTGCGGGCAATCGGGCTCGAGGCGCGCAACGTCTCGTCGGCCGACATTCTCCTCGCCATGCGCCTCAACGAGCAGCAGGTGGAAGCCAACCTGCCGGTTTCGGCCAGCGTGCGCGCGGAGATTTCCGCCAAGGGCGAATTGCAGCACATGCAGGGTCAGGTGGTGGCGGGCAGCGGCACTGTCATCGACCACGGCGACGACGACATCGACGTGCCGGTACAGCATGCCGACATCCGTTTTAGCTGGGACGATCGCCGCCGCGCCTTGGTCGTGCCGTTCCAGGTACAGGCGGCCGGCAATCAGTTCACGATGCGCGCCGTCCTGCACGCCCCGACGGATAATGCCGGCGTGTGGACGTTCGATGTGACGCGCGGGGACACCGTGATCGATCCGGTCATTCTCGCCGGCACCACCCCGCTGGATCCGGATGACGGCTTCGCCATCAACCGCGTGATGATGCACGGCCGCATCGACACCAAGCGCCGCCGCATCGATCTCGTCAAAGGCGATCTCAGCCGCGTGGACGCGCGGCCTCTCTACAATATCGGCATCGCGCTCACCGGCAGCCTGGATTATTCCGGCAGCGTGCCGCATCTGGCCTTCGGCGTCGCCTGCACCCGCATGCCGGGATCGGTGCTCAAGCGCATATGGCCGATCTTCGCCAATTATGCGGTGCGCAAGTGGGTCGAAGAGCATGCGTTCGGCGGCGTGGTCGAGCGCGTGGTGATCGCCGGCAACGCGCCGCTGCCGGACTTCCGGCCCGACGGTCCGCCGATGCCGGCCGACGGGCTCTCGATCGAACTGGAGACCAGCGGCACGACGGTGAAGCCGCTGCCCACCATGCCGGCGATCCACGACGCCGACCTGACGGTACGGGTGGTCGGCCGCCACGCCAGCGTCAGCCTCGGCCGCGGCACGGTGGACGTCGCGCCCGGGCGGAAGCTCAACATCGCCGACGGGGTTTTCGATGTGCCGGACGTCCATCCCAAGCCGGCGTCCGCCACCGCCCATTTCCGCATCGATGGCGCGGTGTCGGCGGCGGCGGCTTTCCTGTCGAGCGACGCCATGCGCGACAAGGTCGGGCTCGCCATCGCTCCGGATTCGACTCGCGGCACGGTGAGCGCGCGCGTCTCCGTCAATCTCATGGTCGGGCGCAATGTGCCCAAGAATTCGTCGACCTACGCCATCGACGCCGACCTGACCAATTTCGGCGCGGACAAGCTGCTGATGGGGCACAAGATCGAGGCGCCGACGCTGCACGTGGCCGCCTCGAACGACGGCTACCAGATCAAGGGCAACGTCAAGATCAGCGGCACGCCGGCTACGCTCGACGTCAAGAAGCAGGGCGATGAGGACGCCCAGGTGAAACTTTCCGCCAAGATCGACGCGGCGGCCCGCCGCAGGCTCGGCATGGACTTCGGCGACATGGTGAGCGGCACCATTCCGGTCAAAGTGAGCGGCCAGGTCGGCAACGACATCGATCAGGCCAAGCTGAACGTGGATGCCGACCTGACCCAGGCCAGGATCGACAACCTGCTGCCGGGCTGGCAGAAGCCGGCGGGCAAGCCGGCGCATGTCGCCTATACGATGGTGCAGTTGCCGAAGACGACGCGGCTCGACGATCTCACGATCGCCGGCTCTGGCGCCAATGTGAAGGGCTCGGCCGAGTTCGACAAATCAGGCGATCTCGTTTCCGCCGACCTGCCCGACTTTGCGCTGTCGGGCGGCGACAAGGCGAGCCTCAAGGCCGAGCGCAGCAGTGGCGTCTTGCGCGTGACCATGCGCGGCGACGTCTATGACGGGCGCAACTTCGTCAAAGCCTCGCTGTCCGGCGACAAGAACCCGAACGAGAAGGCCAAGCGCAAGGAGACCGACCTCGATCTCGACGTGAAGCTCGGCGCGGTGGCGGGATTCAACGGCGAGACACTGCGTGGCCTCGATCTTCGGATGACGCGCCGCAACGGCCATATCCGCAACTTCTCCATGAAGGCGCGCATTGGCCGCGACACGCCGCTGATCGGCGACCTGCGCCTGCGCGCCAGCGACAATCACCAGGTCGTCTATTTCGAGACCGCCGACGCCGGCGCGCTGTTCCGCTTCACCGACATGTATCCGCGCATGCAGGGCGGCCAGATGTGGGTGGCGATGGATCCGCCGAGCGCGGACCGCAAGCGGCAGGTGGGCACGCTCCATGTGCGCAATTTCACGGTGCGCGGCGAGCCGGCGCTTGCCCGCGTGACCGCCGGCGCGCCGGGCCAGCCGGGCGGCGGCGTGTTCTTCTCCGAAGCGCACATGGACTTCACGCGCTACCCCGGGCACATGTCGATCCGCAACGGCGTGGTGCGCGGGCCCGCGGTGGGCGCCACGGTGGAAGGCCAGATCGACTACGCCAAGAACGACGTGCATCTGCGCGGCACCTTCGTGCCGTTCTACGGCCTCAACAATCTGTTCGGGCAGATTCCGGTGGTCGGCCTCATCCTCGGCGGCGGCGCCAATGAGGGCCTGCTCGGCATCACCTACGAGGCGACCGGCCCGCCGAGCTCGCCGCGCATCGTCGTCAATCCGGTCAGCGCGATCGCGCCGGGACTGCTGCGCAAGTTCATCCCGTCGCCGGGACAGTTCGATCCGCGCTTCTCGCCGCTGCAGCAGCGGTGAAGCCTCCGCGCGCCCGGCTCGATGGGCTGAGCGCAACTCACGCCGGCCGCAGCAGCACGTGGCGCTTCTTGCCCAGCGACAGCTTGATCACGCCGTCGCCGGTGATGTCGCCGGCGCCTATCGCGTGCTTGTCGGAGGTGATGCGCCGGTCGTTGACGGCGACCGCATTGTTGGCGATGGCGCGGCGCACCTCGCCGTTCGACGCGGCAAGCCCCGCCTTGACGAAGGCGGCGAGTACGCCGAGGCCGGCGTCGACCTCCTTGCGCGCGATCGGCACGCTCGGCAGGTCGAGCGCGGTTGCGCCTTCCTCGAACGTCTTGCGCGCTGTTTCCGCCGCGGCCTCGGCTGCTTCGCGCCCGTGCACCAGCGCGGTCGCCTCGGTGGCGAGCACCTTCTTGGCCTCGTTGATCTCGGCGTCTTTCAGCGCGCCCAGCCGCGCGATCTCGGCAAGCGGCAGCACCGTGAACAGTTTGAGGAAGCGCGTCACGTCGCCGTCCTCGGTGTTGCGCCAGTACTGCCAGTAGTCGTAAGGGCTGACGAGCTCGGCGTTGAGCCATACCGCGCCGGCGGCGGTCTTGCCCATCTTGGCGCCGGACGAGGTGGTGATCAGCGGCGAGGTCAGGGCGAAGAGCTGCGCGTTGCGCATGCGGCGGCCGAGGTCGATGCCGTTGACGATGTTGCCCCACTGGTCGGAGCCGCCCATCTGCAGGATGCAGCCGGTGCGCTTGTTGAGCTCGACGAAGTCGTAGGCCTGCAGCACCATGTAGTTGAATTCGAGGAACGAGAGTTCCTGCTGGCGGTCGAGCCGCAGCTTCACCGAGTCGAACGACAGCATGCGGTTGACCGAGAAGTGCCGGCCGACGTCGCGCAGGAAGTCGATGTAGTTGAGCGTGTTCAGCCAGTCGGCATTGTTGGCCATGATGGCCGAGCCGCCGTCGCTCTCGAAGGTGAGGAACTTCGAGAAGACGGCGCGGATGCCCTTGAGGTTCTCGCTCGATCTGCGCGTCGGTGAGGATGCGCCGGCTCTCGTCCTTGCCGGAGGGGTCGCCCACGCGCGTGGTGCCGCCGCCCATCAGCGCGATGGGCCGGTGGCCGGTCTGCTGCATCCAATGGAGCATCATGATCGGCAGGAGCGAGCCCACGTGCAGCGAGGCCGCCGTGCAGTCGAAGCCGATATAGCCGGTGATCGCGCCCGCCTTGGCGGCGGCGTCGAGCGCCTCCGGCTCGGAAATCTGGTGGATGAAGCCGCGCTCGGCCAGGATGTTGAGAAAATCGGACTTGTAGGCGCTCATGTCGTAACCATCCCGTCATGGCCGGGCTCGTCCCGGCCATCCACGTCTTACCTTGATGCTTTAAGGCGTGGATGCCCGGCACAAGGCCGGGCATGACGGCGTTGCCGCTTCCCGGTGGCGCGTGGTGTAACAGGTCCGGCGAAGAAATGAAGGGGCGGGCGGCTGCTTGCTTTACCCTCCCCCTTGCGGGGAGGGTCGATCGCCGCAGCGTAGCGAAGGCGATCGGGGTGGGGGTCGTGCAAATCCGCCTCACTGTCGCGGGCGGCGGCGCGCTCAATCCGACACCGATGAAGATGCTGGCCGCGTGCCCCAAACCTGCCGCGGTCGAAACCGCCCGCGGCGTCGGCTGGTCTGATCCGTCGTCCTGAGGTGGCCGCGTCAGCGGCCCTCGAAGGATGACGGCCACCGGTCTTTGCCGACTGCGTTTCCCCGCGCGCGGCGTAGCACGAAGTGGTGCGCCGCAGACGCGGGGTCCCGATTTGCTTCGTCTAACCGGGCTTCAGGCGGGCGAAGTGGCGCACCCGGAAATAGGCGCCGTCGGCGCCCAATTCCTCGACCGCGACGGCGAGGTTGATCGATTGCAGCAGGGAGTCGGCGGCCGAGGGCGTTTGCGACTGGGCGAGGGGTCCAGTGGCCGAACGTGAGGAAGCCGATGTGTTTCATGGGGGTGTGCGTAGTGAGTAGCTAAGGCTCTAGTGGACAAGTCCCGCTGGCTCGGTTGATTGGAGGACGAATCATATATTCTGAGTTGTTGCCTTCCGGTGCGCAAATGCCCGCGGCACATGAGCTCTTAACAGCAGCGCGATGCATATGGCGAAACAAAGCCCACAAACGGCGATGGCTGTCCAGCCTCCGGCAGCGCAACACGCAGCCGCGCGCCGCCTACTATTTATCAGCCATGCCAACCCGCAAGACAACGCTGCTGCCGCGTGGTTTGCAACTCAACTCACACTCATGGGCTATGAGGTGTGGTGCGATATAAAAAACACACACGCCGGTGAAAGCAGCTTTTGGCTTAAGGTTCAAAAGAAGATCGAAAACGACGCTACAAAGTTCATTTTCATCCTCTCTAATACTTCTCGCGACTTCGAAAAGAAGCCCGGCGTCTACAAAGAGGTGCAAGCGGCGGACAACCTGCGGCGTGACAATTTCATTATGCCGCTGCGTATCGAAAAACTCACTGGGTCGGTTCCAATTCAGATTAGCCCCGACCTTTATATTCCGAGCGAGAATTGGGCCGAGGGCTTGCGCGACTTGCACAAGCGACTGGTCAACGATGGTGTGCCGCGCTTGGGTAACCCCGATTACGCTCGAATTACATCTTGGTGGCCTGCTGTCAGCGCTCGTGACGTCATTGTGCGAGACACGCCTTCGGAACTCGTGTCGAACCTGCTGCCCTTCAAATCGCTACCCGAGAATGTGCATATTCTTACTGTGGCATCGCAAGGCAACCGGCTGGCGGGCCGCGAGCAGTTGAAGGGCGCGCTTCCAGCCTTTCCACCATATTCCGTATATCGCGATTTCGCCATTAGCTTCGGCACGCGGCAGACTATCACGAACGTACGCACGGTTTTGACATCTTGGCTGCCAAGACGATCCCCACTGCAACGTTTTTGAACGAGGGCGACACCGAAATCGGAATTGTCCCATCCGCCGCCAAAAATATGCTGACTTACTTCATCGCGGCGTCTCTGGAAAAATTGCTGACTGACAAGGGGTTGAGCAACAAGGCGTTGAGCTATTCCCGACGCAAGATTTGGTTCGCTGACCACGGTCTATTGAGGATTTACAGCTTCGACGGTCCAGACGGGCGCAAGGCGCGAATTCATATGGGTGGCAAAATCACCAGCCTTCGTCGGCTTTACGCATGGCATTTCGCCATTCAACCCGCCGTAGACCTGCGCATACATTACGGTGTGGTGCTGAGTCCAAAGGCCATTATCAGCAAGCCATATCGGATCGGCGAAAAGCCGTATCCGCTCGATGAAAAGCGGGCGCTACGAAAACTCAACTGGTGGAATCATGAGTGGCGCACGAAACTTGCCGCCTTCGTCCACTGGATTGCCGATGGAAAGGAGACCATCTCCATTCCGGTCGGTTATCAGCATGTGGTGCTAGCAGCTACGCCGGAAGTGTTTTCGTCAGATTTGTCGTATCTGGAAAAGGACGATGATGACGTAGTGAGAGAAATTATCAGAGTGGCCGATGCGTAAGGTCCTTCAACTCCCTGAACCGCAGCTTCGTTTTGGCCATGGCCAGTTTTTGGCACACCCAAAAGACGGACTTACCTTATTTGGTCCCTATACGCGAACGCCCGGCAGCGTGCGATATGGCGGTACCCAAAGAGGCCTGGAATTCTTCGGCCGTTGGTCCGCTCACGTCAACAATCCACTTCCGGCATACGCTGGCTCAATATTCCGAAGAAAGAAGAACGTGGAGTTTGGTAAGCTGGCTCACCAGTTCTTTCCCGGCTTTGAGCCAGCCTTTGGATTGACATGGAATCCCAAACCCGAAGCGGTCTGCGTCATTCCTGACGACGTTCTTGCTCAGGCGCTTCAAACGCATGAGCTTCACACGCGGATTTCGCGTGTAGTGAAAGCTTACGCAAAGCGACTGACTAAGGCGAATTACGAGAGTGAAAACAAACCGGAGCTGTGGTTCGTAATTGTTTCGAAGAACCTCGAAGGACTTTGCAGGCCGATGTCCGAGGCGCCCAAAGAATATATTGAAGGAACGCGTGCGGAGGACGCGAGTCAGTTTGGACTTTTCGTCGCCCATGATGACGCCGATACTTTTGCCGAGGAGTACAGCGAAGCGCTGAAGTTTAAGCCGGATTTCCACAATCAACTGAAGGCCAGGCTGTTAAAGCATCAAATCATCACGCAAGTTTTGCAAGAAGAGACGCTTGACGCGTGCATGCGCCCACCGGACAAGCCGGCACGAGACAAGGAAGATCCGGCGACCATCTCACGGAATCTGATGACGTCTATCTTTTACAAGACGCGCAGACGACCGTGGATACTTGCCGATGCGCGCCCCGGTGTCTGCTACATGGGCATCGTTTTTAAGCGGTTGACCAAGCCGCAAGGCGGAAAGAATGCCTGCTGCGGAGCGCAATTGTTTTTGGAGGATGGTAACGGGATGGTCTTCAAGGGCGCGCTTGGTCCTTGGTGCTCTGAAGAGTTGGGCGAGTGCCACCTAGATAAAAAAGAGGCCAAGAAGCTTTTGGAGCGCGCTATTCGCTCTTACACCGATGATCATGATGAGCGCCTGCCGCAGTAGTGGAATATTTGTCCATAAATGCTGCTTCTATGCCGATGAATGGGAGGGCTTCGAAGATGCTGCCGACGGACACAACGTGAAGATTGTTGGGGTTCGCATCCAGCGCGTAAATGGCGGCTTAAAGCTTTTTACCAAAGGAAACGGCGCGATAATGCGTGGCGCAGCGCTGATTCACTCGCACGAGAAGGCATTTCTTTTCACAACAGGGAGACCAATTTCTGACTTGGTAGGTGTATCGACTTGAGGATGATCCTTCTTTTGCTTGAAATCGTTAGCGGCGAGTTGAGCATAACAAAGCCCGGATGGGGCAGCGAATTTTTGTCACAATACCTCAGAAGGCCGATGATGTAGGCGGCATGTAGGCTCGCATGCAACGTCGGGCGGGAAGCGACTTGTCCTACTGCCGATTCCCGATGCATTTCATCGAGGAAATCGTCCAGTTCGAACGGCGTGGCGTTCGCCGCTTTGCTCGCCTTCCAGCAAAGCGGCGCGTCAGCCGCTCGATCTTCAATTCCTGCTCTTCAAGCAGCCGCAAGCCCGCACGCACCACGTCGCTCGACGAACTCGTAGCGGCACTGCCTGCACCTGACGTTCGATGAAGTCGGCGAAATGACGATCGACCGACACGGATGTGTCTTTGCTCATAATGAAAATATATCAGGATTTGCCGCATCCGCCAATTCAGCAGGCGCCCCGCGTCCACGTTGGGGCGCGACAGCCCGTAGCCCAGGATGGAGTCCCCGGGTCGCGCTACGCGCGCCCGAGGATAAACTCCGCGAAATCCGGTCACGGTTCGATGAGGCTTGCCCCGGGTTTCGCTGCGCTTCACCCGGGCTACCGGCCATCAGCCGTAAGCGACTCCGCCCACGTTACGCCGCCGCGGTCGGCTTGCGGCCGGTGTTCAGGCGCTTGTCGAGATAGGCGGCGATCGAGGTCAGAAGCGGCTCCACCTTGCCGTCGAAGAAGTGGTTGGCGCCTTGCACCACCTTCTGCTCGATGACGATGCCCTTCTGCGTCTTCAGTTTGTCCACCAGCGTGGTGACGTCCTTGTAGGGCACCACCGCGTCCTTGTCGCCGTGGATGATCAGGCCGGACGAGGGGCAGGGGGCGAGGAACGAGAAGTCGTAGAGATTGGCCGGGGGGCAGATCGAGATGAAGCCCTCGATCTCCGGCCGCCGCATCAGAAGCTGCATGCCGATCCAGGCGCCGAAAGAGAAGCCGGCGATCCAGCAGCTCTTCGCCTCCGGATTGATGGTCTGTGCCCAGTCGAGCGCGGCGGCGGCGTCCGACAATTCACCAGTGCCGTGGTCAAAGGAGCCCTGGCTGCGCCCGACCCCGCGGAAGTTGAAGCGCAGCGCCGAAAAGCCGCGGTGCACGAAGGCGTAATAGAGCTGGTAGATGATCTGGTGATTTATCGTGCCGCCGAACTGCGGGTGCGGATGCAGCACGATGGCGATGGGGGCGTTCTTTTGCCGCGCCGGGTGATACCGGCCCTCAATGCGCCCGGCGGGGCCGGTGAAAATGACCTCAGGCATGGCTTTCGACCTCAAAACTCAAGCTTTCCGCGCCATCCAGGAATGGCAACGGATTCTGTCGCGCGGAACAGGGTGTCGGCGATCCCGGCCCTAGATTAGAATTATTCTAATTATGTTGATTCCGCTTTGCAGCACCCCGGCACGCGTTATAAGCATGCCGGAGGAGCCTTTCGGCTTCTAGCACGACCCCCTGGGCAAAAAGCAAGCATTTTAGGGGCCGGGAGAAGCGGGTAGCGAGTTACCAGGACGACATCGGACGACGATGAGCGAACGCATCTATTTCGACTGGAATGCCGGGGCGCCCCTGCGCGGGGAGGCGCGCGAGGCGTTTCTGCGCGCGCTCGGGGCCGGCAACGCATCCTCGGTCCACGCCGAGGGGCGGGCGGCGCGCGGGATCGTCGAGGCCGCGCGCGGCGAGGTCGCCCGGCTGGTCGGTGCGCACCCGGACAATGTCATCTTCACCTCTGGCGCCACCGAGGCGAATGCGCTGGCGCTTACGCCAGCGCTTGAAGAGCCTGGGTCAAATGCCCGTCGTGACAGGCTTTTTGTTTCTGCCATCGAGCATCCTTCGGTGCTCTGCGGCGGTCGCTTCCCCGCCCACCAGTTCGAACGTCTCCCCGTCGATCCCAATGGGGTGGTCGATCTGGAGGCTGTAGCCAAGGCAATTGCCCGGGCGGAGCGCCCGCTGGTTTCGGTCATGTTGGTCAACAACGAGACCGGCGTGGTGCAGCCTGTCGCCGCAATCGCCGGCATCGTCCACGCCGCGGGCGGTTTGCTTCACGTTGACGCCGTGCAGGGGCCCGGCCGACTCGATTGTTCCATGGAGGCACTCGGCGCCGACCTTCTGACCATCTCCTCGCACAAGCTGGGCGGTCCGCAGGGCGCCGGCGCCCTCATCCGCCGCGACGGCATCCAGATCGCCGAGCCGCTCATCAGGGGCGGCGGCCAGGAGCGCTCTTCGCGCGCGGGAACCGAGAACGTGGCGGCGATCGCCGGGTTCGGCGCCGCCGCCAAGGCCGTAACGGCTGCCAAGGAGGCCGAAGCGGCGCACATGGCAGGCTTGCGCGATCGGTTGGAGGCCGGGCTGAGGGCAATCACCCCGCAAACCGTGATCTTCGGCGCAGGTGTCGCGCGGCTACCCAATACGACGCTGTTCGCGGTGCCCGGCACGAGGGCCGAGACCGCGATAATCGCCTTCGATCTCAATGGCATAGCGGTTTCTTCCGGCGCCGCCTGCTCGTCCGGCAAGGTAGCGGCCTCGCACGTGCTGGGGGCGATGGGAGTAGAACCGGGGCTCGCGCGCGGCGCGGTGCGGGTGAGCCTCGGCTGGACCAGCACGCAAGCGCAGGTGGAACGCTTCCTCGGAACTTGGAATATGCTGGCGCGATCATTAGTTAAGGAGAGACGCGGGCTCGCCGCCTAAAAACGCGCGTCCGCCCACCATTCACCAGAGGGACAGCTCAGCGGCACCAACGCTAAGCCACCATAACCGACAAATCCAACCCGCGGTCCTTGCAACCGTGAGCGGAGGGAAGAATGCCGGCCGTACAAGAGACCGTCGAGCAGGTCAAACGCATCGACGTTGATCAGTATAAGTATGGGTTCGAGACGCTGATCGAATCCGAGAAGGCGCCCAAGGGTCTTTCCGAAGACACCGTCCGCTTCATTTCGGCCAAGAAGAACGAGCCCGAATGGATGCTCGAATGGCGGCTCGGCGCCTACAAGCGCTGGCTGACCATGCGCGAGCCGACCTGGGCGCGCGTCCACTATCCCAAGATCGACTATCAGGACATCTATTACTACTCGGCGCCGAAGCGGAACGCGCTGGCCTCGCTCGACGAGGTCGACCCGGAAATCCTCAAGACCTACGAGAAGCTCGGCATTCCGCTCAAGGAGCAGGAAATCCTCGCCGGCGTGCGCCGCCAAGGCGAGCCGAGCCAGCTCGACGACGAGACGACCGGCGGCGAGTCCGTCCGGGGCCGGGTCGCGGTCGACGCCGTGTTCGATTCCGTTTCCGTCGCCACCACCTTCAAGGCCGAGCTGAAGAAAGCCGGCGTGATCTTCATGCCGATCTCGGAGGCCATTCGCGAGCATCCCGAGCTGGTGCAGAAATATCTCGGCTCCGTGGTGCCGACCTCCGACAACTTCTTCGCCACGCTCAATTCGGCCGTGTTCTCCGACGGCTCCTTCGTCTACGTGCCGGAGGGCGTGCGCTGCCCGATGGAGCTGTCGACTTATTTCCGCATCAACGAGGCCAACACCGGGCAGTTCGAACGCACGCTGATCATCGCCGACAAGGGCGCCTACGTCTCCTATCTCGAAGGCTGCACCGCGCCGATGCGCGACGAGAATCAGCTGCACGCGGCGGTCGTCGAGCTCATCGCGCTCGATGACGCCGAGATCAAATATTCGACGGTGCAGAACTGGTATCCCGGCGACGCCGAGGGCAAGGGCGGCATCTTCAACTTCGTCACCAAGCGCGGCGACTGCCGCGGCAAGAACTCGAAGATCTCCTGGACGCAGGTGGAAACCGGCTCGGCGATCACGTGGAAATATCCGAGCTGCATCCTGCGCGGCGACAATTCGCGCGGCGAATTCTACTCGATCGCCATTTCCAACGGCCACCAGCAGGTCGATTCCGGTACCAAGATGATCCATCTCGGCAAGAACACGATCAGCCGGATCATCTCCAAGGGCATCTCCGCCGGCAAGTCGAACAACACCTATCGCGGTCTCGTCTCGGCGCATCGCAAGGCGACCGGCGCGCGCAACTTCACCAACTGCGACTCGCTGCTGATCGGCAACCAGTGCGGCGCGCACACGGTGCCCTATATCGAGGCGAAGAATTCCTCGGCCGTGTTCGAGCACGAAGCCACGACGTCGAAGATTTCCGAGGACATGCTGTTCTACTGCCAGAGCCGCGGCATGTCGGCGGAGGAGGCGACGGCGCTCGTCGTCAACGGTTTCGTCAAGGACGTGCTGCAGCAACTGCCGATGGAATTCGCGGTGGAGGCGCAGAAGCTGATTTCGATCAGCTTGGAGGGATCGGTCGGATAATTGCTCCGCTCATTCCCGCGCAAGCGGGAATGCAAAGTCAAGAACTGGGTCTCCGCTTTCGCGGAGGCGAGCGAGAGCGGATAAACGGAACGGACGAAAATGTCATTGCTTGAAGTGAAAAACCTGCACGTCGAAATCGACGGCAAGAAGATCCTCAACGGCCTCGACCTGACCGTCGAAAAGGGCCAGGTCGCCGCCATCATGGGACCGAATGGTTCGGGCAAGTCGACGCTCGCCTATGTGCTCGCCGGCAAGGCGGACTACGACGTCACCGAAGGCGACGTTCTGCTCGACGGCGAGAGCATCCTGGAGATGAGCCCGGACGAGCGCGCCACCAAGGGCGTGTTCCTCGCCTTCCAGTATCCGATCGAGGTGCCGGGCGTCGCCACTATGACCTTCCTGCGCACTGCGCTCAATGCGCAGCGCAAGGCGCGGAACGAGGGTGAGGTCTCCACGCCCGAATTCATGAAGCTGGTGCGCGACACTGCCAAGCATCTCGGCATCAGCCAGGAGATGCTGCGGCGCCCGGTCAATGTCGGCTTTTCCGGCGGCGAGAAGAAGCGCCAGGAGATTTTACAGATGTCGGTGCTGCAACCGCGCATCGCCGTACTCGACGAGACCGATTCCGGCCTCGACATCGACGCGCTAAAGATCGTCGCCGACGGCGTCAACGCGCTGCGCTCGCCCGAGCGTTCGATGATCGTCATCACCCACTATCAGCGGCTCTTGAACTACATCGTGCCCGACGTGGTGCATGTGATGGCCAAGGGCAAAGTGGTGAAGACGGGCGGCAAGGAACTGGCGCTCGAGCTCGAGGCCAAGGGCTATGCCGAATTTGTCGGCGAGGAGGCGGCGTAGTGTCGAAGCTTCGAACCACTTGCGGCGTCATGCCCAGCCTTGTGCCGGGCATCGGCGCCTTTCTTTGTCATGGCCAAGGCGTGGATGGCCGCGACAAGCCCGGCCATGACGGCTGAGAGGTTGTGCCATGGCCGCTGACGTCACTCCCATGAAGACTCCGGCCGAGCAGGCGTTGAGCGCGGCATACGAAGGCGCGCGCGCGACGCTGCCGGGCAAGGACGGTATCGCGAGCTTGCGCGCGGACGCGTTCAAGCAATTCGAGACGCGCGGGCTTCCGCATCGCCGCGTCGAGGAATGGAAATACACCGATTTGCGCGCGCTGATGCGCGAGGCCTTTCCGCTGGCGCCGCCGCCGGACAAGTCGGCCAAGCAGCGCGCCAAACAGGCCGGACGCAAGCTCGAAGGCGTCGACGTGCGCCGCATCGTCTTCGTCGACGGCGTGTTCGCGCCGGAACTGTCCGATCTCAAGCCCGAGCCGGGTCTCGTCATCGGCTCGCTGGCCGAGGCACTGGCGAAGGGCGACAAGCTCGTGGCCGACCATGTCGGCAAGACGTTTTTCACCGATGATGCCGCGGTGGCGCTCAACACCGCGCTGATGGGCGACGGGGCGGTGATCCGCATCGACAGAGGCGTCGAGATCAAGCGGCCGATCCATCTCGTTTTCGCGACGGGCGCCGACAAGCCGAGCTCCGTGTTCATGCGTTCGCTGGTGGTGGTGGGCGAGGGCGCCAAAGCGACCCTCATCGAGGACCACGACAGCGGCAACGCGCAAGTCAATGCCGCGTTCGAACTGGTGGTCGGCGACAAGGCGCAGGTCGATTATTTCAAGCTGACGCGCGGCGGCGCGCTGCATCTGGCGAGCCTGCTGGCCTCGGTCGGCGCGGAAGCGGCGTTCAATACCTTCGCCTTCACCGCCGACGTCAATGTCGCGCGCAACCAGAACTTCATCCGCTTCGCCGGTGAGAATACGCATGCCGGTATCCGCGGCGTCACCCTGCTGCGCGGCAAGCAGCATGCCGACACCACGCTGCTGATCGAACACGCGGCACCTCATTGCGAGAGCCGCGAGCAGTTCAAATCGGTGCTCGACGACCAGGCGCACGGCGTGTTCCAGGGCAAGATCGTGGTCAAGCCGCACGCGCAGAAGACCGATGCCAAGATGATGACGCGGTCGCTGCTGCTAACCGACGAGGCGGAGGCCGACAACAAGCCGGAGCTGGAAATCTTCGCCGACGACGTGGTCTGCGGCCACGGCGCCACCACCTCGGCGCCGAACGAGGATTTGAAGTTCTATCTGATGTCGCGCGGCATTCCCGAGCCGGAAGCCGAGGCGCTACTGATTCAGGCGTTCATCGGCGAGACGGTCGAGGAGATCGCGCACGAAGGCATCCGCGAAGCGCTGATGAACGCGGCGATCGCGTGGATGAGGGAGCGAAAGTAGTCATGCGCGGACGGGCCGCTTTTCCGCTCATTCCCGCGAAAACGGGAATCCGGGGCCAAGGGCTAGGTCCCCGCTTTCGCGGGGACGAGCGGGAGAGAATGGTGCTCGTACAAAGGGACGTTAAATGCACCCGGCAGTGACCAACGGTTCTTACGATGTCGGCCGCATCCGCGCGGACTTTCCCGCGCTGGCGCTGAAGGTTTATGGCAAGCCGCTGGTCTATCTCGACAACGCCGCCTCCGCGCAGAAGCCACAGGCCGTGCTCGACCGCCTCAGCAAGGCCTATACCGGGCAATACGCCAATGTGCACCGCGGGCTGCATTATCTCGCCAACGAGGCGACGGAGGCCTATGAGGGCGCGCGTGAGAGCCGTGCAGAAGTTCCTCAATGCCGGCCGCAAGGAAGAGATCATATTCACCCGCAACGCCACCGAGGCGATCAACCTCGTCGCCTATAGTTTCGGGCGGGAGCGCATCCAGGCCGGCGACGAGATCGTGCTCTCCATCATGGAGCACCATTCCAATATCGTGCCCTGGCACTTCCTGCGCGAACGGCAGGGGGCGGTGCTCAAATGGGTGCCGATCGACGAAGACGGCAATTTCCTCATCGACGAGTTCGAGAAGCTGCTGAGCCCGCGCACCAAACTGGTCGCCGTCACCCACATGTCGAACGTGTTGGGCACCGTGGTGCCGGTGAAGGAAGTGGTGAAGCTCGCCCACGCCCGCGGCATTCCGGTGCTGGTCGACGGGGCGCAGGCGGCGGTGCACCTCGATATCGACGTGCGCGACATCGATTGCGACTTTTACGTCTTCACCGGCCACAAAATCTATGGGCCGACCGGCATCGGCGCGCTCTACGGCAAATACGAGCATCTCGCCGCCATGCCGCCGTTCAACGGCGGCGGCGAGATGATCGCGGAAGTCTCCTGCGACACCGTCACCTACGGCGAGCCGCCTTATCGCTTCGAGGCAGGCACGCCGGCCATCGTGCAGGCGATCGGCCTGGGTGCGGCGATCGAGTACGTCAATTCCATCGGGAAGGGGCGCATCCGGGCGCACGAGAACACGTTGACGCAATACGCCCATGAGCGTCTCGGCGCGATCAATTCGCTGCGCATCATCGGCAAGGCGAAGGAGAAGGGGCCGGTGGTCTCCTTCGAGATGAAGGGCGCCCATCCGCACGACATCGCCACCGTGATCGACCGCCAGGGGGTCGCGGTGCGCGCAGGCACCCATTGCGTGATGCCGTTGCTGGCCCGTTATGGGCTTACCGCGAGTTGCCGGGCTTCGTTCGGCCTCTACAACACCAAGGACGAGGTGGATGCGCTGGCAGCGTCCCTCCTCAAGGCGCAGGACATGTTCGCATGACCGAAGAAACGCAAAGCACCACGCCGGTTGACGACAAGCCGCGGGAAGCGGCACACGAGACGGCCAACGCGAACGCCGCCGTCAGCACCGGCTCCGAGCTGCCGCAGGACGAGCTCACGCGGCTCACCGACGATATCATCGGCGCGCTCAAGACCGTGTACGACCCGGAGATCCCGGCGGACATCTACGAACTGGGACTGATCTACAAGATCGACATCGGCGACGACCGCGCGGTGTCGGTCGACATGTCGCTGACGTCGCCCAATTGCCCGGCCGCGCAAGACCTGCCCATCCAGGTGGAGAACGCGGTGGCGAGCGTTCAGGGCGTCAAGGAGGCCAAGGTCGCGGTGGTGTGGGAACCGCCCTGGGATCCGAGCCGCATGTCCGACGAGGCGCGACTTGTGTTGAATATGTGGTAGGCGCATGATCCCGAAAAGTGGGAACCGGTTTTCGGATAAGATCATGCGCAAGCAAAAAAGTGCGGGTAGCGATCACGCGTCGAAACGCCATATTACCGAGTGAAAGAGGATTGCCATGGCCACTGCCCAGCCCCGACCCCGACCTCAGGTGATGCGGCTCACCGAAACCGCCGCCCAGCGCATCCGCGATGCGATGGCGCGGGCCGACAAGCCCGTCGCCGGCGTGCGCGTGGGCGTCAAGAACGGCGGCTGCGCCGGCATGGAATACACCATGGAATACGCCGATGCGGTCAATCCCACCGACGAGGTGGTCGAGGACAAGGGGGTCAAGCTCCTGATCGACCCCAAGGCGGTGCTGTTCCTGCTCGGCACCGAGATGGACTTCAAGACCGAGAAGCTGTCGGCGCAGTTCGTCTTCAACAACCCGAACCAGACCTCGGCCTGCGGCTGCGGCGAGTTGGTGCAGTTGACGCCGGCGAAGCCGGAAGCCCTGACCTGACCGCCGCGCCGGGGTGCACGCGCCGTGGACCCCGAGTTGATCAAAGAACTGTTCAGCGCATTCGGTCCCGTTGCCGTGCGGCGCATGTTCTCGGGCTACGGCCTTTATGCCGACGGCGCCTGCTTTTCCCTGTTCCTGCGCGGCGAGCTCTACTTCAAGACCGACGAAACGACGGTGCCGCGCTTTGCCGAGGAAGGCTCGGCGCCGTTCAGCTACACGCAGACGCGGTCGGGCAAGGTCGTGACGGTCAATTCGTTTTGGCGACTGCCGGAGCGGCTCTACGATGATGCAGACGAACTGGCCGTCTGGGCGCGGGCGGCCCTGGGCGCTGCGCACCGGCAAAAGCGCGACGAGCGCGCCCGCGCCAAGAAGCCGGCGGGGAAAGCGCCCGCGAAGCAAAAGCGTTCAAGGAAGCCCGGCTAGGCCCGTCCTCGGACGGAACGACTTCACGCCACCTGCGTGGCCACGAGGGCGCCGGCGGTGACCTCCGGGTCGCTCTCGCACATAACGCGGTTGCGGCCGTGCCGCTTGGCGGCATAGAGGCATTTGTCGCTGCGCTCGATCAGGCTCTGCGGGGTGTCATTCTTCTGCAGGGTGGCGACGCCGATCGAGATGGTCACGCGGCCGAGATGTTCGCCCGTCGAGCGCTTCATCAGTTCCTTGGTCATCACGGAGCGGCGGATGTGATCGGCGACGGTAATGGCCGAACGCAGCACCGTGTTAGGCAGGATAATGGCGAACTCCTCGCCGCCGTAGCGGGCGGCGGTGTCCTGGCCCTTGACGTTCTGCTTCACCGAGGTCGCCACCAGCCGCAGCACCTGATCGCCGGTCAGATGGCCGTAGCTGTCGTTGAACTTCTTGAAATGGTCGATGTCGGTCATCATGAGCGACAGCGCTTCCTTCTTGTCGCGGGCCTCGGCGATGGCCTCTCGCAGCGCTGTGTCGAAGAATTTGCGGTTGGCGAGCGTGGTCAGGGGATCGGTCAGGCTTTCGTGGCGCACCGCTTCCAGGTTGGTCTGCAGCTCGCTGATCTCCTGCTTGGAAGCGTGGAGCCGGGCCTCCAGTTTCTGGTTGGAGGCCTCCATCTCCTTGGCGGTATGCACCAGGCTCTCGACGATGACGCGCAGGCCCTCGCGGTCCTTGGAGCGGCCGAGCTTCTCCGACATGTCGGCCAGGCTTTCGGTATAGCTGGTGGCGGAGCCGGCGGCGGCCTCGATCATCGCCATCACCTGCTCGATTTCGCACCTTACCTGGCTGCCGACATTGTCGATGCGCTCGGACAGGCGGACCGGCGAGACATAGGTTTCGTAGATCTGGTCGAGATCGGTGTCGCTGAGAGTGCCGTGCTCGTTCAGCGTCTCGTTGATCTTCTGGTTGAGCGAGGGCTGATAGCCGGTGGCGTAGGCGTACCAGATTTCGTAATTGCGCGGCGTGGCCGGCTGCCGCAGCGCCTTGATCTGGCCGAGCGCGATATTGGCGAACGCCATGGTGCGTTCATGTTCGTCAGCGTGCCCCGCCATCGACCGTACCTCGTCCGCGCGCGGCCGTTCCGGCCGCGCTTCGTCATGGGGCGACGGTATGCGAGGGAGATGAATGCCAGGTAAATCGCGTGTAATGCCGACAACCTATTGTTGTGGCAGGGCGATTGTAAAATTCGCGGCAATCAGGCCTTGAGCGGCACCGGACGCAGCAGGAAGGCGGGCAGGTGGCTCACCTCGGCGGGCTCGTCGAGTTGCGGCCGCGGTGTCCGCGCGCGCGGCTGGTCGCCGGCGCGGACCGGCTCGGGGCTGCCTTGACGGCGCTGCGGGGAGCGGCTGCTGCCGCTGCGGCCGCGGCCGCCGTGCGTGCGCCCACCGCGTGCCGCCCGCTCGCCCTCGACCGCGTGCGGCGCGACGGGCGCCGGTTCGCCGTCCACCCACGGAATCGACCGGCCCATCAGCTTTTCGATAGCGCCGACCGCCTTGCTGTCGATGGGGGCCACGATGGTGATGGCGGTACCCGTCAGACCGGCGCGGCCGGTTCGGCCGATGCGGTGGACGTAATCGTCGGCGTGATGGGGCACGTCGAAATTGAAAATGTGGCTCACCGCCGGAATATCGAGACCGCGGGCGGCGACGTCGGAGGCGACCAGCAGCGAGACCTCGCCCTTGCGGAACGACTCGAGCGCGGCCGTGCGTGCCGCCTGGTCCATGTCGCCATGCAGGGCCGCGGCGTTGAACTTGTGCCGCAGCAACGAGCGGTGGAGTTGTGCAACCTCGCGTTTGCGGTTGCAGAAGATGATGGCGTTCTTGAAGTTGTCGGCCGAGCGGATCAGCCGGCGCAGCGTCTCGCGCTTTTCGTGCGGGTCGCGGCCCGTGCGCACGAGCCGCTGGTCGATGGTGACGGCGGCGGTGGCGGGCTTGGAGACTTCCACGCGCACCGGATTGTGCAGGAACGTGTCGGCGATGTGCTGGATCTCCGGCGGCATGGTCGCCGTGAAGAACAGCGTCTGCCGCGTGAACGGCACCAGCTTGCCGATGCGCTCGATGTCAGGGATGAAGCCCATGTCCAGCATCCGGTCGGCTTCGTCGATGATGAGCAGTTCACAACCCGACAAGAGCAGACGCCCGCGCTCGAAATGGTCGAGCAGGCGGCCCGGCGTGGCGATCAGCACGTCGACGCCGCGCAGGAGCTTGGCGTCCTGGTCGTCGAACGACACGCCGCCGATGATCAAGGCGACGTTGAGCTTCTGGTTCTTGCCGTATTTCTCGAAGCTCTCGGCGACCTGCGCCGCGAGCTCGCGCGTTGGCTCAAGGATCAGCGTGCGCGGCATGCGCGCCCGCGCACGACCCTGCTCCAGCATGGTCAGCATTGGCAGCACGAAGGCGGCGGTCTTGCCGGTGCCGGTCTGCGCGATGCCCAAGACGTCGCGCCGCTTGAGCACGTGGGGGATCGCCTGTTCCTGGATGGGAGTGGGGGTCTTGTAGCCGGCGCTCTCGATGGCGCCGAGGACTTTGTCGGAGAGTCCAAGATGGGAAAAGGACATATAGCCTCAAATCAGGGGCGCATCCGGAACCGCGCCGGACGAGAAACCAGTTGCGTTGCGCGGGGGATGGCCGAATCTTCGTTCGAACCGGTTGCGCGAAAGATGGGGGCTGGGGCCTGCAAAGTCAATGCTTCGCCCCGGCAATAAGTCACATAAATTCTTAATGTTTTTGCCATTTTGACGTCATCTGGGCTGCGCGCGCGCCGTCCGCCGCGTGTAAAATGCCAGGCTGCATCGGAGAATTGTGATGGCTGAAAGCATACCGCTCGTGCTGGTTCCGGGCCTGTTGTGCAGCGCCCGGCTCTACGCGCCGCAGCTCACGGCGCTGTGGCCGCTGGGCCAGGTCGCTGTCGCGGATCACATACACCAGGATGACATCAAAGCCGTCGCAGCCCAAATCCTCGGCTCTGCGCCGCCGCGCTTTGCCCTCGCGGGGCTGTCCTTCGGCGGTTATCTCGCTTTCGAGATTATGCGGCAGGCGCCCGAGCGCGTCGCCAAACTCGCGCTCCTCGACACCTCGGCGCGGCCTGACACGCCGGAACAGACGGCGGCCCGCTACGCCTTCATCACCATGGTGGAGGAGGGGCGCTTCGCCGACGTAGTGGCGACGCTGACGCCGCGCTTCGTGCATGCAAACCGCCGCAGCGATGCGGAGCTCATGGGCACCGTGCGCGCCATGGCGGCCGATACCGGGCCGGACGCCTTTGTGCGCCAGGAGAAAGCGATCGTCTCGCGGCCGGATTCGCGGCCGCTCCTTTCGCGCATCCGCTGCCCGACCTTGGTGCTGGTAGGCGACGGTGACGAACTGACCACGCCCGAGGTGGCGCAGGAGATTGTCGGCGCCATCGCCGGCTCCAAGCTGATTGTGGTGCCGAACTGCGGGCACCTTTCCACCATCGAGCGGCCGGAGCCGGTGAACGCGGCGCTGGCCGAATGGCTGGGCGGCTGAATGCGGAAAGCCCGCGACACCGCCGGCGTCATCGTCCCGCCGCCACTACTGGCGGCTATCGCGGTGGCGCTCGGTCTGCTGCTCGATCATTTCCTGCCGGCTTACGTGCTCACCGTCCTGCTGACCAAACCGGAACGCATCGTCATCGGGATCGTGATCATGGCGGCCGGCTTTCCGCTCGGCCTGCCCGCCGTCTTCGCCTTCCGCCGCGCGCATACCCATGTGGAGCCTTGGAAGCCGACGACGGCGCTGGTCGACGATGGTATCTACCGCACCCTGCGCAACCCGATGTATGTGGGCGCCACCCTGTTGTTGGCCGGCTTCGCCGTCCTGCTGGCGTCGGACTGGATGCTGGTGACGACCGTCGCGTTCGCGCTCGTTGTTCACTTCGGCGTGGTCAAGCGCGAAGAGCGCTATCTGGAAGCCAAGTTCGGCGCCGCCTACCGCGCCTACAAGGCGCAAGTCCCGCGCTACGGCTGGCCGCCGGTCTGAAGCCGCCGCAGAATTGTGCCAGCCTTTCCGGGCTTCGTCCCTTGGCCGGGTCACCGCGCCTGATGCCTATGGGAAGCGAAGAACAAGGCGAAAAACCGGGAGGAAGGCTCAAATGCGTACGCAAGTCGGCATCGTCGGCGCGGGTCCGGCCGGCCTGACGCTCTCGCACCTCTTACATCTTGCGGGCATCGAGTTGATCGTGGTCGAGAACCGCAGCCGCGAATATTGCGAGAACCGTGTGCGCGCCGGCCTGATGGAGAACTGGGTCGCGCGCATGCTGATCGATACCGGCGTGGGCGAGAGGCTTCAGCGCGAGGCCATGGTGCACGACGGCATCTATCTTGCCTTCAACGGCGAGGCGCGCAAGCTCGACTTCACCGAACTCGTCGGCAAGCACGTCTATATCTACGACCAGAAGGAAGTGGTCACAGACCTGATCGCGGATCGGCTGGCGCGAGGCACCCAGATCCTGTTTGAGGTCGAAGACACCAGCGTGCACGAATTCTCGACCGAGCGGCCGAAAATACGTTTCAAGCACGAAGGCAAACCGCAAGAAATCGAATGCGATTTCCTCGCCGGCTGCGACGGCTTTCACGGCGTCTGCCGCCCCAGCATGCCGGCGGACGTTTGGGCCGGCTACGACCGCGTCTATCCTTACGCCTGGCTCGGCATTTTGTCGGAATCGCCGCCGCCGGAGAAGGAGCTGATCTATGCCTACCATGAGCGCGGCTTCGCGCTGTTCTCCATGCGCGGGCCGGATCTGTCGCGGCTCTATCTGCAGGTCGAGCCCGACGAAGACATCAACGAATGGCCGGACGCGCGCATCTGGGAAGAGCTCAATACGCGGCTCGGCGGCGTGCGGCCATTGCCGCAAGGCAACATCCTGCAGAAGGGCGTGACGCCTATGCGCAGCTATGTCACCGAACCCATGCAAAGCGGACGGCTGTTCCTGGCCGGTGACTCGGCGCACATCGTGCCGCCGACCGGCGCCAAAGGCATGAACCTCGCGATGGCCGACGTGCGCGTGCTGGCGCGCGCGTTCGAAGCCTTCTACCGCGGCAAGGGCAGCGAGGCGATCGAGCACTATTCGGCCTCATGTCTCAACCGTGTGTGGAAGGGCCAGCGCTTCTCATGGTGGATGACGCAGATGCTGCATCGCCAGCGCGGCGGCGATTATGCCGAATTCGACATGAAGCGGCAGCTCGCCGAGCTCGACTACGTGACCTCGTCGCACGCAGCCGCGGTTTCGCTGGCGGAGAACTACGCCGGGCTGCCGATCGAGTGAGGCTCGGATAGCTGTTGCATTCTCCGCTCATTCCCGCGCAAGCGGAATCCAGAACGGGGTTCCGCGCTTTCGCGGGGACGAGCGGATGTTTTCGTCGCCCCCTCAATCCGCCAGCACCTTTCTCAACGGCCGGTGCATCAGCACGATCGCCAATCCGGCCGCCGCCGAGATCACCGCCAGCAGGAGGAAGAACCCTTCCTTGCTCATGCTCGACCAATATGTGCCGAGATAGCCGGCGAGGAAATTGCCGATGAAGCTGGTGGCAAGCCACACGCCCATCATCATCGACAAAAACCGAGCGGGCGCTACTTTGGTGACGAGCGACAGGCTGGTGGGCGAGAGATAGAGCTCGCCAACGGTGATCAAGACGAAGAAGGCGAGCAGCCACAGCCAGCTCGCCTCCGCGTTCGCCCGGCCGGTGCCGGCCGCGCGCGCCGCCGCCAGCATGATCAGCCAGGAGGCTGCGTTGAGGAACAGGCCAATCGCCATTTTCATGACGGTGGAAGGCTCGGTCGCACCCTGCCGGCGCCAGAGCGCGACGATGAACGGCGTGAACGCAAAAATCATGAAGGGATTGAAGGCCTGGAACCAGGTGACGGGGATTTCGAAGCCGCCGAACAGGTGACGGTCGGTGTATTGGCTCGCCCACAGCACGATGGTGTTGCCCTGCTGCTCGTAGGTTGCCCAGAACAGGCTGACCGGCAGCATCAGCGCAAGGAGGGCGCCGATCGCCCGCCAATCGTCGCGGGCAAGCGGCGTGGCGGCGGGTGCGCGACGCACGAAGGCATCCTTCGGCAGCGTGGGCGTGGCGATCAGATAGATGATCAGGCCGACGGTCATGCCGACACCGGCGGCGGCGAATCCGTAGTGCCAGCCGACTTCCTCGCCCAGCGTGCCGCATACCAGTGGCGAGAAGAACGCGCCGAGATTGATGCCGACATAGAAGATAGAGAAGGCGCGGTCGCGCCGGCGGTCGCCAGGCGGGTAAAGCGCGCCCACCTGCGTCGAGATGTTGGGCTTGAAACAGCCGTTGCCGAGGATGAGCAGTAGCAGCGCGAACAGGAACAGGCGCTCGAAGGCCATCATGAAATGGCCAGCGGCCATCAAAGCGGCGCCGATCAGCACGGTCCGGCGTTGGCCAAGCAGGCGGTCGGCCAAGAGGCCGCCGAAGATCGGGGTGAGATAAACGAGCCCCGTATAGAAGCCGTAAATTTGCGAGGCGAGCGGTTGCAGACTCAACGGCCCGAACACAGCTTCCAGCGCGCTCCTCAACGCGGCGAGCCCGGCGACATGGCCGGCCTGCGCCGGCTTGAGCAGGTATTCGACCATGTAGAGCACGAGCAGGGCTCGCATGCCGTAGTAGGAAAACCGCTCCCACATCTCCGTCGCGAACAGGAAGCTCAAAGCCCGCGGGTGGCCGAACAGTTCGCCGCGGGCGCGCGGCGGTTCGGCGGGGGAGGCGGAGGGAGCGCTCATGCGTTGAGGAAATGGTCGCCTGGGTTCGGGCAGGGATAATAACACATCAGGAATCGTACGGATTGCCGGGGCGGGAAGCGCTGCTATGGTGACTGCGGGTATTTTGCGAAGCGTGGAGCGTTAGATTATGCGGCTGGCTGTCTTGTTGTTGAGCTTAGCAGCGAGCCTGCCGGCTGCCGCCGCCGCTCCGACCGGCCCGCCGCCCGAGCAGGTGTTTCAATCTTTCGGCCTGTTCGGCACCTGGGCAAGCGACTGTTCCGCGGAGCCTTCGCCCGACAATCCCTATGTCAGGATCAGTCAGCCGGCGCCCGGTATTATCCTGGAGGATAACGACATCGGGCCGAACAATGTCATCAACCGCTACAGCATTTTGTCGGCCGAGAAACTGTCGGACACGCGGGTGTCGGTCAATGTCATTTTCCGGCCCGGCAAGCAGGACGAGCAGCGGCAGACGCTTATCTGGGCCGTTCACAACGGCACGCTGCGCACCATGTTCAACCGCTCCAATGACGGACCGGCGCGGGTGAAAGACGGCGTGGCGGTAGGCTACGGGGTCAAGACGCCGCTGTTGAGCAAGTGCAAGCCGACGCCGACGCAGACCCGGACATCTCCGCAGTCATAAGTGGCTCCGGGCCTGCGCCACCGGTCGGAAAGCGAGCCGGCTCCGCGTTCCGCTGCGCCGCAAGAGCCATGCGCGGCCGACAGGTGCGACATTCGGCAACAATATTGCGTCGCACAAGTTTCTTGTTGCGATGCAATATATGCGCTAGCATGCATCGAGAAATTGGAATACAAGAAGTTGGATTCATGAGCAAAAGCAACGATCAAAGCCAAAACAAGGTCTGGCAGACCAAATTCGGCCCCCGCCGCGTCCGCCGCGACACGCCGACCCTGCAAGAAGCCATAACCGCCGCGCAGGGCCTGTCCGACGAACTGGAGGCGCAGGCCGACATCGCAGCCGCGCTGATCGGAATGCCGCGCGACCAGGTGCGCGCCGAACTGCTCAAAACCGCCCGGCCACGCAGGACGGCGGCTGCGAAGTCCGTCGCCTTTGTCGGCTCTGCCTCCGCGCCGCGCACGGTCGTGGTCGAGCGCAAGCCCAGCCGGCGGCTGGTCAACGCGCGGTGAAGCGCAGTTTGTCTTAGGGATGATCCGTCGGGTGGGCCGAGCGAAGCCCACCACATATCTCCGCGTGTTGTGAGCCTGTGGTGCGCAGGGCACTGACGCGCCTTTGCCCACCTTACGAAGCTAACGACGTCTATACGTCCAGCAATTCCTCGCTGGCAAATTCCGCGTGCTCCTGGATGAAGGCGAAACGGGTTTCCGCCCGCGTGCCCATGAGCTCTTCTACCGCCTTGGCGGCGGGCTTCTTCTCGCTCTCCACCAGCACCACGCGCAGCAGCGTGCGCTTGGACGGGTCCATGGTGGTTTCCTTCAGTTGAGCCGCCATCATCTCGCCGAGGCCCTTGAAGCGCGAGATATCCACCTTGGCATTGGCGTGGAATTCTTTTTTCAGCAGCTCGTCGCGGTGCTTGTCGTTGCGCGCGTAGACGATCTTGCCGCCGTGGGAGAGGCGATAGAGCGGCGGCACCGCGAGATAAAGCCGGCCATCCTCGATCAGCTTGGGCATCTGGCGGAAGAAGAAGGTGATCAGGAGCGAAGCGATATGCGCGCCGTCGACGTCGGCGTCGGTCATGATGATGACCTTCTCGTAGCGCAAATCCTTCTCGTGATAATGCGTGCCGGTGCCGACGCCGAGCGCCTGAATGAGATCGGCGAGCTGGGCGTTCTGCGCCAGCTTGTCCTTGCCCGCCGACGCCACGTTCAAGATCTTGCCGCGCAGCGGCAGCACCGCCTGGCTGCGGCGGTCGCGCGCCTGCTTGGCCGAACCGCCGGCGCTATCGCCCTCGACGATGAAAATCTCCGAGCCTTGGGCGGCCGACGAGGTGCAGTCGGCGAGCTTGCCGGGCAGGCGCAGCTTGCGCACCGCCGACTTGCGCGCGATGTCCTTTTCCTGGCGCCGGCGGACGCGCTCGTCGGCGCGCTCGATGACGAAGTCGAGGAGCTTGTTGGCCTGGGTCGGATTGGCGGCGAGCCAGTGGTCGAAAGGATCGCGCATCGCCTGCTCGACGATGCGCTGGGCTTCCGCGGTGGCAAGGCGGTCCTTGGTCTGCCCCTGGAATTCCGGCTCGCGCACGAACACCGACAGCATGCAGCCGGCGCCCGTCATGATGTCGTCGGAGGTCACCGGCGCCGCGCGCTTTTCCTGGCCGACGCGGGCGGCGTGATCCTTCAGTCCGCGCAGAAGCGCGCTGCGCAGGCCGGACTCGTGGGTGCCGCCGTCAGGGGTGGGGATAGTGTTGCAGTAGGAGTTGAGGAAGCCGTCGGTGTCAGCGGTCCAGGCGATCGCCCATTGCACCGCGCCGTGCGCGCCCACCTTGCCGGAAGAACCGGTGAAGATGTCCGCATGCACCAACGTCGCGCCCTTGAGCTGGTCGGCGAGGTAATCGCGCAGGCCCTGCTCGAAATGGAACGTCGCCTTTTCCGGCACGTCCTCGACGCCTTCGAGCAGTTCCGGCGCGCAATGCCAGCGGATCTCGACGCCGCCGAACAGATAGGCCTTGGACCGCGTCATCTTGAAGATGCGCTCGGGCTTGAAGCCGGCCTTGGCGCCGAAGATCTGCGGGTCCGGCTTAAAGCGGACGCGCGTGCCGCGCTTGTTGGGCGCGCGGCCGAGCTTCTCCAGTTTGCCCTTCGGCTTGCCGCGCTCGAAACCCATGCGATAGTGCGTCTGCTCCCGCCAGACCTCGACTACCATGCGCTCGGACAGGGCGTTGGTGACCGAGACGCCGACGCCGTGCAGGCCGCCGGAGGTTTCGTAGACCTTGGAGTTGAACTTGCCGCCGGCGTGCAGCGTGCACATGATCACTTCCAGCGCCGACTTGTTCTTGAACTTCGGATGGTTGTCGACCGGCATGCCGCGGCCATTGTCGGTGACGCTGACGAAGCCGTCGGCCTCCACCTCGACCTCGATCCAGTCGGCATGGCCGGCTAACGCCTCGTCCATCGCATTGTCGATCACCTCGGCGAACAGGTGATGCAGCGCCTTTTCGTCGGTGCCGCCGATATACATGCCGGGACGGCGGCGCACCGGCTCCAGCCCCTCCAGTACCTCGATGTGCTTGGCCGTGTAACTCGTGTCGCCACCCGCACCGCGTGCGGCTTTTCCGCGTGGGTTCTTTTCGCGTTCGGCCTTAGCACGACCGACCGGCTTGGCTGTCTGACGGGCAGCCGACGGCTTACGCGCGCCCCCTTTGGCCGCCGCGCCTTTGGCAGGCGAGGGAGCGTCGAAAAGGTCGTCCTGGAGGGAGGATTTCTTCTTGGTCGCGGTTTTTGCCATTAGAATCTTTTATTTAGGAACCGGGCGATTCGCCTGCCAGCCACTATGCCACGAACCGTGGCCGGGTCGTGACCGCGGCGGCTTTTCGCCTTTTGCCGGGGAAATCGGGGAAAAGCGCCATTTGGCAACCATTTGGCAACGTGAGAAGTTATCCGGCTCATGGATGCCCGCCACACCGCCGCCAAGCCTGAGCAAGGCCGTCCCGCCCGCCGCAAGCGCCTGCCTTTGGCGATCCGCGACCCGCAGCCGTTGACCGCCACCGGGCCGGCCTGGCGCAGCGCCGCGCAGGCCGCCACCATCGGCATTTTCATCATTCTGTTTTTTGCGGCGCTCAGCCTGGCGCGGCCGATCGTGCTGCCGGTGGCGGCGGCGTTCGTGGTGACGATGATGCTGAGCCCCTTGTCGGAGCGGGCGGACAAATACGGGATACCGCCGGTGCTGACCGCGCTGGTCCTCTGGGTGGCGACCTTGGCGGTGTTCTATGCGGTTATCGGGCTCGTCTCCGCGCCGGTAGTGGACTGGATCAATAAGGCCCCCGACATCGGCCGCAACATTCAGAGCAAACTGCAGGTGCTCGAGCGGCCGCTCGACGGCCTGCGCGAGTTGCGCAACACGGTGCTGCCGTCACAAGCCGGCAAGGGTGTCAATGTCGACGTGGTCGCGATCGTGCAGAAGGCGGTTGGGGTGGTGACGCCGGCGGCAGGCGAGTTATTGATCTTCTTCGTCGCGCTCTTCTTCATGCTGCTCGGTCGCCGCCGCCTGCGCCACGTGCTGGTCGGCGCCTTTCATCGCCACGAGACGCGGCTGCGTGCGCTGAAGATCATGACCGATGTCGAGCACAACCTGACCCGCTATCTCAGCGTGGTCGGTGTGATTAATGCCGGCGTCGGCATCGGTGCCGCCATCATCGCCGCGGCGGTTGGGCTGCCCGATCCGGTGGCCTGGGGCGTGTTGGGCTTCGTCTTGAATTTCATTCCCTATATCGGCGCCGGCATCATGGAGCTCGGCATGTTCCTGGTCGGGCTGGTGAGCTTTCCCTCGCTCACTTACGCCGCCTTGGCGCCGGCGCTCTATCTTGGCATGGCGCTGCTGGAGGGGCAGTTCATCACGCCTTCCATCGTCGGCCACCGTTTCACGCTCAACCCGCTGACGGTGTTCCTGTCGCTGGTGTTCTGGGCCTGGCTGTGGGGGCCGGTCGGCGCCTTTCTGGCGGTGCCGCTGCTGATCGTCGGCCTGGTGGCAGCGGCGCACCTGTTTCCCAAACACGAGCCTGATTTGCCGGACTAGCCAGCGACGCCGCGACGCCGTGGCGTTGCGCGCGGCGGGCTAGCCGCGCCTGCGCCGCTGGGCTAGAAGGAATGCCCCCGGGGCGGCCGCACACCTTCCATGCATCATTACATCCTGGTGATCACCGAGTTCGCGCGCAATCACGCGGCATGGGCGGCGCCGATCGTGTTCGTGCTCGCCTTCATGGAATCGCTCGCTTTCATCTCTCTGCTGGTGCCGGCCTGGGGCGCGCTGGTGGCGCTGGGCGCGCTGATCAAATCGGGCGGCCTCGACTTCTGGCCGATATGGATCGCCGGTGCGCTGGGCGCGGCCACCGGTGACTGGCTGTCCTACTGGGTGGGGCTGAAGCTCGAATATTCCGTCGCGCATATGTGGCCGCTGTCGCGCCATCCCGACCTTATTCCGCGTGGCGAGGCCTTTGTGAAGGAATGGGGCATTCTCGGCATCTTCATCGGCCGCTTCTTCGGGCCGCTGCGCGCCTCGGTGCCTTTGGTCGCCGGTATTTTCGAGATGCCTTACTGGCGCTTTCAGTTCGCCAACTTCTCCTCGGCCTTCGTTTGGTCCGCGGTGCTGTTGACCATCGGCGACGTCATCTCGTTTACCGTCCACTGGCTGTGGCCATAAACGACCCGCCGGAGCGTGTCGCCCCGGCGGATCAGAATGGCGTGGCGAGGTTCAGAAGCTGTGGTCCTCACCCGGCTTCATCACGATCAGCTTGTCGGCGATGTCGCGCTTGGCAAGCGCCGCCTTGAACTGGGCCGGCGTGCCGGCAAGCAGCCCGAAAGTGCCGAAGTGCATCGGGATGACGTGGGTCGGGTTCACCCACTTCACCGCGAGCGCGGCGCGCACCGGATCCATGGTGAAATAGCCGCCGATGCAGGCGAGCATCACGTCGATGTGGTGGAACATGGGGATTAGCTTCATGTCCTCGAACACGTCGGTGTCGCCGGTGTGGTAGATCGTCGGGCCGTTGTTGATCATGATCACATAGCCGACCGGGTTGCCGCTGGTGAGCGCCGCCGGCTGGCCGGGTCCGGGCTTATATTGCGGCGCGGTCAGCTCCGAGCCGTGAATCGCATTGACGATCAGCACCTTGGCGCCGGCTTTCGGCAGATCGATGGTGCCGCCGACATTGCCGCCGGTCATGACCTGGTCTTTGGGAAAACCGATCGACGAAACCATGTTCATCGCCAGCGCATAGGGCGCGAGCAGCTTGGCGCCGGTCTTCTTGGCGATCTCGACCGCATCGCCGACATGATCGCGGTGGCCGTGCGTGATCAGGATGTAGTCGACGCGGTCGAGCTCCTTGATCGAGTTCTTGTCGGGGTTGGTCGGCACCGTGAGCCAAGGGTCGACCAGGATGACGCCGCCCGAAGGCGTGGTGATCTTCCAGGCCGCCTGGCCGTACCAGTGCAACTGGGTCTTGCCGTTACCGGCGGCCAGCGCCGGGCTCGCCAGCGTTGCCGCCAGCACCAGCGCGCCCAGGGCGCGCGCAATCGTCCGCAACATCGTTTCCTCCCTCAATGAAGTCTGACGGCCGAGCGGCTCTGCGGCCGCCAGGGCCGTCTGACGCTGTCCACCTTATCGAAACGCCATGACGCCGCCTATACGGGTTGGTGCCCCGCGCGCGTAGAGCGGTGTGGAGTCCCGGCGCAGCGAGCGTCCCGGCATGCGATGCAATCAATGACCGAGTTGCACCAGCCTGATCTTGCCGGTGACCAGATCGGGCACGGCGACCAGATAACCCTTCTTATTGGCAAAGACGGCGATATCGGCCGGTCCTTTGAAGCCGCTCGCCAGGTCGTGCTTGCCCATTTTCTTGTTCCACTGGAAGAGGGTGCCGGACACCCAATCGGTGGCCAACAGGTCGCCGTTCTTCATGCGGTAAAGGCCGTCGAGCATGCCGATGTCTTTGGAAATCTTCTGGGGCTGCTTGCCCTTCGCCATCAGATAGATGCCGCGCGGCTTGTCCTTGCCGGCGAAGCCCACCATCAACAGACCGCCGTGCGGGGCAGGGTAGAGGCCGTTCGGATCGACACCGCCGCCATGGTAGACAACCTCGACCTTGGGCGATTTGACGTTGAGGAAATCGGCCGGCGTGACCTTTACGATCTGGTCGGAGCGATTGTCGCTGACATAGAGCGCGCCGCCGACGATGGCGGAATCGTTGGCGAAGGTGATGCCGGGCAGCGGCAGGTGCTTGCTTTTGCCCGTCTTGAGGTCGAACTCCCAGACCGAGTCGATGTCGGTCACCCACAGATGGCCGTGCGCGATCCAGTTGCCCTTCGGCTTGTTCATCACTTCGCCATGGGCCGGCAACGCGCTTTCCTTCAGGATCTTGCCATCGGGCGACATCGTCGTCATGTGGCCCTTGCCGTCCTTGTCCCCGGGCTTCAGCGCGGCGCCGAAATTGCTGAGGTAGAAGACATTGTCGGCCGCGTCATAGCCGACGGATTCGACGTGTCCGGCGGCGTCGACGGTTTTCTGCGACAGCACCTTCAGTGGCTTCGCTGACGCGCTCGTCGCCAATGCGAGCGGCAGTGCGGCGAGCAAGGCGCCCAAGGCCAATGTCGTCGATCGATTCTTGATCATGCGTTCCTCCCGTTGATGAACTCGGACGCGATCGCTCTCGGCCCGCCGACCCTTTTTGCGGGTCTCTGCGTGCCTATCTTACCGGAACGTGCATCCCCCGCCTACACGGGGTGCGAGTCCACCCGCGCTTGACCGGCACCGGCGCCCCGCCTATATCGCGCCGCCATGACGATGGTTTTGACAAGCTCGCGTTTTCGCCGCCGCCGTGCCAATCCGGCACGGGCGCGCCGCTAAGCCGTCGCCGCCCGTGCCGCCGGTCCTGGCCCGCGGCGGGCATTTTCCTCGATGAAATCCTCCCCGTTGGCCTTGCTCCGGACGTTCGTTTAAGACTCTGGATGAGGATCGATCCATGGCCACCAAAGCGAAAATCGGTGTTCTCGGCGCCTCCGGCTATACCGGGGCGGAGTTGGTGCGCTTGCTGCTGCGCCATCCGCGAGCGGAAATTGCGCTGCTGACCGCCGATCGGCGGGCGGGGCAGGAGATGCGCAACGTTTTTCCGCAGTTCTCGCCTTTCACCCTGCCAACCCTTGCCGCCATTGAGGGCATCGATTGGGCCGGGCTCGCCCTCGACGTCGCCTTCTGCGCATTGCCGCACGCCACGACCCAGAAGGTGCTCAAGGACCTGCTGGCACGTGCGCCGGCCACCAAAGTGATCGACCTGTCGGCCGACTTCCGGCTGTCCGACACGTCCGCCTATGCCCGATGGTACGGCCACGAGCATCATGCGCCGGAGCTGCAGGTCGAGGCGGTCTATGGGCTCACCGAAATTCATCGGCGGGAGATCAGACACGCCCGGCTGGTCGCCAATCCGGGCTGCTACACCACCTGCGCGCAACTGCCGCTCATCCCGCTGATCAAGAACAAGGCAATCGAGCTCGACGAGATCGTGGTGGACGCCAAGTCCGGCATGACAGGGGCGGGGCGGGCGGCCAAGGAGTCCATGCTGTTCTCGGAAGTGTCGGAAGGCTTCAACGCCTACGGCGTCGGCCAGCACCGGCACATGGCCGAGCTCGACCAGGAGTTTTCGCTGGCCGCCGGGCGCGAGGTGATCGTGAGCTTCACGCCGCATCTGGTGCCGATGAACCGGGGCATCCTGTCGACCATCTATGTGCGCGGCCGGCGCGGACGCAGCCCGCAGGATCTTCATGCGATACTCGCAAAGGCCTACGCGAAGGAGCCGTTTGTGCACGTGCTGCCCTTCGGCGAGACGCCGCAGACGCGGCATGTACGCGGCTCCAACATGACCTTCATCGGCGTTGCGGCCGACCGTATCCCCGGCCGCGCCATCGTCATCGCGGCGCTGGATAATCTGGTGAAGGGCGCCTCGGGCCAGGCGATTCAGAACATGAACCTGGTCATGGGCTGGCCGGAGACCATGGGGCTGGAGCAGGTGGCGCTGTTTCCGTGAGGTGCACGTTGTCCTAGGCTCTGGTCATTCCGGGCGTCCGCCGAAGCCCGAAGACGGCGAGTCCGGAATGACGAGGTAAATATGTTCGACACCAGCAACCAGCCGCCGCCGCTCGAGCCCTATAACCTCTTCGCCAGCGACACCGTATTGCGCGAGGCGGTTCTGCGCGAAGGCGCCGGCTGGGCGGACGAAGAACTGATCGAGCTCGGGGCCGCCTTCGGCAGGCCGGAGACGATCAAGGCCGGCTTCGACGCAAACAAGTATCCGCCGGTGCTGCGCACGCTCGACCGTTACGGCCATCGCATCGATGAGGTCGAATTCCATCCGGCCTGGCACGAACTGATGGCGATCGCCATGCGGGCCGGCCTGCATTCCAGTCCCTGGGCTGCGCCGAAACAGGGCGCGCATGTCGCGCGCGCCGCCGGCACCTACATGCTCGAGCAAGTGGAAAGCGGAGCCTATTGCCCGATCGCCATGACCTACGGCTCGGTGCCGAGCTTGCGCCATGCGCCCGCCATTGCCAAGGAATGGCTGCCGCGCATCTGCGCGCGCGACTACGATAAACGCTTCGTGCCCGCGGCCGAGAAGACATCGGCGCTCATCGGCATGGGCATGACCGAGAATCAGGGCGGCACCGATCTGCGCACCAATGTGACGCGGGCGGACCCGGCCGGCAACGGCACGTTTCGACTGCACGGGCATAAATGGTTCATGTCGGCGCCGATGTGCGACGCCTTTCTGGTGCTGGCGCAATCGCCCAAGGGGCTGAGCTGCTTTCTGCTGCCGCGCTGGACGCCGGACGGCGAGCGCAATGCCGTCCACATCCTGCGGCTGAAGGACAAGCTGGGCAACAAGTCGAACGCCTCCAGCGAGGTCGAATTCGCCGGCGCCTATGCCGAGCTGGTCGGCGAGGAGGGGCGCGGCATCCCGACCATCATCGAGATGGGCAATTACACGCGGCTCGATTGCGCCATCGGTTCTTCCGGGCTGATGCGGCAGGCGGTGGCGCAGGCGACGCATCATGCGCGCCACCGCACCGTGTTCCAGAAGAAGCTTATCGACCAGCCGCTGATGGAGAACGTGCTGGCCGATCTCGCGCTCGAATCGGAAGCGGCGGCGGTGCTCACTTTCCGCCTGGCGCGCGCCTATGACGACGACGGCGAGGCTGCGCAGGTCTACCGCCGTGTTGTCACGCCGGCGGCCAAGTTCTGGATCTGCAAGCGCACGCCTTACCTGACCTATGAGGCCATGGAGGTGCTGGGCGGCTCCGGTTACATCGAGGAAAGCATCATGCCGCGGCTCTACCGCGAGGCCCCGGTCAATTCGATCTGGGAAGGCTCGGGCAACGTGATGTGCCTCGACGTGCTGCGCGCGATCGCGCGCACGCCTAACGCGGCCGAGGTGCTCCGCGCCGAGCTGGACGACGGCGGCGACCACCGCCTTGCCGCCTTTATCGAGCGCTTGCAAGAACGGTTACAAGACATTGAACGAAATGATGAATCGAAGGCGCGAGCGTTGACCCGCGACCTCGTGCTGGCGCTGCAAGGGGCGCTGCTGGTCAAGCATGCGCCGGCATGTGTAGCGGACGCCTTTTGCGCCTCCCGGCTCTCCGGCGACAGTTCGGCTTTCGGCCTCCTGCCGCGTGGCGTGGATGCGCGGGGGATCGTGGAGAGGTCCTTGCCGGCCTAAAGCTTGCCGAACACCGCCAGCACCAGCGCGATCTGCGCCAGGAAGCCAACGGCAAACGCAAGCGTGCGCAGCACCGGGATGCCGGCGGCATAAATGACGGCATGCGCCAGCCGCGCCCAGAAGTAGACCGCGCAGGCGATCGCCGTGCTGCGGGTCGAGTGGTGCATGACGGCGAGCGTCAGCACCAGCGTGGCGAAGATCACCAGGTTTTCGACCGCGTTGGTGTGCGCCCGGTGCAAGCGCTGCGCCCAGGCCGACTGCGGCAGGTCGTGGGGCGAGGGATTGGCCATGGCGCCCATCAGCCCGCGCACCATGACGCGGTCGAGCGCATAGGGCACGAACATGAGCCCGGTCAGGATGACCGTGAGGGTGAGCCAGTAAAGTTCGTCGGACATCGCCATCTCTCCGGCAGTGTTGGCGGAGTGGCGAGCTTAAGACGGCGCGCGGGGCTTGTCGTGCCCGCCTCAAATCACGAGCCCGTTATCGAGCGCACGATCACATAGACGCCGACGCTGACCACCACGCCGGAGAAGATAAGGCCGAGGGCCCGCTTGGAGCGCCCGGCAAGATGATGGGCAAGCTTGATGCCGACGAATCCGCCGGCGGCGCCGCCGACGATGAACAGGCCGGCGAGCTGCCAATCGACGAGGCCCGAGACGGCGTAGCTCACCGCTGTGGTGAGACCGAAAGTGGTGACCGCAACCAGCGAGGAGCCGATGGCATTGATCAGCGGCATGGCGGTGGCGCCCATCAGGCCGGGCACGATCAGGAAGCCGCCGCCGATGCCGAAGAATCCGGACAATGCGCCGACCAGAAAGCCGGTGCCGATCAGAATGGGCAGCAGCCGCATCGCGCTCTCGCGGCTGAGCCTGACGTCCGGATTGTCACCCGATTGGCGCGGGCGCAGCATCATTAGCCCGATCGCCACCATGAGGCCGCCGAACAGCAGCAGAAGATGGCCGCCATCGGTCATCTTGCCGAGCTGGGCGCCGGCGGCGGCGCCCGCGATGCCGGAGAGGGCGAATGCGATGGCGCAGGGCCATTTCACCGTATGCGCACGGGCATGGCCGGCGAGATTGAACGCAGCGCTGGCGGCGACGGCAATGGCGCTGGTACCGATGGCGACGTGGGCATTCGGCACTCCCACCGCATAGATCAGCAGGGGCACCGCCAGAATAGATCCGCCGCCGCCGACCAGGCCGAGGGTGAACCCGACCAGGCCGCCGGAGCCGACCGACAACAGGGATTGCAGCGCCAGCATCGCTATTGCGGTTCGCGTGCGATCAGCGGAACAGCGAGGAGATGCGGTCCATCAGGCCACCGCCTTGCGGGGCGCCTTGAGCGGCGGCCGGCCGGCCGGTCGAATTTGACGTCGGCAGGCCGGCGCGCTTCCAGGCTTCGATGCCGCCGCCGAGAAGATAGACGTGGCAGTCGCCAGAGGCGCGCATCAGCCGAGCCGCATTCATGTTGGTGCGGCCGCCGGATTTGCAGTGGTAGATCAAGATCGTGTCACCTTCGCGCGCCGGATGGCGGCGCGTCGATCTGCGACAGCGCGTGATGGCGGGCACCGGGGATGTTCTCGCGCGCATGTTCGTGGCTTTCGCGGACGTCGATCAGCGCGGCGCCCTGCTTGATGAGTTCGGCGGCGCGTTCGGGGCCAATCGTCTCGACTTTGCTCATGATCGTCTCATTCCTTCCTTGCGGGGGCTTCGGGGCTTAAGGGCAGTAGATGTCGCGCAGCAGGCCGAGCAGGCGGATCGCGGCCGGGTTGGCGAGGTGGTAGTAGACCGTCTGAGCGTCGCGCCGCGTTCCAAGCACGCCCTGCTCGCGCAGCATCGCGAGATGCTGCGACAGCGCCGACTGGCCGAGGCCCACGGCCTCCGAGAGCGCACCGACCGACAGCTCCCTGGTCTGCGCCAGGCGGCACAGGATCAGCAGCCGTTTCTCGTTCGCCATCAGCTTGAGCAGCCCGGCGGCGTCGGCCGCCTTGCGCTCCAACTCCTCGATACCCGCGGCCGCATCGGGCCGCTGGGCAGTCGCGACCGCCATAGGGAGCCTCCTTGATTAGGTCTTGCTAAATTAGGTAGTCCTAATATATGCGTCAAGAGCAATCGGTACAGGAGCCGCAAAATGTCCGCAAAACCCGCAATTCGCGCCTTCTTCGACGAGCCCACCAATACCGTGAGCTACCTGGTCTGGGATCCCGCGACCCTGCAGGGCGTGGTGATCGACCCGGTGCTCGATTTCGATCACCGCAGCGGCAAGGCGAACGTCAAATCGGCCGACGCCATGCTGACCGCCGCGCAGGAACTCGGCATCACGATCACCATGGTGCTGGAGACGCACGCGCATGCCGACCATCTGTCGGGCGCGCCCTATATCAAGTTGAAAACAGGCGCAAAGGTCGCGATCGGGGAGCACATCCGGGAGGTGCAGCGCATTTTCCGGCCGGTGTTCAATGCCGAGGACGTCTCCGGCGACGGCTCCGAATTCGACCACCTGTTCAAGGACGGCGAGCGATTCAAGATCGGCACGCTCGACGCAGAGGTGATCTGCACGCCCGGCCATACGCCGGCCTGCGTCTCGTACAAGGTCGGCGACGCAGTGTTCGTCGGCGACACGCTGTTCATGCCCGACTTCGGCACGGCGCGCGCGGACTTCCCCGGCGGCGACGCGCATGCGCTCTATCGCTCGATCCAGCGGCTGCTGGCGCTTCCCGCCGAAACAAGGCTTTTCATTTGCCACGACTATAAGGCGCCCGGCCGTGATCAATACGCCTGGGAGACCACGGTGGGCGAGGAGCGGGCGCGCAACGTGCATGTCCACGAGGGCGTCAGCGAGGAGGAATTCGTCAAGATGCGGCAGACGCGCGACAAGACTCTGGCCGCGCCCTTGCTGCTGCTGCCCTCGATCCAGGTCAACATCCGCGCCGGCAAGCTGCCGCCGGCCGAAGCCAACGGCGTGCGCTATCTCAAGGTGCCGGTGAAACTGGCGGCGTAGGCGGAGAACTAACAGAAAACTTGGAAGGGGCCGGAGCGATCCGGCCCTTTTTGCGTGTGGGCGGCGGCTATTTGGTCGCGTTCTGCCGCGGGAGCTTGTGGCGCCAGCGAAGCAGTTCCCGGTCGGCGGTCATCAGCGTGGCGCCGTGTGCGATCGCCGTGGCGACGATGAAACGGTCGGCCGGATCGCCGTGCAGGTTTTTAAGTTCGGCAGCTAGAATTGCGATCTCGCCGGTAAGCGACGTTTCTATCACGCCGGTGTCGAGCAGTTCGCGGCGAAGAGTGGCCGGAGCCTCTTCGAGTTCGAGGCGCCTCTTGGAAGCCAGCAGCGCGATTTCCCAGAAGCTGATCGCACTGACGGCAAGCTCTCCGCCAGCGCGCGCCGTCTCCACCAACACTCGACTGTGGCCGCCCAAAAGGGGATCGTTGCCGGTCATCCAAAGCAGGCAGTGGGTATCGAGCAGGATCACTTCATCGCGTCCCACTCGACGTCGATAGGCGCCATGATGTCTCCGACAATTTTGACCTTGCCCTTCCAGATGCCGAACGGGCTTTTCTGTTTCGGCGGCGTATGGGGCACCAGTTCGGCCATCGGCTTGCCGTTTTTGGTGACCACCACCGGCTCGCCGGTGGCGGCGACCTCGTCGATGATGGAGAGGCACTTGGCCTTGAATTCGGAGGCTTTGATCTGTCTTGTCATGGAACGGCTCGGATATGACCATGGTCATTGACCATGGTCATATTTAGCAAGGCGCGGACCGTCCCACAAGCCGATTGCCGGGCCGGTGCAGCGAATTCGCCCGTTTGAGCGAGATCAAGGACGCATGGCGGCCGGAACTTAAGAAACGCCATGCACATCGATCATGCCTGGACGAGGCGCATCGGCCCGATGGCGGCAGCCTTGCTGCTGCTCGGCCTCACCGCGCAAGCCGCGCCGAATGAGCCGTTCGGGCTCGTCAGCACGCCGGCGCCGCAAGGGCCCCTGTGGGTGACGTGGCGCAGCCTGCAAAGCCAGATGAGAGCGGAGCAGCCGGTCATCGCGCGGTGCCGCGCGGCACCGCAATCCTGCGTCGCGGCGCCGGCGACCAAATTCATCGCCATCGTCGCTGCCGGGGCGGGTTATCAAGGCCTCGCCCGCATCGCCCATATCAATCGCGCGGCGAATCTGGCCATCCGCCAGATCGACAGCACCACGCTGCCCGACTACCGAGACAAATGGACGTCACCGCTCGCGACACTGGCGGCCGGCATCGGCAATTGCAAACAATATGCGGTGCTGAAATACGCGGTGCTGCAAGATGCCGGCTTTGCGGCGGACGACCTGAGTATTGTCATTCTCAAATCGCGCACGCTGCCGCAATCACATGCCGTGGTGGCGTTGCGAAACGAGGAGCATTGGCTCATTCTCGACAATCGCTCGATGGCTATTGTCGAGAGCCGCGTCCTGCTCGACCGCTACCTGCCGCTCTTTACGCTGGACCGGCGCGGCGTCAGGCAATTCACGCCGCAGGTGGCGCAGAATATCGATACGACCTGCGCCGATTAAACCCAGCTCTTCATCTTCACATAGGAGCCCGGCGCGTCCTCGATGGCTTTGAGCTTGCCGGCGCCGATCGCGCGCGCGGGCACGGTTTCAGCGCCTTGCGCCTTGATCCATTCCAGCCAGTCCGGCCACCACGAGCCGGGAAATTCTTTGGCGGTCTTCAGCCATTTGTCGAGATCGGAGCCGACCGGCGGGCCGCCTACCCAGTACTGGTATTTCTGCTTGGCGGGTGGATTGACCACGCCGGCGATGTGGCCGGAACCGGCGAGCACGAATTTCACCGGGCCGCCGAAATATTGCGAGCCGAACAGCACCGACTTCGCCGGCGCGATGTGATCTTCGCGGGTGGCGAGATTATAGACCGGCACCTTCACCTTGCGCAGGTCGAGGGTGACGCCGGCGATCTCCATCTCGCCCTTGGTCAGCTTGTTGTCGAGATAGCAGTTGCGCAGATAGAAGGAATGATTGGCCGCCGGCATGCGGGTGGCGTCGGAATTCCAATAGAGAATGTCGAACGGGTAGGGGACTTTGCCGCGCAGATAATTGTTGACGACATAGGGCCAGATCAGGTCGTTGGCGCGCAGCATATTGAAGGCATTGGCCATGTGAGAGGCGTCCAGATAGCCCTGTTCCTTCATGCGCTCTTCCACCTGCCTGATCTGCTGCTCGTCAACGAACACCAGGAGGTCGCCGGCATAGGTGAAGTCGACCTGGGCGGCAAAGAAAGTGGCCGAGGCCGCGCGGTTCTGCCGTTTGGCGGCGAGATAAGCGAGCGTGATGGCGAGCAGCGTGCCGCCGACGCAATAGCCGATTGCGTGCACCTTGCTTTGGCGGGTCACAGCCTTCACCGCATCGAGCGCCGCGACCACGCCGTCGCGCATGTATTGCTCGAAGCTTTTTTCGGCGAGCGTGGCGTCCGGATTGATCCAGGAAATCACGAACACCGTGATTCCCTCGTCGACGCACCACTTGATGAAGGATTTTTCGGGCGCCAGATCGAGGATATAGAACTTGTTGATCCAGGGCGGCACGATCAGCAGCGGCGTCTTCAGCACGGACGGCGTCGTCGGCGCGTACTGAATGAGCTGCATCAGCTCGTTCTGGAACACCACCTTGCCCGGCGTAAGCGCGAGATTGCGACCGACCTCGAAATTCGAATGGTCGGACTGCCGCAGCTTGAGGTTGCCTTCGCCTGCCGTTATGTCCTCGCCCAGCATGCGCATGCCGCGCACCAGATTTTCGGCGTTGGAAGAAAGCGTCTCGCGTAAGAGCTCCGGATTGGTGAGCACGAAATTCGACGGCGAGATCGCGGCGCCAATCTGCTTGACGTAGAACTCGGCCTTCTTGCGCGTGTGCTCGTCCACGCCTTCGGCATCCTTGACCAGATGATCGGCCCAATTGACGGTGAGCAGATAGGCCTGCTTGAGGAAATCGAAGAACTGGTTCTGCGACCATTCGGGATCGGCAAAGCGTCGGTCGCGCGGGTCCGGGCAGACGACAGGCTCGGTCTGCTCACCGGTCATGCGTTTGACCGCGCCGGCCCACAGGTCGAGATAGGCGCGGCCGAGGCTGGCTTGCAGTTCGAGAGCTCGCTTGGGATCGGAGAGCCAGTAGTCGGCCACCTTGCCCACGGTGCGGACCACCTCGCTCACCTCGTCGGTGATGTCGCTCTTTATCCTGCCTTCCTCGCGCGGCTTCAGATAGGCGGCCACCGCCTTGCCGCTTTCCTCGATCAGGCGGGCGAGATTGCGGGAAAAGACCTCGGCATCGACACTGCCGATCTTGGCCGGTTCGGTAGGCTTTTCCATGCGCATAACGTCGATCCCCGCCTCACAAGTGGCCCGCACGGGGCCGGTCTGCAAGGCGCGAATTGTCCTCAGAATCGAGCCGGCCTGCCCGATATTAAGGGCAACGACCGATCTTGCTGGCGCCATATTAGCCGGCTAGCGGGAACGTGCTACAATTCATTGAGTCTTCAGGTAATTTCCCGTCCGGCGGGTTGGACTTGCGAAGCAGTATGCGGTGCACCTTCATCCGATCGATTCTGGCCGCCGGCTGTTTGGCCGCCTGGTTGACGGGCTGTTCCGCCGGCCCGCTTGGCGGATCCCTGCCGGAAAGCCTGGGCGGTCTGCCTGCCGATACGCCGCCGCCGCCAAGAACCCCCTACAAATTCCCGGCCGTGCATGACATGCCGCCGCCTCGGGCCACTCCGCCTCTGACCGACAAGCAGCAGTGGGAGATTGAGCGGGATCTCACCCGGCTGCGCAAAAAACAGGAGACGCGCGAGGCTGCCGACGGCGACAGCGGGCAGAAGCCAGCCAAACGGTCAAAAAAGTCGTCTAGAAAAGGCGGCAGGAAGACGCCGGCAGACTCGCACGGCCATGAGAGCGCTGGCGCCCAAGCCAGCCCGTGATACAAGACCAGCGCAAGACGTGAGCAAGCAGGGGTCATGCCCGCCGCCGGGGAGAAGGGCCGGCGCAAAAGGTTCAAAATGATGGACGAATTCTACCGCATCCGCCGTCTGCCGCCTTATGTGTTCGAAGACGTGAACCGGGCCAAGGCGCGGGCCCGCAACGCGGGCGCGGATATCATCGACCTCGGTATGGGCAATCCCGACCTGCCGGCGCCGGCCCACGTGCTCGAGAAGCTCAAGGAAACCTTGGGCAAGCCGCGCACCGACCGCTATTCGGCCTCGCGCGGCATTCCGGGCCTGCGCCGCGCTCAGGCCGCCTATTACGAGCGCCGCTTCGGGGTGAAGCTCAATCCGGAAACCCAGATCGTCACCACGCTCGGCTCCAAGGAGGGCTTCGCCAACGTCGCCCAGGCCATCACCGCGCCCGGCGATGTCGTGCTGGTGCCCAACCCGAGTTATCCGATCCACGGCTTCGGCTTCCTGATGGCGGGCGGCGCCATCCGTGGGGTGCCGTCCGAACCGACCCCGAACTTCTTCCACACCCTTGAACGGGCGATCGTGCATTCGATCCCGAAGCCGACCGCGGTGGTGGTGTGCTATCCAGCCAACCCGACCGCCTGGGTGGCGAGCCTCGACTTCTATCGCGACCTGGTGGCCTTCGCGAAAAAGCACGAGATCCTGATCCTGTCCGATCTCGCCTATGCGGAGGTCTATCTCGAGGACAACCCGCCGCCGTCGGTGCTGCAGGTGCCGGGTGCAATGGACATCACGGTGGAATTCACCTCGATGTCGAAGACCTACTCGATGCCGGGCTGGCGTATCGGATTCGCTGTCGGCAACGAGCGCATCATCGCCGCGCTGTCGCGCGTGAAGTCCTATCTCGACTACGGCGCTTTCACGCCAATTCAGGTGGCGGCGACCGCCGCGCTCAATGGACCGGACGACTGCATCAAGGAGATGCGGGACATCTATCGCCGCCGGCGCGACGTGCTGGTGGAGAGCTTCGGCCGCGCCGGCTGGCACGTGCCGGCGCCGCGCGCCTCCATGTTCGCCTGGGCGGCGATCCCCGAGCCGTTCAAGGAAATGGGCAGCGTGGATTTCTCCAAGCTCCTGGTGGAGAAGGCCGATATCGCGGTGTCGCCGGGCATCGGCTTCGGCGAATACGGCGAGGGATTCGTGCGCATCGCGCTGGTGGAGAACGAGCAGCGCATCCGCCAGGCCGCCCGCAACGTGCGCCGCTTCCTCGAGACCGGGCCGGCGCAGCTTCACAACGTCGTCCCTCTCGCCAACCGGCGCTGACCTGAAGCGGAAGATGACCGAGCCACTGAGAGTAGGCGTCGCCGGATTGGGCACGGTCGGCACCGCACTGGTTGCCCTGGCGACGCAGCAGCGCGAGGCGCTGGCCGCGCGCTGTGGGCGGCGTATCGACATTACCGCGGTCTGCGCCCGCTCCAAGGCCAAGGACCGCGGCGTCAATCTGAAGAAGATGGCCTGGTTCTCCGATCCGGTGGCGCTTGCGCGCGCGCCCGACATCGATGTGTTCGTCGAGTTGATCGGTGGCGCGGGTGAACCGGCCAAGTCGGCGGTGGAAGCCGCGCTCATGAGCGGCAAGTCGGTGGTTACGGCCAATAAGGCGCTTCTAGCCAAATACGGTGTCAGGCTCGCAAGCCTTGCGGAGAAGCATCATGCCGCGCTCAATTTCGAGGCCGCGGTGGGCGGGGCCATCCCGATCGTGAAGACGATCCGCGAGGGGCTCGCCGGCAATTCCTTCGCGCGCATCTATGGCATCCTCAACGGGACCTGCAATTACATCCTTACCCAGATGGAGCAGGAGAACCTGTCGTTCGCGGACTGCCTGAAGGAGGCGCAGCGGCTGGGCTATGCGGAGGCCGATCCGACCTTCGACGTGGAAGGCCACGATACCGCGCAGAAGCTGGCGATCCTGGCCTCGCTCGCCTTCGGCACCAAGGTCGAAGAGAATGCGATCTACGTGGAGGGCATTTCCTCGATCACGCCGGCCGACCTCAACGCCGCCGACGCGCTCGGCTACCGGGTCAAGCTGTTGGGCGTGGCGGTGAAGACGCCGAAGGGCATCGAACAGCGGGTGCATCCGACCATGGTGCGCAAGGATTCGGCCATCGCCCAGGTGATGGGCGTGACCAACGCGGTGACGATCGATGCCGAAGGGATCAATCCGCTGACTTTGGTGGGCCCCGGGGCAGGGGGCGCGGCCACTGCCTCCGCCGTGCTGGCCGACATCGGCGACATCGCTCGTGGCGTGCGCACGGCCCCACTCGGGCGGCCGACCGCGGCGCTTAGCCCGGTGCATAAGGCGCCCATGCAGCGCCACGAGGGAGGCTATTACATCCGCCTCATGGCACGGGACAAGCCGGGCACGGCGGCGGCCATCGCCACGCGCCTTGCCGAGCAGGATATATCGATGGAATCGATCGTGCAGCGGCACGATGCCGGCTCTGCCGGGGTGAAGGGCGGGCCCGTCCCCGTTATCCTCATAACCTATGCCACCACTGAAGATGCCGTGCGCAAGGCCCTTGCCGCGGTGGGCCGCGATAGGGTGATCTCTGGGCGGCCACAAGTGATCCGAATCGAGAAGAATTGAGGCAGCGAGAGCGGCCAAGGGGAGCGTTCCATGGCGTCCATTACCATCCAGCCCGAATTCCTGCTGGAGCGCATTCTCACCCTCGAAATCGTGCGGGTGACCGAGCGCGCCGCCGTTTCCGCCGCGCGCCTGCGCGGGCGTGGCCAGGAGAAGGCGGCCGACCAGGCGGCCGTCGACGCCATGCGGCGCGAACTCAACCGGCTGCCCATCGACGGCACGGTGGTGATAGGCGAGGGCGAGCTCGACGAGGCGCCCATGCTCTATATCGGCGAGAAGGTCGGCACCACCCAGGGGCCGAAGGTCGATATTGCGGTCGATCCGCTCGAAGGCACCACGCTGTGCGCCAAGAACATGCCGGGCTCGATCGCCACGCTGGCCATGGCGGAAGAAGGCACGCTGCTGCACGCCGCCGATGTCTACATGGAGAAGATCGCCATCGGCCCCGGCTATCCCAAGGGCGTGATCGATCTCGACGCTCCGGCGGAGGAGAACATCCGCAATCTGGCGAAGGCGAAGGGCGTCAAGCCGGAAGGCATCACCGCCATCCTGCTCGACCGGCCGCGCCACGCCGACATGATCGCGGCGATCCGCAAGATCGGGGCCTCGGTGACCCTGATCACTGACGGCGACGTCGCCGGCGTCATCCATTGCGCCGAGCCGGCGAAGACCGGTATCGACATCTATCTCGGTAGCGGCGGCGCGCCGGAAGGCGTGCTGGCAGCCGCGGCGCTGCGGTGTATTGGCGGGCAGATGCAGACCCGGCTGGTACTCGACACCGACGAGCGGCGCGAGCGCGCCCTCAAGATGGGCATCAAGGATTTCAAGAAGCGCTATGAGGTCGAGGACATGGTGCGCGGCGACTGTCTGTTCGCCGCCACCGGTGTCACTGACGGCCCCATGCTATCCGGTGCCAAGTTCAACAAGCACATGATCGAAACGGAAACCGTCGTCATGCGCTCGGTCACCGGCACGGTGCGGCGGGTGAGGGCGGAGCACCGGCAGCTCGAGAAGTTCTATCTGGATTGATCCCCAGCCAGAACGCCCTGTGGACAGCGCCGCTTTCGCCGCGGCCCCGCTTCGTCCAAATTGATCGGCTCTACTGACAGCCGATTCGGGAAGCGCGCGCTGCCGCGCGCTATATGACCATGGCGGCCTTGCCGGCCCTCGCACGCAAGGATGACGAGCGCTTCTTCCTCGGGGTCGAGCAATCGGCCAGCGGGCGGGCTTGGCGCGATCGGCTCGACGCGCGTGGGGCGGCGCTGGCACTGGCCATCGCTCAGCGGCATGGGCTGCCTGAGCTGCTGGCGCGGGTACTGGCGGGCCGCGGCGTCGAGGTGGATGCGGTCGAGGCCTTTCTCGATCCCAGCATCCGCCGGCTGATGCCCGACCCGCATACGCTGACCGGCATGGAAGCCGCGGCACGGCGCCTGGCCGACGCGGTAGAGGCCGGCGAGGCGGTGGCGATCTTCGGCGACTATGACGTGGACGGCGCAACGGCCTCGGCGCTGCTGTGCCGTTATCTGCGCCATTGCGGGCTCGATCCGGCGGTGCACATTCCCGACCGCATTTTCGAAGGCTATGGACCGAACGTGGACGCCATCCGTGCGCTGGCAGCGCGCGGCGCCACGCTGCTGGTGACCGTCGATTGCGGCACCACCAGCCTCGAGCCGCTGGCTGAAGCCGGCAAACTCGGCCTCGACGTCGTCGTGATCGACCACCATCAAGCGGACGAGCAGCTTCCCTCTGCGGCGAGGCCATCGTCAATCCGAACCGGGCCGACGATCTCTCCGGCCTCGGTCATCTGGCGGCGGTGGGGCTGGTGTTCCTCACTTTGGTGGCGGTGACACGCGAATTGCGCCGGCGCAATTTCTGGAACGCCACGCGCGGCGAGCCCGATCTCTTGTCGCTGTTACACTTGGTGGCGCTTGGCACCGTGGCCGACGTGGTGCCGCTCACCGGATTGAACCGCGCCTTCGTCGCCAAGGGGCTGATCGCTCTCAGGCGCCGCGAACACGTCGGCCAGACCGCACTGATGGACGTCGCCCGCCTCTCCGGGCCGCCGGAGCCCTGGCATCTCGGCTTCCTGCTGGGCCCGCGCATCAATGCGGGCGGCCGTATCGGCCGCGCCGATCTCGGCGTGCGGCTGCTGCTGGAGGAGGACCCGACGGAAGCCGCCCGCATCGCCGCCGAACTCGACCGGCTCAATCATGAGCGCCGCGCCATCGAGCAGGCGACGGTTGCGGAAGCGGAAGCCGAAGCGCTGGCGGCGCTCGGGCTGGAGGAGAAGGGCGCGGTGGTGATGACCGCGCAGCAGGGCTGGCACGCCGGCGTGGTCGGCCTGGTGGCGGCCCGGCTGAAAGAGCGCTATGGCCGTCCCGCCTTCGCCATTGCGCTGGAGGCGGGCGAGAACGGCACCGGTTCGGGCCGCTCGATCGCCGGAGTCGATCTCGGCCGCGCGGTGCGGGCGGCGGTGCGACAGGGACTACTGGTGAAAGGCGGCGGCCATGCCATGGCGGCCGGCGTAACTTTACGCAAATCGGCGCTCTCCGCCTTCCGCGCCTTCCTCGAGGACAGCCTGGCCCCGGCGGTGGAGGCAGCGCGGCGCGAGCGCGCGCTCAAGATCGACGGCGCGGTCAGTGCCGGCGGCTTCAACCTGGCGCTGGCGGAGATGCTTTCGCGCGCCGGGCCCTATGGCGCCGGCAATCCCGAACCGGTGCTGGCGCTGCCGGCGCACAGTATCGCCTATGCCGACCCGGTGGGCGAGAGCCATATCCGCCTGCGGCTGAAATCTGGCGACGGCCGCTTCGTCAATGCGATTGCCTTCCGCGCCGTGGGCACGCCGCTCGGCAAGGCCATTCTCGAGGGCCGCGGTCGCAGCGTGCACGCGGCCGGCTGCCTGGCGGTTGACCGCTGGCAGGGCGAGGAGCGGGTGCAGCTCAGGCTCACCGACATTGCGGCGGCATAGACCGCCCTTTCACCCGTCCTTGAGCGGTGCACGGATGGTGCAGACAAGCCCTTCCGGTCGGTATTCGGTGGTCACCTCGCCGTCGAGGTCCTGCGCCAGCGCGCGCTCCAGGAGCAGCGAGCCGAAGCCATGGCTGGTTGGCGGTGTCACCGGCGGGCCGCCCGTCTCGCGCCAGATGATCTCCAAAAGCGCTTGCGGCGCATCCGAGCGGCTCCAGGTGACCTCGATACGGCCGGTTTCGTTCGACAGCGCGCCGTATTTGGCGGCATTGGTGAACAGCTCATGCATGGCCATGGCGAGGCCGAGCGCCTGACGCGGCGACAGCAGCACGGGCGGGCCCGAGAGCGAAATGCGCTTCTCGTTGCCGCCGCGCGCGTGCAGCGTGTCGGCGGCCAGTTCGCCGAGTGAGGCATTCTCCCAGTTCGATTGCGTCAGCAGGTCGTGCGCGAAGGAGAGCGCGATGAGGCGGCCTTCGAAGGCGCGCTTTGCCTCGGGTGAAGCGCGCCCGCCCTTGAAGGTCTGGTTGGCGATGCTCTGCACGACGGCGAGTGTGTTCTTGACGCGGTGATTCAACTCGGCGAGCAGAAGGTCGCGGTGTGCCTCGGCTTCCTTGCGGCCGCTGATATCGACCACCGAGGCAAGCGCCATCAGTCCATCGGGGGTGACGATCGGGCTCAGCCCGATTTCGACCGGTATTTCCGAACCGTCCTTGTGCAGGGCGAAGAGGTCGCGGCCGGCACCCATGGGCCGCGCGCTGGCGTCGCGCCGGTAGGCGCCGCGAAAGCCCGGATGGGCGCGGCGAAAACGCTCCGGCACCAGCATCTCGATCGGCCGGCCAATCAATTCAGCACGGCCGTAGCCGAACAGCTTCTCGGCATGGGCATTGACCATGAGGATGCGGCCCTCGGAGTCGGTCATCACCATGCCGCTGGGGGCGGCCTCGACCGCGAGGCGGAAGCGCTCTTCGCTGTCGCGCAGCGCCCTCTCGGTCTCCTCGCGCTCGGTGATGTCGACATTGACGCCGAGCATGCCGAGGAACTCGCCGTCGGCCGAAAAGCGCGCGCGCGCGTCGGTCTCCAGGATGCGGTAGCTGCCGTCGGCCCGCCGGTAACGGCCCTTGATGGCGACGCCGGATTTTGCGGCGACGGCCTTCATCATCTGCTCGCCGATCGCGGCGGCGTCGTCGGGATGCATCATGTCCTGCCAGTTGAAATCGGCGAGGGCCTCCTCTTCGACATTCCAGAATTCACGCAGCATGCGGTTGAGGTGCAGGCAGGCACCGTTGGCGTCGCTCATCCAGATCATCACCGGCGCGTTTTCCGACATCAGACGGAAGCGCTCTTCCGAGGAGCGCAGATCCGCCTCGGCCGTCCGACGCGCTTCCTCGGCGCGCAGCCGCTCGAGGGCGAAGCCGAGCTGGCGGCCGATGGTGACGGCAAGCTCGATCTCGTGCTCGCTGAAAACGTGCGGTTCGGCGTAATAAGCCATGAACTTGCCGGTCAGCGCGCCCTGGGCGACGAGCGGAATATAGGCGAGGCTGCCGATCCCCTCCTTTGCGACCACGGTCTTGACCCATTCGGGCAGGTCGGCGCCTGCGACATCCTCGACAACGACTGGCTGTGGATCGCGCGTGCCTGACGGCCAGGGGGATTTGCCGGGGAGCGCAGCGCGGTATCGGTCGGAGAGGCCGCGCCAGGCGACGAAACGCATGACATTGGCATCGTCGAACAGCAGGACGGCGGCGCGATCGCAATTCAACGCCTCGATTATCGCGTCAAGACCGGCCTCGTACAGTTCCTTGGCGTCGGCGGCGCGGTGCAGACGGTCGGTGAAGCGGTAAAGGGCCGAGAGTTCGGTCATGCGTCGCGAAAGCGACGCCTCGAACTGCCGACGCTCGGTGATGTCGCGGCAGACCGTGGCGGCGCCCACAATTGTGCCGGCCGCATCGCGGATGGGGGAGACCGTCATTTCCACCGGCACCGGGGTGCCGTCCTTGCGCAGCCGCTCGGTCTCGTATTGGTCGAACCAGCCGCCGGCGCATAGCTTGGCCATGGCGTCGCGCGCGCGCGGCATGCGCTCTTCCGGCACCAGCATGAGCAGGGAGTGGCCCACGATCTCCTCGGCACCGTAGCCCAGCAGGCGCTCGGCCTCCCTGTTCCAGGAAAGTATGGTGCCATCGATATCCCAGCTCCAGATGGCGTCGTGCGAAGTCTCGACGATGGCCGCGTAGCGCTGTTGCCGCGCCGCGTCCGCCTCATTGCGCTGCCGCGCGGCGGCGAGCTGGATTTCCGCTTCTGCCAGCGCGGCACGCAGGACCTTGATTTCCACCTCAAGGACGCCAGGCGAAATTTGGTCGGTCTTCATTGGAGCCGAATCCGGCCGGTAGAATGATGCGGCGGATTGTAGCCGTGCGCCGGTCGGCTTGAAACGGCCAGGCGCGCTCAACCGCAAGAAATATTGCGGTTGAGTTCGGCGAGCCGACAGTGCGGTTACCTGATACCGTGTCGCCGGTGCTCAGGCAGCGCCTTCACCCGGCTATTGGCCGCCGAACAGGAAGCGGGAGGGATGCTTAGCCAGGTCGGTCACCGCCCGGTCGATGTTGTTGATCGCCCGATGGGCGTCGGCCCCGACAATATTGATCTGCTTGTTGGCGGAATCGGTCAGCTTGTTGACGCCGACGGTCATGCTGGCGGTGCGCTTGTTGAGGTCGTCGGACAGTTTTTTGACCGATTCCATCGTGTCCTTGCTGGTTTTGACCAGGTCGTTGGCGTTCGCCATCATGTCATCGGTGTGGGCGACGATGCTGTCGATCTTGCCGCTGTTGCGCGCCAGTGTGTCTGTGAAGCTCTTGATGTTGTTGATCGCCTTGTGCAGCGCGTCCTGATTGGCGGCGATGACCGCGTCGGCCCGGCCCAGCGTTTCACGCACGGCCGACGACAGGTCCTGGCCGGCATTGGACTCCGCCTGCAAGGTCGGAACCTCGCCGGTCTTGGTTTTCACTGGCGGGGAGTCGGCCAAAACGCCTTTCAGCGAGACCGAGGCAATACCGGTGAGGCCGCTGAATTCGAGCGTGACGCGGGTGTCGGAGCGGATGGGCGTGTCCTTGCCGACCTCCAGCATCGCGGCAACCTGCGACGGGTTGTTGGTGAGCTGCAGCTTGGTCACGTCGCCGACGCGAATGCCGTTGAACAGCACCGGCGCGCCGACGCGCAGGCCCGTCACCGAGCCGTCGAAGATGACGCGATAGGTCGCGCTTTCCTGGTTTCCGGCGCTGCGATGGAGCCAGTAGACGAAGCCGAACGCGCCCGCGATGACGGCGAACGTGAACAGCCCCACCAAGACAAATTTCGCCCTGTCCTCCATCTCAAAACTCCACTTTAATGCGGCGCATGATCTTACCCGAAAACCGGTTCCCGCTTTTCGGAATCATGCGCTAGCCTTTGACCCTGACGTGCCAGTCCGCATGCGCGCGGTCGCCATGGAAATAAGACATCAGCCACGGATGCTTCGACTCGAGCATCTTCTCCATGCTGCCGGCGGCAATGATCTTGCCGTCTCCGAGCACCGCGATGCGGTCGCAGACGCGATGCAGGCTGTCGAGGTCGTGCGTCACCATGAGAACGGAGATACCCAATGTCTGCTGCAGGGTCAGGATGAGCGCGTCGAACTCGCCGGCGCTGATCGGATCGAGGCCTGAAGTAGGCTCGTCGAGGAAGAGGATTTCCGGGTCGAGCGCCAGCGCGCGGGCGAGCGCCGCGCGCTTGATCATGCCGCCGGAAAGCTCGGAAGGATATTCGCGATAAACGTCTGGGCTCAGACCCACCATTTCCAGCTTGGCGATCGCCATTTCGGTGGTGAGCTTGCCGGAAAGCCGCAGGTATTCGCGGATCGGGAACTCGATGTTCTTGCCGACGGTGAGCGAGGAGAACAGCGCGCCCTGCTGGAACAATACCCCCCAGCGCCGGTCGATCGCACGCTTCTGCTCGTGGTTTGCTTTGTCGATGTCGATGCCGAGAATCTCGATCAGGCCCGAGCGCTTGGGCAAAAGCCCGATGATGGTGCGCGTGAGCGTTGACTTGCCCGCGCCGGAGGCGCCGACGAAGCCGAGGATCTCGCCGCGGTGAAGCTCGACGTTTACGCCGTTGAGCACGCGATGCGACTGGAAGTCCACGACCAGGTCGCGGACCTTGATGACGTCGCCGTGCTGGGCAGGGGCCATCATGTGCTAGATACCGAGCGATGCGAAGAAGATGGCGAAGGCGCCGTCGAGCACGATCACCAGGAAAATCGACTTGACCACCGAGTCGGTGGTCTTGGTGCCGAGCGACTCGGCGCTTCCCTTCACTTGCAGTCCTTCCATGCAGGCAACAAGGCCGATGATGACGGCCATGAATGGTGCCTTGATCATGCCGACCTCGAAGGACTGGATCGACACGGCATCGTGCAGGCGGGCAAGGAAGATGGCGGGGCTGATGCCGCCGTACAGCCAGGCGACCAGCCCGCCGCCGTAGAGCGCGGCCATCGAGCCAAGGAATGTGAGGATCGGCACGGCGATGACGAGCGCCATGATGCGCGGCAGTACCAGCACTTCGATCGGGTCGAAACCCATGGTGCGTAGCGCGTCGACTTCCTCGCGCATCTTCATGGAGCCGAGCTCGGCGGTATAGGCGCTGCCCGAGCGGCCCGCCACCATGATGCAGACGATGACCACGCCCAGTTCGCGCAGGACCAGCACGCCGATCATGTCGACGACGTAGATGTCGGCGCCGAAGGTGCGGAAGTGGAAGATGCCCTGCTGGGCAAGGATGGCGCCGATCAGAAGCGTCATCAGAAGGATGATCGGCACTGCGTTCCATCCCACCCGCTCCAGGTGGTTGACCATGGAGGTGAAGCGGAAGGTCCGCGGCCGCACCACCACGCGCAGGAAGGCTACGATCAGTGCACCCAGCATCTGCGCCAGCAGCAAGAGGTCGGCGCCGACCAGCATCATGGTCCGGCCGACGCTCTCCAGGGTCGCGACGATCGGGTTCGGCCTCGGGGCCGCCGGCGTCATCTTGTGGGTGCCGGCCTGGATCTTCTCGAACAGGCCGCGGTGGTCCTCCGACAGACCGACGATCCTGGTTTCGCAGCCTTGCGCGCTCCAGTTGCGCAAGGCGCGCTCCAGGAGCCAGGCGCCGTAGCTGTCGATGCGGTCGATCCGTGTCACGTCCATCGCGACGCTGCGCACGGCGGCTTTCTTGCCGGTGACGGCTTCGACGATCGGCTCGAGCGCGCGGGCGTGCTCGGCCGTCCATGCGCCCGACGCCGCGAGCGCGAGACCGTCGCCGCGTTGCGCGCTGATCAAAGTACCTGCCGTCACTTACCCCTTACCCCGTCCTTCGCGCGCGATGGATCAATGAGCGCCACGAATGCTCATCGGGCCTGCGCCGGACCTGCATTTCATTCCACCGGAGGCTGCGACGAGCCGGGCCTGGGAAACGAAAACAAGCGCCGCCGCAGTGCTCTGCGCCGCGCCGCCGCCCGATCGGCGGGCAAAGGTTGCGCACCGCGGCTGCATCCTCGAACTCGCTACTCGCCACATACTCTCCGGGCCTCGTTGGCGTTTAGGTTAACAAATCCCTAATATATCTCAAATTCGCTTCAAATCTTAAGGTTAACGAGATTGCCCGGTTCCGTCGGGTTCCAATAACCGCCTGCCAAGGCCCAGCTTCCCTTTGCTGGCCCGCTTGTCGGTTTTGATTGAGGCCTCATTCGGGCATGCGGCCGGGCGCGGCGGCCGGCCGCGAAGGCGCGAGCGGATTGATTTCCGAAGGATGCCAACCGGCCGAAAGAGCTGCGACCGACGGATGCGCGCGTCGGCCTGAGCCGAAGGCGCGACAGCGTCAGCGCTTGCGCGCTTTGCTGCAGAACACGTCGTAGATCGCGCCGATGACCGTGCGGGCCTCATCGCTGGCGACGCTGTAGTAAATCGTCTTGCCGTCGCGGCGCGTATTCACCAATCCGTCGGCGCGCAAACGCGCGAGCTGCTGGGATACGGTCGGTTGACGCAGGCCGAGATGCTGCTCCAGCTCGCTTACCGATTTCTCGCCCTCGGCAAGGATGCAGAGCATCATCAGCCGGCTTTCGTGCGCCAGCGCCTTGAGGAAATCGCTCGCCCGCTTCGCATTGTCCATCATGCGATCGAGCTCGCTCGACCCGGGTGGGGTCTGGATGTCCGTGCGTTGCAATTCCATTGGGGGCACCATGTTCACGTCAGCAGCGTGACAATACAGGCATTCAACCGCTCGCGCTCACGGTTTTTTCGGCTTTTTCGGCGCGTTCTTTGCCTGTTCCTTCCGCGTCCAACTTTTGCATCAGCATGTAAAGTTGGGTCCAAAACATTTCCGGCCCGCCGTAGCCGCGGATGCGTCCGATTTCGTGACCTTTGTCGACCAGCACGAACAGCGGGGTGAGACGCTCTACCTGAATGAAGGAAAGATCGGGCGGCAACGGCTTGTCGATGTCGAGGCGCCGCAGCGGCGCGCGCAGGCCTTCTTCGGTTTTGCCGTAGATCGTACCGATGTCGCGGTCAAACTTCTCGCACCAGGGGCAGCCGGCCTGTTCGAACATCACGAGCCGGGCTGCCCGCGCCGACGAAAGCGACAGCGAAACAAACGTCGCGCCGATCAGCGCTGCGTAAGAAAAAAATGCCACGATGCGGGACTTGGTCATCAGATCATTCTCTGCCGAAGCAGCCTTCGCCTGCGAGGACGTGAGAGCCTAACCGGCAGCCTATTGAATCGTTGCGAAATATATCACAGAACTCGAATATGTCGATGGAGAAGGGTAGGCCATGAACCTGGACGTGAGCGTGGGCGGGGCCTTCCTGGCTGGGCTGCTGTCTTTTGCCTCCCCTTGCGTATTGCCGCTGGTGCCGGCCTATCTGGCCTATATGGGCGGGGTTTCGATCGAGGACCTGCGCGAGGACGGGTGGGCCAAGGCCCGCTGGATGGTGCTGCTGGCGGGCATCTGCTTCGTGGCCGGGTTCAGCACCGTCTTCGTGGCGCTGGGGGCGACCGCCTCCTGGATCGGCCAGGCGGTGAGCGCCTATATCGGCTGGCTGACCTATGTCGCCGGCGTCCTGATCGGCCTGATGGGGCTGCACTTCCTGGGCGTATTCCATATTCCGGTCCTGCAGCGGACCGCCCGCATCGGAATATCGCACAACCCGGCCAGTCTGATCGGCGCCTATGTGATCGGCCTGGCCTTCGGTTTCGGCTGGAGCCCCTGCGTCGGGCCGGTGCTCGCCGCCATCCTGCTGGTCGCCGGCGCCAAGGAGAGCGCCGGCGAGGGCGCGCGTTTATTGTTTGTCTATTCGCTCGGCATCGGCCTGCCGTTTCTGGTCGCGGCGGGCTTTGCCGGCGCCTTCATGCGCTGGAGCGTCCGCTTCAAGGCGCGACTGGCGCAGATCGAGAAGGTCATGGGCGCGTTCCTGGTGATCGCCGGCGTGCTCATCTTTACCGGCCAGATGTCGGCCATCGCCAACTGGCTGATCGAGACCTTTCCGGCGCTGACCAAGATGGGGTGAGACTCACCCGAAGCGGAATGCCAGCAAATTGTCGAGCGCGCGCAGTTCGATCAGCACGCGGTGCAACAGATTGGTGTCGTGGGTTTCCACCGCTTTCGGGATCAGCGCGACCGCTTGCTTGGCCTCGTCGACGAGACGGCGGAAGTCGGGATCCTTGCGCACGGCCGGGCTTGCCATGCCGTCGCAGCGGTCGAGCACATAGCCGTAGACCGCGGACCTGCCGGCGATGTTGAAGGGGACTTCGGGCTTGATCCAGTCGAGCTTGCGTTTGTTGTAGTCCATCAATGCGGCAAAGGCGTCGTTGGAATCGCGGATGCAGTCGCCCAGCACCACGATGCCGGCGGACTTGCGCAGGCGGTAGAGATCGCCGCGGATCGCCTCCAGCGCCTGACGGGCGGTGTCGAGGTGACCGGATTTGAACATCAGGTCGGCGGTGACCAGGCGGGCGCTGATATCGGTGAGCGTTATGCCATAGAGCGCGTTGCCGTCGAAGATATCCGGCCGCTTGCGGGCGAAGCGCTCGTTAAGGTCACCCCAGGCCGTGCGCAGGCGGTCAAGCTGTAGCGAGGCGAGGTCCGCATTGCCGGTGCGCAGATAGCCGATGGCGACCCGATTGTGGGCCTCGGCGGCTTCGACGGCGGCATTGAAATCGGCCAGGGTGCCGGCAGAAGCCGGAGGCGCGGCTCCGGCCCACAGACCCAGCAAGGCCAGGCCGAGGAGGGCGGTGCGCGCAAGAGAACTTAACATTGCTATTCACCTGGACTTGGGAGAGACGCTATATATTACAAATTGGGAATATAAAATCCATCGTGCGGCCCGGCGAGGGCCGCTCATGCGGGGGCGGAAACGGGACCTGAAATCATGGCAATGACACGCAGAGGCCTGCTCATGGGCCTTACGGGCGCCGCCGCAGGCGCCATCGCAATGCGGCGCGCCTTCGCTAAGGAACTGCAGCTCACCCCCGAGGGGCTCATCGCGGAGCCCTGGTTCCTGCAAAGCTTCCTCGACCTGCCCGACGATCTCGCCACCACCACCAAGGAAGGCAAGCGTTTCGCCATCATGTGGGAGCTGCGGGGTTGCCCTTATTGCCGCGAGACGCATCTGGTCAACTTCGCCCAAGCGCGCATTGTCGACTACATCAAGGCTAATTTCGAGGTCCTTCAGCTCAACATCATCGGCGACCGCAAGGTAACCGATTTCGATGGCAAGGAGCTGTCGGAAAAGGCTTTGGCCGCCAGATACGGCGTCCGCTTCACGCCCACTTTCCAATTCTTCCGCGACGCACCGGGCAAGATGAAGGACCTTTCCCCGCATCAGCGCGAGGTAGCGCGGGCGCCCGGCTATCTGCGGCCGGACGATTTCCTCGCCTTTTTCCGTTTCGTGCGCGCGAAGGGATACGACAAGGGCAGCTTCCGCGATTTCCTGAAAAGCCAGCCGAGCTGAGCGGCGCCCGCAATCGCCGCTCGGCCCTGGCGAGACTCGCACCGGCGAGGCCTATTCGGGCTTCGGGTTGCTTCCTGTGACATTTTTGCGCCGCGCGAAGGCCTGCCAAATGGCCACGGCCGCCATCGCCGTGAGCAGCCCGAGCAAGCCGAAGAGCGAGACGAGGCCCAGATAGATCTTCACCTGCGGATAGGTCACCGAAAACAAGACGCCATAAGCGACGCCGAATGCGATCGCCAGCGCGATGACAGGCGGCAGCAATTTCATATCAGCCTCCAGTCACTTGCCGTCTTTCCCTGCATCGCTGCTTGAATGTACGATTCCGGCGACAGCCTTTTGGACGGGCTCAATCCAATCCGCCGCGGTCAGGACGATGCTCAGCAGGCTCAGCTTGAAATTGTGAATGCGCTCTCCGTCCGCGAAATCGGGCCGTTTGACCTGCTCCATGAACTTGGAAACGAAAACCGGAAATGCGCGCTCGTGCACGGGGCGCAGGTCCACGATCAGATAGGGCGGCGGCACTGTGGCCAGGGAAGTTACCGGGCTCGCATAGGTGAAAAGGAAGGGGCCTTGGCTGATGTCCGACATGCATAAGTCGCTGACCTCGCCGGTCGCCGAAGCGCAGATCCTGTGCAGCAGGTCGAGCGCCATCGACTGATCGTATGACGCGATCGCTTCCGCTTCGACACCGTCCGCGTCTTTGCTGAAAACAGACTTTTTCAGTTTCTCAAATTGTTGCTCCTGGTCGGCCTTCACCGGAATGTACAGGACATTGATTTTCGACTTCTCGGGGCCGGTGTCTTCAACAGGCGCGATCACGCTCAGAATCTGGCGCAGGAACGCGGCGTTCCGCTTCGTGTGTCCAGGTGCAATGACATAGGAGTAGAGCCCGTAGCCGGCTTCCTCGCCGCCGAGCTTGGTCAACGCTTTGTATCCCGTATCGAGCACCGCGCTGCGGGTGTGGTGGCTGTGAGCCGGCGTGCCGGTCACGGCCGGGCGCGAGGGCAGGCGCGGTGCCGCGGTCGGGCCCCTGATCGAACCCCAACCGTGCGGACGACTGTAGGAGTGGTTGTGACGATAGGTCCGATAAGTCGTCAGACAGTTGCCGAACCGATCCTTGATGCAGTCTTCGGCGTGCAATGAGTTGGCCGACGCTGCCAACGCGAAACCGGCGACCAGCGCTGCGAACACGGTCTGAGCTATCCCGCGCATTTCGCTCTCCGCCATCAAACAAAGAACGCGACGAGAATGCGACATGATGGGCCGTTTCGCGGGAAAATGCAACGAGAGGGCGAGCAGGCAGATAATGCGCCAGAGTATATTGTCCTGGGCGCTGGTCGGTCTACAGGTACCGGCTGCCCGCTTGGGCGGACGCTTTGCCTTTGCCTGGATGTTCGTCGTAAACGAGCGTACCCGCTTCCATCTCGGGTCGGATTATCGCATGAGCAAGCTCAGTCTTTCCCTCGCGGTGGGGCCTTATGACCGCACGCGCGCGCTGATCGACGGCTCGGTGCATATCGACGGCGTCGATCCCGTCTGCATGACCCTGTCGCCGGAGGAGATCTTCTACCGCGCCTTCCGCCATGCCGAATTCGATATCTGCGAATTGTCGCTGTCGAGCTTCACGGTGAAAACCGCGCAAGGCAATTGCCCCTATGTTGGCGTGCCGGCCTTCGTGTCGCGCGCCTTCCGCCATACCTCGATCTACGTGCGCACCGATCGCATCAAGAAGCCTGAGGACCTCAAGGGCAAAAGGGTCGGCCTGCCGGAATATCAACTGACCGCCAATGTGTGGGCGCGCGCCATCCTCGAGGACGATTACGGCGTCAAGCCCTCGGATATTCATTGGGTCCGCGGGGGGATTGAGCAGGCTGGTCGGCCGGAGAAGATCAAGATCGAATTGCCGAGCGACGTGAAGCTCGACGATGCGCCGGCCGGCAAGTCGATCTCGGCCTTGCTGGGCGAGGGCGCGATTGACGGCTTCATCGCGCCGCGCCCGCCCGCGCTACCGAAGGGTACGCCGCATATCGGCTGGCTGTTCGCCGATCCAGTGGCGGCGGCGGAGGATTATTTCAAACGCACCGGCATTTTCCCGATCATGCATCTGGTCGGTGTGCGGCGCGAGCTGGCCGAGCGGTATCCCTGGCTGCCGGGCGCGGTATTGAAGGCCTTCGAACTGTCGAAAAAGGCGGCGCTCGATCTCCTGAGCGACACCTCGGCGACCAAGGCTACGCTGCCCTTCGTCGAGGAGCGCTTGCGTGAAGCGCGCGCGCTGATGGGCGAGGATTTCTGGTCCTACGGCGTTGCGGCGAACCGCAACACACTGGAGACTTTCCTGCGCCACCATCACCACCAAGGCTTATCGGCGCGGCTGGTGGCCGTCGACGAAATGTTCCATCCCGGCACGCTGGAAGCATTCAAGCTGTAGTTGCTTTCCGCCTACGCGCCACGCAATTGGGCGAGCACCTTGAGACCGATATAGCCGTCGGCGGGTTTCATGCCGACTTTTTGCTCGAAGGCGCGCACGGCTTTCATGGTCGCGCTGCCGGTGCGGCCGTCGACGCCGCCGGTGTCGAAGCCGCGCGCGGTGAGCCGGCGCTGGATTTCCTTGACCTCGGCTAATGTCGGCGGACGCTCGCCGCCCGGGAATTGCTTGTGGAAGCCCTTGCCGCCGTGGATGAGATCGCCGAGATGGCAGAGCGCCAGCGTATAGGCCCTCGACGCGTTGTAGGAATGTACGGCGTAGAAATTCCGTCCGATCAGGAAGGCGGGCCCGTCACGCACCGGGATCCATAAACGCACGCGGTCGTGCGGGCGCGGGAACGGCTTGCCGTCGGCGCGGCGCACGCCGACGGCGTGCCATTGCGCGTAAGTGTGCCAGCCGCCCGATTTGTGCCCGGCTGCATTCACCTCGCAGCCCCAGGCTTCGCCGGGCCGGTAATGGCCGCGCTCGCGCAAGTATCGCGCGGTGCCGGCGAAGGCGTCGTCGGGCCGGCCGAACGGGTTGACGCGGCCGTCATGGTCGAAATCGACGCCCATTTTGAGCCAGACCTCCGGCATCCACTGGGTGTGGCCCATGGCGCCGGCCCATGAGCCAATCATGTCGCCAGGCTTGGCCCAGCCGCGCTCGACGATAGTGAGGGCGTGGATAAGTTCGGTTTCCCAGTAGCGGCGGCGGCGCGGCTCGCCATACGCAAGCGCGGCAAGCGCGGGGATCACCGGCCGCATGTATTTGCGGTTGGTGATCACGTCGCCGAAGGAGGATTCCATGCCCCACAGGCCGAGCATGATGTAGCGGTCGACGCCGTAGGTCTTCTCGATGCGGCCGAGCAGGTGAGCATATTGTTTCGCCCGCTCCTTGCCGGTGATGACGCGCCAGTCCGAGCAGCGCCGGTTGACGTATTGCCAGAGGTCCTCGGTGAATTCCGGCTGTTTGCGGTCGAGCGCGTAGACGCTGGTGTCCGGCGTCAGCGTGTCCATGACACTGTCGTAGGTACGGCCGGAGACGCCGTCTCTCAGCGCGCGCGGACGGAAGGCGGCGACCCAACGCCTGAAGCGCGGCGACTGATCGGCAAAGGCCTGCGCGCCGAGCACAAGAGTGGCGGATAGGCCGAGCGCGCCCGTGATGAGGGCGCGGCGGTTCAGCGTGGGCGTCGGCACGAGCGATCGTTCGTCTGAGATTCGCATGAGCGGCATTGTATGGAGACTGAATGCGCAGACAATCGGCGGCAATGAGACTTTTTCGTGAATGGTTACGCGCGCGGGCGCGACACGAGGCCGCGCCGCATGGCGCGTAAAGCTTAACGCGGGTTCATCGGTGAATTCCAGCGGCGGCGGAGCCTAACTCTTCGCCGTCATCCTAAGGTGGGCGCGAAGCGGCACTCGAAGGATGAAGTGCAAGGGCCGTCGCCCAGGGATGTCGGGTTCGCGCGAGTCGGCGATAGCCGACTTGCCATGGCTCGCTTCGCTCGCACCTCAGGGTAAGGGTTACGGGCCTTCGTCTGCTGGCGCCGCGCCTCAGCGCTTATGGCGCTTGCGATGCGCCTTCTTGCGCGTGTGCCTCTCGTGCCTCGCGTGCCGCTTCTTTTTGTCGGCGCTTGCTTCGTGCGCATGGCCGTGCCGTTTGGCTGAGTTCTGCCGGCGCTTCGTCTTGTGGTGCGACGTTTCCTTCCTGTGCCGCTTCGTCGCTTTGCGATGCGGCTCCTTCACTTTGTGGACCGGCTCTGCCTTCTTGTGCGCTGCCGGTTCATTCTGCGCGATGTCCTCCAGCTTCGGCTTGGGGAGAGGGACCTCGTCGGCCTGCTCCATATGGTCCGGCCGCGGCTCAGGCACGGCGATCACCCGCGGCGAGTCAGCCGGTGCATTGGCCACCTCGAGATATTTCGGCAGAGGCGGCGGGGGAATGACCGGCGGCACGTAATGGCCATGCTCGATCACCGGCGGCACGCCGACCACGAGGCGGCACCGGATCGCCGGGCTTGATCTCGGTGCCGCGTGCGCCGATGAGATGCTCATAAGCGAGCACCAGCGACATATAGGGGTTGACGAACAGCCAGCCGATGCGGGTCGGCACCTGCATGTCGAAATGCAGGTGGTATGTGGTGCCGTGCTCATGGCGGTTGAAGTTGCCGACCTCGCCGATCACGTCGCTCTGGTGCACCACCTTGCCGCTGAGGACGCCGTCGGCATCGAGCCGATGCGGATTCATGTGGATGTAGCGCACGCGCACATGAGTGCCGGGCGTGTTGATGAAGAGATAGACCGCTTCATGCTTGCGCCAGCGCATGATCATGCCGTCATGCACCGCCACCACTTTATGGTGATAGGGCAGGCACCGGTCGGAGCCGCTATTGACCATCTCGCAAAAGCCGGGGCGGATGTCCTGGCCCTGATGGCCGTGGCCGCCGGGACATTGACCGACATAATAGTGCCGGTGCTCGCAGAAATTATCGCGCCAGGGATAGGAGTAGTTGAGCGGCGCCGCTTCGTCGAAGATGAGCGGAATGTGATTGACGGTGCAGGAATAGGGCGCGTCCTTCTTGGTGACGTTTGCCGTGCGGCCGGTGAAGTCGCAATTGCCCCAGCTGTTGAAGGACTGAGAATTGGCGAAGTCGGGGGCGCTCTCGATAGGGAAGCGCAGCCGTGCGTAGACGGTGTAGTCGGCGCGGCCGGTGCCGCTGCGGTTCGGACCGGTGCCGGGAATAAGGTCACCGGGCCGGTAATAGGTGAATTCCGGCGCCACCTTCTGCGGCCGATCCACGGCGATGGCGTGCACCGCATGGCGCTGCCGCACGGGGGTGCCGCCGGCGAGCTCGAGCGCGCTTAGGAAGCGCTGCAGGACGCGGTCCGCCTGCTTGCAGGTCAGATAGTGCGACGTGGACCTGTCCATGCAGAAAGTCGCCGCCACATAGGTCACGCCGTAGCGGCGGAAGCTGTAGCGCACGTAGGATTCGAGCAGATAGCGGCGGATGCCGGGGAAGCCGGCTTCAAGCTCTTCGACCGGCTTGCCGTCCGGCAGCGGCGGTCCGCCCAGGTGATAGACCATGGCAAGGCCGGAGAGCACGATATGGATTGGCCGCGAATAGCCGATGTCGAGCGCCGGCACGTCATCTGGGTTGAGCGTGAACGCGGCGTCGTAGCCGGCTGGTCCCGCCAGGAAGAAATCGGAGGCGCGGAAGCCTCCCTGCATGAAGGCGTCGCCGAGTGCACGCTTCTGGTCGGGCGTTTGGTTTGGCGCGGCGTCGAGGGCAACACGAAAGCCTTGTGCATCGAACGGCAGCAGTACCGGGACGGTGCTGGCGGCGATGCCGTGGAAGCGCTGTCCGCTTGTCGAATTGAGGGAAGCGAATTTCGCCGCCGGCGAACCGGCCGGTTCTGCAGGCAGGCTTGCCGCCGCGGCCTTCCAATCGGTTTGCGCGAGCGAGATGCGTGGGCTCGTCATCTCCTGCGCGACAGCGGCATTTGGGGCTAGGGCGGCTTGCGAAGCCAGCAAGGCAAGGCAGCCGAGCAACGCACGCTTCACGACACGCTACCTTATTCTCCCACCGCCCAGCCGTGGTCGACGGACATGTCCAAGGAGTTAAGTGCATCGGGCCGGGGTGTACAAGGCCCGGCAGGCGCGACGAAGGGGTGCGTTTGAGTGTTTCTAGTCTTTCGCACGCTCGACGTAGGAGCCGTCGGTGGTGTTGATAACCACGCGGGTGCCGGTGGTGATATGGGTCGGCACCATGGTGCGTACGCCGTTCGACAGCATGGCCGGCTTGAACGAGCCCGAGGCGGTCTGGCCCTTCATCGCCGGCTCGGTGTCGGTGATTTCGAGCGTGACTTTGGCCGGGATCTCCATGGAGACCGCCGTGCCTTCGTGGATGGCGAGGCTGACCACCATGCCTTCCTGCAGGTATTTCTCGGTGTCGCCGACCACGTCCTCGGGCACCTGCACCTGGTCGTAAGTCTCCTGGTTCATGAAGTGGAAACCGTCGGCATCCTTGTAGAGATAGCTGAATTCGTGGTCCTCGACATGCGCGCGCTCGACCTGATCGGTGGTCTTGTAGCGCTGCGAGGTCTTCACGCCGTCGGAAATCCGGCGCATATCGACCTGGGTGGTGGGCGTGCCCTTGCCGGGATGGAAATTTTCGGCGGTAAGAACGACGTAGAGCTTGCCGTCGATATCGACGATGTTGCCTTTGCGGAGCTGGCTGGCGATGACCTTCACGATAACAGTCCTTGCGTGGAACGGGGGCTGGCTGCGGCCCGGGAAGGGGCTCGAAACCGGCGGATTCGGGGCGCACCATACCCATCCTGACGCCGGACGCCAGCCTTTCCCCGCCTATATGGGGCGGTGGTGAAGGTGCACAAAGGCCCGCCTTTCTGGCTGCCGGGGGTGCATGCCGCCCGCCGGCCGTTCCTCGTCAAGCGGGCCCGCATCGCGGCGCGTCTCAGGGCCTGGTTCGCCGCGCATGACTTCATCGAGGTGGAGACGGCGGCTTTGCAGGTCTCGCCCGGCAACGAACTCCATCTGCACGCCTTTGTCACCGAGGCGATCTCCCCGGGGGGAGAGCGCGTGCCGCTCTACCTGCGCACCTCACCCGAATTCGCTGCCAAGAAGCTGTTGGCGGCGGGCGAGCGGCGCATCGTCGATTTCGCCCGCGTGTTCCGCAACCGCGAGCGCGGCGCCTTGCACCACCCCGAATTCACCATGGTGGAATGGTATCGCGCCGAGGAGCCCTATGAGACGCTGATGGACGACTGCGCCGCGATCCTGGCGGAGGCGGCGCGGGCGGCGCAAGTTGCGGCGTTTTCATTTCGCGGCAAGACCATCGATCCGTTCGCCATGCCCGAGCATGTCACCGTGGCCGAGGCTTTCGCACGCTATGCCGGGGTCGACCTGTTGGCGGCGGTCAGGGGAGGGGACGGTGACCGAGCCGCGCTGGCGGCGGCGGCCGGCAAGGCCGGGGTGATGATCGCGGAGGACGATACCTGGGGCGACATTTTCAGCCGCATCCTGGCCGAAAAGGTCGAGCCGCATCTTGGGATCGGACGCGCCACCGTCTTATATGAATACCCGCTGCCGCTGGCCGCGCTGGCGCGAGCGAAACCCGGCAGTGGGCAGGTGGCGGAGCGCTTCGAGCTCTATGCCTGCGGGATGGAGCTGGCCAATGCCTTCGGCGAGCTGACCGATCCGGCCGAGCAGCGCGCGCGCTTCGAGGCGGCCATGGCCGAGAAAGAACGCATTCATGGCGAACGCTATCCGATCGACGAGGAATTCCTCGCAGCGCTCGCGCAGATGCCGCCGGCGTCCGGCATCGCGCTCGGGCTGGACCGCCTGGTCATGTTGGCGACTGGCGCCGGCCACATCGAACAGGTGATCTGGGCGCCGGTGGCCGAAATCTAAAGAGAGGAGCGATGGACAAGACACTCCGCACGCCAGTGCAATTGCGCGATGTCGGCCTGATCGCGCCCGAACGGCTGCCGGAATTGCAGGCAGTGGCGGCGCGCTATGCCGTGGCCTTGCCGGCCGATCTCGCCGCGCTGATCGACCGCGATGAGGCGCGCGATCCGATCGCGCGCCAGTTCGTGCCCGACGCAGCGGAGCTCGAGGAACGCCCGGAAGAATTGGCCGATCCGATCGGCGACGACGCCTTCAGCCCGGTCGAAGGCATCGTGCACCGCTATCCCGATCGCGTGCTGCTCAAGCTCACGAATATCTGCGCGGTGTATTGCCGCTTCTGCTTCCGCCGCGAGACGGTCGGCCCCGGCAAGCCGGCCGCGCTGTCGCCGCAGGCGCTTGCGCGCGCGCTCGACTATATTCGGACGCATGACGCTATCTGGGAGGTGATCCTCACCGGCGGCGATCCGCTGGTGCTGTCGGCGCGGCGCCTGCGCGCGGTGATTAACAGCTTACGTGCCGTCGACCACGTCAAGGTCGTGCGCGTCCATACGCGGGTGCCCGTGGCCGAGCCGGCACGCATCACGCCCGAACTTGTCCGCGCACTGAAGGCGAGCGGCAAGGCGACCTACGTCGCCGTGCACGTCAACCACGCGCGCGAATTGACGATGCGCGCGCGCGCCGGCCTCGCCCGCCTGGCGGATGCCGGCCTGGTGCTGCTCGGACAATCGGTGCTGCTCGCCGGCGTCAACGACACGCCTGAAGCGCTGGGTGGGCTGATGCGCGCCTGCGTCGAATGCCGCATCAAACCCTATTACCTGCACCACGGGGACCTTGCGCCGGGCACGTCGCACCTGCGCACCGATATCGCTACCGGCCAGCGCCTGATGCGCGCTTTGCGCGGTCGCTGGTCGGGCCTGTGCCAGCCGACTTACGTGCTCGACATACCGGGTGGCCACGGCAAGTCGCCGGTCGGGCCCGGTTACATCGCGGGCGACGGCAGCGAGCATTTTGTGGTGGAGGATTTCAACGGGCGGCGGCACGCCTATCCGCCCGAATGACAGCCCTCGTCAGTGCGGCCACAGGTCGAGCAGGGCCGCCGCCAGCGCCAGGCCGGCGAAACCGATGAACACGACCGCGATGCCGACGTGCCAGAGGAAGAACACGTCGCGCCGCAGCTCCGCTCTCACGTTTCTGCCTTTGATCATGGCTCAAGGCTCCCAAGGAGCAGACCGCCAGCGGTCCCACTATAACCCGATCCACGCGATTCCGGCTCATATTTTATGTGTTAAAAACCGGCGGAGCCGGGGCCGACTTTGGTATCGGCAAGCCGCCGGGCGGCCGGGGCGGTAAAGGAATCCGGAACCGAGGTCTCCGCTGGAGCGTTGCTCGGTCGCGCGGCAGAGGCTGATCGCCGCGCTGAAGGGCGGCGGAGACCGCAGGCCGCCGCAAAGTTTTTATCCAACCCCATCGGTTCGAGTCATGGACAGGTCGCTGGGAAATTGGGTTGTGGTCGGAGGCTTGGCGCTCTTTGCGCTGTGGCTCTTCGTCGTGCTGCCGTTCGCCATCTACTGATGCGCGCGCCAGCCGTCGCGGGTCACGCGTTGCGCCCGGCGACGCTCAAGTGAGCGCGGGTGCGTCGTGCCTCAACCCGTGCAGGGCGAGAAGGTGCACAAGCCGAGTTGCGTATAGGCGGCTGAATTCCCCGTGCAGGCTGCCGCCTCCAACGCTTCGTCGGAGATGTCGAACGCGAGAGCGTCGTCGTTGCTCTGGTCAGGGGTCATATCGCTCATCGTCGTGCTCCCTCGTTTTGCAGGGCTTACACCAGCTTTGCCGGCATTCGGCCGCCTGTCTACTGGATGCACGCTCTTTTCGAGCTGCGGCATGTGACGAAATCGAAGTGAGAGCCGGTTGGCGCGCCCTAGGGGATTCGAACCCCTGTTACCGCCGTGAAAGGGCGGTGTCCTAGGCCTCTAGACGAAGGGCGCTGAGCCGCGCTGCCGCAATTGGAGGCACTGAGGCCCCGGGCAGCGCGGCGACATATAAAGAGCTTCGGCGCAAGCGGCAAGCTCACCAATGCCCGGTATTGGGCATGGATTTCCAGGGCTCCTGCGGCGGCTTTGCCTGGCCTTTCTGCAGGAGCTCGATGGAATGGCGGTCGGGCGAGCGAACGAAGGCCATCATGCCGTCGCGGGGCGGGCGGTTGATGGTGACGCCGGCCTTCATCAGCGCCTCGCAAGTGGCGTAGATGTCGTCCACCTCGTAGGCGAGATGGCCGAAATAGCGCGCCTCGCCATAGTCCTCGTCGCCGTCCCAGTTGAAGGTGAGTTCCACCTCGAGCCCGGGGCGGCCCTCCTTTTTGGTCTCCTCGACGCGTTTCTCGTCGCCCGGCGCGGCCAGGAACACCAGCGTAAAGCGGCCCTTGTCATCAACCCGACGGCGGGTTTCCTTTAGCCCCAGCTTGTTGACGTAGAAATCGAGCGCGGCATCGAGATTGCGCACGCGCAGCATGGTGTGCAGATATCGCATGGGTGGAGATCCTCGAACTGGTTTAAGGGGCGGCCGCCTCGGCCGCTGGGACTATAGCAATGATTGCTCCCGATCTTGAGACTGCCGTCTATGCGCTGCGCGACCTGATCGAGGAGGCGCAGGCGGTCGTGCCGTTCACCGGCGCCGGCATCTCGACGGAGTGCGGTATCCCGGACTTCCGTTCGCCCGGCGGCTTCTGGAGCAAGAACCAGCCGATCCCATTCGACGAGTTCATGGCGAGCCGCGAAGCGCGCGACCTGTCATGGCGCCGCCGCTTCGCCATGCAGGACGAGTTCGGCAGCGTGCAGCCCGGACGCGGTCACCGCGCGCTCGCGAGCCTCTATCGAGCCGGCAAGGTGCCGGGTCTCATCACGCAGAACATCGACAATCTGCACCAGGTCTCCGGCATTGCGGCCGATGACGTGATCGAATTGCACGGCAATACCACCTACGCCCTCTGTCTCGACTGCGAGCAGCGCTACGATCTCGCCTGGGTGCGGGAAAAATTCGAAGCCACCGGCGGCCACGCGCCCGATTGCGCCTGCGGCGGCCCGATCAAGACCGGAACGATATCGTTCGGCCAGGCTATGCCGGCGGTCGCCATGGAGCGGGCCGAGCAATTGACCCGTTCGAGCGATCTATTTCTCGCCATCGGCTCCTCGCTGGTCGTCTGGCCGGCGGCGGGATTTCCCTTGATGGCCAAACGAAATGGTGCGCGCCTAGTCATCATCAACCGCGAGCCGACCGACTTCGACGATCTGGCCGATTTGGTGGTCACACACGACATCGGCGACGTGCTCGCCCCCTTCATCGCCCACTGATTCGCTTTCGGCTGTACTGTGTACAGACCTGTGCGCAAGCACATTTTGCACTTTGCCGCTGTGGTGCCGGTGTTATCTTCGATTCACCAGAAAAGATTCGCCAAGCGCCCGGCAAGAGGTGCCAACTAGAGCGGCGGCGTGTGCAGATCATGGTGTCGGACGGGATCGAATTGAAAATGTCAGGGACCAATCTCCGGCCTGGAACGGTCCGAGAGATCGCCGACGATACGGCGACCAATCTCATCGAAATGGCGGGCGTCATCAAATGGTTCGATGTTTCGAAGGGATTCGGCTTCATCGTTCCCGATAACGGCATGCCCGACGTGTTGTTGCATGTGACCTGCCTTCGGCGCGACGGCTATCAGACCGCCTATGAAGGCGCCCGGATAATCTGCGAAGTGCTGCAGCGCCAAAAAGGCTTGCAGGCTTTCCGCATCATCTCGATGGACGAGAGCACTGCGGTGCACCCGGCGCAGATGCCGCCGCCGCGCACTCACGTCACCGTCACGCCCACCAGCGGGCTGGAGCGGGCGCAGGTGAAATGGTTCAACCGGTTGCGCGGATTTGGCTTCCTGACCCGCGGCGACGGCACGCCGGATATTTTCGTTCACATGGAGACGCTGCGTCGCTACGGCATCGCTGAACTCCGGCCGGGACAGACCCTGCTGGTGCGCTTCGGGCCCGGGCCGAAGGGCCTGATGGCGGCGGAGGTGCACCCGGACGGCGGGCCGCTCGGACCCGCCTCCCACTGACCGCGGCGCGGACGCGCTCGCGTTCGCAATTTTTTCGTTGCCGCACCGCACAGGCCCGCGTAAAGCCGAGGCCATGCACCCCTTTACGCATCCCTTCATGCATCCCTTGCGCTGGATCGCATTCACTCTGATCGGATTCCTGGTCGCCATCGGGCCGGCGAGACCGGCCGATCTGCATACGCTGGAGATTGCGAGCAAGACCGGCGTGCATGTGTTCAAGATCGAACTCGCCGACACCCCGGCCGCGCGCGAGAAGGGCCTGATGTTCCGCAAGACACTGCCGGACGGGCAGGGCATGTTGTTCGACTTCCACCGGGAGCAGGACGTCGCCTTCTGGATGAAGAACACCTATATCCCGCTCGACATGCTCTTTATCCGCGGCGACGGCGTCATTTCGCACATCGTCGAGAACGCCAAGCCGTTGTCGACACGGCTGATCCCATCCGACGGGCCGGTGCTGGGGGTGCTCGAAGTGATCGGTGGAACCTGCCGCCGGCTCGGCATCCGGCCGGGCGACCGGGTTGCCTATCCGATCTTCAAAGGGAATTGACCCTTGCTTGCTGGGGCTGGCCGGAGCGTGTATCGAACCGCTGGCCGCACAATTTTCGGGGCATAGCGCAGTCTGGTAGCGCGTCTGGTTTGGGACCAGAAGGTCGCAGGTTCGAATCCTGCTGCCCCGACCATCAAAGCTGTGTCCGGCCCGGAGACATGGGTGACAGAACGCACCTGAACATGGGTGACAATCTGTGCCGAAGCTGCGGAGTCCGAGGCGTACCGCGCACTAGCCTGCCGCCGAAACACCTCCCTGCCAGCGGGCCAAATGGTCGGCGTTGGGCAGGTCGACGTAGAAGACTGTCCCGCCACCCTCCGCTTCGTCGAAGCCGATCTGGCCGTGCATGCCGGCAATAACCCGTCGCGCGATCCCGAGTCCCAGCCCTGTGCCGATTTTCTTACCGCCGGTGCCGTCCGCCTGTGCAAAGTCTTCGAAGACGCGCGGCCGGAAGTCGGCCGGAATGCCGGTACCGCGGTCGCGCACGCCGATGCGCACCATGTCCCCGCGCTTGACGAGAGTGACCGTCACCTCCTGGCCGGCCGGCGAGAACTTGAGCGCGTTTGAGAGCAGGTTGGTGACTACCTGTATAAATCGATCGGGATCCACATAGAGCGTGGCCGCCGTCTGCGCGGCGTCGAGCCGGATGGTGACGCCGCAGCTTTCGGCGAGCGCCTGATTGGCCTCGATCGCCTTCTGCACCAGCCCGCGTGCTTCGCAGCGCAGAAAATGAAACGCCATCCGGCCGGCGTCCAGCTTCTTCAGGTCGAGGATATCGTTGACCATGCGGACCAGCCGCTGACAATTGGCTTGCGCAATTTCGAGGAGGTGGACGGCCGGCTGCGGCAGGCTGTCGGCCGGGCCGGCCAGCAAAAGACCGAGCGAGGCGGCAATCGCCGTAAGCGGCGTTCGCAGCTCGTGGCTGACCGTGGAGACGAATTCATCCTGCGCCCGCTCGTGGCGCTTTCGTTCGCCAATATCGACGATCGCCGAAATCGCCATGAGCTCGCCGGCGACCCGGATGGCGTTGAGGCCGACCTCGATCGGGAATTCGCTGCCGTCTTTGCGGCGGCCGCTGAACTCGCGGCCGGTGCCGAGGTTACCGGGCCGGTCGGCGAATCCCGCGCGTTGCGCCACCTGCTCGCCGCGGTCGCGGTCGGGTATCAGCATTTCGATCGGGCGGCCGAGCAGCTCGTCGCGGCCGTAGCCGAACAGTCGTTCGATCTCGGCATTTACCAGCAGCATGGCGCCGTCGCCACCGACGACGACCATGCCGCTGGGGCATGCCTCCACCGCGAGACGGAACATCTCCGGTGTCAGAGCCTCGCTTCTTGCAGCCGCCGCAAGGGGCATGCTGGAGCGCCCCGTTGCGCGCCGGCTTTCAGATGTGGCTGGGTTGGGCGTGACGAAACATGCTGCCCGTGTCGATGGAGTCGTGACCGTCGGCGACAACTCCGGCCGTCGGATTGCGCATGCGATCAAGCACGAACAGACGGATAGCCGAGGACAGATTGCTTTGATGGCGGGACTTGTCGATGTCGGAAACCATCCTCGACAAGGTCACGCGTTGCGCGCGCGCGATCTCCTTCAGGCCGCGCCAGAACGCGTCCTCGAGGCTAACGCTGGTTTTGTGGCCGCCGATGACGATGGAGCGTTTGACGATGGGGGACTTCATGAGCATATCCTTTATATGCAGGAATCAGCATTATTTCCTTGCTTCTGCTTTCCTCGTCGTCCTTTGCTTGAGCATGACCAACGCAAACAAACGCTTCTTGCGCACGCCACTTGTGTCCGCGCAGGCTTGAGAGTTTTCCTGCACGAGCCGCGTACCGCACGCGAAACGCCACCACCACCCAAGTACAGGATGTCAGCTTCTAGACGTACGCGCTGTTCAAAATTGTACAATGTGAAAGCCCAGACATCGGCAACATCATGCCGGGCGCCCCTCCGCTGAGTACCCAGGCACCGGTGAGCGGGATTGGAATACCGGCGCGGGCGCTTTCGCCCCTACGCCCCGTCCGCCATTTCTGGAAAACGTTCAACAAAAGTGCTGTTTGCGCGAATCGTTGCATAACGTTCGATATGATGAAATTTCGATATGGCTATGCGCGCGAGATTTTCGGACAAATCGATTGATCTGTGGTTCCGGCATAGCGAGCCGAAATTCTTTGCGTGCGCGGACCTGTGATCGCAGTCGACAGATTGCCTCGGCCCAGGCGCGTCGGGCGCTCGCAGGGCGTTCCCGGTTCGCGATTGTAACGTCGGCGGGATCGTTTTGATTTGTTGCAAGCTTACGAAATATTCTCAATACGGGCTTGCGTCTCTATAAACTCAATTCGGGAGAAAACTGCACCGCAGGCGGCGGTTCAACATTTGGCGGCGTCCGAATCGTCTTCGGTAATGACCTTCACGAGTGAATGATGCACGCGGATACGATCATCGTAGTCGATATAGCCGAGCTTGCGGAATTTCGTCATGAACTGGCTGATGCGCGGGCGCGTCGTGCCGACCATGCTCGCAAGCGTTTCCTGCGTTACCGGGATGGCGATCTCGCTCGACTGATGGTTAAGTCCCGCGTTCGCCAGCGCGAGCAGAATGCGCGCCAGCCGCCTCTCGCTCGAATTGAAAAGCTGGTCGATCAGACCCTCGCGCAGCTTGTCGTTCTGATCGAGAATGTAGCTCATGAAGACGTGGGCGAAGTCGATATCGTCGCCGAGCGCGTGCGCGATCGTCTCGCGATCGAGGCGCACGATGCCGCAATCTGTGCTGCTTGTTATCGTCGAATTTCGTCGGCGGTGCGGATGGAGGCACTCCTCGCCGAAAAAGTCTCCATCCTTCAGCAGTCCCAGTACGCCTTCCTTGCCGTGCTCGGAGATTACCGTAACTTTGACGCTGCCGTTGATGATGTAAAACGCCGCGTCGGCAGGATCACCTTGCGCGTAAACGGTGTCGTGTCGGGAATACCGGATGGTCGTGGCACCCTCGTATCGAGCGACGAAGTCCCGGTAGTCGAAGCCGGTGTTCTCGCTTTTGCCGTTGTCGGCATCGGCTGTCATGACACACCATCTCCTGCCGTATCGATCGCCGGTTACCCCCCTCCCGATTCTCCTTTGTTTTCTTGGTTGAACCGACGCGCCAGCAATTATTATGGATGTATTTCTCGTGTAATCATATAGGCACTTGCTTCGATTCCACTCAATTAAGTGGGAGCGGTGTCATGATGCCGTGAGCTTCGGGTGACAGTTTTCGTGGCGAAGCGACGGTGTGAGACTACCGGTCCGACGAAGATCAATCTCCGCTGACGCCGATCGCATCATCGGCAAATCGGTTGTGTAGAGGTATCGCAATTCTGGCTATTTCCTTCACCCGCCATTTATCCGCACCATGTGAAAGTCGAAACTAGTCACATATATGCGCCGATCCGTCGGCGGATCCGCAGGAAATCCGGGGGGATTCGGATGAGAGATTACCGTGTCCTGCATGTCGAGGACGAACCCGACATTCGCGAAGTCGTGAAGATCGCGTTCGACTTCGATCCCAATATGAGCGTGCAGAGCTGTGAGAGCGGTGTTGAAGCGTTGAGCCAGGCGGCGTCCTGGCAGCCGGATCTGATTCTGATGGATGCGATGATGCCGGGCATGGATGGGCCGGAGATGCTCAACCACTTGCGACGAGATGCGCGCACGGCGGCCATTCCGGTTGTGTTCATGACGGCGCGTGCGCAGGACAGCGAGATCGCGCGGTTCCTCGCCCTCGGGGCCGTCGGCGTCATCGCCAAGCCGTTCGATCCCTTGGCGCTGGCTAAATCGGTCCGAGCCTGCCTCGATGGGCAGAGCAAGGCGCCGTGATCGCGCCGTGCATTCTCGAAGCTGGACGCAGCCGCACGGGTGCATGCGGCCCCCTCCCGCGACGGCGCCGGGGCTCTACAGCGGGCAACCGTGCTCTTGATTGCCAGTCTGGCCGGTTAGCCCTATAGGGACGGCAACGCCATCAATGGTTCGGAGCCGATGACCGCTCGCATCTACAAGCCGGCCAAGACTGCCATGCAGTCAGGTCAGGCCAATACCAAGGCCTGGGTTCTTGATTTCGCGCCCGAGGAGCCGCGCGAGGTCGAGCCGCTCATGGGCTGGACCTCCTCCGGCGACATGCGTCAGCAGGTGCGGCTGCGCTTTGCCAGCAAGGAGGAGGCGGTCGCATATTGCGAGCGCCACGGCATCGCCTACCAGGTGTTCGAGCAGAAGCCCGGCGCCCGGCGCAAAATTTCATATTCGGACAATTTCGCCTTCAACCGGCGCGACGCCTGGACCCATTGAACGCGGCTGGCGTCGAAGGCGCCGGTCAGCCCGCCTCGGCCAGCTTGCGCCCCTGCGTGGCGGCGCGCTGGCGCAAGAGCGAGGCGAAACGTTCCTCCGGCATGGGCTGGCCGAGCAGGTAGCCTTGCCCGAAGTCGCACCCCATGCTGACCAGCGCCACTACGTCGGCGGCCTTTTCGATGCCCATGGCAACGACGCTCGCGCCGACATTGTGGGCAAGGTCGATCACCTGCTTGCAGATTGGCGCGTTGATCCGGTCACTGCCACAGTCGGCGACGAAGGCGCGGTCGAGCTTGAGCTCGGCAAAGGGCATGGAATCGAGCTGCGCCATCGTCCCATAGCCGCGCCCGAACTCGTCGATGGCGAGACGCACGTTGAGCGGCTCCAGCCTCTTCTTTAACTCCATGGCGAGGCCTAGCTCGGTGATGATCTGCTCTTCCGGCAGGTCGATGGTCAGTCCGCCCCACCGTTGGGCATTGGGGTGAATGGATCTGACAAGGTCTTCGACCGGGAGCTTGGCCAGCACGGCAGGCCGCATGTTGACTGCGATGCGCAAATAGATGCCGAGCTTGGCAAAGGTCTGCCCGGCCGTCAGCGCGTTGGTGAGCGATCGTTCCGCGAGCTTTGCCAGCGTCGATTCCTGCGCCCCCGGCATGAAGGCTTCCGGCAGCACCACGCCATGCTGAGGATGGCGTGCGCGCGCATAGGCTTCCGCGCCGGCGAGCTGCTTCTTGCGCAGGTCGATCTTGGGTTGATACCAGAATTCGATCCAGCCGCTCGCGATCGCCTCGTCGAGGTCAAGGCGGGTGGCGACGGTCGGCGGCGCGCCGAGCTTGAGGTCGCGCAGGATCTTGATGATCGCCTCGGTCTCGAACGGCTTCTTGAGCACCGGCAGCATGTTGAGTTTGTGCTGTATGCCGATGCCCTTGACGTGCTCGAGGACGGCGGCGCCGCGATTGCTCATCAGTTGCACGGCCCCGCGATAGCCGCGCTTGCCCAGCGCCACCACTGATTCGATGGCGTCGGCGGAATCGAGCGAAATATCGTGGAAGATGAGAGTCGGCGATCGCTTTTCCATGGCCGCGCGCAATGCCACGCCATCGGCGAATTCCACGGTGTCGACACCGGAGCCGTGCAGCACCAGCGACAGAAAATGGCGGATCGAGGCCTGCTCGTCGACCAGATAGCAGAAGGCCGTCTCGCCCGGCGCGAGCGGGGGCGCTTGGACGGCGGCGGCCGATTGAGCTGGACTGGTCATGGCAATTACAGCGGCGAAGAACGGATTCGATCAGGTGCGGTATTGATGTGTGCCAAACTCATTAAGGATGAGTTTCCCGCTGGCGCGGCGCAGTCGCGCGGCCGTATGTAATGAATTGAAAAATCAGGAGAATTGGCGACCCCGCCTGGATTCGAACCAGGGACCCTCAGCTTAGAAGGCTGATGCTCTATCCAACTGAGCTACGGGGCCAGTGTTGCCGGTTTAGCCGCCCTGGCCGGCCATTGAAAGATGGCAGCAGTCGCGTAGCGCGCAGCGTGGGCTTCGTTCCTCTGCCTTTGGCCCCGGCAATATCGGCGACAAATGAGTGATTTAAAGGACTTCAGTAAGATAAATCATGCAGAGCATGAGGACATCTGATTAAAGAGCTGGCGGTACGTTAGTAATCTGGCGCGGCATTGGTAGTACGTCCGTAGCCCGCCACCAGCCATGTCCTCGACACCTTCTTGCCGTGAACTACAAAACTGACACGCGCTAACGTATAGCTGACGACAGTCCGCCCCCCGGGAGGTCCCCTATGCTCTCGCTCATTCGCGCCGGCGTGGCCGCCGCGCTCATCGCCCTTGCCTTGGCGCCGGCATCGGCCGCCGACAAGGCGTTTCAGCGTGGCGATCTCGACCAGGCCGCCATCAGGCTCGAGGCGCAGATCAAGCATGACGCCGGTCCGGTCAGCAAATCGGCAGCCACCTTGGGCAAAGAGGCGGATGCCGCCTTCAAGAAGCGCGACTACCGCACCGGCATGCTGGTCCTCAGCCAGATGGTCGTTGCCGCCCCGCAGGATGCAGGCGTCTGGCTGCGGCTGGCCAAGACCGTCCGGCAAATCGTGCCGCGCGACAATCGCGAGAAGGCGCTGCTGCTCGACCGCGCTTCGACCGCCGCTTACATCGCCTACAAACGCGCCAAGCAGCGTGACGTGGAAGCCGACAGCCTGGCGCTGCTCGGGCAGACGCTGGCCGACCGCCAGCTCTGGCGGCCGGCGCTCGACGCCATGCGGCTGTCGCTCGCCTCGCGGGAGACCGCAGGCTTGCGCGGCCAATATGAGCGGCTGCGCGTCCAGCATGGCTTCCGCTTGCTCGACTATTCGGTCGATTCGGATGCCGTCTCACCGCGCGCGTGCTTCCAGTTCTCCGAGGCGCTGCCGGGACGGCGCACCGACTTCTCGCCCTTCGTCGCGGTTGCCGGCATCGACAAGCCGGCGATTTCGGTGAGCGACCGTCAGCTCTGCGTCGAAGGGCTCAAACACGGCGAGCGCTACGACGTCACCTTGCGCGCCGGGCTACCCTCGACGGTGCATGAGGCGCTGGCGAAAACGGCGCAATTCACCATTTTCGTGCGCGACCGCAAGCCGTTCGTCCGCTTCTCCGGCAAGGCCTATGTGCTGCCGCGCAGCGGCCAGCAGGGCATCCCGGTGCTCAGCGTCAACACGGGCGCCGTCAAGCTCAATGTCTACCGCATTGGCGATCGCAACTTGGTCAACACGCTGCTGGGCTACGACTTCCAGCGCAACATCAGTGGCTATCAGGCTGAGAACATCGCCAAGGAGCGCGGCAGCAAAGTATGGAGCGGCGAGCTTGCCGTTCAGTCGAAGCTGAACAGCGAGGTCACCACCGCCTTCCCGGTCGGCAAGGCCTTGGGCGACCAGCTCAAGTCCGGCGTCTATGTAATGACCGCGACGCCGAAGGATGCGGTGAGCGACGATTACGGCGCGCTCGCCACGCAATGGTTCATCGTCTCCGATCTCGGCCTCACCGCCTACAGCACGCATGACGGCGTCGACGTCTTCATCCATTCGCTGGCGAGCGCGGCGCCCGACAAGGGCGTCGAGGTGCGGCTGATGGCGCGCGACAACGAAGTGCTGGCCACCGGCCAAACCGACGCCAACGGTTTCCTCCATTTCGCCGCCGGTCTCACGCGCGGGGAGGGCGGGCAGGCGCCTGCTGCCGTCATCGCCCGTACGCAGGGCGATTACGCCTTCTTGAGCCTGAAGTCGCCGGCCTTCGATCTGACCGACCGCGGCGTCGGCGGACGGCAGGTGCCCGAAGGACTCGACGCTTTCGTCTTCACCGAGCGCGGCGTCTATCGCCGCGGCGAAACGGTGCATGTGACAGCGCTATTGCGCGATGCGCGCGGGGTTGCGGTCGAGAGCGCGCCGCTGACGCTGGTGATGCGCCGGCCGGACGGCGTCGAATATCGCCGCGCTTTGGTGGACGACGGGGGGCTCGGCGGCCGCAGTTGGAGCGTGCCGATCGTCTCCAACGCCATGTCCGGCACGTGGCGTCTCGCGGCCTATACCGATCCCAAGCGGCCGCCGGTCGGCGAAGCGAGCTTCATGGTCGAGGACTATGTGCCCGACCGCATCGCCTTCGACCTGGACACAAAGGCCAACGCAATCGCACGCGGCAAACCGGCGCAGGTGAGCGTCGACGGCCATTTTCTCTATGGCGCGCCCGCATCCAACCTCACCTTGAGCGGCGCGGTGACCATCGCCGCCGCCGACGAGCGGCCCGGCTACGAGGGCTATTCCTTCGGTGTCGCGGATGACGCAGTGACCTCCGCGCGCCAGGAACTCAAAGCGCTGCCGAACACCGATGCGAGCGGCAAGGCAAGCTTCCCCGTCACCCTCGACAAGCTGCCGGTGACCACGCGTCCCTTGGAAGCGAAAATCACGGTGGGCCTGGCGGAGCCGGGCGGCCGAGCGGTGGAGCACGACATCACGCTGCCGATTACGCCCGATGGGCCGATGATCGGCGTCAAACCCAAATTCAAGGGCAGTTCACTTGCCGACGGCGCCGATGCCGATTTTGACGTGGTCTTGGCGGCGCCCGACGGCACCAAGCTGGCGCAGAAAGGCCTGCATTACGAGCTGCTGCGCATCGAGACCAGCTATCAGTGGTACAAGCAGGACGGCCAGTGGCAGTTCGAGCCGGTGCACCGCACCGAGCGCGTCGCTAACGGCGCCATCGACCTTGGCGCCGACAAGCCGGGCCATCTGTCGTTGCCGGTCAAATGGGGTCGCTATCGCCTGGAGGTCTCCGACGGCAAGCCCAACGGCCTGACCACATCGCTCACCTTCGATGCCGGCTTCTATGGGGAGGCAAGCGCCGATACGCCGGACCTCTTGGAACTCGCGCTCGACAAATCCCAGTACACCTCCGGCGCCACCATGGCGGTGTCCGTTACCGCGCGCACGGCGGGGCAATTGACGCTCAACGTGTTCACCGACCGGCTGGTGGCGAGCAAATCCTATGACGTCAAGGCGGGCGCATTCCAGGCGACGCTCACTGTCGGCAAGGACTGGGGCACGGGCGCCTACCTTGTGGCGACGCTCCGCCGCCCGCTCGATGCGCCGGCGCGGCGCATGCCGGGTCGCGCCATTGGTGTGAAATGGTTCGGCATCGACCACGCTGCCCACACCATCGGCGTAAGCATGGACCTGCCGAAGACGCTGCGGCCTAATTCGAAGCTCACCGTGCCGCTGCATCTCGCCGGGCTCAAAGCGGGCGAAGAGGCCCGCGTGGTGGTATCCGCCGTCGACGTCGGCATCCTCAATCTCACCAACTACAAGCCGCCGGCGCCGGTCCGCTATTACCTCGGCCAGCGCCAGCTCACCGCCGAAATTCGCGACCTCTATGGACAGTTGATCGACGGGATGCAGGGCGTGGCCGGCGCGATCCGTTCCGGAGGCGACGAGGGCGCGCAACTGACCGGCTCGCCGCCGGCGCAGGCGCCGCTCGCGCTCTATTCCGGCATCGTCAAGGTCGGTGCCGACGGCAGCGCACAGGTCTCCTTCGACATCCCAGCCTTTGCCGGCACCGTTCGCGTGATGGCGGTGGCCTGGAGCGAGGACAAGGTCGGCCAAGCCTCTGGCGACGTGATCGTGCGCGATCCGGTGGTGCTCACCGCGACGCTGCCGCGTTTCCTGCGCGCCGGCGACCAGAGCGCCGTGCAGCTCGTGCTCGACAATGTCGAGGGCGCGGCCGGCGATTATACGCTTGCCGTGAGCGCGGTCGGCTCGGCCAAGATCGCCGACGGCACCCGCACGCTGACGCTTGCCAGCAAGCAGCGCGGCCAGATATCTCTGCCGGTGACCGCCTCGGGCGCCGGCGCGGGCACCGTCGACGTGAGCGTGAAAGGCCCGAACGGCTTTGCCCTTGATCGCGCGTACGCGCTCAAGGTCGAACCGGCGACGCACACGCTGGTCCGCCGTACCGTGCGCGCGCTCGCGCCGGGCGAGACGTTTACGCTCGACCGCGACATGTTCGCTGACTTCGTGCCCGGCACCGGGCGGGTCGCGCTGTCGGTGGCGATATCGAGCTCGCTCGACGCGGCCACGCTGCTCAATGCGCTCGACACCTATCCGTTCGGCTGCTCGGAGCAGATCGCCAGCACGGCCATGGCCATGCTGTACATGAAGGATCTCGCCGGGGAAGCGCATCTCGCCATATCCGGCGACATCGATCAGCGCTTGCAGGACGCGGTCAATCGCCTGCTGTCGCGCCAGGATGCCAATGGTTCGTTCGGACTGTGGTCGGTCGGCGGGCAGGATACTTGGCTCGACGCCTACGTCACCGACTTCCTCACGCGGGCGCGCGAGAAAGGCTTCCATGTGCCGGCGACGGCGTTCAGCCTGGCGCTCGACCGCTTGCGCAACTACGTCGCCAACAACCAGGACCCCAGCAAGAACGGCGGCCGCGACCTCGCCTATGCGCTCTACGTGCTGGCGCGCAACAAGGCGGCGCCGGTTGGCGACCTGCGTTACATCGCCGATACCAAGCTAGGTGCCATCGCAACGCCGATCGCCAAGGCGCAGGTCGCCGCGGCGCTCGCCATGCTGGGCGACAGGACGCGCGCAAGCCATGCGTTCTACGCCGCGCTCGACGCCATACCGGCGAAGCCCACGCTGGAGACCGGGCGCACCGATTTCGGCTCGGCGCTGCGCGACTCCGCGGCGCTGGTGACGCTGGCCTCGGAAAGCGGCGCGGCGCCTCGCATCGTCGACAAGGCGGTGCTGCGGGTCGACGCCGCGCGCGCGCTGTCGTCGCGCACTTCCACGCAGGAGGACGCTTGGCTGGTGCTGGCGGCCCGTGCGCTGGCGGATAAGCTCAACGCCATCTCGCTTACCGTAAATGGAGAGGCGAGGCAGGGCGCGCTTTATCGCAGCTTGCGTGCCGACCAACTCGCCACGCCGCTGAAGCTGACCAATAGCGGCACGGGCAATGTGCAGGCGGTGGTGTCGGTGTCCGGGGCGCCGCTCAATCCGGAGCCGGCCGCTGAGCGTGGCTTCAGGATCGAACGCAGCTATTACACCCTCGACGGCAAGCCGGTGGATCCTTCTCATGCCAGGCAGAACCAGCGCTTCGTGGTGGTGTTAAAGGTGACGGAACCGCAGCCGCAGTTCGGCCGCGTAATCGTTGCCGATGATCTGCCGGCGGGCTTCGAGATCGATAATCCGCATCTCGTCTCGTCCGGCGATACCGGCAAGCTCTCCTGGATTACCGATGCAGCCGAACCGGTGCATACGGAATTCCGCGACGACCGTTTCACCGCCGCCTTCGATCGCAACAAGGATTCTAACTCGGTGTTTACCGTAGCCTATGTTGTTCGCGCCGTGTCACCGGGAACTTATGTGCTGCCACAGGCGTATGTGGAGGACATGTACCGGCCCGACCGCTTTGGCCGCACAGCGACCGGCAAGGTCGAGATCGCAGCGGCGAAATGAAATACTGGCGATATATCCTGGCGGCCCTCGGCGGCGCGGCCTTGACGGTCGTGTTCGCCGGTGCCGCCTGGGTCTATTCGCTGGGCCCGGCGCCGCTTGGCCGGCATCTCACCTATTCGCATCTGGTGCTCGACCGCAAGGGCAAGCTCTTGCGCGCCTATGCGACGCCGCAGGGACGCTGGCGGTTGCCGGCCACCGTGAAGGACGTCGATCCGCTCTATCTGAAGATGCTGTTCGCGTACGAGGACAAACGCTTCTACGAGCACGATGGGGTCGATCCCGAGGCGATGGTGCGGGCGGCCTGGCAGCTCATGACGACCGGCCACATCGTTTCGGGGGGATCGACGATCACGATGCAGGTCGCCCGTCTGTTAGAGCCGCGGCGGCATCGCAGCCTGCGCGCCAAGCTGCATCAGATGGTGCGGGCGATCGAGATCGAGCACAGGCTCACCAAGAACCAGATTCTGTCCCTCTATCTGACGATCGCGCCCTATGGCGGCAATATCGAGGGAATCCGCGCGGCCTCGCTCGCCTATTTCGGCAAGGAGCCGCGCAGCCTTACGGTGGCGCAGGCGGCGCTATTGGTCGCGCTGCCGCAATCGCCCGAAGAGCGGCGGCCCGACCGCTACGCGAAGCGCGCCCGCGCGGCGCGCGACCGCGTGCTCGAGCGCGAGGAGGAAGCCGGGGTCTTGAATTCTGCCGAGGTGGCCCGCGCCAAGGCGCAGCCGGTGCCGCACGCGCGCGAATTCCTGCCGATGGAGGCGCCGCACGCCGCCGATCAGGTCGTCTCGCAGGAGCCGAATATTCGCCTGCACCGGCTCACTATCGATGCGGGTTTGCAGAAATCGCTGCAGGCGCTTGCGCGTGAACGCGCGCGCGCCATCGGGCCGCGTATCTCGGTCGCCATTCTCGCCGTCGACAACGCCACCGGGGAGGTGCGCGCGGACGTGGGCTCCGCCGATTTCCTCGATGCGCGCCGGGCCGGTCAGGTGGACATGACCCGGGCGCTGCGCTCGCCCGGCTCGGCGCTCAAGCCGTTCATCTATGGGCTCGGCTTCGAGGACGGCCTCATCCATCCGGAAACGCTGATCGACGACAAGCCGGTTCGCTACGGCAATTATCTGCCGCACGATTTCAACAACAGCTTCCAGGGCACCGTGACCGTCCGCCGCGCGCTGCAATGGTCGCTCAACGTGCCGGCCATCTCTATCCTGAACAAAGTTGGCGTCGACCGCCTGACCGCACTGTTGACGCAGGTCGGCGCCAAGCTGGTGCTGCCGCCGGGCGAGGCGCCCGGTCTCGCCGTCGGATTGGGCGGCCTCGGCATCACGTTGCGTGACCTGGTCATGCTCTATACGGGACTGGCCCGACAGGGCACGGTGGAGCCGCTGATCGAGCGGGCAGGGAAGGCGCCCGCTGATCCGCGCCGGCTGCTCGATCCAGTCGCCGCCTGGTACATTGGCAGCATCTTGATCGGCGCACCGCCGCCGGAGAACGCGGCGCCCGGGCGCATCGCCTTCAAGACCGGCACCTCCTACGGCTATCGCGATGCCTGGGCAGTGGGCTATGACGGCCGCACGACGATCGGGGTCTGGGTCGGACGGCCGGACGGCACGCCGGTGCCGGGCCTAGTGGGCCGCGTCGCCGCGGCACCGATCCTGTTCGACGCCTTCGCGCGCACCGGCCGTCCGCTCGAGCCGCTGCCGCGCGCGCCCGAGGGGGTGATCATCGCGTCGACCGATCAACTCCCCCCCCCGCTGCAACGGTTCGGTCCGGCGGGGTTGCAGGATGCCCTGGTGGCGGCGCCGCGCATCATGTTCCCGCCCAACGGCGCGCGGCTGGAACTCGCCGGCGGCGTCGCCCCCGATCCGATGGCGGTGAAGATTACCGGCGGCCGGGCGCCGCTCACCGTCATGGTGAACGGAGTGCCGTTGCCTGCGCAAATCGGCCGGCACACCCTGTTCTTCAGGCCCGACGGGCCAGGTTTCGCGCGATTGACGGTGATGGACTCGCGCGGATTGACCGACAGCGTGATGGTGCGGATTCAGCACTAGCCCCGGCTTTTCCGCCGCAATCGCCGTGTCTGGCTATCGCCGGGGCGGCTTTTTCTCTATGGTCGCCCCCGGGTCCCCAGCAGCAAGGCCACTCATGACGGTCACCACTTCGGCGCCACGGCCGCAGAAGCTTGCATTGAAAAAGAAGCTCAAGTTCGTCGGCCTCGGCCTCGGCGCGATCGTTATCGCCTATTTCTTTCCCAAGCTGACCCTGTTCTACGCGATCTGCGGTATTTATGACGTCAGCCGTCACCGGCCGGTCACCTGGTTCGTGGTGCGGCAGTATTTCGTCGGCAACGGCGTGACGACCTGGCTGTTGTCGCCATTCAATATCCTGATGGACATCCTGACGCTGCCCTACGTCAACAAGGGCGTCTATCAGCTTGCCGATCTGCCCGCGTCCTATCGCGCCGAGGTCGAGCGGCTGATCGACGTGGCCAGGCAGCAGAACCTGGTCGGCCAGCTCGAAGAGCGCACCAGGGAACTCGACCGAACCATGATCTTCTTCAAGTGGTACGGCGAAAACGTCGACACCTTCCTCGTCACGCCCGCCTTCCACGAAAACTGGAAATATATCCAGACCATCGGCGTGTCGGTGTTCAACAAGAAGGTTTCGACCTCGAAGCATTTCGGTCCGATCCGACCGACCTTGCGCGTGCTCTACAACCTCAACGACATCGACGACCGCTCCGCCTATATCGTGGTCGGCAACAAGACCAGCTATTGGAAGGACAACAAGCTTTTCATTTTCGACGACACGCTAATGCACCAGTCGTTCAACGAAACCGACAAGGTGCGCTACTGCCTGTTCGTCGACATGCTGCGGCCCTCGCTGTCGCCGGTGCTGCTAAGTCCGTTTGTCAAGCTCGTACACTTCTTCTTCAAGAGCGCGAACTTCATCTTCTATAAGAAATGGAAAGTCATTCGGTAGCGGCGGCTTCCCGCCGGCCGGGCTTTGGGCTTGGCACCCTGCTCGACGTCGCGTCCGGCTCGCACGCCCGCGCGGCGGCGTTGCTCGTCATCTTCTGCCTGATCGCCTTCCTGCCGGGCTTCTTTCAGATCCCGCCGGTCGACCGCGACGAGGCGCGCTTCGCGCAGGCCACCAAGCAGATGCTCGAGACCGGGCAGTATGTCGATATCCGCTTCCAGAACGAAGTGCGCTACAAGAAGCCAATCGGCATCTATTGGCTGCAGGCGGCGGCGGTGAAAACCGGCCGCGCGCTCGGCGTGCCGAACGCGCTCACCACCATCTGGCTCTATCGGCTGCCGTCGCTGCTCGGCGCTATCGGGGCGGTGCTTTTGACCTATTGGACGGCGCTCGCCTTCGTCGGCCGGCGCGCGGCGCTGCTGGCGGCGCTGATGATGGCAAGCTCGGTGGTGCTCGGCGTCGAGGCGCGGTTGGCCAAGACCGACGCCACGCTGCTGTTCACCTGCGTGGCGGCCATGGGCGCGCTGGCGCGCATCTATCTCAGCAAGCGACGCACGCCCGAGGCCGCGATCGGTTGGGTCTGGCCGGCGATCCTGTGGACGGCCATGGCCGCGGGCATCCTGGTCAAGGGCCCCTTGATCGTCATGTTCGTGGTCTTGACCGCGCTGACCTTGTCAATGCTTGACCGCTCGGCGCGCTGGCTCGGCGCGTGCCGGCCCGGTATCGGCATCCTCTGGATGCTGTTGCTGGTCGCGCCCTGGTTCGCGGCGATCGTCGCGAAGTCGGGCACGACGTTTTTCACCGATGCAGTCGGCCACGATATGCTGGCCAAGGTCGCGAGCGGACAGGAGGCCCATGGCGCGCCGCCCGGCTATTATTTCCTCCTGTTCTTCCTGACCTTCTGGCCCGGCTGCGTGCTGGCCGCACCGGCCGTGCCCATGGTGTGGCGGGCGCGGCGCGAGCCTGGTGCGCAATTTTTGCTGGCTTGGCTCATTCCATCGTGGATCGTGTTCGCGGCGGTGGCGACCAAGCTGCCGCACTATGTGATGCCGCTGTATCCGGCCATCGCCATCCTGATTGCCGGCATTCTCGAAGGCGGCGGTTTGTCCAAGGCCCGCTGGCTGGTTTGGGGCACGGTCGGCTGGTTTCTGTTTCCCAGTCTGATTGCGCTCGCCGTGGTGGCCGGCTTTCTTTACATCGACCACGATCTCGGTCTTATCGCCTGGCCCTCCGCGGCTGCCGCGGTGGTGGTCGGGCTGTTCGGCTGGTGGCTCTATGAGGTGGACGGGCCCGAGCGCTCGCTGATGCGCGGCATGATCGCCGCGGTGCTGGTCGCCATCACGGTTTATGGCGTCGCCATGCCGGCACTTCCCTCCTTGTTTCCGAGCGCCCTGATCGCAGAAGACCTGCGCGCGACCGGTTGCGAAAATCCGCACGTTGCGGCCACCGGCTATTATCAGGAGCCCAGCCTGGTCTTCCTGCTCGGCACCAATACGCTGTTCACGAGCGGGCCCGGCGCGGCCGAGTTCCTGAAGAAAGGGCCGTGCCATTTCGCGCTGATCGACGCACGTAGCGAGCAAGGCTTCATCCGGCGCGCCGACGCCATCGGCTTGCGCTATGCGCTCGCCAAGCGCGTGGCCGGCTACAACATCAGCATCGGCCGGCCCGTAGCGCTCGCCGTGTTCCGCTCGATGGCCACGCCATGACCGCTGCCAACGGCCTGCATCCGGATCATGACATCGCGTCGTCACGCTGGCGTCGCTGCGGCGAAAACGTCGTCCATGCCCTCACCATTCTCGGCCAGCCCGCCAAGATTCATCCCAAGCGGCCCTGGGCGACGCTCCGGCAGGCGCTGATCGGCGCCGCCATCGTCGTTGCCGTTGTGGCTTTCTTCATCGCTTTCGTCGACGGCTCGGTGACGCGATGGGTGCTGCACCTGCCGCGCTGGGCGATCTGGCCCTTTGACCAGATCACCGATTTCGGCAAATCGGGCTGGTTCCTCTGGCCGCTCGGCCTTCTGTTCCTGGCGCTGGCGGCGCTGCCACCACCGGCCACCCGCGTCTCGCAGGCAGTTTTGGCGGCGGTAATGGTGCGCATTGGCTTCTTGTTCACGGCAATCGCACTGCCCGGCCTGTTCGATAGCATCTTCAAGCGCATGATCGGTCGCGCACGGCCCACGGTTCCCTTGCCCCATGTCGACCCGTTGCTCTTCAAGCCATTCATCTGGCGCTCCGATTATTCCAGCCTCCCGTCGGGGCACGCGACCACCGCCTTCGCCGTCTTGGTCGCGTTCGGCAGCCTATGGCCGCGCGCGCGCACGGTGGTGCTGCTCTATGCCGTGGTCATCGCGCTGAGCCGCATCATGGTGCTCGGGCATTTCCCGTCCGATGTGATCGGCGGCGCCGTGGTCGGCACCGTCGGCGCGATGCTGGTGCGCTATTATTTCGCGCTGCGCCGGCTGGGCTTCTCGCTGGGGCCGGACGGCACGCTGCATCAGCACCCCGGACCGTCGCTCAAGCGCATCAAAGCGGTTGCCCGCGAACTGCTGGCCCCATAAGAAGCGCGCGAGCTTGTCGGTTTGATCGAACCATTGGGAAACATGAGCCCGAACGACCCTGCGGTGTCCGTCGTGGTGCCGGTGCGCAACGAAGCCGGTAATGTCGCCCCGTTGGTGGCCGAGATCGTCGCCGCGCTCGGCGACCAGTGGCCGTTCGAGGTGGTCTATGTGGACGACGGCTCGACCGACGGAACCGCGGCCGAATTGAAGCGGCTGGCGGCGCAATATCCCTGGCTGCGCTGTGTCAGGCACAAACAGTCCTGCGGTCAATCGGCGGCCGTACGCACCGGGGTCGCGGCTTCGCGTGCGCCGCTGGCGGTCACGCTCGACGGCGACGGGCAGAACGATCCCAGCTTCGTGCCGGCGCTGCTGCGCGCGCTCGAGGCAGGCGCCCCGCGCATCGCGCTGATCGCCGGCCAGCGGATCAAGCGCAAGGCGAGCGGCTTTAAGAGGCTGCAATCGCGTATCGCCAACCGGGTGCGTAGCGCGGTGCTGCGCGATGGCACCCGCGATACCGGCTGCGGCCTGAAGGCGTTCCGCCGCGACGTGTTCCTCAGCCTGCCATATTTCGATGGCTTGCATCGCTTCCTGCCGGCCTTGGTGCGGCGCGAGGGCTACGAGGTCGGCTATGTGGACGTGATCGACCGGCCGCGCGGCGCGGGCGTGTCGAACTACGGCATGTGGGACCGGCTCTGGGTGGGCATCCTCGATCTGGCCGGCGTGTGGTGGCTGATCAGGCGCCGCAAGCGGGTCCCCGAAATCTCAAAGGACTAGCGCGTGACTTCCGAAAAGATGGGACGGGTTTCGGAACAGCTCACGCGCAACAATAGGAAGCAAGTATGCTGATCGAAATCGCGCGCGCCGTCGGCGGCTATCTGCACGATGTGTTCGTCACCCGGCTCGATTGGTGGGTGCTGGTCGGCTTCATTGCGCAGGGCTTCTTCACAGCGCGCTTCGCGGTGCAATGGATTGCGTCCGAGCGCGCGGGTAAGAGCGTGATCCCCTTGGCGTTCTGGTGGCTTTCAATTGGCGGCGGCGTGCTGTTGTTCGTCTATGCGCTCTATCGCCGCGACCCGGTATTCATCGCCGGACAGGGGTTCGGCGTCTTCGTGTATATGCGCAATCTCCATTTCGTGCTGCGCGAGCGGCGCGGGCTCTTGAAGCAGGTCTGATCACGCCGCCGCCATGGCGGCGAAGCCTCGCTCAAGGTCGGCGATGAGATCATCGGTATTCTCCAGCCCGATATGGATACGCAGGGTCGGTCCGCCCGGTGCCCATTCGGTAGCGGTGCGGTATTCATTGCAGTCGAAGCGGATCACCAGGCTTTCGAAGCCGCCCCAGGAATAGCCCATGCCGAACAGGTGAAGCTCGTTCATGAACGCGTAGACGGCCCGCTCGGGGACCGGGTTGAGCACGATGCTGAACAAGCCGCTGGCGCCGGAGAAATCCCGCTTCCAGACGGCATGGCCGGGGTCGCTTTCCAGCGCCGGATGCAGCACGCGCGCCACTTCCGGCCGCTGCGCGAGCCAGCGGGCGACGGTGACGCCCGACGTGTAATGACGCGCCAGCCGCACGCCAAGCGTGCGCAGGCCGCGCAGCGCGAGGAACATGTCGTCCGGACCGACGCAAAGGCCGAGCGTGTTCATGGCGTCCTTGAGTGCCGGCAGCGTCGCTTCCGTGGCCGCCACGCAGCCGAACATGATGTCGGAATGTCCGCCGATATACTTGGTGCCGGCCTGGATCGACAGGTCGACGCCATGCTCCAGGGCCCGGAAGTAGAGCGGGGTGGCCCAGGTATTGTCCATCAGCACCAGCGCGCCCTTGTCATGGGCGGCCGCGGCGATGGCGGGGATATCCTGCATCTCGAAGCTCTGCGAGCCGGGCGCCTCGACGAACACCACGCGCGTATTCGGCTTGATCAATTCAGCGATGCCGGCCCCGATCAGCGGATCGTAATAGGTGGTCTCGACGCCCATACGCTTGAAAAGCCCGTCGCAGAACGCCCGGGTCGGCCGGTAGACGCTGTCAGTGACCAGGACATGGTCGCCGGCCCCGGCGACCGCGAGCAGGGCGGTGGAGATGGCGGCGAGCCCCGACGGCATCAGCGAAACGCCGGCGCAGGCCTCGCCCTCGAGCGCGCGCAGCGCGCTTTCCAGCGCCTCCGAGGTGGGCGTACCGCGGCGGCCGTATTGATAACGCGCGCGGTGAGCGACCTGATCTTCGGCTGTCGGATAGAGCACGGTGGAGGCGTGATAGACCGCCGGATTGACGAAGCCGTATTGGCCTTTGGTGTCGCGGCCGGCGGTGACCAGCCGGGTTTCCGGGCTGAGCGGCCCTTTGGGCGTCTTCGCCATGATGTCTTAAAGTCCGGTTCTGGAAAGGGGCGGGGCGGAACTGAGGGCCGGCCATATACGGCCGCGTTGGCGTTTCGCGTCAACCCCTTGACCTTACAACCCGATCGTTTTGAGATGCGAAATCCGAGGGGGTCTCGGGTAAAACGGCCAGGGCATCGCAGCATCGCCCGCTCCGGGAGCGTCCCGGCAGTGGCTTGTATGCTTGACTTCGCCTAACAGGAGCGCTGCGCACCGCTGCGCGTAGAAGAGGCAGACCCATGAAAAAAATTGCCAGCATCCTCGCTCTTGTCCTGCTTGCCGCGCTGGCGGGTCTGCAGAGCGCCTCGGCGCAGACGCTGAAGACCGTCAAGGACCGCGGCATGTTGATCTGCGGCGCCAATGGCACGCTCGCCGGCTTCGGCCTGCCGGACGCGCAAGGGAATTGGACTGGGCTCGACGTCGACGTCTGCCGCGCCATCGCAGCCGCCATCTTCAACGACCCCAAGAAGGTGAAGTTCGTGCCGCTCACGGCCAAGGACCGCTTCACCGCGCTGCAGTCGAGTGAAGTGGATGTGCTGGTGCGCAACACCACTTGGACTTCGTCGCGCGATACCTCGCTCGGGCTGAACTTCACCGGCGTCGATTATTACGACGGCCAGGGCTTCATGGTCCGCAAGGCGCTCAAGGTGAACTCGGCACTTGAGCTCAATGGCGCCTCGGTCTGCGTGCAGCAGGGCACCACCACCGAGCTCAATCTGGCAGACTATTTCCGCGCCCATAAGATGCAGCTCAAGTCGGTGACCTTCGCCACCGCCAACGAGGCGATCAAGGCCTACGACGCCGGTCGCTGTGACGCCTATACGACGGACGCCTCCGGCCTCTATGGCGAGCGCCTGCGCCTGTCCAATCCGGACGATAACATCATCCTGCCGGAGATCATCTCCAAGGAGCCGCTCGGGCCGGCGGTGCGCCAGGGCGACGACCAGTGGTTCGACATCGTCAAATGGGTCCTGTTCGCCATGATCAACGCCGAGGAACTTGGCATCACCCAGAAGAATGTCGACGACATGCTCAAATCGACAAACCCGGCGATCAAGCGCTTCGTCGGCACCGAGGGCAATTACGGCGAGCAGCTCGGTCTGGCCAAGGACTGGGCGGTGCGCATAATCAAGGCGGTCGGCAACTATGGTGAAGTATTCGACCGCAATGTCGGCAAGGATTCGCCGCTGAAAATCGCCCGCGGGCTCAACCGGCTGTGGGACAAAGGCGGCATCCAGTACGCGCCGCCGATCCGCTGAAGGGGGCGGGCGGCCGGTCCCCGGTCGCGGCTTCAGGTGTGGCGAGACGCGGGGGTGGACAACGATGTCGGATGACCTTGCTGACCGTCCGGCGCGCGTCTCCTTCTACAACGACCCCCAGGTCCGCAGCATCGTCTATCAGATCGTCTTGTTCGCGGGCGTCGGCTTCCTGATCTACGGCGCCGCCACCAATGCCATCGACAACCTCGAACGCGCGCACATCACCTCCGGCTTCGGCTTCTGGAACACCACCGCCGGCTTCGATATCTCGCAGACACTGATCAGCTACTCGGCCGATGCGTCCACCTACGGACGCGCCTTCTGGGTCGGCCTGCTCAATACGCTGCTGGTGGCCGGTCTTGGCATCGTCTTCGCCACCATTCTCGGCTTCACGATCGGCATTGCGCGGCTGTCGAAGAACTGGCTGCTGGCCAAGGCGGCGAGCGGCTATGTGGAGACCATCCGCAACATTCCGCTGCTGCTGCAATTGCTGTTCTGGTACAACGCGGTGCTCAAGTCGCTGCCGATCGTACGCGAGAGCTACCGGTTTCCGGGTGGGATCTACCTCAACAACCGCGGCTTGATCCTGCCCGAGCCGGTGCTGAAGAGCGACTTCGACTGGGTGCTCGCCGCGCTGGCCGTCGGCGTCGCGGGGACGATCGGTTTCTACCTCTGGGCGCGCCAACGCCAGATGCGTAGCGGCCAGCAAGCGCCGGTGTTCTGGATTTCGCTGGCACTGGTCGTCGGCCTGCCGACGCTGGCGGCCTTGCTGCTCGGTGTTCCGGTTCAGTTCACCTATCCCGAGGCCGGCCGCTTCAACATCCTCGGCGGCGTTAGTGTGCAGCCGGAATTCCTGGCCCTGCTGTTCGGCCTGTCGATCTATACCGCCGCCTTCATCGCCGAGGTGGTGCGCGCCGGCATCCTCAGCGTTTCGCGCGGCCAGGTCGAGGCGGCCTATTCGCTGGGCTTGCGGCCCGGCCCGACGCTTCGATTGATCGTCGTTCCGCAAGCCATGCGCGTGATCATCCCGCCGCTGACCAGCCAGTATCTCAACCTGACCAAGAACTCATCGCTCGCCGTGGCGATCGGCTATCCGGATCTGGTACAGGTGTTCACCGGCACGGTGCTCAATCAGACCGGCCAGGCGGTGACCGTGGTGGCCGTCACCATGGCGGTCTATCTCACTATCAGCCTGGTCACATCGCTGGCGATGAACCTCTATAACCGGCGCGTGGCGCTGGTCGAACGGTGAGGGACGCAACGCCATGACCATGGCCGAAGGCGACCTGGCCGTCACCGAATTGCATTTCGTGCGCGAGAGGGCCATTCCGCCGAAGCCGCCGCCGGCGGCGATGACCGGCGCCTTCGGCTGGGTGCGCGCGAACCTGCTGTCGACGCCGTTCAACGTCGCGCTTACCGTCGCCATTGGGTTGCTGCTCGCCTGGGTGATCCCCGAGCTCGTCAGGTTTCTGCTGGTCGACGCAGTATGGCACGGCACCGACCGCGACGCCTGCCGCGAAGTCGTTCAGCACCGCGCCATCGGCGCCTGCTGGCCGTTCGTCTGGGAGCGGATGCCCTATTTTGTCTACGGTTCCTATCCGATCCCGGAGCGCTGGCGGGTCGATCTGTTCTTCGCGCTGCTGGCGGTCGGCGTGGCCTGGCTGTTGTGGCTCGAGGCGCCGCGGCGCGGGCTCGGCGCCTTCTATTTCTTCGTTGTCGTGCCGGTCGCCTCCTTCATCCTGCTGCACGGCTTCCCGCTGATCGGACTGCCCCTGGTCGACACCGTGTTGTGGGGCGGCGTGCTGGTGACCATCGTTGTGGCCGCGGTGGGCATCGTGCTGTCGCTGCCGCTCGGAATCCTATTGGCGCTGGGGCGGCGCTCATCGATGCCGACGGTCAGCCTCATGTCCACCCTCTTCATCGAGTTCGTGCGCGGGGTGCCGCTCATCACCGTGCTGTTCATGGCGAGCGTGATGCTGCCGCTGTTCGTGCCGCAGCAGTACGAACCCGACAAGCTGCTGCGCGCGCTGATCGGCATCGCGCTGTTCGCCTCTGCCTATATGGCGGAAGTGGTGCGCGCCGGCTTGCAGGCGATCCCCAAGGGCCAGTTCGAGGGCGCCATGGCGGTCGGCCTCAAATATCCGCAGATGATGCGTCTCGTCATCCTGCCGCAAGCGCTCAAGATAACCATACCGAACATCGTCAACACCTATATCGGCCTGTTCAAGGACACCACGCTGGTATTCATCGTCGGTATTTTCGATTTCCTGCGCACGATCGAGATCGCGCGCATCGATCCTAAATGGGCGACGCCGGTGACCTCGACCACCGGCTATGCCTTTGCCGCCATGTTCTATCTGGCGTTCTGCTACGGCATGTCGCGCTACGCGCGCGCCATGGAAACGCGGCTCGCGGCGGGCGAGGGGCACCGCCCATGATCCCGAAAGGCGGGAGCCGGTTTTCGGACAAGGTCATGCGCCATGTGAAAAGGTTGTTGCCATGAGCGACGCACAGCACGTCAAGCCGAGCCGGCTCGACACGCCGGTGGCGGTCGAGATGGTCAAGGTGAACAAATGGTTTGGCAATTTTCACGTGCTGCGCGACATCGATCTGCGCGTTTCGGGCGGCGAGCGAATCGTGATCTGCGGGCCGTCCGGATCGGGCAAGTCCACCTTGATCCGCTGCATCAACCGCCTGGAGGAGCACCAGTCGGGGCGCCTCATGGTCGACGGCGTGGAACTGACCAACGACCTGAAGAAGATCGACGAAGTTCGGCGCGAAGTCGGCATGGTATTCCAGCATTTCAACCTGTTTCCGCATCTGACCGTGCTGGAGAACTGCGCCTTGGCGCCGATCTGGGTGCGCAAGATACCGAAACGGCAGGCGGAGGAGATCGCGCTTGCGTATCTGGCACGTGTCAAGATTCCCGAGCAGGCCGGCAAATACCCGGGCCAGCTTTCCGGCGGCCAGCAGCAGAGGGTGGCGATCGCGCGCGCGCTGTGCATGAGTCCGAAGATCATGCTTTTCGACGAGCCTACCTCGGCGCTGGATCCGGAAATGGTCAAGGAGGTGCTCGACACCATGGTGGCGCTTGCCGAGGACGGCATGACCATGCTGGTGGTGACGCACGAAATGGGTTTTGCGCGCGAGGTCGCGAATCGTATCGTGTTCATGGATGACGGCCAGATCGTCGAAGCCAATGAGCCGGAGGCCTTCTTCGCCCATCCGCAGCATGAGCGGACCAAGCTTTTTCTCAGCCAGATTCTGCGCTGAGCGGCGCTGCGATCTGCGCCCGGCTGCAACCATGGGCGCAGCCGGGCGCAGATCGCAAAAACCGCGCTGCCGTGCGGCCTCAGAGCCGCTTTCGCACCGTCACAAGTGACAATACCCTCAATAGCCGCAATACCCTATGCGACATATGACACGCTCTGATTGAAACGGGGGATGCGTTGGACGGGAATTTGAATAGCCGAAAGCTATTGATGTCGATGGTGTCGGGCGCGGGCTGGACGACATGGGCGTGAACGCCCGCCGGGGCGTACGGGCCAAGAGTTTGCTGACGGCGCGCGAAGTGGAGGTTCTGACATGGGTCGCCCGCGGCAAGTCGGCGTGGGAAGTCGGTGAAATCCTGCACATTGCCAAACGGACCGTGGACGAGCATGTGCAGACTGCGGTGCGCAAGCTCGGCGCTGTCAACCGGACGCATGCCGTCGCGATGGCTGTGCGCGACCGCATCATCTCACTGTAACACTCACTCCACGTAGATCATCTTGCGCGTCATGCCGCCGTCGATCACGAAGTTGGCGCCGGTGATGAAACCCGAACGCTGGGCGTCGATCAGGAACCCGACCATCTCGGCGACATCTTCAGGCTTGCCGACCCGGCCCGCGGGATGCTGCGCATGATCCTTGGCGCGCAGGCGTCCGAATTTCTCGGTGGCGATCCAGCCGGGGCTGATCGCGTTTACTCGCACGTCGGGTCCCAGGCTGACGGCGAGCGCGTGGGTAAGGGCGAGAATGCCGCCCTTCGATGCGGCATAAGATTCCGTATCCGGCTCCGACATCAGCGCGCGCGTCGAGGAGATGGTGACGATTGCGCCCTTTGCCTTGCGGAGCGGCTTTTCGGCGGCACGCGCCATGAGAAACGTGGCGGTGAGATTGACATCGATGACCCGGCTCCATTCGGTCAAAGTGAGACGCCGCAGCGGCTTGCGGATCATGATGCCGGCATTCGACACAAGCGCGTCGAGCCGGCCGGACGCTTCGAGGGCGGCGGCAACCGCGCGGTCGGCGGTCAGTTCGTCGCGCACGTCGCCTTCGACCGCGACGCAACCGCGCCGTGCCGGGCAGGCGCGGCGCAAACCGTTGTCGGGCAGGTCGACGGCGACGACGCGCCAGTCGTTGTTGTACAGATGATGCGCGATTGCGCGACCGATGCCGCGCGCCGCTCCCGTGACGATGGCCGTGCGGCGGAGTGCGCGCGGCACGGGGAGCTCAGTCCTTCTCCACCGGCAGTTCCGGCCGCGAGCCCCACTCCGCCCACGAACCGTCGTAGATGCGTGGCAGTGGCTTGCCGAGCGCGTCGAGGCCGAGCGCCAGCACCACGGCGGTGACACCGGAGCCGCATGTGGTAATGATCGGCTTGTCGAGATCAACCTTGCCCTTCTCGAACGCGTTCTTGATGCGCTCGGGCGAGACCAGCCGGCCATGCTCGACGATTTCGGCGAAGGGCACGTTGAACGAGCCCGGCATGTGGCCCGAACGCAGGTCCGGGCGCGGCTCGGGCTCTTTGCCGGCAAAGCGGCCCGCCGAGCGGGCGTCGACCACCTGGGCGCTGCCGTCGTTGAGCGCCATCTGCACGTCGGAGTGCATGGCGACCGCCTCGGTGTTCATTTTTGCCCGGAAGGTGCGCGGCTCGCGCGTGACCTCGCCGGCTTCCACCGGCCGCCCTTCCTGTTTCCAGGTCGGCAAGCCGCCGTCGAGGAGGAAGGCGTTCTTGGTGCCGAAGATGAGGAAGCTCCACCAGACGCGCGGCGCCGAATAAAGACCCACCGCGTCGTAGACGACGACGGTGTCGGTCTCGGCGATGCCGAGCGCGCCCACCTGCTCGCCGAACTGGTCGGGACCGGGAAGCATATGCGGCAGGTCGGTGGAATGATCGGAGATCGCCTCGATATCGAAGAACACGGCGCCTGGAATGTGGCTCTTGAGATACTCGGCGCGCGCGTCGCGCTTCTGGTTGGGCAGATAATATGAGGCATCGACGACGACGACGTCAGGCTTGCCGAGATTGTCGGCAAGCCACTCGGTCGATTTCAGCCAGTGGCTCACGGGGGCGGTCTTGCTCATGGGTCCTGCTGGTCCTGCCGTTTCGAATGAAGTCAATGCCGACTGTCACGCAATCGTTCCGCCGGTGCAATGGGGAATGCGGCGCTCACGTGCCCGCTCATCCCCGGCGGCAAAGACAAACTCGGTCGGCATCATACGCTCAGGTCTTGACGAACGGCGGCTTGATGTCGCTCTTGCGCTCCAGCCATTCGGGCACGGGCAAATTCTTCGAGCGCAGGAATTGCGGATTGAAAAGCTTCGACTGGTAGCGCGCGCCGCCGTCGGCGAGGATGGTCACGATGGTGTGGCCGGGGCCCAGATCCCTGGCGAGGCGGATGGCGCCGGCGATGTTGATGCCGGAGGAGCCGCCGAGGCAGAGGCCCTCGTGCTCGAGCACATCGAAGATGACCGGCAGCGCTTCCTCGTCCGGGATGAGATAGGGGTTGTCGACGCGCAGATCCTCGATGATCGGTGTCACCCGGCCGAGCCCGATGCCTTCGGTGATCGAGCCGCCTTCGGTCGACTTCGCTTCGCCGTCCTTGAACAAATGATACATGGCGGCGCCGCGCGGGTCGGCGACGCCGACCGCGATATCCGCCTTCTGCTCGCGCAGATACGATGAGACGCCGGCGAGCGTGCCGCCGGTGCCGACCGCGCAGATGAAGCCGTCGACCTTGCCTTGCGTCTGTTGCCAGATTTCCGGGCCGGTGGAGACGTAATGCGCCTTGCGGTTATCGAGGTTGTTCCACTGATCGGCGAAGATCACGCCGTTCTTTTCGGTCTTCTTCAACTGCTCCGCCAGGCGGCGGCCGACATGCTGATAATTGTCGGGATTGCTGTAGGGCAGGGCGGGAACCTCCACCAATTCCGCCCCGCACAGCCGCAGCATGTCCTTCTTTTCCTGGCTCTGGGTCTGCGGAATGACGATGAGTGTGCGGTAGCCGCGCGCATTGGCGACCACCGCAAGCCCGATTCCGGTATTGCCCGCGGTCGATTCCACAACCAGCCCGCCGGGGCGCAGTTCGCCGCGCGCCTCGGCCTCCAGGATCATTTGCCGGCCGGCGCGGTCCTTCACCGAGCCGCCCGGGTTCATGAATTCGGCCTTGCCGAGGATGGTGCAGCCGGTGGCCTGCGAGGCCCGCTCCAGCTTGATCAGGGGCGTGTGTCCGATGGCTTCAATGATGCCGTCGCGGATCTGCATGTCCGGTAACCGATTGATGTGTTCCAGGGGCTGGTTCGACCCTAGTGGACCGGACCGGAGGCCACAAGGCCGCTTCGTACAGCCCTGCTGTCCATTTCTGGGACGGCATATTCAATTGTCTGCAAATGTCGAAAGCACCTCGAAACCATAGCCGCGCATCGCAACCCGGTATTCCGGCACGTTCACGAGTTTTTACCGCGCCGCACCGCATCGTCGGCGCGGACAGGGACGAAAAGCAAACCAACAGCCGTAAGGGCGCAGGTGGGCGTAACGAAGCGATGAAGCTGGACGTCAACACCCTTTTCATGGTGACGATCTATGTCGAGGCGATCCTCGGCCTGTTGCTGCTGTTCGCCTGGGCGCAGAACACCGCCGTCACCGCGGTGTGCTGGTGGGGATTCGCCCATCTGATCCGCGCCGCCTCGGTCGTGCTGTTCGGCCTCTATGGTTCGGTGCCCGACCTGATCTCCATCGATGTCGCCAACGCGCTGCTGTTCACCGCCTTCGCCGTGACATGGACCGGCGCGCGGGTATTCGACGGGCGGCCGGTCGAGCCGGTCTACATGGTGACCGGCGCGGTGCTTTGGCTGCTGATCTGCCGCCTGCCGGTGCTGGCCGACGCCGTGCAAACCCGTGCGATGATCGCCTCCGGGATCATCACCACCTACACTTGGCTCACCGCATACGAGTTCTGGCGCGGCCGCAGCGAGCAACTCGTGTCGCGCTGGCCGGCCATCTTCATGCTGTTTGCCCACGGCTCCCTGTTCCTGCTGCGCACGCCGCTGGTTGCGCTGCTGCCCTGGTCCCCGAGCGACGGCATCATGGGCAGCGTGTGGCTCACCGTGTTGTCGTTCGAGGCGCTGTTGTTCACCATCTCCGTCGCCTTCATCCTGCTGGCCATGGCGAAGGAGCGCACCGAGTTGCGCCACCGCAACGCGGCTATGCTCGATCCGCTCACCGGCCTGGCCAACCGGCGCTGCTTCCTTGAGGACGCCGCCGAGCTCGCCAAGCGTCACGTCGGCGATCCCAAGCCAACGGCGGTGCTGCTGATCGACCTCGATCATTTCAAATCGATCAACGACCGCTTCGGCCACGCCCTTGGCGACCGCGTGCTCGAGATTTTCAGCCAGGCTGCGCGTCAATCGGTGCGCTCGACCGATCTGGTCGGCCGCCTCGGCGGCGAAGAATTCGCCGCCATCATCAAGGACACCACCTGCGACAAGGCGGTGGCGGCCGCCGAGCGCATCCGCGAGGCTTTCGCCGAGGGCGCCAAGGAAGTGGACGGCCGGCCTGTCGGCGGCACGCTCAGCATCGGATTGGCCTATTGCCAGCAGCCGGTGCTCGATGTGTCGGAGCTGTTGGCGCAGTCGGACCAGGCGCTGTATTTCGCCAAGGAACGAGGGCGCAACCGGGTCGAGGTCGCTTCGCTCGAGATGATCTTGGCCAACAGGCCGGACCGCGCGGCCGCGCCGCAGACGGCCGGATCGGCCGATGCCGTGCGAGCCAAAGGCGTCGCCGCCTGAGCGCGGCGGGCGCGCCCGGTCCTCATTCCAGTCGCGACCTGCAAAGCGTCGCCGGGGCACGGCGGAGCCGCTATCGCCCGCGTGCGCATTGACCGCGGGCGCAAAACGGGTCCACCTTACCACGGGTGGGCCGGAATGCCGGCCCATGGATTAGTGGGATTCCAAACTAATTCAGCTACGTAAGGGAGGATGAGATGAAGATTTTCCGTTGGCTGGGGCTTGCCGCCCTGGCCATGGCGGTGGGCAGCGTGGCGCAGGCGGCGACCATCAAGATCGGTGTGGTCCTTCCCTACAGCGGCGCCAATGCCGACCTCGGCCATCAGATCGACAGGGCGTTCGATCTCTACGTGAAACTGCACGCCAAGGACATCGCGCCGCACAAGATTCAGATCATCAAGCGCGACGAGGGTCCGCCGACCGGCGCGCAGGCCAAGACCGTCACCACCGAGCTCATCACCAACGACAAGGTGCAGCTCGTCACCGGCTTCGTCTTCTCCCCGTCGGCGATCGCGCTCGCCCCCGTGATCAACCAGGCCAAGATCCCGATGGTCATCGCCAATGCGGGTACCGCCTGGATCACCGACCTGTCGCCCTACATCGTGCGCCTGTCGTTCAGCATGTGGCACCCGGCCTATCCGATGGGCGCCTATGCCTACAACAAAGTGGGCTGCAAGACCGCGGCGGTCGCCTATACCGACTTCCCGCCCGGCAAGGATTCCGTCGAGGCGTTCTCGACCGGCTTCAAGAAGGCGGGCGGCAAGATCGTGTTGTCGATCCCGATGGGCTCGCCGGTGCACGTGCCCGACTTCACGCCGTTCATGCAGCGGGTCAAGGATGCCCATCCCGACTGCCTCTATGCCTTTATCCCCTCGGGCGCCCACGCCACCGGCATCATGAAGGCCTATGGCGAAGTCGGCCTGCGCAAGGCCGGCATCAAGCTGATCGGCCCGATGGACCTCATCCCCGACAACAAGCTGCAGGACATGGGCGACGCCGCCATCGGCACCATCGTGATGGGCCACTATGCCGCCGATCTCAAGAGCCCGCAGAACACGGCTTTCAAGGCGGCCTGGCACAAGGAGTACGGCCCCAACTCCTATCCCGACTTCATGTCGGCGGCGGGCTGGGACACGATGCATGCCATCTTCGACACCATCAACAAGCTCAACGGCGACCTCTCGAACGGCGCCAAGGTGGTGAACGCGCTCAAGGGTTGGAAGACCAATGGTCCGCGCGGGCCAGTGATGATCGATCCCAAGACGCGAGACGTCGTCGAGAACGAACACGCCATGGAAGTGTACCGCAAGCCGGACGGCAAGCTCGGCGAGCGCATTCTCGACACCATCCATAACGTCAAGGACGAGTGCAAGGTGCTCAAGATTGGCCGCTGCAAATAGGCCGGGTGGCGGCGCTGATCCGCCGCGAATTGACAGCAACCGGCGCCGCCGCGCATAACCGCCGCGGCGGCGTTACTAACACGAGGTGGGGCTCGTGCCGCATGTTGCCGAGATAGTCGTCAGCATCCTGTTCGACGGCTTGGCCTATGCCATGTTTCTTTTCATCACCTCCGTGGGCCTGTCGGTGACCATGGGGCTGATGGGCTTCGTGAACCTGGCGCATGGCGCCTTCGCCATGTGCGGCGGTTATTTCGTGGTGTCGCTGACGCGCACCCTCGGCGTTCCCTTCGTGCCGTCGCTGATTGCCGCTTCGGTCGCCGTCGGTGTGGTCAGTATTCCGTTCGAGCGCTATCTCTACCGGCGCCTTTACAAATCGACCGACCTCGAACAGGTGTTGCTTACGATCGGCCTTGCCTTCATGGCGATCGCCACCTTCACCTATTTTTACGGACCGATCCCCAAATCGGTGCCGTTGCCGCATTGGCTGACCGGCGACGTCAACCTCGGCTTCCGCAGCTTTCCCAGCTATCGCGTCTTTCTGATCGTTGTCGGCGCCGGCCTGATCGTCGTTCTCTGGTATGCCTTCGAGCAGACTAATATCGGCGCCAAGATCCGTGCCGCGGTCGACAACCGGCGCATGGCGGAATTGGTCGGTATCAATGTGGACCGGCTGTTCACGCTCACCTTCGCGGTCGGTTCGGGGCTGGCCGCGCTCGGCGGCGGTTTGGCAATCCAGCTTTTCGGGCTTACCCCGAATTTCGCCGTGCTCTATCTCGTGCTGTTCCTGGTGGTGGTTGCCGTCGGCGGACTCGGCAGCCTGAAGGGCACGCTGCTCGCGGCGCTCGTCATCGGCATTCTCGACACCGGCGGCAAATACGCCTTTCCGGTCGCGGGCAATCTGTTCATCTATGCCATCACCGCGGCTGTGCTGCTGATCAAGCCGGCAGGATTTTATGGCCGGGAATGACACGAAGCCGCGCGATCCGGCGGCCGTCGAGATGCGCATGCGGGCGGCGGAATTTCTGGTGCGCCGCCATTATTTCCGCTGGTCCGAGGCGTTGCCCTGGCTGATCGCCGTCGCCTGTTTTTTCGTCTTCCCCAATCGCATGACGTTCGGCAGCCAAGTGCTGATCGGGGTAATGTTCGCGCTGTCGCTCGATCTCATTCTCGGCTATGCCGGCATCGTCACCCTCGGCCACGCCGCCTTCTTCGGCATCGGCGCCTATACTGTCGGGCTTGCCACCTTGTGGCTCGGCTGGAGCGAGCCGATCAGCGGGCTGTTCGCCGGTTTTGTCGTAGCCGCATTTTTCGGCGCGGTGGTTGGCTGGTTCATCCTGCGCTATCGCGGCCTGACGCTCTTGATGCTCACCATCGCCTTTGCCGCCACGCTGCAGGAATCGGGCAATCTGCGTTCCGACATCACCGGCGGTTATGACGGATTGCCGGGCCTGACCTTCGATCCGCTGCTCGGCCATTTCAGTTTCGATCTCTACGGCCACACCAGTTATCTCTACGTCCTGGCCGTGCTGGCCGTGGTATTCTATTTCGTGCGCCGCATTGTCTTTTCGCCGTTCGGGCAGGCGCTCACCGGCATACGCGAGAATGTGCGCCGCATGCATGCCATCGGCTCGCCGGTGCACCGCCGGCTGGTGACGGTCTACGCCATCTCGGCGGGGATTGCGGGCGTCGCCGGCGCGCTGTTCACCCAGACCAACGCCTATGTGACGCTGACGGTGTTCGACTTCGACAGTTCCGCCAAGGTCATGGTGATGCTGATCCTTGGCGGCACGGGACGGCTCTACGGTGCCTTCCTCGGCGCCGTGGTCTATCTGATCACGGAGGACAATCTCTCCAAGCTCAGCCCGACCTTCTGGCAGTTCGGCATCGGGCTGATGTTGGTGCTGGTCGTGCTGTTCGCGCGGCGGGGTCTGCTCGGCCTGTTTGAAGACGCTGCCGCGTATTGGCGGAAGGGGAAGAAGCCGTGACCGCCGCGCTCCAGGTGCAGCAGCTCAACCGCAGCTTCGGCGCGCTGCATGTGACGCGTGATGTCGAGCTGACGCTGGAGCGCGGTGCGCGCCGCGCGCTCATCGGCCCCAACGGCGCGGGCAAGACCACGCTGATCAACCTGATTACCGGCGTGCTCAAGCCATCCACCGGCCGCGTGCTGCTGCAGGGCGAGGACATCACCCACACCGGCCAGGCCGAGCGCGCCCGCCGGGGCCTGGCGCGCACCTTCCAGATCAACCAGCTTTTCCGCGGACTCACCGTGCTGGAAAACCTGGCCATGACCATCGGCGAGCGCGACGGCAACTGCAACAATATGTGGCGCTCGGCCGGCGCCAAGCGCGCGGTGATCGACGAGGCGCTCGATCACCTGGAGGCGCTCAGAATCGCCGACGACGCGCTCAAGCAGGTGCGCGAACTGCCCTACGGCCGCCAGCGGTTGGTGGAGATCGCCATTGCGCTGGCCCAGCGCCCGCGGGTTCTGCTGCTCGACGAGCCGGCTGCGGGCGTGCCCTCGTCGGAGAGCCACCTCATCCTCGACGTTGTGGATGGCCTCGACCCAGACATCGCCATTCTGATCATTGAGCACGACATGGACGTGGTGTTCCGCTTCGCCAAGCAGATAACCGTCCTCGTCCAAGGCGCGGTGTTCACCGAGGGCACACCGGTAGAGATCCAGGCCAACCCGGAGGTGCGTGCCGTTTATCTGGGCGAGGAGGGGGGACGGCGCCATGGCTGAGCCCGCACTCGCGCTCACACTCACGCACGTGTCCGCCGGCTACGGCGAGACCGTGGTGCTGGAAGACATTGATCTCGCCTTGGCGCCGAGCGAGACGCTGTCGATCATCGGCCGCAACGGCGTCGGCAAGTCGACGCTGCTCGCCACCATCATGGGGCATACCACGCTGCGCGGCGGTCGCATCGAACTGCACGGTCAGGACCTTTTGGCGATGGCCACCTACCGCCGCGTGGCGGCGGGCCTCGGCTACGTGCCGCAGGAGCGCGAGATATTTCCCTCGCTCACCCTGCGGGAAAATCTTGAAGTGGCGGCGCGGCGCGGAGAATGGACGCTGCAAGCCGTTTATGAGCTGTTTCCGCGGCTGGCCGAGCGCGCCGGCAATATGGGCAACCAGCTCTCGGGCGGCGAGCAGCAGATGCTGGCGATCGGCCGGGCGCTGATCGGCAACCCCTCGGTGCTGCTGATGGATGAGCCTTCGGAAGGGCTGGCGCCGGTCATCGTGGAAGAACTGGCGCGCGCGGTGAAGCGGCTGTCGCAGGAAAGCGCGCTGGCGCTGATCCTGGTGGAGCAGAACTCGCGTCTGGCCCTCGACATCGCGCCGCGCGCGGTCGTCATGGACCGCGGCCGCATCGTCTATGACGGGGCGAGCCAGGCGCTGCGCGACGACCCGGCTCGGCTAGAGCAGCTCATCGGGGTAATGAAGGCGTAGTTCTAACCGTCGCCTGAGCTGCGCGCCGCATGAGCGGCGAGCGTCGAAGGCCGACGGCCCAATGCCCACAACTTTTGCCCGTCATCCTTCGAGGCGCGCCAAGACGCGCATTTCGGGATGACAGGATTTGAGGCACGCGGCGGCCGCATTGCCTTTGCGGCCGCCCCCGTCGATCCCAGTGGGCAAAGCTGGGGACTTTGACGGAAGGTCCCCGGCTTGCGAGCAAGGAACTGTGGTCCTAGGCTTTCGGTTGACGGTTCAAGCCGGAGGCCTAAGCCCATGAACGTCAACGCCCCGCTCGCCAAGGCGCTCGCCATCCCGTTCGACCATGCCCGCCTCGACCGCCTGATGGACGAGGCCGGCATCGACCTGCTGCTCGCCACCTCCAAGCACAATGTGCAGTACCTGCTGGGCGGCCACCGCGCCAATTTCTTCGACGTCATGGACGCCACCGGCGTCACCCGCTACCTGCCGGTCCTGGTCTACCCGAAAGGCCAGCCGGAAAAGGCAGCCTATATCGGCCACCGCCTGGAAAGCTCCCAGCATGAGGCCAAGCCGCTGTGGACCCCCACCACCGAAGCCTCGTCGAACGGCTCGGTCGACGCGATGCAGAAGGCGGTCGCTCATGTGAAGAAGGCCGGGCTTGCGCCGAAACGCATCGCCACCGAGTTCGGCTTTCTGCCCTACGACGCCTCCAAGGTGCTGCGCGCGGCCTTCCCCGAAGCCGACTGGGTGGATGCGCTCTACGTGATGGAGCGGCAGCGGCTGGTGAAATCGGGGGAGGAGCTGGAGAAGCTGAAATACGCTTCGGAAGCGGTGATCGAATCCATGCTGGCGGCGATCGCCAAGAGCCCGCCGGGCACGACGAAAGAAGAAGTGACCGAAACGCTGCGCCGGGAAGAGACGCTGCGCGGCCTCACCTTCGAATATTGCCTGATCACCGCCGGCACCAGTTGCAACCGCGCTCCTTCGGGCGTGCGCTGGGAGCAGGGCGATATCATGTCGATCGACTCCGGCGGCAATTATCACGGCTATATCGGCGATCTATGCCGCATGGCGATCCAGGGCGAGCCGGACGCGGAGCTTGAGGATCTGCTGGCGGAGATCGACGAGATCCAGCACGCGGCTTTCGCGGCGATCCGGCCGGGCGCCCTGGGGCGCGACATCTATGCCGCCGCCGAGCCGCGCGTGGCGCGGTCGAAACTGCACAACAATCTCGATTTCGTCGCCCACGGCATGGGGCTGGTGAGCCACGAAGGGCCGCGGCTGACCAACTCCGGCCCGGTGCCTTATCCGGCCGACGATGCGGACAAGCCGCTGGAAGCCGGCATGGTGGTATCGGTGGAGACGACGTTGAAGCATCCGACGCTGGGCTTCATCAAGCTGGAGGACACCGCGGTCGTTATCCCCACCGGCCACGAAATCTACGGCGCCGGCGCCCGCGGATGGAACAGGGCCAATCAGTGATCGCCATCCGGGCGCACATGCAGCGAGTGCGCCCAGCGTGACCAGACCGTCTTACCGCTTTCCCGTGTTCCGGTCCGCTTCGGCCGCGAGCGCATGCAGTGCGTCGGAAATCGTAACCGGATACGCGGCACCCGGTTCGAGCCTGGTCAGGGGCTCCGGCAGCCGGGCAAGTTCGGCGGCCGCCCGCTCGCGGATTTGCGCGAGCGTGGGCGCAGGCCCCACGCGTTGGCCCGCGCGCATCACGGGCGCGATCAGCGGCTCGCCTGCCTGGCGGTCGCCCTCGACGGTGAGCAGATCGCCGGCCATGCAGCCTTGCGCATCGTATGTGCGCCAGACCTGCTTGCGGCCGGGCCAGGTTGCCTTTCCTTCCGACAGCTTGCGACGCGGACTGCCTCCATATTCCTGCAGCTTGTAGGCGCAGTCGAGCGAGGGCGCGTCGATCGAGGCGTCGAGATTCACGCCGATGCCGAAGCCGTCGATGGGCGCGTTCTCACCCCGCATCCGGCTGAGCACGTCCTCGTTGACGCCTCCGCTCACCACGATGTTGATGTCGTTGCAGCCGCCGTCGTCGAGGATATGCCGCACTTGGCGTGCGCTCTCGATCAAGTCGCCGCTATCGATGCGGACACCGCGGATGAGGATGCCGTCCTTCTTCAGCTTCGGATACAACTCGACCACTTTGCGCGCGCCCGCTTCCGTATTGTAGGTGTCGATCAGCAGGATCACGCCCTCGGGCCGCGCGCGCGCGAAATCCTCGAAGGCCTGCATTTCGTCGCCGTGCACCTGCACGAAGGAATGCGCCATGGTGCCGACGATGGGAATGCCGTAGCGCTCACCGGCCAGCACGTTGGCGGCCCCGGCAAAACCGGCGATGTAGCTGGCGCGCGCTGAGTAAAGTCCGGCCTCGGCGCCGTGGGCCGTGCGCAGGCCGAAATCGGACAGCACCTTGCCCGGCGCCTGCAGCACCATGCGCGCGGCCTTCGACGCGATCAGCGTCTGGAAATGCAGGATATTGATGAGCCGCGTCTCGACAAGCTGCGCCTGCATCAGCGGAGCTGTGATGCGGATGAGCGGCTCGTTGGGAAAGCAGACGGAACCTTCCGCAATCGCATGCACGTCGCCGGTGAAGCGAAATTCCCGCAGATAGTCGAGCAGATTGTCGCGGAAGCGTCCCGTCGCTTTCAGCCAGGCAAGCTCGGCATCCGAGAAGCGCAGGTTTTCAAGGTAGCTGAGCGCGTCCTCCAGGCCCGCCGCGAGCAGGAAGCCGCGCCGGGCCGGCAGGCGCCGGACGAAGAATTCGAAGACCGCCTCCTTGCTCTCAGTCTTGTCCAGGTAGGCCTGGACCATGTTGAGTTCGTAGAGGTCGGTGGTGAGCGGGCTGGTGACGGTGGTCATGGCGTCTCTTCGGCAGGGGGCGGCGGACTCCTGGGAGCCCTCACGGGGAGCGAGGAGGGAATGTCTATCAGAGGCGGGCCGGCCCGACATTGCACGGCATGCTTGCATGTGACAGCGAAAAGTCGATCCTATGGGCGTGCCGGTGGCGCCGCCGGGCAAAGAGGGCGGGCCGCGCCTGTGCTGCGCGACAAAAGCGACGACGTTCCGGCGCGGCCGTGCCGCATCGGCTGCGATGCCTGCCGAAATGCCGGGCAGGCGGGTGATGCGCGGGGAGCAGGGGCCGGTCTGCCTGCTCGCGCCTCAGCGCAGATTGTAGCGGATCGGCACCACGATGGCGATTTCGCTGCCATGCACCTCCGGCGGCGGCGGCGGCAGCGGCTGCGCGCGTTCGATCAACTGCATGGTGGCGCGATCGAGCAGGCTGGAGCCGGAGCTGCGCACGATGCGCGGGTGGTGCACGCGGCCGCTGCGGTCGACGCTGAAGGCGAGTTGCGCCACGCCCTGCACGCCGCGTTCCTGTGCCTCGGCCGGGTAGCGCTTGGCACGTTGCAGCCGCATCACCAGCGCGGTCTTCCAACGCGGCACCGCGTTGGGATTATGCGCGCGTGCGCCCGCGCGCGGGGCCGTCGCGCGCGCAGCCTTATGTTTGCTCGGTGTGCTCCGCTCGGGCGTGAGCTTCGCCAGGCGTTCGCGCTTGCGTTCTTCCTTGATCCGCCGGATGGGGCGCGGCGGCGGCATCACGATATCCTTCAGCGCGGTATGGGTTTCCGCCGGCGGCGGCTGCACCGGCACTTGCACGGGCGCCGGCGCGATCTTTTCGATGGGCGGCTTCGGCGTCTCGGGCGGCGGCTTGAGAGCGGCGGTCACCGCAGGCTTGTCGGGCGGCTCGACCTTTTCCACTTTCTCCGGCTGCGGCTGCTCGACTTTTTCCGCCTTCTCGAGCTTGGGTTCAGGCGGCGGCTGTGGCTTGCTCGGCTCGGGCGCGGGCGCCACGTCGTTTTGCGGCTTGGGGGGCGCGGCCTCGGCCGGCGCCAGATCGATGAGGATCACCGGGCCACTCGCCACCGGCTCGTCCTCGGCGCGCCAGTGGCCGATCAGCGCTGCGGCTGCGGTTGCGTGCATGCCCAGCACCACGGCGAAGCAGAGGCTCCAGCGCAGTCCGTCCGGCCAGCGTCGCCAGAACACCTGCTTCGGCGCGCTGCTCATCGCGCCAGCTTGTCCGCTTCGAGGCCGACCAGCGCGACGTGCAAGTAGCCAGCCTCGCGCAGTTCGTTCATCAGGCGCATGACGGCGCCGTAGGCCACGGCCTTGTCGGCGCGCAGATAGACGCGCTTCTGCTTGTCGCCGTCCGCCGCCTTGTCGAGCGCGGCGGCCAGGTCGGCGCGGCCGACGATGTCGTCGTTGACCGCCAAAGTGAGGTTCGACTTGAGCGTGAGATAAAGAGGCTTGTCCGGCTTGGGGCTCGCCTGCGCGCTGGCCGCAGGCAGATCGACGCCGATGTCGACGGTGGCCAGCGGAGCGGCGATCATGAAGATGATCAGCAGCACCAGCATCACGTCGATGAAGGGCGTGACATTGATCTCGTGCAGTTCGGCTAGATCCTCGTCGCCATGATCGAGACGCACGCTCATTGTCTGATCCTCGGCGTCACCTATTCCGCCGCTGTGACCGCGCGCGGCGCGGCCGGCGGACGTTGGCTGAAGGCGCCGCGATCGAGGTCGCGGCTGACCAGGCGCATGACCGCGGCCGAAGCGTCCGCCTGCAGCGCGCGGTGGCCGGCGTTCCAGCGCGAGAACATGTTGTACATCACCACCGCCGGGATCGCCGCCACCAGGCCGATCGCGGTCGCCAGCAGCGCCTCGGCGATGCCCGGCGCCACCACCGCCAGATTGGTCGTGTGCTGCCGGGAGATACCGATGAAGCTGTTCATGATGCCCCAGACTGTGCCGAACAGCCCGACGAAGGGTGCGGTCGCGCCGACCGTCGCCAAGACGCCCGTGCCGCGGATCATGCCGCGCGCACCGGCCGCCTCGATGCGGTCGAGCCGCGACGTAATGCGCTCCTTCACGCCGGCAGACGACAGCGCGCCGGCCGACAGCCTGAGTTCGTCAGCGGCGGCGCGCACATAGGGGCCGACGCCGTCGCGCTGGCCGGCAAGCCGCTCGGCGGCCTCCGCCCAGCCGCGCGCCTGGCTGAGCACGGCGATGCCGGCGCGCAGGCGGCGGCGGGCCATCACAAGCTCGACCGACTTCGCGAGCCAGATGGTCCACGTCAGCAGCGACGCGAGCGCAAGCCCGATCATCACTATTTTGACCACCACGTCGGCCGACATGAACATGCCCCAGGGAGACAGGTTGTGCGGCAACTTGAACCGGATATCGTTCTTGTCCGAGGCAGGGGTGGGCGCGGGTTCCGCCGGCGCCGTCGCAGTGGGCGAGGGCGCGGTGGGCGATGTAAAGGTGGGCGTAGCCTGAGTGGGTTCGTTGGCCGCCGGCGCCACCCCCGGCGTCATGGCCGGTGCGGGCGCGGCCTGTTGCGGAGGAGCCGCCGGCGCATTCGGCGTTTGTGCAAGTGCGAAGGCCGGCAGCAGCAAGCTGAGCGCCACGAATGCAGCCGAATAGGAAGGTTTCCTGAAAAGGCTCGCACGCATGGCACCGACAAATCCCCGCACGGAAAAATCCTCGACTTCTGCCGCCCACTGACGGCGCATTGTTATACGAATGCGCTGGCAACGCTACCGCCCCGCGCCCGACCGACTGCGCGGCTCGTCATAATCGGCAAATGAGGCAACCCAAAGAGTTGCCGCCGCAAAAGCGGGCGCTGCACAAATGGCCGCGCACGGGTGTGCAGGTTTTCGCGCTTGCCTGAAAGGGATGCATCGTTACACTTTGCCGTCGATCGTTTCACCCGTGCATGTCTCGATGCGCGTTTTGCGGCGGGAAACGCTGAAGGGGGCGCAAGTGCGGGCAGCAAGGCTTCTCAGTAGCGCGGGGTTCCAGGGCGCCACCGCGCATTGGCTGGGCTTGCGCCAACCGGCGGCCGACCATGTTCCAGCCGGCACGGACGGTGCTGTCGCACTCGATGCCCTGCTGTCCGATTCAGCCGCCGCCACGGAAGACGCCGCGGCGGTCGCCGGCGCGCCGTTGCGCGGGCCTCATCGCCTTGCCGCAACATGGCTGAGAGCGCTCGGCCTCCGCTGCGCCATCCGCACGCAGCTTCTGCTCATATTGGTCGGGCTGATGTCGGCGGCGTGGCTGATCGGCGGTGCCATCACCGTGCTGCATGCGCGGCAGTCGACGAGCATCGAAATAACCGCCGCCATGAATCTGGCCGAGGCGCTGGTGCACGAAGCAACGCCGATGATCGAGCACAGCACGGCGCCGAAGCGGGCGCTGGAGGCGATCCCGGCCCAGGTGGGCACCATACGGCACGTGCGCATCATCGCCAGCGACGCCGCCGGTCGGCCGCTGCCGGTCGTTGCCCCGCGGCATGGTCCGCACCCGCAGCCTGACGCGGTGCGCCGGCCCGCCCCCGGCTGGTTTGCCGCCTTGATCGCCCCGCCGATCGAGACCCGTCACGTGCCGGTCGTGGTCGCAGGACATCGCCTCGGCTCGGTCACGCTGACCAGCGCGCCCGGTGACGAGATCGCCGAGGTATGGGAGAATACGACCGCGCTGGCGGAACTGGCGCTGTTGTTCGGCATCGCGGCGATCGTCATTCTTCATCTGCTGTTTGCCCGCGTGTTGGCGCCGCTGCAACAGCTCGCTGCCGGTCTACTCGACCTCGAGCGGCGCGATTACAAGGTACGCTTGCGCCAGCCCGAGGTGCGCGAACTGGCGGTCATCGCCAACCGTTTCAATGCGCTCGCCGCCGCCCTCGACAGCATGAAGGGCGAGAACAAGACTCTCAACAAGCGTCTGATCACCGCGCAGGACGATGAGCGCCGGCAGACCGCGCTCGACTTGCACGACGAGGTCGGTCCTTGCCTGTTCGGTCTCAGGGTCAATGCGACCTCGATCGCGAAGGCCAAAGATCCGACGGTGGCGCAAAGCCGCGCGCGCGAAATGCTGGAAATGATCGAGCGGCTTCAGATGGTCAACCGCAGCGTTCTCAATCGGCTGCGGCCCATGGCGCTCGGCCAGATTCCGCTCTCCGACCTGCTGTCGGCCCTGGTCGAGGAGCAGGCCCGCCAAAGCCCGGACATGGCGATCTCGTTTGCGGTCGAGGGCCTGCACGACAGCTATGGCGAGTCCGTCGATCTGACGGTCTATCGCTGTGTGCAGGAGAGCGTCACCAACGTCGTCCGCCACGCCGGCGCGCGGCGGTCAAGCGTCGCGTTGGCGCATAAGCGGGCAAAGCCGGGGGGCGGGGAGGATGTCCTGTCGCTCATCGTGCGCGATGACGGTCGCGGCATTCGGCCGGGCGCGCCGAAGGGACGCGGCATCCAGGGAATGCAGGAGCGCGTGCACGCGCTCGACGGTGAATGTCTCCTCGAAGGCGCAGCCGGCGGCGGTACTGTGTTGCGCGTCGCCATCCCGCTGCCGGAGTCGGAGCCGCTGCGGCCGCGCCGGGCATTGCGTCCATGACCCGTGTGCTGATCGTCGACGACCATCCGATATTCCTGCAGGGCTGCCGGCGAGTGCTCGAGGATATGGGCATCGACGACGTCACTGAAGCGCGCGACATCGTCACCGGCTACCGCCTTTATCGCCGCCATCGCCCCGACATGGCGATTGTCGATCTGTCGTTCCAGGGCAGCAGTCTCGCCGGGCTGCCATTGGTGCAGCGCATCAGGCGGCACGATCCGCAGGCGCGCATCCTGGTGCTGAGCATGCACAGCGATCCCACCATCGTCTCGCGTGTCCTGCAGGCGGGCGCCACGGGCTATGCGGTGAAGGACTCATCACCCGAAGAACTGGCGAAGGCGATCGAGCGGGTGCGGGCAGGGGCTTCGTTCCTTAACGAGGCGCTGGCTGGCAAGGTGGCTTTCGCCGCCGGGCCTAACCAGGGCGGTCCGCTTTCCGATCTCACCCCGCGCGAACTTCAGACGCTGGCTCTGCTCGCCGAAGGCAAGGCCTATGGCCGCATCGCCGAGGATCTCAATGTCAGCTACAAGACCGTGGTTAACACCTGCTGGCAGCTCAGGCAGAAGCTCGACGCCCGCAATCTGCCGGAACTGGTTCGTGCTGCAGTGCAACTTTTGGCGCCGGCGTAGCGACGAACCGCCCGCCACGGCCTCCCGGTCCGTTTTGCCACTACTTCCCGGGACAACACTGATTTTAATTCTCTAGATTTCAGTTGGGGCACCTGGAAACCTTGGTCCGGGGCAATGCGTATTGTAACGAAGATCGCGTTTCGAGCGGTGGCGGCATTGTGGGCGCTGTCGCTCTTTTCCGTGGCGGTGTCGGCGCAGGGGCTCACCCTGCCGACCATCGACGTTATCGGCAACACGCCGCTGCCCGGCTCGGATATCGACCGCGACAAGATTCCGTCGAACGTCGTCACCGCGCCCGCCGCCGATTTCAATCAGGCTGTTTCGCCGAATCTGACCGACGCCATGGTCCGCGCGCTGCCGGGCGTGTCGCGCGGCGACACCACTGGCAACCCCTACCAGCCCGATATCGACTACCGGGGATTCACCGCTTCTCCGGTGCCGGGCACGCCGGAAGGAATCGCGGTGTATCAGAACGGCACGCGCATCAACGAAGCCTTCGGCGACACCGTCAACTGGGACCTGATCCCCGAGAGTGCCGTCAACCGCATGACGCTGGCGCCGAGCAATCCTGTCTATGGCCTCAATGCCCTGGGCGGCGCCGTTTCCGTCGAGATGAAGAACGGCTTCAACTACCAAGGGGCATCGGGTGAAATCAGCGGCGGCTCCTATGGCCGCATCGGCGGATCGGCTCAGGCGGGTGGTCAGAAAGGTAATATCGCCGGTTACATCACCGCCGACGCGCTGAACGACGATGGCTGGCGTGATTTTGGCCTTTCGTCCGCGCGCTTGCGCCGAATCTACGCCGATATCGGCGCAAAGGGTGACAAGGGTGAGGTGCACCTCTCGTTCACCGGCGCCGACAACAGGCTCAGCAATGTCGGCCCCACGCCGGTCGAGATGCTCAATCAGCGCTGGTCGAGCGTCTATACGTGGCCGCAGACGACACACAACCAGCTCGCCTTTGTCCAGCTCAACGGCAATTACCAGCTGACCGACCTGGATACTTTGCAGGGCAACGCCTATTTCCGCGGGCTTTGGCAAAGCCACGTAGACGGCAACGCGACCGATGCGCAGTCGTGCGCGGCACCCGGCTTTCTGTGCTATGGCGATGCCGTCACGCCGCTGCTGGACTATTCGGGCAACCCGGTGCCGGACGTCTATGGCCCCAGTCTCGGCCAGATCGACCGCACCTGGACTTCCGCCAACAGCTTCGGCGGCTCGCTACAACTCACCGACACGCACCAAATCGTCGAGCACGACAATCATTTCGTCGTCGGCGCCAGCGTCGATCACGGCCGCGCTCATCTCAGCGGCACGAGCGAACTCGGCACCGTCGATCAGAACCTGTTCGTGAACGGCACCGGCGTCTATATCCAGTCGGCCGCCGCCGACCTCGCGCCGGTGACATTGCAATCGAGCAGCACCTATTACGGCGCCTATGCGACAGATACCTTGGACGTGACCGACAAGCTGTCGGTGACCGCAGGGGGACGCTTCAACGACGCCCACATCACCCTCTACGACCAGCTCGGCACCGATCTCAACAGCGACAATCACTATTCGCATTTCAACCCGGTGGTCGGCCTCACCTACAAGATCGCGCCGGACGTGACCGCCTATGGCGGTTATTCGCAGGCCAACCGCGCGCCGACGCCGCTCGAGCTTGGCTGCGCCGACCCGAACCGCCCCTGCAAGATCGACAATTTCCTCATATCGGATCCGCCGCTGAAGCAGGTCGTGGCGACCACCTACGAAGCGGGTCTGCGCGGGAGCTTCGATATCGGCGGTCATTTGCAGTGGCACGCGGGGGTGTATCGCACCAGCAGCCGTGACGACATCATCAATGTCCCCAGCCAGGCAACCGGCTTCGGCTATTTTCAGAACGCCGCAAAGACACGGCGGCAGGGCGTCGAAGCGGGCCTGAAGTTCACCAAGGGCCCCTTGCAGCTCTATGCCAACTACACCTATGTCGACGCGACCTTCCAGACGCCGCTCGTTTTGTCGTCACCGAACAATCCTGCCGCCGACGCCAACGGTAACATCTACGTCTCCCCCGGCGACCGCATCCCGGCCATTCCCGACCAGCGCTTCAAGGCCGGCTTCAACTACAACATCACAGAGCCCTGGCTGGTCGGCGCCGATCTCAACGTGGTCGGACGGCAGTATCTGATCGGCGACCAATCGAACCAGAACCCGCAAGTGCCCGCCTATTGGGTGGTGAACCTGCACAGCTCCTACAAGCTGAACAAGCACGTCGAGCTGTTCGGTACGGTGCAGAACCTTTTCAACCAGCACTACTACGCCTCGGGCACGTTTTTCGGCATCCAGGATATTGCCTCGGTGAGCTTCAACGACCCGCGCAGCTTCCAGCCCGGTATGCCCCTCGCCGTCTATGGGGGGATTTGCGGCACTTATTGAGCGGATTCCCCGCGTAGCGCAGCCGGCCTGGCGGTAGAAAAAGGGGACGGCGCTGTACTGCGCGGGCGAAAACCCCATTGACGGTCAGGCGCGATGGCTCGGCATTACAAGGCATCCCGCCGCGCCGAACGCGACAACCCGTCCGAGCCCTTGGCAGTCGGGATTACTACATCCACCTGCTCACACTCGGGACGAAAGAAGACGCGGCTGGCCGCGTCTTCCGCTACGCGGCGATGTTGCAGCACTTCAAAACTGGCGGTCTCGGCCTGCTGGCTTGAATGCCGCTTTCGCGGCCGCGATCGAGCCTCCGAAAGCGGGCATGAGTGTTTGCAGTACAAATGTCGGCTTCTGGCCGAGTCGGACTATCGAGGATGTGGGTCGCATCGCAACGGTTCGTAGTTCGCCTTTGGTCGCGAGTTTAGGGTGACCGTCCTTCATGAATGGCAATAGCCAATCCCGGCATCGGCGGCGTTCGTCTCCAGCCCTGCGAGACGATTCTTCGGAGCGGGTCATGGGCGCTCAATCCCACAGGCGCCAACCGATGACCGAGGCGTCGATCGTGGCGCCGGTATTCATGTTGCGCCATGACCCGTCAAACCAGTGGCAGGGGTAGGGCAGGGCGTAGGTGCCGTTGTGATCTTCGCACAGAATTTCGATTGATTGCGCTGACGGCGGTGCGCCCTGGCTGAACTCGTTTAGTCGCTGTTCTCGGGTTGCCATCGGTTTGCCGTTCCTTGATAGCGCGCCGAATGTGCCCCCAGGCGTGCCCCGCGACGAAAAACCCGTCTCATATGGTGGGTCTTTTCTTTGGCTAAGTTATTGAAAAGATTGGCTCCCCGGGCCGGATTCGAACCAGCGACCAACCGGTTAACAGCCGGTTGCTCTACCACTGAGCTACCGGGGAACAAGCCGGTGCTTCGGCACCGGGCCTATAACAAAGCCCTTTATGCTTTGCAAAGCCTCTTACGGCTCCGGCTTCGGATGCCATGCCCGCGCCCGCTTCTCCGCTTCCGCGATCTGGGAAGTACTCATGGATTTGGCAAGTGTTGCCTTGGCTGCCGCGGCAGCCTTGAGGCCGCGGGCGGCGGCGAGGCTGTAATACATCTGCGCCGCGACGGGGTCGCGCGTCCCGGCCTCGCCCTTGGCATACATGGCGCCCAGATTGTATTGCGCCGTCGGGTCGCCCTGGTCCGCGGCTTTGCGGTACCACTTGAAAGCCTCGGCGTAGTCGCGCTTGGTTCCCAGGCCTTTAAAGTACATCAAGCCGACGCTGAACTGGGCTTTCGCTTCGCCCTGGTCGGCTGCCTTGCGGTGCCACTTCATCGCCTGCGCATAGTCCCTCGGCACGCCCTGGCCATTGGCATACATGAGGCCGACGACATATTGCGCCAGCAACTGGCCCTTCTCGGCGAGCGGACGGAAGGCCCGCCAGGCGGCGGTGAAATCGCCGCGGTTATAGGCCGCCAAGGCTTTGCTCTCGGCATTGGCCCGCCGGAACCAGCGGACCGCCTCGGCTTCGTTTTTTGGCACGCCTTCGCCGCGGGCATACATCCGACCGATCGCCTCTTGGGCGCGGGTGTCGCCGCGTTTGGCGAGCGGACGATAAAGACGCAGGGCGGTGGCGAAGTCGCCCTTGTTGTAGGCGAGCAATGCGTCCTCATAGGTCGCGGCGAACGCGTTCCCGGCGAGCAGGGCGATCAATAATGCGCCGCATAATGCTATCGCGTGGCGCGACGTCATCGTTCTACGCCGGGACCGCCATTTTCGCGACCCAACCCTCTGGCGATTGTGAGTGGAGGCCACGGCCGGAATCGAACCGGCGTGCACGGATTTGCAGTCCGCTGCGTAACCACTCCGCCACGTGGCCGTTGCCAGGGATGCCGGACATAGGGCCGCCCTGAACCCCCGCCCTATATAGGAGCAGGTTGAAGTCGACAACTTGTCCCTCGGCTTGCCTTTTGACGCGGCTTGCCGCAAGAAATCCCCGCATTTTTGAGCCTTGCCGAGGGTCGCCATGACCGATTTCGCCGCCGCGCGCCGCAATATGGTCGAGGGGCAGGTGCGCACCGCCGACGTCACCGACCTGCGCATCATTTCGGCCATGCTCGAGATTCCCCGCGAACAGTTCGTGGCGCCGGCGCTGGCGGGGCTCGCCTATCTCGATCTCGACGTGCCGGTCGGCGAAGGGGCGGCCAGCCGCCGCCTCATCAAGCCGATGGTGCTGGCCAAGCTGGTCCAGGCGCTTGATCTGACCTCTTCCGACCGCGTGCTCGACGTCGGCTGCGCCACTGGCTACGGCGCGGTCGTGCTCGCCCATCTCGCGGGCGAGGTGGTGGCGCTCGAACAGGACACCGTGTTGGTCCGATCGGCACCGCCGGCGCTCTCGCTGCAATCGAAGATCTCGGTGGTCTCCGGGCCTCTGGCGGAGGGCTATGCGCAGAGGGGCCCGTATGACGCGATCTTGCTCGAAGGTGCAACCGAATTGCCGCCGCAGGCGCTGTTCCGCCAGCTTAAGGACGGCGGGCGGCTCGCCTGCGTGCTCGGTTCGGGGCCTGACGCCAGGGCCATGCTTTATCGGCGCAGCGGGGAGGAAATCGGCGGCCGACCGATTTTCGACGCGACAGCGCCCGTGCTTCCCGGCTTCGTCAGGCCGCCGGCTTTCGTGTTTTGACGCTTATTCGGTGGGGGCGTGACCGGAAAGACCCAGTTGGGAGGCATTTGTGGGTGAGACGGGCCCGGGGGCTTTCAAGCCCCGGCCGGGCGGCCTATGGTTCCGGCTGGTTATGGTGCCGCGAGTCTTTTTGGTTCGCGCGCTCGGGGTGGGTTGGGTCATTCATGCGGCTGGGTGGTCGTAGTCAGTGGGCGGGCGGGATTGCGGCCGGCGTAATCGGCTGTGCCGCGCTCGCTTGCGCGATGGCGCCTGCCTATGGCGATACGCTGCCGGGGGCGCTGATAAGTGCGTACCTTAATAACCCGTCGCTCAATTCGCAGCGGGCGGCCGTGCGCGCCACCGACGAGAATGTGCCGCAGGCCTTGTCCGGCTATCGGCCGAGGATCAGCGTCACTGCGACCGGCGGACAACAGTCCACCTCGTCGCTGAACAAGCAGCCGAGCCAGCTCAGCAGCACGGCGCCGCTGACGTGTACGCCGAACTCGTGCCCTCAGAATGGGTACGACCCCGCCTATTATTCGCAACAGAGCGGTTACAACACCCCGGTCTCGGTCGGCGCCAGCATCACGCAGACGCTGTTCAACGGGTTCCAGACCGCCAACAAGACCCGCCAAGCCGAATCCCAGGTGCTCGCCGCGCGCGCGACTCTGCAGAACACCGTGGAGACCGTTCTGCTCAATGCCGCCACCGCCTACATGAACCTGCTGCGTGACGGCGCCATACTCGATCTGCAGCGGCGCAACGTCGAGGTGCTGCAGGAGCAACTGCGCCAGACCCGCGATCGCTTCAATGTGGGCGAGGTGACGCGCACCGACGTGGCGCAGGCCGAATCGCGCCTCGCTGCCGGACGCTCGCAAGTGCTGACCGCGGAGGCGAACTTCAAAGCCTCGCAGGCGACCTACCGCCAGGTGATCGGCGTCAATCCCGGCAAGCTCGCCGCCGGCACGCCGGTCGACCGTTTCTCGCCGCGCACGCTACCGCGCGCGGTCGCACTCGGCACGGCCGTGCATCCGTCGGTGACGACGGCGGAATACAATGTCGACGTGGCACAGCACGCGGTGAAAGTGGCGGAAGGCGCGTTGCTGCCGAATCTTTCGGTGACCGGCAGCTATACGAAGAACTGGGGCGTGGTCGGCAGCCTCAATACCATTGAGAGCTACACGGCTTCGGTGCTCGGCACCTTGAGCGTACCGATCTACCAGGGCGGCGGGGAATATTCGCTGATCCGCCAAGCCAAGGAGACGCTCGGGCAGAAGCGCCTCGATCTCGAAACCGCGCGCGACAGCGTGCGGCAGAGCGTCGTGCAGTCCTGGGGCCAGCTCGAAGCGGCGAAAGCCAATATCGATGCGACGCAGGCGCAAGTGCAGGCCGCCGAAATCGCGCTCGACGGTGTGCGGCAGGAAGCGCGCGTCGGGCAGCGCACCACCCTCGACGTGCTCAACGCGCAGCAGGAACTGGTGAATGCGCGCGTGTCGCTGGTCACCGCGCAGCGCGATCGGGTGGTGGCATCCTACACGCTGCTGGCTTCGGTCGGGCGTCTCTCCCCGCAGGTGCTCGGCCTGCGCGTGCCGGTCTACCGCGCGATCGTGCATTACCAGCAGGTGCGCGACGCCTGGGCGGGCACGCGCAATCCGGACGGCCGCTAAGCGGCGCCGCCGCAGCCCGCGCTCCACTTTCGTGTCCACAGTTATTGTGTCCACAGTCCGGTCGGTTTTCGCGACTTTCACCCTGCCATAGCCGCACTCCTCTGGCGTATAAACGGTATGGGACGATGATTCGCTTGCGGGCGTATGCCGTTGAGCGGATAGCGGTGTGGTCGGTGAGAACGGTCGGGAAAATGCGATGAGCCAGGCGGCGAAGGCGCAAGAGCCCTCGATGGAGGAAATTCTCGCCTCCATCCGGCGCATCATTGCCGATGATGACGCGAGCAAGCCGGCGAAGGCGCCCGAACCGGCGCCGCCCAAGCCGGCGCCCGCCTTGGCTGCCAGCCCGCCGCCGCCTGCTCCTGTTCCCGCTGCCAGCAATCAGGCGGAGGTCGACGCCGTGCTGGCCGATCTGGAGGTGCCGGCGCCAAGTCCTGAGCCGGAACCAGAACCGGCAAACCAAGCAAGCCCGCGGCGAGCGACGTGTTCGATCTCACCGAGGCGATGGCAGCCCCGGCCGCAAATTTCCGCACCATCGACGGTGCGGACGACGTGGTGTTCACCGAACGGGCGTCCGAGACACCGCCGCCCGTAGCGGACCCTCCGCCTGCGCGGTCACGTCAATTTGCCAACTCGCCGGAGCACGGGCTTATCTCCAACGCCACGGCCGCTGCGGTCGACAGCGCCTTCAACACGCTGGCATACACCGTGCTCGGGCAGAACGCGCGCACCCTTGAGGATCTGGTCAAGGAGATGCTGCGGCCGATGCTCAAGTCATGGCTCGATGACAATCTGCCGGGCCTGGTGGAGCGAATCGTGCGCGCCGAAATCGAACGCGTGTCGCGCGGCAAGCCGTAGACTTGCACTGTACCAGACGGACTACTGTGCGGGCGGCGGCCTGGCCGGCGGCCGACCTGAATTATTCACGCTGGCGCAACCCAATTCTGATCCACACCGCGAGTGCCGGCCACAGGACCGCGGCAAGCGCGAACACCGGCACCGCGCCGGCGCGATTGACCAGCGGCGCGACCAGCGCGACGCCGATGCTCTGGCCGAGAAACAGCGCGGAGGAAAAGCCCGCCACCGCCGTGCCGCGCGCCTCCGGCATCATCTGCGTCGCGTGGGTCTGCAGCGTGTTGTGCAGCATGTAATAACCGAAGCCGAGCATGGCGCAGGCGAGCGGCGCCGTCTGCCAGAACGGTTGTCCGGCAAGGATCGCAAAGCCGAGCATCACCACGATGCCGCCACCGATTACCAACCCGCGCTCATCCAGCACGCGGACCAGCCGGTGCACGCTGCCGGCATAAAGCAGGGAGCCGACGCCGAAGCAGCCGATCACCAGGCCCGCTGCCGAAAAGCTCAAGCCGAAACGCACGTGCAGATCGGCCGCGATATAGGTAAGCCCGGCGAAGAAGATGGCGCCTTCGACGAACACCGCCAGCACGATGAAGCGCGGCCACGGCATGGCGAACAGCCGGCGATAGCCGGCCACCAGCCCGACACGGGCGACTCCTTCGTGATGCAGCGGCCTGCACCAGGGATTGCTGCGCAACTGCGTGGCAAGCGACATTGCCGCCACCGCGAACACGCCGGCGAGCGCGACGAAGGCCATGCGCCAGCCGAAATGATCGCCGATGATGCCACCGGCGACCTGGCCCGAAATCATGCCGAACATCTGGCCGGCGAGGAACCGGGCCAGCGCGGTCTGCCGCTTCTCGTAGGCCACCACGTCGCCCACATAGGCCATGCCGAGCGGCACGATGATGGCGGCGCCCGGCGCGCAGACGAGCCGCGCCAACGCGAGCTGCGGCACCGATTGTGCCGCCGCGCACAGCAGCACCAGCAGGCAGGAGAGGGCGCAGGCGAGCGCCACCGCCTGGCATTTGCCCAGGCGGTCGCCGATCAGCCCGGCGAAGGCCTGGGTGGAACCGTATGGCACCGCATAGGCGGTCACGATGGCGGAGGCGAGCCCGAGGCTGGCGCCGAAGCCCAGCGCCACCTGCGGCAGGAGCGAATCCGATATGCGCAAGGATGCGCCGCTGGCGAAGGCGGCCAGTGACATCAGGGCGATGGCGCGGGTGAGCGCGCGGTCGCTGGCGGCGGCGTCGGCGGAAGCGGCTGGGGACACGTTGACTCCGGCAGGATGGCGGGGTTTCTACGGCGCATCAGGTAAGGCTCGGCCGCTCATCCCCGCGCAAGCGGGGAGCCCGGGCGGATTCGCCAAAGTGGCGATGCCCCGCTGGATTCCCGCTTTCGCGGGAACGAGCGGAGAATGAATCGAAGACGAGACAATGATCGACAAGACCTATCAGCCCTCCGCAGTCGAGGGCCGCATTTACGAAGAGTGGGAACGCGCGGAAGCCTTCCGCGCCGGCCGGCCCGAGCGCGCCCAGGCCGAGGCGTACTCTATCGTCATCCCGCCGCCGAACGTCACCGGCTCCCTGCATATGGGCCATGCGCTCAACAACACCTTGCAGGACATTCTCTGCCGTTTCGAGCGCATGCGCGGCAAGGACGTGCTGTGGCAGCCGGGAACGGACCATGCCGGCATCGCCACGCAGATGGTGGTTGAGCGGCAACTGGCCGAGCGCAAGGAACCGGGTCGGCGCGACATGGGGCGTGAGGCCTTCCTCAAGCGCGTGTGGGAATGGAAGGCGGAATCGGGCGGCGCCATCATCCACCAGCTCAAGCGGCTCGGCGCTTCCTGCGACTGGTCGCGCGAGCGCTTCACCATGGACGAGGGGCTGTCGCGCGCGGTGCTCAAGGTCTTCGTGGAGCTCTATCGCGCCGGCCTCATCTACAAGGACAAGCGGCTGGTCAACTGGGACCCCAAGCTGCTCACCGCCATCTCCGATCTCGAGGTGGTGCAGGTTGAGACCAAGGGGCATCTGTGGCACCTGCGCTATCCGATCGAAGGCAAGAGTTTCGACCCGGAAGACGCTTCCACCTTCATCGTGGTCGCCACCACGCGCCCCGAAACCATGCTGGGCGACACGGCGGTTGCCGTGCACCCGGAGGACCCGCGCTACAAGCATCTGATCGGACAGAACGTCATCCTGCCGCTGGTCGGGCGGAGGATTCCGATCGTCGGCGACGAGCATTCCGATCCGGAAAAAGGCTCCGGCGCGGTGAAGATCACGCCGGCGCACGACTTCAACGACTTCGAGGTGGGCAAGCGGCACAACCTGCCGCAGATCAACATTTTCAGCGTCGAAGCCAAAGCTCGCGTCTGGAAAAGAATGCGGCGTTTCCTTGCCGACGTGCCGGCGTCGCGCGAACTCGACGAGACACTGGCGATGCACGGCCTCGACCGCTTCTCTGCGCGCAAGGCAGATCGTCGAGCGCGCCTCGAAGGCATGAACCTGCTCGCCAAGATCGAGCCGAACGCCCACGTCGTGCCGCACGGCGACCGCTCCAACGTGGTGATCGAGCCGTTCCTCACCGATCAGTGGTACGTGGACGCCAAGACCTTGGCGCAGCCGGCGCTCGAAGCGGTGCGCGGCGAGCAGACGCACTTCATCCCGAAGAACTGGGAGAAGACCTATTTCGACTGGATGGAGAACATCCAGCCCTGGTGCATCTCGCGCCAGCTCTGGTGGGGGCATCAGATTCCGGCGTGGTACGGGCCGGACGGTAAAGTCTTCGTCGCGCAGACCGAAGCCGAGGCGCAAGAACAAGCCGACAAACATTATGGCAAAACGACTGAACTCACCCGCGACGAGGACGTCCTCGATACTTGGTTCTCCTCCGCGCTGTGGCCGTTCTCCACCCTCGGCTGGCCGGACGAGACCCCGGAATTGAAGCGCTTCTATCCGACCACCGCCCTGGTCACCGGCTTCGACATCATCTTCTTCTGGGTTGCCCGCATGATGATGATGGGCCTCCACTTCATGAAGGAGATTCCCTTCAAGGACGTCTACATCCATGCGCTGGTGCGCGACGCCTCCGGCGCCAAGATGTCGAAGTCGAAGGGCAACGTCATCGACCCGCTCGATCTGATCGAGCAATACGGCGCCGACGCGCTGCGCTTCACGCTCGCCGCCATGGCGGCGCAGGGGCGCGACATCAAGCTGTCGACCCAGCGCGTCGAGGGCTACCGCAACTTCGCGACCAAGCTGTGGAACGCCGCGCGCTTCGCCGAGATGAACGAATGCGCGACGGCCGAAGGCTTCGATCCGGCCTCCGCCAAGGAGACGCTCAACCGCTGGATCGCGCACGAGACCGAGAAGGCGACCGTCGAAGTCACCGAGGCGATCGGGGCCTATCGCTTCAACGATGCGGCCGGCGCGGTCTACCGCTTCGTCTGGAACATCTACTGCGACTGGTATCTGGAACTGGCCAAGCCGCTGCTCACCGGCGCCGACGGCGCCGCCAAGACCGAGACGCGCGCCATGGTCGCCTGGGCGCGCGACACGATTTTCAAACTGCTGCACCCGTTCATGCCCTTCATCACCGAAGAACTATGGGCGGTGACGGCGGCCGCCCAGCGCGGCAGTATGCTCGTCCTCGCCGATTGGCCGCGCCTCGAAGGGCTGCTCGACGAGAAGGCCGAGGCCGAGATCGGCTGGGTGATCGATCTCGTCACCGCCATCCGCTCGGTGCGCGCCGAGATGAACATCGCCGCGCAGATTCCGCTGGTGCTCGCCGCGGCTTCCGCCGAAACGAACGCAGCGCGCCGGGCGCTGGGCGGAATTCATCAAGCGGCTCGCGCGCGTCTCGGAGATTTCGTCCGCCGATACCGCCCCCGCCGGCTCCGTGCAGCTCGTCGTGCGCGGCGAGGTGGCGGCGCTACCGCTCAAGGGCGTCATCGATCTTGCCGCCGAGCGGGCGCGCCTCGACAAGGAGATGAAGAAGGCCGACGCCGACATCGCGCGCGTCGACGCCAAGCTCGGCAACGAAAAGTTCGTGGCCAATGCGCCGGAAGAGGTCGTCGAGGGCGAGAAGGAGAAGCGCGAGGAGGCGCTCGCCCGCAAGGCGAAGATCGCCGAGGCGCTGGAGCGGCTGAAAGGCGCGGCCTGATCGCTTGACAGCGAGGGCATGCCGCGCAGTATCGCGCCCCGACCGATCCAGGAGGAATCATGCGCGGAACCATTGCGGCGATTGCGCCCGACGGAACCTATGGGCAGATCGCCGCCGAGGACGGCCAGCGCTATAGCTACTGGACTTCGGAAGTCCGCAACGGCCACGGTCAGGTCGGCCATCCGGTCGATTTCCAGCTCTGGGAAGGCCAGCCGGTCGACATTTTCATCCACACCAGCGTCCAGCCGCCGCAGCGCCCCGCCGCCGCGCCGCAGGCCGCCGCTGCGCCGCAGCCGGCAGCTTATGCCGCCGCGGCGTCCGAGCAGCGTTTCGGCGCCGGCGTCACCGGAAGTGGCGGCTTTTCCGGCGTATTCGCCGGCTTGCCGCCGACCGACTACTGGATCGCGCTGTTCACCTCGCCGGCGGGCCGCATCTCTCGCCTGCAGTTCTGGCTGCATGGCGTGCTGCCGATTTTCGTGGCCGGTCTGGTGCTCGGCTGGATACCGCTGGTCGGCTGGGTCGTCTCGCTGGCGCTCACCTGGGCGTCGGTCTGCATCTCCTTCAAGCGCTTCCACGATGTGGGTTATCCCGGCTGGTGGAGCCTCGCCAATATCGTACCCCTGGTGGCCGCGGTCTTTCTCACCATCGGCTCCTACTATGTGACCGGCTTCGGCATTCTGGCGAAGCTGCTCTGGATCGTCGCGTTCCTGGTCTGGCTGGCGCAGATGTTGTTCGTCTATGTGCGCGCAGGGCAGGAGGGACCGAACCAATACGGTCCCGATCCGCTCGCGCCTTAGATGCATGGGAGCGCGCGCTCGCTCAAAGAAGGAAGCGAGTTTTGCATTACGGATTTAGCGGCCGGCTCGCGAACTTCGATCCCTTCAGCCCATAACGCCGGGGGGCTTTTCCGCCTTTGAGATGCCAAATGCGCACGCCGATCCATTTTTATCTGATGCCATTATCCACTACCGCCGCCCCTCCTGAGAATCGCGATACGACTCATCAAGCGCGACAATCATGCGCGCGCCCAAACTCGGCGGAGGCCCGGCATGCGGTGCCGTCGCGTCGTTGTGGCGTGCCTGTGTGTTGTCCTAGGCGGGCTTGCGCTGCTTGGGGGCCTGTCCTCGGCCGCGGCGCAAGTCGATACTTTGGTGCAACCGCGCGGAATTCCTATCTCGGGCCTCCTCGCCGGGGTTCCGCCTCCGGCCACGCAGGCAACCGACCCGATCGCCACCGGCGCCGATGCCAATCACTACCTGATCGCTGATCCGGCCTCTGAGCCGTTCGACAACAGCCAGCCCGCCGGCGTCGTACGCACAACCGCGACGACCGAATATTATGTACGTTTCTACGCACCGAATGCCCCGGTCAATCCCAGCTTCCCATCCGGTCCCTGGATCATGCGCGCCTCGAGCGTGCGCGGCCTGACGCCTGAGCAGATCCGCGATCGCTTCGCGCTCCCCGCCTTGCCGACCAACGTCGAGAACGTGCTGGTGCCCGCCGGCACCTGCCTGTTGAGCGGTATCGCCGGGCCGATTCCCATCTGGGGCAATGGCGGCGCGCAGCAGACCTATTTGATCGGGCACAACAACACCGACAGCTGTCAGTACGATTATATGCAAGTCGGCATCAACTACATCAACCAGCGGTCGCTCGGCGCCAATGCGCTCTGGTACTCGCCTGTGGTCGGGCCGGGCAATGCCGGCAATGTCGGCGGCTATCTCGACCATTTGCCGCCGCCAACCGAGTACAGCGATCTCTACAATGTTTATAACACGCTCGACGTTCTCAATGACGGAACGGCGACGCGGCTCGCTCCGGCTTTGACCGAACTGACGGGTGAAAACCACGCCAGCGTGCTCTGGCTCGCGCTCAGCAATGCTGACCGCTTCGCCCGCACGCTGAGCGATCATGCACGGACGGCTTCTTTCGGCGTGCAACCGGCTGCGCCGATGGCGAGTGCCATGCTGTCTTATGCCGCGGCCGACCCACCGCCGCCCGCCATCGTGAAGGCGCCGCTTAACGTCGAGACCTGGGGCGGGCGCTGGTGGGCGGCTGGCGGAGGGTATTTCGGGCGCGTAGGCAGCACAGACGAGCGTTCCGGCTATCATTATGGCGGCGGGCAAGGGATGCTCGGTTACGACTGGCGCGTCCCCGATTGGCTCGTCGGCGCTGTCGTCGCGCTCGATACCTCGAACCTGACGATGTACGGGCCGGACAACAACAACATGCTGATGACATGGCGCGCCGGCGGCTACGCTGCTACGCAATTCGCCGGTCTCACATTCGATGCCTCCGCGCTGCTATCGTGGGATCACTATGAGACATCACGCGAGCTTCCCACTTTCGGGCGCAGCGCAACGGCGACCTATGACGGCTGGTCCGGCGCGCTGACGGCCGACGTCTCGCACGCGTTTCAGGTGGGCCGATTACGGGTCGAGCCGCTGGCTGGCCTGAATTTCGTTGGTCTATCGCGGCCGGGCTTCACCGAGAGCGGCGCCGGCGCCGTGTCGCTGGTGGCGGAACGGGAATACGAGAACAAGCTCGCGTCGCGCCTCGGCGCCACGTTCAGCACGCCGCTCCTCGTGTATGGCACGGTACTGCGCCCCTGGCTGCGCGCTTTCTGGGCGCACGATTTTCTCGATACCGAGGGCGCGCTGATCGCGGCCTTCGCCGGCGCAACGGCGCCGGGGACATTCACCGTCTTGTCGGCGGCGCCCGGGCGCGACACGGCGCTGGTGGGCGCCGGCATCAAGGTCGACATCTCGCCGCGCTCGGCGGTGTTGCTTGCCTATGATGGCGACTGGGGCCGCAATGGCGACGCCCAATCGATCACGCTCCGCGCGAGGCTGCGCTGGTAGCGGGGAAGGGCCTGCTGAGAAACTTCGATCCCTTCAGGCCATAGCGCCAGGGATGCTCCACCGCCTTGGAAATGCCGATGCGCGGGCCGGTCGCGATCTCCGGCGCGGCCTCTCTTGCGCGCAGCTCGAACGGCGGCCGGTCGAGCGCCAACCCGTTGTGCCGATGTGTGATGCCAAGCGCCTCGCCCAGCTTGCCCGGCCCCGAGCAGAGCGACCGCACATCCTCCACCCCGCGCCGCCGCCGCATGGCGGCGAGCCCTTGCGTCGGCTCCAGCGCCCGGATGAGCACCGCGCTGGCCGAGCCTTCTTCCTCGCAGACGAAGTTGAGGCACCAGTGTATGCCGTAGGAGCGATAGACATAGGCGTAGCCGGGAGGACCGAACATGACGGCATTCCGTTCGGTCCGGCCAATGTAAGAATGCGCCGCCGGATCGGTGTGATGATAGGCCTCCACCTCGACGATCACCCCACCCACGCCGTCGACCAGAAGCGTCGCCCCGATCAGCTCCGGCGCCACCGTGTGCACCGAGCGTGCGAAGAAGGCGCGGCGGAGGCGAAGGGGCTTGGCCATGGCAAAGCTCATGCCCGTCCCCGCATCGGGCATCCAGCCTTTTCCGCTCGGCTGACGGAAATCCTGTGACACTGCTGCAACACCCGGCCCGCAAACGCCCCGCCCGCCGCGCTGAATCCGCCGCAACGCCCCGATTTGGCCATACGCTGCGCCGATCACGAGGCCGTCCGAGGCACGCCGCAAGCCGTTGAGGCTCTGAGGTTTTACCGCCGGGCAAGGAACCTCGGGTAAGGCTGGTGGGGTAAGCCAGCTCAAAATCAGGGGCGGGGGGCTCTGTCGAGTTATGGACGCGAAAACCAATCTGAAAGCGAAACTGCCGAGCCGTCACGCCACGGAAGGGCCGGACCGCGCGCCGCACCGCGCCTTCTACTACGCCATGGGTCTGACCACCGAGCAGATCCACCAGCCCTTCGTCGGCGTCGCCACCTGCTGGAACGAGGCCGCCCCCTGCAACATCTCGCTGATGCGGCAGGCGCAGGCGGTCAAGCAGGGCGTCGCCTCGGTCGGCGCCACGGCGCGCGAATTCTGCACCATCACCGTCACCGACGGCATCGCCATGGGCCATGCCGGCATGAAGGCCTCGCTGCCCTCGCGTGAGGTGATCGCCGATTCCGTCGAGCTAACCGTGCGCGGACATGCCTATGACGCGCTGATCGGCGTCGCCGGCTGCGACAAGTCGCAGCCCGGCATGATGATGGCCATGTGCCGGCTCAACGTGCCGGCGATCTACATCTACGGCGGCTCGATCCTGCCCGGCACCTTCAAGGGCCGGGAGGTCACGGTCCAGGACGTCTACGAGGCGGTCGGCAAGCACTCGGTCGGCGAGATGTCCGACGAAGACCTGCACATCCTCGAAGAGAACGCCTGCCCGTCGGCCGGAGCCTGCGGCGCGCAGTTTACCGCCAACACCATGGCGACCGTGTCGGAAGCCATCGGCCTCGCGCTGCCCTATTCGGCGGGCGCGCCGGCGCCCTACGAGATCCGCGACAAGTTCTGCATGCTGGCCGGCGAGATGATCATGGACCTGATCAAGGCCAACATCCGGCCGCGCGACATCGTCACGCGCAAGGCGCTGGAGAATGCGGCTGCTGTTGTTGCTGCTACTGGCGGTTCGACCAATGCTGCGCTGCACCTGCCGGCCATCGCGCATGAATGCGGTATCGAGTTCAATCTGTTCGACGTGGCGGAAGTCTTCAAAAAGACACCGTATATCGCGGATTTGAAACCGGGCGGCCGCTATGTCGCCAAGGATATGTTCGAGGCTGGTGGCGTGCCGAATTTGATGAAAACGATGCTCGACCACGGCTATCTGCACGGCGATTGCTTGACCGTGACCGGCCGCACCATCGCCGAGAACCTGAAATCCGTGAAGTGGAATCCAGACCAGGACGTGGTCCGCCCGGCCGACAAGCCTTTGCTGGCGACCGGCGGGGTGGTGGGTCTCAAGGGTAACCTTGCCCCCGACGGCGCCATCGTGAAGGTCGCCGGCATGCACAAGCTGAAGTTCTCCGGCCCGGCGCGCTGCTTCGACGGCGAGGAAGCCTGCTATGAGGCGGTGAAGAACCGCACCTACAAGGAAGGCGAGGTGCTGGTCATCCGCTACGAGGGCCCCAAGGGCGGCCCCGGCATGCGCGAGATGCTCTCGACCACCGCCGCGCTCTACGGTCAGGGGATGGGCGAGAAAGTGGCGCTCATCACCGACGGGCGCTTCTCCGGCGCTACCCGCGGCTTCTGCATCGGCCATGTCGGTCCCGAGGCGGCGGTCGGCGGCCCCATCGGTCTCCTGCGCGACGGCGACATCATCGAGATCGATGCCGAGAAGGGCACGCTCGAGGTCAAGCTGTCGGCCGAGGAACTCGGCAAACGCAAGGCTGCCTGGAAGCCGCGCGAGCACGAATACGGCTCGGGCTATCTGTGGAAATACGCCCAGCAGGTTGGGACTGCGCTGCACGGCGCGGTCACCCATCCGGGCGGGGCGGGCGAGAAGCAGTGCTATGCGGACAGCTGAAACCCTGCTGCATGTGGCGGTGACGGCGGCCTGCCTCATGGCCGCCCCGGCGTTCGCCTTCGACGGCAGCGTCACCGACGGCCACGCGACACCGCATCCGCCGGAGGTTGCCTCGCTGCCGCCGGCACAGCAGCCCGACGGCGCCGCCCTGCGGCCGCCGGCCGATATTCCGAACGTGCCAGCGGCCGAGCAGCATCTCACCGCGGCGCAAGCCTTCCGCACCGGTGCCCGCTGGCTGAAAGAGGGCGACACCCAGAAGGCGGTGAGTTCGCTCGAATATGCCGCTGAGAACGGTCATCCGATCGCGCAGTGGAAGCTCGGCCGCATGTATGCCGAGGGCGACGGCGTCACCCAGAACGACCTCAAAGCATTCGACTACTTCCGCCGCATCGCCAGCGAGCACGCCGCCGACAATCCGAACACGCGAGAGTTGCGCTTCGTCGCCAACGCTTTCGTTGCGCTCGGCCGCTATTACCTCGCCGGCATCCCGGGCACAGCGATCAAGCGCGATCCCGAGCGGGCGCGCGAGGTGTTCTCCTACGCCGCTTCCTATTTCCGCGACCCGCAGGCGCAGTACTATCTCGCCCGGCTCTATCTCGACGGCATCGGCGCGCCGCACGATCCGCGCACGGCCGCGCGCTGGTTCGGCCTGTCGGCGCACAAGGGTCTGTGCCAGGCGCAGGCCATGCTGGGTGCGATGCTGTTCACCGGCGACCACGTGCCACGCCAGGCCGCGCGCGGCCTGATGTGGCTGACGCTGGCCAAGGACGCCTCCAAGGATTCCGCCAACCAGGCCTGGATCAACCGCCTCTATGACAGCGCCTTCCGCCAGGCAACCGAGGACGAGAAGGCCATGGCCGCGCTCTACCTCAAGCACTGGCTGGAAACGCGGCGGGAGTAGTTCCCTTCGCCGTCAGTCTGTGGTGCGCGCCGCGGCGTGCGCCTCGAAGGGCGACGGCCGTGGCCGTGCATCCTTCGAGCGCCGCGCCGCGCACTCCCCTCCCACCTCAGGGTCACCGTCCCTCGATCTCCAGATCCACCCACACCGGCACGTGGTCGGACGGCTTGTCCCACGAGCGCACGTGGCGGTCGATGCCGGCGTCGATCATCCGGTCGGCCGCCTGGGGTGACAGCATAAGGTGGTCGATGCGGATGCCGTCGTTCTTCTGGAAGGCGCCGGCCTGATAGTCCCAGAAGGTGAAGAGGTCGGTGGCATCGCTCGCCGCCCGGATCGCGTCGGTCAGGCCGAGATTGGCGAGCGCGCGAAATTTCTCCCGGGTCGGCATGCGGAACAGCGCGTCGTTGACCCAGGCTTCCGGCCGCTTGGCGTCGCGTAGGGTGGGAATGACGTTATAGTCGCCCGCCAGCACCAGTGGCTCTTCCAGTCTAAGTCGTTCATCCGAGAACTTAGTGAGTCTATCCATCCATTTGAGTTTATAGGAGTATTTCTCATCGCCGCCGTTGCCGTTGGGAAGGTAGAGCGAAACTACCCGTAAGACGCCTGTCTTGGTTGAGACCAGGGCTTCCAGAAAGCGCGCCTGGGCGTCGCCATCGTCGCCCATCAGCCCGGGCGCAACCTCGTCGAATGGCAGCTTCGACAGGAGCGCCACCCCGTTCCAGGTCTTTTGCCCGTGCACCGCCACATTGTAGCCGGCCGCCTCGAACGACTCGCGCGGAAAGGCCTCGTCGGTGCATTTGATTTCCTGCAGGCAGACGATGTCGGGCGCCCGCTCCTTGAGCCACGCCTGCAAGCCGTCCAGGCGCTGGCGGACCGAATTGACGTTCCAGGTGGCGATGCGCAGCATGGGCAAGTTCCACTGAGCGGCCCAAACAAAGCCGCAGCCGAGGTGTTTAGCAGCCGACGCAGGGATGTGCACCCAGGTGCGTTTGTATGATAGGAGGCGGCAGCGCGGCCGCTTTTTGGTGCTTGGAATGGCCATTCCGCGGAAGAAGGAGCGCCCGGGCAGGCTGTAAAGCGGCCCGGACCGAAAGTTGCCGATGACCAAGCGAAAGGCGCTATTAGGGGCGACGGTGCTCGCCCTGATAGGGATAGCTGTGCTTGCCCGCGGGTTCTGGCCTGCCGAGCGGGCCACGGCCGCGCGCGTCGAGCGCCATCGCCCGGCGGTCATTCCGGTTGAAGTCGCCAAGGCGGTCCGCAAGCTGGTACCGGTGCGCGTCGACGCCCTCGGAACCGTCACGCCGATGGCCAGCGTCGCCATCAAGGCACGTCTCGACACCGCCATTGTCGGCGTCCACTTCAAGGACGGCGCCCACGTGGACAAGGGCGAGCTTCTGTTCACCCTCGACTGTCGCGCCGTCGACGCCCAGATCGCGCAGACCGAAGGCACCGTCGCCCGCGACCGGGCCCAGCTCGAAGGCGCCATGCGAGACGTGCGGCGCTACACCAATCTGGTTGCCAAGAACGCCACGCCGGTCGTCAACCTCGATAATGCCAAGACCCAGGCCGACGTCTATCGCGCCAGCATCAAGGCCGACCAGGGCACGCTGGAAAACCTGAAGGTCCAGCGCAGCTATTGTACCATCACCGCGCCGATCGCCGGCCGCATCAGCGCCGCCAACGTCAAGGTCGGCAATTTCGTGCGCCAGGCCGACACGACGCCGATGGCGACCATCAACCAGATGGCGCCGGTCTATGTCAGCTTCACCGTGGCGCAGAAGAACCTCCCCGAAATCCGCCGCGCGCTGGTCGCCAAGACCGCAACCATCGAGGCTTTTGTGCCGGGGGAAAGCCAGCCCGCGACTGGTCAACTCAGTATGATCGAGAATACCGTCGATCCGGCTACCGGCATGGCCACCATCCGCGCCACCATGCCAAACAAGGACGAGCGGCTGTGGCCCGGCACTTTGGTCACCACCGAATTGACCCTGCGCCGCGAGAATGCCGTAGTCGTGCCGACCGCTGCCGTGCAGGTGAGCCAGGCCGGCAGCTTCGTTTTCGTCCTCTCAGGCAACAATACTGTGCACGTCCGCCATGTGACCCCCGAGCGCCAGCTCGCCGGCGAGACGGTGATCAAGACGGGGGTCAAGCCCGGCGAAACCGTGGTGACCGACGGCCAGTTGCGCCTTCGTAACGGCAGCGAGGTGGCGCCGCACCGAGCGAATCCCGCGGGCGCGACGCGAGCGGGCGCCGGGGCCTGATTCATGTCGCTGTCGGAAACCTGCATCCGCCGGCCCGTGCTGACCACGCTGCTGACGGCGTCGATGATCGTGTTCGGCGCGTTCGCCTACAAGCTTTTGCCGGTCGCTGCGCTGCCGGCGGTTGACTTTCCGACCATCCAGATCACGGCCGGCCTGCCCGGCGCCAGCCCGGAGACCATGGCGGCCTCGGTCGCCTCGCCAATCGAGCGCCAGCTGTCCACCATTGCCGGCATTTCGACCATGAGCTCGTCGTCCTCGCTCGGCACGACGCAGATCACGGTCCAGTTCGATCTCGGCCGCAACATCGACGGCGCGGCACTCGACGTGCAGACCGCATTATCGACGGCGGCGAAGAACTTGCCGGTCGAAATGACCACGCCGCCAAGCTTCCGCAAGGTCAATCCCGGCGATTTCGCGGTCCTTTATCTGAGCCTGCGCTCCGACACGCTGCCGCTGTCGAAGATCGACGACTACGCCGAGACGGTGGTGGCTCCGACCATTTCGCAAATGTCCGGTGTTGCCCAGGTGCTGGTCTACGGCGCGCAGAAATACGCAGTGCGCGTCCAGGTCGATCCGGCCGCCGCGGCCGCGCGCAACATCTCGCTCGACGATATCCGCAGCGTCGTCGCCAAGGCCAATTCCTCCACACCGGTGGGCGCGCTACAGGGCAAAGACCGCACGGTCTCGCTGCTCGCCACCGGCGCCATGGAAAAGGCCGCCGACTATCGCAACGTCATCGTCGCCTACCGCAACGGTGCGCCGATCAAGCTCAATCAGGTCGCGCGCGTGATCGACAGTGTCGAGGACGACAAGGAGGCGAGCTGGTTCAACGACTCGCGCGCTATCGTGCTCGGCATCTATCGTCAGCCGGGCGCCAACACCGTGCAGGTCGTCGACGACGTGCGCGCCCACCTGTCGGGGCTGCGCGCCCAGATTCCGGCGGCGGTCGAAATACAACCCCTATTCGACCGCTCCATCGCCATCCGCGCCGCGGTTGCCAATGTACAGGAGACGCTGGGCATCGCCATCTGTCTGGTCATCCTGGTGATCTTCCTGTTCCTGCGCAAGGTCTCGGCGACCATCATCCCGGCGCTGGCGGTCCCGGTATCGCTGGTCGGCACCTTCGCGGCGATGTATGCGTTCGGCTTCTCCATCAACAACATGACGCTGCTGGCGCTCACACTGTCGGTCGGATTCGTGGTCGACGACGCCATCGTCATGCTGGAGAACATCGTGCGCCACGTCGAGGGCGGCATGCGCCCGTTCGAGGCGGCGCTGAAGGGCGCGCGCGAGATCGGCTTCACCATCATATCGATCACCTTCTCGCTGATCGCGGTGTTCATCCCGGTGCTGCTGATGGGCGGCATGGTCGGCCGCATGTTCCGCGAGTTCGCCGTCACCATCGCGGTGGCGATCGTCGTCTCCGGCTTCGTCTCGCTGACGCTCACGCCGATGTTGTGCGCACGCATGCTGAAGGGCCATCAGCGCGAGGAGGAGAAGGAGTTTTTCGTGCTGCGCTGGTTCGAGGCGGCGTTCGAGCGCGTGCGGCGCGGCTACGAACGGTCGCTCGACGGCGTGATCCGCTTCAAGTCGGTCATGCTCTTGGTGACGTTTGCCACCATCGCCGGTACGGCCTGGCTGTACATCGTGGTGCCCAAGGGCTTCTTCCCGACCGAGGATACCGGCTTTCTGTTCGGCATCACCGAGGCCAACACCGACATCGGCTTCGACTCCATGGTCAAGCACCAGCGCAAGATCGCCGACATCGTGCGCGCGGACGTAGCCGTCGACTACGTGGAATCCTCGATCGGCGGTGGTGGATCGCACGGGGTCGGCAATACCGGGCGCATGCTGGTGGCGCTGAAGGATCGCGACAAGCGGGCCAAGCTGCCGGTTGTACTGGCGCGGCTGCGGCAGGAAACGAGCGTTGTCCCCGGCATCGAAATTTTCTTCCAGCCAATTCAAAACATCCGCCTGGGCGGCCGCCTGACCAAAAGCCAGTACGAATACACGATGCAGTCCAACGACACCGACGTGCTCTACAAGGCGGCGCCGCAGATGCGCGACGCCATTGCCAAGCTGCCATCGGTGCGCGACGTCACCACCGATCTCTACATCAAGAACCCGCAGATCACCGTCGACGTCGACCGCGAGAAGGCGGCGGTCTACGGCGTGTCCGTCGATCAGGTGCGCCAGGAACTCTACAACGCCTTCGGCACGCGGCAAGTGGCAACCATCTACACGCCGGCCAATGACTACGAGGTGATCCTCGAGAGCATGCCGCAGTACCGTTCAAGTCCGAACGACCTCGACCGGCTCTACCTGAAGAGCTCCAGCGGCACGCTCATTCCGCTGTCGGCGGTGACGCGCTTCGTGCCCACGGTCGGGCCGCTGCAGATCAATCACCAGGGGCAGCAGCCGGCGGTGACCATTTCGTTCAACCTCAATACCGGCTATTCGCTCGGCCAGGCGGTCGACGCCATCGGCAAGCTGGAGACCGAGGAACACCTGCCGGCCTCGATCACCACCGGCTTCCAGGGCACGGCGCAGGTGTTCCAGGACAGTCTGCGCGGGCAGGGCCTATTGATCCTGGCGGCGATCTTCGCGGCCTACGTGGTGCTCGGCATTCTCTACGAGAGCTTCATCCACCCGATCACCATCATCTCCGGCCTGCCGTCGGCCGGTATCGGCGCCATCCTGACGCTCATGCTGTTCAAGATGAACCTGTCGGTGATCGCCATGATCGGCATCGTCATGCTGGTGGGCATCGTAAAGAAGAACGCGATCATGATGATCGACTTCGCCATCGGGCGCCGCCGCGTCGGCCTCTCCGCGGAGGCCGCGATCCGCGAGGCGGCGTCGTTGCGCTTCCGGCCGATCATGATGACGACCTTCGCCGCCATCTTCGGCACGCTGCCGATCGCGCTGGGCACCGGCGCCGGCGCCGAACTGCGCCAGCCGCTCGGCGTCGCCGTGGTCGGCGGGCTGATGCTGTCGCAGCTTCTTACGCTCTACATCACGCCGGTGATCTATCTCTACCTCGACGGCTTCGACCGGCTGATCAAGCGCCGCATCGAGCCGCAGGTGGAGGAAGTGCCGCAGGCGCCGCCGGCGGTGGCCGCGGAGTAGGGCGCTTCAAAACAAACTGGAAATTACAGCGCGAAGCTGGTGCCGCAGCCGCAGGACGCCGTGGCTTTCGGGTTCTTCACCTTGAACGAGGCGCCGATCAGGTCCTCGACGAAGTCGATCTCCGAGCCCGCCATGTACTGCTGCGAGACCGGATCGATGAGCACGGTGACGCCCTCCCGCGCGATCGCCAGATCGTCGGCGGCCTGCGCCGTCTCCATGTCGAACTTATACTGGAAGCCGGAACAACCGCCGCCTTCCACCGAGACGCGCAGCATGGTGCCGGCCGGCTCGCTCTTGAGGATCTGGCCGATCCGCCGCGCCGCGCTTTCGCTGACCGAGATGCTCGCTTCGCTCATGCTTCGCCTTTGCCGTAAACTATTGGCAGAACCCGTTCCAGTTAGTTAAGTGCGCCAGCTTGCGACGTCAATGCAGGGCAAATATGGCCGTTTCAACGCCGATTTCGCGCAGCGCCTGCGCCGCAGACCCGGCCCTAAGCCGCGGCCGGCGCTTTGCCGAGCCGGTGAGCGCCTCGCGCAACGATTTCCGCCGCGACTGCGACCGGATCATCCACTCCGCCGCCTTCCGCCGCCTTGCCCACAAGACGCAGGTGTTCGTCTATCACGAGGGCGACCACTACCGCACCCGGCTCACCCACACCCTGGAGGTGGTGCAGATCGCCCGCTCGCTCGCCCGCGCGCTCGGACTCGACGAGGACCTGGCGGAGGCGGCGGCGCTTGCCCACGATCTCGGCCATTCGCCGTTCGGCCACGCCGGCGAGCGCGCGCTCGATGCCTGCGTGAAGAATTTCGGCGGCTTCGACCACAACGCCCAGGCGCTGCGCATCGTTACCGATCTCGAGCGCCGCTACGCCGCCTTCGACGGCCTCAATCTCACCTGGGAGACGCTGGAAGGCCTCACCAAGCACAACGGTCCGCTCACCGACCGCGAAGGCCGCGCCATCGGCCGCCATGCGCATGCGGGCGTGCCGGCGCCGATCCTTGCCTATTCGCGCCTGCAGGACCTGGAGCTATGGTCCTATGCCAGCGCTGAGGCGCAGGCCGCGGCCATTGCCGATGATATCGCCTACGACGCCCACGACATCGACGACGGCCTGCGCGCCGGCCTGTTCGGCCTGGACGAGCTCGCCTGCGTGCCGCTCATCGGCGACATCTTGCGCGAGATCGACCGGCAATACGCCCGGCTCGATCCGGCGCGCCGCGCGCATGAGACCGTGCGCCGCATCATCACCCGCATGATCGAGGACGTGATGGCGGAGAGTCGGCTGCATGTTGCGGCCCTGGCGCCGCAGTCGGCCGCCGAGGTGCGCCAGGCGGCCGAACCGCTGGTGGTCTTCTCGCCGGCCATGCAGGCGGCCGACGGCGACATCAAGGGCTTCCTCTATCCGCGCATGTACCGCGCGCGCCGCATCATGCGCGTGATGGAGGACGCTGAAAGCATCGTGGGCGACCTGTTCGCGCATTTCATGGGCGCCCCGGGCGACCTGCCGGAGGAATGGGGCGAGGGGGTCGAGCGCATGGGCGAAAGCGCGCGCGGCCGCCGCATCGCCGACTACATTGCCGGCATGACCGACCGCTACGCGATGATCGAGCATGCGCGCCATTTCCCCGCCACGCCGGAGCTGCGCTAGCCGGCTGTCCTGTCCTGTTCGCTCTGTGGGCAACGGGACAAATCGCCCACTCTGTGACCCGCATCACAGCCCTCCGCGCGCCACGGCTCTAGCCTGTGTGCATGGTTCGGTCGCCGGGCATCACAACGAGCCCGGGTTGCGCCGCCAAAGGGGTTCTACCGATGGAAATGCAGCATATACGCTACTTCCTCGCCCTCTGCGACGAGCAGAATTTCACCCGCGCGGCCAGGCGATGCGGCGTCGCGCAGCCCTCGCTGACACGCGCGATCAAGCGGTTGGAAAATGAGCTGGGCGGGCTGCTGTTCGAGCGCAGCCGCAAGAGCACGGCGCTCACCGCCATGGGTCGGGCCGTGCGCCCGCATTTCGCCGAGATAGAGCGTGCGGCGAGCGCCGCCCGGCACGAGGCGGCCAAGCATGTCGGCGGCCGGCCGGCCGGCAACAGCTACAAATCCCCCGAAGTAACAGAGGTGGAAGCCGCGACGGTCTGAAGCGTCGTCGCGGCATCTGCCACGCGGAGGCCGCCCCTGAGGCGGCCTTTTTGCGTGAGGAACCTCCAGCCGGGCCGGGCCGTTTGACTGGGCAGGGAACGGCGAGAAAGCCACGGGTCCGCCAGATGAACCCCGAAAAGAAACGCGAGCGCGCAGCCGAGGAGGCGGCGCAGCCGGGCCCCCCACGGCCCCGCGACCCCGGCAAGCCGGCCAGCCCGGTCGAGCCGCAGCCGGAATCTGAGCCGCTCGATGAGGAGAGCCTCGACGCGGTACTGCGGGAGGCGCCGCTATAGCTTTGTGCGCGCCGCATGATTGAATGTCGCCATGGCCCCGCGTGCCGCCATTCTCGTCTTCGCCGCCGGCCTGGTGCTGTTCGCCGGACCGGGTGGGGCCACGCCGTTGCCGCCGGCCAAACCGGCCGCAACCGCCGCGGCTGAGTCAAAGCCTGCCGTCAAATCCGCATCGGAAAAGGTAACCCGCGCCAGCCTCTGCCTGATGGTGGAATCGGCGGCACGGGCGAACGGCCTGCCTGTCGCCTTCCTCACCCGCGTCATCTGGCGCGAGAGCCGCTTCGATCCCATGGCCGTCGGGCCGGTGACGCGCGGCGGATCACGGGCCGAAGGCATCGCCCAGTTCATGCCAGGCACGGCGGCCGAGCGCGCGCTCGCCGATCCGTTCGATCCGGTGCAGGCGCTGCCCAAGGCCGCCGCCTTCCTGCGCGAGTTGGCCGAGCGGTTCGGCAATCTCGGCCTTGCCGCCGCCGCCTACAATGCCGGTCCGCACCGGGTGCAGCAATGGCTTGGCGGCGCGGCGACCATGCCGGGGGAGACGCGGGCCTATGTGCGGGCGATCACCGGCCGCAGCGTGGAGGATTGGGCCAAGCCCAAGCCAGAACCCAAGCCCACGCCCAAGGATGCCAAGCAGCCAACCAAGCCCGCCGGCGAGCAGAGCAACGAGCAGAGCAAGGCGAGTGGCGCTCCCGCCCAGCCGGCAGGCAAGGCCGATGCAAACGCCGGCAAGAAAGCCGATAAGAAACCCAATAAGGAAGCCGACGAGAAAGCAGTCGGCAAGAAGGCAAATGAAAAGCCGAAGAAGCCGGCCAATTGCGAGACGACGCTCGCGTCTCTCGATCAACCGCCGGGCGATTTTGCTTTCGAACTGAACCGGCGGGTGACCGCCGCGATCGGCAAGCCGTGGGGCGTCGAACTGGCCGCCGGCTTCACCCGCGAAAAAGTCATGGCGCAGTACGCGCGCGCCATGCGGCGGCTCGCAGCGGTGATCGGCGATCAGGATCCGATCCTCACGCGCGCCCGCGTACGCTTCCGCGGCGCCAGCCCGTTCTATCAGGCGCGGATTGGCGCCGACAGCCGGCCGGCCGCCACCACGCTGTGCACGCGCATCCGCCGCGCCGGCGGCGCCTGCCTGGTTCTGCGCAATTTCTATCGGTGAATTCGGCGCACGATGCCTGCAACGTCAACTGACCGCGCGAACTCGGACCGACTAGGATTCATAAGTCGCGCGGTGCCCTCAGATCCGGGGCCTCCCGAGGCCCGCAATGGCGCCATGGCCGTATGAAAGCGATTGGACCCAACAGACCGGGTCGGGCGAGGAGCGGACGTTGAGGCGTGCCGGCAAGGCGGACGTTGCCTAAAAGGCGGCTGCTTCTTAAATGATGCCTCCATGGCTGAAGAATATTCACCCTCAACGGATCGAATTGAATGGACCCTTTGCTGCGTCTGACGCGTCATCCTGAGGTGCCCGCGCGAAGCGAGGGCCTTAGGGGGATGGTCGGGAGTCAGTGCTTGTCGCCATCGGTATGAGGCTTTACGCCTATGGCTACGGGATAGTGGGTCCGTGTCCTACTCGCCGGCCTTGCCCGGCAGCGCGAACGCCACCACCTGATCCGACACCTGCGGCTTCAAGATCGCATTGCCGCCGGCGACGAACACCACGTACTGCTTGCCCTTGTATGTATAGGTCGCCGGGTTGGCGACCGCCGGCGCGTCGACCAGCGCGCGCCACAGCACCTTTCCCGATTTGAGATCGATGGCGCGCACGCGCGCGTCCATCGAGCCGCCGATGAAGATGAGCCCCGGCTTGGTGATCAGCGGCCCGCCGATGGTCACCGAGCCCCAGGACTGCGGCATGTAGAAGCCCCACTTCTGCACCTCGCCGAACGGCTTGCGCCAGAGGAGCTTGCCGGTGTCGAGATTGTAGGCCGAGAGCGTACCGTAGGGCGGCTTCCAGCAGGGCATGCCCAGCCAGTTGACGAAATTGTGCAGGTAGAAGCCGTAGGGCGCGCCGGCCTGCGCGTAATAGCCGTCGACCGGCCCGTTCCTGGTGATCTCGTCGAACTTCTTGCGCGGGATCAGCCGATAGATTTGCGCCACCGCCGAACTGTTGACCACATAGATATTCTTCTCCGGATCGACCGCGCCGCCGCCCCATTCGATACCGCCGGCCGTCGAGGGATAGGCGAGGCTCCCCTTCACGCTGGGCGGGGTGTAGCGGCCGTCATAGCGCAGCTTGTTGAACGTATCGCTGCAGGCGCCGAAGCTCGCCCAGTCGGCGATGCTGGAAATGCCGGGGAAGCGATCGGGCACGGTCGGCTCGAGCCCGGTCGGATAGGGCTGCGTCGGCGACGACTGCTCGCTTGCTACATCCGACTGCGGCACCTTGCGTTCCTCGATCGGATAGATCGGCTTGCCGTTCAGCCGGTTGAGCACGAACAGAAAACCCATCTTGCTCGTCTGCACCAGCGCGGGAATGGTCTTGCCGTCCTTGCGGATGTCGATGAGCGTCGGCGCCGCATTGGTGTCGTAGTCCCAGATATCGTGATGCACGATCTGCCGGCTCCACAGCACCGTGCCGGTAGCGGCGTCGAGCGCGGTGACCGAGGTGGCGAAGGGGAGCTTTTCCTTGCGGTTGCCGCCCCAGAAATTCGGGCTCGGCGAAGACACCGGCACGTAAAGAATGCCGCGCTGCGCATCGATCGACATGCTGGCCCAGACGTTCGACGTGCCGGTGTTCTTCTCCTTTTCCTTGGGCAGCGGATTGAAGGTCCATTTCAGCTTGCCGGTCTGCGCATCGACGGCGAACAGGCGGCCGGGCGGGGCCGATTGATCGGCCCAGTCCTTGCCGGCCCAGCCGATGAACAGCGTGTCCTTGTAGACCGTCGGCGGCTGCAGGATCGAGAGCGGCCATTTGGCGTTGACCGTGTTCCACTGGTTGATGTCGAGCACGCCTTTGTCGCCGAAGCCATTGCATTTCTTGCCGGTATCGGCATCGACCGCGAAGAGCTTGGCCTCCATGGTGCCGATATAGATGATCTTCTGGCACGGCTTGCCCCGCACCGGCTTAGCCGCCTGCCAATAGGCGACGCCGCGTGTCTTCAGATCGGGCTGGGTGAGCGCGACCAGCTTGGCGTGCGTGTCGAATGTCCACTTCACCTTGCCGGTGTCGGGGGCGATCGCGAAGATGCGGTAGAACGGCGTCGACACATAGACCGTGTCGTTGACGAAGAGCGGCGTCGCCGACCAGTCGCTCTTCGGGATATTGCCGCTGCCGTCGGACATGTCGCCGGTGTGCACCTCCCACGCCTTGCGCAGCTTGCCGACATTCTGCGGGGTGATCTGGTTGGCGGTCGAATATTTCCGATCCTCGAGATCGCCGTTGAAGGTGTACCAGCCGCTGTAATGGGTGGCGCCGACGATGGGTTGCTGCGGTGGTGCCGCCTGCGGTGACGCCGCCTGTGCAGGAGCGGCCGGCGCGGGCGAGGGGGCTGCCGGCTGTGGCGCCGGCGCGCGCGGGCGTTGTCGCCGGAGCCGCGGGAGCGGGCGCCTCGGTCTGCGCTTGAACGGCCGCCGCGCCCGCTGCAACGGCGATGATGACGGCGCAGGAGAAGAGGGCGCGTGTCATGCCGGCACCGGCCGGCTGCGGGCTTGGCGCGGGTCCGGATCGAACAGCAGGCGCACGATCCAGCCGACGAGCGCCAGCGCCATGGCGCCGACCACCCACCAGGCTTCCAGCATGTAGGCGGCAAAGCCGGTGCCGCCGATGTCGATGAGGATGAGGAAGAGCAGGATGCCGCGCACCGCGCGCGGCATGGCCGGCCACAGCGTCAGCGCGCCCACCGCCAGCAGCATCAGCGCCGATGAACCCACCACCAGCAGCGCGCCGTAGCTGCCGTGGATGCCGTTGCCGGTCCAGAAGTAGTCGAACACCGCGTTACCGAGGGCGATCAGCGTGCCCAGCAGCAGGATCCAGGCGCCGAGCCCCGCGCGCGCCGCTTGATCGCTCATGAATTTCGGTCCCGTTGTGCCGCGCCGCCACAGGCTGGAACGCGCGGGGTTCCCTCGGGTTCCAGGACACGCTAGACCGGCAAGGCGGCCGCGACGGGAACGCTCCCGGTACCGCCGCGTTCATTCGCTTGGGGGCGATTTTCGTCGATTGCGATTCTCATTCGGAGGAAATCGGCATGAAAAAATGCACCGCCGCTCTGCTCGGGGGCGTCGCCGCCCTGATGACCTTGCCGGCCGCCTACGCCGCGCCCGCTGGTCCCGTTTCACCCGTTGCGACGCCGCCGCTCTCCTATGCTGAGTTGCTCGAGCCGGTGCCCAATGCGCTGACCGCGCTCAAAACCGCAGATGCGGCGGCCGCCCGCGCGCCGGCGCGGCTGCTGCGCGTGGGGTGGTACCACCATCATCACCATCATCACCACCACGGCTATGGCTTCGGCCCCTCCTTCGCCCTCGGCCTTCTCGGCGGATTGGCCACGGCGCCGTATTATGCGCCGCCACCGCCGCCGCCGGTTTATTACGAGGACGGGCCCGACGACGACGACGCTTATTGCGAGCGCCGCTACCGCTCCTACGACCCACGTACCGGCACTTACGTCGGCTACGACGGTTATCGCCATCCTTGCCCGTGACACGGGGCGCCTGAAGCGATGACGGCCGCCCATGCCGTAAGGCGTGAGCGGCCGCGGCAGTCGGGATCGTCACTTGCTCGCCTGCTGCTGCTCCATTTTGTTCAGCGTAAAGATGGCGATGGTGTCGCCGCGCGGGAAGTCGATCTGATAGTTGCCGCCCGCGGCCACGGCGATGTACTGCGTGCCGTTGACCTCATAGGTGATCGGTGGCGCGTTGAAGCCGGCGCCGAGATTGTAGCGCCACAGCTTTTTTCCGAGGCGCGCAGAATCAAGCGTCGGCGTCGCTCAACGGCATCACGCCCCTTCTCGGTTCAACGAGCGGGTCGGCGGAACGTTTCCGGGGATTCGATCGTCGCCCCGTGGCGGACATTGATGAGCCGTCCCGGGATGGCGAGCGCATGGTATTGCGCGCCGGCTTGAACCGCCGGGGAAAGCGCTGAATCATATGGCATCCGTCTTATGAGGAGATCGGCCCATGTCACGCACAATCACCTTATTCCTGCTCGGCCTGCTCACCGCCGCCAATATCGCCGCCCTGGTCGTCAATACCACAATGCCCGCGCAAGCCGCCGTCGCCGGCTTGAGCTACAAGAAGCTTGTCAATGACAAGGACTTCACGCTCGCGGTGAAGCACATCGTGCAGAGCTGCAAGGTAAACGTAGACCTCGGTAAGCTGAGCTGCTGAGCGGCTACATATTTTCCAGGGTGGGCTAGCGCCGAAGGCGCGTAACCCACCCAGTCACGCTGCTAGAGGTCTCATGGTGAGTTGCGGCGCTGCGCGCCTAACCCTCCATGTCCTCTGCTCAATCCCAATATTGCCCGCCGCTCGGCAGTTTGGCGAAGTCGTCCGCGTCGTGGCAGAAGAACAGCGGCACCCCGCTGCGCTCGAGCTGTTTCATGCGCATGCGCGTCTGCGTCATGGCGTTGGTGCTCCAGTCCCAGGGCATCGGCGCCATGGCCTCGAAGCCATCGCGCTGGTGGCCGGTGTCGGCGGCCATGCAGATGCGGCCGCGGTTGGGCAGGTTGGCGATGAGTACCTGCTGGCCGGGCGAATGGCCGGGCGACTTGACCAGCCGCATCGAGCCGTCGTCGAACAGGTCGAAGTCGCCGTCGATTTCGAAAATGTTGAGATTGCGGATGTCCTTGAAGTCTTTCTGGCAGTAGACCGGTCGTGTCCACGGATCGGGCCACAGCGCATAGCGAATCTCGTCGCGCTGCACGACATGCACAGCGTCGGGAAACATCGACATGCCGCCGGCGTGATCGAGATGCAGGTGCGAATAGACCACGTAGCGCACGTCCTTCGGCTTGATGCCGAGCTTGTCGAGTTGGCGGTCGACCGCATCGTCGCGGGTGAAGCGTTCGGCACCGAAGGCGGCGCGGACCTGCGCACCCCAGTAGTCGTCCGCGCGCTCGGGATCGGCCATGACCTCGCTGATTCCGGTGTCCCACAGCACGACGCCGTGGTCGGGATGTTCGAACACCGCGGCAGTGGTCGGCACTTCGACATGGCCGGGAGCAAAAGCGACCAGCAGGGCCTTATCGCAATGCAGCGGCCCGACATTCATCGCGCTCATTCTCAGACCTGACATGATTCCCTCCCTCGTTTTTTGGATGCGGGCACGAGCCCGTTTGCCGGCCTGACAAGCATTGAGCCGGAGAGGAGGGAAGTAAAGCGGGTCACTTGCTCAATGCGTCATGCCGAGACGCACGATCAGGCGCGGTTCGAAGGGTGAAAGCACGTGCGGGAGAAAAGGTGAGGACTTATGGGTGCGCCGTAAGCGCGAAGATGCGCTTTCCGACCAGATAGGCAATGGGAATGGCGACCACGAAGCCGACGACGGCCGCGATCGGAATGTATTGCATATCCTTGGCGGAGAGCGCCGGCACAGTGAGCACCACCATGATGGCGATTCCGGCCAGCGTCGTTCCGGCCGTCATCCAGATGAGGATTGCGAGTTTGAGCATGGTCGGCCCCATTGGTTTGGAGCCGGCATTGTTGCGGCGCAACGGGTGCCCGCATTGATCTAGCGCAATGCGGGGCCGGCGTACGCCATCCCTTTGACTCCCCCCGCAAAATCGCTTACCCGCAGCCTCGTCATGCCCGCCGGCACCGAAAAATCCGCCCATCTCTTCGCCGCCATGCTCGCCCGCGTGCGCGCAGCCGCCGCGCCGCTCGTTGGCGCCGGCGCTGACCTTTCTCGCGTACTGGTCGAGCCGCCGCGCGATCCCTCACACGGCGACATGGCGAGCAACGCCGCCATGGTGCTGGCGAAGGAGGCCGGGCAGAAGCCGCGCGAGCTGGCCGAAAAAATTGCCGAGGCGATGCGCGGCGAGCTCGATGTCGCCGCGGTCTCCGTCGCCGGTCCGGGCTTCATCAATCTCACGCTCAAGCGGGAAGTCTGGCCGGAGGAATTGCGCCTCGCGCTGGCGCTCGGCGCCGACTACGGCCGCAGCGACATGGGCCAGGGCGCCAAGGTCAATGTCGAATACGTCTCCGCCAACCCGACCGGCCCCATGCATGTCGGCCATTGCCGTGGCGCCGTGTTCGGCGACGCGCTGGCGAGCCTGTTGAAATATACAGGCCATGACGTTACCCGCGAATATTACATAAATGACGCCGGCGCCCAGGTTGACGTGCTCGCGCGCTCGGCCTTTCTGCGCTACCGCGAGGCGCTGGGCGAGGACATCGGGCCGATCCCGGAAGGGCTCTATCCCGGCGACTACCTGCGCCACGTCGGCGGCGAGCTTGCCGCGGATTTCGGCTTCAAGCTCACCGCCATGCCGGAGGCCGAATGGCTGCCGGTCGTGCGCGAGCGCGCCATCGACGCGATGATGGCCGACATCCGCAACGATCTGATGCGGCTCAATGTGGCGCCCGACGTTTTCTTCTCCGAGCGCTCGCTGATCGAGGGCGAGGAGCCCCCAGTCGGCAACGCGCCCAGGGACGTGGTGGCACAAACCATCGCCTGGCTGCGCGACAAGGGCCTGGTCTATGAGGGCCGGCTGCCGCCGCCCAAGAGCGGGGCTGTGGAGGATTGGGAGGACCGCGAGCAGACGCTGTTCCGTTCCGCCCAGTTCGGCGACGATGTCGACCGCCCGCTGATGAAGTCGGACGGCAGCTACACCTACTTCGCCACCGATATCGCCTATCACAAATCGAAGCTCGATCGCGGCTTCGAACACCTGATCGACGTCTGGGGCGCCGATCACGGCGGCTACGTCAAGCGCATGCAGGCGGCGGTGAAGGCGCTGAGCGGGGGCAAGGCCGATCTCGACGTCAAGCTGGTGCAACTGGTGAAGCTTTTGCGCGGCGGCGAGCCGGTGAAGATGTCGAAGCGGGCCGGCGAGTTCGTCACCCTGCGCGAGGTGGTCGACGAGGTCGGCAAGGACGCCGTCCGCTTCGATATGCTCTATCGCAAGAACGATGCCGCGCTCGATTTCGACCTCGAAAAGGTGATCGAGCACAGCAGAGAGAACCCGGTCTTCTATGTGCAGTACGGCCACGCCCGCGGGCAGTCGGTGTTCAGGAACGCCAGGGCGGAGCTGCCCGACCTGCCGGAAGAAGCTGTGGCGCGCGCGGCCTACCTCGCCGGGGCGCCGCTGGAGCGCCTGACCGAGGACGGCGAGGTCGGCATCATGCGGCGGATTGCGCTTTTTCCGCGCACGGTGGAAGCCGCCGCGGCCGCTCATGAGCCGCACCGGATTGCCTTCTATCTCTATGAGCTAGCAAGCGAATTTCACGCACACTGGACCCAGGGTAACGTTTCGCCTCATTTACGCTTCATTATCCAGAATGATCCACAAACAACCTTGGCGCGGCTCGCGCTGGTGCAGGGGATCGTGACGGTGCTTGCGGCCGGGCTTTCGCTGCTCGGTGTCGCGGCACCCGACGAGATGCGATAGCCGCGACCGCCGGAGCTTTGTGCCAAGCGTGGGGTGAGCCAGGGGCGATCAGGAACCATCACCGGGGACCGAATGGCGGACGACCATACGCAGCGACCCTATCGATCCAATCCGATGCCGGCGGGCGGCACGCAGCCAGGCGGCGCGCCCGGCAGTAACGATCCGCTCGCGGAACTCGCGCGGCTGATCGGGCAGAACGATCCTTTCGCCGAATACGGTGGGCGGCAGAATGCGTCCGCTCGCGCGCCGGAACAGCCGCAGCAACAGCCGCAACGCGTGAGCCCCGATTGGGCAGCGCATGTTGCGGCCGATGCCGGCTATGTTCCGCCGCCTCCCGCACCGCCGCCGGGCGGGCAATCACGCGGCTACCCCCCGCCGCCCGACCTGCATCCCGCCGAATATGCGCCGGCCGCCAACGAATATACGCCTGGCGTCTATGACCATGGCGTCCCCGGCTATGCGGGCGGTGAGGGCGGCTACGAGCCGGAATCCTACTATCCGAACATGCCGGCCGCCGAGGGCGAGGATCAGCATTTCTACGACGATGTCCCTCCGCGCCGCCGCATGGGCGTGCTCGCCATCGCCGCGGTTTTCGTGCTGGCCGTGATGGGGACAGCCGGCGCTTTCGGCTATCGCGCTCTGTTCGGCGCGTCCAAGGCGAGCGGCCCGCCGCCCGTGATCAAGGCCGACACCGCGCCCGCCAAGATCGTGCCCGCCAAGACGGCCGCCAAGAATGGCAAGTTGATCTACGACCGCGTCGCCGAGCACGGCGACAACGCGAAGCTTGTTTCACGTGAAGAGCAGCCGGTCGACATCGACAAGAAACCGGCCGGCGTTCTGATGCCACATGACCAGAACGGCATGGCGTCCGGCTCGATCCAGCCGGCGCTCGGCAGCGGCGTGGTCGGCGCGCAGCCGCGCAAGATCCACACCATTGCCATCCGGCCCGACGGCACGGTGATGGCCGATGCCGCGCCCGGCGTTCCTCCGCCGCTGGCTGCGCCGCCGCAGCAGAGCATGACGCCGCCGGCACCCGCGCCCCTTCAGCAGCCGGCGGAACCACCGCCGCAGCACGCGGCGGTTGCCAAGCCGTCGTCAGAGCGGCCGGCACATCACGCCGCGGCCCGGCCCGCGCCACATGAACATCACGCGGCGGCAGCGCCGCGAAACGCTCCGCTCTCGTTGAACCCCGATGCCGCCCCCCAGGCACGGCAGCCGACCCGAGTGGCGCGGGCCGAGCCGGCGTCACGGGCTGCGCCTGCGCATACCGCAGCGGTTGCCGCCGCCGGCGGCTACGCGGTGCAGGTCGCCTCGCGGCACAGCAAGGCGGATGCCGAGGCATCGTTGCAGAACATCAAGGTCAAGTTCGCCCAGCAGCTCGGCGGCCATCAGACCATGGTGCGCCGCGTCGACCTGGGCGCCAAGGGCGTCTATTACCGCGCCATGGTCGGCCCCTTTGGCAGCGCGCAGGAAGCAAGCCACGTGTGCTCGAGCCTGAAAGCGGCGGGGCACGGCTGCTTCATCCAGAGGATTTAGACCGCTCAACCTTGACCCTCGGCGCGGGCGCGGGCTAATCCGCGCCCATGCCGCAACGCGCCTTCATTACCGGTCTGGCGGGCCTGACCGTCTCCGCCGCCGAACGGGCCTTCCTGCGCGAGGCGCGGCCGTGGGGCCTCATCCTTTTCAAGCGCAATGTGAAGTCGCCGGCGCAAGTTACTGAACTCACGCGCTCTTTCCGTGACATCGCGGGTTGGGAAGCGCCCGTGCTGGTCGACCAGGAAGGCGGCCGCGTGCAGCGCCTGAGCCCGCCGGACTGGCCGGCTTACCCTGCCGGCGCCCGCTACGGCGCGCTCTACGACCGGGAGCCGGCATCCGGTCTGGCGGCGGCGCGGCTGGCCGGCCATCTGATCGCCTCCGACCTGAGGCCGCTCGGCATCGACGTCGACTGCCTGCCGCTCGCCGATGTTCCGGCTCGCGGCAGCGACAATGTCATCGGCGACCGCGCCTATGGCAGCGAACCCGGCAAGGTGGCGGCCATCGCCGGGGCTATCGCCCACGGGCTGCTGGCGGGCGGCGTCCTCCCGGTACTCAAGCACCTGCCGGGCCATGGGCGCGCCACCGCGGACAGCCACCGCCGGCTCCCCGTGGTCGATACCGACCGCGCCACCCTGGAAGCCATCGATTTCGCCGCCTTCAAGCCGCTGGCGGAACTTCCGCTCGGCATGAGCGCACATGTTGTGTTTTCCGCCATCGACCCCGTCGCACCGGCCACCACTTCCGTCACAATGGTGCAGGAAGTGATTCGCGGCTTCATCGGATTCCGGGGTCTGCTGATGACGGACGACATATCGATGGGCGCCTTGTCCGGCTCGCTGGCCGAGCGCAGCCGCGCGGCCATCGCCGCCGGCTGCGACGTCGTCCTGCATTGCAACGGCGATCTCGCCGAGATGCACGACGTCGCCGCCAACGTGCCCGAACTCGCCGGCGAAGCCTTGGCGCGGGCCGAGGTCGCGCTGGCGCGGCGCAGCGCGCCCGAACAGTTTGACGTCGCCGCCGCGCGCGCCGTCTTCGAGCGCATGATGGCGGGCGTCCCGCCGCAACCGCAACGGACCATAGCCTCATGAGCGCCGACGAATTCGATCCCACGCTGCAGGAAACCGACCGCGCCACCAGCGAGCCGGCGATGATCGTCGACGTCGAGGGCTTCGAAGGTCCGCTTGATCTTCTGCTCGCGCTGGCACGCCAGCAAAAGGTGGACCTGGCGAAAATCTCGATCCTGGCGCTGGCCGATCAGTACCTCGGCTTCATCGAGGCCGCGCGCAAGCTGCGGCTGGAGCTCGCCGCCGACTACCTGGTGATGGCGGCCTGGCTCGCCTACCTCAAATCGCGCCTGCTGCTGCCGCAGGAAGCGCCGGGCGAAGGCCCGAGCGCCGAGGACATGGCGCTGGCGCTGGCCAGCCGGCTACGCCGGCTGGAAGCCCTGCGCGAAGTCGCAAACAGGCTGATGGCACGGCCGCAGCTCGACCGCGACGTGTTTGCGCGCGGCGCGCCGGAGCCGATCGCCGAGATCAAGCAGCCCGAATGGTCGGCAACGCTCTACGATCTGCTGGCGGCTTATGCCGGGCAGCGCTCGCGCAGCGCGATGTCGCGCGTGCGCTTCAAGAAGCGCACCGTGTGGTCGCTGGCCGAAGCGCGCGCCGCGCTCGACCGCCTGATCGGGCAGTCGGGCGACTGGGCGCGGCTCGACCAGTATCTTATCGCCTATGTGGTGGAACCGGCGCTGGCGGCGACGGTGTTCGCCTCGTCCTTCGCCTCCGCGCTCGAACTGGTGCGCGAAGGACAGGCCGAGATCCATCAGAAAGAATCGTTCGCTCCGATCTACATGCGCAAGAGGGTCGGCGTGAATGGAAGCGCAACGCATGACGCGCAAGAAAACGCATAAGGAGACAAGGTCCATGCCGAGCGTGGCAGAGAAGCTGGTGGTCGTTCACAACAATGAGCCGGAGCAGATCGAAACGTCTGTCGCCGAGGAGCGCGCCGCCGAGCCGGTCTCGCGGCCGGATGAGCTGCGCCTGTTGGAGGCGCTGCTGTTCGCCTCCGCCACGCCGCTCGACGAGGCCACGCTCGCCAAGCAGCTTCCCGACGGCGTCAACGTGAAGCAGGCGCTCGCCATGCTGAAGGAGGAATACGCCACCCGCGGCGTCAATCTCGTGCGCATCGGGCGCAAATGGATGTTCCGTACCGCCGACGATCTGTCCTGGCTGATGACACGGCAGACGATCGAGACGCGCAAGCTCTCGCGCGCGGCCATCGAGACGCTGGCCATCATCGCCTATCACCAGCCGGTCACGCGCGCCGAGATCGAGGAAATCCGCGGCGTGGTGGCGGCCGCCGGCACGCTCGACGTGCTGCTCAAGACCGGCTGGATACGTCCGCGCGGCCGGCGCAAGGCGCCGGGCCGGCCGATCACCTACGGAACCAGCGAGGACTTCCTCTCCCATTTCGGGCTGGAGCAGGTAGGCGATCTGCCCGGCCTTGAGGAACTCAAAGGCGCCGGCCTGCTGGAAGGCCAGTTGCCGCCCGGCTTCGCGGTTCCGGTGCCGTCCGACGACTCGACCTTGCGCGACGACGAAGAGCCGCTGGATCCGGGCGATCTCGACCTCACTCTTGCCCCGAAGGCGGACGAGGGCGGCGACAACGAGAGGAGCGGCGGCGGGGAGGTTGGCGGCTCCGGCGGCGAGGAGAAGTAACCGCACTGGTCATTCCGGGACGCGCCGAAGGCGTGGACCCGGAATCCATACTCCGCAGCACCGGGGTTATCGAATTCCTGGTTCGCGGCCTTACGGCCGCGCCCCGGAATGACGGCACAGCAAGTGGCTGCCAACGGCAAAATTAAGGTAAATCCAGCACCTTGGCGCGACATCAGGGCGCGATTTAACGTCCCGAAGTCCTTGTTTTTGCCGTTCCCCAAGCCTAGTTTCTAGCTCGAACAAAGGCGGGACGAGCGTGCTGGAGGCCCGTCGCTGCGGAGGATTTCCCGATGGGTTCGTTAAGCATTTGGCACTGGCTGGTGTTGATCGTGGTCGCGCTGCTCCTGTTCGGACGCGGCAAGATTTCCGATCTGATGGGGGATGTCGCCCAAGGCATCAAGGCCTTCAAGAAGGGCATGGCCGAGGACGACAGCAAGCCGGCAGAGGCGAAGAGTGAGCCGGTCAAGACCATCGATCACCAAGCCGCCGCGAGCGCCGCGCCCAAGGCGGAGGCGAGCGAGCACTCGGCCGAGAGCGTGCGCTCTTAAAGCAAAGGCTGCCGCGGCGCAGCCGCTTTGGGCCGCCGTGCGGATGATCGGGGCCGCGGCGGTGCCTTGGAGTTGACCAATCCATGTTCGACCTCGGGTGGGGCGAGCTCCTCGTCATCGGCATCGTCGCGCTGATCGCGATCGGCCCGAAAGAGCTGCCGACTGTTCTGCGCTCGGTTGGCCAGTGGATGGGCAAGATCAAGCGCATGGCCGGCGACTTCCAGGGCCAGTTCCAGGAAGCCCTGCGCGAAGCCGAAATGGCCGACCTCAAGAAGCATGCCGACGAGCTGACCAGCGCGGTCACTGACGCGACCAAGTTCGATAATCCGTTCGACGACATCGACAATGACACCTTCAGCTCCTCCGAGCCGGCGCAAAGCGCCGAGAGCGTCGGCAGCCATGCCGATGAAAGCAGCCATGTCGGCGAAACGAGCGGAGCAATAGGCGAGGTGAGCAAGCCGGCCCAGGCGGAAGCGCATGCCGCCGATACCGCGCCGGCGCCGGAGTCCGCCGCCGTCGCGCAGAGCGAGCCCGAAGTCCTGCCGCCCATCGATGTGCCGCCGCCGGAAGCGCCTGAGCCGGTCACCGAGAAGGATTTGGCTTCCGTGGAGCCGCCGCCCAAGCAGGCGGGGGGCACGGCATGAGCCAGGAAGACATCGAATCCAGCAAAGCCCCCTTGATGGAGCACCTGATCGAGCTGCGCTCGCGGCTCATCAAGGCGCTGCTGGCCTTCGCGGTCACGTTCATTCTCTGCTTCTTCTTCGCCAAGCAGATCTACAACGTGCTGATGTGGCCCTTCATCTGGGTCGCCGGCGCGGAGCATTCGACCTTCATCTACACCGCGCTGCTCGAATATTTCATCACCCAGATCAAGCTCGCCATGTTCGGCGCAGCCTTCCTGTCGTTTCCGGTCATCGCCGCGCAGATCTACATGTTCGTCGCGCCCGGTCTCTATCGCCATGAGCGCAAGGCGTTTCTGCCCTATCTGGTGGCCACGCCGATCTTCTTCACCATCGGCGCCATGGTGGTTTATTTCCTGGTCTTCCCCATGCTGGTGCGCTTCTCGCTGCACATGCAGCAGCCGGGCGGAGCGGGCGAGGCCAGAATCGAGCTGATGCCCAAGGTCGGCGAATATCTGTCGCTGATGATGGCGCTTGTGCTGGCCTTCGGCGTGGCGTTCCAACTGCCGGTGATCCTGACCTTGCTCGGCCGCATCGGCGTCATCACCTCCGAGCAACTTCGCTCGAAGCGCAAATACGCCATCGTCGGCGCCTTCGCGCTCGCGGCCGTGCTCACCCCGCCCGACGTGCTCAGCCAGATGTCATTGGCGATCCCGCTGGTGCTGCTGTACGAGGGCTCGATCTGGTCGGTGCGCATCGTCGAGCGGCGCAAGGCGCGCGAGGCCGCGGCTGGCGGCGGCGGCGGTGCGGACGATCCCCCGGGCGATCCGGCGGAGTAGGGCGGCCGCCACTCCTCAGGCTGTCGTCGCGCGGCTTGACCGGGCGACCCAGTATCCGCCAAACGTGATGGCGCCCGCACGGCATCGCAGAGATGCTCGTGCCCCTCACTACTGGATGCCCCGCCTGCGCGGGGCACGACACCCCAAGGACGCCATGTACGACATCAAGTGGCTTCGCGAGCACATCGACGTTTTCGAGCGCGGGCTGATCCGGCGCGGCATGCCGGACGAGCCGCGCAAGGAATTGCTCGCCAATATCCTCCGGCTGGACGAAGAGCGGCGCGCCGCCATCCTCGCCTTCGAGCAGGCGCAGGCGCAGCGCAACGCGGCCTCGAAACAGATCGGCGAGGCCAAGAAGGCCAGGGACGAGGCCCGCGCCGCTGCCCTGATGGCCGAGGTCGCCGCGCTCAAGACCGATATGCCGAAACTGGAAGCGGCGGCGAAGCGGGCGGAAGAAGCGCTGAACGGGCCGGGCGGGCTTCTCGCACAAATGCCAAATACGCCGTTCGAGGAGCCGGAAGTGCCGACCGGCGCCGACGAGCACGCCAATGTCGAGCATCACCTGTTCGGCGAGAAGCCGGCGTTGTCGTTTCCGCCCAAGCAGCATTTCGAACTGGGCGAAGCGCTGGGCATGATGGATTTCGAGCTGGCGGCGAAACTGTCAGGTTCGCGCTTCGTGGTGTTGCAGAAGGGCCTGGCGCGGCTCGAGCGTGCGCTCGGGCAGTTCATGCTCGACCTGCATACCGGCGAGGAGCACGGCTATACCGAGGTCAATCCGCCGATCCTGGTGCGCGACGAGGTGATGTTCGGCACGGCGCAGTTGCCGAAGTTCAGAGACGATCAGTTTTCGCGCGTGAAGCGCGAGGTGTCATTGAACGACGCCAGCAGCTGACCGCTTCGAGTTGAAAAGAACGCAGACGGAAATTCGCGGAGAGAATGGCATCGAGCGTAGCACATTAGAGGACGTGCAGCTTGGCGAATTCGATTACCGACTGATCAGATCGTCTCTGGCTCATTCCCACCGCCGAAGTCCCGCTCACCAATCTCGTGCGCGAATCCATCGTCGACGAAGCCAAGCTGCCCATGCGGCTCACCGCCTGCACGCCCTGCTTCCGCGCCGAAGCCGGCGCCGCCGGCAAGGACACCCGCGGCATGATCCGCCAGCACCAGTTCACCAAGGTCGAGTTGGTCTCCATCACCACGCCGGAAGAATCGAAGAAAGAGCACGACCGCATGCTGGCCTGCGCCGAGGACGTGCTGAAAAAGCTCGGCCTGCATTACCGCGTGGTCACGCTCTGCACCGGCGACATGGGCTTCGCCTCGCGCAAGACCTACGACATCGAGGTCTGGCTGCCGGGGCAGAACGCCTACCGCGAAATCTCCTCCTGCTCGGTCTGCGGCGAGTTCCAGGCGCGGCGCATGAACGCGCGCTATCGCGGCAAGGACGGCAAGCCGGCCTTCGTGCACACGCTCAACGGCTCCGGCGTGGCGGTGGGCCGCGCGCTCATCGCCGTGATGGAAAACTATCAGCAGGAGGACGGCTCGATTGCCGTGCCGGAGGCGCTCAAGCCCTATATGGGCGGGATGACGAAGATCGAGCGAAATTGATTGACATGCGTCGCTATTTTCCGGTCATTCCGGGGCGCGGGCGCAGCCCGCGAACCCGGAATCCAGGGCCACCAGTAAAGGCCTTACCCCGCAGCCCTGGATTCCGGGCCCGCGCCTTCGGCGCGTCCCGGAATGACGAGTGAGCATGCGCATTCTCATCACCAACGACGACGGCATCCACGCGCCGGGGCTTTCCGCCTGCGAGGAGATCGCGCGCCAACTGTCCGACGAAGTCTGGATCGTGGCGCCGGAAACCGACCAGTCCGGCGTGTCGCATTCGCTCTCGCTCAACGATCCTCTTCGCTTGAGGGAAGTGGGCGAGCGCCACTTCGCGGTGAAGGGCACGCCGACCGACTGCGTCATCATGGGCGTGCGCCATTTGATGCCCGCGGTGCCGGACCTGGTGCTGTCCGGCGTCAATCGCGGGCGCAACTGCGCCGAGGACGTCACCTATTCCGGCACGGTGGCCGGCGCCATGGAAGGCACCGTGCTCGGCATCACTTCGTTCGCGCTGTCGCAGGCCTATGCCTTTTCGACCCGGCGCAGCCCGCATTGGGCGACCGCGGTCAGGCACGCGCCCGATCTCATCCGCCGCGTGCTCGCCACCGGCATGCCGCGCGACGTGCTGGTCAATATCAATTTTCCCGATTGCCCGCCGGAGGACGTGGCGGGCGTTTCGATCGCGACACAAGGCAAGCGCGACCAGGAGCTCCTGCGCATCGACGCGCGCCACGACGGGCGCGGCAATCCCTATTACTGGATCGCCTTCGGCCGCGGCGGCATCACGGGCGCGCACGCCGGCAGCGACCTCGCCGCGCTCAACGAAAACCGTATCGCGGTCACGCCGCTGCGGCTCGACCTCACCGACGAGCCGTTCATGACGCGGCTGGCGGAGCTGTTTGGGTAGGGGGCCGGGGTCCGCTCATTCCCGCGCAAGCGGGAATCCAGGGAGCGACTCCGATGCTGACTTGTTTTGCACGGGGCCCCGCTTGCGCGGGGACGGGCGTTATTGGCTAGGCCGCCGCCAGGAGCCCGCTCAGCGCCGCCTCGAGCTGCTCGGCCTGGAACGGCTTCTGCAGGGCAGGGCGGTCGCGGTAGCGCTCGGGCAGGCTGCGCTCGCCATAGCCGGTGACGAAGACGAAGGGCAGGCCGCGCTCGGCCAGGAGGTCGGCGACCGGATAGATCTCCTCGCCGTCGAGATTGACGTCGAGTACGGCCGCGCAGAAGTCGCCGGAGGCTGCCTGCTCGCGCGCCTCGGCGATGCTGCCGACGGCGGCGGCGATGGCGTAGCCGAGATCGGCCAGCATGTCCTCCAGCAGCATGCGGATGAGGTACTCATCCTCCACCACGAGGACGCGCCGCTGCTGGCCGACCGAGGGTTCCGTCATCGTCTGCTCCCGCCCGAGAACTCAGGACCGGCATGTAAGCGCCATGGCCGGGTTCCGTAAGGTGTCGAGTCCGTCCTCTGCAGGCTACATGATTTCCCGGGAAACGTGCTAAAATTGCGGCGGAGGGGGAAACACGTGTTGGACCAGCCGCGGCGCGACGACGGGCGCATGGAGTTCCTGCTCAAGCTGCGCGGCCGCGGGATCATGGACCAGGCGGTGCTGCGCGCCATGGACGAGGTCCCGCGCGAGCGCTTCGTCCCGGTGGAATTCGTGGCCCAGGCGCAGGCCGACCAGGCGCTGCCGATCGCCTGCGGGCAGACCATCAGCCAGCCCTATGTCGTCGCCTACATGACGGAGAAGCTCAACGTGCGCCCGCACCATCGCGTGCTCGAGGTCGGCACCGGCTCGGGCTATCAGGCCGCGGTGCTGTCGCGCCTGGCGGGCGAGGTGGTGACCATCGAGCGCTACCGCACGCTGGCCGACGCCGCGCGCGCGCGGCTCGCCGCGTTCGGCTTCGGCAATGTCACGGTGATCGCCGGCGACGGGCTGGCCGGCGTGCCGCCACGGGCGCCGTTCGACCGCATCCTGGTCACGGCTGCCGCCGAGCGCCTGCCGCAGACGCTGATCGATCAGCTCGCCGACGGCGGCATCATGCTGCTGCCGCTCGGCAGCCAGAAGGGAGCGCAACACATCGTCAAGCTTACCAAGACGGAAACGGCTCTCGCGCGGGAAGATCTGATACCGGTGCGCTTCGTGCCTCTGATGCAGGGCCAGGCGCACGCCCTGTGAGGTCTCAAGCTTCCTCGCCGCGGCTGCCACGCGCATTGTGACATTTTTACAAGAGGCAAGCGTGAAAGTAACGCGGCGCTAATTCTTAAAGCCTTATTTACTCACCGCTGCTTTAACTCGAATGCGTAATTCCTAGCGTATCAGTGAGTAACCCTATGCCGCGCCCTAAGGTGCCGTCTCGTCCGCGCGTTTGGCCGCGGATCGCAGTCCTCGCGCTGGTTGGAGTTGCCGTCGCCGGTTGCGAGAATTCAGCGCGTTTCGATTCCAATCCCTTCGCTTCCAACCGGACGCCGCGTCCCGAGTATACCGGCTCGATCGCGCGCCAGCCGGCGAGCCGCCCCATCGTCGCCCAGCCGCTGCCGGCGCCGACCAGGCCTTCGACCGTCGCCGCCTATCACGGCGGGCACAGCGGCGTCGCCTATGGCGACCGCGGCTTGGGCGCCTATCGGCCGGCGGATCGCGCAGCCAATCGCTACGCCGATGTCACCGGCTCGGTGCCCGCGCGCCATGCCGCGCCCCCGAAACCCGCCGGCCATTGGACCTGGGACGGCGGACGGCCGGTCACCGTGCATTACGGCGAGACGCTCGAACAGATCGCGCGCAGGAACGGCGTGCCGGCCTCGGCCATCCTGGAGGCCAACGGCATCCGCAGCGCATCCGCCATCCGTCCTGGCCAGCGCCTTGTCATCCCGCGCTATGTTGCCGACAGAAGGCGCGCCGAGCGCACCGCGTCGGTCGCGCCCGCGCATGTTGCCGCGCCGACGCGCAGGGCCGAGAGCGTTCACATCGTTGCGCCGGGCGAAAGCCTGATCGCCATTTCGCGCCGCAGCGGCGTCCCGCTGTCGACGCTGGCGCGCGCCAACCACATCAGCCCCTACACCAGGCTCAAAGTCGGCGACCGCATCGCCATCCCCGGCGGCCATGAGCTCGCGGCCCGGCGGGCGCCCGCGCCCAAGGTTGCCGAGCCCAAAGTGGCCGAGCCGCGCACGGTGCCGGTGCGCCACGAACGCGTCGCCACGACCGCCCCTGTGCAACATGCGCGTGTCGCCAAGGTAGAAGAGCCCGAAGTCAAGCCGGTGACCAAGAAGGCCGAGACCACGGCCGCCGCCGCCATCCCGTCGTTCCGCTGGCCGGTGCGCGGACGCATCATCGCCGGCTTCGGCCGGCGGGCGAACGGCACCACCAATGACGGCATCAACCTGGCGGTGCCGGAAGGGACGCCCATCAAGGCAGCCGACGACGGTGTCGTGGCCTATGCCGGCAACGAGTTGAAAGGCTACGGCAATCTCGTGCTGATCCGCCATTCCGACGGCTATGTCTCGGCCTACGCCAATGCCAGCAAGCTCATGGTGACGCGCGGCGAGCATGTCAGGCGCGGGCAGGTGATCGCGCGTGCCGGTCAGACCGGCAACGTGAACTCGCCGCAACTCCATTTCGAGATTCGCAAAGGCTCGACCCCGGTCGACCCGGCCAAGCTGCTCAGCGGGGCTTGAGACAATCGGTTACACGCTGCAAAGCGATGAGGCCGCCAGCGGAACCAGGCTGGCGGCCTTTCTTTTTGCGAGAAGCGACGCGATCCTCAGGCAACCAGCAGGCTGGCGAAGAACGCGCGCTCCAGCTCCGTTTTCTGCAGCGTTTGCGCCTCGCCCTGTTCGGTCGTTTCGAATTCAAGTTCGCACATCAGGCAGCGCCAGATGTGAACGACCCGTTGCGGCGCGACGCTTTCCGACCATTCACGGCATAGCAGAGCGCTGCCGCAATGCGGACACTGCGCCGAATTTCGCAGCCGCAGGATAGTCGCCATATCATCCCTCCGGTTATCCATAAGCTTGGCTTGGCTCGGTATGTGCCGCATTACGCTGGCAGCGGCCGCGCCGCCGGTAGAGTCATCATGACGAGCCGGATCAGCTTGAGGGCCCGCAACTCGGCGGCGTGGAGCTTCCGGTCCGCGGCGGCGACGCGTTCGGCGGTGCGCACGACCACCGACGCCAGCGAGCGGCCGGCGAGAGGACGGAGGCTCTCCATCACCGGATTCGGGCTAAGCTGGTCTGCGAGAACGCGGGCGTGCCGGTCGAATGCCTCCGCGATTTCTCGTCGCGACGCCGAAGGCGCGAAGCCTTGTCGATCGACGAAATTCACAAGTTCCTCGCGCTCGGCGGGCGCGATCTGGCCGTCGGCAAGCGCAACCAGCGCGCCTGCGGCGGCCAGCGCCTGCAAGACCTCGTCGTCGCGTTCCTTGAAATAATCGGCGACGAGATCCTCGGGCGCGGTGCGCGATTGACGGTGTTTTCCAACCATGATGCTCCTCTTGCGTTGCGTTGTTGCGCACCGGAAGAGCTCGAACCGGACTTATCGGGGATGTCAGTGCTTCCTGCCCGATGTCGGCCGGTCCCAGCGCGAAACCGGCGCGGGATAGCTGATCCGACATCGCGAGGTTGGCCGACCTGATCGATCGGCGTCCCCGCCAGAGGGGCCCGGATTCTGTTATACGTTCTTCATTGAGACGAGGCATTTTGGCAAAATCAAGGTGCCGGAAGATATCTATGCCGCCGTTCAAAAAAATGTCAGCGATGCAGGACGGTCCGGTTTGACGTGGATCAAAGCGGCATCCGTCACATTGGATTGGCTATGAGGGTGGAAAGGAGAATTCCCATGACCGATACCATCATCGAGCATACTGAAGACGCCATCCTCAGCAACGAGGTGTCCGACGAATTGTTGGAGCAGGCTGGCACCGCCGGAAATTCGGGCGCCTATACGCTCGGCTTCTGCACGGGCCTTTCGGCATGCCCGGCCTAAGCGCGGGCGTCACATTCGCCATGTTGAGTTTGTGACATGCATTTTGGCCCCGGCATCGCAACAAGTGCCGGGGTCTCCTCGCCGGATCGAATCGAGAGGCGCCATGAACGAGACGACTGTTCTCGAAGGCAGCGAAGACGACATGCTGACCAGAGACGTCACCGATGAGTTGCTGGAGAACGCAGGCGCGGTGACGGCGACCCGGGCAATGTCCTTCAGCTTCTGCACCAGCGTCTACGTCTGTCCGTGGTGGTCGGAGCCGTCTGCCGGTTGATGCTCGCTACGGCACTGCGCTGAATTGACCCGACATTAAGCCTTATGCGCGGACGCAGACGCTCCCCGCCCGCTGGGCCCGGCGCTTTCACGCGGCCTTAAAGCTTAGCATTTAACGTTAATTGTGCGCGCTTGTTGGCAGGCGCCCGGCGTCGGGCCAATGGAGAAGACGCACGCCAGCGGCAACACCCGGGGGGCCTGTCATGAAGACGTTGGACATGTCCGGCAATTCGCACGATTGGCTCGTGGAGCAGGGGCGTTCTTTGCAGCAACTGCCGCGGAATGACGATGCGGTCTTTCACGCCGCCTATTGGGAGCGACAGCACGACCGGCCGCCGCTCGTCGGACTGCATAATGTGGCGAGGCCGAACCTGCGGCGGCGCTAAGCCCGTTCGCAAATTTCTAAAATCATTCCCGGGGCTTGTGACCCGAGCGAACCCGGAACGATGAATTTCAAATATTCCCGGTCGCGTGCAGGATGGCGCCGATCACGGCATTCGTTACGATCGAAATGCCATACGATAAGAAGCCGAGGTTCAGGTTGAATTGCGCGCCGAGAAACGGCAGCAGGATGAACAGCGCCAGCAGGATCACCATCCCGTAAGGCTCGATCTGGGCAAATCGCTTGGCCGCTTGCTCGGGCAGCAGACCGGTCAGGATGCGCCCGCCGTCGAGCGGCGGCAGCGGGAACAGGTTGAAAACGGCCAGCAGCACATTGAGCACGAGCGCGTTCTTCAGGTTCAGCGCCACCCATTGCGCTGCCGTCACCGGCAGATAGACGAGCAGGTGAAAGGCGAGCGCACAGATCATGGCGAGAACGATATTCATGCCCGGGCCGGCTGCGGCCACCAGCACCATGCCGCTGCGCGGATGGCGAAGCGCGCGGAAATTGACCGGCACCGGCTTGGCGTAGCCAAAAAGGAAGGGCGAGCGCGCCAGGAGCAGCAGGGCCGGCAGGATGAGCGTGCCGAAAGGATCGATGTGGCGGACCGGGTTAAGGCTCACACGGCCGAGCCGAGCCGCCGTTTCGTCGCCAAGGAAGCGCGCCACATAGCCGTGCGCGGCTTCGTGAAAGGTGATGGCGACGAGGACGGGCAACAGCCAGACCGAAACGATGTAGACCAGGTCCATGGGGCGCTATGTACTCGCAAAACCGCGCCCGCGCCAACTTCGCGCCGGCGCTTCGCTGCAGCGCAACGAGGGAATGAACCATTCGTCCCCGCGACCCGCCTCCGCGCGCTAGGAACGGCCGAAGCGCGGAGCTTCCCGCCCGCGCTGGAATGAGCGGGGTATGCTTTGGCGCTTGGGGCCGGCCGGGCAGCGGTTCACTTAATTAATCTTGGGGCGACATCATGCCGGGCCCGTGGTGCCGCATCGGCATAGAGGCCGTGGGCGTTGCCGCTGGATGCAACTGTTGTAACTGCATGAGCCTGGCGCGGGCGTCCGGCGCGTGCGCGCTGCCAGGAAATTTCTTCAGGAATTCCTCGAACAGGCCCGGCGCACGCGCATCCTTGATGGTGAGCCAGAAGGCTTGATCGGGAGCGAGGCCGGCGGCCGGCGTCTTGGCGGCGGGGGCGAGCAGGGGTGCGGCGGCATGCGCCGGCGCTTTCGATGCGAGACCGACCGAATGCAGCACGTCGTCGGCGAGATTGCGCAGACCGCTCACACCGCCGCGCTCATAGCCGGCGCCGATCGCCAGCAGAACGGCGGGGATGGCCAGGATGGTCCCGACCTGGCGGAGCTTGGTGTCGAGCGGCATTGCATTCGAGCCTTCGCCGGGCTGCACGTCCGTCGTTTACCGCTTCCGGCACCGCCGGCTTTGATTTGCGTCAAGGGCCCGCGCGCTACTCCTTCAGCGCCACACCGAGTTGTCCTGCCAGGTCCTGGATGAATTGCCAGGCGACGCGGCCGGAGCGGGAGCCGCGGGTGGTCGACCATTCGAGCGCGTCGCGGTGCAGCGCCTCGCGGTCGGCCACCGGAAGCGCGTAGTGCCGGACATAAGCATCGACCATGGCGAGGAATTCGTCTTGGCTGCAGCGGTGGAAACCGAGCCAGAGGCCGAAGCGGTCGGACAGCGACACCTTCTCCTCCACCGCCTCGCCGGGATTGATCGCGGTCGAGCGCTCGTTCTCCATCATCTCGCGCGACAACAGGTGCCGCCGGTTGGATGTGGCGTAGAAGATCACGTTGTCGGGCCGGCCCTCGATGCCGCCCTCGAGCAGCGCCTTCAGCGACTTGTAGCTTGTGTCGTCGGCGTCGAAGGAGAGGTCGTCGCAGAACACGATGAAGCGCGCGTCCGAACCGCGAATCAGCGTCATCAGTTCCGGCAGGCTCTCGATGTCCTCGCGGTGGATCTCGATGAGCTTGAGAGCGCCGCACGCGCTATCGTGCGCGAAGGCGGCATTGACCGCCGCATGCGACGCCTTGACCAGCGACGACTTGCCCATGCCGCGCGCGCCCCACAGCAGCGCATTGTTGGCGGGCAGGCCCTTGGCGAAGCGCTCCGTGTTCTCCATGAGCACGTCGCGCACGCGCTCGATGCCCTTGAGCAGCGACATCTCGACGCGGTTCACGCGTTTGACCGGCGCCAAACGGCTGCTCTCCGGGTACCAGACGAACGCGTCGGCGGCCGAGAAGTCGGGCGGCGCGAGCGGCTGCGGCGCCAGCCGCTCCAACGCCACGGCGATACGTTCCAAGAGATCGCTTCCGGGGCCGGTGGCGGCGCCATTGGCGCGCGGCCGGCCGTAGGCTTTGCCCGGCGCGGACCTAACGACTGTCGGCTTGGGCGCCCTGGACGACTTGGCGGATTTGGCTTTGGCGGTTTTGGGCTTGGCGGTTTTGGACTTGGGAAGGGCCATAGGGAAGGTGCTTTCGGGAAAACGCGCTGCTCTTAACCGGGCGGCGCTCCCCCCGCAAGCCGGCCCGGGAAAAGGCTAAAAACCGCCGGTTTTGAGAGGGATAGCGCCGTTGCAATTGGGCGGGCGGCCGCTATAGTCCGCGCGACTTCGGCAGGGCGCCTTTTCAGGCGTCCGGCCACCTTCTCATGCAATCTTAACGGAACACGGAACGGAAAGTGGGGATTGGCGCGATGTTCGTGACGCCAGCGTTTGCGCAAGGGTCGCTGTTCGGTGGGGGAGCCGGCGGCGAGGGCGGCATGCTGGTGTCGCTGCTGCCCTTCGTCCTTATATTCGTCATCATGTATTTCCTGATCCTGCGTCCGCAGCAGAAGCGCGTGAAGCAGCATCAGGACATGGTCAAGAACGTCAGGCGGGGCGACACCGTCATCACCAGCGGCGGCCTGATCGGCAAGGTCACCAAGGTCATCGATGACGACCAGATCGAGGTCGAGATCGCGGACAATGTGCGCATCCGCCAATTGCGGTCGATGCTCAGCGACGTCCGCGCCAAAGGTGAGCCGTTGAAGGACGAAGCCGCCGCCGGCTGAAGCCGCGGCTGCGTCGCTGAAACGGCCTAGAGAAGCAGGCCAAAGGCCGGGTCAAGTCGGGACGTCATGCTCTATTTCACGCGTTGGAAGGTGGTAGCAATACTGAGCGCGGTGGCGCTCGTCGTGCTGTTCGCCGTGCCGAACTTCATTCCCAAGAGCGTGGTGGCGACCTGGCCGGAGTTCATGCAGCGCCGCATCGTGCTCGGCCTCGACCTGCAGGGCGGCTCCTATCTCCTGCTCCAGGTCGACACCAAGGCCGTGCGCAAGGAGATGCTCGACAATCTGCGCGATGACGTGCGTCGCGTCCTGCGCGAAGCCCGCATCGGCTATACCGGCCTCTTGATTCGCGGCAACGCGGTCGAGGTGCATATCCGACAAGGGCACAATTCGAGCGAGGCGGAGGCTAAGCTGCGCACCCTGGTGCAGCCGCTCGGCGGAATCCTGAGCGCCACCGGCCACAACAATATCGACATCACCAGCGAGGCGAACAACGCCTTCCGTCTGACCGAGACCGATCCCGCCATCGTCGAGCGCGTGCGCCAGGCGGTTTCCCAGTCGATCGAGATCATCAGCCGCCGCATCAACCAGCTCGGCACCGTCGAGCCGCTGATCCAGCGCGAGGGCAACGACCGCATCCTGGTGCAGGTGCCGGGCCTGCAGGACCCGACCCGGCTGAAGAAGCTGCTCGGCAAGACCGCCAAGCTCGACTTCCGCATGGTCGACACTTCGGTCACGCCGCAGCAGGCGCTGCAGGGCCATCTGCCGCCGGACGATGAAATCCTCTACAGCCAGAGCACGCCGAAAGAGCCCTATGTGGTCGAGAAGCGCGTGCTCGTTTCCGGCGGCGACCTGACCGACGCCCAGCCCGGCTTCGATCCGCGCAGCAACGAGCCGATCGTCTCGTTCCGCTTCAACACCTCGGGCGCGCGCAAGTTCGCCGACGTCACCGAGCGCAATGTCGGCAAGCCCTTCGCCATCGTGCTCGACAATCAGGTGATCTCGGCGCCGGTGATCCGCGAGCCCATCCTCGGCGGCTCGGGGCAGATTTCCGGCCACTTCACCGTGCAGAGCGCCAACGACCTCTCCATCCTGCTGCGCGCGGGCGCCTTGCCGGCGCCGCTCACCATCGTCGAGGAGCGCACCGTCGGACCCGGCCTCGGCGCCGATTCAATCGCCAAGGGCAAGATCTCGTCCTATGTGGGCGGCGCCATGGTGGTGCTGTTCATGCTGGTGACCTACGGCCTGTTCGGCCTGTTCGCCAACATCGCGGTGGCGGTCAACGTCGCCATGATCTTCGGCGTCCTGTCGATGCTCGACGCCACGCTGACGCTGCCCGGTATCGCCGGCATCGTGCTGACCGTCGGCATCGCGGTCGATTCCAACGTGCTGATCTACGAACGAATACGCGAGGAGGTGCGCGCCGGCCGCTCGCCGATCAACGCCATCGACGCCGGCTTCTCGCGCGCGCTCGCCACCATTCTCGATTCCAACATCACCACCTTCATCGCCGCCGCGGTGCTGTTCTACATCGGCACCGGCCCGGTGCGCGGCTTCGCGGTGACGCTCGGCGTCGGCATCGTCACCACCGTCTTCACCGCATTCACCCTGACGCGGCTGATCGTTGCCACGTGGGTGCGCTGGCGGCGCCCGCAACGCGTGCCGATCTAAGGAGGGTCGCGCATGATCCCGAAAAGCATGTCCTCGCCCCCCATCGGGGATAGGAGCCCGCTTTCGGATCAGACCATGCGCAAGGAAAGATAATTATGCGCCTGCTTCGCATCGTTCCCGACAATACCACGTTCGACTTCATGCGCTTCCGGCGCATCAGCTTCCCTTTGTCGGCGGCGATGTCGATCCTGGCGATTACGCTCTACTTTTTCCATGGGCTGAACTTCGGCATCGACTTCAAGGGCGGCCTGCTGCTCGAGGTGAAGACCCAGGCCGCGCAAGCCGATCTCGCCAAGATGCGCGCGACTCTCGGCGGCCTCGGCCTCGGCGAGGTGCAACTCCAGCAGTTCGGCGCGCCCGATGACGTACTGATCCGCATTGCCGAGCAGCCCGGCGGCGACGAGGCGCAGCAGGCGGCGATCGACAAGGTGCGTGCCAATCTCGGCAAGGGCGTCACCTACCGCCGGGTCGAGGTGGTGGGCCCGAGCGTCTCCAACGAGCTCCTGTCCTACGGCACCATTGGTCTGGTGTCGGCGATCTTCTGTATTCTCATATACTTGTGGTTCCGCTTCGAGTGGCAGTTTGCGCTCGGCGCCATGATCGCCAACGTGCACGACCTTGTGCTCACCATCGGCTTCATGTCGCTCACGCGCATCGATTTCGACCTCACCAGCATCGCGGCGTTGCTTACCATTCTCGGCTATTCGCTCAACGACACGGTCGTCATCTACGACCGTATCCGCGAGATGCTGCGCCGCTACAAGAAGATGCCGATGCCGGAGCTGCTCAACGCCTCGGTCAACCAGACCCTTTCCCGCTCGGTGATCACCCACTTGACGGTCAGCTTGGCGCTGCTTGCGCTGCTCCTGTTCGGCGGACAGGCGATCCACTCCTTCACCGCCACCATGATGTTCGGCGTGGTGCTGGTTGGAACGTATACGTCCGTGTTCATCGCCTCGCCCATGCTGATCTATCTCGGCGTGCATAGCCGCGAATCGCTGGCCCGCGGCTCAGGCGGAGGCGGCGGCGGCGCATCGGCTGACGAGGACGAAGAGGCCGAAGAAGAGGTGCCTGCGGCGGTCGAAGCGAAGCCGGCCGAGCCCAGAGCCACCGAACCGACAACGGCCGCGCCTGGTCCCACCCGCAAACAGCCGGCGCCGCGCAAGCGGCAGGCGCGCCGTCGCAGCCGGCGCTGACGATGGCGGGCGCGTTCGGAGCCGACGCCCCGCATCTGCCCAGTCCTGCGCCGATCGAGACCTACGGCAATGGCGGCTTCCGCTTCGGCGGCATGTCGCACCGCGGCTCGCTGCTCTGCTTTCCCGACGGCATCTGGGCCTGGCCGGTCGGCAACGTCGGCGATCTGACCGAAGCGCTGCTCGCGCCTGCGCTGGCGCGGGCGCAGGAGCTCGATTTCTTCCTGATCGGCGGCGGCCGCGACCCGTTCCTGTTGCCGGAAGCCTTGCGCGCCCGTTTCCGCGATGCCGGTCTTTCGGTCGACGCCATGCCGACCGGAGCGGCGGTGCGCACCTACAACATCATGCTGGCCGAGAACCGCCGCGCCGGAGCCGGGTTGATTGCGGTCGATTGACCCCTCGTCACCGGACTTGTCCCGGCGACCCCGATTAGGAATGCACTGCGCTCCTAGGTGCGATCGGTCGAGAGTTCTCTTTCCGGACACGTTAGACTGCGCCCATGCCGCCGAACGCTGCCCACTGCGCCGCGCTGGTGCGCGACGCCGAACGCGACCGTTATCTCGCCGCCCTGTTCGCGCCGGCCGAGCAGCGCGCGGACCTGCTGGCGCTCTATGCCTTCGCGATCGAGATCGCGCGGGTGCGCGAGGTCGCGCGCGAACCGATGCCCGGCGAGATCCGCTTGCAGTGGTGGCGCGAGGCGCTGGCAGGCGAACGCGACAACGAAACGGCGGCGCATCCGGTGGCGTCTGCCGTGCGCGATGCGCTCGCGCGTCACGCGCTGCCGCTCGCGCCGATGATCGAATTGGTCGACGCCCACGCGTTCGACTTCTACGGCGATCCCATGATGACGCTTGCCGAGCTGGAAGCCTACGCCGCGCAAACTCAAGGCAACCTGTTTGCGCTGGCGGCCGGCATGCTCGGCGCGCGCGGCGAAAAGGCCGCCGCGCTATCGCGCCATGCGGGCATCGCCTATGGCGTCGCCGGACTTATCCGCGCGCTGCCGCGCCATGTCGCGCGCGGCCAGCTCTATCTGCCGCTGGACGTATTGCAACGGCACGGGCTTGCGCCCGCGACGGTGCTAGCCGGGCAGGGCAGCGAGCCGCTCAAGGCCGCGCTCGTCGACCTCGCCGGTTTCGCGCGTGGCCATCTGGCCGCGGCGCAAGAAGGCATGGCCGCCGCGCCGTCCGCTATGCTGCCCGCGTTCCTCCCTGCCGCAACAATCGGGCCCGGGCTGCGCGAGATGACCCGGAGTGATGCCGACCCGTTTGCGCCTCGGCCGCTGTCCGGCCTTCGCCGGCAATGGCTCATCTGGCGGGCGGCGCGCGATCCGCGGCGGATATTCCGGGCCTGATTATTCCGCCGCGTCTGCTTGGTGCTCGCCGAGCCACCCGGCGAGATCGACGAGCGCCCGCGCGCTCAGCGCCGTCTTGCGCGCCATGCTCTTGGCCGCGCCGCGCCCGAACTTGCGCGCCTCCTCCGCATCATAGCCGGCGGGCTCGGCGAGCGGCGGAAACAGGCCGAAATTCACGTTCATCGGCTGGAACGAGGAGGGCCCCGCATCGATGGTCTCGATATGGCCACCCGTGATGTGCGCGAGCAGCGCGCCGTGCGCCGTGGTCGGTGGCGGCGCGACCAAGCGCTCGCCACGCCGCTCGGCCGCCGCGAAGCGTCCGGCCAGCCCGCCGATGGCGGCCGATTCCACATAGCCTTCGCATCCGGTGATCTGCCCTGCGAAGCGCCAGCGGCTGTTGGCCTTCAGCCGTAGCGCGTCATCGAGCAGCTTGGGCGAATTGAGGAACGTGTTGCGATGCAGGCCGCCGAGGCGAGCGAACTCGGCGTTCTCCAGGCCCGGAATGGTGCGGAATACGCGCACCTGCTCGCCGTGCTTCAGCTTGGTCTGGAAGCCAACCATGTTGAACAGGGTGCCGAGCTTGTTGTCCTGGCGAAGCTGTACGACAGCATAGGGTTTGCGGTCGGGGGCATGCGGATTGGTCAGGCCGAACGGCTTCATCGGACCGTGCCGTAGCGTCTCGGGTCCGCGCTCCGCCATCACCTCAATGGGCAGGCAGCCGTCGAAATAGGGCGTAGTGGCTTCCCATTCATGGAACGAGACCTTGCCGCCGGCGATCAAGGCGCCGACGAAGGCGCCATATTGTTCGCGGTCGAGCGGGCAGTTGATGTAGTCGGCGCCGGAGCCGCCCGGCCCGCTCTTGTCATAACGCGACTGGAACCAAGCCTGCGTGAGATCGATCGAGTCGCGGTGCACGATCGGCGCGATGGCGTCGAAGAAGGCGAGCGCGTCTTCGCCGGTCAAATCGCGGATGGTGGCGGCAAGGTCGGGCGAGGTGAGGGGACCGGTGGCGACGATCACGCTGTCCCAGTCGGCCGGCGGCAGCGCCACTTCGCCGCGCTCCAGCGTTATCAGCGGGTGCGCTTCAAGCGCTGTCGTCACCGCGCCGGAAAAGCCGTCGCGATCCACGGCAAGCGCGCCGCCTGCCGGAACCTGATTGGCGTCGGCCGCGCGCATGATCAGCGAGCTAAGCCTGCGCATTTCCTCGTGCAGCAGGCCGACTGCGTTGCGCGCAGCATCGTCGGAGCGGAAAGAATTGGAGCAGACCAGTTCGGCATAGCCGCCGCTCTTGTGGGCCGCGGTTCCGCGCAGGGGCCGCATCTCGTGCAGCACCGCGGGGACGCCGGCTTGCGCAAGCTGCCAGGCGGCCTCCGAGCCGGCGAGGCCGCCGCCGATGACATGGACAGGCTTCAGGGTCATGGCGGGAAACCTAGGCGTCCGATCCGCGGGTAGCAACGCCTGCAGGCCCTGATGAGACGGCGGCGCCGTAGGTGCGGACGCCTCCGCCCTTCACCGGAGAGGCAGGCGGAACGCGCGGCATCCTTTCCCGCAAACGAAAACGCCCGCGACGGGCGCGGGCGGTTTCGTGCTTTCGAAGCGGCGGCGTGGTTTAGTGCTGATGCGAAGCGCTCCAGGCCACCCGCTGGATGTCGGAGCGGCTGATGCCGATGTCGGCCAACTCGCGATCGCCCAGACGCGACAGTTCGGTCACGCTGGTCTGATAGCGGCGCCACTCGCGGAAGAAACGGACAATGGTAGCAAGCATGGCAGTCCTCGTGATTGTTCAGGCCAACCCCCGGTCGGCCCTTTCGTTACCGGGAACATAGGCATATTTGACCGCCTGAAAAGCAATAATGTTGCGCCGCAGCAATGCACAAATTGCATGGCTCAAGTCATTGGCTGTTAACGAAAAAGGACAGCTTGCCGCAGGCCAGCGGCGGCCTTCAAAGCCGCCGCCGGGGGTAATGCGGAGTCAGGCCGCGGCGCTGCGGGCGCTATGCAGGCCTTCCGCCATTTCCTCGATGATCTTGGCCGAGAATGCTTCCAGGTCGCCGGGATTGCGCGAGGTCACAACGCCCTGGTCGGCGACGACAGGCGAATCTTCCCACCTGGCGCCTGCGTTCATCACGTCGGTTTTCATCGAGTGGTAGGACGTCATGCGCTTACCCTTGGCGATGCCGGTTTCCACCAGCAGCCACGGCGCGTGGCAGACGGCGGCAACGACCTTCTTCTGGTTGTAGAAATCCTTGATCAGCTTGAGCGCCTTGTCGTTCACGCGCAGAAGGTCGGGATTGATCTGGCCGCCGGGCAACACGATGGCGTCGTAATCGGCGGCTTTGACCTGGTCGAGCGTCTTGTCGACCTTCACCGGGCGGCCCCAATCCTTCTTGTCCCAGCCCTTGATCTCGCCTTCCTGTGGCGAGGCGATATCGACCTTGGCGCCTGCCGCTTTCAGCTTGTCGCGCGGAACCTCGAGTTCCGACTGTTCGAATCCGTTGGTGGCGAGAATAAGCACTTTCTTACCCGAAGCCTGCATGGAACCTTCTCCTCGTTCATTGGGTACGCCCCCGCCGCTCACTGGCGGTAACGTGAGACGTTGGGCCGGCGTTCCGCAGGGCGGCCATGTTCGTGTAGATTGGCGCGCATTGGCGGAAGGCTGGGGCGTTGCACGGGAAATTGGCGTCTTGGCGGCTTGACCGCCGCATCGTGATCACCGCGCTCGGCGCCGGCCAGATCCTGGCCTGGGGCACCTCGTTCTATTTCCCCGCCGTGTTCGCCGAGACCATCGTTCACGACACCGGTTGGTCGCTCGGGGCCGTGGTCGGCGGGACCTCGCTCGGGTTGCTGGTGGCGGGGCTGATTTCGCCGCAGGTGGGGAAGATAATCGGCCGCCACGGCGGGCGCCCGGTGCTGCTGGCGAGTTCGCTGTTCTATGCCGCCGGCCTCGCCGGCGTCGGCGCTTCGCCCTCGCTGCCAGTCTATCTCGCCGCCTGGGTGCTGATCGGCGCCGGCATGGGCACCGGGCTATACGATGCCGTGTTCGCCGCGCTCGGGCGCATGTACGGCAGCCAGGCGCGCCAGCCGATCACCAATCTCACGCTGTTCGGCGGCTTTGCCAGCACCATCTGCTGGCCGCTCAGCGCCTTCATGATCGACCACGTCGGCTGGCGCAGCGCCTGCTTCATCTATGCCGGCCTGCACCTCGCCGTGTCGTTGCCCTTGCAGATGGCAGTGGTGCGTCCGGCAGGCGAGGGCGCGCACAGGCAAGCCGCCGACGCCGGCGAAAGCCACGTTCAAACAGCGCGCATCCCGCATGAGGCGCTCATCTTCGCCCTGCTGGCCCTCGTGCTGTCGCTTGCCGCCGGCACCGGCTCGATCGTTGTGGTGCATCTCATGATTTTCCTGCAGGCACGGGGCGTGGATTATGCGGCGGCAGTCGGGCTCGGCACGCTGTTGGGGCCGGCGCAGGTGACCGCCCGCCTCGGCGAGCGCCTGTTCGGCGCCCGTTATCATCCGATCTGGACCATGGTCGCCGCCTGTGCGCTGATGGCGATCGGCTTGGCGCTGCTGGCAGGCGGGTTCCCGGTCCTGGCGCTTATCATACTGATCTACGGCGCCGGGTTCGGCATTTCCTGGATCGGCCGCGGGACGCTGCCACTGGCGCTGTTCGGGCCGGTGCGTTTTCCGCGCCTGATGGGGAAGCTCGCCTTTCCCAGCCTGATCGTGCAGGCCTTGGCGCCGTCGGCCGGCGCCCTGCTGATCGAGCGCGGCGGTGTCGACATCACGCTCGATCTGTTGGCCCTGCTCGCGCTGGCCAACCTGGTGGCGGTCGCCGCGCTGTGGTGGCTCTGCCGCCTCAGCCCTGGTGAAGCATGACCGCCGGCGCCGGGCCGCGCTGCTGCTGGCTGTGCGCCGCGCTCAAGGACAGCCCCATGCCGAGCAGGGCTAGGGCAAAAAGGCTAATGGCAAACCGCATTAAAATCATGACACTTCCATCCCTGTCAGAACTTTGTTGGTGTCTATCTAACGCGCGAGCGGGAAAAGGTTCTGTGATCTACGTCATGTTTTTCCGCTTTTGCGCACGCGCCCTGACGCCGAGGATGGACTAGCCATGACCCTGTCGCTGCGGATGCTCTATTTCGAGGACCTCTCGATCGGCATGGCCGAGACGCTGAAGAAAACCGTCGATTCCGCCGACGTGGTCGGCTTCGCCGAAGTCACCGGCGACCGCAACCCGATACACCTTTCCGAGCATTTCGCCGCCAAAACGCCTTTCGGCACCCGCATCGCCCACGGTCTCTACACCGCCAGCCTCATCTCGGCCGTGCTGGGCACCCGGCTGCCCGGGCCGGGGGCGGTCTATATCTCGCAGACGCTGAATTTCCGCGCGCCGGTGAAGATCGGCGACACGGTCGAGGTGAGCGTGTCGGTCGCCGAGCTGGTGCCGGAAAAATGCCGGGCGCGGCTGGCCTGCACCTGCTCGGTCGGCGACGAGGTCGTTCTCGATGGCGAGGCCTGGGTCAAGGTGCCGTCGAAGGAAGCGGGCGGCCGTCCGCTGCCGCGCGTCTGATACTGATTTCCGGGTTCAGCTGCCCGGCGGCGGCGCGAAGAAGCAGCGCATGGCGCCATCCGGCCGTTTGCAGCGCCAGAAGGCGCCGTCGGGCGAGGGCAGGGCCTGGCTATAGGGGATACTTTCATTGACGTGCTGGGTGACCGTCGGCCCATCATTCACATTCCCGGTGACCGACTCGCCGTAGGTCACCGTGCCGATGACCGAATAGCCGCCGCGAACGGTGTGCACGGCGTTCGGGCTGACCACCCCGCAATCCTCGGCGCCGCAGCACCATTCGCCCGCCGGATTGCGGTAGGCGCCCTGGCTTATCCAGATGTCATGGGCGAAGGCTGGCGCGAGTGCGGCCGAACCGATGAGGGAAATACCAAGGACGAGGACAGAGCGAAGCAAAGTGCGCGGCATGGGTGGCCTCCATCAAAACCTCCCCGGCGCGTTGACGTTTCTTGCCCCCTCCCGCCTCCCAAGAATGGATTGCCGGCCGATTGGTTCCCCGGCGGTCAATCTCGTTGCAGGCCGTCATCCGCCCAACACGTCGACCACGCAGTCTTGTGATCAGTTGTGACGAATCGCGGCGTCAGCAAAATGCTAGCACGCTCGCAGGGGCCCGCCAGATCGAATTGTGCACTGCGGTATAATGGGAATGCATCTCTCCACAGCCGGAAAAGGCATGGCGATTCAGCGCCAGAAAGGTCCGTCTCCTTGGCAGCTCTGGCGCGACAGGCGCGGAAGGTTGTCGCCGCTGCGCACCGGCACGCTTTGCCTCCTGCTGTTTCCGCTCGCCAAGGCTCTCTACGACGCCCACGCGATCTATTACGGCGCGCGGCCGCTCAACGACCTGATCCACCGCGCCGGCTTCTGGGCGCTGGTGTTCTTAGGGCTGACGCTGGCGGTCACGCCGCTGCGGCGCATCGCGCGCTACGGCAATCTCATCGAGGTGCGGCGCATGCTCGGTGTCGGTACCTTCTGCTACATCGCCGCGCATCTTTCGCTGTATATCACCGACCAGAGCTTCGACCTCGGCAAGGTCGCCTATGAGATCACGCATCGCTGGTATCTGATCGTCGGCGGCACGGCCTGGCTCGGCCTTGCCGTGCTAGCGGCAACCTCGACCGACGGCATGGTGCGCCGGCTCGGCGGTTTGCGCTGGCGACGCCTGCACCAGATCGTCTATGCCATCGCGCTGCTCGCGCTCATCCACTATTTCCAGCAGACCAAGGCCGATGTCACCGTGCCCGTGTTCGTCGCCGGGCTGTTCCTGTGGCTGATCGCCTATCGCGTGCTGGCCTGGTGGCAGGAGGCCAGCGAACTGTCGACGTTAAGCCTGCTGGCCTTGAGCATCGTGGTGTCGGCGCTGGTGTTCGCCGGCGAGGCGATCGGCATCGGCATTGCCTTCCACGTTTCGCCGATGCGCGTGCTGGCGGTCGACTTCGATTTCAACGCCGGCATCAGGCCCGGCTGGCAAGTGCTGGCGGCGGGCTTGTGCTTGGTCGCGCTTGATTTCGTCCGCGCGCGCTGGGGCCGGCGGCGCGTGCGCCCGCGCGCCGTGCCGGCCGAGTAGCGGACAAGGCCATTTTCCCGATAGTATCGGCCGCAATAACGAGGGGGAGGGGAATGGCCACTTTTGTTGTCGCGCACGGCGCCTGGTCGGCCGGCTGGGTGTGGAAGAAGATGCATCCGTTGATGGCGGCGCACGGGCATCGCCTGTTCACGCCCACCCACACCGGCCTCGGCGAGCGCGCCCACCTCGCCAATCCCGATATCGATCTCGAGCTGCACATCGCCGACATCCTCGGCGTGCTCGAAATGGAGGACCTCACCGGTGTCACCCTCATCGGCCATTCCTATGGGGGCATGGTAGCAACCGGTGTAGCCGACCGCGCGCGGGCGCGCGTCGCCAAGCTGATCTACCTCGACGCCTTCGCGCCCGAGGACGGCGAGAGCCTGCTCGACCTGCTGCCGGCGGAGGAGCGCGCCCTGCGCCAGGCGCCCGCGGACGGCTGGCGCATTCCACCCATGCCCATGCCGCCCGATACGCCGGCGGAAGACGTCGAATGGTGCATGCCGCGCCGGCTGCCGCAGCCGGCCAAAACCTTCCAGCAGAAGCTTCATTTCAAGAACGGGCCGCTGACGCTGCCGCGCCATTACATCTACTGCACGCGTCATCCGCCCGGCGACCGCTTCCGCCGCTTTCTCGAGCGCGCGCGCCGCGAAGGTTGGGGCGCCGACGAGATCGACGCCAGCCACAACCCGCATGTCACCTGTCCGGAGGTTTTGATGAGCCTGCTCGAGCGGAGCGCCGCCGGCTCGTGACTTAAGGCGGCCATTGAGGAGGACCTCGCGACTTGGTAGGCAAAGCCTCTAATGGCCGCCAGTTCGTCGGCGATGCAGGAGAAGTACCATGCGGCTCGAAGGCGGGTGCTATTGCGGCGCAGTGCGGTACGTTGCGGAAGGCGAGCCGATCTTAAGAGCGCAATGCCACTGCCGCGCGTGTCAGCATATTTCGGGTGGGGCACCCAATCTCTTCATGCTCATGCCGGCAGAGGGGTTCGCCTACACGAAAGGCGCGCCGAACACCTACACGCGTCCCGACAAAGCTGACGCCGTCACGCGGGAATTCTGCGCGGCATGCGGCACGCACATGATCACGCGGCGTCCCGGCCTGCCGCCGGTGGTTCTGAAGATCGGAACGCTGGACGATCCCTCGGTCTATGGCGGCGCGCAAATGGCGATCTTCACGGCGGAAGGTCAGCCTTTCCATCTCATTGCGGACGGCGTGCCTGCCTTTGCAGGACTGCCGCCGCGCCGATAATTCGACGGCCGCTAGATCTTCCGATCCGTCATACGCCCAGTGCAGCAGCACCTAGCGCGGCCGCACTACGGCGACGGTTGATCTGTGGCCCAACTCTGCAAACATGCCGTTCGCCCTTCCACGCCGCACCATCTCTTGGCAGTAGGCGTAGAGCGCGTCGTAGACTATCCATTCCGCTGCATTGACGGCGTGATCGTCGTTGAAGCCCAAATGACGGAAGCCTTCGGCGACCGCTGACAGCCCCGGCCCTTCCGGCTGGCGATAGAGGGTGTTGTCAGTGTCGGCACCGTTGACGATCTTGCCCAGAAGGACAAGGGCGGCATCCCCAGTCAGTGCGTATTTTTTCAGGATCGCTTCAAACGAGCATTCCTTGCCGTGATGACCAAGTTCGACACCCTTAACGTCATAGGGAATAGCGTTAAGCCGCTCAGCCTCGTTCATGACCCTATCGGCCGGCGCGAAGATGAACTCGGCGTCCTTATCGACGAATTTCTTGATCAACCAGGGGCAGGCGACTCGGTCGACCTTCACGTGTTCACGGGTGATCCATTTCATGGCGAGTCTCCTTCATTTGGGCGGTCTTTGGCCGCGGCGGTACGAGTTTCTTCCGGCGGCTTGATGTGCCGGAACGAAAACAGCAGGGCGAGGTCGTAGACGATCTTCAGCGCGCCGCAGACGATCAGCGGCAGCCCGAAAAATGCGGAATTCAACAACGCGCCGGCAAAGGTCGGGCTGAGCGCCGCGGCCAGACTGCGCGGTACCGCGGTCACGCTAGCAGCAGTGGCGCGCTCGGCCGGCGTTACCACGGCCATGACGTAGGAGGTCCGTGTCGGCACGTCCATTTGCGACAGCGCCGCACGCAACAGCAGGAGGCCGAGCGTCATCGTGAGATTGGGCGATAACGCCGCCAGGATCAGGAAAATGCTGGACGGGATATGCGTAAACACCATGGTATTGATGAGGCCAATGCGGCGCGCGAGCCAGGCCGCCACCGGATAGGAGAAGGCGCTCAGCGTTCCGGTCCAGAAGAAGAACAGGCCCGCCGCAGACACAGACAGGTGGAAGCGCTCAAACAGCCAAAGCGCCAGCAGCGATTGCACCACAAAGCCGCCGGCGAAGGCGTCGAGACTGAAGAGGGCGGCAAGCCCGAAAACGATGCGGCGCGAGGGGCCGAGCGGTGCATGCGGCTTTTCCTCGGCTACGCGCGCATGCGGCAGCATGCGGTAGAGCGCGGCGCTGGCGAGACCCAGCAAGGCGTAGGCGTAGAACATCAAGGTGAACGCGGCAGGCTTGCCGAATCCCGCGGCGGTGAGGAAGTCCGGCGCCGCTGCGGCCAGCGTGCCGGCCGCCGTCGACAGCGCGCCGATCAGGCTGTAGCGCGCGAAAGCGCGCGTGCGCTCTTCGTCGGCAATTCCGCGCGCCAGCAGGGCGTGTTCGAGCGGCACCAGGACCCCGAGATCGCCGGTCGACGGATTGATTGTGCCGAAAAAGGCGACGCAAACGACAAAGGCGAAATGTTGGAAGCTTGGGAAGGCAAGGCCCGTCAGCACCGTCAGTGCCGCGCCCGCTACCATCAACGTTCGCAGGTCATGACGCGGCGCAATGGCGCCTACGGCAAGCGTGAACAGGGCGGTGCCGAACAGCGAAGCGCTCGCCACAATCCCGATCCGGATCGGATCGAAGCCGATTGCGGTCAGATAGGCGGGCAGGATGATGGCGGCGAAACCGTCGCCGAAGCCACGCAAGCCGCGCGCGGCGTACAATATCCTGATATCAGGCGGCATCGCCATTGCGCCACAAGTCCTGAGTCCGGCAAGCGGGCACCGGCGCAGTACTTGGGCGAAATGCCTTGGAAAGCCGGGCGACTGCGGTCGAGCCCGACCGCCAAAAAGTGATCGTCGCAGCCACGAAAGTCAAGTGGACCATCAACTCCACTGAGTTCAGGCGAAGATCGCCATGGTCCCTAAGCGGCTCGCAAAGGCGATAGCACTTTTAAATCTTTCGGCTGTCATAGGCCCAGTGCAGCAGCGCCTGGCGCTGGCGCTTGCGGCAGGTGAGCTCGCCCGGCTCGCAGTTCTTCTGCACCTGCCGCACGTGGCGGCGGATCGCCTTCCAGCGCTTGATCTGGCGGGCGTCCTCGTCCGGCATGCGCCGCCCCATGTAATAGCGGCAATACCACTGGAACCAGCCGCGCGGGTCGTCCGGGTGGATCCAGCCCTTGCGGCGCCACTCCGACAAGGGCTGGCTGGCGTCGGCGCCAAAGAAGTTGAGCGAGCAGTCGCGCCCGTTGCGTGCGAGCTTGGCGCGCGCGAACCAGCTCTTGGGGAATTCCCGGCGGCAGTCGGTCATGTACTTGCCGCAGAACACGCCGATGCGCAGCATCTCGGCCGGCGTCAATTGCGGCTTGAACTCGGGATCGAAGCCGCGGCCGGCCGGGGCGCTGAGCACGTAGCGATAGCCCTTCTGCATCTTGTCGTTGACGGTGATGGTGCGCTTGCGCATGGCGCCGCAGCCTTAATGCCCGGCTTGCGCCACATCAAGGCGGAACCGCGGAAAGCGGCGCTGCATTGACGGCGAAATCCGCGAGATCGGAGGCGGGTATGGCTAAGATCATGATCGTGGTGGGGCATCCCCACGCCGACAGCTACTGCGCGGCGCTGGGCGAAGCCTATCGGCGCGGCGCCGAAGCCGGCGGCCACGACGCCAAGCTGTTCCTGCTGGCAGAAATGAGCTTCGACGCCATCTTGCGCGAGGGCTATCGGCGCGAGCAGGAGCTCGAGCCCGACCTCGTTACCGCACGCCAGGCGCTTCTGGCCAGCGACCATCTGGTGTTCGTGTTTCCGCTCTGGTGCGGCGACATGCCGGCAATTCTCAAGGGCTTCATCGAGCGCGTCCTGCAACCTGACCTGCTGGCGATCCACGCCGCCGGCTACAAGGCGGACTGGAAAGTGCTCAAGGGCAAGTCGGCGCGCGTGATCATGACCATGGGCATGCCGGGCTGGTTCTACCGCTGGTACTTCGGCGCACATGCGCTGAAGCTGCTTCGCCGCAACATTCTGCACTTTACCGGGGTCACGCCCGTACGTTCGACCATCCACGGCATGATCGAGGCGGTGAGCGACGGCACGCGGCAGGAATGGCTGAGCGAGGCCGAGGCGCTCGGCCATCAGGCGCGTTAGCGCGGGCTCGCGCACAATTTCTTGTCATTTGCCGCCTCGGGCAAATCGTGATCTTGTCCGCCGCCCACGCCGACAGGAACCCCGCCATGCCCGACATCACGCTCTACCACATCGCGCCTTCGCGTTCGTCCATCGTGCTCTGGATGCTGGAGGAGGTGGGCGTTCCCTACGACATCAAGCTCCTCAAGATGAGCCAGGGCGAGAACCTTCAGCCCGACTATCTCGCCATCAATCCCCTGGGCAAGGTGCCTGCGCTGAAGCACGGCGACGTCGTGATCACCGAGGTGGCGGCGATCTGCACCTATCTCGCCGACGAATTCCCCGAGGCGAAACTCAATGTGCCGGTCGGCACGCCGCACCGCGGCGCCTATCTGAAATGGTTGTTCTTCGGTCCGAGTGTCATCGAGCCGGCCATGACCGACCGGGCCTTCCCGCGCAAGGAGCCGCCACGCGCCTCCGCGCTCGGCTGGCGCGACTTCGATGCCGTGCTCGACGTGGTGGAGAAGGCGCTCGAGCCTGGCCCCTATCTCATGGGCCAGCAGTTCACGGCCGCAGACGTCGTGATCGGATCGGGCCTGCGCTACGGCATGATGTTCAAAATGATCCCCGAGCGGAAGACGTTCAGCGACTATGTCGGCCGCTTCGCCAGCCGCGCCGCGGCCCAGCGCGCGGAAGCGAAGGACAAGGAATTGAGCTCGCAATAGCGGTCAGAACCAGACCGCCAAGGCGATGGCCAGCGCGAAGACCGCGGCCAAGCCGGCCACGAAGATCGCGCGTTCCCAGCGCGTTCCCAGGATGATCTGGCCGCCCCGCGCCTTCTCGGCGGGATAGGCTTGTTGATCGTGCCTTTCCGGCCGGCCCTTCGGCTCGCGCGGACGGCGCGGCAAAGGTCCGTCAGGTTCGCGTAGCATGAGGCATGCTCCCGAGACTATGCCGCTGTTGGGCGCGGCGGCGCCAGAAGCGCGCGCGCAGGCGCGGCGCCAGCAACCAGGCGGCGGGCGCCGCGAAAATCAGGCTCGCCAGCACGACGGCCAGGATGCCCAGTGCCGCATGGTTGCGCAGGCCCGGCACGCTCAGGACAAAAATGAGGCCGGCGCCGAACATGACGGCGTTGGTCATCGTATAGACGATCGCGGCGATGCCGGCACGCGTCCTGGTTTCGCGCCGCATCTGCCAACGCTTGTACAAGGGCGTTTGAATGGGCGTTTGAATGGACATGGAACAACCTCGCTGGTTCCGCGCGTTTCAGCGATTCAACTCGCGCGGCGGGGCGGTAGTTCCGGGGAGGGGCCGGGGCAAATCATGGCGGCGGAAAAGCCGGCGATTTCACTTTGCAGCCATATCGGGCCGGATAAGCTTTGCGTCGCCAGATTCGCACCGGGGACATCCCATGAAGCTGATCGTCTATCTGCTTGGCGTCGCGCTGATCGCCGTTGCCGTCGTCTACTTCATTACGCCGGCCGACCATCTGCCGGCCTTCTTCCCCGGCCATGCGGCGGGCGTTGCCCACGTGCACATGAAGCACGGCATTCTTGCCGCCGCTGTCGGCGTGGTGCTGTTGCTGATCGGCTGGTTCATGGGCCGGCGTCGCTACGCGTGAGACGCGCGGGCGAATAGAAGTCGGCGCAGATGAGCTACTGGCTCGACAGCGTGATGCTGTTGAGCACGTTGCCGAGCGCGGCGGTCTCGCGCGCGTTCATGCCGGGCTGCGTCACCGTCCAGACCTGTGCCCAGGTGTCGGGCGCAAGCTTGAACAGCACGATGCGCGCGCGCCGCGCGAGCCCGTGCTTGGACGGCAGCGTGCCATAGTACGCCGTCCCGCGGATGATGCGGGCGCCGTCGGCGGCGGTGATGCGTTCCGATTCATGTCGCTCGGTCATGACGATGCCGGCAATGCGCCGACCGCCTGCACCACCGCGCTATCGGAGCGGCCGCGCCATTTGGCCTCGCTGATGATGGAAAGGTAGATCAGCGAATGATTGTCGGGCGGCACCAGCACCAGGCCGCCGCGCTGGTCGGTGGTGGTGCGCCAGCCCTCCGGCAGATCGACGTTGAAGCGGTAGGCGCCGGCCGACGGATAGCGCAGCGGCTTCGCCTGCGCGGGCCAGGCGATGACGGCGAGCATCAGCAGCAGGACGAGACGGCGCATGACAGCCCCCCAGGGCGGCGACTCCATCGGGGCCATGTTCGCCGGAATAAAGCGGGGAGTTCTATCGCCTAGGCAAAGCCTAGACCGACCGCGTCGGCTCGCCGGCGAGCGGCGAAGGCTCGGCCAGCACCTTCTTGCGCCAGGGGTCGGGCAGCATGCATTTGCCCAGGCACCAGGCGAAGGGCGCCGTCGCGATCAGGCTGACCGCCATGAGCCCGGCCAGCCAGTAGCCGGCATTGCGCTCCAGCTGCGGAAAAATGGTCACCGCATAGACCGCGGCGGTGAACAGGACGACATTGACGGTGGTGTAGAACAGCAGCGCGATCTGCGCCCGCGATTTCCCAGTCATCTGGCCGAGAGCCTTTCGTTTCGTCCCAAACCGCGGGTTCGCCCCCGCGCGCTTTGCTTGTCGCCAAGGCCGATGCGGCCGCGGCACGCCCGAAGGCCCCGCCGATCACATCGTCCTATTTGCATATGATGGGGAAAAGGAACCCGGGATGCAATGGCAACGTGGCCACTGGCGCGCGATATGGTGCGGCGCACAAAAGCGCGCGCCAGCCCCGAAGGCTTAGGCCACCAGCGACGGCGGCCAGCCCTCCACGGCGCCGCCCTCGGCTGCCGTTTCGGGGGCGGCCGGCAACGCGGCTTCCGTCTCGAAACGGTGGCCGCAACTGGTGCAGGACCAGAAATTGAGGATCAGCCGCTCCTCGGTGAAATACTCCACCCAGTCGGGCGCGATCGGAGAGTCGCCGCACTTGGCGCAGATAGTCTGATGAGCGGGGCCACGGAGGGATGCTACCGTCGCCATGACAACCTCCTTGTTATCGTTGTTCTTGCCGCATGCGCGGGCGGACGTTCGCAACACACAATTCCGAGTAACGGAAATTTGTTCCGGGAACTTGATCTGGATCAGACAGGAATGCTGACCCGAACGAACACGCGCCGACCGCGAGCGCTCACGTCGGGCGCAGGCACGTGGCGGGATCGATACGATGCGCGCGGTCAAGGTCTTATCGGTGCGCGCGATCCGCGGCGTCACTTCGTCGTGGCGCTCCGGGCCATCTTTCGGCAGCCAGGGGGCGATGGCGGCTGTAGCCCGCATGGAGCGAAGCGGAATGCGGGGCCGTCCTCTCGGATTTCGCGGAGTTTATCCTCGGGCGCGCGTAGCGCGACCCGGGGGCTCCATCCGGGCTACGATGGCGGCCATGCCCCAAGCTCACGATCATCTCCGGCGGACAGAGCGGCGTCGACCGCGCGGCGCTCGATGTCGCAATTGAGCGCGGCATTCCCTATGGCGGCTGGTGCCCGAAGGGCGGCTGGGCGGAGGACATGCCCGCGCCGCCCGGCCTGCTGGCGATGTATCCAAACTTGCGCGAGACGCCGGGCGCCGATCCGGCCGAGCGCACGGCATGGAACGTGCGCGACAGCGACGCCTGCCTGATCCTGGTCGATGCGGGCGGCATCACCGTCTCAGCCGGCACGGCCTTGGCCGAGACGCTGGCGGCGCAGTACGGCAAGCCCTTGCTGGTGGTCGATGTCGGCGCCGCGGATGCGGGCGCGCAAGTGCGCGCCTGGCTCAGCCCCCTGCTGGCGGGGCATGAAAGCGACGCGCCGTTCCGGCTCGCGATCGGCGGCCCGCGCGATAGCGAGGCGAAAGGGATTTATGAGAAGGCGAAGATGGTTTTGGGCGAGGCGGTGAGAGCTTTGGACGGTTTGTAGCCCGCATGGAGCGAAGCGCAATGCGGGACTGCTCTCCCGGATTTCGCTGCGCTTCATCCTGGCTACACTTGCTAAGCTCGGCTTTCCCGCGCGCCTCGCGCGGGCGATACCGCAGGAGGAGTGCCATGACCGATAAACTGTCACCGTCTCGCGCCACGCCCGGCGCCGCCGTGCTCGGGGTGGCCGCCGGCGCGCTGGCGGTCGGGGCCGTCGCCCTGGGCGCCGTGGCGATCGGGCGCCTGGTGATCGGCAGCCTCGCCATCAAGCGCATGCGCGTCGGCGCGCTGGAGGTCGACGATCTCACCGTGCGGCGGCTGCGGGTGATGGAGGAGCGGGAGGCGAGGCGGTGAGGATGCGGCGGCGGTGCAACATTCTCCGCTCATTCCCGCGCAAGCGGGAATCCAGCACTGGGTCCCCGCTTCCGCGAGGACGAGCGGAGTCTGAACGGCCGGCGCTCGATCACCGCCGACACGTCAGCACGGCTTGCACGCTATTTCGGCACCGTAGAGTTTCTTCATGAAGGTCACCACCGAAATTCCAATCCTCGCCTTTGCATCAGCAAAAGCATGGCAGCAATGGATCGCGAAGCATCACAGGACGTCGGATGGAATCTGGCTGCGGCTGTTCAAAAAGACCTCGGCCACGCCTTCCGTGAGTTACGCGGAAGCGCTCGACGCGGCGCTGTGTTACGGCTGGATTGACGGGCAACTCAAAAGTCATGACGCGCAGTCGTGGCTGCGCAAGTTCACGCCGCGCCGCGCCAAAAGCATCTGGTCGAAGAAAAACCTCGAGCATGTCGCGCGCCTGACCAAGGCCGGCAAGATGAAAGCCGCCGGGTTGAAGGCTGTTGAAGCCGCGGAGGCGGATGGCCGTCTGAAAGTAGCCTATGACGCGCCGAGCAAGTCTGAAGTGCCGAAGGATTTCCTGGCGGCGCTTTCCAAGAACGCGAAGGCCAAGGCGTTCTTCGCCACGCTCAACCGCGCCAATGTCTATGCGGTCACGTTTCGCTTGCAGACGGCGAAAAAGCCGGAGACGCGCGAGAAACGGATGAGGGCGATTTTGGAGATGTTGGAGAGGGGAGAGACGTTTCATTGACGAGAAGGCGCTGCGTGGAGCGGGAGAAGGGCGCCGAGATCGCCAAGCGAGTGCGGCCGGCGGACGCGGCGTGAGCTCTTTCTTGTGGGGTGGGTTAGGCGCGCATTCCGTAACCACCATGGGCGTTACGGAATGCGATGGGTTTCGCTTCGCTGAACCCATCCTACGGGCTTGGCTCCGGATTTCTCTCTCAATCCGGGCTTCGCATGCTATGGATGTGCGGCAAGTAGACCAATGGGACGATGACCGCGATGAATGGCGTCACAATATTCTGGATGCAGATTGTTACGAGCGTTTTCGTCTTCGGCATCGTCGCGGTGTGGTACGTCTGGCCGCTCCTAACCAAACTTTCCCGTAATTCCGCACTCATTCCGCTGCTCTTTGTCCATGTGTTTCGCTATGTGGGAATGACCTTGTTGGTTACGGATATGGTCGATCCGAAATTGCCCAGAGAATTCCTTTCCAGTGCCGCTTACGGTGATCTCTTAGCGGCGGCGCTGGCCCTCGCTTCCATCTTTGCGTTGCGGAGCAACTGGCGTTTTGCCATTCCGCTGGTTTGGGTGGCCAACACGTGGGGATTCGTGGACCTGCTAAACGGAATACGCGGCGTCCTGCAAATAAATGTCCCGCGCTTCGACCTGGCTACCGCTTGGTATATCTATACGTTTTACGCTCCCATCGTAGTTATTTCACACTTGATGATCTTTTGGATTTTGATCCAGTCCAGGTCTTGGAAAAAATAGGTCGTTGGTTCTGAGAGAGCTTCGTCGCCCCCTGCATTCGCAGGGTGTCGCGGTTATCTCGACGGTGGGTTACGCGCCTTCGGCGCTAACCCACGCGACGGGCTAGCAGACGTCAGTTAGAAATCAACCGAATTTATATCATCTCAAGATGTACTGTAATGAAACCAGACGCGTTTGTGAATTGCTAGCAAGGTAGGCATCACTCCGCCCCCTTCTGGCCCTTCTTCTTCCGCCTTCGCTCGCTGCGCGGGCTACGGCGCGACAAGTCGGCCTAACGGACCGAATTATTCATCGGCCTGCTGACTTTTTTCGCTTGGCTTCTTTCCTCGCCAACACCGGCTTCAAGAACTCCCCGGTATAACTCCTCTTCGCCTTGACGATGTCCTCCGGCGTGCCTTGCGTGACCCGCGGGTCAAGCCCGAGGGCAGGCTTTCTCGCCGCCAGTCACTTCGCCGTCACCGGCGTCAGCTCGAACACGCGGCCGTATTTCGCCGCTTCGGCCGTGTCGCCGTGCTGGAGCGCAAGTCGCACGGCTTCGAGCTTGCGAGCGTCTTCGAGTGACATGGTCGGCGACCAGCTCTCGTCGGTGTAATGCAGCTCGATCTCAATTTCGGCAGCGTATCTGCCCTCATGGATCAGCTCGATGCTTTTTCGCTTTTCTCTCATTTTCGTCGCCGCATTGAGTCTTCGGACCATTGCCGAGGATCGGGTCGATAGGCGGTCACCAGCACCGCCGGTGTCGTGGCTCCGCGCGCTATGCCCCAAAGCACATGGAGCGGCCGGCCGGCGCTATCGTGTTGCAGAACTAAAACGGACGGCCCTTTATGGAAGCCGGGATAATCCTCGATAGCGATAGCGTCGGCGATGCCCGCGACAGCATCTTCGAGCAGAATAGCATCCGCCGCCAATTCCTGTAAGCCGTGCCTTGAGACTTCGACCTCACGTCTGCGCGCGAGCGCTTGGACGCGGCGCAACGTTTCGCTCATGGTCCGGCCCCTCATCCGGCTCGCGGCTGCCGCCGCTCGCCACCTTCTCCCCGCGTAGTTCGCCGAACGGCGAGCGTCCGCTCGCCTATGCGGGGAGAAGGAAGAACTCACTCCGCCGCCTGAATCCGCTTCTTCGGCTTTTCGGGCCGCCCCAACACCGGCTTCAAAAACTCCCCCGTATAACTCCGCTTCGCCTTGACGATATCCTCCGGCGTGCCCTGCGCGACCCTCGGGTCAAGCCCGAGGGCAGGCTTTCTCGCCGGCGTTTTCGTGCGCAGGCTGCGTGAACTTGCCTGCGTGCCGCCTTCGGGGCCGAGGTCGATGATCCAGTCGGCGGTCTTGATCACTTCCAATGTCTGTGTCCGGCTTACTCCGGGCTGGGCGCACCAGGCTTATTCAGCGTATCGATGAAGTCCCCAACGCTCATGCCGCGTTCGTCCGCCATCTCCCGAAGGGTCGTTCGGACGGCTTCCGCGATCCGCTGTTTTAAATCTTGAAACTCGGGGGACAGTTGATCGTCGCGATCCATTTGGCGTCACGTGCGGCGCTTGCTTTTTGTGCCTCGGACCGCGTCACCGATCATCTTGGGTAGATTGCGGACCAGCCCATCGATCGTCGTTTTGACGCCGCGCAGGTCCTGACCCATTTCATCGACCTTGCCCTTCACGCGATCCAGCCGCGTCTTGATTGCGGCAAGATCGTCGCCGTTGTGGCGGGTCTGTTCGAGGATGTGGCGGGTGACCATCTTCTCGCCCTCGACTTCCTGTTCGAGCGCCTCGAATTCTTCGCGCGTGACGTCGCCGGGCATGGATGGCGTCCCTTCAGCTCAACGGCCGCATGATAGCAGAGGTTGCGGAGGAGGGAAGGCGCAATTCGTACAGGCTGAGATAGGCTTTGCGCCTCGGCCCCTCATCCGGCTCGCGGCTGCCGCCGCTCGCCACCTTCTCCCCGCATAGCTCGCCGAACGGCGAGCGTCCGCTCGCCTATGCGGGGAGAAGGAAGCACTCACTCCGCCGCCTGAATGCCGCTTCTTCGGCTTTTCGGCCCGCGCCAACACCGGCTTCAAAAACTCCCCCGTATAACTCCGCTTCGCCTTGACGATGTCCTCCGGCGTGCCCTGCGCGACGATCTCGCCGCCGCCGTCGCCGCCTTCGGGGCCGAGGTCGATCACCCAGTCGGCGGTCTTGATCACTTCCAGATTGTGCTCGATCACCACCACCGTGTTGCCGGTGTCGGTGAGCTCGTGCAGCACGTCCAGCAGCTTGGCGACGTCGTGGAAGTGAAGCCCGGTGGTGGGCTCGTCCAGAATATATAAAGTCCGCCCGGTGGCGCGCTTCGACAGCTCCTTGGCGAGCTTGACGCGCTGCGCCTCGCCGCCCGACAGCGTGGTGGCCTGCTGGCCGACATGGATGTAGTCGAGGCCGACGCGGTGCAGCAGCGCCAGCACGTCGCGCACGCGCGGCACCGCCTTGAAGAACTCGAGCGCCTCCTCCACCGTCATGTCGAGCACGTCGGCGATGGTCTTGCCCTTGAAGGTGACGTCGAGCGTCTCGCGGTTGTAGCGCTTGCCCTTGCAGACGTCGCAGGTGACGTAGACGTCGGGCAGGAAGTGCATCTCGATCTTGATGACGCCGTCGCCCTGGCAGGCCTCGCAGCGGCCGCCCTTGACGTTGAAGGAGAAGCGGCCGGGCTCGTAGCCGCGCGCCTTCGACTCTCGGGCAGGCCGGCGAACCATTCGCGGATCGGCGTGAAGGCGCCGGTATAGGTGGCCGGGTTGGAGCGCGGCGTGCGGCCGATCGGCGACTGGTCGATGTCGATGATCTTGTCGATGTGCTCCAGCCCCTCGATGCGGTCGTGCGGGGCGGGGGCGAGCGAGGCGCCGTTGAGCTTGCGCGCCACCGCGTTGTAGAGCGTGTCGATGAGCAAAGTCGACTTGCCGCCGCCGGAAACGCCGGTGACGCAGGTGAACAGGCCGAGCGGGATCTCGGCGTCGATGCCTTTGAGATTGTTGCCGCGCGCGTTGACCACCTTGATGGCGCGCCGCTTGTTGAACGGGCGCCGCTCGGGCACCGGCACGAAGCGCTCGCCGGAGAGATATTTGCCGGTCCACGAGTTGGGCGCGGCGATCAGGTCCGCCACCGTGCCTTCCGCCACCACGTGGCCGCCGTGGATGCCGGCGCCGGGGCCGATGTCGAGCACGTGGTCGGCGGTGCGGATGGCGTCCTCGTCGTGCTCCACCACGATCACGGTGTTGCCGAGGTCGCGCAGCCGCCTGAGCGTTTCCAGGAGCCGGGCATTGTCGCGCTGGTGCAGGCCGATCGACGGGCTCGTCGAGCACGTAGAGCACGCCGGTCAAGCCGCTGCCGATCTGCGAGGCGAGCCGAATGCGCTGGCTCTCGCCGCCGGACAGCGTGCCGGAGGCGCGGGCGAGGGTCAGATAGTCGAGGCCGACGTCGACCAGGAAGCGCAGGCGCTCGCGGATTTCCTTGAGCACGCGGCCGGCGATCTCGTTCTGCTTGGGCGTGAGGCGCGCGGGCAGGTCGGTGAACCAGTCGCCGGCCTTGCGCACGGAAAGCGCGGCGACCTGCGCGATGTTCTGATCGGCGATCTTGACGCACAGCGCCTCGGGCTTGAGCCGCGCGCCGTTACACACGTGGCAGGGCACGTCGGTGAAATACTTGGCCAGGTCCTCGCGCGCCCACTCGCTCTCGGTCTCGTGGAAGCGGCGCTCCAGATTGGTGATCACGCCCTCGAACGGCTTCTTGGTGCTGTAGCCGCGCAGGCCGTCGTCATAGACGAATTTGATCTCGTCCTCGCCGGAGCCGTAGAGGATCGCGTCCTGCGTCTTCTTCGGCAGGTCCTTCCACTTGGTGTCGAGGGTGAACTTGTAGTGCTTGGCCAGCGCGGTCAGGGTCTGCAGATAATAGGGCGATGAGCTCTTCGCCCAGGGCGCGATGGCGCCCTTGCGCAAGCTCGCGTTCTTGTCGGGGATGACCAGCTCGGCGTCGATATGCTGCTCCAGTCCGAGGCCGCCGCATTCCGGGCAGGCGCCGAACGGATTGTTGAACGAGAACAGCCGCGGCTCGATCTCCGGAATGGTGAAGCCGGACACCGGGCAGGCGAATTTCTCGGAGAAGATGAGGCGGCGCGCGTCGGCGGCCGCCGCGGCGGCGAGCTTGGTTTCTTTCTTACCCTCCCCGCGCACGGCCTGCTCCCTCCCCCCTTGCGGGGGAGGGTTGGGGAGGGGGGTGCCTTCTTGCGCCGAGCCTTGCCGCTTACCCCCCTCCCGGCGCTTTGCGCCGACCTCCCCCTCAAGGGGGGAGGTGGAAGAAAGCGAAGCGCTCGCATCCGCCAGCTCCACGACCGCCAGCCCGTCGGCGAGCTTGAGGCTCTGCTCCAGCGAGTCGGCCAGCCGCGTGGCGATGTCGCCCTTCACCACCAGCCGGTCGACCACCACGTCGATGTCGTGGGTGAACTTCTTGTCGAGCGGCTTGACCTCCGCGATCTCGTGGAAGGCGCCGTCGATCTTGACCCGCTGGTAGCCCTTCTTCAGCAGGTCGGCCAGTTCCTTCTTGTACTCGCCCTTGCGCCCGCGCACGAGCGGCGCCAGCACATAGATGCGCGTGCCCTCGGGCAGCGCCAGCACGCGGTCGACCATCTGGCTCACCGTCTGGCTCTCGATCGGCAGGCCGGTGGCCGGCGAATAGGGCACGCCGACGCGGGCCCACAGCAGCCGCATGTAGTCGTAGATTTCGGTGACGGTGCCGACGGTCGAGCGCGGGTTCTTCGAGGTGGTCTTCTGCTCGATGGAGATGGCCGGCGACAGGCCGTCGATCTGGTCGAGGTCCGGCTTCTGCATCATCTCGAGGAACTGGCGCGCGTAGGCCGACAGGCTCTCGACATAGCGGCGCTGGCCCTCGGCATAGATGGTGTCGAAGGCGAGCGACGACTTGCCGGAGCCCGACAGGCCGGTGAATACGACCAGTTCGTCGCGCGGGATGGCGACGTCGATGTTCTTCAAATTGTGCTCGCGGGCGCCGCGGATCGCGATCACGCGGGCGTCGCCGGGCGGTTTCCTGGAATCGGTCATGGAGCCTTGCGGAGTTTGGCGGCGGCCGAAGCAGGCGCCTGAGGGTACCGGTCGGAACGTAGGAAGAACGGCGGCCGCGCGCCAGTCCGCCGCCCGCAAAGCTGCCATCGCCGCTGGGGAAAAATAGGCGCCGCGCAGCCGGCATGCCGCAACGGCGGCGCCCGGGCGAGACTTAGCCAATTTCTTATAATCATTCTAAGGTACTGATCCGATTAGCATTCCTTGTGAGGTTCTATTGACCTGGCGCAATACCCGGCCCAAATGAAAGCCGTAATAAAAAGCAAATGCGATCAACTCGCATCTGACACGCCATCATGGAACCCGCCCGATGTCGGTAATAGTTGAGACGCCCTCCTGGGACGAGGCCGCCGCGGCGCGGCCGTCGTGCCTCGGGCACGCCCCGCGCGGTTTTCGCGGGCGCATTCAGGCCATCGCGGTCGGCGAGGGGGCCTCCGATCTGCCCGAGGGGGAACTGGAGCGGCGCCTGATCGAGCTCGGTTTCACCGAAGGCGCCTTGGTCGAAATCCTGCATGAGGGGATTTTCGGCCGCGATCCCATCGCCGTGCGCGTGAACGACGCCACGGTGGCGCTGCGCCGCCGCGAGGCGATGGCGATTTTCGTCACCTGATTGGAACGGCAATGAGCGTAGCGGCCGCAGACGGCCGGCGGCATTTCGCCCTGATCGGCACGCCGAACAGCGGCAAGACCGCCTTGTTCAACGCCCTGACCGGCAACCGCCAGAAGGTCGCCAACTATCCGGGCGTCACCGTCGAGCGCAAGGCCGGCGCGTTCCGCACGCCGTCCGGCCACAGCGTCAATCTCGTCGATCTGCCGGGCACCTATTCGCTGCGCGCGCGCAGCCCCGACGAGGAGGTGACGCGCGATGCCGTGCTCGGCCGCCTCGCCAGCGAAACGACGCCCGATCTCCTGCTCTGCGTGGCCGACGCCACCAACCTGCGGCTGGCCCTGCGCCTGCTCATCGAATTGAAGCGGGTGGGCCGGCCGCTGCTGCTCGTGCTCAATATGATCGACATCGCGCGCCGCCGCGGCATCGATATCGACCTCGAGCGGCTGTCGGCCGAGCTCGGCGTGCCGGTCATCACCGCGGCGGCGGTTCGCCGCGGCGGCACCGACGATCTCATGCGGCGGATCGACGAACTGGCCGCGGCCGCGGACAAGGCGAATTCCGAAAACGCGTGGACGATTCCCTCGCTGAGCGAACTGCGCGCCGCCCAGCGCGAAGCCGACCGCGTCATCCAGGCGGCGGTGCGCACGCCGGCCAAGCCGGATACGCTGACCACGCGGCTCGACGCCGTGCTGCTGCATCCGGTGTTCGGGCTGGTGATCCTGCTCGGCATCCTGTTCGTCATGTTCCAGGCCGTGTTCACCTGGGCGCAGCCCGTGATGGACCTGATCTCGGCCGGCTTCGACGGGCTCGCGGTCGCGGTACACACCTGGCTGCCGCCCGGTCTGCTGCAAAGCTTCCTGGCCGACGGCGTCATTTCCGGCGTCGGCAGCGTGTTGGTTTTCCTGCCCCAGATCCTCATCCTGTTCCTGTTCATCCTGCTCCTCGAAGACCTCGGCTACATGGCGCGCGCGGCGTTCCTGATGGACCGCATCATGGGCGGCGCCGGCCTGCACGGCCGCGCTTTCATTCCGCTCTTGTCGAGCTTCGCCTGCGCCATCCCCGGCATCATGGCGACCCGCGTGATCGACAATCCGCGCGACCGGCTGACCACCATACTGGTGGCGCCGCTGATGACCTGCTCGGCGCGCATTCCGGTCTACACGCTGATCATCTCCGCCTTCATCCCGGCCAAGGAAATCTGGGGCTTCGCCAACCTGCAGGGCGTTGTCATGTTCGGCCTCTATGCGGCCGGCATCGTCAGCGCGCTTGGCGTGTCGTTCCTCGCCAAGTTCTTCTTCTGGCGCGACAACCCGACGCCGCCCTTCATGCTCGAATTGCCGGACTACAAGCTGCCGCGGCTGCGCAGCATCGGCCTCGGCCTCTATACCCGCGCCAAGATGTTCCTGCAGCGCGCCGGCACCACGATCTTCTCCATGATGGTGGTGATCTGGTTCCTCGCCTCGTTTCCGCGTCCGCCGGCGGGAGCGACGGCGCCGGCGATTCAATACAGCTTCGCCGCCATGCTCGGCCATCTGATCGAGCCGCTCTTGGCCCCGCTCGGCTTCAACTGGCAGATCAGCGTTGCCCTCATCCCCGGCATGGCCGCGCGCGAAGTGGCGGTGGCGGCGCTCGGCACGGTCTATGCGATCTCGGGCGGCAAAGAGGCCTCCGAGCAGATCGGCCATGTGCTCGCCAGCCAGTGGAGCCTGGCGACGGCGCTGTCGCTGCTGGTCTGGTATATTTTCGCGCCGCAATGCGCTTCCACGCTGGCCGTGATCAAGCGCGAGACCGGAAGCTGGAAGTGGATGGCGGTCACCTTTGGCTACATGCTGGCGCTCGCCTATCTCGCCTCGTTGATCACCTTCAATGTCGCGGCCGCGTTCGGAGCGGGCTAGGGCGCGTTCTCGCGGCAGCAACAATCGCTTACGACCGGCGTAACGGCGCTTGACCGGGGGAACAAGCTTTTGCTTGCGCCATAACCGATATCTCCGGAGAGGCAGGACGATGAACGCAAGCGAAATCATGACCCGCGACGTCATCGCCGTGCGCCCCGAGACGCCGACCGGCCACATTGCCAACGTATTGCTTGACAACGGGATCAGCGCCGTACCCGTGACCGACGAGAGCGGCGCGCCGGTCGGCATCGTCAGCGAGGGCGATCTGATCGGCCGCAACGAGATCGACCGCGAGGCGCGCCGCGACTGGTGGCTGGCGCTGCTCGCCGAAGGCGACCCGCTCAGTCCGGAATTTATCGCCGGCCTCGAAAAGAAGGAGCGGGTAGCACGCGATGTCATGTCGGCGCCGGTCGTCACCGTCGACGAGGATACCGACATTCACGAGATTGCCCGGCTTCTGCAATCCTATCACATCAAACGCGTTCCCGTTATCCGCGACGGCTGCGTCGTCGGTATCGTCAGCCGCGCCGACCTGTTGCGCGCCCTGGCGCGGCAACCGCCGGCCACGCCGCCCCGCCGCGAAGGATTCCTCTCGGGGATTTTCTCAGGCATCGACGAGCGGTTCGCTCACGGCCATCACGAAGCGGCCCCGACGCGGCGCTCCGCCGCGAAGCGGCCCGACGACCCCAGCCCGAACGCCGGCGACTTTCGCCGCCTCGTCGATGACTTCGAGCGCAAAGAAGTCGACGAGCGCGAAACCGAGCACCGGGCCCGGGTGGAAGAGCGGCGGCAAACGGTCGCCCGCCTCATCGACGAACACATTTCCGACGAAGGCTGGCGCACCACGATTCATCGGGCGCGTGCCGCGGCGGAGCGTGGCGATAAGGAATACCTGCTTCTCCGATTTCCCTGTCAATTATGCAGTGACGGAGGCCGCGCGATCAACATAACCGAGCCGGATTGGCCGGCGACACTACGCGGCGATGCCGCGGAAATTTATCTCCGTTGGGAACGCGACCTGAAGCCTCGGGGATTTCACCTGCTCGCTCGTGTGCTCGACTTCCCCGACGGAGTGCCTGGCGACGTCGGCTTGTTTCTGCGATGGGGCAAGTAACCCACGACGGCAGGCCTTCCGGTGAGTTCGTAAAGCGGCTAAATTCTGACGCCGGTCCGGGGCTCGCCGGGAAAATAAACCGGATTCAGGGAGGAGCTATCAAATGACCCAAACCGTCACCACCACGTTGAACGACGTCGACATTGGCAGTGTCGTCAGCCTTGCCAAGAAGATCCAAGAGAAGCCTGAAGTGGCCGCGACCAAATGGAGTGCCGAAGTGACGTGGAACGGCGGGTTCCGTTCAGAGGCTAAGGTTCGCGATTTCGCATCGGCCAAATCCGATGAGCCTCTTCAACTTGGCGGAACGAACACGGGCCCGAATCCGGTCGAGCAGGTTCTTGCCGCGCTCGGCAACTGCCTGGCGGTCGGCTACGCGGCCAATGCCACGGCGGCCGGGATTACGATCAAGAATATTACAATCAAGGTCGAAGGCGATCTCGATCTGCACACGTTTCTGGGCTTGAAGCCTGGAAACGCGGGTTTCAGCAATATCTCCGTGAAAGTGAACATCGACAGCGACGCCACGCGGGAAGCCCTGCAGGCGCTGCACGACAAAGTGGTCAGCACGTCCCCGGTCGGGCATACGCTCAATCGTGCCGTGCCGCTCGACGTTCAGATTGCGTAACGTCCGCGATCTGGAATTCTGCAAGACGCTCTGAAGAGTATCTCTTGCTGCAATCGCCGGTCTCGCGTGAGGTCGAAGCGCGGCCGGCCTCATGCGCGCAGGAGGACCGGCGATTCTGTCGGTCCCTCGAAGCGGAGAGAAATCGCTTTTGGGGCGGCGCGATGGTGCAATTGCCGAAACGCTTGCGCTGCGTCGGCAATGGCGCGCGCCGACGAAATTTTAAGGGCCGGGCCAAGCTGCTTCTCCGGTCCGCCTGAACGAATGAGCCCCGCCTTTTATTCCCTCCCAAAAACATATTCGTTATGCGGCATATAAACGCGTTGAAAGTCCCCCTCCGAAAGTGGAACATCGGCGTGGCAATCTGACGCCCAAACGCGTCTTCGCAGAACAAATCGACTCTCACCCCGCATCCGTGGCCATCGATGGACGGTCCCGGCACGGGGTTGCCGAACACCCGGCAAGAGAGATTGTGGAGGGAAGAGAAATGCTCAACCGAAAGAACAAGGGACTATCGCGTCGGCAGTTCAACACGCTGGCCGGCGCCGCCGGCGTGGCGGTCGGCACCGGCGGCCTGTCGGGCCTCGCCAAGGCGGCGGGCGCACCGGATTCCGCCAGCATCATCCACGGCAAGGCGAGCGGCATGATCATCCATAACGCCAAGCTGGCGGTGATGGAGACCCCGCTCGCCGAACTGCGCAAGCACGAGATCACCCCGAAGAACGTCCTGTTCAACCGCTTCCACTATCCGCACGAAGGCGACGCCGCGTGGTACGTGAGCGAAGACCCGCCGTCGGCGGACATGGTGAAGAACTGGACGATCCGCGTCGACGGTCTGGTGGAGCGTCCGCGCACCGTCACCATCGCCGACCTGCAGAAGCAGCCCCAGGAGAAGCGCGTATCCGTGCTGCAATGCGCCGGCAACGGCCGCGCCTACTATGCGGCCAAGCAGAAAGTCGGCGGCGGACAGTGGCACAATGGCGGCATGGGCTGCGTGGAATGGGAAGGTGTGCCGTTGCGGCCGTTCCTCGAAAGCCTGAAGATGCAGCCGTCGAAGGCCGCGCACTGGCTCACCGCTGAAGGCTGGGACCAGCCGGCGACGCCGGTCGGCTCCGACTTCGCCAAGAGCTATCACCTGGCCGATGACGCGCTCGACCACGCCATCCTGGCCCTGAAGATGAACGGCGAGCCGATCCCGGCCACCAATGGCGGGCCGGTTCGGCTGATCGTTCCCGGCTACTACGGCAACATGAACGTGAAGATGGTCACCATGCTTCTGTTCGCGGCCGAGCAGAACCCGAGCGTGTTCCAGTCGGTCGGCTATCGCATGCCTAACTTCCCGGTTGAGCCCGGCAAGTTCGGCGCCAACGACTACAACTGGTACAATAGCCGGCCGACCTACGGCCATGCGATCAAGAGCGTGATCTTCTCGCCGCTGCCGGAAGACAAGCCGAAGGCGGGCACGCACACGATCACCGGCGTCGCCTTCAACGACGGCCGCGCCAAGATCACCAGCGTGGAAGTGTCGGCGGACGGCGGCAAGACCTGGCACAACGCCACCATCAAGCCGCCGCTGAGCCCCTGGGCCTGGCACCACTGGTCGGTGAAGGCGCATATCGCCAAGGGCAAGCAGACGGTGATGTGCCGCGCCACCGATGCGCTCGGCCGCACCCAGCCGATGGACGGGCTGACGCGGTGGAACCCGCGCGGCTACGAGTGGAACGGCGTCGACCGCGTCGTGCTCGACGTCTGATCGCCCATCACGCAAAGCAAACGAAGCGGGGACGCCTGCGGAAGGCGTCCCCGCCCATTATCAGGAGACAGCGGATGAGTAGGGCGTCCCTCGTGGCAGGGGCCGTCGGCTGCGTGCTGCTGGCCGCGAGCGCTTACGGCCAGGAGCAGGAGCTGCCGCCCGGACCGGGCCGCGACCTGGTCTATGGCCAGTGCCGCACCTGTCACGATCTTGGCTATCTCGTCGAGTTGGCCGGCGTGCCGCGCTCGACCTGGAACGATCTGCTCGACAGCATGAAGCAATATGGCTTGCGCATCACGCCGGACCAGCGCGCCAAGATCCTCGACTATCTGGGCACCTATCTGGGGCCCAATCCGCCGCCGAAAGCCGCCGTGGCCGCAAAGGACGCGGAGCCAGCCAAGGTCGATGGGGCGGAGGTGTTCGCCAACCAGTGCAGCGCCTGCCATCAGGCAAAGGGGCAGGGCGTGGCCGGCCAATTCCCGGCGCTCGCGGGCAATTCGGATCTATTCCTCGCGCGCGACTATCCCCTGCGCGTGGTGCTCGCCGGCCTGAGCGGCAAGATCGAAGTCAAGGGCGACCATCTCGACAGCGTGATGCCGCCGCTCGACGTGCTCAGCGACGCGCAGATCGCCGCGGTGGTGAATTATGTGCGCGGCGCTTTCGGCAACGACAAGCTGCGGCCAAAATCGATGCAGCCGGTCACGCCGGACATGGTGGCGGCCTTGCGCAAACAGAAGCTCACGTCGGCCGATGTGTTCGCCTATCGCAAGAAGCTGACGTCCGACGCCCGCGCCGCGAAATAGCGAAAAGCGACGCGGCGATCCGTCAATGACGAAGGGCCGGCACGCGGTGCCGGCCCTTCGGTTTTGTGCCGCATCGATGTCAAAGCGTCGTCAGAACCGGTAGTTCACGCCGGCACGGACGATGTTGATCTTGGGCTCGACGTCGGTGGAAATGCCGCAGGTGGCAACATCGCAGGTCGATTTGCCGAGGTCGGCATAGAGATATTCGAGCTTGGCGGACCATGCGGCCGTAAAGGCCCATTCCATGCCGGCGCCGGCGGTCCACCCGATACTGGTGTTGGTGCTGCTGTTGCCGTTGGACGAATCCACTTTCAGGCCGCCGAACGCCGCCCCGCCGGTGATGTAGGGCAGGAAGTGGCTGATGGAGTAGCCGATGCGGGCGCGGGCGGTGCCGAACCACGTATCCTTGACCGTGCAGCCGGCGGCGGCGCAGGGGCCGACGGTAACGGTGTTGCTGGTGTTGCCCTTGATCAGGGCGTAGTCGATGTCGCCTTCCAGACCCCAGACCCAATTGCCGGTCTGGAGATTGTACCCGGCGGTGGCGCCCACCAGCCATCCGTTCTGCGTATCGGTGGTGAAGTTGCCAAAGGCGTTGGACACGTCGGCATCGCCCCAGCCGTACCCGCCGTTGAGGCCGAGGTAGAACCCGGACCAACTGAAGGGGACGATGTAGGGCTCCGCCGGCGGCGGGCCCTTGTAGATGGGCGGGCCCAAATCGGCCGCGAGCGATGGCGACGCCACCGTCGCGGCCAGCAGGCCCGCGCCCAAAATCAGAAATCAAACGCTTCATCGTGTGTGACCTCCTGGTGTTTTCGGCCGAAAACAACTCACACTGGTGCGCGGACCCTATATTTTGTGGATGATTCGAACTGTGCTCTTTACGCCACAAGAAATCTGTTTTTCCGAACCGAATCAGTTGCGTCGAGCGGCGAATTCAGACTAGAACATATCAAGAACTCAATTCGAGCCTATGCACGGCTACGATGGCGCGAGAGCACGGAAGTGCTGTGGATTAGGGGCAAACGCGCTTGCCGCACCGGGGCCGAGGACTAGGGTGAGCGTTTGGTCGGCGGGGCCGCCGAGGGCAGGCGGTCCCTGAAAGGCGATCCATCGGGCCTGCTGGGTCCGGGCGATCGTCAGGGAGAGCATCATGGCGGGTAGCGTCAATAAGGTCATTCTCATCGGCAATCTGGGCGCCGATCCCGAAATTCGCCGCACCCAGGACGGGCGGCCGATCGCCAATCTGCGCGTGGCCACGTCGGAGACCTGGCGGGACAAGGCGACCGGGGAGCGCCGGGAGAAGACCGAATGGCACCGGGTTGTGATCTTCAATGAGGGCCTGTGCCGGATCGCCGAGCAGTATCTCAAGAAGGGATCGAAGATCTATCTGGAAGGCTCTCTGCAGACACGCAAATGGCAGGACAAGGACGGCCAGGATCGCTACTCGACCGAGGTCGTGCTGCAAGGCTTCAACTCGCAGCTCACCATGCTCGACCGTGCCGGCGGTGCCGGGGCGGGCGGCGGCGACGATTTCGGCTCGAGTGGCCCGAGCGCGAGCCGTGAGCGCCGCCCGGCCTTTGCCGGCGCTGGCGGTGGCGGCGGCGGCGGCGGCAAAAACGACGACATGGACGACGAAATTCCGTTCTGAGGCGCCACCTATTCCGTTGTAAGCAGGTGTTGCGGGGCCGGGCGCAGGCAGCCTGTTGCGGTATTTGGTGACATGCGGCGCTGCATCGCGCGAGGCACGGTTTTGCCGATGATTATGACTGACGGGTCAGTCATCCGGCGTGCCGCGACAATGTTCCCGGGTGGCGGGCGTCTGAAGGCTAAACCGTGGAAGCAGACCTGCGCATGGGCCAGCCGCCATGACACTCGAGCCTCTGCTCCGCGCCGACCCGGTCATTCAGCTTCACGCCTTCGCCGCGATGGCGGCGTTCGTCATCGGCGCCGTGCAACTGGCCGCGCCGAAAGGCACCGGGCGCCACCGCGCGATGGGCTGGCTCTGGGTGCTGCTGCTGGCGACGATCGCCGTCAGTTCGTTCTGGATTCACCGGCTTCGCATGATCGGACCCTTCAGCCCGATCCATCTCCTGTCGATCTTCACGCTGGTCACGCTCCCAGTCGCCGTGCTCGCCGCGCGCCGTCACCGGATCGACCAGCACCGGCGGGCCATGATCGCAATATTCGTCGGCGCGCTCGTGCTGGCCGGCCTTTTCACGCTCGTGCCGGGCCGCATCATGAGCGCGGTGGTGTTCGGCGGATAGGGTCCCCGGAGGATAAGAGCCCATGACGGCGGCGATCTCCTGGAGCGGCGGCAAAGACGGCTGGCTCGCGTTGTTGCGGGCGCGGGCGGCCGGCCATGACGTCCACTATGCGCTGACGATGTTCGACGAGAACGGCACGCGTTCGCGCTCGCACGCGGTGCCGCCCGCGGTGATGGCGATGCAGGCGCGCGCGCTTGGGCTGGAGCCGGTTGCCGCATGCGCGCCGTGGCAGACCTACGAAGAGACGCTGGTAGCCGCTTTGCACGACCTTGCCGGCCGCGGCGTCGACCGGGTCGTCTTCGGCGACATCGATATCGCGACGCATCGCGCCTTCGAGGAGCGAGTTTGCGCCGCTGCCGGCCTTCGGGCCGAACTGCCTCTCTGGCGAGAGGACCGCACGGCTCTGGTCGAGGAAATGTTCGGCCGCGGAGTGAGGGGTATAGTGGTGACCACCGATGACAGATTTCTCGACGGTAGTTTCTGCGGCCGCAGCTTTGACCGCGACTTCGTTGCTGCCCTGCCGCACGAGGTCGATCGCTGCGGCGAAAACGGCGAATTTCATACGTTCGTAACCGGCGGCGCGGGATTTGCCGCCGACCTGCCGGTCATGGCGGCACCGCGCTACGCCCGTGCCGTGAGCTTCAATGGCGCCACCGCGCGCTATCATTTCGCGCCGCTGCGCATCGCCGATGCAGGCCCTGGCCATTGACAGTGCCGGCCGTCATTCCCGCGCCGCCAGCACCGACAGCGCCAGCGCGCAGAAACCGGCGAAGGCGAAGAGGGCGCTCGCCGCGTGGCCATATTCCCAGGACTGGCGCAGCGCCTGCCAATTCGGCGGGATCGCCGTCCAATTGGCGGTCGCCTGATTGGTCGGGAACACGAAAGCGAAGAAAAGGCCGAGCGTCGCGATCTGGCAGGCGAGGCTGACCAGAGTCAAAGCGAAAGGCTTGCGCTGCCGGCGCACCGCGACCGCTAAAGCGGCGAGTGCAATCAGATTGGCAATCAGCACCACGCCGAACCAGGCCCAACCGCTGTAGATGCCCTGGACGACGAAATAATCGGCCCGACCAAGATGGATCTTGTTGGATAGGGAGAAAATGTGCGCTCCGGCGGGCACAAGCGCGAGCGCCGTGAGCACGAGCGCTGTGAATTGCAGGGCTTTCACCGCAGCCCCTCCGTCCGAGGTTGCCGGTTCCGGCCGACAACGGCCCGCGGCCGGGGATTGTTCCGCGGGACAATTCGCAACGGGAGCGCGCCGTGCGCGAAACGCGGAACGCAGGCGCGCCTGCCGGATTTCCTTCAGGAAGCGCACGTGGCCGCATGAGCGTTACGCGACCCGGCCACGTCGCGACTGTTCGACGCGCTGTCCGCATCGGGCAGGAGACATCAACCGTTGGAAACCCCGGGAACACTCAAGAGGAACCCCCGACATGCGTATGAACAAGCTTATTCTCGCCACAGGATTGTCAGCCGCGCTCGCCGTTCCGGCCGTCGCGCAGGCAGCGTCCGACGCGACCATGGCGAACAAGGCGCCGACCACGAAGGTTTTCGTCAAGAAGGCGGCGATGACCAACATGTTCGAGATCAAGGCCGGCAAGATCGCCAAGCAGAAGATCGACAACAAGAAGGTCGAAAACTACGCCGACATGATCATCAACGATCACCAGAAGATGCAGAACAAGCTGAAATCGCAGGCGAAGAACATCCAGGGCGTCAGCCTTCCGAGCAAGCTCGACGAGGCCCATCAGGCCAAGATCGACAAGCTGCAGAAGGAGGCCGGCGCCCAATTCCTCAAGACTTTCAAGACCCAGCAGGTGCAGGGCCACGAGCAGGGTGTCAGGATGTTCTACAACTACGCCCAGTACGGGCAGAACCCCACAATCAAGCAACTGGCCAAGAATGGCGTGCCGGTGCTGAAAAAGCACCTGCGCCATGCCCAGAACCTGCCGACGTCGCTGCCGGCGGCGCCGACCGTGGGTTCCGGTTCATCGCAGAAGTGAGGTTCGCGCGGTGGCGTATCCCGGCTCAGCCGGCGAGCGCCACCCGCACCCCGTCGATCACGAACTGTACCGCGAGAGCTGCCAGCAGCACGCCGAAGAGTCTCGAAAATACAACGGTTCCGGTCGTCCCCATCACCCGCGAGAGGCGGCCGGCCAGTGTGAACACCGCAAAGCAGATCGCCACCACCAACGCGATCACGCCGAGCAAGGCGAGCAGCGGCGCCGCGGAGCCGTCGGCGCGGCCGGCGAGCAGCACGGTTGCGGTGATGGCGCCCGGGCCCGCCATCAGCGGAATGGCGAGAGGGAAGGCGGCAATATTGCGAACGTGCTCGTCGACCGCCTCTTCGGCCTGTTGCGACTGCCGCACGTTGCGCACGCCGAAAACCATTTCCGAAGCGATGGAGAACAACAGCAGGCCGCCGGCGATGCGGAAGGCGGGCAGCGTGATCGCCAGCGTGCGCAGCAGCCAGTCGCCGATCAGCGCCGACCCCGCCAGAATAACGGCGGCGATCAGCGAAGCGCGCAACGCCACTGATCGTTGCGCGCGCAGCGGCAGCCCTTGCGTGACGGCGACGAAGGCCGGGACCAGGCCGACCGGATCGACCACGACCAGCAGGGTGACGAAGGCGGAGACGAGGTATTCAAGACCCATGGCTGGCTGAATGCTAGCGCAAAACCGACGGCGAACGAGCGACAAAGGCCTGCGAGGACGCGGGCCCGCAAAGCGTCCTCAAGGCGGCCCGCTGACGATCCCGTAACATATTGATGAAACGAAAGAAAATAACCCTTGCGGGACACCGTTTCCGGTAGCAAATGAGGGGTGAATCGGCTACATCCGGCCGAACGCCATACCGCGCGGGAACTTAACTTGTCCGACACTGAAAATCCGAAATCGGGGGACGGCGGTCCTTCCGACGTTCGCCCCATCTCGATCACCGAGGAGATGAAGCGCAGCTATCTCGATTACGCTATGAGCGTAATCGTGTCGCGCGCGCTGCCCGACGTGCGGGACGGGCTCAAGCCGGTGCACCGGCGCATCCTCTTTTCGATGCACGAGCAGGGCCATACGCCCGACAAGAAATACGTGAAATCCTCTCGCGTGGTGGGCGACGTGATGGGTAAATATCACCCGCACGGCGACCAGGCGATCTACGACGCGCTGGTGCGCATGGCGCAGGACTTCTCCATGCGCCTGGAACTGATCGACGGGCAGGGCAATTTCGGCTCGGTCGACGGCGATCCGCCGGCGGCGATGCGCTACACCGAGTGCCGGCTGGCCCGCCCGGCCATGGCGCTGCTCGACGATATCGATAAGGACACGGTCAATTTCCAGGACAACTATGATGGTTACGAAAAAGAGCCCGTCGTGCTGCCGGCGCGGTTCCCGAACCTGCTGGCCAACGGCGCCGGCGGCATCGCCGTCGGCATGGCCACCAATATCCCGCCGCACAATCTCGGCGAAGTAATCGACGCCTGCGTCGCGCTGATCGACGATCCGGCGTTGAGCATCGACGATCTCATCAACATCGTGCCGGGGCCGGATTTCCCGACCGGCGGCATCATTCTCGGCCGCGCCGGCATCCGCAGCGCCTATCACACCGGGCGCGGCTCGATCGTGATGCGCGGCAAGGTCGGCTTCGAGACGATCCGCAAGGAGCGCGAGGCGATCGTCGTCACCGAGATCCCGTATCAGGTGAACAAGGCCAACATGGTCGAGCGCATCGCCGAACTGGTGCGCGAGAAGAAGATCGACGGCGTCTCCGACATGCGCGACGAGTCGGACCGCGACGGCTATCGCGTTGTCGTCGAGCTCAAGCGCGACGCCGAGCGCGACGTGGTCTTGAACCAGCTCTACCGCTTCACCCCGCTGCAGTCCTCCTTCGGCGCCAATATGGTGGCGCTCGACGGCGGCCGGCCGCTGGTGATGAATCTGAAGGACATGCTCGCCGCCTTCGTCGCGTTCCGCGAGGAGGTGGTGTCGCGGCGCACCAAGTACCTGCTCGGCAAGGCGCGCGACCGCGCCCACGTCCTGGTCGGTCTTGCGATCGCCGTCGCCAATATCGACGAGGTGATCGCGCTGATCCGCCGCTCGCGCGACGCGGGCGAAGCGCGCGAGGCCCTGATGGCGCGCGACTGGCCGGCCAAGGACATGGCCGCGATGGTCACGCTGATCGACGATCCGCGACATGCGCTGACCGAGGCGGGCACCATCCGCCTGTCGAACGAGCAGGCGCGCGCCATTCTCGATCTGCGCCTGCAGCGGCTGACCGCGCTTGGCCGCGACGAGATCAAGGACGAACTCGACAAGCTGGCCGCGGAGATTGCCGACTATCTCGACATTCTGCGTTCGCGCGCGCGCATCCAGTCGATCATCAAGGACGAACTGGCGACGGTGAAGAACCAGTTCGCCACGCCGCGCCGCACTGAGATTACCGAGGACGTCGGTCTGGTCGAGGATGAGGACCTGATCCAGCGCGAGGACATGGTCGTGACCGTCTCGCATCTCGGCTACATCAAGCGCGTGCCGCTCTCGACCTATCGCGCGCAGCGGCGCGGCGGCAAGGGCCGCGGCGGCATGCAGGTGCGCGAGCAGGACTTCGTCTCGCGGCTGTTCGTGGCGTCCACCCATACGCCGGTGCTTTTCTTCTCCTCGCGCGGCAAGGTCTACAAGGAGAAGGTCTGGCGGCTGCCGCTGGCGGCGCCGCAGGCGCGCGGCAAGGCGCTGATCAACATCCTGCCGCTCGATGCCGGCGAATGGATCACCTCGATCATGCCGCTGCCGGAGGACGAAAAAACCTGGGCCGAACTCGACGTGATGTTCGCCACCACCAAGGGCACCGTGCGGCGCAACAAGCTGTCCGACTTCGTCGACGTGCGCCGTTCCGGCATCATCGCCATGAAGCTCGCCGACGGCGAAGGCATCGTCGGGGTGCAGATCTGCACCGAGAGGGACGACGTGCTGCTCACGAGTTCGGGCGGGCAATGCATCCGCTTCGCGGTGCCTGAAGTGCGCGTCTTTGCCGGCCGCACCTCGATGGGCGTGCGCGGCATCGCGCTCGGCAAGGACGACCGGGTGATCTCCATGTCGATCCTCAGCCATGTGGAGGTGAATTCGGAGGAGCGCGTGGCCTATCTCAAGCGCGCGAGCGCCGTGCGGCGCGGCGTTGCCGAAGAGGAGGTGCAGGCCGAACCCGAGGAGACGCAGGAGAGCGTGGAAGGCGCCGCCATCGAGCTCGGCGAGCAGCGCTATGTCGAATTGTCGGCGGCCGAGCAGTTCGTGCTCACGGTGTCGGAACGCGGTTTCGGCAAGCGGACCTCGTCATATGAGTACCGCACCACCGGCCGCGGCGGCAAAGGCATCGTCGCCATGCACGTCACGCCCAAGACCGGCAAGCTGGTAGCCTCGTTCCCGGTGGAGGAGGGCGATCAGGTCATGCTGGTCACCGACCAGGGCAAGCTGATCCGCACCACTGTGACCGGCATCCGCATCGCCGGGCGCTCGACGCAAGGCGTGATCGTGCTCGACACGGCCGAAGACGAGCGCGTGGTCTCGGTCGAGCGGCTGAGCGAGGAAGAGGAAGACTGAGCGTTGCAGCGGATGCGTTGATCGATCGGGCGCTTACTGTCGGGGGCATCATGACGGTGCAGATCTGGGCGGTCTCCGAGGCGGCCGCGAAACGCCAGCACGTCAGCCCCGAGTCGGACGCGGCCGGTTACGCAGCCGGCATTGCGACCTGGCTGATCGCCGGCAGCGTCTTCATCGCGTTCAAGCTGGGTGTTCGCGAGATGCCGCCCTGGACCTTTTGCTGTTCGCGTGCGCTGATCGCCGATCTCATCCTGCTGCCATTCGTTGCCGGCCACTATCGCGACATGCGCGATCTGCTGCGGCGGCGATGGCTGGAAGCCGCCTTCATCGGCGCCATCGGGCTCGGTCTCACGCAAGGCGTGACCATTATGGCGCTCTCCCATACCAGCGCCGTCAATGTCGCCATCATTTTCGCGCTGGCGCCGATGGTGACGATGCTGCTGGCGCGCGTCGTCCTCGGCGAGCCGATGAACGGCTGGCAGGGCGTCGGTCTGGCCGTTGCCTTCATCGGGGTCGCGGCGATCGCCGTGCACGGCAGCCTGGCGCTGCTGCTCGGCCTGAAGATCGGATTGGGCGATCTGTTTGCGATCCTCGCGATCCTCTTGTTCGCCGGCTACACCGTGCTGCTGAAGCGGGCAAAATTCGAGTTGCCGACGCTGCCGCTCCTGGCCATCCTGCTGGGGGCCGGCGGCGTGGCCGCCCTGCCGTTTTCGGCGTGGGAAATCGCGCACGGCGAACACGAGCATCTGGCCAGAACGGGCTATCTGGCGCTCGCCTATACGGCCGTGATCGGCGGCGCTTTCATGTACTTCCTCTATAACTGGAGTGTGGGCGTGCTAGGCGCCGCACGCGCCGGCACGCTGATCTATCTGCAGACGGTCTTTGCGACCTTCTTTGCCTGGCTGATCCTCGGGGAGACGCTTCGATGGTACCATTTCGCGGGCGGCGGTCTGGTCCTTGTAGGCATTCTGTTCGTGACGCTTCTGCGGCCGAAGCCGGCGGTTGTTCAATAGGCCGCAATCGACGAAGAGAACAATGAACTGGCATCTCTTCTCCGCCTTCCTGCTGATCACCGGCATCCTGGTCATCGTGCCGGGGCCGATCGTCACGCTGGTGATCGCTACCGCAGCCACGCGCGGCACGCGGGCAGCCTTGCAGACCGTGATCGGCACCACGCTCGGCAATGCGGTGCTGCTGTCCTGCATCGCGCTCGGCCTGAGCTGGATACTGAAGACGTCGGCCGAGGTGTTCGATTATCTGCGCTGGGCGGGAGCCGCCTATCTCATCTGGCTCGGCATCCAAGCCTGGCGCCATGCCGGCAGCCTTGCCGACGCGGGCGCGCCCGCCGCGCATGTGAATGCTTGGCGCGGCTTCGTGGTGGCGATCACCAACCCGAAGACGATCGCCTTCTTCACCGCCTTCCTGCCGCAGTTCATCGATCCGGCGCTGCCGGTCACCCGGCAGCTCGTCGTCATGTGCGCGGTAACGGTGATTCTGGCCGGCTGCCTCGACGCCGGCTGGGCGATGGCTGCGGGCCTCGGCCGCACCTTCCTGATGAAGCCACGCCACAACAGGCTGCTTGGCAGGCTGTCGGGCCTGGTGCTGATCGGCGGCGGCATCTGGCTGTCGTTGCAGCGGCGGCCGGGGTGAGCCGGCGCGGGGATAAAGGCCGGACCGGGTTCCGCCGGTCTTGCCCGCGCGGAAGGGGCAGGCTAGACCGCAGGCCATGCCGCGGACCGCCCTCTATGCCGGGTCCTTCGACCCGGTCACCAACGGCCATCTCGACGTTGTGCGCCATGCCGTGCGGCTGGCCGACAAGCTCGTCATCGCCATCGGCGTGCATCCCGGCAAGGCGCCGCTGTTCGCGCCGCAAGAGCGCCTCGCCATGCTGAAGGAAACCTGCGCGGACGTCGCGCGCGAGGCAAGTTGCGAACTTACCTGCATTACCTTCGACGATCTTGTGGTGGAGACGGCGCGGCGCGTCGGCGCCGACATGCTGCTCCGGGGCCTGCGCGACGGCACCGATCTCGACTACGAAATGCAGATGGCCGGCATGAACGAGGCCATGGCGCCGGAGATCCTGACGGTGTTCCTGCCGGCCTCGCCCATGGTGCGCCCGATCACCGCCACATTGGTGCGCCAGATCGCCGGCATGGGTGGCGACATTTCCGCCTTCGTCCCGGCGCCCGTCGCCGCCCGCCTTAAGCAGAAATTTTCGCGCGCTTCCGGCGCCTGATTTCTCGCACGCCAAGGAGTTTCGATGTCCACCCGCCGTTCGATCCTCAAGCTTGCGCCGGCGCTGCTGCTGGCAGGCATGGTCCCCTTGGCCGCTACCCCAGCCCTCGCGCAGGGGCAGGGCCTCAGCAATCCGGCCGCGCTCAACGAGCAGGCGCCGGCGACCTACAAAGTGCGCTTCGATACGAGCAAGGGCCCCTTCGTGATCCAGGTGACGCGCGCCTGGGCACCGCACGGCGCCGATCGCTTCTACAACCTGGTCAAGCACGGCTTCTTCGATCAGGACCGCTTCTTCCGCGTGATCTCCGGCTTCATGGTGCAATTCGGCATCAACGGCGATCCGCAGGTCTCTGCGCACTGGCGCGACGCCAACATTCCGGACGATCCGGTGAAGGTAAGCAACAAGCGCGGCACTATCACCTTCGCCACCGCGGGCCCCAATACGCGCACCACGCAGGTGTTCATCAATTTCGGCGACAATGGCGCGCTCGACGGCCAGGGCTTTGCGCCGTTCGGCCGCGTGGTTTCGGGCATGAAAGTGGTCGATAGCATCAACGCCGAATACGGCGAGGGCGCGCCGCGCGGCAACGGTCCGAGCCAGGGCCGCCTCCAGACAGAAGGCAACGCCTATCTGAAGCAGGGCTTTCCGCGCATGGATTACATAAAGAAGGCGAGCATCGTCAAATAAAGGCAAGGGCATGGGGCGGGCCGCCATTGTGATTGCTGCCGCGGGTCTCGCGCTGGCGATGGCCGGAGCAGGCTTCGCGCCGTCGGCCATGGCTCAGCACCGGCCCGCGCCGGCGCGGAAGGGCCGCCTCAATACGCTTGACGACATCCGCCGCGCGATCCAGAGCTGCTGGCGCTGGCCGCCGGTGAGCGCGATCCGCACGGGGATGACGCTGACGGTGCTGCTCAGCTTCAAGCGCGACGGCGAGATTTTCGGCGCCCGCATCACCTACCAGACGCGCAACGTTTCGCCTGACGAGCGCGCGCTCTATTACGGGGCGCTGCTGCAGGCAATTGCGCGCTGCAACCCGTTGCCATTCTCGCCGAGTCTCGGTGCGGCAGTGGCAGGGCACCCGTTCTATTTCCGTTTCCGTGATACCCGCAAGCAGAGAAAGGTTTAGTCATGGCGTCTCCCGAAAACACGCTCACGCTCGATACCACCAAGGGCAAGGTGGTGATCGAGATGCGGCCCGACCTCGCGCCCAACCACGTCGCCCGCATCAAGGAATTGGTGAAGCAAGGCTTCTACGACGGCATCGTGTTTCACCGGGTGATCGAAGGCTTCATGGCGCAGACCGGCTGTCCGCAGGGCACCGGCATGGGCGGCTCCGGACAGAAGCTGAAGGCAGAGTTCAACCAGGAGCCGCACGTGCGCGGCACCGTCTCGATGGCGCGGGCGCAGAACCCCGACACCGGCGACAGCCAGTTCTTCATCTGCTTCGACGACGCCCGCTTTCTCGACGGGCAATACACGGCCTGGGGGAAGGTGATCGAGGGCATGGAGAACGTCGACCAGATCAAGCGCGGCGAGCCGGTCAGGGATCCGGACAAGATCCTCCACGCAACCATGGGGGCGTGAGTTCGTTCTTCCCGCGTCTCAAATTCTGCTGTGATGTCCCGCGCAGGCGGGGCATCCGGTGAACAGGGGCGTGTGTGATTAAGCTCGGCGCTCTGGGATACTGGATCGCCCGCCGGAGTTTACCATCGCGCCGCGCTTCGCGTGGACCCTTTGGCGGGCGACGACACTGAGCGAAATGAAAACCGACGTTTTCGATTTCGACCTGCCTGCGGACCGCATTGCGTTGCGGCCGGTGAGCCCGCGCGATGCCGCGCGGCTTCTGGTCGTGAAGCCCGGTGATCAAGGGGGAGGGCGGGAGCCCCACCCACCATTCGCCCCCGCGCAAGCGGGGGTGCAGAGCGGCAAAGACGAGCGCGGAAATCGTGGCTCCTGGGTCCCCGCGTCCGCGGCGACGAACGGAGATACGTGGGAAGACCGCACAATCCGCGACCTGCCGGAGTTGCTTCGGCCCGGCGACTGCCTGGTGGTTAACGATTCAAAGGTGATCGCCGCCCGGCTGAAGGGGCGCCGCATCGGGCGGGGGCCCGGAGAGCCGGCCATCGAGGCGACCCTTATCAAGCGGCTCGACGGTTCGCACTGGAACGCCTTCATTCTTGGCGCCAGGAAGGTGCAGGTGGGGGACACGCTGCGCTTCGGCTCTGAGGGACGCGTCTGCTTTCTCGATCAGCTTGATGCTCAAGTTTCACATAAAGATGAAAATGGAGAGGTAACCCTTTCATTTTCCTTCCATGGTCCGGTGCTCGACCAGGCCATCGCTGAGCGCGGCGACATGCCGCTGCCGCCCTATATCGCCTCCCGCCGCCCCCCGGACGAGCAGGACAAAGACGACTACCAGACCCTGTTTGCCGACGAAGAAGGCTCGGTAGCGGCACCGACCGCCGGCCTGCACTTCACCGACGGCCTGCTGGCTCGGCTGAAGGAGCGCGGCGTCGCCCTGCACAAGGTGACGCTGCATGTCGGCGCCGGCACCTTCCTGCCAGTGAAATCCGCGGAAATCGAAGGCCATCGGATGCATGCCGAGTTCGGCACGGTGACGGCCGAAGTGGCGGACGCGCTCAATGCAACGCGCGCCAAAGGCGGGCGCATCGTGGCGGTAGGCTCAACCGCGCTCAGGCTTCTGGAGAGCGCGGCTGGCGAGGACTGCCGGCTCAAGCCCTTCTCGGGCGAGACCGCCATCTTCATCACTCCGGGCTACAAATTCCGCGCGACCGACCTGATGCTGACCAATTTCCACCTGCCGCGCTCTACCCTGTTCATGCTTGTCTCGGCCTTCAGCGGGCTCGACACGATGAAGCGAGCCTATGCCCATGCGATTGGTATCGGTTATCGCTTCTATTCCTATGGCGATGCGTGTTTGCTATTTCCGGCGGCGCCGCGCACTCCTTAAACCCCTCCGTTTGGGGGGAGGGACCGCGCCGCTACACCGAGGCACGATGTCTGACGCTTTCTCCTTCACCCTGCTCAAAACCGACGGTGCGGCGCGCCGCGGCGAGATCGTCACGCCGCACGGCACGGTGCAGACGCCGGCCTTCATGCCGGTCGGCACGCAAGGCACGGTGAAGGGGCTGACGCCGGAGATGGTGCGCGCCACCGGCGCCGAGATCGTGCTCGGCAATACCTATCACCTGATGCTGCGCCCAGGCCCCGAGCGCATCGCCGCGCTCGGCGGCCTGCACAACTTCATGCAGTGGCCGCTTTCGATCCTCACCGACTCCGGCGGCTTCCAGGTCATGTCGCTGTCGAGCCTGCGCAAGCTCACCGAGCAGCACGTCGTCTTCCGCTCCCACCTCGATGGCGCCATGCACGAGCTGAGCCCCGAGCGCGCCATCGAGATCCAGGCGCTGCTCGGCGCCGACATCTCCATGCAGCTCGACGAGTGCCTGCGCCTGCCGGCTCCGCCGGCCGAGATCAAGCGCGCCATGGAATTGTCGCTGCGCTGGGGCGAGCGTTCGAAGCGCGCCTTCGAGGCGCGGGCGCGCGAAGGCTATGCCCTGTACGGCATCGTGCAAGGCGGCGACGATATCGCATTGCGTCTCGAAAGCGCGCGCGAACTAGTGGGGATGGACTTCCAGGGTTACGCCATCGGCGGGCTCGCCGTCGGCGAGCCGCAGTCAGTGATGCTCAAGGTGGTCGAGGAAACCACGCCAGTGCTGCCGGCCGACCGGCCACGCTATCTGATGGGCGTCGGCACGCCGCACGACTTGGTGGAAGCCGTGGCGCGCGGCATCGACATGTTCGATTGCGTGATGCCGACCCGCAACGGCCGGCATGGCATGGCCTTCACCCGCTTCGGGCCTATCAATCTGGGCAATGCCCGGCACGCCGCCGATCCGCGCCCGCTCGACGCGGAGAGCACGCATCCGGCCGCGCGCAGCTATTCGCGCGCCTATCTTCATCACCTGACCAAGGCGGGGGAGATACTGGGGGCGGTACTCTTGTCCACCATCAATCTCGCCTATTACCAGGCGCTGATGTCCGGAATGCGGGCCGCCATCGCAGCCGGACGCTTCGCCGAGTTCCGTGCCGACGTGCAGGCGCACTGGCAGCGGGGCGACATAACCGCCGTATAAAAAGCGCCGCTTGGCGGTTTGCGCGGTTGGGCGCAGTATGCGAAGCGGGCGAACCGTATTATCTCACTGCCATGGCGCTGACGCTGAAGGTCAACGGCAAGAATCATGACGTGGAGGCCGAGGCCGACACGCCGCTCATCTATGCGCTGCGCAACGATCTCGGCCTCAATTCGCCTCGCTTCGGCTGCGGGCTGGCGCAGTGCGGTTCCTGCACGGTGCTGATCGGCGGCAAGGCGGCCCTGTCTTGCGTGACGCCGGTTGGTAGCGTCGCCGGCGCCGAGGTCGTCACCTTGGAAGGGCTCGGCAGTCTCGACAACCTCCATCCCTTACAGCGCGCCTTCATCAAAGAGCAGGCGGCGCAGTGCGGCTATTGCACGCCCGGCATGATCATGCGGGCGATGGATTTTCTCACGCGCAAGCCACGGCCGAGCCGCCAGGAGGTGCGCCAGGCGCTCGCCGGCAATCTCTGCCGCTGCGGAGCCCACCACCGCATCGTCCGAGCGGTCCTGCGCGCCGCGCGCGAGATGGAGAAGGGGCCATGACGCGCGACATGGCACTTCTCACCCGCCGTCAGTTCGGCGCCGCTGCCGTGGGCGGCATCGTCGTCTCCTTCAGCCTGCGCGGATCCCCATGCGCGGAGCCGGCGTTGCCCGGCGATCTTTCGCATGACCGCATGCTCGATGCCTGGCTGCGCGTCAATGCCGACAACACCATCACCGTGTTCACCGGCAAGGTCGAGCTCGGCCAGGGCATTCTCACCGCGCTCGCCCAGATCGCGGCGGAAGAATTAGGGATGAAGCCTGCGCAGATCATCATGGTCTCCGGCGATACGGCACGCACACCGGACGAAGGCTTCACTGCGGGCAGCCGCTCAATCGAGATGAGCGGCGCCGCCATCCGCCAGGCGAGCGCCGAGGCGCGCGACATTCTGCTCAAGCTCGCCGCCAAGCGGCTGTCCTGGTCGTACGATCAGCTCAACGTGCAGGACGGCGTCGTTTATGCGGCGCCGAGCCTGCGCCACGTGACCTATGGCGATCTCGCAGCCTCGGTCGATCTGCATCGGCGCGCAACCGGCAAGATCAAGCCGGCGCCGGAAGGCGGCCACCGTGTCGTCGGCAAGCCGGCCGAGCGCCGTGACATACCGGGCAAGGTCACCGGCCAACCCGCCTTTGTGCAGGACCTGCGCCCAACCGGCATGCTCCACGGCCGGGTGGTGCGGCCGCCGCGCTATCACGGCATTCTTACCAAGGTCGACATCGAGGGGACCAAGGCACTGCCCGGTGTCATCGCGGTGGTGCGCGACGGGTCCTTTCTCGGCGTGATCGCCGAACGCGAGGAGCAGGCGGTGCGCGCGCGCGCCCATCTGCTGCGCCACAGCCAATGGATCGGCGGCGACGATCTCCCCGATTCGCGAAAGCTGTTCGACGACCTGGTCAATGCCGCCAGCCGGGATTCGGTGGTGAGCGACAAGAAACCGCCGCCGCCGGCCGGCATCGCGCGGGTGTTCGAGGCGACCTATACCAAACCGTACACGGCGCATGCTTCGCTCGCGCCATCCTGCGCGCTGGCACAATTCGACGGCGGCAAGCTGACCGTGTGGACGCACAGCCAGGGCGTCTTCGCCTTGCGCCGCGATCTCGCCGGCGCACTGAAGCTCGAGCCGCACGCCGTTCACTGCATCCATACGGAAGGCGCCGGCTGCTATGGCCACAACGGTGCCGACGATGCCGCGCTTGACGCCGCTCTTCTGGCGCGCGCGGTGCGCGGCAAGCCGGTGCGCGTGCAATGGATGCGCGACGACGAGTTCGCCTGGGAGCCCTACGGCCCCGCCATGGTCATGAAGGCCAAGGGCTCGCTGGTCGGCGGCAGGATCGTGGATTGGTCCTACGACGTCTGGAGCACCACCCACAGCACGCGGCCGGGCGCCGGCGGCGGCAATAACCTACTGGCCAGCTGGTATCTGGCGCAGCCGCTCGAGCCCTCGCCGGGCTGGGGCGGCGGAGCAGCGCGCAACGCCGTGCCGCTTTATGCATTTCCCGGCCGGCGCATCGCCAATCATTTCGTCCCGGCCGCACCTTTAAGGGTGTCCTCGCTGCGCTCGCTTGGCGCCTTCGCCAATATTTTTGCCATCGAGTCCTTCGTCGACGAGATGGCGGCGGCGGCCAATGCCGATCCGGTGGCGTTCCGCCTTGCGCATCTGAAGGACGAGCGCGCTGCCGCGGTGATCGAGGCGGTAGCCAAGGCGGCCGGCTGGCAGAAAGGAGCCAAAGGCGATGGCGTGCACGGCCGCGGCATCGCGTTTGCCCGCTACAAGAACGCGGCAAGCTATGTAGCCGTGGTTGCCGTGGTGGCGCTCGATCGTGCGAGTGGCGGGCTGCGGGTCACGCAGGTGCACGCTGCCGTCGATGCTGGGCAGGTCATCAATCCGAATGGGCTGAGGAACCAGATCGAGGGCGGCATTATTCAGGCGGCGAGTTGGACGTTGTACGAGCAGGTGAGATTCGACAAGGAAGGCATTGTCTCGCGCGACTGGCTCAGCTATCCGGTCCTCACGATGCCGGAAGCGCCGACCGTGAGCACCGTCGTGCTCGACCACCCCGATCTGCCGTCGCTCGGCGTCGGTGAAGCGTCTCTCGGCCCTGCCGCCGCAGCGATCGCCAACGCCTTCGCCCATGCGACCGGAAAGCGCCTGCGCGACCTGCCGTTCACGCCGGCGCGGGTGAAAGCGGCGCTGGCATGATGCGCCATGGACTGGTCGCGCGCGGTCGATCTTTATTGTGAGCGAACCGACCCCTCGTTCTGGGCCGAGCCGGTCAATGCCATCAGCAATGTCGCGTTCCTGATCGCGGCGGCGGTCGCCTTCGTGCAATGGCGGGCGGCGGGCGGGCGAGGCTGGCCGGTTCCGCTCTTGATCGCGCTTGCGGCAGTGGTCGGCGTCGGTTCCTTCATCTTCCATACCGTGGCGACGCAAGGAGCCGAGTTGTTCGATACCGTGCCCATCGCGGTTTTCATCTACGGCTACCTACTGTTCGCCTTGCGCCGCTATCTCGCTCTGTCGTTGCCGGTGAGCCTCGCGCTGCTCGTCGCTTTCGCAGGGCTCACCTATGCCGAGGCCGCGCTGGTGCCGCCGGACGCGCTCAACGGCTCGCATGCCTATCTGCCGGCGCTGGCCGCCATGCTGATCGTCGGCGGGCTGGCGCGCGGGCAGGCCGGCCACCTGGTGCTGGCCGCGGCGGCCGCCTTCGCGCTCTCGCTCGTCTTCCGCAGCGTGGACAATGCCCTGTGCCCGTGGCTGCCGCTCGGCACCCACTTTCTCTGGCACATCCTCAATGCGGTGGTCCTCTACCTTTTGCTGCGTGCAGCGATCATGGTTCGGCCGAAGTATGGGGCGCTGACCTGAATTCGCCCATCTTGATTACGGATTAGGCGCACCATCGGCCAGATGGGGCCGAGAGCCGCCTGCATCCTGGCACGGACATTGCAGTGTCACCGGCACGTCCAGCGTGCGGGCGAGGGCGTCCGGACCAGGCAAGCGAGGCGGGACCCATGCAGCGCAGAGAGGACTACGAGCATCTACAAAACGGCGGCGGCGGTGGGGGCCCGTCGCCGCGGACGGCGCAATGGCAGGCACCGCAACGCTCGAACGGCTATGAGCGCTACTACGGCCAGCCGGCCGATCTTGATCCGGTGGAAAGCGCCTTCGCCGAGAGCTTCGCGGCCGCGAGCGATCTCACCAGCTTCCTGCGCGCTGCCTGCGTTCCCTTCGAAGCCGAAGACGGCAACGGGGCGCGGCTGGTACTGTTGCGCGTGGAATGCGAGACCGCCGCAACGGTAGGTCAGGTTTCGCTTCTCGCAGACGGCGACACACGCTACACGGCGCTACCCAGCCGCATGGCCAAGCGGCGGCGGCGCCTGCGTTTCGTCTACCTCGCCGACAGCGGGCCGCGCCTGCTGACGCTCGCCGAGGTGAGACGGCTGCAAGCCGCGCCTTAGCGCGCTCAAGAGTCGCAGAGCGGGATCGCGCTGAGTGAAGCCTGGCCGCAGGCGTCGCATTCCCAATGATGGCGGATTTCACCGCCCACGACGAACTCGGAATGGATCGGCGCGACCATCCAATCGTCGCAATAGGGGCAGCGGGCGGGCGACGAGAACGGGCGGAGAGCGGCGATTTTTTCCGCACTGCAGTGAAGCATGATCTCGGCCTCCAGGGCTCTTCCCTTACCCATCCAGTGTCTATGGTTTAGCGGGGCAAAGTGGCGAGGGCGCGACCGATTGATGAAACTGCGATGGCCGCCAGGATAAAGTTTCGTGACAGAACCTGCGGTAAGTTCGCGATGCGTCGAAAATGCCCGGAATATCGCGTCAAATGAGAAACAAACCGACGGGACGCGCGAGATAAAATTCGCGAATATTTTTCGGATCGTTTTTGCCCGGCGCGATTTGCCAAATATGCGGCGCTCACTGCGTCACGCTGTCCGTGCGCTCCACCGCACTTTCTTCCCGTACCGCGCCGTGATGCGCCGCATCGCCGCTTGATCCCGCGCGGCGGCGGCCGAGCTTCACCAGCGACGACGAGCGCTCATAGATGATCAGCACATCCTTCGGCTTCGGCTCGGTGCCCCCGCGAGGCGCACCCGCATAGCTGCCGTCCGGCTTGGAAATGCCAAGTACGAGGATGCCTTCATCGGACAGCCTGATCTCTTCCAGCCGCTTGCCCGCCAGCCAGCCGCCCTTCTGCACTTCCAATTCCATGATGGCGTATTCGCCGGCAAGATGCAGCAGGCCGGCATAATCGCGCGTGTCAATGGTGGTGTAGCGCTTGAGCGCGGCGGCGATCACGCGCGACATCCAGAGGTCGATCCAGCGGCTGCGCGCGATGAGCCAGATCGCCAGCCCGCCGCCGAAAAGAATGCCGAGCCGCAGGAAGCCCTGTTCGCGGTCGGAGACGGTGACGAAGGACAGCATCAGCGTGGAAGCCGCGGTCACCAGGCCGGCACCGCGCAGCAGCATCAGCAGATTGATGATCTGCCGGCGCACCGGATGGCTCATCAGCGCCTCGCTCTCGCCGGTGGTGAAGCCGGTGCCGGTCCAGGCCGAACGCGCCTGAAAGCCCGCCACCGCGCGCGAGAGCCCAGTGAGCGTCAATGCAACCGTGGCGATGCGCACGACGATGAGCGACAGCAGCAGAACGAAGAGGAGCGCGGCGGCGGCGATCACGGCACCAGGAAAACCGCCCGCGACGGTTCCGGCTTCCGGCGGGAACTTGCGAAACGGGCTGCATGCATGTGTCGTGGATGCAATGCAGCACGCGCTGCCCTGTGCCAGGGCCACGTGGATTGGGTTGCGCCGCTTTGGCTGTCCCGCGAATCACCGTATCTTGCGAACTGCCGACGAGCCGGCCACCCCGCGCGTAGAGCGGGCTGCGGCCGAGATAAACCCGATCAGGATGAAACTGGTTCGGCTCGTCCAGCCTGTTCGAGTGCGGGCGAATTCGGCTTTGCTTGCCGGACTTCCTTGGCGCGCCTGAGATACTCGTCGCCCTCAAGCGTGAGCTCGCAGCTTTCGAGCGGGTCGACGGCGGCGTGGGCCTGCCGATAACAATTGTCGGCCAGATCGAGCAGTTGCTGAAATGTAAGCATATGCCCTTTTTAAGCCGGGCTGCGGGCGAAGCTTTGAGAATTGTCAATTCGGCAGGGCAGCGCCTTCCCTGTGACCGGCCTGAGAGATAGGTGACAAATTGTACCGGACACATGGGTAACACTATCCGCCGTTTGGCGGGAGGCGTTGATGCCGTGGAACGAGTGTTCGGTGATGGACGAGCGCCTGCGTTTCGTGGCCCGCCTGCTGGAGGGCGAAAGCATGACCGAGGTCTGCCTGGAGTTCGGCATCTCCCGCAAGACCGGCTAAAAGATATTCAATCGTTACAAGGAGGAAGGGCGCGACGCCCACTGCGACCGCTCGCGCCGCCCGGTCCACTACGCCAACCAACTGCCGTGTCAGGTGGAACGGATGGTCCAGAAGGAATAGTGACGGCTTTCCCCGGTTCAGCTACTGTCCGGCGCCCGATCCCGGGCAATCAGGAGAGTCAGTCGTGAAAGCTGTCAGTGGGGCGATCGTGCTCGGCTTGTGCCTTCTACCGTCCGTAGCCTTCGCTCAAAGAATGACGACCGACGACGTGAAATGGGTCAATCAATGCATCCGCGACAATCAGGGCGAACCGGGCGCGACCCAGACCATCATCCGCGCCTACTGCGTGTGTATGGAAGAAAAGATGCCCGAAAGCGAAACCCGCTCGGTGACCCAATGGGAAAAATCTCACCCTGCGGCGCGGCGGGACTGTGATCGGAAATCGGGCTGGAGATAATTGGTACCTGTGGAGACCGCCTCAGTTGGCGGCCTCTTCATTTCGCCGCCGAATAGAGCTTGGAGCGCCCGGACATCGGCTGCCGTCCGGAAGCAATAGACCTGATACCAGCGGTCGTCGTTGCGCAGCGAATAGCTCTGCTGCGGCTGATCGATCTGCGCGAAGACGAAACTCAGGTTCTGGCCACCAACGTTATCTGCCGGGACAAGAACCTGGTGGGGGTAGTCGCGGTCGACGGCGCGACGAGGTGGCTGACCTCTGGCCCGGGTCATTGCTTGCTGCTGCTTGCCCCTGCGCGGCGAGTTGCCCATGCCTTGCGTGCCATCCGACTGCCAATCCCTTTTCCGCTCTGGTCAGCGCGGCCTTGCGGCCAGCTTCCTTCATGAACGCGTTGGTGCGCTTACCCTTCACTTCTTGCCAATGCGCGCGCTGCAGTTTCAGTGCCTTGATTGAGAACAACCCGACATCAAACATCCAGGATGATGACGGCATAGCCGCGCCAAGTTGTCCGGATCGTCGTTGCCCGAGTTGTGGTCCAAGTGGGCAAGATCGACTCCCACGGTCTGGCCGCAAAGACAGCAGCCGGGATACGGGTATGCTAGTTTTGCGATGCGGCGAGCTTCTGCTTGGTTGCGCTTTGTCGCCATGCCGTTCCTTTGATAGCGCCCCAAACAAGCAACGTGCGGGTCAGCGTTTGCGCGTCAATGTGGCCGTGAGGCGACGCCTCCCGGTCCAGCGCCGGCGCGAAAGAACGGCGCATCAGCACCGCGTTACTTTAAAGGTTACCCATGACTAAACGCCATCACTGCGGACAGTAACTAAATTATTGATTTTATTGGTGAGCGCGCTGGGACTCGAACCCAGGACCTACTGATTAAAAGTCAGTTGCTCTACCGACTGAGCTACGCGCTCTCACCGAAAATGCGCGCCGCGATCCCGAAAGGAGACGCGGCCCGCTTCGTGGCTTATCTGCGCAAAATCCCAATCCCGCCAAGTCCACTCCCGCCGCGGCGGGGCTCTCAATGCCGGAAAATCGCCGCCCAGCCCCGCTTACCGCGTGGAAAGGCCTCGGATCGTGCGCTTGCGCCGCTGTGTAGGGGTGCCGGCGCGGCGGGTCAATAGGTGCCAAACCGCGTCATTCTTCGCCTGCACGCGCCACGCGCTTTGCCTACCTCCTCCCTTGTCAGGGGGACTTGAGGTGACTGCCGGCTCGGTTTCCACTCCCGCGCGATCCCTCTACACTATCCCCGCCAATTCACTGCCCGAGGAGCCGCGCCCATGCCTATCGTCAACCGCGTCGCCGACCTGCAGAACGAAATCGCCGCCTGGCGGCGCGATATCCACGCCCATCCCGAGCTGATGTTCGACGTCAACCGCACGGCCGGCCTGGTGGCCGAGAAACTGCGCGAATTCGGCTGCGACGAAGTGGTGACCGGCATCGGCCGCACCGGCGTGGTCGGCGTCATCCACGGGCGCAAGGGCGCCTCCGACAGGAGAATCGGCCTGCGCGCCGACATGGATGCGCTGCCGATCGAGGAAGATACGGGCCTGCCGTACAAGTCGACTGTGTCCGGCAAGATGCACGCCTGTGGCCATGACGGCCACACCGCCATGCTGCTCGGGGCGGCGCGCTATCTCGCCGAGACGCGCAATTTCGCCGGCGCCGCGGTGGTGATCTTCCAGCCGGCCGAGGAGGGTGGCGGCGGCGGCAAGGTCATGGTCGAGGACGGGCTGATGGAACGTTTCAATGTCGGCGAGGTCTATGGCATGCACAACTACCCAGGTATGCCGGTTGGGCAATTCGCGCTGCGCCCGGGCGCCAGCATGGCTTCGGCCGATCATCTGACCATCGATATCGAAGGCAAAGGCGGCCACGCCGCGCGTCCGCACTATTCCGTCGACACCGTGCTGGTCGGTTCGCAGATCGTCAACGCCATCCAGTCGATCGTGTCACGCAATGTCGATCCGCTGGAGTCCGCGGTGATTTCGATCACCATGTTCCACGCCGGCAATACCGATAACGTCATCCCGCAGACCGCGCGGTTGCGCGGCACAGCGCGCAGCCTGTCGCCGGAGGTGCGCGATCTGTTGGAGCAGAGGCTGGGCGAAGTAGTGAAGGCGACGGCCGGCGTCTACGGCGCCAAGGCGAGCCTGCGCTACCGGCGCGGCTATCCGGTGCTGGTCAACCACGCGGCACAGACCGACTTCGCCGCCAAGGTGGCGCAGGAAGTGGCGGGCCAGGACAAGGTGGATGTCGATACGCCGCCAGTCATGGGCGCGGAGGATTTCGCCTTCATGCTCAACGCGCGTCCCGGCGCCTTCATTTTCGTCGGCAACGGCGACAGCGCGAACCTGCATCACCCGGCCTATAACTTTAACGACGAGGCCATCCCTTTCGGCACGTCCTACTGGGTGAAGCTGGTGGAGACTGCGCTGGCCGGGTGAGGGCGCTACATCGGCTCGCCGGCCATCTTCACGGGATGGCAGATGGCATGGGCGCTGATCAGCCGCGCGCATAGACGGGCGGCGGCGGTATAGGTCGGCAGCGGTCCTATGATCAGCCGGTAGTGCCGCGCCTTGCCGCGCCGTTCGGCCAGCGCATAGGGCTTCAGGTCGCCGAGCATCGGCCCGAAATTGGCTTTGGCCGCCGCCCATTGCAGATGCAGCACGCTGAGATTAGAGGCGCCGGCAAGGGAGAGGCCGAAGCCAGGATTTTCGGACCTTGCCGGCTCGGGTGCCGGCGCGGGTGCGAGCCCGGCCATGCGCTCCGGCGGCATGGGAACAGTCACGCGGACCGGCCTTGTCTTGTGGGTGGTCGCAGCAGCAGCAGCCGGCGCAGCGGCAGCAGCGGCCGCAGCAGCAACGGCAGCAACGGCCGGATGCGCGGCGCGCGGGGCCGGCTTTTCGGCCTGCTCGGATACGGCTGCCGGATACCGCGTCTCCGGCCATGCGGCGGGGTTGCCGTCGGTGAGCGGCACGATCACCGGCGCGGCAGAGATCACCGGCGGCGGCGCTGCCGGGGCGCTGGGAGCCGCCGCGGCCTGCCGCTTGATGGAGCCGGTGAGGTCATCCAGGCTGTGCTCCAGGCTGGCAATGCGTTCGGTCAGGTGTTCGCGGTCGGTGGAAAGCCGCCGGACCTGCCCCTCCAGCCGCGCCATTTCGGCGTCGTCCGCCCGCGCCGCCGGCGGAACCTTGGCGACCGCCACCGGCTGCGCCTGCGGCGAGAAGGCGAGCTTCATGCGCTCGCTGCCCGTGTGCGTCTGTGCGGTAACGGCAACCGCAGCCAGCGAACATGCCGCAGCGAAGCCCCAGCCGGTGAGGCGCCAGAGCGCACGCATGCCGAAGCGGCGTGGGCGGTCCGGTTCGCGAAGCGCGATGTCGCTCGGCATGTCGCTCGCCATGGGGAAATCCTGGTCGGAAGGGCGAATCATTGAAAATACTAGCAGAATCCGGCAATGCTGGCTGCTGCCGCGGTGCGCGGGAGCGCCGCATCACCGGCTCTTTACGCAAGGGCCAGCTTCGTTAGGGTGCGCGGCCCTGAGGACTCTCTTGCGAGCCGGAAATCCGATGAACCGACGAACCTGCCTCGCGATTGTGCTCGCCGCCGGCGAGGGCACGCGCATGCGCTCTGCGCTGCCGAAGGCGCTCAACCGCGCTCGGCGGCCGCACGCTCATCGGCCATGTCTTGAGCGGGGCGGATGAGGCGGGTTGCGGCGAGATCGCGGTCGTGGTCGGGCCCGACCACGCCGGGGTGGTGAACGAGGCGCGCGCCCGCGTCCCGAAAGCGCAAATATTCGAGCAGCGCGAGCGCAAGGGAACCGCCCATGCGGTGCTGGCGGCGCGCGACGGCCATCGCGCGCGGGGCCGACGACGTCCTGGTGATGTTCGCCGACACCCCGCTGGTGCGGCCCGAAACGCTCGCCAAGCTGCGCGCGGCGCTCGCCGAAGGCGCCGCCGTGGCGGTGCTCGCCTTCCGCCCCGCCGATCCGACCGGCTACGGCAGGCTGGTGACGCAAGACGGCGAACTCGTCGCCATCCGGGAAGAGAAGGACGCGACGCCGGAGGAGCGTCGCATCCGCCTGTGCAATGGCGGCCTGATGGCGCTTGCCGGCAGGCACGCCTTGGACCTGCTCGACCACATCGGCAACGACAATGCCAAGGGCGAATACTATCTCACTGACGCAGTCGCCATCGCCCGCGACAAAGGCTTGAAGGCGGCGGCAATCGAAACCACGGAGGACGATGTGCGCGGCATCAACACCAAGGCGCAACTGGCCGAAGCCGAAGCCGTGCTGCAGCAGCGGCTGCGCAGCGCCGCCATGGAGGCGGGCGTCACCCTGGTGGCGCCGGAGACCGTGTTTCTGTCTGCCGACACCAAACTCGGCCGCGACGTGACCATCGAGCCCAATGTCGTGTTCGGGCCGGGCGTCACGGTGGAGGATGGCGCCACCATCAGGTCTTTCTCGCACTTGGAAGGCGCGCATGTCGGCAGGGGCGCGCGCATCGGCCCCTTCGCGCGTCTGCGGCCGGGCGCCGAGCTCGGCGCCGATGTGCATATCGGCAATTTCGTCGAGGTGAAGGCCTCGACCATCGAGGACGGGGCCAAGGCCAATCATCTGGCTTATATCGGTGACGCCCGCGTTGGCGCCCGCGCCAATATCGGCGCCGGCACCATTACCTGCAATTATGACGGCTTCGACAAGCACCGCACCGACATCGGCAAAGGCGCTTTCATCGGCTCCAATTCGGCGCTGGTGGCCCCGGTCAAGATCGGGGACGAGGCCTATGTCGGCACCGGCACGGTGGTGACCAAGGACGTGCCGGCGGGCGCGCTCGCCGTCGCCCGGGGCAAGCAGACGATTAAGGAAGGCTGGGTAAAACGCTTGCAGCAGGTGAAGGCCTTGGGCAAAAGCGTGCGCAAGGCGCAGCCGAAGAAGCACGCATAAAGGGTGGGAAAGAGCCCTGTCACAAGGCGAAATGCGTTTTGATTTCCTATAGTTGCCGGCAGCCTTTAACCCATGAGTGAAGTCTAGAAGGGGGCATCCCAGCCGCCATGTGCGGGATCGTCGGAATTCTCGGGCGCGAACCGGTCGCGCCCCACCTCATCGACGCGCTCAAGCGCCTCGAATACCGCGGCTACGACTCCGCCGGCGTTGCCACGTTGGAACGGGGGAAGCTCGTCCGCCTCCGCGCGCAGGGCAAGCTGAAGGCGCTGGCTGACAAGCTCGACCGGCAGCCGCTGCAAGGCCACAGCGGCATCGGCCATACCCGCTGGGCCACCCACGGCAAGCCGAGCGAAAGCAACGCCCATCCGCACGCGACCGACCGCGTCGCCGTCGTGCATAACGGCATCATCGAAAACTTCCGCGAACTACGCGACAGGCTCGCCGCCAATGGCTGCACCTTCACCAGCGACACCGACACCGAAGTGGTCGCGCATCTGGTCACCGAGGAACTGAAGTCGGGCAAGACGCCGGCCGAGGCGGTGGCGGCGGCGCTCAAGCAATTACGCGGCGCCTTCGCGCTCGCTTTCCTGTTCGCCGGCGAGGACGATTTGTTAATCGCGGCGCGCAAAGGATCGCCACTCGCCATCGGCTATGGCGACGGCGAGATGTATCTCGGCTCCGATGCCATTGCGCTCGCCCCATTCACCGACACCATCAGCTATCTCGAAGAGGGCGACTGGGCCGTGCTCACACGCCAGGGCGCGCAAGTTTTCGATGAGGAGGACAGGCCGCTGAAGCGGCCGCTGATCAAGTCGGCGGCCTCCGGCCTGCTGATCGACAAGGGCAACTTCCGGCACTTCATGGCCAAAGAAATTCACGAGCAGCCGGAAGTGGTCGGCCATACGCTCGCCCACTACATCGACATGACGACCGAACGCATCGTGCTGCCGGCCGAACTGCCGTTCGACTGGCGGCAGCTCAAGCGCCTGTCGATTGCCGCCTGCGGCACCGCCTTCTATGCCGGTCTGGTGGCGAAATACTGGTTCGAGCGCTTCGCCAAGCTGCCGGTGGAGATCGATATCGCCTCGGAATTCCGCTATCGCGAGGCGCCGATGGACGCCGGCGATCTCGCTCTCTTCATCTCGCAGTCCGGCGAGACGGCCGACACGCTGGCGAGCCTGCGCTACGCCAAGGAGCATAAGCTGCACGTTCTTTCGGTGGTCAACGTGCCCACCTCGACCATCGCGCGCGAGAGCGAGGTGGTGATGCCGACGCTCGCCGGCCCGGAAATCGGCGTCGCCTCCACCAAGGCGTTTACCTGCCAACTCTCGGTGCTTGCCTGCCTCGCCATCGCGGCCGGCCGCGCGCGCGGTGAGCTCACCGAAAAAGACGAGCAGAATCTGGTGCATGCGCTGGTCGAGGTTCCGCGCCTGATGACGCAGACGCTTTCGCTCGAGCCGCAGATCGAGAAGCTGGCGCACGAACTGTCCAAGGTGCAGGACGTGCTCTATCTCGGCCGCGGCACGTCTTTCCCCATCGCCATGGAAGGCGCGCTGAAGCTGAAGGAAATCTCCTATATCCACGCCGAGGGCTACGCCGCCGGCGAGCTCAAGCACGGGCCGATCGCGCTGATCGACGAGACCATGCCGGTGATCGTGATCGCGCCTTACGACAAAAGCCCGCGGCGCGAGGGCGTGTTCGAGAAGACGCTGTCGAACATGGAAGAGGTCGCTGCCCGCGGCGGCCGGATCATCCTGGTCACCGACCCGAAAGGCGCCCATGAGGCCGCCATGGATCAGGTGGAGACGCTGACCATGCCCGACATGGCGGCGACGGTGACGCCGCTGGTCTACGCACTGCCGGTGCAACTCATCGCCTACCATACGGCCGTCGCGCTCGGCACCGACGTGGACCAGCCGCGCAACCTCGCAAAATCGGTCACGGTTGAATAGATAGCGTTGCGCATGGTTCCGGGAAGCCCGGTCGGGGCTTACCGGCGAGGCCATGCGGCGGGGTAAGAACCGGACATGGACGAGCGCAAGCAGCAACCGGGCGAAGAGCTGGCCCACGATGTCGAGGAGATCGCGGCCGCCTCGCAGACCGGCCTTGCCGGCCGTATCCGCAACTGGTTCCTCACCGGGCTGGTGGTGGCGGGGCCGCTCGCCATCACGGCATGGCTGATCTGGTCGGTGGTGCGCTGGGCGGACGACTTCGTGCGCCCGCTCATTCCGCCGGCCTACCGGCCGGAAACCTATCTGCCTTGGCCGCTGCCCGGCACCGGCCTGGTCATCGCCCTGGTGGCGCTGACGCTGCTCGGCTTCCTCACCGCCAACCTGGTCGGGCGCACCTTGGTGGAACTGGGGGAGGGCCTGCTTTCCCGCATGCCGATCGTGCGGCCCATCTACAAGACTATGAAGCAGATTTTCGAGACGCTGTTCTCGAAGACCGGCTCGAGCTTCCGCAAGGTGGCGCTGGTGGAATTTCCCGCGCCCGGCATGTGGTCGCTGGTGTTCCTGTCGCAACCGCCGGCGCCGGAAGTCGAGGCCAAGCTGCCGGAGGGCGACCACATCTCGGTCTTCCTGCCGTGCACGCCCAACCCGACCACGGGCTTCTTCTTTTTCGTCAAGCGCAGCGAGCTGCGCGAGCTCGACATCTCGGTGGAGAGCGCGATGACGCTGCTGATCTCGGCTGGCATGGTCCAGCCGGGCGGCGACGAGCAGAAGAAGCTCGGCGCGCTCGCCGCCAACGCCCGCGCGGCGCAACTGGTGCGCAAAGCGGAGACGGTGGAGTAGGGCCTGCGCCCAGCCCGTCAGAGCGCCCGTCCGAGACTCAACATTCGCGCATGATCCCGCAGAGCCTGCCGCCGGCGCGTCGGGGGGAATTGGTATTTTAAAACCTCGTTGCGCAAGCAAATTGTTAGGAATGCTGATAAAACATCCTGGCTCGATCCGGGCGGGGCATCCTTCAGGAGGAAGCCGATGCAATTTCACGAAGCGATCCAATCAGGCTTTCGCAATTATGTGACCTTCTCGGGCCGGGCTTCCCGATCGGAATACTGGTACTGGGTCTTGTTCGCTATGCTCGTCGCGCTGGCGGCCGGGATCCTCGATAGTGCGATCTTTGCCGATACGAAGCCGCAGCCGATCGGCGGCGTTACGTCGCTGATCCTGTTTTTGCCCGGTCTGTCGATGGGCATACGCCGCTTGCACGACATCGACCGAACCGGCTGGTGGATGCTTATCGCGTTCACCATCATCGGGATCGTTCTGCTCTTCGTCTGGGCCTGCATGCGGGGAACCCCGGGCAGCAACCGCTTCGGACCCGATCCGCTCGGCGATGCCTTGACGGGCAACATGCACCTTAGCCCGCCCGGATCAGCTTGATCGCCTCGTCCTTGCCGAACAGGTAGAGCAGGTCGCGCAGAGCCTGGCCGCGCTCGCTGTTCAGTGACGGATCGCGTGCGAGCACGAGCGCGGCGTCGTCGCGGGCGGCGCCGAGATATTTGCCGTGCACTTCCGCGCGGGCGACGCGGAAGCCCGGCACGCCGCTCTGGCGGGTGCCGAGCACATCGCCTTCGCCGCGCAGCCGCAGGTCTTCCTCGGCGATGCGGAAGCCGTCTTCGGTTTCGCGCAGGATGGCGAGCCGCGCCTTGGCGGTTTCGCCGAGCGGCGTCCGGTAAAGCAGCAGACAGGTCGAATGTCCCGAGCCGCGGCCGATGCGCCCGCGCAACTGGTGCAGTTGGGCAAGCCCGAAGCGCTCGGCGTGCTCGACAACCATGACGGTCGCTTCCGGCACGTCGACGCCCACTTCGATCACCGTGGTGGCGACCAGGAGCCGGCTCTCGCCGGCGGCAAAGCGCGCCATGGCGGCATCCTTGTCGGCACCCTTCATGCGGCCGTGCACCAGGTCGGCCTTGTCGCCGAAGCGCTGGCGTAGCTCCTCGTAGCGCGCCTGGGCGGCGGCGAGATCGCTGTTCTCGGACTCCTCCACCAGCGGGCAGACCCAATAGGCGCGGTTGCCGGCATCGAGCGCGCGGCCGACGGCATCCTCGACTTCCTCCAGCCGCGACTGCGGGATGGTGCGCGTATCGATGGGCTGGCGGCCGGCCGGCTTCTCGCGCAGCTCGGATATATCCATGTCGCCGAAATAGGTCAGCACCAACGTGCGCGGGATCGGCGTGGCGGTGAGCACCAGCACGTCGACCGCTTCGCCCTTCTGCGTGAGGGCGAGCCGCTGGTGCACGCCGAAACGATGCTGCTCGTCGACAATGGCAAGTGCGAGATCGTGGAAGGCGACGTCTTCCTGGAAGAGCGCGTGGGTGCCGACCAGGAGGTCGATGTCGCCCAGCGTCAGGCGATCGAGAATTTCCTTGCGCGCGGGCCCGCGCTCGCGGCCGGTGAGGATGGCGACGCGGATGTCAGCGGCCTGCGCGAGCGGCGCGATGGTCTTGAGATGCTGGCGGGCGAGGATCTCGGTCGGCGCCATGAGCGCCGCCTGGCGGCCGGCCTCGATCACCGCGGCGGCGGCGATCAGCGCCACCACGGTCTTGCCGGAGCCGACGTCGCCTTGCAGCAGGCGCAGCATGCGCTGCGGCCGGGCGAGGTCGGTGACGATATCGTCGACCGCGCGCTGCTGCGAATGGGTGAGCGCATAAGGCAACGCCTTCATGATGCGCGCGCGCATGCGGCCCTCGCTCGAGGTGCCGCGTCCGGCCTGGCGGCGCATATGCGCGCGTACGAGCGCGAGCGCCAGTTGCCCGGCGAGCAATTCGTCATAGGCGAGGCGCGTCCAGGCCGGGCTTTCCGGCGCCACATCGTGCGGCTCGGGCGGGCGATGCAAAAGACGCAACGCATCGGCGAAGGGCGGAAAGCGCTCGCGCGAGGCCCATGCCTCGTCCTGCCATTCCGGCAGGGCCGGCAGACGGCCCAGCGCGCCGTCCATGGCGCGCCGCACATTGCCGAGCGTGAGGCCTTCGCTGAGCGGATAGCTTGGCTCGACCAGGGGCAGCGCGGCGAAGCCCTTCTCGTCCACCACCCGGTCCGGATGCACCATCTGCAGCATGCCGTCGTAGAACTCGGCGGTGCCGGAGACGTAACGCGTCGCCCCCACCGGCAGCAGCTTTTCCAGATAGTCCGGGCGGGCGTTGAAATAGGTCAGCGTGAGCGTGATGCCGCTGTCGTCGCTGGTGACGATGCGATAGGGCGCGCGCGGACGATGACGCGGGGCGGGGCGATGTTCCTCGACTTTCACCGCAACGGTCACGAGCTGGCCGTTCTGCACCTCGTTGAGCTTGGGCCGCGCGCGGCGGTCGATGGTGCCGGAGGGCAGATGGAACAGGAGGTCGACCACGCGCGGCGCCTCGCGCTCGAGCAGCCGGGCATAAAGCTTCTCCAGCCGCGGCCCGATGCCGGGCAGGCTGGTGAGCGAGGCGAACAGCGGATTGAGGACCGGGGGGCGCATGGACCGGCATGCTGGCTTGCGGGGCGGGCCAGCGCAACGCAGGCCTGTGCAAAGCGGGCGCTGACAAGGACCGAAGGGCCATCTATATAACCCCCGCCCGGCCCCGTCCGGGTTTTTGGCGTTGGGAGATGCGGCTTGGAAGAACTGTCGAGCGGGGGATTGGACGGGCGGCGGCGGCGCCTGCTGTTCCGCTGCCGGCATCGCGGCATTCGCGAGATGGATTTCGTGCTTGGCAGGTTCGCGGACAGCGCGCTGACCGGTTTGGACGAGCGTGAGCTCGACGAGCTCGAGCGCTGGCTGGAAATCCCCGATCAGCAGATTTTCGCCTGGGTCAACGGCACGGAACCCGTTCCGGCAAACATTGATACCGACCTGTTCAAGCGCCTGCGTGCTTTCCATGGAATGACGACGTGAATGCAATGACCAAATCCCCCGCCGCACTGCTGCGCGCAGGCAGGCCGCTCACTCTCGCCCAGGTCGCCGACGGCGCCGAGGGCCTCGTGCTCGCCGATCTCGCCCGCGCCATTGCCGCGCGCGAGCGCGCGCCGGCCGTGTCGCTGTGCATCGTCTGCCGCGACGGCCAGCGCATGGCGCAACTTTCCCGCGCGCTCGCCTTCTTCGGCCCCGACGTGCTGACCATGGAATTCCCGGCCTGGGACTGCCTGCCTTACGACCGGGTATCGCCGAATGCGAGCGTTGTCGCGCAGCGCATGACCGCGCTGTCGCGGCTTGCCCGGGTGAAAGGCCGCGACCGGCCGTCGGTGCTGCTGACCACGGTCAACGCCGTCCTGCAGCGCGTGCCGGCGCGCGAATTCGTGGCGACGCACGCGCTCTCGGTCGCGCCGGGCAATATCACCGGCATGCAGAGCATCGTCGAGTGGCTGGAGCTCAACGGCTTCATCCGCGCCTCCACCGTGCGCGAGGCCGGCGACTACGCCGTGCGCGGCGGCATTCTCGACCTCTTTCCGCCGGGCATGGACATGCCGGTGCGCTTCGACTTCTTCGGCGACGCGCTGGAGACCATCCGCACCTTCGACCCGCAGACGCAAAGAAGCGAGATGGAGATGCGCGGGCTCGATCTGGTGCCGGTCGCCGAGTTCCAGCTCGTCACCGAAACGATCCGCCGCTTCCGCACCGGCTATGTCGCCGAATTCGGCGCGGCTGCGCCCGACGATCTTCTCTACGAGGCGGTGAGCGAGGGCCGGCGCTACCCGGGCATGGAGCACTGGCTGCCGCTGTTCCATACGAAGATGGAAACGCTGCTCGATTATCTGCCGGGCACGCCGCTCGCCTTCGAGCCGCTCGGCGAAGACGCCGCGCGCGAGCGCTTCGCGCAGATCTCCGACTATTACGAGGCGCGCCGGCAGGCCTTGAGCGAAGGCGTGACGCCGCCCTATAAGCCGCTGCCGCCCGACCGGCTCTATCTCACCGAAAGCGAATGGGCCGAGCGGCTCGAAGCGAACGCGCTTGCCAAGCTCACCCCCTTCGCGGTGCCGGAAGCGGCCGATGTGATCGACATCGGCGCGCGGGCCGGACACAATTTCGCAGCCGAGCGCGCCGAGCCCAATGCCAACGTCTTCGAGGCGCTGAGCGCGCACGTGTTCTCCTTACAGGCCAAGGGCAAGCAGGTGGCGATCGCGCTGTGGAGCGAGGGCGCGCGCGAGCGCATGAGCCATGTGCTGGCCGACCATAAGCTGCACAACCTCACGCCGGTAGTGTCCTGGCCGCAGGCGACCGGGCTGCCGACGCACGCGGTGGCGCTGGCCGTGCTCGGCATCGAGAGCGGTTTCGAGACCGAGCAGGCGGCCATCATCAGCGAGCAGGACATTCTCGGCGACCGGCTGGTGCGGCCGCGCAAGGGCAGCAAGCGGGCGGAGAATTTCATCGCCGAGGCGACGAGCCTCAGCGTCGGCGACCTGGTCGTGCATGTCGATCATGGCATCGGCCGCTTCGCCGGCCTGCAGGCGATTCAAGCCGCCGGCGCGCCGCACGATTGCCTGGAAATCCACTACGCCGACGACACCAAGCTTTTCCTGCCGGTGGAGAACGTCGAGCTGTTGTCGCGCTACGGCTCGGAGGAGGCGGGCGTCGAGCTCGACCGGCTGGGCAGCCATAACTGGCAGGCGCGCAAGGCGCGCATGAAGAGCCGCATCCGCGAGATCGCCGGCGAACTGATCAAGATCGCCGCCGAGCGGCAGTTGCGCGAGGCGCCGCGGCTCACCGTGGGGCCGGGGGCCTATGACGAATTCTGCGCCGGGTTTCCCTACGAGGAGACCGACGATCAGCTCGCGGCCATCGAGGCCGCCGTCGGCGACCTCGGCTCGGGCCGGCCGATGGACCGGCTCGTCTGCGGCGACGTCGGCTTCGGCAAGACCGAAGTGGCGCTGCGCGCCGCCTTCATCGCGGCGCTGGACGGCAAGCAGGTGGCGCTGATCGTGCCGACCACGCTGCTCGCGCGCCAGCATTTTAAGACCTTCTCCGAACGGTTCCGCGGCTTTCCGGTGAATGTGGCCCAGCTCTCCCGGTTGGTCCCGCCCAGTCAGGTGGCGGCCGCCAAGGCGGGTCTCGCCGACGGCTCGGTCGATATCGTCGTCGGCACCCATGCGCTGCTCGGCCGCGGCATCAAGTTCAAGGACTTGGGGCTTCTGATCGTCGACGAGGAGCAGCACTTCGGCGTCGCGCACAAGGAGAAGCTCAAGACGCTGCGCTCGGAAGTGCACGTGCTCACGCTCACCGCCACGCCGATCCCGCGCACGCTGCAACTGGCGCTCACCGGCGTGCGCGACCTTTCCATCATCGCATCGCCGCCGGTCGATCGGCTCGCGGTGCGCACCTTCGTGTCCCCGTTCGATCCGGTCACTGTGCGCGAGGCGATGCTGCGCGAGAAATACCGCGGCGGCCAGGCCTTCTATGTCTGCCCGCGCATCGAGGATCTCGCCGGCGCAAAGGATTTCCTCGACAAGCACGTTCCCGAGGTGCGGGTCGCCGTCGCCCACGGCCAGATGCCGCCGGCCGTGCTCGACGACATCATGTCGGCCTTCTATGACGGCAAGTACGACGTGCTGCTCTCGACCACCATCGTCGAATCCGGTCTCGATATTCCGACCGCCAACACGCTGATCGTGCACCGCGCCGACCGCTTCGGTCTCGCCCAGCTCTATCAGCTGCGCGGGCGGGTCGGGCGCGCCAAGCTGCGCGCTTACGCGCTGCTGACGCTGCCGGCAAAGAAGCCGATCACGCCGCAGGCCGAACGCCGGCTGAAGGTGCTGCAATCGCTCGATACGCTGGGCGCCGGCTTCCAGCTAGCCTCGCACGATCTGGATATCCGCGGCGCCGGTAATCTGTTGGGCGAGGAACAGTCCGGCCACATCAAGGAGGTCGGCTTCGAGCTCTATCAACAGATGCTGGAAGAGGCGGTCATGAGCCTGAAGGCCGGCATCACCGCGCCGGTCGAAGATCGCTGGTCGCCGCAGATCACCATGGGCACGCCGGTGCTCATCCCTGACGACTATGTTGCCGACCTTTCGGTGCGGCTGGCGCTCTATCGGCGGCTGGCAGAGATCGAGGACGAGCGCGAGATCGAGAGCTTCGCCGCCGAACTGGTCGACCGTTTCGGCAAGCTGCCGCAGGAGGTCGAGCACCTGTTGCAGGTGGTGGCGATCAAGGCGCTTTCGCGCCGCGCCAATGTGGAGAAGGTGGACGCCGGGCCGAAGGGCGTCGTGTTCGCCTTCCGCGACAATATCTTCCCCAATCCGGAGGGGCTGATCGCCTATATCGGCAGGCAGGGCGCGGGCGTGAAGATCAGGCCGGACCAGAAGGTGGTGTTCTTCGAGGACTGGCAGAAGCCGGTCGAACGGCTCAAAGGCACGGCGCAGATCCTGCGCAAGCTCGCCTCGCTCGCGGAGCCGGCCAAGGCGGCGTAGGCACTCCCCCTTTCGATCGTCGAGCTAAAGTGGCTATCGCCGATCGAGCGTTTCGACGCTCAAGATGGTGGGGAGATGCCGCGCGATCTCCTGCCAGTTCTCACCCTCGTCGATACTGGCAAAGACCGAGCCGCTGTTGGTGCCGAAATACACGCCCACCGGCTCCCGCTCGTCACGCGCCATCGCTTGGCGCAGAACGGTGAAGTAGCAGGCTTCCTGCGGCAAGCCTTCGCGCAGGGCCTGCCAGGTCGCGCCGGCGTCTCGCGAGCGCCAGACTGCCGCGGCGGCATCGGGTGGAAAGCGGCCCGCGGTGTCGCCGTTCAAAGGCACGGTCCAGATGGTTTCCGGGTCGCGCGGATGCACGCAGATCGGAAAGCCGAAGGTCGACGGAAGGCCGCGCGTGATGTCGTCCCAACTGCGGCCGCCATCGGCCGAACGCCAGACGCCGTGATGGTTTTGCTGATAGAGCAGGTCGGCGCCGCCCGGCGCCCGCATCATGTTGTGGACGCAATGTCCGATTTCTCCGTCGCGGGGTCCCGCCGGATGGGTGTGTTCGGTGCTGGCCCCCGTATTCGACAGCCGGTTGCGGCGGTCCCAGGTCTTGCCGCCATCCTCCGACGCAAAAACACCGGCGGCAGAAATCCCGACCCACAGCTTCTTGGCGTCCGCCGGATCGAACAAAATCGTATGCAAGACCAGTCCGGCTCCGCCCGGATTCCAACTGTCGGAAGACGGGTGATCCCGCAGGCCTTGCACCTCTTGCCAAGTCTTGCCGCCGTCCCGGCTGGAAAGGAGCCTTGCCGGCTTGGTTCCGGCGTATAGCGTTCCGTGCGCATAGCCCAGCGACCAGATTTGCGAGAACTGATCGGCGAATGGCAACGGTTGCTCAGTCCAGTTCATCATGGCCGCGAGTTGGGGATCGTTCCGCGCCCAATCGTCGATCAGACCTTTGGTGAGCTTTGCAACGTGCCAAGTGTCTCCAGAGTCATCCGAGCACCAGACACCGGCGCCGTGAAATTCGCCACCGCCACCGGCCCAGATCAGGCCCGTGACGGGATCGCCGACGACATGGTTGATGGGCCAGCCATTGCAGAATGGTCCCTTGACCGTCCAGCCCTGCCGGTCGCTGCCGCCGGCTATCAAGAAAGCACCCTTGGTCGTGCCGACAAGGATCGTGACGCCGTCTTGGCTCATCGACGTTGTTCTCCGATTGTTGTTGGACCGCGCGTGGTCTCGTTCAATCCGCACTTCGCCTGAGCGATCGACGACGGCTTGAGAGTGCGGCGTGCTAAGCGCGGTTGCCCGTCACAGGCTCTATTCCGCCGCGGCGTCGGAGCCGCCGCGCGCCAGGCGCACGATCGCTTCGGCGAGATATTCGGGCGCCTGCGCGCCGGACACAGCGAAGCGGCCGCCGAAGATGAACATGGGCACGCCGTCGATGCCGGCCTCTTTGGCGTATTGCGCCTCCTGCTCGACCTCGGCCACGTCCTGCTCGCTGGCCAGCGCGTCGGCCACGTCCTCCGGGTCGAGCCCGACGTCGGCGGCCGCCTGCACCAGCACCGCGTGGTTGGTGAGGTCGGCGCCCTCGGTGAAATAGAGGTCCATCAAGCGCTGCTTCATTTCGGCCGACTTGCCGATACCGCCGGCCCAGCGGATCAGTCGGTGCGCGTCGAGCGTGTTGGGCTGACGGCTGATCTTGTCCATGGCGTAATCGAGGCCTTCCGCTGCTGCCGCCTCGGTCACGCGCTCGGCAATGCCGGCATAGCGCTCAGGCGAGCCGAACTTGGCGGTGAGATAGTCCGCGCGCGGGATACCTTCGCGCGGAATCCAGTCATTGAGAAAATACGGATGCCAGTGCACCTCGACTGCGATGTCCGGCTTGAGCGCCAGCGCCTTCTCCAGCCGGCGCTTGCCGATGAAGCACCAGGGGCAGACCACGTCGGAAACGACGTCGATGCGGACGGGTTGTTGGTCGGGCATGGCGGGCTCCCATCTCTCATCCGTCATTCCGGCACCCGGCAGGGGCGGCCCCGGGAATCCATATTCCGCAGCACTGGAATTACGGATTCCGGGCTCGCCGCCTGGCGGCGGCGACCCGAATGACCGTGAGGGGAAGCCTAGGCCCTAACGCTACTCGGCGGCAACCACCCGGCTGTCGATCATGCGCAGCATCAGGCTATCGAGGGTATCGCCGGCCTTGAGCGTGGCGAGCGTCACATGAGCGGTGATCTGCTCACGCGGGCGCGCCGGCGCCAGCATGGCCTTGAGCGCGCCGGCGATGCGGCGCGCCACAACATGGGCGCTGCGCAAGGACGTCTGGGTGAAGACGACAAGGATGGCGGTCTCGTCCTCGCGGGTGGCGAAATCGATGTTGCGAATGAACCGCGTCACCAACCGGGCGCTGTCGGAGCTCAGGCGTCCGTCGAGCACGCCTTCAAAGGAAAAACGGGCGATCGACAGCGCGGCGCCGCGGTCGGCCGCTTCCGCGATCGCTCTGGCGAGTTCACGCCAGAAGGCGTCGCGGCTCAACAGCCCGGTCTCGGGATCGAACATGCCGTCGGCCTCGAGCGATCGCAGCATGCGCTTGAGCCGCGCCTCGAAGGCGTGCAACCGCACGGCCGGCACCATGCGCGCCACCAGCCGCGCCGGATCCCCGTCGGCGATATCGATATGGGGCAGGCCCTCGGCGACGGCGGGCAATGTCTCACCGATGACCGCCACCGGCATGTCGCGGAAGCGGGTGTCCTGTACCAGCAAGGTGAGGAAGGCTTCGACCATGCGCGGCGAAAAGCCGTCGCCGACCACGATGCCGTCGATGTCGCGGGCGGCAAGATACTTGGCCGCGGTTTCCACGCTGAGGCCGCCAACCATGTTGACTTGTTCCCCGATCGCCACGCTGAGGGCCGGATAGAGCGGCCCGCGGCCTGCGATCAGCACCGTCGCATCCTTGAGGGCGTCGCCGACGGGTAATTCCGGCAGCTTGCCGCCTTGCGCCGCGAAGCTCTCGATGCGTCGCAGCACCGTGGCGTGCAGCGCGCGCACGCGCTGGGCCGACTGCAGGCGGGCGATCAGGCGCTCGACCGGCCAGGCGGCGTCGACAGACAAGGCAACCGGAATGGCGGCGCGGTGCTCATGCGTGACCAGCGCCACCGCCGGCACGATCGGGCCGGCAGAGGTGGCGATCTGCAGACACAGCATGCGCGCGGAGGATTCCGATCGCGGTGGGCCGGGCTCGGCGATCACCACGCCTGCCGGTTTGACCGCGACGAAGGCGGTTGGAGCCTCGGTCCATGCCGCTTCGATGATTGGAAAAGCGCCGGCCGCTCCCAGTGCTTCGGTGAGGTCGGCCGCCGGGTTGTCGGCGACAACGATGATCGGACCTTGCAGCGACATGGGATACGCACGCGGACGTTACGGGAGCCCGCAGCCTAGCGCGCGGCTGTTAATGGCCGGTCAACGACAATGGCAGCCAGGTGGCGTCATGCGGCGCCGAAGGCGGCGGCGAGCAGGGAATTGGCGCCGCGTGCCCGAAGCTCGGCGGCGACCGCTTGGCGGTCCGGCGCGCTCGCCGCCAGGCGCTGGCCGAGGATGCCATGCGGCACGCCGAGCAGGGTGGCGGCCGGCTCAACGGTGGCAAGCGCGGCCTCGACCGCCTGCTGGTGGAAGCGGTAACCACCGACGGAAAGCGTCCCGCATGGCGGGGCGGTGACCACCAGGGAGGAGGGGGCGGGACAGCAGGTAAAGCCGGTGTCGAGATAGCCATCGGCTTCCGTGTCTTCGTCGTGGACAGCGGCCGGCGGGAACGGCCGCGCCGGCACCATGGCACCGCGCAGGGCAAGCGTCCCATGCCGCGTGCGCGCGGTCTCCATCACCGCGACGCCCTCGAGATCGACAGTGCCAAGCGGTATCGGCGCCGGCAGACCGTCGCCGCCGCGCCCCTTTGCGACGAAACCGATCTCGCCGAAGCTCGCCACGTCCACCAGCGCCGGCGCGCCGCGCCAGACGGCGGCCGTTGCCAGCCGTTCGGGCGAACGCCAGAGTGCGGCGATCGTCTTGATGCCGGCGCCAAGTGCGCCGCCGTCGGCGAGCGGCGCCAGGGCAGGCCCCGGCAGGACCAGCGCGCCGCCGGCAAGGCCTTGGCATTGCGCGGCCAGCACCGCCGGATCGCCGCCGTGGTGCAGCGCCAAAGAGCCGCCGGCAAGCAGCCAGGGCATGATCGTCAGCGCGACGCCGGCAAACGAGGCAGGCGGGATGGCCGACAAAACCGGGGCCTGTGGTGCAAGGCGCGCCTCCCGAAAAATACTCAAGCCCCCGGCCATGAGCTGCAGGTGGCTGCGCGCGTATGCGACCGGCCCCCCGGCGGCAACCTCGAAACTGATCAGCGCCACGTGGGCAGCAGCGGGGCCGGGGCGCGGGGCGGCATGCATGCCGTCGGGCTCGTCGCCCGCCAAGAGCTCGTCGAGCGGCACCACGCCGTCCGGCAGTCCGCCGCCGAAGGCGCAGACATGGCGGATGGAAAACAGATCGACCGCGGCAAGCGTCGCGCCGAGCGCCAGCGCAGCGCCGTGCGTCACGATGGCCTTGGCGCCGATGCCGCGCAGCGCCGCCACGATGTCCTGCTGCCGCCACAGCAACGGCAGCGGCGCCGCGATCATGCCGGCGCGCAATATGCCGAGCAGGGCGATCACGCACTCGAGGGTGTTGGGAAGCTGCAAAGCCACGATCGCGTCGGTTTGCAGGCCGAGCCCGCGCAGCCGCGCCGCCATGGCCGAGATCAGCCGGTCGGCTTGCGCAAAGGTGAGCGCCCGCGGCGCGCTGCCGGCGAAGCTCTGCTTGTTGGGCGGATCGATCAAGGCGAGCGCGTCGGGCGCCTGCACGCCGGCACGGCGGAACAGCTCGTCCAGCGTGGCGCCTTCGCCGTTGTGCGGGTGCTCAACGATCATGACCGAGGCTCATGATCGTGTTTCCTCGTGCCACCAGGTCTCCGGCAGGTAGCCGTAGAGCGAGGTGCGCGCCGGGTGCTTGATGCGCCGCCAGCGCGCCACCCATTGCACCGGCGGATAATAGAGCGGGATGACGTAGAAGCCCGACAGCAGCACGCGGTCGAGCGCACGCACGGCGGAGACGAAATCCGCGCGCGAGACGGCGGCAAGCAGCGCCGAGATCATGGCGTCGATGGCCTTCGACTTGGCGCCCATGTAGTTGCGGCTGCCCTCCTGGGCGGCCGCCGCCGAGCCCCAATAGAAGAGCTGCTCGTTGCCGGGCGAGAGCGACTGCTCCCAGTGGTATTGCGTCATGTCGAATTCGAAATTGAGCAGGCGATGTTCGAACTGCGTCGGATCGACATTGCGCACCTGCACGGTAATGCCGGCGCGCTTGGCGCTGCGCGCGAAGGCGAGCGCGATCCGCTCCTGGTCGCGGGTGTTGGTGAGCATTTCGAAGGCGAGCGGCCGGCCGCTGGCGAGATGAACGAGCCGCGTTCCCTTGAGCGCGTAGCCGGCCTGGCGGAGCAGCGCGAAGGCGCGGCGCAGGCCCTCCCGGTTTATGCCCGATCCGTCCGTCTTGGGCGGCTCCCAGCGGCCCTCCATGATGTCGGCACGGACCGCGCCGGGGAAGGCCGCAAGCAGTTCGCGCTCGCGCGCATCGGCGGGCACGCCGTGACAGGAAAGGTCGCAGCCGTCGAAATAGCTGGCGGTGCGCTTGTACAGAGAGAAGAAGTAGTTCTTGTTGATCCATTCGAAATCGAACAATTGCAGCAGCGCCTCGCGCACGCGGACGTCGGCGAAGATTCCGCGACGCGTGTTGTACACCAGCCCCACCATGCCTTTCGGCAGCCCGTAGGGGAATTCCTCCTTGACCACATAGCCCTTGCGGATCGAGGGGAAATTATACGCGGTCTCCCAGCGCCCCGGATCGGTTTCCGCGCGCACGTCGTAGAGACCTTTCTTGAAGGCTTCGAAATGGGTGTTGCCGTCGCGGTAGTAATCGTAGCGGACGGTATCGAAGTTCCAGATGCCGCGGTTGATCGGCAGATCGCGGCCCCAATAATTCTTGTCGCGGGAGAAAGTGACGCTGCTGCCGGGCAGCACCGTGGTGACGGTATAGGGGCCGCTGCCCAGCGGCGAGGTGAAGCTCGTCTCCTCGAAGGTCGCTGGGTCGGTCGCATGCCGGGCCAGCACCGGCATCAGCCCCATGATCAGCGGCAATTCGCGGTCGTCGGCGCCGGTGAGATCGAAGCGCACGCCGCGCTGGCCGACCCGTTCAGCCTTCACCACCTTGGCATAATAGATGCGGAAATTCGGCCGGCCATGATCGCGCAAGAGCTGCCAGGAGAAGATCACGTCCTCCGGGGTAACCGGCCTGCCGTCCGCCCAGCGCGCCGCCGGATTGATGGTGAAGATGACGTAGTCGCGCTTTGCGTCGGTCTCAACGCTTTCGGCGAGCAGGCCATAGAGCGTGAACGGCTCGTCGTAGCCGCGCGCCATCAGGCTCTCCACCACGTAGCTGCGGATGTTGGCTGCCGGCAAGCCTTTAACGATGAACGGATTGAGACAATCGAAGGTGCCGAGCACGCCCTGCACCAGACGGCCGCCCTTTGGCGCGCCGGGAACGGCGTAAGTCGGGTGGTCGAAATTTGGACCCCAGGCCGGTTCGCCGTGCATGGCAATGGCGTGACTTGCGGTGGCGGAGTCCGCGCGCGCCGGGCGGATCGACAGCGCCGCGGCGGCGGCGAGCGCGCCGCGCATCACGCCGCGCCGTGACGCTTTCATCTGCGCCAGCGCACCGATATCGAAGGAGGGCACGAGCAAGCGTCGAATGCGATTCGCTCCATTATTGTCGTGAACCTAGCACAGGGTGACCGACAGCGCCGTTTTCCTATTTTCGGCGCATTCGTGGCTTTATTGCAGGCGGAAATTCGGCTATCAGGCAGCGGGTGACTGTCACGCTCCCGCCCTAATTCATAGGGAGAGAGCCGAATAAAAGTGGCGATCGGCCGGGAGGAATTCAGGGCCGGCTGCCGGGGACAACAAGGGATCATCTGCATGGATCATCGGATCGCACCGGCCCGGCCCCTGGGCCGGGCGCTGACTGCCACTTTGGCGGCTTTCGGGCTGGCGGTTGCCGCATTCGCCGTGGCGCCTTCCTCTGCGCTCGCGCAGCCGAAGAAGGCGGCGCAGAAGCCTGCGCCCAAGTCGGCGCCGGCAAAGCCCGCGCCGAAGGCCGAGGCCAACCAGAAGCCTCAGTTCATCTATTCGCCGTGGACGAAGGTCTGCCAGAAGGGGCCGGAAACGAACAACAAGCAGGTCTGCTTCGTGCACGCGGACGGCCGCATCGAAACCGGCCAGCCGGTCGTCATCGTGCAGCTCATCGAGCCCGAGGGCGAGCCGAAGCGGCTGCAGGTGATCCTTCCCATCGCCGTGCTCGTGCAGAACGGCACGCGCATTCTGGTCGACAACACGGAACTCGGCAAAGCGCCCTTCGCCGTCTGCGTTCCGCAGGCCGGCTGCTCCGCCTTCTACAGTGTCGACGATTCCGTGATCGCCAAGTTGAAGAAGGGCAAGACCATGGACGTGCAGACCTTCAACCCGGCGAAGCGGATCGTCAGCCTGCCGCTGCCGCTGACCAATTTCGCCAAGGCCTATGACGGTCCGCCGATCGATCCGAAGCAGCTCGAAACCCAGCAGCGCAAGCTGCAGTCCGAGTTGCAGAAGAAGGCCGAAGAGGCGCGCAAACGGCTTGAAGCGCAGCAGCCGAACGGGCAGAAAAAATAACGACAGCTTCAAAAGCCGGTCGAAACGGAAAGCGCGGCTCTCGAAGCCGCGCTTTTTTTTGGCTTCGCGCGACGGCCCGACGCCACTGAGAGGCTTGTAATCCGGCGGCAGACGCCTAAATATACAGTCAGACTGCACAGCTCAGCTGCTTTTCTGGCGCCAACCATGAAACCCCGATCGGACAAGGCCGACCTTAGCGGCGCATCGACACTGGCGGCCGACCTGCGCGCCTTGGTCGGCAAGCTCAAGCGGCGTCTGCGCGAGCAGGCCGATATCGGCGATCTGACGCCCTCGCAGACCTCCGTGCTGTTGCGGCTTGAGCGCGACGGCCCGGCCACGGTTTCCGCGCTGTCGCGGGCCGAAGGCGTGCGGCCGCAGTCCATGCGCACCACCGTTGCCGCGCTTCAGGCGGCCGGCCACGTCAAGGGCCGTCCGGATCCCGAGGACGGACGGCAGACCATCATTTCATTGACGGAAGCCTGCCGGCGCTGGATGGCGCACGGCCGCGCGGCCCGGCAGGACTGGCTGACGCGTAGCATCGCGGCGAAGCTCTCCCGCGAAGAGCAGAAGACGCTCGCGCTGGCGATCCGGCTCCTCGAACGGATCGCCGACTGAGAGATTCGCCCCCACGACCGGACAGGAAAGCACAGCCGCATGGCCGTTACGACGCTCGATCCGAAGACCGCTCTGGTCGTCATTGATCTGCAGCAGGGAATCGTGACGCTTCCTGCTGCCCAGCCGACAGCGCATGTGGTGGCGAAGTCCGCGGTCCTTGCCGATGCCTTTCGCCGTCGCGGTCTTCCGGTCGTCCTCGTCAACGTGGCGGGCCGCCCCCCTGGGCGCACGGGCTCGGCGCTGAATATCGCGGCGCTTCCGCCCAATTGGACCGAGTTCGTGCCTGAGCTCAACCGCCGGCCGCAGGACCACATCGTGACAAAGCGCACCCCCGGTGCATTCACCGGCACCGATCTCGAATCGCACTTGAAATCGCTTGGCGTCACGCAAATCGTGCTCGCCGGCATCGCGACATGCAGCGGCGTCGAAGCGACCGCCCGCCATGCCTATGAGCTCGGTTTCAATGTCACGCTCGCCGTCGACGCCATGAAAGACATGTCGCCCGAGGCGCACGAAAACAGCGTCACGCGCGTTTTCCCACGCATCGGCGAGACCGGATCGACGCAGGATATCCTCGATCTGCTTGCCAGGAGCGGCGCCTGACATGCCCTGGCTCTCTGATCTCGCCTATTTCTTCGCCGGCGCCTTTCTCACCAACGCCATCCCTCATCTCATCAGCGGACTGATGGGGCAGCCGTTCCAGACACCGTTCGCCAAGCCGCCCGGGCGGGGACTGTCCTCGTCCACCGTCAACGTGCTGTGGGGCTTTCTCAACCTCGCCGTCAGCTATGTGCTGTTCTGCCGTGTCGGAACGTTCGAATTACGCGCGACCCCGCACGTCCTGGCTGCGGGATTGGGCGCGCTCATCATCGGTCTCTTCTTGGCGCGCCACTTCGGCAGCCTTCACGGCGGGAACACACCGGAGCGGTCGCAGTGAACGCGACAACAGTGACCCGCCGCATTGCCGTCATCGTCTTTCTCGGCGGCCTCGGCGGCGGGCTGGTCTTTCCCATCCTGCCGGCACTCGGGTTGCAGCTTGGCATCCCCGCCTTCATGATCGGACTCATTCTCTCGGCAAACCGGTTGTCGCGCCTCGTCTTCAACCTGCCGGCGGGACATCTCATCGGCCGGCTGGGACCGCGCCTGACGCTTGCCGGCGCGTTGCTCGTCGAAGGGGTCGGCGTGCTCGGCTACAGCGCGGCCCTGCATTTCGGCAATGCGGCTTGGTGGCTTCTCGGCGGCCGCGTGCTCTTCGGCATCGGCACGGCCTTCCTGTTTGTGGGTGCGCAGGCCGTTGTGCTCAGCCTCTCGGACAAATCCGACCGCGGCCGCAGAACCTCGGTCGTGCGTGTTGCAATGAGCACCGCCATGCCCGGCGGACTCATTCTTGGAGGGATACTGGCCGATGTCTTCTCCGACGATGCCGCGTTTCTGACCGGTGCAGCTATCACGATTTCCGGTGCCATTTTCGCGGCCTTCTTCCTGCCGGATACGTTTGGGCCGCCTCGCGACAGGCAAGCGGATGCGAGGCAGCCGAACGCGCTGTCCTCGATGCTGTCCTCGCCCAACTTGCCCTTTCTCGCCGCCGCCTGGGGCTTCAACATGCTGATCTTCCTCACCATGCAGGGCGCCTTGCTGTCGACCATGGTTGTCCTCGTCGATCAGCGCGGCATCCACATGTTCGGCATGCAGGCGCAGGGGACGTCCGGCATGATCATGGCGGTGCTCATCGCCTGCTCGGCGCTCGTGGCATTCGGCATCGGTCACGCCATCGACGCGCTGCGATTGCGTTCGACGCTGCTGGTGCCTTCGCTGGCCGGGCTGGCTTGTGGCTTCGCCGTGCTCGGCCAGGCGCACACATTATGGGTTACGCTGCTCGGCGCCGTGCTCGTCGGACTTTCCTATAACGGCGTCACCTTGCCGATGATGGCGCTGCTCGGCGACGCGGTCAGCGAGCGGCAACACGGTCCGGCGGTCGGTGTCTATCAGTTCTTTGGCGATGTCGGAGGCACCATCGGACCGATCGCTGGGATCGAAGCGGCGACCAAAATCGGGCTGGTGCCTCTGTATTGGACGCTGGCGGCGCTGCCGACCTTCGCCATCCTAATCGCGATCTGGCTGCACAGTTATGAACGGCGGCTGCAAGCCGAGCGGGTGTGATGTCGCGGCGCCTTGGGGCGAGGGCGCTAATTGTATTGGCTGCTGCGCGGGCGGTAGCTGCCGCTCTCATCCTGCTCGAACACCTCGGCGATCTGCGGATGGCGCACCGGCGCCGAGCTTGTGGGCGCGACACCTCATAACGGCTGGTCGACCGCGGTCCGCAGACGCGCTCAAGCCCGTTCGGCACGCGTTGCGCCACATTTGGCACGCAGGTCGCGCGCCGAGCAGCCGAAGCGGGAACGAAATGCGCGACTGAAGTGCGCGGCGTCGTTGAAGCCCCAACTGAACGCGATCTCGCTGATGCTGCGGTTGACGAGGGCAGGATCGCAGATGTCGCGCCTGGCGCTCTCCAATCGCTTGGCCCAGATCCATGAATTCAGCGTAGCCGGCTCGCCGGCAAATGCGCGATGGACCGTGCTTGGCGAAATCCGCAAGTGAGCGGCGATCTCGTTGACCGAAAGGCGCGGGTCGCGCAATCGCTGGACCGAATACGCCTTGATTCGGTCGCGATAGAAGGCGGTGAGATTGGAGACGAGCGGATCGGCAGCACCAGGAAGGGAGCAAAGACCGGCCACGAGAATGTTCTCCACGCTCTCGGCAACAGCCGCAACAGAACCCGGCTCCAGAGTATCGATGTCGGTTGCAAGAGACTTGATCATGTTGATCATGAGGTGGCCCGCACCTCGGGCGCCGCACACCTTGCGGGCTGTCAGCGTATCCGTTTCACGCAGCCTGCTTCTTAGTGCGGAGCCCGGCAGCGTAAGAACATATTGCTGGAAATCGTTCTGAAAGATGAGCTCATAGGGTTGCGTGGAGTCGTAAAGGGCGAAATCACCGGGCTCCAGGTCGGCCACCCGGCCATCCTGGACGATCGTGCCGCGGCCGATGGTCTGGATGCTCACCAGGAAAAAATCTTCCGTCGCCTGGGCGATCTTTGCCGGAGTTCGCCGGACCCATTGCGAGGTAGCTGTCACCCGCGATAGGCCCAAGGTCGCGAGCTGATCGACCTCAATCTGGCCCTCGAAGTTACCTTCGAGGTGGGGGGTTTCGCATTCAAGCTGGACGTAAGTGTCACAAACGGCTTCGACCCAATAGGCGAGCCGGTCGCGTACATCCACCGTGTTTGTGGACCACAGCTTCTGCATCCGGAAATCTTATCAGCGGAAGCAACCGTGTCTATTCAAAAACCGCACTTTGCAACGCTTGGGCAAGACTTGTGCTCGGCTCAGGCAAGCGGCGCTGGACATTCAGGCCTACCTTTGCCGGCGGAAACGAAAACGGCCAGGGCCGCCGATAGGGACGAGGTGAATCGCTATGACCTCCCAGCATCCGAAATTCCGCGTCGCCGCCGTGCAGGCAGCGCCTGTGTTTCTCGACCGCGATGCCACAATCGACAAGTCGATCGGGCTGATCGAGGACGCCGCCCGCAATGGTGCTTCCTTGGTCGCGTTTCCGGAAACCTTCATCCCCGGTTACCCGTGGTTCATCTGGCTGGACTCTCCGGCCTGGGGCATGCAGTTCATCCAGCGCTATCATGACAACTCGCTTGTCTATGGCTCGCCCGAAGCCGAGCGTATCGCCAAGGCTGCCAAGGCCAATGGCATCATGGTCGTGATGGGCCATTCCGAAAAGCAGGGCGGCAGCCTCTACATGGGACAATGGATCATCGGCGCTGACGGCGAGACCATCGCCATGCGCCGTAAGCTCAAGCCGACCCATGTGGAGCGTACCGTCTTCGGCGAGGGCGATGGAAGCGACCTTTCTGTCTTCGACACGCCACTTGGGCGGGTGGGCGCCCTGTGCTGCTGGGAGCATCTCCAGCCGCTTTCTAAATATGCGATGTATGCGCAAGACGAGCAGGTGCACATCGCCGCCTGGCCAAGCTTCTCCCTTTATCGTGGCGCTGCCCATGCGCTCGGAGCCGAGGTCAACAATGCGGCTAGCCAAATCTATGCCACCGAAGGCGGCTGCTTCGTCGTAGCGCCCTGCGCCACGGTTTCGAAAGAGATGGTGGACGTTCTATGCACCAACGAAATGAAAAAGGCGCTGCTGCTCGAGGGCGGCGGCTTTGCCCGCATCTACGCACCCGACGGTCAACTGATGCACGAGCCGTTGCTTGAAGACAAAGAGGGGCTCGTCTATGCGGATATCGATCTCGGCATGATCGCGCTGGCGAAGGCCGCGGCCGATCCGGCCGGCCACTATGCGCGGCCCGACGTTACACGGCTTGTTCTCGACAAAACGCCTGGCGACCGTGTGGTGACACCTCAAAGGGGGGCCGAGGACATCGAGCGCCGCGGCGAGGAAGTACCGGCCGTTCCTGCAGCACGTGCGGAAATCCTGGCGGCGCTTAAGAAGCAGGCCGAGGAGACCGTGTGATGGAATCGGCGATTCCGGATCATCTGATCGTCGCCCGCACCCGTCAGCCGCGCGTACGCGAGGACTACGAGCCGCCATATCCATCTTACGTCGCGCGGCACAAACCGTCGGTCACCAAGGTTGCGATGGCCTATTTCGGTCTGCAGTTTCTTGCCGACGACGAGGCGCAGATGGCCCGCCCTCTGCGGGAGGTCGCGGAAGCGTTTAGCGACACCGACGGCCCCGGCCACTGGGACCGCGCCCGCTACACCGATGCGGCGGGATGGGAAAATGTCGTGTCGATCGCCTATTGGGACGATCTCTCCGCTTTTGAGCGCTGGTTTACGATCCATGGCGATGCGTGGGTCGGCGAGCCAAAGCCGGGCATGCGGGCAGGGTTCTTCACGGAAGTGCTAAAGCCGGCCGTCGAGCGCTACGAGACGCTGTTTTCGGCGAACGACCGTTTGGAGGGCATAGCCGCGATTGCGGATGGACTGAGCGGCATGGTGCGCGAACACGCCTACTGGGGCGGCATGCGCGACCGCATTCCTTTGTCGCAGACGAACGACATGGCGCCTGCCGGGGCCCCTCATGTTGGCGAAGACGGCGCTGTCCGGCGGGTTATCCCGCACGAGAACATCTGCCTCATCCGTTCAGGCCAGGACTGGACGGACACCGACGCAGAAGAGCGGCGCATGTACCTGGAAGACGTCGAACCGGTACTGAAGGCCGGGATGGATTTCCTGCGTGATGAAGGATTATCCTGCGGCTGCTTTGCCAACCGCTATATGCGCGTGGTCGGCAAGAACGGGCAGCTGGAAGACAAGAGCTTCGGCATGAGTTGGTGGAAAAGCCTCGACGCGCTCGAACGCTGGGCCAAATCCCACCCAACTCATGTGGCGATCTTCGGTGCCGCCATGGGTTATCTGTCGAAGCTTGGCCCGGCGGCCAAGCTCAGGCTTTATCACGAGGTGACAGTAGCATCGGCCGAGGAGCAGTATTTCGCGTATCGCGGCTGTCACCCTGACACTGGGATGCTCAGGGCCGGTTGATCCGCCCTGAGCAAGCGCAAAAGCGATCAATTGTACTGGCTGGTGCGCGGTCGATAGCTGCCGCTCTCATCCCGCTCAAACACCTCGGCGATCTGCGGATGACGTACCGGCGTGCCGGAGGTATCGGGCAGGAGGTTCTGTTCGGAGACATAGGCGATGTATTCGCTCTCTTCGTTCTCCGCGAACAGATGATAGTAGGGCTGGTCCTTGCGCGGGCGGATCTCGGCCGGGATCGCCTCCCACCATTCCTCGGTATTGGCAAACTCCGGATCGACATCGAACACCACGCCGCGGAAGGAAAACAGGCGGTGCTTCACCACTTGGCCGAGCGTGTATTTTGCGTTGCGCATCTTGTTCATGACCGTCCCCTTAACGCGTCCTGCCGGCCTTGGCCAGTCATCACAAGTCGTAGCGCGCGCCCATCTCCGGGTCCTTGGCCGCCACCAGCTTGGCAAGGTCGATGAGCACCTTGGCCTGCTTCCAGGTGGCGTCGTCCTGCATCTTGCCGTCGATCATCACCGCGCCGGCGCCGTCCGGCATGGCTGCGACGATCTTTTTCGCAAAAGCGACTTCAGCCGGGTCCGGCGAGAACACGCGCTTGGCGATGTCGATCTGCGAAGGATGCAGCGACCAGGCGCCGAGACAACCCATGAGGAAGGCGTTGCGGAACTGCGCTTCACAGGCGGCGGCGTCAGCGAAATCGCCGAAGGGGCCGTAGAACGGCTTGATGCCGGCGGCGGCGCAGGCATCGACCATTTTCCCGATCGTATAGTGCCAAAGGTCCTGCTGATAGGCGGCGCGCGGCGCATCGCCGGCAGCATCGGCGAGCACCTTGTAGTCGGGGTGGCCGCCGCCCACCCGCGTCGTCTTCATGGCGCGCGAGGCGGCGAGATCGGCGGGGCCGAGGCTCATGCCGTGCATACGCGGGGAGGCGGTGGCGATGGCCTCCACATTATTGACGCCGAGCGCCGTTTCCAGGATGGCGTGGATTTGGATCGGCTTCTTGATCGCATGGCGCGCTTCGAGCTGGGCGAGGAGCTGGTCGAGGTAATGAATGTCCCAAGGCCCGTCGACCTTGGGCAGCATGACAACATCGAGCTTGTTGCCGACCGCCGCCGCGATTTCGGTGACATCGTCGAGCGCCCAGGGCGAATTGAGCGCGTTGATGCGCGTCCACAGGCCGGTGGCGCCGAAATCGGTCGCTTGCGCCATGGCGATGAACCCCTGGCGCGCGGCCACTTTGGCGTCGACCGGGATCGCGTCCTCCAGGTTGCCCAGCACCACGTCAACTTGGCGGACAAGATCCGGCACCTTGGCGCGCACCTTCTCATTGTGCGGCGGCACGAAATGGATCATCCGCTCGAGCCGCACCGGCAGTTCCCTGAGGGGGGCGGGCGCCCCGATGGCGAGCGGCTGATAGAACTGACGCGGGGGCTTCACGGGCTACTGTCCTTCCGTTATTGCAGTCCGCCGTTTAGAGGAATGCAAAGGCCGCGCCAAGTAGGGTCAAATCGACCAAGTTCGGGGGGCGAAGGCCGGAAATTAAGGCCGGATGATCGACGTTCTCAATCTCGCGCTGCCGTTTTTCGGGCTCATTTTCATCGGTTTTGCCTGCGGCCGGATCAAGCAGATCCCCGACACGGCGATGGGGTGGATGAACTTCTTCATCGTCTACGTGTCCTTGCCGGCCTTGTTCTACAACATCCTGGCGCAGACCCCGCTCTCCAAGCTGAGCCAGGTGGATTTCATCTTCGCCACGTCGTTGGCGACCTTGTGGGCCTTTTCCATTTCGTTCGCCATCGGCATGGCGATCCGCAAGGGTAACATCGCGGAATCGACTATCGCGGGACTTGCCGGCGGCTACGGCAATATCGGCTACATGGGTCCGGGCCTTGCGCTGGCAACGCTCGGGCAGGCCGCGGCGGTGCCGGTGGCACTCATTTTCTGCTTCGACAACATCATCTTGTTCACCATGGTGCCGTTCCTGATGGCGCTCTCCCAGCCGCGGCCGATGAGCGTGCCGGCGATCGCTTTCGAGGTGTTCAAGCGCGTGGCCGGCCATCCGCTCATCATCGCCAGCGCGCTCGGGGTCCTGTCGGCGGGCTTTCATTTCACGCCGCCGGTCGCCATCGGCCGGCTGCTGCAGTTCCTGCAGAACGCGGCGGCCCCCAGCGCCCTGTTTGCGCTCGGCGTCACCGTGGCGCTGCGGCCGCTGAAGAAGATGCCGTGGGAAATTCCCCCGCTCGCCGGCGTCAAGCTGATCCTGCACCCGGTGCTGGTGTTTCTACTGCTGTCGCTGTTCGGCCCGTTCGATCAGGCCTGGGTCGACACCGCGGTGCTGATGGCGGCGCTGCCGCCGGCGCTCAACGTGTTCGTGTTCGCGCGCCAGTATGACGCCTGGGTCGAGCAGTCATCGAGCGCAGTCTTGATCGGCACGCTGATGTCGGTGGTAACGCTGACCACCGTGATGTGGATGGTGAAGTCTGGCGCGCTACCGCCGCTCTTGTTTCGCTAGGCTTTCGTGCCCGGGATGCTGCGCAATACGGAGCGTCAGCGACGTATTGCGCTGCTATTCCGCGGCCCAGCTTTGTTTAACCGCGGTCCCGGGTCTGCAGCGCCCGGGACACGAGGTCGCGCTACAGCGCCTCGCCGCGCATCAGCTTCGGCTGTGCCGCGCGTGGTTCAACGCCCTCGCGCATGAGCGCGCGGCGCAAAGGCCCGATACGATCGAGCATGTAGAGGCCGAGGCCGCGCCCGGCCTGGACCGGCAGGAAATCGGTCAGCAGCGTACGATTGAGCAGGTCGACGGCAAGCGTGCGGCTGCCCACGTCGGCGCGGCGCATGCCGTCGTATTGCGCCAATGCGTTAATGCCGCCGATATCGCGGCCGTCGCGCCATGCGCCGGCAGCGATCTCACCGATGGTTGCCGCGTCGCGCAAACCCAAATTGAGGCCCTGCGCGCCGATCGGCGGGATGACATGGGCGGCTTCGCCCACCAGCGCGATGCGGCTGCGAGCGAAGCGGCGCGCGCGAGCCCGGGTGAGGGGAAAGCGGCCGCGTCCCGGCTCGAGCTCGATCTTGCCGAGGATCGAATGGGAGGCGAGTTCGATTTCAGCGGCGAGCCCTACATCGTCGAGCATCATCAGGTTGTCGGCATCGAGCGGATCGAGCACCCAGACCAGACTCGAGCGATTGCCGGGCAGCGGCACAAGCGTGAACGGGCCACTGGGGGTATGGAATTCGGTCGAAGTGTCGTGGTGTGGCCGGCTGTGGCGCATGCTGACGGTGAGCGCCACCTGCGGGTACTCGTGCGTATCCGCGCCGATGCCGGCGGCGGCGCGGCAGAGCGAGCGCCGGCCGTCGGCGCCGACCACCAGAGGGGCGGCGAGAGTCTCCCCGCTCTTGAGTGCGAGCAGGACGTTGCGCGCGCCCGGCTCGAGCTCGAGCACCTCGTCCTCGATGCGGCGCAGATTGGGCAGGGCGCCGGCGCGCCGCTCGAGGGCCTCAACCAGATGGCGGTTTTCGATATTGTGGCCGAATGCGTCGAGCCCGATTTCCTGTGCATCGAACTTAACCTCCGGCGCCCGCCAGAGCCGGCCGGTATCGTCGACGATGCGCATGACACGCAGCGGAGCGGCCTTGTCGGCGCAGAATTCCCATACACCCAGGGTAGCGAGCGCGTTCACGGAACCGGCGAGCAGGGCGGTCGTGCGGTTATCGCCGGAGGCAGGACGGCGCCCGATCAGCACGGTATCAATATGGGCGGAGGCAAGCGCGATAGCCGCAGTCAGCCCGGCCGGGCCTCCGCCCACCACGACGGCGCTTTGCTGCGTGTCTTTGTCCGAGATCAAAACTTCCGCTCCTTCCGGATGTAAACGCCTAGCACGCCCGTGGCGCCGCATGGAACTGGCTGGTGCCCCGGCGCGGGGGCGATACGCTGGCGTCCGCCGCAAGAGAGAAAGGCATGAGCAAGGCCGCCGACCACGATTTCAGCCATCTGCCGGGGCCCGCGGGGCGGCTGGGCGCGCTGTTCGCGCGGCCCAAGCTGTTGGCGGTCGCTTGCGTGGTGGCGCTGACGGGGCTCGGCTGGATTTATCTCGCCCTGCTCATAGGCCATATGGGCGGCATGATGAGCGCGCTCGGCCCCGGCATGGGCGCGCTCGACCTCATACCGCGCACCATCACCGTGCTGTGCCGGCCGACCTTCGGCCTCGCCATGCCGGGCGGCGCCTGGGGCGCAGCCGCGTTTCTGGTGACGGCGCTGATGTGGGCGGCCATGGTGCTGGCCATGATGCTGCCGAGCGCCGGGCCGATGATCCTCACCTATGCCGAGATCGCCGAGACCGCCGCCCGCAAGGGCGACAAGATCGTTTCGCCCTTCGTCATCGCCGCCGGCTACACGGTGGTCTGGCTCGGCTTTGCCGCCGCCGCGACACTCGCGCAATTCATCTTCACCCGCGCGGCGTTCATCGACGACGGCATGGCCTCCGCCAACGGCCTGTTCTCCGGCGCCATCTTCATCGCCGCCGGCATCTACCAGTTCTCGGCCCTCAAGCATGCCTGCCTGACCCAGTGCCGGCAACCATTCCCCTTTTTCTTCGCCCATTGGGAAACAAGCCCCGGCGGCGTATTCCGCTTGGGCCTTCAGCAGGGACTTTACTGCCTGGGCTGCTGCTGGGCGATGATGGCGGTGATGTTCGCGGTCGGCGTGATGAACGTCGTGTGGATGGCGACACTTGGGGTGGTGATGACGCTGGAGAAGATGGTGAGCGGCAACCGGCTCACCTATGCGCTGGGGGTCGTCATGATCGCGGCCGGCGCTGCCTTCGTCGCCGTGGCCTTCGCCGCCCATTGGCCCGCGGCCTAAATTTCGGCTAGGAACGGCCGGCGAAAACCGGAGGGAAGCCTTGAGCGAAGCCTGGACCCTGAAGGGCGAAATGGCCCTGTCGTGCAGTTGCACGGTGTTCTGCCCCTGCGTGATCTCGCTCGGCAATCACCCGCCGACCGAGGACCGCTGCCAGACCTGGGCGGGCGTCCGCATCGACAGCGGAAGTTTCGGCAGCGTTGATCTTTCCGGCATCAAGCTCGGCCTGATGATGGACCTGCCGGGCATCATGGCGCGCGGCAACTGGACCGTGGCGCTGTTCATCGACGACAAGGCGCCAAAGCCGGCGGTGGAGGGCCTCACCCGCATATTCAGCGGCAGCGAAGGCGGCACTACACATCTTCTGTCGATCCTGGTCGGTGAATTCCTCGGGGTCCAGCAGGTGCCGATCACCTACGAGACGCAGGGCGACACCCGCATCGTCAACCTGGAGGGGTATGGCGGCGGCGCCATCACGCCGGTGCCCGGCAACAAGAAGGGTGAGAACGTGGTGATCCGCAACAGCCAATACTGGGTCGGGCCGGACGTGATCGTCTCGCGCGCCGACAAGTCACGCTTCCGCGGCTTCGGGCGCAACTGGAATCTGGCCGGCCGCTCGGCCGAGATCGTCAAGCTCGATTGGGGCAACGGTTAGGTGCCGCGCTTCGAGTTCGTCCGCGCCTTCGCCGTCCACGTCTTCACCGCGACCGGGGCGGCTCTTGCGCTGCTCGCGCTGATCTTCGCCACCGGCGGGCATTGGGCGGCGATGTTCTTCACGCTCGGCTTCGCACTCATCGTCGATGGCGTCGACGGGCCGCTGGCGCGCGCCTTCAAGGTCGCCGACGTGCTGCCGCGCTGGTCCGGGGAGACCCTCGACATGGTGGTCGATTTCGTCACCTACGTGTTCGTCCCGGCCTACGCGATCGCCGCCAGCGGGATGCTGCCCGAAGCGCTGGCCGTCGTGGCGGGCGTGGTGGTGGTGATCACCGGCGCCATCTATTTTGCCGACCGCAAGATGAAGACGGAGGACAATTACTTCCGCGGCTTTCCAGTGCTGTGGAATCTGGCGGCTTTCTACCTCTACCTGCTGGAGCCACAAGAATGGCTGGCCGCGGTTATGATCGGGGCGCTCGCTATTCTCACTTTCGCGCCGATCAAGTTTCTGCACCCGCTGCGGGTCCAGCGGCTGCGCGCGCTCAATATCGGTCTGCTGGCAGCATGGGCGGTGCTGGCCTTCATCGCCGTGGTGTATAACCTCCAGCCCGGCCCCTATGTGACCTGGCCGCTGGTGGCAATCGCGCTTTATTTCTTCGCGCTGGGCCTGCTGCCGCGGACATCATGAACATGCTCGATTTTCTCACCGATCCGAATGCCTGGGCCGCGCTGCTCGCGTTGACCGCGCTGGAAATCGTCCTCGGCATCGACAATCTGGTGTTCATCGCCATCCTGACCTCGCCGCTCGACCGCGCCCGCGCGCGCAAGGCCCGCGCGATCGGATTGTCGCTGGCCTTCATTTTCCGTGTGCTGCTGCTGGCGTCTCTGAGCTTCATCATGGGACTTACCCGGCCGGTGATCACGCTTTATGACACCGCCTTTTCCTGGCGCGACATCATCCTCATCGCCGGCGGACTGTTCCTGCTCGCCAAGGCAACGCGCGAAATACACGATGAGGTCGAGTCGGGCGAGGAAGAGGCGGGCCCGACCGAGCACCTGCGCAGCATGGGAGCGGTGATCCTCCAACTTGCCATCATCGACCTCGTGTTCTCGATCAACTCCATCGTCACTGCCGTCGGGCTTGCCGACGAATTGGCGGTCATGGTGGCGGCCGTGGTGATCGCCATGCTCGTCATGTTCGTGGCGGCAGGGCCGGTGGGCGGCTTTATCGAGGAGCATCCCACCACGAAGATGCTGGCGCTGGCCTTCCTGTTGATGATTGGCGTAGCGCTGCTGGCCGACGGCTTCCATTTCCATATCCCGCGCGGCTACATTTATTCAGCGATGGCCTTCGCCGGGCTCGTCGAATTCCTCAACGTGCTTGCCCGCCGCAGCCGGCGCAAACGATCCCGCTAGCGATCCCGCCATTGATTAAAGGAGTTGCTTTATGCCTTTTCTTCTCATCGCCGGCGGAAGCCGGGGCATTGGTGCTGCAACCGCGCGCATGGCGGCCGCCCGCGGCTACGACGTGGCGGTCAATTTCAGGAGCAGTGCGAAGGCCGCCGATCAGGTCGTCGCCGACGTGAAGAAATCCGGCCGTCAGGCCCTCGCGCTGCAGGGCGACATGAGCGTAGAGGCTGACATTGAGCGCGTCTTCGACGAGGCGGCGAAGGCGCTCGGGCCAATCAGCCATTTCGTGCACTCCGCAGGCATCCCGGGCAAAAATTCGCGTCTCGATGCGGCGAGCGCGCGCGACCATCCGTGAGGTCATCGACGTGAACCTCTATGGCGGCATTCTCTGCGCGCGCGCGGCGGTGCGGCGGATGTCGACCGCGCATGGCGGCCAGGGCGGCTCGATCGTCATGCTGGGCTCGATCGCCAGCGTCACCGGCGGCGTCGGCGAATACGTGTTCTACGCCGCCGCCAAGGGTGGCATCGACTCGCTTACGGTCGGTCTCGCACGCGAAGTGGCCAAGGAGGGCGTGCGCATCAACACCATCCGGCCCGGCCCGATCGTCACCGAAATTCATGAGCCGGGACGTCTCGAGCGCGTCGGGCCGCTGCTGCCGATGGGCCGCCCCGGCGAGCCCGACGAGGTGGCCGAGACGGTCCTCTTCCTGCTGTCCGACGCGGCGTCCTACATTTCGGGCGCGGTACTCAACGTTTCCGGCGCGCGCTGAGTAGAATTGGCGTTCGGCCCACCGCTCGCGTGTCGCGCCGTGCCCGGGGCACATGCCATTGGCATGGACTTGCGCTCGGCGCTTGGCCGCCTATGATCCGCGCCGCAATCCGGCAGAGTCCCATCCATAACGTGAAGGAGTGGAGCATGGTCGCGGCAGTGCGCGTGCATAAAACCGGCGGTCCCGAAGTCTTGACCTATGAGGACGTCGAGATTCCGGCGCCTGGCCAGGGCCAGATCAAGATCAAGACCCATGCTGCCGGTATCAACTTCATCGACACCTATTTCCGCTCGGGCGCCTATCCGTCGCCGGTCGGCATGCCGTTCATCGCCGGCAACGAGAGCGCCGGCGAGGTAATCGCGGTCGGTCCCGATGTCAGCAATTTGAAAGTGGGCGATCGCATCGCCTATGTGGGCGCGATGGGCGGCTATGCCGCCGAGCAGGTCATTCCGGCCGCTCGCGCCGTTAAGCTGCCCGACAACATCAGCTACGAGCAGGCCGCCGGCATGATGCTCAAGGGCATGACGGTGCAATATCTGCTCAACCGCACCTTCAAAGTGGGCAAGGGCACCACACTGCTCATGCACGCGGCGGCAGGCGGTGTCGGCCTCATCCTCTGCCAATGGGCAAACCACCTGGGGGCCACCGTGATCGGCACCGTCGGCTCCAAAGAGAAGGCGGAACTCGCCAAGCAGAACGGCTGCCACCACACCATCCTTTATCGCAACGAGGACTTCGTCGCGCGGGTAAAGGAGATAACCGAGGGCAAGCTGTGCGACGTGGTCTATGACGGCGTCGGCAAGGCAACGTTCCCCGGCTCGCTCGATTGCTTGCGTCCGCTGGGCTATTTCGTCAGCTTCGGCTCGTCGTCGGGTCAGATCGATGCCTTCAACATCAATATCCTCCAGCAAAAAGGCTCGCTGTTCGCCACCCGCCCGACACTCAACACCTATGCCGCCAAGCGCGATGACCTAGTGTCGATCGCCAACGACCTCTTCGAAAAGGTCGGCTCCGGCGCGGTGAAGATTCCGATCAACCAGACCTACAAGCTCAAGGACGCGGCCAAGGCGCACCAGGAGCTGGAAAGCCGCGGGACCACCGGCGCCTCCATTCTCGTTCCGTAATTTGCGAATCGCACGATCCGGCCGTAGGCCTTGAACGGCTTACGGCCGGATTATTTTTGCAAGGCGCACATGCCTGACGATCCGCAACCATGGGGGCGCTGGGCCACGCTCGGCCTCGGCCTCGTCGCGCTTATGGGCGGGCAGGCCGCGGCGTTGGTTGCGCTGACCTGGTGGTATGGCGCTAGCCTTGCCCACATGCCCGATTTCAGCGGTGATGGGGTGGCTGTCACCATCGTCATCTTCGTGTCGACACCCGTCGAAGTGCTGCTGCTCTGGCTGATGGCGCAGCGGCCCGGTCTCAATGCGGCCGACTATCTGGCCTGGAAACTGCCGAGCCGCGGCGAGGTACTGTTCGGCGTGGCAGCGACAGTCGGGCTGATCGTCGTCGGCGATGCGGTGAGCTGGTTGTTTGGCCGCTTCGTGGTCACCTCGTTCCAGCTCGACATCTACCGCACGGCCTCCGCTGCCGGCTGGCTGCCGCTGTTATGGCTGGCCGTGGTGGTGGCAACGCCGATCGGCGAGGAGACACTGTTCCGCGGTTTCCTCTTTCGCGGCTGGCTGCGCAGCCCGCGCGATGCCTGGCCGGTGATCCTGCTCACCGCCTTCCTGTGGTCGATCGTGCATGTGCAATACGACTGGTTCGTGATCGCGCAGGTGTTCTGCTTCGGCGTTCTGCTCGGCTGGCTGCGCTGGGCGAGCGGATCGACCGTCCTGACCATGCTCCTGCACGCGCTGATCAATACCGAAGGCATGATCGAGACTTTCGTCAGCCTGCACGGCAAGCTATAATAGCGCAGCGATGCGGGCGAAGGCCGGGTGCTGATTGATGCCGCCCGGCAGTCGCGGCAGGCCGATCACCTCGACGCCGCCGGAAAAGCGCGCGAGTCGGGCCACCGTGTCTTCGAGCTCGACCGGGTTGCGCTCGCTCTCGCTCACCACGATCGCCGCGACGCTGAGCTTGCGTTGCGCCAGCACGCCGAGCGCAGTGAGCGTATGGCTGACGGTTCCGAGATAACCGCCCACCACCAGAAGGAGCGGAATACGAAGCGCCGCCATCCAGTCGAGCACGGTGCGCTCGCCGTCGAGCGGCACCATGATGCCGCCGACCCCCTCGATGAACAGGATGCCATTGGCAGCCTCCACCGCGGCACGGCTGAAGCCGACGAGCTCGTCGAAGGCGATTGGGCGTCCCTCGCGCGCGGCGGCAAGATCGGGCGAGAGTGGCGCGCGGAAGCGCCAGGGCGACATGCGCGCGACCTCCTCGGCGCTGACGGGCCGGCCGAGCGCTTCGAGCAGCACCGCCGGATCGCTGGTCTCGGCCACCGAGGAGTCGTAGCCGCTGACCACGGGCTTGAGCGCGTCGACAGCGGCGCCGGCCTCGCGCAAGCGATGGATCAGCCCGGCGGTGACGAAGGTCTTGCCGACGTCGGCTCCGGTCGAGGTCACGAAATAGGCGCTCATGAACCTGTTGCTCTCCGAGATGGCTATTGGGCCGCGCTTGAGAAATGTCAACGGCCGTTGCCGGCGACCGGCTAGCGTGCGGGTGAGGAAGAAGGGTGAACGTCATGCGATCCAGTCTGTGGGCGCTGGCTCTGCTCGCGCTGTTCGGCGTCGGTATTGCCGCAGCGCAGCCAATCGTCTCGCCGCAGCGCGGAGCGCCGCTGCGCGCCGACGTGCTCAGTGCCTTGCGCCCGGCGGTCGAGAGGCAAACCGGCGGCAAGGTGATCTTCGCCGTGCACGCGCTCAACGTGATGGGCAACTGGGCCTATGTCGACGGCGAGCCGCGGCGCCCGGACGGCAAGAAAGTGGATTGGCGCGAGACAAAATACCGCCGCGACTACGAAGCCGACATGTTCTCGGGCCTGGTGCTGGCGTTGCTGCGCAAGGATGGCGGAGGCTGGAAGGTGGTCGAACTCGCCATGGGTCCGACCGATGTCGCCTGGATCGAATGGGCGAAGACATACAAGCTTCCGAACGCGCTGTTCAAAGGGCCCTGAGCGCGCGGCTTAGAAGCCGACAGCCGTGCCGTGCAGATCGTAGGCATCCGCGCGCTCGATCTTGACGGTGGCAATCTCGCCGACCCGCAAGGGGCGGCGGCTCGCCACATAGACGGCGCCGTCAATTTCCGGCGCGTCGGCCACGGAGCGGCCTTTTGCGACACTCGGGCCAACCTCGTCGATAATGACCTGCTGGCGCGTGCCGACCTTGCGCTTGAGCCGGCGCGCGGAAATCTTCTGCTGCGCCTGCATGAAGCGGTGCCAGCGCTCTTCCTTCACCTCGTCCGCCACGGCATCGCCCAGATCGTTGGCGACGGCGCCGTTGACCGGCTCGTATTTGAAGCAACCGACCCGGTCGAGCGCGGCCTCGTCCAGCCATTCGACAAGATACTCGAAATCCTCGTCGGTCTCGCCGGGGAAACCGACGATGAAGGTCGAACGCAGCGTCAGGTCCGGGCACATCTCGCGCCAGCGCGCGATGCGGGCAAGCGTCTTCTCCTGCGCCGCCGGCCGGCGCATGCGCTTGAGCACTTGCGGCGAGGCATGCTGGAACGGGATGTCGAGATAGGGGAGGATCTTCCGCTCGGCCATCAGCGGCACGATCTCGTCCACATGCGGATAGGGATAGACGTAGTGCAGCCGCACCCAGACGCCGAACTCGCCCAATTCGCGCGCAAGGTCGGCGAGCTTGGCACGCACCTCGCGCTCGCGCCACGTGCTGGCGGCGTATTTGAGATCGACGCCGTAGGCTGACGTATCCTGCGAGATGACCAGCAGCTCCTTCACGCCGGCTTTCACGAGCTTCTCCGCTTCGCGCAGCACGTCGGCGGCGGGGCGGGAGACGAGATCGCCGCGCAGGCGCGGAATGATGCAGAAGCTGCAGCGATTATTGCAGCCTTCGGAGATCTTCAGATAGGCGTAATGCCGCGGCGTCAGCTTGATGCCTTCCGGCGGCACCAGATCGAGGAAGGGGTCGTGCATGGGCGGCAGCGCCTTGTGCACGGCATCGACCACCGTCTCGTATTGTTGCGGCCCGGTGATCGCCAGCACGTCCGGATAGGCTGACGCGATGCTCTCCGGTTCGGCGCCCATACAGCCGGTGACGATGACCTTGCCGTTCTCCTTCAGCGCCTTGCCGATCGCGCCAAGCGATTCGGCTTTGGCGCTGTCGAGAAAGCCGCAGGTGTTGACGATAACCAGGTCGGAACCGGCGTGCTCGCGGGAAAGCTCATATCCTTCAGCGCGTAAGCGGGTGACGATGCGCTCGGAATCGACCAGCGCCTTGGGGCAACCGAGCGAGACGAAGCTCACCTTGCGGGCAGGGGTGTCGTTGTCGGGGGCGCGCATGCGGGAGCTGAGCTAATGGCGAAAAGGCCCGATGGCAAGAAGGGGTTCCCTGCGCACGGCCGAAGGGACCTAGGACGCACCGGAAAAGCCGCGCCGGCCGGTGGCAGGCCGGTGAGGATCGCGCTATCGTGGCGGCACACCCGGGAACCCGCCGATGACGCGCGCCATCGCCCTGACCCTGCTGCTGCTCGCCGGCCTTTCGCTGTCGGCGGCGCGACCGGTCGCCGCCGCCGAGCTGCGGGTGTCGCATTATGCCGCGATTCCGCCTGTGGTCGGCCCGCATCCGCCGGTCTGGCGCTACAATGCGCCGCCGCAGCCGGCGCCGTTTCCGCGCAGCGAGCGCGCGCAGGCGGTGTGGGCCTCGGGCGTCTGCTGGAGCGAATGCGGCTCCTATTGCGCCTGGCACCTGAACGGCTGCCTGCATCACGACAGCCAGGGCATCTGCATCCTCTACAGCGCGGCCTGCGACCGCTATTGCCAGCGCGCCTGCCGCACCCAAGGCGGACCCTTCCTGCCGATCGACTAGGCGGGGACGCGTCGATGGCCGACGCGCACGCCGTCTAATCGTGGGGCTGATCGCGATGATCTGCGCCGTCGTCGCAGCACGCGATCAGCCAACACTTCGGCGTCGGCCACAGCTCGACTGCGCCGTTGCAAATCTTCGGATCGTGCTCTTAGTTCTCTGGTCGGGGAGACTAACGCCCCCGAGAGCGGAAAAAGCTACATAAACCGTGAATGGCGGCTGATCTCCCGGTGGGAGGGCAGCCGCGGCGAAGCGGAAGGCGTCTATCTCGACGACCATAGCTACAGATGAGGCGAACCATGCTGACGACGAAGCGCAAGGCGGCCACGGTCGCCGAAATCCTGGTCGAGGAGTTCGTGCAGCCCATGGGGTTGACCCAGGCCGCGCTGGCGGAGGCGATGGGCGTTCAGCGCAAGCACCTCAACGAACTGTGCAACAACCGCCGAACCGTGACAGCGGCGACCGCACTCATCCTCGCGCGCGTGTTCGGCAACAGCCCTGACTTTTGGCTCAACGTGCAACGCCGCAGCGATCTGTGGGAAGCCATGAATCGTCCCGCGAGCGGGAGCGGATAGAACGCGCAAAGCCAATCGGCGCCGCCGCGTGACCTTGCCACCTGGAAACGAAAGATCGCAGGCGTCCGCGATTCTCTGTTCCGACGTCGCGGAAGGGGTGGGATTCGAACCCACGAGAGAGTTGCCCCTCTGCCGGTTTTCAAGACCGGTGCCTTAAACCGCTCGGCCACCCTTCCTTGCGATTTCCCAGTGAATGGTCCATCGCCTCGGCGCATGCAAGCGGCGCAGGCGGGGCGGCCAGGGGGAGAGAGATTTGGCCCCGCCACATCCTCGCCGTGGAAACGCCAAAGTCGCATGGAACCAATTGTTTACCACGCCGGCTCGGGGCCGGTTCCCGCCTGCGCACAAACGCGGTATCGTTAAGCCGTATCCATCGGGGAACTTCATCAGAATGGGCCGATCAGGGCGTCACACCGCATTGCGGCGGTTTGCGGGTCTTTTCGGCCTCATCGCGGCCGGCCTGATGCTCGCCAACTGCTCGGGCGGGATCGGCCGGGTCGATCCACGCTATGGGGTCGCCTCCAGCCAGCGCGTCGTGCCACTCGGCCAGCGCGCCCCCAAGGGCGGCGGCAGCTACCGGGTCGGCAAGCCCTATACCGTCGCCGGGCGCATATACGTTCCGAAAGCCGACCCGAACTACGACAAGGTCGGCAAGGCCTCCTGGTATGGCGACGATTTCCACGGCCGCTATACCGCCAATGGCGAGATTTTCGACGAAAACTCCATCTCCGCAGCGTCGCCGACCCTGCCGATGCCGTCTTATGCGCGGGTCACCAATCTGACCAATCACCGGTCGATCGTCGTGCGGGTCAACGATCGCGGGCCCTTCGTCTCCGACCGGGTGATGGATGTGTCGGTGCGCACCGCCAAGCTGCTCGGCTTCTACAACAAGGGCGTCACGCGGGTGCGGGTGCAATATGTCGGCCGCGCCCCGCTCAAGGGCTCGAGCGACCTTAAGCTGGCGCAAACGCTGCGCACCGATGGCCCGGTTGCCGGCATGCAAGTGGCCTCGGCCGAGCCGTTCGAAGGCACCTTCTTCAACCCGAAGCCGATGGCCGATCTGCCCCGGCGGGCGCCGACGCCGCCCGAGCGCCCCTATCTGGCAGGCGCCGCCTCTGGGCCCCAAGTGCAGCCCTATAAGCAGGTGGCCGAGGCTACCCCGCGCCAGGCGCCGACGGTCGAGCTCGCCGCCGCCTCGCATCCCGAGCCGGAGGTCACGCCGGTTTCCGCCTATGCCGCCGTGCGCTATGATGGCCACGCGGGCTTCATGAGCGGCCGCGGTCTTTACTGAACCGCAAACCTCCGCCAGAACGCCTTAAGTTCCGGGTGGCAGAGGACGCGCGCCACGCGCGCTGCCTGCAAGAGGTGTTTTTGATGGCCGATCGGCGATTTCTCGTTTGCGCGCGTGCTGACCGCAGCCGCCGTTGCGGCGGCCGTCGCCTGGGCGACGCTCGGCCTGACGGCCGCGCTGGCCCAGCGCCACGACGCCAGCGAAGGCCCGAAGCTGAAGGCGCCGCACGCTATCCTGATCGAAGCGAACAGCGGCAGCGTGCTCTACGAGCGCGACGCCGATACGCTCATCCCGCCGGCCAGCCTCGCCAAGCTGATGACGGCGGAATACATCTTCCACCTGCTCAAGACGGGCAAGATCAAGCTGACCGACGAATACACGGTCAGTGAGCACGCCTGGCGCACCGGCGGGGCGCCTTCGCACACCTCCACCATGTTCGCGGCGATCCACAGCAAGGTGCCGGTCGACGCGCTGCTGCACGCCATGATCATTCAATCGGCGAACGATGCCTGCATCGTGCTGGCCGAGGCGATCGCGGGCAGCGAGGGCGCTTTCGCCGACCGGCTGACCAAGCGCGCGCGCGAGATCGGGCTGGAAAAATCGACCTTCGCCAATGCCAACGGCCTGCCCAATCCGAACGAACTGGTCACCACCCGCGAACTCGCCATGCTCGCGCGTCACATCATCCTCGATTTCCCGGAATACTACCCGATTTTCAAACAGCCCGATTTCACCTGGAACAAGATCCACCAGTACAACCGCAACCCGCTGCTCAAGGAGATGTCCAACGCCGACGGCTTGAAGACCGGGTACACCAAGGAAGCCGGCTACGGCTTGGTCGGCTCGGCGGTGGAGAACGGCCTGCGCCTGATCGTCGTGGTCAACGGCGAGAAGACCGCCAAGGAGCGCGCCTCCGAAGGCAGGAAGCTGCTCGACTGGGGGTTCGCCAATTTCCAGCAGCGCATGCTGTTCGCAAAGGATCAGACGCTCGGTTCGGCCAAGGTGTACGGCGGCGCCGACGGCTATGTGCCACTCAAGGCCGACGACGCGATCAGGGTGATGGTGCCGAAAAACGGCGACGGGCGGCTAATCGCCCGCATCGTCTATAACGGCCCGGTGCCGGCGCCGGTGAAAGCGGGTCTGCCGATCGGCCAGCTCAAGGTGTGGCGCGACGACAATGTGGTGCTGCAGACGCCGCTGCATGCCGCGGCAAATGTCGGTGTCGGCAGCTTGCCGCAGCGCGCTTTCGACGCCGTCACCGAACTGGTGATCGCGCTGTTCCGCGCCGGCGCCCAGCGCCTGTAGGGCGACAGCGCGATGCGGGGACGCTTCATCACATTCGAAGGCGGCGAGGGCAGCGGCAAGTCCACCCATGCCAAGATCCTCGCCGGCCGGCTGCAATCCCTCGGCATCGAGGTGGTGCTCACGCGCGAGCCGGGTGGCTCGCCGGGCGCCGAAATCATCCGCCACATTCTGCTCTCCGGCGTCGCCAAGCCGCTTGGCGCGGAGACCGAGGCCATTCTGTTCGCCGCCGCCCGTGACGACCATGTGCGCACTGTCATCCGCCCGGCCCTGGTCGACGGCAAATGGGTGGTCTCGGATCGCTTCATCGATTCCACGCGCGTCTATCAGGGCGCGCTCGGCAAGGTCGACGCCAAGCTGATCCGGGGGCTGGAGCGCGTCACTGTCGGCGCGGCCATGCCCGACCTCACTTTCATCATTGACGTGCCAGCGACCGTCGGGCTCGCCCGCGCCACCCGCCGACGTGCCGGCGGAGCCACCGACCGCTTCGAGGGGGAAACGGTCGAGTTCCACGAAGAGCTGCGCCGCGCATACCGCGCGCTGGCACATGAGGAACCCCGCCGCATCGTCATGATGGACGGCCGCCCGCCACGCGACATCGTGGCGGAGCGCATCTGGACCGCGGTCAGCGAGCGCCTCCATCCGGACAAGATGCGCCCGGCGGCGGCCAGCGCAGAGAGCGCAGCGCCGTGAGCGGCGACGAGGCGCATATCCTGCTGCCGCGCGAAACGGCCGCTTTGTTCGGTCACGAGGAGGCCGAGCAGGCCCTGCTGGCGAGCTACAAGAGCGGGCGAGTGCCGCATGCCTGGCTGATCGGCGGTCCCCCCGGCATCGGCAAGGCGACGCTCGCCTATCGGTTCGCGCGTTTCGTGCTGGCGCATCCCGATCCGGCCGCGCCGGAGGTGCAGCGCGCCGTCTCCCTCACACTCGACCCGGAGCATCCGGTGGCGCGCCGCATCGCCGCGCAGGCGCAGGGCGATCTTCTGGTGCTCGAGCGCGTCGTCAACGAGCAGACCGGCAAACTTTACACCGTCATCCGCGTCGATGACGTGCGCCGCACGGTGTCGTTTTTCGGCTCGACCGCGGGGGAGGGTGGCTGGCGCATCGCCATCGTCGACGCCATCGACGACCTGCAGCGGGAAGGGGCCAATGCACTGCTGAAGGTGCTCGAGGAGCCGCCCCAGCGCGCGATAATGCTGCTGGTCAGCCATTCGCCCGGGCGCGAATTGCCGACCATCCGCTCGCGCTGCCGGCGGCTGCTGTTGCGGCCGATCGGCGAAAGCGATGTCGCGCGTGCCGTGGCGGCGGCAACCGGACGCGGACCGGAGGAAGCGGACCTACAGGACGCAGCGCGCGGCGCCGACGGCAGCGCGGGCCGCGCCCTGATGCTGCTCGACGAAGGGGCGCGCGTCCTGCGCCAGCGCGTGCTCGACCTCCTCGCGCAGTTGCCCGAGCCCGATCCGCGCGCCCTGCACACCCTCGGCGATGCGCTCACCGGCACCGATCCGCGCCCGCTCGAAGCCTTCATGGATCTGGTCAACGGCTGGCTGTCGGCGCAGCTTTCCGGCGGCCGGAGGCCGCTGCCGCAAATGGCGCGCGTCGCCGAGACCTGGGAGAAGGTCAATCGCGCGGCGCGGGAAGCGGACGCGTATAATCTCGAGCGCAAGCCGCTGGTCTTCGCCGTCTTCGGCGCATTGGCGGACGCGGCGCGGCCCTAACCGGCCCCCGTCAAAACCGGATGATGTAAAAAGCGGACGCGGCGATGCCCAGCGCCGCGAGCAGCAATAGGAGCAGCGCCGGGCGGCGGCCCGCCGTCGCGCCACCGAAGGCGACCGCGTAGCCGGCCTTGGCCACGTTGTTCGACGAGGCCGCAATCAGCACCGCCGCGCTCAAGACCTGCAACGACATGCCCGCGACGCCGCCCTGGGCGATGTTGAGCACGAACGGGTCGATATCGGTCACGCCCACCACGGCCGAGAGCGTCAGGATTCCGCTTTCACCGAAGGCGCCGCGCACCCAGGCGGTGACCACCGAGATCACCACCAAAAGCGCGGCGAAGATTATCGCGGCGGATATCTGCAACGGGTTGCTCGGCGGAACGGCAAGACCGCCGTCTTCTAGCCGCGGCCTGCCGCGCCGCCACTCGAACGCCGCCAGCGCAGCGCCGATCAGGCTGAGCCCGAGCAGCGCCGGCGCCAAAGTGAGGGCGATCGGCACATTGAAAATCGCAATCACGATGCCAAGCCGCAGATACATCACCGACGTCGCAGCAACGATGCCGGCCGACATGTCGCCGCGCGGCTCGCCGGCGGCCCGCAGCCGCCGCGCCAGCACGACGGTGGTCGCGGTCGAGGAATAGGCGCCGCCGAGCACCGCAGGTAACAGCGCCATGTCGCGCTTGGGCAGATAGCGCTGCAGAAGATAGCTGATGTAGGAGAGCGTGCAGACCGCCACCACCGCTAGCCACACGCCATAGGGCGTCAGCGGCGTCAGCGAGGTAACCGGCCTGTTTGGCACCAGCGGCAGGATGATGCCGACGAGGACGAGAAATTCGCCGGCGGTCAACAGTTCGTCGCGCGGCACCAGGCGGGTGAGGCGATGCAAGCTCTCGCGCCCGCTCAGCAGCAGCACGGCCGTAACGGTGATCGCCACGGCCACCCATGACGGCTGCGACAGCGCGATCGGCCCGAGCGCATAGGCGAGCAAGTTCGAGCCCGGAATCATCATGCTGCTCGTCTTCGGCGTAACCGGCACGGCGCGCAGGTAGGCGTAAAGCCATGCCGCCAGCAGCGGCAGTCCGAAGACGAAGCCGAGCGCATAGCGCGGCTCGATCAGGTAGAGCATCGCCCCCGCCATGGCGAGCACCGGAAAACTGCGGATGCCGCCAGGGATCGAGCGCTGCTCGCTCTTGTAGGTCTCCTCGAAGGCGAGACCGAGAAACACCGCCAGCCCCACCGCCAAGGCAAGGCGGCCGGCAAGTTCCAACGGCGGCAAGGCGAGGGCAGGCATGGCGTTTCCCGGCGCGGTTTCGCCGTGCCAGTTTAGCGGCTGCCGGCTGCCGGTGTCGCGGTCTACACCCGTTCCTTTCAGCGAAAGCGGGAACCCAGCGTTAATGCGTGGTCTATTCGCGGCCGGTTACAGCTTGGCCCGATCGAACGCCTCCACCCACATGGCGCAGACGCCGGAGCGCACGATGTCGGCGCGGCTGAATTCAATGACCGGCACAGGCAACTCCTGCTTCACGATCATGCCGATGACTATGCGCAATCCGCTGTCCACGGCGAGATCACATTGGCTGATATCGCCATTGATGACCACGGTGCAGTCGTCGCCGATTCGGGTGAGAAAGGTCTTGAGTTCCGCCGGCGTGCAGTTCTGCGCCTCGTCCAAGAGCACGAAGGCGTTCTTCCACGAGCGCCCGCGCATGACTTCGAAAGGCACCAGCTCGATCCCGCCGTTCTTCAGCGCGATGTCATAGGCGGCCTTGCCGATGCGGTCCTTGATCGCCTGGGTGACCGGGGCCGCCCAGGGCGCGAACTTGTCCTCCAGCGAGCCGGGAAAGAAGCCGAGCGAGCGCCCGCAGGGCACGTTCGGCCGGGTCAGGATGATCTTGTCGATCTGTCGGTGGCGGTAAAGGTCGGCGGCATGGGTGGCCGCGATCCAGGTCTTGCCGGTGCCGGCGGGCCCGAGAACGATGACCTGGGCAGCTTTGCGAAGAGCGTTGAGGTAGTCGGCCTGGGTTCGGTTGAGCGGATCGATCGGAGGCAGTGCGCGTTCGGCTTCGAACTTGTTCTGGAACTCTATGATCTCGGCGGAGCGAGGCTGGCGTTCACGGCGCTTCTTCTTGAGGTTCTTACCCAAGGGCCAACTCCTTCTGGTGGACTTGAAGATAGAGGCATAGGCCGCCGCCCCGCGCGGCGGTGCGGGAATGAAGCATTTGGATTTACGGGCGAATGGCGCGAGGCCGGCGGCGCGGCGACCGTCCGGGGACGTTTGCGTCCCGACCTGGCCTGCCGCTTCTCGATCCGTAACCGACGAACCGCCATGGATCAGAGGCTAAGCGATTCGCGTGACGGAATTCTAAAATTTATTGCGGTGCGGGGTGACCGTCCGGCCTCAGGGTCAGGTCGCCTGCGCCGGTGGCGGCGCGGCAGGCTTGGAGCCAGGCCGGTCCAGCGCCGACAAGGCCTTCTGCAAGATGGCCCTGATGCGTTCGGCGGAGCCGACCGTGACCATAGCCGGATCGAGGTAGAAATCGAGCCCCGTCATGTGCTCGCTGAACACCTCGACCGTATTGCCGGCGGCGTCGAGCATGCCTTCCACCGCGTAGGGGACCACCTCCCGGCTGATGCCCTTCATGGTGATCGGTGGCAGGGCGTGCGCCACCACGCTGTCGCGCACGAGCGCATAAGTCTCGTAGCTCAACACGATGTGCCCCGGCTCGGCGATCGACTGCAGCCGCGCCGCCAGGTTCGCTTCTGCGCCGATGATCGTATAGTCCATGCGATCCGCGCTGCCGAAATTTCCCACGTTGCAGTAGCCGGTGTTGATGCCCATGCGGACACGGAAGGGGTTCTCGATCCCTTCATTGCGCCATTTGATGTTCAATTGAGCAAGGCGGTGCTGCATGTCGGCCGCCATCTTCAGGCAGGCCTTGGCGTCCTCGGCTTCACCCGCGGTCTCCGGGTCGCCGAAGAAGATCAGCATGGCGTCGCCGACGAACTTGTCGATGGTGCCGCCGTGATAAAGCGCGATGCTCGACATTTCGGTGAAGTATTCGTTGAGCAGGGCCGTGATCTGCTCGGGCTGCAGGCGTTCGGTGAGCGCGGTGAAGTCCTTGATGTCGGAGAAGAAGATGGTCAGCTTCTTGCGCTCGGTATGGATGACGACGTCTTTCTGGCCGCTGAAAATGCTCTTGTAGATCTGCGGGGAAAGATAGCGCGAGATCTTCATGGAAAGTCCGGCAAGAAACTCGTTGGCGGTCTCCAGTTCCCTGTTCATGCCGCGGATCGTGGCCGCTTGGCGCCGCTGCATGCCGATGAAGGTCGCGCCGCAGCCGGCCATGAAGAAGAAATAGCCGAGCAGGTACTTGAACGAGAAGATGTTCTTGGCCACGGGCTCGCTGATGCTGACTTCCTGGATGCCGCGCACGTCGCCGACTTTCCAGTCGCGTTTCGGACTGTCGGGATGCGTGTTGTGGCAGTTCACGCAGGCCTGACCCATGATCACCGGCACGACGAGGCGCACGTTGTCGTTGAGCATCGAGGCCGAGACTTTTTCCAGCATCTTCTCCTTGCGGTCGCTGCGCAGGAGCTTGAGCGCATTGATCTCGAACGCATCCAGCTTGTGCGGCGCCCGGTCCTTGAACGGAAAGTCCGAGACGAAGCGGTAGCCGATATTGTGCTGCTGGCGGTTGATCACCTGGCCGAGCTCGATCGAGAGGGTGGCGGGGATCGGAATGGCGCCGGGAATGTCGTGGTAATTGTGCACGACCCGCGTGCTGCCCGGCGAGGCAAGCACACGCCCAACCACATTGCTCGCGTAATAGGCGCGCACGCTGCTGATCACCGAATTGAGGTCGCTCGCCTGCCGCCGTAAGGCGCCTTCGGTCAGGTTGCTCAGGTCCAGCCAGACCGCCACCGGCAACCCGGCGAGCAGGCCGAGGACGAGCAGGACCACGACGACGCGGGAGCGCGATCCGGGAGGGGGACTCTTTTGCATTGACGACGCCTCCTGGCGGGCGCCATGGCGGCGCTCGTCTGAAATCGGGACGCCAGTCTATTACAAGGGCAGAGGAACTGCCGCCGATTTTGCCGCGAGGCAGGCGGGGAGGGCGGACAAAGACGCGCTATGGTTCCCTTTTGCTTGCCAAGGGCCACAATCGATCGTTCAAGCAGCCCGACTGTCTCGCGATCGTGCTCGCGAGAACATGCCATGCGCGCGGGCGCAATCCCCCCACGCGCGGAGTCGCGCAGGGGGAGGATTACCTCATTCCGATTGTTTTGGCTTCAGAAGCCCCTTCGCCGCACTTTTTTGGCGGCTTTGCGGGCCGCGTAGCGGGCGTCCCGTTCAGCCTTTTGCTCGGCGGCCAGTGCCGCCGCGCGCTCGGCCGCCTCAGCCTTTAAGAGCGATTCGGCTTCCGCCGCCTCGCGTTGCGCCTGGGCGGCGCGTTCGGCTCCCTGGCCGCTTGCTCTGCCAGTTCGGCCTCACGTGCCGCCTTAGCGGCCTCACGCTCGGCAGTGCGCTTGAGGCGCGCCTCGTGAATAGCCAGTCTCTCGGCGCGCTTCTTTTCGGTCAGCACGGGGTCTTGAGTGACGGCGCGAAACTTTTCCAACATTGCCTTTTTGACAGCGCCAGCGTTATTGCGACGTTCCAGCACGTCGGGACTGCGGTAGGGGCTCATCTATACTCCTGGGAGGATTCGGGAACGGTCACTACATGGCAAGTCCGGACCACTTCCACAACAGCCCTTAGGAGCGGTTTACGGCTTGCTCGGTTCAGGGACGGTGCAGGCCCGGCCACGGCCGCGCTTGTCCCAGCCGCGGGGGCCCTAAAAACCGCCTTGCATAAGCCGCGGATGCCCGGCAAAAGGCCGGAGCCGGCGGAAAAGCCCGCCAATTTCGTGCCCAGACCCGCAAAATGCCCGCCAAACAGCCCTTCTACATCACCACCGCCATTTCCTACCCGAACGGGGCGCCGCATATCGGCCACGCCTATGAGGCGATCGCGACCGACGCCATCGCCCGCTTCATGCGGCTGGACGGCTATGACGTCTTCTTCCTCACCGGCACCGACGAGCACGGGCAGAAGATGCAGCAGACCGCGGCCAAGCTGGGGCTGACCGCGCGCGAGCTGCGCGACCGCAACGTCCCGCTGTTCGAGAAGATGGTCGAGCGGCTGGAGTGCTCGAACGACGACTTCATCCATACCACCGAGGAGCGCCACCACCGCTCGTCGGAGGAGATCTGGCGGCGGATGGAGAGGAACGGCGACATCTACCTCGACAAATATGCCGGCTGGTATTCGGTGCGCGACGAGGCCTATTACGCCGAGAGCGAGACGCACCTGAACGAGCAGCAGCAGCGCGTCGCCTCCAAGACCGGCACGCCGGTCGATTGGGTGGAGGAGGAGAGCTATTTCTTCCGCCTCTCGGCCTATGCGGACAAGCTGTTGGAGCTCTACGAGCGGCCGAACTACGTGCTGCCGAAGGAACGGCTCAACGAGGTGGCGAGCTTCGTGCGCGGCGGCCTGCAGGACCTGTCGATCTCGCGCACCACCTTCGACTGGGGCATCCGCGTGCCCGGCGACGACAAGCACATCATGTATGTGTGGGTCGATGCGCTGACCAACTACATCACCGGCGTCGGCTTCCCCGACGACCAGAGCGAAATGTTCAAGCGCTATTGGCCGGCCGCATTGCACGTCATCGGCAAGGACATCGTGCGCTTCCACGCGGTCTATTGGCCGGCCTTCCTCATGTCGGCCGGGCTGGAGCCGCCGCAGCACATCTTCAGCCACGGATTTCTGTTCAACCGCGGGGAGAAGATGTCGAAGTCGGTCGGCAATGTGATCGACCCTTTCGCGCTGTGCGATGCCTATGGCGTCGATCAGTTGCGCTACTTCTTCCTGCGCGAAGTGCCGTTCGGCCAGGACGGCAATTACAGCCATGAGGCCATCGTCAACCGCATCAATGCCGATCTCGCCAACGATCTCGGCAATCTGGCGCAGCGCTCGCTGTCGATGATCGGCAAGGCCTTCGGCGGCAAGCTGCCCGAGCCGGGCGATTTCACGGACGCCGACGAGACCATTCTGGCGGCAGCCGATGGCGTCATCGGCAAGGCGCGCGAACTCATGGCGACGCAGCAGTTGCATCAGGTGCTCACGGCCGTCTGGGCCGTGGTGGCCGACGCCAACCGCTATTTCGCCTCGGAAGAGCCGTGGGCCAAGGCGAAGACCGATCCACAGCGCCAGGGCACGATCCTCTTTGTCACGGCGGAAGTGATCCGGCAGGTCGCCATCCTGGCGCAGCCATTCGTGCCGGCCTCGGCGGCGAAGATGCTCGATCAACTGGCGGTACCGCAAGGCGAGCGCTCCTTCGCCGATCTGGGGACGCGCATCAAAGCCGGCGCCACTTTGCCGCCGCCCAAGCCGGTCTTCCCGCGCTATGTGGAGCCCGAGGAAAAGGCCGCCAATGCTGGTCGATAGCCACTGCCACCTCGATTTTCCCGACTTCGCCAGCGAGCTCGACGACGTGGTCGCGCGCGCGCGCGCAGCCGGCATCGGGCGCATGGTGACCATCTCGACCCGGGTGAAGAAGCACGCGCAGGTGCTGGCCATCGCCGAGCGTTTCCACGACGTGTTCTGCTCGGTCGGCACCCATCCGCACAACGCGCAGGAAGAGATGGATATCGATGCCGCCGCGCTCGTGACGATCGCTCAGCATCCCAAGGTCGTGGCGATCGGCGAGGCCGGGCTCGACTACCACTACGACACGAGCCCGCGCGACCTGCAGGAGCAGAGTTTCCGTCAGCACATCGCCGCGGCGCGCCAGACGCAGTTGCCGCTGGTCATCCATTCGCGCGACTGCGACGCCGACATGGCGCGCATCCTGCAAGAAGAAATGGGGAAGGGCGCCTTCCCGGCCGTGCTGCATTGCTTTACCGGGTCCCGCGAACTGGCCAATCAAGGCCATCCAACTCGGCCTCTACATCTCCTTCACGGGCATCCTCACCTTCAAGCGCTCCGACGAGTTGCGCGCGATTGCCGCCGCGCTGCCGGCGGAGCGGGTGCTGGTGGAAACCGACGCGCCCTATCTCGCCCCCATGCCGTATCGGGGCAAGCGCAACGAGCCGGCCTATGTGGTGGAGACCGCCAAGGTGCTGGCCGACGCCTGCGGCGTTCCGGCGGAACGGATTGCCGAACAGACCACGAAAAACTTCTTCCGATTGTTCAACAAAGTCCCGCGCGCGGAGCACAATCCAAACGTGCCGGCAGCGGCTTTCGCAAAAGATCCTGCGCAAACCTAGATTTTCATCGGACGCGGCATGAGCTTCACCTACACCATTCTCGGCTGCGGCTCCTCCATGGGCGTGCCGCGCGTGGCGCTCGGCTGGGGCGATTGCGACCCCGACAATCCGAAGAACCGCCGGCGCCGCTGCTCCATGCTGATCGAGCGAAGCAACCCGCAGGGGCACCGGACGCGCGTGCTGATCGACTGTTCGCCGGACCTGCGCATGCAACTGCTGGACGCCGAGGTCGACTGGGTCGACGGCGTGCTCATCACCCATGAGCATGCCGACCACACCCACGGCATCGACGACCTGCGCCCGCTGTTCATCCGCAAGCGGCGGCAGGTGCCGGTCTACATGGACGAGCCGACGTCGCGCACCATGCGCCTGCGCTTCGGCTATTGTTTCCTGCAGCCGGCGGGCAGCGACTATCCGCCGATCGCGCACGAGCATCGCCTGGTGCCGGGCGATGCCGTGACCATCGAGGGGCAGGGCGGCCCGGTGCAGGCGCTGCCCGTCCTGCAGAACCACGGCGACATCCCCTCCCTCGGCTTCCGCATCGGCAACGTGGCCTATTCCGCCGACATCAAGGCCCTGCCCGAGGAGAGCATCGCGGCCATGGCCGGGCTCGACGTCTGGGTCGTCGACGCGCTGCGCAAGGCGCCGCATCCCAGCCACTTGAACCTCGACGAGGCGCTGGCCTGGATCGCGCGCATCAAGCCGAAGCGGGCCATCCTGACCAATCTGCACTCGGATTTGGACTATGCGCATTTGCGCGAGATTTTGCCGCCGAATGTTGAGCCGGCATACGACGGTATGCAATTCAGCTAATGCTGTCTCTCTTGATGATGCCGCATCCTCTTGATATTTCAGTCTTTTTTCGTACGGAGCGCGCCCCGCTCGCTCCGATGATACCGCTAAAAATCGAAGGGATTTTAGGGCCTTTTGCAGAATTCCTCATGCTAAATATCGACAAGCCTTGGCGGCCTGCGCGGCCGCCCGAGGCAAAAAGCCGCTGAAGAAGCCCGCGGAGGTTCATCATGGCGGTCACCAGCTGCGCGCACTGCCGCGGCCATGCCTTTGAGGTCCAGGAAGCCAAGAAGCTTGCCGGCAGCCATCAGCAGCTCCTGTTCGTGCAATGCGCCGGCTGCGGCACGCCGGTCGGCGTAATCGACGCCACGACCGGGACCCGGCGGATGGAGCAGGACGCGCGGATGAGGAAGCTGGAGCAGCAGATCGAGGCCATGTCGCGCGAAGTCCACCATATCGGGCGCATCGTTAGCGGGCTGGTGAACCAGACCACGTACTGAGCGGCCCGATTTGCACGGCCGTCGATCAAGCGGCCAGCTATGGCTTCGCGCTGGTGGCAGATGCGGGTACCTAGAAATATTCCATAATATGTCTTATGCGAATCACGCATCCACAGCCGCGTGCCTGGCTGTGCCAAATGCAGCGCGGGCAATCGCGGTGCGGCGCCGGCTTTGCTAGCGTCTGCCGGCCGCCCCATCTCGGCCTCGACATCGTCCCACCTGCCAGCCCCGAGCCTGTCCAGTTGAAACCGTCCAGGGATATCGCCCGCCTTCTCGAGATCATGGCCGCCCTCCGGACACCCGGCAGCGGCTGCCCTTGGGACCTCGAGCAGAGCTTCGAGACCATCGCGCCCTATACGCTGGAGGAAGCCTATGAGGTCGCCGACGCCATCGCGCGCGGCGACATAGGCGGGCTGAAGGATGAGCTCGGCGACCTGCTTCTGCAGGTCGTCTATCACGCCCGCATGGCCGAGGAGCAAGGCGCCTTCGACTTCGGCGACGTGGTGGCCAGCATCACCGCCAAGATGATCCGCCGCCATCCGCACGTTTTCCCGGACGAGCAGGGGCGCACTGCCGAACACACGAAAGGAATGTGGGAGCGGATCAAGGCGCAAGAGAAGCAGGAGAAAGAAGCCAAGGCGGAGCGCGGCGAGACGGCTCCCGCCGGCGCGCTGGCGGGGGTGCCGGCCGCCCTGCCCGCGCTCACCCGCGCACTCAAGCTGCAGCAGAAGGCCGGCCGCGTCGGCTTCGACTGGAACGATCCGCGCGCCGTGCTCGCCAAGATCCGCGAGGAAGCCGACGAGATCGAGGCCGAGCTCGACAGCCCCGACAGCACGCACGCGCATGCGGCGAGCGAAGTCGGCGACCTCCTGTTCGCGCTGGTCAATCTTGCCCGTCATCTCGACGCCGATCCGGAAGCGGTACTGCGCGCCACCAATCGTAAATTCGAGCGACGCTTCGCCTCGATCGAGCGGGCGCTGGCGGCGCGCGGCAAGCGGCCGGAACAGTCGACGCTCGCCGAAATGGATGCGCTCTGGGACGCGGCGAAGGAGGAAGAGAAGGCGGGGAAATAGCGCCCTTGCTGCTTTTTAGATACGTCGCAATCGTAATGCGGCTGTCATCGTCCGCGAAGGCGGACGATCCAATAATCACTGCACCACCGCTGTTTACCGGGTCCTCCGCTTTTGCGGAGGACGACAGCACAGCGTTTACGGTGCGCAGTGCCCTTGCTCCTTGGTTTCTCAATCGGACCTCGCAAGCCAACGCTTCGCCGCCCCTGTTGTTTGGTCGGCGCGGGGTGCGCCCTCGTCGAATTCCTGATCCGCCGCTCTCGAAATAATGCCGAGGGCGCGCGGGACGCCGATGGGTCCGGGCGCACTCAAGTCTACGCAGCGTGCGCAAACTAAAAGTGCTCGGACCCGCGGGCCTCGACGCCTCGCGACGTCGAGGCTTGTCGATGGTCCGGTTCCCGCCGGCACCTCTTGAAAGATGCCGACGAGCAAACGCAAGTCCGCCAGTCCCACGGCGTCCCGCGCGCGGTGTTTGGTAGGTTTGCTCCGCATGGCCCCCGGTGGACGTACCTTTCAGGCAACCTTCCTTACGGAAGCCTGCCTATCCACCGCTCTGGACCCAGACCAAGGCCGGCAGACCTGTGACCGACTGCCGGCTCCGGCCATCACCGGGGCCCCGTGGCGCGCGGCTGGCGCGCCGGGACACATGCGGCTTGGACCGCCGGGCCTGCGCATCGCATCTCCGATGCGCAGTCATTCCCCGGCCACCGCTCCCCGCCCCGTGTCTGAAGATGCTGTACAGACACCCCTCGGTAACGAGGCGGGATGCGCGCATTATCAGGGCAGTTCGGAGGGCGGGGATAAGTTATTTTTTGTCGAGGGATTTCAACGCGTTCGCGGCAAAAGCGGGGATAAGTCGGCAGACGCTACGCCGCGCGGAGGGCGTTGCGCGCACAACAAAGTCGGCTGTCACGCCCCGCGAAGGCGGGCGATCCATCATCACGGCATGCTCGGCGTTTACTGGGTCTTCGCGGAGGACGACGGCTGAGACCGCGGCACGCTCACTTCCCGACCACAAACCGCGCCCTCACCTGCGCGGCCTTATCCGGCTCAGCCCGCACTGTGACCGCCAACTGACCGTCTTCGCGCAGGTGCTTTTCCAACACTTCGGAATGGCGGTAGAGCCAGCTTAGCCCGGCGCCGTCGGCTGGATCGAGCGACACTTCCAGCGTCTGCCGGCGTGCGGCGAGCCGCGCCTCGATCGCCGCGGCGAGCCGATCGATGCCCTCCCCCGTCACCGCCGAGACCGCCGCCGCCGACTGGCGCGCCGCCAGATTGTCGATCCGAGCGCGCTGCTCCGGGTCGAGTTGGTCGATCTTGTTCCAGACTTCGATCATGCGCGGATCGTTGGCCGCAATGCCGAGTTCGTCCAGCACCTTCTCCACGTCGCGCGACTGCGCCGCCGTGTCCTCGTGCGAGACGTCGCGCACGTGCAGGATTACGTCGGCCTCGATCACCTCCTCCAGCGTGGCGCGGAAGGCCGCCACCAGCATGGTCGGCAGGTCGGAGATGAAGCCGACCGTATCGGAAAGAATGACGCGATTGCCGTGCGGCAGCTCGACCGCGCGCAAGGTCGGGTCGAGAGTGGCGAACAGCATATCGGCCGACAAGACGGTCGCCCGCGTCATGCGGTTGAACAGCGTCGACTTGCCGGCATTGGTGTAGCCGACCAAAGCGACGATCGGATAAGGCACGCGCCGACGGCTCTCGCGATGCAGCTTGCGGGTGCGCTTGACCTTGTCGAGCTCGGCCTCGATGCGGGCAATGCGCTCGTCGATGGCGCGGCGGTCGGCTTCGATCTGGGTTTCGCCCGGGCCGCCGAGAAAGCCGTAGCCGCCGCGCTGACGCTCCAGGTGAGTCCAGGAGCGCACCAGCCGGCCCTTCTGATAAGTGAGATGGGCAAGCTCGACCTGCAGCGCGCCTTCGCGCGTGCGCGCGCGCCGGCCGAAGATCTCGAGGATCAGCCCGGTACGGTCGATGACCTTGCAGCTCCAGGCCTTCTCCAGATTGCGCTGCTGCACCGGCGAAACCGGGCAGTCCATCACCACCACGGAAACGTCGAGGCTCTTCACCAGGCCGGCGATCTCGTCGACCTTGCCCTTGCCGATGTAGGTGGCTGGGCGAATGACGGACAGGGTCACCAGGCCCGCCTCGACGACGTTGAGATCGATGGCGCGGGCAAGGCCCGCGGCCTCTTCCAGGCGCGCCTCCGGCGTGCGCATCTCGGCGGCGGCGCGCGCGGCCCCTGCCCGGCCCGATTGCTTCAGCCACGGTTCGATGACGACGGCGCGGCCTGTCTCCGCGCCCGGCGATGCCGGGCTGAGCCGATCGGCGCGCTGGTCGCGTTTGCGTTCTTCCAACTAGAGACCTGAGTGAAATCGAGTCACTTGCAGCCCCTGGTGCAGCCCCTGGCGCGTCGCGCGGCTCACGCCTTTTCGGCCGGCGGCTCGTCGCCGCCTTCGAACAACTGGATCGGGTGGCCGGGCATGATGGTGGAGATCGCGTGCTTGTAGACAAGTTGGGAATGGCCGTCCCGCCGCAGCAACACGCAGAAATTATCGAACCAGGTCACCACGCCCTGCAGTTTGACCCCGTTGACCAGGAATATGGTGAGCGGGATTTTGCTTTTGCGAACGTGATTAAGAAAAGTGTCTTGAAGGTTTTGCGCACGATCGGCTGCCATGGCCGTGTTTCCATTTTTGCTCGCGTCTTCGCGAGAGAGCTTGCTTGTCCTGAGCCTTACGCAAACGAGAGCGTACGCCGCTTTGCCCCACGGAAAAGCGGCGAAGGCCCGAAGGAACAGCTATTAGATGGCAGGCAGGCGGCGGGCGCAAGCCGCGCCTGGCGCATTGCAGCTAAGCTGTTGATAAGTCGTCATTTAAAAAGTTTCATCGGGCAGCCCTCAGCACCCACGCCGGAGCCGCAATCGGCCACTTTGCGCGTAACGGTGGTAGTCGCGGCGCACCGCCGCGGCGCAACAAGTTGTCCGACTTCGTCGATGTGCGCCGTTCCGGTATCATCGCCCTGAAGCTCGCCGACGGCGAAGGCATCGTCGGGGCGTAGATCTGCACCGAGAGGGACGATGTGCTGCTCACGAGTTCGGGCGGGCAATGCATCCGCTTCGCGGTACCGGAAGTGCGCGTTTTCGCCGGCCGCACCCGGGCGCTTGTGACGGCAGGAAAGATTGCCGGTCCCCGCATTCATGACGCACACATCGCGGCGCTTTGCCGCGAACACGGTGTCCGCGAACTGTGGTCGGCAGACCGCGACTTCAACCGCTTCCCTGACTTGAACGTCGTCAATCCGCTGACCGCGTAGGCCCTACGCGCGCTCCGCGTAGCGGTGGTAATCGCGGCGGAGCGCCGCGGCGATGAGACCCGGCGCGCCGTTGCCGACCGGGTGGCCGTCGATCGCCGTCACCGGCAGCACGATCTGGCTGGCCGAGGTGAGGAAGGCCTCGCGCGCGGTATAGGCCTCCTCGACGGTGAAAGCGCGCTCCTCGAAGCGGAGGCCTTGCGCCTTGACCATGTCGATCACCACCGAGCGGGTGATGCCGGGCAGGATGTCGTTGCCGAGCGCGCGCGTGATCAGGACGCCGTCGCGGCTGACGATCCAGGCGTTCGACGAGGCGCCTTCGGTGACGCGGCCCTCGTCGTCAACCAGCCAGGCCTCGCGTGCGCCCTGTTCGCGCGCGGCCTGCTTGGCGAGGACGTTGGGCAGCAGCGCGACCGACTTTATGTCGACCCTGCCCCAGCGGATGTCGGGCATGGTGACGACGGCGACGCCTTCGCTTGCGAACTGCGCCAATCGCGCGACGTCGTTACTGCGCGCGGCGACCACCACGGTCGGCCGCGCGCCGGACGGAAAGGGAAAATCGCGCCGGGCCGCGCCGCGCGTGATCTGCACATAGACGATGCCGTCACGGACACGATTGCGGCGCACGGTCTCGCGCATGACGACCGCGAGCGCGCGCGGCGTCATCGGGGGCGCGATGCGCAGTTCTTTCAGCGAGCGGGCAAGCCGCGCCATGTGGCGGCGCTCGTCGACGAGGAGCCCTCCCCTCACCTCGCAGACTTCGTAGACGCCGTCGGCGAACTGGAAGCCGCGGTCCTCGACGGAGACGCCGGCTTCGGCGCGCGGCAGATAACGGCCGTTGACGTAAGTGATGCGGGCCATCAGTCAGTCATGCGCGGGCTTGACCCGCGCATCCGTCTCGTTTGCGAATTAAGATGGATTGCCGGGTCACGGCTCTGCGCGCCGGCCCGGCAATGATGACGAAGGGTAAGCAGCGCGCCCCGGCCATCCCTACCCGATCCCCAGCGCCTTGAGCTTCCGGTGCAGTGCGGAGCGCTCCATGCCGACGAATTCGGCAGTGCGCGAGATGTTGCCGCCGAAGCGGCTGATCTGCGCCACCAGATATTCGCGCTCGAACACCTCGCGGGCGTCGCGCAAAGGCAGGCCCATCAGGTGCTCGCCGCCGTTGCCATTCGGCATGGATGGCACCATTGAGCCGACATCGGGCGGCAGCATCGAGGCGTCGAGCACGACGTCAGGATCGCCGTCGGCGAGGATCATCAGGCGCTCGACGTTGTTGCGCAACTGGCGCACATTGCCCGGCCAGTCATGGCTTTGCAGCACCGCCATGGCGTCGTCGCCGATGCGGCGCTTGGGCAGGCCGGTAGCCTGCGAAATCTGGTCCATGAAATAGTCGACCAGGCTCGGAATGTCCTCGCGCCGTTCGGCGAGTGGCGGCACGCGGATCGGCACCACCGAGAGGCGGTGATAAAGGTCCTCGCGGAATTTGCCCTCCGCGATCATGGTCTCCAGGTTGCACGCGGTGGAGGAGACGATCCGCACGTCGACCGACACCTTGGTGGTGCCGCCGACCCGCTGGAAGGTCTGCTCGATCAGCACGCGCAGGATCTTGTTCTGGGTCTCGCGCGGCAAATCGGCGACGTCGTCGATGAACAGCGTGCCGCCGTGCGCCTCCTCCAGCGCGCCAGGCTTGCGGCCGTCGTGGCCGTTGACCTGATCGACGCCGAACAGCTCGCTTTCCGTGCGCTCGGGCGTGATGGCGGCCGCGTTGATCACGATGAAGGGACCGTTGGCGCGGCTCGACAATTGGTGGATGGTGCGCGCGGCCAATTCCTTGCCGGAGCCGGACGGGCCGACGATGAGGATGCGGCTGTTGGTCGGCGCCACCCGATCGAGCGTCTGGCGCAGTTGCGCGATCGCCACCGACTTGCCGACCAGCGTGGCCGGCAAAGGCGCGAGCTGCTTGAGCTGTCTGACCTCGCGCTTGAGCCGCGATGTCTCAAGCGCGCGCTCGGCCACCAGCACCAGCCGGTCGGCCTTGAACGGCTTTTCGATGAAGTCGTAGGCGCCGCGCTTGATGGCGGCGACCGCCGTCTCGATGTTGCCGTGGCCGGAGATCATGACCACCGGCATTTCGGGGTGCTCCTGCTTGACAACGTCGAGCAGTTGCAGGCCGTCGAGCTTGGAGCCCTGCAGCCAGATGTCGAGGAAGACGAGCGAGGGCCGGCGCTGCACGATCGTGGCGAGGGCCTCGTCGCTGTTGCGTGCCGTGCGCGTCTTGAAGCCCTCATCCTCAAGGATTCCGGCGACCAGATCGCGAATATCGGCCTCATCATCGACGATCAGAATATCGGCGGACATGGATTCACTCGCTTGAGACGGCGTTTTGCGATTGCTTGGATTTGCCCAGGGCCGCTTTCTCGTCGGCCTTTTGGGCGGGGGCATGGCCGGCGGCGGAAAAGCGCAAACGGATCCACGCCCCGCGCTGGCCGGGGATCTTGTCGGCTGCGTCGCGCAGCTCGATGTGGCCGCCGTGCTCCTCCACGATGCGCCCGACGATAGCGAGCCCGAGGCCGGTGCCTTTCTCACGCGTGGTGACATAGGGCTCGAGCAGGCGGCTGCGCTTTTCCTTCGGCAGGCCGATGCCGTTGTCGACGATATCGATGACGATGTCGTCGCCCTCGCGCGCGGCATAGACGCGGATCGTGCCCTTGCCGAGCTCGTCGGGCGGCACCGCGGCGATCGCCTCGGTCCCGTTCTTGATCAGGTTGGTGAGCGCCTGCGAGATCAGCCGGCGGTCGAACTGGGCCGGCATCGGGTCTTCGGCGATCTCCGCCTCGATGTCGAGGTCGGCATTGCCGACGCGCATGAGGAACACCGCCTGGCGCACGGTGTCGGCCACGTCCTCGCCGGCGATCACGGGCTTCGGCATGCGCGCGAACTTGGAGAACTCGTCCACCATGCGCCTGATGTCGTCGACCTGCCGCACGATGGTGTCGGTGCACTGGTTGAACACGTCGCGATCGGCGGTGATGACCTTGCCGTATTTGCGCCGCAGCCGCTCGGCCGAGAGCTGGATGGGCGTGAGCGGGTTCTTGATCTCGTGCGCGATGCGGCGGGCGACGTCGGCCCAGGCGGAGGTGCGCTGGGCGGCCACAAGCTCGGTGATGTCGTCTAGCGTCACCACATAGCCGTGCTCGCTTTCGCGCGACTGCTCGCTGGTGATGCGCACCGACAGATTGCGCTCGCGGCCCTTGCGCATGATGGTGACGTGATCCTGGGTGCGCTGGCCGGCCTGCGCCGCTTCCATGATGTCGGCGAGCTCGGGAAACACCTCGGTGAGCGGCCGGCCGAGCGCGTCCGCCTCGTTCCAGCCGATCAGCCGCTCGGCCGAGCGGTTGAGGATGGACACGCAGGCCTTGCCGTCGACGCCGATGACGCCGGCCGAGGCGCCGGCGAGCACCGCCTCGGTGAAGCGGCGGCGGCTGTCGATGACGTCGCGCGCGCGCATGATGTCGTCGCGCTGGGCGCGCAGTTCTGCCGTCATACGGTTGAAGGTCTCGCCGAGCCGGGCGAGGTCGCCCTCCTGCTCGCGCACCGGCACGCGCACATAGAGGTTGCCGGTCGACACCACGTTGGCCGCGCCGATCAGGCGGCGGATCGGCGCCACCAGCACATTGGCAAAATTGAGCCCGATCCAGACCGCGGCCAGCAGCACGGTCAACGCGATCACCGTGTACATCAGCGCGAAGGCCACCTGCACGCCGACTCGGCGCGCCTCCAGTGCGGCGTATTCACGCACGCTCGCCCGTGTCGCCTGGATCTGCGGCACCACGCGCGGGTCGAGCAGGCGCGTCACGTAGAGCCAGTAGTCGGGATATTTCTCCAGCTTGACGACGGCCGCGACGTAGTTGGTGTCCGGCAGCAGGACGAGCTGCGGGTTCTTGGTGCCGATGCGCGGCAGCGCGTCGCGCGGCGGCATGGCGAAGCTCTGGTTCACCTTGACGTCGGCGCGGGCAACGACCTGGAGGTTCTTGTCGACGACGACGGCGGCGGAGAGCCGGCGTACCGAGGCCTGGAAGGTGAGAAACTGCTGCAGCCGCGCCGGGTCTCCCTTGAAGGTGGGCTCGTCGCGCGCAAGATCGTACCCCATGGTGAGAATGTCGGAGCGCACGATCTCGGCGTGGTCGTGGAGATAAGCGTCCGCCACGATCAGCGAATTCTGGATCGCCGCCTGGGTGCGGGCCGAGAACAGCCGGTCGAGGCCGCGATCGAGCGTCACGCTCGCCACGATCGCCACCAGGATGGCGGGGACGGCCGCGACGATGGAGAACAGCCCGACGATACGCACGTGCAGCCGGGCGCCGGCTCGCCCGGAGCGGCGCGCCTGCATGATCAGCCACACTTCCCGCACGATGATGCCGAGCAGGAGCAGCACCGTGGAGGCGTTCACCAGAAGCAGCGTGACGACGACGTAGTGGGTCGGCGCGATGGGCGTGAGGTCGGCGAGGACGATGAAGGTGAGGAAGGCCGACAGCAGCGCGAGCACCACCGCGATGGGCCCGAGCACGCGCGTCTCCCCGCGCCTTGGCGGCGAACCGGTGAGCGTGGTTTCGGCGGTAGCGGCCTGTTCGACGCTCATAGTCCCCCGGCGGCGAATGATGGCGGGCAAGGAAGCCCGTTAAGGCACGCGGGAAGGACCAGCACCCTCCCCGGCAGTGATGCTTTTGTACAACATTGTTGCCGAATTGCGACAAACCTGAGGCGGAGAAATTCACAGGTTATGTCGGCGGGCCGGCTCTTGGGTAAAAGGCGTGCCGGTTTGCCGGTCAGATATCGATCAGGACGGCTGTCCTTTTCCGCACGTCGTCGATCACCTCCGCGGAGGCCCCGCCGATAAATTCGGCACGCCATTCGGGGCGGGGCAGGCTGCGCGCTTGATCGGATAGAATCGCGCCGTAAACGGACCGCCCTTCGGGGATCGGCGTCTCGCAAGCACAGGCTTTGCGGTTGCCGGCGATCGGACAGGCAATGCAGAGACCGGCCCGCTCGTTGTAGTTAGAGAAGCGACGAACGCCTCACGCCCCGCGAAACATCTTGATGTCGAGATCGCGCACTTTCTTGCGCAAGGTGTTTCGGTTGACGCCGAGCAGATCGGCGGCGCGGATCTGATTGCCGCGGGTGGCGGCGAGCGCCGCGGTGAGCAGCGGATATTCGACCTCGCGCAGAATGCGGTGGTAGAGGCCGGCCGGCGGTAGGCCTTCGAAGCCGCCGAAATAGGCGGCCAGATGCCGCTCCACCGCGGCGCTAAGAGACTCGTCCGCGCGCGGCTCGTCGCCGCCGACGGTCAGCGCCGGCTGGGCCAGTTCCTGCTCGATCACCGCCGCGGTGATGACCTCCTGCGGATAGAGCGCGGCGAGGCGGCGGCCGAGGTTCTCCAACTCGCGCACGTTGCCCGGCCAGCGATGCCGCTTGAGGCGGTCGAGACCGGCTTGGTCGATCTGCTTGGGCGGCAGCCCTTCGCGCTGCGCCTGCGCGAAGAAATGGCGGACGAGGTCGGGAATGTCCTCGGCGCGCTCGCGCAAAGGAGGAAGACGCAAGGGCACCACATTGAGCCTAAAGAACAAATCTTCGCGGAACAGGCCCTGCTGGATCAACAACCGCAGGTCCTTGTTGGTGGCGGCGATGATGCGCACGTCGCTCTTGATCGGCGTGCGGCCGCCCACGGTGGTGTATTCGCCCTGCTGCAGCACGCGCAGGAGGCGCGTCTGCGCTTCCATCGGCATGTCGCCGATCTCGTCGAGGAATAGCGTGCCACCTTCCGCCTGCTCGAAGCGGCCCGACGAGCGCGTGTTGGCGCCGGTGAAGGCGCCCTTCTCGTGACCGAACAATTCCGACTCGATCAGGTCGCGCGGGATCGCGGCCATGTTGATGGCAACGAAGGTGCCGGCGCGCCGCTTGCCGTAGTCGTGAAGCGCGCGCGCCACCAGCTCCTTGCCGGTGCCGGACTCGCCGGTGATCATCACGGTGAGATCGGTCTGCATCAGCCGCGCCAGCACGCGGTAGATTTCCTGCATGGCCGGCGAGCGGCCGACCAGCGGGATGTTGTCGAGGTCCTCCGGCTTGGCCGCTGCCGCCGCCCGCTTCTCCTTCGGCTCCGACAGGGCGCGGCCGACGATGCCGATCAACTCCTTCAGGTCGAAAGGCTTCGGCAAATATTCATAGGCGCCGCGCTCGGAGGCGCGGATCGCGGTCATGAAGGTGTTCTGCGCGCTCATCACGACGATGGGCAGATCCGGCCGCGTCTTGCGGATGCGCGGGATCAGGTCGAATGCGTTCTCGTCCGGCATCACCACGTCGGTGATGACCAGGTCGCCCTCGCCCTGGCTGATCCAGCGCCAGAGTGTGGCGGCGTTGCCGGTCGAGCGCACTTCGTAGCCCGCGCGCGAGAGCGCCTGATTGAGCACCGTGCGGATGGCGGCGTCGTCATCGGCAACCAATATGCTTCCGGTCGGCATGGTCTCAGCCCTCTTGGCCTTTTTGCGACTCGACCGGCGCGACGGGAATTGGCTCGCCGTCGCCGGTGTAGATCGGCATCAGCACGCGGAAGGTGGTGCGGCGCGGCTGCGACTCGCATTCGATGATGCCGCCGTGATCGCCGACGATCTTGGCCGCCAGCGCGAGCCCCAAGCCGCTGCCGCTCTGCTTGGTGGTGACGAAGGGATCGAACAGATGCGGCATCAGGTCTTCCGGCACGCCGGGGCCGTTGTCCTTCACGCAGAATTCGAGCGGCAGCGATACGCGCGCCTTGGCTCCGGGCAGCGACAGGCGCACGCCGGGGCGGAAGGCGGTGGTGAGCTGGATCTCGGCGTCGCCCGCATCGCCCATTGCCTCGGTGGCGTTTTTCACGAGATTGAGGAAGACCTGGATGAGCTGGTCGCGGTTGGCGAGCACCGGCGGAAGCGAAGGGTCGTACTCTTCGGCGAATTTGACGTGGCGGGCAAAGCCCGATTGTGCCAGGCGCTTTACGTGATCGAGCACGACATGGATGTTGACCGGTTCGCGCTCGACCGGGCGCTCGTCGGAGAACACCTCCATGCGGTCGACCAGCTTCACGATGCGGTCGGTCTCGTCGCAGATGAGCTTGGTGAGCGCGCGGTCCTCGTCGGCGGCCGACGTCTCCAGGAGCTGCGCCGCGCCGCGGATGCCCGACAACGGGTTCTTGATCTCGTGCGCCAGCATGGCGGCGAGTGCGATCACCGAGCGGGCGGCGCCGCGATGGGTGAGCTGGCGGTCCATCTTGTCGGCGATGGTGCGCTCCTGCAGCATCACCACCACGTGGCCGGGATATTCCGGCAGCGGCGCCACGTGCAGATCGACCAGCCGCTCCCCGGGATTGCGCGGTGTGGCGAGATCCACCTTGTACTCGTTGACCGCCGCGCCCGATTTGCGCACCTGCTCGATGAGCGCCAGGAGCGGCGAGCCGAACGGCACCAGCTCGCGCACCATGTGCCGGCGCAGCACCGGGATCGAGGCTTCGAAGAATTGCTCGGCCGCCACGTTGGCGTCGGCGATGTGCCCGTCGGGCGCCACCATGAGCACCGGATGCGGCAGCGCGTGCAGCACCGCCTCGGCGGGCGCACTGGCGGCGGTAGAAAGGGCGTGCGCGCGGCTCATGCGGCGGCTCTCCATGCAAAGGCGTCATAGGCGTCGGCGAGCAGGCGGCGCGCGAGCTTGGGCTCGTCGGCCGTGAGCACGCGTCCGCGGTGATGCTTCAAGAGCGCGAGCGCGGCGCCCGCGGTTGTCGCGGCGACGTCGAGCGCCCAGGCGAGATGCTTGCGGGCGTGACGGCGGCCGATCCGGTGGCCGTGGTGCGCGATCAACTCTTCGTAGAGGCCGGCGGTCATGGCGTGCTGCTCGGCAAGAGGCGGCGCCTGCTCGCGCACGCCGGTGGCGAGAAAGCGCGCCGCCTGGCCGGGAAACCAGGGCCTCCCTTGCGCGCCGCGGCCGATCATGACGGCGTCGGCGCCCGACGCTGCGAGCGCATCGACCACGTCATCGAACGAATTGATGTCGCCGTTGACGACGACAGGCACCGTCACCGCCTCTTTCACGCGGCGCACGGCGGCCCAATCGGCGCGGCCATCGTAGAACTGGCAGCGGGTGCGCCCGTGCACCGTGATCATCTGCACGCCTGCCGCTTCGGCGCGGCGCGCGAGCTCCGGCGCGTTGAGCGAGGCGTGATCCCAGCCGAGCCGCATCTTCAGCGTCACCGGCACGCGGACGGCGGAAACCGTCGCCTCGATCAGCCGCAGAGCATGATCGAGATCGCGCATCAGAGCGGAGCCGGCGGCACCATTGGTGACCTGGCGAGAGGGGCAGCCCATGTTGATGTCGATGATGTCGGCGCCCTCGCCTTCCGCGATGCGCGCGCCCTCATCCATGTAGCGGGCCTGGCAGCCGGCGAGCTGCACGACGTGAGTGGAGATGCCCGCCCCTTCGCTGCGCAGGAGCGCCTCGCGCTCACCTTTGACAAGACCGGCACAGGCGGTCATTTCCGACACGACCAACCCTGCCCCCAGTTTTTCCGCCAAGCGGCGGAAGGGAGCATCGGTGATGCCGGACATGGGCGCCAGAACCACGCGATTAGCCAAGCTGTGCGGCCCGACCCGCAGCGGCGGGGCCGAAAAGCTGGCGATTTCGCGCGGGCCGGGTTGGATGCACACCATTTAGGCGTCCTTTTCTCTCTGCCCATACTTTAGCCAATTCGCAGAGCAGCGCAAGTGCTGCACTGCAAAAACATGGGGCTAGTCCTGAACGGGCTGGATTCGTTGAGGATTCCCTGAGCGCGCGGAACGCGCTAAGGCTTTGCGCGGAACATGGGAGTGCCAATTTATGGCCGAAGTGGCGGTGGTAGTGGTGGCGGCGGGAAAGGGAAGCCGGATCGGCGGCGACACGCCCAAGCAGTTCCGCCGGGTCGGCGACGACATCATGCTGCGCCGGACGCTGCTTACGCTCACGGGAGCTGCCGGGATTGCCCTGGTGCAACCGGTGATCAGGCCGGAGGACCGCGCGCTGTTCGACCAGGCGGCCGAAGGCCTCAACGTGCTGCCGCCGACCGGCGGCGGCGCCACCCGCCAGGCCTCGGTGCGCGCCGGACTGGAGGCGCTGGCGTCGCACGCGCCGGACATCGTGCTGGTGCATGACGCCGCCCGCCCCTTCGCGTCGCAGGCGCTGATCGCGCGCGCAATCGCGGCAGCGGCAAAGAGCGGCGCGGCGGTGCCGGGTCTGCCGGTCACCGACACGGTGAAAGCGATCGACGCGGACGGTTTCGTGCACCAGACGCTGGCGCGCGAAAGCTTGCGCGCCATCCAGACGCCGCAAGGCTTCGCCTACGCAGCCCTGCTCGCCGCGCACCGGCGCGCGGCGAGGGAAGGCCGCGAAGATTTCACCGACGACGCCGCGCTCGCCGAATGGGCCGGCATCAAGGTCGCGGTATTCGAGGGCGAGCCGGGCAACGTCAAGATCACCAACCCGGAAGATTTCGCGCGCGCCGAGGCCGCGCAGTTCTCGAACTTAAGCGACGTGCGCACCGGCACCGGCATCGACGTGCACGCCTTCGTGCCTGGCGATCACGTCACGCTGGGCGGTGTGGACATTCCGCACACGCACAAGCTCACCGGCCATTCCGACGCCGATGTCGGCCTGCACGCGCTCACCGACGCCATCCTCGGCGCTCTGGCCGACGGCGACATCGGCTCGCATTTCCCGCCCAGCGATCCGCAGTGGAAGGGCGCGGCTTCGCATGTCTTCTTCACCTTCGCGGTCGAGCGGGTGAAGGCGCGCGGCGGCCGCATCGCCCATCTCGACCTAACGCTGGTGTGCGAGGCGCCGAAGATCGGTCCCCATCGCGAGGCGATGCGCGAGAAGATCGCGCAGCTCGCCGGCCTGTCGCTGGATCGCGTCGCGGTGAAGGCCACCACCAGCGAGCGGCTCGGCTTCACCGGCCGCGGCGAAGGCATCGCCGCCTATGCGACGGCGACGGTGCGGCTGCCGTTGCGGTGACCAAGAGCGATCATGAAATCCACCGCTCGTCCCCCGCGAGCGGGGAACCAGGGGCGAAATTTGTCGGCCTTGCGATTGATTTTCCTGGATTCCCGCTTGCGCGGGAATGAGCGGAGTGTGTGGCACTCTCACAAAACATCCCCGTTCTTACCCCATCGCCTTCAGGCGCAGCATCGCTGCGATGCCAAAGGCCGGTCCGAGCGCGAGCAGGGCCAGCAGCACCGGCCAGCCGAAGGCGGAGGCAACGAGCGGCGCAAGCTGCACGGTGGCGATGGTCAATCCGAAGCCGAGCGCGGTCTGGAAGGTGAGCAATGAGCCGGCCTGGTCCGCCGGCGCGGCGTCGGCGACAAGCGCGGAGAATTGCGGCGAGTCCGGTGAGATGGCGGCGCCCCAGACGATGACCAGGGCGAAGGTGAGCCAGGCCGGCCCGCCGAACGTCGCCGCCGTCAGCAAGGCCGAGGCGCCGCTCGCCACCATGGCTATGATGGTGAGATTGGCCTTGCCGATGCGATCGGCCACGAGGCCGGCAAAGCCCGAGACAATGCCGCCGACGGCGATCGACAGGAACGTCGTGAGCTTGGCCAGCGGCACCGCCTGGCCCGACGGCAGCGCCGCGCCGTAGGAAACGGCAGTGGCGGCGCCGATCCAGGCCCACATGGCATAGAGCTCCCACATGTGGCCGAGATAGCCGGCATAGGCGAGCCTTACGCGCCTGTTGCTCCAGGCGGCGGCGATCATGCGCGGATGGAATTTCGCCGCCACGCTGTGGAACGGCCCAAGCGACGTCGTCAGGCAGAGGAGCCCGCCGGCGATCGCGGCGAGCGAGGCGAGCGCCACGCTCAGGCGCCAGTCGGCGCCGCCGAAGAAGGAAAACAGGTGCGGCACCGCCGAACCGAGGATGGTGCCGCCGACCAGAACGCCGACCAGCATGCCGCGGTCCTTCTGCCCCCAGCCAACCGCGATCTTCATGCCGACGGGATAGACGCCGGCGAGCAGCGCGCCGGTCGCCACGCGCGCGGCGATCGCCGTGAGGCTGCCGGGCGGCACGATCAGCAGCACGGCATTGATGAGGCCGGCGCCGACCGCCGCGCAAGCCATCAGGCGGCGCGGGTCGAAGCGGTCGGCCAGGCCCAGCATGGCGGAGCCGAGCGCGCCGATGACGAAGCCCGCCTGCACGCCGCTCGACAGCGCCGCCGCGCGCACCGATGACAGATGCACCTCGCGCAGCATGTCGGGCAGCACGGCGGCCGAGACGAACCACAGCGACAGCGCCGCCACTTCGGCCAGCGTCAGCAGCGCGAGGGAGCGGAATTTCATGGCGGGGGCCCGGGTCGATAAAGAGATCACATACCGGTCACGATCCCGGCCAACCCTTGCAGCAGAAATAGCGCGCCCATGCTAGCCTCGTCGCCGACAAGGATCAGCCCATGACCGACGACACACTGGCCGCCGCCAAAGCCGTGCTCGACGCCTGCCGCGCGCGCGGCTTGAAGGTCGCGACCGCGGAATCCTGCACCGGCGGCCTGGTGGCCGGCGCCCTCACCGAGATCGCCGGCTCATCGGACGTCTTCGAGCGCGGCTTCGTCACCTATTCCAACGAAGCCAAGCAGCAGATGCTGGGCGTCGCCGCGGAAACGCTGCGCGACACCGGCGCGGTGAGCCGGCAGACGGCGCAGGAAATGGCGCGCGGGGCGATCGCCCATTCCGACGCGCAAATTTCGGTGGCGATCACCGGCGTCGCCGGCCCCGGCGGCGGCAGCGCCGACAAGCCGGTGGGGCTGGTGCACTTCGCCGCCGCATCGCGCAGCGGGGCGCTGGCCCATCGCGAAATGCGTTATGGCGACATCGGCCGCGCGGCGGTGCGCGAGAAATCGGTCGAGCAGGCGCTGGCCATGCTGAAAGAATTGGCGGAAAGAACCTGAAAGAAACGGCGCGGGGGCGCAACGGGAGATGCTCATGCGTATTCTGCTTGGGCGCATTTTGCCTGCGGTGCTGTTGCTAGCGATCAACACGCAGGCCTTCGCCATGCCTTGCGATACCGGCTACGCCTGCCGGTCGGCTTCAGGAAAATACAAGATCGAGATCCGCCGTTGCCGCTATGACAATCGGCTCGGCCCCGCCACGCTGACCGTCGGCGGCCAACGCGTGGCAAACGCGAAGCTCGGTCCGGCTTGGGACGGCAGCCGCTTCATGGCGTTCCAACTCGACCTGCCCTCAACGGGCGACGCCGAGCGGATGCTTTCGGCCGAGGTGCGCAAGCCCGGTCTGTCGGGTGTTCTGAGCGACGAGAGCCGCAAGTACAATCCGGCGCCGTGGAAGGTGAAGCATCGCGAAGTCATTCGCTGCTCGATCCAGGACTGATGCCTGCTGCTTGAAGGAACGGAGAATGATCATGGGCTCGTCTCATGCGATGCGCCTGTTTGCGGTGATCGTCCTCGCGGCAATCGGCGGCGCATTCGCCCGGCCGGCGCGCGCCGCCCAGCCCTATTGCCCGAACCCGGCGCACGCGGAGCCGGCCAAGGTACCGCCCGAACTGACGGCAAAAGTCGCGGCGGCTTTTCACATCGACGCCGCCGCCGCGCGCAACGCCAGCTTCGTGCGCTGCGATGGCGCCAGCCTGCTCGCCTGCACCATTGGCGCCAATCTCAACTGCGGCCAGGCCGACACGCGGCGCCGCCTCAGAGGCGCGACGGCCTGGTGCCGCGCGCATCCGAACGCAACATTCATTCCAATGGTCGCCACCGGCCACGCCACCGTCTACTCGTGGTCCTGCAAAGGCCGACGGGCGGTTGCCGGCAAGGCTCTCATGAAAACCGACCGCCGGGGCTATATCGCCGGCAACTGGAAGAAGCTGCGGTAACCGAGATATTGGCAATCGGCGAGCCAAATTCGGGTGCCGGAGGCTGGACCGCGCCAGAAGGATTTTCCCTCTCCCTCGCCGCCCGCGGATGATTTCTTCCGCAACGCGGCAAATCATTGGAATTGCCCACTTATTTTTTCCCGCGCTCTTGCGGCGCGGCGCTCGACGCGCATTTTGAGGCCACGCGCGACGTTTTCGCCGTCCGGCATGGCCGCCGGTACGAAGAGGCCAGGGACGTTTCAAAGTGGTCGATATCATCAAACTCGAACCCGGCGTTGCGGTGGCAGCGCAGCTTGCGGAGGCGGACGTGGCGCTCGCCGCGGCGCGCGGCTTTCGCTCGGTGGTCGCCATCCGCCCCGACGGCGAGGCGCCTGATCAACTGCCACAGGCGAGCGCCGCACAAGTCGCTGCGCGCAACGGCCTTGCCTTCCGCTATCTCCCGGTCAGCGGTCTCGACGCGATCGACGAAGATACCGTCATCTGCTTCGCCCATCTGATTGACGAATTGCCGGGACCGATCCTGTTCTATTGCGGGACCGGCACGCGTTGCGCGGTGCTGTGGAGCCAGGCGGCGGCGTCCCGGCTCGGCGTCGATGCCGTGCTGAGGGCCGCGCGCAAAGCGGGCTTCAAATTCGATTTCCTGCGCGACACGCTCGAGGAGCGCAGCCAGTGGGGCGAGGCTGCATCCGGGCCGGCCTTTGCAACACCCTCCGCGGGCGGCAGCGCCCTCCAACGGTAACGAGATTGCGCACGATGCTCGCTTGACATTCGCAGCAATCGGTCCAGAATTTCTCCCATACCCCTTGTGACACGGAGGTCCAGCATGCTTCCGCCGGGTCAGTGGGCCGCGATGATTGCTGCGTAATTCCGTTCGGTCCGCAGCATAGCGGCAATCCTACGAATGGCGCGCCGGGCGCGGCCGTCAGCGGGTCGTATCAGTCAGGCAAGACCCCAATTGAGGCCGCCCCCGGTTCAAGCGTCCGCAAGCGGAGCGTTTGCGGTTTGGTCATGTTAAGCGCCAGCCGGCGCGTTCGGGGCCGATCGGCTGGACCTTTCACTCGGCCCTGAGAGAAGCGTCACGGCCGGGAGGCATGCCATGCCGCGCGGTTACACCTACATGACCCGTTTCCGCTGTCCCAAATGCAAAAGGGCCGGCAGCGCGAAATGGGAAGAGAACGAACGCGTCCTGCCGCATGGGACCGGCATCACGCGGCTTGCCCATCTTTCACACGGCTTCCGCAGCGGACAACACAACGAAATCTACTGCGCCGCCTGCTCCGAGCAGGTGGTGACCGGGCACGGTTGAGACCGTTTCCGCCGAACGCGGGAGGTGGCTGGCGTCAACAACGGGTGACGGTGATTTTCTGCGTGCCGCCTGCTTCCGCCGGCACGGTGAGCGTTTCGCGGCTGCGATGGCAGGACAGCGCGCGCGGCGGCACCGCCACATAGACGACGTCCGGCGGCGCAACGTTCACCACAGACCCGTCCGCGTATGGCGGCACGGCGACGATACCGCCACCGTAGAACGGCCAATAACCGCGATTAGCGCCGCGCGGCCAGCCGGCATGGAGCCCATTGTTGAAGCGGAAATGACCGGCCCAGCCATGGCCTGCCGCGCCATGCGCGGCAGCGGCCGGCGGCGCCGGCGCCAGCAGCACCGCCGCGGCGGCGTAGACGATCGCGACGCTCTTCATGGCCTGACGCCTCCTTCTGTCTCGCCCTCGTCCCCCATCTTAACGCACGAGACGGCGTTGGCGTCAGGGGGGCGGCTCAGGCGGCGCTCGGCGAACCGCGCTTAACCGCATAGACCGCGCGATCAGCCGCTTTGTAAAGCGCGCTGACGGTCGTGCCGTCGACCGGATAACGGGCAGCCCCGATACTCGCGCGGACCGCAATCACTTGCCCGGAAGGCAGGGCGAAATTGACGAAGAGCCGTGGCTCGAACTGTGCGAGGATACGCTGCAAGCTCGTTTCGTCCGGCACCGGCGGCAGCACAACGGAAAACTCGTCGCCGCCGACGCGGCAGACCACGCAGCCCGCGCAGACGGTCGCCGCCCGCGCCGACAGCTTGGATGCGACCGCCTTCAGCGCCTGATCTCCGACCTGATGACCATAAGTGTCGTTGAGTGGCTTCAGGTTGTCGACGTCCACGCTCACCACACCGACCAGTCGTCCCGACCGGCGCGCCATATCGAGAACGTATTCAAGCTGCGCATCGAAGTAGGCCCGATTGGCCAGGCCGGTCAGCCCATCATGCTGCAGACCGGTAACATCCACATGCATGATCAAGGCATGGCGTCGGCCGGACAGCGGCATCGGCGCGATCAGCGCTTCGAACCAGTGGTGAAGTCCTCCGAACGGACAGGAGTACGTGACGGCCGCCAGCGGCAGCGCGCCGCTCAGCACGTCGCGCAGCCCTTGCGCGACTTTTTCCGCCTCGGCGCAACCTCGTCCTGCGGCAGCCGCGCATTCGTCAAGATAGTTCCAGCGCCGATCGGGCAGTTTGCCGCTGCGCGCCGTGTCGTCCCATTTGCGGTTGGTGCGGACAATGTCGCCGGTGGCCGCGACGACCGCGATCTCCGCCGGCAGCCATGCCTCGATCTGAGAGTCTGTCGCGGCGGGCCGGCCGCCGGGAGTGCGTACCATCCCCGCTTGTTATCGGACGACAGCAAACAGTCGCTTAACGAAGCGGCGTGTCGCGGGGTAACTTCGTAGCGATACTCAGCCGGATTCCGGTGCGCTCTTCAGCGTGCTTATCTTACCGCTGCGCTCGAGATAGGCGTCGGAAACGCCGGCAAGGCTCGGCTTGCCGGAACTGCGCGCGGCTTCTTCGAGATCGCCCCGGCTCACCGCATGGCGCCGCATGGCGGGCTCGTCGAGCGCGCCCTCATGCATCAGCCGCACTGCCCTGCCCTTGAGCAGCCGGCCCGCCAGATGCGAGCGCGCGGCCACGTGCTCGAACAGCCAGAACATCAGCACGATCGCCGCGGTCGCCGCCAGCGTCGGCAGGAAGCGCGCATTGCCGGTCAACGCACGGCTCAGGTTCGAGCCGACCACGATGGCGATGACGATTTCAAGCGGCGTCTGCTTGCCAAAGGGACGCACGCCGACCAGACGGACGAGCAGGAAACCGTAAAGGAAGATGAAGATGGCGCGGATGATCATCTGCCACCAGAGAATACCTTTGCTGCCGTGACCAATGAGCGCGTGAAAGCCCTGATAAACGTCCATGGATTTGCTCCGAAAGCCGGCCGGCCGCAGCGGGAAATCGCGGGATAACAGATAGTGCAATGCTTTTGCAGGGAACGGCTGGCGGGCGATACCGTTCCCGGCGGGCCGGCCACGCCCAAGCTCAAGACGCGCGACGGTCGGCCAGCCAACGCTTGATGGCGACCGGCAGCAAAGCCGCGGCGCCGAGCGCCACCAGGGCGCCGATGAGCTGCGGGGTCACGACCATCCAGATGTGGAATTCGATCGTGCACGCGCCGCCTCCCGCCGCCTGGCAGGCGTGGTATTGCGCGATCTCCGAACCAAGCGCGCGATCGATGCTGGCGCCGAAGAATGCGATCGCCAGCGTCATCGGCGTAATGCCGATGAAGGTCGCGGCCGCAAAGGTCACGAGCCGCACATCGCACAGCGCCGGCAACAGATTGCCGAGCGAGAACGGGAAGATCGGCACCAGCCGGATGAACAGCAGATAGTTGAAACCGCTGGCGCGAAAGCCCTTGGCGAAACGGGCGACCTGCAGTCCGAGCCAGCGCATCACCAGGTCGCGCAGGGCAAGCCTCGCCGCGAGAAACATGGCGACGGCGCCGGCTGTGGCGCCGCTCACCGCCGCCATGCCGCCGACGAACCCGCCGAAGAATACGCCGCCGCCGATGGTGAGGAAGACCACGCCGGGCAGCGCCACGGCGCAGGCCAGCGCATAGACGGCGATGAAACTTGCCAGCGCCGCCGCCGGATGGCCGGCAACCAGTGCGGCGATCGTGGCCCGGTCGCGCAACAGCGTTTCGAGCGAGAGATGCTGATAGCCGCCGAGCGCGAGCCCTGCGACTACGGCAAGGAAAACGACGAGCAGAACGACGCCGCTGCGCCATAGCCGATGCAGCGCCTGCCTGGCGACAACCGCCCGTTCGGGATGCTCGTCCTCGGCCCGCTGCAAGGGGAACGCTCTTGTCGCCTCTGTCGAAATCGCGATTAGCGGAGGTCACCTCTCCCGGCAAGTCTCGCGATAGGGCCGCCGGCGGACCCACCAGGCGCCATTTTGCCGCTGGCGAAACGGCCGGAGCCGTCTATGATGCCGGTTCCGACGGGGGGTTGGGCCGCTTTGCGCATCGCCTTGCCGTGGGGCGGATCGCTGCCCCGCAAGCCGGCCCCGAAAAGAAAGCGTGACGCTCAGGGAGCCCAGATGTTCGTTCCATTTCTCGTGGTACCGTTCGTGGTCCAGATCGCCGTATCGGACGGCGTCCCCCGCTGGGACGTGAGCAAGAGCTGCCGCGGCGCCGCCGAGGCGGCCGGCCCCGGCAAGGAAGGCGAGGACCGCTTCAAGAGCTGCCTCGCCAGCGAACAGAAGACACGCGAAGGCTTGGAAAGCACCTGGACGAAATTTCCGGCCGGCGACCGGTACAAATGCATCGAATCGATCAAATGGTTCGAGCCGACCTATACCGAACTCGCCGCCTGCCTGGAAATGTACCGCGACGCGCGCACGGGCGCCGCCAAGCAGCCGGTGCAGCGCAAGCGCAAGTGAGCCCGGGAGGCGCGCCCGGCTCGCGCGCTATCGCATAACAGAGATCCGGCAGGAGCATCCGCGCCGGCGCGGCCGGCTGGACCGGCCGCCCGCATCGCAGCATTTCACACGCGTCGCTTCACGCCGGCAATGTGCTGCGCATTCTCTCTCTATCAGCATGCCAGACGTCGCTTGTCTCGCCCGCGGCGCCATCAATGCGCTCAGGCCGTGACCTGATCCTGCGTCGTCGTCGCCGGCGCTTCCTGCTCGCCATGCTCTTCGTGCGACGGCTGCTCCGAAGCCGGCAGTTGCAGCACAGTCGCCGTCTGGCCTTCGCACAGCCGGGTGATCAGGACGATGCGTCCATTGGGGAACTCAAGCGCGTCGTGATGCGTGTCGAGCCGATCCGTGTTGATCTGACGGAAACGGGCGACGCGGTGCGCGATCTTGCCGAAGCCGAGGCTCGGCAACAGACGGCCGAAGCCGTGATCGATTTCGACATCGCGATCGAACGCCAGCTCGGTACCGGGACGCAGGCACACGGCCACGCCGGGCTCGCCTTCCGCGGCGAAGCCGCGCGTGAAGCAATTGGCGAAACTGGTCGATCGTAATTTATCACCCACTTGAGCGGGCCGGGTCTCGACGGCGTGCAAGCTGTAATCGCACATCGAAGCTCTCCTTCTCTCTCTCTCTCTAATGAACAGCCGTGGCGGTTGCCCTTCTTTGCATAGATGTAACGCCGCTAACTTGGCGAACGTATGGTGCGGCTTAAGAAAAAGTCTTGCGCGGCGCGCGGAACCACTTGCAATGCGATGACGTTGGAAAGGTTTAGCCATAACAGGTTGACCGGCATGTCGCACAGCCGACATCTTTGCCGCCGAGGCAGTTTGCTGCCTTGATCGTGGTATCGCCGTGTTGTCGTTACTCCTGCTCCGGCGCCTTGCGCGGAAAGGCGACGGCGGTACCGATCAGCGCGATACCGGCACCGAGCAGCACGTCCTCCAGGCGTTCCGTGAACAGGCCGCGCAGGATGCGCGGGTCGAAAGCGGCGAGATCGTAAACGAGCAACACCAAGAGAGCGATCAGCGCCGTGTGCAGCCAGTAGCGGGTCTGCAGATGGTGCGGAATGAGGGGCGACACCAGCAGCACGGCGGCGGTGACGGACCATGGCGTGTGCAACAGCGAGGTGACCGCGTAGGCCGCCATCACCCCGACCACGGTACCGACAATGCGCTCCACGATGCGCACGTAGCTCGCGCGGGCGTCGGGCTGCATGACGAACAGCGTGGTCACCACCACCCACAGGACACGGCCCGGATCGATGGTCACGCCGATCCAAAGGCTCACGGTCGCGGATGCCGCATAGGCCGCGGCGTAGCGGATCCAGCCGCCGGCGGGCGGATTGCGCGGGCCGGCGCGCTGCTGCGGCAGCGGGCCGAAGGCGAGATGGTCGAGGCTGCGGGCGAGCGTCACCACGCCGAGCGCGGCGAGCGGATAAAAGATTTCGGCAAACTGGAATTGCGGGATGCCGCTGGTTACCAGCAGCGCCATGGCGCCCAGCCGCGCCGACATATTGGGCGCCTTGCCGACGGCATTGAGCATGCCGGTGGCGAAGACAAGCGCGGCAAACAGCACGAAGACTGACGGCGGAAAGCCGCGCAGCCATAGGCCGGCAAATCCGCCAAGCGCGATTGCGCCCGCCGCCATGAACAGGATGGTAAAGCGCTTGCCGACCGCGCCATTGTCGTCTGCGAAGGAGAACAGCAGCCCGCAGACGGCGCCGAGCAGCGCGCCGGCAGGCTGTTCGAGAAAGACCCCGGCCGACAGCGGCAATCCGATCGCGACCAGGAAAAGGACGGCGCGTCGGAGACTGCCCGCTGGGACCGGCGGCAGCAGCGCCATGGTCTCAAAGCGGCGCGGTTTGGTCTTGCGGGGCGTGCCCATGATAGATCAGCCGTTTAGCGAGCTCCGATGCCGCAACGTACAAGGCGGTGATGAACAGAAGGCTCGCCAGCAAGACGAATGGCAAGGGCTCGGATCCGGCACGCCGTATGATGACGGCCGTTTACGCCTGGGGGCGGCCGTAGACCTCGTCAGCCCGCTTCTCGAAGGCCTGCGCCATGCGGCGGAACACGGTATCGAACAGCGCGCCCATCATCATCGCCAACGTACGGCTCCTGAACTCGTAGTCGATGAAGAACTCGACCTCGCAGGTGTTCTCGCTGGTCGCCCGGAACGTCCAACGGTTCTGCATGTGGCGGAAGGGGCCGTCGAGATATTCGACCAGTATCTTCATGTTGGGGCGGTCGAGGCTGACCCTGCTGGTGAAGGTCTGGCGGATCATCTTGTAGGCCACCGTCATGGCGGCGACGAGGACGGTCACGCCCTCGCCCTTGTCGGTCTTGCTGCGCACGCGCATGGCGCTGCACATGGGCACGAACTCGGGATAGTTCTCCACGTCCGCCACCAGGTCGAACATGTTGGCGGCGCTGTGGGCCACGCGGCGGGTGGTGGAGAATTGGGGCATGCCGCTACCCGTTCGCCACCGCGCAAGCGGGGCCCCAGTTCTTCAACATGGGCCGCGCCGTTTGGCGCTGGGTTCCCGCGTGCGTGGTCACGAACGGAGGGAAAGTCATCACGTTAGCGCCGCGCGCGCCGCTTTGAGCCGCGCGAAATCTTCGCCGGCATGATGCGACGAACGCGTGAGCGGCGAGGCCGACACCATCAGAAAACCCTTCGCATAGGCGATGGTCTCCAGCGCCTTGAACTCGTCGGGCGGCACGAAGCGGACCACCTCGTGGTGTTTGCGCGTCGGCTGCAGATATTGCCCGACGGTGAGGAAGTCGACATTGGCCGAGCGCAGGTCGTCCATCACCTGCAGCACTTCGTTGCGCTCCTCGCCCAGACCCACCATGATGCCCGACTTGGTGAACATCTGCGCGTCGAGCTCCTTCACCCGCTGCAACAGGCGCAGCGAATGGAAATAGCGCGCGCCCGGCCGCACCGTAAGATAGAGCGAGGGTACGGTTTCCAGATTATGGTTGAACACGTCGGGCCTGGCCTCGACCACTTTTTCCAGCGCGCCGTCCTTGCGCAGGAAATCGGGCGTGAGCACCTCGATGGTGGTGGCCGGGCATGCCGCGCGGATGGCGCGGATGGTCGCGGCGAAGTGGGCGGCGCCCCCGTCGGCGAGATCGTCGCGGTCGACGGATGTGACGACGATGTGGGCGAGGCCGAGCCTTGGCGGTCGCTTGCGCTACGTGCTCGGGTTCATTCGGATCGAGCGCGCCGGGCAGGCCGGTCTTCACGTTGCAGAAAGCGCAAGCGCGCGTGCAGGTGTCGCCCATGATCATGAAGGTGGCGTGCTTCTTCTCCCAGCACTCGCCGATGTTGGGGCAGCCGGCCTCCTCGCACACGGTGTGCAGGCCGTTCTCGCGCATGATGGCGTGGGTCGCGAGATAGCCCGGGGTGACCGGCGCCTTGACGCGAATCCAGTCCGGTTTGCGGAGAATGGCGCGAATCCGGCCGATGCGCCTTTTCCGGATGGCGCGGGCGCGGATTGCTGAGAGTCGAGCACCACTGTCATGGGGGATACTTACGGCCGGGGCGCCCCCGCCGCAAGGCGGGGCAGCGTCACGCTCTTCTCAGCATCCGCCAGAGCAGCAGAAAGACGATGGCGCCGATGGTGGCGCTGACCAGCGCCCCGAGCAAGCCGGTGGGAACAATGGCGATGCTGGAAAAGATAAGCCCGCCGATGATGGCCCCGATCAGCCCGATAGCGAGATTGCGCAGCAGACCGCCGCGGCGGCCGCCGATGATCTGCGTCGCCAGCCAGCCGGCGATCAGGCCGATGATGATCCAGATGATGACGCCCATGATGCTTCCCCTGCCCGCGATCAGGCGTTAAAACAGCGTCCGGTCACGCCCGCCTGAACGCGCGCCAGATGAAAAGGACGATGGCGGCGCCGAAAACGGCGGTGCCCAGGCTGCCGAAGAAGCTCGGCGTCGGCGCGGGGCTGAGATGCGTGAACAGCAACCCGCCGACAACGGATCCGGCCGAGGCCGAGCATGAGATTGTTCGGCATACCGCCTCTGCGGTCGTTGAAAATCTGGCTGGCAAGCCAACCCGCGAAGAGTCCGATGACGATCCAGAGAAAGATTGCCATGATGTCGCGCCCCGTTTTTATTGACCCGCCACCCTTCGAGACTCGCCGCTCGCGCGGCTCGCACCTCAGGATGACGGGATAAGCTTACGCCGCCTTCGGCGGCATGCGGTTGCTCGGCGTCGAGTTGGAGATATTCAACTCCTCCTCATCCATGTCGGCGGGGATATCGCCGAACAGTGGCGTCGAAAGGTAGCGCTCGCCGGTGTCCGGCAACATGGCCAGCACCGTCGAGCCGGGCGCCGCGGTCTTGCACACTTCCAGCGCGCCGGCGAAGGTGCCGCCGGCGCTGATGCCGACGAAGATACCCTCCTTCTGGGCCAGTTCGCGGCTGTATTTGAGCGCGTCCGCGCCGGCCACCGTAATGATTCGGTCGATCACTTTCATGTCGACGGCTTCGGCGGTGATCTTCGGAATGAAGTCGGGGCTCCAGCCCTGCATCGGGTGCGGCTTGAACGAGGGATGGGGCTTGGCCGGCGAGCCGTCCGGGTTGCGCTCCTGCGGAATATGGCTGGTGAGCATGGCCGCGTCGACCGGCTCGCACACCACGATCTTGGTGTCGGGCCGTTCCTTCTTCAGCACGCGCGAGACGCCGGTGAGCGTGCCGCCGGTGCCGAATCCCGTCACCCAGTAGTCGAGCCGCTCGCCCTTGAAATCCGCGACGATCTCGGGGCCCGGTGGTGCGCTCGTGCATGTCGGGATTGGCCTCGTTCTCGAACTGGCGGGTCAGGAACCAGCCGTGCGCCTTGGCCAATTCCTGCGCCTTGTTGACCATGCCGAAGGCGCGCTCGGCGCCGGGCGTGAGCACCACCTTGGCGCCGAGAAAGCGCATCAGCTTGCGCCGCTCGACCGAGAAGCTTTCCGCCATGGTGACCACCAGCGGATAGCCCTTGGCGGCGCAGACCATGGCGAGGCCGATACCGGTATTGCCGGAGGTCGCCTCGATGACGGTCTGGCCCGGTTTGAGCTCGCCGGATTTCTCCGCCGCCTCGATGACGCCGAGGGCGAGGCGGTCCTTGACCGAGCCGAGCGGATTGAAGGCCTCGATCTTGACGTAGAGATTGATGCCGTTCGGCGCCAGCTTGTTGATCTTGACCACCGGCGTGCGGCCGATGGTGCCGAGAATGCTGTCGAATTTCGCCATCGGTGTTTCTCCTCCCTCCCCGTCATTCCGGGGCGCGAGCGAAGCGAGCGAGCCCGGAATCCAGGACCACAATGACTTGCCGTTCCGCTCCTGGATTCCGGGCTCGTCCGCCGCAGGCGGACGCCCCGGAATGACACTACATGTTCAACACCCTGCCATAGGCGTCGAGCACCGCCTCCTTCATCATCTCAGACAGTGTCGGATGCGGGAAGACCGTGTGCATCAGTTCTTCCTCGGTGGTCTCCAGGTTCATCGCCACCACATAGCCCTGGATCAGCTCGGTGACCTCGGCGCCGACCATATGGGCGCCGAGCAATTGGCCGGTCTTCTTGTCGAAGATGACCTTGACCAGGCCCTGGTCCTCGCCGAGCGCGATGGCCTTGCCGTTGCCGATGAAGGGGAAGCGGCCGACGCGGATGTCGAGCTTCTTCTCCTTGGCGGCCTGCTCGGTGAGGCCGACCGAAGCGATCTGCGGCGAGCAGTAGGTGCAGCCGGGGATCATCAGCTTGTTCATCGGGTGCGGATTGAGACCCTTGATCGCCTCGATGCAGACGACGCCCTCGTGCTCGGCCTTGTGCGCCAGCATGGGCGGGCCGGACACGTCGCCGATGGCGTAGATGCCGGGCACATTGGTCTTGTTGATATTCGTCGACTACGATGATGCCGCGGTCGGTCTTCACGCCGAGCTTTCTCCAGGCCGAGATTCTCGATATTGCCGACGACGCCGACGGCGGAGATGACGCGCTCGACGGTGACCTGCTGGGTCTTGCCGCCTTCTTCGATGGTCGCGGTGACGCTGTCGTTCTTCTTGTCGAGCTTGGTGACCTTGGCGTTGGTCAAGATCTTGATGCCCTGCTTCTCGAAGCTCTTGCGCGCGAAGGTCTGAATCTCGTGGTCCTCGACCGGCAGGATCTGCGGCAACACCTCGACCACGGTGACGTCGGCGCCGAAATTGCGGAAGAAGGAGGCGAACTCGATGCCGATGGCGCCGGAGCCGATGACCAGCAGCGACTTCGGAATCGACGGCGGCACCATGGCTTCGAAATAGGTCCACACCAGCTTCTTGTCGGGCTCTAAGCCCGGCAGCACGCGCGGCCGCGCGCCGGTGGCAATGATGATGTGCTTGGCCTGGTATTGGCCTGCGCCCAATACGCCCTTCGGCGCCTCGCTCGTCGACGCCTTCACCGTCACCTTGCCCGGCGCGTCGATCGCCGCCTCGCCCCAGATGACCGACACCTTGTTCTTCTTCATCAGGAAGCCGACGCCGTCATTGAGCCGCTTCGACACGGCGCGCGAGCGCTTGACGATTTCAGACGGATCGTAGCCGACGCCGTCGGCCTTCAGCCCGTAGTCCTTGGCGTGCTGGAGGTAATGGTAAATTTCCGCGGAGCGCAGCAGCGCCTTGGTCGGGATGCAGCCCCAGTTGAGGCAGATGCCGCCGAGATAGCTCTTCTCGACGATGGCCGTCTTGAAGCCGAGTTGCGCCGCGCGGATGGCGGTGACATAACCGCCGGGACCGGAGCCGATGATGAGGACGTCGAAGGAAGTGTCGGCCATGATTGCTTTCTAGGCTGGAACCCTGCGCCGCATATATGACCGCAGCAGCGCCCATTGAACACCCACAATCAGCAGCGGCGGCGCGTAGAGCTGGAGCAGCCCCTGCGCCTCGTGCGACGGATCGCGCGGCAGCCCGTTGCGTACGAGCGCCAACAGCAAAGTGGCAACGACCGGAACGACGAGTGCAAGTGCGGCAATGGCGAGCGCCCGTTCGGTCGGCACGCGCCAGCCGGTGATGCCGAAGACGATGGTCGCCAGCACGGCATAGGCCATGACGAACAGATAGCCCATCGCCTCGGCAAGGCGACAGGAGCCGGCATCGTCGTAGCACGTCATCCCGTCGGTCGCGGCATAGACCAGCGCGGCGCCAAAGCCGCAGGAAAGTGCGCCGCCGAGCAGGACCGTGAGCATGAGCCGCATCGTCGTCCCTTTCCCGCAGCGACGCCGGTCAGACGATCATCATCACCGGATTCTCGATCAGCGTCCTGAATGCCGTGATCAGTTGCGCGCCGAGCGCGCCGTCGATGGCGCGGTGATCGCAGGACAGCGTGCACGACATGATGGTGGCCGGCACGATCTGGCCGTTGCGCGCCACCGCGCGCTCCTCGCCGGCGCCGACCGCCAGGATCGACGACTGCGGCGGGTTGATGACGGCGGTGAAATCCTTGATGCCGTACATGCCGAGGTTGGATACCGCCGAGCCGCCGCCCTGGTATTCGTGCGGCTTCAGCTTCTTCGCCTTGGCGCGGGCGGCGAAGTCCTTCATCTCGCTGGAAATGGCCGACAGCGATTTCATCTCCGCGCTGCGCACGATCGGCGTGATCAGGCCGAAGGGCAGCGCGACGGCGACGCCGATATCGGAATGCTTGTGCCTGAGCAGCGCCGCTTCGGTCCAGGTGACATTGGCGTCCGGCACTTTTTGCAGCGCCAGCGCCAGCGCCTTGATGACGAAGTCGTTGACCGAGAGCTTGTAGGCGGGCTTGCCGTCCTGCGTCTTGGGCGCGGCGGCGTTGATCTCTTCGCGCGCGGCCAAGAGCCGGCCGATGTCGCAGTCGACGGTGAGATAGAACGTCGGCATCGACTGCACCGCCGCCGTCAGCCGCTGCGCGATGGTGCGGCGCATGCTGTCATGCGGCACGCTCTCGTAGGAGCCTTCCTCGTAGAGCGCCAGAATCTGCTGGTCCGACATTGCCGACGGCGCGGCGGGAGCAGTCGCACCCGGCGCAGCCGCGGACGCCCGCAGCCCCGCGCCCGATTTCGCGGCTTCGATGTCGCGCGCGATGACGCGGCCGTGCGGGCCGGAGCCTTGTACGCGCGACAGGTCGATGCCGGCTTCCTTCGCCAGCCGGCGCGCGAGCGGCGAAGAGAAGACGCGGTTGCCGGTCTGTGCCGGCGCGGCGCCGCCGTGCATGCCTTCGCGCATGAGCGCACCGGCGGGTGCGATTGCCCCCTCACCCGCCGCCTTCGGCGGCGGCCGCTCCCCGACGCCGTTAGATGAAGGGCGCTGTGCTTGCGGCGCGGCACTGCCTGCCGCCTCTCCCCTGGCGGGAGGGGGCTGGGGTGCTGGGGCTGGAGCACCTGATTGTTTCGCGGGAGCCGGGGCAGCCTTTCCGGCGCTAGCCGCCGCCGCCTTCACGTCCTCGCCCTCGCCGGCCAGTACCGCGATCAGCGAATTGACCGGCACGTCTTGCGTGCCCTCCGGCACCACGATCTTGGCGAGCGTGCCCTCGTCGGCCGCTTCCACTTCCATGGTCGCCTTGTCGGTCTCGATCTCGGCGATCACGTCGCCGGAGCGGACGGCATCGCCCTCCTTCTTCAGCCACTTGGCGAGGTTGCCCTTCTCCATGGTGGGCGACAGCGCGGGCATGAGGATATTGGTCGGCATGGGCTGGCCTTAGCTGACGGCGCCGGTGGAGCCGCGATCGGTCGGCGAATTGAGCTCGGCATCGAACATGGCGCGGATTTTTTCCAAGGCCTCGTCCTCGCTGAGATCGGTCTCGGTGGCGAAGACGCGCGCGGCGTGGCGCGCCACGTCGGCGATCAGCATGCCCCAGATGTCGGGTTCCTCGAAGGCGCGGCGCAGCGCCACTTCCAGCTTGCCCTCGACGATGAGCGCGCGCAGCACCTCGATCCCGCCCTGCTCCTGGGCGGCGGGCGGAAGGGGAAGGGGATCGACTTCAGGATCGGCCATCGTGGTCACCTATCTGCGTGTCCCGGGCGCAGCGCAGCACGTAAGTGGTGCGCTGCAGACCCGGAACGCCGGTTCAATCGACAACGACGCTGGGTCCCGGATCAGCGGTGCACCGCTCCGCTGCGCTGCGCGCTGCACCGCATCCGGGACACGAGAAGCTTTACACCCCATCGTCCTCACCGATAACAAACCGCCTTCGCCGCATCGACCACTTCGGCCATCGACGGCAGCGCAAGCTTTTCCAGATTGGCGGCGTAGGGCATCGGCACGTCCTTGCCGGTGACGCGCAAGACCGGCGCGTCGAGATAGTCGAAAGCGAGCTCCATCACCTGCGCGGCGATCTCGGCGCCGACGCCGGACTGGCGCCAGCCTTCCTCCACCGTGACGCAGCGGCCTGTCTTCTGCACCGAGGCAATGATGGAAGCGATGTCCATCGGCTTGATGGTGCGCAGGTCGATCACCTCGGCGTCGATGCCGTCATTGGCGAGAGCGTCGGCCGCCTGCAGCGCGTAAGACATGCCCATCGACCACGACACGATGGTCACGTCGCTGCCGGCGCGGGCGATGCGCGCCTTGCCGATAGGCAGCACGAAATCGTCGAGCTTGGGCACCGGCGAGGAATGGCCGTAGAGGATTTCGTTTTCCAGGAAGATCACCGGATTGGCATCGCGGATCGCCGCCTTCAACAGGCCCTTGGCGTCGGCGGCATTCGACGGCGCGATCACCTTCAGGCCCGGCACGTGCGAGTACCAGGACGTATAGTCCTGGCTGTGCTGGGCGGCGACGCGGGCGGCGGCGCCGTTGGGGCCGCGGAAGACGATGTGGCAGTTGACCTGGCCGCCCGACATGTAATTGGTCTTGGCCGCCGAATTGATGATCTGGTCCATGGCCTGCATGGCGAAATTCCAGGTCATGAACTCGACGATGGGCTTTAAGCCGGCAAAGGCGGCGCCTACGCCGAGGCCGGCGAAGCCGTGCTCGGTGATCGGCGTGTCCACGACGCGCGCCGCGCCGAATTCCTGCAGCAGGCCCTGCGTAACCTTGTAGGCGCCCTGATATTCGGCCACCTCCTCGCCCATCACGAACACATCCTTGTCGCGGCGCATCTCCTCGGCCATGGCGTCGCGCAGGGCTTCGCGCATGGTCATGGTCACCATCTCGGTGCCTTCCGGGATGTCGGGATCATTGGCGACCTGCGCCGCCGGCTTCGGCGGCGGAGATGCCTTGGGCGCGGCTGGCGGCGGCGCGGGCGTCTCCGATTTCAGCGGTGTCGCTTGCGCCGCGGGAGCGGCGGATTCGGCGGCCTTCTGCTGCGCCGCGGGCCTTGCGTCCTTGATCGCCGACTTGTCCTCGCCCTCGCTTAAGATCACGGCGATCGGCGTGTTCACCGCGACATCGGCGGTGCCTTCGGGCACGAGGATCTTGCCGAGCGTGCCCTCGTCGACCGCCTCCACTTCCATGGTCGCCTTGTCGGTCTCGATCTCGGCGATCACGTCGCCGGAGCGGACGGTGTCGCCCTCCTTCTTCAGCCACTTGGCGAGGTTGCCCTTCTCCATGGTGGGCGACAGCGCGGGCATCAATACTTCGGTCGGCATGGGCGCTACTGTTTGTTTGAACCGCGCTGGGTGTGACTAGCGATATACATCGGTGTAGAGCTCGGCCGGCTCCGGCTCGGGGTCGTGGGTGGCGAATTCGGCCGCCTCGTTGATGAGGTCGCGCACCTCGCCGTCGATCTTCTTCAGCGCGTCCTCGTTGGCATGTTTGCGCTCGAGAATACGCTGGCGGATCATGTCGATCGGATCGTGATGTGTGCGCACCTCGTCCACTTCCTCGCGCGTGCGGTACTTGGCCGGATCGGACATCGAGTGACCGCGATAGCGGTAGGTCAGCATCTCCAGGATGAAGGGGCCCTTGCCGCTGCGGCACCATTCGGCGGCCTTCTCGCCGGCCGCCTTCACCGCGCGCACATCCATGCCGTCGACCTGCTCGCCCGGAATGTTGAACGAGGCGCCGCGGTGCGACAGGTTGGTGGTCGCCGAGGAGCGCGTGATGGCGGTGCCCATGGCGTAGCGATTGTTCTCGATGACGTAGATGACCGGCAGCTTCCACAGCTCGGCCATGTTGAAGCTCTCGTAGACCTGGCCCTGGTTGGTGGCGCCGTCGCCGAAATAGGTCACCGAAATATTGCTGTTGCCGCGATACTTGTTGGCGAACGCAAGCCCCGTGCCGAGCGGCACGGGCGCGCCGACGATGCCATGGCCGCCGTAGAAGCCCTTCTCGACGCTGAACATGTGCATCGAGCCGCCCTTGCCCTTGGAATAGCCGTGGGTGCGGCCGGTCAGTTCCGCCATGACGCCCTTGGGCTCCATGCCGGTGGCGATCATGTGGCCGTGGTCGCGATAGCCGGTGATCACCTCGTCGCCCGGCTTGAGCACCATCTGCATGCCGACCACGACGGCCTCCTGCCCGATATAGAGGTGGCAGAAGCCGCCGATCAGGCCCATGCCATACATCTGGCCGGCTTTCTCCTCGAAGCGGCGGATGGTGAGCATGGACCGGTAGGCGGAAAGCTCCTCATCCTTGCTGAAATCGGCGACCGGCTTGCTGGCGAAGTCGGGCAGCTTGGCTTCGGCACGCGGGGCTTTCTTGGGCGAGGCCATGGACTCTCCTGGACGGGGACCGGCAGGGCAAGCTTTCGGCACCCCCTTAGCTTAAATCGCACGGGCGCGAAAGCGCGACAACGACGGGCGGCTTTGCGTCGGTTGCGGCAAAGAGTTGATGGCTGTGCGCACCACCCGGCAGTGGATAACGCCTCGGGGGCGGTTCGGGTTGCCCGGCTCGTATGCCGGGACGCTAACGCGGGTGGATCAGCATGGTCACGTCGCGCGGGTCGACATAGCCGAGCAGCGCGCGGGCGCGCTCGTCCAGCATGTCGGGATCGATCTGGTTGGAGCGCAGAAGCGACACCCGCCGCTGCCACACCGCCCGCTCCGCGCGCAGCCGGTCGATCTCGGCGTTCATGGTGGCGAGTTGCTTGTCGAGATCGGCCTGCGCGCGCAGGCCGTGCGCGCCGGTGAAGGCGTTGACGCCGAAATAGCCGATGAACAGCGCCGCCAGGGTGTACAGGCCGAGCGCAGTCAGGATGGTGCGGCGGCGACGGTGGGTGACCATGGCCGGCGACGATTACGCAAATTGCGTTAAGGCGGTTTTAATGACACCGGTCATTCCGGGGCGCTCGCGCAGCGAGCGAGCCCGGAATCCAGGGCGACGAAATCGAGTCTGCGGGTTGGGCTCTGGATTCCGGGTTCGCGCCCAAACGCGTCGAAGACGCGCGTAAACGCGCTTATGGCCGCGCCCCGGAATGACAGCTCAGATCCGATACCTGATCTCGTTGCCGATGAAATTGCCCAGCCGCTTGCCGCGATTGCGCAGCACGCGCAACAGGCCGTGGTCGACAAAGTAAGTGAGCAGGATCGAATCGCGCGTCTTCACGCGGGTATGCACCGGATCGGCCGAGTGCCAGGTGTCATCTCCGACGGCGAAGGCATAGCCGGTGTTGGGGGCAAACCGCATCTGCCGCGTCTTCGGCATCGAGCCGTCCGCCAGCTTGTCATGGAAGATGGTGCCGATGTCGGTGTTGGCGTCGTCCTTGGGCAGATAGAGCTGGACGGTGATGCCCTTCCACTTGGTGTCGGTGTGCGGCGGGATCAGATAGCCGGGGATGTCGCGGGTGAGGATGGGGATCGGATACATGCCGACCTTGGCGAACTCCTTGCCGAAGCGCTTGGCAAGGCCCGGCGCCAGCCGGCGGATAAAGGCCTGGCGCACCGTATCGGAGGTCAGCGCGCGGCCGACCACGTCCCACAGCGCGCGCTTTTCCGGCGGCAGGTTGCGGATGTATTCGGGGAACAGGTCGATCTTGACCCGGGTATGGGTGCCGTCGGCGAGGTCATGGCCCTTGCTGCGGCCGTGCATGGGCCGGTAGTCGGCCGCTTCCGGCATCAAGGTCAGGATCTGGGCGTAGATGTCGTCGGGAAAGACCTTGTCGAACTCGAGGTGGAAGAACGGCTTTTCCACCGCATGGGCGGCGTCGACCGACTGGGCGACGAAGTCGGCCACCCGTGCGGCGGCGCGGCGGCGGTCATAGGTGGACAGGTTGGTGGTCTGGTCCATGGCGGCAGCTCGATTTTTCCGATAATCGACCGCCATTTGCGGCAATTTTAGCGGCAAAAGCAAGCCGGCCGCGCCGGAACCCCGGCCATCCCCCGCCAGGCTGTTGACGGCCCGGGTGCGGCTCAGCGCCCCGCCCGCACCGCCGCGCGTGCCCGCAAATTTCGCCTGCGCGCCGAGTTCCTCCTCGATGCGCAGCAGCTGATTGTATTTGGCCAGGCGGTCGGAGCGCGACAGCGAGCCGGTCTTGATCTGCCCGCAGGCGGTGGCGACGGCGAGATCGGCGATGGTGGAATCCTCGGTCTCGCCCGAGCGGTGCGACATCACCGCGGTATAGCCGGCCTTGTGCGCGGTCTCGATCGCGGCCAGCGTCTCGGTGAGCGTGCCGATCTGGTTGACCTTGATCAGGATCGAATTGGCGATGCCGTCCTTGATGCCGCGGGTCAGCCGCTCGACATTGGTGACGAACAGATCGTCGCCGACGAGCTGGACCTTGTTGCCGATGAGGTCGGTGACGATCTTCCAGCCTTCCCAGTCGTCCTCGGCCATGCCGTCCTCGATGGAGAGGATCGGATAGCGGTCGGCGAGAGCGGCGAGATATTGCGCCTGCTCCTGCTTGGACCGCGTCTTGCCTTCGCCCGCATAGACGTAGGCGCCGTCCTTGTAGAATTCGCTGGCCGCCGGATCGAGCGCGAGCAAGACGTTGCCGCCCGGACTTGTAGCCGGCCTTCTCGATCGCCTGCACGATCAGATCGAGCGCCTCTTCCGCCGACTTGAGATCGGGCGCGAAGCCGCCCTCGTCGCCGACATTGGTGTTGAGGCCCTTCGCCTTCAGGTCGGCGCGCAGGGTGTGGAAGATTTCCGCGCCGGCGCGCAGCGCCTCGGCGAAGCTTTCGAACCCCGCCGGCATGATCATGAATTCCTGGAAATCGATCGGGTTGTCGGCATGCACGCCGCCGTTGATGATGTTCATCATCGGCGTCGGCAGCAGGCGCGCCGTCGCCCCGCCGACATAGCGGTAGAGCGGATCGCCCTTGGCGCTGGCGGCGGCCTTGGCGGCGGCAAGCGAGACGCCGAGGATGGCATTGGCGCCGAGCCGGCCCTTGTTGGGGGTGCCGTCGAGCGCGATCATGGTCTCGTCGAGCTTGGCCTGCGCCTCGGCATCCATGCCGCCGAGCGCCTCGAAAATCTCGGTATTGACCGCATCGACCGCCTTCAACACGCCTTTACCGCCGTAGCGGCTCTTGTCGCCGTCGCGCAGTTCCACCGCCTCGTGCACGCCGGTGGAGGCGCCCGAGGGGACCGCGGCGCGGCCGAACGATCCGTCCTCCAGCACGACATCGACCTCGACGGTGGGATTGCCGCGGCTGTCGAGGATTTCGCGGCCGATGATGTCGATGATGGCGGTCATGGGGGCTCTTGGATTGTTCCGGAGGGGGCTTGGGCGCGCTTCTACAGGATGCAGGCCTAACCGGCAAAGGGCCCGGCGGTTTCGCCTCATGCGCGGGCTTGACCGCTCGCATGCCCGATCGGGGAAACGCTGTGCTCACTCAGCGAGTGGCCGGGACAAGCCCGGCATGAGGACGATGCCAGAAAACCTGCAGCTCGGGCGCCCGACGCCCCTCCCCGCCTCGCCCGCCGAGGCGAAGCTCGACCGCGTGCCCAATCCGCATGCCGACAGCAATTACGTCGCCCGCTTCACCATGCCGGAATTCACCTGCCTGTGCCCGATCACCGGCCAGCCGGATTTCGCGCATCTGGTGATCGACTACGTGCCGGGCCGCTTCCTGGTGGAATCGAAATCGCTCAAGCTCTACCTCAACAGCTTCCGCAATCACGGCGCCTTCCACGAGGACTGCACGGTCGGCATCGGCAAGACGCTGGTCGCGCTGCTCAAGCCGAAATTCCTGCGCATCGGCGGCTACTGGTATCCGCGCGGCGGCATGCCGATCGACGTGTTCTGGCAGGCGGGCCGGCTGCCGAAGGACGTGTGGCTGCCGGACCAGGGCGTGCAGCCCTACCGCGGCCGCGGCTAGACCGCCGCGTACTCCTCCGGCCGGCGCAGCCATTGCGCGCAAATCAGGCCGACGCCGACCAGCACCACCGCGCCGAACAGCAGCACCGGCGAAAGCCCGACCGTGTTGAGCCCGGCGCCGTAGACGATCGGGCCCGCCGCCTGGCCGAGAAAGAAGAAGAATGAATGCAGCGCCATCGCACGAGCCGCGCGCGGACGGCGCCAGCTCGCTGGCGTAGATCTGGATGACCGCGTGCAGCATGTAGAAGCCGAAGCCGAGCAGCGCGAAATTCAAGAATTCGCAGCGGCCAGATCATGCGCGCGGCGATGCCCACCAGGCAGAGCCCCATGATGCTGCCGCCGATCGCGCATCATGCGCGTCTCGCCGACGAGCGGCAGCACACGCGCGACGCTCAAGCCGTAGAGCGCGCCGCCGATGCCGAAGCCGGCGATGACGATGCCGGCGATCGCCGCGCTGGTTTCGCCGGCCTCGTGCAGCATGGTCGCGATGTAGGGGAAGCAGCCGTACATGAACACCGCTTCCAGGAACACGGCGCCGAAGCAGATTTTGGCGAGCGGATTGCGGAAAATGGCGCGGTAGTTCGGTATGAACATGGAGAAATCGAGCCGGCCGGTCGCCTTGCCGACCCCGTGGAAACCCCGAAACGACGCGGCCAGCGCCAGCGCACCGAAGCCGCCGATGGCGACGAACACGCCGCGCCAGCCCACGAAGTCGGCGATCACGCCGGCGCAGGCGGCGCCCAGCAGATTGCCGCTCATGATGGCGAATAGCAGCCGGCCCATTGCCACCTGCCGCTCGGCGAAGGGGATATTGTCGCCGACCAGCGCAAAGGCGATCGGGATCACGCCGCCGGCCGCAAACCCCGCCACCACGCGGGCGGCGAACAGCATCTCGAAACTGGTCGCGACCGCGCAGACCAGCGTCGCCACCGCCATGATGAGCAGGCAGATCAGCATCAGGCGCGATTTCGAGAACATGTCCGCCAGCGCGCCCGAGAGCGGCTGCACCAGCGCATAAGGCAGCGTAAAGGCGGTCGACAGCAGCGCCGCGGTCGCCGGCTCCACGTGCAGTCCGCCGGCGATCTGGGGAATCACCGGGTCGGTCGAGCGCATGAACAGCGCGCTCGCGAACACGATGAACGCGATGCGGTTGAGGGTGCGATTCATCCGGACTTTATGAGGGCTCCCCGGCGCGGGGAGAAGCGCAGGGCGGACAGGTCAGCTCTTCGCCAGGCGATCGAATTCAACCAGTTTACTAAGGAGAGGCTCCATCTCCTTCAAAGGCATCATGTTCGGGCCGTCGGACGGCGCGTGATCGGGGTCCTGGTGGGTCTCGATGAACACCCCCGCCACGCCGACCGCCACCGCAGCCCGCGCCAGCACCGGCACGAATTCGCGCTGGCCGCCCGAAGAGGTTCCCTGCCCGCCCGGCTGCTGCACCGAATGGGTGGCATCGAAGATGACCGGCGCGCCGGTGGTCCGCTGGAGGATCGGCAGCGCCCGCATGTCGGAGACGAGAGTGTTGTAGCCGAAGGAAACGCCGCGTTCGGTGACCAGGACGTTGCGGTTGCCGGCGCCGGTGATCTTCTCCACCACGTTCTTCATGTCCCAGGGCGCGAGGAACTGGCCCTTCTTGACGTTGACCGCCTTGCCGGTGTGGGCGGCGGCGATCAGCAGGTCGGTCTGCCGGCAGAGGAAGGCCGGAATCTGCAGCACGTCAACGGCTTGCGCGACGCGTGCGCATTGCGCCGCCTCGTGCACGTCGGTGAGCACCGGCAGGCCGAGCGTCTCGCGGATTTCGGCGAAGATCGGCAGCGCCGCATCGAGTCCGAGCCCGCGCGCCGCGCCGCCCGAAGTGCGGTTGGCCTTGTCGAATGAGGTCTTGAAGACGAGACCGACACCCACGCGCCCGGCGATCTCCTTCAGCGCCGACGCCATTTCCAGCGCGTGTGCGCGGCTTTCCAGCGCGCAGGGGCCGGCGATCAGCGCCAGCGGCAGTTCGTTGCCGAATTCAACGGCGCCGACCGCTACCGCAGTATTGGGCAAGAGTGTCTGATCCAACGTCGAGGTCCTTCGTTGGGCGCGACCATGGAGCGGCCGGCGGACGCGGTCAACGGCCGGCCGGCCGGCCGGCGGCGCGCCCTACGCTTTCGGCTCGAACACCAGCGCGGCGCCCAGGGCCGCGTCAGACCCGATGACAGCGGCAGCGCCGTCACGCATGACAAAGCGCATTGCGGCAAGACGTGCCCCGCGCGAAACGTCTGGCGCGGCGACGCCGAAACGCCCGCTGTAGGCATCGGGCGTCAGCACATCGACCGCGCCGCGCGGCAGCGCGATGGTGAAACCGTCTTCCGTATCGCGCGCCTCCTGCGCGCCGGTGAAGGCGAGCAGGAAGTCGCGGTGGCGCATTGGCTGTTCCGCCACCATCACGACGCCGGCAATTGTCCGGGCGCCGTTGGCGTGGCTCTGAAAAGCCGGATTCCAGAAATTCTCCGGGTAGTGCTGCTGGCACACGGCGAAGTGAATGGCGGGCGCTTGTTTGTTCTCGGCGAAGGCGAGCGAGAAGCCGACCTTGACGGGCGAGCCGTCCGGCCGCCTGCCCTCGCGCTCGAAGCGCATGGTCTGCGAGGCGGCGATGCCGGTGGCGCGGAACTGCGCTTCGTCGGCGGTGGCGTCGCGCGACTCCAGGATCATGAGCGCGAGGCCTTCCTGCCTTTCGAGGAATTCGCCGGTGTAGCGCCCGAACAGGCGCGAGAAACCGTCGTCGCCGAGCTTGTCGGGCTCGGCCAGCGTCAACAGCTCGATGAAGAAGCCGGGAAACTGCACCAGACAATTATGCGTGCCCCACGGGTGGCGGTTGCGCGCGCCCACCGTGAAGCCGAGCCGCCGATAGGTTTCCGCCGCCGCGTCGAGATCGCGCACGGCGTGGACGATGTGATCGAGGCCGCGCGGCATGGTCGCTCACGTTCTAACGCATGGCCGAAAACGCGGTCGGCTGCAGGAACGAGCTCTTGATGTTGGCGATGATCGGCCCATCCGTCTCGCTCTCGCTGCGCGCCTGATGCCATTCCGGATCGGCCTGGAAGGCATTCCACTTCTGCTCGCGCTCGGCGAGCGACTCCCAGGCGAGCATGTAATAGAGATCGTGATTGCCGTCGCCGACCAGCACGGTCCAGAAGCCGGTGGGCTTGATGCCGTGCTTGCCCCAGATGCCGAGCGTCTTGTTCTCGAAGCGCTTGAGCAGCTTGGGCAGCCGGCCCGGCAGGCAGGAATAGACGCGCAGTTCGTAGATCATGATGGCCTCCCCTATCCGCAGTTTCTTATCGCAACAAGTGATGTCCGGCCAAGGCCGTCATAGCCAGTACTAGACCTAAGGCGCGCACCCTTTATAGGGGGGCAGCGCCGGCATCGATCGGGTTGTGCGTATTGGCGAGTTGGCAGGCGCCGCCCGCCCATTTGATCGACTTGACGTTCCTTCCGACGATCTGCGCGAGCCAAACTTCGACCCTGCGATCATCGTCGCAATCGCGGCGCGTATAGTCGATCTGGCTGAGCGTCGCGCGCTTTGCCGCCGCGACCAGCGTATCGGGCACGATCTGGCCCGCGACATAGGATGCCGATGGGAACAGAGCGAGCAACAGCACCCGGAGCCGGCGCATGGTCACGTTTCCAGATTACACCAGCCGGCTCTGCTCGACCGCCGCGCCGATGAAGCTCGCGAACAGCGGGTGCGGCTCGAAGGGGCGCGATTTGAGCTCCGGGTGAAACTGCACGCCGATGAACCACGGATGGTCGTCGTATTCGACGATCTCCGGCAGCACTCCGTCCGGCGACATGCCGGAGAAGCGCAAGCCATGCTGCTCCAGCCGGCCCTTATAGGCGGTGTTGACCTCGTAGCGGTGGCGGTGGCGCTCGGAAATTTCACTCGCGCCGTAGATGTCGGCCACCCGGCTGCCGCGCGCCAGCACCGCGGGATAGGCGCCGAGCCGCATGGTGCCGCCGAGGTTGCCGGCCGCCGAGCGCTTCTCGAGTTCGTTGCCCTTCAGCCATTCGGTCATCAACCCGACGACCGGCTCCGGCGTCGGGCCGAACTCGCTCGAATTGGCCTCGTCGATGCCGCACAGATTGCGCGCCGCCTCCAAGACCGCCATCTGCATGCCGAAGCAGATGCCGAAATACGGCACGTGGCGCTCGCGCGCGAAACGCGCCGCCATGATCTTGCCCTCGGCGCCGCGCTGGCCGAAGCCGCCGGGCACGAGGATGCCGTTCACCTGCTCGAGGAAGGGCGCCGGGTCCTCGTTCTCGAACACGTCCGATTCGATCCAGTCGAGATTGACCTTCACCTTGTTGGCGATGCCGCCGTGCGAGAGCGCCTCGATCAGCGATTTGTAGGCATCCTTCATGCCGGTGTACTTGCCGACGATGGCGATGGTGACGTCGCCCTCCGGATTGCGGACGCGCTCGTTGATGGTGCGCCAGCGCGCGAGCTCCGGCGGCACGCCGGTGTCGATGCCGAAGGCGGAGAGCACCTCGGTGTCGAGCCCGGCGTCGTGATAGCCCTCCGGCACCGCGTAGATGTTGTCGACGTCGCGCGCCTCGATGACGGCGTTTTCGCGCACATTGCAGAACAGCGCGAGCTTGCGCCGCTCGCTCGCCGGAATCGGACGGTCGGTGCGGCAGAGCAGGATGTCGGGCTGGATGCCGATCGAGCGCAGTTCCTTGACCGAGTGCTGGGTCGGCTTGGTCTTCAGTTCGCCCGCGCTCGGGATGAAGGGCAGCAGGGTCAGGTGGATGTAGACGGCGTGATGGCGCGGCAATTCGTTGCCCATCTGCCGGATCGCTTCGAAATACGGCAGGCCCTCGATGTCGCCGACGGTGCCGCCGATCTCGCACAGCACGAAGTCGAAGCCGTCATTGCCCTCGCGAATGAAGTCCTTGATGGCGTTGGTAACGTGCGGGATCACCTGGATGGTGGCGCCGAGATAGTCGCCGCGGCGCTCCTTGGCGAGGATCTCCTGGTAGATGCGGCCGGTGGTGATGTTGTCCTGTTTGGTGGCGGGACGGCCGGTGAAGCGCTCGTAGTGGCCGAGGTCGAGATCGGTCTCGGCGCCGTCATCGGTGACGAACACCTCGCCATGCTGATAGGGCGACATGGTGCCGGGATCGACGTTGAGATAGGGGTCGAGCTTGCGCAGGCGCACCTTGTAGCCGCGCGCCTGCAGCAGCGCGCCCAGCGCCGCCGAGGCGAGACCCTTGCCCAGTGAGGAGACCACGCCGCCGGTGATGAAGATGTACCGCGCCATGGGACCTAACCTTTAGCTCTCCCGATTCGATTCGACGAGCGCGAAAAGCGAAGAGCCGCTCTGCGCCTGTGTGTAGCGGGGGAAGACCGAGCGGATATAGGTGTTTGCATCCGGTTCTTCACCTTGCGCCTTGATTGCGGACTTGATTGCGGCACTTGATTGCGGCCTTGGGCGCCGCGGAACGCTCCATCCATAACGCTGAAGGGCCGGTCACCCGGCCCTTCACTTGGAAGCCTCGTCACTTCGACTCGGGAACCTGCGGCCCGCTGGGGGCGGCAGGGGCAGCCGGCGCGGCTGGCGCCGCCGGTGCCGGCGCGGCCGGGCCGCCGGGCGCGCCCTGCTGCAGCTGCTTGAGCAGGCCGCCCTCGCCTGAGCCGAGCGGCGGGGCCTTGCCGGGCGCCTGCGTCGGCGCGCTGCTCGGGCTGCCGGGAATAATCGAGGTCGGCGCCCGGTTCATGCCGGCGAGGATCGACAAAGCCAGGCTGGTAACGAAGAAAAGGCCGGCGAGGATGGCAGTCGCCCGGGTGAGCACGTTGGCGGTGCCGCGGCTGGTCATGAAGCCGCCGCCGCCGCCGATTCCCAGCCCGCCGCCCTCGGATTGCTGCAGCAGCACCACGCCGATCAGGGCGAGCACCAGCATCAGGTGGATGACGATGACGACGTGCTGCATGCGTTCAAATTCCGTTCAAACAAGGTCCCGCTCGACGGCCACCGCCGGGGGCGCCGCAAGCGGTCTCAAGCCGCTCTTGGGCGGTGATATAGAGGCCGATCAGGGAAAACTAAAGGAGAACCCTGCACATGCGCTCAAAATTCGCGGGCGCTTCTACACGATCGTTCCGCCTTTTGCCAGCCGCCGCGGCCTAGCGGTAAACCGCCGCAATACCGAGGAAATCGCTCGCCTTGAGGCTGGCGCCGCCGACCAGGGCGCCGTTGACCTCGGCCACGCCGAGCAGTTCCCCCGCGTTCGCCGGCTTCACCGAGCCGCCATAGAGGATGCGGATGCGGGCGCCCTCCCCGCCGTAGCGGCCGGTGAGACGCTCCCGGATGAAGCCGTGCACCTCCCCCACATCCGCCGGCGTGGGGGTCAGGCCGGTGCCGATCGCCCAGATCGGCTCGTAGGCCACCACCAGAGTGGCGCCCGTCGCCCCCTCCGGCAGCGAGCCGTCAAGCTGGCCGCCCACCACGGCCAGCGTTTTGCCGGTTTCGCGCTCGGCCTTGTGCTCGCCCACGCAGACGATGGCCATGAGGCCGGCGCGGCGGGCGGCCAGGGCCTTGGCCCGCACCTGGGCGTCGGTCTCATGATGGTCGGCGCGCCGCTCGGAATGGCCGACGATCACCGCGCGGGCGCCGGCGTCGGCCAGCATTTCGGCGGCGATATCGCCGGTATGGGCACCGGAAGGCTCGGCATGGCAGTCCTGGCCCCCGATCGCGACGGCCGAGCCGGCCGCCAGGCCGGCAAAGCGGGCGACCAGCGTCGCCGGCGGGCAGATCATCAGGTCGCAGGCAAGGCCGCCCGCCCCCGCGATAACCTTCTCGAGTTCGGCGGCCGAGGCGGCCAGCCCGTGCATTTTCCAGTTGCCCGCCACCAAAGGACGGGGAGCGGCACCTGCCATGGTAAGGTTCCTGTTCCCGCGTTTTGCCTGCGGTTAGCAGACCGCCGCGGCCGGGGCCAGCGCCCCGGCGCCAGGCCCGATCCTTCTTGAGTTGCAGCGCCTTGACGCGCTCCCTATAAGGGCGCCGACACCCGCATTATCGACCGCCACAGGGAAGAAGAAACGCGCGCATGCTTCGCGGTATCCACAAGGCCTCCTCCACCTGGTTCGGCAAGGCCATCATGGCCATCATCTTCGGCGTGCTGACCATCAGCTTCGCCATTTGGGGCATCGGCGATATTTTCCGCGGCTTCGGGCAGAACTATGCACTCTCGGTCGGCGGCACCGAAATCTCGCTCGAACAGTTTCGCGAATACTACAACGACAAGCTGCGCCAGCTCAGCAACCGCATCCGCCGGCCGATCAGTCCCCAGCAGGCGCGCGCGCTCGGCATCGACCGGCAGATCCTCGCCCAGTTGATCGGCGACACCGCGCTTGACGAGCACGCCCGCAACCTGCGGCTCGCCGTCGGCAATGCCGAGATCGCCAAGCAGATCACCAGCGATCCCGACTTCCGCGGACCCGACGGCAAGTTCGACCGCAACCGGTTCGAGGCGCTGCTGCAGAACGCCGGCTTCACCGAAGCGCGCTTCGTCGCCCAGCAGCGCAATCTGATGCTGCGCCACCAGATCGCCGCCAGCATCGGCGGCGACATCCATGTGCCCGCGGCCGCCATGGCGGCGATCGATCGCTATCAAAACGAAAAGCGCAGCATCGACTATCTCGCCCTCGGCGCCGCCCAGGCCGGCACCATTCCGGCGCCGGCGCAGGACGAGCTGGAGAAATACTACCAGGCGCACAAGTCGCTGTTCCGCGCGCCGGAATACCGCAAGATCACGGTGCTCTCGCTCGCTCCCGCCGACATCGCCAAGCCGGACGCCGTGCCCGACGTCGCTGCCAAGAAATACTACGAGGCGAACAAGAGCGGGTACGGCACACCTGAAAAACGCGACCTGCACCAGATTATCTTTGCCGACGAGAAGCAGGCCAAGGCGGCGCGCGAGCAGATCGCGGGCGGCAAGGACTTCGAGGCGGTCGCCAAGGAGCACGGCTTCAAGCCCTCCGACACCGATCTCGGCATGGTCACCAAGGCGGGCATCATCGATCCGGCCATCGCCAAGGCCGCCTTCGCGCTGAAGTCCGGCGAGGTCAGCCAGCCGATCAAGGGCAACTTCGGCTACGTGCTTGTGAAGGTCGGCAAGATCGATCCGGGCCAGCAAAAGAGCTACGAAGAGGTCGCCCCGCAGATCAAGAAAGAGATCGCCGAGGCGCAGGCGCGCGAGAAGATCGGCAGCCTGCGCGACAAGATCGAGGACGAGCGGGCCGGCGGCGCGACGCTCAGCGAAACCGCAAAGAAGCTCGGCCTGAAGGCGCAAGTCATCGGCGCGGTCGACCGTTCCGGCCGCGCGCCCGACGGCAAGCCGGTCCCCGGCCTGCCGAAAAAGCCGGACGTGGTGGCGTCCGCCTTCAACACCGACGTCGGCGTCGACAACGACGCGCTGCAGCTGCCGAGCGGCGGCTATCTCTATTACGCCGTCGACGGCGTCACGCCCTCGCGCGACCGCACGCTCGCCGAGGTGAAGGACAAGGTGGTCGAGGACTGGCGCAACGACCAGATCGCCAAGAAGCTGAAGGAGAAGACCGACGCCATGGTGGCCAAGCTCAAGAGCGGCACGACGCTCGCCGAGCTCGCCACCGCCGACAAGCTCGCGGTCGACAAGGCGGACGGACTGCAGCGCGGCAAGCCGACCGAGAACGTGCCGGCGCAGCTGCTCAATGCCGCCTTCGCCACGCCGAAGGGCGTGCCCGGCAGCGTCGAGGGCAGCAAGCTCACCGCGCGCTACGTATTCCAGGTGACCGGCGTCACCGAACCCAAGCTCGACAAAAAGTCGGCCGAGGGCATGGCCATCGATCAGACGCTGCGCAGCTCCTATGCCAACGACATCAGCAGCGAATATCTCGGCCACCTGGAAAACACGCTCGGCGTCGACGTCAACCAGTCGCAGATCAACCAGGTCATCGGCACCGCCAGTCAGTAGCGCTCGCCATGCAGATCGAGCCGACCGAGCAGGCCTTCGCCGACAAATACGCGCGCGGCGAGCCGCAGGTGGTATGGACCACGCTCGTGGCCGATCTGGAGACGCCGGTTTCCGCCTATCTCAAGCTCGGCGGCGGCAAGGCGTCGAGCTTCCTGCTCGAGTCGGTTGCGGGCGGCGAGGCGCGCGGCCGCTATTCGATCATCGGACTGGAGCCGGACCTGATCTGGCGCGCCCATGGCGGCAAGGCCGAGATCAACCGCGCCCCACGCGTCGCGCCGGACGCCTTCGCGCCGCTCAACGAGCCGCCGCTGGCGGCGCTGCGCGCGCTGATCGAGGAAAGCCGCATCGCTCTGCCCGACCGCCTGCCGCCCATGGCCGCCGGCGTGTTCGGTTATCTCGGCTACGACATGGTGCGGCTGATGGAAGAGCTGCCGCCGCCCAATCCGGACCCGATCGGCATTCCCGATGCGGTGCTTGTGCGTCCGACGCTGATCGTCGTGTTCGACACGGTGATGGACGTGATGACGGTGGTAACGCCGGTGCGGCCGCAGCAAGGCGTCGACGCCAGGGCCGCGCTGGCGCGGGCCGTGGAGCGCCTGTCGGCGGTGGTCGACGCCCTCGACAAGCCGCTCGACAAATCGCTCGCCGGTGCCGACGCGGGGCCGCTCGAGGTGCCGCCGCGGTCGAATACGAGCCCGGCGGAATACAAGGCGATGGTCGCGCGGGCGAAGGAATACATCGCCGCCGGCGACGCCTTCCAGATCGTGCTGGCGCAGCGCTTCGAGGCGCCGTTCGCGCTGCCGCCCTTCTCGCTCTACCGGGCGCTCCGGCGCACCAACCCGTCGCCCTATCTCTATTTCCTCGACTTCAAGGATTTCGCGGTTGCCGGCTCGAGTCCTGAAATCCTGGTCAAGGTCACCGGCGACACGGTCACCATCCGCCCCATCGCCGGCACGCGGCCGCGCGGGGCGAGCCCGCACGAGGACAAGGCGCTGGAAGAAGAACTGCTGGCCGATGAGAAGGAGCGCGCCGAGCATCTGATGCTGCTCGATCTCGGCCGCAACGATGTCGGCCGGGTGGCGCGCATCGGCACCGTCACCGTGACCGACCGGTTCTTCGTCGAGCGCTTCAGCCACGTCATGCACATCGTGTCGAATATCGAAGGCAAGCTCGACGACAAATACGACGCGCTCGACGCGCTGGTCGGCGGCTTTCCGGCCGGCACCGTCTCCGGCGCGCCCAAGGTGCGGGCGATGGAGATCATCGACGAGCTGGAAAAGGAAAAGCGCGGGCTCTATGCCGGCTGCGTCGGCTATTTCTCCGCCGCCGGCGAGATGGATACCTGCATCGTGCTGCGCACCGCGCTGGTCAAGGACGGCACGATGTATGTGCAGGCCGGCGCCGGCATCGTCGCCGACTCTAATCCCGACTCCGAACAGGTCGAATGCGTCAACAAGGCCAAGGCCCTGTTCCGCGCGGCGGAAGAAGCGCGGCGGTTCGCGAGCGAGGCCAAGCGCGGGCAGTAGGCGGGCTGGCCGCGAGGCCGCGCGTTAGACCTTCATCACGAGGGGCGCTACCGCCACGTCGCCGTCGGTGACGTAGCGGTTGACCTGGCCGGCGCCCAGCCGCTGGCCGGCTTGATAGGAAGTAGCGTCGCCGATCACGCCGCTTTTTCTCAGCTCGGTCACGATGTAGTCCCTCTCGGCATTCGTATCCGCGTCGGTCGCGTGCGTGATCTGGAAGGTAAGCCTGGTCAAAGAGAAGCCGGTATCCTTGGTGCCGGCGCCGACCCAATGAACGCGCGCGCCGTCCGGCGGACGGTCGCTGTTGAGCCAGAAGCTCGCCGTTCCCAACATTGAATTCGGCATGGGCAAGACTCAGGGCCCAAAATCGAATGTGATGGCGCTTGCGCGGGCTGTTATCGATCGCCTTCTGGAATCCGACGTCCTGACCGCGTCCGAAAAGATAGAGCGTGCTGAACGGGGCCGTCGGATAGGGAGAACTGAAAACGAACGCGCGCACCATGCGCCATGCGCTTGTCACATTGAGCCGGTCGGCGGACGACCAGCCGGCAACCGCAAAGGCGGCCTGAAGCTGCGCAAGCGTGCCTGTCAGCACCAGATTGACCGGATCGCCGGGCAGGCCGTCGCCGGTGATCGTGAAGCGCGGCACGCGCTTGCGCCGCAAGATCTTCAGGCCCATGCGGACGGCGCGCGGCAGGATGAGGTAGGCCGCCATTCCATAAGTGAGCGCCAGCGCCAAGACGGTCGGCAGTCTTTGGTCGGTGAAGCGAAAGACAAAAACGATCAGCCAGACAGCGAGGATGCCGAGCCCGACGATCAGCAGCCGCTGCACGAGGCGCTTCAGCCGTCTCACGATTTCGCCACCCTGGAGCTGTCCATCCGCGCGTCGGGAATCTGACAGGAGTCCCTGCCCGCTCGCAAGACCGGAAGCGGCAACCTTTGGCCCAACCACGAATTTCCGTTCAGGTCGGCTGCGGCGCTCCGCTTGGGTGCTGATGGGACAATAGCGCGCAAAGCCGGCTTGGGCAGGCATCGGCCCAATGCAGACGATGCGCGAACCTTCCCGCCCTGCCGCTTAATCGAGATAAGTGACGACGCCCGTTTTAAGATCGTAGATAGCCGCGGTGATCTTGAGCTTCTCCGCACTGACAAGCCCGCTGATGAGACTGCTCGCCGAGGACAGCCGCGCAGCGGTCCGCTTGGCGCTTTCCTTGGCGGCGTTATCGACGAAATCCCCAGAGCTTTTTTGCACCGCAATCGCCGCCGGGACGATCGGTTCGATCATGGGGCCGATGGCACCGGGATAGGTCGCATTCTTGGTAACGATGTCGCAGGCCGCCTTTACCGCACCGCAATTGGTGTGGGCGAGCACCACGATGAGCGGCGAACCGAGAACGGCGGCGCCGTATTCAACGGTGCCGAGGGTCGCGGTGTCGACCAGATTGCCGGCGTTGCGTGCGACGAAAAGCTGACCGATGCCGTGACCGCCGAAGATCAACTCCGGCGGCACGCGGCTGTCGGCGCAGCTTATGATCGACGCCCAGGGCGCCTGGTGGGTGGTGACCGCGCCGCGCTGCTCCGCCAGGTCGATCGAACAGAGTTTTGGATGGCTGACGTAACGCGCGTTACCCGATTTCAGCTTGGCGAGCGCTTCGCCCGGCGACAGCTTGCTTGCAGCACCTTCGGCGGCGCGCGCCTGCCACGACAGACCGCCAAGCCCGAGCGCGACCACGCCCGCCGCACCGGCCGTGAGGAGCTTCCTCCGGCCGATCCCTTCATTCTCGCAATTGCTACACATGACCGCGCCTCCTTGTGAGCCAGACCGCACCGCTCCGAAGCCCGTCTCGGCACAGCCGATCGTGCCCCGCCAAGTGTTAACTAATGCAGCGCTAATTTGAGGCGCTTTTCACTAAGTTCGAGGCGCCGTCACGATTCTGCCGTCACGATTTTACTGACCCGTCGCCAGCGTCCGCGACGCGGATAGGTGTCTTGCGCCCACCCCGCGGTGCTCAGGGAATGTAATAGAACGGATTGGGCAGCTTGTAGGCACGCTCGGCATAGCCGCCGTCGAGGTCGCTCTGCTGGTCGCCGACATTGGCGATGATGGTATAGCCGTTCTCCGTGATCTTTTGCGCGCTCGCCCGATTTGTAGCCGGCGACGGTCCGGTTATCGCCCTGCGGACGCAGCGTAAGCCCGGCCCAGCCCTCATAACCCGCCGCCTGCAAATTCTTCGCGGTCGCGTCGCGCACCGGCCCGCTTTCGTGCCGGCCGGTGATGAAGAACACCGCGACGTGGTGCGCCTTGGCGGCGTTGAACAGCGCGAGCGTGCCGTCGAAGGCCTTGGACCGGCCCGACAGAATCCAGGCGTCGAAGCCGCACGGCCCTTTCGGCAGACGATCGCAGGACCCGTTCGGGATATAACCGAAATCGTCGGCCAGTTCCTCCGGCAGGTTCGACAGCGAGGTCTCGTCGATGTCGAGCACCAGCGCGGGCTTCTGCACCTGTCCGGCGCGCTGTTCGACGTAGCTCCTGGCGGCCGCCTGCACGGCATTCAAGTCGCGGTCGTAGGCGCCGGAGCAGGCATAGTAGTAGAGTTGGTTCTTGAGCTGGCCGAGATTGAGCGGCTGGCTGTACTGCAGCGTCGCCGGCGCATAGACCCGCGTGCAGGCGGCCGATTGCGGCTCGGCCTGCGCCGCGGCAATCGACAGCGCCGCCGCAGCGATGGCGAGGGCAAAGCGCAGAATGCGCGGCGGTGCAAAGGCGGCGGCAAAGCGGAACATGGCGATCCCCGAGAAGGCTTGCAGGCCGATGACTATACCTTCGGTTGCGATTGCGAAACAATGCATCTATGGATCGGAGGGCGCCGCCCGCGCAACCTTGACCCCTCCCCGCGCCCGCGTCTAAGACCCCGAGGCGGGTAAGGAAAACATGATTGTCCTGATCGACAACTACGACAGCTTCACTTTCAACCTCTTCCACTATTTGGGGAGCTTGGGAGCCGACGTCGTAGTGCGCCGCAACGATAAGATTTCCGTTGCCGCGGTCATGGCCGCCGAGCCGGAAGCGATCGTTCTTTCGCCCGGACCGGGCACGCCCGACGACGCCGGCATCTGTCTCGATCTGGTCGGCAAGGCCGCCTCCACCATTCCGATCCTCGGCGTCTGCCTCGGCCATCAGACCATCGGTCAGGCCTTCGGCGGCCGGATCGTGCGCGCCACCCCGCGCCACGGCAAACTGTCCGAGATCCGCCACGCCGGCACCGGCGTCTTCCGCGGCATCAACGGCCCGCTGCAAGCCACGCGCTATCACTCGCTGGTGGTGGAGCGCGCCAGCATGCCGGCCGCGCTCACCGTCAATGCCGAAACGAGCGACGGGCTGGTCATGGGCCTCGCCCACGAAAGCCTGCCGGTGCACGGCGTGCAATTTCATCCCGAAAGCATCGCGTCCGAGCACGGACACCTCATGCTGAAGAATTTTCTCGACATCGCGGCCGACTGGAACAGGCGGACCGGCCGCCGGCAGGCTGCGCCGCTGCACGCGGCGGAATAAGGGGCGGGCACCAGGGGCGGACATGGCCGACGAATTCAAAGCGCTCATCGCCAAGGTCGCGGCCGGCGCCAGCCTCACCCGCGACGAGGCGGCCGCCGCCTTCGACCGCATGATGTCGGGCGAAGCCACGCCCTCGCAGATGGGCGGGCTGCTGATGGGCCTGCGCGTGCGCGGCGAGACGGTCGACGAGATCACCGGCGCGGTCACCACCATGCGCGCCAAGATGCTGAGCGTGAAGGCGCCGCCCGACGCGATCGACGTGGTGGGCACCGGCGGCGACGCCTCCGGTTCGTTCAACATCTCGACCTGCGCCGCCTTCATCGTGGCGGGCGCCGGCGTGCCGGTCGCCAAGCACGGCAACCGCGCGCTGTCCTCGAAATCGGGCGCCGCCGACGTGCTCGCCGCGCTCGGCGTCAAGATCGACCTCACCGCCGCGCAGGTGGGCAAGTGCATCCGCGAGGCCGGCATCGGCTTCATGTTCGCCCCGGCGCATCATCCGGCCATGAAGAACGTCGGCCCGACGCGGGTCGAACTCGGCACCCGCACCATCTTCAATCTGCTCGGGCCGCTGTCCAACCCGGCCGGCGTCAAGCGGCAGATGGTCGGCACCTTCTCGCGCCAGTGGGTCGAGCCGATGGCGCAGGTGCTCAAGAACCTCGGCTCCGAGGCGGTCTGGGTCGTGCACGGCTCCGACGGGCTGGACGAGATCACGATCGCGGGTCCGACCAGCGTGGCGGCGCTGGAGAACGGCACGATCCGCACTTTCGAAATCACGCCGGAAGAGGTCGGCCTCGGCCGCGCCAAGCCGGAGGCGCTGAAGGGCGGCGACGCCGACCACAACGCCAAGGCGCTGCTCGACGTGTTGAAGGGCAAGCCCGGCCCTTTCCGCGACGTGGCGATCCTCAACGCCGCCGCCGCCCTTGTGGTGGCGGGCAAGGCCAAGGACCTGCAGCAAGGCGCCGCGCTGGCGGCCAAGTCGATCGATTCGAGCGAAGCGGAAGGCAAGCTCGACCGGCTGATCGCGGTGTCGGGCGCCGCGGAGGGATGATCTTCCAGTGAGCGACCGATGAGCGACATCCTGGCCAAGATCGAAGCCTACAAGCGCGAAGAGATCGCGGCGGCAAAACGCGCGCGGCCCCTGCGCGAGCTCGAAGTGGCGGCGAAAGCGGCACCCCCGCCGCGCGGCTTTCTGCGCGCCATCGCGCAGCGCATCGAGGGCGGCGACTATGCGCTGATCGCCGAGATCAAGAAGGCGAGCCCGTCGAAGGGGCTGATCCGCGCCGATTTCGACCCGCCGGCCCTGGCCAAAGCGTATGAAGCGGGCGGCGCCACCTGCCTGTCGGTGCTGACCGACACGCCCTCTTTTCAGGGCAAGCCGGACTATCTCGGCCAGGCCCGCGCGGCGACAAAATTACCGTGCCTGCGCAAAGACTTCATCTACGATCCTTATCAAGTCATTGAATCGCGGGCCTGGGGCGCCGATTGTATCCTGATTATCATGGCCGCGGTCGATGACGGGGCCGCTATCCGAGATCGAAAACACAGCCATAGACAATGGCATGGATGTTCTTCTTGAAATTCATCAGGAAGATGAACTTGAGCGCGCGCTGCGGCTCAAGTCGCGCCTGATTGGCATCAACAATCGTGACTTGCGTAGCTTCGAAACCCGGCTGGAGGTGAGCGAGCGGCTTGCCCCCCTCATCCCATCCGACCGCGTCGTGGTGGCGGAAAGCGGGCTCAATACGCCGGCCGACCTTGCCCGTCTCGGCGCAGCCGGCATCCGGACCTTCCTCATCGGCGAGAGCCTGATGCGGCAACAGGACGTGACGGCCGCCACCCGCACCCTGCTTGCCCGCGCGCCTCAGCGCGCCCCCGCGGAGTGAAGCCCATGGCGCGCGCGGCCAAGACCAAATCCAAGGCCAGGAAAAAGCCGGCGCGCCGCGCGCCTCCCCCGCAAAGCGAGCTCAGCCATATCGATCAGCGCGGCCAGGCGCGCATGGTCGACGTCTCCGCCAAGCCCGCCACCGAGCGTGTCGCGGTGGCGGAGGGCCGCGTGATCATGAGCACCGAAACGCTGGACAAGGTGATCGCCGGCAACGCGCTCAAGGGCGACGTGCTCGGCGCCGCCCGTCTCGCCGGCATCATGGCGGCCAAGCGCACGCACGGGCTGATCCCGCTCTGCCACCCGCTGCCCATCACCAAGGTCGAGATCGAGATCGACCCCGAGCATTCCCTGCCCGGCTTTCTCGTGCAGGCGACGGTGAAGGTGACCGGGCAGACAGGAGTCGAGATGGAAGCGCTCACCGCCGTGTCGATCGCCTGCCTGACCATCTACGACATGGTCAAGGCGATCGAGCGCGGCATGCGCATCGAGGGCATTCGCCTGCTGGAGAAGAGCGGCGGCCGCACCGGCACCTGGAAAGCGGAGGCATGATCGTGCGCCGATATCTCTTCCGCTCATTCCCGCGCAAGCGGGAATCCAGAGCCAAATTCGATAAGCAAGGGTTCTGTCGCCCTGGATTTCCGCTTTCGCGGGGACGAGCGGGTTAGTCATGGCCCTGATGCCGGTCGCCGAAGCCCTGGCGCGCGTCCTCGCCGACGCGCAGGCGCTGCCGGCGGACCGCGTCGCCTTGGATGCGGCGACCGGCCGCGTGCTGGCGCAGGACTTGGCCGCGCTGCGCACCCAGCCGCCGGCGGCGGTGTCCGCCATGGACGGCTATGCCGTGCGCGCCGCCGACCTGGCTCCCATCCCGGTCACCCTGAGACTGATCGGCGAGGTGGCCGCCGGCCATCCCTTCGAAGGAGAGGTCAGACAGGGCGAGGCGACGCGCATCTTCACCGGCGGCGTCATGCCGGCCGGCAGCGACACCGTGGTGATCCAGGAAGTCACGGCCCGCGACGGCGACAAGGTGACTATCCAGAAAGCCACGGCCAAGAGCCGCAATGTCCGCCGCCAGGGCATCGATTTCCATGCGGGCCAGGTGCTGCTGCGCGAGGGGCGCAGTCTCACCGACCGCGACGTCATGCTGGCCGCCGCCATGAACCACGCCGTGCTGCCCGTGCACCGGCGGCCGAAAGTGGCCGTGCTCGGCACCGGCGACGAACTGGTGGCGCCCGGCTCCACGCCGGGCCCCGGCGAGATCGTCTATTCCAACGGCTTCGCCCTCATCGCGCTCGCCCGCGCCGCCGGCGCCGAGGTGACCGACCTGGGCATCGCCCGCGACCGAATCGAGGACATCGCCGCAGGCGTCCGCCGCGCGCGCGACCTGGGCGCCGATATCCTGCTCACCAGCGGCGGCGCCTCGGTCGGCGAACACGATCTGGTGCAGCGGGCGCTGCAGAGCGAAGGGCTCGACCTGTCGTTCTGGCGGGTGGCCCTGCGGCCCGGACGGCCGATGATGCACGGGCGCCTCGGCGCCATGCATGTCCTCGGCGTGCCGGGGAACCCGGTGTCGGCCTATGTCTGCGCGTTCCTTTTCCTGGTGCCCCTCATCGCCCGCCTGAGCGGCCGCCTGGACGTCGAGCACGTGCCGGAGACCGCCCGACTTGGCCGCGACCTGCCGGCCAATGACGAGCGCCAGGACTATCTGCGGGCAACGCTCGAGCCCGGCCCCGACGGCCCGGTGGCCACCCCGCTGCCGGACCAGGACAGCTCGCTGATGGCGCCCCTCGCCGCCGCCGGCTGCCTGGTGATTCGAGAGCCGCACGCGCCGGCGGCGAGTGCCCGTTCACCCTGCGTCATCCTTAAGCTCCGCCTTTAGCAGCCTTTCGACTTCTTCACGCCAAATTAAAACCTTGCGGAACACATATCGAACAGATAGTGTTCGTTCATGATTTGTTTTTCGCTTGGGCTCTCTGGGGGAGCCGCCGCGACGGTGAGAACCGGGGAGAGACCCATGCTGACCCGCAAGCAATTCGAGCTGCTGCGCTTCATCCACGAGCGGCTGACAGAGACCGGCGTTCCGCCCTCCTTCGACGAGATGAAGGACGCCCTCGATCTGCGCTCCAAATCGGGCATCCACCGGCTGATCACCGCGCTGGAGGAGCGCGGCTTCATCCGGCGGCTGGCCAACCGGGCGCGCGCCATCGAGGTGATTAAGCTGCCCGATTCGGTCGGCCATGGCTTGAACCGCTCGCGCGGCTTCACCCCGAGCGTGATCGAGGGCGACCTCGGCCGCGTGCGCGCGAACGGTGCGAACGGCGCGAATGGCGAGGACGCCAGCGAGGGCGGCCGTCCGATCGCGGTGCCGGTGATGGGCCGCATCGCCGCCGGCACGCCGATCGAGGCAATTCAGCAGCGCAGCCACGTCATCAACATGCCGCCCGACCTGCTCTCCGCCGGCGAGCATTTCGCCCTGGAGGTGCGCGGCGACTCCATGATCGACGCCGGCATTCTCGATGGCGATATCGCGCTTATCCGCAAGGCGGAAACGGCTGAGACCGGCGACATCGTGGTGGCGCTGATCGACGACGAGGAGGCCACCTTGAAGCGCTTCCGCCGGCGCGGCGCCTCCATCGCGTTGGAACCGGCCAACACGGCCTACGAGGTGCGCATCCTGCCGCCCAATCGCGTTCGCATCCAGGGCAAGCTGGCGGGGTTGTTCAGAAGGTATTGAAGGCCTCACCTGCCCCGGATGCTGCGCAACACAAGCGCCAGCGACGTGTTGCGCTGCTGATCCGGGGCCCAGCTTGATATCGAACCGGGGTCCCGGTTCTGCAGCGCACCGTTCACTTTGTTCACGCTGCGCTGCGCCCGGGACACGCCGGTTAGTCCCCCGCCTCCAAATCCTCCCGCTTCGGCGTCGCATCGCGCGGTGCCGCAGGCTTCGCGCTTTCCTCGTGCGCCGCCGGCGCCCAGGGCCGATCGGTGCCGGGCGGGCGCGCGAAGGTTTCCTCGAAGCGCCTGCCGTCCCAGCGCAGCGCCACCGCGCCATGGGCACGCCACACACGCCGATCGACGAGGGTGGCGGCACAGGGAAGCTGTGCTGCGCGCGCGCTCACCACCACGGCGGCGCGCCGGCAGTCCTCGCCGAAGGCCTCAACGTGCAGCACCATCGAGGCGAGCCGCCCATCCGCAAGGTGTCCGACGCAGCCGATCGGATCGCAGGCGATGCCAGCACTGAGGCTCTTATCCTTGACATCACGCACGTCGCCATCGGCGGCCAGCCATTCCTTGATGGCGAAGGTGTCGCGCCCGCGCGCCAGCACGGAGAGCCGCCCGTCGGGACCGCGCACCGCGGCGCTGCGCCCGTCGTCCGATATGAGCACGTCGACCCGCGGCACGGTCAGCGCCCACAAACCCGCGCCGACCATCAGCGCCGCGCCGGCAAAGCGCAGCGGCGTGCGCAGCAGACAGATGAGCAACAGGCCGGCGGTTGCGAGCAGCAGAGGCCCAGGACCGAAGGCATGCACATGCCCGAGCGCGCCCGGCAGGCGTGTGACCCACAGCGCCACGCCGACCATCCAGTCGATCCCCCGCCCCATCAGGTGCCAGAACGGCGCATCGAAACCGAACGGCAAGGCGAGCACGCCGAGAATGCCCATCGGCATCACCCAGGCCGAGACCACCGGCATGGCGGCGAGGTTGGCGAGCACGCCATAGGGCGCCACGCGGTGAAAGTGGAAGGCGGCATAAGGCGTGGTGGCGAGGCCTGCGACCAGCGAGGCGAGGATCAGTCCGGCGATCTCGCGCGCGCCCCACAGCGCGGCGCGGGTGTGCGCCGGCGTGTCGGCATCGCTGCGCCAGACGAGGCCGCCGGGCAGGCCGGTCTGATAGGCCGCGACCAGCGCCAGCGTCGCCGCAAACGACATCTGGAAGCTCGGCGTCACCAGCGCTTGCGGCGAGATGAGCAGCACGCCGAAGGCGGCGACCGCGAGCGTGCGGAAAGTCAGCGCCGGCCGGTCGGCCATGACGCCGATCAGCACGATGGCGATCATGATGAAGGCGCGCTGTGTGGAAACGCCGGCGCCCGACAGCACCAGATAGAACGTCGCCGCCAACAGCGCGCCTGCGGCTGCCCATTTCTTGATCGGCCGGCGCACGGCGAGCGATGGGATGAGCGCCAGCAGGGCGCGGATGAAGAAGAAGACGATGCCGGTGACCACCGCCATGTGGAAGCCGGAGATCGCCAGCACATGCGCCAGGCTCGACACGTAGAAGGCGTTGCGTACCGGCGCCGAGATGGCGCTGCGTTTGCCCGTAATCAAGGCGGACGCGATCGAGCCGCGGTCGCCCGGCAGCACGGCGTGGATGCGGCGGTTGATCGTCTCGCGCAAGGCATCGACGGCTGCCGCGCCGCGCAGCCAGAGGTCAGGCGCATGCGGCGGCTGTCCGCTCGCGACCTTGCCCAGGACGAACCCGGAGGCGCCGATCTCCTGGAAATAAAGGGCGCGCGCGAAGTCGTAGCCGCCGGGCCGCAAAGGCTGCAGCGGCGGGGCAAGATGCGCCTTGAAGACGACGAAGCGCGCGACCGCAGGCGCGCTGCCTTTGCGCACCGCGACGCGCACGCGCTGCGGTTTCACGCGCATGCGCGGCGCCTCGATGTGCGCCACGCGCACGACGATACGGTCGCTGCGCGCGCGCTCCTCGCGCGTCTCGACGAAGCCTTCCACATGCGCGCGCCAGGTCGGATAGGCGAGGAGCGGATGGGCGATGGCAAGGGTCTTCAACGTGGCGGTGGCGAAGCCGGCAGCGACCGCGGCAACCGCGAGCGCCAGAGGATAGCCGATGGCGCTGCGGCGCGCGCGGAAGGCGACCGCCCCGGCGGCGAGCGCGGCGACAACGGCCGCCCACCAGACGGGCTCGCGCTGCGCCGTGAAGTAAGCGACGATGCCGAAGCCGTAGGCGACCGGCAGCCAGGGCAAGAGCCGGCCGGGCGCCACTTCGGCGATCGCCCACTGCGCGGCTTGGCGAGAGAGCCGCGCGGCCGGAACGCTCAGCCATTCGGGCAGCAGAAAACCGGCGCGCTTGCGCGCGGCGTCGAGCCCGGCCGCCCAGGCCTTGGCCCGCGCGCGCGTCCGGTTCTGCTCTTGCTCGGCCATGGCGGTCCCCGCGCCGGAAGCGCGAGGGCCATGCTAGAGCAGCCATGGGTTGTGGCTAGGAGAACGGTTGTGAACGCCCTGCGCCGTCATTCCGGGACGCGCGCGAAGCTCGCGGGCCCGGAATCCAGGGCGGTAATGTGGAGCCTGGCGTATGGCTCTGGATTCCGGGTTCGCCCGCTCACGCGGGCGCCCCGGAATGACGAGTTGAACGCCTTCAGCTTCCCGCCTTTTCCTTCGCGACGTCCTTGGCGAAGGTATCGCGCAGGCCGACGGTGCGGTTGAACACCGGCTTGCCCGGCGTCGAATCCGGATCGAGGCAGAAATAGCCCTGCCGCTCGAACTGGAAGACCTCGCCCGCCTGCGCCGCGCCGAGCGCCGGCTCGAGGCGCGCGCCGCTAAGCACTTCAAGCGAATCCGGATTGAGATCGCCGGCGAAGTTCGTCGCGTCCGGATCGGGCCTGGCGAACAGCGGATTGTAGAGACGCACTTCCGCCGGCAGCGAGTTTTCCGCCGAGACCCAATGAATGGTCGCCTTCACCTTGCGGCCGTCCGGCGCATTGCCCCCGCGCGTCTGCGGATCGTAGGTGCAGCGCAGTTCGACCACTTCGCCGCTTTCGTCCTTCACCACGTCGCGGCAGGTGACGAAGAAGGCATAGCGCAGCCGCACTTCCCTGCCCGGCGCCAGCCGGAAGAACTTCTTTGGCGGCTCCTCCATGAAGTCGTCGCGCTCGATATAGAGCTCGCGCGAAAACTTGATCGTGCGCGAGCCCGCCGCCGGATCGTCGGGATGGTTGGCGGCCTGCAGCTCCTCCACCTGCCCTTCGGGAAAATTCTCGATCACCAGTTTGAGCGGCTTGAGCACCGCCATGCGACGCGCCGCCGACTTGTTCAGCGCCTCGCGCACGGAGAACTCGAACAGGCCGACGTCGACCGTGCTGTAGGCCTTGGCGACGCCGATGCGGCCGATGAAGTCGCGGATCGCCTCCGGCGGCACGCCGCGGCGGCGCAGGCCGGCAAGCGTCGGCATGCGCGGATCGTCCCAGCCCTTCACGTGGCCGTCGCGCACGAGCAGCGTGAGCACGCGCTTGGACAGCACCGTGTAGGTCAGGTTCAGCCGCGCGAACTCGTACTGGCGCGGCCGCGACGGCACATTCAGATGCGCGATGAACCAGTCGTAGAGCGGCCGGTGGTCCTCGAACTCCAGCGTGCAGACCGAATGGGTGACGCCCTCGATGGCGTCGGACTGGCCATGCGCGTAGTCGTAGCTCGGATAGATCTTCCACTGCGTGCCCGTACGCGGATGCGCCGCCTGCAGGATGCGGTACATCACCGGGTCGCGCAGGTTTATGTTGCCGCTCGCCATGTCGATCTTGGCGCGCAGCACGCGGGCGCCGTTTTCGAACTCGCCGGCGCGCATGCGGCGGAAGAGATCGAGATTCTCCTCCACGCTGCGCTCGCGAAACGGGCTGTTCCTGCCCGGCTCGGTCAAGGTGCCGCGGTTCTCGCGCATCTCACTCGGCGTCTGGTCGTCCACGTAGGCGAGCCCCGCGCGGATCAGGTCCTCGGCCCATGCATAGAGCTGCTCGAAATAGTCTGAGGCGTGGTGGAGGTGCCTGCCCCAGTCGAAGCCGAGCCAGCGCACGTCGGCCTCGATGGCGTCGATATAGGCCTGCTCCTCCTTGACCGGATTGGTGTCGTCGAAGCGCAGGTTGCAGCGTCCGCCGAACTCCTCGGCAAGGCCGAAATTCAGGCAGATCGACTTGGCGTGGCCGATATGCAGATAGCCGTTCGGCTCGGGCGGAAAGCGGGTGACGACCTCCTTGACGCGGCCGGCGTCGAGGTCGGCCTGCACGATGTCGCGGATAAAGTCGCGCCCGGCCTGCCCGGCGGCCGTTCCGCCGCTTGCCTTTTCGTCCTGCGCCATGCGTCCTCGTCTTTAGCCTTCGGCCCTTCGGTCTTCGCCGTTGCCTTCGCGGCGGCCTATGCCACGGCATGACGCCCGGCTCAATGGCAATTGCACTGTCGATTTTCCCGGCAACTGTGGTACAGGGCGCGCGATGACCGCACCCGTCGTGACGCGCTTTGCGCCTTCCCCTACCGGCTTCCTCCATATCGGCGGCGGCCGCACCGCGCTGTTCAACTGGCTCTACGCCCGCCATCACGGCGGCAGGATGCTGCTGCGCATCGAGGACACCGACCGCGAGCGCTCCACCGCCGCCGCCATCAGCGCCATCATCGAGGGGCTTTCCTGGCTGGGGCTCGCCTGGGACGGCGATATCGTGTTCCAGCGCGCCCGTGCCGAGCGCCATCGCGAGGCGGTCGAGCAGTTGCTCGCCGCGGGCCACGCCTATCGCTGCTACGCGAGCCCGGAAGAACTCGCCGAGATGCGCGAGGCCGCCCGCCGCGAAGGCCGCTCCAAGCTCTATGACGGCCGCTGGCGCGACCGCGACCCGGCCGATGCCCCGCCCGGCGTCAAGCCGGTGATCCGCCTGAAGGCGCCGCTCACCGGCGAGACCGTGATCGAGGACGCCGTGCAGGGCCGCGTCACCTGGCAGAACGCCGACCTCGACGACCTGGTGCTGCTGCGCTCGGACGGCACGCCCACCTATATGCTGGCGGTGGTGGTCGACGACCACGACATGGGCATCACCCACGTCATCCGCGGCGACGACCATCTCACCAACGCCGCCCGCCAGAAGCACATCTATGATGCGCTCGGGGTGAGCGTGCCGCAGTTCGCGCACATCCCGCTCATTCACGGGCCGGACGGCTCCAAGCTGTCCAAGCGCCACGGCGCCCTCGGCGTCGACGCCTACCGCGGCATGGGCTATCTGCCGGCGGCCATGCGCAACTACCTGGTGCGGCTCGGCTGGAGCCATGGCGACCAGGAGATTTTCACCACCGAGGAGATGATCGCGGCCTTCGATCTCGCCGCCATCGGCCGCTCGGCGGCGCGCTTCGATTTCGCCAAGCTGGAGAGCCTCAACGGCCACTACATCCGCCAGACCGCCGACGCCGACCTGGTCGCCGCGCTCGTCGATCTCCTGCCGCACATCGCCGGCGGCGCGGAACTGGCCGGCAAGATGACGCCTGCCCTGCGGGACACGCTCACCGCCGCCATGCCCGGCCTGAAGGAGCGCGCCAAGACCCTGGTCGAACTGTTCGAGGCCTCCCGCTTCATCTGGGCCGACCGGCCGCTCGCGCCCGACGACAAGGCGAAGGCCGTGCTCACCGGCGAGGCCAAGGCGCTGCTGGCTGCGCTGCTGCCGGAACTCGAGGCGGTCGCCGACTGGAACGCCGCGGGCGCGGAAGCGGTGGTGCGGCCCTTCGCCGAGCGCGCCGGACTGAAGCTGGGCGCCGTCGCGCAGCCGCTGCGCGCGGCGCTGACCGGGCGCACGACCTCGCCGCCCATCTTCGACGTGCTGGCGGTGCTCGGCCGCGAAGAAAGCCTCGCACGCCTGCGCGATCAGGCCGCGGTGCGCCCGGCCGCCTGAGCCGCGGCGTCCCCCGCGAAATCCGCGCAAGCCATGCCTATATGGCGGATGGCTGCAATACCCGCCCGATCTTGCAGCGCACACTTGAATGGGCTACGCCACCAGCGGACGGGCCCCCGCGCGCCGCCTCCGCGCGCTGCCAGCGCCGTCCGCGACCAGAATAGCTTTCCACGCGCACCGCTCGCCGCCAACTCGAGGGCTCGCCTATGGATGCCAAAACGGACAGCAAAACCGGCACATTGACGGTCGGCAACAACAGTTGGGATCTCGCCATCCATTCGGGCACGATCGGCCCTTCGGTGGTGGACATCGGCAAGCTGTATGGCGAGACCGGGATGTTCACCTTCGACCCCGGCTTCACCTCGACGGCGAGCTGCGAATCCAAGATCACCTATATCGACGGCGACCAGGGCGTCCTGCTCTATCGCGGCTATCCGATCGAGCAGCTCGCCGAGCACGGCGACTTCCTCGAGACCTGCTATCTGCTGCTCTATGGCGAATTGCCGACCGCCGGGCAGAAGTCCGATTTCGACCGCCGCGTCACCCAGCACACCATGGTGCATGAGCAGATGATGCGGTTCTTCCAGGGCTTCCGCCGCGACGCCCATCCGATGGCGGTGCTGGTCGGCTCGGTCGGCGCGCTGTCGGCCTTCTATCACGACTCCACCGACATTTCCGATCCGCACCAGCGCATGGTCGCTTCGATCCGCATGATCGCCAAGGTGCCGACGCTCGCAGCGCTTGCCTACAAATACTGGGCCGGCCAGCCGTTCATGTATCCGAAGAACGATCTCGACTACGCCTCGAATTTCCTGCGCATGTGCTTTGCGGTGCCGTGCGAGGAGTACAAGCCGAACCCGGTCCTGGCGCGCGCCATGGACCGCATCTTCATCCTGCACGCCGATCACGAGCAGAACGCCTCGACCTCGACCGTGCGGCTTGCCGGCTCGTCCGGCGCCAATCCCTTCGCCTGCATCGCCGCCGGCTGCGCCTGCCTGTGGGGCCCGGCGCATGGCGGCGCCAACGAAGCCGCGCTCAACATGCTGGCGGAGATCGGCACGCCCGACCGCATTCCGGAATTCGTCAAGCGCGCCAAGGACAAGAACGACTCCTACCGCCTCATGGGCTTCGGCCACCGCGTCTACAAGAACTACGATCCGCGCGCCAAGATCATGCAGAAGACCTGCCACGAGGTCTTGAGCGAGCTCGGCATCAAGGACGACCCGCTGCTCGACGTCGCCATGGAGCTGGAGAAGGTCGCGCTGCACGACGAGTATTTCATCGAGAAGAAGCTCTATCCGAACATCGACTTCTATTCCGGCATCACGCTCAAGGCGATGGGCTTCCCCACGCACATGTTCACCGTGCTGTTCGCGGTGGCGCGCACGGTCGGCTGGATCGCGCAGTGGAAGGAGATGATCGAGGACCCGAAGCAGAAGATCGGCCGTCCGCGCCAGCTCTATACCGGCGCGACGCAGCGCGACTACGTGCCGGTGTCGCGCAGGAAGTAGTTTCTGCAGTCATTTCGCGGCGGGAATAGTCTCTTCCGTCATTCCGGGGTGCGATGACAAATCTACCCCGCGATGCTATCTATCCTCCATGCTCCGCATCGAAACCGAGCGCGAGGAAGACGGCCGCTGGCTGGCGGAAGTGCCTGCCCTGCCCGGCGTGCTCAGCTATGGGGCGACGGACGTGGAGGCGCGCTCCAAGGCCACCGCACTCGCGCGCGCGTGATGGTCGAGCGCGTCGAGAACGGCGAGTTAGCCAATAGCGGAGAAAGAGATGCTGGAACCGGTGAAAGCTGACGGCAACGAGCGTGCTTGTGAACTTGTCGGGCGATTTATCTTTTATTTTTCTAAGCTTGAAAGTGCGGTTAATTCGGCAATTGCCACGCTCTTAAATCTTGATGCTGACTCAGCAGACATAGTCGTCGCCAATATAGATTTTGCGCGGAAGCTTTCGATAGTGGGATCAGCAGTTCGGGCTCAAAATGCAAGCCCCGATCAAGAATGGCTAAGAAAAGAGATCGATCAAACGTTCAGCGCAATCTTCAAAGTGAATGACCAACGCGTCATCATTGCTCACAGCGCATTTTCGGCGCACGCAAAGGGTGGTGTGGAATTTACGCGGATTGTGGCCCGCGAAAAGTTACACAGACACACGTTCAATTGGGATGAAGAAGACTTTGCGCGGGCATTTCTCGAAATAAACCGGCTCGAACGACAACTCGATAATGTTTTGAGCCACATCCAGCCGTACACGCCAAAGCTAGATTTCTCTGACCCGCGAAACAGCCAATATCTAGCACTCCTATAGACCGCCGTAATTCTTTAATGTTGGCCTACTAGGACATAATTCTGCCCTATTTTAGGATCACATTCCCTTCTGCCCAATCCCCATGAGGGGCACGAACCGGTTGCGCCGGCTCGTGGGGATCGGGCCGGCGCCCGCGGGCGTGGTCTCGCAAACCACGCACTCGGGCGGCGCCGGGGCTCCGCCCGGGGGTACTACGGCCCCCTGCGAGGAGCTCGCTGACGGTGGGCCGTGCGGGCCCGCCCGAGGCCCGGATGGAGCGGTTGACCCGAAAGGCGCCGCGAAATCCGGGACGAAGGCGGGACGGCACGAACCCACGGGCAAAGCGCGGCCCGGCGCCGCAAAAAACGCCGGACGGCGCGCCGAAAGGCGCCGCGTCTCCCGAAAAAGGAGGCGCGCACTGAAATGACAGGCTGCGCCTGACGGCGCGCCGTCCCCCTCGCATTTTGCGGGGGTCGACTCCCCCGGGCCCCCTGTGGTGGCTCGGGCAATGAAAGGCCCCGCAGACGCGGGGCAAACGGGCCTACCCGGGGCCCGCACAAAGAATACGGGCGATGGCGCGTGCCTTCTTCCCCCGTTCGTCCCCCGCAAGCGGGACCCAGCACTGGATGCCCGCTTGCGCGGGCACGAACGGAGAGAAACGAGCCGCCGGCAACCGCAAACATCTCCGAAAAACCGAAAGGACACTTCGATGCAAACCACCGGCTTCGACCACAACGGCGACCACATCCCGACCCTGCGCTGGACCGCCGACATGCTGCGCCTCTGGGCGCTGTGCGCAAAGCCCGCCTGCCGCCGCGCGCGCCAATGCCGGCGTGATCCGCGCGCCTGCACGAACCGCTATACCGCGCTGGTGCCGCAGGCGGCGGGCTGCGGCTTCGCCATGCTGGCCGACGGCAAGCTTTTGGGCCTCAGCTACGAGGACGTGCGCGCGCAAGCGCCCGAGGAGATCGCCGCCTACGAGGACTGGCTCGCGCGCACGGGCCGCGCCGCGCGAACGAAGGAGCTTGGCTCAATGAACGCCGGGCGTGATGAATGAAAACGAGGACGCGCGACAGCCCCTCTTCCCTCTCCCCTTGTGGGAGAGGGAGTCCGAGCGGAGGCGAAGCCGAGCGAGGGCGGGTGAGGGGTCGGTGTCAAATGGAAGCGCCGACCCCTCACCCGGCGCACGCTCCGCTATCGCTCCCGCGTGCGCCACCCTCTCCCACAAGGGGAGAGGAGAACGAGCATCACCGGAGCGACCAACTCGATGCTGTAAGCGTTTTACTCTACGCGTTGCCGCCGTTCATTCCATTGCCGCCGCCATTGAGCCGCGGCACTTTGGCCCCGTCATAAGCCCAGGTCAGATAGGCGCCGCCCCAGGCGAAGCCGCCGCCGAAAGCGGCCAGCAGCAGCCGGTCGCCGGTCTTCAGCTTCTGCTCGTAATCCCACAGCGAGAGCGGGATCGTCGCCGTGGTGGTGTTGCCGTATTTCTGGATGGTGAACATCACCCGCTCGAGCGGCAGGCCGAGACGCTCGGCGGTCGTCTCGATGATGCGGCGGTTGGCCTGATGCGGCACCACCCAGTCGATCATGTCGGCGGTGAGATTGTTGCGGGCCATGATGTCGCGCGTGACTTCCGACATGCCGGCGACCGCGTATTTGTAGACCTGCGCGCCCTCCTGGTAGACGAAATGCATGCGGTTGGCGACGGTCTCCGCGCTCGGCGGCAGGCGGCTGCCGCCGGCCTTCTGGTGCAGATGTTTCATGCCGGAACCGTCGGCGCGCAGGATCGTGTCCATGATGCCGTAGTCGGCGTTGGGCTCGAGCATCACCGCGCCCGCGCCGTCGCCGAAGATCACGCAGGTGGCGCGGTCGGTGTAGTCGACGATGGCCGACATCTTGTCGGCGCCGACCACGACAACCTTCTTGTAGGTGCCGGAGGTGATGAACTGGCGGCCGACGGTGAGCGCGTAGATGAAGCCCGAGCACGCCGCCTGCACGTCGAAGCTTCCCACGTTGCGGATGCCGACCATGTCGCAGATGAGATTGGCCGTGCAGGGATGCACGAAGTCGGGCGTGGTGGTCGCGCAGATGAGCAGTTCGACCTCTTCCGGCGCGGTGCCGGTCTTGGCCAGCAGGCCGCGCACGGCTTCCGCGCCCATGTGCGAGGAGCCGAGCCCGCGGCCTTTCAGGATATGGCGTTCCTTGATGCCGGTGCGCTCGGTGATCCAGGCGTCGCTGGTGTCCACCATGCGGGCGAGCTCATCATTGGTCAGCACGTCCGGCGGCACATAGCCGTGGACGCCGGTGATGGCGGCGCGGGTGGTGGGGACGGTCACGGCGGGGCGGTACTCCCAGCTTTCAGCCAAGGTGACGGCCGAAGGGCCGGGTACCGGGCAAACCTACCGTGTTACGGCGCCCGGCGCCATGCCTTCGCGCGGTTGTATGTGAATGCCGCGAACGCAATCGAGCACAATGCCCGCGGCCCGATCGCTGGGCACCGCCACGCCGATCTCCATCAGCGCGTCGAGCCGGGCGAAGGCGTCGACCTGGCGGCGCCGCTCGGGCGTATCGGAAATGAGCGGCAGCAGGGCATGGGCCAGCTTTTCGGCGGTGCAGTCCCGCTGCAGGAATTCCGGCACCACGTTCTCGCCCAGGATCAGGTTGGCGAGGATGGCGCTGGGGGCGGTGATCAGCAGCCGGCCGACGATTTCCTCGATCAGCGGCACCTTGTAGGCGGCCGCCATGGGGACGCCGGCGACCGCCAGTTCGAGGGTCGAAGTGCCCGACTTGGTCAGCGCCGCGCGCGCGCTGCGGAACGCGGCAAGCTTGGCGGCCGGGTCGGTCACCACGCGCGCCGGTACGCGCCAGGTCGCGACCGCAGCCGCGACGGCATCGGCCAGCCGCGGCACCGACGGCACCACGACTTCCAGCGCGCCGGCACGCTCCGCAAGCAGGCCCACCGCGTCGCCGAAGATGGCCGCCATGCGCCTGATCTCGCCGGAGCGGCTGCCCGGCAGCACCAGCAGCAGCGGCGGGTCGCTCATCCGCCGTCGCGCTTCTTCCGCATTGGGGCGCAGCGCGGCGGCCTGCTCGCCGAGCGGGTGGCCGACGAAGGTGGTGGGCGGTCCTTGCAGCCGCTGCATGGCAGCCGGCTCGAACGGCAGCAGGGCCAGCACATGATCGACATAGGCGCGCATGGCGGGGGCCCGCCCCGGCCGCCAGGCCCAGACCGAAGGGCAGACGTAATCGACGATGGGGATCTGCGGCGCGCGCGCCCGCACCTTGCGGGCGACGCGATGGGTGAATTCCGGGCTGTCGATGATGACGAGAACGTCCGGCCTGGCGGCGACGACCGCATCGGCGGCCTGGCGGATGCGCGCCAGAATGTTCGGCAAGCGCGCGGGAATCGACGTGAAGCCCATGATCGCCAATTCGCCGAGCGGAAACAGGCTGGGCACACCCTGCTGCGCCATGTGGGCGCCGCCGATGCCGGAAATGCGCACGGCGTCGCCGGTGCGGGTCTTGAGCGCGGTGATCAGCGCGGCGCCCAGCCGGTCGCCGGATTCCTCGCCGGCCACCAGATACACATGCGGTACCGCGCTCTTCGCTGCTGCCGGCGCGGCGCTCATCACTGCGGCCCGGCCGCCACGCCGATGACGAACAGGCCGGCGCGGTCGGCCGCCGCCACCAGCCGCTCGGGCTCGGCGATGATCGTTTCCCCGGCTGCCACGGCGATGCCGGCCAGGCCGGCATGGGCCGACCCCCTCGACGGTCCTTGGACCGATGGAGGGCAGATCGAAACGGCGATCCTGGCCGGGCTTGGCCGCCTTGACCAAAACGCCCACGCCTTTCGGCGTGCCGATGCGGCCAGCCTCGCGCAGATTGGCCACGCGGGCCACCATCTGGTCGGTGCCCTCGGCGGCCTCGACCGCGAGAACGTGCTTGTCGGCCACCACCACCGCTTGCCCGACGTCGAAGGGGCCGGCTGCGCGCAGATAGCTTAAGCCAAGCGCGATGTCGCCCTTGTCGCGTTCACCCGGCCGCCCCCCGCCAAGGGCGCCTTGCGGCACGAGGATCTCTGGGGCCACTTCGTGCGCGCCAAGAAAGCGGAACCCGTGCTTCTCGATCACCCGGCCGGCGCTGGAGAGCAGGTGGTTGTCGCCGCCACGATAGGCCTTCACGACCTGCGGCAGCACCTTCAGCGTGAAGAAATCGGGCCGCAACTGCCACAACGACGGCCGCACCACCGAGCCGAGGCATACGATGTCGCGGCAGCCCTGGGCGCGCGCGACGCGCGCCACGGTGCCGAACTGGCCGAGATGAACCCAGGTCGGATCGCGCCCCGCATAAGCCGCGACGTCGGCGAACCCGCGCAACGGAAACAGCAGCACCTTGCGCCCGCGCGCGGCAACCGAATCCGCCACCGCAAGCGGCAGGCTGCCCCCGCCGCAGATCAGCGCCAGCGGGCCTTCCGCAGAGAGGGCCTCGGCGGCGCTCATCTATTCCTCGCCGTTCTCGCCGCGCTTGGTGGCCATGGTGAGAGGACGTTTGCCGGCGCGAATGAATTCGATGATCCTGGCGACGCGCGGATCGGCGCCGTAGCCGCGCTCGACGTCGTCGACACGTGCGCGGAATTTGCCCGCACCGAAGAACAGCGCCTGGTAGGCGCGCCGCACGGTGAGGATTTCCGCCTTGGAGACGCCGCCGCGGCGCATGCCTACCACATTGAGGCCGACCAGATCGGCGAGCGGCCCCTGCGCCATCCCCCAGGGGATAATGTCGGCGCGGATACCGCTCAGGCCGACCAGCATGGCGCCCTCGCCGATCCGCACGAACTGACGCACCGCCACCCCGCCCCCGAACACCACGTTGTCGCCGACGGTGACGTGGCCGCCGAGCATGATGTTGTTGGCGAACACAACTTTGTTGCCCACATGACAGTCGTGCGCGACGTGGGACCCGACCATGAGGAAACACTTGTCGCCGACGATCGTCACGCCGCGGTCCTGCGCCGTGCCGATGTTCATGGTGACATGTTCGCGAATGTCGCAATCGGCGCCGATTTCCAGCCGGGTCGGCTCGCCGCGATAGCCGACCGACTGCGGCGGCGTTCCCAACGAAGCGAATGGATAGATCACCGTGCGCGGACCGATGCTGGTATGGCCGGTGAGGTTGACATGACTGATCAGCCGGCAGCCGTCCCCAACGCTGACATGCGGGCCGATCGTACAATAGGGACCGATCGATACGTCCTTGCCGATAATTGCCCCGGCGTCGATACGCGCGGAGGGATCGATCATGCGGGCGCTCATGCGTCGGTCAGCATGGCGCCGACCTCGGCCTCGGCGACAGTCTGGCCGGCGACCTTCGCCTCACCGCGAAACCACCACATGGTCCTGCGCTGATTGATCTTGCGCATGTGGTATTCGAGCGTATCGCCCGGGCGCACCGGCTTGCGGAATTTCGCCTTGTCGATGGTCAGGAAGAAGACCGACCGCGGCTTGATCGATGGCGTGGCCGCGATGCAGAGCACGCCCGCCGTCTGTGCCATGCCCTCGATCATCAGCACGCCGGGAAATACCGGATTGCCGGGGAAGTGGCCCTGGAATTGCGGCTCGTTGATGGTGACGTTCTTGATGCCGACGCCGCTTTCGTCGCCGCGGATGTCGACCACGCGGTCGACCATCAGAAACGGATAGCGATGCGGCAGCATCTCGAGCACGACCGCGATGTCCGCCGCCTCCATCGTCTTGACCGTCTCATCCATCGTCTATCGTCTCATTCGTCCTGCGCCGCTTCGCGGCCGTCTTTGCTGCGCGCGAGGCGCTCGAGAATCATCATTTCGCGGAACCACTGCTTCACGGGCTTGGCCGGCGTGCCGCCCCACCGCGCGCCGGCGGGGACGTCGCCGTGCACAATGCTGGTCGCCGCGATCTGCGCCCCCTCCCCAACCGTGACCTGGTTATTTAGGCCGACGCGGGCGCCTAACACAACAAAGTCTTCCAACGTCGAGGAACCGGATATGCCGGTCTGCGCGACCAGCACGCAATGGCGGCCGATGCTGACATTGTGGCCGACCTGGACAAGGTTGTCGATCTTGGTTCCCTCACCGATCACGGTGTCGCGGATGGCGCCGCGATCGACCGTGGAACCGGCGCCAATCTCCACGTCGTCCTGGATGATGACGCGGCCGACCTGAGGGACCTTGAGGTGCCCCTGTCCCCCCATGACGAAGCCGAAGCCATCCTGCCCGATCCGGCAGCCGGCATGAATGATGACGCGATCTCCGATCAGCGCATTGCTGACGCTGCTATTGGCGCCGATTGCGCAGTCACGGCCGATACGCACCTGCGGACCGACCACCGCAGCGGCGGCGACGACGGTTCCGGCACCGATTTCGGCGTCAGGTCCGACCACGGCGCCGGGGTCGACGGTGACGCCGTCTTCCAGCCGCGCGCTCGGATGGACATGGGCGCCCGCATTCACGCCAGCCGCCTCCCCCGCGGCATAGAGCGACGAGGGGCGCAGCGCGTGCGGAAACAGCGCGCGCGCGACAGCAACGAACGCACGATACGGCTCGCGCACGGAGAGCACGGCAACCCGCGCCGGCAGCAGGTGCGCGAGCGCGGGCGTTGTCAGACAGGCGCCGGCTTGGGTGACGGCGGCGGCAGCGGAAAACTTCTTGTTGTCGAAGAAGACAAGGTCGGCCGGACCGGCACTATCGAGCGCCGCGATATTGCCGATGCGGCGCGCGCGCGCGCCCTCGCCGGGCTGCTCGGCGCCGGCCTGCGCCGCGACCTCCTCAAGCGTGAGGCCGCGGGCATATCTGAGGAATACCGGCTCGCTCATCGCGTCTCAGGGACCAATCCATTGCGACCGGCTCGCGCCGCTCCGTAGCAACGGAGGCGAGCTTTCGACAATCGGTGTCCGAGCCGGATCGCCTCCGGCGCGGTCCTTCAGGACCATAGGGTCCGACCCACGACGCAAATTGCAGCCAAGTTCGGACCCTGTTCGGACCTCGTTCGAAACCTGGTCAGAACTTGGTGCCGCCGCTGAAGCGGAATACCTGCGTCTTGTCGCAAATCTCCGTACCGCCCGCGGTGCTGCAATACTTGGTCAGCGGATAAGCGAGGTCAAAACGGAGCGGACCGAGCGGCGAATCCCAGATTAGGCCCACGCCGACCGAGGAGCGAATGTCGGCGGCGCTATCCAGCCCGACCAGCACGTTCTGATAGGGCGCTCCAGCCGGCGCTGAACCGCCGGTCGGCCCCTGGTAGTCCCAGAGGTTGCCCGCATCCGCGAAGGCAGCCAGTTTGATGCCGATTTCTCGCGGCAGGAAGTAAAGCGGGGTCTGGAGTTCCAGGCTCGCGCCCCAGTACATGCTGCCGCCAAGCGCGTCGTTCGTCGTGTTGACTGTCAGATCGCGCGGGCCGATGCCGGCGGGCGCGAAGCCGCGCACCAGGTCGGGCCCCTTGAAGAAGTGATCCAGCATGCGCAAGTCTTCGCCGCCCCAGCCGGATACATGCCCTGCCTGCAGCTTGACGAGGCCGACCACGTCCGGCAGCACCTCGTAATAGTCACGCAGTTCGCCGCTGGTGCGGATGAAGTTGACGTCGCCGCCCACTCCGGCGAGGTCCTGTGTCGCCTTCGCGTAAAGACCGCTGGTCGGCGCGTTGACGTTGTCGAGCGTGTTGTAGCTCAACGTATAGCCGACGAGCGATACCGTCACCGGGCCCTGCGCGAGTTCCAGGCGTACCGGCAGCGAAGCCGGCGACGTACAGGTATTGCCATCGGGCGTCGTGCCGTTAAGCGGCCAGCAGTTGCTCTGGTCCGGCAGCGATATGTCCTGGCGGTAAATTGAATAATGCGGCTGAAACGCCAGTTCTTCCGTCAACGCAAAGCCGAGACGCAGCGTAACGCCGAGCGTGTTCGAGTTGTACGAGATGTAGCTCGTCGCTTCGTTTTGCTTGCCGAACACGTCGATGCCGCCGGCCATCCGATAGCCGAGCAGATAAGGCTCTACGAAAGAAAGATCGAAGCCCTGGCTGTATTGACCGTAGCTGAGCGACGCTTTGGCGAACTGGCCGCGGCCCATCAGGTTGCGGTCGGCGATGCTGACCGACGAGATGAAGCCGTCGGAGGTCGAATAGCCGCCGGAGATCGAGAACTCCCCGGTCGGCTTTTCGACCACATCGACGTTGACGATCACACGATCCGGCGCCGAACCGGGCTCGTTGGTGATCTTGACGGATTTGAAGAAATTCAGGTTCTTCAGCCGCCGCTCGGCGCGGTCGATCAGCGCGCGGTTGTAGGGGTCGCCTTCGCCGATATCGAACTCACGGCGGATGACATAGTCGCGCGTGCGCGTGTTGCCGTGGATGTTGATGCGCTCGATATAGGCGCGCGCTCCCTCTTGGACGACGAAGACGAGATTGATGATCTTGCGCTGGAAGTTGCGGTCACCGCGCGGATGCACGTTAGCGAAGGCGTAGCCGTCCTTGGCAGCCTCGATCGTCATCGCTTCGACGCTCTTCTGCACCAAGTCCGCGTTGTAGACGTTGCCGGGGCTCAGCTTGATCGCGCCGCGCAAAGTCGCCGGGCTGAGCGCACGCACGTTGGAAACTACGTCGACGGTGCCAATATGGTACTGCGGACCCTCGTCGATGGTGAAGGTGATGATGAATCCCTTCTTGGCGGGATCGTATACGCCGACGGCTGAGACGATTCGCACGTCGGCGTAGCCGTGCTTGAGATAGAAGCGCCGCAGCAGGTCACGGTCGGATTCCACCCGATCGGGGTCGTAAATATCCGTCGTCTGCAGGAAGCTCAGCCAATTGGCCTCGGTGGTCTTGATCACCCGCTTCAGCCGGTTCTGCCCGAACGCGTGGACTCCGACAAAGCGGACTTCCCTTACAACCGTCTTCTTGCCCTCAGTGATCTTGAAGACAAGATTGACGCGATTGTTCGGTAGATCGATGACTTGGGGGACGACGGTAACATCGTAGTAGCCGGTGTGGTGGTAGATGGCGATGATTCGCTGCACGTCGGCCTGCACCGTCGGTTTCGACAGTGTGCCGCGCGGCTTTGACTGCACCTCAGCTTGCAGCTGCGCGTCCTTGGCCTTCTTGTTGCCCTCGAAGGCGACCTCATTGATCACCGGGTTCTCCATCACGGAGACGACCAGGCGGCCGCGCGCATGCGTGATGTGGACGTCGGAAAACAAGCCGGTCACGTAAAGCGCCTTGATGGCCTGGTCGATCTCTTCGGGCCCGATGCGGCCCCCAGGCCCGGCGTGGAAATACGAGCGAATCGTCGCCGCTTCGACCCGCCGGTTACCCTCGACAACGATTGAATTGACGGTCTGCGCCAGTGCCACACTGGATGACGCGACCGTTACCGCCCCGGCAGTGACAAGGAAGCCGCCGAGGACCACGCCAATCAGAGCAAGCCCTCGCACCCACCGCACACAAAGTCCCATGCGCTCTGACGCCCTCAATGATCCCTGTGGCCGCCCCCACAGCGGTTCGAACCGTCGGGCTGGCTTGATGTCCGTCCGCTTTGTACAGCGTTTTGGGAGCGCTGCAAACGAAACTGCCGACCCAACTTTCCCTTTCCCCTCAAAAAGTTGCAGCAGGGCAACGGTTATGAGGTGGCCAGGTGCAGGATGTCATTAAAGGTTGCAAAAATCATCAACATGACGACGATCGCCAAGCCGATCCGGAAGCCAACCTCCTGTGCCCGCTCCGACAAGGGTCGGCCGCGAACCGCCTCGATTCCATAGAACAAAAGGTGGCCGCCGTCGAGCAAGGGAATCGGAAACAGGTTCAACAGGCCGATTGAAATCGACAGCACGGCAGTAAGGTGGATGAGGGCGATGAACCCCGCGCTCGCCACCTCCCCCGATACCTGGGCGATGCGAATGGGCCCGCCGAGCTGATCGGCAGCCTCGCGCCCGGCGAACACCCCGCCGATGTAGGACAGGGTGCGGTCGATCACGAACCAGGTCTCCCGCGCGCCCTGCGCCACTGCGCCGAAGGGCCCAAGCCTCTGCGTCTTGAGGTCGCCCGGCTTCATGGAGCGGCTGATTCCGAGCACGGGCAGCTCATGGGAATTGCCAAAGGCGTCCTTGATTTTCTCCACGCGGGGCGTGGCGCTGAGCGTGACCGGATGGCCCTGGCGGTCCACCACGATGGTGAGCTTCTCGCCCGCGCTGCCGCTGACGATGCGCTGCATGTCGGAAAAGCTGCCGATCTTGTCGCCGTTGATTGCGGTAACGAGATCGCCCGGCTTGAAGCCGGCGGCGGCGGCAGCGCTGTTCGGCTGCACAGAGTCGACGAGCGCGCTGGTGGTCTGCTTGCCCACCGTCATGAAGATGATGGCGAAGATCGCGATGGCCAGAATGAAATTGGCAAGCGGCCCGGCCACCACAACCGCGGCGCGCTTGGCGACATTCTGCCCGATGAAGCTGTCCTTCCTCTCCTCTTCGCTCATGGCGGCGACCCCGGCATGGTCGGGGGCACTTGCCGCGTTCTCATCGCCCAAGAACTTCACATAGCCGCCTAGCGGAATGGCCGAAATCTTCCAGCGCGTGCCGTAGCGGTCGTTGAAGCCGGCGATTTCCGGACCGAAGCCGAGGGAGAAGCTGAGTACCTTGATGCCGCACCAGCGGGCGACCAGGAAATGACCAAACTCATGAAAAAACACGACAATCGTCAGCACGAACAGAAACGGCACCAGATAGCCGAGAAGGCCGCCGCCGAATGTGCTCAGCCCCGCCATGATGTCCGCACTCATACCTCAATCCCCATCCCGCCCCGACCGGCGCACCAGAGTTACTGAAACGTTACTCGTACCTAGGATGCCTTTACGGCAATTTCGGGCAAGAGGTCCCGGGTCAATTCTCTCGCAATATGGTCAACGGCCACCGCGGCGTCGATGCTGGAAGGCTCCGCCAGCAGGCCGCGGGCCGAGGCGGCATCAAGGGCCGCCTCGACCAGGCTCACAATGGTGGGAAAAGCGATGCGGCCGGCGATGAATTCCCCGACCGCCACCTCGTCGGCGGCATTCATCACGGTCGGAGCGGCGCCGCCCAGCTCCATGACGCGCCGCACCAGCGCGACGGCGGGAAAGCGCAACGGATCGGGCGCCTCGAAGGTCAATTCGCGCACCCGTGCCAAATCGAGACGGGTTGCCGGGGTCTCGATGCGCTGCGGCCAGGCCAGGCAGTGGGCGATGGGGATGCGCATGTCGGGAGAGCCGAGTTGCGCCACCACTGAGCCGTCGCGGAATTCCACCAGGCCGTGCACCACCGATTGCGGATGCACCAGAATGTCGATTTCTTCCGGCTTGAGCGCGAACAAGTGCTGCGCCTCGATCAGTTCGAGCGCCTTGTTCATCATGCTGGCGGAATTGACGGTGATGCGCTGACCCATCGACCAGTTGGGATGGCGCAGCGCCTGCTCCGGCGTCGCCGCCTTGATCTGATCGAGCGTCCAGGTGCGGAAAGGACCGCCGGAGGCGGTGAGGATCACGCGCTTCACGTCCTCGCGCGGACCGGCGCCGAGGGCCTGGAAGACCGCATTGTGCTCCGAATCGACCGGCAGCACGGTGGCGCCGGTCGTCGCCGCACGGCGCATGAACAGGCTGCCGGCGCAGACCAGACACTCCTTGTTGGCCAGCGCAACGGTGGCGCCGCGCTCGACCGCCGCCATGGTCGGCTTCAGCCCAATGGCGCCGCTGATTGCCGCCATCACCCAGTCGGCCGGGCGCATCGCGGCCTCGTTGAGCGCCTCATCCCCTGCGGCCGCCTCGACCCCGCTGCCCGCCAGGGCTTCCTTCAATTCGGCATAGGCGGCCGGGTCGGCGACAACGGCAAGCTCGGCGCCGACGGCTCGCGCGATTTCGGCCAGCGCCGACGCGTTGCGCCGTGCGGTGATCGCCGCCACAGCATAGCGCTCAGGCGCCCGCTTGATCAGGTCGACGGTGCTGGCGCCGATCGAGCCGGTGGCGCCGAGAATGGTGATACGGCGCGGGACGGCGTCCAGCGTCTGTTGGGGTCGGGCGAGAGGGGCAACCGTCATCGCGTCACCATACCAGCAGGCCGCGTGCGGCGTTATCGAAACCGCCGCGCAACAGGCCGACCAGGCAACCGGCCACCGCGGCGGCCCAGAAGCCGTCGAGCCGGTCCATCACGCCGCCATGGCCGGGAATGAGATGGCTCGCATCCTTGGCGCCGAAATGGCGCTTAACCCAGGATTCGAGCAGATCTCCGAGTTGTGCGATCACTGACAACAAAAGCGCCACAATCGCAATTGTTCCGATATCGAGCGAGCCGAGCAGGTCGGCCGCAAGCGCCGCCACAAGAGTGGCTCCCAGGGCGCCGGCGATGGCGCCGGACCACGTCTTCTTAGGGCTGATGGAAGGGGCAAGCTTGGGCCCGCCGATGGCGCGGCCGGCGAAATAGGCGAAAACGTCGGTCGACCAGACGATGGCGAACAGGAACACGATAGCCTGGAACCCGTAGGCTCGGTCGGCGCGCAGCAGGACCGGCGCCAGCATCATGGTACCGGCATAAGCGATGCCGCCGGTGATCCAGAAACGACGCTCGCGCGGCGCAAAGACGATTGCGGCAAGCGTGCCGAGACCGATCAGCAGGACCGCCGTGACCTCGCGGCCGCGCCACGCCACCAGCGCTGCCATCGCGATGGCGGAGGCGCTGGACGACAGCATGATCCGGTATCTGTGCCCGACCACCAGCGTGACCCATTCCCACAGCACGGCAATGGCGGCGACGCTCCAGAACAAGGCGAAAGGCCAGTCGCCGAGCCAGGCCACCCCCAGCGCCAGCGGCGCCATGATCGCCGCCGAGGCGACGCGCAGCATGAGATTGCGCGCGGGCGCGCGCGCAGGATTTTCCGCCTCGTCCGATCTGGTTGCAGGTGCAGTATCGGGCACGGGCCTTACGAGCCGGTCTTGGCGACCAGCCCGCCGAAACGGCGCTCGCGCTGCTGATATTCCTGGATCGCCGCTTCCAAGGCGGCGCGGTCGAAATCCGGCCAATAGGTGGGTACGAAAACCAACTCGCTGTAGGCCGATTGCCAGAGCAGGAAGTTCGACAGCCGCTGCTCGCCGCTGGTGCGGATGATGAGGTCGGGATCGGGGAGATCCGGCGCGTCGAGAAAACCGCCGACGGTGTCGACCGTGATGTCGGCCGGCTTCAGCTTGCCCTCCCCCACCAGGGCGGCGATGCGCTGCGCCGCGCGCGTGATCTCCTGGCGCGCCCCGTAGTTGAAGGCGACGACCAGCGTGAGGCCGTCATTGTTGCGGGTCAGATCCTCGGCTTCCGCCAGCAGGCGATCGATGTCGGGGTCGAGCCCTGTGCGCTCGCCGATGACGCGCACCCGCACGTTGCTCTTGTGCAGCTCGGCGAGATCGTTGCGGATGAATCGGCGCAACAGGCCCATCAGCTCGCCGATCTCCGAGGCCGGGCGCGCCCAGTTCTCCGCGCTGAAGGAGAAGATGGTGAGATAGGAGATGCCGATTTCGCCGGCGGCGCGCACCGTGCGGCGCAACGCCTCGACCCCGCGCCGATGGCCTTCGGCGCGCGGCAAGCCCCGCGCCGCGGCCCAGCGGCCGTTGCCGTCCATGATGATGGCGACGTGACGCGGCACCAGGAAGGGCGGGGCGTTATGGGGGATCGTGGCCTCGGTCATCGAATGGGCCTCAGACGGTGAGGATCTCCTTTTCCTTTCCCCCCAGCATCTGGTCGATCTCCGCGATCGCGGCATCGGTCGCCTTCTGTATCTCGGCGGAGAAGCGGTCGTGGTCGTCCTTGCTGATCTTGTGGTCCTTTTCCTGCTTCTTGATCACGTCGAGGGCGTCACGGCGAACGTGACGGACCGCGACGCGGGCGGCCTCGGCGTATTTGTGGGCCACCTTGACCAGTTCGCGGCGCCTGTCCTCGTTGAGCTCGGGGATGCGCAGACGCAGCATCTGCCCTTCCGAGGCCGGCGACAAACCCAAATTGGAGTTGACGATGGCCTTTTCCACCGCGTGCACCAGAGATTTATCCCAGACATTGACGGTGATGAGGCGCGGCTCCGGCACGCTCACCGTGGCCACCTGGTTGAGCGGCATTTGCGCGCCGTAAGCGTCCACATGGATCGGATCGAGCAGGTGCGCGGACGCGCGCCCCGTTCGCAAACCCGACAACTCCGTCTTCAGGACGGCGCTGGCGCCCTGCATGCGGCGCTTGATGTCGTTCATATCGTGCGTTGTGCCTGTCATTGGCTTTTCCCCCCGGAAGCTTCACGCCTTGAGCGCGGCGACGGGGCTCCTTCTTGTCTGCTGCGACCCGCCAAAAGCGGCTAGCCGACGATCGTCGCCCGCCCTGCGCCACGCAGGACACCTTCGATGGCGCCCTGTTCCGCGATCGAGAATACGATGATAGGCATGTGATTTTCCCGGGCAAGCGCGAAGGCGGTGGAATCCATGACCTTCAAGTGCTTCTCGATCGCCTCCTGGTGGCTCAGCCGTTCGTAGCGGGTGGCCTTGGGGTCCTTCTTGGGGTCGGCGCTGTAGACGCCGTCCACATTGGTGGCCTTGAGCACCGCCTCAGCCTCCAGTTCGGCAGCGCGCAGCACCGCCGTGGTGTCGGTGGTGAAGAACGGATTACCGGTGCCCGCGGCCAGCAGCACCACCCGGCCCTTCGCCAGATTCTTCATGGCACGCTTGCGGTTGTAGGTCTCGCACACCGCCGTCATGGCGAGTGCCGAGAGCGTGCGCGCTTCGCGCCCTGCCCGCTCGATGGCCGCCTCCAGCGTGAGGCAGTTCATGACGGTCGCCAGCATTCCCATGGTGTCGCCCACCGGGCGCGGCACGCCGCGCTCCGACACCTCGATGCCGCGAAAGATGTTGCCGCCGCCCACCACGACGCCGAGTTCGACGCCGAGGGAAGCCGCCTTGACCAGGTCGTCGGCCAGCCGCTCGACCATCGCCTGCTCGATGCCGAAGCCCTGCCCGCCGGTGAGCGCTTCGCCGGACAGCTTGACGATGACGCGTCGATAGACCGGCTCAGTCATCTTCCTGCTTTCTGCGATTCCCGGAGCGTGGCCCTTTTAGAGTGAATCACAGCGCGCCGCTAACCTTTTGGCGGCGCAAGGCGGTCTTTTCCGCAGAGAGCAAGCGGCCGCCCCCGGCCACGCCGGCGAGCGGCTCCTATACGCAGATGCGGCGCCGCTCAGCCCTGACCGCCGGCGGCGGCTGCCACCTCGGCGGCGAAGTCGCTCTCGTTGCGCTCGATGCCCTCGCCGAGCGCGTAGCGCACGAAGCCGACGACCTTGATGGCGCCGCCCACCTGCTTTTCCGCCTCTTTGAGCGCCTGCGCCACCGTCTTCGACGTATCGTGCACATAGACCTGCTCGAGCAGGCAGACCTCCTTGTAGAAGGTCTTCAGCCCCGACTCGACGATCTTGTCGATGACGTTTTCCGGCTTGCCCTGCTGGCGAAACTTGTCGGCGAGCACGTCCTTCTCGCGAGCGACCACCGCCGGATCGAGCCCCGAAGCATCGATCGCCTGCGGATTGGAGGCGGCGATGTGCATCGCCACCATGCGGCCGAGCGCCGTCAGTTCGTCGGCCTTGCCGGGCGACTCCAGCGCAACGAGCACGCCGATCTTGCCGAGGCCATCGTCGACGGAATTGTGCACATAGGCGCCGATCGCGCCCTGCTTGAGCTCAAGCGAAGCGGCGCGGCGCAGCGTCATGTTCTCGCCGACCTTGGCGATGGTATCGGTGATGGCGTCGGCGACCGTGATGTCGCCGACCTTGGCGGCCTTGATCGCCTCCACGTCGGTGCCGACGGTGAGCGCCACGTCCGCGATCATCTTGACGAGGCCCTGGAACAGATCGTTGCGGGCGACGAAGTCGGTCTCCGAATTGACCTCGACCACCACGCCCTTGCCGCCCTTCACCAGCAGGCCGATCAGGCCTTCGGCGGCGACGCGGCCGGCCTTCTTGGCCGCCTTCGACAGACCCTTCTTGCGCAGCCAGTCGACCGCGGCTTCCATGTTGCCTTCGTTTTCCGTCAGCGCGGCCTTGCAATCCATCATGCCGGCGCCGGTGGCGTCGCGCAGCTCCTTGACCATCGAGGCCGAAATATTCGCCATAACCTGTTCCTTCATCCGCCGCGGCCGGGCGAATCCCGGTCGGCGTCAACAGCTTTGAGACATAAGTTCATGTCGCCCCGGCGAAACGCCGGGGCGGACGGCGAGGCTTATTCGACTTCCGCCGTCAGTTCCTTGGCCTTGGCGACCCAGCCGGGGACGCGGCCGGGCAGGCCCACTTCCTCGCCGACATTGTGCGCGGCCTTCTCGTTGAGCTCGGCGATCTGCGAATAGTGGAAAATGCCGAGGTCGTTGAGCTGCTTTTCGATCGCCGGCGAGACACCGGGCAGCTTCTTGAGATCGTCGGCGACCCCGCGCGGGCCCGGCAGTTGCTCGAAGCCGAGATCGCTGCCCGGCGCCGGCGCCGCCGGAATTGCTTCCGCCGCCACCGGCTTTTCCTGCGCGCCGATATCGATGCCGAGATCGCCCTGGGCGCGCGAGATGCCGTCGATCGCCGCCTTGGCGATCAGGTCGCAATAGAGCGAGACCGCGCGGCTGGCGTCGTCGTTGCCCGGTACGACATAGGTGATGCCGGCCGGATCGGAATTGGTATCGACCACCGCGGCCACCGGGATGTTGAGGCGCTTGGCCTCCTGGATCGCGATGTCTTCCTTGTTGGTGTCGATCACGAAGATGAGGTCGGGAATGCCGCCCATGTCCTTGATGCCGCCGAGCGAGCGGTCGAGCTTGTCGCGCTCGCGCTGCATGGTGAGGCGTTCTTTCTTGGTGTAGGCGCCGGCTTCGCCGGAATTGAGCATCTCGTCGAGCTTGCGCAGGCGCGAGATCGAACCGGAGATGGTCTTCCAGTTGGTCAGCGTGCCGCCGAGCCAGCGCGAATTGACGTAGTACTGCGCGCAGCGCTTGGCCGCGTCGGCGATAGCGTCCTGCGCCTGCCTCTTGGTGCCGACAAAGAGGATGCGGCCACCCTTGGCGACCGTGTCGGACACCGCCTGCAGCGCCTGGTGCAGCATGGGCACCGTCTGGGCGAGGTCGATGATGTGGATGTTGTTGCGGGTGCCGAAGATGAAAGGACCCATCTTCGGATTCCAGCGGTGGGACTGATGGCCGAAATGCACGCCAGCTTCCAAGAGCTGGCGCATCGAATAGTCTGGCAGCGCCATTTGAATTTCTCCGGTTGGTCCGCCGCGGACGGTTGTGAGCCCTTGATTTCTCTTTGATTTTTGAGAAATCGGGGCCACCGGATGGCCTTATCCGCCCATTGTCGGGGCGGCGGCCGCTTGCGTCCGCGTGAGTGATGCGGGGCTTATATAGGGGCATTTTCCGCCTTGCAAGGCGGCGTATCTCTCCCCGCGCAGCGCGGAGAGGTAAAAGCCAATGCTCCGCCGCCCCTGTTCTTTGAAGGCCCGGGGTAGGCCTGTCCCCTTTTTCCGTCCCCCAAAAAGGGGGAATGGAGCGCCGGGAGGCGCCAGGGGCTTGCGAGGCCCCTTTGGGCCGCCCTTGCGATCGGGCGGCCGCGCGCGCCGTTCGGGAGCGGGGTGATGAGGCCCGCCCCGGGCGCGCCACCCCCTTGCGATCGGGGGTGCTGCGCCTCCCGGCGCTCCATTTGCGGCACGCATTGTCGGCGCGCCGCGCCCTGCTCGACCCGCAAAGGCGCCTCATGAGAGCGCCTTCCGGTCGAGCGGGGCGTAATGTGTATAATCCTATCTCTGGAATGATGTCAAGAGTGGCTTGGACACAATTCTCCGGGCGCCGACCGGGCTTTGGTCGTGTGGGCATCGCGCAAGCGATGCCTATCCATCCGCGCTGACGGTGGACACGGCGCGCCTGCTGCGCGCCTTTGCCTACCCTACCGCACCCACCCCGCCCTACAGCGCCTCGACCTGCACCACGCCGGGCACGGCCTTGATGGCGCCGGCGATCTGCGGCGAGACCTTGAAGCGGCCGGGCAGTTTCACTTCCACCTCGGTGCCCTCGCGCAGCAGCAGCACTACGCTCACCTCACCGTCGCCGTTGTTGGCGCGGGGAGCAGGCTCCAGCCGCCGCGCCACGGCTTCGATCGGCTTGTCGTCGCGCAGGAAGACGCGCAGGCCCTTGTGCAGATTGGCCGCCGCCGCATCGAGCGGCTCGGCCGACTGGATGCGCGCGCGCACCTCGTCGCCCTGTACTTCCGCCGAGAGGAACAGGAGCACCGCCGTGCCGGGCTCCAACAGGTCGCGGTATTCAGCGAGCCCCTCCGAGAAGATCACCGCCTCGTAGGCCCCGCTCGGATCGGACAGGCCGATGATGCCCATCTTGCTCCCCGTTCGCGTGCGCCGCTCCTGCCGCGCCACCACGGTGCCGGCGACCTTGCCGGCGGTGGCGCCCGCCTTCACCGCGCGGGCGAATTCCGCCCATGACTGCACGCGCATCTTCTTCAGCACGGTGGCGTAGTCGTCGAGCGGATGACCGGAGAGGAAGAAGCCGACCGCATCGTATTCGCGCTTGAGGCGCTCGGCCGGCAGCCAGGGCTCGGCATCGGGCAGCTTGATCGGCTCGCGCTTGTCGCCGCCGCCGAACAATTCGTTCTGGCCGACCGCGGCCGATTCGTGGGCGTGCTGGGCCTGGCGCAGCACCATGTCGCAGCCGGCGAAGACGCGGGCGCGGTTCGCTTCGAACACGTCGAAGGCGCCGGACGCGGCAAGCGATTCCAGCACGCGCTTGTTGACCGCGCGCGGGTTGATGCGGGCGGCGAAGTCGGCGAGATCGGCGAAGGGGCCGCCTTCGGCGCGCGCGTCGACGATCGTCTGCACCGCCTGACCGCCGACGCCTTTCAGCGCGGCCAGCGCATAGATGATGGTATTACCCTCCACCTCGAAGGCCACGGAAGAACGGTTGATCGACGGCGGATCGACCTTGAGGCCCAGCCGCTCCGCCTCGGCGCGGAATTCGGCCAGCTTGTCGGTGTTGTTCATGTCGAGCGTCATGGTGGCGGCCAGGAACTCGACCGGATAATTCGTTTTCATATAGGCGGTCTGGTAGGCGACCAGCGCGTAAGCCGCGGCGTGGCTCTTGTTGAAGCCGTATTCGGCAAAGCGCTCGAGCAGATCGAAGATGGCGTCGGCCTGGGCCTTGTCGATGCCGCGCTCGGTGCAGCCGGAGACGAAGCGCTCGCGCTGCGCCTGCATTTCCTTCCTGATCTTCTTGCCCATGGCGCGGCGCAACAGATCGGCTTCACCGAGCGAATAGCCGGCAAGGATCTGCGCCGCCTGCATCACCTGTTCCTGGTAGACGATGACGCCGAAGGTTTCCTTCAGCACCGACTCCAGCTTGGGATGGATGTAGTCCGGCGTCTCCAGCCCGTGCTTGCGCGCGCAATAGGTCGGGATATTGGCCATGGGGCCGGGGCGATAGAGCGCGACCAGCGCGATGATGTCCTCGAAGCGGTCGGGCCGCATGTCGAGCAGCGCGCGGCGCATGCCGGCGCTTTCCAGTTGGAACACGCCGACCGCTTCGGCATTGGCCAGCAGTTCGTAGGTCGGCTTGTCGTCGAGCGGAATCTTGGCGAGATCGATGTCGATGCCGCGACGCTTGACGAGCTTGCAGGCGACGTCGAGCACGGTGAGGGTCTTGAGGCCGAGGAAGTCGAACTTCACCAGGCCCGCCTGCTCCACCCATTTCATGTTGAACTGGGTGACCGGCATGTCTGAGTGCGGATCGCGATAGAGCGGGACGAGTTCGGACAGCGAGCGGTCGCCGATGACGATGCCGGCGGCGTGGGTGGAGGCGTGGCGGTTGAGCCCCTCCAGCTTCTTGGCGATGGCGAAGGCGCGCTTGACCACCGGATCGTTCTCGGCCTCCGCCAGCAGTTTGGGCTCGTCGTCGATGGCCTTGGCCAGGCTGATCGGATTGGCCGGATTCTGCGGTACCAGCTTGGTGAGCTTGTCGACCTGGCCGTAGGGCATCTGCAGCACGCGGCCGACATCGCGAAGCACGCCGCGCGCCTGCAAGGTGCCGAAGGTGATGATCTGCGCCACCTGATCGCGGCCGTAGCGCTCCTGCACGTAGCGGATCACCTCGTCGCGGCGGTCCTGGCAGAAATCGATGTCGAAGTCCGGCATCGACACGCGCTCGGGATTGAGGAAGCGCTCGAACAGCAGGCCGAAGCGGATGGGATCGAGATCGGTGATGGTGAGCGAATAGGCGACGAGGGAGCCGGCGCCCGAGCCGCGGCCGGGCCCGACGGGAATGCCTTGCGCCTTGGCCCACTGGATGAAGTCGGCCACGATGAGGAAGTAGCCGGGATATTTCATGCGCTCGATGACGCCGAGCTCGAATTCGAGGCGGGCGCGGTATTCGTCCTCGGTGGTGTCGGGACTAAGCCCCTGCGTGGTGAGCCGGCGGGCGAGGCCTTCCTCGGCGCGCTTGCGCAGCTCGGCCGACTCGTCGACGTCGCCGCCGCCCTCACCCACCGTGAAGCGCGGCAGGATCGGCTTGCGGGTGCGCGGCCGGTAGGAGCAGCGCTCGGCGATCTCGACCGTGGAGGCAAGCGCCTCCGGCAGGTCGGCGAACAAGTCGACCATCTCGGCGCGCGACTTGAAGCGGTGCTCGGGAGTGAGCTGGCGGCGGTCGCTCTCGGCGATGACGCGGCCTTCGGCGATGCAGATCAGCGCGTCGTGGGCTTCGTAGTCCTGCGCGGTGGCGAAGAAGGCCTCGTTGGTGGCGGCCAGCGGCACGCCCTTGGCGTAGGCAAGATCGATGAGATGCGGCTCGACGCGTTTCTCGCTCGCCGTGCCGTGGCGCTGCAATTCGACATAGAGGCGGTCGCCGAAGGCGGCCAGCAGCGCGTCGAGGCGCGCACCGGCGAGATGGCCTTGACCTGCCTCGAACGCCAGATCGAGCGGGCCGCCGGGCCCGCCGGTGAGCGCGATGACGCCCTCGGTTTCGCCTTGCAGCCATTCGAGCATCAGGCGCGGGGGCTCGTGCGCAGGCGTGTCGAGGAAGGCGCGCGAATTGAGCCGCATCAGGCTGCGGTAACCGGCCTCGCGGGCGGCGAGCAGGACGATGCGCTGGCGGGGGGCGTGGCCGCTGCCGCTGCGGAGGCTCTGGTCGGTGTCGCCGAAGTCGATATTGAGCGCGCAGCCGACAATGGGCTGGATGCCGCCCGCCGAGAGCTTCTCGGAGAATTCGAGCCCGCCGAACATGTTGTCGGTATCGGTGAGCGCCAGCGCGGGCTGCTTGTCCGCCTTGGCGAGCTCGGCCAGGCGCGCGATGGTCAGCGCGCCCTCGAGCAGCGAATAGGATGAGTGCACGTGCAGGTGCACGAAATCGAGATCGGGCATGGCGCTCGGGAGGTGCGGGTGATTCCTTTCCGCCGATGGTGCTGGTGGCGCGCGCGGGTGTCCACCACCACGCGCGCATGCACGCTACCCTTTCCCCGTCATCCTTGGGGCGCGCGCCCAAATAAGCACACCGCGAAGGATAGCCGGCCCCGACCGAGCCCCAGTCCCGGGCCGTCGCCCTTCGAGGCGCGTTACGCGCGCACCCCAGGGTGACGGAGCCGGGTACGCGGTACGCAACAATGCGGTTACGCGGTTACGCGGCACAAAACAGACGCGTTACAGGTTCCCCAGCACTTGCGACCAGATGGCGATCATGCCGACGAACAGCGCGAGCGAGGCAAGGGCAGCGGCTTCGTGAATGACGGCTTTGAACATCGACTCTCTCCCTGGAACGGAGAGAGAACATAGTTCATTGTTTGTTCTAGAGTCAAGCGCCGCCGACGTCCGCATTTTGCTCCAGCCGGCATAAGCAATAGTGTTCAGAAAATCAGCAGGTTAGAGCCGCACGCTGAAGCGTTGCCCTCACCGGGGTCCGGCCTACGCCATCTCCACGATCCGCCCTTCGCGCAAGGTCACCCGCCGGTCCATGCGGGCGGCGAGGTCCATGTTGTGGGTGGCGATGATGGTGGCGAGCCCCGAGGCGCGGATGAGCTGTTCGAAAGCGGCGAACACGCGGTCGGCGGTGTGGACGTCCAGATTGCCGGTCGGCTCGTCGGCAAGCAGGATGCGCGGCGCGTTGGCGACCGCGCGGGCAATGGCCACGCGCTGCTGCTCGCCGCCCGACAGTTCGGCCGGGCGGTGGGTGAGACGGTCGCGCAAGCCGAGATAGGCGAGCAATTCACTCGCGCGCTTGGCCGCCTCGCGCCGGCTAAGCCCGCGGATCATCTGCGGGAGGAGGACGTTCTCCAGCGCGGTGAATTCCGGCAGCAGGCGGTGAAACTGATAGATGAAACCGACCTCGTTGCGGCGGATACGCGTGCGCTCGTGGTCGGGCAGGATGGCGGTGGCGCGGCCGTCGATATAGACCTCGCCGCGGTCGGGATGCTCCAACAGGCCGGCGATGTGCAGGAGCGTCGACTTGCCGGCGCCGGAGGGCGCCACCAGCGCTACCGACTGCCCTGCCCACAGCGCAAGCTCCACCCCGTTGAGCACGTGCAGTGTCTCGTCGCCCTGCCGGTAGTGGCGCTCGACGTCGTGCAGGAACAGGATAGGGACCGCCTGCTTCGGCTGCTGCTCGGCGTCGTCCGTGCGGTCGAGCGTCTCACTCATAGCGCAACGCCTCCACCGGATCGAGGCGTGCGGCCCGCCAGGACGGGTAGAGCGTGGCGAGGAACGACAGCGTGAGCGCCATCACCACCACCGCCACGGTCTCGCTGGTATCCATGTCGGCCGGCAGGTGGGAGAGGAAATAGAGCTCGGGCGAGAACAGCTGCGTATTGGTGAGCCAGGACAGGAACTGGCGCAGGCTCTCGATGTTGAGCGAGATCACCACGCCGAGCCCCAGGCCCACCAGCGTGCCGACCACGCCGATCGAGGCGCCGGTGATCAGGAACACGCGCATGATCGATCCTTGCGTCGCCCCCATGGTGCGCAGGATGGCGATGTCCTGGCCCTTGTCCTTCACCAGCATGATCAGGCCGGACACGATATTGAGCGCCGCCACCAGCACGATCAGCGTGAGGATCAGGAACATCACGTTGCGCTCGACCTGCAGCGCGGTGAAGAAGGTGGCGTTGCGCTGGCGCCAGTCGATCATGAAGATCGGCCGCTTGGCCGCCGCCTGCACCGCCTTGCGGTAGCTGTCCACGTTGTCGGGATTGGCGGTATAGACCTCGATGGCGGTGACGTCGCCGGCGCGGTTGAAATAGGCCTGCGCCTGCTTGAGCGGCATGAATACGAAGGCGGAATCGTATTCCGACATGCCGATCTCGAAGACGGCGGCGACCTTGTAGACCTTGATGCGCGGCATGGTGCCCATGGGGGTCACGGCGCCGCGCGGCGCCACCAGGGTGATGTTGTCGCCGGCGTGGATCGAGAGCTGGTCGGCGAGCCGGCGGCCGATCGCCACCCCGTCGCCTGTATCGAAGCCCTTCAGCGAGCCCTGCTTGATGTTATTGGCGACCGAGGGAAGCTTATCGAGATCTTTGAGCCTGATGCCGCGCACCAGCACGCCGCCGGAATTGAACGGCGAGGAGGCAAGCGCCTGGCCTTCGACGATGGGGGCGGCGAGCGTGATGCCCGGCACCTTGGAGACGCGCGCGGCGACCTGGTCCCAGTCGGTGAGAGGCTTCTCCAGCGGCTGGATCAGCAGATGGCCGTTGAGGCCGAGGATCTTCTGCAAGAGCTCGTGGCGGAAGCCGTTCATCACCGCCATGACGATGATGAGGGTCGCCACGCCGAGCACGATGCCGAGGAACGAGAAGCCGGCGATGACCGAGATGAATCCCTCTTTGCGGCGCGCGCGCAGATAGCGCAGCGACAGCATCCACTCGAACGGAGAAAAGGGCCGTGTGCCGTTGGGCGCGGTCATGAATGATTGGTTCCCCGGAGTTTCCGGATTTTCACATGATTCGGGCGGTTTCGTGGGCAAAAGCCCTTGCAGGCACACAGTTTTTTACGCGCGACCACGCCCCTTGTCGGTCATTGCGGGGCACGGCCACCCGGATAGGCAGGTCGCGCCGTCCGCGCGGAGGCTGCGGCCACGAACCTGGAATGACAGTCACCGCGTCAGCAGGTCCAGCGCCGCCGCCGGCGTCATCGTGTCCCGGGTTCCATCGGCGCGCTTCTTCACCTCCACCTTGCCCTCGGCCAGGCCGCGCGGGCCTACTAGCACCTGCCAGGGAACGCCGATCAGGTCGGCGGTGGCGAATTTGGCGCCGGGCCGCTCGTCGAGGTCGTGGTAGATCACCTCGACCCCCTTCGCGGTAAGATCGCGGTAGAGCTGCTCGCAGGCGCCGTCGGTCTCGGCCGAGCCCTGCTTCAAGTTGAGGATCGCCACCTTGAACGGCGCCACCGACTCCGGCCAGATAATGCCGGCATCGTCGTGGCTCGCCTCGATGATGGCGGCGACCAGCCGGCTCGGCCCGATGCCGTAAGAGCCGCCGTGGACCGGCACCTCGGTGCCGTCCTGGGTGGCGACGGTGGCCTTCATCGGCACGGAATACTTGGTGCCGAAATAGAAGATGTGGCCGACCTCGATACCGCGCGCGGAAACCTGGTTCTGCGGCTCGATGCGGGCGAAGGCTTCCGCATCGTGCATGTCGGAGGTGGCCGCATAATGCGAGGTCCAGCGGTCGACGACCTGCTGCAGGCCCGCCACGTTGTCGAAATCGACATCCTCGCCGGGCACCGCCAGGTCCAGATAATCCTTGTGGCAGAACACTTCCGACTCGCCGGTCGAGGCGAGGATGATGAACTCGTGGGAGAGATTGCCGCCGATCGGCCCCGACTCCGCACGCATCGGAATCGACTTCAAGCCCATGCGCGCGAACGTACGCAAATAGGCGACGAACATCTTGTTGTAGGAATGCGTGGCGCCGGCCTGGTCGAGATCGAAGGAATAGGCGTCCTTCATGAGGAACTCGCGGCCGCGCATCACGCCGAAGCGCGGGCGCACCTCGTCGCGGAATTTCCACTGGATGTGATAGAGATTGAGCGGCAGGTCCTTGTACGACTTCACATAGGCGCGGAAGATTTCGGTAATCATCTCCTCGTTGGTCGGCCCGTAGAGCATCTCGCGCTCATGGCGGTCGGTGATGCGCAGCATCTCCTTGCCATAGGCTTCGTAGCGGTTGCTCTCGCGCCACAGATCGGCCGACTGGATGGTCGGCATCAGGAGCTCGATGGCGCCGGAACGGTCCTGCTCCTCGCGCACGATGCGGCAAATCTTCTGCAGCACGCGCAGGCCCAGCGGCAGGAAGGCGTAGATGCCGGCCGCCTCCTGGCGCAGCATTCCGGCGCGCAGCATCAGGCGATGAGAGACGATTTCCGCCTCACGCGGAGCTTCGCGCAGGATGGGCAGGAAGTAGCGGGACAGGCGCATGGGAACCGGCTGGATTCGGATTCGCTTGAGGTGGAAAGCGAGTGAAAGCGGATCGCCGCGCAAAACACAAGGGCCGCGGCGTGGGAGCTGACTGCCGCAATGGTGGGCAGCGAGCGGTGCTGCGAGCCGATTAGGCGCGACTTTGGTGAGGTGCGCCGCGCATTGCACGGACTGCGTGTGGACGAAATAGCAGCAGCAGACGTCCCTTTGCCGGTCGGGCACCGCCGGCGCGGAACATGGGACGAACATCCCGCACATCGGCTCTACACGACAAATTCTTGCATTAGTATCGGACGAAAGTAGATGACAATCGCGTAATGATACGCTAGCGTTATGAGTGTCCGCGGGAGGGAGAACCGGCGAAAAGACCGGCTCCAACGTGCGGTCCAAGTCTTGGGAGGGAAGCAGTCCTCGGCGCGCTCACCCGCTGCCGCCTCGATCCAACGCTAACAAGAATCGAGGGATGAGGACACTACGACGTGCGATGAGCAGGGCTCGCGCCCTGCTCTTTTTTTGTGTTGGGCTTTCTGTGTTGGGCGATGGCCCGCCGCGACCTGAAGTGGCGCTGACCTGACGCCATCATCCTGAGTCGGCCGCCAAGCGGCCCTCGAAGGAGACGATCGGCACCAACTCTGCGTCAATGCTTCGGCGGGCCGGAGATCGCCCAGAGCACATCGTACGGAATGAGATTGAGCTCATAGACCGCGGCCAGGATGGCGAACAGCACGCTGGCAATCAGCGTGGTCCAGAACAGCTTGCGCCACACCACATGCACCGCCGGCGCGCCGGGATCGGTGCCGGGCGCCACCTCGCCGGCCTCACCCTGGCTGTGCGCGCCCCAGGGGAGCACGATGAACAGCACCAACCACCAGATGATGAAGTAGATCGCGAGGACGATGCTGAGGCTCATGGCGTTTCACGTACCCCGTCATTCCGGGGCGCGAGCCAGCACGTCCGCGCAAAGCGCGGCCCGATGGGCGAGCGAGCGCGGAATCCATAATCCCGGCTGCGGCGTATGGATTCCGGGTTCGCCCGTCTTTGCCCGTCGGGCTTCGCCGGGCGCCCCGGAATGACGGGTCGATAGATCGCGCGCATCACTCCTGCTCCAGTTCGACCAGCGTGCCGCAGAAATCCTTCGGATGCAGGAACAGCACCGGCTTGCCGTGCGCGCCGATCTTCGGCTCGCCGTCGCCGAGGACGCGGGCGCCCTTCGCTTTCAGCGTGTCACGCGCAGCGCGGATGTCGGGCACCTCGTAGCAGAGATGATGGATGCCGCCGTCGGGATTTTTGTCGAGGAATTTGGCGATCGGAGAATTATCGCCGAGCGGCTCCAAGAGCTCGATCTTGGTGTTGGGAAGCGTGATGAACACGGTGGAGACGCCGTGCTCCGGCTGCGGCACCTTGTCGGAGACCGCGGCGCCGAGCGTATCGCGATAGACCGCCGCGGCCTTGGCGATGTCGCGCACGGCAAGGGCGACGTGATTGAGACGACCGATCATGACTGTCCTTTATCGAACGTATCGGCGCGTGGACGACAGCGCGCCAACGGAAGCTCCGTCATTCCGCGATGCGAGCGGAGCCCGCGCCCCGGAATGACCGAGTGATGGCTAGTACCCATCATACCGGCAAGACGTGCACATGGCACATGGGCTTCTTGCCCCAGCGCGCGGCAACGGCCCCGCGCACGGCCCGGCGCACCGCCTCCCCCACCGCGTCGGGATCGCGCCGGCGTCCGCGCGACAGGGATTCGAAGCATTCGACGATGGCGTCGTGCACGATCTCGTGCATGAGGCCGCCCTCCCCGTCGCGCTCGGGAATGCCGATCAGATCGTATTCCGGATCGGCGGCGAGCCGCCCGTCGGCAGTAAGCGCCAGCGCCACCGAAATGGCGCCGGCAAAGGAAAGACGGCGGCGGTCGGCGACGGTGCGGGCATCGGCCGGCACCAGGAGCGCCCCGTCCTTATAGATGCGGCCGGACGGCACCTCGTCGATGACGCGCGCGTCGCCCGACAGCCGCACCAGGTCGCCGTTGCGGCACTGCAGGACGTGGGGCACGCCGCAGCGCGTGGCGAGCGCGGCATGTTCGGCCAGATGCAGGGCTTCGCCGTGCACGGGGATGAGCATCTGCGGCCGCACCCAGGAGATCAGCTCGGCGACCTCCTCTTGGCGGGGATGACCGGAGACATGCACCAGGTGAGTGCGATCGGTGATCACCTCGACGCCCTGCTCTATCAGTCCGTTGATGACGCGGCCGACCGCCTTCTCGTTGCCCGGGATCATGCGCGCCGAATAGATCAGCCGGTCGCCGCGCGCGAACTTGATGTCGGGATGCTGGTCCGCGGCAATGCGAGAGAGCGCGGCACGCGGCTCGCCCTGGCTGCCGGTGCAAAGCGCTACCACTTTCTTCGGCGGCAGATAACCGTAGGCGTCGGCGCCGCGGAATTCGGGAATGCCCTCGAAATATCCGGTCTCGCGCGCGATCTGCGAAATACGGTCCATGGCGCGGCCGACGACGACCACCTCGCGCCCGGCGGCGGCTGCGCCTTCCGCCACGCTGCGCAAGCGCCCGGCATTGGAGGCGAAGGTGGTCACCGCTACCCGTCCCGGCGCGGTCCTGATCAGCTCGGCGATGCACTTGGCGACGTCGGCCTCCGACGGCGAGCGGCCCTCGCGCACCGAATTGGTGGAATTGCCGATCAGCGCCAGGCAGCCCTCGTCGCCGAAGGCACGCAGCTTCTTCTCGTCGGTCGGATCGTCGAGGATGGGCGTCGGATCGAGCTTCCAGTCGCCGGTGTGCAGGATGTTGCCGCAAGGCGTGCGGATGATGAGCGCGTTCGCCTCGGGGATCGAGTGCGCCATGGTGACCAGCTCGATATCGAACGGCCCGACCTTGAAGCGGCTGCTGCGCTGGATCACGGTGACCGGGATCTTGGGCGCGCCCGGCTCGCCGGCGCATTTGGCCTCCAGCAGCGCGGCCGAAAAAGGCGTGGCAAAGACCGGGACCTTGAGCTGCGGCCACAGGTCGATGAGCGCGCCGAAATGATCCTCGTGCGCGTGGGTGAGCACGATGCCGGCGAGGTTCCTGCGCTCCTCCACCAGATAGCGGATGTCGGGCAGCAGGAGATCGACGCCGGGCAGGTGCTCTTCCGCGGCGAAGGAAACGCCGCAATCGACCGCCAGCCATTGCCGCCGGCGCTCGGGCCCGAGCCCGTAGATCGACAGGTTCATGCCGATCTCGCCGACGCCGCCGAGCGGCGCGAAGACGAGTTCTTGCTGAGCGCTAGCCATTGAGACGGTTCCTCTCATCCGCTCGTCCCCGCGAAAGCGGGGACCCAGGCGAAGGCGCCGCGAACACCCACTGTGCGGCTCTGGATTCCCGCCTTCGCGGGAATGAGCGGAGTATTTGACGACGCTGGACCATGGCGATCAGAGTCCGAATACTTCGCCGGCGGCGATAGGGGTGAGGCCGGCGGGGCCGGCGAGCAGCAGACGTCCGGCCTCGTCCAGGCCTTCGAAGCGGCCGGTGAGCTCGCTTTGCGGCAGCCGCACGCGGATCTCCTGGCCCAGGCCCGCCGCGCGCTTGAGCCAGTCGGCGCGGATGGAGGCGAAGCCAATGCCGGCCCGCCACTGCGCCAGCCGCCGCGCCATGGCGTGCGCCAGCGCAGCGAACAGCCGCTCCGGCGACACTTCGGCGCCGGCGGCGGCGAGGTCGGTGGCCGGATAGTTGGTCTCGGGCGGGTGGCCTGCGCAATTGACGCCGATGCCGATGGCGACGGTGAAGAGCGGCTCGTTGTCGCCTTCGACCAGGATGCCGGCCAGCTTGGCGCCGCCGAGCAGCAGGTCGTTGGGCCACTTGACCTGCAGCAGCGGCGCAAGCTGCGGCACAACCTCGCTGACCGCATCGTGCAGGGCGAGCGCGGCGACGAAGGAAAGCTGCGGTGCCTCTGCCGGCGGCGACGGCTCGGTGAGCAGCAGGGTGGCGTAGAGATTGCCGGCGGGGGACACCCATGCGCGGCCGCGGCGGCCGCGGCCCGCGGTCTGCACTTTGGCGGTGATCCACAACGGGCCGCGCTCGCCGGCACGCACGAGGGCCAGCGCCTCGGCATTGGTGGAGCCGAGCGTTTCGTAAGCTTTATGCCGGGCCACCGCCAGGCCCGTGGCTTCGCGGTTCATCTGGTTTTCGTGGCGGTCATTAAAACAAGGATTGCGCCGCCACGGTCGCCGCCCCCAAGAGCGGCGCCGGATAGACGAAGAAGAACAGGTTGAACAGGCCGGTCACGCCCAGCACGAGCCCCAGTAGCACCGGCATGCGCTGGAAGCTCTGCGCCGGCTCGTCGAAATACATGATCTTGACGATCGTCAGATAGTAGTAGGCGCCCACCACGCTGGTCAGCACGCCGACCACCGCGAGCCCGTAGAGCCCGGCATTGATGGCGGCGAGGAAGACGTAGAACTTGGCGAAGAAGCCGGCGAGCGGCGGAATGCCGGCGAGCGAAAATAGGAGCATCGCCAGGAAAAACGCCATGGTCGGGTGCGTGCGCGAGAGCCCCGCGAGGTCGCCGATATTCTCCAAGAGTTTGCCGTCGCGGCGCATCGCCAGAACGACCGCGAAGGTGCCGAGCGTCATCGACACATAGATGCTCATGTAGATCAGCACGCCCTGCACGCCTTGCGCGCTGTCGGCGTCGAGCCCGATCAGTGCGTAGCCCATATGGCCGATCGAGGAATAGGCCAGCAGCCGCTTGATGTTGCGCTGGCCTATCGCAGCGAAAGCGCCGAGCGCCATCGAGGCGATTGAGACGAAGGTCAGGATCTGCTGCCATTCGTGCGCAATGCCGGGAAAGGCCATCAAGCTCGCGCGCACGAAGATGGCGATGCCCGCCACCTTGGGGGCGGCCGCGAAAAAGGCGGTGACCGGCGTCGGCGCGCCCTCGTACACGTCGGGCGTCCACATGTGGAACGGCACCGCGGAAATCTTGAAGCAGAAGCCGACGAACAGAAAGACCAGGCCGAAGATCAGGCCCATGCCGGCGCCGGCCCCGGCCGCCAAATTCGTAACCTTGGCGATGCCGGCGAAGCTCACCGTGCCGGTGAAGCCATAGACCAGCGACGCGCCGTAGAGCAGCATGCCGGAAGACAAGGCGCCCAGCACGAAGTACTTCAAGCCGGCTTCCGTCGAGCGCGCGTTGTCGCGGTCATAGGCCGCCACCACGTAGAGCGCGAGCGACATCAGTTCGAGGCCGAGATAGAGCGCGATCAGGTCGGCGGCCGAGATCAGCATCAGCATGCCGAGAGTGGAAAGCAGGAACAGCGCGCCGTATTCGAATTTCTGCAGCTGCGCCATTTTCAGATAATCGAGTGACAACAACAGCGCGCCGGCCGAACCGATGAGCGTCAGTAATTTGAGGAAGCGGGCGAAGTCGTCGACCACGAAGCTGCCGCCGAACATCACGTAACGCCCCGGCGGCAGCATCGCGATTGAAACGCCGGCGCCGATCAGGATGAGGATGGCAAGCCCGTTGACGAAGCGCGCGCTGCCCTCCCCCGCGGCGGCGCCGATCATCAAGAGCGCCATGGCGCCAAGCGCCAGGATGATCTCGGGCAGGATCGGCAGCAGGCTCTGGAAATGGGTCACGTCGGTCATGGCGCGGCCCTCAACGGACTGGCCGACACCAATTCGAGCTTGGCGGCGTGCTTCCGCATCTCCGCCGCCTTCACGGCGTGGTTATAGCGGTCGAGCAGCTGGGCGACCGAGGCCGCCGAGACGTCGAGCACCGGCTTGGGCGCCACGCCGAGCAGGATGGTCAGCACCACCAGCGGCGCGAAGATCAGGCTCTCGCGCCAGCCGATGTCCCTGATGCCGGCCAAGGCCGGCTTGAGCGTGCCGTAGATCATCTTGCGATAGAGCCACAGCGCATAGCAGGCCGACAGGATGACGCCGAGCGTGGCGACGAAGGCGACGGTCGGGTTGCTCTTGAAGGTGCCAATCAGCGAGAGGAATTCGCCGATGAAGCCCGAGGTGCCCGGCAGGCCCACATTGGCGAGCGTGAACACCATGAACACGGCGGCATAGAGCGGCATGCGGTTGACCAGCCCGCCGTAGAAGGCGATCTCGCGCGTGTGCATGCGGTCATAGACCACGCCGACGCAGAGGAAGAGCGCGCCGGAGACGATGCCGTGCGAGATCATCTGGAAGATGCCGCCGGCGACGCCCTGGGTGGTGAAGGCGAAGATGCCCATGGTGACGAAGCCCATATGGGCAACGGAGGAATAGGCGATCAGTTTCTTCACGTCCTCCTGCATCAGCGCCACCAGCGAGGTGTAGACGATGGCGACCACCGACAGGGTGAAGATGAGCGTCGCGAACTCGTGGCTGGCCAGCGGGAACATGGGCAGCGAGAAGCGCAGGAAACCGTAGCCGCCCATCTTCAGGAGGATGGCGGCGAGGATCACCGAGCCGGCGGTCGGCGCCTCGACATGCGCGTCGGGCAGCCACGTGTGCACCGGCCACATCGGCATCTTCACCGCGAAAGAGGCGAAGAAGGCGAGCCAGGCCCACTTCTGCAAGCCTTCGGGGAAGCCGTGGTGCAAGAGCACGGTGATGTCGGTGGTGCCGGCATTCCAGTACATCGCCATGATGGCGAGCAGCATCAGCACCGAGCCGAGCAGCGTATAGAGGAAGAACTTGAAGCTGGCATAGACGCGGCGCGGGCCGCCCCAGACGCCGATGATGAGGAACATCGGGATCAGGCCGCCCTCGAAGAACAGATAGAACAGCACCAGGTCGAGCGCGGAGAAGGTGCCGATCATCAGCGTTTCCAGGACGAGAAACGCGATCATGTACTCCTTCACCCGGCGCTGGACGGCGGTCCAGCTCGCCAGGATGCAGATCGGCATCAGCCCGGTGGTGAGGATGACGAAGGGCAGCGAAATGCCGTCGAGGCCGATGTGGTAGGAGGCGACGCCGAGCCAGGCGTGCTTCTCGGCGAACTGGAATTCCGGCGAGGCCGGATCGTAGTGCCACAGCATCACCAGCGAAATGGCGAAAGTGACCAATGTGGTCCACAGCGCCACCCAGCGCGCGGTGCCGCGGGCGACCGGCCCGTTGCCGCGCACGGCGAGCATGATGAAGGCCGCGCCGAGCAGCGGCAGGAAAATGACGACGGAGAGGATCGGCCAGTTCATAACGTTTCCTGCCCCGCCCTACCTGAAAGCGAACATGAACCAGGTGATCAGGATCGCCGCCCCGATCAGCATGGCGAAGGCGTAGTGATAGAGATAGCCGCTCTGCAGGCGGACGACGTTACGGGTGACGTCGAGCACGCGCGCCGACACGCCGTCGGGACCGAAGCCGTCGATCAGCCAGCCGTCGCCGCCCTTCCACAAGAGATAGCCGAGCCGCTTCACCGGCCGCACGAAAATGGCGTCGTAGAGCTCGTCGAAATACCACTTGTTGAGCAGGAAGCGGTAGAGGAACTCATGCTGTCGCGCCAGTTCGACCGGCACGTCGGGACGGCGGATATAGAAGTACCAGGCGATGAGGAAGCCGATCACCATCATCAGCGTCGGGAGCAGGCTGATCCAAAGGCTGATATGCTCCATATTTTCCAGCACGTGATTGCTCTTGGCGATGCCGAGCGAATTGCCGAAGAACTCGCCGACGCCGGCACCAGCGAACACGCCTCTGAACGGCAGGCCGGCGAAGATCGCGCCGAAGGCGAGCACGCCGAGCGGGATCAGCATGACCACCGGACTTTCGTGCGCGTCGCGCCAGTGGCGCCGGTCGTGCGGCTCGCCGTGAAAGGTCTTGAAGATCAGCCGCCAGGAATAGAACGAGGTCAAAAGCGCCGCGCCAACAGTGCAGAGATAGCCGTAGAAGGCCATCGGATTGTGCGCGACGAAGGTCGCCTCGATAATGGCGTCCTTGGAGAAATAACCCGCGGTAAGCGGGAAGCCGGTGAGCGCCAGCGAGCCGATGATCATGGTGACGTAGGTGAACGGGATGCGGTCCTTCAGCCCGCCCATCAGCCGCATGTCCTGCTCGTGATGCATCGCGGTGATCACGGAGCCGGCGCCGAGGAACAACAGCCCCTTGAAGAAGGCGTGGGTGAACAGGTGGAACATGCCGACCGAATAGGCGCCGACGCCCATGGCGACGAACATGTAGCCGAGCTGCGAGCAGGTCGAATAGGCGATGACGCGCTTGATATCGTTCTGCACCAGGCCGATGGTGGCGGCGAACACGGCGGTGGTCCCGCCGATAAAGACGATGAAGGCCTGCGCGTCGGGGGCAAGATCGAACAGCGGCGACAACCGCGCCACCATGAACACGCCGGCGGTCACCATGGTGGCGGCGTGGATCAACGCGGAGACCGGCGTCGGGCCTTCCATGGCGTCGGGCAGCCAGGTGTGCAGCAGGAATTGGGCCGACTTGCCCATGGCGCCCATGAACAGCAGCAGGCAGATCAGCGTCATCGCCTCGACCTGCCAGCCGAACAGCGGGATGGTCTTGCCCACGATCGAGGGCGCCTGGGCGAAGATGGTGTCGAAATCGACCGCGCCGGTGAGGTAGAACAGCGCGAAAATGCCGAGCGCAAAGCCGAAATCGCCGACGCGGTTGACCACGAAGGCCTTGATGGCGGCGGCGTTGGCCTCCGGTTTCTGGTACCAGAAGCCGATCAAGAGATAGCTCGCCAGCCCGACGCCCTCCCAGCCGAAGAAGAGCTGCACCAGATTGTCCGCCGTCACCAGCATCAGCATGGCGAAGGTGAACATGGACAGATAGCCGAAGAAGCGCGGCCGGTACGGGTCGTGCACCATGTAGCCGATGGAATACAGGTGCACGAAGGCCGACACCGTGGTGACCACCACCAGCATGACGGCGGTCAGCGTGTCGATGCGCAACGACCAGGCGACGTCGAGGCCGCCGGAGGCGATCCAGGTGAAGATCGGCACCCGCGCGTCGTGATGGCCAAAGCCAACCTGCACGAAGGCGATCCACGACAGGATCATGGAGATCATCAGCAGCGTGGTGGTGATGAGCTCCGTGACGCGTGAGCCGGCGGCCGGCGGCTCGTGATCTTCCGGCTCGTGATGGGCGTGGTGGATGGCAGCGCCCGCTCCGTGCGCGGAGGGCGGCCCCAGATGCGGCCCGTGGTCGGTCGCCGTGTCCTCAGCGCCCGGCGGCGGCCCCTCGCCGGGAAAGCGCGCGCGGGCGCCGGCCAGCGCGATCAGGCCGGCCAGAACCGCGCCGAGAAGGGGAAGGAAGACGATCGCGAGATACATATCCCCTTCAGCCCTTCATGATGTTGATGTCCTCGACCGCGATGGAGCCCTTGTTGCGGTAGAAGACCACGAGAATGGCAAGCCCGATCGCCGCCTCCGCCGCCGCCACGGTCAGCACGATCAGCGCATAGACCTGGCCGACGATATCGCCGAGATGGGCGGAGAAGGCCACCAGGTTGATGTTGACCGCAAGCAGGATCAACTCGATCGACATCAGGATGATGATGACGTTCTTGCGGTTGAGAAAAATGCCGAAAATTCCCAGCGTGAACAGGATGGCGGCGACCGAAAGATAATGCCCGACCCCGATGGTCATGCTGGTCCTCCCCAGCCCTGCCCCGGCCGCACATGGCGCAGCTCGATCGAGGTGGCCTTGTTGCGCGCGACCTGCTCGGCGATGACCTGCCGGCGCACGCGCACTTTATGCTGCAGGGTGAGCACAATGGCGCCGACCATGGCGACCAGCAGGATCATGCCGGCGGCTTCGAAGTAGTAGACATATTTGGTGTAGAGCACGAGACCGATGGCCTCGGTGTTGTGGATGTGGGCGATCGGCGGGATCGGCGCGGCGATTGCGTGCGACACTTCCGGGCCGATCGTCCAGGCGCCGACCACCAGCAGCAGTTCGGCGAGGAAGATACCGCCGACCAGCACGCCGACCGGCAGGTATTGGAGCACGCCCTGCTTGAGCGAGGCGAAGTCCACATCGAGCATCATCACGACGAACAAGAACAGCACTGCGACCGCGCCGACATAGACGATGACCAGGATCATCGCCAGGAACTCGGCGCCCAACATCACGAACAGGCCGGCGGCGTTGACGAAGGCGAGGATGAGGAAGAGGACCGAATGCACCGGGTTGCGGGCGGCGATCACCATGAAGGCCGAGGCCACGCAAACGCCGGCGAACAGGTAGAAAAACAGCGCCGTAATAATCATTTAGCGACCGGGAGGGAGCGTTCGGGACGGCCCGTTCCTAGCGCGCCGGACCGGCCTCGTCCACCGGCGATAGCCACTTTCCGCGCTAGTTTTTGCCTGTCTCCCATGCGGTCACAAGGGCCCCGGGGCGCGCCGCAAAAAGAAACCGCCCCGCCGGCTGGCGGAGCGGTGGCGATCCGAGGCGGAAACGCCCGCATAACGGGCATTCCGCCTCAGGTCTGGCGTCAGATCTTGATCTGCTGGCCGATCGGCAGCTCCCGGATGCGCTTTCCGGTCGCGTTGAAGATGGCGTTGCAGAGCGCCGGCGCGAACGGCGGCACAGCCGGCTCGCCGACCCCGCTGGGATGTACCGAGATCGGATGCTCGACGATGTGGGTGCGCACCTCCAACGGCGATTCGTCGATCCGGGTGATCTGGAAGTCGTTGAAGTTGCCCTGCTGGACCCGGCCGTCCTTGAAGGTGATGGCGCCGTATTTGGCGAGCGCCATCCCCATGACGGCCGCACCCTCGGTCTGCGAGTACACCCGCTCGGGGTTGACGCAGAAGCCGCAATCGAAGGCCGTATCCACACGGGGAACCGAGTAGGTTCCGTCCTTGTTGACAGCGACCTCCACCACGGTGGCGACGTAGCTGACGAAGGCCCGGTGCGCGGCAATGCCGAGCGCGTGGCCCTCCGGCATTTTCCGGCCCCATCCGGCCCGCTCGGCGACGAGTTCCGTGACGTGACGCAGCCTGGCGGTGTCGATGGGGAAGGTCTCGAAGGGCTCGCCGTAGTCCCAGAGCTTGGTCGTAACCTCCTTACGCGGATCGACGATGCGCGGCGGGCCGATCATTTCCAAGAGGAAGTCCTTCTGGTCGCGGCCCAGCGCATGGGCGAGCTCGGCGATGAACGACTGGGCCGACCAGCCGTGCATCACGTTGTTGACCGAGCGGAACCAGCCGATGCGCACTTCGGATGGCGCCTCCCCGCTTTCCATGCGGATGTTGGGGATGTCGAACGGCGCGTCGACGAACCCCAGGCCGAGCTCAATGCCGCTCGGGTGCTTCGGGTCGGGCATGAAGTTGGACATGAAGGTCGGCGCCGCGCTGCGCTCCCGCCAGGCGATCACCTTGTTGTCGGCGTCGAGCCCGACCTCGAAGCGATCCGCCGTGACGGTGTGGTAGAAGTCGTGGCGGATGTCGTCCTCACGCGTCCACACCACCTTCACCGGCGCGCCGTCCATGGCCTTGGACAGCAGGACGGCCTCCTGCGCAAAGTCGCATTTCGACTTGCGGCCAAAGCCGCCGCCGAGCAGCGTTTCGTGCACGATCGTCTGCTCCGGCTTCACGCCGAGCAGTTTGGCGATGTCCTCGCGGGCGCCGCCCGGGCTTTGCAGGGGAGCCCAGACCTCCCATTTATCGCCGGTCTTGCGGGCGGTCGCCGCAGGCGGCTCCATGGTGGCGTGCGCCAGGTGGGGTGCATAGTACTCCGCCGTGATGACCTTTTTGGCGGAGGCCAGCGCCTTGATGGCGTCGCCCTTGTTGCGCTCCAGCTTGCCCGGCTTGCGCACATGGTCCAGCAGCATGGCCTTGTACGTGTCCGAGTTGTAGGACTTGTTCGGCCCGTCGTCCCAGACGATCTTGAGCGCGTCACGACCGCGGATCGCCGCCCAGGTATTCTTGGCGATGACCGCGACGCCGCCGAGTGGGGCGAATTTCGCCGGCGCCGGCGTCGGCGCGATGGTCGTCACCTTCACGACCCCCGGGATTTTCATGGTCGCACTGGCGTCGTAGGACTTGATCTTGCCGCCAACGACCGGCGGCCGTGCGATCACCGCGAACATCATGCCGGGCAGCTTCACGTCCTGGCCATAGGTCGTGCCGCCCGTGGTGATGTCGTAAAGATCGACGATGCCGATGTTGCCCTTGCCCATGTAGCGGAAGGCCTTCTCGTCCTTCAGCTTCACCTTGTCGGCGGGCGGGGTCGGCAGCTTGGCCGCATCCTTGGCAAGCGCGCCATAGCCGAGCTTGCGGCCGGAGCCGCGGTGCACGACCTCGTGGTTCTCCGCCTCGACTTCGGAGGCATCGACGCCCCAGCGCTTCGCCGCCGCCTGCTCCAGCATGTGCCGCGCGGAAGCCCCGCACAGCCGCATCGGCTGGATGAAGTGACGCACGCTGCGCGAGCCGTCGGTGTCCTGGTTGCCGTATTTCTCCTCATCGCCCGGCGCCTGCACGATGCGGACCTTGGACCAGTCGGCCTCGAGCTCGTCGGCGATGATCATCGGCAGCGAGGTGCGCGCGGCGCCGGTGCCCATCTCGGCCCGGGCGGCGACGATGCTGACGATGCCGTCCGGCGCGATCGACACAAACACGTGCGGATCGCTGACCACGCCGTGCGGCATGGCGGAGGCGCCGGTCGGATAGGCCAAGGCGGCGCGGACGCCCGGGAATTGGGCGGCCAGCACGAGACCGCCGGTCGCGGCCACGCCCTTGAGCATGCCGCGGCGGCTGACATTGGTGACGACGGGTCGTTCGTTGTTGCGATGATGGGTCATGTCAAGCTCCTTCCGCGATGGAACGGATGGCCGCGTGAATGCGCTGATAGCAGCCGCAGCGGCACAGGTTGCCCGACATCGCGTTCTTGATCTCATCGTCGGTCGGCGCCGGCGTCTTCTTCAAGAGCGCCGCCGCCTGCATGATCTGGCCGGCCTGGCAGTAGCCGCACTGCGGCACGCCGTAATTGCGCCAGGCGACCTGCACCGGGTGCTGGCCGTGCGCATCGAGACCTTCGATGGTGAGCACCGCCTTGCCGCCGACATCGCCCATCTGCACGGAACATGAGCGCACGGCCTCACCATTGAGATGCACCGTGCAGGCGCCGCAAAGCGCGACACCGCAGCCGAACTTCGTACCCGTCATACCGAGCTCGTCACGCAGGTACCACATGAGCGGCATCGTCGGATCGCCGTCGAACGTCCTCTCCTCGCCATTCACACGCAGGTTGACCATATCGTCCTCCCTTGCTGCGTCTTAAACACAAGCACAGTCAGTGACAGGGCCGTTCGCCAACGGCCCTTTCACAACACTGACTGCTGTCTTGGATATTTCGAACACTGCGTTGCCCCGGTCCGTCATTGACGGTTGTCACGCCGTTCGCTTAGGGGCCAATCAAACCGCTTCTTTGGAAACGTTGCAAGGAAAGACTGCCGGCAGTTGCAAAATAGTTCGATGAGAAAAAGTGATAGTTGGAGGAACGGTGGGCAATAGCCCGTATCGCGCAAATCACGGCTTACCGCCGTCAATATGCTCGTGTCATTCCGGGACGGCCGCTGGGGCGCGCAGCATCATGTTGCAATGCACAGGCGGTAGCGGCATCAGGTGGGACACCGTCAGCGATACGGGGCGTCGAGGGCGATGTTCTTGGCGATCTCGCGTTCCCAGCGGTCGCCGTTGGCGAGCAGTCTGTCCTTGTCGAAGTACAGTTCCTCGCGCGTCTCGGTGGCGAATTCGAAATTCGGACCTTCGACGATGGCATCGACGGGGCAGGCCTCCTGGCACAGGCCGCAATAGATGCATTTGACCATATCGATGTCGTAGCGGGTGGTGCGGCGGGTACCGTCGTTGCGGCGCGGTCCCGCCTCGATTGTGATGGCCTGCGCGGGGCAGATCGCCTCGCACAGCTTGCAGGCGATGCAGCGCTCCTCACCGTTGGGATAGCGGCGCAGCGCGTGCTCGCCGCGGAAACGCGGACTGATCGGGCCTTTTTCGAACGGATAGTTGAGCGTCGCCTTGGGTTTGAAGAAATAGCGCATGGCCAGCGCGAAGCCGGTCACGAACTCCCACAGGAACAGCGCTTTGGCCGAGCCGACGAGCCTCATCGCATCCTCACTTCACAACCGCGGCCGACGCCACGGTCGCCGCGCCGCCGTATTGGACGATGGCCGCCACGATCGCCACCATGGCCAGCGAAATCGGCAGAAACACCTTCCAGCCCAGCCGCATCAACTGATCGTAGCGGTAGCGCGGCACGAAGGCCTTGACCATGGCGAACATGAAAAACAGAAACAGGACCTTGAGCAGGAACCAGATGGCCCCGGGCACCCAGGTGAACGGCACGAACGGGATCGGGGACAGCCAGCCGCCCAGGAACAGGATGGTTCCCATGGCGCACATCGTCATGATCGCCACGTATTCGCCGAGCATGAACATCATATAGGGAGTGGAGCCGTATTCGACCATGAAGCCGGCAACCAGTTCCGACTCCGCCTCGATGAGATCGAAAGGCGGGCGGTTGGTCTCCGCCAAGGCCGAAATGAAGAACACCACGAACATCGGGAACAGCGGCAGCCAGTACCAGGAAAACAGGCCGTAGGGCCCGTTCTGCGCCTCGATGATGCGCGACAGATTGAGCGAATTGGCCAGCAGCAGCACGGTGATGAACACGAATCCGATGGAGACCTCGTAGGAGACCATCTGCGCAGCCGACCGCAGCGCCGCCAGGAACGGGTATTTCGAGTTGGACGCCCAGCCCGCCATGATCACGCCGTAGACCATGAGCGAGGAGATGGCGAAGATATATAGGATGCCGACATTGATGTCGGAAATCACCCAGCCGGCACTGAGCGGGATCACCGCCCAGGCGGCGAGCGCCAGCACGCAGGTGACCAGCGGCGCCAGCAGAAACACGCCCTTGTTGGCGCCGGCCGGGATCACCGGCTCTTTCAGCACGAATTTCAGAAGATCGGCGAATGACTGGAACAGACCCCAGGGCCCGACCACGTTGGGCCCGCGCCTGATCTGCACGGCGGCCCAGATCTTGCGGTCGGCCAAGAGGACATAGGCGACCACCACCAGCAGCACGACCAGCAGCAGCAGCGATTGGCCGACGACGATCAGCGGGGGCCAGACATAGCCGAAGAAAAAATCGTATGCCGTCATCGCCCTACTCCGCCGCCGTCTTCGATGCGGCGCTGGCGAGCGCCGAGCATTCGGCCATGACCGCGGAGGCGCGCGCGATCGGGTTGGTGAGATAGAATTCGCCGACGGAAGCGGCGAACGCCGCCTTGCCCGCGTTGCCGCCGCGCTTGGCCAGCTTCTCGATGTCTGCGGCGTCGCCCGGCGCGATCTCGCCGAGCCGCATGAGATGCGGATGGGCGGCGAACATGATCTGGCGCAATTGGGCGAGCGAGTCATAGGGCAGCGTGCAATCGAGCGCGCCCGACAGCGCGCGCAGGATCGCCCAGTCCTCGCGCGCCTCGCCCGGCGGGAACGAGGCGCGCTCGGCGAGCTGCGCGCGGCCTTCGGTGTTGACGAAGATCGCCGATTTCTCCGGATAGGCGGCGCCGGGCAGGATGACGTCGGCGCGATGGGCGCCGCGGTCGCCGTGCGTGCCGATATAGACGACGAAGGGCTTGGGCCCGACCTCGATCTCGTCGGCGCCGAGCAGGAACAGGACGTCGAGCCCGCTGCCTTCGGCCATTTCGGCGGCGGTCTTGCCGCCCTCGCCCGGCACCAGGCCGAGATCGAGCGCGGCCACCCGCGAGGCCGCCGTGTGCAGCACGGAGAAGCCATTCCAGCCGTCTTTGACGGCGCCGAGATCCAGCGCAGCCTGGGCAGCAAGCGCAGCAACCGCCGCACCGTCCGGCCGCGCCAGCGCGCCGGCGCCGACCAGCACCAGGGGGTGCTCGGACTGCTTCAGCGTCGCGGCGAACTTGGCCCCGGCGAGCTTGGCAAGCGTGTCCGGGCCGGCGCCGAGATACTCGTAAGGATAGGTCAGATCGGCCTTCTCGCCGATCAGCCCGATAGGGAATGGCCCCAGCCGCCAGCGCTTGCGGATGCGGGCATTGAGCACCGCCGCCTCGCGGCGCGGGTTGGCGCCGACGATCAACAGGCTGTCGGCCTGCTCGATACCGGCGATGGTCGCGTTGAACAGATAGCTCGCCCGTCCCCAGGCCGGATCGAGCGCGGCGCCGTCCTGGCGCGCGTCGATATTGGCGCTGCCGAGGCGACCCATCAGGTCTTTCAGCGCGTACATTTCCTCCGCGCCCGCCAGATCGCCGATGATGGCGCCGATGCGGTCGCCGGTGTCCTTGCTCACGCGCGCGGCAATGGCGGCAAAGGCTTCCTTCCAGGTTGCCGGCCGCAGGCGCCCGTTGACGCGGATGAAGGGCTGATCGAGGCGCTGCGTGCGCAGGCCGTCCACCACGTGGCGGGTCTTGTCGGAGATCCACTCCTCGTTCACGTCGTCGTTGGCGCGCGGCAGGATGCGCATGACCTCGCGCCCGCGCGTGTCGATGCGGATGGCCGAGCCGAGCGCGTCCATGACGTCGATCGACTGGGTCTTGCTGAGCTCCCATGGCCGCGCCGAGAAGGCGTAGGGCTTGTTGGTGAGCGCGCCCACCGGGCAGAGATCGACCACGTTGCTCTGCAGCTCCGAGGTCATGGCGTGCTCGAGATAGGTGGTGATCTCCATGTCCTCGCCGCGGCCGATGGCGCCCAATTCCGGCACCCCGGCGACCTCGGTCGTGAAGCGGATGCAGCGCGTGCAGTGGATGCAGCGCGTCATGATCGTCTTGACCAGCGGCCCGATATATTTGTCCTCGACCGCGCGCTTGTTCTCTGCGAAGCGCGAGGCGTCGACGCCATAGGCCATGGCCTGGTCCTGCAGGTCGCATTCGCCGCCCTGGTCGCAGATCGGGCAATCGAGCGGATGGTTGATCAGCAGAAATTCCATCACGCCCTCGCGCGCCTTCTTCACCATGGGCGTGCGGGTATTGACCTCGGGCGGCTCGCCGTTCTTGCCCGGACGGCAGTCGCGCACGCCCCAGGCGCAGGAGGCGACCGGCTTGGGCGAGCCGACCAGTTCGACCAGGCACATGCGGCAATTGCCGGCAATCGACAGCCGCTCATGGAAGCAGAAGCGCGGGATTTCCGCGCCCGCCGCCTCGCAGGCCTGGAGCAGCGTGTACTCCGGCGGAACGTCGATCTCTTTGCCGTCGATGATGAGCTTGGTCATGTCTCTTGCATCTTCATGCTGTGCGTGGCGCTATCATTGCTGCATGTGCTGATGATCACCGCACCAGTCGTCGCGCTTGCTGGTCGCCCAGGACGGATAGTGCCGGTCGTGGTCCGGCAAGTCTGTGATCTGCGCCGGCGGCGCGTAGCGCCGGCACTGACCGAGGATCGCGTGCTGCCGGTTCGGCTCCTTGCCGGCGGCCTCCGCGATCGGCCACCAGAAGCGGCAGCTGAGGCAGCGCATATTCCTGTTTTCGAACGTCATCGGTCTGCTCCACGGGTTGCCCCTCCCCGCCTCATGAGGCCACGGCGGCGGCGCGCGGCCGTGCCGCCGCCTTGACGCCGCGCTGCGTCTGCCAAAGCGTTGCGCCGGCCAGGCGCTCCCAGCCGAAAGCATAATCGCTCGGCCCGTGCGCGATCAGGTGGTCGCGCCGGACGACGCCCTCTGCCATGCTCGGGCGCTCGCCGGCGGCCACCCACCACATGACCAGCGGCGTTTCCACCGGCGCGAACCAGTCCTCGCGGCGACGGTAGAAGCGGCCGTGCAGCGTCTGCCAGACGAAGCGCTCGAGCGCCACCTCGTTCTCCCACAGGGTCAGGTTGGGCAGGATGGTCGGGTCGCCATAGACCGTCATGTTCATGGCGTGGCCGCTTTCGTCCTGCAGCCGCCAGACGAAGCCCTCGATCTGCTCGGCCAGCTTGTTGACGCGGTCGACATTGTCGACGAATTCGGCCATGCGCGGGTCCTCGAGCGGCCAGCGGATGCGCGCGATGTTGAATTCGGCGAGGTGGTACTGCGTCATGCCGCGCTCTCGCCCGGCGGACAACGCGCCGTTTTCCAGAGTTGCGCCGAGGCCGTTGCCCAATCGAAAGCGTGGTCGCTCGCGCCGTGCTGCGCGTAATGGTCAAGCCGCTCGACCGCTTCCTCGACGCTCGGGAGATGCCCGGCCGGCACCCACCACATTACGAAATACGGCTTGTCGAAATGCTCGAACCATTCCGCGCGGCGGCCATAGAAATGCTTATGGACGGTCTGGTAGACGAAGCGCTCGAGCGCCGCGACGTTCTCCCAGACCGACATGTTGATGGCGATGCGCGGATCGGCGTAAGGCCGCGTGGCGGTGGAATTGCCGCTTTCGTCGATATAGCGCCAGACGAAGCCGGGCGTGCGCTCGGCCAACGCGTTCACGCGCGCGAGATTGCCGGTAAAATCCGCCATGCGCGGATCGTCGACCTCGTAGCGGATGCGGCCGATGTTGAGCTGCGCGAGATGATGGTTCGCCGGCTGCTGCATGGTGCTCACTCCGCCGCCTGCGCGTCCAACGGCGTCGGCTCGCGCACGCCGTGCGCGTCGGCGTTGCGTGTGTATTGGTCGATGCGGCGCTCGATCTCGGGGCGGAAATGGCGCAGCAGGCCCTGCACGGGCCAGGCGGCGCCGTCGCCGAAGGCGCAGATGGTATGGCCCTCGATCTGCGTGGTCACCTCCATCAGCATGTCGATTTCGCGCTTCTGCGCGCGGCCCTCCGCCATGCGCGTCAAAACGCGCCACATCCAGCCCATGCCCTCGCGGCAAGGCGTGCACTGGCCGCAACTTTCGTGCTTGTAGAAGTAGGAGATGCGCGCCATGGCGCGCACGATGTCGGTCGACTTGTCCATCACGATCACGGCGGCAGTGCCGAGCGCCGATTTCTTGTCGCGGCAGCCGTCGAAATCCATCAGCAGCGTGTCGGCCTGATCGGGCCCCGCCGGAACGAGCGGCATGGACGAGCCGCCGGGGATCACCGCCAGCAGATTGTCCCAGCCGCCGCGCACGCCGCCGGCATGGGTCTCCAGCAGTTCGCGCAGCGGGATACCCATGACCTCTTCGACATTGCACGGCTTTTCGACGTGGCCGGAAATGCAGAAAAGCTTGGTGCCGGTATTGTTGGGACGGCCGAAGGAGGCGAACCAGGCGCCTCCCCGGCGCATGATGTCGGGCACCGCCGCGATCGATTCCACGTTGTTGACGGTGGTCGGGCAGCCGTAAAGGCCGACATTGGCGGGGAATGGCGGCTTCAGCCGCGGCTGGCCCTTCTTGCCTTCCAGGCTCTCCAGCAGCGCCGTCTCCTCGCCGCAGATATAGGCGCCGGCGCCGTGGTGCACGATGATATCGAAGTCCCAGCCGTGCACGTTATTCTTGCCGATCAGCTTGGCCTCGTAGGCCTGATCGACCGCGGCCTGCAGCCGCTCGCGCTCGCGGATGAACTCGCCGCGGATATAGATGTAGGCGGCATGCGCGCCCATGGCGAAGCCGGCGATCAGGCAGCCCTCGACCAGCAAATGCGGATCGTGGCGCATGATCTCGCGGTCCTTGCAGGTGCCGGGCTCCAACTCGTCGGCGTTGACCACGAGGTAATGCGGGCGCTCGCCGATCTGCTTGGGCATGAACGACCATTTCAAGCCGGTCGGGAAGCCGGCGCCGCCGCGACCGCGCAGGCCGGAGGACTTCACCTCGTCGATAATCGCGTCGCGCCCCTTCTCCAGCATCGCCTTGGTGCCGTCCCAGGCGCCGCGTGCGCGCGCGCCTTTGAGGCCCCAGTCATGGAGGCCGTAGAGATTGGTGAAGATGCGATCCTTATCGGCGAGCATGGGCGGTCTTTGCGGCGGTTAAGTCGGTTTGGGTTTTTCTTTGTCCTGTGCCGGCGGCGTCGGCGCGCCGGCGCGGAAATTGGCGGCGGCGCCCGGCTTCTTGGCCTCGCCGTTCTTCGGCTCGCGCGGCGTGCCGGACTTGCCGGGCCTCTGATAGATCGCCGGATCGGTCAACGTGATCGGTCCGCCGACGGGCGCCGAGAGCTGGCGGTCGATCTGCGGGCCGGGCTTCGGCGTCTTGCCGGCGGCGAAACCGTCGAGCAGCTTGTTGAAGCTGTCGGCATCGAGATCCTCATAATAGTCGGAGCCGACCTGGATCATCGGCGCGTTCACACAGGCGCCGAGGCACTCGACCTCGGCCCAGGAGAACTTGCCGTCGTCCGTCACTTCCATCTGGTCGCCGAAGCGCGCGCGGCAGATTTTCTCCAGGTCGTCTGCGCCGCGCAGCCGGCACGGCGTGGTGCCGCAAAGCTGCACGTGGAATTTCCCGACCGGCGTCAGGTTGAACATGGTGTAGAAGGTGGCGACCTCGAGCGCACGGATGTGCGCCATGCCGAGAAAGTCAGCCACGTAGCGGATGGCGGCTTCCGGCAGCCAGCCGCCGGACTGCTCCTGCGCGCGCCACAGCAGCGAGATGACGGCAGAGGCCTGGCGGCCTTCCGGATATTTGGCGACCCGCTGCTTGGCCCAGGCGAGATTTTCCTTGCTGAAGGAGAACCCCTTCGGCTGCTGTTCGGGCGGGGCGAGGCGGCGCACGCTCATCGGTCCACCTCACCAAACACGATGTCGATCGACCCGAGAATGGCGGAGACGTCGGCCAGCATGTGGCCGCGGGTGAGGAAGTCCATCGCACTCAAATGCGCAAAGCCCGGCGCGCGGATCTTGCACTTGTAGGGCTTGTTGGTGCCGTCGCTGACCAGATAGACGCCGAACTCGCCCTTGGGCGCCTCGACCGCGGCGTAAACCTCGCCGGCCGGCACGTGATAGCCTTCGGTGTACAGCTTGAAATGATGGATGAGCGCCTCCATCGAGCGCTTCATCTCGCCCCGGCGCGGCGGCACGATCTTGTTGTCGTCGAGAACGACAGGCCCCTGCCCCTTCGGCTCGCGCAGCTTCCGGATGCACTGCTTCATGATGGCGGTCGACTGGCGCATCTCCTCCATGCGGATGTGATAGCGGTCGAAGCAGTCGCCGTTCTTGCCGACGGGAATGTCGAACTTCATCTCGGAATAGCATTCGTAGGGCTGCGCGCGGCGCAGGTCCCAGGCGGCGCCGGAGCCGCGCACCATGACGCCGGAGAAGCCCCAGTTCCAGGCATCCTCCAGGCTCACCACGCCGATATCGACGTTGCGCTGCTTGAAGATGCGGTTGTCGCTGAGCAGGGCGTCGAGATCGTCGACCACTTTGAGGAAGGGATCGCAGAAGGCCTCGATGTCGTCGACGAGCTGCGGCGGCAGGTCCTGGTGCACGCCGCCCGGCCGGAAATACTTGGCGTGCATGCGCGAACCCGAGGCGCGCTCGTAGAACACCATCAGCTTCTCGCGCTCCTCGAAGCCCCACAGCGGCGGGGTGAGCGCGCCCACATCCATCGCCTGCGTGGTGACGTTGAGCAAATGCGAGAGCAGCCGGCCGATCTCGGCATAGAGCACGCGGATCAACTGGGCGCGCCGCGGCACCTCGATGCCGAGCAGCTTCTCCACCGCCAGGCAGAAGGCGTGCTCCTGGTTCATCGGCGCGACATAATCGAGCCGGTCGAAATAGCCGACCGCCTGCAGATAGGTCTTGTGCTCGATCAGCTTCTCGGTGCCGCGGTGCAGGAGGCCGATATGCGGGTCGACGCGCTCGACCACCTCGCCGTCGAGCTCCAGCACCAGGCGCAGCACGCCGTGCGCCGCCGGATGCTGCGGCCCGAAATTGATGGTGAAGTTGCGTACGGCTGTTTCAGCCATCAGCTCACCGCCTCCGCCGCGGCCTTCGCCTTTTTCTGCGCTACTTTCGCGTTGAACAGATCCCAGCGGACGACCACGCGCTCGTGCTGGCCTTCGCCGATCACGTCGACGCCGTCATGGGCGCGCACGTTGAAGATCACCTTGCGGCCGCGCACCTCGGCGACCTCGACATCGACCGTGACGGTGAGGCCGGGCGGCGTCGCCGCCGCGTGGCTGACGTTCACATGGGTGCCGAGCGAGCCCTCGCCCTCGTCGAGATAGCGGTTGAGCAACCGTACGCAGGCCCATTCCATCAGGATGATCATGTAGCCGGTGGCGAACACCTTGGGCATCGCCGCGATCTCCGGCGATTCCGGATAGGTGAACGGCACGGTCTTGCTTTCCGGCACCGTGTAGGAAAACGAGTGCTTCAATCCGGCGACGAAAGTCGGCTTCATGAGGCCTTGCCCTCCTTCGCCTTCTCGTCGCCGGGCAGCACGTAGTCGGTGCCTTCCCAGGGCGACAGGAAATCGAAGGTGCGGAATTCCTGGTTGAGCTGCACCTTGTCGTAGACGACCCGCTTCTCCTCGTCGTCCCAGCGCACCTCGACGAAGCCGGTGAGCGGGAAGTCCTTGCGCAGCGGATGGCCCTCGAAGCCGTAGTCGGTGAGGATGCGCCGCATGTCGGGATGGCCGGTGAACAGCACGCCGTAGAGATCGTAGGCCTCGCGCTCGAACCAGTCGGCGCCGCGGAAGACCTCGACGATGGAAGCGACCGGGGTCGCCTCGTCGGTCGCGATCTTCACCCGCACGCGCGCATTCATGCGCGGCGACAGCAGGTGATAGACCACGTCGAAGCGCTGCGCGCGCGAGGGCCAGTCGATGGCGGTGATGTCGATCAGGCAGACGAACTGGCAGACGGGGTCGTCGCGCAGGAACTTGGCCACCTTGACGATGTCGGCGGCCTGGGCGTGGACGGTCAGTTCGCCGCGCGTGATCTCATGGCCGGTGATCGAGTCCGGCAGCGCGTTCTTGATGGTCTGGCCGATTCTTTCGAGCTTCTCGTCCATTCCCGCCCCGCTCAACGTTCGATCGTTCCGGTACGGCGGATCTTCTTCTGCAGCAGCATGACGCCGTAGAGCAGCGCCTCCGCCGTCGGCGGACAGCCGGGCACGTAGATGTCGACCGGCACGATGCGGTCGCAGCCGCGCACGACCGAATAGGAGTAATGATAGTAGCCGCCGCCGTTGGCGCAGGAGCCCATGGAGATGACGTAGCGCGGCTCCGGCATCTGGTCGTAGACCTTGCGCAGCGCCGGCGCCATCTTGTTGGTGAGCGTGCCGGCGACGATCATGACGTCGGACTGGCGGGGCGAGGCGCGCGGGGCGAAGCCGAATCGCTCGGCGTCGTAGCGCGGCATCGACATCTGCATCATCTCGACCGCGCAGCAGGCGAGCCCGAACGTCATCCACATGAGCGAGCCGGTGCGCGCCCAGGTGATCAGGTCGTCGGCGGCGGTGACCAGGAAGCCCTTGTCGGACAGCTCCGCGTTGACGTCCTTGAAGAAGGCGTCGTCGGCGCCGGCCGGCTTGCCGGTGCGCGGGTCGATAATGCCGGTGGCCTCGGGTGACACAAGCGTCATGGGTTCATCAATCCCATTCCAGCGCCCCCTTCCGCCACTCATATATGAAGCCGATGGTGAGAACGCCAAGGAACACCATCATGGCCCAGAAGCCGTAATGGCCGATCTCGCGGAAGGCCACGGCCCAGGGGAACAGGAAACTCACCTCCAGGTCGAAGATGATGAAGAGTATGGCGACGAGGTAGAAGCGCACGTCGAAGCGCATGCGCGCGTCGTCGAAGGCGTTGAAGCCGCATTCGTAGGCGGACAGCTTCTCGGGCGTGGGGTCTTTGAAGGCCACCGCGAAAGGCGCGATCAGCAGCGCCAGGCCGATGACCAGCGCGACCGCGACGAAGATGACCAGGGCGAGATAATCCGTCATCAATGCATGCATCGGCGACCTCTAGAATGCCAGCCCCGCGCCCTATCCGGATTGACGCCCATCCCGGACTGCTCGGCGGCCCGAACGGCGCCGTCACCCCCACACACAAAACGCCCTTGCCGTTGTGGAAATGCCGCATGGACGGGAGCGGGTGAGGCTTAGCGCAGCGCACAAAGCCGCGCAAGGCGGCATTCGGGGGCATCCACGGAGAGAAATGCCTGCAATTGACAGCCGTCGGAGCGCGCCTCGATAGTCGCGCCCGGGCAGTTCCAGGCAACAGGCGGATCGGGCGATGGACGAGACGGTGGCGGTCAAGGGCGAGGAACACTGGGCCAGCAAGGATGGCGGCGTGAGGCTGTTCCTGTGGGAGAAGTGCGTCGGCGACCCGGCAGAAACGCAAGGCACCATCCTGTTCGTGCACGGCTCCTCCATGGCGGGCACGCCTACCTTCGATCTGCAGGTGCCCGGGCGGCCGGATTCCTCCGCCATGGACCATTTCGCCAGGCTCGGCTTCGACTGCTGGTCGGTGGACATGGAAGGCTACGGCAGGTCCACGAAAGACCGCGACAACAACGCCCCGATCGCGCAAGGCGCCGACGACTGCTTCGCCGCGGCGCAATACATTCAAACGCTGCGCGGCCAGCGCCCGCTCCTCCTCTACGGCATCTCCTCCGGCGCGCTGCGCGCCGCAATGTTCGCCGAGCGCCATCCCGAGATGGTGGCCCGGCTCGCGCTCGATGCCTTTGTCTGGACCGGCGAAGGCTCGCCGACGCTCGCCGAACGGAAGAAGAAGCTGCCCGAATTCATGGCCAAGAACCGGCGGCCGATCGACCGCGCCTTCGTGCAGTCGATCTTTGCCCGCGACCATCCCGGCACGGCGGACGAGAAGGTGATCGAGGCCTTCGCCGACGCCATCTGCGCGCTCGATTCATCGGTGCCGACCGGCACCTATGTCGATATGTGCGCGCACCTGCCGGTGGTCGATCCGGAGAAGATCACGATGCCCACGATCATCATGCGCGGGCAATGGGACGGCATCGCGTCGATGGAGGATTTGCTCGCCTTCTTCGCCAGGCTGCCCAATCCGGACAAGCAGTTCGTAGTGATGCCCGGCATCTCGCATGCGAGCTTCCAGCAGAAGAACTACCTCATCGTCTATCACATCCTGGCGAGCTTCTTCACCCAGCCCGAGCCGGTGTATCGGGGGTAGTGCCGGAGCCGCTCTGAACAGCGACCGTTGCCTAGAGCCCGGGCACTCCGAGCCATGACGCGCGGGCTTGGAGAGGCAGGATAGATCGATTAACTTCCGCTGCGGCCGGTCGAACGGTTTGCCCCACAGGCTCCGCATGAGCATAGGTCTCGATCTGCGCGATCCAACCAGTCCCGGTGGGGCCCAAGCCTTTGCGCGCGACGGCTATGCGGTGCTGCCGGCGTTGATCGCGCCGGCGCTGGCCGACTTCTTGTGGTCCTATGTGCAGACGAAATTCGCCTGCCGCCTGCTGGGGCCCGGCGACCGCCTCGTGCCCAATACGCCCGCTGGCTACTTCGATCCGGCCTTCGACGGTTTGCTCGAGTATCTGCGGCCGCGTCTCGAACAAGACACCGGTCTGCGCCTGCTGCCGACCTATTCCTGTTTCCGCCTCTACAAGCACGGCGACGTGCTCAAGCGCCACCGGGATCGGACGGCCTGCGAGATCAGCGTCACGCTGAACATCGGGCAGGTACCCGTCCGAGCCCTGGCCGATCTACGTCGAAGGGAACGCCGGCGCTTATCGGCGCGCGTCTCGCCCCCGGTGACGCCCTGCTCTATCGCGGGTGCGACTTCTTCCATTGGCGCGAAGCCTTATGAAGGCATCCGTCTGGTGCAGGCGTTCCTGCATTACGTCGACCAGTATGGCCCGCACGTTGGACCAGAAAATCGATGGAGGCCAGTCATTGATGCGGCAAGGCATCGAGCGTCCGATAACCGGCCAGTCAGGACGAACGGATCGCGACGCACGGGCGAGGACATCGGTGACCGAGCTCGACGAAAGCAAACGCCACGCCGCACTATGATGCCGCCCCACATCGTGCTGCGCGATTTCCTTGCCGCGGACGACGGCTGCCGGTCTGCTCGCACGTGCGCTGGCGCAGAAGCGGCGTTCGTCGCCGACGGACGGGTCGACGGCGCGGCATGCGAGATCAATCCGTCGTTTCGCCTCTCGATCGGCCACGCGCGATCTCGGCCCCTATCGCGCCATCCTGAAGGGCCGCATCCTTGGGCAACTGCCGCGGCTGTGTACCCAACTGGGCATGCAACCGCCCGACAGCCCGATACTCGAAACCGAGCTGGTGGCGCATGGCGACGGCGCCTTCTTCAAGCGCCACATTGATACGCAGGTGCACAGCGCGGACACCAGCGGCATCCGCGTGCTGAGCGGTGTCTATTATTTCCATGCGACGCCCAAATCGTTCTCCGGCGGCGCCCTGCGTCTCTACGCCATCGGCGGCGCCGGCAGCGGTGGCGAAGGCGGGTTCATCGACATCGAGCCTGTGCACAACAGCCTGCTCGTGTTCCCGGCCTGGGCGCCGCACGAGGTGTTGCCGGTGAGCTGCCTCTCCGGCCGCTTCGAGACTCGCGGTTTGCGGTCAATTGCTGGGTGCACCGGGCGAGAAAGCCCGCGTCGTCAGACCGCGGGGAACACGCAGGTTCCGCGTGAGCGCCATTTTCGGAATATTGCGATTCGACGGCGGCGACGTCGATCGGGAGCGATCTCGAGCGCAAGGGCAAAGCGCTCGCCCATCATGGCCCGGACGGGCGCATGTTCGTCACCGATGGTCCGATCGGGCTCGGCCATTGCCTGATCCGGGTCAACCAGGAGGACCTGTTCGAGCGCAAGCCGCTCGTCGACAGCGAAGCCGATCTCACCCTGGTCCCCGACAGCCGCATCGTCAATCCGAAGAGCTGGCGGACGCCTTCGGTCTTTCGCGCCGCCGACATCCGCGACATGCACCGACTGCGCCTTCATTCTGCGCGCTTACAAAAACTGGGGCGAGGACTGTGCCGAACATCTGCTCGGCGATTTCGCGTTTGCTGTGTGGGACGGGCACCGGCAGAAGCTCGTGCTCGGCCGCGACCACATGGGGCAGCGCTACATCCATCTACCATCGTGGCGATGGCTTCTTTGCCTTCGCCTCGGACTTCAAGGGCTTGTGGTCGCTAGCCGATGTGCCGCGATCGCTCTCGGAAACCAGCACCTCGCCTGGGTGATGCTCCTTACAAGAACTGCGCAGCTCCCGCGTAGGCATGACGCCGTTCGACGGCATCACCGGGCTTCCCGCCGGTCACCGTCCTGAGCGTGACAAAGGCAGGGGCCGTGAGTTCCCGTCGATACTGGACGCCGCACGCCGATCCCCGGCACCTGAACCGCGACGAGGCCTATTATATCGATGCGTACCGCCGTGTGCTCGGCGAGGTGGTCGCCTGCCGCCTGCGGCGTACGACCGCGCCGGCCGGCCTTCTGTTCAGCGGCGGGTTCGACAGTGCCGCAATTGCCGCGCTCGCCGGGCCCGTGGTGCGCGCGCAGAACCGCAAGCTGATTGCGGTCGGCCGATGGTGCCACCGGTCTACAGGGGCCCGCACCCGGCACGCGCGCCGCTGGCTGAGCCGGCGGCGTGACAAGCCCCCTCTATGTGCGCTACGTGACCCATGATAGCGGGACGCTGCTCCACGGCCTGGAGAAGAGCTTCTTACAGACCGAAGGTCCCGGCGGCTGGACAAGCTACGCTTTTCGGGACTTGTACCGCGAGATCGCGGCGGCTGGCGCCCGTGTCGTCATGGACGGTCACGGCGGCGATTACACGATCAATCCGCGCGGGCAGAGAGCCTTGGCGCGTTTGCTGGCAACGGGACAATGGCGCCAATTCATCACCGAATTCGGGCCGTGGCGACGGCATCGGCGACAGACCGTCCTGCAAACCGTCAAAGAAGATATCCTCTACTTCCTGCTGTTGAGACCGATCGTCGGGCCGTGGCGACGCTTCCGCAGAGGCTTGCGGCCGTTCGGCCCTACCATGCCGGCATCACGCGCCTTTCTGCTGCGCATGGCGGCGGAAGGCCTGGCGCCGGACCGCGCACCCGGTGACGCACGAGGAGCGCCCATGCGCGCGGTCAGCGAGAGGGTGTTACGGCGGCAGCAAAACCTTGCGACCTTAAGCGGCTCGATCGTGGCTGCGGCGCACGGGCTGGAGCTTACGCGACCGTTTCACGACAAGCGCGTGGTCGAGCTTGGTCTCGCGGTGCCGGAGGATCTCTACGTCAAGAATGGCAGGCCGCACGGCATCGGCGAGCAGTATCGGCGATCTATTGCGCCCGCGAAGCTTGCGGGGGCACAAGCTCCGCAACAACCCGATCGCGGGCGGTGACCAGAAAGCATCAGGCCCCGAATTCTGGCGGACATCAGTCGTCTGGAACAGAGCGCTCGGCTCGCGGGCTATTTCGATTTTGCGCGCATGCGACGGATGTTGAGTGTGGGAGTTCAGGAGAACTCACCAAATCAAATACCGACCGCACAAGCCCTGCTGGCCTACGTGACGGCGCGCTACATCGAATGGTTCGAGCGGTCCAATTCATAGATCAGGAATCGGCTCGAAGGAGTCTCGTTCGGCCGATGCTTACCTTATCGCCCACCGCCGGCAATCGGTCCGGCGAGTTGCCGACACCCGTTTGAGCGTCGCAGGCTCCGAGCATCATGAGATTGGTCCGAAATCGCCGAAGGGGTAGTGAAGATCGTTGGGACTATAGGAGACATTGGGTACCCCGGTCTGAGGTCGAATCTCGCTCATGATCACCTTCGGGCTGACCCAGGGGCGCCGTGGGGCCCGCGCCGCGGTGGGTGCCCCCGGGCCGGCCACCGGATCTCGGCCGCCATCGTCACTCATTTTCGTTCATCACCTTGGCTCCGACATCGCACGGCATTTAGAAAATATACTCTCATGATAGCAACTTTAGAAGAGTGGAAAACGCGCTGCTACGCCCCCAGCTTATCGGCCAAGGCCGCCAGATCCTTCGCCGCCACATCGACCGGCACCGTCGGCGCGGCTTCGCCCGTATTCGGGCCATGCTCGTCGACCCGCGCGGTGTGCCCCGTGCGCAGGCCGCACGCCGCCGCCGCCGCCAGATCGTTCGAATGCGCGGCTACCATCATGCATTGCGCGGGCTCCAAGCTGAACGCCTCGCAGGCGGCCAGATAGACGCGCGGCTTCGGCTTGTAGTCGCCGGCCACTTCCGCGCCGAGGATGGCATCCCAGGGAAAGTCGTTGCGCCGGGCGAGATCGACCATCAGCGAGATATTGCCGTTCGACACCGGCGCCAGCCAGAACTTGCGCCTGAGCCGCGCCAGCGCCGCCGGCACGTCCGTCCAGGCGTCGAGCCGGTGCCAGACCAGCGTCAGATCGTCGAGCACCTCGTCGGACAACCGCTCCAGACCGAAGCGCGGGGCCAGCCGCTCGAGGTTATGGCGATGCAGCACGTCCAGCCTGGCGAAGGGAATGCGCCCTGCCCGCACCTCCTCCATGCCCGGCTGGTATTCGTCCCGCCAGGCATCGGCCAGCGCCAGCCAATCGAGCTGGTAGCCGAGGCTTCCCAGGATATTCTCAGCCTCCCGCGCGACCGAGGTCCGCCAATCGACCAGGGTGCCGAAGACGTCGAAAAAGAGGGCGCGCAGGCCGGGGATGGGGGTGTCTGCGACCATGATCTCGGCCCCCGGGATGTGCGGCTTCGGGGTGCCGCGACCTCGGCTAAGTCATTGAAATAATGGCGGGAGCGACGGGACTCGAACCCGCGGCCTCTGCCGTGACAGGGCAGCGCTCTAACCAACTGAGCTACGCCCCCGCGGGCGTGCGAGGGAGTTAATGGACCCCCCAGATATAGTCAAGGAGAACCGGTTCACCCCCTGCAAAATTGCGAAAAAGCCTTATTTATCGCGAGGAATCGATGGTAGAGGCCGGACGAATCGTCTATGGCCGGAACGTTTGGCATTGCCCCAAACCTGCGGATTCAAAGGAGGGTCCCAATCATGGCTACGGCTCCTGGAAAAGCCCCGACACCGACGACCGTGACGTTGAAGCATCTCGCCGCATCACTCGCGGAATCGCACGAGATGTCGAAGAAGCAGGCCGAGGCCGTGCTCGGTGACCTGGTCGGCAACATCGTCAAGCATCTGAAGAAAGGCGAGCGCATCCGCATCGGCGGCCTCGGCATCCTCCAGGTGCGCAAGCGCGCGGCGCGCATGGGCCGCAATCCCGCAACCGGCGAGCAGATCCAGATCAAGGCGTCGAAGAAGGTCGCTTTCCGCGCCGCCAAGGAATTGAAAGAATCGATCTGAGGCTTGAAGACCTGACCCTCCGGGGATGAACGGCTGGCGTGGAGCGATCTTGAGCTCCGCGCCGGCCTTTTTTGGTTTTATGTCTTCGGCGACGCCGCGCCTCAACGCGCGGCAGCGGCTGCGGCGCGGCAGCCTGTGAATCGGCGCCCGACGGGGCCACACTTCGTGTTGCCCCTCCCCAAAGCGCGGCGGCAGCCCAGCTGCCGAAAGCTTGCCCGCGATCCGCATCGCGCCAGGCTCTTGCGGAAGGGCCGTGCGGCTCGGCAATATCGTCGATCATTGATCCCTGCTACAGAGTGGGTGCCGGGGCAGCGACGTATTTCTCATGACGGGAGAGGTTTAGGCATGGATCTCGGTTTGCGGGGCCGGCGCGCGGTCGTGACCGGCGCGACGAAGGGAATTGGGCGCGCGGTGGCGGAGCATCTCGCCGCCGAAGGGGCGGACGTGGCGGTGTGCGCACGCAACGCCGATGAGGTGGCGGCGACAGTCGCTGACCTCCGCAAAACAGGCGTGCGCGCCAGCGGACGCGCCGTCGATGTCAGCCGGCACGCCGACCTCGCCGCCTGGATCAAGGACGTCGCGGCGGAATTCGGCGGCATCGACATCGTGGTGCCGAATGTCTCGGCGCTGGCGATCGGCCCGGACGAGGCGTCATGGCGTGCCGAGTTCGAGACCGACATGATGGGCACGGTGGCGGCCGTGGATGCGGCGATGCCGTTCCTGCTGGCCTCGCCGGCGGCTTCCATCGTGATCATCTCCTCGGTGTCCGGACGCGAGGTGGACTTCGCCGCAGGGCCCTATGGCGTGTTCAAGGCCGCCCTCGTCCATTACGCCAAGGGACTGGCCTACCAGCTCGCCAGCAAGGGCGTGCGGGCGAACACGGTCTCGCCCGGCAATACGTATTTTCCCGGCGGCGTGTGGGAGAAGATCGAGCACGGCAATCCGACGCTGTTCAAGGAGGCGCTCGCGCTCAATCCCACCGGGCGGATGGGCAAGCCCGAGGAGATGGCGCGCGCGGTGGTCTTCCTCGCCAGTCCGGCGGCGAGCTTCATCACCGGCACCAACCTCGTGGTGGACGGCGCGCTCACCCGCGGGGTGCAGTTTTGATGCCTGTTATGCGGCCGCACATCCAGGCCCGCACCGGACGCCGGCAGCGGCCGGAAAAATGCTTAGCTCGATCAGCCGCTTAAAAATTCGATGGTGGGCGGTGACGGACTCGAACCGCCGACATCCTGCGTGTAAAGCAGGCGCTCTACCAACTGAGCTAACCGCCCGAATGCTAAGCCAATAACCTCTCGTAGCCCGTCGAGGCAAGCCGCATCATCCTCCCGTCGCTTGCCGCTATTTTGAAAAGAAAACGGCGCCTTGCGGCGCCGCCTTCAAGTTCTGCTTCGGGCCCAGCTCAAGCTCAATGCGCGGTGAGCCCCGAGCCTTCCTCCTCGCCCTTGTCGGATTTGGCGGCCGCCGCCTCGGCGAGCTTGGCGGCTTCCTCGTCCCAGGCGATGGGTTCCGGCTTGCGCGTGAGCGCGCGCTCAAGCACCTCGTCCATGCGCTGAACCGGGATGATGTCCAGGCCCTTCTTGATGGTCTCGGAGATCTCGGCCAAATCCTTGGCGTTCTCCTCCGGGATCATCACCGTTTTCATGCCGCCGCGCTGGGCTGCGAGCAGCTTCTCCTTCAGCCCGCCGATCGGCAGCACGCGGCCGCGCAGCGTGATCTCGCCGGTCATGGCGACGTCGCGGCGCACCGGAATGCCGGTCATGACCGAAACGATGGCTGTGACCATGGCGACGCCGGCGGAGGGCCCATCCTTCGGCGTGGCGCCTTCCGGCACGTGCACATGGATGTCGCGCTTGTCGAACAGCGGCGGCTCGATGCCGACGCCGACCGCGCGCGAGCGGACATACGACGCCGCAGCCGAGATCGACTCCTTCATCACGTCGCGCAGGTTGCCAGTGACGGTCATCTTGCCTTTGCCCGGCATCTGCGTGGCTTCGATGGTGAGCAGTTCGCCGCCCACATCGGTCCAGGCCAGACCGGTAACGACGCCGACCTGGTCCTCCGCCTCCACCTCGCCATAGCGATATTTGGGCACGCCCAGATAGTCGCTGAGGTTTTCCATGGTGACCGCGATCTTCTTCTTTTTCGAGGTCATCAACTCCTTCACCGCCTTGCGGATCAGGTTCGACAGCTCGCGCTCGAGATTGCGCACGCCTGCCTCCCGCGTATAGCGGCGGATCAGCATGATCAGCGCGTCGTTCTCGATCGACCACTCTTCGGGTTTGAGGCCGTGCTTGATGACCGCGTGCGGGATCAGATGCTTGCGCGCGATCTCGACCTTCTCGTCCTCGGTGTAGCCGGCGATGCGGATGATCTCCATGCGGTCCATCAGCGGCGGCGGAATGTTGAGCGTGTTCGCCGTGGTGATGAACATCACGTTGGAGAGATCGTAGTCGACCTCGAGATAGTGATCGTTGAAGGTGTGGTTCTGCTCGGGGTCCAGCACCTCAAGCAGAGCCGAGGACGGATCGCCGCGGAAATCGGCGCCCATCTTGTCGACCTCGTCGAGGAGGAACAGCGGGTTCGAGCTCTTGGCCTTGCGCATCGACTGGATGATCTTGCCGGGCATAGAGCCGATATAGGTGCGCCGGTGGCCGCGGATTTCGGCCTCGTCACGCACGCCGCCGAGCGACACGCGCACGAACTCGCGGCCGGTCGCCTTGGCGATCGACTTGCCGAGCGAGGTCTTGCCGACGCCCGGCGGGCCGACCAGGCAGAGGATCGGGCCGGTCAGCTTGTTGGCGCGCTGCTGCACGGCGAGATACTCGACGATGCGCTCCTTGACCTTCTCCAAGCCATAGTGATCGCCGTCGAGGACCTGCTCCGCGAGGTTCAAATCCTTCTTGACCTTGCTCTTCTTGTTCCACGGGATCGACAGGAGCCAGTCGAGATAGTTGCGCACGACGGTCGCTTCCGCCGACATCGGCGACATCTGCCGCAGCTTCTTCAGCTCGTGCGTCGCCTTCTCGCGGGCTTCCTTGGAGAGCTTGGTCTTTTTGATCTTCTCTTCCAGCTCCTGGAGCTCGTCGCGGCCTTCCTCGTCGCCGAGCTCCTTCTGGATCGCCTTCATCTGTTCGTTGAGGTAGTACTCGCGCTGCGTCTTCTCCATCTGCCGCTTGACGCGCGTGCGGATGCGCTTTTCCACCTGCAGGACGGAGATTTCGCTCTCCATCAGCCCGAGCACCTTCTCCAGGCGCTGGGTGACGACCGGCGTTTCCAGGATGTCCTGCTTATCGGGAATCTTGACGGCGAGATGCGAAGCCACCGTGTCGGCGAGCTTGGCGTAATCCTCGATCTGCTGGATCACGCCGACGACCTCGGGCGACACTTTCTTGTTGAGCTTCACATAGTTTTCGAACTCGGTGACCACCGAGCGCGCCATCGCCTCCGCTTCCACGCGGTCACCAACGTCGTCGGCGAGCACGCTCCCGTCGGCTTCGTAATAATCGGCGCGGTCGGTGTATTTGAGCACCTTGGCGCGCTCCACGCCCTCGACGAGCACCTTCACCGTGCCGTCGGGCAGCTTGAGAAGCTGCAGGACGCTCGCCAGCGTCCCGACCTCGAAGATCGCGTCGGTCGCCGGATCGTCGTCGGAAGCATTCTTCTGGGTGGCGAGCAGAATGAAGGTGTCTGAGCGCATCACCTCTTCCAGCGCCTTGATCGACTTCTCGCGGCCGACAAAGAGCGGGACGATCATGTGCGGGAACACCACGATGTCGCGCAGCGGTAACACAGGATAGGCCCGGGTCTCGCCCGGCTGCAGCGTGGGTCGTGGCTTGCTGGTCATTGGTCCCAATTCCTTTTTGTTGTGCCCCTCATCGCGCGACCCGCTAAGCGGCATCGCAGGATCAGTGCCAGTCGAGAAACGGGCGGACGCCCCGACTATCTTTTGGAGAAAGGCAGCGAATCCCCGCCCCTCACTGAGATACCACGGATTTACGCACGTCCACTCAGCCTGAAGCCATACGTATGCTGGCGCCTCAGGCTCCGCAAGTAAGGCCGATTTTGCAAGTTAAAACGGCCCGGCCGCCTGAAGCCACGCCCGAAACAACGCGAATCGAAGCTGCTTGGTTCGCGCCGGAAGACATGCCCCGGCGCAACTTCTACGCGCTGGCGCTGCCGGTTTCCGCCGTGCGGTCGCTGCGGTCGGCATAGATGTAGAGCGGCCGGGCGGTACCCTCGACGACTTCGCGCGAGATCACCACCTCCTCGACCCCTTCCAGGCTGGGCAGATCGAACATGGTGTCGAGCAGGATGCTCTCCATGATCGAGCGCAGGCCGCGCGCGCCGGTCTTGCGTTCGATCGCCTTGCGGGCGATGGCGCCGAGCGCCTCGTCGGCCAACGTCAGATCGATCAACTCCATCTCGAACAGCCGCTGGTACTGCTTGACCAGCGCGTTCTTCGGCTCGACCAGGATCTTCTTGAGCGAGCCCTCGTCGAGATCCTCGAGCGTGGCGACCACCGGCAGACGGCCGACGAATTCCGGGATCAGTCCGTATTTGAGCAGATCCTCCGGCTCTACCTCGCGGAAAATCTCGCCCTGCTTGCGGTCCTCCGGCGCCGTCACCTTGGCGCCGAAGCCGATCGAGGTCGACTTGCCGCGCGCCGAGATGATCTTGTCGAGGCCGGCGAAGGCGCCGCCGCACACGAACAGGATGTTGGTGGTGTCGACCTGGAGGAATTCCTGCTGCGGATGCTTGCGGCCGCCCTGCGGCGGCACGGAGGCGACGGTGCCCTCCATGATCTTCAGCAAGGCCTGCTGCACGCCCTCGCCCGACACGTCGCGGGTGATGGACGGATTGTCGGACTTGCGCGAGATCTTGTCGATTTCGTCGATATAGACGATGCCGCGCTGGGCGCGCTCGACATTATAGTCGGCGGACTGCAGCAGCTTGAGAATGATGTTCTCCACGTCCTCGCCGACATAGCCGGCTTCGGTAAGCGTGGTGGCGTCCGCCATAGTGAAGGGCACGTCGAGGATGCGCGCGAGCGTCTGCGCGAGCAGCGTCTTGCCCGAGCCGGTCGGACCGATCAGCAGGATGTTCGATTTGGCGAGCTCGACGTCATTGTGCTTCGACTGATGATTGAGCCGCTTGTAGTGATTGTGGACCGCGACGGAGAGCACCTTCTTGGCGTGGTCCTGGCCGATGACATAGTCGTCGAGAACCTTGCGGATCTCCTTCGGAGTCGGAATCCCGTCGCGCGACTTCACCAGCGAGGACTTGTTCTCCTCGCGAATGATGTCCATGCACAGTTCAACGCATTCGTCGCAGATGAACACCGTGGGGCCGGCGATGAGCTTGCGCACCTCGTGCTGGCTCTTGCCGCAGAACGAGCAGTAGAGGGTATTCTTCGAATCGCTGCCGCCGACTTTGCTCATTCCATTCTCCGTCACACTTTTATTCGTATCGTGCTCCGCGCCTTCCCTGGCCGGCGGCGGGCTAACGAACGACCGCCGCTACACGCCCACACCAGCGAAGCAATTTTCGCGCCGGAACTCCAGCCCGGCGGGCCCTAGACTTTCGGGCGGCCCGCTGCCCTGCTCATCCTGCCCAGCATAAGCGAAGCATGCTAACGACGTGCTAATCAAGAATTTATTAACGATAATGCCCCACTGACAGGCCCAAAAGCGGCCATTCCAGGGCAGCTCGGCCGGCACGGGAGCGGGCCGGCTGTCTTACCCCGGCGGTTCAAGAACTGGGCGGCGCGGGAAGCATCTCCTCCGGCCGCTTCTCGATCACCCTGTCCACCAACCCGAAATCCTTGGCCGCGTCGGCGGTGAGGAAGTAATCGCGCTCCAACGCGTCCTCGATCTTCTTCAGCGACTGTCCAGTGTGGAACACGTAGATTTCGTTCAACCGCTTCTTCAGGTTCAGGATTTCCTGGGCGTGCAGCATGATATCGGTGGCCTGGCCCTGGAACCCGCCGGAGGGCTGGTGCACCATGATACGGGCGTTCGGAAGTGCAAAACGCATATCCTTGGCGCCTGCGGCCAATAGCAGCGATCCCATGGACGCCGCCTGACCGATGCAGAGCGTGGAGACGGGCGGACGAATGAACTGCATGGTGTCGTAGATCGCCATGCCGGAGGTCACCACCCCGCCCGGCGAATTGATGTACATCGCGATCTCTTTTTTCGGATTTTCCGCCTCCAGGAACAGGAGTTGCGCCACCACGAGAGTGGACATGCCGTCCTCGATCGCGCCGGTGATGAAGATGATGCGTTCCTTGAGCAACCGCGAAAAAATGTCGTAAGCCCGTTCGCCACGGTTGGTCTGTTCGACCACCATGGGCACAAGCTGCATATAGGTATCGACGGGGTCTTTCATTTCGGCTCCTTGCACCGACGAATCGCGGCGGCCAGCTTAGCCGCCGCCTCCGCGGGCTGCGATCATCTATTTTTCCGTGCGCGCCGCCGCAAGCGGCGAAATACCTCAGGGGCTACTCTTCGTCCTGCTTGTACAGCTCCTCGCGCGAGACCTTGTTTTCAGTCACATCGGCGAGTTCGAGCAGGAAGTCGACGACCTTCTCCTCGTAAATCGGCGCGCGCAGGCCGGCCACGGATTGCGGATTCTGGCGGTAGTAGTCCCACACCCGCTGCTCGTGGCCGGGAAACTGCCGCGCCTGCTCCATGACCGCACGGCTCAATTCGTCTTCGGTCACCGTGATGTTGTTCTTCTCGCCGATCTCGGCAAGCACCAGGCCGAGCCGCACCCGCCGCTCGGCGATGGCGTGGTATTCCTCGCGCGCCTTCTCCTCGGTGGTGTTCTCGTCGGCGAAGGTCTTCTTCTCGTTCTCCAGCTCCTGCAGCACCGACTTCCAGACGCGGTCGAATTCCTCCTGCACCAGCGTCGGCGGCGGCTCGAACTTGTGCCGCGTGTCGAGCTCGTCGAGCAACTTGCGCTTGACCTTCTGGCGCGACATGGCGCCGTGCTCCTGCGCGAGCCGTTCCTTGACCATCTCGCGCAGCTTGGCGAGGGATTCGAGCCCCAGCGACTTGGCGAACTCGTCGTCCACCGCGACCGCGCCGGGCGTTTCGATCGACTTGGCGGTGACGACGAATTCGGCGTCTTTGCCCGCCAGATGCTCGGCCTGGTAATGCTCGGGGAACGTGACCTTCAGCGTGCGGGTCTCGCCGGCCGCGATGCCGATGAGCTGCTCCTCGAAACCCGGGATGAACGTGTTCGAGCCGATCAGCACGGCGGAATCGTCGCCGCTGCCACCTTCGAACGGCTCGCCATTGATGGTGCCGGCGAAGGAAATGATGACGCGGTCGCCCTCGGCCGCCTTCTCTGCCTCGCCCTTCGGCGTGAAGGGCTTGTTCTGCTCGGCGATGCGGCCGATGGCCTCGTCCACCTCGCTATCGGCAACCTCGCTGGTCGGCCGGGCGAGCTTGATGGCCTTGAAGTCGGTGAGCTCGATCGGCGGCACGATCTCCACCGCCATGGTGTAGTTGAGATCGGCCTTGCCGGCGATCAATTCCTCGATCGCGTCCTTCTCTTCCGGCAACGTCACCTTGGGCTCGGCGGCGAGCTTGAATCCGTGCTCGCTGACGATCTGGTTGTTGGTGTCGCGCACCGTCGCATCGATCACCTCCGCCATGGCGGAGCGTCCATAGACGCGCTTCAGATGCGACATGGGCACCTTGCCGGGCCGGAAGCCGTCCAGGCGGACACGGGTCTTCAGCTCGTCCAGGCGCTCGTTGACTTTGGCGTCGAGCTCGGAGGCCGGCACGACCACCTTGTATTCGCGCTTAAGACCTTCCGAGAGGGTTTCGGTAACCTGCATTGATCACACACTTTTTGCCGGCTCACAGCGCGGCCTTGGAGTTGCACGGATGGCGGGCTTGCCGCCCGCGCTCGAAAGCCCTCGGCCTGGTGCGGGCGGAGGGATTTGAACCCCCACGTCTTGCGACACTGGAACCTAAATCCAGCGCGTCTGCCAATTCCGCCACGCCCGCAAAGGGCAGTTGTTGAAGACGTTCCTGGCGCCGCAATGGGTTTTTCGGGCTTTGCGCGGCCCTGAAGGCCTCAAAGGCAAGGCGCGCCAGCCCCCAACCTCATCGGCCGGCGCGGCTTATATCATGCGAAACCCCGGCAGCATCAATAAAAATAGGCGCGCCTAACGCCGTCTCAATAGGGGTTTTCCCCGACGTCCAAATTCCCATCCTCGGACCCCGTCAGTTGCCGAGCCGGGGCAGCAGCCGCCGGTAGACCCGCGGCAGTTCCTCCGGCAAGTCCTCGGAAATCAGGCCGGGACCGAAGCTTGCCGCCGCCTCGCCGTGCAGCCAGACCGCGGCCCCCGCTGCTTCGAAGGCCGCCATGCCTTGCGCCATCAGGCCGGCAATCATGCCGGTGAGCACGTCGCCGGCCCCGGCAGTCGCGAGCGTCGCTGGCGCGTTCTCGGCAATCGAGGCGCGGCCGTCGGGCGAAGCGACGACCGTATCGGGCCCTTTGAGCAGCACGATAGCCCCGGAAAATTTGGCAGCTAGACGCGCTTTTTCAAGTTTTGATCGAGATTTAGTATCCTTCGTCAATCCACTGAAAAGACGTGCGAATTCACCTTCATGCGGGGTCAACACGACACCCCGGGCGGGCCGGGCGGCGATGGCCGAGGCGAGCCCGGCCGGCTCCTCGGCGAAGCTGGTCAGCGCGTCGGCGTCAAGAACGACGCTCGCTTCGCTCGCCAGCGCCGCACGGACTTGCTCGCGCATGGCGGGGCCGACCCCACCACCCGGTCCGAGCGCCACAGCGTTGCGCCGCTTATCGGCGAGAAATTCCGCGAGTTCAGCCGGGCCGTCCACCGCCCGCACCATGACGGCGAGACTGGCGGCGGCGTTGACGGCAAGCGCCTCGCGCGGGGACGCCAGGGTGACCAGGCCGGCCCCTGCCCGCAGCGCTCCACGCGCCGCCAGCCGCGCGGCGCCGGTAAACGAGAGGCCGCCGGACACGACCACCGCGTGGCCGCGCGCATATTTGTGGCCCTCGACCCGCGGTACCGGGAAAGCGTGCCGCCACAGCGGAGGCTCGTTGGCAAAGGTGGTCGGCTTGACCTTGGCCAGCACGCTGGCGGGGATGCCGATATCGGCCACGCTCAGCGTCCCGCAATGCAGCCGCCCGGGCAGCAGCAGATGCCCTGGCTTGCGGCGGAAGAACGTCACCGTGTGGGTGGCCCGGACCGCTATCCCCATCACCGCGCCCGTGGTGCCGTTGATGCCGCTCGGCAGGTCGACCGCGATCACGGGGGCGCCGCTTGCGTTGATGGCCTCGATCATGGCGCGCGGCACGCCGGAGACATCGCGGTCGAGCCCGGCTCCGAACAGGGCATCGATGATGACCTCCCGGCCGGTTATCGCCTCGGCCGAGGCCGGCTCGACCGGCCCGCCCCAGCGCCCGGCGGCAAGCGCAGCATCGCCCTTCAGCCGGCCAAGTTCGCCGGCAAAGCTCAGCCGCACTGCGTGGCCGCGCTCGGCCAGTACGCGGGCAGCGACAAAGCCGTCGCCACCGTTATTACCGGGCCCAGCCACCACGACGACCGGACGCCCCTGCAATACGGCCGAGGCGGCATCGGCCACCGCCCGGCCGGCATTCTCCATGAGATCGATGCCGGAGGTGCCGCCGGCGATGGTCAGCCGATCGGCCTCGGCCATTTCCGCCGTGGTGAGCAGTTCGATCATGGCGGGCGAGAGTAACGGCCCATGGCGACAGCAGCAATTGAGCCGGCGGCGCAGCACCGGCCCGCCGAAACTCTGACTATTTTGTGTGCAAATTGCACAATTTCTAGGCGCTGAAGATTAGGCAATCCTGCCCGGTTTGCCGCAGGCGGCGGTCAAGTCCTTGGGAAGTCGAGGCGATTGCCTGCCCGCCCGCTTGGCACGGGACCTGCTAACCGGTAGCGCGGCTCTCGCGGAACCTGCGGCGGCCGCGAGGAAGGACCCAAGGCGATGAAGAAAATCGAGGCCATTATCAAGCCGTTCAAGCTGGACGAGGTGAAAGAGGCGTTGCAGGAGGTCGGCCTGCAGGGCATCACCGTCACCGAAGCCAAGGGTTTCGGCCGACAGAAAGGGCATACCGAGCTTTATCGCGGCGCCGAATACGTCGTGGATTTTCTCCCGAAGGTGAAGATAGAGATCGTGCTCGGCGACGACATGGTGGACAAGGCTATCGAAGCGATCCGGCGCGCCGCGCAGACTGGCCGGATCGGCGACGGCAAGATATTCGTGTCCAGTATCGAGGAAGCCATCCGGATCAGAACCGGCGAATCCGGGCTAGACGCCATCTAACCGCGGGCAAGCGTCTTCGCGGGAATACTTCAATAAGGGGGAATGCGATCCATGACGACAGCTAAAGATGTCATGAAACTGATCAAAGACAACGACGTTAAATATGCCGATTTCCGCTTCACCGACCCGCGCGGCAAGTGGCAACATGTCACCTTCGACGTTTCAATGATCGAAGAAGACACCTTCGCGGAAGGGCAGATGTTCGACGGTTCCTCGATCGCCGGCTGGAAGGCGATCAACGAGTCCGACATGACGCTGATGCCCGATCCGGCGACGGCCTGTATCGACCCGTTCTTCGCCGAGACCACGGTGTCGCTGATCTGCGATGTGCTCGAGCCGACGACCGGCGAGCCCTATAACCGCGATCCGCGCAGCATCGCCAAGAAGGCCGAGGGCATGGTGAAGGCCTCGGGCGTCGGCGACACCGTCTATTTCGGCCCCGAGGCCGAATTCTTCGTGTTCGACGACGTCCGCTACGCGTCCCAGCCCTACAATACGGGCTTCAAGCTCGATTCCATCGAGCTGCCGACCAATTCGGACACCGAATACGAAGGCGGCAATCTCGGCCACCACATCGGCACCAAGAAGGGTTATTTCCCGGTGCCGCCGCAGGACACCGCCCAGGACATGCGCTCGGAAATGCTCGGCGCCATGGCCCGCATGGGGGTGAAGGTCGAGAAGCACCATCACGAAGTGGCGTCTGCCCAGCACGAACTGGGCTTGAAGTTCTCGCCGCTGACGCCGATGGCCGATCACATGATGATCTACAAGTACTGCATCCAGCAGGTCGCCCAGATCTACGGCAAGACCGCGACCTTCATGCCGAAGCCGGTGTACGGCGACAACGGCTCGGGCATGCACTGCCACCAGTCGATCTGGAATGCCGGCAAGCCCGTATTCGCCGGTAACAAATATGCCGATCTGTCGGAAACCTGCCTCTCCTATATCGCGGGCATCATCAAGCACGCCAAGGCGATCAATGCCTTCACCAACCCGACCACCAACTCCTACAAGCGTCTGGTGCCGGGCTTCGAGGCGCCGGTGCTGCTCGCCTATTCGGCGCGCAACCGCTCCGCTTCCTGCCGTATCCCCTACGCGACCAACCCAAAGGCCAAGCGCGTCGAGGTGCGTTTCCCCGATCCGATGGCCAACCCCTACCTCGCCTTCGCGGCGATGCTGATGGCGGGTCTCGACGGCATCAAGAACAAGCTCGATCCGGGCTCGGCGATGGACAAGGACCTCTACGACCTGCCGCCGGCCGAGTTGAAAACAATCCCGACGGTGTGCGGCTCGCTTCGCCAGGCGCTGGAGGAACTCGACAAGGACCGCGAATTCCTCAAAGCCGGCGGCGTCTTCGACGACGACTTCATCGACGCCTATATCGATCTCAAGATGCAGGAAGTGATCCGCTTCGAGCACACGCCGCATCCGGTCGAGTTCGAGATGTACTACTCGGCCTAAGGTATTCCTCCCAGCATTGCACGTCGCGATGCGAACTCAATGGGCGCTCCGCAAGGAGCGCCCTTTTTTCTTCAGCGTTCGATTTCGCTTGCTGATCGCTTTGCCGCCGCCGCCGACAGTCACGCATCGTCGCGCGCGGATTGCGCGATTGCCTCTTCGTGATACCAGGCGCTGCCGGACGCGATTTTGGTAAATCGCGTCGCGGACGAATTCGCCGGCTTGGCGTCGTCGCAACCGGCGACGAGGCCTGCGCGTCCCCGCACGGGGAACTGATAGATCTTGGCCGACCCGCGATGAATATCCTGCGTCATGTTCGGCTCTCCTTCGCTGTTTCATTGCGCGTGTCGAGAAACAACGCCGAGACGGATGTAATGTTGCTTAGCAGATTCTGAATGCCGCTTGTGCAGGTTGCCCGCGAAAAAGCGGCAAATGGCTACAATATGAGCAGACGCGATTGTGCCGGTTCGGTCGGCATTTGCTGCGCTGCATGGCGGCCCGCGTGCCAAGATCGATTGCATTTCGGTGTCCGTGCTGAAATCTTCGGCGAAAACACACGCTTCTCGCATTGCGGGCCTCGGCGGCGTGTGCGCCGATGCTTCGCGGTCAGGCCACCACCGGGCCCGGCATTGCTGGCACAAATAATGCTTGGAAATGACCGCCGGCCGGCCAGCATCGCCGGCGACGCGCGTTCCCCCGCGCAGCTTGCGTCATCCGCTTCATGAGAGATCCGCAATGACAAAGTACAAGCTCGAATACATATGGCTCGACGGCTACACGCCGGTGCCGAACCTGCGTGGCAAGACCCAGATCAAGGAGTTCGATGTTTTCCCCACCCTTGAGCAACTCCCCCTATGGGGCTTCGACGGCTCGTCGACCATGCAGGCGGAAGGGTCGAGCTCCGATTGCGTGCTCAAGCCCGTTGCGGTCTTTCCCGACGGCGCCCGCACCAACGGCGTCCTGGTGATGTGCGAGGTCATGATGCCCGACGGCGTCACCCCGCATCCGTCCAACAAGCGGGCCACCATCCTCGACGATTCCGGCGCGTGGTTCGGCTTCGAGCAGGAATACTTCTTCTACAAGGATGGCCGCCCGCTCGGTTTCCCCACGTCCGGCTACCCGGCGCCGCAAGGTCCCTATTACACCGGCGTCGGCTACAAGAATGTCGGCGATGTCGCTCGCCAGATGGTGGAGGAGCATCTCGATCTCTGCCTCGCCGCCGGCATCAACCACGAAGGCATCAACGCCGAAGTGGCCAAGGGTCAGTGGGAATTCCAAATCTTCGGCAAGGGCTCGAAGACGGCCGCCGACCAGATGTGGATGGCGCGCTACTTGATGCTGCGGCTGACCGAGAAATATGGCGTCGACATCGAATTCCACTGCAAGCCGCTCGGCGACACCGACTGGAACGGATCGGGGATGCACTGCAACTTCTCGACCGCTTATATGCGCGAGACCGGCGGCAAGGACTATTTCGAGGCGCTGATGAAGGCCTTCGAAACGGCGCGCGAGGAACACATCGCCGTCTACGGGCCGGACAACCACATGCGGCTCACCGGCAAGCACGAAACCGCGTCGATCCATCAGTTCAGCTACGGCTTGGCCGACCGGGGCGCCTCGATCCGCGTGCCGCACTCATTCGTGAACAACGGCTATAAGGGGTATCTGGAAGACCGCCGCCCGAATTCGCAAGGCGACCCCTACCAGATCGCATCGCAGATCCTGAAGACCATCGCGTCGGTGCCGACCGGCGCCAAGGTGACCGCGGCCGCCTAGGCTTTCGCGCCGGCGCCCCGCGGCGCGGCGCGGTGCACCAATGCCGATTGCCAAGACCGAGGCGTCTCCTTAGGGGGCGCCTCTTTTCTTTTGGCGACCCACCGGCACACGATGTAATGGCGACATTGGCGCGCGGCGGCGCCGGTCAGGCCGCCTTGCTCCGCTGCAGCAGACGGCCGAAAGCGGACGGCTTGCCACTGCGGGCGGCGGCGATCAGCCGGGCGCGCTCGCTGGCCGGCTCGTCGTCGGCCGCGCGCAGGCGATTGCGGCCGTCGCCCTTGGCGCGATAGAGCGCGGCGTCGGCGCGGGCAATCAAGGCGTCGATGTTGGTGACCATCTCATAGGCGGTGGCCGCCCCGATGCTCACGGTAGCGCCAATGGCATGACCATCGACGAGCGCTCCAGCCTGCTCGAAGGCGGCGCGGATACGCTCGGCGACCAGCGCGGCGAATTCCGTCGGCTCGGCCACGATGCCGGCGAACTCCTCGCCGCCGAGCCGACCAAAAATATCGCTCGCGCGCGACGAACCGCGCACCACGTGCGCGAATGTACGCAGCACCTCGTCGCCGACCGCGTGCCCGAAGCGATCGTTCACCTGCTTGAAATGATCGAGGTCGAACATCATGAGCGTCACCGGTCTGCCGGTCGCACCCTGGCGGGCGCACAGCGTCAGCGCGTTTTCCAGGAATGCGCGCCGATTGAGCAGGCCGGTGAGGTAATCGACCGAGGCGGCGTGCCGATAAATATCGACGTGATGATCCTTAACCATCAGGATCACGATGAAGGCCGTGCCGACGGCGTAAATGATGGTTTCCAGCGCGAACACCGTCACCCAGGTGATCGCAATATCGGCCGGCATGAAAGCGCGCATGGCAAGCGGCATCAGGAAGATCGCCGCGTGCAGGCAAGGCACGACGATCTTGGCCGTGCGCGAGCGCGCAGATTTGCGGCGCTCGCGTGACAGCTCCAGCGCGATGAAGAAGGTGTAGGTGGCGACGACCACGACGCCCAGCGCGAAACGCGCCGCGCTGCCGTCAGAAAAAAGCGGCAGCTGACACAGCAGCAGCCACAGCACGGCTCCGGCGCAGGCCGCGAACGGCCGCAAAGCCTTGCCGCGAAACAGACGCACCCCGTTCCAGATCATGCCGCAGGCGACGAAGATCATGGCGAACGGCAATTCCTTCGGCAGCGGCATCCATGGCTGCGGCGCGCCCCACAAGGCGAGCGCGGATGCGCCGATGAGATAGGCCGCGCCCCACCAGGCGAGCGCGCGCACGTCGCGCTGTTGCAGCCAGGCGAGGATCAGGAACAGGCCGAGCAGCGCGATGATGCACACCATCACGAAGGCCAGCGTCGGACCGTCCAAAAACGATAGTCCCAGATTGGCCGCTGCGAGCATGACAACTCCAGTTTCAGTCCATAAGGTATCCTATGGCGCCGGGTCCTAACCGGCGCGCGGCGGTAACATAGGCAGTGGTGTGTGGGTAAAACGTTGCGCGCGTGCGCGCGCTTCGATGCAAGGCTTATGCGAATTGTCGCTAAAATTAGCGGAAACACGCGTCGAATGCGAAAAGGGCGCGCCCTGCGGCACGCCCTTCGATATTCCATAGAAGGCGCTGAAAAGCGATCAGCGCTTGGAGAACTGGAACGACCGGCGCGCCTTGGCGCGGCCGTACTTCTTGCGTTCGACCACGCGCGAGTTGCGGGTCAGGAAGCCGCCGCGCTTGAGCGCCCCACGCAGGTCCGGCTCGAAATTGGTGAGCGCCTTGGCAAGGCCATGACGCACCGCGCCGGCCTGGCCGGACAGACCGCCGCCGGACACGGTGCAGATCACGTCGTACTGGCCGTTGCGGTTGGTGGCGACCAGCGGCTGCTGGATCAGCATGCGCAACACCGGACGCGCGAAAAACTGCTCGATCGACTTGGTATTGACCTCGATCTTGCCGGCACCCGGCTTGATCCAGACCCGGGCCACCGCGTTTTTGCGCTTGCCGGTCGCGTAAGCACGGCCTTGCGCGTCGAGCTTCTGCTCGTATGTCGGCGCTTCGGGGGCCGCCGGCTTGAGGGCGCCCAGCTCTTCCAGCGACTGCATCGTCTCGGCCACGGTCAGGCACTCCTCACGTTCTTGCGATTCATGGCGGCGACGTCGATCGCTTCAGGCTTCTGCGCCTCGTGCGGATGCTCGGGGCCTGGATAAACGCGCAGATTACCCAGTTGCACGCGGCCGAGCGGCCCGCGCGGCAGCATGCGTTCGACCGCCTTCTCGACGATGCGTTCGGGGAAGCGGCCGTCCATGATCTGCTTGGCCGAGCGCTCCTTGATGCCGCCGATATAGCCGGTGTGGTGGTAGTAGATCTTCTGGTCGCGCTTGCGGCCGGTGAAGACGACCTTGGCGGCGTTGATGACGATGACGTTGTCGCCGTCGTCGACATGCGGCGTGAAGGTCGGCTTGTGCTTGCCGCGCAGCCGCATGGCCACGATCGAGGCGAGCCGGCCGACCACGAGCCCGCTGGCGTCGATGGTCACCCACTTCTTCTCCACCTCGGCGGGCTTGGCCGAATAGGTCTTCATGACAGATACCCTGCGAAATCCGATTGTAAGGCGCGCTTTGGGGCCGCGCCCGAGTTGCGGGGTTCTAGCCGAGCGGCCGCACCCGGTCAATGCGAGTTGACCTTAATTTCATATTTTAATCCAATGGCTTATAAGAATGGTAATAAAATACCTTACGCTAATTGCCGGTACTAGGGATCGAATAGGTGGAGGTGACATGGGCGACCGGATCGTCCTCGCCCGCCGACCGGATCGTCACCTCGCCGTAAACGAGCCGCTTGCCAACCTTCAAGAGCCGGGCATCGGCGATCAGATCGCTGGGGCCGGGCTTGCGCAGAAAATTGATGCTCAAGTTCGTGGTTACCGCCCCCGGCTGCCGTCCGATCGCCGAGAACACCGCGACATACAGGGCGAAATCGGCAAGCTGCATCATGGTGGGGCCGGAAACCGTGCCGCCGGGCCGCAGGTGGCTTTCGTGAAATTCGCGGCGAACCTGGACGTCGCCGTAATCGACGCGCTCGATGGCGAGCCCACAGCCGGGATAGACCTGCTGCGGGAAAATCTCGTGCAGCAGATCGGCGATTTCCGCAGCCGTCATTGCCGCTGCCGGCATCGACGCCCCCCTTTGACCCTTGGCCGGTCATCCGGCGCCCTGTCTATGGCGGGCGGCCGGCGCTTCCGTCAATCCTTGTCGTAGAGAGCGCGCAATTCGTCCTTGGCCTTTTCCAATTTCGCCTTGCGCGTTTTGGAGAGCCCTTTGCCGGCGCGGTTGATGTAGTACACCAACATCGACATGGCCGACCGATAGGGGGCGGATTTCCGGCGCTTGCTTTTGTCGGCGGAGCGCTTGAGCGAGCGGGCGATGGCGCGGGGGCTGTCTTTCTTGAACACCCCCTCTTCCAGCGTCAGAGCGTCGCTGGTGTCGGTGACGCGCTGTGACCAGCGCCTGCCCTTGCGCGAAGAACGCTTGGCCGTCGACGTCTTGCGCTTGGACGATTTGCGCTTGGACGCCTTGGCCTTCGAAGCCTTGCGCTTGGTCTTCGACTTGGCCTTGCCCTTGGATTTCTTGTGCTTTGCCATGCAATTTCGTCCCGGCAGAGCAACGCGGCAGGCTTGGCGCGAGTTCCGCCGCCTTGCATGGGGGCGGCTTCGGGTTAAGTATCCGCTCCCATGAGCCTGGAAACCGCCGCCCGACCCGCTTCGACCGCCGCTCCCGTCTTGCTCCGCGAGCGCGACGGCGAAATCGCTCTGCTCACGCTCAATCGGCCGGCGGCGCGCAACAGCCTGTCGGAAGACCTGCTCGCCGCGCTGAGCGATGCCTGGCGCGAAATCGCCAGCGACCGCTCGATCCGCGCGGTGGTGCTGGCGGCCGAAGGACCCGCCTTCTGCGCCGGCCATGACCTGAAGGAGCTCACCGGCAGGCGCTCCGATGCCGACGGCGGCCGCGCCTATTTCCGTCACATCATGACCACCTGCAGCGCCATGATGCAGCAGATCGTCAACTTGCCGCAGCCGGTGATCGCCGCAGTGCAGGGTGTTGCCAGCGCCGCGGGCTGCCAACTTGTCGCGACCTGCGATCTGGCCATCGCCTCGCGGACTGCCAAGTTCGCCACCCCCGGCGTCGACATCGGCTTGTTCTGCTCCACCCCCATGGTGGCGCTGTCGCGCAACGTGCCGCGCAAGCTGGCGATGGAGATGCTGCTGACCGGCGACATGGTGACGGCGGACAGGGCGGCCGAGATCGGTCTCGTCAATCGTGTCGCCGCGCCCGGCGAGGAGCGGCAGGCCGCGCTGGCGCTGGCCCGCCAGATCGCGTCGAAATCCTCCTACACGGTCAAGATCGGCAAGCAGGCCTTCTATCGCCAGCTCGAGCTCGGCTTGGCGGACGCTTACAACTACGCCTCCGAGGTGATGACCGAGAACATGATGGCGCGCGACGCCGAGGAAGGCATCTGCGCCTTCATCGATAAGCGCACGCCGACGTGGGAGGACCGCTGATGGCTCACGCTATTGCCAATCGCCTCGATCGTTCCGCGCTTGTGCGCTGGTGCTTCACCGGCGGCGCCTGGGGGCTGACGCTGGCCGCCGGCTTCTTCGCGCTCAACGCGCCGTATGGCCCCCTGCCCTGCCCCGACGATGTTGCGGTCACCACGGCCGTCTGCGTTGCTACCGGTCTTGCGACCATCGGCCCCTTCGCCGCCTTAGCCGGCGGGCGCTGACGGCTCCCGATGGACGCCATGAACAATTCCGCCCGCGTGTTCACGCCGGCCGCGCGACAGGCGCAGGCAGAACACGGCTCGGCCAAGGCCTATGACGCGCGCATGGCGCAAGGCTTTCCCGACCGCGTGACGCCCGAGCTTGCGCAGTTCATCGCCGGAATCGACATGGCCTTTCTCGCCACCGCGACCGCCGACGGCGCTCCCTATATCCAGCATCGCGGCGGCCCGAAGGGCTTCATCAAGGTGATCGACGAGCGCACGCTCGGCTTCGCCGATTATCGCGGCAACCGGCAATACATCACGCTCGCCAATCTCGGCGAGAACGACCGCGCGTTCCTGTTCCTCATCGATCCGGCGCGCAAGCAGCGCATCAAGCTGTGGGGCCGCGCGCGCGTGGTGGAGGACGATGCCGCCCTGGTCGAGAAGCTGTTCGATGCCGGCTACAAGGCCCGGCCCGAGCGCGCCATTTTGTTCGCCATCGAAGCCTGGGACGTGAACTGCTCGCAGCACATCGTCGCGCGATTCAGCGAGGCGGAGCTGGAGGAAGCCTTCAACACGGTGCGGGCGAAGATCGCAGCGCTCGAAGAAGAAAACGCGCGCCTGCGCGCGCAGCTTGCCCACCATAACGCGCAAAAAGCGCCGACAGAACAACAATGAACCACGACCGATATTCCGACACTTACATCCGCGGCATTCTCAACACGGTGAAGACCATCGCCATGGTGGGCATTTCGCCGAAGGAGAACCGGCCGAGCTATTTCGCCTTCAAATATCTGCTCGAGCGCGGCTACCGCATGATTCCGGTCAATCCCGGCCAAGCCGGTAAGGAAATCCTCGGGCAGAAGGTCTATGCCGCACTCTCTGACATCCCCGAACCGGTGGACATGGTCGACATTTTCCGCGCTTCGCAGCACGTCATGCCGGTCGTCGAGGAGGCGCTGACGCTGAACCCGAAGCCGCGCGTGATCTGGATGCAACTCACCGTTCGCAACGAGGAAGCCGCCAAGCTCGCCGAAGACGCCGGCTTGAAGGTGGTGATGGACCGCTGTCCGAAGATCGAATACGGCCGGCTGTCCTCGGAGATTTCCTGGTTCGGCGTTAATTCGCGCACGCTGTCGTCGAAACGCGCGCAATCGCTCGGCAAGGGCGTGCAGCGGATGAGTATCGGGACGGAGAAAGATCAACGCCGGCAGTGAATCTGAGCTGTCGGTGAATCTGAGCCGTCAGTGACGGGCCGCCGCGTCGGCGGCGCTACGCAGCAATCCACCTATTCCCGAAAAGTTGGATGCGCGGGTCAAGCCCGCGCATGACGGCGTTATCCAGCCTCGCGCCTTGACCCGCCATCACGCGCCCCCTTTAATCCCGGCCCACAACGGCCAGCGCGGCCGCGAACACAGGACGGGGGACATGGCCGACAGCGATCGCATTCCGGGCTTCTCGACACTTTCCATTCACGCCGGCGCCAAGCCCGACCCGACGACGGGCGCGCGCATCACGCCGATCTACCAGACCGCCTCCTACGTGTTCGATGATGTCGACCACGCCGCCGCGCTGTTCGGACTGCAGACCTTCGGCAACATCTACACCCGTATCGGCAATCCGACCTGCGCCGTCTTGGAGGAGCGCGTCGCCGCGCTGGAGGGCGGCACGGCGGGGCTCGCCGTCGCCTCCGGCCACGCCGCGCAGGTGGTGGTGATGCACGCGCTGATGAAGCCTGGCGACCAACTCGTCGCCTCGAAAAAGCTCTATGGCGGCTCAATCAACCAATTCAACCACTCGTACAAGAATTTCGGCTGGGAGGTCGCCTGGGGCGATCCAGACGACATCGAAAGCTTCGCCAAGAGCGTGACTGAGAAGACAAAGGCGATCTTCGTGGAATTGATCGCCAATCCGGGCGGTGTCATCACCGACCTCGAGGCGGTCGCCAATATCGCACGCAAGGCCGGCGTGCCGCTGGTGGTCGACAACACGCTGGCGACGCCCTACCTGTGCAAGCCGATCGACTACGGCGCCGACGTGGTGGTGCATTCGGTCACCAAATTTCTCGGCGGTCACGGCAACTCGATCGGCGGCATCATCATCGACGGCGGCAGCTTCAACTGGTCGCGCGACAACAAGTATCCGATGCTGTCGGAGCCGCGCCCGGAATATCAGGGCATCGTGCTGCACGAGACCTTCGGCAATTTCGCCTTCGCCATCGCCTGCCGCGTGCTGGGCTTGCGCGATCTCGGACCGGCGCTGTCGCCGTTCAACGCTTTCCTTTTGCTCACCGGTATCGAGACGCTGCCGCTGCGCATGCAGCGTCATTGCGAAAACGCGCTCTATGTCGCCGAATGGCTGTCGAAGCGGCCGGAGGTGGCCTGGGTCAGTTACCCGGGCCTGCCCGGCGACAAGTATCATGAACTGGCGAAGAAATACGCGCCGAAGGGCTGCGGCGCGGTGTTCACCTTCGGGCTCAAGGGCGGCTACGACGCCGGCGTCAAGCTCGTCTCCAATGTCGAACTGTTCTCCCATCTCGCCAATATCGGCGACACGCGCTCGCTGATCATCCATCCCGCCTCCACCACGCACCGGCAACTGTCCGACGCGCAGAAGACCCAGGCCGGCGCCGGGCCGGACGTGGTGCGGCTGTCGATCGGGCTGGAGGATAAGGAGGACATCGTCGCCGACCTCGAGCAGGCAATGGCGTGATTTCCTCTTCGCCTCCCTGAATGGGAGGTTGACGAAGCCAAATCGGGGTAGGGGTCAAACGAAGAGTTTGGCGCAAGGCACGACTAAACAGACCCCCTCCCCAGCCCTCCGCCTTTCAGGGGGAGGGAGCGCACGGTGCGCGCGGCTCTCTATTTCTTCAACGTCCGCTCGACATAGGCGCGGATGTACGAAAGCGTCGCCGGCGCCGCCCAGATGTCGGTGGCCGCCTTATCCGTCGCGGCGCCGCTCGCCGCCAAGCGTTCGGTCACCGGCTGGCGGATTTGCGCCTTGGTCAGCGCGAAAGCGGCCGGCGAAAGCTCGGCCAGTTCCTGCGCGACCGCATAGGCGTCTTCCAAAAGTTCGGCGGGCTCCGCCAGTTCGTCGATCCAGCCGCGTTGCAGGGCGGTGTCCGTGTCGTAGGTCGCGCCGCTGTAAGTGACTTCGGCGAGATACTGCGCGGGCACGGCGCACCGCACGATCTCGAAGGCGAGCGCGGGGAACGGCACGCCGACCAGCAGCTCGGTGACGCCGATGCGCGCATTCCCGCGCGCCATGATGCGGCGGTCGGCGCAAGCCGCCAGCACGCAGCCGCCGGCGATGGCATGGCCGTTGATCGCGGCGACCACCGGCTTGGGATGAAAGAACACGGCGTCGTAGAGCTTGTGCAGGCTGGGCAGAAATTCTCGGACGTAATCGGCGCCGCCGTCGCTCAGCCGAATGAGATTGACGCCTGCGGAAAAGACCCCACCCTCGGCCGTCAGCACCACCGCCTTGGCCTCGGACGAGGCCGCCAGCTCCTTGAAACGCGCGGCCAGCGCCTCGCAGAACTCGATGTCGAGCGCATTGACCTTGCCGTGGCGCATGGTCACCACGGCAATGCCGTCGCTGATCTGCGCGTCGATCACGTCGCCACCCGCAAGGCCGCGCTGCGCGGCGCCGTCAGGTCCGTGTGATGCCACAGCCGCTCGGCATGCACGATGGCAATGGTGAACACGATGATGGCCAGCATCTGATGGGAGAGCGCGAGCGCGTGATAGGCGAACGGGAACGAGACCGGCGGCCCATGCAGCAGCGTGACGATGCCGAGCGTGGCCTGCAGCGTCACCAAGGCGGCGAGGACCACGGCGCCGCGCGCTTCGCGCCGCGCGCGCCAGGCATCGTAGGCGTGCAGCATGGCAAGCAGCCAGATGGTGTAGGCCACCATGCGGTGATCGAACTGCACAGTCAGCGCATTCTCGAAGAAGTTTCGCCAGGCCGGCGTCATATGGAAGAGCTGACCGAACGAAGGAACGAAGGAGCCGTCGATCAGCGGCCAGCTATTGTAGACCCATCCGGCATGGCTGCCGGCGACCAGCGCGCCGAGATAGATCTGCACGAGCAGCAGCACGGCGATGACGAGCGCACCGACGCGCACGCGCGCCGGCGCCTGCACCGGCCGCTGCCGGGCGATCTGCTGCGCGGTCCACAGGACGCCGGCAAAGATCGCGGTGGCCAGCGTGAGATGGAAGGCGAGCCGGTACTGCGACACGCTGACGCGTCCTGAGCCGGCAAGCCCCGACGACACCATCCACCAGCCGACCGCGCCGAGCACGGCGCCAGCCCCGAACAGCGTCCATAGCCGCGCCTTCAGCCGTGGCGGCACCCAGCCGCGCCAGAGGAAGAACAGGAACGGCAGCAGGAACACCATGCCGACCGAGCGCGCCAAAAGCCGATGCGTCCATTCCCACCAGTAGATACGCTTGTACTGGGCGAGGCTCATGCCGCGGTTCTGTTCCTTGTACTGCGGAATGGCCTGATAGGCCTTGAATTCGGCCTCCCAGGCGCTCTGCGACAAGGGCGGCACCACGCCGGTGACGGGCTTCCATTCGGTGATCGAAAGCCCCGATTCAGTCAGGCGCGTGGCGCCGCCGACGATCAATGTGAGAAAGATCATGGCGGCGACACAAAGCAGCCATACGCGCACGGCGGGCGCGTTATGGGTCGGAACAGGCGTTGGCTCTCGCATGAAACGGCTTGCTTGAACGGGACGGCGCGGACCATATAGTCACGGCTCGGCCGCTGCAAATTACCATTACGAAAGCGACATCATGTCCATCCGCACCCGCAAGCTGATCGGCGCCTTCGCCCTCATCGCGCTGGTGGTGGTGTGGAGCCTCGTCGCCATGACCCTGGCGCAGTCGGCGCTGACCGACATCAACGGGCTGGTGGCCGCGCTCTACTACGTGGTGGCGGGGCTCGGCTGGGTACTGCCGGCCATGCCGCTGGTGAAGTGGATGGGGCGGCCGGACGCGGACAAGGCTTAGGCCGCGTTCACCCGGCGGAAGCCGTTCCAGAAAGCGGTGCCGGCGCCCGACATCAGCACCTTCATGTAGCGCTGCTGCTGGAACTCGCCGTTGACCGAGATGCGCGGCAGCGCCATCAGGTTGTCGCGGTGCGCCTTGAACAGCACACCCGGCCTTGTGGTCACCGCCGTCTTGAAGCCGAGCTCGGCGGCGATGCGAAACTCGCGCGGACCTGCGGACGTCGGATCCCCCACCGGATAGGCGAGATGGTTCGGCCGTTTGCCGAGCGCCGCTTCGATCACCGCGCGGCTCATCTCCATTTCGGCGCGGACGGCCGCCTCGTCAGGCACTTTCTTGAGCATCTTGTGGTTGACCGTATGCGCGCCGACCGTGACCAGCGGATCGGCGGACATCTCCTCGATCTCCTGCCAATCCATGCACAGGTCGCGGCAGAACGAGGCGATGTCGACGCTGTAGGTCGCGCACAGGTCGCGCACCACGGCGCGCAATTCGTCCTCGGTCTTCAGGCTGCGCAGGTAGCCGTAGATGGCGTCGTACAGCTCGCGCTTCTGCCGCACCGAGTGGCATTCGAAGAACTGCTCCTTGCCATCGATCAACAGGCCGACGCGCGGGTTGCGCGCGATCACCGCCTCCAGCGCGACCCACCATAGTTCGCCCAGCCGGTCAGGAAAGCTGGTGGCGATGTAGATGGCGAAGGGGATCTGGTACTTGCGCAGGAGCGGCCAGGCCCACTGCTTGATGTCCTTGTAGCCGTCGTCGAAGGTGAGACAGACGAAGCGGCGCTTGAAGTCGCCGTCGATGAAGCGGCGATGCATCTCGTCGAGCGAGACCACGTCGACGCGCATGCGCTCGAGCCGGCGCAGCAAGCCTTCCAGGAATTGCGGCGTCACCTCCAAGAGCCGGTTGGGCTGAAAGGCCTCGGGGCGCGCCGGCCGCACATGGTGCATCGTCAAAATGGCGCCGACGCCGCCGACCAGCGGGCGCATCCAGTGGTGGAGGCCGCTGAAATAGAGCGTTTCCAGACCGCCGCGGATGATGGTTTTCTTCAAATTTGCCAAGCCTGTGCCGGTCCGTTTGCCAATTGGCCCTAATATTCCAACCCTTTATTGAGAAACCTTTGCGAAGCTGTGATTCAGATCAAGAAGCGCGAGTTCCCGCGCGAGGAACCGTCCCCGCCCCCGATGAACGTCCTTCCCTTACGCACCCTCCCCGCCCGCTCCCGCCCGCTGGAATCCACCGACGCCCGCGTTGCGCGGGTCGAGATCATCGAGGATATGGGCTGCGCGGAAGGCCCCTGGCGGGCGCTCGAACAGGGCGACTGCCTCAGCACGCCGTATCAGCACTACGAGTTCCTCAAGATATGGCAGCGCCAGGTCGGCGCCCCGTCCGGCGTGACCCCCTTTATCGTGGTCGGCTTCAATGCCGCCGGCGCGCCGCTGTTCCTCTGGCCCCTCGGCCGGCGCCGGGTCGGCGGCATGCAAGTGGCCGAGTTCCTCGGCGGCAAGCATGCCAATTTCAACATGGGCGTCTGGCGGCGCGACACGGCCGAGGCGCTCGGGGCCGAGGACCTGCGCGACGTGCTTGCCCGGCTGGCCGGACACATCGACCTGCTTCACCTCACCCACCAGCCGCTGACCTGGGGCGGCAGCACGAATCCGTTCGCGCTGCTCCCTCATATGCGGGCGGCCAATTTCGGCTTCAGCGGCGCGCTCATCCCCGACTACGAGGCTCTCCTGCGCGCCCGCACCAATTCCGCCACCCGCAAGAAGATGCGCAAGAAGGAGCGCGCGCTCGCCTCCTGCGGCGACGTACATTTCGCGCAAGCCGACGGCGACCGCGACGTGCGCCGGGTGCTCGACGTCTTCTTCAAGCAGAAGGGCGCGCGCATGCGCGTGCTCGGCGTCACCGATGCGTTCGCACCCGCCGGCGTGCGCCGCTTCATCGAGGCCGCTGCCACCACCCATCTGACCGACGGCGAGCCGCTGCTCGAGCTCTATTCCCTCAAAGTCGGCGACATCATCGTGGCGACCATGGGCGGCATCGTCGGCGGGGGGCGCTTCTCCGCGATGTTCAACTCGATCATCAAGGATCGCTACGCCGCTGAGAGCCCGGGCGAACAACTCCTTGCCCGCGTCGTGCGGCACTGCTGCGAGCGCGGGCTCACGACCTTCGACCTCGGCATCGGCGAGGCCAACTATAAGACGTTGTTCTGCGAGGACGCCGAGCCGCTGTTCGAAAGCCACCTGCCGGTCAGCCCCGCCGGCCGCCTGCTCGCGGTCTGGTTCGGCATTGCCGCGCGCTGCAAGCGCACGATCAAGGGCCACACGGTCCTGTGGGAAACGGTCCGGTTTTTCCGCCGGCTGCGCGCGCGTCTGTTGGCGGCGATTTAGGAACACCACGAGGTGAGATGGCCGCGGACTCTGACTGCTCCCCTCCTCCTTGTGGGGAGGGGTTGGGGCTGGGGGTCCCGTGTAAAATGCGACGCAGATGCCCCCCACAAGAAGGCGGGAACCGGCCTGACAACGCCTCCCGCGCTATCGTTACGCCGCCGCGGCCTGCGCGCCGCCCTGCAGCCCCATCACGTCGTCAAGACCCGCCATCATAAGGCGCTCGCGCGCCGCGCGCGTCGACCGGTCCGCCGGATCGCCGGTGACCAGCACAGCCCGCTGAGCCAGCGGCACGAAGCGCTCGACCGCGACATCGGCAACGGAGCCGGCATCGATCACCACGTGGTCGTAGCTGCGCGCCAGCGCCTCGACCACGGTCGCCAGCATCGGCGAGGCGGCAAGCAAGTCGGTGTCGTCGCCGACCTCACCGGTCGCCACCAGATGCACCTGAGAATACTGGTCGCGCGTGATGATCTCGCCGAAAGAGGCTTCCCCGCGCACGATCTCGGCGATGCCGGGCGCGTCAGGATCGGTTGAAATCACCGACAGATTGGGCGCGCCGAAAGCCATGTCGACCAGCACGACGCTGCCGGCCTGGGCGAGAGCGCGCGCGAGCGTGATGGCAGCGAAGGTGGTGCCGACATTGCGCCCGGCGCCGAACACGGTAACGCTTCGGCCGGCATCACCCGCTTCGCGCAGGCGCTGGGCGATTTCGTCGATGCCGACGACCGGCATGGCGCTGCGTGCCGGCGCGGCCGCAAAGCCGCCGGGCGGACCGGCAGCCGGCGTCGGGGCCAAAGGCGGCGAGGTCATGCGTGGCGGCGTCGGCGGCGGGCGCATCATCGGCGGCTCATAGCCGACAGCAGCGTAGCCGGCCGGCGCATAGCCGTAGCCGTAGGGCGCAGCCGCCGCCGGGGCCGCCAACAGCGCGCCGGTAACGACGAAGCCCGACTGCAGCGCCAGCGCCGCGAAGGCCGCGATCAGCACGGTCGCCGTCTTTTTTGGATAGGCCGGCTTGAGCGCAGGCGTGGCGCGCGAAATGATGCGAGCATTCGGCGGCGCGGCGTTGATACTGTCGCGCGCCGAGGCTTCTCGGTACCTCGCAAGGTAGTTTTCCAGGAGGTCGCGGTCGGTCTTGGCCTCGCGCTCGAGCGCGCGTAATTCGACATCCTGCTGGTTCGACTGCGAGGCCATTTTCTTGACCTGATTGAGGCTCGCGGTCAGCGTCTTCAGGCGGTCGCCGGCCACCTTGGCGTCGTTGTCGAGCTGGCGCGCCAGGCGCTCGCCCTCCGAATGGATCTGCCGACGCGTTTCGGCGACCTGCGCCTTCAATTCCAGGATGCGCGGATGGCGCGGGCCCAGCGTGGTCGACTGCTCGGCAAGCTGCAATTCGAGCGCAATGCGCTGCTGCACCAGGCGGCGCATCGTATCGGAATTGGAAACGTCGGAGGAATCGATGGTCTGGCCCGAGCGGATGAGCGCGCGCAGGTGGTCCGCTCTCGCGTTGAGATCGGCCTGGCGGCCGCGCGCGGCCGCGATCTGCGAATTGATCTCGCTGAGCTGCTGATTCGGCAGCGACGTATTGTTGGAGCCGACGAACAGATTCTTCTGCACGCGGTATTGCGCGACCTTGTCCTCGTCGTCCGCCACCTTCTTGCGCATCTTGTCGATCTCGCCGGCGAGCCAACTGCCGGCAGCGCGGGTCTGGTCAAGCGTCGCATTCTGCTGCAGCCGCAAATATCCCCGGGCGATCGCGTTGGCGACGTCGGCGGCGAGTTGCGGATTGGCCGAGCGGAAATCGATCGAGATCACCCGCGACTTGGCGATGTCCTGGACGCTGAGGTGATCGTAATAGGCTTCCAGCGTGCGCTCTTCCCGCGTCATGCTGCTGCGGTCGCGGCCGATACCAATGAGATTAAGCAGCGAACTGATGAGCGGCGGCGCGCCGCCCGTGAATTCGGGATTCTGGTCGAGCTTCTGTTCCTTGATCACCTCGTGTGCAAGGTCGCGCGACAGCACTACCTGAATCTGGCTCGCCACAGCTTCCGGATCGATGGTGGTGGGCGCATTGTTGTTCTTGTCGGCGGCGGCGCGCAAAAAGACGTTCTCACGCGCTTCGAGCAGAATGCGCGCTTCCGAGCGGTATTGCGGAGTGATGGCGTTGACGACGACGAAGGTCACGCCGGCCACGATCGCCGTGACGAGGAGGATTCTTCCCTTCTTCTGCCATAGAGCGCGCCCCAGCGCGCGCATATCGGCTTCACCATCGGGAGCGGCGGCCGCCACAGGCGGCGCCTCGGTTTTCGGCTTTTTACTGAACAACATTCCTACTCCAGGCACACCTGTCTGTGGCGCCAGCAAGATCAAACGCCATTATGGTTGCTTTCACGTTAATCGACGGCGGCGGCCTGCGCCTTGGTTAGAAATTGTTAACCATACGGACGCCTAATCCATCCTCAACACTTCATTAAAGATCGGATTCGTCGTCATGAGGGCTCCCCGGATCTTAGTTCCCGCTTTGCTCGCGCTTGCGGCCGCGGGATGCGCACGCCAACAAGCGAGCTACTACCTCATCGATCCGGCAACTCAGCAACCGGTGGCCAAGGGATATGCAGCGCCAGGCTATGGGCAGCCCCGCTACGCGCAGGCCGCCTATCGCCAGCCCGCGTCCGCGCCTTCAGGGCGCGGCCTGCTCTCCTCATCGCCGCGGCTTGCCGAACAGGCCTACGCCCAGGCGCGGCCTGCCGCCGCCACCGTCGGCCCGCAGCAACCGAGCGGCCGAGGGCTGTTCAATACCTATGCCGAAAATCAAGCCGCGCCGGCCTACGCGCAGCCTACCTATCCGCAGCAGAGCTACCGGCCCCAAGGCTATACCCAACAGGCCTACGCCCATCCGGCCGCATCTCAGCAGGGCTATGTGCGGCAGAGTTACGGAACCCCGCGCGTAGCGCAATCCGCCCCTGCACAAACGCATGCATACGGCCAGCCAACCTCCTATCAGTACCCGCAACGGCAAAATGAGATGGGCGGCCCGTATGTTGCTACCGCGCAGGCCAATCCCTTTGCCCAGGCACGCTGGTATTAGCAACTGCTGTTAATAGATTCTCTGCATCGGGATTAAACATTGCTACGCAATGCAGGGCCTAAAAGCCCGGCATGGAGCCATTGAACATCCTGCATGTATTTCGAGCGCCGATCGGCGGCCTGTTCCGCCACGTCCTCGATTTAACCCACGAGCAGATTGCGCGCGGGCACCGCGTCGGCATCGTGGCCGACGCGCGCACCGGCGGCGCCCACGCCGATGCAGTGCTGCGCACGCTCGAGCCATCGCTCGCGCTCGGTCTCAGCCGCATTCCGATGCGGCGTCACGGCAATCCCGCCGATCTCATGGCGCTTGCCCATGTCACGCGCCGCGCGCGTCAAGTCAACGCCGACGTGCTACACGGCCACGGCGCCAAGGGCGGCGCCTATGCGCGGCTCGCTCCGGGCAGGCGCCGCGCGGTGCGCGCCTACACGCCGCATGGCGGCAGCCTGCTGTTCGGCCACGACACGCTCGCCGGACAATTCTATCTCACCACCGAGCGCTTCTTGATGCCGCGCGGCGATCTGTTCCTGTTTGAAAGCGCCTATAGCGAAGAAGTCTTTCGGCGCAAGATCGGCAGTCCGCGCGGTCTGGTGCGCATCGTGCACAATGGCGTCTCTGCCGCCGAATTCAAACCGATCGTCACGCGCAACGACGCCACCGACCTGGTGTTCATGGGCGAGTTACGCCCGGTCAAGGGCGTGGACGTGCTGATCGAGGCGATCGCTCTCCTGCGCCGCGAGGGGCGTGCCGTCACCGCGACGCTGGTCGGCAGCGGGCCGCTCCATGACGTCCTGCACGCCAAGGCGGCCGCCTTCGGGCTGGCCGAGACCGTGTGTTTCAGGCCCGCCATGCCAGGTCATGAAGCGATGGCGCTCGGCCGCATCATGGTGGTGCCGTCGCGCTCGGAATCGCTGCCTTACGTGGTGCTGGAGGCGGCCGCCGCCGCCAAGCCGCTGATCGTGACCCATGTCGGCGGGGTGCCGGAAATCTACGGGCCGCTGACGGACCGGCTGGTGCCGCCGCAGGATGCCCCGGCCCTGGCGCACGCCATTGCGCGGACCCTGGACGATCCCGCCGACGCCGCGGAACTCGCCCGGCAATTGCGCGAGCGCGCGGCGGCGTTGTTCTCCCTACAGGCCATGGTCGATGGCGTGCTCGCCGGCTACGGCGACGCGCTCGAAATGCTGCAAAAAGCAGGCCGCCGTTAAGACAGTTTTGAGCATTCCGCTAAGCCTTTTTTGAGAGTTTTTCCTTAAGTGTTTCCGAGAATTAAGGAGACCCGCAGCCGGTTCGCCGGCGTCGCGCGGCGGGTCAAATTAGTAAGCGTTGCGTCAGTCATGAACGACACAGATATCCACCCGCCCACGCTTCAGCCGGTCCAAGAGACTGCGCCCGAGCAGACGACGAGCCCGCCGCTCGCTGTCGAGCAGCCGGCGCCGGCCGAGCCGACCAAACCACCGCGCAGCCTCTCGCCGCAGGCACTCGCCGTCGTCACCAGGCCATCCTCGCCGGCGATTTCGCCGATCGTGCTGGCGGGCTTTGTCCGCATGGGCGAGTTCGCGCTCATCCTCGTGGTCGGCATGGCGATTTACACCGTCTATCTCCCGCCCATCGACGGGCTGATCTGGCGCTATGCGCTCGCCACCTTCGTCATCGCCGTGCTCTCGATGATCGCCTTCCAGGGCGCCGACATCTACCAGGTGCAGGCCTTTCGCGGCCATGAGAAGCAATACATGCGGCTGGCTTCGGCCTGGTCGCTGGTGTTTCTCATCGTGATCGGCGCCTCGTTCCTGGCCAAGGCCGGGGAGATGTTCTCGCGCGTCTGGCTCGGCACGTTCTATATCGCGGGCCTCGCCGCGCTCATCGCTTCGCGCCGCATGGTGTTCCTGCTGGTGCGCAAATGGACACGGGAAGGCCGCCTCACCCGCCGTACCGTCATCGTCGGCGCCGGCATCCCGGGCGCGCACGTGATCGAGGAACTGGCCCGCCAGAAGGATACCGGCGTCAAAATCATCGGCCTGTTCGACGACCGCAGCGACGAGCGCACCGGCACCGAATGCGCCGGCGAGCCGAAGCTCGGCACCGTCGACGACCTGGTGGAATTCGGGCGCCGCACGCGTGTCGATCTGGTGATCTTCTCGCTGCCAATCTCGGCGGAAAACCGCATCCTGCAGATGCTGAAGAAGCTGTGGGTGCTGCCCGTCGACATCCGCCTCGCCGCCCACACCAACAAGCTGCAGTTCCGCCCCCGCTCCTATTCCTACATCGGCAAAGTGCCGGTGCTCGACGTCGCCGATCGGCCGATCGCCGATTGGGACGTCGTGATGAAATGGCTGTTCGACAAGGTGATCGGCGGCCTCATTCTCCTCTGCGCGCTGCCGGTGATGGCTGTCATCGCCGTCGCCATCAAGCTCGACAGCCGCGGGCCGGTGTTGTTCAAGCAGCGGCGCTACGGCTTCAACAACGACTTGATCGAGGTCTACAAGTTCCGGTCGATGTATGCCGACCAGGCCGACATCAAGGCCGACAGGCTGGTCAGCAAGGACGACCCGCGCGTCACCCGCGTCGGCCGCATCATCCGCAAGACGAGCCTCGACGAACTGCCGCAACTGTTCAACGTGGTGCTCAAGGGCAACCTCTCCCTGGTCGGCCCGCGCCCGCACGCGGTCAATGCCAAGGCCGAGGCCCGTCTCTACGACGAGGCGGTCGACGGCTATTTCGCCCGCCACCGCGTCAAGCCCGGCATTACCGGCTGGGCGCAGATCAGCGGCTGGCGCGGCGAGACCGATACCCACGAGAAAATCCAGCAGCGCGTCGAGCACGATCTCTACTACATCGAGAACTGGTCCGTGCTGTTCGACTTCTACATCCTGCTGCGCACCCCGCTGGCGCTGCTCAAGACCGAGAACGCCTATTGATCACCGCCCGCGACATGGCGGCCGGCATGCCCGGCGGTTACGCCGCCGCGCCGCGGGCGCCGGCGCCCGCCTTCCCGATCGCCCTGGTGGCGCCGCTGCGCGAGCGGCTTTTGCTGATCGTGCTGTTCATCACCGTGCTCCTGAGCTCCGCCGTGTTCGTCGAGCCGTCGCCGCACGACGCGTTCATGGGCCTGCTGCTGGTGATGGCGCTCATCGCCGGCGTGCGCCTGGAACGGGTGATGCTGGTGCCGTTCCTACTGCTGCTGCTGTGGAACGTGGGCGGCATGATCGCGCTGATGCATGTGCCGGGACGCGAGAAGACGGTGCAATATACCGTCACCTCGATCTATCTCGCGGTCGCCGCCCTGCTGTTCGCCGCCCTGTTCGCGCAGAACACCATGGCGCGGCTCAACACCATGCGAGTAGCCTACACCATCACCGCTGTAATCGCAGCTTTTCTCGGCACGCTGGGTTATTTCGACGTTCACGGACTGGGACCGGTGTTCGCGCCGATCGGGCGCGCAGCCGGAGCCTTCAAGGATCCCAACGTCTATGGTCCGTTTTTGATCTGGCCGGCACTGTTCCTCCTCGACACCATGATGTCGCGCCGCATTCGCCTGAGCGACATGATCGTGCTTGGTATCCTCTTCTTCGGATTGCTGTTGAGCTTTTCGCGCGGCGCCTGGTTTCACTTCACGGTCTCGGCGCTGGTCATGATCGCGCTCGATTTCGTGATGTCGCCGACCCCGCGCGGGCGCCTGCGCATACTGATGCTCACGCTGGCGGCGGTCGTGGCGGTGTTCGTGCTGCTGCTCATTGCACTGCAGTTTCCGGCGATCTCCAATATGTTCAGCGAGCGCGCCCACCTGCTGCAGTCCTACGACGTCGGCCAGGGCGGCCGCTTCCGCCTGCAGGAACTTGCGGTCACCGCGGTGCTGAATTTCCCCTTCGGCATGGGGCCGTTCGAATTCGCCCGCGTCCACGGCACGCAGCAGCACGAGGTCTACCTGCAAGCCCTTTTGGTCTATGGCTGGTTCGGCGCCATGGCCTATATCCTGTTGCTTCTGGCCACCGTCATCGTCGGCTTGCGCAACGCGGTGATCCGTACGCCCTGGCAGCCTTATGTGATCACGGCGCTGGCCGCCTTCGTCGGCGAGATCGCGGAGGGCTTCGTGATCGACACCGACCACTGGAGGCATTTCTACCTGCTGATCGGCATCATCTGGGGTCTGGCGGCGGCGAACCTGAAGATGGCGCGGGCTGCGCGCCGGGGCCCACCGGCAGTTTGGGCTCCTGGCTACGTCCGCTGATCAGGCTTCGCTTTTGCCGCCGCGAAAGCCCGTCGCGAGCAGATAGAGTTCGGCCGAGTCGGCGCGGCTGGCCGCCGGCTTCACGTGCTTGACCTGGGCGAAGTCGCGCTTGAGCGCGGCCAGCAAGCTTGCCTCAGTGCCGCCCTGCAGCACCTTGGCCAGGAAGGTGCCGCCCGGCGCCAGCACCTCGCGGGCGAAGTCGGCGGCGATCTCGACCAGCGCCATGATCTTCAGGTGATCGGTCCTGGCGTGACCTGTCGCGTTGGCCGCCATGTCGGACAGCACGACGTCGGCCGCACCGCCCAGCAGCGCTTTCAGCTTTTCCGGCGCATCGTGGTCGAGGAAGTCGAGCTGAAGAAAATCGACGCCGGCGACCGGCTCCATCGGCAGCACGTCGATCGCCACCACGCCCCCGCGCGCCGGCGCATCGACGCGCTTTGCCGCTATCTGGCTCCAGCCGCCGGGCGCGGCGCCGAGATCGACCACGCGCGCGCCCTTCGTCAGGAAACGCGCCTTGTCATCGATCTCCATGAGCTTGTAGGCGGCCCGCGAGCGGAAGCCTTCCCGCTTGGCGCGCGCGACATAAGGATCGTTGAGTTGGCGCTCGAGCCAGCGCCGCGACGACACCGTGCGGGTCCTGCCGGCTTTGACCCGGACCTTCAGTTCGCGCGAGCCGCCACCCGATTTGCCGCTCGACTTGCCGCGCCCGCTCACGACGCGGCCACCTGCCCCTGTCCGCCCCAGACGCCGTCTTCCCGCATCATCTGCACCAGCATGCCTTCGCGCAGGCCCCGGTCGGCCACGCGCAGGCGCGGACACGGGAAGGCGCGGCGGATCGCTTCCAGGATGGCACAGCCGGCCAGCACCAGATCGGCGCGCTCGGCGCCGATGCAGGGGCTCGCCACCCGGTCGTCATAGCTCATCTTCAGCAGCCGCTCGACCACCGCGGTGATCTCCTGCGTGCTCATCCAGCAGCCGTCCACCTTGCTGCGGTCGTAGCGCCTGAGATTGAGATGCACGCCTGCGATCGTCGTCACCGTGCCGGAGGTGCCGAGCATGTGGATACCGTTCACGCCTCCCGCGGCGTGCGCGCGGGCGAAAGGCGCCACGACCCCGGCCACCTCGTCGACCATGGTCTCATAAGTCTCCCGGCTGACCTTGTGGCCGCCGTGCCGCTCGGCCAGCGTCACCACGCCATGCGGCAGCGAAACCCAGCCGCTGATCTGCGGCAGCGGCGGTCCGTTCGTCGTGATGTGCGAGCGCGACAGCCGAACGAGTTCGGAGGAACCGCCGCCGATATCGAACAACACCACACCCTCGGCCTGCGGATCGATCAGCGGCGTGCAGCCTGTGGCGGCGAGTTCGGCTTCGGTCTCCCGGTCTATGACTTCGAGCTCGAGGCCGACCTTGTCGGCGATCAGGTCACGGAACTCCACGCCGTTGACGGCAGCGCGGCAGGCCTCGGTGGCGATCAGGCGGGCGCGGGTGACCCCCTTGTTGCGCATCTTGTTGCGGCAAATGGTAAGCGCGGCGACGGCGCGCTCGATGGCCGCCTTGCTGATGCGGCCGGAGGCGGTGATGCCCTCGCCGAGCCGGATAATGCGGGAAAAGGCGTCGACGACCCGAAATCCGTCGCCGGTCGGGCGCGCGACCAGAAGGCGGCAATTATTGGTGCCGAGATCGAGCGCGGCATAGGTCGAGCCCCCCCGATCACTGCCGGGATTGCCATTGCGCCGTCCGGGCGACCGCCGACCCCAATGAGCCCGCGTTGGCGGAGCCCGATCGATCACGGGGTCGAGGCCTGGGTTTTCCCCGGCCTCGCCGCTCATATTCGATGCCTTCCTGCCGCCCCCAGCAGCCTCCTTAGCGCTAAAGTCGCGGCATGTTCCACAGTCGTGGAAAAGTCTAACAGCGCCTGTGGGCCATGCAAGCGCCTCATACTTGCAGGCCTGCCTCCGGGAAACCCGCCTTGTGGCAGCGGCTTGCCTGCTTTATTGGGGGCGTTCCACCCTCAGAACCTTGCGATGGCGCCGATGGACGATAGAACCACCGAAACCGCACTTTCTTTGACCAGGTTCGGCGTCGGCCAGCCGGTTCGGCGTACCGAGGATCCCGCCCTGGTGCAGGGGCGAGGCTGCTATACCGACGACATCAGCCTACCGGGACAGGCCTATGCGGTTCTGGTGCGCAGCACGATCGCGCATGGCGTGCTGCGCGGCGTCGATACCGAAGCCGCAAAGGGCATGCCGGGAGTCCTGGCCGTGCTGACCGCGGCGGACCTTGCCGGCTACGGCGGCCTCAAGACGGCGCTGCCGTTGAAGAACCGCGATGGCTCGCCGATCCACTATGTGCCGCGCCCGGCTCTCACGAGCGACAAAGTACGCTTTGTCGGCGATCCGGTCGCCTGCGTGATCGCCGAGACCGTCAACCAGGCCAAAGACGCGGCCGAAGCGGTGATGCTCGACATCGAACCCCTGCCGGTGGTGCTTACGCCCGCCGAGGCGGAGAAGCCGGGCGCGCCGCTGCTGTTCGACGAGATCGCCAACAATATCGCGCTCGACTACCACTACGGCGACACCGACAAGGTCAACGAGGCCTTCGCCAAGGCCAAGCACGTGACGCGGCTGGAAACCGCAAACCAGCGCATGATCGTGGCTTCGATGGAACCGCGCGCGGCGATCGGCGAATACGACCCGGCGGCGGAGAAATGGACGCTGCATGCCCCCAGCCAGGGTGTGCATGCCATGAAGACCGTTCTCATGGACGTCCTCGGCGCGCCGGCCGACAAGGTGCGCGTGCTCACCAACCAGATCGGCGGCTCCTTCGGCATGAAGGCGGCGGTCTATCCCGAATACATCTGTATCCTGCATGCCGCGAAGACGCTCGGCCGTCCGGTCAAGTGGACCGACGAGCGCTCGGGCAGCTTCCTCTCCGACCAGCACGGCCGCGCGCAAGATATGACGATCGAGATCGCATTCGACGAGGACGCGCATATCCAGGCAATCCGTCTCACCGGCTATGGCGACATGGGCGGCTACATGTCGATGTTCGGCGCGCTGCTGCCGACGGCCAACCAGGTCAAGAACATCGCCAGCATGTACCGCACGCCTCTGATCGAGGTGGCGGCCAAATGCGTGTTCACCAACACCGTCCATGTCTCGGCCTACCGCGGCGCCGGCCGTCCGGAAGGCAACTACTACGTCGAGCGCGCGCTGGACGTCGCGGCGGAGGAGCTTGGGCTCGACCGAATCGAACTGCGCAAACGCAACATGATCCGCAAGGGCGACCTGCCGTTCCATGCCGCCTCCGCCATGACCTATGACAGCGGCGACTTCCTCGGCCTGCTCAAGCAGACGCTGGAGACGGCCGACTACGCCGGGTTCAAGCAACGCAAGCGCGAGAGCAAGAAGCGCGGCATGCTGCGCGGCTTCGGCGTCGGCTGTTATCTCGAGGTCACCGCCGGCGGCGGCAAGGAGTTGGGCGCCATCCATTTCGAGCCCGACGGAACGGTGACCATCATCACCGGCACCATGGATTTCGGCATGGGCCACAACACCACCTATGCCCAGATTCTGACCGACATGCTCGGCGTGCCGTTCGACCGCATCCGCGTGGTCGAAGGCGATAGCGACCGCATGGCCTACGGCAACGGCTCGGGCGGCTCCCGCTCGGTGATGTTCACCGGTGCCGCCCTCAGCGAATCCTCCAAGATCGTCATCGAGCGCGGCAAGCAGATCGCCTCGCACGTGCTGGAGGCTTCGCCCAGCGACATCGAGTTTCAGGCGGGCCGCTTCACCATCGCCGGCACCGACCGCTCCATCGGCCTCATGGAGCTGGCGCAGCGGCTGCACGGCGGCTTGAAGCTGCCGGACGGCATGCCGACCTCGCTCAATACCGATCACGTGGGCGACACGCCGGTCCCCAACGCCTTTCCCAACGGCTGCCACATCGCCGAGGTGGAGGTCGATCCGGATACCGGCCACGCCCAGGTGGTGCGATACACCGCCGTCAACGATCTCGGCACGGTGATCAACCCGCTGCTGGTGGAAGGGCAGATGCAGGGCGGCATCGTGCAGGGCCTGGGCCAGGCGCTGCTCGAGCAGGCGGTCTACGACAGCGACGGCCAACTGGTGACCGGCTCGTTCATGGACTACGCCATGCCGCGCGCGCACGATGCGCCGATGATCACGGTTGGGAGCCATCCGGTGCCGACCAAGACCAATCCGCTCGGGGCCAAGGGTTGCGGCGAGGCGGGCACCACCGGCGGCCTGTGCGCGGTCGCGAACGGGGTCGTGAATGCGCTCGCCGACGTCGGTGTGCGGCATCTGGAAATGCCGATGACGCCAGCGCGCATTTGGCAGGCCATCGAAGAGGCCAAGCGGAAGCAGCCGGCATAGCGGCTTCATCCGCCGGAAGGGCCGGGAGCGTCATGAGCCAGGCCAGCGAACAGGCGAGCGAACTCCTGGGCGCGCGCGCAGCGCCGCATGCCCGCGTTGTCGGCGCGGTGAGCGCGGCGCATTTCGTCTCCCATTACTACATCCTGCTGCTGGCTCCGCTTCTGCCTTTCGTGCGCCGTGACTACGGCCTGAGCTACACCGAGATCGGCCTCGTGCTCGCCGTCTTCAACGTGGTCTCGGCCGTACTGCAGGCGCCGGCGGGCTTCCTGGTGGACCGCCTGGGCGCGCGCCTGCCGCTGATCGGCGCGCTGCTGATCGGCGCCGGCGCCTTCGTCGTGGCGGGGGCGGTGCATTCCTACTGGATGCTGATGGCGATGTTTGCGCTGGCCGGCGTGGGCAACGCGATCTATCACCCGGCCGACTACTCGCTGCTCTCCCACCACGTGCCGCCGCAGCGCATCGGCCAGGCCTTCTCGGTACACACTTTCGCCGGCATGCTGGGCTCGGCGGTGGCGCCGCCGACGCTACTGCTGATGCAGGGCCTGTGGGGCTGGCGCGGCGCCTTCATCGGCGCAGGCGTGCTCGGCCTGGCCGTAGCGGCGCTGCTGGTGGCCATGCGCGAAACCGGTATTGCACCCGTTGTTCCCCACCCTGCCCCGCAACCGCCCTCCACCGTCGGCTGGCGGCTGCTCATGTCGCCGGCGATTTTGCTCAATTTGATGTTCTTCGTCCTGCTCGCGCTCATGAACGCCGGCATCAACAACTATTCGGTGGTGGCGCTCACAGCCCTGCACCGGACCGACCTTTCCACCGCAAATGCGGCGCTGACCGGCAACCTGCTGTTGTCGGCCATCGGCGTGCTCGCTGGCGGGTTGCTGGTTGGGCGCACCAGCCGCCATGGCATGGTGGCGGCATTCGGGCTCATCACCACGGCGCTGTTCGTGCTGCTTGTGGCCGAGGTCGACCTCGGCGCGTTGGCGCTGTTCGCCGCCATGACGGCAGCCGGCTTCTGCACGGGCCTGATCATGCCCTCCCGTGACATGATCGTGCGGGCGGTGACGCCGCCCGGCTCGTTCGGCAAGGTATTCGGCTTTGTCACCACCGGCTTCAACATCGGCGGCATTATCGGACCGCTGGTTTTCGGCGCCATCATGGACCATGGCAGTCCGCGCTTCGTGTTCCTGGCGGTGGCGGCCTGTTGCTTGGTAGCCATCTTGACAGTGGCGACCAGCCAGCGTCGGGCGCCTGAGGCGACGTGACGGGACTTGTCAAATCGGGCGGATTGCCCCATGTCTTGACCTTCCGGCGGTCTCCGGCGGCAGGGTTTTACCTCGCCGGCACCGGACTTCTTACCGGACCCCTTCTTTCCGGGCGCTTTGGGGAATAGTTCAACGGTAGAACATCGGACTCTGACTCCGAGAATCTAGGTTCGAATCCTAGTTCCCCAGCCATTCCCAATTTATCCAGCGCCAATGCTCCCGCCCTATCGCCGGTGATCACCCCGCAAAGCCGCAACCTCAATGCGCGCCCGACGGGCGCGCGCGTGCTTAATCGCTTACATTCGGCCGATCGTCACGTTCACCTCGTCGACAGGTTCTCGCGATGACCCAGACTGCGACCGCAGACGCCCCGAAACCGCGCGCTTTCAGGCAGGAGTTCTTACCTCTCCTACGCGCCGTAAACGCTTTGCTGCGCACGCTCTGGTCGACCGAAGGGCGCCGAACTCTCGGCTTGCTGACCATCGCAGTCGTCCTTGTCATCTGCACGACGGTTCTTGCTCAGGTGGCGCTCAACGCCTGGAACCGCCCTTTCTATAATGCCATCGAGCAGCGCGACCTTTCAGCATTCGGGTACCAAAGCCTCGTCTTCCTTGTGATCGCGGGAAGTCTACTGGTGCTCAACGTCGCGCAGGCCTGGCTACGTGAGATGATCAAGCTCAGGTCCCGCGAATGGCTGACGCGCGACCTGTTCGCACAATGGCTGGTGCCGGGACGGGCCGTGCGGCTCGCCTATGCGGGCGAGATTGGCGTCAACCCCGACCAGCGCGTCCAACAAGACGCGAGCCAACTGACCGAGCTTGGCACTGACCTCGGCATCGGGCTGCTACAGTCTTTTCTGCTCCTTTTCGCCTTTCTTGGAGTTTTGTGGGAGTTGTCCGGCGCCCTTACCGTCCCGATCGGCGGCGTGAGCGTGACCATTCCCGGTTACATGGTGTGGTGCGCGCTCCTCTTTGCGGCAGCCGGCTCGTGGCTCGCCTGGCGGGTTGGTGGCTCGCTCGTTGGATTGAACGCGACGCGTTTTCAGCGCGAGTCCGGACTTCGCTTTGCGCTGGTCCAGGTCAGTCAGCAGGCTGAAAACATTGCCCAGCATCATCGTGAACAGAGTGAAATTCAGCGCCTCGGACACGAACTCGACAGCGTCCTGACGGTGATGCGGCAGATCGTCGGCGCGGTCGCCAGGGTCACATGGGTGACGGCCGGCTACGGCTGGATCTCCATCATCGCGCCGCTCATCATTGCCGCGCCGTCCTATTTCAGCGGCCGGCTTTCATTCGGTGCGCTGATGATGGTTGTGGGCGGCTTCTTTCAGGTCAACCAGTCGCTGCGCTGGTTCGTCGATAATTTCGCCGCCATTGCCCAGTGGGGCGCCACGCTCTTGCGGGTAATGTCTTTCCGCGAAGCGCTGCTGACTTCCGAAAGCCGGCTCGACCGCGAAGACCGTATCGTCCGGTCGAAGAATTCGCCGGATCGACTGAAGCTAGAAGGCATCGGGATTGCGAAAGCAGATGAAAAGTCGGCGCTCGATCACGACGAGGTCGATGTCGCGCCGGGCGACCGCATCCATGTCGTCGACAAGACCCCCTCAGGGCATAACCCGCTGTTGCCCGCGCTGGCAGGGCTCTGGCCATGGGGATCGGGAAACGTCCACATGCCCGGCGACATGAACGCAATGTTCTTCAAGTGCCAATCCTATTTTCCGCCCGGGTCGTCATTGCGCGCCGCGCTTTCCTTTCCGGCAGAGCCAGCGGCCTTTGCCGACAACGACATCAAGGCAGCGCTCGACCGGGTCGAATTGGGCCACCTCTTCGATCAGCTCGATCGACAGACACAATGGGGAGTTGAACTGACCGACGACGAGCAGATCAGGATCGGTATTGCCCGGCTCCTGCTGCACAAGCCGGTCTGGATTTTCGCCGATCATGTTTTGAATGCGCTCACCGAAGAGCACCGGACTCTCATCGCATCGATCTTCGACATCGAATTGGCGAAATCCGCCATCATCAGCATCGACCGGCGCCCGCCACCTGAGAACTTGCGGCTAAGAGTCGTTCATCTCATCAGCGTCCCGCCGGCGTGAGATTGTGGTGGACAACGCAAGGCAAGCACCTCGACCCCACGAATGGGCGATAGGGATCGAAACGGATGCGTTGGCCGCGCGGAGCGCGGATAGCCGAAAGCGGGCCACCGCGGCTAGGGCTGCATAGCATATTGTGATGGGCAAGGACGCCGGTGTTAAGGCCGGCAACATGGCCGCGAACATCGCAAACGGCGCGATCGCCCCGGTACTCATGCTGGCGCGCAAGAGCTAAGCCGACAATGGGTCGCGGGGCGGGCATCGGCGCCACAGTGCACTTCGGCTGTAGCTCTCCGCCGGACAAGAGCGTCGATCGTCACTGAGGCGCGAGGACCCGCCTCAGGCACTCACCACCCGCTCGACGCCGTCGCCGCTCTGCACCCAGCGCAACGCGCCGATGCGCAGCAGGTAATTCACATGCGCCTGCGCTTCGCTGAAGGCGAAGCTCATCTGCTGCGGGTCGAGCACCTTTGGAAACAGCACGGGCATGAGCTCGGCCGCCGAATGCGCCTGCTCCCCGCAAGCCTGCAGGATCAGCTTGCAGCGCATCTCGTGATGCTCGATCAGTTGGTCGATGCGCGCGTGCAAGCCATAGAATGCAAGCTGATGGCCGGGCAGCACGAGCGCATCCTGCCCGACCTCCCGCTTGAGCGACCGCAGCGAGCGCAGATAGAGTCCCAGCGGATCGCCGAAGGGATCGACGGCCCAGACGCTGACGTTGGGGCTGATCTTGGCCAACACCTGATCCGCGGTCATGAACAGGCCGTCGTCCTCGCCGTAGAGCATGATCTGTTCCGGCGCGTGCCCGTCGCCCGACAGGATGCGAAAGTCGCGCCCGCCGATCGTCAGCGTGTCGCCGCCGACGATACGCCGGAAGGTCGGCGGCAGCTCCGACACGAGCCGCAGATAAGCGTGGCCTTGCGTCATCACCCGGTCGGCCACCGCCGGATCGAGGCCGTGCCGCAGGTAGAACTCCCGGTAGGGCGGAGCCTCCAGCGCGCCCGGCCGCAGCGAGATGTTGATGCAGCTGAGATAGGTGGTCTGGCTCGTATAGAGCGGCAGATCGAACCGCTGGCACAGCCAGCCGGCGAGACCGATGTGGTCGGGGTGGAAATGGGTGACGATCATCTTGGTCAACGAGCGCCCCTGAAGGAGCTTGCCCAAAAGCATCTCCCAGACCTGCCGGGTGGCGCCGTCGTCGACGCCGGTGTCCACGACCGCCCAGCCGCCGTCGTCTTCGATCAGATAGACGTTCACGTGATCGAGCCGGAAAGGAAGCGGAATCCTCGCCCATAGAATGCCGGCGGCGATCTCGACCAGTTCGCCGGCTGCCGGCGGCTCGGCCCGGGGAAAACGTAGCGCGGCGGCTTCAGCTCGCTCTGACAATCAGGGCCTCTTTCAGTTCGCGAAAATAACCGGCGCGGCGCCGAAAGAACAATGCGCGCCGCCTGTCAGCAATAAACCCAATCGGGTGCGATGCACAATGCGGGCTCGCGGCGCCAACCGTTGCGAGATTCCCGCGCCGGTCGCCTGCGTGGCCGTCGTCGCGCCGAAATTCGGAAAAACCGCCGGAAGAACCGCAACTTCGGGCCAAGCAGGCTTGCCCCTATGGGCGATGTGCGGTAGTCCACCATAATCTAGCCATATCGCGATTACCGCTCCGGGTCGCGAATTCAAGCCGGCCGGTGGTCCCTTATGCGCGGCGCGCCCGCGCCCGGCCGTGACTACTGGTTTTTGCGATGCAGCAGGCGACCCCGAGCCCCACGAACTTCAACACACTCCCCTCCAGCATCGGCCTCTTCTATCTCTCGCTTCTGGCCCTCGTCATCGGCTGCATCACCGGCTTCGGCGCGGTGTTTTTCCGCGGCCTGATCGCGCTCATCGTCAATATCGGCTTCAACGGCAAATTCTCGATCTTCTACGACGCCAACCAGTTCATTCCGGCGAGCCCTTGGGGGGCCTGGATCATCCTGGTTCCCGTGCTGGGCGGCCTCGTAGTGGTGTTCCTGGTGGAGAACTTTGCCCCGGAAGCACGCGGCCACGGTGTGCCGGAAGTGCTCGACGCCATCTACTACCGGGAAGGCAAGATCCGGGCCGTGGTGGCCGTGATCAAGTCGTTCGCCTCCGCCATATCCATCGGCAGCGGAGCCGCCGTCGGCCGCGAGGGTCCGATCATCCAGATCGGCGCGACGCTCGGCTCCTCGCTCGGCCAGTGGATCCCGATGATGCCATGGCAGCGCATCACCCTGGTCGCCGCCGGCGCCGGTGCCGGAATCGCCGCCACGTTCAACACCCCGATCGGCGGCGTGATGTTCGCCATCGAGCTGATGCTGCCGGAAATCTCAGCGCGCACCTTCATGCCGGTCGCGCTGGCGACCGGCGCTGCGACGTTCGTGGGGCGCGTGTTCCTCGGCCTGCAGCCCGCGTTCTCGGTGCCCGCAGCACTCGCCCTGCACAATGAACAAGCGCCGATTCCGGCGCTGCTCGTCTTCGCGCTGCTCGGCATCCTGATCGGACTGGCCGCGGTGGCCTTCATCCGCGGCCTGGTCTTCTGCGAGGACACGTTCGAGAAGATCCACAACCCATACATCCGCCACGTCATCGGCATGACGATGGTGGGCACGCTTTTCTATTTCCTGCTGATCTACCAGGGCCATTATTACGTCGAAGGCGTCGGCTACGCGACCATTCAGGCCATCGTGGAGGAGCACCTGCTGGGTGTAGGCCTTTTGCTCGGCCTGTTCGTCGCCAAGCTTTTCGCGACCAATGTCAGCCTCGGCTCCGGCGCCTCCGGCGGCATCTTCTCGCCCTCGCTGTTCATGGGCGCCACGCTGGGCGCCGCCTTCGGCACCATCGTCACCGCGCTCGGGCCGGTGCACGGCGTCGATCCGGTCAACTGCGCCATCATCGGCATGGCCGCCATGGTCGGCGGCGGCACCGGCGCCGCCATGACCGCCGTCACCATGATCTTCGAAATGACGCGCGACTACGACATCATCATGCCGATCATCGTGGCCGTCGCCATCGCCATCGGCATCCGACGGCTGCTCTCGCGCGAGAACATCTACACCATCAAGCTGGTCGACCGCGGCCATCTCATCCCAAAGGCGCTGCACGCCAACATGTTCCTGGTGCGCCACGCCGAGGAAGTGATGGACAAGAGCGTTCTGGTTTTGCCCGCGGAAACCGATTTCGCCGCCTTTCTGCGCGAGACGTCGGCCGGCGGGTTCAAGCACATCGTCGTCACCGAGGACGACCGCATCATGGGCGTGCTGCGCGTCAATACCGAACTGCGACTCGGGCTGGAAGCCGCCTATTCCGGCGTGCGCCTGGGCGATATAGCGCAGAAGAACTTCACCGTGTCGCGCGCACAGGACGTGGTCTTCGACGTGGTGGAGCGCATGTGGCGCCGGAATGCCAGCATGTCGATCGTCACCAAGGGGCGCGGCGTGCCGCGCGGAAGCAACATCGTCGGCATGATCTCGAAGGAGCACATCGCCGATTTGGTCGCCGACAGCATTCGTCCCTACAGCACGGAGATGAAGGGGCCGATCTGACCCGCTGCCGAGACCCGACTATTTGTCGAAAATCCGCTGCAGCTCCGGCGAAGCATCCTAACCATCGACCCAAAAAATAACGGCCGCCCCGAAAGGCGGCCGTCAATCGATATCGAAACGCTGTCTCGCTAGCGGGCGGGCCGCAAGGTCAAAGCGCCGACGCCGGCGGCGACATTGAGGCCGGTCTGTCCCTGCACGGAAAGCGGCTGCAATGCGACGGTGTGGTTCGAGCCGCCGACCAGCGCATTGGCGCCGAGACCGGCGCCGAAGGTCGCTTCCGCGGTGGCGCCCACATAGGTGCCGGAAAGCGCGCCGAAATCCTTGTTGGTCGGCGCGAACACCGCCCAGACCATGCGGCCGCCGGTGGTGCCGCCGAGGTCAAGGCCGAATTTCGAGATGTGACCCACGTAGACTTCACGCGGGCCCGGACCGGACGGCGTGAAGATGCAGCTCACATCCTTTCTCGATGCGATGATCATGCCCATTCCGCCGGAAATATCGCAAGTCAGCGTGCCAACCTGTGTGGGCGCACCCGTTTGCGCCATGGTTGTCGCAGGCAGAGCGACCGCCGCGGCAAAGGCCATGGCGGCACAAGCGATCATGTGCCTAAGCATGTCTATATCCTTATCTTCCATTTGTCTGTTAGGAAACCTGACGGAACAGGAGTAGTTCCATCAAGGCCCGCTGTCTATCCCGCCAAGATGCGGATCAGCGGGAATTGGGCCATGCAACGTCCCGAATAGTTCGCATGCGCGGACGCCGCCAGCGTGCTGAAGACCGGATCACAGCCGATCGGCATCTTTTCCGGCCTCTTCTCGGCGGGCTGCCGCTGCGGACGCGTGCCGATGGTCGTCCGCACATCAAGACGATCCGACTTGTGCGTGCGATCGACGTACTGGATCACCTGCCCGGGCGCCATGATCGGACGCGCGCCGACGGCGAAACCAAGCCCCGCCAGCGTCACCAGGCCCATCGCCGTGACACCGAGACCGCCAATCAGCAGGTATCCCGCAAATCCGCGCATCATCGCCCTTCCGCCAACCGCGGCGACGCCATGTCGCCACGAAGGCGTGATCTTGATGCGGGAAAAACGGTCGGCGCGAAGAAACGTTCCGCGCTCAACGCGCGGCGGCAATCTGGCTGGCCGGTATGACGATGTGGCAGCGCACGCCGTGCGGCCTGAAATCCCACTGCACCTCGGCGTCAAGTGCACGCGCGAGATTGCGTTCGATCATCATGCTGCCGAAGCCGCGCTTGCGACGCGGCTTGACCTTCGGGCCGGATTGCTCCTGCCAATCGAGCGCAATCGCGTTGCCGTTCGCCTCATCGTTTTCCCAATGGACAGAGAGGCGTCCGTCGGGAACGGAAAGCGCGCCGTATTTCGCCGCGTTGACCGACAGTTCATGCAGGGCAAGGCCGAGATTTTGCGCCGCCTCCGGTTTGAGCGCGACTTCGGGACCTTCGATTGCCACCCGGCTTTGGCCGCGATCGATGTAAGCGGAAAGCTGCGAGCGAACCAGTTCGCCCAGCGAAGCGCCGTACCAGCTCTCGCGCACGAGCAGATCATGGGAGGCGGCAAGCGCCTGCAGGCGAGCGCCGAACTGCTTGAGAAATCCCTCGATCGAACCGGCGTGACGGGCGGTCTGCCGCGCCATCGCCTGGATCACCGCGAGCAGATTCTTGGAGCGGTGCGTCAGTTCACGCAGCAGCAGACGCAAATGAGCCTCGCCTTCCTTGCGTTCGCTGACATCCACCGCAGCGCCGGTCAGCCCGACGACGACGCCGGCCTCGTTGCGCAGCGGCTCGACGTGCAGGTCGAGCCATCGCACGCCCGGGCCTTCCGCGAGCGCGAACTCGGCTCGTTTTGGCTGGCCGGTGGCCAACGCGTCGCGCTTCAGCGCAATGATGCCTGCGCGGCTCTCGCTCGGCAGAATCTCTTCGTCGGTGCGACCGACGATGGCATGGGCGGCAAGGCCCAGCACCGGATTACTCATGGAAGTATAACGTAGATCGCGATCCTGCGTGAACACCGTGACGTGCGAGCCGCGCAACGCCTTCTCGTAGCGCGCAAAGCGCGCTCGCAGTACGTTGAGCTCCTGCGCTTGCGCCTCGATCTTTGCTTCCAGCCGGCGGCGATCCGTGTCCCATTCGGCCAGCTTGTCGTCCTCCACTTGTGACATTCAGCTTGCCTCGGCGAAAATCGGCCACCCCGCCGAAAATCGCGACCGCGCGCCCATCAGATCCGGACGCATCGTGCAGCGGTTCTCCTATTGCGGTTGTCGAATAGTAATTCTCGTACTGCGATTTGCATCGAATGTTCCAATAAACATGCTCATCGCAGGTCCAGTCAATGGAGCAGCCATCTTGGGTGCCATCTGCCCGCAGCGACCGAAGTCGGCCGATTCCGCTTCTCAGGCAAGAGCTTAACGCGGACTGCGGCAGTCCGTTCAAAATTTTGGCTATTCCGGCAAATGCGCTGCCGGCCGCCTGTCCATGGAACTTTCTTCCCCACGCCCACGTTTTGTCCTCGACCGCACCCAAGGGCAACACAAGCGAGGACAGCAATGAGCACGCGTGCAGCGAAATCGGCGGCCGCCGAAGAGATCGCGGCGATTGAAGATCTGATGAGCGATCTGGAGAAGCGCCTGCGCCGCCTGTCGGGAACCGCCCGCAGCGAGGCCGCCGGCGCGTCCGGCGACGTGCGCGATTTCGTAGGCGAAGCGCTTGAGCGCATCATGAGCCGCGTACGGGACAGCGCCTCGGATGTGACACATTCCGTCACCGATGAGGCATCGCGGCTCGGCGGCGACGCCCTGAAGCGGGTGACCGACGAGGTCGAGGCCCGACCGTTCATGATGCTGGCGATCGCCGCGGGCCTTGGTTTCCTCGCCGGGCTCTCGAGCCGTCGCTGACCCGATGCAGGTCGATCAGATCGTCGCGCTGGCTGCCAAGCGCTTCGTCGCGCGCCTGTTGCGCCGGACGGCCGCCGCTCTCGCGCTGCTGATCTTCCTGGTCATCGCGATCTACCACTTCACGGTCGCCGGCATGATCGCACTCGACGGCACGGTCGGCGCGCTCGATGCAAGGCTCATCGTCGGCGGCATCTACGGGTTACTGGCGCTGACGGCGCTCATCGCGCTGTGGGCGATGCGCGTCAAGCCGGCGAGCACCGCGCCGCCCGCACTGAAGACACCGCGCGAGCTTCAGCTCGTGATGATCGTGGAAGCGGTCATGCTCGGCTACTCCCTCGCGCGCAAACGCGAGGGAGCGCCTTAATATCCCCTGCCCTTATTTGATGTCCTTCACCGTGACGACGGGACACTGCGGGTTTCCCGCGATCTGCCCGATATTGATGAGCTGGACGCGCCGGTTCACCCCGGACCTCGGATGCCGCGGGTCGAGCAATTGCTCCTCGCCGAGGCCGACTTCGTCGAACTCGCCGCGGGCTGATGCCGAACGGATTGATCAGCGCAGCGCGGATAGCCTGGGCACGCCGCTCGCTGAGCCTGAGATTGTATTCGCGGCGGCCGGTGGCGTCGGTATGCCCGACGATCAGGAAGCAGTAGCCGAACAGCGACGGGTGGTAGAGGGCATCCGCCATCAGCCCGATGGCGCGATACGACTTCGGATCGATACGGGCCGAGTTGAGATCGAAGGTGATGGCGAGGGTGATCTGCGCGAGGCTGTTGAGCTGCGCGTACAAAGGCGGCCGCTTCAGCGGGTCGGCGCGCGAGGGATCGTGCGCGGCCCGCGCGGCAAGCGCACGTAGCCTATCCACGCTGATGCCGATATTGGTCTGCTCGAGCCCGACCAAACTGCTCAGAACGTCACGCGAGGTCAAATGAACCTGCGCGCCGAGCGGACCCGGATCGAGGGCAGCCTCGTAACCGGAATTGACGAGCGCCTGCCGGCAGCCGGCGCTCAATGCATTGCGCGAGGCATACATGCAACCCAGGATCTGGGCGTTGCCCGGTTGGATGCCGCCGCAGAACTTCAGCCTGTCCAGTTCACAGGCGTGCTGTACCGAGCGGCGGGCGGCGGCGCGCGTGCGCAACAGCGCGGCGACCTCCGCCGAGGTGGCCTTGCAGGCCGTCGAAACGCGCAGGCTATTACGCTCCAGGCATTCCGCCACCTGCCCGCCGCCGAGATTGGCGCGGCGGCAATACCTGTTGATGTCGTGTCCGCAGTTCGCCGCCAGATCGCCGAGCGCGCCGGCGTAGCCGATGGTTTCCGCGCTGGAAGGCTTGGCGCCAGCGATCAGCGACGCCGCGACAAGCGCAAGAAATACCGCTTTGGACTTCATCATACTCCCCCCATGCGACCACGATCGGCGCATTGTGTATCGTTCGGCTGCCTTGGCCAAGGCGGGCCGGCCAAGGGGGGATAATAGAGGGTTTGCAGCGCGGCAGGAAGGCGTCTCGGCGGGGCCGCCGCCCGCAGCCGAACGGCAACGCGCGCGGCTGCGCGACCGCTTCAGCGTGGCGGGAAAGACAAGCCCGGCGTCAGCTCGCCCTGCGCTCGCGGCGGCGCGCGTTGCGCTCGAAGAACAGCGCCTGGCTCAGCACCGCCGATACCGTCGCCGGCTGAAACGGCTTGGCGATCAGGAAGGCGGGCTCAGGGCGCTCGCCGGTCAGGAAGCGTTCGGGATAGGCGGTAATGAAGATCACCGGCACCTGGAACGTACTGAGCATTTCATTGACGGCGTCCAGGCCGGAGGAGCCGTCGGCGAGCTGAATGTCCGCCAGGATGATGCCGGGCCGTTTCGCCTTGGCGAGATCGACCGCCTCCTTATGGGTGCGCGCCACGCCGAGCACGTTGTGGCCGAGGCTCTCTACCAGGGATTCCAGGTCGAGCGCGATGAAGGTCTCGTCCTCGATGATCAGCACGTCGGTGGCAATCTCGGCGGCGAGCTCGCGGCCCGATTCCTCGACCAGCGCGCGCAGCTTCGGCACGTCGACATCGAGAACCTTGGCGGCATCGTCCTCGGAAAGCCCCTCCAGCGCGACCAGCAGGAAGGCCTGGCGCGGCAGCGGCGCGATCTGCGCGAGATGGCGCTCGACCGGCTGTCCGGAATCGCTCACGGAGGGCGCGCCGTTGAGCGGCAGCGCGTTCCAGATCTTGGTGAAGAGCTTGTAAAGGGCGATACGCGTCGAATCGCCGGTCTCCAGCAGGCCGGGGTCCTGCACCACCGCTTCCAAGGTCTCGGCCACATAGCCGTCGCCGGCCTGCTGACTGCCGGCGAGCGCGCGCGCGTAGCGGCGCAGATAGGGAAGATGCTGGGCAACTGCTTGAGATGTGGACAAAAATCCCTCCCGACCAATGCGGATCGCCAACCGGATCAGGCACAGCCCCCCGAAAGATCCGCTCAACCTTAGCCCACTCAACGCCAGAATTTGCAAAAAGTTCCCGTACGTTGGAACCATATGCCCGGTTCTGGGATTGGATGAACGCTAGATAAGGGGACCCGAGCCGGGCGCGAGAACCCGGGCCCGAGGAATTTGGGAACGAAAAATGGACGATCGTAAGCCCCTGGGGCAGCAGAGACCGATGGAAACCGCGGCGACCCGTAACAAGAAAGGCGACAGCAAGCCTGCCAAGCTGAGCCGCGAGGTACAGGCTCGGCTCGGCCAGCAGTTGCGCGCCATGTACGACGAAGTGGTGGGCCAAGGCGTGCCGGATCGGTTCGCCGATCTGATCGACCGGATCGACGGCGACGGAAACAAGGATAGGCGCTAATGCCAATGGACGAGTCCGTCCGCAAAGCAATCCTCAGCGCGGTGCCCAGCCTCCGTGCATTCGCCATCTCGTTGTGCGGCAATGTCGACCGCGCCGACGACCTGGTGCAGGAGACGCTGTTGCGCGCGCTCGCCAACATCGACTCATTCCAGCCGGGCACCAACATGTCGGCCTGGCTCTTCACCATCCTGCGCAACCACTTCCGTTCGGAGTACCGCAAGCGGCGGCGCGAGGTGGAGGACGGCGACGGCCACTATGCCGAAAGCCTGAAGACACAGCCCGACCAGATCGGCCAGGTGGAGTTCCGCGAATTCCGCGAAGCGCTGGCGCAACTGCCGTCCGACCAGCGCGAGGCGCTGGTGCTGGTGGGCGCCTCCGGCTTCTCGTACGAGGAAGCCGCCAAGATCTGCGACTGCGCGGTCGGCACCATCAAGTCGCGCGTCAACCGCGCGCGCACGCGACTGGCCGAGCTGATGGGCGTGGAAAGCGCCGAGGAGTTCGGTCCCGACCAGACCACGCGCGCCGTTCTGGCCAGCGGCGAATAGCGCGCCGCGCGCTCGCGAACACGCCTTCACAAAATCCGACCGGCCGCGGCGGGCCATTGCGCTCGCCGCTCCACGCGTGTCGGCCTAGATAGCTTCGATGGTCTCGACGTGACCGCACTGCCCGCAGCGAAACGTGCGCAGCTCCGGCAGCGGTCCTATGCCGGGATTGACGCGCACCAACTCCATCGCACCGCCGTTGCACCGACAGCGCTGTTCGGCATTGGCTTTCGCGGGCGAAGCGTCATCGTCTGACATGCGCGAGCATCCCCCATTCCTGCGCGCCGGCAACTAGGGAGAATTCCGGAGGCGCATTTTCATGGAATCTGATGCAGGCGCCTAAGTACACAATCCGACTCAATGCGCCGACTGCACATGACCGCGAAGCCGAAAGCCAAGCGCCGAAAAAAATGAAGCCGCGCTGCGGGGCACGGCTTCATCTTGGATAGTATAGACCGCTTTGGCGTAACACCGAGTCGCCAAGCGAAACATCATACCAATGGCATGGCGCTGCTTTGGTTCCCGCTCGCAGCAAACAAACGCTGTTGGCGAGGGCCTGCAAGTAAAATGAAAAGAGGCCGCGCTCGTTTTAGGAGACGCGGCCTCAGAGGCAGCAGTGTCGCGCATGCAAGCGGGGGCGACGATGTACCGACATGCGCGACAGAATCGAAACGCGTCCAAATGCGCGTCGTTCCATCGCGTAGCCGACACAACAAGACGAATTTGTAAAAGTCGGGCGCATGTGCCGCCGGCGGAGTCCGCGGCACGAACCGAGCAAAAAGATCCAAGACTTGCACCGCACCAACCACTACAGTTTAGCTGCTTCTTATGGGCCTTTTCATTTCTGCTTATGGGCTTTTTACTCATTTATCGGCTATCATTGCGAGATTTCAGCGCGTAGACTGTTTAGCAAGGCACACAAGATGCCCGTCCAATAACCTGCTTGTCTCGAGACTAGTTTAAAGAAGCAGCTTTTCATCACCGAGCGATTTCCCACGCTGCAGGATCTGGACAATAGGATGGGAAGTGAAGGCGCGTCTCGTCGAGACGCCTTCAATCACTGCTCTCGCGTGGGGCGAGCAAGGAGGATATTTTGCTGGACGCCACAACACAAGGTCATAAGAACAACCGACTGCTCGCGGGCCTTCCGATCGAGACGTTCGATGCGATGGCACCCAATCTGCGCCAGGTCTCCATCGCGCAGGGCGCGGTCATCTTCGAGCCGGGAGAAGATATCGTCGATGTCTATTTCCCACAGACCGGAATGATCTCGCTGCTGGTGATTCCCAAAAGCGGCGCCCCCATCGAGACCTCGACGGTCGGGCGCGAAGGCGCGTTCGGATTGCATCGCGGGCTAGGCGCGCGCCGCTCCTTCACACGCGCCGCCGCTCAGATCGGCGGCCGCTTCTCCACCATCGCCGCCAATCGCTTCGAGCAGCTTGTGCAGATGCATTCGCCGCTGCGCGATCTTATCGAGCGTTACACCGAGCTGTTGCTGGCCGAGGCGCAGCAGATATCGGCCTGCAACGCCGCACACGACGCACCGTCCCGGCTCGCTCGCTGGCTGCTGCAGTGCGCCGATCGCACCGGCAGCGAACGGCTGGCGCTGACCCAGGAATACCTGGCACAGATGCTGAGCGTACGCCGTACCACGGTGACGCTGTTGGCGCAGGCGTTGCAGCGCAAAGGGAGGATCAAGTACAGCCGCGGCCAAATCACGATCCTCGACCGTCCGGGCCTATCAGCCTGCGCCTGCGACTGCTATCCGACCATTCAGCAGGACAAGCTCGCGCACCTCATCGGCGTGAAAATCTGATTGAACCAAACACGACCTCGCGAATTATGTGAGTTGGTTTGACGTCGACGGGCGAACACACGCGTACCGCCTGGCGGCTCGGCTGAGGGAGGGGTCCCCGTGCCGCTGTATTTTTTTCATATGCGAAATTCGGACACGATTGCCGACACCGACGGCACCGAGCTTGCCGACCACACGGCTGCGCAGACGCATGCGCGGGGCGTTGCGCGCGAGCTGATGTACCGAAACGACGGCATGCTCGGGCGGGACTGGTCGAGCTGGTGCATGGCCGTCCATGACGAGGGCGGTGAGGAGCTGTTCTCCTTTCCCTTTTCCGACCTGCGCAACGACGAGAGCTAGAGGAAGATCGCTTCAAGTTGAATCAGGCCGTGCCGCGAATGCGCTTCACATCTCCTCATAGACAGAGGTCGCCCGCGAAGCTTTAGCGAAGGCGGGCCGGTGAGGGTTACAGCCAATCGAGAGGCATGATCCACCCTTACCCCAACCCTCTCCTCCCAACGGGGAGAGGGAGCGCGCTGTGCCGGCAAAACCGCTTCAAGACAAAACGGCCCAGCTCTAGTCCGCGTCTGCCGGCCGGAACCTCGCCGCCCGTTCCGGGTTTTCCGAACATGCAGTACGTAATCTATTTCGCGGTAACCACGCCGCTGTTGCTGGCGTGGCTGTTCTGGCAGACAGCCGGCGTGCCGCCGCCCCCGCCGATGTTTCACACCTTCGCTGACACCGTGCACGAAGAGGCCATGCTCAAGCGACAAGCGCTAGCGGCGCGCGAGAGTATCGTGCAAGCGGCCCGCGCACCCGCAAAGCAGGCGCCTCGGCAAGCGCAGGCGCGGGGCGCATCGCCGGCCCACTTCGATCGCACCGCGCGCGCGGACAGCAGTCCCGATATCCGTCTGCGCTGACGGCGTGCCGGCTCGAGGAGCCAATTCGCCCCGCTCCAGCCGGAACCGGCCGTGCGCTCTCAACGTTGCCTCTGAGCGAGCAAGTTCCCAGCATCGAATTAATCCAATGAGGCCAACATGAGCACATACGATCCTAACAATCCGCGCCAGCCGCGCGGTGGCGGCGGCGCCGGCGCATGGCTGATCGGACTTATCGTCCTGATCGCTATCGGCATCGGCATCTGGTGGTGGGGCGCCTGGTGGGGCACCGGTCCGCGCACGGCGACGGCCCCGGTCGGCCCGGCGGTCACTACGGGCGCCGCGCCCGGTGGCACGCCCGCCCCGGCGACCGCACCGGCAGTCAACGCGCCGGCCAACAACAACGCGGCCACGACGACGCCTCCGGCCGCCAACGCGCCGGCCAACAACACGCCCGCCCACACGACCCCACCGGCATCGAATACCTCGCCGGTCGGCACCAAGTCGCAGCCCTAAGTACGGCCGCGCTTCGCTTCCGTCGAAACGCAGCGAGCGGCGGTCTCAATCATGATCCCTCCCCCTTTTGTGGGGAGGGAGGCATCCGAAACCAGAGATCAGCTTCAGGGCAGGATGACCAAACAGCAGGCGGGCCTCGAGGCCTGCCGCTCTTAACTTTTCCGTTCAATGCAGGCCGGGCGGCTCCCGGCCGTCAGTCTGCTGCATACGATCGAGCTTTTCCGCGACCTCGTTCCATACCCGGCGGCCTTCGAGGTCGCCCTGGCGCTCGAGATCCTTGGCTCTGGCGCGCACGGTATCGCTTGCAGCCGCCCCGTAATGGGCCAGGCAGAAGCGGGCATACATCTCGATTGCGTCCTCTTGGGTGATCCACATCATAGATAACTCCGCAGTTCTCTTCCTGCCTCCCGAGCTAAACGTCTAATAGACGTCCCTCGAGCGCGCAGCTTTGCAATAGATCAATGCGGCAGACGCAAAGCACCGGGGAACAGCGAGATTAATGGTAAAAACGTTTCGACCAACGGTGGCGGGGGCGCATCGTGTTATTTTCCCAGGCACGGTCGAATCGAAGGCCACTCGCGAAACCGGGGGAGGGTCGACGTGCGCAGGAGGTTCCGGTCAGCGGCGGCGACGCTTTTCGCACTAGGCGTCGCATGTGGCGCCCTGGTAGCAGCCGCGAATTGGACGCCGGCGGCGGCGGGCGAACGCGTCCGCGCCCTCCACGCCCGCGCCAGCGTGCCGGAACGGAGGGGCCGGGGCGCCGGCTATTTCGTCGAGTTTCGAAGTCGACCAGGCTACCTGTTCGGGCATACTTATCTAGTCTATGGCCGCCTCGGCCCGCGCGGTCGTCCGCTCACGCAGACCTATGCCGGCGCCTATCCGCTCGACGGCCAGCGCGGCCTGATCATCGGCTCCATCATCCCGGTGCCGTCGTCGATCCGCGGCGTCAAGGAGGACTATGAGGAGCGGCCGAGTAACGTCTATCGCATACGGCTATCGCCCGCCCGCTACGCCCGCCTCAGACACGTGATCCGCCGGATCAGCGCCGCCGACCGCCACTGGAACCTGCTGTTCTCCAACTGCAACGATTTCGCCGTCCAGGTTGCCAACGGCATGGGGATGGTGGCGCCACCCTCTTGGGTACTGCCGGAAGTTTTCATTGCGGGCTTGCGTGAGTTCAACAAGCCGTAGGCGCTCTATTTCTTCTTCTCACTCATCTTGCGGTGGATGCAATCCTGCACGAAGCGGGCGTGATCCTCCATTTTGATGTGCTGATCCATCGCCATTTTATCGCATGCGCGCATGGCATCGCCCTCGCCCGGCGGCGTCATTTTCATCGGCGCGGTCGGCTTCATCGGCTTGGCTGGCTGGGCCGCCGCGGCCCCGGCTGCGAGCAGCGCAGCAGCGAACGCAACACCTGACATCAAGCGAAACATGATGGCTCCCTACAACCGGACGCGCAAGCCTCGCGCGGCCCAAGGGCCACGCGAGGCTACGCAGGTGATGCGATTGTACAGAACGCGATACGCTGACGCTACGGTACTGTCGGCGACCGGCCTCGCATCAAGCCGTAGACCGCCGAAATGGCGAACAGCACGATGGCCACAAAGAAGATGATCTTGGCAGCCTCGACCGCCACGCCCGCGATGCCACCGAAGCCGAAGATGGCCGCGACGATCGCGATGATGAGAAATGTCAAAGCCCAACCCAGCATGTCGACTCCTCTCGTCGTTTGGCGTTGTCCGGTTTGCGGCGTCTCACCGCGTGGTCGGGAAGGAAACGCGCGCTTGATCGGATAGTTCCTGGCAGAGCCCTCCGGGACCCTGGGCACCGTCGCCCAACAATCTGATCCTTTTGCTCTTTTTTGCCGGTTGCCGCAGATCAACGCCCCCTTGCGGGGGAACCGGTTCAATTCTCTAATCGTTGCAGAACAAGATCATTTGGGGAGTACTCCATGGCACCGCGGCCGAACTGGAAGGGTTATCTGAAGCTGTCGCTGGTATCCTGCTCGGTCGCGCTCTATCCGGCGACGTCGACCAGCCAGCGCATCAGGTTCAACATCCTCAACAAGAATACCGGCAACCGCATCCGCAACGAGGTGATCGACGCCGAGACCGGCGATCCCGTGCCGCAGGAGGACCGGGTGAAGGGCTACCAGTACGAGAAGGGGCAGTACGTTCTGGTCGAGGAGGACGAACTCGACAACGTGGCACTGGAAAGCACCCACACCATCGACATCGAGCAGTTCGTACCGATGTCGGAGGTGGACCGCATCTATCTCGACGAGTCCTACTACATCGTGCCGCAGGACGAGATGGCGCAGGAAGCCTTCGGGGTGATCCGCGAGGCGATGCGCAAGGACGACCTGGTGGGGCTCGCCCGCGTGGTGATCTACCGCCGCGAGCATCTCCTGCTGCTCGCCCCGCGCGGCAAGGGGCTGATGGCGACGGCCCTGCGCTACAAGAACGAGGTGCGCGACGAGAAGAGTTATTTCGACGAGATCGAAGACATCAAGATCCCGACCGACATGCTCAAGCTGGCGGTGCAAATCCTGGAGAGCAAGCGCGGCCGCTTCGATCCCGCCAGGTTCGAGGACCGTTACGAAACCGCGCTGATGGAGCTGATCAAGGCCAAGCGTGCCGGCAAGGCGCCGCCGGTGATCAGCGAGGAGCGGCCGAGCAACGTGATCAATCTGATGGACGCGCTGCGGCGCAGCGCGGGCGGCAGCGGCGGCTCGCGGCGGAAGTCCACCCGGTCGCGCAAGAGTACGACAAGCAAGAGCACGGGCAGGCGCAAGAAGACGACCTCGCGCAAGAAGGTCAGGCGGGCGAGCTGACAACGGACGGAAGCGATGGCAGGGCTCACCACATATAATGCCAAGCGCCGCTTCGGCGTCACCGCCGAGCCGCGCGGCAAGAGGGGCAAGCGCGGCAACGCCTTCGTCATCCAGAAGCATGCGGCGCGGCGGCTGCATTACGACCTGCGCCTCCAGCTCGATGGCGTCATGAAGAGCTGGGCGGTGACGCGGGGCCCGAGCCTGGTGCCGGGCGAAAAGCGCCTTGCCGTGCAGGTCGAGGACCATCCGATCGACTACAACAAGTTCGAAGGCACGATCCCGCAGGGCGAATACGGCGGCGGCACGGTGATGGTGTGGGACCGCGGGCGCTGGGAGCCGGAAGGCGATCCGGAGAAGGGGCTCGCCAAGGGCCACCTCTCGTTCCGGCTCGAGGGCGCCAAGCTGCACGGCGGCTGGCACCTGGTGCGCATGCGCCGCCGCCGCGGTGAGAACCGCGACAACTGGCTTTTGATCAAGCAGCACGACGAGAATGCGCGCGAGGAAGCCGACAAGGATATCCTCGACGAACAGCCGCTGTCGGTGAAGACAGGCCGCACCATGGACGAGATCGCGCAGCACAAGCGCAAGGCCAAGCGCGCCCCCACGAGCAGGACCAAGAGCAGGACCAAGAGCAGGCAGAATTCCAAACGCGCCGCGCCGAAGCGGAGGAGCGCCACGCGCACCGCCTCCGCGGCGCGCAAGGCCACAAAGCGCACGGCCCCCAGCCGCCGCAAGGCGACGAGCGCCCGCAAGGCTTCCAAGCGGGCAAAGCGATGACGCGCGCGGCCGCAAGCAAGAAAAGAGCAGCCAAAGCCACGTCCAAGCGCAAGATGAAGAGTGCACCCAAGCGCCGGACGGCGGCCAACCTGCGGCTCATGCGCGAGGCTGCGACGCCGAAGCGCCCGCCGCGAGCCGTCGGGCAAGCGCTCGCGCATGCGCGCCATGCCGCCCTGCCCGATTTCGTGCAGCCTGCGCTCGCCACGCTGGTGGACAAGCCGCCGGCCGGGCCACGGTGGATCCACGAGATCAAGTTCGACGGCTATCGCATCCAGGCGCGGCTCGATCGGGGCAAGGTCAGATTGCTCACCCGCAAAGGACTCGACTGGACGGCCAAGTTTCCCACCGTGGCGGAAGCGGTCGCGCGGCTGCCCGCCAAGACCGCGCTGCTCGACGGCGAGGTGGTCTCGGAGGATGCCAAGGGCATTTCGCGCTTTTCCCTGCTGCAGCAGGACCTCAAGGCCGGCCGCCACGACCGCAAGGTGCTCTACGTGTTCGATCTGCTGCACCTCGATGGGGCCGATCTCACGGCGCTGCCGCTGACGCAGCGCAAGGCGGCGCTGTCGCGCCTCCTGTCGCGCGCGCGCGGCGCCATGCGCTTGAGCGAATCCCTGACCGAGCCCGGGCCGAAGCTGCTTAGAAGCGCCTGCCGGATGGGCCTGGAGGGCATCGTCTCCAAGCGCGCCGAGGCCCCCTACCGGTCCGGCCGCGGCCGCGACTGGCTGAAGGAGAAATGCTCCGACCGCCAGGAATTTGTGGTGGCGGGCTTTGCGCCCTCCACCGCCGACGCCCACGCGGTGGGCGCGCTGGTGCTCGCCTATTACGATGACGGCAAGCTCACCTATGCCGGCCGGGTCGGCACCGGTTTCACCCACGCCACCGCGCGCGAACTTTACCGCACGCTGAAAGCGCAGGAGCGCAAAAAGTCGCCGCTCGCCACCGTACCTAAGGAAGAACGGGGTCGACGAGGCCCCATTTGGGTCGAACCCAGCATGGTGGTGGAGGTGGACTTCCACGGCTGGACGCATAGCGACCGCGTGCGACAGGCGTCGTTCCAAGGGGTGCGCGAGGACAAGCCGGCAAGGCAAGTGGTGCGGGAGGCGACAGCATGAACCCGCGCGCTTCGCTGGCAAAGCGGCGGACGGCCCGGGGCAAGCGGGCAAGCGCGGTGGTGGGGAAGGTGAAGCTCACCCATCCCGACCGCGTCTATTGGGAGGACGCCGCCGTCACCAAGCAGGATCTCGCCGACTACTATGGCAAGGTCTGGAAATGGATGCGGCCGCACGCGGTCGGACGCGTCATCGCCGTGGTGCGCTGCCCGGAAGGCGCCGACGTCGGCCAGTGCTTCTTCCAGAAGCACGCGCGCGCCGGCATTCCCACCGAATTTCTCCACCTCGTGCCGGAGAAGGGCAGCAACGTCATCTCGATCGACGACCTCGACGGCCTGATCGCGCTGGTGCAGGGCGGCGCGCTGGAAATCCATCTGCGCGGCTCCACCATCGACAACCGCGAGAGCGCCGACCGGCTGGTGTTCGATCTCGATCCGGGACCGGGTTTGGGCTTTGCCGACGTCGTGGAAGGCGCACGCGAGGTGCGCGAACGGTTGCAACGGGTGAAGCTCGACAGCTTCGTCAAGGTCACCGGCGGCAAGGGCCTGCACGTGGTAGTGCCGATCAAAGCGGAGCCGTGGGCCACCGCCAAGGAATTCACCCGGCAGGTCGCGCTCAGCATGGCCGCCGACACGCCCGCGCGCTATCTCGCCACCGCCAGCAAAGCGCGGCGCGACGGCCGCATCTTCGTCGACTGGCTGCGCAACAGCCGCGAGGCGACCGCCGTCGCCCCCTATTCCACCCGCGCCCGCCCCGGCGCGCCGGTCGCGGTGCCGGTCGCCTGGTCGGAGCTCGGCAAGCTCAAAGGCGCCAACCAGTACACCGTGCAGAACGTGATGCAGCGGATGACGCGATTGCGCCAGGACCCATGGGCGGCCATGGCTCGGAAAAGGCAGGCCTTGCCGAAGTTCAGGTAGCCGAAACTGCCGTGCCCCGCGAAGGCGGGGCATCCAGCAATCGCAGACCTGTCGATCTGGAATATCAAAGACCGGAAATTGCTGGATCGCCCGCTTTCGCGGGCGATGACAGCTCTTGGGTGACGATGAGGCGTTACGCCACCGCGTGCTCGTTCACCGAACGCTCGGCGATCTTGGTCAGCAGCGAGTCGGCCTTCTTTTCCTCCTCGAGCGTTTCGTGCAGTAGATTCGCTACCTGCGGCTTGCCGAGCAGCTTCGCCCACGCGCACAGCGTGCCGTAGCGCGCGATCTCGTAGTGCTCGGCCGCCTGCCCGGCGGCGACGAGGCCGGCATCCTGCGTGTTGTCGTCCTTGACGTTCTTGATGACCTCCTCGCCCTCGGCGATGATGCCGAGAATGGCGTCGCATTTCTTGCCCTTGGCCGGCTTGCCGATCATCTCAAACGCCTTGTCGAGGCGCTTGATGTGTCCCTCTGTCTCTTTGAGGTGATCGGTGAAGGCCTTTTTCAGCTCCGGGTCCTCGGATTCCTTGGCCATCTTCGGCAGCGCCTTGGTCAGTTCCTTCTCGGCGTAATAAACGTCCTGCATCAGGTCGGTGAACAGTTCGTCCATCGTCTTCATAACCGCATCTCCGCTTTCTTGCTGGTTGGAACTGCCGCCGGAAAGCGCGGCATACGTCGCTGCAACGTACGGATTGCACGGCCAGTTCCTGTTTTCGTCGCGGTTTCGGGGAGTTTCGCGCATGGAACAGTGGAACAGGATTGCGCGTTGATGCGCGCTACGTTGTTCCGAATTTTTCCGATGAAAGCGAAAAGCCATGAGCAAGACCGACGCTGCGCGGGTGCCTGGCGCGCGTTCGCTCGCCGACAGGTTTTCTGAATTCGCCCAGGCGACCGCGCAGGGCAGCGGCCATCCGGCCGCCTTCCTGGCGGCCGCCCTCGTCGTCCTGGTTTGGATCGTCACCGGCCCGCTGTTCCATTACAGCGACACGTGGCAACTCGTCATCAATACCGGCACGACCATTGTCACCTTTCTCATGGTGTTCCTGATCCAAAATACGCAGAACCGCGACACGATGGCGATCCAGCTCAAGCTGTCGGAATTGGTGCTGGCGATGAAGGGAGCGCAGAACAAGTTCGCGTCCATCGAGGACATGAGCGACGAGGAACTGCGCCAATTGCACGAGGAGTGCCGGGCGCGCGCTGAGATGACCGAGCGCCACCTCGCCCGCCGCGATCATACGCCCGGTGCAGCAAAGCCGCGGCGCGCCGCCCACCGCGCGAAAGTGCACAGCCGGAAGACGCAGAGTCGCAGGCCGCGACGCAAAACCTGATCGACGACACGGGTCGCGGCGGAACCAATGTTCCGTCGCGGCGTTTATCCGACAGGACGGACAGGACCGGCGTATCGCGTTACCGGAAGCGCCGCTTCAAACAAAACGAAACTTTTGACCAGGGGTCGAGGGATGCGCCGCAGGGCGCCGCGCTCGGCCCATTTTCATTTGCAATCGTGGGCGATGGCCGTGGGAACGGCGGGGACAATACTGGTAGCGGGCCTGCTGCTGAGCCTCGGCGGCGGCGCCCTGGCGAATCCGAACAAGAGCTTCAGCGGTATCGCTTCGGTGTACAGCAGCAATTACAGCGGACCAACCGCGGACGGCGAGCGCTACAATCCGCACAAGATGACCTGCGCCCACCGCACCCTGCCCTTCGGCACGCGGCTGCGCGTCACCGCACACAATGGCCGCAGCGTAACGGTCAGGGTCAACGACCGCGGCCCTTTCGTCAAAGGTCGCGTGCTCGACTTGTCACGGGCAGCGGCACGCGCGCTGCGCATGGGTGATGGCCTTGTACGCGTGACGGCGGAAGTCGTGAACTAGCGCCATCGCAGCATGAGCCTCAATCAACCTTCGCCTCGTCGCGATACATGACCTTGTGGCGCGTCTCGCGTACCCACGCGTCGATGTCGTCGACGGACATGTAGTTGTTCATGTCGAACCTGTCCCAGCTCATGATCTGCGGCAGCGTCTTCTTCCAGCGCTTGTAGGGCGGCTTGGCCGGCACTCCGAACAGCATGATGTCGATGATGGCGAGGTCCTCGGGCACGCCCAGCAGCGGGCGCAATGCCGCCTGCGCATCGTCCTGCCCGATGGCGGTCACCCACCAGACCTGATAGCCGAGTGCGGCGGCGGCCAGATGCGCCGACATGGTGGCGGCGGCGACGCTCTGCAGCAGAATACGCTCGGCATTGGCCTGGTATTGCTTGTCGAGATCGGAGCCGTCGAGCAGCACCGGGAAGGCGCGCACGAAACGGAAATCGGCCGCGACCACCACGAAGCCGGGCGCCGTCTCCAGCCCGCGATAGTTGGGCGTGGGGAATTTCATCTTCAGCTTGGCGCGCTTGGTCGCCTCGGCAACGAAATAGTCGGAGATTTTCTTCTTCACCGCCGGATCGCTGACCGCGATGAAATGCCAAGGCTGGGCGTTGGCGCCGGATGGCGCGTGGCGGGCCGCTTCCAGCACCATTTCGACATGCTCGCGCGGGACCGGCACGTCGCTGCGGAAGGCGCGCGTGGTCAGGCGGTTGCGCACGACCTCCATGAGCGCGTCGTAGCGGGCGAGATCGGGAGCGAAAGCGGCGGCCTCATCCATGAACTTTCTCCCTTGTGCCTGGCGCCCTCGATCCGCTGGGCAGTGCCCCATTTGCGCTATAATGGATTTTGTACATCGCGTCACATCCCTCCCCTGTCCACCGCGAGAACTTGTTCCCAAGAGGACCTTTCCCATGCCGCGAAAGCGCCCGGCGCCGCGTCTTGCCCCGATCGAAGAAAGTGACATGGACGAGGCGCAGCGCGCGCTGCTTTCCTCCCTGCGCAAAGGCCCGCGCGGAAAATCGATCGCGCTCGCCGGCCCCTTCGCCGCCTGGATGCATGCGCCCGAACTGGGCGAGCGCGCACAGCGGCTCGGCGCCCATTGCCGCTACGGCACCGCGCTGGAGCCGCGGCTGTCGGAGTTCGCTATCCTTTGCACCGCGCGCATCTGGCGCGCGCAGTACGAATGGTACGCGCACGCACCCATGGCGGAGAAGGCCGGGGTCAAGCCGAAGACAATCGCCGACCTGCGCGCCGGCCGCGAACCGAAATCGGCGCCCAAGGATGAGCGCGCGATCTACGCCTTCGTGCAGGAGCTCTACAAGACCAGGCGCGTCAGCGACCGCACATATAGGCGCTTGCAGTCGTTGCTCGGCGACTCCGCCTGCGTCGAACTGGTCGGCATCCTCGGTTATTACGTGCTGATCTCGATGACGCTCAACGTGTTCCACATGCTGCCGCCGGAGAGCGAGGCGCTTGCCTTCGCCGAGCCGAAATGACGCAAAGCCGCGGCGATTTTGCCGCAGGCGGCAAGCGCGAAACGGCGTAGTTCCAGGAACCGGCGGCCTTGGCAACCGGTTGATAAAGCGACCGGCATTAACCTCCCGGCGACTCCGGACGCGGCCCGGAAGAGGCATTTGCCGGCGTGCCACGAGGCACGCAAGGCCGCATCAGAAAAGGTCTTCGATCGCCGAAGCGCCGGGCGCGCCGCCCTCGGGGCGTCCCTCCTATGCGCCTCGCGTTTCCCCAAAGACCGCAGGACGCGAAAGGAGAAGTCCATGACCAATACTGTAGTGAACCTGGAAAAGCGCAATAACTGGACGAAGGGCGGCCCGGTGGTTTCGCATCTGGACCGCGATGAGATCTCCATGCTCGAGGAACGCGCGTCGGCGACCATCGCCGATCCGGCGACGCTCGGGCTGTGGGGCTTTGCCACCGGCACCTGGATCGCCGGCACCGTCATTGCCGGTATGTTTCCGCAGAGCGCGATGACGGCCGTCATTCCGGTGCTGCTGGTGTTCGCCGGCATCGGCCAGTTCATCGCCGGCCTCTACGCTTTCCGCCGCACCAATGTGCTGGCGGCGACCGCCTTCTGCTCGTTCGGCGCCTTCAACGTGACCGCGGCGTTCTTCTTCGCGCTGCAGGCGGCGAACACCATTGGCACCACCGGCGCGCCCATGGTGCTGATGGGGTTCCTGCTCGAGTTGTTCGGCTTTATCGCCTTCGCCCTCACCATCGCGGCCCTGCGCACCAACGCCGCGCTGGTGATCGTGCTCGGCACCTTGGCTGTCGGCTACGTCCTCTCGGGCATTCCGGACGTCGCCGGTGCAGCCGGCACGCCGGGCTGGAGCGTGGTGCAGAGCATCGGCGGCTGGTTCCTGATCGCCTCGGCGTTCTTCGCCTACTACACCGGCATGGCGCTGGTGGTAAACAGCACCTGGAATCGCACCGTGCTGCCGATCGGCGGCGAGCCGTAAGAAACGGCGATATTGTCAAGCTTAATCCGGCCCGCCGCGTGCACAAGCGGCGGGCCGGTTTGGTTTGTGACCACGATCGGCTTGGCCCGGCCGGGCGATTACAGGACGTTCGTTGTCTTCTTCCCCGGCATCGCCACCTGGCTGCCGAAGGCGATCGGATGGTGACCGCCTTCGGCGCAGGCTCATCGCGGCTACTTCATCTTCATGCCCGGCATTCCGTGCATGTCGCCGTGCCCGCCGCCGTGCATGGCGCCGAGGCCTTCGGTCACGAAATCGACATCGACCTTGCCGGCCTTCGCGAAGTCGAGCATGACCTTGAAGTGATCGCCTTGTTTGAGCGGCCGCTTCAGCCCGACGAACATGAGATGAAAACCGCCCGGCTTGAGCGTAAGCGTCTGCCCGGGCTTGATCTCGAGGCCGCCGGCCACCGGCCGCATTTCCATGACGCCCTTCACCATTTTCATTTCATGCACCTGCACCTGTTTGGCGACGGCGCTCACGCCGCCGACCAGGCGGTCCGACGTACTGCCCATATTGGTGACGGTGAGGTAGGCGCCGCCGACGCTGGCGCCCTTCGGCGTGGCGCGCGCCCAGGGCGCGCTGATCTTGAGATGGCCGACGACGACATCGGCGGCCTGCGCCGGGAGGGCCAAGAGGCCGAGCATGGCGGCGATCAAAACGATACGGGACATCTGACGTTCTCCTTTGCGCCACGCGCGCATGCGCGCCGCGGGCGGCGTGATGAAGGGTTCTTGTCGGTGAGATCGGGACGCTCAGGCCGCGGGCGGTGCGCGCGCGCGCTGCGGGCTGCGCCAGGCCGGTCGCGGAGCGGGCGCCATGGTGGGCGGCGGCAACAGACTGCCTGCCCCCAGGAGGCCGAAGGCAATCACGGTCTGCGGCGGAGCCGCCAGCGAATGGGCGCCGCACTGCATACCGCAGGCGGCGCAGGTACAGCCGTTGTCCTGGCCGAACGGCGATGGCGCGTTTCCGACGGAAACATGGGCCGAGCACAGGACCGGACCGAATACGCCGCCTGCCGCCACCGAGAGCGGCAGCAGAAGGGCCTGCAGACCGATAACATAGGCCGCAAACAGGCCGACAATCCGGCGGAAGCCTCGGTTCATGACCCCAGCCTAAGCGGAACCCGGCAAATCGTCCATTTTTACGCCGCGCAGTGCGCCGTCGAACGGCCGCAACGGCCGTGCTAGACTTCGCGCATGAGCGAGCATGGGCCGGCATCGGACGGCGAGCAGCGGGTGGTGAGGTTCCGCCGCGGCACGGTCGGCGCGCGCGCACCGGCCCCGCCGCCGGTCGAAGACCTCGCCAAATACGAGAGCGCCGGCGAGCCGGACGACTATTGGCACCGCATGCTGGTCAATACGGCCGCTTTGCTTTTCGTGGCCGGGCTGATCGGCGCCGGACTATGGCTCGCGCAGAGCCTGGTGGACCTGCGCCGCGAACAGGACTGCGTGCTGGCGGGGCACCGCAACTGCGCCCCGCTCGAAATGAGCCGGTAACGCAACTAAAACCGCGCCTTCTCCCGAAAACGAGCCCTCAATGGCCCCGTTAATGGCCTTTTCCCCGCGGAAAGCGCGCTACCATTGAACTTGCGGCAGCGCTTCGCTATACGGGCTGCCGACCGCTTGGCGGTGGAAGGCTGGGCCGGGGGCTTGATCGTGCGCCACCCCGGGCGCATGGGTTCTTCGTTGCCAGAACTCCAAAATCAATCAGAGAGTTACCGATGTCCTCGACGTTCGATACCGTCGCCAATATTATCTCCGAAACGTGTGACATTCCGCGCGAGTCGATCAAGCCCGAAAGCCACGCCATCAATGATCTCGGCATCGACAGCCTGGATTTTCTCGATATCGCCTTCGCCATCGACAAGGCCTTCGGCATAAAGCTTCCGCTCGAGCAATGGACGCAGGAAGTCAACGACGGCAAGGCGACCACGGACCAATATTTCGTGCTCAAGAACCTCAGCACCCGCATCGACGAGCTCGTCGCTGCCAAGGGAGCCTAACCGTGCAGCGTCCATGCGGATCGAGTATTTCCAACTGATCGACCGGATCGTCGACCTCGATCTCGCCGGGTCGACGATCAAGTGCGAGGCAACGGTCCCCACCGCGAGCACGATCTTCGAAGGGCACTTCCCCGGCTATCCGCTGATGCCGGGCGTGCTGCTCATCGAGACCATGGCGCAAACTTCGGGCTGGCTGGTGGTCGCGGCCAATCGCTTCGAGCGCATGCCGTTCCTGGCCGCCGTCAAGGAAGCCAAATTGCGAGCCTTCGTGAAGCCGGGCCAGATCCTCTCAGTTACGGCCGAGTTCAAGCACGAGGGTTCGGGCTATGCGATCACCGCCGCACGCATCGCAAGCGACGGCAAACCGGTGTGCGACGCCACGCTCACTTTCAGCGTGGTTGCCTTCCCTAACCCCGAGATGAACCGGCAAATGCGCGAACGAGCACAGGAGATCGGCTATCCCATGGAGGCGCCCGCAGATGGCTGAGGGCGCGCGCGAAGCCTGGATTACCGGTATCGGCATCGTCTCCTGCCTGGGTGAAGGGCCGGACGCCCATTGGCAGAAGCTGATGGCGGCGCATCCGAGCGCCGACGCCGCGATGTTCAAGCCGTACATCGTGCATCCCCTGGCGCCGATCAGCTTCGATGCGCAGATCCCGAAAAAGGGCGATCAGCGCCAAATGGAGCCGTGGCAACGCATCGGCACCTATTCGGCCGGCCTCGCGCTCGACTCGGCCGGCGTCAAAGGCAAGACCGACATCCTCTCTCATATGGACATGATCGTCGCCGCCGGCGGCGGCGAGCGCGACTACAATGTCGACTCCGCGATCCTGTCCGGCATTCCGAACGCGGAAAATCCGGCGGCCTTCCTCAACGAGCAGCTCATGGGGGGCCTGCGCCCCACCCTCTTCCTGGCGCAGCTCTCCAATCTTTTGGCCGGCAACATCTCCATCGTGCACGGGGTGACCGGCTCCTCGCGGACCTTCATGGGCGAGGAATCCGCCGGCATGGACGCGGTGCGCATCGCGCTCTCGCGCATCGCCTCAGGCCAGAGCGACATCGCGCTGGTCGGCGGTGCCCATAATGGCGAACGACCCGACCTGTTCATGCTGTATGAATTCGCCAGCCTCAATCTGAAGGAACACTTCGCGCCGGTCTGGGAGCGCGGCCACGGCAGGCCGGCCGGCTTCGCGCTCGGCTCACTCGGCGCCTTCCTGGTCATCGAGGGCCGCGACTATGCCGAGGCGCGCGGGGCGCGACCCCTGGCGCGGCTCACTGCCGTGCTCTCCGACCGCGCCAAACGCACGCCGGGCAGCGTAACGGCGGGCCTCACCCGGCTGTGGGACAAGATCAAAGACCGGGTCCGGCCCGGCCACCTTGCTGTTTTGTCGGGCGCCACCGGCGCAGAGCCCGCCACCTCCGAGGAACGCGGCTTTCTCGAAGCCCATAGCGAGCTTGCCGTCCGCGCCACGGGATCATACCTGGGCCATGGGCTGGAACCGCAATTTCCCATGAATATTGCCCTGGCCGCCGTGGCGCTCGGCCGTGGTAGTCTGTTTCCGCCCTGTGACTCGACCGGGCTGGAGCAGCCGATGAGCGGGGATCTGAGCCAGGTCCTGGTGACGGGGGTCGGCCATTGGCGCGGCGAAGGCCTCGCCCTGGTCGAGCGGGTGGGCTGAAGGAGGCTTTAGCGATGGCATCGATCAAGGACAGAATGGGCAGGCCGGTCGTCGTGGTGACGGGCCTGGGCGTCGTCACCTCGCTGGGCGCCGGCAAGTCCGATAATTGGGCCAAGCTCACTGCCGGGGAGTCCGGCATCCGCGCCATCAGCCGCTTCGCCACCGAGGGCCTGCGCACGCGCATTGCCGGCACCGTGGATTTCCTCGGCAAGGATTCGTCGGTGGCGCTGGCGGAGAGGTTCGCCGATCTCGCCGCCGAAGAGGCAATTTCGCAGTCCGGCATCGGCGCGCGCGGCGATTTTCCGGGACCGCTGTTCCTGGCGGTGCCGCCGATCGAGATCGAATGGCCGCATCGCATGGCGCTCGCCAAAAGCTCCGGCGCCAACGACACCGTCACCTACGACGACATTCTGCGCGCCAGCTCCCAGTTTCCCGAATATCACCCGCGCTTCCTATTCGGCTCGGTGGCCGAGCACCTGGCGGACAAATTCGGCACCAGGGGCTCGCCCATCTCGCTGTCGACCGCCTGCGCCTCGGGTGCGAGCGCGATCCAGCTCGGCATCGAAGCGATCCGGCGCGGCGAGACCGACGCTGCCCTCTGCATCGGGGCGGACAGCTCGGTCAATCCGGAGGCGCTGATCCGCTTCTCGCTCCTGTCGGCGCTGTCGACCAGCAACGACAATCCGCAAGGCGCCGCCCGGCCGTTCTCCAAGAACCGCGACGGCTTCGTGATGGCGGAAGGCGCCGGCGCCCTGGTGCTGGAGAGCTACGAATCCGCCACGGCACGCGGGGCCAAGATCCTCGGCGTGATGGACGGCGCCGGCGAGATGGCGGACTCCTTCCACCGCACGCGCTCGAGCCCGGACGGCAAGCCGATCATCGGCTGCATCCAGAACGCGCTGAAAGATGCCGGCCTCGCGCCGGAAGAGATCGACTATGTCAACGCGCACGGCACCGGCACGCCCGAGAACGACAAGATGGAACATCTCGGCCTGTCGGCGGTGTTCGGCGAGCGCGTGAATGGCATTCCGATCTCGTCGAACAAGTCCATGATCGGCCATTCGCTGTCGGCGGCCGGCGCGGTGGAAGCGGTATTCTCGCTGCTCACGCTCGAGGAGCAGCGTATCCCGCCCACCATCAATTATAACGTGCCGGACCCGGCGATCCCGCTCGACGTGGTGCCGAACGAGGCGCGTGACACCAAGGTCACGCACGCCCTGTCCAACTCTTTCGGCTTCGGCGGACAGAACGTCTCGCTGGTGATGAGCCGCGAGCCGGCCTGAGCGGCCGGCCCTCCCCCGCATGCGTGCGCTCCAACTGGTCGCCGACCGCCAGCTCGAATTGGCCGAGACGCCTGAGCCATCGCCGCCGGGCGCGGGCGAGGTGCAGGTGCGCGTCAAGGCCGTGGCGCTCAATCACCTCGATCTGTGGGGCTTTCGCGGCATGGCCTTCGCCAAGCGGCAACTGCCGCTCGTCGTAGGCGCGGAAGCTTCCGCCGAGATCGCAGCCGTTGGCCAAGGCGTCACCGGCTTCAAGCCCGGCGACAAGGTGGTGATGTACGGCGCCATGACCTGCGGCGCCTGCCCGGCCTGCCGCGAGGGCCGCGACAACCTGTGCGAAAATGTCGGCGGCATCATGGGCTTCCACATCGACGGCTTCGCGCGCGATCTGATCAACCTGCCGGCGCGGCTCACCATTCCCGTGCCGGACGGCGTCTCCTTACGCGATGCCGCCTGCGCACCCATCGCGTTCGGCACCACCGAGCACATGCTGTTCGACAATGCCAAGCTCAAGCCCGGCGAAACCGTGCTGGTGCACGCCGCCGGCTCCGGCATCGGCTCGGTGGCGATCAAGATGGCCAAGGCGCTCGGCTGCACGGTCATCACCACCGTCGGCGACGACGCCAAGGCGGAAAAGGCCAAGGCGCTCGGTGCCGATCATGTCATCAACTACAAGACCGAGCGCTTCGAAGGCGTCACCCGCCGGCTGACCAGGAAGAAAGGCGTCGACGTGGTGTTCGAGCACGTCGGCGGCGAAGGCTTCAACGGCTCCCTGCTCTGCCTCCGGCGCGGCGGCCGCCTCGTCACCTGCGGTTCCACCGCCGGCCCGACCGTGACCATCAACCTGATGCAGCTCTTCCAGCAGCAGTACAAGATCTTCGGCTCGTTCGGCTGCACGATGCGCAATATCCGTGACAGCCTGTCCAAGATCGCCGCCGGCATGGCGCCGATCATCGACAGCGAATTCGCACTCGCCGATTTCGAAAAGGGCCTCGCGCGGATCGAAAGCCGGCAGGTGTTCGGCAAAGTCATCGTGCATTTCTGATGGCGCGCGCCAGCCCGTTCGTCCCCGCGAATGCGGGGACCCAGATGCGGAGATTGGCCCGTCTCGACCTTGGCCCTGGATTCCCGCTTCCGCGGGAATGAGCGGACTGAGAGGCAACTGCGTGAGGCTTCTTCAGCAATGAGCTCGACAAAGCGCCGGCTCAAGCGCACAGGCGATGTGGTGTTCGGCGCGCTGACCGTCGGCCTGCTCGGGTTCCTGCGCCTCTTCAATCCGGACAAGCTCGCCGATTTCACCGGCTGGGCGATGCGCACGATCGGGCCGTGGCTGCCGGAAAACAGAATCGGACGCGCCAATCTCGTCGCCGCTTTTCCTGAAAAATCGCCGCAGGAAGTCGACGCCATCCTGCGCGGGGCCTGGGACAATCTCGGCCGCATGGGCGCCGAGTTCGCCCATCTCGACCGGTTATGGGATTGGGACCCCGCACACCCCGACCATTGCGAGCGCATCGTGATCACGCGCGAGCAAATCGACCGCTACATGGAGATCGCCAACGACGGCAAGCCGGCGCTCGTGTTCGCGGCGCATCTCGCCAACTGGGAACTCCCGGCGATCTGCGCCGCCACCTATCAGATGGAGAGCGCGGTGCTCTACCGCCGCCCCAACGTACCCGGCGTCGACCGCTGGCTGCGCGAGACACGCACCGCCAATATGGGCACGCTCATTGCGGCCGGCCTCGACGCGCCGATGAAGGTGGCCGAAGCGCTGGAGCGCGGCGCCCATGTGGGCATACTCGTCGATCAGTATTACGTGCGCGGCGTCGACGTGACCTTCTTCGGCCGCCGCACCAAGGCGAACCCGCTGATCGCGCGGCTCGCGCAGCACTTCGACTGTCCCATTTACGGCGCGCGCGTGGTGCGGCTGCCCGGCCACCGACTCAAGCCCGAACTGAGCGAGGAGATCAAGCCGGCGCGCGGCGCCGACGGCAGGATCGATATCGCCGGCACGATGCAGATCATCACCGACGTGGTCGAAGGCTGGGTGCGCGAACATCCCGAGCAATGGCTCTGGCAGCACCGCAGGTGGCGCTGATTTAGGCAAGGCCGCAGGAACCGTTCCGCGCGCCTGCTCGTTTCCCGGTGAAACCAGCAGGCGAGGATCATGGCCTACCGCTTCAAGCGTGGCGACCATTCGGTGCAGGACGGCTTGCGCCGCATCGCGCTCGACCAGATCGACAAGGCGATTGCCGAAGCCGGCGACCGCCGGCTGGAGCTGCATGAGAAAGTTCATCAACTGCGCAAGCGCTGCAAGAAGCTGCGCGGGCTGATCCGGCTGGTGCGTCCGGCCTTTGCCGATTACGCGGCCGAGAACGCGGCCTTGCGCGACGCCGCCCGCAGCTTCTCGTTCGTGCGCGACACCGACGTGCTGATCGGCACCTATGACAAGGTGGTCGAAGCCTATGGCGACCAGATCGAGCGCGCGGCGTTCGCCTCCATCCGCCGCCAGCTCACGCTGCGGCGCAAGGCTCTTTCCGAGCGCCAGCGCGATATCGACAGCCGCCTTGCCCAATTCGGCAAGACCATGCGCGAGCTGCGGCGCCGGGCCCGCCACTGGCATCTTACGGAAGACGACTTCGATGCGCTCGCCGGCGGCCTGACTAAAACGTATAAGCGCGCCGGCAAGGCGATGGCCGCATGCCAATCCGAAGCGAGCCCGGAAGCGTTCCACGAATGGCGCAAACGGATCAAATATCACGGCTACCATGTGCGCCTTCTGGTGCCGGTCTGGCCGGGGCCGATGAAGGCGCATGAAAAGGCGGCCGCGCGGCTCGGCAACTTTCTCGGCGAGCACCACGATCTGGCAGTGTTCCAGCAGACGCTTGCCGCAGCACCGGAGGATTTCGGCCATGCGGCGGACGTCGACGTCATGATCGGGCTGGCGCGCGAACGGCAGGCGGCGCTGGCCGCGGAAGCCTTTCCACTCGGCGCGCGGCTGCTGGCCGAGCCGGCGAGCGCGCTGTGCGGCCGCTGGCGGGCCTATTGGACGGTTTGGGGCGGCGACACGGACAAAGCGCCGGCGCTGGCGGCCTAGTCCCCCCGCTCACGCCGCCTCGGCCTCGCGGCGGTTGCGCAGGGCGAGCCAGATCAGCAGCGCGGCGGCGATGGCGACCGTCGGAAACAGCACGGCATTGATGCTCGCCCAGCCGAAGGCGGCCAGAATCTGGCCCGAGGAGAACGAGGCGACCGCCATCGAGCCGAAGATCAGAAAGTCGTTGAACGACTGCACCCGGGTGCGCTCCTCCGGCCGGTAGCATTCGGTCACCATGGCGGTGGCGCCGATGAACGCGAGATTCCAGCCGAGGCCGAGCAGGATCAGACCGGCCCAGAAGTGCGCGACGGAAAGCCCGGTCATGCCCACTATGGCGGTCAACACCAGGAGGCCGAGGCCGACGGCGGTGATGCGGAAGACGCCGAATTGGGCGGCGAGGCTGCCGGTGACGAAGCTCGGCCCGTACATGGCAAGCACGTGCCACTGGATGCCGAGCGTCGCATCGGTCACCGAATGGCCGCACCCGACCATGGCAAGCGGCGCCGAGGTCATCAGCAGGTTCATGGTGGCGTAGGCGGTCACCCCGCAGGCGACCGCCACGATGAAGCGTGGCTGGGCCATGATCTCTTTTAAGGGCCGCCCGCTCTGCGCGCGTTCGGCACGGCGGTGCGGGATTTTGACGAGCTGCAGCACGAGAAGAGCAATCACCGCGCAGCCGGCCTGCGCCAGATAGCTGGCGGCGAAAGCATAGGGCGACAGCAGGTCCTTGGTGAAGATGACGATCTGCGGGCCCAGCACGGCGGCGAACACGCCGCCCGCCAGCACCCACGACACCGCCTTCGCCCGATAGCGCTCGCTCGCGGTGTCGGCAGCGGCGAAGCGGTAGGACTGGAACGCCGCCGCGTAGAGGCCCCCGCAGAAGGTGCCGAGCAGCAGCAGCCAGAAATTGCCGTGCATTACCGCATAGAAGGAAATGAGACCGGACGCCATGCCGAACAGCGCGCCGATCTGCAGCGCCGCGCGGCGACCGAACGCGTGCGCGAGCATGCCGACCGGCAAGGTACCGAACCAGAGCCCGAGGACCGTCGCCGTGATCGGCAGCGTGGCCAACCCCTTGTCGGGCGCCACCACCGAACCGATGATGCTGGCAGTCGAGTAGATGATGGTGTTACTGGCGCCGCCCAACGCCTGCGCCACCGAAAGCACCATGGCGTTGCGGCGCGCGAGAGTATCGTCGATCTTCACGTGCTCCCGCGATTCGATGGATTCGGCGGCCGCCGACATGGGCTTTGGGCTCCCGGCAAAGAGGCCCGTTCTACCGGGACGAGGCGAAATTCGCCACCGCCTGCGGCGCAGGCCAGGGATGAATTTTATTGAGGCGACCCATCGGTTTAGCCGCGCCGAGCAAGGGTCTTGGCAGCGCGTCCCGGGCGCAGATCAGCATCAAACGAACCCGAAACGGCGACTGCAGACCCGGGACGAGTTCAAAAACTGATCGCCCCGGGGTGGTGCACCGTCGCCTGCCGCGCTTCGGCCGGCGAGCGGGCGCCGATCTGGCCGAGGGAAGCGCGCAGTTCGTCGATATAGAGGTCGATGAGCTGATCCGGCCCCTCGGCGCCGAGCGCGGCCACCGCCCAGAGGAACGACTTGCCGGCGAAGACGGCATCGGCGCCGAGCGCGAGCGCGCGCATGGCATCCTGGCCCGAGCGCACGCCTGAATTGAGCAGGATAGTGGCTTTCTTGCCGACCGCCGACACCACGGCCGGCAGGCAATCGATCGACGGCGTGAGCGCCTCGATCTGGCGGCCGCCGTGGTTCGACACCCAGATTCCGTCGATGCCCATCGCCACCGCCTTCTCGGCGTCGGCCGGATGCAGCACGCCTTTCACCGCCATCTTGCCCTTCCAGGCATCGCGATAACGCTTGACCTCGTCCCAGGAGAAGACGCCGCCCATATTGGCGCGGGCGTAGCGGATGATCTCGTTGGTGTTCTTGGATTTGGCGTATTCGCCGATGGTGGCGAAGCGCGGATAGCCGTTGCGTGCGAGCGCCATCAGCCATTTCGGCCGCACCATCATCTCGTAGATCATGCGCGCATTGGGACGGAATTCGCCGCCGAGCCCGGCATAGGTCTCGCGCGAGCGCGTCGTGCGCACCGGCACGTCGAGGGTGAGCGTGAGCACCTTCACGTCGACGGCCGCTGCGCGGCGCATGAGGTCGAAGCCGATTTTGTGATCGTCTTTCCAGAAGCGATAGATCTGCAGCCAGAACACATCGGGCGCCGCCGCAGCCGCGGCCTCGATGCTGGCGCCGCCGGCGACCGAGAGCGTGTAGGGCACACGCGCGCGCTGCGCCGCCCTCGCCATAATGAGATCGGCGCCCGGCCAGACCAGCGAAGGCCCGCCCATGGGCGCGATGCCGATCGGCGCCGCGTAGCGCTGGCCGAACAGTTCAACCTCGACCGGCGGCGGCGTGACGACGACGCCGTAACGCGGCGTGATCTTGATCGCGTCGAAGGCGGCCCAATTGTGCTGAATGCCGACATCGTTGCCGGCGCCGGTGTCGCCATATTCGAAGGCGAAGCGCGGCACGTTGCGCGGGGCCTCGCGCCTGAGCCAGGCGCTGGTCGGAAACAGCTTGTGCCATTTCGCGAAATTCGGATGCGACGTGTAGGCGAGAAGGGCCTCTTTCTTTGCCGTCATGTCCTGCATGGCGCTTCCTGGCATTTCCTGGCGTTTCTTGGCTCCCGGGGCAGATCGCGTTTAGCACTATAGGCGGAGCGGCAAAAGGCACCGATCGTTCGGGCCTGCTCGGCTCCGGGCTCGGCGCGGGTCAATGACGAACTCCGGCCGGAACCCGGAATGCAGAGAAATCAAAAATGACTGAAGGCCGCGTGGGCGAAGGCGAGCGGCTCGCCTTTGGCATCGAGGAAGCGGGCCCCCGCACCTTCCTCGATCGCCCCGACCTCGGTTACCGGCACTTTGGCGGCTTGAGCGGCGGCGCGGAAGCTGTCGGCCCTGGCGTCCGGCACCGCGCAGACAATCTCGTAATCGTCGCCGCCGGTCAGAACGCTCTCCATCAGCGCCGGATCGGCCGCCACGACGGCGCGGGCGGCATCGGACAGCGGCACGCGCGCCGCCTCGATGGCGGCGCCCACATGCGAAACGCGGCAGAGCTTGGCGAAATCGCCGGCCAGACCATCGGACACGTCCATCGAGGCGGACGCATGCGCGCGCACGGCTTCGGCCAGCGCGTTGCGCGGCTGCGGCAGCAGATAGCGCGCGATCAGATGATGGCGCTCGCCGTCCGCGAGCTTGAACTCCCTGCCGTTGCGCAGGGCAAGGCCGAGGGCGGCATCGCCGATGGTGCCGGTGACGAACACGCGGTCGCCCGGCTTGGCGCCGGTACGGCGCACCATGCTGCCGTGCGGCACGCTGCCGAACATGGCGATAGAGATGGTGAGCGGGCCGGGCGTGCGGTCGGTGTCGCCGCCGAACAGCGGGCAGCCGTAAAGCACGCCGTCGCCGCGCAGACCTTCGGCGAAATTCGCCAGCCACGCCTCGCCGGTGTCCTTCGGCAGCGCGAGCGCCATGAGGTAGCCGAGCGGCTTTGCGCCCTTGGCGGCGAGATCGGACAGGTTCACCCGCAGAGCCTTGCCGGCGATGGTCTGCGCGGCATCGTCGGGAAAGAAATGCACGCCGGCAATGACCGCGTCGGTCTTCAGGACGAGGTCGTGACCGGGTGGCGGGGCGATGAAGGCCGCGTCATCGGTGAGACCGAGCGCACCCGGATGAGTGGCGAGCGGCGCGAAGAAGCGCGCGATCAGCTTATCCTCGAGGGAGCGTTGGTCGTTGTCGGACGTCATGCCGCGACTTTGCCTCGTGTTACCTCCCCCTTCCGGGGGAGTCGCAAGTCATTGCGTCCCTCACCCGCCCGCGCCGAATTCGCCCGGGCGGAGTTGGCGGCCCAATTCCTCCAGCACCGCATTGACCATGGCGGTTTCCTCAACGCCCACAAAGGCGGCGGCAACATCGGCGTATTCGGCGATGACCACGCGCGCCGGAATATCGGCACGGTGGCTGAGCTCGTAGGCGCCGGCACGCAGGATGGCGCGCAGCACGGCCTCGATACGCTTGAGCGGCCAGCCCTTCGCGAGCGTGGCGTCGATCCTGGGATCGAGCGCGCGCTGCTCGCGCACCACGCCGGTGACGATGTCGCGAAAGAAGGCATTCTGCGCCGGCAGATATTGTTCGCCTTCCACCTCGCGGCCGATCCAGTGGCTTTCGAATTCGGCCAGGATCTCGTTCAAGCCCGTACCGGCGAGATCCATCTGATAGAGCGCCTGCACGGCGGCCAGCCGCGCCGCACCCCGCCGGTTGGCCTTGCGGACGTCGCTGCCCTCGCTTTGCGCCGGCCGGGCCATCAGAGGATCATCCACCTGGAATGAACCACCTGCTCTCCTGACATTTTTACATTACGCATGTTTACATTACGCGTGATCTTGTCCGAAAACCGGCTCCCACTTTTCCGGATCATGCGCTAGCACACGTCGCGCTTGAGCCGCGCCATCACCAGCGCTGCGCGGGCGGCCTCGGCTCCCTTGTGGCCGTGCGCGCCACCCAGCCGATCGAACGCCTGGGCTTCGGTGTCGACGGTGAGGATACCGTTGCCGATGGCGCGGCGCTCCTGCAAGGCGAGGTTCATGAGGCCGCGCGCGGATTCGTTCGACACCACCTCGAAATGGTAAGTCGCGCCCTCGATCACACAGCCGAGCGCGACGGCGCCGGCGTAAGGCGTCGCGTCCATCGCGATGGCGATTGCTGCGGGAATTTCCAGCGCACCGGGCACGGTGACGACATCATATTCGACACCGGCCTCGTCGAATACGCCACGCGCGCCCTCCAAAAGCCGGTCGGCGATGTGATCGTAGAAGCGCGCCTCCACGATCAGCATGCGCATCGGGTCGGACTTGGTGCCGGGTTTGGCACCGGATTTGGCGCCAGAACTCGGGCTGCGGCTGCTCTTGGCGCGTCCGGCGGACGCGCGTTTGGTGGCGCTTTTTTTGGCCATGGCTTTTTGGTTCCTCGATTAAGGCCGCGTGGTAGCAAGCGCCCGCGGCGCTCACAAGGGCTTCAACGGCTCTCCATCAGCCGCGCGGCGTAGCGGGCCATGGTGTCGACTTCCAGGTTGACGTCGTCGTCGCTGTGCAGGCTGCCGAGGGTGGTGACCGAAAGCGTATGCGGGATGATCAGCACCGAAAACCTGTCGTGCTCCACCGCATTGACGGTGAGCGAGACGCCGTCGAGCGCGACCGACCCCTTAGCCGCGATGAAGCGGGCAAGCTCCGCCGGCGCGCGCAGCATGAAGCGTGCCATGTCGGTCATGTCCTCGCGCGCCACCACCTGGGCCAGGCCGTCGACATGACCGGCGACCAGGTGTCCGCCCAGCTCGTCGCCGACCCTCAACGGCCGTTCAAGATTGACGCGGGTGCCGCCACGCCAGCGCCCGACAGTGGTCAGCCGCAGCGTTTCCGCCGCGGCGTCGACCGCAAACCAGGCGCCGCCGTCGGCCTCGCCGGCGCCCACCACGGTCATGCAAACGCCGGAACAGGCGATAGAGGCGCCATCGATCAGCCCGGCGCGTGGGTAGGAACAGGCGATGGTCAGGCGGCTCAGATTGTTGGCGCGCGCCTCAACCGAACGCACCTCGCCCACATCGGTGACAATGCCGGTGAACATTTCACGCGCGCTCATAATGCTCGAGCGTGTCGGGGCCAAGGCACTCCGACCCGGTGACGCGCAGGTGGGCGTTGAGGGCGTCGAGCGCCATACCTTCGAGTGGGGCGATGCCGCCCTCGCCGATCAGCTTCTCGCCATAGACCAGCGCGGCTTCGTCCACCAAGTCGGCGGCGACGAAAGAGGCCGCCACGGTCGGACCGCCCTCTACCGTCAGCCGGCTGATGCCCTCCCCCGCCAGCGTCTCCAGTACACCCGTCAGGTCCAGTTCGCCGTTTTCATGGTCGACGCGGAACACCTTGCAGCCCTTGTCCTGTAGGATCTCCGCCGCCATCGGCGAAGCGCTGCGCGCGCAGAATACCCAGGTCGGCGTCTCGCGCACCGTGGCAATGACCGACGTGGACAGCGGCACGCGCAATCTGGCGTCGAGCACCACGCGTACCGGCGAGCGATCGAGCAGGCCAGGCATCCGGCAGGTGAGCTGCGGATTGTCCGACAGCACGGTGCCAATGCCGATGAGGATGGCGTCGCTCATCGCGCGCATCTGGAACACACGCTGGCGCGCCAGCTCGCCACTGATGGCGGCTGGTTTGCGTCCGGCAAGGCCAACCATGCCGTCGGCGGATATGGCGAGCTTGAGCAGCACGTGCGGCCGCTTTTGCGTCACGCGGGCGATGTGGCCGGCATGGGCACGGCGTGCCTCTTCAGCGCCGAGTCCGACCTCGACCTGGATGCCTTTGTCGCGCAGGCGTTCGTGGCCCTGACCGGCGACCTCCGGGTTAGGATCTTCCAGCGCCGAGACGACGCGGGCGATGCCGGCCTTGACGATAGCGTCGGCGCAAGGCGGCGACTTGCCTTGATGCGAGCACGGCTCCAGCGTCACATACAGCGTGGCGCCCTGCGCTGCCTTTTTGGCGCGGCGCAGCGCTTCGACCTCGGCATGGGGGCGGCCGCCTTCTTGCGTCCAACCGCGCGCCAGGATTACGCCGTCCTTGACGATCACCGCGCCGACCGCCGGGTTGGGCCAGCTGCTGCCCAGCCCGCGGCGGCCGAGATTGAGCGCGAGAGCCATGAAGCGTTCGTCATCCGCCGCCGTGGCGGCGGGCGCGGGCGTGACGTGCTCGCTCATTTGCGTGTCGCCGCAGCAGTCGCCTTTTTGTCGTCGACCTGCAATTCGTCGAGCGCGGCGCGGAAGTCTTTGGCCTCGCGGAAATTGCGGTAGACCGAGGCGAAGCGCACATAGGCGATGTCGTCGAGGCCGCGCAGGTGCTCCATCACCAGTTCGCCGATGGTCTCCGAGGTGACCTCGTTCTCGCCCATGCTTTCCAGCTCGCGCACGATCTTGGATACCATCTTTTCGATGCGCTCCGGATCGACCGAGCGCTTGCGCAACGCTATCTGCACCGAGCGCATCAGCTTGTCCCGGTCGAACGGCACCCGCCGGCCGTTGCGCTTGATGACGGTCAGTTCGCGTAGTTGCACGCGCTCGAAGGTGGTGAAGCGAAAATTGCAGGTCAGGCACACGCGGCGGCGGCGGATCACGGCGGAATCCTCCGTCGGCCGCGAATCCTTCACCTGGGTATCCAGGCTTCCGCAACTCGGGCAACGCATGACGTCCCCCTATTTCCCTCTACCCGTCATTGATAGATCGGGAACCGTGCCAGCAGCGCCTTCACCTTCTCGCGCACCGCGCCTTCAGTGAGCGAGTCCTCGTCCGCACCCTTTTGCGAGAGCACGTCGAGCACCTCGGTGATCATGTCGCCGACGGCCCGGAACTCGGCAATGCCGAAACCGCGGGTGGTGCAGGCCGGCGTACCAAGCCTGATACCGGAGGTGACGAAGGGCTTTTCCGGATCGAAGGGAATTCCGTTCTTGTTGCAGGTGATGTGGGCGCGGCCGAGGGCTGCTTCCGCCACCTTGCCGGTGAGCTTCTTCGGGCGCAGGTCGACCAGCATCAGATGCGTGTCGGTGCCGCCGGAGACGATGTCGAGCCCGTGCGACTTCATATGCTCGGCCAGCGCCTTGGCGTTCTCCACCACGTTGCGGGCGTAGGTCTTGAAGCCGGGCTTGAGCGCCTCGCCGAAGGCCACAGCCTTGGCGGCGACGACATGCATGAGCGGGCCGCCCTGCAGGCCAGGGAACACCGCCGAATTGAATTTCTTCGCCAGCGCTTCGTCGTCCGACAGGATCACGCCGCCGCGCGGTCCGCGCAGCGTCTTGTGGGTGGTGGTGGTGACAACGTGGGCGTGAGGGAATGGCGACGGATGCATGCCGCCGGCCACCAGCCCCGCGAAATGGGCCATGTCCACCATCAGATAGGCACCGACCTCGTCGCAAATTTCGCGAAAGCGCTTGAAATCAATGATACGCGGATAGGCCGAGCCGCCGGCGATGATCATTTTCGGCTTATGCTCGCGCGCGAGGGTGGCGACCTCATCCATGTCGATGCGGTGATCGTCGCGGCGCACGTTGTAGGGCACCGGCTTGAACCACTTGCCGGAGAGATTGAGCGCCATGCCGTGGCTCAAATGGCCGCCGGCTGCGAGGTTGAGGCCCATGAAGGTGTCGCCGGGCTGCATCAGCGCGAAGAACACCGCGGCATTGGCGGAGGCGCCGGAGTGCGGCTGCACATTGGCGAACTGGCAGCCGAATATCCTGGTGACGCGCTCGATCGCCAGGTTCTCGGCGATGTCGACGAACTGGCAGCCGCCGTAATAGCGCTTGCCCGGAAGGCCTTCGGCATATTTGTTCGTCAGCACCGAGCCTTGCGCCTCCAGCACGGCGCGCGAGACGATATTTTCCGAGGCGATCAGTTCGATCTCGTCGCGCTGGCGGCCGAGTTCCTTGCCGATCGCCGCGGCGATCTCCGGATCGGTCTCGGCCAGCGGTGCCGTGAAAAACGCCTCCGCTTCATTTAAGGCGTTTTGGGCGGGCTTGGGGCTGGAAGTCGCCGACATACAAGAGGCTCCTGGGGGCGCGCCGGGATAAAGGGCACCGCGTGAAAGTTTAAGTCCGGGACTAGCTTGGGCCATACCATATAGGCGCGGAACCGCCAAGTATTGGCGCGCCGGGGCATGTGGCCGCAATATCTAGCGTTTTTAGGGCGTCATTCCGGGTTCACCCGCTCTCGCGGGGCCGCCGCCGACTGACCGGTGGCGAGCCTCAACCCTTCTTCACCGTCTCGGCGTACTGGCCGAGCCCGTCTTTGTCGTAGATGTCGTCACGGAACTGCACCACGCCGTCCGGCGTCGCCCAGGCGGTGACGTAAACCCAGAACAGCGGCACCGGCTTCTTCAGCCGGGCGTCGATACGATCGCCCGATTGGACGGCGGCATTGATCTGTTCCGGCGACCAGCCAGGCGTCTTGTCGAGAAGCCATTCCACCAGTTGCCGCACGTTCTGCACCCGCACGCAACCGGAGGAGTCGAACCGCATATCGTCGCCGAACAGGTTCTTCTCCGGCGTATCGTGCATGTACACGCCGTCGGGACTGGGGAACTGGATGCGGATCTTGCCCAGCGAATTGAAGCTGCCCGGGTCCTGCTTGAACAGGTAGTTAACCGCGTCGTCCGAGTGCCAGTCGATCTGCGACGCCGTTAGTTCCTTGTGATGCTGGTCGAAGATACGGATGTGCTCGCTGGCCAGATAATTCGGGTCTTTCTGCATGAGCGGGATGAGATCCCGCCGCACGATGGACACCGGCACCGTCCAATAGGGATTGAAATTGACTTCGGTGATCTTGCTGTCGACGTCCGGCGAGGGCCGCGACGGCCGGCCCACCACCGCGATGTGGCGGTTTGCCACCACCCCGTCCTCAACCGCCTCCACCTGCGCCGCCGGGATATTGACCATGACGTAGCGATCGGGGAGCCGCCGGGTGGCGGCTTTCAGCCGGCCCACATTGATCTTGAGCTGCTTGAGACGCACGTCGGCGGGCACGTTGAGCCGGTCGAAGGTCGCCTTGCGCACGATGCCGTCGATGGTGATGCCGTGGCGGGCCTGGAAACGGCGCACCGCGGCCTCGACATAGGAGTCGAATATCTCGCCGGCGCCGGCAGTGGGTTCCAGGTCGCCGGCGATGATCAGCCGCTTGCGCAGGGGCACCACGCTGGGGTGGCGGTTACCGAGACGCAGCCGATCGACGGGCGGCACCCTGGGCCAGCCGCCTTGCGCAACGATGCCGCTCGTACTTGCCGACCGCCTGTTGGGTGGTGGCCACCGTACCCGGCGAGAGGGTGGGCAGCGAGGCCTTCGGCATGTGGATGGTGCGCGAGGCTGCATCGAAGTCCTGGCCGAGGTCACGCTGCTGGTTCTGCTCGATCAGCGCCTGCAGCGTGGGGTCCATGGTGGCAGCGCCAGCCTGGCGCGCGAGGCCCCCGGCGGCGAAGCCTGCCCCGAGCAATTTGAGGAAGGCGCGGCGGCCCTTTGCGGCCGGGTCGGTGGCGTGCGGCATCGCGTTCTCGGCTGATCGGTTAAAACATTGGGCCCGGAGGTCCGTTTCATGCCCTGATTTGGCTTGCGCCAGCAATGCTCCCGACGCCCCGGCTCGGTCAATTTTTCGCTAACCGGCCGAGCGGGCGATTTTGTGGCCGAGTTCCCCCTAATACCAATGGCGGCAAGCACTGACGCCCTGAGGCACGAGGGTGAAGCCCGCGCCTCCAAGGGCGACGGCCAAGGTCCCGTCAATTTGGCCGTTCATCCTTCGAGGCCCGCGCTGAGTTTATCGTCGGGCCGCGCTTCGCGCGGACCCGTTGGCGCGGGCACCTCAGGATGGCGGGGCGAAGTCAGCGCTGGTGGCAATCCCCGCCCCCAACGACAAAGAGGCCCCGGCCGAAAGCTCGGCCGGGGCAAGTTCTCCGCCGGTAACCGCGAGGAGGAACTACAGACGATAGAGGATCTGGTCAGTCCAGAAGCGCTCGAGCCGGTGCAGCGACTTGTTGAGCGTGGCGAACTCCTCGGCATTGATGCCGCCCACCTGCTCGACCGTGCGCACGTGCTTCTGGTAGAGCGCCTCGACGATGTCGCGCACCTCGCGACCCTTGTCGGTGAGCTTGATGCGCACCGAGCGGCGGTCGACGCGGCTCCTCTGGTGATCGAGGAAGTTCATCTCGACCAGCTTCTTGAGATTGTAGGAGACGTTGGAGCCGAGATAATAACCGCGCGTGCGCAACTCGCCGGCGGTGAGCTCCTTGTCGCCGATATTGTAGAGCAGCAGCGCCTGCACCGAGTTGATGTCGGCGCGGCCGCGGCGGTCGAACTCGTCCTTGATCACGTCGAGCAGACGGCGGTGCAGCCTCTCGACCAGCGTCAAGGCCTCCAGATAGAGCGGCCTGATGTGGTCGAAGCGCGCCTCACGTTCGGCGGGCTCGACCGTCTTCGCAACGGCTTTCATGTTCAACGCCCCTTGCGTTTTATTCGTTACGTCTCCGGTTGCGGGGCCCTGTCTTCCCCAGTCCGGATGACGCAACCTATAAGGGGCAGTCTAAAATCGGCTTAAATAACACTCTCAATATTAGGTTTATTTGCAACAGTGAATGGTTCGTTGAAGGTGCAATTCAAGCGAATGCCGTTACGAAGGATTCACCTTGCGGCAGCGTCATGGCCGGACTTGTTCCGACTACCCACGTCTTTCTCGGCGAACAAGACGTGGATGCCCGCGACGAGCGCGGACATCACGAAGGCTGGGCATGCAATGGTTACCCCCGAATGAACCTGATGATCCCGGAGAAATCCCGGCCCCGCCTCGCCGGCGTCAACGTACTGCGTGTAAAGCCTCGCCGCGTGCTCGCCGAGTTCCGTGCGCGCGCCAGACGACTTCGACGCGTCCTGCGCGAGCTTCAAATCCTTCAGCATCATCGCCGCGGTAAAGCCCGCCTGATAGTCGCGGTTGGCCGGCGAGGTGGGCACCGGGCCGGGCACCGGACAATAGGTTGTGAGCGACCAGCATTGCCCGGACGACTTCGAGGAAATGTCGAACAGCTTCTGATGATCGAGGCCGAGCTGCTCGGCGAGCAAGAAGGCTTCCGACACCCCGATCATGGAAATGCCGAGGATCATGTTGTTGCAGATCTTGGCGGCCTGCCCGTTGCCGGCGCCGCCCGCGTGCACGATGGTCTTGCCCATCTGCTGCAGGATGTGCTCGGCCCGCACGAAAGCGCGCTCGCTGCCGCCGACCATGAAGGTGAGCGTGCCGGCCGTCGCGCCGCCGACGCCGCCGGACACCGGGGCATCGAGCATCAGGAGATCCTTCTTCTCCGCTTCGGCTGCGACCGCGCGGGCGCTGGCGACGTCGATGGTCGAGCAGTCGATCAGCAGCGTACCGGGATTGGCCATCTCGACAATGCCGCCGGGACCGAGATAGACCTCGCGCACATGCTCGCCCGCCGGGAGCATGGTGATCACCACGTCGCCGCGCGACGCCGCTACGCCCGCCGTCTCGACGGTGGAGCCGCCCGCGGCTTTGAGCCGTTCGATGGCGGCCGGGTTGACGTCGACGCCTTCGACCGTATGCCCGGCCTTGATCAGGTTCTGCGCCATAGGCAGGCCCATATTACCGAGCCCGATGAATCCGATACGCGCCATGGCGCCCTCCCCTTTCGTTTATCCTCAGCGCCAAAGCGCCTAACCTTGCGGATGCTCCCGCGCCGACTGCAGGGCAAGCCATAGATAGATCGCCAGCAGCGCTCCTTCGGCAATCCCGGTAAACCAGCCCACGCCGAACACCCGCGGGAAAAATATTTCGACCGCCAGCATGCTGGCAACCGACATCAGCCAGACCACCGCGCCCCAGGCGGCGGCGAGCCAGAGGCCGACGGCCGCCACCAGGTCGATCACCGCGAAGAACACGGTGGCGACCTGCCAGGCGACGGACTGGTACTGGAACAGGTCGCCCGCCGACACGCCGACGCCGGTGACCCGCGACCAGTGGTAGAGGCCTTCGATCATCGACACGCCGGCCATCAGGCGCAGGAACAGCACCAGCCGCCGCGTCCAGCGAACGCCTTCCTCGCCCTCGCGCTCGTGCACCGGCTCGAGCGTCTGCAGGTCGTCGGTGGTGTAGGGCCCGCTCACCGCTCGCTCACGCGCTTGTTCGCTCATGACGGGCTCATGGCAGCCGCAGTTCGTCGGCGATCGGCGCGAAGTGGCGCTCGACCTCGGTGTCGCTTACTGCGGCAAGCGAAGCCGGCCGCCAGCGGGGCGCATTATCCTTGTCGACGATCACGGCGCGCACGCCTTCGTAGAAATCATGGTCATGGACGATGCGGGACACTATGCGCATTTCGGCGCGCATGCACGTGTCGAAATCCCATTGCCCACCGCGGCGCACCTGCGCCAGGGCGAGCTTCAAACTGAGCGGTGATTTCGACCGCATGGTGGCGGCCGTCTTCGCCGCCCATTCGGCGTCGGTGCTGCCGGAGGAAGCTTCGTGATCGAGCGCGGTCGAGAATGTCCTCGACGCGGGAACCGCCGAACAGGCGATCGATCGCGCCGCGCCGCGCGACAAGCGGTCCCTCTCCGGCCGGCTCGGCGAAGGCCGCCAGCACGGCGTCGACCGAGATCGTGCCGGCGAGGGCTTCGATGAGGTCCTCAAAACGTGCGGAGGATATTTGATGCGTAACGAGGCCGGCGGCGAGCGCGTCAGCTCCATTGAAGCGATCGCCGGTCAGCCCGCAATAAGTGCCGAGTTCGCCCGGCATGCGCGGCAGAAACCAGGTGGCGCCCACGTCGGGGAAGAAGCCGATGCCGACCTCGGGCATGGCGAACTGGAAGCGGTCGCCGGCCACGCGATGCGAGCCATGCAGCGAGACGCCGACGCCGCCGCCCATGACAATGCCATCGATCAGCGCGACGTAAGGCTTAGCGTAGTTCTTGATCGCCGCGTTGAGCGGATATTCATCGCGCCAGAACTGCAGCATCTCACCATGCTTGCCGGCCTTGCCGAGCTCGTAGAGGTGGCGGATATCACCGCCGGCGGAGAAGGCGCGGTTGCCGGCAGCCTGGATTACCACGCGGGTGATGCTTTCGTCGCTTGCCCAAGCGTCGAGCTGCGCACGGAGCGCCAGCACCATCTTATGCGTGACCGCATTAAGCGCGGCCGGCCGATTGAGGGTAACGAGACCGGCTGCGCCGCGGCGCTCGAAGAGGATTTCGGAGGTGTCGCTTTCCATTTTCTCCGCTCATTCCCGCGTAAGCGGGAATCCAGAATGCAAGTCCCGATTCGACATTCTGTCGCCCTGGGTCCCCGCTTGCGCGGGGGCGAACGGAGATTTTGTCATTCAATTCCCCAGCAACTGCCGGCTCACGATCAGCCGCATGATCTCATTGGTGCCTTCCAGAATCTGATGCACCCGCACGTCGCGCAAGACCCGCTCGATCGGGTAATCGCGCAAGTAGCCGTAACCGCCGTGCAACTGCAGGCAGCCGTTGACCACTTCAAACCCGGTGTCGGTGGCGAGGCGCTTTGCCTGCGCGGCAAGGCGCGTCGCGCCCGGCTCCTTCGCGCCCACCGCCACGGCAGCGCGGTGCAGCAAGAGGCGCGCCGCCTCCAATTCGGTCGCATAGTCGGCCACGCGGAATTGCAGCGCCTGGAAATCGGCCAGCCGCGAACCGAATTGGCGGCGTTCCTTCATGTAGTCGATGGTGCGGTCGAGGCAGAACTGCGCGCCGCCGATCGAACAGGCGCCGATGTTGAGGCGGCCGCCGTCGAGGCCGGCGAGCGCTATCTTGAAGCCCTGGCCCTCGGCGCCGATACGGTTGGCCACCGGCACGCGGCAGTTCTCGAAGATGACCATGGCGGTCGGCTGCGTCTTCCAACCGAGCTTCTTCTCCTGCGCGCCGAAAGAAAGGCCGGGCGTGCCCTTCTCCACCACGATGCAGGAAATGCCGCGCGGGCCGCCCTCCCCCGTGCGCGCCATGACCACGTAGACGTCGGAAACGCCGCCGCCGGAGATGAAGGCCTTGGCGCCGTCGAGCACGTAGTCATCGCCGTCGCGGCGCGCCTTGGTAGAAATGCTTGCGGCGTCGGAGCCTGCGCCAGGCTCGGTCAAACAGTAGCTGGCGAAATGCTCCATCGAGCACAACTTGGGCAGAAACTTCGCCCGCTGCTCTGGGCCGCCAAAGGCGTCGATCATCCAGGCGGCCATGTTGTGGATCGAGATATAGGCGGCGGTGGAGGTGCAGCCTTGCGCCAGTTCCTCGAAGATGAGGGCGGCGTCGAGGCGGCTCAGCGCCGAGCCGCCGACGTCGTCCTTGACATAGATGCCGCCGAAACCAATTTCGGCAGCCTTGCGCAGCGCCTCGACCGGGAAAGTCTCGTTCTCGTCCCAGTCGCGCACATACGGCATCATCTCCTCGCGGGCGAAGGCCCGCGCGGTGGCTTGGAAAGCCCGCTGTTCCTCGGAAAGCTCGAAATCCATGTCTTTCGCCCGCCCCTTGCGCCTCCGCCTTAGCAAGCGGGACCCATGGCCGGCAACTGGGGCCAATTTCGGCTAGATTGCCGCGCCGGCGGGAACTTGTCGTGCGCTCGGGCGTCCAATAATGCGGAAACCCGACGTTGGAGGACATGCCATGGCGCAAAACGACGAAAAACCGACCGGGCCCGATTTGGCGCAAGGCCTGCCCTCGTCCAACCTTGCCGAAGGGGACACGCTCGCCGGCCGGGTCGGCGACCAAGCCGTCGTCCTGGTGCGGCACGGCGGCAAGGTTTCCGCCATCGCGGCGCACTGCACCCATTACCAGGGCCCGCTCGCCGAGGGGCTGGTGGTGGGCGACACCATCCGCTGTCCCTGGCATCACGCCTGCTTTAGCCTGGCGACGGGCGAAGCCCTGATGGCGCCCGCGCTGAGCCCGGCCGCCTGCTGGCAGGTCGAGGAGCGCGACGGCCGCATCGTGGTCGGCGCCAGGCAGAAACGGCCGGCGCCGAAAAAGACCGGCGCGGCCTCCGACCGCTTCGTCATCGTCGGCGGCGGCGCGGCCGGATTCGCCGCAGCCGAAATGCTGCGCCGGCACGGATTTGCCGGCAATATCACCATGCTCAGCAATGACGACGCGGCTCCGGTCGACCGGCCCAATCTGTCCAAGGACTATCTCGCCGGCAATGCGCCGGAGGACTGGCTGCCGCTGCGCGACGACGGCTGGTACGCCGAGAACAACATCACGCTCAAGCTGAAGACCGAGGTGACGGCGCTCGACCCGCGCGCCAAGCAGGTCACGCTGGGCGACGGTTCGACAGTCGCCTTCGACAAGCTGCTGCTGGCGACCGGTGCCGAGCCGGTCAGGCTCGACCTGCCCGGCGCGGACGCAACGCACGTGCATACGCTGCGCTCGCTGTCTGATTGCCACGCCATCATCGCCAACGCGGAGAAGGCCAAGCGCGCGGTCGTGATCGGCGCCAGTTTCATCGGGCTGGAGACGGCGGCCTCTCTGCGCACGCGCGGCCTCGAGGTGCATGTGGTGGCGCCGGAAAAACGCCCACTCGAACGCGTTTTCGGACCCGAGCTCGGCGATTTCATCCGGTCCCTGCACAAGGAGCATGGCATCAATTTCCATCTGGAGAACGGCGTGACGGCCATCGGCGGGCAAGACGTGACGCTCAAGAACGGCGGCACGCTGCCGGCCGACCTGGTCATCATCGGCGTCGGCGTGCGGCCGCGGCTGGCGCTGGCCGAAAAGGCCGGGCTCGCGATCGACAAGGGCGTCAGCGTTGACGCGTACATGGAGACCAGCGCCCCCGGCATTTTCGCCGCCGGCGATATCGCGCGCTGGCCCGACGCCGTGACCGGCGCGCGCATCCGCGTCGAGCACTGGGTGGTGGCCGAGCGCCAGGGCCAGACCGCCGCGCTCAACATGCTGGGTCTGCGCACGCCGTTCCGCGCACCGCCGTTCTTCTGGAGCCAGCACTACGACGTGCCGATCAACTATGTCGGCCACGCCGAGAAATGGGACGTCATCGAGATCGAGGGCGACGTGATGAAGCGCGACTGCGTTGTTCGCTACAAGCAGGGCGGCCGGGTGCTGGCGGTGGCGTCCGTCTACCGCGACCGCGAGAACCTGGAAGCAGCCGCCGCCATGGAGGGTCAGGCCGAAACCGGGACGGCGGGTTGAGCCGCGCGAGGGTAGCGGGCGCGGCATGGACCCGCTAAAAGACAGCCCCAGGAGACCTCTCATGGCAGTCAAATTCGGCCGTCCCCTGGAGCGCAAGATCGGCTTCGTGCCGATCAAGGCGGAAACCGGCGAGGTTGCCCGCAACCCGCTCGACCTCACCGTGCGCATGCGGCGCAACCGGCAGCACGAATGGACGCGCCGCATGGTGCGCGAGTGCGTGCTCACCACCGACGACCTGATCTGGCCGCTTTTCGTCATGGACGGGGAGAACGCCCGCCAGCCGGTGCCGTCGATGCCCGGCGTGGAGCGGCTCTCGGTCGACCAGGCGGTGCGCGAGGCGGAGCGCGCCGCCAAGCTCACAATCCCCTGCATCGCCCTGTTCCCCTATATCGACCCCGCCTTGCGCGACGAGACCGGCAGCGAGGCCATCAATCCGGACAATCTCGTCTGCCGCGCCATCCGCGCCATCAAAAGGCAAGTGCCGGAGGTCGGCGTGCTGTGCGATGTCGCGCTCGATCCCTTCACCAGCCACGGCCATGATGGGCTCATTCGCGACGGTGTCATCCTCAACGACGAGACGGTGGCCGTGCTGGTCCGCCAGGCGCTCGTGCAGGCGGAAGCCGGCTGCGACGTGATAGCCCCCTCCGACATGATGGACGGCCGGGTCGGCGCCATCCGCAAGGGGCTTGACGGGGAGAATTTCACCGACGTCTCGATCATGGCCTATGCGGCCAAATACGCGTCAGCCTTCTACGGGCCCTTCCGCGACGCGGTCGGCTCGGCCAAGACATTGACCGGGGACAAGCGCACCTACCAGATGGACCCCGGCAATTCCGACGAGGCGCTGCGCGAGGTCGCGATCGATATTTCGGAAGGCGCCGACATGATTATGGTCAAGCCGGGTCTGCCCTATCTCGATGTCTGCCTGCGGGTGAAGCAGACCTTCGGCATGCCGACCTTCGCCTATCAGGTGTCGGGCGAATACGCGATGATCATGGCGGCCGCGCAGAACGGCTGGCTCGACGGCGAGCGCGCCATGGTGGAGAGCCTGATCGCCTTCAAGCGCGCCGGCTGCGACGGCGTGCTGACCTATTTCGCGCCGCGGGTCGCGGAGAAGCTCCGACAACTTTAATCTGAAGGTCGTTCTTTCCGTTCATCCCCGCGTAAGCGGGAATCCAGAGCCACAAACAACGATGTTGCCGCTTGCCCTTAAGCCCCCGCTCGCGCGGGGGCGAACGGGAACGGGCCGCACGCCGGACATTGGAAACGTCGCAATGGGTGAATTCGCCATCGGCCAACACGTAACGCGTTTCGAGGACCCGCGGCTGGTGCGCGGCGCCGGCCATTACGTCGACGACATCAAGCTGCCGGGCATGGCGCATGGCGTGGTGTTGCGCTCGCCGCATGCCCACGCCCGCATCAAGTCGATCGACACAAGCGCCGCCAAGGCGGCGCCCGGCGTCCTGGCCGTGCTGACCGCGGCCGATGTCAAGGCCGCCGGATGGGGCGACCTGCCCGTCCCCGGCGGGCTGAAGCTGCGCGACGGCTCGGCCGCCTTCAAGCCGCATTACCCAATCCTCTCCGTTGGCAAGACCCGCTGGGTCGGCGACAATGTCGCTTTCGTGGTGGCCGAAACGCAGGCGCAGGCGCTCGACGCGATAGAGTTGATCGAGATCGATTTCGAGGAGATGCCGGCGATCACCTCGACGGCGGAAGCCTCCGCGCCCGGCGCGCCCAGGGTCTGGGAGGAATGCCCAGACAACATCGGCTTCGTCTTTCTCCTCGGCGACAAGGACAAGGTGGACAGCGTATTTGCCGGCGCCGCCCACGTGATCAAGCAGCGTTTCGTCATCAACCGCGTCACGGCGGCGTCCATGGAGCCGCGCAACGCGGTCGGCCATTACGACGTCGGCGAAGGCCGTTACACCGTCTATACCGCCATTCAGCGGCCGCAGCCGGCACGCGCCGACCTCGCCAAGATCATGAACGTGCCGGAAAGCCAGGTGCGCGTCGTCACCGGCGATACCGGCGGATCCTTCGGCATGAAGTCGCCAATCTTCAATGAGGTGCCGCTGGTCCTCCTGGCGTCCAAGCTCACCGGCCGGCCGGTGAAATGGGTTTCGACCCGCACTGAGGCGTTCCTGTCCGACGCCCAGGCCCGCGACCACGTCGACGAGGCGGAACTGGCGCTCGACAAGGAAGGCACGATCCTGGCGCTGCGCGTGAGGTCTTTCGTGGCGATCGGCGCCTACATGCAGACCGGCATGCCGGCCTTCATTTTCAACGCCGGCTCGCTCGCAGGCGTCTACCGCACACCCGCCATCCATGTCGACTGCAGCGGCGTGTTCACCAACACCAACCCGATGCGGCCGTATCGCGGCAACGGCCGGCCCGAATTCGCCTACGTCATCGAGCGCATGGTCGATATCGCCGCCGACCGGCTTGGCATCGATCCGATCGAGCTGCGGCGGCGGAATTACATTCCGGCGAGCGCCATGCCTTTCAAGACCGGTCTCACCTTCACTTACGACTCCGGCGAGTTCGAGAAGAACATGGATCTCGCACTCGACCTCGCCGACCATCAGAACCTGGCCAGGCGAAAAGCCGACGCGAGACAGCGCGGCAAGCTCTTGGGCTTCGGCCTCTCCAACACCATCGAACGCGCCGGCGCGCCGAGCCTGGAAGGCGCCGAAGTCCGCTTCAGCCGCTCCGGCACGCTGACCCTGGTGTCCGGCTCCAACAGCCAGGGCCAGGGCCACGAGACCGTGTTCAAGCAGATGGTCTGTGACCGGCTCGGGATCGATCCCAACGAGGCCCATTATCTGCAGGGCGATACCGACGAGATATTCTTTGGCGAAGGGACCGGCGGCTCGCGCTCGATGACCATGGCCGGCTCCGCCTTCCACAACGCGACCGACAAGATCGTCGAGAAGGCGCGTGCCATCGCCGCCCACATGCTGGATGTCGCGGCGGACGATCTCAAGTTCGACGACGGCGTGTTCTCGACAACCAAGACCAACCGAACCCTGAGCACCAAGGAGATCGCCATCGCCTCGATCAACCCGGCCAATTTGCCGGCCGGCATGGAGCCCGGGCTGATGGCAACCGCCGTCTACAACGCACCGGTCGCCAATTTTCCGAACGGCTGCCACATCTGCGAGGTCGAGATCGACCGCGAAACCGGCGAGACGCAGATCGTGCGCTACAGCGTGGTCGACGACGTCGGAACGGTCATGAACCCGCTGCTGCTGCACGGCCAGATCCACGGCGGCATTGCGCAGGGCGCAGGGCAAGCGCTGATGGAGGACATTCATTTCGACGCCTCCGGCCAGCTCGTCACCGCCTCTTTCCAGGACTACGCGATGCCGCACGCCCACAATTTCTCGGCGATGACGGTGGAGAGCAATCCAGTGCCGACCAAGACAAACCCGCTCGGCGTCAAGGGTGCCGGCGAAGCCGGCTGTGTCGGCGCGCTGCCGGCGGTGGCCAATGCCGTGGTCGACGCGCTTTCCGAGTTCGGCGTCACGCACATCGAGATGCCGGCTACGCCCGAGCGCGTGTGGCGCGCGATGAACGGGAAGTAGTTGGTATCATTCCGGGACATGCGCGTCAGCGCGTGGACCCGGAATCCAGAGCCACCCTCAAACGCCCCCTGGATTCCGGGTTCGCTCGCGCCCCGGAATGACCAGGGAAGATTATTCCATCGCGTTGCCCGTCTCGATGCGCGTCGGCTGATAGCCTTCCGCCGCCATGGCGGCGAAAATCTCCTCAACATGCGCGGCGTCGCGAGTTTCCACCGTGACGTCGAGCTTGGCGCCTTTCGCCGGCACGTCGAGGAACAGCCGCCGATGGTCGACTTCGAGGATATTAGCGCCCATTTCGCCCAATCTGGTCGAGATGTGGCCGAGCACGCCGGGGCGGTCAGGGATGCTGAGCCGAAAGGACACGACGCGGCTCTCGCGCTCGAGTTCGCGCACCGTGATGGAGGCAAGGATGCGCGGATCGATATTGCCGCCGGAAAGGATGAGGCCGACCTTGCGGCCGCGGAAGCGGTCGGGCTTGGTGAGCATGGCGCCAAGACCGGCGGCTCCGGCGCCTTCCGCCACCGTCTTCTGCACGGTAGTGTAGGCGTTGACCGCGCGCTCCAGATGCGGCTCGTCCACCAGCACGATCTCCGACACCAGTTCGCGCACGATGGGCAGCGTCAGTTTGCCGACATTCTTCACCGCGATGCCTTCGGCGAGCGTCGCGCCGCCGAGCGGAAGCTGCTCGTTATGCAGCGCGTTCCAGAAGGAGGGGTAGAGCGCGGCCTCGGCGCCGACGATCTCGATTCCCGGCCGCACCGAGCGTGCCGCGATTGCATTGCCGGAGATCAACCCGCCGCCGCCGATTGGGATCACCAGCGCGTCGAGATCGGGCACCTCCTCCAGCATTTCCAGGGCGATGGTGGCCTGCCCGCTGATGATGCGCGGGTCGTCGTAGGGATGCACCAGCGTAAGGCCTCGCTCGCCCAAGATCTGCTCGCAGCGCGCCTGCGCCTCGGCGATCGTCTCGCCCTCCAGCACCACCTCGGCCCCATAGCCGCGGGTGGCCGCCACCTTCACGAAGGGTGTGGTCACCGGCATGACGATGGTAGCCGGGATATTCAGGCGCTCGGCGTGATAGGCCACTGCCTGGGCATGGTTGCCGGCCGACATGGCAATGACGCCGCGGCGGCGCTCGGCCTCGCTCAGCGAGGCCAGCTTGGTGAGAGCGCCGCGGTCCTTGAACGAGTTGGTGACCTGCATGTTCTCGTATTTGACGAAGACTTTCGCGCCGGTGAGTGCCGACAGCCGCGGCGCCGGCAGTGTGGGGGTGCGCAACACGACCCCCGCGATGACGCGGCGGGCTTCTTCGATGTCAGCAATGGTAACGGTCAAGACGGTCCTCCAGGCGGCCGCACCATGCCGCAAGCGCGGGCGCCGTTCCAGCGGCCTTTGGCGCGTCGCCGCAAGCCCCTTGCGTCCGTCCGATTCTTTCGCCATGTCGAGGTCGCAGCAGCCCTGCCGGGCTGCTGCGCCGCAAAAGGGGGCTCGACGGCATGCCGATCGATATCAAACCCCATGCCTATGACCCGGTGACGCAGCCGGAACTGTTCGAAGGGGTCTTAGCGCGCCGGGTGGTGGCCTTTGCCATCGACGTGGTGATCATCGCAATCCCGGTCGTGCTCGCCGCAATCTTCATTTTCGCCTTCGGAATCGTCACATTCGGGCTCGGCTGGGTGCTCTATTGGTTAATTCCGCCTGGCACCGTGATCTGGGCCATCGTCTATTTCGGCGCCGGTATGGCGGGTCCCGAATCGGCCACCATAGGCATGCGGGCGGTCGACTTGGAAATGCGCACCTGGTACGGCGCGCCGGCCTATTTCGTTCTGGGAGCGGTGCACGCCATCGCGTTCTGGTTGTCCATATCGCTGCTTACGCCGTTCATCCTGTTGGTATGTTTTTTCAACGAACGGCGCCGGCTCCTGCATGATATCCTGCTGGGGACGGTGGTGATCAACAATGCCCGCCGCGCCGGTCTGCTACGCACCGGCATGGCCGTGGCGCCGGGCTAGCCGCCAAGGGCTTTGACGAATGCCGCGCGGCGCGTAATGCTGTCCGTGCAGCCCCGGAAGGGATGGTAATAACGGCTCGACTTAAGTGACCCAGCACTCCCGCGACACCCCACAATTCTATCTGACCGCGCCGTCCCCTTGCCCCTACCTGGAGGGAGAGGAGGAACGCAAGGTGTTCACGCACCTGGTCGGTGAGCGCGCGGGGGAACTGAACGACCTGTTGACCCACGGCGGCTTCCGCCGCAGCCAGTCGATCGCCTATCGGCCGGCCTGCGAGCACTGCCGCGCCTGCGTCTCGGTGCGCGTGGTGGTCAACGAGTTCGCACCCTCGCGCAACATGCGCCGCGTCGGCGAGCGCAATGGCGACCTGATCGGGGAGATGCGCGCGCCCACGCCGACCTCCGAGCAATATTCGGTCTTCCGCTCCTATCTCGACGCCCGCCACCGCAACGGCGGCATGGCCGACATGACCGTGCTCGACTACGCCATGATGATCGAGGATAGCCACGTCGACACGCGCCTGGTCGAATACCGCAGGCGGGGCCCGGACAGCGGCATCAACGGCCGCGGCACGGGCCAACTGCTCGCGGTGGCGTTGACCGACGTGCTCTCCGATGGGCTGTCCATGGTCTATTCGTTCTTCGATCCGGACGCCGGCGACCGTTCGCTCGGCACCCTGATGATCCTCGACCATATCGCGCGCGCCCGCGTCATGCGGTTGCCCTATGTCTATCTCGGCTATTGGGTGCCTGGCTCGCGCAAGATGGACTATAAGGGCCGCTTCCTACCGCAGGAGCGGCTGATGGCGGCGGGATGGTCACGGGTGGAGCGGTAGCAACCGTAGCTAAAGCCCCGGTATAGACACGCCGAAAATATCAAGAATAAGGAATGCGTTGAGGGCGAGCACCACGGCGGTGCCGACGACGGCCACCGCGTTGGTCAGCCATGTGTTGGCGAATGGCCCCATGATGTCGCGCCTGCGGGTAAACAGGACCAGCGCGATCATCGGCACGGGCAGCGCAATGCTGAGCACCACCTGGCTGACGACCAGCGAGGTCGTGGCGTTGACACCCAGCGCCACCACCACGAAGGCCGGGATCATGGTCACCAGCCGGCGTACCCAGATCGGAATGCGGAAGCCGACGAAGCCTTGCATGATCATCTGCCCGGCCATGGTGCCGACGACCGACGATGAGATTCCGGAGGCGATCAGCGACAACAGAAAGACCCCGGCGGCGCCGATGCCGAGCAGCGGCGTCAGCGTGTGGTAGGCGGTCTCGATCTCGGCGACGTCGCTGTGGCCGGCGTGGAACGCGCTCGACGCCATAGTCACCATGGCCATGTTGACGAGTTCCGCGGCGGCCAGCGCGATGATGACCTCGCGGTTGGATATCGACACGACGCGGGCCTTTTCCCCCTCGTTGCGCGCCGGGATGCGCGCCTGCGTCAGGCCGGAATGCAGGTAGACCGCATGCGGCATCACGGTAGCCCCGATGATGCCGACCGCCAGCAGCAACGCGCCGGCGTCCGGAATCTGCGGCGTCACCAGCCCGAGGCCGGCGGCGGCCCAGTTCACTGGCGCGATGAACATCTCGACCAGATAGCAAAGCGCAATGAGCGCAACGAAGCTGCCGATGATCAATTCGAGCGGGCGGAAGCCGCGGCCCTCGAACAGGAGGATGCCGTAGGTGACGATGGCGGTGACCACCATGCCGGCAAAGAGCGGCATGTTGAAAAGCAGCGCGAGGCCCACCGCGCCGCCGAGAAACTCGGCGAGGTCGGTGGCCATGGCGGCGATTTCGCTGATCACCCACATGACCCAGACCACCGGCCTGGGGAACTGCTCGCGGCACATCTCCGCTAAATTGCGCCCGGTTACGATGCCGAGCTTGGCGGAGAGCGCCTGGAACAACATTGCGATCAGATTGGCAGCCAGCACCACCCAGAGCAGCGTGTAGCCGTATTTGGCGCCGGCCTGAATGTTGGTGGCGTAGTTGCCGGGGTCCATGTAGGCGATCGACGCGATAACCGCCGGCCCGCCGAAGGCCAGGTAGGCGCGCCAACTCCCCCTGCCCCCGCCCAGAAAGGCCTGGGCCGTGCCAACCGTCCGTTCGGTCAGAGTGTTCTTTCCGCGCGGCGGCCTGGCATCCATAGAAAGGGGCGCTTTCCAGCTTGTCTGACGCTCAACGTACAGACAAGATAGCGTCTTGCGAATAATTTGCAATTGCAATAAGTGCAGGGGAACCTACCCGGCCGCAGCGGATTGATGCATCCTGCGGCAAAGATTCAGGGGGTTCCAATCCGAAAACTGACCAAAAGCGCTCAAAACTCCCGCATCGGCCGCGAAGTCCGGCCGCGGCTGCCCTGGATCGCCGCAGCGGCCGCGGCCGCGGCGGCCGCCGTCGCCCTGCCCGCGGCGGCGCTTGCCGCGACCGGCGCCGCACATGGCCCGTCCGAACTGCTGTTCGTCGCGCAGATCGCGGTGCTGATGCTGGTCGGCCGCCTGCTGGGAGAAGCCATGCTGCGCGTCAAGCAGCCGGCAGTGATGGGCCAACTGGTGGCCGGCTTAGTACTCGGCCCCTCCCTGCTCGGCGCGCTGTTCCCGGGCTTTCAGCATGCGCTGTTTCCGCCGGCGCCCGAGCAGAAGGCCATGCTCGACGCAGTCTCACAGTTCGGCATTCTGCTGCTGCTGCTGCTTACCGGCATGGAAACCGACCTTAAGCTGGTCAGGCAGACGGGCCGCGCCTCGGTTTTCGCCTCGCTCGCCGGCATCGTGGTGCCGTTCCTGTGCGGCGTGGGCCTGGGCGAAGCCTTGCCCGACGCGATGCTGCCGGACCCAAGCAAACGGCTGATCACCTCGCTGTTCCTCGGCACCGCGCTATCGATCGCCTCTGTGAAGATCGTGGCGACGGTGATCCGCGAAATGAACTTCATGCGCCGCACGGTCGGCCAGGTAATCCTCGCTTCCGCCATCATCGACGACACGGTCGGCTGGATGATCACGGCCGTGATCTTCTCGCTGGCACTGAGCGGCCACATCGACGCCCTCAGCGTGGGTAGAAGCGTGATCGGCACGATTGCTTTCATGGCGTTCAGCTTCACCGCCGGCCGCCGCCTGGTGTTCATCATCATCCGCTGGGTCAACGACACGTTCATGAGCGACTTCGCGGTGATCACCGCCATCCTGGCGATCATGATCGTCATGGCGATCGTGACCGACCTGATCGGCGTACACACCGTGCTCGGCGCCTTCGTCGCCGGCATTCTGGTGGGCGAATCCCCGATCCTGACCCGTCATATCGACGAGCAATTGCGCGGGCTGATCATCGCCTTCTTCATGCCGGTGTTCTTCGGCACCGCCGGCCTCTCCGCCGACCTCACCATCCTGAAGGACCCTGCCCTGCTCGCGCTCACCATCGGCCTCATCTTGATCGCCAGCGTCGGCAAATTCGCCGGCGCCTTCGCCGGCGGCACGCTCGCGGGCTTAAGTCCGCGCGAATCCTTCGCCCTTGGCACCGGCATGAACGCGCGCGGCTCCACCGAGGTGATCGTCGCCACCATCGGGCTGTCGATGGGCGCGCTCAGCGACAACCTGTTCACCATGATCGTGGCCATGGCGGTGATCACCACCATGGCCATGCCGCCGACGCTGCGCTGGGCGTTGGCGCGGCTGCCGCTGCGCAAGAACGAGAAACAGAGGCTCGAGCGCGAGGAGATGGAAGCCAAGGGCTTCGTGCCGAACTTGGAGCGGCTCCTGCTCGCGGTCGACGACAGCGCCAACGGCAGGTTCGCTTCGCGCATCGCCGGGCTGATCGCCGGCTCCGGCGGCATGCCGACCACCGTAATGAGCATCGCGACCGGTCGAAAAAACGGCAAGACCGCCGGCAAGGGCGACCGCAAGGCCGCCGACGAGGCGGCCCAAGCGGCCGCTGAAGAGAAGGCAGCGACAGCGGGCGAGACCGTGCAGGAATTTGCTGGCCGGGCCGGCCGCGCCGAACAGGCACAGAAACCGGAGGAGACGAAGTCGGAGCGCAAGCTGGACGTCACGACAGTGGCGCAGCAACCACCGAAGCCGGAAGTGATCGCGGAAGAAGCCAAGAAGGGCTACGACCTCATGATCATCGGTCTCGACAAGACGGTCGCACGAAAGAACGAATTCGCCGACGGGGTGGCCAAGCTGGCTACCGGATTTGAGGGCCCGCTGGCAGTCATCGACGCGCGCGAGGCCCACCGCGAGCGGCCGCTGCGCAGCAAACTCAGCATCCTGGTGCCCGTGAACGGCACAGACGTATCGCGCCGCGCGGCCGAGGTCGGCATCGTGCTGGCGCGGGTCACCAAGGCTTCGCTCACCGCGCTTTATGTCACGCCCGGCGGCAACAAGAGGGCGACCTCTCGGCCCTACGACGAGGCGATCCTAAAAGACATCGTCGCGCTCGCCGACACCTACGAACTGACCATCCGCACCGCCGTGCGGTCGGACGTGGCGTCCGACGAGGCGATCCTCAAGGAGATGGCGGCGCGCCGGCACAATCTGGTGGTGATGGGCGTCGGCCGCAGGCCCGGCGAGAAGCTGTTCTTCGGCGACACCGCCGCCGCGCTTCTGGAGAAATCGCCGGGCTCGCTGCTGTTCGTGGCGAGCTGAGCGCCTCAACGGCGCAACCCCCGCTGTTAATAGTGACGATAGTAGCGATGGTGCCGATAGTACCGGTGCCGCGGGTAATAGCGATAGGCGTGGTGGTAGTACCGGTATGGCCGGTAATAATAGTGGGGCCGGTAATAATAGGGACGCGGATAATAATACGCTGGCCGAGGATAATAGTAGCAGCACGGCTCATAATAGTAGGGATTATAAGCGCCGGCCACGATCGCGCCGACGGCGAGGCCGCCAAGAACGGCGCCGGGAATCCACCAGCCGCCGCGCGCTTCGGCCTTCTGCGGTGCCGCAACAACCGTCAGGGCGATCAATGCAGCTGCCGCAAGGGCGATCAGTTTTCGCTTCATGGCCGCCTCCTCTCGTGTTCGACAACAAGTCTGTCACCATAACGCGCAACGATCTTGATCCATATCAAGGATTGCGTCCCGCACAGACAGATGCCGCGGTAGAAACGCGCAAAGCCGGCCGACGGCCGCCGCAGGAGGCGTTTCTTTACAAGAGGATAAAAGATGCGTTGCGGATGGCGTATGAATTGGCCGGATACCGGCGTGGACACATGTAGCAGTCGCGCAACCGTAACATGATACTGCCACGCGGGCCGGGCGATTGTCCGCCCGGCCCCATGCGTCCAAGCAGACGCGCTCTCAAGCGCCGGCAAAGATCTCCTTCTTGATGATGGCATGCACGCCCCAATTACCGTCGACGACCTGGGTCACGCCGAAATCTACGCCGACCGACATCAGCGAGATCGCCTCATCCTCGGTCAGCCCCTTCGCGTGCATGAGGAACTGCCGCATCTTGCGGAAGGCATCGCGCATGGCGCCGTCGACGGACGACTTCTTGTAGATCTCGGACTGCGCCTTCGGACCCAGCTCTTTGAGGTAGTTCGCATAGGTGAAGCCGTGCACCACCCAGTCGTCTTTTGTTTCCAGCATCGGAAAGTCGAGCCCTTCGAGCGCGGTTCCGGCCAGGTCGGCCTTCTTGTGCACGATGAGTTGGAAGGTGCCGGTTAGCGAGCACTCGATGGCGGTGCCGCAGAGTTCGGAATCACCCTGCGAAGCGTGCGAGTCGCCGACCGAGAGAAGCGCCCCCTCCACGGCGATCGGATAGTACATGGTCGCGCCCTTGCCGATGCGCCAATTGTCCATGTTGCCGCCGAAATAGCCCGGCGGAATGGAATCGACCATGTCCGCCTCACGCGGAGCCAGCGCCACCACGCCGAAATGCGGGCGGATCGGCACGCGAACATTCTTCAGCACGCCGTAGTTTTTCTTGATCTTGCTGTGGTCCACGTGCACGCCCGGATAGTCGATGATCTTGTGCACCACGCCGAACGGGTCTGTCTGCGGGACCCATTGGAAGTTATAGACGGCCTTGGCCCAGTTGCGGTCGCCGGAGGCATCGATCTCGTAGATGGTGATGACCTCGCGCGGTTTCGGTTCGGTCAGAAGGTCGTGATACTGATAACCCCACCACGCGGCAGCATTGCTACCGAAGGCCTTGCCGACATGTTCCGGATTGGCGCTTGGGCGCGGCCTGACGTCGAGGATGCGCACTTCGAGCACGTCGCCGGGCTCCGCTCCCTTCACATAGACCGGCCCGGTGCAGATGTGCACACCGAGTCCCTCGCCGGCGCCGCGCCCGAATAGTGACGCATCCATCGGACCCGCGCCGCGGCGGTCCACGTTCTTCTTGTCCTTGGTCCAGTGGTAGACGCTTTCCGCGCCGGGATCGCCTTTGATCATGCGCTCGGCGTCATCATTGGCATGATGGGTCAAAGCCTCGATGGTCACGTAATCGCCGGAGTTGACCTCGAGTTGGGGCTTGAGCAGCTTGCTGAAATAGCCCCAGTGAACGGTCTCGGCCGAGGCTGGCAGATAATGGTGGCCTTTCTTCCCCACCTGCTTGGCTTCGGCCGCCGCCGCCATGGCCGGAGTAACGAGCGACAGGCCGCCCGCCCCCAGGGCCGCAGCGCCGCCTGCCGCAACAAAGGCGCTCTTCATGAAGGAGCGTCGCTCATGATCCATCGTTTCAAGGAATTCCCGCCGATGCTTCTCGAAATGCGGACAGGATGCGTCGTCGCCATTACACATAGCCTGATCTCCGATGGTTTTTGATGATTCCCGGCCGTAGGCGAGGGTGCAAAGGGCATGCCATGCATCGGCAAACCACAGCCGGGTGGTGAAGAACGCCGGCGCGTTAAGGGCCAGCGCAGGATTGCCTCTAAGCGATGCACGGCACGGAAATGCTAGCCGGCCAGGCCGTTAGCGGCCAGCGCGCCGGTCGAAAGTCACGCAGTTGTGCCCAGAAAAACGGCAGAGGAGCAGTACCACCGGTGGTGAAACCATTTCACCAGCGCGGCCCGCGGCCCGCAACGACGCGCCGGTGCAAACCGCCGTCACGCCTCGCCATCGCCCTGCGCCTTGCCGCCGCCCGGCGCGGGGCGGAATTTGTTGCTCTTCGGGAAGCCCTTGGGCGCGATGCGGCCGGCGGCGGCGCGGTCGCCGCGCCAGTCCTTCAACTCCTTCATCGGCAGGGTGAAGCTGCGGCCAGCCGAGTCGGTCCAGCTCATGCCGTCGCCGGCGTTGAAGGTGACGAGGTCGGACAGGCCCTTTTGCAGGTAGCGCTGCAGCCGCACTCCGCGCCCGCGATTCATCTCCGGCACCTGGTCGAGCTTGAAGATCAGCAGCTTACGGTTCTCGCCGATGGCCGCCACGTGATCGCCGTCGAGCACTGTCAGCGCGGCCGCCCTGTCGGGCGCCTTCAGGTTGAGCACCTGCTTGCCTTTGCGCGTCGTGCCGAGCACTTCGTCCTCCGGCACGACGAAGCCGTTGCCGGCATAGCTCGCCAGCAGGAATTTGCGGCCGCCCTGATAGCTGAGCGCTGCCACCACGTCGGCGTCGTGCTCCAGTTCGACGGACAGGCGCAATGGCTCGCCGTGGCCGCGCCCGCCCGGCAGCTTGGAGGCTTCGAGCGTATAGAAACGGCCGTTCGAGCCGAAGATCAGCACCTTGGCGGTGGTCTCGGTGGCAAAGGCGAATTTGAGCTTGTCGCCGTTCTTGAAGCTTACGCCGGATAGATCGGCGACGTGACCACGCAGCGCGCGGATCCAGCCCTTTTCGGAAACAACGACGGTGATCGGCTCGCGCACCGCCATGGCCTGCTCGATCAGCGCCTCATCGTGCTCGGGCGCCAGCGCAAACGTGGTGCGGCGCTTGCCGAGCTGGGTCTTGGGGCCGAATTTCTCCTTCAGTTCCTTGATCTGGCCGCCGATCGTCTTCCACTGCTGATCCGGCGAGCCGATCAGCGCCTTGAGCTTCTTCAGCTCGTCGCGCAGCGCCTTTTCCTCGCCGCGGATCTCCATTTCCTCCAGCTTGCGCAAGTTGCGCAGGCGCATGTTGAGGATGGCGTCGGCCTGCACCTCGGTAATCTTGAAGGTCTTGATCAGCACCGGCTTGGGCTCGTCCTGGGTGCGGATGATCTTGATCACCTTGTCGAGGTTAAGGTAGGCGACCAGATACCCGCCGAGCACTTCCAGCCGGTGCTCGATCTCGCCCTGGCGGTGGCGGGACCTACGCAACAATACGTCGCGGCGATGGTCGAGCCATTCGCGCAAGGCTTCGGCGAGGCCGACCACCATCGGAATGCGGCCCTTCACCAGCACGTTCATGTTGAGCGGAACGCGGTTTTCCAGCTCGGTGAGCTTGAACAGCGACTCCATCAGCAGTCCGGCATCGACCGTGCGCGACTTCGGCTCGATCACCAGACGGATGTCTTCGGCCGATTCATCGCGGACGTCGGCGACGAGGGGCAGCTTCCTTTCGTTGAGCAGCTCGGCCAGTTTCTCTACCAGGCGTGATTTCTGTACCATCCAGGGGATTTCAGTGACGACGATCAGATAGGTGCCGCGGCCGGTGTCTTCCGTCTTCCAGCGCGCGCGCACGCGGAACGAGCCGCGGCCGCTATGATAGGCCTCGGCGATCACTTCGGGCGGATCGACGATGACGCCGCCGACCGGCAGGTCGGGTCCCTTGACCCATTTGAGCAGCGTCTTGCTGCGCGCGTTGGGATTGTCGATCAGATGGAGCGCGGCGTCGCACAGCTCGCCCACATTGTGCGGCGGGATGGCGGTTGCCATGCCGACCGCGATTCCTTGCGCGCCGTTCGCGAGCAAATTGGGGAACGCAGCCGGCAGCACGATCGGCTCTTCGCTGGCGCCGTCATAGGTGGCGCGGAAATCGACCGCGTCCTCGTCGATGCCGTCCAAGAGCAGGCGCGCGACTTCCGTGAGCCGCGCCTCGGTGTAGCGCATGGCGGCGGCGTTATCGCCGTCGATATTGCCGAAGTTCCCCTGCCCGTCGATGAGCGGATAACGTTGGGCGAAGTCCTGCGCGAGCCGCACCAAAGCGTCGTAGATCGCCTGGTCGCCGTGCGGATGGAAATTACCCATCACGTCGCCGACCACCTTGGCCGACTTCTTGAACGCGGAGTTGGGATCGAGTCGCAGCAGCCGCATGCCGTAGAGGATGCGCCGGTGCACCGGTTTCAATCCGTCGCGCGCATCGGGCAATGCGCGATTTATGATCGTCGAAAGGGCGTAGGCGAGGTACCGCTCTTCCAGAGCCTCGCGCAGCGCAACGTCCTCGATCGCACCCTTTTCGGGGGGAATCAGCCTTTTGTTCATGGTCCGATAGCTAATGCCTTCGGGCTGGATGAACAAGCGATGAACGGAGCAGCCAGCTATTCTTCCAAATGGGTCCTTTATCGTTGCCGAACTTATCCAGCGCCGGTGCGTTATGCCGGCGCTCAGTACGAAAGCTTGATTCGGAGCGGTTTCCGGCCCGCTTGGCCGTGGGGCGGCCGCGATGAGCGTTCACGGCGATAAGCCGTTTGCATCGGGCGGATTGTCCGCGCCGGGAGCAACGGCAAAACGGAGGAAGTCTATGCGAAAGATCGTGTTGTCGGTTCTGTTGGCGGCGGGCGTCGGCCTTGCCGGGGTGGGCGGCGCGGCCGCCACGCCGGCGACCGGCGGGTTCAGCCCGGCAACCGGCATTGCTCCGCTGGTGCAGAAGACGGAAGTCATCGTCATTCGCCATCCGCGCCGCTGTCACAAGGTGGAGGTGTGCCGCATTGGCCGCCATGGCATCCGGGTCTGCCACTGGAAAAGGGTCTGCCATCGCTGAGCGGCAGCGAGAGAACTCCGGCCCGCCGACACGCGGGCCGGATTTTTTTAGGCCACACTCGGCAGCGCGCGGGCAAGCGCGGCGATGAAATGGGCGCGCTCGTCGGCGAGCGAAAGCCCGCGCGGCTCGAGAACGTGTCGCGTCAGGAACAGGCCGGTGAGCGCGAAACCGTTGGCGAGATCGCGGCCCTGCGGCGCGGCCTCGTCATCGCGCAGGAAGGCCGGCAGACGCAGCAGCCGCTCGGCATAAGGGGCGCCCGCCGCGCGCGATACCGCCCTGCCCGATTTCGGCGAAACGTAGTCGAGCTCTTCAGTCGCGCCGGTGGCTGCGCACTCGCTCAGATCAAGGCCGAAGCCGAGCTCGGCCAGCACCTGCAATTCGAAACGCACCACCATGGGCGCGGCAATCGACGCATCCTCGAGCCGATCGAGAATGGTGATGAGCGTGTCGTGCAGGCCCTCGTGCGGATCGCGTTCGGGCAATAGACGCATGAGCGCGGCGAGATGGGTCACGCCATACACCGCATGCGGCGCCGCAAAGAAACCCGACGCGCGCAAGGCAAGCGGCTCGACCGTGTAGGTGCCGAGATGTTCGTCGAGCCGCGCGCGCCAGCTCGCGCTCACCGAGTTGCCCGGCTGCAGAATAGGCTTCAGCCGCGATGAGAAGCCGCCGCGCACCAGGCCGAGATGGCGGCCATGCGCGCGCGTCAACACCTCGAGGATGCCGCTCGATTCCCCGTGGCGCCTGACGCCGAGCACGATACCTTCATCGGTCCATTGCATGGCTTGCTGCTGCCATTCCGGGGCGCGCGTGAAACGCGCGAACCCGGAATCCATACGCCCGGAATCGGAGAAAATCACGACCGCGGGGATTATAGATTCCGGGCTCGTGCGCCAGCGGCGGAGGCCCCGGAATGACAGAAAACTACTCCTTCGGAAATTCCAGCCCCATCGCCCGGTAGCGCTCGGGATCCTCGCCCCAGCCCTCGCGCACCTTGACGAACAGGAACAGGTGCACCTTAGCCTCGGTGAGCGCCGCGATCTCCTTGCGCGCGGCTTCGCCGATCGCTTTGATCGTCTGCCCGCCCTTGCCCAGCACGATCTTGCGCTGGCTCTCGCGCTCCACATAGATGGTCTGCTCGATGCGGATGTCGCCCTTGCGCAGCTCCTTCCACGCCTCGGTCTCGACGGTGGAGTGATAGGGCAATTCCTGGTGCAGCCGCTCGAACAGCTTCTCGCGCGTGATCTCGGCGGCGAGCTGCCGCAAGGGCGCGTCCGACATCTGGTCGGGCGGATAAAGCCAGGGCCCCGGCGGCACGCGCGCAGCGAGCCACGTCTTCAGATCGGCTACGCCGTCGCCCTTGAGTGCGGAAATCATGAAGGTGGCTTCGAAAGCGATTTTCTCGTTCGCGCTCTTCGTCAGCGCCAGCAGGGCTTCCTTCGCCACCAGGTCGACCTTGTTGAGTATGAATATCTTTGGCTGGCGGACCTCGGCGAGCTTTTCGAGGATCGCCTCCGCCTCCTCCTCCAGCCCCTTGCGCGCATCGATCAGCACGCCGACCAGATCGGCGTCATGGGCGCCCGTCCAGGCGGTGGTGACCATGGCGCGGTCGAGCCGGCGTTTGGGGGCGAAGATGCCGGGCGTGTCGACGAAGATGAGTTGCGCGTTATCCTCGATCGTGATGCCGCGGATGAGCGCGCGCGTGGTCTGCACCTTGCGCGATACGATAGTGACCTTGGAGCCGACCATCGCGTTGATGAGCGTCGACTTGCCGGCGTTCGGCGCGCCGATCAGCGCGACGAAGCCGCAGCGCGTGTCGGCCGTTGGAGCTGCGTTATTGTCCATCGAGATGATCGACGCTGACGCCGACCTGCATGAGCATGGCGGCGGCGGCGGCCTGTTCGGCGGCGCGTTTGGAACTGCCGATCCCTTCGGCCGGCGGGCGGTCGGGCAACACGACGGCGACTGAGAATTTCGGCTTGTGATGCGGGCCGGTGCGCGCCAGTTCCTGGTAGGCCGGCGTCGGTAGTCCGCGCGCCTGCGCCCATTCCTGCAGCATGGTCTTGGCGTCGCGCAGCGCCCGCAGCGGCTTGATCATGCGCTCGCCCCAGAAGCGGACGACCACCTCCTCCGCCGCCTTGAAGCCGCCGTCGCGAAAGACGGCGCCGACCAGCGCCTCGCAGGCGTCGCCCAGGATGGTGGTGCGCAGACGCCCGCCGGCGTTGTTCTCCGACGAGCCGAGCTTGAGCGCCGGCCCGATATCCATGACCTTGGCGACGTCCGCACAGGTTTCCTTGCGCACCAGATCGGCGAACCGGCGCGACAACTCGCCTTCGTTCGCCTTGGGAAAGGCTCGGAACAGGAGGTCGGAGACGACCAGCCCGAGCACGTGGTCGCCGAGGAATTCCAGGCGCTGATAGCTGTGGGCGCGATTGCCGCCGGAGAGCGCGGAGATATGGGTGAGCGCCTGCTCAAGCAGGGCCTTGTCGGCAAAGTGATAGCCGATGCGTTCCTCGAGTTCGGCTCGGTCCTTTGCCTTGCTGCGGCTCATCTGACAATCGTGAACAGCCTGCTCCAGCGCACGGAGAACGGCCAGCGCCAGAACTCCCAGGCGTGCTCGCCTTGATAGACGGAGAAGAAAATAAGCTGCGCCTTACCGACGATGTTCTCAAGCGGCACCATGCCGACCTGGGCGAAGCGGCTGTCGGTCGAGTTGTCGCGGTTGTCGCCCATCATGAAATAGTGACCCGGCGGCACCGTGTAGACCTGCGTATTGTCGGCAAATCCGTGCTCGACCAGGTCGAGCGTGTAGAAGGTCTTGCCGTTTGGCAGCGTCTCCTTCCAGCGCTTGACCGGCGTGGCGGCGCCCGTCTCCTCGGTCTCGATGAAGGGCGCCGCCGCCACCCGCTTCACCGGAACGCCGTTGATGTGCACGTCACCGTCCACCACCTGGATCTTGTCGCCGGGCAGGCCGATCACCCGTTTGATATAGTCGACCGAGGTGTCGCGCGGCAGGCGGAATACCACCACGTCGCCCCGCTGCGGCAGCCAGCCGTTCGGGAGGCGCCCCGAGTACAGCGGCGGCGAGAGCGGGAACGAATATTTGCTGTAGCCGTAGCTGTATTTCGAGACGAACAGGTAGTCACCCACCAGCAGCGTCGCCTTCATCGAGCCCGACGGGATATTGAAGGGCTGAAAGAGGAAGGTGCGGATCACCAGCGCGATGATCAGTGCGTGCACGACCACGCGCACGGTTTCGGCGATACCGCCTTCTTGCCGCTTTGTTCCGGATGACACGCTCATCGGCCCTATGTCCCGCCCCTCGAAAGGCGCCGCGCTCCCCGGCGGTCTTGTAGCCGCTGGCTCCCCGAGGTGCAATCAAGATCGCCGCCCGCCATCGAGCCGCGAACCGCAGTTAAGTCGTTGGAGAAATTATGCTTCCCGATCCAGCGCCGACGGGTCCGGGGTCGCCCGCAGGCAGCGCCGAGATGATGACGATGGCCTGTGCGGTCGGCCCGTCATCGGTGAGCGAGACGTCAATTGTCGCCTCGTGGCCGGGCGGGGTGATCGCCCGCAGCCTCTCCAGCGCGCCGCCGGTGAGCCGCATGGAGGGCTTGCCGCCCGGCAGGTTCACCACGCCGAGGTCACGCCAGAACACGCCGCGCCGGAAGCCGGTGCCGAGCGCCTTGGCGCAGGCCTCCTTGGCGGCGAAGCGCTTAGCATAGGTTTCCACTCTGTTCCTGCGCCTGTCCGCCTTGGCGCGCTCGGCCGGCGTGTAGATGCGGTCGATGAAGCGGTCGCCGTATTTGTCGATGACGCGGGCGATGCGCCGAGCATCGCAGATATCGGAGCCGAGCCCAATGATCATGGCGCGCGTGCTTTCTTTCTGCCGCGGTCCATGGCGGCGCGCATGAAGCGCACCGTTTCGCCCAGCCCCTCGAACACCGCCTCGCCGACCAGGAAATGGCCGATATTGAGCTCGACCACTTCCGGCAGTTCGGCGATGGTCTCGGCGGTAGCGTAGTCGAGGCCGTGGCCGGCATGCACCTCCAGGCCGTAGCTCTTGGCCAGCATCGCGCCGGCGCGGATCAGCTCCCATTCCGCCTTTGCCTCGGCGGCGCGCCCTTCCATGACGGCATCGCACCAGCCGCCGGTATGGATTTCGATCACCGGCGCGCCCAGCGCCACCGCCGCCTCGATCTGCTGCGGCTGGGCGCCGATGAACAGCGAGACGCGGATGCCGGCATGCTTGAGCTGGCGCACCGCCGGCGCGAGCTGATTGTGCTGGCCGGCGGCGTCGAGGCCACCCTCAGTGGTGCGCTCGGTGCGCTTCTCCGGCACCAGGCAGACCGCGTGGGGGGCGGTCTTCAGCGCGATCTCGACCATTTCTGCCGTGGCCGCCATCTCGAAATTGAGCGGCTTGTCGATCTCGTCCTTCAACCGCGTCATGTCGTCGTCGCGGATGTGGCGGCGGTCCTCGCGCAGATGCGCGGTGATGCCGTCGGCGCCCGCCGCGATGGCAAGCTTCGCCGCGCGCACCGGATCGGGATGCCGCACGCCGCGCGCATTGCGGATGGTGGCGACGTGATCGACATTGATGCCGAGGCGGAGGTGCTCGAGCTTCATTTAACCGTTCACCCGCTCCGCCTTGGCCACCATCGGCTTGGCGCGCAGTTGCGCCAGGATGGCGGTCAGGTGCTTGAGGTCGTAGACTTCCAGATCGATCATCACGTCGGTGAAGTCCGGCGCGCGCCGCGTCATGCGGATATTGTCGATATTGCCATCGTGGTCGGCAATCACCTGGGTGATCTGCGCCAGCGAGCCCGGCTCGTTGGCGGTCTGCACCGCCACCCGCGCCGGAAAGCGCCGCGGCGTGGCCTCGTCGGGATCCCAGCGCACGTCGAGCCACCGCTCGGGCGCATCCTCGAACTCGCTGAGCGCCGGCGACTGGATCGGATAGATGGTGATGCCCTCGCCCGGCGTAATGATGCCGACGATGCGGTCGCCCGGCACCGCGCCGCCGTCCGGCGCGAAGCGGATCGGCAATTCGCTGTTGATGCCGCGGATCGGGATCGCCGGGCCCTGCGCGTCCGGCACCTTGAACTTGACCGAGGTGAGCCGCTTGAGGCCGAACCAGCCGCTTTCCGATTTCGGCCGCTTGGCCATGGCCGCGGCGCGCTCCTCCTTGTAATCCGGATACATGGCGCGGGCGACGTCGGAGGCCTTCAATTCGCTGCGGCCGACCGCCGACATCACGTCTTCGATTGAGGCCCGCGCCAGCCGCGGCAGCGCGCCGGTGAGCTTCTCGTCGGAATAGACGATCTTGGCGCGCTGGAACAGGCGCTCGACGATGCGGCGGCCGAGGCCGGCATATTGCTCGCGCACCGCGAAGCGCGTCGCCCGCCGGATGGCGGCGCGCGCCTTGCCGGTGACCACGATCGATTCCCAGGCGGCGGGCGGCGCGGTCTGCGCCTTGGAGACTATGATCTCCACCTCGTCGCCGTTGACGATCTCGGAGGTGAGCGGAGCGATCTTGCCGTTGATCTTGCAGCCGACCGCGGTGTTGCCGACGTCGGTGTGTACCGCATAGGCAAAATCGATTGGCGTTGCCTTGCGCGGCAGGGCGATCAGCTTGCCCTTGGGCGTGAAGCAGAACACCTGGTCGTGGAACAGCTCCAGCTTGGTGTGCTCGAGGAATTCCTCCGGATTGGAGCCCTCGGCGAGCAATTCGATGGTGCGGCGCAGCCAGGCATAGGCGCTCGACTCGCGCGACAGGAGCTCGGTGGGCGAGCCCACATCGTCCTTGTAGAGCGCGTGGGCGGCGATGCCGTATTCGGCGAGCTCGTGCATGCCGGTGGTGCGGAACTGCAGTTCGACGCGCTGCTGGCCGGGCCCGATGACGGTGGTGTGGATGGAGCGGTAGTCGTTGGCCTTCGGCGTCGAGATGTAATCCTTGAAGCGCCCGGGCACCACGGGCCAGGTGGTATGCACGATGCCGAGCGCCTGGTAGCAGTCGGCCAGCGTGTTGACGATCACGCGGAAACCGAAAATATCGGAGAGCTGCTCGAAGCCAACCGACTTGCGCTCCATCTTGCGCCAGACCGAATAGGCGCGCTTGCGCCGCCCCTGCACCTTCGCCTCGATGCCGCGGTCGGCGAGCTTGCTGGCGAGCTGCTGCTCGATCTCTGCGATGAGATGCTTGTCGCGCTGGGCGAGCACGTTGAGCCGCCCGCTCACCACCTCATAGGCCTCCGGATAAAGCTCACGAAACGCGAGGTCCTCGAGCTCCTCGCGCATCTCATGCATGCCCATGCGCCCGGCTAGCGGCGCATAGATTTCCAGCGTCTCCTCGGCCGACCGCCGGCGCGGGGCCGGCGGCATGTAGTCGAGCGTGCGCATGTTGTGCAGGCGGTCGGCAAGTTTGATCAGCAGCACGCGCACGTCGTCGGCGATGGCGAGCAAGAGCTTGCGCAGGTTCTCCGCCTGCTTGGCCTCCTTGGTGACCAAGTCGAGCTTTTTGAGCTTGGTCAGGCCCTCGACAAGCGCCCCGATGTCGTGGCCGAACAGCTGATCGATCTCGGCGCGGGTTGTTTCCGTATCCTCAATGGTATCATGCAGCAGCGCCGCCGCGATGGTGGCGTCGTCGAGCTTGAGGTCGGTGAGGATCGCCGCGACCTCGATCGGATGGGAGAAATAGGGGTCGCCGGAGGCGCGCCGCTGCTCGCCATGAGCCTTCATGGCGTAGACATACGCCCGGTTGAGCAGGGCCTCGTCGGTGTCGGGGTTATAGCGACGGACCCGCTCGACCAGCTCGTATTGCCGCATGATCTGCGGCTTCTTTGGGGGCGCCGGCCGCTCGGCCACCTGCTGCTGCGCGAGGGCGGCGCCCGCCATCAGCGGCGCGCGCGTGGGCGCCTGCTTCTGCATCCGCGGCAAATCCGAGCGCGCTTGCGCCATCGCAATACCTCGCGGCCGCCGAAAGAGGGCAAAAACGGGTGCCGGCGGGCCAGTCTGCGTCTAGATATCACGATGTCATGCGGCAGCCGCAAGGCTTTGGCGGATTTGGTTGCCAAAACGCATGCGGCCCGGGGTGGAGGCCGGGCCGTTGACGCGATTTTTATGGAGAAAGCCGCCGGGAAGCTTGTCGAGGCTTACTCCACGTCCTCTTCCGGCACTTCTTCCGGCGGGGCAAGACCTTCCAGGCCCTTGAGCAGTTCTTCCTCGGTCATGCGGTCGGCGGTGACTTCGGTATCGTCAGAATCGATGCTGCTGCCGCTCCCTGCGCCGACCAGCGGTACCTCGGGCTCCGGCTCGTCGACCTCGACGTATTTCTGCAGGCTATGGATCAGGTCTTCCTTCAGATCGCCCGGCGAGACAGTGGTGTCGGCGATCTCGCGCAGCGAAACGACGGGGTTCTTGTCGTTGTCGCGGTCCACAGTGATCTGCGATCCCGACGAGATCATGCGCGCCCGGTGGCTCGCCAGCAGCACGAGCTCAAACCGGTTCTCAACCTTGTCGATGCAGTCTTCTACGGTGACTCGAGCCATCGGCGCGTCACTCCTTCTGGGTGGAACTTTTATGTGAATTCGACCGCTAGGTATCCCCTGCCCGGCGGAAATTCAAGCATTTTTGTCTTGGTTTGGCCGCACCCGTCTGTTACCGGATTTCCTCGCAAGCGGGCCGACCGAGCGGGATTTTATTCGGCAACGGCGTGATTGCGTGGGTGTCAGCTCTGATTGATCGCAAGCTGCCGTCAACCGTCAACGCCGATCCCAGCTTCACGCCTGGCGCCCCTCGCGCGCGGGGCGGTGTTTAAGGTGTGGAGGTCGGATTTGCATTGCGAGGACCGTGAGAGAAAACCATGACCGTCGCTGGTGAAAAAATCGCTTTGTTCATTGATGGTGCCAATCTCTACGCTACCGCCAAGTCGCTCGGCTTCGACATCGATTACAAGCGCCTGCTCAAGGAATTCCAGTCGCGCGGCTATCTGCTGCGGGCCTTCTATTACACGGCGGTGATCGAGGACCAGGAATATTCCTCGATCCGCCCGTTGATCGACTGGCTCGACTACAACGGCTATTCGGTGGTCACCAAGGCTACCAAGGAATTCGTCGACCAGACCGGCCGGCGCAAGGTGAAGGGCAATATGGACATCGAACTCGCCGTCGATGCCATGGAGATCGCCGGCACCATCGATCACATGGTGCTGTTCTCCGGCGACGGCGATTTCCGTTCTCTGGTAGAGGCCGTGCAGCGCCGCGGCGTGCGGGTGACTGTGATCTCGACCGTGTCGACCCAGCCGCCCATGGTGGCCGACGAATTGCGCCGTCAGGCCGACGTGTTCGTCGATATCGTCAGCCTGCAGGGCAAGATCGGACGCGACCCGGCCGAGCGCGCGGCACGCGAGGCGCGAGGGCCCCGCGAGGATCGCGAGCCCGGCCACCATACGCCGCAATTCCTGCAACGTTCGACCCGCGAGCGCGCGGGCGCAGGCGCCCCGATCGACGAAGAAGACGAGGAAGGCTTCGAGTAAAAGCCCGCTATGCCGGCGGGCGAGGGCAAGCCGGGGCGCGACTGCCCGCGTTGTCCGCGGCTCGTTACATTCCGCAAGGAGTGGCGCAAAAAGGAGCCGACTTGGTTCAACGCGCCGGTGCCCACATTCGGCCCGCTCACCGCCAAGCTCCTCATCGTGGGGCTCGCCCCCGGCCTGCAAGGCGCCAACCGCACCGGCCGCCCTTTCACCGGCGACTACGCCGGCGTGCTGCTCTACGAGACACTGCTCAAATACAAGTTCGCGCGCGGCACCTACGGGGCCCATCCCGACGACGGGCTCACCCTCACCGGCTGCCGCATCACCAACGCGGTGCGCTGCGTGCCGCCGGAAAACAAGCCGACGCCCGCCGAGATCAAGACCTGCCGAGACTTCCTCGTGCCGACCATCGGCGAGATGAAAGACCTGCGCGCCATCCTTGCGCTCGGCCGCATCGCGCACGAGAGCGTGGTGACGGCGCTGGCGGCCAAAAGATCGGCAACGCCGTTCAAGCACGGCGGCCGCCACGAGATCGGCGGCTATGCGCTGTTTTCCAGCTATCACTGCTCGCGCTACAACACCAATACCGGGGTGCTAACGCCGGACATGTTTCGCACGGTGTTCGCCGCTGTACGGTCTTATTTGGACGCCTGAAGCCAGGCGATGACCTCCGCCGCGCTCCGGTCCGGCGGGAACACCGGATAGAACACCTGGGCGATGACGCCATTGTCGATCACAAGTACCATGCGCTTGAGCAGCGTCATGCCGGCGACGCTGAAGGTCGGCAGATTGAGCGCATTCGTCAGCGCCAGGCTCGCGTCCGAGAGGATCGGGAACGGCAGATGCAGCCGCGTGGCCGCCTCCTGCTGATAGGCAGTGTCCTGCGTCGATAATCCGAAAAGATGCACCACGCCGAGCGCTTTCAGTTCGGCGGCATGGTCGCGGAACGAGCAGGACTGCGGCGTGCAGCCGCGCGCGCCGGGGATATCGTCCCAGCCCGGCGGCAAGTCGACGCCCGGCACGCCGGTGCGCGGATAGATGTAGGCCACGCTGCGGCCGTCGAGCCGCGCCAGGTTGACCGGCGCGCCGGCGGTCGCCGGCAGCGCCAGATCGGGCAGCCGCATCCCGGCGAGATGATCGGCCGCCCCGTCATCCTGCGGGGCCGGAATATCGGACGGCAGGACGGTCGGATCGTGGGTGCCCGGGGCCTCCGCCATTCGTCTGCGGCCCCTTCCCTGCCCTGTTCAGGCCACTTCCGAGATCAGTACGGTGACGCCGCCGGTGGCGAAATTGCCCAGATCGGCCACCGTCGCCTTGGCTTCCGGTGTGTCCATCACCTGCTTCATGTGCTCGGCGCTGTCGAAATAGAGATCGGCCATGCGGTAGAAGGCCGGCGCGCCGCCGTCGGGCGTGGCGACTACCTTGGACAATTCGATTTTGTTCACGCCCTTCATCGTGCCCGCGATCGGCATGTGGGTTTCGGCGTAATATTTCTCGAAGGCGGCCGGGTCCTTCGGCTGTCCGTACAGCACGCTCAGTTTCACCATCGCCTTAAATCCTCCCTCTGGTCGACTGCCGGACGAAACCGCCGGCCTAGTTGTGGTCGCCCCTCAAGCACCCATAGTAGCGCGGTAGCTCATGAATTCCATCAGCGAGCCGTCCGGATCGCGGAAATAGACGGATGTCCCCGCGCCCTTGGCGCCGAAGCGTTGCAAGGGCCCGCGCTCGATGGCGACGCCGTGACGCTCCAGGTGAGCCACTGCCTCCTCGATCGGCCCATCCCATTCGAAGCAGAGGTCGCTGTTGCCCGGCTGCACCGGCAGCCGCGCCACTTCCGCCGGGCTGACACCCGGCCCGTGCACGTTGAGTTGCTTGTCGCCGAAGCGGTAGGCGCAACCGGCTGGCCGCGCCACCAGCTCGGCGCCCATCACCTCGCCGTAGAATTTGTTGGACCGTTCCCAGTCAGAGATGTGGATGACGCAATGGTCGAGCCGGGTCGGCACGGGCATGGCTTTTACACTCCGATCTTTTTGCCGACGCGCGCGGCGACCACGCGCCGCTCCTCGTTCAGCTTGGCCAGGCGCGCGCGCATTTTCTCCACCAGCGCGGGCGCGGCCGTCCTGGGCGAACCGGAATCGAAGGGCGGCGCCGGGTCATACTCTATCTGAAGCTGGATGGCGCGCGCCACCTCTTCGCTCTCCAGCAGGGCGGCGAGCTTGAGCGCAAAGTCGATGCCTGAGGTTACGCCCGCCCCGGTCACCACATTGCCGTCGATCACGATTTTCTCGCCGACCGGGATTGCACCAAGCAGCGCAAGATGATCCAGGGCTGCCCAATGGCTGGTGGCGCGCCTGCCTCGCAAAAGACCCGCCGCGCCCAGCACCAGTGAGCCGGTGCATACAGAGGTGATGTATGTCGCATCCGCCGCCTGCCGGCGCAGGAAGCCGAGCGTCTCTTCGTCCTCCATCAGGTCCTGCTGGCCGGGCCCGCCCGGCACCATGATCACGTCCAGCGGCAGACAATCGGCGTAGGTGAGGGTCGGAACGATCTGCATGCCGCGGTCGGTCACAACCGGATCGAGGCTGCGCGCCACCAGGTCGACTTGCGTGTCCGGCAGGCGCGCCAGCACCTCGTAGGGTCCGGTCATGTCGAGCTGGGTCATGCGCGGGAAGATCAGCATGCCGATGCGGCGCATGGTCGTGTCCTTCTGCGTAGAGCGGTCCGAGCCTAGGACCGCCACACGCCGAAAGCCAGCGCCGCTATTGCGCTATCCGCGTATCGATGCGGTGGTCTCGCCATGCCAATGAGCGCTTTTTCACGGGTTTGAGAGCAGTTTGAGCCAAGGCGACGCATGAAAGACGGTCATCATTAGATACATCAGCGTCATTCCGCTCACCGGCGACGAACTTTGCAGGCCCGCGCAGAGCATGTCCGGCTGGGCACTGAAAAGGCCGGTCCACAGCGCCATGACGGCAAAGATCGGCATGGCGGCTAGCCCGAGCCAACCGGCCACGCCGGGAGCGGCATCGCCGCCCCCGGCAGAGGCATCGCCGTCGTGGCGCACGAAAGGAGACATCGACGCGTCAGTCATGGCCGTCAGCCTTTTGCCTCGGCCGAGCAGCAGGAGCCGGCCGTCGGCACGGCTTTCACGGACGATTCCGCGTCGTAGCGGTCGTGGTGACGCACCCATGCCATGCTGCGGCCCGGCTGCTCGTCGCGGCCCTTGGGCGTCAGATCGAGCATCCGGTAAGTCCCCATCATCGCCTCGACGCCGCGGCCGTAGGTCGAGTATGTGTGGAACACATCACCCGCCTCGTCCTTGTAGAACACGCTGACGCCTGGCCACTCCTCGCCGGAAAGCGGCCACGGACCGTAGTTGTAGTTGAGCTTACCCTTGGCCACCTCGTCCGGCGTGAAGCTGACGCCGAAGTCGTAGTTGAAGTCGGTGCCGTACGACGACACCCAGGTGAACTGCCAACCCATGCGCCGGCGAAAGCGCTCGATTTCAGCAAGCGGCGCGCGCGAGATGGCGACCATGGTGACATCGCGATGCGCCAGATGGATGGTCATGCCATCGGTGTGATCGGCCATGAAGGAGCAGCTTTTGCATCCCTGCCCCCAGCCGGGCGCCAGCATGAATTGCTGAACGATGAGCTGCGACCGGCCGTCGAATAGATCGGCGAGCCTCAACGGTCCGCCGAGCCCTTCGAAAACGTAATTCTTTTCCACTCGAACCCAGGGAAGCTGCTTGCACAACCGCGCAACCTCGTCGCTGCGGCGCGTCAGGTCCTTCTCGGCGGCGAGCAGATCAAGCCGCGCTTCCAGCCATTTCTCGCGTGTCGCGACCGTGTGTGTCGTCATCGTCTCTCTCCTTTCGTTGCCCGAGGCGCCGGCGCGTATGTCGGCGACGACTTGCCGGGCGTTGATGGTGAGATAGATTTACAGCCGGCAGTTCGGAGGCAGGGAGTGACAAATGTGTCGGGATTTCACGCTCCGGGATATCGATGGACTCGCTGATCACCGCGGCGGCGCGTGCGCTCACGTCGGGTGACGCACTCGGCGCGTTGAACTTCGTCGCCTTGCGCGACGACGCGCCCGCGCTGGCGCTACGCGGTATCGCGATGGCGCAACTCGGCGATCTCGCGCGCGCCAAGATGTTGCTACGCCGTGCAGCCCGCGCCTTCGGCCCGCGCGAGGCCGTCGCGCGCGCGCGCTGCGTGGTGGCCGAGGCCGAGATTGCGCTCGTCTCCCGCGACCTCGGCTGGCCGGCGAAGCCGCTCGATTTGGCACGGATTGCGCTCGATCGGCTCGGCGATAAGGCCAATGCCGCGCACGCGCGCTATCTCACGATCCGGTATCTGCTCCTGATCGGCCGTCTTGACGACGCCGAACGCCTGGGCGAGGACTTCGATCTGGCGCCGCTGCCGGCAGCCTCGCGTGCCGCGTACGAACTGACCGTCGCCGGCATCGCCATCCGGCGCCTGCGGATCAAGGCAGCGCGCGCCGCGCTGATGCGCGCCGAACGCGCCGCGCGGCAGACCGGCATCCCTTCGCTCGCTGCAGAAGTGGAGGCCGCAGCCCACCTCCTCGACACGCCCGCTGCGCGTCTCGTCGCACGCGGCAAGGATCGCCTTCTGCGGCTCGACAATGTCGAAGCGCTGCTGGCGTCGAAGGCGCTCATCGTCGATGCTTGCCGCCATGTTATCCGCCACTCCGGCAAGGCGATTTCGCTGGAAACGCGCCCGGTGCTATTTGCGCTCGCCCGCGCGCTCGCCGAAGCCTGGCCCGGCGACGTGCCGCGCGCCGCGCTGCTGGCGCGCGCGTTCCGCGCCAAGCACGCCGATGAATCGCACCGCGCGCGCCTGCGGGTCGAGATCGGCCGCCTGCGCAAGGCGCTGCGGGAAATCGCCACCGTCGAAGCGACCAAAGACGGCTTTGCGCTCGTAGCGCGCCGCGCCCGCGACGTGGTCCTGCTCGCCCCGCCCACCGACGAGGCGCATGCCTCCGTGCTCGCCCTGCTGGCGGACGGCGAGGCATGGTCGAGTTCGGCCCTGGCGCTGGCGCTCGGCGCAAGCCAACGCACGATACAGCGCGCGCTCGACGACCTGACTGCGGACGGCAAGGTGCAGGCCGTCGGCCGTGGCCGGGCGCGCCGCTGGATGACGCCGCCTGTGCCGGGTTTCCCGACAACCTTGTTACTCCCGGGCGCCGTGCCCGGCGGCTAGGGTGAGCGCGCATCGGGCAAACGCCTTTGGCTGGGTCACCATGAAACGAACGACAGCAACCATCATCCGCGAATACGGTCCCTTTCCAAATGCCGCGAATGTGGGCGGGGTCAGCTACGACGGCACCCATGTCTGGATTGCCGTCGGCGACACGCTGAACGCAATCGACCCCGAGAGCGGAGAAACCGTGCGCGCGCTCGACATACCTGCCCACGCGGGAACCGCCTTCGACGGCCGGCACCTGTTCCAGATCTCGGGGGATCGCATCCAGAAAGTCGATCCGGAGAGCGGCCGCGTGGTCGCCAGCATTCCGGCGCCCGAGGGCGGCGCCTCTGGCATGGCCTGGGCGGAAGGCACGCTATGGGTCGGGCAACATCGCAAGCGCAAGATACACCAGGTCGACCCCGAGACCGGCGCGATCCTGCGTACCATCGACTCGAACCGCTTCGTTACCGGCGTGACCTGGGTGGGCGACGAACTCTGGCACGGGACCTGGGAAGACGACGAAAGCGAGTTGCGCCGGATCGATTCACAATCCGGCGACGTCCTCGAGCAGATCGACATGCCCCAGGGCATCGCTGTATCGGGCCTGGAGTCCGATGGTGGCGATCGATTCTTCTGCGGCGGCGGAAACAGCGGGAAGCTGAGAGCCGTCCGCAAGCCCAAGTAAGGCGCGACGGTCAAGCCGCGGCAATAAGGAAGAGCGGTCTGGCAGTGCCATAGAGTGGCACGGCCCCGAACCTTCGATTCCAAGACAAGAACGGGGCTTCGCCGACTCTCGCCTTCGGCAATTCCGTGGCTGGCCGGACTCCTGCGGAAATCGGGTGGCGCAGTCCGTCACGTTCGCCCATCATAGCGGGACAAAGCCGAGCGCGCTCTGCTTTTGGGGACAGCCGGCCCAAGCTCGGGTCAAACTTCGCAAAAGGAAAGCTACGGCATGAACGTTTGTCCTCGACCAAGCCGGCCGCTGCGCTGATGTCCGCAGAGGCACGGGTTTCGGCTTATGACTGGCCGGCAATCGCGGACGAGCTCAACGGCTATGGCTGTGCCGCCCTGCCGAAGCTCCTCTCGCCCGAAGAATGTCGCACGATTGCAGCGCTTTATTCGGATGAGCACCACTTTCGCAGTCACATCCATATGGCGCGGCACGGCTTCGGCAAGGGCGAGTACCGCTATTTCAAATATCCGCTGCCCAGTCTCGTCGGCGGCTTACGAACGGCGCTCTATCCGCATCTGGCGACCGTGGCCAACGCGTGGAACGGCAGGACGGGATTAAGCGAGCGCTATCCCGACGACCACGCGTCGTTCCTCAAACGATGCCACGGTGCCAGCCAGAAGCGCCCAACGCCGCTTCTGCTCCGATACGTCACCGGCGACTTCAACTGCCTCCACCAGGACCTCTATGGCGATCTCGCCTTCCCTCTTCAGGTCGCAATTCTTCTCTCCGAGCCCGGCAAGGACTTTACCGGTGGCGAATTCGTCCTCACCGAACAGCGGCCGCGCATGCAAAGCCGCGCAGAGGTCGTACCGCTTCGGCAAGGCGACGCCGTGGCTTTCGCCGTCCATAACCGCCCGGTACAGGGATCGAAGGGCACCTACCGGGTGAACCTCCGCCACGGCGTAAGCCGCGTTCGCTCCGGCATGCGGCACACCCTCGGGATCATTTTTCACGACGCGACTTGAGGACGGCCGGCCCGCCACCTCGTAGAGCACCGCCATATCGAGTTGGATCATGCGCGGGACGATCCGCAGGTTTCGGGTGGCTCTCATGGACCCTCACCGTTAGGTGTCAGACTTCAGAAATCCGGAAGGTGGCACTTGACCTCCAAGACCTACGGGACGGTGAGTCCCGAACAACAGAAGGCGATGAGCGGGCTGGACTTCGTCAAGGGTCTTGCCACTGGAGCGCTGCCCCTCAACACGATCGCACAGACCTTGGGCTACGACGTGGTGGAGGCCGAAAGCGGCCGGGTCGCTATCACGCTTATTCCAACAGGCGCCCACCTCAACCCATGGGGCACGGTGCACGGCGGGCTCACGGCAACTCTTCTCGATAGCTGCATGGGTTTGGCCGTCCAAACGATGCTCGACAGAGGCATCGGCAGTACGACGCTCGAATTCAAGATTTCGCTCGTCCGGCCCATCACCTTAGAGACGGGCCAGATCAGGGCCGAGGGTAAGATCCTCAATTGCGGCCGTCGTGTTGCTACGGCCGAAGGCCGCGTTACCGATGCCAAGGACCGATTGCTTGCGCACGGCACGACAACATGCCTCATTTTCCCGAGTTGACGTTTCTGGGAGCCGCTACCCCTTCTGGCGCAGCAGCCTTCCCTTCTCCCGGTCCCAGGAGCGCTTCTTCAGCGTCTCGCGCTTGTCGTGCAGCTTCTTGCCCTTGGCCAGCGCGATCTCGACCTTGGCGCGGCCCTTCTCGTTGAAGTAAAGCTTGAGCGGCACCACCGTCATGCCCTCGCGGTCGACTGCGCCGGCCAGCCGGCTGATCTGCCGCGCGTGCAACAGCAACTTGCGCGGCCGCTTGGGCGCGTGATTGTTGTGCGGACCGGCCTGCTTGTATTCGGGAATATTGGCGTTGATCAGCCATATCTCGCCGTTCTTGGCGTCGGCATAGGATTCCGCGATGGTCGCCTTACCCCCGCGCAGCGATTTCACCTCGCTGCCGGTCAGCGCGATGCCGGCCTCGAATGACTTGCCGATCTCGTAGTTGAAGCGCGCTCGCCGGTTGTCGGCGACCAGCTTGAAGCGGCGCTCGGGTTTCGCGGCCATTCTTTGAATTCTAGCCGGTAGGGCGCTCTTTGAGCAGGTCGCGGATCTCGGCGAGCAACTGCTCCTGCTTCGAAATGGGCGGCGCCGTCTCGGCTTCCTTCTTGATCAGATGGCTCATAGCGCGGATCACCAGAAACAGCACAAAGGCAATGATGATGAAGTTGAGGGTAAGGGTAAAAAAATGCCCCCAAGCCAATACAGCACCTTGCTTTTTCGCCTCGGCCAAAGTCGTAGCGGTGACCTTGGCCGACAGCGGCAGGAAGTAGTTTGAAAAATCAATGCCGCCGGTGACCGCGCCCACCACCGGCATGATGATATCGCCGACCAGCGAGCTTACGATGGAGCCGAAGGCGGCGCCGATGATCACGCCGATGGCGAGATCGACCACGTTACCGCGCAGGGCGAACTTCTTGAAATCGTCCAGCATGACCGCCCCCCGCGCCGGATGACTAATTGACCAGCCCGGCATGGACCATGGCGCCGTGCACCGCCGCCTTGGTCTTATCCGAGACCGGCACCATGGGCAGCCGCACCGTGTCGGCGCACTTGCCGAGCACCGACAGCGCGTACTTCACCGGCGCCGGATTGGTCTCGATGAACAGCGCATGATGGAGCGGCATCAGCTTGTCCTGGATCTTGAGCGCGGCGGCGAAATCGCCCTTCAGACAGGCGCCCTGGAATTCAGAGCACAGCCGCGGCGCCACGTTCGAGGTGACCGAGATGCAGCCGTGGCCGCCATGCGCCATGAAGCCGAGGGCGGTGGCGTCCTCGCCCGACATCTGGTTGAAGCCCTCACCCAACGCCGCGCGCTGGTCGGAGACGCGCACCATGCTGGCGGTGGCGTCCTTCACGCCCGCGATGTTCTTGCACTCCCACAGCCGCTTCATGGTCTCGACCGACATGTCGACGACGGAGCGGCCGGGGATGTTGTAGATCAAGATCGGAATGCCGATGGCAGCGTCGATCGCCTTGAAGTGCTGATAGAGCCCTTCCTGCGTCGGCTTGTTGTAATAGGGCGTGACGATCAGCACGGCGTCGGCGCCGGCCTTTTCGGCATGCTTGGAGAAGTCGATCGCCTCGGCGGTCGAATTGGAGCCGGCGCCGGCGATCACCGGCACCCGGCCCTTGGCCTGGTCGACGCACAGCTCGACCACCCGCTTATGTTCGTCGTGCGACAAAGTCGGGCTCTCGCCGGTAGTGCCGACCGGCACCAGACCGTTGGTTCCCTCGCCGATCTGCCATTCCACCAGCTCGCGGAAGGCCTTTTCATCGAGTGAGCCGTTCTTGAACGGGGTGACCAGCGCGGTGAAGGAGCCTCGGAAGCTCGTCTTGGCGGTCATGGCGCGACTTCTCCACAGGGGAAACGAGGGGTTTGCCCATTGATATCGGTTCGCGCCCGACGATGAAAGCCCTGGCAGGGATCAATAAAAATGATGGGCCCGCCCCGCTTTCGCCGCCGTCCCAGCCTACCGTTGCCGGACTTGAGTTTTGGGGTATCTCTTCGTCAACAAACTTGGCCTAATACGGCGTATGGGCGGCCTGGCCCTCGCTGAGTCGCCTAGGCGCGGGGAACCCGAAGGCAGGGGCTGCAAGGGCTGAATGGGCCTCCTTCACCACAGATCGCTCGGCCTGGTTCTGGCGCTGTCGGCGGCCGCTGCCCTGTCCGCCGGAGCGGCAAGTGCGTCGCCCAAACACCCTCTCCGTCCGGTCCCATTGCCGCAGGCGCGGCCTGCCGGCCATGCCGTCCACCGCGTCATTGCGCTGCCGCCGGCGCGGCCCGTGTCCGTGCCTATGCCCCGCCGCCGCCCTGTCGCGGCGCGTACCAACTTGGCGGCATATGCCGAGGCCAAGGCGCGGCAGCATCCCGCGGTGTTTGCGGCTCACCCGGCCTTGAAGCCGATCATGCGGCCCCTGACCGGGCCCTTCGCCATCGCCCCGACCACCACGACATCGCCTGCCGACGTCGCAGAGCTCAAGAAAGTCATCGCCGCCGCCAGGCGGGGCCATGATGCGGATGCCGACGCTGCCGAAAAGGCAATAAAAGACCCGGTCGCCCGCGTCTTGGCCGAATGGGTGATCCTGCGCGGCGACAACACGACCCCCAATTTCGAACGCTACGCGGCCTTCATTCGCAATCATCCGGGCTGGCCGCACGTTCAGGTCTTCCTGCGCCGCGCCGAGGACTCGCTGTGGAATGACCACATCGACAACGCCAGGGTTCTCGCCTTTTTCACCCACCACAAACCGGTAACCGCCAAAGGCCGCTTCATGCTGGCGCGCGCACTGCTCGCCAAGGGCGAGCGGGCGCAGGCGCAGGCACTGGTGCGCTACGCCTGGCGGCGCGAAGATTTCAGCGCCGGCGTCGAACAGGAAGTGCTGCAACGCTTCGGCGACCTGCTCACCCCCGAGGACCATCGGGTGCGCATGCAGGAGCGCTTCTATCACAACGATACAGCAGCCGGCATGCGCGAGGCGAGCCGCCTCGGCGGCAATCAGCTCGCCATCGGCCGCGCCCGCACCGCGGTGATCAAGCAGCTGGACAGCGCCAAGAAGCTGCTCGAGGACGTGCCGGTCTCGGCGCGCCAGGATGCCGGTTATATCTTCGCCAAGGTGCAGTGGCTGCGCCGCCACGACAAGGCGGAGGAAGCGCAAAGGCTGCTCCTGACCGCCCCGCAGAATGAAGCCTCGGTCGTCGATCCCAACCGGTGGTGGCTGGAACTGCGGGTGCTGGTGCGCGACCTCATCGACGAGCACAAATATCACGCCGCTTACCGCGTGGCGCGGGATGCGGTGCCGCCGCGGCACGACAATTGGCGCGTCGACAAGTATTTCACCGCGGGCTGGATCGCCCTGCGCTTCCTGCACGACCCCAAGACCGCCGAGAAACAGTTTGCTCATATCGCCGAAGGCACGACCAACCCCTATGCGCTCGGGCGCGCCGGCTACTGGCAAGGACGCGCCGCCGAGGCGATGGGCAAGCGCGCCGAAGCGCATGCCTTCTACAGAGAAGGCGCCAGATACACCATCACCTATTATGGCCAACTCGCGCGCGCGCGGCTCGGCATCAGGAATCTCGGCCTGATCGGACCGCCCAAGCTCAGCGCGCAGGAGCGCGCGGTGCTCAGAAGGCTCGAAATCGTGCGGGCCGTGCAGCTTCTCTACTCGCTCGACGAACGCAACATGGTGGCGTCCATCTATGCCTCGATCGGCCTGAAAAGCACCGATGTCGCGGGCATGTCGATGCTGGCCGAACTCGCCGAAAAGCAGGGCGACGCCCGCGCCATGGCCCTGCTCGGCCGCTTGGCCTATGCGCGCGGTCTGGCGATGGACTATTTCGCCTATCCGACCGTCGGCCTGCCGTCCTACAAGCCGATCTCGCCCTGGCCGGTCGACAAGGCGGTCGTCTACTCGGTCGCCCGCACGGAAAGCAACTTCAACCAGCAGGATATTTCCACCGCCAACGCCGTCGGCCTGATGCAGGTGACGCCCGAGGCCGGGCGGGATACGGCGCGCCGCTTCCACGTCAAGTATGACTGGAAGCGCATGAAGCACGATCCCATCTACAACATGCAGATGGGCGCGGCCGAAGTGGCCAATAATCTGCACTACTACCGCGGCTCGTTCCTGCTCACCTTCGCCTGCTACAATGCCGGCTTCGGCCGGGTGAAGCAGTGGATCGCCAAATACGGCGATCCGCGCGAACCCGGCGTCGATCCGGTCGACTGGGCGGAGCACATCCCGCTGGCGGAGACGCGCAACTATGTGCAGCGGGTGCTGGAGAATCTGCAGGTCTACCGTGCCCGCTTCGGCGGCAGCAGCAGGCTGCTGATCGAGGCCGACCTCAAACGCGGCGCCGAGTAGCGCCCGCCGGCCTGTTCCCCGACATAGCGCAACCGCCCGTCATGCCTTATACCGGCGCCATGCGCATCGAGCCGAATAGCGTCTTCATCAGCGCTGCCGACGGATTGCGGCTGCATTCACGCCTGTACGGCCCGCGGTCGGCCGCCGGCGCGACCGTGGTCTGCCTGCCCGGTCTTGCGCGTACGGAGGCCGATTTCGAGACACTGGCGACCGCATTGTCGAGCGCGCCCGAGCGCCCGCGTCGCGTGGTCGCCGTCGATTATCGCGGCCGCGGTCAATCGGACTACGACCGCGACACCAGTCATTACTCGTTCCAGACCGAACTCGCCGACGTTCTGGCGGTGATGACGGCGCTGGACTGCATGCCGGCGGTCATCATCGGCACCTCCCGCGGCGGCATCCTCGCCATGCTGCTGGCGGCGCTGCGCCCGAGCGCCATCGTCGGCGTCGTGCTCAACGATATCGGACCGGTGATCGACCCCAAGGGCCTGATGCGAATCAAGAGCTATGTCGGCAAGCTGCCGCAGCCGCGCGACTACGAGGAAGCTGCCGACATCCTCCGCCGCCTGTTCAGCGGCCAGTTTCCCAAGCTCGCGCATGACGACTGGCTGGGAGCGGCGCGGCGCGCCTTCAAGGAGGAGAAGGGTCGGCTGGTGCCGACCTATGACGTCCGCCTCGCCCGCACGCTGAACGGCTTTGATCTCGAGCGGCCGCTGCCGCCGCTGTGGAGAGAATTTGATGCGCTCGCGCGCCTGCCGCTGATGGTGATCCGCGGCGCCAATTCCGACGTCCTGACCCCCGAGACGGTGGCGGCCATGCGCAAGCGGCGCGGGGACATGGACGCATTCGAGGTGCCCGACCAGGGCCACGCGCCGCTATTGGCCGATCCCGAATCGATCGGCCGCATCGCGGAATTCCTGACGCGCTGCGAGCGCTAGCCCGTGCCGGCCTCGGCCGATCCTCCGCCTCGGGTACCAAGGGCCCGAGCGCCTCCAGCAGGGGCTTGAGCTGATCTCGATAGGCGTGCCAGCGGCCGACCGAACTGCGGTAAAGCGGCTGGCGCACCTGCGCCGCACTGGCCGTCCGGACCGGCCGGCTGGATTTGTGAAAAGCAAGGCAGGCATCGTCCCACGGCAGCCCGCAATAATCGAGAATGCGGCGTGCCTGCGATTCCATGTCCGCCACCACGTCCTCGTATTGTACCTCGAGCATGGCGTCTGCGGGCAGCACCCGACGCCAGTGTTCCATGACACGATCGTAGGCACGATAGAAGCGGCCGAGTTCGCCGAGATCGTAGGCGTAGTCCGAGCGGCTGCTCGAACAGAAGTCGAGAAACAGGACAGGCAGGTATCGACCGGGTCACGGCGCGCGTGGATGATGCGCGCATTGGGCAGCGCCAGCCGGATCAGCCCGACATAGATGAAATTCGCCGGCATCTTGTCGGTGAACCGGGGCGCGTCTTTCGCCTGCGTCGGCCAGACCGGCGAAGTAGGCGGCGCCGATCTCGTCGAGTTGGCTCGGGCTCAGCGCCGGCACCAGATCAGGATAGGCCAGCGGGCCGACGACCTTTTCGACCGCCAGCTTGAAATCGCTGCGCTCGCCGGCGCCATGGACCTGAGGATGGCTCGCCAGAATCTGTTCGATCAAACGTCGTGCCCGAGCGCATCATGCCGACGATGAAGATCGGCCGACTGGAAGGGTCGCCGTGGCCCGACTTTGGCCTGCATCAGCGCGGGCGTGAATACGGTAGCGATCCGGTCGAGGCTTTCGATTGTGGCCGGCTCGTCATAGCTCGATCTGCCCGCGCTTGAGCGCGTTGCCCTGCCGAAAATGGCGGAACGCGAGCGCATGATCGCCGGCGTCGCGCATAGGCCTTACCCAGTGCAAAATGCAGCTTGATTTGATCGTCGACCGCACTCGAACCGGCATCCGCGGCTAGATTTTCCATGGCCGCCAGATGCGGGTCGTTCGGCGCGAACCGTTTCAACGAACTGAGCGATCAAATAGCCGTCGGCATTGCGCGGATCGAGCGCCAAAGCCCGCTCAAGCGCCTGCTGCGCTTCATCCACGCGGCCCAGAACGAGAAGCAGCGATGCCTTCATGTTCAGCGCGCCGACATGATCGGGATCGATCGCCAAGCACCTTTTCGATGCTGGCAAGGCTCTCCTCGTGGCGTTCGAGCTGCTCTTGCACGACGGCCATTGCATAATGAAGCTGCGGCGAAGCGGCGCCGAGGCGCAGCGCCTGACCATAGCTGTCGACAGCCTCCTGCCAGCGGTCGAGCGCGCTCAATGCGCGCCCGAGATTGGCGAAGGCCAGCGCGAGATTGGGCCGCAGCGCGACGGCGCGGCGATAATGCGCCACCGCCTCCTCGTAGCGTTCCAGCCGCTGCAGCGCATTGGCCAGATTGAAATGGACCTCGGCGAGGTTGGGATTAAGCGCCAGCGCGCGGGCGAAACTGTCAGCCGCTTCGGCATCGCGGCCGAGCGCCTCCAAGGCGGTCCCGCGATTGCACCACGTCACTACGTTGTTGCGGATTGACGGCAAGCGCCTTGTCATAAGCCGCCAGCGCCTCCTCATGACGGCCGAGCGCATCAAGGACGTCGCCTTTGTTGATCAGCGCCAGTTCCGCGCGCGGATCGATCGCCAGCGCGGAATCGAACGCCGACAACGCCTCCTGCGCGCGACCGAGCCGGCTCAATGCAATGCCGATCAACGCGTGGCCCGGAGCATGATCGGGCTTGCGCGATAACGCCTTGCGCAGCAAGTCGGCGGCACGGCGCGAATTGGCCCTGCTGACAATAGGCGCGCCCGAGCAGGAACAGTGCGTCGATATTGCCGGGCTCGCGCGCAAGCACGTCGCGATAGCCGGCCGCGGCGCCGGCAAGATTGCCGCGTCGCTCCAGCGCAACGGCTTGCTGCAGCAGTGCGACGGCGTTCATGGGCACTCGGCTCGCCATCGCGGCATTATCGCGATCGGGCGGCCGAGGGCAATGGTGCTGTCCGCGCGGGTCTAGCCGACCTGCTCACGCGGAGCCGCCCAGCGTCCTCAGCTGAGGGCGTCCGGCAAGCCCGAGCGCATCGAGCAGCGGCTTCAGCAAGTCGCCATAGGCACGCCAGCGTCCGACCGAACTGGTGTAGAGCGGCTTGCGCACCTGCGCCGCGCTCGCCGTCAGGATCGGCCGCTCGACCTTGTGGAAAGTCGAGACAGGCGTCGTCCCATTCGAGCCCGCAAAAATCGACGATCCTGCGCGCCTGCGTTTCGATATCGGCCACCACGTCCTCGTATTGCACGTCGAGCATGATGCCAGCCGGCAGCACGCGCTGCCAATGCTCCGCCACGCGCTCCATCGGCCCGATAATAGCGGCCGAGATCGGCGAGATCGTTGGAATAGGGGTGCCCTTCGACGAACAATTGCGCGAAACACGAGAAGCAATTGTCGATCGGATTGCGCCGCACATAAATAATGCGCGCATTCGGCAGCGCCAAATGGATCAGGCCTGCATATATAATGTTTGCCGAGCATCTTGTCGGTGAAACGGTCCACCGCGGCCGGGTATCGACGCGCGTCGACTTCTTCAAGATATGTCGCTGCCAATTCGGCGATCTCGGTCGGGTGTGATTGTCCGGAACATTGTCCGGATAATCGGTCCCCTTTCAGTCGCAATGAGCGAAAACGCAAAGTGTCTTAACTCGCCGCAGCTGATGAACGCGCGGGTGGCCGGCCAAAATCTGTTCGGTCAGCGTCGTGCCGGAGCGCGGCATGCCGACGATGAAGATCGGCTGCGTCGGAGGGATTGCCATGGCCCGCATTATGCCGCCAGGAATTCGGGCGTGAATATCTGTCGGGACGCGATCAAACGCGCCGAGCCACAGAGCCTCTCGTCGTAGCCGACCACTGCGGCGTTGAAGCGCATTGCCCTTCAAATAATGCTCGAACGACAGTCGATGCTCTCCAAGCTTTTCATAGATCTCGCCAAGGGAGAAATGGAGCGCCATCCGGTCGGAAGCAGGTATTTCCTCGTGTTCCTGAAGAAGCTCTTCCATGGCGGCGAGTTGCGGGTCGTCGATGCACGAATTGCTTCGTTTGCGCGAGCACGAGATAGCTCCACGCCTCGCGCGAATCGATCTTGCTCATCTTCTCGGCCAGCCGCGCGCGCGTCGTCGAAACGTCCAAGCACGTATGCCAGCGACGATTTCGGCATCAGCGCGCGGACATATTCGGCATCGATCGCCAGCGCCGCATCGTAGCTGGCCAGGCTCTCTTCGTGGCGGCCCAACTGCGCGAGGGCGAGGCCCCTGTTGCAATGTGCCTGGACCGCCTCCGGACGCAGCTTGATGGCCTCGTCGCAGCATTCAAGCGCCTCCTGCCATCGCTCGAGCGCCAGCAGCGGAGCGGCAAGATTGATATAGGCCTCGGCGAAATCCGGCTTCAGGGCGATGGCGCGGCGATAATGCGCGATGGCCTCCTCGTGGCCGCCCAACTTGTCGAGCGCATTCGCCATGTTGAATTCGGCCGCAAACAGGTTCGGATTGAGCGCCAGCGCCCTTCGGAAGCTCTCGACCGCCTCGGCATGGCGGTCCAGGCTCTGCAAGGCGCTACCCCGATTGCACCAGGCGGCGACATTGCGCGGCTCGAGGCTACCGCCTTGTCGTAGTGCGGCAGAGCTTCCTCATGCCGGCGGAGATCGGCAAGCGCATCGGCCATGTTGGCAAAGGCCGCCGCATTCGTCGCGTCGGCACGCGGTCGCGCGCTCGAAGCTGGCAAGCGCCTCTTCGCGCCGGCCGAGCCGCATGAGCGCCATCCCAAGCAAATTGTGGGCCTGACCATATTGCGGCGCGAGGGCGGCCGCTTTGCGCAGGAGTTCGGCGCCGCGCTCGAATTCGCCCCGCACGCAATGCGCGCGCCCAAGCAGGAAAAGCGCGTCGACATTGCCGGGCTCACGCGCCAGCACCTTCCCGGTAGGCGGCCATGGCGGCGGGCAAATTGCCGCCCTGGTCGAGGGCTGACGGCTTTCCGGAGTTGCATATTCATCGGGTGTCGAGGCCTTCCGCAAAAGACGTATCGTATAGTTTAGCAAAGGCATCTCGACAAGGCACCTGCGACGAGCGAAACGCCTGGCGACCGCGCTCGAGCTGCCAACAGACTTTGCCGGCGTGACGCTGACACGAAAAAGCCCCCGGCGGTTTCCCGCCGGGGGCCTCGGATCATACATCCTTGATCACGCGATCAGGGATAGAAGTCCTTGTGCACGCGGAACTCGACCGCCAAATTGTCCTGGTCGCCCACGAACAGCGAGCGCTGAGCTGCCGCTGAAGGCCGACTGTTGGTCGGCCGGCAACACGCCATTCGACGTAGTGGCGCTCTGCACGCTTGGAGTACAGCACGTCCACGCCCATGTAGAAGTCCTTGGTGACGTTCCACTGGGTGCGCGAACCGATCCACCACATGTTCCAGTCGTTGTTGCAGCCGGCGTTCGCCGTCGCATTGACGCCGACTCCCGCTCCGAAGCCTTCGAGCAAGGCACAGCATGGCATTGGCCTGCGAGTTGTAGCTGATCTCCGCATAGCCGCCGTAGACGTCGGTCTTCCACTGGGCGTTCCAGTGATGCTCGAAGGCCGCGTTCACGTTCCACGCCGTGGTCAGGTTCAATCCGGTGGCGTTGCCCGCTGCCAGAGTGCCGCCATATACTGCATCGCTCATGACGCCGTAAGCCAGCGGTGTCACCATTGCGCTTGTACAGGTTGAAGTCGCTGCAGGGTGAAGATGTACCCCAACGCACCTTCGGTGTAATTCACCTCGGCCATGAAGTAGTCGCCCTGGCCGATCATTGGCGCGTTCAGCTTGAGGCCGCCACCGACTGCCCAGCCCCACTTGTCGCCCGGATGACCAGCACGCCAAGCCCGTGAAACGCGCCCGAGCCACGCATAGTAGGTCGCATTGACCTGGTGCGCCGCGGCCATGACCTGGGCGGAACCCCAGGCCTGGTCGACGCGCAGGTTGCCGACGATATCCGGCGCCTGGAAGCCGCCGTAGCCGCCGGGCCAGCCGCCGCAAGGTGGGCAGTTGCAGCACCGATAGTGCCGTGCTGTAGAGCTGTCGCTGCCGCTACGCCGATGATTTGCGTCGGTGCGCGGCTCTTCGACGGCGAGTCGTGCCGGAGAAGCCATTGCCGAACTGGGCCGTGTAGCCAGCCACCATCCAGCCGCCACCGGCCGTCGAGGACGCCGGGTAGGCCGGAGGTAGGAGAGCGCGCCGATGCTGTAGAAGTCGAAGAACGACGTCGCCTCACCGAAGGTGAAGCCGGCCCACTGGATGAAGCCGCGGTTGTGCGTGGCGTGCCAAGAGCCCTGATTCGTCATTGTGTCGCCGTGCTGGAGAAGCCGACGTCGATATAGGCGCGCACCGTGCCGTAGGCCGTCTGATTGCGGGCGTCGATCGTGACGTAGCCGCGCGAACGCCACACGGAGTTGTTGGTGGTGCGGTCGTTCATGTTGCCGCTGAACCCACCGAACGTCGTGCTGCCGTTCATGCCGTAGTCGTACTGGGCGCGCATCCAGCCGCCGACCTTGATGCACATATCGGTGCCCGGGATGTAGTAGAATCCCACACCGTACAGGCTGCAAATCTTCACGTACTGGACCGGTGCGGCCTTAACGGGAAGATCGGCGGCCTGCGCCCCAGCAACTGCAACGACGCCCGCTGCGGAGCCGAGGAGAAGGCTTTTCACCATCTTCATCTTGAACCTCCAAACATTGTTTCTCGTGAGAGGGTTCCGTATCCGCCCAGTGCGACAGGCACCGATGGAACTTCCCCTTGCTCCCCGCTAACCGGAGAAACGTTCACACCAAGCGAGCTACCCACCTTAGGAACTAGGGCAACTATTTGGCTGCGAGACGTTCAACCGAATAGCGCGACATGGGGATGCCCCCCTCCGTCGCAGCCATGACCTTAGCCGATAAGGTCCTAGGCGCAATCAAGAAGGCCCCTTCCCACAGGCCTTTGGGCTGCTTTTCGGCCGAGTGTTGCGCAAAAATCACGCAAATCCCGTCAACCCGGCGGTTTTGCTCCCTGCGACCGCATCTGCCGCTCGCGAATTCAGAATTCGTTTAGGAAAACAGGAGGTTACTGACATGAGGCCGGCGCAAACAGCCGTCCAATCGAGGGCCGGCGTGAAGTCCTATAGTACCATCGATATCTGCTGCGAAACGTCGTCGCGCGCGCCATTTGGCCGGGCCCGGCCCAAACTAGCGCCCATTTTGGCAGCAAATTGAACCTAATTTGCGCCATTGTTCCCCCAACGGCCCGGGATCGAGGTGAACGTCGTGGCTTCCCCCGGCGGCCCGGAGGTGGGGAACCTCACCGGGTTCCTTTCGGAACCGGCTGGCCCGCGGAACCCGACCCTAACGCCGGCGAGCGTCCGGACTGATTCTCCCCCGCCGTCATTTCGCAAAAAGGCGGCGCGCAAGACGCGCGCCGCCCACCCCTGCCGACCCGCTATTTGTGCCAGCCCTTCATCGGCCATTCGAGCTTGTTGGTGGCGCGGTCCTCCGGCCAGACCGACACATATTGCTTGCCCTGGAGCTGGATCAGGTAGGTCGACGCCAGCTCGTTCTGGCCGGTCTTGTCGAACTTCACGCCCTTGTAGCCGATCATGAGCTGGTCAGCCTTGAGGTCGGTCGCGCGCAGCGCTGCCTGGATCTTGGCGGGCTCGGTCGAGCCGGCGCGGTTGATGGCGTCCGCCAGGGTCAAGAACCCCTCCATCCAGCGCGCGCTGGTGTCGTCCAGGTCGCGGTGGTACTTCGCCTTGAACATTTTGTTGACGATGTAGCTGTTGGTGCCGGGCTTGCCCTCGGCAAAGGCGCTGCGGTCGACCACGCCTTGCGAGATGCCGCCGACGTTCGGAATGAAGGACGGATCGGAGAATCCGGAATCGTCGCCGATGATCATCGGCGGCAGGAAGTCCAGGTTCTTCATTGTCTTCATGTAGAGGATGGCGTCCGACGTATAGCTGACGAAGATGATTACGTCGGGCTTGAGCTGCTTGAGCTGCAGCACCTGCGCGGAAACGTCGGAGGTGTGCGCGTTGTAGGGAATACGCGCCGCCACCTTGATGTGGGCGTCGTTGGCTGCTTTCTGGATGCTGTCGCCGACTGAAGTGCCATAATCGGTGTTCTCACTGACAATGGCGATGCTGTCGATCTTCTTGCCCGCCTTTTTCATGTCGGTGATGAAGTCGGTGTACGACTTGGCGAAGTCCGGCGCGATCGGCGTCGTGCGGAAGGTCCATTTGAACCCGCGGCCGGTGATGTTGGCCGCCACCGAATCGGCGACCAGAAACGGAATCCCCTGCCGTTCGGCGACCGCCGTTGCGACCAGGCTGACGGAGGAATGATAGGAGCCGATGATCGCCACCACGTGGTCCTGGGTGATCAGCCGCAAGGTCTGTTGCTGACCGACCTGCGGATTGCCCTGGTGGTCGGCGCCATCGATCACGATCTTGGCGCCGCCGAGGTTGGGTAGGCCGGCAGTGGCGCCGAGCGGCAGATTCTTCAGGTCGGGATACGCGTTGTTGACAATATCAACCGCCAGGTTGAGCGCATCGCGCGCCGACTGGCCGGCGCTCGCGGCATTGCCGGTGAGTGGAAAGATCGCGCCGATCTTCACTTCCTTCGCCTTGGCCGGCATGGCCATTGTCGCCGCCACCAGCCCAGCCACGATCCAGCTTATCTTCGCCATTGATTCCTCCCCTATTCCCTTGGATTTTCAGTGATTTACCTCTCTTATGCGGGGCCTCCCAGCGCGACCCCCGCAACCGCGATCAGACAAGGCCGTTGAACTGCCGCCATCGGCCCGCAGGCAAGCTTAGCCCCTGCGACGACGCCGCGTCTGCCCCCTTCAGCCGGGCGCGCCGACCGAATTCGCACTGATGCCGAGATAGATTTCCTGCACCTGGCGATTGTTCTCCAGCTCGGCGGCCTTGCCCTCGATGGCGATGCGTCCGGTCTGCAGCACATAGGCATAATCGGCGATGCCCAGCGCGAGCGGAATCGACTGTTCGGCGAGCAAGAGGGTCAGTCCGTCCTCGTGCAGACGCCACAGCGAATCGTAGAGCAACTCGACCACCGCGGGCGCAAGACCCAGGCTCGGTTCATCGAGCAGCAGCAGCTTGGGCTCGCTCATCAGCGCGCGGCCGACCGCCAGCATCTGCCGCTCACCGCCGGACAACGTGCGGGCCAGTTGGCGCCGCCGCTCGCGCAGCCGCGGAAACAGCGTGTACACCCGGTCGAATAGGGCCTCCATGCGCGCGCGGTCGCCAAGCGCGGTGGCGCCCAGACGCAAGTTCTGCTCGACCGTCTGCGACACGAACAGCCGCCAGCCTTCCGGTGACAGCGCCAGCCCCTTGCCCACGACGCGATAGGCCGGCAGGGCGGATATCTCCTCCCCGCGCCATTCGATGCGGCCCTTGGAGGCGCGCACGAGCCCGGCAATGGCGTTGAGTGTTGTGGTCTTGCCAGCCCCGTTGGAGCCGAGCAGCGCGACGATCTGGCCGGAGCCGATGCGCAGCGACACGTCGGCGATGCCGACAAGGTCGCCGTAACGCACTTCGAGATGCTCGACGACGAGATCGCTCAACGGTTTTCTCTCCGCCGCCTGTGCTGATGGCCGCGGCCGAGATAGGCCTCGATCACCGCCTCGTCCTTGACCACGTCTTCCGGCTTGCCGCTGGCGACCACATGGCCCTGGTTGAACACCAGCACGCGGCCGGTCAGCGTCATGATCACTTCCATGATGTGCTCGACGATCACGAGGGTGACGCCCATCTCGTGGATCTGGCGCACCAGCGCGATCGCCTCCTGCAGTTCGGTCGGCGTCAGGCCGGCGAGCGACTCATCCAGCAGCATCAGGCGCGGATTGGTCGCCAGCACGCGCGCGATCTCGAGCCGCTTGCGCCCGGGCGTGCCGAGCGAATGCGCCGCCAGCTCGGCTTGCGCTTTCAGCCCCGTGAGCTCGATGGTGCGGCGGGCGTGCTCGCGCGCATCGCTACGGTGGGGATGGTGCAGATAGGCGCCGACCATCACGTTGTCGAGCACGCTCATGCCCTCGAAAGTGGCCGGAACCTGGAAAGTACGGCCGATTCCGAGCCGGGCATGCGCTTCCGGCGAGCTATTGGTCACGTCCCGGCCGGCGAAGACGATTTCCCCGCTGGTGCAACCGGTGTCACCGGCGAGACAGTTGAAGAAGGTCGACTTGCCCGCCCCGTTGGGCCCGATCAGGCCGATAATCTCGCCTTCCTCGACGGCGAGATCGGCATCGCGCACGGCGAAGAAGCTGCCGAAGGCCTTGGACACCGCGCGCGCCTCAAGCAGCATGTTTTCGCCTCCAGCGCCGGGGCGCCACGCGGTCCCACAGGTCGAACATGCCGCCCGGCTCGAAACGCGCAATCAGCACGATGATGCCGCCGTAGAGGATGAAGGTCAGGCCGGTGCCGCCGCCGCCGAACCAGGTATTGGTCGCCGACTGCAGCGGGATCAGGATAAGCGCGCCGACCAGCGGGCCGTAGAGCGTGCCGGCGCCGCCGAGCGCGGCGATGATGACCATCTGCACGGAAATGAGAATGCCGAAGCCGCTATCGGGATCGATGAAGCCGGTCTTGATCGAATAGAGCGAGCCGGCGACCGAGGTGAAGGCGGCGCTGAGCGCCAGCGCCTTGATCTTCATTTGCTGCACGGGCACGCCCAGGCTGCGCGCCGCGCGCTCGCCGGCCTTGATGGCGCCGAGGTAGTAGCCGAAGCGGCGGCGCTCGATGGCCGAGGTCAGGACCAGCAGCAGCGCCAGCACGGCGAGGAAGATGTAGTAGTAGGGCATTTCGCTGCGGAAGGTCAGGTCCCACCAGCCGCGCGCCACCGCCGGCCCTTGCAGGCCGATCGCCGCGCCGACCAGCGTCCAGGTGCCGAAAAAGATGCGGATCAGCTCGGCGACGGCGATGGTCGCCATGCTGAAATAATGGCCGGTAAGCCGGAAGGTCGGCACGCCGATCAGCACCGCAAGCCCGACACTGAGCGCCATGCCGATCGGGATGCCGAAAAGCGGCGGCCAGCCGAACAGCGTGTAGAACAGCAAGGGAGCATAGGCGCCGAGGCCGTAGAACATGGCATGCCCGACGGAAACCTGGCCCGCGTAACCTCCGACGATGTTCCACGCCGACGCAGATATGGCGGCCAAGAGAAACGTCACGCCGACGTCGAGATAAAACGCGCCGGAGAAGACGAACGGATAGATCAGCAGGCCGGCGGCAAGCAGCAAGACCTGCGGTCTGGGGAGGGAAACTTTCACGCCTTACCCATCAGCCCTTGCGGCCGCAGCCAGAGCAGCGCGACGAACAACCCGTAGACGACGATGTCCTTGTAGATCGGTCCGAACCAGTAGGCGGAGACAGCCTGGATGAGGCCGATAATCAGCCCCGCCAGCAGGGCGCCGGGCACGCTGCCGAAACCGCCGAGCGCCACCACCACGAAGGCGGTTAGCCCGAAGGTCTCGCCGACCGACGGCGACCAGGGATAGGCGATCGCCATCAGCGCGCCGGCAATGCCGGCGGCGCCCGCCGACAGGCCCCAGGCCAAGGCCTGCATGCGGTCGGGCCGGATGCCCATCAGCATGGCGGCGCTGCGGTCTTCCGACACCGCCAGCAATTGGCTGCCGACAGTCGTGCGCGTGAGCAGCAAGTGCAGGCCGATGGTCAAGACGATGGCGACGATGCCGGCGACGAGTTGCGGCACCGGCATCAGGATGCCGCCGACATCGATCGTGCCCGACAGCGAGGTCTGCGGCAGCGAAACGAAATTGGCCGAGAATATCCAGAAGGCGGTGTAGCGCAGGAGCAGCGCAAGACCGAAGGTGGAGAGGATCTGCGACAGCATCGGTCCGCGCAGCACGTAGCGGATGAGCGACATGTAGATCAGGATGCCGAGCAGGAAGAGCGCGAAGGCGGCGGCAAAGCCGAAAGCCGCCGGCCCGCCGCCTATCCAGGTGACGACGAGCAGGCTGACATACATGCCGAGCATGACGAATTCGCCATGGGCGAAGTTGATGAAATTCATCATGCCCCAGATCAGCGTGAGACCCGAGGAAAAGAGCGCGTAGATGGCCCCCAGGAGGAGACCACCCACGATCACTTGGAGGAGCAGCATGCCCTACTTCCAACCCGCCATGGGCCATTGCAGTTTGGCAGTGGCAGCCTTTGTCGGCCAGACCAAATCGTACTTTTTGCCGTGGAGCTGGATCAGGTAGGTCGCCGCCAGGATGTTCTGGCCGGTCTTGTCGAACTTGACGCCCTGATAGCCCATCATGAGCTGATCGGGCTTGAGATCGGTCTTGGTCAGGGCGACCCTTATTTTCTCCGGATCGGTCGAACCGGCGCGGTTGATGGCATCGGCGAGCGCGAAGAAGCTCTGCATGTTGCGCGCGCTGGTATCGTCGAGATCGCGGCCGGTCTTGGCCTTGTACATCTCGTTGATCTTGAAGGTGACCGAGCCGGGATTGCCGATCGCCCAGGCGCTGCGGTTCATTACGCCCTGCGCGATGTCCGCCACGGCCGGAATGAACGACGGATCGGAGAATCCGGTGTCGTCGCCGATCACCATCGGCGGCTTATAGTTCAGATTCTTGATCGTCTTCATGTAGAGGATCGCATCGGACGTGTAGCTGATGAATATCAGCACGTCCGGATTCTTCTGCTTGAGCTGCAGTACCTGCGGGGAGACATCGCTGGTGCTGGCGCTATAGGGAATCTGGATGGCGACCGGGATATCGGCCTTCTTCGCCTCGCTTGCGATGGCGTTGGCGACCGACGTGCCGTAGTCGGTGTTCTCGTTGACGATGGCGATCGAGCCGATCTTCCTGCCCTGCTTCTTCATGTCGGCGAAGAAGCGCATGTAGGTGCGGGCGTAATCGGCCGCGATCGGCGTGCCCCGGAACACCCATTTGAAGCCGCGTCCGGTGATGTTGCCCGCCGCCGATTCACCGACCATGAAGGGAACGCCGTAACGCTCGGCCACCGCCGTGGCGGTGAAGCTGCAGGACGACTGGTAGGCGCCCATCAGCACATTGACCTTGTCCTGGGTGATGAGCCGGGTCGCCAGTTGCTGGGCGAGCGAGGGACTGCCCTGATGGTCGGCGAAAGTCAGTTGCAGCTTGGCGCCGCCGAGTTTGGGCAGGCCCGCGCTCTTGGCGAGCGGGAGACTGCCAAGCTCCGGATGCGCGTTATTGACGATGTCGGCCGCGAGCTCCGCCGCGGCCTTGGAGGCCTGGCCGGCTGCCGCGGCATTGCCGGTGAGCGGCCAGATGATGCCGATCTTCACAGCGTCGGCAGCGTGCGACGGCGCCGATGTACAAAACGCGATGGCCGCCAGCGCGGCGGCGGCCCACAGCACGCGTGACTTTCGCATGTCTTCCTCCCGATTGATCTGTTTTGTGTGGCGGACTTGACCGGACGGCACGATCCGGCATTGTCGCCTTATTGCGCCCCATTATTGCCCCGCTACGAACCCGATCGGAGGATCGACAACGGTAAGTAGCGGTGCGGATTTGTCAATGCGCGCCGTGGTCGAACGACAATTTTGCGAGTCGAAAATGCGAAATCTCTACGAGATCACCATCATCACCACGCGGCCGGCCACGCAGGCAAAGGCGCTGTCGGCGCTCGAACGCAGCCTGGCGAACGATCCCTCGCTGCTGGCGTGCTGGACTTGCGATATCGGCGCGCTCAATCAGATATTCATCATGCGGAATATCGCCGATCCGGCGGCGGCTATCGATCGGCGCGAGACCATCCTCGCTTCGGACAATCCATTGGGCGTCGGTGAATTCATGACCGCGATGACCATGGACACCTATGCAGCCTTCGACTTCCTGCCGCCGATGAAGCCGGGCAAGATCGGGCCCTGCTTCGAGGTCAGAAGCTACACGCTCAAGGCTGGCGGGCTGGCGCCAACGGCCGAGCTCTGGCGCAAGGCGGTTCCCGGCCGCAGCACTGTGTCGCCATTGCTCACGGCGATGACCGCGGTGACCGGCACGGTCGGGCGCTTCGTGCATATCTGGCCCTATGCGTCGGTCGAAGAGCGTGGCCGCCTGCGGGCAAAGGCTGTGGCCGACGGCGTCTGGCCGCCGCCCGGCGGCCCGGCTCATCTGTCCACGCAGCAGACCGACATCTATTTTCCCGCGTCTTTCTCGCCGATCTGCTGACGAGACGTCAGCGTGCGCGCAGCCGCGCCGTTTCGGCAAGGTCAATGCATCCGTCGGCGTCGATGGCGACGCCATAATCGCGGCGCGCCTGCTCCATGCTGATCAGCCCATCGAGCAAGTCGTCCAGCACGGCTTGCGGATCGCGCGCGCGCGGATCGCCGAAGCCGCCGCCGCCCGGCAAGGCGAGGCAGATCGCGTCGCGCGCCGGCACGGTCTGCCGTCCTTTCGGCCGGATCGGCCGGCCCGAGCGCAGCGCCACCTTGCCCGGCGCACCCGCGCCGCCGCCATCGCGGCCGCGCGCGGGATTCTTGACGCGCTCGAAATTGCACAGAAGCGCAACGGGATTTGCCCCTGCCCCGCCCAATTCGATCACCTGGCCGAGGCCGCCACGCTGGCGGCCGGCGCCGCCGGAGCCTGCGCGGAACTCGCGGGCGTAAAAGACGACCGGCGCCACGCTCTCGGTCGCTTCGATGGGGATCGTGCGCACACCGGAAGGGAATGCGGTGGCGCTGAGTCCGTCCTTGCCCGGCCGGGCGCCCGAGCCGCCGCAATGGAAAATCACTGTGCTGAAAGCCGGCAGGTCATTGGCATCGGTGCCGGCCTCGACCTCGTCGACCAGCGAGCCACCGCCGAAAATCTGCGGGTTCCACAGCGACGAGGCCCCTTCCGCCGGTACGCCGCCCGGCATCACCTGATGCAGGCAGCCGAACACGACGTCGGGCAGCATCTGGCCGACCGTGTGCCGCGCGGCGACCGGCCAGGGCCGCTTCACGTTGAGCACGCAGCCCTCCGGCGCGCTCACGGTGATCGGCGCCAGCGAGCCGGCATTGTTGGGCACTTCCGGCGCCACCAGGCATTTGACGCCATAGGCGGTGTAGGCGAGGCAATAATTGTAGACGACGTTGATGCCGTGGCTCGATGCCGGCGAGGTGCCGGCGAAATCGACGTGGATGCCGTCGTCGGAGATGGTCAGTGCGGCGTTGAGCGTGAGCGGCTTGTCGTAGCCGTCCATGGTCATGCTGTTGCGATAGCTGCCCTTGGGCAGATCGCGGATGCGCGCGAGCGTCGCCTCGCGCGAGGATTCCACGATGGTGTCGCCGAGCCGGTCGAGATTGGCGATGCCGAATTCGTCCATCATGTCGACGAGGCGCCGGCTGCCTTCGTCATTGCAGGCCGCGCAGGCGTAGATGTCGCCTTCGACCTGCATCGGCTCGCGCACATTGGCGCGCACGAGACGCAGCAGGTCCTCGTTCATGATCCCCTCGCGCGCGAGCGGCATGATCGGGATGGCAAGCCCCTCCTCGAACACCTGGCGCCCGTCTGGGCCCATGCCGAGCCCGCCGATGTCGACCACATGGATGGTGTTGGCGAACAGCGCGACCGGCTCTCCGCGATAGAAGCTCGGCGTCACCACCGTGATGTCGTGCAGGTGCCCGGAGGTCAGCCAGGGATCGTTGGTGATGTAATGGTCGCCCGGTTTCATGCCGGCGAGCGGGAAGACGTCGAGGAAGTGGATGACGGCGTTGGCCATGGAGTTGACGTGGCCGGGCGTGCCGGTGACCGCCTGCGCCAGCATGCGGCCGTGGCGGTCGAACACGCCGGCGGACAGGTCGCCGGCCTCGCGGACCGAGGTGCTGAAGGCGGTGCGCAGCATGGTCTGCGCCTGTTCCTCGACCACGGCGATCAGCCGGTTCCACATGATCTGGGTGTGGATCTGGGCGAGCGCGGCGTTGGGCTTGGCGACCATGGTTCAGGCCTCGCGGCGGGTGAGCACAATGTAGCCGAATTCGTCGATCACGCGCGTCGAACAACGGGCTGACGACGGTCGAGGTTTCGTCTTCGGCGATGATGGCGGGGCCCGGCACTCGCGCGCCCGGCGCCAGGTCCCCCCGCCAGTAGATCGGTATGTCCTTGAAGCCGCCGCTGTCGGCATCGAACACCGGCCGACGCCCGCGTGGCTGCGGCTCGCTTGGCCGCAGCGCCTGACGCGCACCCAGTTCGCCTTCCGCCGGCGCACCGACCGCCAGCACCCAGCTCAGGATCTCGATCTCCACGCCGGGGATCGGCCGGCTGTAGAGCCGGCGATAGGCTTCCTCGAACAGGGCGACGATTGCCGCGCGGTCGGCGGCAACGAAGTCGCGCACCGGCAGCTTGACCGCGATCTCGTGGCCCTGCCCGCGATAGCGCATGAAGGCGGAGCGCTGCTCGCTCAGCTCCGCTCGCGGCGCGCCGCGCCGCACGATCGCCTCCGCCTCGGCGCGCATCTCGGCAAACAATGCGTTGGCCGCCTCCGCGTCGAAGCTGCCGAGCCGCATCAGGCGTCCGCGCACCACCTCATAGGCGACCGGCGCACGCAGCAGCCCGACCGCCGAGCCGACGCCGGCATTGGCCGGCACCAGCACGCGGCCGATGCCGAGCTTCTCCGCCACGCGCGCGGCATGCAAAGGCGCCGCGCCGCCGAAGGCGATCATGGTGCGAGGCCCGAGATCCTTGCCGCTTTCGATCGCGTGCACGCGCGCGGCATTGGCCATGTTCTCGTCGACGATCTCGCTGACGCCGAGCGCGCCATGCGCGGCGTCGAGCGCGAGCGGGGAAGCGATCCGCTCGGCGGTGGCGCGCTTGGCGCCTTCCACGTCGAGCGCCATCTTGCCGCCGGAGAAGGTGGCCGGATCGACGCGGCCGAGCACCACGTCGGCGTCGGTCACCGTCGGCTCGGCGCCGCCGCGGCCGTAGCAGACCGGTCCCGGCTCGGAGCCGGCGCTGTCCGGACCCACCACGATGCGCCCGAGCGTATCGACGCGCGCGATGGAGCCGCCGCCTGCCCCGATCTCGACCATCTCGATCACCGGGATGCGCAGCGGCAGGCCGCTGCCTTTGAGGAAACGGTAGATGCGCGCCACTTCGAAGGCGCGCGCGGTTTGCGGCTGGCCCTTGTCGATGAGGCAGATCTTGGCGGTGGTGCCGCCCATGTCGAAGGAGACGACCTGGTCGAGGCCGTTCTGCCGCGCGATGCAGGCGGCGAAGATGGCCCCGCCCGCCGGCCCCGATTCCACCAGCCGCACCGGAAAACGGATGGCGGTCTCCGTGCTGGTGATGCCGCCGCCCGAGGTCATCAGCAGCATCGGGCAGGCAAAGCCGACGCGCTTGAGCTCGCTCTCCAGCTTCACCACATAGCGGCCGACCAGCGGCTGCAGATAGGCGTTGGCGCAGGCCGTCGAGAAGCGCTCGTATTCGCGCATTTCCGGCGATACATCGAACGAGAGCGACACCGCGACGCCGGGCAGCGCGCGCGCGACCGCTTCGCCGACCCGGCGCTCGTGCTCCCCATTGGTGAAGCTGTGCAGGAAGCCGACCGCCACGGCCTCGACCTTCTGCGCTTTCAACGTTTCGATCGCCGCCGCGATGCTCGCCTCGTCGAGCGGAACCAGCACGTTGCCCTGCGCGTCGACGCGCTCGCGGATCGGCAGGCGCAGCCGGCGCGGCACCAGCGGCGGCGGCAGGTCGATATTGACGTCGTACTGCTCGAAACGGTTCTCGTGGCGGATCTCGATGACGTCGCGAAAGCCTTCCGTGGTGAGCAGCGCCGTTTTGGCGCCCTTGCGCTCGATCAGCGCATTGGTGGCGAGAGTGGTGCCGTGGATGATCAACTGCACGTCGCTTGGGACGACCCCGGCCTCGGCGGTAACCGTGCGCAAGGCCGAAAGGACGCCCTGTTCCGGGCTACCGGGCGTGGTCAGGGTTTTGGCCGTGAAGCGGCGCGCACCCACCTCCAGCGCCACGTCGGTGAAGGTGCCGCCGATATCGACGCCGAGACGGATATTGGGAGAATTCACCACGCGCGGGGACCGGCTATTCTTTCGCCATCGATATGGCCGTTCGACATTTCAACCGCTTACGGCCGGATTTGCAAACCGGGCCGTGGCCTTCCTGTTGATCGTGCAACGCTGTTGCGGACAAGCGCGATTCCCCGGATAGAATGGCGCCATGCGCCAATGGTTGAAACTTCATCCGGATTCGCGCTCCCGTGCGGTCGCAGGGATCGAGGTGCGGCTCGCGCGCCCGCGCGGCGGCATCCTCGAACTGTCCTATTTCGTGACCGGCACGCTGCACGAGGTCCGCCTGCCGCCGGTCGGGGCAGCCGCGCGCGGCGACGCATTATGGCGTCACACCTGCTTCGAGGCCTTCATCGGCGCTGCGCCGGGCGCGACCTATTACGAGTTCAATTTCGCGCCGTCGAGGCAATGGGCGGTCTATCGGTTTTCCGGCTACCGCCGCGGCATGGATGTGGCGGCGGAAGCCGGCGCACCGGAAATCGAGATACAACCGGGCCCGGATAGCTATAGCTTGCAGGCAACCCTCGATCTCGATGGTTTGTCCGACCTGCCCCGGGACGCCGAATGGCGGCTCGGCCTGTCGGCCCTGATCGAGGACATGAACGGCGCCTGGTCCTATTGGGCTTTGGCGCACCCGCCGGGCAAGCCGGACTTCCATCACGCCGACTGCTTCGCGCATACGCTTGCGCCAGCCGTGCTGTCATGAAGTTCGGCCTCGATCGCCTGATCGCCGATGCAAGACTACGCGCGCCGCTTGCCGGCCGGCGCGTCGCCCTGCTCGCCCACCCCGCGTCCGTCACCGCGGATCTGACGCACGCGCTCGATGCGCTGGCTGCCTGCGGCGACATCAAGCTCACCGCGGCCTTCGGTCCGCAGCACGGCCTGCGCGGCGACAAGCAGGACAACATGATCGAGACGCCGGATTTCACCGATCCGGTGCACGGCATCCCGGTGTTCAGCCTCTATGGCGAGGTGCGCAAGCCCACCGATGCGATGATGGACACGTTCGACGTGCTGCTCGTCGACCTGCAGGACCTCGGCTGCCGCATCTACACCTTCATCACCACCCTTCGCTACGTGCTCGAAGCCGCCGCGCAGCACGGCAAGGCGGTGTGGGTGCTCGACCGCCCCAACCCCATCGGCCGGCCGGTCGAAGGCCTAACGCTGCGCGCCGGCTGGGAAAGCTTCGTCGGCGCCGGCCCCCTGCCGATGCGGCACGGGCTCACGCTCGGCGAGTTGGGCCTGTGGTTCGTCGACACGCTCAAGCTCGACGTCGACTACCGCATCATCGAGATGGAGGGTTGGCAGCCCGATGCCGCGCCGGGCTACGGCTGGCCGCTGGGCGCGCGCGTCTGGATCAATCCCAGCCCCAACGCGCCGAACCTGTGGATGGCGCGCGCCTATGCCGGCACGGTCATGCTCGAAGGCACGACGCTGTCGGAAGGGCGCGGCACCACGCGCCCGCTCGAACTGTTCGGCGCGCCCGACCTCGACGCCCGCGCGGTGATGCAGGAAATGGCGGCGCTGGCGCCGCAATGGCTCGACGGCTGCATTCTGCGCGAATGCTGGTTCGAGCCGACCTTTCACAAGCACGCGGGCAAGCTTTGCCACGGCGCACAGATCCACAGCGAAGGGCCGCGCTACGATCACCAGGCCTTCAAGCCCTGGCGGCTGCAGGCGCTCGCTTTCAAGGCGATCCGCCGCTTGTATCCGGATTATCCGCTATGGCGCGATTTCGCCTACGAATACGAGCACAAGAAACGCGCCATCGACGTCATCAATGGCGGGCCTTCGTTGCGCGAATGGGTGGACGATGCGTCCGCGACGCCGCAGGACCTCGAAACGCTGGCAGCGGCAGACGAGCATGCCTGGCTGGACACGCGGCAAGCCTATCTGCGTTACCCGGTGCGCTTGACCGAATAGCGTTCGAGCCAATCATCCATTCGTCCCCCGTTCGTCCCCGCGAAAGCGGGACCCAGGGCGAAAACCTCCGCGTTTGCATTTGCAACCCTGGATTTCCGCTTTCGCGGGAATAAGCGGAATTCTGGGAGAGCACTCACGCGCTACTTCGCAAACGCCCCACGATCGCTCGTCGTCTCATCGCTTTCGCCATCAATCCACGTCGCGATCACGGCCAACTCTTTCGTCAATGCCACGAAATCGGCGCGCGTCCCGGGCGCCAGGATTGCCGCGCTCGTGCTCGAGGCCGAGAAAACGCGCCGGCGTCAGCGAGGCGGCGCGCAGCGCCCCTTCCAGCGGCACCTGAGCCAGCGTCACCGCATTGCGCACCGCGGACCCCATGTCGAGATGCGCGCCGGCCAGCGTGCCGTCCTCGCTCGTCAATCGTCCGTCGACCAGCTTGATGGTGCGGCCCATGAGCTCGAAACGATCGAGCGACGCTCCGATCGTCGGCATGGCGTCGGTGACCAGCGCGATGCCGTCGACGCCCTTCGCCGCAAAGGCCGCGCGGACCGAAACGGGATCGACATGCAAGCCGTCGACGATCAGTCCGGCGGTGAGCCGCGCATCGGCCAGCGCCGCGCCGATGATGCCCGGCGCACGCGCGCTCAGCGGCGGCATGGCGTTGAACAGGTGAGTCACGCCGGTCGCGCCGTCATCCACGGCCCGCATGACCTGGGCGGCGGTCGCCTCGCTGTGCCCGATGGAAACGCGCACGCCGGCGGCGGCAAGCGCGCGCAGGAAGCCGGCCGGCACGCATTCCGGCGCCAGCGTGACCAGCGAGCGGCCGGCGCCGGCCAGTTCGCATAACCGCTCCAGATCGCCCGGCTCCGGCTTCGCCACCCGGTCCGGCCGGTGCACGCCCGGACGCTTCGGGCTGATGAAGGGGCCTTCCACGTGGAGGCCGAGTACGCCGTCGCGGCCGGCGGCGGTGCGCGCCGCCGCGACGGCCGCGCCGACCACCTCGCGCGTGTCGCTGATCAGGGTCGGCAGACAGCCGGTGGTGCCGTAGCGGCGGTGCGCCCGCGCGATGGCACGCAGCCCATCGGCGGTCGGCTCATCGTTGAGCAGGACGCCGCCGCCGCCATTGACCTGCAAATCGATGAAGCCGGGGGCGAGGAAGGCGCCGGGCGGCAGCCGCGTTTGCGGCCAGTCGGGCGGAACCTCGGCCCAGACGTCGAGCCCCGCGATACGGCCATCCCGCAGCATGAGGGCCGCTTTGGCATGCCAGCGATGGCCGTCGAAGACACGGTCGGCCAGGACGGCATGGAACGGGCTGTTTTGGCTCGGGCTCATCGATTGTCTTGCAGGCTGGATTGTTGGCGCCACATTTCAATCTAAGTTACAGGGCCCCTGAAACCCAGGGCTGAAAGCAAGGCCGCCCGTCGCTGATCGCCTCGCCAGGCGAGCCGGAAGAGAGAGATAAATGGACCGTCTGGTCATCCGCGGCGGCCGGCGCATCGAAGGCTCGGTGCAGGTTTCCGGCGCGAAGAACGCGGCTCTGCCGCAGATCGCCGCCGCCCTGCTCAGTGCCGAACCACTGGAACTGGGCAATGTTCCGCATGTCGCGGACGTCAATACCATGCTCGCGCTGCTGCGCGAGTTCGGCGTGACTGCCAGCCCCGGCCACGGGCACACGCTGGTGCTGGACGCAGGCCAAGCGCGCAGCGCGCAGGCGCCCTACGACATGGTGCGGCGCATGCGCGCCGGCATTCTCGTGCTGGCGCCCCTGCTCGCCCGTTTCGGCACGGCGCGGGTCTCGCTGCCCGGCGGCTGCGCCATCGGCGCAAGGCCGATCGACCTGCATCTGAAGGCGCTCGATGCTCTCGGAGCGGAAGTCGCCATCGAGGGCGGCTACATCAATGCCCGCACCAAACCGGAAGGTCTGCGCGGCGGGCGCATCGTCCTCTCCTCGCCGTCGGTCGGCGCGACAGAGACGGCGCTGATGGCGTCCGCGCTGGCGCGCGGCGAGACCGAGATCCTCAACGCGGCGCGCGACCCGGAAGTCTGCGACCTCGCAATCTGTCTTGCCGCGATGGGCGCGAGCATCGAGGGCGTGGGCACGCATCGGGTTCTGGTGCAGGGCGTCGATGCGCTGCACCGCGCCCGCCACGATCTCATCAGCGACCGCATCGAGGCCGGCACTTATGCGGTCGCCGCGGCAATCACCGGCGGACAGCTCGAAATCCTCGGCGCGCATCTCGAGCATCTCGGCGCGGTCAGCGCCGCGCTGGAGAGCGCCGGCGTGCAGATCTGGCCCACGGACCGGGGACTGATGGTGGTCCGCTCCGGACCCTTGCGGGCAATCGACCTCTCCACCGAACCCTATCCCGGCTTTCCCACGGACCTGCAGGCCCAGTTCATGGCCCTGATGGCCGTGGCCGCCGGCGCATCGGTCATTCGCGAGACCGTGTTCGAGAGCCGCTTCATGCACGTGCCCGAGCTCAAACGGCTCGGCGCCAATATCTCGCTGCAAGGCTCGACCGCGCTGGTGCGCGGCGTCGAGCGCCTGCATGGCGCGGAGGTGATGGCCACCGACCTGCGCGCCTCGGTGAGCCTGGTGCTCGCCGCCCTGGCTGCCGAAGGCGAAACCGTCGTCCACCGCATCTACCACCTCGACCGCGGCTACGAGGCGCTCGACCGCAAGCTGGTGCAATGCGGCGCCGATATCGAACGGGTCCCGGCATGAACGCCCCGTCGCAGCCGGGTGCGCTGTTCGTCGGCGTCGACGGCGGCGGCACCGGCTGCCGCGCGCGCATCGAGGATGCGGTGGGCAACCTGCTCGGCACCGGCATCGCCGGGCCGGCCGCGCTCCGTTTGGGGATCGATAAGGCGATGGCCGAAGTCGAGAAGGCCTGCCGTGCCGCGCTCGACGAAGCCGGCCTCGAAGCGGGCGCGCTTGGCGCCATGCACGCCGCCGTCGGACTTGCCGGCATCGGCCGCAAGGGCGCGCTGGAAGAGCTCGGCAAGCGGCCGCCTCATTTCCGTTCCGTCATCTACGCGCATGACGCGACGATTGCCTGCATTGGCGCCCATGCCGGCCGCGACGGCGGCATCGTCATCGTCGGCACCGGCAGCGTCGGCTTTGCCCTCGTCGACGGACGCGAGTGCCGGGTAGGCGGCTATGGCTTTCCCATCTCCGACGAAGGCAGCGGCGCCGATCTCGGCCTGCACGCCATTCGCATTGCGCTGCGCGCCTATGACGGGCGCGCGGTCGGCAGCAAGATGACTCACGACGTGATGACGCGCTTTCGTGACGATCCCTTCGAGGCGGTCGCCTGGATGGACCATGCCACCGCCACCGACTATGCGACCTTCGCGCCGCTGGTGATGCGGCACGCCGACGACGGCGATCCGGCCGCGCGGCGCATCGTGCGCGACGCCGCCGAGCAGATCGACGAACTGGTGCGGCGGCTGGCGGAATGCGGCGCCGCCCGCATCGCCCTGCTCGGCGGGCTCGCCTCCTCGATCGCGCCCTGGCTGGCGCCGGACGTGCAGCGCCGGCTGGTGCCGGTCGAGGGTGACGCAGTGGACGGCGCCTTGCGGCTCGCCCGCCAGGCCGCCATGAACGGCTGATCGCCGGCGGAGAGACGGACCATGCGCACCGAGCACATCAGCCCACGCTATGTCGACCTCGATTCATGGCCGACGCCTGAGATGATCGCGGCCATGTACGAGGGGCAGTTGGCAGCCGCGGCGGCCGTTCGCGGCGCGCTCGGCGCGATAGCTGCGGCCGTCGACGATGCCGTACCCGCGCTGCAACGCGGCGGACGCATCGCCTATGTCGGCGCCGGCACCTCCGGCCGCATCGGCGTGCAGGACGGCACCGAGCTGCCGCCGACCTACAACTGGCCCGCCGACCGCCTCGTCTTCGCCATGGCCGGCGGCTTCGATGCGCTGCTGCGCAGCACCGAGCAGGCCGAAGACAATGAGGATGCCGGCACGCATGCCATGGCGGACGCGAAGATCGGCGCAAACGACGTGGTGATCGGCATCGCAGCGAGCGGCACCACGCCCTTCACCATCGGCGCGCTGCGCGCCGCCACGGCGGCCGGCGCGGTGACCATTGCGGTCGCCAACAATGCCGATGCGCCGGTGTTCGCGGTCGCGCGCCATCGTATTTTCGCCGATACGGGCAGCGAGGCGGTCGCCGGCTCCACACGCATGAAGGCGGGCACCGCCGACAAGATCGTGCTCAACCTGTTCTCCACTGCGGTGATGGTGAAGCTGGGCCGGGTCTATCGCGGGCTCATGGTGGACATGAAGGCGCGCAACGCCAAACTCAAGCAGCGCGCCGAGACGATTGTCGGCGAAATCCTCGGCTGCCCGCCCGGAGAGGCCGCGCGCCATCTCGACCAGGCTGACGGCGACGTGAAGACAGCCGTCCTCATCGGCCTCGGCGTCGACCGAAGTGAAGCCGCAGCGCTGCTGCAACGCCACGGCGGCAACCTGCGCAATGCCATCGAGGCGTCCAAGGATCGCAATGGCTGACGCGCAAACCGCGATGGCGCACGAGACCGCCGAAATTCCGACGGTCGCCGAGCGGCTGCTCGCGCGCAGCGACCTGTTCAAAACGCTTGCCGAGCGGATCGAGCGAGCGAAACCACGCATGGTGGTGTTCTGCGGGCGCGGCAGCTCGGGCCATGTCGGCGTCTATCTGCGCTACCTGTTCGAGACGCGTCTCGGCCTCATCGCCTCGGCGTCTGCGCCGTCCGTGGTCACCGCCTATCGGCGGCCGCCCGACCTGCGCGATGCGCTCTTCGTCGTGGTTTCGCAGTCCGGGCGCAGCCCCGATCTCATCGACGCCACCAAGGCCGCGCGCAGCTACGGCGCGCTGACCTTGGCCATCGTCAACGACGAGAATTCGCCCGCGGCTGCCGCCGCGGAACTGGTGCTGCCGATCGGCGCCGGCACCGAACGTGCGGTCGCGGCGACCAAGACCGTCGCCCTGTCGATGATCGCGGGGGCGCAGCTTGTGGCGGCGCTGGCGAGCGACGACGCGCTGAGCGAAGCTTTGCGCGCTCTGCCGTCCCGGTTGTCCGCGGCGCTCGCCTGCGACTGGTCGCCTTGGAGCCATGCGGCTGCGGCTGCGCCGGCGGCCTTCGTGGTGGGACGCGGCTATGCGCTCGGCTGCGTGCGCGAGATCGCCCTGAAGCTGGCCGAGACCTTGCGGGTGCCGGCGCTCGGCTACAGCGCGGCCGAGTTGCGTCACGGACCGCGCGCATCGGTCTCCCCGGCGACGCCGGTCCTCGTGCTGCGGCAGAACGACGAGGCCGCCGCCACCGTCGACGAACTCGTCGGCGATCTCAACGACGCCGGCGAGACCGTGTTCACCGCCGGCGGCCCGGCCGGAACGCTGCCCTTCATCGGCGACGGCCATCCGGTCTGCGATCCGGTGGTCATGCTCGTGCCGGCCTATCTCGCCATCGAACAGGCGGCGCGGCGGCGCGGCTTCGATCCCGACAATCCGCCCCACCTGAGCAAGGTGACGCGGACATTGTGACGGCGTCAAAACCGTCGCATAATTCCCGCCGCAAATGCCGGGGCGGAAAATCGTGAAAACGTTCGACTACATCATCGTGGGGGCCGGTTCGGCCGGCTGCGTGCTGGCCAATCGGCTCACCGCATCGGGCCGTCACCGCGTGCTGCTGCTGGAGGCCGGCGGTCGCGACCGCAACGTCTGGATCCACATTCCGCTCGGCTACGGCAAGCTGTTCGACAACGCCAAGGTCAACTGGCTTTACGCCAGCGAACCCGAGCCGGAGTTGAACAACCGTCGCGTCATCCAGCCGCGCGGCAAAGTGCTGGGCGGGTCGAGCTCGATCAACGGCCTGCTCTATGTGCGCGGGCAGCACGAGGACTACGACCATTGGCGCCAGCTCGGCAATGTCGGCTGGGGCTTTGCCGATGTGCTGCCCTATTTCAGGCGCGCCGAGGACCAGGAGCGTGGCGCCGACGACCTGCATGGCGCGGGCGGCCCGCTCGCCGTGTCGAATGTCAGCGAGCCGCACCCATTGTGCGAAGCCTTCATCGAGGGCGCCGGGCAGGCAGGATTTCCGCGCAACGACGATTTCAACGGCGCCACCCAGGAAGGCGCCGGCTATTTCCAGCTCACCTGCAGGAATGGGCGACGCTGCTCGACCGCGGTCGGTTATCTGCGGCCGGCGCGGCGCCAGCCCAATCTCGAAGTCGTCACCGATGCGCTAACTACCCGGCTCTTGTTCTCCGCCCGGCGCTGCATCGGCGTCGAGTACCGGCAGGGCGATACGCTCACCACCGCGCACGCCAATGCCGAGGTGATCGTCGCCGGCGGCGCGTTCAATTCGCCGCAGCTCCTGCAGCTTTCCGGCATCGGCCCGGCGGAGCTGCTGCGCGCGCACGGCATCGAGGTGATCGCCGACATGCCGGGCGTCGGCGCCGATCTGCAGGATCATCTGCAGATCCGCACGCAGTACCGCTGCAGCGAGCCGATTACCATGAACGACGTGATCAACCACTGGCGTCACCGCTATGGCGCCGGCTTGCGCTACATTCTCACACGCAAGGGCCTGCTCACCATCGGCGCGGGCTATGCCGGCGCCTTCCTGCGCACGCGGCCCGAACTCGAAACCCCCGACGTGCAGATCCACTTCCTCATCTTCAGCGCCGACAGCGCCGGCGCCGGCCTGCACAAGTTCCCCGGCTTCATGACCTCGGTCTGCCAGTTGCGGCCGGAGAGCCGCGGCTTCGTGCATATCAAGTCGCCCGACCCCAGCGTGCCGCCGGCCATCCAGCCGCAGTATCTCACCAGCCGGCTCGACCGTGATACGGTTGTCGATGGACTGAAGCTGATGCGGCGGATCATGCAGCAGCCGGCGATGAGCCGCTATATCACCGAGGAGCGCGAACCCGGCCCCGGCTGCGTCAGCGACGAGGACCTATTGGAGTTTGCCCGCGCGACCGGCACCACGGTCTACCATCCGACCAGCACCTGCCGCATGGGCTCCGATCCGCGCGCGGTGGTCGATGCCCGCCTGCGCGTGCACGGCTTCGAGGCCTTGCGCGTCGTCGACGGCTCGATCATGCCGGCGCTGGTGTCGGGCAATACCAATGCGGCGGTGGTGATGATCGCGGAGAAGGCCTCCGACATGATCCTGGAAGATGCGAGCGCTCGCGCTCCGCTGGCGGCGACGGCGTAGTGTCATTTTGGGTCGTGCGCGAAGCGCAGGGCCCGGAATCAGGCCCCATGGTACCTCCCTATCGCTCTGGACGGGATCGCTGCTCCGCCGCGCCCCGGATGACGAACGAATTGCTACAGCGCCATGCCGCCGTCGATCAAATGCGTGTGGCCGGTGATGTAGCTCGACTCGTCTGACGCCAGGAACAGCGCAAGGTTGGCCACTTCCTGCACGGTGCCGAGACGACCGATGGGCTGGCGCTCGATGAAGGCGGTGCGCGCCGCCTCCAGCGACTGGCCGGTCTTCTTCGCATTGGCCTCGATGCGCTCGTTGAGCGAGGGCGATTGGATCGTGCCCGGGCAGATCGCGTTCACGCGGAGCCCATTGCGGATGTAGTCGGCCGCCACCGCCTTGGTCAGCCCGATGATCGCCGCCTTGGTGGCGCCGTAGACATAGCGGGCCGGCACGCCGCGGATCGACGACACCGCCGACGAGATGTTCACGATCGAGCCGCCGCCATGCGCGAGCATCGCCGGCAGGAAGGCGCGCAACGTGCGGTGGATCGATTTCACGTTGAGATCGAAGGAGAAATCCCAATCCGCCTCCGAGCAGTCGAGCACCGTGCCCTGGTGCACGAAGCCGGCGCAATTTGCCAGGATGTCGGGCGCACCGAATTGCTCGATGGTACTCTTGGCGACTGCTTCGACGTCCTTGGTGGAGAGCGCGTCGAGCGCCAGGCACTTGGCGGCCTTCAGGTCCTTGAGCTTGCCGGCGTCGAGATCGGTGGCGATGACGGTGGCGCCTTCGCCGACGAAGGTCTCGGCTATGGCGCGGCCGATCCCCTGGCCGGCCGCCGTCACGAACGCTACTTTGCCTTTCAATCGGTCGGTCATTGTTTACTCCTGTAGACCCCTTTTCTCCGCTCGTCCCCGGCGCAAGCGGGGACCCAGGGGCGAAACATTCGCGCCTTCCCCCGGGCTCAGGATTCCCGCTTACGCGGGAATGAGCGGCAATTTGGCGACGCCCCTGCCCTAATGATTATCCCGCGGCACGCTCTTCTGCGCGATGCGTTGATACTTGACCGCCGGCTTGAGCACCATGCCGTCGGACAACTGGTCGACCATGCCGCGCTGGATTTCCTGCCACGGCGTCTGATGCGCCGGATAGGCAAAGCCGCCCTGCATGTCCAGCCGCGCGCGGCGCGTGGCGAGATCGGCGGGCGAGATGATGATGTCGGCCGTCCCTTTGCGCAGGTCGATGCGCACGCGGTCGCCCGTTTGCAGGAGCGCAAGACCGCCGCCCGCGGCCGCCTCCGGCGAGGCATTGAGGATCGACGGCGAGCCCGAGGTGCCCGACTGGCGGCCATCGCCGATGCACGGCAAGGAGGTGATGCCCTTTTTGATCAGCGCCGCCGGCGGCTGCATGTTCACCACCTCGGCGGAGCCCGGATAGCCGATCGGCCCGACACCGCGGATGAACAGGATGGTGCGCTCGTCGATCTTCAGCGAAGGGTCCTCGATGCGCTTGTGATAGTCCTCCGGCCCCTCGAACACCACGGCGCGGCCTTCGAAGGCGTCAGGATCCTTTGGATCGGACAGGTAGCGCTTGCGGAACTCCTCCGAGATCACGCTCAGCTTCATGATCGCAGAATCGAACAGATTGCCCTTGAGCACCTTGAAGCCGGCACGCTCTTTCAGCGGCTTCTTGTAGTGGCGGATCACGTCGGCATCCTGCACCTGCGCCTTGCGCGTATTGGCGCCCATGGTCTTGCCGTTGATGGTGAGCGTCTCCGCGTGGCCCTTGCCCGCCTTGAACAGTTCGTTCATCACCGCCGGCAGGCCGCCGGCGCGGTAATATTCTTCGCCGAGATATTTGCCGGCCGGCTGCATGTTAACCAGGAGCGGAATGTCGAGGCCGACGCGCTCCCAGTCCTCGATACCGAGCTTCACGCCGACATGGCGCGCGATGGCGCTGATATGGATCGGCGCGTTGGTCGAGCCGCCGATGGCCGAACAGGCGACGATCGCGTTCTCGAAGGCCTCGCGCGTGAGGATGTCGGAGGGTTTCAGGTCCTCGTGGACGATTTCGACCGCGCGAACGCCGGTTTCATAGGCGATCTGCGCCCGCTCGCGATAAGGTGCAGGGATCGCTCCGCAGCCCGGCAGCGACATGCCGAGCGCTTCCGCCAGCGCATTCATGGTGGAGGCGGTGCCCATTGTGTTGCAGTGGCCAACCGAGGGAGCCGACGACGTCACGATGTCCATGAACTCGGCATAGTCGATCTTGCCGGCGGCATGGTCCTCCCGCGCCTGCCAGACGACGGTGCCGGAGCCCGCCCGCTCGCCCTTCCACCAGCCGTTCAGCATCGGCCCGCCGGACAAGACGATCGCCGGAATGTTCACGCTCGCCGCCGCCATCAGGCAGGCCGGCGTGGTCTTGTCGCAGCCGGTGGTGAGCACCACGCCATCGAGCGGATAGCCGAAGAGCACTTCCACCAGTCCGAGATAGGCGAGGTTGCGGTCGAGCGCGGCGGTCGGCCGCTTGCCGGTCTCCTGGATCGGATGCACCGGGAATTCGAAGGCGATGCCGCCCGCGGCCTGGATGCCGGCGCGCACGCGGCTTGCGAGCTCGAGATGATGCCGGTTGCAGGGCGAGAGGTCGTTGCCGGTCTGCGCGATGCCGATGATCGGCTTGCCCGCGGTCAATTCCTCGCGCGTGAGCCCGTAATTGAGATAGCGCTCGAGATAGAGCGCGGTCATGCCCGGATTGTCGGGATTGTCGAACCAGAGTTGCGAGCGCAGGCGTCTCCCGCGCGGTTTCGCTTGCCGGGCCATACCGATTACTCCACTTACATCACCGCGCCGATCTGCCAGGGCACGAACTCGAGATCGCCATAGCCCAGATCCTCCGACTTGGTGTGCGCGCCGGAGGCGGTCGCCAGAACTTTCTGGAAAATCTCCTCACCCTTCTCCGCCACGCCGACGCCTTCGAGGATGTCGCCGCAATTGATGTCCATGTCGTCGATCATGCTCTCGTAGACGTAAGGATTGGTCGCGAGCTTGATCGATGGCGCCGGCTTGCAGCCGAAGGCCGAGCCGCGCCCGGTGGTGAAGCACATGACGTTGCAGCCCCCGGCCACCTGGCCGGTGGCGCCCACCGGATCGTAGCCCGGCGTGTCCATGAAAACGAAGCCCTTCTCCTTCACCGGCTCGGCATATTCGTAGACCGCCCGCATGGTGGTGGAGCCGCCCTTGGCGGCCGCCCCCAGCGACTTTTCCAGGATGGTGGTCAGCCCGCCCGCCTTGTTACCGGGCGAGGGATTGTTGTTCATCTCACCGCGATTACGCTCCGTATAATCCTCCCACCAGCGGATGCGCTCCACCAGCTTCTCGCCGACGCTTCTGTTCACCGCGCGGCGCGTGAGCAGATGCTCGGCGCCGTAGATTTCCGGCGTTTCCGCCAGCACGCCGGTGCCGCCGTGCTTCACCAGCGCATCCACGGCGGCGCCCAGCGCCGGATTGGCCGTGATGCCGGAATAGCCGTCGGAGCCCCCGCATTGCAGCGCCAAGACGATCTCGGACGCCGGCCGCGTCTCGCGTGCGGCGCGCGCCGCCACCGGCAGCATGGCCTTGATACGCTCCACCCCTTCGGCGACCGTCTTCTTGGTGCCGCCGGTCGCCTGGATGGTCATGGTCTGGAAATGGTCGCCCTCGACCAGCCCATATTCGTCCTTCATGCGGTCGATCTGGAACACTTCGCAGCCCAGGCCGACCATGAGAGTGGCGCCCAGATTGGGATGGGTGGCATAGCCCCATTGCGTGCGCTGCAGTACGTCCCAGCCCTCCCCGCGCGCGGCCATGCCGCAGCCGGTGCCGTGCACGAAGGCGACCACCCCGTCGATGCCCGGATGGTCGGCCAGGATGCCGGAGCGGTTGACCGCCTCGGCGATGAATTTGGCGGCCGACGCCGAGCAGTTCACCGAGGTGAGCACGCCGATATAGTTTCGCGTGCCGGTCTTGCCGTTCGGCCGCAGATAGCCCTCGAAGGTGGCGCGCATCTCGGGCGGCAGCAGCTCGTCGTTCCTGGCGTTCTCGGCGAAGCGGTAGTCGCGCGCGAAATCATGCAGCGCGACATTGTGCTCGTGCACCCAGTCCCCCGGCGCGATCGGCTTGGCGGCAAAGCCGATGATCTGCCCGTATTTGCGCACCGGCTCGTTGGCCGCAATCGGCGCGACCGCCATCTTGTGCCCGCGCGGCACCCGCTCGCGCGCGGTCAGACCGGCAACGCCGGCGCCCACGGGGATTTGGTCGACGGCGACGACCACATTGTCGTCAGGGGCGAGACGGATGAAACGGGGACTGCTCACCAGGTGATCTCCTGTAAGGAATCCAGATCGCCAGTATAGATCATGCTGGCGCGCGTTCCGCTACCGCCTGCAATTCGTCGCGCAACCGGTCTTCGGCGACATCGCAGCCCGCGAACAGCCGGAAGGCGTGAATGCCCTGGTAGAGGAACAATTCGTAGCCGCTCAACGTCGACAGGCCCGCCGCGCGCGCCGCCTGCATGAATGTCGTATCCGCCGGCGTATACACGGCATCGAACGCCCACTGTCGCCCGCCGATCAGCTCGCGGGGAAACGGACAACCGCCGATCCCGCCCATGCCGGCCGGCGTCGCGTTGACGAACCCGTCGGCGCCGTCGGCAGCTTCCTCGATCGTCGCGCATACACGGATGAGGGCGCTCGGCCGCTCGGGGCCGGCCCGGAGCGTCTTGGCCAGCGCCGCCGCCTTCTGTTCTTCGAGATCGAAAAGTCGCAGTTCGCTGGCGCCAAGCCGGGCCAAGGCGAAGCCGATCGCCCGGCCCACCCCGCCGGCACCGGCCAGCACGACCGCACCCGGCGCGACCCCGCCGAAGGCGTTGCGATAAGCGGCGATGAACCCGGTGTGATCCGTGTTGTAGCTGCGCGCGCCGCCAGGTCCGAACAGCACCGTATTGCAGGCGCCGATGGCCGCCACCGCCGGATCGCCCGCCTCCAGAAGCCGGACCACGCGCTCCTTGTACGGATAGGTGATATTGACGCCGCGATAGCCCGCCTCCCGACAGTGCTCGAATACGGCCTCGAACGAGAGATCAATCCCGGCCGGCCGAAGCAGGTCGTAGGTCACCGCGCGGCCGCACAGCCTGCCGGCAATCTCATGCAGCCTCGGCGCCCTGGACTCGGCAATATTGTCGCCGATCAAGCCGAGCCGGATTGCCGAACCCCGCATGTCCTCACCACAGTCCCTCCCCGCACCGATCCGCTACTTCACAGCGCCGCCGGTGATGCCGGAGATGAAGCGGTCGAGAAAGAGATTATAGGCGATCGCCACCGGCACGCTGGCGATCAACGCGCCGGCCATGATCTCGCCCCAGTAGAAGATGTCGCCGCGGATGAGGTCGGTGGCCACGCCCAGCGTGATCGGCTTCTGGTCCGACGAGGACACGAAGGTCAGCGCGTAGACAAACTCCTGCAGGGTCAGCGTGAAAGTAAAGATCACCACCGTCAGGATCGCCGGCAGAGACAGCGGAATCGTCATCTTGATGAAGGCGCCGAACAAGGTACAGCCGTCGACGACCGCGGCCTCCTCGATCTCCGGCGGCATGGCCTTGAAGAATCCCATCAGCAGCCACGTGCAGAACGGGATGGTGAAGGTCGGGTAAATCAGCACCAGCGACCACATCGAATTCTGTAGCCCCAGATCGGCAACGATGCGCGACAGCGGCAAGAACAGGATGGTCGGCGGCACCAGGTAGGTCAGGAAGATGCCGATCCCGAGCGATTCGCCGCTGCGTCCGGTCCAGCGCGCGAGGCTGTAACCGGCGGGCAGCGCGGTGAGAAGCGTAATGCCGGTGACGCAGAGGCCGATCATCAGCGAGTTCAGCATCCAACGCAGGAACAGCGTCTTTTCGAAGAGGTATCTGAAGTGCTCGAGAGTCGGCGGATCGTTGAACCAGAACGGGATGTGGCTGACGTTATAGAGGTCGGCGTTGCTCTTGAATGACGTGATCAGCATCCAATAGAACGGAAACGCCGCAAGAACCACGAAGAACGCCACCGCCCCATAGAACGAGGTTTCTTCCAGCGCCTTTGCGAGGGATGAGCGTCCCATGATCAGATCTCCCGCCGCCGGATGAAGCGCAGCATCGCGAAGACCACGACGAGCAGCACGGGCAGCATGAACAATGAAATGGCGGCGCCGTGCGACACGTCACCCGAGACGATGCCGGTCTGGAAGCCCGCGAAACCCAGAACCGAGGTCGCCCCGATGGGGCCGCCCTGGGTCAACAGGTAGACGACGGACATATCGGTGAATGTGAACACGATTCCGAAAATCAGTCCGACCGCCAGGATCGGCAGGATCATCGGGACGATGATCTGATAATTGCGGCGCCAGAAGCCGGCGCCGTCGACCGTCGCCGCGTCGATCACGTCCTGCGGCACCGAAGTCATGCCTGCCAGGAAGATGACGATCGCGAAGGGGAAGAAACGCCAGGCATTGACGACGATCACAGAGATCATCGCCAGGTCCGGTGTGCCGAGCCAGTTCGGCGCCTGCGTACGGGTGATAATGCCGAGCGCGATCAACGTCCAGTTGATGACGCTGTAGAGCGAATCGAACATCCACTCCCAGGCGACGGTGGCGAGCGCGATCGGTACCGCCCAGGGAAGGATCACCAGCGCCCGCACGATCTTGCGCCCCGGAAACGGCTTCAACAGCAGCATCGCGCCGAACTTGCCGAGGATGAGACCGAGGATCTGCGATCCGAACGTGAAGACGAAGGTGTTCCACAGTGTCTGGATAAAGACCGGGTTCTCCACGACGTCGATGAAATTCGACAGCCCGACGAAGCGCCACGACGGATTGTAGATCGTGTAGGCGCTGACGGAATAATAGGCCGCCATCAGGAACGGCACGCCGACCAGCAGGAGCACGTAGAGGATTGCCGGCGCGACGAAGAACGCGCCCAGCACCTCGCGCCGGTCGAACATGAACCTGAAACGCGAGGCGGGTTTGGAATAGGTTTCAGCGATAACGGCCATCGGTTGATCCTCGCGTTAGCGCCTGGCTCGCATGCCATTCTTGTCGAAATAGCGCATGGCGCTCTTCTTGACGGCGTAGGGATGCCACTCGCCGGGCCGGATGTTTTCCTCGGCGACGTGCGCCGGCGGCAGCTTCGCCATGATCTCCTTGCCTTGCTCGAAGCCGTCGACCACGCCATAGACGATCCGCTCGGACCCGAGATATTCGGCGCGCTCGACCCGGAATGAGAATTCCTCGAAGTCACCGTCCTCCATCATGTCCTTGGGAAGGAAATTCTCTGGCCGGAAGCCGATGGCGCCGCCATTCTTGTCGATGATGTTCATCGGGGGCGAGCCGACGAAGGTAGCGACGAAGCGGTCCGCCGGGTCGTCGTAGATTTCCGTCGGCGTACCGCACTGCCGCACCACGCCGCCGTCGATGACGGCGATACGGTCGCCCATGCCCATGGCCTCGACCTGGTCATGGGTCACGTAGATGGTGGTGATACCGACTTGCTGCTGAAACGCCTTGATCTCGTGGCGCGCCGAGGCGCGCAGCTTGGCGTCGAGGTTCGACAGAGGCTCATCGAGCAGCAAGGCCGTCGGCTCGCGCACGAGCGCGCGCGCGAGCGCGACGCGCTGGCGCTCGCCGCCGGAGAGCTGACGCGGCCGCCGGTCGAGCAGGCGCGTGATCCCCAGCATGTTCGACGCCCATTGGACCTTCTTGTCGATCTCCGCTCTGGGCGTGTGGGTCGTGCGCAGCGGAAAGGCGATGTTGTTGTAGACGGTGAAGTGCGGGTAGAGGCCGTAGCTCTGGAACATCATCGCAACGCCGCGGGCGCGGGGCGGAATATCGTTGACCACGTGACCGCCGATCAAGAGATCGCCGCTCGTCTGCGATTCCAGCCCGCAGATGATGCGCAAGAAGGTCGTCTTTCCGCAGCCCGACGGCCCCAGCAAGACCATGAATTCGCCGTCCGGAATATTGAGTGAAATGCCGTTGACAGCGGGCACCTCACCGAACTTCTTGATGATATCTCTGGTCAGTACCGCCGACATCGCGTTTCCCCACAAAATTTTAGTATCAGACACCGCCCCCGCCCCGATTCCCGCGGCGGGTGTGCCCCCTCGTTTCCCTATTTGCCGACCGCCGGCCGCGCCGGCGCGGCCCGGGCCACGCACGCAGGGCGCGGCCCGGGCGATGGCAATCAGGCCTTATGCTGCCACTTCTTCAAGATGGCTTCGCACTGACCCGCGGCCCACTTGACCGAGTCCTCGGCGCTCAACTGGCCCGTCGCCGCCTTCGCCAGCATGTCGGAGACGATGAAGTTGTAATTGACTTCGTCCATCGCGGGCGTGGCCGGCCCAGGATACCCCGGGATGGCGGACCACTTGTCCGAGTCCTGGAGAATTGCCAGCTTGTCGTGCGGGTTCGATGTCGGATCGTTCGACAGGATCGGCATCGGCTTCGGCACAAGCCCGTTGAAGCACGGATTGTTGTAGCCTTCGCTCGCCTTGAACGCTTGCGGCCAGTTTGCCGAATAGTACTTGAGGAACTCGATCGCCGCTTCCTTGTTCTTGGCGAATTTCCAGATGCCGTAGAATTCGGACGAGGCGCCGATCAACTGGCGCACCGGCCCCTTCGGCGGCCCGATGACGAAAATATCGTCGGCCAGCTTCTTGTTGAGTTTCTGGGCCGTGCGATAGGCCGAGATTGGGTTGATGATGTACGAACTGACGCCGGAGTCGAGGTACTGGTTGTTGCTGGAGTCGTTCCACGACAACACGTCCGACGTCATCGCCTCCTTATAGAGCGCGGCGGCAAACTTCACCGCTTCGACCGCCTCTTTGCTGTTGAGGACGATCTTCTTGCCGGCTTCGTCCTGGATGGAGGCGCCGTAGCTCCACAACAGGCCCCGCCAGGTCGCGTTCGGGTCGTTGCTGTGCCCGAGCGGAAGACCGACGGGGTGGCCTTTCGCCTTCAGCTTGGCGCCGCCCTTGCGCACGTTTTCCCAAGTATCCGGCACCACGCCGATCTCGCCCCACAGGCTCTTTTGATACATGCCGGGGTAGTTGATGTAGAAATCGGGGAAGCCGGACCAAGTTCCGTCATCCGCGTTGTAGCAGAGTTGCTTGCCGAGTGTGGTGACCTTGCCGTACTTCTTCTCGGTTTCCTTCACGAGATCGGCGAGGTTCATGAAGAACTTGCGGTAGAGATGTGCGCCACCGGCGCCGTTGAACCCGAAAAGATCGTGCCCCGACCCTGCCGACGCCTCGGCGGCCGCGCGCGCCGGGATGTGCTGCACGGGAATATGGTCGACGCTGACCGATATCTTGTTCTTCTGACCCCAATCCTTGGCAAATTTGTCGAACCAGGTGTCGTATTCGGGGACGAAATGGCTCCACTGCACGATCGACATCGTCTTGGTGTCGGCCAAGGCCTTCGACACGAACGGCGCAGAAAGCACCGGCACTGCGCCGGCGGCCGCTAGAGTAAGGCTTGTCTCTTTCAAAAACCGGCGTCGCGAGACGCGTCGCGAATTGTCTGCACTCATCTTTCGTTTCCTCCTCTGCCTGGTATTTTTTAATTGGATGAGGCGAATGCCGATGAGAGTGCCTCGTCCACCGGAATTATTTTTTTTACATCATAACGCGCGGCAACGGCGCCGCGCCAGTGTTTTGCTGAGTGAACCATGATGAAATCTACGAAAGAATTAGATGGACCGTCGCTTTGGTTCCAGTCGACGCGATCGATTAAGTCAGCAAGACTGACCTAATGCGTGATGCACATATTCAGCTTTGTTAATTTGTCGCGCTTCATCTGCACCGCAGCATGAAATGAATCACCGCTCGTGCATGGCAACAAAAGCCATTGAGCAACCGTGCTGGGAGCAACAGCAAAGGTCCGGCCAATTCTCTTTTGCCGCAAAGCACAATGCTGCCTTTGCCGCGCAGCCGAGGAGGCGTAAGGATATCCCGCGCGAGCATCGCAGCAAAGAGGAACCAAACCGCCAATGCCGCAGGGTGACGAGCCAAAGTCAGAGCCGGAGATCATCCCGCCCGGCCGGACCACCGGATACGAGCACCGCACGCGCACCTTCACCGGTGCGCACGGCACGGAGCGAGTCTATGTGGCCAGGATCGGCCCGGTCGGTACGATCTTGATCGTGCTGATTACCGCGATCCTGATTGCGGTCATGCTGATGCTGCTGCTGGGCGTGCTGCTGATCTGGCTGCCGCTGATCGTGCTCTTCGCAGCCGGCGCCATCATCGTGGCGGTCGTCCGCGCATACCTCCGACGATCATCCTGACGCCGGATCGCGCAAGACGGCCGCACAGATTTTCCATCGGACTGGCCGGCCCGGCCGCGCGCCGCCATAGGGGCGGTTCCGGGTTTGACCCCGGAAGGCGGAACGAATAGGTACTTGCGCACGCGGAGACGTGGCCGAGTGGCTGAAGGCGGCGGTTTGCTAAACCGTTATACGCTCCAAAGGCGTATCGAGGGTTCGAATCCCTCCGTCTCCGCCAGCGCTAACCCCTTGAAAAAACGAAAGTTCAGATGGCTGCGGAAGCCCCCGCGCCGTCCCGGCGCTGGCCCTTGCAAGCGGTCCGGCGAACGCGGCAGATAGGGCCGCGGCCACCGGTGCCGCGCGGGGAACCCACATCGCATGAATCGCAAGCAGCGCCGCGCCGCGGCAAGGCACAGCACAACGGCTGACAGCGGCGGCGGCGATGCCGCCGGGCTATTTGCCGAGGCGGTGCGCTGCCAACACGAGCGGCGGCTCGACGAGGCCGCCCGCGCGTATAAGCGGCTGCTCAAGCTCAAGCCGGACCACGCCGAGGCGCTCAACAATCTCGGCTGCGTGCTGCAGGCCCAGGGCAGGCCTGGCGAGGCCTCGGCCTGTTTCGCGCGGGCAGTCGCGCTGGTGCCGCAATTGTTCGGCGACTTCGCCCCGATCTGCGCGACGCTCGCCGCCCTCCTGCCCCCGCTGGGGGACGCCATGCGGCGCGCCGATGCGGCATGGCCCGCACGCCTGCCGATCGAGCGCCTGTTCGTCGGCGCCGAGCTCGCCGCGGTAGCCGAAGACCCGTTGCTCGTCACCGTCCTGCAGTCGACGCCGGTGCGCAACGTCGCGCTTGAACGCGCCCTGACGTCTTTACGCGCGGCGCTGCTCGAGGCCATCGCTGCCGGCCGGCCGATCGATGATTTGACCCTCGAATTCTGCTGCACGCTGGCCCGCCAGTGCTTCATCAACGAATACGTCTTCGCTATCACGGCAGAAGAGGACGTCCGCGTCGACGCCCTGAAGCGCAAGCTTCCCGATGCGGCGCCGGCCGAACTGATGGCGCTCGCCATGTATGGGCCGCTGCATGCGCTGCCGGCGCCAGAGGGCGTGCTCGCGCGCCAATGGCCGCGCGCCGTCGAAGCCGTGGTCACCCAGCAGCTGCGCGAGCCAATGGAGGAACGTGCGCTACGCGACTCGATCCCCCGGCTGACGGCCATCGAGGACGAGATTTCATTGCGCGTACGCGAGCAATACGAAGAAAACCCCTACCCGCGCTGGGTCCATGTCGCCGGCAATGTCGAGCCGCTCACCCTTGAAGCCTATCTGCAAAGCGCGGTTCCGGGCGCCGTCTTCGCCTCTCTGCCGGCGCGCGAGGCGCCCGACGTGCTGGTAGCCGGCTGCGGCACCGGCGCGCTTGCCATCGAATTTGCCCGGAAAATAGCGGGCGCCCGGGTGCTTGCCGTCGACCTGAGCCTGGCGAGCCTTGCCTACGCCAAGCGCAAGACGCCGGCCGACCTCGCGGGCCGGCTCGACTACGCCCAGGCCGACATTCTCAAGCTCGGCGACGTCGGCCGCAGTTTCGACGTCATCAACGCCAGCGGCGTGCTGCACCACATGGCCGAACCGGCAGCCGGTTTGCGCATCCTGCGCACGCTGCTCAGGCCGGGCGGACTCATGTATCTCGGTCTCTACAGTGCGTCCGCGCGCCGCGAGGTGACGGCGGCGCGCGCTTACATGGCCGAGCAAAACTATCGCCCCACCGCGGGCGACATCCGCCGCGCACGGCAGGACATCCTGGCGACGGATTTGCGCGGCGTGGCCCGGATCAGCGACTTCTTCACCACCAGCGAATGCCGCGACCTGCTATTCCACGTGCAGGAGCATCAGATGACGATTCCCGGCATCAAGGTCTTGCTGGCCGACAGTTCCTTACGCTTCGTCGGATTCGCCTTCGATCCGGTGCGCGCACGGCATTATGCGGCGATGTTCGCGCAGGCCGGCCGCTCGATGAATGACCTCGACGCCTGGCACGACTTCGAAACGCGCAACCCCGACGCTTTCGCGGCCATGTACCAGTTCTGGGTGCAGAAGCCTGCCTGAGCGGTTTTCCCGGGCGGCGGCCGAACAAAACTCGGTCGCCCGGTGTTGTTCGGGTCGAATGATACCGGATGAAGGAGAAAGCCCGTGCGCATGCTGGTCCTCGGAGCGGCGCTGCTGACGGTGCTGACGGTAACGGTACTGCTCTTGGTACCGGCGGCAAAGGCATACGAACTGCCCCACGACCCCTACCCGTGGTGCGCCCGCTACGGGGACGGGATGAACGGGGCTTCCAATTGCGGCTTCCGCACCTATGCCCAATGCCTGGCGACGGTCAGCGGCGTCGGCGGCTTCTGCGAGCGCAATCAGTTCTATAATCCCGGCACCTCCAGACACCGCCATCATCGTCACTACCGGCGATAGCCCGCCGCATTGACGCGCCCGCGCGGCCATGCGCATCTGCGCGGCCGTGTCGTCACGCCCGTTCAATATCGCCGCTGCCATGCAGGAGGCGGTCGGCCTGCATCGGCAGGGCCGGCTACGCGAAGCCGAGAAGCTCTACGCCCGCGTGCTGAAGGCGGCACCCGCCCATTTTGACGCACTGCACCTTTCCGGGCTGTGCAAGGCCCAAGCCGGGCAAATGGGCGAGGCCTACCGGCTCATGGCGGCGGCGCTGAAGGTCAACGGCCGCGCCGCCGAGGCCTGGATGAACTTCGCCAATGTGCTGCACGCGCTCAAGCGCGACGAGGAGGCGCTGGCAGCGCTCGACAAGGGGCTCGCGCTCAAGCCGGGAGATGCCAGTGCGCTGGCGAACCGCGGCAACGCGCTTTTGTCGCTTCAACGCCCGCAGGAGGCCGTCACCGCCTTCGAGGAAGCCCTGGCGCACGACCCGCGCCGTCCCGACGCACTCATCGGCCGCGGCAGCGCGCGCGCGGCACTCGGACAGATGGAAGCGGCGCTGGCCGACTTCGATGCGGCGCTTGCCCTGGCGCCCGGCCATCCGAGCGCGCTTTATAATCGCGGCAATGCGCTGCTCGATCTCGGCAGAGCGGCAGAGGCGCTCGCCGCCTTCGACGCGGCGCTCGCCGCGGCGCCCAATCACGTGCAGGCCTGGAACAACCGCGGCCGCGCGCTGCAGACGATCAACCGCCACGCCGAAGCGGTGCAGAGCTTCGACCGGGCCATCGCGCTGCAGAAGGACTATGCCGACGCGCATTCCAACCGGGCGCTCTCGCTGCTCACGCTCGGCGAACTTGCCGCCGGCTTTGCCGAATACGAGTGGCGCTGGCGGCGGACTGGCATGAGCGACACGCGGCGCGGCTATCGTGGCGCGCTGTGGCGCGGCGAATATCCGCTTCAGCGCAAGACCATCCTCCTGCATGCCGAGCAAGGCCTTGGCGATACCATCCAGTTCGCCCGCTACGCGCCGCTGTTGGCGCGCGCCGGCGCGACGGCGGTGCTGGAAGTGCAGCCGGCGCTGAAGCCGCTGCTTGCCACTTTGCCAGGCGTCGCCTCGGTGCATGCCCGCGGCGAACCGCTGCCCGCCTACGACGTGCATTGCCCGCTTGGCAGCCTGCCGCTCGCGCTGAAGACGGAAAGCGCGAACATCCCCGCGGCCATCCCCTATCTCCATGCGGACGACGACCGCATCGCCAAATGGCGGCCGGCGCTCGATGCCTTGCCAGGTAAACGGGTGGCTTTGGCCTGGGCCGGCAATCCGGCCCATCCCAACGACCGCAACCGCTCATTGGAGGTCGAACTGATCGAGCCGCTGATAGCGCTCGAAGGCGTAACCTTCGTGAGCCTGCAGCCCGATCTGCGCGAGCGCGATCGGGAATGGCTGGCGCGCCACCGTCAAGTGCGTTCCCTGGGAAGCGAGCTTAACGACCTCGCCGACAGCGCGGCTGTGCTGGCGCTTTGCGACCTCACGCTCACGGTCGACACCGCGCTCGCCCATCTCGCCGGCGCCATGGGCCGCCCGCTCTGGGTGATGCTGCCCTTCGCGCCGGACTGGCGCTGGACCTTGGCGGGCGAAACGAGCCCCTGGTATCCGCAGGCGCAGCTTTATCGTCAGCCGGCGCTGGGCGATTGGGCTAGCGTCGTCGCGCGGCTGCGCGAGGCGCTTACCCGCTTCGCCGCGCCCACTTAGTGCGTGATCCCGCTCGCTCGTCCAAACTCCGTTCATTCCGGCGACAGGGGGGATCCAGAGATCCAATCACCAGACTTCGGCGAATGGCCCTGGGATCTCCGCTTGCGCGGGGACGAACGGCTGGTGCGCCGGGCAGCCTTAAGCCGCCTCGCGGATTGCCGGAAGCGCGGGCTGCGGATGTCCCTTCAGCCAGTCGCGCGCGGCGCGCTGGGCGGTGCCGATCTCGCGGTCGCTCATCTGCTCGGCGATCTCGCGGCGCAGGCGCGCGGCATGGCAATGGCCGCGCATGGCGGCGATGTTGAACCACTTGTGTGCGGCCACCAGATCGACCGTCACGTCGACGCCTGCCGAATAGTTCATGCCGAGCGCAAAGCATTCTTCGGCATCGCGCGGCTCGGCGGCCTCAACCGCAACCAGTTCGAAGTCAGCCATTACGGCCTCCCCATTTTTTTCGGCGACGGGCTCGCCCCCGCGAGCATCCGTCGCATGTCCCTGTCATCGCTCGCGCGAAAGCGTGTCGCGAGCAGCGCGATCATGGGCGGGGAAATTTCAACGCGCGCTTAAGCGGCGCGATGAATCCTTGGTGAATGGCTCTGGCCGCTGGGCGCGCCGAATTGGCAAAACCGGCCGTATTACCGGCACAAACGGGCGGTTCCCTTGCCGCGGTGACGGACCGCTAACCGATCCTGTTGAGGCGCCGATAACCACGGGCCTGAGAACAAGCCGCGCGCGTCATCGACGAGGCGCGTAGATGACTGTCCGATTGCTTATGCGCGCGGCAACCAGCGCGTAGCGAAAAGGCGCCTACCCTGCCCGCGCCCGCTGCCCGAACAGCACCGCCTGGATCTTGGGATCCTTCATGTCTATGCCCTCGCGCAATTCCCTGCCGAGCGCCATGCCGCGCTGCACCGCCGGTCTTGCCTTCACGGATTCCAGCCAGCGTTTTAGGTGCGGGAAGTCGTCGATGTCCTGGTTCTGCCGCTTCCACAGGTTGACCCAGCCGACGCTGGCCATGTCGGCGATCGAATAGCGGCCGGCGAGGAATTCGCGATCGGAGAGCCGCTTGTTCATCACGCCGTAGAGCCGGTTGACCTCGTCCTCATAGCGCTTGATGGCATAGGGCAGTTGCTCGGGCGCATAGCGCAGAAAGTGATTGAGCTGCCCGGCCATGGGGCCAAGGCCGCCCATCTGCCAGAACAGCCATTGGTCGACCTCGACGCGGCCGCGCTCGTCCTTGGGATAGAATTTGCCGGTCTTGCGGCCGAGATATTGCAGGATGGCGCCGGACTCGAAGATGGAGATCGGCCGGCCGCCTGGCCCTTGCAAGTCAACGATCGCCGGCATCCGATTGTTGGGGGCGATGTTGAGGAATTCCGGCTTGAACTGTTCGCCGGTGGCGATGTTCACCGGGATCAGCGTGTAGAGCAGCCGGCACTCTTCCAGCATGATCGAGATCTTGAAGCCGTTCGGCGTCGGCCAGTACCAGAGCTCGATCGCCTTTGCCTGCCCGGCTGACTTGGCCGCGCTCTTGCGCGCCGACGTCTTGACCGTTCTGCTCTTCGATTTGGCCTTGCTCGATTTCCGCTTGGACGCGCGCGCCATGGCCTTGCTCCCGCTTTCAATCATTTGGCTGAAACTCCGCCAGAGCTAGGCCGGTGGCGGGCAAACCGCAACGGTTCGAGCGGGCGCCCGCGAACGGAGGCGCCTCGCCTTTCGATGGCACTGGACGTCTGCAACTTTTGCTTGCTAATCTGGATCTTGGGTTGCGGCTGGTGCCATGGGTGCCGGCCCGGCCCGAAAAATTGGGGGAGTCAAATGAGCAAGCGTGTATTCGCCGCCGTCCTGGCCGCCGCCTTGATGGCTGCGCCGTCTGCCGGCGCTCGTCCACCAGGCGCAGGCGCAGACCCAGCCGGCCAGCAAGCCGACGAAGAAGGCCAAGACCAAGCGGCCGCTGACACCGGGGCAGATCGCCATGCGCGAACGGGAGAAGAAGTGCGGAGCCGAATGGCGCGCCGCCAAGAAGGCCGGCAAGATCCAGAAGGGCACGACTTGGCCGAAATACTGGAGCGCCTGCAACAAGCGACTCAAGGCCGGCGGCAAATAGGCGCGCCGCTCAGTCGGGGTTGTTGGGGTCGTCGGACTCCGACGGCGAGTTCCCGGTCACCCCGTAGTCCTTGGACTTGCCACCAGCCTTGGCGAGATCGAAGCCTTCGGTGGCAAGCCCCCGCTTGAGAAGTTCCCGGATGGCGGAGGCGCGGCTCGGCATGCGCTTCTCGAAACGCCAGTCGTCCAGCGCCTTCAACTCGTCGTCGGTGAGCATCAACTGGAGACGCTCGCCCCGTTTCAACTCGCCCATTCGAAGAAACCTTCAGAACCCACCGGCGGTAAACCCTGCTCTTATACTCATAAACCGTCAACGCCTGATTATGCATCTTTTCCGTTAAGTAAGTTACGCGACTTATACTCACTGGGCGCATCAAACACATTCAGCTTCATTGACCGATAACGGGCTTTCGTCTGCGATCACCTGTTGTCGGCATTGTGTGCACGAAGGTTTTCTTGAATCCTCGCGCCATTGCTCCGACAATTCCATTATGAAAGACAATCGTTCAATCGCCCGTGCGGACGATGTGCCGTCGGTCGCTTCGCCTGTCACGCAGCCGAGCGCGGAAGTTTCCGCGCGCGACGCAATCGCCGAAGCCAACCACCGCATCGCCAACAATCTCTCCATGGTCGCCGGCATGGTGCGCCTCTATGCGCGCGAGGTCGCCAACGCCAGCGCGCCCTTGAGCAAGGAAAAAGTCGGCGCGATCCTGGAAGAGATCGGCGGGCGCGTCGAAGCCATCGCACACCTTCATGGGCTGCTCGCCAGTCACGACAGGGGCCAGCCCATCGACCTGTCGGAGTACCTGCGCGAGATCGCCGAGACGGTCGTCTCGTCCTTCACCTTCGCGCGCAAGGCCGAGCTCAGTTACACCTCCGCCACCGCTTGCATGATCGTGCCCGAGCGGGCGCTGGCGACTGGGCTCATCATCGGCGAACTGGTGACCAATGCCGTAAAGTATGCCCACCCCTCCGGGGTGCTCGGCCGGATCACCATCGACTGCAGCAACACCGACGGCATGATCGTGCTGGAGGTGACGGATGATGGCGTCGGCCTTCCCGAGGGCTTCGACCCGATGCAGGACGGCGGCCTGGGTCTTCGCCTCGTGCGTTCCCTGGCCAACCAGTTGCAGGCCGAGCTCGCTTTCGACGACACCGGCCTCGGGCTCTCGGTCGCGCTCCGCATGGCGTCCGGCACGACGGCGGCCGGCTGACCGTTGCCCCCAAAAAGCTTGAGGGCGTCGCAGAGACGGTGAGGTCTCGGCGACGCCCTCATTCATCATTCGGTACCGGGGCGCCCTGGAACGACTGCTAGGCGCTCATCACTCCACGGCGCGACCCGGCCCGTATGACGCAATCTTCGACACGTTGAAATGCGAAGATCGGGAAGTGACGGGAAGACTAGAGCCTCTTCTTCCGCTTCTTGGTCTTCTTGGCCGTCTTCTTCGTCGCTGCCTTCGCCTTCGTCTTTCTACGTTTCGCCATTGCTGCCCTCCTAGCCATGTAACATGGCGGATGTCGTCTAGTGCGGTCGCGAATCGAGCTCGCACTGCATTTCGTTTACTACAGCACAACGAAAAAAACAGTCTCCGCTTAACGAAACGTGTACGAACGGCGCGCTCCGCGCCCGTGCGGCGCGCTTCGGCGCGCGGCGCTCGCACTATGCGCAGACTTGCGAACGCATGATGCTTCATCGCGCGCCCATCGCGCCGCCTAACAAAAAAGGCCGATAAAATAAGCATTATTTGCAAACGGCGATTTTGCTTCGCGATACATCGAACGAATGAAATCTGGCTTGGCTGCGCGTGTTTTTCGATTGCCAAACCGTCTTCTTCACACCGAAACGCGCTGTGAAAAAATTTTGCACAGATCGCCCTTCGCGCGGGTGTCGGAAGACCGAAATCGATCAAAAACGCCGAATCAGTGCCAAGTGATTCGCGGACTGCGGTTGCCGCCGACGGTCTGTTTTCGTCCGCGCGCGACCGCGTCCGCCGCCGATTCATCGGACGGCGCGCACGCGCGTCACCTTCCGGCGCGCGCAATCAGATGCCGAGTTTGTCTTTCAGGAGTTGGTTGACCGCCTGCGGGCTCGCCTTGCCGGCGGACGCCTTCATCACCTGGCCGACGAACCAGCCGATCGCCTTCGGATTGCTCTTGGCGTCGGCGACCTTGTCGGGGTTCCTGGCAATCACCTCGTCGACCAGCTTCTCGATGGCGGCGAGGTCGGTCACCTGGGTCATGCCGCGTGCTTTGACGATTTCCTTAGCGTCGCCGCCCTCGCTCCAGAGGATCTCGAACAAGTCCTTGGCAATCTTGCCGGAAATCGTGCCGTCCGCGATCAGATCGAGCATGCCGCCGAGCTGCGCTGCCGACACCGGCGACGCCGCGGTGTCCTTGCCGACCTTGTTAAGCCGGCCGAACAGTTCGTTGATCACCCAGTTGGCCGCCTGCTTGGCGTCGCGCCCTTCAGCGACCGCTTCGAAATACTCGGCAGTCTCGCGCTCGGCCACCAGCACGCCTGCATCGTACGCCGACAGGCCGAAGTCGCGCATGAAGCGCGCCTTCTTCTCGTCCGGCAGTTCCGGCAGTTCGGCTTTGAGCGCCTCTACATCCTCCGCGGCGAGTTCCAACGGCAAGAGGTCGGGATCGGGGAAATAGCGGTAGTCGTGCGCCTCCTCCTTGGTGCGCATGGAGCGCGTCTCGCCCTTGTCCGGATCGAACAGCCGCGTCTCCTGCTCGATCGCGCCGCCGTCCTCCAGCACCTCGATCTGCCGGCGCGCTTCGTAGTCGATGGCCTGGCCGATGAAGCGGATCGAGTTGACGTTCTTGATCTCGCAGCGGGTACCGAAGGGCTCGCCCGGCCGGCGCACCGAGACGTTGACGTCGGCGCGCAGACTGCCCTTCTCCATGTCGCCGTCGCAGGTGCCGAGGTAGCGCAGGATGGAGCGCATCTTGGCGATGAAGGCCATGGCATCGCCCGCCGAGCGCAGATCGGGCTTGGAAACGATCTCCATCAGCGCAACGCCCGACCGGTTGAGGTCCACATAGGACATGGTCGGGTGGCGCTCGTGCAGGCTCTTGCCGGCGTCCTGCTCCAGATGCAGCCGCTCGATGCCGACGGTGACAGTTTCGCCGCCTTCTAGATCGACGGTTACTTCGCCCTCGCCCACGACCGGCTGCTTGTACTGGCTGATCTGATAGCCCTGCGGCAGGTCGGGATAGAAATAGTTCTTGCGGTCGAATACCGACTTCAGATTGATCTCGGCCTTCAGCCCGAGCCCCGTGCGCACCGCCTGCCTGACGCATTCTTCATTGATCACCGGCAGCATGCCGGGCATGGCGGCATCGACCAGGGAGACATGGCTGTTGGGGGCGCCGCCGAATTCGGTCGAGGCGCCGGAGAACAGCTTGGACTTTGACGTGACCTGGGCGTGCACCTCCATGCCGACGACCACTTCCCAGTCGCCGCTTGCGCCCTTGATCAGTCTGTCGGATTTGTTTTGCGCATCCATGGACTAGAGCTAGCGGCTCGCGGGCCGCCGAGCAAGGCGGCACAAGGCGGCGTCACACCGGCAGTTCGCGCCCGAGCGCCTGCTCCACCACATCGAAGGTATTGGCGAATTCGCGGAACTCGACCAGGCGGCCGTCCTCGAACCGCAGGAAATTGGCGACCCGAAATCGCAGCATACGCCCGGTGCCGTGTTGCCGGAAGCTCGCGTCCGCCATTACGGCCGCCCGGTCGCCATCCACCAGCACGATCTCGCGCTGATAGCGTTCAAGCTCAAAAGCCTTGGCGACTGCGGCAAGCACATCCAGCACCGCGGCGCGCCCCCGGCGCGGGCCGGCAAACGGAAAGACCACGACCGGCCCATAGATCACCCAGTCGATGTCGTCATGGATGAGCGCGCCGACGCGATCAAGGTCGCGGCGCTCATAGGCCTCGTAGAGTTCGCGCACGCGGGCGCGCGTGTCGCTGTCGGCCACGGCCGCCTCCCCTCGCCGCCGTGAATTATGACGGTGCATCGGGGCGTGGCCAAGCGCGCGGACAAAATATTTCTAAACGGGGGCGTCGCGTGGAATGTTCGCGCGGGCGAATTGGGCAGGTTGTGCTTTGCCTGCCTTCGGTAGCGCGCGGTTGCAGGCGTTGCCGGCCGCGTCAGCGCGCCTGCGCGAGCAGCGTCTCCGCGATCGCCGTCCATTCGGCATCGAGTTCGCCGCGCGCGGCCGGCTTGCCCGCCTGGCCGTACCAATAGCTGGCATTGCCGAGATCGCCCTCGATGCGGTGGAGATAGGCATGCACCCAGGCGGCATCGGCGCTCGGTTCGTCCTGCACGAGCACGTGCGCCTTGTCCCAGTCGCCTTTCTTTGCCCACCAGAGGGCGGCAAGCGGCGATGCCAGTTCGGCCGGCGGCGCGGCATCGGAGAGGGAAGCATTGAAGGCGGCGGGCGTCACCACCACCGTTCCGGCGTGAATTTCCCGGCCGCCTGCTCCAGCACGTGCCCGAGCGAGAACACCGTCTCCTCGTCGAACGGCCGCCCGATGAGCTGCAGTCCGAGCGGCAGGCCCTGCGCGTCGAGGCCGGCCGGCACCGCGATGCCCGGCAGGCCAGCCATGTTCACCGTGACCGTGAACACGTCGTTGAGATACATCTCGATCGGGTCGCCGCCCGCCTTCTCGCCGATGCCGAAGGCTGCCGTCGGCGTCGCGGGCGTCAGCATGGCGTCAATGCCGGCCGCGAAGTGCTCTTCGAAGTCGCGCTTGATCAGCGTGCGCACTTTCTGCGCCCGCAGGTAATAGGCGTCGTAATAGCCGGCCGAGAGCACATAGGTGCCGATCATCACGCGCCGGCGCACCTCCTTGCCGAAGCCCTCGCCGCGCGTTCCCTCGTACATGGCGCGGATGTCCTTCCCCTCGACGCGCAAGCCGTAGCGCACGCCGTCATAGCGGGCGAGATTGGAAGAGGCTTCCGCCGGTGCGACGATGTAATAGGCCGGCAGCGCATATTTCGTGTGCGGCAGCGAGACCTCGACCAGCTCCGCGCCGGCCTCTTTCAGCCACGCCTGCCCTTGCTGCCACAGCGCCTCGATCTCCGCCGGCATGCCCTCGACGCGGTATTCCTTCGGGATGCCGATGCGCAGGCCTTTCACCGACTTGCCGACCGCCGCTTCGTAGTCGGCCACCGGCCGATCGACGCAAGTGGTGTCCTTCTGGTCGGGGCCGGCCATGGAGCGCAGCAGGATGGCGGCGTCGCGCACCGTGCGCGCGAAGGGACCGGCCTGATCGAGCGAGGAGGCGAACGCGACGATCCCCCAGCGCGAGCAGCGGCCATAGGTCGGCTTCATGCCGACAATGCCGGTAAAGGCGGCCGGCTGGCGGATCGAGCCGCCGGTATCGGTGCCGGTTGCGCCGAGACACAAGTTTGCCGCCACCGCGGCCGCCGAGCCGCCGGAGGAGCCGCCGGTCACCAGCGGCGTATTGGCGCCGCGGCGGCGCCAGGGCGAAACCACCGGGCCGAAGAACGAGGTCTCGTTCGACGAGCCCATGGCGAACTCGTCATTGTTGGTCTTGCCGAGTAGCACCGCGCCGTCGCGCCAAAGATTGGCGGTGACCGTCAACTCGTAGGTCGGCACGAAGGTGTCGAGGATGTGCGAGCAGGCGGTGGTGCGCACATCCGCCGTGCAGAACATGTCCTTGACGGCGAGCGGAATGCCCTCGAGCGGCCGCCCCTCGCCTCGGGCGAGACGCTCGTCGGAAGCCTTGGCCATTTCGGCTGCGCGCTCGGCGGTCTCCAGCACATAAGCGTTGAGCGCGCGCGCCGTTTCGATGGCGGCGACATGCGCCTGCGCCAGTTCGGCGGCGGAAAAGGCCTTCTTGGCGAGGCCCTCGCGCGCCTCGGCCAAGGTCAGCGCGGTCAGTTCACTCACGGCGCCCGCTTGTCCTTCTCGCTCGGCTCATCCGGCGTGTCCGCCGCGGGCGCGTCACAGGCAAAGCCGCCATCGGCCCGCGGGTCCGTGCGCAGTTTGACGCGCGGAAAGCCGGGCGGCGGCTGGTCCGGCGGTTCATCCACGGCGACCCAGAAACCCATTTCGCAGGCCATGCACATGGCGCTACTCGACCACTTTGGGAACGAGGAAAAAATTATCCTCGCTCGCCGGCGCGTTCTTGACGATCTCCTCGGCGATGCCGCCGTCGGTCACCTCGTCGGCGCGCATCTTCATCTTCATCGGCGTCACCGAGGTCATCGGCTCGACACCGGCCACATCGACCTCGCCGAGCTGCTCGACCCAGTTCAGGATGGCATTGAGCTCACCCTTGAGGTGCTCCACCTCCTCCTCGGCCACGGCGATGCGGGCGAGATGGGCGATGCGGCGGACGGTATCGGCGTTGACGGACATGCGTAAACCTCGGCGGGGTCGCTCCGGCTATAGCAGAGCCGCCTTTTCGGCGGCAACCCGCCTCATGGGCGCTCCAGCCGCTCTCACCGCTACGGCCGCTGGTGCTCCAGCACGGTCCAGCCCTGCCGCTTCAGTTCCCGCTTGGCGAGCGGCGTTGCGATGCCGGTCAAGCGCATCACCCCGCGCGCCTTCGGCGCGACCTGCCGGCGCTGGGCAGTGACACCTGAGAAGCCGGAGGCGGTCTCAGGCGTCCACGAAAGCGCGTCGACCGGGAGGATCGCCATCACGCGATTTTCGCGGGTGATGACGTAAGGGTAGTTCGACAGGGCGACGAAGCGGACATAATCGCGGTGCTTGTGGAAGTCGTCGGCCATTAGCTCGGCCTGCCGGCGCATCACAAAGGCGAGCGTGCGGCTGTTGGCATTCGCCGCCCAGGAGAAGAACACGCGCCGGTCCCCCACCCCTTTCATGCTGTCCACCGCGGCCACCATGGCGGCCTGGTCGATCGGCGTGAAGTGGCGGTTGCGCAGGAAGCGCTCGCTGGTCTCCTTGTCGACCCCGATACGGGCAAGTCCCGCACGGTTGATGTCGAGAATCTGGGCGGCATCGTAGTTGCGCGCCAGGTCCTGGATGCCGATGTCGTTGAGCTTGTAGGCAGTGGACAGGTTGGACACGATGATGCCGGCGGCGCCCGGCACGGCCATCAGCGCGCCGGTCACCACCAGACCGCCGGCCGCCGCCGCCTGCGAAAGCTGCTGCAGCCTCGTCGAGAGCGGCGGGAAATCCGTATAGGGGTCGACGCCGTAGGCCGCGGCCAGTTCCCGCCGCTTGTCGGTCACGCCGAGCAGGCTGCCGACGGCGTCGTCCTGCGTCTGGCCGGCATTGGCGAGACCGGAGCCGATCCGCCCGAAGAACGCCCCGACGCCGGCAAAGGTGTTCTGCACTGTGCCTACCGGATTGATGATGAGATGGCCGGTGAAGATCAGCGGGCTCAGCCCCGCCTGCGCCAGCGCCTTGCCGAAGGAGTCGGAAGTGGTCACCTTCTCCAGCTTGGCCAGCGCATACAGCTCGTTCTGCCGCATGCGCATCATTTCGTCGCCCTGCACTGTCATCTTGCCGTAGGGCGTGGTGAGCTTGTAGATGCGCAGCAGACCGTCGCTGCGCACCGGATTGAGGATGGTGTAATTGGTGCCGACGCGCCGGATGCCGCGGATCTGGGCGGCATTGAACGAAGGCGGCTGCTCGTAGCGCTCGGCCGCGGCGGCGGCCGCCGGCAGCAATGCCAGCAATGCCACCGGCGCCAGCGCGCGCAGTGCGGAACCCAACGGATATGACATCCCCACCCCCGATCACGATACCGGATTGTTCGAGAAGGCACTCTGCCCTCTCCGGACCTCGCGCCGCAAGCCTCGTGAAATCGCTCTTTGCCGCAGCTTGCGCGCCGATAGGGAACCGGCCATGGCCCTCATTCTGCCGCTGACCGAAGCCGCCCGGCACCTGCCCGCGCGCGGGAGCCTGATCGGGCTCGACCTCGGCACCAAGACCATCGGCGTGGCGGCCAGCGATCCCGACCGCCGGCTCGCCACAGGGGTGACCACGGTCGCCCGCAAGGCGTTCAGCGCCGATGCCGAGAGGGTCCTCGCGCTGGCCGCCGAGCGCAATGCGGTCGGCTTCGTGCTCGGCCTGCCGATCAACATGGATGGTTCGGAAGGCCCGCGCGCCCAGTCGACCCGCGCCTTCGCCCGCAATTTCGGCAGGCTCACCGATCTGCCGATCGCGCTCTGGGACGAGCGGCTGTCCACCGCCGCGGTCGAGCGGGAATTGATCGCGGCCGATGTCAGCCGCAAAAAGCGCGCTGCCGTCATCGACCAGCACGCTGCCGCCTACATCCTGCAAGGCGCGCTCGATCGCCTGGCGGCGCTCAGCCGCCAGGCGCGCGGAGAATAAGGCGGCCGTCGCCGGCCACCGCGGTCCCTGCCGCGGTTATCGTGCTTATGGCCGGCTCAGGCTCTTGTTGGGCCGCGCCTGTCCGAGCGTCTCGGCATCCAGATCGTGTTGCTGCGAGAAGCACGAGCCGTAATAGCCATACCCCTTCGAATCGTAGGTGCTGATCCAGCAGCTGCCGGCATAGGCCGGTGCAGGCACATAGGCATAGGCTCCATTGCCCGGCGCCTGCGGCGGCGCGTAGGCGTAGGCCTCGGCGGCCGGCGCATAGGTATAGCCCGGCGCATAGGTGTCGCCCGGCACCTGCGTATAATCCGGACCGAAATAGCCGACTTCGGTCACCGCGGCGCTGGAGGTGTCTTGAGCCCGGCTCGGCGGCCCCGCTGTCAGGGCAAGCCCGCCGGCCACGCCGGCGGCCGCGGCAAGTTTCATGAATTTGTTCATGCTGTCTCCTTGCTTCTATCGTGCCGTCGAGCCCGCCCCGTCACCGGGCCGGCGCGACTGCGGACAACACGGGAACAAGAAGGACGGTTTCCCGCCCCACCGCACGGGCCGATCACAAACGCTTTAGACGGTAGCGGGCGGCACGATCCGTCCCGCGCAGCGCCCATGGCAAACGGCGGTAAACCCCGCACTTGGCCCTTGTGGACCGGCCCAGTGTCCGCCCTTGCCGCGGGGGAAACTTGCGCCTATAGGAATGCCTTTAATGAACATCGCGCCGAAATCATCCTTCGTCCTCAGCACGCGCCATTTGTTGGGGATCGAGGGGCTTTCGCGCGAGGACATTTCCGGCCTCATCGACCTCGCCGAGGAATTCGTCGCGCTCAACCGCCAGGTGGAGAAAAAGCGCACGAGCCTGCGCGGACGCACCCAGATCAATCTGTTCTTCGAGGTCTCCACCCGCACCCAGGCGAGCTTCGAACTCGCCGGCAAGCGCCTTGGCGCCGACGTGATGAACATGTCGGCCTCGTCCTCCTCCATGCGCAAGGGCGAGACGCTGATCGATACCGCGATCACCCTCAACGCCATGCATCCCGACATCATCGTCGTGCGCCATCACGCCTCCGGCGCGGTAGAGCTGCTGGCGCGCAAGGTGGATTGCGCGGTGATCAATGCCGGCGATGGCTCGCATGAGCACCCGACGCAGGCGCTGCTCGACGCCGCCACCATCCGCCGCAACAAGGGCCGCATCGAGGGGCTGACCGTCGCCATCTGCGGCGACATCCTCCACTCGCGCGTCGCCCGTTCCAACATCATCCTGCTCAACATCATGGGAGCGCGCGTGCGCGTGGTCGCGCCCTCGACGCTGCTGCCGGCCGGCATCGAGCGCTTCGGCGTGGAGGTGACGCGCGACATGCGCGAGGGGTTGAGCGGCGCCGACATCGTGATGATGCTGCGCCTGCAGCGCGAGCGCATGAACGGCTCCTACGTGCCCTCGGTGTCGGAGTATTTCCACTACTGGGGCCTCGACGAGAAGAAGCTCTCCTACGCCAGGCCCGACGCGCTGGTCATGCATCCGGGACCGATGAACCGCGGGGTCGAGATCGACAGTATCGTCGCCGACGGCGCCCAGTCGCTCATCCGCGAGCAGGTCGAGATGGGCGTGGCCATGCGCATGGCGGTGCTGGAAGCGCTCTCGCGGAATCTGCCGAATGCGTAGCGGCACGCCGATGCCTCTCTTCACCTCCCCCGCGAGCGGGGGAGGTCGACGAGCGAAGCTCGTCGGGAGGAGGCATTACACCAGCGCTTCAATAACGCCCCCTCCCAACCCCTCCCCCGCAAGCGGGGGAGGGAGCAGGCCGTGCCATGCTCTCTGACCGCCGCCCGATCCTGCTCGCCAATGCGCGCATCGTCGATCCCGCGCGCGACCTCGACATGCCGGGCGACCTGTTGATGGCCGACGGCGTGATCCGCGAGGCCAAGCGCGGCATCGGCGCCGGCGGCGTGCCGGAGGGCACCGAGGTGATCGACTGCCGCGGCAAGCTGGTGGCGCCGGGCCTGATCGACATGCGCGCCTTTGTCGGCGAGCCGGGCGAAGCCGCCCGCGAGACGCTGGCCTCGGCGAGCCGGGCTGCCGCCGCCGGTGGCGTCACCACGATCATCTGCCAGCCCGACACCACGCCGGCCATCGACGATCCCGCCACCGTCGATTTCGTGCTGCGGCGCGCCCGCGACACGGCCATCGTGCACGTCCATCCCATGGCCGCCATCACCAAGGGGCTGGAAGGCAAGGAGATGACCGAGATCGGCTTGTTGAAGGCGGCCGGCGCGGTCGCCTTCTCGGACGGCGACAGAAGCGTCACCAACGCGCAGGTGATGCGCCGCGCGCTCACCTATGCCGGCGATTTCGACGCCCTCATCGTGCACCACACCGAGGACCCCCAACTGGTCGGTGACGGCGTGATGAACGAAGGCGAGTTCGCCGCCCGCCTCGGACTGCTCGGCATTCCCAAAACGGCGGAGACGATCATGCTGGAGCGCGACATCCGTCTCGTCGCGCTTGCCGGCGGGCGCTATCACGCCGCCTCGATCACCTGCGCTGAATCGCTCGACGTCCTGCGTCGCGCCAAGGACGCCGGCCTCGGCGTCACTGCCTCCGCCTCCATCAATCACATCACGCTCAACGAGAACGATATCGGCCCCTACCGCACCTTCCTCAAAGTGACGCCTCCCTTGCGCAGCGAGGACGACCGCAAGCTGCTGATCGAGGCGGTGGCGAACGGCCTCGTCGACGTGATCATGTCCGACCACAATCCGCAGGACGTGGAGACCAAGCGCCTGCCCTTTGCCGAGGCCGCGCCCGGCGCCATCGGGCTGGAGACCATGCTCACCGCGGGATTGAGGCTCGTGCACAACGAGGACATCGACTTGACGGCGCTCCTGCGCGCCATGTCGACGCGGCCGGCCGAACTGCTCGGCCTGCCCGGCGGGTCGTTGCGCAACGGCGCCCCGGCCGACGTGATCGTGGTCGATACCGACATGCCCTGGGTGCTCGATCCGGCGGAGTTGAAGTCGAAGTGCAAGAACACGCCGTTCGACGAAGCACGCCTCACCGGCCGCGTCGTGCGCACCATTGTCACCGGTCGCACGGTTTATGAGTATGTGTGATAATATACCGTTCATTCCGGGGCGCGGACGAAGTCCGCGAACCCGGAATCCAGAGGCCAAGCATGAGAGCCTAACCCTGGATTCCGGGCCCGCGCCTTCGGCGCATCCCGGAATGACGGTATACTAGACGCCATGACCCTCGCCCTCTCCTGCGTGCTCGGCTACCTGCTCGGCTCGATCCCCTTCGGTCTGCTGCTCACCCGCATGGCCGGTGGACCCGACGTGCGCACCATCGGCTCCGGCAATATCGGCGCCACCAACGTGCTGCGCACCGGCAACAAGGGGCTCGCAGCGCTCACGCTCGCCTGCGACATGCTCAAAGGCACCGCCGCCGTGCTGATCGCCGGCTATGTCGCCGGCCGCGACGCGGCGCTGGCCGCCGCGCTCGGCGCCTTCCTCGGCCATCTTTTTCCGGTCTGGCTCGGCTTCAAGGGCGGCAAGGGCGTCGCCGTCTATATCGGCGTGCTGCTCGGGCTTTACTGGCCGGGCGCGCTGACCTTCTGCGCCATCTGGCTGGCGGTCGCCTTCGCCAGCCGCTATTCCTCGCTCGCCGCACTGATCGCCAGCGCGCTGACGCCGCCCATCCTGTGGGCGCTGCACCTGCCGCGCGCCGCGGCGCTGCTCGCCGTGCTGACCGTGCTGCTCTGGATCATGCACCGCGCCAATATCCACCGCCTGCTCGACGGCAGCGAGAGCAAGATCGGGCGCTCTTCGGCGGCTTAGCACGTCTTTCGACGACGCGGTTTTTTCCGTTCGTCCCCGCGAAAGCGAGGACCCGGGGCCACAATATCTACATCTACGCTTTCGATTGCATCGCTGGATTCCCGCTTTGCGCAGGAATGAGCGGAGATCGTGTCACCCGGCCGCCGCGGCGGCCGGCGCGAGCACCGGCGCGCCATGCGTCTTCGGGATCTTGTCGGCGAAAATCTCGACCAGGTGATCGGCTTCGCCCTGCCCGCTCGGCGCGGTCAGCGCCTCGTCCCGGTAGCTCGCGACGGCCGGATCGGCCGCGACCCGCGCCGTGATGCGGCGATAGCGCCGCACGAGCATGAGCCATTGCGCCACCACGGTGAGCCAATCGACCGCCCGCCAGGGATAGAACAGGAGCGGATTGACGATCCGCATACCGTAGCGCCGCTGCGTGCGGATTTTGCGGCGCAGGAAGCCGAACTGCAGTGGATGCACGCCTTCGATGCGCGCCGATCCGGAGAAGATCGTGAGCGCGTCGAGGATCTTGTTCTTGTTGATGCCCGACGCAATCGCCCGGCGCATGATCTTCTCGACATGCGCGTCATCGTAGTAGCGCTTCCAGGCGTCGGTGTAGACCTGGTCCCACTGCGCCTTCGACATGCGCGGATGCGCGGTGCAGGCATGCTCGAGGTCGTATTTGTTCATGTCGGGCTCCATGGGGACGCCCTTCATGGTGAGCTTCTTGTGGTCCTCCGAGCCGGGCAGCGGCGTCAGATAGAAGAACTCGAGCAAGTCGATCGGCAGTTCCTTCTTGATCACCTCGATGTCGTGGGCGATCGATTCCGGCGTATCGGTCGGGAAGCCGAGGATATAGCCGGCATAGGTCATCACCTTCTGCGCCCGCCAGGCGAGCAGCATCTCACGGTACTCCCAGATCTTGTTCTGCCGCTTTTTGGTTCCCATGAGGGATTCGGGGTTGATGTTCTCCAGCCCGATGAACACCGCGTTGCAGCCCGCCCGCGCCGCCTTCTCGATGAAGCCCGGAATGCGGTGGCAGAGGGTGTCGACCTGCAGCAGGATTTTGATGTTGAACTTCTCGCGCTCGCGCAGTTCGATTAGCCGGTCGAGGATCGGCTCCCAGTTGCGATTGCGCGCGAAATTATCGTCGGTGACGAAGAAGCGTGTGATCCCTTGCGCCGCGTTGCCGCGCACGATCGCCTCCACGTCGTTCGGCGTGCGGTAGCGCGACTTGCGCCCCTGCACATTGATGATGGTGCAGAAGCTGCACTGGAACGGGCAGCCGCGCCCGGCGTCGAAGCTCGAATAATGCCCCGCCACCCGCGTCACGACATCGCGCGGCAGGATCGGCACCACGGCCGACGCCATCTCCGGCAGGTCGTTGATGAAGTCATAGACCGGCGGCGCGGTGCCCTGCGCCACGTCGCGCAGCACCGTATCCATGCGCCCCTCCGCCTCGCCGGCGAACAGCGTGATGCCGAGATCGAGCGCTTCCTGCAGATCGTCCGGCAGCTTCGGCAGCATGGCGATGCAGCCGCTGACGTGGAAGCCGCCCATCACCACCGGCAGGCCGAGCGCGCGGAACTGCCGCCCGAGATCGAGCGCGCGCGGATACTGGTTCGACTGCACGCCGATCAGCCCGACCATGCCGCCGCCCGACTGCGCGGATGCGTTGCGGCCGCGGCCTTGACGTCGATCACCGTATTGCACTCGTCGCAGGCCTCGATCTCGATATCGACGTCGGGCCCCAGCACGCGGTTGCGCGCGCATTCCTCGATCAGGCCATAGACGCTGGCCAGGCTGTTGGAGGGCAGCGTCGAGCGCCACCATTGGATGACGTAGCCGTCGCGGTCGTAATGCGATGGCTTGATCAGGACGACCCTGAAAGCGCGTCTTGTCATGGCAAGTACGGTCCCCCCACTGCACCGAGCCGCTGGCAAGGATTAGGCGTTCCCACGTGTCGGAGTGTGCGGGTTCGCGCCCTGATTGCAACGGGTACATTTCCCTCTCGCGCCGCGCCACCGGTGGTCGTAGGCTGTTACCGCCTGTGGATTGCGGCGGGGACGCGGGGTTGGGCGAAGGGGTGCGACTGACCGAGGAGCAGCGGCTCGACTGGTTGCGCCTGATCCGCAGCGACAATGTGGGCCCGCGCACCTTCCGCGATCTGGTCAATCATTTCGGCGGCGCGCGCGCGGCGCTCGAGGCGCTGCCCGGCTTGGCGCGCCGCGGCGGCGCGGCCGGCGCCCAGCGCATCTGCCCGGTGGAGGAAGCCGCCGCCGAACTGAAGGCTGCGAAAGCGCGCGGCGTCTCGCTGATCGCGCTCGGCGAACCCGACTATCCGGCGCGCCTGCAAATGATCGACGATCCGCCGCCGCTCATCGCCGTGCGCGGACAACTATCTGTGCTGGCGCGGCCGACCGGTCGCCATCGTCGGATCGCGCAACGCTTCCGCCGCCGGCGTCAAATTCGCGCAAGTGCCTGGCGCGCGATCTGGGCAGCGCCGGCTACGCCATCGTGTCGGGGCTGGCGCGCGGCATCGACGCCGCCGCCCATCGCGCAAGCCTCGTTGACCGGCACCATCGCCGTGCTGGCAGGCGGCCATGAGCGCATCTATCCGGCCGAGCATGTCGGCTTGCTCGACGAGATCATGCCGCACGGCGCCGCGGTGTCGGAAATGCCGCTCGCCTGGGAGCCGCGCGCGCGCGACTTCCCCCGCCGCAACCGGCTGATCTCCGGCCTCGCCGTCGGCGTGGTCATCGTGGAGGCGGCGCGCCGCTCGGGCTCGCTGATCACCGCGCGGTTCGCCGGCGAACAGGGACGCGAGGTGTTCGCCGTGCCGGGCTCGCCGCTCGACCCGCGCGCCGAAGGCACCAACGGGCTCTCAAGCAGGGCGCGACGCTGGTCACTCGAAGCAGCCGACGTCATCGCCGTGCTGGAGCCGATCCTCGGCCGCGGGTTCGACCTGCCGCCGGCGGAGGAGCCGGCGCAGGATGCGCTCGGACCGCCCGATCACGAGCCGGGCGAGGACGAGCGCAGCCGCATCGTCTCCCTGCTCGGCCCCTCGCCCACGGCGATCGACGATCTGGTGCGGCTCTCGCAGACATCGCCGGCCATCGTGCGCACGGTACTGTTGGAACTCGAGCTCGCGGGCCGCCTGGAGCGCCACGGCGGCGGGCTGGTGTCCTTGTTATAATGCCGCCTGAGATTCGCCGGCGCAGTGACCGCTCATGCTCTTCCGCCGCCTCGTCCTCTTGCTGATCGCGCTCGCGCTTTGCATCGCATCGGCGCACGCGCAGCAATCCTTCACCGCATTCGAAGCCAGGCTCTGGCCGGACGCGCAGGCGAAAGGCGTCACCCGCGCCACCTTCGATGAGGCGATGCGCGGCGTTAAGCCCGATCGCCGCGTCATTGCCGCCACCAAACGCCAGCCGGAATACGGCAAGCCGTTCGGCTCTTACGTCAACGCGGTCGCCTCGCGCTCGCGCATTTTACGCGGCCAGCGCAAGCTAAAAGAATGGAGCGAACACCTTCGATGCGGTCGAGCGCAAATTCGCCGTCGGCCGCGACATTCTCACCGCGCTCTGGGGCATCGAGACCGACTACGGCGCCGAGCGCGACCGCTGGGACGTATTCCGCTCGCTGGCGACACTGGCCTTTGTCGGCTACCGCCATCCCTACTTCCGCAACGAATTGATCGTCGCCATGAAGATCATGCAGGACGCGCATTATCCGCGCCGCCGCATGGTCTCGTCCTGGGCCGGCGCCATGGGCCAGACCCAGTTCATGCCCTCCAACATCGTCGATTACGCCATCGATTTCTCCGGCGACGGCAGAAGCGACATCTGGACCAACGTGCCCGACGTGCTGGCTTCCACCGCCAACTACCTGCACAAGCAGCATTGGCAGCAGGGCCTGCAATGGGGCTTCGAGGTCAATGTGCCGAACGGCTTCGACATGATGCGCAGCCGTGCGAGCTTTGCCGAATGGCGCGCGCTGGGCGTCGCCCGCGCCGACGGCAGGCCGTTCCCGCGCGGCAATGGCATCCTGTTTTTTCCCGCCGGTGCCAAGGGACCCGCGTTCATCGTCACGCCGAACTACGACGTGCTGAAGGAATACAACAACTCGGATGCCTATGCGGTCGGCGTCGGCCATCTGGCCGACCGGCTCGCCGGAGGCCCGCCGATCAAGACCGCCTGGCCGGCCGACGACCATCAGCTCTCGCGCGACGCCCGCATTGCGCTGCAGAAAAAGCTCGCCGCGCTCGGCTACAAGGTCAATGATTTCGAGGGTCACATCGATTTCGACTTGCGCGACAATGTCCGCGTTGAGCAGAAGCGGCTGGGAATGGTGCCGGACGGCAATCCGACGACGGCCTTGCTCGAACGCCTGGGTGTGATGCCGGCCCGCTGATCAGCGCGCGCTGTTCTGGCCGTTGCCGGTGCGGTTGGCGCTTTCAGCCTCGAGCCGCGCCATTTCGAGCAGGTAGCCCAGCGTCTCCAGGCCCTGCTTGCGCGCCATGGCGGCCAAGTCGGCCGAGAGGGTCGCCACGTAGCTGGCTACCGCGGTGCGTGAGCCAGGCTCGTTTAAGGTATTATGGTTGATCATTGCATTCCCACCGCCGGGGGCCCGTTCGCTTACGTCCGCGCCTCCGCAACCCCCCGGCACAAAATCGCACAGTCTCGCCTGAATAGGAACGCATAAAATTGTATACTGTAAAAAATACGTCTCATGGTTGTAATCGCGCGCAGAGGGCCTGATCTTCTTCATGCCCTAATTGGCTGGTCAGACAGCGCCCGCGCGGCCGGACCGATTTGACAGTGCCTGCCGCCTTCCCCATGTTCCGGGCGACGAAAGGCGGCCGATTCCAGCTACGACACGGCCGGTTTGCCGCTAACCAATTGGAAATTCATGAATATCGTCGTGGTGGAGTCGCCGGCCAAGGCGAAGACGATCAATAAATATCTGGGCCCCGGCTACGAGGTGCTCGCCTCTTATGGCCACATCCGCGACCTGCCGCCGAAGGATGGTTCCGTCGACCCTGCCCAGGACTTCCGCATGGTCTGGGAGGTCGATGCCCGCTCCAACCAGCGCATCAATGACATCGCCCGGGCGCTGAAGGGCGCCGACAAGCTGATCCTGGCCACCGACCCCGACCGCGAAGGCGAGGCCATCTCCTGGCACGTGCTGGAGGTACTCAAGGACAAGAAGGCGCTCAAGGGCCATGCCATCGAGCGCGTCGTGTTCAACGCCATCACCAAGCAGGCGGTGACCGACGCGATGAAGCACCCGCGCCGGATCGACGACGGGCTGGTCGACGCCTATCTCGCCCGCCGGGCGCTCGACTATCTGGTCGGCTTCACCCTCTCGCCCGTGCTCTGGCGCAAGCTGCCGGGCGCCCGCTCGGCCGGCCGGGTGCAGTCGGTGGCGCTGCGCCTCGTCTGCGACCGCGAGCTGGAAATCGAGAAGTTCGTCACCCGCGAATACTGGTCGATCGCGGCGACGCTTGGCGACGCCGCGCAATGAGACCTTCGAGGCGCGCCTTTCCGGCGCCGACGGCCAGAAGATCCAGCGCCTCGACATCGGCTCGGGCGCCGAGGCGGAAGCCTTCACCCGCGATCTGGAGAACGCGACCTTCCGCGTCGCCAATGTCGAGGCGAAGCCCGCCAAGCGCAATCCGCCGCCGCCCTTTACCACCTCGACCATGCAGCAGGAGGCCTCGCGCAAACTCGGCTTCTCGCCGGCGCACACCATGCGGCTGGCCCAGCGCCTCTACGAGGGCATCGACATCGGCGGCGAGACCGTCGGCCTCATCACCTATATGCGGACCGACGGCATCGACATGGCGCCGGAGGCGATCGCCGCCATCCGCGGCATGATCGGCAAGAACTATGGCGCCGACTACGTGCCGGGCGCCCCGCGCACTTATCAGCAGAAATCGAAGACCGCGCAGGAAGCGCACGAAGCTGTGCGACCGACCGATTCCAACCGCTCGCCGGCCAACGTTGCCCGCCACGTCGACCGCGACCAGGCCCGTCTTTATGAGCTGATCTGGAACCGCGCCGTCGCCAGCCAGATGCAGTCGGCCGAGCTCGAGCGCACCACCGTCGACATCGAAGCCAAGGCCGGCCCACGCACGCTCGAACTGCGCGCCACCGGCCAGGTCATCAAGTTCGACGGCTTTCTCACCCTCTACCAGGAGGGTACCGACGAGGCGAGCGAGGACGACGAGAGCAAGCGCCTCCCCGCCATGAGCGCCGGCGAATTGTTGCAGAAGCAGGCGCTCAATTCGAGCCAGCACTTCACCGAGCCGCCGCCGCGCTATTCTGAAGCGGCGCTGGTCAAGCGCATGGAAGAGCTCGGCATCGGCCGGCCCTCCACCTATGCCGCCATCCTCCAGGTCTTGCAGACGCGCGGCTATGTGCGCATCGAGAAGAAGCGGCTGATGCCCGAGGACAAGGGCCGCGTCGTGGTCGGCTTTCTGGAAAGCTTCTTCCAGCGCTATGTCGAATACGACTTCACGGCCAATCTGGAAGAGCAGCTCGATCGCATCGCCAACAACGAGATCGACTGGAAGCGGGTCTTGCAGGATTTCTGGATCGACTTTATCGGCGCGGTCGATGGGATCAAGGACCTGCGCGTGGCGGAAGTGCTCGACACGCTCAACGATCTGCTCGAGCCGCACATCTTCCCGCAACCGGCCGACGGCAGCGACCGCCGCAAATGCCCCAATTGCGAAACCGGCCGGTTATCGCTCAAGCTTGGCAGGTTCGGCGCCTTCATCGGCTGCTCGAACTATCCCGAATGCAACTACACACGGCAGATGACGCCCGGCGCCGACGGCGGCGTCAGCGGCACCAAGGTGCTGGGCGAGGATCCTGAAACAGGCCTCGAAGTGACGCTGCGCTCCGGCCGCTTCGGTCCTTATCTGCAGCTCGGCGAGCAGTCGAAGGAGAAGGACGCCGAGAAGCCCAAGCGCTCGGGTCTGCCCAAGGGTCTCGCGCCCGACGATATCGATCTGGAAAAGGCGCTCGGCCTGTTGTCGCTGCCGCGCGAGGTGGGCATTCACCCGGAGGACGGTGAGCCGATCGTCGCCGGCGTCGGCCGCTTCGGTCCCTACGTGAAGCACGGCAAGACCTACGCCAATCTGGAAGAAGGCGACGACGTGCTCAACATCGGCCTCAACCGCGCGGTCACCTTGATCGCCGAGAAGAAGGCCAATCCCGGCAAGGGCCGCCGCTTCGGCGCCGATCCCGGCAAGACGCTCGGCGAGCATCCCGACAAGGGCGGCGCGATCGTGGTGAAGAAGGGCCGTTATGGGCCCTACGTTTCGCACGACGGCGTCAACGCCACGCTGACCGGCGATCTCACGCCGGAGAACGTCACGCTCGAACAGGCCGTCGGCCTGCTGGAAGAGCGCATCGCCAAGGGCGGCGGCAAGAAGGGCGGGACCAAAAAGGCCGCCGGAAAGAAGACCGCCGCCAAAAAGAGCGAGGGCGCTGGCGAAGCGAGCCGCCGAAGCCGCCGAAGCCGCCAAGCCGGCGTCAAAGCCGCGCCGCGCCGCCGGCCGCAAGACCGCCTCCGGCAAGGCGGAAGGCGCCAAGCCGGCCAGCGCGCCGAAGAAGACCGCCGCCGCCAAATCCAAGCCCGCCCGCAAGACCAAGGTGGCGGAGTAATCCTCGCGATCCAGCAACGCGTTTCCTCCGCTCATTCCCGCGAAAGCGGGAATCCAGCGCTGGGTCCCCGCTTTCGCGGGGGGACGAACGGCGTTGTTGCCTTGACGCTCAGTTGAGCGCCTTCGCTGGCGAACCAGCCGCGCGGCCATTACATTCATCCCATTAAGCGCCGCCTCGGCGCAGGAAAGCTGTTTTGTCGAAACCTGCCAAAAAAACCCCTTCCCTTCCCTCCAAGGCTGACCTTCTCGCCTACATCCGCGAGCACCCGGGCAAGGTCGGCACCCGCGAGATCGCCCGCGCCTTCAACCTCAAGAACAATCTGCGCGCCGAGCTCAAACGGATGCTGCGCGCGCTCGCCGACGAGGGTGCGATCGAAAAGCGCCGCAAGAAGCTGCACCACCCGGGCTCCCTGCCATCCACCGTGCTGGCCGACGTCACCGCCCGCGACGCCGACGGCGATCTCATCGCCGTGCCCGACGAATGGGACGAGGAGGCGCACGGCGCCGCGCCGAAAATCCGCATCGTCACGCCGCGCAAATCGCGCGGCCCCGCCCCCGGCCTCGGCGACCGCGTGCTGCTCGCCATCGCCGGCGAAGGCGACGACTTGCACGGTCGCCTCATCAAGCTCATCGACCGTCCCAAGGCCCGCGTGCTCGGCATCTTTCGTCCGCTGGCGAACGGCGGCGGCCGGCTGGAGCCGGTCGACAAGAAGATGCTCGGCAAGGAGCTCGCCATTCCGCCCGGCGCCACCGGCGACGCGCAGGACGGCGACCTTATTGCGGTCGAGGCGAGCCGCGCGCCGAGGCTGGGCCTGCCCACCGGCCGCGTGGTCGAGCGGCTCGGCTCGCTCAAAAGCGAGCGCGCCGTCAGCCTGATCGCCATCAATGCGCACGGCATCCCACACGTCTTTCGCCGCGAGACATTGCAGGAAGCCGAAGCCGCCACGCCCGCCACGCTCGGCGGCCGCGAGGACTGGCGTAAAATCCCGCTCGTCACCATCGATCCGCCCGACGCCAAGGACCACGACGACGCCGTGCATGCCGAGCCCGATACGGCGAAGGACAACAAAGGCGGCTTCATCGTCACCGTCGCCATCGCCGACGTCGCCCATTACGTGACGCCCGGCTCGGCGCTCGACCGCGAGGCGCTGGTGCGCGGCAATTCGGTCTATTTCCCCGACCGCGTCGTGCCGATGCTGCCCGAGCGCATCTCCAACGATCTCTGCTCGCTCAAGGCCAACGAAGACCGCGCCGCGCTTGCCGTGCGCATGGTGATCGGCGCCGACGGCCGCAAGCGTTCGCACAGCTTCCACCGCGTGATGATGCGCTCGGCCGCGCGGCTGTCATACGAGCAGGCGCAGCTCGCCATCGGCGGACGCAGCGACGAGGTGACGGAGACGCTGGTCGAGCCGGTGCTGGCGCCGCTCTACGCGGCCTACGAGCGTCTCGCCCATGCGCGCAACGAACGCCAGCCGCTCGACCTCGACCTGCCCGAGCGCAAGATCCTGCTCACCGCCGACGGCATGGTCGACCGCGTGATCACGGCCGAGCGGCTGGAGGCGCACCGGCTGATCGAGGAATTCATGATCCTCGCCAATGTGGCCGCCGCCGAGACGCTGGAAAAGGCGCGCGTTCCGCTCATCTATCGTGTGCACGACGAGCCGGCGATGGAGCGCGTGGCGGCGCTTCGCGAGTTCCTGGCGACGCTCGACATCAACTTCGCCAAGACCGGCGCATTGCGGCCCGAAGCCTTCAACCGCGTGCTCGAACGCGTGAAGGGCCGCGAGGCCGAGCAGCTCGTCAACGAAGTCGTGCTGCGCAGCCAGGCGCAGGCCGAATATGCCGCCGAGAACTACGGCCATTTCGGTCTCAATTTGCGCCGCTACGCCCATTTCACCTCGCCGATCCGCCGCTATGCCGACCTCGTCGTGCATCGCGGCCTGATCCGCGCACTCAAGCTCGGCCATGGCGGCCTGCCGGAGAGCGCCGAGCATGCGCAGCTCGCCGAGATCGCCGCCGAGATTTCCGCCACCGAGCGCCGCGCCATGGTGGCCGAGCGCGAGACGAAAGACCGGCTGATCGCCCATTTCCTCGCCGACCGGGTCGGCGCCACATTCGACGGCCGCATCTCCGGCGTCACCCGCGCCGGCCTGTTCGTCAAGCTGCACGAGACCGGCGCCGACGGCTTCGTGCCGGCGCGCACCATCGGCGACGAGTATTTCCGCTACGAGGAGGCCCATCACGCCATGGTCGGCCGCCACTCGGGCGAGAGCTATCGTCTGGGCGATTCCGTCACCGTCAAGCTGGTCGAGGCGGCGCCGGTGGCCGGCGCCCTGCGCTTCGAATTGCTTTCGACCGGCCGGCCCGCTACCAAGCGCCGTCGCCCGGCGGGCAGCGAGCGCACGGAGCACTACCGGCCGCGCAAGGGCGGCAAAAGACGCGAAGCGAAACGGAAAGCACGATGACACGCGACACTTCGCATCTGGCCCGGGTCTGGGCCGAACGCATGACCAAAACCGAGCGCGACCAGACCTTCCCCGACAGCGAGCCGCGTGATGCCGCCACGTTGATGCTGATCGACCGCTCCGGCTCCGAGCCGAAAGTCCTGCTCGGGCGCCGCCATGCGGGCCACAAATTCATGCCCAGCAAGTTCGTCTTCCCCGGCGGCCGGATCGAGGCGCACGACGCCGCGATGTCGGCGATCAGCGACATCGACCCCGCCATGCAGGACAAGCTCATGGAGCGCGTCGGCCCGCGCAGCGCCGACTTCGCCCGGGCGCTGGCGCTCACCGCCATCCGCGAGACGGCGGAGGAAACCGGCCTGCTGCTCGGCGTCAAGCGCGACCGGCCGCCCGAGACGCCGGGCGAGATCTGGCAGGAGTTCGCCAAGGCCTGCGTGCATCCCGACCTCGGCAACATCCATTTCATCGCCCGCGCCATCACGCCGCCGCGCCGGCCGCGCCGTTACGACACCCGCTTCTTCACCGCCGACGCTTCCTCAATCGCCCATACCATCGAAGGCGTGGTCGGGCCCGATTCCGAGCTGGTGGAACTGACCTGGGTGCCGATCGCGGAGGCCACCCGCTTCGACATGCCGACCATCACCGGGGTGGTGCTGGAGGAACTGTCCGCCCGCGTCGCCGCCGGCATGGGGCACGCGCTGCCGGTGCCGTTCTATTTCATGAAGGACCAGCAGTTCCTGCGGGAAATGTTGTAAAAGCGCCCGAAATCCCCATTTCTTGACTTTCCGGCGCCCCCCGCTAGGTTCGCCGCCAAACGCCCCGGCGCCCCCGGCATCGCAAAGGACTTCCGACCCATGGCCAAAGCCGTCACCCTGAAGATCAAGCTCACGTCCAGCGCGGGCACCGGCCACTACTACGTGACCAAGAAGAACTCGCGCACCCAGACCGACAAGCTGAAGAAGAAGAAATACGACCCCATCGCCAAGAAGCACGTCGAGTACACCGAGTTGAAGATCAAGTGATCTGCCGCCGCGTGTAACCTCGCACGACAAGGGCGCCCGCGGGCGCCCTTCGCATTTTTGGTTCAGGCCATTCGGATCGGCGCGAGCGAGCCCGGAATCCGAGGCGACAAGGCCAAACGCTCCACTGCCGCCCCTGGATTCCGGATCGCGCTCACGCGCGTCCGGAATGACGAATAGATCGAAAAAAGTGGCCGGCCGGGCGCGGTGTTAAGAGGAGGCCACTCTCACCGCGCCCGGGCCGGCCGAACCCCACGAAGACCCAGGAGATGCGGCGGACCTGAGCAAACTCCGCAGGGCAGTGCCATGGCGCCCGTTTCAACTGCAGGGCGCGTCGAGGCAAGGTTAGACCAAGTGCTCTGGCCGGCAAATGGGCTTTTTAAGCCGCTCAGCCATCAACCGAATTTTTCCGTCGAGGCGCGCTTTCGCGGAGACGCCGCGCTGGCGCGATTCTCACGCCGCCGCCGCCGGCACCACCCGGTTGCGGCCGTCGCGCTTGGCGCGATAGAGCGCGGTGTCGGCGCGCTTGAGGATCGCCGCCGCCGTGTCCGCCGCGCCGTCGAGCGCCGCAAGACCGATGGAGATGGTCACGTCGAGATTGCACGTGCCCTGCTGGATGGCGAAGGGCTCGGATGCGATGCGCCGGCGCAGGCGCTCCGCCACCATGGTCGCCACCGCCATGTCCGTCTCCGGCATCACGATGACGAATTCCTCGCCGCCGTAACGGCAGGCGAGATCGATGTTGCGGATCGACTTACGGATGCGCAGCGCGAACTCGCGCAGCACGTCGTCGCCGGCGTCGTGGCCGTGGCCGTCGTTGATCGACTTGAAGAAGTCGATATCGAGGATGAGCGCGGCGAGCGGCTTGCCGCGGGCGGCCGCCTGCTCGACCAGCGACGACAGGTGTGTCTCCATGTAACGCCGGTTGTGCAGGCCGGTGAGCGCGTCGGTGATCGCCATCTCGATCGACATCTGCACGTTGTCGCGCAGCCGCTCGGTATAGCGCTTGCGCTTGATCTGCGTGCGCGCGCGCGCCAGCATCTCGTTCTTGTCGATGGGCCGGATCAGGTAGTCGTTGATGCCGATCTCCAGCCCGCGCAGCAGGCGCTGATTGTTGTCGACGTCGGCCACCGCCAGGATCGGCAGGTTGCGCGTGCGCTCCAGCGAGCGCACCTGGCTGCACAGCCTGAGCGCATCGAAGTTCTGCAGGCCGAGCGAGACGATCAGCAGGTCGTAATTGCCTTCCGCGGCGTGGAACAGCGCGTCGCTCGGGATCGGCCTCCACCTCCACGGTGTGCTCGACCGACAGCATGTCGAAGATGCGCTCATAGGAGCTCTTGCGGTCGTCGACGATGAGAATGCGGCCCTGTCTGCCGGTTTCCGCCACCGCCTCGCGCTCCGGGCTCTGGATGCCGATCTCCTTGGAGGTGACCGCGCGCATGCGCAGTTCGTCGATCACCATCTTCAGCCGCGCCAGCGAGCGCACGCGCGAGATGAGCGCCACGTCGCTCACCGGCTTGGTGAGGAAATCGTCGGCGCCCGCCTCCAGCCCGCGCACGCGGTCGGAGGGCTGGTCGAGCGCGGTCACCATCACCACCGGGATGTGATGCGTCGCCAGGTTCGTCTTGAGCCGCCGGCACACCTCGAAGCCGTCCATGTCCGGCATCATGACGTCGAGCAGCACGAGGTCGCATTCGGCGCGCTCGCAAACGGCCAGCGCCTCCTGCCCGCTATAGGCGGTGATGACGTCGAAATATTCCGCCGACAGCCGCGCTTCCATCAGCTTGACGTTGGCCGGCACGTCGTCGACGACGAGAACGCGGGCGCTCATGTGGGTGCGCTCCCTACCATTACTGTCACTCCGCGCTCCCCAGGAAATGTCTGATGGTCTCGATGAACTTGCCGACCGAGATCGGCTTGGACAGATAGGCCTCGCAGCCGCCCTCGCGGATGCGTTCCTCGTCGCCCTTCATGGCGAAGGCGGTGACCGCCACCACGGGGATCGCCTTCAGGTCGGCATCGTCCTTGAGCCATTTGGTCACTTCGAGGCCGGAGACTTCCGGCAGTTGGATGTCCATCAGGATCAGGTCCGGCCGGTACTTGCGCGCGAGATCGAGCGCCTCGATGCCGTTGCGGGTGCCGACCGTGCGATAGCCATGCGCCTCCAGGAGATCGTGGAAGAGCTTCATGTTCAGCTCGTTGTCCTCCACGATCAGGACGGTTTTCGGCATGACTTCCCCCGCCCCGGTTGTCCCCAAAGTCTCTTGCCCGGCGCGAGCGCCGTCGCCAGACGCCGCGCGCTCGGGCATGATTGGCAACGGTAGTGCCCATTTGTTGACGAAAGGCAAATTTGATCGATGAAAGTGGCCCCTCCGTTAACCCAAGAATCGGCTGAAGGCTTGGCCGTTCAGGCGCTTACCTACATCGCCGGGGAACCCGAAAGGCTCGGCCGGTTTCTTGCCGCCACCGGCATCGGCCCGGCCGAGATTCGCGCGGCCGCCGCCGAGCCCGGCTTCCTTGCCGGCGTGCTGGAATATCTCGCCGCCGACGACCGGCTGATCGCGGCCTTCGCCGCCGAGACCGGCCTCGATCCGGCCGACGTCGCCCGCGCCCATGAGGCGCTCGGCGGCGAGCCCTGGGAGCGCGAGATCCCGTGAAGAATTCACTCAGTCATTCCGGGCGCGCACGAAGTGCGCGAACCCGGAATCCAGGGCCACAATGAAATGCTTTACTATGTCGCCCTGGATTCCGGGCCCGCTCGCTTACGCGAGCGTCCCGGAATGACAAGCCAATAGGTCTGCCGGCCAATGAGCTTCTGCCGCGACTGCCTGGCCGATGCGCCGCTGCGCGCCACGCGCTGCAAGGCCTGCGGCTCGCCGCGGCTCCTCCGCCACGCCGAGCTCGACACGCCTCGCCATCGCGCATGTCGACTGCGACGCCTTCTACGCCACGATCGAGAAGCGCGACGACCCTTCCCTCATCGACAAGCCGCTGATCGTCGGCGGCGGCAAGCGCGGCGTGGTGTCGACCGCTGCTACATCGCGCGCACCTATGGCGTCCGCTCGGCCATGCCCATGTTCGAGGCGCTGGCGCCGCTGCCCGCACGCCACCGTCATCAAGCCGAACATGGCGAAATACGTGGAAGTCGGCCGCGCCGTGCGCCAGCGCCATGTTCGATCTGACGCCGCTGGTCGAGCCGCTGTCGATCGACGAGGCCTTTCTCGACCTGACCGGCACCGAGCGGCTGCACGGCATGAGCGCCGCCAAGGTGCTGGCGCGCTTTGCGGCGCAGGTCGAGCGCGAGCTCGGCATCACCGTTTCCATCGGTCTGTCCGCCAACAAGTTCCTCGCCAAGATCGCCTCCGATCTCGACAAGCCGCGCGGCTTCGCCGTGCTCGGGCAGAGCGAGGCGGCGGCATTCCTCGGCAGCAGGCCGGTCGGCTTCATCTACGGCGTCGGCGCGGTGAGCGCGGCAAAACTCGCCGCCGACGGCTACCGCACGATCGCCGACCTGCAGCGCGCCGACAAGCACGACCTCATGCGCCGCTACGGCGAGGAAGGCGCGCGGCTCGCGCAGCTCGCGCGACGGCATCGACGCGCGCAAGGTCGATCCCGAGCGCGAAACCAAGAGCATCTCGGCGGAAACCACCTTCGAGACCGACATCGGCGACTTCCGCCCGCTCGAACAGACGCTATGGACGCTCACCGAAAAGGTCTCCTCCCGGCTCAAGGCGCAAGGCTTCGCCGGCTCCACCGTCACGCTCAAGCTCAAGAGCGCCGATTTCAAGCTGCGCACCCGCGCGCAGGCCTTGAGCGCTCCGACCCAGCTCGCCACCCGCATCTTCGCCGCCGGCCGCGAGCTCCTGCGCGCGAGATCGGCGCGACGCGCTTCCGCCTGATCGGCATCGGCGTGTCGAACCTCGAGGACACCGACGGAAACGACCTCGCCGACCTTCTCGACCGCCGCGCGGCGGAAGCCGAGCACGCGGTCGACAGACTGCGCGCCAAATTCGGCAAGGGCGCCGTGGTCAAAGGCCTGGCGCTGGAGGATGAGTAGACTACCGCCGGCGCTCCGGGCGCCTTTGCCGCGGCGGCTCGGACCCGCGAAACCGCGGGTTCGGATTGCAGAAGCCGCTGCCGGACCTGTCCCGCAGGCAGTCGTCGAGCGAACTGTACCGGCAGTGCTCGTCGCCGAAACCGCTGATCAGGCACCAAGGCGGCTCCGCGGCCTGCGCCGGCCGCTGGACAAAAGGCATCGCCGCGACCGCGATCAGGGCCGTGAGCAGAATTCGTATCATGGTCGACCTCGCATGGCCCCGACGACACTAACACCGCGCGGGCCGATTTAGTCTGCGGCGCACCGGAGCAACCTGCACCGGGTATAGCGTGGCGGCCCTGCCCCCTGTCGGCAGGTGGACGCGCAACGGAATTTGTTCTCTTAATCTGCTTGACAATAATCCTTCCGGTATATATCCCTAATCCCATCCCGCCTCGTTACCGAGGGGTGTCTGTACAGCATCTTCAGACACGGGGCGGGGAGCGGTGGCCGGGGAATGACGTTTCGCTCGGAGATGCGGCGCAAGCGGCCCGGCGGTCCAAGCCGCATGTGTCCCGGCGCGCCAGCCGCGCGCCACGGGGCCCCGGTGATGGCCGGAGCCGGCAGTCGGTCACAGGTCTGCCGGCATCGGTCTGGGCCCAGAGCGGTGGATAGGCAGGCTTCCGTAAGGAAGGTTGCCTGAAAGGTACGTCCACCGGGGGCCATGCGGAGCAAACCTATCAAACACCGCGCGCGGGACGCCGTGGGACTGGCGGACTTGCGTTTGCTCGTCGGCATTTTCAAGAGGCGCCGGCGGGAACCGGACCATCGACAAGCCTCGACGTCGCGAGGCGTCGAGGCCCGCGGGTCCGAGCACTTTAGTTTGCGCACGCTGCGTAAACTTGAGTGCGCCCGGACCCACCGGCGTCCCGCGCGCCCTCGGCATTATTTCGAGAGCGGGCGGATCAGGAATTCGACGAGGGCGCACCCCGCGCCGACCAAACAACAGGGGCGGCGGAGCGTTGGCTTGCGAGGGATCAGAGATCCGTACGCAGAAATCAGATGAATGCACGAACGCGCGGCATCGAGGCTTCACCCTCCCCTGGAGGCCCCTGGAGGGGGAGGGTCGCGAGCATCGCAGATGCGAGCGGGGTGGGGTGATCTGCGAGCGCAGCGAGCAAACGAAATGACCAAAGCACGCGATGATCAGAGCAAAAGGCTTCACCCCACCCCGACCGCCTTCGCTATCGCTTTGGCGGTCGACCCTCCCCCTCCAGGGGAGGGTGAAGCGCGCTTGCCGCACGGCCGTGCCTCATTTGCACGGCTTCTCCTTCTTCATCGCCAGCGAGGTCATCTTGCCGGAGATGGAGAAGTCCGGTAGTCGAGCGTCAGCTTGCGCGAGATGCCGTTCTCGTAGAGCTCGAAGCCGATGGAATAGACCGGCGTCTGCTCGCCGCTCTCCTGCTTTCTGGCGCTCTCGTGGTCGAAATAGCTGATGGTCACCGGCCAGCGCGTGAGCTTGGCGAGCGCCGGCACCTTGGCCGCGGCATCGTCGGGCGGTGCGGGCCCGGCGGGATGGCTTTGCCGATCACGGTCAGCGTCTCGTAGAGCTTCTCGCCGCTTTCGGAGCCGTCATAGACCGGAAAGCTCAAGACTCGCTTGCCCGCGCGCGCGGCTTCGATGATGCGCCGCATGTGCTCGGTCGGAAACACCGCATTGGCCGGCTCGGTGAAGCTCTTGTGCGTCGGGCTTGCGCAGGCTGACCGCGACCGCCCCGGCCGCGCGCACGGCGTGGCCGTCGACCTTGTCGGTCGTCCTGCTCGTTGAGCAGGTTCTGCGAATTGAAGCGGAATTTCTTGGCGCCGGCGTCCTCCCAGGTGGTGGAGCGCAGATCGCTGAGCGCGGACTTGCCCTCGTCGGAATCGAGCACCGATACCTGGCGGAACTGCAGGGCGTAGCCGTCGCAGGCATTGCCCGAAAAATCGTAGAGGATGCGGCCGCGCACGCGAATCGATGCCGCGCGTGCCGCGCGATTTCGCCAGCGTCAGGTCGTAGACCGCCCGGTGCGGCGCCAGGAAGACCGGCTGGGCGGAGGCCGCCGGCGCCAATGCCGGAACGGCAAGCGCGACGACAAAGGCCGGCAGGATCAGCCGCTTGGCGCGAAGGGAAGACGTCATGGGGCATGCCTTTCCGCGGATCGGCCGCGAGCGAGCCGGAGAGCCCAACAAGAAGATGCAAGAAATAGGCAAGATAGAGGCCGCATCTGCACGTCGCAATAATCGGGGGCGCGCTTGCACAGGCAGCCGCGATGGGCAAAGACTGCGCCCGCAACGTTCAGGAGGCAAGCATGGCCGGAAAAGCCGAACAGAAGCTGGCGGAGCTCGGCATCAGCCTGCCGACGCCGGCAAGCCCCATCGCCAATTACGTGCCGTTCGTGTTGAGCGGCAAGCTGCTGGTGGTATCGGGCCAGCTCTGCTTCGGCGCCGACGGCAAGCTGGCGGCCGCCGGCCAGCTCGGCGCCGGCGTTTCCATCGAAGACGGGCAGAAGGCGGCCCGCGCCGCGGCGGTCAACCTGCTGGCGCAGGTCAAGGCCGCGCTCGGCGAGCTCGACAAGGTCACCCGCGTCATTCGCCTCGGCGGCTTCATCAATTCGGCGGCCGGCTTCCCCGACGGCGCCAAGGTGATGAACGGCGCCTCCGACCTCATGGTGGAAGTGTTCGGCGACAAGGGCCGCCACGCCCGCGCCACCGTCGGCGTCTCCGCCCTGCCCGCCAATGCCGCGGTCGAAGTCGAGGGCATGTTCGAAGTGGCCTAGCGAATGATCCGATTGGCTCGATCCAAACTCCGCTCATTCCCGCGCAAGCGGGAATCCAGCGATAAAATGGTTACTCCGCAGGCTGCTGCCCTGGGTCCCGGCTTGCGCGGGGACGAGCGGAAACCTTCTTAGATGGCTCGCCTGGCCTGGCTCACCGCGCGGCCGATCGCCCACCGCGGCCTGCACGACGCGACCGCCGGCGTGATCGAGAACACCGCCACGGCCTTCGCCGCCGCAATCGCCGGCAATTACGGCATCGAATGCGACGTGCAGGTGAGCCGCGACGGCGAGGTTATGGTGCACCACGACGACGCCCTCGGCCGCCTCACCGAGGGCAGCGGCCGGCTCTGCGACATGACCGCCGCCGCCATCGCCCAGGTGCGCTTTCTTCACTGCGCCGATCGGATCGGCACCTTGGGCGACCTCTGCGACCTGGTCGCCGGACGCGTGCCGCTCGTCATCGAGATCAAGAGCGGCCTTCAGGCCGATGGGCGGCTGGTCGAGCGCACGGCGAATGTGCTGGCGCGCTATGCTGGACCCGCGGCGGTCATGTCGTTCGACCCGCGCCTGATCGAACAACTTCGCCACATCGCGCCGGCACTGACTCGCGGCATCGTCGCGCAACGGCACTACGACGACTGGCCCGGGCTTCCGCCGGCTTACGCGCGCAGCATGGCGCATCTCACCCACGTACCGCGCACCCGCCCGCATTTCATCGCCTATTGCGTCGGGGACCTGCCGGCGCTGGCGCCGCTCGCGCTGCGCACGCTCTGCCGCCTGCCGCTGCTGACCTGGACCGTCCGCACGGAAGAGGAGCGCCGGCGCGCCGCCCGTTATGCCGATCAGATCATTTTCGAAGGCTGGCAGCCCGAAAAGCCCACGGCGCGCGTTGAAAAGGATCAACCTCGACCGATTTCCGGCATAAAGTCGGGATAGAACATGCGGGCCCCGATGAAAGATCAGACGCAACTCAGTGTCCGCATGGCGCACTCGCTGGCCGAGGTACAGCCTGCGGCCTGGGACGCCTGCGCCGGCGGCAGGCCCGTCTGCCCCCCGCCCCCCCGTCAAGCCGCCGCAGCGCTGGATGAAGAACTTAAACTAACATCTGAGGATAACTTTTCTCCGCAGTTTTCCACAGAAGGAAAACCGGACAACCCTTTTGTTTCACATGATTTTCTATCCTCTCTTGAGGAATCGCATTCGGTCGGCGGCCGCAGCGGCTGGGAGCCCCGCCACCTCCTGGCGGAAGACGACAGCGGCGCGCTGGTGGGTGCCGCGCCCTGCTATGTGAAGTCGCATTCGCGCGGCGAATACGTGTTCGATTACGGCTGGGCCGAAGCTTTCGAGCACGCCGGCGGCTCGTATTATCCCAAGCTGCAGGTGGCGGTTCCGTTCACGCCCGTCACCGGCCCGCGCCTGCTCGCCCGTCCCGGGCCCCTGGCGGAAGCCGTGCGCGGCGGCCTGGCGCAGGCGCTGGCCGAGATCACCGCCTCGAACGATCTCTCCTCCGCCCATGTCACCTTCCTGACCGAAGCGGAATGGCGCATGCTCGGCGAGCGCGGCTACCTGCAGCGCACCGACCAGCAATTCCATTGGGAAAACGACGGCTACGGCACGTTCGACGATTTCCTCGGCCAACTCGCCTCGCGCAAGCGCAAGACGCTGCGCCGTGAGCGCAAGGACGCGCTGGCGGCCGGCGTCGAGGTGCACTGGCTCACCGGCGCCGATCTGACCGAGGAGGCCTGGGACGCCTTCTTCGCCTTCTACATGGAGACCGGCTCGCGCAAATGGGGCCGGCCCTATCTGACCCGCGACTTCTTCTCCATCGTCAGCGCGAAGATGGCCGACCGCATCCTGCTGGTCATGGCGAAACGCGCCGGACGCTGGATCGCCGGCGCGCTCAACTTCATCGGCAGCGACACGCTGTTCGGCCGCAACTGGGGCTCCGTCGAGCATCATCCCTTTCTGCATTTCGAGCTGTGCTACTATCAGGCAATCGACTTCGCCATTGCCCGCGGGCTCAAGCGGGTGGAAGCCGGCGCCCAGGGCGAGCACAAGCTGGCGCGCGGCTACATGCCCAAGGCCACCTATTCCGCCCACTACATCGCCAATCCGGCGCTGCGGCGCGCGATCGCCGACTATCTTGCGCGCGAACGCCGCTATGTCGAGGCGGCGCGCGAGGAGCTTGCGGACTACGCGCCGTTCCGCAAGGATTTGATGGAGCAGGAATGACTGCGGGCAACCCCGGGGGACGTTAAAAATGCCGAGCTACGATCCGAACAACATCTTCGCCAAGATCCTGCGCGGCGAACTGCCCTGCTACAAGGTCTACGAGGACGACAAGGCTTTCGCCTTCCTCGACATCATGCCGCGCGCGCCCGGCCACACGTTGATCCTGCCAAAGGCACCGGCCCGCAACCTCCTCGACGTCGAGCCCGACGACCTCGCCCATGTCGCCAAGGTGGCGCAGAAGATCGCCAAGGCCGCGGTCAAGGCCTTCGCAGCCGACGGCGTCACCGTCCAGCAGTTCAACGAGGGCGCCGGCGGCCAGGTGGTCTTCCACCTGCACGTCCATGTCATCCCGCGCAAGAGCGGCGTGGCGATGAAGCCGCCGGCGAGCGAGAAGGAAAAGCCCGAAGTGCTGGCCGAGCAGGCCAAGAAGCTCGCCGCCGCGCTCGCCGCTTAGTGTGGGAAGAGATAGCCGCCGATGAGCAACGCCGCCTCGCCGGCCACCACGCCGGCGAACACCGAGCGCTTGATCAGCAGAAACGCGACGAAGCCACAGCTCACCGCCCCCGCCCGCACGGTCAGCGGTATGCCGGCCAGCGCGCCGGGCGAGAATACGATCAGCTTGGCAATGACGCCGGCGAGGATAGCGGTCGCCACCGCCCGCGACCAGATGACGACTTCGGAATCCTCGTTCAGCCCGCGCGCCAGCACGAGACCGAGCACGCGCCAGACCTCGTTCGGCAGATAGCCGAGCAGCACCAGCGCGAGATAGGGCCACAGCGCGGTGACGGCGGGATTCATGCCCAGGCCTCGCGGGCGCGGTGGATGAGATAGGCGAGCGTGCCGCCGCCGACGCCGGCCCACAAAAGGTCGAGCTCCACGTGATACGTGGCCAGCACCGTGCCCAGCACCAGCCCGATGGCCAGCGCCAGCTTGTCCATCATCGCCGTCGCATTGCGCGCGGTCGAAACCAGGAACGACATCGGCGTGAGGAACAGGAGCGCGCCGGCAAACAGCGTTGGCAGTTCGGCAGCCAGGTAAAAGCCGATGAAGCCGGCGCTCGTCGCAGCGGTCATGAAGCCGACCGACAGCCCATTGCAGAACGCCGTGCGATGCTCGCGCTGCATCGCCGGCAAGTGGCGCAGCGATTCCACCCACATGCTCACCGAGGTGAAATGGGTCGGCAACAGGAGGTCGCGCAGCCGCGTGCCGGCCCGCCGCAGCAGCGGCAGCAGTGTCACCACCATCGGCAAGAGCCGGATGCCGGACAGACTCACCGCGATCGCCACCTCGATGGGGGCACCGCCCGTGCCAAGCGCGGAGATCAGGATGACCTGGGCGGGCCCGGCCCACACCAGCACGGTCGACAGCGCCAGCCACCAGGGGCTCAGGCCGAAGCCATGCGCCAGCGCGCCGATGCCGACATACGTGCCGCTGATCACCGGAAAGAAAACCGACAGCGACGCCGCTTTCACGCCGCCGAAAAAGGCGGCGCCGGTCGAGTTGAAGCTGGCGGGAGCGGACATGGGCAAGGCCGCAAACCTGTCTCACAGCCGCATGGTCTCCGCAACCGCGCGCCCGCATGCGGCCCTTGCAAAAAGCAAAGGCCGGGCGCTCGGCCCGGCCCTGCAATTCATGGCTGGCAAGGTCCTTACGCCTTGATCAGCGGCACCTTGGGCACCGAGGAGCGCTTGGGCTGCCGCGGGCGCGGCGAGCGCCGCTTCTTCGGCCGCGCGGCGGTCGGCGGCAGCTTCTCCGGCTTGGGCGTGATCGGCCCTTCCAGGAACTCGAAGCTGAGCTTGTCGCGGCCGTGCTCGTCCTTGGCCAGGATCACCCGCACGTGGCCCCCGTGCTTCAAGTGGCCGAACAGCACCTCGTCGGCGAGCGGTTTCTTGATGTGCTCCTGGATCACGCGGGCCATCGGCCGCGCGCCCATCAACTCGTCGTAGCCATTGGCGATCAGCCAGCGGCTCGCCTCGTCCGACAATTCGATGGTGACGTTGCGGTCGCCGAGCTGGGCCTCGAGCTGCAGCACGAACTTCTCCACCACCTGCGCAATGATCGCCTGCGAGAGGTGCGCGAAGGTGACGATGGAGTCGAGCCGGTTGCGGAACTCTGGGGTGAACATCCTGATGATCGCTTCCTGATCGTCGCCCTCGCGCTTGGAGCGGTGGAAGCCGTAGGCCGCCTTGGCCATGTCGGCCGCGCCGGCATTGGTGGTCATGATCAGGATGACGTTACGGAAGTCGACCTGCTTGCCGTTATGGTCGGTCAGCTTGCCGTGGTCCATGACCTGCAAGAGCACGTTGAACAGGTCGGGATGCGCCTTCTCGATTTCGTCGAGCAACAGCACGCAGTGCGGATGCTGGTCGACACCATCGGTCAGCAGCCCGCCCTGGTCGAAGCCGACATAGCCCGGAGGCGCGCCGATCAGGCGCGACACGGTATGCCGCTCCATGTATTCCGACATGTCGAAGCGGATCAACTCGACGCCGAGCGCGGCGGCAAGCTGCTTAGCCACCTCGGTCTTGCCGACGCCGGTCGGCCCCGAGAACAGGTAGCAGCCGATCGGCTTTTCCGGCTCGCGCAAGCCCGCACGCGCGAGCTTGATCGAGGCCGACAGCGACTCGATCGCCTGGTCCTGTCCGTACACCACCGTCTTCAGGGTCTGCTGAAGGTGCTCCAGCACCTCGGCGTCGTCCTTCGACACGGTCTTGGGCGGGATGCGCGCCATGGTCGAGATGGTGGTCTCGATCTCCTTGACGCCGATTGTCTTCTTGCGGCGGCTCTCCGGCAGCAGCATCTGCGCCGCGCCGGATTCGTCGATTACGTCGATCGCCTTGTCCGGCAGCTTGCGGTCGTGGATGTAGCGCGATGACAGATCCACCGCCGCTTTGATGGCGTCGTTGGTATATTTGAGCTTGTGGTATTCCTCGAAATAGGGCTTCAGGCCTTTCAGGATTTCGATCGCATCGGACACCGACGGCTCGTTGACGTCGATCTTCTGGAAGCGCCGCACCAGCGCTCGGTCCTTCTCGAAATACTGGCGATATTCCTTGTAGGTGGTCGAACCGATGCAGCGGATGGTGCCGGAGGCGAGCGCGGGCTTGAGCAGGTTGGAGGCGTCCATCGCGCCGCCGGAGGTCGCGCCGGCGCCGATCACGGTGTGGATCTCGTCGATGAACATGATCGCGCCCGGATAGGCCTCGATCTCCTTGATCACCTGCTTCAGGCGCTCTTCGAAGTCGCCGCGGTAGCGGGTGCCGGCCAGCAGCGTGCCCATGTCGAGCGCGAACACGGTGGCGCCTTTCAGCACATCCGGCACCTCGCCGTGCACGATGCGCCGGGCGAGGCCCTCCGCGATCGCCGTCTTGCCGACGCCGGCGTCGCCGACCAGCAGCGGATTGTTCTTCTGGCGGCGGCAGAGCACCTGAATGGTGCGGTTGATCTCGGAGCCGCGGCCGATCAGCGGATCGATTTTGCCGTCCCGCGCCTTCTTGTTGAGATTGACGCAATAGGCCTCGAGCGCGTCGCCCTTCTTCTTGGGCTCCTCGCCGGCCTTGGCATCGGCCTCCTCTTCCGCGCCACGCACAGGCCGCGCTTCCGATAGGCCGGGACGCTTGGCGATGCCGTGGCTGATGTAGTTCACAGCGTCATAGCGCGTCATGTCCTGCTCTTGCAGGAAATAGGCGGCGTGGCTCTCGCGCTCGGCGAAGATCGCCACCAGCACGTTGGCGCCGGTGACCTCCTCGCGTCCCGAGGATTGCACGTGAATAACCGCGCGCTGGATTACGCGCTGGAACCCGGCCGTCGGCTTCGAGTCCTCGGCGCCGTCGGTGATCAGGTTCTCCAGTTCCGATTCGAGATAGGCGACCAGGCTGCGCCGCAGCTTGTCGAGATCGACATTGCAGGCGCGCATCACGGCGGAGGCGTCCTGGTCGTCGATCAGCGACAGCAGCAGGTGCTCAAGGGTCGCGTATTCGTGATGCCGCTCGTTGGCGAGAGCTAGTGCCCGGTGGAGAGACTGCTCGAGGCTGCGCGAGAAAGTTGGCATTTACGGTTCCGTTTTCATTTGTATTGGACGCTCCCCAGCATCAACTTTTCAGACTCACTTTTTTTCCATCACGCACTGCAGAGGATGCTGATGTTTTCGCGCGAAGTCCATGACCTGCGTCACTTTGGTCTCCGCCACCTCATATGTATAGATGCCGCACTCGCCGATGCCATGGTGATGGACATGCAACATAATTCGGGTCGCGGCTTCGTGATCCTTGCCGAAAAAGCGCTCGAGGATGTGGACGACGAACTCCATCGGCGTGTAGTCGTCGTTGAGGATCAGCACCCGGTACATGCTCGGCCGCTTGGTCTGCGGCTTGGTTTTGGTGATGACGGCGGTGCTGGGGCCGCCCGGCTCCCCTTTGCGCTTGCGGTCGTCGTCGGCCATGCGGGGTGAGCGCCCGGGCAGCGCCGCGCGCGCCGGCCGGTCGGAGCGTTTCTTGATTTTCATAAGCGGCGTCATGGCGTTGTTGCGGCACGTAGTCCTGGAGCTTGGCTTCCGAGGGGCGCGCCCGGCGCGGGCAGCCCGGGCACCATCATAAAGACCCCGCCCCCGCCATTCCAAGCGAGCATTTTGCCCCGTTTAGGGACAATTTCGGCCGGGTCCCAGCGATCCCTCGCCGCATCGGCTCAGATAGCCACTGGTTACCCGATCTCAACCCGGCCGCGGACAATCCGATCCGAATTCTCCCCAAATTCGCCGCACTAATCTCACGAATCCTCAATGCGGCATGGGCATACCGTTTCGGGTCAGGTTCCATCCCACAAGGGGCACCCCATGCTTCTGGCCCGTTTCTGGAAAGACCGCCGCGGCGGAATCGCCCCGCTGGCCGCGGTCGCGCTCATTCCGCTGATCACAGGCGTCGGCGCCGTCATCGACTACACCCGCGCCAACGCTGCCCGCACTTCTTTCCAGAGCGCGCTCGACGCCACTGCGCTGACGCTCTCGAAATCGGCCGCCACCGACAGCCCGGCCGACCTGCAAACCGCGGCAACCGAGACCCTGAGCGCCCTGTTCCACCCCACCGGCGTCCAGGACGTCGCGGTCACCACCACCTATTCCTCCACCTTCGGATCACAGCTCGTCCTCGCTGCCACCGCCAGCATCCCGGCCGATTTCGTCACTTTCCTCGGCGTCGACAAGATCAAGATCAGCGCCCACTCGACCTCGACCTGGGGCAACACGCGGCTACGGGTCGCGCTCGTGCTCGACAACACCGGATCGATGTCGCGCGACAGCAAGATGACTGCACTGAAGACCGCGTCGCAGAACCTGCTGACGCAATTGCAGTCCGCCGCCACGTCGCCGGACGACGTCTATGTCTCGATCATTCCCTTCAACAAAGACGTGAATGTCGGCACGAGCAACGTCGACGCCTCCTGGCTGCGCTGGGATTTGTGGGAAGCCCAGAACGGCAGTTGCAGCACCGGCTGGTATCACAGCCAAAACTCCTGCACCAATCATGGAGGCGTATGGGCGCCGGACGACCACAGCGTCTGGAACGGCTGTGTCACCGACCGCGACCAGAACTACGACACCACCAATGACGCTCCCGCCGCCGGCGCGACGCTTTATCCGACCGAGCAGTACTCCTCCTGCCCAGCGCAATTGTTGGGTCTGTCCAACGATTGGGCAGCGCTCTCCAGCAAGATTGATGACATGCAGCCGGCCGGCAACACCAACCAGGCGATCGGCCTGCAGATGGGCTGGCAGTCTCTCACCGCCGCGCCATTCACCGTGCCCGCACTGGACCCGAACTATCACTATACCCAGGCCATCATCCTGCTCAGCGACGGCCTCAATACCGAGGACCGCTGGTACGGCAGCGCCTCGTCGATCGACGCCCGGCAGGAGAAGACCTGCGATAATATCAAGGCCGCCGGCATCACCATCTATACCGTGCAGGTCAATACCGGCGGCGATCCCACCTCGACGCTGCTGAAGAACTGCGCCAGCGACTCGAGCAAGTTCTTCCTGCTCACCTCATCCGATCAGATTGTGACCACCTTCAACCAGATCGGCACGGCGCTTTCCAACCTGCGTCTGTCGATGTGAGCCGCGCCACGCTTTTCGCCCGGCCCGGGGGCCGACAACCGCATGTTAACGACGCTTACCATGAGGCCGACACCGATGGACACCGGCCAAATCAGCCCGTTAATCAACTAAGCGCCTGCGCGCGCGACGATTTCAGGCGACAACGGGCGTCAGTGTTTACCTGCAGGCCCCGGTTTCCGGCATAGCCATATACCGGCTCTTTAGCACCGGGATCTTATCACCCGGACAGTGCAACACGTTGTTCGATGAGCCGCCATGTTTGGCATCCTTCGCAAACTCCGCCACAGCCTGCGCGCCTTCGCGGCCGCGCCGGGCGGAAATGTCGCCATCACCTTCGCCTTCGCCACGCTTCCCCTCATCCTTGCCGTCGGCGCTGCCGTCGACTACAGCCGCGGCAACGCCGCCCGGGCGGATTTGCAGGTCGCGCTCGATTCGACCGCCCTGATGCTGGCGAAAGAGGCCGCCACGGACACCACCGATCAATTGCAGGCGAACGCGCTGAAATATTTCAAGGCCAACTTCAACATGGCGGACGCTACGGACATCTCGGTCTCGGCATCCTACGACAGCGCCACATCCTCGGTGGTGGTGAACGGCTCGACCAAGGTCCCCACCGACATCATGCACATCGTGGGCTACGACAACATGACCATCGGGGGCTCCTCCACGGCTACATGGGGAAGCACGCGGCTGCGCGTGGCGCTGGTGCTCGACAATACCGGATCGATGAGTTCGTCAGGCAAGATGACGGCGCTCAAGAGCGCGACCAAAAGTCTGTTGTCGCAGTTGCAATCCGCTGCCTCGAGCGACGGCGACGTCTATGTCTCGATCATTCCGTTCAGCAAGGACGTCAATGTCGGCTCAGCGAATTACAACGCGAACTGGATCGACTGGACCGATTGGAATTCGAACAATCAGTCCTGCTCCAATGGCGGCGGATGGGGCGGCTGGAGCCAATCGAGCTGGGGCTGGGGCGGTTGGGGCGGTTGGGGCGGTGGGGGCGGCGGCGGCAGTTGCTCCGCAGCCAACCACAACACCTGGAACGGCTGTATCACCGACCGTGGTCCATCGAACGCCCCCGGAAATTCGACCTGGGACCAGGTCGCGACCGCGCCGGATGGAACGACCAATTCAAAATGGCCGGCCGAACAATACGACCTTTGCCCAGTCCAAATGATGGGTCTGAGCTACGACTGGACGTCGATGAGCAGCCTGGTCGACTCGATGCAGCCCAACGGCAATACCAACCAGCCCATCGGCCTGGTCTGGGGCTGGCAATCGCTGACCGGCGGCGGTCCGCTCACCGCGCCCGCGATGGACTCCAACTATACGTATCAGCAGGTCATCATCCTGCTGTCGGACGGCTTGAACACGGAGGATCGCTGGTACAATCAGCAGACGCCGGTCGATAACCGCATGTACCAGACCGGCAACGGCTCCGGCACCTGCGCCAACATCAAGGCGGCCGGCATCACCATCTACACGATTCAGGTCAATACGGGTGGAGACCCGACGTCTACGCTGCTGCAGAATTGCGCCAGTCCGGAGGATAGCACGCCGAAAGGCCAGAAATTCTTCGAGCTGACGTCCTCCTCCGGTATATCGGATGTTTTCAGCATAATCGGCACCCAACTGACGAAACTGCGCGTGTCCAAATGACCGGCTGTCATGCAAGGCTTCTGATATTCGAAAGACATTGATTAGAATGCGAGCGACCGCGCGCACGCGCGATTAACCTCATTAACTTCGATACGCTCCGTATTTTCCCTAATCGGCCCAAGCCGGCATTAACCGCTTAAGCCGCTGCAGCGCCCGACATTTCGCCGCTGCGCGTGCTCCGAATCTTACCGCGACCCCACGGGTTTTGCGCGATCGCGCAACACGCGATTCAGGTCGGCTTCCTACGTAGCTTGGAAACCGAACTTCCGAGCAAAAAATGCGTGCCGTCACGCTTCGTCTCCGCCGTCTTGCCCGCGCCTTCGCCCGTTTTCGCGGCCATCGCCGCGGCAATGTTGCGATCACCTTCGCGATCGCGCTGATTCCGCTCATCGCCTTCGTCGGCGCGGCCATCGACTATTCGCGCGCCAATGCGATGAAGGTCAATCTGCAGGCCGCCCTCGACTCGACCGCCCTCATGGTGGCGAAGAACGCCGCGAACATGACGCAGAGCGACCTCGATTCGGCGGCGCAGAAGTATTTTCTAGCCCAGTTCCACGATTCAGCGGCCAGCATTAACAGCTTCAGCGTCAGCTATACGAGCACCGGCGGATCGAGCGTGACGGTCAGCGGCTCGGCCGACATGAGCACCGATTTCATCAAGATCCTCGGCTTCAACAAAATCACCGTCGGTGGGTCGTCCACCGCCAAATGGGGATCCGCCCGGCTGCGCGTGGCGCTAGTGCTCGACAACACCGGCTCGATGGCGGACGCCGGCAAGATGACGGCACTCAAGACCGCGACCAAAAATCTTCTCGACCAATTGCAGGCGGCCGCCAGCGTCGACGGCGACGTCTATGTTTCGATCATCCCCTTTAGTAAGAACGTCAATCTCGGTCCGAGCAACTACAGTGCCGACTGGATCGACTGGATCGATTGGGCGAAGGAGCCCGCCATCCTTCAAAGCTCAAAGCCGAGCAATTGGGACCAGGTCGGGCCCGGATCGAGCTGTCCATTCAGCAGCTACACCTACGGCTTCCAGTGCACCACCGGACCGGCGAACGGCAGCTCGACCACCTCGACCATCCCGTCGAGCGGCAGCTATGCCGGCTATATCTGCCCGAGCGTCGACAGCGGCTACAGGGATTCGGCAAAGATCGGCATCTACTACAACGGCTGCTACAACAGCATCCCTACCACCACAGCGTCGACCAACACGGTTTGCACCGGTCGAAATTGCACCTGCGGCCATCTCGACAATTGCTCATGCACCGGCAGCGGCCGTAACACGGTCTGCCGGCAGACCGTGACCACCACCGGCGCGCCTTATACCCACCAATGGCTGGTGAACGCCCACGACACCTGGAACGGCTGCGTCACCGACCGCGGCAGCTCATCCGGGCCAGTTTCGGATTACGACCGGCTGGTGACAGCCCCGAACCCGAACATTCGGGCGTCCCTATTCCCGGCCGAGCAAAATTCATACTGCTCGCCGCAGATCATCGGTCTCAGCTACAACTGGTCGGCCATGAAGAACGCGGTGGATAGTCTTTATCCGTCGGGTGCCACCAACCAGCCGATCGGGCTGGTCTGGGGCTGGCAGTCGCTGGTCGGGGGTGGGCCGCTGACGGCGCCGGCAGAGGATGCGGGCTACACTTACAAGAACGTGATCATCCTGCTCAGCGACGGCCTGAACACGCTCGATCGCTGGTACGGCGACGGCTCGAGCACCAACACCGCGGTCGACGCGCGGATGTATGATGGAAGCGGCGCCGGCACATGCGCCAACTTCAAGAACGCCAGCACGGACAAGGTGACCAACATCATCTACACGATCCAGGTGAACACGGATCACGAGCCGACCTCGACGCTGCTGCGGAACTGCGCGAGCCCGGACGATACCGCTCCGAAAGGTCAGAAGTTTTTCCTGCTGACCTCGGCGAGCCAGCTCATCGACGTGTTCAACAAGATCGGCACGGGGCTGAGCCAGTTGCGCATCTCCCAATAGCGCCAGACCGCCCCCGCCCAGCAAAAAGCCCGGCCAACCGAGCCGGGCTTCGCAATGCTGCTACGCGGACCAAACGCTTACGCCGAACGCAACGCAAACCGATCTGCTTACTTCGCCTTCGCCATCATGCCTTCGAACGGCTTGTAGGTCTCCTTGGCAAGGTCGGCATAGAGTTCGCCGAGCTTGGTGGCTTCGGCCACGAAACCTTCATAGGCGTTCTTGGCGTATTCGGTCTGCACCTCGATCGCCTTGTCGAGCGACTTGACGCCGAACATCTTCTCGACGGCGGCAGTGCTCTCCTCGAAAGCCTTCTTGGAGTAGTCCGCCATCTCGACGGCGATCGCCTGGGTGCTCTTCGATAGCGCGCCCCAGCATTTCATTGCGGAATCCATGTTTTCCTTGCCGACCTGCTGCAGGTCCTCGAGATTCTTCACCATGGGATTGTCCTTTCCCGGCCCCCCGCCTGAGGCGGAACTGTGGCGCCTGTGATTTCTCACCCCGGCCAATGCCGGGATTGTTTGTCATATACTGCAGTGCACAAAAAAGTCAAGAACCCTACCGCAATGCAAAAAATGCTGAAATACCAGGGGATTGTCTTAAATCTTTGTAAACCCTGGTTTTCTACGGTTGTAAATTATGGCGCCGCAAGATTGCTATAAATCCGCCAAGATAGCGACCTAGGAACCGATCGATAATGGGGTTTGGGGAGAACTGATGTCGCTTGGTCGCGCCGAATTCCAACGTCATCGCCGTTGGGGAACCGTGGCTTTGGCGATCCTGCTTGCGGGTGTCACCGTCGCAGGAACAGCCGATGCGCGTTCCCGCCATCACCACCGCCGCCACTCCCATCATCATTACAGCTACAGCCCACCCTATTCGTCCATCGTCGTCGACGCCAATTCGGGCAAGGTGCTGCAGGCGACCAACGCCGACAGCCCACGTCATCCCGCATCGCTTACCAAAATGATGACTCTCTACCTGCTATTCGAGCAGATGGCGGCAGGCAAGATCAACATGACGACCGAGATGCCGGTATCCGCGCACGCGGCGGCGATGGCGCCGACCAAGCTGGGCCTCAAACCCGGCGAGCACCTGTCGGTCAGCGACGCCATCCAAGGCATCGTCACCCAGTCGGCCAATGATGCGGCCGTGGTGGTGGCTGAATTCATCGGCGGCACGGAAACCGGTTTCGCCCGGCAGATGACCGCCACGGCGCATGCCCTCGGCATGACGCATACGCATTATCACAACGCCTCCGGCCTCCCCGACGACGCGCAGATCACCACTGCCCGCGACGAAACCGTCCTGGCGCGCGCGCTGCAGGATCGTTTCCCGCAGTATTTCCACTATTTCTCGCTGCGGGCCTTCGTCTATCACGGCCGCCGGATGCGCAATCACAATCATCTGCTCGGCCGCGTCGATGGCGTCGACGGCATGAAGACCGGCTATATCCGGGCGTCCGGCTTCAACATCGTGGTCGATCTCAAGCGCAATGGCCGCCATCTCGTCGTGGCGGTGTTCGGCGGGCCGACCGCGCGGGTGCGCGACGCCCATGTCATCGGCCTGATCGGCAAGACGCTCAAAGTCGCTTCGGTCAAGCGCACGGCGCCGAAGGTGGTGGAAGGCTGGCATCGCAGGCAGCAGACCCAGATCGCGGCGGCGACGCCGCTGCCGCCCCGTCCGCCGAATGCGGAGACGGTTGCAGCCGCGCCGACGCCGACGGCCGGCTCGACCACGCCGATCAAGCCCATTCCGGTGAAGACCGTGGTGGTGGAGCAGCCGAGCCACCGCCATCATCTGGCGTCGCTTTCTCCCTTGTCCCCGGAAAGCCGCCGGCTGCGGCCCACGACGGCGGGCGAGGCCAAGGTGACCACCGTGGCCACGGTGCGCCACGCCCCACCCGGCAAGCTCGGCGCGCTGTCGTTTGCGCATGCTCCTGCGCACAGCGCGGCGGCCAAAGTGGAACCCGAGCGACCGCCGGCCAATGAAGTCGCTTCCGCGGCCCCCGGCGGACCCGTGCCGCACGCCGTCGCGCGGGAACTTGCCGCCAAGCCGCACGGCGGCTACATGATCCAGGTGGGCGCTTTCGACGTCGAGAGGGATGCCAAAGAGCGTCTCTCGCTGTGCAGGAGTAAGGCGCAGTCTCAGCTTGATCACGCTTCGCCCTTCACCGAGCCGGTCGCCAAGGGCTCGAAGACGCTCTACCGGGCCCGCTTCGCCGGCCTCGACAGGTCGCAGGCGGCGTCCGCCTGCAAGCACCTCAAACGCAGCGAAATCCCCTGCATGGTGCTGAAGAACTGACCCAAGCCGCAAAAAAAGCGGCAGAAACAAAAATCTCCGGAAAAACAGGATCGCGCCGAACAAACAGGAGCCGCTGATGGTTTTGTGTGTGGAGTACCTCAGCGATGACGGCGAAGAAGGATTTCCTTGGCTTCGTTGATGCGGGCGGCAAGGTACGTCGTGCCCCCCTGGTCGGGATGGAATTTCTTCATCAGCGTGCGGTGCGCGGCGGAGACGGCGTCGGCGCTCGCTCCGGATTCCAGGCCAAGGATCTGATAGGCCTCCTGTTCCGTCATTTTGCCGCTGCTCGCAGCAGCCCGCCCCGCTGCCGTGTCACCTTGCGCGTGTTCACGCCAGCGGGCGTCCCGGCGGTCAAGATACGCCATCAATAGGGCGCGGCTTTCGTCGTCCATCTCGCCCAGCAGTCCGGCAAGCGTCTTCACGTCGAGGCGCTCCAGGCTGGTCCCCTGGTAGCGGCCGGCGAGGATACGGCCACGCATGGCGCCGCTGTCATGGTCGAGTTCCATCTCCAGATAGGCCGAGCGCACGCGCGAGGCGCTGCCGCTCGTCTTCTGCGCGCGCTGGGAAAAGCCGGCCGGGCCGAAGGGCATCCAGCCGAGCAGGCCGAGCCCGAAGAACCCAAGCGGCAGCGCTACCGCAAGCTCGCCGCGCGCGCCGAGGAAAGCGGCGAAGGCGAGCGCCAATATGCCGCCCGCCCCCTTCATCACCCGCGTGCCGACTCTCGGATCGACCTTGGATATGACGTTAAGCGCCCACAGGGCGAGCACCAGAACGACGATGCCGAGCAAAAGGGGCATAGCTAACCGAGCTGCGCCAGCAGGGCGCGCGCGCCCTCCGACTGGCGCGCCGAGAGGGCGGCCAGCGCCTGCTTACCGCCGGCGGCATAGGCCGCGACCGCGCGCAGCAATTCGCCCAGTTGCGACGCCGCGCCGATGTCGAAGCGGCAATAAGCACCGCCCGACAGCCGGGCGATCTCGCGGAAGGCATTCTCTGCCACCGGATCGTACCCCTCCTGGAACATGAAGGCCGGCACGCCGAGCAGGCCGAGCTCGCCGGCCGTGACGCACAGGTGGTCGATCGCCTCCTCCATCGCATCGCCAACGAAGACCAGCGCCTGCACCCGCTCACGGCCGTTTTCCTGGCGGGCGTGCCTGAGAACCTTGTCGATCTGGGTGTGACCGCCCACGCAATGAATGCGGCCCATGAGCGCGGCGAGCTTGTCCCCGTCGGCCACCCAGCCGGAGGCGCGGCATTCATTGAGGCCACGGAAATAGATGAGCTGGATGTCGAGGCCGCCGACGCTCGCCGCCTCGCGGAACATGTCGGCCTGCAGCGCGCAGGCCGTATCCCAGGTCGGCTGCCGGCTCATGGTGGCGTCGAGCGCGAAGATCAGCCGGCCGCGCTTGCCGGCCCTGGCTGCCGGCCCAAGCTCGCGCACGCGCTCGAGGAAAGCGTCGATCTCGGGACGCGCGGAGGCCGGTGCGGGCGGCGGGGACGAGTCTCTGGTCATCGGCGCAGCTTACACCGTTTCATGGCGCGAAGCGGGCGTGGACGCCCGATCCGTGATCCCTGGGAGGGTGCGGAGCACGCGAGCGCGCGAGCACCTCAGGCTGACGGGGTAAGCAAAGCGGATCGGCTAAGTCAACCGATGACGTCGTGGACCTGCAGCGGCTGGTCCATGACCGAGTACCACTCGGCGCGGGCGGCGGCGCGGCGCTTGCCGTTCTCCGACAGCGGCAGGTGCAGCGCGTTGAGCAACGCGATCACTTCCTCGCGCGCGGTGATGTGCGACATGCTGGGCCGGGTGCCGAGCGTCGTCTCGTCGAGATCGTCGAGGGCGGTCAGGCCGCGCGGGAAGAATTCGCGGTAGACGACGCGCTCGGCGAAGCCCTCGACGCAGCGGAAGCTCATGCGCTTGGCCAGTTCGGCGAGCCCCTCGCCCACCAGGCGCTTGTTGCGCGAGCCGAGCGCGGACAGCCGGTTGCGCACCACGATCCAGTCGGTGAGCCGGCCGTCGACCAGCCGGCGCTGGCGCCGCGCCTCGCGCACCATCAGGGCGTAATGGCTTTCGCCGGTGACGGTGAAATTGGTGGGGTCGAGCGTGGCGAGCACGTCGAAATCGAGGAAGGAGTCGTTGAGCGGCGTGACCAGTGTGTCGGCCATGGAATGGGCGAGCCGCATCAGATAGGTGTCGTTGCCCGGCGTATCGATCACTACCACGTCGTGGCTGTGCTCGATGGCGCTGATCGCCTGCGAGAAGCTGGCGAACTCCCGCGCCTCATTGGCTTCGACCGAGCCGCTCTCGGCGCGCTCCACGCAGTAATGGGTGGGCACCTCGAGCTTGATGCGCGCGCGCGCGGCCCAGGCTCGGCGGTTCTCGACGTAATGGGTGAAGCTCTTCTGGCGCGAATCGAGATCGATGGTGGCGACACGCTGGCCGGCCTTGAGCAGGGCGACGGCGACATGCAGCGCCGTGGTGGATTTGCCCGAGCCGCCTTTCTCGTTGCCGAGCACGACGACATGCGCGGACTGGGGAGACTCCTTGATCGGCTGGACCAACATCGACGCGCCCCTGGGTCCTCAATTCCAAGATACTTTCGTCTTTTAGTCAAGTTGCTCGATGTTTAACTATTAACCCGCGTGGCGCGATCAACGCTGCTTTGCTAGCTCCTAGCGCGGATTATTAGGCACCCGGCCGACAGGAAGCCCTTCGACGATGGCAAAGCGCCCGCAGGTCAAGCGTACGGTCCCCGCGCTGCGCAGCGCGCTCGATGCCTTCCGGGCATCCGGCGAGACGATCGCGCTGGTGCCGACCATGGGCGCGCTGCACACGGGCCATATGGCGCTGGTCGCCGAAGCGCGGCGGCGCGCCCGCCGCGTCGTCGTGTCGATCTTCGTGAACCCGACCCAGTTCGCGCCCAACGAGGATTTCGCTAGTTATCCCCGCCGCTTCGCCGCCGATCTGAAGGCGCTGGCTGAGGTCAAGGCCGACCTGGTCTGGGCGCCGACGCCGCAGGTCATGTATCCGGAAGGCTTCGCGACCCGCATCGCGCCGGCGGGTGCGGCCCTGGCGGGCCTGGAGGACAAGTTTCGCCCTCACTTCTTCGGTGGGGTAGCCACCGTCGTCGCCAAGCTGTTTCTGCAGACGCGGCCCGATTTCGCGCTGTTCGGCGAGAAGGATTACCAGCAACTGCGCGTGATTACGCAGATGGCCAAGGATCTCGACCTGCCGCTGAAGGTGATCGGCGTGAAAACCGTGCGCGAGACCGATGGCCTCGCCATGTCGTCGCGCAACGCCTACTTGTCGGCGGCCGAACGGGCCGCCGCGCCGGTGCTCTATCGCGTCCTGCGCGAAAGCAGCGCCCGCATCAGGGGGCGCGAGCCGATCGGCCGGGTACTCGCCCAGGGCCGCGCCGCCATCAAGCGTGCGGGCTTTGCGCTCGACTATCTCGACGCGCGCCACGCCCTGACGCTCGAGCCGGTCAAATCGCGCAAGGACGGACCGATCCGCCTCCTCGTGGCAGCGAAAATCGGCAGGACGCGGCTGATCGATAATACGGCCGTCTGACAGACCGTCAGAGCAGCCCCAGCTCCTGCAATTCCCGCCGCATCTTTTCCGGCATGCGGGCAGCACCGGGCGCTGCGCGCGAGAGATCGCGCGGGGCGTCCTTTGCCTCCAGATAGCGCCAACCCTGGAAGGCCGCGCGCGGGCGCGGCTCGACCAGGACGACCTTGCCGTCGAGCACCACCTGGCAGCGCTTGATGCCGTCCTTGCCCGTGGTCGGGCGGATATCGAGGATGCGTTCGCGACAGGCGATCTGGCCGCGGATCACCCAATAGAGCGAGCCGCCGGCGGTGAGTTCCTCGCCGCGCTTCGGGTGCATGCGCGTGGTATGGATATGCTCCGGCTGCTGCCCGCGCTTTCTGCGCTCCTTCAGCTTCTGCTTGATCCAATCCTCCAGGTCGGCGACCGAATCGCAGCCGACGCAGAGCTTGACGAGGTGAAGCGGCATTCCGTTTTCCAGTCCGGGTCCTTGCCCCCCTTGCTAGCCTCTCCCCGCGGCGCAAGGAAGCCGCGGGCCGCGGATTGTCCCCGGAAGTCGCAAGTCCGAAACCATGCCGGGCAATTCGCTGCCCGCCCCACTTGCAATATCGGGAACTTGCCCGATGATGAGCTGCCAACTGAGCGCTCCACATCCGGGGGATGACATGAAGAAATTTGCGCTGCTGCTCGCCGTCGCGGCCCTCGCCGCCACGCCGGCCGCCGCCTCCAGCAAGCATCACAGACATTACAAGAAGGCCAAGCCGCAGGAGAGCGTCTTTGCCAAGCAGACGGCGAATACCCTGCGCATCCTGCGCGACGGGGCGCCGCTGGTGCTGCCGAGCTGGGCGCTGCCGGTCTATTTCGGTACCGGCATGGACACGACGCAGACGAGAAAGAAAAAGAAGTAACCGGCTGCCGGATTTCCGCTCCGCTCGTGGCGCGCCGCGGCTTTGACGCCGGGCATGCCGCGCATCGCCGCGCGTTTCGTCCTATGATGGCCGGACGCCGGGGCATGCCATGACCATTGCACGATCCTCCATCGACGATTTCGATTTGCGGGCGCTGCCCGACGACTTCTATCGCGATCCCTTCCCCTATTACGATGCGCTGCGCGACGCGGCGCCGGTCAAGCGCCTGCCCGACGGCGGCTATTTCCTCACCCGCTTCAAGGACTGCGAGACGGTGTACCGCGATCCGGCCACCTTCTCTTCGGACAAGAAGCAGGAGTTCAAGCCGAAATACGGCGACACACTGGTCTACGAGCACCACACCACCAGTCTGGTGTTCAACGACCCACCGCTGCACACCAAGGTGCGCAAGCTCATCGTCGGCGCGCTGACACCGAAGGCCATCGCGCAGATGGAGCCTGGTCTGGTGCGGCTGGTCGCGCATCTTCTCGATTGCATGGCGGAGAAGGAGTCCGCCGGCGGCCCAGTCGACCTGATCGAGGACTTCGCCGCCGCCATTCCCGTCGAGATCATCGGCAACCTCCTCGACGTGCCGCAGGCTGATCGCGGCCCCTTGCGCGGCTGGTCGCTGAAGATCCTGGGCGCGCTGGAGCCGACCATCTCACCCGAGCAGCTTGCGGCGGCCGACACCGCGGTGCGCGAGTTCCTCGGCTATCTCGAAGAACTCGTGGCGGCGCGCAAGGCACACCCCGGCGATCCGCAGACGGACGTGCTGACACGCCTGTTGCAGGGCGAAGTCGATGGCGAACGGCTCTCCCACAAGGAATTGCTGCAGAACTGCATCTTCATCCTCAATGCCGGCCACGAGACGACCACCAACCTGATCGCCAATGCGCTGGTGACGCTGGCGCGCTGGCCGCAGGAGAAAGCCAGGCTGATCGCGGATCCTTCACGGACGCGTTCGGCCATCGAGGAAGTGCTGCGCTTCGAGAGCTCCAACCAGCTCGGCAACCGCGCCACTACGGCGGACGTCGAGATCGGCGGGATCGCCATGCCCAAAGGCACGCGCATCACCACCTGCATCGGCGCGGCCAACCGCGATCCGGAAGCATTCGACAAGCCCAACGTGTTCGACGTGGCGCGTACGCCCAACAAACATCTCGCCTTCGCCAGCGGCCCGCATCTGTGCGCGGGCCTGACGCTGGCGCGGCTGGAGGGGCGCGTCGCGCTCGAGGCGTTCCTCAAGCGCTTTCCGGACTATGCGCTCGCGGGAGAGCCGGCGCGTTCCCGGCGCGCGCGCTTCCGCGGCTTTAACCGCGTGGCGGTGAGGCTGGGGGCGGCGAAGCACGGCGAAGCATTGGGCTCATAGAAAAATCTGCCGCTCGTCCCCGCGCAAGCGGGTACCCAGGGGCGGCAAGTTTTTGTTTCAGCCATATTCCCTGGATTCCCGCTCACGCGCGAATAAGCGGAGTTTTGGTGCAACGCAATTGGACGACGTTCAGCTCTTGGTCGGCGCGCTGGGCGTCGACTTGCTGGCGTCCTTTTTGAGCTCGGCCTTGATGGTGGCCGCGCAGTTCTCTGAGAGCTGGTAATCGACTCTCTCCACGCCGAGCTTGGGCAATGTCTTCTGCACCAGTTCGTCGCGGTCGTAGCCGTCGGCAATCTTGAGGAACTTCGCCATGGCCGCCTTGTTGGCCATGAAGCGTTCGGCGCAGAACGGCGCCAGCACCTTGTCCACTTTCGCCTGCGTCGCGTCGTTCATCTGTTGTCGTGCGGTCGTCGGGCTTATCCAGCCAAGCGCGCTGGAAAGCACGATCCACCACGCGATGCCGCCGCCGACGACGCTCACGCCGGCGACCGTAAGCTTCTGCTTGAGAGCCTGTTTTTGCTGAAAATCCATAGCGCGACCTCGGTTGGGTCGCCGCCCTTGGACGCGAATTATATACCACCCGCGGCGGTGCGCCAGCGTTTCGACGCTGCCGACCGGAAGGCAGTCGGCTCAGCCGCTGGCCGGCTCGATCAGCAGCACCCGAGCTCCCTCCGCGACCTGAGCTTCCGCGCTGACGGCAACCTCGGCCACGACCCCATCGATCGGGGCTGTCAGCGTGTGCTCCATCTTCATGGCCTCGATGATGGCGACGCGCTGCCCGCGTTTGACGGATCCGCCCGGCTCGACCAGCACGGCCAGCACCTTGCCATGCATGGGCGCGCGCACCAGGCCGCCGCCACCTGCCTCGGCTCCCTCGTCGAGGGCAAGATCGCGCAGGCCCACTTTGGTCTGACGCCCCTCGCGCAGAACATAGACCGCGTCACCCGTTGCCGCCGCGAAAGCATCCGGTGCCGGCTTTGCGCCGTTGACCGTGACTTCGGCGCCGTGCCCGTCGTAGACGATGTCGGCCGCCACCCGCTCGCCGTCGGCAATCAGCGGCAGTTTGAGCCGGCGCAAGCCGGAAAGCTGGAAGGCGTCGGCGGCATCCCAGGGCGACGGCGGCCTTCGCCGCTCGCGCGCGCCTTCAATGCGTTCGCGCTCACGCGTGATCAGCTTTTCCGCCGCCAGAGCGACGGCGGCGTTGTCGAGTGGCTGCGGCGCGGCGCCCAGCGCATCGAGGTGGCGATCGATGAAGCCGGTGTCGAAGTCGCCCTGCCGGAACGCGGGCGCGCGGGCAAGGGCGGCAAGGAAGCCGAGATTGCTGCGCGGCCCGAGTGCAACGGTGTTGTCGAGCGCGCCGGCCAAGCGGTCGAGCGCCTGCTCGCGGCTGTCGCCATGCGCGATCAGCTTGGCGATCATCGGATCGTAGAACGGGCTGACCTCGCTGCCGGCCTCCACCCCGGCTTCGATGCGCAAGCCCTCCCCTTGCGGGAATTGCAACGCTACCAATTTGCCGGTCGAGGGAAGAAAGCCGTGCGCGGGATCCTCCGCGTAAAGACGTGCCTCCACGGCGTGGCCGGCGAACGTCACCTGATCCTGCTTCAGGGGCAGCGGCTCGCCGGCGGCGACGCGAAATTGCCATTCGACCAAATCGAGGCCGGTGACCGCCTCGGTGACGGGGTGCTCGACTTGCAGCCGCGTGTTCATCTCCATGAACCAGAAGCCGCCCTCCTTCAGGCCGCCCTCGCCGTCGGCGATGAACTCGATGGTGCCGGCGCCTTCATAGGCGACCGCGCGGGCGGCGGCGACCGCCGCCTCGCCCATGCGCGCCCGCAAGCTCTCGCTCATGCCGGGCGCCGGCGCTTCCTCGATCACCTTCTGGTGGCGGCGCTGCAGCGAGCAGTCGCGCTCCCCCAGATGGATGACGTGGCCGTCGCGGTCGGCGAACACCTGGAATTCGATGTGGCGCGGGGTACTGACGTATTTCTCGATCAGCACGCGGGCATCGCCGAAGGCGCTCTGCGCTTCGCGCTGGGCCGCTTCCAGCGCGGCGTCGAAATCGGCATGGCGCTCGACGCGCCGCATGCCCTTGCCGCCGCCGCCGGCCACCGCCTTGATCAGCACCGGGTAGCCGACCTCGTAGGCCTTCTCCTTGAGGAATTTCGGCTCCTGCCGCTCGCCGTGATAGCCGGGCACCACCGGTACGCCCGCCTTTTCCAGGAGAGCCTTGGCGCGGTCCTTCAAGCCCATGGCGCGGATCGCATTTGGCGGCGGACCGACGAAGACGACGCGAGCATCGGCGCAGGCCTGCGCGAAACCGGCATTCTCCGACAGGAAGCCGTAACCGGGATGGATGCACTCGGCGCCTGAGTCTATGGCAGCCGCGATGATCTTGTTGACGGCGAGATAGCTCTCGGCCGCCGGCGCCGGGCCGATGTTGACCGCCGTATCGGCTGCCCGCACATGCAACGCATCGGCGTCGGCATCGGAGTAGATCGCGATGACGCGCATGCCGAGGCGGCGGGCGGTGCGGGCGATGCGGCAGGCAATTTCGCCGCGGTTGGCGATCAGGACGGATTTGAACATGGGCTCGCTGCTTAGCGCGCCCCCATCCTAATGACCAGACGGCGCGACTTGCAGCGGCGGCTTCGGCGGCAGCGGCGGCTTCTTGCGCGCTTTCACTGCCGCCTCATGGGGTTTGGCGGCCGGCGCCGCCGAAGCACGAGCGGGCGGCGCCTGCGCCGAAGCCTCGGCACCCTTCGGCGGGGGCGGCTCCTTGTTCATGATGCTGACGGGGGGAATGTCGGAAGCGGATGGGAAATCCCATTTCTCGCCGGGCTTGACCGGCGGCAGGCGGCCGGTCTGGCCGCCGGCGAGGCTTGCCACCGGCGACACTGATGGCGCGATCGGCGCAGGCGCCTGCGCCACCGGCGGCAGATTGGCCGGCGCGCCGTTCCAGGCATCGGTATAGCGCGAGACGTACTGGTCATAGACCTGCGCCCGCAGGTTGGCCTTGAGCACGCTGGCGTCTTCCACCAGGGCGAAGGCGGCGCATTTTCGCGCGGTGCAGCCGTCCTGTTCCGCCAGCACATGCGCGGCGATGCCGTAGCGGTCGAGGGCGACCGCGCGGCGTGTGGCGACGAGCGCGGCCATGACGCTGCCGTCGCCATCCTTGGCGAGATGGGCTGCCTCGCTCAGCAGCTTCAGACGGGCGCTCATATAGGCAACCGCGGCAGCCGCGCTCTGCGCGGAACGGAACACCGCCTTCTCGCAGGCGTCCTCCACCGCTTCGCCGGCGCCGGCGTCGAGACAGGCGAGCGCCGAGCCGGGACTGAGCTCCGCGTGGTCGAGCGCGGCGGCGCGCGCCAGCAGCGCGCGGGCGGCCGTACCGTCATTATTGAGCGCGAGGCGCTCGGCCGCCACCAGCAGCGCAGCGACGGCCGCGGCGCCCACCACGAGGCCGGCCACCGGCAGAGCAAATCGTGCGAAGGCAGCGCTCACGGTCATGGCAAGATCAGGTCCCGCCTGCCGATTTGAACCCGGGCGCGAGATCGCTTGCCGCGGCGAAGGCGCCCTTGGCTTCCACCCCGGTCATCGCCACCGTGGTCTTGAGATCAGTGACGCCGCCGCCCGAGGCGGCCGCCAGCAGGGCCGCGGCAGCCTGCGTCTCGCTCGCCACCTCGAAAATAGCCAGGAAGTCGTATTCGCCGAAGGTCAGGTAATAGCCGTGCAACCGCCCGCCCGCCTTGGCGAGCAGGCGTCCGACCGCGTCGGCGCGGTCTTCCGGCCTCACCAGCATCCCCTTGATCGCCTCGCGGGTATAGCGCCCCTGGGTGATGTAGATCGGCATTCGCTCCCTCCCCCACGCCGGCCCTATCAGCAGCGTACGATCTTGTCCGAAATCCGGCTGCCACCCGCTCGCCTTCGGAGGGCAGAAAGTCTCGGGACCGTGCGCAACGCATCATAGGCGACGGCGGAGAGGAAAGCGCGGATAACGCGCAGATAAGCGCGCCGCCGGGATTTCAGGCGCGATCGAGCTGGCTTTCCTTGGCCACGCGCTCGAAAGCCTCGCCGGAACTCTTGATCCGGTACTGGTAGTCGTCGCCCTCGGACGGCAAGAGCTTCACCACCGTGTAGCTCCCGGTGGCGGCGGCACGGCCGAAGGTCGGCGAGGTGTAATATACGCTCTCACCGACCCGGTACTTATGCGCGCGCATTGGCATTTCCGGGGCCATGGGTTGCATTGGCGGGCTGGCGGTGGCGATCATCGCGGCGATCGAAGCCTTGGCCGAGGCCGTGACCGAAGACTTGACGGCGCTCGGGGCGCGCAAGCCCGGTTTAGTGGCCTTGGCGACGCTGCCGCGGGCCGATTTCGACGCCTTTTTTGCCGTTTCCCGGGTGCTCTTTGCGCCCTTCTTTACTGTTCGCCGAGCGGGTTTGGTGGCCCGCGAGGCGGATTTCGCTGAATGTGTACTCATGAAGGCAATATAGCAGCTAATTTCGTTTGCGTGCGAAGTTTTTTAAGACTTAAACCTAGCATTTCCAATAGGTTACAGGGGAGCCGGCTGCTACTTTCGGAGGCAGGGGGCACCCTCGGAAGGGCCGGAACCCGGGCACCCGCGCCCGCGTTGCGGCTCAGGGCTCACGGGAGGTTTCCATGCGACTGCTCCTCGGCATCGTCCTCGGCGCCATCCTCACGGTCGGCGGCGCCTACCTCTATGACAACCACGTGGCAGCGCAGGCTTTCGGGGCGCCGGCCAGTGCCCGGCAGCGCCCGCTGGTCAACTGGGACGTGGTCGCGGCCAAATGGGACATTCTGACCACCCGCGCCCGCGCCGAATGGCATCACCTCTCCCACGCCAGTTGAACGGCCGCCGCCCCGCCTCAATGCGAGGGCTGGCCGCCCACCTGCTCGCGCATACCGACGCGCAGGGCATCGACGATCGAACGACGGTCCATACGCGTGCCGTCGTCGCCTTCGATCAGCAGCGGTACGCGACCGCCGCGCTCCACGTGCCGCGCCCAGGACAGGGCGTCATCCACACTTTCGAATTCCTTGAACAGCATCTGGTGCTTGGTGATCGGCCGGACGTCCTCGGACCCCCTCGGACCGCTATAGACGCGATAGCGCATGCTGAACCTCCTCTTAATGTCCCTTCTTCGTGCGTGTGAGTAAGACAACCAATGGACCGCCCTGCGGGTTCCGCGCGCGATTCATTGCGTGGTAACGTGCCCCGCAAAGGAGCGAGCCATGCGTGCTGCCTATTATGAAAGCAACGGGACCGCACGCGACGTGTTGCGCGTCGGCGAAGTCGAGACGCCGCAGGCGGGACCCGGCGAAGTGCGGGTGAAGATCGCCGCTTCCGGCGTCAATCCGTCCGACGTGAAGTCGCGGCAAGGGACCGCGCGCAAGATCGCGTACCCGCGCGTCATCCCGCAGAGCGACGGGGCCGGCGTCATCGACCAGGTCGGCGACGGCGTGCCGCAGGCCCGCCTGGGGGAGCGGGTGTGGCTGTGGAACGGCCAGTGGAAGCGCGCTTTCGGTACCGCGGCGGAATACATCACCCTGCCCTCGGCGCAGGCCGTTGCCCTGCCCCACCGCGCGCGTTTCGAAGAAGCCGCGTGCCTCGGTATACCGGCGATGACGGCCTATCACGCGGTGACGCTGGTGCCGGTGCAGAAAGGCACGACGCTGCTGGTGTCGGGCGGCGCCGGCGCGGTGAGCCAATATGTCATCCAGTTCGCAAAGGCGGCCGGCGCGCGCGTGATCACCACCGTCTCTTCGGCGGAGAAGGCCAAGGCCGCGCAGGAGGCAGGCGCCGACCATACGATCGACTACAAGCGCGAAGACGTCGGCGCGCACGTCTCGGCGCTGACCGACAAGCGCGGCGTCGACGCCGTGATCGAGATGGACCTCACCGCCAATGCCAAGCTGATTCCGTCCGTGCTGCGCCCGAAGGGCAGCGTGATCGTCTACGGCACCGGGCCGGAAGCGGTGCTGCCGGCCGCCTTCTGCCTGGTCAACAGCGTCCGGCTGCAGTTCTTTCTGGTCTACGAGCTTGATGCCAGTGAGCGCGAGCGAGCCATCATCGCCATCAATCGCGCGCTCAGCGACGGCCGCCTGACCAACCGGGTGGCGCAGCCGACCTTTACCCTCGCCGACATCGCCGCCGCGCACGAGGCGGTGGAGCGCGGCACCATCGGCAATGTCGTCGTTACCATATAAGAGGCGGCCATGGGGATAATGCGGCGGTACGGCTGGTATCTGGCGGCACTGCAATTTTTCTTCGCGCTCACCTGGACCGTCTATGTCGTTTATCTGCCGAAGCTGGCGGCCGCCGCCGGCATCGCGCCGAAGGCAATCATCCTCATCCTGCTGCTCGACCAGGCAACGTTCGCCGTCTGCGATTTCGCCACAGGTATTGCCGCCGACCGAGTGACGCGGCTCATTGGCCGGCTCGGCGTCTGGGTGGTGGCGGCGACCGCCGTATCGTGCGCAGCATTCCTGCTCTTGCCGCTGATCGCCGGTCAAGGCGCGCCCGCACTGCTGGCAACGATCGTGGTGTGGACGGTCACCTCCTCGGCGCTGCGCGCGCCGCCGCTGATGCTGCTCGGCAAATATGCGGCCAAGCCGTCGATCCCCTTTCTGTCGGCGCTCGCCATGCTCGGCTTGGGCCTCGCCGCCGCCATCGCGCCCTATATGGGGACCATGCTGCGCGACTTGGACCCGCGGCTTCCTTTCGCGCTTGCCAGCATCGTGCTGATGCTGGTGACGCTCGGTCTGATCTCCGCCGAGCGCCGCTTGGCGGCGGCTCCTTCCCCCACGCCCGCCGTGCCGCCGGTGCGTGCTTTCGGCGACATCAGCCGGCCGGCCCTCGTGTTCGCGCTCGCCATGATCGCGCTGGCGCTCGGCTATCAGATTCATTTCGCGCTCCAGAGCCGATCGCTGTTCCTGCGCTATACCGGTGCGGCGCAATTGCAGTGGCTGATGCCGGTGTTCTGGGTCGGCTTCAATATTTCGATGTTTCCGGCAAGCATCGTGACCAAACGCCTCGGCGGCTATGCGGTGATGGGGAGCGCGGCGCTGATCGGCGCGTTCGCCATCGTGGCGGCGCATCTGGCGCAGAACCTCGGGCAGATGGTGGCGGCGCAGTTGCTCGCCGGCGCCGCCTGGGGCGCCATCCTGATGAGCGCCTTTACGGCCGCTTTCGCGGTCGGCGAGAACGGCGGCGAGGGCCGCATGTCGGGTCTGTTGTTCTCGGCGCTGGCGCTGGCGACGCTCGCGCGCATGGCGACGGTGGCGACCGGCTTCAATGCCGATCCCACGCTCAACGCAGTGCTGCAATGGCTGCCGACACTGTGCTGGGGCGTGGCAGGCGCCGCGCTCGTTTCTCTGTCGGCCGTGCGCGCCAAGCGCTGGCTGGGGCGATGAACGGGCCCGTGGCCGCCGAGATCGCGGTGCGCGCGCGCACGACCGGCAGCCTGTTCAATTCGTTCGATCCCTCGCCATTCCGCGAGAAGGACATCGACGCGGAAGTCGAAGCCTTCCTTGTCGGTTGGGTGCGCGAATTGCCGGCGGGCGCGCCCTTCACTATCGTGGTCTATCTGCCGGAAGAGGAAGTGAACAAACCGCGCGCGGAGGTCATCCCGGAAGCCTTCGCGCATTATTTCGGTTACCGCGCGCAAGTCGCCGAGCAGGACCTGCGCGAACTGTTCCGCGTCGGCCGCCGCTCGCTTGCCATCGGCATCGCGGTGCTGGCCGCCTGCCTGGTGACCAGCCAGTTGGTGGCGGCCTTCGTGTCGTACCATGTGGTGGCGCGCGTGCTGGAGGAGAGCCTGATCATCGTCGGCTGGGTGGCGAACTGGCGGCCGCTCGAGATCTATCTGTACGACTGGCTGCCGATCCGCCGCCGCATCGAGCTCAACCGCCGCATTGCCGCGGCGAGGGTCGAGGTGAAGGCGGGAAATTAGTGCCCTTGTTGTTCGTCGCTCGAGTGTCGGCCCATTGCGGCGGTCATCGTACGCGAAGGCGGACGATCCAGTGATCACTGCACCACCGCTGTTTACCGGGTCTTCCGCTTTTGCGGAGGACGACAGCACAGCGTTTACGGTGCGCAGTGCCCTTGCTCCTTGGTTTCTCAATCGGACCTCGCAAGCCAACGCTCCGCCGCCCCTGTTGTTTGGTCGGCGCGGGGTGCGCCGCTATTCCAAACCGCCCGCTCTCGAAATAATGCCGAGGGCGCGCGGGACGCCGATGGGTCCGGGCGCACTCAAGTTTACGCAGCGTGCGCAAACTAAAGTGCTCGGACCCGCGGGCCTCGACGCCTCGCGACGTCGAGGCTTGTCGATGGTCCGGTTCCCGCCGGCGCCTCTTGAAAGATGCCGACGAGCAAACGCAAGTCCGCCAGTCCCACGGCGTCCCGCGCGCGGTGTTTTAGGTTTGCTCCGCATGGCCCCCGGTGGACGTACCTTTCAGGCAACCTTCCTTACGGAAGCCTGCCTATCCACCGCTCTGGACCCAGACCGATGCCGGCAGACCTGTGACCGACTGCCGGCTCCGGCCATCACCGGGGCCCCGTGGCGCGCGGCTGGCGCGCCGGGACACATGCGGCTTGGACCGCCGGGCCGCTTCGCCGCATCTCCGAGCAAAACGTCATTCCCCGGCCACCGCTCCCCGCCCCGTGTCTGAAGATGCTGTACAGTCGTTTTCAGGGTCTTGCGAGGGGGTACGAGGGGGTCCGCCAAGTAGTTGTCATTCCTTGTAAAAATCGTTTGAAGGCGCCGATACGTTCCGTCGAGTTGTGATACATTCGCGCCCCATCAGTAGGGTAGAGGCAGGGGTTGGCGAAATGGCGCGGCAAATCGACAAGCTATCGGCAGCGAAGGTCAGGGAGATCAAGCGTGTCGGGAGGCACAGCGACGGCGGCGGATTGTACCTGCAGGTTGCACGCGCGGACGGCAAACGCGTCACGAAGTCCTGGCTGTTTCAGTACACGTCGCCGACGACCGGCAAGGTCAGGCAGATGGGGCTCGGTCCCCTGCACACATTCAGTCTGGCCGAGGCGCGCGAGGACGCCAGGAGAGCTCGCCAGCTCGTCAAACAAGGCATCGATCCAATTGAAGAACAGAAAAAGAAGAAGCTGGCGACCCGCGCGGAGCAGGTGAAGACCGTCACGTTCAAGGAGATGGCCGAGCAGTACCTCGCCTCGCATCGGCATAGTTGGAAAGGCTCGCGGCACGCAAAGCAATGGTTAGCATCATTCGAACGACATGTTTTTCCGATCATAGGAGGTTTGGCCGTCGGCGCCATCGACCGACAACTCGTGCTCAAGGTCGTCGAACCGATTTGGCGAACGAAAACGCAGACGGCAACGAGGGTGCGCGAACGCATCGCCTCCGTTTTGGACATGGCGACGGTCCGCGAATTGCGGTCGGGACCGAACCCCGCGCAATGGAAAGGCGCCCTCAACAAGTTGCTGCCAGCGCCCCGCAAGGTCAAACCAGTTAAACATTACCGAGTCCCTCCCCTACCGGGAGATCGGTCAGTTCGTGGCCGAACTGCGAACGCGCGAGGGCATTGTCCCGCGCGCCGTCGAGTTTGCGGTTTTGACGGCGTCCCGCACCAATGAAGCACGTGGTGCGCTATGGGGCGAGATCGACTTCGCGGAAAGGATCTGGACCGTTCCCGCTGAACGGATGAAGGGCGGCAAGGAGCACAAGGTGCCGCTGTCGGACCGTGCGCTCGAAATCCTGAAAGGGCTACCGCGCGAACTGGGAAACGACTTCGTTTTCATCGGAAGAAAGGCCGGTACTCGGATGGCCGACAGTGCCATGTGGCGATTGATAAAGAAAATATGCGGCAAGCCAACGACGCATGGTTTCAGATCAACTTTCAGCGATTGGACGGCCGAGCAAACGAACTTTCAAAACCACATTAGCGAAATAGCGATCGCTCATAAGCCCGGAAGCGCAGTGGAACGGGCATACCGACGCGGTCAGTTGTTGGAGCATCGGCGCAAACTGATGGATGCGTGGGCGAGATATTGCAACGTCGTCCCGGCCGCAAAAGTCGAGGGCAACGTGACACCGATCAGAGGGAAGGCGTCATGACGAAGCCGCGCAAAGAGTTCGTCTACAGGCCGACCGCCAGCAAGGACGAGCTAAAACGTCGCGCCAAGCTCGTCGGTCTCGAAAGCCTGGATAACTTCGACGGGTTGATCGCCCACGCCCTGCAAGGCAACACGGAACCCCTGTGCGAACGCATTCGTGTCCGCCGGCTATCGTCAGAACAACGTCACCTCGTCGCGTGGCTGATCGGTGTGGTTGTGCAGCACGGCAAGGCAGGTCGACCAAAAGGCTCAAAGCGCAAAACAGGTCCCCGCGCGGTCGGTAAGGACTACGATCTCTTGCACGAAGCTGCCGCGGAATTGCGAAAGCGGTGGGAAGAATACCGGACGAAAAATCAAAGCAAGTGGGTGCGCGAAGCCGAAAAAGAAAAGATGCTAGACGCCGTGATAGATGCGCGCCCGCAGCTAAAGCACAGAACTGACGCGAGACGAAAGATCAAAACACTGGCCAGTAACCCGTCGCGCATACGGGTGAAAGCGCCATCTGATAGTTGACACAAAAGAAATCGCGTCGCGAATTTTTCGCGTCCCATAGCCCCTGCGCATTGCGTAATATTCCCCCGAACACCGAATGACAGCGGGGAGATACGCGGATGAACGGAGCAGCGGCAGAGCAGCAGCCAATCAACATTCTGCGGATCAAGCAGGTCAAGGCGCGGACAGGCTTGAGCACGAGCACGCTCTACGAGCTGATGGCCAAACGTGCATTCCCGAAGCCGATCCGGTTGAGCACGCGGTGCGTCGGCTGGAGCGAAGCAGAAATAGATGCCTGGCTGCGCGCTCAACTCGAAGAAACACGACAACCGAGTAAGCCGGTTCATCGTCGTCACCGCGCAAGGTTGGAGGTGCCGCGATGATCGCGCAGCACGTTGAGCAAATGAAAACCCCGCCAGGACTGCGCAGACCTGACGGGGTTGAGGCTCTTCTAAGGAACGAGAAGGGGTGTTCTCGTGCATGGGAATATAGGCCGCCGCGCGGCGAAATGCAATCCACACGTCGCCTTCATCGACAAGGTCACGTTTCGCTACCAGAAAGGGCTGACGGAAAAGCAGATGCGATTACTGAGAGAGCACGCACGCTCGGTTAATCAGCGTTACGGTCACCCCATCAGGGGAGAGGACGCCGCATTCCTGCTGACCATCGTCGCCCCAAACGACACCGCGCTGACCTTCCTCGCCAAGAGACGGAAATGGATCTGCAACTACATCGAAATTGCCCTCGATATCGTCACGCCCGATAACCAGACCGCGGTTAACCTCGTCGATCTCTTCGACCGGCATTTCGTGCAGCCGTGGCACGGAAAGGCCGAGGTCCACGCCGAAGAAAACGGTTCGTACACCCGTCGCAATGCCCCCGGTATCCGCTACGTCTGGTACGGCGATAGACCATCGAAAATAACCAATGGGCCGTGCCTGCACCTCGAAGCGAGGGCACATGGTGTCGCAGCCGTTCGCCGCATCGGCATCTATCATCCGCGCGATTTGCTGACGTTCGACCACGCCGCATTCTGGGCAGAGCGGCTGAAGTTGTACCGCGTCGATTGCGAACGGTTGGGCCGATGGTGGGAAAACAAAGAACTCAACGAGCGCCGACAGCATCCGGACCAGCAGCAATACGGCAAGTTTAGTTACAACGCCGATGCAAGACGTGGTGCGGTCATCTATCGCGTCCTCGCGGAAACGGAAGAGTTCAGGCGGCACTGTGCAGTGACGGTTTGCACGGACCCCGAATGCGAGGAATTGCCGGTCGATCAGTTCGGTCGTCCATGCCGCATCATCGACCGTTCGATGCAACAGCTCGTCAAAGTTATCGGTCGTGGACCATGGTTGTTGCCATTCGACATCCTTTGTTATGTGCGACAATCAATGTTGTTGGTCAAAACACCCGATACACAAGGCGAAATGAAAATACCAGGCCAAATGAAAATGCACGGTCAAATGATGGCCGTGACACCTGCGGTTTAAATGGAATGCGGAGAGAGGACAAAAAGCGATAACCGATGAAGAAAGGAAAATCACATGACACAGAGACCTAACCACGATGACGATGACCGCAAGGTCGTCCGTGATGGTGAACGCGTCACCGTTGCTCTTCATCTGATGGACGGTATTCAGAAGGCCGTCGCAACTGACGGTCAGGCCCAACAGGTTCGACATTCACCAGGCTTTGCTGTTCTGACCGATGCACAGGTCAAGCTGAAGTTGGACGCCTATCACGGTTATATCGACCGCATCTCGACCGCGTGGAAGAAGCCTGCACCAACGCAAGACACCGTGACCGAACAGCAAGTCCTCGCTGGTTGGGAGCAGATGGTTGCGGCCGGTAAGGCGAAATTCTCCGAGTTAGACCCCGAAGTGCAGGCCGCATTGCGCAAGCGCAAGCCGCCGCTCACGGCGACCGTCACCGCAGGGGACAGGGCGATCGCCAACTACAATCAAGCGATTGAGCAGCGTTGGAAGGGAGGCTGACATGACGATAGTCAAAAGCGTGGCAGCGACAATGCAGGAAGCCTTCTCGTCTCAACCAAGCACTGCGGCGGTTCAACCGCGTGACCCCTTACCGGCAAGTACCCGTGCGAAGTTTATCGCGTTGCAAGGTCAAGCCGACGATGCACGCGCCGCGGCCTCGTCCGCACAGGCCAGGATCAGCGACCTTGAAAAGATGATCGGCTCGGGCGCAACGTCACAAGCAGAAGCCGCTGGCATCGAGCAGGAGCTCGGACGCCTCCGCGCGGTGCGGTCGGTACAGAACGGCAGACACGCGGACCTCGCCGCATTGGTTGCCAACATTCGGCATTGGTTGGAGCTGCTGAACGGCCGTGCCCTCGAAGTCGCAGAGCCGGTCGCCGTGAAGCCGCAAAAGGACGAGACCTTCCTGCAGGCCATCGGTCGCATTCGCGGTCAAATCGACGGGTTCAAGCGAGAGTTCCGCGCGGTTGCGGTCGCACCCCTGCCGAAGTCCGCGCTGAAAGTAGAGGCCACCGAGTTTGTCCGCAGAACTCGCTGCCGAAGGTAAACCGCATCTGAGTGGCAATCAAACGAAGCTCAGCATCGTGTTCGGTGATCCGCGCAGTTACAGCGGGATGCAGGTCAAGGACGTCGCCGCAATGCAGGCATGGTTGCATGGTGACGAAATGGTCGCCGCGCTTCACAAGGAAATCGACGCGCTCCCCGCGGACGGTCGCCACGCATTGAGCAAGGACCAACGCGAGCAGCGCCTCGATGAACTCAAGGCCGAACTCGATCGGCTCGAACGTCAGGAGGAAAGTTTGATCGAACAGGCCAACGCGCAAGGCATCGACGCTCAGCGGCGTGCTGACGCGAGTGCAACGGCCGTTCTCGCTGTACGGTACAAAACACGAACAGAGCGCGTGCGGATAGCGTGATGAAAGTTTCCCCAACCTGCGTATCACGCCATCCGCGGTTGGGGGATGGAGCCCGGCGGGTCTTACAGTCTTACGCCGGGAGCGGACCAGCGGGCAGGTGTCCGTCGCATCAGAACAACGGCCCGCAGCCGGCGACCGTCCGTATCGGCTTACTCCAGGCGGGGCGCCGGCACAATGGTGAAAGAGGAGGATCATCCTCACGAGCGAAGTCGGTGCGGGCCAAAATCGTGGTTTCATGGCCCGCACCGATCATCCCACAAGAAATCGGTGCGCGATTATCTGCAACTCTGTTGCCGTCGTCTCGTGCTTCAATTGCAGGGCCAACCAGCAATCGAAAGGAAGCACACCATGGCGAAGAAGCTCAAAAAACAACTAGCCGGGCCTACCAAGGACTACGTCGAGCTCGAAGGCACACATGCTGTTCTCGCGATTTGCATGGCGCTCCTGAAAGATCACGCCGGTGCGATCACGGATTTAGAGTTGCAGCTATCAATCCCCACTCTCGGTGAGATTCCTATAGCGCCGAGCTGCACGAACCTCTCGGTGCAAGGCTCGCCGTTCCGGCTGACTGTCGAGGCGATCAATCGACAAGCGCCGCTGATTGATTGATCTGCGAAGAACGCATTCCTTCAAAAAGAGACCCCTGCCGCGATGTTCGCGACAGGGGGTACCCCCAGGACCGGAGCCCGGCACAGGCGGGCGGAAATGGGGCGATTACGCGATTTCGGGGGTCCCCCGCCCCCTGATAGCGGACCCCCTGCGGACCCCGCCTCAAATCGCGGCACAGAGGCACCAGGAGGGGGTCCCAAATCGGGGGGTTCAGCCCCCAACATGAAGGCGGAACAATGGGTAGAACCCGGGGCGTCACAGCATGGGGTCTATTTTCCTCAATGTTTACAATTGGTTAGAGCGCATTGAAAACGTTGTACAGACACCCCGCGGTACCGAGGCGGGATGCGCGCATTATCAGGGCAGTTCGGAGGGCGGGGATAAGTTATTTTTAGTCGAGTGATTTCAATGCGTTCGCGGCACAAGCGGGGATAAGTCGGCGGCCGCGCGGCAGGCTCCGCACAAGCCTGTCCGCTGTGGCAGAGATGCACACAAAGAGCTACGGAGCGACTTTCAAGTACGCAAAGCCCGCGGCGTCGAAGGCGCGGCGCACGGCGCCGGAAGCCTTTGCGTCTTCGAGCAGCGCGCTCGCAACCGCCAAAGCCGCGGCACGGCCCTTGGGCACGGCGACATTGATGCCGGTCTGCTGAAAATGCCCGGGCAGGATGCGCGCGCCGGGCAGCTTGGGGATCAGGCCGGCGAGCGAGTCGTGTGTCAGCGCGAAGGCGTCGCCCTCCCCCAACCGCGCCATCTCGGTCATCAGATCGACGCTCGGCACTTCGACGTGCTCGGCCTGCGGCGCGGTGCGGCGCGCGCTGCGGCCCGTCGTCGTGTTGGCGATGGCGACCACGCGCGCGCCCGGCCTGTTCACTTCATCGATGCTTTGAATGACCGAGCCCGCCGGCACCAGATAGGTGCTTTCGATGATGAAATAAGGCGGGCCGAAATCGACCTTCTCCGCGCGCGCGGCGTCGTGCGGCATGAAGGCGACGTCGCAGGCGCCCGACGCCACCGCATCGGTCACCTGGCCGGAATTGTCATATACTTGGAGATCGAGCGGCAGGCCGAGTTTGTCGGCAAAGGCGCGCAAGAGATCGACGGTGACGCCGCGCACGGCGCCGCTCTCATCCTTGACCGCGAAGAAGGCCGAGGCCGCCGGCGCAGCGACCACGCCGGCGCGCAGACGGCCGGTAGGGGCGAGTTGTCTGATATCGTCGGGATTGACCATGCGGGCTGCTTGTAGCTTCTGCAAATGCGTGGGCCTGCCCTCCGCTCATTCCCGCGCAAGCGGGAATCCAGAGGCCGTGACCGACAGCGCGGAGATTGCCGCCCTGGGTCCCCGCTTGCGCGGGGACGAGCGGTCTATTTGGACGGATGCTGCCCTAGCATGGAGGCGCCTGTCCTGCCAGCCGCCAGTGGTCTCAAACCAGCAGATTGATACCCTGCGAAGCTTGATAATCGCCGTTGGCCGCGCCGGCAGCCTTGGTCGGATCGATCGCGTTGGGATCGTCGACGCCGTTGACGGATTTCTTGTCCGTGCCGGGACCGGGATCGAGGATCGACGGAGGTTGATTGCCGGCGAGGCCGTCGGCCTTGTCCTTATCGCCGTGCTCGCCCGGCGGGGCGCCGAGCGGCGCATGCGGGTCCTTGCCGGCGCGGGCCGCGGCGGCCTGGCACGACGTGTAGCACATATAGCCGTTGACCATCGTGACCATGTACGCCCCTCACGGCTCACGGGGCACGCTAGGGCTGCACGGTAAACAGCCGTTAAATCGGCAGATCACGGCTGCGTAACGAACGCGTGACCGAGATGCTTGCGTTGGGTGAAGCGCCGGGCGCCCGTCAGAACCTCTCGACCCACGGACGCAATTCGATCTCGTGCGTCCAGGCGCTGCGCGGCTGCTGCAGCACCTGCAGATAGGTCTGCGCGATGGCGTCGGGATCGAGCAGGGAGTCCGGCTTGTCCGGCGGGTCGGGCCGGCGCGCGCTGCGCACGCCGCCGTCGATGACGAAATGCGCCACGTGAATCCCTTGCGGCGACAATTCGCGCGCCATGCTCTGCGCCAGCCCGCGCAGCGCGAACTTGCCCATGGCGAAAGGCGCCGACTGCGCATAGCCCTTCACGCTGGCCGAGGCGCCGGTGAACAGGACGGCGCCGTGACCGCGCGGCAGCATGCGCTTGACCGCCGCCTGCGCCACCAGGAAGCCGGCATAGGCGCTCACCTGCAGCGATTTCTCCACCTCCGGCGGATCGAGGTCGACGAAGGGCCCGCGCGTGCGATAGCTCGCGTTGTAGACCACCACGTCGGGCGCAGCCCCGGCGGTCTCGAGGTCGGCGAACAGCTCGTCGACCTGGGCGCGGTCGGCCGCGTCGCAGGCATGCGTGGCGGCGCCGGTCTCCTGCGCCAGGGCGGCGAGATCGGCGGTGGAGCGGGCGGCGAGCGCGATCTTCATGCCGGCCTGCGCGAAGGCGCGCGCGACGGAGGCCGATATGCCGGCGCCCGCGCCGACGATGAGGGCGGATCGGTAATTCATGGCCATGGCGTCGTCCTTCCTGACACGGTTGATGCGCGGGCGCCGCGAGCATAAGTCAAAAGCGCGAGGAGCGCATGGCGCGATTTCTGATCATCGCCGGACTGATGCTGCTGGTGGCGGGCCTGCTCTGGCCGTTCATCGCGCAGGCTCGGCCTCGGCCGCCTGCCCGGCGACATCGTCTGGCAGCGCGGCAACACGACCTTCTATTTCCCGATCGTCACCTCGCTCATTCTCAGCGTGCTGCTGAGCCTCGCGCTGTGGCTGTTCGGACGGTGAGCGCTATTCCTTCTTGTCCTTCTTGCACGCCGCCTGAAGCCATTTGCCCTCGATGGCCTTGTCCGAGGTGGTCTCTTTGCCGCTGAACACCAGTCGCGACTTGATCGTGCCGCTGAAGTGGCGGGCATCGAGGAAGGTGAAGTTCAGGGTCATGCCGACGAAGGTCGACTTCTCGTCGCCGCAGGCGAAGGAAAGAGCGACCGACTGGTCCTTCTGGTCGACATCGAGCTTCTTGCAGTACTGGCCGACCAGCAGCCCCATGGCCTTGAGATTGGCCATGGCCTTGATCGGGTCCTTGGCTTCTTCCGGCGTGACGCAATTGGTGTAGGTGACGGGCGCGGCTGGCTTGCCGTCCTCGGTGCCGGTCTCGACCTGCTGCCACAGGCCGGGCGCGACGCTGATCTCGGCCTGCGCGGGGGATGCGACGGCAGCGGCGGCGAGCAGGGCGCCGCACAGCATTACTTTTTGCATTCGGGCGCGATCCATTTGGAGTCGGTGACTATCGTCGAAACCGTCTTCTGCCCCGCGAAGTCGATGCTGGCCTTGGCGACGTTGGTCGTGTGCCGGGGCGAATGGACGGTGATCACCGTGGTCGCATCCACCGAGCCCTCTTCGGCGTTGCCGCATGTCATCGCGAAGGTGATCACGTTGCCGTCGTGGTGGATGTCGAGCCTGCTGCATTTCTGCGCCTGGCCTTTGATGGCTTTTTGCAAGCCGGCCTGCGCGTGCTCGACCACATCCTTGGCCTGCGCCGGGGTGATGCAGTTGGTCGTGACCTTGCCCGCGATCGGCTTGCCGTTCACCTCCCCGCTCAGAGTGTCCTGCCAGAGGCCGGGCTGGATATCGAGCGCGAGTGCCGGCGCGGCGGCGAGAAGGCCCGCGCAACCTGACAGCACGATTAATAATGCAGCGACTCTTTTTGGCACGTCCTGTCTTTCCTCACATCCTAAACACCCCGAACCGCGTCCCCTTGACCGGCGCGTTGAGCGCCGCGGAAAAGGCCAAGGCCAGCACGCGCCGCGTCTCCGACGGCGCGATGATGCCGTCGTCCCACAGCCGCGCCGTGGCGTAATAGGGATTGCCCTCGGTCTCGTACTGGTCGCGGATCGGCGCCTTGAATTCTTCTTCCTCAACTTCCGACCACGCACCGCCACCCGCCTCGATATTGTCGCGCTTGACGGTGGCGAGCACCGACGCCGCCTGCTCGCCGCCCATCACCGAGATGCGCGCGTTCGGCCAGGTAAACAGGAAGCGCGGCGAGTAAGCGCGCCCGCACATGCCGTAATTGCCGGCGCCATAGGAACCGCCGACAATGACGGTGATCTTGGGCACGCTCGCGCAAGCGACCGCCGTGACCATCTTGGCGCCGTCCTTGGCGATGCCGCCGGCTTCGTAGTCACGGCCGACCATGAAGCCGACGATGTTCTGCAGGAACAGCAGCGGAATGCGGCGCTGGCAGCACAGCTCGATGAAATGCGCCGCCTTCAGCGCGCTCTCGGAAAAGAGGATGCCGTTGTTGCCGAGGATGCCGACCGGCATGCCGTGAATATGCGCGAAGCCGGTCACCAGCGTGGTGCCGTAGAGCTGCTTGAACTCGTCGAATTCGGAGGCGTCGACCAGGCGCGCGATCACCTCGCGGACGTCGTACTGCTTCTTGAGGTCGACCGGCACCAGCCCGTCGAGCTCGGCCGGGTCGAGCGCCGGATCGCGCGGCTCTTCAAGCGCAATGTCGACGCGCTTGCGCGTGTTGAGGTTGGCGACGATGCGGCGGGCGAGCGAGAGCGCGTGATGGTCGTCCTGCGCCAGATGATCGGCAACGCCCGAGCGGCGCGCGTGCAGGTCGCCGCCGCCGAGATCCTCCGCGCTCACCACCTCGCCGGTCGCCGCCTTCACCAGCGGCGGGCCGCCGAGGAAGATGGTGCCCTGCTTCTTGACGATGATCGGTCTCGTCCGACATGGCCGGCACATAGGCGCCGCCGGCCGTGCAGGAGCCCATCACCACGGCGATCTGCGGAATGCGCAAGCTGGAGAGCGTGGCCTGGTTGTAGAAGATGCGGCCGAAATGCTCGCGGTCGGGGAAGACTTCCGTCTGGTGCGGCAGGTTGGCGCCGCCGGAGTCGACCAGATAGACGCATGGAAGCCGGTTCTCGCGCGCGATCTCCTGCGCGCGCAGATGCTTCTTCACCGTCATCGGATAATAGGTGCCGCCTTTGATGGTGGAATCGTTGCACACCACCATGCATTCGCGGCCCTCGATGCGGCCGATGCCGGTGATCAGGGAGGCAGCATGGATGTCCTCGCCGTACATGCCGCCCGCCGCCAGCGGCGACAGTTCGAGGAAGGGCGAGCCCGGGTCGATCAGGTTCATCACGCGTTCCCGCGGCAGGAGCTTGCCGCGCGACAGGTGCCGTTCACGGGCCCGCGGCGGCCCGCCCAGCGCGGCCTGGGCGCGGCGCGCCTGAAGCTCAGCCACCAGTTCGCGCATACGTGCCGCATTGGCGTGGAATTCGCTCGTGCTCTTGTCGATCGATGAAGACAAAATCGTCAACGCATTCTCCCTGAGTTCGCAGGAGGTTGCCTTGGCGGAACCGCGAAGGCAATGGCGTCCGCAGGGACCGGCGGCCGAAGCGGGGGCGGAACAGGCGCAGTCCGCGCCGCGTTCTCCTGCCGTACCGGAACGAAAGCTGGAGGCATACGATGAAAAAGCTGCACCTGTTGTCTACCGCCGCCGCGGCGCTGCTCGTCGCTGCCGGCGCCGCCGGCGCGCAGGGACTGAAAAAGCCGGAGCGTGCGCCGCCCGCCCTGCAGCACGCGCCCGCCGAGAAGATCGCGCCGCCCATGCACACCGGCGCGCATCTGGGTCCATCCACCACCGGCCAGGGCAATCGCGAACTCGAGCAAGACGAGACCCGCGACAAGACGGGCGAAAAGCCCGATACGGACCGTGGAACAGACGGCAAGTGATATCGCTCGTGTCATTTGACACCTGCGACACATGCGCATGCGCGTGGCGCATGAAAGCAGCCGCTTCAGCCCGGTAGGGAACATCGGCGCGCGCCAATCGTTGACCCTTTGACAAGTCGACAACAACGAAAAGAGGGACATGATGGACAAAGATCGCATCGAAGGAACCGCTGAAGAGGCGAAGGGGAAGGTCAAGGAGACCGCCGGCAAGCTGACCGGTGACAAGAAGATGGAGGGTGAAGGCAAGGGCGAGCAGATCGCCGGCCAGGCCCAGAACGCCTATGGTCAGGCGAAGGACGCCGGCCGCGAAGCAACCAAGCAGGCGGCCGACAAGACCAAGGAAGCGGCCGACAAGGTCAAAGATTCGGTCAAGTAATCGACGGCGGACCTGAGCGTAATCAACGGAAGAACCCGGCCCCACGGCCGGGTTTTTCCATTTCTGCCGTCTCGCCCGCACCCGAACCTCGCGATTTTTTTGACGTTTGGAGCTGGCACGCGATGTGCTTTCATGCCGTGCGTCTCGACAGGGCCGGCGCCGTGCCGGCCGCAGCCCATTGCCGAGCCTGCCGATGTCACACCGCGCCGAAATCAGCGCCGGCATTCTCGCCTTCCGCCGCAATCGCGGGCTGGAGTTGCTGCTCGCCCATCCGGGCGGGCCCTATTGGCGCACGAAGGACGCGGGCGCCTGGTCGATCCCCAAGGGCCAGGTCGAATCGGACGATGTGCTTGCCTGCGCCAAGCGCGAATTCAACGAGGAGACCGGCTTCACCGCCGACGGCGAGTTCATCCCGCTCAGGCCGATCCGGCAGCGAAGCGGCAAGACCGTGCACGCCTTCGCGCTCGAGGGCGATTTCGACCTCGCCGGATTTCGCCAGCAACGAGTTCGAGATGGAATGGCCGCCGCGCTCGGGCAGGCGCGCAGAGCTTTCCCGAGGTCGACCGTGTCGCCTATTTCAAGGTGGCGACGGCGCGGCGCAAGATCCTGCCGGCGCAAAGGCCGTTCATCGACGAACTGGTGAAGCGGCTGCGCGGGGGTGCGTCATCCTGAGCCGTGCAGCTCAGGATGACGACGGGCTCCCCTCTTACAAACTCAAGCGCGCACCGCTTGCGCGAAGACGGAGCGCGACTACGCACGCACCACTCTCGCGAGAAGACGGTGCGCGACTATGCGCGCACCTCTTGCCGCTGGAAGACGACGTAGCCGCCAACGAACAGCAGAATGCTGGCGGCAATGAGGCCGACGATCTGCGGCCACGCCACCATCACGCTGTCCCATAACGGCAGCGGCGAGCCCATCACCGCGCCCTCGAGCTGGCTGATATAGATCGGCCCGAGCGCACGCGTGGTCGGGTGCAGCAGCGCCAGCACCGATTCGCCGTAGAGCGTGGAAGGCGACAGCCGCGCCAGCATCTGCGCGTGACCAGCAGCGTCGCCTGATCGCCGGACGGCACCACGGCCTGCGCGATCGCCGGCGACAGTGCCGGCCAGATCACGGTCAGGAACAGCCAGAGCCCGAGCGTCACCAGCGCCGCCGTCGCCGCCGAGCGGAAGATGACCGAAAACAGCATGGCGAGCGCCAGCCACACGCCGGCATAGACGATGGTCACGCCGAGGAAGATGAAGGCGCGGCCCATCTCCGCGCCGCCCGGCGGCACGCCCAGCATCAACAGGCCGAGCCCGATCACCAGGAGCCACAGCACGATCAGGCTGATCGCCAGCGTGATAAGGCCGGCGAGGAATTTGCCGAACAGCAGGGCGTCGCGATAGATCGGCTGCGAGAGTATGCGCGACAGCGTGCGCCGATTGTGCTCGCCATTGATCGCGTCGAAGCCGAGCCCGATCGCCATCAACGGCACCAGGAAGCCGAGGAACGAGACGAAGGACGGCAGCGGATCGCGCGCGGTGGTGAACAGACGCAGGAACAGGAAGGGATCCTGCGCGGTCACCGCACGCACCTGGGTGATGGCGGCATAGACCGCGGCCAGCGCCACCAGCACCACCAGCCATTCCAAGACGCGCATGCGCGCCGAGGCGAGGTGATCCGACAACTCCTTCAGCATCACCACGCCGAGCCCGCGCAGGGGAGAACCTTCACGCTGCATGACGGGCCTCCCCTTGCTGCGTTCGCGCGCTCTGGAAGTAGCGGGTGTAGATCACCTCCAGGCTCGGCTCGTCGAGCGCGAGCTGCTTGAGGCGCCCGCCGGCGGCCACCACGGCGGCCGCGGCTTCCGCCCGCAGATCGCGGTCGCAGACCATGCGGAAGCGGCCGGGCCCCGGCGACTCGACGCTGCGCACGCCGGGAAGCGCGGACAGTCGCTTGGCGATGCCATCGCTGCTTTCGGCCTCGACCTCGACCGCATAGCCGCCGCCGAGCACATGGCGGCCGAGTTCGCCCACCGTGCCCATGAGCGCGATACGGCCCTGGTTGAACAGCGCCACCCGGTCGCACACGCTCTGCACGCGGTCGAGCAGATGCGACGACAAGAGGATGGTGACGCCTTGCGCCTTGAGCGAGCGGATCAGCTCGAGCAGCTCGATGCTCGCCTGCGGGTCGAGGCCGTTGGTCGGCTCGTCGAGAATGGCGATGCGGGCATCCTTCATCACGATCTCGGCGAGGCCGAGCCGCTGGCGCATGCCGCGCGAGAAGGCGCCGACCTTCTTCTCCGCCACGTCCGACAGGCCGACGCGGGCGAGCGCGGCGGCGATCTTGGCCTTGCGCTCGGCCGAACGCATGCCCATCAACCGCCCCGTATAGTGCAGGTTATCGGCGGCCGTCATGTTGTCGTAGAAGCCGACCGTGTCCGGCAGATAGCCGACCAGCCGCTTGACCGCGAGCGGCTCGCGCATCGGATCGTGGCCGAATACGCGCGCCTCGCCGGCCGCTGATGTCGCTCAGGCCGAGCAGCATCAGGATCGTGGTGGTCTTGCCGGCGCCGTTGGGGCCGAGCAGGCCGAAGATCTCGCCTGCCCCGACGGTGAAGTTCACGCCGTCGACGGCAGTCGCCGTCTCGTAGCGCTTGGTGAGGCCGCGGGCCTCGATGACGGGATTATTCATCGCCGGCCGAACCGCATGACGGCACCCACCATGATGAGCAGCGCGGCGCCGATGATGCCGACGCCGGCAATGCCCCACATGGTCGAGGTGGTCACCGTGACGCGGAAATTGGCGTTGCCGTTCTCGCCGTTGGTGGAGGCGGTGAAGGTGTTGACGTAATCGCCGGCGATCGCCTTGGACGGCGGGCGGATGCTGGCGGTCACCTGCTTGTGCTGATTGGGCGCGATGCGCTCGATGGTCTTGGGCGAGAAGGTCACCTTCCAGCCGGTCGGTGCGCTGGCCTGCAGCTTGACGTGGTCGGCCGGCGCGGTGCCGGTATTGGTCACGATCACCGGCACGGAGCTTTCGGTGCCCGCGGTGGCATTGGCGCTGAGAATGCCCTGGCGGCCGGCGAGGCTCAGCTTGGGCTGGCCGGTGACGTCGAGCGCGACCTTGGTGGTGGCCTTGGCGCCGCCGGCGGCGACATTCACCGCGACGGGATAATGGCCGGCGTCGACGGTGTCGGGCGGCGTCACCTTGAGTTTCACGTCCTTGCTCTTGCCGGCATCGATCGGGATGGCGGTGAGCTGCTGGCTGCCATAGGCCTGGGTGAACGAGGTGTCGAAGTTGCGCGGGGCTTGCGCAGCGAGGCTGACCAGCAGCTTCTTGCCGCTGTCGTTCTTCACCGTGAGCGTATATTCGAAGCTCGAAGATGGAGGAGCCGCGCAATTCGGGCAGTTGCGCCTGCACCGAGAGCTTGGCCGGCAACTGCTTGGCGAGCGTCACCGCCACCGGCAGGGAGACGTTGGAGGTGGCGTCGTCGGCGGTGACCGTCAGCGTGTGCGTGCCGATCTTGGCGTCCTTCGGCACGTCGAGGCGCAGATCGAAGGACACGCTGTCATCGGTGGCGGCCATGATCGCGGCCACCGGCTGGCCGCCGCCGAGCAGCGTCGCGGTCCAGCCCTGCGGCACGCCGGAAACCGAGAGCTTGAGGCGTTCGCGGCGCGAGCCCGTAATTGCGCAGCTTCAAATTGACGGTCGAGGTGGTGCCCGGCTGTACCGAAACCGCCGGATAATCGGTGAGGAGATAAAGCCCCTTCACATCGGGCTTGGCGGCGGTGTTGTCGGCGGCGAAGGCCGGCGCGGTGAGCGCAAGACAGAAAGCGGCGAGTGCAAGCAGACGGAATCGCATGGCTACCCCTCCCGGGCCGTGGCCGGCCCGTAGCAGCGTCGTCACCCCCATTTGTGGAAACACGGCCGCGAGCCGTGCGGACACGGCGTTGCGCCGTGCGAAGCGCAGGCGGTGTCGCCCACAATCTTGACAAAATTTTGGATGCGAGCGGCGCAAATCGCCGCATCGGAAATCCAATTTAATTATGCCGAAACATTAACGCCGCGCACCAGGGGCCAGTCCGGCTCGTTGTGGCGCATGATCCAGGGCTCCTGCAGCGCGGCATCCCGCCATTCGGTCCAGGCCGGCAGCGCCATCACCGCGTCCATGTAGGCGCGCGTCCTCGGGGCCGACCGGAATGCCGTAGTTGTGGAAGCGCGCCACCACCGGCGCATACATGGCGTCGGCAGCGCCGAACGGCGCCGAACAGAAAGGGACCGGGCCGTTGCGCGTTTGGCCGAAACGGGCGCGGCAATCGCGCCAAAGCGCCTCGATGCGGGCGACGTCGGCCATCACCTCCTCGCTCTGCGGGCGCGGCTTCGGCGGCAGCCAGAAATTCATCGTGCAGGCGCGGCGCAGGGCCACGAAGCCTGCGTGCATCTCCGCCGCCACCACGCGGGCATGGCTGCGCGCGCGCGGCTCCGACGGCCACAGATGCGCAGCGGGGAATTTCTCGGCCAGATGTTCGAGGATGGCGAGCGATTCCCACACATGCTCGTCGCCGTCGATCAGCACCGGCACCTTGCCGGTGGGGGAATATCGCAGCACCTGCTCCCGGCTGCCCGGCTCGTAGAGCGGGATCACCGTCTCATCGAAGGCGATGCCGGCCACCTTCATGGCGATCCATGGCCGCAGCGACCAGGACGAATAGTTCTTGTTGCCGATGATGAGCGTAAGAGCCATGGGCTGTCATTCCGTCGCGCGCGAAACAGTGCGGCCCGCGCGGGCGCACGGCAAACGCATTTTTTCGATGGCCGGCAAGCAGGCGGCGTGAATAGCCGTCACGCCTTTTTACGCGTCGTGGTGCTCGCCCGGCATGTCCTCGGGCAGTTCGACCGGGCCGCCGGCCTTCTTCCACGCGCCGAAGCCGCCCTTGATATGGGCGACGGGCTTGAGCCCCATGCGGTGCGCAGTCTGCGCAGCGAGCGCGGAGCGCAAGCCTCCGGCGCAGAAGAACACGAATTTCTTGTCTGCGTCGAACATCTTCTTGTGGTAGTTGCTGGCGGGATCGATCCAGAATTCCAGCATGCCGCGCGGGCAATGGAAGGCGCCGGGCACCCTGCCCTCGCGCTGCAATTCGCGGATGTCGCGAATGTCGACCAGCACGGTATCGTCGCGGCCGGCGAGCTTGATCGCCTCCCCGGTCGGCAACGTCTCGACCTCGCGCTCGGCGGCTTCGCAGAGCTCCTTGTATCCGACGGTAATGTTCTGCGGCATTCGGACGGCCTCCTCGTGCCGCGCACACTGGCAGAGAGGCCGCGCGCGCTCAAGCCGTGCGCCGCGCCGTACGGCTACGGGCCGACCGAGCCCATCAGCACCGCCATGACGACCACCACCGCAACGGCAGCGAAACCGCCACCGCGGTCGCCACGCACTCGCCGACGCTCGCCGGCAATATAGGCATCTGCGACGTCATGCCGGTTGTCACGGGCATCGTCGCCGGGCGCGCGCCGCAGCACGCCCAAAAGAAGCGTTCGTTGCCATGGTCGATCCCCTTGGTGAGGCATCACGCGGATGGTGCGCGAGCACGCCGGAGCACGCGGACTCTGGGCGCACGAATCGCCCGCAACGGCCAGAGCATAGCGCCAGCGCGACCGTCGCTACAGTTAAACGATGGCGGCCGGCCGCATTCACGCGCCGGCGCGGGCCGCGGCGCCGGAAACAATGCGCTGGTGCGGCCGGTCAGCCAATAGGCCAACAGGCCCAGCCATTCATGCGTGGCGTCGTCGAGCGCCGCGCAGCCCGCCGCCGAATTCGTCGCCCAAGGCGAAAAGGTCCGGGCGCGGTCCGCATGTGCCAATCGACCGGATAGGCCTCGACCGGGAAGCCGACACGGCGGAAGCAGCCGACGGCGCGGGGCATGTGCTGCGCCGAGGTCACCAGCAGCCAGCGTTCGCCCGGCTTGGGCTTGACCAGCGCCTTGGTGAAGACGGCGTTCTGATAGGTATTGCGCGCGCGGTTCTCCAGCATCACGCGGCCGCGCGGCACGCCGAATGTGTCGAGCAGCGGATAAAGGTAGTCGGCTTCGCGGCCCTGCATTTCCGCGCAGGCTGGCGTCGCCGCCGGAAAAGATGATGCGGGCCTTGCGGATAATCGCGCGCCAGCTTGGCGATGACGGTGACGCGCTCGGCGCTGCCGTTGAGCTGAGGCGCGTGATAGATGCGCGACAGCGCCGGACTGAGCCCGCCGCCCAGCACGACGATGCCGTCGGGCGCGCCGCGCGCCGGATTCCAAGGCGGAAAGCGGCTTTCGAGCGGATGTTCCAGCAGCGCGGCGAACGGCAGAAAGGCGGCCAAGGCCATGAGCACGAGGCTCGCCGCCATCAGTCCCGTGCCGGCGCGTCGCCAGCGCGTGAACAGCAGCAGCAGGCCGACGAGCCCGATCAGCAAGAGAAAATTCGACGGCAGCAGCAGGAAGGCGGCTGTCTTCGACAGCAGGAAGAACATCAGAGCGCCTTTTTCCAGGCCTCGTAGCGCTGCTTGTTCTCTTCGTTGGGCGGATAGAGACCGGGCAGTTTCTCGCCCTTCTCAACCTGTTCGACCAGCCAGGTTTCCAGGAGCTCGTGCTCGGCGCCTTCGTGCGGCGACGAACTCGGCGAGCGCCGCCGGGATCACCACCGCGCCGTCGTCGTCGGCAACGATGATGTCGTCGGGGAAGATGGCGCAGCCGCCGCAGCCGATCGGCTCATTCCAGCCGACGAACGTGAGCTGGTTGACGGAGGCCGGCGCCGCCACGCCGGCGCACCAGACCGGCAGGTCGGTCTGCATGATGCCGTGCCTGTCGCGCATCACGCCGTCGGTCACCAGCCCGGCCACGCCGCGCTTGACCATGCGCATGCACAGGATGTCGCCGAAAATGCCGGCCCCCGTTACGCCCATGGCGTCGGCCACAACCACGCAGCCTTCCGGCATGGCCTCGATGGCCGCGCGGGTCGAGATCGGCTTCGACCAGCTTTCCGGTGTCGCCAAGTCCTCGCGCACCGGCACGAAGCGCAGGGTGAAGGCAGGCCCCACCACGCGCTTGCCGGAAAAGCCGAAGGGCATGGCGCCCGCCATCCAGGAGCGGCGGATGCCCTTCTTCAGCAGCATGGTGGTGATGGTGCCGGTGGTTATTCTCTTCAGGGTTTCGATGACGGCGGACATGGACGTTCCCTTACCTGGAATGAAAAGCGCCGCACCATATCGCAGCCGCTCCTCCGCGTCATTCAGGCTTGGATCACGCCGGTTTCAGGCCGAGGCGCTCGTCGCGGCGGCGCAGCCAGGCGATCAGCGGCAGCGCCAGCAGCACCATCCAGGCCTTGCCGATGATCTGGCCTTCGAGGAAGGCCAGCGAGCCGAAGGCCAGCCAGAGAAAGACGATGGAATCGACCACCAGCCCGGCCGCGCTGGAGGCCAGAACCGCCAGCACCAGCCGGCGGCGGGCGAGCGGCGTATAGACGGCGAAATCGGCGAATTCCGACAGCAGAAAGGCCGCCGTCGAGGCCAGCACCAGCGATGCCGGCGCGACCGCGGCCGACAACGCCGCACCGGCGATAATCGCCCCGATGCCAAACGCGACGCCGAGACGGCGCTGCACGAGATCGCGCAGCACCAAGGCGGCGCCGATCATCAACACACCCGAAGGCGCCATGACGCCGGGCGCGACCGGAATTACGCAGGGCCCCTGCGCGGCACAGACCGTGCCCACATGGCCGATCATCCAGTTGGCGGCCGGAACGGTCAGGCAGAACAGGACGAGGAAAACGGCGCCTTCGATATTGCGGCGCTTGTCGGTGGCGGTGGCGGCAGTCATGCGATCTTTCGGCTCTTGAACTTCGCAAAGCCCTGCGCGCGCAAGCGGCAGGCCGGGCACTCTCCGCAGCCGTAGCCCCACGCGTGGCGGCGGCTGCGGTCGCCCCGGTAGCAGCTATGGGTATCCTCGATGACGAGATCAAGGAACGCAGGCGCCGCCGAGTTCCTCGGCCAGCGCGAAAGTGTCGGCCTTGTCGAGCCACATCAGCGGCGTGTGGATGGTCACGCGCTGGTCGAGGCCGAGGGCGAGCGCGACCTGCATGGCCTTGACCGTATCGTCGCGGCAATCGGGATAGCCGGAATAGTCGGTCTCGCACATGCCGCCGACCAGATGGCGAGCCGATCGCCGATAGGCGACCGCCGCGGCGAAGCAGAAGAAGATGAGGTTGCGCCCCGGGACGAAGGTGGTCGGCAGCCCGCTTTCGGCCACCTCGATGGCGCGCTCGGCGGTGAGCGCGCTGTCGGAGACGGAACCGAGCGCATCGAGCGGGATGAGATGGTCGTCGCCGAGCCTGGCTTTCCATTCGCTGTCGAGGCGCGTCATTTTCTCGCGGATGCGGGGCCGAAGGTCGAGTTCGACCGCGTGGCGCTGGCCGTAAGCGAAACCGATGGTCTCGACGCGGGCAAAGCGCGCGAGCGCCCAGGCGAGGCAGACGGTGGAGTCCTGCCCGCCGGAAAAAAGCACGAGGGCGGTTTCGTTGGCGAGGGTCATGCGGGGTGTTTAGCGGGCATAGCCGGGGTTGTCCCGTCAATAGATCAGCGTCATTTGCGGGTTTCGATCCATCGTGTTTCGGTCCAACATGCGTGAAAGTGGAAGCGACCGGATTCAACCGCCGACGCTCAGGTGTGAAGTGCACAGCAAAGAGCCTGCCCGCGCAGAACAGTTCCTTCGCACGGACCCGAAGCGGGCGCCGAGCCAAGCCTGTATCGTAGTCGCCATGTGGTCTTGCCTGCTCCTTGCTGCCCTGCTGCTGCTGCCCGCCCCAGCCCTGGCCGACGCCAAGGAGAATGTCGCGACGCTGGCGCCGTCGGCGCTGGTGCTGGTGATGGACGAAAAGGGCAACGAGCTGATAGCGCAGCATGCCGACAGGCCTTTCGTGCCCGCCTCGGTCACCAAGCTGGTGACCGCCTGGCTGGCGCTGCAGGTGCTGGGCGCAGACTACCGCTTCCAGACGCGCTTCTATCTGGACGAGAATCGTGTGCTGTACGTGCGCGGGGGCGGCGATCCCTTCCTGGTCTCCGAGGAACTTGCGCTTCTCGCGCCGCAACTGGTCGCCGCGGTGGGCAAGGCGCCGCTCGCCGGCATTGTGCTCGATGCGAGCTACTACCCCGCCCGCCTTCGCATCCCGGGAATCGAGAACTCGGCTGAGTCCTATGACGCGCCGAACTCCGCGCTGGCGGTGAACTTCAATACGATCTCCGCCGTGCGCCACGGCAAGAGCGTCTCGATCCGCCGAAAAGCAGACCCCGATCACCCCGCTGGCGATCAAGCAATTCCGCGCGCGCGGGCCCGATGGCCGCGGCCGCATCAGCCTCGCCCATGACCCCGAAGTCAGCCTGCAATACGCCGGCGAACTGCTCGCCGCGTTCATTGAACAAGCCGGCGGCAGCGTGACAGGCAAGATCACGACCGGCACCGTGCCTACGGGTCTCACGCCGGTCTATATCCACCGCCAGTCGCGCCCCCTGTCGGAGATCCTGCACGAGCTGCTCGCCAGCTCGAACAACTACATCGCCAACCAGATTTTCCTGGAAATCGGCGCGCACCGCTTTGGCGGCCCGGTCAGCCTCGAGAAGTCGTTGAAAGTCGCCAACGAGCTCCTCGCCGCGCAGGGCCTCGCCGACGCCATCCACCTCGAAGAGGGCTCGGGCATCAGCCGCGGCAACCACTTTACGGCACGCGGCCTCGCCAAGGTGCTCAACCTGTTCGCGCCCCACGCCGACCTGATGCGCCACGGCAAGGGCGCCCGCTACAAGACCGGCACGCTCGACGGCGTCCGCACGTTGGCGGGCTATGCCGAGACCACCGCCCATGTCCGGGTGCGCTTCGTCATCTCGCTCAAGAGCAACGATGGCGCGATGCGTTTCCGGCTGCTGCGTGCGATCGAGTTCAGGGCTTTAGCGGCTCCGCACTTCACACGGACTCCTTGCCGGCTGCAGGTCGCAACCGGCACAGCCAGGTCACGACGGACGCCGGCCGGATTGCTCCGACGAGACGGAAGAGGCCGAAAACGGTCGCTCCCATCAGAATCTCCGACCACGAAAAGCGCATTGAGATCGGGGCCGGCGCCCCGACCTCAGTAATGACGGGCGCATTCAGCGTATAATCGTAACCTATTAAGTTAGACGAACCAAGCGCCGTGGACGGAAATGAGCTGGGATCGCACGCCGGCGCGAGCTGCACGGACGCTCCCATGCAAAACTGAATTCCCAAATGCGACCACTCGATGTCGAGAGTGCTGGCGCCGCCGCCGGGTTTGTAAGAGAATAAGCTGAGGTCGCCGAGACCCCCTGTCACTTCAGACGAGAAAGTGCGGAGATCAAGGTTAAAGCTGGTCAGATCGCTGAGTTCGAGATAGCCGCTCGGCTCAACGTAGCCCGAAAAGGAACCGGTCGCGTATCCTGCGGAACCGCCCGGATCTCCTGGGGAAATCCACCCCGACTGGGTGAAGTCGAATGTCCGCAACACACTCGCCTGCGCATCATGCGCAACAGGCATGAACAAGCAAAAGGCGAAAAGTGCAACGAACGCTATACGCGCGACCGAAAACCTCTGCCTCATAATGCTCCAACGCGCGCCCCACGCATAAACGCCGCATAACACACTCTTCACACTCTGCTTGCGCGAGAGTGGAGTCAATACGATAGAGGTGAGCCTCGAGAAGTCGTTAAAGGTCGCCAACGAGATGCTCGCTGCGCAGGGCCTCGCCGACGCCATCCACCTCGAAGAGGGCTCGGGCATCAGCCGCGGCAACCACTTTACGGCACGCGGCCTCGCCAAGGTGCTCAACCTAATTCGCGACCCATGCCGACCTGATGCGCCACGGCAAGGGCGCCAACTACAAGACCGGCACGATCGACGGCGTCCGCACCTTGGCGGGTTACGCCGAGACCACCGCGCACGGCCGGGTGCGCTTCGTCATCTCGCTCAAGAGCAACGATGGCGCGATGCGTTTCCGCCTGCTGCGTGCGATCGAGTCCGGGATTTAGCGGCTCCGCGCTTCACACGGAGTCCTTGCCGGCTGCAAGCCGCAACCGGCACAGCCAAGCCACAACTGACGCCGGTCGGATCGTTCCGACTAAACGGAAGAGGCCGAAAACGGTCACTCCCATCAGTACTTGCGACCACGAAAAACGCGTGGAGATCGGGGCCGGCGTGACGTCGGTAATGATGGGCGCAGCGAATGTAAAGTCGGCAAATCCGCTGCCGGTCCCTGGGCCCTTCGAACCACGCGCCAAACCCGGAGAGTAGCACACCGGGTCGAGTTGCACAGATGCTCCCAGGCAAAACTGACCGCCTGAATTCGACAATTCGATATCGAGGCTGCTGGCGCTGCCAGGCTTGTAAGAGAATAAGCTGAGGTCGCCGAGAGCCCCTTCCATGCGGACCGGAGGATCGTCGAGAGTAAGGGTAAAGCTTGTCAGATCGCCGAGTTCGATATAGCCGCTCGGCTCAACGACGCCCGAAAAGGTGCCCGTCAGGGTTCCATCGTAATACTGCCACCCCGGCTGGACGAAGTCGAACGTCCGCACGACACTCGCCTGCGCATCATGCGCAACAGGCATAAACAAGCAAAAGGCGAAAAAAGCAATAAACGCCACGCGCGCAACCGAAAGCCTACGCCTCATAATGCCTCAACGCGCGCCCCCACGCATAACACCATGTAAATATATTCTAATTATGCCAGAGTGGAGTCAATACGATAGAGCAAGTGTGGCCCCGCTTAAGCGGAAATCGGCGCGCACCGCTTTGGCAGTTCGGTCAGCCTCGAGAAGTTGTTAAAGGTCGCAAACGAGATGCTCGCCGCGCAGGGCCTCGCCGGTGCCATCCACCTCGAAGAGGGCTCGAGCATCAGCGCGGCAACCACTTTACGGCACGCGGCCTCGCCAAGGTGCTCAACCTGTTCGCGGCCCACGCCGACCTGATGCGCCACGACAAGGGCGCCCGCTACAAGACCGGCACGCTCGACGGCGTCCGCACTTGGCGGGTTACGCCGAGACCACCGCGCACGGCCGGGTGCGCTTCGTCATCTCGCTCAAGAGCAACGATGGCACGATGCGTTTCCGCCTGCTGCGTGCGATCGAATCTGGGCTTTAGCCGCGGCTCAGCATTCACACCGACCACGACCCGACCGCAAGTCGAAACCGGCACAGCCAGGCCGCAACTGACGCCGGTCGGATTGCTCCGACGAGACGGAAGAGGCCGAAAATGCTCACTCCCATCAGAATCTGCGACCACGAAAAACGCGTGGAGAGCGGGGCCGGCGTGACGTCGGTGATGACGGGCGCATCCAACGTAAAGTCGGCAAATCCGCTGCCGACCCCTGGACCCTTCGTACCACGCGCCGAAGACGGAAAGCCGCCGGGGTTGCACACCGGGTCGAGTTGCACAGATGCTCCCATGCAAAACTGACCGTCTGTATTCGACAGCTCGATGTCGAGGCTGCTGGCGCTGCCGGGCTTGTAAGAGAATAAGCTGAGGTCGCCGAGACTCGCGGTCATGATAGCCGGGGGATCGTCAAGAGAAAGGCTAAAGCTAGTCAGATCGCCGAGTTCGATATAGCCGCTCGGCTCAACGACGCCCGAAAAGGAGCCCGTCAAGGGTATATTGGAGTACTGCCACTCCGATTGCGTGAAGTCGAACGTCCGCAACACACTCGCCTGCACGTCATGCGCAATGAGGACGAACAAGCAAAAGGCGAAAAGCGCCGCGACCGCTCCTCGCGCAACCGAAAACCTGCGCCTCATGCTGCCCCAACGCGCGCCCCCACGCATAAACACCACGTAAAAATACTCTAACGTTGGCAGAGTGGAGTCAATACTGCAAATTGGTCTGCGCCAGACGAAACATCTCCCTGAGCAAGGCTAGGCTGTTCGCCCAAGACGAGATGACCGGATCTCGCCGCTTCGCGACGACCCGATGATGACGGCGGACCAACAGGGCCGGGCATGACGGCGGAGAGCAATACGCGCGCCGCTCAATCCCACTTCGGCGACCAGGTCCAGTCGACGATGCGGCCGCTCGCGTGCGCGAGCCGATAGATCTCCTGCATCTCCTGTTCGGACAATTCGAAATCGAACAGCGCGAAATTCTCTTCCAGCCGTTCCCGCCGGTTGGTGCGCGGGATCACCACGATGCCCTGCTGCACCAGATAGCGTAACGATACCTGCGCGTCGGTCTTGCCATGCGCTTTGCCGATACGCGCCAGCGTCTCGTTGCCGTGCGCGGCCCCGCGCGCCACCGGGCTGTAGGCCACCACCGCCATATCGTGCTTGCGGCAGGCGGCGATCACCTTGTCCTGGTTGAGGAAGGGATGGCATTCGATCTGGTTGCAGACCACCGGCTCGGGCGAGACTTTGTTGGCCTCGTCGAGCAACGCCACGGTGAAGTTCGACACGCCGATGGCGCGCACATGGCCGTCGCGCTTGAGCTTCGCCATGGCGCCGAGCGTCTCCGCCAAGGGCACGCGCGGGTTCGGCCAGTGGATCAGCAGCAGGTCGATGACGTCGACCCGCAGCTTGGCGAGGCTCTCCTTCGCCGTCCGCTCCACGTCGGCCGGCGCGAGATGGGTGGGCTGCAGCTTGGTAGTGATCATGATCTCGTCGCGCTTGACGCCGGAGGCGCGCACGCCCTGCCCCACCTCCGCTTCGTTGCCATACATCTGCGCGGTGTCGAGATGGCGATAGCCGATGCGGAGCGCCTGCTCGACGATGCGCGCGACGTCGCGCAACGCCCAGGTGCCGAGCCCGACGAGGGGAATCTTGAAGCCTTTTCCTTCGACTGCTTTCATTGCATATCCATCATTTGTCTTCGGCAAAGAGGAATTCGACCAGCAACAGCGCCCGGCGGGCGGTTTCGCGGTTCACGCAGGCGGCGGCCATAGGGCTCGCAATCGTGCCCCGGTAATAGTCCCAATAAAAGGCGCAGGTCTTGTCGCGCGAGGCAATCCAGGCGCGCTGCATGTCGCGCAGCTTTTCCCGCTGTTTGTCATCCAGTTTCTTTCCCAGCCGCCGATAGGTCTCGTTCAGGATGTCGTCCCACACGGCCGTCTCGCTGCCGTAGCAGCCGTTCATGGCCGCGGTCGACTTTGCGTCCTTCAGGCACGGGTCGGCGACAGTGCCGATGCAACTCTCGGCGGCGGACATCGGTTTGCCGCCGCTCGCGGCGGTCTTGATGCAGTCCTCGATATCCTCGGTATGCTCGGCGCCAGGATGCTTGCCTTGCGCGAACGCGGTCGACGCCGCCATCGCGATCATCAATGCGAGGAGGAAGGAGCGCATCATGGCATATCCCATTTGGGCGCAAACGGCGGATTGACCACGCGCATGTTGGTGGCGTTGAGCGCCTTCAACTCCGCCATTTCGGCGTCCGACAGCGCGAAGTCGAACACCTCGATGTTCTGCTTGAGGTGCTCGGGCGTCGCCGTGCGCGGGATGGCGCAGACGCCCATCTGCACGAGATAACGTAACGACACCTGCGCGGCCGTCTTGCCGTGCGCCTTGCCGATGCGCTCGAGCGCGTCGGCGCCGGGCACCTTGCCGCGCGCAATCGGGCAATAGGCGACGACGGCCATGCCATGCTTTTGACAGGCGGCCAGCACCTTGTCCTGATTAAGGAACGGATGCATCTCGATCTGGTTGCACACCAGCGGCTCGGAGGTCACGGCCCAGGCCTCGTCGAGCATGGTGGTGGTGAAATTGGCGACGCCGACATGCTTGGCGAGGCCGTCCTTCTTGGCTTTGCAGAGCGCACCGACCGACAGCGCGTAGGGGATATCGGGGTTGTTCCAGTGGATCAGCAGCAGGTCCACATAGGGCAATTGCAGATTTTTCAGGCTCTGATCGAGCACGCGGGCGAAATCGTCTGGCATCAGGTCGCCCTGGCGGACCTTGGTGCAGATCATCACCTCCTCGCGCGTGACGCCGGATCGGCGCAGGCCCTCGCCGTTCTCCTTCTCGTTCTCGTAATAGGCGGCCGTGTCGAGATGACGATAGCCGAGATCGAGCGCGGTTTTGACCGCCTCCACGCAGACATCGCCTTTCAAGGTCATGGTTCCGAGGCCGATCTGCGGAATACGGGCACCATGGGCTTCAATGGATTGCATGGGCATCTCCTTGGCAATATCGGGCCGGCGGGCTGACTTCCCGGCAGACTTGGCGAACGAATTTGGCGAACGAATTTGGCGAACGGATTTGGCGGGCTGATGGGCGGCGCGACCGCAGCATGCCCGCTCGGCTCGCCGCTGCCAACCGGGTGGGCTCGCAACGGCGCCGCGGTGACCCCCGGTCGCACCCTGAACGGCCCTGCGACGAAAGATCACGACAATATTTCTAAGACGGCCGGCGCGGACAATACTTTGGCCGCCAAGCTTTTGGCTCTGCTTCTTACATTGGAATAATTCAAACCTGGAAAAAAGCTATTGCATCAAGGGCTTTTAATGCTTTTGTGAAGGGCGTTCGCTTAACTTGGAAAGCCGGATAGCCCATGCGCAAGACCGCCCTCGCCCTCGCCGCCGCCCTCCTTATTTTCGCGCCCGCGCTCGCGCGCGCGGACGATCTCACCCTCACCCTCGAGAACCACAGGTTCACGCCTGCGGAGATCAAGGTGCCGGCCAACAAGCGGGTGAAGTTGATCTTGATCAACAACGATCCCACGCCCGAGGAGTTCGAGAGTCACGAATTGAGGGTCGAGAAGGTCATCCCGGGCAAGTCCAAGGGCATCGTTCGCATCGGCCCGCTCAAGCCCGGCCGCTATCCCTTCTTCGGCGAGTATCACGAAGCCACCGCCAAGGGCGTGGTGATCGCGGAATAGTCTCATGCTCGGCGCACTCATCATCGTCTTCCGCGAAGTCATCGAGGCGGGCCTGATCATCGGCATCGTCATGGCCGCCACGCGCGGCGTTGCCGGGCGCGGCCGCTGGGTCACCTATGGCGTCGCTGCCGGGATTGCCGGCGCTACGTTTGTCGCGTTTTTCGCCGGCGCCATTTCGCAGGCCTTCGAGGGCTCCGGCCAGGAGCTGTTCAACGCCGCCGTGCTGGCGATCGCCGTCTGCATGCTGATGTGGCACAATGCCTGGATGGCGCGGCACGGGCGCGAGATCGCCGCCGAAATGCGCGACATCGGCGCCGCAGTGAGCGAAGGCGCCAAGCCGCTGACCGCGCTGGCCGTGGTGGTCGGCCTCGCCGTGCTGCGCGAAGGCTCCGAAGTGGTGCTGTTCCTCTACGGCATAGCCGCTTCCGGCACCTCTGGCATGTCGCTTCTGATCGGCGGCCTGCTCGGCGTGGCGGCCGGCGCCGCCTTCACGGCCTTCACCTATTACGGCCTGCTGGCGATCCCCACCCGTTATATCTTTTCGGTGACGAGCTGGCTGATCGCGCTCCTTGCGGCGGGGCTAGCCTCGCAGGCGGTGCAGTTCCTCAACAATGCCGGCGTCCTGGTGGTGCTCGACCACACGGTGTGGAACACCTCATGGCTCTTGTCGGACGGCAGCCTGTTCGGCCGCCTGCTGCACACGCTGATCGGCTACACCGAGCGGCCGACCGAGATGCAGCTCGCGGTCTATCTCGGCACGCTGGTCGCGATGTATGTGCTCATGCGCATCGCCCGCTATCAGCCGCCGGCCCGGATGGCGGAGCCGGCCGAATAAGCCGGGGGCAATGGCGGGTCAGCGCCGGCTCCCGCCCAGCGCGGCGAAGGCCGCGTCCGGCGCGTGACCGATCAGCTTGAGCAGCGCGCGCGCAGGGCCCCGCGGCGAGCGCTTGCCCTGCTCCCAGTTGCGCACCGTTTCGATCGGCACCTCGATCTTTTCGGCGAAGGCGGCTTGCGTGAGCCCGCAACGCGCGCGCACCTGGCGCACGAAGCGCGCGGGATCGTTATGGTCGACGACCTTCTCGCTGCCGTCGGGGAGGATTTCGACGATCCGCCCGTCGGCTTTCAAGCGCACCCGCATCATGGCCCTATCTCCTGCCGCGGTCGGCTAAAAGGCTATTTGATTCGGGACAGCGAATGGTTAATGCGGCATCGCAGGCGGCGCGACTGGGGCATTGACCTACCCCGTCTTTTCGAAAATCTCTCGTCCGATCAGCATCCTGCGGATTTCGCTGGTCCCCGCGCCGATCTCGTAGAGCTTGGCGTCGCGCAACAGGCGCCCCGTCGGGAACTCATTGATGTAGCCGTTTCCGCCCAGGCACTGGATCGCCTCCAGCGCCATCCAGGTGGCGCGCTCGGCGGCATAGAGGATGGCGCCAGCGGCATCTTCCCGAGTGGTGCGCCCCTCGTCGCAGGCGCGCGCCACCGCATAAACGTAAGCCTTGGCCGCGTTCATGGTGACATACATGTCGGCCAGCTTGCCCTGCATGAGCTGGAACGAGCCGATCGGCTGGCCGAACTGCCGGCGGTCGTGCAGATAGGGCACGACAACGTCCATGCAGGCCTGCATGATACCGAGCGGGCCGGCGGCAAGCACCACACGTTCATAGTCGAGGCCTGACATCAGCACGTTGACGCCGTTGCCGACCGCGCCCACCACGTTCTCCGCCGGCACCTCGCAATCGGTGAACACGAGTTCGGAGGTGTCGGAGCCGCGCATGCCGAGCTTGTCGAGCTTCTGCGCCGGGGCGAAACCCTTCATGCCCTTCTCGACGATAAAGGCGGTGATGCCGCGCGCGCCCGCGGTGCGGTCGGTCTTGGCGTAGATGACCAGCGTGTCCGCAGCCGGGCCGTTGGTGATCCACATCTTCGAGCCGTTGAGCACGTAGCGGTCGCCGCGCCTGTCCGCCGTGGTACGCATCGACACCACGTCGGAGCCGGCGTTGGGCTCCGACATGGCGAGCGCGCCGACGTGCTCGCCGGAGATCAGCTTGGGCAGGTATTTGCGCTTCTGCTCTTCGTTGCCGTTGCGGCGGATCTGGTTGATGCAGAGATTGGAATGGGCGCCGTAGGAGAGGCCGATGGCGGCTGAGGCGCGCGAGACCTCCTCCACCGCCACGCAGTGGGCGAGATAGCCGAGGCCGGCCCCGCCATATTCCTCCTCGACGGTGATGCCATGCAGGCCGAGCGCGCCCATCTCCGGCCACAGATCGCGGGGGAACTGGTTGCTGCGGTCGATCTCGTCGGCGCGCGGGCCAATCCTGTCCTGCGCAAAGCCGCTGACGGTCTGCCGCAGCATGTCGACATCGGACCCGAGGCCGAAATCGAAGCCCGCCCAGGCATTGGGAATCATTGCAGCGCCTCCACTGCGCCGAGAGCGGCGCCCAGCATTTCCGGGGAACTTATCGCGTGGAAATCACGCTGTCAGCGGCTCACCTCCGGCCACGCCGCCGGCACGCTGGGGCGCGGGCTTGCCCTGCTCCAGCAGCCGATCGATGGTCCGCGCCGGCGCCGGCCGCGCGAACAGGAAGCCCTGCATCTCGTCGCAGCCGGCGAGCCGCAGCAACACCCGTTGCTGCTCGGTTTCCACGCCCTCGACCAGCACGGAAAGCCCCAGCGCGCGCCCGAGCGTCACGATGGCCTGGACGATCACGCCGCCGTTGGCGGACGCCCCGAGCGGCGTTACGAAGCTCTTGTCGATCTTGAGCTTGTCGAGCGGAAAGCGCTGCAGGTAGCCGAGATTAGAATAGCCGGAGCCGAAATCGTCGAGCGCGATGCGCACCCCGAGGCGGTGCAGGTCCTCGATGCGCTTGAGCATCTCCTCCGGGTTGTCGATAAGCACGCCTTCGGTGATTTCCAGCATCAGCCGCGACGGCGGGATGCCGCTGGTGGCGAGCGCGGAATCCACCAGGTCGACGATCGAGTCGTCGCGCATCTGCACCGGCGACAGGTTGACCGCCACGTAAAGGTCCGGCCATCGCTTCGCGTCGACGAGCGCACGGCGCAGCACGAAGGCGCCGAGCTCGTCCATCAGCCCCATCTGCTCGGCGACGGGTATGAACACGCCGGGCGGAATCGGGCCGCGTTCGAGGTGGGTCCAGCGCAGCAAGGCCTCGACGCCGACAATGCGCGAGCCGTGGGCAGCGACGATCGGCTGGTAGTGCAGTTCCAGTTCGCCGGCGCTCAGGGCGTGCGGCAATTCCCGCTGAATAAACCTCTGGTCGCTTGTCAGCGTATCGATGCCGCCCTCGAAGGCGACGATCGCCCCCGGCCCTTTCTTGGCCGCCGCGCGCAGCGCGAGCTCGGCGCGGCGCACCAGTTCACCGCGGGTGGCGGCGTGGCGCGGCGCCTGGGCGTAGCCGGAATGAGCGCTCACCCGCACCACCCGGTCGATCCAATGCGGCCGCGCCACCGCCTCGATCGCCTCGCGGATGACGGCTGTGATGTCGAACTCGGGGGCCGCGGTCATGAGCGCCGCAAACTCGTCGCCGGCGATGCGCCCGCAGACCGCGTCCGCCGGCAGCGCCTCGCGCAGGCGGTGTGCGACCGCAATCACGAACTCGTCGGCGCCAAGAACGCCGAGTTCGGCGTTCACGTCGGTCATGCCGTCCAGTTCGATCAGCGCGAAGGTCACCACCTCCTCGCCCACGCGCTCGGCCAAGGCGAGATCGAGCAATTCGAGCGTCTTGGCGTGATTGGGCAGGCCCGTGAGCTTGTCGCTATCGGCGGCACGGCGGGCCAATTCCTCGCTCGCGGACAATTCGATGCGCGCGCGCTTGAGCTGGCGCAGCGCAAAGCCGGCGAAGCCGACCAGCAGCACGGCGATGCCGCCGACCAGCGGCATCAGCCGGTTCATGGTGGAGGTCATGGGATAGGTCTTCTCCCACGTGAAGAAGCCGGCGATGCGCCCCTTCTCGTCCAGCACCGGCTGCATCTCGCGCGAATCCGGCGCCGGATCGACCTCGAACCTCAGCCCCTGCAGGCGCGCGCTGTGCTCCACCATACGCAAGAAGCGCGGGTCGACCGCGCCGGGCGCGGCGAACAGCATACGGAATTCGGCGATGGCGTTGCGCAGCGCGGCGCGCTGCTCGGACCAGACGCGCGCGTCGCTGCGCGCGGCCAGGCTGTAGCCGATCGCCGCGCAGACGAGGGTCGCGGCCATGGCGACGGCGGCGACGAGTACGATCAGCCGCGAGGTCGACAGCATGCGTTGCGCGCGCGCGCGGGGGCCCCCGGTCACGCCGGCGCCGCGCCAGCGCCGAGGCCAAGCCCGCGCCAGTGCTTGCGTCCAGGCCCGCGCCGGACGCTCGGTCTCGGCGACAGCCGCCTGAGGTATGACTTCACCTTGCACGGAAACAACCCCTCGGGCGCGGCGCTTGAGGGGTAAATGCTTAGGGAGTCAGCGTTAATGGCAGGTCAGGAAACAAGGTGAATGAACGGTGACCGGCCGGTCGGCGCCATATGACCCGCGGGCGCGAGCGACAGGCCCTATCGCAAGCCGAACCAGGCGGTGGCGATGGACAAAAACGAGAAGAAACCGACCACGTCGGTCACGGTGGTCACAAAGGGGCTGGAAGCCACCGCTGGATCGATCTTCAGCCGGTTGAGCACCAGCGGGATGAGAATGCCGCCGAGCGCCGCGGCGATGAGGTTGCAGATCATCGCCAGCCCGATGACGATGCCTAGCCCCGGCACCTTGAACCAGGCATAAGCCAGGACGCCGGTGATCGCGGCGAAGGCCAGGCCGTTGAGCATGCCCACCAGCACTTCGCGCACGATGACGCGCCACACATTGGCATCGTTAAGGTCGCGGGTGGCGAGCGCGCGCACGGCCACCGTCATGGTCTGGGTGGTGGCGTTGCCGCCCTGGCTCGCCACGATCGGCGCCAGTACGGCGAGCGCCACCATCTTCTGCAATTCGCCCTCGAACAGGCCGAGCACCGACGAGGCGATGAAGGCGGTGCCGAGATTGACCAGCAGCCAACTGAAGCGGCCGCGAGCGATGGTCCACACGGTATCAGACAGTTCTTCCGGCCGCGGCACGCCGCCGAGGGCCTTGATGTCCTCTTCCGCCTCCTCTTCGAGCACGTCGGCGACGTCGTCGAAGGTGATGATGCCGACCAAGCGGTCGCTGTGGTCGAGCACCGGCGCGGCCACCCAGTTGTAGCGCTGGAACAGGCGGGCCACCTCTTCCTGGTCCTGGTCGGCGCGCACCCGCGGCCGCTCGCCCTCCATCAGCTCGGTGATGGGCACCGGCCGCTTGGAACGCAGCAGGCGGTCGAGCGGCACGGCGCCGAGGAAGCGGCCGACGTCGTCCACCACATAGAGCTCGTAGAAACGCTCGGGCAGTTCCTCGGTCTCGCGCATGTAGTCGATGGCGCGGCCGACGGTCCACGTGGCGGGCGCTGCGATGAATTCGGTCTGCATGCGCCGCCCGGCGCTGTCTTCCGGGTATTCCAGGCTGCGCGCCAGCGCGATGCGCTCGGGCGGCGGCAATTGCTCGAGGATCTCGGCCTGGTCTTCCTTCGTTAGGTCGCCGAGGATCGCCACCGCGTCGTCGGAATCGAGGTCGCGCACGCCCTCGGCAACGGTCGCGGGCGGCAGCTCTTCGAGGATTTCCTCGCGCACCGTATCGTCGACCTCGGTGAGCGCGGTGAAGTCGAAGTGGAGGCCGAGCAGTTCGATCAGGCGCGGGCGTTCTTCGGACTGGAGCGCCTCCAGCACGGCGCCGAGGTCGGCCTCGTGCAGGCCGCCCACCAGTTCACGCAAGCTATCGACGTCGTTCGCCCCGATCGCCTGCGAAACGCGCTCGACGAAGTCGGGGCGGATACCGCCATCCTCTCCGCGCAGCGGCAGGTCGATGGTGTTATGGTCGAGCATGCCGGCCCTCGTCGACGCGATGCGCAAGTCGGGCGCTTGTACGACGCGTCCCATACGCGGGCAAATAATTAACGCGTAGCGCTACAGGTTCAGCGCGTTCATGATTGACGCGCGCGATGGCGCAGCGAACGGCCAGTGGCCGAAGCCGCATCGCGCGCCGGCGCGCTCGTCGTTGCCCTCCCATTTCACCGGGACCCCCGCTTCCCGCCGGCTGTTCACGCGGGCGGGCGACGGAGGCAGCGCCCTGACAAGACGGTTCGGCTGAACTAAATTCCCGCGTCCGCGTTGCCAAGGCGGAGGGGCGAAAAAACTACAGAAAACAAGTCCCTGGGCCATTACCCCTTGGTTAATATTCGGTTAATCTTCGACTCGCTAGGCTGGAAGAATGCGCCATTCGGGGGCGCGTTGCCGATACGCAAGGGCGGGGCGGAGAACAAAAAAATGCGTGTTATTGGGGCTGCTTTCGCGTGCCTGCTGGCAGGCACGACAGCGGGCCTGGCTCAATCCGTCGACCATCCCGCGCCAGCTCCGGCCAAACCGGCGGTCGCGGCGATGACCGCTGGAAGCAGCGGCCAGCCAGTGCAGGCGGTGGTTACCGAGATTTCCGCAAAGACCAGCGAGCAGACCGACCTGAAAGCGCTGCCGCCCGCCGACCCGCGGGCCACGCCCGGGACCAAGGAGGCCGTCGCCCTGCCGGTGCAGCCGGACGAGCCGACCACGCCCCTGCCGGCGGTAAAGCCCATCGAGCCGGCTCAACCGGCCGCGACACCTCTGCCGACCGCCAAGCCGGAGACCGCCCAGCCCGAGACCGCGCCTGCCGGCAAGACCGCGGCGGCGACCTGCCCGGGTCACCCCGACGCGCTCGGCACCGAGCGGGTGCTGACCATCAGCCCGAGCGAATTCCAGTTCCTAGGCCGCAACGACTACAAGCAGTCGCTGCCGCTCAAGGATCACGAGGTCGTGCTCACCTTCGACGATGGACCGATCCCGCCCTACACCAACAGCGTGCTCGACACGCTGGCCGCCAATTGCGTGAAGGCCACCTATTTCCTGGTCGGCGAAATGGCGCGGCTGCGCCCCTATCTGGTGCGCCGCATCTACAATGAAGGCCACAGCATCGGCACCCACAGCCAGAACCATCCGATCCCGTTCCAGCGCCTGTCGATGAAGCGGGTCGAGCGCCAGGTCGATGAGGGCATCGTCTCGGTCGACAACGCGCTCGGCGATCCACGGGCGGTGTCGCCGTTCTTCCGCATTCCCGGCTTCGGCCGCACCAAGGCGATCGATCAGTTCCTGGAGAAGAAGGGCCTGATCACCTGGAGCACCGACGTCGACACCGACGACTGGAAGCGCGGCACCACGCCGAGCCGGCTTATCGAGCGCACCATGAAGCGGCTGAACGCGAGGGGCCGTGGCATCATCCTGATGCACGACATCCACGCGGACACCGCGCTGGCGCTGCCGCGGCTGCTGAAGGAACTGAAGAAGGAAGGCTATCACGTGGTGCACGTGGTGGCGGCCGGCAAGCGGCCGGAGTTGCTGCCTCAGGTTGTGGCGAGCCCGATCGAGAAAGAGACTTGGCCGAAGGACGTGCTGCACGCCAAGGCAGAGAAAGCAGACGCCGCCAAGACGGCGTTGCGCCACCGCGTCAAGCGGGCGCTCGCCAGCCGCAGCCGGCATCACCGTCCCTACCGCCACCACTATCGCCGGACACATACGGCGCAGGCGGACAGCGGGCGGAGCGGCAATGGCGCGGCCGCTCATGGCCACACTTGGCGCGTCAGGCCGTATTGATTGCCAGCGCCATCGTCTAAGCGCGCGTGAGGCCTAGGCGCTCGCGCGCCTCTTCGGCGCTCGCCAGCGCGCCGCCCATGCTGTCGATGATCCACCCCGCCTTTTCGACCAGTTCGGCGTTGCCGCTGGTCAGCTTGCCCTTGGCGACGTGGACGGTGTCCTCCATGCCAATGCGGACATTGCCGCCGAGGATCCAGGACTGCGCCACCATCGGAAAGGCCGAGCGGCCGACTCCGAACCCGGTCCATTCGGTACCTTCGGGCAGTTGCGACTTGGCATAGAGCATGGTTTCGGCCGTGGCCGTGAAGCCGTATTTCACGCCGAGTACAAGGCACGCCATGGCCGGCGTCTTCAGCGTGCCCTCTTTGATGAGGTCGTGGGCAATCTGGATATCGCCGGAATCGAACAATTCGAGCTCCGGTTTGGCGCCGCTGTCGTAGATCACTTCCGCCATCTTGCGCAGGTTGGGCGGGGTGTTGATGACGACCTCGGTGCCGAAGTTCATGGTGTTGAGGTCGAGTGTTGCAACATCCGGCCTGAGTTCCTGGACGTGACGGACGCGGTTGAGCGGGTGCGTGAGATTGGTGCGCGGGCCAGCTTTGGCCGGATCGTCGTCGCTCGGATGATAGCGGCCGCCCGGGCCGGTGGTCAGATTGATGATCAAGGCGGTGTTCTTGCTGCGGATGCGCTCCACAACGTCCTTGTAGAGGGGGACTTCCATCGACGGCGCGCCGTTCGCCGGATTGCGCACATGGATGTGCACGATCGCCGCGCCGGCATCGGCGGCTTGCAGCGCCGCGCCCGCGATCTGCTCGGGCGTGATCGGCAGATTCGGATTCATCTCTGGCTTGGTGAGATTACCGGTCACCGCGCAGGTCAGGATCGTATTTTTCGCCACGGGCCTCCCCCCTCAAATCTGTTTTCGTTTTGACCGCGCTCTAGGACGTGGTCTCTGCTTTCGCCGGCGCGCGCGCCGGCTCCGGCGGCGCGAGCAATTCGCCGACCAGCCGGGTGTTGAGATCGCCCGACCGGAATTGCGGACTTTGCAGGATCATGCGCTGCAGTCTGAGTGTCGTCTTGATGCCTTCAATCCGCGTCTCGTCCAGCGCGCGCAGCATCCGGTCGATTGCCTCCGTCACGGTCGCCGCCCCAGGCGATCAACTTGGCGACAAGTGAATCATAGAAAGGCGGAACGACATAGCCCCGCTCCAGGTGGCTGTCGACACGTATCCCGGGCCCGCCGGCGGGCCGGTACTCGGTGACGAGACCCGGCGCGGGCGCAAAGCCGCGATCCGGATCTTCCGCATTGATTCGGCATTCGATCGCATGGCCGGAGAAGCGGATGTCGTCCTGGCGAAAGCGGAGGCCCTGCCCGTCCGCAATTCTGATCTGCTCCTTCACCAGGTCGATGCCCGTGATCATCTCGGTGACCGGATGCTCGACCTGGATGCGGGTGTTCATTTCGATGAAGTAGAATTTTCCTTCATCGTTGTCGTAGACAAATTCGATGGTGCCGGCACCCGAATAGCCGATGCGCTGGCAAAGCGAGACGGCGGCGCCGGTCAGTGCGCTCCGCGTCTCCGCATCAATGGCAGAACAAGGCGCCTCCTCGACCAGCTTCTGATTGCGGCGCTGCGAGGAGCAATCGCGCTCGCCGAGGTGCACGACCTCCGCCCCGTCGCCGAGCACCTGCACCTCGATGTGACGGATATTGGTGAGATATTTCTCGATATAGACGGAAGGATCGCCGAACGCCGCCTTGGCCTCGTTCATCGCCTCGTTGAGGCCGCGCTCGAGCTCGGCGCGCGCGCGGATCACCCGCATGCCGCGACCGCCGCCGCCTGCCGCCGCCTTGACCAGGATTGGATAGCCGATCGCCTCGGCGATATCGCGCGCCGCCGTCGCCTCCGCCACCCCGCCATCGGAGCCGGGAATGGTCGGCACGTCGGCCGCCGCCGCGAGCTTGCGCGCCTCGATCTTGTCGCCCATGGCACGGATGACTTCCGGCGAGGGGCCGATGAAGGTGACCTCCTGCTCGCGGCACAGCGCCGCGAAGCCCGGATTTTCCGCCAGGAAGCCGTAGCCCGGATGAATAGCGTCGGCGCCGAAAGCGACCGCCGCGCCCACCAGCCGTTCTTTCGACAGATAGCTCGATGCGGCCGACGCGGCGCCGATACAGACGGCGCGATCCGCCAGCCGCGCCGGCAGCGAGGTGGCGTCAGCCTCGGAATGAGCCAGCACGCTCTCGATGCCAAGCTCGCGGCACGCCCGCACAACGCGCAACGCGATCTCGCCGCGATTGGCGACCAGCACTCTGCGGATACGGCGCGCCAAAGTCAGTTCCCGTCAAGCTTGATGAACATGAGCGGCTGGCCGTGCTCGACCGGCTGCGAGTCCTCCACCAGAATGCGTGTCACCACGCCGGCGACCTTCGCCTCGAGCGAATTCATCAGTTTCATCACCTCGATGATGCAGAGCACCGTATCCTCATTGACCGCGGCGCCGACCTCGACGAACGGCGGATCGCCCGGCTTCGGAGAGCGATAGAAGGTGCCGACCATCGGCGCGGTAATGGCGACCTCGCCTTCCTGCGGCTGCGCGGCCCCGTTGCTTTTCGCCGGTGCGGCGGCCGGCGCGCTCGGCGGCGCCGGTGCCAGCGGCGGGACCGCGGCAAGGGCCGGCGCGGCCGCCGGGCGCGGCATGCCGCTCTGCTCGCCGCCGCGCGACAGCGAGACCTCGACGTCGCCGAACCTGAACGAGAACTGGGTGATGGTTTCGTTCTGGCGGATCAGATCGATGATCGCCTTGATTTCTTCCAGCGTAATCTCGTCTTTCATTGCTACCGGCTTTTCACTCTTCACTCATTGGATGGTGACGTTCAATTCGAAGTCGCGGCGCTTGATGTAGACGCTTCCCTGGCGCTTTTCGGCCAGGATCGTCTTCAACGATTCAAGGATGTTCGTCTGCGCCGCGCTTCGGCCGTTGGCCGCGGCCTTCCTCATCTCGTCGACCTGATTACCCGCGAACATCACCCGCAGCAACAATTCGTCGTCGCTGATGGACGGGTATTTCTTGCGCATCGCGGGAACGAGCGGCTCGAGCGGCTTCGGCTTGAGCGGGATATCCTTGGCCCCGTTTGCCACGATACGATCGAGTACGTTCGGGTCCACCGGCCCGAGCAGCTTGCCGTAGTAGCCGAGCACGTATTTCTTCACTTCATTGGGCACGATCGCGTAGCGCTCGCCGTGGATGACGTTGAAAACCGCCTGCGTGCCGACGAATTGCGAGAACGGCGTAATCATGATCGGCCAGGCAAGCTCCGCGCGCACGCGCCCGCATTCTTCCAGCAGTTCGTCGAACTTGTGGGAAAGCCCGGCCACGCGGAGCTGTTCGCGGAAATTGCTCAGCATGCCGCCCGGCATCTGATGCTGATAATGGAAATTGTCGTATTCGACCGGCTGGCCGACGGGCTTGCCCTCGCGCCTGGCGATCTCAGCGAAATGATCGCTCACCTTATCGATCAACGCGTCGTCGATATTGATCTCGAAGCCGAGCTGGCGAAGGTTTTTCGCGACCGTCTGCACCGCCGGCTGCGCCGCCCCGTTGGCGAGCGGCTTGATCGAAAGATGCAACTGGTCGCAGCCGATCTTCGCCCCTTCTAGATAGACGAGCGGCGCAAGCCCGGTCAGGCAGTGGCTGTGCAGCTCCAGCGGACGGTCCTTGACCACCTGCCGCAGCGCCGGAACCAGCGTGCGGATGCGATCGACGGTCAACAGCCCGCCGGCGTCCTTGATCATGATGCAGCTGACGTCGGCCCGGTCGATCAGCGCCTTGGCCGTTTTCACGTAATGCTCGTCGGTATGCAGCGGACTTTCGCAGAATGAAAGCGCACCGAAGGTATAGGCGCCGAGCTGCTTGGCCCGCTTGAGCTGGTCCACGATGTTGTCGACATCGTTGAGGCCGTCGAACGCGCCGATGACGCGGAAACCGTTGGCGTAGAGCCGGTCGACCCAGAGCTCGTTGATGTCGTCGGGGAGAAAGTCGAAGGCGGCAATGCTCTTGCTGCGGATCAGTGAGCGAAACCGCGTGTGCGGCGCCGCCTGATGCACCCGCCTCACCCGCTCCCACGGGTCCTCGTGCAGGTAGCGCACGCAGACGTCGAACTGTACGGTGCCCATCAGGTCGACCGACTCGTAGCCGACCTGATCCATCAGCGGCAGGATCGGCAGCATGTGATCGGTGCGCATGCGCGTCGACCAGAGGCACTGGTGAGCGTCGCGCAGAGTGGTGTCGATGATGCGGATTTCGCGTTTGGATGAACTGGTCATTTGGGCTTGTTGTTGCGCGACTTCTGCCGCGGCGGATGTTGTTTCATTGAACTGAACGGTCCGTGCCGCTTGACGACACGCGGCTGCTAGCTAATGTCGTGCGATCAGGACTGTCAAGGCATGCAAGCTTGCGCTCGATGCAGGGCGGCGGCAGCCGGGCGGAATCACACGCGGCGGTGGGGTCGTGGAAGACGCAATTGGGGCAGTGACGGCGAGTACGGCGCCAGCGGCGGCTGCGGGCGAGCAAATTCTGCGCGCGGGCGGTAATGCGGTCGATGCCGCCGTCGCCACCGCGCTGGCCTCATGCGTTTGCGATCCTGCCAACACCGGACTCGGCGGGTTCGGCGGCCATATGATCGTTGCGGCGCCATCGCAGCCGCCCGCCTGCATCGACTTCAATGCCTGGGCGCCTGTCTCAACGGCGCCCTCCTACGGCGACGTCAGCGGCGTCGGTCCGCAGGCCAGCGTCATCCCGAATGTGGTGGCGGGACTGTCGGCCGCGCTCAAGGCGTTCGGCTCGCTGACATGGGCGGAAGTAATCGCCCCGGCGATCCGACTCGCCGAAAACGGTTTTATCGTCGGGCCTACACTCGAGCGCGCGCTAGAGGACGCGAAAGGCAGGCCCTTCGTCGATGAATGCTTCAGTTTCGAAAACGGGCCGAATGGCACCGAGGTGCGGCAACCGGCGCTGGCAAGCATCCTTTACGATCTCGCGGAACGGGGGCCGCGCTGGTTCTATGAAGGCGAACTCGCGATTGCGGGCAGCCGGTGGTTGACCGGCGCCGGTCATGAGACCACGCCCGCCCAATGGCGAGACGCGCTCGAGTCCGTGACGATTGCCCCGCCGCCATCCTTTAAGGTCGACGGCGTTACTTTCTACTCGTCTCCGCTCGGAACCAGCGGCTCCATCTGCATGTTCGCGGTGGTCGATGCCGGCGCGAAGCTCGCGGCAGGCGCCGGTCTCGAGGAGCCCACCGGCATTCGAGCCTGGGCGGAGCGCGTGGCGGCGGCATGGAGCTATCGTTTCGGTGTCTCTGAAGGAAACACCATCGCTCCCGACGAGATCGAAGCCTGGATCGCGCGGGCGGCCGCGTTCAAGCCGTCGGCCGCACCGCCATCCGACGTCGGCCACACCTGCCATCTCAATGCCGCGGACCGCAACGGTATGATGGTTGCCGCGACGTTCACGCACGGAATGCTCTGGTTCGGCGGCCGTTGGGCGCTGCCGGACACCGGCATCATCATGAATTATGGCGGGCGCGCCTTCGCCGGCGTTCCGCCCAAGATCGTCGCCGGACGTGCGCACGCGGTGACCAATATGAGTCCGACCGTGGCGCTTGCCGATGACGGCACGGCGGTCGCCATCGGCACGCCCGGGGCGCGGCGCATCGCCACCATCGTGGGCCTCGTGCTTTCGCGGCATTTTTTCGGCGGCGTTCCGCTGCAAGAGGCGATTGCGCGCGGCCGCTTTCACGCGGAAAGCACGGAATGCGTGACGCTCGAAACGGACCGCCATAACGCGCTTGTCGAGACCGAGCTTGGCAGTTCTTTCACGATGGTGAAACCCGAAGCTCCTGCCGTGTATTACGGTCCGTGCACGGCAATCCGGCGCGGCGCCGATGGCGCGCTCACGCTTGGGCTCGACGATCGCTGGAAAGGCTACGGTGCGACCGCGTAGCAGGCCGCTTTTCCTTGACAGCTTTGCGCGCCACTCATTAGCCTCCGCGTAGATCGCTGGACGATACATAATATTCCACAGGGTGAAACGCGCTCCGATGGCTCCCGACGAACGATCACCCGTCACCAAGGCGCTCAGGCTGCTGGCGCATCTCGCCGCAGCCGAGGAGCCGCTCGCCCTGGCGGACATCAGCCGCGCGCTCAAGCTGCCCAAACCGACCACCTACCGGCTGGCGCGCTCGATCGAATGCGCCGGCTTCGTGCATAAGGATCCGCTCACGCGGCGGTACTGCCTCGGCTCCGCCTTCGAAGATCTCGCGCTCAACGCGCTCCGTCACGGCGCCGGCAATGCGCGCCGAAGGCTGCTGATGAACCGGCTCGCCGAGAAGCTGAGCGCGCGCGTCAATCTCGTCGTGCTGAAGGCCGGAAACCTCTCCTTCGTCGAATGGGTCGAATTCGACCGCGCCGCTGCGCATCGACTTCACCAGCGACACGCCGATGCCCGTGCATTGCAGCGCGAGCGGCAAGCTCCTGCTCGCCTTTAGCTCGAAGGAACTGCAGGAACACGTGCTGTCGTCGGCTCCGTTCACCTCCTACACGAAGAAGACGATAACCACCGCCCGCGTCTTCGCGCGCGAGCTCGAGAAGATTCGCAAGCGCGGATATTCCGAGGACGACCAGGAACTGATTCCCGGGGTCAACTGCTTCGCCGTGCCGATCAAGAACCGCCATGGCGAAGCCGTCGCCGCACTGGCCGTGATGGCGCCTGCGGCCAGCCTGCCGCTGGAAAGGCTCCGCGCGCATGTGGCGGAAATCCGCGAATGCGCCGAATGCCTCGGCAAGGAGCTTGGCTGGGACAAGGTCGCTGCCGTGAAGCCGTCGCTGCCGCCCACGCCCCGCCCGCCACGCACGCGCCGGGGGTCGCAAAGCTCGCCCGGGAAACACGCTCTATGACGAACATGCCGGCGAAGATGGACACCGCGCCCGTCGGAAATGCCGATCCAGACGGCATTTCCGCCGCGCAGGAGGTGCCGGCGAACCCCAAGGGCCGCGTGCCCATTGCGCTTGCCATCGGCTCGAAGTTCACGGTCGTGGCGTGGAATATCTTCGCGCTGGCGCTGACGCTGGCGCTGTGGGAGCTGGCGGTCAGATATGTCGATTCGCCCTTCTTTCCCGGCCCGGTCCGCGTCGTGCGGGCCTTCTTCCACCTGGCCGAGCATGGCGACGTGACCGGCATATCGCTATGGACCCATGCCTGGGCAAGCATCGAGCGCGTTCTCGTCGGATTCGGTCTCGGCGTGATCGCCGCGGTGCCGCTCGGCCTGTTGATGGGACTTTATCCGCGCGTCTATGCATCCACCCGCTCAGTGGTCGAGCCGTTTCGCTTCATTCCGCCGATCGCCTGGATTCCGCTCGCCATCATCTTCTTTTCGGGCCTGTCGCGCTTTGCCTTTTTGATCTTCTTCGGCGCGTTTTTCCCCGTCTTCACCTCCACGCTCGTGAGCGTCGCGCGGGTCGAGCCTATCCATCGCAAGGTCGGCATCGTGCACGGCGCGAACAAGCTCTGGATTCTGCTGCACGTCGTCGTGCCGACGGTGATGCCCGACATTCTCGGCGGCATGCGGGTCGGGCTCGGCGCGGCGTGGCTGACCATCGTCGCGGCCGAACTGGCCGGCGGCATCTCCACCGGCCTTGGCCGCATGATGATCAACTACGCCGAGCTCGTGCAGGTGCCCGAGGTCATCGTGGGCATGCTGATGATCGGCTTCATCGGTTTCGTCATGAACGAGGTGCTTCTCCTCATCGAGAAGTATCTCTTCCGTTGGCGCTGGCAGGTCACGTTGTAGAGGGTCGTCGAATGCGAACATTGCAACCGGCGAACGACCGGCCCAAGGTAGAGGTCGATGCCTCGCACAGCTACGGCGGCCTGCTCGTCCATGAGCGCGTCAAGTTCACCGTCCCTCGGAACGAATTCGTCTGCATCTGCGGACCGTCGGGCTGCGGCAAAACGACCCTGCTCGACTATCTGGCCGGCATCCTGAAGCCGACCCGCGGCAGCGTGCTGATCGACGGCGCGCCGGCCAATCCCAAGCGGCAGAGCATTTCGTTCGTTTTCCAGGAGCCGTCGACCTATCCATGGCTGACGGTGTTCGACAATGTGACAACGGGCCTGCGCATTAAGGGCGGCGCCTCGCGCGCCGAAATCAGACGCAAGGGGCAGGAAATCATCGATATCGTCGGGCTCGGTGGATTCGAAGGCTATTACCCGCATCAGATATCGGGCGGCATGAAACAGCGCGTCGCGATCGCGCGCGCTTTTGCTACGGATTCAGACCTCATCTTGATGGATGAGCCCTTCGTCAGCCTCGACCAGCCGACGCGCGAGCGCATGCAGCGCGAAGTTCTCGACATTTGGCGCCATCGCGTCCGCACGGTCATCTTCGTGACGCACAATATCGAAGAGGCCGTCTTCCTCGCCGATCGCATCCTGATCCTGTCGGAAAAGCCCTCGCGCATCGTCGCCGACATCCGCGTGACCTCCGCCCGGCCGCGCGATCCGCTCTCCAGCGAGTTCACTAAGCTGCGCGCGGAATGCGTGAGCTGGCTGCACAGCCGCGACGACGCCGCCGAACCGCCAAAAGCCAAGACCGCAACACCGGCGTGACCGCTTGAGGCACGTCGGACGAATAACCGGAAACAGGAGGGAGAGAGATGCAATCGAGACGGAAATTGTTCAAGCAAATCGCCGGCGCGGCGCTGCTGTCTGCGGGACTCGCCGTGGCCGCGCCCGTGCCAGGCATGGCGCAAAACCTCACGACGGTGCGCTTCGGCGATCAGATCGGCTCGGAAGCCGATTACGCCGCCGTGTGGGTGGCCGACATCAACGGCTACTTCAAGGACGAGGGCATCAAGCTTGAGCGCAAGACCTACGCCAACGGTCCTTCCGCCCTGCTCGATCTGAAGAACCTGGATGCGGTCACCGCGGCGATCGTGCCCTACATGCAGTTTGCCGCCCGCGGCGGCAAGGTGACGATGGTCATGTCGCTGACGAAAGGCAACGCGCCGATCGTCGGCTTGAAGAAATACACCTCAGTCAAGCAACTGGCCGGCCAGAAGGTCGGCTCGCCCGGCATCGGCACCATCCACGACGCCATCCTCGGCTATCTCGAGGAGAAGGGCGGCTTCAAGGTGCAGCACGTGCCGGGCAAGATCAGCGATTTCGCGGTGATGCTCGAGAAGGGCGAAATCCAGGCCTTCATCGGCTGGGAGCCGGCTTCGGCGTCAGCCGTCGCTCAGGCGCCGGACAAGCTGCACTACATCCAGCGCCTGCCGCCGATCCCCAATTCCGAAAGCCTCGAACTGGCGTTTCGGCCCGGCTTCATCAAGGACCATCCGGAACTGGTCGAGAAATTCGTGCGTGCCACGCTGCGTGGCATCGACTGGATGAAGGCGAACGGCCCTGACAAAACGGCCCACCTGATCGCCCAAAGGATCAACAATCCCAAGGCCTACGACATCGCGCTCAATGCGTTGAAATCGCTCGACCTCACCAAGCCGCGCATCGACATGCCCTCCACCCATCTCTGGCTGACCACCATCGCCAAGCAGGGCAAGATTCCGGCGGACCTGGTCAAGGATACCAATGCCTGGGTGATGAAATACGTGGATTACTCGTTCCTCGACAAGGCCGAGAAATCGATGAAGAAGTAGCAGCCAGGCTTCGGCTCAAGGGGCGCGGCGCGGAGAAATCGCGTCGCGCTCTTTTTTTGGGCCAGGGCTCTTCGGCTCGAACCCATGTTTGAGAGAGAATTTTCAATTCTCTATTTCCTGATCGCCTTTGAGGCATATTCTTCGCGCGTCCTTCACCGGCGACACGATGCTGGCCAATTGGAATTTCCGGGTTAAGTTCGGAGCGAAGTTCCCGGCTTGGACGGAGCAAGGCGATGGTCAGCGAGACTCTGGAGCGATCGAGCCCGTTGGCGCTCTATCAGCAGATGGCCGTCCGTCTGGAAAACGACATCGGCCAAGGCCGGCTGCGCCCCTTCGAGAAGCTTCCCAGCGAAATCGAGTTGATGGCGCAATACGGCGTCAGCCGCGTCACCGTGCGGCAGGCCGTCGACCTCTTGGTGCGGCGCGGCCTCGCGGTGCGCCGCCAGGGCAAAGGAACCTTCGTCAGCGGCCCGACGCTCACACACGACCTGCACGAGTTGCGCGGCATCTATGAGACACTGCAGGCCACCGGCCTGTCACTGCGCACAAAGCTCATCGACTTTTCGGCGCAGGTGCCGCCGGAGCGGGTGCGCAAGCTGCTGGGCGGGCGCAAGCGGCTCATGCACCTGAAGCGGCTCTACTTCGTCGACGACCGCCCGCTCGGGCTGCTGATCTGCTGGCTGCCGCCCGGCGCGGAGCGGTTTTCTGCCGCCGACGCGGAAGGCAGAACGATCTACGGCCTGCTGCAAAAGCTCGACGTCGAGGTCAATCGCGCCGACCTGAAGATCGGCGGGCGCGCCGCCGGGCGCCAGCTTGGCCGCATGCTGGGCTGCCCGGCGGCGGCGCCCTTGCTGGAACTCGAGCGAATTTCCCACGGAGCCGACGACCAGCCGTGCGAGATCACCCAATTCCACGTGCGTTCGGACGGCTATCATTTCACCGTCAGCCTGCGCGGTCCCATGCCGCTGGCGGACAATATCCGCCCGACGCCGTAACTCCGGCTCTGGCGGGCTGCTCTCCCGGTTTACAAGACGTCCTATAACGTCCTATATTTCGCGCCGCCGTTTCGGGAGGAAAAATGCGCTTAGGAGAAGAAGAAAAGGCGATGCTCGCCGGCGAGCAAGGCGAGCCGCGGCAGTGGGCGATCAAGCACCAGTGCGAGGTCGGCGCATTTTTCGACGCCGAGGATCTCGTTCCGATCGCCCAGGCCCATATCATGGCCGATCCCGAGTCCCTCGGCGAGCACGGCGTGGCGTTTCTCGAGAAACTCGGGCGCCACGCACCAGAAGCACGGCACGTCCGCGTTCCGACCATCACCGATCCGCGCGGCGTCGATTTTCGTCTCTACAAAAAGCTCGGCCAGCAGCAGTGGATGGCCGACCTGGAAGCCCGCGCCATCGCGGCTTTCGAGGCGCTCGGCATCCTGATGACGAATACCTGCATCAACTATCAGACCATCATGCCGCCCGTTATGGGCGAGCACATGGCCTATGGCGACACCGGCGTGGTCATCTACAGCAACAGCGTGCTCGGCGCGCGCAGCAATTTCGAGGGTGGACCGTCGGCGCTGGCCGCCGCCTTGACCGGAAGGACGCCGCGCTACGGCTTTCATCTCGACGAAAACCGCCGCGGCACGCATCGCTACGTCGTCGATTTCGAGCCGCAGGAGTGGAGCGACTGGGGCGCGCTGGGCGGGTTGATCGGACGCCTGGCCGGCAATTATTGGGCCGTGCCGGTGATCGAAGGCATCGCGGCCGCGCCCGATTCCGACGCTTTGAAACATTTCGGAGCCGCCATGGCGAGCTTCGGCTCGGTCGGGTTGTTTCATATGGTCGGCGTGACGCCGGAGGCGCGCGACGCGCGCGATCCTTGGGACGGCCAGCCGCCCGAGCCGCGACGCATCGGCCGTGCCGACCTCGACGCCTTCTTCGCAAGCTATTCCGGCGGCAGCGACAAGGTCGACGTCGTCGTCTTTTCGGCGCCGCAACTGTCGCTGATCGAAATGGCCGCGCTCGCCGGTCGGCTGGACGGACGCCATATCCACAAGAAAACGACCCTGCTCGCCGTGACCTCGCCCGAGGTCAAATCGGCCGCCGATCGCATGGGGATTACGGGGCGCATCGAGGCCTCGGGCGCGCTCGTCCTTTCGGGGGTCTGTTTCTATCAGAGCTACGCGCGGGAAATGGCCGAGGCCAACGGCTGGCGGCGCCTGGTGACTAACTCGGCCAAGCTCACCAACATCATCGGCGGCTACGGCTACGAGCCGACGCTTGCGAGCACGGACGCGTGCGTCGAGGCGGCGGTTTCGGGGCGCATCACGCCGCAAAGGAACGTCGCATGAGCACCCGCATTTTCCAGGGCCACGTCGGCGTCGGGCCGCGCGTCGAAGGCATCGCGCTCGTCGCCAAGGACAATTTCAGCGCGCGCTACGATCTCGATCGGATCAAGGGCGTGTTTTCTCGTCCCGCCCACGCGCTCGCCGGCCAGTCCTATGTCGATCGCATCCTCGTCCTCGACAACGCCAAAGGCGGCGTGGCGACGGCCTGGATGCTCGCCGAGATGGCCTCGCGCGCCATGGCGCCCAAGGCGCTGCTGTTCAATCGGGTCAATCCGATCATGGCGCAGGGTGCCTCCTTCGCCGGCGTCGCCCTGGTCGACCGCTTCGATGTCGACCTGACCGATGAAATTCGCACCGGCGACCGGCTTGTCGTGGAGCCGGCGCACGGCACGGTCGAAGTCCACCGCGACGGAGAATAACAAGAAACTACAGGCAACAGGATCAAGGGAGGAAGCAGATGAGACTCGCAAAACTGGCCTGCGTGGCAGGCATCATTGCCGCCATCAGCCTTCCGGGGCAGGCCGGGGCGAAGGTGCGCCTGTCGCTCTCGACATGGGGCAGCCCCAAGCACCCGCAGGTGACGCAATTCGTCGATCGCTTTACCAAGGCCGTCGAAAAGCAGTCCAAGGGCCAGATCACCTTCAAGGTCTTTGCCGGCGGCGAAATGGTGAAGCAGCAGTTCGTTTCCACCGCCGTTCCGCAGGACACGGTCGACATCTCGCTGACGACGCTCGACACCTGGTCGGGCCGCATCCCGGAAGTGTCGGCCACCGTGAGCCCACTCTGGCCTTATAGCATGCAGATGGCGCGCGACGACTTCCTGCCCGGCAAGCCGATCTTTGAGTACTACAACAAGCGGCTGCAGCAGAACGGCGCCGTGCTGCTCACTTTGTTCGATATCGGTTCTCCGGTGCTCACGTCGAAGTCAAAGATCGTCAAGCCGGAAGACATCGCCGGCAAGACAATCCGCACTTATTCGAAGGGCGCCAGCGAGCTGTTGCAGGCGGTGGGCGCCTCGCCGGTGACGATGGGCGTCGGCGACGTCTACGCCGCCCTGCAACGCGGCGCCGTGCAGGGCGCCCTCGGCGGCATTCAGGGCGCCGTCGGGCTGAAGCACTACGAGGTGACGAAATACGTCATGGTGCCCAACGGCCTGTTCGGGACGCTGGTCCACGCCTACGTCATGAACAAGGACAAGTGGGACAGCCTGACGCCGGCGCAGCGCAAGATCGTGCAGGATGCGGCCACCGCCGCCCGCAATCACTCCGAAGACTACATGATCGCGTCGTACGGCAAATTCGTGCAGGTCTTCCGCGACAAGGGCCTGGACGTCACCGAGGTAAAGCCGGGCTCGGCCACCTGGAAGCTGTGGCAGGCCAAGCTCGACCCGCTCGCCCAGCGCGACCGCAAGCGCTACCCTGCCGCGCTCATCAAGCTGCTCGACGAAGCGAGGAAATAGGCGTGACGGGGAACGGAGCGCCGCGGGCAAGGCGGCGCTCCGGCTGCAAGGGGAACGTGGGCGCGTGAAAGAAGGGCTTGCGACACGGCTGGAGGCCGTCGCCCGCGCCATGGGCTGGTTCGGCATTGCCATCGTTGGCCTGCTGCCCTTCCCGATCGCCTACGATGCCGTCGCCCGCTCGTTCGGCCATCCGACGCTGTGGGTATTCGAGACGACGCTTTACGGCCTCGTCGCCGCGGCATTCCTGACCAACGGCCTGGCGCTGGCGGGCGGCGCGCATTTCCGCATCACCTTCCTGGGGCAAGTGTTTCCGGGAGCGCGCAAGGCTCTCGACATCGTCGCGCTGCTGATCACGCTTGCCTTCGCGCTAACGCTCATCTTCGCCTCGGCGCGCTTCGTCGCCTATTCCTGGCACTTCCACATCCGGTCGAACACGCTGCTTTCGGTCCCGCAATATCTGCCGGAGCTCGCGCTGCCGCTCGGCGGCCTCGCCCTCGCCCTGCAAACGCTGGCCCAGCTCCTGCGCGGCGCCATGCCGGGCGAGCCGGACGAGCGCCACGAGCCAGGCGTCTAGGATCGCCGCATGCCGTTCCTCGACGCCCTTTACGACTACGCCGGCTTCATCGCTATCGGCCTGCTGTTCGGCTTCATGATTCTCGGTGTGCCGGTGTTCGTGTCCATGGCGATGGCGGTGCTGCTGTCGGCGCTTATCACCGATGCGCCGGCGCAGGTGCTGCGCAACTTCGCGCAGATCACCTGGCAGGGCTCGTCGATCTTCGAACTGGTCGCGCTGCCGCTGTTCATCCTCACCGGAACGATCATGCAGCGTTCCGAGGCCGGCGCGGACCTGTTCGCGGCGACCAAGGCCTGGTTCGGCCGCGTGCCCAATTCGCTCGGCGCGGCCACCATCGCGGCCTGCACGATCTTCGCCGCCATCTCCGGCTCCAGCATCGCGACGGCAGCCACCGTGGGTCTGGTGGCGATTCCGCTCCTGCAGGCGGAGGGCTATGGCGACAGGCGCTCAGGCGGCTTCGTCGCCGGCGGCGGCACGCTCGGCATTATTATTCCCCCGTCCATCCCGCTGATCCTCTATGGCGTGCTGACGGAAACCTCCATCGGCCGGCTGTTCATCGCCGGCATCGTGCCCGGCCTGATCATGGCGAGCCTGTTCGCGCTTTACGCCGTGTTCAGCCGGCCGACCGTGCTGGTCGACCACAAGCTCACCTGGTCCGAGCGCATGGATGCCACGCGGCGCGGCGTTTTCGTATTGCTGCTGCCGCTGGTGATCATCGCCTCCATTTATCTCGGCATCTTCACGCCGACCGAGGTCGGCGCCCTGTCGGCCATCTACGTGCTCGTGCTCGGCCTCGCACAGCGCCGCCTCGACTGGGGCAAGATTGTCGCCGCCGTCGTCGACGCCACCAAGACGACCTGCATGTTGTTCATGCTGATCGTGTTCGGCCAGTACTTCGCCCATTTCCTCACCTTCCAGGAGATTCCCCAGGCGATCGCCGGCGCCATCATTTCGATATCGCAGGGCCCGCTGGCGCTGACCCTGATGATCCTCGTCTATCTCGTCCTCGGCATGTTCCTGGAAAGCGCGGCCATGCTGCTGATCACCGTGCCGATCTTCGAGCCGGTGGCGCACCAGCTCGGCATGGACCCGCTGGTGTTCGGCATCTTCGCCTGTATCTCCATGGAGATCGCGCAGATTTCACCACCTATCGGGGTGAATCTGTTCACGATTTACGGCATCTCGCGCATCAAGCTCTCCACCTTGTCGCGCGGGGTCATCCCCTTCATCGCCGTGCAGATCGTCATGCTTTATGTGATTTATTTCTTCCCAATTCTCGTGACGTGGCTGCCATCCACCATGTACGCGAAGTGAGTTCGTTTGGACGGCGCGGCGCCGAGAGCCGAAAATTCCAATAACGCACGCTGTGACGGCCCGGCTGCATGCCGGTCCCGCCAAAGCAATAAGCGACTGATTCGACTTAGTTTTGTCTTGGTGCGGTCGAGAGGACTCGAACCTCCACGGTTTTACCCGCTGCCACCTCAAGGCAGTGCGTCTACCAATTCCGCCACGACCGCATTAAGTCCGGACATGACCTCCTCTAAATCCCTGTTTCCCTCCCCGATCGAGGCGGGAACAGGCCATTCGAGGCCATGCTCGCTGGGACGGACGAAAAGCCTCTGCTAGAACCCGAACGTCCCCAAGACGGCGGAGCATGTAACAAATAGGCTGTCGCGGGACAAGAGCCAGCAGGCGGCGCCGGACAGGCATTTTTGCCCGCTCGGCCAAGGCCTTGCCCGGCGCCTAGCGGCGGGCACCGGCTCAGCGCATGTCGGGCGGTCGCGGCAGGAGCTGGGCAACCTCGACGGCGATGCGGTTGCCGTTGACCACGACCGTGCCGCTGGCGACCGGCAGGTTGTTGGCCAGGATGTTGACGGCGTCGTCTTCCGAGGCATCCAGTTCGATGATGGCGCCGCGGCCGAGCCGCAGCACCTGGTGGATCGGCATTGAGGTGGTGCCCAGCACCACCGTGATATCGACGGCAACCTTGTCGAACGTGCTCACGTCTGCTTCCCATTCGCGCCTTGCCCAAGCGGCAGGCGAGGTTCAGGTCACCATGGTATGGTGAACGGGTGGTTAACACGCGAAACGAATTGACGGTGGGCATGCCCGCCCCGGCCGGCGCGGCGCCGGTGGAGTGGCAGGTGAGCGATTCCCCGACCGGCTATCGCGACGCGGTCGCCTTTATGCAGGCACGCGCCGCAGCGATCGCGGCCGGCCGGGCCGGCGAACTGGTCTGGCTGGTCGAGCACCCGCCGCTCTACACCACCGGCACCAGCGCGCAGGCCGGGGACGTGCTCGATGCGCGCTTCCCCGTGTTCGAGAGCGGACGCGGCGGGCAAGTGACCTATCACGGCCCTGGTCAGCGCGTCGCCTATGCAATGCTCGACCTCAGGCGGCGCGGGCCGGACGTGCGCCGCTATGTGGCCACGCTGGAAGAATGGATCATCCGCACGCTGGCCGCGTTCAACGTGCGCGGCGAGCGCCGCGAGGACCGAATCGGCGTCTGGGTGCGCCGTCCCGACAAAGGCCAAGACAACGGCGAAGCTTATGAGGACAAGATCGCCGCCATCGGCATCCGCATTTCGCGCTGGGTGACGCTGCACGGCATCGCGCTAAATGTGGAGCCGGAGCTGTCGCATTTTGCCGGCATCGTGCCCTGCGGTGTGATGGAGCAGCGCTACGGTGTCACCAGCCTCGCCGATCTCGGCCTGCCAGTCACCATGCCGGAGGTCGACATGGTGCTGCGGCGGGAGTTCGAGGCACTGTTCGGACCCACCGCGGCGGCTCAGGCGGCGGAAGACATGCGCGCGGAAAGCTGACGCTCGATATAGCGCCTCTCCTGCGTCAGGCCGCCGTAGCCATAGGCATCGCCGCTCACTTCATGCACGTGCGCATAGCTTTCCTCGTGCAGCGGGCCCAAGAGCTTTTCCATAGATTGGAACGCCGCCGCGATAAACGCTGCCTTCTCATCCTTGGTATTCGTGCCGGCGGTGACGTGAATGTCGAGCCAGAAACTGGCAAGCCAGGCATCGCTCAAGGATTGGCCGCCGGCGAACCAATCGTCGGGCGGGACGCGCGACACGACGACGGCGGTCACCTTCGGATCCTTGTGCAGGACTGAAGCCGACAAGCGGCTGACCTCGGCGGCGATCGCGGCTTTGTCGAGTACCTTCTTGTGCGGGGTGGATACGGTGACGGTGATCAGAGGCATGGCGGCTCCTCCTCGTGATTGACAGGCGAAATCTGCGAGCTACCTTATCATTGCGAAATGCAATGACACGTGATAGCTGTGATAACGATGCGCAATGCCTCCGCCCTGCCCGTTCCGGCCCTCGACGTCGACGCCGTGCGCGCCTTCGCGCTGGTGGCGGAGCTGAAAAGCTTTACGCGCGCGGCGCAGGCCGTCGGCATGACGCAGTCGGCGGTGAGCCTGCAGCTGAAACGTTTGGAGGCGCGGCTCGACCAGCGATTGATCGAGCGCACGCCGCGCTCGGTGGAACTGACGCCCGCCGGCGCCGCCTTTCTCGAGCGCGCGCGCGATCTCCTGGCCGCCCATGACCGCGCCGTCGCCGGCGCGCAGGTGGTGGAGCGCCGGCTGACGCTCGGCATCAGCGACCACGCCACCGGGCCGGAGCTGCCGATCCTGCTGGCACGTGTCGCCGCCGTCGACCCGCAGCTCAACCTCGACGTCCGCATCGGCCTGTCCAGCGAAATCCTCGACATGTTTGAACGCGGCGAGCTCGACGCCGCGGTCGTCCGCCGCGAGCCACATCGGCGCGGCGGCGAGATTCTGTTCCAGGACGAATTCGCATGGTTCGCCGGGCCCGCATTTCGCCCTACCGGCGACAAGCTCAGGCTCGCCATGCTGGCGTCGCCGTGCGGCGTGCGCGCGTTGGCGATCCGCGCGCTCGACAAGGCGAAGCGGCCGTGGGTGGAAGCTTTCACCGGCGGTGGGGTGACCGCCGTGGTTGCCGCCGCAGCCGCCGGGCTCGCGGTCGCGCCATTGGCGCGCCGCATCGTGCCGGCCGGCCTGCTCGATGTCAGCGATGCCCTGTCGCTGCCGCCGCTCGGGCACTCGCCCGTAGTATTGCATTCGCGCGTGTCGGACGGACGCGCGCTCGGCGCGCTGCGCACGCTCGCCGCCGCCTTCCGCGGCGTGGCGGGCAAGGCCTGACCTTCAGGCCGTCGGGAGCACCGAGAACAATTCGCCCGGGCGCCGCAAGTTCATGTCCTCGCCGTCGCTGTCGCGCTCATGCTGCACGTCGACGCGGGCGCCGAGCGGGCCTTGCCGGCAAGCTTCGATCATGCCAGCCACCACGTCGGGCTCACCGGCAAACAGCGCCTCGACCGAGCCGTCGCGACGGTTGCGCACCCAGCCCTCCACGCCGCGCGTAAGCGCCTCGCGCTCGACAAAGGCGCGGAAGCCGACGCCCTGCACCCGGCCATGCACAATCACGTGGCGCGTAATGCTCATGCCAATTCCCCCACGTCGATCATGCGCGCGCCGGTAAAGCCGGAGATAGACCAGCGCTCGACCGAGCGGATATAATCCTCCGGCAAGCGCCACTCGCGCGCCGCCGCCGCGATCATCTCCACATAGCCGGGCTTGGGCTGGCCCGGCTGCCGGCGCCGCAGCAGGTAGAGCATGGCCGGGAGGCGCCGTGCGTCCTGCCGCACCGGCAGATGGCGCACGTCATAGAGGCCTTTGTGCAGCAGTTCGAAAGCGTGCAGCGCCGCCAGGCAGCGCGGGGTGAGCGCCCACAGCACCCCATGCACATTGCCGCCCGGGCTCGGCTTGACCGAGCCCCAGCCCTCGAGCCCGACGAAAAAGCGGTAACCTTCCAGCGTAGCCGCTCCTAGGGCGCGCGCCTCCGGGCAGCGCGCTTCCATGGCGGCGCGGCTCATATTGGCACCATAGGCGAAATAGCGGGTCATCCAGTGGAGATAGCAAACTTCGGCGCGCGCCGTCAGCCGTGTCTCAGCGCGCGGCGCGAGTTGCTACGTCGAGGCGCTGGATCTCCCACTCGTAGTCGCCCGGCGCGGCCTCCCCGTGCGCGGCATCGTCAGGCACGCCGTCCTGCATCCTCTGCAGAACGAAGGCGTCACCGGCGGCAAATCTTTCGTTGGGTCGCAACGGCCGTGGCGCCGCCTGCGCGCGACGCGAATTGCGGGATCTCGCTGCCATGGGCGCAACTCCCCTTACAGTCCGCATCAACGCCGTAGCCGCTGGGGAGTTCCTCTAGGAACCGACCACATTGCCGCCGTTTGGGTGCAGCACCTGGCCGCTAATATAGGAGGCATCCTCGCTGGCCAGGAAAACATAGCATGGTGCCACTTCGTTGGGCTGGCCGACCCGCTGCATCGGCGCCGAGGCACCATGATGGGCGACGTGCCCCGGATCGAACGAGGCGGGAATAAGCGGCGTCCAGATCGGGCCCGGCGCCACCGCATTGACCCGGATGCCGTCCTTGACCAGCGCTTCAGCCAGCGAGCGCGTCAGGCTGACGATAGCGCCCTTGGTAGCCGAATAGTCGAGCAAGGTCTTGTGGCCCTGGTAGGCGGTGATCGAGGCGGTGTTGATGATGGTGCCGCCCGGCGCCATGCGACGCAAAGCGTGCTTGGTCATGTAGAAGAAGCTGAAGACGTTGGTGCGGAAGGTGCGCTCGATCTGGCCTGCATCGATGTCGCGGACGTCTTGCGTTTCGTGTTGCTCGCCGGCGTTGTTCACCAGGATGTCGAGGCCGCCGAACTGTTCGATGCAGGCCTCGACCGCTGCCTCGCAGAACGTCTCGTCGCCGACGTCGCCCGGCAGCAGAATGGCGCGGCTGCCCTCGCGGCGCACCAAGTCGCGCGTCTCGTTGGCATCCTTGTGCTCGTCCAGATAGGCGATGGCGATGCGCGCGCCCTCGCGCGCCATGGCCACAGCAACCGCTCGGCCGATGCCGCTGTCGCCGCCGGTGATCAGCGCCACCTTGTCCTTGAGCTTCCCGACGCCAGGATATTTCGGCTCATAGTCCGGCCGCGGATGCATCTCGCCTTCGCGACCAGGCTGGCGTGCCTGCTCTTGCGGCGGCAAAGTTTCGGTCGACATGGGAACTTCGCTCCGTAACGTCGGTCACATCACCAAGCGAACGCCCATTGCCGGCAAGCAGTTCCTGATTCGGTCGACGTCGAACGGCTAATGCGTCAGGTTCACCGTCACGTTCTTGCGCTGGGTGTAGCTATCGAGCATGCCTTCCAGCGAGAATTCGCGGCCGATGCCGCTTTCCTTGTAGCCGCCATAGGAATGGCCGGGGCTCTGGCCGAGACCCTGATTGACCTGCACCCAGCCGGACTCGATGGCATGCGCGGTGCGTAAGGCCCGCCCGAGATCGTGCGTCCAGACGTAGGCCGCGAGCCCGTAATGGCTGGCATTGGCCATGCGGATTGCGTCTTCCTCATCGGTCCAGGGAATGGCCACGAGCACCGGCCCAAAGATCTCCTCGCGCGCCAGCCGCCAGTCGTTGGAAGCATCGGCGAAGATGGTGGGGATGGTGTAGTAGCCTTCGCTGAGCGGGCCCTCCTTCGGCGGCAGCCCGCCCATCACTACGCGGGCGTCCTTGCGCTTGAGCCCCTCGTCGACATAGCCGCAGACCCGCTTGAACTGCTTCGCGTTGATGACGGTGCCTATGTCGGTTTGCTCGTCGAGCGGATCGCCGAGCTTGAGCTTGTCCACCTTCTTCACCAGCGCATCGAGGAACGGATCGAAAATGTCGCGATGAAGAAAGAGCCGCGAGCCGGCGGTGCAGGACTGGCTCTGCCGCGTGAAGCGCATGGCGGCGACGATGCCGTCGACCACCCAATCCTCGTTGGCATCGGGAAAGACGATCGAGGGGCTTTTTCCCCCGAGCTCGAGCGAGACCGGCACGATGCGGTCGGAGGCCGCCCGCATAATCGACTTGCCGACCTCCGTGGAGCCGGTGAAGGAGAGCTTGGCGATGGTCGGATGGTTGGCGAGCGGCGCGCCGCATTCCTCGCCCAGCCCGGTGAGCACGTTGAGCACACCCGGGGGCAGGAACTGCTGGCACACCTCGGCGAGCAGCAGCACGCAGAGGGGAGCGTCTTCCGCCGCCTTCAGCACCAGCGTATTGCCGGCGATCAGCGCCGGCGCGATCTTGATGGCCGACAGGATCGCCGGCGCATTCCACGGGACGATGGCGCCGACCACGCCGAGCGGCTCGCGGCGTGTGTAGCTCAAGACGTGCTCGCCGAAGGGAATGGTCTCGCCCTTCAGCTCCCCGCCCACGCCGCCGTAATAGCGCAGCATGTCAACCGTGCCGTTGGCCTCCGGCCGGGCCTGGGTGCGCAGCGCGTTGCCGGTCTCGTGCGCGATCACCCGCGCCAGCTCCTCGACGCGGGCCTCGAGCGCATCGGCGATCTTCAGGAACAGCTTGCCGCGCTCGCGCGGCGGCACGCGCGACCAGGCCGGATAGGCGGCGGCGGCCGCCTTGACCGCGCGATCGACGTCCTCGGCGCGGCCGCGCGGAATCTCGGCGATCGGCTTGCGGTGCGCCGGGTCCTCGACCAGCAAAACCTCGCCGGCGGCGCTGTCGACCCATTGGCCGCCGATCAGCATCTGGGCCTTCTTGAGCGCCGTTTCGCCGCGCATTGCCGTGACCGCCGTCATGATCGCCTCCCTCGTTCGTCGTTCCGCCCCGGATTAGGGCGCGCATACGACGCCATGATGGGACAAGTCAAACCGCCGGAGAAGGTCTCCGAACCGGACCCCGGAGCGGAATTCGTCTGCGATGCCGGCTGCCTTGAAGTTCTGGCATGCCTCCAATGCGAACAGACAGTTCTGCCGCTATTGCATTGCAACAAATGCTGAATTACACGTTATAAATCATAGCGTAACGCCAACCGGCTCGGGTCCGACTGGGCAGGAAGCGCGAGGCTCTTCGCGAGCCCCGCGGAGGTTTTCGCGCACCTGCCTGAGACCGAAGACCGGTAATATGACCAAACTCCGCTTAAGCCGCCATTTATGGGTGGTCTCCGCCCGTTGGCAAAGACGCGGCATTTTCCTGCTCGGCGGCATTGCGGTAGGCGCGGCGGCGGTCGTTCTCGCCATCGCCGCCGACTGGGTCCAATACGCCTTCCGCCTGTTCGTCGATCACTGGCGCTATGCCGCTTTCGCCGTTACCCCGGCGGGCTTCGCGCTTTCCGTCTATCTGACCAATCGATACTTCCCCAATTCGCAGGGCAGCGGCATCCCGCAGGCGATCGCCGCGCGGCAACTGACAGACCAGGCCGAGCGAAGCAAGCTGGTGTCGATCCGCATCGCCATCGGCAAGATCTTTCTCACCTTGCTCGGCCTGCTCTGCGGCGCCTCGGCCGGCCGCGAGGGACCGACCGTGCAGGTCGGCGCATCGATCATGTTCGCCGCCGGGCGCATGTCGCCACGCCGCCAGCCGGGGCTTGTGCTCGCCGGCGCCGCCGCTGGCGTCGCCGCCGCCTTCAACACGCCGCTGGCGGGCATCGTCTTCGGCATCGAGGAAATGAGCCGCAGCTTCGAAGTGCGCGCGAGCGGCCTCATCATCTCGGCCATCATCGCCGGTGGCCTGACGACGCTCGCGCTGGTCGGCGACTACACCTATTTCGGCACCACCCCCACCATGCTGCGGCACGGCATGGACTGGCTCGCCATCCCGATCTGCGGGGTGATCGGCGGCCTGGCCGGCGGGCTGTTCAGCCAGTTCGTCATCATGATGACGCGCGGCCTGCCCGGCAGGCTGCGCGTGCTAAAGCGGAAGCCGGTGTTCTTTGCGGTGCTATGCGGTCTCGGCGTCGCGCTATGCGGCTTTGCCTCGGGCGATCTGGCTTACGGCACCGGCTATGAGCAGGTGAAGCTGGCGCTCGAGCACGGGCAGGCCCTGCCGGATAATTTCGGGCTGTTGAAATTCATCGCCACCTCGCTGACCGCGGCCAGCGGCATTCCGGGCGGCATCTTTGCGCCGTCGCTCGCCGTCGGCGCCGGCATCGGCAGCAATGTCGCCCACCTCTTTCACGGCGCCCCGGTCGGCGCGATCATCATTCTCGGCATGGTGTCCTACTTCGCCGGCGTGGTGCAGGCGCCGATCACCGCGTTCGTCATCGTGACCGAAATGACGGATAATCACGCCATGGTCATCCCCGTGATGGCTGCCTCGGTCATCGCCTATGCCTGTTCGCGCGCCGTCTGCCCCGAGGGCATCTATCACGCGCTCGCCCACGAGTTCCTGCACGGCCACGAGCCGGTGGAGCGGGACGAGCCGCGCAGCATCCGCGGGGAAAGCAAGGCGCACGCGGCGTAAGGCCGAGCAGAATCTGGCGCCGATCTATCCATTCGTCATTGCCGGGCTTGACCCGGCAATCAATCTTTCTCGCAAGATGGATCACCGGGTCACGGCGCGTTCCGCGCCGGCCCGGTGATGACGCGGAACGAGCAAGCAGCCTCTATCAGGCAAACTCCAAAATCACCGCGTCGACCGCCAGGCTGTCGCCGGGCTTGGCGTGGATTTTCTTGACCGTGCCGTCGATCTCGGCGCGCAGCACGTTTTCCATCTTCATGGCTTCGACCACGGCAACGGTCTCACCCGCCTTCACTTCCTGGTCTTCCTTGACCGCGATGGAGACCACCAGCCCCGGCATCGGGCACAGCACCTGCTTGCCGGTATCGGCCGCCTGCTTCACCGGCATCAGGCGGGCGTATTCCGCCTCCCGTTCGGTGTAGACATAGGCCTTGGTCTCGACGCCGCGGTAGGACAGCGCGAAGCCGTTGGGAATGCCGCGCACCTGCACCGCCACGGGGTGGCTGTCGATGGTGCCGCTCCACAGCGCATCGCCCGGCTTCCAGTCGGAGGCCAGATGGCGCGCGGCCTTTCGGCCTTCGCCGCCAAAGCGCACCGCAACGGTGCCGTTCTCGCGCCTGACCTCGAGCCGCACTTCGTGCGTGCCGAGCCAGACCGCGCGGCGGCTCTCGCGCGTCACGTCCATGCCGTTGACCTGGCCGGAGATGAGGCGCTTGCGCTCGCCCATGACGTGGTCGATGGCCGCGGCGACGGCAGCGAGCACGTCCGCGCGCTCGCCTTCCGGCGCCTGCGGATGGAAGCCTTCCGGGAATTCCTCGGAGATGAACGCGGTGGACAGCCTGCCCTCGCGCCAGCGCTCGCTGGCCATCAGCGCGGCGAGGAACGGGATATTGTGGCGAATGCCGTCGACGACAAACGCGTCGAGCGCGTCGGCCTGGGCGTCGATCGCCCCGATGCGGGTCGGCGCGTGCGTCACCAGCTTGGCGATCATCGGGTCGTAGTAGAGCGAAATCTCGCCGCCCTCGTAGACGCCGGTGTCGTTGCGTACGGTGACGCCGCCGGAAACGCGCTCGGCCGGCGGCCGATAGCGGGTCAGCCGCCCGGTCGAGGGAAGGAAATTGCGATACGGGTCCTCGGCGTAGACGCGGGACTCGACCGCCCAGCCGTTGAGCTTCACGTCGCTCTGCTTGAGCGTCAGCTTCTCGCCGGCCGCCACGCGGATCATCTGCTCGACCAGGTCGATACCGGTAACGAGTTCCGTCACCGGATGCTCGACCTGCAGCCGCGTGTTCATCTCGAGGAAATAGAAGCTCTTGTCCTGCCCGGCGACGAACTCCACGGTGCCTGCGCTGTCGTAGCCGACGGCCTTTGCCAGCGCCACCGCCTGCTCGCCCATCTGCCCTGCGCGTCTTCTCGTCGAGCAGCGGGCTCGGCGCTTCCTCGATCACCTTCTGATTGCGGCGCTGGATCGAGCACTCGCGCTCGCCGAGATAGATGATGTGCCCATGCTTGTCGCCCAGCACCTGGATCTCGACATGGCGCGGCTCGACGATGAACTTCTCGATGAACACGCGGTCGTCGCCGAAGGACGATTTCGCCTCCGAGCGGGCGCGGGCGAAGCCTTCCGCCACCTCCGCATTCGAGTAGGCGACCCGCATGCCCTTGCCGCCGCCGCCGGCGGACTGGCCTTGATCATCACCGGGTAGCCGATCTGTTCGGCGATGGCGATCGGCCTGGTTGTCGTCCTCGATCACGCCGAGATGGCCGGGCACGGTCGACACCTTGCGCGGCCGCCGCCATCTTCTTCGACTCGATCTTGTCGCCCATGGCCGCGATGGCCTTGGGGTTCGGCCCGATGAAGACGATGCCGGCTTTTTCCAGGGCTTTGGGGAAGGCCTCGCGCTCGGACAGGAAGCCATAGCCCGGGTGCACCGCCTCGGCCCCGGCTCTCCTTGCAGGCGGCCACGATCTTGTCGATCACCAGATAGCTTTCGGCGGCCGGCGCCGGGCCGATGGCGACCGCCGTGTCCGCCATCTCCACATGCAGGGCGTCCTTGTCGGCCTCCGAATAGACGGCGACCGTCTCGATCCCCATTTTGCGCGCGGTTTTGATGATGCGGCAGGCGATTTCGCCGCGGTTGGCGATCAGGATGCGCTTGAACATGCCGCTGTCGGGCCCTTGTGCCGGCCCTTTGCATTGCGGCGTCGCAACGAAAATGTCAACGGCCACCGGCGGCGGCTCTCGGCGCCGCCGGCCCTTGAATTCCTCCCCTGCCCTGCCCGCTACTGCGGCAGGTCCAAGGCCGCCGTCAGGTCGCCCATGGCCGGATGGCCATTCTTCTGCAGGGCGGCATCGCGCGCCACCAAGCCCGGCAGCACCGGCAGATCGAAGCGGTGTGTGATGAAGCGCAGGATCGAGACCGTGTCATACTGCGTGTGGTCGACGAAGCCGCGCTTGGCATAGGGCGAGATGATCAGCGCCGGAACGCGCGAGCCCGGGCCCCAGCGGTCACCCTTGGGCGGCGCCACGTGGTCCCAGAAGCCGCCGTTCTCGTCATAGGTGATGAGCACCAGCATGTGCGGCCATTGCGGGCTCTTCTCCAGATGCGCGACCACGTCGGCGATGTGCTCGTCGCCCGCCATGACCGCGGCATAGCCGGCGTGCTCGTTGAGGTTGCCCTGCGGCTTGTAGAAGGTAACTTGCGGAAGCTTGCCTTCGTCCACCACCTTGATGAAGTCGACGCCGTTCATGCCAGCCGCCCTTGAGATGCTCGGCGCGCGCCTTGGTGCCCGGTGCGTAGGCAGCAAAATAGTTGAACGGCTGATGGTGGAATTGGAAGTTTGGCACCGGCGGGCCACCCTTGCCGTCGAGCGCGGCCTGCCATGCGCCCGCGTACCAGGCCCAGCTCACGCCTTTTGCGCTGAGCAGATCGCCGATGGTCTTCTCATGCTGCGGCGGCAGCGTGTTCGCCGCTTGCCTGGATCGGCGTAGCGCGGGTCGCCTTCCGGCGCCGGCTTGTTCTTGCTCGGCTGGTAAGGCGGCTGCATGGTATTGATCGCATAGAAGTCCGGCGTGATCGTGGCCGTTGTTGACGAATTTCGGAATGCCGCCCATCGCCGACTTGGGCGAATTGGCGGCGACCTTGAGTGTGACGCCGTCCGGCTCGACTGCGGCGATCTAGCTTCTTGGCCGGGCTCTTGTCGGCGTTCGGATAAGTCGGCGTGCAGGCGCAGACCAGCCATTGATGATTGAGGAAGGAGCCGCCGAAGGCCGCCATGAAGAAATTGTCGGCCAGCGTGTATTTCTTGGCGATGTTCCAGAGCGGCAGCTTGGAGCCGTCGTAATTGCCCATCACCAGCGCGCCGGAATCGGCCTAGGCGACGAACTTGTCGTTCTTGCCGCCGTCGATCTGCATCTGGTTCTGGTAGAATAGATGCCAGAGGTCGTGCGTGACCACGCTCGTCGGCGTCGTTGAAGCCTTTCGGGTTGTCGATGGCGAAGGGCTTGTTGGGCAAGTGCTCGGTCTGCGCCTGCGTGATCACCGGCGTGACACCCTTGGCGGTCAGGTTATTCCAGACGGGCGGCAATTCCTTGAGCACGGAGCCGTCGCGGTCGCGCTGCAGGGACATTTCCGGCGTAACGTTCTGCAATCCATTGGCGCCGGGGAAATGGCCGTATAGATTGTCGAAGCTGCGGTTCTCCGCGTAGATCACCACCACGGTGTCGATGGCTTTCGATGCCCTTGGCGTCTTGCGCAAGCTTGCGCCGCCCGAAAACGCCGCAACGCCCGCCAGCAATACCGGCAATAAGATCGCGATGTTTCATTGGTCGTCCCCTGTGTCGAATGCACTGAATGGGCCTAAGCATTGGCGCAGTTCTATGGCAGTTGAATGAAGGCCGCTGGGGATAAGGGCGCGCGCCGTCAGAATTCTGTCATGGGCACGGCGGCAGTCTGCGCGGCCATGCGGCGGTCTTCCTTTTCCTTGCGGTTTGCAGCCTTTTCGCCGCCGGCGCCGCGGCGCCGGACGAAAGAAGCCGGCATGACACGGGCGCAAGCCTATGCGCGCGCGGCGGAACTCGCCGCGCTCGGCGCCCGTCTGTTCAACGATCCGCTGCTGTCGGCTTCCGGCCGCATGGCCTGCGCGTCCTGCCACGATCCGGCGCATGCCTTCGGCCCGGCCAATGCGCTTTCGGTCCAACTCGGCGGCAAGGACATGCGCAGCCCGGCCTGCGCGCCGTGCCCTCGCTCAAATACCTGCAGGCGGTGCAGCCGTTCACCGCACATTATTACGACTCGCCCGATGAGGGCGATGCAAGCGTCGACAACGGCCCGACCGGCGGCCTGACCTGGGACGGCCGCGTCGACCGCCGCCGCGACCAGGTCCGCGTACCCCTGCTCTCGCCGTTTGAAATGGCGAACGAGAACCCGGCCGCGCTCGCCGCCCGCGTCGGCCGATCAACTTATGCGGAAGAGCTGCAAGGCGCCTGTTCGGCCGCGCGGTTTTCGGCGACGCCGACAAGACGCTCGACGCCCTCGGCGCCGCGCTGTCCGCCTACCAGCAGGATGCCGCGACATTCTATCCCTATTCGCAGCAAGTACGACGCCTATCTTGCCGGCCGCGCCCAGCTCAGCCCGCAAGAGGCGCACGGGCTCAAACTGTTCAATGATCCCGCCAAAGGCAACTGCGCGAGTTGCCATATCAGCGCGCCCGCCAATGACGGCAGCCCACCGCAGTTCAGCGATTACGGGCTAATCGCGGTCGGCCTGCCTCGCAATCCGGCGATTCCCGCCAATGCCGATCCGACGTTCTTCGATCTCGGAGCCTGCGGGCCGCTGCGTCAGGATCTCGCCGGGCAAGCCGACTATTGCGGCCTGTTCCGCACCCCCAGCTTACGCAACGTGGCCTTGCGCAAGACCTTCTTTCATAATGGGCTGGTGCACGATTTGCGCAAGGCGGTCGAATTTTACGTCGAGCGCGACACCGATCCCGGCAAATGGTATCCGCGCGATGAAAACGGCAAGGTTGAGAAGTTCAACGACCTGCCGTCACAGTACCGCGATAATATCAATGCCGACCCGCCCTTCGGTCCGCGCCCCGGCGACAAGCCCGCCTTGTCGGCTGCCGAAATCGACGACGTCATCGCCTTTCTAAAAACATTAACCGACGGCTACGAGCCGCCGCCCAATATTTCAGCGACGCGGCGATAACGGGCGCCGCGAAACTTACTCGTTTATTAAGAAATTCATTTCATTGTGCCGCCAGCCGGTGGGGTGTTTTTCCATAGACCGGCGGCGCAGCAGTTCAAGTCTTGCTATTTGCACGGACGTCTATTCCGCCCTGACGGTCGGGACTATATACGCACCACGACGAAATGCTGACGCGCGATTTTTGGAGAGGTTCACATGGCTTTGGCAATCGGCGACACCGCACCGGACTTCGCTGCCGACACCACCGAAGGCAGGATCCGCTTCCACGAATGGCTCGGCAATTCCTGGGGCCTGCTGTTCTCGCATCCCAAGGACTTCACCCCGGTATGCACCACCGAGCTCGGCACCATGGCGCGGCTGAAGCCGGAATTCGACCAGCGCAACGTTAAAATCATCGGCCTGTCGGTCGATCCCGATCGACAGCCATCAGAAGTGGGCGGTCGACATCAAGGACGTGGTCGGCTTCGCGCCGAACTATCCGCTGATCGGCGATCCCGACCTGAAGATTTCGAAGGCCTACGGCATGCTGCCGGCGAACGCCAACGGCGCCGGCGCGCGCACAGCCGCGGACAATCAGACCGTGCGCAATGTCTTCGTCATCGGGCCGGACAAGAAGATCAAGCTGATCCTGGTCTATCCCATGAGCACGGGCCGCAACTTCGACGAAGTCCTGCGCGTCGTCGACTCGCTTCAGTTGACCGCCCAGCACCGCGTGGCGACGCCGGCCAATTGGAAGCAGGGAGAGGATGTGATCATCTCCCCAGCGGTCGGCGACGAGGAGGCCAAGAAGCTCTGGCCACAGGGCTTCAAGCAGGTAAAGCCGTATATCCGCTTCGTGCCGCAGCCGCGCGCCTGAGCCGCAGCCGCGACGAAAGTCCGGGCGCGGCCTCACGCCGCGCCGTTCGCATTTTGCAGGCGCGCGTATTACATTGGTGGGCGTCTCTGTGAGGGCACGCCGCCATGACGACTATTGCCATCGTGGGCGCGACCGGGCCGACCGGCTTTCATCTCGCTGCAGCGCTGCGCCAGGGCGGCCAGGACGTGCGCGTCATCGCGCGCCACCCGGAGCGGCTGGCGCGGCTTTACCCTGATGCGGCAATCGAGAAGCGGCCGGCCGACGTGCTCGACCCCGATCAGACGGTGCGCGCGCTGGAAGGCTGCGACCTGGTCTATGACTGCATCGGCCTGCCCGGCGACCAGATGCATCTGCATCCGGTCACCGCGCGCAATATCGCCGCCGCCCTCAAGCGCGGCACGGCGCGCTGCGTGCAGGTATCGAGCTATTGGGCTTATTACCCGCAGGTCCGCCCCACCATGGACGAGAGCCATCCGCGCCACGGCGGGCCGCCCTGGGTCCGCTTCAGGCGCGAGGCCGAGGACATTCTGCGCGAGGCCGGCGCCGCCATTCTGCACTTGCCCGACTTCTACGGGCCGCAGGTGCATGTCAGCACGCTACAGAACGCGTTGCAGGAGGCGGCCGCGGGCAAGACCGTCAACTGGCTCGGCAGGCCCGGCGTGCAGCGCGAATACGTCTACGTGCCGGATGCCATGCGTCTTGCCGCTGGGCTTGGCGCGCGGCCGGAGGCCGTCGGCCAGCACTGGTGCCTGCCCGGCTCTGGGCCGCTCAGCGGCCGGGACTTTGCCGATATCGCCACCCGCCACCTCGGCCATCGGGTGAAGCTGCGCGGAGCCGGGCTGTTGACGCTGCGGCTGGTGTCGTTGTTCAACAAGGACCTGCGCGGCCTCCTGCAGGTGGCGCCCGACTACATGAAGCCGGTGCGCTACGACGCCGCCAAGCTCGCCGGACTGATCGGGCCGCCCGAGATGACGCCCTACCAGACGGGCATCGGGCAGACACTGGCGTGGATGAAAAACAGCACACACGCCTGACGCTCTTGCTTTCCGCAGCCGACTTCCCGATTGTGCCGGCGCTTCACAACGGCCGGAGCCCGACAAAGCATGACCGACATCAACGAGGTGGCCCTCAACCAGCCGCCTTTCGCCCAATTCCTCGGCCTCAAGATCACGTCGATATCGCCCGAGCGCGTGACGGCGGAGTTGCCCGCCCGCGACGAATTGAACAACCGCTTCGGCATCCTGCACGGCGGCGCCATCATGGCGCTGGCCGACAATCTCGGCGGCACCGCGGCCAGCGCCAACCTGAAGCCCGGCCAGACCACCACGACCCTTGAGAGCAAGACCAATTTCTTCGCCGCCATTCCGATCGGCGATACGGCCTATGCCGAATGCACCGCGCTGCATCGCGGCCGCACCACCATGGTCTGGCAGACCCGCGTCACCCGCGGCGACGGGCGCCTGTGCGCGATGGTGACGCAGACCCAGCTGGTGCTCAGTGCGAAGACATAAGGTCAGACTTCCGCTGCCGCCTCGGCCCTCGATCTGAGAACGCCGGCACGGCTCGCCAGCACCACGCCCACCGCGCACAGGCCCATGCCGAAGATCGACAGCGCATCGAGTTTTTCGCCGAACAGGAAATAGGCGAGCAGCGCGGTCACGCCCGGCACCAGATAGAACAGGCTGCCGTAGCTGGTCGCCGCGGCCGACCGGCGGATGATCCAGTACATCAGTGCCACCGCCGCGATGGACAGCACGAAGACGAGCCAGAGAATGGCGAAGATCAATTCGCCGGTCCAATGAATGACGCGCGTCTCTAAAGCGAACGATCCGATGACGAACAGGATGCTGGCGCCAAGATACTGCACGGTGTTGCCGGTGCGCCAGTCGATATTTCCGCAGAACCGCTTCTGATAAAGCGTACCCAGGGATATCGCGAACAGCGAACAGAAGCTTGCGACCCAGCCCAACAGCGTGCCCTCCGCCGCTACCTGGTGGTCGTGGAGCACCATGAGCACGCCGATCAGACCGAGCGAGAGGCCCGCCCATTGCAGCGGAGAAACCTTCTCGCCCATGAAACGATTGGCGATGGTCGAGATGACGATCGGCTGCAATCCCGGGATCAGCGCGGAGATGCCGACCGGCACGCCTTGGCTGACCGCTATGAAAACGCCGCCGAGATAGAGGCCGTGCACCAGCAGGCCGACGACCAGACTATGGCCGATTTCGGCGCCGCGCGGCCAGCGCGCGCGGCCTGCGAGCGCGATGATCAGCAGAACGATGACCACGCAAACCATACGCACCGCGAGAAATGTCAGCGGCTCGATATAGGGCAGCCCGAAGCGCGCGCCGATGAAGCCGGTGCTCCACAGGATCACGAAAATTATCGGCGCGGCCGCGATCGTCAGTCGTGTGAGTCGCATGGTGTTTCCGGCTCGACTCGTCATGGCTCCGTCGCATGGAGGGGGCGACCTATAGCATCATGACACCGCTTCGGTACGCCAAAGAACTGGAGTTCCACCGGGCGTTTGCGGAACCCACCGGCTCATCCGGGGGTTTCCTTGTGTTCGAGACGAACCCTAGGAGGACTGCCATGACTGACCCGCGTAACGACCCGCGGCTGAGCGACCCGGTGACGCGTCGCCCCGACAGCGTTGGCGGCATGTGGGGCTGGATCGCAGGTATCGCCGTTCTGGTCCTGATCGCGATCATCTTGATCGCCGGCTGGAACAGCCCGACCAACACCGCGGTCAACGCGCCGCAACCGGCGGGCACCGTCGGCAGCGGGACCTCTTCTCCGACGGCCACGCCGACAAAACCGGCGCCCAAGCCGGGCGGCACCCACTGAATACCATCTGAAGGTTACGGCGTGATCCCGGCGCGGCAACGCGGCGGGATCGCCACATCTGCACCCGGCGCAGAGCGGATGCCATCAGTGCCGCGGGAACCCGCGCGGTTGAACAGGCATTGCCTTGACATAAGGAGGCCGTCATGACCGAGCGCAACGAAGCCGAAAAGAGCCGGATGGAGACAACCGAGCAGCAGCCCGATCCTTTTCTGCGCGAAGGGCGCAGCCCCACCGCCTGGGTATGGATCGTGGTCATCATCATCGTTGCGGCCGTCGCCGTGACATTTGCGGTGACCAACCGGAATCCGCAGACGGCGCAGAATCAGGCCGCCCACCACGCGCCGCTGCCCACCGGCGCGAGCTCGAAGGCGACGCAGCCCGCCCTGCCTGCCGGACGCACCGGCGACACGGCCGCGCCGGCGGCGACCACCACCGGCGCGCGCTAGACGAGACCGTCGCCCCCTCCGGACCGGTGCGCTAGCCGAATGTGCCGTAGATGCCGAATCCCAAGGCCGCGCTGACCACCGCCTCTAAGGTCTGGAACTGGATCCGGCTCAACTCGGCGCTGACATAGGGAAACAGCTCGCGCCCGACCGGCAGCATGACTACCGCCACCAGGCCGATGCACAGCAGCTTGGCGAGAAAGGGCCGATCGATCATCATTTCTTCTGCTCTCCCCCGGAGATTGGCTTTTTCAATATCGCGTCCCGCCGCGCCGTTCAATCATCTCAAATAGGCTTCGTCGACGGGAACCCGGTAGCCGTTGACCAGACGGTTGGTCTCGTTGGCCATGCCGGTGACCGCCATCAGTTCGCCGAACATGGCCTCGGTCATGCCGGCCTTGCGCGCGGCGGCGGTATGGCTGGCGATGCAATAGGCGCAGCCGTTGGTGACCGAGACCGCCACATAGATCATTTCCTTGACGAGGGGATCGAGCGTGCCGGGCCCCATGATCTCTTTCAGCGTCTCCCAGGTACGCCGCAGGGTGGCTGGATCGCGGGCGAGATATTTCCAGAAATTGTTCACGTCGGGGACGCCGCGGGTCTTTTTGATGTCATCGTAGACCGCCCGCACTTCCGGCGAGGCGTCGGCATATTCGATGGGCGGGGGCGTGGGCATGGGGGTGTCCTTCTTCTGGCTGGATGGCCGGAATTATAGGAGAGCAAGCGCGCCCGGGGATAAGTTTTCGCGTCAGGCTGCCAGACCCCGCACAGCCGACGCGTCCAGCAGCGCTCGGCGACACCCTCACCCGGTTCCCACGGATTCGTGATTTCCGGCGCGGCAAACGTGACCCCGGGACCCCCAGGGCTTTGCTAGGAACTTTCCGGAAGCAACCATTTCGGAGGGTCTCATGCTCAACAGACGTTACTTCTTCGGCGCATTCGCCCTGGTGGGCGCGCTGTCGTTCAGCCCGCTGGCCTCCGCCATGGGTCCGGCCGCTTACAGCCAGAAGGCCTTCGCCGCGGCGCAGGCCGCCGGCAAGCCGATCCTGCTGCACATCACGGCGCCATGGTGCCCGACCTGCAAGGCGCAGAAGCCGATCCTGTCCAAGCTCGAGGGCACGCCGAAATTCGACAAGCTCGTTGTGTTCGACATCGACTTCGACACCAGCAAGGCGCTGCTGCGCAAGCTGCATGTGGCCATGCAGAGCACGCTGATCGTCTACAAGGGCAAGAAGGAAGTCGGCCGCTCGACCGGCGACACCGACGCGGCTTCGATCCAGGCGCTGCTGGCGAAGGCGATCTGAGTCCACACATGCTCTGTCCGCGGCGTACCATCCTCCGCTCATTCCCGCGCAAGCGGGAATCCGGGGATGTAATCGCAAGCCCAGACGGCGTGGCTCCGGGTCCCCGCTTTCGCGAGGACGATCGGGTAAATTTGCTCGGCCGGAGACGCTGACATGGGTGCGCTGGCCCTCGCGCTCTTGGCGGGCGTGTTGTCGACGCTCTCCCCTTGCGTGCTGCCGCTGTTGCCGATCGTGCTGGGCGCGGCGCTGACCGAGCACCGCTTCGGCCCGGTCGCGCTCGCCGCCGGCGTTGCGATCTCCTATGTGGCGGTCGGGCTTTTCGTCGCCACCATCGGCTTCGCCGTCGGTCTCGACCAGGACCTGTTCCGCAGCATTGCCGCGGCGCTGCTGATCGCCATCGGCGCGGTGCTGCTGCTGCCGCGGCTGCAGGCCCAATTGGCGGTGGCCGCCGGCCCCTTCGGCAACTGGGCGCAATCGCGCAGCAGCGGCATGTCGACCGGCGGGCTCGGCGGGCAATTCGCCCTCGGCCTGCTGCTCGGCGCGGTATGGAGCCCCTGCGTCGGGCCGACGCTGGGCGCGGCTTCCGTGCTGGCGGCGCAAGGCAAGGACCTCGGCGCTGTCGCCACGACCATGATCGCTTTCGGCATCGGCGCCGCCGCGCCGCTGATCGTGCTCGGCATGCTGTCGCGCGAGGCGCTGATGCACTGGCGCGACCGGCTGATGAAGGCCGGCAAGGGCGGCAAGGCCGCGCTCGGCGTACTGCTGGTCGTGTTCGGCGTGATGATCCTCTCGGGGCTCGACAAGACGCTGGAGACCGCGCTGGTCAACGCTTCGCCCGCCTGGCTGACCACGCTGACGACGCGTTATTAGCCTGAAAAAGCTTTCGTCCTTGCGCGCGGGATCGGCTAGGTTCCCTCGCGACAAGTCACGAGGATGCCCATGCCCAAGACGCCCGACTATTTCCAAGGCAAGACCATCGTCATCACCGGCGCGGCGAGCGGCATCGGCCGCGCCACCGCGAAAATCTTCGCGCGCGAGGGGGCAAACGTCGTGTGCGCCGACATCAACGAGGACGGCGTCAAGCAGACGGTCGAGGAGGTGAACGCGGCCGGCGCGCAGGGCCTGGCGCTCACCATCGACGTGACCAAGCGCGCCGCGGTCGAGGACATGATCGAACTCGCCATCGGCGATTTCGGCCGCGTGCATTTCCTGTTCAACTCGGCGGGCTCGGCGCTGCGCCGCTCGAAATTCCTCGACATCGACGACGACCTGATGGAGCGCACGCTCGATCTCAATTTGAAGGGCACCTTCTACGGCATGCAGGCGGTGCTGCCGCACATGCTGGAAAACAAGTTCGGCGTGATCGTGAATGTCGGCTCCATGGCGCACCGGCGCGGCGGGCCCGGCTCCTCGGTGCACTACGCCGCCGCCAAGGGCGCGGTGGTGACCATGACCATGGGCGTGGCGCGCGAATTCGCCAGCCAAGGCATCCGCGCGCTGTCGATCTCGCCGGGGCCGATCGACACGGCCTTTGCCGCGGCGGCGGCCACCTCGCCGGAGCTGAAGCAGAAGATGCTCGACGACGTCCCGATGAAGCGCATGGGCACGGCGGAGGAGATCGGCGAACTGGTGCTGTTCATGTGCTCGGACGCCTGCGCGTTCATGACGGCGGACACGGTCTATGTGAACGGCGGCGGCGGCTGGCGCTGAACGTGCTCCGTTATTGCGGCCGCACCTGCTTTTCGCATGTTTCGCTGCCGTCGAGCGGCTTGTAGAGCTTGCCGTAGGTCGGGCGCAGGCAGACGTACCAGCCCTTGGCGGCCGGCGGCACGTGCTGCTCGCAGGTGACGGTTTCGACGCGGGCGTCCGGACCGGCGAAACGGCAGGTGACCGTGCACATGGCGGTGACGTCGGCGTAAGGGTTGTCGGTCTTCAGCACCAGCGCGTCGCCCTTGGGCGTGACGGCGCAGACGTAAGCCGCGGCCGGCCGCGCGGCGGCGGCGGCAACGGACGCGAGCACGGCCGCGGCCAGCAGATGACGCGCTTGCATGGGAGCCCCCTTGGCGCCGCACGATAGGGCTTCGCCGGCCGGCGGGGAAGCGGGCCAGTACCCAGTTTTATCGAAGGATGACTCAGTCGTGTCCCGGGCCCAGCGCAGCACAAGGTGATGCACCGCGTGCGGGGAACGCGAACGGGGCACGCATCAATGATTCCGGATACTCGTCGCCGATCTGATTTTCAAACAGCCCGCGAAGCCAACGCTCCGCCGCCCCTGTTCTTTGGCCGGCCCGGGGTAGGCCGCATTCCCTGCCCGCTTTGGACGGGTCTTGTTGCCCCGGCGCAGGGGCTCGGGGGAGTCGTCCCCCGCACAATGCGAGGGGAGTGGCGCGCCGAGAAGGCGCTGCCTTTGGTCTAAGTGCGCACCTTCTTTCGAAGGTGCGGCGCCTTTCGGCGCGCCACCCGGACTTCTGTCATCCGGGCTCATTTGCGGCGTTTTCACTGCTGTGCCGGGCCGCGCTTTGCCCGCGGAGCGCTGCGCGCCATCGTCGGCTGCGATCTCACGGCGCCTTTCGGGTCAACCGCTCCTTCGCCGCCATCGGACTTTGCGTCGCGTCCGCCGTCAGCCAGCTCCTGGCAGGCCCCCGGATAGTGGGGCCGGGCGGAGCCCCGGCACAGCCCGAGTGCGCGGGGAACGTTCCCCCGCGCCCGCGGGCGCCGCGCCAGCCTCGCAAACGGCCGGATTTCCCGGCCGGGAGGCCCTGGAAGGCTAAAGATGGCGCATCTCCGCCACCTCGCCTTCCCGTTGCTCCATCTTCGCAGCGTCCCGCGTAGACGCCCCTCGTAAGAGCAAGGCGGATGGAATATGGTCCTAGATTGTGGCTGGATTATGGTCCTAGGGGAGAAAAAGAAGGGGCGGCGGGGCGGCACCCCTACCCGCTCATTCCCGCGCAAGCGGGAATCCAGGCGAATAAGTCCGTAGCCCGCATGGAGCGCCAGCGGAATGCGGGGATAGCGACCAAGGCCAGCCCCGGATTTCGCTTCGCTCCATCCGGGCTACGCCGTGCCAGCAAGCTGATCGGTGGCGTACCAGTGATCGAACCGCTCGCGCTGCGGCGCGGCGACGACGGCGCGGACGAGGAAGAAGGTGGCGGGCATATGAATGTCTCCAGCCCGAACCATAACGCAGGCAAAGTCTCGCGCTAGCGGAAAGGTTGCGCCCCGCCGACACTTTTGATATCATAATGATATCGCAAGTGAGGCTGCCATGGTCGACATTCTGGTACGCAACCTCGACGAGGACACCGCCCGCCGGCTGAAAGAAAAGGCCAAGGCGAAAGGCGCTTCGTTGAGCGAGACCGCGCGTGAGGCGATTGCGGCCTATGTGAAGCCGAGCAAGGAAGAGGCGTGGGCGCGCATCGACGCCATCCGCAAAAAGATCGGCCCGATCAAAGGCGACTCCGTGAAGGATATCCGCGAGGATCGCGACAACGACGAGCCGTACCGGTGACGCTGGTTGTCGACGCCAGCGTTGCGGTCCTCTGGGTGCTTGAACAAGATGGCAGCCCACGCGCTCTCACCTTGCGTAACGAAACGCCGTTCATCGCGCCGTCGCTGATCGTCGCCGAAGTTGGCAATGCAATCTGGAAGGCCGTGCGGCGCGGCGAGGTCAGCCGGGAGAACGGCCTGATCGCCATTAAGGCCGCGCTCTCGGCCTTCGCCCAGCTCGCGCCGATGGAAAGCCTTTATTCGCGCGCGCTTGAACTCTCCACCGAACTCGATCACCCGATCTACGATTGCTTTTATCTTGCGCTGGCCGAACGCGAGCGCGTGCCGTTGGTGAGCGCGGACGAGCGGCTGTTGAGGAAGAGTGAGCAGTTGCCAGGGATTGAGGTGCGGCACCTGTAGCCCGTAAATCGCCTTCCATCTCGCCTCGCGCGTTGCGCCTAGCGGTATTCCGGATTGGGATGATCGAAGCGGCAGCCGGCGTCCCACAGTTTCCGCTGGTTGCCGTGCGCCGGAAAGCCGCCGGCCGCGCGCAGCAGCCGCGCGGTGTGCATTAGGTTCCAGGCCATGAAGGTGGTGTTGCGCTGGGTGAAGTCGTTCTGCGGCCCGCCCGAGCCCTCGTCGAGATAGGACGGCCCCGGCCCGGCCTCGCCGATCCAGCCGCAATCGGCCTGCGGCGGGATCACGTAGCCGAGGTGCTGCAGCGAATAGAGGATTTCCATCGAGCAGTGCTTGATGCCGTCCTCGTTGCCGGTGATGACGCAGCCGCCGGTCTTGCCGTAATAGATCCACTGGCCCTTGTCGTTGAGCATCGCCGACATGCCGTAGAGCCGCTGGATCAGGTTGCTGCAAACGCTGGAAATCTGCCCGAGCCAGACCGGCGAGCCGATCACCAGGATGTCGGCGGCCAGGATCGTCTGCCACAGGTCCGGCCAGGCGTCTTCCTTGAAGCCGTGCGCGCGCATGTCGGGATAGACGCCGGGCGCGATGGCGTGATCGACCGCGCGGATCAGGCTCACGTCAACCTTGTTCGTCCGCATGATCTCGATGGCGACCTGCATCAGCCCTTCGGTGTGCGACAGCTGCGGCGAGGGTTTCAGCGTGCAGTTGACGAACACGGCCTTGAGACCCGAGAAATCATAGGGCGAGGTCTGGCAGAGGGATTGCTGCTGGGGCGAGAGGGGCATGGCGGTGAGTCTCCTCCGTGGGCGGGAGAGCGTAGCAAGGATGGGGGGCGGGTCTTGGCGGCGGCGGAGTCTGTAGCCCGCATATAGCGCAGCGGGATGCGGGGCGAACTCCGAACCGGATTTCGCTTCGCTCAATCGCCAGCTGACCACGGATTGCTACGCTTGGCGCTCTTAAGTCCGAGCCGTAGCGACGCGACGGTGCTAACGCAGGTTACCTCTTCAAATCTCACCGACGAACATCTCGGCTATCTTCTTCGCCACAAATGCTCAGGATCGATAAGCGAACTGCCAGCGCCATTGAAAAACGACGAAATATCAAAATACAATTTCTTTCTCATAGCCAATTCAATGTCCAGCTATCGAAATAAACTTACAACGCTCTCATCTGTTGTACTTCCGTCGCGACCAGATTGATAACGACTTGGTACCCGGGTATTTCTGCCTTTCCACTCATATCAGCAGCCACACAGAGATGCGTGTACGCATTTTACATCTTGATGCACGCTGCGGAGTTTTTCTGATAGGGTGATTTTTTCTCCATCCATTTCGAGCACGATTCTTTCTCATCATTTTTATCTTGTTTTCCCGACGCGCGCGATGGCCGCCACAAATGCTAACGCATTACGTAATGCCTCCAACAACGAAAAGAAATAATATTGCGACAATTGCGGTCCATTCCGGACCAACCTTTGCAAACTGAAAATTGAAAGACCGCAACAGCAAGTAAAAGATACCAAGCGCCACACCGGGCACGCCCAATACGACCAAAGCCCGAATGATAGATACCTCCATGTACCCTCCCGCAAACAGCATAAACGGCAGAGATCACACCGGCAAATTATCGTGCTTCCGCCCCGGCATCTCCACGTGCTTGTTGCGCAGCACGGCGAGCGCGCGCGATTTTTCGCGCGCAGACTGCGTAAACTTGTCTGCGATGCGCTTGCGGATGGCGCGCGGCATGATCACGTCGTCGATCGTGCCGCGCCTTACAACGCCCAGGCCGAAAGTCACAACGTCACCACGTGTTGCGACTCGGCGCCACGCACGGCGGCAAACGGAATGCTCCGATCGAATGTTACCAGCCGCCCTCCTCTTTTGACGGCGAGCGCAAGCAGGTAGACGTCAGTGATCTGGTTCGGCCCGAATATGCGGCTGCGATCGAAGAGGATTTGGTCGGCGAGCGAGACGTCATCGGCCCAGAACTCGTGGTTGGGTTCGGCAAGCTGCCATTGCAATTGCTCGACGGCGCGCGCCACCGTCGGACGACCAGGATAACGGCCCTGGCAAGAGATGCGAATGAAACCGTTTTGCGTCAGCGGGCAAGAGGCCCAGCCCTGATCGCGATCAGATCGCCACCACGCCAAGGCTGGCTGATGGTGAACATGATCCTTATCCATCAGCGCCAGGAGAACGTTCACGTCCAGCAAGGCGCGCATCGTCCCAGTCCAGTTCTTCCTGGATGCTTCTGATCAGTTCTCGAGGTTACCACGCGCCCTCGTGAGGGCCGCACGTACCAGCCATCCTCATAGAGAAAGCCATGCCTCATCTCGGGCTTTTCATCGGCTTCGGGCGGCACGAGCGCTCTGCGCGCCGCGTCCGAGATCACTTCGCCGGGCGTGCTGCCACGCTCGGCGGCGATCTTCTCGGCCGCCGCAAGCACGTCGTCGTCGATCTGAACGGTCTTGCCCATGCAATGAATATAGCAACGAAGGGGCCGCATGACAATCTGAGCGAGAACCCGATCGAAGATTCCCCCACCCCGGCGCGCGCTCCGCGCGCCGACCCTCCCCGCAAGGGGGAGGGTGAAAGAGAGAATGCCGCCGGGGCCGCGCTCTACACCGGCAAATTATCGTGCTTCCGCCCCGGCATCTCCACGTGCTTGTTGCGCAGCATGGCGAGCGCGCGGGCGATGCGCTGGCGCGTGGCGTGCGGCATGATCACGTCGTCGATATAGCCGCGCTCGGCGGCGACGAAGGGCGACAGGAACCGGTCCTCGTATTCCTTGGTGCGCGCGGCGATCTCGTCCGCCGACTGCCCGCGGAAGATGATCTCGACCGCGCCCTTGGCGCCCATCACCGCGATCTGCGCCGTCGGCCAGGCATAGTTGACGTCGCCGCCGACGTGCTTCGAGGCCATCACGTCATAGGCGCCGCCGAAGGCCTTGCGCGTGATGACGGTGACCAGCGGCACGGTGCACTGCGAATAGGCGAACAGGAGCTTGGCGCCGTGCTTGATCAGCCCGCCATATTCCTGGTCGGTGCCGGGCAGGAAGCCGGGCACGTCGACGAACGTGACGATGGGGATGCCGAAGGCGTCGCAGAAGCGCACGAAGCGCGCGGCTTTCCGCGACGCGTCGGAGTCGAGCACGCCGGCGAGCACCATCGGCTGGTTGGCGACGAAGCCGACGGTGCGGCCCTCGATGCGGCCGAAGCCGGTGACGATGTTCTTGGCGTAAGCAGACGAGAGCTCGAAGAAGTCGCCCTCGTCGGCGACTTTGAGGATCAGCTCCTTGATGTCGTAGGGCTTGTTCGGATTGTCCGGCACCAGCGTGTCGAGCGAGGAATCGGCGCGGCCGACCGGGTCTTGCGTCGGCCATTGCGGCACGCCGCTCTCGTTGTTCGAGGGCAGGAAGTCGATCAGCCGCCGCATCTGCAGCAGACACTCGACGTCGTTCTCGAAGGCGCCGTCGGAGACGCCCGACTTGGTGGTGTGCACGGAGGCGCCGCCCAGTTCCTCCGCGGTGACGACCTCGTTGGTGACGGTCTTCACCACGTCCGGGCCCGGTGACGAACATGTAGGTCGTGTCGCGCACCATGAAGATGAAATCGGTCATGGCGGGGGAATAGACGTCGCCGCCGGCGCAGGGGCCCATGATGACGCTGATCTGCGGAATGACGCCGGAGGAGATGACGTTGCGCTTGAACACCTCGCCGTAGCCGCCGAGCGCCGCCACGCCCTCCTGGATGCGGGCGCCGCCGGCGTCGAACAGGCCGATGACAGGACAGCGCGCCTTCATCGCCATGTCCTGCACCTTGATGATCTTCTGCGCATGCGTCTCGGAGAGCGAGCCGCCGAACACGGTGAAGTCCTTGGAGAACAGGTAGACCGCGCGGCCGTTGACCGTGCCCCAGCCGGTGACCACGCCGTCGCCGGGGATCTTCTGCTTCTCCATGCCGAAGTCGGCGGAGCGGTGCTCGACGAACATGTCGAACTCCTCGAACGAGCCCTTGTCGAGCAGCAGCTCGATGCGCTCGCGCGCGGTGAGCTTGCCGCGTTTGTGCTGGGCCGCGATGCGCCGCTCGCCGCCGCCCAGGCGGGCCTCTTCGCGGCGCGTTTCCAGTCTGTCGAGGATGTCTTTCATGGGTAACGTCTGGCCCCTGCCATCACGGATTCCGATCTATGAAGCCATAGCACGGGGGCGCCGCCACACGCACGCTAGCCCTCCCCCTTGCGCGGCAGGGCTATCGCATGTGGCCGCAGTGCCCACCTCTCCCCGCTGGGCGGGGAGAGGTCGACGCGCCATAAGCGCGTTTACGCGCATCTTCGACGCGCTATGGCGCGTCGGGTGAGGGGGTGTACCCGCGATTCTGAGCGCAAAAAATCGTGGAAAAAGCCCCTCACCCCGCCCCCCGCAAGCGGGGAGAGGGAGAAGAGGCGTCTTGCTCACATCGATAGCCCTCCCCTTGCGGGGAGGGTGAAGAGCGCCTGCCGCCCGGCTTCACGACAAACGAGGCCCGGACTTGGCATCCTCCCCGTCCCTGCTTAGAACCCCCGTCATGACCGCCACGAGCACGCCGAAAACCGCCGCCGCGCTGATCCAGCAGGGCCTGACCCACCACCGCCAGGGCCAGGTGGCGCTGGCCATGGACCGCTACACCGAGGTCCTGCGCAACGACCCCAAGAATGCCGAGGCGCTTTATTACGTCGCCGTGGTCGCCTGCCAGGAAGGCCAGTTCGACCAGGGCATCGAGCTCGCCCGCCGGTCGGTCGCCTACGGCGGGGCAAAGGCGCGCGCCTACAATCTGATCGGCCAGGCGCTGCACCGGCAGGACAAGATCAAGGACGCGCTCGCCAGTTTCGACCAGGCGCTCGAACACGACGTCGATTTCTACGACGCCTATGCCAACCGCGCCAATATGCTGAGCGCGCTCGGCCGCCACAACGAGGCGCTGTCGAGCTTCGACCGCGCCATCGCGCTCAAGCCGGGCCAGCCCGACGACTGGTCGAACCGGGGGCTGACGCTCGTGCGGCTCGGCCGGCTCGACGAGGCGGTGGCGAGCTACGACAAGGCGATCGAGATCGCGCCCGACTTCGCCATCGCGCATTTCAACCGCGCCAACGCGCTGCGCGACGCCGGCCGCCTGGAGGAGGCGCTGGCCGGCTACGACCGCGCGCTGGCGCTGGCGCCGGAAGCGGCGCATGCCGCGATCGGACGCGCCATGACGCTGAAGGCGATGGAGCGCCTGGACGAGGCGCTGGCGGGCGCCGACGAGGCGCTGCGGCTCGCGCCCGAATTGCCGGAGGCGCATCGGACGCGCGCCGCCGTGCTGGCCGCGCTCGGCCGCGACGAGGAAGCCGCCGCCGCGCGCGCGAAGGCGGCGGAGCTGGAGAAGAAGGCGAAGGAAGAAACGGCAGCGGAGAAGACAGGCAAGGGCGAACCGGCCTGACCCCCTCGCCTTCACAAGCCGGTCATGCCACCATAGCTATGGTGGGGATCACTCGGGGGGAAAACGAGGATCGATTGCCATGAACCAGGCTAGACCCGCCGCCGGCCGCAAGGCCCCGCGCCTCGCCACGCCGACCGATCTCGGCGCCGCCGCGGCCGAGGACATCGCCGGCGCGCTCAATGCATTGCTGGCCGATACCTTCGCGCTCTACTTGAAGACCAAGAACTTCCACTGGCACATGAGCGGGCCGCATTTCCGCGACTATCACCTGCTGCTCGACGAGCAATCCGACCAGATCTTCGCCATGACCGACGTGATCGCGGAACGGGTGCGCAAGCTGGGCCAGCCCACTTTGCGCTCGATCGGCGATGTCTCGCGCCAGAGCCGCATCGCCGACAACGATGCACCCTATGTCGATCCCGACGACATGCTGGCCGAGCTGCGCGACGACACCCAGCGCTTCATCGGCGCCATGCGCGAGACGCACGACCTGTGCGACGAGCACAACGACGTCGCCACCACCAGCCTGCTGGAAAACTACATCGACGAGGCCGAGAGGCGCGTGTGGTTCCTCTATGAGATCGGCCGCCAGGGCGAACCGAGCGGGCATTAGCGTTTCTCCCTCTCCCCGCTTGCGGGGAGAGGTGACGGGCCGCGAGTCACTACGCCAGCCGCAACACCTCCGCCGCGGCGCGCATCTCCGCTTCGCGGAAGCGCGTCGGTTAGGCGCGAGCGCGTGCTCGCTTCAATGCGCCTCGCTTCAATGCGCCTGGATTCAGTGAAGCGAGTTCCGCCAATCTCAACTTCAGGCTCGCGAACAACGCGGCGGCACGTGCGCGCAATTGTTTGCGAAATCCCGCCGCCCAGCCGATGGCGACGACCAGATACGACAGCAAGCCTGCGCCGGGGATCGGGCCGGGCACGACCTGGGTTCCCTGGAGGAGGAAAACCGTGTCCAAACTTGTTGCATTCGTGAAGGTGCTGGAACCATTGGAGTAATACATATTGCCTCCGCTGTAGGGGTCGCTAGCCGAATACGAAAGGACGGTCGAGCCGCTTGCTGTGTCCATGTAAAACCAATAGGTGGAGCCCGGTTGCAGGGTCACCGACGGATCGAAAGTCCACGTGCCGCCGGAGGCCGTGCCGACACCCAAGTTTGTCTGCGAACTCAAATTTGCCGGGGTACCGAGATATTGATGATCCAGCAGATAGAGGCTTCCGTTGGCGTAGGGATTGGATGAAGAGGTGTAGAAATTGAAGATGATGTCACTCCACGGTCCGCCGCCGGGCGTGGTCACCGACTGCCCAAAAGCGTTTCCGGAAGTGCCATTCCCGCCGCTGCCATTGCTCGCGATCGTATCGGCGCTGGCCGTCGGTGCCAAAATCGAAACGGCGATCGCAAGCGCGACCGGGGCGAACAACCGCGTGGACACCCCGAGCAACCTCGCAGCCTGCATCGACGCCAAGCGTACCAACCAACGCGGACGACTGAACACGACTTCCCCCCAGAAACCCCGGATGCCCATGCAACGCTAGTGTCCCGATTCCGAAGTTCGCTTGATTTTGCGGCATCCTCGTGAGCGAACTTCGGAACCGAAGGACACTAGCAACTTATTGATTCTAGTGTGGTTCGGTTCAGATATTCGCTTGATGGACTCGCGGATAGAAAGAAGCGAACTTCTCAACCACCACACTAGCATAGGCCGGGACCTGCGCATAGGACCGGCGGCGGCCGCTTTCCCTCTCTGTCTACAGCAGCGTTACGCCACCAGCCGCAGCACCGTCACCGCCGCATCGAACTCGGCGTAGCGGAAATTGCGGCGTTGCAGCGCCAACTCGTCCCTGCCCCATTGCTGCATCTGCCAGTCCTCGTCGACATGGGCGGCGGCCCAGGCCGCTTCCACGTCGAGCGCGTCGTGAGCGAGCGCGAGCGCGATCAGCGCCGAGCCGGTGAGCGAGGCGATCGACGACAAGGCGCCGAGCCGCCACATGTCCTTCGCCTCGCCGCCCGCGGCCGGGATGCGCGCGCGCATCGCGTCGAGCGCCTCGCGCGGCTGCGCGGCGAACATGACGCCTTCGACCGGCGTAAAGCGCGCACCGAAGTTTTCATGCGCCCAGGCGAGCAGTGGATCCCAATGCTCGCTTTGCCGCGCGATCAGGCCCGCCGGCGCGTCGGCGCGATAAAGGATGAGATCGGTGCCGAGATAATCGGCGACTTCGGCGGCGACTTCCTGGGGCTTCTCCGCCACCGCGTCGATCACCGCGTTTGCGAGCCGCGTGAGCGGCATGCGCGCCGGGTCGATCTCTTTTTCCTGTGCGTTCCATTCGTCTGCCAGACGCTGCGCCAGCGCCCGCGTCGGCGCGGCCAGCGGACGGCGCGCCGGCGTAAACACCGGCCGGCCATCGAGCAGCACCGGGAAGCCCTGCTCGGTCTCCTCGCCCACCGCGGCCTGCTTGTAGAAGCGCCGGCGCAGGCGCGGCCGCACCGCCCGCCGGGCGGCCTCGGTCGGGTCGATCACCTGGTTTTCGAAAATCTCGTTGAAGATATCCCGCATCAAACCGGTTCCGGAATTGTCGACGGTAAAACGGAACGCCGTGGGGCTTTCGCGCATTTGGTGCAAGCGCTTATGCCGCTACAGCCCAAGGCGACGAAAAGGCGCGAAGGCAAGATGGGCAAAGCGAACGGCCGCGCGAGTCCGCCGCCGCATAGATATGGAGTAAAGTCATGTTTGCCAGAAAGACAACGACCGGCCTGCTCGCCGCCGCGCTGTTTGCCGCCGCTTTGGCCGCCTCTTCCGTTGCGTATGGGGCAGCGCTCGGGGGCTCCGTCGGAGGCGGAGGCGGGGGCGGTGGCGGTGGCGGCGGAGCACCCGCAGCCGGCCCCAGCGGCGGGGCACCGAGGTCGGGGCCGGCGGTGTCCGGTGGCGGCCGCGCCTATCATTCCGGGCGGAGCCCCGGATATGCCCTTGGCGCTCGCGTCCCGAACGGACGCCACGGCCGCGGGCGCCATCATCATTATCGTCGCTATGGCTATTCCGGCTATGGCTGGGACTGGCCCTACGCCTACGGCGAGTATCCCTACGCGAACTCCCATGTCCGTTGCTATCGCCGGCATGTCCGCGTGCACGGCCATTGGCGCTGGCGCCGCTATTGCCGCCGCTACTACTACTGAGCGGCCGCCGGCCGGCGCCTCGGCGAACGCAACCGGCTGACGGCATCGGCTTGCCGGCATCCCCTCCAGGGGCGCGCCGCTTGCCGGCGGCCCTTGCCGGCAGCCCTTGCCGGCAGCCCCTTGCCACGGCCCCGCGAGAGACTGTTCCGCATCAGCTTTTCGTGATCTTGCACCGCAGCAAAGCTGGCACGGCGGTTGCTTCGCTGCATGCTGGCGGCTTTGTGGGACACGGAATTGGCCCGTTCAAGGCCGTCCGGAAAGGGTTCGTCGCGACCGCGCCGGTGTCCGGTTAGGGCACTTTCAAGGAGCGAAAAGGGCAATGAGGACTTATAGTTGAGGGGAACAGAACCCGACGGAAGGATGGGTGGCGCTCGCCATGTTGAAGCAATATTATACAAATTCGGATTCGATGCCGGCGAACAAGGCACGGTCCGGGAGGAAGTTTCAGGCCGCAGTGGCCGTAACGCGACACCGTGTTGTCTTGTGACCGCGTAGCGGGGCGCGTTTCGAGGAGTCAATGAGGAATACCGACATCTCGGCGCCGAGCTACTTCCACAAGGTCGTGGATTGCCAATACGCCTGCCCGGCCCACACCCCCGTCCCGGAGTACATTCGCCTGATCGCCCATGGGCGCTACTCCGACGCTTACATGATCAATTGGCAGTCGAACGTGTTCCCGGGAATTCTCGGACGCACCTGCGACCGCCCGTGCGAGCCGGCGTGCCGCCGCGTGCGCGTCGAGAACGAGCCGGTGGCGATCTGCCGCTTGAAGCGCGTCGCCGCCGACTACAAGGACGACATCACGGCGCGGCTGCCCAAGCCCGCCGCACACAAGAACGGCAAGCGCATCGCGCTGGTGGGCGCCGGGCCGGCTTCGCTGACGGTGGCGCGCGATCTCAGCACGCTCGGCTACGCCTGCGTGGTGTTCGACGGCGACCCGCGCGCCGGCGGCATGATCCGCTCGCAGATTCCGAAATTCCGCTTGCCGGATTCGGTCATCGACGAGGAATGCGGCTACATCCTCAACCTCGGCGTCGAATTCCGCGGCGGCCAGCGCATCGACAGCCTGAAGGCGCTGCTCGCCGAAGGCTGGGACGCGGTGTTCGTCGGCTCCGGCGCGCCGCGCGGACGCGACCTCGATATCCCCGGCCGGCAGGAAGCAGCCGCCAATATCCATATCGGCATCGACTGGCTCTCGTCGGTCTCGTTCGGCCATACGACGAAGATCGGCAAGCGCGTGGTCGTGCTCGGCGGCGGCAACACCGCCATGGATTGCTGCCGCTCGGCGCGGCGGCTCGGCGGCGAGAAGGTCGACGTCGTGGTGCGCTCGGGCTTCGAGGAGATGAAGGCGTCGCCTTGGGAAAAGGAAGACGCGCAGCACGAAGGCATTCCGATCCACAATTACCTTGTGCCCACTGCGTTCACGCACGAGAACGGCAAGCTCACCGGCGTGACCTTCCAGAAGGTGCGCGCCGAATACAACGACAAGGGCAGGCGCAAGCTGGTGCCGGCGGGCGAGCCCGATCAGCATTTCCCGTGCGACGACGTGCTGGTCGCCGTCGGCCAGGAGAACGCATTCCCCTGGATCGAGCGCGACATCGGCATCGAGTTCGACCAGTGGGGCATGCCCAAGGTCGACGCGCAGACCTTCGCGTCGACCAACGCGCGCGTTTTCTTCGGCGGCGACGCCGCCTTCGGACCGAAGAACATCATCTGGGCGGTGGCGCACGGCCACGAGGCGGCGGTGTCGATCGACAAGCTGCTCAACGGCGAGGACGTCGCCGACCGCCCTCTCCCCGCGGTCCAGCTCATCAGCCAGAAGATGGGCATTCACGAATGGTCCTACGATAACGAGATCGAGCCGGACAAGCGCTACAAGGTGCCGCATCGCGACACCGTGGTCGCGCTGGCCGACATCAAGGCCGAGGTCGAACTGGGCTATGACGAGCTGCTCGCCTTCAAGGAGGCCGGGCGCTGCCTGAACTGCGACGTGCAGACCGTCTTCGCCGCGCCGCTGTGCATCGAGTGCGACGCCTGCGTCGACATCTGCCCGATGGATTGCATCACCTTCACGCAGAACGGCGAAGAAGCCGATCTGCGGTCGCGGCTCAACGCGCCGTCGACCAACCGCTCCCAGGACCTTTATCTGCAGGACGGGCTGAAGACCGGCCGCGTCATGGTGAAGGACGAGGACGTCTGCCTGCATTGCGGGCTGTGCGCCGAGCGCTGTCCGACCGGCGCCTGGGACATGCAGAAATTCATGCTGGAAATGACTCACGCAGGTTCGTCATGCCGACCGTCGCGCCGCTCAGCCGCGTAAACGATTTCGTCGTCCGCTTCGCCAACGTCAACGGGTCGGGTTCGGCCAGCGCCAACGAGATGTTCGCCCGCGCCATCCTGCGCATGGGCGTGCCGGTCTCCCCGCGCAACATCTTTCCCTCCAACATTCAGGGCCTGCCCACCTGGTACGAGGTGCGCGTCTCGGAAGAAGGCTATCTCGGCGCGCGCGGCGGCACCGACCTGATGGTGGCGATGAACCCGCAGACCTTCGACAAGGACATCGCGGGCATCGAGCCGGGCGGCTACCTGCTCTACGATTCCACCAAGCCGCTGCCGAAGTCGAAATTCCGCGAGGACATCACGGTGATCGGCATGCCGCTCACCGCCATCTGCAACCGCGAATACGCGGAGCCGCGCCAGCGGCAGCTTTTCAAGAACGTCATGTATGTCGGCGCGCTCACGGCGCTTCTCGACCTGGACGTCGGCGCCGTGGAGAAGCTGATCGGCGAGCAGTACAAGGGCAAGGACAAGCTGATCGAGCCCAATGTCAAGGCGCTGCATATCGGGCGCGACTACGCGACGCTCAATCTCGACTGCCCCATCGGCCTGCGCGTCAAGCAGAGCGACAAGGTCGGCGACCGCATCTTCGTCGAGGGCAATTCGGCGGCGGCGCTGGGCGCGGTCTATGGCGGCGCCACCGTGTGCGCCTGGTACCCGATCACGCCCTCATCCTCCTTGGCGGACGCTTTCACCCGCCATTGCGCCAGGCTGCGCCTCGATCCGGAGACCAGGCAGGCGAAATACGCCATCGTCCAGGCCGAGGACGAACTCGCCTCCATCGGCATGGTGATCGGCGCGGGTTGGAACGGCGCGCGCGCCTTCACCGCCACCTCCGGCCCCGGCATCTCGCTGATGCAGGAATTTATCGGGCTCGCCTATTTCGCGGAGATTCCGGCGGTGCTGTTCGACGTGCAGCGCGCCGGCCCCTCCACCGGCATGCCGACGCGCACGCAGCAGTGCGACGTCATCTCCTGCGCCTATGCCTCGCACGGCGACACCAAGCACATCCTGTTGTTTCCGGAGGATCCGGCGGAAGCCTTCGACATGGGCGCGCAGGCCTTCGACCTCGCCGACCGCCTGCAGACGCCCGTCTTCGTCATGCTCGATCTCGACATCGGCATGAACCACCGCCTGTGCAAGCCGCTTGCCTGGGACGATGCCCGCCGATACGACCGCGGCAAGGTGATGACGGCTGAAGAGCTGGAAGCGGGCAAGGAGTTCGGCCGCTACCTAGACGTCGACGGCGACGGCATCGCCTACCGCACCTATCCGGGCACGCACCCGACCAAGGGCTCTTACTTCACCCGCGGCACCTCGCGCGACGCCTACGCCAAATACACCGAGGACGGCGGCGCCTATGTCGAGAACATGCAGCGGCTGATCCGCAAGTTCGAGACCGCCAAGGACCTGGTGCCGCGGCCCCTGCAGGCGAACGCCGCCAAGCCCACCAAATACGGCGTCGTCTATTACGGCTCGACCGCGCCGGCCATGGACGAGGCGATCGGGCTGATCGAAGCGCGCGGGCACGCGGTCGATCGCCTGCGCGTGCGCGCCTTCCCGTTCCATTCCTCGGTCAACTCATTCGTCGCCGATCACGACTTCACCTTCGTGGTCGAGCAGAACCGCGACGGGCAGTTGCGCTCGCTCATCGCCAACGAATGCGGCATCGATCCGGTGCGGCTGGTGCCGGTCAATCACTACGACGGCACGCCGATCACCGCGCGCTTCATCGCCAAGGCGATCGGGGACCAGCTCGACCGGATGGCGGTGAAGCCGGCCAAGGTGGAGTCATAGCTCGGATTGTCCGGGACGGAGTTGCGCACCGTGGTAAATACCCAAGTTAACGATCTCGTCGGCGGCAACGCGATGAACGATGATATAGGGCAGGCCCGGCACACTCCACTCGCGCGTCCCTGCACGGACGCCTTCGCGGCCGATATGCGGAACCTTAGTGAGCAGCGCGCACGAGCGCTGGATGCGCTCGCGTACACGCAAGGCCGCCGCCGGGTCCTTGCGGGCAATGTATTCAGCAATAGACGTGAATTGACCAAGCGCCTGCGGCGTAAAGCGCAGCCGCATCAGCCGAATTTTTTCCACATCGCCGCGACTTCTTCATCGCTGGCAAACTCGCCCCGATCGGCCTCGGCGATGGAAAGCTCCAAATCCGCAAGCTGCTCGGGCGAGAGCTGGCACTCCCTCTGGTCGGCGAGCATCAACAGCAATTCGCCGGCCAAATCCTGCCGTTCAGCCGGCAGCGCCTGCACCGCTTCAATACCCTTCAGCAGAAGCCTGGTCATGTCCGCAACACCTCGGCGTGACGCGCTTCAGAGTATATAGTGCCATGACCTATCTCGCCAAGCCCAAGTTCCACCACCCCAACCTGCCGAAGAATTCGCTCGGCTACACCCACCGCGACTACGAGGGCACGGTGTCGACGTTGTGCGCGGGCTGCGGACACGATTCGATCACAGCTTCCATCATCCAGGCCTGCTTCGAGCTCGCCATCGAGCCGCACCGGGTGGCGAAGATTTCCGGCATCGGCTGCTCGTCGAAGACGCCGACCTACTTCCTCGGCAATTCGCACGGCTTCAACTCGGTGCACGGCCGCATGCCCTCGGTGCTGACCGGCGCCAATCTCGCCAACCGCGATCTCATCTATCTCGGCGTGTCGGGCGACGGCGACTCGGCCTCGATCGGCCTCGGCCAGTTCGCGCACTGCCTGCGCCGCGGCGTCAACATGGTCTATATCGTGGAGAACAACGGCGTCTACGGCCTGACCAAGGGCCAGTTCTCCGCCACCGCCGACCGCGGCTCCAAGTCCAAGCGCGGCATGATGAACACCGACAACTCCATCGACCTGGTGGCCATGGCGCTGCAGCTCGGCGCCTCGTTCGTCGCGCGCTCCTTCTCCGGCGACAAACAGCAGCTCGTGCCGATTATCACCGCGGCCATCGCCCACAAGGGCGCGGCCTTCATCGACGTGATCAGCCCGTGCGTCGCCTTCAACAATCACGCCGGCTCCACCAAGAGCTTCGATTTCGTGCGCGAGCACAACGAGGCGGTGAACCGGCTCGATTACATGTCGAGCCGCATGCCGATCGAGGTCAAATACGAGCCCGGCTCGGTGGAGGTGGTCGAGCAGCACGACGGCTCGCGGCTGGCGCTGCGCAAGCTCGCCGCCGACTACGACGCGCACGACCGCTTCGCCGCGCTCGGCTTCCTGCAGCACCACGCCGCCAAGGGACAGATCGTCACCGGGCTGCTCTATATGGACAAGGAGTCCGAGGACCTGCACACGCATCTGCGCACGGTCGACAAACCGCTCAACAGCCTGCGCGAAAAGGACCTGTGCCCGGGCCGGGCGGCGCTCGATCAGATCAACGCGAGCCTGCGGTAAAAACCTCACTCGGCCTCATGATGAGGCGCACGCCATGGCAGGCGCAGCCTGCGTATGCTTGGCTGCGATGCGGCGTCGCGACCATCGCAAGTCGGACTTACCCGACTTGCGCGCATGCCAGTTCCGGCATCGCCATCGCTGCGCCGATATTCGGTGAGCGGCGCGCGGTCAGACGCTTCCGCGGTCGTGCCGCGCCCTCTCCGCACGCCCCGGCGCGAGTAGCTGATCGAGCTGCTCACCATCAATGTCGGTATTGACCAAGACCCACAGTGGCAGATGGTCTGACAGTTGATAGGTGTAGTCCTGGTCGAACGGACTCTTTGCCTCGGGATAGAGCGCGCCCCAGCCCTTGCCGATGAAATCGAGCACGCCGCCGTTCTTGGTGAACGACTTCGTATAGACCGGGTTGTGCAGGATCTGGTCGTAGCGCTTGTTCTTGGCGAGGTTGGAGCCGGTTATGCCGGCCAGGCTCCCCGGCATGCATAGACCGCGCTTCGTCACCGCCCTGTAAAGGGGCGAATCGATCTTTGGGATGTTGAAGTCCCCCATCACAATGACGTCGCGGTCGATTGCCGTGTCGGCGACGGTGCGGGCGTACACGTAGTTGGCGAGCATGGCGAGTTCGCTAGTGCGGCTCTTTTCGGTCTTGCCCCACCGCACATGAGTGGTCAGCGCGACGAAGTCGAAATTGCCGGCGCGGAACGAGGCCATGAAGGGTTTGCGCCACCATGAGTTCCTCCGGCAGATACTCAACGCCCTTCTTCTTGCGCGGCTCGTTGGCATTGCCGGCAAGCCCGGTGAAGATACAGGCACGCGTGTCGTAAATGTAGCCGATGCGCTCGTGGTTGCCGCCATGATCCTCGATGAAATCCGAGTAGATGATGTCCCATGTCGGACCCATGAGGTGCAGCACCTCCGCGATCTCATGGACGTTGTCGCGCAGTTCGACCACACCGATCAGGTCGAACCACGACATGATCTCGGCGATATAGTAGAGCGACTTCTTGAGACGCGGCCGCGCCGGATTGCCGAACTCGCGGATGTTCCAGGTGGCGATCTTCAACGTCTTGTCGAGCGAGGACTCCGGCAGATTGGCCTTGGCGATGCGAGCCTGCAGCTCTTTCAGGCCGGCGGCGATATCCGGCTCGAGGTTGAGATAGCGCATGACGCACCCCCTTGTCGCGTGTCAAGAGAGATAATGCTACTTTAAAGTGCGTCGAGAGACAAATCGCCCGCGCAAGGGCTCAGGCCGCGCGCGCCTCACGCACCGGCTGGTTCGTTTCGGTGAGCCGCCCGGCTGCCAATCGGTTGCGGCCGGCGCGCTTGGCCACGTAAAGCAGTTTGTCGGCGAGCGCCATCAGCGCCGCCGCCTCGGCCGCCAGTTCGGTGGCGGTCGCCACGCCGATGCTGATGGTGAGGCGGGGCCCGAGCGGCGAGTCCGGATGCGGGATGGCCGCCCGGTGCAGGTCCGCGATCAGCCGCGTCGCCACCGCGCGGGCGCCGGCCTGGCCGACCTCGGGCAGAAGACAGACGAACTCCTCGCCGCCGTAACGCGCGACCAGATCGCCCGGGCGCCCGACCGCATCGAGCAGCAGCCGCGCCACCTGGCGCAGGCACGCGTCGCCCTGCTGATGGCCGCAGCGGTCGTTATAGGCCTTGAAGTGATCGACATCGATCATCAGCAGCGAGAGCGGCGCATGGGCACGGGCGCAGCGGCGCCATTCGCGGCCCAGCGCCCCGTCGAAGCTGCGCCGGTTGGGGATGCCGGTGAGTGCGTCGGTCGACAAGAGCTGCTGCAGCTCCTGGCTCTGCGCGAACTGAATGCGCTGGCTGCGGTGCAGCCAATTGGCCGCGACGAAACCGAGCGCGTTGATCAGCAGGAGCCAGAGCAGGCCGCGCAGGAGTTGACCGAGCGGTATGACGGGATGCCGCACCTGCCACCACCACACCACCGCGACGGCGGAGAAGATCGTGGCCATCGCCACCGAGACGACGAGCCGGACCGGCAGATAGAGATAAATGATGAACAGCGTAGCCGCCAGCCAGGCCGGCCACAGGGCGATGATCTCGGGATGGAAGGTCAGCATGGTCATGCGCATGGTGACGCCCATGATCGTGCAAACCACCATCGTCCATTCCAGGGCAAAAGGCGTGCGGGTGCGCAGGACCAGAGCCAAGGCGGCCAAAGGGATGAGCGTGGTGGCGAGCGGGCGGGCGAGCGCCGCCATCAGCGGCACGCCGTGGAATGCACCGTATAGGTCGCCCGCCACGCTGAGTTCGCTGGCCACCGCCACGAACACCACCAACAGCAGGGAGCGGCGGCGGTCCTCGGCAAAACGGTTCAGGCGGTAATCGCGTTCCGCCTGGCCGTCAGCAAGCTGCGCCGTCCGGCGTGTCACTGCCGGCGAAGAACCCGGAGACGGTGCTCCGAAACTGGCGGAAAATGCGCGCGTGTCCATTGACGTCCCGGAAGCCCCGGTATCGAGCTATAGGACCGAGCGGTTGACAAAGTCCTAGCGCAACCCGGCACAACCGCCGGTCAGCGGTTGAATGACTAAGCATCTCAATGACTTCCGCGTGTGCCCCCCGGCCCGGGATGCGGGTCGCGCGCGCGTACGCTCGGCCGCTCGAGCCAGGGCGGCGGCGGACGAGCTTCGTAGAGGGACCCGGGGCGCCTCACCGAGCGTGAGAACTGCCGATCCGGTTCAGGCCTCCGCGGCGCCGCGCGCCTGCGCCTCCTCGCCCCAGGACGGCGGCAGCCCGTGCCCGGTTTCGAGGAAGCTCTTCATGCTCGACAGCACAGCGGGCCAGCCCTTGCTGATCATGCCGAAGATTTTGCTGCCGTCGTCGAACTCGTCGTGGACGATCGTCAGCTTTGTGTGGCCCTTGAAAGGCTCGAGCTCGAAGGCGACACGCGACGGCCGTTCGCCCTGCATGTCCTTGTAAAGCGGTTGCCAGGCATAGACGAGGCGGCGCGGTGGATCGCTTTCCAGTATCGGATCGTCATGGGCAAGCTTGCCGGCCGGGCTGACCGCGGTCATGCGTTCACCGGCCTTGCCGCCGGCGGCGACACGGTAGCCGAACCAGTATTGCTCGGTCATGTCGGGATCGGTCAGCGCCTGCCAGACCTTCTCCGGTGAACTGGCGATGTAGAGGACGTAGACAAATTTCGGCTTACTCATCACTGGCCTCCAGTCCTTTCTTCAGCTCGCTCAGCGCCTGCAATCGGTGTCGTTCGAATTTGCCGATCCAGCGCTCGGCAATCTCGTGGATCGGCACGGGGTTGAGGTAATGCAGCTTCTCGCGCCCGCGCCTGACCGTCGCGACCAGGTTGGCCGCCTCGAGAATCGCCAGATGCTTGCTCACTGCCTGCCGCGTCATGGTCGCGCCGGCGATGGCCAGGCGACCGCAGAGCTGGCCTAGCGTCAATCCATTGTCGGCGCGCAGGCGGTCGAGCAATTCCCTTCGGTTCGCATCCGCCAGTGCTTTGAAAACCTCATCCATGGATACAATATGCAACCATTTGGTTGCCTGTCAAGCGACAGTTCTTCCCTGTTTCGGCCCGGGAACTCACTTTGCGGCCGGGCGTTGTCGGCGGACCATGGCGAAAAGCCACCAATCCGCACCCCGCCGAAAAAGCAGCACCGGAAAGTCGCAGCGCGCCAGCGGTAGCGGCGGCGATCAAACGCGCAGGGGCATCACCGAGCACGAGGTCGAGGCGGTCGAGGAAATGTCGACGCCGCGCACCCCGGTGATCTACGAGGTGGTGCGCCGGCAGGGCGACGAGGAGCTGGAGCGGCCGGCGATCTCACTGTGGTGGTCGGGCGTGGCGGGCGGCCTTTCCATGAGCTTCTCGCTGCTGGCGGAAGCCGTGCTGCAGCGCCATTTGCCCGACGCGCCCTGGCGGCCGCTGGTCGCTTCGTTCGGCTATTGCGTCGGCTTCCTGATGACCGTGCTGGCGCGCCAGCAATTGTTCACCGAGACCACGATCACGGTCGTGCTGCCGGTGCTCGGGCATCTCAAGCGGCACCACTTCTGGCGGCTGACACGCTTGTGGTCGATCGTGCTGGCGGCGAACCTCACCGGCACTTTGGTCGCGGCCTTGTTCTGCAACTACGCGCCGGTGCTGCCGCCCGGACTGTTGCACAGCATGCACGACCTCAGCCGCGAACTCCTGACGCTCGGCTGGACGGACATGTTCTTCCGCGCGATCTCCGCCGGCTTCCTGATCGCCGCCATGGTCTGGATGATTCCGAGCGCCGAGAACCAGCAGTTCGTCGTGATCACCATGATGACTTGGCTGATCTCGGTCGGCGGCTTCACCCATGTGATCGCCGGCAGCATGGAGGCCTATCTGCTGGCTTTCTCGGGCGCGTGGGAATGGTGGCAGGTGATTTTCGAATTCATTGTGCCGGTGCTCATCGGCAATATCATCGGCGGCACGGTGCTGTTCGCGGTGATCTCCTACGCGCAGGTGATGAAAGAGATTTGATTTTCTTAGCGGTCATTCCGGGGCGCGGCCGTCAGCCGCGAACCTGGGATCATAGTCCCGGCGCTGCGGCGTATGGATTCCGGGCTCGGTCGCTTCGCGAGCGCCGCGGAATGACGCAATATCTACTGATTAATGCACGAGTTGATGTAGCCGCTCGGGCTGCCGGTGGCGTTCGGGCCATAGACGCCCGCCTGGTGGGCGCAGCGCGTGGCGCGCTGGTGGAAGTTCTCCTTGCCGCCGATGCCAAGGCCGGGCCCCGCCGCCGGCAGATTGGGCAGCGTGCGGCCGGTCTCCGGCACGACCATCGGCGGCGGCACCTGGGCGCGGCGCGGGACGGGCGGCGGTTGGTAATGCGGCAGCGGACGGGGCTTTTCCGGGCCGGGCAGCGGCGCCGGATAGACCGGGTTCGATGAGCCGCGGCTGGTCCGCTCCTTATAGTGGCGACGGACGGCACGCTGGCGCGTTCGCTCGTGCACGCGCTCGTGTTTCCGCGCACGGCGATGTTCGCGCGCCGCCCTGCTGCCCGGTTCGGGCTTCATGATGCTGATAGAGCCGTCGCGATTCATCGTCTGCGCCGACACTGCCGGCGCAGCGAGAGCCAGAACGAGCAGACCCACATAAATGCCTCGCATAGCTCTTAAGCTATGCACTGACCAGCCGCGCCGCTACTCCTCCGGCGCCTCGGCGATGGGGTCGTAGCGGGAGACGTCGAAGCCGAGCAGGTTCCAGGTCTGCTGCATGTGCGGCGGCAGCGGCGCGGACACGTCGATGGTTCCGCCGCGCGGATGCGGTACGGCGATGCGGCGCGCCAAGAGGTGCAGCTTGTCCTGGATGCCGCCGGGGAGTTCCCAGTTCTCGGTGTTGAAATATTTGGGATCGCCCACGATAGGGTGGCGGATATGGGCCATGTGCGCGCGCAGTTGATGGGTGCGGCCGGTAACGGGCTTGAGCGACAGCCAGGCGAGCTTGCTGCCTGAAGTCTCCACGACGGCGTAATAGGTGACGGCGTGGCTCGCGCCTTTCTCACCATGCGCGGCGATGCGCATGAACGAATCCTCCTCGCGCTCCTCCTTGGCGAGATAGGTGGAGATGCGGCCCTGGCGCGGCTTGGGCACGCCGGCCACCAGCGCCCAATAGATCTTGCGCGCCGCGCGCGAGCGGAAGGTCTTGGCAAGCGCGGCGGCGGCGAAACGCGTCTTGGCCACCAGCAGGCAGCCGGCGGTGTCCTTGTCGAGCCGGTGCACCAGGCGCGGGCGCTGGGCATCGCGGCCCGGCCCGCGCAAGGCCTCCAGCATGCCGTCGACATGGCGCGTGGTGCCGGAGCCGCCCTGCACGGCGAGACCCATCGGCTTGTTGAGCACCATGACGTCGTCGTCTTCGTAGAGGATGATGGATTTTAGGAAATCGCGGTCCTTCTGCGCTGCCGGCGTCTCGGCGCTTGAGGGCGGCGCATCCAGCCTGAGCGGCGGCACGCGCACCGCCTGGCCGGCGGCAAGGCGCGCCTTCGGCTGCGTGCGCTTGCCGTCGACGCGCACCTCGCCTTTGCGGATGACGCGCTGGATGTGGCTGAAGGAAAGCCCCGGGAAGCGCGCCTCGAAAAAGCGGTCGACGCGCATATTGTCTTCGTCGGGCGTGACGGTGACGGTTTGCACGGCGGTCGGCAGAACCGGCGCCGGCTTCATCTCCTGCTGAGGCGCGCGCGGCGGACGCGCAGCTTTGACGCCCTCCTCCTGAGCCGGCCGGCGGAAGCGGTGCTCGACGGAGGAAGTACCCGCTCTATTGCCCTTGGCAGCCTGCTTGGCGCGTACCCCCGGGTGAGGGTGAGATTTCCCTGCTGCCTCGCGATTATCCCGTTGAGGACCAGCTTTCGGCTTGCCGGCACGCGCACCCGCACGGCCTCCGCCCGACCGATGGCGCGGGCCCGAGATCTGCTTGCCGCCGCCCGGCTGGCGGGGGCCGTTGCGTCCGCGCGTCATGCCGGACCGTCCGCCAGCCGCGCCAGCGCCTCATCCAGCCCGTCGAGGCCATCGAGCCGGATATTGAACAGATCAGTCAGCGCATCACGCAATTCGCGCGCATTCAGCGTGCGCTTCTCGCTGCCGTCGTTCAGCTTGTGCACCGACAGGGCATTGTTAAAGAGGGCATAGCGCCGGTCAGGCTCGGCGCGCGCCGCCAGCAGCCCGTTGACGAAAATCGACCCCGGATGGGCCGAAGTGAACCAGTTGCCCATCTCAAAATCGGCCGGGATGCTTTCGGCGAGGTCGGTCGCGTAAAGGCTCGTCCAGTTGCCGCCGATCTTCGCCTCGACGACGAGGCGATGATCCTCCGCGACCAAGCGGAACGGCTCGTGCGGCGTCGTCTGCTCGTCGCGCGATTTGAGCAGGAGCGGGCCGGTCGCCACGTTGCCGCCGAAGCCAACGTCGACCAGATAGGTTTCGCCTTCGGCATCGACAATCAGCAGCGCATGTACGCGCGGCGTCTGCACGCCCGACGGCACGCTCCAGCGCACGCGGGCCGTCGCCTCGCGCACCGCGAAGCCGAGCGCGCGCAGAACATGCGCGAACAGCAGGTTCTGCTCGAAGCAATAACCGCCCCGCCCGCCCCTGACGAGCTTGCCGTCGAGCGACGCGGTATCGAGCCTGACCGGCCGCTTGAGCAAAGGATCGAGGTTTTCGAATGCAATGGCCTGCGGCTGCAATCGATGCAGTTCGCGCAAGGTTTCAAGGGTTGCCGCACGCGGGCCGTCATAACCGATGCGCGCGCAATATCCGTCGAGATCGATGCTCATTGAACTCGCCCTCACCTGCACCGGCTCAGCGCCCCACGCGATACGCGGTTCCAGGTCACGAAGATGCGGTCGCCGGCCAGCCGCAGCGTCACCGCGATACCGCGCCCGTGCGTCGCGCCCGCGCAGAAGGCCTCCAGATACAGCGTATTGCCGGCGCGGTAGGAGCGGCCGATGCGGCAGACCTCTTCCGCCCAGCGCAGCGTCCCGGTGCTCACCACCAAAGCCGCCTCCGCGCAGGCCGACGGATCCGCCGCCCAACGCCCATCCATCGGCTGCGCCGCATGCGAGCCAGCCGGTGTCGCCAGCGCGGCGGCAAGCGCCGCGCAAGCCGCGTGTCTCATCCCCTGCCCCGTTTTCTGCTCAGCTCCGCCCATTTGAATCCTGCTCGCACGCAATTATCTGTCCTAAGTAAGATTTGGCAATGGGCAATCCAGAGTAGCAGAAGACAAGCCTGTCTGCTAAGGTTGTCCTGAAAGTCCGAACAAGGGTCCTGAGGATGTTGAAGGAAGAGCCATCCCACGTCGTCTCAAAACGGTTTGGCGGCGTACCACTTTCCGCACTCCTAATTGGAATTCTAATCGGAGACGTAGTTACGGTCATACTAGGCGTTGCGATTGTCTTCAGTATCTACACACCGATCACTGATGAAACCGTTGATCAGATGTTCGTCATCAAGATTGCGGCGGCCACATCGGCGATCCTGGTCACCTTGTTCGCCGTCGTGATGACCATACGATCGCAAATTCGCCAGCGCGAAATTATGCGCACCATCGATGAGCTGTACGAAAAGACGAGCGCGATCTCGAAGCATTAAACTGGTTGGCAAGTGTCGTCGATCTCACATTGAGACAAGTACATGACACTTTCATCTGCCGATCGGGTCAATATCCTCAAGCAACTCGTCGAAATACGGCAGCGCCAAAAAGCTTTAGACGCCAAAGCCATTTGCCGGGAAATCGGCGGCCTTTGCCGCGTTATTCGCGACTTTGATACGACGATCCGAAACGAAGGGCTCGCGAGCGGACTTTCGACCCTTGGTGTCAGCATGACCGTTGTCGGTCCATTTTTTCTTGTCGGCGTGCCAGTGGCGGCCGCCGCCGGATTCGCGTTGACAATCGCTGGACCGTTTCTCGCTCTCTCGGGCTGGATAGCCAATGAAGATCGCGAGCTAAAACTTAACTGGGTCAGGCGTGCGCTCGACGATATTTATGAGCTTTCATTGATTTTTCGGTGCGGTGAATTTACTCCGTAGCAATCGCGAATTCATCCCCCGCCCCGTTCTTTCCTCAGCTTGGCCCAATAATCCAGCCGTTTCCTGATCTCGCGCTCGAAGCCGCGCTCGGGAGGATTATAGAACTGCTGGCGCGGCAGCGCCTCGGGAAAATAATTCTGTCCGGAGAAGGCCTCTTCCTCGTCGTGGTCGTAGGCATAGCCGCGGCCGTAGCCCTCGTCCCGCATCAGCCCGGTCGGCGCGTTGAGGATGTGCTTGGGCGGCAAGAGCGAGCCCGCCTGCTTGGCGGTTCGCATGGCGGCGCCGTAGGCGGCATAGCCGGCATTCGATTTGGGCGCCGTGGCGACATAGATCACCGCCTGCGCGATGGCGAGCTCGCCCTCCGGGCTTCCCAGAAAATCGTAGGCATCCTTCGCCGCATTGGCGATGACCAGCGCCTGCGGATCGGCCATGCCGATGTCCTCGATCGCCATGCGCACCACGCGGCGCACGATGTAGAGCGGCGGCTCGCCGGCGTCGAGCATACGGCAGAGATAATAGAGCGCCGCGTCGGGATCGGAGCCGCGCACCGACTTGTGCAGCGCGCTGATGAGATTGTAGTGGCCGTCCTGTGACTTGTCGTAGAGCGGTGCGCGCCGCTGCACGATCGCCTGCAATTGCGCGGCGCTGAACACTTCATCCTGACGGGCGGCGCGCCAGACTTCCTCGGCGAGCGTGAGTGCCGCGCGGCCGTCTCCGTCGGCCATGCCGACGAGCTGTTCGCGCGCTTCTCCGTCGAGCGGCAGTTTCCTGCCTTCGATTGTTTCGGCGCGCTGCAACAGTTTCTCGAGTGCCGCTGCGTCGAGCGACTTGAACACCAGCACGCGGGCGCGCGACAAAAGCGGCGCGTTGAGCTCGAAGCTCGGGTTCTCGGTGGTCGCGCCGACCAGCACGATGGTGCCGTCTTCCATGACCGGCAAGAACGAATCCTGCTGGGCGCGGTTGAAGCGGTGGATCTCGTCGACGAACAGCAAGGTGCCCTGCCCCAGTTCGCGGCGGCGGCGCGCCTCCTCGAACACCTTCTTCAGGTCGGCGACGCCGGTGAAGATGGCCGAGATCTGCTCGAAATGCAGGTCGGTGGCCTGCGCCAACAGGCGCGCCACCGTGGTCTTGCCGGTGCCGGGCGGTCCCCAGAACACGAGGCTGCCGAGCGAACGCGTCGACAGCATTCGCGTGAGGATGCCGTCGGGGCCGAGCAGATGTTCCTGCCCCACCACCTCGTCGAGCTTCGCCGGGCGCAAACGGTCGGCAAGCGGGCGCGGCGCGTCCTTGTCCAGGCCGGCGGCGGCGAACAGGGTCGGTCCGCTCGCTTTGGCACGGGGGGTCATGGCAGTGCCTTGTGTGTCCCGGACGCAGCGCAGCGTGAAACGGTGCGCTGCAGACCCGGGACCCAGCTCCGTTCTAAAGGCAATGGCAACCGGGGTCCCGGATCAGCGGCGCACCACTTCGTGCTGCACCGCATCCGGGACACGAGGCTGTGCCTAGTTTTCCTCATCCGCCGAACACCGCAGTAATCTGCCGGCCGCCCCGGCGCAGGACGACACGCCAGGCGCGGTGGCTTTCGTCGGCCACGCGCGCGAGGTCGCTGGTCTTCTCGATGCGCCGGTCGTTCACCGACACGATGACATCGCCGCGCCGGAAGCCGATATTGCCGGCATAGGAGCCGGGGGCAACGTCGAGAATGACGACGCCGCGGTCGGCGTTGCGCAGTTGCAATTGGTCGGCGAGCGCCGGCGAGAGATTGCCGACCTTGGCGCCGGAGAACGGCGAGCGCGAGCGAATGGTAACCTCGTCGACCGGATAGCTCGGCGCGGTGTGCAGCGCGACGCGCACGGTCAACTGCCGGCCGTTGCGCAGCAGGCTAAGCTCGGCATTGCCGCCGAGCGGCTTGGTGGCGAAGCGGTAGTCGAACGCATTGGGATCGTCGACTTCCTGTCCGTCGACGGATTGGATCAGGTCGCCGGGCTTAAGCCCGGCCTGCGCCGCCGGGCTGTTGGGCAGCACATTGGTGATGAGCGCGCCGGCCGGCCGCTTGAGCCCGAGGCTGTCGGCAATGTCGGGCGTGACCGCCTGCAGCCTGGCGCCGAGCCAGGGCCGCTCGACCGTCTTGCCGCCGCGCTCGGCGGAGGCGACCACCACCCGCACCATGTTTGACGGGATGGCGAAGCCGATGCCCTGCGAGCCGCCGGAGCGGGACAGGATCATGTTGTTGATGCCGACCAGCCGGCCTTCGAGGTCGACGAGGGCACCGCCGGAATTGCCGGGGTTGATGGCGGCGTCGGTCTGGATGAAGAACTGATAGTTGTTTGAGCCGACATCGGTACGCGCCACCGCCGAGACGATGCCGTGCGTCACCGTCTGACCGACGCCGAACGGGTTGCCGATCGCCAGCACCACGTCGCCGACCTGCAAGGCGTCCGAGTTGGCGAACTGCAGGTACGGAAAGCGCTTGCTGCCATCCTTGATGCGCAGCACGGCAAGATCGCTGCGCTTATCCTCGAGCACGACCTTAGCCTCGAACTCGCGCTTGTCGCTGAGCGCGACCTTGATGTCGGTGGCCCCTCTGACGACGTGAACGTTGGTGACGATGAGACCGGAGGGATCGACGATGACGCCCGAGCCGAGCGAGCGCTGCACCTGCGCGCCGCCGCCCCCGGGCACGCCGAAGAAGTGGCGGAAGATCGGGTCTTCCATAAACGGATTGCGCGTGCGCACCACCTTGGCGGCGTAGACATTGACCACCGCCGGCGCCACCCGCTTGACCACCGGGGCGTAGGAAAGCAGCAGTTGCTGCTGGGCCGGCACCTGCCGCTCCTGCTGCAACGGCTGCGCCGATACCGGCGGTGCGGCAAGGCCCGCCACGGCGACGGCGGTGAGAATGGCGAAGACGGCAGCAGTCGGACGGAGCGTCAGGCGCATAAGGTCGATTCCCAAAGAAGGCCCAGATATAGGCCCAATACGGGGCCGATTGAAGGCATGAGGCTGGTTTGGTCGATTTTACCGGCCTTGCCAAGCTGGCGCGATCGCGGCATGTGGTCCGAGCCTGAGCCAAATCCCAGTCCCTGCCCGGAGCGCTCCCGATGAAAGCCGTCGGCTATCATAAATCGCTGCCCATCACGGAAAAGGAGTCGCTGGTCGATATCGCCGCCGACAAGCCCGCACCTGCCGGCCGCGACCTGCTGGTGGCGGTCAAGGCGGTGTCGGTCAATCCGGTCGACACCAAGCAGCGCATGCGCGCCGCGGCGAAGCCGGGAGAGCCCGCCAAGGTGCTCGGCTACGACGCCGCCGGCGTGGTCGAGGCGGTCGGCCCCGAGGTGACCTTGTTCAAGGCCGGCGACGAGGTGTTCTACGCCGGCTCGATCGCACGGCCGGGCACCAATGCGGAATTTCACCTGGTGGACGAGCGCATCGTCGGCAGAAAACCGAAAAGCCTGTCGTTTGCCCAGGCCGCGGCCCTGCCGCTCACCAGCATTACGGCCTGGGAATTGCTGTTCGACCGCTTCGCCGTCCGCCTCGGCAAGACGCCGGACGGCCGCGCGCTGCTCATCATCGGCGGCGCCGGCGGCGTCGGCTCCATCATGATCCAGCTTGCGCGCCGGCTCACGGCGTTGACGGTGATCGCCACGGCCTCGCGGCGCGAGACGCGCGACTGGTGCCTGAAGCTCGGCGCGCACCACGTCATCGATCATTCCAAGCCGCTGGCCGAGCAATTGAAGGCGATCGGCCATGCCGATGTCGCCCTGATCGCCGGCATCACCGGCACCGACCAGCATTTCCCTGTCGTGCCCGATATCATCGCGCCGCAAGGCAAGTTCGCGCTGATCGACGATCCCAAGGAGATCGACGTCAAACTGCTCAAGCGCAAGGCGGTGTCGCTGCATTGGGAATCGATGTTCACGCGGGCGATCTTCCAGACGCCCGATATGATCGCCCAGCACCGGCTGCTCAACGAGGTCTCCGCCATGGTCGACGAAGGCTTGATCGTCACGACCCTGGCGAAAGAGCTGACGCCGATCAACGCCGCGAACTTGCGCGAAGCGCATCGGCAGATCGAGAGCGCCACCACCATCGGCAAGATCGTGCTGCACGGGTGGTGAGAGACAAGACCGCTCGTCCCCGCGAAAGCAGGGACCCAAGGCCGAATGCAAAATTCTTCGCTTAGACTTGCTTGCCGCTTGCGCGGGAATGAGCGTGTTTGATCGCACCTACTCCTTCGCCGGCACGGTACGCAAATACGCGATGACGTCGTCGATGTCGGCGCCGGTCATCTTGGCGTAATACGAATAGCCCATGGGCGGCTTGAGATGGCTGCCGTCCTTGGCGATGCCCGTCGTGATCGCGCGCTTGATCTCGGCGCCGGTCCAGGCGCCGATCCCTTTGGATTTGCTCGAGGTGATATTGCGCGACACCGACACGCCCCAAGGGCCGGGAAATTTGAAGCCGCCGGCGCCCATCTCGTTCCACGGGTGCTGCCCCCTCACCATCGGCGTATGACACTCCATGCAGTGGCCGATGGTGGCGAGATAGAAGCCGTGCTTGACGCGGTCGCTGAACATGGCCTCGGTGTAGGGCTTTGCGGCGCCGGGGAAGATCTGCCGCACCTGCTTCATGCGATAGATCGGGCCCGGCACCTTGTTTTTGATCGGCTTGAGCGTGCGCAGATAGGCGACGATGGCGCTCATGTCGCGCTCGGTGATGATGCCGTAGAAACCGGTGGGCATGATGGTGGCGATCGGCGTGCCGTCCGGCTTGACGCCCTTGCGCAGCAGCCGGCGGATATCGGTATTGCTCCACGAGCCGATGCCGGTTTCCTTGTCCTGGGTGATGTTGGGGGCGGTGACCTTGAACGGCGGCTCGTCCCAGGAGAGCCCGCCGGAGAAGGCCCTGCCGGGGATATCGGCGCCGGTCGGCCCCTTCGGACTGTGGCAATTGCCGCAGGTCATGATGGTATTGACCAGATAGTCGCCGCGCTTGACCAGCGCTTTGCTGGCCGCCTGCGCAGGCGCCGTGCCGATGAGCGCCGCGCCCAGGCCAAAGCCGAACGCCGCCCCGAGCAGCCCCGTACGGACCATGATGCTTTCCCCTCTGGCGAATCCTCGCGAGCACGATACAGCGCCCGCGAAACGGCGCAAACGGCCGAGCGAGTCCGCTCACACCAAAAAATCGCCGGGAAGTCGGTACGTGGAGGCCAATAAAAAAGGCGGCGCTGGGCGCCGCCTTTGTAACCGATATGCCCGCTTGCGGCTTTACATGCCCATCGGCATGGAGGCTTCCTCGGTCTGCCGCTTCTCCTGCACGGGCCCGGAGTCCTTGCCCTTGGCTTCGACGTCGCGGTCGACGAACTCGATCACCGCAACGGGCGCGTTGTCGCCGTAGCGGAAGCCGGCCTTCATGATGCGGGTGTAGCCGCCGTGGCGTTCGCCATAGCGCGGCGCCAGCACCTCGAACAGCTTCTTGACCTGCGCCACGTCGCGCACCTCGGAGATGGCCTGGCGGCGGGCGGCAAGGCCGCCCTTCTTGGCGAGCGTAACGAGCTTCTCGACCACCGGGCGCAGCTCCTTCGCCTTGGGCAGCGTGGTGACGATCTGCTCGTGCTTGATCAGCGAAGCCGCCATGTTGGCGAACATCGCCTTGCGGTGCGCAGGCTTCTTGTTGAGCTTGCGGTGAACCTTGCCGTGACGCATCGAACTAATCCTCTTCTTCTCAGTGTCACGACGGTTCGTCGGACGATGTGCTCAGGTGGGCTTCCTGCGTTCGCCCAGAAAGTCGCGGCCGAAAATGCTGGCCGCGACCGGAATTCACGTTCAATAATGATCCTCGAAGCGCTTGGCGAGCTCTTCGATGTTCTCCGGCGGCCAGCCCGGCACTTCCATGCCGAGATGCAGGCCCATCTGCGCCAGCACTTCCTTGATCTCGTTGAGCGACTTGCGGCCGAAGTTCGGCGTGCGCAGCATCTCGGCTTCCGTCTTCTGCACGAGGTCGCCGATATAGACGATGTTGTCGTTCTTCAGGCAGTTGGCCGAGCGCACGGACAGTTCGAGCTCGTCCACCTTCTTGAGGAAGGACGGGTTGAAGGCCAGCTCGGGGATCGCCTCGGCGGCGGCCTCCTTGCGCGGCTCCTCGAAGGTGACGAAGACGTTGAGCTGGTCCTGCAGAATGCGCGCGGCGTAGGCGAGCGAGTCCTCCGGGCTGACCGCGCCGTTGGTCTCGATATTCATGGTCAGCTTGTCGTAATCGAGGATCTGGCCCTCGCGGGTGTTCTCGACCTTGTAGGAGACCTTGCGCACCGGCGAATAAAGGCTGTCGACCGGGATCAAGCCGATCGGCGCGTCCTCCGGACGGTTGCGCTCGGCGGGCACATAGCCCTTGCCGGTGTTGACGGTGAATTCCATGCGGATCTCGGCGCCATCGTCGAGGGTGCAGAGCACGAGATCGGGGTTGAGCACCACAACGTCGCCGACGGTCTGAATGTCGCCGGCGGTGACGGCGCCGGGACCCTGCTTCTTCACCACCATGCGTTTGGGGCCTTCGCCCTGCATCTTGATGGCGATGTCCTTGATGTTGAGCACGATGTCGGTGACGTCCTCGCGCACGCCGGCGATCGAGGAGAACTCGTGCAGCACGCCGTCGATGTGCACCGACTGCACCGCCGCGCCCTGCAGCGAGGAAAGCAAAATGCGGCGCAGCGCATTGCCCAGCGTCACGCCGAAGCCGCGCTCGAGCGGCTCGGCGACCACGGTCGCCACCTTCGCAGCGTCGCTGCCGGCGGCGATCTGGAGCTTGTTCGGCCTGATCAATTCCTGCCAATTTTTTTGAATCACGTCTTCACCTTTTCGGCGGCGCGGGCCTCATCGCCCGCGCAACCCCACCCGCCATGTGGGGAAAGTTTGGCGGCAGCGGATGCGCGCCACGCAATCCGCCTCTCACAAAAATCACACGCGACGACGCTTGCGCGGCCGACATCCGTTGTGCGGGATCGACGTCACGTCGCGGATCGAGGTGATGGTGAAGCCGGCCGCCTGCAGCGAGCGCAGCGCCGATTCGCGGCCCGAGCCGGGGCCGGACACCTCCACCTCGAGGGTGCGCATGCCGTGCTCCTGCGCCTTCTTGGCGGCGTCTTCTGCCGCCACCTGCGCGGCATAGGGAGTCGACTTGCGCGAGCCCTTGAAGCCCATGGTCCCCGACGACGACCAGGCGATGGCATTGCCCTGCGCGTCGGTGATGGTGATCATCGTGTTGTTGAACGAGGCATTCACATGCGCCACGCCCGACGCGATATTCTTACGTTCGCGCCGGCGGACGCGGGTGGCTTCCTTACCCATTCTCGATCCTTTCGCGGACCCGTCAGCCGATAACGGCGGGGGCCGAACCTGTTATCAGCTAGCTTTCTTCTTGCCGGCGATGGCCTTGGCCGGTCCCTTGCGGGTGCGCGCATTGGTGTGGGTGCGCTGCCCGCGTACCGGAAGGCCCTTGCGATGGCGCAGGCCGCGATAGCAGCCAAGATCCATCAGCCGCTTGATGTTCATCGACGTATCGCGCCGCAGGTCGCCCTCGACCATATAGTCGCGATCGATGATTTCGCGAATCTGCAAAACCTCGGCGTCGGTGAGCTGCGAAACGCGCCGCTCGGCCGGCAAGCTGGCCTTGCCCATGATGTCCTTGGCGAGCTTGGGGCCAATGCCATGGATATATTGCAGCGCGATCACGACGCGCTTGTTGGTGGGAAGATTGACACCCGCGATACGAGCCACGGATCGTTCTCCTGTCTACTGGCCGGCTGCCCGGAGGAAGCTGAATTGCTCTTTCCCTGCAAGGGGATACGACAAAACGTAACACGACACCCGTCCCCGCCTCCCGGGAACCCGGCATCGCGTCAAGCGTCTGAATGTGCAGCTTATTAGGGGATTCATCGCCGTCTCGTCAACCTCCGGCTCTGCGATTTGCGCCGTCCTGCCCTGGTTTTGACGCCGCGCCTCGCCTTGGTCTGCTTGGCGCCGGCCGGACGGCGGCGGCTTGGCCGCGGACTTGGCCGCGGGCTTGGCAGTCGCCTTGGCCGCAGACTTGGCCGTCGAGCTGGCACGGGTTGCCTTGCGCGCCTTCGCCGCGCCGCGGCCGCCCCGAACGGCCTTCTTTTTCGCCGTCGGGGCCGGCCTGCCGGCCCTCTTGGCCGCCGGCATGGCCGTTTTCGCCTTCCGAGCGGGCCGCTTGGCGGCTTTGCCGCGCCGACGGCGCTTTTCGGCTCTCGCGCGAGGCGCGCCGGCATTGCCAGTTGCCTTATCGGCCGCTTTCCTGACGCGCCGCGCCGGCTGAGCGGTATTCCCGGCCCCTGCCGGCTGCGGATCGGGCGGGTCGGCCAAATCCGCCGCTTGCGCCGCCGGAGGATCGGAAGCAGCGGAATACGGCTCACCGGCCCGGGCAGCCGCGGCCTCGCTCAGAATGTCGTCGATGGCCTCGCCCACCTCGTCGACTGAATCCATCCCATCGACGGGCCGCACGATGCCCCTCTTGGCGTAGTAGTCGATCAGCGGGGCCGTCTGGGCCCGATAGGCGCTCAGCCGCTCTTTGAGCACCTCCGGATTGTCGTCCGCCCGCAGCGTCTCGCCGCTCATTTTCATGTCGGCGACGCGCTTCTCGATGCGATCGAGCAAAATGCCCTCATTGACGACCAGCGCGATAATGGCGTCGAGCTTGAGCCCACGCTCGTCCAGCAATCGCTCGAGCGCCTCCGCCTGCGGCACGGTGCGCGGAAAACCGTCAAGGATGAAGCCGGCCTTGGCATCGGGCTGGTCGATGCGGTCGGCGATGATCTTGACGATCATGTCGTCCGGCACCAGCCCGCCCCGGTCGATAAGACTCTTGGCTTGCAGGCCGACCGGGGTGCCGGCCTCGGCTGCCGAGCGCAGCATCTCGCCGCTCGACAGGTGGACAATTCCGTATTTCGAAACCAGGCGCTTCGCCTGCGTGCCCTTCCCCGCCCCCGGCGGTCCGAGCAGGACCAACCTCATCTACTTCGCCCTCTGAGCTTCGAACGCTTGATCAGGCCTTCGTATTGGTGCGCGAGCAGATAACCCTGGATCTGCGCCACGGTGTCCATGGTGACGCTGACCACGATCAGCAGCGAGGTACCGCCGAAATAGAACGGCACGGCCGCGTATGAGATGAGAATTTCGGGGATCAGACAGACCAGCGCAAGATAGATCGCGCCGACCACGGTGATGCGCGAAAGCACATAGTCGATGTACTCGGCGGTGCGCTCGCCCGGTCTTATGCCCGGGATGAAGCCGCCATGCTTCTTCAGATTGTCGGCCGTCTCGGTCGGATTGAACACGATCGCCGTGTAGAAGAAGGCGAAAAACACGATCAGCCCGATATAGAGCACAAGGAAAAGTGGCCGGCCATGGCCGAGCAGCGTGGTGACGGTGGTGAGCCAATTGGGGCCGTGACCGGCGTTGAAATTGGCCACCGTCGTCGGCAGCAGCAGCAGCGACGAGGCGAAGATCGGCGGGATCACGCCCGAAGTGTTGAGCTTGAGCGGCAGATGCGAGGACTGACCCTCGAACATGCGGTTGCCGACCTGACGCTTGGGATACTGGATGAGCAGGCGGCGCTGGGCGCGCTCCATGAACACGATGAATGCGATCACCACGACGACCATCACGATGACCACCAGGATCAGCCCGGTGGACAGCGCGCCCTGGCGGCCGAGCTCCAGGGTGCCGGCGATGGCCGAGGGCAGGCGCGCCACGATGCCGGCCAGGATGATGAGCGAGATGCCGTTGCCGATTCCACGCGAGGTGATCTGCTCGCCGAGCCACATCAGGAAGATGGTGCCGCCGGTCAGCGTAATGGTGGTGGAGATGATGAAGAACCAGCCGGGATCGCTCACCACGTTGGTCGAGCCTTCCAGCCCGATGGCGATGCCGTAGGCCTGGAACGCGGCCAGCACCACGGTGAGATACCGCGTGTACTGGTTCATGATCTTGCGGCCGGCCTCGCCTTCCTTCTTGAGGGCTTCGAGCGTGGGCGAAACCGTGGTCATCAACTGGATGATGATGGAGGCCGAGATGTACGGCATGATGTTCAGGGCGAAGATGGCCATCCGCTGGATGCCGCCGCCCGAGAACATGTTGAACATGCCGAGGATGCCGCCGGACTGGGTCTGGAAGATCTGCGCCCAGGCGTTGGGATCGATGCCGGGCAGCGGGATATAGGTACCCAGCCGATAGACCATCAGCGCGCCGAGGGTGAACCAGATGCGCTTCTTGAGCTCTTCAGCCTTGGCAAGGGCCGAGAAGTTGAGATTGGCTGCCAGTTGTTCCGCTGCCGAAACCATCGGTTATCTTCCTCCGGGCCCCATCCCACCCTGCCGCCATGTCCCGGGACCGGCAAGCCGACCCACAGCCCAAGCGGGAAATCCAGTACGCGTGGCCTCTAGATAATCTCGGACCCGCCGACCGGTAGCCCGCGGGCACTGGACCGTCCGCCGCAGCCTTCGCGCGAACCGCGCGCACCCCCCGCCAAAAGAACTACTCGGCCTTTTCGGCCTTTTCGCCCTTGTCCGCCTTGCCCTTGCCGCCCTTCGCCTTGCCCTCACCCTTGCCGCCCGACTTCTCGCCGGCTTTGGCCGCTGCGTCCAGCGCCATGCGCTTGTTCTTGCCCTTCGGCTCGGCCGGCTCTTCCTTGGGCTGCGCCAGGATCTTCACGCTGCCGCCCGCCTTCTCCACCGCCTCGATGGCGGATTTGGAGGCGCGATAGACGGAGAACTCGGCCTTGGTCTTGAACTCGCCGGAGCCCAAGAGTTTCACGCCGCCCTTCTCCCGCCGCATCAGGCCGGCCTTGACCAGCGCCGCCACATCGATCGGCGCTGCCGTATCGAGCTTGCCGGCATCGATAGCCGCCTGCACCGTGCCGACGTTGATCTCGTTGAGCTTGACGGCGAAGGGCGTATTGCGGAAACCGCGCTTGGGCAGCCGCCGGTGCAGCGGCATCTGGCCGCCTTCGAAGCCTTTGATGGCAACGCCGCTACGCGCGGTCTGGCCTTTGCCGCCGCGGCCGCCGGTCTTGCCCACGCCGGAACCGATGCCGCGCCCGATGCGCACGCGGGCTTTGCGGGCGCCGGGGCGGTCGGCGATCTGGTTGAGTTTCATTTGCTTCGTCCTTCGCTTTCACCGTTGTCATGCCCGGCTTGAACCCGGGCATCCATCTTCTTGCGAAGAGGATGGATCGCCGGGTCCAGCCCGGCGATGACAAGCATCATTTCCCTTCGCCGACCACGCGCACAAGATGCTGCACCTTGCGGATCATGCCGCGGGTAGCGGGCGTGTCCGCCAGTTCGCGGCTGCGGCCGATCTTGTTGAGGCCGAGCCCGACCAGCGTCGCGCGCTGGTCGTGGTGGCGCCGCATCGGGCTGCCGATCTGCTCGACCTTGATGATTTTTGCCTGGGCCATGGTCCGTCGTTCCTAGTTTCCTCGGGCTCCCGCCTTCCGGGATGCTGCGCTAGTCGGCCGTCGCCGCCTCGGCCTCGCCGCCTTCGCGTCGGCGCGCCTGCAGGGTGGAGACCTTGATGTTGCGGCGCGCGGCGACAGCGCGCGGAGAGTCCTGGTTCTTCAGCGCGTCGAAAGTGGCGCGCACCACGTTGTAGGGATTGGACGAGCCGAGCGATTTCGCCACCACGTCCTGCATGCCGAGCGTTTCGAATACCGCGCGCATCGGGCCGCCGGCGATGATGCCGGTGCCGGGAGGCGCTGCGCGCAGGTAGACCTTGCCGGCGCCGTGACGGCCGGCGACGTCGTGATGCAGCGTGCGGCCCTCGCGCAGCGGAACGCGCGTCAGCCCGCGCTTGGCGGCATCGGTCGCCTTGCGGATCGCCTCCGGCACCTCGCGCGCCTTGCCGTGGCCGAAGCCGACGCGGCCCTTCTGGTCGCCCACCACTACCAGCGCGGCGAAACCGAAGCGGCGGCCGCCCTTGACCACCTTGGCCACGCGGTTGATGTGCACCAGCTTATCGATGAATTCGCTGTCGCGCTCGTCGCGGCCGCCGCGCTCGCGGTCGCGGCGCGGCTCTCGTCGAGGTTCATGTGCCATAAGAAACTCTTTCCTTTCGCATCATCTTATCCGGCAACCGATTCCCACTTTCCCGGACGATGCGCTTCGTTAAAAGTTGAGCCCGCCTTCGCGCGCGGCATCCGCCAGCGCCTTGATGCGTCCGTGATAGAGATAGCCGCCGCGGTCGAACACCACTTCCTTGACGCCCTTTTCCTTGGCGCGGTCGGCGATCAGCTTGCCGACCGCGGTTGCGGCGGCGATGTCGGCGCCGGTGCTGCCGGCCTCGCGCATCGGCTTTTCCAGCGTGGAGGCGGCGGCCAGCGTCACGCCCTTGTCGTCGTCGATCAGCTGGACGTAGATGTGCTTGGACGAGCGGAATACCGACAGACGCGGGCGACCGCGCGCGGCCAGCTTGACCTTGCGCCGCACCACTCCCGTCCGCCGCGCGGTCCGGTGGCTCAGTTTCGACATGGTGCTTCGTCCTCTTACTTCTTCTTGCCTTCCTTGCGGAAGATGTATTCGCCGGCGTATTTCACACCCTTGCCCTTGTAGGGCTCGGGCGGGCGCCAGCCGCGGATCTCGGCCGCGACCTGGCCGACGAGCTGCTTGTCGATGCCGGTCACCACGATCTCGGTCGGCTTCGGCGTCGCGATGGTGATGCCCTGCGGGATCGGATAGTTCACGTCGTGCGAGAAGCCGAGCTGCAGGTTGAGCTGCTTGCCCTGCACGGCGGCGCGGTAGCCGACGCCGGTGATCTCCAGCTTTTCCTCGAAACCCTTGCTGACGCCGGTCACCAGATTGGCGACCTGCGTGCGCGCGGTTCCCCACATCTGGCGCGAGCGCTTCGACTGGTCGCGCGGGTCGACCTTGATGCTGCCGTCCGCCATCTTGACGCTCACATCGTCGACCAGCGAAAGCTGCAGGGCGCCTTTCGGCCCCTTCACCTTGACGGTCTGCCCTTCGACGCTCGCGGTGACGCCGGACGGGACTTTGACTGCGCGAGTACCGATACGGGACATCAGAACACCGTGCACAGGATTTCGCCGCCCACATTGGCCTCGCGGGCCTCGTGGTCGGCCATGACGCCCTTGGGCGTGGAGAGAATGGCGACGCCAAGCCCGTTGTTGATGCGCGGCAGCGCCTTCACCGAGGTGTAGACGCGCCGGCCGGGCTTGGACACGCGGGCGATCTCACGGATCACCGGCGTGCCGTCGGAATATTTAAGCTCAATTTCCAGCTCGCTGCGGCCGCCGGCATGGTCGACGCTGGCATAACCGCGGATGAAACCTTCGCTCTTGAGCACCTCGGCCACGCGCTCACGCTGCCTGGAGCCGGGCATGGTGACTTTCGACTTGTTGCGCATCTGCGCGTTGCGGATGCGTGTGATCATGTCGCCGATCGGATCGTTCACAGCCATCTAACTCTCCTCACCAGCTCGACTTCACGAGGCCCGGAATGAGCCCGTTGGAACCGAGCTCGCGCAGCGCGATGCGGCTGAGACGAAGCTTGCGGTAATAGGCGCGCGGCCGGCCCGACAATTCGCACCGATTACGGACGCGGGTGGCCGATGAATTGCGCGGCAGCTCGGCGAGCTTCAGCGTCGCGGCAAAACGCTCCTCGGTGGGCAGCGTCTTGTCGTGCGCGATCTCCCTGAGCCGGTTGCGCCTGCTGGCGAATTTCTTCACCAAGTTGCGCCGCCGCTTGTTCTTCTCGACAGAACTCTTCTTCGCCATTCTTGCTTTCTCCTAACGGTCCCGCGTTTGAGCGCCCGATAAAGCTCTCACTGCCGGAACGGGAAGTTGAACGCCGCGAGCAGCGCGCGCGCCTCGTCGTCGGTGGGCGCGCTCGTGCAGACGGTGATATCCAGGCCCCAGACATCGACGGCCTTGTCGAAGTCAATCTCGGGGAACACGATGTGCTCCTTGATGCCCATGCTGTAGTTGCCGCGGCCGTCGAAGCTCTTCGGATTCAGGCCGCGGAAGTCGCGGATGCGCGGCAGCGCGACGTTGATCAGGCGGTCGACGAAATCGTACATGCGGCCTTTTCGCAGCGTGACCTTGCAGCCGATCGCCTGGCCGTCGCGCAGCTTGTAGGTGGCGATCGACTTGCGCGCCTTGGTGATCACAGCCCTCTGGCCGGCAATCAGCGACAGGTCGGCGGCGGCATTCTCCACCTTCTTGCGGTCGGCGACGGCCTCGCCGATACCCATATTGAGCACGACCTTGGTGATGACCGGCACCTGCATGGGATTGGCGTAGCCGAACTGCTTGGTCAGTTCGCCGCGCACTTCGTCGTTGAAGCGGGTCTTCAGCCGCGAAATGTAACGCTCGGCCGGCGCCTTCGACGCCCCGTCGCGCTCAGGCGCCGCTTTGGGCGCGCCTTGGCGCTTGCCCGCGGGTTTCTTGCCTTCGGTTGCTTGGGTATCAGCCATCGATCTCGACTCCGGAACGCTTGGCGACGCGCACCTTGCGGCGCTCGTGGCCTTCGCCGACGAATTTAAAGCCCACGCGGGTCGGCTTGCCGTCCTGGGGATCAGCGAGCGCGAGGTTGGACAGGTGGATCGACCCCTCCTTGGAGATGATGCCGCCCTCCTGCTGCGCGCTCTGGCGCTGGTGGCGCTTGACCATATTGACGCCGCGCACCAGCGCGCGATCGTCGCCCGGGCGCACTTCGAGCACCTCGCCGCTACGGCCCTTGTCGCGCCCGGTGAGCACGATGACCTTGTCGCCCTTCTTGATCTTGGCGGCCATCACAGCACCTCCGGCGCGAGCGAGATGATCTTCATATGGTTCTTGGCGCGCAGCTCGCGCGGCACCGGCCCGAAGATGCGGGTGCCGACCGGCTCCATCTGCGGCGTGATCAGCACGGCGGCGTTGCGGTCGAAGCGGATGACCGAGCCGTCGGCGCGCTTGATCTCCTTGGCAAGCCGCACGACCACTGCCTTCATCACGTCGCCCTTCTTGACGCGGCCGCGCGGGATCGCCTCCTTGACGGAGACGACGATGACGTCGCCGATGGTGGCGTATTTGCGCTTCGAGCCGCCGAGCACCTTGATGCACATGACACGGCGCGCGCCGGAATTGTCCGCCACGTCGAGGTTAGTCTGCATCTGGATCATGATGCGGCACTCACTGTCTTGAAAGGCATATCGCCTCGTTAAACTTTCGCTCTCTTCTCGCCGCGGATCACCTGCCAGCATTTCTGCTTGGAGATCGGACGGCGCTCCTCGATCCACACGATGTCGCCGACGGCGAACTCGTTGGTCTCGTCGTGCGCATGGTACTTCTTGGAACGGCGCACGGTCTTCTTCATCTCCGGATGGGTGAAGCGCCGGTCGACGCGAACCACCACCGTCTTGTCCTGCTTGTCGCTGACGACCAAGCCATGCAGCGTACGTTTCGGCATCTCGAACCTCTTATCCCTTCGATTTCGTCCCGGCGCGCTTCTGGGCGGCGACCGTCTTCAGGCGCGCGATGTCGCGGCGGATGACGCGCACGCGCGACGTATTCTCGAGCTGGCCGGTGGCCCGCTGGAAGCGCAGGTTGAACTGCTCCTTCTTCAGCTTGAGCACCTCGTCGTCGATCTGGTCGAGGGTGAGCGATCTGGCGTCGGCGGTTTTCATGACACTCACTCGGCGATGCGTTCGATGAAACGGGTCTTGACCGGCAGCTTGGCGGCGGCGAGCTGAAGCGCCTCGCGGGCGATGTTGACGGGAATGCCGTCGACCTCGAACAGGATCTTGCCGGGCTTGACGCGCACGACCCACAATTCCGGCGTGCCCTTGCCCTTGCCCATGCGGACCTCGATCGGCTTCTTCGACACCGGCACGTCGGGGAAGACGCGGATCCACACCCGCCCCGAGCGCTTCATGAAGCGGGTGAGCGCGCGGCGCGCGGCCTCGATCTGGCGCGCGGTGACGCGCTCGGGCTCCAGGGCCTTCAGGCCATATTGGCCGAAGGCAAGCCGGGTGCCGCTGGTCGCGACGCCGTGGATGCGGCCCTTGTGCGCCTTGCGGAACTTGGTGCGGGTCGGTTGCAGCATGACTTACTCGTTGTTCCTTTAAGCCGCGCTCTCGCGGCGCGAACGGCCCTGGTCGCCCTCGGCCATGCGCTTATCCTGCGCCATGGGATCGTGCTCCAGAATCTCGCCCTTGAAGATCCAGACCTTGACGCCGCAGGTGCCGTAGGTGGTGAAGGCGGTGGCGACGCCGTAGTCGACGTCGGCGCGCAGCGTATGCAGCGGCACGCGGCCCTCGCGGTACCACTCCATGCGCGCGATCTCGGCGCCGCCCAGGCGGCCGGAGCAGTTGATGCGGATGCCCTCGGCGCCGAGGCGCATGGCCGACTGCACCGCCCGCTTCATGGCGCGGCGGAAGGCGACGCGCCGCTCGAGCTGCTGGGAGATGGATTCGGCGACGAGCTGGGCGTCGAGCTCCGGCTTGCGGATCTCAACGATGTTGATGACCACGTCCGAGTCGGTCAGCTTCGCCACCGAACGGCGCAGCTTCTCGATGTCGGCGCCCTTCTTGCCGATCACCACGCCGGGGCGCGCCGAATGGATGGTGACGCGGCACTTCTTGTGCGGCCGCTCGATCACGATATGCGACACCGCCGCCTGCTTGAGCTGCTTCATCAGCTCCTCGCGGATCTTGATGTCCTCGTGCAGCAGCGCGCCATATTCGTTCTTGCCGGCGTACCAGCGCGAATCCCAGGTGCGGTTGATGCCGACCCGAAGCCCGATTGGATTGACTTTTTGACCCACTCTATCTCTCCTCTGGGCTTCTCTAAGCCTGCGCCTTCGCCTCGACCTCGCGCACGACGATGGTCAGGTGGGCGAACGGCTTGAAGATGCGCCCAACCCGGCCGCGGCCGCGTGGGGTGAAGCGCTTGATCACCAGCGCCTTGCCGACATGGGCCTCGGCGACGACAAGATCGTCGACGTCGAGGTCGTGATTGTTCTCGGCGTTGGCGATCGCCGACTCCAGGCACTTGCGCACGTCCCTGGCGATGCGCTTGCGCGAAAACTCGAGGTCGGCGAGCGCGCTCGCCACCTTCTTGCCGCGGATCAACTGCGCGACGAGATTGAGCTTCTGCGGCGACACCCGCAGCATGCGGCTGACCGCCTTGGCTTCGTTGTCGGCGAGGGTCCGCCCGTGTGCGCTCTTGCCCATGACGTTTCTCTAATTCCTCAACTTGCCTACGCGCGCTTTGCCTTGCGATCGGCCGTATGGCCGTGAAAGACGCGGGTCGGCGAAAACTCGCCGAACTTGTGGCCCACCATTTCCTCGGTCACCAGCACCGGAATGTGCTTCTGGCCGTTGTAGACGCCGAAATTCAGGCCGACGAATTGCGGCAGAATGGTCGAGCGCCGGCTCCAGATTTTGATCACCTCGTGACGGCCCGACGCGCGCACGGCCTCGGCCTTGCGCAGCAGATAGCCGTCGACGAAAGGACCCTTCCACAGAGAACGTGACATATGCTGGTCCTCAACCCTTCTTCTTGCGTTTGTGCCGGCTGAGCACGATGAATTTGCTGGTACGCTTGTTCTTGCGGGTCTTCTTGCCCTTGGTCGGGAAGCCCCAAGGCGTGACCCAGTGGCCGCCGCCGTTGGTGCGGCCGCCGTGCGGGTGGTCGACCGGGTTCATGGTGATGCCGCGGTTGTGCGGGCGGCGGCCGAGCCAGCGCTTGCGGCCGGCCTTGCCGACGACCGTGTTCATGTTGTCCGGATTGGACACCGCGCCGACGCTCGCCATGCAGCGGCCGTGCACCAGACGCTGCTCGCCGGAATTAAGCCGCAGGATGACGTAGTCCTGGTCGCGTCCGACGATCTGGGCATAGGAGCCGGCCGAGCGCGCGACCTGGCCGCCCTTGCCGATCTTGAGCTCGATATTGTGCACGATGGTGCCGACCGGGATATTGCCGATCGGCATGGCGTTGCCCGGCTTCACGTCGGCGTACTCGGCGGCGACCACCCCGTCGCCGGCCGCGAGCCGCTGCGGCGCCAGGATGTAGGCCAGTTCGCCGTCCTCATACTTGATCAGCGCGATGAAGGCGGTGCGATTGGGATCGTATTCGAGCCGCTCCACCGTCGCCGGCACGTCGAACTTGCGCCGCTTGAAATCGACGATGCGATAAGCCTGCTTATGGCCGCCGCCGCGAAAGCGCACGGTGGTGCGGCCCGTGTTGTTGCGGCCGCCGCTTGAGCTCTTGCCCTCGGTCAACGCCTTGACCGGCGGCCCCTTGTGCAGGATCGAGCGGTCGATATTGACCAGGTGCCGTTGGCTCGGCGTGGTCGGGTTGTAATTCTTCAACGCCATCGGACTTGTTCCTTACAATCCCGTGGTCACGTCGATGCGGTGACCCTCTTCCAGGGTCACGACCGCGCGCTTCGAATCCGACTGGCGCCCCAGCCTGTTCTTGAAGACCTTGATCTTGCCGCCGCGGATCAGCGTATTGACCGACTTCACCTTCACGTCGAACAGCTTCTCGACCGCTTCCTTGATCTGCGGCTTGGTGGCGTCCTTGCGCACCTTGAAGATGACCTTGTCGTGCTCGGACGCCATGGTCGACTTCTCGGTGATCACCGGGGCGATAATGACGTCGTAATGGCGTGGATCGCTGGTGGTCATTTGAAGCGCGCCTCCAGCGCATCAAGCGCGGCCTTGGTCAGCACCAGGGTCTTGCGCCGCAGGATGTCGTAGACGTTGATGCCCTGCACGGGCAGGACGTCGATGTTGGGGATGTTGCGCGCGGCGGTGCGGAAATTCGCCTCCACCTCGGCGCCATCGATGATCAGCGCATTGTTCAGCCCGAGCTTGCCGAACTGCTTGGCGAGCGCGCCGGTCTTCGGCTCCTGCACCGAAGCCTTGTCGAGCACGACGATGCCGCCGTCCTTCGCCTTTGAGGAGAGCGCGTGCCTGAGCGCCAGCGCGCGCACCTTCTTGGGCAGGTCGATGGCGTGGCTGCGCACGACCGGGCCAAAGGCCTTGCCGCCACCGCGAAACTGCGGCGCGCTCTGGGCGCCGTGGCGGGCGCCGCCGGTCCCCTTCTGCGCGTGCATCTTCTTGGTCGTGCGGTTGATCTCGCCGCGCTGCTTGGTCTTGTGCGTGCCGCTCTGGCGCCTGGAGAGCTGCCAGTTGACGCAGCGCTGCAGGATGTCCGTGCGCGGCTCGAGGCCGAAAATAGCGTCGGAAAGCTGGACCGAGCCCGCCTCTGCGCCCTCAAGCGTGGTGATCTTCATTTCCATGTCACGCGCCCTCCTTCTCAGGCGACGCGGTCTCGGCGGGCGCCGCGTCCGATGCGGCCGCTGCCGGCTTCTCCTCTTCGCCGAGCCGGAACTTGCCCGGCTGCGGGGCGTCCTTCGGCAGCGCCTTTTTCACCGCGTCGCGCACGGTGATCCAGCCGCCCTTGGCGCCCGGCACCGCGCCCTCGACCAGAATGAGGCCGCGCTCGACGTCGGTCTGCACCACCTTGAGATTGAGCGTGGTCACCCGGTCGGTGCCGAGATGGCCGGGCATTTTCTTGTTTTTGAAGGTCTTGCCCGGGTCCTGGCGCCCGCCGGTGGAGCCGATGGAGCGGTGCGAGATCGACACGCCGTGCGAGGCGCGCAAGCCGCCGAAATTCCACCGCTTCATGCCGCCGGCGAAACCCTTACCGATGGAGACGCCGCAGACGTCGACAAACTGCCCAGGAATGAAATGGTCGGCCGTGATCTCGGCGCCGACCGGAATGAGCGCATCCTCGCTGACGCGGAACTCGGCCAGCTTGCGCTTGGGCTCGACCTTGGCCTTGGCGAAATAGCCGCGGTCCGCCTTGATCATGTTGTTGGTGCGGCGTTCGCCGGCGCCGAGCTGCAGCGCGACGTAGCCGTTCTTATCCTTGGTGCGATGGGCGACCACCTGGCAGTTCGCCAGACGCAGGACGGTCACCGGCACGTGCTCACCGGCCTCGGTGAACACCCGGGTCATCCCCATCTTCTGCGCGACAACTCCCGAACGCATCTTAATCCCCACTGGCCTTAGAGCTTGATCTCGACGTCGACGCCGGCGGCAAGGTCGAGCTTCATCAGCGCGTCCACGGTCTGCGGCGTCGGGTCGACGATGTCCAAGAGGCGCTTGTGCGTGCGCATCTCGAACTGTTCGCGGCTCTTCTTGTCGATGTGCGGCGAGCGGTTCACCGTGAACTTCTCGATGCGCGTCGGCAGCGGGATGGGGCCACGGACCTGGGCGCCGGTGCGCTTGGCCGTGTTCACGATCTCCCGCGTCGACGCATCGAGGATGCGGTGGTCGAACGCCTTGAGCCGGATCCGGATATTCTGGCCGTTCATTTTGCTTTCTCTCATCCCCGTTCGTCCCCGCGAAAGCGGGGACCCAGGGGCCACAAGCACAGATCTTTTTGCAGCTCTGGGCCCCCGCTTGCGCGGGGGCGAACGGAGCTATGAGTTACTCGATGATGCTCGCCACCACGCCGGCGCCGACGGTGCGGCCGCCCTCGCGAATAGCGAAGCGAAGCTTCTCCTCCATGGCGATCGGCACGATCAGGTGCACTTCCATCGCCACGTTGTCGCCCGGCATCACCATCTCGGTGCCCTGCGGCAGGTGCACCACGCCGGTCACGTCCGTGGTGCGGAAGTAGAACTGCGGGCGGTAGTTGGTGAAGAACGGGGTATGACGGCCGCCCTCTTCCTTGGTCAGGATGTAGGCTTCGGCCTTGAACTTGGTGTGCGGCTTGACCGAGCCCGGCTTGCACAGCACCTGGCCGCGCTCGACGTCCTCGCGCTTGGTGCCGCGCAGCAGCGCGCCGATGTTGTCGCCGGCCTGGCCCTGGTCGAGCAGCTTGCGGAACATCTCGACGCCGGTCACCGTCGTCTTGGTGGTCGGGCGGATGCCGACGATCTCGACTTCCTCGCCAACCTTGACGACGCCGCGCTCGACGCGGCCTGTCACGACAGTGCCGCGGCCGGAGATCGAGAACACGTCTTCCACCGGCATCAGGAACGGCTGGTCGATCGGCCGCTCAGGCTGCGGGATGTATTCGTCGACCGCCTTCATCAGTTCGAGGATGGCTTCCTTGCCGAGCTTGTCGTCCTTGCCCTCGAGCGCCATCAGCGCGGAGCCCTTGACGATCGGGATTTTATCGCCCGGGAAGTTGTATTTCGACAGCAACTCACGGACTTCGAGCTCGACGAGCTCCAGGAGCTCGGGGTCGTCGACCATGTCGCACTTGTTGAGGAAGACGACGATCGCCGGCACGCCGACCTGACGGGCGAGCAGGATGTGCTCGCGGGTCTGCGGCATCGGGCCGTCGGCGGCCGACACGACCAGGATGGCGCCGTCCATCTGCGCGGCGCCGGTGATCATGTTCTTCACATAGTCGGCGTGGCCGGGGCAGTCGACATGCGCGTAGTGGCGGTTTGCCGTCTCGTACTCGACGTGGGCCGTCGAGATGGTGATGCCGCGCGCCTTCTCTTCCGGCGCCTTGTCGATCTGATCGTAGGCGGTGAAGGTCGCGCCGCCGCTCTCGGCCAGCACTTTGGTGATGGCCGCGGTCAAGGTGGTCTTACCGTGGTCGACGTGACCAATGGTCCCGATATTGCAATGGGGCTTGTTCCGTTGGAATTTCTCTTTGGCCATGGGACTCTCCGTTCAGATCCTTTTCAGTTGGCTGTCGCGCTTTAAGCGAATTTTTTCTGCACTTCGGCCGAGACGTTGGCGGGCAGCTCGGCATAGTGGTCGAACTGCATGGTAAAGGTGGCGCGCCCTTGGGACATGGAGCGCAGATTATTGACGTAGCCGAACATGTTCATCAGCGGCACCATCGCGTTGATCACGTTGGCGTTGCCGCGCATGTCCTGGCCCTGGATCTGCCCGCGCCGCGAGTTGAGGTCGCCGATGACCGAGCCGGTATAGTCCTCCGGCGTCACCACCTCGACCTTCATGATCGGCTCGAGCAGCACCGGCTTGCCCTTTTGCAGCGCCTCGCGCAAGGCCGCGCGGGAGGCGATCTCGAAGGCGAGCGCCGAGGAGTCGACGTCGTGATAGGCGCCGTCGATCAGCCGCACCTTGAGATCGACCACCGGGAAGCCGGCGAGCACGCCGGCGCCGAGCACCGACTCCAGGCCCTTCTCGACGCCCGGGATATACTCCTTCGGCACGTTGCCGCCGACGACTTCATTCTCGAATTCAAACGGCATGCCGGGCTCGGCCGGTTCCGCCACGATCTTGACGCGCGCGAACTGGCCGGAGCCGCCGGTCTGCTTCTTGTGCGTATAGTCGACCTCGGCCTGCCTGGTGATCTTCTCGCGGAAGGCCACCTGCGGCGCGCCGATATTGGCGTCGACCTTGTAGGTGCGCTTGAGGATGTCGACCTTGATGTCGAGGTGCAGTTCGCCCATGCCCTTGAGGATGGTCTGGCCGCTCTCCTGGTCGGTGGAGACGCGGAACGACGGATCCTCGGCGGCGAGCTTGGCAAGCGCCACGCCGAGCTTCTCCTGGTCGGCCTTCGACTTCGGCTCGATGGCGATCTCGATGACCGGATCGGGAAATTCCATCTTCTCCAGGATCACCGGCTGCTTGGCGTCGCACAGCGTGTCGCCGGTGCGCACTTCCTTCAGGCCGGCCAGCGCGACGATGTCGCCGGCATAGGCTTCCTTGATGTCCTCGCGGTCGTTGGCGTGCATCAGCAGCATGCGGCCGATGCGCTCTTTCCGCTCCTTGGTCGAATTGATCACGCCGGTGCCGCTCTGCAGAATGCCGGAGTAGATGCGGCAGAAGGTGATGGTGCCGACGAAGGGGTCGTCCATGATCTTGAAGGCGAGCAGCGCCAGCGGAGCGTCGTCTTTCGGCTCGCGAATAACGTCTTCGCCATTGTCGGGATTGATGCCGTGAATCGGCGGCACGTCGAGCGGGCTCGGCAGATAATCGACCACGGCGTCGAGCAACGACTGCACGCCCTTATTCTTGAAGGCGGAGCCGCAGAGCACCGGGAAGAACGCGCCCGACAGCACGGCTTTGCGGATCAACTCCTTCAGCGTCGCCTCGTCAGGCTCCTTGCCATCGAGATAAGCGGCCATGGCCTCGTCGTCCATGTCGACCGCGGCCTCGATCATCATCTCGCGGTATTCCTTGGCCTGATCCATGAGATCGGCCGGAATGTCGGTATCCTCGAACTTGGCGCCAAGCGACTCCTCGTCCCAGATGCGCGCCTTCATGCGCACGAGATCGATCAGGCCCTTGAAATTGCTCTCTGCGCCGATGGGAAGCTGGATGGCCACCGGCCGCGCGCCGAGCCGGGTCTTGATGTCGTCGAGACACTTGAAGAAGTCGGCGCCGATCTTGTCCATCTTGTTGGCGAAGACGATGCGCGGCACCTTGTACTTGTCGCCCTGGCGCCAGACCGTCTCGGTCTGCGGCTCCACGCCCTGGTTGGAATCGAGCACGCAGACCGCGCCGTCGAGCACGCGCAGCGAACGCTCGACCTCGATGGTGAAGTCGACGTGGCCGGGGGTGTCGATGATGTTGAGGCGCTTGCCGTTCCAGAACGCGGTAGTCGCGGCCGAAGTGATGGTGATGCCGCGCTCCTGCTCCTGCTCCATCCAGTCCATCGCCGCGGCGCCCTCGTGCACCTCGCCGATCTTGTGGGACTTGCCGGTGTAAAAGAGGATCCGCTCCGTGGTCGTGGTCTTGCCGGCATCAATGTGGGCCATGATGCCGAAGTTGCGGTAGTCCTCGATTGCGTGACTGCGTGGCATAGGGGATCAATCCTTGAATTCGTTCGCCGCTGTCACCAGCGGTAATGCGAGAAGGCGCGGTTGGCTTCCGCCATCTTGTGAGTATCTTCGCGCTTCTTGACGGCGTTTCCCCTGTTGTTGGACGCGTCCAGCAGCTCGGCCGAGAGCCGCTCGGTCATCGTCTTCTCGTTGCGGCCGCGCGCGGCCGTGATCAGCCAGCGGATGCCGAGCGCCTGGCGGCGCGACGTGCGCACTTCCACCGGCACCTGGTAGGTGGCGCCGCCGACGCGGCGGGAGCGCACCTCGATCGCGGGCATCACGTTGTCGAGCGCCTGCTGGAACACGGTGATCGGGTTCTGCTTGGTCTTGCCTTCGATCACCTCGAGCGCGCCGTAGACGATCCGCTCGGCGGCCGACTTCTTGCCGTCGTACATGATGGCGTTCATGAACTTCGAGACGACGATGTTGCCGAACTTGGGGTCCGGAATGATCTCGCGTTTTTCGGCGGCGTGGCGGCGGGACATGGGCGCAATCCTCGATTACTTGGGGCGCTTCGCGCCGTATTTCGACCGGCGCTGCTTGCGGTTCTTGACGCCTTGGGTGTCAAGCACGCCGCGCAGGATGTGGTAGCGCACGCCGGGCAGATCCTTCACGCGGCCGCCGCGGATCATCACCACCGAGTGCTCCTGCAGGTTATGGCCTTCACCCGGGATGTAGCCGATCACCTCGAAGCCGTTGGTCAGGCGCACCTTGGCCACCTTGCGCAGCGCCGAATTCGGCTTCTTTGGGGTGGTGGTGTAGACGCGCGTGCAGACGCCCCGCTTCTGCGGGGAGGCCTGCAGGGCGGGCACCTTGTTGCGCGCCTTGATCGGCTGGCGCGGCTTGGCAATCAGCTGGTTGACCGTCGGCATCGTGTTTAAGCCTTCGCATCCTCTGCTTTGGGCACAGCGCCCGAAATCCGCTCAGGGCTTAGCGCGCCCCTTCGCGTCTACGTGTTCTCGCCTGGACCTCTCGGTCCCCTCAGATGGGCTTGTCGCCCGGCATTGTGGGCCTGTGGCCCCGCATTTCGCGGGACCGACGCCCGGCAGCGGCGCGCCCGGGCCCGAAAGCCCGAATGCGCCAGGCGCGCGGTTTCCCCACGCGCAAAGGGAAATCGCGCCATCCGCTGCATTCGCGGCGGCGCTCTTTCCGTTTCGGACGGCCGAGCAGCGTCAAGGCGCGCGGCCGTTCACCCCAATCTGACAGTGGCTGTCAGCGGCAGCGTCTGAGCTTCATTCCTCGAGGCGTTTGCGCCGGCGCAGTCTTGAAAAAACGCATGTCTTTTCAGAAGCTTGCCGGGCGGGCCGTTCCGAGCAAGCGAAGCTCACCGCCTGCCGAAAAGTGTCGCGTATGTATCGGCGCGATTCCCCTAAGTCAAGGAGCAAACGCGCGAAAAGCGCGATTTGACGGGGTTTCGTGCGCTCCCGCCCTAGCCTTGCCGCAACGGTCCAAGAAAACGAAAGGGGCCGCCGTGCTGGGCGGCCCCTCCGTCTCGTGTCGTAAGCGCCTTATTCCGCCGCCGGCAGGGCCGGCTGCTCCTCGGGCGCGGCCGCCGCTCTGGCGGCTTCTTTCTCGCGTTCCTCCATAATGAGCGCGTCGCGCTTGGTGGCCACCTCGCGCAGCTCGTTCATCATGGCGCCGGTACCGGCCGGGATCAGGCGGCCGACAATGACGTTCTCCTTGAGCCCGTCGAGCGTGTCAGCCTTGCCGTTGACCGCGGCCTCGGTCAGCACACGCGTGGTCTCCTGGAAGGAGGCCGCCGAGATGAAGGAGCGGGTCTGCAGGCTCGCCTTGGTGATGCCGAGCAGCACCGGGTGGCCGGAGGCAGGCTTCTTGCCCTCGTCCAGTGCCCGCACGTTGATCTCGTCCATCTCCACGCGGTCGACCTGCTCGCCCTGCAGGAGCTCCGTCTCGCCGGCGTCGTCGATCTCGACCTTCTGCAGCATCTGGCGAACGATCACCTCGATGTGCTTGTCGTTGATGCCGACGCCCTGCAGCCGATAGACCTCCTGGATCTCGTTGACCAGATAGGCTGCGAGCTCCTCGACGCCCTTGATGGCAAGGATGTCGTGCGGCGCCGGATTGCCGTCGACGATGTAGTCGCCCTGCTCGATGACGTCGCCATCCTGCAGATGGATGTGCTTGCCCTTCGGGACCAGGTACTCCCTCGGCTCCAGGCTCTTGTCGCTCGGCTCGATGGCGATCCGGCGCTTGTTCTTGTAGTCCTTGCCGAAGCGCACCGTGCCGCTGATCTCGGCGATGACCGCGGCCTCCTTCGGCCGCCGCGCCTCGAACAGCTCCGCCACCCGCGGCAGACCGCCGGTGATGTCGCGGGTCTTGGCGCTTTCGGTCGGGATACGCGCGATGACGTCGCCCGCCTTCACGTGGCTGCCCGGATCGACCGAGAGAATGGCGTCGACCGCGAGCAGGTAGCGCGCGTCGCCGCCGCGGGCGAGCTTGAGCAGCTTGCCGTCCTCCGCCTTGATGACGATGGCCGGGCGCAGGTCCTGCTGGTTGCGGGACGAGCCCGTGCGCCAGTCGATGACCACGCGCTTGGCGATGCCGGTCGAACTCGTCGAGCTGCTCCGACATCGACAACCCGTCCACCAGGTCCTCGAAATCGATGGCGCCCTCCACCTCGGTCAGGATCGGCCGGGTATAGGGATCCCACTCGGCGATGCGCTCGCCGCGCTTGATCGCCTGTCCGTCCTCGACGCGCAGCCGCGCCCCGTAAGGCACGCGGTGGTGCGCGCGCTCGGTGCCGTCCGGATCGACCACGGAGACGACCAGGTTGCGCACCATCGAAACGACGTCGCCATCCGAGTTCTTGGCATAGCCCTTGTTGTTGAACCGGATCGTGCCCTCGAAGTTCGACTCGATGAACGACTGCTCGGAGATCTGCGCCGCGCCGCCGATGTGGAACGTGCGCATGGTGAGCTGCGTGCCCGGCTCGCCGATCGACTGGGCAGCGATCACGCCGACCGCCTCGCCCATGTTCACCGGCGTGCCGCGGGCAAGATCGCGCCCATAGCAGGCGCCGCAGACGCCGCTCTTGGTCTCGCAGGTAAGCACCGAGCGGATCTTAAGCTCCTGCACGCCCGCCTTGACGATCTTGTCGACCTCCGGCTCGCCGAGCAGCGTGCCGCTCGGGATCACGATGTCGCTGCTCGACGGGTTCTTGACGTCCTCCGCCGTGGTGCGGCCGAGGATGCGGGTCGCGAGCGAAGCTACCACGGTGCCGGCGTCGATGATCGCCCGCACCTTGATGCCGTTCTGCGTGCCGCAGTCGTACTCGGTGATGATGCAGTCCTGCGCCACGTCGACCAGACGCCGCGTCAGATAGCCCGAGTTCGCCGTCTTCAAGGCGGTATCGGCCAGGCCCTTGCGGGCGCCGTGGGTGGAGTTGAAGTACTCCATCACGGACAGGCCTTCCTTGAAGTTCGAGATGATCGGGCTCTCGATGATCTCACCCGACGGCTTGGCCATGAGGCCGCGCATGCCGGCGAGCTGGCGCATCTGGGCCGGCGAACCGCGCGCGCCCGAATGCGCCATCATATAGATCGAGTTGACCTGCTGCTCGCGGCCGCTCTTATCCTTCTTGGCGGCCGAAATCTCCTTCATCATGGCCTCGGCGATGGTCTCGGTGCACTTCGACCAGGCGTCGACCACCTTGTTGTACTTCTCGCCCTGAGTGATGAGGCCGTCGTTGTACTGCTGCTCGAACTCCTTGGCGAGCGTGCGCGTGTCCTCGACCGTCTTCCACTTCGACGACGGCACGACCATGTCGTCCTTGCCGAACGAGATGCCGGCCTTGAAGGCGTGATGGAAGCCGAGCGCCATGACGCGGTCGCAGAAGATGACGGTCTCCTTCTGCCCGCAATGGCGATAGACCGTGTCGATCATCGACGAGATATCGCGCTTGGTCATCAAGCGGTTGACGATGTCGAACGGGACCTTCGCGTTCTTCGGCAGCACGCTGCCGAGCACCACGCGGCCGGGCGTGGTGTCATACCACTTCTTGATCGTGGTCCCGTCCGGACCGATGCCTTCCCAGCGATACTTGATCTTGGTGTGCAGATCGATTGCCTGGACGTTCAAGGCATGATCGATCTCGGCCAAGTTCTCGTAGACGCCCTTGACCGTGTTCTTGAGCGTCGGATTTTTCTTCAATTCCTCCTCGGAATGAAGCTCGACCTTGGCGTCGCCCACACTGCCCTCGCGCATGATCGAGAGATAGTAGAGGCCGAGCACGATGTCCTGCGACGGCACGATGATCGGCTGACCATTGGCCGGGTGCAGGATGTTGTTGGTCGACATCATCAGCACGCGCGCTTCCAACTGCGCTTCCAGCGACAGCGGGACGTGCACGGCCATCTGGTCGCCGTCGAAGTCGGCGTTGAACGCGGCGCAGACCAGCGGATGCAGCTGGATCGCCTTGCCCTCGATCAGCACCGGCTCGAAGGCCTGGATGCCGAGACGGTGCAGCGTCGGCGCGCGGTTCAGCAGCACCGGATGCTCGCGGATCACCTCGTCGAGGATATCCCAGACCTCCGGCTTCTCCTTCTCCACCAGCTTCTTCGCCTGCTTGACGGTGGTCGACAGGCCCTTGGCGTCGAGCCGCGAATAGATGAACGGCTTGAACAGCTCGAGCGCCATCTTCTTGGGCAGGCCGCACTGGTGCAGCTTGAGCTCGGGGCCGACCACGATCACCGAACGGCCCGAATAGTCGACGCGCTTGCCGAGCAGGTTCTGGCGGAAGCGCCCCTGCTTGCCCTTGAGCATGTCGGCGAGCGACTTCAGCGGCCGCTTGTTGGCACCCGTGATGACACGGCCGCGGCGGCCGTTATCGAACAGCGCGTCGACCGCCTCCTGCAGCATACGCTTCTCGTTGCGGATGATGATGTCCGGCGCGCGCAGCTCGATCAGCCGCTTCAGGCGGTTGTTGCGGTTGATGACGCGGCGGTAGAGATCGTTGAGGTCGGACGTGGCGAAGCGCCCGCCGTCGAGCGGCACCAGCGGCCGCAGGTCGGGCGGGATCACCGGCACGACGGTGAGGATCATCCATTCCGGCTTGTTGCCGGAGGCGAGGAACGCCTCGATCAGCTTCAGCCGCTTGGCGAACTTCTTCTTCTTGATGTCGCTGTCGGATTCGGCGAGGTCAGCGCGCAGATCGGCCTGCATCTTCTCGAGGTCGAGGCCCTTGAGCATCTCGCGGATCGCTTCCGCGCCGATCATGGCGGTGAACGAGTCGCCGCCGAATTCGTCCTGCGCCTTGAGATACTCGTCCTCCGACAGAAGCTGGCGGTCCTTGAGCGGGGTCAGGCCCGGCTCCAGCACGACGTAGTATTCGAAGTAGAGGATGCGCTCGAGGTCCTTGAGCGTCATGTCGAGCAGAAGGCCGATGCGGCTCGGCAGCGACTTGAGGAACCAGATATGGGCCACCGGCGCGGCCAGCTCGATATGGCCCATGCGCTCGCGCCGCACGCGGGAGAGCGTGACCTCGACCGAGCACTTCTCGCAGATAATGCCCTTGTACTTCATGCGCTTGTACTTGCCGCACAAGCACTCGTAATCCTTGATCGGCCCGAAGATGCGCGCGCAGAACAACCCGTCGCGCTCGGGCTTGAAGGTGCGGTAGTTGATCGTTTCCGGCTTCTTGATCTCGCCGTAGGACCACGACAGAATCTTCTCCGGGCTCGCGATGGAAATCCGGATCTGGTCGAAGACCTGAGCCGGGGCCTGCGGGCTGAAGAGATTCATGATTTCTTGGTTCATCGCATTCTCCGCTTGCCGACATGGTCGGCCGCTATCGCTATTTTTGCCGCGTCATGGCCGGGCTTGTCCCGGCCATCTCGCTTGGGGAGGCCATGCCTCCGTGATCGGGATGCGCGGGCCGAGCCCGCGCATGACCGATCGTGTCACTCCGCCGCTTCCGCCGGCTCCTGCCCCTGCCGCGACTGCTTGGAATTGTGCAGATCGACATTGAGGCCGAGCGAGCGCATCTCCTTGACCAGCACGTTGAAGCTTTCCGGAATACCCGCCTCGAACGTGTCGTCGCCGCGCACGATCGCCTCGTACACCTTGGTACGGCCGGCGACGTCGTCCGACTTTACGGTGAGCATTTCCTGCAGCGTGTAGGCCGCGCCGTAGGCTTCGAGCGCCCACACCTCCATCTCGCCGAAGCGCTGGCCGCCGAACTGCGCCTTGCCGCCGAGCGGCTGCTGGGTGACCAGCGAGTACGGGCCGATCGAACGGGCGTGGATCTTGTCGTCCACCAGGTGGTGCAGCTTCAGCATGTAGATGTAGCCGACGGTTACCTGACGGTCGAACGTCTCGCCCGTGCGCCCGTCAAAGACGGTCGACTGGCCCGAGTGGGCGAGCCCCGCAAGGTCGAGCATCTGCTCGATGTCCTTTTCCTTGGCGCCGTCGAACACAGGGGTGGCAATCGGCACGCCGTGGCGCAGGTTGCCGCCGAGCTCGACCAGTTCGCCCTCGTTCAGCGTCTTGATGGTCTCGTCCTCGCCGTAGACCTTCTTCAGCATCTCCTTGAGCGGCTTGACGTCCTTCCGGTTGTTGTAGGCTTCGACCGCCTCGCCGATCTTGAGGCCGAGGCCTGCGCAGGCCCAGCCGAGATGCGTCTCGAGGATCTGGCCGACGTTCATGCGGCTCGGCACGCCGAGCGGGTTGAGCACGATGTCGACATGGGTGCCGTCACCGAGGAACGGCATGTCCTCGACCGGCACGATCTTCGACACCACGCCCTTGTTGCCGTGGCGGCCGGCCATCTTGTCGCCGGGCTGGATCTTGCGCTTCACCGCGACGAAGACCTTGACCATCTTCATCACGCCGGGCGGCAGTTCGTCGCCGCGCTGCAGCTTCTCGACCTTGTCGAGGAAGCGCTGTTCAAGGAGCTTCTTCGACTCGTCGTACTGCTTCCGGATGGCCTCGATCTCGGCCATGATCTTGTCGTTGGGCGAGGCGAACTGCCACCACTGCGAGCGCGGATACTCGTCGAGCACCGCCCGCGTGATCTTGGTGTCCTTCTTGAAGCCCTTCGGCCCCGCGATGCCCTGGCGGCCCTCGAGCAACTCGGCCAGACGGCCGTAGACGTTGCGGTCGAGGATCGCCTGCTCGTCGTCGCGGTCCTTGGCGAGACGCTCGATCTCTTCGCGCTCGATGGCGAGGGCGCGCTCGTCCTTCTCGACGCCGTGCCGATTGAACACGCGCACTTCGACGACGGTGCCCTGCACGCCCGGCGGCACGCGCAACGAGGTGTCGCGCACGTCGGAGGCCTTCTCGCCGAAGATGGCGCGCAGGAGCTTCTCTTCCGGCGTCATCGGGCTTTCGCCCTTCGGCGTGATCTTGCCGACCAGGATGTCGCCGGCATGCACCTCGGCGCCGATATAGACGATGCCCGCTTCGTCGAGATTCTTGAGCGCCTCTTCCGAGACGTTCGGGATGTCGCGGGTGATTTCCTCGGGGCCGAGCTTGGTGTCGCGCGCCATCACCTCGAATTCCTCGATGTGGATGGACGTGAACACGTCGTCCTTCACGATCCGCTCGGAGAGCAGGATCGAGTCCTCGAAGTTGTAGCCGTTCCACGGCATGAAGGCGACCAGCACGTTGCGGCCGAGCGCCAGCTCGCCGAGATCGGTCGAGGGACCGTCGGCGATGATGTCGCCCTTCTCCACCGAATCGCCCACCTTCACCAGCGGGCGCTGGTTGATGCAGGTGTTCTGGTTCGAGCGCTGGTACTTCATCAGCCGGTAGATATCGACGCCCGGCTTGGTCGGGTCGGTCTCGCCGGTGGCGCGGATGACGATACGGGTGGCGTCCACCTGATCGACGATGCCGGTGCGGCGCGCGGCGATGGAAGCGCCGGAGTCGCGGGCGACCACGCCTTCCATGCCGGTGCCGACATAGGGCGCCTCGGCGCGCACCAGCGGCACGGCCTGGCGCTGCATGTTGGAGCCCATCAGCGCGCGGTTGGCGTCATCGTTCTCCAGGAACGGAATGAGCGCCGCCGCCACCGACACGAGCTGCTTGGGCGACACGTCCATGAAGTCGACCTTGTCGCGCGGCACCAGGTGCACGTCGCCGGCCTGACGGCAGACGATCATGTCCTCGCTGAACTTGCCCTTGTTGTCGATCACGGCATTGGCCTGGGCGACCGCGTAGCGGCTCTCCTCCATCGCCGAGAGATAGACCACCTCGTCGGTGACGCGGCCGTCCTTCACCTTGCGGTAGGGCGTCTCCACGAAGCCGTATTTGTTCACCCGCGCATAGGTGGCGAGCGAATTGATCAGGCCGATGTTCGGGCCTTCCGGCGTCTCGATCGGGCAGATGCGGCCGTAGTGGGTCGGGTGCACGTCGCGCACCTCGAAGCCCGCCCGCTCGCGGGTGAGACCGCCCGGGCCGAGCGCCGAGAGGCGCCGCTTGTGGGTGATCTCGCTGAGCGGATTGGTCTGGTCCATGAACTGCGAGAGCTGCGAGGAGCCGAAGAACTCGCGCACCGCGGCGGCCGCCGGCTTCGCGTTGATCAGGTCCTGCGGCATGACGGTGTCGATGTCGACCGACGACATGCGCTCCTTGATCGCGCGCTCCATGCGCAGGAGGCCGATGCGGTACTGGTTCTCCATGAGCTCGCCGACCGAGCGCACCCGGCGGTTGCCGAGGTGGTCGATGTCGTCGATCTCGCCCTTGCCGTCGCGCAGGTCGACCAGCGTCTTGATCACCGCCAGGATATCGTCCTTGCGCAGCACGCGCATGGTGTCCGGCGCGTCGAGATCGAGCCGCATGTTCATCTTGACGCGGCCGACGGCCGAGAGATCGTAGCGCTCGCTGTCGAAGAACAGCGAGTTGAACATCGCTTCCGCGGTGTCGACAGTCGGCGGCTCGCCGGGGCGCATAACGCGGTAGATGTCGAACAGCGCATCCTCGCGCGTCATGTTCTTGTCGACGGCGAGGGTGTTGCGGATATAGGCGCCGACATTGACGTGGTCGATGTCGAGCAGCGGCAATTCCTTGTAGCCCGCCTCTTCGATCAGCACCTTGAGGTTCTTCTCGGTGATCTCCTCGCCGGCCTCGACGAAGATCTCGCCCGTCTTCGGATTGACGATGTCCTCGGCGATGTAGTGGCCGATCAGCTCCTCGTCGGTCATGCGGAGCGCCTTGAGGCCCTTCTCCTGCAACTGACGCGCCTGGCGCACGGTGAGCTTCTTGCCCGCTTCCACCACCACCTTGCCGGTGTCGGCGTCGACCAGGTCATTGACGGCCTTGTAGCCCTTCATGCGGTTGGCATCGAAGGGCACGCGCCAGCCTTCCTTGGCGCGCTTGTAGGTCACGTGCTTGTAGAAGGTGCGCAGGATCTCTTCGTTGTCGAGGCCGAGGGCGTAGAGCAGCGAGGTCACGGGAATCTTGCGGCGGCGGTCGATGCGCGCATAGACGATGTCCTTGGCGTCGAACTCGATGTCGAGCCAGGAGCCGCGGTAGGGAATGATGCGGGCCGCGAACAGAAGCTTGCCGGACGAGTGCGTCTTGCCCTTGTCGTGATCGAAGAAAACGCCGGGCGAACGGTGCATCTGCGAGACGATGACCCGCTCGGTGCCGTTGACGATGAAGGTGCCGTTGTTGGTCATGAGCGGGATATCGCCCATGTAGACATCCTGCTCCTTGATGTCCTTGACCGAACGCGCCTGCGTCTCCTCGTCGATATCGAACACGATCAGCCGCAGCGTCACCTTGAGCGGCGCGGCATAGGTCATGCCGCGCTGGCGGCACTCGTCGACGTCATACTTCGGCGGCTCGAACTCGTATTTGACGAATTCGAGCTGCGAGGAGTTGGAAAAGTCGGAAATGGGGAACACCGACTTGAAGACGGCCTGCAGGCCCTCGTCGGGCCGCCCGCCCTCGGGCTCGTCAACCAACAGGAACTGGTCATAGGATGCCTTCTGAACCTCGATGAGGTTCGGCATCTCCGCCACTTCCTTGATTGAGCCGAAAAACTTCCTTACGCGCTTGCGACCGGTAAATGTCTGCGCCATCGTTCCACTTCTCTTTCGATTCGGATCGGGGCGGCCAGCGCGGGCGCCTCTCCGAACGGCCGCTATCCATCGCGACCATCGGGACAGGCGTCGGGGCTGTCCGTTTCTATGTGATTCGGGCCTAGCCCGAACCGCCGCACTCTTTATTTTCAGCGCTTTCGCGCTTTACGCCTCTCGCGCCGGCCCGGCTTGGGAGTAACGAGCCACCGCGTCTCTCAACCTGTCTTCCGGGCGCAAAACCCGGACATTCGCGCCTCAACGCAGCATTCCCGGGCCTCTCAAGGCCCGGGAACCCGTAATTCGTCGTCTGAAATCCCCGGCGGCCTCGCTGCACCCACCCGGGGATTTCGTTGAAATAAGCATTACTTACTTCAACTCAACCTTCGCGCCGGCCTTTTCGAGCTGGGCCTTGACCTTCTCGGCTTCTTCTTTGTTCACGCCTTCCTTGACCGGCTTGGGCGCGCCCTCGACCAGGTCCTTTGCCTCCTTGAGGCCGAGGCCGGTAAGTGCGCGGACCTCCTTGATGACCTCGATCTTTTTGTCGCCGGCAGCCGCCAGCACGACAGTGAACTCGGTCTGCTCCTCGGCCGGAGCGGCGGCGGCGCCAGCGGGGCCTGCGGCCACCGCAACAGCAGCGGCGGCGGAGACGCCCCACTTCTCTTCCAGCATCTTGGCCAGATCCGCCGCCTCGAGGACGGTCAGAGTGGACAATTCGTCGACGATCTTCTGCAGGTCAGCCATTGTTCAATTCCTGTTGGTTCGAACCATTCCGATTTGTTTGTTCTTCGAGAGCCGTCAGGCCGCTTCACTCTTGGCGGCATAGGCCTGGACCACGCGCGCGACCTTGGCCGCGGGCGCATTGGTGAGCTGGGCGAGCTTGGTCGCCGGGGCCTGAATCAGCCCGATCAACTTCGCGCGCAGCTCATCGAGCGACGGCAGCGAGGCGAGCGCCTTGACGCCGTCGGTGTCCAGAGCCGTCTTGCCCATCGCCCCGCCGAGGATGACGAACGCTTCGTTCGCCTTGGCGAAGTCGACGGCCACCTTCGGCGCCGCGACCGGATCGCCCGAATAGGCGAGCACGGTCGGCCCCTTCAGCAGGGGCTCGATGACGGCAGCGTCGGTGTCCTTGAGTGCGATCTTGGCGAGACGGTTCTTCGCGACCTTCACTTCGGCGCCCGCCTGCTTCATCTGCTTGCGCAGGGTCTGCATTTGGGTGACGGTGAGGCCGGAATAGTGAGCCACCACAACGACTTGCGAGGCTTTGAAGACCCCGCTCAGCTCGGTGATGGACTCTTGCTTAGCCGCTCGATCCACTAGCGTAGCTCTTTCCGGTTTGACGGCCGCCGCAGTCTTCTTGGCGGGAGCCGCCGGGTTACACCCAGCCGTCCCGCTGATTTGGCTTCAACGCGAAGCAAATCGGGCAGGACGACCACTTTGACGCCTGTTGAAGGGCGCCCAGAAAGCCTGCCCCCCGCAGGGCCCGAAGGCCGTCGCGGGTCATCCGAGGTTCGAACCAAATCGGCGCGCCCTTAGCGGACGCGCAAAATCAAGGCTCTCATCCCCGTCTATGCTGGCCCCGCTTTCGATTGCCCGGCCTCGCTGACGCGAGGTGGGCGCGGGATTAAGCGTCAGCCCTTGCGAGCCTCGGCGCCGGCAGTCTCGGACAGGTCGGCCGCTCAGGTTCCCCTGCGGGAGCCGGACCGGCCTCGCGCGCCCGACGCAGCAAAATGAGCTTCTTCCTTCCTCTCAGATGTCCCGCCGGGATGTCCAAAAGGAATGAATGCCGATCACCATGCTGTATAGAGACGCGCAAAGGCGTGCCGACAAATGGGCCGGCACGCCCGATGAACCTATCTAGAACTTTTGCCCGGCTTTGCCAAGGGCCTTTTTGAGGGCCAATCGGCCTCCTCCCGGCGGTTTACCACCTGTAGCGTACGGTTCCCCGCCCGCCATAGCTGTCGGTCGTCTGCGAGAATTCGCCGTCGAAATTGGCCGCCACCGTCCAGCCGCTGCGCCAGGCCACTTCCGAGCCGAGCGAGACCAGCGCGGCATCGGCCGCAGGCTGCGCGCCATTCACGGCGCGGTCGGTCGAGGCGTCCTGCCACGTGTAGCCGAGCGCGCCGGCGTGATAGGCCGGGCCGAGCGCCTGCCGCCCATAGAGCGCGGCGTTGAAGGTGCCGATGGAATTGCCCGGAACTCTTCTTCCTACCGCATGAACCCAGCAAAGAACGCGGCCAGCGCGGCGGTGGCCTCGAGCGGCAGGACGTGGGCGACGAACTGGTCCGGCCGCACGACGACGAGGCAGCCGCGCGCGCGGTCGATGCCGCGCATGGCGAAGATGTCGCGGCCGCTTTTCAGCTCCGGGCAGTACACCTTTTCATAGTCGCGCAGGCCATAGCGTCCCTTGCGCGGCAGCAGCAGCGGCGGCATCGCCGCGATGTCGATCTCCCGATGCGCCTGCGGGAAAATCGCGCGGACGTCGATGACCGCGTCGATGTCCTCGCCCGCCGGGGTGTATTTGCGGACGGGCGATTCCTGCGCGTCGGCCAGGAAGTCGCACAGCCTGCGAATGGCGGCATCGGGCGCGGCAGGATCCTCCGCCGGTGCAAAGGCGAAAATGCGCCAGCGGCCGTCCGCCTTGATGACATGGCCGAGCTGCATGGGCTTGGCGTCGGCGGCGCGGACGACCGGCGCCGAATGGAAACGCATGCCGATGGTCAGCCCCTTGGCCAGATGCTGATGCGCCGCCTCGCCGGTGAGCGGCGATGGACGATAACGGGTGGCGGTGCCCGCCGTGTAACGGCCGTGCTGGACGAAGTAGCGCTGCGTTTCCGCCGGATCCGCCGCCCGCGCGGACGAGCTGAGCACCGTCGCCCACTCGCGATCGAAATCGATGAGTTCCTTGGCGACGGCCTGGCGCTCCGCCGAATAGGTGTGCAGCAGGCGCGGGCTGGCGCGCTCGCGCAGAACGGACATCAGCTTCCAGCCCAGATTGAAGCCGTCCTGCATGGAGACGTTCATGCCCTGCCCCGCTTTCGGGCTGTGCGTATGGCAGGCGTCGCCGGCAATGAACACGCAAGGGAGCGTGTCCGCGTCGTCGCTTTCCACGTCGTCGAACTTGTCGCAGAGGCGCTGGCCGATCTCATAGACCGACCACCAGGGGATTTCCTGCACGTCGAGCGTATAGGGACTGAGGATGCGCCGCGCCGCGGCGATCAGATCGTCGGCGGTGATATTGCGCTGCGCCACGCGCTCGCCGGCGCCGAGCTTGTCCATCTCGACGTAGAGACGGAACAGATAGCCGCCTTCGCGCGGGATGATGATGATGCTGCCGTCGCGTGCCGACTGGATCAGGCTCTTGCAGCGCACGTCGGGAAAGTCGGTCACCGCCAGCACGTCCATCACGCCCCAGGCGTGATTGGCCGAGTCGCCGTGCAGCGTGCGTCGAATCGCTTTGCGCACCGTGCTGCGCGCGCCGTCGCAGCCGACGACGTAGCGGGCCCGCACCGTCTCGATCTCGCCCCGGTGCGCCGGATCGACGCGCTCGATGCGGGCGGTGACGCGATAGGGATCGGCATTGCCGCCGGGCGAAGCTTCGCCGATCTGAACATCGGCGAGCCGCCGCGCATAGTACGGCGCAAGCTTCGCCGGCGACTTGCGCATGACGTCGAGGTAGAAATCATGCACCCGCGCCTGGTTGATAACGACATGCGGGAATTCCGACAGCCCGTCCTCGACGTCCTGCACCCGTCCGCTGCGCACGATGCGCTCGGGCTGGCTCTCGTCCGGTTTCCAGAATGTCGTCTCGTTGATCCAGCAGGCTTCCTTGAGCACGCGCTCGGCAAAGCCGAAGGCCTCGAACATCTCCATGGTGCGGCAGGCGACGCCGTCCGCCTGGCCGCGCAGCAAGGGACCGTCCTTCTGCTCGACGATCAAGGTCCTGATATCGGCAAAGGCGGCAAGCTGCGCGGCGAGCGTCAGACCGGCCGGCCCGCAGCCGACGATCAGGATGTCGGCTTCCGCCGGAAGCGGGCCTTCAGCGCCCGGCGCGGGATGCCGCTCCGCCGGATCGGCGATCTCCGGGTCACCGGGCTGGAAGCCGTCGAGATGGAATTGCACGAAACCTCCCCGGTCGAGCCTTATCCTCTCATTCGTCCAGGCGCCGCAACTTACGTTCCATGGCAGCGAATGCTGACGCCTGACGGTCACCCTGAGGCAAGCCCCCTCGGTATTACATCAGGGGCCGCCCAAAAACGAAACAGGGCCCGATGGGCCCTGCTCGATCGCTCTTGTTACGCTACGCCGTCTGCGTCGTGCGGCCTCAGACCTTGGGTGCGAACAGCGTCGCCGTATCCACCTTCACGCCCGGCCCCATGCTGGAGGAGACCGCCACCCGGTTGATGTAGTGGCCCTTGGCGCCGGGGGGCCTCGCCTTCTGCACCGCGTCGGCGAAGGCCATGATGTTCTCGACCAGCTTATCCTCGGCGAACGAGGCCTTGCCCACGCCCGCCTGCACGATGCCGGCCTTCTCGACGCGGAACTCGACCGCGCCGCCCTTGGCCGCCTTCACCGCGCCGGCAACGTCCATGGAGACGGTGCCGACCTTCGGGTTCGGCATCATGCCGCGGGGCCCGAGCACCTTACCCAGGCGCCCGACCAGCGGCATCATGTCGGGGGTGGCGATGCAGCGGTCGAAGTTGATGTTGCCGTTCTGCACCTGCTCGACCAGGTCCTCCGCGCCCACCACGTCGGCGCCGGCGGCCTTGGCCTCGTCGGCCTTGGCGCCGCGGGCGAAGACGCCGACGCGCACGGTGCGGCCGGTGCCGTTGGGCAGGTTGACCACGCCGCGCACCATCTGGTCGGCGTGCTTGGGATCGACGCCGAGATTCATCGCGATCTCGATGGTCTCGTCGAACTTGGCCTTGGCGCGCTCCTTCACCAGCTTGACCGCCTCGGCGATCGCATAGGCCTTGTTGCGGTCGATGCCTTCGTTGGCGGCCTTCAAGCGTTTTCCGTTTGCCATCACCGTTACTCCGCCACCTGAATGCCCATGGAGCGGGCCGAGCCCTCGACCATCTTCATGGCCGCTTCGATCGAGTTGCAGTTCAAATCCTTCATCTTCTGCTCGGCGATCTCCTTGACCTGCGCCTTGCTGACCGAGCCGACGAAGTCGCGGCCCGGCGCCTTGGAGGCGCTTTGCAGGTTGGCGGCCTTCTTGAGGAAATAAGACACCGGCGGCGTCTTCATCTCGAAGGTGAAGGAGCGGTCCTGGTAGGTCGTGATGACGACCGGGATGGGCACGCCCTTCTCCATCTTCTGCGTCTGCGCGTTGAACGCCTTGCAGAACTCCATGATGTTGAGGCCGCGCTGGCCGAGCGCCGGCCCGATCGGCGGCGACGGATTAGCGGCGCCGGCGGGCACCTGCAGTTTGAGGTATCCGGTGACTTTCTTTGCCATTTCTCTACTCCTGCGAAAGGGGCTGGCATGCCAGCCCGTCTGTTTCCAGGTCCGTGGTGCGGATCTTGACGGTTGGCGGCCGCCTCACCTCCCACGTCTGCGCTATCGGCCGGGCTTGGCCCGGCCGCGGGGGTATTTAGGGGGTTGTGGGAGGGATGTCTAGCGGGGCGGTTAGCCTAAGCGTGTGCTCATCGTCTCGCTGAGTATTATGTTCGCTTCGCACCTGAAATCGGACCTCCGGCAGTGCGACCGACATGGCAGCTAAGGGCCAGAAGGCGACATTCGCTCAAACGACTGGCTAAGGAAGTCGCATCTAGTCGGCGCTTGCCGGCGTCCAGATGCGACTTCCGCTACACAATAAAATCATTGGCATACAGTTGTTGGACGCCGACAATGTCGATCGAGCCGCCATCGAAGGACAGCACGGTATCGTTGTCGACCGTATCTATGGTGATTGGCCCCGGGTCTTGGCTGGTCGGGCCGCAACCGGCGGACCTGCCGGCGTCTTGGTGGTGATCATGTCCAAAGTATTCGGCCAAATCGAATTTGTCTCTTTGACCATGGGAGCCTTCGCCGAGGCCGTTCAACAGCTGTGCCAACTGCTTTGAGGTGATGTCAAACGCCGTCAGGTCAATGCGGTCCTGGCCGTGAACGAAATCCAGGATCGTGTCGTTTCCCGGAGGTAATCCATCGGGTTCCACCGGCGCGAACACAAAGGTGTCGTGGCCTTTGTCGCCGAACAGCATGTCGTCGCCTGAACCGCCGTCCAGGATATCGTTGCCTTTGCCGCCATCGAGATAATCGTTGCCGGCACTGCCAAGCATGTGGTCCTTGCCGCCATTGCCGAACAGATAGTCATCGCCGCCGCCGCCATCCATGTACTCGCTGGTATTGTCGCCGGAGATAACGCCCGGCTTGGCGGCGCCGATCAGGCCCGTGGCGAGGACCAGCGTATGTCCGTTACCATCGACGAAAGATTCGATTGGCTTGCCGGCGAAATGGTCGCGGATCGTAAAACCGCCGGTCGGCAAAGTGATTTGGAGGTCATTGCCGACGTGAGCCATCTTGAAAGCGGTTGCATCGGTGGTAATACGGTCGGCCCCGCTGCTGTCGAAGAGCGTGTCGGTGCCGATTCCCGACCCATTGAACACATAGGTGTCGTCGCCGGCACCGCCATTGATGATGTCGTTGCCGCCGCGGCCCTCGAGTACGTTGTTCAGTTCATTGCCGTTGATCGTCTCGGAATGGTTCGAACCGGTCACGTTTTCGATGCCTTGGGTGCCGCCGACGAGGACGTCCGACTCGACGGTTTGAAAATGGAACCGGCCGAGCGTGGACACGAACCCGGCGCGCACATAGCTGCCATTGGCGCCGTTCAAGCCAAGCGAGATCGTGTCGCGCTCGCCGAGCAGGGTGGTGCCGCCGTCATGACTGATGTAGCTTGCAGTGTCGCTGCCGAGGCCGCCCACTAACCTGTCGTCGCCGAAGCCGCCATCGAGGATGTTGTCCTTCGCGTTGCCGACGATCGTCTCCACGAGGCTGGATCCGATGACGTTTTCGATGTCTTGCAGGGTGTCTATTTCCAGGAGTTGGTTGGTGGCGTTGAAATATTCGCCCACGCCTATTCCGCTAGCTCCCAAGGAGATAAATCCATGCTCGCCGGTCACGCTGTTATGACTTGCATAGCTCAGGGTATCGCTACCGTAACCGCCAATTAACGTGTCATTGCCGAGCCCGCCGTCGAGCACGTCGTCGCCAAAGTATCCATCGAGTGCATTGGCTTGCTCGTTGCCGATGATAGTGTCTGCGCCAAAGGCGCCGACCACATTTTCGATACTGATCAGCGTATCGGCCGCAATCGGGCTTGCCCGACCGGTCAGGAACTCCCTGCCGGTTCCTTGGCCGCCGTTGAGGCCAGAGACTCACGGCCACGCTGAAAGCGCTGGTGTTGTTACCTAACAGAAAGTCAAGTTGCCGGTTCGAATAGTCGACCGTATCGATCCCGGCTTTGCCGTCCAAAATATTGGTGCCATCAAAACCGACGAGCACATTGTTCAAAGAATTGCCCGTCAGCGTATCGTTGAATTTGGAGCCGATGAGACCTTCAATGCCGACTAGCGTGTCGCCCTGCGCATCGCCGCCGGTCGCGATGGCCGTCTGCGTATCGGAACCAACCCCCGCGAGCCGGACAGTAACTGCCGCGGGGGACGATTCGTAGCTGGCAAAGTCAAAGCTGAAGTCGGCGCTAAACGATCCTCCGATCAAGACATCGGCACCGCCGCGGCCTTCCAGGATGTCGCTGCCGTTGCCGCCAACTAAAACGTTATCGCCGGGGTTGTTAATGAAAAAAGTTGCATCGGTTGTGTTCGCACCGTTGACGACAATCGGGGGTCTATCGGGAATCCTATTCGATCCTCTTATGATGTCATTGAAGAATGACCCAATGACTTCAGAAATTTCGAGCAGTTCGTCTCCTTCAGCAAATCCGCCATGTTGTACGATTGTTTCGAAGTCTATCTCCGGCTGCTGCGGGCTAAGATCGATATGGACGGCGGCATTCGAAAACGAGTAGTCGACCGCGTCGTTATTGCGGACAATGAAGTTGTAGTATCCTTCACCGTATGAGAGGACGATGCTATCCATCTGGTCCGCTGTAATGGGATTATTGTAGTCGGTGTCAAAATCGCCGGTGCTCGGCCAGTACGTCGTTCCATCCCAGTCGACTCTATCGACGTGGCCCACATCGGCAAAAAAGTCGGCTGCCGCCGTCGCTCTGAACGTGGTCCCCATGTGTCATCTCCACCCGCTGCGTTCTGTAAAGTTAGCCGGCCCAATTGTTGAAGCGATGCCCGCCGCGATCGGAAGCCTCAAACGGCGAAGCCGCCGTCGGCCAGCGCCGCCACGGTGGCGTTGTGCTGGAGGCTGTCCGGGAGGGCGTGGACGCGAAACTCGTCGTTAGCGGGCGTGGGGGTCGGTCTGCCATCGTCGTTCCTTCTCCCTCGCCCTCAGCCAACCGTCTGTACGGAATCGCGCCAGGCGATCGCCTCAAGCTCGACCGCGACCGCATCCGAAATGTCGAGGACCGTCTCGACGCGAAATTGGAACGCGGGGAATGTGGAGGTCAGCTTGTGAATGGCGGCAGGGTCGGTCGCCTCGGCCACGATGTAGCCGCCGTAGTCGCCGACGCGAACCAGGAATTGCTGCACGTTTAGGCTCTCGGGCATGTTCCAGTGCCGAAAGACGCCGAGGATGCGCTTCTGGGCGTTTTCGTATTCGATCGGCGAGCCCTGCGGCCGCTCCTGCCACGAAATCATGTATTTCACGCCGTCCTCCGCGCCGGCCCTGGTGCTGTGCTTGGGCCGAGCCTCAAAGCCATGTCCGGCATCGTAGGAGCGGCGTAATTAACCGCATCGCCCGATCGGGTGATAAAACCGGGCTGCGCTGGGATCGCTCCTGGAGTATTATTGCGAATTAGCCACCAGAGGGAGAACCGGATGCGCGAGGACCGGCTTCTTGATGTCGTCGGGCGGCTGTATGACGCAGCGACGGACGCCGGCGGCCTTGAGACGATCGGCTCGCTCATTGCCGGCGAGGTCAACTCCGGCAGTTCGCTGGTGTTCATGGCGCGCAAGCCCTCTGCGCGCCTCGTTCGTCTCGTATCTGCCTCCAAGAATTTCGACACCGACGCCCAGTCAGCATATTGCTCCTACTATCACGACCACAACGAATGGTTCCTGCGCGGCATCAGGCGGCCGTCGCCGATGGTTTTCCTCGGCGGGGAGCTGATCGAGTACTGTGACTTCGACCGCACCGAATTCTGCAGCGACTGGTGCAAGCGGATCGGCATCTATCATCTCCTCTCTGCGACCTTTCGAATCGAGAATGACGTCATTGGCGCGATCGGCATTCATCGGGGACGCGCGGCGGAGGCGTTCTGCGACGATGACAAACGCTTTCTTGCGGCGGTTACACCGCATCTCATGCGGGCACTGCAGATAGGGCGAAAATTTGGAGTGTTCGAGCGTGACCGCGCTCTGAACGTCGACATCCTCCAGGACCTCGGTGTTGGCGTGATATTGCTCGACGGAGAGTGCCGACCACAGTTCGTGAACGCTGTTGCCGAAAAGCTCGTGCGGGCGGCCCGCTGGCTGACCTCTTCCAATGGACGGATCAGAACGGTCCACCCTGCGAACTCGGAGAAATTTCAGCGGGCGGTGACTGCTGCACATGCCACCAGCGCCGGTTCAGGGCGAGGGTCTGGTGATGTCATCCGGCTGCGAGATTCCATGGAGAACGAGCTTGCGGTGTTGGTCGCACCCTTCCGGGCAACCGACCTGGAAATCGGCCCCGCGCAGCCATTGGTTGCGGTCATGCTGTCTGACCCGGATGGCAAGACGCAATTCTCGGGTGAGGCGATCGCGCGCGCCTACGGTCTGACGCCGGCGGAAGGCCGGCTCGCCGCTGCGCTCGTCGCCGGACAATCCATGGCAGGTTACGCCCGACGAGCGGGCATCAGCGTCAACACAGCCAAGGCACAATTGCGGTCAGTTTTTCTCAAGACGGAAATCTCCGGCCAATCCGCTCTTGTTGGATCCGTTCTGGCGCATCCGGTCTTGCGTCTTGAAGGCGGGACCGGCCGGCGCGGCTTTGTGGAACGCCCCGGACGGTCGCCTCGCCGCTAGCGTCACCGACATCGCGATGACCTGGGGCTTCTATCATCTCGGGCGCTTCGCGACCGAGTACGCCCGGCGGTTCGGCGAAAGCCCCCGGGACACGCGCCGGCGCCACGAAGTGTATTTTGGTGCTCAAGCCGCCGCGCGAACGTCCAAGGGCTTGATCCTCAGCCCCTTTTTTTGGGCGCCACTGGCGTGCTGGTGGGCACGCACGATGGTGGAAATCGACAATCAGATATTCAAAGTCGGGATCGTCGGACATCGCTTCGAACATCCGCTGCCACACGCCTTTTTCGCTCCATCGGCTGAAGCGCCGGAAAACGCTGTTCCATTCGCCGAACACCTCGGGCAGATCGCGCCAGGGCGAGCCCGTCCGTACGATCCACAATACCCCTTCAACGAACATCCGGTTATCGCGACCCGTCGAGCCTCTCTGGTCCGCGCGGCCGATGATCAGGCCCGACATCCGCTCCCACTGCTCATCGCTCAGCAGCAACCGATCCAAAACTCCCATGACTGCCTCCCAAAAGCAGTCTTAAATCTGATTTGCGACAAAATGGGAATCCCGAAAAGTCCACAGGACCTAGGCTGCGCGCTAGAAGATACAGGATCGTTAAGGTCCCGGATCAGCGGTGCACCACTTCGTGCTGCACCGCATCCGGAACACGGACCTTCTACAGCTTCTCCACCTGGGTGAATTCCAGCTCCACCGGCGTGG
>CAWIPY010000002.1:0-142946 GCA_963837965.1 uncultured Pseudomonadota bacterium | reverse complement strand
TCGCGCTTTGCGGCCGCATGCCGAAATTCAGGGCTTAAGGTTTAGTTAAAGAGAAACGCTTATGAAACAAATGGATATGACTGGCTTCCAAAGGAGATGGCAATGAACGAACTTGACCGGAAGTCGAATGCTGACCGAGGCTCCCAACGATGGTCGGCGATCCGGTGGCGATCGGCGCTCCGGCATCAATTCACGGACGGAAGAGGAAAAGCGCCTGCAAGGTGAGCGTCGCTCCGGAAGGGATAGACGTTCCGGTAAAGATAGACGCGCGACCTGAACGCTGAAATTGGCAGCTCAGTGGCCGCCGGGGTCCTCAAGTTCAAACAAGTTGAGCCCGGCAAAAAACGTTTTGAGCAGCAACTCGTCTGGCATGACGGCGCCAGCGATCACGCGCACGGAGAGATGCCGTCGTTCATCACGACGTCAGCCAAAATCGCTCCCCAGGATCAGCGTGCACCGCGCTTTTTGTAAATCGAGCGTAACAAGGTGGTTGAGAGAGGCACACTTGCTGCCTCGATTTCGCTGCAGATTCTTGGTCGTGCTCATTTCGCCGTTTCGTTTGAAGGCGCCGCACATCCGCGCCGATCGCGCCGCGGCAGTTCAGAACATCAGCGGCCCGAACGTCAGCACCTCGTCGGTGTAGCCGCCCACGTCCAGCACGGCGGAGTGATGGCATAAGCGGCCGCCGCACTGCACATCGAGAGTCCGTACGCCGTTCGCCCGCACGTTGCCGAGGGTCGTCGCCGTGGTCACAGCTGCCACGGCCACGAAGTGTAAGCGCCCCTATGGCTGCATGTGCATCGGAGCAAGAAGAGTGACCACCGCGCATCGGCCGGACGACGGCGACCGCCGCCGTCGGCAGCAGGAGCGGTCCAACAACTCGCCCGGACCAGCATGCGCGCCTTCTCATGGCCGGCACTCCCAGGACTGCTGCCCGTCTCGACAGGCGCTCTGCCCGAGCATAAGGTTAATTATGGGTGGAACCCAGTCGACCTCGGCGCGTTTGCCTTGTCAGAACTCCAACTGGGACGCCCATAATGCAGAAAATTCCGGTTGGGCTGCTCCTTATCCTCGCGACCACGTTGGGGTTCGGCGGGCCACTTTTTGCTGCGGGCTCCGGACATCACACCAGCCAAACGGCCCACAGGGCCGTAGCAATTTTGTCGCGGAAAACGGCGAGGACGGCATACGGACGCACCGAGATCGCATGTGGCGTGATAGGCGAGATCAAGACCAAAACTCGCGCTGGAGAGAAGATCAGCGAAAATTTCGGCCAATGCCTGCACCTGAGACGGTGCGAGAGCCCGGAAACAGCCACAATGGCTCTAGGGGTAGTCCAGAGGCGGTTTATCGCTTGGCGCGCGGCAACACGCGAATCGAGATCAGGTGCCCCCCGGCCGTTCTAGAAAGGTGCGTAAAGGCTGGCAACCAGTTGATCCGGGAGGTCCTGACGGAGCCCGATGTAGCTGCGCCCGATGAGGAACCGCGAGGCAAACCCGCTCCGAACCCGGCAATGAACCGGCGCACTTGCCCGAAGGGGGATCGTGAGCTTTTATCCAAGAGGTTGAGCTCCATGCGTAACAAACTCGTCAGCCTAATCGCAATCATGGCCATAGCCATGACGGTAAATGTGGCGGCCGCTCAGAAAGGCGGAGGTCACGGCGGCGGGGGTCACGGTGGCGGGGGTCACGGTGGCGGGGGTCACGGCGGCGGCGGGGGTGGCAAAGGCAGTGTGGGGAGCCCGTCGTTCGGTCATGGCAGGGGCGGAGTTGGCCGAGGCCCCTCATATATATCACCGTCAGGGAAGGCTGGGGGCTATTCAAGATCTTTCAGAGGTCACCATGCCCCGGGGGTAACGCACGCACCCCGGCTGAGCACGGGTCGCGGCCAACACCGATACCGAGCGACACCGAATACCGAGCAGCACCGCAACGCCGCTTCAGCCCGAGCGTCGCGCACCATGGCCGCCGCCTCCGATCGCAACAGCATGGCCGCCGCCTCCGATCGCATACGTCGAAAACTTACACCCAGCGGAGGATGCGATTCGCTGGCGCGCACCACAAAAGATACCATCACCGGCGGCGCGGTTATAGGTACTACTACGGCGGATGGTGGTATGCCTCCCCATGGTGGCTGGAAACATACAGTGGTTACGATTACTGGTCCGACGTCTGCGCTGCGCGGTGGGGTTACGGCACCGGACGGTATTACAGCTGCATGGCCTATTACGGCTTCTATTAAGGGAGCTCGGACAGAGTGCAGCGGCCCCACTAATCGTCTCAACACGCACGACGATTGCCTCGCTACGCGGCCTTTATAATTCTTGTAAGGAGGCGCGGAATTCGAACGAACTATTCCCAGCCCGACGTACGTATCGTGCAGCTGCTCGTCGACGATCGACACTAGCAGCGAGGGGACGGCGGCGGCTTTCGCTTAGCGCGCTCCTTCAACTTGATGACTTCGCGCTTGACGGGCGATCTCTAGCTGCTCCGGCTTCATCTGCCCGTTACCTGGGAAGGCCTGCTGCGGATCCTCGGCGAACTTCTTCCCCCAATCGCGAAGCTGAGATACGTGACCCTCAGGTCCTGCAATGCCTGAATGTAAGAGACCCCGCGGCCCCTGATCAGGCGCACAGCTTCAAGCTTGAACTCCCGCGTAAACTTCCGCCTCTGCATGACCCACCTCCGGTCCCATTGTCACACCAAACTTGGTGTCTTCGGAACCGGGTGCAGGCCAGAGGTCAGTTCAGACATAGTTAGAGTTCTACGCCAACGCAGATTGATAATTTGAAATAGGGCACCAGCATGGAGATGGAGTTCGCACAGCAACCATTATATGCCACAAGCACCGTTTCTTCCCACAATTGCGACGCAATTCTATCAAATTTTCCATAAACACTTTTGGCCTAGCGAGGGGGGAGCGACATGTCATTTCCCATCAGCTCTATCCGATTGGTCGCGATTGCTGCTCCGCTCTTCGCGTCGGCCATGGTTATACTGCCAAGATCCGACGAAGTCGCCCGGGCATTCCGAGATGATCTCGCCCAGTATTCCGACATGATGCCGCCCGGGTCGGTTGCCTCGCTCGCGCGTCATTTTTTGCATTGAGCGGGTGGCCGGTCAATCCTTGGCTGGTGAAGTCCTAGACTTGCTGGAAAATTGGCGGGGTGCATCCTTTGCGGATCATGTGATTCAGCAAACGGGCTTTGGCGAGCCCGGCAAAGGAGCCGACCATGTCGACAAGGATACCTGCTTCGCAGCGCACGCGTGAAGGGCTGACGGCATTGATTGAAGGGCGTACTTCCACAGCCTCGGCAAAGGACGAACTGGTCAAGCTGGCGACCCGGCTAATCGTCGAGGAGGCGCTGGAGGGCGAGGCGGCCGATGCCATTGGACGGGATTACTACGAGCATGGCGCGCAGCCGGGCCAGGGCTACCGCAATGGCTACCGGACGGGGCGGCTGAAGTGAGCGGAAGGCGCGATGGAATATTCGGCGCCGCAGGTCGCTGGGCGGGAGGAGCCTTATCGTTCGGCCATCCGTGAGCACCTGAAGGGCCGGACCCAAGGACTTGAAGACTTGGCGATCGAGATGCTGGCGCGCGGACTGTCGGTGCGCGACATCGAGGATGCCTTCAAGGATGAGACGGGGCGACTGCTGTTGTCGAAGACGGCGGTTTCGCAGCTTGGGGAACGGCTGTGGGAGGATTATCAAGCCTTCGCCCAGCGGGACCTGGGCGAATACGAGATCAGCTATCTGTTTGTGGACGGCATCGCCAAGCAGCTGTTCGACCTGGCGCCAAACGCGAACCGGTTCTGGCGGCCTGGGGCTTTACGGTTGAGGGCCGGCGGGTGCTGCTGCATCTGATGGCGGGCTCGAAGGAGGATACCGAGACGGTGACGGCATTCTTCGAGGACATGAAGCGGCGCGGGCTCAACGACCCGCTGCTGGTGACCTCGGACGGGGCGCCGGGCATCATCAAGGCGATCGAAATCTGCTTTCCGCGCGCGGCCCGCCAGCGCTGCCTTGCTCACCGGATGCGCAATCTGGCGGTCAAGGTACGGGAGTCTTTAGGCCGGAGTTCAAGGTTCGCGTTCAGGCGGCCTATCAAGCACCCAGCCGGGCGATCGCGCGCGAGCTGGCTGCCGGCGTAGTAGCCGACTACGACCGCCAACACGACAGCGCGGTCGCGTGCTTCAAGGATGACTTCGAAGCCTGCATTGCCCATCTGCAATTCCCGGTGACGCATCGGCGGGCGATCCGCACCACGGATGAGATCGACAAGTCTTTTCTGCTGTGCGATCTGCTATTCTGGAGGAGCACGGGTGACCGCGTGGCAAAGAGCCGGGCTCGAGGATGTCAGCCCGGCCGCGCAGCCGTTACCGTCGCTCCTCATTGGCGGCACCCGTGCGCCGCTTACCAGGACCACGCGGCTGCCATCGGCTGACAAACCGTTCGTAGGCATGTTCAGCGTGGCGCGCGACATCGATCTCCCGATCGCGCAGTTCCTTGATGTTGAGGCATAGGCCGCCCCCCGCTTGTTGCCCTTTCTCGCCGGCTGTCCAGCCTGTAGCTGCATCGCGCGTATTTTGTTGGCGACCAGCGCGGGACGCGCCCATTGGTACTCGGCATCCTTGGTCAGCAAATGCCAGCAGAGCACGGCGAGCTTGCGTGCCACGGCGACCGCTGCGACCTGGTGACCACGTCGGGCTCGGATACGCAGGAAGAACGAACGCAGCGGGCCTGGCGCCTTGGAGGCAGCCCAGGCCGCCTCGACCAGCATGGCGCGCGCGTGGCTACGACCGCGCTTGCTGATGCGACCATGCTGCGCCAGACCAAGACCCGATTGGCGCACCCGCGGATTGAGCCCGACATAGCTCACGAGTTTCTGCGGCGAGGAGAAGCGCCGGATGTCGCCAATCGCGGCGACGAGGCCTGCCGCCACGATGATGTTGACGCCGGTGATGGTCAGGAGACGCTTCACTGACGGATCCTCGATCACCCTCCCGGCGATCTCGCGGTCGAGAAGCTCAAGATCCTCGCCCAGCCGGTCGAGTTCGCGCAAGTGCCGCTCGATGGCGGCTCGCTCGTCGACCGGCAGTTCCTGCCGTCCGAGCCAGCTCCGACCTAGCCGGCCGAACAGATCGGCATGCGGGCACGGCGGGATGAGATGCGCCTGCAGGATGGCATGCACCTCGTTCTTGATCCGGGTCCGATGCCGCACGACTTGGTTGCGGCGGCTCACCAGTCGGCGCAGGCACTCGGTATCCGCGTCGGTACCCAGACCTCCGGCAGGAAGCCCGCTGCCCGCAGCGACGCCAGCACGCCTGCGTCGATCTTGTCTGTCTTGACGTGAGCATGTGCGATCGCCTTCACTTGTAGCGGATTGGCTACGATCACTCGCGCAACATACGGGCTGAGCACCCGCACCACCGCCATCGCGTTGCCGGTCGCCTCGACGACGACCTCGTCTTCCTTGCTCAAGCTGCGACCAAACCCCTCAAGCCCCGAGCGGGTCATATCCACCCGCCCGCCCGACCGGAGCCGACCTGCCTCCCAGAAAACCACCTCCGCGAAAGTGCGGTGGATGTCCATGCCGATTACGCGTTGCATCGCCTGCTCCTCTCTCCTGTGGTTCGACGGGAGCAGTGGGCCACACGACAACTACGGATCCGCGCTCACGGCGCAACCGGGTAGGTCGCAGGGGCGGCCAGCTACTAACACGAGCTCTCGGCTCATCGTACGTATCGGCCTGCCCACTGACGTGCTCCCGGTGCCCCTCGTCCCGGTGGTCACACCATACGCCAGGACCGAAGCTGTCCGAGCCGGATGAGCGGGCACCGTGATCCTCATACCGGTTACGAATTTTTGGAACGGCTGTTTGTCGAGGAACGCCGGCGTCTCAAGATCATCCCGAATGCCTTCGGCGAGCGAGCCGTTCTCAAGCTGATGTTTGGCGCGCTGATCCGTGCTGCCGAACGTTGGAAGTCGATCAAGTTCACCGAGTTCGAACGCCGGCAGATGGCTGCCATCAAGAAGGAGCTTGACCAAGACTACGAGGCCCAAGTCGGCCTCGACCATAAACCTTCAAAGGCTGCATCCCGCAAAATATCCAGCACTGTTCAGACTTGACCTCGACCAGCTTCTGCAGTCAAACCGGAAATCCGGCCCGCAAAACATTACATACGGCAATCTTTAGCAATGGCGAAGAGGTGTACGGCACCTGCCAGCCTTCTTCTTATCGCGCAGTATCAGGCCGTTCATTCATTCCTGGGCTTGTGGCACGTGGGCTTATGGCGGACTCCTCGTGGGCCGCTTGAGGCGGACGCCAGGGCCACCGCCATTCTCATCGATGAATTCAATCCCGCCATCCTCCAGAGCGCGGACAGCGCCGCCATCCGTCGAAGCATGTGCGACCAGAAGCCCTGGCGGCTTCAAGCCTTTGATCGTCGGCAACGATACTGATGAGGTTTCGGCGCAGCCGGCGCTGATCCCAACGCAAGAGCGCCCTAGCAGCACGAATTACTTCGCTGGTGGGCGGATCATAAATTAATACCTTTGATATCAAATGATGCTTCAGGTATTGACTTTGGCGGCATCTATCGCCATAATACCTCAGGTATCGTCCATTTTGCGAACTGAGGTACGCCGCTCATGAACATCGAATTTGCCGCCGCCACCTACCGGGCCATCCGCGACCGCATCCGGGCCGAAGACCCCGTCCATCGACGAGCAGACCCTCGCCGACACGGTCGAGGGCCTCACCGACCTGCACGAGATCGTCGAGGCCCTCCTCCGCTCGGCCCTTGCCGACGAAGCCCTGGCCAATGGGCTCAAGGGCCGCATCGCCGAAATGGAGGACCGGCTCGCCCGCCTGCAGGATCGGGCCTCCAAACGCCGCCAGATCGCCAAGGACGTCATGGTCGAGCTGGACATCAAGAAAATCACCGCGCCCGACTTCACCGCCTCCATCCGGGCCGGAACGCCGGCCTCATGGTGATCGATGAGAAGGCAGTCCCCAGCATCTATTGGGAGCCGCGCGATCCCAAGCTCAACCGCCAGGGACTGTTGGCCGACCTCAAGCAGGGCACCGAGATCACCGGCGTCAGCCTGTCCAACCCCGAGCCCGTCCTGAGCGTGAGGACGAAGTGATGGGGTTCTCAGCAAAACAGCTGGCCTTCCTGCGGCGCGACCTGGACACCCAGGTCGTCCGCACCCGGGAGGCCAACGGCCGGGAGCTGTCGTATCTCGAAGGCTGGTACGTGCTCTCGGAGGCCAACCGGATCTTCGGCTTCGACGGCTGGAGCCGGGAGACGCTGGAGACCAAGTGCGTCCTGGCGCGGGAGAACCGGGGCAGCTTCCTGGCCGTCTATGTGGCCCGGGTCCGCATTACGGTCCATGCCGGCGGGGCGGTCATCGTGCGGGAGGGCCACGGCTCCGGCGAAGGCCGCGGCATCTGCCCCGGGAGAGGCCCACGACATCGCGGTCAAGGCCGCCGAGACGGACGCCACCAAACGGGCGCTGGCCACCTTCGGCAAACCGTTCGGGCTGGAGCTCTATCGGAACGGCAAGGCGGCACCGGCCGAGCAGGCGACTGCAGTACGAGCCCAAGCCGACGAGCAACGGGCATGGCGGCGGCACTGGATGACGGCCGGACCGGCTTCCATCCGGACGACACGACGCCCATCCCTCGGCCCTCTCGGTACTATGGCCAGCGGCAGTCGCCGCCGGTCAGCGAGCACCTCAATCGCGAGCGGCGGCAGGCGGAAAAGGCCGCCTCACCGCCGCTTGCTCCCGCCAGCCCCCGATCTGCCGCCCGGGCGGATCGACAAAAGCGCGCTGACGCTTGCCGAGCCCAAACGGATCCGCGACCGCGCGCACCTCGACTTCGTCGCCACTCAGCCCTGTCTGGTCTGCGGGCGGCAGCCCAGCGATCCGCATCACCTGCGGTTTGCCCAACCCCGCGCCATCGGCATGAAGGTGAGCGACGAGTTCACCGTGCCGCTCTGCCGGGGACACCACCGGCAACTGCATCAGGCCGGCAATGAGCTGCCGTTCTGGGAGAAGCTCGGCATCAAGCCGCTGGAGGTCGCCCGGCAACTCTGGGAGCAGACCCATCCCAAGCTCTCAAGCTCGAACGAAGCAGCCGCTGCATCGGACAGTCATGGGACGAAGACTAATGGCCACGGATAAGCAAATCGCCGCCAACCGCCGCAATGCGATGAAGAGCACGGGCCCGAAAACCGAAGAAGGCAAGCTTCGGGCCCGGCAAAATGCCTTCCGCCATGGATTGACCGCGGAAACGGTCGTCACCGCCCTCGAAAATGCCGATGATTACGCCCACTTCGAAGAACGCATCACGGCCGACTTCGACCCACAATCCGCAGTCGAGTGTCAGCTGGTCTTGCGCGTAGCCGCCCTGCTCTGGCGGCTACGCCGCGCGTTGGCAATTGAGAGCGGGCTATTTGAGAGCCAGGGACGCCTGCTGGGTGAGCACCGATCAAAAAGGCCTCGAAACGAAGATCCACTGCAAGGCTTAAAGCGCTTTCTTGGGCAACATAATCCCAATCCGCCGCATTTGCCCGATACTGCCGAAATCGAGGATATAACGCCGGCTCACCCGACGGACGTCGCTCCTTCACATTGCTTTCTTCAGATCATGAATTTGAATGACAATGCGCTTGATCGGCTCGGCCGCTATGAAACCCGGCTATGGCGTCAACTCGCGCAAACATTGTTCGTTTTGAGATCAATTCGAGGCGACGACCATGTGTCTCCGGGCCAATTGGCAAATTTGCGCCAGCAAGTCACGACCGATCCCTTTCAAATCGGGCGTGGATCGGCCGAATGACACTGTCGCTGCAAACCGAATAGCGCGATTGCGATTATCCGCCGCGCATCATTGGGTTTCTATTGAGCGCGCTTTAATGGTGCATTCTCCAGCGTTCTCGGTTTCCATTGGCCGATGGGGCTGTCGGCGCTGGCGTCGCAACTGGCCGGTCCACGCCGCCTTCGTCGACGGGATGATCGGTCGCCGAACGCCGAGCGGTCTTTGGTATAACCCTAACCGGGACCCGGGCCGCTCATCGCCGTTTACCACCCTGCCGCATGTTCGATGGCCGTGCTTTCTATCGGGCGGGAATGTGCCTAACTGTGCCGTTCAATTTTTGTAACCGACGAAATAACTCATGCCGAGTCCGTGCGGCCCCTTGAAGACGTGCGGGGCGGCTTTGATTTCGCGTTCGATTTCGTCGAGGCGCAGCGTGCCGACTGCGGCAAGTATGCGTTCCATGTCATCGAAAAAGCCATCGATTGTGACGAAGCTGCTGCGATAGAGGTCGATGCTCCCGATTTCACGACGAAGTGCTCTGCAGGTCTCGGATAGTTCGGAAACGTCGATCTTCGTATCCGGGCCGATATTGTTGAGCGCCTCGCTGAAACGATAGACCGCGGGTGCCAGTTGCTGTGAGACGTCAACATAATCGCGCGACGTCTCCGCATCGTCGATATTGTGCGTCATCCAGAATATCTCCGGAATGATTCCGGACCAGGCGCGGCCATTCAGATCCAGAAACGTTCCGCGATCGGGGCCATCGCACGCAAAAGGCACGTTGATCCGAGGATAAGAACTGTAAAGCGTGATCCCGCTTTCCGCGAACCACTGCAACACTTCGGAGACGTGCGTTTGATCGTGCTTCGGGTTGATAAATGTGTCGAACACGATGGCACGTTTCGACCTTTGCCCGAAGCGAGACGCCCGATCGAGATGTTCGGGGAATAGCCGTTCCGCCAGAGCGACGAAATCGTCGTCGGTCTTGGCGAAAGTATAGAGGATAAGCCGTTGCAGATGGCGCTGGACGGCGCCCGGAGCGTTGCCGATGCCGAAATAGCAGTAGCCGCCGGACTTGAGGCACGAGGCAAGAATGTGAAAGCACTTCTTCTTGTCGTGGGTGTGGTGGCAAACACCGTCCGAGACCACGATGTCGAACTGCTGTGGGCCGCTGAAGTCGAAAAGGCTTGCGTGTATGAATTTCGTTTCTCGGTCCGGGGAATGCTGTTCGAAAACCAGCTTGGCGCGTTCGAGCGCTTTCGGGTTCGCGTCAACAATCGTACATTCGGCGCCCCATATGCCGTAGAAGATTGTGTTATCACCGGTTCCGCCGCCTAGGTCGAGCAGGGTCTTGCCGGCGAACATTTCCGGCGGGAAATTAAGCGCGAAGCGGAAATGACCCTCGCGCATCTTACGGCGGCGCTCAAAATAGGCCTTGTCCTCGATAAAATGTACCGACGGCAATTCGCGCTGATATGTGCCTATCACGGCTTCTTCGACATTGTGTTTCTGGTCGGTCATCGCGGATCCGAATTTGGATTTGTTTGGGGCCAATCAATCATGACGTCTTGTTGACATGCCGACTGTGAAAACACCATAGCAAGCCGGCCACCATGATAAGCCCGGCGGCCGTGGCCATCGATTGAAACAATGGCGATGCGTGTAGACTGGCGCCGGCCAAGACGATCAGGGCGATATTGACGGCGAAAACACGGCCGACGATCTGGCAGACGCTCATTCCGCCGTCAGTCGCCCGCTGATAAAAATGACTCCGATGCGCCTGCATGACCCGCTCGCCATTGGCCAGCCGGCGCAGCAGCGTCACCGTCGCATCCCCCAGGTAGTAGAGTGGCAGCAGCAGGGCAGCCGCCCAGTGGCCGCGCCCGGCGAGCAGAATGAGCAGCCAAGTGATCGTGAGCCCGATCGGCAGACTGCCCACGTCGCCGAGGAACAGACGCGCCACCGGCCGGTTGAACGGCGCGAAGCCGATCATCGCACCGCATAGTACGAACGAAACGGTCGTTGCACCCGATGGCAAGGCGCCCATAAGACCGAAGGCGGCCAGCGTGGCGGTGATCGGCACGACTTCCGCTACCGTCATCCAGTCGATCCCGTCCATGAAGTTCGTGAGGTTGACGAACCAGATTCCGCCGATCAGCAAGCCGACGCGTTCGGCCCACCAAGGCAGTTGCGGCATGACCCGTATATCGGCCGGCAGCATGGCAAGCACGACTGCCACCGCAACCGCCTGCAGGACCAGTCGCGGCAACGCTTCCAAGGGGCGCACGTCATCGGTGATGCCGACAATGGCCAGACCGAGCACGGCTGCCAGCACGCCGGCGAGTTGGCGCGGAGCGTCGAACAGGCGCGGAAACCACAACAGCGCTAACGCGATAACCACGGTCATGGCCGCAATCACCGCGATGCCGCCGCCCTGGGGCGTCGGGTTACTGTGCGAGGAACGCGCGTTCGGCCGCGCCAGAGCGTAGCGCACGAGCAAGGGGTGCAAGACGACGATGAGCACCGCGCTGATAATGGCCGCTGCCACTGTCATGGCAACCTGAATTGCCCACGCGTCGAAATTGTTGGCCATTGGATCGGTCACGGTTCGCGGCTATCAATCGCGTTACGATAACATGGCGCGATAGAGCTCTATTGTCTTCGGCCCTATCCGGCTGCTGGCGAACTCGCGTTCGGCCAGCGCCCGGCCGGCGGCGCCGAATTTGGCGCGCAGGGCGGCGTCGCGCGCCAGGCGCTGCACGGCATCGGCGAGCGCATGCGCATCGTCCACCGGAACCAGCAGCGCGTTCACCTCGGAGCGCGCGATCTCGCGGCATCCGGTCACATCGGTGGCAACGAGAGGGCGCCCGCAGGCGGACGCTTCAAGGAGGCTCAACGGTAGCCCTTCGCGCCGCGACGGCAGCACGGCGATGTGCGCCTTGGCCCACACGCTGGCGATATCGGACACGTGGCCGAGCAGTTCCAGCCCGGGCTGCTTGCGCCAGACCTCGATCTCAGCCGGCGGGATCGACGCCGGATTGGCCGGATCGGACTCGCCGGCGATCAGCAGGCGAATGTTCTCGCCGCGCGCGGCGAGCAGCGCATGGGCCGCGACCAGCGTGCGCAGGCCCTTGTCGGCGAGGAGGCGGCCGACATAGGCCATGGTGGTGGGGTAACCGGTGGGTTCCGGCAGCGGCCGCAGGCGCTCGGTATCGACGCCGGAGCCCGGAATCAGCGCAATCCGCTCCGGCGCGATGCCGAGCGCAGCCATTGCGGCGCGATCGTCGGGGTTCTGCACCAGGACGAAAGCGCGCGGGCCCCCTAGCAGGTGACGTAGGAATGGTTGCAACAGGTGGCGAACCAGCCGCGCCTTCGGCGCCTTCGAGGTGAAGGCGAAGCCCATGCCGGCAAGCGCCGACACCCGCCTCAAATCCAGCCCGGACGCCGCCAGCGAGCCGACCACCGACGGCCAGAACGCGACCTGATGCACCAGGTCCGGCGCCACCTTGCGGTAGGTGCGGCGCACTTCCGGCGACGGCGCTGGCGAACAGAAGCGGATTGGTGCTGCCGCGCCGCCATTTGAGCGGATGCAGGGTGAAGCCTTCCCTTTTGATGGCTTCGCCGCCCTTCGCCACCCGGGTGGCCACATGCACGTCAAAGCCGGCCGCGCGCGCGGCCCGCGCCATGGGCAGCCGGTGGGACAGGAAATACCAGTCCTCGGAGACGAGATAGAGCAGCCGCGCCGGCGCGCGCGTGGGTTGGGTTGAGCTCATGGCCGCACGGGTCTCTGCCATCGTCCCTGTCTTCGGCTCAGCGCTTGAGCCAGCGCTCCGACCAGGCGCGCAGCATGAGGATATTCCATAGCGCGGTGGCGTTCTGCTCGTGGTTGCTGAGGTGCCGCCGCCACATCCTCTGCACCGCGCCGGCGTCGAGCAGACCCTCGCTGGTGAGCTTGTCCGGCGCCAGCAGGTCCTCCGCCCAGCCGCGCAGCGGGCCGGAGAGCCAGCGGCCGAGCGGCACCGAAAAGCCGCGCTTCGGCCGGTCGACCGCGGCCGGCGGCAGATAGCGCTGAAGCACCGATTTGAGCAATGCCTTTGGCGCATTGCCGCGGCGGATGGCGCGCGGCAGCGACCAGACGAATTCCACGACGCGGTGGTCGAGCAGCGGCACGCGCGTCTCCAGCGACACCGCCATGGAACAGCGGTCGACCTTGGTGAGGATGTCGTCGGGCAGGTAATTGGCCATGTCCTCGGCCTGCATGCGCGAGGCGAGGTCGGGCAGGGCGGCCGCCAGACCCGCCATGCGCGGAAGTTGCAGCGGCGCGCTGGCGCCGATGACGAGGCCGTCGGGGTCCGCGCCGACGGCATTGAGGGCGGCGGCCGCCTCGTCGCCGGTTTTCGCCGCCAGGGCGGCCGCGAAGCGGCGTGCCTTTTCGCCGATCCGCTCGGCGCGGCCGGCATCGAGCGCCAAGCCGGCGGCCCGCGTCAGGACGGATTCGGGAACGCGCGCAAGGCAGCGGCCGGCCAGACTGCGTATGCCGTGGGGCAGCGGACCGATCCGGCGCCAGGCGTTCTCCAGCGCGTCGTATTTCGGATAGCCGCCGAACAGCTCGTCGCCGCCGTCGCCGGACAAGGCGACGGTGACGTGCTGCCGCGTCATGCGCGAGACGAGATAGGTCGGCAATTGCGATGAATCGGCGAAGGGCTCGTCGAACCAGCCGGCGATGTCGCCGACCAGCGCGAGCGCGTCGTCGCCGGAAAGCGTCACCTCGGTATGCGCGGTGCCGAGGCGCTGCGCGATCTCGCGGGCGTAGGGCGATTCGTCGTAGGCCTTTTCGCGAAAACCGATGGTGAAGGTGCGCACCGGCCGATCGGCGCAGGCCTGCATCAGCGCGACGACGGTTGCCGAAATCGACGCCGCCGGAGAGAAAGGCGCCAATCGGCACATCCGCGATCATGCGGCCGCGCACCGCCTCGCGCAGCAGGTCGTCGAGTTGGGCGGCGGCTTCGGCGGCAGACAAATCGTCGGCGCGGCGGCCGGACGATGACATCGCGCAGCCGCCAATAGGCTTCGATGCTGGGCTCGCGACCGGGGCCGATAGTGAGGATCGAGCCCGGCGGCAGCTTGTGCACGTTGCGGAAGATGGTCGAAGGCGCGGGCACATAGCTGTAGCGCAGGAAAGCCGAGGCCGCCTCGCGGTCGATCTCGGCGCGGAAGGCCGGGTGCGCCATGAGCGCGCGCAGCTCGGAGCCGAACAGCAGCAGCCCCTCGGTCAGCGTCCAATAGAGCGGCTTGATGCCGAGGCGGTCGCGCACGAGGTGGAGGGTGCGCGCCTGCCGGTCGAAGACGGCGAAGGCGAACATGCCGACGAAGCGTTGGACCGCCTTCTCGATGCCCCACTCGCTGATGGCGGCGAGCATTACCTCGGTGTCGGAGGTGCCGCGGAAGGCATGGCCGCGCGGTTCCAAGCTCTTGGCGCAGCTCGCGGAAATTGTAGACCTCGCCGTTATAGCTGATGACGTAGCGGCCGCCGGCGGAGTGCATCGGCTGCGCGCCGGTATCGAAAGGTCGATGATGGAGAGCCGGCGGTGGCCGAGGCCGATGCCGGCCTCAGGATCGCCCCAGGAGTCGGCGCCGTCCGGCCCGCGGTGGGCGAGGGTGTCGGCCATGATGCGGGCCGTGGCGGCGGGATCGGCGGATGCCGCAGCCCCGCCGAGGCCGAAAATCCCTGCTATGCCGCACATTTTAAGCGTCCCGCCGGGATATTGCCCGGGGGCAACTTAACCGGACCGCCGGTGCGGGGCGTGACAACGGCTCATCGTTCATGGTATGAACACTATACTCGGTCCGGGCGGATGCGAGAAGCGATGGCTAACGACGAGAATAATTCTGCCGAAATCCAGCGCGAGGACATCCTGCTCGGCGTGCTCACCGCAGTCGACCGGGACTCGCATACTTCCCAGCGGAGCATATCGCGGGAACTGGATGTCGCGCTCGGGCTCGCCAATGCGTATTTGAAGCGTTGCGTGCGCAAGGGGCTCATCAAAATCAAGCAGGTGCCGCGCCGGCGCTATGCCTATTACCTGACGCCGCAAGGCTTTGCCGAGAAAAGCCGGCTGACCGCGCAATTCCTGTCGGCCTCGTTCACCTTCTTCCGCCGCGCGCGCGAGCAGATATCCGATCTGATGCGGGACTGCACCGATCAAGACTTGCCGCGCATTGCCTTCGCCGGGATCTCGGATCTCACCGAGGTCGGCACATTGTGCGCGCACGATCATCCGGTCACGCTCGTCGGCATAGTCGATCCCGATCGTGCGGGCGAGCAGTATTGCGGGCTCCCCGTGCGCGGCAGTCTGGACGAACTCGGGGCGGTGGATGTCGTGATCGTGACGAGCCTGCTCGAGCCGCTCTCGGTTTTCCGCGCCATGGAGCGGGAGCTCGGCCAAGGCCGCGTGCTGGCGCCGCAGCTTCTTTCGATCGGTCCGAAAACGGCTCAGAAGCCGCCTCAATCGCGTCAAAAAATAATGAGACCGGCGGCTGAATGAAAGACAATGAGACGGGCGGCGCAATGAAGAATTGGTTCGTAGTCTATACCCAGCCGCGCAACGAAGAACTGGCGTCGGAGCACCTGAGCCGCCAGGGGTTCGACGTCTACTTCCCGCGCTATCGCAAGATGCGCAGCCATGCACGGCGCCGCGACGTGGTGTCGGCACCTTTGTTCCCGCGCTATATTTTTGTCGGCTTCGATGCGATGAATGCCGCATGGCGTTCGATCCGCTCCACGCGCGGTGTCATCGATCTGGTCCGCCACGGCATCGATCCCGTTCCCGTGCCGGAAGGCGCTATCGACGAGATCAGGGCGCGCGAGGACGACAGCGGCTATGTCCTGCTCGGAAAGCACTTGCGGCTTGCGCGGGGCGATCGCTTCCGCATCGACAGTGGGCCGTTTGCATCTTGCGAAGCGATTTTCGAGGCGAAAAAAGACGAGGAGCGCGTGGTCGCGCTGCTGACCATGCTTGGCCGCAAGGTTTCGGTGGTGCTGCCGATCGGCGCCGTGGCGCCGGTCGGGTGAAGCCGTATTGGCGGCGGCGAATGACACCGTGACCGAGCCGCGCGCGATTTCTTGGCGGACTGCTTTTTCAACCTTAATGCGCGATCGCAACGGCAATTGCGCCGGTTTTCTTGACGCACTCCGGTAGCGCATTCATGTGAGAGCGCGAATGTTGTCTTGGCTTTGTTTTTCGGGGCTTTTTTCGGTCGGGTCGGCAGCGCGGTCACCCGAACTGCGGCAGCTGTTAGCGGCTAGACTTGCCGCTTCCGCGTCGTCATTTCGTCAGGAGTCGCGTCATTTCGGAATGGCCGTCGTAGAGGCGGGGCCAGAAGCCGTCGAGGCGCGCGACGCTCGGGAATTTCTCCGAAAAGAGCGACTCGAGAAAGTCCAGCGTGACGGGCTTATTCTGACCGCCTGCGCCGTGCTTGTGCCCGGCCGGCATCTCGTGGAGCAGGACGCCGCGTTCGACGAGCCGCAACAGTTCCGTCGCGTAGTTCCGGCAAATCGCGGGCTCCATTTCCTGGAACGAAAACGCGTTGAAGAAAAAATCGAAGCGGCCTTCGACGCGGGGCAACAGCCAAGGGGCGAGCTGGTAGATACGCAGGCCGCTGGGCGCGGGTTCCGCGACGATACGTTCGCGTGCGCGCAGCGCGCGATAGTCGAGGACGTTTACTCCGTCGATCGACTTCAGGAACTGGGTCGAGAGATAAAGCACCGGAACGATGTCGACGTTGACGATAGTGCGCAGCGCCGGATTGATCGCCATGTGGGCGAGCGAGCTGAGACCAAGCCCGGGACCGATTTCGATAATCGCACCGACGTCGCGCGCCGGCACGCGCGCGTAGAAGTCGGCTATTCGGCTCAAATAAATGGCAAAAGCCGGGACGATCGTGTGTCCGCGCCAAATGAAGGCGTCGTCGGCACCGCCATTGGCCAATCCTTTCGGCGGACAGATATGGGGGAAAGCGTCCGCGATCTGGTCCATCGCGACGCGCGCGTGCTGGCGGCGCAGGTCGCGGTGACGGGCGTATTCGGCCGCGAGCATGCGCTGATATTCGGCGGCCATCTGGCGGACGCCGGGAAGTGTCTGCAGCCCGCGCCACGCGACGCGTTTCCACGCCGCAGCCGGCAATTCCGGCTGCGGTGCGCCGCCGATGGCAAATCCCTTGAGCAGTCTTTGATTGACGCGCATATCGGCGAGGCCGGTGCGTTCCAGTTCGCGCATTATCCGCGAAGCGTAGGTGCGCCAGTAAGCCGTTGCAGTCCACAGCGGGCCGCCGCGCTCGGCATCTTCGACCATGAGCGCAAGCAGCGCCGGATCGTCGGCCACCGGCTCTGTGTCCGACGTCCTGTTGTCCCTCTCCGCCGGCTTCATCGCGGCTGCTTGACTCACGCTCGTGGCTCCCGAATGCAGACGTGGGGCGTCGTTTTCCGTGGCCTGCACGCGGCTGTCAACGGACGCCCCGCAGTGCGCCAGCAACCCGCCTTGACAACAGTGTTCAATTCATGAACATACAATCCGCTTTTGGGGGGAGTATCCCGCCGTCAATGGGCTGGGCTAACCCTTTGGGAATAGAAGAGTTTTTGTTTGCGTTCGGGACCGCCGCCGTCACCCGGGCTGCGGTAGCAATCGGCAAATGCCACACGGTGCCGCCTGGATCGATGGCTGCGCCGGTCCTTTCAAATCACAATCAAAACCGAGCAAGCGGTGAACCATGGCACGTGAACTGACCGTTGACGGCACGCGCATTCACGACGGCGGCGAATGTTATGTGATCGCCGAAATCGGCCACAACCACCAGGGCGATCTCGAACAGTGCAAGCAGATGTTCGATGTCGCCAAGCAGTGCGGCGCCGATGCCGTCAAGCTGCAGAAGCGCGACAACAGGGCGCTGTTCACCAAGGCGATGTACGACAGCCCGTATAACCACCGTAACAGCTACGGCGCGACCTACGGCGAGCACAGGGACAAGCTCGAGTTCGGGCGACCCGAATACGAAGAACTGATCCGTCACGCCAAAGCGATCGGAATCACTTTCTTCTCCACCGCCTTCGATATTCCGAGCGCGGATTTCCTGGCCGAGCTCGACATGCCGGCCTACAAGATCGCGTCCGGCGATCTGATCAATATTCCGCTGCTGCGCCACGTGGCGAAGATCGGCAAGCCCATGATCATCTCGACCGGCGGCGCCGCCATGGACGATGTCGTGCGCGCCTATCGGGCGATCATGCCGATCAATCCGCAGCTCTGCATCCTGCAATGCACCTCGGGGTATCCGGCTGAATTCGAAGAATTGAACCTGCGCGTGATCCAGACCTTCCGCGAGCGCTTCCCCGACGTGGTGATCGGCCTGTCGTCGCACGACAATGGCATCGCCATGGCGCCGGTTGCCTATGTCATGGGCGCCGGCGTCGTCGAGAAGCACTTCACGCTCAATCGCGCGGCAAAGGGCACCGACCACGCCTTTTCGCTGACGCCGGAAGGCCTGCACCGGATGGTTCGCGATCTGCGTCGTGCTCACCAGGCGCTGGGCGACGGCGTCAAGCGCAGCTACGAAAGCGAGAAATCGCCGCTCTATAAGATGCAGAAGAAGCTGGTGGCGGCCCGCGATCTGCCGGCCGGCCACGTGCTGACCGCCGACGATATCGCCATGAAGTCGCCGGGCGATGGACTGCCGCCTTACGAGTTCGACAACATTCTCGGCATGCGGCTGACCAGTGCCGCTGACGGCTGACGACAACATCCTGTTCGAAGCGCTGGAAGAGGTCGCCGCACCGTTGCAGGCGGCGGGCGCTCGCGCTCAATAACAGAGAACAGAGCTTTCCTTGTTAAATCCGACCGTCGACAAACCGATGGGACGCGCGATCCGCTGTTCTCGGTCGAGGGGCGGGCCGTTATCGTCACAGGCGGTGCCGGCCGGCTCGGCGCCCGGTTTGCACGCGCTTTGCTCGCGCGCGGCGCCAATGTGGCTGTCTTCGACAACGTCGATGCGACGGCATTCCGCGCGCGCCATGACGATCTGGCGCAAAACAACGCGCTCCGCTTCGAACAGGTGGATGTGACCGATCGCGCTTCGATCGGATCGGCGCTCGCCTCGCATCGAGCAGGACTGGGGCGCACCGCACGGCCTGATCAATGCGGCTGCGATCGATGCGCCGCCCGATGCGCCGCCGGAAGAAAACGGCCCCTTCGAGACCTATCCGATCGAATCCTGGGACAAGATCATGGGGGTCAATGTCAAGGGCACGATGCTGTGCTGCCAGGTTGTCGGCGCGGCCATGGCGCAGGCGGGCCGGGGCTCGATCATCAATATCGGCTCGACCTACGGACTCGTTTCGCCCGATCAAAGCCTCTACGACTATCGGCGCCAGCGCGGCGAGATGTTCTATAAGCCGGTCACCTATTCGGCGTCGAAGTCGGCGATCTATAATCTGACCCGCTATCTCGCGACCTATTGGGGGCAGAAAGGCGTGCGCGTGAACGCGCTGACGCCGGGCGGCGTGTTCGCCGGGCAGGAGCAGGAGTTCCTCGACGGCTATGCGCGGCGTACGCCGATGGGTCGCATGGCGCGCGAGGACGAACTCGACGGCGGCGTGGTGTTCCTTCTCTCCGATGCGTCGTCCTACATGACCGGCGCCAATCTGGTGATCGACGGCGGCTGGACGGCGTGGTAGGGCGCAGCGAACATTTGACGATGACCCGGGTCTCGACGCCTGCGGGCGAGGGCCAACATCGCCGATCCCGCGATGTCACGTGCCAACGATCTTGCCTACGGCAGAAACTTCGCGGAGATCTATGATCTCATTCAGGCGCACCGGGATCTTCCGCGGGAAGCCGATCGCCTCGACGAGGTTCTTCGGCAGTCCGTCGCAGCAGGGGCTTCGATCCTCGATCTCGGCTGTGGCACGGGCCTGCACGCCATAGAGCTCGGCAGGCGCGGCTACAAGGTCACCGGTATCGATCTCGCAGCCGACATGATTGCGGTGGCGCAGCGCAAGAACAGCGGCGTCACGTTTATTTGCCGCGATATCGGGGAGAACAGCGATCTCGGTCCGTTCGATGCCTGCGTTTCGCTTTATAACGTCGTCAACTGCCTCGAGGATATGGAAGCCCTCGCCGATTTCATTCGGGCGGTCGCCGCGGTGCTGAAACCCGGAGCGAAGTTCATCTGCGAATGTTGGAACCCGATTGCGGTCATGCGTGAGCCGCCCAAGCGGGTGCATCGCACCTATGAGACGCAGCTTGGCGTCATTTCGCGCACGGCATTGCCGAGCTGGGACTTCATGGATCAAAGGCTCCGCATCGCATACGAAATTGAAATCGAGCGGCCGTTGTCCGCGACATCGAAGTTCGCGGCCACGCACGATATCCGCCTGTTTACGCCGATGGAAATCAAAGCCGCGCTGAAGAAGGCGGGCTTTCATTCCATTGAGGTGCGCACGGCGCTGCCCGAGTTCGAAACCGCCGGCGCCGACGACCGCATGCTGGCCATCGCCGGCGTTAAGGCGTGAGTATGGGCGGCGTCCCGCAAGTCCTGGCCGTCATCCCCGCGCGCGGCGGCTCCAAACGCTTTCCGCGCAAGAACGTCTATCCGCTCAAGGGCCACCCGCTCATTGCCTATACGATCAAGGCGGCGGCCGGCGCGGCCAAGCTCACCGATTGGCTCGTTTCGACGGATGACGAGGAGATCGCCGAGGCAGCGAAGCGCTATGGCGCGCCCGTGCCGTTTCTTCGCCCGAGCAATCTCGCCGGCGACAAGGACCGCAACAACGTGGTGGTGCGGCACGCCATGGAATTCATGGAAGCGCAGACCGGGCGGCGCTACGACATCCTCATCCTGCTGCAGCCGACGTGCCCGATCCGCAGCGCCGCGCATATCGACCAGGCGGTCGACCTGCTGTGGGCGTCGCCGCTCGAAACGCTGGCGAGCGTCAGCGGACCGATCAAAAAGCGCGATCCCAATATCAAGGCCATCCGTGACGGTGAACTGGTGCCGTACAATGTGGATGAGGACGCGGCCGAATGGGACGCCGGCTACATCTATAATGCATCGATCTACGCAATGAAGCGCGACTTCTTTCTGCGCGAAATGCGCTTTACCTCGCAGCGATCCGTTCCTCTGGTGATGGATCGCTTTCATTCGGCCGATATCGACGAGAAAGTCGACGCGCTGGTGGCCGAGCTTTATTTCGACCATCTCGGCCTCGATCCGTTCGGCGACAGGAACGAGACCGCTCCCGCCGCGCGGGCATCCTAGACGCGGCGGTTCCTGACGGAGGCGACCATGCAGAACACCAGGCAGCTCAAAGGCGTCATCCCGGTCGTGCAGACGCCCGTTCATGCGGACGGTTCGATCGACACCGACGCGATCGGGCGCCATATCCGATTTCTCACCGATGCCGGCGTCGGCGGCTTCTGGGTGCTGGGCACCGGCAGCGAGGACATGAACCTCACTTTCGAGAAGCGGCTGACGGTGGCGCGCGCCATCACGGAGGCGAACGCGGGCAAGCTGCCGCTGGTGCTCGGCGCCGGGTTTTTCTGCATGGAAGACAGCCTTGCCTTCATGGACGCGACCAAGGACCTGGAATTCGATGCCTATCACGTCATGCCCTATCATCCCGTGATGGGGCTCGACGGCGTGGAAAAGTTCTATCGCGACCTGGCCGACTACGCGCCCAAGCCGCTGTGGATGTACACGAGCGGCAATTGGTGCCGCTATTTTCCGCCGGAATTCGTCGGCCGGCTTAAAGGCCATCCCAATATCGCCGGAATCAAATTCAGTTCCAGCCGCACGACCGACCAGCTCAACGTCATCGGCATGGCGGAGCGGGACTTTCAGGTCATCACCGCGGTCGCCAGCCAGTTCGTCATGGTGCTCTCGGTGGGCGTGGCGGGCAGCACGACGAGCTGGGCAGGCGCGCTGCCCGAGCCGTTGATCGAGATCTACGATCTGTTCAAGTCCGGCAAGCAGGAAGAAGCGATCGCGGCCCAGCACCGGTTCAACTCGTTTCAGTCGCGGATACCGAAACGCGCGAAGGAGTGGAACTTCCTGACGGGCGCGCATGAAAAATACGTCCTGTCGCTGCGCGGCATCTGCAAGCCGCACATGACGTCCTACTACACCGAGCTCGACGAGCAGGAGCAGGCGCAGATGCGCGCGGCGCTGGAAGAAGGCGGGTATATTCAGTTTATTCGGCGCAGTCCGACTTACGTCGCTGCCGAATAAATCAGCCCGGACTTGGTGGCGCGGCCGCAGGAGCGGCCGGGCTTGAAGAGCCAGCGGTTTGCTTGGTTCGGTTGACGTTCCAGATCTGCAATCGAGACAGATGCTTAATCGTTTAGGCCGTCTACGCATCAAGAAGCCGCGCGCATAAGGTCATGACCTACAGTCACGTTGCCGCACTGAACGTTCTGTTCCTCCCGAAGAACAGCCGAACCGGTTTCTTCAAATCCTTCCTCCGGACCGCGCGGGAGCGCTGCGGCTGGCGTGTTCGCGTGCTTTGCCCGGTCGGCGGCGAACGCGTCTGGCGCGAGGCGGTCGGCGCGCAGGGCGGCTGCATTGCGCTGCCCGATTTCGCGGCCAGCACCGGCTGGGAGAGCGATCCTGCCAAATGTGAGGAAGTCGACGGCTTCATCGCCGAATGCGAGCGTGCCGGCGGCGCGTCGGCGGGACGGATCATCCTGGCGGGCGAGCGCGAGTTGGGCGCGGCTTTTCGCTGCCGAATTTCCATTGGTTTCATGACCGGACTGCACGGCGCGTGTTGGCTGACAACAGGGAGCCCGGTCGCATCGTTCGGCGCATGTTCGCCTTTGCGCGCGAAACCCTTGTTGCCACGAAACCAGATCTCGTGATGGCGGGCGAATGGGCCGATCCGATTTGCTTCGTGTTCTACCTTGCCGCAAAACGCCTCGGGATTCCGGCGGTGGTCAACCGGCGCTCAAAGCTTTGGAGCGGCCGCTGCTATTGGTCCTCTGACCTCGCGATGTACAACAAGGCCGCGCACACCGAAGCCGCCAAGAGGATCGCGGCCGCCGGCGCCGCTGCGGGCGCAAGAGCGCAGGAACGCCTTGCCGCTTTTCGCGCGGGGCCGCACACGCTCGGCTATGTGCAGGAAAACTGGAACTCGCTGGAGCGGCGGGGCTGGGTCGGCAGCCACATTGAAGTCTTGCGATGGCTTGCCGTGGGACTGCGTCATCGCGTCAACAAGCGAAGCGCGCCCCCGGCAAAGCCCGCCTTCCGACTGCTCTGGGACTATCTATCGCCGCGCCTGGTTGCGCTACCGCCAGCGTGGGTATTTCCGCGCGGTTCGACGAGAAGGATTTGCGCGAGATGCGCTATGTCTTCATCGCGCTGCACAAAGATCCTGAGCAGGCGCTCAATCATCAGGCCTATATCTGGTCGAACCAATTTAATACCGTGTCATTGCTGAGCAGCTCACTGCCCGCTGGTTATCGTCTTCTGGTGCGCGAGCATCGCAGCAATGCCGGCCGCAGGCCGACGCAATTCTATCAGGGACATGCGGCGGTTGCCCGGGGTCGTTCTGGTCGACGGCTTCGACGATCAGTTCAAATACATCCGCAACGCTGATGTGATCGTCACCGAAAATGGTTCGACGGGTTGGGAGGGCCTCGTGCTCGGCCGCCCGGTGGTCACGCTGGCCGACACCTACTATGACGCTGCCGGTCTCGCGCGCCGTGTCAACGATCACGATCAGCTCGGCGCGGCCATCCTCGAATTGGCAAGGCGCCGCCGCCGACGAAATGCCATCACATGATGCCGCCCTCGGATGCCTGCTCGATGCAGAATGGGCGACGACGCGCCGACATCGATGAGGAAGGGCATGCGGGCGCTCTAGCTCTTGTTGAACGAATTCTGCTCCAGGGAGAAGCGCGCGGCTGCCGCCGCGACGCCGGCCTTCGCATGACCGAAAATCTGTTCTTCGTTCCGATCTCCGAGTTCGACCGCGTGCCCGCAAGCTCAACATGAGCGTCTTTGAGCGCGCCGCCTTGTTCGCCGATCTCTGCCGGCTCAACACGCTGTCGATGATCGCCTACGCTGGTTCCGGACATATCGGTTCGAGTTTCAGTTCGCTCGATATCGTGACCTGGATGTTTCTAAACGAACTGCGAGAGCAGGCCGGACGGCGCAGCGGCGATCTTTATTTCTCTTCGAAGGGCCACGATGCCCCCGGCCTTTACGCGGTGATGATCGCTTGCGGGCTATTGCCGGCAGAGAATTTGACGAAGCTGCGCCGCCTTGGCGGCCTGCCCGGACATCCCGATGTCGGCACGAGCCACATCGTCGCCAATACCGGCTCGCTCGGCATGGGCATCTCGAAGGCCAAAGGCATGGCCTTTGCCGACCGGCGGCTCGGGACGCGAGCGGCGCATTTTCGTCATGACCGGCGACGGCGAGCTGCAGGAAGGGCAGATCTGGGAATCGCTGGTTTCGGCGGCCAACCACCGACTCGGCAACATCACCGTCATCGTCGACCACAACAAGCTGCAGTCCGATATCTGGGTGAAGGAAACCAGCGATCTCGGCGATCTTGAAGCGAAATTCGCGGCTTTCGGCTGGCACGTCGCGCGCTGCGACGGCCATGATCTTCGCTGCGTTCGCCGAGACGCTTCGACGCAGCTGCGCAGCGTTGCCGATCGGCCGAAAGTGATCATCGCCGACACCGTGAAAGGCAAGGGCGTTTCCTTCATGGAATTGAGCGCGCTGGCGCCGGACGACAAGCTTTACCGCTATCATTCCGGCGCGCCGTCGCCGGACGATTACCGCCGCGCCGCCGACGAACTGATCGAGCGCGCGAACAGCGCGCTTGGACGGCATCGGCGCGCGAACCGTTGCGCCTGCGAAGGAACCGCGGCCGACCCAAGGCGGCCGCTGCGCGCGCCCGAACGGCTCATTCCAGCCTATACCGAAGCCCTGATCGCCGCACGCCGCAACGTAACGAGCGCATCGTCGCGCTCGACGGCGATCTGGTGCTCGATACCGGCCTGATCCCGTTCCGCGAACGATTTCCCGATCGCTTCCTCGAATGCGGCATCGCCGAGCAGGACATGGTGTCGCAGGCCGGCGGCATGGCGCTGCAGGGCCTGTTGCCGGTCGTCCACTCCTTTGCCTGCTTTCTGTGCCCGCGACCGGCCGAGCAGATCTACAACAACGCCTCGGAACGGACGAAAGTGATCTATGTTGGCTCGCTGGCCGGGGTGCTGCCCGGCGGCCCCGGCCACTCGCACCAAGCAGTCAACGATATCAGCCTGCTCGGCGCCATTCCTGGGCTGGATCTCGTCGAGCCTTGCTGCGCATCCGAGGTTGCCCCCCTGCTCGACTATCTGTTGGATCGAAGCGGCGGCAGCGGCTATCTGCGGCTGGTCTCGATCCCTTGCGAAATTCCCTATGACTTCCCGCAGGGCTACCGGCCGCGCCGGGGCGTCGGGGTCGAACTGCGGGCCGGCAAAGATGCGGTGATCATTGGCTATGGTCCGGTGCTGCTGCCGCAGGCTTGGCGCGCGGCCGAATTGTTGCACGAGCGTTACGGACGCGAAGTCGCCGTCGTCAACCTTCCCTGGCTCAACCGTGTCGACCCCGACTGGCTTGCCGGCACGATTGCCGGATGCGAGGCGGTTTTCACGCTCGACAATCATCTGGTGAATGGCGGGCAAGGCATTCGGGTCGCCGCCGCTGTTGCGGCGCTCGGCCTCGCTCAGTCGCCACGCGTGCATCACTTCGGGCTCAGGGACTTTCCGCTCTGCGGACAGAACAACGAGGTCCTGCGCGCCCATGGGCTGGATGCGGAAAGCATGGCCGATGAAATCGTCCGCGTCCTGGACAAGCGCGTGCTGCAGGCCGACATCGCTTGAAGAAACACGTGAGACGATATCGGACGCAGGGCAGATCGATGGCCGTGGCGGTGGACGGGCTGGCGCGGGTCCTACTCGCCTCTTTGCCGCCATGGCCGAAGGCGCCAGCCGTGAGCGGTTTTCGACCGCTGGCAGCGGCAAGGTGGAAGACGAGTTAGGGCAGCCATGTTGAATCGTAATGATCCAAACGGCGACGGCCTTGAAGGGTGCCGCGTCTTGGCGATTTTGCCGCTCAGTCGCAAGGAGCGCACGCGCTATGTTTTCGACATCCTGGCGGCCGCAAAGACGCGCTGGAACTGGCATATCGACGTCATCTGCCAGAGCACCGACAAGAAGCCGTTCGACGATCTGGTGGCGCCGACGGGTAGCGCATTATTCGCCGCCGCACCTGTTGAAGGTAGCCGATTGGGAGCGCGACCCCGAAGCCGCGGCTGAGCTCGACCTGCGTATTCGCGAAGCGGAAACTCTTGCCGATCTCCCGCTGGGCCGGGTCGTCCTTGCCGGCGGTCACAGTATCGGGCGCGCCTTTAATGCGCCTTTCCGCTATCAGCCGCGCTACCGCATCGTGCAGCGGACATTTGCCGACAATATCGAGCCGTTCCGCATCGTCCGCCGCCTGTTTCGGTTTGCCGACGAAACGCTGGCCGCAGCCGAGGCCGAATTGGTGATCGCCTTTGATTGGGCCACGCCGATGCATTTCTCGATGTGGCTGGCTGCAAACCGGCGCGGCATCCCTTGCGTGGCGATCAGGAATTCCAAGATCAATCACGACCACGCCTTCTGGACGACCGACCGGCTGCTGCTCAACACAGCCGCTCTTGAACAGGCGGAGGTCAGACGCCAGTCCAAAATCGCCGGCGAGCTCCGCCGCCAGCCGCATTCATCAGGGAATTTCGCGAAAAGCCGCGCACCATCGCCTATATCGCAACCAAATGGCACCACAAGACGCAGCGCCGCTTTGTGCGGTGGCACATTATCCAGGTGCGTCGTGTCGTGCGCGAACTGCTCAATACGTCACGCGGTCAGGATCGTGCCCTGCGCGAGCCGCCGATCGGCCTGTTCACCCGCTACTATCGTTCGCTGTTCATGACTTGGTATCACCAGCGGTTCATGCACACGGTGGACGACGCGGCGCTTGCCAAGATGAAATACGTGTACTTCCCGATGCACAAGGAAGCCGAACTCGCCCAAACCTTTCAGGCGACCTTGTGGCACGATCAGCGCAATACTATCCGTGTTCTGGCGAGCACGTTGCCTGCCGGCTATCGCCTGCTCGTGCGCGAGCATCGCTTCAATTTCGGGCAGCGCCCCAACCAGTTCTATCGCGACATGGCCAGCATTCCGAATCTGCTGATGATTGATCCGTTCGATTCCCAATTTAAGTACTTGCGCAATGCCGACCTGATCGTGACCGAAAACGGCTCGTCCGGCTGGGAAGGCCTGCTGCTCAATCGCCGCGTCATCACTTTGGCGGACACCTTCTACGACGGCGCCGGACGGGATGTGAAAGATTCACGAACGTGAACGAACTCAATGCCGCCATTCTCGACGCGCTGTCGAAGCCGCCGGTTGCCGATCAGTCGGCGCACGACGATGGCCTCGGGCATATGGTCGACGCCGAGATGGCAACGACCTTTCATATGTCAGGCGAAGGTACGCAACGCGCGCTTGATCTTTTACAGACGACGGTTTCGCCCGCATTGGGCTAACGCGCGTCGCGGATTTCCCCAGAGCAGAAATGGTAGACCTGAGTTCTTCAATCCCTAAGCGGCGGGCAAAGCCGACAGGCTTGGTGTCCTGGATGAAGCTGCGCGTGATCGCGCCGCTGATCCATCGCGTGCGTTTGCCCGGTATGGCCTTCGCCGATTGCTCGCCAGTTCGCGTGCCAGGGTCGAAACGCCCGGCGGCAGCGTGGTCTACTTCGCGCCTAACGCAAAATGCTTCATGCGCACGGCGACCGTCTATAGCAAAGAGCCGGAAACCATCGATTGGATCAACTCGTTCGGCGATGACGAGACGTTGTGGGATATCGGCGCCAATATGGGCATCTACAGCATCTACGCCGCCGCCAACGGTCGCCGCAAAGTGGTCTCTTTCGAGCCGTCGCCGGCGACTTTCGGGGTCTTGTGCCGGTCGGTCGAACTCAATGGCATGGACGGCCGCGTGTTTCCCTATTGCATTGCGCTCGGCGATAAGAAGAAGCTGAGCGGTTTCGATATGCGCACCACGGTTGCCGGCTTTGCCGGCTCGGCTCTCGATGGCTACCGGGATGACGGCACCGCAGTCGAACACTCTTTTCATCAGGCCGCGATCGGCTATACGATCGATGCGTTCATCGCTGAATTCGCGCCGCCGTTTCCCAATCACATCAAGATCGACGTTGACGGGACCGACCACCTCGTTCTGTTCGGCGCTGAGCGGACGCTGGCCGATCCGAGATTGAAGTCGATCCTGGTCGAGTTGGTCGGCGGTGAGCGGCAGGAGAAGGCCGCGGCGCTGCTGCTGGCCGCGGGCTTTAAACTGGATCAGAAGTCGAAATCGGCGCGTGGCAATCGGATTTTCCGTCGCTAAGCCGCTAATCGCGATAACTAATTTAAACGGACTTGGTCTCGATGTGGAGTTCTATGGATGCTCGAGCGCGGGTGCGCTACCTGGAGTAGGCGAAGCGCGTTGCGCGCATCAGCGATTCCTGAACAAGACTTTATAACATGCGTCAACGAAAAAGATGGCACGACGAGCGCTAGCTGACGCCATCCTCCCGTTGCAAAGTGCGCGCAATCACAGGAGTTGCGGTGACAGACTGCACACTTTGGGGTCATCAATTCTTTGCTTTGGCGCGACCCTAATGAAACTGTGCACGACGTTTCGGTGGGCTTGCCAAGTCGCCAAAGTTCGATCCGCGCTTCCTATGTCATCTGTTATCTGCAAAGCCTACTGCAGCAGCGGCCGTGCGAGCAATCAATACTGACCATAAAAAGAGGAAAACGATGAGCTTCCGTCGTATGATCGGTCGCCGGTTGCACCGGCTGCTCCAGCACCGAAAGAATACTGGCGATTTCTTCTACGGTGATCTCCATTTTATCAGTGCTGGAGAAACCCTCTCTGAGCGCTATAACGACATCGCTCAAATCTCCGATTTTCGTCCGACGGATAAGGTAATCGATGTCGGATGCGCTGAAGGATTGATCTCGCTGGAGGTCGCACAGCAGGTCGCGTCTGTGCGCGGCATCGACATAGACGCCAACCGGATCGAGAGGGCTTGCCTCGAGGCCAAAAGGCGAAGCGTTGCCAACGTGACCTTTGAGGTGGCGTCGGTTGCTGACTGCTGGCTCGATACCTACGACGTGACGCTGTTCTTGAGTGTCTACGGCAAGCAAAATACGGCACGGATCGGCATGAACGAATTGCGGCGTTTGCTTCGCGCCACGCGGCGTCAAATTATCGTGCGTGCGAATGTTCAGGGTTCGGGGCCTGCCGCCGAGCTGCTATCGGCGATTTTAACGACAATGGACGAAGAGGATTTTGACGGATTTTGTTTCCCGGCTCCGGCGAAGGGTGCAACAAATCTCATTGTCGGAAATCGGCACGGCACGGACGCCGCATCCACCGCGCGCCGCCGCTTGTTCTGCTGCCGACGCAAAGGTACAGCGGCCATCTTGTATTCGGCGGGGTGGTGCCGGTTTCCTCACCGAAGCAATAGCCCGCGTTACGTTCGGTGAGCCGCGATTTGACGATGTTCCAGTTTGACGAAATCGAAATTCGACGACTGGACGGCAAAAGCTAAATGGAGTTTGCAGCGGTTCAGAAAAGTCGATGCGGAAATGGCAGCGCACGGTTCGGTACTATAGAAGGCTGTGCGCCAGTTGAGTGCCTCGGTACAAGGACAGGCAAGTGAAACCGAAGTAAGCAAGTGAACGCACACAAGCGAGAACGAAAATGGATATAGAAAGGCGCCTCTATTATTACGGTCTCGGCGCGGGACTACCCTATGGTGCGTTGAATTCTATCGCGAACGCTATCAATTCGACCGTGCACGCGTCCGAATTGGCACAAAGACGTAAGGTTGCGCGGAAACTCTTGCGGCTTCTCCGTGGGCCGGCTACATCCCGAAAGACCGCGGCTATGCGGTGGTCGGGCCGGACACGTTGCCAGGCACGCAAGAGGCGATCGAGGCGGCGCGCGCTATTATCGAGGACCGGCGCAAGACGGAATGGAAAGCCCGGCAGAACAATCCATTCTATCAGTTCGAGCGGCCGGAAGACTTCGTCGACTATCCGGAACTTATGGAGTTTGCGCTCAGCGACGCCGTTCTGCAGATCGTGAGCGGATATTACGGGCTTGTGCCCCAGATTAAGGAAATCGGCATTTGGCTGACGCCGCCGCAAGAGCATCAGTTCAGCAGCCAGCTCTTTCATCTCGACAAGCCGGAAAGCCAGTTGGTGAAGCTGTTCCTCAATATCGACCCGACGGAAGACGACGGCGGGCCGCTGACCTTTCTGCCGTCGAACGTCTCGAGCAAGGTGAGGGAGAAGACCACATACGAGGCGATCTATTTCCGCGGCGACGGCCGGCTGAAGGACGAGACTGTGTTTTCGATCTGCTCGCAGCCGACCAGGTCTGCTGGCGGGCGGCGCGGGCACCGGCGGATTTGCCGATACCTCGAATTGCTTCCATTTCGGCAGCCGCTGCGAATCCGGCGAACGCAAGATGTTGACGGTCGCTTTCATGTTGCCGCACAAGGCGCGCGACCCCCGCACGCCGCTGTTCGATCTCGTTCCACCTCCGGAGGATGAAGCCCGGCGCCTGGTTTTGTGCGGCGCCGCACGTCATGATGGCTGAGCGCCGACCAGCGATGGCTGACAGGCTGCCGATATTTCACATCGGTGCGAACAAGGCCGGCTCGACGACGCTGCAGCAGGCTTTGTTCGCGCGGCATCCGGATGTGTAAATCTTTCCAAACCGCATCCGAATGTTGATGCGGATCAGGCCGTGCAGTCCATAGTGGCGCAATGCGACCGGCGCCGGAGCGGCGAATCAAGTTTCATGGCGGTGACACCGCGCGGGCTGGCTGGAACGCGCCCTGACCGGTGCGGACGGCCGGGTTCCGGTCTACTCCCACGAAGAGTTGATCCGTTATCACCTTTACAGCGCACCCGACACTAGCCGATTGGCTCGCGCGATCGAAGCAATGGCGGGCCCCGTCCGCGTCGTTATTGTCATTCGTCATCAAATCCGCCTGCTCGATCTCGCTCTATATTCACAAGGCGAATTCATCGAGCTACAAAGTCCCGAACGATTGGCTGAATCGCGAGCCAGAGAAATTCGCTTACGGATATAGGTTTTATGAAATCGCGGAAGCATGGATGAGGATCGTCGGCGAGGACAATGTTGGCGTGTTCATCTTTGAAGAATTGGCGGATAATTCGATATCGTTTGCACGTCGCCTCTGCAACTTCATCGGGATCGATGATACACTAGGACAGCAGCTGCTGGCCAATCAGCATCAGAATGTCCGCAAGAGCGCTCGCACCCAGGCCTATGCCAAGCTCCGCGCTGCTTTTTATCCAGACGTATCCTTCGGCCAACTGTTGCCGCCGGCCTTGCGACGCGCTTGGCGCGGTTATCTTGAGGGCGGGCGCCGCGCCAAGGTGGAGTTGCCGGCGGATTGGCGCAGCCGAAATCATGGAATTCTACGGCTCGGACAACCGCCGACTGGCGGAACAATTCCAATTGCCGTTGGAGAACTACGGATACCCGATGTGAACTGTGACGATTAGGCTAGCCCCCCGGGCAAGCGGCTTGAACGTGTATAGAATGAACCGCCGGCAAGCGCTCGTTGCTGGGTCTTGGCTCATCCCTCGGTCGGCGTGACAATCGGCAACTTTAACGCAGCAATCATGGTTCGAATAGCAAACAGGCATCAAATCGCATGAATATCTCTGCCCGATTGGCCGATATCCGGAGGACGCTGCTAAGACGCAACGGAAAGGGCAAGCAGCACAAGTTTCATTACGAAAAAATAAGCGGCCGGCTTCGGGATCAAAAGACGCCTTGGCAAGACGTGCTATTGGCGGCCGATCTTCGCCCGAACGATCGTGCGCTCGATATGGGTTGCGCGGAAGGTCACGTATCGTTGGAAGTCGCGAAATTTGTCGATCACGTGGATGGTATCGAAATCGACCCGGCGCGCGTCAACGAAGCGAATCGAATAGCCGCTGAACGAGGCTGCCAAAATGTGTCCTTTTCCGTCGGGTCGATAACGGATTTTGCGTTGCAACCCGACGCATACGATGTGAGTTTGTTGCTGCACGTTCTCGGTAAGCCGACCAACAGCGGGTTCATCGGTCTAGCCGAGCTTCAGCGTATGCTTGTTGCCACCAAGCGCCAAATAATAATCCGCCTAGACATTCAGGCGCGGTCGACCGTGCTGCGGTCGATTAGCCTGCACGGGATTCTCGAATCTGCTGGATGAAAACGGTTTTGATGGAATTTGCTTCGCGCGGCATCAAGCTTATTACGGCCACATGATAATCGGCAATAGACGCGGCAGCGATGCGCTCATTCGCAAGGCTGCACCATTTATCCTTGTTCCGAGTACGCAGATTCCCAATCATCCGTGCTTGCGCGGCGTGCCAATAGCCGCGTATGACGAATTTACATGACTCGGTGGGTTACAAGTCGAGCCCGTTTGTCAATGCGGAAAGGGGTTGCGGGTAAAATGCGTCCGTCAGAAATTGCCAGAAGAGTTGCGCTGTCATTTATCGCAGTCCTAATTATTCCACTGACGCCTCGGGGGCGCACCTATGTGAAGTCGCGGGTGACGGAAGATTTGGAGCCACGTTGGCGAAATAATGGACTCGAGTTCTTTTGTCCCGGGCTCTGGCCATTTATGCGCAGCAGCGAGAAAAAGAAGGTCGTGTCCAACTGGATCGACAATTTTCCGGCGAACGCAGTGTTTTGGGATATCGGATCGAACGTCGGCGTTTACACCCTTTACGCTGCATCAAAAGGTATTAGGGTCGTATCGATTGAGCCCGAAGCAGCTAGCTTTCACGTCTTGCAACGCAATCTCGACTTGAACAGCCTTCATGATCGCGTCAGTGCGTTCAATATTGCCTTGTCGGATCAAACCGGTGTTGCTCAATTTCAATTGGCGGACGTACGTATCGGTACGCCGAGGCATCAAGTTCGCGCCGGCGAAGGTGTCGCCAATGAAATGCCGTGCAGGCAAATCCTGATGTTTGCTGGTCGAGAGCTTCCCGAGCAGTTTTCGTTGCCGCGCCCCACGCATGTTAAGATCGACGTCGACGGCTTCGAGTTGGCTGTATTGCGCGGGCTTAATCTTGCTGAACCGGCGCTTCGCGAAATTCAGGTTGAGATGCGGGCAGGCGAAGATGTAACGGAAATTCTTGGCCTTCTGAACCACCATGGCTTCATGCCGGGTAGCGATCTTGATCGTGTAGAACAGCAGCGCGGCAAGGCTGTGAACATCATATTTAGTCGGTAATGGCGAGGGACGGCCAGTTCGAAGCCCAAATTTTGCTTTGAAGTGCGAAGCAAGGGACAATCGATGAAGATACCAGACATGCCAAGCCACGACGGGACCGGTATGGCGGGTTTGCGCGTGTTCGCGATGCTGCCACCGTATACTGAAGAACGAGCGGAGTATCTAGTCGAATTGCTTTCGATAGCCAAGCGTCGCTGGGCCTGGCAGATTGACCTGTTCTGTCAGGAGAGTGATCGCAAGACTTTTATTAACCTCGTGATGCCTTCAGGTCGACTTTGGACCATTCCAGACATTGTACAGCGTGCTGCCTGGGAGAACAACTCGACACGTGTCGTCGAAGCCGAGCGCCGATTCAAAGAGGCGGAAAACGCGACACATGTAACGGCGGGTCAGCTCGTGTTGGCAAGCCAGGCAACGATCGGAAGCGCTTTCGTTGCACCAGTGTATCGTGCGATGTTGACCAGAATTACTGCGTCCGTTCTCAAAGACGATAGCAAATCTTTCCGCATTATCCGTCGGCTGTTTATATTCGCAGACGATATGATCGAAGCGGCAAGACCTGATTTGATCCTTGCGTATGAATGGGAAAAGCCTTGGCGGTCGACAGTTTGGATGGCCGCCTCAAGGCGCGGTATACCCTGCGTTGCCATCCGCCGATCAAAACTAAACGCCGATCACTATTACTGGACAACTGACCGGACCTTGTTCAACACCGCTTCTCGGGAAAGCGCGTTCGCCAACGGCAGGGCGGAAGTTCCGCTTAGCGAAGCCGCAGCGGAATATATCCGGAGGTTTCGCGAGGCGCCTAGGACTGTGAAATATGTGGAGGCGAAATGGTTGCAGCAAGGCCAGAAAACATGGCTAGCTTGGCACGTTAATTTCGCCCGCACCGTCCTGCGACAATTGGCGAATGTGCTTGCGGGACGCGCCAAGAAGAAATGGCTGTTGCAGAAACTGGTAGGTTATAATGTGCGCGCGTACCTTGAGTGGCGCCAGCGTGACCATTTCCGCTCGATCGACGAAATTGAACTGCGGGAATTGCGGTACATCTACTTCCCAATGCATAAGGAAACAGATCTGCCACTGGTTTTCCAGGCGCCGCGCTGGCATGATCAGCGCAACACCATTCAACTGCTCGCGGGCTTTCTGCCCTCCGGGTATCGACTTCTCGTCCGCGAGCACCGTCTCAACGTGGGGCGCCGTCCGTCTGGCTACTATCGGGACATAAAACGACTGCCAAACGTCGTTTTGGTGGATCCGTTCGGCTCGCAATTCAAATATATCAACAATGCGGATCTGATTGTCACCGAGACTGGTACGTCTGGCTGGGAAGGACTTCTTTTTGGGCGGAGAGTGCTTACGCTGTCGAGGACGTCCTACGATGGCGCGGGGCTGACTACAAATGTCGGCGACCCGGATCAGCTCGGCGTCGCGATTCTCAGTGCGCTACAGGTTCAGGAGCCCAGCGCGGCGAGCGTGACCGCAGTTTAGGCTGGGTCATCGATGCGGAGCGGGAGAGACGTCCCAATGGCTAAAGAAGGGATTGGGCTCGGGCTTAATCAACTTGGTCGACGGTCGACGCATGGCGGCGGTCGACTGGCAAGCTTATTGAACAGGCAGGACGCGAGCCGACGCAATCCAGCCATAAGGCTGCAGTTGAGGGATAGCGCGGTGTTGAAGCTCACCAAATCCTTTCTCGCCATCATCGGCCGACTCGGCCTTGGGCGGCGTGTATTGGTCTTTCTGCTTGCGTTCAATTTGGCGTCGATCGCATTCGAGGGCCTGGGCATCGTCATGCTGCTCCCGATCTTCGATTTGTTGCGCAGCGGAAATCCTGACTCGACGGCCCAGCTACATGGTAAGTACTGGGATATCCTACGCAGTGTTGCCGGGTTTTTTGGACTCCAGCTGTCGCTGGGGCTGCTGTTGGTCGTCAGTTTTCTTTTTCTGGCTTCGCGCCAATCGTTTGCTTACCTGAACAGCCGCGCGCAACGCCATGCGTCGCGAAATCTTGCCGACGCGATACGCCAACGGGCCTTTAACGCCTTCCTGAAGACCCAGACGCGAGTCCAGGACGAGCTGCGGGTCGGAGAAATCGTCGCCGACATGACGGTTGAGTTGCAACGCGCGTTGGTCGTAATTTTTTCGATGGTGCGCGCTTTCGGGACTGTGGCTCAAGTTGGTATTTATATTGCTGGATTGATTTTGCTGTCGCCGCCAATGACCGTTCTGTCGATTATTATCATCCTCACAGGGGGGATGCTGTCGCGCCGCCTGCTGCGGACTATCAGGGAAGCGGGTGCCGCGATATCCGAGACTAATAGTCAGCTCAGCGCTTTCATGACTGAGCGCTTGCAGCACGCGCGGCTCATCCGGCTTTCCGGCATGGAAAAGGCGGAAGGTGCGGCGTTTGCGAGACTGAGCCGGCGTCATGCCAAGAAGCAATTGCTGCAGAAGGCTGTAACGACGCGACTGACCCTGCTACCCGAGCCAATTGCTGTCGGGTTCGGCTATATCGTGCTCTATGTTGGAGGGCGCTTCCTTGGGCTGAACCTTGCGGTGCTCGCAGTCTTCGTGCTGATTCTGGTTTGGCTGATGCCTGTCGTGCGCAATTTGACTTCGGATTACACGTCAATTATCGGCCAGTGGCCATCGTTGCTCAGGGTTGACCAACGGTTGACCAGTTTGACCTCCCGGCGCGAGTTGCGCGGCGGACACCGAATCTTGATCAGGCTCGAACGCGACATCGTCTACGACGGCGTTTCGTTCAGTTACGTGGACGAGCGGGTGCCTGCGTTGAGAAACGTTACTGTGACCTTGCCCGCGCACCGCATGTCGGCCCTCGTCGGACCATCGGGGGCAGGAAAATCCACTTTTGTGGATCTCTTGCCGCGCCTGCGCGAGCCGTTTGAAGGTCAGATTCGATTTGATGGCACTCCAATCGTCGAGTTTTCGAGTGAAAGCCTCCGAGCCAGCGTTGCCTACGTGCCGCAACAGCCGCAGATTTTCAATATCACTGCTGCTGAGCACATCCGATACGGTAAGGAGGATGCGACCGACGCGGAAGTGCGCGAGGCGGCTCGTCTAGCCGGCGCGTTAAGTTTTATCGAACCCTTGCCAGAAGGCTTCAATACGCTGCTTGGTGATGGCGGCAACCGACTGTCGGGCGGTCAGCGCCAGCGAATGGACGTCGCGCGCGCGTTGGTACGCCGGGCGCCGATCATTGTTTTGGACGAGCCAACGAGCGCGCTCGACGCTGAGGCTGAAGCGGCATTCCGTGATGCGTTGCGCATGTTTCGCTCCGAGACTGACCTCACAGTTATCGTCATTGCCCATCGACTTTCGACAATCGCAGATGCAGACCAGATCGTTGTTCTGAATAACGGCGTTCTCGATGCCGTTGGAACTCACCAGGAACTAGTCGCTATGGGCGGCTGGTATGCCAAGGCCTACAGCCAGCAGATTGGCGCTTTCGACCAGGTCAGCTCAAGCGCCGCTGAGTAGAATACTGGTGTAACAACTGATGCGCAGGCAAGCCCCGATATCGATATATGTCGTCTTCGAACGGCCTTGATAGTCAGAATTATACGCTCATGTCCTTTATCCTCCGTGGTTTCAAAAGCGACCTAGTCAACCTCGACAATGCTTCCGTCCTCATCACCGGCGGCACCGGCTCGTTCGGCCGGCAGTTGGTGCGCACGTTGCTCGCGCGTCACAATCTGCGGCGGCTCGTCGTGTTCTCCCGCGACGAGCTCAAGCAATACGACATGGCGCAGGAATTTCCGCCGGATGACTATCGCTGCCTGCGCTACTTCATCGGCGATGTGCGCGACGCCGGGCGGTTGGAAATGGCCTTGCGGGACATCGAATATGTGATTCATGCGGCGGCGCTCAAGCAGGTGCCGACCGCCGAATACAATCCCTTCGAGTGCATCAACACCAACGTCTACGGCGCCGAAAACATCGTGCGGGCGGCGTTGCGCTGCGACGTCAAGAAGGTCGTTGCCTTGTCGACCGACAAGGCGGCAAGCCCGATCAACCTTTACGGCGCCAGCAAGCTCGCCTCCGACAAGATCTTTGTCGCCGCCAATAACTTGTCCGGCTCGAAGCGTGTGTTGTTCTCGGTGGTCCGCTACGGAAATGTGGTCGGCTCGCGGGGTAGCGTGATCCCCTTCTTCGAAAAGCTGGTGCGCGAGAAGGCGCCGGATCTGCCGATCACCGACCCCCGCATGACCCGGTTCGCCATCACCTTGCAGCAGGGCGTCGATTTCGTGTTGTCGAGCCTGACGATGATGCACGGTGGGGAGATCTTCGTCCCCAAAATCCCAACGATGCGCATTACCGACCTTGCCGAGGCGATGGCGCCGGATATGCCGCAGCGGACCGTGGGCATCCGTCCGGGCGAGAAGCTGCACGAGGTTATGATCACCGAGGATGACGCCCGCAGTACGCTCGAGGGCGGCGATCGCTATGTCGTCGAACCCGCCTTTGCGGGGTGGCGGCGGGAGGGACTGAGCGGCGAAAAACTGCACCCCGTTCATGAATCCTTTCGCTACGGCAGCGACACCAACAGCGAAATTCTCTCGGTCGACGACATCCGCGCTCTGCTGGCGGCCGCGCAAAAGTGAACGGGTCGGCCGCGCGCGCTCCGCGGTCATTATGGCTGGGCACAGGTGAAATTCCTCATTCTGGGCGGCTCCGGCCTGCTAGGCGAGGCGCTGATGCAGCGCTGCCAGGGGCTCGGCCATGAAGCGCTCGCGGCCTCGCGCTCGAGCGCGTCGATGCCGCTCGATATTGCGGATCGCCGGCAGCTTGCCGCCGGCATTGCGGCGGTTAAGCCGGATGTGGTCGTCAATTGCGCGGCGATCGCCGGTATCGAGGCCTGTGAGGCAGAGCCCGGCCGGGCCTATGTCGTCAATGCCGCGCCCGTCGGCGAACTCGCGCAGCTTTCGCGCGGGAACGGCTTCAAGATCGCGCACGTCTCGACCGATCATTTCTTCACGGGCGACGGGCGTGCGCTTCACGACGAGAACGCTCCGGTGACGCTGCTCAACGAATATGCCAAGACCAAATATGCTGCCGAGTGCTTCGCCGCGCTTGCGCCCGACGCGCTGGTGGTGCGGACGGCCTTTGTCGGCCGCAGCAGCGCCAGGGATCGCGGCTTTGCCGAAGATATTTACGGTGCTTTGCGGGCAGGCCGGCAACTGACGCTGTTCGAAGACGCCTATACATCGCTGCTGCATCGCTCGGCGGTCGCCGATGCCATGCTGCGCCTGATCGAGCAGGATGCGCGCGGCGTCTTCAACGTGGCCTCGCGCGACGTTTTTTCCAAGGCCGATCTGATCAGGGCCTTTGCCGCCAAGCTGGGGCTGCCGCTGAACGCAAAGCCCGGAAGCGTCAGCTCATTGAAAGTGCCGCGCGGCGAAAGCCTGGGGCTGGCGACCGAGAAGATAGAGGCGGCGCTCGGCGGCCCCATGCCGGCTTTCGGTGAGACCGTTGACCTGCTTGCCGCCGATTTCGTCGACTGAAGTGTCGGCGCTGGTGGCGCGATAGATCCATTTTAGGGATATTAAAGCGTGATCATCCTTGGAGTTGCCTATCTTTCGGACGCCTCGGCCTGTGTGCTGAAGGACGGCAAACTTCTGTCCGCCATCAGCCAGGAGCGGCTCAACCGCGTGAAGCTGTGGCACGGCGTGCCGCACGAGGCGATTCAGACCGCGCTGAAGCTTGCCGGCGTCACTTTGGATGAGGTCGACGTGATCGCCACGCACGGCAAGGTGCCGGCGGAGCGCGACGAGGCTCCGTTCGATCGCAAGCGCGAGGCCATTGAGCGGCAGGATCTGCCCAAGGAAATCAAGGCTCAGCAGCTCGATTATCTCGAGCAGCGCCGCCGGCACGAGGCGCGGGTGATCGGCGAACGCACACCCGGCTTTCTCGCCGAGCTCGATCGCTACGGAAAGCCGGTGCATGTCATCGAGCATCATACCGCGCATGCGGCCAGCGCGTACTACGGATCGGGCTGGGACCGCTGTTATGTGGTCACGGCCGACGGCTGGGGCGAGGATGCCTCGGGGACCGTGTGGGAAGCAGGCGGTGCGCTCGGCAAGCGGATCGGACTGACCTACACCTTCGACTCGCTCGGCTATTTCTACGGCTCAGTCACCAAGGCGCTCGGGTTCCAGCCCCATCGCCATGAGGGCAAGGTGCTTGGTCTTGCCGCCTATTGCGCGGCACCGAAGAGCTATCGCGAAATCGGCGCGCATGGTCGATTGTCTGCCGAATGAATTGCGTTTCGTCGGCCGCATGGAGAACGGGCTCTATCGTCCGCACTACGAGAACCCGCGGCTAGAGCAATATGTCACCGGGTTTCCGCGCGAAGACGTGGCGGCGGCGGTGCAGCGCCGTCTGGAGGAGGTCGTCAGCGAATTGATCGACGCATTGCCGGGCGACGATATCAAGATTGCTTTGGCAGGCGGCATCTTCGCCAACGTCAAACTCAACCAGCGCGTGGCGGAACGGCCGCGGGTCGCCGATGTCTACGTCTTTCCCAACATGGGCGACGGCGGCCTGTCGGTCGGCGCAGCCTGGCAAGTTTATCACCAGCTTTCGGGGTTGAAGCCGGAGCCTTTCGCAGGCGCCTTGCTCGGCAACGAAATCGGCAGCGATGAAATCCTGCGCGAATTGCAGGCGGGCGGCCTGGATTACGACAACTACAACGACATCGGCGCAAAGACTGCCGAGTTGCTGGCCGAGAAGCATCCGGTCATCCGCGTCGCCGGAAGAATGGAGTACGGACCGCGCGCGCTCGGCAACCGCTCGATCCTTTGCCACGCTTCAGACGCGAGCATCAACGACTGGCTCAACAAGCGGCTGCAGCGCTCCGAATTCATGCCCTTCGCACCTGTCACCCTCGTCGAGCACGCCGAAGAGTGTTACCTCAACGCCGGGAAGGCGGCGGACGCCGCCCGTTTCATGACGGTCACCTACGATTGCAAACCTGCCATGAAGGCCGCGTGCCCCGCCGCCGTACACGTCGACGGCACCGCGCGGCCGCAGATTGTCGACAAGAGCTACCTATCCAGGATTGCATGCGATCTTGACGCGGTACCGCGAGATCACCGGGATCGCGAGCGTGATCAACACGAGCTACAACATGCACGAAGAGCCGATTGTCTGCTCGGCAAACGATGCGATCCGTGCATTCAAACAGAGTGGTCTGCCCTATATGGCACTTGGCGATTTTCTGGTGACGCAATAACCGGCGACTTTGCGACGGATGGTACCCCTGGTGGTTTTTCGAGCAGACGCCGCGCCCGGAAATCGGCGGCGGTCATGTGCAACGCTGCCTGGCTTTCGGCGAAGTGCTGCTCGAGACCGGCTGGGACGTGGCTTTCGCCTTCCGGCCGGGCACGTTGGAAACCGTGCCGGCGCTGGAATCTTCGCCGCACCGCCTGCTGCCGATCGACGGCGCAGTAGAGGAGGAGCCGTCGGTTATGGCCGACGCGCTTCCGGGTGGTGGCGATTTGCTTGTGGTCGATCACTACGGACGCGATCGCGCATTCGAAAGTGCATGCCGCTCATTCGCGTCCCGCATCATGGCGATCGAGGACCAGCCGAGACGCCGCCACGATTGCGACGTGCTGCTGGATCCTACGCCGGGCCGGCGGGTGACCGATTATCGGCAACTGGTGCCGGAGGGCTGCAGGCTCCTGCTTGGCCCGTCCTATGCATTGTTGCGCGGACAATTCGCGCAAAAGCGCGAAAAGGCGCTGGCGGCTCGCGCGCGCCGCGAAAGGGCAGAGCGCCTGTTTGTCAGCCTTGGCATGACTGACCCGCGCAATCTTACGGCCGCGGTACTGCAAGGGATCGCCGAAAGCGGAACAGGCCTGGCGATCGACCTCGTGATCGGGTCGGCCGCCCCGCACCTTTCCGACCTTCGCCGACTGATCATAGCGCTCGATCTCGACGTTCGCCTTCATGTCGATACCGACGATGTCGCCGCGCTGATGGCTGAAGCGGACCTCGCCATTGGCGCGGCCGGCTCGTCGAGCTTCGAACGCTGCTGCCTGGGGCTGCCGAGCCTGATTGTGGTAGCCGCCGATAACCAGCGGGATATCGCCGCGACATTGCTCGCGTCGGGAGCGGTGGAGGAGGTCGGGCAGGCGGGCCTCAGCAACGGAATCGCTGAGGCTTTGCGACGGCTGTGTACCGACCGGAAGGCCCGCGCTGCCATGGCCGAGGCGGCGGCAAAGCTGTGCGATGGCCGCGGCGCTTACCGGGTTGCGGAGGCGCTGTCAGCGCCGCGTGCATCCGTAAGCCGGCAACCAAGAAGAGAAAAAACGTCATGACCGAAGAACCCCACATCACCATTGCGGGCCGCGACATAGGCCTCGCGCATCCGCCCTATGTGATCGCCGAGATGTCGGGCAATCACAATGGCGATCTGTCGCGCGCCTTTGCCATCATGGAAGCGGCCAAAGAAGCCGGCGCCGACGCGCTCAAGATGCAGACCTATACCGCCGACACGATCACGATCGATCACGACGGCCCTGGCTTCACCATCAAGGGAACGGCATGGGAGGGGCGTACGCTGCACGACCTCTACAAGGAAGCGCACACGCCGTGGGAATGGCACAAGCCCATCTTCGACCGGGCACGCGAGCTTGGGATCCCTGTGTTCAGCAGCCCGTTCGACTCGACCGCGGTCGACCTGCTCGTAGAGCTGGGCGCGCCTGCCTATAAGATCGCCTCGTTTGAGGCGATCGACATTCCGCTCATCGAAAAGGCCGCCTCGACCGGCAAGCCGCTGATCATCTCCACCGGCCTTGCCAATCGCGACGAAATCGCCGAGGCGGTCGCCGCGGCGCGCAGAGCCGGCGGACTGAACCCGGCCATCCTCCACTGCATTAGCACTTATCCGACAAAGTACGAGGACTGCAATTTGCGGGTGCTGCCGGTGATGGCGGAAACGTTCGGTACTGTGGTCGGCTTTTCCGACCACACCAACGGCACAGCGGCAGCGGTCGCGGCGGTCGCGCTCGGCGCGTCCATCATCGAGAAGCATTTGACGCTGTCGCGCGCTGATGGCGGCCCGGATGCCGCGTTCTCGCTCGAGCCGGACGAATTCAAGGCGATGATCCGGGATTGCCGCCTGGCGCATGCCGCCCGCGGTCACGGCAGGATGGAGCGGGCCGCGGCGGAGGAAGGGCTGATGGTATTCCGGCGCTCGCTCTACGTGGTCGAAGATATCGACGCAGGCGAGCCGTTCACCGCGCGCAATGTGCGCTCGATTCGTCCGAGCTATGGCCTCCCGCCCAAGCACTTGCCCGAGGTGCTCGGTCGTGCCGCCAGCCGGCCGCTCAGCCGCGGCACGCCGCTCAGCTGGGACGTTGTAGAAAGCTGAGGCGGCGCCCTTTCGGGCAAGGCGGACGGCATGGCAGGCTTCGAGCACAGCCCACTCGCTTTCGTCTGCGGTCACCGCAAGTCGGGCACTACGCTGTTTTCCAATCTGCTCGACTCCCACCCGCAGCTTGCCGTCTATCCTTTCGACCTTACGCTGCTTTATGCGTACTTCCCGGACTACATGCGAACGCACGCCATACCGGACGAGCGGCGCGCGCGCCTGCAACGCATTCTGTTCACCGAGCTTGCGCGCCACGTGCCGGCGGGTGCGCTCGACGTGGGCGTCATGTCCGAACGGTTTTTTGCCGGGTTGCCCGACGAGGCGCTAGGCAATCCCGGTACGCTGATCGCGCGCCTGATGGCCCTGTTCCAGGAAACGGCCGGGCGTGGCAGTGCACGTTGGGGCGTGTTCAAGGAAACCAGCATTGAAATCTATGCCGAAGAAATATTGAGCTGGTTTCCGGAGGCGCGCTTTATTCAGGTGCTTCGCGACCCGCGTGACAATTTCGCCGCGTTGGCGGCCGGCGTCGACAAACACTACAGCCGGCTCGGCGAGGACCACAACCGCACGCTGGCCAGCCTGCTCAATCGCGCCCGGTTGGGCTTCCAGATGGCGCGGCTGAACAGCGAGAGGCTTGGCGAAAAGCGCTATCAACTGGTGCAATTTGAAGACCTGACCGCCGCGCCCGAGGAGACCATGCGCGGTGTGGCTGCCTTCCTCGGAATTGAGTTTGACGTCTGCCTGCTGAAGCCGACAGTGCTCGGCCGGCCGGCAGGCGGAAACGCGTTCGACGGCGTGGCGGCCTTTGATGTCAGCGCCCGTAACGTGGGACGCTGGCGCGAACGCATATCGCCTGAAGACGCTCAGGTGATCGAGTTTCATCTCGCGGACGAAATGGCCGCCTTCGGCTACGCGCCTGAATTCGATCGCACCGAGCAAGCGCGCGCCGCGGCCAATTTCTACAAGTGGCAGAACTACGCTTATTTCTACGGCGACCGTTTCGCCATGGCGGAACAATGATGCTGATGCCGGCCGCGCACACGTCGGAAAGTATAGCGGAGATCGAAGAATACTTCGATCGGCTCTGGCCGCTCTTGCGTTCGCTGACCGGCGCCGGCGTGCGCGCGACCCACGATATCCTGAGCGAGATCGTCCCGCTTGAGCGCGTTGAGGTGCCCTCCGGCACGCGCGTATTCGATTGGACGGTGCCGAAGGAGTGGGTGGCGCGCGAGGCCTATGTCCGCTCGCCTGACGGCCGCCGCAGGTTTGAACTCGCCGACAACAATCTGCGTCTCGTCAATTATTCGGTGCCGTTCCGCGGCGTGCTTTCGCGCGGCGAGATTGACAGCCATCTGCACAGCCGGCCCGATTTGCCCGCCGCCATTCCTTACATCACCAGCTACTACGAACCCCGCTGGGGCTTTTGCGTGAGCGAAGCGGAGCGAAGTGCGTTGCCGGACGGCAATTATGAGGTCGTCGTTGATACGGAACTGACCGACGGCGCGCTGATCGTTTCAGAAGCCGTATTGCCGGGCGAGAGCAGCCGGGAAGTGCTCATTTCCAGCTACACCTGTCATCCCTCGCTTGCCAACAACGAGCTGTCGGGGCCGCTGGCCGCCGCCTTCCTCTATCGCCGCTTGGCCGCTTGGCCGCGCCGTCGCTTCACCTACCGCTTTGTGTTTACGGCGGAAACGATCGGCGCAATTGCCTATCTCGCCTTGCGCGGCGAGCATCTGCGCAAGCACCTCGCCGCTGGGTACGTCGTGACCTGCGTGGGACTGGACACGCATTTTACCTATAAACGTTCGCGGCGCGGTGACAGCTTTGCCGACCGCGCCGCAATTGCCGCGCTGGGGCATTGCCGCGAGGAATTCAAAGTGCGCGACTTCGCGCCCACAGGAAGCGACGAGCGGCAATATTGCTCGCCCGGTTTCGACCTTCCGGTCGGCTCGCTGATGCGCGGCGTCTATGGCGAATATCCGGAATACCACACCTCGCTCGACAATAAGGCATTGATCAGCTTCCGCGCGCTGCAGGAGAGCATCGCCGCGTATGAAGCGATCTGCCGCACGCTGGAAGGCATGGGGGAATCCGCCGCGGTTGCCGGGCAATCGCCTCGCTTCGACCGCAGCGCCGCCTTCGAGAATCTGTTTCCTTATGGCGAGCCGCAACTCGGCCGCCGCGGCCTTTATCCGACGCTGGGCAGCGCCGACCAGAGCGTCCGCGTGGAGGCATTGATGTGGGTACTCAACCTGTCCGACGGCCGTCATGACCTCCCGGCCATCGCCGCGCGTAGCGGCATTTCGATTGACAAGCTGTGGGGCGCGGCGCTCGGCGCGGAAGCCAAGGGCGTGCTCCGCCGGTGCGCGGCATGAGCGCGGCGATACATCCGGTCGTCGCCGTGGTGCAGACGCGCATGACCTCATCGCGCCTGCCCGGCAAGGTGCTCAAGCCGCTCGCCGGCGCGCCGCTGATCCGCCGCATGCTCGAGCGGGTGCTGCGGATCAACGGCATCGACCGCGTGGTGGTCGCGCTCGCCGAAGGGCCGGCGCACGATGCGGTCCTTTCTGCGATTGCAGGTCTTGATGTTCTTGTCGTGCGCGGCAGCGAGGACGATGTGCTCGCGCGTACCGCCGCGGCCGCGCGTGCAGCCAATGCTGCTACGGTGATGCGCATAACCTCCGACTGCCCGCTCATCGACCCTGAAGTATGCGCCCGCGTGCTCGCAGCATACATCGCGGGAATGCCGTCCGGCATTCGCTATGTCCGTACCGCCTTCGACAGCGGCTATCCACTCGGATTCGACACCGAAGTCTTCGATGCCGCGGCACTTTACGAGGCTGAGGCGAAGGCGACGGACCCTTACGAGCGCGAGCACGCCACGCCTTATATCTGGCGCCGCCCTGACCGGTTTCCCGTCAAAATCGTTGATGCCGAGCTGGATCGTCGCGATTGGCGGCTGGTGGTCGATACGCCGGAAGACTATCGCCTGGTATCGGCCATCTACGACGCGCTCTATGCGCGCAACCCGAATTTCGGCCTTGCCGAGCTTGTCGCCTTGTTCGCGCAGCGGCCCGATCTTCTCGCGATCAACGCCCATGTGGGTAAGCCAGACTATGTCGGCCTTGGCTGAAGCACGCCCGGCGCTGCGTGAGGTCGCAGCCGATCTCGATTCCGCTTTGGCGCGTGCCGATTGGCGGCGGGAGGTCGGTTGGCCGGTGAGCGTTGCCGAGGCCAACCGCATCGGCAGTGAACAGATGCGCGACGCCCTGCGCTGGGCGCTGCAATTGGACGACTCGCTGTCGCGCGATGCGGTCCTGCTGGCGTTGCCGGTTGTCCTCGGCTACGCGCGCGCCATCGTGCTGACCGCTCTGGCGGTGCAGCGCGCTGCCGCAGGCGGTGTCCGCCTTGCTCGCAAGCGCTCCCGAATTTGCTTATTTGCAAGATGGAGGCAACCGGCCGCCGCCCCGTGTCGCGCCGATATTGCCACCGGTGGCTGTGCTTCTGCCGGCGCTGCGACGGCTCGCGCGCATGCGTACCTGGACGCCGCCCCAGCGGATACCGCGCGCGTGGCTGCGGCCCGAGGCGGTGGCGATCGGCCACAATTCGTTGCTGCGTGCCGTGGCGGCCGCGGAGGGCAAAGCGATCGGCTTCCTTCACGCCGAAGTCATTCTGGAGTCGGCGCGCCAACGTTCGCGTGCCGCACCAAAGGCGGAACGATCTGGCATCCGCGCTGGCGGATCTGTTGGTGGGTGGGGGCCGTTTCGGCGAGCCGTATCGCCAGCGGGCTTCCAGCCTGGTGAAGCAAACGGCGCAGGCGCATCTCGACAAGGCGCTGGTCGATATGGCCGCGCTGCGTAATGTTTCGCTGCCCGTCGACATCTGGAGTGGCTCGGGCGGCCTTTACGCGCCACGCGCGGTCGGCCTCGAAGTGCTGCGCCGCGGCGGGCGCGTCACCCGCTTCGATCATGGCACGCCGCGCGAATTCGTGGTCACGCCCGAGGTCACCGCGTTGTTGGAGCTTTGCGTATCATCCGAATTCGTACTGGCGACAGCTGAGGCGGCTGCGGTATGCCGAATTCAGATCGACGTTGGCCTGCTCGACGCGGCGCGGCCGGTGGCCATTTCCGGCGGAAATGGCGATCCCGTATTTGCCGCCGTGCCTTTGCGTCGCCCGGCCAAGGAGGCGGGCGAGAGATTGCGCGTCGTCTACTGTCCAACGCAACTGCTCGGTTTTCGGCAGCTCCTGCCGGCCCAGCCGCCCGATACGATCTATCTCGACTGGCAGATGCGGGTGGCGGAGGCGCTGCGCGAACTCGATGTCGATCTCGTCTGTCAGGCCCACCCGGAGGGCCTGCTCAAGGATCGCCCGCACCCGCTGGCCGACGTGGCAACGACCTTGCGGGGAAATTTCGACGCGCAACTTGGTTCCGCCGACGTATTCGTTTTCGATACGCCGACCACCACCGCGCTGTGGCAGGCTGCCTGCACGAACGCACGCATCGTCTACCTCGACATCGGCAGTGGAGCGATGACGCCGTCGATCTCTGCGGTCTTCGCCAAGCGTGCGCGCGTCATCAACATAACGTACGACGAGGCCAACCGCCCCGTGCTTGATCGCGCAAGACTTCGCGATGCCGTCCTGGCCGATGATGGCCCTGCCGATCCAATGCCGTTGCGCCGGCTACTTGCGGGACCGAACTAGTCGATGTGTGGACTGGCCGCATTCTTCGAGCCGGGGCGGCTGTTCGCCGATGAGATGCTTGCCGGTGTCGAGCAGGATCTCTTCCATCGGGGTCCCGATTCGGGCGGCCGCGTGGCCGAGCCGGGCTGGGCGCTGGTCTTCCGCCGCTTGGCCATTATCGATCCGAGCCACGGGGCCGACCAGCCGATGAGCGACGAGAGCGGTCGTTGCACCCTGGTCTTCAACGGCGAAATCTACAACTTCCGCTCGTTGCGCAGCGAGCTCGAGGCAAGCGGCGCCCGATTTCGCACGGGCAGCGACACCGAAGTCATTCTGCAGGGCTACTTGCACTGGGGCATCGAGCGTGTGCTCGATCGGCTCGAAGGCATGTATGCCTTCGTGCTTGTCGACCGGCGCGAGAACACTGCGTTTGCTGCGCGTGACCCGTTCGGCATCAAACCGCTCTACCTGTGCCAGAAGGGCGGTCAAATCGCGCTAGCGAGCGAAATGCGGCCGTTGTACCGGCTCGTTCAGCCGCAAGTGGACGACGCATCGCTGGCGGAATTGTTGACGTTCAACTGGGCGGCCGGGGCGCTGAGCAACGTCAAGGGCGTTGACCGGGTGCCTGGTGGCACCTTGCTTTCGATCCCTCTCAAAGGAGGAACCGTCGGACGCCGCCGCTTCTGTGATGTGCTCTCGACGCTGGCGCCCGATGAATCGATGTCACAGGAGGATGCGGAGACCGCGACTGAGCGCGCACTCGAAAAATCCGTGCGCGCCCACCTTATAAGCGACGTCGGCTATACGCTGCAGCTGTCAGGCGGCGTCGATTCGAGCCTCGTGGCGGCGTTGGCCACCGAAGCGGCAGGCCGGCGTATCGCTTCGTTTGGCGTCAGTCTCGGCGACCATCCGTTCGACGAGGGGGCCTATCGTAAATTGGTCGTCGAACGATACGGCCTGATGCACCATGAACTGGAGGTGGATGGCGGCGCTTTCGCCGACGCGCTACCGCGCGCCATTCGCCATATGGAAGGCCCGGTGCCGCATGGCGGGTGTGTGACGCTCATGCTGCTCTGCGATCGCCTGCGCTCGACCTCGAAGGTCGTGCTGACCGGCGAGGGCGCCGACGAGATGTTCGGCGGTTATTTGCGCTACGCCAATTGGCGCAGGCTTGCTTGGCAGGACCGTATTGCGGCGCTCGTACCGCCGAAGTTGCTGCCGCCGGTGCGGCCGTTCCTGGGCTTGCGTCGCTATGCCGGCTTCGACGCCGCGGTTTATTCGTCGATCTACCACGACTTTCCGAAGATGCACCGCCTATTCCCGGGTCTGATCCCGGAGCCCGGCGCAAGGGAGACGGCGAGCAAGCGGTTCTCCGATTTCCGCGATCGTCTGTTCGCATCCGACCAGATAGGCTACTTGGAGTCGCTGCTGGTGCGGCAGGACAAGATGTCGATGGCCGCCTCCGTCGAGGCGCGCGTCCCATTCGTGCACTTGCCGCTGGCGCAAGTGGTCAACCGCCTCCCGCGCAAGGTACGTGCGCCAGGCGGCGTTACGAAGCCGTTGCTGAAACGCATTGCGGAAAAGTATCTCGATCGCAGCCTGATCCACCGCCGCAAGATCGGTCTCTGGCTGCCTTACGACGAATGGCTCGGCGACGAACGGGGCCTTGGCCGCTATCTCGATTTCCTTAGCGCACCGGACGGTCGTCTGCGCGGCTATGCGCGGGCCGGCGCCCTCGACCGGGTCGTCGCGCGCTTCCGTGCCGGCGACCGCGCCGAACTGCCGTCCATGTGGACGCTGGTCAACGTCGAAATGTGGCTGCGCAGCCTGGGCCAAAGCGACGACGCAAGGCCGGCCAAGCTTGCCGCGCATCAGGCCGCATGACCCTGCACGAAACCGGGGCGGCGACCGTGGCGCGCCTCTGCCGAGTCACCATCGAAGAGGCTTTTGGCTGGAAGCGCTATGCGAGTGGCGATGTCAGCGTGTGGTTCAACGGCTGGATACACGGTCTCGACGGCGCCGGCCTCGCCGCCAAGCTCGCCAGGGAGCCGCGCCCAACGTCGGCTGAGATCGGCGCTTGGCTGCGCGAAGTCGATGGTCATTTCGCAGTCGTCGCGATGGGGCCGGACTGGGCCGTTGCGGCGGTCGACTGGATCCGCAGCATTCCCGTGGCGGCATGCCGCCTCGGCGGGGCCTGGGTTATCGATGCGCAGCCGGAGCGTCTGCGCCGCGCCGCGGGGCTCGGCGCGCGCGACCACGATCCAGACGCCGCGCTTGCCATTGCGATGGCGGGCTATGCCATCGACCACGCGGCCCTATATCGCGGCATCGTGCTTCTCGCGCCGGGAGAGCTTTTCTTCGTCGGGCCGGACGGCGAGGGCGCGCGCCATCGCTACTATGTCTATCGGCCGTGGCGGGTGCGCGCGGCGGAGCCGGCAGCGCTCGAAAGAGAGCTTGCGGACAGCACGCTTTCCATCATGGAGCGGATGCTCGCCTCGCTCGATGGCCGTCCACTGCTGGTGCCGCTCAGCGCGGGGCGCGACTCGCGGTTGGTTGCAAGCGCCGCGCGCCACCTCGGCTATAAGAACGTTATCTGCTTCAGCTACGGCCGCGCCGGCAATTTCGAAGCGAAGGCTGCCAAGGCGATTGCCGAACGGCTCGGCTATCCTTGGCACTTCGTGCCGGCTACGATTGCGAAACAGCGCGCTTTTTTTGCCGGCGACGACTACCGGCATTACCTTGCGTTCGCCGACAGCGGCGCTTCCGCGCCCTTTGTGCAGGACATGGCTCCGCTGATGGAGCTCAAAGGGAACGGCGTCGTGCCCGACGATGCCGTCATCGTCAATGGCAATTCCGGTGACTTTATCACCGGCAATCACATTCCACCGGCTTTGCAGAATCCACTTGCGGAGATCAGCGAGGACGGGCGGTTGACGCGCATCATCGATGCGCTGATTGCCAAGCATTTTACACTCTGGCGGGTGCTGCTGACGCCGCCGAACCGCCACCGGATCGGGGCGCTGCTGCGTGAGTCGCTGGATCGCGCCGGCGCCCGGCTTGGCGATCCGGATTGCGATCACGGTCTCTATGAATATGCAGAATTCCAGGACCGCCAGTGCAAATATGTCGTCACCGGCCAGCGTATCTACGAGTTTCTCGGTCACGAATGGCGGCTGCCGCTGTGGGACAATGCCTATTTGCGTTTCTGGGAAGGCGTGCCGCTTGCCGAGAAGGCTAGACCAGCGGCTTTACGCACGCGTGTTACAGAAGACGAATTGGGGCGGCGTTTGGCGCGAGATTCCCGTCAACCGCAAGCGCGTGCGGCCGCTCTGGCTGGCTCCCTTGCGGCTCGCCGCCAAGGCACTGCATGCGCCGCTCGGGCGCGCCCGCTGGCATGCTTTTGAGCGCCATTATCTGCAGTACTGGATGGAGGCCACCTGCAATTCCGCTTGCGTGCCCTACGCCACGGTCCGGCGCGACCGTCGCGGCGCCCGCCACCACATTGCGTGGTTGACGGCGCAATATCTGGCGCGGCACGAGATCGACATCGACGACTTCGGGGCGGAGGCGGCGTGAGGGCGCCGACGGAAACGCCGCGTACGAAGGTCCTGTTTCTTGCCCGCCTGTTCGGCGGGCTGAAAAGCGGCCTTGCCGCCGGTCGGTGGGAACCGCGCGGCGTGCCGGCCATCTACCGGTTGCTCGAAGGCCTGGCCCGCGAGTCGGACGTGGATTTGCTCACGGTCTTCGCCGAAAAGGAGCCGGATGTGCGCTTCACTCGCTGCGTCCGCAACTTCATTCCGCCGATCGGCGAGACGATGATTCTCCCCTGGCGGCGGATGGGCGGGCGCTCTCTTCGTCCGGTCGAGTTCGCGCTCAACGAGGCCGAACATGCGCTGCGGATTCTCGCGGCCGCCGCCGCCTTCAAGCCACACGTTGTATATGCGACCTACGCCAACATTCATGTCGCCGCGTTGTTGGCGCGGGCCGGCTACAAAGTAGTGCTCCGGTTGATGGGGGTAGTGCCGCATCATCGTCGCATTGCCGCAGGCGCGTTGCCGCTGTTCGGCTGGGAAATGCGTGCACCCTTCGCCGCGGTGATTTCCTCTGAGGACGGTAGCGATCCCGGAGCCATGCTGCCCAAGCTCGTCGGCAAGGCGATCCCGTGGAGCGTGCGCTTGAATGGCTGCGACCCGGTCGCGGTGAGTGCGGCCGAGGCCGCCGAGGCCCGGCGTTCAGCCGGCGATGGGACGCGCCCTCTCATTGCCTTTCTCGCCCGGCTCGAGCCGCAAAAGGGCTGCCTGGAATTCGTGGATGCCGCGGTCGCGCTTCTACGGCGGAAGCCCGACTGCGCTGACATTGTCGTCGTCGGCGATGGGCCTCTGCGGGCCGAGATGGAAGAACGCGCGCACAAGGCGGGCGGTCGGGACCGCATCAATTTCGTCGGCGCGCAGACTCACGCGGAGGTGGCGCGCTGGCTTGCCGCTGCCGATATCTACGTCTCGGTCAATCTCTACGGCAATCTGTCCAATGCCAATCTGGAGGCGTTGGCGGCCGGCGCCTGCTTGGTGATGCCGAGCTCCGATCCGGGCGTGCCGCTTGATACTGTGACCGATCGGTTGATCCCCGGGCGACGTCGCGAAGCGCTATGACCGCAATGCGGTCCCTCAATCGATCGCGGTAGCGCTCGCCGAGCTTATCGATCGCCGGAAGAAATCGCGCGGCGGCGCGCGGCCGCGGCCGCTCTTAAGAATACGCTCATCAAATCATGGAACGAAGTCATCGCCGGTGACATCGCGCAAATCAAATCGGTCGCCCGGCATGCCAGCGCAAAGATAACCAACTGAAATGAAAGAAAAAATCGGTTTTGCCCTGGTCGGCTGCGGACGCATCGCGCAGAAATATTCCGAGATATTCGCTGCCAATCAGATCGCCGCGGCCCGGCTGGTCGCGGTCTGCGATACCCGTGCAGAACGTGTGAACAAGCTCGCCGCGCGTCATTCGGTGCCGGCATACACCGATTATCACCGCATGATGGACGAGCAGGCCAAGGCGATCGACGTGGTCTGCGTGCTGACCGAAAGCGGTTATCACGCGCGCGACACGGTTGCGCTCGCCCCTTATGGCAAGCACATCGTGGTCGAGAAGCCGATGGCGCTGACTCTCGACGGCGCCGACCGGATGATTGCAGCCTGCGACGCCGCCGGCATCAAGCTCTTTGTCGTCAAGCAGAACCGTTACAATCTGCCGGTCCGCAAATTGCGCGAAGCCGTCGATGGCGGCCGCTTCGGCAAGCTGGTGATGGGGACGACCCGCGTACGCTGGTGCCGCCGGCAGCCCTATTACGACCAGGACGACTGGCGCGGCACCTGGGCGCTCGATGGCGGCGTCTTCGCCAACCAGGCCAGCCATCACGTCGACTTGGTGCAATGGTTCCTCGGAGAACCGCTCTCTGTCTTCGCCAGCGGCCGAACCGCTCTGGTCGACATCGAGACCGAGGATACCGGTGCCGCGGTTGTCAATTTCGCCAACGGCGCGCTCGGCGTGATTGAAGCGACCACGGCCGCGCGGCCGGCGGACCTGGAAGGCTCGCTGTCGATTCTCGGTGAGACGGGTATGGTGGAGATCGGCGGCTTTGCCGCCAATCATATCAAGACTTGGCAGTTCGAGACGAAGTTGGCGGATGACGAAGATGTGCTGAGCAAGTTCAATCAAAATCCGCCGAACGTCTATGGCTTTGGCCATGTCGCTTATCTTGAGCACGTGATCGAAGCCATCTTGCACGGCAAGCCCTCGCTGGTCGATGGATTGGAAGGACGCCGCTCGCTCGAACTGGTAACTGCGATCTATGAATTGATGGCGACAGGCGCTCCGGTCACCATGCGTTTCCGCGAGAGCCGCAGTCTGCTTGGGCGGAACGCATGACGGAAGCGAAGCGAGGCGAGGCAACTGCGATGATGACCGACAAGGTTCCGTTGGTCGATCTCGGCGCGCAGTATCAGCACTGCCGCGGTGAACTCGATGCGGCGGTGGCCCGCGTCGTGCATGAATCAGCCTTCATCGGCGGTGCCGAGCACGCTGCGTTTGCAAATGAATTCGCCGGCTTTTGCGGCGGCGGGCACGTCGCCTTGGTCGGCAACGGCACCGATGCCCTAACGCTCGCTCTGGTCGAGGTGCTGGGGCCCGGCGACGGCAAGGGCGAGGTTATCACCACCACTCACACATTCGTCGCCACGGCTGAAGCCATCGTCAATGCAGGCTATAAGCCGGTGCTCGCCGACATCGATCAGGCGAGCGGACTGATGTCGGTGGCAGCGGCCGAGGAGGCGGTGACGCCGGCCACCCGCGCCCTCATGCCGGTTCATCTTTATGGACAGATGATCGATATGCGGACTTTGCACCGGCTTGCCGAGCGCCGCGGGCTTGCGATCATTGAGGACGCCGCTCAGGCCCATGGCGCGAGCCATGACGGCGTCCGGCCGGGCGAGCTGAGCCATGCCGCCTGCTTCAGCTTTTATCCGGGAAAGAACCTCGGCGCTTGGGGCGACGGCGGCGCGGTATTCAGCAAGGACGCGGCCTTGATCGCGCGCATCGACCGGCGCGCCAATCATGGCCGCAGCAGCAAGTATTTGCATGAGATACAGGGGGTGAACTCGCGTCTCGACACATTGCAGGCTGCCGTTTTGCGCGCGAAGCTGCCGCATCTGCCCGAATGGAACGCCGCGCGCCGCCGCGCCGCCGCGCGCTATGATGAATTGTTTGCCGGCGAGAATTCCATTCAGACGCCGCACGTCGACGCGCGCGCCGAGCACGTGTTCCATCTCTATGTCGTGCAGGTTGATGACCGGGATCGTGTGCGCCGGTATCTCAACGACAAAGGGATTGGCGCCGGGGTGCATTATCCCGTGCCGGTGCATGAACAACCGGCATTCCTTTCCCTCGGTTATGCGCCTGGCGACTTGCCGCACGCCAGTCGCGCGGCCAAGCACGTTCTGTCGTTGCCGATCTATCCCGAAATAACGGACGAGCAGGTTGATCGGGTGGCGCGCACGCTGATCGAGGCCGTGCGCACGTGAGTTCCTATGTCGCGCATCCGAGTGCGGAGGTTGCCGTCGGCGCTATCGTCGGAGGCGGGACGCGAATCTGGCAGCACTGCATCGTGTTGAAGGGTGCGCGCGTCGGGCGTGAATGCAGGCTATCGCACAATGTGTTTGTGGAAGGCGGGGCGGTGATCGGCGACCGTGTCGTCATCAAGGACAACGTCTGCATCTATGACAGCGTCGAAATCGCCGACGACGTCTTCATTGGCCCCAATGCGGTTTTCACCAATGTGCGTACGCCACGCGCGTTCGTGTCCCGCAAGAGCGAATTCGAACATACCATGATCAGCCGCGGTGCGACGATCGGCGCCAATGCGACGATTGTCTGCGGCTACACGGTTGGCGAATACGCAATGATTGGTGCCGGCGCGGTGGTGACGGCGGACGTGGAGCCGCACGCGCTGATGGTAGGCAATCCGGCGCGGCGCATCGGATGGGTATCGAAAGCGGGAGAGGTGCTCGGCGCCGATCTGGTCTGTCCTCGCACCGGCGAGAAGTATACGCCGTCGAAGCACGGACTGCGACTGAAAGAAGGCGCGTGACGGACGCCGCCGAGACACGTCTTCGCGTCGCCTTCTTTCTTTCCGATCTCGATGCGGGTGGCGCGCAGCGGACCATCGTCAACCTCGTCAACGGGCTTCCGCCGGAGTGCTTCTCCGTCAAGCTTATTGTGGCTCGTAATTCGGGAACGGCACGCGATTGGCTCGATCCTGGACATGAGGTCGTTGATCTCGGCTGCTCGCGCAGCCGCGGTGCAGTTTTGCCGTTGCGCCGATATCTTGCTGCCGAGCACCCGGACGTTCTGTTCGCGACCATGGTCGATGCCAATATTGTGGCGGCGCTGGCGGTGCGGTTGGTCCGTCGCCGGCCACGTCTGATTTTGCGTGAGACCAATCCCCACCGCGCGCGCAACGATCTCGGGCGCTTTCGGCGTAGGGCTGTGCGATGGGCCTACACCAGAGCCGATGCGCTCGTGGCGCTCTCCGTGGGGGTGGGCCGCGAATTGATCGACGACTATCATCTCGATCCCGCTCGTGTCGTGACCATCCACAATCCGGTCGATACCGAGGCGTGGGACCGGCGCGCGCAGGCCGCGCGCAGGTCCGGACCACCTTGGGCCGACTTTGCCGGCGGACGGCCAGTGCTGGTCGCGGTCGGGCGTCTCATCCGGCAAAAGGGCTTTGACCTGCTGCTGCGGGCGCTGGCTCGCTGCGAGGGCGCCGGCAAAGAGGCGCGATTGGTCATTGTCGGCGACGGGCCGGAGCGATCTGCGCTGGACGCGTTGGCGAGGCAACTCGGCATCGCCGACCGCGTGCTGCTGGCCGGCTTCGCTGCCGATCCGGCCGTCTGGTATGCCCATGGCGATCTGTTCGTGCTGCCGTCACGCTGGGAGGGTTTCGGCCATGTCATCGTCGAGGCCATGGCTTGCGGCCTGCCGGTCGTTGCCTTCGATTGCCCTTATGGGCCGGCGGATATTTTGGGTGACGGCAAAGGCGGGATGCTCGTTCCGCCCGAGAATGTGGATGCGCTGGCGGCGGCAATCGACCGGCTGCTTGGCTCGCATGATGAACTTGCTCGCTTGGCAGCCGGCGCATTGCGCGCCGCGGAGCGGTTCTCGCAGGCGCGTATCGCAGCGCAATACTCACACCTGATCCAAACTGTGGCGGCAGGGACGGCGGCATGCCCAAGTTGAGCTATTTGCTCACATTGACGCCGCTGGAAACCTGGCGGCTGGCACGGCGGCGCTTGCCGGGTTTGCGCGGGGGACCGGCATGGACCGCGGTAGAGCTGTTGTCTTCCGCCAAACACGGCCGCGGCATTCGATTTGCCGAACTGCTGCTTCGCCAGGAGGCGATCGTGCGCCGGCACATGCCGTGGGAGCCGCTCGATTTCACCGGCAAACGTGTTGTCGAGGTCGGCTGCGGACCGCTCGCCGGATACGGGCCGCTCGCAATCTTTTGCGGCGCGGTGGCCTTTGAAAGCGCGGAGCCGGAATGGAGCGAGGAGTTGTTTCATTCCGACCCGGTGAGAGAGCGCTATCTGCGCATTTTTCATGCCGACCTGACCGCGCTCTATGGGCCGCGCATGGACTTCACATCGTTTTGCGATGCGCTGCGGCAGCGCTTGACCATCCACCGCTGCGGCTTCGAGGCCGCACCCCTGTCCGGGGCCGCCGATATCGTGTTGTCGCAATCCTGCCTCGAACACGTCTTTCCGCTCGAAGCAACGATCGAGAAGCTGGCATCGATACAGAGGCCGGACACGCGGTCTCTGCATCTCGTCGATTTCGGCAATCATTATCCGACCGGCAATCCGTTCGAGGGCTTGTACGAGCAGCCGCCGGAATCCTATTTCGCGCGGCGTGGCAAGGCCATCAATCTGAAGCGCGCACCGGACGTGTCGCACTTGTTCTTGCAGAGCGGCATTTCGGCCGAATTGATACCGTCGCGCATGGTCGAGGAGGCCTATCCCGGCACGGTCCATCCTTGGTGGCGCGAGCGATACGACGAAACGGCCTTGTCCACCCAGTTGGCGCTCGTCGCCGGCCCGCGCGCATGATCGATGTGATGCACGTGATCAGCGGGCTCGGAACGGGCGGTGCGGAGACGATGCTGGTCCAGGTCGCCCGCGCGTTGCAGACGCGCGGGCTGTCGCAGCACGTGATCAGCCTGAGTGCGCTGGATGCGCATTCTGCCGAATTACGGGCGGCCGGCATCGGCGTTACCGTGCTCAAAGCAGGCTCGATGGCGTCGGTCCCTGGCACGGCGGCTGCGCTGGTGCGGGCGGGAAACAAATTGCGGCCTCGTATCCTGCAGGGCTGGATGTATCACGGCAATATAGCCGCAACACTCGTCCATTACCTTTGTCCCGGACGGCGCAACCGGAATCTGTTTTGGAATCTGCGCGCGTCCAACATGGATGCCGGGCGTTATGGCCGGATTATCCGCTGGAGTGCGTTGCTGTCGGGATTACCTCACACCATTATCGTCAATTCTGAGGCGGGCGCTGCTTTTCACCGCCAACATGGCTTTCGGCCGCAGCGCGTCCTCGTCATCGATAACGGTGTCGACACGGAGAAATTCCGGCCCGACCCTGCGGCGCGTGCGGAAGTGCGGACCGAGCTCGGTATTGCTGATGGTGCTCTCGTTGTCATCCATCTGGCCCGGGTCGACCCGATGAAGGATCACCACACCTTCCTTGCCGCGATGGAGCGGCTGCCGTCGGTGATCGGCCTGATGGTGGGATACGGCACCGAAAGGCTGCCTCGGCCGGCGAACGTGCGGGCACTCGGCTTACGCACCGATACGGCACGGCTGATAGCGGCCGCAGATGTCGTCGTCTCGACCTCGGCGTTTGGTGAGGGTTTCTCCAATGTGATCGCCGAGGGCATGAGCGCTGGGCTGGTGCCGGTGGCGACCGACGTCGGCGACGCCCGCCGGATCATCGGTGACACTGGCTTTGTCATTTCGCCGGGCGATACCGGGGCGCTGATCGCGGCGATTGCTAAGGAAGCTGGATCGGCACGGGCCGAGAGGGTGTCACGCGGCCGCCGCGCCCGCGCGCGCATCGTCGAAAAGTATGGTCTGCCGCGCGCGCTAGAGTGCTACGAGCGGCTTTATTCGGCTTGAACCTGCGCTCAAATCGGACGGATCACCCGATGTTTTCGCGACTGTCAGCCACGATCAGTTCGCCACTCGATCCGGTCGCAGAAAGCCGTGCCTTGGCTGTCATTCTCGCGCTGGCGGCCCTCCTGCGCCTCGCGCTGGCTCCCGCCATCAACGCGCGGCTCGGATACTTGCCGGACGTGCTGAGCTACCGCACCGCGGCAGCGCAGTTGTGGGAACTGCATCGAATCAAAGACCCCTGGGTCATGCCCGGCTATCCGCTGCTCGTCATGCTTGCTGGCGGGGGCGGTCTTGGGCAGTTGCTGGCCGATACCGGCGTTTCGCTGGTGGGCATATGGAGCCTATCGAGAATCACTCGTGCGTTCACCGCGGACGCGCTGGCGGGGCTGCTGGCCGCACTTATGTGGACCATCTATCCGTTTGCGATCTTCTATGCGGTCGTCGGATTGAGCGAGAACCTGTTCGTCACGCTGTTTCTTCTGGGTTTCCTGGGCTATCTCGTCGGACGCTTCACCCTGGGCAGTATCGCGATGGTGGCAGCTATCCTGACGAGGCCCCTCAGCGAACTGCTCACACCGCTCCTGCTGGTCGTCTTCGCGGCGGGAGTGCACGGCCTTGGTCTGCGTCAGACCGCGAAGAACCTCGGTATTCTTGCGGCGGTCTATGTTGTGCTGATGACCCCGTGGTGGGTGCACAACTATGCCAAATACGGTGAGTTCGTTCGCCTGGATCTCGCCTCAGGCCTGGTGCTCTATTCCGGGAACAATCCGCGCAACACCGATGGCGGCGGCGTCGACGTCAAGGTCACGGTTCCGGGTTATCGCGACACGTCCAATCCGGTTGTGCGCGATCGCATGCTGCGACAGGCGGCGGTGGATTACATCATCCATAATCCCGGTCGTTTCATGGAGCTTGCCGCGATCAAGTTCACGCGACTGTGGCGGCCCTGGCCCTACGCACGGGAATATTCCACCACATTGCTCGACGTGATCGCTGCGACCGCCTATCTGCCGGTGCTGGTGCTGGCGTTGGCTGGCGCTGCGATCGCCTTGCGCCGCCGCAATGTTCGGCTGTTGCCGATCGTGCTTTTTGTCGGGTACGTCACCGCCATCCACATGGTCACGATCGGTTCTCTTCGGTACCGATTTCCGATCGAGCCGTTCCTGGTCATCCTGGCGGCTTCACCGGCCGCATGGCTCCTGAGGCATTTGCTGCCCGCGCTCGGCGCCAAGCCGGCGGCGCAAGGGACGCCTGAAGAAGCCCGTTGATCGTTTCGGCGTCTCCTTTTGCGGCATCGCCGCAATTGTTGCCGCAGGTTTCGCCAATGCACGTTCAAGTGCAGCTTTGGCCGGGTAGCTTGCGGAATTGAAAGAACTTTATGTCGGCCGGCACCAGCTTCAATACGGGAATGAGCGCCAGTGCACCCAGGTAGTATACGTAGCCCAGCCACGGACTGATCGCTCGATCATATCGAATACGGTCCAACAGGCCTTTGGTGCCAATTGAACGCAGCGTGCCAACTGATACAAGCTCAAGCTCATGATGCGCGAACAATTGCCGGAGATTTTCGCTGGAAAAATAACTGAGATGTGGGGAAGGCATGTTCATCTGCCAAAGCCGCCGATAGGGTCCGGTTGCGCCGAACCTTATCAACAGGCGCGCGATCCGGAAAAAGACCCCCTCGCTGACCGGCAGATTGATGACGACCCAGCCGCGATCGACGAGATGACGTTTCAGGCTTTCGACGACAGTATCGATCGCGGGCAGATGCTCAAACACGTCATTGAAGAAAATAGCATCATAACGTGCGTTTTGGTCGAGCGCCTCCGGAAAATATCCTACGGTCACATCGTGCCCGGCACGTCGCGCGATAGCGGCAATTTGTGCGTCCGGCTCGATGCCGACCGCTCGATGGCCACGCCTTTCCAGCGCTTCCAGAAACCAGCCGTGTCCGCAGCCGACCTCGAGAGCGTTCGCATGTCCTGGGAAGCCCTCGGTAGATTGCACACGATCGAGAATGATTTCGAAGTTATCCTGCCGGACGGCGCGCAGCGCTTCGATGCGGCGGCTTTCGTCGAGGGCCTCGGAATTCTGATTGATGGCGACCCGGAATGTCGAACCGAAATAGCCGCATGACGGGCATCGCCAAATGTCCGGTAAAAGATCGCGCCGCGTATCGCTGCCGCACACCGGGCAGCACGGCAGGCGAGCGATTGCAGACTCGGGCGGCGATGAAGGTTTTCGATTCCGCGGCATGCAACAGGTCGAGCAATCGAATGGCGTCAGGTCGTTTGCGGTTTCGTCGCGGTAGCGCAAGATCAGTAGAGAGTTTCCGGCAAACATGCAACAAGGCCCGTTGAGCGCTTCTAAGGCCGCCGTCGTCATTCCCTGCTTCAAGGTGCAGCGGAAGGTGCTCGATGTCATCGCGGGCATTGGGCCTGAAATCGTGTCCATATACGTCGTCGACGATGCCTGTCCGGAGCGCGTCGGTGACTTGGTCGAGCGCGAGAGCCGCGATCCGCGCGTGCGCGTATTGCGCCATGACCGGAATCAGGGTGTAGGAGCCGCCACCCTGACGGGCATGCGGGCCGCAGTCGCCGCCGGTGCCGCGGTCGTCGTCAAGATGGACGGTGACGGGCAGATGGATCCGGCGCTTCTTCCGGCCTTTATTGATCCGATTGCGCGCGGGCAGGCCGATTATACCAAGGGGAACCGTTTCTTCGCGCCGGAAAACCTGCGTGGCATGCCAGGCTTCCGAATTTTCGGGAATGGACTGCTGTCGTTCATCACAAAGCTGTCGTCCGGCTACTGGTCGATACTCGATCCGACCAACGGTTATATCGCGATACATTCGGCCGTTCTCGACCTGCTGCCGAAGGATAAGATTGCGTCCCGTTTCTTTTTCGAGTCCGATATGCTCTTTCGGCTCAATCTCATGCGGGCAAACGTCATCGATATACCAATGCGTGCGTCTTATGGCGACGAGATCAGCAATCTGCGCGCGCACAAAGAGACGATGCCGTTTCTTTGGTATCACATCAGAAATTTTCTGAAACGTCTGGTCTACTCGTATTTTGTCCGCGATTTCTCTGTCGGTTCGCTGTATCTCTTGTTCGGCATCCCGGTGCTGACCTTCGGAATCGTGTTCGGCCTCAGCGAGTGGATTTTGCACGCCAGCAGCGGTGCCTTTGCCAGCGCCGGTACAGTGATGGTGGCGGCGTTGCCGATCATCGTCGGGTTCCAGCTGCTGCTGGCTTTTCTCGGCTACGACATCGCCAGTGTGCCCCGCACCGCAATTCATGCTGCGCTCGTGTTGGAGCGCGGCGGCTCCGGCGCAACGCCGGGCAGCGACGGCAGGTCTCAAGTCGATCCGGCTTAGCCGGCAAACGGGATTGCCCGGTGCAGCTTTCCGGGGTTAAGAGATGCCGCCGCGGGTGGGGAGGCAATTAGTGAGCCACGGGCGCAAAATCGCCGTTATCGGCCTCGGCTATGTCGGGCTGCCGGTCGCGGTGGCGTTCGGCCGCTCCGGCACGCCGGTGGTCGGCTTCGACGTGGACCGCCGGCGCATCGAGGAACTGCGTGCGGGCCACGACCGCACCCGCGAGGTGGAGCCGGGCGATCTCCAGCGGGCGAAGATCGATTTCGACCACGATCCTGCCTGTCTGTCGGGCGCGGACTTTTATATCGTCACCGTACCGACGCCCATCGACAAGGCGCGGCGTCCGGACCTGCACGCCATGCTGGCGGCCTCGGAAAGCGTCGGTGCCCATCTCCGCCAGGGCGACATCGTCGTTTACGAATCGACCGTCTACCCGGGCGCCGTCGAGGAAGAATGCGTGCCCGTGCTGGAACGGGCCTCGGGCCTAGCCGCCGGCCGCGACTTCACCGTCGGCTATTCGCCGGAGCGCATCAATCCGGGCGACAAGAAGCACCGTTTCGAGACCATCATCAAGGTAGTCTCGGCGCAGGACGAACGCACCCTCGACATCATCGCCGCCGTCTACGGTTCGGTGGTGACCGCTGGCATTCATCGGGCACCGTCGATAAAGGTGGCGGAAGCCGCCAAGGTCATCGAGAACACCCAGCGCGATCTCAACATCGCTTTCATGAACGAATTGTCGGCGATCTTCGGGCAGCTCGGCATCGACACCGGCGACGTGCTGGCCGCCGCGGCGACCAAATGGAACTTTCAGAAATATGAGCCGGGGCTGGTCGGCGGCCACTGCATCGGCGTCGACCCGTATTACCTGACCTTCCGCGCCGAGAAGGCCGGCTACCATCCGGAGATCATTCTGGCCGGCCGCCGCATCAATGACAGCATGGGCGGGCGGGTGGCGCGTGAATGCATGCGCGCCTTCATGCAGCGCGGCTGTGCCGCGCCGACGGTGACGATCCTCGGCATGACCTTCAAGGAAAACGTGCCGGACATCCGCAATTCCAAGGTCAACGACGTGGTGCGCGAACTGGTCGACGTCGGCATCGCCGTGCAGGTGCACGACCCCCTGGCCCTGTCGGAAGAAGTCAGCCACGAATACGGTATCGATCTCAGACCGCTCGAAGGCCTGCAGCCCGCCGACGGCGTGATCCTCGCCGTTCCGCACGCCGACTATCTGGCGGCCGGCTGGCCCTTCGTGACCAAACTGCTCAAGAATGGCAAGGGCATCGTCTTCGACGTGAAGTCGAGGCTCGATCGATCGCGGAAGCCGCAAGGTATCGATCTGTGGCGCCTTTGAAAAACGAAGCAAAAGACGCCCGGAAAGCATCCCATGGCTGACGATCCCATCCTCGTAACCGGCGCCGCCGGTTTCATCGGATTTCACGTCGCGCGCCGCCTTTGTGAGAGCGGTCGGCAGGTCGTGGGCCTCGATAATCTGAACGCCTATTACGACCCTAAGCTGAAGGAGACGCGCCTCGCCGAGCTGGCGAAGTTCGATAGCTTCAGCTTCGCCAGGATCGATCTCGCCGACCGGAACGCGACAGCCGAGCTGTTCGCCAAGCATCGCTTTCCTTTTGTCGTGCATCTCGCCGCCCAGGCTGGCGTGCGCTATTCGCTGATCAATCCGCACGCGTATGTCGACTCAAATCTCATCGGCTTCACCAACATCCTTGAAGGCTGCCGGAACAACGGCTGCCGACACCTGCTGTTCGCTTCCTCGTCTTCGGTCTACGGCTCCAACACGCACATGCCGTTTTCCGTGCACGACAACGTGGATCATCCGCTCAGCCTCTACGGCGCCAGCAAGAAGGCAAACGAACTGATGGCGCACGCCTATTCCCATCTGTTCCGCCTGCCGGCGACCGGCCTGCGCTTCTTCACCGTCTACGGGCCCTGGGGCCGCCCGGACATGGCCATGTGGCTTTTTGCCGACGCGATCTTGGCCGGCAAGCCGATCAAGCTGTTCAACAACGGCGACATGCGGCGCGATTTCACTTACATCGACGATGTCGTTGAATCCGTCGTCCGGCTGATCGATCACGTGCCGGCGCCCGATCCGAACTGGTCCAGCGCCACGCCCGATCCCGCATCGAGCGACGCGCCTTGGCGCGTCTACAACATCGGCAACAACAATCCGGTCGAGCTCATGGAGGTCGTCCGCCTGATCGAGCACAACATTGGCAGGAAGGCCAAGCGTGAATTGCTGCCGATGCAGCCGGGCGACGTCTACGCGACCTATGCGGACGTCGACGACCTTATGCGCGAGGTCGGCTTCAAGCCGGCGACGCCGCTCGCTGACGGCATCAGCCGTTTTGTCGGATGGTATAAGTCCTATCACGGCTTGTGACGACAGGCCGTGGACGTGTTCGGCCACGCGTCTGCGCGCCGCGGGTCTTAGCTGCCGGCGTCGACCACCGGGACGACTTTGCGGTCGAACTGCCGCTTGGTCGTGAGCACCCAGACCAGACCGCCCAATGCGCCGACCGCCAGAAGGATCGCCCCATAGAGCAGCGATACGATCAGGCCGTCACCCGCCGCCAATCCGGCGTACCGAAAGGCGGCCACCATGGCGCCTTCGCGAATGCCCCAGCCGGCGATCGACACAGGCACGACGGCGATCAGCATCACCGGCAGCACAAGGAACAGCGCGTGGAGCAGCGTGAGGTCGGCGTTGACCGAGCGAGCGACGCACCATGCATTGACCGCCGTCAGAAGCTGAATGGCGAACGACAGGCCGAATACGCTGATGAGCGTGCGCGGCGAGCGCAGGATTCCGGCGGCCACGGCCGCGCTGGCGGCAAGATGGCGGGTCGGCCCCCAGCGCTGCAGAAGAAGCAGGCGATCCGACGCCAGGCTGACGAAGACGAGGCCGCCCGCGATGCAGCCAAGCCCGATCAGCAGCAGGGCGCCGCGTGCAACCGGGCTGTGCATCAATTGCAGCGTCCATGGCAGGCAGACGGTCACCAGCATGGCGAGCGCGACGAGGCCGACCACGCGGTCGATCACCACCGCGTAGCTGGCCGCGCGCCAGTTGGTCTGCTTGGCCACCAGCCAGATGCGCATGGCATCGCCGCCGACGCTGGAAGGCAGGGTCTGGTTGAAGAACAGCGCCACCATACCGTAGCGGAACATTTGCCCAAGCGGCAGGTCGGACCCGCAGCGGCTGAGAATCGTCCGCCAGCGGATGGCCAACAGGAAATTCTGCGCCAGCGGCACCAGAAGCGCCAGCGCAATCCATTTCGGATCGATGTCGGTCAAGCGGCTGGCGACCGTCCCAATGTTGACCGAACGCAAAGCCAGGTAAAGGAGCAGGCCGGAAACGGCGAGCTTGACAAAAAGCGAGAGCGCCCTGCGCATTGCCTGGTCCCGAAATAGCGCGGCGGTTCCCTGCCTGGGAGGCCGCCCGAATCCGCGAGAACGCGATGTTTGCGTGCGCAAAGCGCATTGGATCGCGTCGGCGGCGCCCCTATAATGGAAATCCACGGCAAAAGGAAGCAAGGACCGCCATGACAGCCCCCACCTTGGGAACCCTCAAAGTCAAGCTTTTCACCGATGGTGCCGAAAAGGCGCAGATCGTGGAGATGGCCCAGCACGCCTGGATCGCCGGTTTCACCACCAATCCCTCCTTGATGAAGAAGGCGGGCGTCAAGGACTATGAGGCCTACGCGCGTGATCTGGTTGCGGCCGTTCCCGACCGCCATATCTCCTTCGAGGTCTTTTCCGACGACATCCGCGAAATGATGGCGCAGGCGCGCGTCATTCATGATTGGGGCGAGAATGTCTACGTCAAACTGCCGGTTACCAATACGCGCGGCGAGCCGTTGTTCGAGACGGTGCGCGCGCTCTCGCGCGACGGGGTCAGGGTCAACATGACCGCCATTTTTACCCCGGAACAGGTGGCTCGCGCGGTCGAGACCCTCGACGGCGGTGCGCCTGCCTGCGTCTCCGTGTTTGCCGGGCGGCTGGCCGATGTCGGCATCGACTACCGCCCGCTCATGCAGGACGCGGTGGCGCGCGCGCGCAAGACCCGCAATGTCGAGATCATCTGGGCCTCCACGCGCGAGGTATTCAACGTGGTCGAAGCCGACGCCATGGGCTGCCACATCATTACCGCGCCAGCCGACGTGCTGAGGAAGGTGCCCGGTCTGGGCAAGGTGACCGACACCGAGCTTTCGCTGGGCGCGGTCAAATCGTTCCGTGAGGACGCCATCGCCGCCGGCTTGCGGCTTTCCGTTGCGGCATCGCGGGCAGCGGAATAGGGTGCCTCCGGGCGGCCCGCCCGCGTTCCGCCGCGCACCGTCAATCGCACCTGTAACGCTCTGAATCAAAACGTGTTCACTGTCCTTTCCCGCCCCGGTCGCAAGCCGCCCTGCCGCGTGCTAGGGATGCCGGTACGGGTTCTGCGGCTCGGGGGAAATCATTAACGTCATGACGCAAACGGCAAATCCGGGTGCGGAGCGCACCTTGCGAGTCGGCGTGATCGGCGTCGGTGTCATGGGCAGCAACCATGCGCGCGTGTTCGCAGGACTGCCGGGCGTGGAACTTGTTGCCGTCGCCGATCCCGACCGCCGCCAGGCCGATTTCGTCGCCCGCACGCTGGGCTGCGCTGCGGTCGCGGATACCGAAGCGCTGCTCGATCTCGGCATCGACGCAGTCACCATCGCGGCGCCGACCCATCTGCATCACGAGATCGCGCTGGCCTGCATCGCACGCGGCGTCCACGTCCTGGTGGAGAAGCCGATCGCTTCGACGGTCGAGGAAGGGCGCGACATCATCGCTGCCGCCGAACGCGCCGGCGTCACCCTGATGATCGGTCATGTGGAACGCTTCAATCCGGCGGTCGAGGCCATCAAGGAAGCGCTGCGCAACGAAGATATCCTCTCGATCGCCATCACCCGGGTCGGTCCATTTCCCCCGCGCATGTCGAACGTCGGCGTCGTCATCGACCTCGCCGTGCACGACATCGATCTGATCCGCTGGTTCACGGATTCCGAGATCGTCGAGGTGCAGCCGCAACTCTCCAGCGCGGTCGCCGAGCGCGAAGACATCGCGCTCCTGCAGTTCCGCACCGCCTCTGGCGTGCTCGCGCACATCAACACCAACTGGCTGACGCCGTTCAAAGCGCGTAGCGTCACCGTCGCCACCCGCGGCAAATACATCATGGCCGACCTGATCACTCGCCAGGTGACAGAGTGCTTCGGCTTCCAGCCGGACGGCAGCTATTCCATGCGCCACCTTTCGGTCGGCCACGCCGAGCCGCTGCGCTCCGAGCTCATGGCCTTCATGCGTGCGGTGCGCACAGGCTCTACACCAGCGGTCACCGGCGAGGAAGGCGTTGCCAGCCTCGAGATCGCCACCACCTGCCTCGCCATGCGTCAGGCCGCCCCAACCACCAAGCGGCCCGCGCCGCGCGTGGTAGCGGGCTGAGCGGAAGGCCATCCGGCGCCACGATGAACCAGCACATTCAATTGCCGCCGATCCCTTTCATCGACGTGGGGGCGCAGCGCCGCCGGTTGGGGTCCGCGATCGACGAGGCCGTGGTGCGCGTGCTCGCCCATTGCCAGTTCATCCTCGGCCCCGAAGTGCGCGCCTTCGAAGCGGCGCTCGCGCAATTCTGCGGCGCACGCCATGCCATCTCCTGTGCCAGCGGTACTGATGCGCTGATGCTCGTGTTGATGGCCAAGGGCATCGGCCCCGGCGACGCGGTGTTCTGCCCGTCCTTCACCTTCTGCGCCACCGCTGAAGTGGTTGCGGTGGTGGGGGCGACGCCGGTTTTCGTCGATGTAGAACAAGATACGTTCAACATCGACGCCCGCCATCTTGCCGCCGCAATCGAGACCGCCAAGCGCCTGAAACTGACGCCCAAGGCCGTCATCCCGGTCGACCTGTTCGGTCTGCCGGCCGATCTCGATGCGGTCGCCGCCGCGGCGGAAAAGGCCGGTCTGTTTGTTCTCGACGATGCCGCGCAGGCTTTCGGGGCGACCTACAAGGGCCGCGCGCTCGGCAGCATCGGCCATGCCGCCGCGACCAGCTTTTTCCCGGCCAAGCCGCTTGGCTGCTACGGCGACGGCGGTGCGGTGTTCACCGACGACGACCAGCTTGCCGAGGCGCTCATCAGTCTGCGCGTGCACGGCCACGGCGCGGACAAATACGACAATGTCCGCATCGGCCTGACCTCGCGCCTCGACACCATCCAGGCCGCCATCCTGATCGAGAAGCTGAAAATCTTTCCTGACGAGATCGCCGCCCGCGACCGCGCCGCGCGCCGCTACGCGCAGGGCCTTGCCGATATGGTCGCGGTGCCGCAGGTGCCGGCCGGCCTCACCTCGGTCTGGGCGCAATATACCATCCGCATCGCGGACGGCCGGCGCGACCGAGTCGCGGCGGCGCTCAAGGCGGAGGGCGTGCCGACGGCGATCTATTATCCTATACCGTTGCACCGGCAGCGGGCCTATAAACACTATCCGGTAGGCGAGGGCGGCATGGCGGTGAGCGAGGCGCTTGCCGGCGAGGTGCTCAGCCTGCCCATGCATGCCTATCTCGATGCGCCGACGCAGGATCGCATCATCGAGGCCGTGCGGCGCGCGCTGCGGTGACTCGGCCGAAGGCTGATTGGATGCACGGCTCTGTTGAAGCTGCCCCGACGGCCGCCGCTGCCGAAGCCGGCGTGGCCGCACCGCTGCATTTGGTCGTTTGCGGTGCCGCCGGCGCCGGCAAGTCGGCGCTGATCGGCAAGCTGTTCGACGGCCTGGCAGCGGCGCCTGCGCAGCAAATCGCCGGCGCCGCCTATCGCCGTTTCGCCGGCGCGGGCCGCACTTTCGATGCCGCCGAAGCGGGTACGACCCGCGACCTCACAGCCACCGCCGGACAGGCGCAGCTTGCCGTTCTGCTTATCGATGCGCGCGAGGGGCTGCGCGTGGAAAACCGCCGCCAGGCAATCGTCGCCAGCCTGTCAGGCGTTCGCCGGCTTGTGCTGGCAATCAACAAGATCGATCTGATCGGTTATGACCGCGCGGTCTTCGACGAGATTTGCGCGCGCTTCCGCGCCTTCGCCGGCACGCTCGGCTTCGAGCAGATAAGCTGCATTCCGATCTCGGCGGTAGACGGAGACAACGTCGCCGCCCGCAGCGGCCGCACGCCGTGGTACAAAGGCCCGCCCCTGCGCGAGTTCGTGCTGTCCGCCCAGACCGATGACGACCGTACGGCCAAGCCATTGCGCATGGCGGTGCAGTCGGTGAACGATCCGTCCGGCATTGCCGGCACGTTGGCGAGCGGCCGCTTGCGCCCGGGCGACCCCGTCGCGGTGCTGCCGTCCGGCCGCTCTGCCACGGTCAAATCATTGACCGGCCCTGCCGGCGCGCTCGCCGTCGCGCAGGCAGGCGACGAGGTCAGCGTCGCGCTGGCCGAGGCGATCGAGGTGGCCCCGGGCGATATGCTGGCCGCTTCGCGCGATCGCCCGCAGGTTGCCGACCAGTTCGTTGCGCATGTCGTCTGGCTGGCGGACGCGCCGCTGCTGCCGGAGCGCTCTTATCTGATGCGGATCAACGGCCTCACGCTCGCTGCCACGGTGACCGATCTCAAGCACCGCATCGACGTCGACACCCTCGCCAAGCTCGCCGCCAAGACCCTTGCGGCGGACGAGATCGGCGTATGCAACCTTGCGCTGGCCCAGCCGGTCGCTTTCGATGCATACGCCGACGACCGCCGCACCGGGGCATTCGTCCTGCTCGATCGTGAAAGCGGGGAGACGGTCGCCGCCGGCATGATCGATTTCGCGCTGCGGCGCGCGAGCAATATCCACTATCAAAACATCACCATCAGCAAGGCCGAGCGGACCGTGGCCAAGGGCCATCGCCCGGTGGTGTTGTGGTTCACCGGCCTGTCCGGCGCCGGCAAGTCGACCATCGCCAATCTGGTGGAGGCGGCGCTGCACGAGCGCGGCGCGCATACCGTGCTGCTCGATGGCGACAATATCCGCCACGGGCTCAACCGCGATCTCGGTTTCACCGAGGCCGACCGCGTGGAAAATATCCGCCGCATCGGCGAGGTGGCCAAGCTGATGACGGAAGCCGGCCTCATCGTGCTGTGCTCGTTCATCTCGCCGTTCCGCGCCGAGCGGCGCATGGTGCGCGAATTGCTGGATGACGGAGAGTTCGTGGAAATCTTCGTCGACACCCCGCTCAATGAATGCATTGCGCGCGATCCCAAGGGCCTTTATCGGCGTGCGCTTGCCGGCGAGATCAAGAATTTCACCGGCGTCGACCAAGCCTACGAGACGCCGGAAAACGCCGATATCCGCCTCGACGCCGCCGGCGAAGATGCCGAGACGCTGGCGCAGGCGGTGATCGCAGACCTGGCGCGGCGCGGAATCATTTAGCGGGCGCGTACGTCACGTGCGCAGCCGCTCGTCCCTGCGAATGGGGGGACCCAGGGCGACAATCTCCAACTCAGCAATATCGTTTCTGGATTCCGCTTCCGCGGGAATGAGCGGAGTTTGGGGAAACTCAGAGCCCCGTCATCAGATCATCACCGAATAACCGCCGTCCACCGGTATCGCCGCGCCGGTGATGAAATCGGAAGCGGCTGACGCCAGGAACACCGCGATCCCGGCGAAATCGCGCGCCGCGCCCCATCGCTGCGCCGGCGTGCGCGCCAGCACCCGCTCGTGCAGGCCGGGGACCTGCTCGCGCGCGTCGCGGGTCAGCGCCGTGTCCACCCAGCCCGGCAATACAATGTTGACCTGGATGTTGTCCTTCGCCCAGGCGACGGCAAAGGCGCGCGCCATCTGAACGATGCCGCCCTTGCTGGCGGCGTAAGGGGCGCCATAGGACGAGGCGAAGATCGACATCATCGATCCGATGTTGATGATCTTGCCTCCGCCGGCGCGCACCATGTGCGGATAGGCGGCCTGCGAGCAGACGAAGGCGCTGGTGAGATTGGTATTCATCACCAGGTGCCATTCCTCTGACGTGATGTCCTGCGGCGGCTTGCGGACCGATGTGCCCGCATTGTTGACGAGAATATCGAGCCGGCCGAATTGCGCGGCGGTCTGGTCCACCGCCTGCCGGCACGAGGCTTCGTCGAGCAGGTCGGCGGCGATGAATTCGGCCTTGCCGCCGAGGGCGCGCAATTCCGCGAGCGCCGCTTCGGCCTTGCCCCGGTCGCGCGCTGCGATCGCAACGGCGGCGCCGGCGCCCGCCAGCCCCTTCGCCATGCCGAGCCCGATGCCGCCATTACCGCCGGTGACCAGGGCGACGCGCCCGTTGAGGTCGAAGCTCGTCATCGCGTGTTTTCAGTCCCGCCGGTAGATGTCCTCGATCCGCTCGATGTCGTCCTCGCCGAGATAGCTCCCGGTCTGCACCTCGATCAGCTCCAGCGGGATCTTGCCCTGGTTGGCGAGGCGATGGATGCTGCCGATCGGGATGAAGATCGACTCGTTCTCATGCACCGCCTTGCAGTCCTCGCCGATCGTGACCTCGGCCGTGCCGCGGACCACGACCCAATGCTCGGCGCGGTGGCGGTGCCTCTGCAGTGACAGCATGCCGCCCGGGATCACCACGATGCGCTTGACCTGGAAGCGCTCGCCCATGTCGATCGACTCGTAATAACCCCAAGGCCGGTGCACGCGCCTGTGCTCGGTCGCCTCGGGCCGCTTGCCGGCCTTGAGCTTGTTGACCAGCTCACGCACCTCCTGCGCCCGCGCGCGCGGCGCCACCATCACGGCGTCGGGCGTTGTCACCACCACCAGGTCTTCGACTCCGAGCAGGGCGGTCAGCCGCGCGTCGGAATGCACGATATTGTTGCGCGCATCCATGGTCGTCACCTGGCCCTGCAGCACGTTGCCCTGCGGGTCGCGCGGGGTGATATCGAACAGCGCGTCCCAACTGCCGATATCCGACCAGCGGAAATCGCCCGCCACCACGGCGGCGCGGTCGGTCTTTTCCATAACCGCATAATCGATCGACTTCTGCGGCGCCCGCGCGAAGGCCTCCGGCTGCAGGCGCAGGAAACCGAGGTCGTTGCTGGCGCCGGCGACCGCCGCCGCGATGGCCTCCGCCATGTCAGGCTCCAGCCGTTCGAGTTCGCCCAGCAGCACATCGGCGCGGAACAGGAAATTGCCTGAATTCCACAGGTAGCCCTCGGCCACGTAGCGCTCGGCGGTGGCGGCGTCCGGCTTTTCGACAAACCGGGCCACCTCATGAGCGCCGGTCGCGCCGATCGGTTCGCCCGGCAGGATATAGCCGTAACTGGTCTTGGGCTCGGTGGGCTTGATGCCGAAGGTGACGATATGGCCGGCTTCGGCCGCTGCCCGCCCGGCCGCGCAGGCTTCGCGGAAGGCCGGTACGTCGAGAATGATGTGGTCGGCCGCCAACGCCAGCACCACCGCATCCGGATCGCGCGCACGGGCGACTGCCGTCGCCGCCGCGATGGCGGGGCCGGAATCGCGCCGCAATGGCTCGATAACCACGGTCGCCTCCACACCGATCTCCTCGGCCTGCCGGCGGGCGAAGAAGTGGAAATTCGGCCCGGTAATGACGATGGGCGCCGCGAACATGGGGTCGTTCACCCGTAGCAGCGTCTCCTGATAGGTCGAGCGCTCGCCTACCAGGGGCAGGAACTGCTTGGGCAAGGCGTCGCGCGATACCGGCCACAGCCGGGTCCCGGCGCCGCCGGCGAGGAGAACGGGGATGATCGGAAAGGGCATTGGCGGGCGGCTGAGCTCGTCAGGGGCTCTAGGTTCGGGTCCAGAATCGTCTTAAGGCAGTCCGGCTTGGCTGGCTACTGTTACCCTAGAACAGTTTCCAGTCCGTTTTATGGCGCTTGATGATGGTACTACAGGCCGATGATTGAGCGCATCCTTACGGTTGGCGGCTTTACCCTGCTGTCGCGGATTACCGGATTCGTCCGCGACATCGTGCTGGCGGCCATTCTCGGCGCCGGGCCTGCCGCCGACGCCTTTTTCGTGGCGCTGCGTCTGCCCAACCACTTTCGCGCCATTTTTGCCGAGGGCGCCTTCAACGCGGCCTTTGTGCCCGCTTATGCGCGCGTTCGCGAACAGGAGGGGCCCCAGCGCGCCGGCATCTTCGGCGACCGCATCTTCACCCTGCTGCTGGCGAGCCAGCTCGTGCTGCTCGCGTTCGCGCTCGGCTTCACCCCGGCCGTCATCGACCTGCTGGCGCCCGGCTTCCGTGGCGATCCCCAGCGCTTTGCGCTGGCCGTCTCGCTCACCCGCATTACCTTTCCCTATCTGCTGCTGATCACGCTGGTCACGCTCTATGGCGGCATCCTCAACGCGCTGCAGCGCTTCGCCGCCGCCGCCGCCGCGCCGATCCTGCTCAACCTGTCAATCATCACCGCGCTCCTGCTCGCCGCCTTCTTCCCCAATGCCGGCCACGCGGCGGCCTGGGGCGTGCTGGTTTCCGGCGGGCTGCAGGCCATGCTGGTGGGCGGCGATGCCTTCCGCGTCGGCGCCTTCCCCACGCTGCGCTGGCCCGAGCTCGACGCCGACGTGCGCAAGTTCTTCCGCGCGCTCGGGCCCGCCACGCTCGGCTCCGGCGGCGTGCAGCTTGCTTTGTTCGCCGACACGATCATCGCCAGCTTCCTGCCGGCGGGCGCCATCTCTGCGCTCTATTATGCCGACCGCCTCGACCAGCTGCCGATCGGGGTCATCGGCATTGCCGCCGGCACGGTGGTGCTGCCCGAGATGGCGCGGCGCATTGCCGCCGGCGACGAAGCCGGCGCGGCGATGGCGCAGAACCGCGCGATCGAGTTCGCGTTGCTGCTGGCAATCCCGGCGCTGGTCGCTTTCTTCATCATCCCCGATCTCATCATGCGCGCGCTGTTCATGCGCGGCGCCTTCACCGATGCCGACGCCGTCGCCGCCGGCCATACGCTCACAGCCTATGCCGTCGGGCTCATGCCCTTCGTGCTGATTCGCAGCACCGTCGCCACCTTCTTTGCGCGCGGCGATACGGCAACACCGGTGAAGGCGGCGCTGGCCGCGGCCGCGGTCAATATCGGCTTCAAGGTCCTGCTGATGGGCCCGCTTGCCCAGGTCGGGTTGGCGCTCGCCACTTCGATCGGCGCCTGGATCAACCTCACTCTCGTGCTTTGGTTCGCCCATCGTGCCGGCCACTTGGCCATCGACGAGCGGCTCAAACACTCCGCGGTCAGGCTCCTGGCTGCGGGGCTTGCGATGGCGGTGGTGCTTTGGCTCATCCGCGCGCCGGTTGCGCACCTGTTCGCCGGCTGGCACGAGTTGCGCTACCTGGCTACGCTTGCCGTCGCAGGCGGAATTGCCGGCGGCCTTTACGCTGCCATTGTTCTGACCATATTCGGGCGCGCCTGGGTCAAAAGGTTTCGCGGCAAGGGGCGCCGCTGAAACGAAATTGCCGCACTGCCCTGGGTCCGATCGTCCAGGTGGACATGGCTGCCCGCCGGGTCTATGGGGTCCGGCCGGGCCTTTGCATGCTAAGCAATGCTACAGGGTTATATGAACGCCACACAGGCATTTACATCAAATTCGCTGATGCGAATGGGACGCCAGGCAGCGCTCGCGCTTGCGCTCGCGGGCCTGGTCGCAAGCTGCGATCAGGGCCAGGGCCAGGCGCAGCAGAAGCAAGCCGGACCGCCGCCGGCGCCGGCCGTGACGGTGGCCGAGCCCACCAAGCGCAAGGTGTTCGATTTCGATGAATATGTCGGGCGCTTCGCCGCGGTGAACTCGGTCGAGGTGCGCGCGCGCGTCTCGGGCTATCTCGACAGCGTGCATTTCAAGGATGGCCAACTGGTCAAGCAGGGCGACCTTCTCTTCACAATCGACAAGCGGCCGTTCCAGTACACGCTCAATCAGGCGCGCGCCAATCTGGCGACCGCCAAGTCGAATCTCGCCTACGCCGAATCGGACCTCAAGCGCGGCCAGTCGCTGGTGCGCGAGCACACGATCACCGAACAGCTCTTCGAGCAGCGCATGCAGACCAACCGCAACGCGCAGGCCGCGGTGAGCGGCGCGCAGGCTGCGGTCCAGCAGGCCGAGCTCGATCTGCAGTTCACCGAGCTGCGCGCGCCCATCGACGGGCGCATTGGCGCGCGCCTGGTCTCGCCCGGCAATCTGGTCACCGGCGGCACCTCGGGCAATACCACGCTGCTCGCGACCATCGTGTCGACCGACCCGATCTATTTCGAGTTCACCTTCGACGAAGCCTCATACCTGCGCTACGAGCGCCTCGCCAAGCAAGGCAGCGACGTCGCCAGCCGCAGTGGCGGCGTCAGTGTCGCGCTCAAGCTCATCGACGAGAAGGGCTTCCCGCACGAAGGCCAGATGGACTTCGTCAACAACGTGATCAACACACAGACCGGCACGATCCTGGCACGCGCGGTGTTCAAGAATCCCAACGGCGTGTTCACGCCGGGCATGTTCGGCCGCGTGCGCGTGCCCGCGTCGCCGCCCTACATGGCGCTGCTCGTGCCCGACGGCGCCATCGGCAGCGAGCAGACCAGCAAATATGTGCTGCTGGTCGGCCCCGACGACAAGGTGAAGCGGCAGATCGTCACCCTGGGTCAGCTCACCCCCGACGGCCAGCGCGTCATCAAGACCGGGCTCAAGGCCACCGACCGCGTCATCGTCAACGGCCTGATGCGCGCGCGCCCCGGCATGAAGGTCACGCCGCAGGAGGAGAAGCCGAAGCCTGCCGCCGCGCCCAAGGTGGGCGAAGCCTCGGCGGTCAGGGGCTGAGCGGGCGGCTATGCGCATTTCGCGTTTCTTCATCGATCGGCCGATCTTTGCCTCGGTGATCTCGATCGTCATCGTGATCCTGGGCGGCGTCGGATTCTTCGCCCTGCCGATCGCGCAATATCCCGAGATCGCGCCGCCGACGATCACGGTGACCGGCCAGTATCCGGGCGCCAGCGCCGACGTCGTCGCCTCCACCGTGGTGACGCCGATCGAGCAGCAGATCAACGGCGTCGAGCACATGCTGTACATGGACTCGAACTCGACCAGCGACGGCAGCTTCTCGATTTCGGTCACCTTCGACATCGGCACCAATCTCGACACCGCGCAGGTGCAGGTGCAGAACCGCGTCGCGGTCGCGCAGCCGCGCCTGCCGGCGGACGTGCGCGCCATCGGCGTCACGGTCGACAAGAAGTCGCCCGACATCATGATGGTCGTGCATCTTTATTCGCCCGACAAGTCGCGCGACACGCTGTTCATGTCGAACTACGCCACCCTGCAGATCACCGACGCGCTCTCGCGCATCGACGGCGTCGGCTCGATCACCGTGTTCGGCGCCCGCAACTACGCCATGCGCGTCTGGCTCAACCCGGACCGCCTGCAGTCGCTCGGGCTGACGGCAAGCGACGTGGTCACGGCCCTGCAGGGCCAGAACGTGCAGGTCGCCTCCGGCGTGCTCAACCAGCCGCCGGTCGCCAATCCGCGCGCCTTCCAGGTTTCGGTGCAGACGCTGGGCCGCCTCAAGGACCCCAACGAGTTCGGCAACATCGCCGTCAAGAAGACGGCCGACGCGGTGGTGCGGCTGAAGGACGTCGCCACCATCCAACTCGCCGCGCAGGACTACAACACCAATTCCTATCTCGACAAAGACCCGGCCGTTGCCATGGGCATCTTCCAGCGCCCGGGCTCGAATGCGCTGGCGACCGCGGACGCGATCGAGAAGACGATGAAGGACCTGTCGACGCGGTTTCCGCCCGGCATGAAATACGCCATCGTCTACAATCCGACCCAGTTCATCTCGCAGTCGGTCGAGGCGGTCGAGCACACCATGGCCGAGGCCATCGTGCTTGTCGTCCTGGTGGTCATCCTGTTCCTGCAGACCTGGCGCGCCGCCGTCATCCCGATCATCGCAATTCCCGTCTCGCTGATCGGCACGTTCTTCGTGATGTCGATGTTCGGCTTCTCGCTCAACAACCTGTCGCTGTTCGGGCTGGTGCTCGCCATCGGCATCGTGGTCGACGACGCCATCGTGGTGGTCGAGAACGTCGAGCGCAACATCGCCACCGGCCTCAATCCGCGCGAGGCGGCGATCAAGAGCATGGACGAGGTCGGCACGGCGCTGATCGCCATCGCGTTGGTGCTGACTTCGGTGTTCGTCCCGTCCGCCTTCATCACCGGCATATCGGGGCAGTTCTACCGGCAGTTCGCGCTCACCATCGCCGGCGCCACCGTCATCTCGCTCATCGTCTCCCTGACGCTGTCGCCGGCGCTGTGCGCGCTGCTGCTCAAGCCGCACACGGCGCACGAGCGTCATTACTGGTTCAGCGCGCCGCTGCGTGGCTTCTTCTGGCTGTTCAACACGGGCTTCGGCGCGCTGACCCGCGGCTACGGCTGGCTTGCCGGCCGGCTCGTGCGCATCGCGGTGCTCATGCTGGTCGTCTATGCCGTGATCATCGGCTTCGGCCTCAACGAGTTCCGCCGCACCCCCACGGGGTTCATCCCGCAACTCGACCGCGGCTACCTCATCGTGGTGTCGCAGCTGCCGCCGGCGGCCTCGCTCGACCGCACCGATGCCGTCAACCGCCGCGCGGTCGACATTGCGCTCAAGGTGCCGGGCATCGCCCATGCCGTGAACATCGTCGGCTTCTCCGGCGCGACCTTCACCGCCGCGCCCAACTCAGGCGCCATTTTCGTCGTGCTCGATCCGTTCGAGGAGCGCGCCAAGCATCCAAACGAATCCGCCGCCGCGATCCAGCGCGAACTGACCAAGCGCCTCTCCTCCATTCAGGAAGGCCTGATCTTCGTCGTGGCGCCGCCGCCGGTCTCCGGCATCGGCAATGCCGGCGGCTTCCGCATGATGGTCGAGGACCGCGCCGGGCACGGCGAAAACGCTTTGCAGAACGCAGTCTACGCCATGATGGGCGCCGCCGCGAAAACCCCCGGCCTCACCCAGGTGTTCTCGCTGTTCCAGACCAACACGCCGGAGCTCTATCTCGATATCGACCGCACCAAGGCGCAGATGCTCGGCGTCAGCGTTCCCGACGTGTTCGCGGCGCTGCAGATCTATCTCGGCTCGGCCTACGTCAACGACTTCAACCTGCTCGGGCGGACATTCCGCGTGGTGGCGCAGGCTTCCGACGAATTCCGCAAGGACACCAAGGACGTCCTGAACATCCGCGTGCGCAACAATACCGGCGGCACGGTGCCGCTCGGCGCCTTCACGACGGTGAGGGACATCACCGGTCCGTACCGCGTGCCGCGCTACAATCTCTATCCCGCCGCCGAGCTCGACGGCGCGGCGGCGCCCGGCTACAGCCAGGGCCAGGCGATCCACATCATGGAGCAGCTCGCGCAGAAGGTGCTGCCGCCCGGCTTCGGCTATGAATGGACCACGCTTGCCTTCCAGCAGATCCGCGCCGGCAATACCGCCATCTTCGCCTTCGTGCTGGCGGTGGTATTCGTCTTCCTGGTGCTGGCCGCCCAATTCGAAAGCCTGACGCTGCCGCTCGCTGTTATCCTGATCGTGCCGATGTGTCTCATCGCATCGATCATCGGCATCCTGCTGCGCGGCATGGACAACAACCTCCTCACCCAAGTCGGTTTCATCGTGCTGATCGGCCTTGCCGCCAAGAACGCGATCCTGATCGTCGAATTCGCCAAGCAACTCGAGGACCAGGGCGAGGACCGCCGCGAAGCGGCCGTGCAGGCCGCGCACCTGCGCTTCCGGCCGATCCTGATGACCTCGCTGTCGTTCATTCTCGGTGTGACGCCGCTGGTCTGGGCGGTGGGCGCCGGCGCCGAACTGCGCCAGACACTCGGCACCACCGTGTTTTCCGGTATGATCGGCGTCACCGTCTTCGGTCTCATTTTCACGCCGGTGTTTTACGTGATCTCGCGCTGGCTGGGCGCCCGCTTCGCCAGGCGCCGGCGGCATGAGGAGGCGGTGCACCCGGCGGAATAGTCGAAGGCAAGCGGGCGAGGGCAGGGCATGAAATTCGGATTTGGGCAGCCGATTACGCGCAAGGAAGACGACGCGTTGCTGCGCGGGCAGGGGCACTACGTGGCCGATTTCGGCCCGCCCGGCACGCTGCATGCGGTGGTAGTGCGCTCGCCGCATGCCCATGCCCGCTTCCGCATCCACGACATCGATCGCGTTCGGGCGATGCCGGGCGTGCGCCTGGTGCTGACCGGCGACGACACTGCCGATCTCGGGCCGCTGCCGACCCCCGGCGTCCTGGAGGGCGTCGACATCCCGGTGCCGTTCTATCCGGTCCTGGTTCGCGACGAGGTGCGCCATGTCGGCGATTCGATCGCCTTCGTGGTCGCCGACACGCTGGAGCAGGCCAAGGACGCCGCCGAGGCGATCAGCGTCGATTGGCAGCCGTTGCCGCATGTGGTCGGCGCGCTGGCCGCGCTCGAGCCCGGCGCACCACTGGTCTGGCCCGACCGGCCCGGCAATCTTGCCTTCGAGACGGCCGTCGGCGACGAGCGCGCCACCAGGGAAGCCTTTGCCCAGGCCGCCCGCACCGTCTCGGTCACCATCGTCAACCAGCGGCTGGTCACCAATTACATGGACACCCGCGGCGTCATCGCCGAGCACGATGGCGAGCGCTATACGCTCACCCTCGGCAGCCAGGGCAGCCACATCATCCGCGACATCATTGGCGGGGCGGTGCTGAAGATTCCGTCCGAGAAGATGCGCGTCATCACCCCCGATGTCGGCGGCGGCTTCGGCACCAAGCTGTTTCCGTATCGCGAATACGCGCTTGCCGCGGTTGCCGCCGAGCGCCTGAGGAAGCCGGTGAAATGGGTGTGCGAGCGTTCCGAGCACTTCCTCGCCGACAGCCACGGCCGCGACAACATCTCGACGGCCAGGCTCGCGCTCGACGACAAGAATCGCTTTCTGGCGCTCGAGCTCGACATCGTCGCCGACATGGGCGCGTATCTGTCGTGCTTTGCGCCTTATATCCCGTGGCTCGGCGTCGGCATGGCGACCGGCGTCTATGACATTCCCGCCGCCCATATCCGGCTGCGTGCGGCCTACAGCAACACCGTGCCGGTCGACGCCTATCGCGGCGCCGGCCGCCCGGAGGCGTCCTATCTGATCGAGCGCGCGGTCGACGCTGCCGCGCGTGAACTCGGCGTCGCTCCCGATGCGCTGCGCCGCAAGAACTTCATCAAGCCGAAGGCGATGCCTTATACGACGCCGACCGACAAGGTCTATGATTCCGGCGATTTTGCCGCGACGCTGACGCGCGCGCAGGAGATCGCCGATTGGAACGGCTTCAACAAGCGCGCCGCCGAATCGAAGCGCGCCGGCAAGCTGCGCGGCATCGGTCTGGCGACCTATGTGGAGGCCTGCGGCGGCAACGGCCCGGAGACCGCCACCATCTCCCTCGACCGCGACGGCGGCGTCACCGTGCTGATCGGCTCGCAATCGACCGGCCAGGGCCACGCCACCTCCTACGCGCAGATCGTCGCCGACAAGCTCGATCTACCGCCCGAAAAAGTGCGCGTGGTGCAGGGTGACACCGACCGCATCGCTACCGGCGCCGGCACCGGCGGTTCGAGCTCGATCCCCGTTGGCGGCGTCTCGGTCGACCGCGCCAGCAAGACGCTCGGCAATCAGCTCAAGGATCTGGCGGCCGACGTGCTGGAGGCTGCCGTCGACGACATGGAGATCGCCGGCGGCGCCGTGCGCGTGGCCGGCACCGACCGCGCCGTTACATTCGCGGACCTCGCCGCCCATCCCAAGGCGACACCGGAGCACCTGCGCGCAGCCGACGACTTCGCGCCCGACGTGCCGACCTTTCCCAACGGCACCCACATCACCGAGGTCGAAATCGATCCCGATACCGGCATCGCCGCTATTCTGCGCTATGTCGTCGTCGACGATTTCGGCGCCAACCTCAATCCGCTGCTGCTTGCGGGGCAAGTGCATGGCGGCGCGGTGCAGGGCATCGGCCAGGCCCTGATGGAGGACACGGTCTACGATCCCGCCTCCGGACAACTGCTCGCCGCCAGCCTGATGGACTATGCGCTGCCGCGCGCGGCCGATAGCCCGCACTTCGAGTTCGAGACGCACAACGTGCCGTGCAAGACCAATCCGCTCGGGGTTAAGGGGGCGGGGGAGGCCGGCGCGATCGGTTCATGCCCTTCGGTCATGAACGCCATCATCGACGCGCTCTGGCGCGGCTACCGTATCCGCGCGCTCGACATGCCGGCGACCCCGCAGCGGGTGTGGCAGGCCATCCAAGCCGCCAAGAAATCCGCGGCCGCTTGAGGGCCTTATCCACGCTCACGGCTTCGTGATCGGGCTGCGGCAAAGCGCGTCCGGCGTGCCGCGGAATAACCCCTTTACGTTCGGTGTTGGCCGGAAACGGTGAGCAACGCCACGGAGACACTTCATGAAAATGACGACCGGTATCGCGGTTGCGACGCTCGCAGCCGCCGCTTTCGCCACGACTGCCGTGCTCGCGCAATCGGACCCGATCAAGCAGCGCGAGCACCTGATGAAGGAGAACGGCAAGCACGCCAAGGCGCTCGTGCAGATGGTGAAGGGCGAGGCGTCCTACAACGCCAAGGAGGTACAGGCCGCCTTCGCGCAATGGCACGAGACCGCCAAGAAGCTGCCCGGCCTGTTTCCGCCCGATTCCAAGACCGGCGAGAAGACGCGCGCCGCGCCGAAAATCTGGGAGAACAAGAAGGACTTCGATGCCAAGGCCGCCGCATTCGAGAAGGCGGTGGCCGACAACCGCGCCAAGGCCGCAAGCTCGCTCGACGGCCTGAAGGTTGCGCTGAGGACGGTCGGCAAGGCCTGCTCCAACTGCCACGACGACTACCGGCTCGAAAAGCACTAGACAGCTTCCGCCGCACAGCGTTTGTTTGGTGCGCCGCCGCGACGCCGTCGCGGCGGCGTTCCATTGCGCCTGACAGGGAACCGTTCGGGGAGAGATCGGGGAGACAATCGCGCGATGCTTCGTATCCTGGTTGTGCTGGGCGTCGTCGCGGTAGCCGTGGCCGGCGGCGTATTCTGGGTCGTCACCATTCCCCAGACCGTATCGGCGAGCGCGCTGGGTCCCCACAAGCCCGATCCCGGCAACGGGCGCACGCTGTTCTACGCGGGCGGTTGTGCCTCCTGCCACGCCACGCCCGGCGAGAAGGACCGCACCAAGCTCGGCGGCGGCCTGGCGCTGAAGTCGCAGTTCGGCACCTTCTATCCGCCCAACATCTCGTCCGATCCGGCGGACGGCATCGGCGGCTGGAGCGAGGCGCAGTTCATTACCGCCATGACCAAGGGCACCTCGCCCAAGGGCGAGCATCTCTACCCGGCCTTTCCCTATACGTCGTACCAGCACATGACGTATCGCGACCTGCGCGATCTCTTCGCCTTTCTGAAGACGCTGCCGGCGGTGAAGGGCAAGACGCCGCCGCACGAACTGGCGTTCCCCTACAACGTGCGCCGCTTCATCGGCGTGTGGAAGGCCTTGTATCTCGACGGCCTGCCGTTCCAGCCGGACCCCACGCAGTCGGACGTGTGGAACCGCGGCGCCTACCTGGTCAACGGCCCCGGCCATTGCGCCGAATGCCACAGCCCGCGCAACTTCCTCGGCGGCATCGTCGAGAGCGAGCGCTTCGCCGGCGGTCCCAATCCGGACGGCAAGGGCTGGGCGCCCAACATCACGCAGAAGGGCCTCGGCAAATGGAGCGCCAAGGACATCGCCTATCTGCTGGAGACCGGCTTCACGCTTGACGGCGACTCGGTCGGCTCGTCGATGGCGGACGTGGTGAAGAACACCGCGCAGCTTTCGCCCGACGACCGGCTGGCGATCGCCACCTACATCAAGTCGCTGCCGCCGGTCGAGGGCCCGCCGAAGCCGAAGAAGAAGTAGGCCGGTTGCGCTGAAGCGGAGTCACCGCTCTTTCGCGCGAAAGCGGGAATCCAGGGCAATCGGTGCGACGGGGAAGTCTGTCGCCGGCGAGGACAGCAAGTCAGCGATGGGGCAGTAGGCGACATCGGCCGGTCGCTCTGTCACTGTGCCGGCGAGGACAAGTATCGCGACCGGAGTAACATTGCCCATTTTATGGCAAGTCGCCGCCATCGGTTCCCTCGGGCATGCGCTGCGCCATAATTCTCCGATTTAGAGCCGTCGGGATTTGTGCGATCGCACGTTGTAAGCCAACTTGTTTGCGTAGCAATAAATGGCGAGGTATTGTATCGGGGTCGCGTAGCCTGCCGCTTTCGTGACCCCGTGTATCGTCAGCGGGCCTGTCCGCGTCGGGTGCTCGTTTGCGCAATCGGTGGAGTCCTACGTGTCCCATCCTCCTTTTCAAGATCCAGTCGACGGCTACCGTCAAACATCCGCGGCCGTGGCCCTCCCTCGAAGGCGTCCTTGGGCAACGCCCGTCGTGATCCTACCGACGGAACTGTCTGGTGCGGAAAAGATTACACTAACGGTCACGCACGATACGACGACCCTCGGGACTTTATTTGGTCCCTCCTAGTTGACGGAACGCTCAGCCCTGCTCGCGATCAACGAGGCCTCCTAGCGCGCAGCCCTTAGAATCTAAGGGGCGCCGGGGATTACGCGTCCCTGAGCCCGCTCCCTGATCCGCAAAAACTCGCGGTTCGAAGATCGTTGTTGATTCGATTGATGACCGGCTCCCAATCGCCGACTTGTCGCTGCCAGTACAATCTCGCGCTCGGGTACCATGGGCTATCGTCTCGCTCGAGCAGCCAGCGCCAATCGCTGTTGTAAGGCAAAAAGATCCACACGGGCTTGCCCATCGCGCCGGCGAAGTGCGCCACGCTCGTATCGACCGTGATCACCAAGTCCATCAAATCGATCAACGCCGCGGTGTCGGCAAAATCCTTCACCTCATCGCCAAAATAGCTGATACACCGAAGTTGCCGAAACAGGCCGACGTCCTTCGCCGTCAGCTCGGTCTGTAAACAAATCCAATCGACATCCGCGCCAAACAATGGAAAAAGCCGTTCGAGGGCGATTGAACGGTTTTGGTCATTCGCATGAGTTTTGGCGCCGCTCCAGACGATGCCTATCTTGGGTCGCGTCTTTGTCGCCAGGCGATCCGACCAGGCGGCTCGCGCTCCTGGATCCGAGCTGATGTAGGAACGCTCTGCCGGTATCGTCGCGAGTGTCGTCCGAAATGCCAATGGCAAGCTCATCGACGGGCAATGATAATCGAAACCGGCCGGCGTTTCGTTTGAACGAATAATCTGAATTGCCGGATCGTTCTCTTTCAACACGTTGACGAGCGAATCCTGCACCGACATGACAACCTGGGCGCCCCGCGCCGTGGCCATTTTGGCATAGCGATAGAATTGTATCGTGTCGCCGAGCCCTTGCTCCCAGTAGATGAAAAGCGTCTTACCGGCGATGTTTTCTTCACCCGACCAAAGGGGTTGATCATAGCTGCGGAACCCGGCCTGTTGCCGAAGCTTCTTTCGCCATTCGTACTCTCGAAATCCCTCTTCAAGCCGACCCACCTGCAGGAGGCAAACACTTTTGTTCCAATGTGCGCTTGCAAGATGTGGGTCTAAAGATATTGCCTTATCGTATCTCGCGAGCGCTTCATCGAAACAGCGCCTCGTTAATTCCGCATTGCCAGCCGTCTCGTGCGCTTCCGCGAAGTCGGGCTTTAACACAAGCGCTCGTTCACAACTCGCCAACGCCTCTTCGGGACGGTTCAATGCCAGAAGAGCTATTCCCCGAGAGCGGTGCGCGCCGGCAAGGCTCGGCTCCAAAGCGATCGCTTTGTCGAGGCTTGTCAAAGCGGGTTGAGGGAGTTTCAACTTTAGCAGCGCGTTACCCCGAACGTGGTACGCTTCCGCATAGCTCGCGTCGAGTGCGATTGCTCGATCGCAGCTTGCCAAGGCGTCGAACCGACGGTCTACGGCTAATTGGGCAACCGCGAGGTCTTTATGGGCCGCCGGAAATTGCGGGTTCAGCTCGACAGCTTTCTGAATAAGCTCCGCGGCCCGCTCTGGTCGGCCGGTGTTAATTGCTATGGTGCCGAGAAAATGCAAGGCATCGAAGCGGTTCGGCTGCATTGCCAACACCGTCTCGAACACCCGCTCCGCGTCGCAAAATTTTTGCTGACGAAGCAACCCAACTCCTTCATCGAACTCACTTTGCCAGTGGGTCACATCGGTTCCCATTCGCGGTCCTACCGATTGTCCCGTCGAAACCATTCCAGATAACGGGCGACAACGAAGCCGTGCAACGCCAACTGGGTTTCCTGCTCCCAGCCGGAATTGTGATCGTCAGGCCCGCGGGCCGCAAGCAGCCGGCGGATTTTCGCAAAATCGACGTAACGCGCGAGATTCTCCGATCTTTCCATACGTGCGATTTCCGCCAGTAGCTGCGGCTCGATCGATTTCGCCATGCGCTGGAAGTCCGGAATTTCGTCCTCGTTCTTGCGCCAGCGCGTCTGAAATTCGCGCGGATAGACCTCCTTGAGGGCCGCGCAGGCAAGATAACGGTTGCGGCCGTTCTTGACGTACATGTCCTGCGGGATAGCCAGTGCAAGTTCAACGACACGCTTGTCATGAAAAGGGCGCGTCAGTTCCAGGCCGTGCCGGGCGGCCTGGAGCGAGATGCCCGGTGCGGCGCCGGCCATCACACGCTGGAGCGCTTTGACCATTTTCCCGCGCATATTGATTTCAGCTTTGCCGGCGATGCACAGCTTTTTCACCTCAGCGGCGCCGTCCGCGATCAGCCGCTCGGCAAAGGCCGGCGCGACTGGTTGGTCGCCCCACGCCGGCCGAGCGCCATGCCGGAGTCGCTTCCACAGCGCCGTCACGGATCGTGGAAGCAACGGCCACACCACCTCGTTTTTGAGCGTCGTCCGGAACGAAGCGCCCGTCATGCGCACATGGCCGCACAGTTCGGAGAAAAATCGGCGAAGCTGGAACGTTGCCAGAAATCGCGCAAGCGCCGATTGCCCGCGCGGGTGCAAAGTGTAGTCGCCACCATGGCCGTCCATGATCACTTGTGCGCCTGCGCCAGCCAGCGTCGAAAGCAATTCACTCATTGCGAAATGATAAGGACCAGCCGGAAGGTCGCTCTTCAGAAATGCCTCGTCCAAACCGGACAGGACATTTTTGCCTTCTCTGGTCACATAGTGGACGTCCAGATGCGGCATGTCGCGGGCGCACATCTCCACCCAAGACCGCGCGTGGCGGATGGTGCCTCGGTAATCGGCGGGCATGACCGAAGCAGCCGCAACGAGCTTGTGGCGCGTTTCCGTCAGCACCGGATCAGCGAGGCCCGCGATGGCGGCGCTGTCATACCCACCGCTGAATACGATACCGGGCGGCCGGATGACGCGTCTGATCCGACAGGCGATGGCTTCCCCAAGCACACGCCGGTAGGCTCCGGTGTAATAGGCTTCGTCCCGGCCCAAATGGGCGGCATCGGGTTTCGGCTGCCAATAGCGGCGCTTGGTGACGGTTCCATCGGCGCGGACGGTCATGGCCGTCGCGGCGGCGAGGCCATAGAGGCCGTCGAATAACGTAGCGCCCTCACCGACAGCCATATCGTGAAGCAGCATCCGCCCGATCTGGGCGTCGGTCAGCACCCTGGGGAGGTCGGGATGCGTGTGCAGGGCTTTGATGTCCGTCGCGAAGAGGAAAAAATCCTTGCTCGTGTGATAGAAGAAATAACGTTGGCCCATGTGGTCGCGACCAAGCACGAGCTTTTTGGCGCGGCCATCCCAAATCGCGAAAACGAAATCGCCAAGAAGATGTTCGGCACAGTTCTCGTCCCACTTTTGGTAAGCACGCATGACCAGCGCGCTATCGGGCATGTCGCGCAGTTCGCCGGCGTCGATGGCAAAAATCGATGCGAGCTCTTCGCGATTGTCGAGCCGCAGATCGGCAACCAGCGTCACATCCGCTTCGCGATCATGAAGCGGCTGCGCCTCGAAAATATCCTCACGATTGACCCGCATCAGGCAGTGGCCGAGCCCAATTGGGCCATGGACCACGAACTTGCGCTGATCCGGCCCGCGGTGCGCAAGAGCGTTCGACATGCGCTCCATGTCGCGCGCCGCGGCATCGTCGCCGTCAAACCGCAGGATGCCGAAGATCGCGCTCACGCCTGCATTCACCTCGCGGGGGCCAAGCGCAGGAGTTTAGGCACTTGAACGGTCAAGGCGTTGCTACGCCGTGAACGCCTTGAAGGTGATGATGGTGTAGGTGTCCTTGATGCCGGGCAGCGTCTGCACCTTCTCGTTGACGAAATGGCCGATGTCGGTGCCCGGATCGACGTAGAACTTCACCAGCAGGTCGTAGTCGCCGGCCGTGGAATAGATCTCGGAGGCGATCTCGGCTTCCGCCAGCGCGTTGGCCACCTGGTAGGCCTTGCCGAGCTCGCATTTGATCTGCACGAAAAAGGGGACCATCGCCTAATGCCTCCGAGCCGCCGCCCTGACCGGAGCGCAATCCAGCAAAAAGGGCCGCCCCTGGCAAGACTTGCCACGGCGAGCGGCCGGGACTAGGTAAAACACGGCAATCTCGTGGGGTGTCCGGCGCGTCTGGCGTCGGGCTGAGAGGCCTTCGGGCCAACCCAACGAACCTGATCCGGGTCATGCCGGCGGAGGGATGAGAGATGCACCACCCCGCTCCAGCGCGCACCGCCTTGACGGCGGCCGATTTGGCCGCGACCGCCGCCGCGGCGCTGGCGCGCCTGCGCGCGCGGGCGCCAAAGGTCCACTGCATCACCAACAACGTGGCGCAGAATTTCACCGCCAATGTCCTCCTGGCGGCGGGCTGCGTGCCGTCCATGACGTCGTCGCCGGAGGAGATCGGCGCCTTCGTCGCCGGCGCGGACGCGCTGCTGGTCAATCTCGGCACCTTCGATGCCGAGCGCCGCGCGGCGACCGAGATCGCGGTCAAGGGGGCAATCGACAACGTGCTGCCCTGGGTGCTCGATCCGGTCTTCGTCGACCGCGCGCCCGGCCGCAACGAATTCGCCCGCGAGCTGATCGGACGCTCGCCCGCCGTGGTGCGGCTCAACGGCGCCGAGTTCGCCGCGCTCGCCGGGTCGGAGGCTTCGGCCGATGCCGTCAAGGACGCGGCCGGCCGCAACGGCATCGTCATCGCGCTGTCGGGTGCGACCGACCGCGTCACCGACGGCGCGCGCACCGCCACAATCGCCAACGGTCATCGCCTGATGGCCAAGGTGACGGCGATGGGCTGCGCCGGCTCGGCGCTGGTGGCGGCCTGCCTCGCCGTCAACGATGACGACAATAACGACGACTTCCTGGCCGCCGCCGCCGCCCTCGCCATCCTCGGCATCGCCGGCGAAATGGCGGCGGAGCAGGCGCGCGGGCCGGGCAGCTTCGCCGTCGCCATCCTCGACGCGCTGCACAATCTCGACGCCGCGACGCTCGCCGCGCGCGCACGGGTGGCGTGATGGCGGCTCCATCGCCTTCAGCTTCCTTCCCTCTCCCCGCGCGCGGGAGGAAGCGAGGCCGCGCCATGACCGCGATCGCCTCACCATCGCCGGCTCGGATTCGAGCGGCGGCGCCGGCATCCAGGCCGACCTGAAGACCTTCGCCGCGCTCGGCGTCTATGGCGCATCCGTCATCACCGCGCTCACCGCGCAGAACACGCGGGAAGTCACGGCGATCCACGACGTGCCGCCCGATTTCATCGCGGCCCAGCTCGATGCCGTGTTCGCCGATCTCGACATTGCCGCCGTGAAGATCGGCATGCTGTCGCGCGTTGCGGCAATCGAGGCGGTGGCGGCCGGGCTCGACAGGCACCACGGCAGAAACGTCGTGCTCGATCCGGTCATGGTCGCCTCGTCCGGCGCGGCGCTGCTGGCGCCGGAGGCGGGCGCCGTGCTGCGCCGCCTGCTGTTTCCGCGCGCGCTGGTGGTGACGCCCAACCTGCCGGAAGCCGCCGCGCTGCTCGACGCCCCGCAGGCGCAGGACGAAAGCGAGATGGAAGAGCAGGCGCGCGCGCTGCTCGCGTTCGGTCCGCGCCATGTGCTGATCAAGGGCGGCCACGGGGGCGGCAAGGAAAGCGTCGACCTGCTGGTCGGGCAGGGCGGTCTGCTGCGCTTGCCGGCCGAGCGTATCGTCACCCGTAACACCCACGGCACCGGTTGCACCCTGTCCTCGGCCGTCGCCGCGGGGCTCGCCAAGGGCCTCGCCCTGGAAGACGCCGTCCGCCAGGCCAAGGCCTATGTCACCGCGGCCATCGCCGGCGCCGACGCCCTGGCCGTCGGCCACGGCCATGGGCCGCTCGACCATTTCCCGCAAAGATGGAGCATGCCATGACCACGCGACGCCAGTTCGTCACCGGCGCCGGCATCGCCGCCGGGGCGCTCGCCGCCCCGGCAAGTGCGCGTGCGCAAACGATAAAATGGCGCATGGTCACCTCCTGGCCCAGGCGCCTGCCCGGCCCCGGCATGTCGGCCGAGCGCATCGCTGGCCGCATCCGCGCGCTGTCCGGCGGGCGCATCGACATCACCGTCTATGCCGCCGGCGAGGTGGTGCCGGCCTTCGGCGTGCTCGACGCGGTCGGCAACGGCGTCGCCGACATCGGCCACACCGCCGCCTTCTACTGGCAGGGCAAGATGCCGGCCGCCGCCTTCTTCACCACCGTGCCCTTCGGCCTGACGCCCGCCGAACACGTCGCCTGGATCGACGCCGGCGGCGGCCAAGGTTTGTGGGACGAACTGTACAAGCCGTTCGGCGTGAAGCCGTTCATGGGCGGCAATACCGGCATCTGCATGGGCGGCTGGTTCCGCCACGAACTGAAAGGCCTCGCCGACCTGAAGGGCGTGAAAATCCGCTCGCTCGGTCTCGGCGGCGAGGTCTATCGCCGGCTGGGCGCCACGCCGCAGACCACGCCGCCGGCGGAAATCCTCACCTCGTTGCAGTCGGGCGTGCTCGACGCCGCCGAATTCGTCGGCCCCGGTACCGACATCGCGCTGGGCCTCTATCGCGTGGCGCCGTTCTACTACTATCCCGGCTTCAACAAACCGAACGGCACCGGCGAATGCATCGTGGCGCTTAAAGTCTGGCAGGCGCTCGATGCCGAACTAAAGGCGGTGGTGCAGCACGCTTGCGCCGCTGAGGCGAATTACGCTCTTGCCGAAATGGAGCGGCTCAATGCGCAGGCTCTGCATGCGCTGACCACGCAGCACCACGTCAAGCTCACGGGCTTTCCGGACGATCTCGTCGCCGGTGCGCGCAAACAGGCCGACGCCGTCCTGGGCGAACTGGCCAGCCGCAACGCCATCACCGCCAAGATCCACGACTCCTACACCGCCTTCCGCGCGGCCACGGCGCCCTGGTCGCGCGTGTCCATCGAAGCAGTGCTGGCGGCGCGCGAGGCATAAACCCTGCTCAAATCAAAATCCGAAAGCCGAAGCGAGTGATCGCGTCGCTCATCCACTCTCGACAGCCAGGCGCCCGCGTATAAGATCGCCTGCGATCCAGTTTCCCCCGGGGGATTTCGCAAATGCTCTTCGTATCGCAGCGTCGTGCCTTTTCGCTGCTGGTTGCCGCCGCCGTCATGGCCGGCGCGGGTGCGGCGCACGCGCGGTCCGACCAAGACAAGGCCTGCGACAACCTCGCCATGAGCCTGAACGAGGCGATGCCGGGAACGCTGCTCGAGCGCAACATCACGCTGCTCAAGGCCGCGGACAAAGGCTGCGTGGTTGCCGCCGAGCGGCTCATCGCGGCGGGTGCCTCGGTGGAAGCGGCCAACCGCTTCGGCACCACCGCGCTCGGCCAGGCCGGCCGCGCGGGACACCTCGCCATGGTCGACCTGCTGCTCAAACACGGCGCCCGGATCGAAGCGCGCAATGTGGGCGGCGCGACCCCGCTCTACATTGCCGCGCAGAGCGACCGCGCCAGGGTGGTGCACCGGCTGCTTGCCGCCGGCGCCGATCCCAACGTTGCCCGCGACAACGGCCTCACGCCGCTCGCCGCTGCGGCCTATAACGGCAATACGACAATCGTCGCCGAGCTGCTCGCCCATCACGCCAATCCGAACACCCCCGACAAGACGGAAAAGACGGCCATCCTCTATGCGGCGGCGAAGGGCTTCACTCCCGTGGTGCAGCTTCTGCTCAATGCCGGGGTCGACGCCAGGGCCACCTATGGCAATCATCTGAGCGCGCTGATGTGGGCGGCGGGCTATGCCGACGGCGCCGGCATCGACGACGCGCAGAGCGTTGCCAAGCTGCTGCTCGATCACGGCGCGCGGCTCGACGAGGCCGACAACCGCGGTCGTACGGCGCTGATGATCGCGGCCGAGACCGGCCACCTGGAGATGGTCGACCTGCTGCTCAAGCGCGGCGCTGACCGCAGCTTGCGCGACAAGGCCGGCAAGACCGCGGCCGATCTTGCCGCCACTGCGGCGATCAAGAAGCGACTGATGGTGCAATAAGGGGGGCTTGTCCCGGGCGCAGCGCAGCACGCAGTGTTGCGCTGCAGACCCGGGACCCCGGTTGAGAAAGCTGGGTCCCGGATCAGCGTCGCACCACTTCGCTGTCGCTCGTGCTGCGCCGCATCCGGGACACGCAAGTTCTCACATCCCCGCCAGATACTGCGCCATCACGGCGATCTGCTCTTTGGTCGCCGCCTTCATCAGGTCGGACATGCCGGGATTGTTGCCGCGCGAGTGGTCGCGGAAGGCCAGCATCTGGCTTTCCAGATATTCGCGCCGCTGTCCGGCCAGGCGCGGTTGCGTGCCGGCGCCCTGGTAATTGCCTTGATGGCAGCCCGTGCAGCCGATCGAACCGTTGGTGCGCTCCGCCTCGGTCGCGACGTTGGCCGGCGCGCGCGGCTGGCCGAGCCGCGGCCACGACTTCTTCGAAAAGTGCTCCGCCAGCGCCATCATGTCGTCGCGGCTGAGCGTCTTCACGATCGGCGCCATCAGCGGGTTCTTGCGCGCCCCGCTCTTGAAGTCGCGTAGCTGCAGATAGAGATAGCCGGCCTGCTGGCCCCAGATCACCGGAATGGTCTTGTCGATCGGCACGCCCTTGTCGCCGTGACAGGCGGCGCAGACCTGCGCCTTGGCGGCGACGTCCTTGTTTTGCGCGGCGGCAGACCCGGCGAATATCAGCGTCGCGGCGGCAAGGGCAATGAGGGCCGGGGAGTAGAGCAGGCGAGACACAACAGATTTCCCGATAGTGTTCAAATTCTCAAACCTTCAAACCACAAGAGAGACGGGGCCCGCAAGGAGCCCCGTCTCGTCGTCCTCAGAAAGAGCCGCGCCGAGACGGCTCTAGGCCCGCACGCGCCTTAGGGGAGCGTGAAGGCGATGATATTGTTGCCGCGCTTGTAGTTGAGCTGGACGTTGCCGCCAGCCGCCACCACGACATACTGCTTGCCGCCGGCGGTGTAGGAGGCCGGCGGCGCATTGACGCCGGCACCCGCCTGGAAGCTCCACAGCTCCGAACCGGTCGCCGAGTCATAGGCCTTGAACAGGCCGTTGCCTTCGCCCGCGAACACCAGCCCACCGGCGGTGGCCAGCGCGCCACCGATCATCGGCTGCGGGGTCTTGACCTGCCAGCGGATCTTGCCGGTGTTGTAGTCGACCGCGGTGACATTGCCCCACTGCTCCTCGCTCGAGATCACCGCGAAGGCGCCGCCCAGCCACAGCTTGCCGCCCGGATAGGCCGAGCTCTGCACCTGATAGGTCATCGGCTGGTGCAGGTTGACCGCGTAGGCGAGGCCTTGCGACGTGTCGGCCGCGATGGGCGACCACTCGACGCCGCCATTGGCGCCCGGCAGCATGCGGGCTCCCTTGGCGGTCGGCAGCGTCCACATGTTCTCCTGCGGCACCATCGCCTCAGAAAAGCGGATCAGCTGGCAATTGTCGCGGCGGTTGACATAGACGTGCCCGGTCTTGCCGGCGTGCAGCACGGCCGGAACCATCTTGCCGTCCTTGTCCTTGGCGTCGACCAGCACCGTCGGGCTGACCGAGTCCAGGTCCCAGAGGTCGTGGGCGATGTACTGGAAGTGGCAGGCGACCTTGCCGGTGTCGAGGTCAACCGAGACCAGCGAATCGGTATAGAGGTTGTCGCCCGGCCGTTTCGAACCGTCGAGATCGGGCGACGGGTTGCCGACCACGAAGTAGATGCGGTTGGTGGCGAGATCGACCGAGGGGTTCTGCCACACGCCCCCGCCGAGCGTCTTGTAGGGGTCGCCGTGCTTGGCCAGTACCGTCTTCTCGGCGGCGATGTCACGATGCATGTCGCGGCCGGTGGCGTCCTTGGTTGCCCACACGCCGACGGAATTTTCCGGGATGGTATGGAATGTCCACAAGAGCTTGCCGGTCTTGGCATCGAAGGCTTTGACGAAGCCGCGGATGCCGTATTCGCCGCCGTTGGTGCCGATGAGTATCTTGCCCTTCACGGCGGTCGGCGCCATGGTCTCGCTATAGCCCTTTTCGGGATCGGCGATGGTGGCGGACCACTTTACTTGGCCGGTCTTGGCGTCCAGGCCGTAGAGCTTGGCGTCGAGCGTTGCCACATAGACCATGTTGTCATAGACGGCGACGCCGCGATTGTTCGGTCCGCAGCAATAGGTGGTGATCGGGCCGAGCTGCGGCTTGAACTCCCATTTCTCCGCGCCGGTGCGCGCGTCGAGCGCGTAGACATGGTCGAATGACGTGGTCGCGTACATCGTGCCGTTCACGACGATCGGCGTAGTCTCCATCGACTCGGTGACGTCCGTCTGGAAGATCCAGGCCGGCCGCAGCTTGCCGACATTCGTGCGGTTGATCTGGCTGTTGGGATAGTAGCGTGTCTGATCGTAGTTGCCGTTGGTGTGCAGGAAGTTGTTGCCGTCCGAACCGGACCGGTTGAGCATATCCTGCGTAACCGTCTGCATATCGCCGTAGAGCGTGGCGGACTTGATCTCGTCCGCGGAGCCGGACGTCGCTCCGACGATGACGAGTGCGCACGCCGCCGCAGCGACGCGCCACAAGTGCTGTCGTGTCATGTATTCCCCCCAAGGGCGTTGGAATTTTCGCGGAAAACCGCCCAGTTAACGCGCCAAAGGTGCCCTTGTATTTCGCCCGCTGTCAATGTGCGCTGCAATAACTCGAAGTGGGTGACGTCGTTTACGCCAACCTTGCCAAACCGACCCTTGTCCTCTTTTCCCGATGCGCGACGGGGCAATGCGAACTAAGGATTGCGGCAAGCGGCCTCAATGCCTTAGCGCCCTCGGACTTGCATTGATGCACCTATTGAGTGGCGTCAAAAGCCGCGGCGTCGCTTTGCTGCTGCGCGGTCGAAATTAGGCCGGCGTCGCGTCCGCTTGGCGGTCGCGGCAATCGCGCTATTTGGCCTCGGGCGCCCGGCCTTTATGCGTATGAATGTCGGCCCAGGCCAATGCCACCGCGAAAGCGGTGAAGGCGACGAGCAGGGCGGCGATAACGAAGACGGTGTCGGTCGGCATGGCGAAACCTCGCGCTTTTCTTTTCCTCGTGCCGCAACGCTAGGCCGTTCGCCGCTCAAGGCTTTGACCTGCGTCAAGGACAAAAGCGCCGGATCGGCTTCGCCACTACGGCGCATTCGCTTGGAGCGATTCTCGCATCGCCGGCCAAGCCGCCGGGGCCGACGCGCAAGCGCTTCGCACAAGCCCGCCACTGGCCGCCTTTTTCATGGTTAACCGCCGCTTAACCATTCTCGGGCTTTCTATCGGCATCTTCGTACCGGCACGCGCGTTCCGCCATGCCGATACCGGGTTCAACATTTCCGAATACCGGGTGGATCGGTGTGATCGCCCGCCTGCAAAATGTCACCGAGCAGTCAAGGGGCCGATAGATATGAAGTGCAGACTAATCCTCGCCGGCATTGCTACCGCATTGCTGACAGTGCCGCTCGGCGCGAACGCGGCCGACTTGGTACGACCCACCTACAAGGCGCCGGCTTATGTCGCGCCCATGGCCGCCAACTGGACCGGCTTCTATGTCGGTATCAACGGCGGCTACGGCTTCGGCACGTCCGATTGGGACAGCCCCGCCGTCAGCCCCGATCCGGCGGGGGCACTGGCGGGCGGCACCATCGGCTACAATTTCCAGACCGGCACGTGGGTCTGGGGCTTCGAAGGCGACTTCGACTGGTCCGGCATGAGCGGCGACGCCACTTGCGGCGCCGGCACCTGCACCACCTCCTCGGACTGGATCGGCACCGCGCGCCTGCGCCTCGGCTATGCCGGCTGGAATAACTGGCTGGCGTACTTCACCGGCGGCGCCGCTTTCGCCAATCTCAAGGCCGAGAACACCAATCTCGCCAGCAGCGCCTCGAGCACGCAGATCGGCTGGACCGCCGGCGTCGGCGTCGAATACGCATTCCGCTCGAACTGGAGCGCCAAGATCGAATACCTCTACGCGGATCTCGGCTCGTTCGACTGCAGCACGTCCTGCAGCCTGGCCGTCACGCCCGACAATGTCAGCTTCACCGCCAACCTGGTGCGCGCGGGCATCAACTATCGCTTCTGAGCGCGCAGCCTCGGCGACACGCAAAAACCCCGGGCCTGCGCCCGGGGTTTTCTTTTGGTGCCCCCACCGCGCCGCTTCAAATTGATAGCGATCCGTCAGACCAAATTTTCTCTTCAAAGTCGCCAACAAGACCAACAGCTTTCGTTCTTCCTCCTCGGAATACGGCATGTTTGCAAGCTTTGCTTCGACAGCGCGCTGAAAGCCGGCAGTCGCCAGCGCGTAAAAATCCGTGCTCCGCATGAAATGGTGGTTTGCAACCTCTCGTGCACGCTGACCGAGTTGATCAGCTGATATGCCGCCATCGAAGTATCGCTCGAGCAGTTCCAATATCAGCAGGCGCCGCATGCGGCGCCGACGCCGCTGGTTGCCAAAATAAGCCAACATCAAAAGCCCAAAGAGAACCGCCCCCCAGACGATCCCACTGAATGTCTCGACGTCCATCGGCTCGGCGCTCGCTTCCCCAGCTCTATTGATGCTGCCGTGATAGTAGCTGGTTCTGACAAACGACTATAGCCTCCAAACGCGATCACCATTTGATCAGGATAAGCATCATTTTAGGCAATTGATCTGGCGCAAAGAAGGAATTGGCATCGGGGTTTAATGATTTAAAATCGTAAGTCATTTTTCGAGGATTCAAAGGACCCTTGCAATGCGTGGCCGCTTGCTCGCTTGTGCCCTTCTCCTGGTTGGGTTCACCGCCACCACGATGCCTTCGGTCCGTCTTTCCGGCTATTCCATGCTCGGAGGCTGGCTCTCCCCGAGCGCGGAGGCAAAATCGAGGATTCGCAATCTGCTCGACCGATTGCGCGGTAAGAAGATGCCGGAGGGCATCGTAAAGACCAATGGTCGCATCGAAGCCACCCAGGTCGATGTGGCGGCGAAATATGCCGGCCGCGTAACCGACGTAACGGTAGAGGAAGGCAGCGAAGTCAAGGCGGGAGAAGTCGTCGGCCGAATATCGTCGCCGGAAACGGAAGCCCAGCTCAGGGCGGCGCAAGCCAATGTCGATCGCGCTGAAAAAACGATGGCTGAAGCGAAATCGCTCATAGCCAGCGCAATGCCGTACTGGCTTCCGCCAAATCCGATTTCGAACGCGGACAGGAGCTGATAAAGCAGCGCATTATCACCCAGCAGACTTTCGATCAGCGCCGGCGCAATTACGAAGGGGCTCAGGCAAGTCTCGACGGGGCGATCGCAAAGCAGGACCAAGCCGCCGCCGCGATCAACAACGCGAAGGCCGAGGTCGAGCGGCTTGAATCCATGTTGCACGACATGGTTCTGGTGTCGCCCCGAACCGGGCGGGTGCAATACCAACTCGCCCGCAACGGCGAGGTGGTCCCCGCCGGCGGAAAGGTACTGACGATCCTCGACCTGCGGGACGTCTATATGACGGTATTTCTGCCGGCAGCGGTCGCGGGCAAACTCGAGATCGGCGGCGAGGCCCGCATCATCTTGGATCCGGCCCCGCAATACGTGGTTCCCGCCACGGTAAGCTTCGTCGCGGCAGACGCCCAGTTTACACCCAAGACCGTGGAAACCGCCGAGGAACGCGAAAAGCTGATGTTTCGCGTCAAGCTCAAGATCGAGCCACAACTTCTGAAGCAACACAGCCGGAAGGTGAAGACCGGCGTCCGCGAACTCGGATTCGTGCGCTCGAATCCCGCGACAGCGTGGCCGACCGATCTTCAAACCAGGTTGCCAAAATGACGGAATCCGAAGTCGCTCGGCTTACGAGCGTCTCGCACCGTTATGGCTCGACGATTGCGCTCGACGACGTCACCATTGAAATCCCCGCGCGCAAGATGGTCGGCGTGATCGGCCCTGACGGGGTCGGCAAATCGACCATGTTGGCGCTCATTTCCGGCGTCCGAAAAATCCAGAGCGGGCAGGTTATGGTGTTCGGCGGCGACGTCGCGGACCCGGCCCATCTCACGAGCCTGCGCAGCCGCATTGCCTATATGCCGCAAGGGCTCGGCCGCAATCTCTATCCGACGCTGAGCGTCTTTGAAAACATCGATTTTTTCGGGCGTCTGTTTGGGCAATCTGCGAGTGAGCGGCGCGCCCGCATCACCGAGCTCCTGACGGCAACCGCGCTGGACCCGTTCGAGAGCCGTCCGGCCGGAAAACTTTCAGGAGGAATGAAGCAGAAGCTCAGCCTTTGCTGCGCGCTCATCAATGACCCCGACCTGCTCATCCTTGACGAACCGACGACCGGCGTGGACCCGCTGTCGCGCGGGCAATTCTGGGATCTGATCAACTCAATCCGCGCGCGCCGCCCGCAAATGAGCGTGGTGGTGGCGACCGCCTACATGGATGAAGCGCAGCGGTTCGATTGGCTCATAGCGATGGACGAAGGCAAAGTCATCGCCAAAGGCACGCTGCAGGAGCTGTTGGAGAGGACCGGAGAATCCACGCTAGACGACGGGTTCATTGCCTTGTTGCCGGAGCAGAAGCGCGCGCTGCATCAAAAGGTTGTCGTGCGTCCCAGGGAGGCTTCGGCGAATGAGGTCCCCGCGATCGAAGCCGAGGGCTTGACGCGGCGGTTCGGCGATTTCGTCGCGGTGGACCATGTCAATTTCCGCATAGAACGCGGCGAGATTTTTGGATTCCTTGGCTCGAATGGCTGCGGCAAGTCGACGACGATGAAGATGTTGACTGGGTTCCTGCCGGCAACCGAGGGCTGGGCAAAGCTCTTCGGCAGGCCGATGGGATCCAATGATATGGAGATGCGCCGCAACGTCGGTTACATGACGCAGGCCTTCTCCCTCTATGGCGAGCTCACGGTCCGTCAAAATCTCGAACTCCACGCGCAGCTTTATCACTTGCGCGACGACAAAGTCGAAAGCCGCATCCAGGAGCTTTTGAAGCGCTACGATCTGGCAAGCGTTGTGCACGCCAAGCCCGAAAGCCTGCCGCTTGGAATCAAGCAACAACTCCAACTCGCGGTGGCGGTGTTGCACGAGCCCGCCATTCTGATCCTCGACGAGCCGACCTCGGGGGTCGATCCGATCGCCCGCGATGCGTTCTGGCGGACGCTGATCGACCTCTCCCGCGACGACGGCGTTACCATCTTTCTATCCACGCACTTCATGAACGAGGCGGAACGGTGCGACCGCATCTCGCTCATGCACGCGGGCAAGGTACTGGCGGTCGGCGCCCCGCTCGATCTGGTCAAGCAACGCGGCAGCGATTCGTTGGAAGACACCTTCGTGGGATATCTGGCCGACGCGGCCGGAATAGACCGATCGAAGGTGGTCGAGCCACCGCCGGCAACCTCGGCGCCGGCCGGCGCGGCAGCCCCACGATCGCCGAGACGGTTCGACTTGACCCGCCTATGGGCCTATGCCCGCCGCGAGACAGTGGAGCTTTTGCGGGACCCGATCCGGCTCGCTTTCGCGGTCCTTGGCCCGATCATTCTTATGCTGGCCTTCGGCTACGGTATTTCCTTCGACATCGAAAACCTTCAGCTGGCCTATTTCGACCAGGATAACACGCCGCAAAGCCGGCAACTGCTCGACGGCTTTTCCGGCTCCCGCTATTTCTCAATTCAGCCTCCAATCCGATCCGCGGCCGAAGCCGAGCGGCGGTTGCGAAGCGGCAACACACAGATCGTCATTGAAATTCCCAGCGGCTTTGGCCGCGATCTGCTCAAAGGCAGCAAGCCGGAAGTGGATGCCTTGGTCGACGGCGCCATGACGTTTCGGGGTGACACGGCGAGAAGTTACGTGACGGGCGTCGTACGCAAGGAGGGAGACGAGATTGAACGGGATCTCCATCGGCCAGGCAACCCGAATGCATGGAGCGATGACAATATCCAGACGCGCTTCCGCTACAACCAGGCGTTCCTCAGCGTGAACGCCATGGTGCCGAGCGTCTTCATGCTTATGCTTTGCTTGATCCCTGCCATCATGTCCGCAATCGCTGTGGTGCGCGAGAAGGAGACGGGATCGATCGCGAACTTCCGATCGACCCCCATCACCGGGCTCGAATTCCTTCTCGGCAAGCAACTGCCCTATGTCGGCGTCGCCATGGTCAATTTCGTGTTCCTGTTCCTGATGGCGATCTTTCTGTTTCAGGTGCCGATCAAGGGGCCGTTTCTGACGCTGCTGATCGGCACGATAGTTTACGTCGTAGCGACGACGGGCTTCGGTGCGTTGATTTCATCGTTTACCCGAACGCAGGTTGCAGCGGTATTTGCGACCGCGATCCTGTCCATCGTGCCGGCCGTGAATTTTTCGGGGCTATTCGCGCCCATTTCGTCGCTGTCCGGCGGCGCGAAAATTCTCGGCCTGACCTTCCCTTCGGCTTGGTATCAGCCGATCACCGTCGGCGTATTCGCGAAAGCGCTGGGAATGCTCCAACTCTGGCCTAATGTGGCCGCCATCATGGCGATCGCTTTGGCCTATATGTTCCTGTCCGTCGTTTTCCTGCGCAAGCAAGAGACCTGAAATGTCTTTGCCCCGCACACCGCCGGCCCCGAAGTTGGCGCAAACGAAAGGGCCGACGCTGAAGGATCACGTTGTCAATATATTTCGCCTCGTTATCAAGGAGCTGAGAAGCATTCGGGCGGACCCGACCATGCTTGTGCTTGTGGTCTACGCTTTTACCATTTCCGTCAACACGGTGGCGACCGGAGCCGTGACCGAAGCCACCAATCTTTCCGTCGGCATCGTCGACGAGGACGGCTCCGATCTATCGCGGCAGATCGCCGAAGCGCTTGTGCCGCCTACCTTCCAGCCGGCCGTGCATATCAGCGCGTCCGATATCGACACGAAAATGGACAAGGGCGAGCTATTGTTCGTCGTCGAAATACCGCCAAACTTCGAGGCGGACATCCTCGCCCAGCGCAAGACGGAGATCCAGATCAACGTCGACGCGACGGCAGTGGCCCAGGCCGGCAACGGCACCAACTACCTCAAGGGCACCTCGAAAAATAGCTTATCCCGCGGTGTCGTGCAAGTCTGCTGCTCTGACGGTAATGATTCTCGGAGACGAATGATGGGGCAGCTTGGATTCTTTGATGTGGATAATCGGCTGGCGACACTCTCGGCGAAGGGTGATCCGCTTGAGGCGATTGGTCGGCTGGTGCCATGGGAGGGCTTTCGCGGCGACATTGAGGCTGCGGTGCGCACTCTCGAGACAGAGCGTAAGGGTGCATCCGGTCGGAAGCCGATTGATGCGATCGTGTTGTTCCGAATGCTGATTTTGCAGTCGCTGTACAATCTCTCGGACGAGCAGGTCGAGTATCAGGTGCGTGATCGCCTGTCGTTTACGCGGTTTCTCGCTTCCGGTATCGAGGATTGCGTGCCGGATGGCACGACGTTGTGGCTGTTCCGCGAGAAACTTGCCAAAGCTGGCGTTATTGAAAAGCTGTTCGATCGCTTCGAGCAGTATCTCGACGCGAAGGGCTACATTGCGCGCGGCGGACAGATCATCGATGCCACCATTGTGCCCGTGCCCAAACAACGGAACACGCGCGAGGAGAACGAGACGATCAAGGGTGGCCAGACACCCAAGGCATGGGAGAAGAAGCCGGCCAAAAACCGGCAGAAAGACAAGGATGCGCGCTGGACCAAGAAGCATGGGCGGAGCTTCTACGGCTACAAGAATCATGTGAATGCGGATGCCACGCACAAGCTGATACGCCGTTATGACGTGAGTGATGCGGCAGTCCATGATAGTCAGAAGCTGGATGGGCTTTTGAATGAAAGCAACACGTCTGCAGACGTGTTTGCCGACAGCGCCTATCGCTCGGCCGAGGCTGAGGCGAGGCTCAAGGCGCGCGGCTTCCGCAGCCGCATTCACGTCCGCGCGACGCGCAATCACCCGCTCTCACAGCGGCAGGAGGAAGCAAACCGGAAGAAGAGCAAGGTTCGAGTTCGCATTGAGCATGTGTTTGGAGCTCAGAGACCTCAACCGGCAGTCGTCTCGTGCGGACGATTGGTATGGTCAGAGCACGAGCGAAAATCGGATTGCAAAACCTCGTCTACAACGTCCGCCGCCTCGTAACGCTGGAGCGAACGGCTGAAGCATAAGGGAAAAGTCAGCTTGTGCAGTCCTCAACAGGACGCCATGTGCATATGGTGGGAGCCGCGCCGGCGTCAGATCATCTGCCAAACGTCCGCCGATCCGCGCGCGCTCACGATCACCCAACAAAAACGCTATTGTTCGAGGTGCCCTCAGCGCCATTTCCAACGAGGTGCAAAACTTCATCTCCGGGCGCGAAGGCCGCGCGGGTGGCTCGCCCATCAATCTTGTCGTGCGCGCGCGCTTCAATCCCAACCTGAAGACGTCATGGTTTTCGGCGATGACGCAGGTCATCAATCAGATCACGCTTTTGACCGTGATCCTCACCGGCGCCGCGCTGATCCGGGAGCGCGAGCAGGGTACGGTCGAACATCTGCTCGTGATGCCGGTGGTGCCGGCCGAAATCATGCTGTCGAAGATGTTGGCGAACGGGCTCGTCATTCTCGTGGCAGCAATGCTGTCGCTGCAATTCGTGGTTCATCTGTGGATCGGCGCGCCGATTGCCGGCTCGATCTTCCTGTTCCTGTTGGGCGCTGCGCTTTACGCGCTCGTGGTGGCGGCGCTCGGCATCCTGCTCGGCACGCTGTCGACCACGATGGGGCAGTTCGGGCTGCTTGCGATGCCGGTTCTGATGGTGACGCAATTGCTCTCGGGCAGCAGTACGCCGATGGAGAGCATGCCGGTCTGGCTGCAATACGTGATGAAAACAATCAGCCCGACGCCGCACTTCGTTTCCTTCGCGCAGGCGGTGCTGTTCCGCGGCGCGGATGTCACGCTCGTCTGGCGGCCGCTTCTGGCCATGCTCGTTATTGGCTCGGTCTATTTCGTTGCCGCCACGAGCCGCTTTCGGCGCGTCATTTTCGGGAGTTGACGGCATGGCAGGGATCGCAGCAGCCGACAAGGGCAAGATGAAGCGGAAGCACTACGAAAAGGAGCTTCGCAAGCTTCAGGTCGAGCTTTGTCACGTCCAGGAATGGGTGACGAGGGTGGGCGCCCGCGTCATCATCGTATTTGAGGGCCGTGATACCGCAGGTAAGGGTGGGACAATCAAGGCCATCATGGAGAGAGTGAGTCCGCGCATCTTCAGGACCGTGGCCTTGCCGGCTCCCTCCGATCGCGAAAAATCGCAAATGTATGTTCAACGCTATCTCGAGCATTTTCCCGCCGGCGGTGAAATCGTCATTTTCGACCGGAGTTGGTACAATCGAGCCGGCGTCGAACGGGTCATGAAGCTTGCCAGCACCAAAGACATCGACAAGTTCCTCAGCCTCTGTCCCTCAAATCGAGAGATATATCGTCGACGCCGGCATCATCCTCATCAAGTTCTGGCTGGAGGTGGGGATGGAAGAGCAGGAAAGGCGCTTTTTGGCGCGCATCAACGATCCGCTTCGGCAGTGGAAGCTGAGCCCGATGGACCTGGAATCGTACGGACGCTGGTACGACTACTCGCGGGCGCGCGACGCCATGCTAAAGGCGACGGACGTCGACTATTCGCCGTGGCATATCGTGCGGTCCGATAATAAGCGGACGGCGCGGCTCAACTGCATCGCCAAGATCCTCGAGCTCGTTCCCTATAAAAAAATATCCCGGCCGAAAGTCAAACTGCCAAAACGGTCCAAGAAGAACGCATACGACGACCAGGCATCCTTGCGCGGGCGGAATTTCGTTCCCGAAGTCTTTTGATACTTGCGTGCCGTCGCTCGCGGCGACGCGTCGCGGGTCTCAACAAAGCGGTTGAGCACGCAAGGACCCCCGGCCCGTGCGCCGGGTGCTTTCCTTTCCGGCGTCATACGCCTCACGTCAGCGAGCCCGGCGCGAAGCAGTAGTCCTTGTGCATCTGGCCGACCTGCGCATACCACCACACGGCGTGGCCGGTCGGGTTGGGCCCGTGCAGCACCATGTAGGCCGGCAGGGTGCGGGTCTCGTCGCCGGTAAGGTGCAGCGTTACCGAGCCGTCCTTGTTGATCTCATAGGTGCCGAAGAAGGCATGGCCGTCGCTCTTGTCGCAGCACCATTGGCCGCGCTTGTTGTACTGCCCCTGAAACCAGTGCCGGATCTCAGGCGGGTTGTTGGCATATTGCGGCTTCCAGTGGGCGAGGGCCGGCATGAGCCCCGCCGCGGCGAGGGGGACGGCCAGCGCCAAGGATCGAAGGGAGATGGGCGTCATGGTCCTTTCACCCGTTGGCAACGTGCTTTGGTGCCGCCGATGAGAGCGGCGGCGCTCTCGCGCGCAAGGTAGCCGCGCGCACGGTTTTCGCATTCGGAAAACCGATCCGCACAACAACGACGATTGTGGCGGAACGTTCCGTCGCGTGGCGGACGCATGCCGACCATACGGTTTGCTGCGTGCGGCGTTGCGCACAGGATGCGGCGGCTTTGCCGCAATGCCTTACCGCCCGGCGCCGGATCGACTTTGTCATGCCGACGAGGCCCGCCGCGGCTCACTGATTGTGGCGGCGGTATGCGGGCGCGCCGAATGGCGGGTGCCGGCGCAGCGGCCGGCCGCACGCGCGAGCGGAAGCGCGAGCATTCAATTGGACTTGACGAGCGGACGGCGCGGCAACGGACCGTCATCACTTGCGGCGCCATTGCGGCGGCGCCGTAATAACGCCGCCGTGCTTTTACGCGCCCAATACACCGCGATTATCGGTTTTAACGAACGCGCTATCGGCTCCGCCATGATTCGGGCGCGCGCCGTGACGATCTTCCTCCCCGTTCCGGACGAAACGATCCGGGCATTCATTGGAGAGTGAAATGAAACGTCTGATCTACGCAGTCGTTGCCCTGTCGGCGCTCGGCCTCGGCGCCGCCAACATCGCCCAGGCGGGCGACAACGACGAGCAGAGCGGGCAGACCGTGCAGTCGCCGTCGGACCAGGGTGCGCAGAGCGGCACCGTGAAGCAGAGCGACGAGGACAAGGACAAGTCCGACACCAAGTCCGACGACGGCAAGTAAACGACGTTTCGCTCCTCAAAGGGCGACGTGGTCAAAAGACCCCCGGGGCGGCGACGGCCCCGGGGTTTTTTTATTCGGCTTATGCGTCTTCGCCGAGGCAACGTTCGCAGACGTAAGGGACGCCCGCTTCGCACCACCGCGTCGCCTGACTTTGAAAGCTCCGGCGCCTGCACGGCGATCGCGGCCTTTTACGCCGTCAATATTGTCCACGAACGCGATTTAACGCCCATTCTATTCGGCCGCCATCATTGTGGCGCGCTTCGCCGCGAGCATCGGCGGCACCGGATTTCTTCCGGCAACATGGGAGCGACTGATGAAACGTCTGGTTTACGCTGTCGTGGCGGTTTCGGCGATCGGTCTGGCCTCTGGCGGCGTTGCGCTCGCCTGCGAGCAGCACATGACGCAGAATGAGCAGGGCGCGGCGGTGGAGAAGGGCAAGCTGGCGCTGCTTGACAACAGCATCGCGGCGCCGGAAGGCCGCGTTGTCCGCGATGACGACGAGAAGAGCAGCGACGAAAAGTCCGACGACGGCAAGTAAGCCTCGAGGCGCCGCCTGCTGCGACAAGCGGCGGGCGGCGCCTTTCGCCGGCGCGTCGCCGCCGGCGAGAAGGGGATGCGCCCGCCCTTCGCGCGCCGCGCGCGCCGCGCTCTCTCTTTACCTCTCCCCGCGCAGCGGGGAGAGGTCGGCTCGCATCGCGTTTAGTGATGTGAGCCGGGCGAGGTGAAGCGCGTTTGCCGACCGCCTTGCGGCACACACAAGCATCCCTTCTTATCCCCGATGAAATTATCAAACAGCCCGCGCGCGAAGCCGGCATCCGGACGCGCGCCATCGCCCGTATTCTTGACCGGCCCCGGGTAGGCCGTCGTCTTGGCCCGGCGCTTTCGCCGGGTCTTCTTCGTTCCCCTCTAAACAAATCGAGGGGAGCGGAGCGCCGAAAGACGCGGAGGCTTGCGAGGCCTCCTTGAGCGGCTGGCGAGGCCGCCCGGCACGCTTGCGAGGCGTACCCCTTCCGCCTTGCGATCGGCGAAAGGGCGCCTCTCGGCGCTCCACTGGCGGCGTCTCTCCTTACGGCGCCGGGCCGCGCTTTGCCCGCGGATCGCTTCGTTCCGCCTCCGGCTCGCAAGGCGCGCCGCCTTTCGGGTCAAGCGCGCTTCTGCGAGCCTTAAGGCGGACCTCCATGCGATCCGCCGTCAGCCAGCTCCTGGCAGGGGGCCGTAGTGACCCCCGGGCGGAGCCCCGGCGCCGCCCGAGTGCGAGGTTACGAGCCTCGCCCGCGGGCGCCGCGCCAGCCGTTTCCCGGTTGCCCGGTTTCGGCCCGGGAAGGCTTATGGCCGCATCTCCGGCCTTCCGCCCTCCCGTTGCTCCGTCTTCGGCACGTCTCCGGAAGACGCCCCTCGAAGAGCAAGGTGAGGGGAGGGTATAGGAAGATTAGCGGTACGTCAATAGAAATTCCTAATATTGGCTATTTGGTCCTAGAGTCGCTTTGGCCGCGGATTTATCGCCGATAGGACGCCTCGCCGGACCGGCGACGCGCTGGTCTGGGCGGTGACGGTGCAGGTGACGAAGGGCTGGGAAGGGCGGAGATCAGGAGCCTGGCGGCGTTCCGCTGGGGGCCGCGCTCGATCACCGCGGCCGCGATACTAGGGACAGTTGGACATCATGCTGAAAAGAGCCGCCGCCAGTTCGGTGCGGTTCTGGACTCCGAACCGTCGGCAGAGATGGCTGACATGTTCTTTGACGGTCTGATCGGAAATGCCCATGTGGCGCGCGATGGTCTTGTTGGTCTGTCCCTTGCAGACCAAGCAAGCGACCTGGGCCGAGCGCGGCGGCAATTCAACGGCGCGGCAGACGCTCTCGGATCGGAGCCTCGCGGGCAGTGCCGGCAACTTCATCGTCACCGAGGTTTCTTCCGGCGGTTCAGGGCCGAGACAGCCGGCCCGCGTCAGGGCCGTGAGCGCCAGCGAGCCGGCGCGGCAGAGCATGGCCATTTGTTGCTTCATGCGCAGCGAGTAGGGCGAGTCGTCGTTGCGGTTCGCGGTGTAGAAGACGCCCACGATCGTGTCTTCGCGGCGCAGCGGCCCACACATGTTGTAGGCGAAGCCCCACGCGTGCAGCAGGTCGTAGGATATGCTCTTCGGCCAGTTGTGGGTGCCGTAGAAAGACGCGCCGTCAACCACGCCGCTGCCGTTGAGAATGCTGTCGATAATGGGATCGGATTTCGCCATCCCGCCGCTGTAGTCCTCGAGGAAGCCGCCGGGAACGTTCCGGCTGCACAGGAGGCGCGGCGCATCGTCGTCAAGAAGGTAAAGGCCGACGGTCGGCGAGCCGGTTAGCCTCGCGATCGCTCTCCGGCACGACTCTCCCAGCATTTCGACGGACCGGCTTTCGGCGATCGTCATGATGCTGTCCGCCAGCGGACCCGCGGCAGTTCCCGGATACTCCTGAACCCGTGGCATAAATTCCTCGCGAGTTCGAGAATGGCGACGCCACGCGCCCGCAAGTTGCCCCAAATGTTGCGGGTGCGTTTATTCGATCGAAAAAAATCTCACCGTGCCCACTTGGCAGTCAAGCCAAAAGTTTCGGCAGCGGACCCCCCCAAGCAGGGGGATTGCCGAGAAGAGAGCCTCGCCCGAGCATTCATCGCGAAACTGACTGGAATGCGCGGCGTTCGCGCCGAGCGGCAGGGCGATACAAGAGTACACTTATGCGGCGCACCGCCGGCGCGACGAACGCTGAAGGTGTGTCTCTGCGGCGAGGCCAGATGGCGTCGTCGCATTGGCCTGCCTGCCTTTGCCCTCCAGTCCCCAGTTTGTCCGTTGCTGCGGTCCGCCGTGGGCGAGGCAACGAAGCGTGAAACAACGTCTGGAGGACTTAAGACGATGAGCCTGTCCCTGGCTTCCGCCAAACCCGATACCAGTCTCACGGCCGCCGAACTGCACGCGCGCGTCGACGAGTTGCTCCCGCTGATCGAGGCGAAAGCCGCCGAAGCGGAAGAACTCGGCCGGATGACGGACGATGTGGTGTCGGCCCTTCGCGCGTCCGGCATCTATACGATGCTCTTTCCGAAGGAGGTCGGCGGCGCCGAGGTTTCGCCTATCGATATGCTCACCGTCGTCGAACGCCTGTCCTATGCGCACGCCTCCGCCGGCTGGTGCACCGTCGTGAACAATATGGAAGGCACGACGATGGCCATTTTCATCGAGGATGAGGGCGTCAGGCGGGTCTTCAAGGACGGCGTCGACATCACCATCGCCGGCAACGGCGTGCCGCGCGGTTTCGCCCGTCCGGTCGACGGCGGTTACATGATCAAGGGCAAGTGGGCCTACGGCAGCGCCATCTATCATGCCGAATGGATCCACACCGGCTGCTTCATCACCGACCAGGCGGGCAATATGGTGATCCAGCCGAACGGGCAGCCGAAGGTCCTCATTTGTCACCACCCGCGTTCGACGATCAAGCTGCTCGGCAACTGGGACGTCCTGGGCCTGCGCGCGACCGGCAGTTTCGATTACACGATCGCCGACGCCGAAGAGCTCTTCGTCCCGACCTACATGACCTATGACTTCGATATCGGCGCGCCTTTGCGCGGCGGACCGCAGGGCGCGCTCGGCCTCGCCGGCTACAGCGCCTTGGCGCATACGAGCTGGGCGGTCGGCGTCGGCCGACGGGTGCTCGACGAACTGGTGAAGGTGATCGTCCAGCGGGTCGACGCATTCGGCAAGTCGAGCGAGAGCGCCAGCTTCAAATTCCAGTTCGCGCAGGCGGAAGCGAAGTACCGGGCGGCGCGGGCCCTCGCTTATGAGACGTGGAGAAGCGTGTCCGACACTTGCGCCCGCGGCGAAACGCCGTCGCAGAGCCAGATGACCATGGTCAAGCTGACCCTCAGGCACATCCACGATGTCCTGTCCGACGTCAGCACCTTTGCGCATCGCGCGGCACGCGGCGCCTCGCTGCACAATACGCCGATGCAGCGCTTCTACCGCGATATCCATTCGGGCACGCAGCACATCCTTATGGCCGACCAGATCGTCGAGGAATGCGGCCGGGCCTTGATGGGCCTCCCCGATCCGAACGCCCAATGGACCGTCTTCGGCGTCGCCGGATGACAGGGGCAGGCAGTCATTGCTGGCGCAAAATGAATCGGCGATTCGGAATGGCTAGGGACTGCGTCATCGGATTCTGCGGCACGACCTGGCGGCCGGCCAAGGCGCGCACTTTGGTCGAGGCCGTCGCCGCGGATCTGGCGGCACGTCACGGGGTCGAGGTGGAAGTCCTCGATCTCGTCGATGCGGGCAGTGGCATCGGGGCCTTCGCACGCGAAGACTTGACCGCACAAGCGCGCCGCCTCGTCGAGGCGATCGAAGGCGCCAATGGCCTGGTGATCGGGAGCCCGGTTTTCCAGGGCTCCTATCCCGGCCTGTTCAAGCACGTCTTCGACCTGATCGATCCCGGCGCGCTGAAGAACCGGCCCGTCTTGCTGACCGCCTGCGGCGGCGGTCTCAGGCATTCGCTCATGGTCGAGCACCAGCTTCGTCCGCTGTTCGGGTTCTTCGAGGCCTGCACCGTATCGACCGCGATCTATGCCGGGCCGACGGAGATCGTCGAGGGTCAACTCAATTCGGCGATGCTCAGCGCGCGTATCGCGGACGCTACCGATCAGTTCGCGGCACATCTCAAAGACCGGAGCACCAAGGCCGCTTAGCCGCGGCCCGCGCCGGCATCGACCGCAAAAAGATAACGAGGGACAAGGGCAACGACGATGAACGAAATCGCAGCGAAATCGCCCGTCGACATGACGGGTTTTGATCGACGGGAATACGACATCAACGGCGTGAGTACCGTCGTCCTGTCGATCGGAAGCGGCCCGGTCCTGATCTTCCTCCACGGCACCGGCACCTTCACCGGTTTCGAGGTGACCCGGCAGTGGGCTAAGTCGCACACGGTTCTCATTCCCTATCATCCGGGCTTCGGCGACTCCGGCGACGCTCCCGAACTGGATACGATCGAAGACTACGTCCTCCACTACATGGACCTGTTCGATCGTCTCGGGCTCGCCGGGTTCGATCTGGTCGGCTTTTCGCTCGGCGCATGGATTGCCGCCGAATATGCCGTGCGGCAGCCCGAGCGGCTCAAGCATCTCGTGCTGGTCGGGCCGGCGGGGCTGGTCGACAAGCAGACGCCGGCGCCGGACCTGTTCAAGATTCCGCCGCCCGAGCTGCCGTCCTATCTCGCGCACAACCCGGCCGCGGCGATCAGATATTTCCCCGCCGCGCCCGATCCCGCCTTCGATGCGCGCCTTGGCCGGGAGATCGGATCCTTGGCGAAGCTCGTCAGCGGCAATCCCGAGGGAAACCCGAAGCTCGCCAAATGGATACACCGGATCAAGGTGCCCACGCTCGTGCTGTGGGGCGCCGAGGACCGGCTGCGGCCGACCGGGCAGAGCAGCACCTGGATGGCCTTGCTGCCCGACGGACATCTGCAGCTCGTCCCGGAAACCGGCCACCTGGTGTTCGAGGAAACGCCGGCCGCCGGCCGCTTCGTCACCGAATTCGTCGCCGGCTGATCCCACTTCATTCCAACGCAGGACTTCACATCATGATCGCAATGCCAGCTGGAATCACAGGCTCGAAGGAAGGATTCGACGGCACCGTCTGGGACATCCTGGGCCAGACCTACACGCTCAAGCAGGTTTCCACGGACTCCATGGCCTGGCACGCCAAGTTTCCGCCGGGCACGTTCGTGCCGCCGCATGTGCATCCGACCCAGGACGAATTCGTCTACGTGCTCAGCGGGCGCTACGACCTCTGGCTGGATGGCAAGGATTTCGTCGCCACGGCGGGCGACCTGGTGCGCATGCCGAAGGGCATCCCGCACGGGATCTTCAACAAGTCGCAGGAGGACGCGACCAGCCTGTTCTGGGTCGCGCCGACGCGCTCGCTGCAAAGCCTTTTCGAACGCATCCACAACGTTCCCGATCCGGCCGAAGTCATACGCATCGCGGCCGAGCATGAGGTGAATTTCCTGCCGCCGCCTCCGTGAGGCGGCTTCGGAGCAACAGTCGGGGCAACACAACGGGCGACACATCGACAGGGGACCGATCATGAATTGGGAGACGATTTCCGCGCCGGATCAGGCGAGGATCAAGCAATGGCAGATCTGGATGGTGGTGCTTGCGATCGTCTGCGAGATCTTTCTCGCGGCGGATTGGTATGCTTTCGCCGCCGTGCTTCCGTTCATATCGAAAACGCTCCATCTCAATCCCGCCGAGGCCGGTCTGGCGCAGGGCATCTTCGCGCTCACCTACGGCGTCGGAATGGTCGTGTGGTCGCCGGTCAGCCGCAAAATGTCGGCCCGGTCGATGCTGCTGATGGGCCTGGCGGGGACCGGGCTCGGCATGGTTCTGCAGGTATTCGTGCAGAGCTACGCTCAGCTCCTGCTGCTGCGGCTTGTGATCGGCTTCTTCGATGCCGCGATCTTTATCGGCAACATGAAGCTCATCTTCGACTGGTTTCCGCAGAAGCGGCGCGGCTCCATCGTCGGCATGATTCTCGCCGCTTATAGCCTCGCCATCACGCTCGACTTCGCGCTGGGCATCCCGCTGACAATCGCGCACGGCTGGCGCACTTTCTTCGCGGTGCTCGCGGCCGGCACGCTGATCGTCGCGGTGATCGACATGGTGTCGGTGCGCGCCGGGCCGGCGGGGATCGGCTTCACGGGCTTCAAGTGGGAGAACGAGCCGGAAGCCGGGCATATTTCGCTCACCGAGATCTTCAAGTCGAAGTGGATCGCCGTCGCCGGATTCGGCATTGCGGCCTGCACTTTCGCCATCGCCGGTACGGCGACCTGGGTGGTGCCCGCCTTCATCGCGGTGCAAAAGATGCCGGTGGCGTCGGCCGCGCTGATCGGCACGATGATGGGGCTCTCGCAGGTCTTCTTCCTCGTCATCGGCGGCTACATGGCCGACAACATGGGCAAGCTGTTCATGATCAGGCTGACGGCGGTGCTTGCCGTTCTTGTCGGCGTCATGTTCCTGAGCAGCACGATCTATCCGCTGTCTTTCGGCATCCTGGTGCTCTATGCGGCGCTCAGCGGCGTCGCCGTGCTGGGCGGCGGTGCGATTTTCTCGCTGCTTAGCGAGAAATATCACGACAGCCTGGCGCCCGCCGCGGTCGGCTATGCCGAGGTGTTCGGCATCCTGTCGGCCTTCGTCTCGCCCTGGGTGATGGGCATCGTCATCAACGAATTGGGCGGATCGTTCAAGAGCGCCTTCGTGACGTTCACGATCATCGAATGCGTGTTCCTGGGGCTGCTGCTGTTCCTGGCGCGCGAGACGGCGGGGCGGGCGGCCGCCGCGCAGGCCGCCGAGTGACGGCGGCGAGGGCGGCGCGAGCCGCCCCGGTCGCGTTTGCGGCCCCGGGTAGGCCGTCGTCTTGGCCCGGCGCTTTCGCCGGGTTTTCTTCGTTCCCCTCTAAACAAATCGAGGGGAGCGGAGCGCCGAAAGACGCGGAGGCTTGCGAGGCCTCCTGGGCGGCTGGCGAAGCCGCCCGGCACGCTTGCGAGGCGTACCCCTTCCGCCTTGCGATCGGCGAAAGGGCGCCTCTCGGCGCTCCACTGGCGGCGTCTTCCTTCCGGCGCCGGGCCGCGCTTTGCCCGCGGATCGCTCGTTTCCGCCTCCGGCTCGCGAGCGCGCCGCCTTTCGGGTCAAGCGCGCTTCTTCGAACCTCGGGCGGACGTCCATGCGATCCGCCGTCAGCCAGCTCCTGGCAGGGGGCCATCGTGCCCCCGGGCGGAGCCCCGGCGCCGCCCGGGTGCGAGGTTACGAGCCTCGCCCGCGGGCGCCGCGCCAGCCGTTCCCGGTTGCCCGGGTATCCGGCCCGGGAAGGCTTATGGCCGCATCTCCCGCCTCACTACTTCTTGAAAGCCACCACCTTCTGCTTCTGCTCGCCCAGGCCCTCGATGCCCAGCGTGACCACGTCGCCGGGCTGCAGAAACTTCGGCGGCTTCATGCCGAGCGCGACGCCCGGCGGCGTGCCGGTGACGATGATGTCGCCCGGCTCCATGACGAAGAACTGCGAGCAGTACCAGACGATGTGCTCGCAATCGAAGATCATCGTCTTGGTGTTGCCGGTCTGCCGCCGCTCGCCGTTGACGTCGAGCCACATGTCGAGGTTCTGCACGTTCTTGATCTCGTCCTTGGTGACGAACCAAGGCCCGATCGGCCCGAACGTCTCGCAGCCCTTGCCCTTGTCCCACTGGCCGCCGGAGCGGTCGATCTGGAAGGCGCGCTCGGAAACGTCGTTGGCGCAGAAATAGCCGGCGATCGCGGCTTCGCGTTTTCCTTGGTGAGATAGCGCGCGCGGCGGCCGATCACGATGCCGAGCTCCACCTCGTAGTCGAGCTTGGTCGACTCCTTCGGCTGTTTGGTGTCGTCGTTGGCCCCGCAGATGGAGGTCGAGGTCTTCATGAAGACGATCGGTTCCTTCGGGATCGGCATGCCGGCTTCCGCCGCGTGGTCGGAATAGTTGAGCCCGATGGCGATGAAGTTCTGCACATTGCCCATGCAGGGCCCGAGCCGCGGGCGGCCGGCGACCGGCTTCATGCGGGCGAGATTGAGCTTCTTGATTTTCTGCAGGCCGCCGGACGCGAGCATCGTGCCGTCGATGTCTTTGACGACGCGGGACAGGTCGCGGATCTTGCCGTCTTCACCGATGATGCCGGGCTTCTCCCGGCCCGGCGCACCGTAGCGGACGAGCTTCATGGCGGTCTCCTTGGGCGTTTCTTTGTGTGGCGCGGAAAGGCGCGGGTCTGGCAGGTCGGGCCGGATAATGCGTTGGCGGCGGCTAAGGAGCAACCCCGGTCGCGTCCCTCTCCCCGCACGGCGGGGAGAGGTGGGCGCTGCGGCAAGGAGAATGAGGGCGTCAGGCGGCCTCGGCCAGCGCGGCCTTGGCCTCGCGCTGGATGCGCTCGACCATGGCGCGCAGGCCGTTGGAGCGCTGGGGGGTGAGGTTCTCGGCAAGGCCGAGCCGCTCGAACACGGCGACGGCGTCGGTGCCGAGGATCTCGCGGGCCGGCTTGCCGGAATAGAGCGCGTGCAGGATGGCGATCAGCCCGCGCACGATATGGGCGTCGCTGTCGCCTTCGAAGGTGAGCGCGGGGCCTTCGGTGCCGTCCGGCTCGACATGGGTGAGCAGCCACACCTGGCTCGCGCAGCCGCGCACCTTGTTGGCCTCGGTATGGGCCTCCTCCGGCAGCGGTCGCAGGGTGCGGCCGAGCTCGATCACATAGCGGTAGCGGTCGTCCCACTCATCGAGCAGCTCGAAATTGTCGATGATCTCGTCGATGGTCGTCGTCATGCTTCCCTATGCCGTCCCTCTTGGCCTCGCCCGGTATATAGGCCGCGCGGGGGCGGATCGCCAAACGGCCCGCCGGTACAATGGGGCTCTGCGCCCGGCTTGCGGGCGGCGAACGGCGAAAACGCGGATGGGAGGCAGGCTTATACGGAGGGCCGGCCCGGCGGGCGCGGCCGCCGCGGCGGCAGCGGAACCCGCGCGTGGAAGGCGGGCTTCAGGTCGGCGGGCCGCAGCGTGCCGTGGTCCAGCTTGGGGACAATGCTCGACACCGTCACCACCTTGGCAGCCGGCCCGCGCGCGGCCATCCGGCTCACCGAGCCGGTCGCCTGCACGGCGCCGCCCGCGCCGGCCTTGTCGCCGGCCTTGTCGTCGGCAGCGCCGGCGTCACCCGTGCCGCCCATCTTCGAGGTGACGAAACCGATCAGCGTGCGGGCGCCGGCCTCCGCCTTGTGGCCGAGCGCGACGGCGACCTTGCCGCCCACTTTGCAGGCGGTGGGCTGGCGCTCGCAGAAGCCGCGCGCGTCGCTGACCGCGGCGCTCGCCAGCGTCACCGCTTGCGTCGCGTTGATCTGCGCATCGGGGTCCGCCGTCTTGCTGCCGCTCGGCAGCAGCAGGCAGACGAGGCCCAACCAGAACGTCAGCCGCAGCAGAAAAAACATCGCCCTGTCCCAACGAACTCTGACGGCTTTTGTGCCGCCTTTGAGCAAAACTTAGCAGACAGTTTTGAAGCTGTCGTTGGCGTTGTGGCGCAGGTTTTTGCCAAGTTCGATGCGAATGCGCCGCGAATTTGCTGAAAATTTTAGTCATCGGCCGGCGCGGCGTTTCCTTTGCGGTTCGTCATGGCGGGGCCTCTGGCGCCGGCGCGGCGATGACGGGGAAACGATGCCTGCGGGAACAGTGACATGGTTAGCATCGCGGTAACACTTCATGCTCGAGCGCGCCGCGCGACAAGCGCGCGGCAAGACAAATTTCACCATGCCCGGCGAAACGGCGCGCGCACGCCGCCGCCTGCGTACTGCGTTGCGTGCGCGTCGCGGCGCCTTAGCGTTCGCTTAAGCGGGCTTCTCTAGCATCCGGCCATCAAAAGGGACGCGTCTTCAACGTCAGGACGCGAGGACAGGGACCGGTGCTGCGTTTCCTCACGCCAGTGTGGATGTATGTCGACGGCCTGGTGCATCCGGCCGCGCGCGAGGATGCGCTCGCCGCCGCGCGCCATCGCGCCTTCATCGCGCCGCGGCTCATCGGCAGCCTGGTGGCGCTGGCGGGCTTTCCCGTCTATCTCGCCTTCCGCGGGACCCCGAGCGCGGTCGAGGCTTTGGTGTTCGCCTGGCTGGTGGCGCCGATCCTGATCGCGATGTTTCTCTCGCGCACCGGCCGCTACGAGCGCGCGCATGTGCTCTCGTCGCTTTCGCTCGCCGCGCTGGTCACTGCGGTGGCCTGGTGCACCGGCGGCATCGCATCCTTCGCCGCCATCTGGCTGGTCATGGTACCGCTGGAGGCGGCGCTGTCGGCCTCGCGCCGCGTGGTGGCGCTCGCCGCCGGCTTTGCGCTGGCCGGCGCCGCGATCCTCATCGCCGGCACCGCGCTGCACATCCTGCCGGCGGCAGCCGGCCTTGCCGCCGAGCACGGCGCGCTCGCGGCGCTGGCCATCATCTCGGCCGCGCTCTACGCCACCGGGCTGGCGCTCGGCGCGGAGCAGATGGCGCGCACCAGCAACGGCCTGCGCCATGCCGAGGCGGACCGCTATCTGCTGCTGGCGCGCAACATGACCGACGTGATCACCCGGCACGGGCGCAGCGGCGAAGTGCTTTTCGTGTCGCCGGCGGCCGAGCAGGTGTTCGGCGTCGCGGCGCACGCGCTCGCCGGCCACGGCCTGTTCGAGCGCGTGCACGTGGCGGACCGGCCGGCCTATCTCACCGCGCTCGACGACGCGGCGGTCAGCGGCGAAGACCGCAACGTTGAATTCCGTATCCAGCGCGGCACCGGATTCGTCTGGATCGAGATGCGCTGCCGGCTCCTCGACGGCGCGCCCGGCGCTCAGCGCGAGGTGGTGGCGGTGCTGCGCGACGTGAGCGAGCGCAAGACGCAAGAGCGCGCCATCGAGATCGCACAGGCGGAATCCGAGCGCGCCAGCGCCGCCAAGAGCCGCTTCCTCGCCACCATGAGCCACGAGCTGCGCACGCCGCTCAACGCCGTCATCGGCTTCTCCGAAATGCTGGCGAACGAGGAGATGACGTTCACCGAGGACCGCAAGCGGGAATATGCCCGGCTGATCAACGAGTCCGGCCGGCATCTCTTGTCGGTGGTGAACGGCATCCTCGACATGTCGAAGATGGAGACGGGCAATTTCGAGATCACGCCGGAGCCGTTCGCGCCCGCGGCCGCGATCGCCAACTGCTGCGACATGCTCGCCTTGAAGGCGAAGGAGGCGGGCGTGTCGCTCACCACACGCATCGCCGGCGGCCTGCCCGAGCTGATGGCCGACCGCCGCGCGTTCAATCAGATCCTGATCAATCTGGTGTCGAATGCCGTCAAGTTCACGCCGCGCGGGGGCAAGGTCTCGGTCGGCGCGCGTTGCGACAACGGCCATCTCGCCCTCGCCGTGGAGGACACCGGGGTCGGCATCGGCGCCGACGACCTGCCGCGGCTGGGCGAAGCCTTCTTCCAGGCGCGCGCCTCCTATGACCGGCGGCACGACGGCACCGGGCTCGGTCTGTCGATCGTCAAAGGGCTGGTGCGCCTGCACGGCGGCAGCATGGACATCGTCAGCAGGCTGGGCGAGGGCACCCGCGTCACCGTGCGGCTGCCGCTCGACGGCGACGGAAAACGGCCGGCCGATCCGATCAAGCTGGTGAGCGACCGCGCGGTGGAGCTCGTCGCCGCCGCCGGAAAAAAAGAAACGAAACAGCAGGAACAGGTGAGGAAAAGTGCCTAAGCGACGCCGCAACGATTCATCGACCGATCTGGGACGCGGTCTGGTTGCCGCCACCGTCGCGCGCTATCCGCGCGAATTCGTCGGCCTGGTCATGGCGACGGCGGCGACACTGACCATCTTCGTCAACGCGCTTTTCCTGCAGCATGGCCCGCATCCGGCGCCGATCTTCGCCACGATGCCCTTCTTGGCGCATCGTCCGGAAGTGGTGCTGCCGCGCCGCCGGCCGCCGGAGCCCGCTGCCGCGCCGGCGCGCGCGGCGCTGCCGACCGGCGCGGAAACCGGCCGCAGCCAGGCGGAGACCGTCATGGACATCCAGCGCGCACTGGCCGCCCGCGGCTTCTACCAGGGCGCGGTCGACGGCATCTGGGGCAACCACACCGACATGGCGGCGCGCGCCTTCATCAAGACCGCCGGTCTCAAGATCGAGGCGACACCGGGCGAAAGCTTCCTGCGCGCAATCGAATCCTCGAAGGGCGGGGCGCCCGGCGGCAAGGCGACGAGCGGCGCCGCGCCTGCGTCCAAGCAGAGCGATCCGATCGCGGCGCTCATCGGGCCGTCCAAGCAGGTGCTTGGCGTACAGCATGCGCTTTCCGACTTCGGCTTTGGCCAGCTCAAGCCGACCGGCGTTGTCGATCGCGACACGCGGGCCGCGATCGAGGCTTTCGAGCGCGACCGCCGCCTGCCGGTGGACGGCAAGATCAGCGAGCGCTTCCTGCGCGAACTCGCGACGATGACCGGGCGGCCGCTGCAATAGCGGCGGCGCCCGCGGCCGTGCTACGCAACACCGCATGCGGTTGAAATCGGGCATCTGGGTCGCGGCCTATCTGCGGCGCGCGCAGGTCGAGGGGGCCTATGCGGTGGTGCGCCGGCGCGGCGCCGAGGAAGCGGGCGCCGTGTTCATCGTGATCAGCCGGCTCGACGGCACCGCCAGCCTCTACGGTCCGGCGCCGCAGAGCGCCTTCGACGAGGCGCAGCCGGCCGATCGCATGTTCAACGCGGTGCTGGGCGGCGATGCGCCGGTCGCGGAAGCGGAGATCGAGGCGCGGCTGCAGCGCGAGATTCGCTTCGATCCCGACGTGTGGATCGTCGAGATCGAGGACCGCGCGGGGCGGCATTTCCTCGATAGGGCGCTCATCTCGGCGACCTGAGAAATTGCCGCGCGGCAAATTCTGAGTGCTCCCCTCCCCCTTGTGGGCAGGGGAATCGCATGTGAGCAAGGCACGTCTTCTCCCTCTCCCCGCGTGCGGGGAGAGGGTCGGGGTGAGGGGCCTTTTCAACGAATGTTTGCGCTCAGAATCGCGGATATGTCCCCTCACCCGACGCGCGGCGCGCGTCGACCTCTCCCCGCGCAGCGGGGAGAGGTGGGCGCTGCGGCCACATGCGATGGCCCTGTCCCACAAGGGGGAGGGAAGCAGGCTGGATTCGCTGCACCCGCACCACACAATTGGAGGCGGCTACCGCCCATTCGAGCGCGAGCGCGGCGTGGGCAGAGGCCGCCCGCGCGCAACGCGATGCTCGCTTGGCGTTGCGGCGGCGCGCGCGCTGCGGCGCTCGTCGTCGTAGTAGGCGGGCGCGTGGGCCGGCGCGGGCTTTGTCGCCGGCTCGAGCGCGGGCTGGGCGGCGGCGGCGGCGCCGGCCCGGCGCCAGATCGCCACCATGCGCATGGCCGCACCCGGCGTGATCTCATCGAACAGACGGGCAAGATCGTGCACCCGCGCCACCGACTGGCCGACCGCCGGATCGAGAAACAGGAGAATGCGCTGGAGCACGGGGGCCTGCATGCCAAGTGCCTTGGCTGCGACGACGATCGGCTCGCCGGAGCGATCGCGGGCGACGCGTTCGGCGAGCTGCGGCGAGATGTCGAGCGCGCGGGCAAGCACGCGGGCGACTTCTTGCGGGTTGCGCTCGAGGGCGGCGGTCTCCAGACGGCGCGCGGCCTCCGCCGCGAACGGTAGCGCGCGCATCTGCGGCGCCACCACGTCGAGATTGGTCAGGATCAGGCGGCGCTCTTCCGGGGCCGCCGCGAAGAACAGATCGGCAAGCTCGGGCTGCCTGGCGTCCGGCTTTGTTTCGGGCTTTGTTTCGGTCTTGGCTTCGGTCTTGCGCTCGACCTTTGCCGGCGCAGTCGCCGGCCGGGCTTCGCTTTCTTGCGCCGCCGGCGGCGTTCCGGCCGCCGCGAGCGCGCGCAGGATGGCCGCCGGCGCTGCCGGATAGCGCGCAAGCCGCGCCGCCACCGCCACACGCGTCTGCTCGTCGACGGCTTCGATCAGGCGGCCGGCCAGTTCGGCATATTGGGTTGCTTCCTCTGCCGTGTGCACCGGCTTCTGCACATAGAGATCGGTCAGCACCCGCAGCAGGGTCGGGCGGATGTCGACGCCGTCGCGGCAGGCGAGGTCGAACAGACCGTCGAGGGAAGGATAGGCGGAAGCCTTGTACGCTTGAGACTTGTACGCTTGAGACTTGGACGCCTGAGATTTGGACGCGGTTGGTTTGGGCATGCCCGCTTTACGCTTTTACAATCGGAACAATGCCTCACATTAGACCGCGCCCGTTAGCAGAGCGTTAACCTTGGGCCCCCTTAATTACCGGGAAAGGCGCCGAACCGGCGGGCATTGCGCCGGGCGGAAGGGGGTCCTGCGATGGGCGAAGTGATCCAGTTTCCTGACGAGGCCGGCGGGCGCGGCCGCTATGTCGACGCCAATTCCGAGCCCGCGACGGTGATCATCTTGCCGGTGGTCCGTATCGAGCGCGAACCGGACGGCTCCAATGGCCTCGAACCGAAACGCGGCAACGGCCGCCGCCGCCGCCGGCGCATGGGGCCCTGACCGGTTCGAAAGACCTCGATGCAAAACCTGACGCCGCCTTCCGGGCTGACGCGGCATTGGCGCCGGCGCCTCTTCGCCTTGGCCGCCCTCACGCTGCTCGCCGGCTGTGCCAATGGCGACTTCAGCGAAGTGAAGCGCTACCTGGTGCGCGACGACATCCACGACTGGGTCGCCCGCGACGCCCTGATCGGCACCGACGTGTCGCCCTCCACCTTCGTGCTCACCGACGACGAGCGCCAACTGCGCGATCTCGCCTATCCGCTGATCCAGCCCTCCTACGACCGTCATCAATGGTATTCGATCGCCGGCGAATACGGCCTGATCGAGCGCGCCCAGCGCGAGCGCTTCGACCGCACCGACTACACCACGCGCCTGTTCGGCGCGCGCTTCCGCTCGCCGGCCTCGCGCTACGCCCGCCTCATCGACGACATTCGGGACGATACCACCCGGCTGCCGCAGTTCTTCGAAACCGCCACGCGCGTCATCGACACCGACAACAAGCGGCGCGAAAGCTTCGCCTTCATATCCGGCCTGTCGCCGCATGAGCGCGACGAGGCCCTGCGGCGCAACGCGGCAAACGCGGCGATCGTCTTGCTGGTGCGCACGCGGCTCAACCAGCGCGTGGCGAGCTATCAGTTCGCGCTCGAGCGGCTGGTGCTGATGACGCCGTCGACGGAGGCGGTCCAGGTGGAGCTTGCGCTCAACCAGTTGAAGGCGGCGATCGTGCGCTACCGCGCTCCGGCGCCGAGCTGGGGCAAGGAGCGGAGCCTGGCCTATTCGGGCTGAGTGGATCGCAGATTCAATCCGAATCCTTCGGGATCGCAGTGCGCTGACACTTGGCGGCGTCGACGGCCTTCCGCGCCATCCCCATCTGGCCCGGCGAGGGAGCAAGCGCGCGTATCGCGATCAGGCCGGTGAGCGTCGGGGATTCCACCACCAGCAAGTCGGCCGCGGTGATGTTTTCGTCTTCCGGCATCTCGCTGTGCTGTTCGGGCGTCATGAGATCGAGCTCGATGGCGCCGCGGCCGGCGGAGCGGTCGTTGATGGCGTAGAAGGCAATGTCGCGGTCGTTGTAGAAGGACACCGAGGTATAGGCCTGGTCCACCGGCACGCTGAGCTTCATCGGGCCTTCCGAGAGATCGTAACGGCAGATCGACATGGCGAAGGCGGGATCCATCATCGGCATGATGGCGTTCTGCGGCGTTGGCGCGGGCAGGGCTGTGACGGTGTTGACCGGCGCGACCGGCGTCAGCCGCGAGTAGGCGTCCTGGGTCGCGGTTCGCGGCAGCGCGATGATGGTGGCGAGATGCACGATACCGCCGAGCAGAACGCCGCCGACCAGGAGAAGTGCGAAGCGGATCACGGGCACCTCCCGGTCTTGATAATGGGCATCGGGATCTCGCGGCCTTCCTTGGTGGCGACGCCGACCGAGGTGTCGTAGAAGCGCAAGGCCAGCATGTAGCGGTCTATGCCGCCGGTCGGCAGCCAGTTGCCCGGATTGGCGCGCGGCGAGACGGTGATCACGAAGCTTCCGTCGGCGCGGCGCACGATTTCCTGGCTGGTGAAATCGTAACGGTGCAGAGAATTGGCGACCAGCTGGCCCTCGAGGTCGTAGAGCGTCAGGGTCCAGAAGCGCGCGGCCGGCGTGATGCCGGCCAGCCGCACGTCGCAGCGTCCGTCCAGGCGGCGGCCGTCGTCATCCCGCCTGGCCAGGAAGGTCACGCCGTCGCCCAACGCGATCGGCAGGCGGCCGCTGCGCGCGATCGAGGCGCGCGCATAGGGGTCGGCGTTCTGCGTGCCTGTCTTCGGCCATGCGGTCCAGGCGCCGATGCGCAAGGCGCCGAAAGCGGCGCCGCGCGAGAGCGCGAAATAGGTCGCGCCGAGACCGACGGCGGCCGCTACGGCAAGAGCAAACAACGTTCCGAGAAGCAGCCGCACGATCGATCCGCTGGCAGGGGGGATGGTGTTGAATCAGGTGGGAAGACTACGCCGGCTGCGCGCGGGCGGCCATCAGTTCCGCTCGAAGGCGCGCCCCTCCAGTGCCGCGGCGAGCGCGTCGCCCTTCTCGTCCGTCTGCCCCGGCTCGATGGCGGAAACGGTCGGCGGCAGCGGACCCAGGGCGCGGTTGGCCTCGTTCATCAGTTTCTCGATGCCGGAGAGGATCTGCGCCCCCCGCTTGGTGAGCATTACGGGCCGCGGCGGCGGCGGCTGCTCGTCGGATTTGCTCGTCGAAGCGGCGACCGGCACCTTGCGCTCCGGCACAGGGATGCCGGGCAGCGGTTTGATCTCGATGCCCTGCTCGGCATAGCTCATGATCTGGTGCCACACCATGGCCGGCAAGGAGCCGCCGGTCATGCGGTTGGTCGGGTCGTAGTTGTCGTTGCCCATCCACACGCCGCAGACGAAATTGCCCGTGTAGCCCATGAACCAGGCGTCGCGGTAAGCGTTGGTCGTGCCGGTCTTGCCGGCGGCTGCGATGCCCTCGAGGCGGGCGCGGCGCCCCGTGCCGTTCTCGACCACGCTGTTCATCATCTGGATCATCTCTTGCGCGATGTGTGCCGGAATCACCCGCTTCGGCTTCGGCCCGTCGCGATCCCAGCGCCAGATCAGGTTGCCGGAGCCGGTGCGCACTTCGAGGACGGCGTGCGGCTCGACCTTCATGCCGAGATTGGGGAAAGTAGCGTAAGCCCCGACATGCTCGAGCAGTTGGACGCCGTCGGCGCCGATCGGCAGCGAGGGCGTGTCGGGCAGCGGCGTGTGGATGCCCATGTCCTGCGCCGTCTTGATGATCTTGGCGCGGCCGAGCTTGGCGTTGCCGTTGCCGATGATCACCGACAGGCGCACGGCCACCGTGTTGATCGAATGGGTCAGGGCGGTGATCAGCGGCACCGGCCCGCGATAGTGGCCGCCGTAATTGTGCGGACACCAGTTGCCGATGCAGATCGGCCCGTCGACCACGATCGAACTCGGCTTGAGACCGTGCTCGAGCGCGGTCGTGTAGACATAGGGTTTGAACGAGGAGCCCGGCTGGCGCAGGGAATCCGTGGCGCGGTTGAACTGGCTGGCGCCGTAGTCGCGCCCGCCGACCATGGCGCGCACCGCGCCGTCGGTATCAATCAGCACGGTGGCCGCCTGGCTCGCGTGGTATTCCTGGCCGTACTGGCGCAGCGTGTTTTCCACCGCCAGATCGGCCACCCGCTGCAGGGTGGGATCGAGCGCCGTGCGCACGACGAACACGCGCTCGGTCATGGTTTTCGGGAAGGTGTCGACCAGCTTCTTCATCTGCTCGAAGGCCCAGTCGAGATAATAATTGGGCGCGCGCTCTTCGCTGCGGTCGACGGGGGTGGCGGGGTGGCGGCGGGCGCCGAACACCTGACCCTCGGTCATGAAGCCCAACTCGACCATGCGGTCGAGCACGACATTGGCCCGCGCCCGCGCCGCCGGCAGGTTGACGCTGGGCGAATACTTGGTCGGCGCCTTGAACAGGCCGGCGAGCATGGCCGACTCGGGCAGATCGACGTCGCGCGCCGACTTGTTGAAATAATAATGCGCCGCCGCGTCCACGCCGAAGGCGCCGCCGCCCATATAGGCGCGGTCGAGATAGAGCTTCAAAATCTCGTTCTTGGTCAGCCGCGATTCCAGCCACTGCGCGAGGAAGGCCTCCTTGATCTTGCGGTCGAGCGTGCGCTTGTTGGTGAGGAACAGGTTCTTGGCGAGCTGCTGGGTGATGGTGGAGCCGCCCTGCACCACGCCGCCGGCCTGCGCGTTGGTCAGCGCGGCGCGCAGGATGCCGATGAAGTCGATGCCGAAATGCTCGTAGAAGCGCCTATCCTCCGTGGCGAGCACGGCCTTGATCAGGTGGTCGGGGAACTGGTCGAGCGGGATGGCGTCGTTGTGGCGGATGCCGCGGGTGCCGATCTCGTTGCCGTAGCGGTCGAGGAAGGTGACCGAGAGCTCGGATTTCTTCAGCCAGGCCGAGTCGGAGGTCTCGCGGAAGGCGGGCAGCGCCATGGCGAGCAGGAGGATGAGGCCGGCGCAGCCGATGGTGGCGCCTTCGGAGAGCAGCTCGGTGAGCAGGCGCCGCCAGCCGGCGACGTGGAAGCGGTCCATGAAGGTGGAGTAGCGCTCCCAGGTTTCGCGCAGGCCCGTGGCGCTGCGGAACAGGGAGAAGTCGATCCACGAATCGGCGCCGAGCAGGGCGCGCCGCAGGCGGGGCTTCCAGTCCGGGGGGAAAAGGTCGCGCAATGGACAGCTCTTTGGGCAGCCTTAGGGGCAGTTCTCGCGGCGGCTCTCGACAAGGGTTCCGGCCGGCCGCCGGGGCGAAGCACGTTGTAGCCGATCGGCCGGGTTTGGGCCAATGGCGCTGCGCGGCTGGCGGGCGGTTAATCGGCGGGGAGGGTGAACGAGAATTGCGGGGAAACGGGGGCGGGGCGGGGGGGTAGGGGGTGGAACGGGGGGGCGGGGGGGTTCTTCCCCGTACTGGGGGTAGCAGAACCGGCCGGGGTCGTGGTGCGCCCCCGCGGGGGTGGGATCGCGAAGCAGGCCCGGACGAGAGGCTGGGATCTCGACGTGAGTTGCTCGGGCCGATCATCGAGCGGGCGCGATGAGAACTGAGCACTAGCCGTTGCCAAAAGCGCATAAAGGCATTCTCGAAGCGTCGGTTGCTCAGGAAGACCCAACAAACTTGGCGTTGCAGCCACGTGACCTAGTCTTTAGAGTCATTTTTCGGTCAGTCGTGCGGGGGCATGCATTGCAAAGCATTGCCGATAAACTTAACGGGATTTCACCGGGGGCTTGCAGTTTGGTGCCGGTCGCTAAGCTGATTTCTGTTTTTGGCTTAAGCTCAGACGGACAAGAAATTGCGAGCCGCGAGGACGTGGCAAAAATTGCAAAGGGGTTGGCATCGGCAGGCTTTGGAGTTGAGCCAGATCCGCAGTTTGCAGGGCCCTTGCCGAAAGCAAGCTCGAACGTAGTAATTTTCCGCGAGCCCAATGCGTCAGACAATAGCCTAGAATTTCTCCTTGCTCGCACCGAAGTGGAAATAGCCGCAATTGTTGCGGCAAGTGATGATGGTAAGATCGATGCCGAAGAAGCAAAAGGTATTGTTTCAAAAATAAAACAATTCGATGACGTGTCGAGTCCAGGCAAAGTGCGGTTAATTGCCTATCTTGCTTATTTGATTTCAAATCCACCGAGCAAAGCAGCGGTTCGCGATATTGCGACACGAGATATTAGCGAGCGCAAGACAATTGCAAATGCGGCTGTCTGGCCTGCACCCGGTTTGGATGACACCGACTTAAGCGAATCCGGCCCGCCGCTCGAACTCCATAGGGCTTAGATAACCGATCGTCGAGTGCCGACGTTTCGGATTGTAGAAGCGCTCGATGTAATCGAACACGTCTGCTTTGGCCTCATCTCTCGTCCTGTAGGTCTTGCGGTCGATCCGCTCCGTCTTGAGCGACGAGAAGAAGCTCTCCATCGCCGCATTGTCCCAGACATTGCCCGAGCGGCTCATCGAGCAGACGATGCCATGGTCGGCCATGAGCCGCTGGAACTGCTCGCTCGTGTATTGGGCAGGTTCAATTGGTCGTCGCAACAGCTTGCCGGAGGAGGTTGCGATGAAGAGAGCGAAGCGGCGTTCAGATCGATCTGGACGAAAGCCGTTGCCATCACCGGGACGACCGCCGGTCGCGGGGCGAGAAGAGCGGGTACGGTTCTGGGCAGCGATTGCGAGGGGTTTGTCGAGCGAGGATGGTGGGGCCGCCGCTGGCGTTCCGCAGGCGGTTGGAGCCCGATGGTTCCGAAAGGCAGGCGGCATGCCACCAGCGATGTTCGGGCCGTCGGCCAAGCCTTTGTCCGGCCGCTATCTGTCATTCGCTGAGCGTGAGGAGATCGCGCTGATGCGAGCTCAAGGCTTCACGGTGCAGGGGGTGGCCCGACATCTCGGTCGTTCGGCGTCGACAATCTCTCGCGAACTGCGGCGAAACGCGTCCACCCGTAGCGGTGGCCTGGAGTATCGGGCTACGACCGCGCAATGGCATGCTGAGCGATCGGCCCGACGGCCCAAGCGGGCGAAGCTTACGGGCAATCCTGCCTTGAGGTCCTACGTGCAGGAGCGTCTGGCCGGAATGATCGTCGCTCCCGGCGGTGGTCCAATTGCTGGTCCGAGCGTATCGTGGAAGGGTCGCCGGCATGGGCGGCGGCAGGATCGACGTTGGGCGCGTGCGTGGAGCCCCGAGCAGATCGCGCGCCGCCTGCCGATCGACTTCCCGAACAACATGACGATGCGGATCAGCCACGAGGCCATCTACCAGGCCCTCTTCATCCAAGGCCGCGGCGCGCTGCGGCGCGAGCTGACCGCCTGCCTGCGCAGTGGCCGGGCGCTGCGGGTGCCGAGAGCGCGCACGCGCGGGCGAGGCAAGAGCTTTGTCACACCCGAGATCATGATCAGCGAGCGTCCAGCCGAAGCCGTCGATCGCGCGGTGCCGGGCCATTGGGAAGGAGACTTGATACTCGGCCTCGGCAGCTCGGCGATCGGCACGCTGGTGGAGCGCACCACGCGCTTCACCATGCTCCTGCGTTTGCCGCGCATGCCGAGCTACGGCGCGATGACCCGTATGAAGAACGGACCGGCCCTTGCCGGCCATGGCGCCGAGGCGGTGCGGAAGGCGATCACGCGTACGATCATCACCTTGCCCGAGCAGTTGCGACGATCGCTGACCTGGGACCAGGGTGCCGAAATGGCCGAGCACGCGCGGTTGAAGATCGACGCGGGCGTGCAGATCTACTTTTGCGATCCGCACAGTCCGTGGCAGCGCGCCACCAACGAGAACACCAACGGGCTGCTGCGCCAGTACTTTCCGAAAGGCACTGACCTCAGCGCTCACAGCGCCGACGAGATCGCTGCTGTCGCGGCCGCCCTCAACGCGAGGCCACGCAAAACACTCAACTGGAAAACCCCGGTCGAAGCGCTTGACGCGCTGCTCCAGTCGGCCAACAAATGACCCGTTGCGACAACCGATTAAATCCGCCTTGGCTGCCGCGGTCGGAATGATGCAGCAGGGCATCGGGCTTGCCTCGCCGCCAGATCGCCATCACCAGCGCGTCGGTGACGAACTGGGCCGTCATTGCCGCGCTCATCGACCAGCCCACCACGCGTCGGGAGAACAGGTCCACCACCGCTGCAACGTAGAGCCAGCCCTCCGCTGTCCAGATATAGGTGAAGTCGGCAATCCATCGACGGTTGGGAGCGGGAGCCGCAAAGGCGCGATCGAGCACGTTCGGAGCGACGGCGGAGGCCTGCCGCTCACCCAGGTCGGGCGGCAGCCGACGCCGGCGCGGGCGTGCTTTAAGCCCTTGGTTACGCATCAATCGCTCGATCCGGTGCAGCCCACAGGTCACGCCCTCGGCCAGCAGATCGTGCCACACCCGCCTGGCGCCATAGGTCCGGGCGCTACCGATGAAGCTGGCGCGCACCTTTGCAGAGAGCACCTCATCGGTTCGTCTGCGCCTGCTGGGCGGCCGCTTCAGCCAGGCATAGAACCCGCCGCGCGAGACACCGAGCGCCCCGCACATCCAATCCGCCGGCCAGATCCCCCGGTGCTTCGCAATGAAGGAGAACTTCACGTCGATTCCTTCGCGAAGTAGGCCGCGGCTTTTTTTAGGATGTCTCTCTCGGCCTTCAGCTTGATCACTTCACGCTTCAGTCGCGTGATCTCCAACTGCTCAGGCTTCATCTGCCCGTTGCCGGGGAATGCTTGCTGCGGATCGTCGTCGAACTTCTTCACCCAGCTGCGCAGCTGAGATACGTGCACACCCAGGTCCTGTGATGCCTGGACATACGACACGCCGCGATCCCTGATCAGGCGCACAGCCTCAAGCTTGAACTCCCGCGTAAACTTCCGTCTCTGCATGACCCACCTCCGGTCCCATTGTCACACCAAACTTGGTGTCTTCGGAACCGGGTGCAGGCCAGTCGATACGGTCGCGAGGAAAGGGAGCATTAGTGAAAGCGATATGCAATTTCTTGGGCGCACGTTCAAAAAATTAAAAGTATCAGAAGATTATCTTTTCGAAAAAATCGAAACAGAAGTTTCCAATGATGACGAACAAGATGACATCCCGCCCTTGATAATGGAAGGACAGCCTTCTCATGGTGCGCCAATTCCAAAACGTCAAAAGGCAGGCGGCAAAAAGAGCTACAGACTGAATTGGGTCCGGGTATCCGAGATTTCGGGCGGATACAATAAAAGTCAGAGAAATTCTCGGCGAAATATTTGATCCATCAGAATCGCCGCAATCAAACGAGAACGGCACAAAAGCATCAGCATTAGTTGAAGAAATTAATGCTGCTGGTGGCGCCTCGGCGGTGCATAGAGATGTCTCTGATCTAGACCGCCGGCACACCCAACTTCTTCGTGAAGTCTGCAAATATTCGGAACTGGACTATCAGCAGTTCGAAGCATTGGCCCGCAAACATGGTCTAATGCCTGCTGGCGCGATGGAAATTATCAACGAATGGAGTTTCGAACGATTCGACGAGCCAGTCCTCGACGATGGACAATTGATAATTGTCGCCCAGCATTTAATCGAAAGCCTCCAACTCCACGAAGGTGAATAGTGGCGCCGTCACAAAAAATTCGTCCGCGCGATCGCGACACAATCATTCAAGCGTTAGGAGCAGGAGTTGTCCCAAGATTGGGTTTGCAACATTTGCAGGTGGGGCGGACGCTAGAAGTAAGCGCCTTGCTAAAGGATATCGAACGGATTTCAGACGGCGGAACGGCTTTTCGCTTCATTATTGGCGATTATGGAGCGGGAAAAACATTCTTTCTCAATCTTGTAAGAACGATTGCTCTAGAAAAGAAGCTTGTAACTGCGCACGCTGATCTTGGGCCCGGCTATCAACTCTCTGCGACCGGTGGGCAGGCGCGTCTCTTATACGCCGAGACTGTCAAAAATTTAGCCACACGAAGTAAGCCCGACGGCGGTGCGTTGGAAAACCTCGTCGAGGTATTTATTGCCCGCCTGGTAGAAGAGTTGCAAGAATCAGAAAAAGGCCTGGAGGAATTGGCTCGAGAGAGGCTCGCCGGGCTCCGAGAGCATGTCGGAGGGTTCGATTTTATTTCCGTTATTCTGGCGTACGCTAAAGGTGTGGATCAGGAGGATGATGAATTAAAGACCGCGGCCATTAGGTGGCTTCGAGGAGAATTCACTACCAAGACAGATGCGAAGGTCGCTCTTGGCGTCCGAAATATTGTCACCAACTCGACAATTTACAATCAATGGAAGTTGATGGCCCAATTTTGTCGTCTTGCCGGTTACGGTGGACTTTTAGTCGTGCTTGACGAGTTAGTAAACATTTACAAGCTTCAAAATTCAAAAAGCCGGCAATCAAATTACGAACAAATATTGCAGATGTTAAATGACTCTCTTCAAGGGCAGCCGCAGCCATTAGGCTTTGTCCTCGGCGGGACGCGCGAATTCTTGCGAGATGAGCGTCGAGGTGTTTTTAGCTATGCTGCGCTTCAAACACGTCTCGCAGAAAATGCTTTTGCAACGGGCTCGCTGGTTGACGTCTCCGGCCCTGTTGTTGAGCTCCAAAATCTCAGCCGCGAGGAGCTCTATGTCCTGCTTGAGAATATCCGCCGCGTCTTTGCTGGCGGTGATCAAAAGAAATATCTCGTTCCGGATAAGGCGCTAAAGGCCTTCATGGATCAGTGCGAAAAGAGGCTTGGCGGCTCCTATTTTAGGACGCCGCGTACTACAGTGAAGGAGTTCGTAAATTATTTGAGCGTTTTGGAGCAAAACCGAGACGCGGACTGGCAGATGGTCTTGAATAGGATAAATCCGGAGGCCGAAATCGAACCCAGTATGGACGACATAGTGGATGAAGACGATGGGGAACTCACGACCATCAAATACAAATGACGAAGAGTTGGCTTTTGAAAAGCTTCACCCAGAAATCCAGCGCTGGGTTTATGAACAGAATTGGACTGAATTGCGCGAGGTCCAGGCCAAGACTATCAATCAGGTTTGTTCTAGCGATAACGATCTAATTCTAGCCGCAGCGACAGCCGCAGGGAAGACGGAAGCAGCATTTCTTCCAATTCTAAGCTTAATTGCTGGCAAACGAAGCGCGTCGTTTGAAGTTATTTATATCGGTCCACTAAAAGCACTAATTAACGACCAATTTTCCCGACTTGAGTCGCTATGCGGGCATCTAGAGGTCCCAGTGACGAAATGGCACGGGGACGTTCTTGCTTCAATGAAGCGTAATGCTCGTGAACGCCCTGCCGGCGTCCTTCTTATTACGCCTGAATCGCTTGAAGCGTTATTCGACCGTAGGTCAGAGCTAATCGAACGGATGTTTTCAGGTGTAAAATTTATTGTTGTCGATGAATTGCACACGTTTCTTTCCACTGAGCGTGGAATTCAGTTAGCTTCCTTACTGAAGCGCTTGGACGGCCGCCTTAAAGAGTTGCCGCGACGAGTTGGGTTATCGGCGACAATTGGGGATCTCACGATAGCAGCGAATTGGCTGAGACCAGCAAGTCCTCAATCGGTATCTGTTATTGAGGATCGATCAAGCGGAGCCGACCTCAGGCTACAAATAAGAGGCATTGCGGTTTCTGCCAATCCGGCAGACGTAAAAGTAAAGGAAATCGGGAAGGCTAATAGTATCGACACTCATCAGAAAAATGCGGGGTTGCGTCAGATATCAATGCACCTCTTTAAGACAATGCGAAATCGTGGCAATCATCTCGTTTTCGCGTCAAGCAGACGTGATGTTGAGTTGTTGGCCGATATGTTGCGTGAACTGTCGCAGATCAGAGGTGTGCCGAATCAGTTCTTCCCCCATCACGGTAACCTGTCACGTGAGGTGAGGGAAACTCTCGAGCTGCGTTTGAAGGATGGAAGAAGTCCAACAACCGGGATTGCGACTTCAACATTAGAGCTTGGTATCGATATCGGGTCCGTCGAAAGTGTCGCGCAAGTCGATGCACCGAGATCAATATCTGCACTGCGTCAGAGAATGGGGCGGTCGGGTCGGCGGAGAGGAACGGCCTCGGTGCTCCGAATTTACGCGCGCGAAGTGGAAGTCACTGCGAACACGCTTTTGGTAGATAGGCTGCGCGTCGATACGGTCCAAAGCGTAGCCGCGGTTCGGTTGATGCTAGAAAAGTGGATTGAGCCGCCAATTGCGCTAACTCAAAACCTATCTACGCTGCTCCACCAAATTTTGGCAGTTATTGTTGAGCATGGTGGAGTTAGATTTGCCAGGCTTATGGAAATCATTGGTGGTTCTGGTCCTTTCAGCAATATTCCGATTGGCGTCATCAAGAGATTGTTGAAAGGGATGGCTGTTACCGAGCCGCCACTTCTAGAGCAGGCGCCGGATGGCACTTTGATGCTTGGTCCCCTAGGTGAAAAGATTACCGAAACATATGAGTTTTTTGCCGTGTTTAAGACCCCGGAGGAATTTAGAATAGTTGCGAATGGCCGGACCCTAGGTACGGTGAATATCGAGAATTCATTTGGACCTGACGATTATATTGTTTTTGCTGGTCAACGTTGGAAAGTTATCGCCGTGGACGATCGAGCACGTATCGTTCAAGTCGAAAGTGCCCCTGCCGGGAAAGCACCTAAGTTCGGCGGGGGTGAGCCCGCTCCGATTTACGATCATTTTCTTGCTGCGATCAAAAAAGTGTTCATGGAAAGTGAAGTGCCTGTTTATCTTGATGAGGTGGCCGCGAGGCAACTTGAGGCCGGAAGGGAAGAATTTCAACGGGCGAAATTAGATCGAATGTCAGTGGTTGCCGATGAAGGGCGGATATATTTATTTCCCTGGCGCGGAACGATAATTCTTGATTCACTTAGGTTAGCATTGAAAAGAGTGAAATTGGTCGCAGATCAGACAACGGTATCACTCAGTGTTCCAGAAGAGAAGCGTGCAGAGTTGGAAGTCGCGCTTACAGAGATTGCTCAGTCAACTAACATTGATGGAAAAATGCTCGCTGAGCTTGATGAAAATCTTGAACGTTCTAAGTACGACAGCCTAATTCCAAGAGAATTGCTACGAGAAGCAGCTGCAAAGGATCGGCTGAATGCGGCTGCGATCCCGAGCGTTTCCGAGGGCTTGATGGCAGATTTAGCTCGATTATGAAGCGGCAGGAAAAAACTCCTTGACAGCGTGACGCTCCTCCGCTAGTCTTGCCCCATCCTCCACAATTCCCATCGGTGCCCCATGACACGCAGCACGTCGCTGCGCGCGCAGGTGCGCGCGCTTTATGCCGAACGCGTCGAAGCAACGACCTTCGCAGCCGCAGAAAGTGCCCCCTCCCTAACCCTCCCCCGCAAGCGGGGGAGGGAACAGGCAGTGCAAGGGGGAGGGGAACAGGCTGCGGCAAGGGGAGAGGCCGCGCCTCCCGCAACCAGAGAAACCAAGCTCACCACGCGCGCGCGCAGGCTCTACGAGAACACCGCCGTGCCGGTCGCCGAGATCGCGCGGCTTTGCGGCGTGACCGAGCGCACGATCTACAAATATGCGCGCAAGGGCGGCTGGAAGCCGCGCTATTCTTGGAGCGACGCTTTGAGCAATTCTTGGAGCAACTCTTGGAGCGATTCTTGGAGCGATTCTTCGAGCGCTCCTTGCAGCGATGCTCGAAGCGCCTCTCGGAGCGCTTCTCGGCTCGACCGCGGCGGGCTCGCGCATCGGCGCCGGCGCGCGGCGGCGGCGGCTGCGCCGGAGGGCGCAGCCGCCCTTGATTTCGCGCCGGTGAAGGGCGCCGGCGGCCGCTTCGTGCCGCGCAGCGAGCGCGCCAGGCCGGTGGCGCGCGGGCTCAAGGCGACCGACGCGCCAGGCGAACGCCGCGCCGCGGCATCCTGCGCCGGCGCCGAGGCGCTCGCGCGCGAGGCGGAGGCCGAGGCCGCCTTCACGCTGTGGAACGCCACGTTCCTCCTGTGGTGGAAGACCTCCGACACGATCGCCGCCGCGCTCGCCGCCCATCGGGCCCGGCGCCGCCAGCGCGAGCCGCTCGCTGCCCTCGACACGCCGGACGCCAAGGAGCAATTGCTCGAGCGGCTCGGCCGCGCCGCCTGCCGCGCCATGGAATATTGCCAGATGCAGCGCGCGGGCTGCGGGTTTCTGCAGATGCTGGAGGCGAGGGCGCAGCGCCCACCTCTCCCCGCCGGGCGGGGAGAGGTCGACGTCCGAGCGATAGCGAAGGACGTCGGGTGAGGGGGTCTTTCAGTACGTCCGAGTGCTGAGAATTGGGGGAGCGCCCCCTCACCCGGCTCGCGCCTCGCTTGGCGCTCGGCGCTCGCCACCCTCTCCCCGCAAGCGGGGAGAGGGAAAACCGCCCTACGCCCGCTTCACCGTCTCGGCCGCGGCGTCCTTGCCGAGCGCCGCGAAGGCCTTGGTGACGATGCCGCTCGCGTCGAGGCCGGCGGCGGCGTACATGGCGGCCGGCGAATCCTGGTCGATGAAGACGTCGGGCAGCACCATGCTGCGCACTTTCAGGCCGCGGTCGAGCGCGCCGTGCTCGGCCAGCGCCTGCAGCACGTAGGAGCCGAAGCCGCCGATCGCGCCTTCCTCGATGGTGATCAGCACCTCGTGCTCGCGCGCCAGGCGGAGCAGGAGATCGGTGTCGAGGGGCTTGGCAAAGCGCGCATCGGCGACGGTGGTGGACAGGCCGAGCGCGGCCAGTTCGTCGGCGGCCTTGCAGGCATTCGCCGAGCCGCGCGCCGTAGGAGAACAGCGCCACCTTGTGGCCCTCGCGCAGGATGCGGCCCTTGCCGATCTCGAGCGGCTTGCCTTCCTCCGGCATGGCGACGCCCAGGCCTTCGCCGCGCGGATAACGCAGACCGCTCGGCGCGTCGTCGAGCGCGGCCTGCGTCGCCACCATGTGCACGAGCTCGGCTTCGTCGGCCGCCGCCATCAGCACGAAGCCGGGCAGGCAGCCGAGATAGGCGACGTCGAAGGCGCCGGCATGGGTCGGCCCGTCGGCGCCGACGAGGCCGGCGCGGTCCATGGCGAAGCGCACGGGCAGGCGCTGGATGGCGACGTCGTGCACCACCTGGTCGTAGGCGCGCTGCAGGAAGGTGGAATAGATGGTGGCGAAGGGCTTGAGGCCTTCCGCCGCCATGCCGGCGGCGAAGGTCACCGCGTGCTGCTCGGCGATGCCGACGTCGAAGGTGCGGTCGGGGAATTCCTTCTGGAACAGGTCGAGCCCGGTGCCGGACGGCATCGCCGCGGTGATGGCGACGATCTTGTCGTCCTTGCGCGCTTCCTTGATCAGGCTCTGCGCGAACACCTTGGTGTATTGCGGCGCCTTGCCCTTCGATTTGGCCTGCGCGCCGGTGGCGACGTCGAACTTGACCACGCCGTGATAGCGGTCGGCCGAGGTCTCGGCCGGCGCATAGCCCTTGCCCTTTTCCGTGACCACATGGACCAGGATCGGGCCGTTTTCGGAATCGCGCACGTTGCGCAGCACCGGCAGCAGGTGGTCGATATTGTGGCCGTCGATCGGGCCGACGTAATAGAAGCCGAGCTCCTCGAACAGCGTGCCGCCGGTCACCATGCCGCGGGCGAATTCCTCGGCGCGCCGCGCCGGCTCCTCGATGAACTTGGGCAGGCGCCGCGCCACCTGTTTGCCGAACTCGCGCAGCGTGCGGTAGGTGCGCCCCGAGATCAGCCGCGCCAGATAAGCCGACATGGCGCCGACCGGCGGCGCGATCGACATGTCGTTGTCGTTCAAGATGACGATCAGCCGCGAGTCCATGGCGCCGGCATTGTTCATCGCCTCGTAGGCCATGCCGGCCGACATGGCGCCGTCGCCGATCACGGCGACGACATTGTTCTTCTTGCCTTCGAGGTCGCGCGCCACCGCCATGCCGAGCCCGGCGGAAATCGAGGTCGAGGAATGCGCGGCGCCGAAGGGTCGTATTCGCTCTCGGCGCGCTTGGTGAAACCGGACAGGCCGCCGCCCTGGCGAATGGTGCGGATGCGGTCGCGCCGGCCGGTGAGGATCTTGTGCGGATAGGCCTGATGGCCGACGTCCCAGATCAGCCGGTCGGCCGGCGTGTCGAAGACGTGATGCAGCGCCACGGTCAGTTCGACCACGCCGAGGCCGGCGCCGAGATGGCCGCCGGTGCGGGCGACCGCGTCGATGGTCTCCCAACGCAATTCGTTGGCGACCTGCTTGAGCTGCTCGGCCGACAGGTTCTTCAGGTCGCGGGGGAAATGGACGCGATCGAGCAATGGGGTTTTGGAAGTTTCGGACAAGGTTCAACTCCGCACTTGGCTCACGGCTGGGATCGCCGGAGATGGAGCGCCGCGCCGTGCAGGTTCCCTGCCGGGGCGCGTCGGTCGAGGCTTACACAGTTCCATGCGGCCACGCAATTCGTCAGACGGCAACGGGCCAGGGCTGCCCCGGTTTCGCCACGATCGCCACCGCGCGAGCTGGATTGGTTGCGCGCGTGACCAGATCGATCGGGCCGCAGCAGATCAGGTAGTAATCATATGCCGCTCCCGCCCGCTCATTGGCGCGCAAAAACTGGAAATGCGCCTCGAAAAAACGCCAGCGGCGGCGATCGAAGTTTTCCGCATGCCACAGGTCGCGGAAATTGACCGGCACCACCTTGGGGTTTCGCTTGCGCGGGCCGAGCGCGATGCCGTGGCCGGCGACCGGCTCGAACGGCCAGAAATTCATGATGTCGTGGCGTGACTGGTAGTCCACCCAGTCGATGTCGCTCGACAACGCCAGCCGCTCGATGCGGTCGCGAAACCACTGCGCCTCCGCATGAAAGCCGACGATCGGCAGATTGGCGCCGATGGTGAGCAGGCGCACGCGCGGCACGCGCTTGCCGAGGTCGGGATCGCGCGCCAGCGCGCGGTCGAGCACGTCCACCGCCAGGAACGAGCCCGACGAATGGCCGACGATCACCGCCTCGTCGGCGTCGCTCGCGCGGATCGCCTCGACCACATAGGCGGCGAAGATATCCATGCGCTGCTCCCAGTCCGGCCGCTGGCGGTGGGCAAACTGGTAGGTCGAGACGACGTCGTCGCAGAGATAGAGCAGGTAGGTCTGCCGTTCGGTGAGCCAGAGCGCGCCGGCGAAAAGGCCGAGGCCGGCGGCCGTCCCGATCAGCGCCGCCGCCAGCACATGCAGGCCGAGCATGGCGGCGAGCGCCGCCACCAGCCAGCCGCCGGCGATGCCGGCGAGCACCAGCGCGGTTATCACGACCAGCGGATAGAGAATGAACAGGCCGAAGCGCCAATGCGCCCGCATGATGCGGCCGACCACGCCGCTGGCGATGGCGAGCACCATGGCGCGGTACATGTGGAGCACTTTCCACCAGCCCGGCCGCGCGAAGTCGCGGCGGATGATGTCCTCCCAGCGCAGGAACATGTAGCGGGTGTCGACCTGCCAGTCGTCGCCTTTGGTCTCGGCGTCCCAGGTGGTGATGAAGCGGTCGGGATCGTTCGCGACGCGGCCGATTTTGCCGCGCAGCCCATAGAGGTCGCAGGTGCGACGATATTCGCGGCGGAACATGCGGTAGTACTCGGCCAGACCGCGCGGGTCGTAGCCTTGCACATAGATGACGAGCCTGCGCCTGACCTTCACGCCCGCTCAATCCACGTCGAGCGGCTCGGTGCCGACCGGCTTGCCGTCGGCGTTGAGCGTGATCTTCTCCACGCGGGCTTCCGCCTGGCGCAACAGCTCCTCGCAGCGGCTCTTGAGCAATTCGCCGCGCTCGTAGATCGTGACCGACTCCTCGAGCGGAACCTTGCCCTCTTCGAGCCGCTTGACGATCGTCTCCAATTCCTCGATCGCCCGCTCGAAGGGCAGCTTGCTCACGTCGGTGTTGTTGTTCCCGGCCATACTCATTGCCCCCGGCGCAATCGCTGTTTTTCTGGTTTGTCGGATATAGAGAAGCCAAGTTCGCCGGCAATATCAACCGCCGGCATTCGCCTGCTTCCAATACCGCTCGGTCAAGGCGAGCATGAGGCCGCGCGGCAGGACGCGCGCGGCCAGCGTGACCATGCGGTTGGGCTTGCCCGGGACCACCACGCGGTGGCCGGCCATGAAGCCCTCATAACCCTCGCGCGCCACGCGCTCCGGCGTGCGCACGAAATAGGAGGGAAAATGGGCGCCCGGCGCGCCCGCGCGTTCGAAAAAAGCCGTTTCCACCGGTCCGGGACAGAGCGCACACACCCTTACGCCCGTACCGCTCAGCTCCCCATGCAGCGCCTCGGTGAAGGAGAGCACGTATGCCTTGCTGGCATGATAGACCGCCATGCCGGGACCGGGCAGGAAGCCGGCGACCGAGGCGAGGTTGAGGATGCCGCCCTGCTGCCGCTTGATGCTGTCGAGCAGGCGCAGGGTGAGGTCGGTGAGCGCGCGCATATTGAGGTCGACGATGGCGAGCTGGCCGGCGCGGTCGAGATCGGCCGCCTCGCCCATGAGGCCGAAGCCGGCATTGTTGACCAGGAAACCGGGCTCGAGGCCGCGCGCGGCGAGCGTCTCGGCCAGCGCCGCCACGCCTTCGGGGCTGCCCAGGTCCGACGTGAGGACCTGCGGGCGCGCCTGGCCTTGCCCGGCGATATCGTCGGCGAGCGTCTGCAGTTCGGCCTCGCGCCGCGCGGTCAGCACCAGCGCATGGCCGTGGGCGGCGAACTCGCGGGCGAGCGCCGCGCCGATGCCGGAGGAGGCGCCGGTGATCAGGGTGAGCGGTTGGGCGGGTGACATGACAGCATGAATGCTCGACAATGGCGCATGTTGCAAATGTGTGGGCAAATGCAGGGGGAAATGTAGGGGCACATGCGGGGGAAAAAGTGGCCGATCTGACCGATAAAATCGTGCTGGTGACCGGCGCGGCCGGCGCCATCGGCGGCGCCGTCGTGGCGGCGGTTAGGGAGGCGGGCGGCACGGCCATCGGATCGGATCTCGCCGGCCGGCCGGGCATCCAACACGCGCTCGACGTCACCGCGGAAAGCGACTGGCAGCGCGTGGCGGCGGAGGTCGAGAAGAACCACGGCCGGCTCGACGGCCTGGTCAACGCCGCCGGCGTCGCCGCCGTCGCGCATGTGGAGAAGAGCAGCTTCGACGAGTGGCGCCGCGTGCTCTCGATCAATCTCGACGGCACTTTTCTCGGCTGCAAACACGGCTTTCCGCTGCTGCGCAAGCGGGGCGGCTCGATCGTCAACCTGTCGTCGGTGCTCGGCCTGATCGGCAGCGCCAACCTGCCGGCCTACGGCGCGTCGAAGGGCGGCGTCTCGCTGCTCACCAAATCGGTGGCGCTGCACGGCGCGCGCTACAAGCCGCCGGTGCGCTGCAACGCGGTGTGCCCCGCCTTCATCGAGGGGCCGATGGTGGACGGCATCGCGCAGGGCACGCGCGACCCGGACGCCGTGCGCAATCGCCTGTCGGGCGACATTCCGCTCGGCCGCCTCGGCGCGCCGGCGGAGGTGGCCAAGCTCATCGTTTATCTGTTGTGCGATGACTCCGCCTTCATCACCGGCGCCGATGTGCCGATCGACGGCGGGCTGACGGCAAGGTAGTTCGTCATTCCGGGACGCGCCGAAGGCGCGGGCCCGGAATCCAGAGCGGCAGGGCAAGGCGCGTGGCTCTGGATTCCGGGTTCGCTCGCTGCGCTCGCGCCCCGGAATGACAAATTCTCACCCCCGCATCAGCGCGGTGACATGCGCGGCGACCGAGCGCGACAGGCCCTGCAGGTCGTAGCCGCCTTCCAGCATCGACACGATGCGCCCTTGCGCGCACTCGTCGGCAATTTGCATGAGCTGCTGAGTTACCCAGGTATAGTCCGCCTCGACCAGATTGAGATTGGCGAGCGGGTCGCGGGTGTGGGCGTCAAAGCCGGCGGAGATGACCACGAAGTCCGGCTTGAAGGCGCGCAGGCGCGGCAGGATCACCCGCTCGAACGCTTCGCGGAACTGCCGGCCGCCGTCGCCGGCGCGCAGCGGCGCGTTGACGATCGTGTCGTGCTCGCCGCGCTCGCTCGATGAGCCGCTGCCGGGATAGAGCGGCATCTCGTGGGTCGAGCAGTACATCACCGTCTTGTCCGCCCAGAAAATGTCCTGCGAGCCGTTGCCGTGATGGACGTCGAAGTCGACCACGGCGACACGCTCGGCGCCGTGCTTCTTCTGCGCGTAGCGGGCGGCGATGGCCGCGCTGTTGAACAGGCAGAAGCCCATGGGCCGCGCGGTCTCGGCATGATGGCCGGGCGGGCGCACGGCGACGAAGGCGTTCGAGGCGGTGCCGCCCATCACCTCGTCGACGCCTCGCATGCCGCCGCCGGCCGCACGCAGCGCCGCCTCCAGGCTGCCGGGCGACATGGCGGTGTCGGCGTCGAGATGGATGACGCCCTGGTCCGGCGAGGCGTTGCGGATCGCGTCCACGTAATCCATCGGATGGCAGAGCGCGATCACCTCGGCCGGCGCCATCGGCGCCTGCTCGCGCGCCAGCGTCTGGAATTTCTCCGCCTCCAGCGCCTGCTCGATGGCGCGCAGCCGGTCGGCGCGCTCCGGATGGCCCATGGGGGTCTGGTGCTCGAGGCAGGCGGCGTGGGTGAGGAGGAGGGTGGAGGACATTGTGGTGTTTTAACGCCGGGAAGCTGCGGAGCGCAAACCGTTGCACCGCTCATTCCCGCGCAAGCGACGCGCAAGCGGGAATCAAGGGCCACAAGCAAGCGCGGAATTCCCAGGCCTGGGTCCCCGCTTTCGCGACGCTTTAGCGGGGACGAGCGGGGAAATGGTGTCGCCGCGAAAGCCACCCCATTCGGGGGCGCCACATCTTTCGGATATTCCTAACGCTTGCGCGGACTGACGCTCACCCCCGCCGGCGCCGGCACGGCGTCCGGCACGAAGAAGTCCGCCTGCAGCGGCTGGCTCGGATCGGCGCGGTATTGTTCGAAGTCGGTGACGCCTTCGGCAGCAAGGAACGTGTCGTCGATGAGGAAATTGCCGGTGAAGCTCTTGGGCTTCTGGAAGATGCGCCAGGCGGCGTCGGCCAAAATCTCGGGCTTGCGCGACATGCGCATCATGGCGTCGCCGCCGAGCAGGTTCCGGATCGCCGCGGTGGCGATGATCGTGCGCGGCCACAGCGCGTTGACCGCCACCTTGCCGCGCATCTCGCCGGCCAGCCCCAGCACGACCAGGCTCATGCCGAACTTGGCCATGGAATAGGCGGTGTGCGGCGCGAACCATTTCTCCTGCATGTCGAGCGGCGGCGACAGCATCAGGATGTGCGGATTGGCCGACTTCTCAAGATGCGGCAGCGCGTGCTTCGACACCACGAAGGTGCCGCGCGCGTTGATCTGGTGCATGAGATCGAAGCGCTTCATGTCGGTCTGCTTGACCGGCGTGAGCGAGATGGCGCTGGCATTGTTGACCACGATGTCGACGCCGCCGAAATGGGCGGCGGTGCGGTCGAGCGCGTCCTTCACCGAGGCCTCGTCGCGCACGTCGACGGCGAGCGCAAGCGCCTTGCCGCCGGCCTTTTCGATGTCGGCGGCGGCCGAGTGGATGGTGCCCTCCAGCTTGGGATGCGGCTCCACCGTCTTGGCGGCGACCGCCACATTGGCGCCGTCCGCGGCCGCCTTCAGCGCGATGGCGAGGCCGATGCCGCGCGAGGCGCCGGTGATGAAAAGGGTTTTCCCGCTTAGCGACATGGTGCCCTCAATGTTTGTGCCGGTTTCTTCCGCGATCAGGCCCGACCATTACCTGTAGCCTGGATGGAGCGCCAGCGACATCCAGGACCGTCCGCCCCGGATTTCGCTTCGCTCATCCAGGCTACGGACCTGAAGCCGTCGTGACTCGACGAACCGGTGCCGCGAACTCTGTCCACCTCCCCCTGAAAGGGGGAAGTGAAGAAAGGCGGATGAAGAGTCGCCGGCTCACCAGATCTTGCCGAAATCGCCGTGGCGGCCGAGGCCGTCCTTGAAGCGGGTGGCGCCGGCCACGCCGTCTTTGATCAGCGCCTCGCGGCCGTTGTACCATTCCTGGATCAATGCCTCGCGGATGCCCAGGCCCTGGCTCTTGATGGCGGAGCGGCGGTCGGCGCGTGCGCACACCTGGGGGAAGCGGGAGATCTCCTGCGCCAGCGCTTCGGCCTTTTCGCGCGCGCCGCCTTTGGGCGTGACGTATTCGCACAGCCCGATCTGCAGACATTCCTCCGCCGGCACCTTGCGGCCGGTGAGGATGATCTCCAGCGCGCGGCCCTGGCCGACGATGCGCGGCAAGCGCACGGTGCCGCCGTCGATCAGCGGCACGCCCCAGCGGCGGCAATAAACGCCGAAATAAGATTCTTCCGCCATGACGCGGAAATCGCACCAGAGGCCGAGCTCCATGCCGCCGGCGACGGCCGGGCCTTCGATCGCTCCGATCACCGGCTTGTCGAGCTCCAGCCGCGAGGGCCCGAGCGGCCCGCGCGGGATGTCGCCGCCATTGCCGCGCGGCCTGGCCAGCGGGATGTCGAGCTCGCCGAGCGGATAATCGAAGTTGAGCGTGGAGACGTATTTGAGGTCCCAGCCGGCGCAGAAGGCGCCGCCTGCGCCGTAGAACACCGCCACCGCGGCGCTGTCGTCGGCGTCGAATGCGAGGAACGCCGCGGTCAGCGCGTCGGCGCTTTCCGGGTCCATGGCGTTGCGCGCTTCGGGGCGGTCGTGGATCACGGTCCACACCGCGCCGTTCTTTTCGATGCGTACGGTCATCGCTTACGTCCTTCGTGCTTGTGCGTTAAGCTTCAACCGCTCGTCCCCGCGCAAGCCGGGACCCAGGGCAGCAATCGATAGGCTTTGCGATCTGCGCCCCTGGATTACCGCTTGCGCGGCAATGAGCGGAGATTGGATCAAGCGCATTACTCCGCCAGCGCGGCCTGCGCATGGATGATGCTGTCGGCGCCTTGCGTCACCACGCGCTCAAGCCCGAGAGCCTGCACCGCGATGTTCTCGGCAAAGAAGCGCGCCAGCGCCGTGCGCCCGGCGCCGTCGGTGCCGAGGCGCTGCGCGGCGAGCGCCTGCTCGGCGAGCAGGCAGCCGCCGGCCGCGCTGCCGAACAGCCGCAAGTAGGGCGTCGCGCCGGCAAGAGCCGCGTCCGTGCCCTGCTGCAGCAGCATCCATTGCGTGGCGCGGTCGAGACAGTCGACCGCCTCGGACAGGCGCTTGCCCGTCTCGCCGAAGCCGGGCGCGTTGCTCGCCTGCACGTCGGCGACGGTCGAGCGCAATTCGTCGAGATAAAGGGCGACCGTGCGGCCGCCTTCGAGCGGCACCTTGCGCGCGACGAGATCGATCGCCTGGATGCCGTTGGTGCCTTCATAAATGGCGGCGATGCGGGCGTCGCGGTAATGCTGGGCGGCGCCGGTTTCCTCGATGAAGCCCATGCCGCCGTGCACCTGTACGCCGAGCGAGGCCACCTCGATGCCGATGTCGGTGGAGAAGGCCTTGGCCACCGGCGTGAGCAGCGATGCGCGCTCGTGCGCGCTTTTGCGCGCCGCCGCGTCCTTTTCGCGCAGCGAGCGGTCGAGCGCGACGCCGGTCGAATAGCAGATGGCGCGCGCGGCCTGCGTGAGCGCGCGCATGGTGAGCAGCATGCGCTTGACGTCCGGGTAATGGACGATGGCGCCGGCGCCGCCCTGCTTGCGTTCGCGCGCATAGCTCACCGCCTGCTGCAAGGCGCGCTCGGCGATGGCCACGCCCTGCACGCCGATGGCGAGGCGGGCGCGGTTCATCATGGTGAACATCGCCGCCATGCCCTTGTTCTCCTCGCCGACCAGGAAGCCGGTGGCGCCGCCCTCGTCGCCGAACACCATGGTGCAGGTGGGCGAAGCATGGATGCCGAGCTTGTGCTCGACCGAATGGGCGCGCAGGTCGTTCCGCGCGCCCAAGGATCCGTCTTCGTTGAGGAGGAATTTCGGAATCAGGAACAGCGAGATGCCCTTGGTGCCGGCCGGCGCGCCGGGCAGGCGGGCGAGCACGAAGTGGATGATGTTATCGGTCAGCTCGTGCTCACCATAGGTGATGAAGATCTTTTGTCCGGTGATGCGGTAGCTGCCGTCGTCGTTGCGCTCGGCTTTGGTGCGCAGCGCGCCGACGTCGGAGCCCGCCTGCGGCTCGGTGAGCTGCATGGTGCCCATCCATTCGCCGCTCACGAGCTTGCCGAGATAGCGCTCCTGCAGATCGTGCGAACCATAGGCATGCAGCGCGTCGATCGCCGCCATGGTCAGCACCGGGCCGATGGCGAAGGCCATGTTGGCCGAGTTCCACATTTCCACGCAGGCGGCATTGACCGCATGCGGCAGTTCCTGCCCGCCCCACTGAGCGGGCGCGGCGAGCCCGTTCCAGCCGGCCGCGGCCCAGGCGGTGTAGGCCTCCTTCCAGCCCGGCGGCATGGTCACCCGGCCGTCCTTGAACGGCGTGCCGAACTTGTCACCCGGCGCGTTGAGCGGCGCGACCACGTCGGCGGCGAACTTGCCGGCCTCTTCCAGCACGGCTTCGACGGTCTCCCGGTCGAGATCGCCATAAAGGCGCTCGGACAATGCGGCCGAGAAGCCGGAAGCGTGAAGAAGGGAAGATGCGATGTCGGCAACCGGTGCGCGGTAGGTCATGCCGCTAATCTAGCGGCGTGCCGGCGGGGGTCAATGCGAGCGCCGCAAAGGCTAAAGCTGCGGAGACCTAGCGCGGGAAATAATGTCCCCGGCCGGCATTGGCCTGAGCCGGGCAGGGCCTATGTTGATCGCGGCCGGCGGCGCCTATATGGTCCGGCACGCCGCGGGCCGGTCTCGCCGGCGCGGCTCTTCCAGGCCAGCTTTTGGGGCGTAGCCAAGTGGTAAGGCAGCGGATTTTGATTCCGCCATTCCCTGGTTCGAATCCAGGCGCCCCAGC
>CAWIPY010000001.1:0-69340 GCA_963837965.1 uncultured Pseudomonadota bacterium | reverse complement strand
CCTCTCCCCACAGAGGGCAGAGCCGTGCCGCCGTGCTATGACGAGCGCCCGTTGTTGGCTCTTGCGCGCGCGCTGTTTCGAGTAGATTCGCGCAACGGAAAGTTTCTCGCATGAAGATCAAGGTGGTCGTGCACGAGGCGGAAGAGGGCGGCTTCTGGCGGAATGCCGGCCATTCCGGCTGCGCCAGCCAAGGCGAGACCATGGACGAGCTTCTTGCCAACATCCACGAAGCGATCGAAGGCTGTCTTTCCGTCGATGTCGCCGCGCCGAAGGGCGGCGGCGGGCGCGTTCTCGAAATCGCCGTATGAAATCGGTTTCCGGCCGCGAGCTTGCGCGCCTGGTCGAACGCCGCGGATGGAGCTTGCCGCGGGTAAGCGGCAGCCATCACATCTACGGCAAGCCCGGCAGCGTCGTGAGGCTGTCGATCCCGATCCACGGCAATTCGGCGCTGAAGAGCGGCCTGCTGCGGCACTTGCTCAAGCTGGCGGAGATTCCGGAGGAGGATTGTAGGATCATGGCCCGAGGACCCGACCTCCGACCGCGCGCCGCGCGCCGAGCAGGCTTTCAAGGCGGCGACCGCCAAGCCGGCCGAGCTGCCGAGGAGCTTCGCCGTCTGTGCCCGGCGCGAAGGAGCAGGTGAGCTTGCGCATCGACCGCGACGTGCTGGATTTCTTCCAGGCCGACGGGCCGGGCTGGCAGGAGCGGATCAATGCGGCGCTACGGAAGGCGGCGGGGAAGTAAGCGGGCTGTTGCCCGCTCATCCCCGCGCAAGCGGGGATCCGGTTTTTCAAAGAGCGCGTTCGGCCGTTATGGGCTCTTATTGAGCAGCGCATCGCGTTGCTTGATCAGTCTTTGCAGCTCTTCAGATTGTTGCGCGATCCGATCCGCGTTGCGATCTTCATCCTCGGCGCCCGAGTTCACTGTCGCCTGTTCGATCAACTGCCGGATGTTGTCGCGCGCGATGGCGATGCGCTCTTCGAGCTCCGTAAGCGAAGGTGAACTGCTGCCGCTCATCATGTCCTCCCTGACGCCGTCAGGCGCCGTGCGAATAGAAAGAAAGATGATAGCACAGTCGGGAGGCGGCTCACGCAATCGACCGCGACGTGCTGGATTTCTTCCAGGCCGACGGGCCGGGCTGGCAGGAGCGGATCAATGCGGCGCTGCGCAAGGCGGCGGGGAAGTGAACGTCTTCGGTCATCACCGGCCGGCGCGTTAGCGCCGTGGCCCGGCGATATCGCGCCACAAAGCGGTGACTTCGCGGGACTTCAGGCGACGGAGAGGCCGCGCTTCTGCTCATACATCGACCGATCCGCCGATTTGAACAGCGCCTTTTTGGTTGCGCCATCTTCCGGGTAAAGTGCCAGGCCGACGCTGGCGGCGACCGAAATCGTGCGGCCGCCGGCGCCCACCGATGCGGCTATTCCACCTTTGAAGTGCGCGCGCAGGCGCCGTGCAAGCAAGGTGTCGAAGCCGACCGGCAACACGACTGCGAATTCGTCGCCGCCGATTCTCGCCACCACGCAGTTCGCCCCGGCTTGCTTTTTGAGTTCATCGGCAACGGCCTTGATCGCCGCGTCGCCGGTCTGATGGCCATACACGTCATTGAGCGTTTTCAGGTTGTTCAAATCGACGAGGAGCATTGCAGTGTGGCAATGATGCTCGCGCGCCGTCGACACGGCAAGATCCAGTTGCGCGTCGAACATGGCACGGTTCGGCAACCCGGTCAGGGCGTCGACCTGCAGCGCCGACACGTCGACATGCATGACGACGGCGAAGCGCTTGCCGTCGATGTCGAGCGCGGACACGACGACCTCGAACCAATGGTATCGGCCGTTGAAGGGGCAGGCATAGGTCGCTATGAACGTCGGCCGTTCGCCTTTGAGGACTGCACGTATCCCCGAGAGGATTGCCGATGCCTCGGGACAGCCGCGTTCGATGGCCGCTTCGCATTCCGCGAAATAATTCCAGCCCGACGCCTTGGCGGCAAGGCCGCCGGCCTTGGCCGTTTCGTCCCAGGTCCGGTTGTTGCGTACGATGGCGCCGGACGCCGCGACAACCGCGATTTCCGCCGCGAGCCAATCGGACAGTTCGATGGCAACGGATTGAATCATGGTGCTCTGGCGGCGCCGGTCGGACGGGTCGTCGGGTTCCGGACGCTCCTGCATTGGCAACAGGCTAGGGCGCTGTGGCTAACGTTTCGTCAATGCAGGGATCGCATTCGTGCACAATGAATGCTTTCATTCCGGCCGACGGCGTGCCGCCCGTCGTTCGGCGGCGGTATTTGCGTGGGCGCTGCGCCGTGGGTGCGCAAGCTGGCTATAGCCGGCTTGCGATGCTTCGAGACGCGCACAGGCGGTGTGCTCCTCGGCACGAGGCCGGGGAGAGGCATGCCGCGCCAGGCATCCGCCTCGCGCCCTGGCGCCCTTACGCGGCGATGCGCCCCCGCGTTTCCACGATCTGCAGCGCGGCGCGCGCGGCCTCGCGGCCCTTCTCGATGAAGTGCGCCGTGAACGCGCCGCGGTGATGGTCTGTCTCTTGATAGTGATGCGGCGTCAGCGACACCGACAGGACGGGCACGCCGCTGTCGAGCGACGCGCGCATCAGCCCGTTGACGACGGCTTCGGCCACGAAGTCGTGCCGGTAGATGCCGCCGTCGACGACGAGCGCGGCGGCGACGACCGCGGCGTATTTGCCGGTGCCGGCGAGGTCGCGCGCCGTCAGCGGCAGCTCGAAGGCGCCCGGCACGTCGAACACGTCGACGTCGTCGCGCGGCACCAGCTCGAGAAAGCCTTGCAGCGCCTTGTCGACGACGTCCGCATGCCAGTTGGCCTTCACGAACGCAAAGCGGGTGTGTGTCATCTTCGTGATCTCCTTGCCGGTTGACACGTCACCCAAGGCGATCACGAGACGCGGCGAGCCCGCGGCGCGCGGGCTCGCACGTTCCGTTCTCTTCCATCCGGACTGTGACCGTCGGCTCAGGCATCGCACCTGATCTGCTGACCCTTCCCTTAGGGATTTGCCTTGGGAAGGCGCTCGCGGGCTCAGCGGCCAAAGGCCGCATACCGCCGGTGGGGACTTCCACCCCGCCCTGAGAACGGGGCCATTGTTGGCAAAGCCCGGGCGGGTTGGCAATAAGGCGGGGCGGGGAGCGGCCCGGATTGGCGAGCAAGCGTAGCCCGGCATGGAGCGAAGCGGAATGCGGGGTTATTTGCGGGACAGCGATCGCCGCCCCGCCATGCTATAGATGCGCCATGGCCCGAGGACCCAACCCCCCGACGCGCGCGCCCGCGCCGAGCAGGCCTTCAAGGCGGCGACGACCAAGAAGGCCGAGCTGCCGCAGGCCGCGCCGCCGTGCCCGGCGCCAAGGAGCAGGTCACGCTGCGCATCGACCGTGACGTGCTTGATTTTTTCCAGGCCGACGGGCCAGGCTGGCAGGAGCGGATCAATCAGGCGCTCAGGAAGGTGGCGGGGAAGTAATTGGCCTCAAGTGCGGGGGGTGCGATGACGAAACATGCGATTTTAACATTCGCAATTCTCGGAGTACTGGTGCAATCATCTGGCGCTTGTTCTAAGCCGGACGCTCCATATTGCGCGAGTGGCTTTGACAAATTCGATGATCAATCCGACTTCGATTTGTGCAAAAGCGAAATGGAAAGCTATAAGAGCGATATGGAAGATTATTTAGCATGCCAAAAGCGCGAAAGCCAACAAGCGATCGATGAATACAATGAAGCAGTGGCAGGTTTTAACAGGCGCGCTAATGCAAACTAGGGACTAGTGACGCTCCGCATCGACCGCGACGTCTTGGATTATTTCCAAGCCGACGGGCCGGGCTGGCAGGAGCGGATCAACGCGGGGGCTGCGGAAGGTGGTGGGGAGGTATTGGACCAGTCCGTAGCCCGCATGGAGCGAAGCGGGATGTGGGCCTATTGCGGCGAGATTGGTCCCGGATTTCGCTACGCTTCATCCGGGCTACTTGCTGAATCACCAGAATTGTCGTTCTGTTCAACTGCCGGAGGCGACATCGCGTTGGATTTGGCATCGAGCACGACACCATTTTTCTGATCATTGACAATGCCGCGCTGTATCAGCGTTGAAATAGCGCGTGTCGCTTGGCCGTTTGTTATGCCGAGCTGTTCGGCAATAACTCGATGAATACCAGACGGCCAAGGTTGGACAGGAAGCAATTCTTCGACGTTCATCAAAAGGTCTTCAAAATCCTGCGCTAATTGATCGGCGACTTTTTGCTTTTCAATTGTCTTACCTTTTCTTCTTCAATTAGTTCGGGCGCTTTTTGCTCAGAGGTACCGCTTCCAATCTTCGAGTGACCATTGCCGCATTTCTTCTATCAGGTCAGGGCTCAACGGGGTGCCTAAGAACTTTGCCCATGTTGCTGAGTTCAAGCTCCAGTTTTTGCGCTTCGGCCCACAACAAGGCTTTGCTCTCTTTGAAACATCATTTTAATTTTTCGGGGCTTACTCCACCTCCGGGGTTCGCCTTGCCCGCGCGAAGAAACAGCAATTCGTAATTCGCTAGTCTTCTTTCGCGAGTGCCCCAAGCATTGATTCCTCGCTTAACAGAAGCGAAGTGTTCTCGATCGCGGCTTCTCTGCCGACACTTTCCATGGGATTGTAGTATTTTCCCTCCTTCGCGGCGTGAAGAAAACGAGACAATTTCTGGCGTGTTGGCTCGATATCCATAAAATCTCGGCGCGTCATTATCGCTCTTTGATTGCTTACATCGAATGGTAGTCTTTGACCTTCCCAAGCCATGATTACTAATGGAAGTCCAAACGCGTGCCTGATACCTAACTCGTACATAACATTCGGGTTCGGAGGGTCTTCTGGCTTACGACCACCCAAGTCCACAACGACCATCGGGTCAAAAACAAGGTGTGCTCTAATCTCATCATTGATTGCGCCAGGTTGGTCCTCAGAGGCCGACAAAATCGGCGTGTACCTAGCCGCAATAATCACCGGTTCAATGACAGTCTGGTACCAGCCCTGAAACCATCGCAATTCTTCGGGATCTCGACCGAACGGCATGACAACAAAACAATGGTTCTCATGCGCGGGCCCTAGTGCAACGGACGGCGCAATCGGACTTTTTTGGTCCAGCATTCCCGCTTTCCGAATTGTCCATGAGCCCCGCACACTTAAATTTAATTGGCACACACGTAAGCCATTATTGGTACCCTCCTTCGCCTTTTCCGTCTGAACATAAATCTGCTGCCCCAACGCGTTAAATTTTTCCGACGGCTACGCCACATCGCGCTTGGCTTTATCCTTCGAGATAGCACTTCGTGCCTCCCCAGGGTGAGGACGGAGGGAAGAGTTCGCTGCGCATCCAACAAATCAAATCGCCTTATTGCTCTCCTTATCCACATAAACCTGCTGGCCCATCGCCTTGAACTTCTCCGCCATCTCCGCCATGCCCTGCTTCGCCGCCTCCGGATAAAGCGCCGCCTTCTCGTTGTCGGTCAGGCCTTCGGCATATTCCCGCACATCAGCCGTAATCTTCATCGAGCAGAACTTCGGCCCGCACATGGAGCAGAAGTGCGCCACCTTGTGCGCCTCCTTGGGCAGCGTCTCGTCGTGATATTGCTGCGCCGTCTCCGGATCGAGCCCGAGGTTGAACTGGTCCTGCCAGCGGAACTCGAAGCGCGCGCGCGAGAGCGCGTCGTCGCGCAGTTGCGCCGCCGGGTGGCCCTTGGCGAGGTCGGCGGCGTGCGCGGCGATCTTGTAGGCGATCACGCCTTCCTTGACGTCGTCGCGGTCGGGCAGGCCGAGATGCTCCTTCGGCGTCACGTAGCAGAGCATCGCCGTGCCGAACCAGCCGATCATGGCGGCGCCGATGGCCGACGTGATGTGGTCGTAGCCGGGCGCGATGTCGGTGGTGAGCGGCCCGAGCGTGTAGAACGGCGCCTCGCCGCATTCCTTGAGCTGCTTCTCGACGTTGACCTTGATCTTGTGCATCGGCACGTGGCCGGGGCCTTCGATCATCACCTGGCAGCCCTTGTCCCAGGCCACCTTGGTCAGCTCGCCCAGCGTCTCCAGCTCGGCGAACTGCGCGCGGTCGTTGGCGTCGGCGATCGAGCCGGGGCGCAGGCCGTCGCCGAGCGAGAACGACACGTCGTATTTGCGCATGATGTCGCAGATCTCGTCGAAGCGCTCGTAGAGGAAGCTCTCCTTGTGCCGCGACAGGCACCACTTGGCCATGATCGAGCCGCCGCGCGAGACGATGCCGGTGACGCGGTTCGCGGTGAGGTGGATGTAGCCGAGCCGCACGCCGGCGTGGATGGTGAAATAGTCGACGCCCTGCTCGCACTGCTCGATCAGCGTGTCCTTGTAGACCTCCCAGTCGAGCTTGACCGGATCGCCGTCGACCTTCTCCAGCGCCTGGTAGATCGGCACGGTGCCGATCGGCACGGGGCTGTTGCGGATGATCCAGTCGCGCGTGTTGTGGATGTTGCGCCCGGTGGACAGGTCCATCACCGTGTCGGCGCCCCAGCGGATCGCCCACACCATCTTCTCGACTTCCTCCTCGACCGAGGAGGTGACGGCGGAGTTGCCGATATTGGCGTTGATCTTGGTCAAGAAGTTGCGGCCGATGATCATCGGCTCGAGCTCGGCGTGGTTGATGTTGGACGGAATGATGGCGCGGCCGCGCGCCACTTCCGAGCGCACGAATTCCGGCGTGATGAAGGCCGGCACTTCGCCGCCGAACTGCTCGCCGTCGGCGAGCGCTGCTTCGGCGCGCTCCAATTGCTTTTTACGCCCGAGGTTCTCGCGCGCGGCGATGTAGATCATCTCCTTGGTGACGACGCCCGCGCGCGCCCATTCGAGTTGGGTGAGGGGGTGTAGGCCGCTTGCCGCGGCCTGCTCCCTCCCCCCTTGAGGGGCAGGGTTGGGGAGGGGGGTAGAAACTTGCGCTTGCGCTTGCGGTGTACCCCCCTCCCGGCCGGCTTCGCCGGTCGACCCTCCCCCACAAGGGGGAGGGTGAAGAAGCCCGCCAGGGCTTCGGCGTGTTGGGGAAGTCGCGCGCAAGATGCTTGCCGCTGACATTGCCGTTGTCGACCGGCTTGATGGCGCGGCCCTGGTATTCCTCCACGCCGCCGCGCTCCTTCACCCATTCGATGCGCGTGCGCGGCAGGCCCTTCTCCACGTCGACCGTGAAGTCGGGATCGGTGTAGGGGCCGGTGGTGTCGTAGACCGGCAAAGGCTGCTCGCCGGAGGAGGGATCGAGCACGATCTCGCGCAGCGGCACCTTGAGGTCGGGCGCGGCCTCGGGCGCCGCATACACTTTGCGCGAAGCGGGCAGGGCGCCGGTGGTGACCTTGGGCGTGGCGACGTTGGGATCGTGGATGTTCATGAGACCGTCTCCTATTGCCTAAGCGGCGGTTTCCGCCACATAGCCTTTGAAAGTGATGAAGCCGCCGAGCGCCAGCAGCACGATGCCGGCGCCGACGAAGAATCCGCCGTGCACGAGGATGTTGCGTCCGACGAAGGTGACGAACTGCGGCGCGATGATGCGGAAGGTGCCGGCCGCCGACAGCAGCCAGCCCAGCAAAGTGATCAGGCTGCGCCAGTCGGACGTCCAGGCGTGGTGCGCATTGAGCATGGCGAGGCCGGCGACCAGCGCGAGAACGCCGGACAGGTAGATCAGCGGATAGGCGTTGAGGAATTGTGCGGCGAGTTGTTTGTAGGTGGCCGTGTTGGACAGCATGCCCACGCCGACGACCGACAGCACCGGGCCGATCAGGCGCGCGATTATGATGGCGTTGCGCATGTGTCCTGTCCCTTCGCCGGCATGACCCGGATCAGGTTCAAAGGGTCGCCGCGGCAGCGGCCTCTCAGCCCCTTGCGGGGCCCCCCTCGGAACAAGCGTTAATGTAGGCCCGGCCCCGGGGCTGTCAATGCGCGGCGGGAGACGTCCACTTTTCGGGATCATGCGCGGGCCGCCTCCAAGTCCAGCGCCAGCCAGGCGCGCACGCGGGCATCCGGGTCGGGGTCGAGGGTGACGTCGCTGACCACGGCGATGGAATCCGCGCCGGCGGCGTAGACGGAAGGCGCGCGCTCGAGCGTGATGCCGCCGATGGCGACCAGCGGCATAGGGCCAATGCGCTTCTTCCATTCGCCGATGCGGTCGAGGCCCTGCGGGCCGAAGCGCATCGGCTTCAACGTGGTCGGATAGATCGGCCCGAGCGCGACGTAGTCGGGGGCGTGTTTGAGCGCGGTCTCCAGCTCGGCGTCGTCATGGGTGGACAGGCCGAGCGTCAGGCCGGCGCGGCGCACGGCGGCGATGTCGGCGTCCGACAATACCGCGAGGTCCTCCTGGCCGAGATGCAGATGCCTGGCGCCCGCCTCGATCGCCGCGCGCCAGTAGTCGTTGACCACGAGCCTGGCCGGCGTGCCGGCGCAAACGCTGAGCGCCTCGCGCACGATCTTCACCGCGGCGTCGTGCGCCAGGTCCTTGGCGCGCAACTGGATGGTGCCGACGCCGAGCCGCGCCAGGCGCGCGACCCAGGCGACGCTGTCGACCACCGGGTAGAAGCGATCAGGATACGGCATGCCAGAACGGTGTCCCGACGACAGGGGTGGAGGGAGAGGCGAAATCGCGCGGGCCCATCAGCCCGGCTTCGAAGCCGGCGCGGCCGGCCTCGACGGCGAGCCGGAAGGCTTTTCCCATCCGCGCCGGATCGGCCGCCTTGGCGATCGCCGTGTTGAGCAGCACGGCATCGTAGCCGAGCTCCATCGCCTCGGCGGCGTGCGAGGGCGCGCCGAGGCCGGCGTCGACCACCAGCGTCGCGTCCGGCAGGCGCGCGCGCAGACAGCTTGAGGGCGTCGCGGTTGGTCAGGCCGCGCGCGCTGCCGATCGGCGCCGCCCACGGCATGATGACCTGGGCGCCGAGATCGCGCAGGCGCAGCGCGACGGTGAGGTCCTCGGTGCAATAGGGAAACACCTCGAAGCCGTCCTTGACGAGGATGCCCGCCGCTTCGATGAGGCCGACGGGATCGGGCTGCAAGGTCTCGTCGTCGCCGATTACTTCCAGCTTGATCCAGTTGGTGCCGAACAGTTCGCGCGCGAGCTGGGCGGTGATGACCGCCTCGCGCACGCTGCGGCAGCCGGCGGTGTTGGGCAGCACCGTGACCTTGAGATCGCGGATCAGCTCCCAGAACTGATTACCGATCCGCCCGCCGGCGGATTCGCGGCGCAACGAGACGGTGACGATCTCCGCGCCCGATGCGCGGATGGCGTCCTGCATGATCGCCGGCGAAGGATAGAGCGCCGTGCCGATCATGAGACGCGAGGAGAATTGTTTGTTGTAGAAGCTGACCATTGCTCGTCTCTGGTAGATGCCGTCATTCCGGGACGCGCCGAAGGCGCGGACCCGGAATCCAGGGGCGACGTGAGAACGCGTTGCTCTGGATTCCGGGCTCGCCCGCTTCGCGAGCGCCCCGGAATGACGGCAGTGGTGCGGCAACGAATGCGCGCATTGTTACCCTCCCTGCCGCGGGGTGATGATCTCGATCTGGTCGCCGGCATTGAGCGCCGTCTCCGCCCAGCGCCCGCGCGGCACCACCTGATAGTTCACCGCGATGGCGAGCTGGGTGAACTCGTATTCCATCTCGCTGAGCAGGCCGGCGATGTCGCGCGCCTGCACATCGGTATCCTGGCCGTTGACGATCACGCGCATCGCACCACCTCCGCGTCGCTGCGCGTCCCCAGCACATGCGCGACGGTGATCTCGGCCAGCGCCGGCGCGAGCAGGAAGCCGTGGCGGTAGAGCCCGTTCACGCTGATGCGCCTGTTGTCGACGGTGACGCGCGGCAGATTGTCGGGGAAGGCGGGGCGCAAGGCGGCGCCGAATTCGACGATGCGCGCCTCGCCGAAGGCCGGGTGCACGGCGTAGGCCGCGCTCAGCAATTCGAGCGCGGCGCGCACGCTGACACCTGTGTCCTCGCTTTCCAGCGTGGTGGCGCCGATGAGGAAACGATTGTCCGCGCGCGGCACGATATAAAGCGACCAGCGCGGATGAATGAGCCGCACCGGCCGCGCCAGTTTGATCTCGCCGGTCTCGATGACGACGATCTCGCCTTTGACGCCGCGCAGGGTGGGGCAGGCGTCGCGCGCGGCGATGCCGCGGCAGTCGATCACCAGGCCGTCGAGGTCGCGCGGCTCGGCCGCATGCCCGAAAGCGACGGTCACGCCAGCGGCGCGTAGCTTCTCGTGCAGCGCCGGGATCACCCGCCGCGGCTCGACATGGCCTTCGTTTGGAAAGAACAGCGCGTCTGAGAAGCGGCCGGCCAGCGCCGGCTCCAGTGCGGCGATCTCGTTGCTGCCGATGCGCCTGTGACCCGTCGCCAATTGGGCAAAACGTTCGAAATCGGCGCGGTCGCGCCCGTGCGCCACGACCAGCGAGCCGTTGAAGGGCGTATCCGGCAGCGCCTCGCGCCACAGGTCGAGCGAGCGCAGGCCCAGCCGGGTGATCAGCGGTTCCGCCGCTTCGCTTTCGCAATGCGGCGCCAGCATGCCGCCGGCCCAATGGCCGGTGGACTGCGTCATGGCGGGGCCATCGCGCTCGTAGAGCGAAACCTGGCGCCCGGCTTGAGCGAACTTGAGCGCCTGCCAGGTGCCGGCAATGCCGGCGCCGACAACGGCGATCGGAGTGGAAGCGTGCGCGGAGGCTGGCGGTGGCAGCATTGTCCGTCCCTTCGCCGGCATGACCCGGATCAGGTTCAAAGGGTCGCCGCCATTCGCGGCCTCTCAGCCCCTTTTCGGGGCCCCCCTCGGAACGGGGCTCAATGTAAGGGCCGGGCGGGGCGTGTCAATGCGGGCTCGCATTTCGCTGCCGCTCAATGCTCGCCGCCCTCTCCCCGCAAGCGGGAGAGGCGAGAGCATCACAATTTCGGCCCAATCCGCCCGAACACTCGGGCATAATCCAAGAAAAGCCTGAGGGCGCAAACGGGGACGCGGCCGCTCGGCCGCGACAGGATCCATGTCATTGGCACTGCGCGACGGCGTTTCGCGGCTGGAGGTCACCACGCGCGTGACGCTCGGCATTCTGGCGCTGGCCAGCGGCGTCTACACCTATCTCGGCGTGCGCGACCTGCTCAACGGCAACGCCACCATGGTGTTCTTCGCCGCCGTCATCTATTCGGTGGCGGTCTCCGTCGGCATCTACGCATTCTGGACCTATCTCATGCGCTTTCTGCCGCATGTGCGTCATGCGGGAAGCCGTGGGCTTCTGTTCGCCTGCATGGCGCTCGGCGCAATGATGATCATGGCCATGTCGGCCTGGCTGAACGCCTCGGCGCTCGCCGGCGCGGCTGCGATCCAGCAGCATCTGGCCGTGCAGACGCAGGCCTATGCGCGCGACCTCGACCGCGCGCATTCAAACGCCTTGGCCGCGCAGGGCCTGCTGCCCGACATTCAGATGGCCTCGACCCGCTTCGCCAAGCTCGCCGATGCCGAGCGCACCGGCTCGCTCACCGGCACCGCGGGCTCAGGCACGGTGGTGCAGCTTCTCACCCAAATGTCGAGCCAGCTCGACAATCTCGCCCACGAGGTGGAAGCCTCCGGCGATCGCGTCAAGACGCTGTTCGCGGAAGGCAGCACGCACATCGACAAGATGCGCGAACTGGTCACCGACCGCGGCCCGATCAATGCGCGCAGCGACGCCTTCGGCAAGCAGGCCATGGCGCTGATGGGTGTGATCGGCAAGCTGCAGCAGACGTCCGTGGCGCCCGCCGTCAAGCGCGCGGCCGACGGCCTGACCGCCGGCTTCATCGCGCCGGTGGCCGACGGCCGCACCGCCGATCTCGCGCAGCGGCAGACGCAGGTGGTCGGCAAGGTCGAGCAGGCCGTGGCGGCGCAGGCCAAGGCGCTGTCCAGCGCCACCGACAAGATCCTGGCGACGCCGCCGGTCGAGCCCACCCGCTTCCAGCCGCTGTCGACGGCGGAAGCGGTCGTCGTCTATGCCAGCGATTTCCTGCCGAGCTGGGCCGGCGCCATTTCCATCGACCTGATGCCGGCGGTGCTGGTGCTGATCCTCTGCGTGGTGCACGCCAATATCCGGCGCGAGGGCGAGCCGGACGCGCTCGACACCATGACGGCGGCGCAGATCATGTCGGCGCTGCGCATCGCGCGCGAGGTGGAGCAGAATGTGCGGCTGGTGCCGGCCGGCGCCGTGGAAGCCGCGGCCGCGCAGGCGGCTGTCGCTGACGAAAAGGTCACCGAATTCGCCAGCGCGCGCGCCGCGAAGAAGGAGTAGGCCGGTGCACACCGAAGCGCTGCGCGAGCAGCTTCGCCACTGGCTTGCCAATCACGCCGACGAAACGCTGCTGCGCTGGCTGTTTCGCGCGGTACTCGCCGCCACCGTTGCGGTGGTGGCGCTCGACTATCACGATCTGACGCGCCAGATGGCCGAGCGGGCGAACGCGCCCGGCCTCGAAAGCCCCGATGCCATGCCGCTGCCGAGCATCAAGCGCGAGCGCGGCGCGCGCCACGGCGTGCCGTCGCGCAAGATGGAGGCGCGGCTCAACGGCAAGATGACCTTCGACCTGGTGGACGGCGGCCGGCTGATGGCGATCGGCACCATCGTGCCCGGTACCGCCAAGGCCTTCGCCGCCGAAGTGCAGAAGCGCGGCGACTACGTCAAGACGGTGGTGCTGCAGTCGCCCGGCGGCTCGGTCGACGACGCGCTGGCCATGGGCCGTCTGATCCGCGCGCGTAAATTCGCCACCGAAGTCGGCAGGGCGCCTACTGCGCCTCGTCCTGTCCGCTGGTGTTTGCCGGCGGCGTCGCGCGGCTGGCGGGCGCCCAGGCGGGCATCGGCGTGCACCAGATCTACGCGCCGCCGCAGCCGGGGCTCGACACGCCGGCCGACGGCTTCGACAGCGCGCAGCGCATCACCGCCATGGCGGAGACCTATTTGCGCGACATGGGCATCGATCTCGGCGTCTGGCTGAAAGCGATGGAGACGCCGAAGGACGAGCTCTATTACTTCTCGCCGGCGGAACTGGTGAAGCTGAAGCTGGCGACGCACGCGGCGGGGATGAAGGCGGCGAGCAAACGGAAGGCGCGGTTGTGACAGAGGAAATGCCGTTGCCACAAATCCGGTTGTCATGCCCCGCGAAGGCGGGGCATCCAGTAGCCGCACTGTCATAGATCGACCTGCACGCTCACGGCGTACTGGATCGCCCGCCTTCGCGGGCGATGACAGCTGAAATAGTGGTAGGCTCCGCGAGCGCTACATCTTCGGCAATTCGCTCACCGCCACCTTGGCCCGGCCATCCGCCTCCGCGATCACCCGCAGCGTGTGCGAATCGAAGGCGATGCCGGTCAGGCGCACGTCCTTCACCTTTGCCGTGACCTTGACGCCGTTGTCGTTGCGCTGGAAGTCGGCGAGCGCGGCGGCGATCTTCTTCTTGGCATCGGCGGCGAAGGGTTTGAGATCCACCACCGCCTTCTCGGCCAGCGCCTTCTGCAGATAAGGCATGGCGGCGCGCGCGGCGGCGCCGAGCAGGCCGTAGGCGGCCTGCGACTCCACCGCCAGCGAGACGTCGGTCAGCCGCAGGATCTGGTTCTTGGCGTCGAGCACCGGCTTGCCCCAGATGTCCACATTGGCGCTGGCGCCGAGGCCGAACCAGCTCTTCTGCTCGCGCGCCTTGACGTCGAGCGCGATGAGCAGGCGGTTGCCGGAGGCGCCCACCTGCACGTGCTGCACCTCGATCTTGACCGCGGCGTCCTTCTGCTCCGGATAGACGTGGCCCTTGAGCTGCGCTTCCAAAAGCTTGTTGAGCTCGGTGAACGGCACGTCGATCGGCAGGCCCACCTGCAGCCGGCCGTCGTCCATCGGCGGCACGAGCTCCAGTTTCGCCGGGAACGGGCAGTGCGGCGTGGTCTTGGTCGGCGTGATGCGCGTGTCGGCCTGCACGCCGACGGTGAGGGTGACCGCGTGCGCGTCGATCTTCGGCTGCGCGGCGGCGGCGCGCACGGGCCGCATCTCCAGCCACAGTTTCGGCAAGCCCGTCTTGCCGCCGCCGAGCGGAATGGCGCGGCACATCTTGGCCCATTGCGCGCGAGCGGCGGTCTCGATGAAGGGATCGCTGCGCAGCCGGCCCTCCAGCGCGGACACCTGCTGGTCCACCATCCGGTCGAGAACGGGGCGCGCCTCGCTCGCCATGTTGAGCTTGATGCCGGCGAGCTGCAGCGCGCCGTTGCCGAGCGAGAGCTGCGCATGCAGGTTGGGCTGCAGGCGCCAGTTTGCGGTGATGGCCGGGCGCGAATGCACGGTAACCTTGCCGTTCACGTCGACGCGCTGGTCGAGCACGCGGGTGGTGAGGCCGCCGACCTGTTGGCCGATGGCGTCGTTGAGAAAGCCGGTAAGGCCGCCGGTGAGATTGCCGGCCAGCCCGGCAATCTGTCCGGTGACCGTCATGGTCGAGTTGAGCGGCGCGGTAACGGCGAGGTCGTTCGCGCGGCCGCTGACGGCGAGCGGCCCGCGCGCCACCGTCATGCCGATATCGGCCTTCGACAAAAGGCTGCTCACCGGATTGTCGTTCTTGCCGACCAGCGTGCGCGGCGCGGCGGCGTCGAGCCGTTCGCGGATGGCCGACAGCGACACAGCGACCGGCGCGATGACGTAAGAAGCCCGCGTCACCGGCGGCAGGTCGGGCAACGGCTTGAGATTGGCGAGCGCCGGCGAGGGCGCAGGCTGCGACGGCAGGAAACGCTCGACGGCCCAGAGCGCGGCATAAAACGAGACGCCCAGCACCACGAGCACGCCGAGCCCGAGGCGGAAGGCGCGCGAGCCCCCGAACAGGCGTATCGGCGCGGTGGCGTAATAGACCGCCCAGTTGGATTTGTGCTGCATGACGAGCCCACCCCGATTCGTCGCTGCGCGAATGGTAGAGGCCCAGGCGCGGCGGCGCCACCCGGATGATATAAAGCTCCCTCCCGCGATCAGCGCGAAGAGGGCCTCATCGTCATGGCGCAGCCCTTCGTTCCACCGTGTGAGCGCGGCCTCATCGACGTCGAGCCGTGTACGCGCGAGATCGCCGGCGGCCGAAAGCGCATGGTGCTGGCGGCCTGCGTGCTGGCGTCCGCCATGGCCTTCATCGATGGCTCGGCGCTGACGGTCGCATTGCCGCGGCTGCGCGCGTATTTCGGCGCCGATCTTGCCGCCATCCAATGGGTGCTCACCGCCTATGTGGTGGCGCTCGCCGCGCTGACGCTGATCGGCGGCGCGCTCGCCGATGTCTATGGCAAGGCGCGCATGCTGGGCGTCGGCAGCCTCGGCTTCGGCGCGGCGTCGGCCGCCTGCATCTTCGCGCCGACGGTGGAATGGCTCATCGCCGCGCGGGTGCTGCAAGGCGTCTCCGCCGCGCTGCTGACGCCGGCGAGTCTCCGCCTTGATCGGCGCGACCTATCCGAAGGAGGAGCGCAATCGCGCCATCGGCGTGTGGGCGGCGGCCTCCGCGCTGACCACCGCCGGCGGACCGGTGCTGGGCGGCTGGCTGACGCAAACTTTTGGCTGGCAATATGTGTTCGCCATCAACCCGCCGCTGGCGCTGATCGCGGTGGCGCTGCTTGTCGGCTACGCGCCCGCCGACCAGCACGAGCCGCGCCGTTTCGACGTCGCCGGCGCGGCCATTCTGACGGCAGCGCTGGTCGCGCTCGCTTGGGCGCTCAGCCAGCTCGGCCCGCAGCAGCGCGGCCACGGCCAGCGCCGTAACGATCGCTCTGGCCGCGGCATTCGGCGCCGCCGGGCTCGCCGGCTATGCCTTATGGGAGCGCTCGAGCCGTCATCCGATGACGCCGCCCTGGCTGCTGCGCAACCGCGCCTTCGTCGCGCTCAATCTGGCGACGCTGCTGGTCTATGCGGGTCTTTCGATCATGTTCTTCTTGCTGTCGTTCGATCTGGTCGACCGCCGCCAGCTCACGCCGACCGACGCCGGGCTCTCCTTCCTGCCGTTTACGCTCGGAGTTGGGTTGCTGTCGCGGGTCTTCGGCGCGCTCGCCGACAAGATCGGCGCGCGTTCGATGCTCATCGCCGGCCCTCTCGGCGCCGGGCTGTCCTACATTCTCCTGGCGCTGGGCAAGACGTCATCTCTGGCAATGGGCGTGCTGGCGCCCATGACGCTGCTCGGCATTTCCTTCGCGGTGATGGTGGCGCCCTTGACGGCTTCGGTATTGTCGAGCGTGCAGGACGCCGACGAAGGACTGGCCTCCGGCGTCAACAACGCGGTCAGTCGGGTGGCGCAACTCGTCGGCATTGCGCTGGCCGCAGGCGTCGCATCCTATGCGGCAGGATTTGCGGCGAGCCTGATCGCCGCGGCGGTTCTTGCGATCGCCGCGTCCATCGCGATCGCGGCGATGCTGCCGCCGCCGCGCCGACGACAGGGGAGAACGTCATGAGCAGAATCCGCGCCTGCCCTCATACCAGCGAAATCCGCGAGGTGACGCCGAGCGCGCTCGGCTGCGAGGAGTGCCTGAAGATGGGCTCGCGCTGGGTTCATTTGCGGCTCTGCCGCATCTGCGGCCATGTCGGCTGCTGCGATTCCTCGCCCCACAAGCACGCTACCGCGCATTTCCACGCAACCGGCCATCCGATCATCGAAGGCTATGACCCGCCCGAAGGCTGGGGCTGGTGCTACGCGGATGAGACTTTCGTCGACCTGCCCGACACCACGCCGCAGAACGGCCCGATCCCGCGCTACGTCTGACCGCTGCGCGCTGGATTTCGGCCGGGCGCCGCGCTATGCCATCCGTCGCAAGGGGCGACTGGCGACGTCAATAATGCGGAGTCCGGTATGTCCCGGGAATGGCACAGCGAACCTGGCGCCGACAGGATCGGCGAGATTTTGGCGACGATCTTCCTCGCGGCCCTGGTCGGAATGTTCCTTTACGGCTACCTGCCGCATTTCCTGTAGGGCCACCGCTCCGCAGCCTGCATCAGCGGACGCCGCCGTAGCTCATGTCGCTCGGCCCATCCGGTGCAGCTTGAGCGCGGCGTAGACGGTGGCGTTGACCGGCGTCGGCACGTTGAGTTCGCGGCCGAGCCGGCAGACCTCGCCGGCCAGCCAGTCGAGCTCCAGCCGGTTGCCGCGGTCGAGGTCGTTGGCCATCGAGGCCTTCATGTCCGGCGGGAAATTCTTGTCGGCCAGCGCCAGGATGTTATCGACCAGCCCGTCCTCGAGCACGACGCCCTTGGCGCGCCCGACCGCGAAACTCTCGCCCATCAGGTTGCGGAACAGCGCGCGCGTATCGGGATCGGCCAGGATCGGGCCCATCGTCGAACGTGTCACGGCGGTTGCGCCCGACGTGGCCGACAGCAGGATGAATTTCTGCCAGCGGTCATGCGCGATGTCGTCGGAGAGCGCGATGTCGATCTTGGCGGCTTTCGCCGCTTCGACGAAGGCGGCAAGCGGCGCGTCGGCGCGGCCGTCATGCGGGCCGCAGACGATGCGCTGGATCTGGCTGGTCTGCTTGATGACGCCTGGGCGATCGATCACGGTGACGACATAAGTGACGCCGGGAATGGCGCGCTTTTCGCCCACGATAGGCGCGATGCGCTCGTAGCTGTCGACGCCGTTCTGCAAGGTGATCACGCGGGTGTCGGGTCCGAGCAGCGGCTTCATCTGCTCGGCGGCTTTTTCGGTGTCCCACAGCTTGACCGCGAACAGCACCACATCGACCGGGCCGACCTCGGCCGGATCGTCGGTGACTTTGACGTCGGTGAGGTGCAGGTCGCCGTGCGCGCTGAGGATCTGCAAGCCGTTCTTCTCGATCGCCTCGCGGTGGGCGCCGCGCGCGATGTAGAACACCTCGTGGCCGGCGGCCTGCAGGCGCGCGCCGAAATAGGCGCCCACCGCGCCCCCCGCCATGGCTGCTATCCGCATGATCGTCTCCTTGTGCGACGGCGGAGATATAGCGGGCGAAGGGCGGCCGGCCAACCGGCCCTGCGGTTGAAAGGCGCAAGCCCGCCAGATTAGACTTCAGGGAGTTGAATCGAGCCAGCAGGGGGATCGATGCGATGAGCCACACCATGGAGCGGCGTGACGAGGACATCCTGGTCGAGACGGTCTCCGACGAGGCGCTGGAAGCGGCTGGGCTCGGGCGCGACGCCGGCTATGCGCAGACGCATCCCTTCGCCATCATCTGCATCCCGTTCGGGCCGCGCAGCCAGCGGCAATAGAGCGCATCGCCGCTTGTCCGGCGAAAGCGGCGAGCCGGAGTTACGCTGGACTCAACTCTGTCTGGACGACGACCAGCGCGTCAGCCGGCCGGCAGGTAGCCGAGCCAATCCGCGGCAAACGCGGCGATGATCGCCGCGAGCAGCACGAGCGGGATCACGCAATCGAGCACGTCGCCGGCCACGCCGCACCAGCGTGCGAAGGCGCTTTCGCCGACGCGCGCCGCCACCGCCGAAACCATCGCCATCATGGGAAAGTCCTCGAGCCTTGACGATCAAGATTTTAGGACCGGCCGGCGGCACGGCCGCATAAAGCTTCGGCGCGTCGACATAAATTTCTCGTAGCCGGCGCCGGTGCCGGCGGCACATAAAAAATTGCCCGGCGCGAGGCCGGGCAAGGCTTGGGAGGAGCTACGCTACGATCAATAGAGTTCGGCGCGACGTCGGCCATTCCAGCGGTTGCCGTTATAGGTCATGCGCGCGGATTGCGTCTCGAGCAGCGACTGGCGCGAGGCGGCGATGGCAGCCTGCACCTCGCGCCGCCAGCCCGGCGGATTGTTCTTGGCATGCAGCGTCGGCGCGCCCTGCTGCGGCAGCACGATCACCTTGGCGCCCACCCTGACGCGGCTGTAGAGGTCGATGGCGTTGTCGTTGGTCAGGTGGATGCAGCCGCTCGACACGTCCTTGCCGATCGAAGTGGGATCGTTGGTGCCGTGGATGCGGTATTCGGTGCCGGCGATATAGAGCGCGCGCGAGCCGAGCGGATTGCCGGGACCGCCGGCCATCATACGCGGCAGGTAAGGCTGGCGCCTGATCATTTCCGGCGGCGGATACCAGTCCGGCCACTCGCGCTTGTTGGCGATGTGCTTGACGCCCGCCCAGGCAAAGCCCTCGCGGCCGACGCCGATGCCGTAGCGGATCGCCTTGCCGCGGCCGAGGATGAAATAGAGATAGGTGTGCGGGGTGTCGATGATGATGGTGCCCCGCGGCTCGCTGCTTTGAAAATCCACCACCCGGGTACGGAAGCGCGCCGGCAGCCGCGCGTTCTCGTTGGGCACGTCTGCGTCGTTCGCGGAGTCTTCCGTGGCGCGCGGCATGGCGGCGGCCGGCGGCGGCTGCGTCATCAGGAGCTGCGGCGCCGGCGCGGCATAGGCGAGCGGCTCGGCACGCGCGGCGCTAATGCCGCTGCAGGCGAAGGCAGCAGCCGCGAACAGCGCGGTCAGCGCGCCCATAGATTTGACTTGTCGCATGATACCCTCGCGAATTTCCCGAACTCGCTGGGGAAAATCGCCGGCAGCGTACAAAGGTTCCGGCTCAAAAACGCGTAACTGCCTGGAACCGGAAAGCTTTCCAAGCGTTTGGGGTCTCCTTCATCGCCCTTTCAGAGATCACGCTTTCTTCTGCCGCCATCCGCATACCGCGTCCGGCACGGAATCGACCGTCGAGAGATAAGGCTTGATGTCGAGGAGCGGCGTGCCGTCGAGACAGTCGAGGCCGACAACGGAAAGCTCGTTGCCGGTGACGCCGACGAGCCGCACCACGCTCATGGCGATCGGGTTGGGCCGCGCCGGTGAACGCAGCGCAAAGGTGCCGTGCTGCTCGCCGCGCATGTGGCCGGGCACCTGAACGGTGAGATTGCGCGGCGCCTTGTCCATCCAGTAGAGCAGCACCAGGTGCGTGCAGGTCTCCACGTCCTTGAGCGCCTCGACGTAGCGCTCGTCGAGCGCCACCGTGCACACCGCGTCGGAGCCGCGCGGGTTCTTCGGGCAGTCATCGCGCGTCTGCCACGGCGTATGGATGCGGCCGATGAAATAGATGCCGGCATCGGTCTTGTCCGGCAGGTCGATGGTCTTTTCGCCGGGACGGGTGCCGAATTGCATGCTGGACATGGGGGCGGCTCTCGCTGAGTTATTTTGGTTCGCGGTCGAGCAACATTCTCAGCGTCAGGCCCGGGCTTTGACCCGGGCATCCACAATGCGCCGCCGGCGGTGAGGGCCTTACGTAGGTCTGCCTGTGTGGAAAGTCATCATGGATTGCCGGATCAAGCCCAGCAATGACGGCGTCGAGCTCGGCCGCCGCTTGTCGGTGGCCGGCCCCCCTTGCGGACTCCTTGTTAAAGGCATAAAGATATCTTTATATAGTGGGAAGCCGCCCATATTGCCCTGCGGCAAGGCGCCTTACCTCGGCTTCAAACAGGTGGTTGCGTGCCCGAGAGTGCCAATAAAAGCCAACGCAGGCTCGCTTTCGACGCCCTCAACGCGGCGCTGAAGGCGGCGGGCGAGGAGACGCGTCTGCGCGTGCTGGCGCTGCTCGGCGAGGCCGAGCTCACCGTTTCCGACCTCACCGACATCCTGCGCCAGTCGCAACCGCGCATCTCGCGCCATCTCAAGCTGCTGGCCGAGGCCGGCCTGGTCGAGCGCTTCCGCGAGGGCACCTGGGCCTTCTTCCGGCTGGCCGAGAGCGGCGGCGGCGCGGCGGTGGCGCGCGCGTTGCTCGAGCATCTCGATCCCGCCGATCCCACCATCGCCCGCGACCGGGCGCGGCTCGCCTCGGTGCGGCAGGCGCGCGCCGACGCGGCGCAAGTCTATTTCCGCGCCCACGCCGCCGAGTGGGACCGCATCCGCAAGCTGCACGTGCCCGACGAGGCGGTGGAACAGGCGATCCGCACCGCGCTCGCCGACAAGCCGTTCCGCTCGCTGCTCGACCTCGGCACCGGCACCGGCCGCATGCTGGAGCTGTTCGGGCCCGACATCGAGCGCGGGCTCGGCCTCGATCTGTCGCTCGACATGCTGCATCTGGCGCGGCACCGGCTGGAGCGCGCGGGCCTGAGGAATTGCAGCGTGCGCCAGGGCGACATCTACGACCTGCCGCTGCCCAACGATTCCTTCGACGTGGTGATCCTGCACCAGGTGCTGCACTTCCTCGACGACGGCGCCCGCGCCATCCATGAGGCGGCGCGCGTGCTGCGCCCCGGCGGGCGGCTGCTGGTGGTCGACTTCGCGCCGCACGAAGAGGAATTCCTGCGCGAGCAGTACGCGCATCGCCGTCTGGGTTTCGCGCCCGAGATGGTGACGCAATGGATGAAGGGCTCGGGCCTCGAGCCGGTGATGCACAAGTCGCTGGCGCCGGAGCCGGGCTCGGACGTGAAGATCGCGGTGTCGCTGTGGCTTGCGCGCGACGCCCGCGCGCTCATGGCGGTGCCTTCCACGGCGCGGGAGGTGGCGTGATGCAGAGCGCGCTCCGCCCCAGCCGTTTCATCCGCAGCGACCGGCTGTCGGTTTCCTTCGAGTTCTTCCCGCCCAAGGACGAGGCGATGGAGAAGATCCTGTGGGGCTCGATCGAGCGGCTGGCGCCGCTCGAGCCGAGTTTCGTCTCGGTGACCTATGGCGCCGGCGGCTCCACCCGCGAGCGCACCCACAACACCGTCAAGCGCATCCTCACCGAAACAGCGCTGACGCCGGCCGCGCATCTGACCTGCGTGGCGGCGACGCGCGAGGAGATCGACGCGGTCGTGCGCGCCTATCACGCCGCCGGCGTGCGCCACATCGTGGCGCTGCGCGGCGATCCTCTGGGCGGCGCCGGCGACCGATACGCGCCGCATCCGGGCGGCTATCAGAACGCCGCCGATCTCGCGGCCGGCATCAAGCGCATCGCGCACGACTTCGAGGTTTCGGTCTCGGCCTATCCAGAGCGCCATCCCGACAGCCCGACGCTGGAGGCCGACCTCGACATGCTCAAGGCCAAGGTCGACGCCGGCGCGACCCGCGCCATCACCCAGTTCTTCTTCGATAACGAGCTCTACTTCCGCTATCTCGACCGCGTGCGCGCGCGCGGCATCGACATCCCCATCGTGCCGGGCATCCTGCCGGTGCAGAACTTCAAGGCGGCGACGAACTTCGCCACGCGCGCCGGCGCCTCGGTGCCGGCCTGGCTCGCCGAGCGCTTCGAGGGTCTCGACAACGATCCGGCGACGCGCAAACTGATCGCCGCCGCGGTCGCCGCCGAGCAGGTGATCGACCTGCTCGACAGCGGCATCACCGCCTTCCACTTCTACACCATGAACCGCGCCGATCTCGTCTACGCGATCTGCCACCTGCTGGGCCTGAGGCCGGCGGTCAAGGCGAAGGAGGAGGCGGCGTGATGATCGTGCGAGATTTCACACCTGTCATTCCGGGACGGCGCCATAAGCGCGTTCACGCGCGTCTTCGACGCGCTATGGCGCCGGACCCGGAATCCATACTCCGCAGCGCTGGGGCTATGGATTCCGGGTTCGCTCGCTTTGCTCGCCCCCCGGAATGACGGGAGTATTTTTGTCTCTCCCCAACGGAGAGAGGCAACAAGTTTGAACAAGAAGTGAGTGCAATGCCCAATACCAAGTCCGATGCCCGCGCCGCGTTCGTCGCGGAAATGAAAAAGCGCATCCTCGTGCTCGACGGCGCCATGGGCACCATGATCCAGGCGCTCAAGCTCGACGAGGAAGGCTTCCGCGGCGCGCGCTTCGACGCCTGGAACCGCGAGGTGCGCGGCAACAACGACCTGCTCAACCTGAGCCGGCCGGACGCGGTGCGCGACATCCACCTCGCCTATTTCCGCGCCGGCGCCGACATCGTCTGCACCAATACCTTCTCGTCGACGACGATCGCCCAGGCCGACTACGGCATGGAGAAGATCGCCTATGAGCTGAACCAGGCGGGCGCCAGGCTCGCGCGCGAGGCCGCGCTGGCGGCGGAGGAAGAAGACGGCCGGCGCCGCTTCGTCGCCGGCGCGCTTGGACCGACCAACCGGACGGCGTCGATCTCGCCGGACGTGTCGAATCCCGGCTTCCGCGCCATCAGTTTCGATGAGCTGCGCGCCGCCTATGGCGAGCAGGTGCGCGGGCTGATCGACGGCGGCGCCGACCTTCTGCTGATCGAGACCATCTTCGACACGCTCAACGCCAAGGCCGCGATCTACGCCATCGAGGAGGTGTGCGCCGAGCTTGAGGTCGATGTCCCGGTGATGATTTCCGGCACCATCACCGACCGTTCCGGCCGCCTCTTGTCCGGGCAGACGCCGGAGGCCTTCTGGAATTCGGTGGGCCACGCCGATCCCGTCACCGTGGGGCTGAACTGCGCGCTCGGCGCCGAGGAGATGCGCGCGCATGTGGCCGAGATCGGCCGCGTCGCCGACACCTTCGTCTGCGCCTATCCGAATGCCGGCCTGCCCAACGAGTTCGGCTACTACGACGAGAGCCCGGAATACATGGCCGACCTGCTCGGCGAGTTTGCCGACGCCGGCCTGGTCAACGTGGTGGGCGGCTGCTGCGGCACCACGCCGGAGCACATCGCGGCGATCGCCAAGGCGGTGGAAGGCAAGGCGCCGCGCGAAATTCCGCAGGTAGCGCCCTATCTGCGCCTGTCCGGCCTGGAAGCGTTCACGCTCACGCCGGAAATTCCCTTCGTCAACGTGGGCGAGCGCACCAACGTCACCGGCTCGGCCAAGTTCCGCAAGCTGATCACCGCCGGCGACTACGCCGCCGCGCTGGATATCGCCCGCGCGCAGGTGGAGAACGGCGCACAGGTGATCGACGTCAACATGGACGAGGGCCTGCTCGACTCGGAAGAGGCGATGAAGACCTTCCTCAATCTCATCGCCGCCGAGCCCGATATCGCGCGCGTGCCGGTGATGGTCGACTCATCGAAGTTCTCGGTGATCGAGGAGGGCCTCAAATGCCTGCAGGGCAAGGCGGTGGTCAATTCGATCTCGCTGAAGGAAGGCGAGGACGCCTTCATCGAACATGCCAAGATCGTGCGCCGCTACGGCGCCGCCGTGGTGGTGATGGCCTTCGACGAGAAGGGCCAGGCCGACACGCTCGCGCGCAAGACGCAAATCTGCAAGCGCGCCTACGACATCCTGGTCGATAAGATCGGCTTCCCGCCGCAGGACATCATCTTCGACCCGAACATCTTCGCCATCGCCACCGGCATGGAGGAGCACAACAATTACGGCGTCGATTTCATCGAGGCCGCGCGCTGGATACGGGAGAACCTGCCGCACGCCCATGTGTCGGGCGGCGTCTCCAATCTCTCCTTCTCCTTCCGCGGCAACGAGCGCGTGCGCGAGGCCATGCATTCCGTGTTCCTCTACCACGCGATCCATGCCGGCATGGATATGGGCATCGTCAATGCCGGCCAGATGGCGGTCTATGACGATCTCGAGGCCGAACTGCGCGAGGCTTGCGAGGACGTGGTGCTCAACCGCCGCGCCGAAGCGGCCGAGCGGCTGCTCGATCTCGCCAAGAAGTTTCAGGGCAAGGGCCACGAGGCCAAGGCCGCCGATCTTACCTGGCGCGAGCAGCCGGTGGAGAAGCGGCTGGCGCATGCGCTGGTGCACGGCATCACCGAATTCGTCGAGGGCGACGTGGAGGAAGCGCGCAAGCGCGCCCGCCGCCCGCTCGACGTGATCGAAGGCCCGCTGATGGACGGCATGAACATCGTCGGCGACCTGTTCGGCTCCGGCAAAATGTTCTTGCCGCAGGTGGTCAAATCGGCGCGCGTGATGAAGCAGGCGGTCGCCTATCTGATGCCCTACATGGAGCAGGAGAAGGACGGCCGCGCGCACAACTCGTCCAACGGCAAGATCGTGATGGCGACGGTGAAGGGCGACGTGCACGACATCGGCAAGAACATCGTCGGCGTCGTGCTCCAGTGCAACAATTACGAAGTGATCGACCTCGGCGTCATGGTGCCGGCGGCCAAGATACTGGAGACGGCGCGCAGCGTCGGCGCCGACATCATCGGCCTGTCCGGCCTGATCACGCCCTCGCTCGACGAGATGTGCCACGTGGCGGCCGAGATGGAGCGGCAAGGCCTCGACCTGCCGCTCCTGATCGGCGGCGCCACCACCAGCCGCGTGCACACGGCGGTGAAGATCCATCCCAACTACAGCCGCGGCCAGACGGTGCATGTCAACGACGCCAGCCGCGCGGTCGGCGTGGCGCAGGCGCTGATGTCGTCGGAGGCGAAGTCCGGCTACATCGCCGGCGTGCGCAACGAATATGTCAAGGTCGCCGCGGCGCACGCGCGCGCGCAGGAGGACAAGGTGCGGCTGCCGCTTGCCGCCGCCCGCGCCAATGCGCCGCAGATTCGACTGGTCGGCCTATGCGCCGCCGAAACCAGCCGTGCTCGGCACGCAGGTGCTCACCGATTATCCGATCGCGGAACTAGTCGACCACATCGACTGGACCCCGTTCTTCCGCACCTGGGAGCTCGCCGGCAAGTTCCCCGCCATTCTCGATGACGCCAAGGTAGGCGAGGCCGCGCGCGCGCTCTACGAGGATGCCCGCGCCATGCTCGATCAGATCGTGGCCGAGCGCTGGTTCAAGGCCGGGGCCGTATACGGCTTCTGGCCGGCTCAGGCGCAAGGCGACGACATTCTGCTGTTCGGCGACGAGGGCCGCGAGGTGCCCGATTGCCACGCTGCACGCCTTGCGCCAGCAGCTCTCCAAACGCGAGGGCCGCCACAACATGGCGCTCTCGGATTTCATTGCGCCGCGCGAAGTCGGGCGTTCCCGATTACGTGGGCGCCTTCGCCGTCACCGCGGGCCTCGGCGAAGATGTGGTGGCCGACCGTTTCAAGCGCGCCAACGACGATTACTCCGCCATCATGGTGAAGGCGCTGGCCGACCGGCTGGCGGAAGCCTTCGCCGAGCGGCTGCACAGCTTAGTGCGCAAGGAATTCTGGGGCTATGCGCCGGACGAGGCGCTTACCAACGCCGAGCTGATCGCGGAGAAGTACCGCGGCATCCGCCCGGCGCCGGGCTATCCGGCGCAGCCCGACCATACCGAAAAGGCGACCCTGTTCCGCCTGCTGCAGCCGGAGCGTATCGGCGTCGAATTGACCGAAAGCTTCGCCATGATGCCGGGAGCCGCGGTGTGCGGGCTTTATTTCAGCCATCCGCAGAGCGCCTATTTCGGCGTGGGCAAGATCGAGCGCGACCAGGTCGACGACTACGCCCGCCGCAAGGGCTGGACCCTGGAAGAGGCCGAGCGCTGGCTCTCGCCTATCCTCAACTACGACCCGCGCCGCGCGCCGAGCATCGCGGCGGCGTGACTGATCGGGCCTGCTGCTATCCAGGTGCGGGTCCCTTTGCCCGCGAAGGGGCTTCGGCGGAAGGCCGGTTTCGCGCCATCGCCGGAAAGGCGCCCTACTCCGGCAGCCCCACCGATTGGAGCGCTTTGCCCATGGAAGCGGCAAGGGCAGGCGCGCAATTGACGCCGGCGAATTGGCGGCTGTACCGAAATGTCGGATGCAGTTCCAAGACCTTTGCCGCGGCAGCCTTGGCTTCCTCCAGACGCTCGAGATTTGCCAGCGCCGCCGCCAATTGCACGTAAGTGATGCTGTGGGCCGGGTTGGCGTGAACGGACTTGTAGGCGGCCTGCGCGGCCTTGTCGTATCGGCCGAGATGGAAATGGCCCATGGCCTGCGCGTCGTAGGCGGCGAAGGCCCAAGAATCGAGCGGGCTGAGCCGCATGCCGCGCTCGCTCCACGCGATTGCGCGTTCGGCTTCGCCGCCCCAGGCAAGCATGACGCTGCCAAGGATGTAGGTCAGCGCGGATGACGGGCTGATCGCAAGCGCCGACTCCAGCGCGATGAAGGCGGCGGCCCGATCGCGCCCGTCCATGCCGATGGAGAACCCGGCCAGGGTCAAAGCGCGGGCATCGTCGCGGCCGTGCGCGATCGCCGCCTCGGCGCAGCGGACCGAGGCCAGCCGGTCCTCTTCCCGCAGCCCGCTGCGCAGAAAAAGACAGTGATGGCACATGGCCGCATTGGCATGCGCCAGCGCATAGTTCGGGTCGAGCGTGAGTGCGCGGCCGAGAAGCGCCAGCGCCCTGGTCACCTGCGCCGGCATGCCCGAATCCACATCCGGCTGCGCTTGCAGGACAAGATCATAGGCATCCAGGCTGTCCGGCCGCTTGCGCCTCACGCGCTCGAACTCAGCGCGCCGCAAGCTCGGCTCGATGGCGCTGACGACGTTGAGAGCGATCTCGTCCTGAAGCGTGAACACGTCGTCGATTGGGCGGTCGAAGCGCTCGCTCCACAACTGATAGCCGCTCTCGGCCTCGACCATCTGCGCGGAGATGCGCACCCTGCCGCCGTGCTTGCGAACGCTGCCTTGCACCAGATAGCGCACGCCGAGGTCGCGCGCGACCTGCTTCACGTCAATGGCCTTGCCCTTGTAGGCAAAGGTCGAATGGCGTGCGATGACGAACAGCCATTTGATGCGGGACAAGCCGGCGATGATGTCCTCGACCATGCCGTCGGCGAAATATTCCTGCTCCGAGTCGCCGCTGAGATTTGTGAACGGGAGCACCGCGACGGACGGCTTATCCGGCAAAGCGGGTGCAGAGTCCGGCGGCGAGGCCGGTCGCGCCGCGGGCGGCGCCCCTCCGGAGGCAACCGCGGGCCCGACATAGCGATAGCCGCGGCGTGGCAGCGTCTCGATCCAGTCCGCGGCGCCGGCTTCGCCGAAGGCGCGGCGCAAGGCCGCGATCTGGACGGTCAGGTTGCTGTCCTCGACGGCCAGTCCAGGCCACGCCGCTTCGAACAGGGCATCCTTGGCGACCGGGGCGCCCGCATGCTCCAGAAGCAGCCGCAGCAGCGCCACGGCGCGCTGGCCCAGGACCATCGGGCGGCCGTCACGAAACAGAATCTCTGCATCGGCGTCGAGGCGGAACGGGCCGAATTCGTAGGCCGTGGCCATGAGTGGTCGCCCTCGTTCGGAATTATTTAGCACCTTTTTCGCGGCGGCTTCAGGACCTCGCGGGGGTCCGCCACCATAGTGGCGCGGTCTGATGGCGCGAGAAGCGCAAACCCATGGAGGATAGCATGAGCGCGAAGGCAGTCATTCGCATGCCCGGCGAAGGCAAGCAGGTCTCGCTGGCGGGTAGGCCCCTGGTTTTTCTGGTGACCGGCCAGGACACCAAGCACACCTCGATGTTCGACTGGACGTTGCCGGCCGGCTTTTCTACCGGCACGCACGTTCACCGCGTTCAGGAGGAGACGTTCTATGTGCTGGAAGGCGAATGCGAGTGGCATATAGGCGGCGAGAAAGTCCGCGCGACGCCCGGCACCTACGTGTTCATCCCGCCCGGCGTGCCGCACAACATCGGCAATACCAGCGACAAGCCGGCGCGGATGATCATGACCGTTTCGCCGCCCGGCCACGAGCAATATTTCGAAGAGCTGGTGAAGCTGGTGACGAAGAGCGGGCCGCCGGACGCCGAGGCGATTGCAAGATTGCGCGCCCGCTTCGACACCGAGCAACTGTCGGCCCTGCAGGCAAGCTGACGATGCAGCGGCGCCGGCTTGGAAGGCGGCGCCGCGCGGTCAGCCATGGAGAAAGGATTCGACTTCCTGAAGGAAGCGCGGCCAGGCCGGCTCACCCGCGAGCAGAATGTGATTGTCGCTTTCCAGCATGACGAAGCGCGCATCGGGGATGGTCGCGGCGATCAGCCGGCCCTGCTCCAGCGGCACGACGCCGTCCTGGCGGCAGTGCAGGACGAGCGTCGGTACGCGAACACGCGGCAGGACCGCGCGAACGTCGATATCGTCGCAGGCCCGGCGAATCCGCTCCGCATTCTCGGCGCTGGTCGTAATGCGCTGGAGATCGGCAAGCCATTTAATCTGCGCAGCCGACCCGCTCGGGATGAAGACCGATGCGAAGGCGCGCATGAAGGGGGAGTTCTCGTCGCCCCAGCCATGGCGCAGCATGGAGAGGAAGGTGGTCGCCTTCTCCTCTTCGGCGACGGAGGCGCGGCGGTTGCGGCCCTGCACGTAGCCGCCGAGCAGGATCAGTTTCGAGACGCGCTCGGGATGGCGCGCGGCGTAATCGATCGCGACCGAGGCGCCTTGCGAAATGCCGAGAATGGCGAAGCGGTCGACAGCGAGGGCGCCCACCGCGGCTTCGAAATCGTACACGAAACCCTGAAACGAAATTTCATCGACGGTGCGGTCGGAAAGGCCCGTGCCCCGGTTGTCGTAGCGCAGCAGCCGGTACCGTTCGGCCAGCCAATGCAGCAGCGGGGACCAGGCCGGACTGTCCCAGTCGTAGTCGACATGCGTGAGCCAGTTGGCAGCCTTCACCAGCGGCGGCCCCGCGCCCACGCTGGCGCAGGCGATGCTCACCCCGTCGGCGGTCCGACGGAACGAGATCTCCTGCTTGCCGGGAGACGGCGCCTCGGCGGACCGCGCGGCGCCCTCCGTGACCGGTGCGACGAAGCGGAAACCGCGGCGAATGACGGTGCGGATGACTTGCTGCCGCCCGCCGCTGTCGCCGACGGCCTTGCGCGCCGCGTTGATGCGGCTGTCCAGCGTCGAGTCGGAGACAATCCGTCCCTTCCATACCCCGGCGATCAGGTCGTCCTTGCTCACGACGCGGTTCCGATTGCGGATGAGATAGACGAGAAGGTCGAACACCTGCGGTTCGAGCGCGACGGTCCGCTCGCCGGCGCGGAGTTCCCGGCGATCGAGGTCCAGACAATATTTGTCGAACATAAACAACAGTTTAGTCCTCGCTCCCAGACTGCGCGGTCCGGCGGCGAGATGGTAGCGCAACGCCTTTGGGAGGGAAATCAAGTCCTTCTCAAGGGCAAATCAAGCGCGCCCGCAAGCGAGGGCGCGCGCGGCGCGGCATGGTCCGGGCATCGAGCCACGATCTGATGGAGGACACGATGCAATCCGACATTCGCCGCCGCGGCAACGGCACCATCGACATCGAGCACTATCGCAGCCTGGCGGAGAGCATGCGCCACGAAGCGTCGATCGACATCATGCGGAATGCCCGCCCCACCCTGTGGGCGATGGCGGCCTGCGGCATGCTGCTGCTCGCGCTCGTTGTCTTTGGCCGGCACCAGTCCATGCCGCAGCAGCTCGTGCAACTCTCGCCAGCCGCCCGGGCGCCATGAGTCTTCGACGAACGGAAGACGCGATGCGGGCCGAGCCCGGCCATGACGACGCAACCACGACTCACGAATCAATCCGCGATCGCGTCGGCCTTCGCAACGACCGTGGCGAAGCGGTCGGCGAGTGCGGCCAGCGCATTGCGCTGCACTTCCGCCGCCGTTACCGCCTCTCCCGTCAGCGGATCGGGAAGATCGCGCGTCGCCGTTGCGGCGGCGACGACGGCCGTCTTGAAGCCGTGATCGAGCGCCGCGCGCGCCGTCGCTTCGACGCACATATGCGTCATGAAGCCTGTCAGGATGAGCTGCTTGCGGCCTAGGCCTGCCAGCGCTTCGCCGAGTGTGGTGCCGGCGAACGCATTCGGCAAACTCTTTTCGATGACCGTCTCTTTGCCGGCCGGGGCCGCGGCGTCCGCTATGGTGAAGCCGGGCGTGTCCGGCCCGAAGGCGCCGCCGGGACGTCCGCGATGTTGAATGTGGATAATGGGAACGCCGGCTTTGCGCGCGCGCGTCAGCAGGGCGCCGATTTCCGCAAGCGCCGCTTCGACGCCGCTCAGCGGCAGCTTGCCGTCGACATATTCGCGCTGCGCATCGATGACGATCAAGACAGAGTTGTTCAGGTGGGACGTGTCGGCGGGCGCGCCGGCAAGTTCAAGCAGGGTCTTTGGACGCATTTTTGGAATTGCCTCACATAAAGCAAACACCGGAGAGCGCTATGCTCTCCGGTGCGTATGCTTCAGCCTTGCGGCTTATTGGTTTGTCGTCGTCAACCGCTTGAACTCAAAACGCCCCCAGCAGGATCGCGCCGACAAACATGAACACGGCGCATACCGCTAGAACTTCGAGCCTCAACGGAAGGGCCACGGCAACCTCCCTTTGCTGATGTGCTTGCAGGTTAGCATAGAACGCCGAGCCCCCGAAGCAGGTTGCGGGGCGCACAAGCGAAATTTGCGTTTCAACCCATGCGCAACCGGAATGGCGGCGTCAAACAATTGATCCGCCGATACAAAAAACAGGACTGCGCAAAAAAACGGCGGTGCAGAACGATTCGCCCGGCCTGATCGTACCGGCGAAGCCGTGGCAATCGTCGCGGAAACGGCCGCATTGGCGTGGGATTGAAATCAGCAGCCGCAAATCTGCATAAGGGCGCGCGTATCTGTTGCAGTGCGGCATGAGTCGGCGACGCCTTCCGGCCCGCGCGGAGCAGGGCGGGCGGCGATAAGGAAACCTTATCCTTAACGAATTCCCATCGGTCAGCGTTGAAGCCTCGTTAAAGAAACCGCCCGCATTTTCGCCGGCATGAGGCGTGCACTGGTTTTCGCGATCGGCGGAGCGGGGGTGCTGCTGGCGCTCGCCGGCTGCGGCCGCAGCTTCTTCATGGGCGAAGAGCGCGCGCCATGGCGCCACGATGCCGAAGTCGCCTGCATGAAATCCGGCGCGGTCAAGGTGGGCGTCGTGCAGATCGACCCCATCGAGGGTCCCGGTGCTTGCGGCATGGATTTCCCGCTCAAGGTGACGGCGCTCGGCGAATATCCGCCGGCCATGAGCTATGCCGACGATTTGCGTCCGCCCGCCAATATCCCTAACGCTTCGCCGGCCGACATGCCGAACTGGCCGCCGAACCAGTCGCGCTATTCCCATCCCCCGCGCTATGCGCCGCCGCCGCGAGCCGCGCCCGTGCAATCCGAACCGGTGGCGCCGGCGCGCGCCGGAGCGGGTCCGCGCATGCGCTGGATCAGTGGGCCGCGCGGCATCGACGTCTCGCGCTCGCCGTCGAATGCGCCTTCGCGCGGGGCGGAGCCGATGTCGATCAGCCCATCATCCGAGCAGCCGGTCGACACCATGTCGCCGCGGATGGCGCCGCCCGCCGCGCGGCCGTCCTATCGCGCGCCGCGCGCCCGCGCCGTGCCGAGCGACATTCCCGACGACGCCGTCATTCCGGAGGGCGGCAGCGCCGCCGTGCCGGAGCGCTCGCGCCAGCACGTCTACAACGCGCCGGCCTACGAGCCGCCGCCGCAGCAGCATGCGCTGCCGAGGCTCGGGCCCATGCGCGGGCCGATGCGAGGGCCGCAGAACGCCACGCTCATCGCGGCCGAGGTCAAGCCGCCGGCCAAGCTCGCCTGCCCGCTGGTCTCCGCGCTCGACCGCTGGGTGAGCGAGGGCGTGCAGCCCGCAGCCATGCACTGGTTCAATTCGCCGGTGGTGGAAATCCACCAGATCGGCAGCTACTCGTGCCGCGACATGATCGGCGCCGGCACCAACCATATTTCCGAGCATTCCTTCGGCAACGCGCTCGACATCGCCGGCTTTACGCTCGCCGACGGCCGCACCATCACGGTGAAGGACGGCTGGCACGGCGCGCCGCGCGAACAGGGCTTCCTGCACGACGTGCAGCTCTACGCCTGCGAAACCTTCACCACCGTGCTGGCGCCGGGCTACAATCCCGAGCACTACAACCACATCCATGTCGACCTGATGCGCCGCCGCCCCGGCTATCGGCCGTGCCGGCCGACGGCGATCCCGGGTGAGGTGGTGGCGGCGCGGGTGCGCAAGCATTACGCCGCCCGCCGCGGGCCGGCCTATACCGGATCAATCGGCGGCGAGAGCGACCGCGACAAATTGGGCGCCCTGGCCGCCGAGGCCGGGCGGGACGGCTATGTCGCCGACGACGGCACCGAGACAAGCCCACCGATCAAGACGCCGTCCTATCTCGGCCATCGGGTCAAGCTGCCGAACGAAGACCGCTTCGCGGCGCATTAGATTGTGAGATCGAAGCATTCTCCGCTCGTTTCCGCGCAAGCGGGAACCCATTGCCGAAAATCGTCGGCATCTATTTGCAGCCCTGGGTCGCCGCTTTCGCGCGGACGAGCGGTTGGAGGTGTTTCGGCCTGACTGGATAGGACTCTAGTGTCCCGTCCGAAGTTCGCTTGATTTTGCGGCATCCTCGTGAGCAAACTTCTGAACCACCACACTAGCGCTTAGTTGCGCTCGGCCAGCACGCTCTTCGTGCCGAAGCTGCTCAAGCCGAGGCGCAGCAGCGGAGGACTGAAGAATAGCCTGATGGTCAGCCGCCTGAGCCACGGCCACGAATTCTGCTTGGGCACGAACAGGCCGGCGAAGCGGGCGGCGTCGCGCTGCTTCTTGTCGACGGACGGCTTGAGCCGATCCTGATAGGCGGCAAAGGCCGCGCCGGGGTCGTCGTGGCGCGATAGCTCCTCCGCCAGCACATAGCCGCCGGCCATCGCCATGTGCGAGCCCTGGCCGGCCAGCAGCGTGAGGCAGCCGCAGGCGTCGCCGATCAGCGCCACGCGGCCCTTGTGCCAGCGCGGCATGACGATCTGCGTCACGCTGTCGAAGAAGATCGGATCGTCGCCGGCATAGGAGTCGAGCACCTTTTCGGCGATCCAGCCGGCGCCGCGGTAGCGTTCGTGCAGGAAGGCGAGCCGCTCGGCGTGCGGCACGTGCACCTCGCTTTGGCGGAACACGTAGGTGGCGTCGAGTTGGCGCGCGTCGAGCGGATAGAGGAAGGCGACCCGGTCCGCCTCCTCGTAGAGCTTCACCGTGTCATCAAGCGGAAAGCGCTCGCTCGGCGCGTGGAAGCCGGCGACATAGAGGCCGAGGAAACGGGCGAACTGCGGCTCCGGTCCGAACACCAATTCGCGCACGCGCGAATGCACGCCGTCGGCGCCGATGACGAGCGCGAACTCCTCCTCGCTGCCGTCGGTAAAGCGCGCCTGCACCGAGCCGCCGCTGTCATCGAGGGCGGCGAGCGAAGTGCCGTAGCGCGGCGCGATGTCAAGCTCGCGCGCGCGATCGACGAGGATGCGCTCGAGGTCCTGCCGCCGCAGATAGACGTATTTGTGGTCGAGCGCGCGCCGCATACGCTCGATCGGCATGTGCACATAGGCTTTGCCGTCGCGGTCGACGAATTCGAGGCTGTCGATCGGATAGCGCACCGCGCGCAACGGCTCGATCAGGCCCATGCGCTCGGCCACATCCCAGCCGGTGCCGAAGAAGTCCATCATGTAGCCTTCGCGGCGCATCGCCGGTTCGCGCTCGATCACCAGCGGATCGAAGCCGCGGCGCTTGAGCTCGATGGCCAGCGTGAGCCCGGCGATACCGCCGCCGGAGATGAGGATGCGGGCAGGGGACATCTAATGAAGCTCGCCCTTAATCTTCGCGGCGCGGCTCATTCCGTCATCCGCGTTATTTGGAGGGGCGTTCGGTCCAAGAGCAGGGGCGGAAATTGCCATTGAAAGCAGCTAGCGCCTGGAGATCCGCTGACGCCTTTTATTTTTCGTCAGCGAGCCTGTGGGCACCCCTTCTGCTTGCGTTCTTTCAGAGAGTGCAAGCTCCAAACCTTCCTGCACAAGCGATCTCAGCGTGCGGCCTTCCGCAGCCGCCTTGTGCTTTGCTGCTTTATGCAGGTCGCTTGGGATGCGTACCGTGATTGGCTTTTGCATACTGCAAGGATAGTCACGTTTAGGAGGGTGTCAAAAAAGGACGCGGTAGAGCTACACCGCAGCTTGCACCAGCATGGCGGCGAACAGGATCAGCCCGGCGTCGCGGTTCGATTTGAACAGCATGAGGCAATGGCCCGAATCGTCGATGTCGAGGCGGCCGACCTGCCAGCCGAGATGCGCAGCGAAAGCGGCAAGCCCCAAGAGGAAAATCCAGCCACCGCCGGCCATCAATCCGGCCAAGCCGATCAGCACCACGGCGCCGCAATAGAAGGCCGCCAGCATCGGCCGCGTGTTCTCGCCGAACAGCAGCGCGGTCGACTTGATGCCGATCATGAGATCGTCCTCGCGGTCCTGATGCGCGTAGATGGTGTCGTAACCGATCACCCAGGAGATCGAGCCGGCATAAAGCACCAGCGCCGGCCAATCGAGCCGGCCGAAGGCGGCCGGCCAGCCCATCAGCGCGCCCCAGGAGAAGGCCAGCCCCAGCACGATCTGCGGCCAATAGGTGATGCGCTTCATGAACGGGTATATCGCGACCACCAGGAGCGAGGCGAAGCCGCACAGCACCGTGAAGCCGTTGAACTGCAACAGTACGACGAGGCCGATCAGCGCCTGCGCGCCCATGAAGGCGGCGGCCTGCGCCGCCGTCACCTGGCCGGAGGGAATCGGGCGCGAGCGCGTGCGCTCCACCCGCCCGTCGAGGTCACGGTCGACCAGGTCGTTCCAGGTGCAGCCGGCACCCCGCATGGCGAAGGCGCCGATGAAGAACAGCACGATGTGCCACAGGCTGGGAAATTGCCCGGCATGCATGCCGGCGAGCCCCACCGACCACCAGCAAGGGATCAGCAGCAGCCATGAGCCGATCGGCCGGTCGAGGCGGGCGAGCCGCAGATAGGGCCGTGCGAAGGCGGGTGCCAGCCCGTCGACCCAGTTGCCGGTGGCGTCGGCGACGCGCCCGCTTTCGGTCACGGGCCGTTTCCGCTCATCTTCCGAGCGGCGTGCCGGTCAGCGTATCGAAAGTCCCGCCGCCGGATCGGATATTGCCGGTCGTAGGGATGCCGCCGCCGAGCGCATCGCTCAAGCGTGGGCCCGCGCGGGGGCGGCGGATTGGCGGCCAATTTGCAGACGCGCGTGCGTGCTTCGGTTGCTTTGCGCTGGCCGAGCTCGACTTCCTTGATGATCTGCGGCGGAATCCCGCACCAGGTCGCGTTGTCCTTGGCGTATTTCAGCATCTTGCCTTGCGCCGCGGCAAAGTGCGTCAAGAGCTTGCAGGCCTCCGGCAGCGGCGCCTTGCGCTTCTGCGCCGCCATGATCGCCTTGGCCGCGTGCTCGACCGAGGTGCGCAGCACGACGAACTGTTTGAGGCAAGGCGGTTGCTGCGGCGACTGCATAAGCTGGGCGGAGGCCGTTCCGGCCGTGCCCGCCAAGGCGAGCGCCGCAATGAACAATGCCCGGCGCACGTTCATGAGAAATCCCCTTCTGGTCCGGACGCATCATACAACAAATGTCGGCGAAGCTTCATATCAACCCCGCGATTGCGTCGGGAACGCGGCAAATCGACCGGATTCGCCTCCCCCTCGCCACGGCGCGCCCGCTCCGCTAAAGCGGGCGCCACCGCCAGCCGGGCCTGCCCGAAGCCCTCGCGCGCCCTGGCCCCCGAGCCCCGTTCCGAACCTTGTTCCAAGCCCCGTTCCATGCCGGCACACGATTTCACCAGTCCGCGCCTCTATGTCACCGCACCGCTCGCCGCCGGCGGCGCGGTGACGCTCGACCGCGGCCAAATCAACTATCTGCGCAACGTGTTACGGCTCGGCCCCGGCGATACCCTGCTTTTGTTCAACGCCCGTGACGGCGAATGGCGCGCCACCCTCGCCCCCGCCGGCAAGAAGGAGTTCGTCGCCGAGCCCGTCGAGCGGCTGCGCGCCCAGCCGCCGGCGTCCGACCTGCACTTCCTGTTCGCGCCGATCAAGCACGCCAGGCTCGACTATCTGGTGCAGAAGGCGGTGGAAATGGGCGCGTCTCGGCTGCAGCCGGTGATCACCCGCCACACGCAGGTCGCGCGCGTCAATCTCGACCGCATGCGCGCCAATGTCATCGAGGCCGCGCAGCAGTGCGGTGTATTGAGCCTGCCTGCGGTGGCGGAGCCTCTGCCCTTCGGCGATGCCGTGGCCGACAGCGGGCGTCTCCTGGTGTTCTGCGACGAGCGCGCCGAGATACAGGATCCGGTGGCGGCGCTGCATGCGGCGCCCTCGGGCTCCCCGCTTTCGGTGTTGATCGGGCCGGAAGGCGGTTTCGCCGAGGACGAGCGCGCGGCCCTGCTCAAGCGCGGCAATGTCGTGCGCCTCGCGCTTGGCCCGCGCATTCTGCGCGCCGACACCGCCGCAGTGGCGGCGCTGGCACTGGTGCAGGCAGTGCTGGGCGACTGGGTGGCGGCCCCCACGCATCGCTGAAAAAAGTTGCGGCGCCGGTCGCCGACGACGAGCCGACAGCCGGCGCCGTGAACTACACACGACCGCCGCGGTGGAATGAAGCAACGCGGAAACTGTCTTTCGTTCCGTGCAGCGCGACAACGCAACGCGGCCGGAAGCGAACGACCGGCCTTGCACAAGGCCGCCGAAACGGCGGCGGCCCTCACTCCTCCTTGCGCCGGCTTTTTTTTGCGGCTCCGTGTTGCCGCAGCCCGTTTCGCGCGAGGGACCATGCCGCGCGAGCCTCGATTCGCCGAGTCAGGGCGCGCGCAAAACTGTGTACGAATCGGCTCCCCCGGGGAAAATCTTGTGATAGTGTCCCGCCGTGCGGTGGGAGTCAGAAGCCATGCCATACAGCCTGCGGATCGTCACGGCCGCCGTCCTCGTCAGTCTCGGCGCATTCCTTGTCGCATCGCCTCCGGCCAAGGCTGCCGGCTGGCTGGAAAAATCCTTCTTCATGTTCGGCGCCGATTACAGCAATCGGCTGCCGCCCTGCGGCGCGGCGCTTGAAGAGATCGCCGGACAGTTCGCTCTGAAGGAGAGCCGGTTCTGGAATTCGCCCCTGCAGATCGTCAGCTTCGAGCGCGTGCACCAGATCGCCCGCAACGCCTGGGCGCCGGGCACCATTCCCCGCCGCTATTGCCGCGGGGTGGCCTTGATGAACGACGGCCGCCGCCGCGCGGTCAATTTCTGGATCGGGGAGGATACCAGCTTTGCCAGCATTGGCGCCGGCGTGCGCTGGTGCGTGGTCGGCCTCGACCGCAACTGGGCCTATAATCCGGCCTGCAAGATGGCGCTGCCGTAGGGACCGGTCGGGCGGTCATTCGGGCGGCTCGCTTTGCTCGCCCCGCGAAATGACGCAGAGATCCGGCCCGTCAAGCCTGCCGCCGTCCGTCCAGCCAGTCGGCGTTTTCCGCAAGCGCCAGCAGCGATTCCCGCATTGCGAGATAGCGCTCCCGCTCTTGCATATTTGCCGTTTCGGCGTCGGCTCTGGCGGCGCATTTCATGGCCCAGCGTCGCAATTCGATGGCGTTCAGTGTATCGGGCATGCGTCATGCTCCCTGCAGCAAATGTGCGCACGATCATGCGCGTTTGCCAGTTTCGCGTAGTCTAAGAGCAAAAGTGGCCAGTGGCGGGCATGGCTCACTTTGCGCATTTGGCCCCGGTCGGCTGCGTCTACTCCGCCGCGGCGTTAACGGGCCCGTCAAGCACGCCGAAATCCACTGATTTCTTGCCTTCGCTCCCCTGCGCCAAGCCAGCGCTGGAAAGTCCCAGCCTGAACAGCTCGCGGACCGCCGCGGCCCGGCTCGGCATGCGGGTCTGGAAGCGGAAATCGTCGAGCGCCGCCAACTCCTTCGGCGACAGCATGATTTGCAGCCGCTCGCCGCGGGTCGGCACCGGGCTGCTTTTTCCTTGCCTGAAATTTGCCATGACTGCACCTCTGTGCCTCGCAGCCATTGAATAACTAAACATACAATGCGTCAATTACTCATTATGTTCCTAATGTTGATAAGGTGGATTTCGCACTAAGATCCTTGAAATTTCAGTCTCATTTTATTTCTATTTTGTTCTTGTAATGTTCTAGTTCCAAAGGTATCCTTTGAAGGAACTGTTGAGATAGGTCAATTTCTGGTTTGTTCTTCTCAGGTTCCGGCCGGGTCTCAAGCAAGCGGTGCGGCTGTCGCAAAGTCGCTTCCCGGCCGGTGGTTCGGGCGCCACAATCGTCCGGCGTCAGCGGAAGGGGATGTTCATGTTGCGTCATCGCGTTCGCCGGGCGGCACACACCGCCGCCATTGCGGCCAGCCTCATTCTCGTTTTCGCCGTCGTCGCCTTTGGCCAGCAGACCGACCCGCGCCAGAACGCGCCGGGCCGGTTCGATTTCTACGTGCTGGCGCTGTCATGGTCGCCGTCCTATTGCGCCGCCGCCCGGCGGCGTGTGCCCGACCGCAAGCCCGGCCTGCAATGCGGCGGACGGCCATTCTCCTTCGTCGTGCACGGGCTCTGGCCTCAATATCGGCGCGGCTTCCCTTCCTACTGTCAGGTGCCCGCGCAGCGGCTCAACCATTCGCTCGTCAGCGGCATGCTGGCGCTTATGCCGAGCCCGCGTCTGATCTTCCATGAGTGGCAGCGCCACGGCACCTGCTCCGGGCTCACGCCGAACGCCTATTTCGAAACGGTGCGCAAGGCGCGGGCGGTGGTGAAGATACCGCCCGCCTATCTCGATCCGCTGGCGCCGCTTACCGTCTCGCCGGGCGCGGTGGAGGACGCCTTCATCAAGGCCAATCCGGGATTGACGCGCGCTGCCATGTCGGTCGCCTGCGACAAGACGCGGCTCACCGAAGTGCGTCTATGTCTGAGCAAGGATCTCGCTTTCCGTGATTGCGCCGAGATCGCCCGACGCACGTGCAGGCGCGACAAGCTGTTGATGCCGGCGGTCCGCGGTTCCATTTCGGACAAAGGATCGGACAAGCGCGCGCCCTTGATTCCGCAATCGCATTAAGCCGTCACTAACGCTGCGCGCTGGCGTAGCGGGGAAATCCCCGGCGCATCGGCAATTCGCGCAAGATTCGCGAAAGAAAAATCCGCAAGCTTCGACGCATCCAGAGGGGCGAAGCGGGAGGTGCGCGGCGTTGGTCAATCGTGCGGTCGACTATTTTCGTTTTGCCGTCGGCGTCGTCGGGCTCGGCTACCTCTTGCTGTGGCCGTTAACGACGCCGCATCCGTTCGGCATTTCCCGCTTCTGCCGGCCGCCGGCGGAGTCCTGGCCGGGGGAATGGCTCTGTCACTGGCCGCAGCTCGTGCGGCTGTCGCCGGGCCTGCATCTCATCGGTCTTTCCTGCGCCGGCGCGCTCGCCATCCACGTCGCGCTGCGTCAGGCCGCGCGCTGGCGCCGCGCGCGGGAGCTGCGTACCGGCGTCACTGCGGCCCTCGGCGCCCGCCGCCTGCCCGGCACGATCAGCCGGCCGCCGCGCCAGTCGGCCTTCGCCAAGCCGCTGCCCAAGGTCAAACCGCGCAGCCAGTTCGGCCTGCGCGTGGGCCCGCGCACGACTCGCCATTCCGGCGTAAGCTCGCCGTCCAAGGCAAGGATGCCCGTCGAGCAAGACTGAGAGCCTGTGAACTACCGCCACGCCTTTCATGCCGGCAGCTTCGCCGACGTATTCAAGCACGCCGTGCTCTGCCGCATCCTGCACCACCTTCGCGGCAAGCCGGCCGCCTTTCGCGTCATCGACACCCATGCCGGCGCCGGTCTCTACGACCTGACCGGTCCGGAAGCCGCCCGCGGCGGTGAATGGCATGACGGCATCGGCAAGCTGATGACGGCGACGCTGCCGCCGCGGGCGGCAGAGCTGCTCGCGCCCTATCTCGCGGCGGTCGGCGCACTCAATGCGGGCGGCCGCCTCGCCGTCTATCCCGGCTCGCCGGCGGTGGCGCGCGCCTTCCTGCGCCGGCAGGACCGCCTCCTTGCCTGTGAGCTCGAGCCACAGGCGGCCGCCGCGCTCGCGCGCAATCTGCGCGGCGACGCCAGGGTCAAGACACTCGTCCTCGACGGCTGGACCGCGCTCACCGCTTATGTGCCTCCGAAAGAGCGGCGCGGCCTGGTGCTGGTCGACCCGCCCTTCGAGGAGGAGGCCGACTTCCGGCGCCTCGCGCAGGGCCTGGGCGACGCCCACCGCAAATGGGCCACCGGCCTCTACATGCTCTGGTATCCGATCAAGGACAGGGCCGAGCCGGACGCGCTGGCCAAGCGCCTCACCCGGCTCGGCATTCCCAAGACGCTGCGCGCCGAACTCATCGTGAAGCCGCTGAGTGATCCCCGCCGGCTCAACGGCAGCGGCCTCATCCTGGTCAATCCGCCTTGGCCGCTCTACGGCGAGCTGGAAATCCTGTTGCCGGTGCTGGTCGAGGTGCTGGGGACAGGGGGCAGGGGCGGCGCCAAAGCCGGCTTCCGGCTCGACTGGGTCGCCGCCGAGACCGCGGGTCGGCGGCCCCCATGATATCTAACCCTTTCCAGCCGAACCCAGTTGGTGTCTAGTTCCCTTCTGGCAGGTACGTTCCGCCTCCGGTGGGGGCCGGCGGAGTGACTGAGGCCGCGTGAGGTCGCGGCCGATGCTTTCCCCGATCGTGAATGTCCGGCCGAGCCGCCGCGCCGTGGGGGCTGGCGGCGGAGCATTGCGGGGAGAGGAGTTTTCCCGATGGCGCAAACGGGTGTCGTGAAGTTCTTCAATGGCGAACGGGGCTACGGATTCATCAAGCCGGACGACGGGGGCCGCGACGTCTTCGTCCACATCACGGCGGTCGAGCAGGCTGGGCTGAAAGGGCTGAACGAGGGGCAGCACATCAGCTTCGACGTTGAGCCCGACAAGAAGGGCAAAGGCCCCAAGGCGGTCAATCTCGTCGTCAGCTAACCGGCACGTCGTCACCGACCGCGGGCTCTCGGCGCGCGCGGCCGCTCGCCCACATCATCCCGAAGTCCACCGGCCGCGGGCCTGTCGCCCGCACCTGTAGGAGAATTTTTTTTGCCATGATCCTGCGCTTCTCGCCGTCCTCGCCCTTCGTGCGCAAGGTTCGCATTGCCGCCGGCCTGCTCGGCCTCGACGACAAGATCGCGTTGCGCGCGGTCGACCTCAACGATCCCGCCGACTCGATCCGTGCAGAGAACCCGCTCGGCAAAATTCCGTCGCTGGTGCTCGACGACGGTGAGACCTTGTACGACTCGCGTGTGATCCTCGAATATCTCGACCATATCGCCGGCGGCGGCCGCATCCTGCCGAGCGAGCCGAAGGCGCGCTTCGCCGCGCTGCGCCTGCAGGCGCTGTGCGACGGCATGCTGGATGCGTCCGTGCTGCAGGTCTACGAAAGCCGCTACCGGCCCCCCGAGATGAAAGTGCAATCCTGGCTCGACCGCCAGCACGACAAGGTCGCGCGCGGTCTCGCCGCGCTGGAGGCATCGCCCCCGGCGCTTGCCGGCATGCCCGATGTCGGACAGATCGCGCTCGCCTGCCTGCTCGGCTATCTCGACCTGCGCTTCGACGGCGTGTGGCGTGAACGCTACCCGAAGCTGGTCGCCTGGCTCGATGATTTCGCCGCGCGGGTCCCGGCGTTTGAAGCGAGCACGCCGGAGTAAGCATGCGCAAGGTCGCAAGGTAGGCAAAGGCGCGCGCTACGCGCGCCGCGCCAAACCGTCATCGCCGCCGGTGGGCGTCGCTGCGCGCCGCCCACCCCACGGTTCACGCCGACTCTCAGAACCGATAGTTCAAGCCGGCGCGCACGATGTTGGTCTGCAAGTGGGCGGTTGTGGTCAGGCCGCAATCTGCCACGCTGCAGGTAGCGTCGCCGAGATCGACATAGAGATATTCGATCTTGGCGGTCCACGGACCGGTGAGCGCCGCCTCGATGCCGCCGCCCAGGGTCCAGCCGGCTTTGTCGGTGGTCGAGCCGGCGAACCCGGTCACCGACTGCTTGATGTCGCCGAAGGCCGCGCCGCCGGTGATGTAGGGCATGAAGCGGCCGAAGGAGTAGCCGACCCGGCCGCGCAGGGTGGCGAGCCAATCGTTGCGCACCTCGCAGGTCACGCCGGTGCAGATGCCGCTCGACGTGCTGCCCTTGATGCCGCTCCAGCCGCCGTCGCCCTCGATGCCGAACACCCAGGGGCCGGTCTGGTAATTATAGCCGAGGGTGCCGCCGACGAGGCCGCCTGAAACGTCCACTCCGGTCGTGCCGAATGCCGTGTCCAGATCGGAACGGCCGAAGCCGCCGCCGCCGTTGATACCGACATAGAATCCCGTCCAGCTATAGAGCGGCGCGATGATCGGCGCGGGCTCCGGCGGCGGAGGGCGCACGAGGTCGGCGGCATTGGCCGCGGTGGCGCACAGAGCGAGCGCGCTCACGCCCACGCTCGCGAGCAGAAGCTTTTTCATGACGCTACCTCACTTGCAAAAGAAGACTGGACGGACACGAGCGCGCCGTCCCCCGAGTGACCGTTTAACGTCTTGCATGGACGACTTGTTCCTCATGACGCGCGGCGCGTGGAGGTAGTTGAAGCCTGTTGCAAAACGAAATTGAAAATTGTTCTCAACGAATAATGAAAATGAAAAAGCCCCGGGGCTTACGCTCCGGGGCTCTTTGCGGCCGTGCCGGCGCTACGCGCCTGCGCGGTGGTATCTGCGTGGCGCGGATCAGAAGCGGTAATTGATGCCGCCGCGCACGATGTTGGCGGTGAAGTCGACATTGGTCGCCACCCCGCAGGTGGCGGCGCTGCAGGTCGACTTGCCGAGATCGGCGTAGAGGTATTCCACCTTCGCCGTCCACGGACCGGTGAGCCCGAACTCCACACCGGCGCCGGCGGTCCAGCCGGCACGGGTTTCGGTCTCGCTGCCGAGGCCGACCGGCGTCATCTTCACGTCGCCGAAGGCGCCGCCCGCGGTGATATAGGGCAGCACGCGGTTGAAGGCGTAGCCGATGCGGCCGCGCGCGGTCGCGAGCCACTCGTTCTTGGTCTCGCAGGTGCCGCCGGTGCAGATGCCGTTGGACGTATCGCCCTTGATGCCGCTCCAGTCGATATCGCCTTCCAGGCCGAACACCCAGCGGTTCACCTGGTAATTGTAACCGACGGTGCCGCCGGCCAGGGCGCCCGAGGTGTCGGCGCTCGCCGTGCCGAACGGATTGCTCCACTCGGAGCGGCCGAAGCCACCACCGCCGTTGATGCCGAGATAGAAGCCGGTCCAGTTGTAGTAGGGCTGCTCCACATAGGCGGGCGCCTTGGTCGGCATGCGCGGCCGCGAGAGATCGGCGGCGTTGGCCGCCCCCAGCATCGAAACAGCGGCGAGCGCACCCATGCCCGCCAGAACCAAACGCTTCATCACAAACCTCCTAAAGCCAAGGCCCCCAGCCCTGGTCGAGTGGAGGCGCAAAGTATTCCGAAAAACTTTCCCGTCTAGTGCAATAAAGACACAGTGCTCAGGAAGTTGTTGAATGTAATGACGTAATTACGGCCTTTAAATGCCACGCTTTCGCCTCGATCTACACTGTTCCATGACCAGTATGAATACTTGCAGCGAAAGTCGCTAATGGAACCGACAGGACGCGGCGCATAAAAAACCCCGGGCCAGAAAGACCCGGGGCTTTAAGCAGTTCCGTGGGGGAATTGCTCAGAAGTGATAGTTGACGCCGAAGCGCAGCAGGTTGCTCTGCAGCCCGTTGTTCACGCCGGTGATCGTATAGCTGCGGTCGCCCAGATCCATGTAGAGGTACTCGACCTTGGCCGACCAACGCGAGTTCAACCCGACTTCCATGCCCGCACCGCCCGTCCAGCCGGTCAGCGTCTTGTCTTCGCTCAGGCCGTTGAGCTGGCCGTCGAGCCCGCCATAGGCAAAGCCCAGGGTTCCATAGAACAGGATGTTGTTGAGTGCGTAGCCGACCCGGCCGCGCAGCGTGCCGAACCAGGGATTGGAAAACTGGTAGGGCGCGAAGGTGTCATCCGCGGCCGAAGCCTGGATGTCGGTTTCCACACCGAGCACGAGCTGGTTCCATTGCCAATTGTAGCCGACCTGGGCGCCGCCGGCGATGCCGCCGGGATCCAGGCTGCTGTTGGTGACATGGCCCCATTCGTAGCCGAGATTGGCACCGGCATAGAGACCCGCCCAGTTGTAGTTGAGCGGTGCCGGCGCGGGAGACGAATAATAGGGCGTGGGACCACGCGGGAAGTCGGCTGCCACCGCGGCGCCGGAGACGGCCACCGCGGCCGCCAGGGCGAGTGCCCGCATCGTCTTGTACATCTTAACCCTCCACTCTTCACAACGCTTGCCCGCAACGGCACAGGGTGCCGTGTGGCCCCGCGGGGCGCGCCGTTTCGGCTTTTGTTTGCGCCACTTGAGTGGGCAAAGAAGGTACAGCCGTGCCGGACGCCCGGCGAAAGTTCGACATTTTGGTGGAAGATTTATCGGGCGTTTTAAGTTAAGCGGTCATGAATCGCTAAGCATCAGCACTCGTTATCCCTAAAGGAGTCTTAGTGCGCGAGCGGGCTCTGCTTGGCTTCATCATGGTTGTTCATGCCGCCTTTACCATGCGCGCAAGGGTGAGCAGTCGGCACGGCACTGCCGCTCGCCTCGCCTGCCCCTGGCAGCACGCCGTTGCGCGGCGTATGACGGGGCGCCCGGGAACCATGCATGCCTGACCACCACCAGCAGCGGACCGCGCCCACCGCGCTTATCACCGGCGGCGGACGCCGCATCGGCGCCGCCATCGCGCGCGCTCTGGCGCGGGCGGGTTTCGCCGTGGTGCTGCATGCCAACCGCTCGCGCGGCGACGCCGAGGGGCTGGCGAGCGAGATTATCGAGAATGGGGGGCGCGCCGCCGTGGTGCTTGCCGATCTCGCCGATCAGGCCGAGGTCGCCGCGCTGATTCCGTCGGCGGCCGCGTTTGGGCCGCTCACATTGCTGGTCAACAATGCCGGCGCCTTCGAGCCGGACGAGATCGAGACGCTGGAGCGCGAGCGCTTCGAGCACACATTCGCGGTCAACCTGGCGGCGCCGCTGTTTCTTGCTCAGGCTTTCGCAGCGCAGGCGCCCGAAGGCTCCTCGATCGTCAACGTGCTCGATCAGCGCGTCTTCAAGCCGACGCCGCGCTTTCTCTCCTATACGCTGAGCAAGCGCGCGCTGCATGCGGCCACCGTCACGCTGGCGCAGGCGCTGGCGCCGCGCCTGCGCGTCAATGCGGTGGCGCCGGGACCGACCCTGCCGAGCCCACGCCAGAGCGCGGAGGAATTTGCCGCTCAGACGGCGAGCGTGCTGCTCGGGCGGGGACCGACGCCGGAGGAGATCGCCGCCGCCGTGCTTTATCTTGCGGAGGCAAAGAGCGTCACCGGCGTCACCATCGCCGTCGACGGCGGCCAGCATCTGGCCTGGCGCACGCCGGACAACGACGTGGCCGAATAGCGCTTTTCTTATTATCTAAGCTGTCATGAACGGCAAACGCGACATCGATCCCGAAAGCGAGCTGCGCGAGGAGGACGAAGAGACCTCGCTGCCCGAGCTCGAAATGGAGCTGGCGGACGCGCCGGCCGGCACGCTCAAGGCCGGCCGCGCGGCAATCGCGCGCTATGCCAAGCTCGCGCCCTCATCGCCCGGCGTCTACCGGATGCTCGACGACAAGGGCGCGGTGCTCTACGTCGGCAAGGCCAAGAACATCAAGAAGCGCGTGATGAATTACGCGCGGCCGACCGCCTACGACGCCCGCATTGCGCGCATGATCGCGGCCACGGTGACGATGGAATTCGTCACCACCAAGACCGAGACCGAGGCGCTGCTCCTGGAAGCCAATCTGATCAAGCGCCTGCGCCCGCGCTTCAACGTGCTGCTGCGCGACGACAAGTCGTTTCCCTATATCCTGATCACTTCCGACCACTGGGCGCCGCAAATCCTGAAGCACCGCGGCGCTCGCAGGCGCCCCGGCCATTATTATGGGCCGTTTGCCTCCGCCGGCGCGGTCAACCGCACCATCAACGCGCTGCAGCGCGCGTTTCTTTTGCGTTCGTGCACGGACTCGTTCTTCGAGTCACGCACGCGGCCCTGCCTGCTCTATCAGATCAAGCGCTGCTCGGCGCCATGCACGCAGGAGATCGACTACGCCGGCTACAGCGAATTGGTGCGCGAGGCCAATGCCTTCCTCTCCGGCCGCAGCCGCGTCGTGCAGAAGCAGCTCGCCGTCGAAATGGACAAGGCCTCCGCCGCGCTCGATTTCGAGCATGCCGCGCTCTACCGCGACCGCCTCGCCGCGTTGTCGGCGATCCAGTCGCACCAGGGCATCAATCCGCGCACCCTCGAGGAGGCCGACGTTTTTGCCCTGCACCAGGCCGGCGGCTATACCTGCGTGCAGGTGTTCTTCTTCCGCACCGGGCAGAACTGGGGCAACCGCGCCTATTTCCCCAAGGCCGACAAGGCGGTGGGGCCGGAGGAAGTGTTGAGCGCCTTCCTCGCCCAGTTCTACGACGACAAGCCGCCGCCGCGGCTCATTCTGGTCTCGCACGATTTCGAGGAGCGCGCGCTGCTCGCCGAAGCGCTCAGCGCCAAAAGCGAGCGCAAGGTGGAGGTGTCGGCGCCGCAGCGCGGCGAGCGCAAGGAACTGGTGATGCACGCGCTCGCCAACGCGCGCGAGGCGCTGGCGCGCAAGCTCGCCGACACGCAGTCGCAGCAGAAACTGTTCGGCGCGCTGACGGAGACCTTCGCGCTGCCGCGCAATCCGCGCCGCGTCGAAGTCTACGACAACAGCCACATTGCCGGCACCAATCCGGTCGGCGCCATGATCGTGGCCGGACCGGAGGGTTTCCGCAAGAATCAGTACCGTAAGTTCAACATCCGCTCGGAGGATTTGGCGCCCGGCGACGACTACGGCATGATGCGCGAGGTGCTGCAGCGGCGGTTCAAGCGGCTGTTGGAAGAGCATCCCCGCACTGCGAATGCTGAGCAACCCTCTTCCCAAAACTCTTCGGTCACCTCCCCCCTTGTGGGGGAGGTCGGCGCGGAAGGCGCCGGGAGGGGGGTGGATGCAGGCGCGGGGCAAAAAGTTACCCGCCTCTCTATCCCTCCCCCGCAAGGGGGGAGGGAAGAGTTTGTTGCGGGCCCGGAGAATGCGGACGTCGAGGAGCACGATGAATCCCCCTGGCCCGATCTCGTCCTCATCGACGGCGGTCAGGGCCAGCTCGGCGCTGCGCAGGAGACGCTCGCCGCCATGGGCTTGACCGACGTGCCGCTGGTCGCCATCGCCAAGGGCCCCGACCGCGACGCCGGCCGTGAGACCTTCTTCATGCCCGGCCGCAGCCCGTTCAAATTGCCGCCGCGCGATCCGCTGCTTTATTTCGTTGAGCGGTTACGCGACGAGGCGCATCGCTTTGCCGTCGGCTCCCACCGCACGCGGCGGAAGAAGGACATTCGCGAGGCTGGACTGCAGGAAATCCCCGGCATCGGCCCGACGCGCAAGCGCGCGCTGCTGCGCCATTTCGGCACCTTGAAGGCGATCGAGCGGGCGAGCCTGCCCGATCTCGCACAGGTGCCCGGAATCAATGCGGAGACCGCGCGAAAGATATATGAGTTCTTTCACGAGCAGGCCGCGCAGTAGTCTTCAATCCGTCGTCCTGAGGCGCCCGCCGAAGGCGCGCCTCGAAGGGCGACGGATCAAAGAAACGGCAGAGGAAACGACGAATGATCATCCAGCGGCAGGAAGACGTCACTCCGGCGGTGATCGAGGCCTACAAGAACATCGCGGACCCGCGCCTGCGCGAGATCGTCGCCGCGCTGGTCAAGCATCTGCATGCCTTCGCCCGCGAAGTGCATCTCACCGAGGAAGAATTCCACAAGGGCACAGAAATCATCGCCAAGCTCGGCCAGATGACGAACGGCAAGCACAACGAAGTGGTGCTGATGGCCGGTTCGCTCGGCTTCTCCGCGCTGGTCTGCCTGCTCAATAACGGCAACAAGGGCCAGACCGAGACCACAGCCAACCTGCTCGGCCCGTTCTGGCGCATGAACTCGCCCGCGACGGAAAACGGCGGCTCAATCGTGCGCTCGCCTACGCCCGGTCCCGTGCTGTTCGTCAATGCCTGGCTGAAGGATCAAAGCGGCAAGCCGATCGAGGGCGCCGAGATCGACGTGTGGCATTCCTCGCCCGAGGGCTTCTACGAGCAGCAGGACCCGCGCCAGGCGCCCATGAACCTGCGCGGCAAGTTCACCACGGACAAGGACGGCCACTTCTGGTTCCGCTCGGTCAAGCCGGCCGGCTATCCGATCCCGGTCGATGGCCCGGTCGGCGATCTCGTTCGCGCCGGCAAGCGGCACAATTTCCGCCCCGCGCATCTGCACTTCCTGATGTTCAAGCCGGGCTTCAAGACGCTGATCTCGCAGATCTACGTCAATGACGACCCCAAGTTGGAGAGCGATGTGCAGTTCGGCGTGACGCGGGCGCTGATCGGCGATTACGTGCGCCACGAGGGCGACGCGCCGGCGCCGGACGTGACCGGCGCGTGGTACTCGCTCGACCAGACCTTCGTCATGGAGCCGGGCGAGGCCCGCCTGCCCAAGCCGCCGATACAGTAGATGGGTCCGGTCATTACCCGAAACCCAGGGCCCGGTATGAGCGCGTCGCTCTGGATTCCGAACTCGCGGCCTTCGGCCGCGCCCCGAAATGACCGCCGCTTTGTACCGCCGGTTGACGCAACCTTGCCCCCGGTGTTCCTTGTGCCCCCATGCAAGCCATGAGTTCCCGGCGGCTGCCCGCGCGTCCGCTCGCGCTGCCCAACCTTTTGACCTATGGCCGCATCGCCGCCGTGCCGGTGGTGGTGGGGCTGCTGTATTGGCAGAGCATCGTCGGCGGCGGGCTTTGGCTGCGCTGGGTGGCGCTCGCCGTTTTCATCGCCGCCGCGGTCACCGACTTCTTCGACGGCTATCTCGCCCGGGCCTGGGAGCAGCAGTCCTCGCTCGGCCGCATGCTCGACCCCATCGCCGACAAGCTGCTGGTGGCTTCCTGCCTGTTGATGCTGGCGGCCGAGGAGACCATCCGCGGCTGGACCCTGCTCGCCGCGGTCGTCATCCTCTGCCGCGAAATCCTGGTTTCGGGCCTGCGCGAATACCTCGCCGAACTGCGGGTCAGCGTGCCGGTGACGCGGCTCGCCAAGTGGAAGACCAGCGCCCAGCTCGTCGCCATCGGCTTTCTCATCGCCGGCGAGGCCGGCGACGGCATCGTGCCCGGCATCACCCAGTTCGGTATTCTGCTGCTGTGGCTGTCGGCGCTGCTCACGCTCTACACCGGCTACGACTATATGAGGGCCGGGCTGCGCTACATGATCGAGGAGTGATCTCTTGAAGTTGAGGTATTTCGCCTGGGTGCGCGAGCGTGTCGGCAAGCCGGAAGAGGATATCGAGGTTCCCCCCGACGTCACCACCGCCGCCGAGCTGATGACGTGGCTCTCCGGCCGCGGCGAGGAATACGCCTATGCCTTCGAGAACGCCCGCGTGATCCGCGTTGCCATCGATCGCGCCCACGTGCAGCCCGGCGCCAAGATCGCGCAGGCCTCCGAGATCGCCTTCTTCCCGCCCATGACAGGGGGATAACCCTTCTCTGTCCCCCTGAGGTGGTCGTCGAAGGCGGCCCTCGAAGGGCGACGACCGCCATTCTCCGAGACTCGCGCGGCAGATGCGTGCTCACGCCTCAGGATGACGGCGCAGGGGCGATGCCCTACATTAGCCCCATGACCTCCACCGTCCGCCTGCAAAGCGAGCGCTTCGATCTCGCCGCCGAGGCTGCCAAACTGTCGCAGGGCCGCAGCGACGTCGGCGCCGTCGTCACCTTCACCGGCATCTGCCGCGGCGCCGAGGACGGCGAGCCGATCGCGGCGCTTACGCTGGAGCATTACCCCGGCATGGCGGAAGCCGAGATCGAACGCCACGTCGAGGAGGCCGCCACGCGCTGGCCGCTTTCCGGCGTCACCGTCATTCACCGCTACGGCCGTATCGCCCCCGGTGAGGACATCATGATGGTGGCGACCGCCTCCACCCACCGCCGGGCCGCCTTCGCCGCGGCCGAGTTCCTCATGGATTATCTCAAAACGCGCGCGCCGTTCTGGAAGCAGGTGGAGAAGGCGGGGGCGAAAAGTTGGGTCGAAGCCAAGCAAAGTGACGACGCCGCGGCCGAGCGCTGGCGCGCGGGCAAGCCCGAAGCGGCGGAATGAGCGCGTCAGGTTCGACCGGCGCGCGGTCCCTCGATATGGCAGAATGAAGTCATGCGCGATTCCGTCAGCACCCGCCGCGACCTACTGCGACTCATCGCCGGCAGCGCCGGCCTCATGGTCGGCGCGCATCCCGTGCTGGCGGACGAGCGGCGAATCGGCAAGCTGATCACGCAAGCGCGCAAATATCCGATCATCTCCCAACGCATCGGCTTCATCTCCGGCGCGCTGCGCGGCACCCACTACCGCGCCGATACGCTGATCGGCGGCCCGCACCGTCCGGAAAAATTCGTGGTGCGCGACGACGCCTTCGATTGCGTGACCTTTTGCGAGACGGTGCTGGCCGCGGCCATGGTGCGCGCGCCGGGCGAATTCGACACGGTGCTGCGCGACATCCGCTACCACAACGGCGTGGTCGAGTGGCGCGAACGCAACCACTATTTCTTCCAGTGGTGCCAGCACAATGTCGACAATGGCCTGTGCCGCTGGGTGACGATGGACGGTGCGGTGGAACTGCATAAGCGGGTCGACACGCAAGTGGGCCTGAGCCCGCGCCGCTTCGACATGCATGTCATCCCGCAGACCATACTGCTCGCCAACAAGCCGCTGCTGCAGACCGGCGATGTCATCGGCTTCGTCAGCCGGCGGCCGAATCTCGATTACTTCCATGCAGGCCTCGTCGCCTTCGCGCCCGACGGCGCGCTGCTGCTGCGCCATGCCGCCGAGAGCCGCGGCCGCGTGCTCGATCAGCGCCTGGACCATTTCCTCGCGCGCTGGCGCGTGCGCTATGTGACGCTGCTGCGCCCGCAGGACACCGCCGGCGCCCTGCTCACGCGCGCGAAGCAGGGCGGGTGAGCGCGCGTTTGCGCGCGTTGCATCAATCCGCAAAATACCGATCGATGATCTTGCGATAGATCGTCGTCAGCGCCCGCAGATCGGCGATCGGCACGCGCTCGTCCACCGCGTGCATGGTCTGGCCGACCAGGCCGAATTCCACCACCGGACAGTAATGCGTGATGAAGCGGGCGTCCGACGTGCCGCCGCTGGTCGACAGATGCGGCGTGCGGCCGGTGACCTCCGCAATCGCCTGCTCCACCAACTCGGTGAAGGGGCCCGACGTGGTGACGAAGACGCCGGCATTCGACGCCTGCCAAGCAAAGGAAAAGCTGATCTTGCCGCCAGATGCTTTCGCCGCGCGGCTTTCCAGCAACGCCTTCAACGAATCGAACGTGTGGCAATCGTTGAAGCGGATGTTGAAGCGCGCGCGCGCCTCCGCCGGTATGAGGTTGACTGTCGTGTTGCCGACGTCGACCGAGGTGAACTCCAGATTCGAGGGCGGGAAATGTTCGCTGCCGTCGTCGAGCGCCTCGGCCTCCAGCGCGGCGATCAGCTTCACCAGGCCGCTGATCGGATTTTGCGCACGCTCGGGGTAGGCGACGTGGCCCTGCTATGCCGCGTACGATGAGCTGGCCGTTGAGCGAGCCGCGCCGGCCGATTTTGATCGTGTCGCCAAGCGCTTCAACATTGCTCGGCTCGCCGAGGATGCAATGGTCGAATTTCTCGCCGTGCTCTTCCGCCCACTTCAGCAGCTTGGGCGTGCCGTTCACCGCCACGCCTTCCTCGTCGCCGGTGATCAGGAAGGTGATCGAGCCCTTGGCCGGCTTGCCGCCGTTGGCGGCCAGATGGTCGAGCACGGCGGCGAGCGCGCAGGCAACGCCGCCCTTCATGTCCACCGCGCCGCGGCCGTAAAGCTCCGTGCCGTCCGTCTCGCCTGCGAAAGGCGGATGTGCCCAGGCCGCCTCGTCGCCCGGCGGCACCACGTCGGTATGGCCGGCGAACACCAGGTTGGGCGCCTCCGTGCCGATGCGGGCGTAGAGGTTCTCAACCATATCCTCGCCCGGCTCGCTGAAGGCGAGATGGTGCACGCTGAAGCCGGCGTCTTTGAGAATGCGTTCGAGATATTTCAGCGCGCCGCCTTCCGCCGGCGTGATCGAGCGGCAGCGCAGCAGGTCGCGGGCGATGGCGAGGGGATCGGCGGTCATTTAGTCCCGCAACAGCTCATTAATGCTTGTCTTCGAGCGCGTGCGCTCGTCCACGCGCTTGACGATCACCGCGCAATAGAGGCTCGGGCCCGGCTGGCCGTTCGGCAAGGGCCTGCCCGGCATGGTGCCGGACACGACGACCGAATAGGGCGGCACCTCGCCCTGATAGATCTTGCCGCTCTCGCGGTCGACGATCTTGGTGGAGGCGCCGAGATAGACGCCCATCGACAGCACCGAGCCTTCGCGCACGATCACGCCTTCGGCCACTTCGGAGCGCGCGCCGATGAAACAGTTGTCCTCGATGATCACGGGTCCGGCCTGCAGCGGCTCCAGCACGCCGCCGATGCCGATGCCACCGGACAGATGGCAGTTCTTGCCGATCTGCGCGCAAGAGCCGACCGTCGCCCAGGTGTCGACCATGGTGCCGGAATCCACATAGGCGCCGAGATTGACGAAGCTCGGCATCAGCACCACGCCTGGCGCGATAAAAGCCGAGCGCCGCACCACGCTGGTCGGCACGGCGCGGAAGCCGGCCTTCTTGAACTTCGCCGAGGTCCAGCCCTTGAACTTGGAATCGACCTTGTCCCACCACACGGCGCGGCCCGGTCCGCCGGGAATCACGCTCATGTCGTTGAGGCGGAACGACAACAGCACGGCCTTTTTCAGCCACTGATTGACGTGCCACGTGCCGTCGGCCTGGCGTTCGGCCACGCGCGCCTTGCCGGAATCGAGCAGGTCGAGCGCGTCGCTGACCGCCTTGCGCACGGCGCCCTTCGTCTTGGGCCCGATCTTGTCGCGCCCTTCGAAAGCGTCGTCGATGGTCTTTTCCAGATTCTTGGCCAGCTTTTGCATCGCCATTTCATCCCCCTTCGGTCGGCGGTTTGTCGGGGGAACCTCGTGCGCTGTCAAGCCGTTGGCGCCAGGTTCCGGAGGCAATCAGCAAAAGCGAGGGCGGGTGCGGGAAGGGCGGCAATGAGCTAGGACTTTGCGCATTCGGCCGGGATTCGAGGCAGCAGGAGGAGCGACCGATGCAAGTAGCAGCAACGACCTCGCAAGTGAGCGGGGAAATCGGCACGTTCATGCAGGCGCTGGCGGCCTGGGCGGCGGTGACGTTGCCGCGCATCGTCGGCGCCCTGGTTCTGCTGGTGGTCGGCTGGTGGATCGCGAGCCGTGCCCAGCGCGCCATGATGGCGGTGCTGCGCCGCCAGTCGCACATCGACGCCATGCTGAGCAACGTGATCGCCTCGGTGGTTCGCTATGGCATTCTCATCGTTGTCGTGGTCGCGGTGCTCGGCCAGCTCGGCATCCAGACCACCAGCATTCTTGCCGCCCTCGGCGCCGCCGGTCTCGCCATCGGCCTCGCCATGCAGGGCACGCTGTCGAACATCGCCGCCGGCATGATGCTGTTGTGGCTGCGCCCCTTCAGGGTCGGCGACTACATCGATGCGGGATCGGCCGCCGGCACGGTCAAGGAGCTCGGCCTGTTCGCCACCGAGATGCATTCCTGGGACGGCATTTATCAGTTCGTGCCCAATTCGGAGTTGTGGAACAAGAAGATCGTCAATTATTCGCGGCTGTCCACGCGGCTGGTCGATCTGGCGTTCGGCGTGAGTTACGAGGACGATCTCGCCAAGGGCCAGGAGGTTCTGATCAAGCTCGCCGGCGAGGACGCCCAAGTCATGGCCGATCCGGCGCCGCAGACCTTCGTCGACGAGCTCGGCGATTCCGCGGTGGTGCTGCGCTTGCGGGTATGGGCGGCGAATTCCGACTACTGGACGGTGCGGCGTGCGCTCACCGAGCGCGGCAAGCTGGCGCTGGAGGCGGCCGGCCTGTCGATCCCCTTCCCGCAGCGCGATCTGCACATCAAGGACGCGCCGGACGGCACGATCGAGCCCGAGCGCGCCGTCGCCTGACGGCAGCTCACGCGGCGGCGATGATGCGATCGAGGAAGCCGGTCAGGTCGTCGGTCACGTGATCAACGTGCGGCGCGTCGCGGCCCTCCAGCTCCCAGTCCTCGCGGAACACCTCGCGCTGGCCTTCCGGCACCACCAGCACAGTGGTCATGCCGAGCTCATGCGGCGTTGCCAGATTGCGCGCGAGATCCTCGAACATGGCGGCTTTCGCCGGGTCGACGTCATGGCGGGCGAGAAAGCGCTCATAGGTCTTCGCCAGCGGCTTCGGCTCGAGCTCGGCGGCGACGATGTCAAACACGTCCTCAAAGTGCTCGTGCACGGCGAGCCGTTTCATCACAGCATCGGCGTGCTTGCGCGTGCCGTTGGTGAGGATGAGCTTGCGTCCGGGCAGCTTTTCCAGCGCGGTGCCGAGCGCCGGATTGGGCATGAGCGGCGAGTGGTCGATGCGGTGGACGAAATCAAGATAGTGGTCCGGCGCCAGGCCATGCTCGGCCATCAGTCCCCGCATGGTGGTGCCGTAGCGCTTGTAATAGTCCTTCTGGATGCGGAAGGCCTCATCATGCGGCACTTGCAGGAAGTCGGCGATATAGACGCGGATGCGGTCGTCGACCTGCTGCCAGAGATTGAGGTGATGGGGATAGAGCGTGTTGTCGAGATCGAACACCCATGTCTCGACGGCACGGAAATCGCGCGGCGCTGGCGGAGTGGCGGTCGGCACGGGCTCTATGGTTCCTTGAAACGTACGATGGTCGAAGGTTTCTTTTTCACGTCTATCACGGCAAAGCCGGCGGATTTCAGGCCACGGCTGCCGCAGTCCTTGCGGCCGTGATTGCTGACTTCGAAGCGGCCCTCGCGCGTGCAAAGCGGCAGGCTGCCGCCCCACGACAAAGGCGCGCCGTTGCGCGTGACGGTGCGGCCGCTGCTGTCCACCGCCTCTGCGTAGGAGTAAAGCCGGTGCGGATCGCCGCGCAGGTCGGGCCGCAGGCACTTACCGGCGGCGATGTTGTACCAGCCGCGGGTGACGATGGCGCCCATCTCGACCGTGCCGAGCGAAGCCATCACCGCATAAGGGGTGTCGTTGCACCAGGAGAAACCGCGCCCTTGCGGATTGCGCGCGGCCTCGATCAGCGTATCGAAGAAGCCGGGCTTGCCGGCGGCGCCGGCCGGCAGCTCGTGGTCACTCAGGAAGTCGGCCAATGCCTTTTCGGTCTTGGCGCCTTCAACGCCGTCGATCGGGTAGGCGTCATAGCCCGCGATGATGAGCAGGCGCTGGATGCCGGCGCGGCGCGCCTGCGCGTCGTCATAGGCGGCCTTCTCGGCCAGATAGATCACCGGCCCATTGGGTGAATCGGACGGGCGCGCGGCCGAAAAGCGGACCTGCTGGCTGAGCGCGCAGTCGCGGCCATCGGGGACCTCGAAATTGCCGTCGCGCACGCACAACTCGGCCTGTCCGGTTTCCGGCTTCGGCGGCGTGCCGTAGATCGGCGGGGTGCGGGAGTGCAGGTAGACCATGTCGGCCTCGAGCTTGCCGTCAACAACCGGTCTGCACTGACCGGGATCGAGCATGAACCAGCCGCGGGTCGCGACGGTGGGCGGCGTTTCGAGGCCGATCGCCGTCTCGAGGCGGTAGCTCGTGCGATTGCACAGCGTCAGCCCGGCCTGCGCCGGCTGGGCAGCGAGAACCAGAAGAAAGCCGCAGAGGGCCGCGAAAGTCGCGCGAATCATGCGCCATGCTAGCCAATGCGCCGCCGGCCCGACACTCAGGCGGCCGGTCGCTGCCGACGTTCTGCAATGTTCTCGCGCGTCGGCAGCGCGGCGCCGAGGGCGAGACCCGCGACCGCGACGTCGGTCCACAACGAGAGCTGCGCCCGTTCGGTTCGGAGCCTTTGTCGCCGCCCCATTTCCGCGGTGTCAGCCGCCGCCCTTCGGCGGCCATTCGCCGATTTCCTTGTAGTACTTGATGGCGCCCGGATGGAATTTCACCGGACCCATGTCCTTGCTCATGTGCTTCGGATCAAAACCGTTGAGCGCGCCGAAATTGGAGGCCAATTGTTTCTTGTGGTCGTGCAGCAGCTTGGCGAGTTCATAGACTACGTCGTCCGACACCTTGTCATTGGCCAGAACGAGATAGTCATAGGCATAGACGCGACTCGGCTTGTCCACGCCGACGCGGCCCTTGCCAGGCTTGAGGATGGTGGCATAGGCAACTGGGATGAACTTGCGCAGCCGCGCCATCGCTTGCTTGGAATGATCGATCTGCAGCAAGCGCACCGGTTTCTTGGCGTTGACGTCGGCGACCTTGCCGGCGCCGACCGCGAACATGAAGGCGTCGGCCTTGCCCTGCAGGAACCGATTGGCCCCGCCGATCACGTTGGATACCGGCACCTGCTCCACATCCTCGTAGCTCAGGCCGCCATTGGCCAGCGTGCCCTTGGTAAGCACGTCGAGCACGCGCTGGCTGGCGTACCCGCTCGGTATACGCATGCCTTTGAGCTGGGCAATGGACTTGATCGGAGAATCCTTGGCCACGAAGAATTCCGAATAGAGCGGGGTGAGCACCGCCACCACGCGCAGGTGCGGCTGCTTCCGCCCCTTGTAGATAACCGAGCCGGTGGCCGCGTAGTGCGTCTCCAGTTCATTGGCGAGGCCGAACTGCTGCTCGCCCGCGTTGACGCCAGGCACGTAGGCGCTGCTGCCGCCGAACGGCTTGACGCGCAGATTCAGCCCGCCGTCGGCGGCCACCTTGGCGATGGCCGCACCGGCGGAATAGGTGAAGAAGCCCTTCTTGCCGGTGCCGAGACTGTAGATCTGGGCGGAGGCGGGCGTTGCGGCCGCGAGCGCGGCGGCCATCGCACCGGCCGCGAGAATGCGGTTGCGTGCTCTGGTCATGCCGTCCTCCCTCGATCTTTTTGAGATTGATTGATGCCCAGCCTATACCGTCTTGCACACCTGCAATAGATGCGCCGCCGCCACGGGCAGCCTGGCGAGCAGGCGAAGTCGGCTCCCCCGCTCAGCGCTGCATCAGCGTGCCGACGCCGTGGTCGGTCAGAAGCTCGAGCAGGACCGCGTGCGGCACCTTGCCATCCATGATCACGACGCCTTCCACGCCCTGGTCGAGCGCGTAGATGCACGTCTCGACCTTGGGGATCATGCCGCCGGAGATGGTGCCGTCGGCGATCAGCCGACGCGCGTCGGCGACCGAAAGCTGCTCGATCAGCTTCTTCGACTTGTCGAGCACGCCGGGTACGTCGGTGAGGAGCAGCAGGCGCTTGGCCTTGAGCGCGCCCGCGATGGCGCCGGCGAAGGTGTCGGCGTTGACGTTGAAGGTGCCGCCGCTGGCGGACGTCGCCACCGGCGCCAGCACCGGGATCAAGTCGCGGCCGATGATCTGTTCGAGAATGGAGACGTCGACTTTCTCGGGATCGCCGACGAATCCGAGGTCGACCACTTTTTCGATGTTGGAGTCTGGATCGATCACGGTGCGGGTCACTTTGCGCGCCTGCACCATGTTGCCGTCCTTGCCGCACAGCCCCATAGCCTTGCCGCCGGCGGCATTGATATAGCCGACGATCTGCTTGTTGATGGAGCCGGCCAGCACCATCTCGACGATTTCGATGGTCTTTTCGTCGGTGATGCGCAAGCCGCCGGCGAATTCCGACTTGATGCCGAGCTTGCTCAGCATGGCCTGGATTTGCGGGCCGCCGCCGTGCACCACCACTGGATTGATGGCGGTCTGTTCCAGGAGCACCACGTCGCGCGCGAAGTCGCGCGCCATCTGTTCCTGGCCCATGGCGTGGCCGCCATATTTCACGACGACGACTTCCTCGTCATAGCGCTGCATGTGGGGCAGCGCCTCGGACAGAATGCGCGCCTTGTCCTGCGGCGAAATCTCGTGGGGCGGATTGGTCATGGCGGTTCCTCGTGCGCGGCGATCTTTACCTTTCGCCGCGCGGTCGCGAAAGAGGGTTCCCGTTGCGGACAGTTCGTGATTTTCCGACGCCCACAGCCGATTTCCCGGTTCACGGAACTGGTTGCGGCGAATTCACGGAACGCCGGGGCCGCCGAATTCGTTTCTCAACATACAAGGTCCCGGAGCGCGCATGACGCCTGGGACGGGGGCGAAGCCGGAACCGGCGCGCCGCAAAGCCAGCCCCTGGAGGGGGCTGCAAAAGTCAAATTTTCCTAGAACGCGGCGGGGCGGCTCCAGAGATACAGGAGGCTCCTATGAGCGTTACTCATACCACGGCAACGGCCGCGACGGAAACGAGCGGTCTATTCGCGGAAGCGGTCGGCGGTATCGCCACGATCGTTCTGACAATTATCGCATTATCGGGCACGTCGCCCGGCTTTCTGTTGGCGACCGCCACCATCGTCTTCGGCGCAGCCTTGTTGATCGAGGGCACGTCGATCGCCAGTGACTACGCGACGGTTCTTTCGTCAGTCGCCGGCGCGATCGGCATCCAGGTCGGCACCGGGGGCCTCGCCGCCGTGTTCCTGGCCGGCATTACCGGCATCATCCTTGGCGTGCTCGCCCTGCTCGGCATCAATCCGTTCGTGCTGATCGCGGTGTCGGTCATCGTGTTCGGCAGCGCCATGATCCTGAGCAGCAGCGCCATGCTGAACCTGCACACGTTCAAGGCGCGGCTGAGCGGCGAAGTGATGGTGCTCGGCAGCGCGGCGTCTTCGACCGCAGGCGCGCAGGCGCTTGCCGGCATCGCCGCCATCGTGCTCGGCATTCTGGCGGTGGCGGGCACGGCGACCCAGACGCTGTCGCTCGTGGCCTTGCTGGTGCTTGGTGCGGCCATCCTGGCCACCGGTAACGGCATGAACAACGCGATGATGAGCGTGTTCCGCATGCAGCAGGGGCGTGCCTGAGCGCACGACTCCTGACCAGGCGACAGCGCGGCCGGCGGCTGTCCGCCGGCCGCGTTTTTTAGCGCGCGGCAAGCGCGGCAAGCGCCGCCGCGGCCAGCACCAGCCAGGCCAGGATGAGGAGGGAGCCGCCGGCCGGCGCCGCGAAGGGAAACAGGCGGTGGCCGAGATAGGCGCGCGCGGTGACGTCGGCGGCGAACAGGCCGGCGCCGACGACGAAGCCCCACAGCGCGGCCGCCCCGACCGGGCGCACGATGACGCCCTGGCGGACGGCGATGGTGGCGGCCACCACGGCGACGGCGTGGATCAGCAGCAGATAGCCCGCGGCATCGAGACCGACGCCCGGCTTGCTGTGGGCGCCGGCAGCGGTGAGCATGACGCCGGCGGCGCCCATGATGCCGGCAAGCGCGATCAGAACCTGGTCCATGCGCGGACTGTAGCGCAACTGCGCCGCCGCTGGCGAACCGTCAGTGCGGCACTTTGCCCGGACAGCGGCAGGCCGCATAGGCGTCCGGTGTCAGGCCGGTCTGCGCGCAGGCGAAAGCCCGCCAGTTGTTCTCGATCGGTGAGGGCTGCACGTCGGAGCCGTAGTATTGCACGAATGAATGGCGCACCGACTCCTCGCTGCGGATGTTCTGCGCCAGCGCGGCCATGCGGGCCGGCGTGAAGTCCTGCGCGCCGTAGGTCTTGCCGAAATCGTATTCCAGGTCCCATTTGCCGGGCACCGCGCCGCCGGCCTGCTCGAGATTGGTGAGGGAGAAGCCTGCAAAATCCTTCACGGTTGCATCGGCACGGTCGTAGAGCAGCACGGTGAAGGCCGGATTATTGCCGAACACCGGGCTCACCGCCGGCGAGATGCGCAGCGCCAGCAAAGGCTTGCCGCTGGCGGCGGACAGTACGCGGAAATCGTCCATGTGGGTGTGGCCGGCATAGCCGGTGCGTAGCACGTCCGGGTAGGCATCGATGAGCGCGCGGAAGCGGCGCGTATAGTCGGTTTGCCAGAAGCTCGTCGACTGCGGGCAGCTCTCGCGCGAGGAGCTGTAGGCATCGATGCCGGGCGGGATGTGCATGACCAGCGTGGCGGTGCGTCCGACCAGTTTTTCCCGATAGAGCGTCCAGGCCAGCCAGTCGAGCTCGGCCGATCCGGGATCGCCGCCCTTGGCACTGCATTTGTCGTGATACTCGGCCGACCAGAGGATGGTATCGAGCACGATCATGTCATGCCGCGGCACGGTCGGATGCGGCACGATATAGAAGCCGCCGGCGGTGAAGTCGCGCAGCGCCGTGCCGTTGCCGGCGATGACCGGCAGGTCGCGGCCGACCTGCGCGAGCAAGGCGCCGTCGGGCGCCAGCATGTAGTCGCCGCAGACCGCGTCGTTGTTGCCGAGACTGTAGATCAATGGCGCGCCGGGGAAGCTCTGCTTGAGCATGCGGTCGACGAACAGCAGCGTCTTGATGACGAAGCTTTGGTAGTCGCCGGCCGTGCCGCGGGCGCCGTCGAATTTCTCGCGAAAACCGTGCGCCAGGTTGTCGCCGGTGTTGAGAACGTAGTCGTAGGGTGGGCCCTGGGCGGCCGACAGCATCGAAGCGAACAGCGGGTAGTTCGTGTCGTGGCCGCGCGGCGAGAAGCTGCCGTCCTGCGCATGCTCGAATATGCCCTGCCACTGCTCGACCGGCGCCGCCGCGAGCTTGCTGGTGGTTTCCGCGTCGATGAACGGATCGAAGTGAATGTCGCTGAGGTGCAGGAACACCCCCTGCTGCGCCGATGCCGTGAAGGGCAGGGTGACGGCACCGGCGGTCGCCGGCAGGGCGGCGACGAGGGCGACGAGCGCCACCGCGAAGACGGCGCGAAGCCGTGCGAGCAACATGAGCGTCTCCTCGTGCAGCGCGTGCGCCGCGACCCCGTGATCCTAATGGGTTTGATCCTAACGGGGCGGTGAAGCGCGTCAACTTATGCGTGTTTTTATACAGCGACTCGCGCTTTCAGCCGGCCTTGCGCTCGGCCAGGAGCCGGGCCACCGCCGCGCGCAATTCGGGAATGCCAGCGCCCTCACGCGCCGAGGTGGCCAGCACGGCCGGGAAGGCGGCCGGACGCTTGGCGAGCGCTGCCTCGACCTCGGCGACACGCTGGGCAAGCTGCGCCGCCGGCAAGGCGTCGGCCTTGGTGAGCACGATCTGGTGGCTGACGGCGGCCTGGCCGAGCGCATCCAGCGTCGGCGGGTCGGTCTCCTTCAGGCCGTGGCGGGCGTCGATCAGCACATAGACGCGGGCGAGGTTGGCGCGGCCGCGCAGGTAGGCGTGGATCAGGTCGGTCCAGGCGGCGATCTTGCTCTTGGCGGCGGCGGCATAGCCGTAGCCCGGCATGTCGACCAGGTTCAGCTCGCCCCCGCCGTTGAAGAAGATCAGCTCCTGTGTGCGCCCGGGCGTGCGCGAGATGCGCGCCAGCGCTTTGCGGCCGGTGAGGGCGTTGATCAGGCTCGACTTGCCCACGTTGGAGCGGCCGGCCAGCGCGATCTCGACCCCGCGCATGGGCGGCAGCGAGGCTGCCGAGCCGGCCGCCGCCACGAACTGCCATTCGGCGGCGAACAGGCGCCGGCCGGCTTCGATCTCGTCGCGGGTGAAGTCGGTCGTGGTCATGGGCGGCCAGCACTTTCGGCGTCATGCCCGCGCTTGTCGCGGGCATCCACGCGTTCCTTACTGGGGAACGTTAAAGACGTCGATGGCTGGGACAAGCCCGGCCATAACAAGAAGAGCGTCGGAGATGGATGCCCTATCGCAGTGATGGCAATCACCGGCGTCTGTGCCGGCCCGACAACACGCTGAGCTCGCGCAGGGTCCGTGTCAGCGTCTGCAGCGCCCGGGCGGTCTTTGCCGCGTCGTCGGGATGAGAACGCCCCGCTGCAAGGTGGTTGAGCGTCTGTTGGATGGCCGGCAGCACGGTGGTGAGCGTTTCTTGCAGGGCGGGCGCAAGCAGCATCAGATCGCTTCGGCGGGCCTCACGGACGCGGCAGGCGGCGCAACTCCGGACCCGTCTTTCCCGGGCACGCGTGTCGAACCTTTTCTTCACGAACAATGCTTTGACGTTATCGAACAACTCGATCTTCGCGCCGTGCTTGCGCATGATGATCGACTGCTGCGCCACCGAGAGCGTGTTGTTCCAGGCCCAGTAGATCACCAGGCCGGCCGGGAAGCTGCCCAGCATGAAGGTGAAGATCACCGGCATCCAGTTGAAGATCATCTGCTGGGTCGGGTCGGGCGGCGCCGGGTTGAGCCTCATCTGCGCCCACATGGCTACGTTCAGCACGGCAGGTGCCATCGCGCCTCCGGCCTCCTACCATTCCGGAATTGCCCCGAAACGAGCCCGTCCCGGCTGGACCACGACGAAGCGCTCGCGGAGTTTTTCGCCGTAGTTCGCCACGAGGTTCAAGACCGCGGCTGGCAGACTGGCGCGGGCGGACGAAGGAAACCGCAGCAGGATGACGCCGGATGCGGGTGTCGCGGCTGCGTAGACAAGTTGTCCGAAATCGCGATCCTCGGTCACGAAAATTCGCTGCTCGCGCGCGGCCATGTCGATGACGGAAGAATCTTCTGCACCGGAAGCGACATCGACCACGGCGGCAACATCGTGCCCGGCGTCGCGCAATGCGCGAACCACGCGGAAGTCGCAGCTCTCATCGGCGAGAAAGCGCATTTAGCCGTGCGGCTCGACCAGCACGGTTTCCTCATGGGCGATTGCGTCGGCTGCGTACGAGATTGCCGCCTGGATATCGTCCTTGGTAAGATGCGGATAAGCCTCGAGTAGGTCGTCGTGCGTGGCGCCCTCGCTGAGCTTGCGCAGGATCAACTCCACAGTAATTCGGGTGCCCCGAATGACCGGCTTTCCAAGCATCACCTTGGGGTTCATCGCTATACGGGCGTGCGTCGACATTCGTCGCTCCATCGTCGCGGCCGCGCCACCTGTGACGGCCGGCCACGTTTCACGGGCCCCAGAATATAGCACCGAGCGTGCGGCCAGGGGAAAGGGCAATCCAGCACCCGCCTCGGCCATCCGGGCCTACCACGGTAAATTGATCAGTGCTGCGCCAGCACTTCGGCGTCATGCCCGCGCTCGTCGCGGGATCCACGCCTTGCTTGCTTGCCGACCCTAAAAACGTGGATGGCCGGGACAAGCCCGGCCATGACGTAGGGAGCCCCTGCGCAACGCCGCCCCTACGTCTGCGTCTTCTTCTTCCGCACGAACAACGCTTTGACGTTGTCGAACAACTCGATCTTCGCCCCGTGCTTGCGCATGATGATCGACTGCTGCGCCACGGAGAGCGTGTTGTTCCAGGCCCAGTAGATCACCAGGCCCGCCGGGAAGCTGCCCAGCATGAAGGTGAAGATCACCGGCATCCAGTTGAAGATCATCTGCTGGGTCGGGTCGGGCGGCGCCGGGTTGAGCCTCATCTGCGCCCACATGGTCACGCCCATGATCAGCGGCCACAGGCCGAGATGCAGGAAGTGGCCGATCATCGGGATCGCCGTCGGATCCCAGTGAACGAGCCCGAACAGCGTGAAGATGTTGGTCGGGTCGGGCGCCGAGAGGTCGTGGATCCAGCCGAAGAAGGGCGCGTGCCGCATCTCGATGGTGATGAACAGCACCTTGTAGAGCGAGAAGAATACCGGAATCTGGATGGCGATCGGCAGGCAGCCGGCAAGCGGATTGATCTTCTCCTTCTTGTACAGCGCCATCAATTCCTGCTGCTGCTTGACCTTGTCGTCCGGATACTGCTCGCGCAGGCGCTGCATCTGCGGCTGCACCGCCTTCATCTTGGCCAGGAGCGCAATCCGGCGAAGTGGGAACCGGTTCGCCGCCAGATTGCGCGACCAACGTAGAAATCCAGGCGTAGGACTTGTTGGCAAGCGGGAAGAACGCGGCCTTGATCAGCACGGTGACGATCAGGATCGCCACGCCGACCGCGCCATCGTCCCCACTGCCTTCAATAAACCCGTTTACGGAATAGCCATCCTGCGGCAGCGAGGGTCACCGCCCCGATGATCGCCATCGGCCAGTATTGTGAGGCAAGCGAAGACAGGCTCGATCCTTCCAGGAACACCCCGCGCACGATCACGAGGAAATAGCGCATCGGGTTGAGCAAAGTCAGGTCCTGGACCCATGCAGGCATGTTCGCAATGGGCGTCGCAAATCCCGACAGGATGATCGACGGCACCATGAACAGGAACGCGCCCAGCAGGGCCTGCTGCTGCGTCACGGCGAGCGAAGAAATCATCATGCCGACCCCCGTAACCGCAATAACGAACAGGAACAGCCCAAGATAGAGTGGCAACAACCCGCCGCGCAACGGCACGTCGAACCACCAGACAGCGGCGGCGATGATTACAGAGGCTTCTATCACCCCGATGAGCAAGCCGGGCAGGCTCTTGCCCAGAAGGATGTCGAACTGCCGCAACGGCGTGACCAGAAGCTGATCGAAAGTGCCAGTTTCGCGCTCGCGCGCGACCGAGAGCCCGACGACCAACAAAGTTACCACCTGCGTGAGCACGGCAACGATGCCGGGCACAATGAACCAGCGCGAACTAAGCGTGGGATTGTAGCGTGCACGCATATCGAGCACGGCGGGGGGCGCCGGGTCGCCATGCGCCGCATCCCAGGCCAAGGCGAAGTTGCTCAGAATGGTATTCGCATAACCGACGATCAGCAGCGCGGTGTTCGAGTTGCGACCGTCGACTATGACCTGTACCGGAGCGGGCTCGTGCTTCAGGAGCTTCTGCGTGAAGCGTGGATCGATGACCAGCACCATCTGCACCTGCCGCGAATTGATCAATTCGTTGATCCGCCGGTCACTGTGCAGCGTTGCCACAAGCTGAAAGGTCGGCGAGCCGGTGAACCGCGCCACAAGATTGCGGGACGCGGCGCTGTCATCCTGATTATAGACGGCAATCGGAACGTGATTGAGATCAAAAGTGGCCGCATAGCCGAACACCAGAAGTTGGATCAGCGGCGGGCCGACGAGAACCACGCGGCTCTTTTTGTCGCGCAGCACCGCCAGCAATTCCTTTACGACCAGCGCGAAGACTTGGCGCAACATCTTTTTCAGTCCAACCGCTTGCGCGCGATTAACCGCGCCGCGCCAAGGAAGATCGCCGCCATCACGATCAGCGCGGCGACATTCGGTAGAATTACCGACCACACGTTGCCGGCGAGAAAGACAGATTGCAGAATCGCGACGAAATAACGCGCGGCAACGATATGCGTGATGATCTGCACAGCGCGGGGCATGCTGTTAATGTCAAACACGAATCCCGACAGGATGAAGGCTGGCAGGAAAGTGGTGATGATGGCGATCTGCCCCGCGACGAACTGATTGCGCGCAAAACTCGAGATCAGCAGCCCCATTCCCAGTGCGGCCAGCATGAACAATGCCGATGCGCCGGTGAGCACGGCGAGCGAGCCGCGTAGCGGCACGTCAAACAGAAACACTGCGATCGCCACGGAAGCGGCCATGCCGCCCATGCCGAGCAGGAAATAGGGAACGAGCTTGGCGATCAAGATTTCGCGCATTCTCACCCGAGTGACCATAAGCGCTTCCATCGTCCCCCGTTCCCACTCGCGCGCAATCACCAAGGCGGTGAGAAGCGCACCGGTCAAGGTCATGATCACCGCGATGAGGCCGGGTACCAGATAATCGCGGCTTCTCACCGCCGGGTTGAAGCGGACCTGCGGATCTACGGCGATTGGCAGCGGCGAGGGCCGGCCATTCGCCCGCGCCTGCGCAGCGAGCCAATTGGCCCAAACCTGCTGCACATAGCCTTCTATAATCCGCGCGTTGTTGGCATCGGCGCCATTCACGATGACGCCTATCGGCGAATTGCCGCCTGAAGTCGCGCGGCGGCTGAAATCGCTCGGTAGCCAGACGATGCCCTGCACCTGGCGCGCCGCCATCGCGCGTTCCGCGGCCTGAATGGTGAAATATCGGCGCGGGCGGAAGTAGGGCGAATGCTCGAATTTACCGGTGAAGCTCGCCGTCAACGTATCAGGGCGTTCCACCACCATAGCCAACGGCACGTTGCGGGCGTCGAGAGAAACTCCATCGCCGAAAATCAGCAGCAGCACCGCCGGCAGCAAGAAGGCGATGGCGAGTGCGGAGGGATCCCGCAGGATTTGCAGGAATTCCTTGCGCAACAGTCCGCGCAGGCGACGGAAGGAGGCCGTGTTCATGCCGCCTCCGCCGGAGCGGCGCCCGTCTTGATCACTGTGATGAACGCATCTTCCATGGTCGGATCGGGCAGTGTGGGTGTCCGCGCGGCGGCTTTGATCGTTTCCGGCTCTCCGGCAGCCAGGACACGCCCCTGCGCCATGATCACCAGCCGGTCGCAGTACTCCGCTTCCTCCATGAAATGCGTGGTCACCAGGACTGTGACCCCTCCCTCCGCCAGCGCGTTGATGCGCCGCCAGAATTCGCGGCGTGCCAGCGGATCGACGCCGGAAGTCGGCTCGTCCAGAAACAGGATGTCGGGTTCGTGCATGAGCGCGCAGGCAAGCGCGAGCCGCTGTTTGAAGCCGAGCGGCAGATCGCGCGCGGTGGCATCAAGCATTGGGCCCAGATCGAATTCCTCTTCCGCCCAATCGATGCGTGCCCGTTGCCGCGCGCCGGTGAGCCGGTAAGCGCTGCTGAAAAACCGCAGATTCTGCCGCACCGACAGATCGCCATAGAGCGAAAACTTCTGCGCCATGTAGCCGATTCTGCCGCGCGCGGGCGCCGCGGCCCGACGCAGATCAAAGCCGGCCACCTGCAATGTGCCCGCCGAGGGCGGCAAGAGCCCGCACAACATCCGGAACGTGGTGGATTTGCCGGCCCCGTTCGCCCCAAGCAGGCCGAAAATCTCGCCGCGTGCGACGGTAAAGCTCACGTCGTTCACCGCAACGAAATTGCCAAAACGACGTGTCAGGTGCTGCACCACGATCACATCCTCTGCGACGGTCATCGCTGTGGGCGCTGCCTGCGATGCCTCAAGTGGCGCGCGCGGCGCGGCGTCGGCCACCCGCTCGCGCAGCCGAGCGACGAAGCTGTCTTCGAAGCGCGGCGGCGTCGCCGTCAGGGTGAGATCCGGTGCATCGGCAACCAGCTTTGCGGGATCGGGCGGCGCGGCAGTCTCGGTCACCACCCGCACCTGGCTGCCCTGGATAACCGCATCGATGACCCCGGGTGCATGCGTCAACCGCTCCTGGAGCCGTCGCCGTCCCAGCTTGGCCTTGGCGAAGAAGGTGCGCCCGGTCATTTCGGCGGTGAATGAGCCGGGCGAGCCGCTGCCAAGCAGCCGGCCGTCATGGATCAGCAGCACTGTGTCGCAGCGCTCCGCCTCATCGAGATACGCGGTGCTATACAGTACCGTCATGTGTGCAGTCTGGGTCAGGTGGTCGATAATCTCCCACAGCTCCCGCCGCGAAACCGGATCGACGCCGACCGTCGGCTCGTCGAGCATCAGCAGCTCGGGCGGGTGCACAAGGGTGCAAGCGAGACCGAGCTTCTGCTTCATCCCGCCCGACAATCGGCCCGCCATACGCGCGGTGAACGGGCCGAGCCCTGTCATATGCAGTAGTTCGTTATAGATCGCTGTCCGTTCGGTTGGCGGCACGCCTTGCAGATCGGCATAGAGGTCGAGGTTTTCCCGCACGCTGAGATCTTCGTAGAGACCGAAATGCTGCGGCATGTAGCCAAGGCGCGTTTGCACGGCGAGCGGATCGCGCGCGACATCGATACCCATCACCTCGATCCGCCCGCCATCGGCACGCAGCAGACCGGCAATAAGGCGCATCAGAGTGGTTTTGCCGGCACCGTCCGGGCCGATCAGGCCGGTTACCGCGCCGCGCGCCGCACTCGCGGTGATTCCATCGAGCGCCGTCACCACCCGCTTGCCCGCACGAAAACTGCGGCGCACCGCCTCTAACCGCAATGCCGGTGCAGAGTTCTCACTTTGCGGCATCACCTACCCCGCATCCGGGCGGCGCTGCCCGCGGCGGCTGGCTCAGGTCGATGTGCACGGTAGCCGGCATTCCCAGCCGCAGCTCGCCCTGTGCATCGCAGACATAGACGCGCATTTGATAGACCAGAGATGTGCGCAGTTCCGGCGTCTCCACTGTCTTTGGCGTGAACTCGGCAGTCGGAGAAATGTAGCCGATCCATCCGTGATACGCGCGTCCCGGATAGCTGTCGGTGCTGATGGTCGCGGCGAGGCCGAGCCGGACGCGGCCGACTTCGCGTTCAGGAACATAGGTGCGCACCCAGAGTGGGCTTGGTAGGGCTATTGTGAACACCGGCGTCGAAGGAGAAGCCATGTCACCCGGCTGCAGGATCCGTTCCTCGACGATCCCATCGGAAGGCGCATAGAGCCGCGTATCGTCAAATTGCCGCTGCGCCAGCGCCACCGCAGCGACTGCTGCCTCATAAGTGTGGCGCGCCGCCTCGAACGCGGCCTTGGCGTCATCGCGCGACTGAATCGATGCCGAGTTCGTTGCAGCCAGCTTGTCAAGGCGCCGGTAGTTAACTTCGTTGTTCGCATAAGTTACGCCCGCTGCCTCCTTTGTCTCTTTGGCCTGTGTGAGTGCGGCGGCATAGCGGGTATCGTCCAGGGTGGCCAGCAGTTGGCCCTTCTTCACCACCGCGCCTTCCTGCACATAGATCGCAGTGATATGGCCGCTGCTGTTGAAGGCAGGCTGGACCTCGCGGAT